>NZ_CP196181.1:4205000-4207500 GCF_051550185.1 Streptomyces pallidus (ex Mingjun et al. 2026) | reverse complement strand
AATGACGTGGGCGCCGTTTCACGACGGCCTTGCCGTCTCCGCGGTAGCCACGGCCGGGGCGGTGGACGGCTCGGCCAGGAATGTAGAGCAGCGACTGACCATGGCTGGTCAGCAGGGCGCCCGCCGGCGTTCAGGTCGACGGCCCAGGTCACCGGGCTGTCCTCGGCCAGCGCAAGGCCGCCGCCTATCAGCTCCAGGAGCTCGGGCTCGTTGGTGGGAACCGGCGCGACAGCGCGCCGGCATCCGTCTCCGTCCGGGGCTCGGGCACCCGAGCCTCCCTCGTCGATCGGCTGACTGGTCCGTGCAGACGACCACGGCGACGCGTCCAGCGGACCACGGGCCTCGCGGATCAGCGGGCCCGTAGACCAGGGCGAGGTGTCCCCTTCCCAGACGGCGGACTGGTCGCGCGAGCCGCGGCGGCCACCCGGGCTCGGCCTCGGTCGGTCAGAGGTTGACGCGCTTGAGGTAGACGCGGCTGCGGTGCGGGATGGTCTGGTACCAGAGCATCAGGTGCTCGTCCTCGTACGTACGCAGCCGCATCGGGTTCGGGTCCTCGTACAGGCTGCCGTCCTTGGGGTCGATGCCCATGGACGCCAGGTCCACCAGACCGTCCATGACGGCGCCCACGAGTCCCTGCTGCGCCGACGGCATGTCCCCCAGGACCCACACCCGGCTGGGGTCGCACTCCCACGCCCACCCGTTGTCGCTCTCGACGCCTTCGCCCCGCGGGCTCACAGACCGATTTCCTGCTGCGCCTCGGCGAGGATGCGGCTGCTGGCCGCCATCGCGGCCTGGAACTCCTGCTCCGTGGAGGCCGGGTCGCCCGCGATGCGCTCTGCTTCACGGAGGGCCGCTGCACGCGCCGGCCAACGGTGGATCGCGACGTGGGTGGCCCACTTGATGAGGAAGAACCGCAGGGGGTTGATCGCTCCCGTTTCGGCCGCCCGGTCGAAGGCCTCGTTGCACTCCCGGTCGAGCACGACGAGGCTCGCCATGTCGATCCGCCGTACGGCGTCCCGCAACGCTTCCCGCGTCATGGCCGGCTGGGGGATGAGCGGACCGCCGTCTTCCACGTGCTGTGCTGTCATCGACTCCTCCGGGGAACGCCGCCAGGATACCGACCGGGCCCCTGGTCTGCCGGTAAACGCAGAAAAGCCCCGCACCGAGCCCTTGACGGGCTGGTGCGGGGCTTCCCGCAATGATTGTTCGGCGGCGTCCTACTCTCCCACAGGGTCCCCCCTGCAGTACCATCGGCGCTGAAAGGCTTAGCTTCCGGGTTCGGAATGTAACCGGGCGTTTCCCTAACGCTATGACCACCGAAACACTATGAAGTTGAACTCAAGCCGGCATGGCGAGTTCGTTGCTTCAGAACTAACACAGTGGACGCGAGCAACTGAGGACAAGCCCTCGGCCTATTAGTACCAGTCAGCTCCACCCGTTACCGGGCTTCCACATCTGGCCTATCAACCCAGTCGTCTACTGGGAGCCTTACCCTCTCAAGGAGGTGGGAATACTCATCTTGAAGCAGGCTTCCCGCTTAGATGCTTTCAGCGGTTATCCCTCCCGAACGTAGCCAACCAGCCATGCCCTTGGCAGGACAACTGGCACACCAGAGGTTCGTCCGTCCCGGTCCTCTCGTACTAGGGACAGCCCTTCTCAATATTCCTACGCGCACAGCGGATAGGGACCGAACTGTCTCACGACGTTCTAAACCCAGCTCGCGTACCGCTTTAATGGGCGAACAGCCCAACCCTTGGGACCGACTCCAGCCCCAGGATGCGACGAGCCGACATCGAGGTGCCAAACCATCCCGTCGATATGGACTCTTGGGGAAGATCAGCCTGTTATCCCCGGGGTACCTTTTATCCGTTGAGCGACGGCGCTTCCACAAGCCACCGCCGGATCACTAGTCCCGACTTTCGTCCCTGCTCGACCCGTCGGTCTCACAGTCAAGCTCCCTTGTGCACTTACACTCAACACCTGATTGCCAACCAGGCTGAGGGAACCTTTGGGCGCCTCCGTTACCCTTTGGGAGGCAACCGCCCCAGTTAAACTACCCATCAGACACTGTCCCTGATCCGGATCACGGACCGAGGTTAGACATCCAGCACGACCAGAGTGGTATTTCAACGGCGACTCCACAACCACTGGCGTGGCTGCTTCAAAGTCTCCCACCTATCCTACACAAGCCGAACCGAACACCAATATCAAACTGTAGTAAAGGTCCCGGGGTCTTTCCGTCCTGCTGCGCGAAACGAGCATCTTTACTCGTAGTGCAATTTCACCGGGCCTATGGTTGAGACAGTCGAGAAGTCGTTACGCCATTCGTGCAGGTCGGAACTTACCCGACAAGGAATTTCGCTACCTTAGGATGGTTATAGTTACCACCGCCGTTTACTGGCGCTTAAGTTCTCAGCTTCGCAACCCCGAAAGGTCACTAACCGGTCCCCTTAACGTTCCAGCACCGGGCAGGCGTCAGTCCGTATACATCGCCTTACGG
>NZ_CP196181.1:2320000-4200000 GCF_051550185.1 Streptomyces pallidus (ex Mingjun et al. 2026) | reverse complement strand
TCTTCAGGCTTCAGCTATCAAGGCAGGTGAAAAGTGACCAAGGTGATGGGCGCCGCGATGCGACGGATCCAGGCCGGCAACGCGCTGACCGCGTTCGGTATCGGCTTCACCGTCCCGTTCCTCTACATCTACGTGGCGCAGGTGCGAGGGCTCGGCTCCATGGCGGCCACCAGCGCGTTCGTGGCCTTCGCCGTGAGCGCGCTGATCGCACTGCCCTTCACCGGTCGCGTCATCGACCGCCGCGGTCCCGTCCCCGTGGTCATCGGCGCAGCCGTCGTCGCGTCCGCCGGTGCGCTGGCACTGGGGCTGTCCACGGGCATCGTGCCGATCCTGCTGTCCGCGCTGGCCCTCGGCGCCGGGCAGGCCGTCATGCAGCCCGCCCTCGCCACGATGATCGTGTGGTGCTCCACCCCGGCCACCCGGACCCGGGCCTTCGCCCTCCAGTTCTTCATGCAGAACCTGGGGCTGGGCATCGGAGGCCTCATCGGCGGCCAGATCGTCGACGAGAGCCGACCCGCCAGCTTCACCCTGCTGTTCGGCATCGAGGCCGTGATGTTCCTGGTCCTGGCCGGCGTCATCCTCACCGTGCGCATGCCGCACGCGCCGAGCATCAAGGACGCCGTGCCCAGGGACCCGGCGCAGTCGGGCAACGGCTGGACGCGGCTCGTGCAGCACAAGACGATGGTCCAGCTGCTGGTCCTGGGCTTCGTGATCTTCTTTGCCTGCTACGGGCAGTTCGAGTCGGGGCTGGCCGCCTTCGGTACCGAGGCCGCCCGGATCTCCCCGTCCACGCTCGGCTTCGCCCTGGCCGCCAACACCGGTGCGATCGTCCTCGCGCAGTTCGCGGTGCTGCGGCTCGTCGAGAAGCGCCGCCGGTCGCGGGTGATCGCGCTGGTCGGCCTGATCTGGACGGTCGCCTGGTTGATCGCCGGGTTCTCGGGTCTGGGGCACGGCAGTGCGGTGATGGCCGCCGCCGCGTTCATCACCACCTACGCCCTCTTCGGGATCGGCGAGGCGATGCTGTCGCCGACGCTCGCGCCGCTCGTGGCCGACCTGGCGCCGGAGGGCTCGGTGGGCCAGTACAACTCGGCCTTCGCGCTGGTCAAGCAGCTCGCGCTGGCGCTGGGGCCGCTGGGCGTGCCGCTCGGTGCGGGCGCGCCGATGCTGTACGTCGCGGTGTTCGTCGTGGTGTCGCTGGGCATCGCCCGGCTGGCGCTGCGGCTCGGCGCGCAGCTGAGCCCGGTGCAGGACCGGCCGTCGCTGGCGAAGGCGGAGCCGGTTGCGTCGGGTGGTGCGAAGGCCACTGCCGGGGTTGCTGGTGCCGGGGTTCCGGTTGGTGCTGCCGTGGTCGGTGCGGGCCGCGTGACTGCGTAGCGTACGTATATACGTATATGTGTGGGAAGGAGGCTCGGTCCTGGGACCGGGCCTCCCTCGTCTTCATCCCCCGTTCCGGCTACTTGTCCGGCAGGGCGAACTCGCACCAGACGGCCTTGCCTCCGCCCGGGGTGCGCCGGCAGCCCCAGGACGAGGCGATGGTGGCGACGATCGAGATGCCCCGGCCGGTCTCGTCTCCCGGTTCGGCCCGGCGGCGCCGCGGCAGGTGGTCGTCGCCGTCGGTGACCTCGACGATCAGCCGGCGGTCGGTGCGGCGCAGCCGCAGCCGCATGGGCGGGGTGCCGTGCTGGAGGGAGTTCGCGACGAGCTCGCTCGCGGCGAGGACCCCCAGGTCGCACAGCTCGACCGGGAAGCGCCAGGAGGTGAGGACGCCCTGGGCGAAGGCGCGGGCGCGCGGGGCGGCCTCGACGCCGCCGAGGAGGTCGAGGGCGGCGTTGTGGAAGAGCTCGGCGTCGGCACCGGTGCGGTGCGGCTGCTGGAGGACCATGACGGCGACGTCGTCGTCGTGGTCGGCGTCCACGCCCAGCGCCCGCATCAGGCGGTCGCAGATCACGGCCGGGGTGCCCTGGGCTCCGGCGAGGGCGCGCTCCAGGGCGGCGACCCCCTCGTCGATGTCCTCGCCACGGCGTTCGACGAGGCCGTCGGTGTAGAGGACGGCGGTGGAGCCGGGGCCCAGCGCGATGGTGCCCGAGCTGTGCAGCCATCCGCCGGTGCCGAGCGGCGGGCCGGTCGGGTCGGCGGCACGGCGCACGGTGCCGTCGGCGTCGCGCACCAGGATGGGGAGGTGGCCCGCGGAGGCGTACGCGAGCAGGCCCTCGTTGGGGTCGTGGACGGCGTAGACGCAGGTCGCGATCTGGCTGGCGTCGATCTCGGCGGCGAGGCCGTCGAGGAGCTGGAGCACCTCGTGCGGGGGCAGGTCGAGGCGGGCGTACGCGCGGACCGCGGTACGCAGCTGGCCCATGACGGCCGCGGCGCGCACTCCGCGGCCCATGACGTCGCCGATGACGAGAGCGGTGCGGCCGGCGCCGAGTGTGATGACGTCGTACCAGTCGCCGCCGACGGCGGCCTCGGTGCCGCCCGGGTGGTAGGTGGCGGCGATGCGGAGGTCGTCGGGCTGCTCCAGCTCCTGGGGGAGGAGGGAGCGCTGCAGGGTGACGGCGGCCTCGCGCTGGCGGCGCTCGCTGGCGCGCAGCCGCTCGGCGGCCTCCGCATGGTCGGTGACGTCGGCGAGGTGGATGAGGACGCCGGTGTGGTGGGGGTGCGGGTCGGCGTCGCTTTCGGGCACGGCCTTGGGGAACTCGACCGGGGTGCAGGTGACGGTGTAGCAGCTGCCGCCGCCGGGGGCGGTGCGGTTCTTGGCGGTACGGGACTTGCCGCTGCGCTGGACCTGGTCGAGGAGCGGGAGGAGGCCCAGCTCGCCGAGTTCGGGCAGGGCCTCGTGGGCGGGGGCGCCGGCCGGGCGGGGGCCGAAGCCGGCGGTGTAGGCGTCGTTGACGTACGCGACGCGGTGCTCGGGGCCGTGGACGAGGGCGACGAGGGCCGGGAGCCGGCCGAGGACCTCGCGTACGGAGAGCTCGTCGAGGGAGGGCGCGGCGGGGAGGGGCCCGCTGCCGGCGCCCTGGCCGGTGCCGCTGCCCGGGCCGCCTGCGCCGGAGGCGGGGCCGGTTCCGGAGGCGGTGGGGTCGGCCGGCCCGCCGTCGGGGTCGGTCGCGGAGCGGCCGGCTGCGCCGCGGGCGGCCGGGACGGCCCCTTCGCCGCGCTTGGCCTGGGCGGCGGCGTGTTCGGACCGGGCGGCGGCGCGGCGCTGCGTTCCGGGAAGCCGGGCGCTCCAGCGCGTGAAGTTCACTGCGTTCAAGCCTCGTGGTGTCGCAAGTGGTCGCGGTCGCTGTCGTCGCTGTATCGCTGGGTGGGTCGGTGGGGATCGCTGGACGGTGTCACTCTGCGCAGGGGTGAGCACACCTATGGTCACACGTCCAGTGTGGCCGACGGCACTGTCAGCGTCAGCCCTGCTTTTCCTGCGGGGGTTCGGGGGCGGGTGGCGGGGGTGGTGTCAGGTGGTGCCAGTGGCCGCCACCGGCTGCGAGTTCGAATTCTGCCCTGGGGTGTTCGAGGGAGCCGAGGGAGACGATCTCGCGTTTGAAGAGGCCGGAGAGGGTCCATTCCGCGAGGACGCGCATCTTGCGGTTGAACGTGGGGACCCGGCTGAGGTGGTATGCGCGGTGCAGGAACCAGGCGGGGTATCCCTTGAACTTGCGGCCGTAGATGTGGGCGACGCCCTTGTGGAGGCCGAGGGAGGCGACGGAGCCGCCGTACTGGTGCGCGTACTCGGTGAGGGCCTCGCCGCGCAGGGAGGCGAGGAGGTTGTCGGCGAGGACCTTGGCCTGGCGGACGGCGTGCTGCGCGTTGGGGGCGCACTCGCGGCCCGGTTCGGCGGCGGTGATGTCGGGGACGGCGGCGGCGTCTCCGGCGGCCCAGGCGTTGTCGACGCCTTTGACGGTGAGGAAGGCGGTGCAGACGAGGCGGCCGCGCTCGTTGCGGGGGAGGTCGGAGGCCGCGAGTACCGGGTGCGGTTTGACGCCGGCGGTCCAGACGAGGGTGCGGGTGGGGAAGCGGGCTCCGTCGCTGAGGACGGCGACGCGGTTCTCGCAGGAGTCGAGGCGGGTCTCCAGACGGACGTCGATGCCCCGGCCGCGCAGTTCGCGGACGGTGTAGACGCCCAGCTCGGGACCGACCTCGGGGAGGATCCGGTCGCTGGCCTCGACCAGGACCCACTTCATGTCCTCGGCCTTGACGTTGTGGTAGTAGCGGGCCGCGTAGTGGGCCATGTCCTGGAGCTCGCCGAGGGCCTCGACGCCGGCGTACCCGCCGCCGACGAAGACGAAGGTGAGGGCGGCGTCGCGGATGGCGGGGTCGCGGGTGGAGGACGCGATGTCCATCTGCTCGATGACGTGGTTGCGCAGCCCGATGGCCTCCTCGACGGTCTTGAAGCCGATGCCGTAGTCGGCGAGGCCGGGGACGGGGAGGGCGCGGGAGACGGACCCGGGGGCGAGGACGAGCTCGTCGTACGCGATCTCCCGGGGGCCGGTGCCTTCGTCGGCGGTGGCGAGGGTGGCGACGGTGGCGGTGCGCTTGGCGTGGTCGATGCTCAGGGCCTGGCCCATGACGATGCGGCAGCGGTCGAGGACACGGCGCAGCGGCACCACCACGTGGCGGGGGGAGATGGAGCCGGCCGCGGCCTCGGGGAGGAAGGGCTGGTACGTCATGTACGGGTCCGGGCTGACCACCGTGATCTCGGCTTCGCCCGCTCTGAGCCGCTTCTGGAGCCGGAGGGCCGTGTACATGCCGACGTAGCCGCCGCCGATGACGAGGATGCGACGGTGCCCGGATGCGGCGGGCGGCGGGGCGTCCGGGGCGGGGCGGGGGGAGGTGTCCGTGGTGGAACCGGCGGCGGGAGGGGTGGAACCGGCGGCGGACGTGGCGGAGCTGTCGGAGGTGGCGGGCGTGTTACCGGGGGCCGTGCCTCGGGAGTTGGCTGCCTTCACCATCCCATGACGCAACGTGGCTGGGAGTTTGTCCACAGGCCTGACAAATTGTGTGACCGGAGGAGGCGGTGGGACGGGGCTCTCGGACGGCTTGGAAGTGGGTGGAGTTGCGCAGGTCAGAGGGTGCGGACAGGGTGCTTCCGGAGGCCCGGATCGGAAAAGTGGGGGCGAATGCTCCGATCGGGCGGCGGCCCGACGGGGGCTGCCTCTTCTGAATTGACTCTGGCTCAACTATGTTCGTATCTCGTCGAGGAGTAAGACCGGGGCCACTGACCGTGGCCAACCTCGACACGAAGGCGGGGATGTCTCCGGGGGGAGACAAGCGATCACCGGGGGATACATATGAACATGTCCGATTTCCATGGTTCTGCGACCGCGCTCTCGACCGAGAGCAACGGTCGAGTGATGACCGGCGGCGGCACGACCACCGCAACCGGGGTGGGGCGCACCACGCCACTGCGCGTCGACGCCCAGCGCAACCTCGAACACGTGCTGCGTGCTGCCCGCGAGGTGTTCGGCGAGCTGGGCTACGGGGCCCCGATGGAGGACGTTGCGCGGCGCGCGCGGGTCGGTGTCGGCACCGTGTACCGGCGCTTCCCCAGTAAGGACGTCCTGGTCCGCCGAATAGCCGAGGAAGAGACCGCCCGGCTGACCGAGCAGGCCAAGACCGCGCTGGGACAGGAGGAGGAGCCGTGGCAGGCGCTGTCGCGCTTCCTGCGCACCTCCGTCGCCTCGGGCGCCGGGCGGCTGCTGCCGCCGCAGGTGCTGCGGGTCCGCTCCGCCGAGGACGCCGAGGAGCTTCCCGAGCTCCGCGTTCCGCAGCAGCGCCAGGCCGCTGAGGCCGGGGCTCCCGAGCTGCGGGTCATCGGTGCGCGGACTTCCGCGGAGGACGAGCCGTCGGCGGACGCGGGCGCGGGCGCGCTGCTCGAGGTGGTCGGCCGGCTGGTCGACCGTGCCCGGGAGGCCGGTGAACTGCGGGCCGACGTCACCGTGGCCGACGTGCTGCTGGTCATCGCCACGGCCGCGCCGGCGCTGCCCGACGCGGCTCAGCAGGCGGCGGCTTCGGCGCGGCTGCTGGACATCCTGCTCGAAGGGCTGCGCTCGCGCACGGCCTGATCCCGGCTCAGGAGGTGTGCGCCGGGCCCCGGTGCCGGGTGCTCCGGGGCCGGGCACGCCTCTTCGGTGCGGCGTGACACTGCGGGTGGGTGTTCCGCGGGGCCGGGTTTCCGTTCACTCGGGCGGGTGAGGGGCAAGCCCGGCGCTCCGCCCGGCGCGCCTCGTACAGGTGGAAGGCGTGGAGCGGGGTTCGGCGCGCGCCCCCCGTGTGACAGGCTTGAACGGTGTACCGGTTGAGTCTGGCGTGCGGGAGCTTCCGCGATGAGCGTTGACGGTCGGGAAGAACCGATCGGTGGTGCCGGCAGCGAGGTCGAGGCGCAGAGCCGGCCCGTACGGCAGGTCCCGGCCCAGCGCGAACCACACGGCCGGCACGCCCGCACCGGGGCAGTCGGGAGCGAGCTGCCGCCGTCCGACGGCGATCTGATCGCCCGGATGCGCGCCGGGGAGGATGGGGCGTACGCGGAGCTGTTCCGCCGTCATGCCGGTTCCGTACGTCGCTACGCGCGGACCTGCTGCCGGGACGGGCACACGGCCGACGACCTGACCGCCGAGGTGTTCGCGCGGACGCTGCAAGCGGTACGCGGCGGGGCCGGCCCGGACCAGGCGGTGCGGCCCTATCTGCTGACCACGGTGCGGCGGGTCGCCGCGGCCTGGGCGAAGACGGCCAGGCGGGAGCAGCTCGTCGAGGACTTCGCGCTGTTCGCGGAGCAGGCGGCCGCCGGCTCCGAATCCGGCGGCGGGATGTCCGGGCTGTCCGGGGACGACGTCCTCGAAGCGGGCGCTGACGTCCGGGCGATGCGCGAGGCCGAGCAGTCGCTGGCCGTGCAGGCCTTCCGAAGCCTGCCCGAGCGGTGGCAGGCCGTGCTGTGGCACACCACCGTCGAGGAGTCCCCTCCCAGCGCGGTCGCCCCGCTGTTCGGGCTGAGCGCCAACGCGACCGCGGTGCTGGCGGGCCGGGCCCGGGAGGGCCTCAAGCAGGCCTACCTCCAGGCGCACGTGAGTTCCGCGCTCAGCGCGGGCGGGGACTGCGCGCGGTACGCGGACCGGCTGGGCGCCTACGCGCGGGGCGGGCTGCGGATGCGGGCGGAGCGGGGGCTGCGCAAGCACCTGGAGGAGTGTGCCAGGTGCCGGCTGGCCGCGGGTGAGCTGAAGGACGTCAACGCGGGCATTCCCGCGCTGCTGCCCGTCGCCGTCATCGGGTGGTTCGCCGCCGGGTACGCGGCCAAGGCGGCCGGTGTGGTGGCCGGCGGTGTCGTCGCCGCGGGAGGTGCGGGAGCCGCGGCGGCCGCGGTGGGGGCCGCCGGCGCCTCGGGCGGGTCCGCCGCGGGTGCGGCGGTTGTCGGCGGGGCTTCCGCCGGCGGCGCGGCTGCCGCGGGCGGGACGGCGGGGGCCGGGGGTGCGGGGGCCGGGGGCGGGGTCGGGGGGGCGGTGCTGTCCGAGGGGCTCGGGGCGCCGGCCAAGGCCGCTCTGGCCGCCGGGCTCGCGGTCGCCGCGGCCGCCGGGGTGGTGTTCGCGCTGTCGGGGGACGAGGCCGATCCGGTGCCCCAGGCGAAGCCCGCGCCCGGGGTGACCGCTCCGGCCGTCCCGGCGCCCCGTCCGTCGAGCCCGGCCCCGGCCGCGTCCGGGTCGCCGGCCGCGGAGAAGCCCGTACCGCCCCCGTCGGAGCCCGCGTCGGAGCCCGCGGCGTCGCCGCCCGTTCCTTCGCCGTCGGCGTCGGCGCCCCCGCCCCAGGCCCCTGCGAAGCCCGCGCCGACGGTGCCGGCCTCTGCGACGCCCAGCCCTGCGCCGTCGAAGCCCACGCCCACCCCGAAGCTCACGCCCACGCCCACGCCGAGCGCGCCGAAGCCGGCGCGCGGGTACCAGCTGGCCGGGCTCGCCCACTCCGTGTTCGGCGACCACAGCGGCCCCGAACTGCAGACCTGGCGCAGCAGCTGGGTGTGGCAGCGCTGGGGCCTCGAGATCGCCGACCGGCGCTACGCGCAGGGGATCACCGTGAACTCCCGTTCCTCGGTGGAGATCGCCCTCAACCGGCAGTGCAGCGCGTTCTCGGCGCGGGCCGGGGTGGACGCCCTGTCACGGCCGTCCGACGGCAGGGTCCGGTTCTCGGTGTACGCGGACGGGCAGCGGCTGTGGCAGTCCGGGACGCTCGGCCACGAGGACCCGGCCGCGGCCGTGATCGTCTCCCTCGACGGGCACGAGACGGTGCGGCTGGTGGTCGAGCGGGTGGGGCACGGCCGGATGCCGACGCTGGCGAGCTGGGCCGACGCAGTGATCAGCTGCCGCTGAGGAGCCCCACCGCCTCGGCCCGGGTCAGGAGAGGGCCGGGCGGGGCGTGGGGACGCCGTTCGGGACGGCTCGGCGGCGGGGGGTGGAGGTGCCGGTCCAGCAGGTGCCGCGGCGGTTGAGCAGGCGGCCGAGCCACAGCTCCATGGAGACGAGTTCGGCGAGGCCGTCCAGCGGCACGGGACGGCCCTCGGCGGCGTCCAGCAGGGCCTGTCGGACGACGCGGGCCTCGATCAGGCCGGCGTCGGCGAGGAGCGGGGCGGTGAAGAGGGCCAGCAGGGAGGCGAGGGCGGCGCGTAGGCCCAGGCGGGTGGCGGTCTCGTTCGGGGTGTGGGCGGTGGCCCCCCAGCCCGGGGGGAGTTCGCGGACGCCGGCCGAGGAGAGCACGCTGCGCAGGATCGTGGCCCGCGCGCCCGGCTGGACGCGCAGGGACTCGGGGAGGGCGCGGGCGGCCCGGACGACCTGGTTGTCGAGGAAGGGGGCGTGCAGGCGCTGGCTGCGGACCTCGGCGGCCTGTTCGAACACCCGGTGGTCGGCGGCGTGGCGGGCCAGGGCCGACCGGGCGCGGGCCTCACCGGGCCGCAGCGAGACCGGGGGCCGGCCGGCGGCGGCCGCGAGGCGGATCGATACTTCCGCCAGCGCCTCTCCGGTGAGCCAGCCGGCGGCCGGGCCCGGCCGGGACCAGGTGAGCGCGGCGAGCGAGGCGTCGACCGGCCCGGACGAGGGCCCGTCGCACACGTCGCCGTCGCGCAGCCGGGCCGCGGCGGCCTCCATGCCGGTGCGGTACGGCGTACGGGCCAGGCGGCGGGCCGCGGAGTAGACGGAGAACGGGACGAGGAGGGAGGCGGGCGAGTCCGCCGGGGCCGAGCGGGCGAGGGCGGCCATGGGGCGCAGCAGATGGCGGCGCCGGCGGTCCATGAGGAGGTCGGCGAGGCGGGCCGGGTGGGCGTCGAGGACCTGGCGGGCGCCGTGCCCGACGAAGTGGTCGGCCGAGCCGGCGGCGAGGCGGCGCCGTTCGCGGGCGGCGGAGACCAGCGAGGGCCCGGGTTCGTCGGTGAGCGGGCCGTCGAGGTCGGCGTACGGGAGGGCTTCCTCGGCCGCGGCGACGACGACGTGGTGCAGCCGGGGGTTGGCGGCGATGGCGTGGGCCCGTTCGAGTTCGGCCTCGCGGCCCCGGGGGGTGGCGAGGTCGTTGAAGGTGACGGCCAGCAGGCGTTCGCCGGTACGTCTGGCGATCGTGCCCGGTTGGCCGGGCAGGCCTGCGGCGAGCAGCGCGAGGGTGGCGGAGGCGCTGCCCCCGGACAGGTCGGCGCCGACGCCCGGTACGGGTGCCCCGCGGGCCGCGCGCCGGTCGGCGGGGCCCATTCCGGGCACCGGCCCGGGGTCGTGCGGCAGGGTGTCGGGAGCATGCCTCGGTGCCGTGAGCCGGGCGCGCACCGCGTCCACCAATGCTTCGCGTACGCCCTCCACCGCCCGGTCGGGGTCGGCGGCCGGGGCGGCCACGGCGAGGGAGGCCACGGGCTCGTACCCGGTGATCTCCCGCGAGCCCTCGCGCAGGATCAGGGCGTGCCCGGGCGGGATGCGCCGCACGCCGACGTACGGTGTGCCGTCGCCCAGTGCCTCGGGGCTGTCGGGGCAGGCGAGGAGGGCGGCGAGGTGGCCGATGTCGAGCTGCGCCTCGATGAGGTCGGCGAGCGGGAGGGCGGCGGTGGCGTACGCGGTCCCGCCGGCCCACGGCGTGTGGAAGACGGGGCGGGCGCCGGCGAGGTCGCCGACGACGGTGATGCGGCGGCCGGTCTGGACGACGACGGTGTGGCTGCCGGACCACTGGGTGAGGTGGCGCAGGGCCCCGCCGCGGGCGGCGACGAGGGCGCGGCGCAGCTCGTCGTCGGTGGCGCCGCAGCAGCCGAGGACGGCGATCCGGGTGAAGGGGTCGGCGGGGTCCGCGGTGAGGGTGCGGATCTCGTCGGGACGCCAGTCGCCGACGGCCCACAGCGGGTCGGGGTCCCCCCACAGGAGTTGGGCGCCGACCGGGACGACGGTGCGTTCGGCCTCGTGGCCTGCGGGGTCGTCGGGACGGGAGGCGTCGGCGATGCCGCCGGTGATCAGGCCGCTGCCGTCGAAGCCGGGGGGCGGGTCGTAGGCGGCCCGGGTGCCGTACGGGTCGTGGCCGCTGCGGTTGTCCCGGCCGGCGTGGCCGGAGACGCGGCCGGCCGTGCCGAAGCTCGCGGCGATACTGCTCCACCCCACCAACCAGCGCACCGCCGCCTCCCCAGCCCGTGGGCAATCGACCGGGGCGTGCACGGGCCGGGCAGCATGAGGGCGCGGCCGGCTGGGCCCCGGGTGGCTCGGGGTCCATGCTGCCACGAGAAGGGCGTGCGGGAGTGACCGAGGAGGGCGCACGTACGAACGAACACGCCCTGGACACTCGGTATTTGACGTTCCGTTCCCCCCGCCCCATAGGTCGGTTTCGGCCATTCTTTCGGCGGTGCCGGGTGCGGTGCCCGGCGCGGTGCCCGATGCGGCGGGCGGGCGCGGTCCGGGAGGCGGGATGCACCCCCCGGACCGTTCCGCCACCCGCGGGGATTGAGGCAGCGGCATCCCCCGGCCCGCCGGATCCGCGCAGCGGGCCGACCCACGCACCGCACATCGAATCGCCGGGGCCTGGTACCGGCCAGAGCGCACGGGCGGGCGCACGGCCACACGGGCGGAGCACGGCAGGGGGCGCGCCGGGGGGCGCGCGCCCTCGGCAGGGCCCGGGCCCGACTGTGCGAGCGGACAACAATCCCGCCATACGGAAGTCGGGGCCTTAACGCTTGGGAGGCGGGGAACTACGCTGGGTTTACGAAATGCCGGGCGCCTATGCCCCGGCGGCGCACGAGGGCCCGCGAGCGCCTGCGCGTGCGTATGAGTTGTGTGCGTTCCGCGTTCGACGAGGGGTGGCGCATGTCCAGGGAGCTCCGCGAACCCAACGAGAAGCTCGGCGCCGTCCTCGCACTGGCGGGCATCAGCAACGCCGGACTGGCCCGGCGCGTCAACGACCTGGGCGCACAGCGCGGCCTGACGCTTCGATACGACAAGACCTCGGTGGCCCGGTGGGTGTCCAAGGGGATGGTGCCGCAGGGCGCCGCCCCCCATCTGATCGCCGCCGCGATCGGGGCGAAGCTCGGGCGGCCGGTGCCGCTGCACGAGATCGGGCTGGCGGACGCGGACCCCGCGCCCGAGGTCGGCCTGGCCTTCCCGCGGGACGTGGGCGATGCGGTGCGCTCCGCGACCGACCTGTACCGGCTCGATCTCGCCGGCCGACGCGGTGGCGGCGGGATCTGGCAGTCGCTGGCCGGCTCGTTCTCCGTGTCGGCGTACGCGACGCCCGCCTCGCGCTGGCTGATATCTCCGGCCGACAGCTCCGTCGCGCGGGAGCCCGTCGCCGCTGCGTCCTCCGGTCCGGGCGTCTCGGCCTCCCCGTCCACCGCCTCCGGTTCCGCTTCCGCCGGTGCCGCTGCATCCGTCTCCGCCTCCGCCGTCCCCTCCCGAGCCTCGTCGTCCCCCGCGTCGGCGGTTGTGCCCGCATCGCCCTCCGGCGAAACGCCGCATGCGCCGCCCCCGGCACGGAGCGTGCCCGCGGTGCCCCCGGTCCCGACGGTGCCCCCGGTCCCGACGGTCCTCGGGCTCTCGGACTCCTCCCCGCAGCGCGTCGGCCACAGCGACGTGAGCAAGCTCCGCGAGGCCGCCGAGGACGCGCGACGCTGGGATTCCAAGTACGGCGGCGGGGACTGGCGTTCGTCGATGGTGCCCGAGTGCCTGCGTGTCGACGCGGCTCCGCTGCTCCTCGGCTCGTACAGCGACGAAGTGGGCCGCGCCCTGTTCGGGGCGACGGCCGAACTGACCCGGCTGGCCGGGTGGATGGCCTTCGACACCGGGCAGCAGGAGGCCGCCCAGCGCTACTACATCCAGGCGCTGCGCCTGGCCCGGGCGGCCGCGGACGTACCGCTCGGCGGGTACGTCCTCGCCTCGATGTCGCTCCAGGCGACGTACCGGGACTTCCCCGACGAGGGCGTGGACCTGGCGCAGGCCGCCGTCGAGCGCAACCGGGGCCTGGCCACTGCCCGCACCATGAGCTTCTTCCGGCTGGTCGAGGCCCGGGCGCACGCGAAGGCCGGCGACTCGGCGGCCGCGGAGGCCGCTCTGAGGGCGTCGGAGGGCTGGCTGGAGCGGGCCCGGGACGTCGACCCCGACCCGACCTGGCTGGGTTTCTACTCGTACGACCGGTTCGCGGCGGACGCGGCGGAGTGCTACCGGGACCTCAAGCTGCCGCGGCAGGTGCGGCGGTTCACCGAGCAGGCGCTGTCCCGCCCGACGGAGGAGTACGTGCGCTCGCACGGACTGCGGCTGGTGGTGAGCGCGGTCGCCGAGCTGGAGTCGGGGAACCTCGACGCGGCGTGCGCGGCCGGCGCCCGGGCCGTGGAGGTCGCGGGCCGCATCTCCTCGGCGCGGACGACCGAATACGTACGGGACCTGCTGCACCGCCTGGAACCCTACGGGGACGAGCCGCGCGTCGCGGAGCTGCGGGAACGGGCCCGGCCGCTGCTGGTGGCCCCCGCGTAGCTGCGCTGTCGGTGGCGGGGTGCAGTATGCAGGGGTGGGAGGTGGCAGCTTGGGCAGGCTCGACTGCGATGTGCTGGTCGTCGGTGGTGGCATCGTCGGACTGTCGACGGCGTACGCCCTGTCGCGCCTGGCGCCAGGGACCCGGGTGGTGGTGCTGGAGAAGGAGCCCGGCCCGGCCCGGCACCAGACCGGCCGCAACAGCGGGGTGATCCACAGCGGCATCTACTACCGGCCCGGATCGCTGAAGGCGCGCTTCGCGGTGAGCGGTGCGGCCGAGATGGTGAAGTTCTGCGCGGAGCACGGGATCGCGCACGAGGTCACCGGCAAGCTGATCGTCGCCACCGGGCGGGAGGAACTGCCGCGGCTGCACGCGCTGGTGCAGCGCGGCCGGGAGAACGGCATTCCGGTGCGCGAGCTGGGCCCGGCGCAGATCACCGAGTACGAGCCGGAGGTGCGCGGGGTCGCCGCGATCCACGTCGGCACCACCGGCATCGCGGACTACGGGCAGGTGGCCCGGCAACTGGCCGAAGCCTCCGGGGCGGAGATCGTCTACGGCGGGGCGGTGGACCTCGTCTCGCGGCGCGCCTCGGCGGTGGCGGTGCGGACCTCCGCGGGCGTCGTGGTCCGGGCCAAGGTGCTCGTGAACTGCGCGGGGCTGCAGTGCGACCGGATCGCGCGGCTCGCCGGGGACGACCCGGGGATGCGGATCGTCCCCTTCCGGGGTGAGTACTACGACCTGCTGCGGCCCGAGCTGGTGCGCGGGCTGGTCTACCCGGTGCCGGATCCGGCGTTCCCCTTCCTCGGGGTGCACCTGACGCGGGGCATCGGCGGCGGGGTGCACGTCGGACCGAACGCGGTCCCCGCCCTCGCCCGCGAGGGATACGGATGGGGTGTGGTCCGGCCGCGGGACATCGCCGACGAGCTCGCCTGGCCGGGATCCTGGCGGATGGCCCTGCGGCACTGGCGGTACGGGGCCGGCGAGATCCACCGCTCGCTGTCGAAGGCGGCCTTCACGGAGGCGGTGCAGCGGCTGCTGCCGGGAGTCACGGCTGCGGACCTGCGGCGTTCGGAGGCGGGGGTGCGGGCGCAGGCCGTGCTGCGGGACGGGACGCTCGTCGACGACTTCCTGATCCGGGAGGCGGATCGGACCGTGCACGTGCTGAATGCGCCGTCGCCTGCGGCTACGGCTTCGCTGCCGATCGGGCGGGAGATCGGGCGGAGGGCGCTCGGCGCGATGCGGGACGCCGCCTGACGCCGTCGCCGCCTGGTGGGTCCCCCCTGGTGGGGCCGCCGCGCCGGGGCCGGGGCCGGACTCGCCCCGGGGGCTCCCGCCCTTCCGGGCCGGGAAGGAGCCGCCGGCCGGGTGGCGGGTGCCGCTGCGCGGAGTTGCTCCCCGCCCCGCCCTTTCACCGTTTCCCGGGGCTCCGCCCCGGTCCCGTCCGGGCGCTGCGCGCCCCGGTGCGCTCAAACGCCGCGCGGGCTGGATCTGCCCCGCGGACGGATGCGTCCGGCGCGCTCGAACGCCCCGCGAGCGGGACCCACCGCGCGGGATGGGCTCGGCGCGGGGGTCGGTCCGGGTGCGGGGTGACGGATTCGTTCGGAATGGGCGGGGCGGGCGGGGGGTGGGGCGGGGGTCGTAGAATGCGGGGATTGTGTCTGAGTCCCGTACCCCCCAGCCCAGCCTCCCGGAAGCCGCGCCGGAGGCGAACTCCTACGTGCCGCCCAAGTGGCGCACCGAGCCGCGGTTCCCGGACGGGCCCGCGCCCGACCCGGCCGGCTCCCACCACGAGCGGCGGATCCGCAGCTTCCAGCCGCGCCGCAGCCGGGTCACGGTCGGGCAGGGCGCTGCCCTGCAGCGGCTCTGGGGCACCTGGGGCCTGGACATCGACGGCCGCGAGGTGATCGACCTCGACCGGCTCTTCGACGGGCTGCCCGTCGTCCTGGAGATCGGCTTCGGCATGGGCGAGGCGACCGCCCAGATGGCCGCCGCCGACCCGGACACCGGCATCCTCGCCGTCGACGTGCACACCCCCGGCCAGGGCAACCTGCTCGCCCTCGCCGAGCGGGGCGGGCTCACCAACGTCCGCGTCGCGAACGGTGACGCGATCATCCTGCTCCGCGAGATGCTGACGCCGTCCTCCCTGCAGGGGATCCGCGTCTACTTCCCGGACCCGTGGCCCAAGGCGCGCCACCACAAGCGCCGTCTGATCCAGCCGGAGTTCCTCGACCTGGCCGCGACGCGCATGGCGCCCGGGGCGGTGCTCCACTGCGCGACCGACTGGGAGGACTACGCCGAGCAGATGCTCGAAGTGCTCACCGCGCACCCGGAGTTCGAGAACACCCGGGCGGACGGCGGCTACGCGCCCCGGCCCGACTTCCGGCCGCTCACCCGCTTCGAGGGCCAGGGCCTCGACAAGGGACACGTCGTACACGACCTGCTGTTCCGGCGGGTGGGGAACGCCTGACCTTCCCCAAGGTCACTCCCCGTGTCGGAGCGGGTCGTTAGAGTCATCACGTGTTCCGAGTCCGTGTCCGTGCGTGCGTGTTCGCCGTGCTGGGCGCATCGGGGCTGACGATCCTCGAACTCGTTCGGGAGCAGACCGGCACTCCCGGGTTCTTCGTCGGCCTCGGCCTGGCCGTGCTGCCGGTGCCGCTGCTCATGGCGGCCTTCAGGTGGCTCGGTCGGGCCGCGCCCCGACCCTGGGCGCAGCTGTTGTTCTGCTGCGGCTGGGGCGCCTGTACCGCGGCCCTGATCGCCATACTCGCCAACGACTTCGCCACCGAGTGGATCTCCGCGGCGACCGCGGATCCCGACGACGCCGACCGGCTCGGCTCGGTGGTGATCGCACCGGTGGTGGAGGAGAGTGCGAAGGCTGCGGCGCTGCTGCTGGTCTTCGCCTGCCGAAGAAGGCAGTTCACGGGCCCGGCGGACGGGTTCGTGGTCGCCGGGTTCACCGCCACCGGGTTCGCGTTCACGGAGAACGTCCTGTACCTCGGCAACGCGTTCACGGAGGACCTGCGCAGCGGGGTCGGGGCGCTCGACTCGGTGACGGCGGCGACGTTCTTCGTGCGGATCGTGCTCTCGCCGTTCGCGCACCCGCTGTTCACGGTGCTGACCGGCCTCGGGTTCGGTGCGGCCGCCGCCGTCGCCGCCGGCCGTCCGCGGGCCCGGCTGCTGCGGGCGGGGATGCCGCTGCTCGGCCTGGTGCTGGCGATGGGCGTGCACGCCCTGTGGAACTGTTCCTCACGGCTCGGCGAGAACGGCTTCTACTGGATCTACGGCTGCGTGATGGTGCCGGTGTTCGGGGGGCTGCTGGGCCTTGCGGTGCGGATAAGGCGCCGCCGGCTGCGCGCCGTCGCCGGGGAGCTCGCGGTGTACGCGGCCGCGGGCTGGCTGGCCCCGGCCGAAGTGCCGGCGCTGGTGTCGATGCCGGCCCGCTCGCTGGCCCGGGCGCTCGCGCGGCGCAGCGGGGGCCGGGCCGCGGGGCGGGCGGTTGCCCGGTACGAGGCGGACGCCGCCGCGCTCGCCCTGCTGCGGCACGGGGCGCGCAGCGGTCCCGCCGGGGATCCGGAGTTCGCGGGGCAGGAGCGGGAGCTGCTGCGCCGGCTGTGGCTGCGCCGGGCGACGGCGGGGCCGGCGCTGGCCCGGGCGGCGGTCCTGGAGGACCTGCTGCGGCCGGACCCGGGCGGGCGGGGGTTCGTACCGGCGGCCCGGAGCGGCACCGCCGACGCCCCGGTTACGGCGTCAGGCCCTTGGAGCGGAGCCACGACAGCGGGTCCACCGTGGAGCCGCCCTTGCGTACTTCCAGGTGGAGATGGGGCCCGGTGACGTTGCCGGTGGCGCCGACCCGGCCGATGGTGTCGCCGGCGCCGACCTGGCCGGAGGTGACGGACATCGAGGACAGGTGGCAGTACCAGATCTCGGTGCCGTCCTCCAGCTCCAGGACGATCCGGTAGCCGTACGCGCCCGACCAGCCGGCCGAGGTGATCTTGCCGGCGCCGACGGCCTTGACGGGCGTGCCGGTGGGGGCGGCGAAGTCGAGGCCGGTGTGGTAACCGGAGGACCACATCGAGCCGGCGGCGCCGTAGTACGAGGTGAGGGTGTACGAGGAGGTCGGCAGGGAGTAGCTGCCGGCGGACTGGGCGGCCCGCTCCTGCTCGGCCTTGGCCGCGGCGTCGGCGGCCTCCTTGGCCTGCTTCTCGGCGGCGGCGCGGGCTTCCTCGGCGGCCTTCTCGGCCTCCTCGCGCTTGGCCTTGGCCTCCGCGGCGGCCGCTTCGCGCGCCGCCTGCTCGGCCTGGAGCCGGGTCTGGACGTCGGTGGCTTCGTGCTGGGACTCGGCCTGCTGGAGGATGCGCGTGCGCAGGACCTCCCCGGCGTCGGCCTGGTCCTGGGACTGCGCGGCGGAGGCTTCCGCGCCCCGCGGGCCCGCGTCGGCGC
The DNA here is from genome assembly GCF_051550185.1 of Streptomyces pallidus (ex Mingjun et al. 2026). Lineage (NCBI taxonomy): Bacteria > Bacillati > Actinomycetota > Actinomycetes > Kitasatosporales > Streptomycetaceae > Streptomyces > Streptomyces pallidus (ex Mingjun et al. 2026). The sequence continues at coordinate 4,182,621 of NZ_CP196181.1, read as the reverse complement.
GGCGGTCGTGCGCACCGGAGTCGTCGTCGCCGGTCAGATCGGGCAACGAGGGCATGGATATGGGGACTTGGGGGCGGTTCTGGGCGGTGGCGATACCGCCGGCGCCGACCGCGGCGATGATGCCGACCCCGAGGACGGTGGAGCTGCGGGCAAGTCCCCCGCCACCCTTGGCGTTCCGGTGCTTGCCGCGGATGGGGCGCACCGAGTCCTCGGTGGGGTTCCACTCGCCCCAGGCGCCGGCGGACGGCGGCTCCTGGTTCTCGACGCCTTCGCGGGCAGGCAAGTTGGAGGCCACCGGGGCACACTCCTCAGGGATACGCACGCGCAGGGCGCCGCCTCTTGCGACGGCTGGGACGACCGCGCTGCGTTATCGAACGGTAATAGACACCGGGGAATGATTCCAAGCCGCTGCGATTGATCGTTTCGGCCAACCCACGACACACTGGCCACAATTGGCCCAGATTAATCCCTATTAATCGTGCCAACTCGGGCATATCGCCCCAGAATTCCGCATCCATTCAGCCACACCAGCATCTTGACGCACCGTCACGGTACTTGCAGAGAGCGCCACTTCACTTACTCAGCGTAGTGGAGATGGAAGGGGTGACCGGGCGGTCGGGCGACCGAGCGATCGGGGGGACCGCAACGGCGAACGACGAAGGCCCGGCTCCAGAGGAGCCGGGCCTTCGTACTGAGTAGCGGGGACAGGATTTGAACCTGCGACCTCTGGGTTATGAGCCCAGCGAGCTACCGAGCTGCTCCACCCCGCGTCGGTGAACACAACCTTACGCCATCGGAAGGAGGGCTCGTGTCCATTTAAGGGGCGAACCCACACCTCGGCCGACATATTCGCAGGTCAGGGGCGCGCAAAGGGTTCGAAGTGAGCGCCTCGGGCAGGGATTCGCCCTGCCCGAGGCGCTCGTCGGCACAGGAGTCCCGGCTCCGCCGGGCACAGCAGCAGGGCGACCGCGGCCAGGAAGGGCGCGCAGGAGCCGGAGCGGAGGGGGCGGCCGCTCCCGGCTCCTGCCGACGCCCGCCGGCGACGACAGGCCGCCTGCGGGGCCATGGACGGGCCGTACGGCGGAACGTCCTCGTACGGCCCTCCTGCGGGAGCCCTGCCGGTCCTGAAAACGCCGGGGCGCCCCACCCGGTCGCAACCGGGTGGGGCGCCCCACGAGCCGTAGGCCATGTCGGACTCGAACCGACAACCAACGGATTAAAAGTCCGCTGCTCTGCCAATTGAGCTAATGGCCCTCGCGTGCTCACCCCAGAGCATAGCCGGACAGCACCGGCCAGCCGATCGAGTATCGACCGACCGGCCCCGTCATCCTCCGCGATCCGTACCCCAGTCGGCCGGAAGCGAGCCGTCCGGACGAGCGAAGGGCCCGCCCGACACGAGGTGTCGGGCGGGCCCTTCCGGACCGTCAGGTCACTGGCGGCGCAGGTCAGCCGTTGCGCTTCCAGCGGGGCTTGTCGTCGCGGCGGGCACCGAAGGAGCCGGACGGACGCTGGTCGTCGCGGCGGCCGTACGGGCGGTCGCCGGCGCCGGAGCGGAAGCCGCCGGAGGGGCGGTCGTCGCGGCGGAAGCCGCCACGGTCGCCGCGGTCGTCGCGGCGGTCACCGCGGTCGTCACGACGGAAGCCACCACGGTCACCACGGTCATCGCGGTTGAACGACGGACGCTCCTCGCGACGGAAGCCACCGCGGTCGTCACGGCGGTCACCGCGGTCGTCACGACGGAAGCCACCACGGTCACCACGGTCGTCACGGTTGAACGACGGACGCTCCTCGCGACGGAAGCCACCGCGGTCGTCACGACGGTCACCGCGGTCGTCACGACGGAAGCCACCACGGTCACCACGGTCGTCACGGTTGAACGACGGACGCTCCTCGCGACGGAAGCCACCGCGGTCGTCACGACGGTCACCGCGGTCGTCACGACGGAAGCCACCACGGTCACCACGGTCATCGCGGTTGAACGACGGACGGTCGTCACGGCGGAAGCCGCCACGCTCGCCGCGGTTGTCGTCACGGCGGTCGCCGCGGTCGTCACGGCGGAAGCCGCCACGGTCACCGCGGTCGTCACGACGGTCACCGCGGTCGTCGCGGCGCTCCTCGCGGCGGGCCTGACGCTCCTCGGCGGCCGCGGCAGCGGCGACGTGGGCGGCGACCTCGGCCGAGGCGGCCTCGGTGGCCTCGGCGACCGCGGTCTCCGGGTCCTCGCCGCGCTCGCGGGCGGAGCGGGCGACGAGGCGGTCGGCCTCCTCGCGGAGCTCGGCGGCGCGGCGGGTCGTGCGCTCCAGGCGGCGGGTCAGCTCGGCGACCTCGCGCTCGGCCTGCTTGGCGGCGTTGTTCGCGGAGTCGGCCTGGACCTCGGTCAGCGAGCGGGCACCGGTGATCTCGGCGACCTCCGGGTCGAAGGCGCCGGCGCCCTGGACGATGTGGCGCGAGGCCTCGACGCCCGCGTCCTCCATCAGGCGGAAGATCTGGCGGCGCTGGTGCGGGAGCGCCAGGGAGACCACGACACCGGACTTGCCGGCGCGGGCGGTGCGGCCCGAGCGGTGCAGGTAGTCCTTGTGGTCACCGGCCGGGTCCACGTTGAGGACCAGGTCGATGCCGTCGACGTGGATGCCGCGGGCGGCGACGTCGGTGGCGACGAGCGCGTTGACGTGGCCGTCCTTGAAGTCCGCGAGCACGCGGGTACGGGCGCCCTGGGTCATGCCGCCGTGCAGGGCGTCCGCCTTCACGCCGGCCTCGACGAGCTGCTCGGCGATGCGGTCGGCGCCCAGCTGGGTGCGGACGAAGATGATGGTGCGGCCCTTGCGGGCGGCGATGGCGGCGGTGACCGGCGCCTTGTCCTTCGGCTTCACGACCAGGACGTGGTGGGTCATGGTCGTGACGTTGCCCTGGGCGCTGTCGACCTCGTGGCTGACCGGGTTCGACAGGTAGCGCTTGACCAGGGTGCCGATCTCGTTCTCCATCGTGGCGGAGAAGAGCATGCGCTGGCCGCCGGCCGGGACCTGGTCGAGCAGCTCGGTGACCTCGGGCAGGAAGCCCAGGTCGGACATCTGGTCGGCCTCGTCGAGGACCGCGACCTCGACGCTCTCCAGGGAGCAGGCGCCGCGGTTGATGATGTCGCGCAGGCGGCCGGGGGTGGCGACGAGGATGTCGACACCGCGCTCCAGGGCGTAGATCTGGTTGCCCATGGAGGTACCGCCGCAGACCACCTTCATCTTCAGGCCGAGGACGTCGCCGTACGGCTGGAGGGCGTCCGCGACCTGCATCGCGAGCTCACGGGTCGGGGTGAGGATGACGGCGCGCGGCTTCTTCTTCTCCGTGTAGCCGTCGGCCAGGCGGGCCAGGGTCGGCAGGCCGAAGGAGAGGGTCTTGCCGGAGCCGGTGCGGCCGCGGCCGAGGATGTCCTTGCCGGCCAGGGCGTCCGGGATGGTGGCGGCCTGGATCGGGAACGGGATGGTGACACCGTTCTGCGCGAGCTTGCGGACGACGCCCTCGGGGAGGCCGAGGTCCGCGAAGGTGATCTCGGGCTCGGAGACGTCGTCGGCGTCGGCGTCGTCATCCACGTCGGCCACGTCAGCCTCAAGGGCCTCGATGATCTCGTCGGCCTCGGCGGCCTCCATGGCCTCGGTCACCACGAGCGCCTCAACGGCGTCGACGATCTCGTTCGAGTCGTTCTCGGGCATGACGGCACGGTCAGAACTGGAAATGGACATGCGAAATGCGAAACCTTCCGGAGTCTCGGCACGCGCCCAAACTCCGTGAATCGCAAATCGACCGCCTCGATGCGGTCAGCCACGGCTAGGGAGAGTACGCGCCACGCGGCGCGCTTCGGATCGGCGCCGGGCAATGGGATCAAACGATCTATAACCATACGCACCCTTCCGGGGGTATGGCAAGTCGTTCCTGCCCGATCCGTCCTGACCTGCGGCGATCCCGGACCTTCCACCCGCCGACCCTGGCCGCGGACCCCCTCACCGGCGCCCCTGCCCGGCCCTCGGCCCCACCCCGCGCTACACGGTGGCCGAAGTGCTGGGCTCCGGCTGCGGCGGGAGCGTCGGGGCGGGCGGGGTCGGGGAGGACACGGGCGGCTGCGGGGTCGGCGACTGGGCCGGAGGGCTGGCCGGCGAGCCTCCGGATCCCCCGGTCCCACCCCCGCCGGACGGCGGCTGCTGGGGCCCCTGGCCGCCGCCCCCGCCGCCCGGCCCCGCCGACGGCGAAGGGCCCGGCCGGCCGGCCGGTGCACCCGGGCTGGGGGAGGCTCCCGTCGCCCCGGAGGCCTTGCCGTCCTCGGAGGTCCTGCCGTCGGGGACCGCCGCGCCGGCCTTCGCCCCGTGCCCGGTGCCGTGCAGCCCGGCACCGCGCCCGGCAGCGGGTCCTCCGCCGGCCTCGGCCGCGGACTTGCGGTCCGCCGGGGAGGAGGGCCCGGGCTTGGCGGCGTCCGCGCCGACGCTCATGCAGCCTGCGCTGGCCGCGACCGCGAGCGCGGTGACGGCCAGTCGGAGGGAAGCGGACAACTGGCGCACGGGGCACCTCCGGATGGACTGTCAGGATCCGCGGATCAGCGGGTCAATATGCCCAACTCCCTTTGCCCCGTGAGAGACACGCCCTTGGGGACACCGGCTGTCCGCAATCCGTCACCCGCCCGGCGCACCCCGGCGCACCCCGGCGGCCGCGGCGCGCCCGGCCGCGTGCTCAGGCGAACAGCTGCCGCGCCACCTGCCAACCGAGCACCACCGCACCCAGCCCGGCCAGCACCGACGCCACCACGTTCGCCCCCGCCAGGAACCGCCGGCCCGTCTCGGCCAGCCGCAGCGTCTCGTACGAGAACGTCGAGTACGTGCTCAGCGCCCCGCACAGCCCGGTCCCCAGCAGCAGGCTCCACCGCGGGGACCCCGCACCGGCCAGCGTCGCCCCCGTCAGCGCCCCGAGGACGAGGCAGGCGCCCGTGTTCACCGCGAAGGTCCCCCACGGGAACACCGAGTCGTGCCGTGCCTGCACCGCACGGTCCGTCAGGTACCGCAGCGGCGCCCCGACCACCGCGCCGGCCACCACCAGCAGCCAGTTCACCCGCGCCCCCGTTCCTGCGCCCGCCTGCGCATCCGCTCCCGCGCCCGGGCCCGGGCCCGCCGTCCGGCGGCCCGGACCGCACACCGCGTCACCGCCGCCGCGGCCCAGACCGCGCCCAGCGCCGCCGCCACCGTGAGCCCGGCGTACGCCAGCGCGAGCTCCGCCTCGCCACCGTCCAACAGCCGGGCGAAGCCCGCCGCGTACGTGGAGAACGTGGTGAACCCGCCCAGCACCCCCACCCCGGCGAACGGCCGCAGCAGCGGGTGCGGGGAGGTCCGCCCGCCCTCGCCGATCAGCACCATCAGAACGCCGATCAGCAGGCAGCCGACCGAATTGGTCCAGAACGTCGCCCACGGGAAGCCCGCCGGCCCGGGCGGCCAGAGCAGCTCCAACCCGTAGCGCGCCGACGACCCGAGCGCCCCGCCCACCGCGATCGCCGCCAGCACCGGCCCCTGCGGCTCGGTGCGCTGTGCGGGGACGTGCAGGTCGACGTCCGGGTCGATCGCCGCGACTCCCTCGGCCCCCGCAGGCGCCGCGGCCTCCCCGGCTCCCGGGCCGGGACGGGTCACCCGTACCCCAGGGCGTGCAGCCGGGCGTCGTCGATCCCGAAGTGGTGCGCGATCTCGTGGACCACGGTGATCTCCGTTTCGGCGATCACGTCCTCCCGGTCCTCGCACATCCGCAGGGTGGGGTTCCGGTAGATGGTGATCCGGTCGGGCAGCACCCCGGCGTACCACTCGCCGCGGTCCGTCAGCGGTGTCCCCTCGTACAGCCCCAACAGCTCCGGGTCGTCCGCGGGAGGCTCGTCCTCGACGAAGACCGCCACGTTGTCCATGAGCCTGGTCAGCTCCGGCGGGATGCGGTCCAGCGCCTCGGAAACGAGCTCCTCGAACTCCTCGCGTGTCATCTCCAGCACCCGGTCATTGTCCCCCCGGCCGGGGCGCCCCCCACGCGCCGGGAGAAACCGTTTTGGCGATACCTCCCCGCATCCCATATGCTTCTCACGTCCCCGACGCGCTGGAAAGCGCCCCGGCGGGCCTTTAGCCCTCATCGTCTAGTGGCCCAGGACGCCGCCCTTTCAAGGCGGTAGCACGGGTTCGAATCCCGTTGGGGGTACGCATTACCGTGTGCAAGACTTGTTCTCGCACACTGCATGGTCCTGTGGAGCAGTTGGTTAGCTCGCCACCCTGTCAAGGTGGAGGTCGCGGGTTCAAGTCCCGTCAGGATCGCTGAGGCCGGAAACGGTCTCGTGGCTGGGTAGCTCAGTTGGTACGAGCGATCGCCTGAAAAGCGATAGGTCGCCGGTTCGACCCCGGCCCCAGCCACAGAAGGAAGGCCCCGTCCATCGGACGGGGCCTTCCGCGTTACCCCGCCACCCGCTCCTCCGCCCGGGCGCCGCGGCGCGTGCGCACCAGGCCGGCCACCGCCGCCCCGACGGCCACCAGCCCCAGCAGCGCCCAGTCCGGCACCGCGTCCGCGACCGCACGGACCCGCTGCTCCACCGCGTACGAGTCCTCCACGTCCAGCAGCCCGGGCAGCGCGCTCGCCCCGTCGAACGCGAGGAACAGCCCGCCCAGGACGATGAAGAACAGCCCGGACAGCAGCGAGGTCGTGTGCAGCTCCAGCCGGCCCGCCCGGACCGTACGCCCGCGCAGCCAGCGCCGCCGTCCCAGGTCGAACCGCTCCCACAGCAGCGCCAGCACGAACAGCGGCACGGCCATCCCCAGCGCGTACACGGCCAGCAGCAGGCCCCCGTACACCGGGTTCCCGCCGACCGCCGCCACCGTCAGGACGCTGCCCAGGATCGGGCCGGCGCAGAACCCGGCCAGCCCGTAGACCGCGCCCAGCGCGTACACGGACAGGGCCGTCGTCGGCCGGATCCGCCCGGACAGTTCCGAGATCCGCCGCGGGGCGAAGCCCAGGCCCAGGACCTGCGCCAGCCCCAGCACGATGATCAGCGAGCCGCCGGCCAGCACCAGCCCCTCGCGGTGGCCGTGGAAGAACCGCCCGGCGGTCGAGGAAGCCGCGCCCAGCGGGACCAGGGTGGTCGCCAGGCCCGCGTAGAAGATCCCGGTCCGTGCCAGCAACCGCGCCGGGGAAGCGATCGAGTACGCGAAGAAGGCCGGCAGCAGCAGCGCGCTGCACGGGCTGAGCAGCGCCAGCAGCCCGCCGAGCAGGGCCGCCAGGTAGCCGATGTCCGTCACCGGCCCGCCCCCGCGCCCGCCCCGGCCGTGGCCCGGGCCTTCGCCGCGGCCCGGTCGATGGCGGCGGCGAAGGTGCCGAACGGCTGGGCGCCCGCGACCGGCTGCCCGCCGACCAGGAAGGACGGGGTGGAGCTGACCCCGATGCGGTAGCCCTCCTCCCGGTCCTTCTCCAGGGCGGCCGCCGCGGCCTCCCCGTTCATGTCCTGCCGGAACCGTTCCAGGTCCGGCACGCCGGCCTCCCGGGCCAGCTCCAGCAGCCGCGGCTCGCCGAAGCCCTTCTCCTTGGCCCCGGGGGCGTACGCGGCCTCGTGGAACTGCCGGAACCGGTCCTGCTGTCCGGCGGCCCAGGCGGCCTTCGCCGCGGCCTCCGACTCGGCGCCGAAGATCGGGAAGTTGCGCCACTCGATGCGCAGGGTGCCGTCGTCGACGTACTTCCTGATCAGCTCGGGCTCGGTGTCACGGGCGAACTTCCCGCAGTAGCCGCACTTGAAGTCGGAGTACTCGATCAGCACGACGGGCGCGTCGGCCCGGCCGAGGGCCAGCTTGTCGCCCCCTTCGCGCCGGGCGAGCTTGGCCAGCTCGGCACCGGCGCCGGAACCGGAACCGGCGGCTTGCGGCTCGGCGGCCGCCGGGCTCCGTCCGGGCGCCTTGTCCGGGGCGGTGGCCTGCCAGGAGACCAGGCCCATGGTCACGGCGGCGACCGCGACCGCGGCGCAGGCCAGCAGGGTCTTGCGGGAGGACCCGTTCCGGGCCGAGGAACGGGAGGAGGAAGAGGAAGCGGGCATACGGCTGCTCCGGAGCTGTGTGGATCCGTGAAGGGGACGGGGGCGGCGGACCGGCGGTGCGGCCAGCCCTCCTACACCCGCATCACGGACAGCTCCACCGGCCCCGGCGCCGGCCGGTCGGGCCCCCGCGCACCGCACGGCGGACCGGCCGCGCAACGGGGGGCGGCGGCGCCGGGCAGGGCGGGACGCGCACAGGCGGCGAGGGCGTGGTCCAGGTGGGTGCCGGCCCGGGCCGGTACGGCCGGGGCCCGGTCGGGCGCGGCGGGTCCGGGTGCGCAGCGCGGCCCCCGCTCCCCACCGCCCGCGACGGCAACCGGGACGGAGACCCTCGGCAGGCCCACGGGCCGTTCCCGGACTTCCGGGGCGCCGGGGGCCGCCGGATCGCCCGAGACCCCCGCGGCACCCGAGCGGGCCGGGGCGGCGGAGGCACCCGCGGCACCCGGGGCACCCGCGAAGGCCACGACCCCGACGGCCGACCCCGCGCCGGACGACACCGCGCCCGCGACGGCGCAGAACACCGCCAGCACCGCAGCGAGCAGCACGGCGACCACCCGTCGGTGCGCGCTGCTCGGCATACGTGGGGCCTCTCACGGCGGGAGGGACGACGGACTCGTCCCGAAATGGTACGGGTCCACCCGACAAATGCGTTCGCCACCCGGCACCCGCGGGTGAGATCCTCAAGCAGGTATGTCTACTTCCTTCGCCGCCCTGCAGACGCTTCTCGGTGAGATCCCCCTCCGTGACGCGCACCGCCTCGGCCGCCGCCTCGAAGGCGCCCGCCGCATCCGCAAGCCCGAGGCCAAGCAGGCCGTGCTCGACGAGATCGCCGCGGAAGCCGAGAAGGCCGCCGCGCGGCTGGCCGCGCGCGCCTCGCGGATGCCCGAGGTCACGTACCCCGAGAACCTGCCCGTCAGTCAGAAGAAGGACGCGATCGCCGAGGCGATACGCGACCACCAGGTCGTGATCGTCGCCGGTGAGACCGGATCCGGCAAGACCACGCAGATCCCCAAGATCTGCATGGACCTGGGCCGCGGCGTCCGGGGCATGATCGGGCACACCCAGCCCCGCCGGATCGCCGCCCGCACCGTCGCGGAGCGCATCGCCGAGGAGCTGAAGACCGAGATCGGCCAGACGGTCGGCTGGAAGGTCCGCTTCACCGACCAGGTGGACCCGGGCTCGACCTTCGTGAAGCTGATGACGGACGGCATCCTGCTCGCCGAGATCCAGACGGACCGCGAGCTGCGCGCCTACGACACGATCATCATCGACGAGGCGCACGAGCGCTCGCTGAACATCGACTTCCTGTTGGGCTACCTGTCCCAGCTGCTGCCGAAGCGCCCCGACCTCAAGGTCGTGATCACCTCGGCGACCATCGACCCGGAGCGCTTCTCCCGCCACTTCGGCGACGCCCCGATCATCGAGGTCAGCGGGCGCACGTACCCCGTGGAGGTCCGCTACCGCCCGCTCCTGGAAGAGGAGTCCGAGGACAGCGACCGCGACCAGATCACCGCGATCTGCGACGCCGTGGACGAGCTCCAGGCCGAGGGACCCGGCGACATCCTGGTCTTCCTCTCCGGCGAGCGCGAGATCCGCGACACCGCCGACGCGCTCATCAAGAAGAAGCTCCGCTTCACGGAGGTGCTGCCGCTCTACGCCCGCCTCTCACACGCCGAGCAGCACCGCGTCTTCCAGCAGCACACCGGCCGCCGGATCGTGCTCGCCACCAACGTGGCCGAGACCTCGCTGACCGTCCCCGGCATCAAGTACGTGATCGACCCGGGCACCGCCCGGATCTCCCGCTACAGCCACCGCACCAAGGTCCAGCGGCTGCCCATCGAGCGGATCTCGCAGGCCAGCGCCAACCAGCGCAAGGGCCGCTGCGGCCGTACCAGCGACGGCATCTGCATCCGGCTGTACTCCGAGGACGACTTCAACGCCCGTCCCGAGTTCACCGACGCCGAGATCCTGCGCACCAACCTGGCCTCCGTCATCCTCCAGATGACCGCGGCCGGCCTCGGCGAGATCGAGAAGTTCCCCTTCATCGACCCGCCGGACCACCGCAACATCCGCGACGGCATCCAGCTCCTCCAGGAGCTCGGTGCCCTGGACCCGGCGGAGAAGGACCCGCGCAAGCGGCTCACCCCGATGGGCCGCCAGCTGTCCCAGCTGCCGGTGGACCCGCGGCTGGCCCGCATGGTCCTCGAAGCGGACAAGAACGGCTGCGTCCGTGAGGTCATGGTGATCGCGGCGGCCCTGTCCATCCAGGACCCCCGCGAGCGGCCCTCCGACAAGCAGACCCAGGCCGACCAGCAGCACGCCCGCTTCAAGGACGAGACCAGCGACTTCCTGTCGTACCTGAACCTGTGGCGGTACGTCCGCGAGCAGCAGAAGGAGCGCGGCTCGTCGTCCTTCCGCCGGATGTGCAAGCAGGAGTACCTGAACTTCCTGCGGATCCGCGAGTGGCAGGACATCTACTCGCAGCTGCGCACGGTCGCCCGGGGCATGGGCATCCACGTCAACGAGACGGACGCGGCGGAGCAGCACGTCCACGTCTCCCTGCTGGCCGGCCTGCTGTCGCACATCGGTCTGAAGGACACCGACAAGAACGAGTACCTCGGTGCGCGCGGCGCGAAGTTCGCGGTCTTCCCGGGCTCGGCGCTGTTCAAGAAGCAGCCGCGGTTCGTGATGTCGGCGGAGCTGGTGGAGACCTCGCGGCTGTGGGCCCGGGTCAACGCCAAGGTGGAGCCCGAGTGGGTCGAGCCGCTGGCCCAGCACCTGGTCAAGCGCACGTACAGCGAGCCGCACTGGGAGAAGGACCAGGCGGCCGTCATGGCGTACGAGCGGGTCACGCTGTACGGCGTCCCGATCGTCGCCCAGCGGAAGGTCAACTACGGGCGGATCGATCCCGAGGTCTCCCGCGAGCTGTTCATCCGCAACGCGCTCGTCGAGGGCGACTGGCGGACCCACCACAAGTTCTACGCGGACAACCGCAAGCTGCTCACCGAGGTCGAGGAGCTGGAGAACCGGGCCCGGCGCCGCGACATCGTCGTCGACGACGAGACCCTCTTCGACTTCTACGAGCAGCGGATCCCCGAGCACGTGGTGTCCGGGGCGCACTTCGACTCCTGGTGGAAGCACAAGCGGCGCGAGCAGCCCGAGCTGCTCGACTTCGAGCGCGAGATGCTGCTCACCGAGAAGGCGGCCGGTGTCACCAAGGCCGACTACCCGGACTCCTGGCGGCAGGGGCAGCTCAAGTTCCGGGTGACGTACCAGTTCGAGCCCGGTGCTGACGCGGACGGCGTGACCGTCCACATCCCGCTCCAGGTGCTGAACCAGGTCACCGACCAGGGCTTCGACTGGCAGATCCCGGGCCTGCGGGAGGAGGTGGTCACGGAGCTGATCCGGTCGCTGCCCAAGCCGATCCGCCGGCACTACGTGCCCGCGCCGAACTTCGCGGCCCGCTTCCTGGACACGGCCGTGCCCCTGCAGGAGCCGCTGACCGCCACCCTGGCGCGCGAGCTGCACCGGATGGGCGGAGTGCCCGTCACCGCCGAGGACTTCGACACCGGCCGGCTCCCCGAACACCTCAAGATCACTTTCCGGATCGTCGACGAGCGCCGCCGGAAGATCGCCGAGGACAAGGACCTGGAGGCACTGCGGCTGCAGCTGCGGCCGAAGGCCCGCCAGGCCCTGTCGAAGGCCGCCGCGGCCACCGCCGAACGGGCGGGCGGGGAGTCGGTGGAGCGCACCGGTCTGACCGACTGGACCATCGGCACCCTGACGAAGGTGTTCGAGACCCGGCGGGCGGGGCAGCCGGTGAAGGCGTACCCGGCGCTGGTCGACGAGGGTGCGACCGTGTCCGTACGGCTCTTCGACACGGAGGCCGAGCAGCAGCAGGCGATGTGGCTGGGCACGCGACGGCTGATCCTCCTCAACATCCCGGTGAACGCGGCCAAGTTCGCCTCGGACCGGCTGAGCAACCAGCAGAAGCTGGCCCTGTCGCGCACCCCGCACGGCTCCGTGCAGGCGCTGTTCGACGACTGCGCCACCGCGGCGGCCGACAGGCTGATCGCCGACCACGGCGGCCCGGCCTGGGACGAGGCGGGCTTCCGCAGGCTGTACGAGGCGGTGCGCGCCGACCTGGTGGACACGACCGTGCGCGCGGTCGAGCGGGTGCAGCAGGTGCTGGCGGCCTGGCAGGCCTGCGAACGGCGGCTGAAGGCCACGCAGAGCCTGGCTCTGGTCGCCAACCTCCAGGACGTCAAGGCGCAGCTGGCGGGGCTCATGCCGGCGGGCTTCGTGACCCTGACGGGCCTGCGCCGGCTGCCGGACCTGATGCGCTACCTGGTGGCGGTGGACCGGCGGCTGCAGCAGATGCCGACGGCCGTCCAGCGCGACACCACGCGCATGGAGAAGGTCCACGAGATGCAGGACGAGTACGCCTGGCTGCTGGAGCAGCTGCCCAAGGGGCGGCCGGTCCCGCCGGAGGTCACCGAGATCCGCTGGATGATCGAGGAGCTCCGGGTCAGCTACTTCGCGCACGCGCTCGGGACGGCGTACCCGATCTCGGACAAGCGGATCGTGAAGGCGGTGGACGCGGCCGCCCCGTGACGGCCGCCGCGACGGGTCGCCGCGACGGGCCACCGTGACGGCCTCCCGCCACCGCCGGGGCGCCCGGTTCGACGCACCCCCCGCGCTGATGTACAGTTCTGATGCGCAGCCACGGAAAACGCGGCCGCACATCGAGGTCCTGTGGAGCAGTTGGTTAGCTCGCCACCCTGTCAAGGTGGAGGTCGCGGGTTCAAGTCCCGTCAGGATCGCAACAAGAGCAGAGCCCGCATCCGATCGGATGCGGGCTCTGCTGCATGAGGGCGCCCGTCGTTCGCACGCCGCCCGGCGCAGCCCTCCCGGCCTCCCGGGGAGCCCGCCGGCCAGGACGGGCGCTCCCGGGCGGTTCAGGCGCCGTACAGGCCCGCCGGATGCCGCCGAAACGACCTCTGGGGACCCACCGGTCCCACGGGTCCCGCCGGCCCCGCGATTCACCCCGCCCGCCGCGCCGCGGAATGGCTCCATCCGCCAAAATCCCCCATCCGCATGAGGCGGTCGCACGCGAGACATCCCCTTACGGGTGCATTGGGGAATGCACAAGGGTGACAGCCTGTGACAGGAGTCACCACATGAGTTTTCGGGACCCGCACATTTATCACGCCCATACGCGCCCTCAATTTAATATGTGCAATGGCACCCACCCCGCCGGGGTGTCGTCGGGCATAAAAAAGATCGCGCTGGACCCGGCGGAGTCCAGCGCGATCGAACGGCCGGGAACCTGTTGGGGCAGGTCCGGCCGCATGAAGCCATGTGGGTTTCATCGGATTGGGGGATCCGATTCCTCCCCGTTAAAGCGGGGTGCTAGCGCGACCTCAGGCCTCGCTGCGCTGCTGCGGAATTCCCGCGAGCAGGGCACGGACCTCGGCCTCGCGGTAACGGCGGTGCCCACCCAGGGTGCGGATGGACGTGAGCTTGCCGGCCTTGGCCCAGCGGGTCACCGTCTTCGGGTCCACGCGGAACATCGTGGCGACCTCAGCCGGGGTCAGCAGCGGCTCGGCATCAGGGGTGCGAGCGGTCATGAGCGGCCTCCTCGGGAGAACCGAACCATCTCGGTTCTTTCCTCTAAATTCTGCACCTTGGCCCGCGTTGCCCGAAATGGACATACGCGGGCCGAGTCGGTTATAGGACGAACGGCTTGTCCTCGGCACTACAACTACACCATCCGTCCAGCCTCGACGGCCAAACCGACGGAATTGCCCTCCGAGGTGTTCATCAGCGGTCGGAAGCCGATGGACCGCCCCATAACGGACAGTCACCCCACTGTGACGATCAGTCACAGAGCGATCAGGAGCCCTCAGACCCCCCGTAGAGTGCAATGCCGAGCATTCCGCCCTTAGTTGGGCGGAAGGAACCCTCCCCGGACTCCTTGTCCTATTTTGGCACGAGGGTAGGGGAAGGGCGCAAGGGTGTGTTTAGTGCAGTCCGTCACGCTTGAGCCAATGGCCCGTATCGGGACGTAGGTCCCGGGCCTTCGACCCGATAAACCGGTTTCCCGGTTTGCCACGTCCCTGCGACGGGCGAACTAGTTGGCGAACAGTCTCTCCCGGACCTCGCGCCACTGGTCCCTCAGCTCCTCGTACACCTCCGCCGCCGCCACCTCGTCCCCCGACCTCAGCGCCGCGATGCCGGCCGCGACGTCCCGGGCCGAGCGGTCCTCCGCCAGCCGGTCCGCCGGCAGCGCATGGACCAGGCCGCCGTAGTCCAGCTCGACCATCGACCGCGGATGGAACTCCTCCAACCAGGTGCCGACCTCCACCAGTCCCTCGGCGAGCGCCTCGTAGCCGGGCGTCTCCCGCAGGGTGCGCAGCCCCCGCGCGAGCCGCCGCCGGGCCTGCACCATCGGAGTCCGGTAGCGCAGCCGCTCCCGCGGCAGGTACTCCCGCTCATCGTCGGACACGAGGACGAACCAGCGCAGTGGCACCTGCCACACTCCGGTGCGGATCCACGGCCGCGCATCGGGATTGCGCTCCCGCCAGCGCTCGTACTCCTCGGCCGCCCTCTGCCGCGCGGCGGGCGGCAGCGCCGCGTCCAGCACCGGCAGCGGGAACTGCTCCACGAGCTCCTGGAGCGCCAGCCAGCCGCGCAGCCTCGTCCGCCACGGGCACACCAGCAGCACCCCGTCCACCTCGGCCGTGAAGGCGTCCGCGCTCTCGTGCGCCGGCACGCCCACCAGCGGCACCCGCACCAACTCGGCGAGCGAGCGGCGCAGTTCGTCCTGGGCCGTGGGCGCCGCCGCACGCCGGGCGTACGCCGCCCAGTGCGTCCGCTCCGGCTCCGCGAAGGCCGCCAGCGGCTCGTAGACTCGCAGGTAGGAGGCGTACGGGACGGTCGGCGCCGAACGGGCCGACGGCAGCCCGGTCTCGGAGGATTCACTCACGCTCTCGTACTCCCCCGCACCACCCGGCGCTACTCCGCCGGACCAGCGGCGGACCACCGGTGCAGCGGGACCCGGAGCGCCCCGCACTACGGGAGCGTCCCGATCTACGGACAGCTCCCCTATAGGCGCGTTCCAGGTCTTACTCTGCTCCCAGCACGCCCTCCCCCACCCGCAGGGCGGGCGTCTTTCCGCCGCATCTCTTCCATGGGAGTCACCACCGTGACCGAAATGACCGACGGCGTCCTGCACACCCTGTTCCACTCGGAACAGGGCGGCCACGAGCAAGTCGTGCTGTGCCAGGACCGTGCCACGGGCCTGAAGGCCGTCATCGCCATCCACTCCACCGCCCTGGGCCCCGCCCTCGGCGGCACGCGCTTCCACGCGTACGCCTCCGACGAGGAGGCCGTCCTCGACGCGCTGAACCTCTCGCGCGGCATGTCCTACAAGAACGCCATGGCCGGCCTCGGCCTCGGCGGCGGCAAGGCCGTCATCATCGGCGAACCGGACCAGATCAAGACCGAGGACCTGCTGCTGGCCTACGGTCGCTTCGTCGAATCCCTCGGCGGCCGCTACGTCACCGCGTGCGACGTCGGCACGTACGTCGCGGACATGGACGTGGTCGCCCGCGAGACCCGCTGGGCCACCGGCCGCTCCCCCGAGAACGGAGGCGCCGGCGACTCCTCCGTCCTCACCGCCTTCGGCGTCTTCCAGGGCATGCGGGCCAGCGCCCAGCACCTGTGGGGCGACCCGACCCTGCGCGGCCGCAAGGTCGGCGTGGCCGGCGTCGGCAAGGTCGGCCACTACCTGGTCGAGCACCTCCTGGAGGACGGCGCCGAGGTCGTGATCACCGACGTCCGCGAGGAGTCGGTGCGGCGGATCCTCGACAAGCACCCGCAGGTGACGGCCGTGGTCGACACGGACGCGCTGATCCGCACCGAGGGCCTGGACATCTACGCCCCCTGCGCGCTCGGCGGCGCCCTCAACGACGAGACCGTGCCCGCCCTCACCGCCGCGATCGTCTGCGGTGCGGCGAACAACCAGCTCGCCCACCCGGGCATCGAGAAGGACCTCGCGGACCGCGGCATCCTCTACGCGCCGGACTACGTGGTCAACGCGGGCGGCGTGATCCAGGTCGCGGACGAGCTGCACGGCTTCGACTTCGACCGGTGCAAGGCCCAGGCCACGAAGATCTTCGACACCACGCTGGAGATCTTCGCTCGCGCAAAGGCTGACGGTATTCCTCCGGCTGCGGCGGCCGACCGGATCGCCGAGCAGCGGATGGCCGACGGCCGCGCGGCCAAGGCGGCGAAGGCCTCCTAGCCCCCTGCCGGTGCGCCCGCCGGGGTGCGGCGAGACGGAACTCACTGCACTTCGGCGGGTCGGCCGCCAGGAAAGAGTTAAAATCGCAGCTGACCAGCGAGGACGGGGCGCCTCGATGGTCCTGTTCCGAGGCGCGTCATGCGGGCGGCGTACCGTATGGCCGCGGAAACAGGTACCGTTAAACCCCTACGGACGGTCTCTCCGAGGAGAGCCCGCTCCGAACCATGAACGCGTGTCAGACTCTGGGGCCGTCGAGCCCCGTCACCGAGGGGGTCGAGCCATGGGGCGCGGCCGGGCCAAGGCCAAGCAGACGAAGGTCGCCCGCCAGCTGAAGTACAACAGCGGCGGCACTGACCTTGCGCGTCTGGCCAACGAGCTGGGCGCATCGCCGACGACGCCGCTGCTGCCTGTCAGCGAGCCGGTCGACGTCGATGACGAGCTGGACGACGACGACCCGTACGCGAAGTACGCGGAGCTGTACAACAGCGATGACGACGAGGACGAGGACGACGAGTCCGGCCCGTCGACTCAGCAGCGTCGCGGCGCTTGACGCCTCACGTTCGCATCACATCGGTGGCACCGCGTGATCGCGTGACCACCAGCGGCTGACCCGGATCCACGTCAGCGCTCAGAGCAATACACGAAACCCGGTCCAGGGCCCCGCCCCGGACCGGGTTTCCGTGCTGTCTCAGCTCGCGTACGACCCGGTCAGCTCCGCACCCTCGGTGTGCTCGCCGCGCTCGGTGATCTCGCCGGCGACCCAGGCGTCGACGCCCCGGTCGGCCAGCGCGGTCAGGGCCACGTCCACCGACTCCTGCGGGACGACGGCCATCATGCCGACGCCCATGTTCAGGGTCTTCTCCAGCTCCAGCTGCTCGACCTGCCCGGCCTTGCCGACGAGGTCGAAGACCGCGCCCGGGGTCCAGGTGGACCGGTCGACCGTGGCGTGCAGGTGGTCGGGGATGACCCGGGCGAGGTTCGCCGCGAGGCCGCCGCCCGTGATGTGCGAGTAGGCGTGCACCGCGGCCGTACGGGTGAGGGCCAGGCAGTCCAGGGAGTAGATCTTGGTCGGCTCCAGCAGCTCCTCACCGAGGGTCCGGCCGAGCTCCTCGACGTGCTGGTCGAGGGACATCCCGGCGCGGTCGAAGAGGACGTGCCGGACCAGCGAGTACCCGTTCGAGTGAAGGCCGGACGACGCCATCGCGATGACCGCGTCACCCGTACGGATGCGATCCGCGCCGAGCAGGTGGTCGTACTCCACGACGCCGGTGCCCGCGCCCGCCACGTCGAAGTCGTCCGGGCCGAGGAGGCCCGGGTGCTCGGCGGTCTCGCCGCCGACCAGGGCGCAGCCGGCGAGGACGCAGCCCTCGGCGATGCCCTTGACGATGGCGGCCACCCGCTCGGGGTGGACCTTGCCCACGCAGATGTAGTCGGTCATGAAGAGCGGCTCGGCACCGCAGACGACGATGTCGTCCATGACCATCGCGACCAGGTCGTGCCCGATGGTGTCGTACACGCCCATCTGACGGGCGATGTCCACCTTCGTGCCGACGCCGTCGGTGGCGGAGGCCAGCAGCGGGCGCTCGTAGCGCTTGAGGGCGGAGGCGTCGAAGAGGCCGGCGAAGCCGCCGAGGCCGCCGAGGACCTCGGGGCGCTGCGTCTTCTTCACCCACTCCTTCATCAGCTCGACGGCGCGGTCTCCCGCTTCGATGTCGACACCTGCTGTTTTGTAAGACGCCGCTGCGTAGCTGGCACCGGTGGTCTTCTCTGTCATGACAGGAGAGAGCTTTCGTGTCGTGTGCTGCGTGAGATGCCGGCCCCTGGGAAAAGCCTGAAAGACAGGGACCGGCGCAGGTCGAGCCGGGCGGCCGCCCCCGCCCGCCGGGGGCGGGGGCCCGCCCCGCCCCCGGCGCGCGACTAGGGGCGGCGGAGCGCGTCGGCGGCGTCCGCGCCGCCGGCCAGCTCGGTCTCCAGGAGCTGCTTGCCCAGCAGCTGCGGGTCGGGCAGCTCCATGGGGTACTCGCCGTCGAAACAGGCACGGCAGAGGTTCGGCTTCTGGATGGTCGTCGCCTCGATCATCGAGTCGAGCGAGATGTACGCGAGGGAGTCCGCACCCAGCGAGGTGCCGATCTCCTCGACGCTCATGCCGTTGGCGATGAGCTCCGCCCGGGTGGCGAAGTCGATGCCGAAGAAGCACGGCCACTTCACCGGCGGCGAGGAGATCCGGATGTGGACCTCGGCCGCACCGGCCTCGCGGAGCATGCGGACCAGCGCGCGCTGGGTGTTGCCGCGGACGATCGAGTCGTCGACGACCACCAGGCGCTTGCCCCGGATGACTTCCTTGAGGGGGTTGAGTTTGAGGCGGATGCCGAGCTGGCGGATCGTCTGCGAGGGCTGGATGAAGGTCCGGCCCACGTAGGCGTTCTTGACCAGGCCGGAGCCGTAGGGGATCCCACTGGCCTCGGCGTAGCCGACGGCGGCGGGCGTGCCGGATTCCGGCGTCGCTATCACCAGGTCGGCGTCGACCGGGGCCTCCTTGGCGAGGCGCCGGCCCATCTCGACACGCGAGAGGTAGACGTTCCGGCCGGCGATGTCCGTGTCCGGGCGCGCCAGGTAGACGTACTCGAAGACACAGCCCTTGGGCTTCGCTTCTGCGAAGCGGGAGGTGCGCAGGCCGTTCTCGTCGATCGCGATGAGCTCGCCGGGCTCGACCTCGCGGACGAAGCTGGCGCCCACGATGTCGAGGGCCGCGGTCTCGCTCGCGACCACCCAGCCGCGCTCCAGGCGGCCGAGGACCAGCGGGCGGATGCCCTGCGGGTCACGGGCGGTGTAGAGGGTTCCCTCGTCCATGAAGACGAGGGAGAAGGCGCCCTTGACCTGCGGGAGGACCTTGGCGGCCGACTCCTCGACGGTCAGGGGCTTGCCGTCGTCGTCCGTCTGGCCCGCCAGCAGGGCGGTGACCAGATCGGTGTCGTTGGTGGCGGCCACCTGGGTGGCGCGGCCGTCCTGACGGGGGAGGTCTGCGACCATCTCGGCAAGCTCGGCGGTGTTCACCAGGTTGCCGTTGTGGCCCAGGGCGATCGAGCCGTGGGCGGTCGCGCGGAAGGTGGGCTGAGCGTTCTCCCAGACGGACGCTCCGGTGGTCGAGTAGCGGGCGTGACCGACCGCGATATGACCCTGGAGCGAACCGAGGGAGGTTTCGTCGAAGACCTGGGACACGAGGCCCATGTCCTTGAAGACGAGGATCTGGGAACCGTTGCTCACAGCGATGCCCGCGGACTCCTGTCCACGGTGCTGCAGTGCATACAGTCCGAAGTAGGTGAGCTTGGCGACCTCTTCACCCGGAGCCCAGACACCGAAGACGCCGCAAGCGTCCTGGGGGCCCTTTTCGCCGGGGAGCAGGTCGTGGTTGAGTCGTCCATCACCACGAGGCACGCATCCGAGTGTAGGCGAGATCGACCACTGGTCCGAATTGGGGATGGCCGGGAAAAGTCACAGTGCGGACAGTCGGGTAACACCTGCGGAGGGTGACGGCCCCGATATCCGGAATGCCGTGATTGGCAAGGGGGGCCGGGGATTCGTACGGGCTTCCGGGCCGCCCTCTTCCGCCTCTGGAGACCCTGCCGTCACCCTTGTCGGGCCAGGTCCCGCACTGCGTTTCTTTTCCCTTTCTTTTCCTTTCCGCGCGGCGAGGGGTCCTCGGCCCCGGCGGTCATTCGGCGGCGGAGGCGGCCCGGGCGGTGAGGCCCTTGCCGTCGGCCGCCGTCAGGGTCAGGGTGCGGGCCTCGATCCGCCAGGCGAGCGGGCCGCTGCCGAGGAGTTCGGTCAGCGTCCGCTCCAGGTCGCCCTCAGGGCCCGTACAGGCCATCCGGGTCGTGGTGAGCTGGCCGAAAGTGATCCGTGGGCCGTCGATCCCGGCCTCGGCGCTGAAGCGGTTGCAGCCGAGGCTGCCGCTCGCGCTGCCGTCGGCGCCGAGGCTGAACACGGCCTTGCCGGCGGCCGGCTCGGGCACGGAGGCCGCCGTGTCACCGCTGGTCAACCCCGTCACCGTCCACTCGGTGACGGTGAGCGGGGCGTCCGGCACCGGCGGCTTCGAGGTCAGCTCGATGGTGCCGGCGCCGGGGGAGGTCAGCACCAGCCGGTCGGCGGACTCCCGCCGCACCTCCAGCCGGCCTTTCAGCAGCTCGGCGAAGGCCGTCTCGAACTCCATGTGCTCGCAGGCCATGGCCGTGGAGGAGCCGGGCGTGACGGTGACGGCGGACCGTGCGGACCCGTCCTCGTAGGTCACGGCGGCCGTGAACCCGTTGCAGCCGTAGTTCCCCTTCGCCTCGGCCTTACGGGCGCCGCTGGGCTCGACCACCAGGTGGGCGGCGGGCGGCGCGGTGAGGGTCCGACCGCCCGCGGTCAGCCGCTCGACGGACCAGGAGCCCGAGAACCCGGGGCCCGGCGTGGTGCCGGCGGGGCCGGAACCGTCGGCGCAGGCCGTGGTGGCGGCGGCCAGGGCGAGCACGGCGGCCAGGGCCGCGGGGAGGTGCCGGAGTGTGGGCATGCCCCTGGGACGGACGCCGGACCCGGACGGTTCCGCGCGCGGCGCTGCGGTCAGCTCATCACCGGCAGCAGCGCCGCGAGGTCGGCCCGCTCGCCGCTGGCCGAGACCCGGGCCTCGGCGACCGCGGAGGCCCAGTCCTGCCGGCCCGTGGCCAGCCTTATCCAGGTCAGCGGGTCGGTCTCCACGACGTTCGGCGGGGTGCCGCGGGTGTGCCGGGGGCCCTCGACGCACTGGACCACCGCGAAGGGCGGGATGCGCACCTCGACCGAGCCGCCGGGCGCCTTGAGCGCGAGGGCGTCGGCGAGCAGCCGGGTGCAGGCGGCGAGGGCCTGCCGTTCGATCGGGACGGCCAGCCCGGCGGCCCGGTTGAGGTCGTCGGTGTGCACGACGAGCTCCACGGTCCGGGTGACGAGGAAGTCGGCCAGCGTCATGTCCCCGACCCAGAGGGCGAGGACCCGGCTGCCCGGGTTCGCGTCCAGTGCCTCGGACAGCCGGGCGCCCGCGTGCGCGAACAGCTCGGCCGGCGGGGCGCCCTCCAGGGTCTCCTTGGCGGCCTCCGCGATCTTCCCGGCGAGGGAGGCGGTGGCGGAGGGCCATTCCACGGCCGTCAGCTCGGGGACGGCCGCCGGCGGACGGGCGAGCCCGGCGGCCAGCGAGTCGGCGATCCAGGCGATGTGGGCGGCCAGGTCGGCCACGGTCCAGTCGCCGAGCCCGCTGTCCCGGCCGAGCTGTTCGGGGGTCAGTTCCCGGACGGCGTCGGCGATGTGGGCGAACTGCGCGGTGACGGCCGCACGGATCTTCGCGGCGTCGTAGGTACGGGTACGACGGGTCCTGGATGCCATGCGGCGAGTCTGCCCGATCGGCCGCGGCCACCGCAGCCACCTCGGGTGCGGCGGCCGCGGGCCGGGCCGACGTCAGGGCCGTCCACCAGCGGGAAGTGCACCTGGAGCAGGGCGGCCCCGGTGGGCAGCCGAACAGGAACAGGAGCCGGAACCTCCGTGTCCGCCGGGCCCGAGGTCTGCGCCCGTGTCACGGTGTGGCCGCCGCGAAGGCGATGAGCAGCGGGACGACCCGGCCGCCGGGGACCTCGTACCGCCCGCGCCCGGTGGTGTGCAGCCAGCCGGCCGCGGTGAGCTGGCGCAGGTGGTGGTAGACCTGCCCGCTGGTGCCGACCCCGTCGAGCGCGGTCAGCTCGGCGGCGGTCCGCCGCCCGGCCAGGACCTCCCGCAGCAGCCGGATCCGTACGGGACTGCCGAGCGCGGCGAGGGCGTCGGCGGTGCGCTGCCCGTCCTCCGCGGGATCACCGAGGAGCTCCGCGGTGGGGAAGCCCTGCTGCCACTCGTACCGCTCGCCGGTGGGGAGCCCGACGGCACCCGTGAACAGCACGCCGCCGGTGTCGGCGCCGAGCTCGGCGAGCTGCGCCTTGAAGCCCTCCAGCGCCCAGAAGTCCCCGACCCAGTGGGCGGGTTGGGGCCGCCGGGCTTCCTGCGGTTCCTGTGCTTCGAGTGCTGCCATCCGGCGTTCCAGCTCGGCCACGCGCGCTTCGAGATCCATACTGCGAAATTACGTCATTACGTAATTCCGTACAAGAGTCTCCGGGTGGATGCGGCGCCGGTCCCGGAAACCGCCGGACCCCCGGCCCGCGGTGCGGGTCGGGGGTCCGGTCCGACGGATCGGACGGGCACGGATCAGGCCAGCAGGGCCGGGATCGTCGCCTCGTGGGCCTCGCGGAGCTCGGCCAGCGGGATCGTGAACTCGCCCTGGACCTCGATCTCCTCGCCGTCCACGACACCGATGCGGGTGGCGGGCAGGCCGCGCGCACCGCACATGTCGGTGAAGCGGAGCTCCTCGCTGCGCGGAACGGCCACGACGGCCCGGCCCGCGGACTCGGAGAACAGGAAGGTGAAGGCGTCCAGGCCCTCGGGCACCACGAGCCGGGCACCGTTGCCGCCGCGCAGGCAGGACTCGGTGAGCGCCTGGATCACGCCGCCGTCGGAGAGGTCGTGCGCCGCGTCGACCATGCCGTCGCGGGACGCCGAGATCAGGATCTCGGCGAGCAGCTTCTCGCGGCCCAGGTCCACCTTGGGCGGCAGGCCGCCGAGGTGGTCGTGGACCACCTGCGACCAGGCCGAACCGCCGAACTCCTCGGCGGTGTCGCCGAGCAGGTAGAGCAGCTGGCCGGCCTCGGCGAACGCCATCGGCGTACGGCGGTTGACGTCGTCGATGACGCCGAGGACCGCCACGACCGGGGTCGGGTGGATCGCGGTCTCGCCGGTCTGGTTGTACAGCGAGACGTTGCCGCCGGTGACCGGGGTGCCCAGCTCCAGGCAGCCGTCCGCGAGACCGCGGCAGGCCTCGGCGAACTGCCACATGACGCCCGGGTCCTCGGGCGAGCCGAAGTTCAGGCAGTCGGAGACGGCCAGCGGCTTGGCGCCGGTCGCGGCGACGTTGCGGTACGCCTCGGCCAGCGCCAGCTGCGCGCCCGCGTACGGGTCGAGCTTGGCGTAGCGGCCGTTGCCGTCGGTCGCGATGGCCACGCCGAGGTCGGTCTCCTCGTCGATGCGGACCATGCCGGCGTCCTCGGGCTGCGCGAGGACGGTGTTGCCCTGCACGAAGCGGTCGTACTGGTCGGTGACCCAGGACTTCGAGGCCTGGTTCGGGGAGGAGACCAGGGCCAGGACCTGCGCGCGGAGCTCCTCGGAGGTCTGCGGGCGGGGCAGCTTCGCCGCGTCGTCCGCCTGGAGGGCGTCCTGCCACTCGGGGCGGGCGTACGGGCGCTGGTAGACCGGTCCCTCGTGGGCGACGGTACCCGGCGGGACGTCGACGATCTGCTCGCCGTGCCAGAAGATCTCCAGGCGCTCGCCGTCGGTCACCTCACCGATGACGGTGGCGATGACGTCCCACTTCTCGCAGATCTCCATGAAGCGGTCGACGTGCTGCGGCTCGACGATCGCGCACATGCGCTCCTGCGACTCGCTCATGAGGATCTCCTCGGGCGAGAGCGTCGCGTCGCGCAGCGGCACGGTGTCGAGCTCGACGCGCATGCCGCCGGAACCGGCCGAGGCCAGCTCGGAGGTGGCGCAGGACAGGCCGGCGCCGCCGAGGTCCTGGATGCCCGCGACCAGCTTCTCCTTGAAGATCTCCAGGGTGCACTCGATGAGGAGCTTCTCCTGGAAGGGGTCGCCGACCTGGACCGCCGGGCGCTTGGTGGGCTTGGTGTCGTCGAAGGTCTCGGACGCGAGGACCGAGACGCCGCCGATGCCGTCGCCGCCCGTGCGGGCGCCGTAGAGGATGACCTTGTTGCCGGGGCCGGAGGCCTTGGCGAGGTGGATGTCCTCGTGCTTCATCACGCCGATGCAGCCGGCGTTGACCAGCGGGTTGCCCTGGTAGCAGGAGTCGAAGACGACCTCGCCGCCGATGTTGGGCAGGCCCAGGCAGTTGCCGTAGCCGCCGATGCCCGCGACGACGCCCGGCAGGACGCGCTTGGTGTCGGGGTGGTCGGCCGCGCCGAAGCGCAGCGGGTCGACGACGGCGACCGGGCGGGCGCCCATGGCGAGGATGTCGCGGACGATGCCGCCGACGCCGGTCGCCGCACCCTGGTAGGGCTCGATGTACGAGGGGTGGTTGTGCGACTCGACCTTGAAGGTGACCGCGTAGCCCTGGCCGACGTCGACGACGCCGGCGTTCTCGCCGATCCCGACGAGCATCGCGTCGTTCTCGGGGGCCTTCTCGCCGAACTGGCGCAGGTGCACCTTGCTGCTCTTGTACGAGCAGTGCTCGGACCACATGACCGAGTACATGGCGAGCTCGGCACCGGTGGGGCGGCGGCCGAGGATCTCCCGGATCCGCTGGTACTCGTCCTCCTTGAGGCCGAGTTCCTTCCAGGGCTGCGCCGAGTCCGGGGTCTCGGCGGCGTGCTTGACGGTGTCCAGAGTCATGCGGAGACCAGCTTCTTCAGGATCGAGGTGAAGAATCCGAGGCCGTCGGTGCGGCCGGTACCGATCAGCGGCTCCACCGCGTGCTCGGGGTGCGGCATGAGGCCGACGACGTTGCCCGCGGCGTTGGTGATGCCGGCGATGTCGTTCAGCGAACCGTTCGGATTGAAGTCGAGGTAGCGGAAGGCCACGCGGCCCTCGCCCTCCAGTTCGTCCAGGGTGCGCTGGTCGGCGACGTAGCGGCCGTCCATGTTCTTGAGCGGGACGGAGATCTCCTGGCCCTGCTCGTAGTCGCCGGTCCAGGAGGTTCCGGCGTTCTCGACGCGGAGCTTCTGGTCGCGGCAGATGAAGTGCAGGTGGTTGTTGCGGAGCATCGCGCCCGGCAGCAGGTGGGCCTCGGTGAGGACCTGGAAGCCGTTGCAGATGCCCAGGACCGGCATGCCGGCCCTGGCCTGCTCGATGATGGTCTCCATCACCGGCGAGAACCGGGAGATGGCTCCGGCGCGCAGGTAGTCGCCGTACGAGAAGCCGCCCGCGAGGACGACCGCGTCGACCTGGTGCAGGTCCTTGTCGCGGTGCCACAGCGGGACCGGCTCGGCTCCTGCCAGGCGGACGGCGCGCAGCGAGTCACGGTCGTCGAGCGTTCCGGGGAACGTGACGACACCGATGCGAGCGGTCACGACTCCACCTTGACGACGAAGTCTTCGATGACGGTGTTGGCGAGGAACGTTTCGGCCATCTTGTGGATGCGGTCGAGGGCGGCCTGGTCGACCGGACCCTCCACTTCCAGCTCGAAGCGCTTCCCCTGGCGGACGTCGGCGATGCCCTCGAAGCCCAGGCGCGGCAGTGCACGCTGCACCGCCTGGCCCTGGGGGTCGAGGATCTCCGGCTTGAGCATGACGTCGACTACGACGCGTGCCACTGGCACTCCCGATGGGTGGTTGGTGCGAAGGCGGTTCCTTCAGCGTACCCGCCCGAAATTTCTACGCGGGTAGATTTCCGAAGGAGGCCCGCGGGCCCCTCTCCGCGCCCTCCGACGCGGGCTCCTTTCGGCTTCACCAACGCTTCGCAAAATCCACCGGAAAACCACATGCCCGGGATTGCGGCGGGACACGCGGAGACAATTAACTGGGCTTCGCAATGCAATGGGAATCGAGGTACAAAGGAATCCTCCGCAGCGCGGCATTTGCCGCTCCGCACCCGGTAGCGAAAGACGCATTGCTCCGAAACATCCACACAGGCGACATCACCGCACGTCAGCGGCGGCGGCTGTCGCGCGAAGGGACCGATATCCGTGGCGCAGCGCGTAGTGGTCACACTCTCCGACGACATCGACGGCGGAGAAGCGGCGGAAACGGTCACGTTCGGCCTGGACGGTAAGTCCTACGAGATCGACCTGAATCTGACCAACGCCGAGAAACTGCGGGACGCCCTCGCCCCGTACATGGCCGCCGGACGCCGACAGGCCCGCTCCGGGAAGGCCTTCAAGCACACCTCCCTCGCCCCCGACCCGGCGGTCGTCCGGGCCTGGGCCCGGTCGCACGACTTCGACGTGCCCCCGCGGGGCCGCATCCCGAAGCGCGTCTACGAGGCCTACCACCAGGCCCACTGAGGCGGACCCCGAGGCCGATTTGGCATCCACCCCCTCCCGTCCGCTAGTGTGTGGATCACGCCGAGGGGCGAGACCGCAGGTCAGAGCCTCGAAGGTCGTGCGGGTGTAGTTCAGTAGCAGAACATCCCCCTTCCAGGGGGAAGGCGCAGTGTGCGATTCCTGTCACCCGCTCGCAAGGCTTTACCGACCACTCCGGTGGATCAGGTAGAGTGATGCACGCATCGCCCGGCCGAACCGCCGGAGCGGGCATGCGGACGTAGCTCAGTTGGTAGAGCACCACCTTGCCAAGGTGGATGTCGCGAGTTCGAGTCTCGTCGTCCGCTCAGAGTGCAAAGGCCCTGATCATCGATCAGGGCCTTTGTCGTATGCGCACGCAGAACGACCTGCCGACGACCTGGCGACGACCTGCCGCGTACTGACAAATGTCATCGGGGGCGATGACCACGCCCACTGGTGCGACGAAGGGCCCGCCGCGAGGCTGGAGCCATGGGGAACAGCACCCGCCGCAGGGTGATCGGGGAAATCGGGGAACCGTGTCGAAACTCACCGGATGGTGGAAGAACCGCAGCACCGCGGCAAAGGTGGAGCTGTACACACGGTGGTCGTTCCACTTCTTCGTGGTCATCGAGGTCTTCTCCTTCGGGTTGGCCCCGATGGCCGTCGCCGCCGAGAAGGGCATCCAGCGGCACGTAGCCCTCGGGACACTGCTGGTCGTCCTCGTACACGGCGTGGCCACGGCGTTCCTCTCCTCCCGGGCCCTGGACTGGCTGGTGGGCCGCCGGGAGCGGCCGGTGCGGCTCGCGGTGGCGACGACGGCCGTGACGGCCGCCGTCTGCCTCGCCTTCCTGGTGCTCCGCAAGACCGAGCACCTCCCCGAGGCGGTGGCACCGTCGATGGTGACCGGCATGGTCGGCTTCACCTGCGGATCGCTCGTGCTCTGCGCGAAGCGGGTCCGCCAGATGTGGTGCGTCGCACCGGCCGGGGCGCTCACCACGGGCATCGTGGTGCTGGCCGTCGGACTGCCCTGGGGCGAGGCCGCCGGGTACACGTTCGCGGTGCTGCTGACCAGCCTGTTCATGTGTCTGGCCTGCGGTTTCTCGGGCTGGCTGCTGAAGATGGTCTACGAGCTGGACCGCGCCCGGGAGCTCCAGGCCCAGCTGGCCGTCGCCGAGGAGCGACTGCGCTTCGGCCGCGACCTGCACGACGTGATGGGCCGCAACCTCGCTGTCATCGCCCTCAAGAGCGAACTCGCGGTCCAGCTGGCCCGGCGCGAACGCCCCGAGGCCGTCACCCAGATGATCGAGGTGCAGCGGATCGCCCGCGAGTCGCAGCGCGAGGTGCGCGACGTCGTCCGCGGCTACCGGGAGGCCGACCTCGCGGCGGAGCTGGAGGGTGCACGGGGCGTGCTGACCGCGGCCGGGATGGACTGCCGGGTCGAGGCCGAACCGGGGCGGAAGCTGCGCCCCGAGGTGCAGTCGGCGCTCGGCTGGGTCGTGCGGGAGGCCACCACGAACGTCCTGCGGCACGGCGACGCACGCACCTGCGTGATACGCCTCACAGCGCCCGAGGGCGGCGAACTGACCCTGGTCGTGGAGAACGACGGGGCACCCGAAGCGCCGGCCGGGCCGCCCGGCTCCGGGCTCGCCGGGCTGCGCGAGCGCCTCGCCGTGCTCGACGGCACGCTCGACGCCGGCCCGGTGGGCGACGGCCGATTCCGGCTCCGGGCCCGCATCCCGGGCCGCCAACTGCGAGGATTGGAGGTGCGGGCGTGAGCCCCGTACGCGTACTGCTGGCCGACGACGAGCACCTGATCCGCGGGGCGCTCGCCGCCCTGCTCGCCCTGGAGGACGACCTGCTGGTCGTCGCCGAGGCGGCCTCGGGGCCGGAGGCCCTGGCGATGGCGCGGGCCCACCGGCCGGACGTGGCCGTGCTGGACCTGCAGATGCCCGGGTTGGACGGTGTGAGCGTGGCCACATCGCTGAAGGCCGAACTCCCCGAGTGCAGAACCATGATCGTGACCAGTCACGGGCGGCCCGGCCACCTCAAGCGGGCCCTGGCGTCCGGAGTGCGGGCCTTCGCGCCGAAGACGGTGTCGGCGCAGCGGCTCGCCGAGCTGATCCGGACGGTGCACGCCGGAGGTCGTTACGTGGACCCCGAGTTGGCGGCCGACGCCATCAGCGCGGGGGACTCGCCGCTGACCGCCCGCGAGGCCGAGGTGCTGGAACTGGCCGGGGACGGGGCACCGGTGGCGGAGATCGCGGAACGCGCGGGCCTGTCGCAGGGGACCGTTCGCAACTACCTGTCGTCGGCGGCATCGAAGATCGGTGCGGAGAACCGGCACGCCGCGGTGCGTCTCGCGCGCGAGCGCGGTTGGGTATAGTGGTTCCCGCGCCACGGCGCATGCGGACATAGCTCAGTTGGTAGAGCACCACCTTGCCAAGGTGGATGTCGCGAGTTCGAGTCTCGTTGTCCGCTCCAGAAGGAAGAAGCCCCCGGTCCCGGACCGGGGGCTTCTTCGTGTCTCAGGACCAGTTCTGGCCGGTGAGCCGCTCGTACGCCTCGATGTACTTGGCGCGGGTCTGCTCGACGACCTCCTGCGGGAGGACCGGCGGCGGGAGTTCGCCCTTCGGGTCCCAGCCGGAAGCCGGGGAGGACAGCCAGTCGCGGACGAACTGCTTGTCGAAGGAGGGCTGGGCGCGGCCCGGCTCCCACAGGTCGGCCGGCCAGAAGCGGGAGGAGTCCGGGGTCAGCACCTCGTCGGCGGCGACCAGGGTGCCGTCCGCGTCGAAACCGAACTCGAACTTGGTGTCCGCAAGGATGATCCCCCGCTCGCGGGCGATGTCCCGGGCCCGGCCGTACACGGCCAGGGTGGTCTGGCGCAGCAGCGCGGCGGTCTCGGCGCCGGTGGTGCGCGCGACCTCCTCGTAGGAGACGTTCTCGTCGTGCTCGCCGACCTCGGCCTTGGCCGCCGGCGTGAAGATCGGCGCGGGCAGCTCGGAGCCGTCGACGAGACCCTCGGGCAGGGCGAGCCCGCATACCGTACGGGTCTGGTCGTACTCGGCGAGGCCGGAGCCGGTGAGGTAGCCGCGGGCCACGCACTCCACCGGAACCATGGTCAGGTTCTTGCAGATCAGCGTGCGGCCCGCCCAGTCCGCGGGGGCGCCCGCGGGGAGGTCCGTGCCGATCACGTGGTTCGGGACGAGGTCCGCGAGCTGCTCGAACCACCACAGCGAGAGCTGAGTGAGGACCCGGCCCTTGTCGGGGATCTCGGTCGGCAGCACCCAGTCGAAGGCGGACATCCGGTCGCTGGCGACCATGACGAGGTTGCCGTCCCCGTCGCGGTAGAGGTCGCGCACCTTGCCGGTGTGGAGGTGGACGAGGCCTGGAACCTGAACCGGCTCGGGCTTTTCGACGAATCCGGACACGGGGTCTCCCTGTGGTTCTGTACGAAGCGCAGCCCCATTCTCCCGCACCCGCCCGCGCGGGCGGACGACGGGTCCGGCCCGGGCGGGTCAGCCCCGCTTGCAGATCCGGTCCAGGAGGTTGGCCGTGGCCCGCTGGATCCGCTCGTCCACGTGGCCCGGGCGGTCGAGGGCGGGGGACCAGGCGAAGGTGCCCGACGCGAAGACGAGGGCGCCGCTGGGGGCCCGGTACAGGGAGGTCTCCTGGTGGCGCTTGGCCCCGTCGCCGTCCCGGTACGGGGAGTGCGCCAGCAGGATCCGGTCCCGGTGCTCGGGCAGCTGGGTGCGGGGGAAGTACCGGTCGGCCTCGCCCGCGACCAGGCCGGGCAGCTCGTCGTTCTCGCCGGCGCCGGTGGACTCCCACAGCCAGTGCGAGGCGTTGCGCACGATCAGCGGCGCGGGCTCGGGGACCCGCCCCGCGTACTGGATGCCGAGCAGCTGCTGTTCGGGGCGGTCGACCTCGCGCCACAGGCTGGGGCGGCCGGGGCCGCGGCGCTTGCGGCAGGTCAGGAGCCGGTCGGCGACCCCCCACGGGGAGGGCGCCAGCTCGACCTGCCAGTACATGGTGTTGGCGGAGAGGAAGACCAGCGAGGTGCCCTGGTCGCGGGCGCGCTCGGCGGCCCGGCGCATGGCGGCCGACCAGTACTCGTCGTGGCCGGGGAAGACGAGGCCGCGGTAGCGGGAGGCGTCGACGCGGCCGGCGTGCAGGTCGCGGGCGTCGGCGTAGGCGAGGTCGTAGCCGTAGCGCTCGGCCCAGCGGATGAAGTCGTAGGCGTGGCCCACGTGCAGGGGCAGTCCCGTGCCGGCGTACGGGCGGTCGAAGGAGACCGTGACGGCGGCGTCCTGCGCGCCGAGGAGCCGGCCCTCGTCGTCCCAGGCGTGGTAGAGGCTCGCGCCGGTGCGGCCGTCCTCGGGGTAGAGGTTGTACGCCTGCCAGGTGATGTCGGGCAGCAGGAGCAGCAGGTCGGCGGGGCGGCCGTCGCGCACGGTGAAGGGGATGTGGGAGCGGTAGCCGTCGGCGGTGGTGAGCACGGCCACGTACGCCCCGGTGTTCCAGTGGTCCGGGATCCGCAGCCGCCAGGACATCCACCAGTGGTGGCAGGAGACCGTGCGGTCGGCGGTGAGGGGCGGCGGCTGGACGATGCCGGACAGGCGCGGGCTGGTGGTGATCCTTGCGGTGCCGGCGCCGCCGTAGTGGCCGATGCGGTGGACGTCGACGGAGAACTGCTGGGGCGGGTCCACGGTGATGTGGAAGTCGATGCTCTCGCCGGGGGCCACGGCGCCGGCGGAGGTGAACCCCTTGATCTGCCGGTGCACGTCGTCGGCGGTACGGGGTCCGGTGGCGGGGACGGTGGCGGGGGACCGGCCGGGGGCCGCCGCCGGGTCCACGTACCAGGGCACGACGCGGCCGGCGGCGTCGACGTGCGGCTCGCTGGTGCGGAGCCACGGCAGCGGGCCCTGCCCGAAGGGGTCGTTCACCGCGTGGGCGAGCGCCCCTGACTCCCATCGCCGGATCCGGTCCGCACCCATTCCGCTCCCCTCCCTCGCTCCCCCGAACGGCTTCAGCACACGGCGGCGCGGCACGGTCCAGGAGGTCCGGCCGCGACCGGTCCCAGCACATCACATGACGCGCTCGTTCCGTCACCGTTCGCCACAACCGGGGCCAGGGATACGACCGGGGGATCCGGCCGGGGAGGAGCACTCGGCGTGCGCCCGGGGTGAGCGGAGTGCGCTGGGGGCGGTGCGGGGATGGCGGGCCGGTCAGACCAGGCGGACCGGTTTCTCGGGGCGGATGCCCAGCTCGGCCAGCCAGTCTCGCAGCGGCTCCGGATCGCCGTCCTCGACCAGGCTCAGCACGCGGGGGGCCAGGTCCGAGCGGCGCTCGCCGCCCGCCAGCAGGACCGGCCCGTCCAGCCAGTCCAGGCCCGGGGCGGCGCCGACGCAGTCCACCGCCGCGCAGCACACCAGGGCCGTCACGTGGTCGGCGAGCAGGTCCCGGCCGCTCCTCGGCGGCTGCAGCGGGAAGAGGGGAACGGTGTCCGCACCGCGGGCCACCACGCAGCGGCGGCCTCCGGAGCGTTCCTCCCTGGCCAGGTCGCCGCTGAGCCGCCCGGCCAGGGCCTCCCCGGCCCCGCCGTCGCCGCCCGCCTCCGCCAGGTAGCCGATGAGCCGGTCCAGTGTGGGGCCCGCTCCCGGAGGCACGGCCAGGGCGTCCAACGCCCCCTGCAACCGGGCCGCCTCCGCCCGCCAGGTGCGGTCCACGACCTCCTCCGGGTACGCCGCCCAGTCCACCGGCGCCCAGTCCGGCCCGGCCTCGGCCGGGCCGCCGTGGAAGAGCCGCGCGGCGAGCAGGGAGGCCGCCTCGTCGACGGCGCCGGGCCGCTCCAGCAGGTCGCACGCGGGCCGCTCGCCCAGCCGGGAGGCGAAGCCGTCGGCCATCCGGTCCCGCCGGGACAGCTCGGTCAGCGCGGACACCACCCCGGCGTCGAGGTGCGAGGGCCAGCGGCCCATCCGCCACGCCGGCAGCGCCACCCGGGTCAGCAGCCGGTCCCACCCCGCGTACGCGAGGCCGACCTGCTCCTGGGCGGCGATCCGCAGCCCGTAGTCCACCCGCTGCGCCCGGTCCGAGGCGGCGGCGGCGACCCCGCGCTCCATCTCGGCGGCGTCCTCCCGGCACAGCCGCAGCAGCAGTCGCGCCGGTCCGCCGATCCAGCCGAGGCCGGGCCGGCCGGCCACGTCCACTGCGGCGTCCAGCCCGCGCACGAAGCCGCGGGCGTCGGCTATGTCGGGGTGCGCCGAAGGTCCCGTACCGGCGACGACCGGGGCGAGCGCCGCCCGCAGCTCGGCGACCCGCATCCACCACAGGAACGGCGAGCCGATCACCAGCACGGGCGCCGCGCCCGGCTCCGCCCCCGGGCCGGCGGCCGGGCCGCGGCGCCGGTGGGCGGCATGCGTGCGGTCCTCCAGCCAGCTGTCGCAGTCCGGCGTCAGGGCTATCGCGGAGGGTGCCGGCACCTCCATGCGGTCGGCCAGATCGCGCACCAGCCTGTACAGGTCGGGCGCCTCGGCCTCGGTCAGCGGCACGGTCGGTGTCACGGCGGGCCCGGCCCGCACCACCACCGCGGTGAAGATCCCGCCCACCAGCAGCACCAGCACGGCGACCGCACACACGACGAGCGTCACCAGCGGCCAGGGGTCCCCGGCCAGCCATCCCGTCATCCGGGCGGAGACCAGCACCGCCGCGAGGGCGGCGGGCAGCAGGCCGACGGCCAGCGCCCTGCTGCGCACGCGCAGCACGGCCAGCGCCCGGGAGCGCGCGGACGGCGGGCTCCCTTCCCGATACGAACCGGTTCCGGACACGACCGGACCTCACCCCCTCTGCCCTGCGGCGGCTTTGCTCACTCCCCCACTGTGACACCCGCCACTGACATCGCAATGCCGGTGGGCCAAGTGCCGGAATGCTTGCGCCGCACCCTAGTTGGGGAGCGCCCGGCAGTCAGCCAGACGCCAGGACGATCACCCGATGGAATGGCTTTGGCTAAAGCTGCTGCGTTCGAACGCGGCTGGATGCACTCGCACACGGACATGCGTGCGGGCCCGGCTCGCACCTGTGTGCGTACCGGGCCCGCGCCGCGGCTGCGCTGCCGCCCGGCGGCCTCAGGCCGTGCCGGCCGCCTTGGCGGCGATGTCCGTGCGGTGGTGCGAGCCGTCGAGGCGGATCCGCGCGACGGCCCTGTACGCCTTCTCGCGGGCCTGCGCCAGGTCGGAGCCGGTCGCCGTCACCGACAGGACGCGACCGCCCGCGCTGACGACCGCGTCGCCCTCGCGCCGGGTCCCGGCGTGCAGCACGTACGCGTCGGGACCGTCCTCGGCGGCCACCTCGGCCAGGCCCTCGATCGGGTCCCCGGTGCGCGGGGTGCCGGGGTAGTTGTGGGAGGCGATGACGACGGTGACGGCCGCGTCCTCCCGCCAGGTGAGCGGGGGCTCGGCCTCCAGGGTGCCCTTGGCCGCGCTCAGCAGCAGGCCCGCGAGCGGGGTCCGCAGCCGGGCGAGGACCACCTGCGTCTCGGGGTCGCCGAAGCGGGCGTTGAACTCGATGACGCGCACGCCGCGCGAGGTGATCGCGAGACCGGCGTAGAGCAGACCGGAGAACGGGGTCCCGCGGTGGCGCAGTTCGTCCACGGTCGGCTGGAGCACCGTCTCCAGGACCTCGTCGACGAGCTTCGGGTCGGCCCACGGCAGCGGCGAGTAGGCCCCCATGCCACCGGTGTTGGGCCCCTCGTCGCCGTCGAGCGCCCGCTTGAAGTCCTGTGCGGGCTGCAGCGGGAGGACGGTGGTGCCGTCGGTGACCGCGAACAGCGAGACCTCGGGGCCGTCGAGGTACTCCTCGATGACGACGCGGTCGCAGGCCAGGGCGTGCTCGCGGGCGGCGTCCAGGTCATCGGTGACCACGACGCCCTTGCCGGCGGCGAGGCCGTCGTCCTTGACCACGTAGGGCGCGCCGAAGGCGTCGAGGGCCGCGTCCACCTCCTCGGGCGTGGTGCACACGTAGCTGCGCGCGGTCGGGACGCCGGCCGCGGCCATCACGTCCTTCGCGAACGCCTTCGAGCCCTCCAGCTGCGCCGCCTCGGCGGACGGGCCGAAGACGGGGATGCCGGCGGCGCGGACGGCGTCGGCGACACCGGCGACCAGCGGCGCCTCCGGGCCGATGACGACCAGGTCGGCACCGAGCTCGGTGGCCAGGCCGGCCACGGCCGCGCCGTCGAGGGCGTCGACCGGGCGCAGCTCCGCCACCTCGGCGATGCCGGCGTTGCCGGGGGCGCAGTAGAGCGCGTTGACGTCGGGGTCGAGGGACAGAGAGCGGCACAGGGCGTGTTCGCGGGCGCCGCCGCCGATGACGAGGACCTTCACGCCATGCAGCCTAGCCCGCCGGGCGACCGCCCCTTCGTGCGGCCACCCAAACGCGGCCCCCTAGTCGTTCGTGTATTCCTCCAGAACGGTGGCCCCGAGCTCCCGCACGATGAGCTCGTGCCCCGTGAGGGCGCTGTCGACGAGGTCCGGGTCGTCCTCCTCCGGCACGTCGTCCTCCGGGGCCACCGGCGGGGGCGCCTGGGGTACGGACGGCTGCGGCGCGGCGGCGGCCTGCGGGGGCTGCTGCGGCCGGGGCTGCTGCGGGGCGGCCGGGGCCGGCTGCACCGGGGCCGGGGCGGGCGCGGGTGCGGGCGGCGGGCTGTAGGCGGGCGCGGCCGGGGCGCCGTAGGCCGGGGCGCCGTAGGCCGGGGCGCCGTACGCGGAGGCCGCGGCCTGGCCGGGGTTCCCGCCCTGACCCAGCACGGCGTCGATCTTCCAGTTGACCTGGAACTGCTCGGCCAGGACGGCCTTGAGCACCTCCTCGCTGCCGCTGCTGGCGAAGTTGTCGCGAGCGCCGGCGTTCGGGAAGCCGAGCTGCAGGGTCGTCCCGTCGAAGCCGGTGACCTGGGCGTTCTGGCTGAGCAGGATCCAGGTGAAGCGGCGGCGGTTCTTGACGGCCTCCAGGATCTGCGGCCACATCGCCTGGACCTGCCCGGCGCCGGCGGCCATGCCGGGCGACGGCGCGGCAGCGGCGGCGGGCGCCGGGGCCGCGGCCTGCGCGACGGGGGCGGGGGCCGCGGCGGCGGGCGCCGGGACGCCCTGGCCGGGCGCGGCCGCGGTGGGCCAGGCCCCGCGGGCCCCGGAACCGGGCTGCGCGGCCCCGGGCCAGGCCCCGGGCTGGGCGGCGGGAACGGGCGCGGCCGCAGCGGGCGGAGCGGCGGCGGACACCGGGCCGGCAGCGGCCGGGGCCGGGGGCGCGACCGGAGCCGCGGGGGCCGCGGGGGCAGGCGCAGCCGGCGCGACCGGAGCCGCGGGGGCCGCGACCGGGGCCATGGCGTGCGCCTCGGGCCCGGGCACGTACCCCATGGGCGGGACGGCGGCCGCAGCGGCGACGGGAACCCCCGCACCGGGAAGCCCCGCACCGGCGGCCGCGGCCAGGGCGGCGCCCCCGCGCTCCAGCCGCTCCAGCCGGGCCTGGAAGGACCGCTCGTCGTCGAAGGCGGCGGGCAGCAGCACCCGGGCGCAGATCAGCTCCAGCTGCAGCCGGGGCGAGGTCGCGCCCCGCATCTCGGTGAGCCCGGTGTTGACCAGGTCGGCGGCGCGGCTCAGCTCGGCGGACCCGAACACCGAGGCCTGGGCCTGCATCCGCTCGACCACGTCGGCGGGGGCGTCGATGAGGCCCTTCTCCCCGGCGTCGGGCACGGCTGCCAGGATCACCAGGTCGCGCAGCCGCTCCAGCAGGTCGGCGACGAACCGGCGCGGGTCGTTGCCGCCCTCGATCACCCGGTCGACGACCTCGAACGCGGCGGCCCCGTCCCCGGCGGCGAAGGCGTCCACGACGGAGTCCAGCAGCGACCCGTCGGTGTAGCCGAGCAGGGACGTGGCCATGGCGTACGTCACGCCCTCGTCGCCCGCGCCCGCCAGCAGCTGGTCCATGACGGACATGGAGTCACGGACCGACCCGGCGCCGGCGCGCACGACGAGCGGCAGCACGCCGTCCTCGACCTTGGCCCCCTCGCGCCCGCAGACCTCGCCCAGGTACTCCCGCAGGGTCCCGGGCGGCACGAGCCGGAAGGGGTAGTGGTGCGTCCGGGACCGGATGGTGCCGATGACCTTCTCGGGCTCGGTGGTGGCGAAGATGAACTTGAGGTGCTCCGGGGGCTCCTCGACCACCTTCAGCAGGGCGTTGAAGCCCGCCGAGGTGACCATGTGGGCCTCGTCGATGATGTAGATCTTGTACCGGCTGGAAGCCGGCCCGAAGAAGGCCTTCTCACGCAGGTCGCGGGCGTCGTCCACACCACCGTGCGAGGCGGCGTCGATCTCGATGACATCGATCGAGCCCGGCCCGTTGCGCGCCAGGTCCCGGCAGGACTGGCACTCGCCGCAGGGATCGGGCGTGGGGCCCTGCTCACAGTTCAGGCACCGGGCGAGGATGCGCGCGCTGGTGGTCTTGCCACAGCCGCGGGGCCCGCTGAACAGGTACGCGTGATTGACCCGGTTGTTCCGCAGGGCCTGCATCAGCGGGGCAGTGACATGCTCCTGCCCGATGACCTCGGCGAACGACTCGGGGCGGTAGCGGCGGTACAGCGCAAGGGACGACACGTCTACGAGGTTATCGGGGCCCGCCGACAAAGCGGGCCCGCCCGACCTCCCGGAGCCCGCCCCGGAACGCAAAGCGCCCCTCACGCACCCGCCAGAGCCCACTTACCCTTGCTGCCTTCCGGCCCTGGGGGAGTTGGGTGAGATAGCGCCACGTGAGGGGCTGACCCCACCCTAGCGGATGGAGCCCCCCGGGATCGAGTTCGCTAGCACCCCTCATCGTCTTGTATTGTTCGTCGCGGAGGATTCGCCTAGAGGCCTAGGGCGCACGCTTGGAAAGCGTGTTGGGGGCAACCCCTCACGAGTTCGAATCTCGTATCCTCCGCCAGCTCAGAGGGCCGGACCGCGCAAGCGGACCGGCCCTCTGGCGTTTTCCCGTCTCAGTTTCCGTCTCACTTGGGTCTGCGGGGCCCTAGCCTGGTGACCGATGGGTGCCCAGGAGCGTGAGCGCAAGGTGTACCGGCCCCTGCGGCGGGCCGGTCTGGAGGTGATCCCGGACGCCGTGCCGGATGGCGTGATGCCGTTCGTCGGCGCGTACGGGCGCGAGGACGTCGCCGGGTACTTCTCCCACCCGTACGAGACCCCGCGGCTCGTGGAACGGCTCAACGAGGACTGGTACGAGCTCGCCGTCTCCACGGGCCTCTTCGACCACCGGCGCGAGTTCCTCGTCATGCTCCCGCAGGGCACCCGGGCGCACGCGGCCTCCCTGCGGCACATGCACGAGGGCTGCCGCACGATGCCGCCCGCGCTCTGGACCCGGGTCCGGCTGCTGGAGCGCTGGGACATCATGGGCCGGGGAGCCGGTTCCGCCTTCCTCGGCGTGCGCGCGGGCCACCCGGGCTTCGGCATGATGGCGCTCGACAGCAGCGTGTACGTCATTTGCTCGACGGGCGAGAGGGGCGTCGACGTGGTCGCGGTGGCCCACCCGTACCGCTCGGCGGAGGTCCTGCGGCACCTGGAGTGGCTCGCGGGCTGGGACTCCGCGTACGAACATCCGGAGTTCGGGCGGCGGATCGCCGCCTGGCTCGCGGGCCGCCGCGAGCCGGCCACGGCGGACACGGGCGCACCCGCCGTGGCGCCGGGGGCGGGCTAGGTGTAGTGCCCTGTGAGGTTGGGGACGCGGCTGGCGGGTGGTTTGCCTTCGAGCGTGGTGTGTCCGCGGTGGTGATCGTAGGAGTGCAGCCAGCCGGGGAAGGCGTCGCGTCGTTCCTGTTCTGAGCGGTAGGGGCGGGCGTAGGCCCACTCGTCCAGCAGGGTTCGGTTGAGGCGTTCGACCTTCATACGCCGCTACGAACGGGACAAGCCCGGCGAGCTGGTCCACGTCGACATCAAGAAGCTCGGCAACATCCCCGACGGCGGGCACGCGGCATCGAGGACGTCCGTCTGATCTTCGGCTGGGTCCCGGTCGACGACCGCGCCTACGACCGGGCCTGGCAGGTCCAGGAGGCCCTCACCAAACAAGGCAAGCACCGCAGCGCCGGTGCAGTGGATCTCGTCGTCGCCGCGACTGCCGAGCTGCAGGGACTCACTCCCCTGCACCGTGACCACGACTTCGAGTGCATCGCCGCAGTAACCGGTCAACCCCTCCAGTGGTACGGCCCCGAGGGACGCAAGTAGTCGAGCGGTGGTCGCAGTCCTGGTCGACCGCGAAAGCGGACCGGCCCTTCGGCGTCCTCCCGTCCCGGTTCCGACTCGCCCTACGATCACTGCTCGTGGACTGGGTCGAGAGCACGGCGAAGCTGCGGCAGTGGACCAGGGGCGGCGCGCGGGCCCCGCACAAGCCGCTGCTGTTCCTGTACGCGCTCGGCCGGTACCAGCAGGACGCCGACGCCGAGCTGAAGTACGGCGCCGTGGAAGAGGACCTGAAGCAGCTGCTGGCCGAGTACGGTCCGACCCACCGGACGACGCCCGCCTACCCCTTCCACCACCTGGTGAGCGACGGGGTGTGGGAGGTGCGGACCGATCGCGGACCGGGCAGCCCCGGCAGCGGGGTCCGGGAACTGCGGGCCGCGGGAGCCGCGGGGCGGCTCGCGCCGGGACTGCGGGCGGCGCTGCGGCGGGAGCCCTCGCTGCTCGGGCGGATGGTGCGGGTCCTGCTCGACCTGAACTTCCCGCCCTCGCTCCACGGCGACCTGTGCGCGGCGGTCGGCCTGGAGCCGGAGCCGGAACAGACGCAGCGGCTCTCCCCCGCCCGGAGGCAGCGGGACCGCCGGATGCGGGAGCTCGTGCTGACGGCGTACGAGTACCGGTGCGCCTTCTGCGGCTACGACGGGCGGATCGGGGCGGTCCCGGTCGGACTGGAGGCCGCGCACGTCCACTGGTGGGCGTTCGGCGGCCCGGACGAGGTCGACAACGGGCTGTGCCTGTGCTCCCTGCACCACAAGCTCTTCGACAAGGGCGTCCTCGGCCTCGGCGACGGCCACCGCATCCTGGTCTCCCAGCGCTTCGTCGGCCACAGCCCCGCCGCCCGCGAGCACGTCACCGCCCTCGCGGGCCGCCCGCTCCTCGGCCCCCGGCCGGGCGCCCTGCCCATAGCGGCGGCCCACCGGTCCTGGCACACCGGCCAGGTCTTCCACGGCGCCCCGCGCCCCGCCGCCGCCGAGGCCTGATCAGGCGGGCCGTCGGCCGCCGCTCCTACGGGCGGGGCGGGTGCGGGGTGGTCTGCGGCCGCTGACCGCCCAGGCGCGGGCGGTGAGCGCGACGGAGCCGTCCGGGCCACGGGGGACGGCGGCCCCGAGCGCGTCGCGCAGCCGGGTCCGGGCCGCCGGGGACAGGGCTGCTGTGTACGTGGGGGCGGGGCCCTGTCCCGCGAGGAAGGGCGCCCACAGGTCGGCGAAGTCGGCGAAGACGGTCGGCACCTCGATCGCGGCCACGCGGACGTCGGCGAGCCCGGCGCCGGCCCAAGCGGCGCGGAGCGGCTCCGGTTGGCAGAGCGGGAACCGCCGGCCCTCGTCCAGCGCGGCGGCGGACGGGTCCACCCGCCGGGCGGCGTCCCAGAACCGGCGCAGCAGGCCCATGCCCTCGGCGTAGTCCCACACGTACGCCGCGACGAGGCCGCCCGGCCGGACCACCCGGGCCATCTCGGCGACCGCCGCGGCGGGGTCGGGGAGGAAGTTGAGGGCCAGGCCGCTGACGGCCGCGTCGAACGCCTCGTCGGTGGCCGGCAGGCACATCGCGTCCGCCACGACGAAGTGCTGCGGGGCGGAGGGCCGCGCGGACGCGCGGGCCGTGGCCGCGAAGCCGGGGGACCGGTCGACTCCCACGACGAGCCGGGGGCGCCGCCGGGCGGCGACCGCCGCGGACAGCGCCCCCGTTCCGCATCCCACGTCGAGCCAGCGCAGCCCGTCGGCGGTGTCCGCCGACCGCGGTACGAACTCCTCCGCCACGAGCCTGCTCCACCGGCCCATGTACCGCTCGTAGGCGGCACCCGTCGCCCACACGTCACGCCGCGGTCCGTCCGGCTCGTCCCGCTCGTCCATGCGCTGGGACCGCCGGCCTCAGGAGGCCCAGGGCAGGGTGCGGGCGCCCTCGGTACCGGGCACGGAGACCGCCCCGTCGGCGCGCATCGCGACGTGCGCCTCGGCCGCCTGCGGGGCGTGGACCCGGCGCAGCAGGTGCGGCGGCAGGACGACGGTCCGGCCGGCCGGCCGCGATCCGCTCGGTGCGGCCGTCACAGGTGACCTCCAGGGCACCGGCGGTCACCGTCCAGACCTGTTCGCGGCTGACGGAGTGCTCGGGGCCGCTGCGACCGGCCTCCATGGCAACGGTCCAGGTGCTGATCTCGGCACTGCCCCGGCTGGGCGCGGCCAGGCCGGTCATACGGGCGTTCGGGGTCTCGATGACGTTCGCGGCGGTGGGGGTGATCACGTGCACGGCGGCTCCCTCGACTGGACTGGTCCCGATCTCGGCGATCGGGTCGCAGGGTTTGGGTCACGAGGCAATGTTTACCTTGGATATAAATTTACGTCAAGGCTACACGGGTCGGCAAGGGGAATTTTGCTACGGGGGTAAGATTCTGCTCATGGGTACCGAGCTGGGGCTCCGTGAGTCCAAGAAGCAGGAGACCAGGCAGCTGATCTCCGACTGCGCCACCCGGCTCTTCATCGAGCAGGGCTTCGAACAGACGACCATCGCCGAGATCGCCGCCGCCGCGCGCGTCGCGAAGAAGACGGTCACCAACTACTTCCCGCGCAAGGAGGACCTGGCCCTCGACCACCACGAGGTGTTCACGGCGCAGCTCGCACGGGCCGTCGCCGAGCGCTCCCCGGGCGAGGCCCCGCTGACCGCCCTCGGCCGGGCCTTCCGCGCCACCCTGGTCGAGCACAGCCCGGTCGCCGGGTTCACCGGGCCCGCCTTCGCCCGCATGGTCGCCGACAGTCCCACGCTCGGCGCGCGCCTGCGCGAGCTGCACGAGCTGCGCGAGGAGGCGCTCGCCGGCGCCCTCGCCGCCGCCACGGCGCAGACGGCTCCGGCGATCACCGCGCGGATCGCCGCCGCCCTGATCGCCGCCGCGGACCGGCTGCTGTTCCGGCGCGTGCAGGAACTCACCCTGGCCGGGCGCACCGACGACGAGATCGAGGCCGAGCTGACACCGGAGGCGGACCACGCGTACGCGCTCCTCCTCGCGGCTCTGGGCGACTACCCCGCAACCGCCTGACCGGTCCGCTCCGCCCGGCCGGCCCCGTCGGCCCCGTCGGCCCCGTCGGCGCGGTCGGCACGGTCCGCCGGTCAGTCGGCGGCCAGGGCGACTTCCGTCGCCTTGATCAGTGCGACCACCGGCGACCCGGCGGCCAGGCCGAGCGCCTCCACGGCGTCCCTGGTGACCGCGGCGGTGAGCACGCTGTCGTTGACGACCACCGTGACCGTGGCCATCGCGGCGCCGGTGGAGATGCCGGCGACGGTACCGGCCAACTGGTTGCGGATGCTGATGTTGTCGAGGGCGACGGTGGCCAGGGCCACTTCGGTGGCCTTCACCAGGGCCCGGACGGACGAACCGGCCGCGAGGCCGAGTTCCCGGGCGGCATCGCTGGTGATGGCGGCGACGATGTCCTGGCCGCCCTCCAGCCGGACCTTCACCGTCGTCATGGCCTCGCCGGCGGTCACGTCGGTGACGGTGCCGGCCAGCCGGTTGCGGATGCTCAGGCTCATGGAAAAGGGGTCCCCACTCGTGCGGGCGGCGCCGTACGGACGTCGTACGGCAGATGGCGGAGGGGCGGCCGGGCACGCGCTGCGGATGCCCGGCCGATCGTGCGCCGCGGTCCGGACGGCCGGTCAGACGTCCGTCATCTGCGGCATCTCACCGGACGTCGTCGACATGTCGATGACGGCGAACGCGGCGCCCTGCTGGTCCGTCAGCGCGGCGAACCGGCCGAACGGGCTGTCCATCGGGCCGAAGTGGAGGGCGCCGCCCAGCTTCTGCGCCTTCGCCACGGCCTCGTCGCAGTCCGGGACCCCGAAGTAGACCTGGATGTACGAGGGGATCTCGGGCGGGAACTCCTCGCCCATCAGCATCCGGCCGAGCACCGGCTTGTCGGGGCCGCCGGCGCTGAAGACCCGGAAGTCCATTCCGGCCGCCTCGGGGCCGTCGCCCGCTTCCATCTGCCGGGCGCCGTACGGGAAGACCCGGGGGAGGAAACCGTCCACCTTGCCCACGTCGCGGGTGAAGACCTCCGCCCACGCGTAGGCCCCCGGTTCCCCCGTCTTCTCGAAGCCCTTGTGGTCGCCGGGCTGCCAGATGCCGAAGACGGCGCCGCTCGGCTCCTGCGCGATCACCATCGTGCCGAAGCTGCCGACCTGCATCGGGCCCATCATGACCTGGCCGCCGGCCGCCTTGATCTTCTCGGCGGTGGCCGCCGCGTCGGGCGAGGCGAAGTACAGGCACCACTGCGAGGGGGCGTCCGCGCCCGGCATCGGCGGGACGACGGCCGCGACCGCCTTGCCGTCCGAGTAGGCCTGCGTGTAGTTGCCGTACTCCCCCGACGCCTCGCCGAAGGTCCACCCCAGCACCTCGCCGTAGAAGGCCTTCGCGCCCTCCACGTCCTTGAACATCGCGTCCACCCAGCAGGGGACACCTTCCGAGAACTCAGCCATGATCGATCGACTCCCGTGTGTCGTCGCGTTCGTTCGTGGTCGTGACCGTTTCCGGTTACACACGCTAGGCGCGCGGTGCGCCGACCGCGCGGGGAACACGGCCGCGCGAGAGGCTGGACCCATGGACATCACGATGCGGCTCGCCCAACAGCCGGAGGCCGACGAGCTGCTCGGCCGCAGTCCCCTCGCCGCGCTGGTCGGCATGCTGCTGGACCAGCAGGTGCCGATGGAGTGGGCGTTCTCCGGCCCGTACACCATCGCCCGGCGGATGGGGGCGGACGACCTGGACGCCCACGCGATCGCCGCCCACGACCCGGAGGCGTTCGCCGCGCTGCTCTCCGAGAAGCCGGCCGTGCACCGCTACCCGGGCGCCATGGCCAAGCGGGTCCAGCAGCTGTGCGCGTACCTGGTGGAGCACTACGACGGGGACGCGGCCGCCCTGTGGGCCGACGCGGAGACCGGCACGGAGCTGCTGAAGCGGCTCAAGGACCTGCCGGGCTTCGGCGAGCAGAAGGCCCAGATCTTCCTCGCGCTGCTCGGCAAGCAGCTCGGCGTGCGCCCCGCGGGGTGGCGCGAGGCGGCCGGGGGCTACGGGGAGGCGGACGTCTACCGGTCGGCGGCAGACATCACGGGCCCGGAGTCGCTGGCCAGGGTACGGGCGTACAAGCAGGAGATGAAGGCGGCCGCGAAGGCGAAGACGGGCAAGGCCGGGAGCTGAGGGCCGAGGTGGAATTGACCGGGGAGAGCACCCCCCGATTGACCCCTGCCGCCGGTCAACCGGGTCCGTAGATTAGTCGTCATGAACAGCGAGACGATGCAGACGACGCAGACGACCGCAGGACACGGGGTCCTCACCCGCGCCGCCACCGCCGAGACCATCACCGACGGCCCCGGCAGCACCATCACCCTGCTCACCGACACCGCCGAACTCACCTGCAACACGGCCGCCTTCGAAGAGGGCGCGGCCGGCGCCCCGGTGCACTTCCACACCAAGGCGACCGAGTTCTTCCACGTCCTGTCCGGGCGCCTGGACGTCCTCGTCGGCGACGAGGTCAAGACCCTCACCGCCGGCGACTTCCTCTCCGTCCCGCCCGGCGTGAAGCACGCCTTCGCCCCCCACCGGGGCCACACCGCCGAGGTCTTCGTCGGCTTCACGCCCGGCATGGGCCGCTTCGACTACTACCGGCTGCTCGGCCGGGTCCGCGCCGGCGAGGCCACCGTCCAGGACATCCTGGACAGCCAGCCGGTGTACGAC
Source organism: Streptomyces pallidus (ex Mingjun et al. 2026) (assembly GCF_051550185.1). Lineage (NCBI taxonomy): Bacteria > Bacillati > Actinomycetota > Actinomycetes > Kitasatosporales > Streptomycetaceae > Streptomyces > Streptomyces pallidus (ex Mingjun et al. 2026). The sequence continues at coordinate 4,138,170 of NZ_CP196181.1, read as the reverse complement.
AACCACTACGCGGAGAGCGACGCCTGGGCCGGCCGCCTGCGCAGCGCCGAGGCGTAGACCTCGTCCGGGGCCAGCCTCCGCAGTTCCTCCGAGATCAGTTCGGCGGTGCTGCGGATCTTGAGGGCAACCGTGCGGTCCGGGCTGCCCGGCAGGATCAGGGCGGCCAGCACCCCGTCGGGTCGGTTCACGCGTATCGGGCCCTCGGCGGTGTCCAGCCGGACCCCGGTGATCACCGGCCCGTCGGTGACGACCCGCTCCACCGGCGCCCCGAGCCGGTCCTCCAGCCAGCGCGCCAGCAGCTCGGCGCTCGGGTTGTCGGCCTCGCTCTCCACCGCGCCCCCGGTCACCGGGAGCGGCTTCTGGTCCAGCGCCGCCGCCAGCAGCGCCCGCCAGGGCGTCAGCCGGGTCCAGGCGAGGTCGGTGTCGCCGGGTGCGTACGAGGCCCCGCGCTCGGCCAGCGCGGCCAGCGGGTCCGCGGTCGCGTCGGCGTCCGTGATCCGGCGCTGCGCGAGCGCGCCCAGCGGATCCCGGGCCGGGTCGGCAGGGGCGTCGACCGGCCACCACGCCACCACGGGGGCGTCCGGCACCAGCAGGGGCAGGACCACGGAACCCGCCTGGCCGGTGAGCGCCCCGTGCAGGCGCAGCACCACGATCTCCCCGCTGCCGGCGTCGGAGCCGACGCGCAGCTCGGCGTCCAGGCGGGTCTGGGGCAGCTTGTACGGGCCGCGCGAGGTGCGCTTGATCACCGCGATGATGCGGCACGGGTGCTCGCGCGAGGCCTCCGAGGCCGCCCGGAGGGCGTCGTAGGCGTTCTCCTCGTCGGTGACGATGACGAGCGTCAGCACCAGGCCCAGGGCGGGGCTTCCGATGGCCCGGCGGGCGTCGAGCAGGGCCCGGTCGACCTTGCCGGACGTGGTGTCGATGAGTTCGGTCCGCATGGTCGAAGTCTGTCAGCGGCCGGGGCCCCGGTGTCACCCGACCGTGTGGCCATCCGTCACCTGCGGCGCCTCGCCGTACCGAAGAGGGACCGGGAGATCTCCCGCCCCAGCTGGGTCCCGATCGAGCGGGCCAACGAGCGGAACAGTCCGCTCCCCACGACCTGTTCGGCCAGGGACGGCTCCTGCCCCGCCTTCGCGGACCTCTCGGCCTTCGCGGGCGTCTCCGCCCGTTGCCTCCGCGCCGACTCCTGCGCCGCCGCCTCGGACTCCGCCGCTGCCGCCGCTGCCGCCTCCGCCGCCGCCTCGGCGGCAGCCTGCTCGGCGCCGATCCGCTCGTACGCCGACTCCCGGTCGACCCGCTGCGCGTACCGCCCGTACAGCGGCGAGGACGTGACCGCCCGCTCCAGGGCCGCCGCCCCGACCGGGCCCATCAGGGACTGCGGGGCCCGCAGCCGGGTCGCCGCCACCGGGGTCGGGGCGCCGCTCTCGCTGAGGACGGTGACCACCGCCTCGCCGGTCCCCAGGCCCGTCAGCAGCTCCTCCAGGTCGTACTCCGAGCGGGGGAACGTCCGCACCGTGGCCTTGAGGGCCTTGGCGTCGTCGGGGGTGAAGGCGCGCTGCGCGTGCTGCACCCGGTTGCCGAGCTGGGCGAGCACGTCGCCCGGCACGTCCTTGGCGGACTGGGTCACGAAGAAGATGCCGATCCCCTTGGAGCGGATCAGCCGCACGGTCTGGGTCACGGCCTCCAGGAAGGCCTCCGACGCCCCGTTGAACAGCAGGTGGGCCTCGTCGAAGAAGAAGACGAGCTTGGGCCGGTCCAGGTCGCCGGCCTCCGGCAGGCCGCCGTGGAGGTCGGCGAGCAGCCACATCAGGAAGGTCGAGAAGAGCTGCGGCCGGTCCTGCACGGCGGGGAGCTCCAGTACGGAGACCAGCCCCCGCCCGTCCGGGGCGGTCCGCAGGAACTCGGCGGTGTCGAAGTCGGGTTCGCCGAAGAACGCGTCGGCGCCCTGCTGCTCGAACGCGCTCAGCGCGCGCAGGATCACCCCGGCCGTCGCCGCGGACAGTCCGCCGATCCCCTTGAGCTCGGCCTTCCCCCGGTCGGAGACGAGGAAGGCGACGACCGCCCGCAGGTCCTTGAGGTCGACCAGCTCCAGCCCCTTGGCGTCGGCGTAGTGGAAGACCAGGCCCAACGACTGCTCCTGCGTCCGGTTGAGGCGGAGCACCTTCGCCATCAGGACGGGCCCGAAGCCGGTCACCGTGGCCCGCAGCGGAATGCCCGTCCCGATCCCGCCCAACGCGTAGAACTCGGTGGGGCACCCGGCGGCCCGCCAGTCCTGGCCGACCTCCCCGGCGCGCTGCGCCGTCCGGTCGCTCGGGGCGCCCGGCGCCGAGATCCCCGACACGTCGCCCTTGACGTCGGCGAGGAAGACCGGCACTCCGGCCGCCGACAGCTGCTCTGCGACGAGCTGCAGCGTCTTGGTCTTCCCGGTGCCGGTGGCGCCGGCGACCAGGCCGTGCCGGTTCAGCATCGCGAGGGGGACGCGGATCTGCCGGTCCGGCAGGCAGGTTCCGTCCCAGAGCAGGGCACCCAGGTCGAGCGCCGGTCCGGTGAAGGCGTATCCGGCGGCGATCCGGTCCGCCGGCGACGCGGGGTCGGTGCTCTCGCTCATACGACACTCACTCCCGGTATAGCCCTGTACGCCACCTTTGCACCGCCGGTGCGAGGCTGCGCCCGCAGCCGCCGGACCGGTAGGCTTTCCGTGTGATCTTCAAGCGCATCGGAAACGGGCGGCCGTACCCCGACCACGGCAGGGAAACCACCCGGCAGTGGGCGGACGTCGCCCCGCGCCCGGTCCGGCTCGACCAGTTGGTGACGACCAAGGGGCAGCTGGACCTCGAAACGCTGCTCGCCGAGGACTCGACCTTCTACGGGGACCTCTTCGCGCACGTCGTGAAGTGGCAGGGCGACCTGTACCTGGAGGACGGTCTGCACCGCGCCGTCCGCGCGGCCCTGCAGCAGCGTCAGGTGCTGCACGCGCGCGTCCTCGAGATGGACTGACGCCGCCGGCCCGCTCCCGGCTTACCCGGCGGCACCAGGCGGCATCCGGCTCCATCCGGCCGCACCGGGTGGTGCACTGCCGCGCGCCGGCGTCTTTTGCGCGAATTGCGCCTTTTGGGTCGGTCTTGCCCTATCAACAGATCATTTGGTGGGCATCGACCGCGGCCGGTATTACGCTGCGCCCATGAGCATGCTCACTCCCCCCGGCATGGGCGGAAAGTACCGCGTCACGGGGACGGCGTACCCCCGTCTGAGCCGACCTCGGCGCCGCCGACGGATCGTCTTCACCATGCTCGGCGCGGTCCTCGGCCTCGCCCTGCTGGCCTACGGATCACTGCAGCTCATCCACGTGTTCCGCGGCGACGGCGCGGGCCAGGGCAAGCGCGGCACCGCCGCCGGGAACTGCCCCGGCGGCAAGCCCAAGGGAGGTGCGGCGCCCGCCGTCGCGGCCTCCCCCGGCGCGGCTGCGGCGATCGTGCTCCCGAAGCCCGGCGACATCACGGTCAACGTGTACAACGCCACGCAGCGCGCGGGGCTCGCCAAGGCCGTCGGCGACGAGCTGAAGAAGCGCGGCTTCGCCATCGGCCAGGTCGGCAACGCCCCCGCCGACTTCGACAAGAAGGTCCCCGGGACCGGGATACTGCTCGGCTCCGCGAAGACCGACAAGGCGGTCTACTCGGTCCTGGGCACCCAGATCGAGGGCGACACCCTGCAGAACGACGCCCGCGAGGGCTCGGACGTCGACCTGATCCTCGGCGACGCCTTCACGCAGCTCAGCCCGCAGGAGACCGCGGACAAGGAGCTGGCCCTGCTGGCCAACCCGCAGCCCGCGCCAGCCGCCACCTGCTGACGCGTTCGGGGCGCGGGGCCGTCCCCGCGCCCCGAACGCGTGCCGTGCGGACTCCGGTCCGCGGTGCGGTCCGTACTGCCGCCCGCCCGTGCTGCGGTCCGTACTGGTCCGCGTACCGTCTACTCGACTGGTCCGTACCGTCTACTCGGCCGAGCCGTACATACGGTCGCCCGCGTCGCCCAGCCCCGGCACGATGTAGCCGTGCTCGTTGAGCCGCTCGTCCACCGCGGCCGTCACCACCGTCACCGGGGTGCCCGCGAGCTCGCGCTCCATGACCTCGACGCCCTCCGGCGCGGCCAGCAGCACCACGGCCGTCACGTCGTCGGCGCCGCGCTTGATCAGCTCCTGGATCGCCGCGACCAGCGTGCCGCCCGTGGCCAGCATCGGGTCGACCACGTAGACCTGGCGCCCGGAGAGGTCCTCCGGCATGCGCGTCGCGTACGTGGAGGCCTCCAGGGTCTCCTCGTTGCGGACCATGCCCAGGAAGCCCACCTCGGCGGTCGGCAGCAGCCGCACCATGCCGTCCAGCATGCCCAGGCCGGCGCGCAGGATCGGCACGACGAGCGGGCGGGGGTGCGAGAGCTTCACACCGGTGGTCGGGGCGACCGGCGTCTCGATGTCCGACTGCTCGGTGCGCACGTCGCGGGTGGCCTCGTACGCGAGGAGCGTCACCAGCTCGTCGGCGAGACGGCGGAAGGTGGGGGAGTCGGTGCGCTTGTCGCGCAGAGTGGTCAGCTTGTGCGCCACCAACGGGTGATCGACGACCTGCAAACGCACTACATCCTCCAAGGCTCAAGAGTCGGGTTTCCACCTGCGACCTGCAAAAAAACGGCCGCAACGTTCGCGCGACCCACATCCGAAAGGCTACGCGGTGTGCGCACCCCCGTGCGCCCGGACGGCGCGCCGTGCCCGGCCGTCCTCCCCCGTGGTTTCCCCGCCGCGCCCGGCGCCAGTCCGGCGGGACGTTCCCGGGGCGTTCCGGAGCGTTCCCGGGGCGTCCCCGGGGCGTCCCCGGGGCGTCCCCGGGGCGCCCTTGGGATGCGGCCCGGTCCCGCGCCCAGCACGCTGGACGGGTGAGCAGCAGCGCACCGGTGATCGCGGCCGTCGACGGATCCGACCACAGCCTGCGGGCGCTGGAGTGGGCCCGGCAGGCCGCCCTCCGGCACGGCGCGGGCCTGCTCGTCGCCCACGTGCTGCCCGACGCCTCCCAGCTGTACACGGCCCGCCGCGAGGCCCTGTCCCACGCCGCCGCCCCGAAGGCGTACGACGACCCGGTGGCCGAGCGGATCCGGAACCTGCTCGCCGAGGCCCCCGAGCTGCCCGCCGAGGTGCGCTACGAGGCCCTCACCGGCTCCGTGCCCGAGGCGCTGCGGGTGATCGGCTCCGAGGCCCGGACGCTGGTCATGGGGTCCCGCGGGCGCGGCGGCTTCGCCGCCCTGCTGCTCGGCTCGAACAGCCGCGCCGTGGCCGCGACCGCCCGCTGCCCGGTGGTGGTCGTCCCGCACGAGACGCGAACGGCGGAGGCCGGCCCGGACGCCTCCGCCGACCGGGTGGTACTCGGTCTGCACACCGCCGAGACGCCGGACGACGTCCTGGTCTTCGCCTTCACCGAGGCCGCCGCGCGGGGGACCACCGTCCAGGTGGTCTCCGCTTACGCCATCCCGCCGACGCCCCTCGTGATGGTCGACACGCCGTTCGCCGTGCTCACCCCGGAGGGGCTCGCGGACGGCGCCGACGCCGTCCCGGCCGAGCGGGAGATGCTGCGCGCCCAAACGGAACGGCTGGGCCCGTTCCGGGAGCGCTGGCCCGGGGTACCCGTCGTCCAGGCCGCCGTCCCCGGGGACGCGGCGGGCCGCCTCGTCGAGGCCTCGCGCGGCGCGGCCCTCGTCGTGGTGGGCCGGCACCACCCGCGGCGCACCATCCGGAACGTGACGATCGGCTCGGTGGCGCACGCCGTCCTGCACCACGCACACGGTCCGGTGGCCGTCGTCCCCACCCTCACGGACGATGCCTGACCGGCACCTGCACTGCATCTGACCTGCACCTGACCTGCATGGGGGTGGCATCAATCGGCCCGACCGGGGGAAGGTGGGGGTGCGGGGGGTCTGCTTCGCGCCGGCGGAGGAGGACGACCGGACCAGCCAGGTGGGTGGTGGCCGATGCCCGACACGCAGCCGAGAAGAAACGACCGCGTTGGTGGCGGCGAGGACGGGGTGCCGGAAACGGCGGCGCAGCGCAGGGCGCGCCGCGCGCAGTTCCTGCGCGACCTGATGGAGGCGCGCGCCCTGCGCGACCGCGTCCAGCCGCGCCGCGCCCGCGCGGCCCGGATGCGCCAGCAGATGCGCATGCGCACCTTCCGCTGGTGACGACGGGACGGTGCCGGGCGGCGGTCGCCGCCCGGCGGCAGCAGCCGTACAACCGGCCGCTGCACGCGCCATTGCACGGGCCGTTGCACGGGCCGCGCCTGTGGCCGTACCACCGGCACCGCACGCACCGCCCGCACCTCTGGCACCGCCCGTACCGCCCGGCCCCCGCGGGAACCGCGCCCGCAGCCGGGCCGGAGCCACGCGCACGGGCGACCGCCGGTCGGCCGTACCGCGTGCCCGCCCTGGAAACCGCCCCGCCCTGCCGTACACCCGGGAGCCACGGGTGGCCTGCGGGCCGTGCGGTACGCGCCACGGCACACGGCGCGGCACGACGCAAGCGCGGAAGACCTCTCGCAAAGCCGCTGTTTCTGCCACGATGCCGATTGGGCGGGGCACGAAGCGGCGAGCAGGACGGCCGTTCCAACCCTTCCCACCTCCGGCCGGGGGGACCTCCAACCGGCACGCCTATGACCAGTGGGAGAGTCACGGTGTATTTCGCCGCACTGCTCGCGCGCACCGAAGACGGGTGGGAAGCGAGCGACATGGAACTCGACGACGTCGAGTCCCTCAGTGATCTGATCGATCTCGCCCGTGCCGCCGCTGTCGACGACGACACGGTGGTCGCCCTCATCGAGCAGGAGGACGCCTGGTTCGGCGTCGTCCGCGTGGACGGCGAGGAGGACCCGCGGTACTTCGTCTCGAACGCCGCCCTGGCCTCGCGCAGCTCCTACGGCTCGATGCTGACCGACGAGCTGCTGGGCAGCGACGAGGAGGACGACGAACTCGACGAACTGGACCTGGACGGCACCGAGGACGGCGAGGAGGAGAGGATCGCCGCGTTCGCCGACGCGGACGACGCGGACGGGGGAACCGGAACGGGCGCCGAACCCGTGCCGGCCGGCCCGCTCGGCGACCCCCGGCTGCTGGACGACCTCGGGGTGAGCCACAAGGAACTGATGGCCCTGGACGGGGAAGCCCTCTCGGAGATCGCCGACTCGCTCGGCGCGACCGAGGTACTGGAGGCCGTCCGCTAGTGATCACCGAGCACCACCCCACGCACGGCCCCGATCCCGTACGGGACCCGTGGCGGGACTCCATGCGCCTGGCGCTGGAGGAGGCCGCCCGGGCGGTGCCGGCCGGCGACGTGCCGGTCGGCGCCGTCGTGCTGGGCCCGGCCGGGGAGGTCATCGCCACCGGGCACAACGAGCGCGAGGCCACCGGCGACCCGACGGCGCACGCCGAGGTCCTGGCGCTGCGCCGGGCCGCCGCCCGGCTCGGGGAATGGCGGCTTCCGGGGTGCACCCTCGTGGTCACCCTGGAGCCGTGCGTGATGTGCGCCGGGGCGCTCGTCCAGGCGCGGGTGGCCCGCGTCGTCTACGGAGCGGGGGACGAGAAGGCGGGTGCCGCGGGGTCGCTGTGGGACCTCGTACGGGACCGCAGGCTCAACCACCGTCCGGAGGTGATCCGCGGGGTGCTCGCCGAGGAGTGCGCGCGACAGCTGACGGACTTCTTCCGGGAGCTGTGAAGACTGCTGCACGGGCCCCGCACGGCCGCTCGGCGCGGCGGCCGGGACACCGATTTCAGAACTGGGGCGTCCTTGGGCTAGGATCTCTCTCGGTAGCGTGTCCGAGTGGCCGAAGGAGCTCGCCTCGAAAGCGAGTATGGGGCAACCCATCGGGGGTTCAAATCCCTCCGCTACCGCTCCGATCGAGAGCCTCGTCCCGCAAGGGTCGGGGCTCTCGGCGGTTTCCGGACCCGAACGGCGGACCGCCCGAACTGTCGGCGATCTGAACCCGGAGTACGCGCGGCCGCGCCCGCGCGTACTCCGACCGGTGGCGCGCCCCGGGCCCCACGTGACCGGCCGCCCGCTCGGCCGTTGACACGGCATGACCAAGACCCAGCGCATGCTCGCCGCCATCGCCCTCGCGGGGGCCGCCGCGGGCCTCGCCGCACCCGCCGCCTCCGCCGCGCCCGCGGCCCCGCTCACCCTGCCCGACCTGCCGCAGGCGGCCCCGGGCATGCCGGAGGGGGCCATGCCCGGTTCCGTCCAGGAGATCGGCGCCAAGCTCAACGACCTGAACCAGCTCAACCAGCTGGGCGCGCTGCCGGACCAGCTCGCGCCGGTCGTCGCCCCGGTGGAGCCCGTCCTCGGCATCCTCGGCGGCATCGAGTAGCCCGGCCGGGCGAGCGGGCCCGCACGTGCGGCAGGCCCCGGCCGGAGCCGGGGCCTGCCGCACACGGGACGGGGGAAGCTCCGTCGGGGGACGGGCGGCTTCCCCCGACGCCGACGGGGCCTGATTGCCCGGGCCGCCGTCAGGGGGAAGCGCACGACCCGGGCCCCGAAGTGAGGCCCTGTCCCTCACCCCCCGGTTTCCTGCCAGAACCGGTGGGCTCGTCCCCATCCTGCGCCGCCCGCGCCCGCGCGGACAGTGGCAAACGGCCCGGAACGGAGGGTCATTGGTCCATAAAGTCCGGGTGAGTGCCCTCATGCGACCGGTTAGACTCACCCGACTTCGCAGGACCGGTTGGGGAGGCCGACACCGCTCATGGAGACCAAGAAGATGATCACCGGAGGGCTCATGGTGTTCGTGCTCTTCGTGATCATCACCCAGCCGGTGAAGGCGGCCGACATCGTCAAAATAGGCTTCCAGGGCATCTCCGACGCCGCTCACGGCATAGGCGCGTTCATGACCGAACTGGTGAGCTGAACCCGTACGCTGATGCGGTTTCCGGATTAACCGGCCCCCCACTCCGACGGGTGGGGGGTTTTGCGTTCTCCGCCCTCGTGGCACTTACACCCAGAACACCCCATTATGCCCAACTTGCCCTCAACACGGTGATATACGGTGCTTGCACACGGTGCACATGTCTTGTGATGCTATGACCGCTTTTGACGGATGAGTTGACTTGAAGGGGTGGCGTGACCGTGTCGGCCAGTACGGCGCCTCAGGTGCCACCCCAGCAGGACGCCCCGGAGGAGCCGCCTGCGCCCGCGAGACCGCAGAGCCGGGGCGCGGACACCCGGGCCCTCACCCAGGTCCTGTTCGGGCAGCTGAAGGGCCTGCAGCCGGGCAGCAACGAGTACAACCGGGTGCGCGGGGCGCTCATCGAGGCGAACCTCCCGCTCGTGCGGTACGCGGCCGCCCGCTTCCGCAGCCGCAACGAGCCCATGGAGGACGTCGTCCAGGTGGGCACCATCGGCCTGATCAACGCCATCGACCGGTTCGACCCGGACCGGGGCGTGCAGTTCCCCACCTTCGCCATGCCGACCGTGGTCGGCGAGATCAAACGATACTTCCGCGACAACGTGCGCACCGTCCACGTCCCGCGCCGGCTCCACGAGCTGTGGGTCCAGGTGAACGCGGCCACCGAGGACCTGACCACCCTGCACGGGCGCACCCCGACCACGCACGAGATCGCCGCGCGGCTGCGGATCAGCGAGGAGGAGGTGCTGTCCTGCATCGAGGCCGGGCGCAGCTACCACGCGACCTCGCTGGAAGCCGCCCAGGAGGGTGACGGCCTGCCCGGGCTGCTGGACCGGCTCGGCTACGAGGACCCCGAGCTGGCCGGGGTCGAGCACCGCGACCTCGTACGCCACCTCCTCGTACAGCTGCCGGAGCGCGAACAGCGGATCCTCCTCCTTCGGTACTACAGCAATCTGACGCAGTCGCAGATCAGTGCCGAGCTCGGCGTCTCCCAGATGCACGTGTCACGGCTGCTCGCCCGGAGTTTCGCTCGACTCCGATCCGCAAACAGGATCGAGGCGTAACCGGATCGGGTGGAGAACGCGGTCCGGTTTCCCGACAGAACCGGCTCATTCCGCTCTATCGCTGGAGTTATATGTCGACTTGGCGCTACAGCGCGTTGCCGACATGTGACATTCTGCTGGAACCGCGTTTGCCGCAGCCCCGGCTCCGGTATTCAGGTGGAGGCTGCGTTCCTCCGACGGGCGCGCCGTACGCGACCGTCCGCGACCTCAAGGGGGTGGCATGTCCGCAGAACAGGGCAGCTCCAAGGTGCTCACGCTCGTCAAGAGCGAGGCACCGGCCGTGTCCGAACACTCGGAAGCCATCGACACCCGCACCCTCTCCCGCTCCCTCTTCCAGCGCCTCGCCGGCCTGGACGCGGACAGCCCCGAACGGGCGTACGTACGCGACACCCTGATCGAGCTGAACCTCCCCCTCGTGCGGTACGCGGCCGCCCGCTTCCGCAGCCGCAACGAGCCCATGGAGGACATCGTCCAGGTCGGCACCATCGGCCTGATCAAGGCGATCGACCGGTTCGACTGCGACCGCGGCGTGGAGTTCCCGACCTTCGCGATGCCGACGGTCGTGGGCGAGATCAAGCGGTTCTTCCGGGACACGTCCTGGTCCGTGCGCGTCCCGCGCCGCCTCCAGGAGCTGCGCCTCGCGCTCACCAAGGCCAGCGACGAGCTCGCGCAGAAGCTCGACCGCTCGCCGACCGTGCCCGAACTCGCCGCCGTACTGGGGGTGTCGGAGGAGGACGTGGTCGACGGCCTCGCCGTCGGCAACGCCTACACCGCCTCCTCGCTCGACTCGCCCTCGCCCGAGGACGAGGGCGGCGACGGCTCCCTCGCCGACCGCCTCGGATACGAGGACACCGCGCTCGAAGGCGTCGAGTACCGCGAGTCGTTGAAGCCGCTGCTCGCCAAACTCCCCGCCCGGGAGCGGCAGATCATCATGCTGCGCTTCTTCGCCAACATGACGCAGTCGCAGATCGGCGAGGAGGTCGGCATTTCGCAGATGCACGTCTCCCGCCTGCTGACCCGCACCCTCGCGCAGCTGCGCGTCGGTCTGATCGGCGACTAGTCCCGCAGTCCCGTAGTCCGTAGTCCGTAGTCCGTAGTCCGTAGTCCGTAGTCCCGCGGCGTCCGCGGTCCGGCCGGAGGCCGGAACAGCACACCGGCCCTGTAGCAGGGGTTCCGATCTGATGCTTCGTCAGCAACACTGCGGCGATGCGACCGGGACACCGCCTCAGGGCCGCGCTGTTCGCCGCCCTGTCCTTCTGCACGGCCGCCGCGACCCTGACCGGCTGCGGCGGTACGGCACGCGACGGCCACACCGCCGCGGGAGCCGTGGCCCCGGGCCCCGAGCGGCGCCCCGGCGACAACGTGGCCCCGCAGGGACCGGTGGAGTTCCAGCAGCTCGGCGGCCCGGCCGCGGCGGGCGGCCCCCCTTCCTCCGCCGGTACGCCGCCCGGTTCCCCGGATGCGCGGACCCCGGCCGGCTCCGGCCGGGGCGAAGGCACGGCCGGCCCGGGCGGCATCCCGGCCGCGGACCCCGGCACCCCACAGGGCGGCGGGACCACCACCGCGCCCGGCACCCCCGGCACCCCGGCCCCGCCCGCATCCCCCGGGCCCGCGCCGGGCACCACGCCGGGAGGCCCGGGCGCGCCGGGGACGCCGGGAGGCCCGGGAACGACGCCCGGGACACCGCCCGCGTCCACGCCGGCCGCGCTGGTGCTCACCGGCCCGCTGCGGGCACCGGCGGCGGACCGCTGGTGCGAGCGCGTCACCGTGGGGATCACCAACACCGGGAGCACGGCGGCCCGTTCGGGCACGGTCGGGTTCGAGACGCACGTCATCGGCGCCCTGGGCATCGACTGGGCCACCGTCACCACCACCCAGCCGCTCCCGGCACCCCTGGCCGGCGGAACGACGCGTACGCAGACCTACACGGTGTGCGTCGAGTCCTGGCGGGTCCCGCTGGGCATGCACGTGGAGACCCGCAGGGTCACGGCCACCTGGAGCTGACCCGACCGCCACCGCCGGCGGCAGCGGCGGCCCGGCGACCGTTCGACCCGGCAGCCGTTCGGCGCGGCGACGCCCGTCAGCGCACGGTGAGCCACACCGCGATGCCGAACACCGCGGCCAGGGAAACGGCGACGGCGATCCACGCGCCCGCCTTCCCGGAGCCCGCGGCCTGCTCGCGCCGGCGCCGGCCGGACGCCGGCACGCCGGCGGCCTCGCGGGACGGGGCCCCTTCCTCGACGAACGCGCGGAACATCTGGGTGCTGCCCGCGGGGTCGTGGTGGGCGCCCGGGGCCGGTGCGTTGTGGTTCGAAGCCATGGCCCTGGACCCTAGCGGGTTTTCCGATTCCTTTACCGCCTTCTTCCCAGATTCATTTGCCTGTAGCAACCAACCTCTCCTACGGTTGCCTGAAGCAACGAGATGGAGGGGGATCCCGGTGACCACCCAGGCGACCGCCGACCAGAGCACCCGCTACGAGGAACTGGCCCGCCGGCTCACCGGCGTCGGCGCCGTCAAACGGGAGCTCGCCCGCCATCTGCCCGCGGAGTGCCCGCCGGGCTCCGCGGCCGTGCTCACCCTGATCGACCGGTACGGCGACATGCGGCTCAGCCGGCTCGCCGACCTCATGGCCATCGACATCTCGGTCACCAGCCGCCACGTCGCCCAGGTCGCCGACCGCGGGTGGATCACCCGGGACGCCGACCCGGGCGACGGCCGGTGCCGCATCCTGCGGCTCACCCCGGCCGGCTCCGCACTCCTGGCCGAGGCCTCCGCCCGGTACACCGAGGCGCTGGAACGGGCCCTGTCCGACTGGTCCGCGCACGACATCGACGTACTCAACAGCCTGCTGGCCCGGCTCCGGTCGAGCTTCCGGACGACCGAGCTCCCAGACGAAGGAACCCCATGACGACCACCACACCCTCCGGTGTGCGGGGAGGCGACCAGTCGCAGACCTCCGCCGGCGACGCGCCCGTAACCGCGTCCGCCCCAGCCTCCTCCCCCGCGCCCATGACCCACCCGCAGATCATGAAGGCGCTGTCCGGGCTGATGCTCGGCATGTTCGTGGCGATCCTGTCGTCCACGATCGTCTCCAACGCCCTGCCCCAGATCATCAGCGACCTCGGCGGCACCCAGTCCTCGTACACCTGGGTGGTCACCGCGGCCCTGCTGTCGATGACGGCGGCCACCCCGCTGTGGGGCAAGCTGTCCGACCTCTTCAGCAAGAAGCTGCTGGTCCAGGCCTCCCTGGTCATCTACGTGCTCGGCTCCGTCGTGGCCGGCATGTCACAGAACACCGGCACGCTCATCGCCTGCCGCGTGGTCCAGGGCATCGGCGTCGGCGGCCTGTCCGCCCTCGCCCAGATCGTGATGGCCGCGATGATCTCCCCTCGCGAGCGCGGCCGCTACAGCGGCTACCTCGGCGCGGTCTTCGCCGTCGCCACGGTCGGCGGCCCGCTGCTCGGCGGCGTCATCACCGACACCGAGTGGCTGGGCTGGCGCTGGTGCTTCTACGTGGGCGTGCCCTTCGCCGTCATCGCGCTGGTCGTCCTGCAGAAGACGCTCCGCCTACCGGTGGTCCGCCGCGACGTCAAGGTCGACTGGCTCGGCGCCTTCCTGATCAGCGGCGCCGTCTCGCTGCTGCTGATCTGGGTCACGCAGGCCGGCGACTCCTACGCCTGGGCCTCCTGGACCACGCTGGCCATGACCGGCGGCGCCGTCGTGCTCGGCCTGCTCTTCCTGCTCGTCGAGTCCCGGGCGAGCGAGCCGATCATCCCGCTGCGCCTGTTCCGCAACAAGACCATCAGCCTCGCCTCCGCGGCCTCGCTGTTCGTCGGCATCGCGATGTTCTCGGGGACCGTGTTCTTCAGCCAGTTCTTCCAGCTGGCCCGTGGCGAGTCCCCCACGATGTCCGGGATCCTCACCATTCCGATGATCGGCGGTCTCTTCGTCTCCTCCACCGTCTCCGGTCAGGTGATCACCAAGACCGGCAGGTGGAAGGCCTGGCTCGTCTCCGGCGGCGTGCTCCTGACCGCCGGCCTGGGGCTGCTGGGCACCCTGCGGTACGACACCCCGTACTGGCAGATCGCCGTCTACATGGCGCTGACCGGTCTCGGCCTCGGCATGATGATGCAGAACCTGGTCCTCGCCACCCAGAACCAGGTGGCCCCCGGGGACCTCGGCGCGGCCAGCTCCGTCGTCACGTTCTTCCGCTCGCTCGGCGGCGCCGTGGGCGTCTCGGCGCTCGGCGCGGTGATGGCCCACCGCGTCACCACCTACGTCAAGGACGGCCTGACGGCCCTCGGCCCCAAGGCTGCCGCACTGGGCCACGGCGGCACCGCCGGGGGCGGGATCCCCGACCTCGACCGGCTGCCCGCGCCGCTGCGCGAGGTCATCGAGTCCGCGTACGGGCACGGCGTCGGCGACGTCTTCCTCTACGCCGCGCCCGCCGCGCTCCTCGCGCTGGTGCTGGTGGTCTTCATCAAGGAGGTCGCTCTGAAGTCGAAGCCGTCGGTGCAGACCCCGGCCGCCTCCTCGGAGGCCTAGCCGGGGCCGCCCGGGCCGAGGCCGAAGCCGAAGCGGAAGCCCGGGCCGGAGCCGGGGCCCGGGCCGGCCTTCGCCTCGATCCCGGCGATCAGCACGTCGAGGGCGAGGCCGAAGTCCCCGTCGGGCACCCGCCGGGCCGTGCCCCCGCAGCCGTGCAGGAACTGCCACACCGCCAGGTGGGCGCCGGTCCGGCCGGAATCCGCCAGGCCGGTGGCGTCGAGCAGGCGTTGCAGGGCCGCGTCGAAGGCGCGGGCGTGCGGCCCGATGTTCGGGTACGCGGCCGCCAGCGGCCCCACCCAGGGGTGGTCCGCCAGCAGCCGGCGGTATCCGCAGGCCAGCAGCCGCAGCCGGCCGGGCCACCCCTCGCGCGCCGCGTCCGCGGGCCCCCCGGGTGGGAGCGGGAGTTCGCCCAGGGCCCGGTCCAGGGCGAGTTCGAGCAGGTCGTGCTTGGTGTCGACGTACCAGTAGAGGGACATCGCGGTGACCCCGAGCGCGGCCGCGAGCCGCCGCATGGAGAACCGGGCCAGCCCCTCGGTGTCGAGCAGCCGCACCGTGGCCCCGGTGATCCGCTCCCGGTCGAGCCCGAAGGCGCCCTCCCCGCTGCGGCGTCTGGCGGGTGCGGTGGGACGGACGGACAGCCACACGCTGGTCCGGGTGTTGCCGGGAACGGCCGCGGTCGCCATGGAGGCACCCTCCTCACAACAGCTGGATCAGCCCGGAATGCCCGGTCCGCCCCCTTGATGCTAGAGGGTGCCACTCGCGTTCGGGCGCGTTCAGGACGGGGCGGACGTGGCGCTCGGGGGAGCGGTCAGGTCGTAGAAGGCGGCCCCGCCGATGGTGACGGACCGGAAGTTCGCCTTCACCCAGCTCTCGATCGCGGTGCTGGTGGAGCCGCCCGGACCGCCGCGCATGACCGGGCCCTCCCCGCCGGCGCCACCGCCCCGGCCGCCGTCCGCGGTGCCGCCCGAGGCGATGAAGTAGTGGATCCTGCCGGCCTTCACGTACGCCTGGAAGGCGGCGAGCGTCGGCGACGGGTCGCTGCCGTTGAACCCGCCGATCGGCATCACCGGCTCACCCGAGGCGAGTTGGTAGCTCGCCGCGTTCTGCGCGCCGACGGCGGCCGCCGCCCACGTGTACCGGTCCGCGTCCTCGCGCAGGGCGGCCGTGGCCTCCTTGCCCACCTTGGTGCCGCCCAGCAGGCCTCCCATGCCGCCGCCGCCCGCCCTGCCCGGAGCACCCGGGACGGCCGGCGCGCCGCCGGCACCCTGTCCGCCGCGGCCGCCGGGGAAGGCCTGGCCGCCGCCCGGCACGCCCTGCGGAGCCCCCTGGGGACCGCCCTGGGGCGCGTTCCCGGGCCCGCCCGGCACGCCCTGCGGTACGGCGCCCTGCGGGCCGCCGCGGAAGCCGCCCATCGGGCCCGCTCCCGGCGGGAGTTCACCGCGGCCGAAGCGCATGCCCATCCCGCCGCGGCCGCCCTGCACCGCGGGCCCGGCCGTCACGATCGAGCCGCTGTGCCCGGCATCCACCGTGGTCAGGCAGTAGGCGAGGGGTCCGGCCAGGGCGGCGCCCAGGCCCAGCGCGGCCGCACCGAGCGCCGCCCGACGGCCGATCCGCGCCCCGAGGAGCAGCCCGACGGCCGAGGCCGCCCCGGCCGCGAGGACGGCCCAGCGCAGCCACGGCAGGTAGTCGGGGGAGCGCCCGAGCAGGACGTACGACCACCAGGCGGTCAGCGCCAGGGTGCCGGACAGGGTGAGCGCGGCGGCCTTGCTGCCCCGCTCCTCCCACAGCACGGCCACGCCCATGCCGACCAGCGCGGCCACGAAGGGGGCCAGCGCCACGGTGTAGTACTCGTGGAAGATGCCCTGCATCCAGCTGAACACCGCGGCGGTGATCAGCAGGGCGCCGCCCCAGCTCAGGAACGCCGCCCGGGCCATGCCCTCGACCGTGTCGGCGGCCCGGCCGGCCCGCCAGGTGATCACCAGGCCGGCGACCAACATGACCAGGGCGGCCGGGATCAGCCAGGAGATCTGTCCCCCGACGTTCGCGGAGAACAGCCGGTCGATGCCGGTCTCCCCCCAGCCGCCCCCGCCTCCGCCGCCGGGGCGTCCGCCACCGCCGACGCTGCCGGTCTCGTTGCCGTTGATCCGGCCGAGGCCGTTGTAGCCGAGGGTCAGCTCCAGGAAGGAGTTGGTCTGCGAGCCGCCGATGTACGGGCGCGAGGACGCGGGCCACAGCTCCACGACCGCCACCCACCAGCCTCCGGCCACGACCATCGCGACCCCCGCGAGCAGCAGTTGGCCCAGCCGGCGGCGCAGCCGGGTCGGCGCGCAGACGGCGTACACGAGGGCGAGCGGCGGCAGGATCACGAAGGCCTGCAGCGTCTTGGTCAGGAAGGCGAAGCCGATCGCCGTGCCCGCCCCGACCAGCCAGGCGGTGCGGGCGCCGTCGAGGGCGCGCAGGACGCAGTGGACCGTGACGGTCAGCAGCAGGGTCAGCAGCGCGTCCGGGTTGTTGAAGCGGAACATCAGCGCGGCGACCGGGGTGAGGGCGAAGACGGCGCCGCTGAGGAGGCCCGCCGCAGGACCGAAGTACCGGCGCACGGCGGCGTACAGCACGGCGGTGGTGGCGACGCCCATCAGCGCCTGGGGTACGAGGATCTGCCAGCTGCCCAGCCCGAACAGCCGGACGGACAGGGCCATCGGCCACAGGGCGGCCGGGGGCTTGTCCACGGTGATGGAGTTCCCGGCGTCGGAGGAACCGAAGAAGAAGGCCTTCCAGCTCTCGCTGCCCGCCTGGACGGCGGCGGAGTAGAAGGAGTTGGCGTAGCCGGAGGCGCTGAGGTTCCACAGCAGCAGGGCGGCGGTGGCCAGCAGCAGGGCGGCGAGCGCCGGGAGCTCCCAGCGGGGGCGGGTCACGGCACCGGCACGGACGCCGACGCCGGTCGCCCGGGCGGCGCGGGAGGGGGCGGCGGCCCCCTCCGGGAACGGCGAGTCCATGGGTGGTACGGCGGTGGTCATCGGATGTCGTCCTTGGCAGCAGGGGTGCGCCGGTCGGGGAAGACCCAGGCGCGGAAGAGCAGGAACCGCAGTACGGTCGCGGCGAGGTTGGCCGTGATCAGGACGGCCAGTTCGGTGCTGTGGGCGGGATCGGCCGTCGCCGCCCCGAGCGCGGCCAGCGAGCCGCCGGTCAGGGCGAGGCCCACGGCGAACACGACCAGGCCCTGGGCCTGGTGGCGCACGGCCCGCGCCCGCCCACGGACGCCGAAGGTGAGGCGGCGGTTGGCGGCCGTGTTGGCGACGGCGGACAGCAGGAGGGCGGCCGCGTTGGCGAGCTGCGGCCCGGCGCCGAGCCGGAACAGGGAGTACAGCGCGAGGTAGCAGAGGGTGGACAGCACCCCGATGGTGCAGAAGCCCAGCAGCTGGCGGGCCAGCCCGCGGGGCACCCCCGGCAGGGCGCTGCGGTCGCGCGGGTCGTCACCGAAGGGGCGGGCGAGCCGGTCGAGCGGCAGCGCACCGAGGGCCAGGGCCCGACCCACCCGCCAGACGCCCTTGAGGTCGTCCACCGCGGTCCGGACGATGTGGACCGTGGAGTCCGGGTCGTCCACCCAGTCGACCGGCACCTCGTGGATCCGCAGCCCGGCCCGCTCGGCGAGGACCAGCATCTCGGTGTCGAAGAACCAGCCCGTGTCCTGCACGAGCGGCAGCAGCCGCTCGGCGACCTCCCGACGGATGGCCTTGAACCCGCACTGGGCGTCGCTGAACCGGGCCGCGAGCGAGGAGCGCAGCAGCAGGTTGTAGGCGCGGGAGACGAACTCCCGCTTGGCGCCGCGCACCACGCGCGAGGAGCGGGCCAGCCGGGTACCGATGGCGAGGTCGGAGTGGCCCGAGATCAGCGGGGCGACCAGGGGCAGCACCGCGTTCAGGTCGGTGGACAGGTCGACGTCCATGTACGCGAGGACGGGGGCCTCTGAGCGCGACCACACGGTGCGCAGTGCGCGGCCGCGGCCCTTCTCCTCCAGCCGGGTGCTCCGCACCCCTTCGAGGCCGGCGGCCAGACCGGCCGCCACCTCGGGGGTGCCGTCGGTGCTCGCGTTGTCGGCGATCGTGATGCGGAAGGGGTACGGGAACGTGCGGGTGAGGTGGTCGTGGAGCCGGCGCACGCACGGACCCAGGTCCTTCTCCTCGTTGAAGACCGGGATCACCACGTCGAGTACGGGCTCGCCGGGCACGGGCGCGAGGTGCGCCCGTGCCGGGAGGGCGCCGATGGAGGTGTCGGTTGGCATGGTCCGAGCCTCTCGGCCCGGGCTGTCACCGCTGTGTGGTGAGCCTGTGCCCCGTCTGTGAGTCCGCCGGGCGGTCCGCGGCGCCCACCGGGATGACCGCCGGGATGACCGCCTGAATGCCCGCCGGGACGCCTGTCCGGCTGCCCGCCCAGATGCCCGCCGGGGGCGTCTCCGGGGCGAGCGGGAGCAGGACCTCGAAGCAGGTCCGCCCCGGCTCGCTCTGCACGTCGACGCGGCCGCCGTGCGCGGCGACCACGGCCTCGACGATGGCGAGCCCCAGACCGGTGGAGCCTGCCGCCCGCGAGCGGGAGGCGTCGCCACGGGCGAACCGCTCGAAGACGTGCGGGAGCAGGGCCGGCGGGATGCCGGGCCCGTCGTCCGTGATGCTCAGCCGGACGGTCGTTGTTTCACGTGAAACACGGGCGGTGACGGTGGTGCCGGGCGGGGTGTGGGTGCGGGCGTTGGCGAGCAGGTTGACCAGCACCTGCTGGAGCCGGGCCGCGTCGGCGCGGACGGGCGCGGGCTCGTCGGGGAGGTCGAGCCGCCAGTGGTGGCCGGGGCCGGCCGCCCGAGCATCGCTGACCGCGTCGACGACGAGCGGGGCCAGGTCGGTGTCGGCCAGGGAGAGGGGCCGGCCGGCGTCGAGCCGGGCGAGCAGCAGCAGGTCCTCGACGAGGCCGGTCATGCGCGTCGCCTCGGACTCGATCCTGCCCAGGGCGTGCCTCGTGTCGGGGCCGGGCTCCTCGCGTCCGCGACGGGTGAGTTCGGCGTACCCGCGGATGGAGGCGAGGGGGGTGCGCAGTTCGTGGCTGGCATCGGCGACGAACTGCCGGACCCGCATCTCGCTCTGCTGGCGGGCGGTGAGGGCGGAGGAGACGTGCCCCAGCATCCGGTTGAGGGCGGCGCCGACCTGGCCGACCTCGGTCCTCTCGTCGGCTTCGGCTTCGGGGACGCGCTCGTGCAGGACGGGTTCGCCGCTGTGCAGGGGGAGCTCGGAGACCCGGGTGGCGGTGGCCGCGACCCGGCGCAGCGGCCGCAGGGCGACCCCGACGAGGGCCTGCCCGGCGAGGGAGGCGGCGATCAGCCCGGCCAGAGTGACGCAGACCTCGACCGCGACCAGGGTGCTCACGGTGGATTCGACCTCGGTGAGCGGGAAGCCGAGGGCCAGGGTCCCGTCGCGGGAGACGTGGACCCGGTAGGTGCCGAGGCCGGGCAGCTCCAGGTCGGCGGGCTCGGTCGGGCCGCGGCGTGCCGCGGCCTTGCGGGCGGCTCCGGCGAGGGCGTCGGACTGGGCCTGGGTGAGCTGCTGGCGCTGGTCGTACCCGGGCCCGCCGAGCGCGGCGAGGCGGCAGCCGGTGACCGTGCCGTCGTTCGCGATCCGGATACCGGCGGCTCCTACCGGGGTGCCGGGGGCGACGACGAAGCCGAGGTTGTTCTCGGCGGGGGGCTTCCCGCCCGGGGACCACCGGTTGGCCATGTCGACGGAGATGCGCAGCTGCTGGTCGACCTTTTTGACGAGGTACTCGCGCAGCGCGAGGGTGGTGACGGTGCCGATGGCCGCGCCGACGACGGCGATCAGCAGCACGGCGGAGGCCACGAGGCGGGCCCGCAGGGACCAGGAGCGGGGGCGCCGGGTCCGCCGCGGGCGGGGGGAGGACGGCGGCACTAGTCGGCCGGCTTGATCAGGTATCCGGCTCCGCGCCGGGTGTGGATCATCGACGGCAGGCCGGGGCCGCTCTCCAGCTTCCGCCGCAGGTAGGAGATGTACAGCTCGACCACGTTGGCCTGGCCGCCGAAGTCGTAGGACCACACCCGGTCCAGGATCTGGGCCTTGCTGAGCACCCGCCGCGGATTGCGCATCAGGTAGCGCAGCAGCTCGAACTCGGTGGCGGTCAGGTGGATCTCCTGGCCCGACCGGGACACCTCGTGGCTGTCCTCGTCGAGCACCAGGTCGCCGACGACGAGGACCGAGCCGCCGCGCGCGGCCTGGGCCGCCCCCGAGCGGCGGACCAGGCCGCGGAGTCGGGCCACGACCTCCTCCAGGCTGAACGGCTTGGTGACGTAGTCGTCGCCGCCCGCGGTCAGCCCGGCGATCCGGTCCTCGACCGAGTCCTTGGCGGTCAGGAACAGCACCGGGATCTGCGGGATGGCGCGGCGCAGCTGCCCGAGGACGGCGAGGCCGTCCATGTCGGGCAGCATGACGTCGAGGATCACCACGTCGGGCCGGAACTCCCGGGCGGCCCGCACCGCACCCGCGCCGTCGCCCGCGGTCCGTACCTCGCAGCCTTCGTAGCGCAGGGCCATGGAGAGCAGTTCGGAGAGCGCGGCCTCGTCGTCGACGACGAGCACCCTGCAGGGCCCGCCGTCGGGGCGGACGAGGGCGGTCGGGCTGCCGGTGGACGTGGACGCGGGGGAGGCGGTCGTCGCAGTCATGTGACCACGTTGGGGGCCGCCCCTGAGAGCGTTCTTGCGCCTGTCTGTGAATTTCCTGAGAAACGGCTGATCAGTCCAGGCCGAACAGCCGGGCCCCGTTGTCGTGGCAGACGGCGCGCAGCCAGTCGTCGCCCAGGCCGAGCCGTTCCAGGGCGGCGAGCTGGTGCTCGTACGGGTAGGGGATGTTCGGGAAGTCGGTGCCGAGCAGGATCCGGTCTCCGAGGTCCGCGAGCCGTCCGAGCTCGGCGGCGGGGAAGGGGCCGAACCGCTCCGCGAAGTCGGTGAAGGCCATGGTGGTGTCGAGGCGGACCCGCTCGTACCGCTCGGCGAGGTCGAGGAACTCCCCGTACTCGGGCATCCCCATGTGGGCGACGACCAGCGCCAGCCCGGGGTGGCGGGCGAGCACGGCGGAGATGGGCCCGGGGCCGGTGTGCTTGCCGGGGACGGGGCCCGAGCCGCAGTGAACCACGATCGGGATGCCGGCCTCGGCGAGCGTCCCCCAGACCGGGTCGAGCAGTTCGTCGCCGGGGTCGTAGCCGCCGACCTGGAGGTGCGCCTTGAAGATCCGGGCTCCGGCCTCGACGGCCTGGCGGACGTACGCGGCGGCCGATTCCTCGGGGAAGAAGGTCGCGGTGTGCAGGCAGTCGGGGGTGCGGGCGGCGAACCCGGCGGACCAGGAGTTGAGCCAGGCCGCCATCTGCGGCTTGTGCGGGTACAGCATGGCGGTGAACGCCCGGACACCGAACTCCCGCAGCAGCGCGACCCGCCGCTCCTCCTCGTGCCGGTACGCGATGGGCCAGGCGACACCGGTCAGCGGGCCGACCGCGTCGAAGTAGTCCCACACCTTGCCCAGGACCCGCTCGGGCATGAAGTGCGTGTGGACGTCGACCAGTCCGGGCAGGCCGAGCCGCTCCCGGAAGGCGCGGACCGCCTCAGCCGTTGCGTTCAAAGCCATGGCTCCGCTCCACGGTCGCGACGTGCAGGGTGTAGCTCTCGTACCACTCGTCGCGGCCCCGCTTCATGGCCGCCCGGTGTTCGAGGTCCTGCCGCCACCGGGCGAGGGCGTCGTGGTCGCGGAAGTAGCCGACGGTGATGCCGAGTCCGCCGGGGGTGCGGGCTGACTCGTAGCCGAGGAAGCCGGGGATCTCGCGGACGAGCTCCTCCATGCGGGTGGAGGTCTCCGGGTAGCCGCTGTCCTCGGCGGTGCGGACGGAGCTGAAGACCGCCATCAGGTAGGGCGGTTCGAAGGCGGGCACGGGCTTGATGGTCATGAACACACCCTCGGCGGCGGCACGGCGCACTGTCCACCGCAAAGCGGCCCGAACGGCCAAGGGGATCCAAGATTTGACCTTGGGGCACGGCAGACGGCTGCCGGGACCTGGCGGGGGCCGGGACTCAGAAGGGGCCGGGGCGCGGGGCTCAGAAGAGCCCGTCCTGCCCGTCCGCGGTGCCGGACGGGAGGACGAGGGCGGCCGTCGGCACCTCGGTGGTCCGGCCGGCGGCGGGGGCGACGAGCTCCCAGCCGGCCAGCAGGCGGGTGTCGACGACGAGCCCGTCGGCCAGGTGCAGGTCGGGGCCGGCCGCTGCGGCGAGCCGGCCGACGACGGCCCCGTCGGGCACCATCTCGGTGGCCACCCGCACCGGGGCGGGCAGTGCGGTCAGTCCGAAGGGCCCGGCGTGGTCGTTGACTTCGCAGGCCAGTGGCTCCAGGGACGAGGGCCACCCCGGCAGGGCGAGGGCCCGGCCGTGCAGGGCGGCGACCTCCCGGGCCCGGTCGGCCGGGCCCGGGAGGACGGCCCGGGCGGCGCGCTTGCGGGCGTACGGGATCCGGTCGGGCACCCCGAGGGCCGCGCGCAGCAGTTCCTCGGTGCGCCGGCCGGCCATCAGCGGGCCGCGGCCGAGCCAGGACCAGGTGACCGCCCCCTGCTCCAGGAGCCGGGCGGGGCCCCGCTCCTCGGCGGTGATGCCGACCTTGACCAAGCCGGGTCCGAACCAGGCCAGGTAGACGCGGTAGGGGCGCGGGTCGGCGGCGTTGGTGTCGGCGGCCACCGAGAACGACCGGTCCAGGCGGGCGCATTCGGGGCACTGGGCGCTCGTGGCGCGACCAGGGACCCGGGCGGCGGTGGGGCACGGGGTCCGTTTCCCGGCGCGGCGCACGCCGAGGCAGCTCCTCTCCCCCCGGGCGGCGAAGGCGAGGGGCCGGCCGTACCCGAGCGGACTGCTCCGTTCACCGCGCCCCTCGGCGTACCAGCCGATGGCCGGGTGGCCGCTGCTCCACCGGATCCCGGTGCACCGCCAGGTCACAGCGGGAGGGGCCGCTCGAAGAAGGTCTCCAGGACGACGGTGGCGTGCGTGCCGCTGACCCCGTCGATGGCGTAGAGCCGGCGCAGCACGTCCTGCAGCTGCTCTGTGGTGGCGGTGCGCACCTTCACGAGGACCGAGGCGCTGCCGGCGATGACGTGGGCCTCCTGGATCTCGGCGATCGCCTCGAAGGCGCCGGCCGAGTCCCCCATCCAGGCGTTGGCGTCGACCATCACGTAGGCGAGTACCCCGCTGCCGACGGCGGCCGGGTCCACGTCGACGGTGGTCCGTCGGATGACCCCGCGTTCGCGGAGTTTGCGCACCCGTTCGTGGGCGGCCCCGGCGGAGAGCCCGACGGCCGCGCCGAGGGCGGCGTACGGCTGGCCCGCGTCCTGTTGGAGGCGCCGGACGAGTGCCCGGTCCATGTCGTCCACGCGATCTTCCTCCCCGCTTCGGGCAATCCCTTGCACCGACGGTACATGATCCGGCAATCTACCCACGAAACCGAACACAATTCGGTAGTTCAGTCATCAGGGGGAATGATGTCACCCATTGCCGACCTCAATCTGTACGAGGTTCTGGACGAACGCTTCCGCACCGGCCGCTGCGCCAACGGCGACGCCCGCCTCGAACGGCTCCACGACGACTGCCGCTGGGCGGAGGGCCCGCTGTACCTCCCGGCCTGGCGGCAGCTGGTGTGGAGCGACATCCCCAACGACCGGATGCTCCGGTGGGACGAGGTGACGGGCGCGGTCTCGGTCTTCCGATCCCCGGCCGGACACCCGAACGGCAACACGCTGGACCGCGAGGGCCGCCTGATCACCTGCGAGCAGGGCAACCGGCGCGTCACCCGGACCGAACCGGACGGCCGTGTCACCGTCATCGCCGACCGTTTCGAGGGCAGGAGGCTCAACAGCCCGAACGACGCCGTGGTGCGCTCGGACGGCTCGATCTGGTTCTCGGACCCGGACTTCGGCATCACCAGCGACTACGAGGGCGTGCGCGCGCCGTCCGAGATCGGCGCCTGCAACCTGTACCGCGCGGACCCGGTGACCGGCGCGGTACGGATCGTCGCGGACGGGTTCCGCGGCCCGAACGGCGTGGTCTTCTCGCCCGACGAGAGCGAGCTGTACGCGGCGGACACGGTGGCGGGGCACATCCGCGTGTTCGAGGTCGGCGAGGACGGCACGCTCGGCGGCGACCGCGTCTTCGCCGAATGCCGCCACGTGGACAACATCCGCTTCGACGACGAGGGCCGGCTGTGGGTGGCGGCCATGGAGGGGGGCGTGCGCTGCTACGCGCCGGACGGCACCCTGATCGGCCGGATCCGCGTCCCCGAGCCCGTCTCGAACATCGCCTTCGGCGGCCCGAAGAACAACCGCCTCTTCATCACCGCCACGACCTCGCTCTACTCCCTGGTCCTGTCGGTGACGGGCCTCCCCCGCGTCCGGTAGCCCACCGGCCCCGGCGGGACCGCCCGACCCAACGCAAGAGGCCCCCCGGTGAACCGGGGGGCCTCTTGGGCTGTGCACTCGGCAGGATTCGAACCTGCAACCTTCTGATCCGTAGTCAGATGCTCTATCCGTTAAGCTACGAGTGCTTGGGCTTCCCGGGGTTTTTCGCCCCGTTGGCCTTGCGAGAACAACAATACATGGACCTTGCCGGGACGCGAAATCCGTTAACCAAACCGGCTCTGACCTGCAAAAACGCCCCGGAGGGCGATCGTCCGGACGGATGCTCGCCCCTGCCGGGCGCCTACGGACCTCGAACGCGGCCGCGTTCCCGGCGGCGTGGACGACGCATTCGGCATGCGCAGGAGGGGCTGGATACGCCTCGGCGGTGCGTGGGATGCGTACGGGATTGCGAGGGGTGTGCGCGGTGCAAGGTGTGCGCCGTGTGAAGGGGAGTGCGCGGGATGCGGAACGCGCCGGAGAAGCAGCGAAGCCCCGGTCCGTGAGGACCGGGGCTTCGGTGGCTGCGGAGGCGGAGGGATTTGAACCCTCGATGGGGGGTAAGCCCCAAACCGCATTAGCAGTGCGGCGCCATAGACCGGACTAGGCGACGCCTCCAGCACACCCCCGCGTACGAAGGTGCGTGCAGATGATGACACAGCCGCAGGGCCGCTCACCAATCCGCTCCCCACGGTACTAGGCGAGCTGGCCACAGAGCAAAGGCTTAATCACTCCGGGCACACGCGTCCGCGGCAGCCGTCACGCACCGCGTGCGCGCGTCGTTGGTCCCGGCGTACGTCGTACGGATGACCTGGAGTGCCCCATGCTGCGACTCGCCGCCTTCGCCGTCACCTCCGTCCTGGCCACCGCCGCCGGGGGCCCGCTGCCCCCGCTGGCCCCACCGCCCCTCGAGCGGCTGCTGTCCGCCCCCGACCGCCTCACCATCTCCGTCTCGCACACCGGCAACCCGCGGGCGGACGGGGAGTACCGGCTCGAGTGCAATCCCGTGGGCGGGGACCACCCCCGGGCGGAGCAGGCGTGCGCCCGGCTCGACCGGTTCGCCAGGACGGGGGAGAACCCCTTCGCCGCCGAGCCCAACCGGCAGATGTGCACCCAGCAGGACGGTGGACCGGCCCGGGCGCACATCACCGGCACCTGGCAGGGCCACAAGGTGAACGCCTCATTCCGGCGAACCGACGGGTGCGAGATCGCGCGGTGGCGCAACCTGGAACCTGTGCTTCCGGCCGGGCGCTCCTGACCTGGGAGGATGCGGCGGATGCCCGGAGTACCCGGAACATCCGCCACCTCGGGCCGGGGCCGTGCCCTTAGACTCCTCCCGTGACATGCCGGTAGTCGTGGTCAGGGAGGAAGCTCGTCGTGAGCAGCAGGCCATCCCGAGGCGCTGCTCGCCTCGCAGCAATACTCGACGCGCTTCCGGACGCGCTGCTTCTCGTCAACGCCAACGGCACGGTCGTCAACGCGAATTCGATCGCCCTCGAGGTCATGGAGAGCCCCGGCACCGGCCTGGTCGGCCGCGGCGTGCTGGACCTGTTCCCCGAATTCGACTCCAAGCTGATCCCCGGCTCGATGCGCCGTCCCGGCGACGACGACGGCAACCGGGCCAAACCCAAGCGGATGGTCGCGCGGCGCACCGACGGCAGCGAGTTCCCGGTCGAGGTCACCCACGCCCACCTGGACGGCCGGGACGCCTACCGCGAGCCGCAGCCCGCCTACACCGGGGACGAGCTGCTGATGCTCGTCGTACGCGACCTGTCCGAGACCGTGGACACCGAGGCCGAGCTGGCCCGCTCGCAGCGGCAGACCGAGATGATCCTGCGCGCCGCCGCCGAGGGCGTCGTCGGCACGGACACCGACGGCCGCGTCGTCCTCGTCAACCCGGCGGCCGCACAGATCCTCGGCTACCGGGCCACCGACCTCGGCAACCGCGAGCTGCACGCACTGATCCAGCACTCCCGCGCCGACGGCTCCCCGTTCCCCTTCGAGGAGTCCCCGCTCGCCGACACCCTGCGCAGCGGCCGCAAGCACCGGGTGCGCGGCCAGGTGCTGTGGAACAAGGCCGGCCAGCCGGTCTCCGTGGACCTGACCACCTCTCCCGTGCGCGATGGCGACGTCCTCGTGGGCGCCGTCATGACCTTCACCGACCGGCGGCCCTTCGACGCGCTGGCCGCTCGGCACGCCCAGCTCGTCGCGGTCCTCGGCGACTCCCTGCGGGGCCCGTTGGAGGAGCTGCGGGGCGAGCTGGCCACCCTGGCCGCCGACGACGGCGGCCAGCTGTGGCCCGAGGCCAACCAGCTGCTGCACCACCTCGCCGCCGGGTACTCCCGGATGACCACGCTCGTCGACAACGTGCTCGCCTACCAGCGACTGGACGCCGGCAGCGAGAAGCTGAAGAAGAAGAACGTCCTCATGGACGGGGTCGTCAAGGCCGGCGTCGACGGCGCCGTCGAACTGATCGGCCCGGGCCGCGCGCAGTTCGCCGTGCACGCGCCGACCATCGAGGCCGAGGTCGATGCGGAACGCATCGCCACCGCCCTCGCCCACCTCGTCGCGGATGTCGCCGGGGTGGACGCCACCGGCAAGACCCCCCAGGGGAGCGGGTACGCCGACTCCACGATCGTGGTGGCCGCCGCGCAGCGCGGCAAGGTCGTACGCATCGAGGTGCGCGGGCCCTACCAGGGCGGAGACCCGGTGCACGAGCCGATCGTGCGCGGCATCGTGACCGCGCACGGAGGCATGCTGCAGACGGTGGAGGTGCCCGGCGCACCCGGCGGCGCGTACGTGCTGGAACTCCCGCTGGGCTCGGGCGCCGGCACGGTGACCCTGCCCGATCCGGAACCGGAACCCGAGCCGGAGGCCGCGGCTGACGCGAAGGGCGAGCCGGGTGCACAGGGCGGCGGGGCCTCGGCGCCGACCGCCGGATCCGGGGGCGCGGCCCCGAAGGGCACCGGGCGGCGCGGCCGGCGCGGTGTGGACGCCTTCCTGGAGGACTCCGCCGACGAGGCGGGCGCACCCGACTCCGCTGCGGCCGGGGGCGCACTGGCGCTGCCGTCCGGGCGGCGGCGGGCCGGCGATGCCCCCGCGGAGGCCGCGGCCCCTGCGCTCGCCCAGTCCCCCGTGAACCCGGCCGGCCTCGGCACCGGCCGTCGGCGCGGCCGTGACGGCGACGGCGACGGCCCGGGCTCGGGTTCCGGCGCCGAGGGTGGTACCGGTCGGCCCGTGCCCCCGCAGGGCACCGCCATGCCCGCACTGCCGCCCGTGCCCTCCGTGCCGCCGGTTCCGGTGAGCGAGCACCCCGCCGGTCGGCGGCGTGCACTGGGCCAGGCCGGTCCGGCGCGGCCCGGCGGGCCGGTGCCCGCGACCGGGCTCGCTCCGGCCGCACCCGCCGGCGGGCCGGCTCCCGCCCGGCCGATCGCCCCGGAAGGCGGCTTCGCGCTGCCTGCCGGCCCGACGCCGGGTCCGGTCCCCGTACCGGCTTCGGCCGCCGTCCCGGCCGCCGCTCCCCTTCCGCCCGGGGCCGCCGCTGGACCGTTCCCGGCCGCGCCCGGCTCGACCGGGCCTGCTCCGGCCGGTGCCCCGGCTCCCGCCTCCGCTCCGACCCCGGTTCCGGGGTCGGCTCCCGGTGCCGCGCCCGGTGGCTCCGCCGAGGGCGAGGCCCCGGTCGGGCGGCGCGCCCGGCGCACGCTGGGTACGCCCGGCGCCGAGTCCGCGGCTTCCGCCGCGCCGGCGGCCGCGGCCGCGGGCGACGGGGAGTCCGTACCGCCGACCGGGCGGCGCCGTGCCCTGCCGCCCACTCCCGCCTGGCCGGTTCCGGCGGCCCGGACCGCCCCCGAGGACGACGAGGCCGCCGCGGCCGGCCGTGCCGCCGTGCCCGGAGCGCGGCAGCCGCAGGACGGCGCGGGCGAGCCGGGCCAGCCGATCAGCGTCCGCGCCCTCGGCACCCTCGGCCAGGGCATCTCGGTCGACCCGGCCGCAGCGTCCGGCAACGGCGCCGCCACCAGTGGGTCCGGTCGCCGCCGCCGGCTCGCCGAGCCCGCGCCGCAGGGCCGTGCCTTCGTGATAGGCGCCCCCGAAGCGGGCGCGGCCGAGGGGCCGGAGCCGCTCGACGGGCCCGGCGGGGCCGTCGAGGTGGTCAGCCGGCCCGTTCCGCCGCCGGTCGACGACGAGCTGCCGCCGGAGCCGCTGGACAATCCGCGCCGGCTCCTGGTGTGGCCGGCGCCCGACGTGCAGACGCAGCAGGCGCTCAGCGACAACGGCTACCGCCCGGTGGTCGTTCACTCCCGCGAGGAAGTGGACGCGCAGATCGCCGCGTTCCCCGCGGCCCTGTTCGTGGACCCCCTGACCGGCCCGATCACCCGGACCGCCCTGCAGTCGCTGCGCGCGGCCGCGGTCGCCGCGGAGGTGCCCGTACTGGTCACCGCCGGGCTCGGCCACGCCTCGCGCGAGGCGGCGTACGGCGCGGACCCGGCCGTGCTCCTGAAGGCGCTCGCGCCGCGCGACAGCGAACAGCATCCGTCGCGGGTCCTGCTGATCGAGGAGCGTGACGGGATCGCGACGGCGCTCACGGCCGCACTCGAACGGCGCGGGCTCCAGGTCGCCCGGGCGGGTGCCGACACCGACGCGGCGGAGCTGGCGTCCCGTATGCGGCCCAACCTGGTGGTCATGGACCTCATGCAGGTACGCCGCCGGCGAGCGGGCATCGTCGACTGGCTGCGCGCCAACGGCCAGTTGAACCGGACCCCACTGGTGGTCTACACGGCCACCGGCATCGACGAGGCCGCGCTGCCGCGGCTCGCATCAGGGGAGAGCGTGCTCTTCCTCGCCGAGCGGGCCACCACCGCGGACGTCCAGGGCCGCATCGTGGACCTCCTCGCGAAGATCGGCACCAACTAGCCATCCTGGCCCGATGGCCATCACCGACACGTCCGAACACGCCGTCCCCGCCGACAACGGGGAGGTGAGCCTGCTCATCGCCCGTCAGGTCGAGCCGGGGTACGAGGAGGCGTTCGAGACCTGGGCGCACGGGATCCTGGAGGCCGCCACGTCCTTCCCGGACCACCTCGGCTACGGGCTGTTCCGCCCGGCGCGGGCGGGAGGGCCCTGGTTCCTCGTGCACCGCTTCCGCGACCAGGCCGCGCTGCAGCGGTGGCAGGACTCCCCGGAACGGGCCGCCTTCTTCGCGAACTGCGAGGGCCACCACCACACCGAGATAGCCCGGCGCGAGCTGCACGGCATGGAGACCTGGTTCGCCAAGCCTGGTACGGCCCAGCCCGCGCCGCCGCGGTGGAAGATGGCGATCAGCTCGGGGCTGGCCATCTTCCCCATCTCGCTGGTGGGCAACGCGGTGCTCGGGCCGTACCTGGTGGACGCGCACTTCGTGCTGCGGACCGCGGTCTTCGCCGCCGTCTTCAGCACCCTGATGACCTATGTGGCCATGCCCGCCGTCAGCAGGCTGCTGCGGCCCTGGCTCACGCGCGGCTGACGACGGATCAGTCGAGCACGGTCACGTCGAGCTCGCCGTCGGCGTACTGCCGGCGGATCACCTTCTTGTCGAACTTGCCGACGCTGGTCTTGGGGACCGCCTCGATGAACGTCCAGCGCTCGGGCAGCTGCCACTTGGCGATGGACTGGCCGAGGAAGGCCCGCAGCGCCGCGTGGTCCACACTCCCGCCCGCCTTGAGGACGACGGTGGCCAGGGGGCGCTCGCCCCACTTCTCGTCCGGGACGGCGACGACCGCGGCCTCGGCGACCTCGGGGTGTGCCATCAGCGCGTTCTCCAGCTCCACGCTGGAGATCCACTCGCCACCGGACTTGATCACGTCCTTGGCCCGGTCGGTGAGCGTGAGGAAGCCGTCCGGGCTGATCACGCCGACGTCACCGGTCTTAAGCCAGCCGTCGGCGCTGAACTTGTCCTCGGGACGCAGGGGTTCACCGAGACCGCCGCCGTAGTAGGCGCCGGCGATCCAGGGACCGCGCACCTCCAGCTCACCCGCCGACTTCCCGTCCCAGGGCAGGACGTCGCCGCCGGGGCCGACCAGGCGGGGCTCGACGCCCGCCGGGAAGCGGCCCTGGGTGATCCGGTACGGCCACTCCTCGTCGGCGCTCAGGCCGGCCGGCGGGTGCGCCATGGTGCCCAGCGGCGAGGTCTCGGTCATGCCCCAGGCGTGGCAGAGGCGGACGCCGAGCCTGTCGT
The DNA here is from genome assembly GCF_051550185.1 of Streptomyces pallidus (ex Mingjun et al. 2026). Taxonomy (NCBI): domain Bacteria; kingdom Bacillati; phylum Actinomycetota; class Actinomycetes; order Kitasatosporales; family Streptomycetaceae; genus Streptomyces; species Streptomyces pallidus (ex Mingjun et al. 2026). The sequence goes on along the minus strand of NZ_CP196181.1, from coordinate 4,106,964 downwards.
ACGCCTCCATCAGGGCGGGCGGGCAGGCCGCGCCGCCGATGGTGACCTGCCGCATGGAGCTCAGGTCGCGCGGGTTCGCGGTGACCTCGGCGAGCAGCCCCTGCCAGATGGTGGGGACCGCCGCGGCGTGCGTGGGCCGCTCCCGCTCGATCATCTCGGCGAGCGGGGCCGGCTGCAGGAACCGGTCCGGCATCAGCATGTTGATGCCGGTCATGAAGGTGGCGTGGGGCAGGCCCCAGGCGTTCACGTGGAACTGCGGGACGACGATGAGGCTGGTGTCCTGGTCGTCCAGCCCCATCGACTCGGCCATGTTGACCTGCATCGAGTGCAGGTAGACGGAGCGGTGCGAGTAGACGACGCCCTTCGGGTCGCCGGTGGTGCCCGAGGTGTAGCACATGGCGGCGGCCTGGCGCTCGTCCAGCTCCGGCCAGTCGTAGTGGTCCGGGCGGCCCGCGAGGAGCTCCTCGTACTCGTGGACGCGGACGCCGAGTCCGTCGAGCGCGGAGCGGTCCCCGATGCCGGAGACGACCACGTGCTCGACCGTGGGCAGGTGCGGCAGCAGTGGGGCGAGCAGCGGCAGCAGCGTCCCGTTGACCAGCACGACGCGGTCGGCGGCGTGGTTGGCGATGAAGACGAGCTGCTCGGGGGGCAGCCGAAGGTTGAGGGTGTGCAGGACGGCGCCCATCGAGGGGATCGCGAAGTACGCCTCGACGTGCTCCGCGTTGTTCCACATCAGGGTGGCCACTCGGTCGTCCTGCTGGACGCCGAGCTCGTCGCGCAGGGCGTGGGCCAGACGCCCGGCCCGGGCTCCGACCTCGGCGAAGCTGCGCCGGTCCGGCTCCGCCTCCCCGGTCCAGGTCGTGACCTGGGATTTCCCGTGGATCGTCATGCCGTGACGGAGTATCCGGCTGACGAGGAGCGGTACGTCCTGCATCGTGCTCAGCAAAGCGTCCTCCCGTGGGCGCTGCGGCGCTGCGGCGGCTTGGAATGCTGCCGATTCTGCGCACGTACCGGTCGGCGTGTCACTACCCGGAGGTACAAACACGGCGCGCAATCGCTGTCGGGGGGCCCGGAGTGGCGCCAGGCACAAGCCCGGGTGGCGCCTACGGTGCACGGCGCACACGCAGCTGCGCGGGCGGGCGGTGTTTCACGTGAAACGGCGGCCCCGGTTTCACGTGGAACAACGGCAGGGTTTCATGTGAAACAGCCCTGGTCGCAGCGGGGCGGGCGGGGCCCGGGTCAGCAGACCGGGGTGAGCTCCGGGTCCTCTCGGAGCTTGACCAGCGCGCGGGAGACGGCGCTCTTGACCGTGCCGATGGAGACCCCCATCAGCTCGGCGGTCTGGGCTTCGGTCAGGTCCTCGTAGTAGCGCAGGACGACCATGGCACGCTGCCGGTCGGGCAGTCGGGTCACGGCGCGCCACATCGCGTCGCGCAGGGCCTGCGCCTCGGCGGGGTCGGTGCCCGGCGGCACCTCGGTCTCCGGCAGCTCGTCGCAGGCGAACTCGTCGACCTTGCGCTTGCGCCACTGGGAGGTGCGGGTGTTGACCAGCGCGCGCCGGACGTAGCCGTCCAGGGCCCTGTGGTCCTCGATGCGGTCCCAGGCGGCGTAGGTCTTGGCCAGTGCCGTCTGGAGCAGGTCCTCTGCGTCGCACGGGTTGGGCGTGAGCGAGCGCGCGGTGCGCAGCAGGCCCGCGCCCCGGGTCCGGACGTACGCCGAGAACGACGGGTACGGCGTCGGCTGCGAAGCGAGCGTGCACACGGGCGTGGTCATGGCTCCACGCTAGAAGCGCGGGGCCTTGCGGGGATCGGCCGCAAGTGCCGAAGCCGGGTCCGCCTCAGGTTGTAGGGGTGGGGTGCGCCCCACCTCCTGAAGGTGGAGGGGGCGGGGGCGGCGTGCGGGCGCCGGGGCACGGGGCGTCAGCCGTCCGCCCCGAGGATCAGCCCGGAGGTCGGCACCCCGGTCCCGGCCGTGACCAGGGCGTGTGCGGCTCCACGGACCTGGTTGACGGAGGTGCCGCGCAGCTGGCGCACCGCTTCGGCAATGCCGTTCATCCCGTGGAGGTACGCCTCCCCGAGCTGGCCGCCGTGCGTGTTGAGGGGCAGCGCGTCCGCGGCCACGAAGTCGGCGGCCTCGCCGGGCTTGCAGAAGCCGAACTCCTCCAGCTGCATCAGCACGAACGGCGTGAAGTGGTCGTAGAGGATGCCGACGTCGATGTCCGAGGGGCGCAGCCCGCTGGTCCGCCACAGCTGCCGAGCGACCACGTCCATCTCGGGCAGGCCGGTGAGGTCGTCGCGGTAGAACGAGGTCATGCCCTCCTGACGGCGGCCCGCCCCCTGCGCCGCCGCGGTGATGACGGCGGGCGGGTGGCGCAGGTCGCGGGCCCGCCGGGTGCTGGTGACGAGGATCGCCTGGCCGCCGTCCGTCTCCTGGCAGCAGTCCAGCAGCCGCAGCGGTTCGACGATCCAGCGCGAGGCGGCGTGCTCGGCAAGCGTGATGGGCCTGCCGTGGAACCAGGCGGCGGGGTTGTTCGCAGCGTACCGGCGGCTGGCGACGGCGACATGACCGAACGCCTCGGGGGTGAGGCGGTGGGCGTGCAGGTAGCGCTGGGCGGCCATGGCCACCCAGGAGGCCGGGGTGAGCAGCCCCCACGGCAACGACCAGCCCAGGGCGGCGCCCTCCGCCGAAGGTTCGCGCTGCTGCACCCCAGAGCCGAAGCGGCGGCCGGAGCGCTCGTTGAAAGCGCGGTAGCAGACGACGACCTCCGCGACGCCGGTGGCGACGGCGAGGGCAGCCTGCTGGACGGTGGCGCAGGCGGCGCCGCCGCCGTAGTGGATGCGAGAGAAGAAGGAGAGGTCCCCGATCCCGGCGGCCTGGGCGACCGTGATCTCTGGGCTGGTGTCCATGGTGAAGGTGACCATGCCGTCGACATCGGCGGGGGTGAGCCCGGCGTCGTCGAGGGCGGCGTGCACGGCTTCGACGGCGAGCCTGAGCTCGCTGCGGCCGGAGTCCTTGGAGAACTCGGTCGCGCCGATGCCTGCGATGGCGGCGCGACCGCCGAGCCCGTCCCGGCTGCGCACGCTCATGCCGTGGCTCCCTGGGCGCATGCCGTGGCTCCCGGCGCGGGCAGGGTCACGGTGACGGTCCCCGTGACGTGGTGGCCGATGCCGTTGGCACCGACCACGCGGATCTCGGCGGTGTCCCCGTCCAGGGCCGTGACGGTGCCGGTGAGGGTCATCGTGTCGCCCGGGTGGTTGGGGGCGCCCAGCCGGATGGTCACCTTGCGCAGGACGGCCCTGGGGCCCAGGTGGTCGGTGATGTACCGGCCGACCAGGCCGTTCGTGGTCAGGATGTTCATGAAGATGTCCGGGGAGCCCTTCTCGCGGGCGAGCTCGGCGTCGTGGTGCACGTCCTGGTAGTCCCGGGAGGCGATCGCGCCCGCGACGATGAGCGTGCGGGTGATCGGGATCTCCAGCGGCGGCAGTGTGTCGCCCACGTTCATGCGTGCTCCCCCTCGGATGCCGTGTGCGGCCGGGACAGGAGGGCGCCGAGCTCGGCGAGCAGCTCGCTGCCGCAGCCGAGGTAGGGGTCGAGCTGGCGCCCCCACAGGAAGTGCCGGTGGACGGGATGGTCCAGGTCGGCGCCCGTCCCGCCGTGCAGGTGCTGGGCGGCGTGGACGACCCGCTTGCCCGCCTCCGAGGCCCACCAGGCGGCCGTCAGGGCGTGCTCGTGCGCCGGGAGCCCCTGGTCGATGCGCCAGGCCGCCTCGTAGGCGGTGACCCGGATCGCCTCGGTGTCCATGTGCGCGTCGGCCGCGCGCAGCATCACCCCCTGGTTCGTGGAGAGCGGCCGGCCGAACTGCTCGCGGGTGGAGGTGTACTCGGCCGCACGGGCCACGGCGCCCGCGCAGACGCCCGCCTGGAGCCCCGCGAAGGCGGTGCGGGCGGCGGCGAGGACCGCCTCGTAGGGCTGCCCGCCCGGAGCGGCGGCCCGGCCCAGCGGTTCGGCCTCGGCCCCGGTCAACACGAGCCGTCCGGCGGCCCAGGGGGCGGTGGTCTCCACGGGTGCGGTCTCCACACCGGGCGCGTCCGTCCGGACGAGCCACAGGGCCCGGTCGGTATCCGGGACCAGGACGTGGGTGGCGTCGCGCAGCCACGGAACGGCGGGGGCGGTGCCGGTCAGCCGGCCGTCCGCCGACGCGGTGAAGCGTCCGCGGGCCGGGAACGCTCCGGTTGCCACCGCCTCGCCCGTCCCCAGGGCGGGCAGCAGCCGGGCGCGCTGCTCGGCGCTGCCGTGCGCGGCGACGGGGAGGACCCCGTAGGCGCAGGTGGCGGCGTACGGGACCTGCGCGGTGGTGCGACCCTGCTCCTCCAGCAGCAGCACCAGCCCCAGCAGGCCGGTGTCCTCCACCGCGCCGATCAGCCCGGATCCGGTGAGGGCCTTCCAGAGTTCGGCGTCGGTGCCGGTGCCCGCCGCGGTGAGGCGTTCGTGGGTGGCGAGGTCGCGGAAGATGCGGGCGGCAAGGGCGACCGCGGCGGTCTGCTCGTCGGTGGGGTGGAAGTCCATCAGCCCTCCGCCCCGCCGCGGAAGACGGGCAGCTCCAGGTCCTCGTCCACCCGCAGGAACTCCAGCCGGACGGGCATCCCGATGCGCACCGCGTCGTACGGCACGCCGGTGATGTCGGTGATCATGCGGACTCCCTCGGCGAGTTCGACGAGCGCGACCGCGTACGGCGGGTCGAAGGCCGGGAACGGCGGGTGGTGCATCACGACGTAGCTGAAGACCGTGGCCTCGCCGCAGGCCTCGACGGTGTCCCAGTCCAGGCCCGCGCAGGCGTTGCAGCCGGGCAGCCAGGGGAAGCGGAGGGTCGCGCAGGACGTGCACCGCTGGATCAGCAGCTTGTGCTCCCGGACGCCGTCCCAGAAGCCCTGGTTGTCGCGGTTGATCACGGGGCGGGGGCGGCGGGGCCGTTGCGGCCGCGGGGGCGGTGCGGCGGCCTGCAGGTGGCCGGCCGGGCGGGGCGGCCGGGCGGCGGGGGCGTACTTGAGGATCCGGAAGCGGTGGGTGCCGACGGGTTCGTCGCCGACGCGGAGGTCCATGCGGGTGGTCACGAAGTGGCCGGAGCCCAGCCTGGTCGTCTTGCGCGGCGACACGGACTCGATGACGGCGTCGAAGGTGACGGCGTCGCCGGGGCGCAGCGGGCGCAGGTACTCCTGTTCGCAGTCGGTGGCGACGACGGAGGTGCAGCCGGCGCCGTCGAGGAGGGCGAGGAGTTCGTCGTAGGCGCCGGAGCGGGCGGTGTGCCCCGACAGTCCGCCCATCGTCCAGGCCTGGAGCATGGTGGGCGGGGCGATGGCGTCGGGGCCCGTGTAAGCGGGGTTGGCGTCGCCCATCGCCTCGCACCAGTGCCGGATCATGGCCTCGTTGACGGGGTCCTTGCCCTGCCCGGTGGTGGCGGCGGGCCGGCCCTCGTAGGCCAGGAGCTGCGCGAGGAACCGCCGGGCTGCCGGGTCCTCCGTCTCCCCGGGCGCCGTGGCGGTCATCGCTTCCTCCCCTTCATGCCGAGCCGCATCATGGCGACGATCTCCCGCTGGACCTCGCTGACCCCGCCCCCGAAGGTGTTGATCTGGGCGGCCCGGTTCATCCGCTCCAGCTCGCCGTCCGCGAAGGTGCCCGGTCCGTCTCCCCGTACGAGGGCCTGCTCGCCCACCACCTCCTGGCACGTCCGGTACACCTCGACGGCGTTCTCGGTGCCGAAGAACTTCACGCCGCTGGCGTCGCCCGGGGCCAGGGTGCCGGCGCCCACGTCCTGGACGAGACGCCAGTTGAGGAGGCGGACGGCGGCCAGACGGGCGTGGGCCTCGGCGAGTCGGGACTGCACCCAGGTCCGGTCCGCGGGGCGTTCTCCGGTCACCGGATCGGGGGTGCGGGCGTGCCGGAGCGCGGCGTCGTGGAAGTCCTCGGCCTGCATGCCGATGGCGGCCAGGGCCACCCGCTCGTGGTTGAGCTGGTTGGTGATCAGGCTCCAGCCGCCGTGCTCGGGGCCGACGAGGTTGCCCGCGGGCACGCGGACCGCGTCGTAGTAGGTGGAGGTCGTGGTCAAGCCCCCCACCGTCTCGATCGGGGTCCACGAGAAGCCGGGTGCGGTGGTCGGCACGAGGATGATCGAGATGCCCTTGTGCTGGGGGGCCGTGGGGTCGGTGCGGCAGGCCAGCCAGATCCAGTCGGCGTTCTGGGCGTTGGAGGTGAAGACCTTCTGGCCGTCGATGATCCAGTCGGCTCCGTCGCGTACGGCGCGGGTGCGCAGGGAGGCCAGGTCCGTGCCGGCCGCGGGTTCGGAGTAGCCGATGGCGAAGACGGTCTCGCCGCGCAGGATCCGGGGCAGGAGGTGCTCCTTCTGCTGCGGGGTCCCGTACTTCATCAGGGTCGGGCCCACCGTGTTGAGGGTGACCATCGAGACGGGGGCGCCGGCCCGGTAGGCCTCGTCGAAGAAGACGAACTGCTCGTCGGCGCCGCGCCCCTGGCCGCCGTACTCGACGGGCCAGCCGAGGCCGAGCAGGCCGTCGGCTCCGATACGGCGCAGCAGGGCGCGTCGGGCGGCCGGGTCCGCGGGGGCGCCGTCCGGCATGAGGGCACGGAAGTACGCGCGCAGCTCGGCTCGGAGCCGCAACTGGCCTTCGGTCGGGGCGAGGTGCACGGCGCAGGCCTCCCGGCGTCACATCGTCGCTGTGATCTGACTGTCCGTCAGCTCTGCGCGGGATGTCAAGGTCGGCGACGGGACCACGGGCACGCACGGCAAAAGGGCGCCCGCACGGGTGGACCCCAGCCGGTCCGGTCGTGCGGGCGCCCCCGGTGCACGGAACGGGGCTCCGCGGCGGCTACCACATGGGGAGGAAGTGGACCGCCACGTTCGGGTTGGCCTGCTGGATTCCGGCCAGGGCCGAACCGTTGACCTGCGCGGAGTTGCTCTGGTTGGAGGCGCCGGAGCCGCTGGCGACCTGCTGGGCCGTGGACGAGTTGCCGAGGTTGCTCCCGCCCACACCGCTGCCGACGATGCTCGCGACGCTCGCGTTCGATCCGTCGTTCGCGAAGGAGCCGTTGTCGGCCGACGCCACCCCGCCACAGAGCGCGGCGGCCAGCGGCAGCGAGGCGACGGCGGCGAGGACGCGGACGGTACGGATGCTTGCCATGTTCGTGATTCCCCCTGGAACCGAAGTCGGACGTGCACCGGGGCAGTTGGCCGACCGCCGCGGACGTGGTGCGTGGTGATGACGTCGCGGGACCAGAGTTGCCCACGGGATCCGCGGTGAACCACTCCCTGCCGCACGATTCCCCCGCAGGCATGAGCACCAGCGGATAAACCTCGTTCGCGCCACGGCGTCCCAGGTCAGCGGCGCGAACGCGGGCACACCCCGGACCGCGGCAGAGCAGAATCGTTCCCTCGACGCCGGGCGTCCCGGGCATGCCGAAAGGGGCCGCTCCGTCCGGGAACCCCCACCGTTTCCCGGCCCTGCGGCCCTGCACTCCCAAGCCTCACGCCCCCTGCGCGCCCTCCCGTGCTCCCTCGCGCTCACCACGGCCGCCCCCTGCCCGTGCAGCGCACGACGCGACGCGCCCGGAGCACTCTCGGGGCCGTGCGCTAGGCGGCGAGTGCGAAACGGAGCCGGGCGTCGTCCTCGGCAACGGAATCCCGCAGGGAGCGGGACGCGCTGGAACCGACCCGAACGGCAGTCCTGGCGGAGACACCCGCACCCGAACCGGCTCCCGCAACGGGGACGGCAGTGGCGGTGACCGAACCACGGGCGGACGGGTTCTTTCCGTGGGCCTCGGCACGGATCCGCTGCTTGATGGTCGGCGGCAGTGCCCCACCCCGCAGCACCGCCCGCCGGCCGCCCGGCGCTGCGGCCGGCTGCCGGCACCCCTCGACGGAGCCGCGAGCGGGCGCGCACCGCGAGGGCGCCTCCGCGACGGCGACGGCCGGTGCGGCGTCCCGGCGACGCAGCCCGAGGACGGCGAACAGCGCCGCGAGCACGCCGAGGACGGCGGTCCGGACCGAGCTGAGGGTGATGCGCTGAGCCATGACGAGGTGCCTCGCTTCGCACTGTTCCGACGGGCCGATCTGCATACATTCGTCATGATGCGTCCGCAACCGCACGGCCCCCACCACCCGCGCCGATCGTCCGACAAACACCACCCGGAGGGCCCAACGGAAAAGGGGTGCCCCGGATCCGGGGCACCCCTTCTGATCAGCGCGTCGTCTGACCTGTGGCGGTGGGTGTGGGATTTGAACCCACGGTGACTCGCGCCACGACGGTTTTCAAGACCGTTCCCTTAGGCCGCTCGGGCAACCCACCTGGCCGGTACAGAGTACCGGGAGGTGGGAGGCGGTGGCGTCAGGAATTCTGGGCCTTGTCGTAGGCGGCCTTCGCTTCGTTGCCGAAGTACGGGCCGAACATCCAGTTCGGCAGGAAGGTGTAGCCGAAGCTGTTCACCGAGACCTGGGTGCCCAGCCCCGTGGTCTCGTTGAAGTCCTGGAACCAGGGGCCGCCGCTGGAGCCGCCGGTCATGTTGCAGGCCAGGCTGTGGTCCTTGGTCAGCAGGAAGTCCTTGCTGCTGTTGCCGCTGCAGTAGACCAGCTTGGTGCCGTCGTACGGGGACGCGGCGGGGAAGCCGAAGGAGTACATCCGCTTGTTGTAGGCGCCGTTGAAGAGGATGCCCTGGGCCCCGACGACCTGGCTGAGCTTCTGGCCGTTCTGCGGGGCGACGACCGCGAGGCCGACGTCCATGTTCATGTCCTCGCTGGCGGCCCACTGGTCGGTCGCGAAGGTCTTGGTTGCCGGCCACTGGCCGTAGGGCGCGTTGCCGTTGTCGTACGCCGGGACGAAGACCCAGTTGGTGTGCCAGGCGCCCTGGTACTTCACGCAGTGGCCAGCGGTGATCACGGTGCTGCCGTTGGCGCTGGTGATGGAGTCACCGGAGCAGGAGGCAGTCCGACCGCCGAAGGTGAAGAAGACGCGGCCGGAGGTCTTCACGACCGCCCCGGCGCCCGTCCACGCACCGCCGGCCTGCGGGAAGGCCGTCGGGGACACCGCGGCGGAAGCGGGCGCGTCGGCGGGGGTGGAGGCGGAGGCGGGGGTCGGAGCGATCAGCGTGGGCCGGTCGGCGCTCGTGACCGGCGCCCGGCCGGTCACCGGTGCCTCCGCCACGTCCAGCGGGACGGCGCTGCGCATCCGCTCGGCGGTCCAGAAACCCGGGGTGTGCTGCTGGCGGAACGAGGCCGGGGACTCCGTGGCGGCCGAGGGGGTGGCCGCCGTCAGCGCGCCCGCTATCAGGGCGCCCGCCGCGAGGAGGACCGATGCAGCCGTGCGATGACGATTCACGCATGACTCCTTCTGCCGTGCCCGGTCCCGTCGAACCGGACAGGGTGGGGGTGAAGAGCTGTCGGTGCGGATCGGCCGCAGGGTCGCACGTGCGGCACGAGATGTCAGGAGACGGCCGGAACGTTCGTTCGGTTCAGGCCACGAAATGGCCAACTACCGCCCGTGGGGCCGTTCGTCCGCTCCTCCCGCCCCTCACCATTCCTTCCCTCATCCGGTCACCAGCACGCCCGCGTACGAGACGCCGGCCACCACCACCCACGCACCGAGCCCCAACAGGGCGGCCCGGCCGCCGGTCCGGGCCATGGAGCGGAGGTCCACCGCACTGCCGAGCCCGAACAGGGCGGCGGCCAAGAGCAGTTCCTGCACGGTGTGCGCCCACTCCAGGGCCGTCGCGGGCAGCACACCGGTGGCGCGCAGGGCGGCCGCCGCGAGGAAACCGGCCACGAACAGCGGCACGGGAGCCGGGCGGCGCCCTGAGGACGTCCGCTCACCCCGGCGCCGGGCCCGCAGCGTGAAGGCCACGGCTGCCACCAGCGGAGCCAGCAGCGCGACGCGCATCAGCTTCACCACGACCGCTTCCCCGAGCGCGCCGGGGCCGGCGGTCTGGGCGGTGGCCACCACCTGACCGACATCGTGGACGCTTGCGCCGACCCACCGTCCGAAGGCCACGTCGGAGAGCCCGAGCGGGTCCTGGAGCAGCGGGAGCACGGCGATGGCCAGCGTGCCGCACAGGGTCACCAGTGCGGCCGAAGCGGCCGCATCCTCCTCGTCGCTGCCGGACACCTGGCTCACCGCGCCGATCGCCGAGGCCCCGCAGATCGAATAGCCGGTGGCGATCAGCAGCGGCTGGTCGCCCGGCAACCCGAGCCGTCGGCCCAGCCAGAGCGTGCCGAAGAAGGTGGCCACCACCACGCCCGCCACCATGGCCACGGTCGCCCAGCCCAGACCGAGCACCTGGTCCAGCCCCAGACCGAGGCCGAGCAGGACGATGCCGATCCGCATCAGCCGCCGGCCGGCCAGTGACAGGCCGGGGCGGGCGACTCCGCGTACGACACCCCGCAGCCCGGGAAGGTGGGCCGCGGCGATGCCGAGTACCACCGACGCCGTCAGCATCGGGATCCCCGGCACCAGCCGGTGCACACCCCACGCCACGGCGACGCCGGCGGCCGCCAGCCCCAAGCCCGGCCAGGACGAGAATGTTTCACGTGAAACCCGGCCGGCCGGCGCGCGGCCGCTGGCGTCACCGCCACCGCCACTGCCGTTGCCGCTGCCGCTGCCCGCCGCGCGTACCGGGCGGTTGAGCAGCGCCATCAGTCGGAGGGAAGCGTGTAGACGCGGCGCACGCTGCTGCCCAGGCGGACGACATCGGCTCCGTAGATGTGGATCGATACCGCCTTGCTGGCACAGGAGTTGCGCACCTTGTGGATGTCGCCGGGCGGGGCGAAACCGCAGACGTCGCCGACGCCGTTGACCACGGCCTCGGTGGCCACCAGCCGGGCGCCCGAGGTCGTCGTGGCGGGCGCGAGCCGGTAACGGAGCTCGCTCTCCTCGCCCTGGTGCACCCCCGCCACGCACCATGAGACGTGGTCGTGGATGGCGGTCTCCTGACCGGGCAGCCACACCAGCGCCACCACCGAGAAGCTGCCGTCCGGCTCGGCGTGCAGGACATGCTGCCGGTACCGCTCGGAGCTGCCCTCGCACTGCTCGGGCATCAGCAGGTCGGACGCGCCCAGGTGCGGGGCGAGTCGCTCGCCGACGAGGTAGGCGGTCAGGTCCGGGGCCAGTCCCCGGTCCACGACCGTGCGGATCTCCTGGACGAGGGCGGCCATCCTCGTGGTGGTGCGGGCCGGCGTCGTGGTGGTCATAGGGGCAGCGTCGAGCAGCTCACCCATCACGTCCAACGACAGTTTCCACCTGAAATCGCAAGCACAGCTTATGGATTGCTCGGAGAGAGCGAAGGGGTCAGCACCCGACGCGGTTCGAGGCCACCTGCTTGAGCGCGTCCAGAACCACGGCCGTCGCCGGTATCCGCAGATGGTCGCGGTACACGTACGCGGAGATGTGCCGGCGGGCGTCCGGCTGGAGCGGCCGCCCGCAGACCCGGCTCAGGGAGAGCGACGGCAGAACCAGCGCGGGCATCATCGCCACGCCGAGCCCCTGCCCCACCATGCTCTGCACCACCAGGTTGTCGTCCGAGGCGAACCGGATGTCGGGGACGAAGCCCAGCTCGGCGCACTCGTGCAGCAGGTTGGCCCGACAGCGCGGGCAGCCCGCGATCCACCGCTCCTCCGCGAGGTCGGCCAGGTGCACGGCCCGCCGCCGCGCCAGCTGGTGCCCGGTCGGGAGCAGGACGGTGAGCTGGTCCTCCAGCAGCCTGACCTCGACGACCTCCTCGGGAACCTCCTCGTGCAGCCCGGGGTAGGTGAAAGCCAGGGTGATGTCACACTCCCCGCGCTCCAGCCGGAGCAGCGACTCCGGCGGCTCCCCGTCCAGCAGCTCGACCTGGATGCCGGGATGGTCCTTGGCGAGGTTGCTGAGGGCCTCGGGAACGAGGGTGGCGTTGGCGCTGGGGAAGCCACACAGGCGTACCCGGCCGGTGCGCAGGCGGGCGTGCGCCTTCATCTGGGCCTCGGCGGCGCAGAGGCTGCCGAGGATGGACTCCGCGTGCCGGGCCAGGGACTTCCCCGCCTCGGTGAGCTGCATCCGGCGGCCGACGCGGGTGAACAGCGGGGTGCCGACGGAGCGTTCGAGCGCCTTCATCTGCTGGGTGATCGCGGGCTGCGTGTACCCGAGGGCGCGCGCGGCCGCCGAGTAGGAACCAGAGGCCACGACTTCGTGGAACGTACGTATGTGCCGCGAATCGAACACACCGGAAGCATAAGCGGACGTTGGGAGGGGCCGTAGGCGTAATTCCGCCCACGGCCCCTCGCCATCCGGCCACGGGTTCCGGCCGCTGCCGGCCGTGGCCGCCGGTCGCTACTTGTCGCCGACGCGCGAACCGAGCGTGATGTCCACGGTGGTCGGCTTGCCGTCGCGCAGGTACGTCAGCTTCACCACGTCGCCCGGCTTGTGCGTCCAGATCTCGCTGATGAGCGTCGGGCCGCTGTCGATCGGCCGGTCGCCGAAGCGGGTGATGACGTCACCCGGCTTGAGGCCGGCCTTGCCCGCGGGGCCGTTGGGGTCGACCAGCTCGTCGGCGGGCGCGCCCTGCTCGGAGATCTTGGCGCCGTCGGTCTTGGACTGGAGGTCCACGGAGACGGAGATGACCGGGTAGACCGGCTTGCCGGTCTTGATCAGCGACTCGGCGACGTTCTTGGCCTGGTTGACCGGAATGGCGAAGCCGAGGCCGATCGAACCGGCCTGGCCGCCGCTGAAGCCGCCACCGCCGGCGGACTGGATGGCGGAGTTGATGCCGATGACCGCGCCGCGGCCGTCGAGCAGCGGACCGCCGGAGTTGCCCGGGTTGATCGAGGCGTCCGTCTGCAGGGCGCTCATGTACGAGTTCTTGCTGCCGGAGCCGTCGCCGGAGGCCACCGGGCGGTCCTTGGCGCTGACGATGCCGGTGGTGACCGTGTTGGACAGGCCGAAGGGGGCGCCGATCGCGATGGTCGGGTCTCCGACGGCGACCTTGTCGGAGTCGCCGAGCGGGAGCGGCTTGAGACCGGACGGCGGGTTCTTCAGCTTGATCACTGCCACGTCGTAGCCCTGGGCCCGGCCCACGACCTCGGCGTCGTACTTCCTGCCGTCGGAGAAGGTCGCGGAGAGCTTGCCGCCGTTCGCCGCAGAGGCCACCACGTGGTTGTTGGTGAGGATGTGGCCCTGCTGGTCGTAGACGAAGCCGGTGCCGGTGCCGCCCTCGCCGTCGCCGGCGGAGGCCTGGATGGTCACGACGCTGGGCAGCGCTCCTGCGGCCAGGCCCGCGACGGAGCCGGGCTCGCGCTTGAGGTCCTTCGGGGTGTTGCCGGCGGTGATCGTCGTCGAGCCGAAGCCGTCGCCCTTGCGCTCGGCAGCCCAGTAGCCCAGCCCACCGCCGACGCCGCCCGCGAGCAGGGCCGCCACGAGGACCGCGGCGATCAGGCCGCCCCGCCCCTTCGGCTTGGCCGGGGGGACGCCGTCGGCCAGGGGGGCGCCCCAGCCGGTGCCGGGGCCGTGGCCGCCGCCGCCGCCCGCGTAGACCGGGACCGCAGGCGGCGCGGGAGGCCAGCCCTCGGCACCGTACGCGGTGTGCGGAGCGGCGGGCTGCGCGTACGCCGGGACCGGAGCCTGGTGCGGGGCGGGCGGCATCTGCTGGGTGGGCTCGGTGCCGGGCGCGGGCGCCGGCGGGAGCTGCTGGGTCACGGGCTCGGCGGGGGCGGCGCCGGGCACCGCGGCCGGAGGGGCCTGCTCCGCAGCGGCCGGGGCGGACGCCGGGACCGGAGGGACGACGGCCATCGGAGCCTCGCCGGCGGATGTCCCGGTCGGAGCCGGAGCGGGGGCCGGAGCGGGCGCGGCCGCAGGCTGCTCCGGAGCGGGAGCGGCCGGCGGGCGTGCCGAAGGGGCCGCGGAGGGCATCGGGGCCGCGGTTCCCTCGTTATCGGTGCTCACAGCGCTCTCTCCTCGTCACACACGGCTTCACACATTTGACGTTTCGGCCCGACTGAACGTTCGACGTGCCGTACAAGTTCCTGGGAAAAGCGTTCCCTATCACCTGTCAGAGCACTGTAAGCCGGACCTGTGCGTCTCCCCCATCCTTTATATCTGGCATTTCGGTCACACCTAGGGGTCGAAGGCCCCCATCCGGAGCCCTCTCGGTGGCACCATGACCCGGTGACGCACGTAACGCCGCCCCTCATCCAGGTCGTCGCCCACCGCGGCGCCTCGGAGGACGCCCCCGAGCACACGCTGGCCGCCTACCGCAGGGCCATCGAGGACGGCGCGGACGCCCTGGAGTGCGACGTCCGGCTCACCGCCGACGGGCACCTCGTGCTGGTCCACGACCGCCGGGTCAACCGCACCTCCAACGGCCGCGGCGCCGTATCCGCCCTGGAACTGGCCGATCTCGCCGCCCTCGACTTCGGCTCGTGGAAGGACCGCGAGGAATCCCCCGACTGGGACGCCGATCCCGAGCGGACCTCGGTCCTCACCCTGGAGCGACTGCTGGAACTGGTCTCCGACGCCGGACGCCACATACCGCTCGCGATCGAGACGAAGCACCCGACCCGTTGGGCCGGACAGGTGGAGGAGCGCCTCCTCTTCCTCCTCAAGCGGTTCGGCCTGGACACCCCGCCCGCCGGGGGCCCGCACCCGGTCCGCGTCATGAGCTTCTCCGCCCGTTCCCTGCACCGGGTGCACGCCGCGGCGCCGACGATCCCGACCGTCTACCTGATGCAGTTCGTCTCGCCCCGGATGCGGGACGGACGGCTCCCCGCCGGCGTGCAGATCGCCGGCCCGGGCATGCGGATCGCTCGCAACAACCCCGGCTACATCCGCAGGCTGCAGGACGTGGGCCACTCCGTACACGTGTGGACCGTGAACGAGCCCGACGACGTTCAGCTCTGCGCTGATCTGGGCGTGGAAGCGATCATCACGAACAGACCGCGACAGGTTCTGTCACAACTGGGCCGCTGACGTCCCGTTTTGCCCACCCACCCCGACCGCCCCTTCGGTGACAGGGTGTGCCCCGGCGCATCCGCTCCGCGACTGGTGGTCATGATGCGTCAGAGGGCCCCGCCCTGTCGGTTTCCGGTCCAGGCCATTGGGGCATTCAGACCATGGCGTGGGACTAAGGAGGTTCCGGGGGTGGCGTTGGTGGTGGCACAAGAAGTGCCCACGTCGTCGTGCATGGACGTACGCCATGGTCCTGCGGGCGTAGGCGAGGCGAGACACCGGATGCGCGAACAGCTGCGCCTCAGCGGGGTGTCCGAATCGGTCGTGGACGACGCCGTACTGATCCTTTCCGAACTGCTCAGCAACGCCTGCCGGCACGGCAGACCGCTGGGCGCGGGGGACGGGGAGATCGGCGACGGGGAGATACGCGCCGCGTGGCGCATCGACAGCACGGGGCGGCTGACGGTCGAGGTCACGGACGGGGGCGGTCCCACGCGTCCGCTTCCGGCCACGCCTTCGGTCACCGCGCACGGCGGCCGGGGGCTGAACATCATCAGCGCCCTCGCACAGGACTGGGGAGTCCGGGACGGAGCGGCAGGTGAGGTCACCGTCTGGGTGATCGTCGCGTGCGGACCCCGTCACGCCGATTTCGCTACGCGCGTTGCGCCCCCCGTCCTCGACTTCAGCGCCGCCTTCGACGATCTGGCCCCCTGACCGGCTCACCGAACGGATCACCGAACGGCCTCCTGACCGGATCCGCGACCGGATCCCCGACAGCGTCACCCGCATCAACGGCCATCAGCACAGCGGCCGTACGAGCGGCAGACCAGCGGCCGACCGGGAGCGCACGCCGACCGTGCTCCCGGCCGCACCCCACCGGTTGCGGCGGTCGGAACGGCTAGGCTCACGCCGAACGCAACAGCCGCACCGCCGCAACCGGGAGACACCCACGATGGCCAAGAAGCGCCCCGCAGCCAAGACTGCAAAGCCGCAGCTCCAGAACGGGGAGATCCCGGTGGTGGGCGCGCGCGAGCCGTGCCCCTGCGGGTCCGGGCGCCGCTACAAGGCCTGCCACGGGGCGGCCGCCGCTCACGCCGCCACCGCGCACGTGCAGCGCCCCTTCGAGGGCCTGCCCGGCGAATGCGACTGGGTGGCGCTGCGCGAGCTCGTGCCCGCCGCCACCATCCCGCTGTCACTCAAGGGCGGCCTGCCCAAGGGCGTTCCCTCCGTCACCCTGGTGACCGTGCTCCCCATGGCCTGGCCGGCCCTGCGCCGCGAGGACGGCTCGGTCCTGCTCGCCCTGCAGAACGACTCGACCACCGGCGACCTCGCCCGGGACATGGCCGACACCCTGGAGCGCGCTCTCGCCACGGAGCCGGGCAACCCGGTGCCGGGCCGCCGGGTTCCCGCCGAGGGCCCCCGACTTCAGGATCTCCTGGACACCGACGGCGTTTTCGAGCCTGTTGTGCACAGGGGCTTCGAATTCTGGATTCCGGATGCGGAGACCGCCCAGAACGCCTCCCCGGAGATCGCTGCCTCGCTGGAGCGCGCCAACGCCGCCGCCATCCCGACGGTCAAGCTGGCGAGCGTCGAAGCGGCCTACTGGTGCGAGACCCCGGACAAGAACCACCTGCGCTGGGTCATGCCGCACCCCGAGGAGAAGCTGCTCGACGCCCTGGCCCGGCTGCACGCGGCCGGCACCTCCTCGCTCGGCGAGGGCACCCGGCTCGTCGGCTCCTTCCGGGCGCACGGCCTGATGGTCCCGGTCTGGGACCTGCCCACCGGCATGACCGCGGACGACGTGGAGAAGCCTGCCGCCGAGTTCGCAGAGCGCCTGGCCACGGCGCTGGCCTCGGACGCGCCGCTGACCGCGGAGGAGCGCCGGGCACGCGGCGGGCTCACCAACCGCCAGATCACGCTCAGCTGATCGCCCCGGCGCCCGCAGGAGCGGTGACCGCGGTCACAACTCCCGCTAATCGTCGGCAAATCGGTGTCTGAATATCAGAGATCGAATTTGCGAACAGGCGATCTCTTGTTACCGTTCTTGTAGCCCGGTCGCTGGTGCATCCCCCGTCGCCAGCGACCGGGCCCTTCCATTTCTGGGGACTCAACCCCCGTCCGCTGCCGCCGAGTTGCTCCCGGACCGCAGCAGCAGCCGCCCTTCATCACCCGGAACTGCAAACTCCGCAACGGCCGAGTAGTCGTCCCGCGCGCCGGCGGAGGCCTCCCGCGGCGTCTCGCACAGCCCGGGCTCGTCCCCCGCCCCGACCGTGCAGCGGATCTGCACCGTCCGCCCGGCGGGTCCCATCATCGTCAGTACGGCGTCCAGTGCGCGGCCACCGGTGTTGTGGAAGTAGCTCCGGCCCCAGGTCTGCCCCTCGGCGGTCATGACGCAGGTCTGCGCCTCCAGCCCCCGGGGCGAGGAGAGTTCGGGACCGCACCGGGAGTCCGTGCGGGGCTGCTCGGACGGACCGGGCCGAGCCGAGCCGCTCCGAGCGGGCACCGTGCCCGCCGCGCCGCCCGGCGCTCCCGCCCCTGCGGCACCCTTCTGCTGTCCGGGCGCAGCCGGCGGTACCGGCGCGCGGGAGGGGTCCGACGGATCGGCAAAGCCGAGGGCGGAGAGCAACCCGCCGCCTTTTTCGTCGTCCGGACCGGCAAAATCCGGTCCGGCGATCGCTCCGGCCAGCGGGAGCGACAAGATGACCAGCACACCGGCGCCGATACCGGCCAAGCGGAGATTCATTCGGCGAACATAGCGACGCCGGAATGGGCCGCGGAGATCCCCGCGCCCAATTCCCTGGGAAACTCGTCGCACGGGCACCCGTACGAGTGAAGGCGTACGGGTGAAGGGCAGGCACCCAGATGCCGACGCCTGCCCTGGATCGTCAGTACGCGAGCCGGCTCCCGCCCCCGGAGGCCCCGCTGCTCGCCTCGACCAGCGCGTCCACCACGGTCTCGACCTCCGGCAGCCACGGGCTCCCCGCGTCCGCGGGCTCCCGCTCCCACCTCACCTGCCCGCCGCTGCAGGCGGGGGAAGGCGGGAGCAGCAGGTATCCGCCCTCGCCGTGGAAGCGCAGTGCGGAGGGGACGTGGTCCTTGGCGTAGAGGAGTTCGCCGAGCCGTTCCAGCGAGTACGGCGCCACCAGCAGTGACCAGCGCGTGGGGCTGGCCACGATCGGGCCGAGCCGCATGCCCTGCGCCTCCAGCCGTACGACCGCCCGCGCGGCAGCGGCTGCGGGCAGGCTCACGGCGCACGGCGCGGAGCCCCCCGTGGCGAGGAGGACGGGGGCGGCGGGCCGGCGGGTCCACCACCAGGCCACCATCCGGGGGTCGGTCGTGGCCGCGAGCAGTCCGGGGTCGAAGGGGTGCGCGCCGGGGACGGGGCAGTCGGGGTCGGGGCAGGCGCAGCCGTCGGCGACGCCGGTTCCGCAGCGGCCGATGCCGGGCAGGACGGGCCACCGACGCCCGGCGGCGCAGGCCAGCGCCGCATCGCGCAGCGCCGTACCGGGCAGCGCCGTCTCGGGGAGGGTCGCGTCAGGGGTCACCGCGCCGAGGAGCACCGTTTCAGGGGTCGCCGTTTCGGGGGCCGTCGTGTCGGGAAATGCCTGGTCGCCGCTCTGGGCCGGGGCGGGCCGGAGGGTTTTCAGACGGTTGCGGAGCCGCTGGAGACGCCTTCCGAGGATCTCGCGCATGAGCGCTCGTTCCTTTCCTTGAACGTCGAGGGCCACATCACACCATGTAAGCGGTGCCTCACCACACGTACACGTTTCGCGTCACTGTCCGCCAGAAGCAGGTTCACACGGTTCGTGCAGTTTTCTTACGGGGCCATGAAACGTCCGGCGGGGCGGAACGCGACCCGCGCCGGTACCGAGACCGGCTGCCGCCGCTAAGGACGACGGCCCCTGCCGGGCGGTTCCCGGCGGATGCCGGGCTGCGCCAACCACCCCCGGGCATCACTGACTACGTACCCGAGGCCACTCCGGCGCCCGCTCAGTCGATCGCAAAAACCGTCCGCTTCCCACTTTTTCCAGCCAAGTTCTAGCCTTGACTGGACCGTGAGTTGCCGCCTCACGGACACCAGGATTCCCAGCAGGACAATGCTGGACATCGATCCTCGTGTGCGTGTAGATGTGGATTCATTGATGGCGGCGCAGCACGATCTGGGGGTTTGCGATGCTATATGGCGAATCGCACCAGGTGGAAAGGCGGACGCCATGAGCGCGTCGCATCTGCCGAAAGTGGCTGGAATCGATCCAGCAGTTGCGGCGGTCCCGCACACTTCAGCGCCCACACCCGTCCTGGCCGCCTCCGTACCTGCCGCGGCCCCCGCCCCGAACACGCTGGTCCAGGACCGCCTCGCCGGCATGGTCTCCGATCTGACCACCCTCCACGAACTCACCGAACGCCTCGCGCGCGCCAGCGATCTGGACTCCTCCCTCCAGGAGTTCCTGCGCGCCGGAGCCGCCCTCGTCGGCGCCCGCCGCGGCCTGATCGTCCTGGAGCCCTCCGACGGACTCGGCCCCGCGAGCACCACCGGCCTCGGCCTCGGCCGTGCCGACCTCGGGCACATCGAGACCGTCCCGCGCGCCGCGACCTCGTACGGCCGCATCCTCGACGGACTCCCCGGCGCGCACGGCGGCTCAGAGGTGCTCCCGGAACCCGACGCCGCCCCCGGCATCGGCGGATACGGGACCCCGGTCGACCCCCGGCACCGCGAGGTCGCCGCCCGGCTCGGCTACGCCGCCAGCTACACCCTGCCGCTGACCGCCGAGGCGACCGGCCGGCTCGGCGCAGCCGTCTGGCTGTACGACGAGCAGGCCGAGCCAAGCGACCGCCAGCGAGACATCGTCGGCCTCTACGTCCGCCACGCCGCCGAGCACCTGGCCCGGATGCTCGAAGTGGAACGGTCCCGCAGCCGCCTCGCCACGATCGCCGAGGAGCTGCTGCCCAGCCGGCTCCCGCGGATCCCCGGCGTCCAACTCGCCGCCCGCCACCACACCGGGCCGTACGGCGGTGGCGACTGGTACGACGCGCTCCCACTGCCGGAGGGCGCCCTCGGACTGGCCGTCGGCTCCGTCACCGGGGGCGGTCCCAGCGCCGTCGCCGCCATGGGGCGGCTACGGGCCTCGCTGCGGGCGTACGCCGTGATGGAGGGCGAGGACCCGGTCGCTGTCCTGTCCGACCTCGAACTGCTGCTCCGGCTCACCGAGCCGGCGCGCTGCGCGACCGCTCTCTTCGCCTACTGCGAGCCCGCCCGCCGCAAGATCGTCCTGGCGGGTGCGGGGCACACCCCGCCGCTGCTCGTCGGGGAGCGGCGCACGGAGTACGTGGAGACCTCGCTCTCCGCGCCGCTCGGGATGCTCTCCTGCTGGGAGGCGCCCAGCGTGGAGGTCGAACCCGCACGAGGAGAAACGGTGCTGCTGTACACGGACGGGCTCCTGCGGCGCACCGGCGACCCGATGGACCGGGCCTACGCCAGGCTGCACGCCGCCGCGGCCGCCGCCCCGCGCGGGGTCCGCGAGGACCCGGCGGCACTCTGCGACCACGTGCTGCACGCGGTGCTGCCCGAGGGGGACCCGGCGCTGGGCGGCCCGGCCGCCGCTCCGGAGGACCTGATCCTGCTCGCTGCCCGTTTTGACTGATTTATCACAGCTGTCCCCCGGCGTCTTCCCCTCGCACATACGATGGACGAGGTCCCTACCCGGTCCTGTCGTAGCTGTCGTAGCTGAGGAGAAGACGTGGCTGACGAGCTCACCCCGGAGACCCCGGAAGAAGAGCAGCCCAAGAAGACGCACAAGCAGCGCAAGAACGGTCTGTACCCGGGCGTCAGCGACGAACTCGCCGAGAACATGCGCACCGGCTGGGCCGACACCGAGCTCCACGGCCTGGAGCCCATCGCGCAGGCCGCGCACACCGCGGCCCGCCGCGAGGCGCTGTCCGCGCGCTTCCCGGGCGAGCGCCTCGTCGTGCCCGCCGGCCGTCTGAAGACCCGCTCGAACGACACCGAGTACCCCTTCCGCGCCGCAACCGAGTACGCGTACCTCACCGGCGACCAGACCGAGAACGGCGTCCTCGTCCTGGAGCCGGTGGGCGAGAACGGCCACACGGCCACCATGTACCTGCTGCCCCGCTCCAACCGTGAGAACGGCGAGTTCTGGCTCTCCGGCCAGGGCGAGCTGTGGGTCGGCCGCCGCCACTCCCTCGCCGAGGCCGAGCAGCTCCTGGGCGTCCCGGTCAAGGACGTCCGCGAGCTCCCCGACGCCCTCGCCGAGGCCGCCGGCCCGGTGCGCGTCGTGCGCGGTCACGACTCCGTCATCGAGAAGGCCCTGACCGACAAGGTCACCGCCGAGCGCGACGAGGAACTGCGGGTCTACCTGTCCGAGGCCCGCGTGGTGAAGGACGCGTTCGAGATCGGCGAGCTGCAGAAGGCCGTCGACTCCACCGTCCGCGGGTTCGAGGACGTCGTGAAGGTCCTCGACAAGGCCGAGGCCACCTCCGAGCGCTACATCGAGGGCACCTTCTTCCTGCGCGCCCGGGTCGAGGGCAACGACGTCGGCTACGGCTCCATCTGCGCCGCCGGCCCGCACGCCTGCACCCTGCACTGGGTCCGCAACGACGGCCCCGTCCGCTCCGGTGACCTGCTCCTGCTCGACGCCGGCGTGGAGACCCACTCCCTCTACACCGCCGACGTCACCCGCACACTGCCGATCAGCGGTACGTACACCGACATCCAGCGCAAGGTCTACGACGCGGTGTACGAGGCCCAGGAAGCCGGCATCGCCGCGGTCAAGCCGGGCGCGAAGTTCCGCGACTTCCACGACGCCGCCCAGCACGTGCTGGCCGAGAAGCTCGTCGAGTGGGGCCTGCTGGAAGGCCCGGTCGAGCGCGTCCTGGAGCTGGGCCTGCAGCGCCGCTGGACCCTGCACGGCACCGGCCACATGCTCGGCATGGACGTCCACGACTGCGCCGCCGCGCGCACCGAGGCGTACGTCGACGGCACGCTGGAGCCGGGCGTGTGCCTGACCGTCGAGCCCGGTCTGTACTTCCAGGCCGACGACCTGACCGTACCCGAGGAGTACCGCGGCATCGGTGTGCGCATCGAGGACGACATCCTGGTCACCGAGGACGGCAACCGGAACCTGTCGGCCGGCCTGCCCCGCGCCTCGGCCGACGTCGAGGCCTGGATGGCCGGCCTGAAGGGCTGACGACCGGCGCACCCCACGCCCTGGACGGGCGGGAGCCCCTCGCGCACCAGCGCGGGGATCCCGCCCGTCGGCACATCACGACGCCTGGAGCAGGGCCGCGCCCTCGCGCCACTTCAGGATCTTGTCGAAGCTCACCACCGCGCCGCTGCCCGGCCGATTGCGGAACCGGACGTGGTCGGCGAGCTCCTCGATCAGCCACAGGCCGCGGCCGCTCTCGCACTCCGCCGGCGCCGGCCCCGGATCCCCCGGGAATGCCACGGGCCCCGGGGCCTCGGGGAATCCCGGGCCCGAATCCGTCACCTCGATGCGGCAGCAGTCCCCGTCCAGGTACGCCGTGATGCGGTAGGCCCCGCACGCCTCCGCCGCCGGTCCCCCGTCGCGGCCGACGGCCGGCACGGGCCCGCCGTGCTCCACCGCGTTCGCGCACGCCTCGCTCAGGGCCACCGACAGGTCGAAGGAGATGTCCGGATCCACCCCCGCGGTCTCCATCGTCCTCAGCAGCAATCGCCTGGCGAGCGGCACGCTCGCGGCTTCGCGCCTCAACTGGAGAGACCACCAGATGCTCATACGGTTACCTATTGCCGCCACCGGTGCACCGTAAGCACCCGGCAGCCCGTACAGCCCTCATTCGGCCGATGCGGCACGCCGGGACCGACGTGTATGGCGGTGCGATGGACGCATGAGATGAACGGGTCGCAGAGCGGGCACTCGCGACCTTCCGGACCTGCCGTATGCGCGGTACGGGCGCAGTGCGATGATGACCCGGCCATGACTGATCCCCAAGCGACGCCTGCCGGAGTCGGCCTCCGGCTGACCCGGGCCGTGGTGTTCACCGCGCTCTGCGTCGTGCTGTCCGCCGCCGGGCACGCGCTGGGGTCCTGCGCCACCGTGCCCTGGTGGGCTCTGGTCATCGCCTTCGTGGCCGTGTTCGCCGTCGCTGCCCCGCTCGCGGGACGACGCCGTTCGCTGCCCGGCCTGGCCGCCGGGCTCGCCGCCGGCCAGCTGGGGCTGCACGAGGTGTTCGGCATCGCCCAGCACCGTGCCGCCGTCGCCGAGGCGCGCAGCGCCTCCGACACCTCGCTCTCGGAACTCGCCGCTCAGCTGGTGTGCGGCGGCAGCTCCGTCCCGCCCGGGCCGGCGGACGCCCGGCGGATCCTGGAGGCCGCCGGGCTGGACCCGGACGCCCTCGCGGTCCAGGCCGAGGCACAGGCCCACGCCGGCCACGCCCACCTGGCCGGGGCCGCCGCCGAGCCGGCCACCGGCCTGCTCAGTCCCGGCATGTTCGCCGGCCACCTGCTGGCCGCCTTCGCCGCGGCCTGGCTGCTCGGGCGCGGCGACGCCGCCCTGTTCCGGCTCGCCGAGCTGTCCCGCAGCTCCGCCGAGGCCGGCCCGGTGCGCCCGCTGCGCGCCGCGCTGTCCTTCGTACGGGCGCTCCGCGTCGGTCTCGCACTCACCCCCGCGGGCGGGCCGCGGCTCCGGCGTACCGCCTCCGAGCCCGCGGCGCCCACGGGCCGGGAAGCACTCCAGCACACGGTGATCAGGCGCGGGCCGCCCATGGCACTCGCCCTCGCAGCCTGACGCGACACCCTCCCCCGGAGCTCGAGCACCTGGGCGACGGTGCCGCGGAACCGCGCGCACCCGCGCGCGCAGCCACCGTCCCCCTGCCCCTGTGGAGTGTTTCCGTCATGAAGACCTCGCGCGTCTCCCTCGTCGCCGCCCTCGCCGCCGGCGCCGTCCTCGCCCTGTCCGGTACGGCCTTCGCGCACGTCAGCGTCCAGCCCGGCGAAGCGGCGAAGGGCGGCTACGCCACCCTCGACTTCAAGGTGCCGAACGAGCGCGACAACGCCTCGACCACGCAGCTGGAGGTCAACTTCCCGGCCGACCAGCCGCTGACGTCCGTCATGCCGCAGGACGTCCCGGGCTGGACCGTGACGGTCGAGAAGACCAAGCTCGACAAGCCGCTCACCGTGCACGGCAGGCAGATCAACGAGGCCGTCACCAAGGTCACCTGGACCGGCGGCAAGATCGAGCCCGGCAAGTTCCAGCAGTTCCCCGTCTCCGTCGGCAAGCTGCCGGAGAACGCCGACCGGATGGTCTTCAAGGCGATCCAGACGTACGACAACAACGAGGTCGTCCGCTGGATCGAGGAGCCCAAGGAGGGCGCGGCCGAGCCGCAGACCCCGGCTCCCGTCCTGAAGCTGACCGCGGCCAAGGCCGCCGACGCCCACCACGACGACGCCAAGAAGCCCGCCGACGCCGCGCACTCCGGCGAGGACGGCCACACGGAGGCGGCCGGCGGAAGCGGCTCGGACACGACCGCGCGCGCCCTCGGCGTCGCCGGCATCGTCGTCGGCCTCGCCGGTGTCGCGTTCGGCATCTCCTCGCGCCGCCGCGCCTCCTGACCCGACGCCCTCCAGGGGCGTATCCACACCTCACCGCATCCGCGCGGCCGGACCCTCGTCCGGCGGCGCGTCAGCGACCCACCCGATTCCAGGGACAACACGCCATGCGCACCACACGTGTGACGGTCGCCGCCCTCGTGGCGGCGGCCGCCCTCGCCCTCACCGCCTGCGGCGGTGGGACCCCCGCGAAGACCGACGGGGTCACGCAGATCACCGGCCAGTCCAAGGCCGGGGCCGCAACGGTCCTCGACCGCCCCTTCGACAAGCCGGAGCTCGTCCTCACGGACACCGGCGGCAAGCCGTGGAACCTGCGCGAGCAGACCCAGGGCAAGCCGACCCTCATCTACTTCGGCTACACCAACTGCCCCGACGTGTGCCCGCTGACGATGAGCAACATCGCCGTCGCCAAGAAGGCGCTTCCGAAGGCCGACCAGGAGAACCTCCGGGTCGTCTTCGTGACCACCGACCCCGAACGGGACACTCCCGAATCCCTCGGCGCGTGGCTCAGGGCCCAGGACCCGTCCTTCACCGGACTGACCGGGGACTTCGCCACCATCCAGGCCGCCGCGCGCCAGCTCGGCATCGGCATCGACCCCGCCAAGAAGGAGGCCGACGGCAGCGTCGTCTCCATGCACGGCGCCCAGGTCATCGCGTTCTCCCCCAAGTCGAACGAGGGCTACCTCCTCTACGGCGAGAACACGACCGTCGACACCTACACCAAGGACCTGCCGAAGATCATCAAGGGAGAGAACCCGTGACCGCCCGCACCACCACCCGCGTCCTCGCCGCCGCCCTCTCCCTGGCCGCGGCGCTGGCCATATCCGGGTGCTCCTCCGACCCGGACGCCGCCGGCAAGCCGAAGATGACGGTCAGCGGCGCGTTCATGCCCGAACCGGTCAACGACAAGATGGCCGGCGCCTTCATGGTCATCAAGAACGACTCCGAGACCGCCGACAAGCTCACGGCCGTCACCGGTCCGCTCTCGGACGACATGCAGATCCACGAGACCAAGGACCAGAAGATGCAGCAGGTCCCGGCCATGGAGGTGCCTGCGAACGGCGAGCTCAAGCTGGAGCGCGGCGGCAACCACATCATGCTCATGGGGCTCAAGGACAAGCCGAAGGTCGGTGACAAGGTCACCATCGAGCTGCGTTTCGAGAAGGCCGACCCGGTCAAGGTCGAACTGGACGTGAAGGAACGGACGTACCAGGCCCAGCACACCGCCTCCCACTGACGCACTGACGGACCGAGGGACTGACACGCCATGACGGCCACCGCCCCCGCCCCCTCCACGGCCCGCGACCGGGCCGCAGCACTGCTGCCCCGGCTCGCCCTGGTCCTCGCAGCCCTGCTGGCGACCCTGTTCACCGCGGCCGCTCCGGCCACGGCACACGCCGCACTCACCGCGAGCGACCCCAAGGACGGGGCGGTGGTCGCCACGGCTCCCGCCCAGGTCACCCTCTCCTTCTCGGAGCAGGTCGCCATGGGCGACGACTCGATCCGCGTCCTGGACCCGCAGGGCAAGCGCGTGGACACCGGCGAACTGCGCGACATGTGCAGCGGATCCACCGTCCGCTACGGCACCGCCCTGCACTCCGGCCTGCCCGACGGCACCTACACCGTCGCCTGGCAGGCCGTCTCCGCCGACAGCCACCCCATCTCGGGAGCCTTCACCTTTTCCGTCGGCGCCCCGTCGGCCACCAGCGTCATCCTGCCCGACCGGCAGGCGGGCGGCGGTCCCGTCGGCGTCGCGTACGGCATCGCCCGGTACGCCGCCTACGCGGGCTTCACGCTGCTGGTGGGCGGCTGCGCCTTCGTCCTGACCTGCTGGCGGCGGGGGTCCGCGCAGCGACCGCTCCAGAAGCTCGTCCTGCGGTCCTGGGTGACGCTCACCGCGGCCACTCTGGTGATGCTGGTGCTCCGCAACCCGTACACCGGATCCGGGGAGTTCGCCGAGGCCTTCGACCTGGGCGGTCTCAAGGCCGTGCTGGAGACCAAGACCGGCGCCGCACTCGTGTCACGGCTGCTGCTGCTCGGTGCCGCCGCGCTCTTCATCGCCGTGCTCTTCGGTGCGTACGCGCGACGGCAGACCGGGACTCACGGGGCCACGGGGGCCGACGGCGCCAAGGGCACTGACCGGGACGGCGGCACTGACGGGGGCGACGGCGCCGCCGAGAAGGACACCGCCGACCTCTTCTTCGGCCTCTGCCTCGGCGGCGGCGTGGTCGCCGCCGGCATCGCCGCGACGTGGGCCCTGGCCGAGCACGCGTCCACCGGCATCCAGCCCGGCATCGCCATGCCCGTCGACATCCTGCACCTGCTGGCCGCAGCGGCCTGGCTCGGCGGACTGGCGGCCCTGCTCGTCGCGCTCCACACGGTTCCCGGCATCGAGCGCGACGCCGTCCGGCGCTTCTCGCGGTTGGCGTTCGCCGCGGTCCTGGTCCTCACCGTCACGGGCGTCTACCAGTCCTGGCGCCAGCTCGGCAGCTGGTCGGCCCTCACCGGGACCGCGTACGGACGGCTGTTGCTGCTGAAGGTCGGGCTCGTCGCCGCCCTCGTCGGCATCGCCTACGTCTCCCGGGGCTGGACCGCGCGGCTGGCGGAGGAACCCACCGGAGAGCCGACCGAGGCCGGTAGGGCGAGCGGTGTTTCACGTGAAACGTCGAAGGCCGTCGCCGAGCAACCGGCGGATCCCGGGGCTTCTGCCAAGACCACTGAGGCCGCCGAGGACCCGCGGCGCGCCGTGCAGCTCGCCCGGCAGCGTGCGGCCGTGCAGAACGCCCGCGCGCGGCAGGCGCGCGACGCGGACCCGAACCGGGCCGGCCTGCGCCGCTCGGTGCTCGCCGAGGCGAGCGTGGCCGTGGTGCTCCTCGCCGTGACCACCCTGTTGACCAGCACCGAGCCCGGACGGGCCGCCGCTCAGGAGACGGGTCGTGGGGCGGGCGCCGCCACGGCGGTACCCGACCGGGCCGTCAAGATCACCCTGCCGTTCGACACGGGCGGCTCCCACGGCAAGGGCTCCGCCCGGCTCCAGCTCGACCCGGGCCGGGTCGGCGCCAATACCCTCCACCTCTGGGTCGAGTCCCCCGACGGCGCCCCTCTCGACATCCCCGAGATCAAGGTCGCCTTCACCCTGCCCGTCAAGGACATCGGCCCCCTCCCGCTCGTTCCCGAGCGCGCGGCCGCCGGACACTGGAGTGCCTCCGGCGTCCAGCTGCCGCTCGCCGGGGACTGGCGCATCGACGTGACCGTCCGCACCTCCGAGATCGACCAGACCACCGTGCAGAAGACCGTGAAGATCGGCTGACCAGCGTGACCGAGAGCAACCCCGACATCGCAATCTCCCGCCGCAAGCTGCTGGGCACCGTCGGTGCCGCGGGCGCCGCCGGACTGGCCCTCGGCGGCGCCAGCGGGGCGCTCGTCCAGTCCGCCCTGGCCGACGGGCCCTCCGGAGCGGCCGGCGCACCCGGCGGCGCCGGACTGTCCTCGGTGGGCGCCACCCAGGTCGCGTTCCAGGGCGAACACCAGGCCGGCATCACGACGCCGCTCCAGGCCAAGGGCCACGTGCTCGCCTTCGACCTGGCTCCCGGCGCCGGCCGCAAGGAGGCCGCCGCCCTGATGCGCCGCTGGTCGGACACCGCCCGCCGGCTCATGGCGGGGGAGACCGCGCCGACGGCGGACACAGGCATCGCCCTCGACGCCGGGCCGTCCTCCCTGACGGTGACCTTCGGCTTCGGCCACTCCTTCTTCGAGCGCACCGGGCTGGCCGACCGCCGCCCCACCGCCCTGGACCCGCTGCCCGAGTTCTCCTCCGACCGGCTCGATCCGCAGCGCAGCAACGGTGACCTGTGGGTGCAGATCGGCGCCGACGACGGCCTCGTCGCCTTCCACGCGCTGCGCTCCCTCCAGAAGGACGCCGGTGAGGCGGCCCGCGTGCGCTGGCAGATGAACGGCTTCAACCGCTCTCCCGGCGCCACGGCCACCCCGATGACCGCCCGCAACCTGATGGGCCAGGTCGACGGCACCAACAACCCGAAGCCCTCGCAGCCCGACTTCGACAAGCGGATCTTCGTGCCCGCCGCCGGACCCGGGCCCGCCGAGCACGCATGGATGGGCGGGGGCTCTTACGCCGTCGTCCGGCGCATCCGGATGCTCCTGGACGAGTGGGACAAGCGGTCCCTCTCCCAGCAGGAGCAGGTCATAGGCCGGACCAAGGCCACGGGCGCGCCGCTCACGGGCGGCACGGAGACCAGCCGGATGGAGCTCGACAAACTCGGCGCGGACGGCAAGCCCGTCATCCCCGCCAACGCCCACGCCCGGATCTCCGCCCCCGAGCAGAACGGCGGGGCCGCAATGCTGCGGCGCCCGTTCTCCTTCCACGACGGGATCTCCGCCGACGGCGCGCCGGACGCCGGACTGCTGTTCATCTGCTGGCAGGCCGATCCGCTGCGCGGTTTCGTGCCCGTACAGCGCAAGCTCGACCGGGGGGACGCGCTGTCGGAGTTCCTCCGGCACGAGTCCAGCGGCCTGTACGCCGTGCCGCCGGGGCCGCGCGACGGGGAGTACGTGGGGCAGCGTCTGCTCGAAGGGTGAACAGCCCCCCTCCCGGCGGGTGCCCGGCATTAGGCTGATCGCATGTCGGCCACCCGCTTCACCTATCTCGGTCCCGAGGGCACCTTCACCGAAGCCGCCCTCCGCACTCTGCCGGAAGCCGCTACCCGGGAGCTGGTCCCGATGGTGTCGGTGCCGGCCGCCCTGGACGCCGTGCGCAACGGGGAGGCGGCGGCGGCGCTGGTGCCGATCGAGAACTCGGTGGAGGGCGGTGTCACGGCCACCCTGGACGAGCTGGCCTCCGGCGAGCCGCTGATGATCTACCGCGAGGTGCTGCTGCCGATCGCCTTCGCGCTGCTCGTGCGGCCCGGTACCCAGCTGTCGGACATCAAGACCGTGACCGGGCACCCCGTCGCCCAGCCGCAGGTGCGCAACTGGCTACGGGCAAACCTGCCCGACGCGGTGTGGGAGTCGGCCGCGTCGAACGCGGACGGGGCCCGCCTGGTCCAGGAGGGCCGCTTCGACGCGGCCTTCGCGGGCGAGTTCGCGGCCGCCACCTACGGGCTCGTCCCGCTGGTCACCGAGATCCACGACGCGCAGAACGCCGAGACGCGGTTCGTCCTGGTCGGCCGGCCGGCCCGGCCCGCCGCGCCGACCGGCGCCGACAAGACCTCGGTCGTGCTGTGGCTCGGCGACGACCACCCCGGCGCGCTGCTGGAGCTGCTCCAGGAGTTCGCCGTGCGGGGGGTCAACCTGATGCTGATCCAGTCCCGGCCGACCGGCCAGGGCATCGGCAACTACTGCTTCGCGGTCGACGCCGAGGGCCACATTTCCGACCGGCGGGTGAGCGAGGCGCTGATGGGCCTCAAGCGGACCTGTCCCCAGGTGCGGTTCCTCGGCTCCTATCCCCGCGCGGGGGTCACCCGCAGTGACGTGCGGGCTCCGCGGCCGGGGACCTCGGACGGCGACTTCACGGCTGCTTCCGACTGGCTGGCGCGCTGCCTCGACGGCCGGCCGTAAGCGCCGTCCGCCTTAACCACCGTCCACAGAGTTATCCACAGGACGAGAAGAGGACCTGTGGACTAGTCGACAGTCAGGGCCCGCAAGGTCGACAAATCGGCCTGCGGCCCAGGTTTCGCGCGGGAGAGCAGGGGATGAACGTCGTCACCCGTGGATCGGCGACCAACTCTTTGGAGCGAGTCATTCCCACCCGAATGAGCGCGTGCGGGCGGTTTGAACCTTGAATCGCGATGACCACCCAGTGGACGGGATTGATCTAATTCCGTGTCCACAGATGCCACACACAGCCTGTGGACAACTCTGCAGGCTGGGCAATTCCTGTGGACAAGACGGGACACCCACCGACCCCGAGGGTGTCCGAATGCTGGGATTGCACCCCTTCCGGGGAATCGGCGACTTTTAGGGGCCGACCGGACATCGGTCGCTTCCGGCCAGCCGAAGAGAGTTTTGCATTCACGGCAATTGGGACATAGCGACACGCAGCGTGATATCGATGTGAGCCCGGGAAGTCCAGACCGGTAGCCTGGAGAGGTGATTGACCTTCGGCTGCTCCGTGAAGACCCTGACCGTGTCCGCGCCTCGCAGCGCGCCCGTGGAGAGGACGTCGATCTTGTCGACGCCGTCCTCTCCGCCGACGAGCGCCGCAGGTCCTCCGGGATGCGCTTCGACGAACTGCGCAACGAGCAGAAGTCGCTCGGCAAGCTCATCCCCAAGGCCTCCCCGGAGGAGCGTGCGGAGCTTCTGAAGAAGGCCGAGCAGCTCAAGACCGACGTCAAGGCGGCCGAGGCCGAGCAGAACGAGGCCGACGAGTCCGCCCGCAACCTGCTCCTCAAGCTCGGCAACGTCGTTCACCCGGACGTCCCGGTCGGCGGCGAGGAGGACTTCACCGTCCTTGAGACGCACGGCACGATCCGCGACTTCGCCGCCGAGGGCTTCGCGCCCAAGGACCACCTGGAACTCGGCGAGGCGCTGGGCGCCATCGACGTCGAGCGCGGCGCCAAGGTGTCGGGCTCGCGCTTCTACTACCTGACCGGCGTCGGCGCCCTGCTGGAGCTGGCCCTGGTCAACGCTGCGATCGCACAGGCCACCGAGGCCGGGTTCATCCCGATGCTGACCCCCGCCCTGGTGCGCCCGCGGGCCATGGAGGGCACGGGCTTCCTCGGCCAGGCCGCCGAGAACGTCTACCACCTGGAGAAGGACGACTACTACCTGGTCGGCACCTCCGAGGTCCCGCTCGCCGCGTACCACATGGACGAGATCATCGAAGCCGAGAAGCTGCCACTGCGCTACGCCGGCTTCTCGCCGTGCTTCCGCCGCGAGGCCGGTACCTACGGCAAGGACACCCGCGGCATCTTCCGCGTCCACCAGTTCGACAAGGTCGAGATGTTCTCGTACGTCGCGCCGGAGGACGCCGAGGCCGAGCACGCCCGACTGCTCGCCTGGGAGAAGCAGTGGCTGACCAGCCTGGAGCTGCCGTTCCAGGTGATCGACGTCGCCACCGGTGACCTCGGCGCCTCCGCCTCGCGCAAGTTCGACTGCGAGGCGTGGATCCCGACGCAGGGCAAGTACCGCGAGCTGACCTCCGCCTCGAACTGCGACGGCTTCCAGGCCCGCCGCCTGTCGATCCGCGTCCGCGACGGCAAGAAGACCCAGCCGCTCGCGACCCTGAACGGCACGCTGTGCGCCGTGCCCCGCACGATCGTCGCGATCCTGGAGAACCACCAGCAGGCCGACGGCTCGGTCCGGGTCCCCGAGGTGCTCCGTCCGTACCTGGGCGGCCGCGAGGTCCTGGAGCCGATCGCCAAGTGAGCCCGGCCCCGTTCCCGTACAAGCTCATCGCGACCGATCTCGACGGCACGCTGCTGCGTGGCGACGACACGGTCTCGGAACGCACCCGGGAAGCGCTCGCCGCGGCCACCGCGGCGGGCGCCGTCCACATCATCGTCACCGGCAGGGCCGTGCCCTGGACCCGGCGCGTACTGGACGACCTCGGCTACCGGGGGATAGCGGTGTGCGGCCAGGGCGCGCAGGTCTACGACGCGGGCGCGCACCGGCTGCTGACCTCGGTGACGCTGGACCGGCAGCTGGCCGGCCTGGCGCTGTCGAAGCTGGAGGCCGAGGTGGGCCCGCTCGCGCTGGCCGCCAGCCGTGACGGGGTGGACGGCGACGTGCTGTTCGGGTCCGGCTACCAGGTGCAGGGCGGCCTGCCGGCGGTGTACCTCGACGACACCGCCGCGGTGTGGTCGGCTCCGCTGAACAAGCTGTACATCCAGCACCCCGAGCTCGACGACGACGCCCTGGTCACGGTGGCGCGGCAGACGGTCGGCTCGCTGGTCGACATCGTCATGGCCGGTCCGGGGATAGTGGAGATCCTGCCGCTCGGCCTGACCAAGGCCACCGGGCTCTCCCTCGCCGCGCGCCGGCTGGGCGTGAAGGCCGCCGAGACGATCGCCTTCGGCGACATGCCCAACGACATCCCCATGTTCGGCTGGGCGGCACATGGTGTGGCGATGGCCAACGCCCATGCGGACCTAAAGGCGGTGGCCGACGAGGTCACGACCTCCAACGAGGAGGACGGGATCGCGGTGGTGCTGGAGCGCCTGCTGGGCGCCGCATAGGGGAGTGGTCGCGCGCGTACGGCCCGTCCGCGCGGATGGGAGGGTCCGGGGCAGCCCGCGCCGAACGGCGCGCTCGAAGTGGCTGCCCCGGACCTTTTGTTCTCCCCGCACCGCCCACTGTGCCCCGGGCGGAAGCCCCGTACCAGTGATTTTCGGCGCCTCGGCGGCAGCCCAGGGGCAGCCGCTGCCGGTCATGTTTCACGTGAAACATGACCAGGGGGGCGGCAGGGGTGCGGGTTGCGGGTCAGTGGCCAGGCGAGTAGGCCGACGGAGAGTGAGATCGCGTGCCCGAGGTCGGTGAAGGTGGCCCCGGTCAGGAGCGGGACCCCGAAGAAGGCGAAAGCGCCGGCCAGGTAGAACCAGCGCAGGGGGCTGGGGAGCCGGTAGGTGAGGACACCGATGGAGGCCGCGAGGCCGTAGCTGACGCCGACGTCGACGACGTGGACCATGCTGTGCGGTGCCCGGTGGTCCTGGATGGCCGTCAGGACGAGCTTCTGGCTGATCAGGGTGGCCGTGATGTGGGCGGTGGCGACGATGGCGAGCCAGCGCAGGGTGCCGAGCCAGCGTTCCACGGGGGCGTGGAAGACCTCGAAGAGGACGGCGTAGAGGGCGAGTGAGGCCGGGTCCTCGATCCAGAAGGCGCTGGAGAGCAGGGCGCGTACGGGGTGCCGGGTGAGCTCGTGGATATTGCTGCTGTGGCGGTGGAGCAGGACGCTTTCGAGGTGGTCAGGGGTGATCACGACGACGAGGCTGGTGATCGCGATGACGAGCAGCCATATGTGCGTTCCGGGCGAGGAGCGTATCCAGGACCTCACGGGCCTGGAGGGCTCCGGCTCGGGGTGCTCGGTCATGCCCCGATGATGCCCCGCACGGCTGTGCCCCGCCCGGCTGGTGGGCCGGGCGGGGCACGGGTGCTCCGGGCTCTTTCGGGCTGGCCCCGTCGGGGCCGTCCTGCTGTTCCTACTCCTCGCCGGCGAGGGTGAGGCGGCGCAGCTTCTGGCCGGCGTACATGGTGGCGCCGACGGTGACCACGATGAGGAGGACGACCGCGGTGGGCAGGGCGACGGTGGCGTCGACGTAACCCTCGCCGGCGATCTTCTCGGCCACGGCCAGGGCCCACTGCTGGACGCTGAGGGTCTTGGCGCCGGAGACCAGGCTGCCGAAGAGCGACTCCCAGATCAGGGCGTAGACCAGGCCGAACACCACCGCATGCCGACTGACCGTGCCCAGCAGCAGGAACAGGGCACTGTAGGCGATGGAGGCGACCAGCGCGGCAATGGTGTAGGCGACGGCGATCTGCTGGCCGTTGTTGTTGAGTATGAAGCCGGCGATCAGGGTCGGGATGGCGGAGAAGGCCATCGTGACGGCGATCGCGACGATCAGCTTGGTCATGATGATCGTCGGCCGCTTCACCGGCTTGGAGAGGAGGTAGACGATCGAGCCGTCGTCGATCTCCGGCCCGATGGCACCGGTGCCGGCGATGACGCCGATCAGCGGGACCATCGTCGCCAGTGCGAAACCGCCCAGCAGATCGGCGGCGATCTTGTCGTCCAGGCCGGTGAAGACGCGGACGGCAGCCGCGATGACGATCAGCATGGCGGGCAGCGCGAAGAGGATCAGCGCGCGGCGGCGGCCGAGCAGGGCGCGGTAGGTGAGCCGGGCCACGGTGGGGTTGTACATGGGTGCCAGCTCCTTCAGGCCGCGACGAGGTAGGAGAAGACCGACTCGAGGGACTCGTCGGAGGGGGAGACCGTGAGCAGCCGGATGCCGTGGGCACGGGCGACCTGCGGCAGCAGCTCCGTGAAGCGTCCGAAGTCGACGGCCTGGATGCGCAGGGCGCCCTCCTTGACGTCGACCTCGATCCCGGCCGTGGACGGGTCGGCGATCAGGGCTGCAGCGAGGGCCCGGTCGTCGGAGGACCGGACCACGTAGCGGTGCGGGCGGTCCGTCATCAGGCGGCGGATCTTGCGGAAGTCGCCGGAGGCGGCGTGCCGGCCGGCGACGACCACCTCGATGTGGGAGGCGAGCTGCTCGACCTCCTCCAGGATGTGGGAGGAGAACAGGACGGTGCGCCCCTCCTCGCCCATGCGCCGCAGCAGGTCCATGAGCTGCATGCGCTGACGCGGGTCCATACCGTTGAACGGCTCGTCGAGCAGGAGCACTGACGGATCGTGGACCAGCGCGGAGGCCATCTTCACGCGCTGGCGCATGCCCTTGGAGTAGGTCGCGATCTTGCGGTCCTGGGCGTACTCCATCTCGACGGTGGCCAGGGCGCGCTGCGCGGCGGCGTCGTCGAGACCGTGGAGCTCGGCGTTGGCGACCACGAACTCCCGGCCGGTGAGGAAGTCGTACATGGCCTCCCGCTCCGGCACGACGCCGATCTGCCGGTAGGCCTGCTCGTTGCCCCAGATGGGGGCGCCGTCGAGGGTGACGGTGCCCGTGGAGGGGGCCAGGAAGCCGCCCATCATGTTGATCAGGGTGGACTTGCCGGCGCCGTTGGGGCCGAGCAGCCCGGTGACGCCGGGGCCGATCCGCATGGTCACGTCGTTGACCGCGACGACGTTCCCGAACCAGCGGGAGGTGTGGTCGATGTCGATGGTGGTCACAGCCCGGCCTTCCGGTAGCGCGCCATCAGGGCGGTGTACGAGCCGACGATGAGGGCGAGGATGACGAGCAGGTAGACGAAGCCGACGCCCGTCGAGGGGCCTTCGCCGCCGGGGAAGGCGGAGGTGGCGCCGAGGAACGCCGTCTGCATGCCGTCGATCAGGGTGATCGGGGAGAACAGGCCCATCCACTCGATCGGGGCGGTCGTTCCGGCGCTGTAGGAGACGCCCTGCACCGCGGTGACCGCGCCGTAGGGGATCACCAGCAGGGCGATGACGCCGGCCACGCCGAACCCGCGGCGCGGGGTGAGCGCGGCCACGACCAGGCCGAGGCCGGCGAAGAGGACCGAGAGCAACAGCACGGAGACCAGCCCCTGGGCGAACCCCTTGGTCTGGTCCGCGAAGTCGAATTTGGCCAGCAGAGAGCCGATCCACATGATCAGCAGCGGTGTGGCGGTGAGGATGAACAGGGCCGAGGCCATCGCCGCGAACTTGGCGAGGACGTAGTCGACCCGCTCGATCGGCCGCGAGAAGTACAGCGGCACGGTCTTGAACCGCAGGTCGCGCGAGACCGACTGGGGTGCCTGCGAGGCGAGGTAGAGGCCGATGACCATCTGGGTGGTCAGCGCGTACGTCGTGTACTTGATCGGCAGGTCGGTCGACCCGGGCACCGCGATGGCGATGGCCACGATGATCAGCGCGGGGATGCACATCACCGCGAAGAGGATCATCGGGAGGACCTTGGACTTGGCCGAGCGGCCGAGCCCGTACGCGCCGCGCAGGGACTGCGAGTACAGCGAGGTGCGGGCGTAGGAGCGGCCGAGCCGGGCGCCTTCGTAGGACCGGTAGCCGATGTTGTGGATCTGGGTGGAGGTCTCAGGCGCCATCGCCACCGGGCCCCTTCCGCTGGTCGTTGTCGCGGAAGACCTCCGCGATGTGGTGGCGGCGCTGTTCCATGCGGACCAGGCCGAGGCCGAGGCCCGCGACGGTGTCGACGATCGTGTCGTAGGTGCTCTCGCCGGTGGCCTCGACGAGCAGGATGTGGCCCGCGCCGGGGAGCCCCTGCTCCTCGCCCGGGTGCAGGACGACGCCCGCCTCGGTGAGCGCCGCACGCAGGGCTGCGGTGCCGTCGGGGTGCGCGTCCGAGTCGGTGACCTCGACGGCGACGGTCGCGGTGGTCTGCATGAAGTCGCTGGTGGAGCTGGACCGCAGCAGCTTGCCGCCGTCGACGACCACGACGTGGTCGCAGGTCCGCTCCAGTTCCCCGAGGAGGTGCGAGGTGACCAGCACCGAGATGCCGAAGTCGGTGTACACGCGGCGGATCAGGCCGAGCATCTCGTCGCGGCCGACCGGGTCCAGGCCGTTGGTGGGCTCGTCGAGGAGCACCAACTGCGGGTCGTGGACGAGCGCCTGGGCGAGCTTGACGCGCTGCTTCATGCCGGTGGAGTAGCCGCCGATGGGGCGGTAGCGCTCCTCGTACAGCCCCACGTGGCGCAGGGTGTCGGCGGTCCGTTCGCGGGCGGCGGCCGGTGGGAGTCCGGACATGCGCGCCATGTGCACGACGAACTCGGTGGCCGAGACGTCGGGGGGCAGGCAGTCGTGCTCGGGCATGTAGCCGACCCGCTCCCGGATGGCACTGCCGTGCGTCGCGACGTCGAGGCCGAGCACGGAGGCGCGCCCCTCGGTGGCGGGGGACAGTCCCAGCAGGATCTTGATCAGCGTGGACTTGCCGGCACCGTTGGCGCCCACCAGGCCGGTGACTCCCGGGCCGATGTCCAGGGAGAGCCGGTCGATGGCGGTCACTCGGGGGTACCGCTTGGTCAGGCCTTCGGCCGCGATGACAGTCACGGCTTCGACGGTAGTGGCGCGTCACCTGCAGGTCGTCAGACTTGGAGCGCGATCCGGTGTCAGCCTTCAGGACTACGAACCCTGACGCGAGACTGATGTGCACCGGACAAAATTGTCCACAGGTCCGTGCACGCCCCCTTGACGTGACCTCCGGCCATTGTCACATTCATCAATGTCAAGTTACTGGCGGTACGGCCCTACGGACGGACGGCTATGGGTGGGGACACGAGGCAGCGCACCGCACGGCTCACCGGTCGGCTCGCCGCCGACCTCAGCGGTTTCAGAGGAGTGCAGCGCCTCGCTTACGAGTGCGCCGAGGCGGTGGCGGCGCAGCTGCGGCCGGGCGTGACCGAGCGCGAGGCCGCCCGGATGCAGCGGGAGTGGCTGCGCCAGCGTGGGGTGCGGGACTGGTTCCACCTGCCGTTCGCCTGGTTCGGGGACCGCACCGCCTTCGCGAACTTCAAGATCCCGCTCCAGTTCTTCCCGACCAACCGGAAGCTGGAGCCGGGGATGCCGTTCATCCTCGACATGGCACCGGTCCACCGGGGCTACGCGGCCGACATCGGGTACTCGGGCAGCCTCGGGCTGAACCCGGTGCAGGACCGGCTGATGTCCGACCTGCGCGCCCACCGGGAGCTGATCCTCGGGCAGGTCCGCGAACGCCGCCCGCTGCGCGAGATATACGAGAACGTCGACCGGCTGATGGTCCGGCAGGGGTACGCCAACCGGCACCGCGCCTACCCGTTCGGCGTGATCGCCCACAAGATCGACCGGGTGCGGGAGCGGCGCTGGTCCCCCACCGCGTTCGGCTTCGGGGTGCAGTCCCTGAAGGGGTTGGCCTCCGACGCCCTGCACGGGCACCGGGAGGGCTGGTCTCCGCTGTGGAGCCCGTACCGCTTCTCCGACCACGCCCCGCAGCCCGGGATGTGGGCGGTGGAGCCGCACCTGGGGTTCCGGGGCACCGGCGCGAAGTTCGAGGAGATCCTGGTCGTCACGGACTCCCGCGATCCCGAGGAGAGCGCGTTCTGGCTGGACGACGATCTGCCGCACGTGCGGCGCTGGGCCGAGGAGAAGGCAGCATGAGCGGCAGGGGCGGGGCGGACGGCGTGGACCGTGTGACGGGCGAGGGCGAGGGCAGGAGCAAGGGCGTGGACGCTGTGGGCGGGGTGAACGGGGTGCGTCGCACGGGTCTGGCCGGAGCGCGCGAGCGCCGGGTGAGCACCGGCGGGATCGAGTTGTGCGTGGTCGAGCTCGGTGACACGGCCCGGCCGACCGTGGTGCTCGTGCACGGGTACCCCGACAGCAAGGAGGTCTGGGCGGAGGTCGCCGAGCGGCTTGCGGCCCGATTCCACGTCGTGCTCTACGACGTGCGCGGCCACGGACGCTCCACGGCGCCCGTACCGCTGCGCGGCGGGTTCACGCTGGAGAAGCTGACGGACGACTTCCTGGCGGTGGCGGACGCGGTCAGCCCGGAACGCCCGGTGCACCTGGTCGGCCACGACTGGGGCTCCGTGCAGGGCTGGGAGTTCGCGACCGTCGCCCGGACCGAGGGCCGGATCGCCTCGTTCACCTCCGTGTCGGGGCCCTCCCTCGACCACTTCGGTCACTGGATCAAGAAGCGGGTGAACCGGCCCACCCCGCGCCGGGCGTCACAACTGCTGGGCCAGGGCCTCAAGTCCTGGTACGTGTACGCACTCCACACGCCCGTCCTGCCGGAGCTCGCCTGGCGCGGGCCGCTCGGCAAGCGGTGGCCCGGCATCCTGGAGCGCGTCGAGAAGGTGCCGGCCGGCTCCTACCCCACGCCCTCGCTGCCCTCGGACGCCGCGCACGGGGCCTGGCTCTACCGCGACAACGTGCGGTCCCGGCTGAGCCGCCCGCGCGCCGACGCGTACGCCCACGTACCGGTGCAGCTGATCACGCCGACCGGAGACGCCTTCCTCTCCGAGAAGCTCTACGACGACCTGGAGCGGTGGGCCCCCGGCCTGGTGCGGCGCACCCTGGCGGCCAAGCACTGGGTGCCCCGGACCCGTCCCGACCAGTTGGCCGCGTGGATCACCGAGTTCGTCACCGCCCGGGAGGAGCCCGCCGCGCGGGCCCCGGAGACCAGGGCTCCGGGCAGGTACGCCGACTGGTTCGGGGGCCGCCTGGTCCTGGTCACCGGCGCCGCCAGCGGCATCGGCCGGGCCACCGCCTTCGCGTTCGCCGAGGCCGGGGCCCGGGTGGTGTGCGTGGACCGGGACGCGGAGGGCGCGGAGCGCACGGCCGGCATGGCACGGCTCATCGGCGCCCCCGAGGCCTGGGGCGAATGCGTCGACGTCAGCGACGAGCAGGCCATGGAGAAGCTCGCGGCGAAGACCGCGGCCGAGTACGGCGTGGTGGACGTCCTGGTCAACAACGCCGGGATCGGCCTGTCGGGTCCGTTCCTGCAGACGACGGCGGAGGACTGGAAGAAGGTCCTCGACGTCAACCTGTGGGGCGTCATCCACGGCTGCCGGATCTTCGGGAAGCAGATGGCCGAGCGCGGCCAGGGCGGACACATCGTCAACACCGCTTCCGCCGCCGCCTACCTGCCGTCCCGGACCCTGCCCGCGTACAGCACGTCGAAGGCGGCGGTCCTGATGCTGTCGGAGTGCCTGCGCGCCGAACTGGCCCCGCAGTCGATCGGCGTCTCGGCGATCTGCCCGGGCATCGTGAACACCGGCATCACCGCCACCTCCCGGTTCGCCGGGGTGGACGCGGCCGAGGAGAAGCGCCGCCAGGCGCGCGCCTCGCGGCTGTACGGGCTGCGCAACTTCCCGCCGGAGAAGGTCGCCGACGCGATCCTCCGGGCGGTCGTGCACAACCAGGCCGTGGTCCCGGTGACACCCGAGTCCAAGGGTGCCCTGTGGATGTCCCGCTTCGCGCCCCGGGCCCTGCGCCGGCTCGCCCGGGTGGAACCCCGGCTGTGAACGGGGGCCGCGCGGCCGTGTACCCCTCATTCCGGCGGTCGTACCATCCCTCGCAGGAGGGCTCGCTGCGCAGGCGGGGCCGGGCCGCCATGTCGTAGGGAGCCGGGATTGTCCGATCAGGCAGCAGCCGAGTACCGGATCGAGGATCTGGCGCACCACAGTGGAGCCACGGTGCGCACAATCCGGGCGTACCAGGACCGTGGCCTGCTGCCGAAGCCGGAGCGGCGCGGCCGTTCGAACGTCTACGGCGACACGCACCTGGCACGGCTGCGCCAGATCGCCGACCTGCTGGACCGCGGCTACACCCTGGCCTCCATCAAGGAGCTGCTGGAGGCCTGGGACGCGGGGCGGGGACTCGGCGGCGTCCTCGGGCTCGTCGCCGAGGTGCACGGGCCGTGGACCGACGAGGAGGCGGCCCGGGTCAGCCGGGCCGACCTGGACGAGCGCTTCGGGGGGACCTCCGACGACGCCACCGTGAACGAGGCCTGCGAGCTGGGCGTGCTGGAGCGGATCCCGGGCTGTCCGGAGGAGTTCCTGGTCCCCTCGCCACAAGAACTGGCGGTGGCCGCCGAGCTGTACGCGGCAGGGGTGCCGCTGCCGGCGATCACCGGGCACCTGCGGGAACTGCGCGGGCAGGTCGAACACATAGCATCCCGCTTCCTGGAGTTCACCACCGAGCACGTCTTCGCCCGCTACTTGGGGCAGGTGCCGCCGACGGACTCGGACGCCGTGGAGGCGGCGGCCCTGGTCCGCCGGCTGCGGCCGCTGGCCCAGCAGACGGTGGACGCCGAGCTGGCACGGGCCATGAGGCTGTTCGCGACCCGGCACCTGCAACGACACCTGGGGGCCGCCGGCGCGCCGCAGGCGTCGGGACCGGCGTCCGTGGCGCTGCCGGCCGGGACGGTACGGGCGGTGCAGGAGCTGGTCGGCGCCGAGCACGTGGGGGAGTTCGTCCGAGCGGCGACGGAACGCGAGCTGCAGGCCCGCAGGATGAACGACCTGGCTCAGCGGGGCGGCCGACGGGACCCGGTGGACGACGGAGAGTAGTCCACAGGGCGGATCGCTCGTTTGCCGTCAAAACCCACCCAACCGGCTGTGGACAAGCCGGGGATTCCTGTGGGCAAACCTGTGGACGACGGATCAGCCGACGACCTCGTTACGCCGGTCTGGCAGTGGGGGCTTCCCTCGTCCCGCCTTCCGTTTCCCGACCCGCACCCCGGCCAGCCGCCCGCCGGCCGGCGCCACGTGGGCCCGAGGCGCGTCCCGAGCCGCCGTACAGGAATCCGGCGAGGGCCAGCCCCGCGGCCGCTCCGACCAGCTGCGCCGCGATGAAGCCGGGCAGCGACTGCGGGGCGATGCCCGTGAACGAGTCGCTGAAGGCGCGCCCGACGGTGCCGGCCGGGTTCGCGAAGGAGCCCGAGGAAGTGAACCAGATCGCGCAGGCGATGTACGCCGCCACCGCCGCCGGGACGAGCTTCGGGCGACCGATGCGCTCCAGGCCCTGGATGACGAGGACGAGCCCGGCGGTGGCGACGATCTCTCCGACGAGCAGGTGGCCGCCGCCGCGGACCTGGGTGGAGAGGACGCCCGGGGGCCGCCCGAACATCACCTCGGCGAGGAGGGCCCCGGCGACGGCCCCGACGGTCTGGGCCGCGGCGTAGACGAGCGCCTCCCCTCCCGCCAGCCCCTCGCCGCCGCGCCGACGCGCCCACCAGGAAGTGAGGCTGACCACCGGGTTGAGGTGGGCCCCGGACAGCGGGCCGAACAGGGTGACGACCAGCCCGAGGCCGATGGCCGACGCGAGCGAGTTCGCGACGAGGGCGACCCCGGTGTCGCGGCTGAGACCGTCGGCCTGGATGCCGGAACCGATCACCACCACGAGCAGGCCGGCGGTGCCGACGAGTTCGGCGACGGCGCGGCGCTGCAGGGAAGCGCGAGTCGTCATCAGGTCCCCCCTGGACGGGATCTTCAATGGAAAAGATGTTCCGTATCTTGGAAGAAGGATAGTTGCTGTCCGCGACCGGACGGCCTGGCGGAAAATCGCTGCGGCGGTCCCGAGCGGACCGGCAGGCTGGGCCCATGGACGACAGACGCACCGTGAAGGTGTCCAAATACGTCTCGAAACACCTGCGGCACCAGCCGGAGCGCATCGGACTCACCCTCGATCTGCACGGCTGGGTGGAGATCGACGCCCTCCTGCGTGCGGCCGCGGCCCACGGATTCCCCATCACCCGTGCCGAGCTCGACCACGTCGTCGCCGCCAACGACAAGCAGCGCTTCGCCGTCGAGGGCACGCGCATCCGCGCCAACCAGGGCCACACCGTCCCCGTCGACCTGGACCTCCCGGCGGCGGAACCGCCCGCGTACCTCTACCACGGCACGGTCGCCGCCGCGCTGGGCGCGATCCGCGCCGAGGGCCTGCGGCCCATGGCCCGGCACCACGTCCACCTGTCCCCCGACCGGGAGACCGCGACCCGCGTCGGCGCGCGGCGCGGCAGGCCGATCGTGCTCAGCGTGGACGCGGGCGCGATGCACGCCGCCGGCCACGTGTTCCGGGTCAGCGCCAACGGGGTGTGGCTGGTGGATGCGGTCCCTCCGCAATTCCTGCGCCTGCCGTGACCCTCCCGAATTTCCCAGGAGATTGTCAGATGAGCGCCCTAATGTGTTGCTCACTCCGGGATCCGTGAGGGGGGGCACCTCGCGATCGCCGAACTTTCCCGTACGCACGCGAGGTGACACTCCATGACGTCCAACTTCCAGGTGGACCTGCGCGGTCTGGTCGACCTGCTCTCCCACCACCTCTATTCCAGCCCGCGCGTCTACGTCCGCGAGCTGATGCAGAACGCGGTGGACGCGGTCACCGCCCGCCACGCGCTCGACCCGGAGGCGGAGATCCGCATCCGCCTGTCGGCATCCGCGGACCGGGTCACCATCGAGGACAGCGGCATCGGCCTGACCGCCGCCGAGGCCCACTCCCTCCTCGCCACCATCGGCCGCAGCTCCAAGCGCGGCGGCGAGCACGGCCTGGAGACCACCCGCCGCGAGTTCCTCGGCCAGTTCGGCATCGGCCTGCTCGCCTGCTTCGTCGTCGCCCGTGAGATCCGCGTCATCACCCGCTCCGCACGCGACCCGCAGGCCGCACCCGTCGAGTGGCTGGCCACGGACGACGGCTCGTACACCGTCCGCGAACTCCCCCACGACGCCCGCCCGGAGCCCGGCACCACCGTCGTCCTCCAGGCCCGGCCGGGTGCCGAGGAGTGGATGGTCCCCACCAAGGTGGAGCAGCTGGCCCGCGACTACGGCTCCCTCCTGCCGTACGACATCACCTTCGACGACGGCCGGGGCGGCGACCCGCGGCCCGTCACCGACCGGCCCGCCGTCTGGGACCGCGCCTTCCCCACCCCGGCCGCCCGCCGCGTCGCGCTCGCCGGGCACTGCGCCCAGCTCTTCGGCTTCACCCCGCTCGACACCATCGACCTGGACCTGCCCGTCGCCGGGGTCCGCGGCGTCGCGTACGTCCTGCCCGAACCGACCAGCCCCGCCCACCGGGCCGGACACCGCGTCCACCTCAAGGGCATGCTGCTCACCGACCGGGCCGACAACCTGCTGCCGGACTGGGCGTTCTTCGTGCGCGCCGTCCTGGACACCGACACCCTGCGGCCCACGGCCTCCCGCGAGAACCTCTACGACGACGAGACCCTGTCCGCCGTACGGGAGGCGCTCGGTGCCCGTATCCGTACATGGCTGGCCGAGCTCGCCGCCAGCGAACCGGACCGGCTGGCGGCGTTCCTGAACGTCCACCACCTCGGGGTGAAGTCCCTGGCCCGGCACGACGCCGACCTGCTCGGCCTGATGCTGCCCTGGTTGCCGTTCGAGACCAGCGACGGCTCGATGAGCCTGCAGGAGTTCGCGGCCGCCCACACCGAGATCCACTTCACCCGCACCGTCGAGGAGTTCCGCCAGATCGCCCCGATCGCGGCGGCCCACGGACTCGGTGTCATCAACGCCGGCTACA
Source organism: Streptomyces pallidus (ex Mingjun et al. 2026) (assembly GCF_051550185.1). Classification (NCBI taxonomy): domain Bacteria; kingdom Bacillati; phylum Actinomycetota; class Actinomycetes; order Kitasatosporales; family Streptomycetaceae; genus Streptomyces; species Streptomyces pallidus (ex Mingjun et al. 2026). The sequence continues at coordinate 4,062,788 of NZ_CP196181.1, read as the reverse complement.
CGTACGACGCCGACCTGCTCGCCCTGCTGCCCACGGTACGGCCGGACCTGAAGGTCACCGAGCTGGATGCCGGCGCCGTCACGGAACGGCTCGACCCGGTCCCGACCGCCGCCGAGCTCGCCCTCGCGTCCTTCCTGTCCACCGCCCGCACCCGCCTGCAGCCGCAGGGCTGCGACGTGGTGCTGCGAGCCTTCCAGCCCGTCTCCGTCCCGGCGCTCTACCTCGACGACCGGCAGGCCCGCCAGGAGCGCGACCGGACCGCCGCCCTGGACAGCGCCGACTCCCTGTGGACGGGCATCCTCGGCGCCCTGCGCGGCTCCGCGCCGCGCGCCCGCCTGGTGCTCAACCACCACAACCCGCTCATCCGCCGGATCGCGGCCCTGTCCGACGAGGCGCTGGCGGGGACCGCCGTCGAGTCGCTGTACGGGCAGGCGCTGCTGATGTCCCAGCGGCCGCTACGCCCGGCCGACTCCACCCTGCTCAACCGGGCCTTCCTCGGGCTCCTGGAATGGGCGACCCACTCCGCCGATGCCCAGGAGGGCCAGCAGTGACCATGACGCACGAGGAGGTCCGGCGGGGCCTGGCGGAGAACCGCAGCGCCCCGAACGGGACCGCCCGCAACGCCCACGCCGAGGCCCTGGTGGGCGCGGCCGAAGCCCTCGGCGATGCCGCCCTGTTCCGCGACGCACTGGACAACCTGGTCCACGCCTACCTGTGGAGCTCCGAGTCCTCCAAGATGCTGGTGCCCTTCGCCCGGCTGCTCCAGGAGTACGACAAGGACCCCGGCTCCTTCGCCAAGTGGGACGCCCACTCCCTGTTCTGGCAGTTCAAGTGGGTGGCCACGGCCATCTCCGACTCCCCGGAGATCCCGCTCGAATCGGCCTGGGGCTGGGTCGCGGAGATGGAGCGCCGCTATCGGGTCGCCGGCTACAGCGAGCGGCCCGTGCGCGAGGCCGAGATGTGGCTCGCCCACTGCGCCGGGGACGACGAGCGGGCGGACCGGGCCCACCGGGCCTGGCTGGCGGCGGACCGCGACAGCATGAGCGACTGCCACGCCTGCGAGCTCAACAGCCAGGGCAGCTACGCCGCCCTGCGCGGCGACGACGCACAGGCGCTGGAGCACTGGCGGCCCGTACTGGACGGCGAGCGGACCTGCGCCGAGGAGCCCCACCGGGTACTGGCCACGTCGCTGCTGCCCCTGCTGCGCCTCGGCCGTCTCAACGAGGCCCGCTCCCACCACCTGCGCGGCTACCGCATGGCCCGGGGCAACGAGAGCCTGCTGCCGTCGATCGCCAAGCACATCGAGTTCTGCGCGCTGAGCGGCAACGAGTCCCGCGGGCTGGAGATCCTCGCCGAGCACGCCGCCCACCTGGGTCCGCTCGCCAACGCCGACGACCAGCTGGCCTTCCACGGCGGCATCCTCGTCCTGCTGCGCCGGCTGCAGGAGCTCGGGCACGGCAACAGCCCGGCCGCCGCCTACGAAGGCGTCCCTCGCACGGTCTCCGAGCTGTACGAGGTGATGTACGCGGGCTCGCTCGCCATCGCCCACCGCTTCGACGCCCGCAACGGCACGACCCGGGTCTCGGACCGCTTCCTCGCCCGGATCGGAGCGCAGCCGCTCGTCGGCGTGCTGCCGCTGGGCGTGCGCAGCGCACCGCTCCCCCAGACCGCGGGCGCCCCGACCACGGCGGCGGCACCCGCGCCGGCGGCGGCTGCGGCCGCGGCCGCGGTCACCGCCGGCGCAGCCGCGGTCACCGCCGGGGCCGCCTTCGCCGAGCTGGTGGAGCGGGCCCGGCAGGCTCGCGACCAGGGGCATCCGGCCGCGGACGGGCTGTGGGCGGAGGTGGCCGTACGGATGGACGCCCTCCCGGAGGAAGACGTGGATCCGCTGGTCGCCGCCGACGTGGCGGACAGCCGGGCGCTGGCAGCCGCACGCGCCGGTGCCCCGGAGGCGGGGGAGCTGCTGCTGACGGTCCGCGACCGCTACCGGTACCTCGGACAGGCGCAGCGGGCCGCGCTGGCGGAGCTGCGGCTGGCGAGCGTGGCCGGCCAGGACGGGGCCGAGCCCGACCGGGTACGGGAACTGCTGGCAGCGGCGGCGCGGGCGGCCGAGGCGCTGGATCCGGACGAGCCGCTGCGCGCCCGCCGGATCGCCACGGCGGAACTGGCCGCGATCCGCATCGAGCCGCACCTGCGCGCGCGGGACACCGGCCACGAGCACGCCCACGCGCCCCTGCACGGCCGCGATGCGGAGCACGACAACGACCCGGAGCACGACCACGGGCAGCGGGAGCTGACCGCCTTCGCCGAAGCGCACGCGCAGACGCTGCCGGATCTGGCCGCCGACGCCGAGGAAGCGCTCGGCCGGATCGCCCTGTCCCAGGGCGACCCCCAGCGTGCCGCGGCGCTGCTGGCCTCCGCCGCGCGGCACGCCGCAGAAGCGGGCCGGCCGTGGCAGGCCGTGGACCCGCTGGTGCTGCGGGCCGGGCTGCTGATGTCGCTCGGGCAGCCCGAGGAGGCCGAGGAGGCGGCCCGCTCCGCGGTGGAGTCCGCCCTGGAGATCATCGACGCCGAGACGCAGGGGACCGTACGACTCACCCTTGCGGACATCCTGATGGGGCGGGCCGAGGCGGCGGCCGAAGCGGCCGAGCACGCACTGACGGCGGCGCACTGGTTCGACCAGGCCGGACTGTCCTCTTTCAACGGGGCACAGGCACGGCTCCTCCTGGCCCGGGCGTACGCGCGGGACGACCGCTTCGCCGATGCGGCGGAGGTTCTGCAGTCCGCGTTGCCCGACCTGCTGGAGCACGGTGATCTCCAGGCCGTGTCCGCACGGCAGTTCCTGGGCGACCTGCTGCGGCAGCTGAACGAGCCGCGGGCCGCGGCGGAGCAGTTCCTGCTGGCGGCGGAGGCGGCCAAGGACTGGAACGGCCCGCAGCCGCAGGCGGACCTGGCGCACTCGGCTGCGGACCAGCTCTCTGCGGCGCAGCTGCCCGAGGAGGCGATCGCCGCGTACGAACGGGCCCTGGAGCTGTACCGGGCGAACGGTGGCGCGCCGGTCGCAGAGGTACGGATCCTTCGCTCCCTGGCCTGGCTGGCCCTGCGCGACGGGGCAGCGCGGGCGAGCGTGGCGCGGGCGCGGTTCCTGATGGACGAGGCGGTCGGGGTGCTGATGACCGCCTCCGACCCGGGGAACCCGCCGCTGCGGGCCGAACTCGCCCAGACCTGGCACCAGCTGGCGCAGGTGCTCGACCGGCAGGTGACCACCACCGAGCAGCTCGACGAGGAGTACGGGGAGGACGCGCGGCCCGCCGAGCAGCTGGACGCCGCGGAGCTCCGGGCGCTGCGTCTGGAGGAGGTCGACCTGTGCGAGCGGGCCGCCGCCGTCTACGCGGAGCTGGGACCGGACCACCTGGACGAACGCCTGCAGTGCGTGCAGTACGCCGCCTGGACCGAGCAGGAGCTGGGGCGCGACGAGGCGGGGGCGGCCCGGATGTCGGCCCTGGTCGACGAGCTTCGGGCGCTGCCGCAGGACACGGCGAAGGCCCTGCTGGAGCGTGCCGAGTACACGCTCCAGCGGCTGTCCTCCTGAGTCGGGATGCCGAGCCGGTGCCCCCGTCTTGGCGGGGGCACCGGCTCGTGTCCCACCGGCTCGTGTCCGCTGCGGGGGGCTCGGCGGCCGCTCCGTTGGCCGGCCGGTCAGGAGGCCAGCTGGGCCAGCCCCTCGGTGGCGATCTTCTCGAAGACGCCCTGGTCGGCGGCGAAGTCCGAGTCCGGGATCGGCGCGTGGATCACGAGCTCGGTGAATCCGAGCTCCTGGTGGCGCCCCGCGAAATCGACGAAGGCGTCCACGGACTCCAGCAGGGTGTTGCGCTCCGGGGTGAACCCGGTCAGCAGCACCTTCTCCATCGGCTCGATGTCGCGGCCGATCTCCACGAATGCCTTCTCCAGCCGGGTCAGCTGTCCGCGCAGCGCCTCCAGCGACTGCTCGGGGGTGCCGGCCTCGTACAGCTTCGGGTCTCCCGTGGTCACCCACGCCTGACCGTGTGCCGCCGCGAGCTTCAGTCCGCGCGGTCCGGTCGCCGCGACCGCGAACGGCAGGCGGGGCCGCTGGACACAGCCGGGGATGTTACGGACCTCGTCCGCGGAGTAGAACGTGCCGCGCGCGCTCACCGCGGGCTCGGTCAGCAACCGGTCCAGCAGCGGAACGAACTCGGCAAAGCGGTCGGCACGCTCTCGCGGGGTCCAGGGGTCCTGCCCGAGGGCGGTCGCATCGAATCCGTTGCCGCCCGCCCCGATACCGAGGGTGATGCGCCCACCGGAGATGTCATCCAGCGTCATGAGCTCCTTGGCGAGGGTCACCGGGTGCCGGAAGTTCGGCGAGGTGACGAGGGTGCCCAGACGCATGCGCTCGGTGGCCGCGGCCGCCGCCGTCAGAGTCGGAATCGCGCCAAACCACGGGAGGTCCCGGAAGGACCGCCAGGACAGGTGGTCATAGCTGTATGCGGTGTGGAAACCCAGCTCCTCGGCCCGTATCCACTGGTCGCGGCCGCCCTCGCGCCACGGTCGTACCGGGAGAATCACAGTGCTCAGACGCAAACTCATGCGTTCGAGACTACGACGCCGCCCATGTTTCACGTGAAACACAGCTGCCCGATGTTTCACGTGAAACATCGCCATCGGGGTCCCGGGCCAACGGGGCCCGGGTCCTCCAGGGCAGACCCATGGGTGAAGATGGAGCGGTGACCTCGGCTCCCCAGCGCCCGGACGGGCAGACACCCACTCCCCGGCTCATCGCCACCGATCTCGACGGCACCCTGCTGCGCGACGACAAATCCGTCTCGCCGCGCACGGTGGCCGCGCTCGCCGCCGCCGAAGCGGCCGGGATCGAGGTCTTCTTCGTCACGGGCCGTCCGGCCCGCTGGATGGACGTGGTCAGCGATCACGTGCACGGACACGGCCTGGCGATCTGCGCGAACGGCGCCGCGGTCGTCGACCTCCACGCCGGACGGGAGTTCGTCCAGGTGCGGGCACTGCCCCGGGCTACCGCGCTGACGGTCGTCGAGACCCTGCGGGCCGCCGCCCCCGGCACCTCCTTCGCCGTGGAGACGACCGCGGGCATCAATTACGAACCCCTGTACCCGCCCTTCTTCCAGGACCCGGGCGCCCAGGTCGCCACCGCGGAGAAGCTGCTGAGCGTCGAGGCGGACGACACCTCCGCCCCGGTGCTGAAGCTGCTCGCGCACCACGGCGAGCTGACCCCCGACGAGTTCCTGGCGCTCGCCCGCTCCGCGGCCGGGCACCACGCCTCGATCACCCGTTCCAGCCCGACCGCCCTCCTGGAGATCAGCGAGCTGGGCGTCTCGAAGGCCAGCACCCTGGCGCTGTGCTGCGCGGAGCGCGGCATCTCCCCGTCGGAGGTGGTCGCATTCGGCGACATGCCCAATGACGTGGAGATGCTGAGCTGGGCGGGCACCTCGTACGCCATGGGCAATGCGCATCCGGATGTGATCACAGCCGCCTCCGGCCGTACCGTCGCCAACAACGAGGACGGGGTCGCCGTCATCATCGAGCGGATGCTGGCCCGCCTCGGCGGACGGCAGCAGCAGCTGTAGGCGACGGCAGTACAGCGGGCGGCGGCGCGCGGCGGCCCCGGGCGTCGGCACCAGCCACAGGGCGTCAGAGCGGGGCTTCCCACACCAGGGTCGTCCCGCCGCCGTGCTCGCCGATCCCCGGTCCGTACGAGCTGGATCCGCCCAGCGATTCGGCCCGTCGGCGCAGGTTGCGCAGCCCACTGCGGCGCCCGTTCTCGCTGATGCCGATCCCGTCATCGGCTACCTCCAGCCGCACCGCGGGCCGCCCGTCGGACAGGGTGACCGTGGCATCGACCACGACCTCGATCCGGGTCGCCGCCGCGTGCCGGAACGCATTCGACAGGGCCTCGCGGAGCGCGGCGATCAGGTTCTTTCCCACCAGCTCGCCGATGGCCGCGTCGAGAGGGCCGAGGAAGCGGTGCGCGGGCTTGAAACCAAGCGGTACGGCCGCCATGTTGATCTCCCGCAGGACCCGGGTCCGCAGCCCCGAGGGCGCCTCCGCCGGACCTTGCTGGAGCGCGAAGATCGCGGTGCGGATCTCCTGGATGGTCACGTCCAGCTCGTCCACGGCTTTCCCGACGCCCTCACGTACCTCGGGGACGTCAGACCGCCGCTGAGCGCTCTCCAGCATCATCCCGGTGGCGAACAGCCGCTGGATCACCAGGTCGTGCAGGTCCCGGGCGATCCGGTCGCGGTCTTCGAACACCGCGAGCCGCTCCCGGTCGCGTTGCGCCTCGGCCATCATCAGGGCGAGCGCGGCCTGGGAGGCGAACTGGGTGGCGAGGGTCCGCTCGGCATCGCTGAACGGCCTCTTGCCGCGGTCGCGCGGGGTGACGAGGGCGCCCAGCACCCGTCCGCCGCTGTGCAGGGGCAGCATCATGCAGGGTCCGAACCCGCTGGTCAGCGGGCCGGCCGTGCGCGGGTCGGCCGCGGCGTCGTCCACGAAGACCGGCTCTCCGCGCAGCAGCCGGGCCACGACCGGGCTTTCGGCCGGCACGACCACACCGAGCGAGGTGGCCGGGGTGTCGGCGGAGACGGCGACGATCTCCATTCCGCCGTCCTCGGTCGGCAGCGTCACGATCCCGGCGGAGGAGTCGGCGAGGCGGCGGGCCTGTTCGGCCACTACGGAGAGGGCGTCGTCCGCGTCGCCGCCCGACAGCAGGGCCGTGGTGACGGCCACCGAGCCGTCGATCCACCGCTCCCGCTGGGTAGCGGCCTCGTACAGCCGGGCGTTGCCGATGGCGATGCCCGCCTCGGTGGCCAGCACCCGGACCATGTGGACGTCGTAGTCGCTGAACTCGCCGCCGCCGTTCTTCTCGGCGAGGTACAGGTTGCCGAAGATCTCTCCCTGCACGCGGATCGGGACCCCGAGGAAGGTCTTCATCGGTGGGTGGTGCGGCGGGAAGCCCGCCGAGCGGGGGTCCTGCGTGAGATCGGCGAGCCGTACGGTCCCGGCATGCGAGATCAGCGCTCCGAGCAGGCCCCGCTTGCCGTTCGGGCGGTGCCCGATCCGCTCCGCCACCTCGGCGTCGATCCCGAAGGTGACGAAGTCCGACAGGCCGCGGCAGGCGGTGTCCACGACGCCGATCGCCGCGTACCGGGCGTCCGCGAGCTCGGCGGCGGTCTCGCAGATGCGGTCGAGGGTGGAGTGCAGTTCGAGGCCGGTGCCGACCGATCGCATGGCCTCCAGCAGCTGCGGCACGCGTGCGGTGAGCTCGGTGGACAGCCCGTGCAGACTTCGGGTGGCCAGAGTGGCGGCCTCCAGCGGGTCCGGAACCCGGGGGGCCGGGTCCGGCGCTTCCGGCGACTGCTGCAGCGACATGCAGGTGAGCCTAGTTAGTCCGTTTTAACGGGGAAAGTCGGCCAGTACGCCGTCGGCTGCCGTCTCCCGCTCCAGCATGCGGCGCAGCGGGCCCTCGACGACGGCCAGCTCGTCGAAGGCGCCGCGCTGGACGACGCCTCCGCCGTCCAGGACGAGGACCTCGTCGACCGCTTCCAACCCGGCCAGCCGGTGCGTGATCAGCACGGTGGTGCGGCCCTCGGTCGCGGCCAGCAGGTCCGCGGTCAGGGCGTCGGCCGTCGCGAGGTCCAGGTGCTCGGCGGGCTCGTCCAGGACGAGGACGGGGAAGTCGGCGAGCAGGGCGCGGGCCAGGGCCAGGCGCTGGCGCTGGCCGCCGGATATCCGCGCGCCGTGTTCGCCGACCAGGGTGTCGAGGCCGTCCGGCAGCCCGTCGGCCCACTCCAGCAGCCGGGCCGCGGCCAGGGCCGTCCGCAGTTCCTCCTCGCTCGCCGCGGGACGGGCCAGCCTCAGGTTCTCCCGGACCGAGCTGTCGAAGATGTGGGCGTCCTGGGCGCACAGGCCGACGACCCGGCGGACCTCGTCCCCGTCCAGCCTGCGGGCCTCGGTCCCGCCCAGGGTGTACGAGCCCGCGCCCGGGTCCAGGAAGCGGAGCAGGACCTGCGCCAGGGTCGACTTGCCGGCGCCGGAGACCCCGACGACGGCGATCCGCCGCCCGGCCTCCAGCGTCAGGTCGAGGCCGTGCAGGGCGTCGCCCTCCTGGCCGGGGTGCCGGGCGGCGATACCCGACAGGCGCAGCGGGAACGGCGAGGCGGGCACCGGCGCGGGCCGCGCCGACTCGGCCACCGGGGCCGGGGCGTCGATGACCTCGTAGACCCGCTCGGCACTGCGCCGCACCCGCTGCCGGAACTGCACGGCCTGCGGCAGTCCGGTGACCGCTTCGAAGGCGGCCAGCGGGGTCAGGACGGCCGCGGCCATGGCCACCCCGGACAGCCGCCCGTCCTGCACCGCGTCGGCGGCGACGGCCGCGGCGCCCGCCACGGTCAGCCCGCACACGAGAGCCGACAGCCCGCTGCCGAGCCCGGTGGCGGCGGCGCCGCGCGCGGCGATGGCGGTCAGGATCCGGTCGCTCTCGCGCACGGCGTCCTTGCGCCGTCCGAGCGCGCCGGCGACGGTCAGCTCCGCGGTCCCGGTCAGCAGGTCGGCCGTACGGGTGGCGAGTTCCCCTCGGGCGGGTGCCAGCCGGCGCTCCGCGCGGCGGGAGCACGCCCCGCTCACCAGCGGCACCCCGACCCCGGCAGCCAGCAGTCCGACGGCGAGAACGGCCCCGGCTTCGGGCAGCAGCCACGCGGTGAACGCGACCGACCCGCCGCCCACGAGGGTGGCGGTGCCCACCGGCAGCAGCCAGCGCAGCCAGTAGTCCTGCAGGGCGTCGGCGTCCGCCACCAGTCGGGCCAGCAGGTCACCGCGCCGCTGTGCGGGCAGCCCGGCGGGAGCGATGCGCTCCAGCCGCCGGAAGACGGACACCCGCAGGTCGGACAGCATCCGCAGGACGGCGTCGTGCGAGACCAGCCGCTCCGCGTACCGGAAGACGGCCCGTCCGATGCCGAACGTGCGGGTGGCCGTGACCGCCACCATCAGGTACAGCACGGGCGGCTGCTGGGAGGCCCGCGAGATGAGCCATCCGGAGACGGCCATCAGCCCGACGCTGCATCCGACGGCCAGCGCCCCCAGCAGCAGTCCGAGCCGGAACCGGCCCTGCCAGGCCTTGGCCACGTCCCTGACCCGGCGCAGCGGGTCCCGCCCGGCTGAGTCGCCCCAGCCGGCCCCGGCCAGCGGGGCCTGCGGGGCGGTGTCCTCGGACCCGTGGTTCCGCGGCCCCGGCACCCGTTCCTCGGACGAACGCCCCTCGGACGACCGGTCCCCCGGCACCCGATCCTCCAGCAGGGGGTGCGACATGGCCGCGGGCACACCCGTCGGTCCGGCGCCGAGCACCAGCACCCGGTCCGCGAGGGCGAGGAGCGCCGGCCGGTGGACAACCAGCAGGACGGTCCGCCCCACCGCGAGGCGGCGTACGGCCTCGACCACCGCTGCTTCGGTCTCCCCGTCCAGCGCCGCCGTCGGCTCGTCCAGCAGCAGCACCGGGCGGTCCGCCAGGAAGGCCCGCGCCAGCGCGATCCGCTGGCGCTGTCCGGCGGACAGGCCGGCGCCGCCCTCACCCAGCACCGTTTCGATGCCGTGCGGCAGTGCGGCCACGAAGTCCCCCGCCCCGGCGTCCTCCAAGGCCGCCGCAACGGCCTCGTCGGAGGCGTCCGGCCGGGCCAGACGCACGTTCTCGGCGAGGGTCCCCGCGAACAGGTGCGGCCGCTGCGGCACCCAGGCGATCCGCTCCCGCCACTGCTCCGGCGCGAGCCCGGCCAGGTCCGCGCCGCCGATCCGCACCCGGCCCGCGGTCGGCGCCGTGAACCCCAGCAGCACGTGGAGCAGCGTGGACTTGCCGGCCCCGCTGGGGCCGGTGAGGGCCACGCACTCGCCGGGCCCCACCGTGAAGGAGACCGGCCCGGGCGAGTCCTCGCCCCGCCCGGGATGCCGTACGGCCACCCCGTCGACCTCGATCCGCAGCCCGGCAGGTCCCGCCCCGGGCACGCCGACGCCGGCAGCCCCGGTGGCGCGGGCGTCGGGCCCGCCCACCGGGGTCGGCGTCCGGAGGACCTCGAAGACCTCCTCCGCCGCCGCCAGCCCCTCCGCGGCCGCGTGGTACTGGGCACCGACCTGCCGCAGCGGCAGGTACGCCTCGGGCGCCAGGATCAGTACGACCAGGCCGGTGTAGAGGTCCAGTTCTCCGTGGACCAGTCGCATGCCGATGGTCACGGCGACCAGCGCCACCGACAACGTCGCCAGCAGTTCCAGCGCGAAGGACGACAGGAACGCGATGCGCAGGGTGCGCATCGTCGCCCGCCGGTAGTCCTCGGTGATCCTGCGGATGGACTCCGCCTGCGCCTTGGCACGGCCGAAGACCTTCAGCGTCGGCAGGCCCGCCACGACGTCGAGGAAGTGCCCCGACAGCCGCGACAGCAGCCGCCATTGGCGGTCCATCCGCGCCTGGGTGACCATGCCGATCAGCACCATGAACAGGGGGATGAGCGGCAGGGTGACCACGATGATGGCCGCCGACACCCAGTCCTCGGTGACGATCCGGGCGAGGACGGCGACCGGCACGGCCACCGCGAGCCCCAACTGGGGCAGATAGCGCGCGAAGTATTCGTCGAGGGCGTCCACGCCCCGGGTGGCCAACGCCACCAGCGACCCCGTTCGCTGCCCGCTCAGCCAGCCCGGCCCGAGACCGGTGGCGCGGTCCAGCAGCCGGGCACGCAGCTCCGACTTGACCGACGCGGCCGCCCGGTGGGCGGCGAGTTCGGTGAGCCAGGCGAGGAGGCCGCGGCCCACCGCCACGGCCGCCAAGAACAGCAGCGGTGTGCGCAGCTGCCCACCGTCCAGGCCCTTCTCGAAGGCACCGACCACGATCTCGGCGATGAGCATCGCCTGACCGATGACCAGCCCCGCCCCGGCACATCCGAGGGCCACCACCGCCGCCAGGAAGAGGCGGGTGGAGCGGGCGTACCGAAGCAGGCGCGGGTCGATCGGTTTCACGTGAAACATCTCCCAGACAGGGTCAGGGCGCGTCGGCGGACAGGGTCAGTGCGCGTCGGCGATGTGCTGCGTGCCGATCCGCTTGCGGAACACCCAGTACGTCCAACCCTGGTAGAGCAGGACGACCGGGGTGGCCACGGCAGCACACCAGGTCATGATCTTCAGGGTGTACGGGCTGGACGAGGCGTTGGTGACCGTGAGGCTCCAGGCCTCGTTCAGCGAGGACGGCATGACGTTCGGGAACAGCGTCAGGAACAGCATCGCGACGGCCCCCGCGATGGTGATCCCGGACAGGGCGAACGACCAGCCCTCCCGGCCCGCCAGGTTGCAGCCGAGGGCTCCGGCCAGCGCCACCACCGCCACGATCAGCGCGACCAGGCTCCGCCCGTCCCCGTGCGAGAGCTGGGTCCAGCCCAGGAAGACGAGGGCCAGCACCGCGGTGACCAGGCCCAGCCGGGTGGCCAGCGCCCGTGCACGGTCGCGGATCTCACCCACCGTCTTGAGCGCGGCGAACACCGCGCCGTGGAAGGTGAACAGGGTGAGGGTGACGAGGCCGCCGAGGACGGCATAGACGTTGAGCAGGTCGAGGAGGGTTCCGACGTACTCCTTGTCCTGGTCGATCTTCACGCCCCGGGCGATGTTGGCGAACGCCACGCCCCACAGGAAGGCGGGGATCAACGAGGTCCAGAAGATCGCGTGTTCCCAGTTGGTCTGCCAGCGGTCCTCGTCCCGCTTGTGCCGGTACTCGAAGGCGACGCCGCGGACGATCAGGCACACCAGGATGACCAGCAGAGGCAGGTAGAAGCCGGAGAACAGGGTGGCGTACCAGTCGGGGAAGGCGGCGAAGGTCGCACCGCCCGCGGTGAGCAGCCAGACCTCGTTGCCGTCCCAGACGGGCCCGATCGTGTTGATCAGGACCCGCTTCTCCTTGCGGTTGCGGGCGAGCAGCTTGGTCAGGACGCCGACCCCGAAGTCGAAGCCCTCGAGGAAGAAGTAGCCGGTCCACAGGAGGGCGATGAGCACGAACCAGACGTCGTGGAGTTGCATGGTGGGGTCCCCTCAGCCTCAGTACGAGAAGGCCATCGGCCGGTCGGAGGAGTCGTGGCCGCCGATCTTGGTCGGCGGGTTGAGGTCGGCTTCGGTGAGCTCGGGCGGGCCGGCCTTGACGTACTTGACCAGCAACCTGACCTCGATCACGGCGAGGACGGCGTACAGGGCGGTGAAGACCAGCATCGAGGTGAGTACCTCGGCCTGCGAAACCCCCGGGGAGACCGCGTCCCTGGTCCTCAGGACTCCGTAGACGACCCAGGGCTGGCGGCCCATCTCGGTGAAGATCCAGCCCCAGGAGTTGGCGATCAGCGGGAAGCCGAGCGTCCAGATCGCGGCCAGCCAGTACAGCCGGGTCAGTCGCGGGCTGAGGGGCTTGGCGAACAGGACCAGGTGCGGCCGTTCGTCGTCACCGGTCCGCAGGGCCGGCGGGAGCAGGAACTTCCTACGGGTCAGCCACAGGCCGGCGGCGCCGATGGCGACCGAGGCCATGCCGAAGCCGATCATCCAGCGGAAGCCCCAGTAGGCGACGGGGATGTTGGGCCGGTAGTCGCCTGGCCCGTACTTCTCCTGCTCGGACTTGTTGACGTCGTTGATGCCGGGCACGAACGAGTCGAAGTTGTTGTCGGCCAGGAAGGACAGCAGGCCGGGCACCTCGATCGCGACCTTGTTGTGGCCCTTGTCGACGTCGCCGTAGGCGAAGACGGAGAACGGGGCGCTCTCCTCGCCGTCCCACAGGGCCTCGGCGGCGGCCATCTTCATCGGCTGCTGCTTGAACATGACCTTGGCGAGCGTGTCGCCGCTGATCGCGACGAGCGCACCGCCGATGACGACGGCGACCAGGCCGAGCCGCAGCGAGGTACGCATCACCGGGATGTGCTTCTTTCGCAGCAGGTGGTAGGCGGCGATGCCCACCATGAAGGCGCCACCCGTCAGCAGGGCCGCGGTCAGGGTGTGGAAGACCTGCGCCAGAGTGGTGTTCTGGGTCAGGACGAGCCAGAAGTCGGTCAGCTCGGCGCGGCCGGTTTCCTTGTTGATGCGGTAGCCCACCGGGTGCTGCATCCAGGAGTTCGCAGCGAGGATGAAGTACGCGGAGAGCACGGTGCCGAGCGACACCATCCAGATGCAGGCGAGGTGGATCTTCTTCGGGAGCTTGTCCCAGCCGAAGATCCACAGGCCGATGAAGGTGGACTCGAAGAAGAAGGCTATGAGCGCTTCGAAGGCCAGCGGGGCGCCGAAGACGTCGCCGACGAACCGCGAGTAGTCGGACCAGTTCATACCGAACTGGAACTCCTGGACGATGCCGGTGACGACACCCATCGCGATGTTGATCAGGAAGAGCTTGCCCCAGAACTTCGTGGCCTTGAGGTACTTCTCCTTCTCGGTGCGCACCCATGCGGTCTGCAAGATCGCGACCAGGGCGGCGAGGGAGATCGTGAGGGGGACGAAGAGGAAGTGGTAGACGGTCGTGATGCCGAACTGCCAGCGCGCCAGTGTTTCCGGCGCCAAAGCTAGGTCCACGTCGTCATCTCCTTCGGGTCGCCGTGGTCATGGCCGAAGTCACCCCTCCGCATTCCCCCCATTCGGGAAGGAAACGGACGAGCTTGTGAACGCGTTCACATTCACAAGCATTATGTCGTACCGCTTCCGACGACTTCCAGCCGGGGTCCCCTAGCGAATATCTTCAACAAAATGTTGAATGCAGCTCATGAAGATCCACATCTCGTGGCCTGGGGAGAGGAGGTCTACTTCGACACCGGCGTCGCCGCGGCCCTGGAACACGACGCCCGACAGGTCGTCGAACCGGGCACCGTCGCGTTCTGGACCGAGGGCGACGCCCTCGCGCTCCCCTACGGCCCGACGCCCATCTCGCGCGGGGGCGAGAGCCGCCTGGCGAGCCCGTGCAACGTCCTCGGCTCCCTCGACGGCGACGCCCGCCTGCTGGCCACCGTCCGGGACGGCGACCCGATCCGGGTGGAGCGGGCATAGCGCTCGCGCGAGCGCCACACCCCCTCACAGCACTACATCTCCTTGAGGAAGGCTTCCGCCGTGTGCAGGAAGATGTCGTTCGCCTCGCACTCACCGATCGTGATCCGCAGGCCCTCGCCCGGGAAGGGCCGGACCACCACGCCGGCCTTCTCGCAGGCCGCGGCGAACTCCAGGGTCCGCTCGCCCAGCCGCATCCACACGAAGTTGGCCTGCGTCTCCGGCACGACCGTCCAGCCCTGACCGAGCAGCCCCTCGTGGACCCGGGTCCGCTCGGCGACCAGCGAACCGACCCGACCCATCAGCTCGTCCTCGGCCTGCAGCGAGGCGACCGCCGCGTCCTGGGCCAGCTGGCTCACACCGAACGGCACCGCCGTCTTGCGCAGCGCCGCGGCCACCGGCTCGTGTGCCACTGCAAAGCCGATGCGCAGGCCGGCCAGGCCGTACGCCTTGGAGAAGGTGCGCAGCACGCAGACGTTCGGACGGTTGCGGTAGAGCTCGATGCCGTCCGGTACCTCGGGGTCGCGGACGAACTCGCGGTACGCCTCGTCGAGGACCACGAGGATGTCCGAGGGCACCCGGTCCAGGAAGCGCTCCAGCTCCGCCCGGCGCACGGCGGTGCCGGTCGGGTTGTTGGGGTTGCAGACGAAGATCAGACGGGTCCGCTCGGTGATCGCGTCGTACATCGCCTCGAGGTCGTGCACGTCCCCGGGGGCCAGCGGGACCGGCACGGACTTCGCACCCGAAATCTGCGTGATGATCGGGTAGGCCTCGAAGGAGCGCCAGGCGTAGATCACCTCGTCGCCGTGGCCGGCGGTCGACTGGACCAGCTGCTGGGCGACGCCCACCGAGCCGGTGCCGGTGGCGATGTGGTCGGCCGGGATCCCGAACCGCTCCGCGAGCTCGTTCACCAGCCGGGTGCAGGCCAGGTCCGGGTAGCGGTTGAACTGGCCGGCCGCCGCCACCGCGGTCTCCAGCACGCCGGGCAGCGGCGGGTACGGGTTCTCGTTCGAGGACAGCTTGTACGCGACGGGACCGCCCGCGGCGGCGGGCTTGCCCGGCTTGTAGACGGGGATGCCGTCCAGCTCGGCGCGCAGCTTAGGGGTCATCTCGCTCACCGCAGGTCCTCCTAGACCATCCCGTCGGACGTCGCCGTCGACTCAATACTGCTCACCTTAAGAGGATTCCGCTCCGGCGAAAATGGCGGCGCCAGGATTGCGGGGGAGCGCACGCATATATGCGTGCGCCGGTGGCCTGCGCCGTGGCGCGCATCCCTCGTACAGGTGAGTTGGGAACGCCCCAGGACCGCGCCGTTTTGGCATGCTCGGACCCGACAGCAACGGGCCCATTCACCGCGAACTCTCAAATGCCTTTATTTTCAAGGCTATTGGGGGTGTCGACCATGCAGAAACGTGCCTGTCAACGCGTGCATATGCATCCGGACCGCCTTACCCACCGAGCCCTACTATCGGCTCGCCATGACAGCAGCAGGGAAGCATCAGGTGAGCCGGACCGAGACCACCCGGCGGGCCGCCGGCCGGCAGGGCCGGGCCGGCATCAGGGACGTGGCCGCCGCGGCGGGCGTCTCGATCACGACAGTCTCCGACGCGCTCAATGGCAAGGGGCGACTGCCCGATGCCACCCGCCGCCACGTCCGCGAGGTCGCCGACCGGCTGGGGTACCGCCCCTCCGCCGCGGCCCGCACCCTCCGTACGGGCAAATCGGGCCTCATCGGCCTGACCGTCACCACGTACGGGGATGAACCTTTCACCTTCACCGAGTTCGCGTACTTCGCCGAGATGGCCAGAGCCGCCACCTCGGCCGCGCTCGCCCGTGGCTACGCCCTCGTCATCCTGCCGGCCACCTCCCGGCACGACGTGTGGTCCAACGTCGCCCTCGACGGCACCGTCGTGATCGACCCCTCGGACCACGACCCCGTCGTCACCGAGCTGGTCCGCCAGGGCCTTCCGGTGGTCTCCGACGGGCGCCCCGCCGGCTCCCTCCCCGTCACCGCCTGGGTCGACAACGACCACGAGGCGGCCGTGCTCAACCTGCTGGACCACCTCGCCGCCGCCGGAGCCCGCCGTATCGGGCTGCTGACCGGGACGACCACCGACACGTACACCCACCTGTCCACCACCGCCTACCTCAACTGGTGCAAGCGCGTCGGACAGGACCCGGTCTACGAGTCCTACCCCGCCCACGACCCGTGCGCCGGGGCGGTCGCCGCAGACCGCCTGCTCGCCCGGCCCGACCGGCCGGACGCCGTCTACGGGCTGTTCGACCCGAACGGCACCGACCTGCTCGCCGCGGCCCGCCGCTACGGCCTGCGCGTTCCCGAGGACCTGTTGCTCGTCTGCTGCAGCGAGTCCACCGTGTACGCCAACACCGAGCCGCCGATCACCACGCTCTCCCTCAAGCCGCGCCGCATCGGCACCGCCGTCGTGCAGTTGCTCATCGACGCCATCGAGGGCGTGGACGCCGGGCGCACCGTCGAACAGGTCGTCCCGACCGAGCTGATCGTCCGTACGTCCTCGCAGCGCAGGAGGCCCCGGACGACGATCAGCCCTCCCCGGTCTCCGGCCCAGGACTGACCGCTGCACCGTCGTTCCGGCGGGGTCGATGCCCCCGCCGGAGAGTTCGACATCGCTGATTTCGGGATAAAGCGGCAGGAACGATCGGTTCCGCACAGGATTCACCACCCCTGGTGCGTCACACAGCGCGAGCTGCATTCCTATGATGGGCGCACGACATCACGGATCCTCCGACCCGGAGGGCGGGCGGATCCGCAGGTGTACGGCAGCGCGACGGTGGTGGAGGGGTCGATGACTCAGGGGGCCGGTCAGGGACCCGCGATGCGGACGGAGACGCTGCGGGACTTCCGGGTGCCGGTCACCGAGCCCCATCCGTACGGCGTGCCCGCGCGACTTCCCGAAGAGGCCCCGGTCTACGGCGAGTACCCCGCGTACTACGGCGAGCCCGCGCCCGCGCCGGGAGCGGTCCCGCCGCCTCCCGGTCCGGTGCCGCCCGCGCCCGCGCCGGTGCCACCGGCCCCGCCCGCGCCGCCGGTGCCGCACGTGCCCCCGCAGCCCCCCGTGGGGATGCCGCCCGCGGAGGGCGGCATGGACGACTACACCCCCACCCAGCGCGATCTCCCGGTCATCGGTCGCAGCGGTCTCGGCGGCCCCGGCGACACCGTCCAGGTGCACTATGTTCCCCAGCAGGCGCCGAGCGGCCCCGGCCCGCTCTACGTCGTCGGCGACGTGCACGGATACCTCGACGAGCTCGTCGCCGAGCTCCAGGCACAGGGCATCATCGACGCCGACCAGCGCTGGTCGGCGGGGAACGCCCGCATCTGGTTCCTCGGCGACTTCACCGACCGCGGGCCCGACGGCATCGGCGTGATCGACCTCGTCATGCGGCTGTCCGCCGAGGCCGCCGCGGCGGGCGGCTACTGCAAGGCACTCATGGGCAACCACGAGCTGCTGCTCATCGGCGCCAAGCGGTTCGGCGACACGCCGGTCCAGTCGGGCGCCGGCACGGCCACCTTCCAGGCCGCCTGGCTGCTCAACGGCGGCCAGCGCACCGACATGGAGCGGCTGGAGGACGTCCACCTGCAGTGGATGTCACGCCTGGACGCGGCCGTGCTGGTGGACGGGCACCTGCTGCTGCACTCCGACACCACCGCCTACCTCGATTACGGCGACTCCATCGAGGACGTCAACGACACCATCCACGAGCTGCTCAACCGCAACGACGCAGACATCACCTGGGACCTGTTCCGCAAGTTCACCAAGCGGTTCGCCTTCCGCGACGAGGAGACCGGCCCACAGGCCGTACGCGAGCTCCTCGACACCTACGGCGGCGGCCGGGTCGTACACGGCCACAGCCCCATCCCGTACCTGCTGGGCGAGGTGGGCACCGAGGACGGCGACGGCGCCGGCGGCCCGGAGGTCGTCGACGGCCCCCACGTGTACGCGGACGGCCTCGCCATCGCGATGGACGGCGGCGTGACGATGGCCGGCAAGCTCCTGGTCGTACAACTCCCTCTGAATGACTGAGGCTTGTCAGGAAGGGCGTATTTCGGGAAAGCCCCTGTCACGGCGTGGCATGGGCCCTCTACCATCGCTCTATCCGTAGCAGGCTCTCCTCCGCTTGTGCCGGCGCCCGGGTCTACGCGGGCAAACCGGCCCGCACGGAGCATCGGGGGATGCACATGAACAGCGCTCCGCACCTGCTGACCGAAGACCGGCCGGAGTTCGACCGGCTCCTCGACGAGGCGCTGCGCACCGCACACGAGCGGCCCGGACTCGACGGGCTGGGGGAACGGCTCACCGCCGAACAACTGCGCATCATGGCCGTCGGGGCCAGCGCGCTGCTGGCGGCTGCTGCCGCGGCCGAGTACGACCACTACGTGAAGGTGCGCGGCGCGCAGCGCGAGGAGATCCGCTCCACCCCGCAGGCGGACTACCGGGAGAACGGCCGGAAGGGGAGCGACGGGGCGGGCATCACCGCCATGGTCGCAGTCCTCGCCCCGGTCCTGGCGGCCACCGCCATGGTGATCTTCCTGCTGGTCGGCTACGCCCTGAAGGCGGTCGATCCCGAACCGGACTTCGCCGAGACGATGCTGACGGCCGGTTGGCTCTTCGGCGCCCTGACCGCGGTCACCCTGTTCGGCGCGGTGGTCGCGCTGCTGGTGACGGCCGTACGCAACCGGGCGACCGAGGTGGTGGCCGGGGACGGGGCCGACGCCGCACCCGACGAGGTCACCCTGGCGCGCGAGGCCTGGCGGAACGCCCTGCTGGAGCGGGGCATCCTGCCGTTCCTGCGAGAGGCCCTGACGGATCCGGCCGCCGAGCCGGTGCCTCCCGCCCTCCGCACGCCGAAAGCCGGGCGCATCCCCAACCTGGGATACACCCGGCCCGACTTCACCAGCCCCGGATCCCCCTCACAGGAGACCCGGCCCGGCTACACGCCGCCGGACTTCTCAAGCCCGGACTTCGGCGGCCCCGACAGGGCGCCGGAATAGTTACTGCAGGCTGTTACGGGCGCCTCCATGGGCGAGGTCGCCCTTCCACTGGATGCCCTTGCTGCGAAGCCCGATGTTCGGGTTCGGCCCGGGCAGCTGTAGCGTCCAGGCCTCGTCCCAGATGAAGTCAGTGCCCTCCACGTCACCGTGTGTCTGGTATACCTGACCATCCGTGGTCAGTACCTTGATGTACGCGTCATTGCCCTGAGCCTCGATGGAGATGGCGCAGGCCCGATTGACGGGGAAGTTCGGGTTGTCGTCGGCGTCGCTGATGTTCTGCCATGCCGGCACGCCGCCGAGTGCGGCTCCGCGGCCCGCGTACGCGACCCCGCCCACGAGCGCGGCGTGGAAGTCCTCTTCGGCCGAGGGGGCGTAGCTGTCGATGTCGACGCACAACGACGGGCCCGTGGCACCGGTGGCTCCCGTCGGACCGGTCAGGCCGGTGGCACCGGTGGCTCCCGTCGCACCGGTCAGGCCGGGGGCGCCCGTCGGACCGGTCGGGCCCGTCTTCCCCCTCGGGCCGGTGGGTCCCGTCTTCCCCTTCGGGCCCCTCGGACCCGTCGGCCCCCTCTCGCCCCTGCACTTGTCGTCGCCCGTCGGCTGCGCCGCCTTCTTCGCCACGGTCGAACAGTGGTCGCCGCTGTCCGGAACCACCACGGACCCGCCGGGCTGCGGCGCTCCGACGGCCGCGGGGGCCGCCATGCTGGCCAGGACCAGCGCCACGGAGGCGAACGTGCCTCCGACCAGCCAGCCCGTCCGGCGGGGCAGCGGCCCCAGGGGTGATCGGGGCCTGTCCTCAGAACTCATATACCACTCCTCGTGCGCACGGGATCGAATGTTTCCTCGAAGCCCGCACCTTCGCGCAGACTCCGCGAGCAGCCATCCTGAAGAGCAGTTCCCTCCGCGTCGGCTCGGCTCGCCAGCCAGTCAGACGAACGGACCAGCACGCAGGGCCACATGGCCCTGCGCACGCCAGCCGCGCGGGGCCGCAGACCGGCGTGCCGCACGCGGCCCGAGCGGCTCCGTCCCTAGGGTCGGCGGCCGTGAAGCCGACCATTTGCCTCTGCATGATCGTGAAGAACGAGTCCGCCGTCATCGAGCGCTGCCTGGACTCGGTACGGGACCTCATCGACACCTGGGTCATCTCCGACACCGGATCCACCGACGGCACCCAGCAACTGATCCGCAACGCCCTGCGGGGCATCCCGGGCGAACTCCACGAGGAGCCCTGGAAGGACTTCGGGCACAACCGCAGCCTCAACATCGCGCACGCCCGCGGCAAGGCCGACTACCTGCTCCTCCTCGACGCCGACCTCGTCCTGCGCCGTAGCGGCCCGCTGCCGCCGCTCACCGCGCAGTCGTACATGCTGCGGCACGAGGGGGAGACCGAATACCGGATCAAGCGTCTGGTCCGCGGTGACCTCCCCTGGCGGTACGAGGGCGTCACGCACGAGTACCTGACCTGCGACCGCCCCGACGAATACGACCAACGCCCTGGCATGCAGGAGAACCTCGACGCACTCGTCATCGAGGACTACGCCGACGGCGGCTCCCGGCACGACAAGTTCGAACGCGACGCGCGCCTGCTCAGCGCCGAACTCGAACGGGACCCCGCGAACCACCGGACGGTCTTCTACCTCGCGCAGACCATGCGGGATATGGGGAACACCGCGGAAGCAATCCGGCTCTACGAGCGCCGCGCGGCCATGGGCGGCTGGGAGGAGGAGGTCTACTACGCGCTCCTCCAAGCCGGTGTCCTGAACGCGGATGCGGGCGACTGGCCTGCCGCGATGGACGCACTCACGCGCGCCTGGGAGTTCCGGCCCGCGCGCCTGGAGGCCTGCTACGAACTCGCCTCACGGCTGCGGCTGCTGGGCCGGTACCACGCCGCGCACGCAATCACCCTGGCCGTCCTGGACCGGCCGGCCCCGGCGGACATCCTCTTCGTCCACCCGTGGGTCTACCGGTGGGGGCTGCTCTTCGAGCACTCCATCACCGCCTACTGGGTGGGGGACATGAACGCCTCGCTGCGCGCCTGCGACCGGCTGCTGGCACTGCCCGACCTCCCCGAGAACTACCGGCGTCAGACCGAGACCAACCGCGGCTACGCCTTGGACCGCGGCGGCTCATCCATCCCGGTTTCACGTGAAACATCGCCCGCTGCGGCGGTGTGACTCCCCAGACCTGGCCGGGGGTGTCGCCCCCGTCTGGGGGCGTCACCCGGCGGCGCGGTCCCCCAGCGGGCGGCGACGCAGCGCGGCATCCGCCAGTGCCTGCGGTCGCCAGACCCCGTCCGGGTGGTAGAGGTTCGTCCCGGGAGGCACGATCTCGTCGATGCGGTCGAGCGCGGCGTCGTCGAGCACCAGCGAGGCGCCCCCGACCAGCGATTCCAGCTGCTCCATGGTCCGCGGACCGATGATCGCGGACGTGACGGCCGGGTGCGCGAGCGGGAAGGCGACGGCCAGCTCGGGCAGGGTGCAACCAATGCCGTCGGCGAGCTCGACTAGCTTCTCCACGGCCTCGAGCTTGGCGAGGTTGCCGGGGATCGCCGGGTCGAAGCGCGCCGGAGTGAGTGCGGCCCGTCCCGAGGTCAGGTCGACGGACCCGCCGAGGCGGTACCTGCCGCTCAGGAACCCGGAGGCGAGCGGGCTCCACGTGAGCACGCCCATCCCGTACCGCTGGGCCACCGGCAGGACGTCGGCCTCGATGCCCCGCGCGAGGACCGAGTAGGGCGGCTGCTCCGTCCGGAACCTCGGCAGCGCGCGCCGCTCGGCGGCGTGCTGCGCCTCGACGAGCTCCTCAGCGGGGAACGTCGAACAGCCGAAGGCCCTGATCTTCCCGGCCCGCACCAGATCACCGAGGACCGACAGGGTCTCCTCGACGTCGGTCGTGGGGTCCGGTCGGTGCACCTGGTAGAGGTCGATCCACTCGGTGTCCAGCCTGCGCAGGCTGTCCTCGACGGCGCGCACGATCCAGCGGCGCGAGTTCCCGCTGCGGTTGCGGCCCTCGCCCATCTGGAAGTGGACCTTCGTCGCGAGCACGACGTCGTCGCGACGGCCGCGGAGGGCCTTGCCCACGATCTCCTCGGACTCGCCGGCCGAGTACATGTCCGCGGTATCGATGAAGTTGATGCCCCGGTCGAGAGCGGCATGGATGATCCGCACACATGCGTCGTGGTCCGGGTTCCCCACCGCCCCGAACATCATGGTCCCGAGGCAGTGTGCACTGACCTCCATGCCGGTGCGGCCCAGACTGCGGTATCTCATGGTCATGGGGCGGCACTGTAGGAGTTGGAGTGCACTCCAGCGCAAGCCTGCTACGGGCCGGTGGCCGGTCGGCCGGGCCCGCGACTCCCCCCATACGGGTCGCGGGTCCGGCCCGGCGGGGACGGCGGGTCAGTCCGCGATCGGCAGGTAGACCCGGTTGCCGGTCGCCGCGAACTCGGCGGACTTCGCCGCCATGCCCGCCTCGATCTCATCCGCCTTCAGGTCACCGCCGTGCTCGCGCCGGATGTCCTGAGAGATCTTCATCGAGCAGAACTTCGGGCCGCACATGGAGCAGAAGTGCGCGGTCTTCGCCGGCTCGGCCGGGAGCGTCTCGTCGTGGAACTCGCGGGCCGTGTCCGGGTCGAGGGCCAGGTTGAACTGGTCCTCCCAGCGGAACTCGAAACGCGCGTCCGACAGGGCGTCGTCCCACTCCTGGGCGCCCGGGTGTCCCTTGGCCAGGTCCGCCGCATGTGCGGCGATCTTGTACGTGATGACGCCGGTCTTGACGTCGTCGCGGTTGGGCAGGCCGAGGTGCTCCTTGGGCGTGACGTAGCAGAGCATCGCCGTGCCCCACCAGGCGATCATCGCCGCGCCGATGCCCGAGGTGATGTGGTCGTACGCCGGGGCGACGTCCGTGGTCAGCGGGCCGAGCGTGTAGAACGGCGCCTCCTCGCAGATCTCCTGCTGGAGGTCGATGTTCTCCTTGATCTTGTGCATCGGGACGTGGCCCGGGCCCTCGATCATGGTCTGCACGTCGTGCCGCTTCGCGATCTTGTTCAGCTCGCCCAGCGTCTTCAGCTCGGCGAACTGCGCCGCGTCGTTGGCGTCCGCGATCGAGCCGGGCCGCAGGCCGTCGCCCAGCGAGTACGTCACGTCGTACGCCGCGAGGATCTCGCAGAGCTCCTCGAAGTTCGTGTAGAGGAAGTTCTCCTTGTGGTGCGCCAGGCACCACGCAGCCATGATCGAGCCGCCGCGCGAGACGATGCCGGTCTTGCGACGGGCCGTCAGCGGGACGTACGGCAGCAGCACGCCGGCGTGGACCGTCATGTAGTCGACGCCCTGCTCGGCCTGCTCGATGACCGTGTCCTTGTAGATCTCCCAGGTCAGTTCCTCGGCCTTGCCGTCGACCTTCTCCAGTGCCTGGTAGAGCGGCACGGTGCCGATCGGGACGGGGGAGTTGCGCAGCACCCACTCGCGGGTGGTGTGGATGTTGCGACCGGTGGAGAGGTCCATGACCGTGTCGGCGCCCCAGCGGGTGGCCCAGGTCATCTTCTCGACCTCCTCCTCGATGGAGGAGGTGACCGCGGAGTTGCCGATGTTGGCGTTCACCTTCACCAGGAACTTCTTGCCGATGATCATCGGCTCGATCTCCGGGTGGTTCACGTTCGCGGGCAGCACGGCGCGGCCTGCGGCGATCTCCTCGCGCACGACCTCCGGGGAGACGTTCTCGCGGATCGCGACAAACTCCATCTCCGGGGTGATCTCACCGCGACGGGCGTACGCGAGCTGCGTGACGGCCTGGCCGCCGCGGCCGCGGCGCGGCAGGCGCGGGCGGCCCGGGAAGACCGCGTCGAGGTTCTTGAGACCGCCGCGCGGCGAGGTGTGCTTGATGCCGTCGTCCTCGGGGCGCACGGGACGGCCCGCGTACTCCTCGGTGTCGCCGCGGCTGATGATCCAGTTCTCGCGCAGCGGAGGCAGGCCGCGGCGGACGTCGGTCTCGGCCTGCGGGTCGGTGTACGGACCGGACGTGTCGTAGAGCGTCACGTCCTTGCCGTTGGTGAGGTGGACCTGGCGAACCGGCACCCGGATGTCGGGGCGAGAGCCCGCCACGTAACCCTTGTGCCAGCCCGGCTGGCGCTCGGTCTGGCCGTCGGCGTCCCGGCCGACGGCAGGCGTGCGTGCGTCCTGAATGGTCATGAGACCTGATCTCCCTACGCCGGCATTACCCGGTAACAGGTTCGGCGGTCGGCGCAGCCTTCTCCCGTACGCACGTCGTGCCGCGTACGGTGATCAGCGCCCTCTCAGCCCGGTGCTCCGAGCTCCCGCGTTGTGCAAAGGTGCCCCCACGCTAGCGTCATGTGTGGCGTGCTGAACAGTGGGCCCCGTCAACTCTTGCGATGATCAGCCGGTGACGTCCTCGACTCAGCCCCCCGACGAGCCCGCCGAGCCCACGGGACACACCGGCCACGCGCATGCCGACCACGGCCAGGGCCACGGGCATGCCCATTCCCACGGCCACGGGCCTGCGGCTCCCGTATCGAAGCACCTGCGCAAGGTCATCGCGGCCGTACTGATCCCCTTCGCCACGGCCGTGTTCGTGGGCATGGCGGTGCTGTGGCCGGGCGGCGCCCCCCCGCACGAGCGCTCCGGTGTGGGCTTCGACCGCCAGACCGAGCAGGGCCGGGTCGTCGCACTCGAACGGGTCGACTGCAAATCCGTGAACGCCTCTCAGGTGCCGCCCACGGCCAACCCCTCCGCCCCGGAGGGCCGCGAGGCGCAGGCCGCGCAGAACGGCCAGTGCAAGAAGGCCACCGTCGAGGTGGGCACCGGCCGCGACAAGGGCCGCACCTTCTTCGAGATCGTCCAGCCGGGGGCGCCCCGACAGTTGGAGGACGGTCAGGAGGTGGTCGTGGCCTACGCACCCGACGCTCCCCGGGACCTGCAGTACTCCGTCATCGACGTGAACCGCAAGATCCCGCTGGCGGTGCTGGCCGGCATCTTCGCCGTGGTGGTGGTCCTGGTGGGGCGGATGCGCGGCCTGTTCGCGCTGATCGCCCTCGCCATCAGCTTCGCCGTGCTGACCCTGTTCATCCTGCCGGCGATCCTGCAGGGCTCCAACCCATTGCTCGTCGCGGTCATCGGGGCCAGTGCGATCATGTTGATCGCGCTCTACCTGTGCCACGGGCTGACCGCCCGCACCTCCGTCGCGGTCCTCGGCACGCTCGTCTCGCTGCTGCTGATCGGGCTCCTGGGCTCGGTGTTCATCGACTGGGCGTTCCTCACCGGCAACACCGACGACAACACCGGGTTGATCCACGGGCTGTACCCGGACATCGACATGAGCGGTCTGCTGCTCGCCAGCATCATCATCGGGTCACTCGGCGTGCTCGACGACGTGACGGTCACCCAGACCTCGGCGGTCTGGGAACTCCACCACGCCGACCCGGCGATGGGGCCGCGGGCGCTGTACCGCGCGGCCATCCGTATCGGCCGCGACCACATCGCGTCCGTCGTCAACACCCTGGTGCTGGCCTACGCCGGCGCGGCCCTGCCCCTGCTGCTGCTGTTCTCGATCGCGAACAGCAGCGTGGGCGCGGTGGCCAACAGCGAGCTCGTCGCGGTCGAGATCGTCCGGACCCTGGTGGGCTCGATCGGCCTGGTGGCCTCGGTGCCCGTGACGACGGTGCTCGCAGCGCTGGTGGTGTCCGCAGACCGGCCGACGGCTGCGGCAACCGGTACGGCGGCGGCCCCGGGCGCCGGCCGTGGGAGCCGGGGCGGACGGGGTCGCAGGCGCAAGCGCTGAACCGGGCCGTCAGCCGGCGTTCTGCTCGTTCTGCCGGGACTCGCCGAGGATCCTGTCGAGGGCCTCGTCGAGGCTCAGCTCGAAATCGCCGAGGCTGCGCTCCTGGCCCAGCGGAACCAGCCGGTCGGTGCGGTCGAGGAAGGCGACGAGCGGCGCGGCACCGGCCCGGAAGAGGGCGCGGTCGCTGCCGACCTGGAGCCGGATGTGGACGTCGGACAGTTCCTCGGCCGAGGTCGGGGCGACGTGGACATCGCCCTCCCCGCACGGCTTGTTGATGCCGTCGAGCAGGAGCTCCCGCCCGAAGGCCCAGGTCACCGGCGCGTCTCCGGGGAGGTGGAAGGTCAGCCGTACCGCGTACGGGTCGCCGGCGTCGTACCGGAGCTCCACCGGGATCCGGAACGAGAGCTCCTCCGAAACGAGGAAGCTCATCATGACCTCTGCCTGTACCGACTCGCGCATTGCCTACCCCGCTGTTGTGGAAGTGGCCAGGAATGACCCCCCGGGACCCCCTTGACAAGATTGGTGGAAGCGCTAGCGGATCACAAGGAGTGAGTTTTCAGATACTGATAGAGAAGGAGAGAGTACTCAACAGCGCGCCTACTTCACTCCGTAGTCGATCGACTACCCATGGCAGTCTTTCGCACTGATGGAAAGGGAGAGAAATGGCCATCGTGGCGGCGGTGTCTCCGGCAGTGATCGGGATCGCGGCGCACACCGTGCCCAGCGCGTACTCCTGACGCTCGGTCACGGGCTCCATCCGCCCCAACGAACCGATCTTCTGTTCCAGGGCGCGCTGGTCCCGCACGGTGTACGGGGTGATGGCCTCGACGGGATGGCGGTCGTAGTACTCCCGGCGCGTCTCCTCGTCGAGCTGGGCCAGCAGGCACTGCCCGATCGCGTGCGCGTGGCCGGTCGCCCTGAAGTCGGCCCACTCCTCGACGGCCGGGTCCGCCGGGGTGTCCGATACGCCCACGACCTCGATTTCACCCTCGCGGAAAACCGCGAAGTAGACGGGTGCCCCGACCGCGTCGCGGAAGTGCGCGAGCGAATCCCGGATCATGGTGCGACGTTTCTGCTGCAATCCGCCGGCCGCCAGCCGTCCGGCCGCGTCCCCGAGGACGAAGACGCCGCCCTCGCGGCGGAGGTATCCCTCGTGCGTGAGCGTCCGCAGCAGGTGGTACGCGGTGGGAAGGGGGAGCCCGGCCTCGCGCGCCAGTTGTTTCGCCGGGGCTCCCCCACTATGGGAGCCGGCCGCTTCGAGCAGCCTCAACGCCCGCTGCACCGAACCGATCAGTGTCGGCACACCGGCATTGTGAACCGGAGACAAGGACTCACCCCCAGGCGTGGCGGCGGGCTGTGGGGCCCGCCCTGCGGGGGCCGCCCCCGCACATGCCGCGGGTCCTGGGGCCGTGCTCGTTCCTGCGGGGCAAGGCCGAAGGTCGGAGCGGCCGTACCAGCGTTCGCACCCAGGGGGACGGCGCAGGTTGCACTTTAGCGACCGCGTCCCGCCCGGTGAGCGGCGTCGAGCCCCGCGTTAGGCCACCCGGGTTAATCCCCGGGCGGCCCCGAGCGGGGCCCGTACCCGCCCGCTACCACTCGCGGGACGAGGACTTCGCGCTGCTACCACCCAACTTCTTCACCAGGAAGACCAGGCCGCCGACCAGGGCGACGAAGAGCAGCAGCTTGAAGGCGAACCCGATCAGGGCACCGAGGATGCTCGTGATGACGCCGCCGAAGACGAAGAGCACCAGAAGCGGGATCGCGACCCACTTCACCCACCAGGGCATACCTGCGAATGTCTCTCGGATGCCGTCCATGTCCTCGACCTCTTCCTCTTCCGCGTCCCCGTCGGTGACGTCCTCTTTCCTGCCTCCGATGCTAGGAGGAACCGCACGCGTCCGGGTGCCCGCGAGCCCCCGGACTCCCCTGATCCGGCCCCTAGGGGGATCGGGGGTCCGACCCCCACCCGGCGGCCGCGGTCACGCCTCCGGCGGGGAGAACACCACCAGCACCTTCAGGTCCTCGGTGATGTGGTGGAACTTGTGGGGCACGCCAGCCGGCACGTAGACGACGCTGCCGCGGGCCACGGCCGTCGTCTCCTCCCCGACCGTGATCGAGGCGCGGCCGCTGACCACGAAGTACACCTCGTCCTGGCGGTGCGGCTGCTGCGGGTCGCTCTGGCCGGCGTCGAGTGCGTACAGCCCGACCGACATGTTCCGCTCACGCAGGAACTGCAGGTAGGCGCCGTCGTTGGCGAGCCGCTCGGCTTCGAGCTCGTCCAGCCGGAAGGCCTTCATCGTCGTTGTGCCCCTCGTGTTCTCGCGGTGCGGGATCGGCAGATCCACCGATATGCCGCCGGGATCTTCTCTGCCACGATCAGACACATGACGAATTTCGTAGTCAAGACGCTGGCGAACGCGGCCGCCCTCGCCGTGGCCATCTGGCTGGTATCGGGCATCACGCTCGACGACGGCAGCCCGCTGGGGCGCCGAACACTGACGTTGATCCTGGTCGCCCTGGTCTTCGGCCTGGTGAACCTCATCGTCAAGCCGGTGGTGAAACTCCTGTCGCTGCCGCTGTTCGTCCTCACCCTCGGCCTGTTCACCCTCGTCGTGAACGCGCTCATGCTGCTGCTGACGTCATGGCTCGCCCAGCAGTTCAACCTCAGCTTCCACGTGGACAACTTCTGGAGCGCGCTGCTCGGCGGCGTGATCATCGCCGTCGTGTCCTGGGCCGTGAACATGGCCCTGCCCGAGAAGGACTGAACGGAGCGACCGTGTACCGCGTGTGCTTCGTCTGCACCGGCAACATATGCCGCTCTCCCATGGCCGAGTCCGTGTTCCGTGCGCGTGTCGCCGAGGCCGGGCTCGACGGGCTGGTCGACGTGGACAGTGCCGGAACCGACGGCTGGCACGAGGGGGACGGGGCGGACCCGCGCACCGTCGCCGTCCTGGAAGCCGCCGGGTACGCACAGGACCACCGGGCCCGGCAGTTCCGCGCCTCGTGGTTCGCCGCCCTCGACCTCGTCGTCGCCCTGGACGGGGGGCACCTGCGCGCGCTGCGGGCCATGGCTCCCACCGCCGAGGACGCGGCAAAAATCCGGCTGCTGCGTTCCTATGACCCCGCCGCCCCGGCCGGGGCGGACGTACCCGATCCCTACTACGGCTCCCTCGAAGGGTTCGAGGAGTGCCTGCGGCTCGTCGAGGCGGCGTGCCCGGGCCTGCTGGAGGCCGTACGGGGGGCACTGGAGACGAAGGAGCACGCCGCGTGACCGACCGCACTCACGAGACGGGCGACGGCACCCGGGCCGTGCGCGCCGGCCTGCCCGCGCCGGTGAAGAACGAACCGCCCCTGCCCGGCCCCGTCTTCGCCGCCCACTTCCACCTCCCCGGCGACGTCACCGGCCCTTACGCCTACGGCAGGGACACCAACCCCACCTGGACCCTGTTGGAGCGGGCCATCGGGGAGCTGGAGGCCCCCGGCCGGCAGGACGTGGACACCGTCGTCTTCGCCTCCGGGATGGCCGCCGTGTCCGCCGTCCTCTTCTCGCAGGCCCGCGCCGGCGACACCGTCGTCCTGCCCGACGACGGATACCAGGCACTGCCGCTGGTCCGGGAGCAACTGGAGGCGTACGGGATCCTCGTCCGCACCGCGCCGACCGGGGGCGACGGCCAGCTCGCCGCCCTCGACGGAGCCCGGCTGCTGTGGATCGAGACGCCGTCCAACCCCGGGCTCGACGTGTGCGACGTGCGGCGCCTGGCCGACGCGGCCCGTGCGGGCGGCACCCTGGTCGCCGTCGACAACACCCTCGCCACCCCTCTCGGGCAGCGGCCGCTGGAGCTCGGGGCCGACTTCTCCGTCGCCAGCGGCACCAAGGGGCTGACCGGCCACGGCGACATCCTCCTGGGCTACGTGGTCTGCCGCGACGCGGAGCTCGCCGCCGGAGTCCGCCGCTGGCGCAAGATCGTCGGGGCCATCCCGGGGCCCATGGAGGCCTGGCTCGCCCACCGCTCCCTGGCAACCCTCCAGCTCCGCGCGCAGCGCCAGTGGGCCAACGCCCTGGCAGTCGCGGAGGCCCTGGCCGACCGCCCCGAGGTGGCGAGGCTGCGCCACCCGGGGCTCCCCTCGGACCCCGCCCACGCCACGGCTTCCCGGCAGATGCGGGGATTCGGCTCGATCGTCTCGTTCACGCTGCCCGACCGCGCCTTCGCCGAGCGGTTCCTGTCCGCTCTGCACCTCGTCGAGGACGCCACCAGTTTCGGCGGCGTGCGGTCCACCGCGGAGCGGCGCGGGCGGTGGGGCGGCGACCCGGTCCCGGAGGGCTTCATCCGCTTCTCCGCCGGCGCCGAGGACAGCGAGGACCTGGTCGCGGACGTGCTGCGGGCCCTCGACGCCGCCGGGAAGGGCCGCGGCTGACGCACCCCGGCCGCGCGCGAAGGGCGGTCCGAGCCTCCCCCCTCCTGGCTCGGACCGCCCCGGGTTCCGCGCGAAGAACCACGTGCTCAAGGCTAGTTGACCCAGCGTCAGAGTCCAATCACGGTAACGACAGGGGCCTATCGACATATTTATAGTTGAAGGTCCCCACCGAGAGGGGCCCCTCATGGACCTGGCCCTGCTGCGCACTTTCGTCGCCGTACACCGGGCCGGCTCGTTCACCCGTGCCGCTGCGCTCCTCGGGCTGTCCCAGCCCGCCGTCACGTCCCAGATCCGCACCCTCGAACGCCAGCTGGGCCGCCCCCTGTTCCACCGGCGAGCACGTGGGGTCACCCCCACCGCCGTCGGGGACGAGCTCGCCCACAAGGCAGCCCCGCACCTCGACGCCCTCCTGCAGATCACCGAGGCCGAACGGGAGGCCGCCGGTGCGTCCCGCACCCTGCACCTGGCCGGCCCCCCGGAGTTCCTCTGCCTGCGGGTCCTGCCCGCCCTCGCCCCGCTCGTCGGCCAGGGCCACACTCTGCGGACCACCCTGCGGACCCGAGCCGAGGAGACCCTCGACGGGCTCGCCACCGGCCACCACGACCTCGTGGTCACCACCGCCCGCCCCCGCGGCGAACTCTTCACCGCCACCGCCCTGTGCGACGAGGAACACGTCCTGGTCGCCGCGCCCTACTGGGCCGCCCTCGTAGACCCGGACCGGCTGCGCGACACCGGTCCCGCCACCCTCGACGGCATTCCGCTCGTCGAGGTCCACGAGAGCCTGCCGCTGGTCACCCGCTACTGGGCCGCCGTCTTCGAGACCCGCCCCGACACCACCCGGCAGCCCGATGCCGCGACCGTGGTCGTTCCGGACCTGCGGGCCGTACTCGAATGCGTCCGGGCCGGCGCCGGGCTCGCCGTCCTGCCCCGCTACCTGTGCCAGAGCGCCCTCGACAGCGGGCAGGTCGTGGCCCTGCTGGAGCCCGCGGTACCGCCGCTTCGGACCTGGTTCCTCGTCGTCCGCGCCGGAAGCCTCTCCCTGGCCCACCTCTCCCGCGCCCACGAGCGGCTGCTGCGCGCCGCCGCGCAGTGGTGAGCCTTCCGGTTCCGGCCCGTGGCGCGTTTCAGAAGGCGAGTCCTGGGCCACTCTTCTCCCATGACCGAACGTCCCGTGGTCAAACGCACCGCCCGCGCGATCCTGCTCGACGGTGACGACCTGATCCTCATCAAACGCACCAAGCCCGGCGTCGACCCCTACTGGCTGACTCCCGGCGGGGGAGTCGAGCCCTCGGACGAGACCGTCGTGGACGCCCTCCACCGGGAGGTCCACGAGGAGCTGGGGGCCAAGATCACCGATGTGGTGCCCTGCTTCGTCGACACCGTCGAGCACATCGCCGACGGGGGAGTGACCGGAGTGAAGGTCCAGCACTTTTTCGTCTGCCGGCTCGCTTCGATGGATCCCTCCGAGCGGCACGGCCCTGAGGTGGAGCAGCCGGAGGGGACGTACGAGATCGTACGGGTACCGTTCAGCCGGGTCGGCATCGCGGCCGTCCACCTCGTGCCGCTGTCGCTGCGCCACTACCTGGACGGAAACATCGAGGGTGTGCGGGCCATGCACGCTCCCGACCTGGGCTGATCCGGCGCTCTTCACACGGCGGGTGCCCGGCGGTCTCAGCCGGCGGCGCCCGCCAGCTCCTCGACCGCGTCGTAGCGGATCCGCTCGCGGGGAATGCCGATCCGCTGGAGCTCGCCCACACCGCTGCGGATCATCGCCGGTGGCCCCGAGACGAAGGCGTCGTACGAGCTCCACGGCCCGTGCCGGCCGACCGCACGCGGCAGCTGTCCTGCCAGGCCCTCGCAGACGACCGGGCGTACCGACAGCCACGGGTGCGAGCGTTGCAGCCCCAGCAGGGTGTCCTTGTCGTACAGGTCGCCGTCGGTGCGCGCCCCGAAGAAGACCTCCACCGGGCGCCGTTCTCCGTGTACGGCCACGTCCTCGATCAGTGCCTTGATCGGGGCGATGCCGGTGCCGCCGGCCAGGCACAGCATTCCGTTGTCGGTGCTGTGGTCCACCACCATCGACCCTGCCGGGGGCCCGAGCCGCAGTACGTCGCCGGGGCGGGCGTGGCGTACGAGGGCGTTGGAGACCCAGCCGGCGGGAACGGCCTTGACGTGGAAGGACAGCAGACCGTCCGCGCGCGGGGCCGAGGCGAAGGAGTAGTGCCGCCAGACCCGTGGCCACCACGGCGTCTCAAGGCTTGTGTACTGGCCGGCGAGGAAGGTGTACGGCTGGTCGGGGCGGACGGTCAGCACGGCGATGTCGGGTGTGCGCAGCTCGTGGGAGACCACCTCGGCGTACCACCACGCCGGTGACTTCCGCTCGTCCTCGGCGGCGGCATCGATCATGATCTGTGAGATGGCGGTGTAGGTCCGCACCCATGCGGCCTCCGCCTCCGGGCCCCAGGTGTTCATGGCGTACCGCGAGAGCGCTCCGATGAGGGCCTCGCCGACCACCGGATAGTGGCCGGCGAGCGTGCCGTACTTGCGGTGCCCCGTGCCCAACCGCTGGAGGTACGGCGTGAGGACATGAGGGTCGTCGATGTGTTCGGCCGCGGTGAGCAGCGCCTTCAGCAGCCTGTCACGCTGGGCGTCCATCGCGGCCGGGAACATGCCCCGCACTTCCGGGTGCCCGGCGAACACCAGGGCGTAGAAGTAGGAGGTCACCCGGTCAGCGATGGGTGCGATCTCCTCCAGCGTCCGGCGGATGAGCACCGCGTCCGGGGAGGGCTCGGCCAGGCTGTCCCCGGACGGTATCCGGACCGTCCCTCTGGCCGATCTGGTGGGCGGAGCGTCCATGCGGTGCCTCGCTTCGAGCATCTCGGTCGGTAAGCACGCCACGGCCTTCGAATCCGTGGTTCCGGGGCTCACAGACTGCCAGCCGACCCAGACACTCGCGGGGGAATGGAGAAATCCCGCGTTTCGAACCCACTTTCCTCTTAAGATGCATCAACTCCCGGGCGCGCCGCGGCAACGAGCTGGTATGCATCGCGCAGGTCCCGCCCTTCGTACACGTGCGTGGCGCGCTCGGCCAGGGCGGGCCGGGCATTGACCGCCACCGATACCGGCACCGCCTCGAAGAGCACCTCATCGGTCACCGAATCGCCGTACGCCACGCAGTCCGCGCGTTCGACCCCGAACCGGGAGCACAGCCGGTCGGCCACGGTGACCTTGTCCTTCGGTGTCAGGATTCCGGTCACGTCGACGGGGCGGGTGAACGGGACCTCGGGGAACAGCGAGCCGTGGGCTGCGTGTGCACCCCACTCCAGCAGCAGCTCCACGAAGAACGACGGCGAGAGCGAGATGACCGCGCAGTAGTCGCCCCGCTCCCGGATCTCCTGCCACACCTCGCGGATCCCGGCCAGCCAGGGAGCGCCGTCGAAGGCGTCCCGGACATGGGCGGGAGTCAGTCCGGCCCACAACGCATGGGCCGCCACCGAGAACTCCGGCGGGTCGATCTCTCGGGCTCCGAACGCCCGCTCCAACTCGGCGATCTCCGCGCTCAGGCCGAGCTGCCGGGAGATCTCCACCGTCGCTGCCGAGCCGTACATCAGAGTGCCGTCGAGGTCGAAGAGGTGCAACAAGGTCATGTCAGGGGAGGCTAGCCGCTGGTTTCACGTGAAACGGTGTGTTTCACGTGAAACCGCGGTTCTGGTTTCACGTGAAACATCGTGCGGTTTCACGTGAAACATCAGACCGATCAACGCCGAACATCGCCCGAATTCCCCTGGACGCCTCCCCGCTGATGATCCAATCTGAGCCCGTGACACCACCACACCTCACCGACCTGCCGATCCGTGCACTGACGGTGGAAGATCTCCGTCACTGCGCCAACCTGTCCCAAGACCGCGGGTGGCCACGCGAGGACCACAAGTGGGGCTTGCTCCTCGCCGCAGGCAAGGGCTACGGAGTCGACGCCCCGGACGGGCGGGGGCTTGCCGCCGCCTGTGTCGTCACCTCCTACGGGCAGACCTACGACAAGCCCGAGCTGGCCGCCATCGGCATGGTCCTCGTGGCCGATCGGTACGCCCGTCAGGGGCTGGGTCGCCACCTGATGAAGCACCTCTGCGACGACGTCCTCAACGGTGTCCCGCTCACCCTTCACGCCACCCCCTACGGCCGCCCCCTCTACGAGGAGCTCGGCTTCACTGCAACGGGCCGGGCCGAGATGCTCCTGGGCTCCTTCCGCCCAGATGCCGCAACCCCGGAGCCGGGCGGCAGCACGGTCCGGCCCGCCGCTGCCGAAGACATCGCACGAATCCTCCGCCTGGACGCCGAGGTGTTCGGAGCCGACCGGACCCACCTGATCACGAGGCTCCCTGCCTTTGCGGACCGGCTCCTGATCGCCGAGGACCGCGCGGGCCACCTCACTGGGTACGCCGCCATCTGGCCCAATATGGAGACGCATGTGATCGGCCCGCTGGTCGCCCGCGACACCGTCTGCGCTCAGGCCCTCGTCACCACCCTCGCCGCCACCACCCGCAGGCCCCTGCGCACGGATGTCGACGTCCGCCACGAGGGGTTCGTCAGCTGGCTCAAGGAGCGCGGTCTGGAATCCGTCGCCTTCAACGCTGTCATGACCCGAGACATCCCCGGGCTCCCCGGCGATTGGACCAGGCGCTGGGCTCCGCTCACCGTGGCCGCCGGCTGAGAGAGGAGCCCCTCCCAAAACTGCCATCTGGTCCAGCCCACCTCCGACGTGACCCGTACCGAGGCCCACCGCTTCTACGAGCGGCTCGGATTCACCGCATCCCACATCAGCTTCCAGCTCACGCTCTGGTCGAACGGCGGGCCGGGCCGACCGGGCCCGGCCCGATCCCCCGCCAGCCCTGCGGGTCCACCCCGCCCGGTACCGGAGCCTCGGTGTCGTAGGGCTGCCGGGTGAACACGAACGACCCCAGGTCGAGGTGGCTCACCGAGCGGTCGGGCCGCCGGACCGCCCGCAGCGTCTCCCCCGCGTAGTAGCCGTTCAGGCCCCGCCAGCTGCCGTCCGGCTCTGCTCGGAACCGGGCCGCCCGGCCCAGGGCGCCCGCAGGACCCAGTTCCAGCTCCCCGGTCGACCGAAGCCGGACCACGTGCGGCGCCGGCCCCCAGTACCAGGGCCCGCACAGTTCCAGTGCCGCCGGGTCCGCCTCCGTGAAGGGCCTCCACGGCTCGGGGAACAGCGGTTCGGCGTCAGCGACGATGGTCAGCAGGTCCGCGGCCAAGGACCCGGCCGGCAGCCCCGACGTGCAGTTCGCCAGCACGACGGCCACCACGTCCTCGGCCTGGTTCAGCCAGAGCCCCGCGACGAAGCCGGGCAGCGAGCCGCAATGCCCCACGAGCCGCCGACCGCTGCTCTCCGTCAGCTGCATGCCCAGCCCGTAGCCGAACTCGGCGAGTCCCGGCTCGGCGGGCGCCGCCGCGGCGGCCATCTCCCGCACGGATTCCATGTCGAGCACCTGCTCGTCCCCGTGCAGCAGGAACCGCCCGAACCGCGCCAAGTCCCGGGTGGTGGACCACAGCTGTCCTGCCGACGCCATCAGGCCCAGGTCCTCCGACGGTTCGGGCAGCAGCACGTCGGCCCACGGATGGACGGCCCAGCCGTCCGCGTACGGCGCCTGCGCCTGAACCGTCGTCCGGTCCAGCCCCAGCGGCTCCAGCACCTCGGTGCGCAGCACCTCTTCCCAGGCCTTGCCGCGCACGGCGGCGACAAGTGCGCCCAGCAGCGTGTAGCCGGGGTTGGAGTAGTGGTGGCGCCGGCCCGCCTCGAAGAGGAGCGGCTCCTCTCCCAGGACGTCCGAGAGTTCCGAGCGCAGGGAGGCGGAACTCCGCTCCCACCACGCACCGGGCGTCTCAGCGGCCAACCCGCCCGTGTGGGCGAGTAGCTGTCGGATGGTCACTTCTCCGACGCCGGTCCCCGGTAGGTGCTTCTCCAGAGGGTCTTCGAGTGCCAACAGTCCCTCGTCGCGCAACCGCATCACCAGAACGGCCGTGAAGGTCTTGGTGATCGACCCGATCCGGTACTGCACGTTCCCGTCGAGGCCGTGCCCGTCGGCCGAGCCACGGGACCCTTCCCAGACCAGGGCGCCTCCCCGCGCCACAGCGGCGACGACCGAAGGCGCGCGGCCTTCGTTCTGGGCGACGGCGATCCGGTGCCCGAGGGCACGCCGGGTGGAGGGAAGCAGGTCCTGGTCTTCAGGCAGGGCGTTCATGCCCGGATGCTACGTGTTGGCCATGTCCACGAAGCGCGAATAGTGGCCCTGGAAGGCGACCGTGATCGTCGCCGTGGGGCCGTTTCGGTGCTTGGCCACGATCAGGTCGGCCTCGCCCGCGCGCGGCGACTCCTTTTCGTACGCGTCCTCGCGGTGCAGCAGGATCACCATGTCGGCGTCCTGCTCGATCGAGCCCGACTCACGCAGGTCGGAGACCATCGGCTTCTTGTCGGTGCGCTGTTCGGGACCACGGTTCAGCTGGGACAGTGCGATCACCGGCACCTCGAGTTCCTTGGCCAGCAGCTTGAGGTTTCGGGACATGTCCGAGACCTCCTGCTGACGGCTCTCGGGCCGGCGGGAGCCGCCCGACTGCATCAGCTGGAGGTAGTCGATGACCACGAGGGCCAGGTTGTTGCGCTGCTTCAGGCGCCGGCACTTCGCCCGGATCTCCATCATCGACAGGTTGGGGGAGTCGTCGATGTACAGCGGGGCGGCGGAGACGTCCGGCATGCGGCGGGCCAGCCGGGTCCAGTCGTCGTCCGTCATGGTGCCGGAGCGCATGTGGTGCAGGGCAACGCGGGCCTCTGCGGACAGCAGGCGCATCGCGATCTCGTTGCGCCCCATTTCGAGGGAGAAGATCACGCTCGGCAGGTTGCTCTTGATGGAGCAGGCACGTGCGAAGTCCAGCGCGAGCGTCGACTTGCCCATGGCGGGTCGGGCCGCAATGACGATCATCTGGCCCGGGTGCAGGCCGTTGGTGAGCGAGTCGAGGTCGGTGAACCCGGTCGGGACACCGGACATCTGGCCGCTGCGCGAGCCGATGGCCTCGATCTCGTCGAGCGCGCCCTCCATGATGTCGCCGAGGGGCAGGTAGTCCTCGGAGGTCCGCTGCTCGGTGACGGCGTAGATCTCGGCCTGGGCGCTGTTGACGATCTCGTCGACGTCGCCGTCCGCCGCGTATCCCATCTGCGTGATCTTCGTACCGGCGGCGACGAGGCGGCGCAGGACGGCGCGCTCGTGGACGATCTCCGCGTAGTACGAGGCGTTGGCGGCAGTGGGCACCGACTGGACCAGCGTGTGCAGGTACGAGACGCCGCCAACCTTGCCGATCTCGCCGCGCCGGGTCAGCTCGGCGCCGACCGTGATCGGGTCGGCGGGCTCGCCCTTGGCATAGAGGTCGAGGACGGCCTGGTAGATGGTCTCGTGCGAGGGCCGGTAGAAGTCGTGCCCCTTGATGATCTCTACGACGTCGGCGATGGCGTCCTTGGACAGCAGCATGCCGCCGAGCACCGATTGTTCGGCGTCGAGGTCCTGCGGCGGAACCCGCTCGAAGCCGCCGCCGTCCCAGGAGCCGCCCTCGCGGCCCCGTTCGTGCTGCTCGTCCCCGCGGCCCCGGCTGTCGGCCCCGCGGCGCGAGCGGGTGGGCAGACGGTCACCCGGACCGTTGTCGGCCCAGGGGTCGTCCATGGGCTCGGGCATACTCACCGGCCCGCCTCCTCACGTCCGCAATGCGGACCTCACCGTGCCGCTCGCTCCGCGGCACGGCCCTGACATTTGGGACACCCGAGTCGGCGGTCGGCCGGTCGGGCAACGCACAACGGTAGGGCCGGGAGCGACGTCAGCCAATCTTGTTATCCACAGGCTGTGTGGATGAGATGTGGACGACGGACCCAATGCTGTGGGTAACTCGTCCGAAGCTGTGCACGGACCAGGGGACGACGCTGTGGACAAAATCACCTGACGCACCCAATCTCCATGCCTGACCTGCACATTCTTCCTCCACCGCCTGTGGGGGAGAAATTTCTTCGTCACAGCCCCGAGATCGCCTCCGACAGGGTGTCACGCGCGCCGGAACCGATCGTTCAGTAAGCCCCATAACAGTGTTGTGTCTGTTACCTGTGGAAGATTAGATTGGGCGCATGACACAGGCCCTGGACACACCGAAGGCTGCACCGGGACGGCACGACCGAGAGATCCTCGCTCTCGCCCTACCGGCCTTCGGAGCGCTCGTCGCGGAACCCCTCTTCGTGCTGGCCGACAGCGCCATCGTGGGGCACCTCGGCACCTCCCAGCTGGCCGGGCTCGGTGTCGCCGCCGCTCTGCTGACGACCGCCGCCAGCGTGTTCGTGTTCCTCGCCTACGCCACCACCGCGGCCGTCTCCCGCCGCGTCGGTTCGGGCGACCTGGGGGCCGCCATCCGGCAGGGCATGGACGGCATCTGGCTCGCCCTCCTGCTGGGCGCCGCCGTCGTCGCCGTCACGCTCCCCACGGCGCCCTGGCTCGTCTCGGCCTTCGGGGCCTCCGACACCATCGCCCCCTACGCGATCACGTACCTGCGGATCTCGGTGCTCGGCATCCCCGCCATGCTCGTCGTCCTCGCGGCCACGGGGGTCCTCCGCGGACTCCAGGACACCCGTACACCGCTCTACGTGGCCGTGGCCGGCTTCGCCCTCAACGCCGGCCTCAACGTCGCTCTGGTCTACGGGGCCGGCCTCGGCATCGCTGGCTCCGCCTGGGGCACGGTCGCCGCGCAGTGCGCCATGGCAGCCGCCTATCTCTTCGTGGTGGTCCGCGGGGCCCGGCAGCACGGAGCCTCGCTGCGCCCCGACGTGGCAGGCATCCGGGCCTGCGCCCAGGCCGGCGTACCGCTACTGATCCGCACCCTGTCCCTGCGTGCCGTCCTGATGATCGCGACCGCCGTGGCCGCCCGGCTCGGTGACGCGGACATCGCCGCCCACCAGATCCTGCTCGCCTTGTGGAGCCTGCTCGCCTTCGCTCTGGACGCGATCGCCATCGCCGGACAGGCGATCATCGGCCGATACCTGGGAGCCGGCGACATCGCGGGCGCCAAAGCCGTCTGCCGCCGCATGGTGCAGTGGGGGATCGTGTCCGGCGCCGTCCTCGGCGCCCTGGTGGCCGTGGCCCGTCCCCTGATCGTGCCCCTGTTCACCACCGACCTGGTGGTGAAGGAGGCCCTGCTCCCTGCTCTGCTGGTCGTGGCCGTGTCCCAGCCCGTCGCCGGGGTGGTCTTCGTCCTCGACGGGGTCCTGATGGGTGCGGGCGACGGACGCTATCTGGCCTGGGCGATGCTGACGACGCTGGCCGTGTTCGCCCCGGCCGCCCTGCTCGTGCCGGCCATCGGCGGCGGGCTGACGGCCCTGTGGTGGGCCATGACCCTGATGATGCTGGTCCGGCTGGTGACCCTCCAGCTGCGCGCCCGCTCCGGCCGCTGGGCCGTCGCCGGGGCGATCCGCTGAGGACGGGGCCCGCGGTGCACGTGGAACATGGCCTCGCGGGGTCCCGTGTTTCACGTGAAACACCGTGCCCGACGTGAAACACGGCTTCCCGACGGCCGCACCAACGACGAAGGGCCGCACCCGGCAGGGTGCGGCCCTTCATACGCAGCACTTAGGCGGCGACGACCTCGACGCCCACGTTCGCGGCGACCTCGGCGTGCAGACGCACGGAGACCTGGTACGAACCGAGGGTCTTGATCGGGGCAGCCAGCTCCACGCGGCGCTTGTCGACCTTCGGACCACCGGAAGCCTCGATCGCCGTGGCGATGTCACCCGGGGTCACGGAGCCGAAGAGGCGGCCGGCGTCACCCGAACGGGTGGCCAGACGGACCTTCGTGCCCTCGAGCTGGGCCTTGACCTCGTTGGCCTGCTCGATGGTCGCGATCTCGTGGATCTTGCGGGCGCGGCGGATCTGCGCCACGTCCTTCTCGCCACCCTTGGTCCAGCGGATCGCGAAACCGCGCGGGACCAGGTAGTTGCGAGCGTAACCGTCCTTGACGTCAACGACGTCGCCGGCGGCACCGAGGCCCGAGACCTCCTGGGTCAGGATGATCTTCATTAGTCGGTCACCCTTTCCTTATCGCGCGGTGGACGTGTAGGGCAGCAGCGCCATCTCACGGCTGTTCTTCACGGCCGTGGCGACGTCACGCTGGTGCTGCGTGCAGTTGCCGGTAACGCGGCGGGCACGGATCTTGCCGCGGTCGGAAATGAACTTCCGCAGCATGTTCGTGTCCTTGTAGTCCACGTACGCGGTCTTGTCCTTGCAGAAAGCGCAGACCTTCTTCTTCGGCTTGCGCACAGGCGGCTTCGCCATGGTGTCTCTCCTGTGTGATCAAGAAGTGGGGGTGCGAGCTTCCCTAGAAGGGAGGCTCGTCCGAGTAGCCGCCGCCGGAGTTTCCACCCCAGCCACCGCCGCCGCCCTGCTGGCCGCCACCGGCCGGCGCGCTGGACGCCCACGGGTCGTCGGAGGGACCTCCGCCGCCCTGCGGACCGCCGCTGGGGGCTCCGCCCCAGCCGCCGCCGCCCTGCTGGCCGCCGCCGTACCCACCCTGGCCACCGCGGCCGGTGGTCTTGGTGACCTTGGCCGTGGCGTTCTTCAGGCTGGGACCGACTTCCTCGACGTCCAGCTCGAAGACCGTGCGCTTGACACCCTCACGGTCCTCGTACGACCGCTGCCTCAGCCGGCCCTGCACGACGACGCGCATGCCCCGCTGGAGGGACTCGGCGACGTTCTCCGCCGCCTGCCGCCACACCGAGCAGGTAAGGAACAGGCTCTCGCCGTCCTTCCACTCGTTGGTCTGACGGTCGAAGGTGCGGGGGGTGGACGCGACACGGAACTTCGCGACCGCCGCACCCGAGGGGGTGAAGCGCAGCTCGGGGTCGTCGACGAGATTGCCGACGACCGTGATGACGGTCTCGCCTGCCATGGATGAACCTCTCGGCGGGGATGTGCTGCTGGCTGCTGTGCTACTCGAACCCGATTACCGCTGAACCGAAGTTCAGTGGGTCTCGGGGCGAAGGACCTTGGTCCGGAGAACCGACTCGTTCAGGTTCATCTGGCGGTCGAGCTCCTTGACGACCGCGGGCTCGGCCTGCAGGTCGATGACCGAGTAGATGCCCTCGGGCTTCTTCTTGATCTCGTAAGCGAGACGACGACGGCCCCAGGTGTCGACCTTCTCGACCTTTCCGTTGGCCTCGCGGACCACGGAGAGGAAGTTCTCGATCAGGGGGGCGACAGAGCGCTCCTCGAGATCGGGGTCGAGGATGACCATCACTTCGTAGTGACGCATGTGGAACCCACCTCCTTTGGACTCAGCGGCCACGGTCGTTCCGTGGCAGGAGGGTCGTGATGCGTGCCGCACGGCGCCTGAGAGCAGACACCGCGCAGACCGTACAGACTACCCCGCCGCCTCCTTCCGGTTGAAATCCGGCGCAGGGGGGCCACAATCTGTAGGCATCGGGTGTGCTCGGTGCTATGCCCCCGGCCCGGAGGCAGGCCCGCAGCACCGGTCTGCTTCAGCCAGGAGGTGCCTTCCGATGGCACAGGCAATGCGCTCCCAGCCCTCCATCTCGCTCCTCGCGACCGACGGCAAGCCCCATCCGCTGCAGGACACCCTGATGGCGATCACGCTCATCTGCGGCGCCGTGGCATGCATCACAGCATTCTTCGACAACCTGCACCTGATCACGTCGTGGACCGGGCTGGTCGGGATCCTGACCGGCGCGTACGGACAATTCGTCTCGGAAACGACGCGCGAGCGCTTCGCGCTGATCATCGGCCTTGGCGCATCCGGCCTCGGCTTCTATCTCGGCATGGCCCACGGCGGCCTCTTCGGCGGCCTTCTGGGCTGACCGGGGCACCTCCGCGACAGGGCGTCCACCCTCCGACCGGCCCTGATACGGCCCGTCCCCCAGAAGGGTGGCGCCCTTGTCGCAGTAGGCTTCGCGCCATAGCCAGCGAAGCCGCCGGAGGAGACGCCCCGCATGAGCCTGTCCCTGAGGACCATCAGCCGAGAGCAGCATCTGGGTTATCTCCAGAGCCTGCCCTCGGCTAGCCACTGCCAGGTCCCGGCGTGGGCCGACGTGAAGAACGAGTGGCGGTCCGAGAACCTCGGATGGTTCAACGAGAACGACGAACTCATTGGTGCCGCACTCGTGCTGTACCGCCAGTTGCCCAAGGTGAAGCGGTACCTCGCCTACCTGCCCGAGGGCCCCGTCATCAACTGGTTCGCCCCCAACCTGGAGGAGTGGCTGCAGCCGATGCTGGCGCACCTCAAGCGCCAGGGCGCCTTCACCGTGAAGATGGGCCCGCCCGTCGTCATCCGGCGCTGGAACTCCGCCGCCATCAAGGGCGGCATCCAGGACCCGAACGTCAAGCGCCTGCGCGACGTGGAGCCTTCGCACATCGAGCCGCGCGCCTTCGAGGTGTCCGACAAGCTGCGCCGCATGGGTTGGCAGCAGGGCGAGGACGGCGGCGCCGGCTTCGGCGACGTCCAGCCCCGCTACGTCTTCCAGGTGCCGCTCGCCAACCGCTCGCTGGACGACGTCCTCAAGGGCTTCAACCAGCTGTGGCGCCGCAACATCAAGAAGGCCGAGAAGGCGGGCGTCGAGGTCGTCCAGGGCGGCTACGACGACCTGGCCACCTGGCAGCACCTGTACGAG
This sequence comes from Streptomyces pallidus (ex Mingjun et al. 2026), assembly GCF_051550185.1. Taxonomy (NCBI): domain Bacteria; kingdom Bacillati; phylum Actinomycetota; class Actinomycetes; order Kitasatosporales; family Streptomycetaceae; genus Streptomyces; species Streptomyces pallidus (ex Mingjun et al. 2026). The sequence continues at coordinate 4,019,769 of NZ_CP196181.1, read as the reverse complement.
ATCACGGCCGAGCGCGACAAGTTCCGCCCGCGCCCGCTCAGCTACTTCCAGCGCCAGTGGACGGCCCTCAACGCCGAGGACCCGAACCGGATGCGGCTCTACATCGCCCAGCACGAGGGCGAGGCGCTGGCCGCAGCAACCATGATCACCGTCGGCCAGCACGTCTGGTACTCGTACGGCGCCTCCGCCAACCACAAGCGGGAGGTGCGGCCCTCCAACGCGATGCAGTGGCGCATGCTGCGCGACGCGTACGCGCTGGGCGCGAGCGTCTATGACCTGCGCGGCATCAGTGACACGCTGGACGAGAACGACCACCTGTTCGGCCTGATCCAGTTCAAGGTCGGTACGGGCGGCGAGGCCGTCGAGTACGTCGGCGAGTGGGACTTCCCGCTCAACAAGGTGCTGCACAAGGCGCTCGACATCTACATGTCGCGTCGCTGACCGGCTGCACCCCACCTTCGCACCGCTGCTTCACGCAGCCATTCCAGAGAGGCTCCGGACGGGCATGGCGCTCACGCTCTACGTCGACACCGCGCGCTGGCGTGCGCACCACAAGCAGATCCAGGACCAGTTCCCCGGACTGATCCCGGTCTGCAAGGGCAACGGCTACGGCTTCGGCCACGACCGGCTGTCCGAGGAGGCGACCCGCCTGGGCGCGGACATCCTCGCCGTCGGCACGACGTACGAGGCTGCGGCCATAAAGGACCTCTTCAGCGGCGATCTGCTCGTCCTCACCCCGTTCCGGCGCGGTGAGGACCCGGTCCCGCTGCCGGACCGGGTGATCCGCTCCGTGGCCTCGCTGGACGGGGTCCGCGGCCTGGTCGGCGCCCGCGTGGTCATCGAGTGCATGAGCTCGATGCGCCGCCACGGCATCTCCGAGCAGGACCTGGGCCAGCTGCACGCGGCGATCGAGGACGTGCGGCTGGAGGGCTTCGCCCTCCACCTGCCGCTGGACCGCCCGGACGGCTCGGACCCGGTCGAGGAGGTCATCGGCTGGATGGACCGGCTGCGCGCGGCCCGCCTGCCGCTGCACACCATGTTCGTCAGCCACCTGAAGTCCGCGGACCTGGCCCGGCTGCAGCAGCAGTTCCCGCAGACCCGCTTCCGGGCGCGCATCGGTACTCGGCTGTGGCTGGGGGACCACGATGCGACGGAGTACCGCGGCAGCGTCCTGGACGTCACCCGGGTCGCCAAGGGCGACCGGTTCGGTTACCGGCAGCAGAAGGCCGCCTCGGACGGCTGGCTCGTCGTGGTGGCGGGCGGCACCTCCCACGGAGTGGGCCTGGAGGCTCCCAAGGCCCTGCACGGTGTCATGCCGCGGGCCAAGGGCGTGGCCCGGGCCGGCCTGGCCACCGTGAACCGGAACCTTTCGCCCTTCGTGTGGGCGGGCAAGCAGCGCTGGTTCGCCGAGCCGCCGCACATGCAGGTCTCGATCCTGTTCGTGCCGTCGGACGCGCCCGAGCCCCAGGTCGGCGACGAGCTCGTGGCACACCTGCGCCACACGACGACGCAGTTCGACCGGATCGTCGACGCCTGATCCGGGCCGGGCCGGGTCACGCCCGGCCCGGCCCGAGGCCGTCAGTCGACGGGTGCCTTGCCCCAGCTGACCCGCTGTCCTTCCGAGGGCGCCGCTTCCTGCGGCGCCCTCGCTGCGTCCGAGAGCACGAACACGTCCTCGGCCCCGTCGAGGACACCGCCGGAGGGGTCGTCCGACCCGTCGCGGCGAACGACGTCCCGCTCGGGCATCAGGATGTCGCGCACGACGACCGCGCACAGGTAGAGCGTGCCGAGCAGATGGGCGGCGATGGCCAGCTGGTAGCCCTCCGTGGGCAGGCCCTGGTGCTTGTCGCCGCTGGTCGTGTAGGCCAGGTAGAACCAGATCCCGAGGAAGTACACGACCTCGGTGGCCTGCCAGATGAGGAAGTCCCGCCAGCGCGGCCGGGCCAGCGCCGCGAGCGGGATGAGCCACAGCACGTACTGCGGCGAGTACACCTTGTTGGCCAGGATGAACGCGGCCACGACCAGGAACGCCAGCTGCGCGAAGCGCGGGCGGCGGGGCGCGGTGAGAGTGAGCAGGCCGATGCCCGCGCACAGCAGCAGCGTCAGGCCCGTGGCGTAGGTGTTGGCGTCGTTCAGGGGGTTGCCGGAGCGCTGGGAAATGAGCAGCCACACCGAACCGAAGTCGATGGGGCGCTCCTGGCTGAAGGTGTAGAACTTCTTCCAGCCGTCCCAGGCGAGCAGCATGACGGGCAGGTTCACCACGAGCCAGGAGGCGGCAGCCCCGAGGGCGGCCGTACCGAACGCCCGCCACTTCCCGGCCCGCCAGCACAGCACGAACAGGACCCCGAGGAGCAGGACGGGGTAGAGCTTCGCGGCGGTGGCCAGGCCGACGAGGACACCGAAGAGCAGGGTGCGGCCGCGGGACCACATGAGCATGGCCGCGGCGGTCAGGGCGATGGCCAGCAGGTCCCAGTTGATCGTCGCGGTGAGCGCGAAGGCGGGCGCGAGGGCGAAGAGAAGGGCGTCCCAGGGCCGGCGGCGGTGGGTGCGGGCGACACACACGGCGATGACCGCGGCGCAGCTCATCAGCATCCCGGCGTTGACCATCCAGTACATCTGCTCGCGGTGCTGCATGGAGCCGCCGCCGGGGGTCAGCCAGGACGCGACCTCCATGAACAGGCCGGTGAGCACGGGGTACTCGAGGTACTCCATGTCTCCCGGCAGGCGGTCGAAGTACGGGGTGAGGCCGTCGGCGAAGCCGCGAGCGACGAAGAGGTGCGGGATGTCGGAGTAGCAGGCGTGGGTGTACTGGGACCCGGCGCCTCGGAACCACGCCCAGTCGTAGCAGGGCAGCTTCTGCACCATGCCGAGCGCGAACATCCCGAGGGCGACCAGCACCACCACGCGGACCGGGTTCAGCCAGTGGCCGCCCAGTCTGGCGTAGCGGCCGATGGGGCCGCCGATGAACTCGCTGCCCGCCGCGGCGACCTCGTCCTGCCGGGTGGGCAGTACCGGCCGGTCCTCCTGCACCTTCGTCATGCGCTCATCCTGCCGTACGGCGCCGCGCACGCGGGAGGGCCGCCGCGACGGATGCGGCGGCCCTCCTCCGGTCAGGGGACGGGGCGGAGTCAGCCCTCGCTGGTGAAGGGCGCCCAGTTGCTACTGCCGGGGCGGTGCGGCCTGCCCGTCAGCGTCGGGGACGGGGATCCGGTGGATCCGCCGCCGTCGACGCCACCGTTGGTGCTGCCGCCGCTGTCGGGGATGCAGTACAGCTGCCACGGCTTGCAGGACGGCTTGCCGCCCCGGGAGGGCGACGGGGAGGGGGACAGGGAGGCGGACGGGGACGGGGACACCGACGTGGACGGCGAGGGAGAGACGGAGGGGCTCGGCGAGGGGGCGCCGGCGGAGTCCGCGATCACACCGATCTTGTCGGGCTCCGGGAAGTCCTTGACCGGGGCGTCCTTGAGCGCTTCCTTCATGTACGCCGTCCAGATCACGGCGGGGATGTCGCCACCGTGGATGGAGTCGGTGCCGCCCACGCCGTTCATGGAGATCAGCTTCTTGTCCGGCGAGTTCGGGTCGGTACGGAAGAGCGTGACCGAGGTGGACAGCTCCGGGGTGTAGCCGACGAACCAGGCCGACTTGTTGAAGTCGGTGGTACCGGTCTTGCCGGCGGCCGGCCGCCCGAGCTTCTTGGCCTTGGTGCCGGTGCCGTTCTGCACCACGTTCTCGAGCACCTTGGTGACGTTGTCGGCGATGCTGTCGTCCATCGCCCGCTGCTCCTTGGGCGGCTCGAAGCCGGGCAGGTCCTTGCCGTCCTTCTGCACGCTGCGCACGGAGAAGGGCTCGCGGTGGACGCCGGACGCGGCGAAGGTGGCGTACGAGTCGGCCATGCGGATGGCGCTCGGGGTCGAGGTGCCGAGGGCGAACGAGGCGTCGTTGTTCGGGTTCATCGAGTCCTCGAGGATGCCCGTGGCCTTGGCCACCTCGCGGACCTTGCTGTGGCCGACGTCGAAGACGAGCTGCGCGAACGGCACGTTGATGGACTTCTCCATCGCCTCGTTGAGGGTCACGTAGCCGTAGGGGTACGCGCTCTCGTTCTTCTGCTGGAACGGCTTGCCCGCGCTGTCGCGCAGCGGCTTGCCGTCACGGTTGTTGATCACCGTGAGGTCGTTGGCCATGTACTTGCTCTCGGGCGAGAGGCCCTGGCCCTTGGAGTTCTGGGTGCCGTACTCCATCGCCGCCGCCAGTACGTACGGCTTCCAGGTGGAGCCGACCGGGACACCGATGGTGTTGGCGTTGTTGCTGAAGTACTTCTTGTCCATGCCCGGGCCGCCGTACAGGGCCACGATCGCGCCGGTCTTCACGTCCACCGAGGCCGCGCCGAACTGGACGAAGGTGTCGTGCTCGGGCCGGGCCTTCTCGTCGAGGAAGTTGTTGCGGGTCTCGTCGACCGCCTTGGCCAGGGCGTCGACCTTCGGCTTCTGGAAGGTGGTCTTGATCTGGTAGCCGCCCCTGGCCATCTGCTCCGGGGTGATCTTCGCGACCTTCATGACGTACTGCTTGGCCGTCTCGACCAGGTAGCCGGTCTGACCGGAGAGGCTGCGGGCCTGCTCGGAGTCGATGAGCTTGGGGAAGTCCTTGAACTGGTCCCGCTCCGACTTCTGCATGCGGCCGACGGCGACCTCGCGGTCCAGTACCCAGGCCCAGCGGGCCTGGGCCCGCGTCGTGTTCTGCTCGGGGGTGGCCGTGGGCCCGATGCCGCCGTCCGGGTTGTAGAGGTTGGGGCCCTTGAGCACGGAGGCCAGGAAGGCGCTCTCGGAGGGCGTCAGGTTCCAGCAGTCCTTGCCGAAGTAGGCGCGCGCCGCCGCCTGGATGCCGTAGGCGTCGCGCCCGTAGTAGGCGGTGTTGAGGTAGCCGGCGAGGATCTTGCCCTTCTCCTCGGTCATGCCGAGCCTTATCGAGATGAAGAGCTCGGTGACCTTGCGCTTCAGCGTCTGGTCGGAGTCCAGGTACGTGTTCTTCACGTACTGCTGGGTGATGGTCGAACCGCCCTGTGTGGAACCGCCCTTGGCCATGTTCCACACGGCGCGGGCGATGCCCATCGGGTCGACGCCCTTGTCGGTCTCGAAGGACTCGTTCTCCGCGGAGATCACGGCGTTCTGCATCGACTTGGGGATCTTGTCGATGGGCACGATCTGCCGGTTCATGGTGCCGCCCGTGGCGACCATCTGCGTGCCGTCGTCCCAGAAGAACACGTTGTTCTGGGCCTGTGCGGCGAGGTTCGGGTCCGGCGTGCTCACCGCGGCGATGCCGATACCGGCCCCTGCCGTCACCACCGCGAAGAAGCCCAGGGCCGTGCCGCCCACCAGCTTCCACGACGGCACGAAGCGCTGCCAGCCCTCCTTGTCGGAGCGCGGGTAGTTGATGAACCGCTTGTCGGAGGGGCCCGTGCCCCGCCCTCGGGTTCCGGATCCGCGCTGGGCTGCCCGGCGCGCATCTGCGCGGCTGCCGTGGCCGCGGGGGTCTGCGTACGGTCCGCTGTACGACGCCGTGGGGACGTCGCGCGCGGGCCCGGCGTGTCCGGGGCGCTGTTGGGCGGCCCGGCGGGCAGCGGCACGTCCGCTGCCCTCGGGCTGCGGCGGTTTGCGGCGGTGCTCGCTCATCGAACGACTACTCCTCGGGCAGGCGAGTGGCCTGGAAGCGGCTGGTGAATTCCGGTTCCCCCTGTGTCCTGCCGCAAAGACTACGCACGCCCAAAACCCGAACAGTGCCGAAGTTCACCCCAAATCAGGCAACTCGCCTCCCGCGAATCGGTGATGTGATGCCGGTCACGAGGTCCCCACTTGTCGACGACGGGGCCCCGTTCTATCGTCTGGATGTATCGAGCCGATACATCAGCTCGGTATAAAAACTCAGAGGCGAAGGAGGCAGGCGGATGAGCAGGCGCTCAGGCATCCTCGAGTTCGCCGTCCTCGGCCTGCTTCGCGAGTCCCCCATGCACGGCTACGAACTGCGCAAGCGGCTCAACACCTCGCTGGGGGTATTCCGGGCGTTCAGCTACGGGACGCTCTACCCCTGCCTCAAGACGTTGGTCGCCAACGGCTGGCTGGCCGAGGAGCCGGGCAACGCCCCGGAGGACGCTCTCGCCGCTTCACTCGCAGGGCGCCGCGCCAAGATCGTCTACCGGTTGACGGCGGCCGGTAAGGAGCACTTCGAGGAGCTCCTGTCCCGCACGGGCCCCGACACCTGGGAGGACGAGACCTTCGCCGCCCGGTTCGCCTTCTTCGGCCAGACCGAGCGGGACGTGCGCATGCGGGTCCTCGAAGGCCGCCGCAGCCGACTCGAGGAGCGCCTCGAGAAGATGCGCGCCTCGCTCGCCCGTACGCGGGAGCGCCTCGACGACTACACGCTTGAGCTGCAGCGGCACGGAATGGAGTCCGTGGAGCGCGAAGTGCGCTGGCTGAACGAGCTCATCGAGAGTGAGCGGGCAGGACGGGATCTGAGACGACCCGGCCCGCCCGACGAAACCGCAAAGTGAGGCCTGCACCTCGCAGGCCTCGTCCGAGAACAAACAGGGAGCAACCGGAATGGGTTCGGTTCGCGTAGCCATCGTCGGCGTGGGCAACTGCGCCGCCTCGCTGGTGCAGGGCGTCGAGTACTACAAGGACGCCGACCCGGCGTCCAAGGTCCCCGGGCTGATGCACGTCCAGTTCGGCGAGTACCACGTCGGTGACGTCGAGTTCGTCGCCGCCTTCGACGTCGACGCGAAGAAGGTCGGCCTCGACCTCTCGGACGCCATCGGCGCCAGCGAGAACAACACCATCAAGATCTGCGACGTTCCGCCCTCCGGCGTGACCGTCCAGCGCGGTCACACCCTCGACGGCCTGGGCAAGTACTACCGCGCGACGATCGAGGAGTCCTCCGAGGCCCCGGTCGACGTGGTCCAGGTCCTCAAGGACCGCGAGGTCGACGTTCTGGTCTGCTACCTGCCCGTCGGCTCCGAAGAGGCGGCGAAGTTCTACGCCCAGTGCGCCATCGACGCCAAGGTCGCCTTCGTCAACGCCCTCCCGGTCTTCATCGCCGGCACCAAGGAGTGGGCCGACAAGTTCACCGAGGCCGGTGTCCCGATCGTCGGCGACGACATCAAGTCGCAGGTCGGCGCAACCATCACGCACCGCGTGATGGCGAAGCTGTTCGAGGACCGCGGTGTCCGTCTCGAGCGCACCATGCAGCTCAACGTGGGCGGCAACATGGACTTCAAGAACATGCTGGAGCGCGACCGCCTGGAGTCGAAGAAGATCTCCAAGACGCAGGCCGTCACCTCGCAGATCCCCGACCGCGACCTGGGCGAGAAGAACGTCCACATCGGCCCGTCCGACTACGTCGCCTGGCTCGACGACCGCAAGTGGGCCTACGTCCGCCTTGAGGGCCGCGCCTTCGGCGACGTCCCGCTGAACCTCGAGTACAAGCTCGAGGTGTGGGACTCCCCGAACTCCGCCGGTGTCATCATCGACGCGCTGCGCGCCGCGAAGATCGCCAAGGACCGCGGCATCGGCGGCCCGATCCTCTCGGCCTCCAGCTACTTCATGAAGTCCCCGCCGGTCCAGTACTTCGACGACGAGGCCCTGGAGAACGTGGAGAAGTTCATCAAGGGCGAGGTCGAGCGCTAGACAGGACACGACACGAGGCACCCGGGGGTCCCCAGGACACCTGGACTTCGACTGTTCTTCCGCGGAGGGTCCCCGGGCAATCTGCCCGGGGACCCTCCGCGTGTGTGACCCTTGCCCTCATGCCTGTCGTACGTGATCTGCGCGTACTCCTGCGCCTGAGGGACTTCCGCAACCTACTCGCCGTACGGCTGCTCTCCCAGGCCGCCGACGGGGTCTACCAGGTGGCCCTGGCCACCTATGTGGTCTTCTCCCCGGAGAAGCAGACCTCACCCGCGGCGATCGCCTCGGCGATGGCGGTCCTGCTGCTCCCGTATTCCGTGATCGGCCCCTTCGCCGGTGTGCTCCTGGACCGCTGGCGCCGTCGTCAGGTCTTCCTCTACGGGAACCTGCTGCGGGCCTTCCTGGCCTGCACCACCGGCGTGCTGATCGTCGCCCACGTCCCCGACTGGCTCTTCTACGCCTCGGCCCTGTCCGTGACCGCGGTCAACCGGTTCGTCCTGGCCGGGCTCGCCGCCTCCCTGCCCCACGTGGTCTCGCCCGGCCAGCTGGTCACCGCCAACGCCCTCTCTCCCACCGCAGGGACCCTGGCCGCGACTGCCGGCGGCGGGCTGGCCTTCCTCCTGCGGCTGCTGGCCTCGGATTCCAACGCCGTGGTCGTCCTGCTCGGGGCCGGCCTCTACCTCTGCGCGGCGCTGGTCGCGCTGCGGCTGGCAGTCGATCTGCTGGGGCCCGACCACCGCGCCGGCGTGGTCCACCCGACCGTCGCCCAGGGGATCGCCCTCACCGTCCGGGGCATGGTCGAGGGTCTGCGGCACCTGGCCCGCCGGCGCGAGGCCGCCCGGGCGCTCACCGCGATGACGCTGATGCGGTTCTGCTACGGGGCCCTCACCGTCACCCTGCTGATGCTCTGCCGCTACTCCTGGTCGGACAACGAGTCCGACGGGCTCGCCCTGCTGGGCGTCGCGGTCGGCGTCTCCGGAGCGGGGTTCTTCGCCGCCGCCGTCGTCACGCCCTGGATGGTGGGCCGACTGGGCACTTTGGGCTGGATCACCGCCTGCTCGGCCATGGCCGCCGCGCTGGTTCTCGCGCTCGGCCTGTTCTTCCTGCCGGGACCGATGCTCGTGGCGGCGTTCGTCCTCGGCCTCGCCACCCAGGGCGCCAAGATCGCCACCGACACCGTCGTGCAGTCCCGGGTGGACGACGACTTCAGGGGCCGAGTCTTCTCGGTCTACGACGTGCTGTTCAACGTCGCCTTCGTACTCGCGGCCGCCGTGTCCGCGCTCATGCTCCCCGCCGACGGGCAGTCCGCGCTGCTCATCGTCACCGTTTCCGTGCTGTACGCACTGACCGCGGCCTACCTCGGGCGCCACAGTCGTGTTTCACGTGAAACACGCACCTGACCTCGTCACTCAGCGTGTCCGGGTGGGTGTTTCACGTGAAACACCCACCCGGAGCGCCGCTCATCAGGCCTGTGCGGCCCACCACTCCTTGAGTGCGGCAACCGCGGCTTCCCGCTCCATCGGACCGTTCTCGAGCCGCAGCTCCAGCAGGAAGGCGTAGGCCTTCCCGATCAGCGGACCCGGGCCCACGCCCAGCTCCTGCATGATCTCGTTGCCGTTCAGGTCCGGCCGGATCGCATCCAGCTCCTCCTGCTGCTGAAGCTGCGCAATGCGCTCCTCCAGGCTGTCGTACGTGCGCGAGAGGGCGCTGGCCTTGCGCTTGTTGCGGGTGGTGCAGTCCGACCGGGTCAGCTTGTGCAGCCGGTCCAACAGCGGGCCGGCGTCGCGGACGTAGCGCCGCACGGCCGAGTCGGTCCATTCGCCGTCCCCGTAGCCGTGGAACCGCAGGTGCAGCTCCACCAGCCGGGAGACGTCCTTGATCATGTCGTTGGAGTACTTCAGCGCGGTCATGCGCTTCTTGGTCATCTTGGCGCCCACCACCTCGTGGTGGTGGAACGAGACCCGGCCGTCGCTCTCGAACCGGCGGGTGCGGGGCTTGCCGATGTCGTGGAGCAGGGCCGCGAGACGCAGCACCAGGTCCGGACCGTTTTCCTCCAGGTCGATCGCCTGCTCCAGCACGATCAGCGAGTGATCGTAGACGTCCTTGTGACGGTGGTGTTCGTCACGCTCCAGCCGCAGGGCGGGCAGCTCGGGCAGGACGTGGTCGGCCAGCCCCGTGTCCACGAGCAGGCCCAGGCCCTTGCGGGGGCACGCGGACAGCATCAGCTTGTTCAGCTCGCCCTGCACCCGCTCCGCCGAGACGATCTCGATCCGCTCGGACATCTCCGTCATCGCCACGACGACCTCGGGGGCGACCTCGAAGTCGAGCTGCGCGGCGAAACGCGCCGCACGCAGCATCCGCAGCGGGTCGTCGGAGAACGACTCCTCCGGTGTGCCGGGAGTGCGCAGCACGCGCGCCTGGAGGTCCTCCAGGCCACCGTGCGGATCCACGAACACCTTCTCCGGCAGCGCGACCGCCATCGCGTTCACCGTGAAGTCGCGGCGGACGAGATCCTCCTCGATGGAGTCGCCGTAGGAGACCTCGGGCTTGCGGGAGGTCCGGTCGTACGACTCCGAGCGGTACGTGGTGACCTCGATCTGGAAGCCCGCCTTCTGTGCCCCGACGGTGCCGAAGGCGATGCCGACGTCCCAGACCGAGTCGGCCCACGGCCGGACGATCTTCAGAACGTCCTCGGGGCGGGCATCGGTGGTGAAGTCGAGATCGTTGCCGAGACGCCCGAGCAACGCGTCGCGTACGGACCCGCCGACCAGGGCGAGGCTGAAGCCCGCCTCCTGGAAGCGGAGGCCGAGCTCGTCGGCGACAGGGGCGACCCGCAGCAGTTCGCTGACCGCGCGGTGCTGCACCTGACTCAGGGCACTGGGGTTGTCTTCGTTGGCGTTCGGCACAACTGAAAAGGGTACGTGCCCGGCCCGGCAAGGGCTCCCGGGTTTGTGGCCACCCCGCCCTGTGGCGCCTGGCGCGCGGAACCGATCATGTGGAGCAAGGCGCGGCACTCGCACGCAGCGGGTCTCGTTACCATTCCTGGACGCACACACGACGACCACTGACACTTCGAGGGACGGGCTAGCGCGTGGCCGAGGCGGCAGACATCCAGGGGGCGTCCCCCGCTCCTGCCCGGCGCCGGTGGCTGCGGCGCACGGCCGTCCTGCTGGCCGGGACGCCCGTCCTCGCCGCGCTCGTCTCCGCACCCGGACCCGGGGCGCAGGCGGCCGATGCGGGGGGCGTCGAGGTCCAGCTGAGCACCGTGGCCCCGGCCGCCCCGGTCAAGGGCGACACGCTCACGATCTCCGGCACCGTGGTCAACACCGGCCGCGAGACGATCACGGGCGCCCACGTGGGCCTGCGGGTCGGGCCCGCCCTCGGGGACCGGGCCTCGATCGACGAGGCGGCCGAGCGGGCCGGCTTCCGGGCCGGCACGGACCCGGGCGAGGTCGACCAGGCGTACTCCGCGAAGATCGCGTCGCTTCCCTCCAAGGCCAGCCAGTCCTTCACCCTCTCGATCCCGGTGAACAAGCTGGAGCTGGACAAGGAGGGCGTGTACCAACTGGGCGTATCGCTGTCCGGGGAGACCGAGAGCCGGCCCTACGAGCAGGTGCTGGGCATCAAGCGGACCTTCCTCCCCTGGCAGCCGGAGCCGGCCGCCAAGCGCTCCCAGCTCAGCTACCTGTGGCCGTTGGTCTCCACCACCCGGCTGACCGCGGAAACCGGCTCCGACGAGGTGCAGACGCCGGTGTTCCTCGACGACTCCCTCGCCGACGAGCTCAGGACCGGCGGCCGCCTGGAGCGGATGGTCTCGCTGGGCAAGGAGCTGCCGATCACCTGGGTCGTCGATCCCGACCTGCTGTACACGGTCGACGCGATGACCAAGGGCTACCGCTACCGCACCCCGGACGGAAAGATCGTCCAGGGTCGGAACAAGGCCGTCGCCGAGCAGTGGCTGAGCTCACTCGAAGCGGCCGTCCAGGGCAAGAAGGTCGTCGCGCTGCCGTTCGCCGACCCCGACATCGCCTCCCTCGCCCACCAGGGCAAGGACGTCTCCGGCACCCTCGGCCAGCTGCGGCCCGCCACCGACAAGGCGAAGCAGGCGGTGGAGACCGTCCTGCACGTCACCCCGTCCACCGACTTCTCCTGGCCCGTGGACGGAGCCATCGACCCGTCGATCGTCAACGTCGCCACCTCGGCGGGCGCCCACAACGTGCTCGCCCGCAGCGACAGCCTCCAGGAGACCGGCGCCCTCGGCTACACCCCTTCGGCGGCCCGCCCCATCGGCGCGGGAACCACCGCCGTCGTCGCCGACGCCGACCTGTCGACGGCCTTCGAGGGCGACATGCTGAACGCCGGAAACTCCACCCTGGCCGTGCAGCGCTTCCTCGCCCACAGCCTGGCCCTCAACCTGCAGAAGACCGACAACCAGCGCAGCTTCGTCGTCACCCCGCAGCGGATGCCCTCCGCCAGCCAGGCGCAGTCGATGGCCGATGCGCTGCGCGCCCTGCAGGCGGGCCGTTGGACGCAGCCCGTCGACCTCGACGCCGCTGCCGCGGCCAAGCCGGATGCCGGCGTCAACACCCAGGTCCCGGGTGCCGGCCAGTACCCCGAGGCGCTACGCAAGACCGAGCTGCCGGTGGCCGCGTTCGAGAAGATCCGCACCACCCAGAACACCCTCGACCACTTCAAGGTCATCCTGACCTCGCCCGACCGCGTCGAGATCCCGTTCGGCAACACCACCAACCGCGAGATGTCCACCTCCTGGCGGGGCCGCCCCCAGGACGCCGGGCACTACCGCAACCAGGTGCAGGAGTACCTGATCAGCCTGACCGAGAAGGTCAAGGTCGTCCCCAAGTCCGACGCCACCCTGTCCGGCCACAGCGCGACCATCCCGGTCAGCGTCCAGAACAGCCTCGTCCAGGACGTCCACAACCTCGTCCTGCGCGTGAAGTCCGCCAACCCGACCCGCCTGATGTTCGGCGACGGCGGCGAGGCCGAGCAGGAAGTAACGGTCCAGGGCGGCCACAGCCAGACGGTCAAGTTCACCGCCAACGCCACCGCGAGCGGGCCCGTCGAGGTCACCGCTCAGCTCTTCACCACGAACGGTGTGCCCTACGGCAAGGAGCGCAGGTTCACCGTCGAGGCCACCGAGATCACACCGACTGTGATGCTGGTCATCGCCGGCGGGGTGCTGCTCCTGGTCCTGGCAGGCATCAAGATGTACGCCAGCCGCAAGCGCGTCGCGGCCCGGGCGGCCGCCGCCGAGGAGAGCACGCAGCCGAGTGACGGGACCCCGGACACCGGACCGCAAAGCACCAGCCCGTCCGGCGCGGGTGAGACAGTGGACCGTTGAGCGATGCCGTGGCCGGCCGGCCTGGGACGATGAGGTGGGGTTTCAATGAACGCGCCGTACGACGGTGACCGCGCGCAGGGCACTGGTGCGCCCGCGCCCTCCTCGGGCGCAGATCCGGGCACGAGGCTGCCCGGACAGGTTCCCGGGCCCGGTCCCACAGCGGACCGCGACCCGTACCTCCAGGACGCCTATGACCGCGACCCCTACCGGTCGCAGGACCTGTCGGCCCAGGACCCGGTCGCCGAGGTCCTCTACGACCGGGCTTCCCACCCCCCGCCGCCGCCCGGGACCTTCCAGGACCCCGGCCCGCTCTACGCCGCGCCGCAGACCTCGCAGCAGGGCCCGGACCCGCGCGTGTGGGCCCAGACCCCGCCGCCCGAGCCGGACGGCCCGTCCCGCCACCTGCGGTACGGCGACCGCACCGACACCACCCAGTTCGTCGGCGTGGACTCGCTGGTCACCAGCGCGGCGGAGGAGGAGGCCGAGCTCGACGCCTTCGCCCACCTGTACAAGGACCAGCAGGCGGCGCCCGGCACCCCCGTGGAGGACGTGCCCGTAGCCGCCCCGGCGCCGAGCAAGCCGGCCGGCCGTGCCGCCGGTCTGCTCAAGTCCAGTGCGCTGATGGCCGCGGGGACGATCGTCTCCCGCATCACCGGCTTTCTGCGGACCCTGGTCGTCGCCGCCGCCATCGGCGTGGGCACCTTCAACGACACGTACCAGATCGCCAACACGCTGCCGACGATGATCTACGTGCTGGTCGGCGGCGGCGCCCTGAACGCCGTCTTCATCCCCCAGCTCGTGCGGGCCATGAAGAACGACGACGACGGTGGCCAGGCGTACGCCAACCGGCTGCTGACCCTGGTCGTCGTCCTGCTCGCCGCCGTCACCACGATCTGCGTACTGGCCGCGCCGGTGTTCATCACCATGATGTCGCCGAAGATCGCCTCGGATCCCGAGCAGATGGAGGTCGCGGTCGCCTTCGCCCGGTACTGCCTGCCCACCATGTTCTTCATGGGCGTGCACGTGGTGCTCGGTCAGATCCTCAACGCGCGCGGCCGGTTCGGCGCGATGATGTGGACGCCGGTCCTCAACAACATCGTGGCCATCGCCACCTTCGGCGCGTTCATCTGGGCCTTCGGCGGCTTCACCACCTCCGGCGTCAGCGCCGCCACGGTCACCCCCGAGGGCGTGCGCCTGCTGGGCATCGGCACCCTCCTCGGCCTCACCGTCCAGGCCCTGGCGATGCTGCCGTACCTGCGCGACGCCGGGTTCTCGCTGCGCCTGCGCTTCGACTGGAAGGGCCACGGCCTTGGCAAGGCCGCCCGCCTCGCCAAGTGGACGTTCTTCTTCGTCCTGGCCAACCAGGTCGGCCTGGTCGTGGTGACCCAGCTCGCCACCTGGGCAGGTTCGATCGCCGAGAAGCAGGGACACTCCGGCACCGGCATCACCGGCTACCAGTACGCGCTGCTGCTGTGGCAGATGCCGCAGGCCATCATCACCGTCTCCGTCATGACGGCCGTCCTGCCCCGCATCTCCCGCTCCGCCCACGACGGGGACGCCGCCGCCGTCCGCGACGACATCTCCTACGGGCTGCGCACCTCGGCCGTCGCGATCGTGCCCTGCGCCTTCGCGTTCCTCGCCCTCGGCGTCCCCATGGCCACGCTGCTCTACGCGGGCTCGGGCTCCGGCGCCCAGAACATCGGCTACATCCTGATGGCCTTCGGCCTCGGGCTCATCCCGTACTCGGTGCAGTACGTCGTCCTGCGCGGCTTCTACGCGTACGAGGACACGCGCACGCCGTTCTACAACACCGTCATCGTCGCCGCGGTCAACGCATCCGTCTCCGCTGCCGCGTTCTTCGTCCTTCCCGCGCGCTGGGCGGTCGTGGGCATGGCCGCCGCCTACGGCCTCGGCTACGCCGTGGGCGTCGGTGTCGCCTGGAAGCGCCTGCGCAAGCGGCTCGGCGGGGACCTGGACGGCGCCCATGTGCGGCGCACTTACACCCGTCTCATCGGCGCCTGCATCCCGGCGGCCGCCGTGGCCGGCGGTGCCGCCTACGCCATCACCCAGTGGCTTGGCAGCGGAGTCCTCGGCTCCGCTATCTCGCTGGTCGTGGGCGGCATCGCCCTGGGCGGTGTCTTCCTGGTAGCGGCCAAGCGGATGCGGATCGAAGAGCTCAACGCGATGGTCGGAATGGTCCGCGGGCGCATGGGTCGCTAGATGCGCACAACCGTCGCACCCCTTCGCGTGTCGTGCATAGCGCCGGACTGTGGGCACAATTGGCATGGCTTCGCAGACTGGCCGACAGCGCGTAACGGATGGGGAGGCAGGAACGACGGTGGCGGAACGTAGCACGGCTGCCGTCGACGTGGCCGACAACGGCGGCAATCAGCCGCTGGTCGCAGATGCGGCCAAGGCCACGGCCGACGGGGTGGACACCCAGAACGGACGAGCCGCGGACGGACCCATGCCAGACAAGGACGGCGAACGCAGGAACGCGGCTTCTGTGGCCGCTCCCGAACTCCACAGCGGCCACAAGCTGGCCCGGCGCTACCGCCTGGAGGAATGCGTCACCCGTCTGGACGGATTCAGCAGCTGGCGGGCGGTGGACGAGAAGCTGCGGCGGGCCGTCGGGGTCCACGTGCTGCCCGCCGACCACCCGCGCGCCCGCGCGGTCCTGGCCGCGGCCCGCTCCTCCGCCCTGCTGGGCGACCCCCGCTTCGTCCAGGTCCTGGACGCGGTGGAGGACAGCGACCTCGTCTACGTCGTCCACGAGTGGCTGCCCGATGCCACCGAGCTGACGGCGGTCCTCGCCTCCGGCCCCCTGGAGCCCCACGACGCCTACCAGCTCGTCAGCCAGGTCTCCCAGGCCATGGCCGCGGCACACCGCGAGGGCCTGTCCCACCTGCGGCTGACGCCGAGCGCCATACTCCGCACGTCCACCGGCCAGTACCGCATCCGCGGCCTCGCCGTGAACGCCGCCCTGCGCGGGATCACGAGCGACACCCCGCAGCGCGCGGACACCGAAGCCATCGGCGCACTCCTGTACGCCGCCCTGACCCAGCGCTGGCCGTACGAGAACGACGCGTACGGTCTTTCCGGCCTGCCCAAGGGTGTCGGCCTGCTCCCGCCCGACCAGGTCCGCGCAGGTGTCCACCGCGGCCTGGGCGAGCTCGCCATGCGCGCGCTCGCCAACGACGGGGCCACCGCCTCCCGTCAGGAGCCCGCCTGCACCACCCCGGAAGAACTGGCCAAGGCGGTTGCCGCGATGCCGCGCATCCGGCCGCCGGAGCCGGCGTTCACCCCGCCGCCCGAGTACCAGCAGACCACCTACCAGCAGGGCAGTTACGGCCGCCCGCCGACGCGGCCCGGTGGGCCCGTCACGCACGCCGTCCCGCTTCCCCCTCCGCCGCCGCTGCAGAGCCGCACGGGCCGGGTCCTGAAGTGGGGTGTGGCAGCGCTGCTGATCGCCGCGCTGGGCCTGGGCAGCTGGCAACTCGCCGACACGCTGCTGGACCGCGTCAAGGGCAACAGCGGCAACAGCGGCAGCACCACGCAGCCCGCCAAGCCCGATGACCAGAAGCCCAAGGAAAGCAAGCAGCTTCCCATCAGCAACGCGACGGTCTTCGGCAAGGATCCGATCAAGGCCGAGGACGCCGGCAAGGCCGTCGACGGTGACAGCAAGACGGCGTGGGTCACCAAGGTTTTCTATTTTTCGAGCAACTTCGGCAACCTCGACTCCTACGACGACGGCAGCGGCATCATCGTCGACCTCGGCCGCGTCCAGGAGGTCACGGCCGTCGAAGCGGAGATGTACGCCGCAGGACACAAGGTCGAGGTCCGGGCGGCGGCCCCCGAGGCGACCTCTGCACGTTCCAAGTCCGACTTCCCGCAGGTGATCTCCGAGCTGCGCACCACGAGCAAGAAGGTGGACGCCAAGCCCGGAGCGCCGGTGAAGACGCGCTACCTGGTGATCCACATCACCCACCTGCCCGCCGAGGACGGTGGCGGCAGCTGGCGGGGCGGGATCAACGAGATCAAGGTGTTCGGACCGGGCGAATAGTCCGGACGCCGTCGTCGACGAGAGTCCGCTGTACCGAGGTACAGCGGACCCTCGTATTCGTCCCGCCCGCCCCGTACGCTCCCTCCGGGGAGGGGAGGTGTGATGCACGACGCGACGAACGGCGAGGCCAGCGACCGCGACCTGCTCTCCCGGCACGTCGCCGGGGACCCGGATGCCTTCGGCGAGCTCGTCCGCCGGCACCGCGACCGGCTCTGGGCAGTGGCCCTGCGCACCCTCGGCGACCGGGAGGAGGCCGCCGACGCGGTGCAGGACGCCTTCGTCTCCGCCTATCGGGCCGCACACACCTTCCGCGGCGACTCCGCCGTCACCACATGGCTGCACCGCATCACCGTCAACGCCTGCCTCGACCGGGCCAGGAAGGCCGCCTCCCGCAGGACCGCCCTCCTCGACGACACGGACCGCCTGGAGCGCCTGCTGGAGCCGCACGAGTCCGCCGAGGCCCCCGCTGAGCGCGAGGACCTCCAACGTCAGCTGCTGGCCGCCCTCGGCACCCTCCCCGTCGACCAGCGGGCCGCTCTGGTCCTGGTCGACATGCAGGGGTACTCCGTCGCCGAGGCCGCCCACGTCCTTGACGTCCCTGTCGGCACGGTGAAGAGCCGGTGTGCGCGCGGACGGGCGAAACTCGTCCCGATGCTCACTCATCTGCGCTCGAATGCCGGGGATAACACCGGCACGGAGCGGGGAAGGAACCGGACGCCGGGGACACCCGTCCCACCAGCGGCAGACCCCAGTCAGCCAGCCCCAGGGGCAGGCACGGTGAAGGGCGGAGGTGGACGAACGTGACTCCCGCAGCCGGCACGATCCGGCACCCTGACGTCTCGGAAATCTCCGACCTGACCGAGGGCCTCCTCTCCCCGGTCCGGACCGGGGAGGTACGCCGCCACCTGGCCGAGTGCCCGCTGTGCGCGGACGTGCACGCATCCCTGGAGGAGATCCGCGGCCTGCTCGGTACGCTGCCGGGCCCGCCCCGCATGCCCGTGGACATCGCCGGACGCATCGACGCAGCGCTCGCCGCCGAGGCGCTCCTGGACTCCACGGCCCCGGAATCGGGCACTGACTGTGATACCGACCCGGTTGTTTCACGTGAAACAACGACGACGCCTCCCTCCGGGCGGGACGTCCGCCGGCCCGCCGGTCACCCGGTCGGCGCAACCGGACCCGGGCGCCGCCGCGCCCGTCGCCGGATCGCCGTCATCGCAGGCCTCGCTGGAGCCGCCGCCTGTGCTCTCGGAGTGTTTCTCGCCGGAAACCTGCTGGGGGGCTCCCCGGACACGGCCGCCCGCAAGTCCGCCACGAGCGACCTCGCGCAAGCCCCCGAAGACGGCACCTACACGCCCCAGGGGCTCCAGGACAGCGTGCACCGCCTGCTGGCTTCGGCAGGAAGGGCCAAGCAGGCCTCCCCGCAGACACAGCAGCAGGAGAACCGCACATACGGGCTGGAGAACACCTCCCCGGCTCCGGGGGACCGGGCGGGCACGGACGCCGCTGCGGTTCCGTCCTGCGTCCTGAACTCGACCGGCCGCAGCGAGACCCCGCTCGCCGTGGAGCGCGGCCGCTACCAGGGCGGCGACGTCTACCTGCTCGTGCTTCCGCATCCCGGTGATTCCGGCACGGTGGACGCCTACCTCGTCGGTGCCGGCTGCGCCGTCACCCCGTCGGACGGCACCGACCGACCCCTGCTGACCAGGACCTACCCTCGAAGCTGACAGCTTGCGGTTCGTGGGTGAGCGGGCCGGGAATGCGCGCGCCGTAGGATCCGTTGGGTGGGGTGAGGCTCCACACCGGCCTACCAGGGCCCGCAGCGCGCAGTCCACAGAGACGAGGAAGAGACCCGTGAGCGACGTACGAAACGTGATCATCATCGGTTCCGGGCCCGCCGGTTACACCGCCGCCCTGTACACCGCACGTGCCTCGCTCAAGCCGCTGGTCTTCGAAGGCGCCGTCACCGCCGGTGGCGCGCTGATGAACACCACCGAGGTCGAGAACTTCCCCGGCTTCCAGGACGGCATCATGGGGCCGGACCTGATGGACAACATGCGCGGCCAGGCCGAGCGCTTCGGCGCGGAACTCGTTCCGGACGACATCGTGTCCGTGGACCTCACCGGTGAGATCAAGACGGTCACCGACACCGCCGGAACCGTGCACCGCGCCAAGGCCGTGATCGTGGCTACCGGCTCCCAGCACCGCAAGCTCGGTCTGCCCAACGAGGACGCACTCTCCGGCCGCGGTGTGTCCTGGTGCGCCACCTGTGACGGGTTCTTCTTCAAGGACCAGGACATCGCCGTCGTCGGTGGAGGCGACACCGCGATCGAGGAGGCCACCTTCCTCTCCCGGTTCGCCAAGTCCGTCACGGTCGTTCACCGTCGCGACGCCCTGCGCGCTTCCAAGGCCATGCAGGACCGGGCCTTCGCCGACCCGAAGATCAAGTTCGCCTGGGACAGCGAGGTCTCCGCGATCCACGGCGACCAGAAGCTCTCCCACCTCACGCTGCGCAACACCAAGACCGGTGAGACCTCCGAGCTTCCCGTGACCGGCCTGTTCATCGCCGTCGGCCACGACCCGCGCACCGAACTGTTCAAGGACCAGCTGGAGCTCGACGAGGAGGGCTACCTCAAGGTCGACGCCCCCTCCACGCGCACCAACGTGACCGGCGTGTTCGGCGCCGGCGACGTCGTGGACCACACGTACCGTCAGGCCATCACCGCGGCCGGCACGGGCTGCGCCGCAGCCCTCGACGCCGAGCGCTTCCTCGCCGCCCTTTCGGACGCCGAGAAGGCGCACGCAGCGGTCTGACCCCCAGAGCCCCCCACCTCAACACCCCGCAGGAAGAATTAGGAGGCCGCTGTGGCCGGCACCCTCAAGAACGTGACCGACGCCGACTTCGACGCCGAGGTCCTCCGGAGCGACAAGCCCGTCCTGGTGGACTTCTGGGCCGAGTGGTGCGGCCCGTGCCGCCAGATCGCTCCGTCCCTGGAGGCCATCGCTGCCGAGTACGGCGACCAGATCGAGATCGTCAAGCTCAACATCGACCAGAACCCGGCCACGGCCGCGAAGTACGGCGTCATGTCGATCCCGACCCTGAACGTCTACCAGGGCGGCGAGGTCGTGAAGACCATCGTCGGCGCCAAGCCGAAGGCCGCCATCCTGCGTGACCTCGACACCTTCATCGAGGCCAAGGCCGTCTGACGGCAATGTTTCACGTGGAACGGGGCCGCCCCTGACAAGGGGCGGCCCCGTTCCACGTTTTGGTCCCCTTACAAGGGGCGCAGGGCCGGCTCCTTCCGGGCCGCCCCCAACAGCCGGTCCAGCGCCAGCTCCACGTCTTCCTTCCACGACAGCGTCGAGCGAAGCTCCAACCTCAGCCGCGGATGCACCGGATGGGGCCGCACCGTCTTGAAGCCCACTGCGAGCAGATGGTCCGCCGGCAGCAGGCACGCGGGCGCTTCCCAATGCGCGTCGCCAAATGCCTCGATCGCGCGGAAGCCCCGCCGCAGCAGGTCTTTGGCCACGGTCTGGACCATCACCCGCCCGAGCCCCTGCCCCTGATATCCCGGCGTGATCCATGCAGTGATCAGCTGGACCGCGTCGGGGGACACCGGGCTCGTCGGGAAGGCCGTGGACCGGGGCACGTAGGCCGGCGGCGCGTACAGGACGAACCCCACGGGAACCTCGTCCACGTAGACCACTCGGCCGCACGATCCCCACTCCAGCAGGACGGCGGAGATCCACGCCTCCTTCTCCCGGGCCGGAGTCCCCGCCTTGGTCGCGGCCTCACCGCTAACGGGATCGAGCTCCCAGAACACACAGGACCGGCAACGCAGAGGCAGGTCCTGGAGGTTGTCCAGTGTGAGTGGTACCAACCGACGCCCCATGGGCGCATCGTATCCACGGTCCGAATCAGGAGAAACCGCAACAAGGCAAAGGGGCGGGCTGCACCGGCTCCACCGGTACGACCCGCCCCTCGGCGGCAGGGGCTCACTCCCCTGACGGTCGCTGCTCCAGTACCCGGCCCTCACCCGGCGCCAGCGTCGCCAGAATCCGCTCCAGGTCCTCCATCGAGGCGAACTCGACCGTGATCTTGCCCTTCTTCTGGCCCAGGTCCACCTTCACCCGGGTGTCGAAGCGGTCCGACAGCCGCGTCGCGAGATCACTCAGCGCCGGGGAGACCCGGGCTCCTGCCCTCGGCCCCTTCGGCTTCACGGGGCTCTCGGGCTCGGAATCCATCAGGGAGACGATCTCCTCGACCGAGCGCACCGACAGGCCTTCGGCGACGATGCGCGCCGCCAGCTGTTCCTGCGCCTCGGGGTCCTCCACGGGAAGGAGGGCACGCGCGTGACCGGCCAGGAGGACACCCGCCGCCACACGTCTTTGCACCGTCGGCGCCAGCTTGAGCAGCCGCAGCGTGTTCGTCACCTGGGGCCGGGAGCGCCCGATCCGGTCCGCGAGCTGGTCATGCGTGCAGTCGAAGTCCTTCAGCAGCTGGTCGTACGCGGCGGCCTCTTCGAGCGGGTTGAGCTGGGCCCGGTGGAGGTTCTCCAGCAGCGCGTCGAGGAGAAGCTTGTCTTCGTCCGTCGCCCGGATGATCGCCGGAATGAGCTCCAGACCGAGCTCCTTGCACGCACGCCAGCGACGCTCGCCCATGACGAGTTCGTAGCGGTCCGGGCCGGACTGCCGCACCACCACCGGCTGGAGAAGGCCCACCTCCCGGATGGAGGTCACCAGCTCCGCCAGCGCGTCTACGTCGAACACCTCGCGGGGCTGCCGTGGGTTCGGTGTGATCGCGTCGGTCGGGAGCTCTGCGAAGGTCGCCCCCGCCGCGTTATCCGCTGCGGGCTCCGCCGCCTCGGGCGCGTGGCCCGGCTCGACCGGAGCCGATGTTTCACGTGAAACATCGGCTGGGGCAAGTGTGGCCAGCTTCGCCGCCGCGATCCCGCGCTCAGAGGTGAGCGTGGGCATCGCCGCCGGCGAGGTGGAGCCCGCCCCGATCACGGCGGGCGTCTTCTCCTGGGGGGCTTGAGGGATCAGCGCACCGATCCCCCGGCCCAGACCCCTTCGTCGCTCGCTCACTGGATCCCCTCCGCCACACTCTGCGTGTTGTTCAGGCCCGCACCCATATGGGCGTTCCGGGCGTCGTACTGGATGCCGGCCCCGCGCAGCGCGATCTCACGCGCCGCCTCCATGTAGGAGAGGGAACCGCTGGAACTCGGGTCGTACGTGAGCACCGTCTGCCCGTAGCTCGGAGCCTCGGAAATGCGCACCGACCGCGGGATGCTCGTCCGCAGCACCTCGCTACCGAAGTGGGTACGGACCTCCTCAGCCACCTGGGAGGCCAGCCGGGTCCGACCGTCGTACATCGTCAGCAGGATGGTGGAGACGTGCAGCGTCGGGTTGAGGTGGGCCCGCACCAGGTCCACATTGCGCAGGAGCTGGCCCAGGCCTTCCAGGGCGTAGTACTCGCACTGGATCGGGATCAGCACCTCGGCACCCGCGACCAGCGCGTTCACCGTCAGCAGGCCCAGCGAGGGCGGGCAGTCGATGAGGATGTAGTCCAGCGGCTGCTCGTACGCCTGGATGGCACGTTGCAGGCGGCTCTCACGCGCGACCAGTGAGACCAGCTCGATCTCCGCACCCGCCAGGTCGATGGTGGCCGGGGCGCAGAAGAGGCCCTCCACGTCCACCACCGGCTGGACCACCTCCAGCAGCGGCCTGCTGTCGACCAGTACGTCGTAGATCGAGGGGACGTCCGCGTGGTGGTCGATGCCGAGCGCTGTGGACGCGTTCCCCTGCGGGTCGAGGTCGATGACCAGGACCCGTGCGCCGTGGAGCGCCAGGGAAGCCGCCAGGTTCACGGTCGTCGTGGTCTTGCCGACGCCGCCCTTCTGGTTGGCGACGACGATCACGCGGGTCCGGTCCGGCCGGGGCAGACCCTCTCCGGCCCGCCTCAGCGAATCCACGGCGAAGGGGTTCGGCCTGGCAGACGTGTCGTTGTCCACAAGGGGCGGTGGAGATGTTTCACGTGAAACATCTCCACCCGCTACTTCAGAGCGGGGACCGGGGACCGGGTCGGCCATCGGCCCCGCGAGGTTGGCGTCGGACCGCACGGTGTCACTCTCCTCGGCATCGGGCTCGCGATGAACAGAGCCTGCCATGCCACCAGGGTCGCGAACCAGCGGGGCCCGTACTCCTGTGGATGAATCCACAGATGTGGACAACTCCGTCCTCCCTCCGTCCCTGGAGGACCGAGGGGGCGCGGCCGCCCGGCCGCGACCGATGATTCCGTGCAGCAGAGAGCGACGTTTCACGTGAAACACGATGCCGGGACGGAGGCAACAGGCCCCTACGACACTCCCAAATCCGCACCTATAGGGCCCAACACCCCGCGGAGGGGTGCTGGGAGCGCGCCACAGGGCGTAGCTGCGGGTTACCGTCGCCGGCGCGAGCGCCCCACCCGGGCTGCCTTGGCCCGCTTGGCCGCGAACCGCACGCCGCCGGGGCTCTCCCCGACCTCGACCCGCACCACCGTCGACATCGGGTCCACCACACCCTCGCCCACCTGAAGCACGGAGGTCTTCACCACACCGAGCTTCGTCAGCGCGACCTTCGCCGCCGCCAGCTCCTCCTCGGCGGTGTCGCCCTTGAGCGCCAGCATCTCGCCGTACGGACGCAGCAGGGGCACACCCCAGGCCGCCAGGCGGTCCAGCGGGGCCACTGCCCGCGCCGTCACCACGTGCACCGGCTGGACCTTGCCGAGCATCTCCTCGGCCCGCCCGCGCACCACTGTGACGTGGTCCAGGCCCAGCAGCTCCACGGCCTCCTGCAGGAAGGTCGTACGCCGGAGCAGCGGCTCCAGCAGCGTGATCTTCAGGTCCCGGCGCACCAGGGCCAGCGGGATACCGGGCAGGCCGGCGCCCGAGCCCACGTCGCACACGGTGACGCCCTCGGGGACCACCTCCGACAGGACCGCACAGTTCAGCAGGTGCCGCTCCCACAGGCGCGGCACCTCACGCGGGCCGATCAGGCCTCGCTGGACCCCTGCGTCCGCGAGCAGCTCCGCATACCGCACAGCTTCGGGGAAAAACTCGCCGAACACCGCACGCGCCTCTTCCGGCGCCGGGGGAAGCTCCGCTGCGTCCGTCACGGGGACCGTCCTTCCGTTTTGCGTACCGCGTGATCGTGAAAACGCACTGGTACTGCCAGGCTGACAAACATCGGCCCCGCCTGCGACACAGACGGGGCCGAACACTCGGGCTGGGGATCAGGCCGGGAGCACAACGACGAAGCGCTGCGGCTCCACGCCCTCCGACTCGCTGCGCAGACCGGCGGCCGCCACGGCGTCGTGGACGACCTTCCGCTCGAACGGGGTCATCGGGGCCAGCTTCAGCGGCTCACCGGACGCCTTCACGTCGGCCGCTGCCTTGGCGCCCAGCGCGGCCAGCTCTTCACGCTTCTTGGCGCGGAACCCCGCGATGTCCAGCATCAGCCGGCTGCGGTCCCCGGTCTCACGGTGCACCGCGAGACGGGTCAGCTCCTGAAGGGCTTCCAGGACCTCGCCGTCACGGCCCACGAGCTTCTGCAGGTCACGGCCGCCGGAGTCGCTCACGATCGAGACCGAGGCGCGGTCGGCCTCGACGTCCATGTCGATGTCGCCGTCGAGGTCAGCGATGTCGAGCAGACCTTCGAGGTAGTCGGCCGCGATCTCACCCTCCTGCTCGAGGCGGGTCAGGGTGTCGCCACTCTCAGCGGCGGCGGTGGTGGTGCCTTCCGTCACGGGAGGGACTCCTTCTTACTTCTTGGAAGAGGGCTTGGAGGGCGTCTGACGCTGCGCCTTCGTCTGGCGCTTCGGCTGCTGCCGTTTCTGGGCGCCGCTGCTCGCCGCATCCGCGTCCGCCGTGGCCACAGCGGACTTGATCACGGAACCGTCCGCCTGCGCGGCCAGGCCCTGCTTCGTCAGAGCTGCGATGAACTTGCGCTCGTTGTCGTTGCGGTCCGGGCCCTTGGCCACGATCGTGGCGACGATCTTCTTCTTGCCCCGTCCCTTGACCTGCCCGTGCGTGCCGACGGACTTGAGCAGGCGCGCCAGGTACTGGTCCTGCGCCTTGCTGCCCGGCGTCGGGTTCTGGTTGATCACGTACATCTGCTGACCCATGGTCCAGACGTTGGTGGTCAGCCAGTAGACGAGGACACCGACGGGGAAGTTGATGCCCATGACCGCGAAGATCACCGGGAAGATGTACATCAGCATCTTCTGCTGCTGCATGAACGGCGTCTTGACCGAGAGGTCCACGTTCTTCTGCATCAGCTGACGCTGCGTGTAGAACTGCGACAGCGACATCATGATGATCATGACCGCGGTCACGATCCGGACGTCCATCAGCGTGGCGCCGAGCGCCTCGACCTTCTCCGGGCTGTCCATGAACTTGGCCGCGATCGGCGCGCCGAAGATCTTGGCCTCACGGGCGCTGTCGACCAACTGCTGGTCCATGGCGCCGATGGTCTTGCCGTTGGCGATGTTCGCCAGCACGTGGTACAGCGCGAAGAAGAACGGCGACTGCGCCAGGATGGGAAGGCACGAGGAGAGCGGGTTGGTACCCGTCTCCTTGTACAGCTTCATCATCTCTTCGGACTGACGCTGCTTGTCGTTCTTGTAGCGCTCCTGGATCGCCTTCATCTTCGGCTGGAGCGCCTGCATGCCACGCGTCGCCTTGATCTGCTTCACGAAGAGCGGGATCAGGCAGATACGGATCAGGATCACCAGGGACACGATGGACAGGCCCCAGGCCCACCCGCTGTCCGGCCCGAAGATCGCACCGTACAGCGAGTGGAACTGGACGATGATCCACGAGACGGGTGTGGTGATAAAGCTGAACAGACTGGCAATCGTGTCCACTAATCAGGCTCCTTGAGCATTGCGAGATCTACGCAACGCAGTGCGCAGCTGCTCGTGCCAACGCGGGCGTTTACGAGGTGGGACATGATCAACTCCGCCCGCGGACCACGGGTTGCACCGCAGGATCCGCCAGGCGGTGAGGAGGGTCCCCTTCACCGCACCATGCCGGTCGATGGCCGTGAACCCGTAGCGCGAGCACGAGGGGTAATAACGGCACACCGGGCCGAGCAGCGGACTGATGGTCCACTGGTACAGCTTGATCAAAGCGAGCAGCGGGTACTTCATCGAGCTGCGCCTCCCAGGAGCCGCAGCAGAGCGGCATCCAGGTCCTTGGCCAGGTCCTCGAGGCCGGCATCACCCGATCCGGGCAATGCCCTCACCACCACCAGGCTACCGGCGGGCAGGCGGGAGAGCCGCTCGCGTACGAGATGGCGCAGGCGGCGCTTCACCCGGTTCCGGACGACGGCACCACCTACGGCCTTGCTGACGACGAAACCCGCACGGGTCGAGGGAACTGTCTCCCCCGACCCGTGCGGGTCCATTGCGCCGCTTGTACGTAGGTGGACGACGAGGAGCGGACGACCGGCCCTGCGGCCTCGGCGTACCGCACTCGCGAAGTCCTCGCGCCGCCTCAGCCGATTTTCGGGAGACAGCACGACGTCACTACCTGCGTGAGTTACGCGGAGAGGGCAGCGCGGCCCTTGCTGCGGCGGTTCGCCAGGATGGCGCGGCCGGCACGGGTACGCATCCGCAGGCGGAAGCCGTGGGTCTTCGCGCGGCGACGGTTGTTCGGCTGGAAGGTGCGCTTGCTCACTCGGGGGCTCCAGAGAATGAATCGTTGTGGCGGGACATCGCCTGGCTGTCACCGTGCGCCCACGAGGAAGCTCGCGTGTTCGCCCGAGTGGCACCGCTCAACGACCACAGTCAGTGATCCTCGCCCATCGGTAGGCAGGCGGCAGCAGCCATCGACAACTCGACCTCGTTACGGTACGCGCGGCTACGCCATCCGGTCAAACCGAGGCGATGCCACCCCGCGCTGTGCACAGGCTGTGGACAACGACTTGAACCCTACCCGTCGCGCTGACTACCGTTGCCTGACCCCGGATTTTTTGTCCCGACCGTCCCAAAGAACCACACATTCGTGGGACCCCTGTGAGAGAGCGTGCCCTGTGGCTGACGTACCTGCCGATCTTGCCGCAGTGTGGCCACGGGTGCTCGAGAAGCTCCTGGGAGAAGGACAGCAGGCGGTCGAGCCGAAGGACCAGCAGTGGGTCGAGCGCTGCCAGCCGCTGGCGCTCGTCGCCGACACGGCGCTGCTGGCCGTCCCGAACGAATACGGCAAGCGCGTCCTCGAGGGCCGCCTCGCCCCGCTGATCAGCGATGCGCTCAGCCGCGAGTGCGGCCGCCCCATCCGGATCGCCATCACCGTGGACGACTCCGCCGGGGAGCCCGCGCCGCCGGCCCCGCCCGCACCGCAGCGCGGCGACGCGTACGAGCCGTACGGCGGCCAGCGCTCCGGCGGCCACACCGGCCCCGGCGCGGGCGACGACCAGCTGCCCACCGCCCGCCCCGCCTACCCGGACTACCAGCAGCCGCGGCCCGAGCCCGGCGCCTGGCCGCGCGGCGGCCAGCAGGACGACTACGGCTGGCAGCAGCCGCGGCACGGCGGCTTCCCCGAGCGTGACCCGTACGCCTCCCCGCAGCCGGGCTACCTCCAGCAGCCCGATTCCGGCGGCTACGACCAGGGTGCCTACGAGCCGCAGCCGTACGAGCCGTCGCCGTACGAGTCCCAGCAGCCGCACCCCTACGAGCAGCCGTACGAACCCTCCGGTCCGCGCCCCGGACCCGGCCGCTCCGCGCCGCCGCCGGCCCCGTCCGGCGGTTCCACTTCGGGGCCGCTGGAGCCGACCGCCCGGCTGAACCCGAAGTACCTCTTCGACACCTTCGTCATCGGTGCTTCCAACCGCTTCGCGCACGCCGCGGCGGTGGCCGTCGCCGAGGCCCCCGCCAAGGCCTACAACCCGCTCTTCATCTACGGGGAGTCGGGCCTCGGCAAGACGCACCTGCTGCACGCCATCGGGCACTACGCGCGGAGCCTCTACCCGGGCACCCGCGTGCGGTACGTGAGCTCGGAGGAGTTCACCAACGAGTTCATCAACTCCATCCGCGACGGCAAGGGGGACGCGTTCCGCAAGCGCTACCGCGAGATGGACATCCTGCTGGTCGACGACATCCAGTTCCTGGCGAGCAAGGAGTCGACGCAGGAGGAGTTCTTCCACACCTTCAACACGCTCCACAACGCCAACAAGCAGATCGTGCTGTCCTCGGACCGGCCGCCCAAGCAGCTGGTCACCCTGGAGGACCGGCTGCGCAACCGCTTCGAGTGGGGCCTGATCACCGACGTCCAGCCGCCCGAGCTGGAGACGCGCATCGCGATCCTGCGCAAGAAGGCGGTCCAGGAGCAGCTCAACGCCCCGCCGGAGGTACTGGAGTTCATCGCCTCCCGCATCTCGCGCAACATCCGCGAGCTGGAGGGGGCGCTGATCCGCGTCACGGCCTTCGCGAGCCTGAACCGGCAGCCGGTCGACCTGGGGCTGACCGAGGACGTCCTCAAGAACCTGATCCCCGGGGGCGAGGACTCGGCGCCCGAGATCACGGCCTCCGACATCATGGCGGCCACCGCCGACTACTTCGGCCTGACGGTGGACGACCTGTGCGGCTCCTCGCGCAGCCGCGTCCTGGTCACCGCCCGGCAGATCGCGATGTACCTGTGCCGTGAGCTCACGGACCTCTCCCTGCCGAAGATCGGGGCGCAGTTCGGCGGGCGGGACCACACCACCGTCATGCACGCGGACCGCAAGATCCGGGCGCTGATGGCGGAGCGGCGCTCCATCTACAACCAGGTCACCGAGCTCACCAACCGCATCAAGAACGGCTGAGCCGCCTCGACGGCCGTCCGGGTGCCGGTGCCGGGGTGCCGCACCCCGGCACCGGCATCCTGCCGAGCCCGCGGCATCCCGGCCTCGAACCCCGAGCCGCCGCATCCGGCCGTCCGGGGTTCGAGGCCGTCGCATTCGCCGTCCCCCCCCGAATCCCCGGCCCCACCCGACGGGCCGTCAAGGGCCTCTCGGCGCCTCCCCAAACGCATCGACAGGGCGCTTCCGGAGTAATCCGGGGGCGCCCTTCTTCGTGCGCGCGCCCCTGACTTGTTCGAATACGCCCCCTGTGGAGCAACTTGTCCACAGATTGCGGAACTTTCTGCGATCCACAGGTTGGGGACGGGTTTCCTCACCCACAATCTGTCCACAGGGCCTCCGATTGAGGGACCATCAGCCCAGGTCGCGGCCCTGTGGAATTGTGCGTGACAGATGTCCACAGGCTGTGGACACAAGATTCATCCACAGGCTCGTCCACCGCGTTATCCACCGCTCACCCACAGGTTGCCCCATCCTGTGCACAGGTTCCGACGGGTTACCCACACCGCTGTCCACTGTTCGGCAACCGAGTGCCCCTCCTCACCGACCGGAGTGAAAGCCGTCACACGGAAGTCGACGTTTGGGCTGTGGAGTACTTGGGGAAAGCTGGGGACACACCTGTGGAGTAGTCGGGGTCACCTGGGGATGGCCTGTGCAGAACTTTCCGTTCTCCACAGCACCCCCCTGTTGTCCACCGGTGTCACCCACAGGGCATGGGGATAAAAAAGCTGCTCTGACCTGCGGCAACGGGCTTATCCACGGTTTCCACAAGCCCTACTACTACCCCCATGGACAGTTAGCTCGGATTCGGTTTTCAAGCAGGTGCTGTGCACAACGTGGTCGAGAGGCCTCCCCGACACCTCGCTCCCGATTTGACGGCCGGCAGCACCAGCTGTCGGCGCCGTACGTCAGACTGGTCCCCGGCACCGAGGCCCCGAGCCCTCCCGGGCAGCGGGCCGGTGGGCCGACGACGAAGGCCGGCAGACGGACGAGCGAGCAACAGCAGGAGGCGGTTCCGGTGAAGATCCGGGTGGAGCGCGACGTACTCGCGGAGGCGGTGGCCTGGGCTGCCCGCAGCCTCCCGGCCCGGCCGCCGGTCCCCGTACTCGCGGGCCTGCTGCTGAAGGCCGAGGACGGCACCCTGTCCCTCTCCGGCTTCGACTACGAGGTCTCGGCCCGCGTCTCCGTCGAGGCGGACGTGGAGGAGGACGGCACCGTCCTCGTCTCCGGCCGGCTCCTCGCCGACATCTGCCGCGCCCTCCCCAACCGGCCCGTGGAGATTTCCACAGACGGTGTACGGGCGACCGTGGTCTGCGGATCCTCCCGGTTCACCCTCCACACCCTGCCCGTGGAGGAGTACCCGGCCCTGCCCCAGATGCCGACCGCGACCGGCACGGTCTCCGGCGAGGTCTTCGCCGCCGCCGCCGCCCAGGTCGCCATCGCCGCCGGCCGCGACGACACGCTGCCCGTCCTGACCGGTGTCCGCATCGAGATCGAGGGCGACCGCGTCACCCTGGCCTCCACCGACCGCTACCGCTTCGCGGTCCGCGAGTTCCTGTGGAAGCCGGAGAACCCGGACGCCTCGGCCGTGGCCCTGGTGCCCGCCAAGACCCTCCTGGACACCGCCAAGTCCCTGACCAGCGGTGACACCGTCACCCTGGCGCTGTCCGGCTCCGGCGCCGGCGAGGGCCTGATCGGTTTCGAGGGCGCCGGCCGCCGCACCACCACCCGCCTCCTCGAGGGCGACCTGCCGAAGTACCGCACGCTCTTCCCGACGGAGTTCAACTCCATCGCGGTGATCGAGACCGCCCCGTTCGTCGAGGCCGTCAAGCGCGTGGCGCTGGTCGCCGAGCGCAACACCCCGGTCCGCCTGAGCTTCGAGACCGGCGTGCTCACGCTGGAGGCCGGCTCCTCCGACGATGCACAGGCCGTGGAGCGCGTCGACGCCTCCCTGGAGGGCGACGACATCTCGATCGCCTTCAACCCGACCTTCCTGCTCGACGGTCTGAGCGCCATCGACTCGCCGGTCGCCCAGCTCAGCTTCACGACGTCCACCAAGCCGGCGCTGCTGAGCGGCCGCCCCGCGGTCGACGCCGAGGCGGACGAGGCCTACAAGTACCTGATCATGCCGGTGCGCCTCTCCGGCTGACGCCCGCCGTCCACAGGGCCCGGTCCCGCAGCCGCGGACCGGGCCCGACGGCGTTCTCCCGGACACGCATCCGGCCCCCGTACGGCGGGTGCCTGGAGCGCCCGTGGCGCCTGGCGGCACCGCCCGGCGTAGGCTCGGAGCCGGGTCTTCCGGGAATCGGGAGAATCCGGCACAAACGGCCACAACGCTTAAGGAACCACCTGATGGAGCTCGGTCTCGTCGGTCTCGGCAAGATGGGCGGCAACATGCGCGAGCGCATCCGCCGCGCAGGCCACACCGTCCTCGGATACGACCGCAATCCGGACCTCGCCGATGTCCACAGCCTGTCGGAACTTGTGGACGGCCTGCAGGCCCCCCGCGTGGTGTGGGTGATGGTCCCGGCCGGTGCGGCGACCCAGTCCACCATCGACGAGCTCGCGGAGCTGCTCTCGCCCGGCGACGTCGTCGTGGACGGCGGCAACTCGCGTTGGACCGACGACGAGAAGCACGCCGAGGAGCTCGCCGCCAAGGGCATCGGCTTCGTCGACTGCGGTGTTTCCGGCGGCGTGTGGGGCCTGGAGAACGGCTACGCGCTGATGTACGGCGGCGACAAGGAGCACGTGGCCGCGGTCCAGCCCGTCTTCGACGCCCTCAAGCCGGAGGGCGCGTACGGCTCCGTGCACGCCGGCAAGGTCGGCGCGGGCCACTTCGCGAAGATGGTCCACAACGGCATCGAGTACGCCATGATGCAGGCCTACGCCGAGGGCTGGGAGCTGCTGGAGAAGGTGGACTCGGTCACCGACGTCCGCGAGGTGTTCCGGTCCTGGCAGGAGGGCACGGTCATCCGGTCCTGGCTGCTCGACCTGGCCGTCAACGCGCTGGACGAGGACGAGCACCTGGAGCAGCTGCGCGGCTTCGCGCAGGACTCGGGCGAGGGCCGCTGGACGGTGGAGGCGGCGATCGACAACGCCGTGCCGCTGCCCG
The DNA here is from genome assembly GCF_051550185.1 of Streptomyces pallidus (ex Mingjun et al. 2026). Classification (NCBI taxonomy): domain Bacteria; kingdom Bacillati; phylum Actinomycetota; class Actinomycetes; order Kitasatosporales; family Streptomycetaceae; genus Streptomyces; species Streptomyces pallidus (ex Mingjun et al. 2026). Next base: position 3,987,679 of record NZ_CP196181.1, on the reverse strand, counting down.
CGATCACCGCCTCGCTGTTCGCGCGGTTCGCCTCGCGCCAGGACGACTCGCCGCAGATGAAGATGATCGCCGCGCTGCGCAACCAGTTCGGCGGCCACGCGGTCGAGAAGAAGAACTAGCCGCCGCGGGCGCGGCGACCGCGCCCGCAGCAGCCCGAGCTGCCCGGCAGCACGGAGCAGTACCGCAGTACGGAGCAGAACAGCAGGAAGCCGGGGGAGGTCGGCGCCGCATGCATGTCACGCATCTCTCGTTGGCCGACTTCCGCTCGTACGCCCGGGCCGAGGTTCCCCTCGACCCGGGCGTCACGGCTTTCGTGGGCCCCAACGGCCAGGGCAAGACCAACCTGGTCGAGGCCATCGGCTACCTGGCGACGCTCGGCAGCCACCGGGTGTCCTCGGACGCCCCCCTCGTGCGGATGGGGGCGCAGCGGGCCGTCGTCCGCGCGGCCGTCCGGCAGGGCGAACGGCAGCAGCTGGTCGAGCTGGAGCTCAACCCGGGGCGGGCGAACCGGGCCCGCATCAACCGGTCCTCCCAGGTCCGGCCGCGGGACGTGCTGGGCATCGTCCGGACGGTGCTGTTCGCACCGGAGGACCTGGCCCTGGTCAAGGGCGACCCGGGCGAGCGCCGCAGGCTCCTCGACGAGCTGGTGACGGCCCGCGCACCGCGGATGGCAGGGGTCCGGTCCGATTACGAGCGCGTCCTGAAGCAGCGCAACACCCTGCTGAAGTCCGCCGCGATGGCGCGCCGCCACGGCGGACGCTCCATGGACCTGTCGACGCTGGACGTGTGGGACCAGCACCTGGCCCGCGCGGGCGCGGAGCTGCTCGCCCAGCGACTGGACCTGATCGCCGCCCTGCTGCCGCTGGCGGACAAGGCGTACGAGCAGCTCGCCCCAGGTGGCGGGCCGCTGGGCCTGGCGTACCGGTCCTCGGCGGGCGAGGCGGTGGACGCCGGGGCGGCGCGGACCCGGGAGGAGCTGTACGCGGCGCTGCTCGACGCGCTCGCGGAGGTCCGCAAGCAGGAGATCGAGCGGGGCGTGACCCTGGTGGGCCCCCACCGCGACGACGTGCTGCTGCGGCTCGGGGAGCTGCCGGCGAAGGGGTACGCGAGCCACGGGGAGTCGTGGTCGTACGCGCTGGCGCTGCGGCTGGCCTCGTACGAACTGCTGCGCTCGGAGGGCGCCGAGCCGGTGCTGATCCTCGACGACGTCTTCGCGGAGCTGGACGCCCGGCGCCGGGAGCGGCTGGCCGAGCTTGTGGCGCCGGCCGAGCAGGTGCTGGTGACGGCGGCTGTGGACGATGACGTTCCGGACGTGCTGACGGGGACCCGTTTCGCGGTGTCCGGCGGTGAGGTGACCCGGCTGTGAACGAGGACAAGCGGAATCCGCAGGAGGCGGCCGGCGCGGTCCCGGGGCGCAAGGCCCCCGAGCTCTCGGGAGTGGATCTCGCGCGCCAGGCGCTGGCCGCGGCCCGCGAGCAGGCGCGGGCGCGCGGAGCCGCGGCGGGCGGCGGGCGCGGCGGCCGGCACCAGCCGGGCCTGCGCTCGGGGGCGCGGGCGGACGGTCGGGACCCCATGCCGCTGATGGCGGCGCTGGACCGGCTGCGCACCGAACGCGGTTGGGAGATGCCGATGGCGGTGGCCGGCGTGATGGAGCGCTGGCCGGAGATCGTCGGCCCGGAGATCGCGACGCACTGCGAACCGGAACGCTACCAGGACCGTGAGCTGGTCGTCCGGTGCGACTCCTCGGCGTGGGCGGCGCAGCTGAAGCTGCTGGCCCCGCAGCTGGTGGCCCGGCTGAACGCGGACCTCGGCCAGGGCACGGTCCGGCTGATCAAGGTGCAGGGTCCGGGCGGCCGGCCGAAGCGGTACGGCCCCTGGCGCGCCCCGGGCAGCGCGGGCCCGGGCGACACCTACGGCTGAGGCCCCGGAACCGGGGCCCGGCCAGCCGCAGCCGGCCGAGGTCCCGGGCAGCGGTGAGAGCCTCCGTCCCAGTAGTCACACCCGCCACGGCAGAGCCGTGGCGGGTCCTGTTCGCGGGCCCTCGAACCCCCCTGCGCGGGTGGCGTCCCTCACGGTAGTGGAAGGTTGACAGCCCGAAGCGCTGGATGCCCGCGTGAGCCACTTTGAGCCCCGGTCCGGATATGGGGAGTCGGAGAGAGGAGGTTCAGGGCGGCACATGCGTACTCAGGTACCGGCAAACCCCCATTCATGTCCGTGGTACCGGTAGACTGAAGCGAATCCCGCCTCGCCGCGGGATTCCGACGAAAACACGCTGACAACGCAGATCGACGCAGCCGCTCCTCCCCGGCAGCCCTGCCGGCCCGGAGTCCGGCCTGTGCTGTGCCAGAAAGGGCGCTTCGTGGCCGATTCCGGCAACCCCAACGACAACCAGTCCACAGCCGGCGAGAACGGGGAGGTCACCGCCTCGTACGACGCCTCCGCGATCCAGGTGCTGGAGGGCCTGGACGCGGTTCGCAAGCGGCCCGGCATGTACATCGGCTCCACCGGTGAGCGCGGCCTGCACCACCTGGTCTACGAGGTGGTCGACAACTCCGTCGACGAGGCGCTCGCCGGTTACGCGGACACCATCGACGTGACCATCCTGGCCGACGGCGGGGTGCGCGTGGTCGACAACGGCCGCGGTATCCCGGTCGGCATCGTGCCGTCCGAGGGCAAGCCGGCCGTCGAGGTCGTCCTGACGGTCCTGCACGCGGGCGGCAAGTTCGGCGGCGGAGGCTACGCCGTCTCCGGCGGTCTGCACGGCGTCGGTGTGTCCGTCGTGAACGCCCTGTCGACCAAGGTCGCGGTCGAGGTCAAGACCGACGGGCACCGCTGGACCCAGGACTACAAGCTGGGCGTGCCGACGGCGCCGCTGGCCAAGAACGAGGAGACCGACGAGCACGGCACCTCGGTGACCTTCTGGGCCGACGGGGACATCTTCGAGACCACCGAGTACTCCTTCGAGACGCTGTCCCGGCGCTTCCAGGAGATGGCCTTCCTGAACAAGGGCCTGACCATCTCGCTGACCGACGAGCGAGAGTCGGCGAAGGCCACCGCGGGCGCCGACGACCCGGAGGCGGACGCGGCCGAGCCCGTGGCGCGCACCGTCCGGTACCACTACGAGGGCGGCATCGTCGACTTCGTGAAGTACCTCAACTCGCGCAAGGGCGAGCTGATCCACCCGACCGTCATCGACGTCGAGGCCGAGGACAAGGAGCGGATGCTCTCGGTCGAGATCGCGATGCAGTGGAACTCGCAGTACAGCGAGGGCGTGTACTCCTTCGCCAACACGATCCACACGCACGAGGGCGGCACCCACGAGGAGGGTTTCCGCGCCGCGCTGACCTCCCTTGTCAACCGCTACGCGCGTGACAAGAAGCTGCTCCGCGAGAAGGACGACAACCTCACCGGCGACGACATCCGCGAGGGCCTGACCGCGATCATCTCGGTCAAGCTCGGCGAGCCGCAGTTCGAGGGCCAGACCAAGACCAAGCTGGGCAACACGGAGGCGAAGACCTTCGTCCAGAAGGTCGCGCACGAGCACCTGTCCGACTGGTTCGACCGCAACCCGGTCGAGGCCGCCGACATCGTCCGCAAGGCCATCCAGGCGGCCACGGCCCGCGTCGCGGCCCGCAAGGCCCGCGACCTGACGCGCCGCAAGGGCCTGCTGGAGAGCGCCTCGCTGCCGGGCAAGCTGTCCGACTGCCAGTCGAACGACCCGACCAAGTGCGAGATCTTCATCGTCGAGGGTGACTCCGCCGGCGGTTCCGCGAAGTCCGGCCGCAACCCGATGTACCAGGCCATCCTGCCGATCCGCGGCAAGATCCTGAACGTCGAGAAGGCCCGTATCGACAAGATCCTCCAGAACACCGAGGTCCAGGCGCTGATCTCCGCCTTCGGCACCGGTATCCACGAGGACTTCGACATCGAGAAGCTCCGCTACCACAAGATCATCCTGATGGCGGACGCCGACGTCGACGGCCAGCACATCAACACCCTGCTGCTGACCTTCCTGTTCCGTTTCATGCGCCCGCTGGTCGAGGCCGGACACGTCTACCTCTCCCGCCCGCCGCTCTACAAGATCAAGTGGGGTCGCGACGACTTCGAGTACGCGTACTCGGACCGCGAGCGCGACGCCCTGGTCGAGCACGGCAAGCGCCAGGGCAAGCGGATCAAGGAGGACTCGATCCAGCGCTTCAAGGGTCTGGGCGAGATGAACGCCGAGGAGCTGCGCGTCACCACCATGGACGTGGACCACCGCGTGCTCGGCCAGGTCACCCTGGACGACGCGGCCCAGGCCGACGACCTGTTCTCGGTGCTGATGGGTGAGGACGTCGAGGCACGGCGCTCCTTCATCCAGCGCAACGCCAAGGACGTTCGCTTCCTCGACATCTGAGTCGGCTCTTCACGGCCGCCCGAAAGGACTTCTGACCAGCAATGGCCGACGAAACCACCCCCACCGCCGAGAACGCCGCGGAGGAGCAGCAGATGCGCATCGAGCCCGTCGGGCTCGAGACGGAGATGCAGCGCTCCTACCTCGACTACGCGATGTCCGTCATCGTGTCCCGTGCGCTGCCCGACGTGCGCGACGGCCTCAAGCCCGTCCACCGTCGCGTGCTGTACGCGATGTACGACGGCGGCTACCGGCCCGAGAAGGGCTTCTACAAGTGCGCCCGCGTCGTCGGCGACGTCATGGGCACGTACCACCCGCACGGTGACTCCTCGATCTACGACGCCCTGGTCCGCCTGGCCCAGCCGTGGTCGATGCGCATGCCGCTGGTGGACTCCAACGGCAACTTCGGCTCTCCGGGCAACGACCCGGCCGCCGCCATGCGCTACACCGAGTGCAAGATGGCGCCGCTGTCGATGGAGATGGTCCGCGACATCGACGAGGAGACCGTCGACTTCACGGACAACTACGACGGCCGCAACCAGGAGCCGACGGTCCTGCCGGCGCGCTTCCCCAACCTGCTGGTCAACGGCTCCGCCGGCATCGCCGTCGGCATGGCGACCAACATCCCGCCGCACAACCTGCGCGAGGTCGCCGAGGGCGCCCAGTGGTACCTGGCCAACCCGGAGGCCCCGCACGAGGAGCTGCTCGACGCGCTCATCGACCGCATCAAGGGCCCGGACTTCCCGACCGGTGCCCTGGTCGTGGGCCGCAAGGGCATCGAGGAGGCGTACCGCACCGGCCGCGGCTCCATCACGATGCGCGCCGTGGTCGAGGTCGAGGAGATCCAGAACCGCCAGTGCCTGGTGGTCACGGAGCTCCCGTACCAGGTGAACCCGGACAACCTCGCGCAGAAGATCGCCGACCTGGTGAAGGACGGCAGGATCGGCGGCATCGCCGACGTCCGCGACGAGACCTCCTCGCGCACCGGCCAGCGCCTGGTGATCGTGCTCAAGCGCGACGCCGTCGCCAAGGTCGTGCTCAACAACCTGTACAAGCACACCGATCTGCAGACCAACTTCGGCGCGAACATGCTGGCGCTGGTCGACGGCGTGCCGCGCACGCTGTCGCTCGACGCGTTCATCCGCCACTGGGTGCACCACCAGATCGAGGTCATCGTCCGGCGGACGAAGTTCCGCCTGCGCAAGGCCGAGGAGCGCGCCCACATCCTGCGCGGCCTGCTCAAGGCGCTGGACGCGATTGACGAGGTCATCGCCCTCATCCGGCGCAGCGAGACGGTCGAGGTCGCCCGTGACGGCCTGATGGGCCTGCTGGAGATCGACGAGATCCAGGCCAACGCCATCCTCGAGATGCAGCTGCGCCGCCTGGCGGCCCTGGAGCGGCAGAAGATCGTCGCCGAGCACGACGAGCTCCAGGCGAAGATCAACGAGTACAACGCGATCCTGGCCTCGCCGGAGAAGCAGCGCGCGATCGTCAGCGAGGAACTGGCGGCGATCGTCGACAAGTTCGGCGACGACCGCCGGTCGAAGCTGGTGCCGTTCGACGGCGACATGTCCATCGAGGACCTGATCGCCGAAGAGGACATCGTCGTCACGATCACCCGCGGCGGCTACGTCAAGCGCACCAAGACCGACGACTACCGCTCCCAGCGGCGCGGCGGCAAGGGCGTGCGCGGGACGAAGCTGAAGGAAGACGACATCGTCGACCACTTCTTCGTCTCGACCACGCACCACTGGCTGCTGTTCTTCACCAACAAGGGCCGGGTCTACCGGGCCAAGGCGTACGAGCTGCCCGACGCCGGACGCGACGCCCGCGGCCAGCACGTGGCCAACCTGCTGGCCTTCCAGCCGGACGAGCAGATCGCCGAGATCCTCGCGATCCGCGACTACGAGGCGGCCCCGTACCTGATCCTGGCCACCAAGGCGGGCCTGGTGAAGAAGACGGCGCTCAAGGACTACGACTCGCCCCGCTCGGGCGGCGTCATCGCCATCAACCTGCGCGAGCGGGAGGACGGCAGCGACGACGAGCTGATCGGCGCCGAGCTGGTGTCCGCCGAGGACGACCTGCTGCTGATCAGCAAGAAGGCGCAGTCGATCCGCTTCACCGCGACCGACGACGCGCTGCGCCCGATGGGCCGTGCGACCTCCGGTGTGAAGGGCATGAGCTTCCGCGAGGGCGACGAGCTGCTGTCCATGAGCGTGGTGCGGCCCGGTACGTTCGTCTTCACCGCGACCGACGGCGGCTACGCCAAGCGGACGCCGGTCGACGAGTACCGCGTCCAGGGCCGTGGCGGCCTGGGCATCAAGGCCGCCAAGATCGTGGAGGACCGCGGTTCGCTCGTCGGCGCGCTCGTGGTCGACGATTCGGACGAGATCCTCGCCATCACGCTCGGCGGTGGTGTGATCCGTACGCGAGTCAACGAAGTCAGGGAGACCGGCCGTGACACCATGGGCGTACAGCTGATCAACCTGGGCAAGCGCGATGCCGTGGTAGGTATCGCTCGTAACGCCGAGGCCGGTCAGGAAGCTGACGAGGTCGAGGAGACCGAGGCAGCCGAAGGACAGGCCGCCGATGCCGCCGAGGGCGCGGAGCCCTCGGCCGGGGAGCACGAGGAGTAAGTCGTGAGTGGAGCCACGGGCGCCGGACCGGCCAAGACCGAGGAGGACGGTGCCCGTGGCCCCGCCGCGGACTCCGAGGGCGTGACCGCCGCAGGCGCCTCCGAGGGCAGGGGAACGGGGACGGCCGTGACGGACACGCGAGGGCCGGAGTCGAAGTCCAAGGCCAAGCCGAAGCCGAAGCCCAAGCAGGCGAAGCCGGCCGCGGAACAGCCGTACCACCCGCCGCAGGCGTACGCGGCCCCCTCGGGCCCCGGTGCGTCCCGGGGTGCCGGGGACCCCGCCGCACAGCGCAAGCCGCGTACAGGGGCCCGTGTGACGCCCAGGACGCGCAAGGCGCGGCTGCGGGTGGCCAAGGCCGATCCGTGGTCGGTGATGAAGGTCAGCTTCCTGCTGTCCATCGCACTGGGGGTCTGCACCATCGTGGCGGCGGCCGTGCTGTGGATGGTCATGGACGCCATGGGTGTCTTCTCCACGGTCGGCAGCACCATCAGCGAGGCGACCGGATCGAGCGAGAGCACGGGATTCGACCTCCAGGCGTTCCTGTCGCTCCCCCGGGTGCTGACCTTCACCTCGGTGATCGCCGTGATCGACGTCGTCCTGGCGACGGCGCTGGCGACGCTGGGCGCGTTCATCTACAACCTGTCGGCGGGCTTCGTCGGCGGTGTGGAGCTCACGCTGGCAGAGGACGAGTGACCGTCGGATGACCTGCGGGGAAGCCCTCGCGGATCGGATTTTGGCGGGACCGTGTCTGTGCGCTAATCTTCAGGAGTCAGCGCGCAGCGCGGAGGGGCTATAGCTCAGTTGGTTAGAGCGCATCCCTGATAAGGATGAGGCCACAGGTTCAAATCCTGTTAGCCCCACAGTGTGGAAGACCCCCAGGCCGGATGGCCCGGGGGTCTTCTTCGTTGGGCCGCCGGGGGCTTCCCAGGTCACCGAACGGTATCGATCGGTGTGTATTGTTGGCCGCCAGAAGTACCCAACGACGACGAAAGACGAGGTCGCGCGGTGAAGAAGCTGCTCCTGGTCGCACTGGCCGCCATCGGCGGTCTCCTCGTGTACCGCCAGATCCAGGCGGACCGCGCCGAGCAGGACCTGTGGACGGAGGCTACCGACTCCGTGCCCTCCGGTTCGGGCGTGTGAGACCCCAAGGCTGATCCATGAAGCCCCGGCTGCCACTGCGGCCGGGGCTTCATGCTGTTCCGTTTCGCAAATATTCGCGTTGCTTGAGCAAAACCGGGGGTGGGTTGTGATGGGGCGGGTGCGGACGGCGGCTCCGGTGGCGGCGGTGGCAGCGGCCCTGGGGCTGGTGGCGGCCCTGCCGGGGGTCGGGTACGCGGCCGGGGAGCCGCTGCCGTCGTACCGGCCCGCGCCGGGCGCGCAGAAGGTGCAGGGAGCCGCGAGCACGGCCGACGCACCGCAGCTGGAGCCCGGCCGGGTCTACACGGACGCCCTGCCCGCCGGCGAGCGCTTCTACCGGCTCAACCTGGACGACAGGTCCACCGTGTACGTCTCCGCCGTGCTGCAGCCCTCCCCCGGCGCGAAGATCGACTCCGGCGGTGACGGCGTCGAGGTCGGCGTCATGACCACCGCGGGGCGGGACTGCCCGGGCAGCCCCGGCAGGACGGTCTTCGGGTACGGCGGCGGGGCTCGGCCGATCGGGGCCGCGGGCGGACGCCTGCTGAAGGAGGACGCCGACTGCCAGCAGGCGGGCGTGTACTACGTGAAGGTCACGCGGGAGGCCGCCAAGGGCTCCGACCGGACGCCGTGGCCGGTGGAGCTGAAGGTGTCGCGCGAGCCCGGCCTGAGGACCGGCAGCGCACCCCTGGCCGCGCCCAGCTCCTGGCCGTCCGCCCCACCGGTGCCACCCGGCAGCCAGGCGGTGCCGCGGGAGGGCGGCACCGGCTTCAACGACGCCCGCGCCCTGGGCGCCGGGGTGTGGCGCGACGGGCTGCGGCCGGGGCAGACGCGGTTCTACCGGGTGCCCGTGGACTGGGGGCAGCAACTGGCGGTGAGCGCGGAGCTGGCGGCGGCGAAGCGGACCAAGGAGTACGCGTCGGCCTCCAAGGGGCTGATGGTCAGCGTGTACACCCCGTACCGCGGCCTGCTGGAGGACGAGGACGGCAGCTACGACGGCAAGCAGGCGGGCCTGACGCTGCCGCCGACGGCGCCGGTGGCCTACGAGAACCGCTTCGCGTCCGACGGCGCCCTGCGCTCGGCGCGGGTGGCGGGCTGGTACTACGTCGCGGTCACGCTCGGCGAGAAGGTCGCCGAGTTCACCGAGGACGCCACCCCGGTGCCGCTGACGCTGCGGTTGAACGTGGAGAACCGGGCCGTGCCCGCGCCCCCGTACACGGAGAGCCCGGCCGCGCAGGGGTTCGCCGTGCGGGAGGACGACCGTGCGGCCGCCCGGGACGGGCTGACGGAGCCGGAGGCGCTTGCGGCCGCCGACCGGCGCCGGACCATGGGCGGGGTCGCCGCCGGCGGCTTCGGAACCGGGACGGTGCTGCTGCTCGTCCTCGGCGGCTGGCTGCTGCTGGCCCGGCGCGGCCGGGGCGGTCGGAGCGCCTGAGCGGCGGTCGTCAGAGCTGGGTGAGGGCCCAGGCGCCCACCGCGAAGCACAGCAGTGCGGCGGCCAGGAGGGCCGCTGCGGCCGTCCGGGACGGCGGGGCGACGCCGGCGGTACGGGCGGGGGCCCGGGCCTCGCCCTCGGCCTGGCCGCGGGCCGGCGGGTACGGGGCGGTGGTGGGATCGGGCGGGGCCAGGTGGAAGCTGCCCGTCGTCGAGGCGGCGGCGGTGGCAGCCCGAGCCGGGTCGGGGCCGGGGACGGCCGCCGGGCCGGGGCTGGGGACGGCCGCCGGGCCGGGGCCGGCCACCGGGGCCGCCGCGGTCGCCGTGCCCCGCGGGTCGGTACGGGCCGGCTCCGGCGTCGCGGCCGTCACCGCAGCCGCCGGGGCGGGCGCGGGCGGTGCCGAGGCCGGGCTCTGCGGCCCCTGCGGGCCGAAGCCGGTTGGCAGGGGGCCGAGTTGGTCGAAGACCTCCACCGGTTCGGCGTCGGGTGGGGTCGTCGGGAGCAGCTCCACGGCCTCGGCAAGGGCCTTGCGTGCCCCTGTGGCGGTCTTGAACCGGCTCTGGGGGTCGGGCTGCAGGAGGTTCGCGATCACGTCCCAGAGCGGCGCAGGGACGCCCTCGGGCGCGTTCGGGATCCCGTGCGCGAGGAACTGCTCCACCAGCGCCGCGGAATCGGGCTTGCGGCCCTGGAGCAGGTAGAGGGCGACCAGTCCGACGGCGAAGAGGTCGGCGGGGAAGTCCGGCTCTGCTCCGCGCAGTTGCTCGGGGGCGAAATAGCCGGGGGTGCCCACCACGTAGTCGGTCTCGGTCAGGCGCGGTTCGCCCTTGCGCATCGAGATGCCGAAGTCGGACAGCCGCAGGTGCGGCCGTCCGGTTCCCGTGGCCTCCAGCAGGAGGTTGGCGGGCTTGATGTCGCGGTGGACGACGCCTTCCGCGTGCACCGCCGCCAGCCCCGACAGGAGCTGGTCGAGCAGGGTGCAGACGAATCGCGGCGGCAGCGGGCCGTAGTCCCCGATCACGTGGGCGAGGGACCCGCCGGAGACGAGGTCCATAGTGAACAGGACCTTGTCGTCGTCCGCCGCCCAGCTGGCCGGGGCCAGCACGTGCGGGTGGTCGATGCGCAGGGCCTGCTCGCGGACGAACCGCAGCAGCATGTGGGCGTCGCCCTGCTGGAGCACCTTCGCGGCCACGTACCGGCGGCGGCGCTGGTCCCAGGCGCGCCACACCGCGCCCGCCCCGCCGCGCCCGATCGGGTCGATCAGTTCGTACCGGCCGGCGAAGACCTCACCCATGGCTGCGTCCGTCCCCCGTTGTCCTCGTCCGCCGTACGTGCGCCGTACGTGTGCCAGTGCCGTACGCGTGCCGGTGCCGTGCGTGCCGGTGCCGTACGCGTCAGTTCTGGTGGGCCTCGTAATGGGCCACCGCGTCGGCGGTGCGTCCCGCCCCGTACACCTTGAGGAACTCCGCGAGTTCCGGGTGGGTGGGAGCGAGGCTGTTCGCCGCGTCGATGATGTCGCCGGCCGCGGAGACCGAGCGCAGCAGCGACTGGATCTCGCGGACGACGCGCTTGACGGTCGGGGCGCCGGAACCGGTGCTGGTCTGACCGCTGTTGCTGAGGACGGAGCCCCCCTGGGTCCGCTTGATCTCGTCCATCCGGTCGGTGGCCTCGGCGGCGCTGACGCTGCCGTCCGCCACCTGGCTCGCGAGGTCCTGCAGCGCCTGGACGCGCTGGACCACGGCCGGGTTTCCGATCTTGGCGCGCTGGCCGCTCATCAGCTGGGAGAGCATGGGGGCCGAGAGTCCGAGGACGGCAGCGAGGCGGGCCTGGTTCAGGCCGAGGTCGTCTATGAGCCGGCGGAACAGCGCGCCGAGGGGCTCCCCGTACCAACTGCGCTGAAGTTCTCTGGCTCTGGCTGTAGCCTCTTGTTGTACTGCGTCCACGCGTCCTACTCCCCTTCGCTGGTGCGAACCTCGCGAGCATCTTACGGAGAGTGGTCGCACGGTGGGAGTCCCCATCATTTTGCGGGATGAGGGGGAGGACCCGGTACTCTGTTCTGCGGAACGGCCACTCCTTCGCGGGAGGCGGTCGCGTCCTCCCTTTCGGGGCTTTAGCTCAGTTGGTAGAGCGCTGCCTTTGCAAGGCAGATGTCAGGAGTTCGAGTCTCCTAAGCTCCACTTTTCAACCCCTTCTGACCTGCGGAAACGCGGATCGGGAGGGGTTTTGTCATGCTGTTTTCGACGATGTTTCACGTGAAACGGCGGGCGTAGGGGGCCTCCCCGGTCCCCCGGACGGGCCCGCCGCAGGGCCGGGCGGCGCCTCCTGGCGGACAGTGGGGACAGGCACCGAGCCCGGGGGACGAGACCGATCCGGAGGCGCACAGACATGGGACTCTTCGACTTCCTCAGGTCCGACAAGAAGAAACAGGCCGCCGCCGAGAAGGCGGTCGCCAGCGTGCCCGCCGACTACGCGACGACCTACGCCGACGCGGTCGCGGCCACCAGGGAGGCGGCCGAGCGCATGGCCGCCGCGGCCCCGCCGAAGCCCGCCCCCGCGACTCCGAGGGCCGCCCGGGCCCCGCAGAAGCCTGCCGCGGCCGCCCACCCGGCGCACACCCCCACGCCGGCGTCCGCCGCGCACAAGGCGGTCCCCGCGGCTCCCGCGCCGACGGCCGGGACGGCCGCCGTGAGGCGCATGTACACCGTCCGGGCCGGGGACTCGCTGACCTCGATCGCCTTGCGGGAGCTGGGCAACGAGGGCCGCTGGCGCGAGCTCTACGCCATGAACCGGGGTGTCATCGGGGCCAACCCCCACCTGATCCACCCCGGACAGGTGCTCACCCTGCCTGGCCGCTCCACCGGTTGACCTCCCGGCAGGCAGGCGAACACGTGGGGCCGGATCCCTCGGATCCGGCCCCACGCGTCACTTTCCCGGCGGCTACTCCTCGCCCGCCTCGCGCTCCTTCGCGGCCAGTTCGTCATCGAACGTCGCCTGGGCCTCGTCGCGCGACGACAGCTCGGTGGCCGCGGGCGGCTCGACCAGCCAGTCGGGGTTGGACTGCTGGTCCCACCAGCGCCAGGCCAGGTACGCGGCGCCGGCCAGCACGCCGGCCAGGACCACGCCCTTGAGCACCCGGTTGCGGCGCTGGAGCCGTTCGTGGTGCTTGACGAGCTTCTTCACCTCCTGGGCCGACATCTGGCCGCGCAGCGCCGCCAAGGCGGCCACGCCGACCGCGGCCGAGCGCAGAGCGGCCTCCTCGGCGACCGGCCGGCCGGCCGCGATGGCGCTCTCCAGCTTCGGCTGCGTGTAGTCGGCGGCCTGCCGGGCCACTCGCCGGGTCTGGTGCACCGCCTGCGTCGCGGCCCGGTCGACGTTCGGCGGCACATGGGCACGCGCGGCGATCATCCGGGGATGCAGATGGGTGTCGTACGCCGTACGTGCCTGACGCGAGGCCTGTTGGGCGGCCTGCGAGACCATCGGGCTCAGCCGCTCGTTCGCCTCGTGCGCGTACTGCACCGCCGCGTCCTTGGCGGATTCTGCGTACGGCGCCACCAGCTCCGCTGCGTGCCTCATCGTGTCCCGGGCGCTGTCGGCGACCAGGCGCACGCTGTCGTTGCGGGTCACGGGATCCTCCTCCTCGGTGGCGGACACGGTTCACCTTTCCACCCTTTGTCGGATCATGCCTGGCTTGGGGTCGGGCGGCATGCGCGACAGGGCATCCGGGTGGGGGGATTTCTGTGGCGTACGGCCCTCCGTGGGAGGATCGGGGATCGACAGTGCTGACTTATGGAAGGCAGATCCGTGGCCGAGAAGCTCTACGCCACCCTGAAGACCAACCACGGCGAGATCGAGATCGAGCTTCTGGAGAACTTCGCTCCGAAGACCGTCCGCAACTTCGTGGAGCTCGCCACGGGTGCCCGCGAGTGGACCCGTCCCACCGACGGTCAGAAGACCACGGACCCGCTCTACGACGGCACCGTCTTCCACCGCGTGATCAGCGGCTTCATGATCCAGGGCGGCGACCCCCTCGGCAACGGCACCGGCGGCCCCGGCTACCAGTTCGCCGACGAGTTCCACCCGGACCTGGCCTTCACCAAGCCGTACCTGCTCGCCATGGCCAACGCGGGCCCGGGCACCAACGGCTGCCAGTTCTTCATCACCGTCGCCCCCACCGCCTGGCTCACCCGCAAGCACACGATCTTCGGCGAGGTCACCGACAAGGGCAGCCGGACCGTCGTGGACACGATCGCCGGCCTGCCGACGAACCCGCGCACCGAACGCCCGCTGGACGACGTGATCATCAAGTCCGTCTCCGTCGAGCGGCGCTGACCGGGCGGCCCGGGCCGGCCCCCGGGAACCTTCCGCACCGCCCGTCCGTCCTGAGGGCATACCGGACCGGCGGGATGCACCTCCGTCCCGCCGCCCAGCCGTCCTGCCGCTGACCGAGGGAACCGATGGACACCGACCGTCTGCCGGGCTGCTACCGCCACCCGGACCGTGACACGGGAATCCGCTGCACCCGCTGCGAGCGCCCCATCTGCCCCGAGTGCATGATCAGCGCCTCGGTCGGCTTCCAGTGCCCCGAGTGCGTCCGCGAGGGCTCCGGGACCGGCCACCGGCCGGCCGCGAACGCTCCGCGCACCCTCGCGGGCGGGGCCGTGGCCGCCGACCCGCACCTGGTCACCAAGGTGCTCATCGGGATCAACGTCGCGGTCTTCCTGGCCGGCCTGCTCTTCCCCCCGCTCGTGGTGCAGCTGGAGCTGCTGGGCCGGTACGTCGAGTACATCGGCGGCCCCGTCGAGGGCGTCTCCACCGGCCAGTACCACCGGCTGCTGACTTCCGTGTTCCTGCACGCGGAGTGGTGGCACATCGCGGGGAACATGCTGGCGCTGTGGGTGATCGGAGGCCCGCTGGAAGCGGCGCTGGGCAGGATCCGCTACCTCGCCGTCTACGTGCTGTCCGGGCTGGGCGCGAGCGCCTTCGTGTACCTGCTGACCGCGCCGAACACCCCGACGCTCGGCGCCTCCGGGGCCGTCTTCGGGCTGCTCGGGGCCACCGTCGTGCTGGCGCGCCGGCTGCGCTACGAGATGCGCCCGGTCATCACCATGGTCGTGCTCATGCTGGTGCTGACCTTCGTGCCGTTCGGTGGCTCGCTGTCGGTGTCCTGGCAGGCCCACGTCGGCGGGCTGCTGACCGGTCTGCTGCTCGGGCTGGCCATGTTGGCCCCGGGGAACGGGGGAAAGCGGGCCTTCGTCCAATGGGGGACGTGCGCATTGGTGTTCCTGCTGGCAGCGGGCCTGGTGTTGGCCCGCACGGTCGAACTCACCTGATCACACCGGCGTCAACGCTCCACAGAGTTATCCACAGATGGTCTGTCTTTTCCTCAGGTGTGGATGACGCTGTGGATAACTCATGGGGAGAGCTTGCGGGGCGGCGGCACCCTGTGCCTACCGCCCCGCGCCAGCCGCGAGCCGCTTACTTCCACTGGGTGGAAACGCCGAATCCCGCCGCAATGAACCCGAATCCGACTACAATGTTCCAATTTCCGATGGACTCGATCGGAAGCTGGGTCTCGCTCACATAAAACACGACAATCCAGGCCAGGCCGATCAGGAAGAGTGCCAGCATGACCGGAGCGACCCAGCTGCGGTTGGTCAGCTTGATCTGCTGCGCCTTCGTCGGCGGCGGCGTGTAGTCGTCCTTCTTGCGGATACGTGACTTCGGCACGAGGGGCTTCTCCTGTCGATGCGCTGGGGACCTGCCTGCCCCGGGCGTCCGTTAGCGTAGTGGACCTGTGGCGTTGAAGGAGAAGGGTACGTTGAGCAATTCCGACGACTCCTCCGCGGGTACCCGCCGGCGGTTCCGGGCGGTCCGGCTGCTCACCGCCGCCGTCTTCGCCCTGGCGGGCCTGATCTTCATCACCAGCTTCAACACGTCCAAGGGTACGAACATCCGGACGGACGCCTCGCTGCTCAAGCTCTCGGACCTGATCCACGAGCGGAGCCAGAACAACGCGGAGCTGGAGCAGACCACCGCCGCCCTCCGCGGCCGCGTCGACGCCCTCGCCGACCGCGACGACGGCAGCACCAAGGCCGAGGACGCCAAGCTGGCCGCCCTGCGCACCGCCTCCGGCACCGAGGCCCTCTCCGGCAAGGGCCTGACCGTCACCCTCAACGACGCCCCGCCCGGCGCCACGGCCCGCATCCCCAACGTGCCCGAGCCGCAGCCCAACGACCTCGTGATCCACCAGCAGGACCTCCAGGCCGTCGTGAACGCCCTGTGGCAGGGCGGCGCCCAGGGCATCCAGGTCATGGACCAGCGGCTGATCTCCACCAGCGCGGTGCGCTGCGTGGGCAACACGCTGATCCTCCAGGGCCGGGTCTACTCGCCCCCGTACAAGGTGACGGCGGTCGGCGACCCGGGCGCGCTGCGCAAGGCCCTGGCGTCCTCCCCGGCCCTGCAGAACTACCAGATGTACGTGACGGCGTACGGGCTCGGCTGGAAGGTGGACGAGCACAAGGAGCTGACGCTGCCCGGATACTCCGGCACGGTGGACCTCCACTACGCGAGGCCGGTCGAGAGCTCCTCCGCGACAAGCACCCCCTGACGCCGGGCCGCGGGCTTTAGTCTGTGTGCGTACCGCCCCCGCGGTGCGTGAGCGAAAGGGACGCGGACGGCATGTACGGCTGGATCTGGCGGCATCTGCCGGGCAACGCGTGGGTACGCGCGCTGATCTCCCTCGTACTGGTCCTCGCGGTGGTCTTCGTGCTGTTCCAGTACGTCTTCCCGTGGGCCGAGCCGCTCCTTCCGTTCAACGATGTGACGGTGGACGAGGGATCGGGAGCGACTCCGTGAGCGCGCGCATTCTGGTTGTCGACAACTACGACAGCTTTGTCTTCAACCTGGTCCAGTACCTGTACCAGCTCGGCGCGGAGTGCGAGGTGCTGCGCAACGACGAGGTGGAGCTCTCCCACGCGCAGGACGGCTTCGACGGCGTCCTGCTCTCGCCCGGGCCCGGCACCCCGGAGGAGGCCGGCGTCTGCGTCGACATGGTCCGACACTGCGCCGCCACCGGCGTCCCGGTCTTCGGTGTCTGCCTCGGCATGCAGTCGATGGCGGTCGCCTACGGCGGCGTCGTGGACCGCGCCCCGGAGTTGCTGCACGGCAAGACCTCCCCGGTGGTCCACGACGGGCTCGGTGTCTTCGAGGGGCTGCCGTCGCCGTTCACCGCGACCCGCTACCACTCCCTGGCCGCCGAGCCGCAGACCCTCCCGGACGTCCTGGAGGTCACCGCGCGCACCGAGGACGGGATCATCATGGGACTGCGGCACCGTGAGCACGACGTGGAGGGCGTGCAGTTCCACCCCGAGTCGGTGCTGACCGAGCACGGCCACCGGATGCTCGCGAACTGGCTGGTGCGCTGCGGGGACGAGGGTGCCGTCGAGCGCTCGGCAGGGCTGGCCCCGGTGGTGGGCAAGGCCGTCGCGTGACCTCGCTCGCGCCGTCCGCGCCCCCCGAGGGCCGGGCCGCGCGGCGCAGGGCCGCCCAGCAGGCCGGGAAACGCACGCGGCGGCGCCGCGGCGGGCGGCGGCGCAAGCGGCCGGCCTCGGGCGGGCCGCTCGTCGTCGTGAGCCGGACGCTCGGGGAGCTGTGCATCACGCTGGGCGTGGTGATGCTGCTCTTCGTGGCCTACCAGCTCTGGTACACGAACGTGCTCGCCCAGCGCACCGCCGACGGGGCCGCCGGCTCGCTGCGCCAGACCTGGGAGCAGGCCCCCGGGGGCGCCGCCGCCCCGCCGCCGGCGGCCTTCGAGCCGGGCCAGGGCTTCGCGATCCTGCACATCCCGAAGCTGGACGTGAAGGTGCCGGTCGCGGAGGGCGTGAGCAAGCCCAAAGTGCTCGACCGGGGGATGGTCGGGCACTACGGGGACGGCGCCCTGAAGAGCGCGATGCCCGCGGACCAGCAGGGCAACTTCGCGCTGGCGGGACACCGCAACACCCATGGCGAACCGTTCCGCTTCATCAACCGGCTGGAGCCCGGCGACCCGATCGTGGTCGAGACCCGCGACGCCTACTACACGTACGAGATGACCTCGGTCCTGCCGCAGACGCCGCCGACGAACGTGGCCGTGCTCAAACCCGTACCGGAGGGCTCCGGCTTCACCGCCCCGGGCCGGTACATCACGCTGACGACCTGCACCCCGGAGTTCACCAGCACCTACCGCATGATCGTATGGGGCAGGATGGTGGACGAACGCCCGCGCGGCCAGGGCGCTCCGCCCGCGCTGGCCGCCCGGTAGGCCGGCGGCAGCTCGCCGCCCCCGCTCGAAGGACGAACCGCCGTGTCCCGTACCGCGCCGCCCCGCCGCAGCAATGTGCTCGCGGCGTTCCTGAGCCTGCTGGGCGAGTTCCTGATCACGGCCGGCCTGGTGCTCGGCCTGTTCGTGGCGTACTCGCTGTGGTGGACGAACGTCCTCGCGGACCGGCAGGCCTCGGCACGCGGCGACGAGATCCGCCGCCAGTGGCAGGGCGCGACCCCGGCGGCGGGGACGCCCGCGGAGCCCGGGGCCCTGGACACCCAGGGCGGTGTGGGCTTCCTGCACGTGCCCGCGATGAAGAACGGCGAGGTGCTGGTCAAGCGGGGCACGGCGCCGGAGGTCCTCAACGACGGCGTGGCCGGCTACTACACGGACCCGGTGAAGGCGGCGCTGCCCTGGGAGAAGACGGGGAACTTCTCGCTGGCGGCGCACCGCGACGGGCACGGCGCGAAGTTCCACGCCATCGACAAGGTGAAGAAGGGCGACGCGGTCGTCTTCGAGACCCGCGACACCTGGTACGTGTACAAGGTCTTCGCCGAGCTGCGCCAGACCTCCAAGTACAACGTCGACGTGATCGCGCCCGTCCCGAAGGAGTCGGGGCGGACGGCGCCGGGCCGCTACATCACGCTGACGACCTGCACGCCCGTGTACACCTCCAAGTACCGGTACGTGGTGTGGGGCGAGCTGGTCCGTACGGAGAAGGTCGACGCGAAGCGGACACCGCCGGCCGAACTGCGCTGAGCACCGGCTGGCACGCGGAAGAGCATCGGTCACACGGAAGAGGCCCGGCCGCCCTCCCCGTCGGGAGGGCGGCCGGGCCTCGTTCATCGTGCGTCGTGCGGGGTCAGCGGCCTCCCAGGCCGCCGAAGAACCCGTTGTTGCCACCCTGCTGGTTGCCGCCCCCGCCGAACGTCTGCACGTTCACGACCGTGCCCGCGGGGACCGGGGTGCCCGCGTTCGGGTCGGTCCTCACGACGACCGCGTTGTCGTCCGAGGGACCCGACAGGATCGCGCCGAAGGTCAGTCCCCGGGCTGCGAGTTCCTGCTTGGCTTGTCCGACCGTCCGTCCGGCGAGGTTCGGGACCTGTGTTTGCTGTGCTCCTTTTGAGATCGACACGTTGACCGTCGTGCCCGGGGCCAGCTGCTCGCCCGGCTGGTACTGCTGCTGGACGATCGTCTTCGGCGGGGCGCCGGGGGAGTCGACCTCGGTGGTGCTGCCCAGCTTCAGCTTGGCGTCGGACAGCGCCTTGGCGGCCTGCTCCTTGGTCTTGCCGAGGAGGTCCGGCATCGCGGACTTGGCGGGCTCCTTGGCGACGGTCAGCGTGACCGTCGAGCCCTTCTGGGCCTGGCCGTTCTTCGGGTTCTGGTCCAGGACGGTGCCCGGGGTGCGGTCGGAGTCCTGGGTCTTCTTCTCGACCTGGAACCCCTTCTCCTTGAGCGCCTTCTCCGCTTCCTCGAAGCTGATGTTGACGACGTTCGGGACGGCCACCGTCGGGGCGCCCGAAGAGATCGTCAGCTTGACGCTGGAGCCCTGCTCGGCCCGGGTGTCGGGCGCGGGGTCCTGCTTGCAGACGTTGCCCTTGGGCTGGTTGTCGCAGGGCTCGTCGGCCACCTTCTCGACCTTGAGGCCCACGTTGTCGGCGTTCTTCTGCGCCTGCTCGAAGGTCTCGCCGATCAGCTTGGGCACGAGGGGCCGGTTGTCGGCGCCGCCGTTGAACAGCGAGCGGCCGATGAGGATGGCGCCGACCAGGACGAGGACGCCGGCCGTGACGAGCAGGATCGTCGAGGCCTTGCTCTTCTTCTGGTTCTGGCGGCGACCCTGGCCCTGGTCGTATCCGCCGGGGCCCTGGTCCCCGTATCCGTAGCCGCCCTCGCCCGGGGGCATCGGCGGGAGCATGGAGGTCTGGCCGCCGGCGTCGGCGGGGCGCAGGGCGGCGGTGGGCTGGTCGTAGCCCTGGTGCCCGTAGCCGTTGCCCGGCTCGGGGTAGCCGTAGCCGGCGGCGCCCATGGCGGCGGTCGCGGCGACGGGTTGGCCCTCCAGGCAGGCCTCGATGTCTGCGCGCATCTCGTCGGCCGACTGGTAGCGGTAGTCGGGGTCCTTGACCAGCGCCTTGAGGACGATCGCGTCCATCTCGGGCGTGATCTCGGGGTCGAAGTTCGACGGCGGCTGGGGCTCTTCCCGGACGTGCTGGTAGGCGACGGCCACGGGGGAGTCGCCGATGAACGGCGGGCGGACGCAGAGCAGTTCGTAGAGCAGGCAGCCCGCGGAGTACAGGTCGGAGCGGGCGTCGACCTGCTCGCCCTTGGCCTGCTCCGGGGAGAGGTACTGCGCGGTGCCGATGACGGCCGCGGTCTGCGTCATGGTCATGCCGGAGTCGCCCATGGCACGGGCGATGCCGAAGTCCATGACCTTGACCTGGCCGGTCCGGGTGAGCATGACGTTGGCGGGCTTGATGTCGCGGTGGACGATGCCGGCGCGGTGCGAGTACTCCAGGGCCTGGAGGATGCCGATGCACATCTCCAGGGTGCGCTCGGGCAGCAGCTTGCGGCCGGAGTGCAGCAGCTCGCGCAGGGTGGAGCCGTCGACGTACTCCATCACGATGTACGGGATGGAGATGTTGTCGACGTAGTCCTCGCCGGTGTCGTAGACCGCGACGATCGCCGGGTGGTTGAGCGACGCGGCCGACTGGGCCTCGCGGCGGAACCTGGCCTGGAACGACGGGTCGCGGGCGAGATCGGCGCGCAGGGTCTTGACGGCGACGGTACGGCCGAGCCGGGTGTCGTGGGCGAGGTACACCTCGGCCATGCCACCGCGGCCGAGCACGTGGCTCAGCTCGTACCGGCCGCCGAGGCGACGCGGCTCTTCCATAACGTTCCAGCCCTCTCCGTCAGTCCCGACCGCACCCGTGTGTGGTCCGGCGGTGTGCTGTCCGCGCAAAGGCTACCGGCCGATCGTCGGTGATCGGTTCGTGACCACAGCCTGATACCGGACCGGTACCGTACGCTCGGTTCCGGGCGGGATCAGTGCCCCACGTCACTCCGGGCACGGCCCTCACGCGTCATCCCGTCGTTCCATTGTCCGTGCCGCCCGTCAGTTCTTGCTGCTCAGGACGGCCTTCATGACGGCCTGGGCGACGGGGGCGGCGAGGCCGCCACCGCTGATGTCGTCGCGGCTGGCCTCGCTGTCCTCGATGACGACGGCGACGGCGACCGGGCTGGTTCCGTCGGCGGCCTTGGCGTAGGAGATGAACCAGGCGTACGGGCGCTTGGCGTTCTTCTCGCCGTGCTGGGCGGTGCCGGTCTTGCCGCCGACCGTCACGCCCTTGATCTTCGCCTTCTCGCCCGTGCCGTTCTCCACGACGTTGACCATCATCTGCTGGATCTTCTGCGCGTTGGCGGCGGAGAGGGGGCGGCTCATCTCCTGCGGCTCGTGCTTCTCGATGACGTCGAGGTTGGGAGCGGTGAGCTGGTCGACCATGTACGGCTTCATCAGCTTGCCGTCGTTGGCGATCGCGGCGGTGACCATGGCCATCTGGAGCGGCGTGGCCGCGGTGTTGAACTGGCCGATGGCGCTCTGGGCGTTGCCGTCCTTGCCCATGGTCTTGTCGTAGATGCTCGCGAACGCGCGGACCGGGGTGTCGATCTTGTCGTTGTTGAAGCCGAACTTCTGGGCCGTCTCGACCATCTTGTCGCGGCCGACCTTGTCGCCGAGCATCGCGAAGACCGAGTTGCAGGAGACCTTCAGCGCGTCGTTCAGGCTGGCCTTCTCGCAGCCCTTGGCGTGGTTGACCATCGGGGTCTTCGTGCCGGGCAGGAAGTACGGCTCGGGGGTGTCGGTCGGCGCGTTGATGTCGGTGACGGCGCCGTTCTCCAGGGCCGCGGCCGCGGTGACCACCTTGAAGGTGGAGCCCGGCGGGTAGGTCTCGCGCAGCGCGCGGTTGACGAGCTTCTTGTCCTCGCTGTCCTTGAGCTCGACCCAGGCCTTCTCGTCGGTCTTGGAGTTGCCGGCGAAGGTGGACGGGTCGTACGAGGGCTTGCTCACCAGGGCCAGGATGGCGCCGGTGCGCGGGTCGATGGCAGCGACCGCGCCCGTCTTGTCCCCGAGCGAGTCGAACGCGGCCTTCTGCACGTCCGGCATGAGCGTGGTGACGACGTTGCCGCCGGCCTTCTTGTCGCCGGTGAACATGCCGATGGTGCGGTCGAAGAACAGCCGGTCGTCGTTGCCGGTGAGGATCTTGTCCTCGAGGGACTCGAGCTGCGTGGAGCCGAACGCCTGCGACGCGTAGCCGGTCACCGGGGCCCACATCGGGCCCTCGACGTAGGTCCGCTTGTACTTGTAGTCGCTGCCGTCGGTCGCGACGGAGCCGGTGATGGACTGCCCGCCCTTGACGATGATGTTGCCGCGCTGGGTGGCGTACTGGGCGATCTGGACCCGTCGGTTCTCCTTGCGCGTGCTCAGCTCCTCGGCGTGGACGTACTGGAGCCAGTTCGTCCGGATCAGCAGGGCGAGGATGAGCAGTCCGCAGAAGAGCGAGATGCGGCGCAGGGGCTTGTTCATGACGGGCGGACCACCTGGGTCATCTCGGAGTCGGGGGACGGCGCGGGGGCCGGCGCGGGACGGCGGGCGGTGTCGCTGATCCGGATGAGGATGCCGACCAGGGCCCAGTTGGCGAGGACGGAGGAACCGCCCGACGCCAGGAAGGGCATGGTCATGCCGGTGAGGGGGATGAGACCCATGACGCCGCCGGCGACGACGAAGATCTGCAGCGAGAAGGCGCCGGAGAGCCCGATGGCGAAGAGCTTGCCGAAGGGGTCGCGGGCGGCGAGCGCGGTGCGCACGCCACGCTCGATGATCAGGCCGTAGAGCAGCAGGAAGGCCATGACGCCGGCCAGGCCGAGCTCCTCGCCGACGGTGGAGAAGATGAAGTCGGAGTTGGCGGCGAAGCCGATGAGGTCCGAGTTGCCCTGGCCCCAGCCGGCGCCGAGGACGCCGCCGGAACCGAAGCTCATGATCGACTGGCCGACCTGCTCGCAGGCGCCGGACTTGGAGTAGCAGCCGAACGGGTCGAGCCAGGCGTTGACGCGGGCCTGCACGTGGCTGGCGAAGGTGCCCACGACGACGGCGCCGCCGACGCTCATGAGCAGGCCGATCACGATCCAGCTGGTGCGCTCGGTGGCCACGTACAGCATGATCACGAACATGCCGAAGAACAGCAGCGAGGTGCCCAGGTCGTTCTCGAAGATCAGGACGAGCAGGCTCATCGCCCAGATCATCAGGATCGGGCCGAGGTCGCGGCCGCGCGGCAGGTAGAGGCCCATGAAGCGGCGGCTGGCCAGGGCCAGCGCATCGCGCTTCACCATGAGGTAACCGGCGAAGAAGATCGCGATGACGATCTTCGCGAACTCGCCGGGCTGGATCGAGAAGCCGGCGACGCTGATCCAGATCTT
Source organism: Streptomyces pallidus (ex Mingjun et al. 2026) (assembly GCF_051550185.1). NCBI lineage: Bacteria > Bacillati > Actinomycetota > Actinomycetes > Kitasatosporales > Streptomycetaceae > Streptomyces > Streptomyces pallidus (ex Mingjun et al. 2026). Next base: position 3,964,319 of record NZ_CP196181.1, on the reverse strand, counting down.
GGCGCCGAAGACGTCCGCCCCCAGACCCGGGACGACGGGCAGGATCAGCAGGACGAGCGCGCCCGCCATCGAGATGTACGTGAACCGCTGCAGCGTGCGGTGGTCCTTCAGGAGCAGCAGCACGGCCGCGAACAGGGCGATGGCCACCGCGGTGTACATCATCTGGCGCGGTGCCGACTCGGAGAACGAGCCGAAGCTGCGCTTGGCCAGGTTCTGGAGCCGCTCGGACTGGTCCAGCCGCCAGATCAGCACGCAGCCGAGCCCGTTCAGGAGGGTCGCGATCGGCAGCAGCAGCGGGTCGGCGTACTTGGCGTAGCGGCGCACGACGAAGTGGGCGATGCCCGCGAGCACGGCGAGGCCGCCGCCGTAGACGAGCATGCCGGGGGGCAGCTCGCCGTGGATCGCGAGCCCCACGTTGGCGTAGGCGAAGATCGAGATGACCACGGCGAAGACGAGCAGCATCAGCTCGGTGTTCCGCCTGCTCGGCAGCTCGATGGCGCCGATGGTGGTCGTGTTGGTGACAACGCTCATGGTGTGGTGGGCCCCCTGTGCCCGCGTATGACTACTGCTTCCCGCACAGGCCCACCAGCTGCTGCTCTGCCGGAGTCAGGCTGCCGGGGCCCGGTGTCTGGTTGTTCTGCTCCGCGTTGCGGCGCTCCTCGTCCTTCTTACACGCGGAAACCTGCACTCCGAGTTCATCGATCTTCTGGCGGGCTCCGTCGAGGCTGGTCTCGCTGATGGTCGCCTCGACCTGCTTGCGCTTGAAGGGCGGCAGGTACTTCAGTTCGATGTCGGAGCGGTCCGTCTCTACCTTGGAGAGTTCCAGCGGGCCCAGCTTCTGGCTGATGCCGCGGAAGAGCGCGACGTGATCGCCCTTGACGCCGACGTAGTACTGGGTCTGCGTCCAGCGGTGGGCGGCGTACAGGCCGCCGCCGACGACTCCGGCCACGATCAGCAGGATCAGCGTGCGGGCGGTCCACTTGCGCCCTTTGCTGCGGCGCCGGCGGGGGTTGTCGTACGCGTCCTCGAAGCGGGCCTCGTCGTCGTACGGCTCGGGGTCGCCGAAGCTGCCGTACGCGCCGCCCTGGCCCCGGCCCTGGTCGGGGTAGCCGTAGCCGGGGGCGTCGCCGCTGCCGGGCGGGCCGAAGGCGCCGGCGGGCGGCGGGACCTGGCGGCCCAGGCCCGCGGCGCGGCCCGCCGGGGTCTGCATGGCGCCGCCGTCGAAGAGCTGGTGCTGGTTCTCGGCGACCGCGCCGACCACGACCGGGGTGTCGTTCAGCTGGGCGGCGAGGGTGTCCCCGCTGTCGGTGTCGAGGACGTCGGCGACGATGCAGGTGATGTTGTCCGGTCCGCCGCCGCGCAGGGCGAGCTGGATCAGGGACTGCACCGTCTCGTGCGGGCCGTGGTAGTCGGCGAGGGTCTCCTCCAGGGTCTGGTGGGAGACGACGCCCGACAGGCCGTCGGAGCAGATCAGGTAGCGGTCGCCGACGCGGACCTCGCGGACGGACAGGTCCGGCTCGACCGTGTCGCCGCTGCCCAGGGCGCGCATCAGCAGGGAGCGCTGCGGGTGGGTGGTGGCTTCCTCTTCGGTGATGCGGCCCTCGTCGACGAGGCGCTGCACCCACGTGTGGTCCTGGGTGATCTGCGTCAGGACCCCGTCGCGCAGGAGGTAGGCGCGGGAGTCGCCGACGTGCACCAGACCGAGCCGCTGGCCGGTCCACAGGAGGGCGGTGAGGGTGGTGCCCATGCCTTCGAGCTGGGCGTCCTCCTCGACCATGACGCGCAGCTGCTCGTTGGCGCGCTGCACGGCCGTGCCGAGCGAGGTCAGGATGTCGGAGCCCGGGACGTCGTCGTCGAGCTGCACGAGCGAGGAGATCACCTCGGAGCTGGCGACCTCGCCTGCAGCCTGGCCGCCCATGCCGTCGGCGACCGCGAGGAGACGGGGGCCGGCGTAGCCGGAGTCCTCGTTGCCCTCGCGGATCATGCCCTTGTGTGATCCGGCGGCGAACCGCAGGGACAGACTCATGTGCACCTGCCCTGTCGACGCTTCCTCGGGGTACAACCGGTCTCGAGCCACACTGCCCACCCTCCGGTCGGGAGCGCGCTCGGGTCCGCGTCCTGCACGGGACGGACTGCCGCGGCTCGCTCGCTCCGCTCGCTCATTCTCGTACTACTTCCGCAGCTCGATGACGGTCTTGCCGATGCGGATCGGGGCGCCCGGCGGAATGGGCGTCGGGGTGGTCAGCCGGGTCCGGTCGAGATACGTGCCGTTCGTGGACCCGAGATCCTCGACGATCCACTGGCCGTCCCGGTCGGGGTAGATCCTGGCATGCCGGCTGGAGGCGTAGTCGTCGTCCAGCACGATCGTGGAGTCGTGGGCGCGGCCCAGGGTGATCGTCTGGCCGGCGAGGGCCACCGTGGTTCCCGTCAGGGTTCCCTCGGAGACGACGAGCTTGGTGGGCGCCCCGCGGCGCTGGCGCTGCTGCGGGGGCGCGGCGGCCTGGCGGCCGGCTTGCTGCGGCGCCGCCCCGCCGCTGCCCCGGCGCGAGCCGCGCTGGGTGACGCGCGTACCGAAGAGGTCGCTGCGGATGACCTGGACGGCCACGATGACGAACAGCCACAGAACGGCCAGGAAACCCAGCCGCATGACCGTCAGGGTCAGCTCTGACATTGCCCCCGCTTCACCCTTCGGCTTGCCGGTAAATGATGGTGGTACTGCCCACGACGATCCGCGAGCCGTCGCGGAGCGTAGCGCGGGTGGTGTGCTGCCCGTCCACCACGATGCCGTTGGTGGACCCGAGATCCTGGATCGTCGAGGGCGCTCCGGTCCGGATCTCACAGTGCCGGCGGGATACGCCGGGGTCGTCGATCCGCACGTCGGCCTCGGTGCTCCGGCCGAGTACGAGGGTGGGGCGGGAAATCTGGTGCCGGGTGCCGTTGATCTCGATCCAGTGCCGCATGGCGGCGCCGCCCGGCGGCACGGGGCCCGGTCCGCCCGCACCCGGCCTGCGGCCCGGTGCACCGCCCGGAGGCGGCCCGGCCGGCATCGGCGGCGCGGCGACCGGTGGGTAGCCGTAGCCGCCGCCCTGCTGGTTCTGGGGCGGCTGCGGCTGGGAGGTGCTCCCGGCCAGGGTACGGCTGCGGACGCGGTAGAGGCCGGTGTCGAGGTCCTCGGCCTTCTCCAGGTGGACCTTGATCGGTCCCATGAAGCTGTAGCGCTGCTGCTTGGCGTAGTCGCGGACGAGGCCCGCGAGCTCGTCGCCGAGCTGCCCGGAGTACGGGCTGAGGCGCTCGTAGTCGCCCGCGCTCAGCTCCACGATGAAGTCGTTGGGGACGACCGTCCGCTCACGGTTCCAGATCGTGGCGTTGTTGTCGCACTCCCGCTGGAGGGCTCCGGCGATCTCGACGGGCTGGACCTCGGACTTGAAGACCTTGGCGAAGGTGCCGTTCACCAGACCTTCGAGTCGCTGCTCGAACCGCTTCAGAACTCCCATGGGGCACCTCCTCCGTCATTGTCGCCCTGTACTGCTTACTGATCGTATCCACGCGTGGCGGATTCGGGTGGTTCCCCCTGGGTCCCGTCCGGACGAGTGTTGGTCCTCACAAGGGATCGTAGGGGTGCGCAAGGGACAGTGTCCCGCACCGGGAGTGCTGTGCGGGAGGGGCGATCGCGGCGGGATCGGGGGGCCCGGGGAAAGCGATGTGAATCCACCCCCGATGACGTGCTAATGTTTCGTTCGTCGCCAGGGGGACGGACCGAAAGGGAAGAACCACTGGGACGCTGCTCGGGCGAGTGGCGGAACGGCAGACGCGCTGGCTTCAGGTGCCAGTGTCCTTCGGGACGTGGGGGTTCAAATCCCCCCTCGCCCACAGATGGAACCCCCGCTTCGGAGAAATCCGAAGCGGGGGTTCTTCGTTGTGCTCGGACCGGATCCGACGCGGGGCCAACTTCCGTGCGGGCCGGCGACTTTCGTCGGGCCGGCCACGACGAAAGAGGGCATGGCCGCCGCGGCCGGGATGTCTAGGGTCGTCGCGTGGATGCGACGGCGAAGATACGGGCGGGCTGGAACTGGCTGCGGGGACCCGAGCCGTGGACCCGGCGGATGCTCGCCGGCGATCTGGCGATTGCGGTAATGGTCACTCTGCTCGGGCTGGGCGTCGAGGAGCTGGAGAACGGCAGCCCGGCACGGATGCTGGTCAGCGGGGCGGCCGTGGTCGCCTTCGTGCTGCTGCGCAGGCGGCTGCCGGCCGGGACCCTCGTCTGCGCTGCGGCGGTGGCCCCGTTCCTGCCCGGCACGGTGCTGGCCATCATCCCGCTGGGCTGGTCCGCGGGTCGCCGGATCGTCGGTGTCGGGCGGGCGCTGACCGCCTTCACCCTGGCGTTCCTCGCCTCGGTCGGCTTCTCCGTGGTCGAGCAGTGGTCGCAGATGCGGCCCCTGCTGGTGATCGTGTTCACCACGCTCATGTTCCTCGTCACCACCGTGATGCCCGGTCTGGCCAGCCGGTACTGGTCGCAGCGCCGGACGCTGCTGCGGGCCCTCCAGGAGCGCAACGGGCAGCTGATGCGGGAGCGCGCCATGGTCGCCGGGCAGGCCCGGTTGCGGGAGCGGCAGCGGATAGCCCAGGACATGCACGACAGCCTCGGCCACCAACTGGCGCTGATCGCCGTCCACACCGGCGCGCTGGAGGTGGACCCCCAGCTCACCGACCGCCAGCGGGAGGCCGTGGGCGTGCTGCGGCAGGCCTCGGTGTCGGCCATGCACGAACTGCGCGAGGTCGTCGGGATCCTGCGCGACGGGGTGGAGGCCGAGGCCCCCGTGGAGGACGCGCAGCCCGCGGCCCGTGGCGTGGCCGGCATCACGGGCATCGTGGAGGCGGCGCGTTCCGCGGGGACCGACGTACGGCTGGCCGCGCAGGGGCGCCCGAGGCCGTTGGTGGCGGCCTGCGACCACGCGGCGTACCGGATCGTGCAGGAGGCGCTGACGAACGCGTACAAGCACGCCCCGGGGGCCGCCATCACGGTCGAGCTGCGGTACGAGGACGACTCGCTGGTGGTGGAGATCGCCAACGGCCCGGCTCCGGCGGGGGCGGGCGAGGTGGTCTCGGGCGGGCAGGGCCTGACCGGGCTGCGGGAGCGGGCCCGGCTCGTCGGCGGGATGGTCCACGCGGGCTCCACCGAGGGCGGCGGGTTCCGGGTGGCGGGCGTGCTGCCGTACGGGACGGAGCCGGCCGGGGCCGAGGACGTCGCGGACGACTTCGGGCAGCAGGCCCAGGCGCTGGCCGCGGCCGCCGCGGGGCCGCCGATGGACTGGGCGGCCGTGGACCGGGAGCTGGCGGTGCGCGGGCGCAGCCGGACCGGCGGCGTCGCCCTGGGCTGCGGCATCGCGGTCGCGGCGCTCGTGGTGTTCGTGATCGTGGTCGGGGCGGTCATGACGCTGCTGGTGGGATCGGTGACCAAGGCGATGCTCAGCCCCGAGGAGTACGAGCGGATCCAGGTCGGGGAGAGCGAGCGGGCGGTGCGCGACCGGCTGCCCTCGGGCGAGAGCTTCCTGACCGAGGGCCTGGACCGCAAGGGCCCGCTGAAGCCCGCCGGTTCGTCGTGCGCGGCATGGCTGTCCTCGGAAAACGGGGAACTCGGCGACGATACGGTTTTCCGGTTCTGCTTCAAGGACGGCAAGCTCGTCGACAAGCAGTCGTACGTGGTCAAGCAGTAGGAGCGCGGGGTGACAGCCAAGGTGATCCGAGTGGTGATCGCTGACGACGAGCCGCTGATCCGGGCCGGCATCAGGATGATCCTGACGTCGGCGCCGGACATCGAGGTCGTCGCCGAGGCGGCGAACGGCCGCGAGGCCGTGGAGCTGGCCCGCTCGCACGCGCCGGACGTGGTGCTCCTCGACATCCAGATGCCCGTGATGGACGGCCTGGCCGCGCTCGGGGAGCTCGGCCGGGCCGTGCCCGAGGTGCGGGCGCTGGTCCTGACCACGTTCGGGGAGAAGGAGAACGTGCTGCGGGCCCTCGGCCAGGGCAGTGCCGGGTTCCTGCTCAAGGACTCCGCGCCGGGCGAGCTGATCGGCGCGGTCCGGGCGGCGTCGGCCGGGGACGCGTACCTCTCGCCGGGGGCGACCCGCCACGTCGTCGACCAGCTGGCGTCCGGCCGGGCGGTGGCGCGCAGCGAGGAGGCCAGGCGGCGGATCGCCGAGCTGAGCGAGCGCGAGCGCGGTGTGCTGGCGCTGCTGGGCGAGGGGCTGTCCAATGCGGACGCGGGCCGGCGGCTGCACATGAGCGAGGCGACGGTGAAGACGTACGTCAGCCGGATCCTGGCGAAGCTGGGCTGCGAGAACCGCGTGCAGGCGGCCCTGCTGGCCAGGGACGCGGGGCTGTAGATACGGTCGGGCCCGGAACGACGGAACAACGGAAATACGCCGGCAGGGCCCGGCGGTCACGGGCGGGGGCACGGCAGCATGGCGATGACGGAACGGTACGCGGGGGACGCGGCGGGCGCGCAGTGCGAGGGGCGGCTGCCGGAGGTCCCCGGGTTCAAGCCGCGGACGGAGGACGGCTCGCCCCGGGAGGCCGGCAAGGCCCTCCGTCACCGGGTGCCGCGCTCGGCGCACGCCCGCTTCGAGCTGCCCGCCGGGCGGCCGGACGCGGTGCGCGCGGTGGAGGAGTCCAATGCCGGGCGGGTGTCCGAGCTGACGCCGATACGGGTCGGCAGGATGGCCGCGAACCCCTTCGCGTTCCTGCGCGGGGCGGCCGGGCTGATGGCCCACGACCTGTCCACCGGCCCGGTCACCGGAATCGGGGCGCAGATCTGCGGTGACGCGCACGCCGCGAACTTCGGCCTGTACGGGGACGCCCGCGGCCAGCTCGTCATGGACCTCAACGACTTCGACGAGACCGTCTTCGGCCCCTGGGAGTGGGACCTGAAGCGGCTGGCGACCTCGCTGATCCTCGCCGGCCGGGTGGCCGGCACGGACGAGGACACCTGCCGGGCGGCTGCCCTCGACGCGGTCGGCACCTACCGCCGCACCATGCGGCTGCTGGCCAAGCTGCCGGCGATGGACGCCTGGAACGCCATCGCGGACGAGCGGCTCGTCGCGCACGCCGACGCCCGGGACATGCTCGGCATCCTCCAGCGGGTCGTGGACAAGGCCCGCAGCAACACCTCGGCGCGGTTCGCCGCCAAGTCGACCGAGCCCTGCCCCGACAACGGGCGGCGTTTCGTGGACGCCCTGCCGGTGCTCCGCCGGGTCGGGGACGCCGAGGCCGCGGTCGTCGCGGCCTCGCTGGGCCCCTACCTGAAGACGCTGCAGGGGGACCGGCTGCCGCTGCTCGCCCGGTACGCCATCCACGACGTCGCGTTCCGCGTGGTCGGCACGGGCAGCGTCGGCACCCGCTCGTACGTGGTGCTGCTGCTGGACCACCGGGGCGAGCCGCTCGTGCTCCAGGTCAAGGAGGCCCGTCCTTCGGTGCTGCTGCCCCACCTGCCCGCCGTGGGCTTCGAGACCAAGGCCGAGGAGCACGAGGGCCGCCGGGTGGTGGCCGGGCAGAAGCGCATGCAGGTGGTCTCGGACTTCCTGCTGGGCTGGACCACGGTCGAGGGGCGCCAGTACCAGGTGCGACAGTTCCGCAACCGCAAGGGCAGCGTGGACCCGGCGGCGCTCTCCGCCGACCAGCTCGACGACTACGGCCGGATGACCGGTGCCCTGCTGGCCCGGGCGCACGCGCACAGCGCCGACCCGCGGCTGCTGTCCGGGTACTGCGGGAAGAACGAGGAGCTGGACGAGGCGTTCGCCGCGTTCGCGGTGGCCTACGCCGACCGCACCGAGGCCGACCACGCGGACCTGGTGGCGGCGGTGAAGGAGGGGCGGATCGCCGCGGAGTCCGGGGTCTGAGCGGGAGAACCGGGGCCGGCCCCGGGACGCGGTGGCCGGCCGCGTCCGGCGGCCCGGCCGTGGTCACGGTCCTGGGTCGATGTTTCACGTGAAACCCGGGCCGGGCCGGAGCGGGCTTAGGGTGGCCGGGTGAGCGAGCAGCAGAGTGAAGAGACCGCCTCCGCGACCTCCGGCGCCTCCGGCCCGGCCGGTCAGGCCTCCGGTCAGCCCTCCGGTGACGAGCGGCCCGAGGCCCGCCTGGAGCGGGCCGTACGGGCCGCCGAGCAGGCGCTGATCGAGTTCGAGATCGCGGTGGAGACCTTCCGGGTGGAGGTCGAGAACTTCTCCCGGCTGCACCACCAGAAGCTCGGCCCGATGTACGCGCGGCTCGACGAGCTGGACGCCCTGATCGCCGAGGCGAAGGCCGAGCGCAGCGGTGACGCCGAGGACCTGCGGCTGGCCCGTGAGGCGCGCTCGCTGGTGATGCCCATGCCGGGGGTGGACGAGCTGTTCCACGACTGGATGGGCTCCGAAGGGATCTCCGACGACGCGGGCGCGATGCTCACCGACCGGCCGGTGCGGCCGCCGCAGCGGGTGCGCCCGACGGAGGAGGCCAAGCGCCTGTACCGCGAGCTGGTCCGGCAGGCCCACCCGGACCTCGCCCAGGACGAGGCGGAGCGGCACCGGCGCGACGCGTTCATCGCCCGGGTCAACGCAGCCTACGGGCGGGGCGAGGAGCAGTTGCTGCGCGAGCTGGCCGAGGAGTGGGCGGCCGGCCCGGCGGCGGTGGCGGAGCGGCGGCTGAGCGAGAGCGAGGAGCTGTACGCCCGGCTGGAGTGGCTGGCGCAGCGCAAGGAGCTGCTCACGGTGGTGGCCCGCGAGCTGGAGGACAGCGCGATCGGGGCGATGCTGCGCATGGCCCCGGAGGACCCGGACCGGCTGCTGGACGAGATCGCCGAGCAACTGCTCGCCCAGGTGTCGGAGAAGGAGGCCCAGCTCGCCGCCCTGGCCGCGGGGTGAGCCGGGCCGGCTCGGCTAAGTTGGAGCCCCGACCCGTGATGAGAGAAGGCGACGTATGAACTTCGGACCGCTTCCCTCGGTGGACGCCGCCGCGGTGCCCTCCGAAGGCTTTGTGCTGGACGTCCGCGAGGACGACGAATGGGCTGCCGGGCACGTGGAAGGCGCCCTGCACATCCCGATGAGCGACTTCGCGGCCCGCTTCGGCGAGCTGGCGGAGGCCGTCGAGGACGGCCGCCGGGTGCACGTGATGTGCCGGGTGGGCGGGCGCTCCGCGCAGGTCACCCAGTACCTGGTGCGCCAGGGGATCGACGCCGTGAACGTCGACGGCGGGATGCAGGCCTGGCACGGGGCCGGGCGCCCGATGGTGACCGACAGCGGCAGCCCGGCCTTCGTGCTGTAGGACGTGCCGTAGGTCCGCGTCAGGCGAGGGCGTGGGCGGCCAGCAGGTCGCCCAGGGCCTCCTCGTGCGCGGCGGCCGGCCCGAGCTGGAGCTCCAACTGCTTGGCCCAGGCGTGGTAGCGGTGGAGCGGGTAGTCGGTGTCGGCGCCGAAGCCTCCGTGCAGGTGTTGGGCGGTCTGCACGACCCGGCGCACCCCCTCCGCGGCCCAGATCTTGGCGACGGAGATGTCACCGGCGGGCGGCAGCGGGCCGCCGGCCCCGCCGGTCGCCGCGTCGATCCGCCAGGCGGCCTGCCACAGGGTGGCCTCCATGGCGCGCAGGTCGATGTAGCGGTCCGCGGCCTGCACGGCGACCGCCTGAAAGGTGGCCACCGGGAAGCCGAACTGCTCGCGCTTGCCCGTGTACTCGCTCGTCATGGCCAGCACGGCCGTGCCGAGGCCGAGCGCGAGGGCGCAGGTCCCGACGGTGAGGAGCCGGTGTAGCCGCTCCCAGGCCGCCGGGGCGGCTATCAGGTGGGCCGCGGGCACCCGGACGCCGTCCAGGGTGAGTTCGGCGAACAGTTCCCCGCTGGTGGAGTACTGGTCGGCCGGGGCGAGGCCCTCGGCGCCGCGCGGGACGAGCGCGAGGACGGCCTCTCCCGAGCCGGTGTGGGCCGGTACGGCCGTCCAGTCCGCACGGTGGGCCCAGGGCACGGCGGTCTGCATCCCGTCGAGGATCCAGTCGGCGCCCTCGCGGCGTGCGGTGACGGCGAGTTCGGCAGGGTCGTGGCCGCTTCGGCCGTGGGCAGCGGCGGTGAGGACGAGCTCCCCGGTCGCGGCGCCGGGCAGCAGGGCGCGAGCGAGTTCGGGGCTGCCGTGGGCCTGGACGGCGGCGGCGGTGGCGCAGTGCTCCAGCAGCGGCACCCGGGCCAGCCGCCGGCCCGCCTCGCGCAGCACCAGGCACAGGGCGACGGCGTCGAGGCCGGAGCCCCCGTACTCCTCGGCCAGGACCAGGCCCAGCAGGTCGGAGCCGGCGAGCCGGGCCCACAGGGGTCGGTCGAAGTCGTCGGCGACGGCGCCCGGGGTCAGGGCGGGGCTGGGCACGCCGTCCGGGGCGACCCCGGTGAAGACGGCCCTCGCCGCCTCGGCGGCGGCCTGCTGTTCCTCGGTGAAGGTGAAGTCCACTGCCTGTCCTCCCGCGTGCACGGAACCCGGCGTCCGCCTCGATCTGACGGAGCGTCAAGATAGGGCAGGATCCGGGAATTGGACAGGCCTGCGGCGGCGGCCCCGCAGCCCCCGGCCGCCGCCGACCGGCTCAGCGGTCGAAGTCGATCTCCACTTCCTCGGTCACCGCGTGGGACTGGCAGGCCAGCACGAATCCGGCCTCCGTCTCCTCCGCCTCCAGCGCGAAGTTGCGGTCCATCCGGACCTCGCCCTTGACCACGAAGGCGCGGCAGGTGCCGCACACCCCGCCCTTGCAGGCGTACGGGGCGTCCGCGCGGTTGCGCAGCACCGTGTCCAGCAGGGACTCCCCGCCCTGGACCGGCCAGGTGCCGGAGCGGCCGTCGAGGCGGGCGGTGACCCGGCCGTCCGCGGGTGCCGCGGCCGCCGCGGGAGCCGGTGCGGCGGCGTCCTCGACGTGGAAGACCTCTTCATGGACCCGGCCGCGCCCGACGCCGAGCGCACCCAGGGCCCGCTCCGCGGAGACGACCAGCCCGTAGGGACCGCACAGGTACCAGCCGGTGACGTCGGCGACGGGCAGCAGCGCCGGGAGCAGCCCCTTCAGGCGCTCCTCGTCCAGCCGCCCGGACGGCAGTCCGGCCTCCTGCTCCTCCCGGGACAGCACGGTGACGAGCTGGAAGCGGTCCGGGTAGCGGTCCTTGAGGTCGGCGACCTCCTCCAGGAACATCGTCGAGGCCTGGGTGCGGTCGGTGCGCACCAGGCAGAACCGGGCGTCGGGGCGGGCCGCCAGCAGCGTCGACGCGATCGACAGCACGGGGGTGATGCCGCTGCCGCCGACGATCGCCGCGTAGTGCCCGCCCGCCGGTGCGGCGGCGGGGTCCAGGACGAAGCGGCCGGCGGGGACCATCACGTCCAGCGCGTCCCCGGGGGCGACCTCCTTGTGCGCGAAGGTGGAGAACTCCCCGCCCTCCACGAGTCGTACGCCGACCTGGAGCAGCTCCGGGCCGGGGCCGGCGGGGTCCGGGGCGGGCGAGCAGATCGAGTAGGTCCGGCGGACCTCCGCGCCCTCGGGGGTCGTACGGCGCAGGGTGAGGTGCTGGCCGGCGGCGTGCCGGTAGTCGGCGCGCAGCTCTGCGGGGACCGCGAGGGTCAGTGCCACGGAGTCGTCGGTGAGCCGGTCGACCGCGGACACCGTCAGCCGGTGGAAGGCGCCGTGGCGCGGGGGGCGCGCGGAGCCCGGCGCCGGCGTGGGCGACGGCGTGGACGCGGCCATCTACAGCTCCTTGAAGTGGTCGAACGGTTCGCGGCACGCGGTGCAGCGGCGCAGCGCCTTGCACGCGGTGGACGAGAACCTGCTGAGCAGCTCGGTCTCCGTCGACCCGCAGTGCGGGCAGCGGACCGAGAGGGCGACGGGGACCGGCCCGCCCGCCGCGTGCGGGCGGGGCGGGGCGATGCCGAACTCGGCCAGCTTGCGCCGGCCTTCGGCGCTGATGTCGTCGGTCGACCAGGCGGGCGACAGGACGGTGCGCACCCGGACGTCCGCTATGCCGTGTCCGGTCAGGGCCCGCTCGATGTCGGCGGACATGGCCTCGATGGCGGGGCATCCGGTGTACGTGGGCGTGAGGGTGACCTCGGCGTGGCCGTCCTCGTGCATCCGCACCCCGCGGACGACACCGAGCTCGGCCAGGGTGAGCACGGGCAGCTCGGGGTCGGGCACGGAGCCGGCCAGCTCGGTCAGCTCCGCCTCCAGTCGGCTCAGGGTCTCGGGCGCCTCCTGCGCGCGGGTCACCATGTCGCCCCCGGGTGGCTGCGGTGCAGGTGCTGCATCTCGGCCAGCATCCGGCCGAACGGCTCGGTGTGCAGGCCCTGCCGGCCGGCCCCGGCCGCCCAGGCGCCGGTGCGCGGGCCCTCGGGGAGGGACAGCCCGGCCCGCTCCAGGACGCCGCTCAGTGCGGTCAGCCAGCGGTCCTCCAGCGCGGTCCAGTCGACCCCGTCGAGGCCGTCCACCGGCTGGAACAGCTCGCCGGTGTACTTCCACAGCGCGTCGAGGCCGTCCCGCATGCGCCGGCGGCTCTCCTCGGTGCCGTCGCCGAGCCGCAGCGTCCACTGCTCGGCGTGGTCGCGGTGGTACGCGGTCTCCTTGACGGCCTTCGCGGCCAGCGGGGCGAACGGGCCGTCCCCGGCGGCGAGTTGCGTGTGCAGCTCGTGCTGGTACAGGGAGAAGTACAGCTGTCGGGCGATGGTGTGGGCGAAGTCGCCGTTGGGCTGCTCCACCAGCTGGGTGTTGCGGAAGGACCGCTCCTCCCGCAGGAACGCCAGCTCGTCCTCGTCGCCGACCATCGACAGCAGCACACGGGCCTGGCCGAGCAGGTCGAGCGCGATGTTGGCGAGCGCGACCTCCTCCTCCAGGACGGGGGCGTGTCCGGCCCACTCGCCCAGGCGGTGGGAGAGGACCAGCGCGTCGTCCCCGAGGGCGAGGGCGGCCGCGGCCGGCACGGCGACGTCGGTGCCCGTCACAGGTGGCTCACCCCTTCGGGGATGTCGTAGAAGGTGGGGTGCCGGTACGGCTTGTCGGCCGCCGGCGCGAAGAACGGGTCCCGCTCGTCCGGGGAGGACGCGGTGACCTCGGCGGAGGGCACCACCCAGATGGACACGCCCTCGCTGCGCCGGGTGTAGAGGTCGCGGGCGTTGCGCAGGGCCATCTCCGCGTCGGGCGCGTGCAGGCTGCCGGCGTGCGTGTGCGAGAGGCCGCGCCGCGAGCGCACGAACACCTCCCACAGCGGCCAGTTCTGCGTCATACCCCTGCCTCCTCGTTCGTTGCCGCGGCGGCCGGTGCCGCCGTCTGCTTGGCCGCGTACGCCGCGGCCGCCTCGCGGACCCACGCGCCGTCCTCGTGTGCCCGGCGGCGCTGGGCGAGCCGCTGCTCGTTGCACGGGCCGTTGCCCTTGAGCACGTCCCAGAACTCGGTCCAGTCGATGGTGCCGAAGTCGTAGTGCCCGCGCTCCTCGTTCCACTTCAGGTCCGGGTCGGGCAGGGTCAGACCGAGGGTCTCGGCCTGCGGTACGGCGATGTCCACGAAACGCTGGCGCAGCTCGTCGTTGGAGTGCCGCTTGATCCGCCACTCCATCGACTGCGCCGAGTGCGACGACTCGGCGTCCGGCGGGCCGAACATCATCAGCGAGGGCCACCACCAGCGGTCCACCGCGTCCTGCGCCATCGCGTGCTGCTCCGGGGTGCCCTGGGAGAGGGCGAGGAGCAGCTCGAAGCCCTGGCGCTGGTGGAAGGACTCCTCCTTGCAGATCCGGACCATGGCGCGGGCGTACGGCCCGTAGGAGCAGCGGCACAGCGGCACCTGGTTGGTGATCGCCGCGCCGTCCACGAGCCAGCCGATCGCGCCGACGTCGGCCCAGGTCAGCGTCGGGTAGTTGAAGATCGACGAGTACTTCTGCTTGCCCGCGTGGAGCTTGTCGAGCAGCTCGTCGCGGCTGGTGCCGAGGGTCTCGGCGGCGCTGTACAGGTACAGCCCGTGCCCGGCCTCGTCCTGCACCTTGGCCATCAGGATCGCCTTGCGGCGCAGCGAGGGCGCGCGGGTGATCCAGTTGGCCTCGGGCTGCATGCCGATGATCTCGGAGTGGGCGTGCTGGGCCATCTGGCGGACGAGCGTCGAGCGGTACTCGTCGGGCATCCAGTCACGCGGCTCCACGCGCTCGTCGGCCGCCACTGCGGCGTCGAAGGCCGCCGCGAGCTGTGCCGCGAGGCCGGCATCCAGCCCCGCGTCCTGCCCCGATTCCGGGGTCACTGCCACCATCCCGGCTCCCTGCCAGAGTCTGTTGACCGCCCGACCGACCGATCGTTCGGTTCGTTCTCTTCAATGGTGAGACGGCGGCCCGTAGGGTGTCAACCTCTCTGGTCAAAGCCTGTGGACGCCGAACGATCGGGACGCGATGGAATCGAACGAGCGAGAGACCGCGGAAGCGGAGGATCCGCCCGCCCGGCCGCCGGCGGTCCCGCAGGCCGTACCGCCGGCCACGGCGCCCGTCGTCCTCCCGTCCCGCCCGGCGGGGATCGCAGGGCTGTCCCGCCCGTACCGGGTCGTCGCGGCCCTCGCCCTGGCCGCGACCGGCCTCGCCGCCTGCACCCACCTGGCCCTCGTCTTCCTGCACGTCGCCCCGACCAACACGCTGAGCAAGCGGCACGCGGCGGCGGTCGACGGCTGGATCTACCCCGAGTTCGAGCAGAACTGGAAGCTCTTCGCCCCCAACCCGCTCCAGCAGAACATCGCGGTCGAGGCGCGCGCCGAGTACCGGACCCCCGGCGGGGAGGTGGTCGCCGGCCCCTGGCACGACCTGTCCGCCGCCGACGGCGCGGCCATCGAGCACAGCCTGCTGCCCAGCCACACCCGGCAGAACGAGCTGCGCCGGGCCTGGGACTTCTTCACCGGCTCCCACGACGAGGACGACACCCCGAACGGCGAGCGCGGCGAACTGTCGGAGCAGTACCTGCGGCGGATCGCCCTGAACCGGCTCGGCGAGGTCCGGACGGGCCGGGACGGCGAGGTCGGCGAGGTCGGCGAGGTCGTGCGGATCCAGCTGCGATCGGCGACGCGCGCCGTGGCCGCGCCGGCGTGGAGCGACGAGCGGACCGACACCCGGACGTACTACCGGGAGCTGCCGTGGTGGACGGTCTGAGACGGGGGCGGGCCGCCGCGGCACGGGGGCTGGCGAAGGTCACCGGGGAGGCGCTCGGGCCCTACCAGAGCGCCGTCGTGCGGATCGGCTTCGCCGGGACCTGGCTGTCCTTCCTGCTGCGGGAGTATCCGAACCGGCACGAGCTGTACGGGCCCGACGGCCCCTGGAGCTGGGAGCTGGCCCGGAGGCTCGTCGAGTCGAACCACGCCTTCGCGGTGCTGCTGTGGTCGGACTCGGTGTGGTGGTTCGAGACCGTCTACCTGGTGTCCGTGCTGGCCGCCGCGCTGCTGGTGCTGGGCTGGCGGACCCGGGCCACGTCCGTGGTGTTCATGGTCGGGGTGCTGTCCCTGCAGAACCGCAGCGTGTTCATGGGCGACGGCGGCGACAACGTCATCCACCTGATGGCGATCTACCTGGTGCTCACGCGGTGCGCGCAGGTGTGGTCGCTGGACGCCCGACGGGCCCGGCTGCGGGGGTCCGCCTCGGCGGGGGCGGCCGGGCCGGTGCTGTGGGGCGTGCTGGGGGCCGTGCTCGCGTACGGGGCCGTGACCGGGCAGATCGGGCTCGGCTGGACGGCGGCCTTCGCGGTGCTGTGGGTGGTCGCCGCGGTGTGGTGGATGGCCGAGCGGAACGAGGCGCTCGCAGCCGTGGAGGGGGCCGGGCGGAGCGAGGGGCGGGCCCTGCTGGACGTGCTGGCCGACGTGGTGCACAACGCCGGGATGCTGGTGATCATGGCGGAGGTCTGCCTGATCTACGCCACGGCGGGCTGGTACAAGGTCCAGGGGTCTCGGTGGCAGGACGGGACCGCCCTGTACTACCCGCTGGGGCTGGACTACTTCAGCCCGTGGCCCGGGCTGTCGGCGCTGCTGGCGGGTAGTGGGACGGTGGTGATGCTGCTGACCTACGGGACGGTCGTGCTGCAGGTGGCGTTTCCGTTCACGGTGTTCCAGCGGCGGATCAAGAACGTGCTGCTCGGCGTGATGATGGTGGAGCATGCGGGGATTGCGGTGCTGCTGGGGTTGCCGTTCTTTTCGCTGGCGATGATCGCCGCCGATGCGGTGTTCTTGCCGACCGGGTTTCTGATGGGGGTGGGGGCGGGCGTTCTGCGGGTGCGGGGGCGCTGGGCCGCGGTGCTTTCACCGTCACCGTCACCGTCGCCGTCGCCGTCGCCGTTGGCCTTGCCAGCACCGGCCGGGGGCGGAGAGCCGGATTCCAATCCCGATCCGGACCGGGCTGCGGCCGCAGGGCCGCGGTAGTCGCCGCTGCGCGGGGGATCTCCCTGCCCCGCCCCTCCTCCCGCCCCGCCCCTCCTCCGTTCCCCGGGCCCGGTGCGGGCCCAGGGCGGGAGGGTCAGCGGCAGTTGGCTGCGCTGTTGTAGTTCGCGACCACGAATCCGTTGGTGTAGTTCGTCTGGAAGAAGTACGAGCCGTCGGTCAGGCTGCGGCCGAGGGTCTTGCTGCCGTAGGTCATGGTGGCGTTGCCGCTCCAGGCGGTCCGGCCGAGCCGCTGGCTCGCGGCGCCGAAGGTCTTGTTGCCGACGACGCCGTCCGCCTGCGAGGCGCCCAGGAAGCGGGCTTGCCACTTCTTGGTCGCAGCTTCGGTCTTCGGGCCGAACTTGCAGTCGACGTCGGCCTCGGTGAGGTAGCCGTCCGCCCAGAGCACGAACTGCCACAGGCCCGCGGCGCCGCTGTTGGAGTGCTGGGTGGTCGAGACGAGGCCCTCGTCGGCCCAGTCGTCGTCCTCCCAGTCCCAGCCGTTGACGTAGCCCTGTGCCGTGGCTGCCTGGGCGCTGGTACCGGTCCCCGCGAGGACGCCGAACGCGAGGGCCGCGGCGGCGAGTGCGGTGAGGTGGCGCGGCTTCCTGATCCTGCTCTTGCCCATGGTGTGGGTTCTCCCCGTTGCGAGCGGTGTGTGGGTGCGCGGGAGAGGCGTGATGTGTCATGAGCCTGTCATCGCACACACGTACGATAACGGGGGAGATCGTTTATCCGTCAAGCAACACGCCGCGCGTAGGCTCGCTGCATGAGTGAACAGACGGTGCGGGAATGGCGTGCGGTTGCGGAGGGTGGTGATCTCGTTGTGCTCGACGGGTTTCACGCGCTGAAGCACGCGCTGCGGTTCGGGGCCGATGTGCGGATGGCCGTGGCCGATGATCCCGAGGCGGTGCGGGCGCTGGCCGCTCAGCTGGCCCCCGATGTGAGCGGTGACCTTGAGAGGGTGCTGCGGGTCGGCGAGTTGCGGACCTTCCTCCCCCGTGTGCACCCCACCGGCGTTGCCGCGCTCGCCGTGCGGCCCGATGCCGCCGAGGGGCGGGCCCGGCTGGAGCGGATGCCGCGAACCGCGCCCGTCGTCGTCCTCGACAATCCGCGGAACCTCGGCAACGTGGGCGCCGTCGTGCGGCTCGCCGCCGGCTTCGGGGCGACGGGCGTCGTCACCCGGGGCGACCTGGACCCGTGGCACCCGAACGTGGTGCGCGCCGGAGCCGGGTTGCACTACGCCACCACCGTGCAGTCGGTGACCCTGGAGACCCTTCCGGCCGGGCCCGTGTACGCGCTCGACCCGGAGGGCGAGGACATCCGTGCCCTCACCCTCCCGGACGACGCGCTGCTGGCCTTCGGCTCCGAGCGGCACGGGATCTCGCCCGAGCTGCGCGCCCGGGCGGACCACCTCGTGTCCCTGCCGATGCGCGCGCAGGTGTCCAGTTACAACCTGGCCACCAGCGTGGCCATGACCCTGTTCCACTGGGGCGGGCCCCGCCCGCAGCACTAGCCGCGCGTCACGCCTGGCGGCGGACCTCCACCATGCGGAAGCGGTTCGAGACGAACGCCCCGTCGCACAGCGCCGCGTTCGCGGCCGGGTTGCCGCCGGAGCCGTGGAAGTCGGAGAACGCCGCGGTCTGGTTGACGTACACCCCGCCGGTCAGGTTCAGCGAGAGCTGCGCCGACTCCTCCAGGCAGACCTCCTCGATCGCCCGCTCGGTGGCCTCGGAGGTGGTGTACGCCCCCACCGTCATCGCGCCCTTCTCGCGCACCGTGCGGCGCAGCAGGGCGAGGGCGTCCTCGGTGCCGTCCACGGCCACCGCGAAGGAGACCGGGCCGAAGCACTCGGAGAGGTACGGCGCCGAGTCGTCCGCCTTGGCGGCGTCCAGCTTCACCAGGACCGGGGTGCGCACGACGGCGTCCGGGAACTCGGGGTTGGCCACCTCGCGGGAGGCCAGCGCGACCTCGCCGAGGCCGGCGGCCGCCTCCAGGCGGGCCTTGACGTCCGGGTTGACCAGCGCGCCCAGGAGCGCGTTGGCGCGGGCGTCGTCGCCGAGCAGGCCGCCGACCGAGGCCGCGATGTCGGCGACGACCTCGTCGTACGTCTTGCGGCCGGCGTCGGTGTCGATGCCGTCCCGCGGGATCAGCAGGTTCTGCGGGGTGGTGCACATCTGGCCGCTGTACAGCGACAGGGAGAAGGCGAGGTTCGCCAGCATGCCCTTGTAGTTGTCCGTGGAGTCCACGACGACCGTGTTGACGCCGGCCTTCTCCGTGTACACCTGGGCCTGGCGGGCGTTGGCCTCCAGCCAGTCGCCGAACTCCGTGGAGCCGGTGTAGTCGATCACCTTGATCTCGGGGCGGACGGCCAGGTCCTTGGCGACGCCCTCGCCCGGGCGGTCGACGGCCAGTGCGACCAGGTCGGGGTCGAAGCCCGTCTCCCGCAGGACCTCGCGGGCGACCTTCACCGTGAGCGCGAGCGGGAGGACGGCCCGCGGGTGCGGCTTGACCAGCACCGCGTTGCCGGTGGCGAGGGAGGCGAACAGGCCCGGGTAGCCGTTCCACGTCGGGAAGGTGTTGCAGCCGATCACGAGGGCGATGCCGCGCGGGACCGCCGTGAAGGTCTTGTCCAGCTGGAGCGGGTCCTTCTTGCCCTGCGGCTTGGACCAGTCGGCCCGGCCCGGGACGCGGGTCTGCTCCTCGTACGCGTACGCCACGGCCTCCAGGCCGCGGTCCTGCGCGTGGGGGCCGCCCGCCTGGAAGGCCATCATGAACGCCTGGCCGCTGGTGTGCATGACCGCGTGGGCGAACTCGTGCGTCCGCGCGCTGATGCGGGCCAGGATCTCGATGCAGACCAGGGCGCGCGCCTCCGGACCGGCGTCCCGCCAGGCGCCCATGCCCGCGCGCATGGCGGGGAGCAGCACGTCCGGGTCGACGTGCGGGTACTCGATGTCCAGGGCCGGGCCGTACGGGGAGACCTCGCCGCCCGTCCAGCCGTCGGTGCCGGGCTGGTCCAGCTCGAAGCGGGTGCCCTTCAGGGCCTCGAAGGCGGCGAGCCCGTCGGCCGGCGCGGTCTCGCCGTACGCCTTGGGGTGCTCGGGGTGCGGGGACCAGTAGGCACGGCTGCGGATGGCCTCCAGCGCCTGGTCCAGGGTGGGCCGGTGCTTGGCGGACAGCTCCGACAGGGCGGGCAGCTGGGGGACGGTGGGCTCGGCGGCCATCAGGGACCAACTCCTCGTTGAGCCGGGCAAGATCAGACTGGGTCGCAGGCTGGGATCAGGCAAGGGCGGGTGAAGAAGAGCAGACTGGAGTTAGAGTAACCGAACGATCGGTCGGGACAAGAGGGCCCGGCGGACCTGTGGATAACTCGGTGCGGGAGGATCAGGACATGACAGCAATCGAACGGTCCCGCACCGTTGCGGTGGTCGGCGCCGGCACCATGGGCCAGGGCATCGCCCAGGTCGCGCTCCTCGCAGGTCACCGGGTGCTGATCTACGACATCAACGCCGCCCTCGCCGCCGACGGCGTCGCCATCGTCCGGGACCGTGTCGACCGCATGGCCGCGAAGGGCCGCCTGGAGCCCGCCGAGGCCGAGGCCGCGAACGGCCGGATCGCTCCGGCCTCCGCCCTCCCCGACCTCGCGGACGCCGCGCTCGTCGTCGAGGCGGTCGTCGAGGACACCGCCGTCAAGCGCGCGCTCTTCGCGGCACTCGAAGAGGTGGTGGCCCCGGACGCACTGCTGGCCACCAACACCTCCTCCCTCTCCGTCACCGAGCTGGCGGCCGGGCTCGCGCACCCCGGCCGCTTCCTCGGCCTGCACTTCTTCAACCCGGCCCCGCTGCTCCCGCTCGTCGAGGTGGTCAGCGGCCACGCGACCGACCCGGCCGCCGCCGAGCGCGCCCACCGCACCATGCTGGCCTGGGGGAAGACCCCGGTGCGCTGCGCCGACACGCCGGGCTTCATCGTCAACCGCATCGCCCGCCCCTTCTACGCCGAGGCCTTCGCGGTGTACGAGGAGCAGGGCGCCGACCCGGCCACCATCGACGCCGTGCTCCGCGAGTCCGGCGGCTTCAAGATGGGCCCGTTCGCTCTGACGGACCTGATCGGGCAGGACGTCAACGAGGCCGTCACCCGGTCGGTGTGGGAGTCCTTCTTCCGCAGCCCCAAGTTCACCCCCTCCCTCGCGCAGCGCCGGCTGGTCCAGTCGGGCCGCCTCGGCCGCAAGTCGGGGCACGGCTGGTTCCCGTACGGTCCGGACGCGCCGGCTCCGGTCCCGCACACCGCCGCGCCCGAGGAGGCCCCGGAGAAGGTCACCGTGGTCGGCGACCTGGGGCCCGCCGCGGACCTCGTCGACCTGATGGAGGAGGCCGGGATCACGGTCACGGCCGCCGGCACCGGAGGCCCGTACATCCAGCTGCCCGGCGAGGGGCAGCTGGTGCTCGCGGACGGCAAGACCTCCGTCGAGTTCACCGACGTCGTCTACTTCGACCTCGCCCTCGACTACCGCGGGGCCACCCGCATCGCGCTCTCCGCGGGCGAGGACACCAGCGAGCAGACCGTCGCCGAGGCCGTCGGGCTGTTCCAGCGGCTCGGCAAGCAGGTCTCCGTCATCGGCGACGTCCCGGGCATGATCGTGGCCCGCACGGTGGCGATGCTGATCGACCTGACGGCCGACGCCGTCGCCCGGGGCGTGGCCTCCGCCGAGGACATCGACACGGCGATGCGGCTCGGCGTCAACTACCCGCTGGGCCCGTCCGCATGGCACGAGCGGCTCGGCAGCGACTGGGCGTACGACCTGCTGCACAACCTCGACGAACGCTGCCCCGGCGGCCGCTACGCGCCCTCGTTGGCGCTGTTCAGGCTGGGCTACGCGGAATCCCCCGAGGAGGCCGGGGACGCCCCCGACGCCCCCGAGGACGCCGTGGACGCCGTGGACGCCGTGGACGCCGCCGCGGCGGAGGAGAGCGCGTGACGACCGCCCGGCGGGACACCTACACCCCCGAGTCGCTCCTGACGGTCGCGGTCCAGGTCTTCAACGAGCGCGGCTACGACGGCACCTCCATGGAGCACCTCTCCAAGGCCGCCGGCATCTCCAAGTCCTCGATCTACCACCACGTCGCGGGCAAGGAGGAGCTCCTCAGCCGCGCCGTCAGCCGGGCGCTCGACGGGCTGTTCGCCGTGCTCGACGAGCCGGGCGCGGTGCAGGGCCGGGCGGTCGAGCGGGTCGAGTACGTCACGCGCCGCACGGTGGAGGTCCTGGTCTCCGAGCTGCCGTACGTGACCCTGCTGCTGCGGGTCCGGGGCAACACCCGGACCGAGCGCTGGGCGCTGGAGCGCCGCCGGGAGTTCGACCACCAGGTCGCGGAGCTCCTCAAGGCCGCCGCGGCCGACGGGGACCTGCGGGCGGACGTGGACATCCGACTGGCCACCCGCCTGCTGTTCGGGATGGTCAACTCCCTGGTGGAGTGGTACCGCCCGCACCCCGGCACCACCCCGGACCAGCTCGCCGACGCCGTGGTCCACATGGCTTTCGACGGGCTGCGTACGGTCCGCGGCTGACCGGCGGAGCGGTTCGCCCGGCTTGCAGCGATTCTGGCCGAAAAACTGTGCGATGAAGCGCCCCCTCGGGCATGTACGCTGAGCGCGATTCAGATTCCTGAGCGTGTTCAAAACTGGGGGGCCGGTGCGCAATCGCCGTCTTGTAGTGTCCGCTGCCGTCGCCGTCGCGGCCAGCGTCGGAATGGCCCTGGCGCCGGTCGTGGCGCAGGCCGCTCCCGCCGCACCCGCGGCCAAGGGCAAGTCCGTACGGGGCGTGGACGCGGGCAAGCTGGTCCAGCCCGAGGCCAAGACCTTCCACAGCCCCGCCGAGCGCTCGGTCCGCAAGACCCTGCGCACGGCGAAGGGCCAGACCGCCGTCGCCGAGGCCGCCCCGCTGACGGAGGGCACGGCCTCCGCGGGCAACCCGGACCTGGCCGTCGTCCTCAACGCCAAGCCCACGTCGGCCCACGGCATCGAGCTCCAGTCCTCGATCGTCAGCGCCCCGGGCGTCACGCTGAAGCTCACCGTCGACTGGGGCGACGGTGCGGTGGACGTGTCCGACGGCACCCCCGGCCTGGAGACGACCCATCAGCACCGCTACGCCGAGCTGGGCGAGTACAACGTCAAGGTCACCGTGACGGACGCGACGAACCAGGTCGAGGTCGTCAACCAGCTGCCGCTCTCGACGATCGGCTCCGACTTCACCCCGCACACCCCGACCCGCCTGCTGGACACCCGCAGCGGGACCGGCGCCCCCAAGGCCAAGATCGCGCCCTACACCTCGGCCCGGGTGAAGATAGCCGGCAACGCGAAGATACCGGCCGGTGCCAGCGCCGTCGCCCTGAACGTCACCGCCACCAACACCACCAGCGGCGGCCACGTCACGGCCTTCGCGTCCGGCGGCAAGCGCCCGACCACCTCGAACCTCAACTACGAGGCCAACCAGACCGTTCCCAACATGGTGATCGTGCCGGTCGGCAAGGACGGGTACGTCGAGCTGTACAACGGCGGCTGGGAGACGATCGACCTCCTCGCCGACGTCACCGGCTACTTCACCCACAGCGCGTCCAGCGGCTACACCCCGATGACGCCGGTCCGCTTCGTGGACACCCGCGAGGGCCTGGGCACCGCCCGCGGCCAGCTCGCAGGCCAGAGCACGTTCGGCACCCAGATCAGCGGCCTGCGGGGCGTCCCGGGGGGCATCACCGCCGTGGCGCTGAACGTGACCGTCACCAACCCGCGGGAGGACGGCCACCTCACCGTCTTCCCGAGCGACGTGCAGGCCCCGAGCACCTCGAACCTGAACTTCCGCGCGGGCCAGACCGTCGCCAACTCGGTGATCGTCCCGGTCGGTCCCGACGGCAGCATCAAGGTCCGCAACGGTGCCTGGGCCGGGACCGACGTCATCGTCGACGTCGTCGGCTACTACAGCCCCGACAGCCAGGGCGCGTACATGCCGACCGCCCCGAGCCGCCTGATCGACACCCGCGACCCGGTGGAGTGGGGCAACGAGCCGCTGGCCGCCCGCAACTACATCTGGCTCAACGCCTCCCACAAGGAGCAGGGCATCGCCGGGTACGTCATGAACACCACCGTGACGAGCCCCGCCGAGGCCGGCTTCCTGTCGGTCGCCCCGGACCCGAACGCGCCCACCGACTACTTCAACGACACCGTCGTGGAGCCGGTCCGGCCCACCGCGTCCAGCCTCAACTGGGCGGCGAACAAGACCGTCGCGAACCTGGTCCAGGCCAGCTCCGGCGGCACCAACGGCGTCGTCGACTTCTGGAACCAGAGCTGGGGCCCGATCCACCTGATCGTGGACATCTTCGGCTACTACGAGACGAAGTAGGCGCCCGCGGCGGCCCGGTCCCGGATGGCGACCGGGCCGCCCCGATGGCAGCCTGGAAGGGAAGTTCCCGGCGACCGGTCGCCACCTCCGCACCGCCGTGCACCGCAGTTCGTCCGCGGGAGGTGGACCCTCGTGACAAGCCGTGCTCCTCGAACCCGCTGTCTTCTCGGCCCCCTCGTGGCGGCCGTCCTCTCCGCCGCCCTGGTACCCGTCGCTGCGCCGCCCGCCGCGGCCCAGGGCTGCGACACCTCCGTGCTGTGCCTCATCAACGCCCAGCGCACCAGCCGGGGGCTGCCCGCCCTGACCGTCAGTCAGCCGCTGACGAACGCGGCCCGGCAGCACGCCGTGGCCTCCGTCCAGCAGAAGTGGTGGGGTCCGGGCAAGGACCCGCACCGCAACCCGCAGACGGGCTCCACGCCGCAGAGCCGCATCATCGCGGCCGGCTACTGCCCGAACCCGCGGTCCTGGGCGTTCGCCGAGATCACCTACACCGGCTGGGGCACCGGCGGCAGCCCGAAGGCCGCCGTCAACTGGTGGATGAACAGCCCCGGCCACCGGGCGATCATCCTCGACGGCTCCCTGCGCGACGCCGGCCCCTGGGCACAGGCGGGCTCGGCCGACCCGGCCGGATCCGGCGCCGCCAACGCCTGGACCTACGTGGTGACCTTCGGCCGCTGCCAGCGGTGATCCGGTCCGTACCTTGTCGGTCCGCAGCCGGCCGGTCCCGGTCCGCCCCGAGGCCCGGGGACCGCTAGTCCTCCGGGAGGGCCGGGCCGGCTCCGCCGCCGTCCGGGGCCTGGTCGAGGAGGTCCGTCTCCTCGAAGACCAGCAGGGTGCGCGTGGAGAGCACCTCGGGAATGGCCTGGAGGCGGGTGAGGACCAGCTCGCGCAGGGTCCGGTTGTCGGGGGTGTGGACCAGCAGCAGGACGTCGAAGTCGCCGCTGACCAGGGCGATGTGTGCGGCGCCCGGCAGTTCGCGCAGCTTCTCGCGGACCGTGCGCCAGGAGTTCTGGACGATCTTCAGGGTGATATAGGCAGAGGCGCCCTGACCTGCGCGTTCGTGGTTGACGCGGGCCGTGAAGCCGCGGATCACCCCGTCGTCGATGAGCCGGTTGATCCGGGCGTAGGCGTTCGCCCGCGACACGTGGACCTGCTCGGCCACCGAGCGTATCGAAGCGCGTCCGTCCGCCTGCAGCAGGCGCATGATCGACCGGTCGATGGGGTCCAGCGGGCGGGGCGGTGCGGACGGGACGTATGGGCCGGAGGAGGAAACCCCCGGCGGGACCGGTGCGGAACCGCTCGCGGCCATTTGTTCATCCGGCATTGCCCACTGCCTCCCTCTCCTGGACGTCCTGCACCCATCCCAGGCTCCCGGCGCCAGTTTGTCCACAGCCTGAAGCCGCATGTAGCCAAATTGCGCCATCGACCGAACAATCGGTTGGTGAGGCGCCTCACAGCCGAGGTACTTCCTGCCTGCTTCCCAAAAGGAGGTGTACGCCGCCATGACGGTCCAAGAGCTGCCCGGTGCCGGGGCGTCCCACCGCACCACCCCGCCCCCCGCCTGGAGTCCCCGGACGGACCCCGCCCCGCTGCTCCCGGACCCCGAGCCGTACCGGGTGCTGGGCACGCCGGCCGCAGAGAAGCTCGACCCCGAGCTGATGCGCCGCTGCTACGCCGAGCTGGTGCGCGGCCGCCGCTACAACGCGCAGGCCACGGCCCTCACCCGGCAGGGCCGGCTCGCGGTGTACCCCTCCACGGTCGGCCAGGAGGCCTGCGAGATCGCGGCCGCGCTGGTCCTCCAGGAGCAGGACTGGCTCTTCCCCAGCTACCGCGACACCCTCGCGGCCGTGGCGCGCGGCCTGGACCCGGTCCAGGCGCTGACCCTGCTGCGCGGCGACTGGCACACCGGCTACGACCCCCGCGAGCACCGGATCGCCCCGCTGTCGACCCCGCTCGCCACCCAGCTGCCGCACGCGGTGGGCCTGGCGCACGCCGCGCGGCTGCGCGGCGACGAGGTCGTCGCCCTCGCCATGATCGGCGACGGCGGCACCAGCGAGGGCGACTTCCACGAGGCCCTGAACTTCGCGGCCGTCTGGCAGGCCCCGGTGGTCTTCCTCGTCCAGAACAACGGCTTCGCCATCTCCGTACCGCTCGCCAAGCAGACCGCCGCCCCGAGCCTCGCCCACAAGGCCGTCGGCTACGGCATGCCCGGCCGCCTCGTCGACGGCAACGACATCGCCGCCGTCCACGAGGTGCTGTCCGAGGCGGTCCGGCGGGCCCGGTCCGGCGGTGGCCCGACCCTGATCGAAGCCGTCACGTACCGCATGGAAGCCCACACGAACGCCGACGACGCGACCCGCTACCGCGGCGACGCCGAGGTCGAGGCGTGGAAGGGGCACGACCCGGTGGCCCTGCTGGAGCGTGAGCTGACCGCCCGAGGCATCCTCGACGAGGCGGGCATCGAGGCCGCCAGGGAGGCGGCCGAGCAGATGGCGGCCGCCCTGCGGGAGCGGATGAACGCGGACCCGGTCCTGAACCCGATGGACCTGTTCGAGCACGTCTACGCGGAGCAGACCGGCCGGCTGCGCGAGCAGGCGGACATGCTGAGGGCCGAGCTCGACGCGGAGGCACAGTCGTGACCACGGTGGCGGCGAAGCCCGCGACGATGGCGCAGGCCCTGAACAGGGCCATGCGCGACGCCATGGCGGAGGACCCGACGGTCCACGTCATGGGTGAGGACGTCGGCACCCTCGGCGGCGTCTTCCGCATCACGGACGGCCTCACGAAGGAGTTCGGCGAGGACCGCTGCACGGACACCCCGCTCGCGGAGGCCGGCATCCTCGGCACCGCCGTCGGCATGGCCATGTACGGGCTGCGGCCGGTCGTCGAGATGCAGTTCGACGCGTTCGCCTACCCGGCGTTCGAGCAGCTCATCTCGCACGTGGCGCGGATGCGCAACCGCACCCGCGGTGCGATGCCGCTGCCGATCACCATCCGCGTGCCGTACGGCGGAGGGATCGGCGGCGTGGAGCACCACAGCGACTCCTCCGAGGCGTACTACATCGCCACCCCCGGCCTGCACGTGGTGACCCCGGCGACCGTCGAGGACGCGTACGGGCTGCTGCGCGCGTCGATCGCGAGCGACGACCCGGTGGTCTTCCTGGAGCCGAAGCGGCTGTACTGGTCGAAGGCCGCCTGGGACCCCGAGGCGCCCGCCGCCGTACCGGGCATCGGCACGGCGCAGGTCCGGCGTCCGGGCACGAGCGCGACGCTGATCACCTACGGGCCGTCCCTGCCGGTGTGCCTGGAGGCGGCCGAGGCCGCCCGCGAGGAGGGCTGGGACCTGGAGGTCGTCGACCTGCGCTCGCTGGTGCCGCTCGACGAGGCGACCGTCATGGCCGCCGTGCGCCGTACCGGGCGCGCGGTCGTCGTGCACGAGGCGAACGGCTTCGGCGGACCGGGCGCGGAGCTCGTCGCCCGCATCCAGGAGAAGTGCTTCCACCACCTGGAGGCACCGGTGCTGCGCGTCACGGGCTTCGACATCCCGTACCCGCCGCCGATGCTGGAGAAGCACCACCTGCCCGGTGTGGACCGGATCCTGGACACCGTGGCCCGCCTGCAGTGGGAGAACTGATGGCGCAGGTAATGGAGTTCAAGCTCCCCGACCTCGGGGAGGGACTGACCGAGGCCGAGATCGTCCGCTGGCTGGTGGCGGTCGGCGACGTCGTCGCCGTCGACCAGCCCGTGGTCGAGGTCGAGACGGCCAAGGCGATGGTGGAGGTCCCGTGCCCCTACGGCGGTGTGGTCACCGCCCGCTTCGGGGAGGAGGGCACGGAACTCCCCGTCGGAGCACCGCTGATCACGGTGGCGGTGGGTGCGGGTGCGGGCGACGCCGCTGCGGTGGCCGCTGCGGGCGCGGAGCCGGAGGCGTCCGGCTCCGGCAACGTCCTGGTCGGCTACGGCACGGACCACTCCCGCCCGGCGCGTCGGAGGCGGGTGCGACCGGGCTCCGCCGCGCCGGCTCCCACCCCTGCCACCGCTCCCCTGCCCGCTCCCGCCGCTCCCGCCGCTCCCGTCGCGGCCCCGGCGCCGGCGGCCGCGACGGTGGCCGTCGCCGCCCCGGCGGCCCTGGCCACCGGGCCGGTACCGGTGATCTCGCCCCTGGTGCGCAAGCTCGCTCGGGACCACGGGATCGACCTGCGCGCCCTGCGCGGCTCCGGCCCCGAGGGCCTGATCCTGCGCGCGGACGTCGAGGCGGCCGTCAAGGCCCCGGCGCCGGCTCCGGCCCCCGTTCCGGCGGCCGCCGCTGCGGTCGCGGCGGCCGGTGAGCGCATCCCGCTCAAGGGGCTGCGCGGTGCGGTGGCCGACAAGCTCTCGCGCAGCCGCCGGGAGATCCCGGACGCCACGTGCTGGGTCGACGCCGACGCGACCGAGCTGATGGCGGCCCGGGCGGCGATGAACGCCGCGGGCGGCCCGAAGGTCTCGGTGCTCGCGCTGCTGGCCCGGATCTGCACCGCGGCGCTCGCCCGCTACCCGGAGCTCAACTCCACGGTGGACCTGGCGGCGAACGAGATCGTCCGGCTGCCCGCCGTGCACCTCGGTTTCGCCGCCCAGACCGAGCGCGGCCTGGTCGTGCCGGTGGTGCGCGACGCCCAGGGGCGCAGCGCCGAGTCGCTGACGGCGGAGTTCGCCCGGATGACGGAGCTGGCCCGCACGGGCAAGCTGGCTCCCTCGGACCTCACGGGCGGTACGTTCACGCTGAACAACTACGGGGTGTTCGGGGTGGACGGATCCACGCCGATCATCAACCACCCGGAGGCGGCGATGCTCGGGGTGGGCCGGATCGTCCCCAAGCCGTGGGTCCACCAGGGCGAGCTGGCGGTCCGTCAGGTGGTCCAGCTGTCCCTCACGTTCGACCACCGGGTCTGCGACGGCGGGGCCGCGGGCGGCTTCCTGCGGTACGTGGCCGACTGCGTCGAGTCCCCGGCGGTCCTGCTGCGCTCGCTGTAGCCCCCCGGGGCCGGCAGCACACCGCCGCGGCTCCCGGTACGGGTCACACGGCCCGCGCCGGGAGCCGCGGCGGCGTCCAGTCCGCGTGCCGCAGGATGCCGCGGACCACGACCCCGGACGGGGCCAGCCGCAGGGCGCCGTTGCGCAGGGACACCGCCACGGGGTGGGAGAGCCGGTGGCCGAGGCGCCCGGCCCGCCGGGCCGCGCGGGCCACGGCCTGGCTGCGGGGCCGGCGTACGGCGTCGTAGCGGGCCAGCGCCGTCGGCACGTCCGGGCCGGCGGCCAGTTCGGCGGCCAGGGTGACCGCGTCCTCCAACGCCTGGCAGGCGCCCTGGCCCAGGTTGGGCGTCATCGCGTGCGCGGCGTCCCCGAGCAGGGCGACCCGGCCGGCGGCGTAGGAGGGCAGCGGGGTCACCAGCTCGTGGACGTCGTGGTGCAGCACGTCCTCGGGGCGGGTGGCCGCGAGCAGCCGGGCGACCGGCTCCTGCCAGTGCGCGAACCGCTGCCGGAGCACGGCCAGCGGGTCCGCGTGGCGGACGCCCGGCGGGGCGGCCAGCACGGCGTGCCATTCCGCCCGGCCGTCGGCGAACGCGATGTGCCCGAACTCCGCCCCCGGGCCCCAGGTGAGCTCGAAGTCGGCGTCCAGGTCGACCGGTTCGGCCGTGATGGCGCGCAGCACCGTGGAACCGCTGTAGACCGGGCCCGGGTGGTCCGGGAAGAGCCGCGCGCGGCTCGCGCTGCGCACCCCGTCGGCCGCGACCACCAGATCGGGTGCCGGGGCCGGCCCCTCGCCGCGCAGCGCCGTGTCGAGGGAGCCGGTCACCCCGGTCCGCAGGCAGCCCGGCGGCAGGGCGCCGCGCAGCAGGCTGTGGAGCTCGGCGCGCGGGATGCCGGTCACGGGGGTGCCGAGGGCGCGCTCCAGGGCGGCGCCGTCCATCCGGGACAGAGGGCGCCCGTCGGGGGTGCGGGTCCCGCCGGTGTACTGGGGGCGGGCGGCCGCGCGGACGGCTCCGCCCACGCCGAGGGCGTCGAGGGCGCGGATGCCGTTCGCGGCGAGCGAGATGCCGGCGCCGGTGTCGTCCGGGGCCGCGAACCGCTCCAGCACGGTCACCTCCCAGCCCGTACGGTGCAGGCCGATCGCGGCTGCCAGGCCGCCGATGCCCCCGCCGATCACCAGGGCCGTGCCGTTCGCGGGCGCCACGAGCACCTCCTTTCTACAGATGTAGAAGCCGTGGGGTGCAGCGTACCCCGGCCTTCTACAGGTGTAGAAATGCGGGGTGAGCGAAGAACGACGTACCGTCCTGGCCGACGCCGCCGTCGAGGTCCTGGCCGACGCGGGCATGCGCGGGCTGACCCACCGCGCGGTGGACCGGGCCGCCGGGCTGCCCGACGGCACCACCTCGGCCTACTTCCGGACCCGCGCCGCCCTGCTGACGGCCCTCGTGCGCCGGCTGGTGGCCCGTGACCAGGCCGAGCTCCAGGCCGCCGGCGAGGCCGCGCCGCCCCTGCGCACCCCCGCCGACCTGGTCGACGGCCTGGCCGCGCTGACCCGGGCCCGGCTCACCGGCGAGGGGCGGCGCCGCTCGCTGGCCCGCGCGGCCTGCGTGCTGGAGAGCGTCCGGGACCCCGAGCTCCGCGAGATCCTCGTCCCCCGCGACAACGCCGGCCGGGCCGCCGTACGCGCCTTCCTCGCCGCACACGGCGCACCCGACCCGGACGCCCGCGCGCAGACCCTGCTGGCCTGCGTGGACGGCCTGGTCTTCGAGCACCTGGTACAGGGCACCGAGGTCCCCGTCGACGCCATCGAGGGGCTCGTCGCCGCCGCCCTCAGGTAGCCGCCCGCGGGGGCGCTCGCTCACATGGTCAGCAGCAGCTTGCCCACGTGGCTGCTGGACTCCATCGTCCGGTGCGCCTCGGCCACCTCGCGGACGGGGTACACGGCGTGCACGACCGGGCGGATCCGGCCCGCCGCCACCAGCGGCCACACGTGCTCCCGCACGGCCGCGACGATGGCCGCCTTCTCGGCCTGCGGTCGGGCCCGCAGCGTGGTCCCGGCGATGGCCGCCCGCTTCGACAGCAGGGTGCCCAGGTTCAGTTCGGCCTTGACCCCGCCCTGGAGCCCGATGACGGCGAGCCGCCCGTTCACGGCGAGGGCGTCGACGTTCCGCGCCAGGTACTTCGCCCCGATGATGTCCAGGATCACGTCGGCCCCGGCGCCGCCCGTCGCGGCCCGCACCTCCGCCACGAAGTCCTGCTCGCGGTAGTCGATCAGGACGTCCGCGCCCAGCTCCTTGCAGCGGGCCAGCTTCTCCGGGCCGCCGGCCGTCACCGCCACCGTCGCGCCGACGGCCTTCGCGAGCTGGATCGCCATGGTGCCGATCCCGCTGGAGCCGCCGTGCACCAGCACGGTCTCGCCCGGCCGTACGTGGGCCACCATGAACAGGTTCGACCAGACCGTGCAGGCGGCCTCCGGCAGGGCCGCCGCGGTCACCAGGTCCACGCCCTCCGGAACGGGCAGCAGCTGACCCGCCGGCACGGCCACCCGCTCGGCGTACCCGCCGCCGCTGAGCAGCGCGCACACCTCGTCGCCCACGGCCCAGCCGGAGACGCCGGGGCCGACCGCCGAGATCCGTCCCGAGCACTCCAGGCCCGGGTGGGGCGAGGCGCCGGGCGGTGGGTTGTAGAAGCCCTGGCGCTGCAGGACGTCGGCACGGTTGACCGCGCTCGCGGCGACGTCGACGAGGACCTCGCCCTCGCCTGGCACCGGGTCGGGGGCCTCGGCCCAGACGAGGACCTCGGGGCCGCCGGGCTGCTCGATGGAGATCGCATGCATGGCCCGGAGCGTACGCCAACTCCCCGGTTGCGGGCCTCCTCCCGGGCGCCGATAGTGGGAGGGGCGTCCGACCTTGATCAGCGGTCGCCGGCAGGGCCGTTCACCCGGCGCCGGCACCTTTCCCGCGGAATCGAGAGAGGGGCACTCCATGCGCACGTCCCCCCGCATCCGCCGTCTGGCGACGGCTGCGACGGCCCTCGCGGCCGGCGGCCTGATGCTGCTCCCCGTTCCGGCCGTGGCGCACCCGGCGGCACCCGCCGACCCGGGCCCGGTGTCGGGAGCCTCGTTCCAGCTCGTCAACGCGCAGACCGGCAAGTGCGCGACGGTCGCCGGCGGTGTCTCCACGGCCAACAACACCGAGCTCGTCCAGTTCAGCTGTGACACGCACCCGTCGCGCCGGTGGGTCCTCACCCATTACAACGGCCGCTCGTACCAGCTCGTCAACGACCAGACCGACAAGTGCGCGACGGTCGCCGGCGGCGAGTCCGTCGAGAACAACGTCGGCCTCGTCCAGTTCACCTGTGACAGCCATCCCTCGCGCCGTTGGAGGGTCACCAACTGGGACAGCGCGAGCAGCTCCTACCAGATCGTCAACGCGGGCACCGGCCTGTGCATGACGGTGGCGGGCGGTGTCTCCACCGACGACAACGTCAGACTGGTGCAGTACGACTGCGACTCCCACCCCTCGCGCCGCTGGAGCCTGCGCCTGGCGGGATGAGCTACTCCTTCGCGCCGGCCCCTTCGCCCCGGGGGGTGGGCGGAGCCGCGCGGACGATGGTGATGAGACGGTCCGTCAGCTGGAGCGGGCTCGCGTGCGGGTCGTCGTACGGGATCAGCCGGTGGCCGCGGAGCACGCTGACCACCAGGTCGTCGGTCTCCCGTACGCTCCGGCCCACCTCCGCCTTGTTGACCGGCCGCTCCATGATGTCCAGCCCGCTGCCCTGCTGGATCAGGTCCTCCATCACCGTGCCGGCGCTGGGACTCAGGACCGACAGGCCCAGGAGGCGCCCGGCCGCGCTCGCGCTGGTGATGACCGCGTCGGCGCCCGACTGCCGCAGCAGCGGGGCGTTCTCCTCCTCGCGGACCGCGGCGACGATCTTCGCGCCGCGGTTGAGCTGCCGCGCCGTCAGGGTGACCAGCACCGCCGTGTCGTCCCGCTGGGTGGCGATGATGACCTGACGGGCCCTCTGCACCTCGGCGCGGAGCAGGACATCGGAGCGGGTCGCGTCGCCCACCACCCCCGTGAACCCCTCGGCGTTGGCCGTGTCGATCGCCTTGGAGCTGGGGTCCACGATGACGACCCGGTCCTTCCTGAGACCGGTGGCCAGCAGGGTCATCAGGGCGGAGCGCCCCTTGGTGCCGAAGCCGACGACGACCGTGTGCTCGCGCAAGTTCTTCCTCCAGCGGCCCAGCCGCCACTCTTCCCTGGTCTTCTCGGTCAGCACTTCCAGGGTGGTTCCCACGAGGATGATCAGGAAGAGCACCCGCAGGGGAGTGATGAGCAGGATGTTGACCAGCCGGGCGCTGTCGCTGTACGGGACGATGTCGCCGTAGCCGGTCGTCGACAGGGTCACGGTGGCGTAGTAGATGCAGTCCAGCAGGTCGACGCTGTCGTCCGCGTTGTCGTGGTAGCCGCCGCGGTCGAGATAGACGATCAGGACCGTCAGGAACAACACGAACAGGGCCATCAGCACCCGCTTGGCGACCTGCCGGATCGGCTTCTCCACGACCCGCCGGGGCAGTTGGACGCGGCGCGAGAAGAGGTTCTCGCCCGCCTCCCGGGCGATCGCGTCCTGGCCGTGGAGTTTCACGTGAAACATCCTCCCGAGACCCACGGCAGGTCGAGGATCTCCAGCTCCTGCCCCGCCCGCGCACCGTGCGGCGGTACGACGGCCAGCGCATCGGCGGCGGCGATGCCGCGCAGCATCGCCGGGCCGTTGTAGCGCAGCGGCACGGCGTGCTCGTCGGTCAGCATGACCGGGACGAGCCGGGTGTCGTACGGGTGGCCGGGGATCCCGCCCTGGACGGGGACGGCGTAACGGGGGCGCTGCCGGCGGCCGGCGAGGGCGCGCAGCAGCGGTTCGGCGAGGGTCAGCAGCCCGGAGACGGCGGCGAGCGGGTTGCCGGGCAGCCCGACGAGGTGGCGGCCTTCGGTGCGGTCGCCGAGCCGGGCCAGCAGCATGGGGTGCCCGGGGCGTACGGCCACCCCGTCGACCAGGAGCTCCGCCCCGGCCCGGTGCAGGACGGGGTGGACGTGGTCCACGGGCCCGGAGGCGGTGCCGCCGGTGGTGATGACCACGTCGGCCGCGGAGCCGGTGACGGCCTCCAGCAGGGCCTCCGCCCCGGCCGGGTCGTCGCCGATCCGGCGGGTGCCGACGACCTCGGCCCCGATCCGGGTCAGCCAGGGGGCCAGCATGGGGCTGAGGGCGTCGCGGATCAGGCCGTCGTGCGGGCGGCCCTCGGTGAGCAGTTCGTCGCCGAGGACCAGCACCTCCACCCGGGGCCGTGGCCGGGTGGCCAGCTCGTCGTACCCGGCGGCCGCGGC
The DNA here is from genome assembly GCF_051550185.1 of Streptomyces pallidus (ex Mingjun et al. 2026). Classification (NCBI taxonomy): domain Bacteria; kingdom Bacillati; phylum Actinomycetota; class Actinomycetes; order Kitasatosporales; family Streptomycetaceae; genus Streptomyces; species Streptomyces pallidus (ex Mingjun et al. 2026). The sequence goes on along the minus strand of NZ_CP196181.1, from coordinate 3,930,147 downwards.
GAGGCCCAGCACGGCCGGGGTGACCAGCGATCCGGCGGGCAGCATCAGGTCGCCGGAGCGGCACTCCTGGCCGCGCGGGCGGATGTCCTGGCCGGTCTGCACCGGCCGGTCGGCGTAGAGCTGGGAGCCGGACTCCCGGGAGTGCTCGCTGCGCAGCACGGCGGTGGTGTCGGCGGGGACCCGGGCGCCGGTGGCGATCCGGACGGCCTCCCCGTCGGCCAGCGGCTCGGGGCGCGCGGAGCCGGCCAGCACCCCCTCGCCCGGGCGCACCGTCCAGGGGCCAGGCCCGGCGACGGCCCAGCCGTCCATGGCGGAGGTGTCGAAGGACGGCAGGTCGGTGAGGGCCTCCAGGGGCTGGTCCAGCACCTCCCCGAGGGCCTCTGTCAGGGGCACCCGGTGGATGCGGGCCCGGACGCCTGCTCCGGCGCGGGCGGCGGCCTCGCGGGCCTGCGCCCAGCCGAGGGCACGGCGCCCGGCCGGCCCCGGGCCGGGGCCGTCGCCGGCGGGGGCGCGGCTGACCAGGGCGAGGGCCTCGTCGAGGGCCTCCATGGCGCGGTCGGCGTCGGTGGGGCTCATCCGGGGGTGCTCCCTCCGGACGCGGTGCCGTCCCCGGTCTCGGCCGCCCAGCGCAGCGCCAGCTCGGCGGCCTTGCGGGAGGCTTCCGCGACGGCGGCGGCGGGATCCGCTCCGGCGGCTTCGGCACGGGCCGCCGCGTAGCCGACCAGGAAGGTGGTCAGCGGGGCGGCGGGCCGGGCGACGCCGTGGGCGGCGTCGCGGGCGAGGTCGAGCAGGGCTTTGGTGTCGACGTCCACGTCGATGCCGAGCTCGGCCTTGGCGGCGGTGATCCATTGGTCCAGCACGTTTCCATGCTCCCTGATCCTGGCGCGGGCTGAAGCAAGATCCTCCCAGGTGTCGCAGTCGAAGGAGGCGAGCGGCTCCGCGTCCGCCACGTGCGTCAGCCGCAGCTCGGCGGTGAGCGCGCGCAGGGGCAGGCCGGACAGGGTGCCGTGCTCGGCGGCCAGCAGGGCGATCTCGCGGCGCAGTGGCTCGGCCCGGTAGGCGGCGACCAGGGGCTGGTCGCGGCCGGTGCGGTCGCGCAGCAGGGCGCCCTCAGGACCCTCCGGATCCACCGGGCCTTCCGGGTCCTCGCCGTCCGCCGCACGCTGCTCACCGGACGCCGCGAGCAGGGCCCGGACGGTGCCCCGGTCGAGGAAGGGGAGGTCGGCGGAGAGGACGAGGACCAGCTCGGCCGTGGTCTGCCGCAGTCCGGCGTCGAGGGCGGCCACCGGCCCGGCGCCGGGCGGGTTCTCCCGGGCCCAGCGGACCGGCCGGGCCGTGGGCCGGCGGTCACCGACCACCACGGTGGCCGCCGCGTCGGCGCAGGCGTCGAGGACGCGGTCGAGCAGGGTCCGGCCGCCCACGCGGAGGCCCGGCTTGTCCGCACCGCCGAGTCGCCGAGCGGCGCCGCCGGCGAGGACGATCGCGTCGTAGCTCATGCCCCGAGTATGCGCGGACCATGTCCCGGCGGGGGAAACGCACTTGCCGTGGCCTGGACGTGAAACGGGCGGGGCCGGTGCGATCCGGCCCCGCCCGCGTGCTCGTCGCCGCTCACGGCGCTCGTCGCCGCTCACGGCGGTCGCTACAGGTACGGTCCCGAGCGGACGGGCCGCTGCGGGCCTTCCTCGTCGTCGTCGTGGGGCGCGCCGGCCGGCAGGGCCCGGCGCATCTGCTCCAGTTGGGCCCGCGCCGCCATCTGCTGCGCGAACAGGGCGGTCTGGATACCGTGGAAGAGGCCTTCCAGCCAGCCCACCAACTGGGCCTGTGCGATCCGCAGTTCCGCCTCGGAGGGCACGGCCTCCTCGGTGAACGGCAGGGAGAGCCGCTCCAGTTCCTCGACGAGCTCCGGAGCCAGGCCGTCCTCAAGCTCCTTGACCGACGCGGCGTGGATGCCCTTCAGGCGGACCCGGCTCGCCTCGTCCAGAGGCGCGGCGCGGACCTCTTCCAGAAGTTGCTTGATCATGCTGCCGATCCGCATGACCTTGGCGGGCTGTTCGACCATTTCCGTCACCGGGACCTCGCGCGACTCGTCATCGGCGCCGCCGACCGCCATCCCGTCCTGTCCCACGATCAGGACGTGCGGGGGACTGTCCTGCGACCGTTCACTCCTCGGCATCTCCATGCCTGTCATTCTCTCGCACACCTGGGTTCTCAGACGGTGTGCCCCCGTACGGGCGTGATCCACCCTGTACGGGGGCGGTAACAGCGGGTGACCCTCAGGCGGCCGCGCGCCGGGCGAGTCCGTCGCCGGACCGGGTCACCAGGGCGGCCAGCAGGGCGGCGCCGAGCGGGACCAGGACCAGCAGCATCCCGAACGTCTCCCAGGGCAGGACGATCGGCACGTACACCGTGTCGGTCGGGCCGCCGGAGGTCTCCAGGACGATTTCGCCCTCGTGCCGCTGGAAGAGCCGCAGGCCGACCGCGGGCAACAGCCCGGACAGCGTGCCCAGGACGACGCCCATGAGGGCCACCAGGCCGCACTGAAAGCCGCTGAGGGCCCGCCGCACCCGTGGGGCGGCGCCGACCGCCGACAGGGTCTTCAGGTCGGCCTCGGCGTCGGTCTGGGCCAGTCCCGTCGCGATGCCCGCCGCGCCGAGGGTGACCAGGCCGGCGAAGACGGTCAGCGCGAGCAGCGCCACGTCGTTCTCGCTCTGGTAGCCGGACTCGATGAGGACGGGGGCCTCCACGCCGATCCGGTCGATCCGGTCGGACAACTGCTGCCGCTGCCGGGTGGTTGCCGTCCCGTCCAGGGTGAAGTAGGACGCGTAGGGCTGGATGGTGAGCCCGGCCGCCCGGGCGGCGGACGGCGGCAGGACGAGGTCGATGCCGTAGCCGTTGACGCCGGCGGGCGCCTGGTACGCGGCGAACACCTTGTCCTCGCCGGGGACGTCCGCGCCGGGCCGGGCCGCGCGGTCCGCCTCGGCGCTGATCAGCCGCACCGTGACCCGGCCGTCCTTGACGTTGCGCCGGTCGAACGAGACGGCCTGCCCCGACTTCAGCGCGGAGACCGCGCCCGGGTCGGTGACGGCGAGGGCGGTCAGCAGCTTGTCGTCGGCGACGACCAGCGAGTACATCGAGGACTGCCGGGACACGGTGCAGCGCCAGTCCCGGCGCAGCGCCTTCTTGTCCGCGGCGGAGGGCTCGGCGTCGGCCGCGTGCAGTGGGCAGCGCTGGTCCGCGGGCCGGAAGACCTCGGCGCGGCCGCAGGTGTCGCCGTGCGCGTCCTGCTCGCAGCCGGGTGGGCCGACCTGGACGTGGTCCACGTCCGCCCTTACGGCCACCGGGAGTTCGCGGCTCACGGCCTCGCGGACGGCCGCCATGTCCTTCTGGTGTCCGGTCTCGTACAGCTCCACCCGGCCGGAGCCGGCGGGCAGGTCGGCGACGTACTCGAACCGTTCCTGGGCCTCGCTGCTGTGCGCGTAGGTGGCGATGGCGACGGTTCCGGCCACGGCGGCCATGACCGCCGCAACGGCAGGCGCGGTGCGGCCCCGGTTGCGCACGGCGTCGCGCAGCGCGAGCCGCGGCGACAGCGGCAGCAGGCGCCCGAGTCGCCCGAACAGGCCGATCAGTGCGGGGGTGAGGGCGACCAGGCCGAGCTCGGCGAGGGCGCTGCCGAGGACGACGATGCTGGAGCCCGTCGAGGCGATGCTGCCGAGCAGGGCGATCGCCGCGCCGAGGACGACGATGCTGGAGCCCGTCGAGGCGATGCTGCCGAGCAGGGCGATCGCCGCGCCGAGGCCGACGGCCCCGAGTCCCACGAAGGGCAGGACGCGGTTGGCCCGGCGGATGCCGCGCCGACCGGTCAGCGAGGACAGCACGCTCTGGCGGGAGGCGCTGACGGCCGGGACGACCGCGGCGAGCAGTCCGGTCACGACGGCGAGCAGGGCGATCCCGGCGATCTCCAGCGGACGGAAGTCGAGGCCGCCGAAGCGTACGCCGACGTACTCCTCCAGCCGCGGCCGCAGAACCACGGTGAGCAGCGTCCCGGTCGCGGTGCCGAGGAGGGCCGCGGTGGCGCCGATGACCAGGCCGCCGGAGAGCACGATGGCCCGGATGTGGCGCCGGTCGCCACCGTTGGCGCCGACGAGTCCGAGCTGGCGGCGCGAGCGGCGGGCGCCGACGGCGAAGGCGGGCCCGGCGAGCAGGCAGATCTCCAGCACGGCCAGGCCGACGATCGTGGCGAGGACGGCCAGTTCACTGGCCGGCAGCCGCGAGGTGCCGCCGTCGTCGGTGCTCGGCATCCGGGTGTACAGCGGCACGTCGGAGCGGGCCGGCGGGTGCAGGGTGACGGCGCGGGATTGGACCAGCACGCCCTTGGCGTTGGCCTCCTGGACCATGTTCCACGTGAAACCACCGGGCCCGGTCTTCACGAGGTACGTGTCCCGGGAGGCGACCCCGGGCACCCCGGCGGCCTGGAGCTCCTTGTCGAGCGGGGCCAGAAGGGTGCCGGGCAGGGCGGTGATCTGCTCCTTGCCGAGCTCCGAGGGCAGTTCGTACGCGCCCACGATCCGGTACCAGGTGCCGGAGCCGCGGGGGGTGAACTGGGAGCCGACGAACAGGCCGGAGGACTGCAGGAAGGCGGTGGTGGCGACGACCTCGCCGGGGTCCTCGGGGGTCCGCCCGCGGTCCATCACGACCATGCCCTTCACCAGCGGGCTGGACAGGTCGAGTTCGCGCAGCTCGGTGTCGAGCAGTCCGTAGCGAGTGCGGATCTTGGCCCGGCCGCTGCTGTCCTTCAGCGAGGTGGCGCCCGCCGGGATCACGGACGTCAGCTGCTCGGGGCCGGCTCCCGCCGACTTCTCGGAGCCGCGGCCGCCGACGGGCACGTATTCGCTGCTGTCGGGCGCCTGGTAGACGGGGGTTCCCAGGCCGGAGGAGGTCAGGGCGGCGTCGGCGGCACCCATCGTGCGCGTGAGGGTCTCGGCGGGCGAGAGCTGGGCGCTGCGCAGGGTCAGGTCCGTCGCGCTGACCCCGATGATCGGCAGGGCGATCATCGCGAGGACGAGGGAGCTGCGTCCCTTGGCGCGCCAGGCGTCGCGGCGGGCTATCCGGATGGCCGCGATCCAGGAGTGGTACGCCTTCACGGCCGGCCCGCCTGGTCGGAGAGCAGCGAGTCGGCGTCGCTGCGCAGGGTCGAGTCGACGATGCTCCCGTCGCGTACGAAGACCACGCGGTCGGCCCAGGCGGCGAAGCGTGGTTCGTGGGTGACGAGGATGCCGGCGGCCCCGGCGTCGCAGCGCGCGCGGAGCAGGGCGAGGACGGATTCGCCGGTCTCGGAGTCGAGGGCGCCGGTGGGTTCGTCGGCGAGGACGAGGCGGCGGTCGCCGACGAGGGCGCGGGCGATGGCCACCCGCTGCTGCTGGCCGCCCGACATCTCGTCGGGGAACCGGTCGGCGGTCGCGCCGAGCTCCATCTCCTCCAGGGCGGCGAGGGCGGCGGCCCGGGCCTTGCGGGCAGAGACGCCGTCGAGTTCGAGGGGCAGGGCGATGTTCTCGGCGGCGGTGAGGGCCGGGATCAGGTTGTAGTCCTGGAAGACGTAGCCGATGCTGCGGCGGCGCAGGGCGGCGAGCTGGCGGCGGCTCACGGCGGTGATGTCGGTGCCCTCGACGATGACGCGGCCGCTGGTGGGCCGGTCGAGCCCGCCCGCGAGGCTGAGCAGCGTGGACTTGCCGGAGCCGGAGGGCCCCATGACGGCGACGAGTTCGCCGGGGTACACGGCGAGGTCGATGCCCCGCAGCGCGTGCACCTCGGTGGCGCCGGTGCCGTGCGTGCGGACGAGTCTGTCGAGCTGGAGTACGGGCTGCGCGGGGCGCTGGTCGGGCATGGGTCCCCCCTGGGACGGCGGTGTCGTCAGCTCCGCGGGGAGCGGGCGGCGCGGGGTTTCGGGGCGGCGGCGGGGCCGGAGGAGGCAGGTCTGTCAGTGGTGGGGTCGTCGGTGGTGGGGCCGTCGGCGGGGCCGGAGGCGGGTTCGGCGGCCTGGGGAAGGGTGGTTGCGGCTCTCCGGCCGGCCGTGAGGGAGAGCCGGACGAGCCGTGACTCGCTGTGGTCGAGCCAGCGGGCCTCGGCTTCGGTCTGGAAGATCAGCTGTTCGAGGACCAGGAGCCAGGCCACGTCGTCGCGTTCGTGGGACTCGCCCTTCTCGATGGCGGCGAGGGCCTGCACCTTGAGCCGGGTGTAGTCCTGCATCGCCTTGATCGTGGCGTGCCGCTGGGCCTGGATGACGGCGCGAATGTCCACGCCGGGCGAGCCCACCGCCATGGCGAGCTTGATGGACAGCTCGTCGCGGGGCGGGTTGGCGCGGTCGACGGGGCGCGCGTACCACTCGCGCAGTTCGGCCCGGCCGGTGTCGGTGATGGCGTAGAGGGTGTGGCCGGCGGTGTCCTCGCCGCCGGGGGCGACGAGTCCGTCGCGCTCCAGGCGGGCGAGGGTGGTGTACACCTGCCCGACGTTCAGGGGCCAGGTGGCGCCGGTGCGGGACTCGAACTCGGTGCGCAGCTGGGAGCCGTACCGGGGTCCTTGTTCCAGCAGGGCGAGGAGGCCGTGGCGGATCGACATACCGAGTATGTATACCGAGTATGTTGCCCCCTGCAAGGCTTTCCCCTGGACGGCCCGCACGCGTCGACCCCCGCGGCGCGTGCGGAATCCCGTGCGTCCCGTGGCAGGTCAGAGGCCCTTGCGCAGCCGTACCCCGAGGTAGCCCAGCCCCAGCCCCATCAGGGCGAAGCCGGTGCCGAGCGGGAGCAGGTGCGCGGCCAGGTCGGCGGCCCGTTCGTTCGGCTCGGTGGCGAGGGTGGAGGGGAGCCGCCCGCCCGGGGTCTGCCGCGCCGGAGGCGGCTCGGGCGGAGGCGGGGTGGCGGGCGCGGGCGGCCGGGGTCGCACCGGGAGGAAGGGGCGGGAGGCCGGGACGGTCTCCGGGTTCGCGGGCTCGGCCGCGGGACGCCCCGGCCGCACCCGCCCGACCCCGGCGACGCTGCCGGCCAGCTTCCCGTACTCCTCCTCGCGGAGGGCTTCGTCGGCCGGATCGGGGGCCCGGGGTGCCGCCGCGGGCGCCGCGGCCAGGAGGGAGGCGGAGGCAGCCGGGGCGGCGGGCGACAGTGCCGAGGCGAGCAGCAGGGCCACGGCGGGCAGGTGCCGGGTCCGCGCGACCGGCAGGCGCCAGATCCGTACGACCGGCAGGCGCCAGGTCCCTGCGACCCCCGGGCGCCAGGTCCGTACGACCCCCGGGCGCCAGGTCCGCGCGACCGGCAGGCGCCAGGTCCGTACGGCCCGCGGGCGCCGGGCCCGTACGACCCGCAGGCGTGGGGTCCGCGTGACCGGCGGGCGCGGCGCCCGGATTCTTCGGTTCACGGGGAGCCCCTCCCATGCGTGGGGGTCCCCCCGGACGGAGTCTGGGGGAGGCCGAGATGTTCACGCCCAGATTCACATGGTGGGGCAAAACGGGCATCCCGGGCGCCCTATCGAGGGTGCCCGGGATGCGGTGTCCCGTACATGGAGCCGAACGGCGGACAGTCGTCCGGTCGGCGGGGTCGGCAGCCGGCCGCAGGGGCCGGCCCGCCCCGCCGGCCGCCTACTGCGGGTCGCCCGTGGAGACGACCAGGGTGAACTCGGTGCCTTCCTTGTCGATCTTGCCGCCCGCCTCGGGCAGCTGCGACAGCACCGTGTCCTCGCCGTAGACCGCCTCGTCCCGCTTCTCGACCTTGTACTTCCAGCCCGCGGCCTGGATGCACTCCTTCACCGAGCGGACGTTCTTGTACCGGAAGTCCGGTGCCACGACCTTGGAGGCGTCGCTGTAGTGCTTGGTCGGCTCCTTGCACTTCTGCAGGTCGATGGTGCGGCTGGTGTCCGGGCCCTTGTGCCCGGCCTTGGCGGAGCCGGACGGGTTGGCCGCCGGGCCGCCCGAGGCCGTCTGCTGGTTGGCCTGGTCGTTCTTGCCGCCCTCGTCGTCGCCGTTGTTGACGACCGCGTAGACGAGGCCGCCGATGGCCAGCAGCGCCACCGCGATCGCCCCCACGACCACCGGCATGTTCCGCTTGCCGCCCGCGCCACCGGCGCCGACCGACGCCTGCTGGGCGGTGGAGGAGGCGAACGGCGGCGGGGTCTGCGGCGCGTACCCCTGAGCCACCGGCTGCTGCGGCGGGTAGGCGTAGCCGCCCTGACCGTGCGTCTGCGCCATGGGCGGCGGGGTCGGCGCGTACCCGGCCGGGGCCGGGGTCGGCGCGTACGGCTGCTGCACCTGCTGGGCCGTCGGCGCCGGGAAGCCGGAATCCAGCGGCGGGAACACGGCCGAGCCGACGCCCGCTCCGCTGCCGCCGGTGTGGGCGCCCGGGACGATGGCCGGGGCGCCGGTCTGACCGGCCGCCAGCACGCGTGCGATCTCGTCCCGCATCGTCGCCGCGGTGGGGAAGCGCTCGTTCGGGTTCTTCTTCAGGGCCCGCGCCACCAGCGCGTCCATCGCCGGGGTGAGCGAGCGGTTGACGGAGGACGGGGCGACCGGCTCCTCCTGCACGTGGGCGTACGCGATGGCCAGCGGCGAGTCGGCGTCGAAGGGGAGCCGGCCGGTCAGCAGCTGGAACAGCATGATGCCGACCGAGTACAGGTCGGAGCGGGCGTCGACGCCGCGCCCCAGCGCCTGCTCGGGCGACAGGTACTGCGGGGTGCCGACGACCATGCCGGTCTGCGTCATCGACGTGACGCCGGACTGCATGGCGCGGGCGATGCCGAAGTCCATCACCTTGACCACGCCGCGCTTGGTCATCATCACGTTGCCGGGCTTGATGTCACGGTGCACCAGCCCCATCTCGTGGCTGGTGTCCAGCGCGGCCAGCACGTCGGCCGTCACCTTCAGCGCCTTCTCGGCGGGCATCGCCCCGTACTGGCGGACGTCCGCGGCGAGCACCGAGCCGAGCGGCTGGCCCTCCACGTACTCCATGACGATGTACGGCATGACCGCCGCGTCGCTGCGGCCGTCGGGGAAAGTGACCTCGCCCTCACCCGTGTCGAAGACCGAGACGATGTTCGTGTGCGACAGTTTCGCAACAGCCTGGGCCTCACGGCGGAACCGCTCGCGGAAGGACGCCTCCCGGCCCAGGTCGCTGTGCAGGGTCTTGATGGCGACCTGCCGGTCGAGCGCACTGTCGTACGCCAGGTAGACGGACGCCATACCGCCCGCGCCGAGCAAGTCCCTTAGCTGGTAACGGCCACCGGCCAGAGATCCGCCCGCGTACTGGGCCTGATTGCCGTCCTGGCTCATGGCTGTTGCTTCCCCTCGGGGTGTGTCTCTACGCGTCCGGCTGATCGCATGTCGGGCCCAGTCTGCCGGAGGGCAAGCACACGTCAAGCCAGGTACCCGTTCCGTGACGACAAGGCCACCACGAGCCATTGTCCGAACGGCCACCTGTTCCGAGGCTGTAGCGTTCATCGGAGCACACGAAATGGACCTACCGCTCAGCGGCGGCCGAGAGAGACGACGGCGAGGACTCATGGCACCCGAACCCGAGGACAGCGGCGCCGGGATGGCAGACGATCCTGAGCATTGGGGCGCCGGCGGCCTGGTCGGCGACGGCCGCTACCGGCTGACCCACCGCCTGGGCCGCGGCGGCATGGCCGAGGTCTTCGCCGCCGAGGACGTCCGGCTGGGCCGGACCGTCGCCGTGAAGCTGCTGCGCCCCGACCTCGCCGAGGACCCCGTCTCCAAGGCCCGCTTCACGCGCGAGGCGCAGTCGGTCGCCGGGCTGAACCACCACGCCGTCGTCGCCGTGTACGACTCGGGCGAGGACAAGGTCGGCCCGAACACCGTCCCCTACATCGTCATGGAGCTGGTCGAGGGCCGCACCATCCGCGACCTCCTCATCAGCGCGGAGGCCCCCGGGCCCGAGCAGGCCCTCATCATCGTCTCCGGTGTGCTGGAGGCGCTGGCCTACTCGCACCAGCACGGCATCGTCCACCGCGACATCAAGCCCGCCAACGTCATCATCACCGACACCGGTGCCGTGAAGGTGATGGACTTCGGCATCGCCCGCGCCCTGCACGGCGCCCAGTCGACGATGACCCAGACCGGCATGGTCATGGGCACCCCGCAGTACCTGTCGCCCGAGCAGGCCCTCGGCAAGGCCGTGGACCACCGCTCCGACCTGTACGCCACCGGCTGCCTGCTGTACGAACTGCTCGCGCTGCGCCCCCCGTTCACCGGTGAGACCCCGCTGTCCGTGGTCTACCAGCACGTCCAGGACGCGCCGGTGCCGCCCTCGCAGCTGCCGGAGGGCCAGACCATCCCGCAGGAGCTCGACGGCCTGGTCATGCGCGCCCTCGCGAAGGACCCGGACGACCGGTTCCAGAGCGCCGAGGAGATGCGCGGGCTCGTCCAGTACGCCCTGCAGATGCTCCAGGACCAGGGGCCGAACACCGGCACCTGGAACACCGGCCCGGTCACCATGGCCCTGCCGCACGGCCGCGGCGGCGCGGCGCCCACCACCGCGATGCCCGTCGCCCAGCCCCGCGGCCCGCAGCCGTACGCCGCGCACTCCGCGACCTCGCAGTTCCAGCAGCCGATGGTGCCGCCGCTGAACCCGGACGACGGCACGGCCTTCCCCGGCGGCGGGTACGACACGCACGGGCACCACCCGGGCCACGGCGGGGGCCGCGACGGCTACGACGCCTACGACCGGTACGACGACCGAGGCAGCGGCCGTTGGAAGCTGTGGCTGTTCGCGGTCCTCGCCATCGTCGCGATCGCGGGCGGGGTGGCGTACGCCGTCAACACGATGGGCGGCAAGAACAAGGGCGGCGACAACAAGACGCCGGTCGTCCAGAGTTCCTCCAGCGCCAAGCAGGGCGCCCCGTCCGTGCCGCAGAACACGCCGTCGACGAGCGAGACGTCGAATTCCACGCGGCCGACGGACGACTTCACGCCGTCGCAGACCCGCCCCAGGAACTCGCCGAGCTTCACGCCCTCGCCTTCGCCGTCGCAGGCCAGTCCGTCGCCCTCGGTGACGAAGTCGACCCCCGCGCCGACGAAGTCCGGGGGGCCGTCGCCCTCGAAGAGCCAGTCCGGGCCGACCGATCCGAATCCGCTGGACGAATCGAACTGAGCCCCTGCGGAACCGGAACCGGATGGAATTGATCCGGTTCTGGTTCCGGGTCCGGTTCCGTGCCGAGGAATACACGCCCCGTCGCCTGCAGGTGACGGGGCTTCGTGCAACGCGGCTAGTGCTCTGACCCGGAAGGTTCACCGCCTCGCGACGGCACTAGGCGCGCCGCTCCGCCTGCAGGCGGGCCACGTACGCGGCGGCCTGGGAGCGGCGCTCCATGCCCAGCTTGGACAACAGGCTGGAGACGTAGTTCTTGATGGTCTTCTCGGCGAGGTGCAGCCGCTCGCCGATGGCGCGGTTGGTCAGGCCCTCGCCGATCAGGTCGAGGATCCTGCGCTCCTGCTCCGTCAGCCGGGCCAGGCGGTCGTCGCCGCGGCCGCCGCTGCCGTCGCGCAGCCGCTCCAGCACCCGGGCCGTGGCCACCGGGTCCAGCAGGGACTTGCCCGCCGCCACGTCCCGGACGGCGCCGAGCAGCTCATTGCCGCGGATGGCCTTGAGCACGTAACCGGAGGCGCCGGCCATGATCGCGTCGAAGAGGGCCTCGTCGTCGGCGAACGAGGTCAGCATCAGGCACTTGATGCCCTCGTCCTGCGAGCGGACCTCACGGCATACCTCCACCCCGCTGCCGTCCGGCAGGCGCACGTCGAGGACGGCCACATCGGGGCGCGTGGCGGGAATGCGGACCAAGGCGTCTGCGGCGGTGCCGGCCTCTCCGACGATCTCGATGTCCTCTTCGACCGACAGGAGCTCGTGGACGCCGCGCCGTACCACTTCGTGGTCGTCCAGGAGGAATACCTTGATTTTTCCGTCTTCGCGCACGAACTCAGTTTCACACACTCACCCCTTCCCAGAGGTCGTTACCCGGGATAACGTGCCGTTGTTCCGGCCCCCTGCAAGGCCGTGACCAGTGCTTGTTCCCCGCTCTGCGGATTTACTTGGAAATCCAAGCAAAAACGCAGGTCAAGCAGGGTTTCGCAGTTATGCGCGGCACTGGGTAACGTGATTGCGCAGGACTGTCGCCGGGGCACCTGTCACGCCTGAATCCCGTACACGGCCGCACCCACCCCGTGCGCGGGTACGGATCCAGGTGAGCCGCACTGGACCCCGGAGAACCCGGGAGCCGGACCGACGGAGGAGCAACACGTGACCGTGGAGAGCACTGCCGCGCGCAAGCCGCGACGCAGCAGCGGCACCAAGCGGGCGGCAGGCGCTGCGAGCGCCTCCAAGACCCCCGCAGCGAAGGCTGTCGCCACCGCGCAGAACGCCGAGCCGCAGCTCGTACAGCTGCTGACCCCCGAGGGGGAGCGGGTCGGCGCAGAAAACCCTGACAACGCGGAGTTCCTGTCCTACGTCGAGGACATCACCACAGAGGACCTGCGCGCGCTCTACCGCGACATGGTGCTGACCCGCCGCTTCGACGGCGAGGCGACCGCCCTGCAGCGCCAGGGCGAGCTGGGCCTGTGGGCCTCGCTGCTCGGCCAGGAGGCCGCCCAGATCGGCTCCGGCCGGGCCCTGCGCGACGACGACTACGTCTTCCCGACCTACCGCGAGCACGGGGTGGCCTGGTGCCGCGGGGTCGACCCGACGAACCTCCTCGGCATGTTCCGCGGCGTGAACCACGGCGGCTGGGACCCCAACGGCAACAACTTCCACCTGTACACGATCGTGATCGGCTCGCAGACGCTGCACGCGACCGGTTACGCGATGGGCGTGGCCAAGGACGGCGCGGACTCCGCCGTCATCGCCTACTTCGGCGACGGCGCGTCCAGCCAGGGCGACGTGGCCGAGGCCTTCACCTTCTCGGCGGTCTACAACGCCCCCGTGGTGTTCTTCTGCCAGAACAACCAGTGGGCGATCTCCGAGCCGACCGAGCGCCAGATGCGCGTCCCGCTGTACCAGCGCGCGCAGGGCTTCGGCTTCCCCGGCGTCCGCGTCGACGGCAACGACGTCCTGGCCTGCCTCGCGGTGACCCGCTGGGCCCTGGACCGGGCGCGCCGCGGCGAGGGCCCGACGCTGGTCGAGGCGTACACGTACCGGATGGGCGCGCACACCACCTCCGACGACCCGACGAAGTACCGGCGCGACGAGGAGACGCAGGCCTGGGAGGCGAAGGACCCGATCCTGCGCCTGAAGGCCCACCTGCTGGCCACCGGCGGCGCCGACGAGGCCTTCTTCGAGGAGCTGGAGGCCGAGAGCGAGGCCCTGGGCAAGCGGGTGCGCGAGGTCGTGCGCGCCATGCCCGACCCCGACACCATGGCGATCTTCGAGAACGTCTACGCGGACGGGCACGCGCTCGTCGACGAGGAGCGCGCCCAGTTCGCCGCCTACCTCGCGTCCTTCGAGGAGGGTCACTGATGGCTGTCGAGAAGATGTCGATCGCGAAGGCGCTCAACGAGTCGCTGCGCAAGGCCCTGGAGACGGACCCCAAGGTCCTGATCATGGGTGAGGACGTCGGCAAGCTGGGCGGTGTCTTCCGGATCACCGACGGCCTGCAGAAGGACTTCGGCGAGGAGCGGGTCATCGACACCCCGCTGGCCGAGTCCGGCATCGTCGGCACCGCGGTCGGCCTGGCGCTGCGCGGCTACCGGCCGGTCGTCGAGATCCAGTTCGACGGGTTCGTCTTCCCCGCGTACGACCAGATCGTCACGCAGCTCGCGAAGATGCACGCCCGCGCCCTGGGCAAGGTCAAGATGCCCGTCGTCGTGCGCATCCCGTACGGCGGCGCGATCGGTGCGGTCGAGCACCACTCGGAGTCCCCGGAGGCCCTCTTCGCGCACGTGGCGGGCCTGAAGGTGGTCTCGCCGTCGAACGCGAGCGACGCCTACTGGATGCTGCAGCAGGCGATCCTCAGCGACGACCCGGTGATCTTCTTCGAGCCGAAGCGGCGCTACTGGGACAAGGGCGAGGTCGACACCGACGCCATCCCGACCGCGCTGCACACCTCGCGGGTCGTGCGCGAGGGCGCGGACCTCACCCTGGCGGCGTACGGCCCCATGGTGAAGGTCTGCCTGGAGGCGGCGGCCGCGGCGGCCGAGGAGGGCAAGTCGGTGGAGGTCCTCGACCTGCGCTCGATGTCCCCGGTCGACTTCGACGGCATCCAGGCCTCCGTGGAGAAGACCCGCCGGCTCGTGGTCGTCCACGAGGCCCCGGTGTTCCTGGGCGTGGGCTCCGAGATCGCCGCTCGCATCACGGAGCGGTGCTTCTACCACCTGGAGGCGCCGGTGCTGCGCGTGGGCGGCTTCCACACGCCGTATCCGCCGGCCCGCCTGGAGGAGGAGTACCTGCCGGGTCTGGACAGGGTGCTCGACGCCGTCGACCGCTCGCTGGCGTACTGAGGAGAACCCCCCCGTGACCATCCGCGAATTCAAGATGCCCGACGTGGGCGAGGGCCTCACCGAGGCCGAGATCCTCAAGTGGTACGTCCAGCCGGGTGACACCGTCACCGACGGGCAGGTCGTCTGCGAGGTCGAGACGGCGAAGGCGGCCGTCGAGCTGCCGATCCCCTTCGACGGCACCGTGCACGCGCTGCTGTTCGAGGAGGGCACCACGGTCGACGTCGGCCAGGTGATCATCTCGGTGCAGACCGGTGCCGCGTCCGAGGCCCCCGCCGCCCCGGTCGCCGCTGCCGCCCCGGCCCCGGCCGCCGAGGCGCAGGCTCCGGCCGAGGAGCCCGCGCCCGAGGGCCGTCAGCCCGTGCTGGTCGGCTACGGCGTCGCCCAGTCCTCGACGAAGCGCCGCCCGCGCAAGGCCGTCCCGGCCGCCGCCGGTACCCCGGCGCCGGTCGTCGCCGCGGCCCCCGTGGCCGCTCCGGCCGCCCCGGCCCCCGTGGCCGTCCCGGCCCCCGTCCTCACCGGCAACGGGCACGCGCACGCCCTCGGGGAGCGGCCGCTGGCCAAGCCGCCGGTCCGCAAGCTCGCCAAGGACCTCGGCATCGACCTGGCCACCGTGGTCCCCACCGGCGACGGCGGGGTCGTGACCCGCGAGGACGTGCACGCCGCCGCCGCGGCCGCGCTCGCCCCGCAGGCCGCCCCGCAGGCCGCCGCGCCCGCCCCGGTCGCCGCCCCGGTCCCGGCCCAGGCCGAGGCGCCCGCCCGCGCGGCCGGCGCCGCCCCGGCCGAGCCCGGCGCCCGGGAGACCCGTATCCCGGTGAAGGGCGTCCGCAAGGTCACCGCCCAGGCCATGGTCGGCTCGGCGTTCACCGCGCCGCACGTCACCGAGTTCATCACCTTCGACATCACGAAGACGATGAAGCTGGTGCAGGAGCTCAAGGACGACCCCGAGCTGGCCGGCCTGCGGATCAACCCGCTGCTGCTCATCGCCAAGGCGGTCCTGGTGGCCGTCCGCCGCAACCCGGACGTCAACGCGTCCTGGGACGAGGCGGCCCAGGAGATCGTGCTCAAGCACTACGTCAACCTGGGCATCGCGGCGGCCACCCCGCGCGGCCTGATCGTCCCGAACATCAAGGACGCCCACGCCAAGTCGCTGCCTGAGCTCTCCCAGGCCCTGTCCGAGCTGGTCGCCACGGCCCGCGACGGCAAGACCTCCCCCGCCGACATGCAGGGCGGCACCCTCACCATCACCAACGTCGGCGTCTTCGGCGTCGACACCGGCACGCCCATCCTGAACCCCGGCGAGTCCGCGATCCTCGCGGTCGGCGCGATCAGGCTCCAGCCGTGGGTCCACAAGGGCAAGGTGAAGCCGCGCCATGTCACGACCCTGGCGCTGTCCTTCGACCACCGCCTGATCGACGGCGAGCTCGGCTCCAGGTTCCTGGCCGACATCGCCGCCGTGCTGGAGAACCCGCGCCGCCTGGTCACCTGGCAGTAGCCGGCGGCTCCACCGCTCCACCCGCTCCACCGTCCGATGGCCGGTCCCCGCTCCAGGGGGCCGGCCATCGGCCGTCGGCGGGCGAGAACCGCACCCGGTGGTCGCTGCGCCCGGCGGGGGCCGTGCCCGGCGGGGGCCGTGCCCGGCCGGCGGCGGCGCCGAAATCCCTGGCCGGGGCCGACACCCCGTGTGATCATCCCCGGATGATCTTCCGTGCTGCGACCGCCGACCCCGCCGACCTGGACCGGGCCGCCGCCCACCCCGCCGACGGTCCTGTCCCCGCCCTGCCCCCCGAGAAGGTCCGCGAGGAGTTCGCCGCCCTCCGCTTCCGCCCCGAATGGACCTGGTTCGCCGAGGACGCGGACGGGGAGGTGCTCGCCCGCGCCCTGTGGTGGGGCCGCGCCGACAGCGAGCGGCCCATCGCCCTCGACTGCCTCCAGGTCCGCTCCTCGGTCGCCGACCCGGCCGCCCTCGCCGCCGGGCTGCTGGCCGCCGGGCACGCGTCCTTCGACGCCCTCCCCCTCTACAACCTCTCCCTGCCCGCGGACTGGCGGACCCGCCCGGACCTGGTCGAGGCGGTCGCCTGGCGCCGGGAGGCCGCGCAGCGGACGGGCCTGACCCGGGAGATCGAGCGGCTGCGCTACGAGTGGACCCCGTCCGCCGGGACCGCCGGGCCGACGGGGCGGCTCGTCTTCCGGGAGGGCACCGACGAGGAGTTCCTCCACGCCTTCGTCCGGGTCTCCGAGGGCAGCCTCGACCTGGCCACGCAGAGCGAGCTGCGGGTGCGGACCCCCGAGCAGCTGGCCCGCGAGGACATGGCGTTCTACCTGGACTGCCCGGGCGAACGTTCCTGGTGGCGGCTCGCCGAGCTGCCGGACGGCAGGCTCGCCGGCCTGGCCGTCCCGTCGGCGACCCCGTACCACCGCAACGTCGGCTACCTGGGCGTCGTGCCCGAGCAGCGCGGGCGGGGCCTGATCGACGAGGTCCTCGCCGAGATCACCCGCTTCCACGCGGCCGCGGGCGCCGACCGCGTCACCGCGACGACGGACACCGTCAACGCCCCCATGGCCGCGGCCTTCGCCCGCGCGGGCTACCAGGTCTCCGAGATCCGCCTGGTCCTGGAGGCCCCCGAGCACGCCTGACCCGCACGGCGCGGACCAGGCCGCCGGAGCCCGCCCGCCCGGGCCGCCCCGCCCGTCCCGGTCGGCGGGCCGGAACGGCGGGCCGGAACGGCGGGCCGGAACGGCGGGCCGGAACGGCGGCTCGGGCGGCACGCGGAGGGTTCGGGAGGGTAGCCTTCCGGGCCTGAAGGGGGGCGTGCCGGTTGACCATCGCCGAGTTGCAGGTCTACTCCGTCGAGGAGGCCGACGTCGCGGGCGGGCTCTGCACCGTCCGCTGCATCGGGGGCGTCGCCCGGACCGGCCAGGTGTACGCCGCCGGGGACGCGCGCCTCGGCCTGCGCGGCATCGAGCGGCACGGGCACCGGGCGGGGTCCCTCCGCGCGGGCCAGGCGGCACGGGTCCGCCTCACGGGCGCCATGACCGCACTGCTGGCCCGCGGGCAGGTGCTGACCGCGGTGCCGCCCGGCGGCCATGCGCTGGCGGACCTCGAGGCCTGGCTGGCCACCGACCCGCCGCTGGCCGACGAGCCGCACCCGCTGACCCTGCGCTCCCACGGCGTGTCCGGGATGCAGGACGACGCGCTGCCCGACGGGATGCGGCTGCGCTGGGGCCGGGTGGCGCTGGCCGCGGTGGACCGCACGGCCGCCTGGGCGGAACGGCATCCGCTGGACCACGCGATCGACCGCGCCGGCGTACGGGCCTACCTCATCCGGCAGTTCGGCCCCGGCCCCTGCCTCGGCGGGGACCCGGCCGGACTCTGCCGCGAGCTGCTGGACCTGATCGACCTGACCCCGGCCCAGGCGGCCGCGGAGGGGCTGGCCTGGCGCGACCTGCCGCGCCGCCGCATCCGCCACCTGCGCCGCATCAAGCTCATGCTGAACAGCATGGCCACGGTGCGGCCCCACCTGGCGGGGACCTCGGACACCGCCCGGGCCGTGGACGCCTGGGCGGGGGTCCGGGCCGTGCTGCCCTGAGCCCCCGCACGGGCGGGGGAGGCCGCTGCGTATGCGGTGTGGCGGTGGGTCGCTTGCGGCATCATGGCCGTCGTCTGCGAACGGGAGCGGGTGAGCGGGTGTCGCTGCACGACGGGCCGGGGAGCGACGGCCACACGGTGATCGCCGGGCGCTACCGGCTGCAGGAGAAGCTCGGCCGGGGCGGCATGGGGGTCGTGTGGCGGGCCGCCGACGAGCTGCTCGGGCGTCAGGTCGCGGTCAAGGCCCTGTCCCTGGAGGCCGGGGCGGACCCGGCGGGCGCCCTGCGCGAGGCGCGGGCCGTGGCCCAGGTCCGCCACCCCCACGTGATCGTCGTCCACGACGTGGTCGAGCACGAAGGGCGGCCCGTCATCGTGATGGAGCTGGTCGACGGCGGGTCGCTCGCCGACCGGCTCGCCGGCCCGGGCGGGACGCTCTCCCCGGCGGAGGCCGCCGGCGTGGGGCTCGCCCTGCTCGACGCACTGTCCGCCGGCCACGCCCTCGGAGTGCTGCACCGGGATGTGAAGCCCGCCAACGTGCTGCTGGAAGCGGGGACGGGCCGGGTGGTACTGACCGACTTCGGCATCGCGAGCCTGCCCGGGACGACGACGATCAGCGGGACCGGGGTGTTCGCGGGGACCCCCGAGTACTCGGCGCCGGAGCGGATGCAGGGCGCCCCCGGCGGCCCGCCCTCGGACCTGTGGTCGCTCGGCGCGCTGCTGTGCGCGGCGGTGGCGGGCGAGTCGCCGTTCCGCCGGGACTCGCTCGGCGCGGTCCTGCACGCCGTCGTGTACGAGGAGATCCGGCCGACGACCCGGCTGGGGCCGCTCCTGCCGGTGGTCCGCGGCCTGCTGGAGCGGGACCCGGAGCGGCGGACGGGGGCCGCGGAGGCGCGGCGGCTGCTGGCCGCGTGCGCGGCCGGCGGCGGTGGGGACGGTGGGGCGGACGGGGAGACGGCGGCCTCCGCCGCGGGGGCCGGGTACACGCCCACCGAACAGGCGCCGGACCCCGTCGGCGGACCGGACGGGCGGGAGAACCGCATCGACCGGGAGCGGCCCGCGGACCGGGACGGCCGGCCGCGGCTGCGCGGGGCGCGGGCCGCGCTGGTCGTGGCCGGTGCCGTCGCGGCCTGCGCCGGTGCGGTGACGGCGGTGACGCTGCTCGACGGCCGGACCTCGAAGGGCCCGGGCGGCGGGGCGGCCTCGGCGCCGGCCGTCGCCGCGCCGTCGGGGTCCGCGGCCCCGCCGGCGGGAGCTCCCGCGCCGTCCCCGTCCCCCTCGCCCTCGCCGTCCGCCGGGGCGCCGTCGCCGGGCGCGTCGGTGACCGTACCGGTGCCGCGGTCCCCGGCGCCCGCGCAGCAGGGGGGCGTTCCGGCCGGGTACACGAAGGTCCAGGACCTGCGCGGGTTCAGCCTGGCCGTGCCCCGGGGGGCGGTCCGCTCCACGGACGGCGAGCGGACCTTCTACATCACGGCGGACGACGCCGTCCGGGTCGGCATCAGGTTCGGTTCGGTGCCGCCCGGCGGGGCGATGGGGTCGATGCAGGCCGCCGACGCACGGGGCCCGGTGACCAACACGGGGTACCGCGACAACCGGGTCACGGCCACCATGCACGACGGACTGCCCGCCGCGTTCTGGGAGTTCACCTGGGACGGCTTCTCCGCAGCCGAAGGCCCCCGGCACACCTACGACCTCGCCTGGGAGCAGGACGGGACGCTGTTCGACGTGTGGGTGTCGGCCCCGGTCGGCCGCGCCGAGGAGGCCAAGGGCGTCTTCGACACGGCGGTGGCCACCTTCGCCGCCACCGGTCACTGACGGGCCGGAGCGGCGTCGGCGCGCGCCGGCCCGGCCCGGCCCGCCGGCCCGGCTAGTGCTGTGACCGGGAACGTTTGCCGGGTTGCTCGTTGTGCTGGTCGGATGTGACGACTTCGACTGGCATGGGGAGGCGGGATGGCGTTACCGGTCAGGGTCCGCGGGCTAACCGAGCAGGAGGGGCAGAAGCTTCAGCACATCGTTCGGCGGGGCAGCACCAGCTCGGTGCGGTTCAGGCGGGCGATGATGCTGCTGGCCTCCGCTGGCGGCAGCACGGTCCCGGTGATCGCGCGGCTGGTCCAGGCGGACGAGGACACCGTCCGCGACGTGATCCACCGCTTCAACGAGATCGGGCTCGCATGCCTGGACCCTCGGTGGGCGGGAGGCCGTCCCCGCCTGCTGAATCGTGACGACGAGGACTTCGTCGTCCAGACGGCCACCACCCGCCCGACCGCGCTGGGCAAGCCCTTCACCCGCTGGTCGGTCCGCAAACTCGCCGATCACCTGCGGCGCAACATCTCCCGGCCCGTCCGGATCGGCCGGGAAGCCCTGCGCTGCCTGCTGGCCCGCCGGGGGATCTCCTTCCAGCGCACGAAGACCTGGAAGGAGTCCCCGGACCCGGCCTTCGACGCCAAGCTGGCCCGGATCGAATACGCGGTCAACAAGCGTCCCGACCGCACGTTCGCCTTCGACGAGTTCGGCCCCCTCGGCATCCGTCCGACCGCCGGATCCTGCTGGAAGAAGCAGGGCCGGCCCGACCGGCTGCCGGCCACCTTCCGCCGCACCCACGGCATCACCTACTTCCACGGCTGCTACTCGGTCGGCGACGACAAACTGTGGGGCATCAACCGCAGGCGCAAAGGCATCGACCACACCTGGGCCGCCCTGCGATCGATCCGGGCCGCCCGCCCGGACGGCGCCCCGATCTACGTGATCCTCGACAACCTCTCCGCCCACCTGAACTGGAAAATCCGCAGGTGGGCGGACCGAAACAAGGTCGAGCTGTGCTTCACGCCGACCTACGCGTCCTGGGCGAACCCCATCGAGGCCCACTTCGGGCCGCTGCGGCAGTTCACCCTGGCCAACTCCAACCATCCGAACCACACCGTCCAGACCCGGTCCCTGCACGCCTACCTGCGCTGGCGCAACCAGAACGCCCGCCACCCCGACGTCCTCGCCGCACAACGACGCGAACGCGCCCGCATCCGAAGCGAGAAAGGCCTCCGCTGGGGCGGCAGACCACTACCAACCGCAGCCTGACCACCCGACCCGGCAAACGTTCCCGGTCACAGCACTAGCTGTATTGCCCTGTGAGGTTGGGGACGCGGCTGGAGGGTGGCTTGCCTTCGAGTGCGGTGTGTCCGCGGTGGTGATTGTAGGAGTGCAGCCACTGCGGGAATGCCTCGCGCCGTTCGGTCTCTGACCGGTAAGGGCGGGCGTAGGCCCACTCGTCGAGGAGGGTGCGGTTGAAGCGTTCGACCTTGCCGTTGGTCTGGGGCCGGTAGGGCCGGGTTCGCTTGTGGGCGATCCCGGCCGCGGCCAGGGTGTCCCGCCAGGTGTGGGAGCGGTAGCAGGAGCCGTTGTCGGTCAGGACCCGTTCGACGGTGATCCCGGCGTCGGCGAAGAATGCCTGTGCGCGGGTCCAGAACGCGGTGGCGGTCTCCTTGGTCTCGTCGGCCAGGATCTCGCTGTAGGCCAGGCGGGAGTGGTCGTCGACGGCGGTGTGGAGGTAGCTGTAGCCGAGGTTGGGGCGGCCGTGGGCGGTGCGGGGCCGGGCGGGGTCCCGGTGTGCCGAGCTGTTGCGGCCGCCGCGGGCACGGCCGAGGGTTCTGTGTCCGCCGCCGTCGGGGATGTTGCCGAGCTTCTTGATGTCCACATGGACCAGTTCCCCGGGCCGCTCGCGTTCGTAGCGGCGTATGGGCCGGCCGGTGGCCCGGTCCAGGTGCGCCAGGCGGGCCAGGCCGAACCGGGCCAGGACCCGGTGGACGGTCGAGGGCACCAGCCCCAGCAGATACGCGATGCGGGCCGGGCCCCACCGGCGGGCGAGACGGACCTTGATGATCCGGCGCTCGGTGCGGGTCGGCGTGCGGCGAGGGCTGTGCAAGGGGCGGGAGGACCGGTCTGCCATGCCGGCCTCACCCAGGGCCCGGTAGCGGACCGCCCACCGCTGGGCCGTGGTCGGCGAGACCCTGAAACGCTCGGCTGCCCTCCGCAAGGGCCAGCCGTCCTCGACGACGCAGCGGGCCAGGCGCAGACGACCGGTCTCGGTCAGGGGTGCATTACGGTGGGGCATGAGGGCCTTCTGTCGTTCGGTGGAGATGTCGCAATCCACACCGAACCCGGAAGGCCCTCACCCGTTCAAGATGCTCCAACCGAGACCTGCATCACCTGTACACAACCTCCCCGGACAGAACAGCTAGCCCGCCTTGGCGGCGTTGCCGAGGACCTTGGTCGGGGTGATGCGGACGACCACGCGGACGTCCTCCGCCGGCGCCTCCAGGTACTCCTTGCCGCCGCCCGGGCCGAGGTACTGCTCCGCGATGCGGGCGGCGACCGCGCGGCCGGTGTCCTCCGTGACGGTGGCGGTACCGCGGATCTCCGCGTAGAGGTACGGGTTGGCCAGGTCGAACACGGTCAGGCCGACGCGCGGGTCGCGCAGGATGTTCCGCTCCTTGCGCCGCCCCTGCTCGGTGGAGACCAGCAGGTCGCCGCCGTCGCGGGAGACCCACACCACCGAACTCTGCGGGCTGCCGTCGGGGTTGAGCGTGGACAGGACAGCCGGGTGCGGGGCGTCGAGCAGGCTGCGTACGGTGTCGTTCAGCTCAATCGTCATGCGGGCGAGGCTAGTGGGGGCCCGGGGACGCGTACAGGAAGTCCCGCCGACTCCCGGTGGTCGGGGAACGGGTCGGCTACGCCCCGGCCGGGGTCCCCATGAGGGCGACCAGGGCGGAGAAGCTGTCGGCGGCGTGGCCGGCGTCCATGCCGCGGCGGACGAGCGCGGCCACCGCGGCCGGCAGGGTGGTGTCGACCCCCGCGGCGGCATGGGTGTGCCGGACGTGCTCGACGCTGGCCAGCGCCATCGCCAGGCGGTCCACGTCGCCGTCGTGCCGGCCGGCGTCGATGCGGTCGGCGTAGAACCCGAAGAAGTCGGGGAGGGAGTTCGCCGTGCCGGTGGCGTGCTCCAGGACGTCGGCCGCGGTCAGCCCGTTGGCGCGGGCGAGGGCGAGCGCCTGCCAGTAGCCCAGCATGGCCGTCCAGAACACGGTCATGCCGAGCTGGTAGAAGAGCGCGGCCGCGCCCGGGTCCTCGCCCCGGTGGTCGGTCCGCCCGGTGACGACCTCCAGCAGCGGCCGGACGGCGTCGAACACCTCCCGCGGCCCGCTGTAGAAGGTGAGCGACGCGGCGCGTCCGATCCCGGAGGGCGGCACGGTGACGCCTCCGGTGAGCTGTACGGCGCCCCGCTCGGCGGCCCAGCGGGCGGCCGCGCGGGCCTGCTCGGGGGTGTCCGAGGAGAGGTTGACCAGGACCCGGCCGGCGAGCGCGGCGGCGGCCGGGCCGAGCACCTCGTACATCGCGGCGTAGTCGGTGAGGCTGACGACCGCCACCCCGCTCGCGGCCAGGGCCTGCGCCACGTCGGGTGCGAGCCGGGCGCCGCGGGCCACCAGGGCGTCGGCGCGTGCGGCGGTCCGGTTCCAGAGGGTGACCTCGTACCCGCGGTCGAGGAAGGCCGCGGCCATCGCCTGCCCCATCGGGCCGAGTCCGATGACGGTGACCGACGGGCGTCCGGTGCCGGTGTTTGTGTTGGTGCTGGCGCTGTGCATGCGAATCCCACCCCTCACTAGAACGATCGCTCTATCCAGAGCGTGGGTGGAAACGTAGCACAGCTCTGGAACGAGCGCTCTACTCACTGGCCGGGTACGGTGGCCCCATGCAGAACACCACCCGGGAGCGGATCGTCGTCGCCGCCGCACGCCTGCTGCAGCGGCAGGGGTACATCGGTACGGGCATCAAGCAGATCGCCAGGGAGGCGGAGGCCACCCTCGGCTCCGTCTACCACTTCTTCCCCGGCGGCAAGGAGGCCGTCGCCGTGGCCGCCATCGAGCACGGCAGCCGGGAGTTCGCCGGGCTGCTGCGCGAGGCGATGGACTCCGCCGAGGACCCGGCGGAGGCCGTGGTCGCCTGCACCGCCCGCCTCGCCGAGGAGCTCCGCGCCTCCGGCTGGACCGACGGCTGCCCCGTCACGGCGGCGGCGCTGGAGACCCTCGGCACCGACTCCGGGATCCAACAGGCCTGCGCGGAGGCGCTGCGCGGCTGGGAGCAGCTGGTCCTCGACAAGCTGCTGGTCGCCGGGCTCGGCCCCGCGGACGCCCGTGAGCTGGCGAGCACCGTCATCAGCACCCTGGAGGGCGCCGAGGTCACGGCCCAGGTCAACCGCAGCGCGGAGCCGCTGCACGCGGCGGGCCGCCAGCTGGCCCGCCTGGTGCGCTCGTACGCACCCCGGCGGAACGCCCCGGTCGGGGCCTGAGGGCGTCGGACCCGGCCTTCGGCCGGCGGCCGGGTCCGGCTAGCGGTCGGACTGGTTCCAGGGGAGGTTGAGCCAGGGACTGCCGGGGTCGGTGGTCAGCGCCTGGTGGACGGCGGCCATGTCCGTGTACCAGTGCCCGTACTCCTCCTCGTCGAACTGCAGGCAGCGGCCGAGGACGAAGCCCGCCGAGAGGTCCTCCCAGGACCGGTAGGCGAGCCGGCACATGCGGCCGGCGCGGACGACGGCCTCCTCGGCCTCCTCGACCGTGCCGAACCGGGCGCCGAGGCCCCAGCGGGCCATCTGGGAGGCCCGCCCGTAGTCCCAGGCCTCGACCGAGCGGACGTACCTGTCCTCGCCGAGGATCCCGTCGGCGCGGAAGCGCTGCTCGTAGCGGGTGATCCGGCCGATGACCCGCTGGACGCCCGCGACCTCCCCCTCGATCTCCGCCGTCGAGCGCGGCCGGGCGGTGGTGACGCCGTCGGGGGTGATGCGGGGCTCGGCGGCGCGTTCGGCGTTGGCGCGGAGGGTGGCCTCGGTGGCGTGCCGCCAGTGCTCGGTGTCGACGGGCCCGGCGAACTCCTTGGCGAGGGCCACGCGGATGCGCAGCGTGAACTCCCAGACCGAGCTGACCATGTCGGCGGCCAGCAGCCGTTCGGTGGTGGCGAGCCACTGCTCGCGGGTGGTGACGCCCCACCAGTCGCGGAGCTTCTCGCGCTCCTTGGTGTAGCCCTCGCCGTGGTAGCCGAGGGCGTTCCAGAACAGGCCGTTGCGCACGGAGAGGTGGGCGCCGCAGGCCAGCCCGAAGGCGGCGGGCCCGTGCAGCGGGCCGCCGACGTGCAGGGCGTGGACGGTGTTCTCCTTCAGGCCGTACTCGGTGGCCCGGTTCCAGTGGAACTTCCACACCTCGCGGTCGGCGGGCGAGGACGGAAGGAAGGCCTCGCACGGGCTGCCCGGGTTGACGGCGAGGTACGGGGGGTCGCCCGGGTCGATGCGGTGCGCGAACCAGCTGAGGCTGTGGCGCGAGAACACCTGGTCGGGGGTGGGGGCGGGGAGCATGCCGGCCGTGTACGCGACGAAGCAGGGGGCGGAGCCGGCCTGGGGGAAGCGGACGGGCTGCAGGTACACGGCGTTCGGATGCTGGTCCAGGTAGGCACGGGACTGCGGGACGAACAGCTCGGCGCGGGCGAGGGCGTCGAAGTAGGCGGGCCAGTCGTCGGCGGTCTTGGCCTCGTACAGCTGTCGTTCGATGATGCTCGGCGCGATCCAGGTGCCCATGTGGGAGAACCCTAACGGGGGCCTCCGGGGGCCGCGGACCGGCCCGTACCGTCCGGTCGAGGGGCGCGGCCGGGGCCGGGGCGCAGGTGCCGGGGGTGGCCGCGCATACGCAGGAGGGGTTCCTTCCGGTTGAGCTGCGCAGAGGGTGCGCGGCGGTGGTCCCGCCACCGTGCGCGGACCCGGTGATGGTGGTGGGGCCACCATGCCGTGGTGCATCAGGCCTGGTGGGGCGGCCGGGGCCCATGGTCCAGTGCTTCTCCGGCCCCCTTCGAGCGGCCCCGAACCGCCTCCGGCCTGGCCAGGGCATCGGGTGCGGCCCACCGGACGGCCACGCCGCCGTTCCGGTCCGTTCGGGCGTGATGGTCCGCCCTGCATATGCGGGCGAATGTGTGTGACGGCTCCACCTGTTCCGGCAACTCCCCCCAACCCCAGGGTTGAAGCGCTGAGGAGGAAGCCGGGGGAAGGGATGGATGCATCATGAGCGCACCGAGTCTCGAACGACTGGAGACGCTGAGCAGCCGGTTCGTACCGGACCTCGTCGTCGACGAACTCTGCGCCGAGCTGTTCGCCTCGCTGCCGCGCAGCGACCAGCGCCGCAAGGGCGAGGTGTACCTGCGCGGGCTGCTCAAGGCCGAGGGCCGCAAGTCGATACGGAACATCGCGGCCCACGTCGGCGACCGGGCGGCCGAGCAGAGCCTCCACCACTTCGTCGTGTCCTCCACCTGGGACTGGGGCCCCGTACGGGCCGCCCTCGCCCGCTACCTCGAGCGCGCCCTGCGGCCCCGCGCCTGGGTGGTGCAGCCGGTGGTCATCTCCAAGGCGGGGACCGAGTCGGTGGGCGTCGCGCGCCGCTTCGTGCCGGAGCGCGGCCAGATGGTCAACAGCCAGGTGGCGTTCGGGGTGTGGTCCGTCGCGGAGGAGCAGAGCAGCCCCGTCAACTGGCGGCTCGCGCTCACCCAGAAGTGGCGGGACAGCGTCGGCCCGCTCTCGCCGAACGTGCACCGGTCGGAGCTGGCGACGAGCCCGCTGGAGTGCGCCGCCGGGGCCGTGGAGGAGCTGCGGGACTGGGTCGGCCAGCCGCACCGGCCCGTGGTGTTCGACCTGCCCGACGTCGATCCGGCGGCGGTGGCCCGCCGCTTCGCCCCGGTCGGCCTGCACTTCGTGGCGACGGCCCGCGGCTCGATGCGGGTGCGGTGCGCCGACCCGGTGCTGCCGTCCAGCGGGAACCGCGAACTGGCCGCGCACCAGCTGTTGCTGATGGCCCGTACGCTGCGCCGGCCGGTGACCTGGCTGGACCCGGTGACGCTGCAACCGCGCACCTCGCTGGTCGTGGGGGTGCGGGTGGAGCTGCCGCAGGCGCCGGCCCCGGTGCTGCTGTTCGGCGAGTGGGCCGACCCGCGCGGCTGGCCCGAGCGGTGCTGGGTCAGCGACATGACCCAGGCGCCTCCCGGGGCGCTGCTGCGGTTGGCGAAGCGGGCGCAGAACGTGGAGCACGACTTCGCGACCGTCTCCCAGAAGGTGGGCATGACCGACTTCGGCGGGAGGTCCTTCGGCGGGTGGCACCGGCACACCACCCTGGCGTCGGCCGCGCACGCGGTGCGGATGCTCACGGAGCGCAGGGGCGGCGAGCGGTAGCCCTCCGCCCCTGCGGCGCCGGTTCAGCCGATCGCGTGGCGGGGGGCCGGGGTGCGGCGGCCCGGACTGAGGGCCTGGCGGGTCCGCTGGAGCTGGAGGGCGAGCTGCACCTGGAGGGCCTGGGTGGGCTTCTGCCAGTCCTCGCCGAGGATCTCGGTGATGCGCTCCAGCCTGCGGGAGACCGTGTTGGGGTGGACGTGGAGGGACTCCGCCGCCCGGGAGGGGCTGTTGGCGGAGGCGAAGTACGCCTCCATGGTGCGGATCAGCTCGGTGTACTGCTGGTCGTCGTAGTCGAGGACCGGGCCGATGGTGTCGTTGATGAACCGGTCGATGTTCGGCTTCTCGGAGAGGAGGACGCCGAGGAACCCCAGTTCGTCGGGGGAGGCGGTGCTCCCGGCACCGGTGAGCGCGGCCACCGCGTCCAGGCAGCGCCGGGCCTCCTGGTGCATGCGGGCGACGCCCGACGGGTTGTCGACCGGCCCGGCCGAGCCGGCGGTGACGGGCCGGCCGAGGACCTCGGTGAGCTCCTTGGACGCCGCGCGGGCGATGGCGCCGGCCTCGGTGCCGGGGAGCAGCAGCACCACGCCGTCGCCGTCCACGCTCTTGAGGCCGTGGTGGCGGTTGGCGTACGAGGCGGCCCAGGCGGCGACCCGGCCCTGGACCCCGCCCTCGGGCCGGGCGATGACGATGACGTGGGGCTCGTCGAGGTTGAGGGCGAGCCGTCGGCTCTGCTCGGCGATCTGCACCGGGGACAGCGAGGTGCCGCGCAGCAGGTCCTGGAAGAACTCGTCCCGCATGTGCCCCTCGGCGGCGGCCATGCCCTGCTCCATGAGTAAGACCACCGCCGTGACCTGGGCGGTGAGGGCGAGGAGTTGGACCTGGAGGTAGCTGGCCGGCTGCGCGGTGGAGAGGATCAGGGTGCCCAGCATCTCGTCGCCGGCGGCGATCGAGGCGACCCACACCCCGTCGGCGGTGCTGCGGGGCTGGCGGTCGGTGTGCGCGTCGAGCAGGACGGTGCGGATCTCCGCCTCGTCCAGCTGCGGGGGTTCGCCGACGGGGCAGGCCAGGGTGCGGCCTGCGGCGTCGCGCACGACGAGGGTGCCCTCCAGGCCCTTGACCGCCTCGGCGGCCAGGCTGCCCAGGCCCACGCCCTGGAGGACGAGGTCGAGGAGGCGGCCGTGGGTCTCCCGCAGCTGGCTGGCGGTGGTGGAGGAGTCCAGGGCGCGCGAGGTGTCCTGCTCCAGCTCCTCGACCTCGAAGCGGGTCTGCTCCAGCAGGCGAGCCTTCTCAATTGCAACGGTTGCGAGGTCGGCGAGCGAACTCATCAGCGAGACCTCGTCCGGGGTGAAGTGCCGGATGTTCCGGTCTGCCACGTACAGGGCGCCGAGGCTGGCCCCGGCGTGCCGCAGCGGGACGGCCATGACGGCGTGCAGCCCCTCGGCCAGCACCACCTCGTCGATGATCGGGCTGTGGTGGAAGCTGGTGTCGCTCATGTAGTCGGCCGACCAGAACGGGGCCGAGCCCTCGGCGGCGCGCCGACCGACGCCGCCGCCGGTGAGGGGGATGGCGAAGCCGATGGTGAGGGCGGAGGCGTGGCCGTCGGCGGAGCGGACCCTGGAGACGCCCTCCTCCAGGTCGTCGAAGCTCACCCACGCCATGTCGAGGCCGAGCAGGAGCCGGGCCCGGCGGGTGATCACCTTGAGCAGTTCGTCGAGGTCGTAGGGCAGGGTGAGGTCACGGGCGGTGTCGACGAGGGCGGCCAGGCCGGCCTCGCGCTGTTGGCGACGTACGAAGAGGGCCCGGATGCCGAGGCTCTGGTCCCGGGCCCTGGTGAGTTGGACGAGATCTTCTCCGGACAGGCCTGACTCGCGCGCTTTGCGGACCACCTCGTCGAAGGCGGCTGCGGGCGCCTCTCTGTTCAGCAGTTCCAGCATTTCGTAAGCGTGGTCGACCACGATTTTCCCCCCGACCCCCATAAAAGCCGTTCACGTTTGCACGAAGCAGGGTGCAAGCAATCCCATGGCCCGCCAGAAAGTATCTCTTGGGGTAAGAATCGGTCAAGAATCGCTTGGGTCCGGCTCCAGGTCAGACACCGGGAGGGTGGCCCGATCACCACGCTCCCCGAGCGATGCTGTCATCTGGACACCTTCTGGTCGAGGTCCACTCAAGGGCAGGCTGATCACCGAGCGTTCCGGTGGCGTCACCACCATCGGGGCGCCCATCAGCCACGGTGCTTCCTTGAGGAGTTCGCATGACCCAGCTGACCCAGCTGTCTCAGCTGCAGAGTTACGAGCGGTCGCTGCTGCGCAGCAGGCTGTCCCTGACCAGGGCCGACCGTCCGCGGGTGTTCACCCTGGCCGGCCGGGAGTGGGACCTGTTCGACGAGGTCTTCGCACCGGTGTACTCCCCGTCCACGACGGTGGCCCTGGACCTCCTCGGCCTGGGCGGCGTCGACCCCGCGCCGCGTTCGGGCTCGTTCCTGGAGATCGGCTGCGGTACCGGCGTGATCGCCGTGACCGCCGCCCTGGCCGGATGCGACCGGGTCGTGGCGGCCGACATCAGCCCCTCCGCCGTGGAGAACGCGGCCGTCAACGCGGAGCGGCACGGGGTGACGGACCGTCTGCGGGCCTGCCACAGCGACCTGTTCTCCGGGCTGCGCGAGCAGGATCGTTTCGACACCGTCTTCTGGAGCTCCAACTACGTGATGGGGCCCGAGAGCTACGAGTACAAGTCGGTGCACGAGCGGGCGTACGTGGACACCGGCTACCGGGCGCACCGCCGGTTCCTGGAGCAGGCCGTGCACTGGACGACGGCCGGCGGCCGGGTCCTGCTGCACTTCAGCGACCGCGGGGACACGGAGGCGCTGTACCGGATAGCAGACGCCGCCGGGCGTGAGCTGGAGACGGTGGCCAGCGTGCGGGTGCGCGAGGGGGAGTACGGAGAAGACATGGTCGAGCACATGCTGATCGAAATCAGGCCAGTCGCGGCTTGATTCGAGTGGGGGGATATTTCGCCGTGCGTACGCTACTTGTCGACAATTACGACTCGTTTACGTATAACCTCTTCCACTATCTGGCCGAGGTGAATGGCAGGGAGCCGGAGGTCGTCCGTAATGACGACCCGAACTGGAAGATCGCACAACTCTCGGCGTTCGACAACGTCGTCGTCTCGCCCGGCCCCGGAACGCCGCGCCGGGCCGCGGACTTCGGCATCTGCGCCGAGATCATCGAGCACTCCGACCTGCCCCTCTTCGGCATCTGCCTCGGCCACCAGGGGATCGGCCATGTGCACGGCGCCACGGTCGACCGCGCCCCGGAGCCCCGGCACGGCCGCACCTCGCCGGTCCTGCACGACGGAACGGGCCTGTTCGACGGGCTCCCCTCCCCGCTGGAGGCGGTCCGCTACCACTCGCTGGCCGTGACGGACCTGCCCGCCGCGCTGGAGGCCACCGCGTGGACCCCGGACGGCGTGCTGATGGGCCTGCGGCACCGCAGCCGGCCGCAGTGGGGGGTGCAGTTCCACCCCGAGTCGATTTGCAGCCGTTACGGAATCCAGCTGCTTGCGAACTTCGCCGAGCTGACCCGCGCCCACCGGCCCGGACGGCGCTCCACGCCGGTCGCGCGGCCCGTCCCCACCGCGGCCGTCCCCACCGCTGCCGCCGCCCCGGCCGCCTCCACCGCGTCCGCCTCCACCGCGGCCGCCTCCGCCCCGGCCGCCGCCGAGGCCCCGGTGCGCCGACTCCGGCTCGTCGCCCACGCGCTCCCCACCCGCTGGGACGCCGAGACCGTCTACGACCAGCTCTTCCGCGGCAACGACCACGCCTACTGGCTGGACAGCAGCCTGCCCGGCAGCGACCGCGGCCGCTTCTCCGTCATGGGCGACGCCACCGGCCCGCTGGCCCGGATCGCCTCCGCCGACGTGTGGAGCAAGGTCGTCACCGTCGACTCGGCGGACGGCCGCCGCGAGCTCGTCGCCGCCCCCTTCCTGGAGTGGATCGACCGCGACCTGCGCTCCCTGCGCACCGAGCTCCCCGAGCTGCCCGAACACCGCGTCCTCCCCTTCGACTTCACCCTCGGCTGGGTCGGCTACCTCGGCTACGAGCTCAAGGCCGAGTGCGGCGGCGACCTCGTCCACCGCTCCCCCGTGGCCGACGCCACGATGGTCTTCGCGGACCGCGCACTGGTCCTCGACCACGTCGAGCGGACCACCTACCTGCTCGCCCTCGCCGAGGACGCCGACGAGGACGCCGCCGCCTCCGAGGCCTCCGCCGCCGCGGCCGACGCCTGGCTGGCCGGCACCGCCGAACGCCTGGGCCGCCTCGCCGGGCTGACCCTGCCGGCCCCCGGCCCGCAGGAGGGCGGCGGTGAGATCCGGCTGCGCCACGACCGCGGCGCCTACCTGGACCTCATCGACACCTGCCTGGAGGAGATCGCCGCCGGGGAGACCTACGAGGTGTGCCTCACCAACATGGCCGAGGCCGACACCGCCCTCGACCCCTGGGCGGCGTACCGCACCCTGCGCCGCACCAGCCCGGCGCCGTTCGCCGCCCTCCTCCAGTTCGGCGGGCTCGACGTGCTCAGCACCTCGCCCGAGCGGTTCCTGCGCGTCTCGCCGGACGGCCTGGTCGAGTCCTCGCCGATCAAGGGCACCCGGCCGCGCGGCGCCACCCCCGAGGAGGACGCGGCCCTCGTCGAGGACCTGCTCGGTGACGAGAAGGACCGCTCCGAGAACCTCATGATCGTCGACCTGGTCCGCAACGACCTCGGCCGCTGCGCGGTCCCCGGCACCGTCGAGGCCGAGGAACTGTTCCGGATCGAGAGCTACGCCACCGTCCACCAGCTCGTGAGCACCGTACGGGCCCGCCTGCGCCCCGAGCTGACGGCCGTGGACTGCGTCCGCGCCGCCTTCCCCGGCGGCTCGATGACCGGCGCCCCGAAGATCCGCACCATGCAGATCATCGACCGGCTCGAAGCGGGCCCGCGCGGGGTCTACTCCGGGGCGATCGGCTACTTCTCGCTCTCCGGCGCCGCGGACCTGAGCATCGTGATCCGCACCGCCACCGTCACCGCCGACCGCGTCTCCTACGGGGTGGGCGGGGCCGTGGTCGCCCTGTCCGACCCGGACGCCGAGTACGAGGAGACCGCCGTCAAGGCAGCTCCGCTGCTGGCGCTGACGCGAACCCGGTTCCCGGATCGGAGGCCGGCACGGATCCCGTCCTGACCGCCCTGCCGTGCTGGAGGCGCGCGCACTGCGCGGCCTCCAGCACGGCCGCCACCTCACCGGCGCGCACCCCCAGCCGCTCCAGCGCGCGCAGCGCGCACGCCGCCTCCTCGTCGGCGTTCAGCAGGGTGTCGCCGGTCAGGGCCGGATCCCGGGCGGCGGCCTCCAGCGTCTCCACGGACAGCGCGAGCGCCGTGTTCCAGCCGACGAGGGCCCCCACACCCCCGTCCGCCCCGGTGCCCCACAGCAGCCGCGGCTGCAGCGCCCCGTTGGCACGCAGCACCCGCCACCAGTCCCCGGACAGCCGTTCCTCGCGCAGCCGGTACATCCGCCGGGCCACCGCCAGCCCCGCGGCGCCGCGCACCTGGTCGTCCCGGGGCACCCCCAGCCGGTCCAGGCGGGCCCCGACCTCCCGGTCGAACAGGCCCACCGGGAACGAGGCCACCATCGTGGCGTCGCCCAGCGGCCGGCCCGACGCGAGGGACCGCTCCAGCCCGGCCACGTACGCGTCGAGCACCTCGGCGTACCGCTCACCCGAGAAGACCAGCGCGGCGTGCACCCCGACCCCGTCGGCGAGGCAGTCGGCCAGCGCCTCGACCCCCGCCGGGGTCATCGGCATGCGCATCAGGGCGTTGGGCCGCCCCACCGCACCGTGCACGTCCCGGGCGGCAGCGGCCAGCGCCCGTGCGTCGTGGGCCCAGCGGGGCGGCACCGGCACGGAGACGTGCCCCACCGTGCCCCGGCTCACCCCGAAGACGGGCATGAGCAGGTCGCAGGCGCGCCGCGCCTGGTCCGGCGTACTGCCCGCCGGCACGAGGGCGTTGTGGAAGTGGCCTCCCAGCACCGGATACCGGGCCCCGGTGTCGAACTCGGCGGGGTCCCGCGCGCTCAGCCACGGGGACACGCCCTCCGACACCAGCTGCTTCAGCAGCGCTCCAGCTCCTTGACTCACCACGCTTCGCACCTTAGAACGTCCCGACATATCCCGGAAACAATGCGGTGATGGTGTGTCAAGTGCCCGCCGCCGACCGACCCGCCGGGGGCGCGGAGCTTAAATGGCTTCCGACCGGCCACCGCAATACCGGCGGCTGATGCGTCAGGTTTATTTCGGAATCATCTATTCGACCTGACCGAATCCGTGCCACCTGACGAAGTGAGAAATGTCTGGTGGTTCACGTGATTCCCCGTTTCACAGACTTCTCGCTGCATCCGATGTCACGGCAGGTACGTACAGCACTGGGAGGTGCCGCATGCACGGTGTTGCACGCTGGAAAAGATTGCCCGCGGGCCAACAGCCCGTCTGGCCGGACGAAGAAGCCCTGGCGAGCGCCAGGGCCGAACTCGCGGGATCCCCCGCGCTGGTACGCCGTGAGGACGTCGACCACCTGCGGACCCTGCTCGCCGAGGCGGCGCGGGGCGAGCTCCAGATCATCCAGGGCGGCGACTGCGCCGAGGACCCGGCCGAGTGCACCCCCGGCTACGTGGCCCGCAAGGCGGCGCTCCTGGACGTCCTGGCCGGTGTGATGAAGGCCCGCTCGCTCAAGCCCGTCATCCGCGTCGGACGGCTCGCCGGGCAGTTCGGAAAGCCCCGTTCCAGCCCGACCGAGATCGTGGCCGGAATGGAGCTCCCCGTCTACCGCGGCCACATGGTCAACAGCCCCGAGCCCGACCCCGAGCTGCGCCGTCCCGACCCGCAGCGCCTGGTCACCGGCTACAAGGCGGCCGCCGGTGCGATGACCGCCCTCGGCTGGCACGGCGCGGGCCGCCCCTCCCCGGCCGAGGCCCCGGTGTGGACCAGCCACGAGGCGCTGCTCCTGGACTACGAGGGCCCGATGCTGCGCACCGAGCCCGACGGCTCGGTGCTGCTCACCTCCACCCACTGGCCGTGGATGGGCGAGCGCACCCGCGCCCTCGACGGCGCGCACGTCGAACTGTTCGCGACCATCGCCAACCCCGTGGCCACCAAGGTCGGCCCGACCATGACCCCGCAGGGGCTCCTCGAGCTGTGCGGCCGGCTCGACCCGCAGCGGGAGCCGGGCCGGCTCACCCTCATATCCCGGATGGGCCAGGGCAAGGCCGCCGAGAGGCTGCCCGCGCTGGTCCGCGCGGTCCGCGAGGCCGGCCACCCGGTGCTGTGGATGTGCGACCCGATGCACGGAAACACCGTCACCGTGCCCGGCGGTGTCAAGACCCGTTATGTCGAAACCGTCGTGCGCGAGGTCGAGGAATTCCAGCGAGCCGTCGTGGAAAACGGCGGAATCGCGGCCGGACTCCACCTGGAGACGACCCCCGACCAGGTTCACGAATGCGTCACCGATGAATACCACGTCGACGAGCTCGGCGAAAAGTACACCTCGTTCTGCGACCCGCGCCTCAATTCCGACCAGGCAATCGAGGTCGCCTCGGCATGGCGCGGCTGAGGCCGACAACCAAGGGGGTTACTCCATCATGGAAGGAAAGATCGCTCTGGTCACCGGAGCCGCCGGCGGCATAGGCGAGGCCATCGTGCGCGCGCTCGCCTCCCGGGGGGTCCGCGTTGCCGCGGTCGACCGGGACGGCGACCGCCTGCGCAAGGTGGCCAAGGCCGTCGAGGAGGACGGCGGCGCCCGCGTGGAGCCGTTTCCCGCGGACGTCACCGCCAGCGCGGACGTCGAGGCCCTCGTCGACGACGTCGAGGCCCTGGTCGGCCCGCTCGACTTCCTCGTCAACGCCGCCGGCGTCCTGCGGCTCGGTGAGGCGCGCATGCTGACCGACCAGGAGTGGAGCACGACGTTCGCGGTCAACACCACGGGCGTCTTCTTCGTCTCCCGGGCCGTCGTCAACCGCATGGTGCCGCGCCGCCGGGGCGCGATCGTCACGATCGCCTCCAACGCCGCGGGGACCGCCCGTACCGAGATGTCCGCGTACGCCGCGTCCAAGGCGGCCGCGACCATGTTCACCAAGTGCCTGGGCCTGGAGGTCGCCAAGTACGGCATCCGCGCGAACCTCGTCGCGCCCGGCTCCACGGACACCCCGATGCTCAGCTCCATGTGGCAGGACGAGGGCAGCGCGAGGGCCTCCATCGAAGGCGTCCCGGACGCCTACCGCGTCGGCATCCCGCTGGGCAGGCTGGCCCGCCCGGAGGACGTCGCCGAGGCGGTCGTCTTCCTCCTCTCCGACAAGGCGTCCCACATCACCATGCACGACCTCACCGTGGACGGCGGTGCGGCGCTCGGTGTCTGAGACCGCTGCAACCAGCCAGCGAACCGTGAACGAGACCGTGAACGAGAGGAAGAAAGGAATGGCAGGCATACCTGCGATCACCCCCTACCCGATGCCGGCGTCGGCCGACCTGCCCGCCTCCGCCGTCGACTGGGACGTCGATCCCGAGCGCGTCGTCCTGCTGGTGCACGACCTGCAGAAGTACTTCCTGGCCGCCTTCCCGCAGGACGAGCAGCCCGTCGTGGACCTGGCCCGCAACGCCGGCGAGCTGCGCACCCGCGCGGCCCAGCTCGGGATTCCGGTCGCCTACACCGCCCAGCCCGGCGGCATGACCCCCGAGGAGCGGGGCCTGCTGAAGGACTTCTGGGGCCCGGGCATGCAGCCCAGCGCCGAGCACCGCCAGGTCATCGACCCCGTGGCGCCCGCCGACGGGGACTGGATGCTCACCAAGTGGCGCTACAGCGCCTTCTTCAAGACCGACCTGCTGGAGCGGATGCGCGCCGCCGGCCGCGACCAGCTGATCATCTGCGGTGTCTACGCCCACGTCGGCGTCCTGATGACCGCCGTCGACGCGTTCACCAACGACATCCAGCCCTTCCTGGTCGCCGACGCCGTCGCCGACTTCAGCTGGGAGGAGCACCGGATGGCGCTGGAGTACGCCGCCGGCCGCTGCGCGCGGCTGACCACCACCAAGGAACTGCTCACGGCCCTCCCGGACCGGGTGGCCGCGTACGCGGGAAGGGAATCCGCATGACCGAGGACCTGCTGGGGCGGATCCTCGCCGACCGGCCTCCGGCCTTCGCCCTGATCCACCGCCCGGAGACCACCGTCCGCCGCAGCCTCGACCTGTTCACGGGCGAGTTCGTCGAGGCGGCCACGCTCGCCGACATCCCCCTCGCCGACGTCGAGTCCGGCGCGGGCGCCCGCCAGGACGTGCTCGCCCTCGTCCCGTACCGGCAGCTCGCCGAGCGCGGCTTCGCGGCGCCCGACGACGGCACCCCACTGCTGGCGATGACCATCGCCGAGCAGGCGCAGGTGCCGCTCGGGACGGTCCTGGACCGGATCCCCGACGGGCCCGTGCAGCTCGCGCCGGGCGGCGACTTCGACATCGACGACGACACCTACGCCGAAACGGTTCGCCGCGTCATCGCGGACGAGATCGGCACCGGCGAGGGCGCGAACTTCGTGATGAAGCGCTCCTTCGTCGCCGACATCAGCGACTACTCCGTCGGCGCGGCGCTGCGCTTCTTCCGTCGCCTCCTGGAGCGCGAGACCGGCGCGTACTGGACGTTCGTCGTCCACACCGGCGACCGCACCCTCATCGGTGCCTCCCCCGAGCGGCACGTGAGCGTGTCCGGCGGCCGCGCCGTGATGAACCCCATCAGCGGCACCTACCGCTTCCCGGCCACCGGCCCGGAGCTGCCCGGCGTCATGGACTTCCTCGCCGACCGCAAGGAGGCCGACGAGCTGTACATGGTCGTCGACGAGGAACTGAAGATGATGGCCCGGATCTGCGAGTCCGGAGGCCGCGTCGTGGGCCCGTACCTCAAGGAGATGGCCCGCCTCGCCCACACCGAGTACTTCATCGAGGGCCGCACCTCCCGCGACCCCCGCGAGATCCTCCACGAGACCCTGTTCGCCCCGACCGTGACCGGCTCCCCGCTGGAGAGCGCCGGCAAGGTCATCAAGAAGTACGAGCCCGAGGGCCGCGGCTACTACAGCGGCGTCCTGGCCCTGATCGGCCAGGACGAGCGCAGCGAACGCACCCTGGACTCGGCGATCCTGATCCGCACCGCCGACATCGACGACGCCGGCCGCATGCGCATCGGCGTCGGCGCCACCCTCGTGCGCCATTCCGACCCGCTGTCCGAGGTGGCCGAGACCCGGGCCAAGGCGTCCGGGCTGCTCGCCATGTTCGAGCAGCCGGGGCCGCAGCGCTTCGGCGACCACCCGGAGGTGCGGGCGGCCCTGAGCCGCCGCAACGCCACCATCGCGGGATTCTGGCTGGACGACGACTCCGCCCGGGCCCGGCCCGTGCCGCTGCTGGTGGGCCGCAAGGTGCTCGTCGTCGACGCCGAGGACACCTTCACCGCGATGATCGAGCACCAGCTGCGGGCCATGGATGCCGACGTCACCGTCTGCCGCTTCGACGAGCCGTACAGCTTCGCCCCGTACGACCTCGTCGTGATGGGGCCGGGGCCGGGTGACCCGCGCGAACTGGGCCACCCGAAGATCGCGCACCTGCACGCGGCGATCGACACCCTGCTCGCGGAGCGGCGGCCCTTCCTCGCGGTGTGCCTGAGCCACCAGGTGCTCAGCACCAAGCTCGGCTTCCCCCTCAGGCGCCGCGACCAGCCCAACCAGGGCGTGCAGCGCGAGATCGAGCTGTTCGGGCGGCTCGAACGGGTCGGCTTCTACAACACCTTCGCCGCGCAGAGCACCGCGGACGCCGTCGACGTGCCCGGCATCGGCACCGTCGAGGTGTGCCGCGAGGCGGAGACCGGCGAGGTGCACGCCCTGCGCGGGCCCGGATTCCGCTCGATGCAGTTCCACGCCGAGTCGGTGCTCACCGAGGACGGCATCCGCATCGTCAGCGAGGCACTGTCCGGCCTGCTCAGCGAGTCACTCGTATGAGGGCGACCGTGGCCTGGTGGGACCTGAAGGGGTCCGGGCACAGCATCGAGTCGCTGCGGGCGTACCTGCGCGAGGAGGCGGTGGACCGGTTCGCCGCGGTCGAAGGGCTGCGGCTGAAGTTCTGGATCGCGGACCCGGCGACGGAGCGGTGGGGCGCGGTGATGCTGTGGGAGTCCGCGGAGGCGGCGGCGCAGCCGCTGGCCCCGCGGGCCGCGGAGCTCATCGGGCGCACCCCCGTGCAGCACACGGTGTTCGACGTCGAGGCGACGGTCGAGGGCGTGCACGGCATGCCCGTCCTGCCGGGACTCGGCCTGATCCCGGCGGTCTGAGCGGTACGGGTACGGCCCCTCACGCCCCTGCGGGGGAGTGGGGGGCCGTCGTCGCGGCCGAGCGGGTGCTCACCCGGTGCAGGACCTCCGTCATGGCGTCCAGCGTGCCGTGGAAGTCGGTGTCCAGGTCCCGCAGCCAGGGGTTCTGGGCGAGGACCACCGCTGCCGGGCGGTCGGTGAGGGTGATGCTCAGCGTGAGCGTGAGCCGACCCTCCCCGTCCTCGCCGATCTCATTGCGTATCTCGGCGATGTCGGTGTCGTCCAGGTGCCGGTAGGTAATGCGTCCGGCGCTCTCCTGCGGGGTCACCCGCTGTAGGAACGTCAGGTCGCCGCGCCGGATTTCCCGGAGAAATCCATCGGTGTAGCGTTCGCTGATCCGGCATTCGCTAATGGCCGGAACATAACCCGTGGGGAACTCCGCCTTGTGGAGCAGGGCCTGCCACAGGCTTTCCCTCGTGGGAGTCGGACACCCGCTCTGACCTGCGTGGACAACCGGGCGCGTCCATGAAAGCGTCAGCATTGATCTCCCTTTTCCGCCGGTGGGCCGGCGTGCAGCATCGGCCGGGCGCCCGGTCCTGTCAAAGCAGGTCGCGGCATTACGTCACCTGCCCCGATGACCTGACGGAGTGAACCGGACGAACTGCCGGAAGGGAGCATTCTCTTGCAGGGTGAGGGTTGGTCGATCGCGTTCGGCGCGAGCGCCTTCCCGATAAATCCGCTGCGGAGAACCAGGAGAACGCTGATGTCTGAACGGTTCGACGGCCAGGTCGTCCTCGTCACCGGAGGAGGCGAAGGCATCGGCCGGGCAGCGGCGGTTGCCTTCGCCCGGCTCGGCGCCGTCGTGGTGGTCGCGGGCCGCCACCAGGAGACGCTGGAGGGAACGGTCAAGCTGATCCGTGACGAGGGCGGGCGGGCCGACAGCATCGTCGCCGACGTCTCCGACACCACGGGCGACGACGCCGTCGGCACCGGCGCCGTGTACGTCGTCGCCGAGACGGTCCGCCGCCACGGCGCCCTGAACGTGGCCTTCAACAACACCACCGAACTGGGCCCCCACCAGCCCGTGGCCGACATCGACGAGACGGTCTGGGCCCGCACGCTGACCGCGAACCTGACGGGCGTCTGGCTCTCCATGAAGCACGAGATCGCCCACATGGAGAAGGCGGGCGGCGGCGTCATCGTCAACACCGCCAGCAACATCGGCGCGCAGGGCATGCTGCCCGGCCTCGGTGCCTACGCCGCGTCCACGGCCGCGGTCTCCGCCCTGACCCGGACCGCGGCCCGCGAGTACGTCTCCCGCTCCATCCGCATCAACGCCATCAGCCCCTGCCCGCTCGCCCGGGGCGCCAGCGTCGAGGAGATCGCCGACACCGTCGTCTGGCTGTGCTCCGACGCCGCCGCGTACATCGTCGGGCACGACCTCGTGCTCGACCGCAAGACCAACTAGTGCTGTGACCCGACCGGGGCCGGGCCCGTACACCGGCCGAGGAGAGGAGCCCTGAGGAGAACGGTGAACAGCCCCCGTCCCACGCCCGCCCCCGCCCCGGGCCCCGGCACGGTCCCGGTCCCGGTCCTCATCCCGATCCCGGGCAGTGGTCCCGGCACCGTCTCCGTGCCCGGCCGGCCCGCCGTCCTGCACGACCCGGTGGACCGGGTGGACCCGGTCGATCCGCTCGATCCGGCCGATCCGGCCGATCCGTCGGACCCGGTCGACCCGGACCGCTCCCGGTGCGGCGGCTACGTCCTGGCCGAGGCCGAGGGCGGGGAGCCCGACGTGCTGCTGATCGCCTGCGGCGGGGAGGCGGCCACCGCCCTCGACGCCCGCGCCATCCTCCAGCGCGACGGCATCGCCGCCCGGGTGGTGGCGATGCCCCGCCTCGACCGCTTCCGGCAGCAGCCCGCCGCCTACCGCGAGCAGGTGCTGCCGGCCCGGGTCCGCGCCCGGGTCTCCGTGACGGCCGGCGCGGCCCTCGGTTGGTACGAGCTCCTCGGCGACGCCGGGATCCCCGTGGGCCTCGACCGGTCCGGGACCGGCACCCCGTACACCGCCCTGCTCCGGCAGCACGGTTTCACCGCCGAGCGGGTGGCCGCCACCGCCCGGGCCAGCCTGGCCCGCGCCGGACACCGACACCGGGAGCACGTGTGACCGCCCTGAACGCCGTACTGACCGCCCGGATCCCGGGTTCCAAGAGCATCACCAACCGGGCGCTGCTGCTGGCCGCCGCCGCCGACGGGGTCTCGCTGCTGCGGGCCCCGCTGGTCAGCGACGACACCCTCGCCTTCCGGGAGGCCCTGACCGGCCTCGGCGTGCGCGTCGAGGCCGAGCCGGACGACGCCGCCTGGAAGGTCACCGGCACCGGCCGGCCGCCCGTCCCGCCCGCGGCCGGCCCCGTGTGGTGCGAGGACGCCGGTACCGCGGCCCGCTTCCTGCCCCCGTTCGCGGCGACCGGTCGCGGCAGCTTCACCTTCGACGGCACCGACCAGCTGCGCGCCCGCCCCCTGCGGCCGCTCGCCGACGCGCTGCGCCGGCTCGGCGTCCGCGCCCGGGTCACCGAGCCGGTCGGCGGACTGCCCATGACCGTCGACGCCGACGGCCTGGACGGCGGCGAGCTGACCGTCGACGCCAGCCTGAGCAGCCAGTACCTCACGGGGCTGCTGATGGCCGGGCCGCTGATGCGCCGGCCGCTGACCGTACGGGGCCAGGGGCTGGTGAGCCGCCCGTACATCACGATGACCCAGGACCTGATGCGCCACTTCGGGGCGTACGTCGACGAGTTCGAGGGCGGCGCCCTCCAGGTGCTGCCCGGCGGCTACCGGGCCGCCGAGCTCGACGTCGAACCCGACGCCTCCACCGCCTCGTACGTCTTCGCGGCGGCCGCCGTCACCGGCACCACGGTCACCGTGCCGGGCCTGGGCCGCTCCAGCGTCCAGGGCGACCTCGGCTTCGTCGAGGTGCTGCGCCGGGCCGGGGCGGGCGTCGAGGTCGGTGAGCGGGGGACCACCGTCACCGGCGCCGCCGACGGAGTGCTGCGCGGCGGCTTCGACGTGGACATGGGCGACATCTCCGACACCTTCATGACCCTCGCGGCCGTGGCCCCCCTCGCCGACGCCCCCGTCACCGTGCACGGCATCGGCCACGCGCGGCTGAAGGAGTCCGACCGGATCGCCGCAGTCGAGGAGAACCTGCACGCCCTCGGGATCCGCACCGAGTCCGGCCCGGACCGGATCACCATCCACCCCGGCCGGCCCGCGGCCGCCCGGATCGCCTGCCGCCGGGACCACCGGATCGCGATGGCGTTCTCCGTGCTGGGCCTGCGCGTCCCCGGCATCACGCTCGACGACCCGTCCTGCGTCGGCAAGACCTTCCCCGGCTTCCACGCCGAACTGGGCCGGCTCTTCCCGGCCCACCCGGGCACCAACAGTCACTGACAACGAAAGGGATGTGAGACACCCCATGGCCGACATACTCATCGCCGGCGGTGGCATCGGTGGCCTCGCCGCGGCGCTCGGGCTCGCGAAGCGCGGACACCGGATCACCGTGCTGGAACGCCGGGACGTCTTCGCCGAGGTCGGCGCCGGCATCCAGCTCGGCCCGAACGCCTTCCACGCCCTCGACCTGCTCGGGGTCGGGCAGGAGGTCCGCGACCGCGCCGTCTTCATCGACGAGCTGCGGTTCATGGACGGCACCACGGGCGAGAAGGTCGCCGCGATGCCGGTCAAGGAGAACTACCGGGTGCGGTTCGGCAACCCGTACGCCGTCGTCCACCGCGTCGACCTGTACCTGCCCCTGCTGGAGGCCGCCCGCCGGCACCCCGGCGTCGAACTCCGGGGCCGCCAGCACGTCGTCGGCTACGAGCAGAAGGCGGGCGAGGTCACGGCGGTCCTCGCCGACGGCGGCCGCATCACCGGCGACGCGCTGATCGGCGCCGACGGCCTCCACTCCGCGGTCCGGCAGCAGCTGGTCGGTGACGGTTCCCCGCGGGTGTCCGGCCACACCATCTACCGCTCGGTCATCCCCATGGCGGAGGTGCCCGAGGAGCTGCGCTGGAACACCGTCACCCTGTGGGCCGGCCCGAAGTGGCACTTCGTCCACTACCCCATCGCCCGCGGCGAGCACTTCAACCTGGCGGCGACCCGCGACGACGGCGCCACCGAGGCCGTGGCCGGCGTCCCCGCGGACCACGGGCGCGTCCTGGACTCCTTCCCCGACCTGTCGGGCGCCGCGCGCAGGCTGCTGGAGCTGGGACGCGACTGGAAGGCGTGGGTGCTGTGCGACCGCGACCCGGTGGACCGCTGGACCGAGGGCCGCGTCGCCCTCCTCGGCGACGCCGCGCACCCGATGCTCCAGTACGCGGCCCAGGGCGCCTGCCAGGCCGTCGAGGACGCGGTGCTGCTGAGCGGGCTGCTCGGCGACTGCCCGGCCGACTACGAGCAGCGGCTGGAGAAGTACGGCGCGGCCCGCCGCGAGCGCACCGCCCGGGTGCAGCTGGTGGCCCGCGAGATGGGACGGCAGCTGTACCACGCGGCCGGCGACGCCCGCGTCGAGCGCAACGCGATGCTCGCCTCGCTGTCGGACGACGACATGTACGACAAGGTGGCCTGGCTGCACGGGGCGTTCGACTTCGAGATCGGCTCGGCCGTCTGAGCGTCTGAGCGTCTGAGCGTCTGAGCGGCCGAGCCGGCCGGCCGCCGGGGCGGTGGGGAATAACGGTTCGCACCCGCCCCGGCCGGCTGGCAGTGTTCGGCAGATGCCGCCGCTCCACGAGATCCGCGCCCGCTACGACGACCGGACCATCACCGTCTACCAGGCGTACGGGCCGACCGTCGCCGAACCGGCGCTGCGCGCGGGCCGGTTCGTGCCGCCGTTCTCCTTCGGTCGGATGACCTGGATCAAGCCGTCGTTCCTGTGGCTGATGCACCGCAGCAACTGGGCCGCCAAGCCGGGGCAGGAGCGCGTGCTCGCGGTGCGGATCACCCGCGAGGGGTGGGAGGAGGCCCTGTCCCGGGCCGTGTTGACGACCGCCGACCCGGCGGAGGTCGACCGGGCCGCGGTGCACGTGCAGTGGGACCCGGAGCGCTCGGTGCGGGGGGCGGCGCTGAACCACTACAGCATCCAGGTCGGGATCGGCCGCGGGCTGGTCCGGACGTTCGCGCAGGACTGGGTGGTCGACCTCGCCGACCTGACCGGGCCGGCCCGCAAGGCCGCGGCCCTGGTCCGGGCGGGCCACGGCGCCCGGGCGCAGCGCCTGCTGCCGCCCGAGCGCCCGTACCCGCTCCCCGTGGAACTCGCCCGCCGGCTCAGACCGTGAGGACGATCTTGCCGGTGGCGTGCTTCGACTCGCTCAGCTCGTGGGCCTTGCGGACGTCCTGCAGCGGGAAGGTCCCGGCGATCAGCGGGCGGATCCTCCCGGACTCGGCGAGGCCGGCGAGCTCTTCCAGGACGGCGTGGTCGGGCGCCACGTTGACCGTGATGCCGCGCAGGCCGAGGGCTTCCGCCTTGGACCTGATCTCGTCGAGGGCGAGCGGGTTGATCACGCCGATGTAGGTGCCGCCGGGGCGCAGGGTGCGCAGCGAGCGGTCCTCGTAGTCGCCGCCGATCAGGTCGAGGACCACGTCGACGTCCTTGACGACCTCGGTGAAGTCCTCGGTGGTGTAGTCGACCAGTTCGTCGGCGCCGAGCTCGCGCAGCACCGCGTGCTTGGCGGCGCTGGCGGTGCCGATGACGTACGCGCCGCGGGCCTTGGCGATCTGCACGGCCAGGTGGCCGACGCCGCCGGCCGCCGCGTGGACCAGCACGCGCTGGCCGGGCCGGACGTCCGCGCCGTCGACGAGGGCCTGCCAGGCCGTCAGGCCGGCCATCGGCAGGGCGGCCGCCTGGACGTGGTCCAGGGACTGCGGCTTGCGCGCGAAGTGGCGTGCGGGGGCGGCCACGTACTCGGAGTATCCGGCGGCCTCGCCCGGGAACGACGGCAGGCCGAACACCTCGTCGCCGACCTTGAAGCGGTTCTCGCCGGGCGAGACGGCCACGACGGTGCCGGAGA
The DNA here is from genome assembly GCF_051550185.1 of Streptomyces pallidus (ex Mingjun et al. 2026). Lineage (NCBI taxonomy): Bacteria > Bacillati > Actinomycetota > Actinomycetes > Kitasatosporales > Streptomycetaceae > Streptomyces > Streptomyces pallidus (ex Mingjun et al. 2026). The sequence continues at coordinate 3,885,413 of NZ_CP196181.1, read as the reverse complement.
CGTCCCAGCCGACGCCGAACGGCGGGGTCAGCCACAGGCCGAATTCCCGGATCTTCCAGTCGATCGGATTCACACCGGCGGCGTGCGTCTTTACCAGGATTTCCGTGGCATCGGGAGTCGGGATCGGGGAATCCGTCAGGTTGAGGACCTCATTGCCGCCGAGGGATTCCTGACGGACCGTGCGCATGGTTTCTGTCATGCATTCCATGATCTGCGCGGGCCGTTCCGAAAGTAAAGCCGGGGCCCCGTCGATATCCGGCCATTTGTGGGTGCGTGGAACCTGACAGAGCGGCCGGGAATTTCTTCTGCTCCGCGGGGCGTTCCCCGATGCTGGGCCATATGACTCAGCTGCGTTCACTTGGTTCGGCCGGCCCCGAGGTTTCCGCTCTCGGCCTCGGCCTGATGTCCATGTCCGACTTCTACGGGCCCGCCGACCGGTCCGAGGGCGTCGCCACCGCACACGCCGCCATCGAGGCCGGCATCACCCTCCTCGACACCGGTGACTTCTACGGCAGCGGCCACAACGAGCTGCTGGTGCGCGAGGTGCTGCAGAGCCACGACCGCGACCAGCTCACCCTCAGCGTCAAGTTCGGCGTCCTGCGCGACCCGGCCGGCGGCATCCTCGGTGTCGACAACCGCCCCGAGGCCGTCAAGAACTCCCTGGCCCAGACCCTCCAGCGGCTCGGCGTCGACCACGTCGACGTCTACCGCCCGGCGCGCCTCGACCCGGCCGTGCCGATCGAGGAGACCATCGGCGCCATCAAGGAGATGATCGACGCCGGCTACGTCCGCCACATCGGCCTGTCCGAGATCGGTGCGGAGACCCTGCGCCGCGCCTCCGCGGTGCACCCGATCGCCGACCTGCAGATCGAGTACTCCCTGCTGTCCCGCGCCATCGAGGACGAGATCCTGCCGACGGCGCGCGAGCTCGGCACGGCCGTCACCGCGTACGGCGTCCTCGCCCGCGGCCTGCTCTCGGGCCGCTGGAACCACCAGCGGGCCACCGCCAAGGACGACGGCCGCAGCAACTTCCCGCGCTTCAGCGGCGAGAACCTCGACCGCAACCTGCAGCTGGTCGCCGCCCTCGGCAAGGTGGCCGAGGCCAAGGGCGTCACCACCTCGCAGCTCGCCATCGCCTGGGCCATGGCCCAGGGCCCGGACATCGTCCCCGTCGTCGGCTCCCGCCGACGCGACCAGCTCACCGAGGCGCTCGGCGCCCTCGACATCGAGCTGACCGCCGAGGACGTCGCCGAGATCGAGCGGGCCGTCCCCGCCGACGGGGTCGCCGGCACCCGCTTCGACGCCGAGGGCATGGCCATGCTCGACAGCGAGAAGAAGTCCGCCGCGGCCGGGCGGGCGGGCTGAGCATGGTCGCCATCGGCAGCCCGGCCCAGTGGCAGGCCGACCGGCTCGACGTCCAGGCCTACCTCGACCGCCTGGGCGTCACCGGGCGCCTGGAGCCGGACGCGGAGACCCTGCGCCGGCTGCACCGGGCCCACGCACTGACCATCCCGTTCGAGAACCTCGACATCCTCCTCGGCCGGGGCATCGACCTCGACGTCGAGGTGATGCAGGACAAGCTGCTGCGCCGGCGGCGGGGCGGCTACTGCTACGAGCACAACATGCTCTTCGCGCTCCTGCTGGAGCGGCTCGGCTACGAGGTGACCCGGCTGTACGCCCGGCCCGTCCTGGACGCGCCGAAGCCGCTGCCGCGGACCCACCTCATGCTGCACGTGGCCGTCGGCGACGAGACGTGGCTCGCCGACGTCGGCTTCGGCGACGAGGGCCCGCTGGAGCCGGTCCTGGTCGCCGACGGCACCGTCGTCGACCAGGGCGGATGGGTGTACAAGCTGGAGCGCGAGGCGGGCAAGGACAAGGAGTGGGTGCTCTGGCTGCAGCGGGAGGACGGCTGGTTCCCCCTGTACTGGTACGCCACGGAGGCCCACCACCACATCGACTGCGTGGTGGCGAACTGGTTCATCTCCACCCACTCCAGCTCGCCGTTCACCGGCCGGGTCTTCCTGGAGCGGATCGCCGAGGACTGGCGGCTCAACCTCAACCACCGCAAGCTCACGCTGACCCGGGCCGACGGCACCGTCGAGGTCCGGTACGTGGTGGACGAGGAGGTGCGGGAGCTGCTGGACGAGCGGTTCGAGATCGAGCTCACGCAGGACGAGGCCAAGGTGGTCGTGGCGGCGCTGCCGGCGCCGTCCGAGCCCTCCTGAGGGGAGTCACCCCACCACCGCTGCGGGGCCCGCGGTTCGCACACCGGCCGGTGTGCGAACCGCGGGCCCCGTTCTCCGTGCCTCCCGCCGGGGGAAAGCCGTACGGGCCCGGCGGGGGGATCGCCGGGCCCGTACGGGCGCCACAGGGGGGAAGGGGCGTGGCGGGTGGAGCGGTGGGTCAGCGGGGCTGGACGTTGATGCGGTAGCCCTTGCCGGTGGAGGAGCCGCCGGTGACGAGGGTGCCGTCCAGCTGGTGGATCTGGTAGGCGAAGTCGAAGTTGGCGGTGGTGCGGCCGGTGACGGTGATGTTGGCCTTGAAGGTGATGGTGGAGTTGGCCTTGCCGTCGGTGCCGATGAGCAGCGCGGTGTCGGTGTCCGAGTAGGTGCCGCAGCCGGTCAGCTTCCACTCGCCGTGCGAGGCGGTCGTGGTGTTGTTGGGCGAGGAGAAGTTGACGGTGCCGGCCGTGGCGGTGGCGCTGCCGTGGTAGCTGCCGAGGAAGGTCTCCTTGGTGTTGTCGTCCACGACCCGCCAGCTGCCCGGCAGGGTCAGGCAGCCGCTGCCGCCCTCGACCGCGGCGTTCGCCGAGCCCGTGACGGCCGTCGCGGTGGCGAGCGCGGCGATACCCGCGAATACCGCGGCCTTGATACGGGTGCTCTTGCGCATGTGAGTTTCTCCCAGTGAATTCGGAACGGGGGTTTTCGGTACCGGGGCCGGCGGGTGAACGCGGCGGCTTCAATTCCTATGATGGCCCGTCGAATTCCTGTGCGGTATGGACCAGCTTTTGATCCGTCAGGTCGAATTCCGGGCCGGTGCCGGCCCGTAAAAGGCCCCTGTGCCGCACCCGGGGTACGGGATGCGGCACAGGGGCCGGACCTGCGGAGGAAATACGCGGTCAGTCGATCTGCATGACGATGCGGACCGCCGGGTCGACGTCCGGCTGCTTCGGCATGGTGTCGACCACGATGCCGAAGTGCTCCTCGTACGCGGCCCGCAGCGCCGCGTCGTCGGCCAGCAGGACCGTCTCCTTGCCGTCCGCGGTGGTGAGGGTCAGCTCGCGGCCGTTGACGGTGGCGCGGCCGTCCTCGTTCTGCTGGCAGGCGATGAGGTTGTGCAGGAACACCGAGTCCGGCGCCGTGCGGTACCACCACAGCGTCGGGTAGAAGTCGGCGATCCGCACCGGGCGCTCGTCGAGCCGGTACTGGATCTGCCCGTCCAGCTCGACCTGGAGGCCTCCCTCAGCGGGCCGCAGCACGCGGAAGTCGCCGTGCGGGTCCTTCTGCACCTCGTCCGTGCCGATGGGCAGCGGGAACCGGCTGCCCTTGCCGAAGCCCACGTCGACCATCCAGTCCTGGCCGTCGACGTGGACGCGCAGCGCCAGGTGGCACAGCGGGGCACCGAACTCGCCGCCGAGGAAGACCGCCCCGGGGAGGATCTCCACCGCGAAGCCGAGGGCCTCCAGCAGGTGGCCGAAGGCCGGGTTCAGCTCGTAGCAGCCGCCGCCGCGCCGCCGGGTGACGATCTTCTCGTAGAGGAAGTCGCGCTCCAGGCTCAGCTCGGCGCCCTCCACGTGGTAGTCGATGTTCTCGAAGGGGACCGACAGCACGTGGCGCTCCTGGAGGTGCCGCAGCGCGTGGATGTCGGCCTGCTCCGGCCGGCGCGCGCCGATGCGCTCCAGGTACGCGTCCACCATCGCTTCGCTGAGCATGTCGTCTCTTCTCTCCTCGTTCGTCGCGCCCCCCGTCATCGGGAACGCCAGCCGGTCGGCGGGATGTTGTGGTTCACCCGGAACAGGTTCTGCGGGTCGTGGGCGTCCTTGACGGCCACGAGCCGGGCGTAGGTCTGCGCGTCGTACGCCGAGCGCAGGTGCTCGGGCGAGGATTCGAGGGCGCTGATGAAGCTGAGGAACGGGCCGCCGATGCGCCACGGCTCCATGGTGTCCATGAGCCGCTCCTGGAACTCCCGTACGTCCTGGATGTGTTCGGGCCACACCGGGGCGCCGGCGAACAGCGTGTACGCGGTGTCGCGGTGCGGCAGCGCGTTGGGGTGCTCGGGCTCCCGGCCCAGCGCGCCCCCCAGGTGGCGCAGCTCGACGCCGGGGCGGACGGAGTCGGCCCCCTCCTTGATCAGCGGGACCAGGGTGGCGATGGCGGCGTCGTCCAGCTCCCGGATGCGGGTGGAGCGCTCGTAGTACACGGCGGGCACGGTCGGGTCCATGTTGATCTCGGCGACCCGCGTGTAGGGCATGTCGCCGACGGTGTCGAGGACCGGCGGGACGATCTCCCGCAGCGGGCGGACGAGTTCCTCGCCCTCCTCGTTCGAGCCGTTGAAGGCGATCCGGACGTGCGCGAGGAAGCGGCCGCGCACCGGCTCCGGCAGCACGTCGATGTCGGGGAAGCGCATCACGGCGATCGAGGACTGCATCGCGTCCGGGAGGGTCAGCGTCCAGTCCCGCCAGGCCGGCAGGATCTGCTCGATGTGCTCGCCGGGCAGGAAGAGGCCGCCGCCGTAGAGCCGGGAGACGGGGAAGAGGCCGATCTCGATGGAGGTGACCACGCCGAAGTTGCCCTTGCCGCCGCGCAGCGCCCAGAACAGGTCCGGGTGGTCCTCGGGGGAGACGTAGCGCAGCTCGCCGTCGGCGGTGACCAGGTCGACGTTCTTCACGTGGTCGGCGGAGAAGCCGTACGAGCGGCCCAGCGGGCCGAGGCCGCCGCCCAGCGTGTACGAGACCACGCCGACGCCCGGGGAGGCGCCGTTGAGGGGGGCCAGACCGAAGGCCGCCGCCTCCTCGATGACGCGGCGCCACTGGGCGCCGGGCTCGATGCGGGCGGTGCGGGCGCGCGGGTCGATCCGGACGCCCGTCAGGTTCCGGGTGTTGATCAGGATCGCGCCGTCGGCGGGCAGCGAGGTGCCGTGGCCGGTCGCCTGGACCGCGACGGCGAGGCCGGCCCGGGCGGCGAAGCGTACGGCGGCGATGATGTCGGCGGTGCCGTCGGCGAGGACCACGGCGGCGGGCCGGTTCTCCGGCAGGATCCGGTTGAAGCCGAGCGTCTCCTCCTTGTACGCGTCGGTGCCGGGCAGCAGCAGCGGCCCGCGCAGCTCGGCGCCGAGTGCGGACAGGTCGGTGGCGGACACGGAGGTTCCTTCCTGTAACGGGTGGCTCACTGCGCTGCCTTGGCGGGAGCGCGCAGGCTGGGGAGGGTGAGGGCGGTCAGCAGGACCACGGCGCCGCCGATCCAGGCGACGGTGGTCAGCTGCACGTTGTCGACGATCAGGCCGCCGACGAGGGCGCCGAGCGCGATCGACAGGTTGAAGACGGACACCCACAGCGCGGAGGCGGCCTCCATCGCGTCGGGCGCGTACTTCAGCATCCAGGTCTGCAGGCTGACGGAGACGCCGCCGAAGGCCAGGCCCCACAGGACCAGCAGGGCGATGCCGCCGGCCTGGCTCTTGCCGAGCAGCGGGAACAGCAGCATCGCGGCGGCCAGCGCCACGATGATCACCGTCATGGTGCGGCCCAGGCTCTTCGAGACGGCCGAGCCGGCGACGAAGTTGCCGATGATCCCGGCGACGCCGAAGCCCAGCAGCAGGACGCTGATCAGGTCCTCGTCGATGCCGGAGAGCTGCTGGAGCATGGGGCTGACGTAGGTGTACGCGGCCAGGTGGCCGGTGACGATCAGGGCGGTGGCGATGATGCCGGCGCGCACGCCGCGGTTGCCGAACTGGCCGATCAGCTCGCGCACGCTGACGGGCTGGGTGGCGGGCAGCTTCGGCAGCAGCACCAGCAGGGCGACGAGGACGGCGAAGGCGAGCACACCGACCGTGGCGAACGCGGTGCGCCAGCCGGCCAGGCCGCCGATCAGCGTGCCGGTGGGGACGCCGAGGACGTTGGCGGCGGCGACACCGCCGAAGATGAGCGCGGTGGCGCGGGGCACCGCCGCCGGCTGGACCAGGCGGAAGGCGAGACCGCCCGCGATGGCCCAGAAGCCGCCGATGGTGACGCCGACGAGCACGCGGGAGGCGAGCAGCACCCCGAAGTTCGGCGCGAGCACGGTGATCAGGTTGGCGGCGGCCATCACCGTCATCAGCCCGACCAGCAGGAAGCGGCGGTCCATCCGCCCGACGACCACCGGGATCAGCGGCGCGGACAGCGCCGCGACCAGACCGGGCACGGTCACCATCAGGCCGGCGGTGCCCTCGGAGACGCTCAGCGCGGAGCCGACCGAGGTCAGCAGGCCGATCGGCAGCTGCTCGGCGGTGACCAGGGTGAAGATGCCGACGGCGACGGAGACGACGGCGAGCCAGCTCTTCAGCGGGGTGTGCTCCGCGGCCTGCGGCGGCGCGCCGGCGACCGCGTCGTCCGCGGTGTCGGCGGGTGTTTCGAGTGTTGCCATGACAAGAACCTCATTCGTGTAACCGGGGGCGGGGGCCGCCCTGCGGGGAGGCGGCAGGGCGGCCGCGGGCAGGTCAGGTGCGGGGGACCCAGCCGGACTCGTCCCAGAACCGCAGCTGCCGGGCCTTGGACGTGCCGGCCACCTCGGTGATCCGCTCACCGCCGAGGACCAGCGTGCTCGGCGTTCCGGGCTCGAAGACCGGCCACGCGGGCAGGCCGGGACCGGCGGGCACGCCGTCGCGGGCGAAGGCGGCGACCAGGTCCATGAAGGTCTCGGACACGGTGCGCTCGACGGGCCCGTCGTGGAACAGGGGAGTCGTCTCCGGAACCGGGTAGGTCGCGGCGATCGCGGCCGTGTCGGCGTACGTGCCGAACAGGAACGGCGAGGTCGCCTCGTGCGGGGTGCCGTGGTGCGGGGCGCGCACCGGGTGGGCGAACTCCATCACGTACTGCGGGGTCTTCCCGTGCCGGGCGTGCCGCTCGGACAGCCGCACGATCTGGTAGCGGAACAGCGCGTCGCCCCAGACCTCCGTCCACAGCGACAGCGGGTCCTGCGGGAGCCCCTCGGCCTCGGCGGCCTCCCGGTACGCGGCGATGCAGGCGTCCACCAGCTCGTCGGTCACCTTGGCCGCGCCCTTGTCCAGCACGCCGCGCACGGCCTCGCGCAGCTCGGCCGAGTCGGCGGGCGGCGGGGTCGGGGTCGGCTGCGGCGGGCAGGGGCCGGTGTAGAACGAGCCCTCGGTGCGGGTGTGGATCGCCATCACCGGCACCTCGGGGGTGGGCAGTTCCCAGTCGAAGGCGCTCACCCAGCGGCCGTCGACGACGGGGCCGCGGAACTCGCGGCCGCTGCCGATCGCGCGGTCGCCGGGCAGCCCGCCGAACAGCTCCTCCCAGGCGTACATGAGGTCCTTGGCGGGGACCTCGCGCAACCCCGTCACGGTCGTGCCGAACCGGCGGGCGAGGGACTCGTACGCGGTGCGGGCGTCGGCCGGGGTCAGCGAGGTGGACGGGTCCCACACGTGGCAGACGCTGATCGGGACGATCCGGCGGATGACGTCGCGCAGTTCGGGCAGCAGGGCGAGCTGCCAGGTGCTCGATCCGCCGGCCGAGGTGCCGGCGACGGTGATGTTGTCGGGGTCGCCGCCGAACGCGGCCGCGTTGGCGTGCACCCAGCGCAGCAGCGCCGCCTGGTCCTGCAGCCCCCAGTTGGCGAAGCCGCCCGTCTCCGGGTCGGTGAACTCCTCGTGGAGGCCGAACCCGAGCGCGCCGAGGCGGTAGTTGAAGGTGACGACGACCAGGTCGCCGCGGTCGGCCAGGCGCGCCCCGTCGTACACGGGCAGGCTGCCGCCGCCGACCATCCAGCCGCCGCCGTGGATGTAGACGAGGACCGGGCGGGCGTCGTCCGCGCCGGTGCCCGGCGTCCAGACGTTGGCGTACAGGGAGTCCTCGGAGCTGTCCCGGATGATCGGCTGGAGGGATTCGGGCGCGAACGCGGTCGCGTCGCGCACCCCCTCCCAGGCGGCGGGCGGGCGCGGTGAGGCGAAGCGGAGCTCCCCGACCGGAGGTCGGGCGTACGGGACGCCCCGGAAGACGGAAAGCCGTCCGGCGCGCTCGCCGGCGACCACGCCGGCGGTGGTGCGGGCCAGCACGTCCCCGGTCTCCGGCGAAGGGCTGTGGGCGGCGGAAGGTGCCATGGCCGTGGGTTCTCCATCGTCATCGGCGGGCGGGCAGTCACACCGACTGATCGAATGCCGCGTCGGATGACTCTGGACCATCCGATGCTGGTAACCGCGCGAGGGGCCGGCAACAAGTGGCGGGGCACTCTGTCAGGTACCGCTTTGTCCGTCAGATCGACGGGACGGCTCCGGGTGGCCGTGTATTTTCATTCGGCGTACGCTGCCCGGTTCGAATGGTCGAGGAGAATACGATGCTGGACGACGCGGAAGTGGCGCGATATCTCGATCGGATTGGCGCGAAGAGGCCCGGTAAAGCCGATCTGGAGGGCCTCTCCCACCTCCAGGAGCGGCACGTCCTGTCCGTTCCGTTCGAAAACATCGACTACCACCTCGGCCGGGAGATCCACCTCGGCGAGGAGGCCGTCGACAAGATCGTGCGGCAGCGCCGCGGCGGCGGCTGCTACGAGGTCAACTCCGCCTTCGGCGTGCTCCTGACCTCCCTCGGATACGCCGTCGAGGTCCTCCCGGGCCGGGTGTACCGGCCGGACGGGCTGGGCCCGGCCATGTGCCACCTGGCGCTGCGCGTCACCCTGGACGGCGAGCCCTGGCTGGTGGACGCCGGCTTCGGCCGCAACAGCCGCCGCCCGCTCCGCCTGAACGACCCCGACCTGCAGCAGGACCCGCACGGCGGGTACCTGGTGGCACCGGCGGAGGCCGGCGGCTTCGACGTGTCCCTCGACGGCCGCCCGCTCTACCGGATCGACGACCGGCCCTGCCGCCTCGCCGACTTCGGGCCCACCCTGTGGTGGTGGCGCAGCAGCCCGGACTCGCCGTTCCTGCAGGAGCTGTTCTGCTCCCTGCCGCTCGCCGACGGCGGCCGGGTCACGCTGAAGGGCGAGCGCCTGGTCAGGATCGAGGGCGGCGAGCGCACGGTCGAGGAGCTGGAGACCTCCGAAGCCCTCCTCGACGCGTACCGCAGCCACTTCGGGATGGAAATCGACGAGCTTCCCGAAGGCGACGCTGCGAACCCGGCCGCGGGCGTCCGGCTGGCCTGACACGGGCAGTTGACGGACTCGGCCGAATTGCGTGGACCGGCTCCCGCGGACCGGCGCACGATGCGAAGAGTACGGCGTTACTCCGTACCCGGAAGGAGCATTGTGTCCACCGTTGACCCCCTGCTGGAATTCCCACTCGACACCCAGCCGGACCCCGACGAATTCCTGCGCGCCGCCCTGCGGTGGCATTTCTCCCCGGAAACGGGTTCGCCGTTCTGGCTGGAACGCGCAGGAACTCTCGGGTTCGACCCGCTGACCGACATCACCGGATTCGACGACCTGAAGAAGTTCCCGAACCTGGCCAACGAGCTGCGCGACGTCCGGGCCGAGGACCTCATACCCCGCGGCTACGGAGAGCGGCCGGACGTCGTCGGCGTCTACGAGAGCGGCGGCACCACCGGCGCGCCCAAGCGCATCGTCCTGCTCAAGGAGTGGCTGGACCGCCTGCTCGCCTGGAGCAGCGGCCAGCTCGACCGCCACGGCGTCCCGCAGGACGTGAACTGGCTCGTCGTCGCCCCGACCGGCCCGCACATGGTCGGTGACGTGATCAAGCGGCAGACCGCCTTCCGCGGCGGCCTCGCCTTCACCGTCGACCTCGACCCGCGCTGGGTGAAGAAGCTCATCGCCGACGGCAAGACCGCCGAGGCCGGCGCCTACGCCGAGCACATCGTCGACCAGGTGGCGTTCCTGCTGCAGACCCAGGACATCGGCGTCCTGATGTGCACCCCGCCGGTGCTGGAGCGCCTCGCGCGCCGCCCCGACCTGGCCAAGCTCATCGACGAGAAGGTCAAGGCGATCAACTGGGTCGGCACGCAGATGGACGCCGACACCCGCTACCTCTACCGCACCGAGGTCTTCCCGAAGGCCCACCTGTACAGCGGCTACGGATCGACGATGATCCTCGGCAACGCGAGCGAGCGCCCGGGCCTGACCGACGACGACCCGTGCGTCTACGACCCGTTCGCCCCGCACATGGTCTTCGACGTCGTCGACCCCGAGACCCGCGAGACCGTCGCGTACGGCGAGCGCGGCCAGGTCGTCATGCACCACGTCAGCAAGAGCCTGTTCATGCCGAACAACCTGGAGCGCGACTACGCGACCCGCGTGCCGGCCCCCGAGGGCGTCTGGCAGATCGGCGACTCCGTCGCGGACATCGCCCCGGTCCAGGAGTTCGACAACGAGACCGTCATCGAAGGGGTCTATTAATGAGTGCCGGCCTGATCACGCTCGACGCGCTCGGGCCCGCCGGACCCTTCCGCGCGCGCAAGCGCATGACCGTCACCGACGTGACGGGTGCGCCGCTCGCCGAACTCAGCCTGGTCCCGAAGCTGTTCGTGACCCGCGCGATGGACGCGCTGCGCAAGGCCCGCACGATGCCGACCGCCGAGCGCACCGAGGCACTGGCCCGGGCGGGGCGCATCTTCGCCGAGGAGACCATCGACGGCCTCACGTTCGCCGAGTACGAGCGCACCGTCGCGCGCGTCTCCGGCGTGCCGATCGGTGTCGTGCAGGCGGCGACCGCCGCCATCATCGAGGCCACCGAGGTGGCGCCGGTCGCCGCCTACCAGGCCCGGCCGACCGGTGCCGTGGACGACTGGCGGGCCGAGGGGACCCGGCGCGGCAGCGCCGTGTGGACCCGCAAGGGCGACGTCTTCGCGGTGCACGCCGCCGGCAACCACCCCGGCCCGCACTCGCTGTGGGTCGAGGCCCTCGCCATGGGCTACCGGGTGGCCGTACGCCCCTCCCGGCGCGAGCCGTTCACCCCGCACCGCCTGATCTCCGCGCTGCGGGCGGCCGGCTTCGGCACCGACCAGGTCGTGCTGCTGCCCACGGACTACGAGGCGGCGGACGAGATCCTGCGCAGCGCCGACTACGGGCTCGTGTACGGCGGCGACGAGGTCGTGCGGAAGTACGCGGGGACCCGTGTGCTGCCGCAGGGCCCGGGCCGCTCGAAGATGCTGATCCCGGCCGACGTCGACTGGCGGGACCACCTGGACGTCATCGTGGACTCCATCAGCCACCAGGGCGGCGTGGCCTGCATCAACGCCACCACCGTGCTGATCGACGGGGATCCGGCGCCGCTGGCGCGGGCCATCGCCGAGCGGCTGGCGGAGATCCCGAGCCTGCCGCCGGAGGACGAGAAGGCGGTCCTGGCGGTGCAGCCGGTGGAGGGTGCCCGCAAGCTGGAGAAGTTCCTGCTCTCCCGGGCGGCGGGGACCACCGCGCACCTCGGCGGCGACGGCATCGTGGAGGAGCTCGGCGACGGCAGCGCCGTCCTGCGCCCCTCGGTGCACCAGCTCGACCGGCCCGACGCCGACCAGGCCGGCATCGAACTGCCCTTCCCCTGCGTGTGGGTGGCCCCGTGGTCGCCCGCGGACGGCATCGGCCCGCTGCGCAACTCGCTGGTGCTGACCGCGTTCACGCAGGACGAGGAGCTCATCGACGAGCTGTTGCAGGAGCCCACCGTCAGCAACCTCTACCTGGGCGACCACCCGACGTACTGGATCCGCCCGGGCGTTCCGCACGACAGCTACCTCGGCGAGTTCCTGATGCGGACCAAGACCGTCATCCGCGACTAGGCAGCCCGTGTGAAGCACTCGCGAGTCCGGGCCGGCCGTACCCGCGACGCCCGTACGGAACCGCCGCGGCGGCCCGGACCCGCGCACTCCGCCCGCACCACCCTTTCCCGAGAAGGAGTTCGTTGTCATGTCCATGAATGGAACGGAGGGTTCCAGACCTGTGAGACTGCCCAGGCTCGACTCCCTGACCGGTCTCCGCTTCCCCGCGGCCCTCCTGGTCTTCCTCTACCACGCCTCCCTCGGCGTGCCGTGGATCCGGCTCTTCGAGAGCAACACCGCGAACGACCAGTTCGCCACGTACGTCTCCCAGGCCGGCGCCCTCGGCGTCACCTTCTTCTTCGTGCTCAGCGGCTTCGTCCTGACCTGGTCGGCCCGCGAGAAGGACACCTTCCGCGCGTTCTGGCGCCGCCGCTTCGTCAAGATCTACCCGAACTACGTGATCACCTGGGGGCTCGCCCTCGTCACGTTCGCGGCGGTCATGACCGAGCCCTGGCAGGCCGTGGTCAACCTGTTCATGCTCCAGGTGTGGGTGCCCGACTTCGCGACCAACTTCAGCGTGGACCCGCCCAGCTGGTCCCTCGGCGCCGAGGCGATCTTCTACCTCGCCTTCCCCCTGCTCATCCTGTTCATCAGGAAGATCGACCCGGCGAAGCTGAAGTACTGGATCGCGGGCGTCATGGCCGCCGTCTTCCTCACCCCGACGCTGACCTACGCGGTGATCCCCGGCGGCGGCATGCAGATGCCCGGCGCCGACGGCACCTCCACGGTTCAGTACTGGTTCGCGTACGTCCTGCCGCCCGTGCGCCTGCTCGACTTCGCGCTCGGCATCCTCGTCGCCCGCGCCGTGATGACCGGCCGCTGGCGCAACATCGGCATGACGGCGTCGGCCGTCCTCCTCGCCGTCAGCTACGCGATCGCCCTGAACGTGGAGCACCTGTACGCCCAGCGCGCGGTGACCCTCATCCCGATCGTCCTGATGATCGCGGCCTTCGCCTCGCGCGACGCCGAGAGCAAGCCGACGCCGTTCAACAACCGGTTCATGATCTGGCTCGGCGAGATCTCCTTCGCCTTCTACCTCGTCCACTACATCGTCCTGGCCTACTCCAGGAAGCTGCTCGGCGAGGAGCTCTTCTCGACCCCGGTCGGCATCGCCCTGATCGCCGCCCAGGCGGTCGTCAGCGTGCTCCTCTCCTGGGCCCTGTACGCCTGGGTCGAAGCCCCGATCACCCGCCGCTTCTCCAGCTCCCGCAAGGCCAAGGCCGCCAAGGCCGCCGCCGCGGCGGCCGCCGCCGGCTCCACGGGCTCGGAGGACCGCAAGGTCGCCGAAACCGTCTGACGCCCCCCATACGCCCCCGCCGCCCCACCGGCACGCTCCGCCCCACCCCGCCCCGCCCTCCGGGTTCCCACCGAACCCGGAGGGTGGGGTCGTGCCCCGGGCGGGGCCGCGAACGTCACGAGGTGGTCGGCCGGCGGTCGGCGGTCGACGTCCGTCAGCGCACCACAGGTCCCTTCGCCGCACGCCAGTCATCGAGGCGCTTGCGAATGCTCGCCACCATGGGAAGGCTGTCCACTTCCCCAGGAGTGAACCATGCAACCTCGAACGACTCGTCCGACGTCCGGAGCGCTCCGCCGGTCGGCCGCGCGAGCAGGCAGATGGAGAACTCCTGCCGCACCTCGCCGTCGTCGTACGCGAACACGTGCCCCGGGTTGGTGTACGTCCCGACGATGCCGGTGATCTCCACCCGGATTCCGGTCTCCTCCCACGTCTCCCTGACCGCGCATTCCCCGATGGACTCTCCCAGCTCCATCTTCCCGCCGGGCAGCGCCCACACCCCGTTGTCGGTGCGCCGCTGCAACAGAACCCGGCCTTCGTCGTCCACGACGACCGCCGACGCCGCCGGCACCAGGCTGTTCGCCTCCGGAGCGTCCGGATCGTCCTCGTAGTCACGCCTGGGCACGGCCCGCCCTCCGACTGGTCAGATGCTGATGAGATGGCTGGTGAAGCCGTCGCGTACGAGCGACTCGTACGCGGCGTGCACGTCCTCGGGGACGTCCTGGGCGATGGCGAAGCCCTGCCGCGGATACTCGATCACCCGTTGCAGGTCGCCGACCATCATGCTGATCACGGACTCCTCGTCGCCCATGCCCTTGAGGTAGGCGTCGAAGGACAACGGGTCGGAAGCGCACACCACGGCGACCTCGGGCCACTGCTCGCGGCACGTGGCGAAAGCCCGTCGCTCCATGTACGGCATGGAGATCAGCAGCACGGAACGGGGCCGGACCCCGGCGGCGGCGAGCGCCTCACGCGCGTACGCGATGTTCTGCCCGGTGTTCGCGGCCTTCGGCTCCAGCAGCATCGCGTGGGCGGGTACGCCGAGCGCGAGGGCGCGTTCGTGGAAGTGCACGGCCTCGCCACGGGGGAACACGCTGCTGGTGGCCGCGCTGTTGCCGCCGGTGAACACGAGGGTGGGGAAGAGCCCGGCCTCGTACAGGTGGGCGGCATAGGTGCTGACGCCGAGGTCGTTGCAGCCCAACGCAATGGCCGCGTCGCACGGACGGAGTTCGTGACGCAGGTGGTGGTAGTCCCAGATCAGTTGCCCGGCCCGCCGCTGCTCTTCGCTGAGTTCCTGCGGTCGTACGTCTGCCACTCGCTGCTCCCTGCTCGGTGGTGTAGAGGTTTGAAAGCCCCCTCGCACGTCCGTCTGATGGCCTCGATGCTACGTAGTTGATGTCCGAGGTCGGACTGTGCGGCGATCCGTGACGCTTCATCGAGAAGGCGGAGCCCCTCGTCACGGGTGGCGGGATCAGTGCGCAGGATGTGGGCTTGAGCGGTGATGAGCTGCACCCGTTGCATCGGGGATCGCCCGGTGCCCGTGGTGCAGGCGACGTCCAGAAGCCGCAGCGCGGCGGTGAGATCTCCGGCGCCGCGGCGGGCGAGGGCAAGTTTCTGGTGGGCCACCGACCAGTCGTCGGGTTCAGCGAGGTCTTCGAAGTCGCGGGTCGCGGCTGTCATGACACGCGTCGCGTAGTCGTGTCGACCGTCCTTGCTCAGCGCGGTTCCCACCCACAACCGGGCCCTCGCGCGGTCGCGGGGAGAAAGCCGGTCGTCGACAGCCAACGTTTCGTAGGCGCGAGCAGCAGTTTCCAGCCTGCCGGACATCTCCATGACAACCGTGAGAGACAGGTCGAGCTGGGCTACACGGCGGGGGATACCGAGCTGCGTGAAGACGGCGCGTGCACCCACATAGAAGTGCTGGGCGGACAGCGGTCCGACGAGAGTCCCCTGGTAACGCCGGAGGTCGCCGAGCAAGGCGGTCGAGCGGGCGAACAAATACAGGCCCTTCTCGTCCAGCTCGAGGTTCTTGAAGCGGCTCAGCCACCGGCTGAGCAGGCTGTCGGCAAACGTGAAGTCCTGCTGGGAGAGGGCCACCACGACCCGGTCCAGGTCATCGGCCCAGGATTCGTATTCCCAGGCCAGCGGACCTGCGGGTGTCAGCCGTCGGTCTGCGGTTTCCGTCCGGGGGCGTCCGGCCTCGGACAGGAACGTCTCGAACCGCAGGTGGGCGGCCGTATCCGCACGGACCAGAGCGGTGTCGAGGATCGACTGGGTGTCCGGGCGGGGGTCGGTTAACGCCTGGAGCTTCTCCCATTTGGAGACGGTCCGCACGCCGACACCGAGGTGTTCGGCAAATGCGCGGACGCTCAGCCGTAACGCGAGCCGGAGTGCCTTGGCCTCCAGCCCGGTCCAGTGGTGCACTGTCGCCACACGCCGCTCCCTTCCCACCCTCATCAAAGCACTTCGGGCGGGGGTGGGGGACACAAGTACAACGGAAGTACAACAAACGGTCATTCCCGAACGGTTGGTGCCGCGCCAGGCTGATCGGTGGCAGCAGTCAACGAAATTCACCGTGGGGAGCACACATGGCGGGTATCGAGCAGGCCGAGCTGGATGCGGGGGCGCGGTTGATCGCGCGGGCCCTCGTGCCGTTCGAGCAGAAGCCGGCTGACGGCGAGATCGCCGGGATCGCGGTCGATCTGCAGGTGTACGGGGACCTGTGGTTCCCCGAGGCCGCCGCCCTCGACAGTGCGGATGTGGTGCGGGTGCTGGACGAGTGGAACGCCGTGCTGCGCGAGGGGCCGGCCGACTCGCCGTTCGGGCGGTGGACGCACGTCCGTGCGCTGGCCCGTGTGCTGCGGCGGCTGCACGCGCTGCTGTCCGGGGTCGGGGCGGCCTGAGGGGCGGGCGGATCTGTGTGCGGTGTCAGCGCCCGGTCGGCACCGCGGAGTACGTGAAGACCAGTCCGTTCTCGGCGTCCGGGGCACGGTCCGATCCGTACGTCCACGGGTACGGCGACGCCGAGGGCGGCGCCGGCGCGGGTCAGGAGGCCGGGGACAGGAGGCGGTGGGCGGTCGAGGGGGCCGGGCGGCCCACGAAGGGGAGGAGGTCGGCGTAGGCCCGGGCGTCGCCGACCAGGATGCCGCCCAGGAGGGTGCGGCAGTCGGCGTCCAGGACGAGCTTCGCGTACGTGCCCTGCGTTTCGTCCAGGCGGCTCAGTTCCAGGGAGCCCGCGGTGCCGGCGTGGGCGTCGCCGAAGCTGGCCACCTCGACGCCGAGGAGCTTCAGGCGGGTGGACATGTCCACCTGCCCGAAGGGGGCCGCGGGCAGGTCGAGGAGTTGGCGGGCCACTGACTCGGCCATGCGGTAGCCGGGTGCGGCCAGGCCGTAGCAGCGGCCCGACACGGCCGCGCACTCGCCGATCGCCCAGACGCGGTCGTCGGCCGTGCGGCACAGGGGGTCCACCAGGAAGCCGCCGCGTTCGCCCGTGGCCAGGCCGGCCGGGGCGGCCAGTTCGTCGCGGGGGCGTACGCCCGCCGAGAAGATCACCACGGATGCTTCCAGGGCGGTGCCGTCCGCCAGGGCCACTGCGGAGGCGCGGCCGTCGGGGCCCGGTTGGACGGATGCCGTGGCGACTCCGCAGTGGGCGTGGAGTCCGCGTTCTGCGATCCGTCGTCCGAGGACGTCGCCGCCGGCCGCATCGACCTGGAGCGGCATGAGCCGCGGGGCGAGTTCGACCACGTGCGGCTCCATGCCGAGCAGCCGGAGCGCGTTGGCCGCTTCCAGGCCGAGGAGTCCGCCGCCGATGACCACGCCGGGGCGGCCCGGCACGGCCGCCGCGCGGATCGCGTCGAGGTCGGTGAGGGTGCGGTAGGCGAAGCAGCCGGGCAGGTCGTGGCCCGGTACGGGCGGGATGAACGGCTTGGAGCCGGTGGCCAGGACCAGGGCGTCGTAGCCGATGGTGTCGGCGGCGGTGGTGGTCACCGTACGGGCGGCGCGGTCGATGGAGGCGACGGCCGTGGCGAGCCGCACCTCCACCCGCGGGTCCGTGGACAGGCCGGGCGCGGGCAGGCCGAGGTCGGCGGCGCTGCGGCCGTCGAGGTACGAGGAGAGGGCGACCCGGTCGTACGCGGGACGGGGTTCTTCGGCCAGGACCACGACCCGCCAGGACCCGGCCGGGTCGAGGGCGCGCAGTTCCTCCACGAGGCGGTGGCCGGCCATGCCGTGGCCGGCGAGGACGAGGGTGCGGGGAGTGCGGGGGGCGTTCGTCATGACGGGCTGCTCCCGGTTCGGACCAGGCCGCACAGCGAGCGCACGGCGCTCGTGCAGCCGCCGCAGCCGGTGGTGGCGCGGGTCGCCGCGGCGACCTCCTCCACGTCGGCGGCGCCGGCCCGGCAGGCCTCGGTGACGGCGTGCTTGGTGACGTTGTTGCAGCGGCAGACGACGGCGTCGTCGGGGAGCTCGTCCGCGCCGGGCTCGGCCGGCGGGATGCCGAGCAGGAACTCCAGGCGCCCGGTGGACGGTACGGGCAGATCCCGCTCGTACAGCCGGCTGACGGCGGCGATGGCCCGCGGCAGGCCGAGCAAGACGGCGCCGGTGATGTGCTGGTCGTGCAGGGTGAGGCGGGCGTAGCGGCCGCGGGCCGGGTCGGTGAGCGTGATCACCTCGGTGCCGTCGCCGGAGGCCTCGGGACCGGGGGAGCCCGCCGACCTCCCGGCGCCCTCGGAGCTCCCGGAGCCCGCTGGGTAACCGGAGCCCGCGGACCCGCCGGCCGTGGCGGGACCGGCGCCCGGCGGTGCCGGGTCGGGGCCCAGGCGGACCAGGTCGATGCCGGGCACCCGCAGCCGGGTGATCCGGCGGGTGCCGCGGTGTTCCGGCGCGGCGGTCCCGGTCAGCTGCCGGGCCAGCGACTCGGCCTGCTCCCAGGCGGGTTCGAGGTGCCCCGCGGTGTCCCCGGGGTGCTCCGCGCAGTCGCCGATGGCGTGGATCCGCGGGTCGTCGGTGCGCAGCCGGCCGTCGACGACGATCCCGGAGCGGACGGTGAGCCCGGCCCGACGGGCGAGTTCCGTCTCGGGCACGGCCCCGGTGCACAGCAGCAGGGTGTCCGCGGCCAGCACGCTGCCGTCGTCCAGGGTGAGTTTGCCGGAGCAGTACCCGGTGGCGCGGCGGCCGGTGTGGAGCTCGACGCCCTGCTCGGCCAGGCGCCGGCCGAGCAGGGCGCCGGCGGTGGCGTCGACGTGCCGGTGCAGGGGGTGCGGCCCGCGGTGGACGAGGGCCACCTCGTGGCCGGCCCGGCGCAGGGCGGCGGCCGCCTCGACGCCGAGCAGTCCGGCGCCCAGGACGACGGTGCGGCGGGCGTCGGGCGCGGCCCGCAGCACGTGTTCGGCGTCGGCGAGGGTGCGCAGGGCCAGGACGCCCTCGGTCCCGCCGGGCCGGGGCAGTCCCGGGATCAGGGGGACGCTCGGGCGGGCGCCGGTGGCCAGGACCAGCGTGTCGTAGCGGTGGACCGAGCCGTCGTCGGCGTACGCGAGGCGCCGCCGGCGGTCGATGCGGGTCACGGTGGTCCCGGTGCGCACGCGTACGTCCCCGGGCAGTTCGGGCAGGGCGAGGGCGGCGGCGGGCAGGGTGCCGTCGAGGACGGAGCCCAGCAGCACCCGGTGGTACGGGGCCCGCGGTTCGGCGCCGAGCACCGTCATCCCGCCGCGGTGGCCGTGGTGGTGCAGCCGTTCCGCGAGCCGGTGGGCGGCGCTGCCGCCGCCGACGACCAGCACCTCGCCCGCGCTCACAGCCCGGCTCCGGCGTCGTCGCGGCCGGCGGCTTCGGGGGCGGGCCCGACCCGGACCGCGCACACCTTGAACTCGGGCATCCGGCTGCGCGGGTCGAGGGCGTCCGAGGTGATCAGGTTGGCGCGCCCGGCCCCCGCGAAGTGGAACGGCAGGAACACCGTGTCGGTGCGCAGCGAGGGGACGAGGCGGACCCGGGCGGTGGTGCTGCCGCGGGCGGAGGCGACCTCGGCGGCCGCGCCCTCGGCCAGGCCGAGCCGGGCGGCGGTGTCGGGGTGGATCTCGACGAAGGGCTCGGGGGCGGCGGCCGAGAGTTCGGGGACCCGACGGGTCTGGGCGCCCGACTGGTAGTGCGCGAGGACCCGGCCGGTCGTGGCGTACAGCGGGTAGGAGGGGTCGGGGGTCTCGGCGGCGTCGCGGTGCTCGACCTCGGCGAACCGGGCGAGGCCGTCGGGGTGGGCGAAGGCGTCGAGGAACAGCCGCGGTGTCCCGGGGTGCGGGGCGGTCCCGTCGGGGGTCGCGGGGCAGGGCCAGTGCAGGGCTTCGCCGGCGTCGAGCCGCTCGTAGCTGATGCCGGAGTAGTCGGCGCGCCCGCCGCGGGAGGCCCGGCGCAGCTCGTCGAAGACCTCGCGCGGTGCGGTGGGGAAGCGGCCGGGGTCCTGGCCGAGCCGGACGGCGAGGCCGCGGAGCACGTCCAGGTCGCTGCGGGCCTCGCCGGGAGGGGTGAGGAGCCGGCGGCGGCGCAGGACGCGGCCTTCGAGGCTGGTCATGGTGCCCTCTTCCTCCGCCCACTGGGTGACGGGGAGGACGACGTCGGCCATCTCGGCGGTCTCGGAGGGTACGAAGTCGGCGACGACGAGCAGGTCGAGCGAGGCCAGCCGGTCGGCGATGCGGGCCGCGCGGGGCGCGGAGACCACCGGGTTGGAGCCGAAGACGAGCAGGGCGCGGGGCCCGCCGCCGGTGCCGAGGGCGTCGAGGAGTTCGTAGGCGCTGCGGCCGGGGCCGGGCAGGGTGTCGGGGTCGACGCCCCAGACGGCGGCGACGTGGGCGCGGGCTTCGGGGTCGGTGAGCATCCGGTAGCCGGGGAGCTGGTCGGCCTTCTGGCCGTGTTCGCGGCCGCCCTGGCCGTTGCCCTGGCCGGTGAGGCAGCCGTAGCCGCTGCCCTCGCGGCCGGGCAGGCCGAGGGTGAGGGCGAGGTTGATGAACGCGGCGACGGTGTCGGTGCCCTTGCTGTGCTGCTCGGCGCCGCGCCCGGTCAGGACGTACGCCCGCTCGGCGCCGGCCAGGAGGGCGATCGCCTCGCGCATCTCGGCAACGGGGACTCCGGTGGCCCGCTCGACCCGCTCGGGCCACCAGGCGGCGGCCCGCCGCCAGGCGGATTCGAAGCCGGTGGTGCGCTTGTCGAGGTACTCCCGGTCGGTGTGGCCCTCGGTGACGGCGAGGTGCAGCAGACCGAGGGCGAGGGCGAGGTCGGTGCCGGGGGTGGGCTGGAGGTGCAGGGCGGCGGTCTCGGCGGTGGGGGTGCGGCGCGGGTCGATGACGATCAGCCGGGCCCGGCTCAGGTGGCGCATCAGCGGGGGCATGGTCTCGGCCGGGTTGGCGCCGGCGAGCAGGACGACGTCGGCGGAGGCGAGGTCGGTGACGGGGAAGGGCAGGCCGCGGTCGAGGCCGAAGGCGGCGGAACCGGCGGCGGCGACCGAGGACATGCAGAACCGGCCGTTGTAGTCGATCTGGCTGGTGCCGAGGGCGACGCGGGCGAACTTGCCGAGCTGGTAGGCCTTCTCGTTGGTGAGGCCGCCGCCGCCGAACACGCCGACCGCGTCGGGGCCGTGCTCGTCGCGGAGCGCCCGCAGCCGGCCGGCGATCAGGTCGAGGGCGGTGTCCCAGTCGGTGGGGGCGAGGACGCCGTCGGCGCCGCGGACGAGGGGGCGGGTGATGCGGCCGGGGGTGTCGAGGAGGGCGGGGGCGGTCCAGCCCTTCTGGCACAGGCCGCCCTGGTTGACGGGGAAGGCCGGGTCGGGGTGGACGGTGGTGCGGGCGCCGGGGCCGGTGCGGCCGGTGGCGGGGCCGTCGGCGGGGCCGGTGGCGCGGGTGAGCCGGGTGCCGCACTGGAGGGCGCAGTAGGGGCAGTGGGTGGTGACGGTGGCGGTGGCGGTCTCAGACACGGGTGGCCTCCGCTCGGGCCGGCTCGGCGGTCGCGGTGCGGGGCCGGCCGCCGCCGGAGGTTCCGGCCGGGGCGCTGCGGCGCAGGTAGACCGCCCAGGTGACGAGGACGCAGACCACGTAGAAGCCGAGGAAGGCGAGGAAGGCGGGTTCGCCGGAGGGCGCGGGGCCGCTGTAGGCGCTGCGGAAGACCAGGTTGACGCCGACCCCGCCGAGGGCGCCGACGGCGCCGGCGATGCCGATGACCGCGCCGGAGAGCCGGCGGGCGCGGGCGAAGGCGGCCTCCGCGTCCTGGCCGGAGGTGACCTGCTCCTGGGCCTGCCGGGCGAAGACGGCGGGGATCAGCTTGTAGGTGGAGCCGTTGCCGATGCCGGTCAGGACGAACAGGGCGGTGAACCCGCCGACGAACAGTCCGTACGAGCCCTTCGCGGAGGCCGTGAGCAGGACGCCGGTGCCGGCGGCCATCGCCAGGAAGGTGAGCAGGGTGACCCGGGCGCCGCCCCACCGGTCGGAGAGCAGTCCGCCGAGCGGCCGGAACAGGGAGCCGAGGAGCGGGCCGAGGAAGGTGTAGGAGGCGGACTGGAGGGGGGTGGCGCCGAACTGGCTCTGCAGGACGAGGCCGAAGGCGAAGCCGTAGCCGATGAAGGAGCCGAAGGTGCCGACGTAGAGGAGGGATATCCACCAGGTGTGCGGGTTGCGGGCGGCCTCGCGCTGGGCGCCGGGGGCGCTGCGGACGGCCGTGAAGTTGTCCATCTTCCAGGCGGCGAGGAGCGCGGCCAGCACGATCAGCGGGATGTAGACGGCGATGACGTACGCGGGGTGGGTGCTGCCGGCGGTGGCGATGACGAGGAGGCCGATCAGCTGGATGGCGGCGACGCCGAGGTTGCCGCCGCCCGCGTTGATGCCGAGGGCCCAGCCCTGGTGGCGTTGCGGGAAGAGGGCGGTGATGTTGGTCATCGAGGAGGCGAAGTTGCCGCCGCCGACTCCGCCGGTCGCCCCGATCAGCAGGAACACCCACAGGGGGGTGCCGGGCCGCTGGACGAACCACAGGGCGGCGAGGGCGGGGACGAGCAGGATCCCGGAGGCGAAGACGGTCCAGTTGCGGCCGCCGAAGCGGGTGACCGCGTGGCTGTAGGGGAGCCGTAAGGCGGCGCCGACGAGGGTGGGGACGACGACGAGGAGGAACTTCTCGGCGGGGGTGAAGCCCAGGCCGATCGCGGGCGACATGAAGAGCACGAGGACGGACCACATGCTCCAGACCGAGAAGCCGATGTGCTCGGAGAGGACCGAGAGGACCAGGTTGCGGCGGGCGATCCGCTTCCCGGTCCGCTGCCAGAACTCCTCGTTCTCGGGGTCCCAGTCCTCGATCCAGCGTCCGGCTGCGGGACGTGCGGGCGGCGTCATGGCTCCTCGGCTTTCTGCTCGGCGTCTCGAACTGACACGTTGAACTATACAGTTCAGTACAGTTCGAACTCAAGCGTCAGTTCGACGGCTTCAGTGCCCGGTCCACCAGCGCCCCCGCACCCCCGGTGTACGTCGCCGGATCGCACAGAGCGGCCAACTCCGCACCGCTCCAGCGCCCTTGGAGCACCGTCTCGCCGGCGAGCAGCTCGTGCAGCGGCCGCCCGCTCTCCTCCGCCGCGGCGGAGACCCGGGTCAGCAGCTGCTTCGCCGCCGCCTTGCCCAGCTCCGGCGCCAGCACCGCCGCGATCCGCTCCGACACCACCTGGCTGCCCGTCAGCAACAGGTTGTCACGCATCCGTTCGGGCCGTGCCGTCAGCCCCTCCGCGAGCTCGACCGCGGTGTGGGCCGCGCCGCCGACCAACCGCAGCGCCTCGCGCAGCAGTTGCCACTCGGCGTGCCAGGCGCCGGCGGACCGCTCGTCCTCCGAGACCAGGCACTGCACCAGTCCCGCCGCCAGCACCGGTACCTGGAGCGCCGCGCTGCGCAGCAGCGTGCTCAGCACCGGATTGCGCTTGTGAGGCATGGCCGAGGAGCTGCCGCGGCCGGCCACCGCGGGCTCGGCGACCTCGCCGACCTCCGTACGGGCCAGGTTCTGCACGTCGACGGCGATCTTCCCGAGGGCGCCGGCGGTGAAGGCGAGCGCCGCCGCGAGGTCCGCGACCGGGGTCCGCAGCACGTGCCAGGGCAGGGTGGGGCGGGCCAGCCCCGTCTCGGCGGCGTACGCCTCGACCAGCCGGTCCAGGTACGCGCCCGGGTCCTGCTCCGCCGCGCCGTCGATCCGGGCGTACTCCAGGTATCCGGCGAGGGTTCCGGCGGCTCCGCCGAGGGACACCGGCAGGCCGCCGTCCGAGATCCGGGCGAGGCGCTCGTCCGCGTCGAGGACCAGCTGCCGCCAGCCCGCCGCCTTGAGGCCGAAGGTGGTGGGCACCGCCTGCAGGGCGAGGGTGCGGCCGGCCATCGCCGTGTCCCGGTGCTCGCCGGCCAGCCGGGCCAGGGCTGCGGCGGTGCGGCCCAGGTCCGCCCGGATCAGGCGCAGGGCCCGGGCCGCCACCAGCATGGCGCCGGTGTCGAGGATGTCCTGGCTGGTGGAGCCGCGGTGCACGTACTCGGCGGCCCGGGCGTCCTCGGCGGCGACCACCCGGGTCAGCGCCTGCACCAGCCCGACCACCGGGTTCGCGGTCTCCCGGGCGGCCAGGGCGAGGTCCCGCAGGTCCAGGTTGCCGGTCCGGGCCGCCCGGGTGATGGTGTCGGCGGCCTCCGCCGGGAGGGTGCCGAGCCCGGCCTGGGCGCGGGCCAGGGCGGCCTCTGCGTCGAGCATGGCCTGGAGCCAGGCGAGGTCGCAGACGGCCTCCTCGGCCGGGGTGCCGGCACGCACCGGCGACAGCAGCCCCGCATCGGTGAGCGCGTCCTGCGCCCCGGTGGCCCCGCCGGCAGCGGCTCCGGTGCCGCTCATACCAGGACGCCGGTCAGGTCGGTCTCGGCGGGCAGGGAGACCCCGGCCGGGACGGCGGCGGCGGGCGGCAGGGCCAGCACCGAGCGGGCGATGGAGTCGGAGTCGCCGAGGGTGACCGAGTCGACGCCCGGGCGGATGCCGGCCGCGGTGACCCAGTGCACGGACTCGGTGGGGACCCCGTACGCGAACCGGCGCGGGTGGGCGCGGCCGCGGGCGTCGAGGAGCCGGTACGGGCGCTCGGTGACCGCGAGGCCGCCGGACTCGTAGCCGGTGCCGCCGGGGCCGGAGATCCGGTACGTGGTGCACTGCTCGGTGTCGAGGAGGTGGCGCAGCAGCGGGTCGTCGGTGCGGCGCAGGTCGGGCTCGGGCAGTCGGGCCTCGATCAGCACGGTGGAGCGGACCGCGGGGCCGGGGACGTCACGGGACCGGGCGATGAAGGCGGCGTCGTCGCCGGCGGCCGTGTCGACGCGGATCTCGGTCCCGGGGCCGGTCAGGACGAGCACCCCGGCGTCGATCAGGGCGATCATCTCCTCGATCCGGGAGGCCGGCGGGCCGATGGAGAGGAAGGCGTTGAGCGGCGTGTACCAGCCCTCCAGGTCGTCGCGGTGCGAGTCGCCGGTCAGGCCGCCGTGGTCGACGGCGAGGCGGATCTCGTTGCGCAGGTCGCGCATGACGTCCAGGGCCGCCTTGAGGGGGCCGCTGAGGTTGCCGGCCCGGGCCTCGCGGACGTCCTCGGCCAGGTACGCGACCAGCCAGGCCCGGAAGTCCTCGCGGCTGGTGAACTCGCGGTCGCCGTAGGGGCGGGAGAGCTTCTCCCAGTTCCAGCGCTCGTCCGCGCCGATGCCGTACACGTCCAGGAGGGAGGCGCGGTCCGCTTCCTCCTCCAGCGACAGGAAGCGGGTGGTGAAGCCCTCGCGCTCGTCGCCGCGGCCGCGGGCCTGGAGCAGGGTGCCGTAGTAGACGCTCTCCGCCTCGCGGGAGATCAGCGGCCACAGGTCGGCGGTGAAGTCGATGCCCTCGCCGTCCGCGGAGCGGCGGCGCAGCTCCTCGATCCGGGCGGGGGTGAGCAGGCGCGGCAGGTACCGGCCGTAGGCGCCCTTCTCGTTCTCGCCGCGGGCGTGGTACGGGATGCCCCGGCGCGAACTGGCGTACAGCACCGGCTCGTTGCCGGAGGGCCGGTAGACGAGGCGGCCGTCGTCCCCGCGCTCGAACCGCCCGCCGCGGCCGGCGGTGAAGAGGGCCATGTGGTCGAAGAAGTTCAGGCCGAGGCCGCGCAGCAGGACGTTCTGGCCGGGCCTGACGACGTTCAGGTCGAGGTCGGCGGGATTGGCGGGGGTGACGTAGGTGAGGTGGTGGATGCGGGCGAGGCTCGCGGTCTTGGCCTCGCGGGGGGTCAGCCGGGCCGGTACGTGGCCCTGGGCCATGACGATGGCGTCGAGGTCGTTGAGCCGGGTGCCGTTCTCCAGGCGGACGCCCTGCAGGCCGCCCGCGGTGCCGTGGGTGTCGGCCATGGCCACGGCCCGGGAGCGGTGGACCTCGACGGTGACGTGGGCGGGGGCGAGGGCGACGACCCGCTCGAAGGTGGCGCGCAGGTAGCTGCCGTAGAAGGCGCGGGTGGGGTAGGTGTTCGGGCCCAGTCGGCGGGCCTCGGCGACCGTGGCCGCCTCGCCCTCGCCGGACGCTGCGACGGACTGCGCCCACTCGTACAGGCTGGGGCCGGGTTCGATGGGGCCCTCGGTGCGGACGCTGTCGTCGGTGTAGATGGTGATCTGGGAGGCGACCGTGTTCATCAGCAGGTGCTGGGACTGGTCGGGCCGCCAGACCTGGCCGGCGCCGGGCGCCGAGGGGTCGACCACGTGGACGGTGACGGCCTCGTGGGCGGGGGCGCTGCGCTCGTTGGCGCACAGGCGCTCCAGGACGGACAGGCCGCGGGGGCCCGCTCCGATGATGGCCACCTGAAGGCGGTTGCGGCGGGTGCTCATCGCTGGTCTCCGTTCGGGGCGGTGGTGGTGGCGGCGGTCGCAGCGGCGGCCGGGGCGTTGGGGGCGGGGACGCGGAAGCCGTGCATCCAGGCGACGTAGTCGTGGAGTTCGTCGCGGGAGAAGGAGCGCAGGACGGCGTTGCGGTCGGTGGCGGCGGCGCCGGAGGTGTGCCAGAGCTTGATGCTCTCCCGGGCCAGGAGCTGGATCCGGCCGGTCCGCTCGGTGCGCTCGGCGTTGAACTTCTCGAAGCGCTGCGGGAACTCGTCGGGGGCGCAGTCGAGCAGGTCGCCGAGGGTCACCGCGTCCTCCAGGCCCTGGCAGGCGCCCTGGGCGACGTAGTGGAGCATGGGGTGGGCGGCGTCGCCGAGGAGGGCGACCCGGCCGTCGACCCAGTTCTCCACCGGGTCGCGGTCGACGAGGACCCAGGACTTCCAGCCCTCGCCGAGGGCGAGCAGGCGCTGCGCGTCCTCGCCGAGCGCGGCGAACTCGCGGCGGATGTCGCCCTGGGTGGCGGGGACGCCGGCGACGGCCTGGGTGGCCTTGTTGTCGCTGCTGGCGGCGAGGTTGAGGTACTTGCCGCCGGCGATCGGGTAGTGCACGAAGTGGCAGCCGGGGCCGGTCCACCAGGTGACGGAGGTCAGGTGGCGCAGCTCCTCGGGGACCTGTTCCATCGGGATGATCGCCCGGTAGACGGTGATCCCGGAGTTGCGGGGGGCTCCGTCGCCGACGAGCTGGGCGCGGATCGCGGAGTGGATGCCGTCGGCGCCGATCAGGGCGTCACCGGTGATGCGCTCGCCGTCCTCCAGGACGACGGTGGCGCTGGTCGCGTCCTGCTCGTAGCCGACCGCGGTGACGGCGCTGCGCAGCCGGATCGAGTCCTCGGCCTGGCAGGCCTCCAGCAGCTTGGTGTGCAGCTCGGCCCGGTGGACGACCGCGTACGGGTTGCCGAACCGCTCCCGGTAGTGCTCGGTCAGGTCGAGGCTGGTCACCTGCTCGCCGGTGACGCCGTCCATGAAGGTGAGCGCGTCCATCTGCACGGCGGTGGAGCGGACGGCCTCGCCGAGGCCGAGCCGGTCGAGGGCGTGCAGTCCGTTGGGGGCGAGCTGGATGCCCGCGCCGATCTCGGCGAACTCGGGGGCGCGTTCCAGGACGAGGACCTCGTGGCCCTGCCGGGCGACCGAGAGGGCCGCGGCCAGGCCGCCGATCCCGCCGCCGACGATGATGAGCTGGGACATCAGATCTTCTCCTCGCTGAGCTGCGGGTCGGTGAGCTGCGCGCCGGCGCCGGCGGCGATGAGCCGGGCGAGTTCGAGACGCTTGATCTTGGTGGTGGCCGTCTGGGGAAGGTCGGACTGCCGCCACTGGACGGGGTCGGCCATCGGGGGCAGGCCGACGGTGGCGGCCTTCCAGGCGGCGGCGTCGAGCGGCTTGTCGTCCCGGGTGCAGACCACGGGGACGGCACGGCCGTTCTCGTCGGGGATGATGATGACCTCGGCGAGCTCCTCCAGCCGGGTGAACAGGGTGTCCTCGGCGGCGAGGGTGGAGCCGAAGCCCTCGATCAGGTCGACCTCGCGGTCGAGCAGGTGCACGCAGCCCCACCTGGTGCGGTAGCCGACGTCGCCCATGCGCCACCAGCCGTCGTTGACCTGCTTGTCGTAACGTTCCTGCTCGCCGAGGTAGGTGACGATCCGGCCGTCGCTCCTGACCTCGATGAAGCCGGGGTTGGACTCCGAGACCGGCAGCCCGTTGCGGCTGACGACACGGACGTCGGTCATGCCGGGGAAGGGCATCCCCACGCAGCGTCCGTCGGCGTCGAGCCCGCGCCGCTTGGAGAAGGACCGGGCCACGGCGGGGCCGATCTCGCTCTGCCCGTACAGCTGGCCGAAGATCGGGGCGGTGCGCTTGGTGGCGGCCAGCAGCCGCTGCACGGTGCGCGGGTGGATGGCGTCGAAGGTGCTGGAGAACAGCTTGACGTTGGCGAGCGGCCCGCGCGGGTCGTCGGCGAGCTCCTCCCACTCCATGAAGGAGTTGGGGTGTGCCTCCAGGATGCCGGGACGCAGCTGCGCGAAGAGGTCGGCGGCCTTCTTGGGGTCGGAGTCGGCGAGGACCACGATCGGGTAGCCGCGGAACAGGGAGATGGCCAGGGCGGTGATCAGGCGGGAGTGCACGAAGGAGACGTGCATCGCGATGGTCTCGCGGCCCGGGAGGAGCGGTCTGGTGATCGCGGCCTGCGGACGGTAGCGCGCCTCCAGGGTGGCCCCGGTGTGGACGGCGAGCTTGGGGGTGCCGGTGGTGCCGGAGGTGTGGGTGATCAGGGTCGGGTGCTCGGGGGGCATCGTCACGGCGGGCACCCGGGGGCAGCCGGCCAGCGAGGCGAGCTCGGTGGCCTCCTTGTAGCTGCCGGACGTGAGCAGGACCTGCTCGGCCTCCTCGAAGACCGAGGCGGGCAGCTCCGTCTCCAGCTTGTTCTGGTCGGTGAGCAGGTAGGGCTGCTCGGTGCGGCGCACCAGCTCGGCCACGGTCTCGCCGTCGAGCTTCGGCGACAGCAGCACCGGTACCGCGCCGATGCGCACCGCGGCGCAGGCCAGCAGGGTGATGTCGAAACCGTCCGACTTGTAGATCACGACCCGCCGGCTGGGGCGGACCTGCGCGGCCCAGAGCCGGGAGGCCAGGTCGTCGATCAGGTCGGCCACCTCGGCCACGGTGGCCCTGCGCCCCAGCTCCGGGGCGACGTCCAGGTCGTGGTCGAGGATCACGACGTTCGTCGGGTGCTTCTTGGCGGCCCGCTCGAAGAGGGTCCCGAGCCGTATGCCCTTGTTCCCGATGCGCTGCAGAATCATCGCCTTGCCCTTCTCAAGTCACGTACGGATGGCGTCGGTTGTCGGTGCCGGCGTCGGTTCCCGGTGCTCGCCGGTCGGAGGGTGGAGACAAGAGGGAAGGGCGGTCAGGCGCCCCGGACGGCCGTCTCCTTGTCGATGACGGTCTTGATCCGTCCCAGGGTCTCGGCCAGGTCGCCGGCGACCTTGTCGCCCCATTCGGCGAAGAACTGCTGCTTGCGGTCGGCGTCCATGTCGGCGGTGATGCCGCGGATGCCCTCGGTGGGGGTGCCCATCCGGAAGTGGTGCACCAGGAGGCTGCCCTCGCCGTCGGCCTCGATCGTGAAGCCCCAGACGCTGTCCTGCTTCTCGCCCTGGCTGTCGTGCATGGCCCACTGGAAGGTCCGGCCGGGCTCGGCCGCGACGACCTCGGCGTACGTCGTCCACTTGCCGCGCACCACCGGCGCCCAGGCGACGACGTCCTCGCTGCGCTCGTTCTCGCCCCGGAAGACCGAGCCGACCGCGCCGGGCTCGCCGGTGGTCCACTCGCCGCCGAGGCACTCGGGGCTCCACTCGCCGCTGCGGGCGAGGTCGCTCACGACCGCGTACACCTCGGCCGGGGTGGCCGAGAGGTGGATCTGGGCCCGGGACCGGAAGAGGGGGGTCTGGGTGCCGCTCATAGCGGGTGTCCTCCTGGTGTGGTGCAACGTCGGATGGCTTCAACTTCCGCTTCTGCCGCCTCGCTTGGGCTGCTCAGCTATATGAACCATACAGTTCAGTTCAATTGAACGCAACGGTTCAGTTCAGTTGGGATCTAGACTGGGTGCGAGCCGAGGAAGTTAGGGACGAACGCCATGACCGCACGGACCAGCACCGTAGAAGCCCCCGCAGGCCCATCCGGGGCGCGCGCCGCGCGCAAACGGCAGGCCATCCTGGCCGCGGCCCGTACGGTCTTCCTGCGCGAGGGGTTCGGGGCCGGGGTCGACCAGCTCGCCGCCGAGGCGGGGGTCTCCAAGGTCACCGTCTACAACCACTTCGGCAGCAAGGAGAACCTGTTCAACGCCGTCATCGGGCAGACCCTCGACGAGGCGCTCGAAGTCGCCCAGTCGGTCATCCAGGCCAAGCTCGCCGAGTCCGACGACGTCCGCGCCGACCTGCTGGAGGCCTGCCGGATCTGGGTCGCCGGCCTCACCACCCCCGACGTGCTGGCCCTGCGCAACGTGATCGCGGGCGAGCGCCACCGCTTCCCCGAGCTCGGCCGGACCTGGCAGGAGGAGGGCCCCGGCCGCCAGCACGCGTCCCTGGCCGCCGCCCTCGGCCGGCTGGACCAGCGCGGGCTGCTGCGCATCCCGGACATGGAACTGGCCGTGCTCCAGTTGTCGGGGCTGGTGCTCTCCCCGCACCTGGTCTACGGGGTGTACGGCACGACGCTGGACGAGGAGCTCGCCGAACGGCTGCTCCGGGGCGGGGTGGACATGTTCCTCAACCAGTACGGGGTGGACCTGTAGGTGCCGCTGAGGCGCCGGCCGCTGCCGCCGCCGGGACTGCGGTTGACCAACCGTCAACTTCCCGCGCGGAAAGCAAACTCGACGGTTAAAGCGGCTTGCCCGGGCCGGGCGGTGCGTGGTTATGGTCGTCCCCCGTTGACGGAGCGTCATCCGAACCCAGGGGGATCACACCGCATGGAGAACACGCAGCCTTCCGGCCGCACGGACAGCGCGTTACCGAGCGCGTTACCGGGCCGGCCGAGCGGCCCGCCGAGCACTCCGCCGGGCACTCCGCCAAGCACTCCGCCTGGCACCGCCTCACCGTCGAGTGCCCCGCCGCCCCCGCCGGCACCGCCGGGCGTCGCCGTCGGCGGCGGGATCGAGCTCCGGATCAGCAGGCGGATCCTGTGGCTGGGCGGGGCCGCGTACCCGCTGGAGAACATCGCGCGGGTGTACACCTTCACGCTGCACCCGCGGCGCAAGGACGCGACCGTCCACTTCCTGAAGAACCTCGGCATCATCCTCTCCACGGCCTTCGCGCTGACGATCCTCGGCGGCCTGACGTCCCTCGCCAGCAGGGAGATGTCGGCCACGATCGTGCAGTTCGTCTGGCTCGGCACCATCGCCGCGCTGATCTACTGCATCGTCCAGCTGATCAGCGTGCTGTCGGCGCCGTCGTACTACGTGCTGGCCGTGGAGACCGCCGGGCCGTCCATCGCCGTGGTCACCAGCAAGGACCACGCCCACCTGCACCGGCTCGTCGGCCAGATCACGCACGCGATCGACAACCCCGACACCGAGCTCTACGGGGTGCGGGTGGACACCATCTCGATCACCTCGAAGAACTACCACTTCGGGGACAACGTGAACATGTACGGCGGCACCGGCAACGTGGGGATCGGTACTCGATGAGCGGCGACAACTACCACTTCGGCGACAACGTCACCATGAACGGCGGCAGCGGCAACATCGGCATCCAGAAGAACCTCGGGTCCGCGGAGGGCCCGGAGGGCCTGCCCCCGCAGCTCCGGGCGGCCGTCGAGGACCTCCGCAACCTGGTCGAGGCCCTGCGCGGCGAGCTCCCGCCCGCGAGCACGCAGGTGCTGGACGCGGCCCTGCCCGACGCCACCGGCGGGGCGGCCGTCCCGCAGGAGGCCCGGCAGAGCGCGCTGATGTCCATCGCCGGCATCGCGGCCGTCGTCGGCCCGCTGGGCCAGCCGATCGTGGAGGCGGTCACCCGGATCCTCGGCCTCCTCGCCGGCGGTTGACGCCGCAGGGAGGCGGCCCGGGGCGGCGCTGACGCCCCGGGCCGTAGACGCCCGGCCCCCCGGAGCAGGCCCACCCGCAGCTCGCGCAGGGCTCCGGGGGTCGAGCCATCAGTACGACCGCCCCTTCGACTCCCGTCCCGCCTAGACTGGGCGCGGGAGGTGTGTGGTGGCCGTCACTGAGGACCGGCCGCAGATGCTGGCCGAGGAGTTCGAGCGCATCGCCGCCGCCGCCGAGCGCGAAGGCGTCCGGATGGAGTTCATCCACGGCAGGCTGGGAGTCAAAGCGGTGCCGGACGGCGACCACGACGAGATCATCCGGTGGCTCATGGAGCGTTGCATGCAGCATCGCCCCGATCTGTGGCTCTACCCCGAACGGGGCCTGCACGTCGAGCGCCACCGCAAGGGCCACGCGAAGCCCGACGGCGCCCTCGCCCCCAAGGGCAGCTTCGCCGGTCAGGGCGAGTGGGCCGACCCCGGCTCGGTAGTCATGATCGTCGAGGTCACCTCCTACGACAGCGACACCGACAAGCGCGACCGCGAAGAGAAGCCGAGCGCCTACGCGCAGACCGGTATCCCCGTCTACCTGCTCATCGACCGGGACACCTGCGAAACCCTGGTCTACACCGAGCCCGACGGCGACACCTATGCCAACCTCTCCCGCCGTCCCTTCGGCCGCACCATCGACCTCCCCGACCCCGTGGGCGTCACCCTCGACACCGAGCCCCTCAAGGACTGGGTGCGCTGACGACACGCGACGTGGGGCACGGACTCCTCCGGCAGGGTGGAGTCCGGACGCCTCCACCGCACCGGAGTGCCGCTGCCCCTACCGGTCCTCGTAGCGGCCGAGGCGGTCGGCGGCGTAGTCGTCGAAAGCCTGCTCGATCTCCTGCGGGGTGCTCATCACGAACGGGCCGCCGCGGAAGACCGGTTCGCCGATGGGCTCGCCGCTGAGGAAGAGGAAGTCGGCCCCGATCGGCCCGCCCTCGATGCGTACGCCGTCGCCCTCGTCCGCGAGGACGGCCAGGTCGCCGTCCGTGACCTCCGCCCCGGCGACGGCGCCGCTGCCGGAGACGACGTACACGGCGGCGTTGCGGCCCTGCGGCGCGGGCAGTTCCGCGCTCTCGCCCGGGGCGAGGGAGGCGTGCACGACGGTCACCGGGACCTGCGTCTCGAAGGGTCCGGTCACGCCGAGCGCGGTGCCCGCGATCACCTTGAACCAGGACCCGTCGAGCCGGCGGACCACCGGGATCCCTCCCGCGTCGCGGTTCTGGGTGCGCGGGCGCAGCCCCTTGCGTGCGGCCGGCAGGTTCACCCAGAGCTGGAGGTTGTGCTGGAGGCCGCCGGCCGCGCGGAAGGCGTCGGTGGGCTCCTCGGAGTGCACCACGCCCGCCCCGGCGGTCAGCCACTGCACGCCGCCCGGCAGGACCACGCCGCGGTTGCCGGTGGAGTCGGCGTACTCGATGTCGCCCTCCAGGACGTAGGCGACGGTCTCGAAGCCGCGGTGCGGGTGCTCGGGGGCGCCCTTGGGCTCGCCCGGGCCGAGGTCCACCGGCCCGATCTGGTCGAGCAGCAGGAAGGGGTCCAGCTGCGGGATCTGCGGGGTCGGGAAGGACCGGCGGACCGGGAAGCCCTCGCCTTCCAGGGTGTGGACGGGCTGCAGGACGTCGGCCACCGAGCGGGTCGCGGCGGTGGCGGCGGCAGCGGTGCCGAGGGCGGGACCCAGCGTGGTCATGATGCCTTCTCTCGTCGTTCGGGGTCGTCGTCTACCAATGCAATGAACTATACAGTTCAGTTCAGTTAACCGCCAGGGGTGGTGGTGGGGGTGACCCCGGACCCTTAACTGACAGATACCGGCGGCCGCGATTGTCGGTGCCGCGCGCCCGGGGACAGACTCCTTTCCGTCGCACCGACGCACGCACCGACGCACACCCCGTTCATCGCAGGGGCATGCCGCACCCGGCATTCGCTGCGCATGTCACCTTTGCGGAAGGACAGTCCATGCCCGAGCTCAAGATCCTGGCCATCTCCGGCAGCCTGCGCAGCGAGTCGTTCAACAGCGCCCTCGTCCGCGCCGCGCAGAAGTACGCCCCCGGGGACATGGACATCGAGATCTACGAGGGCCTGCGCGACATCCCGCTCTACGACGAGGACCAGGACGTCGAGCCGGCCCCGGCCGCCGTCGCCGACCTGCGCCGCCGCATCGTCGAGGCCGACGGCCTCTTCATCGCCACCCCCGAGTACAACTACGGGATCCCCGGCGTCCTGAAGAACGCCCTGGACTGGGCGAGCCGCCCGGCCTTCGACTCCTCCCTGACCGGCAAGCCGATCGCGATCGCCGGCGCCGCCCCGACCAACTTCGGCACCGTCCGCGCCCAGCTGGCCATGCGTCAGTCCTTCCTGTGGACGGACTCCAAGGTCGTCGGCAAGCCCGAGCTGCAGATCTTCCGCGCCGCCGAGCGCTTCGACGAGGCCGGCAACCTGACGGACGAGACCGCCATCGAGATCCTCAAGCAACTGCTCGACGCCCTCGGCACCAAGATCCGCGAGACCCGGGCCCTGGCCAACGGCACGGTCTGACCGGCAGAACCAGAGGCCGGCCGGCTGCCGTACCCGCTCCACCCCCGACGCCGCGACGCCCCAACGCCCCACCCCATCACCACCACTCCCCCACGCACCACCCGTCGACCGGAGTCGCCAGCTCCTGTTCGTCTCCCCCCTCACCGAAGGGCCGCCCACCCCCGGGGCGGCCCTTCGGCGCGTTCCGGCCCCGATCCGCCCCGATCCGCCCCGATCCGCTCCGATGCGCCCCGGCCGACCCCGTCGGCCCACCCCGCCCCCTCCCGACGGAAGTTGACGAAGCCTGCACGGAGCGGTGCGCCGTCGCTCCGGCCCCTTGCGAGGATCGGCCCATGCGTGCAGCCTTCATCGAAGAACTGGGCCCCGCCGAGAACATCCGCTACGGCGAGATGGCCCCACCGACCCCCGGCCCCACGGACGTCCTCGTCGAGGTCGAGGCCGTGTCCGTCAACCCGGTGGACACCTTCGTGCGGTCCGGGCTCTTCCGCACCCCCGTCGAGTTCCCGTTCGCCGTCAGCCGCGACCTCGTCGGCACCGTCGTCTCCGCCGGCCCCGGCGCCGCCGGGTTCGCCGTCGGCGACCGCGTCTGGTGCAACAGCCTCGGCCACGGCGGTCGTCAGGGCGCCGCCGCCGAGCAGGCCGTCGTCCCCGTCGACCGGCTCTACCACCTGCCGCCCGGCGTGGACGCGGCCGAGGCCGTCGCCGTCGTGCACCCCGCGGGCACCGCCTACCTCGCCCTGTTCACCCACGGCCGGGTCCGCCCCGGCGAGACCGTCCTCGTCGCCGGCGCCGCCGGGAACGTCGGCAGCGCCCTGGTCACCATGGCCGTCGAGGCCGGCGCCCGGGTCATCGCCACCGCCGGCGCCCGCGACGCCGAGCACTGCCGCTCCCTCGGCGCCTCCGATGTCCTCGACTACAAGGACCCCGCGCTCGCGGCCCGGATCCTCGACGCCGCCCCGCAGGGCATCGACGTCCACATCGACACCTCCGGCACCAACGACCTCTCCACCGCCGTGGAGGTCCTGGCCCCCCGCGGCCGGATCGTCCTCCTGGCCGGCGCCCGCTCCCGGCCCGTACTGCCGGCCGGCCCGCTCTACATGAAGGACGGCGCCGTCGTCGGCTTCGTCATCTCGCACGCCACCACCGCCGAACTCGCCGAGGCGGCCGTCGCGATCAACCGCCTGATGGCCAACGGCCGACTGCGCGCCCGCTCCGTCGAACGGGCTCCGCTGTCCGACGCCGCGCGCACCCACCGCCGCATCGAGGCCGGCGAACTCCACGGCAGCCGCGTCGTCCTGCTGCCCAAGGAGTCCTGAGCACCGGGCCGCCGACAAGGGGGCGCGCAGCCCGCACGCACCGCGCGCCCCCCGCGCCCGTCCGCCCCCCGTGCCGCGCCCGTCCGCCCCCCGTCCCCGCGCCCGCGCCCCCGCCCCCGACGCTGCTGTCCGCCGACCTGACGGACTGACGCACATCCGCCGGGACTGCTTGTCGGCGACTGCCAGACTCCCCGCATGGACGCCCTCCCGGAGACCTCGGCCGGACCGCGGAGCGCCTGGGTCGGCTTCGCCCTCCTCGGCGCCGTACAGCTGCTGCTCAACGCCTCGGTCTCTGTGACGTTCGCGGCAGGGCCGGCCATGCAGCGCGAACTCGGCCTGGGCCGCGTCGACCTCATCCTCGACAGCGCCGCGTACGGGATCTCCTTCAGCGGGCTGCTGCTCCTCGGCGGCCGTCTCACCGACCGCGTCGGCCAGCGCCGCCTGTTCACCCGGGGGACCGCCCTCTTCGCCCTGGCCTCGCTGGCCGCCGCCCTCGCCCCCGTCTCCCACGCCGTGCTCGCCGCCCGCTTCCTCCAGGGCTGCGGGGCCGCCCTCGCGGCCCCGGCGGCCCTGTCCCTGCTGCGGGTCGTCTTCCCCGAGGGGCGGGCCCGGGCCGTGGCCCTCGCCCGCTGGGGGCTGCTGACCAGCCTCGGCGCCGCCGTCGGCATCGTGCTCAGCGGGGCGCTGTCGACCTGGGCGAACTGGCGGTGGAGCTTCGGGGCCCTCGCCTCCGTCGCCGTCGCCGCGCTGGCCTTCGTCCGCCGCGCCCTGCCGACCGGTCCCGCGCCCGCAGCCGTCCCCGTCGACCTGCTGGGCGCCGTGCTCGGCACCCTCGCCCTCTCCACCCTCGGCTACGGCTTCGTGATGGTCGGCCCGCACGGCTGGTCCACCGCAGCCGTCCTCGGCCCGCTGGCCCTCGGCGCCGTCCTGCTCGCCGCCTTCGCCGCCGCCCAGCGGCGGGTGGCCGCACCCCTGCTGCCGCCCGGTTTCCTCGCCTCCCGGTACCGGGCCACCGCCCTGGTGTGCGCCCTGCTCGGCCCCGCGATCGGCGCGGCCACCGCCTTCCTGCTCGCCCTCTGGTTCCAGCAGGTACGGGGCTGGTCGGCGTTGGAGAACGCGCTCGCCTTCGTCCCGTACAGCGCGGTGCTGGTGGGCGTCGGCCTCGTCGCCGGCCGGATCGTCGCCCGCCACGGGGTGCGCGCGGTCGCCGTGGCCGGGCTGGCCGTCATCGCCGCCGGGCTGCTCCTCATCGGCGCCGTGGGGCTGCGCACCGGCTCGGTGGCTGCGGTGCTGGCGGGCCTGGTCGTCCTGTCGGGCGGGAACGGAACGCTGATGTCCGCGGCCGTCGTCGGCGCCGTCTCCGGCGTGCCCGAGGGGCGGTCCGCCCTCGCCGGGGCGGTGGTCAACACGGCGATCCTCGCCGGCCCGACCATCAGCCTCGCCCTGATCAGCTCCGCCGCCGACGCCCGTACGGCCACGCTGCTCGCCGCCGACGCCCCGCACGCGGCCACGGGCGGGTACGCCTTCGCCTTCGAGGCGGCCTGCGCGGTGTTCGTGCTGGCCACCGGCCTGGCCTGGTACGGGCTCGCCCCGCACCGCCGCTCCCGCACCGCCGGGCCGACCGCCGCCGGGGCCGCCGGGCCGAACGCCGCCGACCAGGCCGCCGGACGGCGGCCCCAGCGCTCCTCCACCCCGGCCTGACCAAGGGGGGCAGGCCGGGGCGGGGGTCTCACGACCCGGCCCGGGGCACGGGGTCCGGGGCACGAGCCCGCCACCCCGTACGCCGTTACGACCCCCGTGCGACCGCGCGACCGTCCGGACCCCCTTGACGCCCCGCCGTGCCAGGTGGACGCTCCCGCGGTCGCGAACACACGGTTGCAGCTGGGGGGCCGCCATGCCGGAGCAGTCAGTCGATTCCGTACAGACGGCGGGAGAGCTGCGCGCGCAGCTGGCGGAGCAGGGCGCGCGCTGGTCGGTCTCGGAGCACCTCGCCGACGACGAGGCCGTACCGCGCCCCGCGCTCGGCCTGGAGCAGGGGGCCGACCTGACGACCGCCGCGCAGGCCGGGACCGTCGACCTGCACGCCCTCCTCGGCCGGCCCAGTGCCAACCCGCACCTGACCCGCCGCCGCGCCGCGCACGGCCTGCTGCCCGGCACGCCCGCCGGCGTGGCCGGCCCGGCCGGGGCACGGCCCGCCGCCGTCGACTGGCGCAGCCGCTGGGGCTGGCCCTGGATCACCAAGGTCAAGGACCAGAACCCGTGCGGCTCCTGTTGGGCGTTCGGCGCGACCGGCCTGGTGGAGTCCATGGCCCGGATCGAGCACGGCGTCTGGGCCGAGCGTTCCGAGGGGGACGTGCACGACGGGCTGCGCTTCTCCTGCGGCCAGGGCTCCAACCCGGAGGCCGCCCTCGACTGGATCCGGGCCAACGGCGGGCTCGCCGACCCGGACTGCTGGCCGTACTCACCGCCCCCGCCGTCCGTGCCCGCCGACCGGCGCGACGCCTGGCGCGCCGAGTACACGCCCAGTTGGGACCGGTCCGGCCGCACCGTCCGGATCGGTGACCACGTCCGCCTCGGCGACGTGGAGCAGCAGAAGGTCTGGCTCGACACCGTCGGCCCGCTCACCGCCTGCTTCGACGTGTACGACGACTTCTTCGGCCTCGGCTCCGGCGTCTACCACCGCACCAGCGACCGCTTCGCGGGCGGCCACTGCGTACTGATCACCGGCTACGACGACGCCGCCGGCTGCTGGCTGTTCAAGAACTCCTGGGGCACCGGCTACCACGTCGGCGGCCACGGCCGGATCGCCTACGGCGAGGTCAACATCGACCACTGGGCCAAGTGCGGACTGCGCGGCACCAACGTCGACCCGTGGACCAGGCGCCGCCTGCACTCCGGGAACGTCTACGAGAGCGGCAACGGCCGCGCCCACCGCAACTTCGAGCTGCTCGCCACGACCGCCGGCAACCGCCTCCAGCACTGGTGGCGCGAGGGCGACGACCCCTACCCGTGGGCCCGCGCCGCCGTCTTCGCCGCCGACGCCTCCGGCCAGCCAGCCTTCACCGGCACCACCTACAACCGCAACATGGAGTCGGTGCACGTGACGACCGGCGGCCGGCTGCGCCACTCGTACTACGAGCAGTCCGCCGGCACCTGGCGCGACGGCGGAGCCTTCGGCCCGGGCGACGCGGCCGTCGGCTCCACGCCCGCGTTCATCCAGAGCGACTACGGCAAGCCGGGCAACTTCGAGGTGGTCGTGCGCACCGCCGACGGCCGCCTGAACCACTGGTGGCGGATCAACGGCGCCCCCTGGACCTGGAACGACGGCGGCCGCTTCGCCTCCGGCATCGCCCACTTCGGGCCCGCCCTGGTGCAGACCCGCAGCCGCCACCTCGACCTCGTCGCCACCCGTACGGACGGCCGCATGCAGCTGTGGTGGCGCGACGACCCGAGCGGTTTCGCCTGGCGCCCCGGGGAGGTCTTCGGCAGCGCGGTCACCTCCGCGCCCTGCCTGATCGAGGGGCAGTACGGGGCCACCGACGAGGACGCCGCCGGGAACTACGAGCTGTGCGTGGCCGTGTCCGGCGGCCGGGTGGAGCACTGGTGGCGGGGCAACGGGGCCGGCGCGGACTGGCGGCGCAGCGCCGTGTTCGGGCACGACGTCCTCGCCGTCACCGGGATGCTGCAGGGCAGCTTCGGGTTCAACCTGGAGGTCGTCGTGCTGCGCACCGACCGGCGGCTCCAGCACTACTGGCGCGACGGCGCGGGCTGGCACGAGGGGCCGGTGATCGGCCCCGCCTGACCCGGGAGGGAGGCGGTCGCGGGTGGAGGTGCGCAGGCTGGTCCTGGGCGCGGGCGAGGCGTACGAGGTGCGGCTCGCCGGGCGTGGCGCCCGCGGCTACGTGTGGACCTGGCAGGTCACGGGTGATGCGGACGCGGTCGCGGTGGACGCGGCCCCGAGCCCGCCCGTGGCGCTGCCGCAGGGCGCCGCGGTCGAGCTGGTGTACACGGTGCGGGGGACCCGCGCGGGCGGGCGGGCCCGGATCCGCTTCGCGCAGGTCCGCCCGCCCTACCCGCAGGAGGCCCCGTACGACGAGCTCGTGCTGGAGGTGGCGGTCACCTCCGGGCGGCCCCGCGGGGCTTGAGCGCCCAGTGCTGTACGGACTCCAGCGGGCCGCGCGGGAAACGGCGCAGCCACAGCCGGGACCCGGCGGCCAGGACCAGTGACACGGCCGCCCACAGGCCCATCACCCACCAGGGGCCGGTTCCGGCGAAGCGGGCGGTGAAGCCGAGGCCGATCCCGTAGCAGAGCAGCATGCACAGCAGGTTCTGGCCGACGTAGGCGGACAGGGCGGTGCGGCCGATGTTCCCGAGGGCGCCGGCCCCGGGGAGGACGCGGCGGTCCAGGGCCCAGCCGATGAGGCCGATGTAGCCGACGGCGACCAGCGGGGCGATCGCGTAGCGGCCGAGCACGAAGAAGTCGGGCCCGCCGAGCGCGGCCGCGGTGCCGAGCGGCATGCCGAGGCCCAGGCCCCAGCCGGCCATGCGGGCCCGGATCCGGCGCCCGGCGGCGGTCGCGGTGAAGGCTCCGGCCCGGTGGAGGCGTACGCCGAGCAGGAAGAGGAAGACCAGCAGGCCGAAGGAGAAGACGGGCTCGACGCGCAGGGCGAGGGCGTTGTCGAGGCGGAAGCCGATCTGGTCGGCCCAGCCGCCGTCGGCGTAGAGGCGGACGGCGGCCGGGTCCGGGGCCTCGGGCCCGGTGTCGTGCCGGGCCAGGTCGCCGAGGGTCACCAGGCCGACGAGGGCCAGGTGCACGGCGGCGGCCGTCCACAGGGCGGCGCGCCGCACCCGCTCGGAGCGGGCCAGCAGCCAGGCCACCAGCAGGGCGGTGACCGCGTACCCCATGAGCACGTCCCAGGCGAAGACCAGCAGGAAGTGGACGGTCCCCTCCAGGAAGAGGAAGGCCGCCCGGCGGGGGTAGCGGCCGGGCCAGGGCTGTCCGCGGCGGGCGGCGGAGTCGTACTGGATGGCCAACCCCACCCCGAACAGGATGGTCAGCAGGGACAGGAACTTGCCGTCGGCGAGGAAGCGGAAGACGAACTCGGCGACGGACGCCGGGCCGGGGTCGGCGATCGGGTCCGGCAGGTGCAGGCTCCCCTGGAGCACGCTCCACTCGGAGCCGGGGGAGGTGAAGATCCAGACGTTGGTCATGAGCGTGCCGAGGATGGCGGCGCCGCGCAGGACGTCGAGGAGCGGGAGCCGGGCCCCGTCGGCGGCCGTGGCGGTCGCGGTCGCGGTCGCGGTGGCGGTCGCCGGCGCGGTCTGCCGGGGTCCGGGAGCGTCGGGGCGGGTGCTGTGAGCCATGTCCTCAGCGTCCCGGCGGGCGGGGCCCGTCTCGTCCTGCGGGCGGACGAAGCCGGTGTACATCCTTCGATGCAGCGGCCGGGGGCGGCGGTCCGCATCCTGGACGGCCCGAGCCGGTGCACCCTTCATGTATCTAACCTGTGCCCATGGCCGCTCCCGCATCCGCCCCCGCGTCCGCATCCGCCCCCGCGTCCGCATCCGCCCCCGCGTCCGCATCCGCCCGCGCGTCCGGCCCCGTCGCTGCCGCCCCGGCCCCCGTCACCGCCGCCGAACGTGTCTACCGGCACGTCAAGGACGGCGTACTGGACCGCCGCTACGAGGGCGGCACCCTGCTCACCGAGGGCGAACTCGCCGACGCCGTCGGGGTGTCGCGCACCCCGGTCCGCGAGGCCCTGCTCCGGCTGGAGACCGAGGGGCTGCTGAAGCTGTACCCGAAGAAGGGCGCCCTGGTGCTGCCGGTCTCCGCCCAGGAGATCGCCGACGTCATCGAAACCCGGCTGCTGGTCGAGGAGTTCACGGTGCGCCGGGCGGTGCCCGCGCCGCCCGCACTGCTGGACCGGCTCGACGTCCTGCTCGACGAGCAGCGCCGGCACGCCGCCGCCGGCGACCTCGCCGCGGTGACCGCCGCCGACCGGTGCTTCCACGCCGAGATCGTCCGCCACGCCGGGAACCGGATCCTCGGCCGCCTGTACGACCAGCTCCGCGACCGGCAGCTGCGCATGGGTGCGGCCCTGCTGCACGCCCACCCCGAGAGGGTGCAGAAGACCCTGGCCGAGCACGCCGCGATCCTGGCCGCCCTGCGCGCCGGCGACGCGGACGCGGCGGCCGCCGCCGTACGGGGCCACGTGGGCCGCGTCGAGGCCCTGGTCCGGGGAACGGGCACGGGCATGCAGCCGGAAACGGCGGCGGGCACGGCGACGGGCACGGGCCGGTGACCGGGGCCGTACCGCAGGATCCGCCGGGCGGGCGGCGGGCCGCGGCCGTCTGGTCCATCGGCGTCGCCGTCTAC
Source organism: Streptomyces pallidus (ex Mingjun et al. 2026) (assembly GCF_051550185.1). Classification (NCBI taxonomy): domain Bacteria; kingdom Bacillati; phylum Actinomycetota; class Actinomycetes; order Kitasatosporales; family Streptomycetaceae; genus Streptomyces; species Streptomyces pallidus (ex Mingjun et al. 2026). Next base: position 3,843,470 of record NZ_CP196181.1, on the reverse strand, counting down.
TTCGTCGCGGTGGTCTTCCGTACCAGCCTGGGAGTGGCCGGCCTGGAGGCCGCTGACCGCTTCCACGTCAACGCCTCCGCCCTCTCGACGTTCTCGCTGCTCCAGCTGCTCGTGTACGCGGGCATGCAGATACCCGTCGGCCTCATGGTGGACCGGCTCGGCACCAAGCGGGTGCTGACCCTCGGCGCCGTCCTGTTCACCGCCGGCCAGCTCGGCTTCGCGCTGGCCCCCTCGTACGGCACGGCGCTCGCCGCCCGCGCCCTGCTGGGCTGCGGGGACGCCATGACCTTCATCTCCGTCCTGCGGCTGGGCACCCGCTGGTTCCCGGCCCGCCGCGGACCGCTGATGGCGCAGCTGGCCGGCCTGGTCGGCATGGCCGGCAACCTGGTCTCCACCCTGGTCCTCGCCCCCCTCCTGCACGGCCTGGGCTGGGTCCCGGCCTTCGCGGGCAGTGCGGCCGCCGGCCTGCTGGTGCTCGTCCCGCTGGTGCTGTTCCTGCGGGACCACCCCGGGGGCGTCGAACCGCCGCCCCCGGTCCGGCCCGCCGCGGGCGGCGGGGGCTTCGTCCGCCGGCAGATCCGGGACTCCTGGCGGGAGCCCGGAACCCGCCTCGGCCTGTGGGTGCACTTCACCACCCAGTTCCCGGCGATGGTGTTCCTGCTGCTGTGGGGCATGCCCTTCCTGGTCGAGGCGCAGGGCCTGGAGCGGACCACCGCGGCCGGGCTGCTGACCCTCGTGGTCGCCTCGCACATGTGCTTCGGCCTGGTCTACGGCCAGGCCATCGGCCGCCGGCAGGGTGCCCGGCTCCCGCTGGCGCTGGGCACCGTCGGGCTGACGGCCGCGCTGTGGGCCGCGGTCCTGGTCTTCCCCGGCGAGCGGGCGCCGATGTGGCTGCTCGTCACGTTGTGCGTGGTGCTGGGCGGCTGCGGGCCCGCCTCGATGATCGGGTTCGACTTCGCCCGGCCCGCCAACCCGCCCGAACGGCAGGGCACCGCCTCCGGCATCACCAACATGGGCGGCTTCCTCGCCTCCATGACCACCCTGCTGGCGATCGGCGTGCTGCTGGACGCCACCGGCGGCGACTACCGGATCGCGTTCTCCTCGGTCTTCGTCGTGCAGTTCCTCGGGCTCGCCCGGATCCTGCGGCTGCGCGGGCGCGCCCTCGCCCGCGAGCGGGAACGCGAAACCGCCCGCCCGGCCGGGCTCCCACCGCAACGACCGGCGCCCGCGCCCGCGCCCGCGGCGGCTCCGGCTCCCGCTCCCGCTCAGGCCCCGGCGTCCGCTCCCGTCCGTACGACCCCGGGCGGCAGCGCCGAGTGACGGGCGTTCACGTGGGCGGCCCGGTGCGGAGGCGTGCCGGTCCACCGGCGGCCGGGCGGGGCAGACCCCCGTCCTTCCCCGCCCGGCCGCCGGTGGGCCGCACGCATCCGGCCGGCCGTGCCGAGCCTAGGGCCGTCCGGAGCCGGCGGCTGTGCGCCCCGCGCAGACATCGTTGACCTGCTGCGCAACCGCCTCCCGAACCGCCCGGTGCCGGTACTCGGTCGGACTCGTCCCGTACGCGTCGCGGAACGAACGGCTGAAGACCGAGGGGTCGGCGAAACCCCACCGCGCGGCCACCGCGTGCACCGGCAGGCCCGCCCGCGCCGGGTCCTCCAGCTCGGCCCGGCACCGCTCCAGCCGGCGTCGCCGGATCCCGGCCGCGGGCGTCTCGCCGCGCTCCCGGAAGACCTGCTGGAGGCGGCGCAGCGAGATGCCGTGCCGGGCGGCGACGGCGGCCGGGGTCAGCTGCGGGTCGCCGAGGTTGTGCTCCACGAAGGCGTCGATCCGCTCCCACAGGGCCCGGGTGCGGGCCTCCGGCGTCAGCGCCTCCTCGGCGCCCAGCATCCCGGCCAGGCAGGCCCCCACCAGGTCGAGGGCCATCGTCCCGAGCCGGTTCAGCTCCGCCGGACCGCAGTCCGCGCCGTGAGCCGCCAGCGAGCGCACGTACTGGGCGAGGATCGCCCCCATCCCGTGGCGGCCTGGGATGCGCTGCGCGAGCAGCCGTTCCACCCGGGCGCCGCGCACCGGCAGTGCGTGGCGCGGGAACGACAGGGTGACCGCCCGGACGAGGCCCCCGCCCGGGGGCACGGCGTCCGAGGTCATGGGCAGCGACGTGTCCCACAGCACCATGTCCCCGTTGAACATGCCCGAACGGTTGCGGTTCTGGTCGAGCGACATCACGCCGTCGGTCACCAGGCCCAGCTGGTACTGCTCGGGGTCGCTGCGCCGTACGTGGGCGGCCGTGCGCAGGGAGGTGAGGGCCGTGAACCCGAACGTCGACACCTGGACGGGGCCGAGGTCGAGGACGGAGGCCTCGGCCCAGAAGTGCTCGGCCCGCTCGCTCCTGATCGACGTCGGCACCAGTTCCTGCGCGATCACGTCCGTGAACCAGTCGAGCCGCTCCCCCTCCGGAACGGCCCCGGCCGACAGCCTGGACCACATGTCCGCGCCCCCTCTTCCCTTGATCGGTCTTCACCCCGGTGACGGGGACGACCAACCGCCGGCTGCGGTTCTCGCCCGCGCCGCCGGCGCGCCCGGGGGACCGCGGGGACCGCTCACGCACGTACTGCGGCGGCCGGAGGGGACGGGGGCGACGGGACCTTCCTCCGCGGCCCGGGCCGGGCTCCCCGCGCCGGGATCCCCGCCCGCGTGCGGGGAGCGCCCCCGGCCCGCCCGCCCTACGGCGTGACGGCGAAGTTCGCCAGGATCGCGGCCGCGAGCTCCGCGTCGCCGTCGACCTTCACCCGGTCGGCCACCGCGTGCGGCCGGACCCGGCCCGCCGCGAGCCGTACGTACGTCTCCCAGTCCGCCGCCAGCGTCACCGCGGGCCCGAGCGAGGGCGTCGAGTCGACCGTCCCGCGCCCCGCACCGTCCACGCGCACCGTCCGCAGGAACTCCACCGGCCCGTGCACGTCGATGACGACCGCCGAGTTCGCGGGCGCCCCCGCCAGCCTGGCGACCACCTTCGGCAGCCCGGCGAGGAACATGTCCCGTGCCACGAACGCGCCGGGGGAGTCCCAGTTCCCCGGCACGCCGAGCGCCGCCCGCAGGTCCTGCTCGTGGATCCACACGTCGAACGCGCGCAGCTGGAGCGCGAACTCCAGGGTCACCTGGTTGCCGAGCGGGCCGCGCACCATCGTCGACGGGTCCCGCTTCTCGTTGCGCAGCTGCCGCGCGCGCCGGATGACCGTGTACTCCAGCTCGGAGGTCATCTCCGGCGCTGTGTGGTGCCGGCGGACGTCAACCTGGACCTCCATGTACCGGGTGAACTCGTCCACCACGTGCCGCAGGTCCCTGGGCAGGGTGTGGATCGGCCGCGGGTCCCCGAGCATCTCGGTCTCGACGCCGATGACGTGCGACACCACATCGCGGACCGACCAGCCGGGGCACGGCGTCGCCCGGTTCCACTCGCCCTCCGTCAGGGGGAGGACCAGCTCGGTGATCGCCTCGATGGAGTGCGTCCACGCGTCGGCATAGGGCTGGAGACTGGGATGCGGATGGACGGTCAACGGGACCCCTCGCGTGCTGTTCGGCGTGCCATGTCTGGAAGCGTGTGGACGGTCGTGGGCGGTTTCCAAAACTACGCTGCCGGTGGGTACCCCGGCAGTGCTTTCGTGTGACGATCGTAGGCCGAGTTGACGGCTTGAACACCAGGATGGTGGTAGTGTGCGCGCCTCGCTGATCCAGATCGCGGTGACCGACGGGGAGTCGGTGGCCCACCGCCGGGCCCGGGCAGCCGATCTCGTACGGGAACAGGCCGGTTCGGACCTGGTGGTCCTGCCCGAGCTGTGGACCGTGGGCGCCTTCGCCTACGAGCTGTTCGAGACCGAGGCCGAGCCCCTCGACGGTCCCACCTTCGAGGCGATGTCGAAGGCGGCGAGCGACGTCGGCGTCTGGCTGCACGCCGGGTCCGTCGTCGAGCGGGCCGGCGACGGCTCCCTCTACAACACCGCGCTCGTCATCTCCCCGGCGGGCGAGCTCGCCGCCAGCTACCGCAAGATCCACCGCTTCGGCTTCGACCAGGGCGAGGCCGTGATGATGTCCGCCGGCGACTCCCTGACCACCGTGACCCTGCCGGAGCAGACCCTCGGCATCGCCACCTGCTACGACCTGCGCTTCCCCGAACTGTTCCGCGGGCTGGTCGACGCCGGAGCCACCACGATGGTCGTGGCCGCGGGCTGGCCCGCCCGACGCCGCGCACACTGGACCCTGCTGAACCGGGCGCGCGCCGTCGAGGACCAGGCGTACGTCCTCGCCTGCAGCCTCTCCGGCACCCACGCCGGGGTCGAGCAGGCCGGGCACAGCCTGGTCGTGGACCCGTGGGGCGAGGTCCTCGCCGAGGCGGGCCCCGGCGAGGAGGTCCTCACCGTCGAGCTGGAGGCCGGGAAGGTCGCCGAGACCCGCGAGCAGTTCCCGGCCCTGAAGGACCGCGTACTCGGCCTGCACGCCCCCACCCGCTGACCCCACCGCCCGCCCGCCCCGCCCGTGCACTGCCGGGCCGGGGCGGGCAGAGGCACGCGGCGTGGGGCGCGGGGCGTGGAGATAGGTTTCCCCCCATGCCCCAGCTGCTCTACGTGACGGACCTGTCCTACCCGGCCCGCGGCCGCCGCTACGGCGACGAGGACGTCTTCCTCACCTCGCGCCTGCGCACCCGCTTCGAGCTGGCCCTGTGCCATCCCGAGGACGCGCAGGCCCTGATACCGCGGGGCTTCGACGCGGTCGTCGTCCGCAACAGCGGCCCCGTCCTGAACTACCAGGAGGCGTACGACTCCTTCCGCGCGTCCGCCCTCGCCGCCGGCACCCGCGTCTACAACCCGCTCACCGGCCGCGGCGACATGGCGGGCAAGCAGTACCTCCTCGACCTGACCGCCGCCGGCTACCCGGTCATCCCGACCGTCGACGACCCCGCGCACCTCGACCGGCTGCCGCAGGTCCCGGAGTACGTGGTGAAGCCCAAGCAGGGCGCCGACTCCATCGGCCTCACCTTCACCCCGGAGCCGGCCGGCCCGGCCGGCGAGGTCCTCGTCCAGCCGCGCATCGACTTCGCGTACGAGGTGTCCTTCACGTACGTCGACGACACCTTCCAGTACGCCCTGTACGCCCCCGATCCGGCCCGCCGCTGGGAGCTGGTGCGGTACGAGCCGACGGCCGCCGACCTGGACTTCGCGGCCTCCTTCATCCGGTGGAACACCCTGTCCCACGGCATCCAGCGGGTGGACGCCTGCCGCGCCCCCTCCGGCGAACTCCTCCTGGTCGAACTGGAGGACCTGAACCCCTACCGCTCCCTCGACCTGCTGCCGCCCGAGGTCCGGGACCGCTTCGTGGACGCCCTGACCGCCTCCCTCGACTCGTTCCTGGGCAGCTGATCCCCCCGCCCGATGTCACAGGGGGATGCGAGGCTCGCCCCATGGACACGCAGACCTTCTGGAAGCTGATCGAGACGGCCCGCGCCGAAGCCGCCCCGGACCGTGTGGCCGCGCACGCCGCCCAGTTGCTGGCCCTGCACCCACCGGCCGAGATAGCGACGGCCCAGCAGGTGCTGTGGGACCTCCTCGCCGAGTCCTACCGCAGCCCCCTGTGGGCGGCCGCGTACGTGATCAACGGCGGCTGCTCGGACGACGGCTTCGACTACTTCCGGGGCTGGCTGCTCACCCAGGGCGAGGCCGTCTTCGCCGCCGCCCTCGCCGACCCGGACTCCCTCGCCGGGCACCCGGCGGTCCGCGAGGCGGCCGCGGAGGGCCTGGAACTGTGGGACGAGGAGGCCCTCTCCATCGCCTGGACCGCCTACGAGCAGGCCACGGGCCGGGAGCTGCCCGCGGACTCCTTCACGATCGGCTACCCGCCCCTGGACCCGGCCTGGGGCTTCGACTTCGACGACCGGGCCGAGACCGCCGCCCGCCTGCCCCGCCTGACCGCCCTGTTCGACTAGAGCCCGCTGGTGTCGAGCTCGATGCCGAACGGCTCGGGCAGCCGCACCGGCGTACCGAACGAGTGCGGCCCGTCGACCCCGGTGTACCCGAGCCGCCCGGGCCCGGAGTACACCGTGACGGTCTTCTCCACCCGGTCGACCAGCAGGTACAGCGGCGCCCCGTACTCGGCGTACCGCTTCCGCTTGAGCACGCGGTCGGTCTCGGCGTTCGAGTCCGAGGTCACCTCGACGACCAGCAGGGTCTGGTCGGGGAGCAGGGCCTGAGCGCCCCTCACCAGGTCCTTCGGGACGACGGCGAGATCGGGCACGTACCAGTTGCTGGACCCCGGAAGATCCAGGTTGCCCGAGCCGGTGACGCAGCCCAGTTCCCTGACCCGCGGCTTGATCTGGTCGCGGATCTCCTCAGCTGCGTTCTCGTGGTCCCAGCTCGGCGTCACGTTCGCGACGACCCCCTCGATCAGCTCGGCGCGGTCTCCGCACAGGCGCTGCAGGGCGTACTTCAGGGCCCGCTCGGGATCGATGCCCTCGCTGTAGTCGATGGGCCCGTGTGCGGTGGTCATACCGGACGCCTCCTTCGCTCCCCGCCGCCAGACTCGCACGTGGGCGCCGGGCGCGTCGTCACCCCTGCGAGTGGATATGCCCGGGGCAGGTGTGCCGGTCTGCCGGGTACACGCGGATGGCAAGCTTGAAGGATGAACGATGCCGCCCCGGCGCCCACCCCCGCGCCTGCGCCCCGCCGCCGTGCCCGTGTCCGTGCCCCTGAGCTGATCGGCAAGGGCGGCTGGCTCAATACCGGAGGCAAAGAGCTCACCCTCGCCGACCTGCGAGGTAAGTGCGTTGTTGTTGATTTTTGGACGTTCTGCTGCATCAACTGCCTCCACGTCCTCGACGAGCTGCGCGAGCTGGAGGAGAAGCACCACGACACCGTCGTGATCATCGGGGTGCACTCGCCGAAGTTCGTCCACGAGGCCGAGCACGCGGCCGTCGTCGACGCCGTCGAGCGCTACGAGGTGCACCACCCGGTGCTGGACGACCCCGAGCTCGCCACCTGGAAGCAGTACGCCGTACGGGCCTGGCCCACCCTCGTCGTGATCGACCCCGAGGGGTACATCGTCGCCCAGCACGCCGGCGAGGGGCACGCGCACGCCATCGAGCGCCTGGTCGAGGAGCTGGAGGCCGAGCACGGGGCCAAAGGCACCCTGCGCCGCGGCGACGGGCCGTACGTGGCGCCCGAGCCGGTGGCGGGCGAGCTGCGGTTCCCCGGGAAGGCCCTGGTCCTGCCGTCGGGGAACCTGCTCGTGTCGGACTCGACCCGGCACCGGCTCGTCGAGCTGGCTCCGGACGGGGAGACCGTCGTGCGCCGCATCGGCAGCGGGGAGCGCGGCTTCGGGCCGGACGCGTTCAGCGAGCCGCAGGGCCTGGCGCTGCTGCCCGACGGGCGGGTCGTGGTCGCCGACACCGTCAACCACGCGCTGCGCACCTTCGACCCGGCCACCGGGGCCGTCGAGACGGTCGCCGGCACCGGCCGCCAGTGGTGGCAGGGCTCGCCTACCTCGGGCCCGGCCCTGGAGGTGGACCTGTCCTCCCCGTGGGACGTGGCCTGGTGGCAGGACCGGGTGTGGATCGCCATGGCGGGCGTCCACCAGCTGTGGACGTGGGACCCGGCGACCGGGACCGTGGAGGTCGCCGCCGGCACCACCAACGAGGGCCTGCACGACGGGCCCGCCCCGGAGGCGTGGCTCGCGCAGCCCTCCGGGCTCGCGGCCGCCGGGGACCGGCTGTGGATCGCCGACTCGGAGAACAGCGCCCTGCGCTACGTCCAGGCCGCCACCGAGGGCGACGGCGACGGCGAGGGGGACGGCTACGTGCTGCGCACCGCCGTCGGCACCGGGCTGTTCGACTTCGGGCACCGGGACGGCGACGCGGACCAGGCGCTGCTCCAGCACCCGCTCGGGGTGACGGCCCTGCCCGACGGCTCGGTAGCGGTGTGCGACACGTACAACCACGCCCTGCGCCGCTTCGACCCGGCGACCGGCCAGGTCACCACGCTCGCCACCGACCTGCGCGAGCCGAGCGGCGCGGTGCTCGTCGGCGAGGACATCGTGGTCGTGGAGTCCGCCCGGCACCGGCTGACCCGGCTGCGGCTGCCGGAGGAGGCGGTACGGGTCGACGCCGTCGCCCACCGCACCCAGCGGGCCGCCACCGAGGTGGCCCCGGGCACGCTCCGGCTCGACGTGGTCTTCCAGGCGCCGACCGGCCAGAAGCTCGACACCCGCTACGGGCCGTCGACGCGGCTGCTGGTGTCCTCGACCCCGTCGGAGCTGCTGCTGTCCGGTGAGGGCACGGGCACGGACCTGTCCCGGGAGCTGGAGCTCAACCCGGAGGTCGCCGAGGGCGTGCTGCACGTCTCCGCGATGGCGGCGTCCTGCGACGACGACCCGGCCAACGAGTACCCGGCGTGCCACGTCCACCAGCAGGACTGGGGCGTCCCGCTGGCCCTCACCCCGACGGGCGCGACCCGCCTCCCCCTGGTCCTCGCCGGCCTCGACGCCTGACGGGTCCACCGGGAACGCAGAAGCCCCCCGCGCGCTGCGCGGGGGGCTGGGCGTCGTCGTCTGCGCGGCGTTTCCCGCGCGGACAGGGGGTGGGTCGGGCGCCGGACCGGGGCGCCGCACGGGCGCGCCGGGGCCGGTCGGTCGGTCGTCGGTCGATCGGGGTGGGGGTCAGGACTCCAGGAAGGCGACGAGGGCGTTGGCCAGGAGGTACGGGTCCTCCGCGCCGCACAGTTCGCGCGCGCTGTGCATCGACAGGATCGCGATGCCGATGTCCACCGTCTGGATGCCGTGCCGGGCGGCGGTGATCGGGCCGATCGTCGTGCCGCAGGGCATCGAGTTGTTCGACACGAACGTCTGCCACGGCACGCCGGCCCGCTCGCAGGCCGCGGCGAAGACGGCCCGTCCGCTGCCGTCCGTCGCGTACCGCTGGTTGACGTTGACCTTGAGGATGGGGCCGCCGTTGGCGCGCGGGTGGTGCGTCGGGTCGTGCCGCTCCGCGTAGTTGGGGTGCACGGCGTGGCCGGTGTCGGAGGAGATGCAGATGCTGCCCGCGAGGGCGCGCGCCCGGTCCTCGAACGAGCCGCCGCGCGCGAAGACGGAACGTTCCAGCACGTTCCCGAGCAGCGGCCCGTCGGCGCCGGTGTCCGACTGCGAGCCGTTCTCCTCGTGGTCGAACGCGGCCAGCACCGGGATGTGGTCCAGCGAACCGCCGGCGGCCGAGACCGCGGCCAGGGCGGCCACGCCCGCGTGCACCGAGATGAGGTTGTCCATGCGCGGCCCGGCCACCAACTCCCGGTCGCGCCCCAGGTAGGAGGCCGGCTCGATCGAGTGGACCATCAGGTCCCAGCCCGCCACCGAGCCCTGCGGGAGGCCCTCTTCCTCCTCCAGGAAGGCGATGAGGTCACCCTCCCGGACGTCGCCGAGGCCCCAGACCGGCTGCATGTGCCGCTGCTTGTCGAGCTTGAGGCCGTCGCTGTTGACGGCCCGGTCCAGGTGGATGGCCAGCTGCGGCACGCGCAGCAGCGCCCGGTCCACGTTGACCAGCCGCTCGCTGCCGTCGCGCAGCGTCAGCCGTCCGGCCAGGCCCAGGTCGCGGTCGAGCCAGGTGTTGAGCAGGGGCCCGCCGTAGATCTCGACGGCGATCTGCCGCCAGCCGGCCGACCCGCTGTCAGGAAGCGGTTTGACGCGGAGGTTGGGCGAGTCGGTGTGCGCGCCGATGATCCGGAACGGGGTGTGCGCGGCCGCGCCCTCCGGGACGTACCACGCGATGAGTGCGCCGCCGCGGAGCACGAACCGGCCCCCGCTGCCCGCGTCCCAGGCGTCCGTTTCCGACACCTGCCTGAAGCCCGCCTTCTCCAGCCGCTTCGCCGCGTTGGCCACGGCGTGGTACGGCGACGGACTGGCCGTCAGGAAGGTCATCAGATCGTCGGTGTGGCCGCGGTCGAAGCGGGCGGGAGAGCTCATGGGGTTCACCTTAACGACGGTCGTGTTCGCCTTGGCCGGACTGCGGCGGATAGCCGTCGGACGTCGGGCCGCGGGCCGTGTCGTCCGCGGTTCCGGCGGCTTCTCAGCCCGGCGGCCGCTCGAATCGGCGCTGCAGCTGCCTGCGTTCGCCCCGGCGGATGCGCGGGAGCATCTCCGGGGTCGTCGCGGAGCGCTGCGCGCGTCTCTTGCGTCCGGCGCAGAAGATACAGGCCTCTCCTGGGGGCGCGTCCGGGTCGACGGGCGCGCCGGGGTGCTCGGAGCAGCCGGAGGCGCCGCGCGGCCGGGACAGCTCGCGGGCCACGATGAACGCGCGGTGGAGGTCGTCCGCTATCCGTACGAAGTCGTCGGTGGACGAGGAGAGGCTCAGGTGGAAGCGGCGGTCCTCGACCGTGCGGACGTGGTCGCGCAGCGCGTCGAGGGTGTACGGCGGGTCGGGCACCGGGTAGCCGAGCCGGCGCTGCTCCCCGGCCGGCGGGGCGGCGGGCCGGGCCGCGGGGGCGGGCCGGCCGGCGCGGCCCCCGCGGTCGCGCAGCCCGAGGCGGCGCCGGTCGTTGCAGATCAGGCAGCGGCCCCAGCCGTCGGGCGCCTCGGGGTCGAGGGCGCCGTTGGGGTGCTCGGGGCAGCCGGTGTAGCTCTTGGCGGGGGCGAGTCCGGCGGCGGTCTGGAAGGCGGTGTAGAGGGCGTCGGCGACGGCCTCGTACTCGGCGGGGTGGGCGCCGTCGTACAGCTCCTTCAGGTGGTCGCCGAGGCTGCCGATGGCGGCCTGCAGCTCCCTGAGGGCGTAGGGCCGCCCTGCCGGGACCGCGTACCCCCGGCCGGTGCCGTGCTGCTCCTGTGGACTCATGTCTACGAGCGTCCCACGAACGACCGACAACGCGGGAATCGGCGGGTGAGCGGGAGCGCGGGTGCGCGGGAGCGCAGGAGCGCGAGGACGCGAGAACGCGGGAGCGGCCGGACCCCCCGCACGAGGGTCCGGCCGCTCCGGGTGCGCCGACGGGGACTAGAAGACGGCCTCGTCGAGGTCCATCAGCGAGTTGTCGACGGCCTCGGCCAGCGCGCGCTGCACCGAGACGCCCGGCAGCATCTGCGAGGCGAAGAACTTCGCGGCCGCGATCTTGCCCTGGTAGAAGGCGACGTCCTTGCCGGTGGCGCCCGCCGCCAGCTTCTCGGCGGCCACGGCCGCGCCCTTGAGCAGCAGGTATCCGACGACCACGTCACCGGAGGCCATCAGCAGGCGGGTGGTGTTCTGGCCGACCTTGTAGATGTTCCGGACGTCCTCGCCGGTGGCGGTGAGGTCGGTGATCATCTGGCCGACGATGCCCTCCAGGTCGACGGCGGCCTTGGCGAGCGCGTCGCGGGCGCCGGCCAGGTCCTCGCCGCCCTCGCCCTGGGCGAGGAACTTCTTGATCTCCTCGGAGAGGAGGTTCAGGGAGGCGCCCTGGTCGCGGACGATCTTCCGGAAGAAGAAGTCCTGGCCCTGGATCGCGGTGGTGCCCTCGTACAGGGTGTCGATCTTGGCGTCGCGGATGTACTGCTCGATCGGGTACTCCTGCAGGAAGCCGGAGCCGCCGAAGGTCTGGAGCGACTGGGCGAGCTGCTCGTAGCCCTTCTCGGAGCCGTAGCCCTTGACGATCGGGAGCAGCAGGTCGTTCAGGCCGTGCAGGGCCTTGGCGTCCTCGCCGGCCGCCTCCTTGACCGCGATCTCGTCCTGCACGGAGGCCGTGTAGAGGACGAGGGAGCGCATGCCCTCGGCGTACGCCTTCTGCGTCATCAGCGAGCGGCGGACGTCCGGGTGGTGCGTGATGGTGACCTTGGGCGCGGTCTTGTCCATGAAGTTCGCCAGGTCCGGGCCCTGCACGCGCTCCTTGGCGTACTCCAGGGCGTTCAGGTAGCCCGTGGAGAGGGTGGAGATCGCCTTCGTGCCGACCATCATGCGGGCGAACTCGATGATCATGAACATCTGGCGGATGCCGTCGTGCTTGTCGCCGATCAGCCAGCCCTTGGCGGGGTGCTTGTCGCCGAAGGTCATCTCGCACGTGTTGGAGGCCTTCAGGCCCATCTTGTGCTCGACGTTGGTGGCGTAGACGCCGTTGCGCTCGCCCAGCTCACCGGTCTCCCAGTCGAAGTGGAACTTCGGGACGAGGAAGAGCGACAGGCCCTTGGTGCCCGGGCCGTGGCCCTCGGGGCGGGCGAGGACGTAGTGGAGGATGTTCTCCTCCATGTCGTGCTCGCCGGACGTGATGAAGCGCTTGACGCCCTCGATGTGCCAGGAGCCGTCCTCCTGCTGGATGGCCTTGGTGCGGCCGGCGCCCACGTCCGAGCCCGCGTCGGGCTCGGTGAGGACCATGGTGGAGCCCCAGCGCTTCTCGACGGCGATCTGGGCGATGCGCTTCTGCGCCTCGTTGCCCTCCTCGTACAGGACGCCGGCGAAGGCCGGGCCGGAGGAGTACATCCAGACGGCCGGGTTCGAGCCGAGCAGCAGCTCCGCGTAGGCCCAGATCAGGGAGCGGGGCGAGGTGGTGCCGCCGATCTCCTCGGGCAGGCCCAGGCGCCAGTACTCCGACTCCATGAAGGCGTCGTAGCTCTTCTTGAAGGAGGCCGGGACCGGGGCCGTGTTGGTGGCCGGGTCGAAGACCGGCGGGTTGCGGTCGGCGTCCGCGAAGGACTCGGCCAGCTCGTTCTCGGCGAGGCGGGCGATCTCGGACAGGATGCTCTTGGCGGTCTCGGTGTCCATCTCGCCGAACGGGCCGGTGCCGTACAGCTTGTCGCGGCCGAGCACCTCGAAGAGGTTGAACTCGATGTCGCGGAGATTCGACTTGTAGTGCCCCATGGCGACGGCTCCGTTAAGGCTCGGGAAGACGGGTTCCTCGTACATACCAATCGGTAACGTCATGATGCTACCCGCCGGTAATAAGAAGCAACCCCTTGTCCGGGCACTGTGACCAGGGTCAAAGCTCGCACCAGACGGTCTTGGTGCCGTCCCCCTGGATGACGCCCCACCGCAACGCCACGGCGTCCAGCAGGGCGAGGCCCCGCCCGCACTCGTCGGCGCCGGCGGCATGCCGGAGCACGGGCCACGCCCGCGGGTCGGGATCGGTGAGCTCGACCCGCGGGCGGGTTGCCCTTCCGGTGATGCGCAGGGTGACGGGGGTGCCCTCGCCGAGGTGGGTGATGACGTTGGTCAGCAGCTCGGTCACGCAGAGCTGGAGCTCCGGACACGGCCTGCCGAGGTGCTCGCGCACGGCGATGCGGAGCTCCGGGACCGCCTTCGGCACGGCGAGCAGCCCGACGGCGAACGGCCTCACGGGCGGCCCGCCCGGAGCGCGGCGGCGAGGCGGTCGGCGGTGCCGGCGTTGCAGTTGCCGAGCGCGATGAGCGGCGGGGTGTCGTACGTGCCCGCGTGGGAGGGGAGGTGGAGGTCGAGGGAGGGCAGCGTGATCCCGTGCGCGGCGAGGGCGGCGCGCAACTCGATCAGCGCGTCGATCGCCTGGCGGTCGGCGGCGGGGTCGCTCATGGGGGGGGGCTTCCTGTGCGGACTGTGACGAACCGCTCACAGGCTGGCGCGGACCGGCGTAGCGTGGGAAGGGCTTCTGGTTGCGCTGTGCAAGTGGCAAGTGGCAAGTGGCAAATGGCGGTGGTGTCGTGCCTCCTCGTAAGAACCCCGACGCGTCGGCGAACGTGCCGTCCTTCTACGGCGCCGAGCTGCGCTACAAGCGAGAGGTTGCCGGACTCACGCTTGAGCAGCTGGCGGCAGGCAGCTTCCGGGGTGTCCCGTTCCTGAGCCAGATCGAGCGCGGCGAGCGTCGGATGCCGTCGGATCTGGCCCGGCACGTCGATGCGAAGCTCGGCACGGACGGGTTTTTCGAGCGCCGCTGTGAAGATGCGCGCAGGGCGAAGCAGTCCGGGCACGCGGAGTACTTCGCGGACGTCGCGGAGATGGAGCCGTACGCCGAGACGATCGAGGAATGGGCGCCGATGCTCGTCCCGGGGCTGTTGCAGACTGCCGCCTACGCACGTGCGCTTGTACGCGCCGCGATGCCGAGGGCTCTCGACGGCGAGGTTGAGGAGAAAGTAGATGCTCGGCTGAGGCGGGCTCGCCTCTTCGCCGCGGACAGGCCGCCTGCCTACTGGGCCATCCTGGACGAGTCGCTGCTCCGGCGACGGGTATTGCCTGCGGAGCTGATGGCTGAGCTGTGGGAGCACATTGCGAAAACCGTCAGAGCCACTCGCTCGATTTTGCAGATCGTTCCGGAAACCGCGGCCGCCCATCCGTTCATGATGGGCATGGCCAAGATGATGACCTTCGTGGACGCACCCCCCGTGGTGTACACCGAGAGCCTTCATAGCGGGCAGCTCATCGACTATCCGGCCCTCGTGCGGGAGTACCGCAAGTCGTACGATCTGTTGAGGGCTGCCGCGCTGTCACCCGAGGCGTCCTTGGCGAAGATCGACGCAGCAGCAGAGGACTTCCGAAATGGCAAGCAACGACTTTGACTTGGCCTCCGCGCGCTGGCGGAAGAGTAGCTACAGCAACGGCACCGGCGGCGACTGCGTCGAGGTCGCGGAGGCCTTCCCCGGCGCAGCCCGCTGGCGCAAGAGCAGCCACAGCAACACCGACGGCGGTGTCTGCGTCGAGGTCGCCGACGGGTTGCCCGGGGTGGTGCCCGTGCGGGATTCCAAGAGGCCGGGCGGGGCGGTGGTCGTCGTGACGGGCGGAGCCTGGGGGGCGTTCGTGGACGGGATCAAGCGGACCCCTTGACCGGATCCGGGCGCTGGGCGGGCGCCCGCCCTCGGTAGGCTTCGGGACATGTACGGCTACGACCAGAACCCGGGTGCCCAGCAGCAGCAGTACGCCCAGCCCCAGCAGCCGATGCCCGGGGCCGGGTACGAGCAGCCGCTGTACCCCGAGCCGTCCCCGCCCTCCCTCGCGGACGCGGTGCGCGCCTTCACGACCGGGTCGCTGTCCGCCGAGGACTTCCAGCAGATCTTCGCCACCTCGAAGGTCTACTGCCCGCGCGGCGACACCCCGGGCTTCCTGGCGCTGCACAACACGCAGCAGCCGGTCATCCCCATGTTCAGCACGCTCAAGGAGCTCCGCCGGTACGCCGGCAAGGAGTCCAAGTACTTCGTCATCACCGGCGCCGAGGTGATCGACCTGCTGCCCACCGGGTACGGCTTCGTCCTCGACATGGAGGGCGACCACCGGATGGTCTTCGACGCGAAGGCCGTGGAGCAGATGGTCGACTTCGCGATGCGCCGCATGTACGGCTGAGCGAGCCGCACGGGCCCAGGGCTGGGGCGCGTACAGAGGGCATGCGGGGGGCGTACGGGGGGCGGGCGCACGGCCGGGGGGCGGGCGATGCTGAGGGTGCACTTCACGGCCGAGGACCTCTTCCAGGTGACCTTCGCGCCCGAACCGCTGCCACTGGTGGAGCTCGGGCTGGCCCTCACCGCCGTCCAGCGCACCGACGCACCGGCGGTTTTCGGCCGGTGGCGCACCCGGGTCCTGCGCGAGCTGCCCGGCCGGGCCCGGCCCCTGTTCGACCTGCTCCGGCCCGACGGCGACAACCCGCCGTTCGTCGAGCCGTACGCCCGGACCCTGGACGAGGGCCTCGCCGACGTGGCCGCCGCGGCCGGCCGCCTCACCGGCGCGGAACTGCACCGCGCCGCGGCCCGGGCGCCCGGTTCGCCGTCCTGGCTGCACGCCCTGTGGGCGGGGGACCGGGACGAGTGGACCCGGCTCGACGGCGCGCTGCGGTCCGCGTACGAGGCCGTGGTCGCCCCGCACTGGCCGCGCATCCGGCAGTCCTTCCAGGCCGACGTGGCCTGGCGCACCCGGCTCCTGGCCGCCCACGGCATCCGGGCCTGCCTCGCCGGCCTCCACCCGCGGGCCGGCTGGAACGGCACGGTCTTCGAGGTGGCCGCACCCCCGCACTACGAGGCCCGGCTGGGCGGCCGCGGGCTGGTGCTGATGCCCTCGTCGTTCTGGACGGGCCGCCCGCTGCTGGCCGGCCACCCCTCCGGCGGGCACGTCCTGCTGTACCCGGCGCTGACCCCGCTGCCGCTGGTCGCGCCCGGCCGGGCGGTGGCGGGGCCGCTGGACGCACTGCTGGGCCGGACGCGGGCGGCCGTGCTCCGGCAGCTGGTCGAGCAGCGCACCACCAGCGAGCTGGCCCGGGACCTCGACATCAGCCTCCCCTCGGTGTCCGAGCACACCCGCACCCTGCGCGCGGCCGGGCTGATCACCACGGAGCGCGACGGCAAGGCCGTCCTGCACTCGGCCACGGCGCTGGGCGTGGACCTCCTGCACAGCGGCCGCTGACCGCCGAGCGGGAACGTTTCGGCGGGGCCCGAAACCATCGCGTGGGCGGCGGCCCGCGGCCGAGGATCGGTGCCGCAGGGGGCGGGCGCGGCGACGCGCGACGACGGGGGACCCGCCTCCTGCTCCCACGACGAGGAGGACACACCCATGGCTCGCATGTCGATCCGCACGCAGCTCGCCGCCGCCGCCGCGGCCACCGGCGCCCTGGCGCTGGGCGCCGGGCTGCTGGCCGCGGGCCCGGCGCCGGATGCTCCTCCGGCTGCCTGCCCGCCGGCCACTACATGGACAAGAACCTGACGCCGATCAACTCGGTCCGCATCGGGCCCTGACCGGCCGACCGGCCGGCGATCCGACCGGCGTGGGCGGCGCAGCGCGGCCCCGGGGAATGTCCCCGGGGCCGGTTCCGTTGAGGCGGGTGGCAGAAAGTTCGAGTTTCAACTAAACTCGGAGCAGAAGGAGGCCGACCATGCCTGCAGTGACTGTCGAGAACCCGTTGACGCTCCCCCGCGTCGCAGAGCCGTCCCAGGAGACCGCCGCCCGCAAGGTGCTGGCCGTCGTGACCGCGCCGGGTGGCTTCGAGGGCGAGGGCTTCCCGGTCCGCCGCGCCTTCGCCGGCATCAACTACCGCCACCTCGACCCGTTCATCATGATGGACCAGATGGGCGAGGTGGAGTACGCGCCGGGCGAGCCCAAGGGCACCCCCTGGCACCCGCACCGCGGCTTCGAGACGGTCACGTACCTGATCGACGGAACCTTCGTCCACCAGGACAGCAACGGCGGCGGCGGAGTCATCAACGGCGGTGACACCCAGTGGATGACCGCCGGCGCGGGCCTGCTCCACATCGAGGCCCCGCCGGAGTCCCTCGTCGTCAGCGGCGGGCTCTTCCACGGCCTCCAGCTGTGGGTGAACCTGCCGGCCTCCGACAAGATGATGCCCCCGCGCTACCAGGACATCGGCGGCGGCAAGGTCAAGCTGCTGACCACCCCCGACGGCGGCGCCCTGCTCCGCGTGATCGCCGGTGAGATCGACGGCCACAGCGGCCCGGGCATCACCCACACCCCGATCACGATGATCCACGCGACGGTCCGGCCCGGCGCCCAGATCACCCTGCCCTGGCGCGAGGACTTCAACGCGCTCGCATACGTCATGGCCGGGCGCGGCAGCGTCGGCACCGACCGGCGGCCGATCGAGACCGGCCAGACGGCGGTGTTCGGCGAGGGCGGCTCCCTCACCTTCCGGGCGGAGGCCTCCCAGGACTCCCACACCCCGGACCTGGAGATCGTCCTGCTGGGCGGTCGCCCGATCCGGGAGCCCATGGCGCACTACGGGCCGTTCGTCATGAACAGCCGCCAGGAGCTCCAGCAGGCGTTCGACGACTTCCAGGCGGGCCGACTGGGCACCATCCCCACCACCGCCCGGGAGCGCACGAGCACCGCGGAGCAGCACTCCTGACCCGGCTACCGCCGTCGGGCGGGAGCGCCGGGCCGTCTCCGGAAGGAGGCGGCCTAGGTTCTGTTTCCTGGATCAGGTGCGGAGCCAGATGGTGAGGGCTGCCAGAGTGACCGTTCCGAGGTAGACGTAGGCGCGTTTGTCGTAGCGGGTGGCGACTGCCCTGAAGTTCTTGAGGCGGTTGATCGCCCGCTCGACGACGTTGCGTTTCTTGTACCGGTCCTTGTCGAACCCGGTGGGCCGTCCGCCGGCAGAGCCTCGTCTGCGGCGGTTGGCGCGCTGGTCCTTGGGCTCGGGAATGGTGTGCCGGATCTTACGTTTCCGCAGATAGCGGCGGTTGCTGCGGGAGCTGTAGGCCTTGTCAGCGCTGACACTGTCAGGCCGGGTGCGGGGCCTGCCCGGCCCGGGGCAAGGCACGTAGATCTTCTCCAGCACGGCCTCGAACTGCGGGCTGTCCCCGCACTGTCCGGGCGTGAGGACCAGCGAGAGCGGGCGGCATCGCCCGTCGGCGGACAGGTGGATCTTCGTGGTAAAGCCGCCTCGCGAGCGCCCTAAGCACTCGCCTGCCTCACCACCTCCGCCAGCCGGGCAGACAGCCTCCGCAACACTGGATCGCCCTGGTTTGCCCCGCTGCGGGCCCCCTTTTGAGGAGCAACCGGCGGCGGGGCCGCCTTCCGCGCGCCAGCCGCGTGCTGGTGGGCTCGCGTCGTAGTGGAGTCCACCGACACGGCCCAGTCGATCCCGTCCGCGGAGTTCTCGGCGGCTTGCACCCGCGTCAGCAGCAACTGCCAGGTGCCATCGGCCGACCAGCGGCGATGCCGCTTGTAGACGGTCTCCCACGGCCCGAACCGTTCCGGCAGATCCCGCCACGGCACACCGGTCCGCACCCGGAACAGCACCCCGTTAATGACCCTCCGGTGCTCGCTCCACCGGCCACCACGTGCCCCACCACGGGGCAGGAACGGCTCCAGCCGTTCCCACTCCGCATTCGTCAGATCTCCTCGCCCCACCATGCTGGCCAGCATGAACTCGACAACGTGATCACGTCAGGAGATCCAGGAAACAGAACCTAGCGGCGCAACGCCTCGGCGGGCTGCGTGCGGGACGCCCGCCAGGCCGGGTACAGCCCGGCGAGGACCCCGGTGACGAGACCGATCAGCGGCGCCACGGCGACCGTCAGCGGTGACATCACCGGGGTCCAGTCGCGCAGCGCGGACACCCCGACCACCGTCAGGGTGCCCAGCGTGGTGCCCACCAGGCCGCCGACCGTGCCCTGCGCGGCCGACTCAGCCAGGAACTGGGCGGTGATGTGCCGCCCGCGCGCCCCCAGGGCCCGGCGCAGCCCGATCTCCCCGGTCCGCTCCAGGACGGCGACGAGCGTGGTGTTCGCGATCCCCACCGCCCCGATGACCAGGCAGATCGCGGCCAGCAGCAGGAACAGCTGGTCCAGGTCGGAGGTCACCGCGGTGCGCAGCGTCCGCGGGTCCGGCGGCGGCGCCGGGGCCAGCCAGTCGGGGTGGTCCGGGCGCAGCGCCAACGGCAGCTCGGAGGCCACCTGCCGGGCCGCGCCCAGCTCGGTCACCACCAGCATCGCGGCCCGCTGGGCGTTGTCGGGCGGCCCCCACAGGCGTTCCGCGGTGCCCCGGGGCACGACCACCGACAGCAGCAGGTCCGGCCTGCGCTCGGCGCCGTCCGCGATGCCGATCACGGTGAACGGGTGGTCGCCGATGAACACCGCGGGGCGGCTCTCCAGGGTGGTGATGCCCAGCCGGGCCGCCATCGCCGAGCCCACCACCGCGACCTGCTCGGCGCGCCCGTCGTGGAAGGAGTCGTAGGCCCGGCCGGCGCCGAGGGAGAGCCCGGCGGCGCGCAGCATGCCGGGGGAGGCGGCGACGACCGGGATCCGCTCCCCCGTGGCCCCGGCGACCGGAGCGGACCGTACGGTCGTCGTGCCGAGCGGCACCGGCCAGAACACCCCGGCCGCGCTGACCCCGTTGAGGGCGCCCGCCCGGGCGTCGGCGTCCTCGGGGAAGGCGTTGGGCACCTGCCGGGCGAGCTGCGGGTCCCCGCCGCCCGCGGTGTCGCGGACACTGACCTCGGTGGCCGTCATGGCGTTGAAGCGGCCGTCGATCTGCGAGGACGCGGTGGCCGTCAGGCCCAGGATCGCCACGAACGTGCCGACGCCGAGGACCGTGCCGAGGCCCGTGAGCGCCGAGCGGGCGGGCCGCTGGAGCATTCCGGCGAGCGCCTCGGACAGCAGGTCCCGCGCCGACAGCCGGGACGGGACGACGGCGGGGGTCGCGCCGTCCGTGCCGCGTCTCCCGCGCCACCGGCCGGTGCCCCCGCGGGGCCACCTCATGTCGGGACCACCTCGCTCAGCACCCCGTCGCGGATGGCCACCGTGCGCCGGCCCCGCGCCGCGACGTGCGGGTCGTGCGTGATGACCAGCAGGGTCAGCCCGTCGGCGTGCAGCTCGTCCAGCAGGGCCAGGACGGCGCCGGCGGTCGCCGTGTCCAGGTTGCCGGTCGGCTCGTCGCACAGCAGCAGCGAGGGCTCGGAGACCAGCGCGCGGGCGATGGCCACGCGCTGGCGCTCGCCGCCGGACATCCGGGTCGGCAGATGGCCGCTGCGGTGGCCGAGGCCGACCCGCTCCAGTGCCGTACGGGCCCGGCCGGCGCGCTGTCCGCGCGGGACGCCGTTGTAGACCATCGCGAGGAGGACGTTCTCCAGGGCACTGCGGTGCGGCAGCAGGTGGAAGGACTGGAAGACGAATCCGATGCGCTGCCCGCGCAGGGCCGTGCGGTCGCGGTCGCGCAGGGCACCGGTGTCGATGCCGTCGAGCAGGTAGCGGCCGGCGGTGGGGGCGTCGATCAGGCCGGCGACGTTCAGGAACGTCGACTTCCCGGAGCCCGAGGGGCCGACGACGGTGACGTACTCGCCGCGCTCCACCGTCAGCGCGCAGGGCCGCAGTGCCTCGACGGGCGGCGGGCCGGGGTAGGTGAGGCCGACGCCCTCGAACCGGACGACCGGCGCAGGACCCGCGGCGAGGGCCTGCGCGGCGGCGGGATCCCCCACGGCAGCGGTGCCCGGGTCCGAACGGTCCGCGTCCGAAGGGCCTCGGGCGGGTCCGGCCGCGGTCACGGCTTCGCCTGGGCGACCAGGACCCGGTCCCCGTCGGCGAGCGCACCGCCGCCGACCGGCTCGACCTGGACCATCCCGTCGGCGGACATCCCCGCCCGGACCTCGACGCGCCGCCGCTCGCCCGCCGCGGCGGGGTCCTTGCCGAGCACCGTGACCGTGGTCCGCCCGTCGGCCCCCGCCGACACCGCGGACAGCGGCACGACCAGGACCGGTTCGCCCGAGGAGGCGGCGGTCACCGTCAGCCGCACGCCCTGCCCCGAGAGCCGGGCGTCGAGCGTCTGGTCCGGGGTGACCGTCAGGGCGTACCCGCCGGCGTCCGCGGCCCCGCCCGGGGCGCCACCGCCGGAGCCGGCCCCGTCCGGGGCGCCCGCCCCGGGCCCGGACGCCCCTGATCCGCCGGTCGCCGGGGTCGGGGCGGTGGCCACCGAGGCGACGGTCCCGGTGGCGGTCAGCCCGGTGGCCTCCGACAGCACCTCCACCTTCATCCCGGCCTTGACCAGGTCCTTCTGATGGGCCGGGAGGGAGGAGCGGATCACCGGCGCCCCCGCGGACAGCGTCAGGAGACCCTCCGGGGCCGGCTCGCCCACCGCCGCCTTGACCGCGTCCACGCGCGCCGGGAAGCCCTTGACGAACACGAGCTCGTCCGCCGGGACCATCGGACCGGAGGCCGACCGGGCCGCCTCCAGCCGGCTGGAGGCCTTGACCAGGTCGGCCTGGGCGAAGGCGAGCTGCTGCTGCGCCTCCGCGGTGTCCGCGCCGGCGCCCGACTTGGCCTTGGCGAGGGCGGCCTTGGCCGTGGTGACCTGCCGCTGCGCGGTGTCGGCCGCGTCCTCCGCGGCCTGGAGCTTCTCCGCGTCGCCGGGGTCGGCGGGGCGGGGCGTGTGGCCCAGCGCGGCGTAGAGCGCGGTGACCGCCGCCTTGGTGCCGGCGCCGTAGGTGGCCGCCGGGTCCTTGCCGGTGGGGTGCCCGAGCGCCTTGAGTCCCTCCTGGAGCTGCCCCACGTCCTTGCCGGTGGCGCCCGGCTTCAGGTCCCGGTACACCGGTAGGGCGCCGGCCAGCGCGAACACGGGCCGCCCCGACACCTCGACCAGCACCTCGCCCGCCTGGACGGACGCCCCGGGCTGCTTGTTGATCCGCGTGACCACGGGCTTGCCGCCCGTGCCGGCGGCCGCGGCGGCCCCCGCGCCCGGGGACACGGCCAGCGTCTGCTCGGCGGCGACCGTGCCGCGGACGACCACGGAGGAGGTGAGCACCCGCCGCTCGACCCGGTCGGCGAGCACCGAGGCCGGCGGCGGGGCGGCGTCGGCGGCGACCTGGGCGGGGGAGCGGATGGTGGCGGCGACCGCGATGCCCGCCCCGGTCAGGGCGACGGCGCCGGCGACGACCCAGGTCAGGATGCGGCGCCGACGGCCCAGGGAGGCCCCTGCCTCGTCGGGTTCGTGCACCGAGGCAGGGGCCTCGTCGGGTTCGTGCACCGAGGCAGGGGCCTCGTCGGGTTCGTCCACCGAGGCAGGCGCCTCGTGGGGCTCGTCCGCCACGACCGGCTCCGGCGGCTCTTGATGTTTCACGTGAAACCCGTTTCGTCGCTCAGCAGTTCTCGCCGATCACCTGGAGGGAACTCACCCGCCACGGGCCGCCGTCGCTGTCCCGGGTCAGCGTGAAGGCGCCCATCTGCGAGGGCTTGTCCTCCAGTTGGTCGATGCGCTCGCCGGTCCTGGCGTCGTGGATCAACCAGCGGTCCAGGTCCACGCAGTCGTGCAGCACCAGCGACCGGGGCCCGGGGCTCTCCACTCCGTCGATCCGGTGGCCCACCTCGCCGAGGAGGACCTGTCCCGCGGATCTGGAATGCGCCAGGTTGTCGCGCAGCTCCTGCAACTGGTTCCCCGTGGCGACCCGTTCGATGGCCGGGTCCTGGGGGTCGGGCGTGCGGTTCGCCGCGAGCCAGGTCGCCCAGTAGGTGTCGTACGCCTGCCGTACCTCGGGGCTCGGTGGCTGCAGCGCGGACGCCGCGACCGCCGTCGTGCCCGCCGCGGTGGAGGGCGCCGGGGTGGTGTCGCACCCGGCGACCAGGGCGGCCGCCAGGGCCGCCCCGGCGGCGGACAGGGCGCACGCCGCCAGCCGCAGCCTCATGCCGCGCCGTCCTTGAGGACCTTCTCGGCGAACGCCACCTGCTCGCCGAGGTGCTTCTTCTCCTGGTCCAGGTCCTGTTTGTGCTTCTCGACCAGGCCGTTCTGGTAGGCGGTCAGGACGGCGGTCCAGGTGTCGGAGAGCTTCGTCCTCTGCTTGCAGGACACGTCCGTCGTCGCGGCGGTGATCTCCTCGCTGGTGACCGGCCCGGTCCAGCGGGTGCCCTCCATCTGCTGGAGCTCCCAGGGCGTCTTCACCTGGAACCCCGCGTCGCGCATGCAGGAGCTCCACTGGGCGATGGCCGCGGTGACCCGACTGTCGCCGCGCGCCCGGTCGCCGGCCTGCTGCGTGAGCTCGTCGACCAGGCCGTTACCGGCCGGGGTCGCGGAGCCGCCCTTGGTGCCCTTCGGGTAGAGCTTGCGGGCGGCCTCGCCCGCGCAGCCGCCCTCCGGGGCGCCCGGGTGGGCGGGGGCGCCGTCCTGCGGGCCGAACAGGGCGGCCGTTTCGCTCGGATCGCGCTGCGCCGCGGCGCCCGCCTCACGTTTCGGCAATTCGCCCGTGCGATAACCATATTTCTTTGCCGATTCGGCGTCCACGAGGCCGATTCCGCTCGTGCTCCGGCGGGTGTCCGGGTCGGCGACGTACGTACTCGAATTCTTGAAGGAGGCGAATCCGATGCGGCGCATACAGGCCTCGGTAAGGATGTCCTGCGCCTGCTGTAGTACTTTCTGCTGGCTCTTGTCGAAACCGTAGGCGTCCAGGGGGAGGGCCGCGTTCGCCGGGTCGGGCTGCGGGGTGACCTTCACCGGCGGCTCGCCCCCGGCCGAGGCCGCCCCGCCCGTCTTGTCCGTCGACGGGCCGCTGCAGGCGCCGAGCGCCGCGACCGCCACCGCGACGGCGGCGGTCAGGACCAGGGGCAGCCGTTGGCGTGCGTGGTGCACGATCAGCCTTTCGATGGTGGGACTGGTGGTCGTACACTGCCCGGCACACCCGGGGCCGGGACCGATTCCAGCGGTCCCGGCCCCGGGTGGTTCCGAGCACCGATCAGCAGTGGTTCGCGGCCCACTTGCTGAGCAGGGTCATCGAGCTGTAGCCCGTGACGCTGGTGTTGTTGTTGCGGTGCTTGTCCCACCACTGGTTGCCGTTGATCACGGTGCCCGACTTGTAGCAGATGGGCGTGATCGTGTGGCTCCTGTAGCCGAGGCCCAGGGTCGCGGACGAGGTGGTGGAGTTGGAACGGATCCGCACCCCGTCCTCGGTGTAGTCGCCGGCGTGGGCGACGGTCACGGATCCCAGAGCGATCGCGGCGGCGGAGAGTGCCACCGCGGTGAACCTTGCTGCCTTGCGCACGCTGTCTCCTCTTCTGAGCGGACACGTCGTGGTGCAGCCGAGAGGAAAAGCCAGTACCGCCGTCAGCGGCAAGCACTGAGCTGGGCCCCCCGGTCCAGTGAAAGACGATGGCACGAACGGCAATCCCGTACCAGGGGGTTTCGGCCGCGTGGCCGAGAGCAGCCTGAATGCTCCGTATCGGATCGGTCGACCGATTCCACGGAGTCTTCAGGTCCCTTTCGGTGTTTGCGCTGGAAAACGCGGGCAGGGGGAAATCGGCAGCCCAGGCTCCTCCGCGAATGGATGATCGGGAACCGCTTCGCGGTTGTCCGGAAACACCCGCTACTCGTCTTGCTCCGGCCGCTCGCCGCGCCGGCTTCCCGGACGGCGCGCCCGCAGCTCCGACACCATGCCGAACGCGGCCGCGGCCAGGGGCACCGAGAGCAGCATCCCGAGGATCCCGGCCACGCTGGCACCGGCGGTGATGGCCAGCATGACCACCGCCGGGTGCATCTGCACGGTCCGGCTCTGGACCACCGGCTGGAGGAAGTGGCCCTCCACCAGCTGTACGGCGACCACGAGGGCGACGACCCACAGGCCGATGACCCAGCCCCGGTCGGCGAACGCGACGAGGACGGCCAGCGCGCCGGACAGGAAGGCGCCCAGGTACGGGATGTACGCGCCGAGGAAGACCAGGGCGCCGAGCCCGACCGCGCCGGGCACCTGGAGCACCAGCAGGCCCACGGTGATGAGGACGGCGTCGATCAGGGCGATGAAGGTGGTGCCGCGCATGAAGCCCTCGACGGCGTCGAAGGCGCGCCTGGCCATCGCCTCGACGACCTCGCCCCTGCCGTGGGGGCCGAGCCCGTGCAGGGCCTCGGCGACCCGTTGGGCGTCGCGCAGGAAGAAGAACATCAGCAGCAGGGCGAGGGCGGCCATGGCCATCACCTCGGCGACGACGCTGAGGCCGGCGATGACTCCGGAGGCGGCCGTCCCGCCGAACTTGGCGAGGAGGTCCTTGGCGTGGGAGGCCAGGTCCTCCAGGGAGGTCCCGGCGGCACCGAAGTGCTCGGCGAGGTCCTCGCCGGCCCGCCGTAGGGCGCTGACGATCTGGTCGCCGGTGTTGAGGAGCGCCGAGACGACGATGTACGTGGCCCCACCGGCCACCGCGAGCACGGCCAGGCAGGTGAGCGCCGCGGCGAGCGAGGGGTTGACCTTCATCCGGACCAGCCGCCGGTGCAGCGGCCCCAGCAGGGCCGTGCCGAGGAGGGCGAGGAGGACCGGGGTGACGGCGGCCTTGAAGACGATGCACAGCCAGACCCCGACCGCGGCCACACCGGTGACGAGGAGGACGACCACGCACCAGGCGGCGAGGCGGCGTGCGGGCTCGGGCAGCAGGGAGGAGCTGGGCACGCGGCCATCCAACCACGCGCCGGCCGGACTCCGGCGCCGACCGCTGCCAGCCCCGCCAACGGCTTCGACCGCGCGTCAGCCGGACTCCGGCGTCGACCGCTCGTGCAGCTCGAACCAGATCGACTTGCCCTCGCCGCGCGGGTCGACGCCCCACGCGTCCGCCAGCATCTCCATCAGCAGCACACCGCGGCCGCTCGACGCCATCTCGCCCGGATGCCGCACGTGCGGCAGCTCGTCGCTGGAGTCCGCCACCTCGATCCGCAGCCTGCGCCCGCCCGGCTCGCCCACCGCCTCCGCGACCAGCAGCGCGTCGCCGTCGGTGTGGACGAGCACGTTGGTCACCATCTCGGAGACCATCAGCACCGCCGAGTCCACCTGCTCGGGGTCCGCCCAGTCGTGCAGCAGTTCCCGGATCTGCCGGCGCGCGCCCGCGATGCGGGCCGGCTCCGCCTGCGCCACGGTCAGCACCGTGCGGCGCGCGGGGCGGGCCGGGTGCCGCAGCGGGGCCCCGCGGCCGCGGCCCGCGCCCTCCCGGCACAGCAGGACGAGCGCTATGTCGTCCTCGCGCCGGTCGGCGAGCGGGCCGGTGGTGTGGTGCGAGGACGGCCCGTGCACGGCCTGCACCAGCAGGTCGGCCAGCTTCTCCAGGCTGTCCGTCCCGTGAGCCGCCTGCGTCCCGTGCGTCCCGGACTCCAGGACCGCCCGCAGCCTCGCCCAACCCGTGTCCAGGTCGTGACCGCCGGTCTCGATCAGCCCGTCGGTGCACAGCAGCATCGTCTCGCCCGGCTCCAGGGTGAACCGGGTCGTCGGGTAGTCGGTGTCGGGGATGATGCCCAGCGGCAGGCCCCCGGCGGTCGGCCGCATCAGCACGGTGCCGTCCGTCATCCGGATCGCCGGGTCGGGATGCCCGGCCCGGGCCACCTCCAGCGACCCGGTCTCCGGATCGCACTCCACGTACAGGCAGGTCGCGAAGCGCGGGCTCCGGAAGTCGAAGCCCGCGTCGGCGTCGCCGTCCGGGTCGGGATCGGGCCCGGAGTCCGGGCCGCCGTACGAGCCGGTGCCCTGCGCCGCGGAGCCCAGTCCGGCCAGGAACCGGGAGGCCCGGGAGAGCACGGCATCCGGGCGGTGGCCCTCCGAGGCGTACGCGCGCACCGCGATCCGCAGCTGGCCCATCAGCCCGGCGGCCCGTACGTCGTGCCCCTGCACGTCCCCGATGACCAGCGCGAACCGGCCCGACGGCAGCGGGATCACGTCGTACCAGTCCCCGCCCACCTGGAGCCCGCCGCCGGTCGGCACGTACCGCGCGGCGATCTGCATGCCGGGGATGTCCGGGCCAAGCGTCGGCATCATCGACCGCTGGAGCCCGGTCGTCAGCTCCCGCTCCGACTCGGCTACCCCGGCCCGCTGCAGCGCCTGGGCCAGCATCCGGGCCACCGTGGTCAGCACGGACCGCTCGTCCGGCGAGAAGGACACGGGGTGCTTGAACGCGGCCAGCCAGGCGCCCATGGTGCGCCCGGCCACGACCAGCGGCACGAAGGCCCAGGAGGCCCGGCCGAAGCGCTGGGCCAGCGGCCAGGTCGCCGGGAAGCGCCGCCGGTAGTCCTCGGGGGTGGGCAGGTAGATCGCCCGGCCGGTGCGGACGACCTCCGCCGCCGGATAGTCGGTGTCCAGCCGCATGTCCGCGAAGGGGCCCTCGTCCCCCGGCCCGTGCCCGTGGTGGCCGATGACCGACAGCCGGTCCCCGGCCACCCCGAAGACGGCCAGCCCGTCGGGGCTGAAGCCGGGCATCGACAGCGAGGCGGCGACCCGCAGCACCTCGGCCGTCGACCGGGCCTCGGCCAGCGCCCGCCCCGCGTCCAGCAGGAACGCCTCGCGGGAGCGCCGCCAGTCGCCGGTGACGGTGGTGTGGGCGGCGGTGGTGCCGGGCTGGGGCTCGGCGATCTCCTGGATGGTGCCGATCAGCTCGTAGGCGAGGCGGCCGTCGCCGGAGCGGCTCTGCACCGGCTTGGAGCGGCTGCGCACGGTCCGCAGGACCCGCCCGTCCCCGTCCATGATCCGCAGCCGGGCCTCGGCGAGGGTGCCCTCGGCCACCGCCAGGTTGACGATGCCGTTGACCTCGTTCCAGTCCACCGGGTGGAACCGGGACCGCACGGCCGCCTCCTGCAGCACGGCCGGCTCGGCGGGCAGCCCGAGCAGCCGGGCGGCCTCGCCGTCGAGGCTGACCTTCCCGGAAGCGTTGTCCCATCGCCACAGGCCCGTCGCGATGGCGGCCAGGACGTCCTCGGTGCGCACCCGGTCATCTTTACAGGTCGTCGCCGGGACCAATCGCCGAGACGTGCCCGTTCGCGGAGCCCGCCGGGCGCGCCAGCGCGGCCGCCGTCCCGGACGGTAACCTTGGGAGGGTTGAATCCACCCTGGTATCGCGAAGAACTGGATGACTGATGCATCGGTACAGGTCCCACACCTGCGGCGAGCTCCGCGCCTCTGACGTCAACACCGACGTCCGGCTGAGCGGCTGGCTGCACAATCGTCGAGACCTGGGCGGCATCCTCTTCATCGATCTGCGCGACCACTACGGCATCACGCAGCTCGTCGCCCGTCCCGGCACCGCCGCCGCCGCCGTCCTGGACAAGCTCTCCAAGGAGACCGTCGTCCGCGTCGACGGCAAGGTCGTCTCCCGCGGCACCGAGAACGTCAACCCCGACCTGCCCACCGGCGAGATCGAGATCGAGGCCGCCGAGGTCGAGGTGCTGGGCGCGGCCGCCCCGCTGCCCTTCACCATCAACACCGACGACGGTGTGAACGAGGAGCGGCGCCTGGAGTACCGCTTCCTCGACCTGCGCCGCGAGCGCATGCACCGCAACATCATGCTGCGCTCGGCCGTGATCGCCGCGATCCGCCACAAGATGGTGGCCCTCGGCTTCAACGAGATGGCGACCCCGATCCTCACCGCGACCTCCCCCGAGGGCGCGCGCGACTTCGTCGTCCCGTCCCGCCTGAACCCCGGCAAGTTCTACGCGCTGCCGCAGGCCCCGCAGCAGTTCAAGCAGCTGCTGATGATCTCCGGCTTCGACCGGTACTTCCAGATCGCGCCCTGTTTCCGCGACGAGGACGCCCGCGCCGACCGTTCGCCGGGCGAGTTCTACCAGCTCGACGTCGAGATGTCCTTCGTCGAGCAGGAGGACGTCTTCCAGCCGATCGAGAAGCTGATGACCGAGCTCTTCACCGAGTTCGGCGGCGGCCGCGAGGTCACCTCCCCCTTCCCGCGGATCCCGTTCCGCGAGTCGATGCTGAAGTACGGCAACGACAAGCCCGACCTGCGCGCCAAGCTGGAGCTCGTCGACATCACCGACGTGTTCGAGGGGTCGGAGTTCAAGGCGTTCGCCGGCAAGCACGTCCGCGCCCTGCCGGTCCCGGACACCGCCGCCCAGCCGCGCAAGTTCTTCGACGGCCTCGGCGACTACGCCGTCTCGCTCGGCGCCAAGGGCCTGGCCTGGGTCCGCGTCGGCGAGGACGGCACGCTGACCGGCCCGATCGCCAAGTTCCTCACCGAGGAGAACGTCAAGGTCCTCACCGAGCGCCTGGGCCTGGCCGCCGGCCACGCCGTGTTCTTCGGCGCCGGCGAGTTCGACGAGGTCTCGAAGATCATGGGCCCGGTCCGGGTCGAGGCCGCCAAGCGCGCCGGCCACTTCGAG
The DNA here is from genome assembly GCF_051550185.1 of Streptomyces pallidus (ex Mingjun et al. 2026). NCBI lineage: Bacteria > Bacillati > Actinomycetota > Actinomycetes > Kitasatosporales > Streptomycetaceae > Streptomyces > Streptomyces pallidus (ex Mingjun et al. 2026). The sequence goes on along the minus strand of NZ_CP196181.1, from coordinate 3,813,985 downwards.
GAGAACGTCTTCCGGTTCTGCTGGATCGTCGACTTCCCGATGTACGAGAAGGACGAGGAGACCGGCAAGATCGACTTCTCGCACAACCCCTTCTCCATGCCGCAGGGCGGCATGAAGGACCTGGAGGAGAAGGACCCGCTCGACATCCTGGCCTGGCAGTACGACATCGTCTGCAACGGCATCGAGCTGTCCTCCGGCGCCATCCGCAACCACGAGCCCGAGGTCATGCTGAAGGCCTTCGAGATCGCCGGCTACGACGCCGAGACCGTCGAGCGGGAGTTCGCCGGCATGCTGCGCGCCTTCCGCCTCGGCGCCCCGCCGCACGGTGGCATCGCCCCGGGCGTGGACCGCATCGTGATGCTGCTCGCCGACGAGCCGAACATCCGCGAGACCATCGCGTTCCCGCTGAACGGCAACGCGCAGGACCTGATGATGGGCGCGCCCACCGTCCTGGAGGAGTCCCGCCTGCGCGAGCTGAACATCGCGCTGCGCAAGCCGGTGGAGGCGAAGCCGGTGGACGCCAAGCCGATCGCGGAGGCCGTCCACCCGGACGCCTCGCGGTAACGCACCGCTGCGGTGACCTGACGTGCCGAAGGGCCCGGGATCCGATCCCGGGCCCTTCGGCGTGTGGGGCGTGCGTGTGGGGCGTGGGCTGGAAGCCGGTCCTAGAAGCGGTCCAGGAGCCCCTTGAGCAGGGCCGCCGAGGTCAGCTCGCAGGGAGCGGGACCGGCGTGGAAGAACCCGGCGTTCTCGGCGTCCAGCTTGCGCAGGAAGTCGAACGCCTTGTTGTCGTGGTCGCCGAACGCGACGAACTGCCAGTGCACCTCCGGGGCCGCCGCGGCCGCGTCCGCCAGGGCCTGCCTCGCGGGCTGGCGGTTGTCGGGGGCGCCATCGGTCTGGAAGACGACGAGGGCCGGGCCCGAGTCGCCGTCCTTGCGGTAGCGCTCCAGGACCTGCTCCACGGCGACGTGGTAGCTGGTGCGGCCCATCCGGCCGAGCTCGGCGTGACGGCCCTCGACCCAGGAGGCGTAGTGGGTGTCGAGGGTCAGGTCGGCGGTGCCGTCCACGTCCGTGGAGAAGAACACGGTGTGCACGGTCGCCTCGTCGTCGAGGTGCGCGGCGAGGGCGAGGGCGTGGTCGGCGAGGTACTGGGCGCTGCCGTCCTTGTAGAACGGCCGCATGGACCCGGACCGGTCCAGGACCAGGTACACCTTGGCCCGGGCGCCGGCCCTGCCCTTGGTGCGGAGCACCTGTCCGGCCGCCTTGTAGGCCGCCGCCACCTCCGGCGCCCGCTTCCGCACGACCGCCGCACTGTGCGCGGGCCCGTCCACCGCCTCGCCCCCGCCTTCCGCGGCCACGGCCCCGGGCTCGGCTTCGGCTTCGGCCTCGGGCTCGGCTTCGGGCTCTGCGTCGGCCTGCGCGGCTACGGGTCCGACCTCGGCCTCGGGCTCCGCCTGGGGCTCTGCCTCCGCAGCCACGGCCTCCGGCTCTGCCGCGCCCTGCTCGGCGACCTGCTCGGCCGCGTCCTGCTCGGCGACGGGCTCCGCCTCGGCCTCCGCGGCCACGGCCTCGACCTCGGGCTCGGGCTCCGCCTGGGGCTCGACCCCGGCGGGAGCCGCTGCCGCATCGGCCACGGCTTCCTGCGGCGCCGGCTCGTCCTGCGCCTCGGTGGTGGCGGGCTCCACCTCGGCCTCAGCCGCGACGGCGACGGGCTCGGCCGCTACGGCGACCGGCTCTGCCCCGGCGGGCTCGGCCTGCGCCGCGACGGGCTGTGCCTCGACGGCGGCGGGCTCGGCCTCGGCTTCGGCCGGTTCGGCCGCAGCAGTGGCCTCGGCCTCGGCCTCTACGGCGACGGGCTCGACCTCGGGCTCCGGCTGCGGCTCGGCAGCGGCCTCCCGGGGCGCGGGCGCCTCGGCGGGCTCGTCCTGCGCCTCGACGGTGGCGGGCTCCACCGCGGCCTCGACGGCGGCCGGCTCGGCCTCCGGCTGCGCCTCCCCGAGGGCGGCCTCGGGCTCGGCTTCGGCCGGCTCCGCCTCAGCGGTGGGCTCCGCCTCGGCCGTCACGGCAGCGGGCTCCGCGGCCTCGGCGGCCGCGACCGCATCGGACGGCTCCGGCTGCGCTTCCGCGGCGGCGGGCTCGTCCTCGGCCGGCGCGGGCTCCGTGGCGACGGCCTCGGCCGTGACCAGCTCCTGCGGGGCCTCGGCGGCGGGCGTCACGGCCTCGGCGGCGGGCGCCTCGGAGGCAGCGGTAGCCGCTGAGTCAGCGGTGGCGGTAGAGGTAGCCGTCCCGCCAGTCGGGGTCGGGGCGTCGGGGAGGGTGGGGGACAAGGGGCGGCGGGCCTCGGGGACCGTGAGGTCCGAGGCCGGGCTGGTCACGAGCGCGCCCGGCTCGCGGTCACGCGGAGCGGACTGCGGGGGGACCGTCGGGTTGTCGAACGACGCGGCGACCAGGTCGGCCGCCGCGTCCAGCGGAGTCCGTTCCGACTGGCTCGGGACGGCTGCTGATGAGGTGGAGGGGGTAGTGGCCTCAGTCGTCTCCGGAACCGGCTCGGCGGTCCGTCCGAAAACCTTGCGCAACAAGCTCCGAATACCCATGGGCCAGGCCTTTCGCATGAGTGCGTGCGTCTTTTGTCCGTGCTGCGCGGTTGATCCCTGCCCAGAGTGGACACGTAAGGTTATCGACCCCTCGGCTGGAACGTCCGCAGGGGCGCCCCTCGTGGCGCCAGGCCCTTTTCGGCCCTTCTCTTACGGATCTTGGCTGATCCGCCCACCACGTACGAGGGCTCCCGCTGACAGCCTGCCGCGTGGGGCCCGCACAGAGCCCTACCACACCACAACCGCCCCTCCGAGCGGCACCCCCTTCCCTGAACTCCCGCCCCGACGCGCCCGGTTCACCGGGCGTTCACCCCTCGGCCGCCGGTTCGGCGCACCCCGCCCTTAGCGTCACCGCTGGATTCGGCCGATTCCCGTCGGCAACCGCGCAGTTACGGAGGACACTCGTGCGCAAGCTTCTGCCTCTCATAGGCAACCCGCATGGGGGCGGCCGCTCCGCCCTCACCTGTCGCTACCGCTGTGGTGACGCCTGCTTCCACGAGGTGCCGAACACCAGCGACAACGAGTACGCCGGCGACATCATCGCCCGTACCTGGTCCCGCCGCTCGATGCTGCGCTCCGCCGCCGTCGTCACGGTCGCCACGGCCGCCGGCACCGCCGTCGCCGTCGGCGGCAGCGGTTCGCGGGCCACCGCCGCCGACGTGCAGGCCGCCGGTGACACCGCCGGGCAGGCCGCCCGCGGCCTCCGTTTCACCCCCGTCGCGCCGAACACCGCCGACCAGGTGACCATCCCCGAGGGCTACGCCCAGAACGTGGTGATCAAGTGGGGCGACCCGATTGTCAAGGGCGCCCCGGGCTTCAACTCCGACAAGCAGACCGCCGCCGCACAAGCCGGTCAGTTCGGCTACAACAACGACTTCCTGAGCCTGCTCCCGCTCGGCAGCGGCTACGAGCGCCAGCAGCTCCTCGTCGCCAACCACGAGTACACCGACGAAGTCCTGATGTTCAAGGGCTACGACCCGGCGAACCCGACCAGGGAGCAGGTCGAGATCGCCTGGGCCGCGCACGGCCTGTCCGTGGTCGTCGTCCAGGAGGACCACCGCAGCGGCAAGCTGACCGCGGTCAACCGCCACCAGCTCAACCGTCGCCTGCACACGACCAGCGAGTTCCGCATCGCCGGCCCGGCCGCCGGCAGCGCCCTGCTGAAGACCTCCGCCGACCCGTCCGGCACCAAGGTGCTCGGCACCCTCAACAACTGCGCCGGCGGCACCACCCCGTGGGGCACCACCCTCCACGGCGAGGAGAACTTCAACCAGTACTTCGCCAACGGCGGCTCCGTCACCGAGCCCGTCCAGGCGGCCCGCCTGAAGCGCTACGGCATCACCGGTGCCGCCTCCGAGCGCAAGTGGGAGCGCTTCGACAAGCGCTTCGACGTGGCCCAGGAGCCCAACGAGTCGAACCGCTTCGGCTGGGTCGTCGAGCTCGACCCGTACGACCCGAACTCGGTGCCGCGCAAGCGCACCGCGCTGGGCCGCTTCAAGCACGAGGCCGCGCAGCCCCGCCTCACCGAGGACGGCCGCCCCGTCGTCTACATGGGCGACGACGAGCGCTTCGACTACTTCTACAAGTTCGTCTCCAGCAAGCGGATGATGAAGGGCGACAGCCGCGCCGCCAAGGAGCACAACCTCACCCTGCTCGACGAGGGCACCCTCTACGTCGCCAAGCTGACCGGCGACTCCCCGGCCGACCAGATCGACGGCAGCGGCACACACCCGTCGGACGGCCAGTTCGACGGTACCGGCGTGTGGATCCCGCTCGCCACCGGCAACGTCTCGCACGTCGAGGGCTTCACCGCCGAGGAGGTGTACGTCTTCACGCGCCAGGCCGCCGACAAGGTGGGCGCCACCAAGATGGACCGCCCCGAGGACGTCGAGCCTTCGCCGCGCACCGGTCGCGTCTACGTCGCGCTGACCAACAACACCAACCGCGGCAAGGCCGGCCAGCCGGCCGCGGACGAGGCCAACCCGCGCAACGCCAACAAGCACGGCCAGATCCTGGAACTCGCCGAGAGCTTCGACGACCCGGCCGGCGACGCCTTCGCCTGGCGCCTGTTCCTGGTCGCCGGTGACCCGAACGACCCGGCCACCTACTTCGCGGGCTTCCCGAAGGACAAGGTCAGCCCGATCTCCTGCCCGGACAACGTGGCCTTCGATCCGCACGGCAACCTGTGGATCTCCACGGACGGCAACCAGCTCGGCTCCCACGACGGCCTCTTCGGCGTCGCCACCGCCGGTGAGCGCCGCGGTGAGCTCAAGCAGTTCCTGACCGTGCCGCGCGGCGCCGAGACCTGCGGCCCGCTGGTCCAGGACAAGCGCGTCCTGGTCTCCGTGCAGCACCCGGGCGAGATCGACGGCGCGTCCGTCGAGAAGCCCGCCTCGGTGTGGCCCGACGGTCCCGGCAAGATCGTCCGCCCGGCCGTGGTGTCGGTCTGGCGCAAGGACGGCAAGAACATCGGCGTCTGACGCCGGTGTCCGGGCCCCCTCTCCCCGGCTGTCGTCCCGCGGAGAGGTGACCCGTAGGGCATGACGGAGCGGGGCGGTGTTTCACGTGAAACACCGCCCCGCTCCCGTGTGTCAACTCCCGTCCGCCAGACGCCCGACGGGCAGTCGGAGCGTGGTCACCGCGCCCCCGTCCGGTGCGTTGGCGAAGTCAAGGGTGATCTCCAGGACCGCCGCCTGTCCGGCCGCAATGGTCAGGCCCAGCCCGTGGCCCCGCCCGCGGCCCGGATCCCCGGTCCGGAAGCGCTGCGGGCCCTGCTCGATCAGCCGCGCCGGATAGCCGGGCCCGTGGTCCCGTACGGTCACCACCGGACCGTCGACGGTCACCTCGATCGGCGGGGCGCCGTGCCGGTCGGCGTTGGCCAGCAGGTTGGCCAGGATCCGGTCGAGGCGCCGCCGGTCGGTGAGCACCTCCATGTCGCGGACCACTCGCACCGACACCTCCAGCCGGGACGCGGCGACCGCCCGCCGCACGACCCGTCCGAGTTCCACCCGGGACAGCTCGGCGTGCTCGACGCCCGAGTCCAGCCGGGAGATCTCCAGCAGGTCCTCCGTGAGCCGGTGCAGGGCCGCCAGCCGGTCGTTGATCATCTCCTTGGGGCGGCCCTCCGGCAGCAGCGAGGCCGCGGCGAGCGAGCCGGTCAGCGGGGTCCGCAGCTCGTGCGCGACGTCCGCCGTGAACCGCTTCTCGGCCTCCAACCGCTCCTGTAGCGACCTGGCCATGGTGTTGAGCGCCTGCGCCACGTCCCGCACCTCGTCGCGGTGCGCCCCCTCGGCCGCGGCGTCGGGGATGTCGACGCGGGCGTCGAGGTCGCCGGCGCTGATCCGGCGGGCGACGGCGGCGGTGGTCGTCAGCCGTCGGCTGATCCGGTCGGCGAGGAACAGGCCGGCCAGCGCCACCACCCCGGCGGCGAGCGCGCAGGAGGCGAGGATCGCCGCGTCGAGCTCCCGCAGCCGGCTGCGGGTGCTCTCGTACGGGACCCACACGGCCAGGGGCTTGTCGTCCGCGGGCCCGGCGGCCCACATGACGGGCTGGCCGGCGTGCTCGCCGACCATGCTGCCGGTCCGCCCGTGGGCGACGAGCCCCCGCAGCGGTCCCGGCAGGTCGGGCGGGTCCAGCGAGACGTTCAGGTGGCCGTGGGAGGTGCCGTACTGGTACTCGGTCAGGGCGTGCTCCAGGTCCCGGTCGGCGTCCTTGCGGACCTCGCCCACGACCTGCCGGGCGACCACGTTGTGCACGAGGATCCCCAGCACGGCGGCGACGGCGCAGCACACGGCCGTCGTGGTCAGGGCGATCTTCCAGCGCAGACTGCTCGTCACCCGCACGGTGCGCCGCCCCTCAGCCCCGGATCGCCGCGCACGGGGTGGAGCCGGTCTTGAGGGTGGGGCAGTCGTCGAGGGTGAGTTCGTCCAGGTCCATCGTTCCCGTCCCGGGGTTCCACACGTAGTCCGCGATGGAGACCTTCCGCGGGTTCGAGGTCGGCTCGCGCAACGCGAGGTGCTCGGCGGCGACCTCGACGCCCTCCAGGACCCCGCGCCGCGACAGGATCCGGGTGACGGAGCCGTCGTCCCGGACGGTGTAGACGCGCAGTTCGCTGGTCCGGCCGTCGATGTCGACGGCGGTGATCAGTTCGTCACGCCCGTCGCCCGTCACGTCGTGCAGCACGGGCGGGCGCACCGGGCAGTCGGGGCCGCCGTCCACAGCCTGTGTGCAGAGCGCGAGCCGTCGCAACGCCCGGGGGTCGACGAGGCGTCCCGAGCCCGCGTCCTGCCGGTCGGCGGCCGTGATGTCGGCCCGTACGACGGCCAGCGCGTTGACGTCGCGCATGCTCCGGCCCGGGACCTTGGGCAGCCCGGGGACCACCGCGGCCGCACCGGGCTGCTCCCCGGGTCCGGGCGGGGAGGGGCGGATGCCCTGCCACAGGGTCTGCGGGGCGTGCACGGTCCCCAGGTCGCCGTCGCCCCGCAGCCCTTCCACGTCGGCGCACCCGGCCGCGGCCGCGAGGGCGGCGGCGAGGACCGGGGCGGCCACGGCGCGACGGTGTCGGCGGCCCGGGGGGAGGGACCTCATGCGCCGATGCTCTCCCGGCCGGGCCGCGGAAGCCGGGTGGGAGGCCCGTTCGGGGGACCCGCCCGCCGGGCCGCGCGGGGCGGCGGCCGGTTCAGGGCTCGGCCGAGGCGATCCCGCGGGCGGCGGCGACCTCCTGTCGGACCGGCTCCAGAACGGACGCCTCGTCGCCGGGCAGCTCGGCGGGGGGCCGCAGCTGGGCGGGGGTCCGGGCGGTGCGCACCCCTTCGGCGAGGGCGCGCAGGTCGGCGGTGAGCGCCGTCACCTCGGCGGACCGGGGCTCGGGGGCGCCGTGGTTGACCCGGACCCGGGCGGCGGTGGTCGCGTCGACGATCCGCTCGACGGCGACGACCAGCGGCCACCACGCCGCGGCCCGCGCCCCGGTCGGCGGCGGCTCGGTCAGCGCCCGCTGGAACTCGCTGCGTACGGAGGACAGGTCGCGGTAGAGGCGGCGGCGGGCCTGGAGCCGCACGGTCCGCGCGGCCTGCAGCCCGGCCGTCGTTTCGGGCGGCGGGCCGCCGAAGGCCCGTTCCACGTAGCCGGCTGCGTCGTCGACGGTGTCGGCGAGCCGGTCCCCGATCCGCGTGCGCCAGCTCTCGGGCCACAGGCAGTAGCCGAAGACCAGGGTGATCGTGCAGCCGATCAGGCTGTCCAGCAGGCGGGGCCGGATGAGGTCGAAGCCCTGGTGGTTGAGGAGGTCCGACAGCAGCAGGATCACGGGGGTGATGGCGGCGGTCTGGAAGGCGTACCCCTTCGCGGAGAACGCGGGGATCAGCGCGGCGAGGACCGCCATGACCGGTACGTCCCACCAGCCGCGCGGCACCTCGGCGAGCACGGCGGCCGCGACGACGAGCCCGCCCACCGTGCCCAGCGCCCGCAGTACGGCCCGGGAGAACACCGAGCCGAAGTCGGGCTTGAGTACGAAGGTGACGGTCAGGGCCACCCAGTACGAGCGCTCGACGGGCACCAGCGAGACCAGCGACTGGGCGAGCCCGATGCACAGGGCGAGCCGCAGCCCGTACCGCCAGGACGCCTCCGACAGCATCACGTCCCGCGCCGCCCGCCGGGCCCGGACGGGCAGGGCCGCAGGCCGCCCCAGCCGGTCGTCGTCGACGCTGCGCAGGGTCGGCCCGGGCAGGTGCACGACGGTCGCCGCGTGCCGCAGGGCCGCGTCCAGGGCCCGTTCGGCGGGGGTGCGCGGGGCGGGCAGGTCCAGTACGGGTGCCTCGGTACGGCCCTCCTGCACGGCTCGGCCCAGGTCCCGTACGGCCGCCGGGACGGCGGGGGGTAGCGGGCGGCCGCGCAGGTGCAGGGCGGGCGCCGCCTCGACGAGCGGGATCACCACGTTCAGCTGGGCCAGGAGCCGGACCAGCGAGGGGCTCCGCCCGTGGACCCGGGCGCGCCGACCCAGGACCAGGTCGTAGGCCTGGTTGAGGGTCTGGGTGACCTGCCGGCGGCGGGCGTCGTAGTCGGGGCCGCCAGCGGCCTCCAAGGCGTCGGCGAGCGCCAGGTAGGTGGCGGCGACGGCGGTCCGCTCGGGCTGCCGCCCGCGCAACGGCCAGCCCAGCAGGGTCAGGGCCAGTACGAACAGGCCGCCGGCGCTCAACAGCAGCGGGGCCGTCCACCAGGGCTGCGGCAGCGGCAGGCCGGCCCCGACCACCGCGTTGAGCAGGAGCAGCAGTCCGGAGACGGAGGCGACGGTACCGATCGAGGAGATCATCCCGGAGACCAGGGCGATCAGGGTGAGGACGCCGACGGCCAGCCAGCCCCGCCCGAAGACGAGGGTGCCGAGCGCGACGCCCAGCGCGCCGAACAACTGCGGTACGGCGATGTTCAGGATGCGCATCCGGTAGGCGTCGGCGGTGTCGCCGATGACCCCCGACAGGGCGCCCATCGAGACGAGTGCCCCGTACTCCGGTTCGTCCACGGCGAAGCCGACCGCGAGCGGCACGGACAGGGCGATGCCCGCGCGGGCGACGGCGGCCCACGGGACGGGGACGGTCTCGGGCCGCAGGCCCGAGAGCAGCCAGGCGGGCGGGGCCAGCGGGTGCGGCCGGGCGCGCCCGGACGGTATGTCTTCGGTGCGTTCGGTGCCCATTCGCTTCCGTGCCGCCACTCGCTCGTCGGTTTTCGGTTCTTCTGTGCGCTTGCGTGTTCTCTACGCCGTTCTGCGCGCTTGGTACCTTCCGAGCTTATGGGGTCCGGCGGCCGCGACCGGTCACCCAGGCGATGAGTGCGACGACCAGTCCGACCGCCAGCACCACCCAGGCGGTGGTGCGCAGGAACGCGGTGAGCGCGTCGTAGACGGCGCCGGCCGCCGCCCGGTCGACGTCGGCCGGCAGGTCGTCGAGGGTGAGCCGACGGCACACGGACACCGCGATCCCGAGCAGGACCGCCCCGAAGGCCAGCCCCAGGCCGGTGGCCGCCACGGCACGGCGGCGGTTCACCGCGACGGCGATGGCCGTCAGGGCCAGCAACAGGGTCAGCACGGGAAGCCAGACACCGGCGATCTGCAACATGCGGAAGCCCTTCCGGAGTGCGCCGAGGTTGTCGTACTCCATGACCGTCACCGACACGTGGGTCACCGGGATGCGGTCGGCGAACGGCACCTCCTCGGCGACGAGTTCCGCCCGCACCTGCTCGACGACCGGTGCGAGGTCGAGGGTGACGGCGTTGCCGTCACCCGTGGTGAGGGCCTGGAGGAAAGCGACGTGCGCGGCCCGGTTGGCCGCGTCCCAGGCGTTGCGGTACGCGGCGGTGCTGCTGAAGGAACGCAGGGCCTCACCGAGCAGCGTCTCGACCCCGCCCTGGAAGGGGCCGGCGTCGATCTGCCCGGACAGGGCGCGGGCCACCTGGGTGACGACGACCTGCTGGACGGCCGGGTTCGTGGCCAGCGGGGACATGGCGGCGGTGTAGCGGTCGGCGTCGCCCAGTTCGCGGTCGGCCCAGTACGCGACGGCGCTCGCGGGCACGAGCAGCGTCATGACCGCGATGAGTACCGCCGACAGGAAGGTGCGCACGTCACCAGGGAAATCCGCGGCCGCGGCGGGCGCGAGCGGGGGTGGTGCGGGCGGGTGGCGCCACGCCGGAGCCGGTGTGCCACAGCCGGTGTGCCGGTACCGGCGCGGTGGCGTCTTCCCGGCCCTTCCCGCTCGGACGTGGTCGTCGCCGTCGAGGGGGCCGCGGAGGCCTTCCGGTGCGCCGGGATCCGCAACCAGGGCCCGGGCGGCGGCCCCGCCGACCGGCGACGGCCCGGAGTGCGCCGTCGCGCACACCATGGGCGTGGCCGTGCGCCCCGCCGGCAGCTGATCCACTTGCCGGGCCCGGGTGCCGGGTGTGCCCTGGATGGGGGAGAGAGGAGCCCGTCATGGCACATGCGGCACCCGTCGCCCACCGGCGGCCCCGGCCGACGGCGCAGGCGCAGCACATGGACAGGGGCGCACTGATCCGGGCGCTGGTGCTCGGGTTGATCTACGGCGTCTACGCGGCCTTCATGAAGCGGCAGATGGGCCCGGTCGACGCGGGCAACGTCTTCTACGGGATCCTCTGCGGCGTGATCTTCGCCGCGATCATGTTCACCCTCGCCCGGGTCGGCCCCCGCATGATGCGGGAGGTGCGGGCGGCGTCGTACGGGGCGTTCGGTGGTATCGCCGTGGGCTACCTGTACAGCCTCACGGGCGATTCCATCCTGCGCTCCAGCTGGGTCGGCTTCATCACGGGCGTCGGCGTCGGAGTGGTCGCCTTCTACCGCTACTACACGCACGAGACCTGACGGGCCAGGGACGCCGGTCCCCGCACCCCCTGGTGGGGTGCGGGGACCGGCGTCGTGTCGTGGTGCCGGGCTGCGGGTCGTGCTCCGCCGGCTCCCGCGGACGTCAGTCCTCGGAGGCCGGGGCCGGAACGGAGGTCCCGCTCCGGTACAGGACCGCGGTCTCGTGCGCCGCGGTCTCCGGGGCCGCCCCGGCCTCGGAGGCGGCTGCGGTCTCCTCGGGCTCGGGCGAGGGGGCCGCCGCCGGCTTCGGCTTCGTCCTCGGCGGCGGTGTGGAGCGGGTGACCTCGGCGCGGATCATGGCGTTCAGGGCGGCGTACGGGTCGATGGGCATGCCGGAAACCTCACGGTGTTCGGGATGTGGGGGGTCGCGCGCTGCTACTCGGCCCGCTCAGCAGCGCAGCACCACACTCCGCACCGTCCCTACGGACAGCGCCGGTTCGGCCGCCCCGTCCCGGGCGGCGTGCACCGGCCCGGTGGGCGGTTTCACGTGGAACACCGGTCGCGGCAGCTCCCGCGCGCTGGGCAGCCCGCGCGCGGACGGCCGTACGGCGACCCGCACTTCGGAATCCGACGCCGGATCCGACTCCCGTTCGGTCGGGGTACCCGGGTCGGCCGGTGTGCCGGAGGGGAGCTGCCGGACCGCATGCGCCCCGCCGGCCGCCGGTACGGCGGCAGGACCGGACGCGAACAGGCACAGCAGTGCGACACAGGCCGCCGCAAGGGCCCTGGCCACCGCCGATCGTGCCTGCCGCGTCCCGGTCATGGCAGGGGTCTGCCCCGCCGCGCCGGGGACCTCCCCGCCCCGGCCGCAGAAGCGCCCGACCGGGTGACGAAGTGACCCCCCTCGGCGTCACGCCGCCCGGCCGGGGCAGGGTTCAGCGGGGGGTGCGCCGCTGGCCGGTGAGCCGGGCCAGCACGGTGGTCTCACCACTGACCAGCCGCAGTTGGGCCCGCCCCGGTCGCTGCCCCCGCCCGGTGACCCCGGCGGGCGAGACCAGGTCGACGGTGAACACGGCGGTACGGCGATCGGCGCGCGGGATCTCGACGGTCAGACCCCGCCGCAGCTCGGCGAGGCGGACGTCGGGTGCGGTGACCACGGCCGTCCCGGCCGAGCCGGGCGCCGCACTGCCGGTGTCCCAGAAGGCCTCCGCTCCCGCGGCCGCTCCCGACACCGCCCGCACCGGCACCCCGACCCCGGTCCCGACCCCGGTCTCCGATGGGTCCGGCGGGCCCTCGTCGAGCCCGGGTCCGCCCCGGGCCAGCCGCAGGTCCACCCCCAGGCTGGGGATCTGGAGCCGCAGCGGACGCGCCGGGCGCAGCGGAGTGATGGCGAGGGCCCGGGCGGGCCGGGACCCCTTGTCCGAGGTGTGCGGCCGGTGGGCCTGGTCCAGCTGTTCGACGAGCCGCCGGTGCCCGGACAGGCCCAGCGCCCGCGAGGGCAGCGCGTCGGCGGAGCCGGCCGCCACCGGCCGCGCCCCCTCGGTGCTGCGCAGCAGCCCTATCCCGGTGCCCAGCAGAACCGCTGTCAGCACGCCGACCACCCACTTGCCGCGGGGCATGGATTGTCCTTCCGGTCCGATGCACCGGCTCCGGCGGCCGGTTCTCCTGAGAGCAGTGGACTCTCTCCCGGCCCCCGGGCACCCGTGACAGCGCCGGGGATTGACGCCCCGTCGCCGCCGGGACGGGCCCCGCCCGCGGGCGTTGTCCCAGTTGGCGGCGGGTGTACGGGACGTTCCCGCATGCCGGGGCACGTACGCCCGAACGGGCTAGCGGACGTGGCGGAAGGAGGACCCGCGCGGGTCGCCCGCCATGGCCTCGGCCGTCCGCCGCAGCTCCACGGGGGCCGTGCGGCCCCGGCCCCGCCGGCCCGTCCGCGTCGGCCGGGCGGGCGTCAGGACACCACGAACGCCACCGCCGCCGCCCCCATGAGGGCGGCGGCGAGGTGGACGGCCGGATGGCCGTGGTCGCCGTACCAGAGATGCCGGACCAGGCCGCCGAGGGCGGCCAGGGCCGCGATGACGGCGACCTGGGCGAGCAGGGTGACGGTGGTGAAGGGGGCCAGCAGCAGGGCGGCGCAGTTGAGCCAGAACGGGACCGCTCCCGTCCAGCCCCGCCACCGGCGGATCGCCGACCGGGGCTGCGACTGCGGCCGCGCCGGTTGCTGCGCGCGCGCCCCGGTCAGTACCCCGGTCCGCACCGGGACCCGTGTCCCGGTCCGTGCCGGCGTCCGCGCGTGCGCCTGCGTTCGTGCCTGCATGGATCACCGGCCCCTCGTCATCAACTCGCCGGCGCAACAGCCTCCTTGGGGGTGGCGGCGGGGACAAGTGCCCGTTCGGCAAGAAAACCGAAGGCCAGGCCGAAAGTCGTCCACGTCACGGCCTGGATGGCCAGTGTCGCGAGGCGGAACTGCCACAGCAGCGTGCCCGGGAAGTCCGCCGGGACCTCGTCGACGGCGGGGAGGAAGGCGTACGAGACCGCGACCGCCGCGACGAACGCGACCGCCGCGATGACCGAGGCGTTCCAGTTGCCGAGCCCGGGAGCCAGGCGGCGGCCCAGGATCAGCGCCCCCGCGCCGAGCAGCACGCTCAGCGCGATCATCAGCAGGAACAGCACGGTCCTGCGTGCGGCGGTGTCGGGGTCGCCGACGGCCGGCGGGTTGGAGGGGTACTTGAGGAAGGGGACCAGGACGACGGTGACGAACAGCCCGCCGGCGACCAGCGCCGCCGTGGGCTTCGGGCCGAACCGGCCGATGCGGCCCAGGGCGTAGCAGAACACGAGGGCCGCGATGCCGCCCAGTGCGATGCCGTACAGGAGGGTGCCGGTGCCGAGGCCGGCCGTGGCCTGCAGGGCGCGGCTGACCGGGGCGTCCTCGGCGTGGTCGTGGCCGCCTGCGGCCGCCTCCTCCAGGGCGATGGCCGCGTCGACGCGGGACTCGCCGATGAGGTAGGCGACGAGGAAGGCGGCCACGCCCGCGAGCAGGCCGGCCAGCATGCCGCGCACCAGCAGGGCGCGGGGGGAGACGGGGTTCATGGGCTTCCCTTGATCAGTGAGCCGGGCGACCAGGTGATCAGTGGCAGGGGAAGCCGAGCAGGTGGCGGCCGTCGTGCATCCACTCGTGGATGGTCTCGCCCTCGAACAGGGCGGTGGCGCCCTGCTCGACGCCGACGAGGTAGAACAGGGCCAGCATCAGGACGCCCGCGAAGAGGGCCCAGGGAGCGAGCGCGGAGAGGGAAATCGGTGCGATGGCGGCAGGAGCCGTCGTGGGCACGGCGGAGTCGGCCATGTCAGTACCTCCAGAGGGAACACGCGTCCCGGTCAGTGGTGCTCGCGACGACGGTGCGGGTCTGACTTCCCTCCTCTGCGGGAGGGTTCACAGTGGCGCGACCGTGCCGGGATTTCACCGGGCTTCCGTCGGACCGTCGTCTTGTTTGGTTGTCGTCCGAGACGGTACCGCGCTTATGCTCCCTTTATGAAGAGCGGCGTAGTACGAGTTCAGTTCGTTACAAGGCCGTTCGACGCATCCGCACGGCAGATGAGATTCGGCCACGGCGAGCCCTGCCCCGGTCACGAGGGCCTGCGCGGCCCGGATACCGGTCAGTGGGCGGGCCGCGCCCTCGACGAGGTCGCCGCCGAGGATCCCGACGGCATCCGGCGCTGGCTGACCGATCCCGCCTACGCGCCGCCCGGCGGGGAGTCCCTCGCCGAACTGGTCGCCCGGGTCGGTGCCGTACTGGCCGGCCTGCCCTCGGGCACGCACCGCCCCGTGGTCGAGCAGGCCGTCGTACGGGCGGCCGTGGTGCACGCCCTGGAGCTGCCGCTCCCGGCGTTCTGGCGGCTCGACGCACGCCCCGACAGCGTCACCACGCTCACGGGCCGGGCCGGCCGCTGGAACCTCCTGCTCGGCCGGGCCGACGAAGGCCGGCACCGGCCGCTGACGTAGCGGGCGTTACGCCACGATCCAGTCGCTCGTCGCGATCACCGGCCGGACGCCGTCACGGTGGACGGTGCCCTCGATCAGGCCGTACATCCGGTCCGCCGCGAAGTAGACCTCGTTGTCGTTCTTGAGGCCGAAGGGCTCCAGGTCCACGAGGAAGTGGTGCTTGTTCGGCAGGTTCAGGCGCACCTCGTTGACCCGTGGGCAGTTGTCGAGGACCCGCTCGGCCATCTGGTTCAGGGTCTGCTGGAGCGAGTACGAGTACGTCTCCGCGAAGGCTTCCAGCAGGTGCTTGCGCACCTTCTTGTACGACCGGTCCCAGTCGTGCTCCGGGTCGTCCGCCGCGAGCGCCGAATGCGCCCAGCGGGCGGTGACCTTGGTGGCGAGGATGCGGTCGTACGCCTCCCGGAGCGTCGTGTACCGGTCCTTGACGTAGCCGTGGAACTCGGAGTCCGTCGAGTTCGTCACGGTCAGCTCCTTCAGACCGGAGACGACCTGCAGGCCCGAGCACTCGCCGTACGTGATCTGTGCGGTGCGCACCTCCTGGCCCTTGCGGACGAAGGAGTGCTGCTCCTTGCGCGTGGGGACCGGGATCCGCTCCCAGGCGAACTCCTCTATCCGGATCTGCGCCTCGCGGATCGGTGTCTGGGAGGAGACGAAGTGCCTGGCGAGCAGGATGCCGAAGGCCTCCGGCGACTCGATGCCGTGCTCCTTGCCGAACGCGTACACCGTGTTCTTGGCGGTGTCGGTGGGCAGGCAGTTGGCGTTGTCGCCGGTCAGGTGGACGTCGCGGAACTCGCCGCGCAGCGCCACCGACACGTTGAGGTCGCGGATCTCGTGCCAGGAGCCGTCGCCGCCCTTGCGGGTGACCTTGACGATGCGGTTCTCGGCCTTGCCGTACTGGTTCTGGGCCAGGACGTGCTTGCTCATGGTGTCTTCCTTCGGGTCCTCGGGAACACGGAGTCCGGTGGTCTGGAGTCCGTACGCCCGGCGTCCAGCGCCCGCCCGCACACCCTGGACGTCCGCTCCCCGCCGTCCGGTCCCGTGGGACCGCCCCGGGACTGACGTGCATCCCGGTCCGTACCGCTGACCGGATTGCACCACGCGCGGACCCCGCTCTCCCCCGTACGGATCATCCGAACCCGGTCGGCCGGGGCTTGGGCGACCGCACAGCAACCCGGTGGTCGCACAGCGGCCCGGTGGTCGGGAGGGGGAAGGGCCCGCGGCCCCGGTCAGCCGGCCGTGTGCGCGTCCGCGACCGACAGGGCCGCGTCGAGGACCTCCAGACCCCTGGCCGCGTCCTGCTCGGGTGCGGGCGGACTGCTCGACGACGCCCTCCTCCTCCATCACGTTGATCGTCGCGACGGCCGCGGCGCAGGCCAGGACGTGCCCGGAGTACGTGAGCCCGCCCGGGTAGGGCCGGCGGGCGAAGGTCTCGGCGGGGGCGGAGGAGATCGCGACGCCGCCGAGCGGGACGTACCCGCTGTTCCCGCCCTTGGCGAAGCAGAGCAGGTCGGGGGTGACGTCCCAGTGCTCGGCGGCGAACCACTTCCCCGTACGCCCGAAGCCCACCATGACCTCGTCGAGGACGAAGGCGATGCCGTGGCGGTCGCACAGCTCGCGCACCCCCGGCAGAGAGCCCTCGGGGTGCACGAGCACGCCCGGAGCGCCGCCGAGCGAACGGCCCCCAGAAGTGCACGACGCCCGCGGTCGCGCTACGGAAAACATGCGACTCGGTGGTCCGGCCGTGCCGAGCGGGTACGGTGCCCGGGGCCACGGCACGACCGGCGGCCGCGGACGTCGACACGAGGATGTGACGGGTGAGCGCAGAGGAATCCCTGGCACGGCGTTTCGAGGAGCACCGCCCCCGCCTGCGGGCCGTGGCCTACCGGATGCTGGGCTCGATCAGCGAGGGCGAGGACGCCGTACAGGAGGCCTGGCTCAGGCTGAGCCGCTCCGACACCGGCGCCGTCGACAACCTGGGCGGCTGGCTGACCACCGTCGTCGGCCGCATCTGCCTGGACATGCTGCGCTCGCGCACGACCCGGCGCGAGGAGCCCCTGTACGGCGAGGACGGCCGGTTCCGCCTGCCCGACCCGGTCGTCACCGGCCCGGCCGGCGTCGACCCCGAGAACGAGGTCCTCGTCGCCGATTCGGTCGGCATCGCCCTGCTGGTCGTCCTGGAGACCCTCTCGCCCGCGGAACGGCTGGCGTTCGTCCTGCACGACCTGTTCGCCGTGCCGTTCGACGAGATCGCCCCGGTCCTCGGGCGTACGGCCGCCAGTACGCGGCAGCTGGCCAGCCGGGCCCGCCGCCGCGTCCAGGGGGCCGCGCCCGAGCAGGACGCCGACCTGGAGCGCACTCGGGAGATCGTCGACGCCTTCCTCGCCGCCGCCCGCGGCGGCGACCTCGGCGCGCTGCTCGACCTCCTCGACCCGGAGGTCGTGGCCCGCTCCGACGGGGGCGCGCTCCGCCCGGGCCTGGTCCGCCGGGGCGCCCGGGACGTGGCCTCGCAGGCGGTCATGTTCGCCCGGTTCGCGCAGTCCGCGCAGCCGGTCCTGGTCAACGGGTTCCCCGGGGTGCTCTCCCGGTCGTCGGACGGCGGCGTGCTGTCCCTCATGGCGTTCACCGTCCGCGGGGGCCGGATCACGGCGCTGGACGTCCTCGCCGACCCGGAGCGCCTGGCCGCCCTCACCGCCGGCACCCAGCCGGGCTGACCGCGCCCGCCGCGCGCCGCCCACCGCCGCCCACCGCCCACCGCCCGCCGCGCGCCGCCCACCCCCGTCGCCCGGCGGTCCGGTGGCCGGTCCGGCGCGGTGCGCGGTGGCGTACGGTCAGCCGGACTGCCGGGCGGCGAGGGTGTTGAGCAGGGCGGCGCCGCGCTCGGCGTCGTCGACGCTGACGGCGAACTCCGGGCCCGTGCGGGGCCGTACGACCAGGCATGTGCCGGGCCGGAGCATCACCGTCGTGCCGAGGCCGCTGATCCGGTACCCCCAGCCGCCTACCTGGGCGGGCGTCCGCGTCTCGGCGCGGGCCGAGACGAGGTCCTCGGCCCGCCACCGCCGTACGGGCCGGCCGAGCGGGCCGAAGGCCACCTCCAGGCCCCGCTCCGTCACCCGCGCCTGGACCGAGGAGCACCCGGAGGTCGCCAGGGCGACGACCGCGAAGGGCGCGATCAGCGCCCACGGCGGGGCGGTGGTCAGCCCGGCCGCCGCGACGAGGACCGCCGCGCCGGTGAGGAGCCCGGCGACGGCGCCGGTCAGGCGGAGCCAGGGGTTCACGGTGCGGGAGAGCCAGACGAAGCGCTCCCCCTCGGGTATCTCCAGCAGCGGGCCCGCGTCCGCCCCGCGCACGGGGGCGGGCGTCGCGCCGTGCCGCCCGGCCAGCCACCCGAGCGCCCCGGCCCCGACCGCGACGGCGGCCGTGACCAGCATCCCCGTGTCCACCGGGCCGGCGCCCCGCCAGTCGGCCCGGTCCAGATTGGCGCGGACGATCGACACCTGGGCGCCCACCAGGAACACCCCGCTCACCGCGAGGGACGCCGCGCTCCAGGAACGCCCGGGCGCACCCGCGCGCCGGGCCGCCGCGAAGTGCCCGAGCAGTAACAGCACCCAGACGAGTACGGGGCCCAGCGACGCCGCCCACAGGGGCATCGAGCCGTCGGGTGCGCTGCCGCTCCAGTGGGTGGCGAGGCGGTCGGGCAGTCGGCTGCCCACGGCGGGCGGGAGCGCGGCGAGCGCCACCGCGACCGCCGCGCCCCAGACCCCGGCACCCCGGCCGACGCCCCGGCCGGCAGTGCCGCCTCGTCGGCCGCTGCCCTCGCCCGGTCCTCCCGGCTGCCCGGCGTGCCCGGTGCGCCCCGCACGGTCCGTCATGAAAGCCCCCTGATCATCTCGATGAGTTCGCTCCTGCTGTAGCCCAGGCGGGCCGCGTCCTCGACCAGCCGACGGGCCTTGCCCAGCAGCTCCGACCGCCCGTCCGCGCCTTGGGCGACGGTCACGCCGCGGCCGCGCCGGAACTCCAGCACCCCCTCGTCCCGCAGGGCGCGCAGGCCGCGCAGGACGGTGTTGGCGTTCACGCCCAGGGCCAGCGACAGGTCGCGGGCGGGCGGCAGCCGCTCGCCCGGTTCGCACTCTCCTTCGGCGATGGCGCGCCGGATGGCCCCCGCCACCTGTTCGTGCAGGGGGCGGCTGTCCGTGGTGTCCAGTCTCAGCAACATGGTGCCAATGAAACTAGCACCATCTCGCTCATGTGAGGGGAGTGGGGCGGGTATCGTCGGATGTCAGGTACGGATCAATGCGCGTCCGGTGGTGGTGGCGACCCGGGATCGCGTCGGGCCGGGAACCGACAGCCCGTCACCGGCGTCTGCGGAACGGGCGGTTCCGAGCGGGGCGCCGAACCCGGTGGGAGCACCCCGGGCAGAGGCGTGTTCTATGTTGCACAGGCAAAACACGGGGGAGGCGACGGGCGGCGGATGGCACGCGATTACGACAGTCAGCTGCTGGAGTCGGTGGCGGTACGCCGCCGCAGGATGCGGGACGCGCTGCTGTTCGGTGCGCAGCGGGCGCGCCGCACGGCCGACGAGCGGCTCGGGAAGATGTTCGCCGGGATCGCCATCGCGGCCGTCCTGTGCGCCGGTTGCGTCGGATGGTCCTTCATCCAGGCCACCCTGGCCAAGCAGAAGGCCGAACAGCAGAAGCAGCAGCAACAGCAACAGGGGCTCTTCCCTCAGCAGATGCCGACGACGAAGGCGACCGGCCCCGCCAAGTCCGCTGACACCGCGCAGACTTCCGCCCCGGCCAAGCCGCCGGGCGCGACCAGGTCCCCGGGTCGTCCGACGCCGTCCCAGTCCGGGAAGCCGGCCAAGTCCCCCGCGCAGTCCCCGCCCGTGACGAAGTCGCCCAAGCCGACCCAGTCGTAGAAGCATGACCCGAAAGGTCAGAACGCCGCGATGATAGGTTCCAGCAAGTGGTGAGCACAGCAACGACTTCCCGGGCGCAACTGAGCCGGGTGACCCTGGTCGGCGAGCGCCGCCGCGCCGACGTGGTCCTCCCGGCCGACACTCCCATCGGCCAACTGCTTCCCGACGTACTGCTGCTGCTCGACGACCGCGCCGCCGCCCGCCCCCTGACGCGTCAGCTGATGACGTCGGACGGTTCCGCGCTGCCGCACGACAGCACGCTCGCGTCGGCCGGCATAGCCGACGGCGCCGTCCTGCGGCTCGTCCGGACCCATTCGGCGCCGCCCGCGCCCGTCGTCCACGACGTCACCGACCTCGTGGCCGACGACCTCGACCTGAGGGCCTGGCGCTGGCGCCCCGCCGCGCGCAGGGCCAGCGCGGGCGTCGCGACCGTCGCCCTCGCCGTGACCGCCGCGCTGCTCGCGCGCCGCGAGTTCGGCCTCGACACCCTGGCCGGGTCCCTGCTCGCCGTCACGCTCGTACTGCTCGCGGCCGGAGCGCTCGTCTCCCGGATCGGACAGGGCAACCGGGGCCTGGCCACCGTGTTGCTGCTGGCCGCCGGCGCCCTGTCCGTGCTCGCCGCGTGGACCGCCGCCGACGCCTACCACTGGGCCGGCATCGTCCGGTTCGCCGCCGTCGCGGGCTCGCTGACCCTGACGCTGGTCCTGCTCGGGTACTTCTCCCCGCTCGGCCGCGGCGGGCTCATGGGCGCCATGGCCGTCGCCGGCGTCACCGTCCTGTGGGGCCTCGTGGCCGCCGTCCAGGACGATCCGGCACGGCTCGGCGCCGTCATGGCCCTGCTATCCGTGCTGCTGCTCGGGGTGCTGCCGCGACTCGCGCTGATGGCCTCCGGGCTCACCTCGCTCGACGACCGCCGCTCCGGCGGAGCCTCGGTCAGCCGCCACGCGGTCGGCAACGCCCTCGCCGCCACCCACCGCGGCCTCGCCCTCGCGACCATCGCCACCGCCGCCTCGGCCGCCGCCGGCGGCTGGCTGCTCACCCTGGCCGCGAAGCCGAGCGCCTGGACCGTGGCGCTGGCCGCGCTCGTCGCCGTGGTGCTGCTGTCGCGGGCTCGGGCCTTCCCACTGGTCGCAGAGGTCGTCGCGCTGCTCGCCGCCGCGTGCGTCCTCCTCGTACGCCTCGTCGTGCTGTGGATCCAGCACGGCGGCGGCGCCGGGGCGCTGGCCCTGCTGTGCGTGGCGGCGCTGCTGCCGACGGTCGCACTGGCGGTGCAGCCGCCGGAGCACGTGCAGGTGCGGCTGCGGCGCATGGCGGACCTCGTCGAGTCCGTCGGCATGGTGGGGCTCTTCCCGCTGGCCGTGGGGGTGTTCGGCGTGTACGGGCAACTGCTCGACAAGTTCTGAGTCACGGCGCAGGCCGCGCCCCGCGACGGGCAGGCCGCAGGTCGGAAGGACGCCCCGAGCGGGGCGGCAGGTCGCAAGGACGCGCTCCGGGCGGGGCGGCAGGTCGGAAAAGAGGGGCAGGGCAGACATGCCGAACGGAGACAACTGGCAGGGCGACGTCCTGCGCGACCTGAGGGCGGCATCCGCCACCCCGGAGCCCCGGAACGAGGCCCACGGGCCCCACGGGCCCCAGCAACCCGGCCCGCAGGCCCCCGCCCCGGGCCACCCGCAGTCCGCCCAGGGCGGAGCCCCCGGCTACGGCTACCCGCAGGGCCCGGGCCAGGGCGGAGCCGCGGGCTACGGCTACCCGCAGCCCGGCGCAGCCCGGGCCGGCACCCCCGGCCCGCAGCAGGGCCAGGTCCACCCCGCGCAGCAGCCCGCCCCGGGCGCCCCGCAGCAGCCGGCCGCGGCCCAGGCCCCCGGCTACGGCTACCCGCAGACGCCGGGCCAGGCAGAAGCCGCCGGCTACGGCTACCCCCAGGCTGCCCAGGCCCAGGCCCAGGCCCAGGCCCAGCCTCAGGCCCAGGCCCAGCCCCAGCCCCAGGGCTACGGCTACCCCCGGTCGGGCGCCGCTCAGGGCAGTGCCGCCCAGGCCCGGCCCGAGGTCCAGGGCGCCGCCCAGCCGTACGCCCCCCACCAGCCCTCCCTCGCGCAGGAGGCCGGCCCGGTGCACGTCGCGGGGGCCGCTCACGCCGCGGCCCCGGCCCGGGGCGCCGCCCAGGGTCACGCCCAGCACCCACCCGCGGCCCAGGTCGGCCAGGCCCACGCACAGGCCCACGCCCACGCACAGGCCCAGGCCCACGCCCAGGCAGCCGCCCCCGCCGCGGCCCCCCGCCAGGGGTCCGCCGTCCGGACGCCCGAGTCGCTGCCCGTCATCGACAAGAGCCTGGTCGGTGCCTACAAGGGGGCCCGGCGGGGCGAGCCGTTCCTGACGCGGGCCGCCCGGACCCTCTGGCGAACCGTTTCCTCATCCGCCTCCCGCGAGGTCGCCGACGCCACCCGCACCGCCGAACTGCTCCAGCAGCCCGTGACGACGGGCCGCCAGATCGCCGTCACGTCCATCCGCGGCGGCGCCGGCAAGTCCACCGTCGCCGCCCTCCTCGGCACCACGTACGCCCACTACCGCCAGGACCCCGTGCTCTTCGTCGAGGCCGACCCCGCCCTCGGCTCGCTCCCCATCCGGCTCGGCGCCGACACCCTCCGCTGGACCACCGGCGAGGTCGCCGACATCGTCGAACCGCAGATGTCCCTCCTCGACGTCACCGGCTACCTCGTCCAGCTCCGCGACAACGCCTGGCTGCTGCCCGGCAGCCAGGGCCGGATCGGCGCCATGCTGGACCTCCGCTCCTACGAACGGGCCATGGTCGCCCTGCGCCGCTACTTCGGCGTGACCGTCGTCGACTGCGAGACCCTCCCCGCCGAGGTGGCCCGCGTCGCGCTCTCCGCCTCCCAGGCCCGCGTCCTGGCCACCCCCGCCGCCCTCGACGGCATCGCCAGCACCCACGCCGTCCTCCAGTGGATGCAGGGCCTGCCCCCGCACCTGATCGCCGGCACCGTCGTCGTCATCACCGAGCAGTCCCCGCACTCGGGCATCGACCTCGAAGAAGCCGCCCGCACGCTCGCCTCCACCGGAGCGGGCGTCCACGTCCTGCCGTACGACCGCCACCTGGCGAGCGGCGGCGTCATCCGCACCGAACTGCTCGCCGAGTCCACCCGGACGATCGCCACCCGGCTCGCCGCGGACGTCTTCCAGCTCTCCCAGAAGCGCCACTGACGATGAGTACCCGACTGATCCACCGCCCGGCCCGGACCATCAAGCCCCCGGCCGCCACCGAGGCCCGGACCATCGAGGCCCCGCCCAACCTCCCCGAGGGCAAGGCCGGCAACATCGCCATGTCGCTGCTGCCCGTGGCCGGCGTCATGTCCTCGGTCGTGATGATGACCGTGGTCCGCAACAGCCAGTTCGCCGCCCTCGGCGCCCTGATCCTGTGCGTCACGATCGCCGGCTCCCTCGTCATGGTGTTCTCCCAGCGCGGCAAGGCCCAGCGCACCCGCCGCACCCAGCGGGAGGCGTACCTCGCCTACCTGGAGGACCTGCGCGAGGAGCTCGCCGGTGAGGAGCGGGAGCGGCGCGAGCGCGCCGACGTCCTCAACCCGCCGCCGCAGGCCCTTTACGACATCGTGCGCGACCCGGCCCGGCTGTGGGAGCGCCGCCGGGCCGACGGCGACTTCCTCCTGGTGCGCGCCGGCACCGGCGAGATGCCCGTACGCGACCTGAAGATCGGCCAGCAGGGCTCCTCCGTGCTCACCCCGCCGGACCAGTTCATGCTCAACGAGGCCTCGGCGCTGACCGCCCGCTTCCGCACCGGCACCGAGCTGCCGCTGACCGTCCCCCTCGACCGGGTCGGCAACATCAGCGTCGTCGGCCCCCGCGAGGACTGCCTGCGCATCGCCCGCGCCCTGCTCGTGCAGGCCGCCGCCCTGCACGCCCCCGACGACGTCGCCGTCGCCCTCGCCGTGCCCGGCGACCGGATCGGCGACTGGGAATGGGCCAAGTGGATGCCGCACCTGCTCGACTCCGGGCAGCTCGACGGGCCCGTCGCCGCCCGCCGCATCGCCGCCTCCACCGCCCAGCTCGCCCGCCTGCTCGGCCCCGAGCTGAACCGCCGCGCCTCGTACGCGGCCGAGGTGCGCCGCGGCCTGGCCGGCCAGGACGCGCTGACCATGAACTCCCGACTGCTCGTCGTCGCCGACGGGCACGGCGAGGACGCGGTGGAACTGCCCCTTCCCGACGAGGCGGTGGGCCTGCGCGACATGGGCGTCACCGTCCTGCACCTGCTCGAACAGCGGATCCAGGAGCCCGGCCACGTCGGCGTCCGCATCACCGTCGAGGGCGCCGACGTCCTCATCGAGGACCTGCGCCAGGCCGAGCCGGTCAGCGCCCACGGCACCGTCGACGAGGTCGGCATCCCGTTCGCCGAGGGCCTCGCCCGGATGCTCGCCCCGCTGCGGCTGTCCGCCGAGTCCCTCGCCGACGCCCCGCTGTCCGGACCCGTCGACTTCGCCGACCTCCTCGGCATCGACGACGTCGCCCACCTCGACCTGCCCGCCCTGTGGGCGCCCCGGGGCGAGCGCGCCTTCCTGCGCGTACCGATCGGTATCAGCGACGCACGCGAGCCCGTCCTCCTCGACCTGAAGGAGTCCTCCGAGCTCGGCATGGGCCCGCACGGCCTGTGCGTCGGTGCGACCGGCTCCGGCAAGTCCGAGCTGCTGCGCACCCTCGTCCTCGCGCTGGTGGCCACCCACCCGCCGGAGGACCTCGCCCTGGTCCTCGTCGACTACAAGGGCGGTGCGACGTTCGCGCCGTTCGCGGACCTGCCGCACGTCGCCGGCGTCATCACCAACCTGGAGAACCAGGCCGGCCTCGTCGAACGCGTCCACGCCTCCCTCGCCGGCGAGGTCAAGCGCCGCCAGCAGGTCCTCAAGGACGCCGGGAACGTCGCCGACATCGGCGACTACGCGGCCCTGCGCGCCGACCGCCGGCCCGACCTGGAGCCGCTGCCGCACCTGTTCGTCGTCATCGACGAGTTCGGCGAGCTCCTCACCGCCAAGCCCGACTTCATCGACCTGTTCCTGTCGATCGGCCGCATCGGCCGCTCCATCGGCGTGCACCTGCTGCTGTCCAGCCAGCGCATCGAGGGCGGCAAGCTCAAGGGCCTGGACACCTACCTGTCCTACCGACTGGGCCTGCGCACCTTCTCCGCGGACGAGTCCCGCACCGTCCTCGACACCACGGACGCCTTCCACCTGCCGCCGCTGCCCGGCTTCGGCTACCTCAAGGTCGACACCAGCCACTACGAGCGCTTCAAGGCGAGCTACGTCTCCGGCGCCTACCGGGGCCCCGTCCGCCGCGAGGAGGACGAGGACACCGGACCGCTGGCCCTGGAGTACGAGGCCTTCAACACCCTCGCCGAGCCCGACGGCCAGGCCGCCCCGGAGACCAGCGGCCGGCGCCGCGAGAGCGGCCCCACCGAACTGGGCGTCATCGTCGGCCAGCTGGAGCGCGCCGCCGCCCCCGTCCGCCGCATCTGGCTGCCGCCGCTGCCCGCCGCGCTCCCCCTCGACGCCGTCGCCGGCCCCCTCGACGTCGGCCCGCGCGGCATGCAGCTCGCCAAGCGGCGCGACCGGCTCGTGGTGCCGCTCGGCCTGATCGACGACCCGACCAAGCAGTGGCAGGGCGAGTGGTACCTGGACCTCACCGTCGCGGGCGGCCACGCCGCCGTCATCGGCGGCCCCCAGTCCGGCAAGACCACCCTGCTGCGCACCCTCGTCCTGTCCCTCGCCC
Source organism: Streptomyces pallidus (ex Mingjun et al. 2026) (assembly GCF_051550185.1). Lineage (NCBI taxonomy): Bacteria > Bacillati > Actinomycetota > Actinomycetes > Kitasatosporales > Streptomycetaceae > Streptomyces > Streptomyces pallidus (ex Mingjun et al. 2026). The sequence goes on along the minus strand of NZ_CP196181.1, from coordinate 3,788,393 downwards.
TCACCCACACCCCGCAGGAGGTCGGCGTCTACGGCCTCGACCTGGTCGGCGGCGGCCTCCAGGCCCTGGCCGGGCTGCCGCACGTCGGCGGGATCGCCGGCCGCGCCGACCGCGAGCGCGCCGCCCGCACCGTCGAAGAGGTCCGCACCATGCTCGCGGTCCGCGAGGACGTCTTCCGCGACCACAGCATCGACTCCGTCGAGCAGCTACGCACCCTGCACGCGGCCGGCCGGCTGCCCGAACTGGCCTCCGCCGAGATCGTCCTCGTCATCGACGGCTTCGGCGCCCTGCGCGACGACTTCGAGGAACTCGACGACGCCATCGTCGACATCCTCAAGCGCGGCGGCGGCTACGGCATCCACGTCGTCGCGGGCATGCTCCGCTGGAACGACGTCCGCATCGCCACCCAGTCCAACTTCGGCACTCGCGTGGAACTGCGGCTCAACGACCCGAGCGAGTCCAGCATCGAGCGCAAGCTCGCCGAGACCCTCGCCCCCGACGAGCCCGGCCGGGTGCTGACCGACGGCAAACTGTTCGCGCAGGTCGCCCTGCCCCGCACCGACGGGCAGGCCGACGCCGCAGAGCTGGGCGCCGTACTGGAGCGCACGGCCCGTACGGTGCGCGCCACCTGGGCCGGCGACACCGCCCAGCCGGTCCGGGTGCTGCCGCACCTGCTGGAACCGCAGGTGCTGCCGGGGCCGGCCGCCGAGCCGCGGCGGGTGCCGATCGGGCTGGACCAGACGGCACTGGCCCCCGTCCTCCTGGACCTGTTCCACCACGACCAGCACCTGCTGGTCATGGGCGACAGCGAATGCGGCAAGACGAACCTGCTGAAGACGATCGCCGGCGGCCTCGTCGAGCGGTACGGCGAGGAGGAACTCGTCTTCGCGATCATGGACCCGCGGCGCAGCCTGCGCGGCGTGGTGCCGGAGGAGTTCAACGGCGGCTACGCGTACAACGCCAAGATGTGCGCCGGGCTGGCCGCGGGCATCGCCACCGAGCTGGAGCGGCGCCTGCCCGACGACAGCGCCCCGCTGGAGGACCTGGAGCCGGGCAGCTGGGGCGGCGGCCCGCGCATCGTGGTCCTCGTCGACGACTACGACGTGCTCACCACGGCCGGGCAGTCGCCGCTCGCCCCGTTCGTCCCCTACATCCCGTCGGCGGTCGACATCGGCCTGCACTTCGTCCTCACCCGGCGCGTCGCCGGCGCCTCCCGCGGCCTGTACGAGCCGCTGGTGCAGGGCCTGCGCGAGTCGGGGGCCTCGGCGCTGGTGATGGCCGGTGACCGCGGCGAGGGCCAGCTCTTCCCCGGCGTGTACGCATCCTTCCAGCCGGCGGGGCGCGGTGTGCTCGTCCGCCGGGGCCAGCCGAACCGCCTGATCCAGACGGTGTACACGCCCGACTGAGCCCGGGACGCGACGACGCGGCGACGCCACGATGCCGCGGTGCAACGACGCAACGAACTGCGAAGGAAGGACCGTACGAACCCCATGACGAAGGACGTCATAGCCCTCACCCCGCGGATGCCGGACCCGTGGGCCGTGCTCGCGGGTCTGCTCTCCGGCGGCCCCGACAAGCTGGTGGACACCACGGGCGAGGGGGCGGTCGTCCAGCTCTGCGACGCGCAGGGCCGGCCGCTGGTCTCCGTCGAGGCCCCGCTGCTGGTGCAGGTCGAGGGCGAGGCGGAGCGGCTCCTCGGGGCGACCGCGCCGCCCGTCCCGTTCTGGTGGACCGAGGCCCGCGCCACCACCGGCGTCCCCGAGGCCGAGCGGCTCGCGGGGACCTTCGCGGCGCGCCTGGCCTCGCTGTCGGGCGGGACCGCCTGGCCGCCGGAGGCCGCGCGCTCGCTGGCCGTGGTGGCCGGTGAGGGGGTCGGTGTGGCGCCGGCGCCGGCCGCGGCGCAACCCGCCGTCGACGTGCTGACCGGCAATGTCGCCGTGGCCATCATGGACCGGCCGGTCGTCGCGATGACGGCCTGGCTCGCCGACGCGTTCCGGGCCTGTGCGGCAGCCGAGCGCGGGCTGCAGATCGTCACCCCGCCCGGGACGAAGCTGTCGCCGGCCGTGATGTCGGTGATGCCGGGCTGGCCCTCGCGGTGGGTGGTGCAGGACCCGCAGGACGGCTACTACGACGGCCTCAGCGGGGCGGTGCTGCGCTGGCAGGAGGGCATGTTCGCCACCGTGGTCCCCGGGGACGCCACCGAGGACGATCCGCGCACGCCGGTGGCGGCCTCGTACCAGCAGGTCGCGGCGACGGGGGAGCGGCAGCTCGCGGTCACCTACCGGACGATCCACCCGGCCGACGACCGCCTGGTCCTCGGCGGATCGGTGGAGACGGCGTGGCGCGAGCTGACCGGCGCGCCCCCGGCGGGCTGGGGCACGGCCGAGCCGGCCAACCTGCCCTGGTCGCCGGGCCGGTTGACGGACCTGGCGTATGCGCGGGCCCCCGAGCCGACCTGGTTCGTGGTGGTCGGCGGCCCGGAGCGGCCCGGCCTGGCCACCGTCAAGATCACCCGCACGAAGGCGGGCGTCGAGGAGGAGGTGACCCTGGCCTTCGGCTACGGCGCGGACGAGGAGGTGCCGCTGGAGGGTCTCCGGCGCACGGCCGAGGCCCTCGTCACCCGTCACCGACTCCAGTCGATGCTCGTACAACTCCGCAAAGCCCGCCGCGACCTGCTCGTACCGCCGCGCTTCGAAGGCCCGGGCGTCCCCCTGGCCTTCGTGCTGGGGGCGGAGGAGGTCCGGGCGATGCCCGACGACCGCGCGCAGCGCACGCCGTTGTCGCAAGCCCCGGTCAGGCTGGGGCCCAAGGCCCGTCCGGCCTTCTACTACCCGATGCCGGGGGACGCGTCGGACCTGTCCGGCTGGGCCGACTTCGAGAGGTTGATGCGCCACCTGAAGGGCGCGTAGACGGCCTGCTGGTATGTCATATCTACGTCACAGCTGCCGTGTTGCGCGTTGCAGATGCGACGCTCGTTGATAGAAGTTGGGCATACTTTCGTAAGAACTGACTGTTCCACTACGTGTACGGGGGAGGGCGAGCGATGAAGTTCGACATGGGATCGACGGTCCTGACGAACCTGATGTCCAAGTCGCGGAATTCGAGTACGGACCTGGGGACGCTGATCAAGCTGCTGGTGAACGCGGCGCAACCGTTGGAGGGGAAGTTCAACGGTCAGGGCAAGGTGGCGTTCGACTCGTTCAAGGTGCGGGCGGACGGCATCGCGAAGGAGCTGAACGCGTCGCTGGCGGCGATCCTGGGTGGTCAGTCGGGGATGGAGAAGGCGTTCTCCTCGGGTGACCAGGAGCAGGGTCAGAACGCGAAGACGCAGATGGCGTCGGCGAACTTCGACGCGGCCCGCTTCCGCGGCCGCTGATCTAACGCAACTGCAACGGGGAGTGTGACTGTCATGGGTGCTGGTCAGGACCGTCGTTCGTACGACTCGGGCGCGTCGTCGGAGGCGCAGGGGAACATCCAGGGGGTGATCGACCAGCTGGAGTCGGTCATCGCCGCGCGGGACGCGCAGGTGAAGGCCGCGATGTCCGACTTCGAGGCGGACGGCGTCTCGGCGGAGTACCACGCCAAGGAGCAGCGTTGGAAGAACGCCTCCGAGGAAGTGAAGAACATCATCCGGCTGCTGCGCTCGACGCTGGAGAAGAACGACGCGACGGCGCGCCAGACGCAGACGCGCGCGAAGGCAGCGGTCGACAACATCGGCTGAGCGGGCCGTGACACGGCCACGGGGACACGGGGGACGGGGGCGCACGGATGACGACGTGGGACATCAAGCCGCAAGGCGTGCAGGGCCAGTTGAAGACGGTCGGCGGACATGCCGGTGACCTGGAGAAGGCCCTGAACACGCTGGTCACCGCCATGTCGAAGGCGGGCGCGGCCGCAGGCACGGCCGTACCCGGCTCGGGGGCCAAGACCATGTCCAAGACCCCGGTGCAGGGCCCGGTGGCACCGGGCCAGGCGCCCCTGTCGCAGAACACGATGGGCCCGGTGGCGGCCGCCCTCGGCGAGTACCTGAAGGGGCGGGAGAAGGAACTCAAGTCCATGGCCGAGCGAATCGAGGCGTGCGTCCTCGGCGCGGTGAAGGCGACGAACGAGTACCTCGAAGGCGACCTGGAGGCGGCGAAGCAGGCGCAGGACGCGGCCAAGTCCGTCAACCTGGAGGTCCTCCGCCAGAAGCCGGGCGGTGGCCGGTGACGTCGAACGCCCCCGTCGATCCGGCGGAGGTGCCGGTCTTCACCGGGGATCTGGTGGAGCTGGACGCGCAGATCAAGGCGATCTCGTCGGGCGGGGCCGCGGTGTCGACGAAGGCGGGGGACGTCCACTCCAGCTTCGGCGGTCTTCAGGCGTTCTACCGGGCGCCGGAGGCGGATCAGCTGTTCGCGACGACGAAGCCGGTCTCGGACCTGGGTCTGAAGCTGAGTGGTGACATGTGCACGATCGCGGGTGCGTTGGGTGCGTACGCGCGTGACGTCGCTCCGCTGAAGAAGAAGCTGGAGGACCTGAAGCGCGAGGCGGAAACGTTTCGTTCGAAGGTGGCGGACGACGAGAAGTGGCGCGAGGACGGCGACCTGATCGACGAGAACCTCGATCGCCGCAACGAGATCGCCGAGGTGTGGGCGCAGTTCCAGGCGGTGGAGCGGACCGCGTACGCGAAGATCGTCGCGCTGGTGGGCGGAAAGCCGCTGAAGGTGAACGACGGCTCCAACGCCGCGGACATGTACGGCTACGACGGGGAGGCGCTGAAGCAGGCGAAGTCCCTGCCGTGGGGTGATGCGGTGGAGGAGTCGGTGCCGGCGTGGCAGGTGTGGGAGCACGCCTGGGACTTCGGCAAGGGCTTCGTCGTCGACGGTGTGTGGGGGACGATCAAGGGTCTGGGCGGGTTGGTGGGCCTGCAGGGGTGGGACACGTTCAAGCAGTCGTGGACGGGTCTGGCGAAGCTCGGGACGGGTCTGGCGATCTCCTCGATACCTGGTGTGGGGCCGTTGTTCCTGGCGGCTCCGTCGGACAAGCTGCCGTCCTGGCTGCGGGATTCGCGTACGGCGATGAAGGAGACGGGCAAGGCGCTGCTGGCGTGGGACCAGTGGGGTTCGAACCCGTCCCGTGCCGCCGGTGCGGTCACCTTCAACGTGTTGACGACGGTGTTCACGGGCGGTAGTGGTGGGGCGGTGTCGGGGGCGGGCAAGGCGGGTGCGGTCGCCAAGGCCCTGTCCTTCGCGGGCAAGGCGGGTCGGGTGGTCGACCCGATGACGTACGTCTTCAAGGGCGCGGGTGCCGGGTTCTCGAAGATCGGTGATGTGATGGCCGGTCTGCGGGGCATGGGCAAGATCGAGACGCCGAGCATCAACATCGACGGCGCGGTGGCCCTGCCCGACGGCGCGAAGATGCTGCCCGACGGATCCATCCACCTCCCCTCGGGCAGCTCCGTCCCCGAAGGCGCGATCAAGCTGGCCGACGGCACCGTCAAGCTGCCCGAAGGCACCGTCGCGCTGCCGCCCGGCACGGTCAAGGTGCCGTTCGACGGCCCGGCCAAGTACATGGACGAAGCCGGCAACCTCTACAAGGAGGACGGCAGCATCCTCCAGCGCGGGGAGGACGCCAAGGTCGAGAAGACCCCGGACACCCCGGACGGTGCGGGCACCCCGAGGTCCGACGCCCCGAACACCAGCAGCCCGGCCACGGTCAAGGCGCCCGACCGCGTCCTGGCCGGCGTGGGCGGCCGCGGCGACGACGGCATCCGCCTCGGCTCCGACATGTCCGAGCCGGTCCACCCCGTCGGCGACCACACCCCCGGGGGCCCCCGCCCGGACACCACCCCCGGCGGCCACGCCCCGGACAACATGCCCCGCAACAGCGCGGACACCCCGTCCACCGGCGGTCGTACGGATGCCCCGTCCACCCCCGGCCCGCGTACGGACAGCCCGTCCACGGGCGGCGGCCACCCCGACAACCCGGCCAGCGGCACGGGCCGTACCGACGGCCCGTCCACCGGCGGCGGCCACTCCGGGACGCCGGGCGGCGGCGCGGGGCACGCCGCAGACGCCTCCACGGGCGGAGCCCACGCGGGCACCCCGGGCGCGGGTGGCGACGCGGCCGCAGGTGCCCCGGCAGCCGCGGGCACCCCGGGCGCCGGTGCCGCGGACGACGCGGCAGCGGCGGCTCCCGCAACCCCGCGCAAGCCGATGGAGCGACCCAGCTTCATGCTGCACGGGGACAACCCCTACGGCCCTCCCGGACACCTCACGGACGCTGAGGTCCAGCAGATCCAGGTCTATAGGGCCAACGAAGAGCCGGGGTATTTCGAGCAGTACTACAAGGAGAACGGAAACCGGAAGCGGCTCGCCTTCAAGGATGAGAGCGGGACCACCCCTCCCCAGCTCACCAGGATGAACGAGAATTCCCCCTGGATCAGGGTCAAGGATGCTCCGGAACCGCCCACCCCCCACTACCTCGACCCCAAGCTCCTGCACCGGGATGCCGATACGGTTTCGGACGCGGGGCGCCTGGCGCGGCTGAAGGCTGCGACGGTAGACCGCTATTTCTCCATCGAGTGGAGAAATATGGCCGAATCGCTCAAGAAGGATGCGGAAGCGACCCACAAGGCCATCGACACGGACGAGACCCGCGGGTTGTGGGCGGAGAGTCGCGGTGCGTACCGGGAAGCCCACGCCCAAATGATCAAGGAGACCGAGAGCTACGGCGAGTTCGTGGCCGAGCACCACTACATAGCCGAGAACCATGCGGGGTCGGTGAAGCAGACCCTGCACGGTCCGAAGAACGGCAACGACCAGTTCGATCAGGTGTGGCTCCGGCCGGACGGCAAGTACGTCGTCGTCGAATGCAAGAGCAGTATCGACACGCGGCTCGGAGGGCGAAACCTGCCCAACGGGCGCAGGGTCTCCCAGGGATCACAGGAGTATTTCCTCGACATCATCCGGGAGATGGAGGAGCGAGGAAAGAAGATCAAGAGCGAGAGGATACTCGCCAGAGATCTGAAGATTGCGCTCAAGCAGGGCAAGGTGGAATACGTGGTCGTCAAGGGTGACCGTAACGCGTTCCATTACAATGGATCCCACCATCAGCGATTCGACTTGAGCAAGAGGAGTCTTCGGTGACCGTCATCGTGAGTCGGCACTTCACCCCCGGCGCCACGGAAGAAGAATGGGCCGAGGACCTCGGAAGCTCCCTCTACCAGGACATCGACGAGCTGGAGCAGTATCCGGATTGGGCGCACATGGTCTTCAACGACGCCCTTCTGCACCTCGGTGCGCGTTGCACCGTCGACCCGCGTGCGGAGCGGCTGGAGACGTGGGAGGCCGTCGTCACCGCGCTCCAACTGGGCTCGGCCGTGTTCGCCACCGTGACAGCCGACGAGGGCACCGTGGAGTGCCGAATCAACCGCGAGATGCGGACGCTCCCGGCCGGCGGCCCGGCGAGCTTCGCCGACCTCGGGATGTGGCTGACCACGTTCTGGCTCGCCATGGTCTGCCGTGACCGGGAGCGGCTGACCCAACTGGCCCAAGTCCCGCTCGACCGTATTGCGTCCGACGGCTACGACGCCTACGCCCGGCACTGGGTGGACGCCCTTCAGACGTACTGGCTCCAGGGCCCCGATCTGGTGGAGAAGCTCACCCTCGCCGTCGAGACCTCGCATCCCGACGTCGCAGCGTTCACCCCGCACAGCCTGCTCCAGGCCGTTCTCGCGCCGCCCATCAACCTCTTCTACCTGCTGATCACCAACAACCCCACCGGTTTCAACGAGTTCCTCGCCCGGTCCCTCGAACTCCACAAGGCCTACTGGACCTTCGACGAAGACCGCGCGGAGAAGCCCGACGGGCACCTCGCCCTGGCTCCCCTCGCCCTCGCCTGTCACGCGTACGACGGCGGCATGGCGATCGAAGTCGAATCCGGATACCTCCCGCACCACCTGCTCACCCGTGACTGGATCGGCGAGTTCCCGACCTGACCCGAGCGCGCACCCGACTGCTCCAGCGGGCGGCCTGCACCGCGTCGGCGGAGCGGGACGGTTCGGCCGCGTCGGCGGGCTGCCTTGCCCGTGCGCACCGGCTGTCGGGAACGTTTGAATTCTGCGATCTGATGAGAAGAGGATTCGTTGGTCACGACCATCCCCCGTCACCCGTTTCCCACGGGCAACGCGGAGGCGGGCCTCGCCGTTCTCCAGGGGAGCGCGGAGAGGCTGATCGACGGTCTGGAGGCGGATTCCACGGATCTGGGTGGAGCCCTGGACACCGCGCTCATGCTGGCCAAGGGCCACTGCCTGATGGATCCGCGGGGATCGGTCTACCCCACGTGGGACGCGTGGGTGACGGCCATGCAGGCCGGCTCCGCTGTGTTCGCCGCCGCGACCACGACCGAGACCCACGTGCAGTGCCGGATCGCGCACAAGGACCGCACGCTCGCAGCCACCGGCGTGCGGAACTACGTGACGCCCGGCACCTGGCTCACTGCCTTCTACCTGGCCGTCGTGTGCCGGGAACGGGACAGGATCACGGAGCTCTGTCGCGTGCCCCTGTCCCTGCTGCGGGAGAGCGGCGCGTACGTCGACGAGTTCGAGTACGCCTGGATCGACACCCTCCAGACCTACTGGCTGGGCGGCCCCGACCTCGGCCGGAAGCTGGTGGCCGCCGTCGACGGCAGCGACCCGGCGGTCATCAGGACCGACCAGGAGGCGGTGGGCAAGGTGCTCTACCCGCCGATGGAGATGTTCCACCGCGTCGTCCGCAGGGACGACGAGGGCTTCGACCGCGCCTTCACCGCCGCCCTTCAGCTCCACGGGGAGTACTGGAACGTGGACGGCCGCGCCACCCGCGTCTCGGGCCTCGTGGCGCTCGCTCCGCTCGCCATGGCCTGCTTCGCCCGGGAAGCGGGCATCCGGATCGAAGTCGAGTCCGAGTACGTCCCCGCGACCCTGCTGAACGGAAACTGGTGCGGCGAGTTCCCCACCTGATCCCCCGGAACTCCGCTCCCGCGTCAGGCTCGTGACGGCGGAACCTGCACGACGCGGTGGAGCCGGATCCGGAGCCCGCGCCCCGGACCGCGGCGCGCAGGGGCGTGATACTGGAGGTGCGCTCGCGGGAACCCCGCGCGGCCGCCCGACCACCCGCGACGAACCACCGTCCCACCTGCCCCGAAGGACCCGAGCATGAACGATCCGGACCGGACCCCGACCTCCATCGAGGACACCCGTTTCGGCGGGATCACCGTCCACCAGGACGGCCAGGACCGCCTTGAGGTCGACGGCGAGGGGATCCCCCGCGCGGTCCTGGAGCGGGACCCCGCGTCGGAAGCGGACGCGCAGATCGCCATCGGAACCCGCGACCCCGCCTTCCTCACCCTGCGGATCGACGGCCGGGAAGCGGAGCTTAAGCCGGCCAAGGGCGGCCTGAGCAGGCGTTCGTACAGGGTGGACGTGGAGTTCGAGGGAGTGGGCTACTGCCTGGTCCCGGACTCGGTCCCCAGCAGCCGGCTGACCCGCGACGGCGTGCACATCGGTGACTTCTCCTCCGACGGCGACGAGCTGGTCCTCGCGGAGTGGCGGGAGGGCGTCGACGTCCGGCCGCTGGACGCGTCGATCGGCTACGCGCTGGCGTCGGCCTTCGGAACCGGTGGCCAGCCCATGTGGATGGTGATCGTGGACGGCGTGAGCAGCGCGCTGCCCTAGCGGCCGCGCGGGCCGGCATCCACGCCGCATGGCCGATGCGTCCCCGTCCTCGGGCTCCGAGGACAGGCGGGTGACAGCCGAAGCCGGCCGGTCGGGTTCCCAGCCGGACGGCGACCGGCGCGCGTGCTTGCAGCCGGAAGGGCCCGGGGCTCTGAGATGGTTGACGTGGGCCGACGCGAAGAACGCGGCCGTGTACCGCCCTCGTTGACCGGGAGAGAAGTATGACCATCAAGGACATCGGGCCGGAACCCCAGAGCTTCGACCTCGAGAAGGCGACGCTCGAGAACACGAACTACCGCGCGGTCGCCTGGTCCGGGAAGTACCTTCAGCTGACCCTCATGTCGATCCCGGTGGGCGAGGACATCGGCCTGGAGGCGCACCCGGAGACCGACCAGTTCCTACGACTCGACGCGGGCCGGGGCCGCGTCCAGATGGGCAGCACGAAGGATCGACTCGACTTCGACCAGGAGGTCGAGGACGGCTGGGCGATCTTCGTACCCGCCGGCACGTGGCACAACGTCACCAACATCGGGGACGAGCCCCTGCAGCTCTACGCCGTGTACGCGCCGGTCCACCACGCGTCGGGCAGGATCCATGCGACCTCAGCCGACGCGGAGCGCGACGAGGACTCGGGCGGCGACGCGCCGCCGAACTGGTCGGTCCAACCTGCCCGACAGCCGTCCGACCAGCACGCCTGACACCAGCCCCGGGTCTCTGACCTGGGGCTTTGCCGTGAAGCGGATGACGGAGTCGAGGCCGTTGCGCCGCATGTGCGCGGCGCCCCGAGGCGCCGTCCCCGCCTAGGCGCCGGCGGCGGTTGCGTTGCGGAGGTGCCCGGGGGTGGCGCCGAGGCGCTTGCGCAGCAGGGTGGTGAGCGTGGAGGCGTTCTCGTAGCCGACGCGGCGGGCGACGGTCTCCGTGGGCAGGTCCGTGGTGCGCAGCAGGTGGGCCGCCTGTTCGAGCCGGATGGTCTGTGCGAACCGCAGGGGTGAGACGCCCAGGACCCTGTCCACGGCGCGCTGGAGGGTCCGCTCGCTCGCGCCGACCGCCCGGGCCGCTTCGGCCATCCGCAGGGGCTGGTCGAGGTGCGCGCGGACCCAGCTCTCGAAGGCGCTGACGGTGGGATCGGTGCGGGCGAGGTGGCTGGGAATGGCGTAGCCGGCTTGTGTGGGGCGGTCGTCGACCACGAGGTAGCGGGCCGTGAGGTCGGCGAGGGCGGGGCTTGCCTGCCGCACCAGGGCGAGGGCGAGGTCGAGGTGCGCCATGGCGGCTCCGGCCGTGGTCACCCCCGGGGAGTGGACCAGCATGTGACTTTCCGTCAGGGCGACTTGGGGGAACGCCTGCCGGAAGGCCGGGGCCAGCCACCAGCTGGTGGTGGCGGCGAGCCCGTCCAACACCCCTGCCTCGGCGAGGAGGAACGTACTCGTGCAGGCCGCGGCCAGGGGGATGCCCTCGGCCCGGGCCCGCCGGAGCGCCTCGCGTTCGGGTTCGCGTTCCGGGGCGGCCACCCAGTCCAGTAGGGGTGCGGGCTGTTTGGGGCCGGCCCCGGGCACGATGAGAAGGTCGGGCCGGGGTCCGTCGCCGGCGGCCCGGGCTTCGATCACGTGCCCGGAGGCCGTACGGACGGCACCCCGCCCGCTGACGCGGGTCAGTTCCCAGCGCGGTGGGGGGTGGGGCAGTTCCTCCCGCAGTTCGTTGGCCATCTGCAGGACGTCGAGGACCGTGGCCAGCCCGGAGTCGAAGAGGCCGTCCATGACCAGTACCGAGATCCTCATGTCGGAAACGGTAAAGCATCCGGCGGATCCGCCACTGACCGGAGCCCCTCGGCCGCTCATACGGTGATCACAACGCACGGCGGCGCGACACCCCACCGGGTCGCCCCGCACCCACCACGCACCGAGGAGCACTCCGTGACCAACGCCCTTGTCCCCGACACCACCCGCATCGGCCTGCTCGCCCGCATCGAGGCCAAGCCGGAGTACGTCCGCGAGGTCGAGGAGCTCCTCACCGGCGCCCTCGCCCTGGCCCGGGAAGAGGCCGGCACCACGGTCTGGTTCGCGCTGCGCCTGGGCACCACCACCTTCGGCATCTTCGACGCCTTCGCCACCGAGGAGGGCCGCCAAGCACACCTCCAGGGCAAGATCGCGGCGGCGCTCATGGAGCGCGCCCCCGAGCTGCTCGCCGAGGCCCCCGAGATCCTGCCCGTCGACGTCCTGGCCGCGAAGCTCCCCTGATCCGCCCGACCCGAGCCTTCCGGCCGGGAGCACCGCTTGGGGGCGAGCGGCGGAGGTGTCCACAGGACCCCTCCGCCCCTCCCCGCCGCTCGCGCAGTTTCTCGCCTTCGCCCACTACATCCACAGGCTCAAGCACGGACGACGGGAGACGCGGGTGGCAGGCGACTGTCACCCCCGCCCTGGGCGATGGCAAAGCCCCAGATCGCTGACCTGGGGCTTTGCCGTGGAGCGGATGACGGGAATCGAACCCGCGCCATAAGCTTGGGAAGCACTCGGCACCAGAGCCTCCGTATGGCTTCTGACCTGCAAAAACAGGCGGGCCAGGTGTGATCCCCGGGATGCGCTTCCTCGTCTCTCATGTCCGTTGTTCACTGCTGCTACTGGCACGTTGCGGCACGGCCATCTCGACTGATCGGCCCCAGGGCGCCGCCCTCGGTCGTTCCCGGCCGCCACCGCCACCGCCACCGCCACCGCCACCGCCGTACGGGCCTTCACGGCTGGTGCGGGAATCTGCCTGCTGCGGCCGACCGCTGCGACGGGCCCGCCGACCGCTGCCGGCAGTGGCGTACTCGCCTCAAGCCTGCTCTGGGGGCGTGCCGGATTCGGCGGCGCGGCGGTACTCGGCGTTGATGCGCTGGGCCTCCTCGAGCTGGTCCTCGAGGATGATGATGCGGCAGGCGGCCTCGATCGGGGTGCCCTGGTCGACGAGTTCGCGGGCACGGGCGGCGATGCGGAGCTGGTAGCGGGAGTAGCGGCGGTGGCCGCCCTCGGAACGCAGCGGAGTGATCAGGCGGGCTTCACCGATGGCGCGGAGGAAGCCCTGGGTGGTGCCGATCATCTCGGCGGCTCGGCCCATGGTGTAGGCGGGGTAGTCGTCGTCATCGAGACGGTCGTACGAGTCGTCTGCTGTCATTTGCACCTCTCCGTGAAACGCATAGAGGGGCCCTGGTGCCAGTACTGGCACCAGGGCCCTGAAGGAACTACTACACCACCTGCCGGCCCTGATGAAGCGCCGGCCTTCTGTGTCCGCACACCCGGCCTGGTAGTTGCCGTCGGCGCGGGGATCGCAGTTGCTTGACCGAAGACCACCTCGCTATCGATGTCCTGCGGTACCCGGACTCGGGACTTCCGCCCGGGCGATCCTGATGGCGCCGTGCTCCTCCGTTCTTTCCTCGCTGGTCAACTTCTTTCCCTGCAGATACTGCGTACTGCTGGTGATGCGTACTGCTCAGCGGCCTGAGGGAGCGCCGCTGCTGCCACGCCCTGGTGCGCGCGTCCGCAGCCCGACACCTTCACCAGGGGTACCGCCCTGCTGCTCTCACGGGTGCCGCATCTGCCATGACCGCGGTCCCGCTCTCGGAGGCCCCTGATCACTGCGGGCCGCCCGGTCCGGCCGCCAGTTTCGTCACCGCCCTGCGAAAGCCCTGGCTTCGAAACTCCACCGCCGCACCGTCCTGCTCACTGCGCCTACGGGTGCTGCTTGCCGGCAGTTCGTCTCTGCCAGGCCCTGCTGTCTCTGCTGGTTACGACAGAAAACATACCCCAACTGCATCTCGATATCTACTTCAGTCAACATAGATTTTCGTGTCCCGGGTGATGTGGTAGTTGGCTCCTGGCGGGGAGTGCGAAGTGGTCGCGAAGGCGCAGCCGCCCCTGCACCTGCGCGCCCGGTTGTCTTTGGCCACCCGGTAGGACGACCTGTGGGCGGGGTGAGGTGCCCCGTAGGATCGGGTTTCATGTCGAAGATTGACGAGCTGCTCGTTGACGTCGCCAGGCTGGTGGAGTCCGGGCAGAGCAACCAGATGTCCCTGACCGTCGTGACCGCGGGCGCTGTCATCACAGGTCGGCTGGCACCCGAAGCGGTGTGGCGGCAGCGGGTCTCGGAGGTCTTGGCGGACTCCGACCGGCTGGCCGAGTTCTCCACCGTCTTCGCGACCGCGGCGGCGAAGGACGGGCCGCCCACGCACCTGCACTTCCACCTGGCGCGGATCCTCCAGGGCACGGTGGGGATCCCGGAGACAGGCGGGATGTACCGCGTCTCGATCGCGGACATCAGCGCCTGGACCATGGGCGACGTCAGCTACTCCGATCACTGACCCCGCCTCACTACAGGAGCCACCCGTCGATGCACGAAGGGACCCCACCGGCACACGTGCCGGTGGGGTCCCTTCGTGCATCGACGGGTGTCAGCTCATGTCCGCCCGTGGATCACGGTCAGGCACTCGGAGCGCCGAGTGCCGCAGAGGCGTGCTGGACGGGATCGAGGCCGTGGGCGGGCGCGCTGCTCTGCGGGAGGCTGCGACAGGTGAAGCCGAGTCTGGTCATGGCGCGGACGACTTCACGGGCTGTGAAGTCGCGGCGGTCCTGGCCTGTGATGACCTGGCCGACCTGCTTGACGGGGTAGGCGCGGCGACCGATGATCACGGACTCGCCGGTGATCTCCTCGGGTTTGGCGCCCTTCATGGAGTCCAGGACGCCGCTCTTGGTGAGGTCGAAGGGGAAACGGGCGATGACACAGCGCACGATGCCTCACAAGGGGAGAGGAGAGGAGGGAAGACCGGCTCTGGTTTTGGCGGCCGTGGAGGAGGCGGACGGCCCGCGACCGGAGAGGTCGCGCAGCCGGAGCCGGTCCGTGTAGGCGGCGCTGTCACGGACGGTGGTGAGCTGGGCCCCGGTCACCAGGCCGGTGCACTGATCGTCGTTGTCGCAGACGCGCAGGTGACCGGTGCGGGCCCCGGCCATGACGGCCAAGGCCACTTCCACGGTCATGTCGTCGCAGACCTGCGGTGTGGCCGAGTCCAGGGCGTCGGCCACCGTGGGGTGCGTCTGGGTCAAGTGTGTCGGACGGGACTGCATTCGGACTGGCGTCACAACGTGCCTCCTGAGGGGACGGGTCGGCTTCCCTGTCATGCGACGCTCAGGCGGCAGTGCCGACGGAACGCCGCCGTGCGGCGGCGCGCCGGGACGCCGGGACGGGACTGCGTCGGCCGCGAGAAGCAGTGCCGAGCTCGCGCTGCTCGGTGGGCGGCGCGGTGATCTTCACGGGAATGCCGGAGGGGGTGCGCGCGCCCGTGATCCGGGCGAGCGCGCCTTCGCCAGAGCGGACCTGGGTGGTCTCGGGCACGATGCCGGCGGCCGTCATGAGACGTGTCATGGCGCGGCGCTGGTTGGCGGTGACCAGGGTGACGACGCTGCCTGACGCGCCGGCTCGCGCGGTACGGCCGCCGCGGTGCAGGTAGTCCTTGTGGTCGGTGGGCGGGTCCACGTTGACGACGAGGTCGAGCCGGTCGACATGGATTCCGCGGGCCGCGACGTTCGTGGCGACCAGAACGGTGACGTGCCCGTTCTTGAACCAGGCCAGGGTGCGGGCGCGCTGCGGCTGTGACTTCCCACCGTGTAGTGCCGCTGCCCGGACGCCGTGGCCCAGCAGGTCCTCGGTGAGGCGGTCCACGGCGTGCTTGGTGTCCAAGAACATGATCACCTGGCCGTCCCGCGCCGCGATCTCGGTGGTCAGCCTCTGCTTGTCGGCGCCGTGCACGTGCAGGACGTGGTGCTTCATCGTCGTGACCGCGCCCTGGGAGGGGTCGACGGAGTGGACTGCGGGGTCGGTCAGGTAGCCGCGGACCAGGAGGTCGACGTTGCGGTCCAGGGTCGCGGAGAACAGCATCCGCTGGCCCTCGGGCCGGACCTGGTTCAGCAGTGCGGTCACCTGGGGCATGAAGCCCATGTCGGCCATCTGGTCGGCCTCGTCCAGGACGGTGACGGCAACGTCGTCCAGCCGACAGTGGCCGCGGTCGATGAGGTCCTTGAGGCGCCCGGGAGTGGCCACGACGACTTCGACGCCGCTTCGCAGCGCGTTCGCCTGCCGGCCGATCGGCATGCCGCCGACGACGGTGGCCAGGCGCAGCTTCACGGCACACGCGTACGGGGTGAGGGCGTCCGTGACCTGCTGGGCGAGCTCCCGGGTCGGGACCAGGACCAGGGCCAGCGGCTGACGGGGCTTGGTGTGCCGCCCGGCCGTACGGGCGAGGAGGGCCAGGCCGAAGGCGAGCGTCTTGCCGGAACCTGTCCTGCCCCGGCCCAGCACGTCGCGGCCCGCCAGGGAGTTCGGCAGCGTTGCCCCCTGGATGGGGAACGGGACGGACACACCCTGCGTGCTGAGCGTGGCCAGGAGGCGCTCGTCCAGAGGGAGGTCGGCGAAGTTCTCGACAGGAGGCAGCACCGGGGTGATCGTCTCGGGCAGGGCGAACTCCCCCCGTACCGGGCCCGGGTGGTTGCCGCTTGCGACCGACCACCTCGTACCTCCCGTTCGGTTCGCGCCGAACGAACCAGGAGGACCGCCCCAACCCGCTCCGGCGGGAGCGGGGCCGCCCATGCGGCGGGTGCTGGAGGGACGGCCGGTCGTGCGTGTGGGGTTCATTCAGAACCTTTCGTGATACGGCACGTACCAAGAAACTCCGACAGTGGCGGAGAGGTGTCGGAATTGCGGGAACCGGCTGAATTGAATGCGAGAGCCGGGCGGTTCGGGCCTGAGTGCAGAATCATTGACGGGGGGCGCTGAAAGCGGGCTGCAGTGATTCGAGTGCGCGCGAAGCCCTGGGAAATGAATGCAGCTGGGGCCTGCACCCCGAAGGATGCGGGCCCCAGCTACGTATGACGCGCCAGAGTCAGGCGGGAACGATGTTCTCGGCCGTCGGGCCCTTCTGGCCCTGCGCGATGTCGAAGGAGACCTTCTGTCCCTCCTGGAGCTCGCGGAAGCCCTGGGCGGCGATGTTCGAGTAGTGGGCGAACACGTCAGGGCCGCCACTCTCCTGCTCGATGAAGCCGAAACCCTTTTCCGCGTTGAACCACTTCACGGTGCCAGCAGCCATGTCATATCTCCTTGGGGTAGTGCAGCGGAATCCGCACCTTGCGGACGCCGTGTCGCCGCAATGATCCCCCGCCCGGAAAATGACCGGAATGCAAAACGCTTCCGTGTGGCATGAGGCCGCCGGGGCGCCTGAAATTTTCGGGTACCAAAACTGCAACTGAAATCGACAGTAGCACGCCGGTGCAGTCCGTGCGGGTTCAGTTTTTTGCTCCCGTGTGTCGCCGGTAAAAACTCTCCCTGGGGCGCTGGATGAAATCTCTGCCCGCGAACCCAGATATCCGCACGTTCATAATGCGGCGTTTCGGCCGTGTCTGAACGGGTGAAGCACCGCCTGCGACGTCCGGTCTTCCGCCGACTCGGCGGCACGGTGTCGAGAGTGGATGACAAGTATCGAACCCGCGCCATAAGCTTGGGAAACACCAGGCACTTGGCCGTTTATGTGGCCTCTGACCTGCGGGAACGGTCGCCGGTGGCTTCGATCCGGCTGCCTCTCCCGACCTCTCGTTGACCGCTGTCTACCGTCCCTACCGGCACGTTGTGGCACGACCTCGCGTGCGGGAGACGATGTGGGCTCTCCGCATGCGTTCCGTCACCTGCGCCATTCGACCAGGACGAGCGTGGCGTCGTCCGAGGTGGTTTCGCCGCGTGCCCGCATGAGCGTGTTGGGACAGGTCCGGCCTTGCTCTGCTGGAGAGGATCAGCCGCGTTCCTCTTCGGCCTCCATGAGCCGGATCCCTTGGTGTGTTAGTGAGACCATTGCTGGCGTGTTGCCCGGCTCCCAGTCGACGGTGATCAGGCCCTCGGCGGCGAGGTAGGTGCAGGCAGCCGCCAGGTCCTGTTCCGGGATGTGGAGGGCGTGTCCGAGTTTCACCCCGGTGATCCCGAGAAGGCGGTTGCCCTCGGTGGCCGCGTACAGGGCCTCAAGAATCTGCTGGCGGTAGGCCTTCCGCTCGTGGAGGGTGGCCATGGCCGCGTCCCTTCATGCGTGGCGTGTGCCCAGTCCGTCAGTCTCCTCGGCGTGGGCGCCGGTGTTGGCTGACGGTCCGCTGGTGGCCAGCCAGGAGCGGGCGGGGCCCGCGACGTTTTCGGTGTCGACGGTGAGATGGAGCCGGGTACCGCCGCCCGGGGCGGGGTAGCTGCGCTGTTCCGTCGTGTCGAAGTGGCGGCGCAGGACTTCGGCGACCGCGCGGGCGGTCTCGGGCGTGGCGGCGACGATACGGACTTCAGCGTGTCCGGCCGCCGGGAGCGTTTCCGTTTTGTGAGGTTCCAACGGGATGTCCTTCGTCCGGGGCCAGCACGTCGGCGGATGGGGAGCCGGTGCCGTCCCGCCCGCCGACGCTGGGTCAGGGGAAGGTCTGGGTCATCGGCCGGCTTCTGTGTGTGCCCGCCGGTGGTGCCGGCGGCCGTGTCGCCCGACGCCCGGTAGGGCGTCGCTGAAGTGGTGGGCGGCGATTCGTGCCTCGTGCCGGGCGTTGAGGAGGAGCAGACGCATTCCGATGGCGGTCATGAGGATGATCGCTGCGATGAGGACGATGGTCTCCATGCTTCTCACCGCCAGGTGCTCCCGGGTACCGGGAGGGCCTTTCGCCCGATGAGGTGCCCGAAGGGTGACATGCAGGCTCCGCCTTCGGCCTCCCAGGTGTTCTCCTGGTTCCGGGCGTCTCGTATGCCGCGGCTGATGGCGGCTTCGTTGGCCATCAGGGTGCCGGCGGTCAGGAAGCTGCCGGGGATCGCGGCGGCGGTCATGAGGCGGGTCGCGGCGGCGGGTTCCGTCTCGGGCGGAATCACCAGCAGGTCCCAGCGGCCGACGGTGAGGGAGAGCAGGATCAGCTTGTCGGGGTGCTGCTCGGTGAACCAGCCCACATGGATGCTGTGCCCGGCGACGGGCACCTTGTGCGGGATGACGGGCCAGCGGGTGGGATTCACGGTGACGCGGGTGATGCGTCCCCAGACCTCGTCGAGTGCGGCCGCGAGCGGCGGAAGCTCGACGGCCAGGTCGCGGGAGTAGGGCCACCAGGCCCCGTCCAGCTGACCGGCGAGGGTGGTCTTCGGAGTGAGCGAAAGGCGTGCTGGGAACACTGTGGCGAGATCGCGGGGCGCGGTCCGGTCGGTGGTGGTGGTCATGGTGCGGACCTGCCCCCGGGCTACCCGTCGGCAGCCCGGCTTTTCGTGATCGCCGGAAACGGCACCGGCGTGGGAGCCGGTGTGCGGAGTACTCCCGGTCCTTCCACTCTACGTCCGTCCGGCGGACTCCAACCCGCCGCGACCAGGTAATTTTCCGACGGATGGTGGGGGAGCGCGATGTGTCGGGCGGTGGCCCGCGTCTGCCGTTGCAGGGCCGCCGCAGCGGGCACAGGCTGCTGGTAGGCGAGGCGAAGTGTTCTGGCTGAGTGGGGGCCACCGACGTACCGAGGTGAACGGGTATGCGAGACCCGCGGGACCCCGAGCCGAGCGATGCGGGCAAGGAACGCAGCACGGCGGTACTGGACGTGCGGGGCATTCTCCGCGCCACCCAACAGAACACCGTCGCCGCCGTGCTGGGCCGTCGGCCCGCTGTGCTGGACGTCGAGGTCAACCCGGTGGCGCAGACGGCCAACGTCGTCTTCGACCCGCAGCGGACCTCGCTCGCCGAACTGCGCGGATGGGTGACGGAGTGCGGCTACCACTGCGCGGGCCAGTCGGTGCCGGCGCACATCTGTGACCCGATGGACGAGCCGGATCCGCCCTATCCCGCGAGGGCGGCCGAAGCCGTGCGACCCGCGCACGGCTGGCACGAGGCGGAGGGCGTGCCGTCGCCCGAGGAGGCGATGGGCCATGGCGGTCATGTGGGGATGTCGATGGCGGCCATGGTGGCCGACATGCGCAACCGTTTCCTCGTCGCGGTGGTCTTCTCCGTCCCGATCGTGGTCTGGTCCCCGATCGGCGAGGAGGTCTTCGGCTGGCATGCGCCGGTGCCGTTCGGGCTCCGTCAGGACGTGTGGGCGCTTCTGCTGAGCCTGCCGGTGATCTTCTACTCGTGTTCGATCTTCTTCGTCGGCGCGGTCCGTGCCCTGCGCGCCCGAACGCTGGACATGATGGTGCTGGTGGCGGTCGCCATCGGCGCGGGCTGGCTGTACTCCCTGATCATCACCCTCACGGGCGGCGGGGAGGTCTTCTACGAGGCTGCCACCGTGCTGGCGTCCTTCGTGTTGCTCGGCCACTGGTTCGAGATGCGCGCCCGCGGCGGTGCCAACGACGCCGTCCGCGCCCTGCTGGACCTCGCCCCGCCCAAGGCCGTCATCCTGCGCGACGGGGAAACGTTCGAAGTCGCCACCTCCGAGGTGGCCGTAGGGGACCTGCTGCTCGTACGCCCCGGGACGAAGATCGCTGCGGACGGGGTCGTGGAGGAGGGCGAGAGCGAGGTCGACGAGTCGACCGTGACGGGGGAGAGCCTCCCGGTGCACAAGGCTCCGGGATCCTCCGTGGTCGGTGCCACCCTGAACGCCAACGGCACCCTGCGGGTGCGGGCGACCAGGGTGGGTGCGGACACGGCACTGGCCCAGATCGTCAAGCTGGTCCAGGAGGCCCAGAACTCCAAGGCTCCCGGCCAGCGGCTCGCCGACCGGGCCGCGTTCTGGCTGGTCTTCGTCGCCCTCGTCGGCGGCGCACTCACCCTCGCCGTCTGGCTGCTGGCCACCGACCGGCCCTTCGGCAGCGCGATGTTGTTCGCGATCACCGTGGTTGTCATCACCTGCCCGGACGCTCTCGGCCTGGCCACTCCCACCGCGATCATGGTTGGCACCGGGCTGGGGGCCAAGCGAGGGGTCCTGTTCAAGAACGCGATGGCCCTGGAAGCGTCCGCCGGGATCCGGACCGTGGTGATGGACAAGACCGGCACCCTCACCAAGGGCGAACCCGAGGTCACCGAGGTGATCACCGCACCCGGCCGCCACGAGGACGAGGTCCTGCGGCTGGTCGCGGCGGTCGAGCGGGAATCCGAGCACCCGCTCGCCGAGGCGGTCGTACGCTACGCGGAGTCGCGCGGCGTGGAGCAGGTGCGGGCCCGGCATTTCGAGAACGTGCCCGGCCACGGCGCGACCGCCGTGGTGGACGGCCACCGGGTCGCCGTGGGCAACCGCCGGCTGGCCGAACGCGAGGGCGTGGAACTCGGTCCGCTCGCCGTCCGGCGGGACGAGCTGGCAGCCACCGGCCGTACCGTCGTCATCGCCACCGTCAACGGCCTGGCCGCCGCGCTCATCGCCATCGCCGACGCACCGCGAGAGACCTCCTCGGCCGCCGTACGCGAACTGCGCGCACTCGGCGTCGAGGTCGTCATGCTCACCGGCGACAACCGGGCCACCGCCGAGCGGATCGCGCAGCACCTGGGCATCGACACCGTAGTCGCCGAGGTCCTCCCCGGCGACAAGGCCGCCACCATAGCCGAGCTCCGGCGCGGCGGCCGCAAGGTCGCCATGGTCGGTGACGGCGTCAACGACGCCCCCGCCCTCGCCCAGGCCGACCTCGGCATCGCCATCGGCGCCGGCACCGACGTCGCCATCGAGACCGCCGGCCTCGTCCTGATGCGCTCCGACCCGCTGGACGTGCCCACCGCACTGCGCATCGGGCGGGGCACCCTGCGGAAGATGCGCCAGAACCTCGGCTGGGCCATCGGCTACAACGCCATCGCCCTGCCCATCGCGGCAGGCGTCTTCGAACCCGCCACCGGGCTGATACTCCGCCCCGAGATCGCCGCCCTGTCCATGTCCGGATCCAGCATCATCGTCGCCGTCAACGCCCTCGCACTCAAACGCCTCCGCCTGCCCGGTGCGGCTGCCCGTGCCGCCCCAGTGGACGAAGGCGATGACGATGGTGGGTAGCCCGGCCCAGGTCGCACTGCGCCGTGTGCGGGTGCGGCATACGGTGGGAGATGTGACCGCCCATGTGCCCCGCACGCAGCCGCAGTCCCGGCCGGTGCTGCGGCTCGGGCTGCTGCTCGTTTTCGGACTCGTCATCGGGCTGCTCGGTATGCACGGCCTTGGCTCTGCCGTTGTGCTGCCGACGACGGGCGCCACCGAGCACATGTCCCACCACGTGGCGGCCGCACAGACCGACCCGCAGCATCCGTGCGCCGCCGGCGAGGACCATGACCCTGTCCGGGACGCCGGTCACGCGGACCGGATGTGCACATCTGCGGCCCCGCCCGATGCCCCCGCCATCGCCTCGCCGGACACAGCGCCCCTCGCCGGTGTACCGAGCAGCCTCGTGCATGCCCAGCCCGCGCTGTCGCTCGCACTGGCCTACGAGCCCGCCCGGGGGCGGGCACCGCCCTTGCTCGCCGATCTCCAGGTCCTGCGGACGTAGGGGCTCCTCCTGTGGCACGCGCCCGAAGGCGCCGGCCATGGAAAGCCAGCCCCCTTGCCCGTATCCGATCACTGGAGCTCAGCGAAATGAACACGAACCGATCCCTGCCGCGCTGCGCGGCCCTTGCAGCCGCCGCGGTCGCCGCCGGCCTGGTCCTGGCCGCGTGCGGTACCAACGACACCACGAACACGGCCGGTACATCTGCCGCGACCACGACCGCCCCGGCATCGACCGAGGCCGACCGGCACAACCAGGCGGACGTCACCTTCGCGCAGGGGATGATCCCCCACCACCGCCAGGCCATCCTGATGTCCGACATGGTCGCCGCCCACGGCGCATCCCCCGACGTCAAGGCACTCGCAGAAAAGATCAAGAAGGCGCAGGCCCCGGAGATCGAGACCATGTCCGGCTGGCTCAAGGCGTGGGGCGAGAGGGTCCCCACCGGCGTCAGCATGGACGGCATGGGCCACGGCGACGACTCCGGCATGCCCGGGATGATGGACGACCAGGACATGGGCCGGCTGGGCAACGCCAGGGGCAACGCCTTCGACACCATGTTCCTGAGCATGATGATCGAGCACCACGAAGGCGCCATCGCCATGGCCAAGACGGAGAAGCAGCAGGGCTCCTACGGCCCCGCCAAGGCCCTGGCCGACGACATCATCACCTCCCAGACAGCCGAGATCACCCAGATGCGCACGATGCTCAAGACAGGCTGACAGCGGCAGGGGAGCCCAACATCGCCGATCCGCTGTGCTGGCTCGACTTCGAGTTCGCCTGGAAGAGATCCACGCGTTCCTCGCCTTGCGGATCCTGGGAGTCGTCCCGGACGCCCGGCTGACCGGGCACGACCTCCAGCTCGTACTGATCAAGCTCGTCGAGAGCCAGGACCCGCTCACGACGATCGACGCCATGTTCACCACCGCACCGGCCCCTCACCCCACTCCGGCGAACGGAGCAGCCATGTCCCTGCCCCTGCTTGAGACCCCTCTCCAGGCCCGCCCGCTCCAGGGCCGCACCGCCCTCGTCACCGGCGGGACCACCGGCATCGGCGCCGAGATCGGACGCGCGCTCGCCACCGCCGGCGCGACCGTCGCGGTCAACCACCTCGGCCAGGACCACGACGCCCACGCCCTCCTCGCCGCGTTCGAGCGCGACGGCAGCCCCGGCAGCGCGGCGAACGCCGACCTCACCGATCCGGGCGCCGTCCAGACCATGGTCGACCTCGTCCGCGCCGAAATCGGGCCCATCGACGCCCGCGCCGGCCGCACGAACCTCGTCGCCTACAGCACCGCGAAGGCGGGACTGCTGGGCCTGACCCGCTCCGTTGCCCGCGAGCTGGGCCCGTACGGCATCTGCGTCAACACGGTCATGCCCGGCGCCATCCAGGTCGAGGCCGAGAACGCCATCCCCGCCCAGCACCGTGTGCGTCCGGAGGACCAGATCAAGCGCCAGTGCGTCCCCCGCCGTGGACGGCCCGAGGATGTCGCGGTCCTGGGGCGTTCCTTGTCGGCCCCTCCGCGTCGTTCATCACTGGGCAATCCGTCCACGTCGACGGCGGCTGTCTGCTGCACTGAGACCGTCAACAAGCAAGGAGACAGACCGAAATGAAGGAACGAGTCCGCGCCGTCCTCGTCACCGCTGACGACACGATGCTGGTCATCCGCCGCACCAAGCCCGACATCCCCGAGTACTGGGTCCTCCCCGGCGGCGGCGTCGAGCCCAGCGACGAGTCCCGGGAGGCCGCCCTCCATCGGGAGATCCAAGAGGAGATCGCAGGGAAGGCCGACATCGTCCGCCTCCTCCACACCATGGAGTCCGACGACGAGCGTCAGCTCTTCTACCTCGCCCGCATCGCGACCTGGTCCTTCGAGGACCGCACCGGGCCCGAGTTCAGCGCCGAGGGCCGCGGCGAGTACGCGCTGGAGGAGATCCCGCTGACCGCCGAGGGCCTCGACGGCATCGACCTCAAGCCCGAGGAGATCGCCCACGTCCTGAGGGGCGCCATCAGCGCCGGGACCCTCGCTCCGTTCAGTCGCTGAACGACCTGGGCGCGCTTCCGGGGAACACCTGTTGTGCTCCCGGAGGAGTGTGGCCGCCGCCGGTGACGGTGGCGGCCTTCGGGCTGCCGTCCGCTTCGGCGAGCGCTTGCGCCGGGGGTTCGGACTTCGGCTGCGATCCGCCCTCGGTCGCTGCTTGGTGGACCGGTGCCCCCTGGCTCCTCTTGCCGCCGATGGAGCGGGTGGGACGAGTCGGCGCCGCCAGCGTCCGGTCGGGCCGCTCGGGCGAGGTGATCCTCACAAGGGGCACCTCACCAACCTGATGCCCCGTTAGGGAAGTTATGGCACGCGAATGGCACGTGGGCCTCGATAGGTCTAGACAACAAACAAGCCCCAGGTCGCTGACCTGGGGCTTTGTCGTGGAGCGGATGACGGGAATCGAACCCGCGCTATAAGCTTGGGAAGCTCATGTTCTACCATTAAACTACATCCGCAGGTCGCTCCAGGTGACTGGAGCGGTACCGTTGCACACTCTACCCCATGATCGACCCCCGGTGCATCGTCCGCGGGGTCCTCGTTGTTTGTGCGGTGCACCGACGGTCGTGCGGGCGGGAGTTGGGGCGTAACGTACCGGTGCGGCGGGCCGCGGGAGTGGCGGCTGGAGCAGGTTCCGAACATCCCCTAATGTGGCGATTCGTCGTAGTACGGCAGGTTGGGGAAAGGACCTCGATGGAGAACACCGTCGTCCGTTGTGCCGAGGGGCATGTGTTCAGTACCGCTTCGTTTCCGCTGCAGCACCTCGGAGCCGGCCGGATCGGCCCGGGCCGGCTGCTGCGGTGCCCGCGGTGCGCGCGCCTGAGGCACGCCGTCCCCGTGGGGGATGCCGGCAAGCGGTAGACGGCCGGGCGCGCGGGCGCCCGCTCTCGATTGGGGGTGGCTCGCGCGCTCTGCGTATCCTCGGGACGTGCTTCTCTCTGACAAAGACATCCGGGCCGAGATCGACAGCGGACGGGTGCGCATCGACCCGTTCGACGAGTCGATGGTGCAGCCCTCCAGCATCGACGTGCGTCTCGACCGCTACTTCCGGGTGTTCGAGAACCACCGCTACGCCCACATCGACCCCGCCATCGAGCAGCCGGACCTGACCCGGATGGTCGAGCCGGAGGGCGACGAGGCGTTCATCCTGCACCCCGGCGAGTTCGTGCTCGCATCGACCTACGAGGTCATCTCGCTGCCCGACGACATCGCCTCCCGGCTGGAGGGGAAGTCCAGCCTGGGCCGCCTGGGACTCGTGACGCACTCCACCGCCGGATTCATCGACCCCGGCTTCTCCGGCCACGTCACGCTCGAGCTGTCGAACCTCGCCACCCTCCCGATCAAGCTGTGGCCCGGCATGAAGATCGGGCAGCTGTGCATGTTCCGGCTCAGCTCGCCCGCCGAGTTCCCGTACGGGAGCGAGCGGTACGGGTCGCGGTACCAGGGCCAGCGCGGGCCGACGGCGTCGCGCTCCTTCCAGAACTTCCACCGCACCCAGGTGAGGCACGAGGCATGAGCAACGTACGCGAATCCCTGAACTACGAGGGCTTCGGCCGTGCCGTCCGGGAGCTGGCGACGACGATCGCCGAGGACGGCTACGAGCCCGACATCATCCTGAGCATCGCCCGCGGCGGCGTCTTCGTCGCCGGCGGGCTGGCGTACGCCCTCGACTGCAAGAACATCCACCTCGTGAACGTGGAGTTCTACACCGGCGTGGGCACCACGCTGGAGATGCCGGTCATGCTGGCGCCGGTCCCGGACGCGATCGACTTCTCCGACAAGAAGGTCCTGATCGCCGACGACGTCGCCGACACCGGCAAGACGCTGAAGCTCGTCCACGACTTCTGCGTCGGGACCGTCGCCGACGTCCGCTCCGCCGTCATCTACGAGAAGTCGCACTCCCTCGTGAAGTGCGAGTACGTGTGGAAGCGCACCGACGACTGGATCGAGTTCCCGTGGTCGGTCGAGCCGCCCGTCGTCAAGCGCGAGGGCCAGATCCTCGACGCCTGACAGGCGAGACCCCGCCCCGCCACTTCCGCCGCCGCGGGCCCGGCAGCACGCCGCCGGGCCCGCGGCGGCGTCATGTCTGCTTCCAACGACACGCCGATCAGCGGCCGCTACCCGGATGGCCCAGGTAAAGAAAATATCATCGGCCCTCAAAGCGATGGCCAAAGGCGGTGGGGGCGAGCGTGGCGTTGCGTGGTCGATTGTGGTCGTTGCGTGACAACCGGGTCGCGGGGGGTGCGGCATGTTGACCTATCACGAGGTCATGTCGACCGACTTCGGGCTGCTGTCCACCGCCGCCGACAAATGGCAGAGCATGGCGGAGGAGATCGGCAAGGTCGAGCGGCGCTACCACGACACCGTGGAGAAGATCCGAATCGGTCAATCCTGGAACGGTATCAGCGCGGGCGTCGCTCTGACCAACTTCGCATCGACGCGCTACGAGTACCAGGCAGCCCAGATCCAGGCCAAGGCGACCGCCACCCTGCTGCGCAACGCCCATCAGCACTTCGTTGAGCTGAAGAAGCAGTTGGAGAACGCCAGGGATGAGGCGGTCAAGGCCGGGATGAAGGTCTCCGAGCAGGGGGCTGTCGCCTACGACTGGGACCGGCTCAGCGCAGAGGAGCGGTACGCCGCCCGCCACGACCCGGATTTCACGCGGGGCGTGCGCGAGAGCGAAACATCCTGGTCCGAGCACATCAAGTCCTGTCTAAAAGCGTTCGACGACGCAGATCACGATCTGAAGAAGAACCTGGAGGCCGTAGTCAAGGACGGCTACGGCGACAAGAACGACGGAACGCTGGGCACCGGCTTCAACGGGAACGCAGGCGAACTGGCCAAGGCCGACGACGCCGAGCGGGCGACACGGGAAACGCTCTCCGTCCTGGAGATGCGCGACGGCGAGACCCTGGACGACTACGTCAAGCGGCTGGAGCGCGAAGCCGTCACACGGCTGACATCGAACCCCGAGCTTGCCAAGCTCGTCACCGGGGTGATCGAGGGGACGGTCACGGCAGGCACGCTTGCCGGTGCCACCGGGACGTCCCTCTGGTACGCGTACAAGCTGCAGAAGACGCTGAGGCCGCCCTACCCGCACCCCAATGCTCCGGGAACTCTACTGGCGCGCCACGTCAACGAACGACTGGCCCTGGGCGCATCCCCGGGGGGCCTGTTGAACAAGGTCCCGCCGAGGTTGGTGACGGCCCTGACCGGCTCCGACGAGGCTGCCATGCTCGGGGCACGGATGCGCAACGGTTCCTTCTTCATCCCCACAGCCTCGGAGGCAAACCTCCTCACCGTTGCCAAGAACGGGGGCCTGGCCAACGCCGCCAAGGCAGCCGGTGCGATGCGGGGCCTCGGTGTCGTCGGCGGTGTCGCAACGACCGCCTACGGGGTCGCGAACCTCATGACGTACGACACCGACATGATCAAAGAAAAGCCGATGAAGTTCGCCACGGACCTCAGCGGTACGGCGTTCAGCGCTTCCATGACCGCGATGACTGTCGCTCCGAACCCCGTCACCATCGGCCTGACCGTCGGAACCGGCCTGGTCTACGCCGGGTGCATGGCCTGGGAGAACCGGGAGGCCATAGGCAAGGGGCTGGACAAGGCGGGCGACTGGATCGGAGACAAGGCCGGAAAGCTGGGCAGCGCCCTCAACCCGTTCGACTGACCGCCGCGGACGCCCCGCGGCCCGCGGTGCCTCGACACCCCGCGCACCTCACACGTCCACCGAACCGCCCCGTAGCCCGAGGGAGACAGATGTACGCCGCCCCGCCCTTCATGCTCCACACCTGGCAACAGGGAGAGCGCCACGAGCGCCGTACGGGCTGGCACGGCAGCTCGCCCGAATTCGGTGGCATCACCGTCCTCTTCCCGAGGGCCTCCCACAATTCCGGCACCCTGACCAGCGAGGTGCGCGGCGAGCGGATCCCGCACGCGAGCTACTCCTCGACCGGCCTGCAGTCCCAGGTGATGAGCCTGCCCGGCCTGAACGGAGCCCGGCTGGAGGTCGGCGACCGTTCGGTCCGGCTGCGTCGGAACCGGTGGGGGCTGACCCGCCGGGCCCGCTCCCTACGCATGCAGCACGCGGGAGACGCGTACCGGCTGACGGCGATCAGCCGCAGACGGTACAGGCTGACCAGGGAGCGGGACGGCGAGGACCCCGGGGTCACCATCACCGTGAAGCAGACCGGGATCGGCACGGGCAAGCGGCTCGCCGTGACCGTGACTGGGTCCGCGCAAGACGCGGACATCACGCTCGCGGTCCTCTTCGCGGCGGTGGACCGGGCGGCCCTCACCCGGGGCGGCGCGGTACGGGCCGCCTTCGCTCGCTCCTTCGCCTTCTACGCGGAATCGCAGCCATGACCGCACAACCATCAAGCGAGTGAGTACGTATGCCTTCATATGACATATCCAGCTCTCGGTTCCGGCTGACCGATGGCCACATCGTCGTCCTCACCGAATCCGTACTCGGGGACCCGGTCCCGCAGGAGTTTTCCGCCGAACGGCAGGAACTGCTGGACTGTGGCCTCATCGACGGGGCAGGCGCGGTCTCCCCGCTGCTCGCCCCCCTCCTCGAAACGCTCGTCCGCCCGGTCGTGGTCGTCACGCTGGAGTCGGACGGCCGCCAGGGCCGACTGCACCACGGGCTGCTCATCGGCGCCAACCATGCCGTCGCCCACCGGGCGTGGCCCGGCGAGGCGGAATCGGAGTATTCGCTCGTCGAACCGCGGACCGCTGTCGGCGCGCTCGCCCACATGGTCAACCTCCAGCGGGCGGACGCCGCCGACGAGTCGGAGATCCGGGTGGTGGAAGCCACGGTGGGCACGCTGGACGCCGGCCTGGCCGCCGTCGACTCCGCGCCGCTGACGCGGTCTGGGGCGGAGGACCGCGACCATGTACGCAAAGCCCTGGCCGACGCCGGGGGCCTCGAAGAGCCGCAGCTTTCCCACTTCACCGACATGCTCATGAAGGTGCGGGCGAGCTGGCGGATGACAGCCGCGTGGCGGGGCTGGGACGAGGCTGACGCCGGCCTCGTGATCCGCGGGTTCGGTGTGTGGGACTGCGGACCGCTCGGCTACTGGCATCGGGAGCTGCCGGCAGAGCCCGTACGCGCGGGCCAGGTGGATGCCTCGAGCGTGCTCCGACTCGTCCGTGTCCGGCCCGGGAGGGTGTGGGAGCTGATCTCGGAGTTGCTGCCGCAGTCGGAGGAGCTCCGCTTCGTCGGGCCTCGGTGAGCGGCCGCGAGAAGTCCGAAGGGGCCCGGCGCGCGGTGTGCGCGCCGGGCCCCTCCGTGTGTCGTCGGCCGGACGGGGACCTGGACCGGCTACAGGGTGCCCAGCTTGATCAGCGACAGGAGTGCGATCAGCTGGATCGCGGAAGCGCCCAGTGCCTTCGGCCACGGCAGGTCGTGCGACTTGCTGACCAGCGAGGTGAACAGCGCGCCCGCCGCCACCCACGTGGCCCAGCCCAGCACCTGGACGAACATGTTGTCGCCGCCGAGGAACATCGCGAAGAGCAGGCGCGGCGCGTCCGTGAGGGACATGACCAGCATGGACAGGCCGATGGTCGGCTGCCAGGAGCCCTCTCCGCCCAGCTGGCGGGCCAGGGTGTGGGTGACGGCGCCCAGGATCAGGCCGCAGATGACGAAGGCCACGCCGGCGCTGAGGACGATCGGGACCGCGTTGGCGAGGGTGGCCTTGATGACGTCCTTGCGGGCGTCGTCGAAGCCGAAGACGGCCATGAGCCCGTACAGGAACGTCACGATCAGCGCGGGGCCCCAGACCGGGTAGTCGCGCATCTGGAGGAACGTCGGCCCGGGCCGCAGCACGATGCCCTTGAGCAGTTCCTTCCACGGCAGCCGCGGGCCGGTCGGCGCCGGCACGCCCGCGCCGCCGCTGCCGCCGCCGCCACCCGCCTGGTAGGTCCCGGGCGGGCCGTACGGGTCCTCGCTGTAGGCGAACACCTGGGTGTGCCCGGGGTTGTCGTTCGCGTACGAGCCGCCGCCGTGACCGCCGTGACCGCCGTGACCGCCGTGGCCTCCGTGGCCGTACGGGGGCTGCTGCTGCGCCTGGTGGGGCTGCTGCGGGTGCCCGTACGGGTCGAAGTACTCCGGCTCGCCATGGCCTCCGGCGGCGGCCTGTTGCGGCCACTGCTGCTGCGGAGGGTAGGGCTGCCCGCCGTACGGCGCCTGCTGCGGTTGCTGCTGACCGTACGGCTGCTGCCGCGGGGGTTGTTGCGGCGCGCGGTTGTCGTCCCGTCCGCGTCCGATCCTGAATCCAGCCACGTGATCGAACGTACCTGGTCCGGCGGGCAAGGGTGACCGGGCCGCCGGAATTGCGACCCTTTGCGGCTGAGCTGTGACATCCCTTAGGGGAACCCCGGGGGGCCGCCCCCACCCCTGTGGGCGGTCCGGGCGCTGCGCTCCGCGCGACAATGTGTGATGTTCGTCATGTAGGTGGTCGAATGCGGGCGTATCGGGGCAGTGGCTTTGTGATCGTCGCCGTGGGGCGGTCTGACCTGGGCTTTTGTAGCAACTTGGCAACCTTGTGGCGCGTGGTGCCCTCGCGTCGCGAGTCTTCTGTCCGGGCTGTCGTAGCCTTCGAACGGTCGGTGACCGGACAACTGGTGCGTTCGGGGCCGAAGTTGGTCCAGCCGTTGGCAAGTTGCTTCGGGGACGCCGCCGTTGAGGCGGTACGGGTTCAAGGGGAGAGATCGTGACGGGGAATGCGAAGGAAGCCGCCCGCTGGGCGCCGGTGGCGATGCTGCTGATGTTGGCGCTGGTCGCCCCGCTCTTCGGGGACAGCCCGACCGGAGTGGTGGTTCCCCTGCTGCTCGCCGTGGTCTTCGGCTGCGTGAACCTGATGGTGAAGAAGCGGGAACAGGTCGGCGACCACCGCTGAGAGCGGGCCGTCGTCCCGCCCGTCGTGAACGCCGCAGTGGCCGGCCCCCTGAGCGGGGGCCGGCCACTGCGGCTTGTTCGGCGCGGACGGAGCGCGGGTTGCGCTCGCGGTCCGCTACGGGGCTACCTGGCGCTGTCGGCCTTGTCGCCGTCCGCGACCGACGCCTCGGGCTTGTCGGCCTCGGGCTCGGCCTCGACAGCGGTCTCGGGCGCGGCCTCCACTGCCGTCTCGGCCTTGGTCTCCTCGGTCTTCGCCGCCGCCTCGGCTTCGGCCGCAGCCTCGGTCTCGGCCTCCTCGACCTTCGCCTCGGTCTCCTCGACCTTCGCCTCGGTCTCCTCGACCTTCGCCTCGGTCTCCTCGACCTTCGCCTCGGCCTCCTCGACCTTCGCCTCGGTCTCCTCGACCTTCGCCTCCTCGGCCTTCGCCTCCTCGGCCTTCGGTGCGTCCGCCGGGGACTGGGGTTCCGCGGCGTCGGTCTCGGGCTCCGCCGCCTCGGCTGCCTTCGCTTCGGCCTCGGCCTTGGCCGCGGCTGCCGCCTCCGCCTTGGCTGCCGCCTCCGCCTCCGCCTTGGCCTTCGCCTCGGCCTCCGCCTTGGCCTTCGCCTCCGCCGCAGCCGCGGCGGCCTTCGCCTCGGCCTCGGCCTGCGCCTCCGCGGCGGCGGCCTCGGCGGCCAGTTCCTCCTCCGTCGGCGCGGGGGCCTTGACGGACTCCAGGAGGAGCTGGGCGACGTCGACGACCTGGACGGATTCCTTGGCCTGGCCCTCGTTCTTCTTGCCGTTGACCGAGTCGGTCAGCATCACCAGGCAGA
Source organism: Streptomyces pallidus (ex Mingjun et al. 2026) (assembly GCF_051550185.1). Classification (NCBI taxonomy): domain Bacteria; kingdom Bacillati; phylum Actinomycetota; class Actinomycetes; order Kitasatosporales; family Streptomycetaceae; genus Streptomyces; species Streptomyces pallidus (ex Mingjun et al. 2026). Next base: position 3,756,503 of record NZ_CP196181.1, on the reverse strand, counting down.
ACGGGCAGGCGGTGGAGACGATGTCCGGGTTGAGGGACAGGGCCTCGTCGACGCGCTCGTTGTTGATGCGCTTGCCGATCCGCTCCTCCATCCACATCCGCGCGCCACCGGCGCCACAGCAGAAGCCCCGCTCCTTGTGGCGGTGCATCTCCTGCTGACGCAGACCCGGAACGGCCGACATGATCTCGCGCGGCGGCGTGTAGACCTTGTTGTGACGGCCCAGGTAGCACGGGTCGTGGTACGTGATCAGACCGTCCACCGGGGTCACCGGGACCAGCCTGCCCTCGTCGATGAGGTGCTGGAGCAGCTGGGTGTGGTGGATGACCTCGTACTCGCCGCCGAGCTGCGGGTACTCGTTGGCGATGGTGTTGAAGCAGTGCGGGCAGGTCGAGACGATCTTCTTCGCCGACTTCGGCTTCTTCGTCGACTCGTCCTCGTCGTCCTCGCCGAAGGCCATGTTCAGCATGGCGACGTTCTCCTGGCCCAGCTGCTGGAACAGCGGCTCGTTGCCCAGGCGGCGCGGCGAGTCACCGGTGCACTTCTCCTCGCCACCCATGATCGCGAACTTGACGCCCGCCATGTGCAGCAGCTCGGCGAAGGCCTTCGTGGTCTTCTTCGCCCGGTCCTCCAGGGCGCCGGCGCAGCCGACCCAGTACAGGTAGTCGACCTCGGTGAGGTCCTCCACGTCCTTGCCGACGATCGGGACCTCGAAGTCGACCTCCTTGGTCCACTCCACCCGCTGCTTCTTGGCCAGGCCCCAGGGGTTGCCCTTCTTCTCCAGGTTCTTGAGCATCGTGCCCGCCTCCGACGGGAACGCGCTCTCGATCATCACCTGGTAGCGGCGCATGTCGACGATGTGGTCGATGTGCTCGATGTCGACCGGGCACTGCTCCACGCACGCACCGCAGGTGGTGCACGACCACAGCACGTCCGGGTCGATGACGCCGTTCTCCTCGGCGGTGCCGATCAGCGGGCGCTCGGCCTCGGCGAGGGCCGTGGCCGGGACGCCGGCGAGCTGGGCCTCGGTGGCCTTCTCCTCGCCCTCCATGGTCTTGCCGCCGCCGGCCAGCAGGTACGGGGCCTTGGCGTGCGCGTGGTCGCGCAGCGACATGATCAGGAGCTTCGGCGACAGCGGCTTGCCCGTGTTCCACGCGGGGCACTGCGACTGGCAGCGGCCGCACTCGGTGCAGGTGGAGAAGTCGAGGATGCCCTTCCAGGAGAACTGCTCGACCTGCGAGACGCCGAAGACGTCGTCCTCGCCCGGGTCCTCGAAGTCGATCTCCTTGCCGCCGCTGGTCATCGGCTGGAGCGCGCCGAGCGCGGAGGCGCCGTCGGCGTTGCGCTTGAACCAGATGTTCGGGAAGCCGAGGAAGCGGTGCCAGGCGACACCCATGTTGGTGTTCAGCGAGACGGTGATCATCCAGATCAGCGAGGTGCCGATCTTGATCATCGCGGTGAAGTAGATGGCGTTCTGCAGGGCCGGCAGCGACAGGCCCTTGAAGGCCAGCACCAGCGGGTACGACACGAAGTACGCCGGCTCGTAGGAGTCGACGTGGTGGATCGCGCCCTCAAGGCCGCGCAGGGCCAGGATCGCGAGACCGATGGTGAGGATCACGTACTCGACGAAGTACGCCTGCCAGGCCTTGGAGCCCGCGAAGCGCGACTTGCGGCCCGCCCGCGACGGCAGCGACATCAGGCGGATCGCCATCAGCACCACGATGCCGACGACCGTCATCAGGCCGATGAACTCGATGTACAGCTCGAACGGCAGGAAGCCGCCGAGTACCGGCAGCGTCCAGTCGGCCTGGAACAGCTGGCCGTACGCCTGCGCCAGGGTCGGGGGCAGCGTCAGGAAGCCGATCGCGACGAACCAGTGCGCGAAGCCGACGATGCCCCAGCGGTTCATCCGGCTGTGCCCGAGGAACTCCCGGACCAGGGTGACGGTCCGGGCCTTCGGGTCGTCCGTGCGGCTGCCGGCCGGCACGGGCTGTCCGAGCTTCACGAACCGGTAGATCTGCGCCACGGCTCGGGCGAGCAGCGCGACGCCGACCACGGTCAGGACCAGCGACACGATGATCGCGGCGAGTTGCATGGGAGGGCTCCTCGGGCGGAAATTACTAAGCAGTAACTTATTGAGTCAAGGCTTGAGGTTACCCATTCTCCGCGCCGCAATGTAGGTGAGCGTGCGGTGATCTGTGTCGCTCAGGCATGCCTGTGTTCGAGGGCCGCCCGAGGGGTCTGCGCCAGGATTGCGAGATCCATCCCCAGCCAATGGCTCTCCACATAGTGCCGGTCCAGCAGTGCCATCTCCTCCCAGGGGAGGCCGGAGCGCGCGCTCACCTGCCACAGACCGGTCATTCCGGGGCGAACCAGCAGTCGCTCCGGACGGTCGGTACGCGCCTGGGGGCGCGGTCCGACCAGTGACATCTGCCCCCGCAGCACGTTCAGCAGCTGCGGCATCGCGTCCAGCGTGCAGCGGCGCACCACCCGGCCGATCCGGCCGGCCCCCGCCGTGCGCAGCCGCCAGGTGCGGAACGTGCGGCCGCCGAGCCCCGCCACCGGCTCGCGCGCGAGGACCCGTCCGCGCCCCCCGGCCGCGCACAGCAGGGCGGCGGCGATGAGCAGCGGCAGCAGGAAGGCGCACAGGAGGGCCGCGGCCCCGAGGAGGTCGACCGCCCGCTTCGCCGGGTAGGCGGGGCGCCGCGGCAGCCGGAGCGGCCGCCGCGGCCGTGGCGGGCGTGGCGGGCGCAGGGTGCGGCCGGGCGGGGAGGGCCTGCGTGCGGGGCGCCGGACCGGGGGGAATGTGAGCGGCGGTAGCGGCATGCAGGCACCGTGCCCTGCCCCGGTGGCGGTTCCCGGATGCCGCGCAGCGGCGGGGGGTGGGCGTCGCCCACTCGGCCCCGCCCCGCGCGCGGTGCCGGGCGCCGCCCCGCCTGCGGTGTCGGGCCCCGCCCCGCCTGCCGTGCCGGGCCCGCACTGCTTGGGATCCGCTCGCGGATGAGCGTAAGAACCCGATAAAAGTTGAGTCGACTCCGCTCACCTCTGTTGACGCAGGACGAGGCGTCGGGCACTCTTGAGCCTGTTCCACTCAAGTCAGCTGGAGGAATTGAAATGGCACGTGCGGTCGGCATCGACCTGGGCACCACTAACTCCGTCGTCAGCGTTCTCGAAGGCGGCGAGCCCACCGTCATCACCAACGCCGAGGGCGCCAGGACCACGCCGTCCGTCGTCGCCTTCGCCAAGAACGGCGAGGTCCTCGTCGGCGAGGTCGCCAAGCGGCAGGCGGTCACCAACGTCGACCGCACCATCCGCTCGGTGAAGCGCCACATGGGCACCGACTGGAAGATCAACCTGGACGGCAAGGACTTCAACCCGCAGCAGATGAGCGCGTTCATCCTGCAGAAGCTGAAGCGCGACGCCGAGGCCTACCTGGGTGAGAAGGTCACCGACGCGGTCATCACCGTCCCGGCGTACTTCAACGACTCCGAGCGCCAGGCCACCAAGGAGGCCGGCGAGATCGCGGGCCTGAACGTCCTGCGCATCGTCAACGAGCCGACCGCCGCCGCCCTGGCCTACGGCCTGGACAAGGACGACCAGACCATCCTCGTCTTCGACCTCGGTGGCGGCACCTTCGACGTGTCGCTGCTGGAGATCGGTGACGGCGTCGTCGAGGTCAAGGCCACCAACGGTGACAACCACCTCGGTGGTGACGACTGGGACCAGCGCGTCGTCGACTACCTGGTGAAGCAGTTCGCGAACGGCCACGGCGTCGACCTGTCCAAGGACAAGATGGCCCTCCAGCGCCTGCGCGAGGCCGCCGAGAAGGCGAAGATCGAGCTGTCCTCCTCCACGGAGACCACGATCAACCTGCCTTACATCACGGCCTCCGCCGAGGGCCCGCTGCACCTGGACGAGAAGCTCACCCGCGCCCAGTTCCAGCAGCTGACCTCGGACCTGCTGGACCGCTGCAAGGTGCCCTTCCACAACGTGATCAAGGACGCGGGCATCGCCCTCTCCGACATCGACCACGTGGTCCTCGTCGGCGGCTCCACCCGCATGCCGGCCGTCGCCGAGCTCGTCAAGGAGCTGACCGGCGGCAAGGAGGCCAACAAGGGCGTCAACCCGGACGAGGTCGTCGCCATCGGCGCCACCCTCCAGGCCGGTGTCCTCAAGGGTGAGGTCAAGGACGTCCTGCTCCTCGACGTGACCCCGCTGTCCCTCGGCATCGAGACCAAGGGCGGCATCATGACCAAGCTCATCGAGCGCAACACCACGATCCCGACCAAGCGCTCGGAGATCTTCACGACGGCCGAGGACAACCAGCCGTCCGTGCAGATCCAGGTCTACCAGGGCGAGCGCGAGATCGCGGCGTACAACAAGAAGCTCGGCATGTTCGAGCTGACGGGCCTGCCGCCGGCCCCGCGCGGCGTCCCGCAGATCGAGGTCTCCTTCGACATCGACGCCAACGGCATCATGCACGTGACCGCGAAGGACCTCGGCACGGGCAAGGAGCAGAAGATGACCGTCACCGGCGGCTCCTCGCTCGGCAAGGACGAGGTCAACCGCATGCGCGAGGAGGCCGAGCAGTACGCGGAGGAGGACCAGCGCCGCCGCGAGGCCGCCGAGACCCGCAACCAGGCCGAGCAGCTCGTGTACCAGACGGAGAAGTTCGTCAAGGACAACGAGGACAAGGTCCCGGGCGACGTGAAGACCGAGGTCGAGGCCGCCGTCGCCGAGCTGAAGGAGAAGCTCAAGGGCGACGACACGGCCGAGATCCGCACCGCGACCGAGAAGGTCGCCGCGGTCAGCCAGAAGCTCGGCCAGGCGATCTACGCCGACGCCCAGGGCGCCCAGGCCGCCGGCGGCGCTGGTGACGCGGGCCAGGCCAAGGCCGGCGGTGCCGATGACGATGTCGTCGACGCCGAGATCGTCGACGACGAGAAGCCGAAGGGCGGCGCGGCCTGATGCCGGAGGAGACCGCGGGTTTCGAGGAGAAGCCCGAAGTCCCCAACGGCGCGACCCCTGAGGACGCCGCCGAGCCGAAGACCGCCGACTCCTCCTCCGAGGAGCCGGCGGCCCCGGCCGGGGACTCCGGAGCACAGTCCGACCAGTCCGCCCAGGGCGCGGACGCGGCCCTGGTGGCGCAGCTGGACCAGGCCCGTACGGCGCTCTCCGAGCGCACCGGTGACCTCCAGCGGCTCCAGGCGGAGTACCAGAACTACCGTCGCCGCGTGGAGCGGGACCGCATCGCCGTCAAGGAGATCGCGGTCGCGAACCTGCTGACCGAGCTGCTCCCGACCCTGGACGACATCGGCCGGGCGAGGGACCATGGCGAACTGGTCGGCGGCTTCAAGTCGGTGGCCGAATCGCTGGAGACGGCTGCGGCCAAGCTGGGCCTCCAGCAGTTCGGCAAGGAGGGCGAGCCCTTCGACCCGACGATCCACGAGGCCCTGATGCACTCGTACGCGCCGGACGTCACCGAGACGACCTGCGTGGCGATCCTGCAGCCCGGGTACCGGATCGGCGAGCGCACGATCCGCCCCGCGCGGGTCGCGGTGGCCGAGCCCCAGCCGGGTGCGGCCCCGAAGTCCGAGTCCGGGGAGGGCGACACGCCTTCGGACAAGGACGCGGATGCAGCCGACAAGGGCTGACATCCGCAAAGCTGATCATGTGACGGCACGAGAGGAGGGACGCCGGGGATGAGCACGAAGGACTTCGTCGAGAAGGACTACTACAAGGTCCTCGGTGTCCCCAAGGACGCCACCGAAGCGGAGATCAAGAAGGCGTACCGGAAGCTCGCCCGCGAGTTCCACCCGGACGCCAACAAGGGCGACGCCGAGGCCGAGGAGCGCTTCAAGGAGATCTCCGAGGCGAACGACATCCTGGGCGACGCCAAGAAGCGCAAGGAGTACGACGACGCCCGCGCGCTGTTCGGGAACGGTGGCTTCCGCCCCGGTCCCGGCGCGGGCGGCGGCTCCTTCAACTTCGACCTGGGCGACCTCTTCGGGGGCGCCCAGGGCGGCGGCGCGGGCGGCTTCGGCGGCGGCGGCCTCGGCGACGTGTTCGGCGGCCTGTTCAACCGGGGCGGCGCCGGTCCGGGGACCCGGACCCAGCCGCGCCGGGGCCAGGACATCGAGTCCGAGGTCACCCTCTCGTTCACGGAGGCGGTGGACGGGGCCACGGTCCCGCTCCGGATGTCCTCCCAGGCCCCCTGCAAGGCCTGCTCCGGCACCGGCGACAAGAACGGCACCCCCCGGGTGTGCCCGACCTGCGTCGGTACCGGCCAGGTCTCGCGGGGCAGCGGCGGAGGCTTCTCGCTGACCGACCCCTGCGCGGACTGCAAGGGCCGGGGCCTGATCGCGGAGACGCCCTGCGAGGTGTGCAAGGGCAGCGGCCGCGCCAAGTCCTCGCGGACCATGCAGGTCCGGATCCCGGCGGGCGTCTCCGACGGCCAGCGGATCCGGCTGCGCGGCAAGGGCGCGCCGGGCGAGCGCGGGGGCCCGGCCGGCGACCTGTACGTCGTCGTCCACGTGGGCAGCCACCCGGTCTTCGGCCGCAAGGGCGACAACCTGACGGTGACCGTCCCGGTGACGATCTCCGAGGCGGCCCTGGGCGCCGAGATCAAGGTCCCGACCCTGGGCGGGCCCGCAGTGACGCTGAAGCTGCCGCCGGGCACCCCGACGGGCCGCACCATGCGGGCCCGCGGCAAGGGCGCGGTCCGCAAGGACGGCACCCGCGGCGACCTGCTGGTGACGGTGGAGGTCGCGGTCCCGTCCGCGCTGACGGACAAGGCCCGCGAGGCACTGGAGATGTACCGCGACGCGACGGAGTCGGACGACCCGCGTGCCGCGCTGTTCGAGTCCGCGAAGGGAGCATGACATGGACGGCCGCCGACGACAGCCCCGCTTCGGTGGCGGGGCGTACGAGTTGACCGACGAGACGCCGGTCTACGTGATCTCGGTGGCCGCCCAGCTCTCGGGTCTGCACCCACAGACCCTGCGCCAGTACGACCGCCTCGGCCTGGTCTCCCCGGACCGCACGGCGGGCCGCGGACGGCGATATTCGGCCAGGGACATCGAGCTGCTCCGCACGGTGCAGGCGCTGTCCCAGGACGAGGGCATCAACCTGGCCGGCATCAAGCGGATCATCGAGCTGCAGAACCAGGTCGAGGCCCTCCAGCAGCGCGTGGCCGAGCTCTCGGCCGCGGTCGAGGGCGCGGCCGCCGTGATGCAGCAGCGCGAGGCCCAGGTGCACGCCTCGTACCGCCGCGACCTGGTCAAGTACCAGCCGCCGGTGGCCGGCAACGCCCTCGTCGTCTGGCGTCCCGCGCCGAAGCGGACGAACGACTAGCGGCGGCGCGGCGCCGACACGGCGACATGACGGAGGCCCCGCCCGGGTTCGTCCCGGGCGGGGCCTCCGGCGTCCTCGCGGCCGTCCCGCCGTCCCGCCTCAGCAGTCCGGCCCGCCCTCCTCCAGGATCCCGGACCGGGCGATGAGGAAGCCGAGTTGGGCGCGGCTGCCGCTGCCGAGGGTGCTGGCGAGCTTGGCGATGTGCGCCCGGCAGGTCCGTACGTTCATGCCCAGCCGGCGGGCGATGGCCTCGTCCACGTGCCCCTCGACGAGGAGCTGGGCGATGGTGCGCTGCACGCCCGAGATGCCGTCCCGGGTGGGCTGGTAGGTCACTTCCTCCTGTAGCGGCACCGCGCGGTGCCACAGCTGCTCGAACACCTTGATGAGGTAGTCCACGAGCCCCGGGTGGCGCAGCTCCAGGGCCACCTGGCGGTCGTCGCTGGCGGGGATGAAGGCGACCGTGCGGTCGAAGATGATGAGCCGTTCGAAGAGCTCCTCCAGTGTGCGCACCTCGACCTTGCCGGCCTTGAGGATGTCGACGTACGCGAGCGTGCCCCGGCTGTGGCGGACCGTGTGCTGGTAGAGGGTACGGATCCGGACACCGCGGTCGGTCAGCGGCTGGTCGCGCTCCAGGGCCTCCGTAAGCTCCAGGCTGGGGCGGGCGCCACCGGGCTGGACGGTGAGCATCTCGGTGTGGCACTCGGCGGTGGCCAGGTTGAGGGCGGCGTTGATGGCGTCGAAGCCCTCCAGCACGGTGATGGCGTGGGTGCTGGCCGGAGCCTGCGCACTGATGGCGAGAAACGGCTCGAACGCTTCGGAGAGTTCGAGAGAATCGCGGTGCCGCTCGCGGATCTCGCGTTCGATCGGATGCAGCCGCTGGGCCAGCGCAACCGCCGGTGGAACCGGGCGCAGTGAATTGACGTCATCAGGATCCGGCTGGAGCAGGGCCAGGTCGAGCAGGCAGGGTGCCGCTTCCACGTCGCCACGTGCGATGCGACCGGTCCGCAGCGCGCTCGTGTAGAGGCGCGCTCCTTCGGAGCACAGGTTCGCGACCGAGTGGGGATGTGTCGCTTTTGTTGTGTTTATTGTCAAATCTCCACCCCCCAGGGTCCTGAACATGCAAGAACATGATGCATCGTCCCTGTGGCAGCGACGTGCCTGAATGAGCCATCGTCTGACAGGCGGGGGAGAGGATTTCATCAAGTGAGGACGAAGCCGACCATGAACAAGAGAATGCTTCGCTCGGCGCTTGCCACCGTCATCTTCTCGGCTGTGGCCGGTCTGGGACTCGCCGCAGCCGCGCTGGGGGGCGCCGGAGGTGCCGCGGACGTCCAGGCGGAGGACAGCGGATGGCGCGAGCCCTCGGCGGACAGCGGATGGCGTGAGGCCCCGCTGGACAGCGGGTGGCGCTCGAACCCCGCAGACGCCGATTCCGCAGCCCTTGTCGTGGAGAGCACGGTATGACCCCCGATGACCGCGGCTTCCGCCGCGAAATGGCTTCCGCCTATCGCTCCGGCTGGCAGTTCATCGACCTCGCGACGGCCATCCCCCAGGTCGGCGACTCGCTGATGGTCACCCTCTTCGGCCAGCCCATCGTGATCACGCGGGAGGAGGACGAGGACGTGCGGGCGTACCGCTGCCTGCGCCGCCCCCGCGGCGCGCCGCAGCCGGTCCGCTGCGAGGTGCGCTACGGCATGGTCTTCGTGAACCTCGATCAGCGGGACCACCAGCTCTTCGAACCCGACATCACCACCGCCACCCCCCGCAGTGCCTGAAGCGATTCCCCCGTCGTTGCAGATCGCTCCAGGTGCTTCCCCCACACAACGGCGCCATCGTGGACCTGACCACGATGGCGCCGTTGTGATGTCGGCGTCCAGTAGTCGAACCGGACAAGGTGAATCCTGAACCGTCCGGTCCGCCCCCCGCCCCTCAGGCGCGGCCCATCGCCCGGTCCAGCGCGATCTCGATGACCACCCGGTCCGGGTTGGGCGAGGGCGTCCGCCCGTACCGCTGCGCGTAGCGCGCGACCGCGTCCGCGACCGCCTCCTCGTCCGTGCGCACCACCGCGCGGCCCTCCAGCGTCGCCCAGCGGCGCCCCTCCATCTGGCACACCGCGACCCGCGCCGAGCCCGGCCCCACCGCCTGGGCCGCCAGCACGTTGCGGACCTTCTTGCTGTGCTTGTTGCTGATCACCCGGGCCAGGCCGGCCGCCGGGTCGTACGTCACCCCGACGGGCACCACATGCGGGGTGCCGTCCGGGCGCGGGGTGGTCAGCGTGCAGACGTGCCGCTCCCGCCAGAAGGCGAGGTATTCGGGCGTCGGGTTGAGTACGTCATGGGACATGCGCAGAGCGTACGACTCCGCGCCCCGAAACCCGCCTCCCGTTGCCTTGAGTGGAATAGACTCAACTTTACGCACGTTGAGTGTGTCAACCGATTGATGCAGCCCCGACACGGATGCACCGTACGGAGAGGAGAAGCCGCACGTGGACGCCGAGCTGACCAACAAGAGCCGTGACGCGCTGAACAACGCCACCAGCCGCGCAGTCAAGGACGGCCACGCCGACCTGAGCCCGGCACACCTGCTGCTGGCCCTGCTCGCCGGCGAGGAGAACGAGAACCTCACCGACCTCCTCGCGGCCACCGAGGCCGACCAGGCCGCAGTGCGCTCCGGTGCCGAGCGGCTCCTCGCCGCCCTGCCCAGCGCCACGGGCTCCACGGTCGCCCCGCCGCAGCCCACCCGCGACCTGCTCGCCGTCCTCGCCGAGGCCGACCGGCAGGCCAAGGAGCTCGGCGACGACTACCTCTCCACCGAGCACCTGCTCATCGCGATCGCCGCCAAGGGCGGCGCGGCCGGAGAGGTACTGTCCGCCCAGGGCGCGACGGCGAAGAAGCTGCTGGAGGCCTTCGAGAACGCACGAGGAGGACGGCGGGTGACCACCCCCGACCCGGAGGGCCAGTACAAGGCCCTGGAGAAGTTCGGCACGGACTTCACGGCCGCGGCCCGCGAGGGCAAGCTCGACCCCGTCATCGGCCGGGACCACGAGATCCGCCGGGTCGTCCAGGTCCTGTCCCGGCGCACCAAGAACAACCCGGTGCTCATCGGCGAGCCCGGCGTCGGCAAGACCGCCGTCGTCGAGGGCCTGGCCCAGCGCATCGTCAAGGGCGACGTCCCCGAGTCCCTCAAGAACAAGCGCCTGGTCGCCCTCGACCTCGGTGCGATGGTCGCGGGCGCCAAGTACCGCGGCGAGTTCGAGGAGCGCCTGAAGACCGTCCTCGCCGAGATCAAGTCCAGCGAGGGCCAGATCATCACCTTCATCGACGAGCTCCACACGGTCGTCGGCGCGGGCGCCGGCGGCGATTCGGCCATGGACGCCGGCAACATGCTCAAGCCGATGCTGGCCCGCGGCGAGCTGCGCATGGTCGGCGCCACCACCCTCGACGAGTACCGCGAGCGGATCGAGAAGGACCCGGCGCTGGAGCGCCGCTTCCAGCAGGTCCTGGTCGCCGAGCCGTCCGTCGAGGACACCATCGCCATCCTGCGCGGGCTCAAGGGCCGCTACGAGGCCCACCACAAGGTGCAGATCAACGACAGCGCGCTGGTGGCCGCCGCGACCCTCTCCGACCGCTACATCACCTCCCGCTTCCTGCCGGACAAGGCCATCGACCTCGTCGACGAGGCCGCGTCCCGGCTCCGCATGGAGATCGACTCCTCCCCGGTGGAGATCGACGAGCTCCAGCGCGCCGTCGACCGCCTGCGGATGGAGGAGCTGGCGCTGAAGAACGAGTCCGACCCGGCCTCGCGCGAGCGCCTGGACAAGCTCCGCAAGGACCTCGCCGACAAGGAGGAGGAGCTGCGCGGCCTGACCGCCCGCTGGGAGAAGGAGAAGCAGTCCCTGAACCGGGTCGGCGAGCTCAAGGAGCGCCTCGACGAGCTGCGCGGCCAGTCCGAGCGCGCCCAGCGCGACGGCGACTTCGACACCGCCTCCAAGCTGCTGTACGGGGAGATCCCGGCCCTGGAGCGGGAGCTGGCCGAGGCCACCGAGGCGGAGGCCGAGGCGGAGGCCGCCAAGCGCACCATGGTCAAGGACGAGGTCGGCCCCGACGACATCGCGGACGTCGTCGGCGCCTGGACGGGCATCCCGGCGGGCCGCCTGCTGGAGGGCGAGACCCAGAAGCTGCTGCGCATGGAGGCCGAGCTCGGCCGCCGCCTCATCGGCCAGGGCGAGGCCGTGCGGGCCGTCTCCGACGCCGTGCGCCGTACCCGCGCGGGCATCGCCGACCCCGACCGGCCGACCGGCTCGTTCCTCTTCCTCGGGCCGACCGGCGTCGGCAAGACCGAGCTGGCCAAGGCCCTCGCGGACTTCCTCTTCGACGACGAGCGGGCCATGGTCCGCATCGACATGTCGGAGTACTCCGAGAAGCACAGCGTGGCCCGCCTCGTCGGCGCCCCGCCCGGCTACGTCGGCTACGAGGAAGGCGGCCAGCTGACCGAGGCGGTGCGCCGCCGCCCGTACTCCGTCGTCCTGCTGGACGAGGTCGAGAAGGCCCACCCGGAGGTCTTCGACATCCTGCTCCAGGTCCTCGACGACGGCCGGCTCACGGACGGCCAGGGCCGCACCGTGGACTTCCGCAACACCATCCTCATCCTCACCTCCAACCTGGGCAGCCAGTTCCTGATGGACCCGGCCACCTCGGCGGACGAGAAGCGGGAGAGGGTGCTGGAGGTCGTGCGGGCCTCCTTCAAGCCGGAGTTCCTCAACCGGCTCGACGACCTCGTCGTCTTCTCCGCGCTGACCAGGGACGAGCTGGCCCACATCGCCGAGCTCCAGGTGGGCAGTCTCGCCCGGCGCCTGGCCGACCGCCGTCTGACCCTGGACGTCACCCCCGAGGCCCTGGCCTGGCTCGCCGACAAGGGCAACGACCCCGCGTACGGTGCCCGCCCGCTGCGTCGCCTGATCCAGACGGCGGTCGGCGACCGCCTCGCCAAGGAGATCCTGGCCGGCGAGGTCCGCGACGGCGACACCGTACGGGTGGACGTGGCCGGCGACGACCTGCTGGTCGGCAAGGCCCTCTGACGGCCCCCGGGCGGGCCCCCGGCAGGGGTACCGCGGCAGTGCCGCGCCCCTGCCGGGGGCCCGCCCCTGTCCGCTCGGAGCGGATCGCACGTGTGGGGCTGGACACGGGGTAGGAGGGATGGGGGAGGATGACAGCATCCGCACGAAGGGAAGAACACGGTGAGCATCGACCCGGCCTCGATTCCGAATTTCGGAGGGCAGCAGCCCGAACCGCAGGCCACAGGACCGGCGGGCCCCGTGGTCCCGGACCAGGATCTGGTCAAGCAGCTGCTGGAGCAGATGGAGCTCAAGTACGTCGTCGACGACGAGGGTGACCTCGCGGCGCCGTGGGAGGAGTTCCGCACCTACTTCATGTTCCGTGGCGAGAACGAGCAGCAGGTCTTCTCCGTCCGCACCTTCTACGACCGCCCCCACGCCATCGAGGACAAGCCGCAGCTGCTGGAGTCCATCGACGACTGGAACCGCCGCACCCTGTGGCCGAAGGTCTACAGCCACACCCACGACGACGGCTCCGTCCGCCTGATCGGCGAGGCGCAGATGCTGATCGGCACCGGCGTCAGCCTGGAGCACTTCGTGTCCTCCACGGTCAGCTGGGTCCGTGCCTCCATCGAGTTCGACAAGTGGCTCGTGGAGCAGCTCGGCCTGGAGAAGGACCTCGACTCCGCCGACGGCGAGGGCGAGGACAAGGACGGCGAGGACAGCTAGTCCGCCTGCCCCCGCCCCGCGCTCAGGGAGGCATCCTGGCGATCACCGGGAGGTACACCCCGTAGCCGAACCGGAGCCCGGCCAGCCCCGCGGTCACCAGCACCGCGGAGCGCGGCCGGGCTCGCGCCGTTGCGGGCGGCCGGCGCCAGCAGCAGCCCGGCCGCCCACGGCTCCGGCGCGCGGCCGCGCGGCACGGGGTCCGCCTGAAAGGCCGGGCCCTGTGCCTGCACGTCCATCTGGCTCGCGCTCAGCGAGCCAGCCGACCGAGGCGCTCAACCGCCTCTTCCAAAACCTCCGTCTGCTTGCAGAAGGCCCAGCGGACGTGGGTGGCGCCGGCGGAGCGGTCGTCGTAGAAGACCTGGTTCGGGATGGCGACCACGCCGCACCGCTCCGGCAGGGCGCGGCAGAAGGCCAGGCCGTCCTTCTCGCCCAGTGGGGTGATGTCGGTGGTGATGAAGTAGGTGCCCTGCGGGCGGAACACCTCGAAGCCGGCGGCGGCCAGGCCCTCGGCGAGGAGGTCCCGCTTGGCGGCCAGCTCGGCGCGGAAGCCGTCGTAGTAGGCGTCGGGCAGGTCCAGGGCCTCGGCGATGGCGTACTGGAACGGGCCCGACGCCACGAAGGTCAGGAACTGCTTGACCGAGCGGACCGCCGCGACGAGCTCGGGCACGGCGGTGATCCAGCCGACCTTCCAGCCGGTGAACGAGAACGTCTTGCCCGCGGAGGAGATGGTGACCGTGCGCTCCCGCATGCCGGGCAGCGAGGCCAGCGGGGTGTGGACGCCGTCGAAGACCAGGTGCTCGTACACCTCGTCGGTGACGACCAGCAGGTCCCGTTCGACCGCCAGCTCGGCGACGGCGGCCAGCTCGGCCGGGCCCAGCACGGTGCCCGTCGGGTTGTGCGGGCTGTTCAGCAGCAGCAGGCGGGTGCGCGGGGTGACCGCGGCGCGGAGCTCGTCGAGGTCGAGGGTGAACGCCCCGGCGTGCGGCCGCAGCGTGACCGGGACCCGGGTGGCGCCGGCCATCGCGATGCACGCCGCGTACGAGTCGTAGTACGGCTCCAGGGCGACGACCTCGTCGCCCGGTTCCAGCAGCGCCAGCAGGGAGGCGGCGATGGCCTCGGTCGCGCCCGCCGTGACCAGCACCTCGGTCTCCGGGTCGTAGGACAGGCCGTAGAACCGCTGCTGGTGGCGGGTGATCGCGGCCCGCAGCTCCGGAACGCCGGGGCCCGGCGGGTACTGGTTGCCGAGCCCCGTGAGCACGGCGCGGGAGGCGGCCTCGGCGATCTGTGCGGGGCCGTCGGTGTCGGGGAAGCCCTGGCCGAGGTTGATGGACCCGGTCCGGGCGGCCAGGGCCGACATCTCCGCGAAGATCGTCGTGCCGAAGGACGCCATGCGGCGGTTGAGGTGGGGGCGGCGACCGGCCGCGGGAGCGCTCATGGCCGTCATCCTGGGGGGAACCTCTGGACTTGCTCAAGTGCGCTTTGGACGACGCGGCGCGGGGGCATCCCCCTGGCACGCGGGACGGGGGGTCCCGCTCCCCCGGGGGACCGGGGCCAGTCACAAGGAGGTCGAAGGACCGTGCTCCTGGCCTTTTTCATTCTGCTCGGTATGTTCGCCGTCGGCGTCGTGGTGCTCCTGGCGATCGCCGGCAGCCGTGCGACCGCCGCCTCCAACCGGTCCAAGGTGTCGCTCTCGAAGGGCCGCCGCAGCTCCCGGAGCAGCTCCCGCCGCAGCTCCCGGAGCAGCTGGTGGGCCGGCGACTCGGGAGGCAGCGGGGCCGGCTGCGGCTCCTCGTCCTCCTGCGGAGGTTCCTCGTCGTCCTGCGGAGGCGGGTCCTCCTGCGGCGGCGGGTGCGGCGGCGGCAGCTGAGGGCGGGACGGGCGGGGTCGGCCCGGATCCGCGTCCGGGCTCCGGGCCCGTCTCAGGGCCTGCGACCGGCCCGTTCGGCGGAGCCGGTGAACACGTGAACTGTGGAGCCCCCGCGGGGATGTAAACCCAACCATGTTGGGTAAAAACGCTGTGAGTGCCGTGCCTTTCATGATTCCCTCGGTTGAGTAGCCCAGTCCCCGGACCTTCCCGGGACTTCCTGTGGACCCGAGCCGGTGTCCCCCCACCCGTTGACTACCGCTGGCGGGGTCCGGCCCCTCTCCCTCGCGCGTTTGCGGAGCCGACTCATGCTCACGACCCTCCAGACCACCTACACCGACACGCGTGCCGCCGACCTCGCCTGGGCCCTGGGTCGGGACCGGCTGCCCGCCCTGGCCGTGCTGAACCTCGAACTGGCGGGCGCAAAGGTGGAGTTGCGCCTGCTCGGGGCCTCCCACCAGGTGCTCCTCGAGGAGGGCGCGGTGCTCTGCTCGGAGACGGTCGCCTGCATGCCCGGCAGCCGTACGCCGCTGCCCCTCGGCGTGGCCAAGCGGATGACGGGCTGGGAGTACGAGTTCGCCGCGCGCGTCGAGACCCTGTCGCAGGGGTCGTTCGCGGGACGGGCGCAGGAGCTCCTCGCCCTGGTCGCGGATCACCCGAACGGACTGGCCGGAACCTTTCCGGGCAGCCCGCACGCCTTCACCGCGATGCTCGTGCAGCGCCACGAAGGGCAGGTCCGTTGGCGGACCTGGCACGCGTACCCGCAGGAAGGCCAGTTGGTGGCCACTCGAACGAGGGTCGGTGTGCGCGCCGGCGCACCCGCGGGCGGCCGGGAGCCCGCCACCCGGTGACCGGGCGCCCGGCCCGGCGGGCGCCGCGCGCCGGCCTCGCCCGTACGGCCCATCGGTTGCGTCAACTGGAGGGAGCGAAACCGGACTTACACCCATGTGGGTGACCTGATGTGTGTGGGCGGTGACGTACGGTTCGCTGCATGATCGACCGTTCCGTCCCGCGCCGGGTGCTCCCGGCTCCGGAGCCGCGGGGCACGGAGACCGTCCCGGCCGCCCTTCCCGTACGGCCCCGGACCGGCCGACTCCTCGTCCTGGCCACCGTGTTCGTCTGCGCCGCCTGCGGTCTCGTCTACGAGCTGGAACTGCTCGCCCTCGGCTCCTACCTGATCGGCGACTCCGTCACCCAGGCATCCGTCGTCCTGTCCGTCATGGTCTTCGCCATGGGCGTCGGCTCCCTCCTGGCCAAGCGACTGCGGACCCGGCCCGCCTTCGGATTCGCCGTCATCGAGGCGGCCCTCGCGCTGCTCGGCGGACTCTCGGCCATGGCGCTGTACGCGAGCTTCGCCTGGTTGGGCGAGTCCCGGCCCGCGCTCGTCGCCTTCTCCTTCGCCATCGGCGTGCTCATCGGCGCGGAGATCCCGCTGCTGATGGTCCTCATCCAGCGGATCCGCCGCCAGGACGCCGGCGGGGCCGTCGCCGACCTGTTCGCCGCCGACTACGTGGGCGCGCTGGTCGGCGGCCTCGCCTTCCCCTTCCTGCTGCTGCCGGTGCTCGGCCAGCTCACCGGCGCCATGCTCACCGGCACCGTCAACGCCGTCGTCGGTGCCGGCCTCGTCCTGTGGCTGTTCCGCCGCGATCTGAGCCGCCGCTCCCGCTGGCTGCTGATCTGCATGAACGCCGCCGTCCTGGCCGCCCTCGGCTGCGCCACCGCCCTCGCCGGCGACTTCGAGCAGGTCGCCCGGCGCGCCGTGTACGGCGGCGAGGTGCGCGTCGCCCGCCAGACCGGGATACAGGAGCTCGTCCTCACCGGCCCCGCCACCGGCTCGCCCCGCTCCCTCGACCTGTTCCTCGACGGCCGGCTGCGGGTCAGCGGCTACGACGAGTACCGCTACCACGAGGCCCTCGTCCACCCCGCGATGACCGGCCCGCACCGCCGCGTCCTGGTCCTCGGCGGCGGCGACGGGCTCGCCGCCCGCGAGGTGCTGCGCCACCGCGACGTCGAGTCCGTCACCGTCGTCGAGCTCGACCCCGGCGTGGTCCGCCTCGCCCGCACCGACCCCATGCTGTCCGCACTCAACGGCCGGGCGCACGAGGACCCCCGCCTCGGCGTCGTCACCCAGGACGCCTTCCACTGGCTGCGCGGCCCCGCCGCCCACCGCCGCTTCGACGTCATCGTCTCCGACCTCCCCGACCCGGGCATCACCCCCAGTACGAAGCTGTACTCGCAGGAGTTCTACGGGCTCGCCGCCCGCGCCCTGGCCCCCGGCGGGCGGATCGTCGTGCACGCCGGCCCACTGGCCACCCGCCCGCACACCTACTGGACCGTCGAGGCCACGCTGCGCGCCGCCGGCCTGCGCACGGTGCCCTACAGCGCGGGCGGCCGCCGCTCCGGCTTCGCCGCCGGCCCGGACCGCAGCCCCGGGTCGACCGACGCACCGCCGCAGGACTGGGGCTTCGTCCTGGCCGGCCGCGACCGGGCCCCGGAGCTGCGCGTGGACCCGGACGCGCCGGGGCTGCGCTCGCTGACCACGCAGTCCCTGCGGGACGCGGCCCGCGACGCGGAGCGGATGCGGGTGGCGGGGCTGCCACCGTCCACGCTGCCCCACCCGCGGTACTCGTGACCCGCCCCGGGCGGGCGTGCGCCCCGGAGCCCCGGCCGGGACACGGAACCGGTGACCTGCCGACCGGGCGCGCGGCGGGATGTCGTCGGTAGGCTCGACCGCATGGAGCATCAGGTGTTCGTTCCGGTCCCGGCAGACCGTCTCCGCGCCGTGCTGCGCGACCCCGCCCGGGTGGCCCGCTGCGTACCGGGGCTCCAGCCGGACGCGGCCCCGCAGCCGGGGGCCGGGCATCCGGTGTCGGGCCGGCTGAAGCTGAAGGTCGGCGCGAACACCGTCACCTACCGCGGCACCCTGTCCGTCGCCGAGCGCGACCCGGACCACTTCACCGTGTCCGGCGAGGGCGCCGAGCTGCGGGGCGGCGGGACCGTCACGCTGACCGTCGGGCTGCGGCTGGCGGCGGCCGAGGGCGGGACCTCGCTGGAGTTCACCGCCGGGGGCGAGGCCGGCGGGCGGGCCGCGGGCTTCGCCCCGGAGGCGGTGCGGGCCGCCGTACAGCGGCTGCTGGACCGTACCGCCGCACGACTGGCGGCAGGCGCGGGCGACGAGGACGAGCAGGGCGAGCAGGGTGAGCAGGGCGAGCAGGGCGAGCAGGGCGAGGACGGCGGCCGGGGCGAGCGGCGCGGGCCGGCCGGGGCCGCGGGCCCCGACGCCGAGGAGCCGCCCCCCTCCCCGGACCAGCTCCCGGCGGAGGCCCTCGGCGGCATCGGTGACCTCGACGGCCTCGGCTCCCTCGGGGACCTGGAGGACATCGGGAGCGCCTCCGACTTCGGGGAGCTGGACCGCCTGCGGGGCGTCGAGGCCTTCGCCGGCCCCCCGCAGCCCCCCGCCGAAGCCGCCCACGCCCGCCGCACCATGATCGGCCGCAGCGCCGAGGAGGTCGACCACGCACCGCCGCGCGGCCGCTACGCCCCGGTCCCCGCACCCGCGTCCGCCGCCGCCGGCGCGGGCCTGCGCTGGATCGCCCCGGCCGCCGCCCTCGCGCTGGCCTCGGCGGTCGTGCTCGGCCGGGCCCTGCGCAGGCGCCGCTGATCCGCCGGAGGTCGTTAGGCTCGACCGCATGAGCACGCAACTGAGCGCCGGCGGCGCCGAGGTGACGGTCGACCAGGACAACGGCTGCCGGATCAGCAGTCTGCGGATCGATGGCAAGGAGCTGCTGCGCCAGGGCCCCCGGTACGGCTGCTTCCCGATGGTGCCGTGGTGCGGGCGCACCGCGTACGGGGAGTTCCGCGACGGCGCGGCCGTCCACCGGCTGCCGGTCAACCAGCCGCCGCACGCCATCCACGGCTTCGGCCGCGACGCCCCGTGGCGCCGGGCCCACTCCTCGGCCACCGGGGCGGCGTTCACGTACGACCTGGCCGACCCCTGGCCGTACCCGGGCCGGGTCACCCAGCTCGTCGACCTCGGCCCGGACTCGCTGACCCTCACCCTGGGCATCGAGACGTACGGCGACTCCTTCCCCGCCCAGGCCGGCTGGCACCCCTGGTTCCTGCGCAACCTCGGCGCCGGCGGCGAGGACGTCCGCCTCGACTTCGCCCCCGCCTGGCAGGAGGAGCGCGGCGACGACCACCTCCCCACCGGCAAGCGCATCGACCCGCGGCCCGGCCCCTGGGACGACTGCTTCGGCATGCCCGACGGCGTCGATGCCACCCTCACCTGGCCCGGCGAGATCGAGCTGAAGGTCACCAGCCGGGCCGAGTGGGTCGTGGTCTACGACGAGCAGCCCGAGGCCGTCTGCGTGGAGCCGCAGTCCGGGCCGCCGAACGGGCTGAACACGCTGCCGCGGCTGGTCACGCCCGTGGACCCGCTGGAGGTCGCCACGACGTGGACCTGGCGCCGCCTGTCGCCGCCTGTCGTAGGGACCGGCGCGCGCAACTAAGCTCGGGCCCATGAGTGACGTACGCGATGCGCTTCTGCAGCAGATCAAGGACAAGGCCGTCGTGCACGGCAAGGTGACCCTCTCCTCCGGCAAGGAGGCCGACTACTACATCGACCTCCGCCGGATCACCCTGGACGGCGAGGCGGCCCCCATGGTCGGCCAGGTCATGCTCGACCTCACCGCCGACCTCGACTACGACTGCGTCGGCGGCCTGACCCTGGGCGCCGACCCCGTCGCCACCTCGATGCTGCACGCCTCCGCGGCGCGCGGCGGGCGCCTGGACGCGTTCGTCGTCCGCAAGGCGCAGAAGGCGCACGGCATGCAGCGCCGCATCGAGGGCACCGACGTCCAGGGCAAGCGCTGCCTGGTCGTCGAGGACACCTCCACCACCGGCGGCTCCCCGCTGACCGCCGTCGAGGCCGTCCGCGAGGCGGGCGGCGAGGTCGTCGCCGTCGCCACGATCGTGGACCGCGGCGCCGCCGACGCGATCGCCGCGGCCGGGCTGCCGTACCTGACCGGCTACCGGCTGTCGGACCTCGGCCTGGCCTGAGGGCAGGCCCCGCCGCCGGGGCCGCAGGAGGGGCCGCTGCCCGGGTCCCGGACCCTCCGGTCTTGCATTCCGGAACCGGTCCGGGCGGCAAACCAGGCCTCCACGGCGCTGCCGTACAGGGTCTGACCTGCTCTTTTGTCGCCGGGTGGCGTGATTTCCGGAATCCGCCCACCCGGCACGGGTGGAGTGCCGTGCGGAGTCTGGAAAGATAGGCGCGACGGTTACGTCGCCCCCAGGTCAGGGTCAGCAATCGCACACTCCCCGCACACCCAAGGAGCGGACAGATGCCCATCGCAACCCCCGAGGTCTACAACGAGATGCTCGACCGGGCGAAGGCAGGCAAGTTCGCCTACCCGGCCATCAACGTGACCTCGAGCCAGACCCTGCACGCTGCCCTGCGCGGCTTCGCGGAGGCCGAGAGCGACGGCATCATCCAGATCTCCACCGGTGGTGCGGAGTTCCTGGGCGGGCAGCACAGCAAGGACATGGTCACGGGCGCGGTCGCCCTGGCCGAGTTCGCGCACATCGTCGCCGCCAAGTACGACGTCAACATCGCGCTGCACACCGACCACTGCCCGAAGGACAAGCTGGACGGATACGTCCGCCCGCTGATCGCCCTCTCCGAGGAGCGCGTCAAGGCCGGCCGCAACCCGCTGTTCCAGTCGCACATGTGGGACGGCTCCGCCGAGACCCTGGCCGACAACCTCGCCATCGCGCAGGAGCTGCTGCCCCGCGCCGCCGCCGCGAAGATCATCCTTGAGGTCGAGATCACCCCGACCGGCGGCGAGGAGGACGGCGTCACCCACGAGATCAACGACGAGCTGTACACCACCGTCGAGGACGCGATCCGCACCGCCGAGGCCCTCGGCCTGGGCGAGAAGGGCCGCTACCTGCTGGCCGCCTCCTTCGGCAACGTGCACGGCGTCTACAAGCCGGGCAACGTCGTCCTGCGTCCGGAGCTGCTGAAGGACCTGCAGCAGGGCGTCGGCGAGAAGTACGGCAAGTCCAGCCCGTTCGACTTCGTCTTCCACGGCGGCTCCGGCTCCACGGAGGAGGAGATCGCCACCGCGCTGGAGAACGGCGTCGTGAAGATGAACCTCGACACCGACACCCAGTACGCCTTCACCCGCCCGGTCGTGGACCACGTGTTCCGCAACTACGACGGCGTCCTGAAGGTCGACGGCGAGGTCGGCAAGAAGTCCACCTACGACCCGCGCACCTGGGGCAAGCTGGCCGAGGCGAGCATGGCCAAGCGCGTGGCCGAGGCCTGCGCGAACCTGCGCTCCACCGGCACCCGCCTGAAGTGACCCGGTAAGGCCCCAGGGCCGGGGCCGCACGACCGAAGGGCCCGGTGCACCGTCCTCGTACGGTGCGCCGGGCCCTTCGGCGTGGGGGCGGAGGGAGGCCCGGCCCGCTCCTCGGGTCCCGTCACGGGGGAAGGGGAGGGCCCGAGGGCGCGGGCCGGGCAGATCGGGTGGGGGGCAGGGGCAGGGGCAGGGGCCGGGGACGCGGCCCGGCGTGTCGTGCGGCCGGAGCCCGCGGGTCAGCGGGCGGCCAGGGCCGGGTGCGGCCGGGCGGCCGGGGCCGGGCGGCGCAGGGCGTGCCGGGCCGGGGCGGGTGTCAGGTCCGCCGGTCGCTGCGCCGGGACCGCCGGCGCCGCGCTCAGGCTGCGGGCCGCGTGCGCGACCGAGGCCAGCGTCACGTGCCGGTGCCACCCCGACAGGGACCGCCCGGAGAAGTCCCGCAGGCCGACCTCCTGCCCGCCCGCCGCCGACGCCACCGACACCCGCAGCGCCGTCTTCGTCAGCCGCACCAGCACCGCCGGGTCGGTGCGCACCATGTCCGTCACCCACAGCTGGGTCGGCAGCCGCCGGGCCGCCTCCCACTCCCCGAACAGCAGCACCTCGCGCCGCCGCCCCGGAGCCGGGTCCGGCACCATCACCCGCACCGCGGCCACCAGCGAGGTGCGCCGCGCGCCCGGTACCGCCGGGTCGGGCCACTCCACCGGCATCCGCAGCCCGCGCACGTTCTGCAGGATGTCCCGGGCGGCCAGCGTCCCCGCGCCGAAGCCCGGCAGCCGCGGGTCCGTCACCAGCAGCCGCGCCTCGGGGTTGATCCGCCCCACCACGGGCACCCGCGCCTCGGCGAACCGGTTCAGCGTGGCCCGCGTCGCGATGTCCCGGATGTCCAGCACCACCGGCCGCACGGCCATGCCCGCCTCGCGCACCGTGTTCAGCACGCCGCTGACCGCGCAGCCCTCGTACGACTCCTCGCCGCCGGGGCCCGCCTCCTGCACGGAGTCCTGCGAGGGCTCCTGCGCCGACTCCTCGTCCAGGAACAGCCGCCAGCCCACCGGGGTGACCATCCGGGCCGACGCGTACCAGATCCCGAACGCCTGCTGCCCGCGGAACATCTGACCGCGGTGCGGGTCGAAGCGGTGCCCGGCGCCCACCGAGTGCTCGCCGCCCTTCGGGATCGCCATCGGCTGCGCCACCCAGGCGCTCAACGGGGCGGTCTGCCCCAGGTACTGCGCCAGGGCGGTCCGGATCGGCTGCCAGTCCCAGGTCGACGCCGCGATGAAGTGGTGCAGGCTCTGCTCCGCGGCCGCGCTGCCGCCGGCCGTGTCGCCGCCGCTGATCTGGTGGGCGATGTTGCGGATCGACTTGCGGCCCTTCGTCGCGAGCAGCCCGTTCACGTACTGGCGGCCGCGCTCGCGCTGGTCCTTGCGTCGCAGGGAGGCGAACACCGCCGTGCACAGCTCCTCGACGGCCTCGTCGGTGCGGGCGCCTTCCGCCCGGGGGCCTTCCGTGCGGCCGCCGAGGAGGCCGGGGGCGTGGGCCGCCGCGGTGTCCCGGTGGTGGGCACGGCCGCCCGGAGCGGTGCGGGCGGCCGTGCGGGAGGCGGGTGCGGTGGCGGTGCCGAGGCGTGTGCTGATGGCGGTGTTCACGACTTCCCCCTTCGTCGATGGCACTCCTACCGTCGGCCCGGGGCCCCGTTCCGGGGGAGGTGTGCCGGGCACCTGACTGGGCCGCCGGGTGGTGGGGCGCCCACCATCGGGCGCTCGGGCGCGCCCCCGTGGTGGCCGCGCCACCACCGGGCCGCGGGGGTCGCGACACCGGGGGAGGGGCCCGGCATCCCGGGCCGGATGCCCCAGACTTGGACCATGTCCATTCACCAGAACCTGCTCGGGGGCCCGGCCCCCACCCACCTCCCCGACGAGCCGGGCCGCGGCGCGATCGCGGCGGGCACGCCGGCCGTCGAGGTGGCCGCCGCGCACCCCACCTCCTCCCTCGCCTGGGCCGTCCTCTCCGACGAGGCCTTCGCCGCCGGCCGCACCGTCGAGGCGTACGCGTACGCCCGTACGGGCTACCACCGCGGTCTCGACGCGCTGCGCCGCGCGGGCTGGAAGGGCCACGGCCCGGTGCCGTGGGAGCACGAGCCGAACCGTGGCTTCCTGCGCGCCCTGCACGCCCTGGCCCGCGCGGCCGGCGCGATCGGCGAGAAGGAGGAGTACGAGCGCTGCACGACCTTCCTGCGCGACTCCTCCGAGACGGCGGCGGACGTCCTCGGTAGCGCCTGACCAGCGGTGATCAGTGCCTGACCGGCCCCGACCGGCGCCCGGTCAGGCACTGCCCGGCCCTCGGCCGGCGGCTCACCGGCGCCGCCCGTCATGCGCCTCCGTGTCCGAAACGTATCTGTGACGCCCGTCACTGGCCATTGGAGGACGGCCGGGAAGCGGTCCTATGATGCGGGCAGGGGACCGGGGCTCCACACACCCAATCGGAAGGAGCGGACCGCTACCCGGAAGCACGTGTCGAGGAGACAGCGATGTCGAACACCCTTGATGCCTCCGGAGCCGGTTCGGACACCCCGAACCTCGACTTCGCCGGCACGACCCCGTACGAGGACTACGTCCAGGCGGACGTCCTCACCCACCTCCAGCACCCTCGTTCGGACGATCCCGGCGAGATGGTCTTCCTGGTCACCACCCAGGTCATGGAGCTGTGGTTCACCGTCATCGTCCACGAGTGGGAGACGGCCGCGAAGGCCCTCCGCGAGGACCGCGTCCCCGTCGCGATGGACGCGCTGAAACGATCCCTCCGTGAGCTGGAGGCCCTCAACGCCTCCTGGCGCCCGCTCGCCCAGCTCACCCCCGGCCAGTTCAACTCGTACCGCGCCGCCCTCGGCGAGGGCTCCGGCTTCCAGTCGGCGATGTACCGCCGGATGGAGTTCCTGCTCGGCGAGAAGTCGGCCTCGATGCTCGTCCCGCACCGCGGCGCCCCGCGCGTCCACGCGGAGCTGGAGAAGGCCCTGCACGAGCCCAGCCTCTACGACGAGGTGCTGCGCCTGCTGGCCCGCCGCGGCCTGCCGGTCCCGCAGTCCGTCATCGACCGCGACCTCGCGCAGCGCTACGAGGCCTCGCCCGAGGTCGAGGCCGTCTGGACCTCCCTGTACGAGGACCCCGACCTCCACCCCGACCTGCACCGGCTCGGCGAGGCCCTCACGGACGTCGCGGAGCTCGTCTGGCGCTGGCGCAACGACCACCTGGTCGCCACCCGCCGCGCGATGGGCGCGAAGACCGGCACGGGCGGTTCCGCGGGGGTGACCTGGCTGGAGAAGCGCGCCTCGAAGAACGTCTTCCCCGAGCTGTGGACGGCGCGCAGCCATGTCTGACGCCCTCGACACCACCGCCCCGGGCGGCACCGCCCCGGCCACCGCCGCGTCGGACCTGGCCGCGCGCGCCGCGCAGCTCGACGCCGCCGACGCGCTGGCCGGGCTCCGCGAGCGCTTCACCCTCCCCGAGGGCGTCGTCTACCTCGACGGCAACTCGCTCGGCGCGCTCCCCGTGGGCGTCGCGGACCGGGTCGCCGAGGTCGTCGCGCACGAGTGGGGCACCGAGCTGATCCGCTCCTGGAGCAGCGGCACCTGGTGGACCGCGCCCGAGCGCATCGGCGACCGGATCGCCCCGCTCGTCGGGGCGGCCCCCGGCCAGGTCGTCGTCGGCGACTCCACGAGCGTCAACCTCTTCAAGGCGCTGGTCGGCGCCGCCCGCCTGGCGGGGCACGGCCGCACCGAGCTGCTCGTCGACGCGTCCACATTCCCGACCGACGGCTACATCGCCGGGTCGGCGGCCCGGCTCACCGGCCTGACCGTGGTCCCCGTGGACCCGTCCGATGCGGCCGCCCGGCTGCGCGAGCGCGGTCAGGACACGGCCGTGGTCCTGCTCAACCACGTCGACTACCGGGGCGGGCGGCTCCACGACCTGCCCGGGATCACCCGGGCGGCGCACGCCGCGGGCGCGGTCATCGTCTGGGACCTGTGCCACTCGGCCGGCGCCCTGCCCGTCGGCCTCGACGAGCACGGCGTCGACCTCGCCGTGGGCTGTACGTACAAGTACCTCAACGGCGGACCCGGTTCACCGGCGTACCTCTACATCGCCGAACGCCACCAGGCCGCCTTCGACTCCCCGCTGCCGGGCTGGAACGGTCATGCCGAGCCCTTCGCGATGACCCCGGACTACACCCCGGCCGAGGGCGCGGTCCGCGGCCGGGTCGGCACCCCGGACATCCTGTCGATGCTGGCCCTGGAGGCGGCGCTCGACGCCTGGGACGGGGTGGACGTGGCCGCCGTACGGGCCAAGTCCCTGGCGCTGACCGACTTCTTCCTGGAGTGCGTGGCCGCGTACGTCCCGGCGGGGAAGGTCGAGCCGGTGACGCCGCTGCCGCACGAGGAACGCGGCAGCCAGGTGTCGCTGCGCACCGAGAACGCCCGCGCGGTGATGGACGAGCTGATCTCCCGCGGGGTGATCGGAGACTTCCGGGCCCCGGACGTCCTGCGGTTCGGGTTCACGCCGCTCTACGTGGGCTTCGCGGATGCGGAGCGCGCGGCCCGGACGCTGGGTCGCATTTTCGGGTGATGTCCGGCCGGGCCGGGAGCGAAACGTCACGGCACGGGGCGGGCAGGGCATGATCCCTGCCCGCCGCGGCCGGTTTCCATGCGGGCCGGGGTACGTGACAAAAACCTCCGGGGACAGGCCTGTTCCGGCCTGATACGGTCCGGCTCTGCCGGATCGAAGGAACCCGGAGCCCGGAGCCGCCGCAGGCCGGGGCGTTCCGGGCTGCGGAATCCCGGCAGCCGGAACACCAGTCCCACGCGTTACCGAGAGGTTGAGCCGATGACGGACCCCGCTGTCGAACGGGACGCCGCCGAGGCCGCCTCGGCCTTCTCCCACCCGCCGGTCGCCCCGGACGCGTCCGCCGCGTACGGGGACCACCCGGACCACGTCGTCGACTTCTACGCCCCGCGGGCCCCCGTCGGCGGGGGTGGTGGTGTGGGTGGGGCGGACGGGGTGGCCGCCTCCGCTCCCCTCGTGGTGCTGCTGCACGGCGGTGCCTGGCGGGCCCCGTACGACCGGGAGCACGTGTCGCCGCTGGCCGACTTCCTGGCGCGGCGCGGTTTCGCCGTGGCCAGTGTGGAGTACCGGCGCGGGAGTTCGCTGCCGCACCAGAACGCCGGGGGGCCGGTCGCCGGCCGCTGGCCGGAGACCTTCGACGACGTGGCCGCGGCGCTGGACGCCCTCCCCGCGCTGGCCTCCGCCCACCTCCCGCAGGCCGACCTGCGCCGTACCGTCCTCACCGGCCACTCCGCGGGCGGCCACCTCGCACTGTGGGCCGCCGCCCGGCACGTCCTGCCGGCCGGCGCCCCGGCGGGCTGGCGGCTGCCGGCCCCGCCCGTACTGCGCGGCGTGGTGGCGCTGGCCCCCATCGCGGACTTCGAGGTGGCGCAGGAGCTCGGCGTCTGCGGCGGCGCCTCGGCGCAGCTGCTGGGCGGGGACGCGCACTGGGCGCAGCGGCTCCCGTACGCGGACCCGGCGGCGCTGCTGCCGACCGGGATCGCCACGACCGTGGTGCACGGCCGGGAGGACATCGTCGTCCCGGCGGAGGTGGCCGAGTCGTACGTGGCCGCGGCGGCGAAGGCGGGGGAGACGGTCGGGCTGACGCTGCTGGACGACATCGGCCACTTCCCGCTGATCGACCCGGCGGCCGACGCCTGCGCGGTGGTCGCCGAGGAGATCTCGCAGCTGGCCTGGTAGCGGCCCGCGAGGGGGTGCTGGCCGCCTGGGTCCGCCGTCCGCGGGTGCGCGAACCCGCCGCCCAGGGGCCGTTCGTCGAGCCCGCGCCGCTGTCCGAGGCGTACGAGCGCGGCGAGGGAGTGGAGGCCAGGTGGCGCCAGCTGCGCGCGGACCGCGCCCCCGGACAGCAGGGCGAAGGGCTGCACGCCCTCGTCGAGGCCGCCTTCGCCACGCCGCGGCTGCGGGCCCCGTCCCCGGACCGGAGCATGTGCTGGCTCCGCTTCAGCCGCCGCGTCAC
This sequence comes from Streptomyces pallidus (ex Mingjun et al. 2026), assembly GCF_051550185.1. Taxonomy (NCBI): domain Bacteria; kingdom Bacillati; phylum Actinomycetota; class Actinomycetes; order Kitasatosporales; family Streptomycetaceae; genus Streptomyces; species Streptomyces pallidus (ex Mingjun et al. 2026). Next base: position 3,729,079 of record NZ_CP196181.1, on the reverse strand, counting down.
CCCGCCGGGCTGCACCGATCTGCCGTGGATCCGGGCGCTCGGGAACGGCCGCCACGAGGTGCGGACGGCCGACGGCCGGGTGCGCGAGACGGGCGGAGCCGCCGAGACCGTCGCACTGGCCGGCCGCGTGCGGTGCGACGGCTAGCCGGCCAGGCGCGCCGCGATCGTCGCGAGGCGCTCGCCCTGGTACCGGGCGGCCGTCCGGGTCGCCTCGCTGACCTCGCCGCTGCTCGCCGGGTGCGAGGTGCCGTACGGGTTGCCGCCGGCCTCGAAGACGGCCGGGTTGGTGAAGCCGGGGGAGACGATGATCGAGCCCCAGTGGTGGAACGTGTTGTAGAGGGCGAGCAGCGTGGACTCGTTGCCGCCGTGGGCGTTGTGCGCGCTGGTGAAGCCGGTGGCCGGCTTGTCCGAGAGGACGCCCTGCTGCCAGAGGCCGCCCGTGGTGTCGAGGAACTGCTTCAGCTGGCCGGAGATGTTGCCGTAGCGGGTCGGCGAGCCGATGGCGTAGGCGTTGGCCCAGGCGAGGTCGTCGAGGGTGGCGATCTCGACGTCCCTGGTGTCCTCGACGTGCTGGCGCCAGGCCGGGTTGGAGTCGATCGCGGCGTCCGGGGCGAGCTCGGGGACCCGGCGGAACCGGACCTCGGCGCCGGCCTTCTCGGCTCCTTCGGCGACCGCCTTCGCCAGCTCGTGGACGTTCCCGGTGGAGGAGTAGTAGATGACGGCGACCTTGGCGCTCATGACGGTTCCCTGCCTAAGTGGATCGATATCCGGTTCCTGCACTGGTTCAGAGTTAAACGGATAGCGATCCGTTTGGCAAGGGGCGTCCGGTAACCTCGGGACATGAGCCGCACCGAACTGCCCGTCTCGGGTCAGGCCCCGCCCGAACGCGCGGACGCCGCACGCAACCGGCGGAAGATCCTGGACGCGGCCGCGCGCCTGGTCGCCGAGCGTGGGGCGGACGCCGTCACGATGAACGCCGTCGCGCACGCCGCGGGGATGGGCGTCGGCACGGTCTACCGGCGCTTCGGGGACGTCAGCCGGCTGCTGATCGCCCTGCTCGACGACGACGAGCGGCGCTTCCAGGAGGCCTTCCTGAGCGGCCCCCCGCCGCTGGGGCCCGGGGCGCCGCCGGAGGAGCGGCTTCGGGCGTTCCTGTTCACGCTGGCCGAGCGGCTCGTCGGCAACCGCGCGGTGATGGCCGCCGCCGAGGCCGCGTCGCCGGGCGCGCGGTACCACAGCGGTGCCTACCGGACCCTGCACACGCACGTGACGATGCTGCTCCGGCAGACCCGGCCGGGGGTGGACGCGCCGGTCTTCGCCCACCTGCTGCTCGCCCCGTTCGTGCCGAGCCTGTTCGAGCACCTGACGGTGGAGCGCCAGGTGCCGCTCGACCGCATCAAGGCGAGCATCGACACCCTCCTGGCGGCGGGCTGACGCCGGCGCCCGCGCGAAGGCGGTTGGTTTCGGCCCCGCGGCCCCGCTCGTCGTCCGATTCTCGGTGGGCAGGGCCGACGCCGCTCCGCGGGCCGGGCCCGTGGACGGCAACCCGGACCTGCGGGTCGCTCTCAGCGCCACGGCCGGGACGGCGCACGGCCTCGACCTGGAGACCGTGGTCACCGGTGCCACGGGGCCGCTCTCCGTCACCGTCGAGTGGGGCGACGGGACCAAGGACACCGCCCAGGTGTCCGGCGGCGTCACCCTGACCCACAGCCACTGGTCGCGGACGTGACCGGCTACTTCACCCGGTCGGCGGCCAACGGCTACAGCGCACTGACCCCCGAGCGCATCGTCGACACCCGGACGGGGCTCGGCGGGCAGCGACGGGTGCCCGGCCACGGCTCCTTCGACGTCCGGGTCGCGGGCAGCGGGAAGGTGCCCGCGGGCGCCACCGCCGTGGCGCTGAACGTGACGGCCACCGACCGGCGGGCCCCGGCCACCTGACCGTGTTCCCGAGCGGCGGGGCGGCCCCGGCCACGTCGAACGTGAACTTCGCGGCGTGGACGACCACGGCCAACGCGGTGATCGTGCCGGTCGGCGCGGCCGGGAAGACCAGCATCCGGAACGGCAGCTGGATGGACGCCGACGTGGTGGTGGACGTCGTCGGCTACTACAGCCCCGACGGCAAGGCGTCGTACCTGCCGCTGTCGAGGCCGTACCGCATGCTCGACACCCGCAGCACCGAGCAGGAAGCCGGCCCCGACCCGGCCCGCGGCTACGCCTGGCTGCCGCTGTCGTGCGGCGCGAAGAACTACGAAGCGTTCGTCCTGAACACCACCGTCACCAACACCGTCAGCGAAGGCTTCCTCTCGGTGGCCCCGGACACGAACTCGTGGGACCAGTACGCGGAGGGCACCGTGGGCGAGCCGCCGCGGCCGGCGTCCTCGTCGTCGACGTCTTCGGCTACTACGACAACAAGTAGCTGCACGGAAAGCGGAAGGGGGCGGTGCGCCGGTCGGCGCACCGCCCCCTTCCCGACGGGAGGCGGCCCGTCCCTACAGGAACGAGTTGATCTCGATCGTCTCGGTGCGGCCCGGGCCGACGCCGATCGCGGAGATCGGGGCGCCCGACATCTCCTCCAGGGCCTTCACGTAGTTCTGCGCGTTCTTCGGCAGGTCCGCGAAGGTCTTGGCCTTGGTGATGTCCTCCGACCAGCCGGGGAGGGTCTCGTAGATCGGCTTCGCGTGGTGGAAGTCCGTCTGCGAGTACGGCAGCTCCTCGACGCGCTTGCCGTCGATCTCGTACGCGACGCAGACCGGGATCTCCTCCCAGCCGGTCAGCACGTCCAGCTTGGTGAGGAAGAAGTCGGTCAGGCCGTTCACGCGGGTGGCGTACCGCGCGATCGGAGCGTCGAACCAGCCGCAGCGGCGGTCGCGGCCGGTGGTCACGCCGCGCTCGCCACCGATGCGGCGCAGGTCCTCGCCGTCCTGGTCGAACAGCTCCGTCGGGAACGGGCCGGCGCCGACGCGGGTGGTGTAGGCCTTCAGGATGCCGATGACCCGGCTGATCCTGGTCGGGCCGACACCGGTACCGGTGCAGGCGCCGCCCGCGGTCGGGTTCGACGAGGTCACGAACGGGTACGTGCCGTGGTCGACGTCGAGCAGGGTGCCCTGGCCGCCCTCGAACAGCACGACCTTGTTCTCGTCGAGCGCGTTGTTGAGGATCAGCGTGGTGTCGGCGACGTACGGCTTGATCTGGTCCGCGTACTGGAGCATCTCCTCCACGATCGCGGCGGCTTCGATCGCACGGCGGTTGTACAGCTTCGCGAGCAGCTGGTTCTTGTTCTCCAGCGCCGCCTCGACCTTCTGGGTGAGGATCGACTCGTCGTACAGGTCCTGGACGCGGATGCCGACGCGGTTGATCTTGTCCGCGTAGGTCGGGCCGATGCCGCGGCCGGTGGTGCCGATCTTGCGCTTGCCGAGGAAGCGCTCGCCGACCTTGTCGAGGGTCACGTTGTACGGCGTGATCAGGTGGGCGTTTCCGCTGATCAGCAGCTTGGACGTGTCGATGCCGCGCTCGTTCAGCCCGCGCAGCTCGGAGAGGAGTACGGACGGGTCGACGACGACGCCGTTGCCGATGACCGGGGTGCATCCGGGGGACAGGATGCCGGAAGGGAGAAGGTGCAGTGCGTACTTCTGGTCGCCTACGACGACCGTGTGGCCGGCGTTGTTGCCGCCCTGGTAGCGCACCACGTAGTCAACGGATCCACCGAGCAGGTCGGTGGCCTTTCCCTTGCCCTCGTCACCCCACTGAGCTCCGAGCAGCACAAGAGCGGGCACAGGCGTACACCTCTTCCGGATGGGGCATGTCCAAGGCCAGGGGGCGTACGACGATGTACACCGCAGGCTGGGCCGTCGGACCGGTACCCCGGAATAGACGAAGGCCCTGGCGCAATAGCGCAAGGGCCTCTTGCACAAAGATGCTACCCGAGGAAGGACCGAGGTGTCGGCTCCGGAGCCCACCATGAGCCCTGCGGGCGCGCCGGTCGGCGGCCTGCTGGTGCTCGTCGACCCGGTCGCCCGCCGTCTCGACGGCGAGTCCGTGCGGATCGCGAGGGATGTTCTGTCGGCGGGGGCGGCGGCCAAGGTCAGCCTCCCGGATTCACCGGAGGAGTTCGCGCGGGCCCTCGCCCGCCGGGGCCATCGGCGGCCCGTGATCGTGGGCGACGACCGCGCGCTGGTGCGGGCCGTGGGGCTGCTGCACCGGGAGCGCGGGCTCGGTGGGGACGCCGCCGGCGTCGTGTCCGTCGTCCCGGTGGGGCAGATGGGAACGCTGGGGCTCGTGAGGGCGTTGGGGGTCCCGCTGTCGGCGGTGTCCGCGGCCCGGGCGGCCCTCGACGGGGTCGTCGGCATGCGGGACCTGCTGGTGGACGACAGCGACGGGGTGGTCCTCGGGGGGCTGCGGATTCCATCCGTTCGGCCGCCCGTGCCGCGGCCGGCGGGGCCCTCGGTGCGCAGCGCGTACCGCTCGCTGGTGCGCACCCTGGTCGGGCCGCCGCCGGCCGCGGCCCGACCGGCGCGGGGCGGGGCCGGCGGGCACCGGCTGCGGGTGGAGGCCGACGGGGTGGTGCTGGCCGATGTGGACCGGCCGCTGGAGGACCTGTCGCTGGAGCCGGGCGGGGGAGGGCTCGCGGAGGTCGTCGTCCGGGTGGACGGCACCGCGGTCGGGGCCCGGGCCCGGGTGGTGACCGTGACCGGGTCGGACTTCCGGTACCGGGCCGACGGGGCCGTCGCGGGGCCGGTGCGCCGGCGGACCTGGACCCTGCGGCCGGCGGCGTGGGGGCTCATCCGCCCGCGCTGACCTGCGGGGCCGCCGGTGCGTCGCCGGTGTCGCCAGTGTCACTGGCGTCTGCGGTGCCGGCGGTGTTCGCGGCGGCTGTGGTGTCCGCGGTGGCGGCGCGGGCGACGGCGCGGCGGGAGGCGAGGGTGACCACCGCGGAAGCGGCGGCCAGCACGGTCATCGCGGTGGCCGGGCCGAGGTACTGGGCGGCCGCGCCGGCGAGGGCGGCGCCGATGCCCTGCCAGGTCATCCGGCCGGCCGACTCGACGCCCTGGACCTGCCCGCGCACCGCGTCGGGGGTCAGGGCGAGCAGCTCCTCCTGGAGCGGCAGGGTCGCGGCGAAGCCGGCGCTCGCGGCGAACACCGCGGCGGCCGCGAGAGGCACTGGAGGGTCGAAGGCGAAGCCGAGGAAGGGGACGGCGAGCAGCAGGCGCAGGGGGAAGGCGTACCGGCGCCGGCGCTCCTCGGTGAGCAGCCGGCCGACGGCGAGGTCCCCGAGGAGCATTCCGGCCGAGCCGGCGGCGAGGAGGGTGCCGGCGTGCTGCGGGGCGTACGGGATGAACAGGGCCTCGCAGCCGACGACGAGGCCGTTCGGCACCCACAGGTTCAGCAGCAGGGCCCGCCGGCCGGGGTGGGCGAACAGTTCGGCGTTGGTCGTCCACGTCTGCCGCAGGCCGGGCCGGCGGGTCGGCCGGATCGACCGCTCCCGTACGGTCACGGCCACGACCGCGAGCGCGAGGCCGGTCAGCACGGCGGCGACGGCGAACACCCGGTACGGGCCGAGCCGGCCCAGCAGTACGGCGCCGAGGGCGAAGCCGAGCACGGACACCGCGCCGGCGGTGATGTTCATGAGCGAGCGGGCGAGGGCGTACGCGGAGGTGGGGACGGTCTCGGCGAGCAGGCCCATGCGGGTGCCGGTCCCCAGGGACTGGAAGAAGCCGAGCAGCAGGAGCAGCCCGAACCGGGCGGCCAGCGGCAGCCCGGGAACGGCCTGGGCGGCGACCCCGGCCAGGGAGAGGCCCTGGAGGGCGAGGAGCGTGCGGCGGGGGTGCTTTCCGTCGGCGACGGACATGAGGGTGAGCGCGCCGAGCACGGTGGCGAAGGTGGCGCCGTACATGCTCACGGCCGTCAGGAACGGGGAGCCGGTCTGCCGGTCGACGAGGGTGCCGAGGGCGAAGCCGGACAGGGTGCTCGCGGCGACGGTCAGGGTGAGGCCGGCGTAGAGGCCGGCGAACTCGCGGTTGCGGAGCAGGGCGCGGTAGCCGGTGGGGGCGGGAGGGGGAGGAGGCGTGGGTGCGGTGGCTGGGGCTGGGGCTGCGGGTTCTGGAGTGTCAGAAGGCATGAAAAAAGCCTCCGGACGCTCCACTGGGCGCCGAAGGCAGCAAGTGGATTATAGCAGGTGCCCCCGGAGCCGGGTGTGACGATCTGCCCGAACGGGCTTTCGGGCCGGGCCGGGTGACACCTGGTCAGGCAGGGTAGGTCATGTCAGGGCCGGTCGCGCCAGGTCGTGGTCGCGCCAGGTCACGGCAGGTCGAGGGTGGCGCGGTGGGCGCGCCAGCGGTCCATCATCCCCAGCAGTTCGTGCTGGAGGAACTCGAAGAACGCCGCGGTCTCGGCGATCCGCGACCCGGCCGGGGTGTCGGCGCCGAGGCCTGCCGCGCCCTCGCGCAGGGTCTTCTCCCACAGGGTCAGGACCTGGTCGCGGCGGGTGAAGGTCTCGTACCAGAGCTCGTTGTGCAGGACGTAGCGGTCGCGCCGGGAGCCCGGCTCGCGCTCGCGGCTGACCATGTTGACCTGCGTCAGGTACGACACCGCGCCCGACACGGCGGCCGGGCTGATCTGCAGGGCCTCGCTCAGCTCGGCCGAGGTCATCGCAGCGCTGTCGCTGGCCAGCAGCTGTGCGAAGACGCGGGCGGCCATGCGCTGCATGCCGGCGTCGGCCAGCTGGGCCGCGAAGCGCTCCACGAAGCGGGAGACCGCCTCGGTGTCCCGTTCCTCGTGCTCGTCCTGCGTGTTTCCGGTGTCCATCTGCTTCGCCACCCTCCGAACTTTACGCTGTTCCCGATCTTCACAAGTTTATGAAAGTAGCGTACGTTCGGAATCATGACGAAGGCAATCAGCGTCGCCGGACTCCACAAGGCGTTCGGCCGCACCCACGCTCTGGACGGACTCGACCTCTCCGTCGCCACCGGCGAGGTCCACGGCTTCCTCGGCCCCAACGGCGCCGGCAAGTCCACCACCATCCGCGTCCTGCTGGGCCTGCTGCGCGCCGACTCCGGAACCGCCGAGCTGCTCGGCGGCGACCCGTGGGCCGATGCCGTGGAGCTCCACCGCCGCGTCGCCTACGTCCCCGGCGACGTCACCCTGTGGCGCAACCTCTCCGGCGGCGAGGTCATCGACCTCTTCGGGCGGCTGCACCAGAGCAGCCGCGCCGCGCGCGTCGGGCAGGGCGGTGGTGGGCGACGGGCGGGCGGCCTCGACCGGGCCCGCCGCGCCGAGCTGATCGAACGCTTCGAGCTCGACCCCACCAAGAAGGGGCGCACGTACTCCAAGGGCAACCGCCAGAAGGTGGCCCTCGTCGCCGCCTTCGCCTCCAACGCCGAGCTGCTCGTCCTCGACGAGCCCACCTCAGGCCTCGACCCGTTGATGGAGGGGGTCTTCCAGGACTGCGTCGCCGAGGCCCGCGCCGAAGGCCGCACCATCCTGCTCAGCTCACACATCCTCAGCGAGGTCGAAGCCCTCTGCGACCGCGTCAGCATCATCCGCAAGGGCCGCACCGTCGAGACCGGCAGCCTCGCCGAGCTGCGCCACCTCACCCGCACGTCGATCAGCGCCGAGCTCGCCGGCCCGCCGAACGGCATCGCACAGCTGCCCGGCGTCCACGACGTCGAGGTGCAGGGGCAGCGGATCCGCCTCCAGGCCGACACCGACAAGCTGGACGCCGTCCTGCGCTCCCTCACCACCTCCGGGGTGCGCTCGCTGACCGCGACCCCGCCCACCCTCGAAGAGCTCTTCCTGCGCCACTACGCGGACGACGTGCACCCGGCGGCGCGGACGAAGGCGGGCGCGGCGCGATGAAACACCGACTCGGCCAACTCGCCGGAACGGCCGCCCTGCTGCGCCTCGCCCTGCGCCGCGACCGGATCATGCTTCCGGCATGGGTCCTGGTCGTGGCCCTGATGGTGCTGAGCCTGCCCGGCGCCCTGGAATCGGCGTACGCCACCGGAGCCGACCGGGCCCGACTTGCCGCCACCATGAACACCAACGGCTCTCTGCGCGCCCTGTACGGGCCCGTCTTCGCAGACTCCCTCGGCGCCCTCACCGCCTGGCGCGGCGCGGTCTTCGCCGGGGTGCTCGCCGGCATCATGAGCCTGGCCGTCGTGGTCCGGCACACCCGCGAGGAAGAGGAAACGGGCCGCCAGGAACTCCTCTCGGCCGCCATGGTGGGGCGGCGCGCCCCGCTCACGGCCGCACTGCTCGCCGCCCTCACCGCCAACGCAGCCGCCGCGCTGCTCGTCACCGGCGGCCTGGCGGGCGCGCACGGCGCGGCCGGGGCCCTCGCACTCGGGCTGGGCATCGGCGCCACGGGCATGCTCTTCGCCGGCATCGCCGCCATCGCCGCGCAGCTCACCGAGAGCGCCCGGCTCGCGAAGGGCCTCGCGGGCGCGCTGATCGGCGCGGCGTTCGTGCTGCGCGCCGCCGGGGACGCGGGCACCCCCGCCGGGGAGAGCGCGCTGACCTGGGCCTCGCCGCTCGGCTGGCTGGAACACGTACGGGCCTTCGCCGGCGAACGCTGGTGGGTGCTCGGCCTGTTCGCCGCGGCGGCCGCGCTGCTGGTGGCGGCCGCGTACGTCCTCGCCGGACGCCGCGACGTCGGCATGAGCTTCCTCCCGGCCCGGCCCGGGCCCGCCGAGGGCCGCATCGGCAGTGCGGGCGCGCTGGCCTGGCGGCTCCAGCGGGGCGGCCTGGCCGGGTGGAGCCTCGGCTTCCTGACGGCTGGGGCGGTCTTCGGATCGATGACGGACGGCGCCACCCAGCTCGTCGGCGACAACGAGCGGACCCGCGACATCATCCAGCGGATGGGCGGGCAGAGCGCACTCGCCGACGCGTTCCTCGCCACCATGGCCGGCATGCTCGGCATGGTCGCCGCCCTGTACATCGTCTCGGCGGTGCTGCGGCTGACCGCCGAGGAGACCGGGCAGCGCGCCGAACCGCTGCTCGCCGCCCCGGTCGGGCGGCTGCGCTGGGCCGGCGGGCACCTGGCCGTGGCCTTCGGAGGATCCGGGCTGATCCTGCTGCTCGGCGGGCTCGGCCTGGGCCTCGGGCACGGCCGGGACGTGGCCGCGGCGACCGGCGCCGTCCTCGCCCAGCTCCCGGCGGTGTGGGTGATCGGCGCCCTGGCGGCCCTGCTGCACGGCGCCGCCCCGAAGTACGCCGCGGGCGCCTGGGGGGTGGCCGGAGCCGTGCTGCTGCTGGGCTGGATCGGCCCGGCCCTGAACCTCCCGCAGGCCGTCCTCGACCTCTCGCCCTTCGCCCACCTGCCGAAGCTCCCGGGAGCGCAGGCCCTGGCCTGGACCCCGCTGCTGGCCCTGACCGCCCTCGCGGCGGCCCTCCTCGCGGCCGGCCTCACCGCCCTCCGCCGCAGGGACCTCGCCGCCTGACCCGGCACGTGCCGACGGCCCCCGCGGGATCCGCGGGGGCCGCGCCGCGTCCCGTCCGCGACGGCCCCCGACTCAGAAGGCGACCTGGAGCTCGCGCAGGCCGCGGATGACGTAGCCCGGCTGCCACTCGGGTTCGCGGACGAGCTTCAGCGGCGGGACGCCGTCGGCCAGGAGGGCGCCGAAGGAAGCCGTCAGCTCGCGGCGGGCCAGGGGGGCGCCCAGGCAGTAGTGGATGCCCGCGCCGAAGCTGAGGTGCGGGTTGTCGGTCCGGGACAGGTCCAGCACGTCCGGGTCCGCGAAGCGGGACGGGTCCCGGTTCGCGGAGCCGAAGAGCAGGGCGACCTCCGCCCCGCGGGGGATGACCGTGTCACCGACCCGGATGTCGTCGAGGACCCACCGCTCGAACATCTGTAGTGGAGTGTCGTAGCGCATCAGCTCGTCCACAGCTGTGGACAACTTTTCCGGACGGAGCGCGGCCAGCTGCTCCGGATTGCGGAACAGGGCCCACCAGCCGTTGACGGTGGTGTTGACCGTCGCCTCGTGCCCCGCGTTCAGCAGGAGCACACAGGTGGAGATCATCTCCTGCTCGCTGAGCCGCCCCTCCTCGTCGTGCGCGGCGATCAGCCCCGAGATCAGGTCCTCGCCGGGCCGCCCCCGCCGCTCGGCGATCAGCTCCCGCAGGTACGCGCTGAACTCCACGCTCGCCCGGACCGCCCGCCGCGCCGTCTCCTCGTCCGGCCGCAGCTCGAACATCCCGCAGATGTCCGCCGACCAGGGCCGCAACAGCCCCCGGTCCGCTTCCGGAACCCCCAGCAGCTCGGCGATCACCGCCACCGGCAGCGGCTCGGCCACGACGGTCAGCAGATCACCGCCGCCGTCCGCGAGCAACTGCCCGACCAGCTCCCCGGCGAGCCGCTCCACGGCCGGTGCGAGCCGCTCCACCGTCCGCGGGGTGAACGCCTTCGACACCAGGCGCCGCACCCGACCGTGCGCCGGATCCTCCAGGTCCAACAGCCCGTTCCCGTTGAGCACATGGAACGGCTCGTGCTCCGGCGGCGGGGCCTGCCGCCCGAACTCCTCGTGCGAGAACCGGTGCAGATAGGTCCGCCCCAGCCGCCGGTCGCGCAGCAGCGCACTCACATCGGCGTAGTGCGGCACCAGCCACTGCCTGGTGGCCTCCCACCAGATCGCCCGGCCCTGGGCGCGCAGCTCCCGGTAGGCGGGGTACGGATCGGCGACGAACGCGGCATCCCACGGATCAAAGCCCATGTCGGCAGCCTAGTCCCGTGACCGGAAGGTCCGCTGGTCCACCGGGTGCCCGCTACGACGGGGTCACCAGCCGCGTCTCGTACGCGAACACCGCCGCCTGCGTGCGGTCGCGCAGGCCCAGCTTCACCAGGATCCGGCTCACATGCGTCTTGATCGTGGACTCGGCGACCACCAGCCGGTCCGCGATCTCCGCATTGGACAGGCCCTGGGCGATCAGGACCAGCACCTCCGTCTCCCGCTCCGTCAGCGCCTCGACCGCCGCCGAACCGGCGAGCCGCGGCGTCGCCGACAGCTTCGAGAACTCCAGGATCAGCCGCTTGGTGACCGTCGGCGCCAGCAGCGCCTCCCCGGACGCGACCACCCGCACCCCCTCGGCCAGCTGCCGCGCCGAGGCGTCCTTCAGGAGGAAGCCGGAGGCCCCGGCCCGCAGCGCCTGGTACACGTACTCGTCGAGGTCGAAGGTCGTCAGGACCAGTACCTTCGCGTCCGTGTCCGCGGCGACGATCTCCCGCGTCGCCTCCAGCCCGTTCATCACCGGCATCCGGATGTCCATCAGCACCACGTCCGGCCGCAGCGCAGCTACCCGGGCGATCGCCTCCCGGCCGTCGACCGCCTCACCGACGACCTCGATCCCGTCCATCGCGTTCAGCAGGACGGAGAAGCCCTCCCGGACCATCATCTGGTCGTCGACGATGAGCACCCTGATCGTCATGCCGGCGCCTGCGCCGTGTCCTGGGCCGGCTCCTGCCGTCCCCGCACCGGTATGAACACCGCCACCTCGTACCCTCCCGCTTCCGTCTGCCCGGCCGTCATCTCCCCTTCCAGCATGGCCACCCGCTCCCGCATCCCCGTGATCCCGTGCCCGGCGCCCGGCGAGGGGCGCGCGCCCCCGGTCGGCTTCCCGTTGACCACGCGGATCCCGAGCCCGCCCAGCACGTAGCTGACCTCGACCTCGGCCGCCGCGCCCGGGGCATGGCGCAGCGTGTTGCTCAGCGCCTCCTGGATGATCCGGTACGCCGACAGCTCGACGCCCTGCGGCAGTTCCCGCACCGCGCCCGTCACCGTCTTCTCCACGCCCAGTCCGGCATCGCGCACATTGGCCAGCAGCCCGTCCAACTGGGCCAGCGTCGGCTGCGGGGCGTCGGGCGCCGCGTAGTCCGCGGAGCGGACCACGCCCAGCACCCGCCGCAGCTCCGTCAGCGCCGCCACCGCGTTCTCCCGGATGGTCGCGAACGCGGCCTCCAGCTCCGGCGGCGGGTTCTTCACCCGGTAGGGCGCGGCCTCCGCCTGGATCGCCACCACCGACATGTGGTGCGCCACCACGTCGTGCAGCTCGCGGGCGATCGTCGTGCGCTCCTCCAGCAGGGTGCGCCGGTCCCGCTCGACGGCCGTGACTTCCAGCTGCGCACTGACCTCCTGAGCGGCCTCGCGGCGGACATGGCGGACCGTCACCACCAGCAGGGACACCGCCAGGAGGAAGGCGATCGGCGCCACGTGGTCCGGCTCACCCAGCCCGAGCAGGGTGGGGACCACCAGCCCGACCAGCAGGGTGATCAGCCACATCCAGCCGGCGGCCCGGGGCCGGGTCCGCATCGCCACCACGGTCACCACGAACAGGTACATGACGAAGGCGCCCGGGGAGCGGGGCCACAGGCCCACGTCCGAACCGACGAGCGAGAGCGCCTCGGTGGCCACCAGCGCCGCCCAGAAAGCCCCCACGGGACGGACCAGGGTCATCAGGACCGGCGCGGCCGCCACCAGCCCCACCACGAGACTGCCGAGCGCCCAGTCGGTGCCACTGTCGGTCGCGGCGAGCAGCAGCACGAACAGGGCGACCGCGGCCACGACGGCGTGCCGCAGGTACACCGACCGCCTGCGTATCCGCTGCGGGAGCCGGCGCAACAGTAGGCCGTCGGTGCGCATCGGCGGCAGCGGCCGGTATGCGAACGCATCCGTGATCAGGTCCTCGCGCAGGCCCTGCAGCAGCTCGGAAGCCAGCCGGAACTCGGGGGCCCGGGGCGGCGCCCCGGATGTGGTCGTCTCGGTCATGCCCCCACGGTAGGCCGGGCGCCCCGTCGTCCGCGTCGGCGCTGAAGGGGATCTCCCGGCCTCCCTCTCAGGTACTACCCGCCACCCTCAGTAGCCCGATGGGCGGACCAGACCCGTCTCGTACGCGAACACCGCCGCCTGGGTGCGGTCGCGCAGGCCCAGCTTCACCAGGATCCGACCCACATGGGTCTTCACCGTCTGCTCGGCGACCACCAGCCGCGCCGCGATCTCCGCATTGGACAGGCCCTGCGCGATCAGCACCAGCACCTGCGTCTCCCGCTCCGTCAGCTCCGCGATCCGCGCCTTCGACGGCGCCCTCGGCGCCCCCAGCCGGGAGAACTCGGTGATCAGCCGCTTGGTGATGTTCGGGGACAGCAGCGCCTCCCCCGCCGCCACCACGCGCACCGCCTCCGCGAGCTGGTCGGCGGAGGCGTCCTTCAGCAGGAAGCCGGAAGCCCCGGCACGCAGCGCCTCGTACACGTACTCGTCGAGGTCGAAGGTGGTCAGCACCAGCACCTTCACGGCGGAGCCCGCGGCGGCGGTGATGGCGGACGTCGCCTCGATGCCGCCCATGCCGGGCATCCGGATGTCCATCAGCACCACGTCAGGCCCGAGTTCGGCGGTCTTCGCCACCGCGTCGGCGCCGTCCACGGCCTGTCCGACGACCTCTATGTCCGGCTGTGCGTTGAGGAGGACGGTGAAGCCCTGCCGGACCATCATCTGGTCGTCGGCGATCATCACCCGGATCGGGTCGGCCGGCGTCGTCATCTGTCTTCTCAGCCCTTCTGCGTCACGGGATCCATCGGAAGCACGGCGCTCACCTCGTACCCTCCGCCGGGCCGCGGACCGGCGGCCAGCTCGCCCCCCAGCATGCCCGCCCGCTCCCGCATGCCCAGCAGCCCGTGCCCCGCCCCCTGCGAGGGCGGTGCCGGGCGGGTCGGGGCGGTGTTGGCGATGCACAGGAGCAGTTCGTGCGGCCCGTACGCGACGCCCACCTCGACCTGGGAACCCGGCGCGTGGCGCAGGCAGTTGCTCAGTGCCTCCTGCACGATCCGGTACGCGGTGAGCTCGACGCCCGGGGCCAGCGGACGGCGTACGCCCGCGATCTCGGTGGTGACGGTCAGGCCTGCACCGCGCACGTTGTCGACGAGGCCGTCCAGTTCGGCGAGCGTGGGCTGCGGGTGGTGCGGGTTCGCCGCGTCGTCGGGGTGCTCGGAGCGCAGCACGCCCAGCACCCGGCGCAGCTCCGTGAGGGCCTCCAGCGCGTTCTCCCGGATGCCCGCCAGGTTCTCCTTGAGCTCCTCGGACGGGTTCTCGACCAGGTGCGGGGCGACCTGCGCCTGGATGGAGATCACCGACATGTGGTGGGCGACCACGTCGTGCAGCTCGCGGGCGATGCGGCTGCGTTCTTCCAGCAGGGTGCGCTGGGCGCGCTCCTCCTCGGTGAGCGTCTCCTGCTCGGCGAGCTTGGTGCGGGCGAGCCGGGTGGCGCGCAGCGCGTACCCGAGCAGGCCGACGAAGCCGAAGAGGAGCAGGACGCTCAGGACGAAGCTCTCACTGTGCTTCGGCTGCAGCAGCGCCTCGGCCAGCGCGGTGAGCACGACGGGGACGGTGACGACGACCACGGTCACCCGCGGTGGCACGCGCAGGGCCACCAGCAGGAGCACCACGGCGAAGGCGATCATCCCGTTCGCGGGCCAGGGCCAGGACTGCCCTTCGCCGACGTGGTCGTGGATGTGTGTCGCGACCAGGCCCGCAGCCAGCAGGGCGAGCCACCAGGCGGCGACGGGCCGGAACAACGCGAGCAGGATCGACCCACCGCTCGCCAGCGCCGCCACCAGCGGCCAGCCGCCGGTGACCTGGTAGCTGTTGCTCATCTGTTCGGTGGTCAGGAACGCGAAGAGCACCGCGACGTAGACGACGGCGGCGTGGGGCAGCCAGGCCAGCCAGCGGGGCCGGGACAGCCTGGGCAGCGGGTTCCGTTCCAGGGTGAAGAGGTCCAGCGCCACGGTGCGCAACAGGGCACGGCCCCGCGCGGCGGTCTCCGCGGGGGCCGGGGTCCGGGCCGGGCCGGCGGCTCCGCCCGGTGCCCGGTCCGCGGGGGCTGCCGGTCGTTCGCTCTGGTCGGTCACGCGGCCCAGCCTAGACATGAGTGATCATCTCCTCGTCTGCCGGCCGCCGGACGGCGGGGACGGCGGAGCCCGCGACCGTACGGGAGGGGGTGCCCCGGCGGGGCCGCGCGGCCTGCTCGTACGCCCGGAACGCGGTCCAGCACACGGCCAGCGCGGCGGCGAAGACCGGGAGCCACAGCAGCCGGGCCGCTATCCACAGCGGGGAGTCGGGCACGGTGTGCAGCCCGGGCAGGTCGGCAGGGGCCAGCAGGCCGAGGGCGGTGACGGCCATCATCGCGGTCTGGTGCCACAGGAAGACCGTCATCGCGGACAGGTTGGCCAGGGCCACCGCGGCCCAGGCCCGGGGTCGGCGCATGGCCCGGGCCAGGGGCTCGCGCAGCAGCAGCGCCAGCCCGCACTGGGCGAGGCCGAAGGCGGCCGCGGCCAGGGTCGGCGGGTTCAGGTTCGATATCGCCGCCCCCGGGACACCGACCATGGACGCCGGGTACCCGCCCCACAGGACGAGCGCGGCGGTGCCGGCTGCACCGCCGGCCAGGAGCAGGACGGCCGGGGTGCGCCGGGCGAACGCGCCCCGGGACCAGGCGGCGCCGAGGGTGTAGGGGACGAGCCAGCCGGCGGCCACGTTGACCCAGCCGATCCACTCGGGCCCGCCGAGCCCGAACCGCCACACGTCGACACCGGCCACCACGGCCAGCGGCCACAGCGGGTTGAGCCGGGCCACGAGCGGGGTGGCGGCGGTGAGCGCGGCGAAGACGAGGAGGAACCACAGCGGGGACAGCACGAGCCGGACCAGCGCGTGGACGGTGGCCGGCTCCGCCCCGCCGAGCAGCATCCCGCCCGCGGCGACGGCCCACACGGCCAGTACCGCGGCCACGGGCCGGAACAGCCGGGACAGGCGCTGCCCGACCCAGGCGCCGTACGACACCCCGTGCTCCCGCGCGGCCGCCTGCCCGCGGGCCGCGACATGGCCGCCGACCAGGAAGAACACGGACAGCGTCTGGAACACCCAGGACACCGGTGCCAGCCAGGGCATCCGGGACAGCGGGCTGGTGGTGCTCAGGCCGCCGTCGGCGGTGGCGGTCAGCGCGGTGACCAGCCAGTGCCCCAGCACCACACCGAGGATGGCGAAGGCACGCAGTGCATCCACGGTCCGGTCCCGGCCGGCGGGCGTGGCCGCCTCCACCCGGTGCGCGAGGACGGACCAGCGGGCGCGGAGCCTACGCACGGGGGGCCTCCGGGGTGCCGAGGACGATGCGGGCCAGGCTGTCGAGGGACTCGGTGCCGGGCTTGAGGTAGTCGCTGTGGGCGACCCGCCCGGCCGCGAAGGCACGGGCGCCGAAGGCGGGGGAGACGGGATCGGTGCCGAACCCGACCGCGCCGACCCGGACGTGCGGGACGCCCCCGATCCAGTCGTCGGCGCCGCGCCCGGCCCAGACCCGGGCGGCCGTCGGCAGCTCGGAGGCGGAGGCCGCGCCCGTGCCCGGGCTGCCGTACAGGACCAGGTCGCCGACCTTGGGGCCGGTGGCGGTACGGGCGCAGACCACCGAGCCGTAGGAGTGGCACAGGAGGGAGAGCCGGGCTTCGGGGACGGAGAGCTCCTCCAAGCGGCGGAGGAACGGCGCCAGTCCGGCGGCGGCCTCCTCCGCCCGGCCGGCGGTGAGCACGGTCGCGCTGACGGTGCCCGGTGTGTCGTACCCGAGCCAGGCGACCACGGCGGAGCGGTCGTGCTCGGCCTTCAGCCGCTGGTGCAGGGCGACCGCCCCGGCCCGGAACCGCTGGTAGGTGTCCAGGGTGGTGTCGGAGCCGGGCACCAGGACGGTGATCCGGTCGGCGGTCTCCAGGTCGCCGAACACCTCGACGGCACGCCCCCGGGCCCGGCCGTCGAAGGCGAGGAACTGCGCGGTCCCCTCCGCAGCCATGGCCTGGAGCCGGTCGGCGCGGCCGGTCCGCCCGGCGTCGCGGGCCGTGCGGGCCGCCTCGGCGAGGTTGGCGAGGTTCGCGGCGTACGCCTCCCGGGGCGCGGCCCGCTCCGTGGCCGCCGGTATCGGCGCCGGCACGTCCGAGGAGGCGGCGGCGGACACGGGCACGGCCACGGCCGCGGCGACGAGGCCGGCCAGCAGGGTGCGGCGCAGACGGCCGCGCAGGCGGGCTGCGGTGCGGCGTCCCTCGGGCCGTCCTGCGGGCCGTCCCCCGGGGTGTCCGTCGCGCAGCTCGGCGAGGTGTCCTTCGGTGCGTCCTTCGAGGCGGGTCATGGCGATCCCCCAGCTCCTTCGCTCGCCTGCGCGCGGCGCCCCTCGGCCCCTTCGAGCGGCGCCCGTGTCGGCGGCCGGCCCTCCTGCGCTTTCTGGTCTCGAAGTTAGAAAGGGAAGGACCTGGTCGGCGTCCCGCTGGGGAGCCGCCTTTGTGAATAGCTCTCAGGTATGACAGGGGCAACCTGGGAGCCAGGCCGGGCGGTTCGGAAGGCGGAGTCGATCATCTCTCGGGCTGCATCCCCCGGGCGGAGTGCAAGCCGCCTCGCAGACCCCGGACTTGAGATACGACGCCCCGGGGCAGTGGCCGTTACGGTGACGGACGTGATCGAGAACGACTGGCGCAACGACCGCATCGGCAGCGCGCACCGGGGCGGGAACCCCACCGTGCTGCGCCGCCTCAACCAGGGCTTCGCCGTGATCGGGGACCGGCAGTTCCTCCCCGGCTACTCGGTCCTGCTGACCGACGACCCGTCGGTGACCCGGCTCTCCGACCTGCCCCGGGCGCGCAGGGCCGCCTACCTCGGCGACATGGAACGGCTCGCCGAGGCCGTCGAGCGGGCCTGCCGGCGCCTCGACCCGGCGTTCCGCCGGGTGAACATCGAGATCCTGGGCAACAAGGACCCGTACCTCCACGCCCACGTCTGGCCGCGCTACGACTGGGAGCCCGCCGACCGGGTCGAACTGCCCGTCTGGCTGTACGAGGAGCGGTACTGGCGGGGCGGCGAGCACGAGCTCGGCCCCCGCCACGACGGGCTGCGCGCGGCCATCGGCGAGGAACTCGACCGGCTGGGCGGCGACACGGCGCGGTGACCGCAGCCCGGGCCCCGGCTCGGGGCCGGGGCTACGGGGTCGTCGCCACCCGGATGCCGAAGCCGATCAGGACCACCCCGGTCACCCGGTCCAGGGCCCGGCTCACGCGCGGCCTGCCGAAGAACCGCCGGGCGCGCGAGAGGACGTACACGTACGTGCCCAGCCAGGCCACCGTCAGCAGTAGGTGGACCAGCACCAGCAGGGCCATGCCCGCCGCCGGGCGCAGGCCGGACGGCGTGAGGGCGGGCAGCAGACCGGTGTAGAACACGGCGATCTTGGGGTTGAGGGCGTTGCTGACCAGGCCGGTGCGCCAGGCGCCGGCGCCCTCAGCCCGGACGCCCGGGTCCTCGGTGCCCGCGTCCTCGGTGCCCGGGCCCTCGGGGGCCGGGACCGCGCCCGGGCGGCGCAGGGACTGGATGCCGAGGAAGCAGAGGTAGGCGGCGCCCGCGAGCTTCACCGCGAGGTAGACCTCCGCCGAGGCGGCGAGAAGGCCGGCGAGGCCGGCGACGGTGAGCACGCCCCACAGGAGCAGGCCGACGGTGATCCCTGCCACGGTGCGCAGGCCGTCCGCCCGGCCGCGGGCGACGGCACGCCTGGTCACGATGGCCATGTCGGGGCCGGGGACCAGGGTGAGCAGTGCCAGGACGCCGGTCGCGGTGATGAGTTGCGTGAGCACGTGGCTCAGTCTGCCAGCAGGGGTTCGACGTAGCCCGCGCGCCAGCGGGGGGCCGGGTCCTGGCCGGGGCTGGTCCAGTACTCGCGGGCGGCGACGATGCTGCCGTCGCGGACGGTCCAGAGGGAGACGGCGCGGTAGACGACGTGGTCCTGGGGTACCTCCACCTCGGTGACCACGTCGTCGCCGTCGGCGTCGGCGAAGATGCGGAGGATGTGGACGCGTCTCGCCTCGGAGTAGGCGTCATCGCTGTTGACGGCGATGAAGTTGGCGCGGCCGACGATGCGTTCGCCGCTGACCGGCCATTCGATGACGGCGTCCTCGGAGAGGAGGAGGGACGCGCCGTGCCAGTCGTGTGCGTCGATGCGCTCCCATAGCCGGGCCACTACCTTCAACGGGTCCATGGGCGGCAGTGTGCGGGGGGTTGGCGGCGGGCAACAAGCTTTGCCAACAGGCTTATTGACTTCGTCATGTTGGGGCGGGCGGGGTGGGGTGGCGCGGCATGCGGCAGCCGGTGTTCCGCTGCGCGGGGCTCCGCCCCGGTCCCCGCGGCGCAAGCACCGGCGGGGCTGGAAAGGCGGGCCTCGCGGCTCAAGCGTCGGCGGGGTCGGGAGGGCGGGTCGGGAGGGAGTCCAGGGCCGTGGTGAGGCGGTCCAGGACCGCCACCGTTTCGCGGAACGCGGCTTCGCCCAGGTGCTCCGCCAGGGCCGTGGCCAGGGCTGCGTGGCCGGGGTTGATGCGCGCGATCGCGGCGCGGCCCTCCTCCGTCGGGCGGAGCAGTTTCGCGCGTCGGTGTGCCGGGTTGGGTACGTACTCCGCCAGGCCCTGCGCGGCCAGCAGGTCCGCGACCCGCTGGACGCTCTGCCGGGTTATGCCCATGGCGCGGGCGATGCCCGCCACCGGCAGCGGCTGCTGGAGGACCGCGCCCAGCACCTGCCAGCGCGCCGCCGTCAGCCCGGCCGGCCGGGCCAGTTCCTCCGAGAGGGCGAGGAAGCGTCCGTTCAGGCCGAAGACGCCCAGGGCGGTGCGGCTGAGCAGGTCCTGGCGGGCGCGCAGCGACAGGGGCTCTGCCGCCGTACCCGTGCCCGTTCCCGGCTCCGGGTCAGGCATCGCCGCGCTCCGCCGCCGCCATGAGGACCGGGAAGGCGCTCGCGTCCGAGTCGTGGAACAGGCGGTACCACGCGTCCAGGACCTCCGGCTGGTACGTGCCCAGGCGGGCGAAGACCTCGCGGGCGAAGGCCACCGGCTCCGTCGGCCCCGCCGTGATCAGGTCGCCGTCCGCCACCGCGTCGGCCTCCACGTACCGCCCGGCGCCCGCGTAGCCCGGCTGGTGGGCCAGGTACTCGGCGGCCGCGCTGGTGTGGGCGCGGCCGTCCAGCAGCCCCGCGCGGGCGAGCCCCGCCGTGGCGCCGCAGATCGCCGCGACCGGCACTCCGGCCGCCAGGAACTCCCGCGCCTTCGCCGCGAACGGCGCCAACGCGTCACCGGTGTCCCACAGGGACGCGCCCGTCAGGATCAGCAGGGACGAGTCCTCGGGCGAGAGGTCCGCGAGGGCCATGTCCGGCTGGATGCGGACGCCGCCCATGGTGGTGACCGGCTGCTCGGCGCTGAGGCCGACCGTGCGGATCCGGTGGCCGCGCTGGGTCAGGTGCGCCGTGGTGTGGCCGGTCTCCCAGTCCGCGTACGTGTCGTAGACCGCCAGGTGGACCCGCTTCTGCGTTGCCATGGCCGTGCCTCCCGCCGTCCGAAGGGGTGGAGCTCGTATGACAGCAGGCTGGCATTTCGGCAGCATGCTGTCAATGGGGGGGAGTGGGCCAGCGCGCCGGTGAGCGGGCCGGCGAGCGGGCGGGCGACAGACTGCCGAGGGGTGGGCCCAGGGTCCATACAGTCCGCCGATGTCCCCTCCGACCTGCGCACTTCTAGCGTGGCCGAATGACCCCTCACCTCCCTCTCGACGCGGACGGAGTCGCCGTCAAGGCCGCCGACCGCAAGCACGTCTTCCACTCCTGGTCCGCGCAGGAGCTCATCGACCCGCTGGCCGTCGCAGGGGCCGAGGGCTCGTACTTCTGGGACTACGACGGCCGCCGCTACCTCGACTTCTCCTCCCAGCTGGTGAACACCAACATCGGCCACCAGCACCCCAAGGTCGTCGCCGCCATCCAGGAGCAGGCAGGCCGCCTGTGCACCCTCGCCCCCGGCTTCGCCGTCGACGTCCGCTCCGAGGCCGCCCGGCTGATCGCCGAGCGCACCCCCGGCGACCTGGACAAGGTGTTCTTCACCAACGGCGGAGCCGAGGCCGTCGAGAACGCCGTCCGGATGGCCCGTCTGCACACCGGCCGCCACAAGGTGCTCTCGGCCTACCGCTCGTACCACGGCGCCACCGCCGCCGCGATCAACCTGACCGGTGACCCGCGCCGCTGGCCCTCCGACGTCGGCGCCGCCGGGGTCGTGCACTTCTGGGGGCCCTTCCTCTACCGCTCCCCCTTCCACGCCACCACCGAGGCCGAGGAGTGCGAGCGCGCGCTGCGCCACCTGGAGGACACCATCGCCTTCGAGGGGCCGGCCTCCATCGCGGCGATCATCCTCGAAACGGTCCCCGGCACCGCCGGGATCATGGTGCCGCCCGCCGGCTACCTGGCCGGCGTCCGCGAGCTCTGCGACCGCTACGGCATCGTCTTCGTCCTCGACGAGGTCATGGCCGGTTTCGGGCGCACCGGTACGTGGTTCGCCGCCGAGCACTGGGGCGTCACCCCGGACCTGATCACCTTCGCCAAGGGCGTGAACAGCGGATACGTCCCGCTCGGAGGCGTCGCCATCTCCGCCGCCATCGCCGAGACCTTCGCCACCCGCCCCTACCCCGGCGGCCTGACCTACTCCGGCCACCCCCTGGCCTGCGCCGCCGCCGTGGCGACCATCGCCACCATGGAGGAGGAGGGAGTCGTCGAGCACGCCGCCCACCTCGGGGAGAACGTGCTCGGCCCGGGGCTCGCCGAGATCGCCGGGCGGCACCCGTCGGTCGGCGAGGTCCGCGGCCTGGGCGCGTTCTGGGCCGTGGAGCTCGTGCGCGACCGCGAGACCCGCGAGCCGCTCGTCCCCTACAACGCCGCCGGCGCCGACAACGCGCCCATGGCCGAGTTCGCGGCGGCCTGCAAGGCCTCGGGCCTGTGGCCGTTCGTCAACATGAACCGGGTGCACGTCGTGCCGCCCTGCACCGTCACGGAGGCGGAGGCGAAGGAGGGCCTGGCGCTCCTCGACGAGGCGCTGACCGTCGCGGACCGGCACACCACGGCCGGCTGACGGGCCCGAACGCGATCTGTATGTACGTATAGATCCGTATAACAGCCTGGAATCGAACGGTTTCGGCCGCACCGCCTGGCCTAAGGTGTCCGCAGCTCACCGAAGGAGACGGACCCTTATGCCAGGCGGCGCCGCTGTCACCCGCAACACACTTCGCCAGCAGATCGCGGACGCGCTGCGCGACGAGGTGCTGGCGGGACGCCTCCCTCCGGGCACCGAGTTCACCGTCAAGCAGATCGCCGACCAGTACGGGGTCTCCGCGACCCCGGTCCGCGAGGCACTCGTGGACCTCTCCGCCCAGGGGCTGCTGGAGTCCGTGCAGCACCGGGGATTCCGCGTGCGTGTCTACACCCCGGACGACTTCCGGGGGATGATCGAGGCCCGTACGCTCATAGTCGACGGGATCTTCCGGCGGCTCGTGGAGCGCGGCACAGCGCCCGGCTCGGGCGAAATGCTGGTGTCGGTGCGCCGTCGGGCCGAGGAGGCGTGTCGGGCTGCCCAGAGCGGCTCGCTCGAAGTGCTGATCGGCTACGACCTGCGCTTCTGGAGGGAGCTGAGCGGGCTGGTCGGCAACACGTACATCTCTGATTTCCTGCACCGCATCCGGGTGCAGTGCTGGGCCTTCGCCGTGCCGCACCTGAAGGCGGCCCCGGACCTGCACGCCGGGCTGTGGTCGGGCCACAACGAGCTGGTCGACGCGGTGGCGCTGGCGGACGCCCACGAGGTGCGCCGCCTCGTGTACGCCTACAACCAGCACAGCCTGGACTGGGCCGCGACGTTGAAGCCGGTCGCCCCGTGACCGGCCCGGGCGTGAACCACGAGACGGGCGCGGGCAGCGCAGCGGGCGCGGCGACCGCGCCGGGGCCACGGCGCCCGACCGGGTCCGTGGCCCTGTCCGTCGTCATCCCCGCCCGCGCCGACGCGCACCGCATCGGCGAGACGGTCACCGCCGTACGCGGACACCTCGACGCCCGCTACGGCACCGGGCCCGGCGACTGGGAGCTCGTGGTCGTCGACGACGGCTCCGCGGACGACACCGCGGCCGCCGCCGGGGCCGTGGCCGCCGGCGACCCGCGGATCCGGCTGGTCCGCCTGGACGGGCCCCGCGGCAAGGGCGCGGCGCTGCGCGCCGGCGTGGCGGCCACCGCCGGGCGGCGGGTGCTGCTGGCCGACGCAGGGCTCGGCACCCCGCTGGACGAGCTGGACCGGCTCGAACAGCTCCTCGACGCCCCCACCGGCGCCCCCGCCCCCACCGGCGCCCCCGCCCCCACCGGCGCCCCCGCCGGCGGCCCCCGTACCCCCGCCGCCGTCCTCGGCCGGACCGGGAACCGCTTCGTGCGGGCCCTCGGCGTGCCCGGACTTCCCGGGTTCCGCGCCGACACCTGCGGCTTCGCCCTCTTCGACGGGGACCGGGCACGGGCCGCCTTCGCCTCCTCCACGCTCGACGGCCCGGCCGTCGACGCCGAGGTCACCCGCCTGCTGCGCCGCCGGGCCGGAGCCGGGGCCGTGCTGGAGGTCCCGGTGCGCCGCCGGACCGCGGTGCGGGCCGACCGGTCGGCGCCGACCGGTCGTGGCGCCGACGGCCCGGGCCGCCGGTTCGGGGAGCTGCTGCGCCTGAACGCCGGCGGCCTCACCGTCGCCGCCGTCTTCCTGGCCCTCTCCCTCTACGTGTTCCACGGCCTGTGGGCCGACCTCGACGGCCGCTACCTCAAGGACGCGCTCCAGGACCAGAACCAGTGGGAGTGGTTCGTCGGCGTCGCCACCGACAACATCGCCCACCTGCGCAATCCGTTCTTCACCACCGCCCAGGGCATGCCCGACGGCGTGAACCTGATGGCCAACGCGACGATGCTCGGCCTGACCGTGCCGTTGATCCCGGTCACGCTGCTGTTCGGCGAGACCGTCACGTTCGCCCTGGTCCTGACCCTCGGCATGGCCGCCAGCGCCTGGACCTGGTACTGGCTGATCCGCCGCCGCTGCACGCCGAACCGCTGGGCGGCCGCCGTCGGCGGGGCGCTCGCGGCGTTCGCACCGCCGATGGTGTCGCACGCCAACGGCCACCCGAACTTCGTCGTGCTGTTCATGCTGCCGCTGATCGTCGACCGGGCGCTGCGCCTCGCCGAGGGGCGCAACGTGGTCCGTGACGGGGTGCTGCTCGGGCTGTTCGCGGCGTACCAGATCTTCCTGGGCGAGGAGCCGCTGCTCATCGCCGCCCTCGGCATGCTCGTCTACTGCCTCGCCTGGCTGTCCGTGGACCGCCGTCGTGCCCTCGCCGCCGCGCCCCCGCTCGCGCGGGGCCTGGCGATCGCCCTCGCCGTCTGCCTGCCGCTGCTGGCCTTCCCGCTGTACTGGCAGTTCCTCGGCCCGCAGAGCTACCACTCCGTCCTGCACGGGGACAACGCCGGAAACAGCCCGCTCGCCCTGATCGAGTACGCCGCCCGCTCCCTGTTCGGCGATGCCGAGACGGCGGGGCGCCTGTCGATGAACACCACCGAGCAGAACGCCTTCTACGGCTGGCCGCTGCTGGCCCTCGGCGCGGCCATGTGCGCGGCGATGTGGCGGCGCCCCGCCGTCCGCGCACTGGCGATCACCGGGGCCGTGGCCCTGCTGCTGTCCCTCGGGCCGCGGGTGCCCGTACCGCGCACCGACCTCGCGTTCCCCGGCCCCTGGGCGCTGCTGGGCAAGCTGCCGCTGTTCGAATCGGTGATCGAGGGCCGGGTGGCGATGGTGTGCGCTCCGGTCCTGGGCGTCCTGGTGGCCCTCGCGCTCGACCGGGTCGCCGGCGCCCGTAGCCGTGAGCTGCGCACCGCCGGCGTGCTGGCGGTCGCGGCGGCGCTGCTCCCGGTCCTGCCGCTGCCACTGGCGGTCCGGGACCGCGCGCCGGTGCCCGCGTTCGTCACCTCGGGCGCCTGGAAGGGCTACGTCGAGCAGGGCGGGGTGCTCGTCCCGGTGCCGCTGCCCGACCCGGGCCAGGCCGACGCCCTGCACTGGCAGGTCGAGGCGGACTTCGGCTTCCGGCTCGCCGGGGGCTACTTCAACGGCCCGTGGGGGCCCGAGCGGACGGGGATCTACGGGGCGGCCCCGCGCCACCTGTCGAACCTGCTGCGCGACGTCCGCTACGGGGCCGCGCCGCCCGAGGTGACGCCGCAGTGGCGGGAACAGGCCCGGCAGGACCTGGAGTTCTGGAAGGCGGGCGCTGTGGTGCTGCCGTTCCAGGAGCGGTCGGACGAGCTGAAGGGCCTGATCAGCGACCTGCTGGGGCAGCAGCCCGAGAAGGTGCAGGACGTGTGGGTCTGGCGCGTCGGCCCCCGCACGGATGCGGGCGCGGGGCCGAGCCGGCCTGGGGCGTAGCCGCCCTCGCGGCAGCAGCCGTGCGGCCGCCGCAGAACCCGGCTCCGGCCGGGTTCTGCGCAGGCCTTCGCGGAGGGTGTCCGGCGCACTACGCTGGCGGCATCGGCGGCAACGACTGACTGATCGGAGCCCGAGTGGCCTGTGACCTGTGGCTGGTCCCCCTTGTCGACGTGCTGTGCCACAGCCCCGACAACCCCTTCGCGGAAGAGATCGCCTCGTACGACAGGGCGCTGGGCGAGGCCGGACTGCCGTCCGTGCCGGTGTTCGCGTACATGCCGGGCCTCAGCGGCGACGTCGCCCCCGTCGCCGGCTTCGACTACGACGCCCTGCACTTCCTGCGGCGGGCGTACCTGCTCCAGGTCTGCGGGCTGCCGGTGACCCCGGTGGACGGGCTGGGCGGGGACTACGAGCAGCTGCTGGAGATGTTCGAGGCCACGGCCCAGCAGTCGCACCTGGTGTGGCACTACGACCACGCGGGGGCCTACGTCCCGGTGGACTTCGCGGCGCCGCTGGCGAACGAGGAGCTGCTGGCAGCGGGTGGGCCGCTGGGGTCGGCGCACGGCCTGCTGCGGGAGCTGGCGGTGGTGGCTCCGGCGATCGGGATCGACCCGGGGAACCCGCCGGTGGCGCCCGCCCCGCCGAACAGGCCAACCGCACTGGAGGAGCCGGCGGGTCCGGTTCCGTACGACGACAGCCCCTTCGCCCGGGAGCGGCACGTCTGGCTGGGCCTGCACGCGGCCGCGACCCGCAGCCTCGGCCAGGGCTCGATGATCATCTTCAGTTGAGGGCGGACCGGTCGGCCCCGCGCCTCAGCGGGGCTGTTCCGGCGGGCGCTGCCGCGGCATGTTGGGCCGCGTCCCCGGCGGCAGGGGGAACCGCGCCGGCTGGGTCCCGGCCTCCGGGCGGGGGGCGGGCGCGCCCAGCGCCTGGAGCACCAGCGGCGCGGGCCCCGATCCGAACTCCAGCATCCACTCGGCGGTCTCGGAGCGCACGAGCTCGGTGAGGTCCTCCGAGAACCGCCGCAGCACCGTCAGGCAGCGCTCCGCGGCCTCGCTCGCCGTGCCCTCGGTGGGGCCCAGCACCTCCCGCACGTTCTCCGAGGCCCAGTCGAACTGCAGGGTCTGCAGCCGGCGCTGCACCGCCTGGGCCGTCGCGACGTCCCGCATCCAGCCCGAGGTCAGCCCGAAGAACTTGTCGCAGGCCACGCAGGCCGCGGCCAGCAGCAGCGAGAGGCAGCCGTACGTAGTGGCGCCCGGCGCGGCCCCGGTCAGTTCCAGCAGCGGCATCGAGGCGCCGACGACCGCCCCCGCGGCGGCGCCCACGCGCAGGACCCGCGCGCCCCGGCGCTTCCACGCACGGTCGGACATGTACCACTGCGCGGTGCGCAACGCATCCGCCTCGACCCGGCGGTAGAGCTCGTCCAGCCGCTCGGCGGGCTCGCCCCAGTCCCCGAGCGGGAAGGGTCCGCCGGTCAGATCGCCCGCCGCCATGGGCCCGCCGCCCTCCTCCCGAAGTTCTCGGGAGTCCCGGGGTTCCAGGGGATCCCGGGGTGGCCCCTCGGGCTGCATCTCCGGCTGGCTCACCCGGCGCTCCCTCTGCCTGCGCTGACGTGTGGTGGTGCGCGTGTGCGCAATGATGCGCATGCTCTTCCTACCTTCGAATGACGGCCGATGGGCGGAGAATCCCCGGATTTCCGCTCGCAGGAAGGTCCCCATCAGCGACGCGCACGCCGCGCCGGTCACTCGAAAGAGTTGGTCCTCACGGCGTAGGGCGCTGCGCGCGGTGAGCACGTAGGCTCGGATTGACCAAGCGTTCCGACGGTACGGAGTGAGTGACCTGTGTTTCCCGGTGGCGGACAGCCCAACATGCAGCAGCTGCTCCAGCAGGCCCAGAAGATGCAGCAGGACCTCGCGGCGGCCCAGGAGGAGCTGGCCCGCACCGAGGTGGAG
The DNA here is from genome assembly GCF_051550185.1 of Streptomyces pallidus (ex Mingjun et al. 2026). Taxonomy (NCBI): domain Bacteria; kingdom Bacillati; phylum Actinomycetota; class Actinomycetes; order Kitasatosporales; family Streptomycetaceae; genus Streptomyces; species Streptomyces pallidus (ex Mingjun et al. 2026). The sequence continues at coordinate 3,701,860 of NZ_CP196181.1, read as the reverse complement.
GGCCAGGCGGGCGGCGGCCTCGTGAAGGCCACCGTCACCGGCTCCGGTGAGCTGCGTGCGCTCGTGATCGACCCGAAGGCCGTGGACCCGGAGGACACCGAGACCCTGGCCGACCTGGTCGTCGCGGCCGTCCAGGCGGCCAACGAGAACGCCCAGGCGCTCCAGCAGCAGAAGCTGGGCCCCCTCGCCCAGGGTCTGGGCGGCGGTAGCGGCATCCCCGGCCTGCCGTTCTAGCCCCGGCCCCCGCGGCCCCCGGCCCTCTCCACGACACCACAGCAGCACCACAGCAGCACAGCAGCAGAGAAAGAAGGCAGTCCGTTGTACGAAGGCGTGGTCCAGGACCTGATCGACGAGCTGGGCAGGCTGCCCGGTGTCGGGCCCAAGAGCGCGCAGCGGATCGCCTTCCACATCCTGCAGGCGGAGCCGACCGACGTCCGGCGTCTCGCGCACGCGCTGCTGGAGGTCAAGGAGAAGGTCCGGTTCTGCGCGGTGTGCGGCAACGTGGCGCAGGAGGAGCAGTGCGGCATCTGTCGTGACCCGCGCCGCGACCCCGCCGTGATCTGTGTGGTGGAGGAGCCGAAGGACGTGGTCGCCATCGAGCGGACCCGGGAGTTCCGGGGCCGGTACCACGTCCTGGGCGGTGCGATCAGCCCGATCGAGGGCGTCGGCCCGGACGACCTGCGCATCCGCGAGCTGCTGGCGCGGCTCGCGGACGGCGAGGTGACCGAGCTGATCCTCGCCACCGACCCCAACCTGGAGGGCGAGGCCACGGCCACGTACCTCGCGCGCATGATCAAGCCCATGGGCCTGAAGGTCACCCGCCTGGCCAGTGGGCTCCCCGTCGGGGGAGACCTGGAGTACGCGGACGAGGTCACGCTCGGGCGGGCCTTTGAAGGAAGGCGACTTCTCGATGTCTGACGCAACGCTGCACGCCCTGGCCCAGGACCCGGACGACTTCGCCGTCCAGATCGCGGACCAGATCGAGTCGTTCATCGTCGCGGTCACCGAGGTGGCCAAGGGCGAGGACCCGGACAGCGCGGTGCCCTTCCTCCTGCTGGAGTTCAGCCAGCTGCTGCTGGCGGGCGGCCGGCTCGGCGCGTACCAGGACGTCCTGCCCGACGAGCGCTACGAGCCCGACCTCGGTCCGGAGCCGGACGTGGACGAGCTGCGCGAGCGGTTCGCGTACCTGCTGGAGCCGGTCGACGTGTACTCCGAGGTCTTCGACCCGTACGAGCCGCGCAAGACGCCGGTCGCCCACCGGATCTCCGACGACGTCGCGGACGTGGTCGCCGACCTGCGGCACGGACTGGCGCACTACCGGGCGGGCCGGACCGCCGAGGCGCTGTGGTGGTGGCAGTTCTCGTACTTCTCCAACTGGGGCTCGACGGCCTCCGCGACCCTGCGCGCCCTGCAGTCGCTGGTCGCGCACGTCCGCCTGGACCAGCCCCTGGCCGCCCTGGACGGGCTGGACACGGACGAGGACCTGACCGAGGACGACCTCGCGGAGCAGGCCGGCCGGGTGATGGCCGAGGAGCTCGGTGCGATCGGCCGCAGGCCGGCCCCGAGGCCCGTGGGGGAGCGTTAGCGCAGGGAGGGCGTTCCCGTCGCCGCGATGATCGCGTGGTGAACGGGAGGTCTCATGATGCGGTACGCGTCGGCCGGATTGCGGTCGCTCGTTAGACTGACCCGCGACCGCAGTACTGGGAATTGAGCGAGGAGCGCACGTGGGCCTTGTCGTGCAGAAGTACGGAGGCTCCTCCGTAGCCGATGCCGAGGGCATCAAGCGCGTCGCCAAGCGGATCGTGGACGCCAAGAAGAACGGCCACCAGGTGGTGGTCGTGGTCTCCGCGATGGGCGACACGACGGACGAGCTGATCGATCTCGCCGAGCAGGTGTCGCCGATGCCTGCCGGACGTGAGTTCGACATGCTGCTGACCGCCGGAGAGCGGATCTCCATGGCCCTGCTGGCCATGGCGATCAAAAACCTGGGCCACGAGGCCCAGTCGTTCACCGGCAGCCAGGCGGGCGTGATCACCGACTCGGTCCACAACAAAGCGCGCATCATCGATGTCACGCCGGGCCGTATCCGCACCGCGCTGAACGAGGGCAACATCGCCATCGTCGCCGGCTTCCAGGGCGTGTCCGCCGACAGCAAGGACATCACCACCCTGGGCCGCGGCGGCTCGGACACCACCGCCGTCGCGCTGGCCGCGGCGCTGGACGCCGAGGTGTGCGAGATCTACACCGACGTCGACGGCGTCTTCACCGCCGACCCGCGCGTGGTGAAGAAGGCCCGGAAGATCGACTGGATCTCCTCCGAGGACATGCTGGAGCTCGCCGCCTCCGGCTCCAAGGTGCTGCTGCACCGCTGCGTGGAGTACGCGCGCCGTTACAACATCCCGATCCACGTCCGCTCGTCCTTCTCCGGACTGCCGGGTACCTGGGTCAGCAACGAGAAGCCCGAGTCGCAAGGGGACGAGCAGGTGGAGCACGCCATCATCTCCGGAGTCGCCCACGACGTCTCCGAAGCCAAGATCACCGTCGTCGGCGTCCCGGACAAGCCGGGCGAGGCCGCGGCCATCTTCCGCGCCATCGCGGACGCCGAGATCAACATCGACATGATCGTCCAGAACGTGTCCGCCGCGGCGACCGGCCTGACGGACATCTCCTTCACCCTCCCCAAGACCGAGGGCCACAAGGCCATCGACGCCCTGGAGAAGGCGAAGGCGCAGATCGGCTTCGACTCCCTGCGCTACGACGACCAGATCGGCAAGATCTCCCTGGTCGGCGCGGGTATGAAGACCCACCCGGGCGTCACCGCCTCCTTCTTCCAGGCGCTGTCCGACGCGGGCGTCAACATCGAGCTGATCTCCACCTCCGAGATCCGCATCTCGGTGGTGACCCGCCAGGACGACGTCAACGCGGCCGTCGTCGCCGTCCACACGGCCTTCGGCCTCGACTCCGACAGCGACGAGGCCGTCGTCTACGGAGGCACCGGACGATGACTGAAGCCCGGTCCTCCAGCCCGGCGCTCGCCGTGGTCGGGGCGACCGGGGCAGTCGGAACGGTCCTGCTCCAGATCCTGTCCCGGCGGGCGGACGTCTGGGGCGACATACGCCTGATCGCCTCCGCGCGCTCGGCCGGCCGCATGCTGGCCGTCCGCGCGGAGGAGAGCGAGGTGATCGCCCTCACCGAGGACGCCTTCGAGGGCCTCGGCCACGGCGACGTCGTCATCTTCCTGACCCCGGCCGAGGTCTCGGCCCGCTGGGCGCCCGTCGCCACCGCGCGCGGCGCCGCCGTCGTCGACCGGTCCGCCGCCTTCCGCGAGGACCCCGAGGTGCCACTCGTGGTGCCCGAGGTCAACGCCGCCGCCGTGCGGCACCGGCCGCGCGGGATCGTCGCCGGGCCGGACTGCGTCACCGCCGCGCTGACCGCCGCCCTGGGCGCCCTGCACGCCGAGTACGGGCTCGCCGACCTGACCGTGTCCTCGTACCAGGCCGCGAGCGCCGCCGGACGGTCCGGCTCCGAGGCGCTGCGCCGCCAGCTGTCGCTGGTCGCCGGGACCCCGCTCGGCGAGATGACCGGGGACGTGCGGCGCGCGGTCGGCGAGGACACCGGCCCCTTCGCGGCCCCGCTCGCCCTGAACGTCGTCCCGTGGTCCGGGCAGCTCGGCGCCGACGGCTGGTCCACCCACGAGCTGGCCGTCCGCGCCCAGACCCGCCGCGTCCTCGGGCTCGACTCCCTCCCGGTGGCGGTGACCTGCGTCCAGGTGCCCGTGCTGACCGGGCACTCGCTGAGCGTCCGGGCACGGTTCGCCGCCCCCGTGGACGCCGGGCGGGCCCGCGAGGTCCTCCAGGCCGCCCCGGGCGTGGTCGTCGTGGACGAACCGGCGGCGGGGGAGTTCCCGACCCCCGTGGACGCGGCGGGAACGGACCCGGCGTGGGTGGGACGGCTGCGGGCCTCCCTCGACGACCCCTGCTCGCTGGAGTTCTTCGTGTGCGCCGACAACCTCCAGGGCGGCGCCGCCCTGAACGCCGCGCGGATCGCGGAACTGATCGCTGATGAATTCGCGTAATGCACTTTGTAGGATCAGGTGCTGATCCCTTGATCAAGGTGATGGCCTGACTGCCGCTGGACGGACGGGGGGCAATCGGGAAGAACGAGTACGCATGAGGGCAATGAGGATGGTGCTGGCCGGTCCGCCCCGCGCGTACAACCCTGGTGGGGGGACGCGTGTCCAACTGGCGTGGCAGAGGCACTACTCGTACGCGACGGCGCACCGGCGCGCAGCACGACCGCTGCGCCGCCCGGCAGGGGCTCCCGGACGACCGGCGGACTCCCGGTGATCGTCCCGGTCCCGCCGACCGTGCCGTCGGCGTCGGGCCCGCCCGCCCTGCCGACCCCGGGTGGCCGCGTGCCCACGCCGCGCGGTAGCGCCGGACCCGCCGACCCCGCCGACCCCGACGCGCACGACTCGAACGACGCGGACGAAGGGACCGGCGGGACCGGCGTGGAGGCCGCTGCCGCCGCACCGCCCGAGGTCGTGGCCGGCACCACGGTCGACCACCTCACCGAGACCTACCGGGCCCACTACCGCTCCCTGCTGGGCCTGGCCGCGCTGCTCCTCGACGACACCGCCTCCTGCGAGGACGTCGTCCAGGAGGCGTTCATCCGCGTCCACTCGGCCCGGAGCCGGGTCCGGGACCGCGACAAGACGCTGGCGTACCTGCGGCAGACCGTCGTCAACCTCTCCCGTTCCGCGCTGCGCCGCCGCATCCTCGGCCTGAAGCTGCTGTCGAAGCCGATGCCGGACATGGCCAGCGCGGAGGAGGGCGCGTACGACCAGCTGGAACGGGACGACCTCATCAAGGCGATGCGCGGACTGCAGCGGCGCCAGCGCGAGGTGCTGGTGCTGCGGTACTTCGCGGACATGACCGAGGCCCAGGTCGCCGAGACCCTCGGCGTCTCGCTCGGCTCGGTGAAGGCGTACGGATCGCGGGGCATTGCCGCGCTGCGGGTGGCGATGGAGGCTCAGCAGTCATGATGGACGACCACACGCGACCGGACGGCGGGGCCGGCGAGGAGCAGGAGCTGCGGAGCCTGCTGCAGGCCGCGGTCTCGGGCCTGGAGCCCTCCACCGGCGCCCTGGACCGGCTGCGGTCCGCCGTCCCCGCCCGCCGGGCCCGCAAGCGGCGCGCCCTCGTCGGCGTCGCCGCGGCAGCGCTGCTGGCCGGCACCGCCCTGCCCACCGCCCTGCACCTGGGCATCGCGGGCGGCGACGGCAGCGTCGGCGACCACTCCGCGATGGCCGGACACGGCGAGGCCGCCGGCACGGACGGCGCGGACGGCCAGGGCCACGACCACTCCGGGACGGGCCACCCGCCCAAGCAGTCCAGGGACGCCGACGCGGGCCCCGGAGCCGCCGGCGGCGCCGTCGCCGGCGCCGACCCCGCGACCACCGGGTCCCCGCCGGGCGGCGGCAGCGCCGACCCGTCCGGGACCGGTGGCCAGGGCGGTGCGGCCGGGGCCTCCAACGGCCCGATGCCCCCTCTGGCCTCCCCGGCCGCCCCCGGGTGCGGCGCGGACCAGCTCGGGGTGCAGGCCAGCGCGCGCGCCCCGGAGGCCGACGGCAAGGTCTACGGCAGCTTCAAGGTCACCAACGTCTCGGCCCGCGGCTGCAGCGTCGCCGGCCCGGACACCGTGACCGCCGCCTCCCTGGGCCCCTCCGCGCCCGGCGGGGCCTCGGGGGTCACCGTGGTCGGCCACACCGCGGGCGACGCGGCCCCGGGGCTGCCCGACCCGGCGGTGGAGGCGCCGTCGCTGGTGCTCCAGCCGTACGCGGCGTACGAGGTCCGCTTCGCCTGGGTGCCCTCGGGCATGTCCTGCCCGGCCGCCTCCCCCGACGCGGCGTCCAAGCCCCCGGCGGGCGGCGCGCCGCAGGAGCAGCGCTCCGCGGACGGCACGGCCGCGGCGGAACCGGGGGGCCAAACCGCCGGCCCGGCCGCGGACGGCGCCGGTGTGGCGGTGTCCCACACCCCGGCCACGGCGGTGCCGGGCGCGCCCGCGCCGACCACCCGGACGACGATCCCGGCGGCCTGCGGGGGCACGGTCTACCGGACCGGCGTCATTCCGCTGGACCCGACGCAGAAGCCCTGACCTGCTGTCGCTCTGGCCCGGCCCCCGCGCCGGAGCCGGCCGCCGCGCCGTCGGCGGGCAGCAGGCCGGCCTCGGCGTCGCGCAGGGTCTCCACCTCGCGGCGGTACAGCCGGAACCACATGAACAGCACGAACGCGGCGAAGACGAACCACTCGCCGGTGTAGCCCAGGTTCTGGAAGGCCTTCAGGTCCAGACCGGTGTTGCTCGGCGCCTGAGCGGGCACCGGCGTCAGCCCGTCCGCAGGGGCCTGCACCGTCAGCCAGGCGTCGTACAGCTCGTACGGCACCAGGTTGACCAGCGAGGCCGCCCCGATCACGCCGAGCTGCCCGGCCGGCAGCCCGCCCCGGGAGTGCACGCCCTTGCTGCCGGAGGTCTCCGAGGCCTGCAGGGCCCCCGTCACCTCGACCCGCCCGGTCGGCGCGGCCGGTGCCCGGCCGGGGTCCGCCGTGCCCGGCAGCCAGCCCCGCACCACGGGGACGGCCTTGCCGGAGTCGGTCTTCAGCAGGGTCAGGACGTAGAAGCCGGCCTTCCCGTCGAGCCGCCGCTCCGGGACCAGCAGCTGCTCGGCGTACTGCCCGGCGACGGAGGCGAGCCGGCCGGAGGTCTGCTTGTCCACCGGCAGCAGCGAGTCCAGCGGCGCGGCCGCCTCCTCGGCGGGGCGCGCCTCGTTCGCCTGCCGGTGGGTTTCGACGCGGTCCTCGAACCGGCCGAGCTGCCAGGTCCCCATGAACAGGCAGACGGGAACGGCGAGCGCCACGAAGACGTTGATCCCCCACCAGCGCGGGGTCAGGAGAAACCGGTGCACCCCACCACCGTACGGGGGGTGCACCGCGATCACGGTGGCGGGGGTTCGCCGCCCCGCCGCCCGGGACCCGGTTCAGCGGGGCAGGTGCTTCAGGGCGAAGTCGATCTCCATCCTGACCTGCTTGATCCGCTCCTCCACCACCAGCGAGCCGTGCCCGGCGTCGTACCGGTACACCTCGTGGACCGCGCCGCGCGCCGCCAACCGGTCGACGTAGTTGTCGATCTGCCGGATCGGGCAGCGTGGGTCGTTCACGCCCGCCGCGATGTGCACCGGGGCCCGGACCGCGTCCACGTACGTGAGTGGGGAGGACGCCGCGAAGCGCTCCGGAACCTCCTCCGGCGTACCGCCGAACAGGGTGCGGTCCAGGGACTTCAGCGCCTCCATCTCGTCGTGGTACGCCGTCACGTAGTCGGCCACCGGTACGGCGGCCAGCCCCACCGCCCAGGCCTCCGGCTGCATGCCGAGGCCCAGCAGGGTCAGGTACCCGCCCCACGAGCCGCCCGAGAGCACCAGCCGGGCCGGGTCGGCCAGGCCCGAGGCCACCGCCCACTCGCGGACCGCGGTGATGTCCTCCAGCTCGATCAGCCCGACCCGGTGCTTGAGGGCGTCGGTCCATTCCCGGCCGTACCCCGTCGAGCCCCGGTAGTTGACGCGGACCACCGCGAAGCCGTGGTCCAGCCAGGCCGCCGGGCCGGCCGCGAAGGCGTCGCAGTCGTGCCAGGACGGACCGCCGTGCACCTCGAACACGGTGGGGAAGGGCCCCTCGCCGTGGCCGACCGGCCGCTGCGCGAGCGCGTGGATCCGCCCGCCCGGGCCCTCCACCCACACGTCCTCCACCGGCACCGAGCCGGGCGCCCGGAAGCCCGGCGGCTCCAGCACCACCCCGCCCGCCGTCGACCGGATCGCCGCGGGTTCGGCCGCCGAGGACCACTGGTACTCGACCGTTCCGTCGGGCCGCGCCGTCGCACCCGAGACCGTGCCGGGCGGGGTCTCCACCCGGGTCAGCTCCCGCGCGGCCAGGTCGTAGCGCCACAGCTCGCTGCGCGCCTCGAAGCCGTGCTCGACCAGCAGGGCCGAGCCGTCCGGGTACCACTCGGCGCTCACGTCGCCCGGCAGGTCCAGCGCCAGCTCCTGCTCGGTGCCGGCGGCCACGTCCCACACCATCGGCTCCCAGCGGCCGCGGCGCTGGTGGCCGACGAGCAGCCGGGTGTCGCCGGCGACCGGGGCGAAGCCGAGGACCTCCAGGCCCAGCTCGACGGTGCCGCCCCGGGAGTCGTCCAGCTCCGCGACCGTGGTGCCGTCCAGGGTGACCACGCGCAGGGACGCGTGCATGGCGTCGCCGTGCTCGGTGTGCTCGATCGCGATCAGCGTGCCGTCCCGGGACAGGTCGCCGACGCCCGCCGACTCCCGGTGCCGGTAGATCTCCACCGGCTCCGCGCCGCCCGGCCGCACCACGTGGACGGTCGAGCCCTCCTCGTCGGTGGACCGGCCCACGACCGCGGTCCCGTCCCGGCCGATGGCGAGCCCGGCGGGGTACGAGGGCTTCAGGCCGGGAGCGGCCGGCTCGTCGGGGCCGCCCGCGAAGGGCTGGCGCACCCACGTCCCGAACTCGTCGCCGTCGGTGTCGGAGAACCACCAGATCCACTCCCCGTCGGGGGAGAGCGTGCCGTCGGTGGTGCCGTTGGGCCGGTCCGTGGCCTGCCGCTGGGTGCCGGTGGTGCGGTCCCAGGCGTACAACTCGTAGGTCCCGGTCGCGTTGGAGACGAACAGCGAGCGGTGCGGGGCGTCCTCGGCCCAGTCGGGCAGTGCGACGCGCGGCGCCCGGAAGCGCTTCTCCCAGTCGGGCATGCCCGTGGCCGTGTTGTCAGTCATACCCCCTATGTAACCCGATCGGGTGCGTCCGCCGGCCGGACACCGCTTCCACCGGCACACCGCCGGACCGCTGCGGATGCCGCCCGCCCCTCACGGGAGGACAGTGGAGGGACGTACGCCGTGCGATGCCGGAGGAGGATCAGGTCATGGCCAAGAAGGCGCGTGCCGGTACGGCACAGGCCGCGGAGCGGGAGCACGAGCGGGCGAAGAACACGGCCGCCGAGGCCCGCGCCAAGTCCGCGGCCCGCGAGGCGCAGTCCCTGTCGGCGAAGACGAGAGGCATGCAGCAGAAGTCCCAGGCCAAGCGCGGCTGACCCCGCCGGGCCCTACGCTGGCCCCATGCGGATGACCGTACGGGGCGCCCGGCTGCTGCACGCCGACCGCCCCGGTGTGCTGCGCCCCGGCCTGTACGAGGTCCGGGTCGGCCCGGACGGCAGGATCGCCCGGATCTCCCCGGACGGCGCCGCCGCCGATCCTTCCGCGCCGCCGGCCGCCGGCGTGCTCGTCGAGGCGGACGGCGGGCTGCTCACCGCCCCCTTCGTCGAACCGCACATCCACCTGGACACGGCCCTGACCGCGGGGGACCCCCGCCCCAACGCCTCCGGCACCCTGTGGGAGGGCATCGCCTGCTGGAGCGCCCGCAAACGCACCCTGACCCGCGAGGACGTCGTCGCCCGGGCCACCGAGGTGCTGCGCTGGCAGGCCGCCCAGGGCGTCCTGCACGTGCGGACCCACTGCGACGTCACCGACCCGCAGCTCACCGCACTGGACGCGCTGCTGGAGGTCCGCGACCGGGTCCGGGAGTTCATGACCCTCCAGATCACCGCCTTCCCCCAGGAGGGCATCCTCTCCTTCCCGGACGGCGAGGCGCTGCTGCGCGCGGCCGCGGCCCGCGGCGCCGACGTCGTCGGGGCGATCCCGCACTTCGAGGACACCCGCGAGGACGGGGTCGCGTCCCTGGGCATCGCCTTCGCCGTCGCCGACGAGCACGGCCTGCGCGTCGACGCCCACTGCGACGAGATCGACGACGAGCACTCCCGGTTCGTGGAGGTGCTGGCCGCGCTCGCCCTGCGCTCCGGGCTGCGGGAGCGCGCGACCGCCTCGCACACGACGGCGATGGGCTCCTACGGCGGCGCGTACAGCCTCAAACTCCAGCGGCTGCTGGCCCGTTCCGGGATCGGGCTGGTCGCCAACCCGTTCGCCAACCTCAACCTCCAGGGCCGCTTCGACGCCTACCCCAAGCGGCGCGGCCTCACCCAGGTCAAGGAGATGCTGGCCGCCGGCGTCAACGTCGCCTTCGGGCACGACGACGTGATGGACCCGTGGAACGCGCTGGGCACCGGAAACCCGCTCCAGACCGCCCTCGTCGGCCTGTACGCCGCCCAGCTGACCGGCGCCGACGAGATCCCGGAGGCGTACGCGATGGTGACGGACCGCGCCGCGCGCATCCTGGGGCTGACCGCCGCCGAGTACGGGATCGCCGAGGGCGCGGCCGGCTCCTTCGTCGTGCTGCCCGCCCCCACCCCGACGGAGGCGATCCGCCGCCAGGTCCGGCCCCGGTACGTCGTGGCGCACGGGAAGGTGGTCGCGCAGACGCCGCCGGCGCCGACCCTGCTGTCCTGGCCGGGGGAGGAGCCGGCCGAGGTGGACTTCGGCCGTCCCCACGGCGAACAGGGCGAACTCCCCTGAGGAGCAGGATCGGTGACACCGCGTCGGCCGCGCGGCGCGGCCGGGGGAGGGTCGGGCCCGCCGGTAGCCTCTCGGCCATGTCGTGGGACGAGGACGGAACACCGCACCCCCTCGCGCGGCGCCGCAGCGGCCGCAGCGAACAGGAACCGGACCGGCTGCCCGAGGTCCGCGAGCTGGAGGTGCTCGGCTGGGAGCCCGCGCCCGAGGAAGCGGCCTGGGTGTTCCTGCCGTACGTCTGGCCCCCGCAGGCCCGCACCTGGATCCCCGACCGGTCCACGCACTGGGCGGTGGACACCCGCCTCGACGGGCACGGGCACATCACCGGGGTGCACGCCGCCCCGCTGCCCGACCCGGACCTGCACGACCTCGACCGCGAGACCGACGAGGCCGTCGCCGCCCTCGGCCTGCCGCCCCGGCCGCCCGGCCGGCTGTGGCTGCTGCGCCCGGTCGGCCCCCACACCACCGTCGGCGGGGTCCTGGAGCACCTGCGGGCGGTGGCCGCCGGGCGCGGGGTGGAGGTCGCCGCCTCGGCGGTCTTCATGGAGCTGGTCCGGGCGGAGCTGGCGGCCCTGGCCGCCCGGGAGTAGCCCGGCGGGACGAGCAGGGCGCGCGGCGCGATCCGGGTGACCGGCCCGCCCGGCTCCCCGGTGCCGCCCCCGGGGCGTAGGCTCGCGGCCATGCGCATCCGCCTGCACCAGATCGTCGTGGACTGCCGGGAGCCGGCGCAACTGGTCCGGTTCTGGGCGCGGCTGCTGGAGGCCGAGCCGGTCGACCGGGCCCGCGGCTGGTCGCACGTGGAGCTGCCCGGAGTGGCGCGGCTGGCGTTCCAGCCGGTGCCCGAGGACAGGGCCGGGAAGAACCGGCTCCACCTCGACCTGGCGGCCGACGACGTGGCCGCTGCCGCGGCGCGGGCCGTGGAGCTGGGCGCCACCGCGGTCGGCGGCCCGGTCACCGACGACCAGGGCTCGTTCCAGGCGATGCGCGACCCGGAGGGCAACGAGTTCTGCTTCGTCTCCGGATGACGCCTGACGCCTGACGCCTCACGCCTGACCGCTGACTGCCGACCGCTGACAGCTGGCGAGAACCGGTACGCGTTCGCGGGCCGGCCGGTCCCCTGCGGCCACCGTCCGGAGGCCGGCCGCGGCGTGTCCCGCGGCCCGTGCCGGTGGTGTGACTCGTCCTGTGGCACGGCATTCCCGGCCGGTTAGGCCCCGCCGCGGTGTTCGCCGTGGGATGTGTCGGATTCCCTTATTTTTTCCAGACCGGCACCAAATCCCGCAGTCTGTAAAGTGGAATTTCCGCCAACGGCCGTCTTGAGAAACCTCTGAGGAGTCGTCAATACTGCTGGCCTGCAAGAAAGTTCAAGGGTCATGTACTGTGACTGACGTCGCATCAATCGGACTGCCGCGGCGTTAACGATCATTGCTAGAGTCCGAAACCGGACAGCCGATATTTTCGGTGTGCCGGAATTGGGCCGCGGAATCAGTGATCACCATTCCGGGGCTTGCCGGCCGCTCGGACGCCGTCGCGGCGCCCGACGCGCAACCATGCCCGTCGCCTCCGACGACCTCGGACAGGGCGGGCCGATACGGGGAAGGGCCGTGCCTCATGACGTATGACACCTCCGGGGTAATCGCCGAGCTGGAGAGCCGCAACCTGCTCCCGGCCGCGTACGAGACCGTGTTCGCCAGCGGCTCCCTGATCAGAGGCTGGGGCAACCCGACCAGCGACCTCGACGTCCACGTGGTCACCAAGGACGTCTGGACCAGCACGATCGACGAGACCAACCACGTGGCCCTGGAGCCCAACACGCTCCAGTACGAGGGCACCTTCGTCGACGGCCGCCGCTGGGACGTCGAGTACTGGACCTCCTCCCAGCTCGAACAGGTCCTCGCGAAGGTCTCCCGCGAGCAGTTCGCCGACGAGCAGGGCAGCTGGCGCACCCTCAGCTACCACGAGATCGCCATGCTGGAGCGGCTGCCCTACGCGGCCGCCGCCGACGACGGCGCGTGGCTGGAGCGCACCCGCGAGCGGCTCGCCGCGTCGGCCCACCGGTCCGTGCTGATCGTCAACTCGCTGAAGCAGGCGGACAGCTACACCGAGGACACGGCCGGCCAGATCGCCCGCGGCGACCTGCACAGCGCGGTCATCGCCAGCCGCAACGCCTTCAACCACGCGGTCGACGCGCTCGCCGCGAGCCTGGGCCAGTTCGGCAGCCTGTGGCCCAAGTGGCGCGCCCGGCGGATGGAGATCCTCGACCCGGAGCTGCTGCCGTTCGACGCGTACTGGGCCATCGAGACCATGCGCTCCTTCGACCCGGACGACCCGCAGAAGTGGATCGAGGAGACCATCGCCGTCTGCCAGCGGATCTCCATGGAGGTGTCGGTCTGATGCCGTTCGACGACAGCACCGCGGTGGGCCCCGACTCGGTGGCCTCCCTCCCGCTCAACGTGAAGATGCGCAACCACCGCGGCGTCATGGTCGTCGGAGGGTACGAGCACTTCTTCGAGCTGACCGGCCCCGCCGTCTCGATCTGGCGGGGGATCGACGGGAAGCGGACGGTACGCGACATCGCCGCACTGATCGCCGAGGAATACGACATCGATCAGGAGTCCGTCGTCCCGGACATCGTGGAGCTTTTCACGGAACTCGCGCGACACGATGTCGTGAAAATCGCCTGAGGCCTGAGGCGGTATTCCCGGCGCCGGGCCGAACGGGGCAGGGATCCCCTTGTTCGCGGCCCGTGGATTTGAATATCGGGGGCATCACATGCTGGACGATCTCCAGTTCGATGTATTCGGTCCGCTGACGGTACGGCGGGCCGGAGAGTTAATCGAGATTCCGCAGGCGAAGCACCGGGTCGTCCTGGCGTCCCTGCTGCTGCGGGCGGGCCGCACGCTCACGGCGGAGGAGCTGATCCAACAGCTCTGGGGCGGCGAGCCGCCGCTGACCGCGCGCAAGACGCTCCAGGGCTACATCGCCCGCCTGCGCAAGGTCCTGGGCGCGGACGCGGTCGTCAGCCGGGCCTCCGGCTACGCCGTCGAGGCCGGGGGCGGGCGGCTCGACCTCGACCGGTTCAACGCCCTGCTGAAGAAGGCCGAGGCGTGCACCGAACCCGCCGAGCGGGCCCGGCTGTTCCGCGAGGCGATGGAACAGACCAAGGGCACCCCGCTCGTCGACATCCCCTCGGAATACCTCCAACAGGGGGACGGGGCCGCCCTGCTTGAACGCTGGTTGAACGCGACGGAAAACTGGGCCGACGCGGAAATGGCAGTGGGCCGGTACGCGGAAGTGCTGCCCCGGCTCAGGGCCCTCGTATCCGAGCACCCTTTCCGGGAAAGCGCATGGGGTCGGCTCATGACGGCCCTGTTCAAGGCGGGCCGCCAGGGCGAAGCCCTCAGCACCTATCAGGAGGCCCGCCGGCTGCTGTCGCAGGAACTCGGCGTCGAACCGGGCGCAGAGCTCCGCGCGGCGCACCGGCAGATCCTCGCCGGACCCGCCGCCCGGCCGGAGTCCGCGCCGGACCGGCCGGAGCCCGCCGCACCGGCCTTCGGCGCGGGCGCGGGCGCAGCCGCCGGCGCAGGCTCCCCGGGCCCGGCCTCCCCGTACACCCTGCCGCCGCGCCTCGCGGAGTTCGCCCGGCCCGCCGTCGAGGCGGAGCTGGGCCGGTGGCTGCGGGAGGTCTCCCGGGACGGCGGCGAGCGCACCGGGCCGCAGACCCTCGACCTGTACGGGGCGGCCGGGGTCGGCAAGACCACCATGGCGGTCCGCCTCGCCCACGCCGTGAGCCCCGTCTTCCCCGACGGGCAGCTGTACGCGGAGCTCCAGGACGGGCACGGCTTCCGGGAGCCGGCCGATGTGCTCGGCGAGCTGCTGCGCGCCCTCGGCGTCGCCCCCGCGGCCCTGCCCGGGGGACTCGCCGAACGAGTGGCCCTGTACCGGGGGCTGCTGTCCCACCGGCGGGTGCTGGTCGTCCTGGACGGGGCCCGCGACGAGGCCCAGGTACGGCCCCTGCTGCCGGCCTCGCCGACCTGCGCGGCCGTGGTGACCAGCCTGGAGATGCTGTCGACCCTCGGCGGCACCCGGCACGTCCGGCTCGGCCTGCTCTCGGAGGGGGAGTCCCTCGACATCCTGGGCCGGATGATCGGCCGGGAGCGGCTGGCCGCCGAGGAGCGGGCGGCCCGGGACCTGGTGCGGTACTGCGGCCGGCTGCCGCTGGCCGTCCGGATCGTCGGCGCGCGGCTGCTGGAGCGCCCGCACTGGAGCCTGGAGCAGCTCGCCCGCCGCATGGAGTCCGAGCGCCGCAGGCTCGACGAGCTGGCGGTCGGCGACCTCAGCGTCCGCGACAGCCTGGCCGTCGGCTACGCCGCCCTAGCCGCCCCCGAGCAGCGGGCCTTCCGCCTGCTCAGCCTGCTGGAGATGGCCTCGGTGTCGGTGCGGGTGGCGGCGGCCGCGCTCGGGCTGCCCGACGACCGCACCGAGGAGATCCTCGAACGGCTGACCGCCCAGCACCTGCTGGACGCCGACTTCGTCAAGGGCAGCGGGGTGCACTTCTCGTACCACGGGCTGGTCCGGCTCTACGCGCGGGAACTCACCTTCGACGCGGACTCCGTGCACAGCCGGCACGGCGCGGTGCAGGACGCGCTGGCCGCCTGGTACGCGCGCCCCGCGGGGGCGCTCGTCCCGCTGCGCGCCACCCCGACCGCACCCGTTCCGGGCCCGGCCGTCCGGGCCGCCGCCGCACTGCCACCGGAGCTCGGCTTCACGGCCTGAGCAGCCCCGCCCCGTACGCCCACGACACCCGGCCCGCCCGCACGTCCGCCCGACCCGCGCATTCCCCCTCCGTCCGTACGTACTGCACCCGCCTCATCCAGCTCTTTCCCCCACACCCGCCCCCGCCGCACCACCCGAGGCGCACCGCCCGCGGTCCCGCGGCGACGGGGGAGAACCGAGGAGAACGACCGTGATCGAACGCTATTCCCGGCCCGAGATGGCCGCGTTGTGGACCGAGGAGAACAAGTACGCCACCTGGGCCCGGGTCGAGGTGCTGGCGACGACCGCCCAGGTGGAGCTGGGCGTCGTGGACCGGGCCAGCCTCGACGACATCCGCCGCGCCCCCGTCCCCGCGGTCGAGCGGATCAGGGAGCTGGAGCGCACCCGCGACCACGAGATCCTCGCGTTCCTCGCCGCGTACACCGAGACGATGCCGCCGGAGTCCGCCCGCTGGGTGCACCACGGCATGACGAGCTACGACCTCGTCGACACCTCCCTCGGCCACCTCCTCGCCCGCTCCTGCGACCTCGTGCTGGACGCAGCCCGCGGCTTCGCGCAGCTGCTCGTGGAACGCGCCCTCGAACACTGGGACACCGTCTGCATCGCCCGCACCCACGGCATCCACGCCGAGCCCACCACCTTCGGCCAGAAGCTCGCCGTGCACGCCTTCGCCGTCGACCGCAGCATCAGGAGGCTGACCGCCGCCCGGGCCGCCGTCGCCGTGGGCACCCTCTCCGGCCCCGTCGGCACGTACGCGCACATCTCCCCGTACGTCGAGGAGTGGGTCTGCGCGCAGCTCGGCCTCGGCGTCGAGCCGGTGCCCACCCAGGTCGTGGCCCGCGACCGGCACGCCGAGCTGCTGTCCGCGCTCGCCGTGACCGGGGCCGTCGTGGAGCAGTTCGCCCTGGAGATGCGGATGCTCCAGCGCACCGAGGTCGGCGAGGTCGACGAGCCGCGGACCAGCGCCTACCAGGGGTCGAGCGCGATGCCGCACAAGCGCAACCCGACCACGAGCGAACGGCTGTGCGGCCTCGCCCGGATCCTGCGGGCCAACGCCGGGGCGGCGTACGAGAACGTCGCCCTGTGGCACGAGCGGGACCTCGCCCACTCCTCCGTGGAGCGGGTCATCCTCCCCGACAGCCTGACCGCGGCCCACTACCAGCTGGTGTCGGCGGTCGAACTGCTGCGGGGGCTGCGGGTGTTCCCGGAGCGGATGGCCCGCAACATCGACGCCACCCGCGGCCTGGTCTACAGCTCCGAGGTGTTCCTGGACCTGGTCGCCCGGGGCCGGGACCGCGAGGAGGCCTACCGGCTCGTCCAGGCCGCCGCCACGGAGGCGTGGGAGCAGGAGTCGGCCCTGGCCGACCGGCTCGCCGCCCGCGGGGTCGTGGTCACCGCAGAGCAGTTCGACCCGCGGCGCTTCCTCGGAAACCGCGACCACCTGAAGTCCCGACTGAACGAACTGAGCAAGGAGCTGCAGAGCCATGTGGAAGTGTGAGCCCGTCGTCGGTGCCAGCCTCGACGTCACCGAGGTGATCGCCCTCTACCGCGCGTCGACCCTCGGCGAGCGCCGCCCCATCGAGGACGTCGAGCGCTTCACCCGCATGCTCGCGGGCGCCAACCTCGTGATCACCGCCCGCCTCGACGGCCGCCTCGTCGGCATCGCCCGCTCGGTCACCGACGGCTCGTACGTCACGTACCTGAGCGACATCGCCGTGGACGTCGAGTTCCAGCGGCAGGGCGTGGGCCGGGACCTGATCCGGGCCACCCGCGAGGCCGCACCGCAGGCCAAGCTCGTGCTGCTGTCGGCGCCCGCAGCCGTCGACTACTACCCGCACGTCGGGTTCACCCGGCACGAGTCCGCCTGGACCCTCGATGCGCTCGGCTGAGGCCGGGCGCCGCGGGACCGGAGGCTGCTTCCCGGTCCCGAACCGCCGTCGAATCACGTTCCGTAGGTGACGACCATGCTTCTGAAGACGCCCGGTTTCGATGCCCAGGTCACGGCGGCCGCCGCGCGGGCCCGAGGCTGCTCGCTGGCCGCCGACGCCATCCGCATAGCGGCCACGCTGGACGGGATGGTCCCCGAGCAGGTCGGCCGAGCGGCCATGGGGCTCGGCGAGCGCGTGTACACCGAGCTCGCCGAGTCGCAGGCCGCCGGGTTCGTCCCCTCCGCCGACCCGGCCGCCGGACCGTCCGCCGACACCGCCGACGCGGGATCGGACGGCGCGGACGACGCGGCCGCGGACGGGGCCGGGGACCTGCTGATGCTGACCGAGACCGGCCGGCTGCGCGTCGTCCCGGCCGGCACCCGGCCGGCGTCCGGCGGCGAGGGGGCCGAAGCCCTCGGCACCCTCAAGTGGCAGTCCCGCCCGCAGTCCCTGGGCCGGCTCTTCGCCCTCGCCCGGGACGTAGAGCGGCTCCAGTTCGAGGAGGTCCACCGCTGGCTCGCCCAGCAGGACCCCGAGGCGGTCCGCCGGCGCATCGACGCCACCAGCCACGCCCTGGTCCACATGGCACCCGTGCTGCTGTACGTCGGCGACCGCTGCTACAGCAACCTCGGCCGGTTCAGCAACCTGCCCGGCCGGTCCATGGCACCCGACGCCGAGGGCTCCGTGCTGACCGTGCTGCGGCGGACGCCCGCCGCACAGTGGTCCCCCGAGGACGCCGTGTTCGTCGTGTGCCTGCACGCCCTCATCAGCTCCGGGTCCCCGGTCCGGGCCGAGGAGTTCAACGGCGTGCAGCTCGCCCCCGACCTGCTCGCCGGCTTCCTGCGCGAGCGCATCGGGGCGTACGGCGCCGAGGTCCCCGAGGTGGCCGGCGAGCCGACCGGGGCCGCGCTCGACCTGCTCGCCGCGGCCTGCGCCGCCGGGCGGGCCCGGCTGCTCGACCGGGGGGCCGTCTTATACAGGGAGATCAACGGGGCCTCCCTGCACAAGCGGGAGCGGATCATGCCCGAGGCCCCGTCCTGGGACGAGCTCCCCCGCCCGGTGGCCGACCTGCTGGCGGAGACCGCCGGCCGGCCGCTGCCCGCCGACGCCCCTCCCGCGGCCGCCGCGGCCCACGCGGCGGAGGTCGTCGGGCAGGTGGTGCGGCAGGCCGCGCCGGCCGGGTTCACGACCCCGTACGAGGGGTTCCTGCACCGCTTCTTCGCGACCGCGGCCGACGCCCTGGACTGCGACGTCGCCATGGGCCGCGGACCCAGGAGCGTGGCCGCCCTGCACAGCACCGTCCCCGCCGAGGCGCGGGTCGCCCTGGCCACCCGCGACTTCTACTGCTGCGTGGCGCCCGGCCGGGACTTCGCCGACCGGTTCGCGCAGGACCGGGCCGCCCTCGCCAGGACCCTGTCCGCGTACAGCGCGCGGATGCGCTACAACACCTGGCACTACCTGCCGCACACCATGTCCTGGACCGAGCAGACCCCGCGGCGCGACGACTGGTTCTTCGCGCCGATGACGGCCGACATCACCAACTGGTCCGACCAGCACCACACCGGGCACGTCACCTTCGGCGTCCGGCACGCCCTGCGCGTACCGCTCGGCATCGTGCTGGAGGGGGCGTACCGGCCCGGCCTGTACGACCTGCGGCTGCTGCGCACCACTGGCGACGAGTTCGAGCTGCCGGAGCTGCGGGCCGCCATGGTCACGGGCCGCATGCAGGCCCTGCTCCACCAGGCGGCCGCCGACCGGGGCCTGGAGGTCGGCGACTTCGACAACGGCTGGTACCGGGACTTCCATGGCGCCTGACCCGCGGTTCGCCGACGCCCGCACCCTCCGTGCCCGGTACGCGGACGGCAGCCTGCTCCCCTCGGAGCACCTGGCGGCCACCTTCGCGCTGCTGGAGCAGTGGGAGCCGTACCTCGGGGCGTTCCTCACCGTCGCCCGGGAGCGGGCGACGGCCGAGGCCGCCGGCGCCGACCGGCTCCTGCACCGGCACGGGGCGGCCGCCTGGCGGGACCGGCCGCTGCTCGGCATGCCGGTCTCGGTCAAGGACCTCACACCGACGGCGGGCCTGCGCACCACCCGCGGCTCCCTGCTGCACGCGGACACCGTCCCCGACCGGGACGCCCCGGCGGTGGCCCGGCTGAGAGCCGCCGGGGCCGTGGTCATCGGCAAGACCAACACCAGCGAGGGCGGCTGGAGCGCGGCCTCCGCCAACCGGCTCCAGGGCCCCACCCGCAACCCGTGGGACCTCACCCGCACCCCCGGCGGCTCCAGCGCCGGCGCGGCCGCCTCGGTGGCGGTCGGGGTCGGCGTCGGCGCCACCGGCACCGACGGCGCGGGCTCGATCCGCATCCCCGCCGCGTTCTGCGGGGTCGTCGGCTTCAAGCCCTCGCTGGGCCGGATCCCGTACCTGCCGCAGAGCCCCGAGGAGCTGTCCCACCTGGGCCCGCTCACCCGGACGGTCGCGGACGCCGCCCTGCTCACCCAGGTGATGTCCGGCCCCGACGTACGCGACCCGCTGTCCTGCGGGCTGCCCGCCGGCCTCGCCGCAGGCCCCGGCGGCGACCCGGCCGCCGACCTGGACGCCGCGGCCGGGCGGCTCCGCGGGCTGCGGATCGGCTGGATCCCCTCGCTCGGCGAGCCCGCCCCGCAGCCCGGCACCGCCGCCGTCGCCCGCCGGGCCGTGGAGGTCCTCGCCGGCCGGGACCACACCGTCGAGGAGATCCCGCCCCCGTTCGAGGACCCGTACCCGGCGCTGGAGACGATCCTCGCCGGCTGGGAGGCCGCCGCCCACGCCGCCGACCTCGACGAGGTCGCGGACCGGCTCGACCCCGGCCGGCTGGAGGTCATCCGGTACGGGCGCGGCCTCAGCGCCGTACGCCTCGCCCAGGCGTACGAGACCCGCAGCCGGCTGCGGGCCGACGCCCAGGCCCTGATGGAGCGGTACGACCTGCTCGCCATGCCGACCGTGGGCGTCGCCCCGTTCGCCGCGGAGCGGCACGAGCCGGCCGACCCGGTCCGCAAGGGCGCCCTGTCCTGGCTGGCCTGGGCGCCCGAGGCCTACACCTTCAACCTGACCGGCCAGCCGGCCGTGTCCGTCCCCGCGGGCCTGTCCCCCGACGGGCTGCCCGTCGGCCTGCAACTCGTCGGCGCCCGCCACGCCGACCGCACCGTCCTCGCCGCCGCACGCCAGCTGGAGCAGGACCGCCCCTGGCACCACTGGTACCCGGCGCTCGCGCAGCACCGTCCGGAAGAGGAAACACGATGACGCAGACCAGATCCCCACAAGGCCCCGGCACGCCCCGCTACGCCCGCTTCGCCACCGGCAGCGTCGGCTTCGTCGCCCGGCACGGGCTGTGGAGCGACGCCCAGCGGGCGGCCGCGGACGCGATCGAGGGCACCCTGGCCACCCTCGACTTCGTCCGGGTCGGCTTCGGCGACCCGCACGGGCTGGTCCGCTCCAAGACCCTGACCGTCGACGCCTTCCGCACCGCCCTGCGCAACGGCATCGACATGAGCCCGGGCCCGTTCCTCTTCGACACCGGGCACGCCCTCGGCGTGGACCTGTTCGCGCCGGGCGGCGGCATCGGCATCCCCGAACTGACCGGCGGCGGCGACTTCCTGATCGTCCCCGACCCGCTCACCTTCAAGGTGCTGCCGTACACCGAGGCGGCCACCGGCTGGGTCATCGCCGACGAGTACCTGCGCGACGGCAGCCCCCACCCGCTGTCCAGCCGCGCCGTGCTGCGCCGCCAGTGCGAGCGCGCCGCCGCCCGGGGCCTGCAGTCCGTCGTCGGCCTGGAGGTGGAGTGGTACCTGACCCGGCTGGCCGCACCGGCGCCCGGCGCGGCCGCCGCGGCCGTCGGCGGCTTCGGCGTCCAGGGCGAGCCACCCGCCGTCGAACCCGTCAACGGCGGCTACCAGTTCAACCTCGACAGCTTCACCGACGGGCTGATGCACGTCGTCGCCCCGCTCGCCCGCGCCGTCCGCGAGCTGGGGCTGCCCCTGCGCACCGTCGAGCACGAATCAGGGCCCGGCCAGCTGGAGTTCACCTTCAGCCCGATGAACGCCCTGGACGCCGCCGACGCCATGCTCCTCTTCCGCACCGTCGCCAAACAGGTCTGCGCCCGGCTCGGCCACCACGCCTCGTTCATGGCCCTGCCCCGGCTCGACCGCTTCGACGCCAGCGGCTGGCACCTGCACCAGTCGCTGTTCGACACCGCGGCCGACCGCAACGCGTTCGTCCCCGACGGGGGCGGCGGCCCGCTCTCCGACCTGGGCCTCGGATACCTCGCCGGGCTCCTCGAACACACCGCCGGCACCGCACTGTTCTGCGTGCCGACCGTCAACGGCTACCGCCGCCTCGCCGAGCAGTTCTCGCTCTCCCCGGACCGCGTCGTGTGGAGCGCCGAGAACCGCGGCGCCCTCGTCCGCGTCCTCGGCGGCCCCGGCGAGGAGTCCACCCACGTCGAGAACCGCCTCGGCGAGCCCTGCGCCAATCCGTACCTCTACCTCGGCGCCCAGCTCGCCGCCGGCCTGGACGGCATCGAGCGCGGGCTGCGTCCCGGCGCGCCCGCCGAGGACCCGCACGCCCCCTCGGCCGCGCCCCTGCCCGGTGACCTGGCCGAGGCGGTCACCGCGATGCAGGACAGCGCGCTGGCCCGCGACCTGCTCGGCAAGCAGCTCCACGACTGCCTGGTGCAGCTCAAGCGCAGCGAGGTGGCCCGGTTCGAGGAGTGGTCGGCCGCCGCCGAGCCGACCGGGCCCGGCGAGGTCACGGCGTGGGAGCACCGTGAGTACTTCGCCGCGTACTGACCGGCCGTGCGGAAGCGGGCCCTCGGCGGGGCCCTCCGCGGGCCCCTCCCCGGCCCCGTCTCCGCGCCGGGCCCGGCCGCCGCGCCAGACTGAAACCACCCGAGCCCACCCGAAGCACCGCAACCACCGCGGCAGCGCATGACTTCCGTACGGCGACGCCCGTGGCGGATCTTCCGAAGGGATATGAACAGTGATCGTTGCGATGGACGGACCCGACGGCGCCGGCAAGAGCACGCAGGTCAAGCGCCTGCGCTCGTGGGCCGAGAGCCAGGGCCTGTCGTTCGCCCTGGCCGGCAAGTGGCAGGTCTTCGAGGAGGCGGAGGTCCCGCAGGCCCGCTTCCTGCGCGGCACCACCCTGGACGAACTGCGCGTCTGCATCGCCGAGATGCCGAACCCGGCCCGCATGCTCTTCCTCGCCTGGCTCAACTCCTTCGCCGCCGAGCGCGCCCGGGCCGCCGAGGCGGACCTCGTCGTCCTCGACGGCTACTGGATCAAGCACGCGGCCACCGAACTGCTCGCCGGCTGCCCGAAGGAGCTCGTGGACGGCATCGTGGGTGCGATGGCGCCCGTGGACACCGTCGTCTTCTTCGACGTGACCCCCGAGGAGGCGCTGCGCCGCAAGAAGGGCGACATCACCCCGTACGAGTGCGGCCGCGACCCCGAATGCCGGCCGGAGAGCTTCCTGACCCACCAGGCGGCCGTACGGGAGGTCATGCTGGAGTGGGCCGGGCAGCACGGCTGGGACGTCGTCCGGGCGAACACGGCCGAGGCGGCGGCCCAGCAGCTGCGCAAGCTGCTCGCGCCGAAGCTGGGCGTGCTGGTCAACCCCCGCCCGGCGGCCGACGCCCCGGTCGGACACTGATGGCACGCGACGGGCGGAGCCTGCGGCGCGGCCTCGCGGCCGCGCTGTTCGTGCGCTACCTCGGAGCGGGCAGCTGGGCACCCCTGCAGGTGCTGTTCTTCGTCCGCTCCGTGGGCCTGTCCACGGGCAACGTCGTCCTCGGGCTGACCGCCGCCGGCCTGGCCGGGCTGGCCGCCGGCCCGATCGTGGGCCGGCTCGCCGACCGGTTCGGGCCGCGCGAGGTGGGCATCGCCGGGCTGGTGGCACAGGCGGGCGCCGCCGCCGCGCTGCTGACCGTGGACGGCATGGGCGGCTTCCTCGTGGTGATCACCCTGATCGCCCTCGGGCGGGGCGCCTTCCCCGCGATCAGCGGCGCCCTCATCGCGTACGTCGGGGGCCCGGACAAGGTCGCCTACCGGGCGCGGATCTACTCCCTGCAGAACCTGGCCATGGTCTCCGGCTCGCTGCTGGGCGGCCTCGCACTCCAGGCCGACACCCGGACCGCGTACACCATCGCGATCTGCGCGGACGTGGTGTCGTACCTGGTGGCGGCGCTGCTGGTGGCACGGCTCCCGCACCTGCCGCCCGTGCCCCGGGAGTCCGGCGGCCGACAGCGCCACGCGCTCGCGGACAAGCCGTTCCTCGCCGTCAGCATGCTCGCGGGGACCCTGGTGATGTTCGACGTCTTCATGACCGTGCTGATGCCGGTGTGGATCGCCGAGTACACCGACGCGCCGCGCTGGACCGTGTCGCTGGTCTTCGCCCTCAGCTGCGGCCTGGTGGTGCTCCTGCAGACCAGGGTGGCCAGGGGCGTGGAGACCCCGCGTGACGGGGCGCTGGCGATGCGGCGCAGCGGGCCGGTGATCGCGGCGGCCATGGGGCTGGTCTTCGCCGCCGCGCACGTGAGCACGTACACGGCGATGGGGCTGGTCCTGGTCGGCACCGCGGCGCTCACGTTCGGCGAGATGCTGTTCACGGCGGGGGAGTACGCGCTGTCCTTCGGCCTGGCCCCGGAGCACGCCCAGGGCGAGTACCAGGGCGTGTTCTCCGTCGGGGTGGGCATCGGAGGGGCGGTGGCGCCGACGGTCCTGAACGCCCTGTGCCTGAGCGCGGGACCGGTCGGCTGGATCGCCCTCGTCGCGATCATGGTGGCGGCGGGTGCGGCGGTGCCGCCGGTGGCGGCCATCGCCGAACGCGGCCGGGGGCTGCGGGAGGCGGAGCCCCGCCCGACCGGCTGACCGGCCGACCGGGCGGGCGGCGCCGGGGCGGAGCCCGGTACGCGGCTGCGGGCGGGTCCTAGCCCCGGGCGGCCACCAGCCGGGCCACCTCGGACTCGATCCCCGCGTCGTGGGAGGCGTACTCCTCGCGCCGGGCCTTCTCCTCGGCGCGTACGCGGTCCAGGACCGGCCCGGACCAGGGGGCGTCGAGGACGACGCCCCACAGCGGCTGCAGCCGGGCGCCGCGCGTCACCTTGGCCTCGAAGGCGTCGCAGCTCAGGTCCAGCAGCCGGTACCCGTGCTCGGCCGCGTACTTCACCGCCTCGTAGTAGGTGAGGTTGAAGTAGAGCTTGGCCTCGCGGCCGATCGAGTCGTCCAGTCCGTGCGAGCGGGCGTACATGGTCCGGCCCCAGAAGAAGAACTGGGTGAAGCCCACCATCCGGTCGCCCTGCCAGGCGGTCAGCACCCGGCAGTCGTCGTCGAACAGCGGGGCCTGCTGGGCGAACCGCTCGGACTCGCTCTCGTCGGTGACCGGGTGCCCGTACCGGCGCAGCACCTGCGCGGACAGCGGGCCGAGCAGGTGGTGGCACTCGGACAGCCGCTGCACCTCGGTCCGGCAGCCGGCCTCCGCGTACCGCCGCATCTCCAGGCGCCGGGACTTGAACTGCCGCGCGGTGAACAGGGTGCGGTAGCCCTCCATCCCGTCCTCGGGGACGGGCAGCACGGCGGTGGCGTCCATCATCACCACCCGGTCGCGGGGGCCCAGCAGCGGCAGCAGCCGCTCCACGGACCCGTCCGTCAGGTAGAGCAGGGCCGTCAGCGCGCCGTCGGCCGCGCCGAGCTCCCGGAACCGGTCGAGCAGGGCGGCCGTGCCCGCCCCGGCCAGCGCACCCGGCGTGCCGGGGGCGACGACGACCTCGCTGGTGTAGCCGAGGCGGGTGCCGCCCAGCAGCAGGGGCCGCTCGGGCGTGGCGGGCTCGGCGGCGCCCGGGAAGAGCACGGCCGGGTCGTAGAAGTGCGGGACCTTCCCGGTGAAGCGGTGGGTGGGCAGGGCCGCGACGTACGCGCCGCCGGCGGTGGCGACCAGGTGCCGGGAGGTGGAGTCGGCGAGCTCCTCGCCGTACAGCAGCCAGCGGTGGCTGGAGTAGAGCGCCGCGTCCCCGGCGAGGGCGTCCCACTCGGCGGGCTGCGCCTCGCGGATCGAGCCGAGCTCCAGCACCTCGGGTCGCGCCCCGTCTGCCCCCTCTGCCGTTCCCGTCTCCGCCGCCCCTGCCGTTCCCGCCGCCCCTGCCGTCCCCGCCGTTCCAGCCGTCACCGCGCACGTCCTTCCGGTTCGTGGTCGAAGTTGCAGGTCACGCTAGTCAGCTTCAGCCGTGCGCACGGTCGTACACGCGAAACTCGGCCATCCCGTGGTCGATGCGCAGATAGGCCAGCCGGGCGGCCGTCGCCCCGTGCCGGGCGTACATGGCGGCGGCGGCCGCGGTCAGTTCCTCCGGCCCGGCCAGCGGGTCGGACTCCAGGTGGTCCGAGACGGTGGTCTGCACGAGGTCGGAGTCGGCGTCCACCGCCATCCGGTCGGTCAGCGCGACGGTGAGGCCGCAGCCGTGCTCCGCCGCCCAGGCGCGCAGCTCCTCCTCGGCGACCAGCCCCCGGTCGCTCTGGAGCAGCAGTGCGGTGAGGTGGGCGGTGCCGCCGGGGGCGAGGTGCCGTGGGAGTCCGGCCAGGACGCGGCGGCCGACGCTGAAACCGTCCGCGCCGCCCTCGTGGGCGGCCTCCTCGCCGCGGGGGGACAGGGTCGGCAGGAAGGGGATGTTCGCGACGACCCGGTCGTACGGTTCCGCGTCCGCGGGCAGCGGCGCGTACAGGTCCCCCACCAGGACCTCCACCCGGTCGGCCACACCGTTGAGCTCCGCGTTGAGGAGGGCGACCGCGGCCGTCCCGGGCAGCAGCTCCACCAGGGTCGCGGGGGCGCCCTGCCGGGCGGCCACCAGCCCCTGGAAGCCCGGCCCGGAGCACAGGTCCAGCACCCGCGCGCCGGGCGGGTAGCCGATCCGGCGGGACAGGGCGACCGAGTCCCGGCCGAAGTAGTGCCGCACCGGGAAGGGGCTCGGCGGCTCCGCGAACAGCCAGACCCCGCCGACGCGGAACAGGCTGACGTCGACCAGCTGCACCTCGTCCCCCCTGTACGCGGCGACCCCGCCCTCGACCAGGGCCGGGAGGGCGCCGCGCAGCGCCGGGGGCAGCAGTTCGGCGCGGGCGGACTCCCCCAGCAGGAGGAACCCGGCGACGGTGCGCAGCCCGCCGTCGAGGCCGCGCAGGCCCGCGGCCCACTGGAGGCGGTCGACCCCGTCCCCGGGGACGTCGGCCAGGAACTCGGCCAGGCCCAGCCGCTCCAGCTCGGCGACGACCGGTGTCACCGGTCGGCTCCCGCCCCTTCGTCCTCCTGTCCTGGCAACCCGATCCAGGTGCGGAGCATCAGCCGGCCGCCGCTGCCGTCGACCGGCGCGTCGTCCTGGAAGGCGGTCCGACCGTGGACGATCGACCGGTTGTCGATGAAGATCATCTCGCCGGGCCGGAGGCGCCCGTGCGTCTGCAGGTCGCGCCGGTCGAGCAGCGAGTCGAGCAGGTCCAGCGCCTTGACCTGCTCGGGGGTCAGCGGCGGGACGTGCGGGTGGCGGTGACCGATCTCGATGTAGTCGCGCAGGTAGTACATCCGCTCACGCCCGCCCCGGTGCACGAACACCGGCCGCTCGGTGGTCAGCGGCACGCCCGGGGTGTCGTCGCGGGTGTCGAAGTGGACCGGCAGCCGCAGCGTGGCGAGCTCCTGCGGGTGGTCCCGGAGGATGTCCAGCAGGTCGGCGACGTGCACCAGGACCAGGGATCCGCCGCTGACGGCCTGCCGATAGCAGAACAGCGTGAAAATGTCCGGAAGCCGCCCCGGGCGGTGCGCGGCGTCGGTGTGCAGGCTGCCGCCCTGCCGGCTGTCCGAGTAGCGGCCGGTCGCGCCCTCGCCGAGCCTGACCCCGCGGTCGCGTACGTCCCGCAGCAGCGCTCCCGCACCGTCCTGCGGCAGGAGTTCGCCGGCCAGCCGCGACACGGCGACCGTGAACCGGCGGGCCTGCTCCTCGTCCAGGTGGTCGAGCCCGCCGAGGACGAAGTATCCGGGTCGCGCGTCCAGATGACGCCGCACCAGGTCCCGTACGGTGTCGCCGAACTCCCCGGACCACGGCTGTGAGGCCGGGTCGCCGCTGCTTGCGGCGACGGCGGTGGCCAGGTCGCGGTCGACGGCGTGCCGCACGGGTGCGAACGGGTCGTTGCTGTTCATGTCAGACTCCCAAGGCCTGGCTGCCGGCACGCTCCGGGACGATCCCGGAGCCGCGCAGCCACACGGCTATCTCTTCCGCGCAGTGCGCGACCCCCGATATCCCACTGCCCTCGACGGCCCGGAGCACCGCTCCGGCCGCCGCCGCCCTGCTGTCCGCGCAGGCCAGGACCTGCGTGACGATGTTGTCGAGCACGACCGGCCTGCCCGTGTCGAGGGCGCAGTTGTACGTCACCCCCGGCTCGGGCGGCAGCGTCAGCGAAGTGATCAGGCCTCCCCGCCCGTCCGGCCCCGGCTCGATGAACAGCCGGGCCTCCAGGCAGTGCACCTCCCGGTCGACGCGTAAGGCCCCCGGGGCGAGCACGGCGCCCTGCGCCAGCTCCGTCTGGAGCGCGATCACGTCCCGGCCGGTCTGCGCCTCGCACATCCGGTACGCCAGCGGCAGCCGGCCGTTGACCTCCAGGAACCAGTGGCTGCCGGCGCCGACGATGAACTCGACGGTGGCCACGCCCCGCAGGCCCATCCCGGTGACCAGCCTCGCCGCGTCCGCGCGCATCCGCTCCAGCAGCCCGGGGGCCACGCCCTGCACCGGCGAGGCCTCCAGCAGCTTCATGCTGCCGTCCACCAGCAGGCTCTCGCGCTCACCGAGCGGATGCACGGTGCCGGCGGCGTCGACGGCGACGGTGACGCCGACGACGTGGCCGCGGTCCACGTACCGCTCGGCGTACCAGTCGTCGCCGTCGCCGGCGTCCATGAGGGCCAGGGCCCGGGCCGCGTCGGCCTCGGTGTGCACGATGCGCACGCCGAGGCCCCCGCAGCCGGTGACCGGCTTGAGGATGACGGGCAGGCCGATCTCCCCGACCAGCCCGGTGATCGCCTCGCGTCCCGTGGCGTGCGGGAGCACGGGCAGGCCGAGCCGGCCGGCCGTGGCCACGGCGTGGTCCTTGTCCTGAGCCGCCGCCAGCACCCCGGCCGTCGGCCCGATGAACGCGATGCCGGCCTCGGCCAGCCGCTCGGGCAGGGCGGGGTCCTCCGCGAGCGCCCCGTAGCCCGGGTACACCGCGTCGGCGCCGCAGCGCCGGGCCGCCGCGACGATCCGGCCGACGTGGTCGTACGTCCCGGCGAGCCCGGTGCCGTCGAGCCATTCGTGACCGTCGGCGGCGACGGTGTGGAGCCGCTGAGGGTCCGAGACGGCGGCGACGGCGATCGGCGACCATCCCAGCGTGCGGAAGGTGTCGACGGCCCGGGCCGCGATCGCACCGCGGTTGGCGATCAGGACTCTTCTCATGGCCTTCTCTCAGTCTCCGGGGACGGCTAGCCCAGCGCCCGGTAATGCGTGACGAGCCGCCGGTCGCCGTCGAGCACGTGGAACGCCAGCGCCGGTGCCAGCTCGAAGTCCACGACGGGGCGGCCCTCCAGGGGCAGCGGAACGGTGGAGGCCACCCCGGGCGCCACGAGCAGCGGCAGCCCCGCGAAGGTGGTGGCCGCGGCGACGTGCGCGTGCCCGCACAGCAGGGCGACGACGTGCGGGTGGCGGCCCAGCACCTCGGCGAGGCGGTCCTCGCCGAACTGCCGGACCCGGTCCACGTGCGGGGTGTGCAGGTCGACCGGCGGGTGGTGGAAGCAGACGAGGACCGGCAGGGTGCCGTCCTCGGCGGCCAGCGCCCGGTCGAGCCAGTCCAGGGTGGTCTCGGCGAGCACACCCTCGTCCTTGCCGGGGATCGTCGAGTCGCACAGCACGAACACGGCCCCGGGCGTGCGGACGACCTGGTTCAGCTCGTCGTCCTCCGGTTCGCCGTCGAGCAGCCCTGCCCGGAACGGCCCGCGCCGGTCGTGGTTGCCGGGCAGGACGAGGACCGGCCAGGGCAGGTCGAGGAGCTCGCGCGCCTGCGCGTACTCCTCGTCCGTGCCGTGGTCGGCGATGTCGCCGGAGACCAGCACGGCGTCCACCGGGCCGGGGATCTCCCGCAGGTAGCCGAGCACCTTCCGGGCGCGTTCGGTGGCGCGCTCCCCGAGGTCCAGGTGCAGGTCGCTGACGTGGGCGATGACGGTCAAGACTCTTCCTTCCGCGCGTCGTTCGCCGCCGCGGCCTGGAAGCGTGCCCGGACCTCGGCGTTGGTGTGCGCCGACGTTACCCGCGGCGGGGTGGCCCCGCCCCGGCCGATCTCCAGGGCCACCAGGTGCGGGCCGGGCCGCCCGGCGATCTCCGCCAGGTGGGCGTCGACCTCCTTGGCGGTGCGGCAGATGTGCGCGGTGCGGTATCCGGCGGCGAGCGCCAGCTCGTCCCAGCGCAGGGCCGTGTCCCGGGTGCGCTGGCCGCCGGTGGAGTCGTACGAGCCGTTGTCGAGGACGAAGTGGGTCAGGTTCGCCGGGCGCCGTTCGCCGACGAGGGCGAGCCCGCCGAGGTGCATCACGACGGCGCCGTCGCCGTCGACGACGACGACCCGTTCGTCGGGCCGGTTGAGCGCGGTGCCCAGGCCGAGGCCGATGGCGTGGCCCATCGAGCCCTGCATGTAGAAGTGGCGGGCGCTGTCGCGGACGCCGAACAGCTCGCGGCTGATCATGCCGGTCGTGCTGTAGACCAGCGCGCCGTCCAGGTGCGCGGCGATCGCGGCCACCGCCTCCTGCCGGTCCATCCGCGCCGCGGACTCCCCGGCCGGCACCTGGCAGGTCCCGACGGTCTTCGCGGGGACGAGGACGACGAACGACCGCCGGGCGCGGCGGGCCGCCTCGGCGCGGTCGAGGAGCCCGGCCAGGCTCTCCTCGGTGGGGTCGAGGATGCCGTGTTCGACCCCGACCGCCTCCAGGACGCCGATGGTCCCGGCGCCCATGGCCGCGTGGTGCGGCTCGTCGTCCTCGGCGGTCGGCCAGCCGCGCAGGCTCACGAAGAGCAGCAGCGGGATCTCGTACGCCATGGTGAGCGAGGTCAGCGGGTCGAGGAGGTTGCCCAGGCCCGAGTTCTGGGCCAGGACGACCGCCTTGGTGCCGCCCAGCTCGGCGCCCGCTGCCATGGACAGCGCGATGCCCTCGTTGGGCGCGGGCACGTAGCTGCCGCGCTGTTCGAGCAGCGCGAACGGGCCCTTCAGGTACGAGCAGGGCACCCCGCTGAAGAACCCGAAGCCGCGCCGGTCGAGTTCCGCGCAGAAGAATTCGGCGCTGATCACGCGCTCCGCTCCTCCCACCGGCTGACCTGGGTCAGGCCGAAGAGTTCCTTCATCGGGGCGATCGTGTCCTCCACGCCGCCGGTGCCGCCCGCCACCCGGATCTCGCTGAGCACGCCGCGCATCGCGGAGACCGAGGCGCGCAGCGCGTGGTTGGCGTAGATGACCACCGACACGCCGGCTTCCTCCGCCTCGGCGAGGTCCCAGTGCGGGTAGGTGGTCGGCACGACGACGACCGGCCTGCGGCCCTGCCAGGCCCGCAGGAAGTCCAGGATCTCTCCGGGCTCCTCCTTCTTGGAGTGGATCAGCACGGCGTCGGCGCCGGCGTCCGCGTACAGGTGGGCGCGCCGCAGGGCCTCGTCGAGCCCGGCTCCGGCGATGAGCGCCTCGACCCGGGCGACGACCGTGAAGTCGCTGCCGGACCTCGCCCGTACGGCGGCCTGGATGCGGCCGGCGAACTCGGCCGGGTCCTCCAGGTTCTGGCCGCCGCCGAGGAAGCTGTTCCGCTTCGGGAACACCTTGTCCTCGAGGCAGATCCCCGCGATGCCGGCGGCCTCGAACATGTCGACCGTGCGGACGACGTTGATGTTGCCGCCGAAGCCGGTGTCGCAGTCGGCCAGCAGCGGCAGCGAGGTCGCCGCGTTCACGTGGGAGGACGCCTCGAGCAGCTCCGACATGGTCAGCAGGCCGAGGTCGGGCAGGGCCCGGGACGCCGAGATCTCGAAGCTCGACGCCCACAGGCCGTCGAAGCCGGCCTCCTCCACGAGCAGGGCCGTCAGCGCGTCCCTCGACCCGACGATCCGCGCTATCTCCTTGCGTTCCAGCAACTCGCGCAGCCGCGCCGCCTTCGACACTACGCACCAGCCCTCTGCGCGTAGTGGCCGTGGCGGGTGCCGGCCACGTCCTGCCCGGGCAGCTCGAAGACGCAGTGCCAGTGGAACGAGCCGGGCCTGGCGTGCTCCGCATCGGTCGCGCTGAGCAGCCGGAACCCCTCGTGCAGCCGCAGCAGGTCGGCCGCGTCGACGTACATGTGCGGGTGCACCTTGTCGTCGGTGGCCTCCGGCTGGCAGAAGGTGTTGGGGCTGACCTCGTTGCCGCGCCCGTACTCGCCGTTGCGCTTGGAGAGCATCGTGGACTGGTAGATGCCGCCCGGGCGCAGCACGCGCCGGACCTCGTCGAGCACCTTCGCCAGGCCCGCCTCGTCGTTGTGGTAGACCACGTTGAAGGCGAGGACGTAGTCGAAGCTGTCGTCCGCGTAGGGAAGTTCGGTGAAGTCGCCGACGTCGAGGGCGAGCTCGGCCCCGCGCCGGTCGCCCTCCTCCCGGGCCGCCCGCACGGCCGCCTCGCTGGCGTCCGTGCCGGAGGTGGCGAACCCCGCCTCCGCGAAGTACAGGGCGTGCCGGCCGACGCCGCAGCCGAGGTCCAGTACGTCCTTGGCGCCGAGCTCCTGCAGCCGGGCGGCCTCGTCCACGACCCACGGGTGCGGCCGCGACCAGTCCGCGCGCCCGCTGTCGGTGCGCCAGACCTCGTCCCAGTAGAGATGGGCTGTCATCGGGTTGACCTCACTCGTGTTCACTTCCGTACATCCACGTCCGGATGCCGATTCCAATGGGGGGCGAACCACGGCTCCGGGGCGGTCAGAGCGCGTGCACTGCGGGTTCGGGGGCGGGTGCGGGGACGTCCTCCAGCAGGCCCGCCTCCAGCGAGCCGTCGAGGAGCGGGCGCATCGCGTCCAGCTCGCAGCCCGCGTCGGCGAGGGCCTGTGCCAGCGGCCGACGGCCGTCGAACCCGCGCAGGAGCCGCAGCCAGTCCGCGTGCGTCAGGTGGTCGATGACGAAGCGGATGCTGCCGTCGACCACGACGTACGAGGTGTTCGCCTCCTGCACGTCGTCGAGGACGAGCACCCCCTCGGCCAGCCGGAAGACCGAGGTCTCCTCGATCCGGGCCTGCGGGAACAGCTCCTGCACCTCGGGGCCCTCGAAGTCGGTGACCCGCAGCTCGTACGGGGCCGGGCCGTTCGGGGTCCGGCTCTTCGGGACGTCCAGGGCCATCAGGTCGAGCAGACCCAGGTTGACCACGCGCATCAGCAGCTCCACGTGCCCCGAGCTCTGGTCGCGCTCCAGCCGGCGCAGGGCGCGGTGGACGTTGCCGCGGTCGAGGTACTGGGCGGCGCGCGGCGAGGACAGGGCCTGCTCGACGAGCTCGTCCCCGTTCTGCGCGAGCATCCGGGTGAAGGTGCGGTGGGTGTGGCGGACGCCCTCGCCCTCGTAGAAGGCGAGCTTCGGCCGGCTGATCACCTCGGCCGGCAGGATGTCCCGTACCGCCTCGCGGATGACCTGCTTGTCCCAGAACAGCCGCTTGCGGTACGCGCGGGGCACCGTCGCCAGCAGCTCGATGATGCGGTGGTCCAGGAAGGGGACGCGGGCCTCGACGCCGTTCCCGGAGGCCGTACGGTCCTCGACCCAGAAGTTGTACTGCTGCATGTCCCGGAACTTCCAGGCCAGGTACGAGCCGTACGGGTCGTCCACCGCCCCGGGCGCGTACGCCGCCACCGCGTCGTCGCTGAGCAGCGGCAGGTCGGTGCCCTCCCACCACACGGACACGGCGGACTGCGAGCCGAGCGCCCTGCGGCGGGCCATGGTCCGCAGGTTGCCCTCGAAGTCCTCCCAGTCGCCGCCGCCGGACAGCGCCACGCTGTAGCCGCCGCTGAACTCGTCCGCGCCGGAACCCAGCAGCACCGCCTTGAGCTCGGGCCGCTCGGCGCGGGCGAAACGATACATCTCGCTCTTGTAGAACTGCTCCGGTCCGCACTGCGGCGTCTCCATCAGCCACAGCAGCAGCCGCCACTCGTCGGGCGAGGGGATGCGGTCCGCGCCGAACGCCACCTGGTGGTTGGGCAGGCCGAGCAGGTCCGCGGTCTGCCGGGCGTACTGCGCGTCCCGGTTGACGACGGTGCTGCCGGTCAGCGCGGAGAACGTGTGCAGCCCGGTGTGCGCCGCCAGCGCGGTCACGGCCGCGGAGTCCAGGCCGCCGCTGAGGAAGACGCCGATCTCGGCGTCGGCGATCAGGCACTCGCGCACGGAGGAGGCGAGCAGGTCGCCCATGCTCCGCACGAAGAAGCTCTCGGGCAGGCTCCCGGCCTCGGCCGGGGCGGGCAGCTCCCAGTACCGGTGCACCCGGGTCGCGCCGTCGCGCAGGCCGATGGTGACGATCGCGCCCGAGGGGACGTGCTCGACGTCCTTGAACCAGGTCACCGGCTCCGCGTCGGTCATCACCGGGGCGGAGCTGAGCCCCTGGTCGGCGAGGGCCCGCGACCAGTCGAGCTCGCGCGGGCAGGCGGGGTGCGCGAAGAGCGCCTTGATCTCGGACCCGAACAGGACCGTCGGGCCGCTGCGGTGCAGGAACAGCGGCTTGATGCCGAGCCGGTCGCGGGCGAGCAGCAGCCGCTGCTCGCGCAGGTCGATGACGGCGATGCCGAACATGCCGCGCACGTCGTCGAGGAAGTCGAGGCCCTTCTCCAGGTAGAGGTGCAGCAGCACCTCGCAGTCGGAGTCGCTGCGGAACTTCACCCGCCCGTCGAAGCCCTTGCGGAGCTCGCGGTAGTTGTAGACCTCGCCGTTCGCGGCGAGGATGACCATGCCGTCCTCGCTGATGAACGGCTGGCGGCCGCCCTCGGGGTCGATCAGCGCGAGCCGGGTGAAGGACATGCACGCCTGCTCCGTGTGGTGGAACTGCATGTCGTCCGGGCCGCGGGGGCGCAGCGCGTGGGCCATGTCCCGGAGAACCGCGTCGGCGGACCCGGCGAGGGCGCTTCCGTCCGTGTGGGCGAATCCTGCAATACCGCACATGTGGCTTCCTGAGGTGGGAGCGGACATGCCACGCCCCCCGGAGCGGGAGGCGTGGCATGCGGGTCGCTACTAGCGGACAGCGGCGACGATGGTGCCCTGGTCGACCTTCTTGGCCTCCGGCTTGGTGTAAACCTTCATCGTTGTCACCTCCCGTCGGATTGCTCGTGGTCATTTGCTGTTGAAGAGCATCCGAGGAGGCGGTGTTGTGACGGTGGCGCGCGGGTGGCGCGCAGGTGTTGCGGACGGCCGGGCCCTAGAGCGGATCGCCGGGCAGAGCGGCGTACGCGTCCCGCAACACCCCGACCACGGAAGCGGCCCCGCCCTCGAAGCCGGGCAGCTCGACGGCGTCCACGGCCCGGACGGCCCGCACCCCCATCGCCGCGTTGGTGGCGAAGGCGGCCTCGAACCCCGAGACGTCCGCCGGCCGCACCCTCCGGCTCTCGTACGGGTGGAGCTGCTTGAGCAACTGCATGGTCACCCCGTCGAGGCACTCCGCGTCCGGCCAGACCACCCGCCCGCCGCCGACGAAGCCGACGTTCCAGGTGGCCCCCTCGGAGACGGCCTCCCCGGCGTCGACGAACAGCGCGTCGTCGAAGCCGTGCAGCTGCGCCTGCCGCCGGTGGTGCAGCCCGGCGAAGAGCCCGACGCTCTTGACCTCGGGCACGTCGCGCACGTACCGCGTCGACCGCACCCGCAGCGGAGGCGGCTGCGCCCCGTCCGTCGCCCGGACGGTGACCAGCACCTGCGGATCACCGGCGGCGACGGGACGCCCGAGGTCGAGCCCCGGATCGAAGACCGTCACCCGCACCGTGGCGGCCCCCCGCCCCGGCGCCATCCGCCGCGCCAGCGCCCGTACCCGCTCGCCGTCGAGCTCGGCCCCGAACAGCGTCCGGCAGTCCCGCCGCAGCCGCTCCAGATGCAGCGCGAGCCCCTTCACCCGCCCGTCCTCGACCCGCATGGTCGTGAAGTGCCCGTAGTTGACCAGCGCCAACGCCTGCAACTCCCGCACCCCGACCGGCACCCCGTTCAGTTCACCCATTCCCCCAAGATGCCAGCCTTTGCGGACCGGGAGGGCGTCCGGTTGCGACGGAGGGGAAAACGCCGGTCAGGGGCGGACCGCAGCCGCGTCCGGCGTCGAACCACGCGGCGAGCGGCGCCGCGTCCACGCGGCCGCCGGTGTACGGGGACGCTGACGCCCCGCATGCGTCGGGGACCGTTGCGCGTACCACTCAAGGCCGTGGATCCAGCCTGTACTCGGGCTGAAAGGGTCGATGTTCCCCAGCCGTGTGACCCCGATCAGCCCTTTCCCGTCAGCCACCTCGCGATCGGCGTACTGAAACATCGCCTCACCTCGTCAAGGTTGGCGACCACGTTCACCGGCGGGAGCTCGTGGACCGGCTTGTAAAAAGGCAGATACCAGAACTGGATCACACCAGCCAGCGGAAGGAGGGAGGGGCGGATAACAACACTCGGGAACTCCCACGGCTTCTTCGGCCGACCGCGCCAAGGGTGGCCGACGTCACGCCAGGCGAATAGCACAGGAGGAGCAGTCGAGCCCTGTCAGAAGTCTTTACCCCAGAGGTTCGGAAGTCGCTTTTCCGGCGGATGGCGACAGCAGCATCGCTCCTGCCGTGAAACGGGGCCGGCGGTGCCCGTGCGGGTCGGGTCGCTCCCACCGGGCGAGGTGATCACCCATCCCCGCGTGCGGAAGGGTCCTCGGTGGCCTTGAGCGTCGCTTCGGCCTGGGCCGGCTTGAGCGCCTTCGACGGCCAGCGGGGCTGGCCGGTGGGACGCCAAGACCACCAAGGCCAAGAAGTCTCGCCGGACGATCGGTCCGCCGGTCAGGTGCGTGGACGCGCTCTCGAAGCAGTTCGAAGATCAGGGCTGGGACCGGCTCGCCTTCCGGCAAGCGAGCGCGGACGCCGAGGGGGGGCGACGCGAAGGGGTCGACCCCCCGGGGAGCGAACCCGTAGTCACCCAGTTGGTCACCCAGATGCAGAGAGAGCCGGTGCAGATTACCCTGCACCGGCTCTCACCTGGTCTTACTCTGTCGGGGTGGCGGGATTTGAACCCACGACCTCTTCGTCCCGAACGAAGCGCGCTGCCAAGCTGCGCTACACCCCGATCGCCGCCGTTTCCGGGCCTTCGCCCTGGCGACATCGATTACTTTAGCGGACCCGCGCCCGGAGACGAAATCCGGTTTTCGCGGGGCGGCCCGTGGGGCCGCTAGGCCTTCGGGGTGAGGGTCAGGAGCGTGGCCTCCGGGGGGCAGGCGAAGCGCACCGGGGTGTAGCGGTTGGTGCCGCAGCCTGCGGAAACGTGCAGGTAGGCGCGCTGGCCGCCGGTCTCGTGGGTGGAGAGCCCCTTGACCCGGTCGGTGTCCAGGTCGCAGTTGGTGACGAGGGCCCCGTAGAAGGGGACGCACAGCTGCCCGCCGTGCGTGTGTCCCGCCAGGATCAGCGGGTAGCCGTCCGCGGTGAAGGCTTCCAGGCTGCGCAGGTACGGGGCGTGCACCACGGCCATCGAGAAGTCGGCGTCGGCCTCGGGGCCGCCGGCGACCCGCTCGTAGCGGTCGCGCTTGATGTGCGGGTCGTCGAGGCCGGTGAAGGCCAGCTCCAGCCCGTCCAGCTTCAGCCGGCCGCGGGTGTTGGTGAGGTTCACCCAGCCCGCCGCGTCGAAGGCGTCCCGCATGCCCTCCCACGGGTTGTGCACGGCGCCGACGACCGGCTTGTTGCCGTTCAGCCCGTGGCGGCCCTGGAGCTTCTCGACCAGATACCGCCCGGGGTTGCGCAGCCGCGGCCCGTAGTAGTCGTTCGAGCCGAACACGTACACGCCCGGGAACGACATCAGCGGGCCGAGCGCGTCGAGCAGCTCCGGCACGCCCTCCGTGTCGGAGAGGTTGTCGCCGGTGTTCACGACGAAGTCCGGACGCAGCCCGGCCAGGGACTGCAACCAGGCGCGCTTCTTGCGCTGGCCGCTGACCATGTGGATGTCCGACACCTGCAGTACGCGCAGGGGGCGCATCCCGGCGGGCAGGACCGGAACCGTGATCCGGCGCAGGCGGAAGGACCGCGCCTCGAAGCCGGCGGCATAGGCCACACCGGCGGCCCCCACCGCCGCGATTCCGGCGGTGACCTTCAGGGGTACTCCGTAACGCGCACGCATGGGGCCATCGTCTCAGACCCGGAAAACCGGAAGGCGCCACCGCCCCCGCACCTGGCAGACTCATGTGCATGACCACGCTCAAGGCCAAGCTGCAGGACGACCTCACCACCGCGATCAAGGAGCGCAACGAGCTCCACTCCTCCACGCTGCGACTGACCCTCGCCGCGATCACCAAGGAGGAGGTGGCGGGCAAGGAGGCGCGCGTCCTCACCGATGACGAGGTCCTCAAGGTGATCGCCAAGGAGGCGAAGAAGCGCCGCGAGGCCGCGGAGGCGTTCGCCCAGGGCGGCCGCGCCGAGCAGGCCGAGCGGGAGACCGCGGAGGGCGAGTTCCTCGACACCTACCTGCCGAAGCAGCTGAGCGACGACGAACTCGCCGCGATCGTGGCGCAGGCCGTCGAGGAGGCGCGGGCCGCGGGTGCCGAGGGGCCGCGGGCCATGGGCGCCGTCATGAAGCTCGTGTCCCCGAAGGTCGCCGGGCTGGCGGAGGGCGGGCGCGTCGCCGCCGCCGTCAAGAAGCACCTCCAATAGCAACGAACCGGCAGGGAACGACGGGGGCGGGGCCCGGTGCCGTACGGCACCGGGCCCCGCCCCCGTTCTGTCCTGCTTCTGTTCCGTCGTTCGTCGTGCCGTCCCCGGCCGCTACTGCCCCTCGCGGCCGCCGATCACGCCGCCCGGTCCCACGGTGATCCCGGGGAACGGGTTGGGCGGCGTGCTGCCCCCGCCGGTCGCGGCGCCCGTCGCGGCGCCGGTCGCACCGCCGCCGCCCGTGACCTGGCCGCCGGGCTTGCCGGGCTTGCCCGGCTTGTTGGGCTTCGTCGGGTTGTTCGGCGGAGTGGGCTTGCCGGCGCCGCCGGGGTTCCCGGTGTCGGGCAGGGGCACCGTGACGAAGCTCGGGGCCTCGCGGCCGGAGAGGGCCCCGCTGACCGCCTGCTTCCAGATCGGGCCGGGCAGCCCGCCGCCGTACACCTTGTCGTAGTACTGGCCGCCGATGGTGATGTTCTCCATCGACACCTGCTTGGAGCCGCCCGAGCCGACCCAGGTCGCGCCGGACATGTTCGGGGTGTACCCGACGAACCAGGCGTTGTAGCGGCTGTCGGTGGTGCCGGTCTTGCCCGCGTTCTGCCGGTCGGTCAGGCCCGCCGCCGTACCCGTACCGGAGTCGACCACGCCGAGCAGCAGGCTGTTGATCGTGTCGGCGGTCCGCTCCGACATCACGCGCTCGCACTTGGACTTCGGCACGGTCAGCGCCTTGCCGTGGGTGTCGGTGATGGACTCGATGGAGACGGGGGTGCAGTACGTGCCGCGGTTGGCGAAGGCCGCGTACGCGTTGGCCATGGTCAGCGGCGACATGCCCTCGGTGCCGAGCGCGATGGCCGGGACCTCGGCCAGCTTGGTGCCGTCGGCCGGGATCACGCCGAGCTTGGTGGTCATCTCGGTGACCGGGCACACGCCGGTCTCCGTGATCATCTCCACGAAGTAGGTGTTGACCGACTTGGCCATCGCCTGGTTCATGCCGTACGGGCCGACCTCGGACTCCTGCTCGTTCTCCAGGCGCTCGTGCTTGGTGTTGACCCAGGGCTTGTCGCCGCAGGTCTGCACCGGGCTCGGGTACTCCATCTGGTACGGCGACTGGTACACCTTGCCGGGGGAGATGCCCTCCTCCAGGGCCGCCGCGGCGACGAACGGCTTGAACGTGGAGCCGGTCGGGAAGCCGAAGTTGGATCCGCCCATCCGCTTGTCGACGGAGAAGTTGATCTGCGTCTCGTTCTTGTTGAAGCCGTAGGGCTTGGACTGGCCCATGGCGACGACCCGGCCGGTGCCGGGCTGGACCAGGGTGAC
Organism: Streptomyces pallidus (ex Mingjun et al. 2026); assembly: GCF_051550185.1. Lineage (NCBI taxonomy): Bacteria > Bacillati > Actinomycetota > Actinomycetes > Kitasatosporales > Streptomycetaceae > Streptomyces > Streptomyces pallidus (ex Mingjun et al. 2026). The sequence goes on along the minus strand of NZ_CP196181.1, from coordinate 3,662,415 downwards.
GGCCGTGGCGACCTTGTCGTCCTGGCTGACGTGGTCCTTGATCGACTCGTTGACGGCGTCCTGCGACTGCGGGTCCAGTGTCGTACGGACGGTCAGACCGCCCCGGTTCCAGAGCTTGGCCCGCTCCTCGCGGGTCTTGCCGAACACTGGGTCGGTCAGGAACGTGTTGCGCACGTAGTCGCAGAAGAAGCCCGCGCCCTTGACGGCGGTGATGCAGCCGTTCTTGGGCCGGGTCACCTTCAGCTGGACCGGCTTCTTCTTCGCCTCGTCCGCCTCGGCCTGCGAGATGTCCTTCATGTCGACCATGCGCTGGAGGACGACGTTGCGGCGCTTCATCGCCTCCTGGTTGTCGTTCACCGGGTCGTACCGGCTGGGCGACTGCACGAGGCCGGCGAGCAGCGCCGACTCGTCCAGGGTGAGTTCCTTGGCCGGCTTGCTGAAGTAGCGCTGCGAGGCGGACTCGATGCCGTACGCCTGCTGGCCGAAGTACGTGATGTTGAGGTAGTTCTCGAGGATCTTCTTCTTCCCGAGCTCCTCCTCGACCTGGATCGAGTACTTCAGCTCGCGGATCTTGCGCCCGAGGCTCTTCTCCTGGGCCTCGCGCACCTTGGTCTCGTCGTCGCCGGCCTCCTCGACGAAGACGTTCTTCACGTACTGCTGGGTGAGCGTCGAGGCGCCCTGCGCGGCGCCGCCCTCCTGTGCGTTGCGGTTGACCGCGCGCAGGATGCCCTTGAGGTCGACGGCGCCGTGCTCGTAGAAGCGCGAGTCCTCGATCGCGACGATCGCCTTCTGCATGTACGGCGAGATGGCCGTGAGCGGCACCACCTGACGGTCGCGCGAGTACACCGTGGCGATCAGGCCACCCTCGGCGTCCAGGATCGTGGTGCGCTGACTGAGCGGCGGGGTCTTGAGGTTGGCCGGGATCTCGTCGAACCCCTCGACGGTGCCCTTGGCGGCCAGCCCGAGGGCACCGGCGCCCGGGATGGCGATACCTGCCAGAACGACTCCGGAGAGAACGGACAGCCCGAGGAACTTGGCGGCCTGCTGCGGCCCCGTGAGCCCGGCGCCCGAGCGCTTCTTACCCATGGAGTGCAGCCTACGTTCTCATTCGCCGGACACACGCGAATGCCTTGGCCTAAGCTGTCCCCAACTGTCACACCAGTGCGGCACAACATCAACCCTCCGGCTTGATTTTCACCCTTCCCGAATGGGGTGGACTGATGTCCGAATCTCGCCGCTCACTCTGACGGCCGCTCGTCCGGGGTTCACCGATTTCACCCGAATCGCCGGAATGGTCCGGCATGTCGTTCGATCACTCCGTCGGGTGATCTGCCGCTTACCCATAGTCCGTTCGGACCATTCAAGATTGGGCCCGACGGGGGTGTTGCGCCGTCCCCGCCTTCCGTAACGTCCTCAACTGGCAGCGGTGAATATGCCGCTACCGCCGTGGGGGAGCCTCGATTCGGGAGAGGACGGCGCCGGGATGGGCTGGGTAACCGACTGGAGTGCGCAGGCAGCCTGCCGCACTACCGATCCGGATGAACTATTCGTTCAAGGAGCGGCACAGAACAGGGCCAAGGCGGTGTGCACCGGATGTCCGGTGCGGACCGAGTGCCTGGCCGACGCGCTCGACAATCGTGTCGAGTTCGGCGTGTGGGGCGGAATGACCGAGCGGGAGCGTCGCGCGTTGTTGCGCCGGCGGCCCACCGTCACCTCGTGGCGGCGACTGCTCGAAACCGCCCGCACGGAGTACGAACGCAGCACGGGCATCCTCACCGTGGATGTCGATGCGGAGATGGACGTCCCGTACGAGACGTACGCGGCGGCCGGGTAGATCCCCCGCCGTTCCGCGTACATCCGTCGCCGTACGGTCGCCTACGCTCCGGCCGGAACCCCGGCCGCGAGTCGTTCTCCGATGGCCCGCAGCCCGGCGAGGTCGTGCACATCGCCGGGCAGGGCGGCCACCTCCGTCACCGCCACCTCGGGGTGCAGTGAGGTGAACCGGTCGCGCGTGCGCTGCTCGCGCGCGATCACCTGCATGCGCTCGGCGTGCAGGCGAAGCAGTCCCGCCGCGATCTCGTCCGCGTCCGCGTCGGCGTCCGAGCCCGCGTCCGGGCCCGGCTCCACGCGTACGCCGTCTGCGGCCGAGTCACGAAGTCCAGCTTTCCCGGCCTCCTGATCCACAATGCCGGCCCGCTCAAGATTGTCTGCGGCGGCCAGGGCCCGCTCGGCGGACAGTCCGTCGGCACCGCTGCCGTGCACCCGGTTCAGGACGAGCCCGGCCAGCGGCATCCGCTCCGCAGCCAGCCGCTCCACGAAGTACGCGGCCTCGCGCAGGGCGTCCGGCTCGGGGGCCGCCACCACCAGGAAGGCCGTCCCCGGCGCCTGCAACAGCCGGAACGTCGCGTCCGCGCGGGTGCGGAAGCCGCCGAACATCGTGTCCATCGCCGCCACGAAGGTCTGCACGTCCTTCAGCAGCGAAGCCCCCATCAGTTTGCTGAGCGTGCCCGTCATCAGCGACATGCCGACGTTGAGGAACTTCATCCCCGCCCGGCCGCCGACCTTCGCCGGGGCCATCAGCACCCGGATGAACTTCCCGTCCAGGAACGACCCGAGCCGCTTCGGCGCGTCGAGGAAGTCCAGCGCGGACCGGCTCGGCGGGGTGTCCACCACGATCAGGTCCCAGTCGTCGCGGGCCCGCAGCTGCCCCAGCTTCTCCATCGCCATGTACTCCTGCGTGCCCGCGAAACCGGCCGACAGGGACTGGTAGAAGGGGTTGGCCAGGATCGCCCCGGCCCGCTCCCGGTCCGCGTGCGCCTCGACGATCTCGTCGAAGGTCCGCTTCATGTCCAGCATCATGGCGTGCAGTTCACCGCCGTCGCCGGCCACCCCGGACACCCGGCGCGGGGTGTTGTCGAGGGAGTCGATCCCCATCGACTGGGCCAGCCGGCGCGCCGGGTCGATGGTCAGCACGACCACCTTCCGGCCCCGCTCGGCCGCCCGCAGGCCCAGGGCCGCGGCGGTCGTGGTCTTGCCGACCCCGCCCGCGCCGCAGCACACGATGATCCGGGTGTCGCGGTCGTCCAGCAGCCGGTCCACGGACAGCTCCGGCGACGACGACGTGCCCACGGCCTCACTCATTCCTCGCCCGCCTGTTTCCGCAGCTCCGAGGCCAGCTCGTACAGCCCGGCCAGATCCATCCCCGCGCCGAGCAGCGGGAGTTCGTACGTCGGCAGCCCCAGCTCCCGCAGCACGGCCCGCTGCGCGCGCTCCAGCTCCACCCGGCTCGCGTGCTCGGCGGCCTGCGCGAGCAGCGGCTCCACCAGGCGTTCCACCTGCCCGCCGCGCTGGCCGCCGCCCAGGCCCGCCCGGGACAACGCCCGGGCCACGGCGGCCCGCTGCTCGTTGCCCGCGGCCCGCAGGGCCTCCTCGTCCAGATGGTGCGGCCGGACCATGTTGACCACGACCCGCCCCACCGGGAGGCCGGCCTCCACCAGTTCGGCGATCCCGTCGGCGGTCTCCTGGACGGGCATCTCCTCCAGCAGCGTGACCAGGTGGACCGCCGTCTCCGGGGACTTGAGGACGTTCATCACGGCTTGCGCCTGGTTGTGGATCGGCCCGAACCGGGCCAGCCCCGCCACCTCGTCGTTGACGTTCAGGAAGCGGGTGATCCGCCCCGTCGGTGGCGCGTCCATGACGACGTGGTCGTACACGAACCGGCCGGCCCTGTCCTTGCGGCGCACCGCCTCGCACGCCTTGCCGGTCAGCAGCACGTCCCGCAGGCCGGGCGCGATCGTCGTCGCGAAGTCGATGGCCCCGAGCTTCTTCAGGGCGCGGCCGGCGGACCCGAGCTTGTAGAACATCTGGAGGTAGTCCAGCAGCGCCCGCTCCGCGTCGATGGCGAGCGCGAACACCTCCCCGCCGCCGGGAGCGACGGCGATCCGGCGCTCCTCGTACGGGAGCTCCTCCGTCCCGAAGAGCTGTGCGATCCCCTGCCTGCCCTCGACCTCCACCAGAAGCGTCCGCCGGCCCTCGCGTGCGAGGGCGAGCGCGAGTGCCGCGGCAACCGTGGTCTTTCCGGTTCCGCCCTTGCCGCTGACCACCTGGAGCCTGCTCACAGCCTCTGAGCCTAACCATTCGGCCCCCGCGGCGCGCAGGACCCTCTCCCCCCGGCCGGAGCCGGGAGCCGGGCGCCGCGCTCCGGCCGGGCGTTTCCCCGGGGCGACAGGCGATACGCTCGCCCCCATGACCAAGAAGTTCGAATACGCGACGGTCCCGCTGCTGGTCCACGCGACCAAGCAGATCCTGGACACCTGGGGCGAGGACGGCTGGGAGCTCGTCCAGGTCGTGCCCGGCCCGAACAACCCCGAGCAGCTCGTGGCCTACCTCAAGCGGGAGAAGGCATGAGCGGCGCCGTCGAAGCGAAGCTGGCCGGGCTCGGCCTGACCCTGCCCGAGGTCGCCGCGCCGCTGGCCGCGTACCAGCCGGCCGTCCGCTCGGGGAACTACGTGTTCACCGCGGGCCAGCTCCCGATGGTCAAGGGCAGCCTGCCGGTGACCGGCAAGGTCGGTGCCGAGGTCTCGCCCGAGCAGGCCAAGGAGCTCGCCGGGATCTGCGCGCTGAACGCGCTGGCCGCGGTGAAGTCCGTCGCGGGCGACCTCGACCGGATCGCGCGCGTCGTGAAGGTCGTCGGCTTCGTCGCATCGGCCCCCGACTTCACGGCGCAGCCGGCCGTCCTCAACGGCGCGAGCGAGCTCCTCGGCGAGGTGCTCGGCGACAAGGGCGTCCACGCCCGCAGCGCGGTCGGCGTGGCGGTCCTCCCGCTGGACGCCCCGGTCGAGGTCGAGATCCAGGTCGAGCTGCTGCCCGAGGCCTGACCGGCCCTGACGCCCGACCTCCTCGGGGCCCGACCGGCCCCGGGGCCGGGGGAGGGCCCGCACGCCGGCGGCGCGCGGGCCCTCCCCCGGCAGGTGGCTCTCGAACATCGGGCCGGATGGCCGTAGCATCCCGGCATGCCCAACGGTGAGCAGGGACAGCAGCAGACACACGGAGCCACCCCGGCCGGAGGGCAGTGGTACCCGCCGGAGTGGCCCGACCGGATCCGCGCGCTCGCGGACGGCTCCCTCACGCCGGTGGAGCCCAGACGGGCCGCCACCGTGATGCTGCTGAAGGACACCGCGGCCGGCCCGGTCGTGCACATGCTGCGCCGGCGCGCCTCCATGGCCTTCGCCGGCGGCGCGTACGCCTACCCCGGCGGCGCCGTCGACCCGCGCGACGAGGACCGCCTCGTCGGCTGGGCAGGACCCGGCCTCGACGACTGGGCGGCCCGCCTGGGCACCGACGCCCGTACCGCCCAGGCCATCGTCTGCGGGGCCGTGCGCGAGACCTTCGAGGAGGCGGGCGTGCTCCTCGCGGGGGAGAGCGCCGACACCGTCGTCGGGGACACCACCGGCGAGGACTGGGAGGCCGACCGGCAGGCCCTCGTCGCCCGCGAGCTGTCCTTCGCCGCCTTCCTGGAGCGCCGCGGCCTGCGGCTGCGCTCCGACCTGCTCGGCGCGTGGGCCCGCTGGATCACCCCGGAGTTCGAGCCGCGCCGCTACGACACCTGGTTCTTCGTCGCCGCCCTCCCCGAGGGCCAGCGCACCCGCAACGCCTCCACCGAGGCCGACCGGACCGTCTGGATCCGCCCCGCTGACGCCGCGGACGGCTACGACGCGGGCGAACTGCTGATGATGCCGCCCACCATCTCCACCCTGCGCTCCCTGGAGCCGTACCGCAGCGCCGAGGACGCCCTCGCCGCGGCCACCGGCCAGGACCTGGAACCCGTACTGGCGCAGGCCGCGCTGGAGAACGGCGAGGTGGTGCTCAGCTGGCCCGGCCACGACGAGTTCACCAAGCGCGTCAGCTTCGGAGGTGGGTCGTGACCGACGCCGCAGCCCTGCCCGGACAGCCGCGCGCAGTGGTCTCCTCCGGCCCGGCCACCGCCCGCGCCACGAACGTCCTGGCCCCGAACGCCTCGCCCATGACCCTCGACGGCACCAACACCTGGCTCGTCTCCGAGCCCGGCTCCGACCTCGCCGTCGTCATCGACCCCGGCCCGCTCGACGAGGCCCACCTGAGGGCGGTCGTCGAGACCGCCGAGCGGGCGGGCAAGCGCGTCGCGCTGACCCTCCTCACGCACGGCCACCCCGACCACGCCGAGGGGGCCGGCCGCTTCGCCGAACTCACCGGCACCAAGGTCCGCGCCCTGGACCCGGCCCTGCGCCTCGGCGACGAGGGGCTGTCCGCCGGCGACGTGATCCGCACCGGCGGCCTGGAGATGCGCGTCGTCCCCACCCCGGGGCACACCGCCGACTCGCTCTGCTTCCACCTGCCCGCCGACCGGGCCGTCCTGACCGGCGACACGATCCTCGGCCGCGGCACCACCGTCGTGGCCCACCCCGACGGGCGCCTCGGCGACTACCTCGACTCGCTGCGCCGGCTGCGCTCGCTCACGGTCGACGACGGCGTGCACACGGTCCTGCCCGGCCACGGCCCGGTGCTGGACGACGCCCAGGGCGCCGTGGAGTTCTACCTCGCCCACCGCGCGCACCGGCTCGCGCAGGTCGAGACGGCCGTCGAGAACGGCTACAGCACCCCCGGGGAGGTCGTGGCCCGCGTGTACGCGGACGTCGACCGCTCGCTGTGGCCCGCCGCCGAATGGTCCGTGCGAGCCCAGCTGGAGTACCTTCAAGATCACGGACTGATCCCCGGGGGGCCCGAATGAACACGCTGATCCTGCTGCTCGCCGTACTCGCCTGCGCCGCGTGGACCGCCTCCACGGTGACCCTGCGCACGAAGACGCTGGAGCGCAGGGCGGAACGGGCGGAGCGGCGCCTGGGCCTGCTCCTGGACCACCTGGGCATCGAGGAGCCGGAGCCGGCCGGCCTGGACGCGGTACGGGCGCTGCTGCGCGAGGGCCGCACGATCGAGGCGATCAAGGCCTACCGGGCCGCCACCGGGGCGGGCCTGGCCGAGGCCAAGCACGCCGTCGACGCCCTGGCGGCAGCCCTGCCGGCCCGCGGCTGAGACCCGCGGCGGCCCCGGCACCACCCCGGGCGGTCCCGGCACCGGCTCAGCGCGGCGTCTTCGTGCCCAGCCGGGCCGCGTACTCCCGCGCGAGCCACGGCCCGAGCTCCTCGACGAACGCGCGCGGCACGGCCGGGTCGGAGACCGGCTCCAGCGCCACCGCGGCCGCGGCCCGCATCTGCGCCGCGCGCTGCGGGTAGTACCGCCCGAAGACCTCCGCGGACTCGGTGAGATCGCTGGTCCAGCCGCCCCAGCGCGGCATGACGAGCATCAGCCCGGTGCGCACCAGGTGCCGGGCGAATCCGCGGCTGAGCCGCCGTACGTCCTCGGGCGTCGCCGCCCCGTCGAGCCGGGCCCGCCAGCGGGGCAGGAGGGCGGCCAGATCGCCGTTGGTCTCGCGGGCCAGCGTCGTGTCCGGACGGTAGCGGGGCAGCTGCTCGGCCAGATCGGGGCCGAGCAGCGGGGTGCACAGGCAGGCCAGGAACCAGCCCATGTCGTACCGCTCCTGCGCGCTCAGCAGCCGGTCCCGGCCGTACAGCAGCACGCCGGCCCCGTCGATCTGCGGGAACTCCCCGTCCAGGGTCCGCGCCAGCACCGCTGCGGTCTCCCGGTCCTCGTCCGCGGGCTCGTGGTGCAGGGCGAGCAGCAGGTCGAGGTCGGAGCGGCCCGGGCGGGCGGTGCCGCGCGGCACCGACCCGTACAGGTAGGCGCTGTGCAGCCGGGACCCGTACGCCTCGGCGATCAGGGTCCGTGCGGCGGCGACGACCGGTGCGAACGCCTCCTGAACCCGGTCCGGCGACCCCTCCCGCTCGAAGTACCCGTCCGCGTCCACTCCCCGAGGTTCCATGGCACCACTGTGCCCGGGCGCCGCAGCCGCGGGGCGCGCGGGGGCGGGGCCCCGGTGCAGCACGAAGGGCCCCGCCCGGGCTCACCGGGCAGGACCCCTTCCGCGCCTGCGCATGCGTACGTACGGGCCCGGGACCGCGGGCGCGTACGGAGCGGCTGTCGGGCGTCAGCGCGAGCGCTTGGCGAGCCGCTCCACGTCCAGCAGGATCACCGCGCGGGCCTCCAGCCGGAGCCAGCCGCGGCCGGCGAAGTCGGCCAGGGCCTTGTTCACGGTCTCGCGGGAGGCGCCGACGAGCTGGGCCAGCTCTTCCTGCGTCAGGTCGTGCACGACGTGGATGCCCTCCTCCGACTGCACGCCGAAGCGGCGGGACAGGTCCAGGAGGGCGCGGGCCACGCGGCCCGGGACATCGGAGAAGACCAGGTCGGACATCTGGTCGTTGGTCTTGCGCAGGCGGCGGGCCACCGCGCGCAGCAGGGCGCTGGCCACCTCGGGCCGGGCGTTCAGCCAGGGCTGGAGGTCGCCGTGGCCCAGGCCGAGGAGCTTGACCTCGGTGAGGGCGGTGGCGGTGGCGGTGCGCGGGCCCGGGTCGAACAGCGAGAGCTCGCCGATCAGCTCGCCGGGGCCGAGGACGGCCAGCATGTTCTCGCGGCCGTCGGGGGAGGTCCGGTGCAACTTGACCTTGCCCTCGGTCACGACGTACAGCCGGTCACCGGGGTCGCCCTCGTGGAACAGGGCGTCACCGCGCGCGAGAGTCACCTCGCTCATGGAGGCGCGGAGCTCCGCGGCCTGCTCGTCATCGAGCGCCGCGAAGAGCGGGGCGCGCCGCAGAACGTCGTCCACGAGTCTCTCTCCTATGTCGACCAGCTCAGGGGACCGTGTTCCCCATTTTGCCGGACGCCTCAAACAGTGCGATCAATCACAAGGATGCCGGACGTACGGGCATGCTGTGCGGCGAGAGGCCAATCGGGGTGGTGTTACCTGAGGTCCGGGCGGGTTCGGGCGGCCGGGCTTAGGCTGGCCGGGTGTCCAATAAGCCGGTGAGAGCACAGGCCAAGGGGTCCGCGCGAGTGACGCGCGCGGCCGATTCAGCTGTGGGCGAACAAGCCCCCGAGGAGGCGTCCGGGCGGTCCCGGAAGCCCGAGAAGGCCCTGCCGAAGCCCTCGGGCAAAGCTTCGGCCAAGAAAACGGAATCCCGTCTGGCCATGGTGCGCCGCGCCCGCAGGATCAACCGAGAGCTGGCTGAGGTCTACCCGTACGCCCACCCCGAACTCGACTTCCGGAACCCCTTCGAGCTGCTCGTCGCGACCGTCCTGTCCGCCCAGACGACCGACCTGCGGGTCAACCAGACGACGCCGGCCCTCTTCGCCGCGTACCCGACCCCTGAGGACATGGCCGCTGCGGCACCCGAGGAACTGGAGGAGATCATCCGGCCGACCGGGTTCTTCCGGGCCAAGTCCAGGGCCCTCCTCGGCCTCTCGCAGGCCCTGCGGGACGACTTCGGCGGGGAGGTCCCGGGCCGCCTGGAGGACCTGGTGACCCTGCCGGGCGTCGGCCGCAAGACGGCCAACGTGGTGCTCGGAAACGCGTTCGGGGTTCCCGGGATCACCGTGGACACCCACTTCGGGCGGCTGGTGCGGCGTTGGAAGTGGACCGAGCAGGAGGACCCGGAGAAGGTCGAGGCGGAGATCTGCGCGATCTTCCCGAAGAGCGAGTGGACGATGCTCTCGCACCGGGTCGTCTTCCACGGCCGCCGCATCTGCCACGCCCGCCGGCCGGCCTGCGGTGCCTGCCCGATCGCCCCGCTCTGCCCCGCGTACGGGGAGGGCGAGACCGACCCGGAGAAGGCGAAGAAGCTGCTGAAGTACGAGAAGGGCGGTCAGCCCGGCCAGCGGCTGAACCCGCCGTCCGACTACCCGGGCCTTCCGGCCCAGCCGCTCGGCGGAGCCGCGGCGGCGGTCTGAGTGGCCCGCGGGCCGCCCACGCGGGCGGCCCGCGGTGGAACCAATCCCGGCCGGGACGACGTTGTTCCGGTGTCGGGACCCGGTGTCGGTACGGCGTCGGTACGGTGTCGGGCCGGTGCCGGCAACAGCAACGGCAGGGAGCAGGGGTGCCTATGACGCGCGGAACGCGGGACGACAGCGGAGTGGCCCGGGCGGCCGCGCCTTCGGCGCTGGACTCCGGGCCGGGACCGGGGCGGGACTCCGGGCCGGGTTCCGGGGAGGGCTCCGCCGGGCACCGCGACCTGCGCCTGATCACCCACGGCCTGCCCGGCTGGCTGGACCCGGTCGTGGAGGCCGTACGGACGGTCCGCCCGACCCAGCTGAGCCGCTTCCTGCCGCCCGAGGACGGCCGGGGCCGCCAGTCCGCGGTGCTCATCCTCTTCGGCGAGGGCCCCGCCGGCCCCGAACTGCTGCTCATGGAGCGGGCCGGGAGCCTGCGTTCGCACCCCGGCCAGCCCTCCTTCCCCGGCGGCGCCCTCGACCCGGAGGACGGCGACCCGCACACCACCGGCCCGCTGCACGCCGCACTGCGCGAGGCCGAGGAGGAGACCGGGCTCGACCCCGCCGGGGTCCAGCTCTTCGGGGTGCTGCCCCGCCTCTACATCCCGGTCAGCGAGTTCGTCGTCACCCCGGTCCTGGGCTGGTGGCGCGAGCCGAGCCCGGTGGGCGCCGTGGACCCGGCCGAGACCGCCCGCGTCTTCACCGTGCCCGTGGCGGATCTCACGGACCCCGAGAACCGCGCCACCGCCGTCCACCCCAGTGGCCACCTGGGCCCCGCATTCACCGTGAACAACGCCCTGGTCTGGGGTTTCACCGCCGGAGTGATCGACCGGATGCTGCACTTCGCCGGCTGGGAGCGCCCATGGGACCGCTCCAGGCAGGTCCCGCTCGACTGGCGCGCATGAGACGGTGGCCCACGTGAACGTGCTGGACATCCTGTTGCTGGTCGCTGCCGTGTGGTTCGCGATCGTCGGCTACCGCCAGGGTTTCGTCGTCGGCATCCTGTCGGTGATCGGCTTCCTGGGCGGTGGCCTCATCGCCATGTCCGTCCTCCCGCTGGTCTGGGACAAGGTGACCGACAACGGCTCGAACGTGTCCACCACGGTCGTGGTGGTCGCCGTCGTCGTCGTCATCGTGTGCGCCTCCATCGGGCAGGCCTTCACCACCCACCTCGGCAACCGCCTGCGCCGCCACATCACGTGGTCGCCCGCGCGGATCCTCGACGCCACCGGTGGCGCCCTGGTGAACGTCGTCGCGATGCTGCTCGTCGCCTGGCTCATCGGGTCGGCGCTCGCCGGCACCTCGCTGCCCACGCTGGGCAAGGAGGTCCGCAACTCCAAGGTGCTGCTGGGGGTGTCGCGGGTGCTGCCCAACCAGGCCGGCACCTGGTTCTCGGACTTCACCTCCACCCTCGCCCAGAACGGCTTCCCGCAGGTCTTCAGCCCGTTCTCCAACGAGCCCATCACCGAGGTCAGGGCCCCCGACCCGGCGCTCGCGCAGAGCCCCGTCGCGGCGGCCGCCAAGCGCTCGATCGTGAAGGTCGTCGGCACGGCGCCCAGCTGCAGCAAGGTGCTGGAGGGCACCGGCTTCGTCTTCGCCCCGGGCAAGGTCATGACCAACGCGCACGTCGTCGGCGGCGTCACGGAGCCGACCGTGCAGATCGGCGGCGAGGGCAAGCTGTACGACGGGAAGGTCGTGCTCTACGACTGGGAGCGGGACATCGCCGTCCTCGACGTGCCCAAGCTGAAGGCCCCGCCGCTGGAGTGGGCCGACAAGAACGCGGTGAGCGGCAGCGACGCGATCGTCGCCGGCTTCCCCGAGAACGGCGCGTACGACGTCCGCTCGGCGCGCGTCCGCGGCCGGATCAACGCCAACGGCCCGGACATCTACCACCGGGGCACCGTCCGCCGCGACGTGTACTCGCTGTTCGCGACCGTCCGCCAGGGCAACTCCGGCGGCCCGCTGCTGACCTCCGACGGCAAGGTGTACGGGGTCGTCTTCGCGAAGTCCCTCGACGACCCGAACACCGGTTACGCGCTGACGGCGGACGAGGTCCGCGACGACATCCGGATCGGGAGGGCCGCCGAACGGCGGGTCGACAGCCAGGCCTGCGCCCTGTGAGCCGTACCGCCGGGTGAGTGACCCCGCACGGGTGGGTGACGCCCCCGCCCGTACGGCCCGGGGCGACGGCGGCGCCGCCCCGGCTACGTCCGCGGATGGCGCAGGCGCGCCGACACCCAGCGGGCCCGGCGGCGCAGGATGCGCGGAATCCCGAGGTGGGGGTCGCGGCCCTCGCGGCCGGTCCTCCCGTGCCCACCCGGCGTCACTGCCGGGCGGCGGTCGTGTGTGGTGTCACCGTGGTCGTGCGTCCAGCCCATACAACGAGCTGTGCCCGGGTGCCAAGGTCGGTAACCCCGTCCGGCGCGGCCAATTGGCCTATGCGCCGGGCAATTGAAGGACCGTAGGACGATATGGCCGACGAGCCGTCAGGTGCCCGTCGCCGCAGGGGGCGTGGGCGCCGGAGGTCAGCGGTCCGGTTCCGGGTCCTTGAGCCAGTTCACCAGCTCGGTCGAGAACGCGACCGGGTCCTCCTCGTGCGGGAAGTGCCCGAGCCCGTCGAACAGCCTCCAGCGGTAAGGGGCTTCTACGTACTCGCCGGAGCCGGCCGCGCTGCGCGTGCGCATCACGGCGTCGAGCGAGCCGTGCAGGTGCAGGGTCGGCACCCGCACCGGCATCTTCATGCGCCGGTTGAACTGGAGTCCGTCCGGCCGGGCCATGGAACGCATCATCCAGCGGTACGGCTCGATCGAGCAGTGCGCGGTGGACGGGATGCACATCGCCCGCCGGTACACGGCGAGGTCCTCCTCGGCCGAGTCCTCCTGGAGCCGCGGCCCGGACCAGTCCCGGATGAGCTTCCCGACGAGGGCGCCGTCGTCCGCGACGAGCTGCCGCTCGGGGATGAACGGCCGCTGGAAGCCCCAGATATGGGAGCTCGCCCTGGCCTGTCCGACGTCCGACAGCATGGCCGAGCGCCAGCGCCGCGGGTGCGGCATGGAGGAGACGACGAGCCGGCGGACCAGCTTGGGTCGCATCACGGCCGCCGTCCAGGCGAGGTAGCCGCCCAGGTCGTGCCCCACGAGGGCGGCGTCCGGCTCGCCGAGGGACCGGATGACGCCCGTGACGTCGAGCGCCAGGTTGGCGGGGTCGTAGCCGCGCGGGGTGCGGTCGCTGCCGCCCACCCCGCGCAGGTCCATCGCGACGGCGCGGTACCCGGCCTCGGCGAGCGCGGTCAGCTGGTGCCGCCAGGTCCACCAGAACTGCGGGAAGCCGTGGAGCAGCAGCACCAGCGGCCCGTCGCCGAGTTCGGCGACGTGGAACCGGGCCCCGTTGGCCGCGACGTCCCGGTGCGTCCAGGGGCCGTCGAGGCGCACCGCCGTCGCGGTGGTGGGCGGAGTGCTGGGGTCCGGTGCGGTCGCTGTCATGAGGACGAGCGTGCCACACCCACAGCCTGGTCACTCACCGGCCGCGGGTGCGGCTTGACGGTCTGGAGGACGGCCGCGGTCTCCCTGACGGAGGCGATGCTCCGCTCCGGCGGCTTGACCTTCTTGAACTTGGACGTGGCGATGAGCGAGAGCAGGCCCGCGAGCAGCAGGAACGCCACACCGACGATCAGGAAGGACCAGGCGAGGCCGAGCCCGAGGTTGTGGATCCCGTAGGCCGCGGCGAAGCTCAGCACCGGCAGGGAGAAGAGGGCGAACACTCCTGCGATGGAGATGGCGATGCCGCCGGCGGCCCCGCGCCGGACGTCCTCGCGGAGCTCCGCCTTGGCGAGGGCGATCTCGTCGTGCACCAGGGCGGACATCTCGGCGGTGGCCGAGGCGACCAGCTGGCCGAGTGTGCGCTCGGCTCCTTGCGCCCCTTGGTCCACTGCGCTCATCGCTCTCTCCCTCTGTCGTCGGCCGGCGGCTGTCCCCCGTCGGTCACTGCGTCAGTTCAGATCATGCCGGACGGTCGTCGCCGGCGCTGGACCCGGCCGCCCCTTCGGCCGGCGCGGCGGCCGGCGCGGCCGTCTCCCCAGGGGCTCCGGCAGCGGATTCGGCAGCGGCTTGGGCGGCCCTGAGGCGGTGCGCGGCGGCCTTCTCCTCGTGGATCCGCGCCATCCGCAGGTGGTAGTCCGGGGTGTGCTCCTCGTAGATGTCCGGGATTCCGTCGAGGTCCTCGTCGCGTTCCTCGGCCTCGGTCAGCGCCCGGTACGTGCGGTCCCGCAGCTTGAGCAGGACGCAGGCGACCGTGGCGGCCGTGAAGGAGCCGATCAGCACGGCGGCCTTGACCTCGTCCATGAGGACCGGGTCCTCGGCGAACGCGAGCTCGTCGATCAGCAGGGAGACGGTGAAGCCGATGCCGGCGAGAGAGGCCACGGCGAGCACGTCGGGCCAGGCGAGGTCTCTGTTCAGCTCGGCCCGGGTGAAGCGGGCGGCCAGCCAGGTGCCGCCGAAGATGCCCACGGTCTTGCCGACGACCAGGCCGAGGACGACGCCGAGGGGCTCGGGCCGGGTGAAGACCTGCCCGATGGCGCCGCCGGAGAGGGCGACGCCGGCGGAGAACAGAGCGAAGAGCGGGACGGCGAGGCCGGCCGAGAGGGGGCGGACCAGGTGCTCGATGTGCTCGCCGGGGGAGTGCTCCTCGCCCTCGTGGCGCGTGCAGCGCAGCATCAGGCCCATGGCGACGCCGGCGATGGTCGCGTGGACGCCGCTGTTGTACATCAGGCCCCAGATGACCAGGGCGAGCGGGACGTACACGTACCAGCCGCGCACGCCCTTGCGCAGCAGGAACCAGAACAGGACCAGTCCGAGGAACGCTCCGCCGAGCTGCGGGAAGCTGATCTTGCTGGTGAAGAAGACCGCGATGATCAGGATCGCGAAGAGGTCGTCGACGACGGCGAGGGTGAGCAGGAAGGCGCGCAGGGCCGACGGCAGCGAGGTGCCGATGACCGCGAGGACGGCGAGGGCGAAGGCGATGTCGGTGGCGGTGGGGACCGCCCAGCCGTCCGCCGATCCGCCGCCGACGGTGTTGACGAGTACGTAGACCACCGCGGGCGCGGCCATGCCGCAGACCGCGGCGATCACCGGGAGCGCGGCCGCCTTGGGGTCGCGCAGGTCACCGGCGACGAGCTCGCGCTTGAGCTCGATGCCGGCGACGAAGAAGAAGATCGCGAGCAGGCCGTCGGCCGCCCAGTGCTGGAGCGACAGGTCCAGGCCGAGGGCGGCTGGACCGATGTGGAAGGAACGGGCGGCCTCGTAGCTGTCGCCGAAGGCGGGGATGTTGGCCCACAGCAGGGCGGCCACCGCGGCGACGAGGAGCAGGACGCCGCCGACCGTCTCGGTGCGCAGCGCGTCGGCCACGAAGCGCCGTTCGGGCAGGGAGAGAAGGCCGAGGAACGTGCGGCTGCGGCGGTCGGGGGAGCGGGGCGCGGCCACGAGGGGACACCTCCGGAGTGGTGGGACGGCATGGCGGAATTCGCTGCCGACCAGACTTCCCGGCGCACCTGCGTTCTTTACGTTTCCCTCACCGTACAGGAGTACGCAGGAACGAACCGGATGATCATCACCTTATGCGCGAAAGGGGCATCCGGCGCATCGCGCTGGATGCCCCTTCCCGGCCCGGATCCCGTCGGGGACGTGCCCGGCCCGGACTCAGTCCTCGCTGCCGGCCGTGGGCAGCTTGCTCTGGATGAGGTCCATGACGGAGGAGTCGGTGAGGGTGGTGACGTCGCCGAGTTCGCGGTTCTCGGCGACGTCGCGCAGGAGGCGGCGCATGATCTTGCCGGAGCGGGTCTTGGGGAGTTCCGCGACGGGCAGGACGCGCTTGGGCTTGGCGATGGGGCCGAGGGTGGCGCCGACGTGGTTGCGCAGGTCGGCGACGAGGTCGGCGTCTTCGTTGGCGGTGCCGCGCAGGATGACGAAGGCGACGATGGCCTGGCCGGTGGTTTCGTCGGCGGCGCCCACGACGGCGGCTTCGGCGACCGCGGGGTGGGAGACGAGGGCGGACTCGACCTCGGTGGTGGAGATGTTGTGGCCGGAGACGAGCATGACGTCGTCGACGCGGCCCAGGAGCCAGATGTCGCCGTCGTCGTCCTTCTTGGCGCCGTCGCCGGCGAAGTAGCGGCCTTCGAAGCGGGACCAGTAGGTGTCGAGGTAGCGCTGGTCGTCGCCCCAGATGGTGCGGAGCATGGAGGGCCAGGGCTCGGTGAGGACGAGGTAGCCGCCTGCGCCGTGGGGGACCTCGTGGCCGTCGTCGTCGACGACGGTGGCGCCGATGCCGGGCAGGGCGCGTTGGGCGGAGCCGGGCTTGGTCTCGGTGACGCCGGGCAGCGGGGAGATCATCATGGTGCCGGTCTCGGTCTGCCACCAGGTGTCCACGATCGGGCAGCGGTCGCCGCCGATGTGCTTGCGGTACCAGATCCAGGCTTCGGGGTTGATGGGTTCGCCGACCGAGCCCAGCACGCGCAGGCTCGACAGGTCGAACTTGGCGGGGATGTCGTCGCCCCACTTCATGAAGGTGCGGATGGCGGTGGGGGCGGTGTAGAGGATGGTGACGCGGTACTTCTGGACGATCTCCCAGAAGCGGCCCTGGTGGGGGGTGTCGGGGGTGCCCTCGTACATGACCTGGGTGGCGCCGTTGGCGAGGGGGCCGTAGACGATGTAGGAGTGGCCGGTGACCCAGCCGATGTCGGCGGTGCACCAGTAGACGTCCGACTCCGGCTTGAGGTCGAAGACGGCGTGGTGGGTGTAGGCGGCCTGGGTGAGGTAGCCGCCGGAGGTGTGCAGGATGCCCTTGGGCTTTCCGGTGGTGCCGGAGGTGTAGAGGATGAACAGGGGGTGTTCGGCGTGGAAGGCCTGCGGGGTGTGCTGGGTGGACTGGCGGCCGACGGTCTCGTCCCACCACAGGTCGCGGCCGGGGGTGAACGCGGTGTCCTGGCCGGTGCGGCGCACGACGAGGACGTGTTCGACCTGCGGGCACCTGGTGACGGCCTCGTCGATGGCGGGCTTGAGCGCGGAGGGCTTGCCGCGGCGGTAGCCGCCGTCGGCGGTGATGACCAGTTTGGCGTCGGCGTCCTGGATGCGGGAGGCGACGGCGTCGGCGGAGAAGCCGCCGAAGACCACCGAGTGGGCGGCGCCGATCCGGGCGCAGGCGAGCATCGCCACGACCGCCTCGGGGATCATCGGCAGGTAGACCGCGACGCGGTCGCCGGCGCCGATACCGAGCTCGGTCAGGGCGTTCGCGGCGCGTGAGACCTCGTCCTTGAGCTCGGCGTAGGTGATCGCGCGGCTGTCGCCCGGCTCGCCCTCGAAGTGGATCGCGACCCGGTCGCCGTGGCCGGCCTCGACGTGCCGGTCCACGCAGTTGTAGGCGACGTTCAGCGTGCCGTCCGCGAACCACTTCGCGAAGGGCGGGTTGGTCCAGTCCAGGGTCTCGGTCGGCTCCACCGCCCAGGACAGGCGACGGGCCTGCTCGGCCCAGAAACCCAGCCGGTCCGCCTCGGCCTGCGCGTACGCCGCAGTCGTCACGTTCGCGGCGGCGGCCAGATCGGCGGGCGGTGCGAACCGCCGCTCCTCCTTGAGCAGATTGGCCAGGCTCTCGTTGCTCACGACATCTCCCTTTCCCAGGGTGTCCGTTGTGTCCCCGGGGCATAGCTCATCAGTCGGACGCCCAGGTGACAAGGGGTGGCCCAGAATTGGTTTAGACCTATAGCACGCCGGGCCCACGCGCGCGAGCGGCCCCTTCCCGCTGCATGATGCGGAAAGGGGCCGACCGGTGGCACGGATACGGGAGGGTATCGGGTCAGGCGGCTGTGGATTCAGGCGTGTTGGCCGACAGTGTCAAAAACCCGGCAGTCGAAAAAATCCTCTCCCTCCGACAGCAGGTACGCCTGGGCCTCGCCCACGTGGAAGTACATGCCGTGCAGCTCCAGCGTGCCCTCGGCGAGCCGCCGCGCCACCGATTCGTGTGCCCGCAGGTGCTCCAGTTGCTGCACCACATTGGTCAGGCACAACTGTTCGACGGCGTCCGCGGGGAGCCGGCCCGAGATCCGTGCCCATGCGTGGTGGGGGCTGTGCATCCGCCGCAGGCTGGGCAGGCCGTGCCGCAGCCACCGGCCCAGCGGGGTCACCGGATCGCCCGGGTCCGAGGCGAGCAGGGCCTGCATGGCGCCGCATCCGGAGTGCCCGCACACCGTGATGCTGTCCACCCGCAGCACGTCCACCGCGTACTCGATGGCCGCCGCCACCGAGTCGTCCGAGGTCTCGGCGCCCGGCAGGGGGACCAGGTTGCCCACGTTGCGGACGGTGAACAGGTCGCCGGGACCGCTGGCCGTGATCATGCTCGTCACGAGGCGGGAGTCCGCACAGGTCAGGAACAGCTGCGAGGGCCGCTGCCCTTCCCGGGCCAGCCGGGCGAGCTCGTCGCGGACGTGCGGGGCGGTATCCCGCTGGAAGGCGGTGATGCCGCTGGCCAGCCGGTTGGCGCCGCGGGTGCGCGGGGCCGGCGTCCGGTGGTCGCAGTGGTTCTTCCACGGGGTCCAGGGTCGGCAGCAGTGGTGGCCGTCCCGCTGGGTGCCGAGTTCTCGGCGGGTGCGGGGCGCGACGGCGTCCGGGCCGTCGGGATCCTGCCGGCCGGGGTCCTTCCCTTCGGCGCCCGGGTCGCCCCCGTCCTGGCCGTCGGCGCCCAGGGCCGCGGCGCCGTGGGCCTCCTCCGCCGGGCGGCCCGTCACCTCCAGGGAACCGCCGTGCGCCAGGTGGGAGTCCTGCCAGTCCTGGAGGGTCTCGTACGCCGCGTGGTCCATGAACGAACCGTCCAGCTCGATGACCACGTGCCCCCGGTGCGGGATCTGGTTCAGCGTCCGGCTCAGCCGCGGCACCGCGAGGAACGTCAACTGCCCGCGCACCCATACGCGGTGCTCGCCGTCCAGCTCCTCCACCGTGATGCGGGTGCGGGTCAGCCGGTGCAGGGCCAGGGCCACGGCCACGGCGATCCCGATGGCGACGCCCTCCAGGACGCCGCCGAGCACCACGACCACGACCGTGGCCGCGTAGACCAGGAACTCCCGGTGCCGGGTGACGTTGCGCATATGGGTGATGTTGACCATCTGCACGCCCACCGCCATGACGAGCGCGGCCAGCGCCGCCAGCGGGATCAGGTCGAGGACCGGAACCAGCAGCGCGGCCGCGAGCACCACCCACAGGCCGTGCAACATGGCCGATTTCCGACTGGTCGCCCCGGACTTGACGTTGGCCACGCTGCGCACGGCCACACCGGTGATCGGCAGCCCGCCGCAGGCCCCGGAGACGATGTTCGCCGCGCCCTGGCCGCGCAGCTCCCGGTCGAGGTGGGCGCGCGGGGGCCGGTCGGCCGCCCGCCGCTCGGAGGCGATCAGCTTGTCCGTGGCGACCGCGGACAGCAGGGACTCCACACTGCCGACCAGGGTGATCGTCAGGACGGCGGCGACGAGTCCGAGCACCGGACCCTCGGGCAGCTCGGGCAGGGCGTGGCTGCTCCAGGACGGCAGGTCCACCCGCGGCAGGCTGAGCCCGGCCAGTGCCGCGCAGGCGGTGGCCGTGCCGACGGCGGCGAGCGCGGCCGGCACCTTGCGCAGGCCCCGGCCCACCCGCCCCGGCAGCCGCGGCCAGCCGAGCAGGACGACCAGGGTCAGCACGCTGACGCCGAGCGCGGTGGGGTGGATGTCGGCCAACTGGCCGGGCAGACCCGCGACGTTGGCCACGGCCGAGCTCTGCGGCGTACCGCCGAGGACGATGTGCAGTTGGGCCAGGGCGATCGTGACCCCGATGCCGGCCAGCATGCCGTGGACGATGGCGGGGCTCACCATCAGCGCGGAGCGGGCGGTGCGCAGGGCGGCGAGTGCGAGCTGGCAGCAGCCCGCGAGGACGGTGATGGCGCAGGTGGTGCGCCAGCCGTAGCGCTGGATCAGCTCCGCGGTGACCACGGTGAGTCCGGCGGCGGGACCGCTCACCTGGAGCGGCGCGCCGCCCAGGCGTCCGGCGACGATGCCGCCGGCGGCCGCGGCCACCAGGCCGGCCTGGAGCGGGGCGCCGGTGGCCAGTGCGATGCCGAGGGAGAGCGGCAGGGCGATCAGGAACACGGTGAGGGAGGCGGAGAGGTCCGCCGCGAAGTCGGTTCGGGGCTTCGTGTCGGGCGGGTCGCCGAGCTCGTCGGTGGGGCGCTTGGGGAAGGTGGCTGTCACGGGTCCCGTCTCCTCTGTGAGGGATGAAGCGGCGGGAAGTGGCGGGGATCGGTGGAGAACTGCCGGAATTATCAACACTCAGTAAACGAAAGGTAATGGAGAGTAAAGGCCTGTGGAAGGTAATACGGGCAAATGGCCTAGAGAATCCCACCCACGGGTGATTAAGCATTTTGTACGGCTTGTCATGTCGCCTCCGGGGCGGGCCACGTGGGACGTTGCGCGCGGAAGCGAAGTCCCTCGGTCCAACTGGAGGAGAGGTGGGCGGATGATCGCCGCCACGAAGAAGACCGCCGGCGGCCTGGCCGCCATGGTCCTGGTCCTGGGCGCCGCCGGCTGCAGCGGTTCGGAATCCGCCCGCCCCCAGGTGAAGAAGGGCGCCGCCGCCCCGCAGGCCCCCGGCAGCGTGAACCGGGCTATCGGCGACGGCTCGACCGCGTACACCGGCCCGCAGCCGAACGTGCGGAAGGTGCGCAGGCTGAAGCCGGGCGAGAAGCCGCCGCAGTTCGTGGTGTTCTCCTGGGACGGGGCGGGCGAGGACGGCCAGAGGCTGTTCTCCCACTTCCGTCAGGTCGGCAGGAAGTACAACGCGCGGATGACGTACTTCCTCAGCGGCCTCTACCTGCTCCCCGAGGAGAAACGTTCCCTCTACACCGCCCCGCAGCACGGGTCCGGCCGCTCCGACATCGGCTTCGGCGACCTCCAGAACATCAAGGACACCACCGTGCAGCTCCGCGCCGCATGGCTGGAGGGCAACGAGATCGGCACCCACTTCAACGGCCACTTCTGCGGACCCGACGGCGGCGTCGGCACCTGGTCCGTCGAGGAGTGGAAGAGCGAGATCAACCAGGCCAAGTCCTTCGTCAAGAACTGGAAGACCAACACGGGCGCGAAGGACATGGAGGCGCTCCCCTTCGACTACGACAAGGAGCTCATCGGCGCCCGCACGCCCTGCCTGGAGGGTCAGAAGAACTTCATGCTCGCGGCCAAGGAGATGGGCGGTTTCCGCTACGACTCCAGCGGCATCGGCAAGCAGATCTGGCCGAAGAAGACCGACGGCCTGTGGGACCTGCCACTCCAGCTCGTTCCGCTGCCCGGCCGCGCCTTCGACACCCTGAGCATGGACTACAACTACATGGTCAACCAGTCCGGGACGACCACGCAGGGCGACCCCGCGCAGCACGCCTACTGGGGCAACCAGATGCGCGACGGCCTGCTCCAGGCCTTCGAGCGGGCCTACGCCGGCAACCGCGCCCCGCTGATCATCGGCAACCACTTCGAGTCGTGGAACGGCGGCACCTACATGCGCGCCGTCGAGGAGACCATCAAGACCACCTGCACCCGCCCGGAAGTCCGCTGCGTGCCCTTCCGCGAGCTCGCCGACTGGTTGGACGCGCAGGACCCGAAGGTCCTGGAGCGGCTGCGCACCCTCGACGTCGGCGAAGCGCCGAAGGAGGGCTGGACGGCGTTCCTGACGGCGGGGCCGTCGGCCAAGCCGACCGCCCCCGCCGGGGTCAAGCCGGCTGCGGAGCCGGACGCGGCGCCGGCTGCGGCGGATGCGGACGCGCGCTGAGCGCTTCCGCCGCACCGCCGGCCTCCTCCCGCAGGACGAATCCGGGGTCGACCTGGGCCGCCAGGTCGACCCCGGTCTTCGCGTTGCCCCAGCTCTCCGCGTTCCGCAGGTGGAAGTGCACCATCTGCGCCGTGTACCGCTCCCAGTCGCGCAGGGCGTACGACCCGTCGGCCGCCTCCCGCAGGACCCGCAGGGCCCGCCGGTTGTCCGCCTCCAACTCCGCGAAGGCGGGCGGGCGGCCCTTCTCCATGGCCCGCACCCAGTCCGACTGGCCGATGGTGACCAGCAGGTCCTCGCCCACCTCGGCGCGCAGGAACGCGACGTCGTCCGCGCCCTGCACCTTGTTGCCGACCACCTTGAGCGCGATCCCGAAGTCCCGGGCGTACTCCTTGTACTGGCGGTAGACGGACACGCCCTTGCGCGTCGGCTCGGCGACCAGGAACGTCACGTCGAAGCGGGTGAACATGCCCGAGGCGAAGGAGTCCGAGCCGGCGGTCATGTCGACGACGACGTACTCGTCCGCCCCGTCGACCAGGTGGTTGAGGCACAGCTCCACCGCCCCGACCTTGGAGTGGTAGCAGGCCACGCCCAGGTCCGACTCGGTGAACGGCCCGGTCGCCATCAACCGTACGGGCCTCCCGTCGAGGGCGACCGGGCGCGCGCAGGCGTCGTACACCGGGTTGTCCTCGGTCACCCGCAGCAGGCGCGAGCCGGCACCCGGCGGCGTCGTCTTGATCATCGAATCGGCCGACGCGATCCGGGGGTTGGAGCCCCGCAGGTATTCCTTGATCAGCGGCAGGTGCGCGCCGAGGGCCGGCAGTGCGGCCGCCTGGTCCTCGTCGAGGCCGAGGGCCGTGCCCAGGTGCTGGTTGATGTCGGCGTCCACCGCGACGACCGGGGCCCCGGCCGCGGCGAGGTGCCGGATGAACAGGGACGACAGCGTGGTCTTACCGCTGCCGCCCTTTCCCACGAAAGCGATCTTCATGTTCACGAAGCGTAGCTGCTCGATCGCTTTGGGTGGTGTGGGCGAGTGAAGAAGACCACTCCAAGGAGGGGTCGGTGCTATGGGCGCGGAGTGCGTAGGCTCCCTACTTATGAGTAGCGCTGCCGACCCGCTGGCCGCCCTGGGTTCCCTTCCGGGCGTCGCCGAGACCGTGGACTCCGTACGCAAGGCCGTGGACCGGGTCTACGGGCACCGGATCATGCGCCGCCGCAGCGCGGAGCTCGCCTCCGAGGCCGCCCTGCGCGGGTCCCGCGGGAGCGCGGCGCTGTCCGGGGCGGACTGGGCGCTGGAGGAGGTGCGCCGCCGGACCGACTTCGGCGCGGACCCGGAGGCGCGCACCGTCGGCGCCGCCCTGCGGCTCACGGCCGAGGCCGGGCAGCTGCTGAGCATCTGGCGGCAGTCGCCGCTTCGTGTGCTCGCCCGCCTGCACCTGGTCGCCTCCGGGTCGACGGCCGACGGCGACGTGGTGGGCCGGCCCCGGCTGGCCGGCGAGCCGGTGGACGAGCCCCTGGTCGAGCTGCCGCTGCCGTCCGCCGACGAGGTCGCCGGCCGGCTCGACGGCCTGTCGGGGCTGGTCCTCGCGGGCACCGCGGCCCCCGCGCTGGTGCTGTCGGCGGTGGTGCACGGGGAACTGCTGGCGCTGCGCCCGTTCGCCTCGTACAACGGGCTGGTCGCGCGGACGGCCGAGCGCATCGTGCTGATCAACAGCGGTCTCGACCCGAAGGCGGTCTGCCCGACCGAGGTCGGTCACGCGGAGCTGGGGCGGGATGCCTACCTGGCGGCCTTCGAGGGCTACATGTCCGGGACCCCGGAGGGCATGGCGCGGTGGATCGCGCACTGCGGGCGGGCCGTGGAGCTGGGTGCCCGCGAGACGACGGCGGTCTGCGAGGCCCTGCAGCGCGGCGCGGCGTAAGGGCCCGGCGCGTCCGTACGCGCCGTTACCGGCCCGAACACGGGGTTGCGGCGACACCGTCCTGCTGTGGTGTCGCCGCTGGCATTCGCGCCCAGTTACCAAGCGTCCTCGATATGTGCCCATCAGGTCGGGGTCTTTGCCCGGTTACCTGGTGCGGCTGGCCCGTAATCGACGGGTCGACGTCGCGTGGGTGCTCGGCGTTCCTGCAATCGGTCCGTGGGGCCTCTGCTGCGTTCTTAAAGATGATCCTCTCGGATGTTCTTCGGTCTCGCGGGCCGTGACTCCTTTGTACTCCGCTTCGCTGACAAGCGGAACCCCTGACTGCTTTTTTTACTTTCCGGGATGATCGCGGGCGAACCGGACATGCGACGTCGGTGCAGGTCGGGGCCCCGGGCCGACCGCGGGGGTCGGCTCGGGGGCGTAGGCGGGCCGGACGGAGACCGGCCGCGGCTCAGGCGGAGACGGCCGCTGCCGCGGCGGCGCCCGCGGCCGCAGCAGCGGCTGCGGCCAGCGCACCCGAGCGGCGCCGGTTGGCGTACCAGACGAGCCCGGCGGTGGCCGCGGCCGCGCCCACCGCTGCCGCGGCGACCAGCGCCGGGCGGGCGGGCATGGACAGCCCGGGGAGCCGCTGCTTCAGCCGCACCGGCCGGTTGAATACCAGCACCGGCCACTCGCGGGCCACCGCCTCGCGCCGCAGGGCGCGGTCGGGGTTGACGGCGTGCGGGTGGCCGACCGCCTCCAGCATGGGGATGTCGGTGACCGAATCGCTGTACGCGTAGCACCGGGCCAGGTCGTAGCCCTCGGACTCCGCCAGTTCCCGCACGGCCTCTGCCTTGGTGGGCCCGTAGGCGTAGTACTCGACCTCGCCGGTGAAGCAGCCGTCCTCGCCGATGACCATCCGGGTGGCGACGACCCGGTCCGCGCCGAGCATCTCGCCGATGGGTTCGACCACCTCTGCACCGGACGTCGAGACGATCACGACGTCGCGGCCCGCGGTGTGGTGGGCCTCGATGAGGGACGCGGCCTCGTCGTAGATCAGCGGGTCGATGAGGTCGTGCAGCGTTTCGGCGACGATCTCGCGGACCTGCTGCACGTTCCAGCCCTTGCAGAGCCCGGACAGGTACTCCCGCATCCGCTCCATCTGGTCGTGGTCGGCGCCGCCGACCAGGTAGATGAACTGGGTGTAGGCGGTGCGGAGTACGGCCCGGCGGTTGATCAGGCCGCCGTGGTAGAAGGACTTGCTGAACGTCAGCGTGCTTGACTTCGCAATGACCGTCTTGTCCAGGTCGAAGAAGGCTGCGGTACGGGGCGACGAGTGCGGCAAGGGCTGGATTTCCACGCCCCGAGCATATGCGCCCACCATTCGGCGTAAGGTGTGGCGCGTGGGTTTGCCTGAGAAGGCTCTCGGGTACACCATGGAAGTCACGGATCGTTCGCGACCGTGCTAACCCGGTCTGGCTCCTCCCCCCCCGAGTCGGACCGTGGGGACGACCCCCGCTCTCCCCCCCGGCGGGGGTCGTCGCATGTCCGGACGCGGTTCGCGTCCTCGCCTCCGGCGCCACGTGTCCATTCCCCCCGGTCCTTCCTCCTCGGCGGGCCTGCGCGGTGGCGGCCCTCACCCCTTCAGACTCGTCACGGTGCGTAGTGGTTCCGCCGCGCTCCGGAAGTCACCTGTTGGAGTGACGGAGTTATTCACAAGGCTCCCGGTGTCCACGGTTTTCGAGCAAGATCCACTTCTTTTTCCGGATCCCTGCACGGTGATTCCGGCCGCGAAGTCCGCGGCGTCGGCATTTTGCCGTGAGAAGGGGGCGGAGACCGTGGCTGGATCGAAGTCGTGTGAACTGCGCGAGCGCGTCGGGTCGGACGGAATCAGGCCGGTGGCACCGGAGGGCGGGCCGGGGCCCGCCGCCGGCCGGCCGCTGATCGTCACCGAGGACCCGCTGCTCCTCGACGACCTGCTGAGGCTGTGCGCGGCGGCGGGCGCCGAGCCCTACGTGCACCATTCGGTGCCGGGGCCAAGCGGAGGCGGCCGGGACGGCGGCGGCGGGGGCGCCGCCGGGCCGCCGGGCGGCACCGCGGGCGCGGCCGGAAACATCGGGTGGGAGTCCGCGCCGCTCGTCCTCGTCGGGGACGACGCCGCCCGCAGGGTGCGCGGGGCGCCGCGCCGGCCCGCAGTCCTGCTCGTCTGCCGGGACGTGGACGACCCCCTCGTATGGCAGCGCGCCGTGGAGATCGGCGCCGAGGAGGTGCTGCGGCTCCCCGACGCCGAGAGCCTGCTCGTCGACCGCATCGCGGACGTGGTCGAAGGCGCCGGGCGGAGCGCCCTGGCCGTCGGGGTCATCGGCGGCAGCGGCGGCGCCGGGGCCTCCACCCTCGCCTGCGCCCTGGCCGTCCGGGCCGCCCGGGCCGGCGAGCGGACCATCCTCATCGACGGCGACCCGCTCGGCGGCGGCATGGACGTGCTGCTCGGCGGCGAGAGCGCGGAGGGCCTGCGCTGGCCGGACCTCGCCGGCTCCCGCGGCCGTGTCGGCGCGGGGGCGCTGGAGGAGTCCCTGCCCGAGCTGCACGCCCTGCGCGTGCTGAGCTGGGACCGCGGGGACCGGGTGGTGGTGCCGCCCGCCGCGATGCGCTCGGTGGTCGCCGCCGCCCGCCGCCGGGGCGGGGTCGTCGTGGTGGACCTGCCCCGCCGGGTGGACGAGGCCGTCGCCGAGGCGCTGGCCCAGCTCGACCTGGTGCTGCTGGTCGTCCCGGGCGAGCTGCGGGCGGTGGCCGCGGCGGGCCGGGTCGCGGCCGGCGTGCGGATGGCCGCCCGCGACGTGCGCGTGGTCGTACGGGGCCGACCGCCGGGCGGGCTCGACGCCGAAGCGGTGGCCGGGCTGCTGGGGGTCCCGCTGGCCGGAGAGGTACCGGTCGAGGTGGGCCTGCCGGGGCGGGTCGCCGAGGGGGAACCGCCGGGCGGGCACGGGCGGGGCGCGCTGGCCCGGTTCTGTGACGGCTTCTGGCGGCGGGTCCTCGTCCAGGCCGCCGAGCGGGGGGTGACGGCATGAGCACCGTGCTGCTGGACGCGGTGCGCCGGCGGCTGGCCGAGACCGGCGCGGAACCGACCCCGGCCCGGGTGGCGGCGGCCCTGCGGGCCCAGGGCCGGCTGCTGGGGGACGCGGAGGTGCTGGGCGCCGCGGCCGAGCTGCGGTCCGAACTGGTCGGCGCAGGCCCCCTGGAGGCGCTGCTCGCCGATCCGGAGGTCACCGACGTGCTGGTGGCGGCCCCGGACCGGGTGTGGGTGGACCGGGGCGGCGGGCTGGAACTGACCGGGGTGACCTTCGCCGACGGTGACGCCGTGCGCCGGCTCGCCCAGCGGCTGGCCGCGGTCGCGGGGCGCCGCCTGGACGACGCCCGCCCCTGGGTGGACGCCCGGATGCCGGACGGCACCCGGCTGCACGCGGTGCTGCCGCCGGTGGCGGTCGGCTCGGCCTGCCTGTCGCTGCGGGTGGTGCGGCCGCGGGCGTTCACCCTGGACGAGCTCGTCGCGGCGGGGACGCTGCCGCCCGGCGGCCAGCAGCTGCTGCGGGACATGGTGGAGGCACGGCTGTCGTTCCTCGTCTCCGGCGGGACCGGCACGGGCAAGACCACCCTGCTCAGCGCCCTGCTGGGGCTGGTCGGGCCGGGCGAACGGATCGTCCTCGCCGAGGACTCGGCCGAGTTGCGCCCCGACCACCCCCATGTGGTGCGGCTGGAGACCCGGCCCGCCAACCAGGAGGGCGCGGGCCTGGTCACCCTGGCGGACCTGGTTCGGCAGGCGCTGCGGATGCGGCCCGACCGGCTGGTCGTGGGCGAGGTCCGGGGCAGCGAAGTGGCGGACCTCCTGGCCGCGTTGAACACGGGCCACGAGGGCGGCTGCGGCACGGTCCACGCGAATGCCGCCGGGCACGTCCCGGCCCGGCTGGAGGCCCTCGGAACCGCCGCGGGCCTCGACCGGGCGGCCCTGCACAGCCAGTTGGCGGCCGCGCTGACCCTGGTGATCCACCTGGTCCGGGACCGGGCCGGGCGGCGCCGGGTGGCCGAGGTGCACGTGCTGGAGCGGGACGCCGCCGGGCTGGTGGTCACCGTACCGGCGCTGCGCTGGTCGGCCCGCGGTTTCGTGCAGGAGTCCGGCTGGGCGCGGCTGCGCCCGCTGCTGGGAGGTGCGCGGTGACCGGGGCGGGGGCGGTGCCGGTGCCCGTGTTCGCCGGGATGCTGTGCGCCGGGACGGCCGCCTGGGCGCTGGCCGGGGGCGACCGTGTGTCCCGGCGGGCCCGGGTGGTCCTCGCGGGAGGCGCGCCGGCCGTGCCCGAGGGACTGGTGTACGGGGAGCGGATGCTGGCGGCCGTCCGGGGGCGGGCCGCGCGCTGGCGGGAGTGGGCCTGCCTCGGGGCCGGGCTCGCGGTCGCCCTGCTGGGCGGCTCGGTGATCCCGCTGGTGGCCGGCGCTGCGGCGGTGCCCCTGGTGCGGCGCTGGCTCGCCGCCCGGCAGCGGGAGCGGGACCGCTCCGCCCGGGCCGCCGAGGTGATCGCGCTGTGCGGGGCCGCGGTGGGCGAGCTGCGGGCCGGGGCCCAGCCCGGGCAGGCCCTGATGGCGGCGCTGCGCCGGACGGCTGCGCGCCCGGGCGGCCCGGGAGCGGCGGAGACGGCAGTGCTGGCCGCCGCCGCGTTCGGCGGGGACGTGCCCGCCGCCCTGCGTCAGGCGGCCCGGGAGCCCGGAGCCGAAGGGCTGGCCGGGATGGCCGCCTGCTGGCGGATCTCGGTGGACGGCGGTGCGGGTCTGGCCGCCGGGCTCGACCGGTTGGAAGGAGCGCTGCGGGCCGAGCGGGACCGCCGCGAGGCCCTGCGCGCCCAGCTGGCCGGAGCCAGGTCCACAACGGCGGTGCTCGCCCTGCTGCCGCTGGTCGGGCTGCTGATCGGCACCGGACTCGGGGCGGATCCGCTGCGCGTCCTGCTGCACACGCCGGTCGGGTGGGGCTGCCTGCTGGCCGGCGGGGTGCTGGAGGGGCTGGGGCTGCTGTGGTGCCGGCAGATCGTACGGGCGGGGGAGCGGTGATGGGCGGGATCGGGGTCCACAGGCTGGGGACCGGGCTGTGCCTGGCGGTGGCGGTGTCCGGCGTGGTTTCCGCGGTCGCCGCGCACCTCCGGGCGCGGGCGGCCCGCCGCAGGGTCGCCGCACTGCTGTCGGCGGGGCCCCGGCGGCGCTGGCCGGTCCCCGGGGTGCGGGTGCGGGGCCTCGCGGCCGCGTGGTGTGGTCCTGCGGGGGCGCTGCTGGCGGCGTGGGTGCTGGTCGGTGGAGTGCCGGGAGCAGCGGTGGGCTGTGCCGCGGCGTCGGGGGTGTGGTGGCTGCGCCGCCGGATGCCCCGGGGATCGGCCGGCGCCGGGGTCGCGGCGGAGCGGGCGGAGCGGCAGCTGCCGTTCGCCGCGGACCTGTTGGCCGCCTGCCTGGCGGCCGGGGCCGGTCCGGTGGAGGCCGCGGAAGCGGTGGGGGAGTCGCTGGGTGGCCCGGTCGGCGAGCAGCTGGCGCTGGCAGGGGCGGAGGTGCGGCTCGGCGGGGAACCGGGCGCGGCCTGGGGGAGGGTGGCGCGGATACCGGGTGCGGCAGCCCTCGCCGCCTGCCTGGAGCGGGCCGCGCGGACGGGCGCGCCGGCGGCGGAGCCGGTCGCACGGCTGGCGACGGCCCTGCGGGAGGAGCGGTCACGGCGGGCGGCCGCACGGGCGCAACGGGCGGCGGTGCTTGTCACCGCACCGGTGGGGCTGTGTTTTCTTCCCGCGTTCCTTGCGGTCGGAGTGGCGCCCGTGGTGATCGGAATGGCCTCGGGCCTTCTCTCCGGAAGGTGAGATCACGAAACGCGTCCGGTGTGGAAATCGGAACTGAGATCACGTCAAGAACCAATATCAGACGGAGGTTGTCATGAGGATCATCTGGTTTCGTGTGCGGACGGCGCTGAGCGGCCGGGCGGGCGATGCGGGGATGTCCACTTCCGAATACGCCATGGGCACGATCGCGGCCTGTGCATTCGCGGCCGTTCTGTACAAGGTGGTGACGAGCGACGTGGTGTCCACGGCACTCCAGTCGACCATCGGGAAGGCGCTCGATGTGCCGTTCTGAGGGAATGCGGCGGCGTGTCGGCGGCCGGGGGAGCGACCGGGGATATGTGACGGCCGAGGCGGCGTTGGTCATTCCCGCGCTGGTGTTGTTCGCGGCGCTGCTGGTGTGGGCGCTGATCGCGGCGGCCGCGCAGATCCGCTGTGTGGACGCGGCTCGGGCCGGTGCCCGGGCGGCGGCCCGGTCGGAGCCCGTGGGGCGGGCGGTGGCGGCGGCCCGGGCGGCCGCGCCGCCGGGGGCCGAGGTGGCGCTGGAACGGGAGGGGGACCTGTGGCGGGTACGGGTGGCGGCCCCGCCCCCCGGGCCGGGTGGACTGCCGGTACGGCTCGGGGCGCAGGCGGTGGCCCTGGCCGAGGACAGCGTGGGGCCGCCGCCATGAGGGACGACCGGGGCTCGGCCACGGTGTGGGCGGCGCTGGTGGCGACCGTGCTGGGAGCGGTGTTCGGCGGGGTGCTCCTGCTCGGGCAGGCGGTGATTTTGCGCCACCGTGCGGCGGCCGCCGCGGACCTGGCGGCCCTGGCCGCGGCGGCGACCTGGGCGCACGGCCCGGAGACCGCCTGCGGCGCCGCCCGCAGGGTGGCCCGGGCCCAGGCCGCCGAGCTGTCCGCCTGCGTCCTCCGGGGCGAGGTGGCCGAGGTGGCCGCCCGCCCCGCGGCCGGCCCCTTCCGGCCCGTGGTCACCGCCCGGGCGGGCCCGCCGCAGGCCGCCGCCGACCCGGACGCGTTGCCAGTCGGCCCCGCCCCGGCCCCGCCGACGCGGGCGACGGGTGCGGGCCGGGGCCCGCCGCCGGGCGGGGCGGGGGGCCGTCGCCGGGCGGGGCGAGGTCGGCACCGGGGTTCAGGCGGGCGTGGACAGCAGACGGGTCAGCAGGCGGACGGCGCCGCGCTTGTGGAGGGGGTCGTTCCCGTTGCCGCACTTGGGGGACTGGATGCAGGACGGGCAGCCGGCCTCGCACTCGCAGGCGGCGATGGCGTCGCGGGTGGCCGTCAGCCAGGCCCGGGCGGTGTGGAAGGCCCGCTCGGCGAAGCCGGCCCCGCCGGGGTGGCCGTCGTACACGAAGACGGTGGGCAGCAGGGTGTCCGGGTGCAGCGGGACGGAGACGCCGCCGATGTCCCAGCGGTCACAGGTGGCGAAGAGCGGGAGCAGGCCGATGGAGGCGTGCTCGGCGGCGTGCAGGGCGCCGCCGAGGATCTCCGGGCCGATCCGGGCCTCGTCGAGCTGGTCCTCGGTCACGGTCCACCACACGGCCCGCGTGCGCAGGGTGCGCGGGGGCAGGTCCAGCTTGGCCTCGCCGAGCACCTCGCCGGTGATCAGCTTGCGGCGGAGGTAGGAGACCACCTGGTTGGTGACCTCCACCGTGCCGTAGCAGAGCCGGGCGTCCCCCCACGGGATCTCGGTCTCGGTCTCCAGGACGGAGATGGACGTGGTGTCCCGGGCGGTGGTGGAGAACGGCGGGCTGGCCTCCTCGACCAGGGCGACGGAGTCCTCCAGGTCCAGCCGCTGCACCAGGTAGGTGCGGCCCTGGTGGAGGTGGACGGCGCCGTCGTGGACGGCGGTGTGTGCCGCGGACTCGTCGACCGTGCCCAGCAGGCGCCCGGTGGCGGACTCGACGATCTGCACCGGGCGGCCGCCCCCGCCCCGGATGTCGGTCAGGTCCGTCGCCCGTTCCCGGCGGGTCCAGTGCCAGGCCGTGGCCCGGCGGCGCAGCAGCCGCGCCGCCTCCAACTGGGGCAGCAGCCCGGCGGCCGCCGGGCCGAACAGGGCCAGGTCGCCCTCGGTCAGCGGGGTCTCGGCGGCGGCCGCGCACAGGTGCGGGGCGAGGACGTACGGGTTGTCCGGGTCCAGGACCGTGGCCTCCACCGGTTGGCGGAAGAGGGCCTCCGGATGGTGGACGAGGTACGTGTCCAGCGGGTCGTCCCGGGCGACCAGCACGGCCAGGGCCCCCTGACCGGCGCGCCCGGCCCGGCCCGCCTGCTGCCACAGCGAGGCCCGGGTCCCCGGGTAGCCGGTGATCAGGACGGCGTCCAGGCCGGCGACGTCCACGCCCAGCTCCAGGGCGGTGGTGGCGGCCAGGCCGAGCAGGTCGCCGGAGTGCAGGGCCCGCTCCAGGGCGCGGCGCTCCTCGGGCAGGTAGCCGCCCCGGTAGGCCGCGACCCGGCCGGGCAGGGACCGGTCCACCTCGGCGAGCCGCTCCTGGGCGATCACCGAGATCAGCTCCGCCCCGCGCCGGGAGCGGACGAAGGCCACCGTACGGACGCCCTGGACGACCAGGTCGGTCAGCAGGTCGGCGGTCTCCGCCGTGGCGGTGCGGCGCACCGGCGCGCCCTTCTCGCCCCGCAGGTCGGTCAGCGGCGGCTCCCACAGGGCGAAGACCAGCTCTCCGCGCGGCGAGGCGTCGTCGGCGACCTCGGTGACGGGGACGCCGGTCAGCCGGGAGGCGGCGGCCGCCGGGTCGCTCGCGGTGGCGGAGGCCAGCAGGAAGACGGGCTCGGTGCCGTAGCGGGCGCACAGCCGGCGCAGCCGCCGCAGCACCTGGGCCACGTGGGAGCCGAAGACGCCCCGGTAGGTGTGGCACTCGTCGACGACCACGTAGCGCAGGGCGCGCAGGAAGGAGGACCAGCGGGGGTGCCCGGGCAGGATCGCGCGGTGCAGCATGTCGGGGTTGGTCAGGACGTAGTTCGCGTACTGGCGGACCCATTCGCGTTCCTCGAACGGCGTGTCCCCGTCGTAGACGGCGGGCCGGACCGCGTTGCCCAGCGGCGCGGCGAGCTCGCGGACGGAGCGCCGCTGGTCGGCGGCCAGAGCTTTGGTCGGGGCCAGGTAGAGGGCGGTCGCCCCCCTGCCGTTGGGGGCCTCGGCGCCGTCCGCGAGCGCGGAGAGCACGGGCGCGAGGTAGGCCAGCGACTTGCCGGACGCGGTGCCGGTGGCCACGACCACGGACTCGCCGTCGAGGGCGTGCTCGGCGGCCGCGGCCTGGTGTTCCCACGGGTGTTCGATCCCGGCGGCCCGGATGGCGGCTACTACATCCGTTCGGATGCGGTCGGGCCACACGGCATGACGACCCTCCCGGCGGGGCAAGTGCTCCGTATGGGTGATGCGCGCAGCTCGAAAAGACCCCCGTGACAGACGGTCCAGAACCGTGTCGGGAGCGGGTCGCGGGTCCTCGGGTGCCGTGGGACGACCGGGGCGGTGAGTATTGGCCATTGGAACCGAGTGTGTCACCGGCGTGCGGGACAATGGTCAGAAGGCGTCGTGCGCGCCTGCCGGTAAGTGATTGAATGCCATCGCGGCAGCCAATCCCTCCCCCGCTCTCGGGTGGGGAGGCCCCTGGGGGGCGCCGCTCGATAGCAAGGTGCTGGAGGATCCGTGGACCTGTCCCTGTCGACTCGCACTGTCGGCGACCGCACGGTCGTGGAGGTCGGTGGCGAGATTGATGTGTATACCGCGCCCAAGCTGCGCGAGCAGTTGGTCGAGTTGGTGAACGACGGCAGCTACCACCTGGTCGTCGACATGGAGCGGGTGGACTTCCTCGATTCCACCGGCCTCGGTGTGCTCGTCGGAGGTCTCAAGCGCGTCCGTGCGCACGAGGGCTCGCTGCGCCTGGTGTGCAACCAGGAGCGCATCCTGAAGATTTTCCGTATCACCGGCCTGACCAAGGTGTTCCCGATCCACACGACGGTGGAGGACGCCGTCGCCGCCACCGACTGACGAGCTCCGCCCCCGGTGCGCCGCGTGGCGGCGCGCCGGGGGAGCGAGCCGAAGAGGAGCGGGGGCGCGGGCCGTGGGCGGCCCGGGCCCCTGCAAGGCACGCCCGTAGTCCGAGGGGGACGCAATGGCCACCGTTGAACTGCGCTTCAGCGCCCAGCCCGAGCACGTCCGGACGGCCCGCCTGGTCGCGGCCGCCGTGGCCCGGCGGGCCGGCGTGGAAGAGGCCGTGCTCGACGAGGTCCGCCTGGCTGTGGGCGAGGCCTGCTCGCGCGCCGTCGGTCTGCACGTCAGCAACGGTCTGACCGCGCCCGTGCGGGTCGTCCTGACCGAGGAGGAGAAGCTGTTCTCCATCGAGGTCGGCGACGAGGTCCCCGGGCCCGGCGGAGGGCCGGGAGGCACCGTGCCCGGGCTCGACGCCGCCTTGGACCCGGATGCGGACACCGAGGACGAGATGGGGCTCGCCGTGATCAGCGGGCTCGTCGACGACGTCGAGGTGACGAGCAGTGAGCGGGGCGGAACCATCCGGATGAGCTGGCCCGTTTCGGCGAACCTCGAACTCTCCTAGCCTCGGCGCCGCGCCGCCCCGGCGTATTATTCGATCTTATTCAAGGCCCTGCTGAGCAGGGCCTTTTTCATGCCCCGATGCAATTCCTAGATCGATGACCGTGTGTCAATGCCTTTGTCCCATTACCCCTTTCGGGGGTAATGGAGTGACAGGATCTATTGGTGGGGGGCGAGAGCAGGCCAATTCCGTTTCCCGCGCACTGTTTTGCTCGGGACCGGCTCCCTACAATCCGTCCACATCTTGAGCTCATCACGTCAAGGAGGACGAATGACGGGGCTCTTCACCCCAGAAGCGCCGGACGGCACAGCCGATCTGGCCGCCGCGGTACTCACCGATGACAATCGGCTCATCGTGATGGTGATCGCGGCCGTGGCAATTGCCGCACTCGTCGTCGCACAGATCCTGGTCCGCCAGGTCCTCGCGGCCGACGAGGGAACCGACAGCATGAAGAAGATCGCCGCCGCCGTGCAGGAAGGCGCCAACGCCTATCTGGGCCGGCAACTGCGCACCCTCGGCATCTTCGCCGTCGTCGTGTTCTTCCTGCTGTTCCTGCTGCCCGCCGACGACTGGGCGCAGCGGGCGGGCCGTTCCGCCTTCTTCCTCGTCGGCGCACTCTTCTCGGCGACCACCGGCTACATCGGCATGCGCCTCGCGGTCCGTGCCAACGTCCGTGTCGCCGCCGCCGCCCGCGAGGCCACCCCCGCCGAGGGCGAACCCGCCAAGGACCTCACCGACGTCTCCCACAAGGCCATGCGGATCGCGTTCCGCACCGGCGGGGTCGTCGGCATGTTCACCGTCGGTCTCGGCCTCCTCGGCGCCTCGTGCGTCGTCCTGGTCTACGCGGCCGACGCCCCGAAGGTCCTGGAGGGCTTCGGCCTCGGCGCCGCCCTGATCGCGATGTTCATGCGCGTCGGCGGCGGCATCTTCACCAAGGCCGCCGACGTCGGCGCCGACCTGGTCGGCAAGGTCGAGCAGGGCATTCCGGAGGACGACCCGCGCAATGCCGCGACCATCGCCGACAACGTGGGCGACAACGTCGGCGACTGCGCCGGTATGGCGGCCGACCTCTTCGAGTCGTACGCGGTCACCCTCGTGGCCGCGCTCATCCTCGGCAAGGCCGCGTTCGGCGACCTGGGCCTGGCCTTCCCGCTGATCGTGCCCGCCATCGGCGTCGTCACCGCCATGATCGGCATCTTCGCGGTCTCCCCGCGCCGTTCCGACCGCAGCGGCATGGCCGCCATCAACCGTGGCTTCTTCATCTCCGCCGTGATCTCCCTGGTGCTCGTCGCCATCGCCGTCTACGTCTACCTGCCGGCCACGTACCAGGACCTCGCCGGCGTCGAGAACCCGGCGATCACCCAGCACTCCGGCGACCCGCGGGTCCTCGCCCTCGTCGCCGTCGCCATCGGCATCGTGCTGGCCGCCCTGATCCAGCAGCTCACCGGCTACTTCACCGAGACCAGCCGCCGTCCCGTCCGGGACATCGGCAAGTCCGCGCTGACCGGCCCCGCCACCGTCGTCCTCGCCGGCATCTCCGTCGGCCTGGAGTCCGCCGTCTACACGGCGCTGCTCATCGGCCTCGGCGTCTACGGGGCCTTCCTGCTCGGCGGCACCTCGATCATGCTCGCGCTCTTCGCGGTGGCCCTGGCCGGCACCGGCCTGCTCACCACCGTCGGCGTGATCGTGGCCATGGACACCTTCGGGCCCGTCTCCGACAACGCCCAGGGCATCGCCGAGATGTCCGGCGACGTCGAGGGTGCCGGCGCGCAGGTCCTGACCGACCTCGACGCCGTCGGCAACACCACCAAGGCCATCACCAAGGGCATCGCCATCGCCACGGCCGTGCTCGCCGCCGCAGCGCTGTTCGGCTCGTACAACGACGCCATCTCCACCGCGGTGAAGGAGGTCGGGGCCAAGGCCGGGGAGATGAACCTCAGCCTCGACATCGCCCAGCCCAACAACCTCGTCGGGCTGGTCCTCGGCGCGGCGGTGGTGTTCCTGTTCTCCGGCCTCGCCATCAACGCGGTGTCCCGCTCCGCGGGCGCCGTGGTCTACGAGGTGCGCCGCCAGTTCCGCGAGCGCCCCGGAATCATGGACTACACCGAGAAGCCCGAGTACGGCCGCGTCGTGGACATCTGCACCAAGGACGCGCTGCGCGAGCTCGCCACCCCCGGTCTGCTCGCCGTCATGGCGCCCATCGCGGTCGGCTTCGTCCTCGGCGTGGGCGCGCTCGGCGCGTACCTCGCGGGCGCGATCGGCTGCGGCACGCTGATGGCCGTCTTCCTCGCCAACTCCGGCGGCGCCTGGGACAACGCCAAGAAGCTCGTCGAGGACGGCCACCACGGCGGCAAGGGCAGCGAGGCCCACGCCGCGACCGTCATCGGCGACACCGTCGGCGACCCGTTCAAGGACACCGCCGGCCCTGCGATCAACCCGCTGCTCAAGGTCATGAACCTGGTGGCGCTGCTGATCGCGCCGGCCGTGGTGCAGTTCAGCTACGGCGCCGACACCAGCCCGACCGTCCGCGCGATCGTCGCGGCCATCGCCATCACCGTGATCGTCGTCGCCGTGTACGTCTCCAAGCGGCGCGGCATCGCGGTCGGCGACGGGGGCGACGGAACCGGGACCGAGCGGGTGGCGCAGCAGCCGGCCGACCCCGCGGTCGTGTCCTGACGCGGCGCGTTTCCCCGGAGGATCGAAGACACGTCCGAACGGCGGGCGGGCGGCGCGGACTGACGCGCTGTCCGTCCGCCGTTCTGCGCCGTCCGACGGGGGACGTGTATCTTCCGGGCCGAAAGAGCCTGCGAAGGGACCAGTCCGGTGAACAAGAAACTTGCGTCCGCGGTGTCCGGCGGTGCGGTACTGATGCTCGTGCTGTCCGGCTGCGGCGGCGACGACGGTGATGAGAAGGCCAACGCGTGGGCCAAGAAGGTCTGCGACAAGTGGTCGCCCGAGCTGAAGAAGATCGAGACGGCGCACGCCGACATGAAGCGCGTGTCCAGCGCGACCACCAAGCCGGACGAGGTGCAGAAGACCGACTCCGCGGCCTTCCAGACCCAGTCCGACGCGTACAAGGCGATGAGCGCCGCGGTGTCCTCGGCGGGCGCCCCGCCCACCAAGGACGGGCAGGCGTCGCAGACCGCGGCGGTCCAGGGCTTCGATTCGGCTTCCAAGGCGTACGCGGACCTGAAGGCGAAGATCGACGGGCTGGACCCCAAGGAGCAGACCAAGTTCGCCGACGCCCTCAGCCAGCTGTCGGGCGGCATCGCGGAGGCCAACAAGGGCAGCCAGGCCGCTTACGAGAAGCTCACCGCGGGCGACCTGGAGAAGGCGATCAAGAGCCAGAAGGGCTGCAAGGTCACGACCCCCGCCAAGTGAGCCCCGGCGGCCGCGCCGTGGCCGGTGCGGCACAGCCATCCGCGCCGTCAGCCGACACAATGGACGGGTGAGTACCACCAGCCTCCCCACGCCCGACCGCGCCGCCGAACTCCGCGCCGCCCTGCTCGCCGCCGGCTTCACCGCCGACGGCCTGCTGGAGCTGCTCGGCGCCCCCGCCTACGCCGCGCTCGCCCGCAGCGAGACGGTCCCCGCCCTGCGCGCCACCCGAACCCGCGGCACCGGCCCGCTCGCGAGCCTGGTGCGGCTGTTCCTGCTGCAGCAGCCGGAGCCGTACGCGCAGGCGGCACGGGCGCTGCCCGTCGAGGCCGCGCTGGCCGACGGCTGGTTGCGGCGCGAGCAGACCGCCGACGGCGGGGACACCGTGCACGCCACCGTCGACATCCGCCCGTACGGGGGCCCGGACGGCGAGGACTGGTTCATCGTCTCGGACCTCGGCTGCGCCGTCGGCGGGGCCGGCGGCATCGGCAGCCGCGAGGAGGGCGTGGTCCTCGGCGTCGGAGGCGCGTCCACCACGCTGGCCGGCATCACCGTGCGCACCCCGGTCGCCAGCGCCCTCGACCTCGGCACCGGTTCCGGCATCCAGGCCCTGCACGCCGCCCGGCACGCCACCCGGGTCACCGCCACCGACGTCAACCCGCGGGCCCTGGACATCACCCGGTTGACGCTCGCGCTGTCCGGGGCGCCGGAGGCCGAACTGCTCCTCGGCTCGCTGTTCGAGCCGGTCGGCGGGGCGACGTACGACCTGATCGTCTCCAACCCGCCGTTCGTGATCTCCCCGGGCGCGCGGCTGACGTACCGGGACGGCGGCATGGGCGGCGACGACCTGTGCCGGACCCTGGTCCAGCAGGCGGGCGCCCACCTCAACCCGGGCGGCTACGCCCAGTTCCTCGGCAACTGGCAGCACGTGGAGGGCGAGGACTGGCGCGACCGGCTCCGCTCCTGGGTGCCGCGCGGCTGCGAC
The DNA here is from genome assembly GCF_051550185.1 of Streptomyces pallidus (ex Mingjun et al. 2026). Classification (NCBI taxonomy): domain Bacteria; kingdom Bacillati; phylum Actinomycetota; class Actinomycetes; order Kitasatosporales; family Streptomycetaceae; genus Streptomyces; species Streptomyces pallidus (ex Mingjun et al. 2026). The sequence continues at coordinate 3,623,997 of NZ_CP196181.1, read as the reverse complement.
GCGTGGATCGTGCAGCGTGACGTCCAGGACGTGACGCAGTACGCGGAGCTGTGGCTGCGCGACGCGGGCGACCACCGCACCGGACCCGCCGAGTACGCGCAGCGCTACGAGGACTGGCTCGACGAGTTCGAGGCCCGTAAGACCAAGGCGGTCGGCTTCGGCTGGATCACCCTGCGGCGCAGCGACGCCGCCGAGCCCTCGATCGTGATCGAGGAGTGGCCGCACTCGGTGGAGCAGCCGCTCGGCGACGCCGTCCTCGCCCACTTCGCCCGCCAGGACTACCTGCGCGAGCACGACGACGCGGCCCTGCTGGACGGCCGCTTCGTCCTGGTCGAGGAGGTCGTCCAGGAGCAGGTCGGCGCGCCCGGGGCGGAGGACCCGGAGCACGTGGTGCTGCGGCAGCACCGCGGCATGCGCAGGGCCACGACGGTGGACACGATCGGGGCGGGCTTCGCGGGCGTGTGCGACGGCTCGCTCAGCGCGGGCCGGATCCTGGACGCCATCGCGCAGCTGGTGCAGGAGGACCCGGTCGTGCTCCGGGACCGGACGCCCGAGGCGATCCGGATGCTGGTCGAGCAGGGCTTCCTGGAGCCGGTCGCCGACCGCTGAGCCGTCCGGCCTCCGCCCGCCGGCTTCCCTCCGCCCCGCGCCGCCGGTGCCGCAGCTGTGATGTAACCCGTGGTTCGCCCGCCGTTCTCCCGCGGCTGGCAGGCTTCCCTCCCGGACACGAGGTCGGCCGGGGAGGGCTCCGGGTACCGGGGGATTCCGGGGAGCCCTGAGTGCGGCCCCGGCACACGGCCCGGCACACGGCCCGGCGACGAGGGGGAAACGGCATGGAACGCGGTCCGGCGATCTTCGCGGCAGCCGTGTTCCTGCTGTTCGGGACGGCTCTGCTGGTCTGGACGGGGGCGCGGGCCCGCAGCGGCGCGCCGGTGGCCGAGGACGTGCGCCCGACCGTGGCCGTACCGCTGGCCCTGCTGGGCGGCGCGGCGGCGGTGGCCCTCGGCCTGTGGTGCCTCACCCGGCTCTGACGTCCGCGGTACTGGCCGGGCCGGCGGTACTGGCCGGGCCGGCGGGACCGGCTGGCTCCTCGAGGTCAGCCGCGGCCGACGCGGCCGGAACCTCCGGTATTCCGCTCCGGCCGCCGCGATGAATGCCGACCGATGCGCGCCGATGCGGGCCAGCGCGGGAAACCGGACGTCAGGCGGGGTGCGGGCGCGCGGCCAGACGGCCCCCTGGCCACTCGGGCCAGTGATCGGGACGCCTCCGGCGGGGTATCCGGGCGGCAGGAATGGCACTTGTCGGGTTACCGTTCGAGTGGCCGTTGCGGGCTTGTGCCGTTTGACACGGGGGCGGGTTGTACCGTCACACTCCGCAGCGTCGCCGTACTGCGACCGAGTGCCGACCGGAGAGAAGAGCCAAGTTGTCCCCGACTAGCGAGACCGCACAGGGCGGCCGCCGACTCGTCATCGTCGAGTCCCCTGCCAAGGCGAAGACGATCAAGGGCTACCTCGGCCCGGGATACGTCGTCGAGGCGAGCGTCGGGCACATCCGCGACCTCCCGAACGGGGCCGCCGAGGTCCCCGACAAGTACACGGGCGAGGTCCGCCGCCTCGGTGTGGACGTCGAGCACGACTTCCAGCCGATCTACGTCGTCAACGCGGACAAGAAGGCGCAGGTCAAGAAGCTCAAGGACCTGCTGGCCGAGTCCGACGAGCTCTTCCTCGCCACCGATGAGGACCGCGAGGGCGAAGCCATCGCGTGGCACCTGCAGGAAGTCCTCAAGCCCAAGGTCCCCGTCCACCGGATGGTCTTCCACGAGATCACCAAGGACGCGATCCGCGAGGCCGTCGCCAACCCGCGCGAGCTGAACCAGCGCATGGTCGACGCCCAGGAGACCCGCCGCATCCTCGACCGCCTCTACGGCTACGAGGTCTCGCCGGTCCTGTGGAAGAAGGTCATGCCGAAGCTGTCGGCGGGCCGCGTCCAGTCCGTCGCCACCCGCCTCGTCGTCGAGCGGGAGCGCGAGCGCATCGCCTTCCGCTCCGCCGAGTACTGGGACCTGACCGGCACCTTCTCCACGGGCCGGGCCGGCGACCCCTCCGACCCGTCGACGCTCGTCGCGCGGCTGAACACCGTCGACGGCCGGCGCGTCGCCCAGGGTCGCGACTTCGGCGCGAACGGGCAGCTGAAGAGCGATGTGCTGCACCTCGACGAGGCGAACGCGCGGGCCCTGGCCGCCGCGCTCGCGGACAGCTCGTTCGCCGTCCGCTCGGTCGAGTCCAAGCCGTACCGCCGCTCCCCGTACGCCCCCTTCCGTACGACTACGCTCCAGCAGGAGGCCTCGCGCAAGCTCGGCCTCGGTGCCAAGGCGTGCATGCAGGTGGCGCAGAAGCTGTACGAGAACGGCTTCATCACCTACATGCGTACGGACTCCACCACGCTCTCGGACACCGCCGTCACGGCGGCCCGCGCGCAGGTCACGCAGCTGTACGGGGCCGACTACCTGCCGGAGAAGGCCCGCGTCTACGCCGGCAAGGTCAAGAACGCGCAGGAGGCGCACGAGGCGATTCGTCCTTCGGGTGATCGTTTCCGCACGCCCGCCGAGACCGGCCTGACCGGCGACCAGTTCCGCCTCTACGAGCTGATCTGGAAGCGGACCGTCGCCTCCCAGATGAAGGACGCGACCGGCAACTCGGTCACCGTCAGGATCGGCGGCACGGCCTCCGACGGCCGGGACGCCGAGTTCAGCGCCTCCGGCAAGACGATCACCTTCCACGGCTTCATGAAGGCGTACGTCGAGGGCGCGGACGACCCGAACGCCGAGCTCGACGACCGCGAGCGGCGCCTGCCGCAGGTCGCGGAGGGCGACGCACTGGCCGCCGACGAGATCACCGCGGACGGCCACGCGACCAAGCCGCCGGCCCGCTACACCGAGGCCTCGCTGGTCAAGGAGCTGGAGGAGCGGGAGATCGGCCGCCCGTCGACGTACGCGTCGATCATCGGCACGATCCTGGACCGCGGCTACGTCTTCAAGAAGGGCACGGCGCTCGTGCCGTCCTTCCTGTCGTTCGCCGTCGTCAACCTCCTGGAGAAGCACTTCGGCCGGCTCGTCGACTACGACTTCACGGCGAAGATGGAGGACGACCTCGACCGCATCGCGCGCGGCGAGGCCCAGGCCGTGCCGTGGCTGAAGCGCTTCTACTTCGGTGCGGAGGGCGACGCGGCGCAGGCGGCCGGGCCGGTCGACGGCGACCACCTCGGCGGTCTGAAGGAGCTGGTCACGGACCTGGGCGCGATCGACGCCCGGGAGATCTCCTCCTTCCCCGTCGGGGAGGGCATCGTTCTGCGCGTGGGCCGGTACGGGCCGTACGTGGAGCGGGGCGAGAAGGACGCCGAGGGCCACCAGCGCGCGGACGTCCCGGACGACCTGGCCCCGGACGAGCTGACGATCGCGTACGCGGAGGAGCTCTTCGCGAAGCCGAGCGGCGAGTTCCAGCTCGGTACGGACCCGGTCAGCGGCAACCAGATCGTCGCCAAGGACGGCCGCTACGGGCCGTACGTGACGGAGATCCTGCCCGAGGGCACGCCGAAGACCGGCAAGAACGCGGTGAAGGCGCGCACGGCGTCCCTGTTCAAGTCGATGTCGCTGGACACGGTGACCCTCGACGAGGCGCTGAAGCTGATGTCGCTGCCGCGGGTCGTGGGCGCGGACGCCGAGGGCGTGGAGATCACCGCGCAGAACGGCCGCTACGGCCCGTACCTGAAGAAGGGCACGGACAGCCGCTCCCTGGAGACGGAGGACCAGCTCTTCACGATCACGCTGGACGAGGCGCTGGCGATCTACGCCCAGCCGAAGCAGCGGGGCCGCGCGGCCGCCAAGCCGCCGCTGAAGGAACTGGGCACGGACCCGGTCAGCGAGCGCCCGGTGGTGGTGAAGGACGGCCGGTTCGGTCCGTACGTGACGGACGGCGAGACGAACGCGACGCTGCGGCGGGACGACGACGTCGAGACGATCACGCCGGAGCGGGGCTACGAGCTGCTCGCGGAGAAGCGGGCGAAGGGCCCGGCCAAGAAGACCGTGAAGAAGGCCGCGGCCAAGAAGACGACGACGGCCAAGAAGACGGCCGCCAAGAAGACCACGACGGCCAAGAAGACGGTCGCCAAGAAGACGACGACGGCGAAGAAGACGGCAGCCAAGAAGACGACCGCCACCCCGCCCGCGGAGTCCTGACGCCCCGACGACGCGGGGCCCGATGGGGGCGCGCGGAACTGCGCGAGCGACCCCGACGGGTCCCCGTCAGGGGCGCGGGGAACTGTGCGAGCGCCCCCGGCGGGCCCCCCGTCAGGGGCGCGGCGAACTGCGCGCCAGCGACCCCGACGCTCTCGCACCCGGCGTACGCGCGGCCCGCCCCGCACACCGGCGCGCCAGCAAGGCGCGGGCGCCCGGCCGGGGCGCCGCAGGGGGCACCCCGGGGCCTCGCCCCGGGGTTATCCACAGCCCTCCGCACCGGCCCAGCGCAGCGGATAGGCTGGGCGGATGACGCGAGCCGAGCAGCCGACTGGCGTGACCGCCCCCCCGAACCCCTCCTACGACGAAGCCCTCGCCGCGGACTCCCGCGAGCGGGCGCTGCGCGCCCTGCTGCGCACCCCCAGGTTGCGCCGCCTGTGGAGCGCCCAGCTGGTCAGCGGCATCGGCGATGCGCTCGCCCTGCTGGTCCTGGTGGTGCTCGCCTTCCAGGCGGCCGTCTCCCAAGGCACCTTCGGCACCGGCTACCGGGGCTGGGCCCTGGCCGTCGCCGCCGTCTTCGGGGTCCGGATCCTCGCCACCCTGCTCTTCGGCGCCGTCCTGCTCGGCCCGCTGGCCAAGCTCACCGCGGCCGGCGGCCCGCTCGACCGCCGCTGGACGATGGCCGGGGCGGACGGGCTGCGGATCGCCCTGTTCGTCGTGGCCCCGCTCTGGCTCGACTGGATCCCGGCCCACGCGCTGACCGCGCTGCTGGCCACCGTCTTCGTCGGCGGTGCCGCCGAGCGGCTGTGGACCGTGGCCAAGGACAGCGCGGCTCCCGCGCTGCTGCCCGAGCCGCCGCCGGAGGGCGCGACCGTACGGCCGCTGCCCGACCACCTCGACGCCCTGCGCCGGCTGACGCTGCGCACCACGTTCGCCACGATGCCCGCCGCCGCGGCCGCGCTGCTCGCCGCGACGCTGATCGGCAAGGTGCTCGGCCTCGGCGTGGACTGGTTCGCCGCGAACCAGGCCGCCCTCGGCTCGTACGTGGCCGCCGGCCTGTTCGCCGCCTCGCTGTCGCTGCTGATGCCGCTGGTCCTGCCCGGCGAGAAGACGCCGCGCCCGCGCTCCCCGCTGGAGGGCCTGCGGGCCCCCAAGGCGGGGGACCGCCCGGACAAGGGCCGCACGGGCGCGATCCCGCTGCTCGTGCTGGCCTGCGCCGCCGTCGCCGGGGCGGTGGCCAGCGCCGCCGCCGTGGCCGTGCTGCAGGCGTCCGACCTGGGCGGTGGCCCGGCCACCTTCGCCCTGCTCGTGCTGGCCCTGCTCGGCGGCACCGGCGCCGGCATCCGCGCCACGCAGGCCGGCAAGGTCCTGCCGACCCTGTCCCGGCGCCGGCTGCTGGCCCTCACCATCGCCGTGACCGGCACCGCGCTGCTGCTGGCCGGCCTGGTGACGGACCTGGCGACCGTGGTGTTCCTGTCGCTGCTCGCCGGCCTCGCCGCGGGCGTGGCCGCCAACACCGGGCACACCCTGCTGGACCAGGAGACCGAGGAGTTCCGCAGGGCCCGCGTCACCGAGCACCTCCAGGCCGTCGTCCGGGTGGCGGTGGCCCTAGGCGCCGTCCTCGGCCCGGTCGTGGCCGCGGGGATCGGCCCGCACCGGCTGGCCTTCGCGGGCCTGGTCTTCGCGTACGGCGGCGCCGCGTACACCCTGATGATCGTCGGCGCGCTGCTGCTGCCGGCCGCCGTCGTGGTGCTCGTCAAGGCCGACGACCGGGCCGGCGTACCGCTGCGCCGTGACGTGCGCGAGGCGCTGCGCGGTGGGGAGCCCGACCAGGCGCCGTCCGGCACCGGCTTCTTCATCGCCCTGGAGGGCGGCGACGGCGCCGGCAAGTCCACCCAGGTCCAGGCACTGGCCGAGTGGATCCGGGGCAAGGGCCACGAGGTCGTCGTGACGCGGGAGCCCGGCGCCACCCCGATCGGCAAGCGGCTGCGCGCGATCCTCCTCGACGTCTCCTCGGCCGGGCTGTCCAACCGCGCCGAGGCCCTGCTGTACGCAGCGGACCGGGCCGAGCACGTCGACTCGGTGGTCCGGCCCGCCCTGCAGCGCGGCGCGGTCGTCATCAGCGACCGCTACATCGACTCCTCGGTCGCCTACCAGGGCGCCGGCCGCGACCTGTCGCCGACCGAGATCGCCCGCATCTCGCGCTGGGCGACGGACGGGCTCGTACCGAACCTGACCGTGCTGCTCGACGTGTCCCCCGAGACCGCCCGGGAGCGGTTCACGGAGGCCCCCGACCGGCTGGAGTCGGAGCCCGCGGAGTTCCACCAGCGGGTCCGCTCCGGCTTCCTGACCCTCGCCGCCGCCGACCCCGGCCGCTACCTGGTGGTCGACGCCGGGCAGGACCCGGAGTCGGTGGCCACGGTCGTCCGGCACCGCCTGGACCGCATGCTGCCGCTGTCGGAGGCCGAGCGGGCCGCGCAGGCCGAGGCCCGGCGGCGCGCCGAGGAGGAAGCCCGGCGCAGGGCCGAGGAGGAGGCGGCGCGCAAGGCGGAGGAGGAGCGGCTGCGGGCCGAGGAGGAGGCCCGCAGGGCCCGCGAGGCCGAAGAGGCCCGGCGCAGGGCCGAGGAAGAGGCCGCCCGCAAGGCGGAAGAGGAGCGGCTGCGCGCCGAGGAGGAGGAACGCGCCCGGGCCGAGGCCGAGCGGCGCCGCGCCGAGGCCGAGGCCAAGGCTCGCGCGGCGGAGCAGGAGCGGCTGCGCCGGCAGGCGGAGGAGGAGGCCCGGCTGCGCGCCGAGGCCGAAGAGCGCCGAAGGGAGAAGCAGCGGCGGGCCGAGGAGGCCCTGCTGAAGGCCGAGGAGGCGCGCCGACAGGCGGAGGCCCAGGCGGCGGCCGCCGCCGCGGCCGCGGCCGCCCGGACCCCGCAGCCCCCGGCCGAGGCGGCCCCGGCCGCTCCCGCCCTGAAGGTGTCCATGACCAAGGAGCCGCATCCGCATCCGGACGACGCGGTGACGGTCGAGACCCCGCTGGTCGGGACCCAGCCCCCGCCGGCCAAGGCGCCGGTGGACAAGCGGGTCGTCCGGCCCGACGACGTGACCCAGACCGTGCCGATGCCGAAGGCCGACCCGGTGGCGGAGACCTCCGTGCTGCCCGCCGTCGACGCCTCCGGAGCCCTGGACGAGACGGCCGTACTGCCGCCCGTACGGCCTTCCGGGACGCCCGCGTCGTCCGGCGAGCAGGCGTACTCCGCCGTGCGGCCGACGGCCCGGCGTCCCCAGGAGGACCCGGCCGACCGGGTGCCGCCGGGCATCTTCAGGGACTCCGGTGACGACGTGACCCGTGAGCTCCCGCTCCTCGACGACGAGGGCGGCCGGCCGGGCCGTCCGCGCCCGTCCTGGGCCGAGGAGACCCCGCTGGACGACCTGCCGACCCTGGCGGACGAACTGCTGGGCGGCCACCGGGACGACGAGGACGACCAGGACGGCCCGCGCCGCCGCTGACGTGGGCGCTGCCGCCGGCGCGGCGGGGACTGTCGGCGGCAGGCGCCACACTGGGTAGGCGGCGACGAGCGGCACGAGCGGCCGGCCGTACGGACACGACGGCCTGCAAGGGCAACGGCAAGGGCAAGTGAAAGGCGGTGGGCGGGATGCCCGTGTGGGACGACCTGGTGGGCCAGGAGCGGGTACAGGCGCAGCTGGCCGCCGCGGCCCGTGACGCGGACGCCCTGGTCACCGCCGTCGGCGCCGGGCAGGAGCCGCCGGCCGCGTCGAAGATGACGCACGCCTGGCTGTTCACCGGCCCTCCCGGATCCGGCCGGGCCACCGCCGCCCGTGCCTTCGCGGCGGCACTGCAGTGCACCAGCCCCGACCGCGCCCTCGGGGGCGAGCCGGGCTGCGGGTTCTGCGACGGCTGCCACACGACCATGGTCGGCACGCACGCCGACGTCGAGGTCGTCCGTACGGACCTGCTGTCCATCGGCGTCAAGGAGACCCGCGACCTGGTCCGCCGGGCCCAGCTGTCCCCGGCCGTCGGGCGCTGGCAGGTCATCGTCCTGGAGGACTCCGATCGGCTCACCGAGGGCGCGGCCAACGTCCTCCTCAAGGCCGTGGAGGAGCCCGCCCCGCGCACCGTGTGGCTGCTGTGCGCGCCCTCGATGGAGGACGTGCTGCCCACCATCCGCTCCCGCTGCCGGATGCTGACGCTGCGCACCCCGTCCGTGTCGGCCGTCGCCGACCTGCTGGTCCGCCGCGACGGCGTCGAGCCCGGCGTCGCCGCCTTCGCCGCCCGCGCCACGCAGGGGCACATCGACCGGGCCCGCCGGCTCGCCCAGGACGAGGGGGCCCGGACCCGCCGGACCACCGTGCTGAAGCTTCCGCTCCGGGTTGACGACGTGGGGGGCTGCCTCAAGGCCGCCCAGGAGCTCGTCGACGCCGCCGCCGAGGACGCCAAGGTGCTCGCGGAGGAGGTCGACGCCAAGGAGACCGAGGAGCTCAAGGCCGCACTCGGCGCCGGGGCGGGCACGAGCGGCCGGCTTCCGCGCGGCACGGCGGGCGTGATGAAGGAGCTGGAGGACCGGCAGAAGCGCCGCCGCACCCGCACCCAGCGCGACAGCCTCGACCTGGCGCTGACCGACCTCACCGGCTTCTACCGGGACGTGCTGGCCCTGCAGCTCGGCTCCCCCCTCGCCATCGCGAACGAGGACCTCCGCGCGGACCTCGACCGGGTCGCCCGTGCCGGCGGCCCCGAGCGCACCCTGCGCCGGATCGAGGCCATCAGCGCCTGCCGCGAGGCCCTCGATCGCAACGTGGCGCCGCTCCTCGCGGTCGAGGCGATGACGATGGCCCTCCGCGCAGGCTGAGACGGCCGACCGCCCCCGGCCGGCGGCCCCGCCCACTGCCCACTGCCCACTGCCCACTGCCCACTGCCGGCGGCACAGGCCGCCGGCTCCTCCGGCTGACGCACTGGTTGACCGTTCACCCGTACGGGCGACCCGGCGCGCCGGGGCCCGGACTCCCGGTCCGTACAGCCGGTCCGGGGCGGCCACCGGACGGCGGACCCCCGGCCACCGCACCGCCGACCGGCCGATCGCCCCGGCAGGACGTAGGCTCCGGGAATGGACACCAGTCGCCTGCTGCGCACCACCGGAACCGTGATCGCAGCCGCCGGGCTGCTGCTCTCCGGCTGCACCTCGGACGGTTCGGCGGGCTCCCGGGCCGCCGCGTCCGCCACCCGGGGCACCGCGCCGACGGCCCGGCCGGCGGCCGTCCCGGCGGCCCTGCGCCCGTACTACGAGCAGAAGCCGAGCTGGCGCGACTGCGGTGTCCCCGGCTTCCAGTGCGCCACGATGAAGGCCCCGCTGGACTACTCCCGCCCCGACTCCGGCCAGGACGTCGAGATCGCCGTGTCCCGCCGCACCGCCACCGGGCCGGGCAAGCGGCTCGGCTCGCTCGTCGTCAACCCGGGCGGCCCCGGCGGTTCCGGCATCGGCTACCTCCAGGCGTATGCGGGGATCGGCTACCCCGAGGCGGTCCGCGCCCGCTACGACATGGTCTCCTTCGACCCGCGCGGGGTCGACCGCAGCAACCCGGTCGAGTGCCTGACCGGCCCGGCGATGGACGCGTACACGCAGGTCGACCAGACCCCCGACGACGCCGCGGAGCGGGCGGCCCTGGTGGCGTCCTTCAAGGAGTTCGCGGCCGGCTGCCAGGAGCGCTCGCGGCGGATCCTGCCGCACGTCTCCACCGTCGACACCGCACGCGACATGGACATGCTCCGCGCGGTGCTGGGCGACGAGAAGCTCACGTACGTCGGGGCCTCGTACGGCACCTTCCTCGGGGCCACGTACGCGGACCTCTTCCCCGGCCGGGTCGGCCGGCTGGTCCTGGACGGCGCCATGGACCCCTCCCGCTCCGCCCTCGACATGAACCGGGACCAGACCGAAGGCTTCGAGACGGCCTTCCGCTCCTTCGCCAGGGACTGCGCCAAGCAGCCCGACTGCCCGCTCGGAAAGGGCAGCCCCGAGGCGATCGCCGAACGCCTCCAGGCCTTCTTCGACACGCTCGACGCCAAGCCGGTGCCGAGCGGCGACCCGAAGCGCCCGCTGGGCGAGTCCCTCGCCACGACCGGGGTGATCGCCGCCCTGTACGACGAGAGCGCGTGGCCGCAGCTGCGCCAGGCGCTCGCGACGGCGATGGAGGGCGACGGCTCCGGCCTCCTCGGCCTCGCCGACAGCTACTACGAGCGGGAGGCGGACGGAAAGTACGCCAACCTGATGTACGCCAACGCCGCCGTGAACTGCCTCGACCAGCCGCCGGCCTTCTCCGGCCCCGACGCGGTCGTCGAATCCCTCCCGTCCTTCCGCAAGGCCTCCCCGGTCTTCGGCGCGGGCCTCGCCTGGGCCTCGCTGAACTGCGCGTACTGGCCGGTCAAGGCCACCGGCGAGGCCCGCGCGCTGGCGGCGAAGGGGGCCCCGCCGATCGTGGTGGTCGGCACCCTCCGCGACCCGGCCACCCCGTACAAGTGGGCGCAGTCCCTGGCGGGCCAGCTCGACTCGGGCGTCCTGCTCACGTACGACGGCGACGGCCACACGGCCTACGGCCGCGGCAGCACCTGCATCGACAACGCGCTGAACACCTACCTCCTGGACGGCAAGCCCCCGGCAAACGGCAAAAAGTGCGCGTAGCGATCACGTGGTTCGGGGCACCCTGTTCGAGCCTGTAGACTAGGCGCCGCTGCTGATGAGCGAACCCCAGGGGTCCTCTCATTGCCCAGCGGTGCCGCCTTAGCTCAGTTGGCCAGAGCAACGCACTCGTAATGCGTAGGTCTCGGGTTCGAATCCCGAAGGCGGCTCCACGAAAACCCCGGCTCGGATCCGTCCGAGCCGGGGTTTTGTGGTTCAGAGGACCCGCTTCCTCCATCGGTACGTCCACGGTGCCGGACCCGTACGGGTGGCCCACGGGCGGGCTTGGCGAAGAACGAGGTCGTGACGATTGCCGCAACGTGGGCGCCGTGGGTGCTGGAACAGGTGCCACCGAAGCGTTGCATGTCGGGAGAGCCGACCTTCGTCGTCGGACCGTACCTCTTGCACTGGGTTCGGGGTTCTGGGTTCTGGGTTGGGCCGTACGGGTAGCGGTCGCCGGCTTTTGGGGGGCGGGCTAGCTTGGAATGGCTGGACCTGGACCTGGACCCGGACGTCGCGTGGCAGGAGGCCGGGCATGACGACACGGTTGCGCAGGGCGGCGGTGGCGGGAGCTGCCGCGGTGGGGCTGCTGGCGGCGCCCTTGGGAGCGGGGACCGGGTACGCACTGGACGCGGACCCCCGGACGGCTCGCGCCGCGGCGGTTTCGGCGCCCACGCCGCAGGACGAGTTCCCGCAGCTCACCCCGGCGGTGGCCCGGCAACTGGACCGGGCGGTGCGGAAGGTGCTGGCCGAGGCCAAGGTGCCCGGCGTGATGGTGGCCCTGTCCGCGCCGGGCAAGGGCGAGTACGTCCGCTCCTTCGGCGTCGCCGACAAGTCGACCGGCCAGCCCATGACCACCAACCTGTACATGCGGATCGGCAGCGAGACCAAGACGTTCACCGTCACCGGCCTGCTGGAGCTGGTCGACCAGGGCAAGGTGGGTCTGGACGACCCGATCGGGAAGTACGTCTCCGGCGTCCCGAACGGCGACCGCATCACCCTGCGCGAGCTGGCCGGGATGCGCAGCGGGCTCTACAACTACTCGGAGGACGACGGCTTCGACAAGGCGCTGACGAGCAATCCGCGCAGGCCGTTCACCCCGCAGGAGTTGCTGTCGTACTCCTTCAGGCACCCGGTGATGTTCGAGCCGAACGCCAAGTTCTCCTACAGCAACACCAACCTGATCCTGCTCGGCCTGGTGATCGAGAAGGTCAGCGGGATGAGGCTCAACGACTACATCGACAAGTACGTCACCACGCCCGCCGGGCTGCCGCACACCGTCTTCCCCGTCGGAGCCGAGTTCCCGACGCCGCACGCGCAGGGGTACACCGACCAGACCGCCGACGGGAAGGTGCAGGACGCCACCGACTGGAACCCGTCCTGGGCCTGGGCGGCCGGCGCGATGATCTCCGACCTCCCCGACCTGCGCAAGTGGGCCCGGACCCTCGCCACCGGCACGCTGCTGGAGGCCAGGACCCAGGCCGAGCGGCTCAAGGTCGTCGACGCGCTGCCCGGGACCGGATACGGGCTGGGCATCTTCAACGTGCAGGGGTGGATAGGTCACAACGGCTCGTTGCCCGGCTACCAGTCGCTGACGGTGTTCCTGCCCGAGGCCCAGGCCACCCTGGTCGTGCTGCTCAACACCGACATCACCGCCGCGGGCGAGGAGCCCAGCACGCTCTTCGGTCGGGCCATCACGGAGATCGTGACTCCCGAGCACGTCTTCGACCTGCCGGCGCAGGGCGGACCGGGGAGCCCCGAACCGACGCCGGCGCCGAAGTCCGCGCCGAAGTCCGCGCCGTCGCGGTGAAACGTTCCCCCACCTCCGCCGCGTCAGAAAGGTGAGACGGGCGTGAGGGGGAGCGGATGCGGCAGGGACGCAAGGACGGGTTCCGCGAGTTCGCGGCGGGCCGATCGGGGCACCTGTACCGGTCGGCCTGCCTCCTGACGAGCGGGGACACCCACCTCGCGGAGGACCTCGTCCAGGAGACCCTGGGGCGGATGTACCTGCTCTGGGGGCGGATCTCCCGCATCGACAACCCGGCCGCGTACGCGCAGACGGTCCTCGTACGGACCTTCCTGACGCACCGCAGGCGCCGCTCGGCGGCGGAACGCCCGGTCGGGGACCTCCCCGAGCAGCCGGACGTGCCGACGGCGACGGGCGGTACCGAGCCGGAGCTGCGGCTCACGCTCCTCCAGGCACTGGGGAACCTGCCGCCCAAGGACCGGGCGGTGCTCGTGCTGCGGTACTGGGAGGACCGCAGCATCGAGGAGACCGCCGACGCGATGAACTCCTCCCCCGCGGCGGTACGCACCCGCACCACGCGGGCGCTGGCCCGGCTGCGGGAGGAACTCGGCGGTCCGCTGTCGGAGTTCGTGGGATGGTGAGCGCCGCCCGACCGCCCGCGCCCGCCGGCCCTCCTTTCGTCCTCCCGCTCCTCCTGCCCTCACTACTCGGTGGAAGGTCTGGTCCCGTATGGCTTTCGAAGATGAGCTCGGCGACGCCCTGCGGCGCGTCGGGGACGGTTTCGCCGCCGACGAAGCGGCCCTCGCCGCAGCCGGCGAGCGGCACGGGCGGCGGCTGGCGGCCCGGCGCCGCGCGGTCGTGGTCGGCGGGTCGGCGCTGGCCCTGGCCCTGATCGGGGTGGGCGGCGGCTACACCAGCGGCCTGTTCGGCGGCGGCAGCGGGTCCGCCGCGGCGCAGGTGCTGCCCGCCGACCCGGTCGCCGGAAACGGGAGCGGAAGCGAAAGCGGATCCGGAGTTCAGGGACGCGGGCCCGGTAGTGGGGCCGTGAGCGCCGCGCAGCTGGTCGGCGTTCTCGAGCAGTTGCTTCCGGGCGGCACCCTGACCGGTACCCGGGCCCGCGGCACCGGCGACCAGCCGGGGCCGATGGTGTCCGGGGTGTACGACGACGGCAAGGGCCGGGCGGCCGTCGCCGTCGGCCTCTCTCGCGTCGACCCCAAGGGCCGGACCGCGGACGCGGCCGTCACCTGTCAGGAGAAGTCCCGGGTGCAGTACGACGGGTGCGAGGCCGTCACCCTTCCGGACGGGGCGAGGCTCATGGTCTTCCAGGGCTACGAACGCTCCGACCGGAGCGCGCCCACCAAGCGGTGGGAGGCGGTGCTGGTCACCGTCGAGGGCTTCCGGGTGGAGGTGCAGGAGTGGAACGCCCCCGCCCAGAAGGACGAGGCCGTGTCGCGCCAGCAACCGCCCCTGGACAAGGCGGGGTTGAAGGCGGTGGCGACCTCGCCGTTGTGGCTGCCGGCCCTGAAGGACCTGCCGGCCGCGGCGCCCGAAGAGCAGCGCCCCCCTGTCCTGGCCGGGGTGCGGGACGCGGCGGTGGCCCTCCAGGCGCTGCTGCCCGCGGACGGGGTCACGATCACGAAGCGGGGTGGCACGTCCGACTACGCCTACGCCGTGCTCGACGACGGCCGGGGCGGCTCCCTCGTCGAGGCCAACGTGCAGACGGGGATGGGCGAGTTGCTGGCGCGGCGCTTCGCCGGATCCCAGACGACCGTGCTGCCGGACGGCACCAGGGTCCGTACGGAGAAGACGGCCGGTGAGAAGGGTGGCGCGGGCGTCGTCATGTGGACCGTGGACACGCTGCGTACGGACGGCCGTCGCGTGGTGGTCTCCGCGTTCAACACCCCCGACCAGAACGCGGCGGCGACCCGGGCCGAGCCGCTGCTGACGATCGAACAACTCCGGAAGATCGCCCTCGACCCCAGGTGGCTCGCCTGAGGCGGAGGCGATGCGATGCAGGTGGAAGCGGAGGCGGATCAGCAGGCCCGGGGCGGGCCTACTTGGCGTCGGCGTAGCACTCCACGATCGCCGTAGTGAACGGGAACCGGACCGGGGTGTCGCCGAAGGCGATCCGCCCGGCCCGGTCCCCGGCGGCACGGATCGCCTCGGCGACGGCCTCGGCCTCCTCGGCCGGGCAGTGCACGATCACCTCGTCGTGTTGGAAGAACACCAGCTCGGCCCGCATCCCGGCGGCGGCGATGGACTGCCGCAGCGCCGCCAGGGCCAGCAGCGCCCAGTCGGCGGCGCTGCCCTGTACGACGAAGTTGCGGGTGAAGCGGCCGCGGGCCCGGGAGTCGGTGGAGGCGTAGCTCGGGGTCCAGCCGTCCTCCCGGCGGTCCTGCGGGAGGCCCGCCTCCCCGGGGCCGCCCGCGTACCCGGCCTCGCCGCCCTCCGCGTCCCCGGTGTCGCCGCGGCGGGCCGGGGGCGGGCAGGTGCGGCCCAGCCAGGTGCGTACGAGGCGGCCCTCCTCGCCGGCCTTCGCGGCGTCGTCCACGTACGCCACGGCCTGCGGGAAGCGGCGGCGCAGCGCGGCCAGGTTCTTCAGGCCGTCGCCGGAGGTCTGGCCGTACACCGCGCCGAGGACGGCCAGCTTGGCCTGGTCGCGGTCGCCGGAGAAGCCCTGCCGGGAGATGGCCGTGTACAGGTCCTCCCGGCGGCCGGCCACCTCCATGAACGCCGGGTCGCGGGAGATCGCGGCCAGGACGCGCGGCTCCATCTGGTCGGCGTCGGCGACGACCAGCCGCCAGCCCGGGTCGGCGACGACCGCCCGGCGGATCACCTTGGGGATCTGCAGGGCGCCGCCGCCGTTGGTGACCCAGCGGCCGGTCAGGGTGCCGCCGGGGACGAACCCGGGGCGGAAGCGGCCCTCGCGGACCCAGTCCTTGAGCCAGCTCCAGCCGTGGGCGGTGTAGATCCGGTACAGCTTCTTGTACGCGATGAGGGGCGCGACCGCGGGATGGTCCAGGCCCTCGATCTCCCAGCGGCGGGTGGAGGTGAGCCGGATCCCCGCCGCGGCGAACGCCTTGACGACGTCGGCGGGCAGGTCCGGGCGCACGCGGCGGCCGAACGCGGCGGAGACCTCGTCCGCCAGCTCGGCGAGGCGGCGGGGTTCGCCGCCGCCGGCGTAGCGCTCGCCGAGGAGCTCGGTGAGCAGGGCGCGGTGGACGTCCGCCCGCCAGGGCAGCCCGGCGCGGTTCATCTCGGCGGCGATCAGGAACGCCGCCGACTCCGCCGCCGTCAGCAGGCGCATGCGGTCGGGGTGGGCGGTGGCCGCGTGCCGCCTTTCCTGGTCCTCGTAGACGGCGATCAGCGCGTCGAGGGGCAGCGGATCGGGCCGCGGCTCGAAGAGGGAGTCCTGCGCGCCGGGCGTGGCGGCCCGCGCCGGGGGGTCGGGCGGGACCGGGGCGCCGGTGAGGCGGGCCCAGGCGGCGGCCGCCGAGCGGGGCTCGCCGGAGCGGCCTTCGTGGCCGAGGAGCAGGAGCTCGGCGTCCTCGACGTCGTAGCAGCGGTCCACGCGGATGCCGGCGGCGAGCAGGCGGGGGTAGACGGCCTGGGTGGAGCGCCAGATCCAGCGGGTGGCGGCGGGGGCGGCACGCACGGCTTCGGCGGGGTCGGCGACCGTGATCCGGGGGGTGCGGGTGGGGGTGGGTGTGGCGGCTGGTGCGGGGGTGAGGGGGGTGGCGTGCCACCGGCCCTCGGCGTCTTCGGCCAGGGCCCACCGTGGGGGGCGGTCGCTCATGCATGCGAGTGTCCCACCGTGGTCTGACAGGCCTCCGCCGCCGCACCGGGGCTCCGCCCCGCCGGGCCCCGCGCCTCAAACGCCGGCGGGGCTGGAGGGGCCGGGGCCGAGTGGATGGGCGGGGCCGTGTCGCGTGGGCGGGGCCGCGTGGACCGTGGGGGAGGGGAGGGGGTGGTGGTGGGGGCGTGGGAGGGTTGGGGGGTGGAGGATGTTGTGGGGCGGGCTTGTGAGGCCGCGCTGTACGGGCAGGACGACGCAGGGCTCGACGCCGGGGCCTCGTTGCTCGCCGCCGATCCCGGCCGCTGGGCCGAGGTCGGGCGGGGGCTGTTGGCACGCGGCGAGGCGTACGTGCGCCAGGCCTGGGAGCGCGGCTGGCAGCCCGCGGACGTGCTGCGGCTGGTGCGCCGGGACCTCGGCGACCGGCATGTGCGGATCACCCGCGACCTGGTCGGCGGCGAGGCGCGGCGCTACGCCCGGCTGCCCGGGCGGTGGACCGACGCCGAGGCGTGGTGGACGGACGACACGCGGTACGCGGAGCAGCTCGCCCAGCGGGAGAGGGCGGACCGGTTCGCCCTGGCCACGGCCTTCCTGGAGGTGTTCCGGCTGCTGATCCGGCTGCCGTCCGTCGAGCCGGTGGGCCCGCTCCCCGGCGACCCGGCGGCCGACGCCCTGGAACACGCCCATGCGCACATCGAGCCGCGCATGCTCGGCCGTATCCGCGCGCTGCTCGCCAAGGCCGAGGCGACCACCTACCCGGAGGAGGCGGAGGCGCTCAGCGCCAAGGCGCAGGAGCTCATGGCCCGGCACACCGTCGACGAGGCGCTGCTCGCGGCCGGCGGGAAGGGGCCCGCGCAGCTGCCGGCGGCCTGCCGGATCGGGGTGGAGCCGCCGTACGAGGAGGCCAAGGCGGTGCTGCTCGACGCGGTCGCCACCGCGAACCGGTGCCGGGCGGTGTGGAACAGCGCCTTCGAGTTCTCCACGGTGGTCGGCTTCGAGAGCGACATCGAGGCGGTGGAGCTGCTCTACACCTCGCTGCTCGTGCAGGGCACGGCCGCGATGACCCGGGCCGAGGCCGAGCAGCGAGCCGGCGGACGCAAGCGGACCAAGACGTTCCGGCAGTCGTTCCTGCTGGCCTACGCCAGCCGCCTCGGCCGCCGCCTCGCCGAGACCGCCGAGCACACCGCGTCCGAGGCTCCGGACAACCTGCCCGCCCTGGTGGCCCGCGACGTCGCCGTCACGGCGCGGGCGGACGAGATGTTCCCCCGCACCACGACCACCCGGCTGCGCGGGGCCACGGACCTCGCGGGGTGGAACGACGGGACGGCGGCCGCCGACCGGGCGCAGGTGCACCACCGACGGGACCGGCCGCTTCCGCGCTAGCCCTCGTCCGCCCCAGAAAGTGATCAAGAGAGCACCCTCCGCGTGCACGTGCATCTGCCCATGCAGCTACCCATGAACACAGCTATGATCCGGTGGAGTTGACATCTGCACTATCGGGGGCTTCCTGTGGACCACGCGTACAACGGGATGGCAGCTGCAGAACTCGACGGCGTGACCTGGCAGAAGAGCAGACACAGCAACTCGCAAGGGTCCTGTGTGGAGTTCGCCAAGCTGCCGGGGGGTGCCGTCGCCGTGCGCAACTCCCGCTTTCCTGACGGACCGGCACTCGTCTACACGCCGGCCGAGATCGAGGCGCTGCTGCTGGGCGTCAAGGACGGCGAGTTCGACCACCTGATCAGCTGAGCGGCGGACCGGGGCGGGCTCGCGAGCGGACCCGTACCCCTCAGGAAACGTGCCACCGATCAAGCCGTGCACGTGCACCGGCCGGAACCGATCGCCATGATCGATTCCGGCCGGTTGGCCCGTTCCCGCGCTCCGTTTCCCGCAGGTTCACGCCCGCTTTCCGGCCCGGTCGGCGCCGGCCCCGCCGCGGGCCGCTACTCGGGGAGCATGAACAGCGCCCACACGACCTTGCCGGTCAGCCGCCCCGCGAGCGGGTGCCAGCCCCAGCTGTCGCTGTAGGCGTCCACCAGGAACAGCCCGCGCCCCGACTCCAGGTCGCAGTTCTCCCGGGTGCGCTCCGGTTCGAACGATCCGCCCGGTCGGTCCTCGCTGGGGTCGCGCACCGCGCACACCAGCCGCGAGCTCCACCGCATCAGGTGCAGCCGCACGGCCGCCTCGAGTTCGCCGCTCCCGGCCGCCGCCGACCGTGAATCCCCTGGTAGGGCGTGGCGCAGCGCGTTGGTGACCAGCTCGGAGACGACCAGGGCCACATCGTCGAAGCGGTCGTCGAGGCCCCACTGGGACAGGGTCGACCGGGTGAACGAACGGGCTCCGCGGACCGCTTCGAAGCGGGCGGGCAGGGAGCAGGAGGCGGACCCGGACACAGCCGTGGGGTCGACCGGGGGCAGCCCCTGCCGTAACGGCTCGAGCATGGTCGATCCATTCGTCCCCATGCGAGGCACTCCCGGGATTCGCGGACGTGGCGGCGGCTTGCGTCCAGAAAGAACTGCGGGGTGGGTCCGGCGCCGGCGCGAAGAGCACGCAGGTGCGCGGCACCATCGTTCCGAATGCAGAAGCTGGATGCAAGGGCAGATGCACGTGCACGCGCCGGACCTGTCCCTTCCCGTGATGGTTCTTGCTCATTTCTTCCTACGCGTACTTACGGACTTCTTTTGCGGCAGCCCGGATTCCGTTACAGAACGAGTACGGGCCGATGCGTTTTGGTGGCAGACTGCGGGGCCTGGGGTTCGGGGGCCCAGCGACGCAGCACACGCGCAGACCACGCGTATCCATGGCGATGGGGAGGGCAGGACTAGTGACCGCAGAAGCAGGCGGTTCCGTGGTGCGCCGCATCCTCCTGGGCTCACAGCTCAGGCGACTCCGAGAATCCCGGGGCATCACCCGTGAGGCGGCCGGCTACTCGATCCGCGCATCAGAATCGAAGATCAGCCGCTTGGAGTTGGGAAGGGTGAGTTTCAAGGCACGAGACGTCGAGGACCTCCTCACGCTCTACGGGGTCACGGACGGCGCGGAGCGCGAGTCGCTCCTCGGCCTCGTCCGGGAGGCCAACGCGGCCGGATGGTGGCACAGTTACGGCGACGTGCTGCCGTCCTGGTTCCAGACCTACATCGGACTGGAGGGCGCGGCCTCGCTCATCCGGATCTACGAAGTCCAGTTCGTCCACGGCCTGTTGCAGACCGAGGCGTACGCCCAGGCCGTCGTCAGCCGCGGCATGCCCGGCGCCTCCCAGGCGGAGATCGACCGCCGCGTCGCGCTGCGCCTGGAGCGCCAGAAGGTGCTCGTCTCCGAGAGCGCCCCGGTCTTCCACGCCGTCCTCGACGAGGCCGCCCTGCGCCGCCCGTACGGGGGCCGCGACGTCATGCGCGGCCAGCTGGAGCACCTCATCGAGGTCTCGCAGCGACCCAACGTGCAGTTGCAGGTGATGCCGTTCTCCTTCGGCGGCCACTCCGGCGAGAGCGGCGCCTTCACCCTGCTGCGCTTCCCCGAGTCCGACCTCCAGGACATCGTGTACCTGGAGCAGCTCACCAGTGCCCTCTACCTCGACAAGGAAGAGGAGGTCGGGCAGTACGAGCGGGCGATGACCCGGCTCCAGGCGGACTGCCCCGACCCCGACCAGACCCGCGATCTCCTGCGCGGCCTACTCCAACTGTCTTGATTCGCACGTAGTATGACGTCTGATCAGTGCATGACCGATCGGTCTGACGGTGCAGCGCACGGGTGCGCGCTGGCAGTAAGGGATGGCATGTCCATATTCGACGACCTGGCTCACCAGTACATCGACGGCACATGGCAGGCCGGCACCGGTTCGTGGGACATCATCGACGTCAACCCGTACAACGGGGAGAAGCTCGCGGCCATCACCGTTGCCACCGTCGAGCAGGTGGACCAGGCCTACCGCGCCGCCGAGCGCGCGCAGAGAGACTGGGCCGCCACCAGCCCCTACGCCAGACGGGCCGTCCTGGAACGGCTCCTGCGGATCGTCGAGGAGCGGGAGAAGGAACTCGTCGAGGCGATGATCGACGAGCTCGGCGGCACCCGCTCCAAGGCCGAGTACGAGATCCACCTCGCCAAGGAGTTCGTCCGCGAGGCGATGCAGCTGGCCGTCCGCCCCGAGGGCCGGATCCTGATCTCGCCGGTCGAGGGGAAGGAGAGCCGCGTCCAGCGGCTCCCCGTCGGGGTGGTCACCGTGATCAGCCCCTTCAACTTCCCCTTCCTGGTCACCCTGAAGTCGGTGGCCCCGGCCCTGGCCCTGGGCAACGCCGTCGTGGTCAAGCCGAACCAGAACGCCCCCGTGATCGGCGGCGGGGTCATCGCCAAGCTCTTCGAGGACGCGGGCCTGCCGCCCGGGCTCCTCAGCGTGCTCGTCACCGACATCGCCGAGATCGGGGACGCCCTCCTGACCCACCCGGTCCCCAAGGTGATCTCCTTCGCCGGCTCCGACCGCGTCGGCCGGCACGTCGGCGCCGTCGCCGCCCGCCACTTCAAGCGGACCGTCCTGGAGCTCAGCGGCAACAGCGCCCTGGTCGTCCTCGACGACGCGGACATCGACTACGCCGTGGACGCGGCCGTCTTCAGTCGCTTCGTCTACCAGGGCCAGGTCTGCATGGCCGCCAACCGGATCCTGGTCGACGCCTCCGTCGCCGAGGAGTTCACCGAGAAGTTCGCCGCCCGGGTCCGCGGACTGAAGACCGGCGACCCCCGCGAGGCCGACACCCACATCGGCCCGCTGATCAACTCCTTCCAGGCCGAGGCGCTCACCGCGCTCGTGGACCGGGCCGTGGAATCCGGCGCCCGGGCGCTCGTACGCGGCTCTACGCGCGGCAACCTGGTCGAACCCACCGTGCTGACCGGGATCCCCGAGGACTCCCCGCTGCTCGGCCAGGAGATCTTCGGCCCCGTCGCCCTGCTGATGGTCTTCGACGGCGAGGAAGAGGCCGTGGCCATGGCCAACGCGACCCCGTACGGGCTGTCCGGCGCCGTCCACACGCGGGACGTGGAGCGCGGCGTCCGCTTCGCCCAGCGCATCGAGACCGGGATGATGCACGTCAACGACTCCACCATCGGCGACGAGCCGCTGGCGGCGTTCGGCGGGGAGAAGGCCTCCGGGCTCGGCCGGCTGAACGGCGAGGCCACGGTCGAGGCCTTCACCACCCAGAAATGGATCTCGGTGCAGCACGGCAGGAGCACCTTCCCGCTCTGACCGAGGCCCGCTCTAGACTCGGCAGGACCGGCACTCGGCCGGGTCGGCGGCGGGCAGCGCTTCGGGGGAGTTTCGAGTTGAGCAACATTCCGGAGACGGGTCGGACGCCCCGGGTCCAGAACCGTCTGGTGGTCATCCAGGTGGTCGTCTTCTCGCTGCTGCTCACCCTCGGCGGCCGCCTGTGGTACCTCCAGATCCGCAACGGCCAGGAGTACACCGACGAGGCGAAGAACAACCACGTCCAGCAGGTCGTCCAGCCCGCCGTGCGCGGCTCGATCCTCGACGCCCGCGGCGTCCCCCTCGCCGACAACGAGACCCGCATGGTGGTCTCCGCCAGCCGCACCGAGCTGAGCAAGATGAAGGACCGGGGCAAGGACGTCCTCACCCGTCTCGCGGGCGTCCTGGGCCTGCCGCCGGAGGGCGTCGTCAACAGCGTCCGGCTGTGCGACGCCAAGACCCCGAAGCCCTGCTGGAACGGTTCGCCGTACCAGCCGATCCCGATCACCGCCGAGGCCACCACCGACCAGGTCCTGGAGATACGGGAGCACGCGGAGCGGTTCCCGGGCATCACCGCCGAGCCGACCGCCCTGCGCCGCTACCCCGCCCCGGACCAGGCCAACACCTCCCAGGTGCTCGGCTACCTCTCGCCCGTCACCGACGCGGAGATCACCAAGGCGAAGAAGACCGACTCCCCGTACCTGCGCTCCGACCAGGTCGGCCGCTCCGGCCTGGAGCGCACGTACGACAAGGAGCTGCGCGGCAAGGCCGGCGTCACCCGCTACGAGGTCGACAACCTCGGCCGCGTCATCGGGCTGGCCCAGGCCGACAAGCCCACGCCCGGCGCGAACGTCGTCACCTCCATCGACTCGCGCGTGCAGGCCGTCGCCGAGCGCGAGCTGGCGTACGCCATGGCCGAGGCCCGCAAGACGTACGACAAGAACACGCGCCGCAACTACGAGGCCGACTCGGGCGCCGTCGTCGTCATGGAGGCCAAGACCGGCCGCATCGTCGCGATGGCCTCCAGCCCGACCTACGACCCGGGCCTGTGGGTCGGCGGCATCTCCGCCAAGGACTACGCCTCCCTCACCGCCAAGGAGTCCAACTACCCGCTGCTGAACCGGGCGATCCAGGGCCAGGCCGCCCCCGGCTCCATCTTCAAGGTGGTCTCCTCGACGGCCGCGGTCAACGCCGGCTACCCCTTCGACGGCCGCTACCCCTGCCCCAGCTCCTACTCCGTGGGCGGCCAGACCTTCACCAACTTCGAGTCCCAGGGCTACGGCGACATCAACATCGGCCGCGCCCTGGAGGTCTCCTGCGACACGGTCTACTACGCCCTCGCCGACAAGGAGTGGAAGAAGGACGGCGGCATCAACCCGAAGAAGGACCCCAAGGACTGGTTCCTGAAGACGGCCCACGAGTTCGGCCTCGGCAAGCCGACCGGCGTCGACCTGCCCAACGAGGTAGCCGGCCGGGTCCCCGACCGCCAGTGGAAGAAGGACTTCTTCGAGGCCAACAAGGCCGCCTGGTGCCGGGACGGCAAGAAGGACGGCAGCTTCGCCGAGAAGATCGCCTACGAGAACTGCCGCCAGGGCAACCAGCTGCGCGAGGGCGACGCCATCAACTA
This sequence comes from Streptomyces pallidus (ex Mingjun et al. 2026), assembly GCF_051550185.1. Lineage (NCBI taxonomy): Bacteria > Bacillati > Actinomycetota > Actinomycetes > Kitasatosporales > Streptomycetaceae > Streptomyces > Streptomyces pallidus (ex Mingjun et al. 2026). The sequence goes on along the minus strand of NZ_CP196181.1, from coordinate 3,600,701 downwards.
CTCCATCGGCCAGGGCGACACCCTCGTCACCCCGATCCAGATGGCCTCGATCTACGCGGCCATCGCCAACGGCGGCACCCTGCACCAGCCCACCATCGGCAAGGCGATCGTCAGCGCCGACGGCACCTCGGTCAAGGAGATCGCCCCGAAGGAGCAGGCCCGGCTGCCCATGGACGCCGAACTGCGCGACGACATCGACCGGGCCCTCGCCTCCGTGGTCACCTCCGGCAGCGCGGCCTGGAGGTTCGGCGGCTGGCCGCAGAAGCAGATCCCGATGCACGCCAAGACCGGCACCGCCGAGGTCCAGGGCAAGCAGACCACCTCCTGGTTCGCCTCGTACACCGAGGACTACTCGATCGTGATGACGATCTCCCAGGGCGGTACCGGCTCCGGTGCCTCCGGTCCGGCCGTCCGCAAGATCTACGAGGCGATGTACGGCCTCGACGAGAAGGGCGGCCAGGACCTGTCCAAGGCCCTCCTGCCCAAGCCGATGACCGAACTCCCGGCGATCCGCCCGGACAACGGGACGTCCTGAGCGAATGTCCGCCGCAGCGGTGTTCCCGGCGATTCCCCGGTGATCTAGGACAGGATCTGACCGCATCGATCCGTAACGTGAGGGGTGTCAGCAGGACGCACGGCACCCTGAAAAGGCGGAGGTCCCCATGCCCACGTTCGTACCCGCAGAAGCCCCCGGCGACGAGCGCAGCGCGCTCCTGTCCTACCTGGACGCCCAGCGCGGCGCGCTGCGCCGCGCCGCGCACGGCCTGACCGACGAGCAGGCGGCGAGCCGTCCCAGCGCGAGCGGGCTGTCCCTGTCCGGGCTGCTCAAGCACGCCGCCGAGGTGGAGCTGAACTGGCTGCGGATGGCGCAGCAGCAGCCCAACGAGCGCCAGCGCACCGAGGAGACCTGGGGCGACAGCTTCCGGCTCGTCGGGGACGAGACCGTCTCCGAGGTGCTCGCCCTCTGGGACGCGGTCGCCGCCGAGCTGGAGAAGTTCATCCGCGAGGTGCCCAGCCTGGACGACACCTTCCCGCTGCCCGACGTGCCCTGGTTCCCGAAGGACACGCGGGTCTCGATGCGCTGGCTGATGCTCCACCTGGTCGAGGAGCACGCCCGGCACGCGGGACACGCCGACGTCATCCGGGAGTCCCTGGACGGCAAGACCGCCTTCGAACTGGTGGCCCTGGCGCAGGGCGGGACCTGGCCGCCGGCGTAGGCTCCGCCACGGCCGGACGGCGACGGCCCGGACCCGGGACTTGCACCTCACGCGGCGTGAGGCAGGAGAGTCGGGGGCGTACGAGAGAAGGGCGGAAGCAATGGGCTACTCCGTGGGCCAGGTCGCCGGTTTCGCCGGAGTCACGGTGCGCACGCTGCACCACTACGACGAGATCGGGCTGCTCTCCCCGAGCAGCCGCAGCCACGCGGGCCACCGGCGGTACGACGACGCCGACCTCGACCGGCTGCAGCAGGTCCTGTTCTACCGGGAGCTCGGCTTCCCCCTCGACGAGGTCGCGGTCCTGCTGGACGACCCGGACTCGGACCCCAGGGAGCACCTGCGCCGGCAGCACACCCTCCTGTCCGACCGGATCGCCCGGCTCCAGCAGATGGCCAAGGCCGTGGAGCACGCCATGGAGGCGAAGAAGATGGGCATCAACCTCACGCCCGAGGAGAAGTTCGAGGTCTTCGGGGACGCCGACCCCGACCAGTACGCCGAGGAGGTAGAGCAGCGCTGGGGCGGTACCGACGCGTACAAGGAGTCCCAGCGCAGGGCCGCTTCCTACACCAAGGAGGACTGGCAGCGGATCCAGGCCGAGGGGGAGGACCTGAACCGGCGGCTGGCCGCACTGCTGGACTCGGGGGCGGCGGCCGACTCCGAGGAGGCCATGGACCTGGCCGAGGAGCACCGCGCCGCGATCGAGCGGAACCACTACACCTGCCCGTACGAGATGCACACCTGCCTCGGCGAGATGTTCGTCTCCGACGAGCGGTTCACGGCGCACTACGACTCCGTGCGGCCGGGTCTGGCGGTGTTCCTGCGGGACGCGATCCTCGCCAACGCGGTCCGCAGGGCGTAGCCGTGGCGTAGCGGGACGCGCGGCGGGGGCACATCAGACGTACGGCCACCTCCGGGTACCTGGAACCCGGAGGTGGCCGTATCCGTTGAAAATTGAGACACTCCCCCCAGTCCGCCGCACCCCCCGCGCTCGCGGACGCCCCCGATCCTGGAGATACCCGCACCCGTGTACACGCTTGCGCTCGCCCCTGAGTGGCTGTCCCCGGACTACTTGATTTCGCACTTCGGGCTGATCGGCATCCTGGTCATCGTCTTCGCCGAATCGGGACTGTTCGCCTTCCTGCCCGGTGACTCCCTGCTCTTCACGGCGGGCCTGCTGGTCGCCAACGGCGAGTACATCAAGCAGCCGCTGTGGCTGGTGTGCACCCTGATCACGGCCGCCGCGGTCCTCGGCGACCAGGTCGGCTACATGATCGGCAAGTTCTTCGGCCCGAAGCTCTTCAACCGGCCGAACTCCAAGCTCTTCAAGCGGGAGAACCTGGACAAGGCCCACGAGTTCATGGACAAGCACGGCCCGAAGGCCATCGTGCTCGCCCGCTTCGTGCCGATCATCCGCACCTTCGCGCCGATGGTCGCGGGCGCCGGTTCGATGCAGTACCGCACCTTCCTGACCTACAACGTCATCGGCGGCGTGGCCTGGGGCACCGGCATCACGGTCGCGGGCTACTGGCTCGGCCAGATCGCCTTCATCAAGGACCACGTCGAGGCGATCCTCGTCGGGATCGTGCTCGTCTCCGTGATCCCCGTGATCTTCGAGGTGCTCAAGGCCCGCAAGGAGGCCAAGGCGGCCGGCGGCTCGGCGGCCGTGCCCCCCGCCGCGGGTGAGCGTCGCCGCCACGCCAAGCGGTAGCAGCTGTTCCGCGCCCTGCGGACGAGCTTCCTGCGCCCCGGAGGACCTTCCCGGTCCACCGGGGCGCAGCTGCGTTCCCGGGCCCGCAGACGGCGCCGTACGCCGCCGGCCGGCCGCGGGGCGGGCGCGGGGGACGGCGGGCGCCGGGATCAGAAGCCGCGGGTCCGCTTCGCCGCGGCCCGGCGCCGGGCCGCGCTGGCGGCCTGCGGGATCCGCATGAACAGCCGCGAGGTCTCCGCCCCGAGGTTCACCCCGATCGCGATGGCCAGCGCGATGGCCGCGGCGTTGGTCAGCGAGCCGAGGCCCTTGTTGAGCTGGTTCTCGGCGATGAGCAGCAGCCCGTAGTACGTCGCGGAGCCGGGCAGCAGCGGGCCGATGGCGGCGGTCACGTACGGCAGGGCGGAGGCGGAGCGGTAGCGGGAGAAGAGCTGGCCGAACAGGCCGACGAGCCCCGCGGCGATGGCCGTGGAGGGCACCGGCGGGATGCCCCCCGCGAAGTGCAGGGCCCCGAAGGTGGCCCAGGCGACGCCGCCGTTCAGCGTCACGATCCACACCGTGAAACGTTCCTGCTGGAGCAGGATCGCGAACGTGAACACCAGCACCATCGACGCCGCGATCTGGATCAGCGGCCGCTGCGTGATCTGGAGGACCTCCTCCGGCCGGGGTGCGGCGCCCAGCTGGAGTCCCAGGTACAGCACGACCAGCACACCCATGATGATGCCGATGAAGAGGTACATGACCTCCAGCAGGCGGGCCGACGCGGTGATGTAGAAGCCGGTCAGGCCGTCCTGCACGGCCGCGACCAGGGCCCGACCGGGCAGCAGGGCGAACAGCCCACCGGTGATCACCGCCGAGGCCTGGATGTCCTCGATCTCCAGCAGCTTGAGCGCCACCCCGAACGCGGCGGGCGGCATCGCCGCGACCACGAACTGGTAGAACTCCGGCAGCCCGCGCCCGGCGCACAGCCAGGCCAGCCGGTCGCCGAGCATGGCGCCGATCGCAGCCGCGAAGAAGACGATCACGCCGCCGCCGACCAGGACGGAGGCGGCGCCGGCGAGCAGCCCGGCGGCGGCCGTGAGGACCCAGGTCGGGTAGGGGTGCCGGTTGCGCCGGATCTCGGCGAGCCGCCGGTAGGCCTCCTCCAGCGAGACGTCGACCTCGGCCGTGCTGATGTCGGCCACCAGCCGGTAGACCGCCGCCAGCCGCGTGTAGTCGGTGCCGCGGCGGCGCACGGTCCGGTTGGCCGACACCGGGTTGCCCACGAGGGACGGGTGGTGGGTGATCGACAGCATGGTGAAGGTGACCGTCGGCTCGCAGCGGTCCAGCCCGTAGCTGCGGGCCACGGCGAACATGGCCGCCTCCACGTCCTCGGCGCCCTCGCCGCCCGCGAGCATCAGCTCGCCGATGCGCAGGGTCAGGTCGAGCACCCGGCCCACGGCGGGCCCCGCCTCTGCGGGCTTCTGGACCGGCTCGGGGACGGGCCGCACGTCGACCGGCATGCGCAGCATGGTGCGCATCCGGTCCTGCCAGGGGGACTCCGTCATCCAGGACACCGGGAAGCCGGAGCCGGGCGTGTACGCCTGCGGGGAGTGCTGGGCGCTGTACGTGGACGGCGGCGCGAACGCGGACCCCTCGGCGGGCTCCTCCGACGGCAGGGGCAGCCCTTCCGGGACGGTGAACTCCGAGGTGGGCTGCTCGTTCCCGGCGAACTCCGGCTCCGTCCCGGGCGGCGGAGAGAAAGCGCTGTGCGCCTCGTCCGAGACCGGCTTGCGGTCCTCCGCGCGCTCGGGGTCCTCGGGTCCCTTGGCCTCCGCCACGCGTCCTCCCGTCCCTGGCCAGCCCGGGTATCAGTATGCGGAAGGCCTTCGTCCAGGGCGAAACCGGCGGACGGCGCCCCGGGAAACGGCAGCGGGCGGCATCCCCGTACGGGGATGCCGCCCGCGATGTCACGGCGGCGCCGGGGCCTCAGCCGGCCCGGCGGCCGTCACAGGGGACGGGCTCAGTGGCCGCCCTGCTCCTGCAGACGCTTGAAGGAGCGCTCGATCTCGGCCTCGGCCTCGGTGCGGCCGACCCAGTCGGCGCCCTCGACCGACTTGCCCGGCTCCAGGTCCTTGTAGACCTCGAAGAAGTGCTGGATCTCCAGGCGGTCGAACTCGGAGATGTGGTGGATGTCGCGCAGGTGCTCGACACGCGGGTCGGAGGCCGGCACGCACAGCAGCTTGTCGTCGCCGCCCGCCTCGTCCGTCATGCGGAACATGCCGATGGCGCGGCACTTGATCAGGCAGCCCGGGAAGGTGGGCTCGTCCAGGATGACCAGCGCGTCCAGCGGGTCGCCGTCCTCGCCGAGGGTGTTCTCGACGAAGCCGTAGTCCGTCGGGTAGCTGGTCGAGGTGAAGAGGCGACGGTCCAGACGGATCCGGCCGGTCTCGTGGTCCACCTCGTACTTGTTCCGCGAACCCTTGGGGATCTCGATGGTGACGTCGAACTCCACGTCCTGCTCCTCCATGATCAGCTTCGTTGCTCGAGTGATAGCGCGTCCGGCCCACCCTCCCCCAGCTACCGCTGGGTGGGGCCCCCAGCCGGGTGGGGTGCCATGCTCGCGGCAAGACGCAGTGGTTAAGTGTCCCTCACGCATATCCGTGATCGCGAAAGGGGCTGGTCCGAGGTGCCCTTGGTCAAGACGTGGCAGCTCGTCGCGGGGTCGACCGTCGCCGGTCTGGCCCTGTCGGTGGCAGCGGTGTCCGCTGCCGGTCCTTGGGACTCCGGCCAGCGTAAGGCCGAGCGGGACAGGGCCGCCTCCTGGAGCATGATGGGTGGCGCAGATCACGCCGACCCCTCGGTGCCGGCCGCGCCCAGCGCCCCCGGCGTGCTCGCCGGGATCGGCGCCGACGGCGCCCCCCGGGCCGGGAACGGCGCCGGCGCCGCCGCGGCCGGCGACGCCCGCCTCGGCGAGGCGCTGCGACCCCTCCTGGCCGACCCGGCGCTCGGCCCCCTGCACACCGCCTCGGTCGTCGAGGTCGGCACCGGACGGGTGCTGTTCGAGTCCGGGGCGCGCGAGCCCATGACCCCGGCCTCCACCGTCAAGATCGCCACCGCGGCGGCGGCGCTGGCCGCCCTCGGACCCGACCACCGCATCCGCACCACCGTCGTCCCCGGCGCCGGCCCCGGGCAGATCGTGCTGGTCGGCGGCGGCGACCCCTCGCTCACCGCCCGCAAGAAGAGCCCGGCCGGATCCGGCGGCAGCCTCGTCGCGCTCGCCGCCGCCACCGCCCAGGCCCTCCAGGCCGCCGGCACCGACTCGGTGGCCCTCGGCTACGACGACACCCTCTACACCGGCCCCGCCCGCCACCCGATCGGCGCCAACCCGAACATCGCGCTGGTGACCCCCCTCGCCGCCGACGAGGGCCGCCCCGACGAGTCCGTCTCCGGGCCCGTCGACCGGGTCGAGGACCCCGCCAGGGAAGCCGCCCGCGCCTTCGCCGCCCTGCTCGGCGAGCGCGGCGTCACGGTCACCGGCGAGCCCGGGAAGGCCAAGGCCGCCGCCGGCGCGCAGCCGCTCGCCACCACCCTGTCCGCCCCGCTCGCCAGCCTGGTCGAGCGGATGCTGACCAACAGCGACAACGACATCGCCGAGGCCCTCGCCCGGCAGACCGCCCTCGCCTCCGGGCAGCCCGCCAGCTTCGAGGGCGCCGAGAAGGCCGTCACCGCCCGCCTCGCCGCCCTCGGCGTCGACACCGCCGGCTCCCGCTTCGCCGACGGCAGCGGGCTCAACCGCGCCGACAAGGTCAGCAGCGGCCTGCTGACCGGGCTCCTGGTCCGCGCAGCCGACCCGCAGCGCCCCGAGCTGCGGCCGGTCCTCACCGGGCTCCCCGTCGCCGGCTTCACCGGCACCCTGCGCGCCCGCAACGCCGGCACCTCCCCGGCCGCAGGCCTCGTACGGGCCAAGACGGGCACCCTGACCGGCGTGAACTCCCTGTCCGGCACCGTCGTCGACTCCTCCGGGCGGCTGCTCGCCTTCGCCTTCCTGACCGCCGACGCCGCCGACGGCCCGGCCGCCGAGAAGGGGCTGGACAGGCTCGCCGCAGCCGTCGCCGGCGCGTCCCCGCGGTAGCCCGGGCCCGCGGCGCCGATCGCCGGCCGGGCCACCCCGCCGCTCCACAGGGGATCCGCAAAGGGGCCGGTCCACGTACCGTTGACGCATGACGAGCATCGGTGGTGCCGAGATGGTCGACTGGAACCTCGCGGTCGCGACCGCGGTCCGGCTGGTCCGGCCGGGTCCGGAGGTCAACCGCGACGAGGCCCGGGCCGTGGTGGCGGAACTGCGCAGGCATGCCAGGACCTCCGAGCGCCACGTCCGCACGTTCACCCGGATGATCGAGACCGACGCGGTCGTCCCCGACACCCCCGTCCTCGTCGTCGACCGGGCCGGCTGGGTCCGGGCCAACGTGGCCGGGTTCCGCGCGCTCCTGGGCCCCCTGCTCGGCAAGATGCAGGACCGCAGGGCCGGCACGCCCGGCGGCGCCGTCCTCGGCGCGGTCGGCGGCAAGGTCACCGGCGTCGAGCTGGGCATGCTGCTGAGCTTCCTGGCCTCCCGCGTCCTCGGCCAGTACGAGACCTTCGCCCCCGTCGGGCGGGACCTGCCGGGCGCCCGCCCGGGCGGCGGCCGGCTCCTGCTCGTCGCCCCCAACATCGTCCACGTCGAGCGCGAGCTGGACGTGCACCCGCACGACTTCCGGCTGTGGGTCTGCCTCCACGAGGAGACGCACCGTACGCAGTTCACCGCCGTCCCGTGGCTCCGCGACCACCTGGAAGGCGAGATCCAGACCTTCCTCGGCGCCACCGAGCTGGAGCCGGCGGCCGTCCTGGAACGCCTGCGCGAGGCCGCCCAGTCCTTCGCCGGCGCCCGTCCCGACGCCGAGGCCGGCGAAGAGGGCCGCTCCCTGGTCGAACTCGTCCAGACCCCCGAGCAGCGCGAGGTGCTCGGCCGGCTCACCGCCGTGATGTCCCTGCTCGAAGGCCACGCCGACTTCGTGATGGACGGCGTCGGCCCCGAGGTGGTGCCCTCGGTCGCCGAGATCCGGGAGAAGTTCCAGCAGCGCCGCGCCTCCGGCGCCGGCCGCCTCGACGCCGCCCTGCGCAAACTGCTCGGCCTCGACGCCAAACTGCGCCAGTACCGCGACGGCGAGCGCTTCGTGCGCGCCGTCGTCGACCAGGTCGGCATGGACGGCTTCAACCGGGTGTGGACCTCCCCGAACACCCTGCCCACCAAGGCCGAGATCGCCCGGCCCGCGGACTGGGTGGCGCGCGTGCACCGCAAGGGGAGCGAACCGAGCGAAGGAGAGTGACGCGGGGGGCGTAAACATGTCTCACTGGGGGAAGCAGCGTCACCCGTCCGAGGGACCGTGGGGCGTGGAAGGGCGTGCGATGCTCAGGGAACGGCTCGGCTCTGTCACCATCGACGCACTCTGAGTGACAACCGCCATCCCGCGGGGGCTGCTCCCAGCCCCCGAGGCATCCGAACTCCTCCCGAAGGGAACCGGACATGGGTCCCCATCCTGCGGTCGCGGCGATACGCCTGGCGGTCCGCCGCGTGCTCCACGACGTCCTGACCGACCTCACCGATCGTCCCGCCGCCGACGGCGCCGTCGCGGCCGACGGCCCGCCGCTCGTCCTCGTCGCCTGCTCCGGCGGCGCCGACTCCATGGCACTCGCCTCCGCGCTCGCCTTCGAGGCGCCCAAGCTCGGGATCCGGGCCGGCGGCATCACCGTCGACCACGGTCTCCAGGCGGGCTCCGAGCTGCGCGCCGCCGAGGTCGTCGCCCGCATGGCCGCGCTGCGCCTCGACCCGGTCGAGTCCGTCGCCGTGCGCGTCGGCCGCGACGGGGGCCCCGAGGCCGCCGCCCGCGACGCCCGCTACGCCGCCTTGGACGAGGCCGCCGACCGGCTCGGCGCCGCGGCCGTCCTGCTCGGCCACACCCGGGACGATCAAGCCGAAACCGTCCTGCTCGGCCTCGCCCGCGGCTCCGGCATCCGCTCCCTGGCCGGGATGCCCGAGGTCTCGGCAGGCCCCGGCGGCTCCGGAGGCACCCACCGCTACCGCCGCCCCTTCCTCCAGGTGGACCGGCAGACCGCCCGCAAGGCCTGCATGGTCCAGTCGCTCGCCGTCTGGGACGACCCGCACAACATCGACCCTGCCTACACCCGCTCCCGTCTCCGCCACGAGGGGCTGCCCGCCCTTGAGAAGGCCCTGGGCAAGGGCGTCGTCGAGGCCCTGGCCCGGACCGCCCAGCTGTCCCGCGACGACGCGGACGCCCTGGACGCCTGGGCCGCCGAGGCCGAGGCCGGCGTGCGCGACGCGGACGGCCGCCTGGAGTGCGCCAAGCTGTACGCCCTGCCCGCGGCCGTCCGCCGCCGCGTGCTGCGCAGGGCCGTCGTCGCCGCCGGATCGCCCGCCGGTTCTCTCTTCGCCCGCCACATCGAGGAAGTCGACCGGCTCATCACCGGATGGCGGGGCCAGGGCGCCATCAACCTGCCCGGTCGGGTGGAGGCCCAGCGGCAGGGTGGCAGACTTGTCATCCGGCAGGGCTGATTGGTGCCGAAACACGGCTGAGTCCTCCGGGGGCACCCCGGAGTCCCGGCCGACAACGAAAGTGATGCGGGTGGACGAGAAGGACATGGGCAGCGACCTGGCGTCGGTGCTCATCACCAAGGAAGAGATCGACGCGAAGCTGGCCGAGCTGGCCGCGAAGATCGACGCGGAGTACGCGGGCAAGGACCTGCTCATCGTCGGCGTCCTCAAGGGCGCGGTGATGGTGATGGCGGACCTGGCGCGCGCCTTGTCCACCCCGCTCACCATGGACTGGATGGCGGTGTCGTCCTACGGCGCCGGGACCCAGTCCTCGGGCGTGGTGCGCATCCTGAAGGACCTGGACACCGACATCAAGGACAAGCACGTCCTGATCGTCGAGGACATCATCGACTCGGGCCTGACGCTGTCCTGGCTGCTGTCGAACCTGGGCTCCCGCCAGCCGGCCTCCCTGGAGGTCGTCACCCTGCTGCGCAAGCCCGACGCGGCGAAGGTCGCCATCGACGTGAAGTGGGTCGGCTTCGACATCCCGAACGAGTTCGTCGTGGGCTACGGCCTCGACTACGCGGAGAAGTACCGCAACCTCCCGTTCGTCGGAACCCTCGCCCCGCACGTCTACGGCGGCTGACGCACACTCCGTCCAGCGGGGGCCCCGACCGGGGTCCCCGCAGGGGAACCCCGCCACGATCCCCCGCGTTGGAGCAGGGGAAGGCAGGACTGTCAGCCGTCCTACGGGACCGCGGGTGACAATTCAGGGGTACATTCCGAAGAACAGTCTTTATTCACAGCAGCATTTACCTACGGGCAGGAGGGACGGGGCGCCTGGCGCCCCGTATGGATGGACGTGAAGCGATACTTCCGTGGGCCAGTCATGTGGATCGTGCTGGCCGTCCTCGCCGTGGTCGTGTTGATGAACGTCGTCAGCTCCGGCGGCGGCTACAAGTCGGTGGACACCAGCGAGGTCATCAAGGCGATCAACAGTGGCCAGGTGGAGCAGGCGCGCCTGACCACCGGCGACAGCCAGATGATCAAAATCGACCTGAAGAAGGGCGAGAAGCTCGGGAGCAGCTCCGGCTCCAAGTTCCAGGCCAACTACATCGGCGACCAGGGCGTGCAGCTCGCCCAGAGCCTCCAGACCAAGTACGAGGCCGGCCAGATCCCCGACGGCTACTCCGTCACACCGGACAAGACCAGCCCGTTCCTCAGCGTGCTGCTGTCCCTGCTGCCGTTCGTCCTGATCGTCGTCGTCTTCCTGTTCCTGATGAACCAGATGCAGGGCGGCGGCTCCCGGGTCATGAACTTCGGCAAGTCCAAGGCCAAGCTCATCACCAAGGACACCCCGAAGACGACGTTCGCCGACGTCGCGGGCTCGGACGAGGCCGTCGAGGAGCTCCACGAGATCAAGGAGTTCCTCCAGGAGCCGGCGAAGTTCCAGGCGGTCGGCGCCAAGATCCCCAAGGGCGTCCTGCTCTACGGCCCGCCCGGTACCGGCAAGACCCTGCTGGCCCGCGCCGTCGCCGGCGAGGCCGGCGTGCCGTTCTACTCGATCTCCGGCTCGGACTTCGTCGAGATGTTCGTCGGTGTCGGCGCCTCCCGCGTCCGTGACCTGTTCGAGCAGGCCAAGGCCAACGCCCCGGCCATCGTCTTCGTCGACGAGATCGACGCCGTCGGTCGGCACCGCGGCGCCGGCCTCGGCGGCGGCCACGACGAGCGCGAGCAGACCCTCAACCAGCTGCTCGTCGAGATGGACGGCTTCGACGTGAAGGGCGGCGTCATCCTGATCGCCGCCACCAACCGGCCCGACATCCTCGACCCGGCGCTGCTGCGCCCGGGCCGCTTCGACCGGCAGATCGCCGTCGACCGGCCGGACATGCAGGGCCGTCTGGAGATCCTCAAGGTCCACCAGAAGGGCAAGCCGGTCGCCCCCGACGTCGACCTGGCCGCCGTCGCCCGCCGCACCCCCGGCTTCACCGGTGCCGACCTGTCCAACGTGCTGAACGAGGCCGCGCTGCTCACGGCCCGCTCGGACCGGAAGCTGATCGACAACCAGATGCTGGACGAGGCGATCGACCGCGTCGTGGCGGGCCCGCAGAAGCGGACCCGGATCATGTCGGACAAGGAGAAGAAGATCACCGCGTACCACGAGGGCGGCCACGCCCTGGTCGCGGCGGCTTCCCCGAACTCCGACCCGGTCCACAAGATCACGATCCTGTCCCGCGGCCGGGCCCTGGGCTACACGATGGTCCTGCCCGACGAGGACAAGTACTCGACCACGCGCAACGAGATGCTCGACCAGCTGGCGTACATGCTGGGCGGCCGTGCGGCCGAGGAGCTGGTCTTCCACGACCCGACCACCGGCGCGGCGAACGACATCGAGAAGGCCACGGCCACGGCCCGCGCGATGGTCACCCAGTACGGCATGACCGAGCGCCTCGGCGCGATCAAGTTCGGTGGCGACAACACCGAGCCGTTCCTGGGCCGTGAGATGGCGCACCAGCGCGACTACTCGGAAGAGGTCGCGGCGCTGGTCGACGAAGAGGTCAAGAAGCTCATCGAGACCGCGCACAACGAGGCCTGGGAGATCCTGGTCGAGAACCGCGACGTGCTCGACAACCTGGTCCTGGCCCTCCTGGAGAAGGAGACCCTGGGCAAGGAGGAGATCGCCGAGATCTTCTCCACGGTCGTCAAGCGCCCGGCCCGCCCGGCGTGGACCGGCTCCGCGCACCGCACCCCGTCGACCCGCCCGCCGGTGCTCTCGCCCAAGGAGCTCCAGCTGACGAACGCGGCGAACGGCGCCGCCGCCGCCACCCCGGCCGTGTCGGTGGAGAAGGACCCGGTCTCGGAGGACCGCACCGAGTAGCCACCGAGTAGCCGGCGGCCGGAGCAGCCCCGGCCCGGAATGGATGCCGCGTCCCCCAGGTTCTAGCCTGGGGGCGCGGCATTTTCGTATGCCCGTGTGAGCGAAGACAGGAACGAGGCACAGATGACCGACCGAGTGAGCCTGGACGGCGAGGGCACGATCGGCGTGTTCGACGAGAAGCGGGCCGAGGCCGCCGTGCGAGAGCTCCTCATCGCGGTCGGCGAGGACCCGGACCGCGAGGGGCTCCTGGAGACGCCGGCGCGTGTCGCCCGGGCGTACAGGGAGATCCTGGCGGGCCTGTGGCAGAAGCCCGAGGACGTCCTGACGACGACGTTCGACCTCGGGCACGACGAGATGGTGCTCGTCAAGGACATCGAAATCGTGTCCCTGTGCGAACACCACCTGCTCCCGTTCCACGGCGTCGCCCACGTCGGGTACATCCCCGCCGAGACCGGGAAGATCACCGGACTGTCCAAGCTGGCGCGTCTCGTCGAGGTCTACGCCCGCCGCCCGCAGGTCCAGGAGCGGCTCACCACGCAGATCGCCGACTCCCTGATGGAGATCCTGGAGGCGCGCGGCGCGATCGTCGTCATCGAGGCCGAGCACATGTGCATGTCGGTCCGCGGCATCCGCAAGCCGGGCGCGAAGACCACCACCTCGGCGGTCCGCGGCCAGCTCCGCGACTCCGCCACGCGCAACGAGGCGATGAGCCTGATAATGGCCCGCTGACGTGCCCGACGACGGGCCCCCGGCCCGACGGGCCGGGAGCCTCTTGAGCGAGGACGTCCGGCACCCTGGAGCTGCCGCTGGACGGTGACTCGGACGTCCACGCCCGGGTGCACGCGGGGGAGTGGGACCGGCCGCGACCCCGCCGCCCCCTGGGACGGACCGGCGGCCGTCCGACCGGGGCCGCTCAGACGCGGGAGGGAGCTCGGGGGGTGGGGTCGTCGTCCTCGGGGAGCTTCAGGACGTGCTCCAGGAAGAGGGCCGCGGCGACGACCGCCGCACCCGCCAGCACCGAGAAGGCCGCGTACCAGGCTTGATCGCGGCGGGCGGGCACCTCCAGCCCGTCGGCCCACAGGAAGATGCCCACGCCGCCGTACATGCCCGCGACGAGCGCCGCGACGAGGGCGCTGGCCTGCGCGAAGACGAGAGCGCGGGCCGCCATCAGCGGTTCCACGCCCTTCGCGTCGGGCTGCCGCTCGCGCTGGGCCTTCAGGCGGGCCCGCAGCGACAGGGCCGTCGCCAGCAGGACGACAGCGATGGCCCCGAGCACGATCGGGGCGGCCAGCGGGACGCCCGGCAGTGTCCCGTACGCGTTCCACAGCCGGGCCCCCGCCCAGGACAGCACCCCGGCCACCACGAAGATGCCCGCCAGGACCGCCGGCCTCAGTTGCTTCACGTGCCCGTTCCCCGCTCTCTGCGCCTCTGCCCAAGCCGTCCGTCGGCAGGCCCGGCAGACCACAGGCTACTCACGACGCGACTACTCGGGCAGGCGCAGTTCCAGGTCGGGGCGGCGCGTGACACCGGCCAGGCCGACCCCGGCGAGCAGTTCGGCGACGGGGCCGCGGCCGGGGATCCGGGCCTCGGGGTCGACGTCGTGCCAGGGGGCGAGCACGAAGGCGCGCTCGTGGGCCCGGGGGTGCGGGAGGGTGAGGACGGGGTTGTCGGAGACCACGTCGGCGTACGCGATGATGTCCACGTCGATGGTGCGGGGGCCCCAGCGTTCCTCGCGGACGCGGTCGAAGGCCTCCTCGATGGCCTGGCCGCGCTCCAGCAGGCTGGAGGGGGGCAGGGTGGTCCGTACGAGCGCCACCGCGTTCAGGTACGAGGGCTGGGAGCCGGGCTCGACGCCCCACGGCTCGGTCTCGTAGACGGGGGAGACGGCCTTGACCCGGACGCCCGGGGTGTCGCCGAGGGCGTCGATCGCGCCCTGGAGGGTCTCCATCCGGTTGCCGAGGTTCCCGCCGAGGGCGATCACGGCCCATTTGGGGTTGGACAGGGTGACGTCGGCCGCGTCGACCGCCTGGACGACGGACGCGGGCACCGGCTGGACGGTGGGGTCGCTGGGGGCACTCAGTCCGTTGTTCACGCGCGGCTCCGGGTGATCGTGATGGTCACGTCGTCGAACGGGACGGTGATGGGTGCATCCGGCTTGTGGACGACGACCTCCACCTGGGCCACCGCTGCGTGCTTGAGGCACTGCTGGGCGATCCGCTCCGCCAGGGTCTCGATCAGGTCGACGGGCTCGCCCTGGACCACGTCGACGACCTCCTCGGCGACGACCCCGTAGTGCACGGTCTTCGCCAGGTCGTCGTCCGCGGCCGCCGGACGCGCGTCGATGTGCAGCACCAGGTCGACGATGAAGGTCTGGCCCTCCTCGCGTTCCCGGGGGAAGACGCCGTGGTGCCCGCGAGCCTTGAGGCCGCGCAGCGCGACACGATCCACGCGAATCACTCCTGCTTTCGTAGGTGCATGCGGTCCGGGGCTCCCCGGATCCATGGGCCCGCGCCGAGTGCGGTCGGCGTCGTCCGTCTTCGAATCTACCTGCGAAAGGGGCCGGGACCCGCCGTAGGGGTCAGCCGGAGGCCTCCTCCTCGTCCTCGTCGGAGTCGGTCAGGACCGGAGAACCGTGGTGGGACCACAGGCGCCAGCCCCCGGATGTGCGTCGGAACACATTTGTCGCGACGACCAGCTGGCCGACGAGCGGGCCGAGCTCTCCGCCGTCCTCCGCGGGCCCTCCGCTGAGGATGTTCTCGGTGCAGGTGACCAGGGCCGTGTCGCCGATGACGGCGACCTTCGTGTCGGTCAGGAAGAACTGGATGTACTCGGTGTGGGACATGATCAGCGCGTACGAGCGGAGCACCTCGCCGCGGCCGCTGAGCACCGGCCAGCCCGGGTGGACGCAGGACACCTCGTCCTCCAGCCAGAGCGCCGACATGGCGTCGAAGTCGCCGCGCTCCATGGCCTCGTAGAAGGCCGTGTTGACCTGTTCGACGGCTTCGATGTCGGTACGGCTCACCGTGCCCCTCTCCTGGCAGTACGGGCCCCAGGTGCGGGCCGGGTCACCAAGCCCCTTCCACGGCGCGGGCCACCCGAACCGCGTCGGCCGTGGCGCGCACCTCGTGGACCCGGACGGCCCAGGCGCCCTGGTGGGCGGCGATGGCCGAGACGGCGGCGGTGGCGGCGTCGCGCTCGCGGGCCGGCGGCGGGGTGGCGTCGGCCCCGGCCAGGACCCGGCCGAGGAAGCGCTTGCGCGACGCGGCGACCAGCAGCGGGAAGCCGAGGGCCCGCAGCTCGGGGAGGTGGGCGACGAGGGCCAGGTCGTGGTCGGCCATCTTCGCGAAGCCGAGGCCGGGGTCGACGACGATCCGCTCGGGGGCGATGCCGCCGGCGACGACGGCGTCGATGCGGGTCCGCAGCTCGGCGGTGACCTCGGCGAGGACGTCGTCGTAGACGGCGAGGCGGTTCATGTCGGCGCTGAAGCCGCGCCAGTGCATCACGACGAAGGGCACTTCGGCGGCGGCGACGGCGGGGATCATGCCGGGGTCGGCGAGCCCGCCGCTGACGTCGTTGACCAGGGTCGCGCCGGCCTCGACGGCCCGGGCGGCGACCGAGGCGCGCATGGTGTCCACGGAGACGGTGACCCCTTCGGAGGCCAGCCCGCGGACCACGGGGACGACGCGGCGCAGCTCCTCCTCCTCGTCGACCCGGGTGGCGCCGGGCCGGGTGGACTCCCCGCCGACGTCGACGAGGTCGGCGCCCTGGGCTATGAGGTCGAGTCCGCGCTTGACGGCCGCGGTGGTGTCGAACCAGCGGCCGCCGTCCGAGAAGGAGTCGGGGGTGACGTTCACGACGCCCATGACCGCGCAGCGGTCCCAGTCCGGCAGGCCTGTGACCCGGCCCCTGCCGGCGGCCCCGTGCTTGTTGTTCATGGTCCCAGGGTAGGGCTGCCCCGGACCGGGCACGGCCCGGGCGGCGGGCTGCCGCCGCCCGGGGCCACGGCCGCCGCACAGCACGGAGCCCGGCGCCCCGGGTCATCCGGGGGCCGGGCTCCACGTGCGGGTCGGCGGCGTGACCGCCGGGCCTCAGGCCGCCTGGACCTCGCGGTCCGCCTGGGCGGGCACGGCGCTCAGCGGGGTGTGGGCGCAGGTGCGGACCGGCTTGGGCCGGCGGCGGGCGGCGAACAGCCGGGGCAGGGCCAGGGTGACGAAGCCCTCGGCCTGCATGGCGGCGAAGCCGATGCGGGGCAGGTCGCGGGTGGTGCGGAAGACGACGAAGCGGGGCTCCCAGCGGGGGCGGAACTTCGCGTTGAACTTGTACAGCGACTCGATCTGGAACCAGCGGGACAGGAAGACCAGCAGGTTGCGCCACATCCGCAGGACCGGGCCGGCGCCGATCTTCTCGCCGCGGGCGAGGGCGGAGCGGAACATCGCGAAGTTCAGCGAGACGTGCTCGATGCCCAGGCCCGGGGCGGCCTCCAGGGAGGCGACGATCAGCAGCTCGTTCATGCCGGGGTCGGCGCCGCGGTCACGGCGCATCAGCTCCAGGGACATGCCGTCCTTGCCCCACGGCACGAAGTGCTGGATGGCCTTGAGGTCGCCGTACGGGCTGGTGTCGCCCTCCTCGGTGCGGTGGGCGGTGGCGATGATGCAGTCGCCGTCCTCCGGGTCGCCGACGCGGCCCAGGGCCATGGAGAAGCCGCGCTCGGTGTCGGTGCCGCGCCAGGCCTCGGCGGCGCCGCGGACCTGCTCCAGTTCCTCCTCGGTCAGCTCGCTGACCCGGCGGACCTTGGTGGTGTAGCCGTTGCGCTCGATGCGCTTGACCATCTGGCGGACGTTGCGCATCGCGCGGCCGGTCAGGGAGAAGTCTTTGACGTCGACGATCGCCTCGTCGCCGAGTTCCAGGGCGTCCAGGCCGGTCTCGCGGGTCCAGACCTCGCCGCCGGTCTCGCTGCAGCCCATGACGGCCGGGGTCCAGGAGTGGGCCTTGGCCTCCTCCATGAACCGCTCGATGGCGCCGGGCCAGGCCTCGACGTCGCCGATCGGGTCGCCGGAGGCGAGCATCACGCCGGAGACGACGCGGTAGGTGACGGCGGCCTTGCCGCTGGGGGAGAAGACGACGGCCTTGTCGCGGCGGAGCGCGAAGTGGCCGAGGGAGTCGCGGGCACCGTGCTTGGCGAGCAGCTCGCGCAGCTTGGCCTCGTCGTCGGCGGTGAGCCGGGCGGCCGGGTGCTCGGGGCGGAAGGCGAGGTAGATGGTGGTGAGCGCGGTCAGCATGCCCAGCGCGCCGAGGGAGTAGCCGACGATCCAGTCCGCGCGGCCGCCGGAGTAGGCGATCGGGCCCTCGATGCCGACGAGCCCGTACAGGACGTGCGCGATCTGCTCGTAGAGGCCGGGGCGCCCCACCACCTTGTTCGGGTGGGCGTTGACGATGACCAGGCCGAGGCCGATCGAGCCGGCGCTCATCAGCACGAAGTTGGCCAGCGCCTTCCAGCGGCTGCGCGGGTCGGGCAGGGCCTTGAATTCACCCTGGTGGCGCAGCAGCAGGGCGAGCAGGGCGACGGCGATCACCACGCCGATGTAGGAGTGGCGGTACACGAACTGCGCGGCGGCGCCGACCGGCAGCAGGAAGACCGCAGCCCGCCAGGCGCGCCGCTTGCGGCGCTTGAGGCCGTGGGCGAGCAGGAACAGCAGGACGCCGGCGCAGATGGTGACCGCGGCCGCCATGGGCCGGGTCGAGCCGGGGATCACCTCCGCGACGGCGCGGAGCCTGCTGTGCTGGAAGCGCGGGAAGACACCCGCCGCAACGTCGAGGAGGCCGACGATCGTGACGGCCGTTCCCACCAGGCCGGGCACGGACTCCGGTCGTGGTCCGCGGAAGATTCGGCGTACCCCGCTCGGAACCTGTCCCGACTTATCGCCATCTATCCTGCTAGACATCGCTTCCCGTTGCTCCGCGAGAGATCAAGTGGCCGAAGGCCGCGACAGCCTCCGGGGTGTGGTGCGTCCACTAGGACGACATCGAGCGCGAGCGGGTTCACTCTTCCGTCGAGAAAAACTAGTCCTGCCACCAGAAAGTCGACTGACAGCTCATGGGTCTCACCAGTAATACGGTTCTGGCGATCGCCGTCGCTGCCGGTGTGCTGCTCTTTGCAGCCACGGTGTGGTTCTGGCCGCGGCTCTCGGGCCGCACCTGGCGTGCGGTGCTGGGCCGGATCGGCCTCCTGTTCGCGACGCAGCTGGCGGTGTTCTCGGCGGTCGGCCTGGCAGCGAACCAGTCCTTCTCCTTCTACGGTTCGTGGGCGGACCTGTTCGGCCAGGAGACCTCGGTCGGCAAGGTGGTCGACCACTCGATGAGCAGCAAGGACATCAAGGTCGTCGACAAGCAGAAGCTGGAGGTACCCGGCGGGGCCCAGCCCCAGGTCGGCGGCCAGATCCTGAAGGTGTCCATAACCGGCGAGAAGTCGAAGATAACGAGCCCCGGTTACGTGTGGCTGCCGCCGGAGTACTTCCAGCCGCAGCACAAGGACAAGAACTTCCCGGCCTCGATCGTGCTGACCGGCTACCCGGGCACCGCGGAGAACCTGATCAAAGGGCTGAACTACCCGATGACGGCCTTCAAGCAGGTGAAGGCCGGCAAGATGAAGCCGATGATCCTGGTCATGCTGCGCCCGACCATCGCGCCGCCGCGCGACACCGAGTGCGTGGACATCCCCGGTGGTCCGCAGACCGAGACCTTCTTCGCGAAGGACCTGCCGCAGGCCATCCAGAGCACCTTCCGGGTGGGCAAGAAGGCCGAGAACATGGGCTTCATCGGCAACTCCACCGGCGGTTACTGCGCCCTGAAGATCGCCGCGCACCACCCGCAGACCTTCGGTGCCGCCGCGGGTCTGTCCGCGTACTTCGACGCCGCGAACGACGCCACGACCGGCAACCTGTTCCAGGGCGACGACGTCCTGAAGAAGCGCGCCGACATCCTGTACAGCATGGAGCACAAGAAGCCGGCCGGTACGTCGTTCCTGGTCACCAGCAGTGAGAAGGGCGAGCCGAACATCACGGACACCCGCAAGTTCATCAAGCTGGTCAAGGGGCCGGACCGGGTCTCCTCGATCATCCTCGACAGCGGCGGCCACAACTTCAACACCTGGCGCCGCGAGATCCCGCCGATGCTGGCGTGGATGAGCAACCGCATCCAGGCCTGACGGCCTGGCGCCGAACGACCTGCGACGACCCGCGTGGCCGGCCCCTAAGGGCCGGCCGCACGCGTTTTCCGGCCGGGCAACCGGCCCGGCAGAGCGGGTCGGGCGGGTCGGGCGGGTCGGGTGGGTCGGGCGGGTCAGGCCGCGTCGGCGTCCTCCGCCCCGGCCCGCCGCAGCGCCCGGTGCACCGCCTGCGGGGTCAGGACGCCGACCAGCGCCCCGGATCCCGGGTCGGTGACCCCGATGCGGCCCGAGTCCTCCTGGAGCAGCACGGCCAGCGCCTCGCGCAGGCTGGCGCCCAGGGCCACCGAGACGGCCGGTTCCGTGCCGTCGGCCGGCGCGAGGTCGGCGGCCCCGACGGGGGTGACCGCCAGCCGCTTGAGCCCGCGGTCCGCGCCGACGAAGGAGGCGACGTACGGGGTGGCGGGGGAGCCCAGCACGGCGGCGGGGCGGTCGAACTGCTCGATGGTTCCGCTCCCGTAGACGGCGATGCGGTCGCCGAGCCGGACGGCCTCGTCCAGGTCGTGGGTGACCAGCAGGATCGTCTTGCGGACCGTCTTCTGCAGCGTCAGGAACTCGTTCTGCAGGCGCTCGCGCACCACCGGGTCCACCGCGCCGAACGGCTCGTCCATCAGCAGCACCGGCGGATCGGCGGCGAGCGCACGGGCCACGCCGACGCGCTGGCGCTGCCCGCCGGACAGCTGGTGCGGGTAGCGGCCGCCGTACACGGCCGGGTCCAGGCCGACCAGTTCGAGGAGCTCGGCCGCCCTGGCCCGGGCCGCCGCCCGGGGGGTGCCGACGAGCTGCGGCACGGTCGCGGTGTTCT
This sequence comes from Streptomyces pallidus (ex Mingjun et al. 2026), assembly GCF_051550185.1. Classification (NCBI taxonomy): domain Bacteria; kingdom Bacillati; phylum Actinomycetota; class Actinomycetes; order Kitasatosporales; family Streptomycetaceae; genus Streptomyces; species Streptomyces pallidus (ex Mingjun et al. 2026). The sequence goes on along the minus strand of NZ_CP196181.1, from coordinate 3,580,303 downwards.
CCAGCACCGTCTTGTGCGGGAACAGCCCGACCTGCTGGATGACGTAGCCGATGCGGCGGCGCAGCTCGACCGGATCGGCCTGCGCGATGTCCTCCCCGCCGAGCAGGATCCGGCCGGAGGTCGGCTCGATGAGCCGGTTGACCATCTTCATCGTGGTGGTCTTCCCGCAGCCGGACGGGCCCACCAGCGTGACCAGTTCGCCCTCCGCCACCTCGAAGGACAGGTCCTCGACGGCCGTGGTTCCGTCGGGGTAGCGCTTGGTCACATGCTCGAATCGGATCACACCGCCATCCTTACCTACCCGCGGCCCCGGATGTGTGACGGGAGTATTACCCCGGTGCGAATGATTCCGGCCCTCGGGCCCGCGGGGGGATATGGTCGCTCCTGGCTTCGAGTTTCGGACGGATGTGCGTACGGCGGCGGAAGGGGGTGACGGGATGGCCGGGCAGGACTGCCTGGTGGCGAACGACTGGATCTGCTGGGAGTACGTCACCTCCCGCTCCCCGGAGCTGACCGCCGCCACCCTCGAACACGTCTGGATCACCGCCGCCTCGGTCCTCATCGGCCTGGTGGTGGCCGTCCCGCTGGCGCTGCTGGCCCGCCGCGGCCGGCGCTGGGCGGCGCCCGTGCTGGGCCTGACGACCCTGCTCTACACGATCCCCTCCCTCGCCCTGTTCTCCCTGCTGCTGCCGCTGTTCGGGCTGTCCGCCTCGCTGGTGGTGACCGGACTGGTCCTGTACTCGCTGACCATCCTCGTCCGCAACGCGCTGGCCGGGCTGGAGGCCGTACCGGAGGAGGTGCGGGAGGCCGCGCGGGGCATGGGGTACGGGCCCGGGCGGCTGCTGTGGCAGGTCGAACTGCCGCTGGCGCTGCCGGCACTGCTCGCCGGCGTGCGGATCGCCACCGTCTCGACCGTGGCCCTGACCACCGTCGGCTCGATCGTCGGCAAGGGCGGTCTCGGCAACCTCATCGCGCCGGCCGTGAGCAGCTCCTTCAAGGCGCAGGTGCTGACCGCCTCCGTGCTGTGCGTGCTGCTCGCGCTGGTGGCGGACCTGCTGCTGCTCGGACTGCAGCGGCTGCTCACGCCGTGGACGCGCACGGCCACGGACCGGGGGGCGTAGGCGTGGGCGTCATGGGAGCGGCCTGGGACTGGCTGGCGGACGGTGCCAACTGGGCCGGCGAGAACGGGGTGTGGCACCGGCTCGCCGAGCACGTCTGCGTCAGCGCCATCGCGCTCGCCGTCGCCTGCGCGGGGGCCCTGCCGGTCGGGCTGTGGCTGGGCCACGTCGGCCGGGGCGGGGCGCTCGCGGTCAACGTCTCCAACGCGGGGCGGGCCGTACCGGTCTTCGCGGTGCTCGCCCTGTTCATGGTCTCGCCGCTGCGCAGCGCCGGCTACCTGCCCACGGTCGCCGCGCTGGTGCTGTTCGCCGTGCCGCCGCTGCTGACCAACGCGTACGTCGGCATGCGTGAGGTCGACCGGTCCGTGGTGGAGGCGGCCCGGGGCATGGGCATGTCCGGCGGCCAGCTGTTCCTACGGGTCGAACTGCCGCTCGCCCAGCCGCTGCTGATGACGGGGCTGCGCTCGGCCGCCGTCCAGGTCGTCGCCACGGCCACGATCGCGGCCATGGTCGGCCAGGGCGGCCTCGGCCGGATCATCACCGCAGGCTTCAACACGTACAACACGCCGCAGGTCGTCGCGGGCGCCCTGCTCGTGGCGGCGCTGGCCCTGCTCGTCGAGGGGGTCCTCGTGGCGGCGGAGCGGCTGCTGGCCCGGCCGGCGGCGCGCTGACCGCGGCCGGGGACCGGCCCGCCCCTTCCCGTTCACGTCCATCCAGTTGGAGGAGCACGACATGAGCAAGTCCACGCGGGCCCTGGCCGCGGCCCTCGCGGCGGCGGCCCTCGCCGCCTCCCTCACCGCGTGCGGCGGCGAGAGCCTGGAGCAGAGCAAGGAGGCCGGCGGGTCCGCGTCCGCGTCCGGGGACGGCGGCGCGGGCAAGGGGAGGCTGGTGATCGGCGCGGCCGGGTTCACCGAGTCCAACGTGCTGGCCGAGCTGTACGCGCAGGTGCTCCGGGACGCCGGCTACAACACCTCGATCACCACCGTCAACAACCGCGAGCTGTACGAGCCCTCCCTGGAGAAGGGCGAGATCGACGTCGTCCCGGAGTACGCGGCCACGCTCGCCGAGTTCCTCAACGCCAAGGTCAACGGTCCGAAGGCGCCCCAGGAGAAGCCGGTCGCGTCCAGCGACGCGGCGGCCACCGTGGCCGGGCTGGAGAAGCTGGCGGGGCCGCTCGGCCTGAAGGTCCTGCCGGCGGGCGCCGCGGTGGACCAGAACGCGTTCGCGGTGACCAAGGACTTCGCCGCGAAGAACAACCTCCGGACGCTGTCCGACCTCGGTCGGTCGGGACTGAAGGTGAAGATCGCGGCTGGCGACGAATGCGCCGTGCGGCCCTTCTGCGCGCCGGGCCTGAAGGCCACGTACGGCATCGACGTCTCCGGGATCGACCCGAAGGGCGTCGGCACCCCGCAGGCCAAGCAGGCCGTCAAGGACGGCGTCGACCAGCTGGTCCTCACCACGACCACGGACGCCACCCTGGACAGCTTCGGACTGGTCCTGTTGGAGGACGACAAGAAGCTCCAGAACGCCGACAACGTCCTGCCGGTGGTCAACGCCAAGGACGCCGGGGCCCCGGAGGTCGCGGCCGCGCTGGACAAGCTGACCAAGGTCCTCACCACTGCTGACCTGGTCGAGCTGAACGGCCGGATCGACGCCCGGCGCGAGAAGCCGGCGGACGCCGCGAAGGCCTATCTGAAGGCCAAGGGCCTGATCGGCGGGTGAGCGGCCGCCGGGGCGGGGGGACGAGCGGGTAACCGCCCGGGAACAGATTGCCGGGCAGCCATCCCAACCGGCCCCCACGCCCTGTAAATTTCTGGCCATGCCCCGAGGACGCCACCGCAATCCCGAACCCCTGCACCGGCTGCTCACCCCCACGGCCGTGGCCGGTGTTTCCCTCACCAGCGCGACCGTGGCCTGGCTGCTCGCGGATCCCGTGGCGCTGAGGCTCCTCGTGGCGCTGGCCGCGGCCGCGGGTGTCGCGAGCGCCGCGGTCATGCGCACCTGGGACCGCGCCGCCGGGCGGCGGGTCGCGGAGCTGGCGCGCGAACGCGTCAAGGACGAGTGGAAGACCGACGAGCGCATAGCCGAGCTGGAGTCCGACCTCGAAGAGGCCCGGGTCCTGCGGTCCAAGCTCGACGCCAAGCTGCGGGCCAAGCGGGTCGAACTCGCCGGTCTGCGGGGAGAGCACGCGGCGCTGCTGCGCCGGTACGCGACCGCCGAGACCGAGCGCGCGAGCGCCCTGGAGGGCCGCCGGCTGCTGGCCATCGAGGCGTCCACGGCCCCGGCGGCGGCCGGCCCGGCGAAGGAGCTGCCGCCGGTCAGCGAGGAGCGCACGTCCAGCGGAGCGCCCACCACGCTCGGCTACGCCCGGGCCCACGCGGCCCTCAGCGCCCTGGTCCGCAGGGCCGAGACCGACCCGGCCGGCCCGCAGGGCCCCGGCGGACCGGGCGCTGCGGCCCCGCGGGGCGCCGAGCCGCGGCCCGCGGAGCTCCCGTCCGGGCAGGGGCAGGCCGCGTCCGCCGCCGGAGCCCGGTCCGCCACCGGCACGCAGTCCCCCGGCATCGACACCGGCGCGCAGACCGCCGGCACCGGCTCCGCCCTTCCCGCACGCCGCGCCGCGGGGCCGGTGGCCCCGTACCAGGCCGCGCGCCGCCCGGCCTCCCGCACGGTCGGCGGCTTCGACTTCTTCGGCACGAAGGGCCCCGGCGCCGAGCGGGCGCGCGAGGTGATCGAGTCGGTCCAGCACGAGGACCTGGCCGACGTGGTCGGCGAGGAGGCCCTGGCCGTCCACAAGGCGGAGGCGGAGGCGGAGGCGGACCGGACCGCCGCGCCGGAGCCGGCGCCGCAGGCCTCGTCGGAGTCCGCTGCGGCCGTCGCCCGGCCGGGCGAGGAGGGCCAGGTCATCGACCTGACCGAGCACGACGAGACCGAGCCGATCGACGTGGTCCGGCTGCGCAGCGCGATCTCCTAGCGCCGCAGCCGTCAGGCGGAGTTGCGCAGGGACTGGACCGTGCGCGCCAGTTCCGGCTCCGCACCGGCCGTGTTCAGGGCGGAGCTGAGCACCTCGGCGTAGGTCGAGCGCGCGGCCTCGTAGCGCTGCCGTCCCTCCGCGGTGATGACGGCGTACACCCCGCGCTTGTCGTCGGGGCACAGGTCCTTGTACGCGTAGCCCGCCGCGTCCAACCGGCCCACCAGGCGGGTCACCGAACTCTGGCCGAGCCCGACGCAGTCCGCGAGCTCCTGCATGCGCAGTTCCCCGTCGCCGGCCCGGGACAGCTCCTCCAGCGCCCGGTACTCCGAGAGCCCCATGCCGTGCCGGCGCTGGAGGGCCCGGCCCAGCAGCCGTTCGACGCGGGCGTGCAGGGCGAGGACCCGGTCCCACATCGCGCGGTCGGACGCGGCGGGCGGGGCGCCCGAAGGTGTCGTCATGGCGGGAAATCCCCTCGGCTGACGGTGCATTGACAACAAGATACTTGCTCAAGCAAGCTTATCGCGCCGCCGATCATCCCCACCAGGGCCGATTGCGGCTCCGTAATTGATGCACGTACAAGCAACTACTTGGGAGGTTCTGTGTCCGTCGCCGCCTCTGTTCCTGCCCCCGCCCCCGCCGCCGGCTCCAAGGCCTGGGCCTGGCTGCTCCTCTCGTCCCTCTTCGAGATCACCTTCGCCCTGGGCACCGAGGCCACCGACGGGTTCACCCGGCTCGGGCCCTCCCTGCTGACGGCCGCCGCCGCGGCCGCCGGCATCTACACCCTGTCCCAGGCGCTCAGGACCATCGACGTCGGCGTCGGCTACACCGTCTGGACCGGGATCGGCGCCGTCGGCACGGTCGTCCTCGGCACCGTCGTCTACGGCGAATCACTGACCGTGTGGAAGGTGCTCGCCTTCGTCCTCGTCATCGGCGGCGTCCTCGGCCTGCGGATCTCGGACGCCCTCGCGGCCAGGAAGGCCGCCGCCTGACCACCGCACGTCCCCCCGTCCCCGCCGCCCTCCCCCGGAAGGAAACCCGCCATGACCTGGGTCTACCTCGGCATCGCCATCCTCTTCGAGATCGCCTTCGCCCTCGGCACCAACGCCACCAAGGGCTTCACCCGCCTCTGGCCGTCCATGCTCACCCTGGGCGCCGCCGCCGGCGGGATCTACACCCTCTCGCTGGCCCTGCGGGAGCTGGACGTCAGCGTCGGCTACACCATCTGGACCGGTCTCGGCGGCGTCGGCACCGTCGTGTTCGGCGCGGTGCTCTTCAAGGAGAAGATCACCCCCGCCCGCCTGCTCTCCTTCGCCTCGATCATCGGCGGCGCCCTCCTGCTCCGCCTGACCTCGGTCTGAGCCGCCCGCCGCGCCCCGGCTCAGGGGTACGCGAGCACCATGCACACGGCCGCGGCCTCCAGCAGCAGCTGCACCCCCAGGGCGGCCCGCCCGAGCGCCGGCCGGGCCGCCGCCACCACCACGAAGGCGACCAGCGCGGCGCAGGCCGACGCCAGGAACGGGGCGAAGGGGAAGGGCGCGCAGCCGCCGTACATCAGGCACTCGCCGCCCCGCGGCGTGGCCAGCAGCGCCACCTTCGCCAGGAACAGCACGGGCAGGAACAGGACGAGGGCGATGCCGGAGCCCCGCCGGATCCGCTTCGAGGCGATGTCCTGCGGGGAGGCCGGGACGGCCGGCTGGTGGTACCAGGTCATGGCGCCATCCTCTCCGGCCCGGCCGGACCGGGGATCCGTACGGCTACCCGGTTCCGCGGCCCGGAGTACTCAGGGCAGGGCCCTCAGAACCCCGGAGTACTCAGGGCAGGGCCCTCAGAACAGCGGGAGTTGGCCCGGTGCGTCCGGCAGGACGAAGCCGTCCAGCGTGGGCGCGGACGCGCCGAGGACCACCCGGGCCCGGGAGCCGGGGCAGGACACCAGCCCGCTGCGCTCGCGCCCGGCGGGCGGATCGTGCCGGGCGATCCGGCCGGCGGTCACGGCGCAGTCGCGCCCGCATGCGGGACAGGCTCGTCGGGGGGAATGCGCCATCCCCCCAGTGTGCCCTCCGGCACCGACAACGCCCCCGCCGGGCCCTGCCGGGTCGTGCCGGGGACGCCTCCGGCCACGGCACTAGGACCCAGCCCCGGCCTCCGCCCCGGTCCCGGACCGGTCCGCGCGGGCGGCCAGCCATGCCGCGTGGGCCCGGCCCACCCGGTCCCACAGGGCCTGCCGGTCCTCCTGCGTCAGGTCGTCGAGCGCCCGCTCGAACAGCCCGCCCACCACTGACCAGAACTCCCCGGGCGTCTCCAGGATCCGCTCGGTGGTCCCCTTCTCCGGGTCGATCCGGCTGAGCACCCGCCCCCGCAGCGTGTCGATGCCGTGCGCGTCGCGCCGCAGCATGGCGAAGGTGCGTACGAAGCCCGAGTCCTCGGAGGTCGACAGCCGGGCGTGCTCGGCCTCGAAGTCGGCCGTCGCGGCCGGCGCCGCGGCGAAGTTGACCACCGGGCACGGTCCCGCGTCGTTGAGGTACCGCCAGCCGGGCTCGTCCCCCTCCAGCGGGGCCAGCCCGTACGTGAACGCCCCCTGCCGGTACGTCCCCACCCGCAGCGGCAGCGGCTCGTGGGGGCCGTCGCCCAGCCCGGCGTCGACGAAGTACTCCTCGCCGTCCACCCGCACGGTCAGCGCCAGGTGGTCCCCGCTGACGTCGTGCCGGTCACGGTCCGCCGGACCGAGGACGCCCGCCCGGTGCCGGGTCACGTCGTACCCGAGGGACTCCAGCAGCAGGGCGAAGGCGCCGTTGAGGTGGAAGCAGTACCCGCCGCGGCCGTCGGCGAAGCGGCGCACCGACAGCGCGGGATCGATTCCCGCAGGCCGGCCGAGCTGGATGTCGACGTTCTCGTACGGGACGCGCTCCAGATGGGCCCGTTGGAGCGCGAAGAGCGCATCGGTGGTGGGCGGCGGCGGCTCCGTGAAGCCGAGCCGCCGCAGGTATCCGTCGTAACCGTCGCATATGCCAAGGGTGGTCATTCCCGCACCCTAGGCGCTGACGGCCCTTGTTTTCCCGTGACTTGTCCGTCCGCGACTACTTGTCGATGTCGCCGACGACGAAGAACAGCGAGCCGAGGATCGCCACCATGTCCGCGACGAGCGTGCCGGGCAGCAGCACCGACAGCGCCTGGATGTTGTTGTAGGAGGCCGAGCGCAGCTTCAGCCGGTACGGGGTCTTCTCGCCCTTGGAGACCAGGTAGTAGCCGTTGATGCCGAGCGGGTTCTCTGTCCAGGCGTACGTGGCTCCCTCGGGCGCCTTGAGGACCTTCGGCAGGCGCTGGTTGACCGGGCCGGGCGGCAGCCCGTCCATCCGGTCCAGGCAGGCGTCGGCGAGGTCGAGGGAGTTGTGGGTCTGGTCCAGCAGGCACTCGAAGCGGGCCAGGCAGTCGCCCTCGGACCGGGTGACCACCTTCAGCACGTCCTGGAGCTCGCCGTAGGCGAGGTACGGCTCGTCGCGGCGCAGGTCGAAGTCGACGCCGGAGGCGCGGGCGATCGGGCCGGAGACCCCGTACGCGTGCACCGCCTCGGCGGACAGGACGCCGACGCCGCGGGTGCGGCCCCGGAAGATCTCGTTGCCGTGGACCAGCTTGTCGTACACGTCCATCCGGCTGCGGACGTCGGCGATCGCGGCGCGGGCCCGGCCGAGCCAGCCCGCCGGCAGGTCCTCCTTGAGGCCGCCGACGCGGTTGAACATGTAGTGCATGCGGCCGCCGGAGATCTCCTCCATGACGGCCTGGAGTTCCTCGCGCTCGCGGAACGCGTGGAAGATCGGGGTGATCCCACCCAGTTCGAGGGGGTAGGACCCCAGGAACATCAGGTGGTTCAGCACCCGGTTCAGCTCGGCGAGCAGGGTCCGCATCCACACGGCCCGCTCGGGGACCTCCATGCCGAGCATCCGCTCGACGGCCATGACCACGCCGAGCTCGTTGGAGAACGCCGACAGCCAGTCGTGGCGGTTGGCGAGCATGACGATCTGCCGGTAGTCGCGGGCCTCGAAGAGCTTCTCGGCGCCGCGGTGCATGTAGCCGACCACCGGTTCGGCGCTCACGATGCGCTCGCCGTCCAGGACGAGGCGCAGGCGCAGCACGCCGTGCGTGGAAGGGTGCTGCGGTCCGATGTTGAGCACCATGTCGGTGCTCTCCGCCGCGCCGCCGATGCCGACCGTGGTCTCCGTCATGCGGGCATTCTCGCAGCCCGGCGCGTGATCTCGTCCTCTGGTCCCACGGGACGGACCCCGGTGCGCCCTAGGGTGGTGGCATGGACACGGGAACGGGAACGGGGACCGGGACGGCCGGGGCGCCGACGGACGGGCCCGGGCCCGACTGGGTGGGCCTCCCGGGCGGGCTGCTCACGCTGCGCAGGCTGCTGCTGGTGGTGTGGATGCTGCTGCTCGCGGGCGTGACGGCGCTGGCGCTGTGGCTGCTGGCCGGCCCGGCCTGGGCGGCGGCCGGGGCGTTCTGGCTCGCGGTCCTCGGCTGGGGCTGGTGGCTGCTCGCACGCAACTGGCGGTCCTGGCGGTACGCCGAGCGCGCCGACGACCTGCTGATCAGCCGGGGCGTGCTCTGGCACGAGCAGACCGTGGTCCCGTACGGGAGGATGCAGCTGGTCGAGGTCACCTCGGGGCCGCTGGAACGGCGCTTCGGGCTCGCCTCCGTCCAACTGCACACGGCGGCCGCGGCGAGCGACGCGAAGATCCCGGGCCTGCTGCCGGCCGAGGCCGAGCGGCTGCGGGACCGGCTCACCGCGCTCGGCGAGGCAAGGTCGGCGGGTCTGTGACCGCCGAGCCCGCGGAGTCCGGAGCCGTCCCGTCCGACTCCGACTCCGCGATCGCCGTGCCCGCGGCGCCCGGCCCGGCCGTCGAACGGCGGCTGCACGTGCTCACCCCGCTGCGCCGCGCCTGGGTGCCGATCGCCGGCACCGCCGGCGTGGTGGTCCAGCAGGGCGAGCAGCTGGCCGAGTGGGTCGAGGACCTCACCCCCGCCGTGCGGGCCGCGGTGGTGGCCGGCCTCGTCGTCGTCTTCACCGTGTACGGGTTCCTGAGCTGGTGGTCCACCCACTACTCGGTCACCGACACCGAGCTGCGCATCCGCAGCGGCCTGGTCTTCCGGCGCACCGCGCACATCCGCCTGGACCGGATCCAGGCCGTGGACGTCACCCGCCCGCTGCTGGCCCGGATCGCGGGCGTCGCCAAGCTCCGGCTCGACGTCATCGGCACCGAGGCCAAGGACGAGCTGGCCTTCCTCGACGAGCGCGAGGCCGTGGCGCTGCGCGCCGAGCTGCTCGCGCTGGCGGCCGGTTTCGCCCCCGAGGAGGCGGCTGCGGTGGGCGAGGCCCCCAAGCAGGAGCTGCTGCGGGTGCAGCCCCGCGACCTCGCGGTGTCGCTCGCCCTCACCCTGGGCGCCTGGGCGGCGGTCCCCGCGGCGGTGCTCGCGCCGCTGGTCGTGTGGTGGTTCAGCGGGAGCGTCTGGGCGACCCTCGGCATCCTGGTGCCGTTCCTCGGCGGCATCTGGGCGGGCACGGCCGGCCGTTTCATGGAGGAGTACGACTGGCGGGTCGCCGAGTCCCCGGACGGGCTGCGCATCGACCACGGGCTGCTGGACCGGGCCCACGAGACCGTGCCGCCGGGGCGGGTGCAGGCCGTGCGGCTCGTCGAGCCGCTGCTGTGGCGGCGGCGGGGCTGGGTCCGGGTGGAGCTGTCGGTGGCCGGCTCGAAGAACGGCGTCCTGATCCCGGTGGCCTCCCGGGCGGCCGCCCGGGAGGTGATCGCCCGGGTGCTGCCGGGTGTGGACCCCCAGGCCCTGGACTTCCGCCCGTCCCCGCGGGGGCGGGCGCGCTGGGTGGTCCCCGTGTGGTGGAAGGGGTACGGGCTGGCCGTCTCGGCAGAGGTGTTCGCGGCCCGGCGCGGGCTGCTGTGCCGGCGCACCGAGCTGGTCCCGCACGCGAAGGTGCAGAGCGTCCGGCTCACCCGGGGCCCCTGGGAGCGGGCCCGCGGTGTGGCCGACGTCAGCGTGGACACCGGCGCGAACACCACGGTCACGGCCCGGCTGCGGGCCGCGGACGAGGCCGCGGCCCTGCTGGCCGCCCAGGCGGACCGCTCCCGTACCTCCCGCGCGGACGCCCGCCCGGACCGCTGGATGACCTGAGCCGCCCGGACGTCGACTGCCCGGCCGGGGCCGACGGGCCGGGGCGCCTAGTGCTGTGACCGGGAACGTTTGCCGGGTCGGGTGGTCAGGCTGCGGTTGGTAGTGGTCTGCCGCCCCAGCGGAGGCCTTTCTCGCTTCGGATGCGGGCGCGTTCGCGTCGTTGTGCGGCGAGGACGTCGGGGTGGCGGGCGTTCTGGTTGCGCCAGCGCAGGTAGGCGTGCAGGGACCGGGTCTGGACGGTGTGGTTCGGATGGTTGGAGTTGGCCAGGGTGAACTGCCGCAGCGGCCCGAAGTGGGCCTCGATGGGGTTCGCCCAGGACGCGTAGGTCGGCGTGAAGCACAGCTCGACCTTGTTTCGGTCCGCCCACCTGCGGATTTTCCAGTTCAGGTGGGCGGAGAGGTTGTCGAGGATCACGTAGATCGGGGCGCCGTCCGGGCGGGCGGCCCGGATCGATCGCAGGGCGGCCCAGGTGTGGTCGATGCCTTTGCGCCTGCGGTTGATGCCCCACAGTTTGTCGTCGCCGACCGAGTAGCAGCCGTGGAAGTAGGTGATGCCGTGGGTGCGGCGGAAGGTGGCCGGCAGCCGGTCGGGCCGGCCCTGCTTCTTCCAGCAGGATCCGGCGGTCGGACGGATGCCGAGGGGGCCGAACTCGTCGAAGGCGAACGTGCGGTCGGGACGCTTGTTGACCGCGTATTCGATCCGGGCCAGCTTGGCGTCGAAGGCCGGGTCCGGGGACTCCTTCCAGGTCTTCGTGCGCTGGAAGGAGATCCCCCGGCGGGCCAGCAGGCAGCGCAGGGCTTCCCGGCCGATCCGGACGGGCCGGGAGATGTTGCGCCGCAGGTGATCGGCGAGTTTGCGGACCGACCAGCGGGTGAAGGGCTTGCCCAGCGCGGTCGGGCGGGTGGTGGCCGTCTGGACGACGAAGTCCTCGTCGTCACGATTCAGCAGGCGGGGACGGCCTCCCGCCCACCGAGGGTCCAGGCATGCGAGCCCGATCTCGTTGAAGCGGTGGATCACGTCGCGGACGGTGTCCTCGTCCGCCTGGACCAGCCGCGCGATCACCGGGACCGTGCTGCCGCCAGCGGAGGCCAGCAGCATCATCGCCCGCCTGAACCGCACCGAGCTGGTGCTGCCCCGCCGAACGATGTGCTGAAGCTTCTGCCCCTCCTGCTCGGTTAGCCCGCGGACCCTGACCGGTAACGCCATCCCGCCTCCCCATGCCAGTCGAAGTCGTCACATCCGACCAGCACAACGAGCAACCCGGCAAACGTTCCCGGTCACAGCACTAGTGCTGTGACCGGAAAGGTTCACCGCCTCGCGACGCTCCCCCAGCTACCGCTGGGAGGTGCCCCCAGGCACGGCACCTCGCCGCGTTGTCGGACCGCGCAAGTACGTCCAGTACGAGCCGCGGCCCTCCGCCTTGCGATGCACCGCACCGGACGCCGCGAGCCGGCAAACCTTTCCGGCCACAGCACTAGGCGGTCCCGGCCCCGCCGCCCGCCCGGACCAGCCCGGACTCGTACGCGAGGACGACGACCTGCACCCGGTCGCGCAGGCTCAGCTTGGTCAGGATGCGGCCCACGTGCGTCTTGACGGTGGCCTCCGACAGCACCAGCCGGCCCGCGATCTCACCGTTCGACAGGCCCTGCGCCACCAGCAGCATGACCTCCCGTTCGCGCTCGGTCAGCCGCTCGATCTCCTTGTTCTGCGGCTCCGTGGCGCCGGTCGGCAGCATGGGCGCGAACCGGTCCAGCAGCCGCCGGGTCGTCGAGGGGGCCACGACGGCGTCGCCGCTGTGCACGGAGCGGATCGCGGCCAGCAGCTCGGACGGCGGGACGTCCTTGAGCATGAAGCCGCTCGCGCCCGCCTTGAGCCCGGAGAAGGCGTACTCGTCGAGGTCGAAGGTGGTCAGGATGATCACCTTGGGGTGTTCGGGGCGTTCGCAGATCCGGCGGGTGGCCTCGACCCCGTCCAGCCGGGGCATGCGGACGTCCATCAGCACCACGTCCACCTTCGTGGACCGCAGCACCTCCAGCGCCTCCAGGCCGTCGCCGGCCTCGGCGACCACCTCCATGTCCGGCTGGGCGGCGAGCACCATGCGGAAGCCCGTGCGCAGCAGCACCTGGTCGTCGACGAGCATGACCCTTACGGAATTCGCCGGCGTGGGCGCGTCAGAGGCAGTCATACGGCGAGCATACGCAGCGGCCGGGTCCACCGGACCGGTGGCCGGGGGCAGGTCAGCCCTTCTTCAGCGGGAGCAGCGCACTGATCCGGAAGCCGCCGCCGGGGCGCGGGCCCGCGTCCAGGGTGCCGCCGACCATGCCGACCCGCTCGCGCATGCCGATCATGCCGTGGCCGGCGCCGTCGGCGCCGCCGTCCTCGTACAGCTCGTGGGCCGCGCCGCGGCCGTCGTCCTCGACGAGCAGGCCGAGCCCGTCGTCGAAGTAGACCAGCCGGACGCTCGCCCTGGCGTCGGGGCCGCCGTGCTTGCGCGTGTTCGTCAGCGCCTCCTGCACGATCCGGTACGCGGTCAGCTCGACGCCGCTGGGCAGCTTGCGCGGGGCGCCCTCGACCTCGAAGTCCACCGAGAGGCCGGCCGCCCGGACCTGCTCGACGAGGACCTCGATCTGCTCCACGTCCGGCTGCGGCACGTAGTCCTCGGCCTCCTGCGGCTCCCCGGTGCGCAGCACGCCGAGCAGGCGGCGCATCTCCGCCAGTGCCTGGCGTCCGGTGCCGGAGATGGTCTGCAGGGCCTCCTTGGCCTGGTCCGGCGCCACGTCCATGACGTACGCCGCGCCGTCCGCCTGCACCACCATCACCGACACGTTGTGCGCGACGACGTCGTGCAGTTCGCGGGCGATCCGGGCGCGCTCGGCGGCCACGGCCACCTTGGCCTGGGCCTCGCGCTCCTTCTCCAGCCGCTGGTTCCGCTCGACGAGCTGGGCGTAGTAGGCGCGGCGGGTGCGCAGGGAGTCGCCGAGCACCCAGGCGAGGGCGAACGGGACCATGGCGAACAGGACGAACATGACGTTGTTGGTGGTGTCGCCCTTGTCGACGGGGAAGCGCAGCGCGTACAGCGGGGAGGCGGCCAGCCCGATGCCGAGCGCGGCGCGCGACAGGCTGCGCGGGAGCTCGGCCGAGGCGGCCACGGTGTACAGGACGACCAGCATGGCGAAGTCCGCGGTGTGCGACTCGACGCCGGCCAGCAGCTGGTAGGCGCCGGTGCCGACGGCCAGCCAGAACATCTGCCGCGTCCACCTGCGGCGCATGGCCACGACGACGCCCATCGCGAGCACGGAGACGACGGCGAGCAGCTTGGTGGCGGTGTCGTAGCTGCCCTTGTCGGCGACCTCCAGCAGGGCGCTCCCGCACAGGAGGACAGCCCAGAAGGTGTCGACGCCCGTCGGGTGTCTGCGGAGGAAGTCGTAGAGGCGCTGCACGTAACCCAGCGTAGGGAAAGAAGATAGGTGCTGGAGTCAACCACAGGTGCGATCCGTGATCCGGGGGCGTACTCCGCAAGGTGGAGGACGCGCTTAGCCTGTGGGGGATGAGCACTCAGGGCGGAACCAGGGGTCCGGTCGGCTGGCGCGCGGCGATGGAGGCCGCGCTGTACGGGCCCGGCGGCTTCTACGTACGCCCCGGCGGCCCGGGCCCCGCCGGGCACTTCCGCACCTCCGTGCACGCCTCGCCGCTGTACGCGGGGGCCGTGGCCCGGCTGCTGTGCCGGGTGGACGAGCAGCTCGGCGCCCCGGAGGGGCTGGACCTGGTCGACGTCGGGGCCGGGCGCGGGGAGATGCTGGCCGGGGTGCTCGCCGCACTGCCGGACCGGGTGGCCGCGCGGGTGCGCCCGTACGCGGTGGAGAAGGCGGAGCGGCCGCCGGGCCTGGACCCGCGGATCCGGTGGGCGGCCGAGCCGCCGGCGGGGGTCACGGGGCTGCTGTTCGCCAACGAGTGGCTGGACAACGTACCCCTGGACGTCGCGCAGGACGGGCGCTACGTGCTGGTCGCGCCGGACGGCACCGAGAGCCCGGGCGCCGCGCTGGACGACGCCGACCGGGTCTGGCTGGAGCGGTGGTGGCCGGGTCCGGGCCGGGCCGAGATCGGGCGGCCGCGGGACGAGGCCTGGGCGGCGGCCGTCGCCACCCTGGAGCGGGGGCTGGCGGTGGCAGTGGACTACGCCCACACCCGCGGGACGCGGCCGGCGTACGGCACGCTGACCGGCTTCCGGGAGGGCCGCGAGGTGGCCCCGGTCCCGGACGGCAGCTGCGACGTCACCGCGCACGTGGCCCTGGACGCCTGCGCGGGGCCGGGCGCGGTGCTGCTGACCCAGCGGGAGGCGCTGGCCGCGCTCGGCGTCTCGGGCGCCCGGCCCCCGCTCGCCCTGGCCTCCTCGGACCCGGTGGGCTACGTCCGGGCCCTCGCCGCGGCGGGGGAGGCGGCCGAGCTCACCGCGCGCGGCGGGCTGGGCGACTTCGGCTGGCTGGTGCAGCCGGTCGGCGTGGCCGCCTGGCCGGACTGACACGTGCCGGAGGGGCCGGCAGGGCCGGCCCCTCCGCTCCGCCCGCGGGCGGACGCTACTCGGTCACCTCACTGCCGTGGCCCGCGTGCAGGCCGCCGCTGCCCGAGCCGCCGCCGGTCGGCTGGGAGACCACTGGCTGCGACAGCGGTGCCAGGTCGTGGGCGTAGTGGCCCACCGCGTTCGCGATGACGTCCACGTTGATGTCCAGCGCCTTCTGGTCGATGTTCGACAGGTCGTCGCCCTTGGCGTGGTAGTTCGGGTCGTAGGCCTTGCCGGCCTCCCCGCCGAACTTCGCCGCCTGCGCGGCGGTCTTGATGCCCTCGGCGCCGGTGAAGGTGCCGCCGGCCGGGATGCCCGCCTCGATGAACGGCCCGTAGTCCGAGCGGCCGTCGAAGTCGGTGCCCTCGTGCGGGATGCCCTTCGCGTCGAGGAAGTCGGTGATCCCGCGCTCCAGCTGGGCGGAGCCCTCCGGGCCCGGACCGGCGCCGACGCCGTCGGAGTTGTCGCCGTCGTAGACGAAGTAGGCCGGGTTCGGCGAGGCGATCATGTCGAAGTTCAGGTACAGCTTGATCTGCTTCTTCTGCGCCTCGGTCAGACCGCCGACGTACGCCTCGGAGCCGAGCAGGCCGAACTCCTCGGCCGACCACCAGGCGAACCGCACCTTGTTCTTGACCTTCTTCTGGTCGCCCGCGAGGCGCTGCGCGACCTGGAGGATGCCGGCCGAGCCCGAGCCGTTGTCGTTGATGCCGGGCCCGCCCGCCACCGAGTCGAGGTGGGCGCCGAGGAAGACGGTGCTGTTCTCGTCGCCGCCCTGGGTCTCCGCGATGACGTTGAACGTCTTGCGCTGCTCGCGCAGTTCGCGGATGTCCAGGGTCACCTCGACCGGGCCGGCCGCGGCGTCGGCGACGAGCCGCTGGCCTTCGGCCTGGGTGATGCCGCCGGTCGGGATCTTGCCGACGTTCGGGTCGCCGAGGGTGCCGTTGAGGGCGCCGTCGGTGTTGTTGTAGATGACCGCCCCGACGGCGCCGGCCGCGGCCGCGTTGGTCTGCTTGGTGGCGAAGGTGCAGCCGCCGCGCTTGATCAGGGCGATCTTGCCGGTGAAGGTGCCCGCGGCGAAGTCGCCGGGCTCGCAGCCGTTGCTGCCGTCGGCGTCGACGGGCGCCGCGGCGACCTGTGCGGTGACGCCGGACTCGGGGCCGCTCGCGGTGTACGTCATCAGGTGGATCGGCACGTCGCGGCCGTTCGCCCCGTTGACCTTCAGGGTCTCGGCGATGGTCTCGACGTAGGTGAAGTCGAACTCGTTGCGCGAGACCTTGTAGCCGGCGTTCTTCAGCACCGCTTCGACGTACTGGGCGGACTGCACGTGGCCCTTGGAGCCGGCCACGCGCGTGCCGTTGTTGTAGTCGGCGATGGACTGAAGGACCTTCAGGTGGTTGTAGGCGCCTTTGCCGGTGGAGTCCTTGACCAGTTTCCTGGCCAGTGCGTCCGCCCGGGCCGCGTCGCTCTGGGGGCTGGTGGCGCCGGCCGGGCCGGCCAGCAGCAGCGGCGAGACGACGGCTGCGACGGCCAGGGCGGCGGTTGCTGCGGCTATACGGCGTGAGGGCATGAAGGTCCTTCCACGACAGGTGCGAGCAGACAGACGGGTGGCGATGCGCGGTACGTGGGGGGAGTGGTGGACGCACGTTATAGACGAGCGGGGTGATCTGGCCAGAGTTTTCACTGATTCCGGTTTGTGAATTCCGTATATCGGTGCTTCTGCGCAGCAGGGTTCCGGCCACCGCTAGCGCAGTATGCCCTCGATGAAGTCGGGTCCGATCCGGGCGACGACCCCCAGATCCAACTGGTGCTGGGCATACCGTCCCTGACGGCGCGTATGGAGCAGTCCCGCCTTCTTCAGCGCGGACAGGTGCCGCGACACCTCCGGCGGGGTGATCCCGTGCACGGTCGCCAACTCGCTCGTCGTGTACGGCGCGCGGGCCAGACTCCGGCACAGCATCATCCGCATCGGGTGGGCCAGTGCCTCCATCCGCCGCTGGAGCAGCTCCACCGAACCGGGGGACGGCAGTTCGGGGTTGCGCACCGGGTAGTGGACCACCGGTCGCCAGCCGGGGGCGTGCAGCACGAGCAGGTGCGGCCAGCCGAAGTGCGTCGGGACGAGCACGAGGCCGGCGCCTATCTCGGGATCGGTCGCGGTGGCCGTGCCGTGGACCATCTTGTCGACGGTGATGGTGGTGCGGGCCTCGTCGACGCTCAGGGCGGCCGAGACCTCCTTCAGCGCGGCGGCCAGTCCCCTGCGGCGCAGCACCTCGGTCTTGTGCCGGGCGTCCGCGGTCTGCTCGGGCTCGATCCGCCGCCAGGTCTCGTCGAAGAAGGCCTCGTGGCAGTCCTCCATGAGCCGGCGCATCCACACCCGTACGGCCGCGGTGTCGTCCAGCAGCCGCCGGGAGAACTCCAGCCGGCCGGGGCCGCGGGCGGCGGCCGTCTCCAGCACCTTGGCCCGGGCGCCGGCGTCGGTCAGCGGGGAGGGGCCGCCGCCCTCGTTGTACAGCGCCAGCCAGCAGTGCTCCAGGGCGGCCATCACGAACCGCTCGTCGTCCAGCTCGTCGAGCACGTCGAGCTCCTCGGCCAGGGTCGCGGCGGGCCGCCCGGTGCCGCCGGGGACGCCGGCGAAGGCCATGAAGATGTCGGCGAAGGAGCTCCGCCACATGAAGTCGCCCTCCAGCAGCCGGTCCGCGAGGCAGGGGTCGAGCCCGGCGGCGGTGGCGGCGGTCCAGGAGGCGAGCCCGGGGTGGTGGGCGGGCTGGGAGAGCGCGTGCAGGGTCATGCAGAGTTCGGCGAGCGGCGAGGGGGCGAAGGCGATCTTCTCGTCGGGGAGCCCGGCGATGTCGATGGTGACGCTCATCGGGCCATTCTGGCCTCCGCCGGGCCCGATCCGGCCGCGCCGCGGCCACCGGCGCGGCGCGCGGTCGGCGGCTGTCCCCCGGAGGGCGGCGGACCGGGCTGCACTGCTGGTCAGGGCGTCGATTGACCGGCATCGTCAATCGACGAGCGGCCGGCCGCCCCAGGGCCCAGGGTGGAGGTATGACAGCGATCGAGCAGTACCTCATCGACACGTACCGGGCGTCCCAGCAGGGCGCCCCCATGCCCCCGCCGCCGGGCCGCGACGACGTCGCCGTGGTGCGGGCGGCCCGGAGCTACGAACAGTTCCGGGCCGTACTGGACGGACGGGCGGCACACCACCCGTGGCGGGCCGCCGTCCGCCGCCTGCTGAGCCGCCCCCGGCCCTGCTGACGGCGGGACCGGGCGGGCGGTCGGCCGCTCGGCGGCCGGCTCAGGAGAAGTTCGGCGCGTTGCGCTCGTAGACCAGGCGCAGCCCGATCAGCGTCAGCCACGGCTCGTGGTCGTCGATCACCGAGGACTCGCCGAGCACCATCGGCGCCAGCCCGCCCGTGGCGATGACCCGGACGTCGCCGGGATCGCCGTGCGGGCCCGCCAGCTCCCGGGCCATGCGGGTGACGACCCCGTCGACCTGGCCCGCGAAGCCGTACACCACGCCCGACTGCATCGCCTCGACCGTGGACTTGCCGATCACGTGCCGCGGCCGGGCCAGTTCGATCTTGCGGAGCTGGGCCCCGCGCACGCCCAGGGCCTCCATCGAGATCTCTATGCCCGGGGCGATCACCCCGCCCACGTACTCGCCCTTCGCGGACACCGCGTCGAAGGTGGTCGCCGTACCGAGGTCGACCACGATCGCGGGGCCCCCGTAGAGCTCGACCACCGCGACCGCGTTCACGATGCGGTCCGCGCCGACCTCCTTCGGGTTGTCCATGAGGATCGGCACGCCGGTCTTCGTGCCGGGCTCCACGATCACCGCGGGGACGTCGCCGTAGTAGCGGCGGGTCACCTCGCGGAGCTCGTGCAGGACCGCCGGGACCGTCGAGCAGATCGCGATGCCGTGGATGCCGTCGCCCAGCTCGCTGCCGAGCATCGGGTGCGTGCCCATCAGGCCCTGCATCAGGACGGCCATCTCGTCGGCCGTGCGGCGCGGGTCGGTGGAGATGCGCCAGTGTTCGACGATCTCGTCACCGTCGAACAGGCCCAGCACGGTGTGGGTGTTGCCGACGTCGATGGTGAGCAGCACCGGTTACACCGCCTCGCGCAGGTCGAGCCCGATGTCCAGGATGGGCGAGGAGTGCGTCAGCGCACCCACGGCCAGGAAGTCCACGCCCGTCTCGGCGTACGCCCGCGCGTTCTCCAGGGTCAGCCGGCCGGAGGACTCCAGGATCGCCCGGCCCTTGTTGTGCCCCTTGTTCAGGATGACCGCCTCCTCGGTCTCCAACGGCGTGAAGTTGTCGAGGAGGATCAGGTCGGCCCCGGCGTCCATGACCTCGCGCGCCTGGTGCAGGGTGTCCACCTCGACCTCGATGGGCACCTCCGGGAACGCCTCGCGCACGGCCTTGAACGCCTCCGCGACCCCGCCGGCGGCGACCACGTGGTTGTCCTTGACCAGCGCCGCGTCCGACAGGGACATGCGGTGGTTCACGCCGCCGCCGCAG
Organism: Streptomyces pallidus (ex Mingjun et al. 2026); assembly: GCF_051550185.1. NCBI lineage: Bacteria > Bacillati > Actinomycetota > Actinomycetes > Kitasatosporales > Streptomycetaceae > Streptomyces > Streptomyces pallidus (ex Mingjun et al. 2026). The sequence goes on along the minus strand of NZ_CP196181.1, from coordinate 3,560,955 downwards.
CGCACCGCGTACTTCTCCAGCGAGCGCAGGCCCGGCGTGGTCTTGCGGGTGTCGCGGACCTTCGCCCCGGTGCCCTCCAGGAGGTCCGCCCAGCGGCGGGTGGCCGTGGCGATGCCCGACAGCCGGCACAGGATGTTCAGCGCGCTGCGCTCGGCGGTCAGCAGGTCCCGGGTGAGGGCCCGCACCGACAGCAGCACGTCGCCCTTCTTCACGGTGTCGCCGTCCTCGGCGTGCCGCTCGACCTCGAACGCCTCGGTGCACGCGACGGAGAACACGGCCTCGACGACGCGCAGCCCGGCCACGACGCCGTCCTCGCGGGCGACGAAGTCGGCCACGGCCTCGGCGTCCTCGGGCACGGTCGCGACGGTGGTGACGTCCACGCCGCCGTCGAGGTCCTCGGCCAGCGCCATGTGGGCGATGTCCTCGACCTCGACGGGGTCGAGGCCCGCCTCGGCCAGCAGCCCGGCGAGCGCCGGGTCCAGGCCGCTCTCCTCGCCGTCGCCGCAGCCGCAGTCGTCGCCGCAGCCGCCTTCGTTCTGCTCGATCAGGGGGAGTTCGGGGGTGCTCACGATGCCTGCTCCTGGCTCGGGGGGTGCTGTACGGACGGGAGGTCCGCGGAGTCGGTGGGGGTGACGACCAGGGCCCGCTTCTCGGTGCGGGACAGCCGGACGACGAGGTGGCGGCGCCAGGCGGCGTCGTCGCGCTCGGGGAAGTCCTCGCGCCAGTGGCAGCCGCGGGTCTCCTCGCGCCGCAGGGCGGCGGCGACCAACACCCGGGCCACGCACAGCAGGTTCGTGGCCTCCCACGTCTCCGTGCCCGGCACGGCCGTCTTGCCGTTGGTCTCCAGGGCGGTGAGCGCGGTGGCGTACAGGTCCTCCAGGGCGGCGGCCGCCGCCCGCAGGGACTCCGCGGAGCGGAGCACGCCCGCGCCCTCCGTCATGATGCGCTGGACCTCGTACCGGGCCTCGGCGGGCTGCAGCGGGCCGGTCGAGGGGACCGGTATGCCCGGACCGCTGCCCGCCGGGGCGCTCGCGACGATGTCCTCGGCGATCCGCTCGGCGAAGACCAGCCCCTCCAGCAGGGAGTTGGAGGCCAGCCGGTTCGCGCCGTGCACGCCGGTGCAGGCGACCTCGCCGCACGCGTACAGGCCGGGCACGGTGGTGCGGCCGTGCAGGTCGGTGCGTACGCCGCCGGAGGCGTAGTGCGCGGCGGGCGCGACCGGGATCGGCTGTGTCACCGGGTCGATGCCGTGGGCCCGGCAGGCGGCCAGGATGGTCGGGAAGCGCTGCTCCCACATCGCGGCGCCGAAGTGCCGGGCGTCCAGGTACATGTGCTGCGCGCCCTGCTCCTGCATGCGGCGCGTGATGCCCTTGGCGACGATGTCGCGCGGGGCGAGCTCGGCCAGCTCGTGCGCGCCGACCATGAAGCGGACGCCGTCCGCGTCGACCAGGTGGGCGCCCTCGCCGCGGACCGCCTCCGACACCAGCGGCTGCTGGCCCTCGGCGTCCGGGCCGAGGAACAGGACGGTGGGGTGGAACTGGACGAACTCCAGGTCGGAGACCTCGGCCCCGGCGCGCAGCGCGAGCGCCACGCCGTCGCCGGTGGACACCGACGGGTTGGTCGTCGCGGAGAACACCTGGCCCATGCCGCCGGTCGCGAGGATCACGGCGGGCGCGTGGACGGCGCCGACCCCGTCGTGCTGGCCCTCGCCCATGACGTGCAGGGTGACACCGGCCGTGCGGCCCTCGGCGTCCTGGAGCAGGTCCAGGACCAGCGCGTTCTCGACGGTCTCGATGCCCGCCGCGTGCACGGCCTCGACCAGGGCACGGGAGATCTCCGCGCCGGTGGCGTCGCCGCCCGCGTGCGCGATCCGGCGCCGGTGGTGGCCGCCCTCGCGGGTCAGCTCGATCTCGCCGGTCTCGGCGGAGGTGTCGAAGACGGCACCGGCGGCGATCAGCCGGCGCACCGCGTCGGGCCCCTCGGTGACCAGGAGCCGGACGGCCTGCTCGTCGCACAGGCCCGCGCCCGCGACCAGGGTGTCGTCCAGGTGCTGCTCGGGGGTGTCGCCCTCGCCGAGCGCGGCGGCGATCCCGCCCTGCGCCCAGCGGGTGGAGCCGTCGTCGAGCCGGGCCTTGGTGACCACGACGGTGCGGCGGCCCGCGGCGGCGCAGCGCAGCGCGGCCGTCAGACCCGCCACGCCCGAGCCGACGACCACGACGTCGGCCTCGACGGCCCAGCCGGGGGCAGGCGCGTGCAGCCGTATGCCGGTACCGGCGGCGGGACCTGTGCCTGGGGTGCTCACGAGTGTGCTCCGAACTCCAATGGGATGTTGTCGATCAGCCGGGTCGTGCCGACCTTCGCGGCGACGGCCAGCACGGCCCGCCCGGTGAAGTCGGGGCCGACGTCGGTGAAGTCCTGCGGGTCCACCAGGGCCAGGTAGTCCAGGACCAGCGGCGGCTCGTGCCGCACGGCCTCGTCCAGGACGTGCCGGGCCGCGGCCCGTACGGCGTCCGGCAGGCCGGTGCCCGCCGCGGCGGCCGCGGACGACACGGCGTGCGCGTCGGCCGATGCCCGGATCTCGCCCAGCCGGGCCAGGGCAGTGGCGCGTTCGTCGCTGGCGGGGGCCGCCTCGGCGCGGGCCCGCAGCGCGGCCTGCGCGGCGAGCCGGTCGCGGCCCGCGAACAGGGCGCGGGACAGGGCCAGGGCGGTGCGCCGCTCGGGGCCGGACAGGTAGCGGTTGCGGGAGGACAGCGCGAGCCCGTCCTCCTCGCGGACGGTCGGTACGCCGACCACCTCGACGGGGAAGTTCAGGTCGGTGACCATCCGCCGGATCAGGGCCAGCTGCTGGGCGTCCTTCTGGCCGAACAGGGCCAGGTCGGGGCGGGTGAGGTGGAGCAGCTTGGCGACGACGGTCAGCATGCCGTCGAAGTGCCCGGGCCGGGTCGCCCCCTCCAGGCGGGTGCCCATCGGGCCGGCGGTGATCCGCACCTGCGGGTCCCCGCCGGGGTAGACCTCGTCGACGGCCGGGGCGAACACGGCGTCGGCACCCGCCCCGCGGGCCAGCTCCAGGTCGGCGTCGAGGGTCCGCGGGTAGCGGTCGAGGTCCTCGTTCGCCCCGAACTGCAGCGGGTTGACGAAGACCGTGACGACGACCTGGCCCCCGGGCCCGGCCAGCTCCCGTGCCGACCGGATCAGGGTGGCGTGCCCCTCGTGGAGGGCGCCCATCGTCATGACGACCGCGCGCGGCCCGGAGCCGGTGCGCGGGAGCTCCGCGAGCTTCTGCGCGGTGTCGATCAGCAGCAGGTCGTGGCTCACCGGCCGTCGCCCCCTTCGGGTCCCTCGGTGCCGTTCGGGTCGTGCCCGCCGCGGCCGCCGTCGGCGCCGGCGACGGCGCCGTCCGCGAGGACCCCCAGCAGGTCCTCGGCCAGCTCGGGCTTGAGCAGACCGTGCGCCAGGGCCCGGTCCGCGGTCGTCCGGGCCATCGCCAGGTACCCGCCGAGCGTCCCCGGAGCGTGCCGGCGCAGCTCCGCCACGTGCGCGGCGACGGTGCCCGCGTCGCCGCGGGCCACCGGCCCGGTCAGCGCGGCGTCCCCCGAGCGCAGGGCGTTGTCCAGGGCCGCGCCCAGCAGCGGGCCGAGCATCCGGTCGGGGTGCTCCACGCCGGACTTGGCCAGCAGCTCCATGGCCTGGGCGACCAGCGTGACCAGGTGGTTCGCGCCGAGGGCGAGGGCGGCGTGGTAGAGCGGGCGGTTCGCCTCGGCGATCCACTCGGGCTCCCCGCCCATCTCGATGACCAGGGCCTCGGCCGCGAGCCGCAGCTCGTCGGGGGCGGTGACGCCGAAGGAGCAGCCGGCGAGCCGCTGCACGTCGACCTCGGTGCCGGTGAACGTCATCGCGGGGTGCAGGGCCAGCGGCAGCGCGCCCGCCCGGCGGGCCGGGTCCAGGACGGCGGCCCCGTACCGCCCCGAGGTGTGCACGAGCAGCTGCCCGGGCCGTACCGCGCCGGTGTCGGCGAGGCCCTGCACGAGCCCCGGCAGGGCGTCGTCGGGCACGGTCAGCAGCACCAGGTCGGCCAGCTCCAGCACCTGCGCGGGCGGGACGAGCGGTACGTGGGGCAGCATCCGCTCGGCGCGGCGGCGGGAGGCGTCCGAGACGCCGGAGACGGCGACCGGGCGGTGGCCCGCCTGCTGGAGGGCGCGGGCCAGGGCCGGGCCGACCCGGCCGGCCCCGACGACGCCGACGGTCAACCGGGCAGGTCGGGCGGACGGATCCCGGGGTTCCGTCTGATGGGGTGCGTTCACGCGGGGTGGGCCTTCCGTTCCAGTCCGCGGGGGTACCGGACGATACGCCGCCATGCTAGCCCCTGGGCGCCGGGGGCGATCGGCGATGATCTGGGCCATGACCGATGACATGGACCGGATGAACCGGCTGGTCGCGGCGGGCCGCGAGGCCCACCGCAAGCTCTCGGACGGCGCCCGCGAGACGACGGTCGGCGAACTGCTCGCGGAGCTCGCCGCGCCCGACCCCGACGAGCCCGCCGACGTGTACGGCGACGGCGTCGTGGCACGGCTGGAGCAGCGGGTCGCCGAGCTCCTCGGCATGGAGGAGGCCGCCTTCTTCCCGTCGGGCACCATGGCCCAGCAGATCGCCCTGCGCTGCTGGGCGGGCCGCACCGGCAACCCGGTGGTCGCCCTGCACCCGATGAGCCACCCCGAGCTGTGGGAGGGCGGCGCTCTGTCCCTGGTCTCGGGGCTGCGCACGGTCCACCCCACGCGGGAGCTCCGCCAGCCCACCGCCGAGGAGGTCGCCGACCTCGCCGAGCCCTTCGGCACGCTGGTGCTGGAGCTCCCGCTGCGCGACGCCGGCTTCCTGCTGCCGACCTGGGAGGAGCTGGAGGACCTCGTCGGCGCGGCCCGGGAGCGGGAGGCCGTCGTCCACTTCGACGGGGCCCGGCTGTGGGAGGCCACCACCCACCTCGGCCGGAGCCTGCCGGAGATCGCGGCCCTGGCCGACTCGGTGTACGTGTCCTTCTACAAGTCGCTGGGCGGGCTGAGCGGGGCGGCGCTCGCGGGCCCGGCCGCGCTGGTCGCCGAGGCGAAGACGTGGCGCCACCGGTACGGCGGCCAGGTCTTCCGCCAGTTCCCGCAGGCCCTGTCGGCGCTGGCCGGGCTGGAGCGGGAGCTGCCGCGGCTGCCCGCGTACGTCGCCCACGCGCGCGTGGTGGCCCAGGGGCTGCGGGACGGCTTCCGCACGGCCGGGACCCCCTGGTTCCGGATCCACCCGGAGGTGCCGCACACCCACCAGTTCCAGGTCTGGCTGCCGTACCCGGCGGACCGGCTCACGGACGCCGGGATCCGGCTGGCGGAGGAGACCGGCACCGTGCTGTTCCGCAGCTGGCAGCCGGCGCCCGTGCCGGGCCTGGCGGTCACCGAGGTGACCGTCGGCGGGCCCGGCCTGGCCTGGACCGGCCCGGACACCGCCGACGCCGTCGCCGCCTTCCTGGCCCGCCTGTGACCCCCGCCCGGGCCTGGGGCCGCGCGACGCACCGAATTCGGCCGAAGTGGCCGACCAGGCGCGCCTGCGGGGTTACCGTCCCATCACGGGAGCACCAGCCCGTCCATTCGGAGGAGAGACACCATGACCGCTGACCCCGCGTGGCAGAAGTCCTCGTACTGCGGAGAGGGGGAGGCCTGCGTCTACGTGCTGGCCACCCCCGGACACCTGGTCCGTGTGGCCGACCGCGCCGACCCGGCGCACCTCGTCCTGGCCACCACGCAGGCCGCCTGGGCCGACTTCCTGGACGCCGTGAAGAAGACCGGCTGACCGCCGCCGGTCCACGCCCGCAGCCGCCGCGCCGGAATCACGGCGATCAGGGGATTTTGTCCGATTAGCGCGTATCTTCGGCTCATGCCCACGCCCTACGGATCCCGCGGCGGCATGGCGTTCAGCGCCGCCGAGCTGCGCGTGCTCAGGCGCACCCTCGCCCATGCCCTCCAGTCCTCCACGGCCCCCCTGACGGCACCCGAGGTGCAGGACTGCCTGCGCCTCGCCCAGTCGGTGGACGAAGCGGTCCAGGAGGCGGGCCGGCTCAGAGCGTTCCTCCTCGCCGACCTCGTGCGCTACCGCGGCGCCCTGCCCGGCAGCCTCTCCGGCTACCTGGAGCTGCTCCAGGACGCCCTGGCCGCCGGCTACGAGCCCGCACCGGACGACCTCGCCGCCCTGCGCGCCCTGCGCGCCAACCCGGTCGCGGCGGCACTGCTGGAGCGCGCCCAGGCCGTCGCGGAGCGCTCGCTGCGGCGGCGGCTGCCGGCCGCCCCGCCGCCCCGGACCCGGCTGCTGGCCCTGGCCGGCGGACGGGACGCCGCGGAGCCGGGCGGATCCCGCGGCGCCGGCCGGGACGCCGGATGCCGCGAGGGCGACGGCCGGGACTCCGGGGGCGGCACCAAGGAGCCGCCCCGCCCCCAGCCGGCCCCGCAGGACCCGCCCCGCCCCGAGAGGCCCGAGCGGCCCGTGCCGACCCCCGGCGAGGTGTTCCCGCCGCGCCGCAAGCCCACTCCGCCCCCGGCGGCCGGGCGTGCGGCCGGGTAGCTACGCTGGGGCCATGGACTACGTTTCCGCGCTCGTTCCCCCTGTCGTGATGGCCGCGTTCTTCATCGCCCTCGTCGTGACGATCGTGAAGAGCCAGGGCGGTGCCAACAAGGCCAAGGAGGACGCTGCCGTCGACGCCGCGCTCTCCCGCGCCGAAGCCGCGCAGCAGGCCCAGCCCCGCCCGTAGCGGGCGGGCGTTCCGGGCGTACGGCCTCCGGGCCCTACGCCCGGTTTTGTTGCCCGGTGTCGCGTGAATAGCCGGGCAATTCCCCACATTCCGCACTATCGTGCTGTTGTGCCTCGCCCCCTGGGAGAACTCGAAGACGCGGTCATGACGCGGGTGTGGCAGTGGAACCGCCCGGTCACCGTACGTGAAGTGCTGGAAGACCTCCAGCAAGAACGGTCCATCGCGTACACCACGGTGATGACCGTTATGGACAATCTCCATCAGAAGGGCTGGGTCCGCCGGGAAGCCGAAGGCCGCGCCTATCGATATACGGCGGTCTCCACCCGCGCCGCCTACTCGGCCGCACTCATGAACGAAGCCTGGTCCACGAGCGACAGCCCGGCGGCCGCCCTGGTGGCCTTCTTCGGCATGATGTCCCCGGAACAGCGCGAGGCGCTCCGCGACGCCATCCGCATCGTCCAGCACGACGAGGAATCGGCCGCCGACCAGGCCCCAGCCCCCGCACCGTGGCCGGCCCCCGAGGCCCCGGAGGCCCCCGCCGGGCCCGCGCCGCAGAGCCCCGGCCCCACCCCCGAACCCCCCGCCGGCCCCGCCCCCGAAGCCGCCCCCCAAACCGCCTCCGGGGCGGCCCCCGAGCCCCCCGGGGCGGCCCCCGGGCCCGAAGGGGACTCCGCCGCAGACCGCCCCGGCCCGGGGCGATAGCGTCCGGTCATGTCCGAGATTTCCCCTGCCCCAGCAAATACGGTGACCATCCGCCGTGCCCGTACCGGCGATGTCCGCGCGCTGCGCCGCCTGCTCGACCAGTACGTGCAGGAGCGGATCCTCCTCGACAAAGCCCCGGTCACCCTTTACGAGGACATCCAGGAGTTCTGGGTCGCGGAACGCGTCTCGGACGGCCGGGTGGTGGGTTGCGGCGCACTCCACGTGATGTGGGAAGACCTCGCCGAAGTGCGCACTCTCGCCGTCGACCGCGAGTTGAAGGGGGCGGGAGTCGGCCATCGACTGCTCGCGCAGTTGTTGGAGACCGCCCGTGCGGTGGGGGTCCGCCGGGTTTTCTGCCTCACCTTCGAAGTGGACTTCTTCGCGGGGCACGGCTTCGTCGAGATCGGCGAGACACCGGTCGAGACCGATGTGTACATGGAGCTCCTTCGTTCCTATGACGAGGGGGTCGCCGAGTTCCTCGGTCTCGAACGAGTGAAGCCCAACACCTTGGGCAACAGCCGGATGCTTCTGCACCTCTGAACGATCACGGCGGCTTTTCCCGGGCTCCGCGCACCTGTGGCCTATGTCCGAATCGCGCACGTTTCCCTCCTCGCTGCGGTCCTGAACCTCTCCCGGGGGGTTTGTGTTTTCCAGGCAAAAGCGGTTTCCTTTCCGCGTACTGCTTTTCGATGAAAGGAAATCCGGTGGCACAGAAGGTTCAGGTCCTTCTTGTCGACGACCTCGACGGTGGCGAGGCGGACGAGACCGTGACGTTCGCTCTGGATGGCAAGACCTACGAGATCGACCTCACCACCGCCAACGCGGAAAAGCTCCGTGGTCTGCTCGAGCCGTACACCAAGGGCGGTCGCCGCACCGGCGGCCGTGCCGCCGCGGGCCGCACCAAGGGCCGGGCCGCAGCGAGCTCCGGCAACCCGGACACCGCCGAGATCCGTGCCTGGGCCAAGGCCCAGGGGCTGAACGTCAACGACCGCGGTCGGGTCCCGGCGGACATCCGCGAGGCCTACGAGAACGCCAAGGGCTGATCCCGTACCGGCGTACGCCGCCGCAGCCGTGCCCGGTGGCATTCCGTCGCCGCCGCGGCGACCAGGCGTACGAGATCCGGCCGGGCAGCACCTTGCCGGAGGCCGAAGCCGCCCTGCCCAGGACCGGGCAGGGCCGGCAGCAGTGCCTCACACCCCCGCTCGGGGGGTCGCAGCCACACGGCGGCCCCCCGGGGACTTCCCCCCGCGGCCCGTCCCGGGGGAACCGGAGCCGTGATCCGGCCACCGGCGCCCAGGGCCGTGAGGTCGAGGGCGACCCCGCCCCACTCCAGCCAGTCCAGCAGCCCCGGCAGCTCCTCCGCGGCGCCCGCCGCGACGAGGAACCGCATCCTGCGCCCCATGAGGGCGACCGGCCCGGTGGCCACGGGGCGGCGCAGCAGCTCCGCCCCCGCATCGGACGGCAGCTCCAGCACGTCGAACCGGGTCCCGGTGACCAGCTGGGCGGGCGGCCCGCCCGCGACGGTCCAGCCGAGCACCTCCTCGTACCAGGACGCGCAGTCGTCGTCCGGAGCCGTGCGGGGCGGTGGAACGGTGAAGGCCATGACGGGGCAACTCCGAACCGCTTCCGCGAGTTACGCTGTGCGCTCCGATCAATGCGGAACGTAAAGCTCCAGGGGGTGGAGTCCCACATTCGGGACCCAATCGTGTTCGCCCGTAGCGGAGTGACCCGGTGCCGAGGGCATGGACTGTCACTGCTTACGGGTAAGACATTCCTAGTGGATCGGGGCGACACGCTGATTTGAGCGGGTCCCGTTCGCCATCGGCGTACACGTGTGACGGGTATCTGCCTGGCCTGCGGGAACATCGTCTCGCACCATCGGGTTGGAGCAGTTGTCGGCTGTTGAAGCCGGTTTTCCCCACTGACGTGGGGGTGATCGCGGACGGATGTCGGCAGTTGGAATGAGCTGTCCCGCCCCGCGGGACTAGCATGCGGAAGGACAGGGCGGGGACCGACCCCGAACTGCCCGACCGCTCTGAGGAGCGATAAACGATGTTCGAGAGGTTCACCGACCGCGCGCGGCGGGTTGTCGTCCTGGCTCAGGAAGAAGCCCGGATGCTCAACCACAACTACATCGGCACCGAGCACATCCTCCTGGGTCTGATCCACGAGGGTGAGGGTGTCGCCGCTAAGGCCCTGGAGAGCCTCGGGATTTCGCTCGAGGCTGTTCGCCAGCAGGTTGAGGAGATCATCGGTCAGGGCCAGCAGGCCCCGTCCGGCCACATCCCCTTCACCCCGCGGGCGAAGAAGGTCCTGGAGCTCTCGCTCCGAGAGGCCCTCCAGCTCGGCCACAACTACATCGGCACCGAGCACATCCTGCTGGGCCTGATCCGCGAGGGCGAGGGCGTCGCCGCCCAGGTCCTGGTCAAGCTGGGCGCCGATCTCAACAGGGTCCGGCAGCAGGTCATCCAGCTGCTCTCCGGCTACTCCGGTGGGGGCAAGGAGTCGGCCACGGCAGGCGGCCCGGCCGAGGGCACCCCCTCGACCTCGCTCGTCCTGGACCAGTTCGGCCGCAACCTCACCCAGGCGGCCCGCGAATCCAAGCTCGACCCGGTCATCGGGCGCGAGAAGGAGATCGAGCGGGTCATGCAGGTGCTGTCCCGCCGTACCAAGAACAACCCGGTGCTCATCGGCGAGCCCGGCGTCGGCAAGACCGCCGTCGTCGAGGGCCTGGCCCAGGCCATCGTCAAGGGCGAGGTGCCCGAGACCCTCAAGGACAAGCACCTCTACACCCTCGACCTGGGCGCGCTCGTCGCCGGTTCCCGCTACCGCGGTGACTTCGAGGAGCGCCTGAAGAAGGTCCTGAAGGAGATCCGCACCCGCGGCGACATCATCCTGTTCATCGACGAGCTCCACACGCTGGTCGGTGCGGGTGCCGCGGAGGGCGCCATCGACGCGGCCTCGATCCTGAAGCCGATGCTGGCCCGCGGTGAGCTGCAGACCATCGGTGCCACCACGCTCGACGAGTACCGCAAGCACCTGGAGAAGGACGCGGCCCTGGAGCGCCGCTTCCAGCCCATCCAGGTCGCCGAGCCCTCGCTGCCGCACACGATCGAGATCCTCAAGGGTCTGCGCGACCGCTACGAGGCCCACCACCGCGTCTCCATCACGGACGAGGCCCTCGTACAGGCGGCCACCCTGGCCGACCGGTACATCTCGGACCGCTTCCTGCCGGACAAGGCGATCGACCTGATCGACGAGGCCGGCTCCCGGATGCGCATCCGCCGGATGACCGCGCCGCCGGACCTCCGCGAGTTCGACGAGAAGATCGCGGCCGTGCGCCGGGACAAGGAGTCGGCGATCGACTCCCAGGACTTCGAGAAGGCGGCCTCCCTCCGCGACAAGGAGAAGCAGCTCCTCTCCGCGAAGGCCAAGCGCGAGAAGGAATGGAAGGCCGGCGACATGGACGTCGTCGCCGAGGTCGACGGCGAGCTCATCGCCGAGGTCCTCGCGACCGCGACCGGCATTCCCGTCTTCAAGCTCACCGAGGAGGAGTCCTCGCGTCTGCTGCGCATGGAGGACGAGCTCCACAAGCGCGTCATCGGCCAGAAGGACGCCATCAAGGCGCTCTCCCAGGCGATCCGCCGTACCCGTGCGGGTCTGAAGGACCCGAAGCGCCCGGGTGGCTCGTTCATCTTCGCCGGCCCTTCCGGTGTCGGTAAGACCGAGCTCTCCAAGACGCTCGCCGAATTCCTCTTCGGTGACGAGGACGCGCTGATCTCCCTCGACATGTCGGAGTTCAGCGAGAAGCACACGGTTTCCCGCCTCTTCGGTTCGCCCCCCGGCTACGTGGGCTACGAAGAGGGCGGCCAGCTCACCGAGAAGGTGCGCCGCAAGCCGTTCTCCGTCGTCCTCTTCGACGAGGTCGAGAAGGCCCACCCGGATATCTTCAATTCCCTTCTCCAGATCCTGGAGGACGGTCGACTGACCGACTCCCAGGGCCGGGTCGTGGACTTCAAGAACACGGTCATCATCATGACGACCAACCTGGGTACCCGGGACATCTCGAAGGGCTTCAACCTGGGCTTTGCCGCCCAGGGCGACGTCAAGACCGGCTACGAGCGCATGAAGGCCAAGGTCAACGAGGAGCTGAAGCAGCACTTCCGCCCCGAGTTCCTGAACCGTGTCGACGACACGGTGGTCTTCCACCAGCTGTCGCAGGAAGACATCATCCAGATCGTCGACCTGATGATCGCCAAGGTGGACGAGCGCCTGAAGGACCGCGACATGGGGATCGAGCTCAGCGGCGAGGCCAAGCTCCTGCTGGCCAAGCGCGGCTACGACCCGATCCTGGGTGCGCGTCCGCTGCGCCGCACGATCCAGCGCGAGATCGAGGACATCCTGTCGGAGAAGATCCTCTTCGGCGAGCTGCGCCCCGGTCACATCGTGGTCGTCGGCACGGAGGGTGAGGGCGAGACCGCCAAGTTCACCTTCCGCGGCGAGGAGAAGTCGGCCCTGCCGGACCTCCCGCCGATCGAGGCCACCGGCTCGGGCCCGGACCTGAGCAAGGGCTGACGGCCCCGCCCGCGGCGCGGGCAGGCCGTCACAGGCCGAAGGGGCGGCCCCGGAACCACTCGGTTCCGGGGCCGCCCCTTTTGCCGCGCCGCGCGGGAGGACGGCTCTTCGCGGCCCGGGGCGGGCGGCGGTGGCGGGGCACCCGTCGTGCGAGTCCGTCGGGCGAGTCCTTCGGAGGTCCGCGGGTTGCAGGGCCTTGTCCCGGAAGGGCCCGCAGAGGGCCTGCGCCGGTGACAAGCCGCACAGGACAAAACGGACTTCCTACCATCTTTCGTAGATCCAATGTCCGATTCGTCCCCCATGTCGGCCTGTATTCCTGCAGGCGGAGAGGGGTCAAGCGGCTGCGCCACACCCCCCTCCCCTACGAGCGGCGGTAGTAATCGGGACGTTTGGGGATGGGGCGGTGCACGGGTTACCAAGGTTGGGCAAGCCCGGCACTTCGCTGCTCACGGTGCCGGGTCGCTTCTTGCCTGAGTGCCCCTGTTCCCGGCCCCGGAGGTCTTCTACATGTTCGCGAAGCGCATCAGCACCCGTCGTACCCGCCTCGCCATCGGCGCCACCGCTCTCGGTGCGACCCTGGCCCTCGGGGCCGGCGCCACTGCCGCCTTCGCCGCCCAGACCCCCGCCACCCTGCCCGCCGCGCAGACCGCCGTCTCGGCCGCCTCCGCGAAGGCCGGCGCCTGGCAGAAGCCGGTCGCCAGGTACACGCTCTCCGCGACGTTCGGCCTGGGCGGCAACATGTGGTCCCACAAGCACTCCGGCCAGGACTTCGCCGTTCCGGTCGGCACCCCGGTCAAGGCCGTCAGCGCCGGTGTCGTCGTCAAGGCCGGCCCCAACGGCGGCGGCGACGGCCCCGCCTACGGCAACGCCATCGTGGTCAAGCACGGCAACAACACCTACTCCCAGTACGCGCACCTGTCCAAGATCCAGGTCCGCGTCGGCCAGAAGGTCGCCAAGGGCGGCCAGATCGGCCTGTCCGGCAACACCGGCAACTCCAGCGGCCCGCACCTGCACTTCGAGATCCGGACCACCCCGAACTACGGCTCGGCCGTGAACCCGGTCGCCTTCCTCCGCGCCGCCGGCGTCACCCTCTGACGCACCCGGAGCAGCGCACCGGACCTCCCGGACGCACTCACGCCGGAACCGGCCCGCCCAGCGGGCCGGTTCCGGCGTGTTCCCGGCTGTTCCCGGTGTTTCCGGATGCGTGTCAGTACAGCAGCCACGCCCCGGTGGGCTTGGCCTTCGCGTCGACCCGGCCGGCCTTGAGGGTGTCGATCTGGGCCGGCGACAGCAGTTCGTCGTAGGTCTGGATGCTGTCCATGGCGCCGCTCCACGCGGCGGTCCACTTGTCCTCGTGGCGGGCGCGGGCCAGTTGCAGCGGGCCCTGGGCCTGGAAGACGCCGGCGACCGCGCTCTCCCCGGCCTTCTTGCCGTTGACGTACAGGGCGATCTGCTTGCGCTCGGCGTCGTAGGTCGCGGTCAGCTGGGCGAAGGTCTTCTCCATCTTGGAGCTCTCGCCGCTGACGGTGACGACGGTGGACTCGGCGCCCTGGTCGCCGGTCTGCACGCGGAAGACCCAGGCCGGCTTGCCGTTGACCTGGTCCACGCCCAGCTCGAACGAGAACGACTTCTCGTTGCCCTGGCTGACGGCCATCTGACGGCCCTTCGCCGAGCGGCTCCACACCCGGGCGGAGACCGTGAAGCTCTTCGACGTGTCCACGATCCGCTTCTCGGACTCGGCGTACGAGTTCTCGTTCCCCTTGGTGCGGATCTCGAAGCGCTTGTCGATGGGGAAGACCCCGGCGTCGGCGCCCATCTTCAGCGGCGCCTTGCCGGCGCGGTCGCGGATCTGGGTGGGGTCGTCCTTGACGGTCGGCGTGTTGTCGACCGGCGCCTTGCTCTTGGAGCCGCTGGGGGAGGGCGAGGCCGACGCGGAGGCGGAGGCCGAGGGGTCGCCGCCGGCGTTGGCGTTGCCCCCGTCGTCGTCCCCGCCCATCAGCAGGAACGTTCCACCGCCGGCGAGGAGTGCCAGGACGGTCACCCCGCCGCCGATCATCCACAGCTTCTTCCTGCGCCGCTCGGACGCCGTCCGGTCGGCCATCGCCTCCCAGTCGGGCTGCTCGGACTGCAGCGGCGGGAACGGCCCGGGCCCCGGGGCGTCCTGGGCGGGCGGCCCGGCCGGCGGCCACTGGGCGGGCGGGACGGCCGGGTTCTGCTGGAACGGGGCGGGGCCGCCGCCCGGCTGGTACGGGTTCGGTGCCCCCGGGCCCGCGGGGTGCGGAGCCCCCGGAGCGGCCGGCGCCCCGGGTGCCGCCGGGGCGCCCGGGGCCCCCGCCTGCGGGAAGCCGTAGCCGCCGGGCTGTCCGGGGGCTACGGGCTGTCCGGGCGCGGCCGGCTGGGCGGGCTGTCCGGGCGCCGGCGCTCCGGGTACGGCGGGCGGCGGCCCGAAGGCGCCGCCCGGGGCCTGCGGGCCGCCCGGGTAGCCGTAGCCGCCGGGTGCCGGCGGGACCGGCGGGAACCCGTAGCCGTTCCCCGGGGCGGGCTCGGGCTGCGGGGTGCTCGGGGGATTCGTACCGTCGGTCATGCCACGGATGCTAGAACACCGGACCGCACATACGAACGACCCGGTCCTCCTCGGCATGCCCCTGCCAGATCCGGCCCGGGCCCGCGGGTCACAGCACTAGCCGGGCAGTTGGACGATCGGGAAGCTGCCCGTGGTCGTCGGCGCGTGCTCCGGGAGCCACAGCACGGCCACCGCGCCCGCCGCGACCCCCTCGCGGTCCGCGCCGCCCGGCGCGGCCACGTTGCGGAACGTCAGCCGGGCGCCCAGCACCCGCGCCTGGCCCTCCGCGATGGTCAGGCCCAGCCCGTGGCCCACCCCGGCGCGGTCCGTGGACCCGGTCCGGAACCGGCTCGGGCCCTCCCGCAGCAGGGCTTCGGGGAAGCCGGGACCGTGGTCCCGGACCCGTACGACCCGGCCCTCGATGTCGACCTGCACCGGCGGCTGCCCGTAGCGGGAGGCGTTGGCCAGCAGGTTGCCCAGGATCCGCTCCAGCCGCCGCGGGTCGGTGCTGACGATCTCGTCCGCGACGACCCGGACCGTCGCCTCGGGCATCAGCGCCGCCACCCGGCGGTGCACGAACTCGCCGAGCGCCACGTCCTGGAGTTCGGCCCGTTCCGACGCGCCGTCCAGCCGGGCCACTTCCAGCACGTCCTCGACCAGCGCCCGCATCGCCTGCGCCCGGTCGCGCACCAGTTCCGTCGGCCGTCCCGGCGGCAGCAGCTCCGCCGCCGTCAGCAGGCCCGTCACCGGGGTCCGCAGTTCGTGCGCGATGTCCGCGGTGACCCGCCGCTCGGCCTCGAGCCGCTGCTGGAGCGCGTCGGCCATGGCGTCGACGGCCCGCGCGAGGTCGTCGGTCTCGTCGCGCACGACACCGCCGACCGCGTCCCGGACCCGTACGTCCGGGTCCCCGTGCGCCACCCGCTGCGCGGCGGCCGCGGCCTTGCGCAGTCGGCGGGAGATCTGCCCGCCGATGAGCACGCCGAGGGCGGCACCGGCGACCACGGCGGTCAGCGATCCGAAGACCAGGGCCTTGTCCAGGTCGCGGACCAGCTTGGCGCTCTCCTTGAACGTGGTGTGCAGGGACAGCACCTGGCCGTTGCCCAGCGGTACCGCCGCCCAGACCTCCGGCCCCTTGGGGGACTCCTGGATGTAGGTGCCGCGCCGCCCGGACCGGGCCTTCTCGCGCAGTTCGGCGGGCAGGTCGGGGTCGTTGAGCTTGGCGCCCATGGGCGGCTTGCGTCCGGCGTCGGCGTTGCGGGAGATGAACTGCACCCGGTCGAGCTGGACCTCGCGGGCGCTGTCCAGCATCGAGGTGCGGGCACCGCTGTGCACCACCAGGCTCAGCGCGACCACGACGAGCGCGGCGACGGCGGCGATGGCGGTGGCGATCTTCCAGCGGATCCCCGTACGGAAGGTGAAGCGTCTCATCCCTTGAGCTTGTATCCGAAGCCTCGGACCGTTTCGATCCGGTCCTGTCCGATCTTGGTGCGCAGCCGCTGCACGTGGACGTCCACGACGCGGGTGTCACCGCCCCAGTCGTAGTCCCACACCCTCTCCAGGAGCCGGTCGCGCGAGAGAACGGTGCCCGGCGCGGAGGAGAACTCCAGCAGCAGGCGCATCTCGGTCGGCGTCAGGGCGACCGGGGCGCCGGCCCTGCGCACCTCCATGCCCTCGGTGTCGACCTCCAGGTCGCCGAAGGCCAGGAGCCCGCGCTCGGCGGACCCGTCCTCGCCGCCCGCGCCGGCCCCGTTCGGGCCGCCGGCGTGGCCGAAGCGGCGCAGCACGGCGCGGATCCGGGCGACCAGGACGGCGCCGTCGAAGGGCTTGGTGACGTAGTCGTCGGCGCCCGCCTCCAGGCCCAGGACCACGTCGATGGAGTCGGCGCGCGCCGACAGCATGATCACCGGGACGGTGGACTCGTCGCGGATGCGGCGGCACAGGCTCACGCCGTCCATGCCGGGAACCATCACGTCGAGCAGGGCGATGTCGGGCCGGTCGGCCCGGAAGGACTCCAGACCGGACAGGCCGTCGGGCATGGCGGTGACCGTGAACCCGTCGCGCTCCAGCGCCAGGGTGGTGGCCTCGCGGATGACGTCGTCGTCCTCCACGAACAGGACATGGGTCTCGGCCATGCGCAAGCCTCGCCTCGGTTCCATCGCTGCGGGTGGTCAGTTCTTCTGGCTGGTCGCCGGTGCGGGCTGCCCGCCGCCGTCGATGTTGCTGTAGTCGGTGTGGACGCGGTCCTGCTCGGTGAACTTCTCGCCGTTCCACCGGTACGTGATCACGTCCTCGCCCGACGGGTAGGCGAGCGTGTCGCTCTTCGCGTAGACGGGCTTGGTGACCACCAGGTCGCCCCGGTCGATCTCCGCGTAGACGGGCGGCTGCTCGTCCGAGAACACATTCTCGTACGTCCCGCCCTCGGCCCGGTACACGTAGGAGCCCCGCCCCAGCGCATCCGCGCAGGACAGCACGTTGATCACGATGTCGCTGACGGACCCGCCGGTGACCTTCCCGTAGCTCACGTCGACCGGGTACTCCTTGCCCGTGCACGGCTTGAGGTCCCGCTTGACCTCGGCGCTGACCCGCGGGTCCGCCTTCAGCAGCGCGATCGGGTCGATCTTCCGCGCGGGCTTGCCGGAGGAGCCGTTCTGGCTCGGGGCGGGCTCGGAGGGGGAGGACGGCGCGCCGCTCTTGGCGACCGTCTCGGTGCGGGCCGGCCCGCCGTCGCGCAGCCCGGTCCCGGTCGTGGAGCAACCGGCCGCGAACAGCACAGTGCCGACGAGGACGATCGTCCCCGCCGACATCAATACCAGCGGACTTCTACCGCTCAGGCTTTGGCCATTCAGGCCGCGCACCGCTCACGCCCCTCGTACCGGATGGTGTGGTCCCCGCGGTGGTCACCGCGCTCCAGCGCGCGCATGTCGAGGTCCCGGCTCTCCAGTTCCTGCCGGAGCCGGGCCAGTGCGCGGTGCAGGGTGCTCTTCACGGTACCCGTAGACATGCCGAGTGCGGCAGCGGTCTCCTCGGTGCTCATCTGCTCCCAGTGTCGCAGGACGACGACGCTGCGCTGCTTGGGGGCGAGCACCTTGAGGATGTCCATCAGCAGGGCGCGGTCGGCGCGCTGCTCGGTGCCGTCCTCGACGGAGGCGTCGGGGAGCTGCTCGGTGGGGACCTCTTCGAGCTTGCGGGCGCGCCACCACTCCGTACGGGTGTTGATCATGACGCGGCGCAGGTAGGCGTCGGCGAGGGCCTTGTCGGCGATGCCGTCCCAGCGGCCGTAGGTGCGCACCAGGGCGGTCTGCAGGAGGTCCTGGGCGTCGGTGGGGTCCGGAACCAGGCGCCGGGCACTGCGCAGCAACGCGTCCTGCCGCGTGCGGACGTACTCCTCGAACCCGAGTACCTCGCCGTGCGCCATCTCTGACCGCCTCCGTTCCGTGCCACCGCTCATCCGCTGGCCAACGGAGACGACGGTACGGAGGCGTTGTCACGAGCCTGTGCGGGCCAGCCTGCGGTGGACGCACGGACACCCATAGGTTGTGTAACAACGGCCGTGAGCTGGGGTTTCCCCGCAACAAACGGAATGGGCGGGTCAGTTTGTGGCGCGGTGCTGCGGCAGTCGGTACATGCCCCCGGAGAGCGGCTCGACCAGCCCGTCGGAGACCAGCCCGTCCAGGGCGCGGGCCCGCTGCACGGGCTCGTTCCACACGGTGTCGAGCACGCTCTGCGGAACCGGCCCGACCGCCTCCCGCAGCACGGCCAGCAGCTTGCCGCGGACCTGCCGGTCCGTCCCCGCGTACGTCTGCCCGCGCCGCGGCGGCCCGTCGTGCGCCGGCTTCCCGGCGAGCCGCCACGCGCACAGCCCGGCCACCGGGCAGCGGGCGCAGTCCGGGTTCTTGGCCGTGCACACCAGTGCCCCGAGCTCCATGGAGGCCGCCGCCCAGCGGGCCGCGGTGGCCTCGTCGCCGGGCAGCAGGGCCCGGGCCAGGCGCCGCTCGGCGGCGGTGGTGGCGTTCGGCGGGTACTCGACGCCGGTGGTGGTGCGGGCGAAGACCCGGCGCACGTTGGTGTCGAGCACGGCGTGCCGCTGCCCGTACGCGAAGGAGGCCACGGCGGCCGCGGTGTACTCGCCGATCCCGGGCAGCGCCAGCAACTGCGCGTGATCGCGGGGCACGTCGCCCCCGTGCCGCTCCGTTATGGCCACGGCCGCGCCGTGCAGCCGCAGGGCGCGGCGCGGGTAGCCGAGCCGCCCCCAGGCGCGTACGGCCTCGCCGGGGGCCTCGGCGGCCAGGTCGGCGGGCCGGGGCCAGCGGGCCAGCCACTGCTCGTACACGGGCCGGACCCGGCTGACGGGGGTCTGCTGGAGCATGAACTCGCTGACCATGACCCCCCAGGGGCCGGCCTCGGGTCGGCGCCAGGGCAGGTCGCGGGCGTGTTCGTCGAACCAGGCGATGACCGGGGAATGCAGTGCGTGGGCCGCCGCCTCCGCGGCCTCGGAGGCGGGGGTGGTCTCGGCGGGGGAGGAGGTTGTCCGGGATGCAGTCATGACATACGGCATCCTGGCACGTTTCACGGTCGTCGCGCGGAGCCCGGACCGGTGAACCAGAGTGCCGCCGGGTTGCCGCTGGTCCGCAGGGCGGCGGTGATCCTGTTGATCGGACCGGTCAGTGCGAGGACGAAGACCGCGGCGACGATGCCGCCGCCGACCAGGCCCACGGCCACGTCGTGCGGGTAGTGCGCGCCGACGAACACCCGGGAGTAGGCCATCAGCAGGGCCATGGGCACGGTCAGCAGCACCAGCCGGCGCAGGGCGAGGGCCAGCGCGACGGCGGCCGCACCCGCGATGGCGGAGTGGTTGCTCGGGAAGGACCAGTCGCCCGGGGCCGGGCAGGCGATGAGGGGTGCGGCGGCCCGGGCCACCGCCCTGCAAGGACGTTCCTCCGTCACGAACGACTTCAGGCTCTCGGAGGCCACGTACGCCACGGCGGTGGCGAGCGGGGCGAGCACGGCGAGCGCCATGGCCCGCGGGCTGCGTTGGCCGCGCGCACGCCACCAGACGGATATGAACAGGACGCCGAACAGAAGCAGTCCGTATTCGGTCCACACCTCGAAGGCCGACTGCACCCAACCGGGCGCGGAGTGGGCGGAATCGGTGATGTCGCGGTAGAGGTCGGAGGTGTCCATGGTCACCGACCGTACTCAACCCGGGGAGATGCCTTTGCACGGCCCCTGGCCGATTCGTTTCGGCCGAGGTCCGCCCGCGAGCTGATCATCGGCAAAACCTGCCGGTTGAGCGGCATGTGGGGCGCGGATCGGGCCCCGGACTCTCGTAAAGTTCCGTCCGTGGGATCTATGCGCAATCCGGTCGGGCCGCTCCCCTCCTCCATCTACTGGCGACGGAGGGCCGTGCTGGCGTCCGTCGTCGCGCTCCTCGCGCTCCTCGCCGTATGGGCCGTCAGTTCCTCAGGGGGCACGTCGAGTACGAACGGCAAGGGCGAGAAGGGGCCCGACCCGGTCACCTCCATCACCCCGGGACCGTCCGGGTCCGGTCCGGCGATCGGTCAGGCGCCGGGCGGACGCACCGAGTCGGGCGGCGGCGCGGGCAAGAACGGCGACTCGGGCGCGGGTTCCGCTTCGGGCGGCGGCACGGCCTCCGGTTCGACGGCCGCCGGCGCCGGCAGCGGCGGCACCGGGGCGAGCGGCGGCGGCGGCACCGGGGCGAGCGGCGGCGGCGGCACCGGGGCGAGCGGCGGCGCGGCGACCGTCCCGGCCGACTCGCAGCTGCCCACCTGCTCGTCGAGCTCCCTGCAGTGGGAGGTCAAGAGCGTCAAGAACGAGTACGAGGCCAACGAGAAGCCCCGCCTCGAACTGACCGCCCGCAACATCACCGGATCCACCTGCAAGGCCGACCTCGGCCCGAAGCAGGCCGTGCTGACCATCCTTCAGGCCAGCACCAGCAAGGCCGTCTGGTCCTCGGGCGACTGCCCCTCCGGCCCCGGCAGCGCCTTCTACCGCGTCCCGGCGCAGGGCGAGGCGAAGCAGATCGTGGAGTGGGACCGCAAGTTCAGTGCCGCCGACCAGTGCCAGACGCCCCCGGCGGGCAGCGCGGTCGCCGACACCTACGTGGTCGAGGCCAAGTTCCCGGGCCTGCCCGTGGCCCGCACCTCGTTCGTCCTGAAGCCGGAGTAGCGGCGCCGGGCCCGGCCGCAGCAGCCGGACGGCAACGGGGTGGGCCGGACGCCAGCCAGGCCCACCCCGTCCGCCACCGCGGCTCCCGCCGCCTCGGACCCTCAGACGTACCGCTCCAGGATCGAGGACTCCGCCAGCCGCGACAGGCCCTCGCGGACGCTGCGGGCGCGGGCCTCGCCCACCCCGTCGACCGTCTGCAGGTCGTCGACGCCGGCCGCCAGCAGCTTCTGCAGCCCGCCGAAGTGCTCCACCAGCCGCTCGATGATCGCCCCCGGCAGCCGGGGCACCTTCGCCAGCAGCCGGTAGCCCCGCGGCGACACCGCCGCGTCCAGGGTCTCCGGCGAGCCCGTGTACCCCAGGGCCTTCGCCACGTTGCCCAGCTCCAGCAGCTCCGGGTGGGTCAGGGCGTCCAGCGCCGGCAGCGCCTCGTCCACCGTCCGCGACCGCTTGGCCGTGGGCTCCGGCACGTAGTCGCGGATCACGAGCTCGCGCTCCTGCTCGATCCCGACGGTCAGCTCGTCCAACTGCAGTGACAGCAGCCGCCCGTCCGTGCCCAGCTCGACCACGTACTCCGCGATCTCCGTGGCGATCCGGCGCACCATTTCCAGCCGCTGCGCCACCGCCGTCACGTCGCGCACCGTGACCAGGTCCTCGATCTCCAGCGCCGACAGCGTCCCGGCGACCTCGTCGAGGCGCAGCTTGTACCGCTCCAGCGTGGCCAGCGCCTGGTTCGCCCGGGACAGGATCGCGCCGGACTCCTCCAGGACGCGCCGCTCCCCGTTCACGTACAGGGCGATCAGCCGCATCGACTGCGAGACGGACACGACGGGGAAGCCGCACTGCTTCGAGACGCGGTCCGCCGTGCGGTGCCGGGTACCGGTCTCCTCCGTCGGGATCGACGCGTCCGGAACCAGCTGCACACCGGCCCGCAGGATCTTGGTCAGGTCCTTGTCCAGGATGAGCGCGCCGTCCAGCTTGCACAGCTCGCGCAGCCGGGTCGCGGTGAACTCCACGTCCAGCACGAAACCGCCCGTGCACATCGCCTCGACGGCCTTGTCCATCCCGAGGACGATGAGGCCGCCGGTGTTGCCGCGGACGATCCGCTCCAGGCCGTCGCGCAGGGGCTGACCAGGTGCGACCGCGCTCAGCGAGGCACGCATCATGGATTCCTGCCTGGAGCTCGCGCCCGACTTCCCGGATGCTGCTGCCCCGTCCTTGGCTGCCACTGCACTCCTCCGGTCGCGGGTTGCGCCGCCTGCGTGGGCCGGGCGGACCAGCACAAAGTCTACCGGCGCACGCTGGGCGCCCGCCGTGGCTTGGCGAGGTGCGCCCGCGGGGACCCCCGTACCGACCCGGCCGCGGGCCGCCAGGAGGCTACTCGCGGGCCGTCTCGCGGGCCGTCTCACGGGACCGCCGGCGGGGCAGAACCCGCAGCGCATCCCCCATGTCGGCGACCTCCGTCACCTTCATCCCGGCCGGCACCTTCCCCGGGTCCACCGGCACCAACGCGTGCGTGAAACCGAGCCGGTGCGCCTCGGCCAGGCGCCGCTGCACCCCCGTCACCCGCCGCACCTCGCCGGCGAGGCCGACCTCCCCGATCGCCACCAGGTTCTTCGGCAGCGGAACGTCGCTCGCGGCGGAGGCCAGCGCCAGCGCGACCGCCAGGTCGGCGGCCGGCTCGGTCAGCTTCACCCCGCCCACGGTGGCGCTGTAGATGTCGCGCTTGCCGAGCGCGGTGATCCGGCCGCGCTGCTCCAGCACCGCCAGCATCATCGACACCCGCGAGGTCTCCAGGCCCGACGTGGTCCGCCGCGGGGAGGGGATCTGCGAGTCCACGGTGAGCGCCTGCACCTCGGCGACCAGCGGCCGCTTGCCCTCCAGCGTCACCGTCAGACAGGTGCCGGGGACCGCCTCCGCGCGCCGGGTCAGGAAGAGACCGCTCGGGTCGGCGAGGCCGGTGATGCCCTCGTCGTGCAGCTCGAAGCAGCCCACCTCGTCGGTGGCCCCGTACCGGTTCTTCACACCGCGGACCAGACGCAGCCGGGCGTGCCGGTCGCCCTCGAAGCCGAGGACCACGTCCACCAGGTGCTCCAGCAGCCGCGGGCCGGCGATCGCACCGTCCTTGGTGACGTGCCCGACGAGCAGCGTGGCCATCCCGCGCTCCTTGGACGCGCGGATCAGCGCCCCGGCGACCTCGCGCACCTGGGCCATGCCGCCGGGGGCGCCGTCGATCTCGGGCGAGGCCACGGTCTGTACGGAGTCCAGGACCAGCAGCGAGGGCTGCACGGCGTCGAGGTGGCCCAGCACGGCCGACAGATCGGTCTCGGCCGCCAGGTACAGGTGGTCGTTGAGGGCCCCGATCCGGTCGGCCCGCAGCCGCACCTGGCTCGCCGACTCCTCGCCGGTGACGTACAGGGTGCGGTGGGTCGCGCTGGCCGCCTTGGCCGCCACGTCCAGCAGCAGCGTCGACTTGCCGACCCCCGGCTCGCCGGCCAGCAGGACCACCGCCCCCGGCACCAGCCCGCCGCCGAGGACCCGGTCCAGCTCGTCCACGCCCGTGCTGCGGGCGGTCGCCGTCCGGCCGTCGACCTGCGCGATGGGAAGCGCGGCGGAGGTGACGCGGCCGGCCGCCGTGGTCCGCACGGCGGGCGCGCCCATCTCCTCCACGGTGCCCCAGGCCTGGCACTCGGGGCAGCGGCCGAGCCACTTCGCAGTGGTCCAGCCGCACTCGGAGCAGCGGTAGGAGGGCCGGTCCTTGGCGGATGAGCGGGATGTACGGGCAGCCATGCGCCCACGGTAGCCGCCCCCGCCGACAACCCTGACCGCGCCGGGCGCCGGCCCCGCCCCGCCCGGCGTCAGGGCCGCCGTCAGCGCCTGCTCGATCTGGTCACCCGTAAGGGCTAAAACAGCTCAAGGCTTCACGGCCCCCGGCGGGCGGCCGCCTACCTTCGCCAGGGTGGACAGCAGCAACCAGGAGAACCCCGCCCGGCGCACCGGCGCACGCCGGGCGCACGGGCGCACACCCCGTGAGGGCACCGCCCCGGAGGAGCCGCCGCCCTTCCGGCACGAGCCGTACCTGGACGGCCTGTTCACGTACTGCCTGTCGGTCCTGTGCGACCACGACACCGCCACCGACGTGCTCGCCGAGGTCCTCGCCGTCGCCGAACGGCACCCCGGCCGCTGCCCCGACGAGGGCGACCGCCGGGCCTGGCTGTACGCCCTCGCCCGCTGGGCCTGCCTGCGCCGCATGACCGAGCAGCGGCGCGGCCGCTCCGGGGCGCGTCCCGCCCGGCGCGCGCCGGAGCACGCCGGGGCCGAGCGTCCGCCCGAGGCTCACGGCTCCCACGGCCCCTCCGGCTCCCACGGCCCCTCCGGGGTCCCCGGCTCCCGCGACTCCCTCGACGTGAGCGCGCACCGGCGCACCGAACTGGCCCGCCTCGCCTGGCCCGAGGCCGCCGGCACCACACCCGAACAGCGCGAGGCCCTGGAACTCGCCGTCCGCCACCGCCTCGGCGTCGCCGAAGTCGCAGCCGTCCTCGGCACGCCCCCGGCCACCGCCCGCGAGCTCCTCGCCGGCGCCGCCTGCGAGGTCGAACGCACCCGCGCCGCCCTCGCCGCCGTCGAGACCGGCGGCTGCCCGTCGGTGTCCCGGCTCACCGGCGACGGACAGCTCCTGCTGTCCACCACCCTGCGCGCCGAGCTCGTCCGCCACGTCGACGACTGCCCGCGCTGCCGCCGCGCCGCCGAACGCGCCGGCGCCGCCGCCCCCTGGCCGGGCTCCTGCGGCGTCGACGCCGCCCTCCCCCTGGTCCAGGCCCCCCGGACCGCCGTCCACGCCGCCATGCAGCGCACGGGCCGCGGCCGCCGCGCCGCCGTCCCCCGCTTCGGCCGCACCGGCTTCCCCGTCGACCCCCGGGACCGGGCCGCCCGCCGCGACCGGTTCCGCGCCCGCGCCGTGACCACCACCGTGGTCGCCACCGTCGTCGCCGCGCCCGTCCTGGTCCTCTGGGCCGCCTACCGGGGCGCGCCCGACACCGGCGAGCCCGCCGGCGCCGACACCGGACGGATCTCGGCCGGCGAGTCCGAGCTGCCCCTCCACCCGGGCGGCGGCCCGATGCGGGCCTACGAGAACGCCGGAACCGGCCTCACCGCCCGCACCACCGGCGTCCCCGGCCCCGTCGGCCCGGAGCGGGCCGTCTCCGTCGAGGTGATCAGTACCGGCGAGCCCGCGGCCCCCGCCGGGCCGGGCGCCCCCGGCCGGCTCACCGTCGCCGCCGCCCCGCAGGGCGGCACCACCGTGCTCACCCTCACCGCGTCCGGCGGGGCCCCGGTGGACTGGCAACTCCGCTCCGACGCGCCGTGGCTGCGGGCGAGCCGGACCGCGGGCACCCTGGCCCCCGGAGAATCGATCACTCTGTACGTCACCGTCGACCCCGACACCGAACCCACGGGCCCCTGGACGGCCCGGGTCGCCGTGGACCCGGGCGGAGCCGTGGTCGCGATCCGGGGCAGCGGCCGCCCCGCCCCCACCCCGGCGCCGCCCACGCCCCCCGCGCAGACCCCGACCCCCACGCCGCCGTCCGACCCCGTGGACCCCCCGACCCCGACCCCGACTCCCACGCCCGCGCCGACGCGGACTCCTCCGCCCACCCCGACCCCGAGCGCGTCCGAGTCCGCACCCGTCCCCGACCCCGCCCCTGGAGGAACGGTTTCCCAGGACCCCGGCGCCCCCGCCGACCCGTCCCCGTAGCGACCCCTCCGCGCGCAGGGGCGGACCGTCCCGAGATGCACGGAAGGATCACGCCGGAGACCCTGGTGGGAGAGGCCAGGACCCCCCAGGCCGAGGAGGCCGCAATGAGCGTGATGGACAAGCTCAGGCAGATGCTGAAGGGCCACGAGAGCCAGGCCGCGCAGGGCGTGGACAAGGCCGGCGACCACGTCGACGAGAAGACCCAGAACAAGTACACCAGGCACGTCGACACGGCCCAGGAAAAGCTCAAGGGCCAGCTCGGGAACCCCGAGGGCGGGCAGGACCAGCCGCCCCGGGCCTACTGACCGCCTCCGCCCGCCGGCCCCGCCTACACCGGGTCGGCGGGGTGCGGGGCCATCGGCAGCAGGGAGGCCAGGCGCGCCTCGCAGTGCTTCACGAGCTCCGCGTACCCCTCCTTGCCCATCAGCTCCGTCAGCTCGGCCCGGTACGACACGTACACCGGCTCGCCCGCGCCGTGCGCCGACGTCGCCGACGTGCACCACCAGTGCAGGTCGTGCCCGCCCGGGCCCCAGCCGCGCCGGTCGTACTCGCCGATCGTCACCTGGAGCACCCGGGTGTCGTCGGGCCGGTCGATCCAGTCGTACGTCCGCCGGATCGGCAGCTGCCAGCACACGTCCGGCTTCGTCTCCAGCGGCTCGCGGCCCTCGCGCAGCGCGAGGATGTGCAGCGAGCACCCGGCTCCGGCCGGGAAGCCGGGCCGGTTCAGGAAGATGCACGCACCCTCCCACCGGCGGGTCTGCCGCTCGCCGTCCTCGTCCTTCTGCACCCAGCCCGACTCGGTGCCCACGTCGTGGAACTGCCACAGCTCCGGCGACAGCCGTGCCACGTGCCCGGCGACCCGCTTCTCGTCGTCCTCGTCGGAGAAGTGCGCGCCCAGCGTGCAGCAGCCGTCGCTGGCCCGACCCTCCCGGATGCCCTGGCAGCCGCTGCCGAAGATGCACGTCCAGCGCGACGTCAGCCACGTCAGGTCGCACCGGAAGACCTGCTCGGCGTCGGCGGGATCGGGGAACTCCACCCAGGCCCGGGGGAAGTCGAGACCCTGCTCGTCGCCCGGGGGAGCACCGGCCGCGGCCCGCTCGGCGGCCTTGGCCTTGGGCTTCGTCTTGGCCTTCGGCTTGGTCCTGGACTTGTCGGCCTTGTTCGTGTGTGGCACAAACCCAAGCCTAAGCGCCCCTCACGCCACCCGTACTCCCGGCGCACAGTAGCGTTTCCTCGTATGAGACTCGGTGTCCTTGACGTGGGTTCGAACACGGTGCATCTGCTGGTGGTGGACGCACACCCCGGCGCGCGCCCGCAGCCCGCGCATTCGCACAAGGTGGAACTGCGGCTGGCCCAGCTCCTCGACGGGAGCGGCGCGGTCACGGCGGACGGCATAGAGCGCCTCGTCGCCGTGATCGCCGGCGCCGTGCAGGCCGCCGAGGACAAGGGCTGCGAGGACGTGCTGCCGTTCGCGACCAGCGCCGTGCGGGAGGCCACCAACGCGGACGAGGTCCTCGCCCGGGTCAAGGCCGAGACCGGCATCGACCTGCCGATCATGAGCGGCGAGGAAGAAGCCCGGCTGACCTTCCTGGCCGTACGCCGCTGGTTCGGCTGGTCGGCGGGCAAGCTCCTCGTCCTCGACATCGGCGGCGGCTCCCTGGAGATCGCGTACGGCATCGACGAGGACCCGGACGCGGCCGTCTCCCTGCCGCTCGGCGCCGGCCGCCTCACCTCCGCCTGGCTCCAGGGAGATCCGCCGGACCCGGCCGCCGTCCGCGATCTGCGCCGGCACGTGCGGGCGCAGATCGCCCGCACGGTGCGCGAGTTCAGCCGGTTCGGGGCCCCGGACCACGTCGTCGCCACCTCCAAGACCTTCAGGCAGCTGGCCCGGATCGCGGGCGCGGCACGCTCGACCGAAGGCCTCTACGTGCAGCGGGACCTGACCCGCAAGGCGCTGGAGGAGTGGGTGCCGAAGCTCGGGGAGATGACCGTGGCGCAGCGGTCCGCCCTGCCCGGCGTCTCGGAGGGCCGCGCCGCCCAGCTGCTCGCCGGGGCCCTGGTCGCCGAGGGTGCGATGGACCTCTTCGGCGTCGACAGCCTGGAGATCTGCCCCTGGGCGCTGCGCGAGGGCGTCATCCTCCGCCGCCTGGACCACCTCCCCGTCTGACGGCCGGGCGGCCGGTCGACCGGCCGCCCCCGCCCGGCCCGCCCCGGAGGGGAGCCCCTTCCGGCCGGCCGGGCCCTCGGTACCCTGTCCCCGTGGCAGAACCCGTCCGCATCCCGACCGCGAAAGTCGCCCTCTCCACCGCCTCCGTCTACCCGGAGTCGACGGCGACCGCCTTCGAGATCGCCGCACGCCTCGGCTACGACGGTGTGGAGGTCATGGTCTGGACGGACCCGGTCAGCCAGGACATCGACGCCCTGCGCCGCCTGTCCGACACCCACGGCATCCCGGTCCTGGCCGTACACGCCCCCTGCCTCCTGATCACCCAGCGCGTCTGGTCCACCGACCCGTGGACCAAGCTCCAGCGGGCCCGGTCCGCCGCCGAACGCCTCGGCGCGAGCACCGTCGTCGTCCACCCGCCCTTTCGCTGGCAGCGCCAGTACGCCCGGGACTTCGTCACCGGCATCGCCCGGATGGCCGACGAGACCGACGTGCGCTTCGCCGTGGAGAACATGTACCCCTGGCGCTACCGCGACCGCGAGATGCTCGCGTACGCCCCCGAATGGGACGTCACCAAGGACGACTACCGGCACTTCACCGTCGACCTGTCCCACACCGCCACCGCCCGTACGGACGCCATGGAGATGGTCGACCGCATGGGCGACCGCCTCGCGCACGTGCACCTGGCCGACGGCAACGGCTCCGCCAAGGACGAGCACCTCGTTCCCGGCCGCGGCTCCCAGCCCTGCGCCGAGCTGCTGGAACGCCTCGCGGCCAACGCCTTCGACGGCCACGTCGTCATCGAGGTGAACACCCGCCGGGCCATGTCCTCCGCCGAGCGCGAGGCCGACCTCGCCGAGGCCCTGGCCTTCACCCGGCTCCACCTGGCGGCGAGCACCGGCCGGGACGTGACGGCCCGGTGACCCCCCGCGCCGACGACGGCCCCGCCCCCCGCCCCCGGCGCGGCCCGGGCCGCCCCCGCCAGGACGAGGCCGACAGCGGCCCCGGCGCCATGGAGCGGATCCGCCTCGCCGCCCGCTCCGAGTTCGCCGCGCGCGGCTACGACAAGACCTCCCTGCGCGGGATCGCCAAGTCCGCCGGCGTGGACCCCTCCCTGATCCACCACTACTTCGGCAGCAAGGACGAGCTCTTCGCCGACACCATCGAGCTCAGCCTGGAGCCCGACCTCCTGGTCCCCCAGATCGTCGGCCCCGGCCCCGATGCCATCGGCGAGCGCCTGGTCCGCTACTTCCTCGGCATCTGGGAGACCCCCGCCACCCGCGCCCCCCTCCTCGCGGTGATCCGCTCCGCCCTCACCCACGAGGCCGCGGCCAGGGTGCTGCGCGACCTGGTCCTGCGCCGCCTGCTGGAGCGGGTCGCCGCCGACCTGAACGTCCCGGACCCCACCTTCCGGGCCGAGCTCGCCGCCTCCCACATGGTCGGCATCGCGATCCTGCGCTACGTCGTCCAGGTCGAGCCGCTGGCCTCCGCGGACCCCGACCACATCGTCGAGCTGGTGGCCCCCACCCTCCAGCGGTACCTGACCGAGGGCTGACCCTCCCGTCCCGGTATCCGGACGACCTGTCCGTATCCCGGGCCGGGGGCGTAGCCTCGTAACCGAGCCATATCCACAGTCGCGGCGGGCGTACGAGCGCCACCGCCATCATGGGGAGTACCCGATGCCCGAGCTGAGGTCCCGCACCGTCACCCACGGCCGCAACATGGCAGGCGCTCGTGCGCTCATGCGCGCGTCGGGCGTAGCGAGCGAGGACATCGGCAAGCCGATCATCGCGGTCGCCAACTCCTTCACCGAGTTCGTCCCCGGCCACACCCACCTCGCCCCCGTCGGCCGGATCGTCTCCGACGCGATCCGCGCCGCGGGCGCCGTCCCCCGCGAGTTCAACACCATCGCCGTCGACGACGGCATCGCCATGGGACACGGCGGCATGCTGTACTCGCTGCCCTCCCGCGACCTGATCGCGGACTCCGTCGAGTACATGGTCGAGGCCCACTGCGCCGACGCCCTGATCTGCATCTCCAACTGCGACAAGATCACCCCCGGCATGCTGATGGCCGCCATGCGCCTCAACATCCCGGCCGTCTTCGTCTCCGGCGGCCCGATGGAGGCCGGCCAGGCCACCCTCGTCGACGGCACCGTCCGCAAGCTCGACCTGATCAACGCGATCGTCGACGCGGTCAACGAGAACGTCTCCGACGAGGACGTCCTGCGCATCGAGGAGAACGCCTGCCCGACCTGCGGCTCCTGTTCCGGCATGTTCACCGCCAACTCGATGAACTGCCTCGCCGAGGCCATCGGCCTGGCCCTGCCCGGCAACGGCTCCGTCCTCGCCACCCACACCGCCCGCCGCGCCCTGTACGAGGAGGCCGGCCGCACGGTCGTGGAGATCACCAAGCGGTACTACGAGCAGGACGACGAGTCCGTCCTCCCGCGCAGCATCGCCACCCGCGAGGCCTTCGAGAACGCCATGGCCCTCGACATCGCCATGGGCGGCTCCACCAACACGATCCTGCACCTGCTGGCCGCCGCCCAGGAGGCCGGCCTGGACTACGACCTCAAGGACATCGACGCCGTCTCGCGCCGCGTCCCCTGCCTGGCGAAGGTCGCCCCGAACGTCGCCCCCGGCGGCACCTACTACATGGAGGACGTGCACCGCGCCGGCGGCATCCCCGCCATCCTCGGCGAACTGCACCGCGGCGGCCTCCTGAACAAGGACGTCACGACGGTCCACTCGACCAACCTCGACGACTGGCTGGGCACGTGGGACGCCCGCTCGGGCACCGCCAGCGCCGAAGCCGTGGAGCTGTGGCACGCGGCCCCCGGCTGCAAGCGCTCCGCGACCGCCTTCTCCCAGTCCGAGCGGTGGGAGTCCCTCGACCTCGACGCCGAGAACGGCTGCATCCGCTCGGTCGAGCACGCGTACAGCAAGGACGGCGGCCTGGCCGTCCTCAGGGGCAACATCGCCGTCGACGGCTGCGTCGTGAAGACCGCCGGCGTCGACGAGTCCATCTGGACCTTCGAGGGCCCGGCCGTGGTCTGCGAGTCCCAGGACGAGGCCGTCGACAAGATCCTGTCCAAGCAGATCAAGGAGGGCGACGTCGTCGTCATCCGCTACGAGGGCCCGCGCGGCGGCCCCGGCATGCAGGAGATGCTCTACCCGACCTCCTTCCTCAAGGGCCGCGGCCTCGGCAAGGCCTGCGCCCTGGTGACCGACGGCCGGTTCTCCGGCGGCACCTCCGGCCTGTCCATCGGCCACGCCTCCCCGGAGGCCGCTTCCGGCGGCACCATCGCCCTCGTCGAGGACGGCGACCGGATCCGCATCGACATCCCGAACCGCTCGATCGAGCTCCTCGTCGACGACGCGACCCTGGCCGTCCGCCGCGAGGCCCTCGGCGGCGTCTACGCCCCGAAGAACCGCGAACGCAAGGTCTCCGCGGCCCTGCGCGCCTACGCGGCGATGGCGACGAGCGCCGACAAGGGCGCGGTCCGCGACGTCACCAAGCTCGCCTGACGTCCCGGCCCCGCCCGACCACCCCGGGCGGGGCACCTCCGGCAATCCCCCGAGGACCGGCCATTGCCGGCGGGGGGCCGGCACATCCAGCCCCGCCGGCGTCTGAGGCGCGGGGTCCGGGGCGGCGCCCCGGGGCTCCCGGCTCCGCCGGGCCGGGCGTAACCGCGGAGCTACCAGGCGGCGGGATCGCGGGCGTCAACGGCGAACACCGACCCGTCGGGCGCGGTCGAGAAGACCCGCCCGCCGGCGGCGACCGGCGCCGGCAGCGTCGCCGTGAAGGCGCCCCGCCCCGCCCCGATCCGCGGCGCCGTCTGCCCCGCCAGCCGCCCGGCCGTACCGTCCACCGCGAGCAGCCGCCCGTCGACGGCGGTCAGGTACACCCGGCCGTCGCCGTCACCACCGAGCACGGGCCGCGAGGCCGCCGTGACCCCGGTCTGCAGCCGCCATTCCTCCCGCTGCGCGCCCACCGCCGCCAGGGCGCCCGACACCCCGAACACGTACGCCGTGCCGTCCGGGGCCACGGCCGCCTGGGCCTGGAGCAGCGGGGCCGTCAGCGCGACCGAGCGCACCGCCCGGGAGCCGAGGTCCACCCGCAGCACCGACCGGGCCATCGACCCCGCGTCGTTCTCCAGCAGGAACAGCCCGCCGCCGGCCACGCCGACCGGCTCCGCGGCGCCGGGCGTCCGGGCCAGCGCCCGCACCGTGCCCGCGACCGGGTCGACCTCCGACACCTGGGTGGACTTCCCGTCGGGGGCCGGGGTGGCCACGTACAGCGGCGGGGCCGCACCCGGCTGGGCCGCCGGCGCCTCGTCGGCGCACCACACCGAGCCGACCCCGCCGAACTGCTTGGTCCACTGCGCGACCCCGGTGGCCGCATCCACGGAGACCGCCTTGCCGTCGGGCAGCGCGATCATCACCCGCGGCCCGGCCGGCACGACCCGCGACCCGGCCGGCAACACCCGCTTCCACCGTTCGGCCCCTGTGGCCGCGTCCAGCGCGTGCAGCGTGTGGCTGCCGGCGGACGTGGTCAGGACGAGTCCGGCGTCGTGCAGCGGGGCGGCGGTCTCGACGGTGCCCGGGGAGGCCTGGACGGACCACACCACCGAGCCGTCGGCGGGGTCCAGCCGGGCCGCGGCCAGCCCGTACCCCGAGCAGTACAGGGTCCCGTCGGCCCACGAGCAGGCCGAGGCCGCGCTCCCGGCGGGTCCGCCCTCCGCGGTTCCGGGCCGGCCCAGCTCCCGCGACCAGGGCGCGAACGGCTTCTGTCCTCCCTGCGCCGACCGTGCGTCCCCGACCGCCCGCTGCTGCGGGCCCGCGTCGTCGCCCCGCAGGTACCAGCCGCCGCCCGCCGCCCCGCCCGCCAGCAGCAGCCCGACCGCGGCGGCGACCGCCGCGCGGGTCCGCCGCCGGCCGCGGTCCGACGCCCCCGGGGCGGTCCCGCCGCCCGCGCCGCCCGGGGCGCCCGGTGCGGCGCCCGCAGCGATCGCGGCGGCCGCGGCGGCTTCGGCGGCGCTCTGCGCCCGCGGGTGCGTCGGCTCCTCGGCGCGGCGCCGGGCGGCGCCGCCCGCGGTGGGGGAGGCGGGGCGCCGGGGCTGCGGGACGAAGGTCTGGGTGTCCTCGCCCGTGGGGTACGCGAGGGCGCGCATCGCCGTGATCAGGGCGTCGGCCGTGGGCCGCTCGGCCGGGTCCTTGGACAGGCAGCGGGCCACGATCGGCGCGAGCTGCGGCGGCAGCCCGGCCAGGTCGGGCTCGCCGTGCACCACCTGGTACGCGACGAGGTAGTGGCTGTCGGAGTCGAAGGGCCCCCGCCCGGTGGCCGCGTGCACCAGTACGGCGCCGAGCGCGAACACGTCGGCGGCGCTGCCCACCTCCCGGGGCCGCTGGAACTGCTCGGGCGCCATGAACGGCGGTGTCCCGATCAGCTTCCCGGTCTCGGTGCGCAGGTCGCTGTCGGCGGGGCGGGAGATGCCGAAGTCGATGACGCGCACCCCGTCGGGGGCCATCAGGACGTTGCCGGGCTTCAGGTCGCGGTGCACCACCCCGGCCCGGTGGATGTCGCGCAGGGCCTCGGCGAGCCCGGCCGCGAGCCGGGTCAGTTCGGCGGGGTCGAGCACCCTCTCGCGCACCCGCTCGGCGAGGGTGGGGGCGTCGATGAACAGGGTGGCCATCCAGGGCCGCTCGGCGTCGGGATCGGCGTCGACGACGGGCGCGGTGAACGCCCCGCTGACCCGCCGGGCGGCGGCGACCTCCTGACGGAACCGGGCGCGGAACTCGGGGTCGACCGCGTGCTGGGGGTGCACGATCTTTACGGCGAGTTTCAGCCCGGAACCGGACGTGGCCAGGTGGACGACACCCATGCCGCCGGATCCGAGCACGGATTCGAGCCGGTACTGGCCGGCGTATTCCGGAAAGCCCACGTAGTCCGCGTGCAGTGACTGCACTGCCTCACCACCCCCGCCGGAGCCTAGTCGATGGCCCGTGTGAATCTCCAAGGGCCTGCTACCCTGCGCGAGTTGTTCACAGCAGTGCCAAAAGGGGGGTTTTCACATGTCCGCAGAGAACGAATCCAGCCAAGCCCAGGCCCTCGACGCGGGGTCCGGTTTCCAGACCTTCCCGGTCGCACCGGGCCACCGGGTGAACGTCCGCAGCGGCCCCGGCACCGGCTACTCCATCGTCAAGGTCCTCCCGTACGGCGCGTCCGTGACGATCCGCTGCCAGACGGAGGGCGAGACGGTCAGCGGACCGTACGGCACCACCAGCCTCTGGGACTGCGTCGGCAACGGCCAGTTCGTCTCCGACGCGTACGTCAGGACGGGCAGCGACGGCTACGTCGCCTCCCCCTGCGGCTGACACCGGCGACCAGGGGGGGGTGCCGCGGCCCGGTCCGTCTGACACGTGAGACGCGCCGGGCCCTCCGCCGGCGGCGGGGGATAATCGCCGGTGTGAGCGACGAACAGCAGCAGACCCCCGCCGCGACGACCCCGGCCCCGGCCCTGCCCGCCGGGCCGCAGCCGGAGCCGATCCCGTTCTTCGGCACCACCTGGGTCGAGCACGACGGCGGCTACGCCCTCCGCCGTGCCGCCGCCGGCGCGGGCTCGCTCGTCACGGCCTTCGCCGCCGCCTACCTGCTGCGCCTCGCCTACGAGGGCCTGGAGATCGGCAACGTCGGCCCGTTCCTCAGCATCTCCGTGGTCGTGCTCTTCGCGATCGCCAGCGCCATCGCCTTCCTCAAGACCTGGGAGTCCTTCGGCCGTCGCCCGGCCCCGTCCTCCGACGAGGCCTCGCTCAAGGGCCTGAAGATGATCGGCTTCATCGGCTCCCTCATCGCGTACTTCCTGCGCTGCTTCTCCGAGGCCCCGGGCGAGAAGCTCCGCCGCGCCGAGTACGAGCGCGCCGTCGCCGAGTACGAGCGCCGCCGCCGCACCCGTACGGGCAACCCGGCCGCGCGCCGCCCCAAGCGCAAGAAGTAGCTCGGGCGCACGCCCCCTTCCTCGCTCCCTCCCCGATCCTGCCGCAGCCTCCGACCTGTTGACGGCCGGCACCCCCGGGAGCATTATTCACCACATGATGAATAACCAGGAGCGGGGCGACGCCCCGGCCCCGGCCCCCGCCGTCCACGCCGACGGCCTGACCGTCCGCCGCGGCACCGGCCGCACCCTCCGGACCGTCCTCGACTCCCTCGCCTTCGACGTCCCCCGCGGCCGCATCACTGGCCTCCTCGGCCCGTCCGGCTGCGGCAAGTCCACGCTCATGCGCGCCGTCGTCGGCACGCAGGCCCACGTCACCGGCGCCCTCGACGTCCTCGGCCGCCCCGCCGGCCACCCCGAGCTCCGCTCCCGCATCGGCTACGTCACCCAGGCCCCCTCCGTCTACGACGACCTCACGGTCCGGCAGAACCTCGACTACTTCGCCGCCGTCCTCGACCCCGGCCGCGCCGCCGCCGACCGCCGCCGCGCCGCCGTCACCCGCGCCATCGCCGACGTCGACCTCTCCGGCCGCGCCGACGCCCTCGCCGGCAACCTCTCCGGCGGCCAGCGCAGCCGTGTCTCCCTCGCCGTCGCCCTGCTCGGCGCCCCCGAACTCCTCGTCCTCGACGAGCCGACCGTCGGACTCGACCCCGTCCTGCGCCGCGACCTGTGGAACCTCTTCCACGACCTCACCGCCGCCCGCGGCACGACGATCCTCGTCTCCTCCCACGTCATGGACGAGGCGGAGCGCTGCCACGACCTCCTCCTCATGCGCGGCGGCCGCATCCTCGCCCAGGACACCCCCGACGCACTGCGCACCCGTACGCAGTCCGCCACCGTCGAAGAGGGCTTCCTCCGCCTCGTCGACGAGGCCAACGCCCGCGCCGCCCAGGGCCCCGCCGCCCAGGAGACCGTCGTCCAGGAGCCCGCCCAGGGCCCCTCCGCCCAGGAGCAGCCCCGATGAACGCCGCCCGCACCACCGCCACCGCCGCCCGCGTCCTGCGCCAGCTCCGCCACGACCCGCGCTCCATCGTCCTGATGCTGCTGGTCCCCGTCCTGATGCTGACCCTGCTCCGCTTCGTCTTCGACGGCAGCCCCCGCACCTTCGACGGCATCGGCGCGTCCCTCCTCGGGATCTTCCCGCTGATCACCATGTTCCTGGTGACCTCCATCGCCACCCTGCGCGAACGCACCTCCGGCACCCTCGAACGCCTCCTCGCCATGCCGCTGGGCAAGGGCGACCTCATCGCCGGCTACGCCCTCGCCTTCGGCGCCGTCGCCGTGGCCCAGTCCCTCCTCGCCACCGGCCTCGCCCTCTGGCTCCTCGACCTCGACGTGGTCGGCTCCCCCTGGCTGCTCCTCCTCGTCGCCCTCCTCGACGCCCTGCTCGGCACCGCGCTCGGCCTGTTCGTCTCCGCTTTCGCCGCCTCCGAGTTCCAGGCCGTCCAGTTCATGCCGGCCGTGATCTTCCCGCAGCTGCTGCTGTGCGGACTGTTCGCCGCCCGCAACACCATGCACCCGGTCCTCGAAGGCATCTCCGACGTCCTGCCCATGTCGTACGCCGTCGACGGCATGACCCAGGTCCTCACCCACACCGACATGACCGCCGACTTCGTCCGCGACTCCCTGATCGTCGCCGCCTGCGCCCTCCTGGTCCTCGCCCTCGGCGCGGCCACCCTGCGCCGCCGCACGCCCTGACCGCCCGCAGTGCGGACACGCACCCCCCACCCCCGCGCCCGGGTGCGAGGATGAGGAAGACGCAGCACACGTACGCGCACCCAGTTCGGCGAGGTGACACCGCATGACCCAGACAGTCGCAGTCCTCGGTACCGGAAAGATCGGCGAGGCCCTGCTCAGCGGAATGATCCGCGGCGGCTGGCCCGCCGGGAAGCTCCTCGTCACCGCCCGCCGTTCCGAACGCGCCGAGGAGCTCCGCGCCCGCTACGGCGTCGAGGCCGTCGGCAACGCCGAGGCCGCCAAGCGCGCCGACACCCTTATCCTCACCGTCAAGCCGCAGGACATGGGCAAGCTCCTCGAAGAGCTCGCCCCGCACGTCCCCGCCGACCGCCTCGTCATCAGCGGCGCCGCCGGAATCCCCACCTCCTTCTTCGAGGAACGGCTCGCCCCCGGCACCCCCGTCGTCCGCGTCATGACGAACACCCCCGCCCTCGTCGACGAGGCCATGTCCGTCATCTCGGCCGGCAGCCACGCCACCGCCGAGCACCTCGCCCACGCCGAGGCGATCTTCGGCGGCGTCGGCAAGACCCTCCGCGTCCCCGAGTCCCAGCAGGACGCCGCCACGGCCCTGTCCGGCTCCGGGCCCGCCTACTTCTACTTCCTCGTCGAGGCGATGACCGACGCCGGCATCCTCCTCGGGCTGCCCCGCGCCCAGGCCCACGACCTGATCGTCCAGGCCGCCATCGGCGCCGCCGTGATGCTCCGCGACAGCGGCGAACACCCCGTCAAGCTCCGCGAGGCCGTCACCTCCCCCGCCGGCACCACCATCAACGCCATCGTCGAACTCGAACGCCACGGCGTCCGCGCCGCCCTCATCGCCGCCCTCGAAGCCGCCCGCGACCGCAGCCGCGAACTGGCCTCCGGCGCCGGCTGACCCGTCGCGCCCCCCGCCCGGGCCCGGGCCCGGGCAGTACGGCGGGCCCGGGCGGCCGGCGGGCCGCAAGGGCCTACGGAGCCAGCAGCCCGATCGCCTCGTACGCCCGGTCCACCATCGGCCGCGCCAACGCCCGGGCCCGCCCGGCACCCTCCCGCAGCACGCCCTCCACCAGCCCGGGATCGGCCGCCAGCTCGGCGTGCCGCTGCTGCACCGGCCGCAGCACCTCCACCACCGCCTCGGCCACGTCCCGCTTCAGCGCCCCGTACCCGTCGTACCCGTCGGCGAGCACCGCCGGATCCCCGCCGGTGCAGGCGGCCAGCACGTCGAGGAGGTTCGCCACGCCGGGCCGGTCCTCCCGGTCGTAGACGACCCCGCCGTCCCCGCTGTCGGTCACCGCCCGCATCACCTTGCGCCGCACCACGTCCGGCTCGTCGAGCAGGTAGACCACACCCGGCCCGCCGCCCATCGACTTCCCCATCTTCGACCGCGGGTCCTGCAGGTCCATGACGCGCGCGGCCACCGCGGGGAGCGTCGCCCTGGGCACCGTGAAGGTGTGCCCGTACCGCTGGTTGAAGCGCACGGCCAGGTCCCGGGTCAGCTCCACGTGCTGGCGCTGGTCCTCGCCCACCGGCACCTCCTCGGTCGCGTACGCCAGGATGTCGGCCGCCATCAGCACGGGATACGTGAGCAGCGACAGCCGCACACCGGCCCCGGAGGACTGCGCCTGCGCCGCCTTCTCCCTGTACTGGATCATCCGCCGCAATTCGCCGTCGGCCGCGGTGCACTCCAGCAGGTACGCGAGCCGGGTGTGTTCGTCCACATGGCTCTGCACGAACAGCGTGCACTTCTCCGGCGCCAGTCCGGCGGCCAGCAGCAGCGTCGCCGCCTGCCGGCTGAGCCGCCGTACCCGGGCCGGATCGTGCTCGACCGTCAGCGCGTGCAGGTCCACGACGCAGAACAGCGCATCGTCCGGCTTCTGCTCGGCTGCGACCCACTGCCGTACGGCGCCCAGGTAGTTGCCCAACGTCAGATGGCCGCTCGGCTTGATCCCACTGAAGATCCGCGCCATGTCCGTCTCCCTGTCTGTCCCTGTCGGTGTGGTGTGGGTGCCGCTGCATCCGGCGACCGGCCACACCCGGGAGGGGGAGGAACGAAAAACGGCCGCCGGGGCGGCGGCCGTGAGCGCATGCGTGCTCGCGTGGAAGGTCGGCCGCCGTCAGGCGGCCCACCAGCAAAGGCTGGGCGTGAGCGCATGCGAGTTCATGGGGGTCAGGCTAGCGCCTCGATGACCTTCGTCCCAGGGTTGACACGCCCGTACGCGATCCGTAAAGTTCTTCGAGTTGTCCGACGTGAGCGCCGACTCTGGTCGGTCCCCGGACAGCCATCCCGCACTACACACTCGAACGAACGGCGCAGTCTGCCGTCTCGTTTTCATGCGTATTTGCGAATGAGGAATCCGCGTTCTAGAACGCAGCCGCCGATTGGCTTCGGGGGCAAGGAATCCGCTAATGTCTCACTCGCCGCAAGGGCCGACGGTCCGCGCAGCAAATCCCGCTGACTGGGAGTCAGGCCGAAAAGGTTCTGATAGAGTCGGAATCGCCGGAAGGGAAAACGCGAAAGCGAAGAACCGGAAAGCGAAGCGCGAAACACTCTGATAGAGTGGGAAACGCGAGAACGAAAGCCCGGAGGAAAGCCCGAGAGGGTGAGTACGAAGGAAGCGTCCGTTCCTTGAGAACTCAACAGCGTGCCAAAAATCAACGCCAGAAGTTGATACCCCGTCCACTTAGGTGGATGAGGTTCCTTTGAAAAGACCTGCAGGGCCCCCTGGTGGGGCGCTTGTAGGCGACAAACACAGCGAGGACGCAGTGGTCAGTCGGTCATATTCCGACCGTGGCTGACCCGCTCACCGTGATGTGTGCACCCGATTACGGGTAATCATTCATGGAGAGTTTGATCCTGGCTCAGGACGAACGCTGGCGGCGTGCTTAACACATGCAAGTCGAACGATGAAGCCCTTCGGGGTGGATTAGTGGCGAACGGGTGAGTAACACGTGGGCAATCTGCCCTTCACTCTGGGACAAGCCCTGGAAACGGGGTCTAATACCGGATACGACTGCGGGAGGCATCTCCTGTGGTGGAAAGCTCCGGCGGTGAAGGATGAGCCCGCGGCCTATCAGCTTGTTGGTGGGGTAATGGCCTACCAAGGCGACGACGGGTAGCCGGCCTGAGAGGGCGACCGGCCACACTGGGACTGAGACACGGCCCAGACTCCTACGGGAGGCAGCAGTGGGGAATATTGCACAATGGGCGAAAGCCTGATGCAGCGACGCCGCGTGAGGGATGACGGCCTTCGGGTTGTAAACCTCTTTCAGCAGGGAAGAAGCGAGAGTGACGGTACCTGCAGAAGAAGCGCCGGCTAACTACGTGCCAGCAGCCGCGGTAATACGTAGGGCGCAAGCGTTGTCCGGAATTATTGGGCGTAAAGAGCTCGTAGGCGGCTTGTCACGTCGGATGTGAAAGCCCGAGGCTTAACCTCGGGTCTGCATTCGATACGGGCTGGCTAGAGTGTGGTAGGGGAGATCGGAATTCCTGGTGTAGCGGTGAAATGCGCAGATATCAGGAGGAACACCGGTGGCGAAGGCGGATCTCTGGGCCATTACTGACGCTGAGGAGCGAAAGCGTGGGGAGCGAACAGGATTAGATACCCTGGTAGTCCACGCCGTAAACGTTGGGAACTAGGTGTTGGCGACATTCCACGTCGTCGGTGCCGCAGCTAACGCATTAAGTTCCCCGCCTGGGGAGTACGGCCGCAAGGCTAAAACTCAAAGGAATTGACGGGGGCCCGCACAAGCGGCGGAGCATGTGGCTTAATTCGACGCAACGCGAAGAACCTTACCAAGGCTTGACATATACCGGAAAGCATTAGAGATAGTGCCCCCCTTGTGGTCGGTATACAGGTGGTGCATGGCTGTCGTCAGCTCGTGTCG
Source organism: Streptomyces pallidus (ex Mingjun et al. 2026) (assembly GCF_051550185.1). Classification (NCBI taxonomy): domain Bacteria; kingdom Bacillati; phylum Actinomycetota; class Actinomycetes; order Kitasatosporales; family Streptomycetaceae; genus Streptomyces; species Streptomyces pallidus (ex Mingjun et al. 2026). The sequence goes on along the minus strand of NZ_CP196181.1, from coordinate 3,520,642 downwards.
TGAGATGTTGGGTTAAGTCCCGCAACGAGCGCAACCCTTGTCCTGTGTTGCCAGCATGCCCTTCGGGGTGATGGGGACTCACAGGAGACCGCCGGGGTCAACTCGGAGGAAGGTGGGGACGACGTCAAGTCATCATGCCCCTTATGTCTTGGGCTGCACACGTGCTACAATGGCCGGTACAATGAGCTGCGATACCGTGAGGTGGAGCGAATCTCAAAAAGCCGGTCTCAGTTCGGATTGGGGTCTGCAACTCGACCCCATGAAGTCGGAGTCGCTAGTAATCGCAGATCAGCATTGCTGCGGTGAATACGTTCCCGGGCCTTGTACACACCGCCCGTCACGTCACGAAAGTCGGTAACACCCGAAGCCGGTGGCCCAACCCTTGTGGAGGGAGCTGTCGAAGGTGGGACTGGCGATTGGGACGAAGTCGTAACAAGGTAGCCGTACCGGAAGGTGCGGCTGGATCACCTCCTTTCTAAGGAGCACAGTACCGATTGCAGGCAAACGTTCTGCACGGTCAGCTCATGGGTGGAACGTTGATTAGTTGGCGTGAGTGACTGGAAGGTCTCCTAGTACTGCCCTCGGGCGTGGAAGAGATGACACGGAAAGCGTTCACGCTTGGCACGTTGTTGGGTCCTGAAGGCACGGCCGTTGGTCAGTCTTCAGTGTCGGCCCCAGTGAACCGGGTCCCTTGTGGATGCGGGTGATGGGTGGCTGGTCGTTGTTTGAGAACTACACAGTGGACGCGAGCATCTGTGGCCAAGTTTTTAAGGGCGCACGGTGGATGCCTTGGCACCAGGAACCGATGAAGGACGTGAGAGGCCGCGATAGGCCCCGGGGAGCTGCCAACTGAGCTTTGATCCGGGGGTGTCCGAATGGGGAAACCCGGCAGTCGTCATGGGCTGTCACCCACTGCTGAACACATAGGCAGTGTGGAGGGAACGAGGGGAAGTGAAACATCTCAGTACCCTCAGGAAGAGAAAACAACCGTGATTCCGGGAGTAGTGGCGAGCGAAACCGGATGAGGCCAAACCGTATGCGTGTGATACCCGGCAGGGGTTGCGCATGTGGGGTTGTGGGAATGAGCTTTCACAGTCTGCCGGCTGTGAGGCGAGTCAGAAACCGTATGGATAGGCGAAGGACATGCGAAAGGTCCGGCGTAGAGGGTAAGACCCCCGTAGCTGAAATCTGTACGGCTTGCTTGCTCATCTCCCAAGTAGCACGGGGCCCGAGAAATCCCGTGTGAATCTGGCGGGACCACCCGCTAAGCCTAAATATTCCCTGGTGACCGATAGCGGATAGTACCGTGAGGGAATGGTGAAAAGTACCGCGGGAGCGGAGTGAAATAGTACCTGAAACCGTGTGCCTACAAGCCGTGGGAGCGTCGAGATCTTCGGATCTTCGTGACTGCGTGCCTTTTGAAGAATGAGCCTGCGAGTTAGCGGTGTGTAGCGAGGTTAACCCGTGTGGGGAAGCCGTAGCGAAAGCGAGTCCGAATAGGGCGATTGAGTTGCACGCTCTAGACCCGAAGCGGAGTGATCTAGCCATGGGCAGGTTGAAGCGGAGGTAAGACTTCGTGGAGGACCGAACCCACCAGGGTTGAAAACCTGGGGGATGACCTGTGGTTAGGGGTGAAAGGCCAATCAAACTCCGTGATAGCTGGTTCTCCCCGAAATGCATTTAGGTGCAGCGTCGTGTGTTTCTTGCCGGAGGTAGAGCACTGGATAGGCGATGGGCCCTACCGGGTTACTGACCTTAGCCAAACTCCGAATGCCGGTAAGTGAGAGCACGGCAGTGAGACTGTGGGGGATAAGCTCCATGGTCGAGAGGGAAACAGCCCAGAGCATCGACTAAGGCCCCTAAGCGTACGCTAAGTGGGAAAGGATGTGGAGTCGCAGAGACAACCAGGAGGTTGGCTTAGAAGCAGCCACCCTTGAAAGAGTGCGTAATAGCTCACTGGTCAAGTGATTCCGCGCCGACAATGTAGCGGGGCTCAAGCGTACCGCCGAAGTCGTGTCATTGCAGCAATAGGGCCAACGCCTGCTGTGATGGGTAGGGGAGCGTCGTGTGCCGGGTGAAGCAGCACCGGAAGGTAGTTGTGGACGGTTCACGAGTGAGAATGCAGGCATGAGTAGCGATACAAGAGTGAGAAACTCTTGCGCCGATTGACTAAGGGTTCCTGGGTCAAGCTGATCTGCCCAGGGTAAGTCGGGACCTAAGGCGAGGCCGACAGGCGTAGTCGATGGACAACCGGTTGATATTCCGGTACCCGCTTTGAAACGCCCAATATCGAGGCGAGCGATGCTAAGTCCGTGAAGCCGCCCTGATCTCTTCGGAGTTGAGGGGAGTGGTGGAGCCGACGGACCAGACTTGTAGTAGGTAAGCGATGGGGTGACGCAGGAAGGTAGTCCAGCCCGGGCGGTGGTTGTCCCGGGGTAAGGGTGTAGGCCGAGGGGTAGGCAAATCCGTCCCTCATGAAGGTTGAGACCTGATGCCGAGCCGATTGTGGCGAAGTGGATGATCCTATGCTGTCGAGAAAAGCCTCTAGCGAGTTTCATGGCGGCCCGTACCCTAAACCGACTCAGGTGGTCAGGTAGAGAATACCGAGGCGTTCGGGTGAACTATGGTTAAGGAACTCGGCAAAATGCCCCCGTAACTTCGGGAGAAGGGGGGCCACGCTTGGTGATGAGTCTTGCACTCTGAGCTGGGGGTGGCCGCAGAGACCAGCGAGAAGCGACTGTTTACTAAAAACACAGGTCCGTGCGAAGCCGTAAGGCGATGTATACGGACTGACGCCTGCCCGGTGCTGGAACGTTAAGGGGACCGGTTAGTGACCTTTCGGGGTTGCGAAGCTGAGAACTTAAGCGCCAGTAAACGGCGGTGGTAACTATAACCATCCTAAGGTAGCGAAATTCCTTGTCGGGTAAGTTCCGACCTGCACGAATGGCGTAACGACTTCTCGACTGTCTCAACCATAGGCCCGGTGAAATTGCACTACGAGTAAAGATGCTCGTTTCGCGCAGCAGGACGGAAAGACCCCGGGACCTTTACTACAGTTTGATATTGGTGTTCGGTTCGGCTTGTGTAGGATAGGTGGGAGACTTTGAAGCAGCCACGCCAGTGGTTGTGGAGTCGCCGTTGAAATACCACTCTGGTCGTGCTGGATGTCTAACCTCGGTCCGTGATCCGGATCAGGGACAGTGTCTGATGGGTAGTTTAACTGGGGCGGTTGCCTCCCAAAGGGTAACGGAGGCGCCCAAAGGTTCCCTCAGCCTGGTTGGCAATCAGGTGTTGAGTGTAAGTGCACAAGGGAGCTTGACTGTGAGACCGACGGGTCGAGCAGGGACGAAAGTCGGGACTAGTGATCCGGCGGTGGCTTGTGGAAGCGCCGTCGCTCAACGGATAAAAGGTACCCCGGGGATAACAGGCTGATCTTCCCCAAGAGTCCATATCGACGGGATGGTTTGGCACCTCGATGTCGGCTCGTCGCATCCTGGGGCTGGAGTCGGTCCCAAGGGTTGGGCTGTTCGCCCATTAAAGCGGTACGCGAGCTGGGTTTAGAACGTCGTGAGACAGTTCGGTCCCTATCCGCTGTGCGCGTAGGAATATTGAGAAGGGCTGTCCCTAGTACGAGAGGACCGGGACGGACGAACCTCTGGTGTGCCAGTTGTCCTGCCAAGGGCATGGCTGGTTGGCTACGTTCGGGAGGGATAACCGCTGAAAGCATCTAAGCGGGAAGCCTGCTTCAAGATGAGTATTCCCACCTCCTTGAGAGGGTAAGGCTCCCAGTAGACGACTGGGTTGATAGGCCAGATGTGGAAGCCCGGTAACGGGTGGAGCTGACTGGTACTAATAGGCCGAGGGCTTGTCCTCAGTTGCTCGCGTCCACTGTGTTAGTTCTGAAGCAGCGAACTCGCCATGCCGGCTTGAGTTCAACTTCATAGTGTTTCGGTGGTCATAGCGTTAGGGAAACGCCCGGTTACATTCCGAACCCGGAAGCTAAGCCTTTCAGCGCCGATGGTACTGCAGGGGGGACCCTGTGGGAGAGTAGGACGCCGCCGAACAATCATTGCGGGAAGCCCCGCACCAGCCCGTCAAGGGCTCGGTGCGGGGCTTTTCTGCGTTTACGGCCAGAGAGGCCGACCGGCCCCTACCAATCGGCGGGATAGCTCTTGAGGCTGCTCGTGTCGAGGGTCCAGCGGCCGGCGGTGGCGGTGTCACCGAAGGCATACGGGACTTCCTTGCGGTAGCGGATGCCGTCGGGCCCCCGCGACGGGTCACTGTGCACCGTGACCGCCTTCTTGTCCTTTCGGGGGTCCACGACCACGTACAGCGGCACCCCCATCTTGGGGTAGTCGTGCAGCTTGTCACGGATGTCCGTAAGGGAGTTGGTGCGGGAGACGACTTCCACGACCATCAGCACGTCGCGGGAGTTGATGACCTTCGCGGTGTCGTCCGCGTCCTCCTCCGCGATGACCATGAGATCAGGGACCTTGGTGAGTCCCGTCTCGGGATCGCCCATGTTCGTGTCGTTGAGGGCGATGACCTCGGGGGTCTGGGCCTCGATCTGACGCCGCAGCCGTACGACGTTGAGGCCGTGGGGAGCGGTGGGGCTCATCATCGTCAGGAAGATCTGACCGTCGGTGGTCTGCACCTTCCACTGGTCTTCCTGGTGCTCGGCCAGTTCCGCGAGCTGTTCCGCGAAATCGTGCAGTCGGCGCATCTGCTCGGGGGTGAGGTCGCCCATGATCTCCTCCTGGTTGCTGCCCCGACCAGCGTATCCAGCCGGACAGGGGCGTGTGCTTACGTTGTCGCATGGGCTATGACCTCGTCATCTTCGACAACGACGGTGTGCTGGTGGACAGTGAGCCGGTCGCCAACACCATCCTCGCCGGGTACCTGACCGAGCTGGGGCATCCGACCAGTTACGAGGACTCGATCCGCGACTACATGGGCGCCGCCGTGCACCGGGTGCACGACCTCGTGCTGGAGCGGACCGGGCAGCGGCTGCCCGCCGACTTCGACGAGACCCTGCACGCGCGGACGTTCGCCGCGTTCGAGCGGGAGCTCACGCCCGTCCCCGGCGTCGTCGACGTCCTCCGGGCGCTCGCCGCCCAGAGCGCGCCCTACTGCCTGGCCTCCTCCGGCAGCCACGCGCGGATCCGCGTCGGGCACCGGGCCGCCGGGCTCACCCGGTGGTTCGGCGAGGAGGTCATCTTCAGCGCCCAGGACGTCGGCCGCGGCAAACCCGCCCCCGACCTGTTCCTGCACGCCGCCCGCACCATGGGCGTCGACCCGGCGCGGTGCGCCGTCGTCGAGGACAGCCCGCTCGGGGTCCGGGCCGCGGTCGCCGCCGGCATGGACGTGTACGCCTTCACCGGCATGATGCCCGTCGAGCGGCTCACCGGGGCCACCGCCCACTTCGCCGACATGAAGGAACTGCCCGCGCTGCTCGAACTGCCCGTGTGAGATCTCTACCCAGCGGTAAGGCCCGGGCCTACGCTGTGCCGCCATGACGGACGATCTGGGGTTGCGGCGCGGGCGCGGTGCGCTGGGGTTCAGCTTCTTCGTACAGGGCGTCACCTTCGCCCTCCTCGTGACGCGGATCCCCGCCATCCAGGACCGGTACGGGATATCCGACGGGCTGCTGCCCGCGTTCCTGGCCGCCGTGCCCGTCCTGGCCGGGGCCGCCAGCATCGCCACCGAGCACCTCGTCCGACGCGTCGGGCCCGCCGCAGTCCTGCGCTGGTCGCAACCGCTGGTCCTGCTGGCCCTCCTCGGCGTCGGCGCGGGGAACACCCTGTGGCACGCGGCCGCCGCCCTCGGCGCGTTCGGGCTGGCCGTGGGCGCCCTCGACGCGTCGATGAACATGCTCGGCGTCAGCCTCCAGCGGGCGTACGGCCGCAGCATCATGCTCGGTTTCCACGCGGCCTACAGCTTCGGCGGGATCGTCGGGGCGTCCGCCGCCTGGGCCGGGGCGCACTGGCACCTGGGGCTGTTCACCTCCTACCTGCCCGCCGTGGCGGTGCTGCTGCCCCTCGCCTTCGCCGGCAGCCGCTTCTACACCGACCGGAAGAGCACGGGGCCCGTGCCCGGGCGGGAAGAGGAGCAGCAGCAGGAGCCGCGCGGCTTCCGACCGCTGCTGCCGCTGTGCCTGGTGATGGCGTGCGCGTACATAGGGGACTCGACCGTCTCCAACTGGAGCGCCAAGTACCTCCAGGACGTCCTCGGCAGCTCCGAGCAGCTGGCGACCGTCCCCTACAACGTCTACATGGTCACCACACTGCTCGGCCGGGCCGTCGGCGACCTGGGCGTGCGCCGCTTCGGCGCCGCGGCCGTCGTACGGGCCGGGACGCTGCTCGCGGCCGGCGGGTTCGCGGTCGTGGCCGCGGCGCCCGGCGCCTGGGCGGGGATGGCCGGGTTCACGCTGCTCGGGCTCGGGCTGTGCGTGATCGTGCCGCAGACCTTCGCGGCCGCGGGGCGGCTGTTCCCCGGATCCTCCGACACGGCCGTCGCACGGCTGAACATCTTCAACTACGTGGGATTCCTGGTCGGTTCGCCGCTCGTCGGGGCGCTGGGCGACGCGTGGAGCTATCGGGGGGCGATGCTCGTGCCGGCGGCGTTGGTGCTGGTGACGCTTCTGCACGCCCGTTCGTTCGGCGCGGAGGGCGCCCGATACGGTGTCCCGCATGAGCAGCCGCGGGTTGTTGATGTGGGACGAGGCGGTCACGGGGTATGACTTCGGGCCGAGCCATCCGATGGATCCGGTGCGCCTGGCACTGACCATGGGCCTGGTACGGGCCTTCGGGCTGGACCGGGAGGTGGAGGTGCGGTCCGCCCCGGCGGCCGGCGACTCCACACTGCGGCTCGTGCACCGGGAGGACTACGTCGCCGCCGTCCGCCAGGTGTCCGCCGACCCGGGCAGCGCCGACGGGACGTACGGGATCGGCACCGTCGACGATCCGGCCTTCCCCGGGATCCACGAGGCGTCCGCGTTGATCGCCGGCCAGTCCGTGGCGGCCGCGGAGGCGATCTGGCGCGGTGAGGCCGAGCACGCCGTGAACTTCGCGGGCGGGCTGCACCACGCGATGCCGGGCGGGGCCTCCGGGTTCTGCGTGTACAACGACGCGGCCCTCGCGATCGCCCGGTTGCTGGAGCTCGGCGCGGAGCGCGTCGCGTACGTGGACGTGGACGTACACCACGGGGACGGCGTGCAGGAGGTGTTCTGGAACGACCCGCGGGTGCTGACCGTTTCCCTGCACGAGCACCCCGCGACCCTGTTCCCGCAGACCGGTTGGCCGCAGGAGACGGGCGGGCCGGCAGCCGAGGGGGCCGCGGCGAACGTGGCCCTGCCCGCCGGGACGGGGGACGAGGGCTGGCTGCGGGCGTTCCACGCGACGGTGCCGGAGCTGCTGGCCGACTTCCGGCCACAGGTGCTGGTGACCCAGCACGGGGCGGACACGCACTTCGAGGACCCCCTCGCGCACCTGGCGGTGTCACTGGACGCGCAGCGGGCCGTGCAGGAGTCCTGCCACCGGCTCGCGCACGAGTACGCCGACGGGAAGTGGCTGGCGCTGGGCGGCGGCGGGTACGCGGTCGTGGACGTCGTCCCGCGGTCGTGGACCCACCTGGTGGGGATCGCGGCGCACCGGCCCGTGGACCCGGAATCGGCCGTGCCCGCGTCCTGGCGGGACGAGGTGTACGCGCGGACCCGGCAGCTGGCACCGGGCCGGATGACGGACGGGCGGACGGTCGCCTGGCGGGACTGGGACGCGGGCTACGACCCGGCCGACCGGGTCGACCAGGCCGTCCTGGCCACCCGGCGGGCGGTGTTCCCCCTGCGCGGCATGCTCACGTAGCGGCCCGACACGCCGCGCGGGTCCGGCCGGTCCGGCGCCTCGTCCCGGCCGGGGCAGTCTGCCGCATCGTTACGCCAACGGTGGGGCCCTCGGCCGGAATCGAGGATCCGGGCGGGGCGTTGCGGCAGCATCGGAGCGTGTTGAGCACCGGCGCACTGCGAGCGCATCTGCTGGCCGCCCGCCTGGCCGGGCCCGTCGCGACCTCCCGGGAGGAGAGCCTGCGCAGCTACCGGCTGTTCGCGGCCCGGGATCCGCGCGTCCTGCTGGGGCTGGACCCGGAACGCTGCTGGGGCGAGCGGGACCTGTTGGGCCTGATGGCCGAGAAGTGCGGGGTCTCCGCGGATCCCGCGCACGTCAGCGGGCCGGACGTGATCGATCCGGAACGGACGCTGGCGGCGTTGCGGGCCTTCGCGGAGCGGCTGCGGGCGGCGGCCGCGGCACGGTCGCCCGTACTGTTCGGCACCGGTCACCCCCACCGTCTCCTGGCGTTCTACGCCAGTTTGGCCCGGGCGATGTCGGCGGCCGGCTGTGATGTCCTCACCCCGGCGCAGGGGGTGAGTGTCGACATGACGACCCGGTTCGGGGTACGCACGCACAGCCTCGATTACGTACGGGGGGTCGCGCTGGTGCGAGAGCCCGGCGTGCGCCCCCCCGGCAGTGCCACCGGCGCGCACACCCATTCACCGCTGCCGGTTCGGATCGCGCTCGGGGCGCTCGCGGAGGCCGGCGGACCGCTGCCGGAACTGGTGGTCGGAGACCACGGGTGGGTCTGCGGTGCAGGTCAGCTGGGTGTGGAGGCGATCGGGCTGGCGGATACGGACGACCCGGCGCTGTTCGTCGGCGAGGCCGAGGGGCGCGTATCGGTCGCGGTTCCGCTTGATGACGCGGTGCGCGCGGACTACTACGGACCGCTCACAAGGTATCTACTGGACCGGGCGCGCCTGCCGGGCGCGCAGGAGTGGCCGTAGCTCCTCTTCCCCACTCGTATCACACGCCCCTACTCTGGGGAGTGAGCGTGCGACGACGAGGAGTAACCGGAGGGGAAGCCGGTGCCCGTCATGCGCGGAAGGTCAAGGTGTGTCATGGCTGCTGGCGAGAGGCCTCTCAGTGAGGTTCAGTTCCTGACCGTGGCGGAGGTCGCCTCGGTGATGCGAGTGTCGAAGATGACCGTGTACCGACTGGTGCACAACGGTCATCTGCCCGCAATCCGGGTGGGCCGGTCCTTCCGGGTCCCCGAGAACGCGGTCCACGAGTACCTCCGAGAGTCCTATGTGGGGGTGGAGTCGGCCTGAGAGTGGGGCCCGCGACACCTTCGGGTCACCTTCGGGACGACTCGGATTACAAGCTCGGAGCTCGGGCGGGTAGGCTAGGCCGACGTAGGTCGTGTGGGCCCAGACGCCCCGCACCGATCCCCGCGGGCGCGGGGATGTTCCGAGAAGTGAGCGAGGGTAGTCGTGGGCTCTGTTATCAAGAAGCGGCGCAAGCGGATGGCGAAGAAGAAGCACCGCAAGCTGCTCAAGCGCACCCGCGTCCAGCGCCGTAACAAGAAGTAAACGGCAGCTGTACGTGTTCTCCGCAGCCCCTCCACCATTCTTTGGTGGAGGGGCTGCGGTGTAGCCGGGGACAGGCGGGAACGACGAGGGAGGCGCTGAGCTCGTGGGGAAGGTCGTGCTCGTGACCGGGGCTGCCCGGCAGTTGGGGGGCCGTTTCGTGCGGCGCATCCAGCGGGACCCCGACGTCGAACGGGTCATCGCGGTCGACGCGAGCCCACCGCCCGGCAGTCTGGGGTCGGCCGAGTTCGTCCGTACGGACATCCGGCAGTCCTCGATCGCCCGCGTCCTCGCCGAGCACGCCGTGGACACGGTGGTCCACCTCGCGGTCACCGGGGGCAGCGCCGGCACCGGCGGCACGGGCAGTTCGGTCAAGGAGACCAACGTCATCGGGACGATGCAGCTGCTGGGGGCCTGTCAGAAGTCGCCGACGGTCCGCCGCCTGGTGGTGAAGTCCAGCACGTGCATGTACGGGGGTGCCCCGCGGGATCCGGCCGTCTTCTCCGAGACCACGCAGCCCAAGACGCAGCCCCCGGGCGGCTTTCCCAAGGACGCCGCCGAGGTCGAGTCGTACGTACGGGGCTTCGCGCGCCGCCGGCCGGACGTCGCGGTGTGCGTGCTGCGGTTCGCGAACATCCTGGGCCCGCACGCGGACTCCGCGCTCGCCGAGTACTTCTCCATGTCCGTCCTGCCGACGGTGTTCGGCTATGACCCGCGGCTGCAGTTCGTGCACGAGGAGGACGTGCTGGAGGTGCTGCGGTTGGCCGCGCAGGAGCCCCGGCGCGGCACCCTCAACAGCGGCACGTTCAACATCGCCGGGGACGGCGTCCTGCTGCTGTCGCAGTGCGCGCGGCGGCTGGGGCGGCCGACGGTGCCGCTGGTGCTGCCGGCGGTGACGTGGGTGGGGGCGGCCCTGCGGGCGGTGGGCGTCACGGAGTTCTCACCCGAGCAGATCAGACTCCTCACGTACGGGCGGGTCGTGGAGACCACCCAGATGCGGGAGGTGCTGGGATTCAAGCCGATGTACACGACCGCCGAGACCTTCGCCGACTTCGCACACAGCCGGGGGAACGGGTTGCTGCCGCCGGAGCGGGCGGGCAGGGCCGTCGACCGGGTCGCGCAGATGCTGAACGTCGGGGTTGCCGGCGCCGAAGAGGGAGCGCAGCGATAGTGGCGGACGCCAAGGTCATTCCGTTCGACGAGGACCGGCCGCGCCGGCGGGCCATCGGGATCCGGCGGGTCCGGGCGGTGCCCGCTCCGGCACCGGAGGCGGAGGCACCGGTCGCACGGGAGCCCGCCGGGGGTGCGGACGGCGGGTCCGGCGCGTCCGGGGGACAGGCCGACCCGGGCGGCGGCGGGCGGCCGGACTGGGACCGGCGGGTCGCGGGCGGGCTGGCGTTCCTGCGGCGGCGGATCACGGGGGAGTACGAGGTCGACGAGTTCGGCTACGACCGGGAGCTGACGGACCAGGTCCTGATGTCCCTGCTGCGGCCGCTCTTCGACAAGTACTTCCGCGTCGAGGTCCGGGGCATCGAGAACATCCCGGCGGAGGGCGGCGCGCTGATCGTCGCGAACCACTCCGGGACGCTGCCGCTGGACGGGCTGATGATGCAGGTGGCGGTGCACGACCACCACCCGGCGCAGCGGCACCTGCGGCTGCTGGCGGCGGACCTGGTGTTCATGCTGCCCGTCGTCAACGAGCTGGCCCGCAAGGCCGGGCACACGCTGGCCTGCTCGGAGGACGCCCAGCGGCTGCTGGAGGCGGGGGAGCTGGTCGGGGTCATGCCCGAGGGCTTCAAGGGGATAGGGAAACCGTTCGGCGACCGGTACCGGCTCCAGCGGTTCGGCCGGGGCGGGTTCGTGTCGACCGCGCTGCGCGCCGGCACGCCGATCGTGCCGTGCTCGATCGTCGGGGCGGAGGAGATCTACCCGATGGTCGGCAACGCCAAGACCCTGGCGCGGCTGTTGGGCGTCCCGTACTTCCCGATCACGCCGACGTTCCCGTGGCTCGGGCCGCTGGGTGCCGTGCCGCTGCCGACGAAGTGGACGATCCAGTTCGGGGAGCCCATCCCGACGGACGGCTACCCGCCGGAGGCGGTGGAGGACCCGATGCTGATGTTCAACCTCACGGACGAGGTGCGCGAGCAGATCCAGCACACGCTCTACAAGCTGCTGGTGCAGCGCAGATCCGTCTTCTTCTGACGCTCGCCCGCCGACGGCCGGCCACCAGGTCGCGACGGCACGGTGAGGTGCCCGGTCCCCGTGGGGACCGGGCACCTCACCATGTGGGGCGTGCCCCGGGGCACGCCCCGGTGGTGCCGGGCGCGCCCTAGCCGGCGTCCTCCGCCTTCAGGCCCAGGCCCGGTAGCAGGCCCGGGAGGAGCGGCGGGAGGGTGATCTCCGGGTGCGGCGCCTCCGACGAGGACGACGGGGCAGCCGGGCTCTGGCCGGTCGGCGGGTTGAGCAGGTCGCCCGTGCCGCCGAGGAGGCCGCTGCCGGGGGCCGGGGACGACTTTCCGGCGGAGGGCGGTGCGGCCGGGGCCTGGCTGGCCGCGGGCGCGCTGGCGCCCGCCCCGGGCGCGGAGTGCTGCTGTCCGGCCGGGGCGCTCGGTTGGGCGGGCGCCCCGCCCGTGCCCCGGCTCGGCTCCGGGGGCTTCGGGAGCAGGCTCTGCAGCGGCGCCACGTCATCGTCTATGGCCTGGAACACCGACTCGACCTCGCCGCCCACGTCGGTGAGCTGGGCGGGAAGTTGGTCGCGCAGCTTGCCCCAGGCGTCGCGGTGCGCACGGGAGAACGTGGACAGCGCCTGGATGGGGCCGAGCGAGCCGTCCCGCTCGTAGGCCGCCTGGAGGAGCCGGTGGCCCTCCGCCGCGTCGTGCTTCATGCCGGCGAGGGCGCGGCGGATGGCTCCCAGGGATTCGTGGTCGAGCGCGCCCGAGCGACCGCGCTCCATGAGTCTGCGGGCCTCCGACAGGCGGTTGGACGCCTGGTCCAGGTAGAGCTCGCCCCGGTCGGCGTCCTCGTCGGCCATGCCGAGCTTGAGGTCCTCCATGCCCCGTTTGACGGGGTAGAGGGTGTCACCGGGTAGGGCGTCCGTGCTGGCAGCGGCCACGCCGCTGAAGGCCCCCGCGGCCACACCCACGGTGAGGCCGCCTGCTGCGATGCCCTTCGACCAGCGGGAGCGGGGCCGCAGTTTCCGGAGCGGGGTCGCCCGATGGGCGCCGCGGCCGGCCCGCTGTTCGGGCAGCTGAGGGTCCGCGGCGGCACCGCCTCCGGCCCTCTCCTCCATCACCAGGGCCTCCATGGCGGCGACGAGCTGTGCTCGCTGCACCACTTTGACCTCGGGGTCCAGCACCGGGCGCGGCATTTCGCCGAGCACGTTCGCCAGGGCCAACAAACGTTCGTGGTCGGCAGATTCGGCAGGTGCCTCGGACTGCTCGGCCGCCGGGTCCCGTTCGGAAAGGTCGGACGCTGGGTTCCGATCCTCCAGGGCCTGGGCGAAGGCGTTCGCCCGCCGGTGCGGAGTCACGTTCGCGATCACTGGCGGCACCTCCTCTCGTCATGACGATCGACTCCCCAGGGTGTCCGGAAGGTTGCCTTCCTTGAGCACATCCACCCTTTCGAGTGAGCGGCTTCGGGCAGGGCGTGTCCAAAGGGAGCCTGCATTCCGCACAACGAGCGGCGCGGCAGTTGGGTTACGGACGAAGGATGATCGGACCACAGCGTCATCGAGGGGTCACCGGTTGTGTGGATGGTGCGACGGTCGGAAGGGGTGGGGGAGGGCACTGCGGGTGGGCGGGTGCGGTCCGGCGGCGGACGGGTCAGCGGGCGTCGTCGGGGAGCAGGCGGGCCAGCGTGCGCACGGCCCGGTACTGGAGGGTCTTGATGGCGCCTTCGTTCTTCCCCATCACCCGGGCGGTCTCGGCGACCGACAGGCCCTGGAGGAAGCGCAGGGTCACGCACTCCTGCTGCTGGGGGTTGAGCTTGCGGACGGCTTCCAGGAGGGCCGCGTTGGAGAGGGACTCCAGGACCGATTCCTCGGGGGACCGTTCCACCTCGTTGGCGTCCAGCATCTCGCCCGTGGTCACTTCGAGGCGGAAGCGGCTGGACTTGAAGTGGTCGGCGACCAGGTTGCGGGCGATGGTCACGAGCCAGGCCCCGAAGTCGCGGCCCTGCCAGGTGAAGGTGGAGATGCGGCGCAGTGCGCGCAGGAAGGTCTCGCTGGTGAGGTCCTCCGCGGTCGCCTTGCCGCCGACGCGGTAGTAGATGTAGCGGTAGACCGTGTCGCTGTACTGGTCGTAGAGCCGTCCGAACGCCTCGGCCTCGCCGGCCTGGGCGCGTTCGACCAGGTCCATCATGCGGGCCTGGTCGCTGTCCGCGGTGGGGCGGCGCGCGGCCGGTGCGCTCGTGCCGGTCGCGGTGCCGCCGCCGCTGCGACCGCGTCTGCCCACCGTCGCTCCGCCGTCGGCCAGGGCATAGCAAGGACCGGCCGGGCCGAGGCCGGTGGCGAAGGCGGGGGCGGCGTACGCGGTGGGGACGAAGCCGCGCAGGTGGCCGAGGACCGTTGCGCGCAGCGTAGCCAGGCCCGAGGCGTCAACCCCGACAGGTGGGTACACGGGACTCCCAGAGGCAGAGCTTCCATCACGTGCAGTGCGAGGCCGTTCACCCGTCGTGGCGACAGATGGGCGGCGGCATGCGTCTGAGGAGAATAACGCTTCGTACAGGCAGCACTACACCCAGTTGCTCAAATCATCGATTCCGACGCTTCCGTTGCGCATCGAAGGCGTTTTCGGTCGCAATTCGTGATCGTTTGCCGATCGCTTGGCGGCGCGGAATGGGCGATTCCGCGCTGGCTCGCGACCACGTCGGGCATGCGTGCGTGCCCTTCCGCGAGCGCGGGTAGGGGTGAGGGAATGTCCGCCGAGCGGCGGACGGGGACCGCCCGGTGCGCGGCCGGGCGGTCCAGGACCTGCTCCGGTGCAGGCGGCGGCCCGAACCCGGGGCCGCGGAGGGCTACTTGCGGCGGCGGTGCAGGGCGATGGCGGCGGCCGCGCCGCCCGCGATCGCGCCGACCCCGGCGGCCGCCGGGACGCCCACCTTCACGGCCTTGCGGCCGGTCCGATAGTCGCGCAGCCGCCAGTCGTGCTCCCGGGCATGCTTGCGCAGTTTTGTGTCCGGATTGATCGCGTACGGATGTCCGACCAGTGACAGCATCGGAATGTCGTTGTGCGAATCGGAGTACGCCGCGCACCGCGCGAGGTCGAGGCCCTCGGCGGTGGCCAGCGCGCGGACGGCCTCCGCCTTGGCCGGGCCGTGCAGGGGCTCGCCGACGAGGCGGCCGGTGTAGAGGCCGTCGACGGACTCGGCGACCGTGCCCAGCGCCCCGGTCAGGCCGAGCCGGCGGGCGATGATCGTGGCCGTCTCGACCGGAGCGGCGGTGACCAGCCACACCTTCTGGCCGGCGTCGAGGTGTGCCTGGGCCAGGGCGCGGGTGCCCGGCCAGATCCGCTCGGCCATGTACTCGTCGTAGATCTCCTCGCCGATCGCCATGAGTTCGCTGACCCGGTGGCCCTTGACGATGGACAGGGCGCTGTCGCGGGCGTCCTGCATGTGGTCGGGGTCCTCGACCCCGGCGAGCCGGAACCACGCCTGCTGCCAGGCGAAGCGGGCGAGTTCGCGGCGGCGGAAGAACTCCCGCTTGTACAGGCCGCGGCCGAAGTGGAAGATCGCGGCGCCCTGCATGACGGTGTTGTCGAGGTCGAAGAAGGCGGCGGCGAGGGCGTCGCCGGCGACCGGGAACTCGGGCTCGGCGACCTGTGGCGCCTCTTCCGCCGCGGGGGCGGGGGCGGGTTCCGCTTCGAGGGCCTGCGCGGACTTGCGGGCGGCCTCGGCCGAGGCCTCGCCTGCCAGCACGCTCCGCGCTGTCGCGGAGCGTCTACGGTGGGTGAGCCATCCCAGAGCGGCCATGACGCGAGCATAGCCACTGCGTTCGGGAGTTCCCGAACCGCGGCGGTTCCGGGCGCGTGAACTCTTCGGTGCCGGGGTGTGACGGGCGGGCGCGGGACAATGGGGCGCATGAGCCCTTTGCTGCGCCGTAAGGAAAAGAAGAGTCCCGCCGAGCGGACGGTCACCCTCGTGGGGAAGCCCGGGTGCCACCTGTGCGACGACGCCGAGGCGGTGGTCCGGGAGGTGTGCGCCGAGGTCGGGGCGCAGTGGGAGAAGAAGGACATCACCCAGGACGAGGAGCTGTACCGGCGGCACTGGGAGCAGATCCCGGTGGTGCTCATCGACGGGGAACAGCACACCTTCTGGCGGGTGAACCCGGACCGGCTGCGCCGCGCGTTGCAGGGCTGACCGTTCGGCCGGTTACCATCATGGGCGATTTGTGGGGTCTCGGGGGCGTATTGATGAGGAGTGTGCACCGATTTGCCCCCCACGGGATTTGAACGGGTTCGGTACGTTGTGAGCCCTCACCCCCCGTGTCCGGATCGCGTGACCCCGGTCACTTTGCTCGGACAAAGCGGACACAATCTTTGTGCACGCGTTCACAAAGACATAGCCTGCTGTCGACGGGGCGGTCCAGGGACGAGTGACCGCCTTCAGCCCCGCTCATTCCGCAGGAGCATCGTGGCAACTGGCCGAACACACCGACCGGCGACCCGCAGCCGAGGTATCCCCGAGGCCACCGTCGCCCGGCTTCCGCTGTACCTGCGCGCACTCACCGCGCTCTCCGAGCGCTCGGTGCCCACGGTGTCCTCCGAGGAGCTCGCGGCGGCCGCCGGAGTCAACTCCGCGAAGCTGCGCAAGGACTTCTCGTACCTGGGCTCCTACGGCACGCGCGGCGTGGGCTACGACGTCGAGTACCTCGTCTACCAGATCTCCCGCGAACTCGGCCTGACCCAGGACTGGCCCGTCGTCATCGTCGGCATCGGCAACCTGGGCGCGGCCCTCGCCAACTACGGCGGCTTCGCCTCCCGCGGCTTCCGGGTCGCCGCCCTCATCGACGCGGACCCGGCCATGGCCGGCAAGCCGGTCGCCGGGATGCCCGTCCAGCACACCGACGACCTCGAAAAGATCATCCGGGAGAACGGCGTCTCCATCGGCGTCATCGCGACGCCGGCCGGAGCCGCCCAGCAGGTCAGCGAGCGCCTGATCGCCGCCGGCGTCACCTCCATCCTGAACTTCGCGCCGACCGTGCTCTCCGTGCCGGACGGCGTCGACGTGCGCAAGGTCGACCTGTCGATCGAGCTGCAGATCCTGGCCTTCCACGAGCAGCGCAAGGCCGGCGAGGAGCCCGGCGCCGGGCCGGCCGCCGGCCCCACCGCTCCCGTCGCCGACACCGACCCGGCCGAGACCTCCGCGGCCCAGGCCGCCCACACCGCCGCCTCCCCCGCCGCGGGCACCCGCAAGAGCGGCCCCGACGGCGACGTCCCGGCGGTGATGCCGGCATGAGTCTGCTCGTCGTAGGCCTGAGCCACCGCAGCGCCCCCGTCAGTGTGCTGGAGCGCGCCGCGCTGTCCGCCGACGCCAAGGTGAAGCTGCTGCACGACACCGTCGCCGCGGAGCCCGCGGCGGAGGCCGCCGTCCTCGCCACCTGCAACCGCATCGAGCTCTACGCGGACGTCGACAAGTTCCACGCCGGCGTCGCCGAGCTGTCCACGCTGCTCGCCCAGCACAGCGGGGTCGCCCTGGAGGAGCTCACCCCCTATCTGTACGTGCACTACGAGGACCGCGCCGTCCACCACCTCTTCTCGGTGGCCTGCGGCCTGGACTCGATGGTGGTCGGCGAGGGCCAGATCCTCGGCCAGATCAAGGACACCCTGGCCCTGGGCCAGGACCTGCACACGGCCGGCCGGCTCATCAACGACCTCTTCCAGCAGGCGCTGCGGGTCGGCAAGCGGGCCCACTCCGAGACCGGCATCGACCGGGCCGGGCAGTCGCTCGTCACGTTCGGCCTGGAGCAGCTGACCGCCGGCCGCGGGACCGTCGAGGCCTGGGCCGCCGGCAAGCGCGCCCTCGTGATCGGCGCCGGCTCCATGTCCTCGCTCGCCGCCGCCACCCTCGCCCGGGTCGGCGTCGCCGAGATCGTCGTGGCCAACCGCACCGCAGAACGCGCGGAGCGTTTGGTCGAGATTCTGGTTGCCTCAGGCACAGGGGTGGCCGCGCGCGCCGTGCCCATGGCCGGTGTCACCGCCGAACTGACACGAGCCGACGTCGTCGTCTCCTGCACCGGCGCCACCGGCCTCGTCCTGACCGGTGACGACATCGCCACCGCCGTCGCGGACGGCGGGCCCGCCGGCCTCCTCCCCGAGCAGGCCGCCCAGGCCCGGGCCCAGGCCCCGGCCGCCCCCGGCACCGCCGAGCGGGCCGTCGCCGGGCTCGACCCCGACGTCGTGGCCCGCCTCGCCGCCGTCGCCGCAGCCGGCGGCCGCCTCGCCGACGCCGGAAGCGCCCGCACCATCCCCGCCACCGGCACCACCGGCACCACCGGCACCACGGGCCCCGGCGCCGACGGCTGCCCCGTCGACGTCCCGGCCCCCGCCGGCCGCGCCGCGCTCACCGGAGTCGACGCCAACGCCCTCGAACTGCACGGCACCTGGGCCGACCAGGGCGAGGCCGCCGCCCAGCGGCAGCCCCGCCGCGGCACCCGCAGCCACGCCGACGGCGCCCCCGTCCGGCTGGCCCTGCTGGACCTGGCCATGCCCCGCGACATCGACGCCGCCGTGCACCGCATCCCCGGCGTCCGCCTGGTCGACATCGAATCCCTCGCGGAAGCCGCCGCCGACGCGCCGATGGCCGCCGACGTCGACGCCGTCCGCGGCATCGTCGCCGACGAGGTCGCCGCGTTCGGCGCCGCCCAGCGCGCCGCGCACATCACCCCGACCGTCGTCGCCCTGCGCGCGATGGCCGCCGAGGTCGTGGCCATGGAGGTCGCGCGCCTCGACGGGCGCCTGCCCGAGCTCGACGCACGCCAGCGGGCCGAGGTCACCCAGACCGTCCGCCGCGTCGTCGACAAGCTGCTGCACGCACCGACCGTGCGCGTCAAGCAGCTCGCCAGCGAGCCCGGCGGCGCCGGGTACGCCGAAGCGCTGCGCGAACTCTTCGACCTCGACCCGCAGACGGTGGTTTCCGTCAGCCGGGCCGACGCGGCCGGCACCCCCGGCGCGACCGCCGCAGCAGGCGCAGCCGGCACGGCAGACCAGAACCACGACCCAGGACGGGCATCATGAATTCACGGTCCGACCAGCCCCTCCGGCTCGGCACGCGGCGCAGCAAGCTGGCCATGTCCCAGTCCGGCCACGTCGCCGACGCGGTCCGGAAGACCACCGGCCGCCCCGTCGAGCTCGTGGAGATCACCACGTACGGCGACGTGTCCCGCGAGCACCTCGCGCAGATCGGCGGCACCGGCGTGTTCGTCACCGCCCTGCGCGACGCCCTGCTGCGCGGCGAGGTCGACTTCGCCGTCCACTCGCTCAAGGACCTGCCCACCGCCCAGTCCGACGACCTCGTCATCGCGGCCATGCCGCTGCGCGAGGACCCGCGCGACGCGCTCGTCGCCCGCGACGGCCTGACCTTCGAGCAGCTTCCCGACGGAGCCCGCATCGGCACCGGTTCGCCGCGCCGCACCGCGCAGCTCAACCACCTCGCGCGCACCCTCGGCAAGCGCATCGAGACCGTCGCCATCCGGGGGAACGTCGACACCCGCATCGGCTACGTCCGCAGCGGAGAGCTCGACGCCGTCGTCCTCGCCGCCGCCGGCCTCAACCGGATCGGCCGCAGCGCCGAGGTGACCGAACACCTGCCGGTCGACAGCGTGCTGCCCGCCCCGGGCCAGGGCGCCCTCGCCGTCGAGTGCCTCGCGTCCGACGCGGACCTCATCGCGGCCCTCGGCCGGCTCGACGACCCGCACACCCGGGCCGCCGTGACCGCCGAGCGGTCCCTGCTCGCCGCCCTGGAGGCCGGCTGCAGCGCCCCCGTGGGCGCGCTCGCCGACCTTCTGGCCGACGGGCAGACTGTCAATGAAATGCGCCTGCGCGGCGTCGTCGGAACCCTCGACGGCGCGACGCTCGTGCAGCTGTCCACCACCGGTCCCGTGCCCCAGTCGTACGACGAGGCCATGGCGCTCGGCCGCGAACTCGCGGACGAGATGCTGGCGAAGGGCGCGGCCGGTCTGATGGGGGAGCGATCCCTTTGAACCCCTCACGTCCGACCACCTCCGCTCTTCCGGTCGCCGCCGCAGGCCACGGGCACGTCACCTTCCTCGGCGCCGGCCCCGGCGACCCGGGTCTGCTGACGCTGCGCGCCGTGGAGGCACTCGCCGCCGCCGACGTACTGATCGCGGAGCCCGAGGTGCTCGAGGTCGTACGCACGCACGCGCGCGCCGGAGTGGACACGCCACAGCTGACGATCGCTGACGAGGCGTCAGCAGCCGCCGGTGTACCGGTGATCCGGGACGCGGCCAATCTTGTCATGGAGGCCGCCCGCTCCGGCAGGCGGGTCGTGCGTGCCGTCACCGGCGACCCGGGACTCGACGGCAACGCCGCCTCCGAGATGCTCGCCTGCGCCACCGACGGCATCCCCTTCGAGGTGGTGCCCGGTGTCGCGACCGCCGTCGGCGTGCCCGCCTACGCGGGTGTGCCGCTGCGCGGCGAGCAGGGCGCCGACGTGCGGTTCGTGGACGCGCGCAACGCCTCCGCGCGCTGCTGGAGCGAGGTCGGCGCCAGCAACGGCACCGTCGTCGTCTCCGCCACGCTGGAGACCGTGCCCGCCGCCTGCGCCGAACTGGTCGCCGCCGGACGCGGGGCCGAGACCCCGCTCACGGTCACCGTCGCCGGTACGACGACCCGGCAGCGGACGTGGAACGCCACGCTCGGCACCATCGCCCAGGTGTTCAAGCAGGGCAAGATCCTCCCCTCGCCCGAGGGCGGCCGCCCCGTGATAGCCGTGGTCGGTGAGCCCGGTGCCGCCGCCGCGCGGCGCGAGGAGCTGGCCTGGTTCGAGTCGAAGCCGCTGTTCGGCTGGCGGGTGCTCGTACCGCGCACCAAGGAGCAGGCCGCTTCGCTCTCCGACCAGCTGCGTTCGTACGGCGCGGTGCCCCACGAGGTGCCGACCATCGCCGTGGAGCCGCCGCGCACCCCGCAGCAGATGGAGCGCGCGGTCAAGGGCCTGGTGACGGGCCGCTACGAGTGGATCGCCTTCACCTCCGTCAACGCGGTCAAGGCGGTGCGCGAGAAGTTCGAGGAGTACGGCCTCGACGCCCGGGCCTTCGCGGGCATCAAGGTCGCCGCCGTCGGCGAGCAGACCGCCGCCGCGCTGGTCGAGTTCGGCGTCAAGCCCGACCTGGTGCCCAGCGGCGAACAGTCCGCGGCCGGGCTCCTGGAGGACTGGCCGCCGTACGACCCGGTCTTCGACCCCATCGACCGCGTCTTCCTGCCGCGCGCCGACATCGCGACGGAGACCCTGGTCGCGGGCCTGATAGAGCTCGGGTGGGAGGTCGACGACGTCACCGCCTACCGGACCGTACGGGCTTCGCCGCCGCCGGCGGACACCCGCGAGGCGATCAAGGGCGGCGGCTTCGACGCCGTTCTCTTCACGTCCAGCTCGACCGTCCGCAACCTGGTCGGCATCGCGGGCAAGCCGCACAACGTGACCGTGATCGCCTGCATCGGCCCGGCCACCGCGAAGACCGCCGAGGAACACGGCCTCCGCGTCGACGTGCTGTCACCGGAGCCGAGCGTCAGCAAGCTCGCCGAGGCCCTCGCCGAGTACGGCGCGGCCCGCCGAGAGGCGGCCCGGGAGGCCGGCGAGACCGTGTCCCGACCGAGCGAGCGCCGCCCCGGCGCCCGCCGCCGGCGCACGACCTGACACCGAGCGGCCGAACGCGGCAGGGGCCCGGGCGCACGACACCCGGGCCCCTGCGGCGTGTCCGGGCGCGTCCGGGCGCGGGGACGGGCGCGACCTGGGCAGTTGCGACCTGGGCACGGGCACGTCCTCCGGCGTGGGCCACGGGCCGGGCCGCCCGTGCTGCGCGTACACCTGCGCAGCACGTAACCAGGCCGGGAATTGAGTACCTGCGCGGATCCCCGCGCCCCCGCCACCGCGGTTCAGTGTCCCCATGACGGAGAACCCCCTCGCAGCCGCAGCCCCGCACGCACCGGAGGCCCCCGACACCCCGGACGGCCACGACCGGTGGGCCTTCGTGGCTCCGCTGCTCTCCACCCTGCTCACCCTGCCGATGGGCCTGCTGGCACTGTTCTACGCGGGGTTGTCGCCGATGGGCTGCGACTCCTGCGACACGCAGCAGGCCGACGCCTTCGACGCCAGCTTCGAGGTCGCCTGGACGCTGTTCCTGTGCGGCCTCGCACTGGTCCTCGTCCTGCTCGTGGCCTGCTGGGCCCTGCCGTGGCAGCGCCGCAACGCCGCCCGGCGCGTCCTGTTCGCCCTCGCCGCTCCCGGGACGGTCGTGCTGAGCACCCTCGTCTTCTCGGCCATGCTCGATCTGCCGTGAACGACGGGCCGGTGCGACGGGCGCCGGGCACCGGGCCGGCCGCGCCCGCCCCGTTCCGCGCCCGGCCAGGGCTCTACGCTTGGGGCGACTGCTGTCGAAGCTCGAAGAGGCGACTGAAGATGAGCGCGTACGGATCCTTCCCCGGCTCCCGGCCCCGCCGGCTGCGCACCACCCCGGCCATGCGGCGGATGGTCGCGGAGACCCGGCTGCACCCCTCGGACCTGGTCCTCCCGGCGTTCGTCCGGGAGGGCATCAGCGAGCCGCTGCCGATCTCGGCCATGCCGGGCGTGGTCCAGCACACCCGGGACACGCTGCGGAAGGCCGCCGTCGAGGCGGTCGAGGCAGGCGTCGCCGGGATCATGCTCTTCGGTGTCCCCGCGGACGAGAACAAGGACGCGCTGGGCACCGCCGGCACCGAGCCCGACGGCATCCTCCAGGTCGCCATCCGCGACGTGAAGGCCGAGGTCGGCGACGACCTCGTGATCATGTCGGACCTCTGCCTCGACGAGTACACCGACCACGGCCACTGCGGCGTCCTCGACGCGCAGGGCCGCGTCGACAACGACGCCACGCTCGAGCGGTACGCGGAGATGGCCCAGGTCCAGGCCGACGCCGGCGTCCACGTCGTCGGCCCGAGCGGCATGATGGACGGCCAGGTCGGCGTGATCCGCGACGCGCTCGACGAGACCGGGCACGAGGACGTGTCGATCCTCGCCTACACGGCCAAGTACTCCTCGGCCTTCTACGGGCCCTTCCGCGAGGCCGTCGCCTCCAGCCTCCAGGGCGACCGCAAGACCTACCAGCAGGACCCGGCCAACACCCGCGAGTCGATGCGGGAGCTGGCGCTCGACCTGGAGGAGGGCGCCGACATGGTCATGGTCAAGCCGGCCGGCCCCTACCTGGACATCCTCTACCGGGTCGCGCAGGCCGTGGACGTACCGGTGGCCGCGTACCAGATCAGCGGCGAGTACGCGATGATCGAGGCGGCCGCGGAGAAGGGCTGGATCGAGCGCGACCGGGCCGTCCTGGAGACCCTCACCGGCATCAAGCGGGCCGGCGCCGACACGATCCTCACCTACTGGGCCACCGAGGTCGCCGGCTGGATCCGCAACGACCGCTGAGCGCCGGCCGCCAGCCGCCGGGCACTGCGGACCGTCACGGCGAAGCCCCCGCCTCCTCCCGCAAGGGGAGGGACGGGGGCGTCCCGTTGCCCCGTCGGCGCGACGGTGCGACGGTGCGTCGGATCAGCGCGTCCCGTCCTCCTTGCCCCCGGGGCGGTCGTCGTCCGACGTGACGGACTCGACGTCCGAGAAGTCCACGCGGGTCCTGGCACGGGAAGTCTCCGGGTAGCCGACGAACACCGAGCCCGACCCCGACGCCTTCGCCCGGTCCTCCTGCATCACCGCGTGCGGCGAGCCGGCCCGTACGACCAGCTCGTCGCCCTTCTTCGGCTCGACCCCGGTCGGAGCCCCGCCGTCGACGGCTCCGGGGCCGCCCGGTTCGCGACGGCCAGGTCGTACACCGCCTGCGGCGGGTCGGTCGGCGAGGCGTCGCCGGGGCGGGACGGGTCGGCGACGTCCCGGTCGGTGACCGCGAGGAAGTACGGCTCGTCCCGGACGACGGGGACCGCGAGCCGGGACGTCGAGGTCCCGGGGCGGGTGGTGGCGCCGGTCCCGGCGGCGACGAGGGTGCCGTACTTGTCGTACGCGCGGACGAGGAGCGGCGAGACCACCTCGTTGAACGTGACCTCGGCGGTGACGTGGCCGGTGTGGCGCGGCTCGATCCGGAAGAAGTCCACGTCGGTGGCCGTGTGCAGGGTGAGCCGGGCCCGGTTGAAGCGGTCGTCCGAGCCGAGCGCGGCGGCCACGGCCGCGTCGATCGACTCGTTCGGCTCGGCGCGGTCGGGGAACGCGGCGAGCGTGGAGAACGCGTCGAAGTAGGTCGTCTGCGCGCCCTGCGCCTGGGTGGTCGCCGTGGGAGGGGTGGTGTTCCCCGTCCAGGTCGCGTACCCGATCCCGTCCGCCGTCCACAGCCCGTTGTACTCGCCGATCCGCAGGGTCTGCTGCGTGGAGCCGGCCGTGCAGGAGAACCGGCACGGCGCGTTCAGGTCCGGGTCGAAGGGGGCGTCGGACACGCGGAAGTCCGGCGACCAGGTCTGCCGCCGTCCCGGCTGGTGGTGCCGTACAGCTCCAGCAGGAAGTTCGCGCCGCCGTTCGGGCCGGTGCCGTTGTTGCGGCGGCCGCTGCGGTTGTCGTACCAGGTGACGACCGCGTTGCCGGCCTGGTCGATGTGCGCGGTGGGCATCACGGCGAAGGACTGGCCGGGCCCGTGGTCGACCCGGCCGCGGGCGAAGGTCCGGCCGTGGTCGGTGGAGCGGGCGATGACGACGTCGGCGTCGTCGTCGTGGGCGAAGGCGTCGTCGGGGTCGTCGTTCGCGACGACGTACACGTTCCCCGGGCGGGTCGGGTCCGGCAGGATCCAGGGCTGCATGCTGCCCTGGAGCCAGAAGTCGGTGCCGGGGACGTCGTTGCCCGGGTCGCTGCGCACGTTGCAGGTGACGGTGGACTCGCCGGCGCGGAACGCTTCCGCCCACGGCCCCTTCAGGAGGCGAGGCGGGCCGCCAGCGTCGGCAGCAGGCGGAGCGCGTTGGCCCGGCCGATCTCGGCCCGCTCGGCCTCCGTCCACCCGTCGTACGCGGCGAAACCGGCCGTGTTCTCGGTGGTGTGGGAGGCGGGCATGAAGGGGTAGTCGCTGCCGTACAGGATGTGACCGGTACCGGCGAGGCGGGTCAGGGCGGGCAGCGCGAACTCGTTGGCCGACATGGCGATGTCGTAGTGCAGCCGGCCCAGCGTGCCGATGACGTCCGCCGGGGCCCGGTCCTCCAGGTAGGCGCCGATCGTCGGGCCGTAGGTCAGCCGGCGGGCCAGGAACGGCAGGGTGCCGCCCGCGTGCGAGAGGATCAGGCGCAGGTCGGGCAGCCGGTCGAGGACGCCGTTGAAGAGCAGGCTCGCCGCGGTGCGGGTGGTCTCGAAGGTGAACTCGTACAGCGACGCAGGCAGGTCGAAGGTCGCCAGGTCCCGGTTCGACGGGGTGGCCGGGTGGACGTGGACGGCCGCGCCGCGCTCGGCGATCTCCGCGAACAGCGGCTCGAACTCCGGGTCTCCGAGGTAGCGCTGCCCGTACGAGGTCAGCACGCCGGCGCCGTCCAGCCCCAACTCGTCCAGTGCGTAGCGCAGTTCCTCGCGGGCGGCGGCCACGTCGGGCAACGGCAGGATCGCGAACGCGCCGAAGCGGGTGGGGTGTTCGCGGACCAGCTCGGCGAAGTACTCGTTCACGCGGCGGGCCAGCTTCGGGGCGTCCGGGCCGTCGAGGAAGGTGACGCCGGGCGCGGTGATGGACAGGACGGCGGCGCCGATCCCGTGCGCGTCCATGACCTCCAGGCTGCGCTCGGGGGCCCAGGTGGGGTAGTCCACGCCCGGGATGGCCTTCCGTTCGCCGAGGGCCTCGGCGTACAGGGGCGGAACCGCGTGGTGGTGGACGTCGATCAGCCCGGTGGGCGTGGACATGCGGAAACTCCTGGGGTGAGGACGGCGAAGGGGACCGGTTTGATCGGCGGGCCACCCCTAGCGGAGCGGCCACACGTGGCTCGGGGCGCGGGGCTGCGAGGTGCTGGCCCGCGACGTGCTGGGCTGCGGCCCGGCGCGCCAGCACCGCCACCAGGCCGCAGCACGGGCCCAGGCGCAGACCCGGGCCCAGGCCCAGACCCAGGCCCTCCTGGTCCCGGCCCGTGCCTGCCTTGCCCGCCGCGCCCTGCCCATGCGGTGCACGGTAGGACGGGGGCGGTGGCCGGTTCACGGGGCGGCGGGGGAGTCCGTCAGCTTGGGTGGGGTGGGGGCGGGGCGGCGGGACCATCGCGGGGCGGGGGCGGAGGAGGCGGGCCGGGAGTGCAGGAGGAGGGCCGGGAGTGCAGGAGGCGGGATGCCGGCACCCGGGGTCGGAGGGGCGTCCGGGGGCTTCCCGGCAGCCCATCGTCCTTCCGGTGCGGGCCGGTCCCTCAAGGGCGCTCCTCCTTCGTCGTCGCGTCGCTGCGCGATGGCCTTCGGCCACCCTTGACCGACCGGCCCACCCCGGAATGCCAAAGAGCTGCCGGGAAGCCCCCGAAGGATGGCCAGGGGGACCCTTCAAGTACGGCCCTCGCCAGAGCAGCCGCCCCGGTGCGCTGCCCTGCGGCGTTCCAAGCGCCCGGGACCACCAGGTCCCGGGCGGTGGCGCCCCAACCTGCGGCGCCCCAGATCGCTACGCGCTCCTCGATGCTGGGCGTCTGACGGCCGTCTGGGGCGGGTAGACGCCCCAGATCGCTACGTGCTCCTCATTTCTCGGCGTCTGGCGGCCGTCTGGGGGTGGGGAGCGCGCAGGGAGCTACCCACACTCTTTTTGGCCCCTGGCGGGTGGCAGGTGGTCGGTTGCGGGGGTGTGGGGGTGTTCCGTTTTTGGTGGTGTGTGGGGTGTTGGCGGGCGCTGGGACTGTGCTTGTGATGAGGCTGTGACCTGGGCATATTCAGGCCCTTGAGGATGATCACTAGGGTGTCGGGGTGAGTGATACGACGCCGGTGGGCGGATTCCGGAAGAAGGCTTGGGTCCTGAACGTGGCCCTGGGGCTGGTGGTCGCCGCGGTGGTCTTCTACGTCCTGCGGTCCGCGACGGATGAGGGTGGCGACGTGCCCACGGCAGCCGCGCCAACGGCTGCCGCGCCCACGGCGCGGCCCGCCGAGCGGCCCATGATCGGACTGACTGACGTTTTCCCTGACCAGGTGGCCGACGGCGCTGGCGGTACGTACACGAAGGTGGGCGCGGTGGCGCTGAAGTCGTGCACCGAACCGGATTCGGTCGGACCGGCCCTCGCCGACTACATAGTCCAGAGCAGGGGATGCGTCGGCGAGCAGGTCGCGCTGTACAAGGACGCCAAGAACAACCAGTTCAATCTCGCCGTCTTCACCATGAAGGACCCCCTCGACACCGTGAAGCTGGTGACGCGCCTCGGATCGGCGCCCACCGACTACCAGGTGGGCGCGCAGGCCCCGCCGCCGGGATCGGGTCTCAAGACCCTCCCGCCGGACAGTGGCATGGTCCAGGCGTTCACCGGTCAGGGCCGCGCCATGGTGGTCGGCCTCGGCCAGTGGTCCGACGGCGCCACCCGCGACTACCAGCGCCTGGTAGAGCGCCTCACCCCCCTGCTGAACTCCGTCTCCGACCGCGTGGCCCGCTACGAGACCTCCCCCTGACCTGCCAGCCGCCGGCAGACGGAGGGCACGCAGCGACTCGCCCACTCCCTCACCCGCTCCGCGCCCAGGACGGTCGTCGGTCGCTGAGAGGAGGGGAGCGCGTAGCGGTCTCGCGTGCTCCGCGCCCAGGACGGTCGTCGGTCGCTGAGAGGAGGGGAGCGCGTAGCGATTTTGATGCGCTCCCGGCCGCAGGCGGCGGTCAGTCGCCGAGCAGCGAGGAGCGCGTAGCGATCAGCCGCGCCCCCCAGCCTCAGACGGCGGTCAGTCGCCGAGCAGCGAGGAGCGCGTAGCGATCTGGGGCGCTACGGGGGCTGGATGGGCTTCTCGTCAACATTTCCCGCAGGTCGGGGCTGTCGCACCCGCACGGGCTCGGATCGGCCTTTGGGGCCTCATGGGTGGGCCCGCGCGCTGAATGCCGCCCGAGACCTGGCGGTCCCGGGCGCTTGGATGCTGCGAGGCGGAGCGTCGGGGCCGGGTCTCTGACGTTGGCCGTGGCTGGAATGGTCCCCCTGGCCATCCTTCGGGGGCTTCCCGGCAGCTCTTTGGCATTCCGGGGTGGGTCGGTCGGTCAAGGGGGGCCGAAGGCCATCGCGTAGCGACGCGACCGGAGGGAGCGCCCTTGAGGGGCCGGCCCGCGCCGGAAGGACGATGGGCTGCCGGGAAGCCCCCGGGCACTCCTCCGACGCCGGTCGGCCACCACCCCGCCCCTCGGCTCCTGCCGGACCCTCGCGCCCCCGCCCCCCTCCGCCTCACCCAGCCCGCTCGCGCTCCCGTCCCGCCAGGCGCACCCTGGAGTGAAAAGGGTGAGCCCTGGAGGTGATGCACCATGTCCACACTCGTCGGGTGGCACGTGGAGCTCGAATTCACCGAGGACGGTCACCGCACCACTGCGGCGGCCATGGTCAGACTCGGTGACGGCTCCGAGATGCGGGCGCGCGGCTACGCCATGCGTCACCCCTCCGACCCGGAGCAGCTGCGGGTCGGTGAGGAGATCGCAGGCGCGCGTGCGCTGATGGATCTCGCGTCCCAGATGTTGCAGAAGGCCCATGGAGAGATCGACGAGGCGACGGGCCGGCACTCATACCCGCTGACCCGCTGATCGCTACCGCTGCGCCCCTGCCCGCGTGGCCTGCTCGTGCCCGGTGAGGGCGCGGGCAGGCCTTTGCCGTGCCCGTTCCGTCCGGCTGCTATCCGGCAACCCAGCCGGTCAGCGCCGTCCAGGTGGCAGGGGCCAGGTCCAGCACCGGACCGTCGGTGACCTTGGAGTCGCGGACGTGGACGGTGCCGGGGCAGGCGGCGACCTCGACGCAGGCGCCACCCTGCTCGGTGCTGTGGCTGGACTTTTGCCAAGCGACAGCCACTTCGACGCAGTTGCCGCCTTCACTCCCGCTGTAGCTGGACTTGAACCACGTCAGTGTGGTGCTCATTGCTCTCCTAGCAGCCGGTCCAACTCGGCCCTCGTCTCCTCCGGGTTGAGGGCCTGTGTCCGCAGCATCGCATACTTGCGCTCCAGGATGCTCACCTCGTTCATGTCGGAGATGAGCTGACTTCCGCGCTGCGTTTCCATGTACGCCAGGCGCTGGTAGTCGGGCGTCTCCAGGAGCACGAAGGGGCCGTCGAGAGCCGGGTGGTTGGTGCGGTCCAGGGGGTAGATCTGGATGGACACACCCGGCAGTTCCGAGCAGCTGATCAGATGCGCGAGCTGTTCCTGGTAGACCTCTGGGCCGCCCAACTTCAGGCGCAGAACCGGCTCCCAGATGATGAAGCTGAGGGTGACGGCGACAGCGCGGCGCAGGATCCCCCGCCGTTCCGTGCGGATTGCCGTCTGCGCGGTGATGACGTCCTTCGGCAAGAGCGGAACGCGGCTGCGGAACACCGCCTCCGCGTAGGCGTCGGTCTGAAGCAGACCTGGCAGCACCTGGTTCGCGTACGAGGAGATCGCGAGGGCAACGCGCTCGCAATCCATATACTCCTCAACCCATTCGGGCACCTGATCCACCGCCGGAAGTTTCTCCACCCCCGCCGCCAGCACCCCACCAGACTCCAGCACCCGGTCCATGGCCTCGGCTACGTCTGGCATCAGGGCCCGTCTGCCCTGTTCGATCGATGCAATCGTCTCCTCTTCCATCCTCACCAACTTGGCCAGTTGGCGCTGCGTCAGGCGCTTCCTGGTCCGGAGTACGGCCACCTGTGCCCCGACCATCTTCAGGGCGGTGCCGTTCTTCGGTACGCGTTTCCTCGGCGGCATGTTTTTCGGACTCCCCACCTGCGCCCGCGATGTACCCGTACCGACCCGTACCAATCGATTGGTACGGGTGGTCGCACTGTTCACGGTAGTCACGGACCGCGACGATCGCCCCGTGATCCAGGAGATTGAACCCGCCCTGATGCGGGACCGCTACTTCCCGCGCTCCCGCCAAACCGTCGCCACCGCCAGGCAGTTCACGGCAGAGACGCTTGACGTGTGGGGTGTCACCCACCACCGCGACGACCTGTTGCTCTGCGTGAGCGAACTGGCGACGAACGCCCTCCGCTACGGCGTCGCGCCCGGCCGGTACTACCGCGTCCGGCTCATCGCCTCCGAGAGCGCCGTGCGGCTGGAAGTCCACGACAGCGGGCCGGGCCTGTCGGGCACCCGCATCGGCGACGGCTACGGCCTGCGCATCGTCGAGGCCGTCTCTGACCGGTGGGGCGCGCTGCCGAGGTCGCCGGGGAAGTCGGTGTGGTGCGAGTTCGCAGGTCGGTGAGGGCGGGCATGGTGACCGGCGCCGCCCGCGGAACCGGACCGGTCGAGGTTCGGCTGGAGGCCGAGACTGGTACGGTAATCCCGTACGACTCGGCACGACTCGGCTCTGTGTGCCTCTGTGCACGGCTTCGCATCGGGAGGTCAGCCCATGTCGATCTCGGCCAATGAGGCCCGTCAGCGTTTCTACCCGCTGATCCGGCAGGTGAACGAGGACCACGTGCCCATAGAGGTCACCTCCCGGGAGCACGGCGACGTGGTGATCATGTCTGCCGAGGATTTCCGTTCCTGGCAGGAGACGGTCTACCTCCTGCGGTCACCGCGCAACGCACAGATCCTGATGGAATCCATCGCAGAGCTGGACGCCGGGCAGGGTCACGCCAGAGAGCTGATCGACGTCGAGGACGCGGAAGGAACCGGGTCTGCCGCGTGAAGGTCGTCTTCTCTGGTCGGGCCTGGGAGCAGTACACGTACTGGGCAACCGCCGACCCGAAAGTCCTCAAGCGGATCAACCGCATGATCAAGGAGATCCAGCGCACCCCGTTCGAAGGAGCCGGGAAGCCGGAACCGCTCAAGGAGAACCTGTCGGGTTGGTGGTCCCGTCGGATCACCGACGAGCACCGGCTGGTGTACAGGATCAAGGACCAGGCGGTGGAGATCGCCCAGGCCCGCTACCACTACTGAGTGCCGCCCCCGCGGAACATCACCGGCCGCCTGGCCGCCGACCCTGAACGCCGGCCACCAGATGACGAGCGTTCCCCCGACCGACGCGGTCGCCGTGGCACGCAGGGCGGGGTCGATCCCGGGCAGACTCCGCTTCCGCTTCCGCTCCGGATCCGGAACGCCGGACGCCTCGTCGCCCATCCCCACTCCGACCGCTCGCCACCAGCCGCCCTGCACAGCACTCTTCGACGAAGGATGTGAGGCCCGCCGCCGGAGGACAACGCGCCACGCCGCGGGCCTCCGGGCCGCCGCACCCGGTCGGCGGCGGCCCGTCGGGCCCGTCACATCGGGTCGGGCTGCCCCGGGGCGTCGTTCGGCTTGATGACGGCGAAGACCGCGCCCTGCGGGTCGGCGAGGACGGCCATCCGGCCGACCGGCATGTCGAAGGCGGGGGCCATGACGCTGCCGCCGGCCTCCTCGCAGGCGGCCTGCGTGGCGTCGGCGTCGGCGACGCGGAAGTAGGCCAGCCAGTGCGGCGGCGTGCCCTTCGGGTGCTGGTCCAGGGACATCACGCCGCCCACGGACCGGTCGTTGACCTTGAGCTCGATGTAGCCCTCGGCGCCGGGGATCTCGGAGGGGGCCGGCGTGATCGGGAGGATGGTGGCGTAGTAGCGGGCGGCCGCCTGCGGGTCGGAGGTGGCCAGCTCGTTCCAGGTCAGCGTGTTGTCCTCGTTGACGATCCCGGCGCCGGCGAAGGTACCGGCCTGCCAGATGCCGTAGACGGCGCCGGTGGGGTCGGCGAGGACGGCCATCCGGCCGAGGTCCATGACCTCTGTCGGGTCCACGAGGGTGCTGCCGCCGGCCGCGGAGGCCGCCCTGACCACCTCGTGCACGTCGTGGACGGCCAGGTACGTGGTCCAGGCGGCCGACGGCATCGGGTCGGGGACGGACCCGTCGGGGTTCATCGCCTTCATGATCCCGGCGACCGGTTGCCCCTGGTACTCGCAGACGGAGTAGCCGCCGGTCTCGGGTGGGCCGACCTCGCCGGACCAGCCGAAGAGGCCGGCGTAGAAGTCGAGGGCGGCTTGCTGGTCGGGCACCATCAGGTCGATCCAGCACGGGGTGCCGGGTCTGTAGGAGCCGTTCATGGTGGGCACTGGGCCTCCGGGGGAGGAACGGGGAGGGGACGCGCCGTTCCCTACCCGGGCCCGCGGGCCGGAATCGGGCCGAACGGGTGATCGGTCCACGGCGCCGGAGGCGGCGGGAGCCGCGACCGCGCAGGCACGGGCCGGCCGCAACGCCCGCGGCGGGAAGCCGGTCGTACGGCGGCCGGAGTGCCGACGGGAGACCCCCGTGACACGCTGAAACAGGGGATCGCCGTCCTGGCGGGGCAGGCCGGCCAGCCAGAAGGAGAAAGAGATGGCCACCGACGCTGCCGGATCCCGCACGAACCCCGCCTACCCGCACCCCACGCACGCCCCGGTGTCCGGTATGACCACCATGGCGGCAGCCTTGATGATCTTCGGCGGGGCGATGGCGGTCTTCGAGGGCATCTCGGCCATCGCCACGGATTCGCTGTTCGTCTCGACCCGCCACTACGTGTTCGAGTTCGACCTGACGGGCTGGGGCTGGATCCACCTGATCCTCGGCATCGTCCTCGTCTTCGCCGGCTTCGCCGTGATCAGCGGAGCGCTGTGGGCGCGGTACTTCGGTGTGGCCATCGCCGGCCTGGGCGCGATCGCCAACTTCCTGTGGCTGCCGTACTACCCGTTGTGGGCCCTGGTCCTCATCGGCGTGAACATCCTCGTCATCTGGGCGCTGTGCATGGGCATGCACCGGGAGGCGGACGAGGACCTGGTCGCCTGACCAGCCGGTCGCAGGAACGCCCCCGCCCCCGCCGGCAGCAGGTGCCGGCGGGGGCGGGGGCGTTCGCAGCCGGGCGCGCGTCAGAGGCGCTCGGGGGTGCGGATCCCGAGCAGGGACATGCCCTTGGTCAGCGTCCGCGCGGTCAGGTCGCACAGGAAGAGGCGGTTCTCGACCTGCTCCGGGGTGTCGGCCTTGAGGACCGGGCACTCCGCGTAG
The DNA here is from genome assembly GCF_051550185.1 of Streptomyces pallidus (ex Mingjun et al. 2026). NCBI lineage: Bacteria > Bacillati > Actinomycetota > Actinomycetes > Kitasatosporales > Streptomycetaceae > Streptomyces > Streptomyces pallidus (ex Mingjun et al. 2026). The sequence goes on along the minus strand of NZ_CP196181.1, from coordinate 3,487,955 downwards.
AAGGTCGTGTACAGCGACGCCAGCTGGTACAGGTACGCGGCCAGCTTGTGCGGGGCGTACTCGGCGGCGGCTTCGGCGATCAGCTCGCCGAAGCCGTCCAGGTGCAGGCCGAGCGTCCGCTCGGACGGGGTCAGCGCCAGCTCGGCGTGCGCGACCGGCTTCGCGTCGCCCGCCTTCCGCAGGATCGACTGGATACGGGCGTACGCGTACTGGAGGTACACGGACGTGTCGCCGGTCAGCGACACCATCTGGTCCAGGTCGAACTTGTAGTCCCGGGCCGCGGACGTCGAGAGGTCGGCGTACTTCACCGCGCCGATGCCCACCTGGGCACCCCGCTCGGCGATCTCCTGCTCCCTGAGGTCCTGGGCCTTCTCCCGGACGACGGCCGCGGCGCGGTCGATCGCCTCGTCCAGCAGGTCCACCAGCCGCACCGTCTCGCCCTCGCGGGTCTTGAACGGCTTGCCGTCGGCGCCCAGCACGGTGCCGAACGCCAGCTGCACGGCCTTGGTGTCCTCGTTCAGCCAGCCGGCCCGCCGGGCCGTCTCGAAGACCATCTTGAAGTGCAGCCCCTGGCGCGCGTCCACCACGTACAGCAGGCTGTTCGCCTTCAGGTTGCCGACGCGGTCGCGGATCGCCGACAGGTCGGTGGCCGCGTAGCCGAAGCCGCCGTCCGACTTCTGGACGATCAGCGGGGTCGGGTTGCCGTCCGGGCCCTTGAACTCCTCGAAGAACACGCACAGCGCGCCCTCCGAGCGGACCGCGACGCCCGACTCCTCCAGCAGCCGGCAGGTCTCCACCAGCATGTCGTTGTAGCCGGACTCGCCGACGATGTCCGCGTCCCGGATGTCCATGTCCAGCTTGTTGAAGACCGAGTAGAAGTAGATCTTCGACTCGTCCACGAACCGCTGCCACAGTGCGAGGGTCCGCTCGTCGCCCGCCTGGAGGTCGACCACCCGGGCCCGGGCGCGGGTCTTGAACTCCTCGTCGGAGTCGAACAGCGCGCGCGAGGCCTTGTACAGGCGGTTGAGGTTGGACATGGCCTCCTCGCCGGACGCCGCGGTGTCCTCGGCGGCCGAACCCGCCGCGGCCTTGTGGTCCAGCTCGTGCGGGTGCTCGATCAGGTACTGGATGAGCATGCCGAACTGGGTGCCCCAGTCGCCGATGTGGTGGCGGCGGACCACCTGCTCGCCCGTGAACTCCAGGATCTCGACCATCGCGGCGCCGATCACCGCGGACCGCAGGTGGCCGACGTGCATCTCCTTGGCCACGTTCGGCTGGGCGTAGTCGATCACCGTGGTGCCGGCGTTCCCGTTGACCGGGACGCCGAGCCGGGCGTCCGCGGCGCGTGCCGCCAGCGTCTCGACGATCGCCCGGTCGGAGACCGTGATGTTCAGGAAGCCGGGGCCGGAGACCTCGATCTCCTCGATGACCCCGCCCTTGTCCAGGCCCTCGACGACCGTGGTCGCCAGCTCGCGCGGGTTGGCCTTCGCCTTCTTCGCGAGCGCCAGGATGCCGTTGGCCTGGAAGTCGGCCCGGTCGCTTCGTCGCAGCAGCGGGTCGGCCGCACCGGCCTCCGGCAGGGCGGAGACGAGGGCGTCGGCGACGCGCTGATGGACGGAAGAAGCGAGGGAAGGGACCGAGGCCATGAGCTGCCGTTCCTGTGAGGTGTGCGGTGTGCGTGCACTTGGGTGTTCCGACAAGTGCCGAGTATCCCACGTGCCCGCGTCCCGTTTCCCGGGATAAGCGGGCAGAGGCGGCCGTCCTCCCGGGAAGGTCCCCCGGGAAGGCCCGCCGGGAAAGCAACCCCGAACCGCCCGCTTCCGTCTGGGAGAATGGCTGAAGCCAGCATTCGAGATAGAAGGACGTGTCGTGGCTCAGAGCAGCACCGAGACCGACTGGGTCTCCCGTTTCGCGGACGAGGTCATCGCCGAGGCGGAGCGCCGAGCACCCGGCAAACCTGTCGTCGTCGCGTCCGGACTCTCCCCCTCCGGCCCGATCCACCTCGGCAACCTGCGCGAGGTCATGACCCCGCACCTGGTCGCCGACGAGATCCGCCGCCGCGGTTTCGAGGTCCGCCACGTCCTGTCCTGGGACGACTACGACCGCTACCGCAAGGTACCCAAGGGCATCCCGGGCGTGACCGAGGAGTCCCACGCGCAGCACATCGGTCGCCCGCTGACCTCCGTGCCCGCCCCGGCCGGGTCCGCGTACCCGAACTGGGCCGAGCACTTCAAGGCCGCCATGGTCAAGGCCCTGGCCGAGCTGGGCGTCGAGTACGACCCGATCAGCCAGACCGAGCAGTACACCTCGGGCGCCTACCGCGACCAGGTGCTGTTCGCGATGAAGCACCGCGGCGACATCGACGCGATCCTCGCGCAGTACCGCACCAAGCCCAAGGCCGTGAAGAAGTCGCAGAAGCCGGTCGACGAGGCCGAGCTGGAGGCCGCCGAGGGCTCCGGCGCCGCCGCCGAGGACGACGGCAGTGCCGAGGGCGCCGAGTACTTCCCGTACAAGCCGTACTGCGGCGAGTGCGGCAAGGACTTCACCAAGGTCACCTCGTACGACGACGAGACGACCGAGCTGACCTACGTCTGCACCGAGGACGACTTCACCGAGACGGTCAAGCTCAGCGAGTTCAACCGCGGCAAGCTCGTCTGGAAGGTCGACTGGCCGATGCGCTGGGCGTTCGAGGGCGTCGTCTTCGAGCCCTCCGGCGTCGACCACTCCTCGCCCGGCTCCTCCTTCCAGGTCGGCGGCCAGGTCGTGGGCCTCTTCGGCGGCGAGCAGCCGATCGGCCCGATGTACGCGTTCGTCGGCATCAGCGGCATGGCGAAGATGTCCTCCAGCAAGGGCGGCGTACCGACGCCGGGCGACGCGCTGGAGATCATGGAGCCGCAGCTGCTGCGCTGGCTGTACGCCCGCCGCAAGCCCAACCAGAGCTTCAAGATCGCCTTCGACCAGGAGATCCAGCGGCTCTACGACGAGTGGGACAAGCTGGAGGCCAAGGTCGCCGACGGCTCCGTGCTGCCCGCCGACGCCGCCGCGCACACCCGCGCCGTCCGCGTCGCCTCGCACGAGCTGCCGCGCACCCCGCGCCCGATGCCGTACCGGACCCTGGCGTCCGTCGTCGACGTCACCGCCGGCCACGACGAGCAGACCCTGCGCATCCTCTCCGACCTGGACCCGGCCAACCCGCTGACCTCCCTCGACGAGGTCCGCCCGCGCCTGGACCGCGCCGAGAACTGGATCACCACCCAGGTCCCGGCCGACCAGCGGACCCTGGTGCGCGAGGCGCCCGACGCCGAGCTGCTCGCCTCCCTGGACGACGAGGGCCGCCGCTCGCTGGAGCTGCTGCTGGAGGGCCTGGACTCGCACTGGTCGCTGGACGGGCTCACCACCCTCGTCTACGGCGTCCCGAAGGTCATGGCCGGTCTCGACCCCGAGGCCAAGCCGACCCCCGAGCTGAAGGTGGCCCAGCGACAGTTCTTCGCCCTGCTCTACCGCCTCCTGGTCACCCGGGAGACCGGCCCGCGCCTGCCCACGCTGCTGCTGGCGGTCGGGGCGGACCGGGTGCGCAAGCTCCTGGCGGCCTGACCGTGGCGTACGAGGGGCCCCGTCGGGAATCCGGTGGGGCCTTTCCCCTTTCCGGGGCGGCGCCGGACGGGGAACGCCGGGAGGACCTGCGGCTGCGCCAGCTGGACCTGCTGCGCGGGATGCAGGCGCTGCCGCACCTGCGGGAGCCGGCGCTGGCGGCACTCGGGGCGACCGAAGACGAGCTGGCGGCCTCCGGCGACCGGGCCGGTGCCGGGCTGCCGAGGCCCGTCGAACTCACCCGGTACCGGCTGTCGCTGTGGCCCGACTACGCCTTCGAGTTCCGGCACCGCCCGGAGCAGGTGTTGCGGAAGTGTCTGGAGCGGGCGGCCTTCGTCCGGGTCGCCGGGGCCGCGCCGGCCGCGGACCGGCATCCGGAGCCGTGGCGTATCCTGCGCGACGAGATGCTGACCGGGGCCGGCGAGGACGGCCCCGCCGGCGGCGGTCCCTGGACCGGTGTCGTGCCGATCGACGTCTGGACCCCGTACGAGTCGTACGCGGCGACCAGCCCGGTCGACGGGCGGCGGTACTTCCTACGGTTCGGCTGGGGCCTGCTCCAGGAGATCGCGCCCCTCGACGTGGAGCCGGAGCCCCCGCAGCACCGGCACGCGACCTAGTGCGGTGACCGGGAAGGTTCACCGCCTCGCGACGCTCCCCCGGCTACCGCTGGGAGGTGCCCCGAGGCACGGCACCTCGCCGCGTGGTCGGACCGCGCAGGTACGTCCCGTACGAGCCGCGGCCCTCCGCCTTGCGATGCACCGCACCGGACGCCGCGAGCCGGCAAGCCTTTCCGGACACAGCCCGCTCCCGGCCGGCCCGGCCGGGAGCGGGCGTCCTACGCGATGTGCTCGTTCTCCAGGTCGCGCTGGTAGCGCTGCTTCAGCTCCGGCATCAGACGGCGGAGCATGGACGCGCTGCGCGGGTGCACGATCCCGAGCCTGTCGGCGAGGTGTATGTCCACCTGCTCCGGGTTCGGGAACTGGCCGTTCTCGTCGATGAACGCCCGGAAGACCTCGTACGCGGCCTCCGCGAACTTCACCTCGTCGACGCCCCCCGCCTCGGCCTCGGCCCCGGCAGCGTCCTGCGCGCCGACGGCCCCCGGCACGGCAGCCTCCGCCGGCGCCGGGAACAGGGCGTCCTGGCCCTCGGTCTGCGCCAGCGCGTCGAGAGCCTGCTGGGCGGCCCGGGCCTGCCGCTGGACCTCCAGTGCCTGCTGGGCCGCGAGGGCCTGCTCCGCCTCCGGCAGCTCGGGGCCGGCCGGGGCCATCACCGGGGTGGGCTCCAGGCCCTCCACGTACTGCGGGTTGTAGCCGCCCTCGTACGCCGCCTGCGGGGCCTTCGGCCCGGCGAACCAGGCGCTGTCGTGGGCCGCGGGCATGGCCGTCGGGTCCACCGCGAACGCCGCCTGAGGATGCTGCTTCGGCCCCTGGGCCTGCACCTGGCCCGGCACCTGCGCCTGGCCCGGCACCTGCGCCTGGCCCGGCACCGGCACCTGCCCGGGGGCCTGGCCCGGGCCCAGCTGCTGCGGCAGCTCCGCCCCCGGCACCCGGCCCGGACCGGGTGCCGCGGCCTGCTGCGCCGCGGCTGCCGCGGCCGCAGGGACCGCGGCAGCCGCCGGTACCGCCTCCAGGGCCGGCGCCCGCGTCCCCGCGTCCACCGGGGGCAGCAGCACCGGGTCGATGCCCGCGGCCGCCAGCCCCTCCGGAGCCGTCTGCGACAGCGGGACGCCGATCCGGGCCAGCCGCAGCGGCATCAGCGCCTCCACCGGAGCCTTGCGCCGCCATGCCCGCCCGTACCGGGCCTGGAGCCGCGCCTGGTAGATCAGCCGGTCCTGTTCCATGCCGACCGCCTGCTCGTACGAACGCAGCTCCCACAGCTTCATCCGGCGCCACAGCTTGAAGGTGGGGACCGGCGACAGCAGCCAGCGGGTGATGCGGACGCCCTCCATGTGCCGGTCCGCGGTGATGTCCGCGATCCGGCCCACGGCGTGCCGCGCCGCCTCCACCGTGACCACGAACAGGATCGGGATCACGGCGTGCATGCCCACGCCCAGCGGGTCCGGCCAGGCCGCGGCGCCGTTGAAGGCGATGGTCGCCGCGGTCAGCAGCCACGCCGTCTGGCGCAGCAGCGGGAACGGGATCCGGATCCACGTCAGCAGCAGGTCCAGCGCCAGCAGCACGCAGATGCCCGCGTCGATGCCGATCGGGAACACCAGCGAGAAGCTGCCGAACCCCTTCTTCAGCGCGAGCTCACGGACCGCGGCGTACGAGCCCGCGAAGCCGATGCCGGCGATGACGACGGCTCCCGCGACCACGACGCCGATGAGTATCCGGTGCGTTCGAGTCAGCTGCATCGCGGCCACCCGCGATCCCCTCCCCTTGTCGAGCTACGGCAGGCACAGCGTACGGCCGACTGTACGGGTGACTGAATGTCAGCCTCCACAAAGTCCGGCCGATCCGCCGTGCATCTGCGCGTACGGGCCGAGGCCTACTGGGCCGACGGGGAAGCCTGCTGGTCAGGCTGGTTCGACTGCTGGCCTGCGGAGCCGACCGAGGCGACGATCTCCTTGGCCGCGGTGATCGCGTCCTGGAGCAGCTTGGCCTGATCCGGTGCCCCTGCGCCCTCGTAGGCGGCACCGTTGTAGTCGACGGTGACGACCACGTTCTGGGTGCGGGCGACGACGGTCGTGTTGAAGAAGTCCACGTCCTTCTTCACGCCGAGGACGACGGAGGTGGCCTGGTCGCCGACGCCGCCGGCCTGCTCGGCCTTCACGTCCTTCGCGCCCTCGGTGGCCTTGGCGGCCTCGATCTGCTTGTTGTACTGCTCCTCGGCGCGCTTGTTCGCGCTGCCGAGCGAGGCGTGGGACTCGTAGCGGACCAGGGAGACCGACAGCCAGCGGTACTGCGAGCCCTTCAGGCCGTCCTCGTCCAGGCCGTTCCAGGAGCAGCTGGCGCGGGTGGCCAGGTCGTTCGACTTGGTGGCCGTGCCGTTCTTGTCCTTGGCCTCCGGGACCAGGCTCTCGACGGTCTTCGCCTGGAGGGTCTTGCAGGGCTCGGGCAGCGTGGCGAACGCCGCCTTCTCCAGCACGGTCGACGGCTTGCCGTTCGGCTTGGCGGAGGCCGAGGCGGAGGCCTTGCTGCCGCTGTCGGAGCCCTTGCCCTTGCCCTTGTCCGAATCGGAGGAGCATCCGGCGGCGGCGAGGATCACCGGTATGACGGCTGCGCAGGCGAGCACGCGGGTGAGACGCGAGGCTGATCGGTGCATGGTTCCTTCAGTACGTTGTGGGCGCGTTGTGTCAGAACGCGGTGCGGGCGCGGGACCCGAGCAACGGTAGCCCGATCCGGAGGACGCCTGCTGTGCGCGCGGTCACCCCGGGGGCGGCCGCGGCCGCGTTCAGTCGTTGAACCGCTCGACGAGGGCCAGGGCCAACTGCCGTGCCCTGTCCTGGGTTTCGGGGCTGGAGGGGATCGTGCCGGGCAGCGCGGGCTGCACGCTGTACTCGACGGTGACGATGACGTTCGCGGTGCGGAAGACGATCCGCACGTTCCGCGCCTGGACGGCGCTGGCGCCGGCCGCGCTCAGCTTGTCCTCGATGAAGGCCTCGGTGCCGAGCCCTTCGAGGACCCGGGAGCCGAGCTCGGGCGCGGGAGCGGGCGAGGCGGCGCCGGCGCTGCCGCCGGGCGAAGGGGCGCCGGAGGCGGTCGCGGGCGGGGCGGCCGGGGCGCCGGTCTGCGTCGGGCTCGGAGCGGGGGCCGCACCGCTCGGGGCGGCGCCGGTCGGGGGCGTGGCCGGGGCGGCGGTCGGGCCCGGGAAGGGCAGGTGCGCGTCGGTGAGGCGGCGGACGTAGACCTGCTTGGCCTTGTCGTCGTCGCTCGTCGTGGCCCGGTCGTACGAGACGACCCGCTCGAAGCGGACCGCGAGCAGCCGGGTCTCCTCGGGCGTCTGCGCCGTCCACCGGCAGCCGACGTGCCGGTCGGCGTCATAGGAGGTGTCCGCGGTGCCCGCGTACAGCTGCGCCTTCTGGTCCTCGGTGAGGGTGGTCGCGGCCGGGAGCATGGCCTTCAGGCGCTTGCCGTCCGCGGCCTTGCAGGGGGCGGGCAGGCTGCGGTACTTCCCGGCGGGTGCGGGCGCCGGCGAGCTGTCGCCCGCCTTGGCATCGGTTGCGCCGGCGCCACCGCTCCCACTGGTGCACCCGGTCAGGCCGGCCGTCCCGGCGACGAGGGCGGTGAGCATCGCGATGCCCGGCAGGACTCGCCGTACCGCTTTGCGCTGCACGTCCACTGGCTCCCTTCGACCGGCCGGCCGCCCGGCGGTCAGGAAAATGCGTTGCCGCGCTTTGGACGCGGCTGGACACAATGTCTATCGCACACGCCGGTACCGGCGCCGGTCCCCTGTCTGCTTTGGGGCCAGAAGCGAGGGTTTTTGCCCTATCTGATTTTTCCGTTGGTTTCGGGGGATTAAGACGTTATGCCGTACGTAGAGGTTCCGGGAGCGAAGGTCCCGATCCGGATGTGGGCCGATCCGGCGTCGGTCGAGCAGAGCGCGATGCGCCAGCTGGAGAACGTCGCGACCCTCCCGTGGATCAAGGGCCTGGCCGTCATGCCGGACGTCCACTACGGCAAGGGCGCCACCGTCGGCTCCGTGATCGCCATGAAGGACGCGGTCTGCCCGGCGGCGGTCGGCGTGGACATCGGCTGCGGCATGTCCGCGGTCAAGACCTCCCTCACGGCGAACGACCTCCCCGGAGACCTGTCGGCGCTCCGCTCCAAGATCGAGCGGGCCATCCCGGTGGGCGCGGGCATGCACCGCGAGGCCCTGGACCCGGATCGCCTGTACGGCTTCCGGGACGCGGGCTTCGGCGACCTGTGGGAGCGCTTCGACTACATCGCGGACGCGGTGAAGTACCGCCGCGACCGGGCCCTGCGGCAGCTGGGCACCCTGGGCAGCGGGAACCACTTCTGCGAGGTGTGCATCGACACCTCCGGCTCGGTGTGGCTCATGCTGCACTCCGGCTCCCGGAACATCGGCAACGAGCTCGCCGACTTCCACATCAACGTGGCCCGGAGCCTCGACCACAACCAGAACCTGGTCGACCGCGACCTCGCCGTGTTCCTCGCGGCCACCCCCGAGATGGACGCCTACCGCAACGACCTCTTCTGGGCGCAGGAGTACGCCAAGTACAACCGGGCCGCGATGATGAGCCTCCTCAAGGAGGTCTTCCGCAAGGAGTTCCGCAAGGCGAAGGTCTCCTTCGACCAGGAGATCAGCTGCCACCACAACTACGTGGCGGAGGAGCGGTACGACGGCATGGACCTGCTGGTCACCCGCAAGGGCGCGATCCGCGCCGGCAGCGGCGACTACGGGATCATCCCGGGCTCGATGGGCACCGGCTCGTACATCGTGAAGGGCCTCGGCAACGAGATGTCCTTCAACTCGGCCTCGCACGGAGCGGGCCGGAAGATGAGCCGCACCGCAGCGAAAAAGCGCTTCTCGGCGCGGGACCTGGCGGAACAGACCCGCGGCGTGGAGTGCCGCAAGGACGTGGGCGTGGTCGACGAGATCCCGGGCGCCTACAAGTCGATCGAGCAGGTCATCGACCAGCAGACCGACCTCGTCTCGGTCGTCGCCAAGCTCAAGCAGGTCATCTGCGTCAAGGGCTGAACCCGCCGGAAGGGCCCGGACCGGACGGTCCGGGCCCTTCCGGGTGCACCGTCACAACTCCCGGTGCACCTTGGTGTTCGAAGCCTGGGCGCGCGGCCGCATCACCAACAGGTCGATGTTGACGTGGCTGGGCCGCGTCACCGCCCACGCGACCGTCTCGGCCACGTCGTCCGCGCTCAGCGGCTCGGCCACCCCCGCGTACACCTTGGCCGCCTTCTCGGTGTCCCCACGGAACCGCGTCGTGGCGAACTCCTCCGTCTTGACCATGCCCGGCGCGATCTCGATCACCCGCACGGGCTGACCGACGATCTCCAGGCGCAGCGTCTCGGCGAGCACCCGCGCCCCGTTCTTGGCGGCCACGTAGCCGCCGCCGCCCTCGTACGTGCCGTGGCCGGCCGTGGACGACAGCACCACGACCGTCCCGTCGCCGGACGCGACCAGCGCCGGCAGCAGCGCCTGCGTCATGTGCAGGGTGCCGATCACGTTGACCTCGTACATGGTGCGCCAGTCCCCCGGATCACCGGTGGCGACCGGATCGGCCCCGAGCGCGCCGCCCGCGTTGTTCACCAGCACGTCGCACCGCTCCAGGGAGGCCGCGAACGCATCGACGGCACCGCGCTCCGTCACGTCCAGCGCATACGCCACGGCAGACCCGCCACCGGTGGTGATCTCGTCGGCAAGGGCCTCGATCCGGTCCTTGCGGCGCGCGGTGAGGACGACGTGGTAGCCGGCCGCGGCGAGCTGCCGGGCGGTGGCCGCGCCGATGCCGCTGCTGGCGCCGGTGACTACGGCGGTCCGGGTGCTCATGTACGGGCTCCTCGTTCGTACGGGCGATTACCCGCCAGCATAAGCACGACCTCAGCGCCCCCGCGGGGCGTACATGATCACGGCCATCCCGCCCAGGCACACCAGCGCCCCCACGCCGTCCCACCGGTCGGGGCCGATACCCGTTGGCAACGACGCCCCAGGCCAGCGCCCCCGCAACGAAGACCCCGCCGGCCCCGACCCCTGCCGCCCCCGCGCCCGGCCCGAACGAAGGGCCGGACGCCGACCCGGCGGGAGCACGTAGCGATCTGCCGCGCCCACCGTCCCCAGACGGGGGTCAGACGCCGAGAAGAGAGGAGCGCGTAGCGATCTGTCGCGTTACGGGCCCCAGACGGGGGTCAGACGCCGAGAAGAGAGGAGCACGTAGCGATCTGAGGCGTTTTCGGGGGCTGGACGGGCTGCTGGTCGACATTTCGCGCAGGTACGGGGGCGAGGCCCGGCAGCGGCCCGGCGGGGGCGGGTCTGGGTGGTCCTGGGGGGCAAGGCCTGGGCAAGGCGGAGCCGGGGGCTGGCTGCTCTGACGAGGGCCGTTTCTGATGTCGTGCCCCCTGGCCGTCCTTCGGGGGCTTCCCGGCAGCTCTTTGGCATTCCGGTGCGGGTCGGCTTGTCAAGGGTGGCCGAAGGCCATCGCGCAGCGACGCGACGACGAAGGAGGAGCGCTCTTGACGAGCCGGCCCGCACCGGAAGGACGATGGGCGGCCGGGAAGCCTCCGGACACTCCTCCGACCCCGAGTGCGTGCATCCTGATTCCCCCGCCTGCCCCGCATGCATGCGGAGCACGGCTCGCCTGCATGCGGAGCACGCCCCGCCTGCAACCGGACCACGGATCGCCCTCGTTCGTGTGATGGTCCGACTGGTTGCGGCCGCCGCCGAATAGCCTCCGCGCGTGGAGGAGGTGGTAGCGGTGCGCCATGGCGCCGTTCGCAGTGTGGTGGTTGCAGGTTCGCTGGTGCTCGGTGTTGCCGGGGCCGCGCAGGCCCAAGGCGGCGGCCCCGTGGCCGACGTGGCGTACCACGGGCAGGTGGTCCTGTCGCGGGGGCACCTGCGGGTGTGGATGGTCCCCGAGAACGAAGGACCTGCCGCACTTCCCGACGTAACCGTGCGGTTGCGCCTGTCGGCCGAGCTCGCGGACCGGCAGGAACTCGCAGACGGCTGCGTACGCGCGGGAATGCGCGACGTGGTGTGCGGAACCGGGCCGCTGCCGATGCAAGGGCAGGGCCGCCACATCGGGCTCGCGATGGACCTGCGGGAGTGGGTGCCGGAGGTGGTGGTCCGGGTCGACACGTCGTGGAACGGCGGTGCAGCCGACCGGAACCTCTCGAACAACGAGCACGTGGTGCTGGCGCTGGACACGGGGGACGCTTACGTGTTCTGAGGGCGGGACGGGGCTTCGGTGGGCCGGAGTCAATGCGGGGGCTTCGAGCCGGAGGGAGCTTCGCTGAGCCGGAGGGAGCTTCGGTCAGCTGGAGGGAGCTTCGGTCAGCTGGAGCCAAGCTTCCGCTCGGCCGGAGCCAAGCCTCCGCTCGGCCGGCATCGAAGAAGCATCCGGGGGCTTCCCGGCCGCCCATCGTCCTTCCGGTGCGGGCCGGCCAGTAAAGGGCGCTCCCTCCGGTCGCGTCGCTGCGCGATGGCCTTCGGCCACCCTTGACAAGCCGGCCCGCACCGGAATGCCAAAGAGCTGCCGGGAAGCCCCCGAAGGATGGCCAGGGGACGGTTCGAGGGACAGCCCTCGCCAGAGCAGCAGCCCCCCCGGCTCCGCCTTGCCCAGGCCCTGCGCCCCCAGGACCACCGAAGCCGGCCCCTCGACGCCCCCTCGACAGCCCCAGCCCCGTACCTGCGCGAAATGTCGACCACCAGCCCATCCAGCCCCCGCAGACGCCTCAGATCGCTACGCGCTCCTCTTTTCTCGGCGTCTGGCCCCCGTCTGGGGCTGGTAGCGCGGCAGATCGCTACGTGCTCCCGTCAGTTCGGCGGCTATCCCCCGTCTGGGCTGGTAGGCGCGGCAGATCGCTACGTGCTCGCGTCGGTTCGGCGTCTGGGCCTTTTTCGGGTCGGGTCAGGGGGTGGATACCCCGCCGAATTCCTCCACCGCTTCCGTGACGATGCGTTCCAGGCGGGCGTGGTGTGCGCCGCGCCAGTAGACGCGTTCGCACTGCGTGCACTGCGCGAACACGTCGTACGAGCGGTGCGTGCCGCTCTCCAGACGGTCGCCGACGCTTTCCTTGTCGGCCTCCCGCAGCGGGCCGTTGCACGCGGTGCAGCGGGTCCACGGGGCCAGGGTGGGGGCGAAGCGGCCGAGGACGTCGCGCAGTTGTTCGTCGGGGTTGTCGCTGTAGATGTAGGCGCCGGCGAAGATTTCGCGGCGGCGCAGCAGTCCGCGGTCGCGGGAGAGCAGGACGCGCTGTTCGTCGGCGGAGCGAGTGGCGAGGGCGGGGTCGCCGATGTCCTCGTTCTCGTACGCGGCGTCGACGCCGAGCAGGCGCAGGCGGCGGGCGAGGGTGCCGAGGTGTACGTCGAGGAGGAAGCGGAGGGGGGCGCCGGTGATCTGTTGCGGGCGGTCCACGCCGAAGACCTCGACGGACTGCCCGGCCCGCGGCACGTACGAGACGGGGACCTCGTGGCCGTCGACGAGGAGGCGGCCGACCTCGGTGAGCGGGACCCCGGCGGATTCGACGACGTGGCCGAGGCTGGAGGCCCCGTCGGTCGGGGTCGGTACGCGGTCGGTCCGCCGGCTGGGCGGGGCGAAGAGGCGCAGCTCGGGGGCGAGGGTCAGATGGATGCCGGGTCCGTTCACGCTGCCAGGATGCCATCGGGGGGTGTCCTGGCGCGGCGGATTTACGAGGTCCCGGTGGCCTGGTCGTAGGCGGTGCGGTGGGCGCTGACCTCGTCGAAGTGGTTCTCGGCCCACAGTTTCACGGAGGACAGCAGGCAGCCGAGGCTGGCGCCGAGCTCGGTGAGCCGGTAGTCGACGCGGACGGGGACGGTCGGGGTGACGGTGCGGGTGACGAGGCCGTCGCGTTCGAGGGAGCGCAGGGTCTGGGTCAGCATCTTCTGGCTCACGCCCGGGATCTTGCGGCCGAGGTCGCTGTAGCGCATGGAGCCGTCGTGGGCCTGCCCGAGGGCGGCGACGACGAGGCCGACCCACTTGTCGCTGATGCGGGCCAGGAGCTGGCTGGTGGGGCATTCCCTGAGGAAGGCGTCGTAGGCGAAGCGGGCTTCCTCGCGGCGGGCGGCGGCGGTACGGGTGGCCATCGGGTCCCCACTTCCGGGTCGGGTACGCACTCCCAAGTGCGTACTTACGGAAGGAGAGTACCTCTCCTTAGGTTAGTGCGTGTCGGAACGGCCGACCGGGGTTGATGAGTCAACTGGCTTCAGGGCGAGGGGTCTTGGGGTGTGGGTGGGCCGTCGTGGAAGGGGTGGAGAGGTCATGGGTGAGAGCGTGCGGACCATGCGGGCGGTCGTCATCGACGGGTTCGGCGGGCCCGAGCAGGTGCGGGTCGTCGAGGTGCCGCTGCCCGAGCCGGGGGCCGGGCAGGTGCGGGTGCGGGTCCGGGCCGCCGGGGTGAATCCGGTGGACGGGGCGGTGCGCGCCGGGGTCTTCGGTGGTGGCGGGCAGCGGATCGGGCTCGGCTGGGACGTGGCCGGTGAGGTCGACGCGCTCGGTGCGGGGGTCGGTGGTTGGGCGGTGGGCCAGGAGGTGATCGGCCTGCAGTACGGGCCGGTCAAGCCGCTGGGCACGCATGCCGAGTACGTGGTGCTCGACGCCTCGGCGCTGGCTCCGGCTCCGGCCGGTGTGGATGCGGTGGCTGCTGCTGCCCTGCCGTTGAGCGGGCTGACCGCGGGGCGGGCCGTGCGGCTGCTGGGGCTCGCTCCGGGTTCCTCGGTGCTGGTCACCGGTGCTGCCGGGGTGGTCGGCGGGCTCGTGGTGCAGTTGGCGGCGCGGGCCGGGCTGGTGGTGACGGCCCTGGCGGGTCCGCAGGACGAGGAGCTCGTACGGTCGCTGGGTGCGACGGTGTTCGTCCCGCGCGGCGGCGCCCCGGTCGGGCCGGTCGACGGTGTGGTGGACGCGGCCGTCCTCGGGGCGGAGGCACTGGGCTTCGTCCGGGACGGGGGCGTGTACGTGGGGCTGCGGCCGCACGGGGGGCCGGCCGCGGAGCGCGGGGTCACCGTGGTCGAGCAGGAGGTCGCGCCCGACGGTGCGCACCTGGCGGAGCTGTCCGGTCTGGTCGGGGAGGGTGCGCTGACCCTGCGGGTGGCGCGGGAGATCCCGCTGGCGGACGCGGCCGAGGCGCACGTCCAGTTGGCGGAGTCCGGGACGCGCGGCCGGCTGGTGCTGACCACGGGCTGAGTGGTGGGTGGCCGGTGGTGGCCCGGGGGTCGGTTTCGGTCGGCCCCGGGCCGGGCCTTCTCGGTCGTGGTCGGGCGCTGGTGCGCCGGTCTCGTCGTCAGGGCCAGACGAGGCAGTACGGCTGGTGTCCCGCTTCGTGGAGGCGTTGGCTGAAATCCTGCCATTCGTGGAGCAACTGGTAGACGTTGAACGCGTCCCGGGGGCCGCCGCGGTCCGGGACCGTCGACCAGATGAACGCCGCCGCGCCGACGGACTCCTCGCCGACGTCGCGCAGCGGATCGACGACCGTCGTCGGCAGCTTCACCACGGCGTAGTCGGGGTGGAGCACGACCAGCTCCAGCGGGGGCACCTTGTGCAGGGGTATTCCCTGGATACCGGTGAGGACCATGGCGGCCATGGTCTCCGGCTTGATCTTGGTGAACATGCCGCCCATGCCGAGCTCGTCGCCGCCGAGCTCTTCCGGGCGCATGGTCACCGGGACCCGGGCGGCCGTCGCCCCGTCCGGGGCGCCGAAGTACTTGTACGTCACGCCCATGCCGCGGCCCCTGGGCTGGTCGTCGTCCTGGTCGTCCGACGGCGCCGGCACGGGTTCGGCCGCGTCCGCGGCCCGGCGGCGGTGCCTGCCCCGGCGGCGGGCTTCGCGGGCCTCGCGGGCGCGCTTCGGGTCGAGGTCGTCCGTACCCTCGCCCGGTCCACCACCGCGTTGCATATCTCCACCCGACTGGTCTTGCCTGTCACGGCTGCGCGGGTCCCGCCACGCAGCCCGATCATCATGGCAGTGACCTCCCCCCGGGCGGCGCGGTGAAACGCCCGTCCGCAAGTCGGTCGCGGCCTGATGAGACCATGGCTGGTGTGAGCTACCCGTACCCGTATGAAGCCAAAGTCTCGCAGACTCTCTTTGACCGTGCGTCCCTCGTGACGCCTGGCGGCGTGAACTCTCCGGTGCGTGCCTTCCGCGCCGTGGGTGGAACGCCCAGGTTCATGGTGTCCGGTACCGGTCCGTACCTGACCGATGCCGACGGCCGCGAGTACGTCGACCTCGTCTGCTCGTGGGGGCCGATGATTCTCGGCCACGCCCACCCGGCCGTCGTCGAGGCCATCCAGGCCGCCGTCGCCCGCGGTACCTCGTTCGGTACGCCGGGCGAGGGCGAGGTCGCGCTCGCCGAGGAGATCGTCGCACGCATCGAGCCCGTCGAGCAGGTCCGCCTGGTGTCCTCCGGTACGGAGGCGACCATGTCGGCGATCCGCCTGGCCCGCGGGTTCACGGGCCGGTCGAAGGTCGTGAAGTTCGCCGGCTGCTACCACGGCCATGTGGACGCGCTGCTCGCCGCCGCCGGTTCCGGTTTGGCGACCTTCGCGCTTCCGGACACGCCCGGGGTGACCGGTGCGCAGGCCGGCGACACGATCGTGCTCCCCTACAACGACCTCGAAGCGGTGCGGGCGGCGTTCGCCGCGCACCCCGGTGAGATCGCCTGCGTGATCACGGAGGCGGCGCCCGGCAACATGGGCGTGGTGACACCCGCCGAGGGCTTCAACCAGGGGCTCGCCGACCTGTGCCGGGAGAACGGCGCGCTGTACGTCTCCGACGAGGTCATGACCGGCTTCCGGACGAGTCGCGCCGGCTGGTACGGGGTGGACGGCGTCAAGCCCGACCTGATGACGTTCGGCAAGGTCATGGGCGGTGGCTTCCCGGCCGCGGCGTTCGGCGGCCGCGCCGACGTGATGGGGCACCTGGCCCCGGCCGGCCCGGTCTACCAGGCGGGCACGCTCTCCGGGAACCCGGTCGCGACCGCGGCCGGTCTGGCGCAGCTGCGCCTGCTGGACGAGGCCGCGTACGACAAGGTGAACGCGGTGTCGGCGCAGATCCAGGGCCTGGTGACGGACGCGCTCGCCAAGGAGGGCGTCGCCCACCGGCTGCAGACCGCGTCCAACATGTTCTCCGTCTTCTTCACCGAGGCCCCGGTCCGCAACTACGACGAGGCGAAGACGCAGGACGCCTTCCGCTTCAACGCGTTCTTCCACTCGATGCTGTCGCAGGGCGTGTACCTGCCGCCGTCGGCGTTCGAGTCGTGGTTCGTGTCCACCGCCCATGACGAGGCGGCCGTCGAGCGGATCGCGGCGGCGCTGCCCGCCGCCGCGCGTGCGGCCGCGCAGGCGCAGCCGGAGGCCGGCGCATGAGCGACATCACGGTCGTCCACCTGATGCGCCACGGCGAGGTGCACAACCCGGACGGCGTCCTGTACGGCCGCCGCCCCGGCTACCACCTGTCCGAGCTGGGCCGCCGCATGGCGGAGCGGGTCGCGGACCACCTGAAGGACCGGGACGTCACGTACGTCGTGTCCTCCCCGCTGGAGCGGGCGCAGGAGACGGCGACGCCGGTCGCCCGGAGCCACGGCCTGGAGCTGGCGACCGATGCGCGGCTGCTGGAGGCGGAGAACGTCTTCGAGGGCAAGACCTTCGGCGTCGGTGACGGCGCGCTGCGCAAGCCGGGGAACTGGAAGCACCTGACGAACCCGTTCAAGCCGTCGTGGGGCGAGCCGTACGTGGACCAGGTCGTCCGGATGATGAGTGCGATCGAGGCGGCGCGGGACGCGGCCCGCGGCCACGAGGCCGTCGCGGTCTCGCACCAGCTGCCGATCTGGATCGTGCGCAGCTTCGCGGAGAAGCGCCGGCTGTGGCACGACCCGCGGCGCCGGCAGTGCACGCTGGCCTCGCTGACGTCGTTCACGTTCCAGGGCGACAAGCTGGTGTCGGTGGGCTACAGCGAGCCGGCCCGGGACCTGGTTCCGGCGCACCTTCTGGCGGGGGCGAAGCCGGTGAAGGGCAAGTCGAAGGCGTTCGGCGCCTGACGTCCGTGCCGAGACTGGCCGCCCCTGGCCTGACCAGGGGCTTGTCGGCGCCCGCGGGGGGCGCGAAAGATCGGCAAATCGCTCATGCGAAACTTTTCACATGAGAACTGGCCGCGCCCCCCGCCGCCGCTCGTCCAGCGGCCGCGCCCTCCTGCTGACCGCGGTGACCGCGGTCGGCGCCCTGACCCTCACGGCGTGCACCGACTCCGACGGCAAGCCGTCCGGGTCCAACGGCGGCAACTACGTGACGGGCCCGAGCGGCATCGCGACCGTCGCCAAGGGTGAGCGGGCGCAGGCGCCGAAGCTCGACGGGGAGACCGTCGACGGGGAGAGCCTCGACACGACCGCCCTGAAGGGCAAGGTCGTCGTCCTCAACGTGTGGGGTTCCTGGTGCCCGCCCTGCCGGGCGGAGGCCAAGTACTTCGCGCAGGTGTCCAAGGAGCTCGCCGACGCCGGCAAGCCGGTCGCCTTCGTCGGGATCAACACCCGCGACAACAGCAAGCAGAACGCGGCCGCGTTCGAGGACAACTTCGGGATCACCTACCCGAGCCTGTACGACCCGGACGGCAAGCTGATGCTCCGCTTCCCCGCGGGCACCCTCAACGCACAGGCCATCCCGTCCACGATCGTCCTCGACAAGGAGGGCCGGATCGCCGCCCGCACGCTGGCCCCGGTCAACGACGCGCAGCTGCGGTCGATGATCGACCCGCTGCTCGCGGAGCAGTGACCTCGTGGTCCCCCCTGTCCTCACCCTGGCCGCCGAGCAGGCCGGTGTGAACACCACGGTCCTCAGCGGCGCCCTGCTGCTGGCGCTGCCCATCGCGGTGCTGGCCGGCCTGGTGTCGTTCTTCTCGCCGTGCGTGCTGCCGCTGGTGCCGGGCTACCTCTCGTACGTGACCGGGGTCAGCGGGGCCGACCTCGCGGAGGCGCGGCGCGGGCGCATGGTGGCCGGGGCGAGCCTGTTCATCCTCGGGTTCACGGCGGTGTTCGTCTCGTCGGGGGCGCTGTTCGGGCAGTTCGGCAACGTCCTGCTCGGCAACAAGGAGATCATCTCCCGGGTCATGGGCGGGCTGGTGATCGTCCTCGGCCTGTTCTTCATGGGGGCGATCCCCGGCCTGACGATGCGGGAGTTCCGGTTCCACCGGAAGCCGGCGAGCGGCCTGCTGGGCGCGCCCCTGCTGGGGGTGCTGTTCGGGGTCGGGTGGACGCCGTGCATGGGGCCGACGCTGGCCGCCGTCAACACGCTCTCCCTCGACCAGGCGAGTGCCGGCCGGGGTGCGCTGCTGACGGTCGCGTACTGCCTGGGCCTGGGCCTGCCGTTCATCCTGGCCGCGGTCGCGTTCCGCAGGGCGCTCGGTGCGTTCGGCTGGGTGAAGAGGCACTACGCCTGGGTGATGCGCATCGGCGGCGGCATGCTGATCCTGACCGGTCTGCTGCTCGTCACAGGTTTGTGGAGCAGCATCGTCAGCGACATGCAGAACTGGACCCAAGGCTTCACGGTGGGGATCTGAGGACTACAGGGATATGAGTACGACCGACAAGGCGCCCGCGGAGGCGCCGAACCCGTCCGAGGACACCCCGGACCCGGCCGGCGCCGCCGAACCGGCCGAGGGCGCCGCGGACTCGGCCGAGGCCGCCGCCGGTGCGCAGCTGTCCACCGCGCCCGCGGAGGAGGCCGGCGGCCCCGTCGGTATCGGCGTGGTCGGCTGGGTCCGCTGGTTCTGGCGGCAGCTCACCTCGATGCGGGTGGCGCTGATCCTGCTCTTCCTGCTGTCGCTGGGCTCCATCCCGGGCTCCCTCATCCCGCAGACGCAGGTCGACGCGATGAAGGTGGCCCAGTGGAAGAAGGACAACGCCTTCTGGGTGCCGGTCGCCGAGAAGCTCCAGCTGTTCGACGTGTACAGCTCGGTGTGGTTCTCCGCGATCTACCTGCTGCTGTTCGTCTCGCTGATCGGCTGCATCGTCCCGCGCAGCTGGCAGTTCGTCGGCCAGCTCACCGGCCGCCCGCCGGGCGCGCCCCGCCGCCTGGACCGGATGCCCGCGTACACGACCTGGCGGACGGCGACGGCCCCCGAGGAGGTCCTGGCGCACGCCCGGAAGCTGCTGGGCGGCCGCCGGTTCCGCACCGAGGCCGGTTCGTCCTCGGTGGCCGCGGAGAAGGGCTACCTGCGCGAGGCCGGCAACCTGGTCTTCCACGTCGCGCTGATCGTGATGCTGGTCGCCTTCGCCTGGGGGCAGCTGTTCAAGTCCGAGGGCGGCAAGCTCGTGCTGCGCGGCAAGGGCTTCTCGAACACGCTCACCCAGTACGACGACTTCAAGTCGGGCAGCTTCTTCACCCCCGACGACCTGCCGCCGTTCTCCTTCACCCTCGACAGGTTCGACGCCTCGTTCGAGAGGTCCGGTCCGCAGAAGGGCACGGCCCGCGACTTCAAGGCGTACGTCACCTTCAGCGAGGGCGCCGACGGTGCGCCGCAGAAGCGGGAGATCCAGGTCAACAAGCCGCTGGAGGTCGACGGCGCCAAGGTCTACCTCCTCGGCCACGGCTACGCGCCGGTCATCTCGGTCACCGACCCCACCGGGAAGGTGATCTTCCGGGACGCGGTGCCGATGCTGCCGTTCGACAGCAACCTCAGCTCCTCCGGCGCGGTCAAGGTCACCGACGGCTACCGCGACAAGGACGGCAAGACGGAGCAGCTCGGCTTCAACGCCATGTTCGTGCCGACCTTCGCCGGCGAGGGCAAGGGCACGATGCTCTCCCAGTTCCCGGAACTGGACTTCCCCGTCCTCGCGCTGAGCGCCTACCACGGCAGCCTGGGCGTGGACTCGGGCCTGCCGCAGAACGTGTACCAGCTGAACACCTCCAAGATGCAGGAGTTCAAGGACGAGAACGGGCAGCTGTTCAAGAAGCGGCTGCTGCCCAACGAGACCATGGAGCTGCCCGGCGGGGCGGGCGTCGTGAAGTTCGAGGGCATCGAGCGCTGGGCGACGTTCTCCGTCACCCGCCAGCCCGGCAGCGCCCTCGCGCTCGCCGGCGCCGTCGCCGCCATCGGCGGCCTGGCCGCGTCGCTGTTCATCCAGCGGCGCCGCGTCTGGGTCCGCGCGGTGCGCGGCGAGGACGGCACCACCGTCGTCGAGATGGCCGGCCTCGGCCGCAGCGAGTCGGCGAAGGTCCCGGAGGAGCTGGGGCAGCTGGCCGCAGCCCTGCACGATCAGGCGCCCACCGCGCCCGACCGACCCGTCAAGGAAACCGTCGAAGGAGAGCGCGGATGACGCCGCTCGCAGCCGAAGTCAACGAGAACCTGGCGCAGATCAGCAACTACCTGGTCTATTCGTCGATGGCGGTCTACATGCTCGCCTTCTTCGCGCACATCGCCGAGTGGACGTTCGGCAGCCGCAGCAAGGTGGCCCGTACGGCCGCCGCACTGACCGACGGGGCGGGTGGCGGCGCCGCCGCGCCCGCCGTGCAGGTCCGCCGACAGGGGGCGCGAAGCTCCGGTGGAGCCGGTGAAACCGGAGGCACCGCCGTCCTCGACAGGCCGAAGGTCGTCACCCGGTCCGCGCCCGGCACCCGCGACGTCCCCGACGGCCCCGGCGCCGCCGGCGGCACCGCCGAGGGCGACCTGTACGGCCGGATCGCGGTCTCGCTGACCGTCCTCGGCTTCCTCCTCGAAGCGGCCGGCGTGGTCGCCCGCGCGCTGTCCGTGCAGCGGGCCCCCTGGGGCAACATGTACGAGTTCTCGGTCACCTTCTCCACGGTGGCCGTCGGCGCGTACCTGGTGCTCCTCGCGCTGAAGAAGAACGTGCGCTGGCTGGGCCTGATCCTGGTCACCACCGTCCTGCTCGACCTCGGCATCGCCACCACCTGGCTGTACACCGACAGCGACCAGCTGGTCCCGGCCCTGCACTCGTACTGGCTGTGGATCCACGTCTCCACCGCGATCTTCTGCGGTGCGGTCTTCTACATCGGCGCGGCCGGCGCCGTCCTGTACCTGCTGCGCGACTCCTACGAGACCAAGCTCGCCTCCGGCGGCACCCCCTCGAAGATCGCCACCTCGGTCCTGGAGCGCTTCCCGTCCGCGGCCTCGCTGGACAAGTTCTCGTACCGGATCAACGCGGCCGTCTTCCCGCTGTGGACGTTCACGATCATCGCGGGCGCCATCTGGGCGGGCGACGCGTGGGGCCGCTACTGGGGCTGGGACCCCAAGGAGGTCTGGTCCTTCGTCACCTGGGTGGCGTACGCCTGCTACCTGCACGCCCGGGCGACGGCCGGCTGGAAGGGCCGCAAGGCCGCCTACCTCGCCCTCTTCGCCTTCGCCTGCTGGATCTGGAACTACTACGGCGTGAACATCCTGCTCAGCGGCAAGCACTCGTACGCGGGCGTCTGAGCCCCGACGGTGGCACGCTGGTGGCATGACCCCTGTGACTCATGCCACCAGCGAGAACCGGGGCGAGAACCACTGGCTCCTGCGCTTCGAGGTGCACCTGCCCTGCGCGTACGAGGACCTGTGGCCCGCACTGAGCACGGCCGCCGGACTGCGCGGCTGGCTGGCCGCGGCGGACGTCCTGGAACGCAGGCTCGGCGGGGCGGTCACCCTGCGCTGGCTGAACACCGGCACCACCGTCTCCGGCCGGGTCACGGCCTGGGACGTCGAACGGGTCGTGGAGTACACCGTCACCGAACACGGCCGGCTCCGCTTCCACCTCGACCCGGTCGGAACGGACTCCACGGTGATCCGCTTCCAGGCCGAGCGCGGCGGCACCGAGGAGGACCGGCTCGACGCCCTCGCCGGCTGGCACCACCACTTCGAGCTGTTGGAGGCCGCGCTCCACGGCCACCCGGCGGACTGGTCGCACTGGACCGACGCCCGGTGGGCGGAGCTCCGCGGCCGCTACGCGGCCTTCTCCCGCACCTAGACCGGCCCGGACCCGTGGCCCGCCCCCGGAACCGGCCCCCGGCCCGGCCCCGTCCCCAGCCCTAGTCCTTGTCCGGGTCCTTGCCGGCGTCCTCGTTTCGGTCCTTCTCCGCATCCGCGTCCCGGGTCCTGCGCTGCTCCTCGCCGAGCGACCGCAGGAACTCCGGGTTGTCGTCCGGGGCCACCCACCGCGTCCGGCGCGCCCGGCCGCCAGCGACCGCGGAACGCTGCTTGCCCGCCGCCAGCCACACGACGGGCCCGACGATCGAGAAGAGCAGGATGATCAGCACCCAGACCGGCTTGGGGAGGTGCTTGACCTCCTCCTCCGGGGTGTTCAGGCAGTCGATGAAGGCGTAGATGGTCAGCGCGATGATCAGCAGGAACGGCAGATAGCGCAGCACGGTGTGGGACCGACTCCCCGGCGTTGACGGGGGACCCGCGCGGGGCCCCGGTGACGGGTCCAGGTTAGTCGGTGACGGATACTGGCCCCTATGGCTTACGACGATCTCCGCTCGCTGCTCCGGGCCCTGGAGCGGGAGGGCGACCTCAAGCGCATCAAGGCCGAAGTCGACCCGTACCTGGAAGTCGGGGAGATCGTCGACAGAGTGAACAAAGCGGGCGGTCCGGCCCTGCTGTTCGAGAACGTCAAGGGCTCGGACATGCCCCTGGCGATGAACGTCTTCGGCACCGACCGCCGCCTGCTCAAGGCCCTCGGCCTGAAGTCGTACGGCGAGATCAGCGACAAGATCGGCGGCCTGCTGAAGCCGGAGCTGCCGCAGGGCTTCATCGGCGTCCGCGAGGCCTTCGGCAAGCTGGGCTCGATGGTGCACGTCCCGCCGAAGAAGGTGAAGGGCGACGCCGCCCCCGTCCAGGAGGTCGTGCTCACCGGCGACGACGTCGACCTGGACCGGCTGCCCGCGCTGTTCACCTGGCCCAAGGACGGCGGCTCCTTCTTCAACCTCGGCCTGACGCACACCAAGCACCCGGAGACGGGCGTGCGCAACCTGGGCCTCTACCGCCTCCAGCGCCACGACAAGCGCACCATCGGCATGCACTGGCAGATCCACAAGGACAGCCGCAACCACTACGCGGTCGCCGCCAAGCGCGGCGAACGGCTCCCGGTCGCGATCGCCTTCGGCTGCCCGCCGGCCGTGACGTACGCGTCGACCGCGCCGCTGCCGGGCGACATCGACGAGTACCTCTTCGCGGGCTTCGTCGCCGGCAAGCGGATCGAGATGGTGGACTGCAAGACGGTCCCGCTCCAGGTCCCGGCCAACGCGGAGGTCGTGATCGAGGGCTGGCTGGAGCCGGGGGAGATGCTCCCGGAGGGCCCGTTCGGCGACCACACCGGCTTCTACACCCCGCAGGAGCCGTTCCCCGCGCTGAAGATCGACTGCATCACGATGCGGAAGCGGCCGCTGCTCCAGTCGATCGTGGTCGGCCGGCCGCCGACCGAGGACGGGCCGCTGGGCCGGGCCACCGAGCGGTTCTTCCTGCCCCTGCTGAAGATCATCGTGCCGGACATCGTGGACTACCACCTGCCCGAGTCGGGCGGCTTCCACAACTGCGCGATCGTCTCGATCGACAAGAAGTACCCGAAGCACGCCCAGAAGGTCATGCACGCCATCTGGGGCGCCCACATGATGTCGCTGACCAAGCTGATCATCGTCGTCGACGCCGACTGCGACGTCCACGACCTCCACGAGGTGTCCTGGCGGGCCCTCGGCAACACCGACTACTCCCGCGACCTCACGGTGGTCGAGGGCCCGGTGGACCACCTGGACCACGCCTCGTACCAGCAGTTCTGGGGCGGCAAGGCCGGCATCGACGCCACGAAGAAGCTGCCCGAGGAGGGCTACACCCGCGACGGCGGCTGGCCCGACATGGTCGAGTCCGACCCGGCCACGGCCGCCCTCGTCGACCGCCGCTGGCAGGAGTACGGCCTGTGAGCACCGACGCCATGGCCGGCCCGGCCCTCTTCATCGGCGACGACACCGCGTACGTGGCCCTGGTGCGCCCGCAGCTCGACCCGGCCGACCCGGACCTCGTCCGGGCGGCGCGGGAAGCGGGCGTCTCCCCGGAGGAGTTCGCCGGCCCCGGCAACGTCTGGGCCCTGCTCACCGAGCACGACGGTGAAGGCGACGGCTTCGAACTGCCGGGCCTGCGCGACACCGAGGCCGACGGCTTCGCCGAGCAGCTCCAGGCGGCCCTTGCCGCTGCCGAGCCGTTCACGGTGGAGGCCGGCGACGTACTGCACCTCGACGCCGCCCCGGCGGGCGACGGCTGGGCTTTCACCGCCCGGGTGAACCCGCCCGAGGGCCACGAGGCGGCCGCATGGACCCTCACCACCGGCCCGGTGGCGACCGCGGACCTGCTCGCGGACCTGGAGGACTTCCGGAGGAGCCTCGCATGATGACCACCGCCGACGGGGTCGTCGGCCCCGGCCCCGCCGCGCCGCAGGCCCCCGGCAAGGTGAAGGCGTTCCTGCGGCTCGTGATGATCGAGCACTCGGTCTTCGCGCTGCCCTTCGCCTACATCGCCGCGCTGACCGCGATGTTCCAGACCGACCGCAGCATGCACTGGACCGAGCTGCTGCTCGTCACCGTCTGCATGGTCGGCCTGCGGACCTTCGCCATGGCCGCGAACCGGATCATCGACCGCGAGATCGACGCACGCAACCCGCGCACCGCCGGGCGCGAGCTCGTCACCGGCGCGGTGTCCGTGCGCTCGGCGTGGACCGGGGCCGGGATCGCGCTGGCGGTGTTCCTCGGGTCGGCGGCGCTGCTGAACCCGCTGTGCCTGGTGCTGGCGCCCGTCGCGGTGGTGCCGATGGTGGTCTACCCGTACGGCAAGCGGTTCACGAACTTCCCGCACGCCATCCTGGGCCTGGCCCAGGCGATGGGCCCGGTCGGGGCCTGGCTCGCGGTCACCGGGACCTGGTCCTGGGACGCGGTGATCCTCGGCCTCGCGGTCGGCGTGTGGATCGGCGGCTTCGACCTGATCTTCGCCTGCCAGGACGTGGCCGCCGACCGGGCGGAGGGCGTCAAGTCCGTCCCGGCGCGCTTCGGCGTCCCCGCCGCGCTGTGGGGCGCCCGCGGCGCCCACGCCGTCACCACGGCCCTGCTGGCCTGGTACGCGGTGGCCACCGGTGCGGGCGTGCTGTTCTGGATCGGCCTGGTGGTCGTGGTGGCGGCGTTCCTCTACGAGCACACCATCGTCACCCCGCACGACCTGTCCCGCCTGAACCGCGCCTTCTTCACGGTGAACGGTTTCATCGGCATCGTGCTCTTCGTGTGCGCCCTTGCGGACCTGGTGGTCCGCGGCCTGAGCCTGTAGCACGAAGGAGTGAGCCGGGCCGGATCACGGTGTGCGCGATCTGCCCGTGTGCGTAGCGTGCGGCCTACCATCGAGTGCATGGACAGGGAGGCCGACGTGACCGTTTCGGAGAGCGACCGCCTGCACTCACAGCTCAGCCGGTTCGAGGACATGTTCCCGGGCTACCGGATGGAGATTGTCGAGGGCGCCATCGTGATGAGTCCGCTCAAGCCGCACCACAATGCCACCATCTGGCAGCTGTGGAGTGCGCTGAAGCCCCAGATGTCCGATGAGTGGGGCTTCCTCAGCGACGTTGCGATTCCGTTCGACGGCGACAACGAGTTCTGCCCCGACCTGGCCGTCATCCCGGCCGCTGAAGTGGCGAAGAACCACAGTGCCTACTCGCCCGACCTGATCGAGTTGGCTGTCGAGGTGGTCTCCCCGAGCAGCCGCCACAACGACTACGAGGTCAAGCGGCGCGCCTACGCTCGCCGCGGGATCCCGCACTACCTGGTCTTCGACCCCTACAAGGCACACTGCGTGATGTTCTGGAACCCCGGCCCCGACGGGTACCTCGGGACGGACACCCTCGCCTACGGCAAGACGGTCGTCGTCGAGACCGGCATCGGCAAGCTCACGATCGACACCTCCGGGCTGCCCGTGGACCCCTCCGCCGTCAGCTGATCAGCTGAGGATCCGCCGGGCGGGTCGGGGCCGGGCGGCGGTGGTGGATCGCCGTGGCGATGCCGGCCGCGAGGCCGCACAGGTGGCCCTGCCAGCTGACGCCCTCGTGGATCGGGAGGACGCCGGTGAGCATGGTGCTGCCCCAGACGGCGGCCACGCCCAGGGACACGGCGATGCCGAGGACCCTGCGCTCCACGAAGCCGCGTACCAGCAGGTAGCCGAAGAGGCCGAAGACGACTCCGGAGGCGCCGAGGGTCATGGTGTTCGGCGGCGAGATCAGCCAGGTCCCGATGCCCTCGGCCAGGATGATGATCCCGCACACCGCGAGGAAGCGACGGATCCCGGACAGGGCCGCGATGAAGCCGAGGACCAGCAGCGGGACGCTGTTGGAGGCGACGTGGTCGAAGCCGAAGTGCAGGAAGGACCCGGTGACGATGCCGGTCAGGCTGTCGGGGTCGCGGGCCACGACCCCGTACTGGTCGAGGGCGTGCCCGGTGGCGTAGTCGACCGCCTCCAGGACCCACAGCAGGGCCACCCAACCCAGCATCAGCTTGGCCGCGGCCTTGGTCCGCTCGGTCCGGCTCCATTGCGGCTCGATCGTGCTGCTGCTCATCGGCTTCGCCCCCTGTGTGTCGTGCACCGTTCCCCGGGGGAACGTCCGGCACACCTTAACGAGTGCCCGCCCGGTGTGGCCGGATAGTCTCGGAGTTATGACAGAGCGCAAGCGCACCCCGTGGGTGGTGGGGGTTTCCGGGGCGTCCGGGACGCCGTACGCGGCCTCGGTGATCCGAGGGCTGCTGGCGGCGGGCGAGAGTGTGGACCTCGTGGTGAGCCGGGCCGCCCGGCTCACCCTGTTGGACGAGACCGGGATCGCCTTCCGCGACGCGCACTGGCGCGCGGACCTGCGCGAGTGGCTGGCCAGGGGGGCCGACGGGAAGCCGGGGACGTTCGAGGTGCCGGAGGGTGACGTCCGGTACTGGTCCGCGGGTGACCTGGCGGCCGGACCGAGCTCGGGCTCGTACCCCGCCAAGGGGATGCTGATCGTGCCGGCGTCCACGGCCTGTGTGGCGGGAGTGGCGCTCGGGTTGTCGAAGGACCTGCTGCAGCGGGCCGCGAGCGTGGTGCTCAAGGAGCGGCGGCGGCTGGTGGTCGCGGTGCGGGAGACCCCGCTGAACGGGCAGACGCTCAAGGCGCTGGTGGCGCTGGACGAGGCGGGCGCGATCGTCCTGCCCGCCTCTCCGGCGTTCTATGCGGGTGCGACGCACATCCAGGACCTGGTGGACTTCGTCGCGGGGCGGGTGCTGGACGCGGCAGGGGTGCCGCACCAGCTGTACCGCCGGTGGGAGGGGGAGCTCGGTGCGGGCTCCCGCCCCCGGGAGGCAAGCGGTGACTAGCGCTTCTTCGCGGCGCGGGTGTGCGGCTTGCGGGTCTGGTCGACGCGGTAGGCGGCGGCGGGCTGGTCGGTGCGGGATCGGTTGGCCAGCTCCTGGAGCTGTCGCATGTGCGCGTAGGCCATCTCGATCGTGTACACGGGTGAACCACTCCTGAAGATCGTCACTGATCTGTTGAAAGATTCACAGGGTGTTGACCCTGTGCGCCTTTGATTCTATACGTAAGATCGCAGGATCGCCGAACAATGGAAGGCTCCAGGTATATGGACGCGGTGGACAGGCAGCTCATCCAGGCACTCCGGGAGAACGGACGCGCCTCGTACGCGGAGCTGGGCCGGCTCGTCGGCCTGTCCGGTCCGAGCGTCACCGACCGGATCAACCGGCTGGAGTCGGCCGGCGTCATCACCGGCTACCGCGCGACCGTCGACGCGGCCTCCCTCGGCCTCGGCGTCACCGCGCTCATCGGCATCTCCCTCTCGGACGCCGCCGACCACGAGGACGTGGCCCGCCGGCTGCGCGACTTCGCGGAGATCGAGGACTGCTGGTTCATCGCCGGCGACGACTCCTACATGCTCAAGGTGCGCGCCAGCGACGTGGACGGCCTGGAGCGGATCATCCGGAAGCTCTCCGGCACCAAGGGCGTCTCGCGGACCCGTACGACGATCGTGCTGTCCACCAAGTGGGAGAACCGGGTCGGGGATCTGCCCGAAGAGCGCTAAGAGTACGGTTGCGGGGTTGGGCAAGAGCGCTCCCGTACGGGGCGAAAGTGCGCAGAGCGCTACAGGGCACAGGACACACAAGGAGGCGACCGGCCGATGGACGCTGGGCTCAAGCGTGAGCTGGAGGAGAAGGTTCGCTCCGGCGAGCGGCTGACCCGTGAGGACGGCATCGCCCTCTACGAGTCCGACGACCTGGCCTGGCTCGGGGCGCTCGCCCACGAGGTGCGCACGCGGAAGAACGGCGACGTCGTCCACTTCAACGTCAACCGCCACCTCAACATGACGAACGTGTGCACCGCCTCGTGCGCCTACTGCTCGTTCCAGCGCAAGCCGGGCGAGAAGGACGCGTACACGATGCGCATCGAGGAGGCCGTGCGCCTGGCCAAGGCCATGGAGAACGAGAACCTCACCGAGCTGCACATCGTCAACGGCCTGCACCCCAGCCTGCCGTGGCGGTACTACCCGCGCTCGCTGTCCGCGCTGAAGGAGGCGCTGCCGAACGTCTCGCTGAAGGCGTTCACGGCGACCGAGATCCACCACTTCGAGACGATCTCCGGGCTGTCGGCCTCCGACATCCTGGACGAGCTGATCGAGGCCGGCCTGGAGTCCCTCACCGGCGGCGGCGCGGAGATCTTCGACTGGGAGGTCCGCCAGCACATCGTCGACCACCGCACCCACTGGGAGGACTGGTCGCGGATCCACCGGCTCGCGCACGAGAAGGGCCTCAAGACCCCGAGCACCATGCTCTACGGGCACATCGAGGAGCCGCGCCACCGCGTGGACCACGTGCTCCGGCTGCGCGAACTCCAGGACGAGACCGGCGGCTTCCAGGTCTTCATCCCGCTGCGGTACCAGCACGACTTCGTGGACATGAAGGACGGCAAGGTCCGCAACACCCTCCAGGCGCGGACCACGATGGCCACGGGGGCCGAGGCGCTGAAGACCTTCGCGGTCTCGCGGCTGCTCTTCGACAACGTGCAGCACGTGAAGGTCTTCTGGGTGATGCACGGCGTGCAGACCGCCCAGCTGGCGCTGCAGCACGGTGCGGACGACATGGACGGCTCGGTCGTCGAGTACAAGATCACGCACGACGCGGACAACTACGGCACGCCGAACAAGCTGAGCCGCGACGACCTGCTGGAGCTGATCCGCGAGGCCGGCTTCCGCCCGGTCGAGCGCAACACCCGGTACGAGGTCATCCGGGAGTACCCCGGCCCGGACGCGAACCTGCGCGAGACGCCGCAGGCGATGCGCGTCTGAGCCGGTTGCCGGCCGAAGGCCCTGGTCCCGTCGGGGGGACCGGGGCCTTTTCGGTGCCCGGAAGCGTGGGTAAGGGATACTCTCCCCGGGTGGCTCTCAGCTTCACCTTCGACCCGGTCGTCGACCCCGCCCTGCGCAACGGCATCGCCGAGCTCTGGACCGACGTGTCCAACGCCGGCGGCGCGGTCGGATTCGTCCCGCCCGTCACGGTGGACGACATCCGCCCCGAGCTGGTCAAGCACCTCGTCGCCATGGCCGAGGGCCGTCACCGCCTGGTCGTCGGCCGGGACGCGGGCGGAAGGGTCCGCGCCTGCGCCTTCCTGGCGCTCAACACCCATCGGCTGATGACCCACTGGGTCTGGGCCTACACCGTCATGGTCGCCCCCGACCTCCAGGGCCGGGGGGCCGGGCGCGCCCTGATGGAGGCCGTCGCCGACGCGGCGCGGAGCCTCGACGGCATCGAGGCCGTCCGGCTCACCTGCCGGGGCGGACTGGGGCTGGAGCACTTCTACGCGGCCTGCGGCTACAAGGAGGTCGGCCGGGTCCCCGACGCCATCCGGGTGGCCCCCGGCGACGACCGCGACGACATCACGATGCTGCTGCCGCTGCACTGAGCGGCCGGCGGTGCGGGGCCCGGGTGCGGGTTCGGGTTCGGGTGCGGGTTGCGGTGTGGCTGCCGGGCCGGGCGCAGGGTGTCCGATCTGCGGTTCGTGTCCGGTGATGACCCCGACGGCGCGGCCGCCGTCGGGGTCGTGCTTCACTGGACGGGCACGCTGACGACGTACCGACGACACAGAGAAGGGGTCACCGTGTCCCTCAAGCCGAGCGCGACGATCCGCTACACCGCGATGCGTCTGGGCATCTTCGTCGGATGCCTCGTCCTCGTCGCGGTCCTGGTCAACGTGGGCTGGGTGCCCGCGGGGCTCGGGGACGCCAACGTCGCCTGGGTCGTGCTGCTCGCCCTGGTGATCTCCGCGCCGCTGTCCTTCGTCCTGCTGCGCAAGCAGCGCGACGAGATGTCCGCGCAGATCGCGGGCCGCGTCGCGGGCGCGAAGGACCGGCTCGCCGCGAACCGCTCGCAGGAGGACGAGGCCGACGACGCCGCGCGCGTCAGCTCGTAGGCCCGGGCCGGCGCGGACCGGGCCCCTGGCCCGACCCGACCCGACCTGGCCGGCCCGTCCGGCCGGGCCGCCGGCCGCCGGTTACCTTCCTCACACGTCCGAGCGCCCCTGCACCGGGAACACCCCCGAGTGCAGGGGCGCTTGGTGTTCTCCGGAGGCGGGCAGAAGGGTGCGGTGCGACCCTGTCTCAAAGTGCATCTTTGAGGTTCTCAAAGGGAAAGTGTTAGCGTGTTAAACATGTTGACCCCAGTTGCGCACCACCTGACCGCGAGCATCCCGCTCGTGGCGCGCCTGCACGTCGACCTCTGCCGCCGCGCGTCCGCGGCCTGTTGCGGCTGTCGCTGAGTCCAGCACCCCCCTCGTTTCCTCCTCTTCTTTGCGCGTTACCCCCACCCGGAGAGTGTTCGTGTCCGCGACCCCTCAGGCCCCCGCCAAGGCCTCCTTCAAGTTCCCCTTCTGGGCCCAGATCGTCACCGGTCTCGTGCTCGGCGTCCTGTTCGGCTGGCTCGCCCGCACCCAGGACGTCAGCTGGCTCGCCACCACCCTGGAGAAGGTCGGCGACATCTTCGTCCAGCTGCTGAAGCTGGCCGTCGCCCCGCTCGTCTTCTTCGCGATCCTGGTGTCCATCACCAACCTGCGGAAGGTGAACAACGCCGCCCGCCTCGCCTCGCGCACGCTGCTGTGGTTCATGATCACGTCGCTGATCGCCGTCGGCATCGGCCTCGCGATCGGCCTGCTCACCAACCCCGGCGCGGGCACCGGCCTGACCCCGCAGGACGGCAAGCTGCCCAAGCGCACCGGCTCCTGGATCGACTTCCTGACCGGCATCGTGCCGAACGACGTCGTCACGCCGTTCACCGAGCTGAACGTCCTTCAGATCGTCTTCCTCGCTGCCGTCGCCGGTGTCGCCGCCCTCCAGCTGGGTGACAAGGCCCAGCCGGTCCTGAACGTCGCCGAATCGATTCTTCAGCTGCTGCAGAAGGCCCTGTGGTGGGTCATCCGCCTCGCCCCCGTCGGCACCGTCGGCCTCATCGGCACCGCCATCGCCTCGTACGGCTGGGAGCTCATCGGCAAGTACGCGACCTTCACCGCCGACGTCTACATCGGCTCCGCGCTCGTGATGTTCGGCGTCTACCCGCTGCTCCTCGCGACCGTCGCCAAGGTCAACCCGATCCAGTTCTTCAAGGGCGCCTGGCCCGCGATCCAGCTGGCCTTCGTCTCCCGCTCCTCCGTCGGCACCATGCCGGTCACCCAGAAGGTCACCGAGCGCCTCGGCGTCCCGAAGGAGTACGCCTCCTTCGCCGTCCCGTTCGGCGCCACCACCAAGATGGACGGCTGCGCCGCGATCTACCCGGCGCTCGCCGCGATCTTCATCGCGCAGATCTTCGACGTGCAGCTGACGGTCACCGACTACCTGCTGATCGCCTTCGTCTCGGTGGTCGGCTCCGCCGCCACGGCCGGCCTCACCGGCGCCACCGTCATGCTGACCCTCACCCTGTCCACCCTGGGCCTGCCCCTGGAGGGCGTCGGCCTGCTCATGGCCATCGACCCGATCCTGGACATGATGCGCACCGCCACCAACGTCGCCGGCCAGTCCCTGGTCCCCGTCGTGGTCGCGGCCCGCGAGGGGATCCTCGACAAGAAGGCCTACGACAGCGCCTCGTCCTCCCCTCTGGACGAGCGCGCCCCGGTGGTGGCCGCCGCCTGACAGGCGCCACCGCCCCACGCGCCGCAGCCCCCGACCGGTCCGATGCCGACCGGTCGGGGGCTGCGGCCTTTGCGTGCGGGCCTACGGGGTGTCCCGCGCGGCTCTACTCCAGGGTCGCCATGCGGATCCAGGCGATCGCGCCCAGGAGGGCGGGCGGGGCGAGCCACCACGGGCCCAGGGTCCGGCGGACCGGCGGGATCAGGGTGACCAGCAGCGCGAGCCCGCTCAGGCAGACCACCGTGAAGCACGCCGCCGAGATCCTCGTGTACCCGCGGTCGTCCCAGACGCCCTGCGGCCCGTAGCGCACCGCGGCCTGCGCGAGGAAGGCGTCCAGCGCGTGGACGAGCCCGAGCGGAAGGCCCAGCGCCCACTGCAGGCAGCCACGGTCCTCGGGCAGGTCGATGTTCTCGCGCCGGTACGTCACTGCACGCCCCCTCGGTGGTCATGGGCATGCTAATCGGCTCTTTCCGGCCAACGGGGCTCCGCCGCACGGCCGGGTGCCGGCCGGGTGTCGGCGGGGCGGCGGCTTCGGGGAAGGGAGCGGCGGGTTCGGTGGGAGTTCCGTGCGGGTTCGCACGAGGGGTGTTCAGCGCGGTTACCCGTGCGTACATTACCGCCGGTAACTCAGCGTCCCCGTGCCGAGCCGAGAAGGAGCGCCGTGGAACTGCAGACCGTGCCGAAGCTGGTCGAGCCCGTCAGGACCGTCGTCGACGGGGTGGTGCGCGAGGTCGAGGTACCCGCGCTCGCCGGGGTCCCGGCCAGCGGATCGCTCGGCGACATCCCCTTCCACAACGCCCGCGAGGCCCCCGGCGCCGCCGTCCTCTCCCGCAAGCAGCAGGACGGCACCTGGCGCGACGTCACCGCAGCCCAGTTCGCCGCCGAGGTCCTGGCCGTGGCCAAGGGACTCATCGCCGAGGGGCTGCGGGAGGGCGACCGGATCGCCATCATGGCCCGCACCACCTACGAGTGGACCCTGCTCGACTTCGCCGCCTGGGCCGCCGGACTGGTCACCGTACCCGTCTACCCCACCTCCTCCGCCCTCCAGGCCCGCTGGATCATCCAGGACTCCGGCGCCGTGGCCTGCGCCGTCGAGGACACCACCCAGGCCCGCCTCCTCAGTGCCGAGCGGCCCAACCTGCCCTGGCTGGCCCACCTGTGGGAATTCGACACCGGCGCACTGGCCCGGCTCGTCAAAGCCGGCGAACAGGTACCCGACGCCGTCGTGCACGCCCGCCGCGCCGCCCGCACGCCCGACTCCGTCGCCACCCTCATCTACACCTCCGGCACCACCGGCCTGCCCAAGGGCTGCGTCATCACCCACGCCAACTTCTTCGCCGAAGCCGACAACGCCGTCGAACTACTGCACCCCGTCTTCACGTCCGTCAGCAGCGAACCCGCATCGACCCTGCTGTTCCTGCCGCTCAGCCACGTCTTCGGCCGCATGGTCGCCATCGGATGCCTGCGCGCGCGGGTCAGGCTCGGGCACGCCCCCAGCCTGCAGACCGAGGACCTGCTCGCCGACCTCGCCGGCTTCCGGCCCACGTTCCTGCTCGCCATCCCCTACGTGCTGGAGAAGGTCTACAACACCGCCCGGGTCACCGCCGAACGGATGGGCCGCGCCTCCTCCTTCGACCGGGCCGCACGCATCGCGCAGCGCTACGGCGAAACGATCGAAGAGGGCACCCCGGGGCTGGGGCTGCGGATGGCCCGCGCCCTGTACGACCCCCTCGTCTACCGGCGCATCCGCGCGGCACTCGGCGGGAGCGTGCGCTACGTCCTCAGCGGCGGCTCACCCCTCGGGCGGCGGCTCGCCGCCTTCTACACCGGGGCCGGTATCGAGGTCTTCGAGGGCTACGGGCTCACCGAGACGACCGGAGCCAGCACCGTGACCCCGCCGCAGAAACCACGGCTCGGGACGGTCGGCTGGCCCCTGCCCGGCACGGCCGTGCGGATCGCGGAGGACGGCGAGGTACTGCTCCGGGGCCGACACGTCTTCGCCGGCTACTGGAACACGGCCGCCGCGGACACCCCGGGCGACGGCCCCTTCCTCGTCGGAGGCTGGCTCGCCACCGGGGACATCGGCGAACTCGACGCCGACGGGTACCTGACGATCACCGGCCGCAAGAAGGACGTGATCATCACCTCCGCCGGCAAGAACGTGGCCCCGGCCCCGCTGGAGGACTGGCTGCGGGCCCACCCGCTCGTCGGCCAGTGCCTGGTCGTCGGCGACAACCGGCCGTACGTCACCGCGCTGATCACCCTCGAACCGGAGGGGCTCGCCCACTGGCGGGCGATGCGGAGGAAGGAAGGCGTGCCGATGCGGGAACTGGTCCGCGACGAGGAACTGCGGGCCGAGCTCCAGCGCGCGGTGGACGACGCCAACCGGCTGGTGTCCCGATCCGAGTCGATCCGCAGGTTCACGATCCTGCCGGGAGGGTTCACCGAGGCCCGGGGACACCTGACACCCTCACTGAAGCTGAAACGGACAGCCATCGTCCGGGACCACGAAGCGGAGATCGAGGAGCTGTACCGCGAGGACTGACGGAGGAGGGGGATCGAGGCGTGAGCCCCCTCCGTGTACGTCAGCCGCAGTTCAGCGTCTTCAGGGTCTCCGCCATGTAGGCGCGCATGAACGCCTCGACGGCGGGCCGCAGGTCCTGCTTCATCTTGTCGGCCCGTTCCACCTGCATCGTGAGGGTGAAGTGGTCGCCGCCTGCCGTCTTGCAGGGGGCTGTGGCCGTGGCGCCTTCGTTACCGAGTACGGAGTCCTCGAAGCCGAGGTCCACCCTGGCGGGTTCCGTCAGCTCCAGGACCTTGTTCTCGCGGGAGGAAGCCAGCAGGTCCCCTGGTGGGCCGTCATGCCAGCCGAACCGGAAGTTGAGCGCGCGTTCACCGTCCACGGTGACGACACACGGCGCTGTCACCTTTGGTTGGCTCCGGTCCACCCTGCTGGCCTCTGCGATCTTTCCGTGCGGCCGCAACAGGGGACCGGACAGGTCCGGGGAGATGGGTGTGCCGCAGATCGTCCCCGGAATGGCCTCGTCGACGGTGCTGCAGGCCACCAGGGACAGGAGGAGGGCGGCACCGGCGGCGACCGCAGTTATGCCCCGCCTCATTCGGCAGCCCCGCTCTCCGGCGGGGCGACGGCCTTGGCGCGGGCCGCGCCGGCCCCGGCGGCCTCGTCCATCGTGGACTGGTGGTCGAACCGGCTGCCGTCCTTGTCGTGCTGCTTCACCCACTCGTCGGTCAGCGCCATCAGCTGATTGGTGCGCTTCTGGAATGCCTCGTAGGTCTTGTCCTCGTACCCCTTGTCGATGTGCTTCTGCTCGTCGGCCAGCCACTTGTCGACCACGTAGTCGAAGCCGGCCTGGACCTCCGCGTCATAGGCGGGCAGGTAGCCGATCGCCGTGTCGAACATCCACTTGTCGTCCCAAGCGGCCTTCTCGGCCGGGCCGACGGCCGCGGTGCGGGCCTCCTCCAGGAAACCGACGGTGCGGCCGGCCCGTACCAGGGATTCCTCCGGGTGCTTCTGGTTCGGCTCGTGGATCTCGTGGACCATGGCCTGGTTGATGCCGTAGTTCAGCGCGCCGTAGGCCTCCTGGTCCTTGGAGACCTGCTTGATGACCTCGTACATGTCGTTCTGCTCCACCGGCAGGGAGCGCATGTCCACGCTGCTGGTGACCTCGTGCACCGTGCCGGCGTGGTTCACCAGGACGTTCGCCATCGGCTCGCGCAGCGACTCGGGAAGGTCGTCGCCGGCCTCCGCGAACTCGCTGATCGCGTTCTTGAAGACGGCCTTGTTGTCGGCGGAGTGCTCGACGAACTTCGGGTTGTCCGAGGACGGGTCGATGCCGGTGGCACCGGCCAGCAGCGCGGCGCCGAAGCCCGCCCGGTCGTCCTTGTCGAGTGCGGCGGAGTAGTGCACGGAGTTGCCGTGCTCGTTGGCCTCCAGCACCACCTCCCAGTTGCGGTCCATGAGGTGCTTCATCCGGTCCTCGTCCTTGAGGTAGGACGCCGCCGCCTCCGGGTTGTGGCTCATCACGCCGAGCAGCCCGTCCATCGGGTCGTTGGCGAACCAGCCGGTCCGCTCCCCGTCGTACTCGCCGCCCTTCATGACCCAGATGTCCTTGCGGTCCTTCTCGGCCTTCATGATGTCGTCGCCCATGTCGTGCAGGAACTGCTTCGAGTAGTCCCCGCCGCCCTGGCCCATCAGCGTGACCAGCGACTGGTAGCCGTACGCCTTCTCCAGTCGCAGATCCGTGAAGGAGGTGTTCCGGCGCTCCAGGCCCTCCTTCTGCATGTCGGCCCGGAACTTCTTGTACGTCTCCGAGTTCGGGTCCTTCGTCGCCGAGGCGAGCGTCGCCCCGAGGCCCTTCTGCAGATCCGTGTAGTCCCCCTTGTTCGCGGGGTTCTTGACGTGGATCTCGTCGCTGAGCCGGTTCGTCAGCTCGATCGTGCCCTTCGCCCCCAACCCGTTGATGAACACCTGGCTGAACTCGGGCTTGCCCGAGTTGTCGCGGAAGGACCGCTGGAGCTCCGCCATCTCGGCCGCAGGGATCTTCTCGCCCCCCGCCAGGCGGGTGGCGATGCTCTCGGCGTTCCGCGCCTCGTACACCTCGACGTCACCCTGCGCCTTGCCGTTGAAGCCAGTGCCGAAGGTGGTGTCGTTCTTGTCGCCGTAGCCGTCAGCGCAGGCCGCCTCCAGCGCGATCTTCACGCCCTGGTCGGCGTCGTCGAGGGCCTTGACCGCGCCGGCTATGTGCTGCGTCCAGGAGTTCTCGGCGTTCTTCAGGTCCGGATCGTGCCGGGCGGCGTTCGCAGTGGCCGCGTCCACCTTGGAGTAGTCGAAGCTGCACCGGCCCTCTTCGGACACCTTCATGCCCGCCTTCACCGCGTCGTCGCGGGCGGACTCGACCTTCTTCTTCAGGTCGGTGAACTGCTCGTGTGCGTCACGCAGCAGGCTGGCGATCGCCTTCGCCTGCGTCTGCGCGGCCGAGTACTCGTAGCGGGTGCCCGCGAAGTTGGTGTGGGCAGCGCTGGCGCTCACACCGTTCCAGGTCTGACCCCCCATGGTGATCTTCTCGACGCTGTCCCGGTAGCGTTCCTCGACCTTCTTGAACTCGCCCGCCATCGCATCCCACTTGGCTGCGGCCGTGGACAGCTGTCCGAAGTCGGTCGTCATGACCTCGTGGTACGTCAACATGGTTCCTGCCCCCGCCGCCTAGAGCCCGTTCAGTTTCGATTCCGACGACGGCTTCACGAGGTTGAAGCCCTCACCGGTCGTGATGTCGTTGCGCAGGAACATGTTCGACGTCCCGCGCAGCGCGGTCTTCTCCGAGGCCAGTCGGCCCATCAAGCCGATCACCTGCCGGTCCCAGGTTTCCAGCGCCTTCTTCAGGCCGGCTGCCGTGCTCCAGCCGTCGAAGGCCTTGACCGTGTTGTTCGAGGCCTCGTCGGCGTGGTCGCCGGCCTTCTTGGTGTTCGGCTCCAGTTCGGTCTCGATGGTGTTCGCCGCGGCCTTCTTCTCCGCCGGTGTCGACGCGAAGTCCCCGGTGCCGGGGAACAGCGGGCCGGGCGGCTGTCCCGAGTTCAGCCGCATTGCCGCCTGGTCTGCCGCGGCGAACCGCGCCTGACTCCCATCCTGCTCGAACCCCATGGTGGTACCCCCCCCGCAGTGCTTGTTTCGGCGTTTGTCGGTGGTTCGTGGTCGTTTGGAACGTCTTCGCGACGCTATCAGGGGCGGAGCCGCTGCCCGCCTCCAGTGGCCTGCGGCTGGTCGTGTGTCCGGAACCTGACGCCGGGGTCGCCCGTTTGGCCGGTTCGTGCAGGTCGGGGGTGGGCTGCGGGTGGCTGCCCGGTTCTCGGGCGGCGGGGGCGGGCCCGGGCGTTTATCGTGGGCTGACGGATCGGGGGGCCGCCCCGAGGAGGGTGCAGTGCACCGTTCCCGTTCCCGTTCCCGCTCGCGTTCCCGTACCGGGGCCGCGGTCGGCGTCGGCTGCCTGTTGGTGTCCACCGCCGTCGCCGCCGTGCCGGGTGCCGGTCCCGCGGCGACATCCGGATCGGCTGCTGTGCTCGTTCGCGCGTCCGCCGTCCCTTCCGATTCCCCGTCTTCCGGCCGGCCCCGCATCCGGTGGGGCGCCTGCCCCGTACGGCCCGTGCCCGCCGGGATGCGGTGCGGCACCCTCACCGTGCCGCTGGACCACTCCGCCCCCGCCAAGGGCACCCTCCGCATCGCCCTCGCCGAGATACCGGCCAACGGACCCCGCGCCGGGCACCGCGGCTCGCTGCTGCTGAACTTCGGCGGGCCCGGCGGCTCGGGCGTCGAGGGCCTCGCCGCCCACGCCAAGGACCTCGCGGAACTCGGCGAACGCTTCGACCTCGTCGCCTTCGACCCCCGCGGGGTCGGTCACAGCGCCCCCGTCAGCTGCGGCGGCTCGCTCGACCCCGACCCCGTCGACTCCGACGACCCCGCGGACGAGCTCGCCGCCGTCCGCGGCGTCGTCGCGCGCTGCGAACGGGCCTCCGGGCCGGTCCTGCCGTACATCGGCACCGTGCACGCCTCCCGGGACATGGACCTCGTCCGCCGGGCCCTCGGCGAGGACCGGCTCGACTACCTCGGCTTCTCCTACGGCACCCGCCTCGGCGTCGTGTACGCCGCCCAGTTCCCCGACCGGGTCGGCCGCATGGCCCTCGACGGCGTCGACACCCTCACCGAATCCCGCGTCGAGCAGGCCCTCGCCACCGCGCAGGGCCAGCAGCAGGCCCTGGACAACTTCCTGTCCTGGTGCACCCGTCAGCCCGGCTGCGTGTACGGGACGAACACCCGCACCGCCAAGGAGGACGTGGCCGCCTTCGTCGCCCGGCTCGACGTCGCTCCCCTCGTCGACGCGGACGGCGCCCTCTTCACCGGGCAGGACGCCGCCACCACCATCGGCAGCGCCCTCTACTCCCGGGAGCTGTGGCCCGCCCTCGCCAAGGCCCTCGCCCTGGTCGAGCGCGAGCGCGACCCGCGCGGCCTGCTCCACCTCGGCTCCCCCGCCGGCGCGGAGGAGGGCGCGGGTACGGATCAGGACCCGGATGCGGGCGGTTCCGCACGGCCGCCCGGTCGCGTCCCCGCCGACAACGCCGTGGCCGCGATGACCGCCGTGAACTGCGCCGACGATCCCGACCGCAGCAGCGACGAGGAGAGCCCCGCGGCGGTGGCGGCGCGGATCGACGGCCTGCGGGAGGAGTTCCGGCAGGCCTCGGCGGTCTTCGGGCCACGGCAGCTGCTGACCGTCCTGGCCTGCTACGGGCGCCCGGCCGGCACCGACTTCATCCGCAGGATCGACCGGCCCGGCGCCCCGCGCATGCTCCTCGTCGGCACCCGGGGCGACCCGGCGACCCCGTACCGGTGGACCGAGGAGACCGCCCAACGCCTCGGTTCCGCCGTCGTCATCGACTACAAGGGCGACGGGCACACGGGCTACGGCAGCTCGACGTGCGTGCGCGGCTACGTCGACGACTTCCTGATCGACGGCCACCTGCCGGGCGGAACGCGGTCCTGCCCGGCGCAGGAATGACCGCAGGTGGGAAGCCTTGCCCGAACGCATGGTCGAATATGCGATCGAACATTCATTCGTATACGGTGACGCCCATGGGGAACTTCGTACTGGTACCCGGCGCATGGCTCGGGGCATGGGCGTGGGACGCGGTGGTGGAGGAACTGCGCGCGGCGGGCCACGACGCCCACCCGCTGACGCTGTCCGGCCTCGCCGAGCGGCGTGCGACCGGCTCCTGGGCGGGCCAGCAGACGCACGTGCACGACATCGTCGACGTCGTCGAGCGCCTGGACCTCCACGACGTCGTCCTGGTCGGACACAGCTACGCGGGCGTCCCGGTGGGCCAGGCCGCCGAGTTGGTCTCCGACCGGCTGGCCCGGGTGGTCTTCGTCGACGCCGACGTGCCGGTGGACGGGGAGCCGTTCGTCTCCGGCTGGCCGGGCGGGGCCGAGGTGGTCGCCTCCGTCGAGGCGAACGACGGCTTCTGGCCGCCGCTGACGGCGGCCGACTGCGCGGGCCAGGGCCTGGACGAGGAGCAGATCGCCCGCATCGTGGCCGGCTCCACCCCGCACCCGGGCGCCACCCTGACGGAACCGGCGGCACTCGCCCGCTCGTTGGGCGAGCTCCCGGCGGTGTACGTGAAGTGCCTGCTGGACGGGCCCGAACCGCCGCCCGCGGCGGCCGAACTCCTCAAGAACGACAGCTGGACCCTGCGGACCCTGGACACGGGTCACTGGCCGATGTTCTCCCGCCCGCAGGAACTGGCGCGGCTCCTGGCGGAGGTGGGGGAGGAGCGGCGGGAGCGGGAGGGGTAGTCGGCGCCCCGCCGGCCGCCGCCCCCTCACCCCTCTTGCGCCAGCACCTCGTCCTGGTGGGCCAGCACTTCGGGCCACGCCGTCGCGTGGTTGTCGCGGGCCGTCTCGTCGTAGAAGCCGGCGTGGGTCAGGTGCAGGCGGGAGCCGATGGGGTGGGGGCCGAGGCGGACGGTGACGACCGTCTCGGCGCCCGCCGTGCCGGCGCGGCCCGTCACCCAGGTCAGTTCCACCAGTCGGCCGGGTTCCAGTCGGAGGAAGCGCCCGTAGTGCGGATGGCGGGCCCGTGGCGTCTGAGGGTCGCCGGCGAACTCGGTCTCGAAGAAGAACGGCGCGTTCACCTCGGGCCGCATCAGGACCGAGCCCGGCGCGGCGAACCAGCGGTCGAACCGTTGCGTCCACGCCAGGTACAGCGCGTGCGGCGATGCGAGCATCGCGCGCTCGACGGTCAACTGGTGGGGGCGGTCGGCCAGGTCGGGGGTGCGGATCGGCTCGGTCACCACGGCACCACCGTAGTGAGGCGCGGGGCGGGCGGCCGGGAGCCGCGCCCGGGCGCCCGCGCTCCCTCAAGCGTCCGCCGTCAGGCCTTTCGCTCCGCCCTGAGGTGGGCCAGCTCTTCCTCGTGCCGTCTCAGGTCCAGGGCCACCGTGCCCCTCGTGTACTGGAAGGTGCCGGCGGCGGCCAGCGGGACGGAGAGGGTGAGGAGGGCCAGGAGGTCAGCCGGATCCCGTTCCGTGGCGCAGCGTTGGCCCTCGGCGTCGGCGTACGAGCGCCGTCTTCCGTCGCCCTCGTCGTAGAAGACGGGGGAGGCGCAGTCGGTGCTCCGGCTGGAGCCGTAGTTGACGGTGAAGGGGGCCAGCAGCTGGTAGGCGAGCCAGAGCCAGACGGCGCCCGCTGCGATGAGCAGGTACACCCCCAGGGTGCGCATGCGGTCCGCGCGGGCGCGGAAGGTCGTCTCATGGGCCTCTGCTGTCATGTGCGCCGAATCTAGTCGAACGCGCGCCCGGCCCCCCGTCCCCGCCCCGGTCGCCCTTCGGGTGTCCGTCCCCAATCCGCCATGGAATGGACAAGAGCCGTCAAGTAAGCACCTATTGGCGCATAACCGTCGGCGGCCCTCCCCCGTTGGGCGTTCTGTCGCCGTACCGGACGAAGCCGAGACGAATGGTGTGTCACATCTCCCGGGGCGCCGGTGAGTCGCCTTCGAATACCTGATAGACAGTGGATATTCACGGCTCGACCCGCCGTACAACTTGCCGGCCGCCTTGGGGGGATCGCCGCACTGTGAAGCCGCTTCACCGCCACCTCGTCAACACCTCGCGCAAGGTCCTGTGCACGGCCGCGCTCGCGGCCAGCCTGACGACCGCAGCCGTGGTGACCAACCCGCCGACGGCCGACGCGGGCGAGTCCGAGCCCACCCCGGACAGCCCCCAGGCCACCGACCGCGGCGACGCCCGCCTGGACCTGCCCGGCGACCTCGCCGATCCGGCGGTGCCGCCGGCCGCCGGTGCGGGCGAGGGGGCCAGCGGGATCCCCGCGACCGCCCTCGACGCCTACAAGCGGGCGGAGACCGCGGTCGCCGCCGCGCTCCCGAAGTGCAAACTGCCCTGGCAGCTCCTCGCGGGCATCGGCCGGGTGGAGTCGGTCCACGCCTCCGGCTACGGGCTCAAGGCCGACGGGTACACCGAGAAGCCGATCCGCGGCCCCCAGCTGAACGGCCAGGGCTTCGCCGAGATCAAGGACACCGACAAGGGCGAGTTCGACGGCGACGCGGCCTACGACCGGGCCGTCGGCCCCATGCAGTTCATCCCCTCCACCTGGGCCACCTGGGGCGCCGACGGC
Organism: Streptomyces pallidus (ex Mingjun et al. 2026); assembly: GCF_051550185.1. Classification (NCBI taxonomy): domain Bacteria; kingdom Bacillati; phylum Actinomycetota; class Actinomycetes; order Kitasatosporales; family Streptomycetaceae; genus Streptomyces; species Streptomyces pallidus (ex Mingjun et al. 2026). The sequence continues at coordinate 3,445,378 of NZ_CP196181.1, read as the reverse complement.
AACGGCGACTCCAAGCGCGACCCGAACAACATCTACGACGCGGCCCTCGGCGCCGGCCTGTACCTGTGCGCGGGCGACCGCAACCTCTCCGACCCGGCGCAGATCGACCGGGCGATCCTCAGCTACAACAACTCGCGCGAGTACGTGAACACCGTGCTCGGGTTCATGAAGCAGTACCAGAACGGTGTCGGCGAGGTGCCCAACCCGCCCACCGGGAGCTACCCGACGCCCACCAACCCGGTGCTGCCGACCCCGCGCCCCGGCACGCAGACGAAGCCGTCCACCGGCGGCGGGGCGACCACCCAGCCGTCCACCCAGCCCTCGACGAAGCCGTCGACGAACCCCACCAACCCGTCCAAGCCGGCCGAGCCGCAGAAGCCCGCGCCCGTGCCGTACCTGGCCAAGGTGGAGGTGCTCGGCAGCACCGAGCTCAAGGCGGAGGCCGGAGCCGCGTTCACCGCGGTGCCGCGGGTCAAGGCGGTGCTCAGCGACGGCAAGCCGGCCAAGGGGCAGGCCGTCCTGTTCGAGGTCGAGAACGACACGACGGGCACGTACTTCGGTACGCAGGGTCGGCTCCACCTGGTGGTGCAGACCGACGCCGAGGGCGTCGCCGCCGCGCCGGGCCTGGTGGCCGGAGCCACGCCGGGCACCTTCACGCTGCGGGCCTCGGGCTACGGCACCGCCACCCAGTTCACGGTGAACTTCAAGGGCGTCGTCTCGGCGAAGCCCGTCCCGGCGGTCGCCGACCTGCTGACGCGTACCGACGCGGGTGCGGGCAAGCCGCTGGAGGTCGTCGCCGGGACTGCCGTCCGGGGCATCGAGGTCAAGGCGACCGCCGGCGGCAAGGCCGTGGCCGGTACGCAGGCGACCGCCGGCCTGGTGGAGCAGGACAAGGCGACCGGCCTGTGGGTCCCGGTGGACCCGGCGAAGGCGACGGGCCCCTACTTCAAGGGCGCCAAGGACGGCGAGAAGCTGTTCAGCCTGGAGCTGGCCGCCTCCGCCGCCGACGGCCTGATCGCCCTGCCGGAGCTGCTGACCACGGACGTCGCCCCGGGCACGTACCACCTGCGGCTGATCACCAAGGAGAAGGTGGCCCTGGTCCTGGAGCTGAAGGTGACCGCCAAGGCGGAGACCCCGGCCCCGCAGACACCGTCCCCCTCCCCGTCTCCGACGGCACCCGCGGTGAAGCCGTAACGGCCCGGCCCCCCGGACGGCCCCCGAGACGACGGCCGGCCGCCACCGCGACCCGGTGGCGGCCGGCCGTTTCCGCACCCCGGCCCGGCCCGGCCCGTGCCAGCCCGGCCCCGGCCCGGCGGCAAAAGGCAGGAGCCCCGCCTCCCCCGTTCGCGTGTGAACGGGGAGGCAGGGCTCCTTGGGTACTGCTCTCAGGTACTGCGATCCAACCGCGAGGGGTTGGCCGTGGCCATTAGGCTACGGTGACGTTCTCCGCCTGCGGGCCCTTCGGGCCCTGCGTGACGTCGAAGTTCACGGTCTGGTTCTCCTCGAGGGAGCGGAAGCCAGAGGCGTTGATCGCGGAGTAGTGGACGAAGACATCCGGGCCGCCGCCGTCCTGGGCGATGAAGCCGAAGCCCTTTTCAGCGTTGAACCACTTGACGGTTCCGGTAGCCATGAGCCCTCCTATGGGCCAAAGGGTCGCCCTGCTCCAGAACCTGCTAAGAAGTCTGAAAACTACTAAAGCCCGCGGGTCACATTCTCCGCAGGCTTCGTACTGCAAGGGAAACCAAACTGCAACTTGCGTCGAGCCTAGCACGCACCCCGCGGCCGAGACCAGAGGGAAAGATCACGTCACCCGGACGTTTGACACCCGCTCGAAGGCTGACGCGGGGCTCCCGGCTAGTCTCGCGATGTGGACGTCTATCGCAGCCGGCCCCGGGTCGGCCACATTCAGTTCCTGAACTGCCTTCCCCTCTACTGGGGGCTGGCCAGAACCGGCACCCTGCTGGACCTGGAGCTGACCAAGGACACCCCCGAGAAGCTCAGTGAGCACCTCGTCCAGGGCCGCCTCGACATCGCCCCGATCACCCTGGTGGAGTTCCTCCGCAATGCCGATCGGCTCGTCGCCTTCCCCGATCTCGCGGTCGGCTGCGACGGCCCCGTGATGTCCTGCGTGATCGTCTCCCAGGTGCCGCTGGACCGGCTGGACGGCGCCCGCGTCGCCCTCGGCTCGACGTCCCGCACCTCCGTGCGCCTCGCCCAGCTGCTGCTCGCCGAGCAGTTCGGGGTCCGGCCCGACTACTACACCTGCCCGCCCGACCTGGGGCTGATGATGCAGGAGGCCGACGCGGCCGTGCTGATCGGCGACGCCGCGCTGCGCGCCTCGCTGCACGACGCGCCCCGGCTCGGCCTCGACGTCCACGACCTGGGGCTGATGTGGAAGGAATGGACCGGACTGCCGTTCGTGTTCGCCGTATGGGCCGCGCGCAAGGACTACCTCGACCGTGAGCCGGCCGTCGTCCGGCAGGTGCACGAGGCCTTCCTCGAATCGCGGGACATCTCCCTGGAGGAGGTCACCAAGGTCGCCGAGCAGGCGGCCCGCTGGGAGGCCTTCGACGCCGAACTGCTGGAGCGGTACTTCACCACCCTCGACTTCCGCTTCGGGCCGGAACAGCTCGCCGGCGTAAGGGAATTCGCGCGTCGCACGGGTCGGTCGACGGGCTATCCCGCAGATGTCGCGGTGGAGCTCCTGAAGGTGTCCTGAAGGATCCGGCGGAGCGTCGGGGCCGCCGCCCGTGTTCCGTTTCGTGATCGGTCGCATGATCGGAATACCGGGCGGTGGCCCGGGTTCCGGCCGGGGCTTCCGGGGAATTCCCTCTTTCTTCGTATTGTCATCGCGGCGCCGTGCCGCCGTTGCCGCGAATTCACCCCTCCGGTCCGGTTCCGGGCGAGGCCGGGGGAATTCCCGCCGCCCCTGCGGCCCCACCCACCCCGCCCGGCCCGGCCGCCCCGCGCGTGGGGGTCACCCGTACGGCAGGCCATGGGACAAGCAGGGGCGCGCGACGCCGCGGTGCCCGGACCATCGGCGGGTTCGCGCCCGCGGGAACGGCCCCCGCGTCCCCCCGGCGCCCCTAAGGTGGATCACGAGGTGGACCACGAGGTGGACCACGAGGTGGACCACGTCGTCGGGACCACGGGGGAGGGGGCCGGGATGGAGCCGCTGGAGGCCGGCGAGCCGCGGAGCATCGGTGCGTACCGGCTGCTGGGCCGGCTCGGTGCGGGGGGCATGGGCCGGGTCTACCTGGGCCGCAGCGCGGGCGGCCGGACGGTCGCCGTCAAGGTCGTGCACCCGCATTTCGCCGCCGACGCGGAGTTCCGGGCCCGGTTCCGCCGCGAGGTGGAGGCCGCCCGGCGGGTCGGCGGCGAGTGGACCGCGCCCGTGCTGGACGCCGACCCGGAGGCGCCGGTGCCGTGGGTGGCCACCGGGTACGTGGCGGGACCCTCGCTGGGCGCCGCCGTGGCCGCGCACGGGCCGCTGCCCCAGGCCGCGGTGCGGGCGGTCGGCGAGGGGCTGGCCCGCGCCCTGGCGGCGGTGCACGGGCTGGGGCTCGTCCACCGCGACCTGAAGCCGTCGAACGTGATGCTGACCCTCGACGGGCCCCGACTGATCGACTTCGGGATCGCCCGGGCCACGGACGGCACCACCTCCCTCACCTCCACCGGGGTCTCCGTCGGCTCGCCCGGCTACATGTCGCCCGAGCAGATCCTCGGCAAGGGCGTCACGGGGGCCGCCGACGTGTTCTCCCTCGGCGCGGTGCTGGCGTTCGCCGCGACCGGGCGGCCCCCCTTCACCGGCGACAACTCGGTGACCCTGCTCTACAAGGTGGTCCACGAGCCGCCGGACCTGGACGCCCTTCCGCCCGGCGAACTGCGCGACCTGGTCGCGGCCTGCCTGGACAAGGAGCCCGGGGCCCGGCCGTCCCCGCAGGCCGTGGCGGAGGCCTTCGACGGAGCCCTGCGCGCCCCCGGCCGGCTCCCCGCGCCCGTGATGGAGCAGGCGAGCCGCGCCGCGGTGGCCCTGCTCGACCTGGACGCGGTGGATGCGGCGGACGCGGTGGAGGGGGCGCCGGGGAGCGGTTCCGGGCCGGTCCCGTCCACCACGCCCTCCTACGGGGAGCAGGCCGCGGCTGGCGGTGCGGGCGCGGCCGCGGCCGTCGGGGTCGGCGTCTTCGGTGCGCCCGACCCCTCCTACGGCGGCTCGTTCGGGGGTCCGGCCGGGCCCGTGGCGGGTGCCCCGGCGGGACCGTACGGCGCCCCGACGGAGACCGCCGGCGGCGGCAGCAGCGGCAGCGGCGGGGTTCCGCAGCCGCGCACCGCGCCCGACGGGGAGGGGACCGCCCCCGGCCGCAGGGTGACCATGACGGCGGCCGGGCGCCGGTTCAGCTGCACGGTGGTGGTCGCGGCCGCCGCGGTGACGGCCGCGCTGTCCGGCGGGCTGTACGGGCTGGGGCTGCTGCCCGGGACGGGAGGCGCGCAGGACCACGCGTCGCCGCCGGCCGCGGCGACCGGGCCCTCCGCGCAGTCCTCCTCGGGCCCGACCCCGCCGTCGACGCCCCGACCGTCCCAGGGCGCCCGCCAGGACGTCCCGCAGGAGCTGGTCGGCACCTGGAAGGGCACGGTGACCACGGCCCGGCTGGGGGTGTCGAGCGAGTTCGAGATCACGATCAAGGCGGGCCGGGTCGGCGAGGTCGTCGGCCGCGACAAGTCGGTCCTGCCCGTCTTCGGCACCGACTGCTCCGGTAACTGGAAGCTGGTGTCGGCCACCGATCGCTCCCTGCTCCTGGACACCTCGGGCGGCCCCAACCCGGCGCCCGGAATCTGCTCCGGCGGCTCCGCCGACGAACGCTTCACCCTCAACGCGAACGGCACGCTGCACTACCGGTCGGGCGACTCCGCGGCCGGGAACCCGGAGGGGGACCTGACCCGCGGCCGGTGAGTTCCGGCGCCGGGCCCTGGCGTAGGCTGGCTCGGTCCGGATCTCTTGACACACCGCCGAAGGGTGACGCACCGGTGACCGACCAGGCCGCTCTCCAGTCTGTCCTCGACCGTGCCGCCGCGGGGGGCCGGATCACCAAGGAGGAGGCGCTCGACCTCTACCGGCACGCCCCCCTGCACGCCCTCGGCCAGGCCGCCGACGCGGTGCGCCGCCGCCGCTACGCGGGTACCGAGCACATCGCGACGTACATCATCGAGCGCAACATCAACTACACCAACGTGTGCGTCACGGCCTGCAAGTTCTGCGCGTTCTACGCGGCCCCCAAGGACACGAAGAAGGGCTGGTCCCGGGACCTCGACGACATCCTGCGCCGCTGCGCGGAGACCGTCGAGCTGGGCGGCACGCAGATCATGTTCCAGGGCGGCCACCACCCGGACTACGGCGTGGAGTACTACGAGGAGCACTTCTCCGCCATCAAGAAGGCGTTCCCGCAGCTGGTCATCCACTCCCTCGGCGCGTCCGAGGTCGAGCACATGGCCCGTATCTCGGGCGTCTCCGCCGAAGAGGCGATCAAGCGGATCCACGCGGCCGGTCTGGACTCCTTCGCGGGCGCCGGCGCCGAGCTGCTGCCGGAGCGGCCGCGCACGGCGATCGCCCCGCTGAAGGAGTCCGGCGAGCGCTGGCTGGAGATCATGGAGATCGCCCACGGGCTGGGCGTGGAGTCCACCTCCACCATGCTCATGGGCACCGGCGAGACCAACGCCGAGCGCATCGAGCACCTCGCGATGATCCGTGACACGCAGGACCGCACGGGCGGCTTCCGCGCGTTCATCCCGTACACGTACCAGCCCGAGAACAACCGTCTGAAGGGCCGTACCCAGGCGACGGTCTTCGAGTACCTGCGGATGATCGCGGTCGCGCGCCTGTTCCTCGACAACGTGGCCCACATCCAGGGCTCCTGGCTGACCGTCGGCAAGGAGGCGGGCCAGCTCTCCCTGCACTACGGCGCGGACGACCTCGGCTCGGTCATGCTGGAGGAGAACGTCGTCTCCTCGGCCGGTGCCAAGCACCGCTCCAACCGCCAGGAGATCATCGACCTCATCCGCAAGGCGGGCCGCACCCCGGCGCAGCGCGCGACGACGTACGAGCACCTCGTCGTGCACGACGACCCGGCGAACGACCCGGTCGACGACCGCGTGGTCTCGCACATCTCCTCCACCGCTCTCGAAGGCGGCACGGCGCACCCCGAGCTGAAGCTCATCGCGGCCGAGTGATCCGGCCTTGCTGACGCTGCACACCGCGGGGCTGCTCGTCGCCGGGCGCGGGGCCGAGCCCCTGCCCGGCGGGGCCGTCCTCGTGGAGGGCGGCCGGATCGCGGGCACCGGCCCGTACGAGGAGCTCGCCGCGGCCCGGCCGCACGCGCGGACCCGCCGCTGGCCCGGCGTGCTGACGCCGGGGCTGCTGGTGCACGGGGCGCAGGAGCTGCTGGAGGGGACGTACTACCCGGACGACCCGTACGAGACCGCCGAGCTCGGCACCGAGCCGGTGACCGGGGCGGAGGCGCTGGCCGCGCTGGGGCTGACCGATGCCCGCCGTGGCAACAGCGCCCGGCGGGCGACGCAGCGACTGCTGGCCCGGGGCGTGGTGGCGGTGGCGGGGCGGCTGACGGTTCCGGCGGTGCGCACGGCCGTGGCCCGGTCGGGGCTGGAGCTGTTGCCGCCGGCCGGTGGGGGCGCCGGGGCCTCGCTGGATCCGTTCGCGGGGCGGGAGCACGTCGAGGAGGCCTTCCACGGGGTGCTCCGGACGGGTGCTCCGGCCCGGTTCGCGGTGTTCGCGGCGGCGGACCTCAAGGAGCTGGCGGCGGTGGGCGCGACGAGCTGTGTGGCCACCGTCATCGGCGGGCGGCTGCTGCACCGCCGGCGCTGAGCCCGCGTCCGGCGAGGCGGCCGTCCTCGCGGGCGAGGGCGGCCAAAACGCAGGCCTGGAGGCGGCTGATGCCGCCCAGCTTGGTCCGTATGTTGTGGACGTGGAACTTGACGGTGCTGACGGACAGTCGGAGTCCGTCGGCGAGTTCCGCGTTGGAGGCCCCGGTGGCCAGGCACAGGAACACGGCGGATTCCTGTTCGGTGAGCTGCACCGCGCGCCGCAGTGCTTCCTTCTTCTGCGCCGGCGTGTAGGCCGGGAACCAGGCAGGGACGCTGAAGCTGACGACGCGCACGTTTCCACTCCTCGCCCCCGGCCGTCACGGCCCGGACGTCGACTCTCCGACTCTCCCCGCTCTAAGGGACGGGTGGACCGGACAGGTAGGTTCCCTTTCCGTCGTACGGCCAGGCGTTGGCCGTGCAGCCGAGCAGTCCCTTGATCTGCTGCATCATCGCGGGGGCGGGCTGGCCGGGGCCGGGGCAGGTCTCGTGGCCGCGGCCTATCTCGTGGCCGACCTCGTGGTTGACGATCAGCGCCCGGTACTCCTCGACGGGGCCCTTGAACTGCGGTGATCCTTCCTGCCAGCGCTTGAGGTTGACGACGACGTCGTGTCCGGCGCGGCAGTTGGTCTCGCCGACGAGCTCGGGGGTGACCACCTCGCACAGCTTGTCGGTGGTGGTGGCGGTGGCGATCTTCACGGTGAAGTCCACGGGGCTGCCGGCGCCGACGAGCTGGAAGCCGTGCGCCGGGTCGGATATCCAGCCGCGGGGGTCGCCGAGGATGGTCTCGACGGCCTGGGCGGCGGTGTTCGGGTCGACTCCGCTGCCCTCCTCGACCTCGATGCGCCAGCGGCGGGCGGTGCCCTTGCCCTGCGGCTGCCCGGAGCGGGTGGAGGCGGTGAACGAGCCGGTTCCGGTGGCCGGGACGGGTGCCTTGGAGCTCGCGGACGGCTTCGGGGCCGCGGGCGGGGAGGCCGCGGCGCCGGGTACGGGGGAGCCGTGGGTGCCGCCGGAGGAGCGGGAGGCCCGTCCGGGGTCGTCGGCGGGGCGCGGGTCGGTGCTCACCCGGTCGGCGGCGGTGGTCTTCTTCGCTTCGGGCCAGGCGGTCCACAGTGCGGCGACGGCGGCGACGGCGGTGGCCGAAACCAGAAGGGTGCGGCGCAGGCGCCGACGCCGCTCGGCCCGGCGGCGGGCGCGCGGTCCGGGGGGAGCGCCCGCGTTCGTGGAGCGACCGGTGGAACGACCTGCCGGCATGGTGAAGCCCTTTGCTCGGGGCGGCCCCCTCGGGATCCGGCCACCGGAGGTCCGGAACCGGCGGGTGGTGATCATCACCGGGCCGCGCCCGCCCAGTTAACCCCTTTCGTCGCTCTGGTCATAACTGTCCTCGGGGCCAGTTCGGTTGGGGCTCTCCCGGGGCACCGGATCGGAATGGCTCATTCCGTGCGGTGGGTCCCCCGGCGGCCGGGCGGAGCCCCCGCCGGGCCGCCTGCGCCGGCCTGAGAGGATGGGCCCGTACGCACACGGACCGGAACCAACCACGCACCTGAGGGGCCCACGCCAGTGACCCGCGCTTCCCTGGACAAGCAGCCGCACGAAGTCGCCTCCATGTTCGACGGTGTGGCGGCGAACTACGACCTCACCAACGACGTGATCTCCCTCGGCCAGGCCCGCCTGTGGCGCAAGGAGGTCGCCAAGGCGGTCGCCGCCCGTCCCGGGCACAGGGTGCTGGACCTGGCCGCCGGCACGGCGACCTCCTCGCTGCCGTTCGCCGCGACCGGTGCGTACGTGGTGCCCTGCGACTTCTCCCTCGGCATGCTCCGCGAGGGCAAGAAACGCCACTCCTGGCTGCCGCTGACCGCCGGCGACGCGACGAAGCTGCCGTTCAAGGACGACGTCTTCGACACCGTGACGATCTCCTTCGGGCTGCGCAACGTCCAGGACACCGACGCCGCGCTGCGCGAGCTGTACCGGGTGACCAAGCCCGGCGGCCAGGTCGTCATCTGCGAGTTCTCGCAGCCCACCTGGGGGCCGTTCCGGACGCTCTACACGGAGTACCTGATGCGCGCCCTGCCGCCGGTGGCCCGCGCCGTGTCCTCCAACCCCGACGCGTACGTGTACCTCGCCGAGTCGATCAGGGAGTGGCCGGAGCAGGCCGAGCTGGCGGCCCTGCTGCAGAAGGCCGGCTGGTCCAAGGTCGCCTGGCGCAACCTCAGCGGCGGCATCGTCGCCCTGCACCGCGGCTCCAAGGCCTAGCCGGCGGTGGTGGCGGTGGCGGACACCGGGGCCCCGGACTACGCGGAGCTGCTGGAGCGGATCGCGGCCGACGTGCGGCACCTGGTCGGCAGCGGCACGCCCGCGGAGTACATCCCGGCCCTGGCCGAGGTGGACCCGGGGCAGTTCGGCATGGCCGTGGCGGACCTCGACGGGAACGTCGTCGGGGTCGGGGACTGGCGGACCCCGTTCTCCGCCCAGTCCATCACCAAGGTCTTCGCGCTCGCCCTGGCGCTGGCCGAGGGTGGCGACAGCCTGTGGGAGCGGGTCGGCCGGGAGCCCTCCGGCAACCCGTTCAACTCCCTGGTGCAGCTGGAGTACGAGAACGGCATTCCGCGCAATCCGTTCATCAATGCGGGCGCCCTCGTCGTCACCGACCGGCTGCAGACCCTGACCGGCGACGCGAGCAGCGAGCTGTTGGAGTTCCTGCGCCGGGAGAGCGGCAACCCGGACATCGGCTTCGACGCCGAGGTCGCCGCCTCCGAGCACGAGCACGGCGACCGCAACGCCGCCCTCGCGCACTTCATGGCCTCGTACGGGAACATCGCCAACCCGGTGCCCGCCCTGCTCGACCACTACTTCTGGCAGTGCTCCATCGAGATGAGCTGCGCCGACCTGGCCCGTGCCGCGCGGTTCCTGGCGCGGCACGGGCTGCGGGCGGACGGCAGCCGGCTGCTGACCCGCAGCGAGGCCAAGCAGATCAACGCCGTGATGATGACCTGCGGGACGTACGACGCCGCGGGCGACTTCGCCTACCGCGTCGGGCTGCCCGGCAAGAGCGGGGTGGGCGGCGGCATCGTCGCCGTCGTCCCCGGCGTGTGCACCCTCGCCGTGTGGAGCCCCGGCCTGGACAGCCGGGGCAACTCGGTCGCGGGTGTGGCCGCCCTCGACCGGTTCACGACCCTGACCGGACTGTCCGTCTTCTGAGCCCGGTCACAGGGCGAGGGCGTAGCGGCGGCCGGTTCGGGCGCCGCCGGGGAGGGGGAAGACCTCCTCCAGGGTCATACCGAGGCGCTCGGCGACCGCCACCGAGCGGGCGTTCGCGTCGTCGATCATCGCCACGACCCGGGGCACCCCGGCGGCACGGACCCGCTCCAGGGTGGTCAGCGCGGCGGCGTACGCGTAGCCCTTGCCCCAGGCGGACCGGGCCAGGCGCCAGCCGATCTCTATCTCGCCGACCGGCCCCCAGGCCTTCTGCGCGGGCCAGGGCTGGGCGCCCGTGAAGCCCAGGACGCGGCCGTCCTCGTCGAGCAGCGTCCACAGGCAGTAGCCGAGCTGTGCGTCGTGCATCCGCTGGCGCGCGGTGAACTCCTCGTACGCGGACAGCTCGGCCGGTCCGCCGAGGAACTCCATGACGTCCGGGTCGGCGAAGACACCGTGCCAGGCGTGCGCGTCCTCGTCGGTGGGCACGCGCAGCCGGACGGCGGGGAGCGGCCGGGTGGGCGAGGTCGGCGAGGTCGGGGAGCTTGTCATCAGGTAACCCTTCGGATTCGCGATCTCTCTCGCTGCATAGACTGCACACGTCCCGTGCCCATGGGCACCCCCTATCGAGCCTTCGGGAGACCCCGCAGTGACCGAGCCCCTCTCCGAACACTCCGCGGACGTGATCGTCGTCGGGGCCGGGCCCGCCGGCTCGACCACCGCCTACTACCTCGCCAAGGCCGGGCTGGACGTCCTGCTGCTGGAGAAGACGGCGTTCCCGCGCGAGAAGGTCTGCGGCGACGGCCTGACCCCGCGCGCCACGAAGCAGCTGGTCGCGATGGGCATCGACATCTCCGAAGAGGCCGGCTGGCTGCGCAACAAGGGTCTGCGCATCATCGGCGGCGGGCAGCGGCTCCAGCTGGACTGGCCGGAACTCGCCTCCTTCCCGGACTACGGACTCGTCCGCAAGCGCGACGACTTCGACGAGATCCTGGCCCGGCAGGCCCAGAAGGCCGGCGCCCGCCTGTACGAGCGCTGCAACGTCGGGGAGCCGATCCGCGACCCGCGCACGGGGCGCATCACGGGCGTGCAGGCCAGGCTGGGCGAGGAGAAGACCCCGGTCACCTTCCACGCGCCGCTCGTGGTCGCCGCCGACGGCAACTCCTCCCGGCTGTCGCTGGCGATGGGTCTGCACCGGCGCGAGGACCGCCCGATGGGCGTGGCCGTCCGCACGTACTTCACCTCGCCGCGGCACGACGACGACTACCTGGAGTCCTGGCTGGAGCTGTGGGACCGGCGCGGCCCGCAGGACCGGCTGCTGCCCGGCTACGGCTGGATCTTCGGCATGGGCGACGGCACGTCCAACGTCGGCCTCGGCATCCTCAACTCCTCCTCGGCCTTCGGGGAGCTGGACTGGCGCGAGGTCCTCAAGGCGTGGTGCGCGTCCATGCCGGAGGACTGGGGCTACACCCCCGAGAACATGACGCAGCCGATCCGCGGCGCGGCCCTGCCGATGGCGTTCAACCGGCAGCCGCACTACACCAAGGGCCTGCTGCTGGTCGGCGACGCGGGCGGACTCGTCAACCCGTTCAACGGCGAGGGCATCGCGTACGCCATGGAGTCGGGCCGGATCGCGGCCGACGTCATCGTGCAGGCCAACGCCCGGGCCACGCCGTCGCAGCGCGAGCTGGCGCTGCACAACTACCCGAAGGTGCTCAAGGAGACCTACGGCGGCTACTACACGCTGGGTCGCGCCTTCGTGAAGCTGATCGGCAACCCGAAGGTCATGAAGGTCGCGGCGCAGCGCGGCCTGACCCACCCGGTGCTCATGCGGTTCACGCTGAAGATGCTGGCCAACCTCACCGACCCGACGGGCGGCGACGCGATGGACCGCATCATCAACGGCCTGTCGAAGGTGGCCCCCCGGGCCTGAGAAGCGGACGAAAGGGTCCGACAGTCGTGCAGGCCCCGTGAGGACGGGGTGAGGCGGTTCAGGCGGGTCGCGCCGGGTTCTCCCCGGAGCGGCCCGCTCCGTCTTCGTACGGGGCCGTGGAGGGCGTCTGAGGGGGTGTCGGCGGCTCCCGGGGCGGTGCGCCGGCTCCGTGGACGGCGCGCACGCAGCGGGCCGTCAGGGCGGCCCCGTGGGCCAGCATCGCCAGGGCGGCGGCCCACACGAGGGCCAGCAGGGCGGGGTGTCCCGGTTTGTCCCACGGGCGGGTGGTGTTCAGCAACAGGCCGCCGACGGCGAGGAGGAAGAGCCCGGCCGCGGCCGGGACGGCGGTGGCGTCGGTCAGCCCGTCGTCGCCGGGGCCCCGGGGGCGGCCGTCCGCACTGCCGCCGTGGTCCTCGTACGGCTCCGACAGCCGCGGTGCGTTCACGCGCCCACCTCCACGGGGATGGTAGGCGCCCCGCCCGGGCGGGCGGTACTTCGTGCCGGGGCCGCCGTACGGGCGCACGGCGGAGGGCCGGTACTCCGCCCCCGAGCGGGGGAGTACCGGCCCTCCGGCCGTACGTGGTGGCCCGTCGGGCTCAGAGGACGCGGACCGCGCCCGTCGGCCGGTCGTAGCTCAGGTTGCGCTCGACGATGCCGGTGCTGGGGTTCTGCGCGCCGACGAACTTGCCGCCGCCGACGTAGATCGCGACGTGGTAGGCGCTGCCCTTGGGGCCCCAGTACAGGATGTCGCCCGGCTGCAGGGCGCTGAGGGAGACCGAGGTGCCGTACGAGGACTGCGGCTGCGAGGTGCGCGGCAGGGAGATGCCGGCCTGCCGGTACGCGGCCTGGACCAGGCCGGAGCAGTCGTACGCGGAGGGGCCGGTCGAGCCCAGGATGTAGGCCTTGCCGACCTGCGCACGGGCGAAGTTGACGATGGCGGCGGCGGAGCCCTTCGCCGGAGTGACCGTCCCGACACCCTGCTCGTCGGAAGAGGCGGCAGCGGAGGCCGTCTTCAGCCCGGAGCGCTCGGCGTTGCGGGTGGCGCGCTCGGCCTCGGCCTTGCGGTCCGCCTCCTGCTTCGCCTTCTTCTCGGCGGCCTCCTTGGCCTCCTTGGCCTCGGCGGCGGCGCCGGTGCGGGCGCTCTCCTCCTCGGCCTGCAGCTCGCCGTCGACGGCGGCCGCGCGGGTGTTCTCCGCGGCGGTGGTGACGGCGGAGGACACCTCGGCGCCCAGGTCCATGTTGAGGACCGGCATTTCGAGGGTCTCGGTCACGGGCTCGGCGGCGGGGGACGCGCTCGCCGTGCCGGCCATCGCCAGGGTGCTGAGGACGCCACCGGCGACTCCGGCGCGTACCGCGAGCTTCGAGGCGCTGCGGCGGGGCTTCCGGTGGCTGGGTATGTGAGCGGTGTGGGACATGAGAACAACCGCTATCAGGGGGGTGCGGCTCGCTTCAAGAAACGTGGTCTGCGCCACAGTTGCGCGAGAAGTGAGGCAACCGGGCGCGTCGCGCTCCTTATTGACGCCGTAACGGACTAATCGGACACCCCCTCACAAGGCTGTGATCTTGGGGTTTCCGCAATAAGTCCTATTTGGTCCTGCGCCTACCATCCCCGCGGACTGTTGGCCAAGCCCCGTTTCGGAGGGGCTGGTTCAGAGTGGCGCAGGTCACAGCGGAGTCACGCCATGGGGCCGTCGTGGCCGGTCCGTGATCTCGCCGTGAGCGAGTCGCGTCCGAAGCGGCCCGGGGGCGCCCGGGGGAACGCCCGCGGGGGCGGCTGCCGCGGCGCTCGAAGGGATGCCCGCGGGGGCGCCCGGAGAGGGTGCCGGGAGGTGGCCGGAAAGGCGCCGCGGGCGGGCGGAAGATCGCCGGACGGGCGGCCGGGGGACTGTCGGCGGGGCGGCGGGGAAGTGGTGCGGCGGGCCGGCGGGCGTCCTGCTCCGGGGTCGGCGGAGCTCGTGAACGCACGCACGTGTCCACTTCAGTCCCCGCGGCCTCCCCCGACCGAGCGACGCAGATCCCCTTACCATGGACATCTGAATTCGGCCAAATTTGCCTGCGCACGTCATCGTTTGGTAGGGCGAGACCTCTCCTACCTGGGGTAACAGGCGTGGATGTCACGTTTGGTGATCAAGTGGATGCCTTGCGTGTGAAGATCACCACTCATCGGACTTCATGATCGTTCGCCGGGTGGTGGAGATCACAAACTCGGTGTTGTCACCCGTGTCGCAGATCACAGATCGGCGGGCATAGGATGCGCAGCAGCCCGGCTTGTGAACTGCCTCACATGCAAGCGCTCGATCAAGAAGCGTGGTCTTCGCGGGGCGGGGCAGCGGTGCCGGCGCAGCGGTCCAACGGTCAAGGACGACTGGAAGGAGCGAGGAGCGTGAATGCCTACGCGCCCATCCTCGTGCTCGGCGCCCTAGGCGCAGGGTTTGCGATCTTCTCCGTGGTCATGGCCACGCTGATCGGCCCGAAGCGGTACAACCGGGCGAAGCTCGAAGCGTACGAGTGCGGCATCGAGCCGACCCCCACGCCGGCCGGCGGCGGCCGCTTCCCCATCAAGTACTACCTGACGGCGATGCTCTTCATCGTCTTCGACATCGAGGTTGTCTTCCTCTACCCCTGGGCCGTCACCTTCGACGCCCTGGGGATCTTCGGGCTCGTCGAGATGCTGCTCTTCGTGCTCACCGTCTTCGTCGCCTACGCCTACGTCTGGCGCCGCGGCGGCCTGGAATGGGACTGAGGGACTGAATTCCCATGGGACTGGAAGAAAAGCTGCCGAGCGGCTTCCTGCTGACCACCGTCGAACAGGCCGCGGGCTGGGTGCGCAAAGCCTCCGTCTTCCCCGCCACCTTCGGCCTGGCCTGCTGTGCCATCGAGATGATGACCACCGGTGCGGGCCGGTACGACCTCGCCCGCTTCGGCATGGAGGTCTTCCGCGGCTCCCCGCGCCAGGCCGACCTGATGATCGTGGCCGGCCGGGTCAGCCAGAAGATGGCGCCGGTGCTGCGGCAGGTGTACGACCAGATGCCCGCTCCCAAATGGGTCATCTCCATGGGGGTTTGCGCATCTTCGGGCGGGATGTTCAACAACTACGCGATCGTCCAGGGCGTCGACCACATCGTTCCGGTGGACATCTACCTGCCCGGTTGCCCGCCCCGCCCCGAGATGCTGATGGACGCGATCCTCAAGCTCCACCAGAAGATCCAGACCTCCAAGCTCGGGGTGAACCGGGAAGAGGCGGCCCGCGAGGCGGAGGCCGCAGCCCTCAAGGCGCTCCCCACCATCGAGATGAAGGGGCTGCTCCGGTGAGCGAGACCACCCCAGACCACGGCAACGGCAACGACGGCGGCAACGGGAACAACGTTCCCGCCCCCCGGGAGTCCGCCGGCCCCGAGGTGATCGGCGTCCGCAAGGGCATGTTCGGCGCCCGGGGCGGCGGGGACACCAGCGGCTACGGCGGCCTCGTCCGCACCGTCGCCCTGCCCGGCCCGAGCCCCCGCCCGTACGGCTCCTACTTCGACGAGGTGGCCGACGAGCTCGAAGGCGCCCTGGAAGAACAGGACCTGCTCCCCGCCAACGCCATCGAGAAGACGGTCGTCGACCGCGGCGAGCTCACCTTCCACATCGCCCGCGAGCACCTCGTCCGGGTGGCCTCCACCCTCCGCGACGACCCCGCCCTGCGCTTCGAACTGTGCACCGGCGTCAGTGGCGTCCACTACCCGGAGGACCGCGGCCGCGAGCTGCACGCCGTCTACCACCTGCGCTCGATCACCCACGGCCGGACCGTGCGGCTGGAGGTGTCCGCCCCGGACAGCGACCCGCACGTCCCCTCGCTCGTCCCCGTCTACCCGACCAACGACTGGCACGAGCGCGAGACGTACGACTTCTTCGGCCTGGTCTTCGACGGGCACCCGGCCCTCACCCGGATCATGATGCCGGACGACTGGCAGGGCTTCCCGCAGCGCAAGGACTACCCGCTCGGCGGCATTCCCGTCGAGTACAAGGGCGCCCAGATCCCGGCTCCCGACCAGCGGAGGTCGTACAGCTGATGTCCAACACCTCGAACCACGCGGCCTCCCGCGAAACCACCGAGGGCACCGTCTACACGGTCACCGGCGGCGACTGGGACGAGATCGTCCAGTCCGCGGCCAGGGCGGACGACGAGCGCATCGTCGTCAACATGGGTCCCCAGCACCCGTCCACCCACGGAGTGCTCCGCCTGATCCTGGAGATCGACGGCGAGACGGTCACCGAGGCCCGCTGCGGCATCGGCTACCTCCACACCGGCATCGAGAAGAACCTCGAATTCCGGAACTGGACGCAGGGCACCACCTTCGTGACGCGCATGGACTACCTGACGCCGTTCTTCAACGAGACGGCGTACTGCCTCGGCGTCGAGGAGCTCCTCGGCATCACCGACCAGGTACCCGACCGCGCCACCGTCATCCGCGTCCTGCTGATGGAGCTCAACCGGATCTCCTCCCACCTGGTGTGCATCGCCACCGGCGGCATGGAGCTCGGCGCCACCACGATCATGATCTACGGCTTCCGGGACCGCGAGCTGATCCTGGACCTCTTCGAGCTGATCACCGGCCTGCGCATGAACCACGCGTTCGTCCGGCCCGGCGGCCTCGCCCAGGACCTGCCCCCCGGCGCCGTGGACCAGCTGCGCGAGTTCCTCAAGACCATGAAGAGGAACCTGCCGGAGTACGACAAGCTCGCCACCGGCAACCCCATCTTCAAGGCCCGCATGCAGGACGTCGGCTACCTCGACCTCACCGGCTGCATGGCCCTCGGTGTCACCGGGCCCATCCTGCGCTCCGCCGGCCTGCCGCACGACCTGCGCAAGGCGGACCCGTACTGCGGCTACGAGACCTACGAGTTCGACGTGCCGACCACCGAGACCTGCGACTCGTACGGCCGCTTCCTGATCCGCCTGGAGGAGATGCGCCAGTCCCTGCGGATCGTCGAGCAGTGCCTGGACCGGCTGGAGCCCGGCCCCGTCATGGTCGCCGACAAGAAGATCGCCTGGCCGGCACAGCTCGCGATGGGCCCCGACGGGCTCGGCAACTCGCTCGACCACATCAAGAACATCATGGGCACCTCCATGGAGGCCCTCATCCACCACTTCAAGCTGGTGACCGAGGGCTTCCGGGTCCCGGCCGGGCAGGCCTACGCGGCCGTCGAGTCCCCCAAGGGCGAACTCGGCGTGCACGTCGTCTCCGACGGCGGCACCCGCCCCTACCGGGTCCACTTCCGCGACCCGTCCTTCACCAACCTGCAGGCCATGGCCGCGATGTGCGAGGGCGGCCAGGTCGCCGACGTCATCGTCGCCGTCGCCTCCATCGACCCCGTGATGGGAGGCGTCGACCGATGACAGCCAACCCCGCCCGTCGAGAGGTGAGCCTGGGCATGCCCGGGCTGCCCGCCCCCGACTACCCGGCGGAGGTCCGCGCGCGGCTGGCGGCGGACGCCGCAGAGGTCATCGCCCGCTACCCCGACAGCCGCTCCGCCCTGCTGCCGCTGCTGCACCTGACCCAGTCCGAGGAGGGCCACGTCTCGCCGACCGGCATCCGGTTCTGCGCCGAGACGCTCGGCCTGACCACCGCCGAGGTCACCGCCGTCGCCACCTTCTACACGATGTACCGGCGCCGGCCCTCGGGCGACTACCAGGTCGGCGTCTGCACCAACACGCTGTGCGCGGTCATGGGCGGCGACGCCATCTTCGAGGAGCTCAAGGACCACCTCGGGGTCGGAAACAACGAGACCACCAGCGACGGCAAGGTCACCCTCGAACACATCGAGTGCAACGCGGCCTGCGACTACGCCCCCGTCGTGATGGTCAACTGGGAGTTCTTCGACAACCAGACCCCCGAGTCCGCCAAGGCCCTCGTCGACGACCTGCGCGCCGGCCGCCCCGTCGAGCCGACCCGCGGCGCGCCCCTGTGCACGTACAAGGAGACCGCCCGGATCCTCGCCGGATTCCCCGACGAGCGGCCCGGGGCCGTCGAGGCGAGCGGCGGCGCCGGACCCGCCTCCCTGACCGGGCTGCGCATCGCGCGCGGCGAGGCCCCGCACCACGGCAAGGTCGTGCACCCGCGCGGCGAGGCGACCGGCGAGGAGGGGGAGTGATGAGGTTGACCACTGCCATGCACGAGAACGGCACCAGCCCGGAGAAGCTGCTGGCCCCCGTGCTGTCGGCGTTCTGGGACGAACCGCAGTCGTGGACGCTGGAGACCTACCGGCGCCACGAGGGCTACGAAGGCCTGCACAAGGCCCTCGCCATGACCCCGGACGAGGTCATCGCGTACGTGAAGGACTCCGGTCTGCGCGGACGCGGCGGCGCGGGCTTCCCCACCGGGATGAAGTGGCAGTTCATCCCGCAGGGCGACGGAAAGCCGCACTACCTCGTCGTGAACGCGGACGAGTCGGAACCGGGAACCTGCAAGGACATCCCCCTTCTCTTCGCCAACCCGCACTCCCTCGTCGAGGGAATGGTCATCGCCTGCTACGCGATCCGCTCGGAGCACGCCTTCATCTACCTGCGCGGCGAGGTCGTCCCGGTCCTGCGGCGCCTGCACGAGGCGGTGCGCGAGGCGTACGAGGCGGGCTACCTCGGGCAGAACATCCTCGGGAGCGGGCTGAACCTCGACATCACCGTGCACGCGGGAGCGGGCGCGTACATCTGCGGCGAGGAGACGGCACTGCTCGACTCCCTCGAAGGCCGGCGCGGTCAGCCCCGGCTGCGTCCCCCCTTCCCTGCCGTCGAGGGGCTCTACGCGTGCCCCACTGTCGTCAACAACGTCGAGTCCATCGCGTCGGTTCCCGCGATCCTCGCCAAGGGCAAGGACTGGTTCAAGGCGATGGGGACCGAGAAGTCCCCCGGCTTCACCCTGTACTCGCTCTCCGGGCACGTCGCCTCGCCCGGCCAGTACGAGGCCCCGCTCGGCATCACCCTGCGCCAGCTCCTCGACATGAGCGGCGGGATGCGCCCGGGCCACCGGCTGAAGTTCTGGACCCCCGGCGGCTCCTCCACCCCCATGTTCACCGACGAGCACCTGGACGTGCCGCTCGACTACGAGGGCGTCGGCGCCGCCGGGTCGATGCTCGGCACCAAGGCGCTGCAGTGCTTCGACGAGACCACCTGCGTGGTGCGCGCCGTGACCCGGTGGACCGAGTTCTACGCCCACGAGTCCTGCGGCAAGTGCACCCCCTGCCGCGAGGGCACGTACTGGCTGGTCCAGCTGCTCCGCGACATCGAGGCCGGCCAGGGCGTCATGGCGGACCTCGACAAGCTGAACGACATCGCCGACAACATCAACGGCAAGTCGTTCTGCGCGCTCGGAGACGGCGCCGCCAGCCCGATCTTCTCCTCGCTGAAGTACTTCCGCGAGGAGTACGAGCAGCACGTCACGGGCAAGGGCTGCCCCTTCGACCCCAGCAAGTCGACCCTCTGGGCCGACAGGGAGGTGAACGCATGACCGTCGCCACGAACGCCCCCGCCGGTGGCGGAACGGCCGCGGTGCCGCCCGAGGACACGGTCTCCCTCACCATCGACGGCATCGAACTGTCGGTGCCCAAGGGAACCCTGGTCATCCGGGCCGCCGAGCAGATCGGCATCGAGATCCCCCGGTTCTGCGACCACCCCCTCCTCGACCCCGTCGGCGCATGCCGGCAGTGCATCGTCGAGGTCGAGGGCCAGCGCAAGCCGATGGCCTCCTGCACCATCACCTGCACCGACGGCATGGTCGTCCGCACGCAGCTCACCTCGCCCGTCGCCGAGAAGGCCCAGCACGGGGTGATGGAGCTGCTGCTCATCAACCACCCGCTGGACTGCCCGGTCTGCGACAAGGGCGGCGAGTGCCCGCTGCAGAACCAGGCGATGTCGCACGGCAACGCCGACTCCCGGTTCGAGGGGAAGAAGCGCACCTACGAGAAGCCGGTGCCGATCTCCACGCAGGTGCTGCTGGACCGCGAGCGGTGCGTGCTGTGCGCGCGCTGCACCCGGTTCTCCACCCAGGTCGCCGGCGACCCGATGATCGAGCTGCTGGAGCGCGGCGCGCTCCAGCAGGTCGGCATCGGCGAGGGCGACCCGTTCCAGTCGTACTTCTCCGGCAACACCATCCAGATCTGCCCGGTCGGCGCCCTCACCTCGGCCGCGTACCGGTTCCGCTCCCGCCCCTTCGACCTCGTCTCCTCCCCGAGCGTGTGCGAGCACTGCGCGGGCGGCTGCGCGACCCGGACCGACCACCGGCGCGGCAAGGTGCTGCGCCGGATGGCCGCCGAGGACCCCGAGGTCAACGAGGAGTGGATCTGCGACAAGGGGCGGTTCGCGTTCCGGTACGCGCAGCGCCCGGACCGGCTGACCACCCCGCTGGTCCGCAACGCCGAGGGCGTGCTGGAACCGGCGAGCTGGCCCGAGGCGCTGGAGGCCGCGGCCGCCGGGCTCTCCGCGGCGCGCGGCCGGGCCGGCGTGCTGACCGGCGGACGGCTCACCGTCGAGGACGCCTACGCGTACGCCAAGTTCGCGCGGGTGGTCCTGGACACCAACGACATCGACTTCCGGGCCCGCGTGCACAGCGCGGAGGAGGCCGAGTTCCTGGCCTCCGAGGTCGCCGGGTACGGGGTCGACCTGCGCGGCCCGTGGCCGTCGTACGCGGAGCTGGAGGCCGCGCCGGCCGTGCTCCTCGTCGGCATCGAGGCCGAGGAGGAGGCCCCGGGCGTCTTCCTGCGGCTGCGCAAGGCGTACCGCAAGCGCAAGCAGCGGACCTTCGCCCTCGCCCCGTTCGCCACCCGAGGCCTGGCCAAGGCGGGCGGCACGCTGCTGGCCGCGGCCCCCGGCACCGAGCCCGAGTGGCTCGACGCGCTGGCCTCGCGGACCGGCCTGGAGGCGGGCGGCGCCGAGGCCGCCGAGGCGCTGCGGCTCGGCGGCTCCGTCATCGTCGTCGGCGAGCGGCTCGCCGGGGTCCCGGGCGCGCTGACCGCGGCCGTGCGGGCGGCGGCCGCGACCGGGGCCGCCCTGGTGTGGATCCCGCGCCGGGCCGGCGAACGGGCCGCGATCGAGGCGGGCGCGCTGCCGTCGCTGCTGCCCGGCGGCCGCCCGGCCACCGACCCGCGGGCCCGCGCCGAGGTCGCCGCCGCCTGGGGGCTGGACGAGCTGCCGCACCGCTACGGCCGCGACACCGGGCAGATCGTGGAGGCCGCCGCCACCGGTGAACTGTCCGCCCTGCTGGTGGCGGGCGTGGAGGTCGCCGACCTGCCGGACCCGGAGCGGGCCCGGACCGCCCTGAAGGAGGCCTTCACGGTCTCCCTGGAGCTGCGGCCCGGGGAGGTCACCGACCACGCCGACGTGGTCTTCCCGGTCGCGGCCGTCGCCGAGAAGGCCGGCGCGTTCATCAACTGGGAGGGCCGCCTCCGGCCGTTCGAGGCCGCGCTCAAGCCCGACCAGATGACCCGCCCGCTCGCCCCCGCCGACGCCCGCGTGCTGCACATGCTGGCCGACGCCGCCGACCGGCCGCTCGCCCTGCCCGACGTGCACGCCGTACGCCGCGAACTGGACCGGCTCGGCCCGTGGGAGGGCGCACCCGCCGCCGACGTGTCCGCCGGCACCGAGCCGCTGCCCCGCCCCGCCGCGGGCGAAGCCGTCCTCGCCGGACACCGGCTGCTCCTCGACCGGGGCCTGCTCCAGGAGGGCGACGAGGCCCTGGCCGGCACCCGGCACGAGGCCGCGGCCCGGCTGTCGGCCGCCACGGCCGTCGAGACCGGCGTCAAGGACGGCGACGTCCTCGCGGTGACCGGGCCCGGCGGCACCGTGGAACTCCCGCTGCGGATCACGCAGATGCCCGACCGGGTGGTCTGGCTCCCGCTGAACTCCACCGGCTCGGGCGTGCGCGCCGACACCGGCGCCCTGCCGGGCACCCTCGTACGGATCGGCCCGGCGACCCCGGCCGGCGCAGGCGGCACCACTGCGGAGGTGGGCGCGTGAACGCGGTACAGCTCGCTGCCGAGGACCTGTCCCTGTTCGGCAGGGACCCCTGGTGGCTCGTCGTCCTCAAGGCGGTGTTCTGCTTCGCCTTCCTGATGGTGACCGTGCTCTTCTCCATCGTGTGGGAGCGCAAGGTCGTCGCCTGGATGCAGCTGCGCATCGGCCCCAACCGGCACGGCCCCTGGGGCATGCTCCAGTCGCTCGCCGACGGCGTGAAGCTGATGCTCAAGGAAGACATCATCGTCAAGCGCGCCGACAAGGTCGTCTACGTCCTGGCGCCGATCGTCGCGGCGATCCCGGCGTTCATGGCGATCGCGGTGATCCCCTTCGGGCCCCCCGGCGACGAGGTCTCGATCTTCGGCGTGCGCACCACGATGCAGCTCACCGACCTGCCCATCGCGATGCTGTACGTCCTCGCGGTGGCCTCGGTCGGCATCTACGGCATCGTCCTGGCCGGCTGGTCCTCGGGCTCCACTTACCCGCTGCTCGGGGGCTTGCGCTCCTGCGCCCAGATGATCAGCTACGAGATCGCGATGGGCGCGGCCTTCGCCTCCGTCTTCCTCTACTCCGGGTCGATGTCGACGTCGGCGATCGTGGAGGCGCAGGCGGACCGCTGGTTCATCGTGCTGCTGCCGGTGTCGTTCATCATCTACGTCGTCACGATGGTCGGTGAGACGAACCGCGCCCCGTTCGACATGCCGGAGTCCGAGGGCGATCTCGTCGGCGGCTTCAACACCGAGTACTCGTCCATCAAGTTCGCGATGTTCATGCTGGCCGAGTACGTCAACATGGTCACCGTCTCGGCGGTCTCGGTCACCCTGTTCCTCGGCGGCTGGCGGGCCCCGTGGCCGATCAGCAGCTTCTGGGAGGGCGCCAACCACGGTTGGTGGCCACTGCTCTGGTTCGTCATCAAGGTCCAGCTGCTGCTGTTCTTCTTCATCTGGCTACGCGGCACCCTGCCCCGCGTCCGCTACGACCAGCTGATGAAGCTCGGCTGGAAGGTCCTGATCCCGGTCTCCGTGCTCTGGCTGATGCTGGTGGCGACCGTCCGGGCCCTGCGCAACGAGGCCTACGACTTCGCGCAGATCGTCCTGTACGTGGGCGGTGCGGTCGTCGCGATCCTGCTGCTGTCCTTCGTCGCCGACGTGCTGCGCGACCGCAGGGAGAAGGCCGCCGCCGGGCGGACCGGGGCCGCTGCCGGGGCCGAGCCCTTCGACCCGCTCGCGGGCGGGTTCCCCGTACCCCCCAAGCCCGGCCAGCACCTGGCACCCGTACCGCGCAGGCGGCCCCGCCAGCAGCGGGAGCTGATCGCCAGTGGCGGGGCGCATACCGAAAGTGACCGAGAGGAGGGTGCTGAGAATGTCTGACGAGAAGTGGCAGAACCCGGTGGCCGGCTTCGGCGTGACCTTCAAGGCCATGTTCAAGAAGCGCCTCACCGAGCAGTACCCGGAGCAGCAGAAGACCACCGCCCCGCGCTTCCACGGACGGCACCAGCTGAACCGGCACCCGGACGGTCTGGAGAAGTGCATCGGGTGCGAACTGTGCGCCTGGGCCTGCCCCGCGGACGCCATCTACGTGGAGGGCGCGGACAACACCGAGGAGGAGCGCTACTCCCCGGGCGAGCGGTACGGCCGCGTCTACCAGATCAACTACGCCCGCTGCATCCTGTGCGGGCTGTGCATCGAGGCGTGCCCGACGCGGGCGCTGACGATGACGAACGAGTTCGAACTGGCCGACGCCAGCCGGGAGTCGCTCATCTACACCAAGGAGCAGCTGCTGGCGGGGCTGACCGAGGGCATGGTCGAGGCGCCGCACGCGATGTACCCGGGGACGGACGAGCAGGACTACTACCGCGGCCTGGTGACGGGGGCGGCGCCCGGTACGGAGCGGCAGGCCGCCGTGTCCAAGGGCGAGGCCCCGAAGGAGAGGGCGGCGCACGGTGGCGGCGGCCCGGCCGAGGGGGTGGGGGCGTGAGCGCGCTCGCCGCGGGTGCGGCCTCGCTCACCTCGACCGGTGAGGCCGTGCAGTTCTGGATCCTCGGCACGGTCGCCGTGATCGGCGCGCTGGCGACGATCCTGACGAAGAAGGCCGTGCACAGTGCCCTGAGCCTGGCCGGGACGATGATCGTCCTGGCGGTGTTCTACCTCGCCAACGGGGCGTACTTCCTGGGCGTGGTCCAGGTCATCGTCTACACCGGCGCGATCATGATGCTGTTCCTCTTCGTGGTCATGCTGGTCGGCGTCACCGCCGCCGACTCGCTGAAGGAGACCATCAAGGGGCAGCGCTGGCTGGCCGCGCTGTGCGGGCTCGGCTTCGGCGTCCTGCTGATCACCGGCCTCGCCAACGCCTCGCTGAACCACTGGAACGGGCTCGGCCGGGTCAACTCCGCCGGGCACGTCGAGGGCCTGGCACAGCTGATCTTCACCCGGTACGTGTTCGCCTTCGAGGTCACCGGCGCACTGCTGATCACGGCCGCCGTCGGCGCGATGGTGCTCACCCACCGCGAGCGCACCGAGCGGGCCGCCACCCAGCGCGAGCTGTCCGAGCAGCGCGTCCGCGAGGGCGTCCAGCTCCCGCCGCTGCCGGCGCCCGGCGTCTACGCCCGGCACAACGCGGTGGACGTCGCCGGCCTGCTGCCGGACGGCACCCCCTCCGAGCTGACGGTCAGCAAGACGCTGCGGGCCCGCGGTCAGGTGCGGGACGTCTCCGGCGAGGCCCTGTCGGACCTGGCGGAGCTGGAGCAGCGGTCGGCGGAGCGGCTCGGCCGTGAGGAGGCCTCGAAGTGAACCCGGTCAACTACCTCTACCTCGCGGCCCTGCTGTTCACCATCGGTGCCGTGGGAGTGCTGATCCGCCGGAACGCGGTCGTGCTGTTCATGTGCGTCGAGCTGATGCTCAACGCCTGCAACCTCGCCTTCGTCGCCTTCTCGCGGATGCACGGCAACCTCGACGGCCAGATCATCGCGTTCTTCACGATGGTCGTCGCCGCCGCGGAGGTCGTGGTGGGCCTGGCGATCATCGTGTCGCTCTTCCGCACCCGCCACTCGGCCTCGGTCGACGACGCCAGCCTGATGAAGCTGTAAGGGGCGTACACAGTGGACAATCTGATCGCGCTGCTCGTGGCGGCGCCCCTGCTCGGGGCGGCGGTGCTGCTGTGCTGCGGGCGGCGCCTCGACAAGACCGGGCACTGGCTCGGCACCCTGCTCGCGGCGGTCTCCTTCGGCATCGGCGTGGCCCTGTTCGCCGACATGCTGGGGCGTCCGGCCGACGAGCGCACCATGCGGCAGTTCCTGTACAGCTGGATCCCGGTGGAGGGCTTCCAGGCGGACGTCGCCTTCCGGCTGGACCAGCTGTCGATGACGTTCGTCCTGCTCATCACGGGTGTGGGCACGCTCATCCACGTGTACTCGATCGGGTACATGGAGCACGACGAGCGCCGCCGCCGCTTCTTCGGCTACCTCAACCTGTTCCTCGCGGCGATGCTGCTGCTGGTCATCGCCGACAACTACCTGCTGCTGTACGTCGGCTGGGAGGGCGTGGGCCTCGCCTCGTACCTGCTCATCGGCTTCTGGCAGCACAAGCCCAGCGCGGCGACCGCCGCGAAGAAGGCCTTCCTGGTCAACCGGGTCGGCGACATGGGCCTGTCGATCGCGATCATGCTGATGTTCACCACGTTCGGCACGTTCGCGTTCGGGCCGGTGTTCGCGTCCGCGGACAAGGCCTCCGAGGGGATGCTGACGGCGATCGGCCTGATGCTGCTGCTCGCCGCCTGCGGCAAGTCGGCCCAGGTGCCGCTGCAGTCCTGGCTCGGCGACGCGATGGAGGGCCCGACCCCGGTCTCGGCGCTCATCCACGCGGCGACCATGGTCACCGCCGGCGTCTACCTGATCGTCCGCTCCGCGGCGATCTTCAACGGGGCACCGGACGCACAGCTCGTCGTCACCATCGTCGGAGCGGTCACGCTGCTCTTCGGTGCGATCGTCGGTTGCGCGAAGGACGACATCAAGAAGGCCCTCGCCGGGTCGACGATGTCGCAGATCGGCTACATGGTCCTCGCCGCCGGCCTCGGCCCGATCGGCTACGTGTTCGCGATCATGCACCTGGTCACCCACGGCTTCTTCAAGGCCGGCCTCTTCCTCGGCGCCGGTTCCGTGATGCACGGCATGAACGACGAGGTCGACATGCGCAAGTACGGCGGCCTGCGCCGGTACATGCCGATCACGTTCGTGACGTTCGGGCTCGGCTACCTCGCCATCATCGGCTTCCCCGGCCTGTCCGGCTTCTTCTCCAAGGACAGGATCATCGAGGCGGCCTTCGCGAAGGGCGGCACCGAGGGGTGGATCCTCGGCTCGGTGGCCCTGATCGGCGCGGCCATCACCGCGTTCTACATGACCCGCGTCATGCTGATGACCTTCTTCGGGGAGAAGCGCTGGCAGCCGGCGCCCGACGCCGACGCCGTGCCGGGCGTCGAGCCCGGCACCGAGCACCACGCCGGCGAGCTCCCGCACCCGCACGAGTCCCCGAAGTCCATGACCGCCCCGATGATCGTGCTGGCCTTCGGCTCGGTCTTCGCCGGCGCGTTCTTCGTGATGGGCGACCGCTTCCTGAACTGGCTGGAGCCCGTCACCGGGTACGAGCACGGACACCCGCCGGTCAGCGCCCTGACCGTGACCCTCGCGACGACGGCCTGCCTCGTCGTCGGCGTCGCGATCGCCTGGGCCATGTACGGGCGCCGGCCGGTGCCGGTCACCGCCCCGCGCGGCAGCCTGCTCACCCGGGCCGCCCGCCGGGACCTGCTCCAGGACGACTTCAACCACATCGTGCTGGTGCGCGGCGGCGAGCACCTGACCCGCTCGCTCGTCTACGTCGACCACAGCCTGGTCGACGGCGTCGTCAACGGGACGGCCGCCTCGGTCGGCGGCCTCTCGGGCCGCCTGCGCAAGCTGCAGAACGGCTACGCCCGCAGCTACGCGGTCTCGATGTTCGGGGGCACGGCGATCCTCATCGCCGCGACCCTGCTGATGAGGGCGGTGTGAGATGTCCCTTCCCCTGTTGACGGTGACGGCCGCGGTCCCCGCGGTCGGAGCGGTCCTCACGGCGGCCGTCCCGGCCGCCCGCCGGACCGCCGCCAAGTGGCTCGCCCTGCTCTTCTCCCTCGCCACCCTGGCCCTGGCCGTGCTCGTCGCCGTCCGCTTCGACCCGGGCGGCGACCGCTACCAGCTCACCGAGTCGCACGCCTGGATCGCCGACTTCGGCGTCCGCTACCAACTCGGCGTCGACGGCATCGCGGTGGCGCTGATCGGACTGACCGCCCTGCTGGTCCCCTTCGTCATCGCGGCCGGCTGGCACGACGCCGACCCGCTGGAGACCAGCTCCTCGCGCTGGCGGCCGACGCAGGGCTTCTTCGCCCTGATCCTGATGGTCGAGGCGATGGTGATCATCTCCTTCGAGGCCACCGACGTCTTCCTCTTCTACATCTTCTTCGAAGCCATGCTGATCCCGATGTACTTCCTCATCGGCGGCTTCGGAGACCGCGCGCACGGGGGCTCCGACGAGAACGCGGCCGCCCAACGGTCCTACGCGGCGGTCAAGTTCCTCCTCTACAACCTGGTCGGCGGCCTGATCATGCTGGCCGCCGTCATCGGGCTGTACGTGGTCGCCGGGAACTTCTCCCTCCAGGAGATCACCGCTGCCCGCGCCGCGGGCACCCTGGACATGTCGACCGACATCGAGCGGCTCCTCTTCCTCGGCTTCTTCTTCGCCTTCGCCGTCAAGGCCCCGCTGTGGCCGCTGCACACCTGGCTGCCGAACGCGATGGGCGAGTCCACCGCCCCGGTCGCCGTGCTGATCACCGCGGTCGTCGACAAGGTCGGCACCTTCGCGATGCTCCGCTTCTGCCTCGGCCTGTTCCCCGAGGCCAGCAAGTGGGCCACCCCGGCGATCCTCGTCCTGGCCCTGATCAGCATCGTCTACGGTGCGCTGGTCGCCGTCGGGCAGCGCGACATCAAGCGGCTGGTCGCGTACGCGTCGATCTCGCACTTCGGCTTCATCATCCTGGGCATCTTCGCGATGACCTCCCAGGGGCAGTCGGGCGCGACGCTGTACATGGTCAACCACGGCCTCTCCACCGCGGCCCTGATGCTCGTCGCCGGGTTCCTGATCTCCCGGCGCGGCTCGCGGCTCATCGCCGACTACGGCGGCGTGCAGAAGGTCGCCCCGGTGCTGGCCGGCACCTTCCTGATCGGCGGCCTCGCCACCCTGTCGCTGCCCGGGCTCGCCCCGTTCGTCAGCGAGTTCCTGGTCCTGGTCGGCACGTTCGCCCGGTACCCGGCCGTCGGCGTCGTCGCCACCGTCGGCATCGTGCTGGCCGCCCTGTACACGCTGGTCCTCTACCAGCGCACCATGACCGGCCCGGTCCGCGACGAGGTGCGCAGCATGCCGGACCTGCGCGCACGCGAACTCCTCGTCGTCGCCCCGCTGATCGCACTGCTGATCGGGCTGGGCGTCTACCCGAAGCCGCTCACCCAGATCGTCAACCCGGCGGTGGAGTACACCATGGCGGACGTCAAGCAGACCGACCCCAAGCCCTCCGTGCCCGCGCAGAGCGTGGCTGCCGAGGCCGAGAACGGGGAGGCCGCGAAGTGAGCACCGTGACTTCGACCCACGGCCTGTGGGCGGTCGCCGCACAGGCACCGATCGACAGGATCCCGGCCCCGCACATCGAGTACACCCAGCTCGCGCCCACGCTGATCGTGGTGGGCGTGGCCGTCGTCGGCGTCCTCGTCGAGGCCTTCGTACCCCGCACCGCCCGCTACCCCGTCCAGGTGTTCCTCGCCGTCGCCGCCCTGGCCTCCGCGTTCGCGGCGGTCGTCGGCCTCGCCGCCGCCGGGTACGCGGGCGAGAAGGCACACGTCGCGGCCATGGGCGCCGTCGCCGTGGACGGGCCCGCCCTCTTCCTGCAGGGCACCATCCTGCTGGCCTCGCTCGTCGCCCTGTTCACCTTCGCCGAACGGCACCTGGACCCGGCGGCGCACGGCAAGCGGGTGGACTCCTTCGCCGCCCAGGCGGCGTCCGTACCGGGCAGCGACAGCGAGAAGGCCGCCGTCAAGGCCGGCTTCACCACGACCGAGGTCTTCCCGCTCGCCCTGTTCGCGATCGCCGGGATGCTGATCTTCCCGGCGGCGAACGACCTGCTGACGCTGTTCGTCGCCCTGGAGGTCTTCTCCCTCCCGCTGTACCTGCTGTGCGCCCTCGCCCGCCGCCACCGGCTGGTGTCGCAGGAGGCGGCGGTCAAGTACTTCCTGCTCGGCGCCTTCTCGTCGGCGTTCCTCCTCTTCGGCATCGCGCTGCTCTACGGCTACGCGGGTTCCGTCTCGTACGCGGCCATCGCGGACGTGGTGGACGGCACCGTCACGAAGATCGACCCGGCCCTCGCCGACACCATGGGCAACGACGTGCTGCTGCTGGTCGGCGGGGCGCTCGTGCTGATGGGCCTGCTGTTCAAGGTCGGCGCGGTCCCCTTCCACATGTGGACCCCGGACGTCTACCAGGGTGCCCCGACGCCGGTCACCGGCTTCATGGCGGCGGCGACCAAGGTGGCCGCGTTCGGTGCGCTGCTGCGCCTGCTGTACGTGGTCCTGCCGGGCCTGCGGTGGGACTGGCGGCCGGTGATGGGGGGCGTGGCCATCGTGACGATGCTGGGCGGCGCGGTGCTCGCGGTGACCCAGACCGACGTCAAGCGCCTGCTGGCCTACTCCTCGATCGCGCACGCCGGCTTCATCCTGGCCGGCGTGATCGCCACGTCGGCGCAGGGCGTCCAGTCGGTGCTGTTCTACCTGCTGGCCTACTCCTTCGTGACGATCGGCGCGTTCGCGGTGGTCACGCTGGTGCGGGACGCGGGCGGCGAGGCCACCCACCTGTCGAAGTGGGCGGGGCTGGGGCGCCGTTCACCGCTGACGGCTGCCGTGTTCGCGGTGTTCCTGCTGGCCTTCGCGGGCATCCCGCTCACCTCCGGCTTCTCCGGGAAGTTCGCCGTGTTCAAGGCGGCGGCGGAGGGCGGCGCGGGCGTGCTGGTCGTCGTCGGTGTCATCTCGTCGGCGATCGCCGCGTTCTTCTACGTCCGGGTGATCGTGCTGATGTTCTTCAGCGAGCCGAAGGCGGACGGGCCGACGGTGGCCGTGCCGTCGCCGCTGACGATGACGACGATCGCGGTCGGCGTCGCCGTGACGCTGGTGCTGGGTCTGGCGCCGCAGTACTTCCTGGACCTGGCGGGGCAGGCGAGCACCTTCGTCCGCTGACCGGTTGGCGGGTGGACGTGCCGGGGCCCGGCTCCCTCCGAGGGAGCCGGGCCCCGGTGTGTGCCAGGTGCTATCGGGTGCCGCGACGCTTCGAGGTGATCTCGGTGAGGTCGAGGTCGATGGGGAACGGGACGGCCACCTTCAGACGGTCGTGGAAGATGCCCGCGGTTCCGTAACTTCCCGTCGACGGGTCCAACTCGTAGACGTAGACCACGGCACGTCCGTCCCTGTTCTCCACCCGCCAGAAGTGGGGAATGCCGGCGCCCGCGTACTTGACCGGCTTGACGCCACGGTCTCGGCCGAAGGACTCGGGGGAGACGACCTCGATGGCGAGGCAGACGGACCCCGCAGGGAGCCGGGTCTGGTTCAGATCGCCGATGGCGCTCTCGTCCACGACGATGACATCGGGTTCGGGACGGTTGTGACGGTCGATGTCGATCGTGAACTCGCGGAAGACTTCCAAGCCCGGTGGCTGCTGATCCTGCAGCTGCCAGGTGAAGAAGTCGACCGCACGCATATGGAATCGAGTCTGCGGACTCACGAAGACCAGGCTCCCGTCGATCAGCTCCGTGTGCGGAGGCAGGTTGGGAAGCCGGTCGAGGTCGTCGGCCGTCCAGCCGCCCGCGGGCGGGACGGGCCAGTGGTACGTCGGCTCGGGGTCCTCGGGGTCGACGCTCATAGGTAGTGCTCCCATGCGACGGAGTCTCGCGAGTCCGTCCAGCGTATCGCCGGGGATCCGTTGCGGACCGCTCGCACGTGTGAGCGCGCGGCGGAGTGTTGACCATGTGCGCACGACACTCGCTCATGGCATATGCGCACCGGCCCGAGTGCCCGACGGGGCGCCCGGGCCGGCGGGGCGGACTAGCGGGTGGGCACGATGCGGCCCGTGACCTCGCCGAGGCCCACGCGGGTGCCCTCCGGGCCCGGGGCCCAGGCGGTCATGGTGACGGTGTCGCCGTCCTCCAGGAAGGTGCGCTTGCCCTCGGCCAGCTCGATGGCGTCGCGGCCGTTCCACGTCAGCTCCAGCAGGGAACCGCGCTGGGCGACCTCGGGGCCGCTGACGGTGCCGGAGCCGTACACGTCGCCGGTGCGCAGGGAGGCGCCGTTGACCGTCATGTGGGCGAGCTGCTGGGCCGCGGTCCAGTACATCGTCGAGAACGGCGGCTGCGCGACCTCCTGCCCGTTGATGGAGACGGTGATGTGCAGGTCGAAGCCGCCGGGCCGGTCGGCGTCGGCGTCGTCCAGGTAGGGCAGCAGCGGGAAGTCGCGGGCCGGCGGGGCGACGCGGGCGGCGTCGAGGGCCTCCAGCGGGGTCACCCAGGCGGAGACGGAGGTGGCGAAGGACTTGCCGAGGAAGGGGCCCAGCGGCACGTACTCCCAGGCCTGGATGTCGCGCGCCGACCAGTCGTTGAGGAGGAAGAGCCCGAAGACGTGGTCCTCGAAGTCGCCGAGCGCGACGGGGCTGCCCAGCTCGGAGGGGGCGCCGACGAGGAAGCCGACCTCGGCCTCGATGTCGAGCTTGACCGACGGGCCGAAGACGGGCGCCGGGTCGGCGGGGGCCTTGCGCTGGCCGGAGGGGCGGACGACGTCGGTGCCGGAGACGACGATGGTGCCCGAGCGGCCGTGGTAACCGATCGGCAGGTGCTTCCAGTTGGGGGTGAGCGCGTCGCCGTCGGGGCGGAACATGCGGCCCACGTTGGTGGCGTGGTGCTCGCTGGCGTAGAAGTCGACGTAGTCGGCGACCTCGTACGGCAGGTGCATCGTGACCGCGTCGAGGGGCAGCAGGTGGGCTTCGACCGTCCCGCGGTGGCCGGGGTCGGTGACCCAGGCGGTCAGCGCGCGGCGCACGTCGCGCCAGGCGGTGCGGCCGGCGGCCAGCAGGGGGTTGAGCGAGGGCTGCCCGAGCAGGCCGGCGTACGGGGAGCCGAGCGCCTCCGCGGCCGCCCCCGCGTCGAGCACGTGCCCGCCGATGCGCACGCCGATCCGGCGGCGGGAGTCGCCGGCGGTGGAGAAGACGCCGTACGGGAGGTTGTGCGGCCCGAACGGGTCGCCCTCGGGGACATCGAGGGGGCTCTGCTGGGGCATGGGGTACTGCCTCGCTTTCGATGCGGTCCGGGGGGTGTCCCGGGGGCTGGTTGATACGTTACGTGGCTGCCGGGGCCTGTGGGAGGCCGGATTCGGGCGCTATTTGTAGGACTTGTCCACTGAGGTCCGTATCCTTGCGCCGTGACTTCCGCTCCGCCTTCGGCCCCCCCTTTCTCTCTCATCGCCACTGACCTGGACGGGACCCTGCTGCGCGCCGGAGACACCGTCTCCGCCCGCTCGTACGCCGCACTCGCGACGGCGCGCGCCGCGGGCGCCCAGCACATCATCGTCACCGGGCGCCCCGTTCCTCAGGTACGCCATGTCCTTGACAGCCTTGGGTATACGGGGCTCGCGGTGTGCGGGCAGGGCGCGCAGGTGTACGACGCGGCGCGCGGGCATCTGCTGCACGCCGTGGAGATGGAACGGGAGCTGGCGGAGGAGGCGCTCGGCAAGATCGAAGCCGAGATCGGGGAGGTCTGGGCGGCCGTCGACCAGGACGGCGTGGACGCCGCGATGCTGATAGGGCCCGGCTACCGGATGCCGCACCCCCACCTGCCGACGGTGCGGGTGCGGCAGCGGGCCGACCTGTGGGCCGCGCCCATCAACAAGGTGCTGCTCCAGCACCCGGAGCTCGACGACGACGAGCTCACCGAGCTGGCGCGGGGGGTCGTCGGCCACATGGTCAACGTGACCATGGCGGGGGAGCACACGGTGGAGCTCCAGCCGCTCGGGGTGGACAAGGCGAGCGGGCTGGCGCTGGCGGCCGAGGTGCTGGGGGTCGGGGGCCCGCGCACCATCGCCTTCGGGGACATGCCGAACGACGTCCCGATGTTCGCCTGGGCGGCGCACGGGGTCGCCATGGCGAACGCCCACCGCGAACTGGTCGCCGTCGCGGACGAGGTGACGCTGTCGAACGAGGACGACGGCATCGCGGTGGTGTTGGAGCGGCTCTACGGCTGACCCGCGCGCGTGCGGGGGCGGCCGCCGGGGGCCCGTCACCCCGCGGTGCGCGGCAGGCTGCGCTCCCACGTCCGGTGGAAGACGACCTCCTCCCCCTCCCTGCACACCAGTTCGTCGGAGGTGAGGAACGAGGCCCCGTCGCAGCCGATCTCCGAGCGGGTCTCGATCCGCACGTCCCAGCCCGACTCGGGCCGGTGCAGCCGGATCCGCCACGTGGAGCGGGTCCGGGCCGACAGGGCGTCCCCGTCCCGGATCTCGTACACCTCGCCCACCTCCTCGGTGGACTCCAGCCCGTCCGGGTACACCCGGGTCCCGCCGTACCGCGGGTCCACCTCCAGCCGCCACGCCCCGCGCGCGACGTCCCGTACGACGACCCGCTCCGGCCGCGGCTCGTCCAGCGTGGCCGGGACGGCCACCGGGAGCGGCGGCGCCT
Organism: Streptomyces pallidus (ex Mingjun et al. 2026); assembly: GCF_051550185.1. Classification (NCBI taxonomy): domain Bacteria; kingdom Bacillati; phylum Actinomycetota; class Actinomycetes; order Kitasatosporales; family Streptomycetaceae; genus Streptomyces; species Streptomyces pallidus (ex Mingjun et al. 2026). The sequence goes on along the minus strand of NZ_CP196181.1, from coordinate 3,411,618 downwards.
GTTCGGGCGGCCCGAAGGCGACGGCGTCGTCCACGGCGGGCGAGGGGAAGCGCACCGGGAGGACCAGGGCGCTGCCGGCCGGGTCGAGGGTCCAGCCGGCCTCCGAGCCGGCCCGCGGCCAGATCCACGGCCAGTACGCCGAGGACAGGGCGAGGCGGATGCGGTGGCCCGGCGCGAAGGCGTGCCCGATGCCGTGCAGCTCGAACACCACGTCCTCGTACGCGCCCACCGGCCACGGCTTCGCCAGCTCCCGGCCGAGCCGCGCCGACAGGTTCAGCGCGCCCCGCGTGACCAGCGTGGACGAGCCGTCCGGTGCGACGTCGCAGAGGCGGGCGGCCACCTGCCCGTACGGGACGTCCATCCGCAGCCGCAGCGTGACCTGCGGGCGGCCCAGGATCTCCAGCGGGGCCCCGCCCGCCACCGGGAACTCGAAGCAGGCGGACTTCGCGTCCTCCTCCCGCTGGTCCGGCGGCAGGTCGGCGTCGTTGCCGTACGGCCGGAACCGGCCCGCGTCCAGGCCGGTGTGCTGCGGCGAGGCGACGGCCACCGGCGTGCCCTGGAGCCCGTACGTGACGGAGGTGACGGCGGGGGAGGGCCAGGCCGGATCGCCGGTCCAGCGGCCGGGCAGTTCCTCGTACGTGGTCGCCGGCGGATGGGAGGCGGAGATCCAGGACCGCAGCAGGGGCTCGTCCATCACCCCGTTGGGGGATCCCCTCAGCCAGTGGTCCCACCAGCGCAGCGTCTCCTGGAGGAAGCCGATCGAGGGACCCGGCGGCAGCCCGCGGTCGGGGTACTGGTGCGACCAGGGGCCGATCAGGCCGCGCACCCGGTCGGCAGGGAGGTGGGAGACCAGCCGCAGCACCGTGTCCCGGTACGGGTCGTGCCAGCCGCCCACGGCGAGGACCGCCGCGCGGACGGCCCCGTAGTCCTCGCAGACGCTGCCGTGCATCCAGTGCGCGTCGCGGGTCTGGTGGGCCAGCCAGGTGTGGACCGGCGGTTCGACCGACTCCAGCCGGGCCAGCCACTGCTCGCGCCAGCCGTCGCCGGCGTACCGCGGGTCCGGCGGGCGGGCGGCGAAGGCCAGCAGGGTCGCCGACGCGGCGTGCAGGTCGGCGGCCAGCACCGAGCCGCCCGAGTGGTGCGCGTCGTTGTCGAAGCGGTCGTCCGTCGAGCAGACGGTGACGACCGCCTTGAGGGCCTCGGGCGCGAGCGCGGCGATCTGGAGGGAGTTGGTGCCGCCCCACCCGATCCCGAACATCCCCACGGACCCCGTGCACCACGGCTGCGCCGCCAGCCACTCCACCACCGCGACCCCGTCCGTCAGTTCCCGGTCGCCGTAAGGCTCGCCCGGGCTGCCGCCGCTGCAGCCGTGGCCTCGGACGTCCACCCGCACCGAGGCGTAGCCGTGGCCCGCGTACCAGGGGTGGCGCTGGCCGTCGCGCGGGGCCGTCCAGTCCGTCAGCCGGTACGGGAGGTATTCGAGCAGGGCCGGGACGGGCTCCGCCGTGAGCGGACGCCAGATCCGGGCGTACAGCTCCACGCCGTCGGGCATGGGGATGCGGACGTCGTCGTGGGCGGTCTCGTGGGGGAAGGCGGTGCGGATGGTCACGTCCATGCGGCCGTCCGCCTCCTCGGGGCACCGGCGGTGGGGGCGGGCCGCGCGGGCGTCAGCCATCCGACGGCCGCCATACGGGTGGCCGCGGCGCCGTCCGCGGCGACCGGCTCCGCCGGGTCCTCCCTCTCGGTCACAGTTCTGGACAAGACGCGCTCTCCGGTTGTCTCGGCTCATCACGAACATACCGGGGTATTCGGGGCGATGCGTCGGCGCTTCGGGCGTGGCGGTGGGACGGGTGCTCTCGGTGATCGAAATCGGACCGGATAGGCTGGCTTGAGTGAAGGCAGCGACACATCGACAATCCAGGTGATCGTCAGCGTGATCGTCAGCAGACAGGAGTACCCCTCGTGACCGTCGTCGGGCCGTTCGGACTGAGCGTGCGGGACCAGGCTCTTGAGACCGATGTCCAGGCCGGACTGGCCGCCGTCGAGGCGGGTCTGCTGGAGGCCACCAAGAGCGAGGTCCCCTTCATCACCGAATCCGCGCAGCACCTGGTCAAGGCCGGTGGCAAGCGGTTCCGGCCGCTGCTGGTCATGCTCGCCTCCCGCTTCGGCGACCCCTACGCGCCCGGCATCGTGCCCTCCGCGGTGGTCGTGGAGCTCACCCACCTGGCGACGCTCTACCACGACGACGTCATGGACGAGGCGGACGTGCGCCGCGGCGTGGCCAGTGCCAACGCCCGCTGGGGCAACTCGGTGGCCGTCCTGACGGGTGACTTCCTCTTCGCCCGCGCCTCGCACATCCTGGCGGACCTCGGCCCCGAGGCCGTGCGCATCCAGGCCGAGGCCTTCGAGCGGCTGGTGACCGGCCAGATCCTGGAGACCGCCGGCCCGCGCGACGGCCGCGACCCGGTCGCCCACTACCTCGACGTCATCGCCGGCAAGACCGGCTCGCTGATCGCGGTCTCCGGCCGGTTCGGCGCCCTGATGTCCGGCGCCGACGAGTCCGTCGTCGACATCCTGACCCAGTACGGCGAGCGTCTCGGCACCGCCTTCCAGCTCGCCGACGACGTCCTCGACATCGCCTCCGACTCGCACGAGTCCGGCAAGACCCCCGGCACCGACCTGCGCGAGGGCATCCCGACGCTGCCCGTGCTGCGGCTGCGCGAGATGGCGGCGGCCGGCGGCGACCCCGCCGACCTGGACCTCGTACGCCTCCTGGACGGCGACCTGACCGACGACGCCCGGCACGCCGAGGTGCTCGCCCGGCTGCGGGTCCACCCCGCGCTGGAGCAGGCCCGCCGGGACACCGTCCGCTACGCGCAGGACGCCCGCGCCATGCTCGCACCGCTGCCGGACTGCGCCGCCAAGGCCGCGCTGGAGGAGCTGTGCGACGCGGTGGTGCACCGCGCGGGCTAGTCCCCGCGGGGCCCGGACGGCACCGGGTACGACCGAGGTCACACACGGGGCCCTGCATCCCCTACGGGTAGTGGATGCAGGGCCCTCGCCATGTCATCCCCTGGGCGTACACGGAGTTGAGTCCGCGGAGTGACGCCCCGACCCCCTCCTCTTTGGTCAGATGGAGATACATCCCCACCAGAACGGGTGAGAGTGGCGGCGCGGGGTGGACACGTACGTGCATGAAGGAAGGCCGCCGCCGTACACAAAGAGGTAGGGCAGACATGGCAACGAACGCAAAGTCCCGCAAGGCCGCCCGGTACGCCGTACCGGTCGCCGTGGCGGGCGTGGCCGCCGCGACGGTGGCGATGGTCCCGGCCTTCGCGAACGCCGGCAGCCCGGACCTGCCGAAGGTGACGGCGCAGCAGCTGATCGAGAAGGTCGCCGCGTCGGACGTGGAGCAGTTCTCCGGCAGCGCCAAGATCAGCACCGACCTGGGGCTGCCGTCCTTCGCGGGCGGTCTCCTGGGCGGCGCCGGCGGCGGGGGCGTCACCGGCGGGTCGGCCGACCCGCAGGAGAAGCTGACCCAGCTGGCGAGCGGCAGCCACACGCTGCGGGTCGCGGCCGACGGGCCGGACCACCAGAAGATCACGTTCGTGGACGGCAAGGACGAGTACAGCCTGATCCACAGCGGCGCGGACGTCTGGGGCTACGACAGCAAGGCCAACGAGGTCTGGCACGAGAAGGACCCGGAGGCCGGCAAGACGGCCGGCAAGGACCACAAGAAGACCGCCGAGCGGCTCGGGGCCTCCCCGCAGCAGATGGCCCAGGAGATCCTCAAGGCCGCCGGCCCGACGACGGACGTCAGCGTCGGCGACAACGCCCAGGTCGCCGGGCGGGACGCGTACCAGCTGGTGCTCAAGCCCAAGCAGAGCGGCTCCACGATCGGCTCCGTCAAGATCGCCGTGGACGCGAAGAACGGCGTGCCGCTGCGCGTGCAGCTGCTCGCGGCCGAGGGCGGCAAGCCCATCGTCGACGCCGGCTTCACGAAGGTCGACTTCGCCAAGCCCGCCGCCGACACCTTCGCCTTCACCCCGCCCAAGGGCGCCAAGGTGACCGAGGGCAAGGCCGGCGGCCGCGAGGGCGGCCCGGACCACGGCAAGGAGTTCAAGGGCCTGGAGGCCTTCCCCGGCCTCGACGCCCTCACCGGTGGCGCCGGCAAGGACGGCAACGGGGACGTGAAGGTCCTCGGCGAGGGCTGGTCGACCATCGCCCGGATCGACACGGGCGCGGGCCGCAGCCTGAAGGACCTGGAGAACGACAAGAACGCCCCCAAGGAGGCCAAGCAGTTCCTCAACTCCCTCGGGGACAAGGTCTCCGGAGGCTTCGGCGAGGGCCGGATCTTCAAGACCCGCGTGGTCAACGCGCTGATCACGGACGACGGCAAGGTGTACGTCGGCGCGGTCACCAAGGACGCGCTGGTCCAGGCGGCCACGGCCAACAAGTAGGCCGCGGCGGCCCTGTGGGGCCGCACAGCGAAGGGTGGGCGGGGGCTGTGTGCCCGCCCACCCTTCGCCCGTTCGGGCCGTGTGTACAGCAGTCCCGCTGTACCGTGGGGACCATGCCGAGACATGTCACCATCCGCCTGGACGAAGAGTTCCACGACCGCCTCAAGGCGCGCGCGGCGGCACAGGGGACGACGGTCACCGCGCTGATCACCGAGGTAACGGAACGCGAGCTCGACGAGGACCGGAAGAACTTCCTTTCCGGCATAGAGGAGTTCGCCGTTCACTGGGGCTACTTCCAGGAGCGGTTCGGCCATTGAAGATCACCATGGAGTGGGCCTGGACCGCTCTGGCCCACCATCTCCCGTCCGATCCCGCCGTGTGGGATCCCTCCGGGGTGGCCGCCGCGGTCGCCCGGCACCAGAACGACCTCGTCATGGTGCCCGAGCAGCCCGCCCCCGACACCGCGTGGCGGGCCGCCGCGTTCCTGCACACCCTCGCCGTGTGCCCGGCGCTGGAATCGCCGATGAACGAGTTCTACACGGCCGCCGCCACCCGCTCCTACCTGCGGGTGGCGGGGGCCAAGCAGCTTCCCTCGCCCGAGCAGCTCGGCGACCTGGTCGAGGCGGCGAAGCTGGGCCGCGCCGACATCGGCACCGTGGCCGAGGAACTGCGCGCCCTCATCAGGGAGCCGCTGGACGCCTCGCTCCAGGCTCCTGCCGAGGGCGCGTAGCCGTGGTCGTGGCCGGCCGGGTCAGAACGTGATCCGCCAGCTGTTGATGTAGCCGACGTCCTGCGCGGCCGTGTCCTTGACCTGGAGCTTCCAGACGCCGTTGGCCACCTCGCTCGACGCGTTGACGGTGTACGTCTGGACGATGTTGTCGGCGCTGCCGCCGCTGCGGTTGTGCAGGTTGTAGACGGTGCCGTCCGGGGCGACCAGGTCGACGACCAGGTCACCGCGGTAGGTGTGGACGATGTTCACGTCGACCTTGGTGGTGGCCGGGGCGTTGCCCGTCACGCCGGAGACCGTGATCGGCGAGTTCACCGCGGCGCCGGGGGAGTCCGGGATGTTCACGTCCGCCGTGTTCTCGAAGGACGGGCCGGGCGGAACCGGGGTGGCCGCCCCCAGGTTCCAGACGGCGTAGGCGACGGCGTCCGCGTTGCGGTCCAGGGCGGTGTCGTTGATGTTCGCCGTGGTGTCGCAGGAGGAGTGGTAGCAGCGGTCGAAGGCCTGGCCGGCCGTGCCGCCCCACTTCTGCGCCTGGGCCGCCGTCTTGGTGTAGTCGGCGCCCGTGAACAGGCCGCCGACCGGGATGCCCGCGTTCTTGAACGGGGCGTGGTCGGAGCGCCCGTCGCCCTCGGTCTCTATCTCGGTCGGTATGCCCAGGCCCGAGAAGTAGGTCTTGAAGGTCTGCTCGATCGTCGGGTCGTCGTCGTAGACGAAGTAGCCCGGGTTCGGCGAGCCGATCATGTCGAAGTTCAGGTAGCCGGAGATCTTCGCCTTCTCCGTGCTCGACAGGCTGTTCACGTAGTACTTCGACCCGACCAGGCCGAGTTCCTCCGCACCCCACCAGCCGAACCGCAGGTGCTTGGTGGGTTGGAGCTGTGCGCGCGAGACGGCCAGGGCGGTCTCCAGGACGGCGGCGGACCCGGACCCGTTGTCGTTGATGCCGGGACCGGAGGTCACCGAGTCCAGGTGCGAGCCGGCCATCAGCACCGAGTCCGGGTCGCCGCCCGGCCAGTCGGCGATCAGGTTGTAGCCGGTCGCGCCGCTGGAGGTGAACGTCTGCAGGGTGGTGGTGAACCCGGCCGCGTCCAGCTTGCCCTTCACGTAGTCGATCGAGGCCTTGTAACCGGCCCTGCCGTGGGCGCGGTTGCCTCCGTTGGCGGAGGCGATGGACTGGAACTGGGCCAGGTGCGCCTTGACGTTGGCCACCGGGATGTCGGGCGGGGTGGGGGCCGCGGTCGCCGCCGTGGGCGAGGCCAGTGCGGCGGGGGCGGCGGGGGCGAAGAGGCCGGCGACCGCGAGCGCGGTCACGGCAGCAAGGCGCCGAGGGACGAACAGGCTCATGTGGGGGCTCCGGGGATTCCGTTGGGGATTGAACGGAACGTGCGGGGATAGAGCAGGTGAGCGATCGTGCGTCAGTGCGCCTGATGTTGAGCGAGAGTATGACTGTCAGTCAAGACCGCGTTTCGGTCAGGGTCGTTCGGAAAACGGACGATCCCCGTCACGGTGGTTCCGTGGCGGGGATCGTGGGGGTATTGGGGCGCCGGGCGGCCCTACGCGCGCTCGGGTTCCGGAGCGGCGGCCGGCTGGGGGGCGCTCGCCGCGGCCGCGTCCAGGCGGGCCCGGGAGCGGCGTGCCGTCCGCAGGGCGTCCCAGGTCAGCAGCGCGAGCGCGGCCCAGACCAGGGAGAAGCCGGCCCACCGCTCGAAGGGCATGGCCTCGTGGAAGTACACGACGCCGAGCGCGAACTGGAACACCGGCGCCAGGTACTGGAGCAGTCCGAGCGTGGACAGCGGGACCCGGATCGCGGCCGCCCCGAAGAAGACCAGCGGGATCGCGGTGACCAGGCCGGTCGCGGCGAGCAGCGCCGAGTGCCCGAGGCCCTCGGTGCCGAAGGCGGACCGGCCCTGGGCGCCCAGCCACAGCAGGTAGCCGAGGGCGGGCGGGAAGAGCAGGGCCGTCTCGGCGGCCAGCGACTCCACGCCGCCCATGCCCAGCTTCTTCTTGATCAGCCCGTAGGTGGCGAAGGAGAAGGCCAGGACCAGGGAGATCCACGGCGGCCGCCCGTACCCGATCGCGAGCACCAGCACGGCGACGAAGCCGACGCCGACCGCCGCCCACTGGGCGCGGCGCAGCCGCTCACCGAGGAGCAGCACACCGATGGCGATGGTGACCAGGGGGTTGATGAAGTAGCCGAGGCTGGATTCGACGACCGCGCCGTTGTTCACGGCCCAGATGTACAGGCCCCAGTTCACGGAGATCACCGTGGCGGCCAGGGCGGTCATGCCGAGCTTGCGGGGCTCGCGCAGCAGCTCCCGTATCCAGCCCCAGCGCCGCATGACCAGCAGGAGGACGCCGACGACGCCCAGTGACCACACCATGCGGTGGGCGAGGATCTCGACGGCCCCGGCGGGTTTGAGGAGCGGCCAGAAGAGGGGGACCAGTCCCCACATCCCGTAGGCGCCGAACCCGTAGAGCAGTCCTGTGCGCTGCTCGTTCTCCGCCTTCACGCGGGCCTCCCGTCACATTCCGGCCAACCTCGTCCAAGAAACCTAGCGCTGCGGGCCTCCGGTGTCATGTGCATAGGCGGGAGATACTGATGACACCGGTGAGGTCTTGTGGGGTCGGGGCCGGGTGGACTCACGCAGGTCGCACAGACCCGGGGGGTGCCGTGCGGGGGCGTTCCGCACGGCACCGTCGCCGCGGGCTCAGGCCAGTGCGGCGGTGATGGCCTCGGCGACCGGCGTGGTCGGGCGGCCGATCAGCCGGGCCAGGTCGCCGCTGGTGTGGCCCAGGCTGCCGCGCGAGATCGCCGCGTCCACGTCGACGAGCAGGGCGGCGAAGGCCTCGGGGACCCCCGCGCCGGTCAGGGCGGACAGGTGGGCCTCGGCCGGGAGGTCGGTGTACGCGATCTCCTTGCCGGACTGCGCCGAGACCTCGGCCGCGTACTCGGCCATGCTCCAGGCCGTGTCGCCCGAGAGCTCGTAGATCCGGTTCAGGTGGCCCTCGCCGGTCAGCACGGCCGCGGCCGCGGCGGCGTAGTCGGCCCGGGCGGCGGAGGCGATCCGGCCCTCGCCGGCGCTGCCCACGACGGCGCCGTGCGCCAGGACGCCGGCCAGCTGGGCCGTGTAGTTCTCGTGGTACCAGCCGTTGCGCAGGAAGGTGTAGGGCAGGCCGGAGTCGAGCAGGGCCTGCTCGGTGACCTTGTGCTCGGCGGCCAGGTCGAAGTCGGCCTCGGGGCCGCCGAGGATCCCGGTGTAGGCGAGCTGGGCCACGCCGGCGGCCTTGGCGGCCTCGATCACCGCGGTGTGCTGGGGCACCCGGCGGCCGACCGCGTTGCCGGAGATCAGCAGGACGCGGTCGCCGGCGCGGAAGGCGTCCGCCAGGGTCTCGGGTGCGTCGTAGTCGGCGATGCGGACCTCGACGCCGCGCTCGGCCAGGTCCTCGGCCTTGGCCTTGTCGCGGACGGCGACGGCCACCTCTGCGGCCGGGACCCGCTTCAGCAGCTCCTCGACGACCAGGCGGCCGAGGGCTCCGGTGGCTCCGGTGACGACGATGCTCATGATGCTCTCCCTGGGGCGGGTGTGGTGCACGGGGTGTTTTCCATGCCTTCCGGCTGTGACACCACCGTAGAGAAAGCGCTAACTGTTCGTAAGTACCTACTTTGAAGTAAGGTACTGGTATGGAAGTAAGTGAGACGGGCGGGCAGCGGCCACCCGTGAGCGTGAAGGCCCCGATGTGCCCCTCCCGCGGAGTACTGGAGCACGTCACCAGCCGCTGGGGCGTGCTGGTCCTGGCCGCCCTCGTGGAGCGCTCGTACCGCTTCAGCGAGCTGCGCCGCGAGGTCGGCGGGGTCAGCGAGAAGATGCTCGCCCAGACCCTCCAGACGCTGGAGCGCGACGGCTTCCTGCTGCGCGACGCCAAGCCGGTCATCCCGCCGCGCGTCGACTACTCCCTCACCGAGCTGGGGCGCGAGGCCGCCGAGCAGGTGTGGGCGCTGGCGCGCTGGACCGAGCGGCGCACCCCCGAGGTGCAGGCGGCGCGGGCCGCGTACGACGAGGCCCGGAGCTCCTGAGGAGGAGGCTCCGGGCCTGTGGGGCGTGCGGGACGTGGGGGCGTACGGACCTGCGGGTCGATCCGCGAGCGGCCGCTAGGTTCTGTTTCCTGGATCAGGTGCGGAGCCAGATGGTGAGGGCTGCCAGAGTGACCGTTCCGAGGTAGACGTAGGCGCGTTTGTCGTAGCGGGTGGCGACTGCCCTGAAGTTCTTGAGGCGGTTGATCGCCCGCTCGACGACGTTGCGTTTCTTGTACCGGTCCTTGTCGAACCCGGTGGGCCGTCCGCCGGCAGAGCCTCGTCTGCGGCGGTTGGCGCGCTGGTCCTTGGGCTCGGGAATGGTGTGCCGGATCTTACGTTTCCGCAGATAGCGGCGGTTGCTGCGGGAGCTGTAGGCCTTGTCAGCGCTGACACTGTCAGGCCGGGTGCGGGGCCTGCCCGGCCCGGGGCAAGGCACGTAGATCTTCTCCAGCACGGCCTCGAACTGCGGGCTGTCCCCGCACTGTCCGGGCGTGAGGACCAGCGAGAGCGGGCGGCATCGCCCGTCGGCGGACAGGTGGATCTTCGTGGTAAAGCCGCCTCGCGAGCGCCCTAAGCACTCGCCTGCCTCACCACCTCCGCCAGCCGGGCAGACAGCCTCCGCAACACTGGATCGCCCTGGTTTGCCCCGCTGCGGGCCCCCTTTTGAGGAGCAACCGGCGGCGGGGCCGCCTTCCGCGCGCCAGCCGCGTGCTGGTGGGCTCGCGTCGTAGTGGAGTCCACCGACACGGCCCAGTCGATCCCGTCCGCGGAGTTCTCGGCGGCTTGCACCCGCGTCAGCAGCAACTGCCAGGTGCCATCGGCCGACCAGCGGCGATGCCGCTTGTAGACGGTCTCCCACGGCCCGAACCGTTCCGGCAGATCCCGCCACGGCACACCGGTCCGCACCCGGAACAGCACCCCGTTAATGACCCTCCGGTGCTCGCTCCACCGGCCACCACGTGCCCCACCACGGGGCAGGAACGGCTCCAGCCGTTCCCACTCCGCATTCGTCAGATCTCCTCGCCCCACCATGCTGGCCAGCATGAACTCGACAACGTGATCACGTCAGGAGATCCAGGAAACAGAACCTAGCCGACGACCGTCCAGGTGTCGCCGCCGGCCAGCAGCGCGCCCAGGTCGCCCTTGCCCCTGCGCTCGACGGCCCGGTCCAGCTGCTCGGCCATGAGCGTGTCGTACACCGGCCGCACCACGCTGCGGAACACCCCGATGGGCGTCTGGTCCAGCGTGTCGGGGTCGGCCAGCCGGGACAGGGCGAAGGCGGTGGTCGGGCTGGCGCCGTGCGCGTCGTGGACCAGGATCCGGGCCTCGTTCTCCGCGGTCACGTCGACGACCTCCAGGTCGCCGGTGGCCGGATCGCGCACGACGCCCTTGTGCCCGCCCGCGCCGAAGCGGATCGGCTGCCCGTGCTCCAGCCGGATCACCGCCTCCTCGGCCCGGTCCTTGTCCTTCAACACCTCGAAGGCGCCGTCGTTGAAGATGTTGCAGTTCTGGTAGATCTCCACCAGCGCCGTGCCCGGGTGGTCCGCGGCCGCCCGCAGCACCTCCGTCAGGTGCTTGCGGTCGGAGTCGACGGTGCGGGCCACGAAGGACGCCTCGGCGCCCAACGCCAGCGACACCGGGTTGAAGGGTGCGTCCAGCGACCCCATCGGCGTCGACTTGGTGACCTTGCCGAGCTCGGAGGTGGGGGAGTACTGCCCCTTGGTCAGCCCGTAGATCCGGTTGTTGAACAGCAGGATCTTCAGGTTGACGTTCCGCCGCAGCGCGTGGATCAGGTGGTTCCCGCCGATGGACAGGGCGTCGCCGTCACCGGTGACGACCCACACCGACAGGTCGCGGCGCGAGGTGGCCAGCCCGGTCGCGATGGCCGGGGCCCGGCCGTGGATGGAGTGCATCCCGTACGTGTTCATGTAGTACGGGAACCGGGACGAGCAGCCGATCCCGGAGACGAAGACGATGTTCTCCCTGGCCAGCCCGAGCTCCGGCATGAAGCCCTGCACCGCGGCCAGCACCGCGTAGTCGCCGCAGCCGGGGCACCAGCGGACCTCCTGGTCCGACTTGAAGTCCTTCATGGACTGCGCGGCCTCGGCCCTGGGCACCAGGGACAGCAGGGTCGGGGCGTCGGTCACCTCAGTCATTGACGGCCTCCTCCAGAACCTTCGCGAGCTGCTCGGCCTTGAACGGCATTCCGTTGACCTGGTTGTACGACCGGGCGTCGACCAGGTACTTCGCCCGGAGCAGGGTCGCGAGCTGTCCGAGGTTCATCTCCGGCACCACCACCTTGTCGTAGCCCCGCAGCACCTCGCCGAGGTTGCCCGGGAAGGGGTTCAGATGGCGCAGGTGGGCCTGCGCCACGGGCACTCCGGCGGCCCGCAGCCGCCGGACGGCGGCCGTGATCGGGCCGTACGTGGAACCCCAGCCGATGACCAGGGTCCGGGCGCGGTCCGGGTCGTCGACCTCCACGTCGGGGACCTCGATGCCGTCGACCTTGGCCTGCCGGGTGCGGACCATCAGGTCGTGGTTGGCCGGGTCGTAGCTGATGTTGCCCGTGCCGTCCTGCTTCTCGATGCCGCCGATCCGGTGCTCCAGGCCCGGGGTGCCCGGCACCGCCCACGGGCGGGCCAGGGTCTGCGGGTCGCGCTTGTACGGCCAGAAGACCTCGGTGCCGTCCGCCAGCTCGTGGTTGGGTCCCGCCGCGAACTGCACCCGCAGGTCGGGCAGCTCCACCGGGTCCGGGATCCGCCACGGCTCGGAGCCGTTGGCGAGGTACCCGTCGGAGAGCAGGAACACCGGCGTCCGGTACGTCAGCGCGATCCGGGCCGCGTCCAGCGCGGCGTCGAAGCAGTCCGCCGGCGTGCGCGGGGCGACCACCGGCACCGGGGCCTCGCCGTTGCGCCCGTACATGGCCTGGAGCAGGTCCGCCTGCTCCGTCTTGGTGGGCAGGCCCGTGGAGGGGCCGCCGCGCTGGATGTCCACGATCAGCAGCGGTAGCTCCAGCGAGACCGCGAGGCCGATCGTCTCGGACTTCAGCGCCACACCGGGCCCGGAGGTGGTGGTCACGCCGAGGCTGCCGCCGAAGGCCGCGCCCAGCGCCGCGCCGATGCCGGCGATCTCGTCCTCGGCCTGGAAGGTGCGCACGCCGAAGTTCTTGTGCCGGCTCAGCTCGTGCAGGATGTCCGAGGCCGGGGTGATCGGGTACGAGCCCAGGTAGAGCGGCAGCTCGGCCTGCCGGCTCGCCGTGATCAGACCGTAGGCCAGCGCCAGGTTCCCGGAGATGTTGCGGTAGGTGCCGGTCGGGAAGGCGCGGGTGGCCGGGGCAACCTCGTAGGACACCGCGAAGTCCTCGGTGGTCTCGCCGAAGTTCCAGCCCGCACGGAACGCGGCGACGTTCGCCTCGGCGATGACGGGCTTCTTCGCGAACTTGCGGCGCAGGAACGACTCCGTGCCCTCGGTCGGCCGGTGGTACATCCAGCTCAGCAGGCCCAGCGCGAACATGTTCTTGCTGCGCTCGGCCTCCTTGCGGGAGAGCCCGAAGTCCTTCAGCGCCTCGACCGTCAGGGTCGTCAGCGGTACGGGGTGGATGTTGTAGGCGCCCAGCGAGCCGTCCTCCAGCGGGGAGGTCTCGTAGCCGACCTTCGCCATGGGGCGTTTCGTGAATTCATCGGTATTGATGATGATCTCCGCGCCGCGCGGTACGTCCCCGATGTTCGCCTTCAGTGCCGCCGGATTCATCGCGACCAGCACGTTCGGGGCGTCGCCCGGCGTCAGGATGTCGTGATCGGCGAAATGCAACTGGAACGAGGAGACGCCCGGCAGGGTTCCGGCGGGGGCGCGGATTTCGGCGGGGAAGTTCGGCAGGGTGGAGAGGTCGTTCCCGAAGGACGCCGTCTCCGAGGTGAACCGGTCGCCGGTGAGCTGCATACCGTCACCCGAGTCACCCGCGAACCGGATGATCACCCGATCGAGGCGGCGCACTTCCTTGCCACCGCCCGGGCCCGGGGGCGTCCGCTGCTCGCCGAGGACGGCCGTCTCGGCCCCCTCGGCCCCGTCGGCCTGCTCGGCTGGGCTACTGACCTGGCTGGTCACTGAACTGGACCTCCTTCGAGGCTCGGCGTTCCCGCTCCCACGGCCAACCCTACGTCGGTACGCCTGCCCTTATCGGAAACGTTCATACTCCGTGCCGTCTTCCGAAGGGTGGGCGGACGGCGGAATTCCGCGGCATTTCAAGGGATCCGCAGGGATTCTTGGATTCCGTTTCCCGGTGCCGTGCGGAAAAGCGTGGGAGCCCGATGGTGTGAGCCCGGTGCGGCCGGAAGTGGTACGCACTCTTCCTGACAGGGTGTCAGTCGATCAGGGGCCGGGACAAGGCCGGACCGGGAGCGGGGGTGCCGTCGCGGCCCGCCGCGGCCGGCCGCGACGGGCCGCCGGCCACCGCGGCCGCATGCCGCCCGGCCGCCGCGGGTCAGGACCGGAGGTAGGTCAGCACCGCGAGGACGCGGCGGTGGTCGCCCTCGCTCGGCGACAGCCCGAGCTTCATGAAGATGTTGCCGACGTGCTTCTCCACCGCCCCGTCGCTGACCACGAGCTGCCTGGCCACCGCCGAATTGGTCCGGCCCTCGGCCATCAGGCCCAGCACCTCCCGCTCGCGCGGGGTCAGCCCCGCCAGCACGTCCTGCTTGCGGCTGCGGCCCAGCAGCTGGGCGACCACCTCGGGGTCCAGGGCGGTGCCGCCCCGGGCCACCCGCACCACCGCGTCCACGAACTCCCGCACGTCCGCCACCCGGTCCTTGAGCAGGTACCCGACCCCGGTACTGGATCCGGCCAGCAGTTCGGTGGCGTACTGCTCCTCCACGTACTGCGACAGCACCAGCACGCCGATGCCCGGGTACTCCCGCCGCAGCCGTACGGCGGCCCGCACGCCTTCGTCGGTGTGCGTCGGCGGCATCCGCACGTCGGCGACCACCACGTCCGGCAGCGCGTCCTCCGCCGCGAGCTCCGCCACCGTCTTGACCAGGGCCTCCGCGTCCCCGACGCCCGCGACGACGTCATGCCCCCGGTCGGTCAGCAGACGGGTCAGACCCTCCCGCAGCAGCACCGAGTCCTCCGCGATGACCACCCGCACCCTGTCTTCCACGATTCAGCAGCTCCCGCGTCCACTCGTTCCGGCGATGTACTCCGACCGGGCCAAGCATTCCAGCCCCGGCGGGCGGACACGGTGCTGCGGATCGGCGGGTGGAAACGGAGGCCGTCCCTCCTGAGGGCGGGGTCAGCGCGGGGGTCGGGTCAGCGGGTGCGCCACGGCAGCTCGGCGGTGACGGTGGTGCCGACCCCGGCGGGGGAGTCCACGACCAGCACCCCGTCCACGGCGCCCAGCCGCTCGGTGAGCCCGGCCAGCCCCGTCCCCCCGGAGGGCGTCGCCCCGCCGCGTCCGTCGTCGGTGACCTGGATCAGCAGGCGGTCCCCGGACTTCCGGACGTCGACGCCGGCGGTGTGGGCGCGGGAGTGCTTGCTGATGTTCTGGAGGAGTTCGGAGACGGTGAAGTAGGCGATGCCCTCGATGGCGGCGGCGGGGCGTTCGGGGAGGTCGACGGCCACCTTGACGGGGACGGTGCAGCGGGAGGCGACGGAGGAGAGTGCGGCGTCCAGGCCGCGGTCGGTGAGGACTGCCGGGTGGATCCCGCGGGCGAGGTCGCGCAGTTCCCTGAGGGCGAGCTTCACCTCGCCGTGTGCCTCGTCGACCATCGCGGCCGCGGCGTCCGGGTCCTCTGCGAGCTTCTCCTTCGCCAGGCCCAGCCCCATCGCCAGGGCCGCCAGCCGGGCCTGGGCCCCGTCGTGCAGGTCGCGCTCGATGCGCCGCAGGTCGGCGGCGGCGGTGTCGACGACCACCCCGCGGTCCGACTCCAGCTCGGTCACCCGGTGGGCCAGCCGCGACGGGCCGAGCAGCACGGCCACGAGCAGCCGGTCGACGGTGGTCAGCGCGCGGAACACCCACGGCGAGGCCAGCGTCAGGAGCAGCCCGGCCAGGAACGTCAGCGCGATCTCGACGGGCGAGTCCAGGTGGAGGGTGTAGTCGCCGTTCTGGAACAGCTGCAGCCCCGGCTGGTCGGTGTACGCCGGGAAGACCCAGAACCAGAGCGGGTACAGCAGGAACGACCAGGCGCACGACCACAGCACCAGCGCCACGCAGAACGCGAACACCGCCCACGGGAACCACACCACCGCGTACAGCGCGTGCCGCCAGGCGCTCCCGCTGCCCAGCAGCGCCCCCATGGCCCCGAGCGCCCCGCCCCGGCGCCCCTGGACCGGCCCGGGAGCCGCGACGCGGACCCCCAGCAGGCCGCGGGCCCGGGCCCGCTCGATCCGGCCGAAGCCGCGGCACATCAGGAGCACCCCGGCGAACACCGGCACCCCGAGGAAGGTGACGAGCAGGCCGGCGCCCAGGGCCAGCCCCGTGATCGCGAGCGAGAAGTACGCCGTGGCGAGCGGCAGGGAGAGCATCAGGTACCCGAACTCCCGCCAGGTCCGTCCCGCGACCGGAGCCCGCAGGGCCCGGCCGAGCGCCGTCCCGTGCGAGCCCGTGCCCCCCGTGGCGCCCTTCGCCTCCACGGCCCCCGTGGTGTCGCCGCCGCCCATGTCCCGCCCGCCCTTCGCTCGTCCCGTCACCCCACCACCCTGTCGCCCGGGGCCGCGCCGGACCATGCGGTGCGTCGGCCTGTCCGCAGGGGGGTTAGCCCCACCCCGGAGCCCGCCGGGCTCAGCCGCGGGAGCGCCACGGCAGCTCCGCCGTGACCACCGTGCCCTGCCCGGGCGGCGAGTCCACGACGAAGACCCCGTCCACGGCGCCCAGCCGCTCGGTGAGCCCGGCCAGCCCCGTCCCCCCGGAGGGCGTCGCCCCGCCGCGTCCGTCGTCGGTGACCTGGATCAGCAGGCGGTCCCCGGACTTCCGGACGTCGACGCCGGCGGTGTGGGCGCGGGAGTGCTTGCTGATGTTCTGGAGGAGTTCGGAGACGGTGAAGTAGGCGATGCCCTCGATGGCGGCGGCGGGGCGTTCGGGGAGGTCGACGGCCACCTTGACGGGGACGGTGCAGCGGGAGGCGACGGAGGAGAGTGCGGCGTCCAGGCCGCGGTCGGTGAGGACTGCCGGGTGGATCCCCCGGGCGAGGTCGCGCAGTTCCCTGAGGGCGAGCTTCACCTCGCCGTGTGCCTCGTCGACCATCGCGGCCGCGGCGTCCGGGTCCTCTGCGAGCTTCTCCTTCGCCAGGCCCAGCCCCATCGCCAGGGCCACCAGCCGGGCCTGGGCCCCGTCGTGCAGGTCGCGCTCGATGCGCCGCAGGTCCGCGGCGGCGGTGTCGACGACCACCCCGCGGTCCGACTCCAGCTGTGCGATCCGCCGCTCCAGTTCGTCCGACGGCGACAGCAGGGCCCGTACCAGCGCCCGGTCCACGTTCGTCAGCGCCCGCGTCAAGTACGACAGCACCGGCCACAGCACGCACAGACCGACCAGCGTTACCGTGAAGGTGAGCACCCCCCACGGCAGCCGGACCAGCTCGTACAGGGCACTCCGCCAGGCCACCGGGTCCTTGACCGCGCTGAACAGCCAAGGGAAGAACCCGCCGGCCCGCCCCGGACCCGGCAGCGGCGTCGGCTCCTCCACCCGCACGCCGAGCAGCAGCCGGGTCCGCGTCCGCTCCAGCCGTCCCACCTGCCGAGATCCGGACAGGCCGAGGGCGAGCAGCGGAAGGCCGACCACGGTCACGGACAAACCACCCGCGATCGACAGCGCGGCCACGGTGTAGACGAACCCGAACAGGGTGGCCGGCAGATTGCTCAGGAGATGGGCAACCTCCTTCCACGCCACGGCCCCCAGGGGCGCGCGGACGGGAGGGGGGCGGTCGTTGTCGGGGGCCGGGGTGCTCGTGGTCATGCGGCACAGCCTGCCCAGTTCGCCGGGCCGGTGCCATGGGGAGGCCGGGCCGCAGTAAACGGGGGATAACCCCACCCTGTGTGGAGCAGGCCCTAGACTCCCGTCCGTACCAGATCGTCGACAGTGGCCAAGGAGCGAGGAACGGACGTGCCCGACCCAACGGTATCGACCGTAACCGTGCTCGCGGCGGACTATTTCCGGAGTTATTCGGTCGTCGGCCTGCTGGCCGTGATCGGTGTGCTCTTCGTGGCCGTCGCCTTCGGCGCGGGCCGGCTCCTGCGCCCGGTCGTCCCGACCCCCGAGAAGCTGCTGACGTACGAGTGCGGCGTCGACCCGGTGGGCGAGGGCTGGGCGCACACCCAGGTCCGCTACTACGTCTACGCGTTCCTCTACGTGATCTTCGCCGTCGACTCGATCTTCCTCTTCCCGTGGGCGACGGTCTTCGCCGCCGAGGGCTACGGCGCCACCACGCTCGTGGAGATGTTCCTCTTCCTGGGCTTCCTCGCCGTCGGCCTGCTCTACGCGTACAAGAAGGGCGTCCTGGAATGGACGTGACACCCGAGCCCCAGCTGCTGCCGGAGCCCCGCCGCCTCGGCGTCCTGTCCCGGCTGGCCCCCGAGCCGATGAAGGTCGTCCTGAACTGGGGCCGCCGCTACAGCCTGTGGGTCTTCAACTTCGGCCTCGCCTGCTGCGCGATCGAGTTCATCGCCGCCTCCATGGCCCGGCACGACTTCATCCGGCTCGGCGTCATCCCCTTCGCGCCCGGCCCCCGCCAGGCCGACCTGATGATCGTCTCCGGCACGGTCACCGACAAGATGGCCCCGGCCGTGAAGCGGCTCTACGAGCAGATGCCCGAGCCGAAGTACGTCATCTCCTTCGGTGCCTGCTCCAACTGCGGCGGACCGTACTGGGACTCGTACTCCGTCACCAAGGGCGTCGACCAGATCATCCCGGTCGACGTCTACGTCCCCGGCTGCCCGCCCCGCCCGGAGGCGCTGCTCCAGGGCATCCTCAAGCTCCAGGAGAAGATCGCTCGCGAGTCGCTCGCCGAGCGCTACACCCGGGGGCCGTCCGTCGCACAGCTCACCAGCGGCCTGGTCACGCCCCCGCCCGCCCCGGGAGCCGGCGCATGAACCTCTACGACGCGCTCCCCGACGCCGCCGCGACGGTCTTCGGGCCCGAGGCCGTGGCCGAGGTCGCGTACGACGTCCTCACGGTCGACGTGCCCGTCGGCAGCTGGATCCCCTCCCTGGAGATCGCCCGCGACAAGCTGGGCTGCACCTACTTCGACTGGCTGAGCGCCGTCGACGAGCCCGGCACCGGCTTCCGGGTGTGCGCGCACGTGGTCTCGCTGGCGAACCACCGCGTACGCCGGCTGCTGCTGCGCACGACCGTCCCGCACACGGCGCCCTCCCTGCCGTCCGCGGTGGCCGTGTACGCCGGAGCGGCCTGGCACGAGCGCGAGACGTACGAGATGTTCGGGGTCGTGTTCACCGACCACCCCCACCTGGTGCCGCTGCTGCTGCCCGAGAACTTCGAGGGGCACCCGCTGCGCAAGGACTTCGTCCTCGCCGCGCGCGTCGCCAAGGCCTGGCCCGGAGCCAAGGAGCCGGGCGAGGGCGCCGAGGCCGAAGGCGGCCCCAAGCGACGGCAGATGCTGCCGCCGGGCGTCCCCGACCCCAACGACTGGGGCCCGCTCAAGGGCCAGCTCCCGCCCGCCCCGGCCCGCCCGGCGCGCACGCCGCGCGCCGCGGGCGCCGGTGCGGCCGCCCGGACCCCGCGCGAGGGCGCCCCGGTCCGGCGGACCCGCTCGGTCGCGCAGGGCTCGGCCAGCCAGGCCGCCGAAGGCGCCCCCGCAACCGGAACCGCCGCTCCCGATGCGGCCGGGCCCCCGGCCGCCGCCGAGGCCCCGGCCGCCCGGCCGGTGCGACGCACCCGGTCCGCGGCCGACGGCTCGGCGAGCCAGGCGGCACCCGCCCCGGCGGACACCACCGCCCCGGACGCCGGGGCGGAGCCCCCGGCCCGCCCCGCACGCCGTACGCGGTCCGCCGCCGACGGCTCGGCCAGCCAGGCCGCCGGAGCCGCCGGAGCCACCGGGGACGCCGGGGCCGCGGGCGTCGCGCGGAAACCGCCCGCGCGGCGGAGCTCCGACGCCCCCTGGCACGATCCGAAGCCCGCCTTCGACGAGGGCGCACCGGGCGAACCGCCGGCCGGGCCACCCCGCACGGCCGGACCCGACCCGGAGGCCACCCCCGACCGGGCCCCCGACACCACCCCCGACGACGCAGACACCGGAGGCGACGCGTGAACGACGTACTCGACGTCGGCCTGCGGCTGCTCGTCGTCTTCGCCGTCTTCCTCGTGCTCCCGCTCGTCGTCGGGCAGACCGAGCACAAGGTGATGGCCCACATGCAGGGCCGCCTCGGACCCATGTACGCCGGCGGCTTCCACGGCTGGGCCCAGCTCGTCGCCGACGGCGTGAAGTTCGCGCAGAAGGAGGACGTGGTCCCGGCCCAGGCCGACCGCCGCATCTTCCAGCTCGCCCCGGCCGTCGCCCTGCTGCCCTACCTCCTCGTCCTCATCGCCATCCCCATCGGCCCCGGCGAAGGCGCGGTCGGCCAGGTCATCGACGCCGGCCTGTTCTTCGTCCTCGCCGTCATGGGCGTCGGCGTGCTCGGCAGCCTGATGGCCGGCTGGGCCTCCGCCAACAAGTTCTCCCTGCTCGGCGGCCTGCGCACGGCCGCCCAGCTGCTCGCGTACGAGCTGCCCATGCTGCTCGCCGCCGCCTCCGTCGCGATGGCCGCCGGGACCGTGTCCCTGCCCGGCATCGTCGACGCCTTCCAGTGGTGGTGGCTGCCCTGGCAGATCACCGGCGCGCTCGTCTTCTTCACCGCCGGCCTCGCCGAACTCCAGCGCCCGCCCTTCGACATGCCCGTCGCCGACTCCGAGATCATCTTCGGCGCGTACACCGAGTACACCGGGCTCCGCTTCGCCCTGTTCCTGCTCGCCGAGTACGCCGGCATCGTCGTGCTGTGCGCCCTGACCACCGTCCTCTTCCTCGGCGGCTGGCACGGGCCCCTCGGCGGCGGCTGGGGCTGGACCCTGCTGAAGACCGCCGTCCTCGCCTTCGTCGTCATCTGGCTGCGCGTCAGCTACCCGCGACTGCGCGAGGACCAGCTCCAGAAGCTCGCCTGGACCACACTCATCCCCCTCGCGCTCGCCCAGATCGCGCTCACCGGCATCGTGAAGGTGGCGATCAGCTGATGCCCATCCCCGGATCCGGCCTCGCCAAGGGCCTCGCCGTGACGCTGCGCACGATGACGAAGCGCTCGCACACCGCCCAGTACCCCGACGTGCAGCCCGAACTGCCGCCCCGCACCCGCGGGGTCATCGGCCTGTTCGAGGAGAACTGCACCGTGTGCATGCTGTGCGCCCGCGAGTGCCCCGACTGGTGCATCTACATCGACTCCCACAAGGAGACGGTGCCCGCCGCCACCCCCGGCGGCCGCGAGCGCAGCCGCAACGTCCTCGACCGCTTCGCGATCGACTTCTCCCTCTGCATGTACTGCGGCATCTGCATTGAGGTGTGCCCCTTCGACGCCCTCTTCTGGTCGCCGGAGTTCGAGTACGCCGAGACCGACATCCTCGAACTGACCCACGAACGCGACAAGCTGCGCCAGTGGATGTGGACCGTCCCGGCCCCGCCCGCCCTGGACCCGGCCGCCGAGGAGCCCAAGGAACTCGCCGCCGCCCGCAAGGCCGCGGAGAAGGCCGAAGCGGCCGCCGCGGCAGCCGAGGCCGAGGCCCGGGCCGCCGCCGGCTCCACCGGACCCGACGCGCCCGGGACCGGTGCGCCCACCCCTGGGGAGGCAGACGCGTGACCCCCGCACTCACCCTGGCCGCCGCCGCGGCGACGGCCACGGCCGACCGCGGGTTCCTGTCCCCGACCGGCGTCGAGATCGCCTTCCTCCTCGTCGGCCTCGCCACCCTCGGCGCGGCCGCCATGACGGTCACCACCCGCCAGCTCGTCCACGCAGCCCTGTGGCTGGTCGTCGCGCTCGGCGGGATCGCCGTCGAGTACCTGCTGCTCACCGCCGAGTTCATCGCCTGGGTCCAGGTCCTGATCTACCTCGGCTCCGTCGTCGTCCTGCTGCTGTTCGGGCTGATGCTCACCAAGGCACCCATCGGCCGCTCCCCGGACGCCGACTCCGGCAACCGGTGGGTCGCGCTCGGCGTCGCCGCCGTGGCGGCCGCCGCCCTCGTCTGGGTCGTCGTCGACGCCTTCCGCACCACGTGGATCGACCTCGACGGGCCCGTCCAGGGATCCACCAAGGTCTCCGGCGAGATCCTCTTCCAGCACTGGGTGCTGCCCTTCGAGGCGCTCTCCGTCCTCCTCCTCGCGGCCCTCATCGGCGCCATCGTGCTGTCCCGCAAGGACGCCGACGCCCCCGCGGCGCCCGCCGCCACCCCCGTCACCAGCGACAAGGGGACGCGCTGATGCACCTCGCCTACCCCGCCGTACTCGCGGCGCTGCTGTTCTGCACCGGCCTGTACGGAGTCCTCGCACGCCGCAACGCCATCCTGGTCCTGATGTCCGTCGAGCTCATGCTCAACGCCGTCAACCTCAACCTGGTGGCCTTCGACGTCTGGCTCCGCGACACCCTGCACGCCGGCCAGGCCCTCACCCTCTTCACCATCGCCATCGCCGCCGCCGAGATCGGCATCGGCCTCGCGATCGTGCTGATGGTGTACCGCAACCGGGGCACCTCGGACGTCGACAGGCTGCGCGACACCGCCGAGGGCCACCAGCCCGTCCCCGCCGACCCCCTGCACCCCCGGAGCGAGGCCACCGCGTGAGCACCACGACCCTCGCCGTCCTCGTCCCCCTCCTGCCCTTCCTGGGCGCCGTCGCGGGACTGCTCCTCGGCCGCGCCGCCCCCGGCTTCGTCCGGCCGCTCGCCGTGCTCCCGGCCCTGGCCTCCGCCGTCCTGGCCGTGCTCGTCGCCGTCCGGCAGGGCGGCGGACAGCCCGTCGAGACCGCGACCCGGCTCACCCCGACCGGCTCCGTGCCGATCGACCTGTCGCTGTACCTGGACGGCTTCGCCGTGCTGACCGCCGTCCTGGTCGGCGTCGTCTCCACCTGCGTCCAGCTGTACTCGACCGCGTACCTGCGCGAGGACCCGCGCTACCCCTCGTACGCCGCCCTGGTCTCCCTGTTCACCGCCGCCATGCTGGTCGTCGTCTACACCGGCGACCTGATGGTGCTGCTGGTCGGCTGGGAAGTCATGGGCATCTGCTCCTACTTCCTCGTCGGGCACTACTGGGAGACCGAAGCGGCCCGCTCCGCGTCCCTGAAGGCCTTCCTCGTCACCAAGCTGGGCGACGTCCCCTTCCTCATCGGCCTGTTCGCCCTCGCCGCCGACGCCGGGTCCTTCCAGATCACCGAGGTCCTCGACACCGTCGCCCGCGGCGGGCTCGACCACCCGACGCTGACCGCGCTGCTCCTGCTCGCCGGCGTCGCCGGCAAGTCCGCGCAGTTCCCGCTGCACACCTGGCTCCCCGACGCCATGGCCGGCCCCACCCCGGTCTCCGCGCTGATCCACGCCGCGACGATGGTCGCCGCCGGCGTGTACTTCGTCGCCCGGCTGCTGCCCGTGTTCACGGCCTCCGCGGCCGCCCTGGTGGTGATGGCCGCCATGGCCGCCATCACCATGATCGGATCGGGCCTCGCCGCCCTGGCCCAGGACGACGTCAAACGCGTCCTCGCCTACTCCACCATCGGCCAGCTCGGCTACATGACCGGCGCCCTCGCCGTCGGCGACCGCGGCGCCGCCGTCTTCCACCTGCTGTCCCACGGCGCCTTCAAGGCGCTCCTCTTCCTCGGCGCCGGCGTGATCATCCACGCGGCCGGCACCAACTCCCTGGCCGCCATGGCCCGCATGGACGGCCTCGCCAAGCGCATCCCCGACGCCTTCTGGACCATGACGATCGGCCTGCTCGCGCTCGCCGCGATCCCTCCGTTCGCCGGCTTCTTCTCCAAGGAAGCCGTCCTCGTCGCCGCCGAGCGGGCCGCGGCCGGCCACACCGCGTCCGTACCCGGCGCCGTCGGCTGGCTCGTGCTCGTCGCCGGACTGCTGACCGCGCTGCTCACCGCCGCCTACGCCACCCGGCTGTGGCTGATGGCCTTCCGCGGCAAGGGCGCCCCCGCCCCCGACCACGGCAAGGAGCCCCTCGCCATGACCGGCGTGCTGTGGCTGCTCGCGGTCCCCTCGGTCGCCTTCGGCCTCGCCGCCGTCCCGCTCGCCGACTGGTTCGACGGCGGGCAGCTCACCCCGACCCCGACCACCGTGCTGCTGAGCACCGGCGCAGCCGTCGTCGGCGCCGTGCTGACCTACGCCCTGTGGCAGCGGGCCGCCGCGGGCACCTCCCGCGAAGCCGCCGTGTCCGCGTCCGTCGCCGCCGCGGAATCCGCCGCCGAGGCCCCCGAGGTCGCCGAGGTCACTCACGAGCACCCCGCCGTCCCGGCCGGCCCCGCCCCCGACCCCGGGCGGGCGCTGCTCGGACCGCTGCACCGGCACGCCGCCGTCGGCTTCCACCTCGACGCCGTCTACGACCGGCTCCTCGTCCGGCCCGTCCGCGCGGCCGCCGGCCTCGTCCGCTTCCTCGACCGCGAGGTCGTCGAGACGTACGTCAGCGGCGCGGGCGCCGGCCCCCGGCTGCTCGGCAGCCTCGTCCGCCGCGCCCAGACCGGCAACGTGCAGACCTACCTGAGCGCCCTGTTCGCCGGAGCCGTGGTGCTGGCGATCGCCACCGCCGTCCTCGCCAACGTCAACGCCGGATCGTGAGCCGTGAGTCAGCCGTGATCGATATCAGCCCGACCGTGATGCAGTTCCTGCTGGCGTTCACCGTGGCCGCACCGCTCCTCGGTGCCGCCGCGGCCCTGCTGCCGGCCCCGCCCGGCCTCAAGGGCCGGAGCCCCGAACAGGCCGTGCTCCGCCACGGCGTGACCGTGACCGGCGCGGTCCTCGTCGCCGCGCTCGCCCTCGCCGCGGGCTTCGACCACGACACCCCCGGCCGCTTCCAGGCGACCACGGACATCAGCTGGATCCCCGCCCTGCACGTCCGGATCCACCTCGGCGTCGACGGCATCTCGCTCCCCCTCGTCGTGATGACCGCGCTGCTGTTCTTCCTCTGCGCACTCCACAGCTACTTCAAGCGCCCGGCGGGCTCCTCCCCGAAGGCCTTCGTCGCGCTGCTCCTCGTCCTGGAGACCGGCACCCTCGCGACCTTCGCCGTCCTCGACCTGCTGCTGTTCTTCCTCGCGTTCGAGACGGTCCTCATCCCGATGTACTTCCTCATCGCCCGCTGGGGCGGTGCCGGGCGGCGGGCCGCCGCATGGAAGTTCATCCTGTACACCCTCCTCGGCTCCGTCGTCATGCTGCTCGGCCTGCTGCTGATCGGCCTGAACAGCGGCACCTTCGACATGGTGGCCCTCGCCGAGGACAACGGCCGCGGGCTCACGCACACCACCCAGCTGCTCGCCGCCCTCTCCATCGGCATCGGACTCGCCGTCAAGACCCCGATGTGGCCGCTGCACAGCTGGCTGCCCGACGCCCACACCGCCGCCCCCACCGTGGGCTCCGTGCTGCTCGCCGGCGTCCTGCTCAAGATGGGCACGTACGGGTTCGTGCGCATCCTGCTGCCCGCCACCCCCGAGGGCACGGCCGCCCTCGCCCCCTACCTGGGCGCCTTCGCGGCCGTCGGCATCGTCTACGGGTCCCTCGCCTGCCTGTGGCTCGCCCGCAAGGGCAACAAGGGCGACCTGAAGCGGCTCATCGCCTACTCCTCCGTCGGCCACATGGGCTTCGTCCTCCTCGGCATCGCCTCCATGACGCCCACCGGGGTGAACGGCGCCCTGTTCGCGAACATCGCGCACGGCCTGATCACCGGCCTGCTCTTCTTCCTCGTCGGCGCCCTCAAGGACCGCTACGGCACCGCGGACCTCGACACCCTCGCCGGAGCCACCGGCGCCGCCCTCTACGGCCGCGCCCCCCGCCTCGGCGCCCTGCTGGCCTTCGCCGCCGTCGCCTCCCTCGGCCTGCCCGGCCTGGCCGGGTTCTGGGGCGAGATGCTGGCCCTGTTCGGCGCCTTCGAACCGGCCGAGGGGCTGTCCCGGCCCGCCTTCCTCACCTGGATGGCGCTGGGCGCCTTCGGCACCCTGCTCACCGCCGCCTACCTGCTGATCGTCGTACGGCGGGTGTGCATGGGCGACCCCGCGCAGCAGCCGCGGACCGGGGTCGGCGCGGTGCCCGCCCTCGCGGACGTCCAGGGGTACGAGTTCGCCGCCTGGACCCCGCTCGTCGCCCTCACCGTCCTCGCCGGCCTGTGGCCCGCGGTCCTCCTCGGCCTCACCGATCCGGCCGTCCAGAAGCTCCTCGCAGGAGGCAACGCATGACGGCCCTGATCACGGCCGCGGCCACCGCCACGGCCGCCACCGGTGCCGGTACGGCCACCGCCGCCGGCGCAGGCTCCGCGGCGAGCCTGGTCCAGAGCGTCGACTGGCTCGCGATCATGCCGGTGGTCGTCCCCGCCGCGGTCGCGCTGGTCGTGCTCGTCGCCGACCTCTTCCTCGCCGAGCGCCGCAAGCCGCTGCTCGGCTGGGCCTCCGTGGCCGGCCTCGCCGCCGCCACCGCCTCCCTGCCGCCGCTGCGCGCCGGCGACCGGGCCACGTTCTGCCTCACCGGCGACCCGGCCGCCTGCAGCTACACCGCCGACCACTTCACCCTGGTCATCCAGTTCCTGGTGCTGGCCGGCGCCCTGGTCACCGCCCTGCTCTCGGTCACCGCCGTCCGCGACGCGCGCATGCCGGCCGGCGAGTACTGGTTCCTGCTGCTCTCCTCCGCCGCCGGCGCGGCCCTGCTGCCCGCCTCACGCGACCTCGCCACGCTGATCGTCGCCCTGGAGGTCGCCTCCCTGCCCGCCTTCGCCCTCGTCGGCATGCGCCGCGGGGACCGGCTCTCCTCCGAGGCCGCCCTCAAGTTCTTCCTGTCCTCGGTCACGGCCACCGCCGTCTCCCTGTTCGGCGTCAGCCTCGTCTACGCCGCCACCGGCTCCCTGCACCTGGTCCAGGTCGCCGACCGGCTGGAGGACGTCCCCGGGCAGCTCGGCACCCTCGCCATGGTCGGAGTCGCGCTCACCCTCGTCGGCTTCGCCTTCAAGACCGCGGCCGTGCCCTTCCACTTCTGGGTGCCGGACACGTACGTCGGAGCGCCGCTGCCCGTCGCCGGCTACCTGTCGGTGATCGGCAAGGCCGTCGGCTTCACCGGCCTCATCCTCGTCACCGTCGTCGCCTTCCCGGCGTACTCCGACGTCTGGGGCCCCGCCCTCGCCGTACTCGCCGCCCTGACGATGACCCTCGGCAACGCCGCCGCGCTGCGCCAGTCCGCCGACCGGCCCGGCGGCGCCGTACGGCTGCTCGCCTGGTCCTCCGTCGGCCAGGCCGGCTACCTGCTCGTCCCGATCGCCGCCGCCGCCTACTCCGGCCGAGACCAGATCGGCTCCACCGTCGCGTACGCCCTGATGTACGCCGCCGTGAACCTCGGCGCCTTCTCCGTCGCCGCCCTCGTCGGCCGCGCGAAGCCGCTCCAGCGGATCCGCGACTACCGCGGCCTGTACGCCGAGCGGCCGGCCGCCGCCCTCGCCCTGGCGTTCTTCCTGCTCTGCCTGGCCGGCCTGCCGCCCGGCATCATCGGTCTGTTCGCCAAGGTCGCCGTCTTCGGCTCCGCGGTGGACGCCGGCCTGGGCTGGCTGGCCGTGGTCATGGCCGTCAACGTCGTCATGGCCCTGTACTACTACCTGCGCTGGACCGCGGTGCTCTTCCGCGCCGCCGAGCCGCTCCCGGCCGCCGCGGGGACGGACGCGGGGACGGACGCCGCCGCCGCCGGGGCCCGGGGCGGGACGCCCTGGCCCGTCACCGTCGCGATCGCGGTCACGGCCGCCGTCTCCGTGGTGCTGTCGGCGGCCCCGCAGCTCGTGCTGCGCTTCGCGGCAGGCGGCCTCTTCCCGCTGTAGGCCCCGCCCTCACCCGGACGGAGCAATCCCGCCCGAGCCGTGCCGCCCCGGCCACCGGGGCGGCCGCGGCGGCGCGCGTCCCGGGAACCTGACGCCCTCACCTCGCGTTGACCAGGAAGGAAGGGTCCACTGGACCGTGGGCCCCTCGCGAGGTCCCCGCCGCACCATTTGGAGGGCGTACCGTGCACCGCCGGCACAACGGGCTGAAGACCGCCGTACTCCTCGGCGGGCTGTCCGCACTCATCATCTTCGTCGGGAGCCTCTTCGGGCGGGGTGGCCTGATCATCGCCGTCATCGTGGCCCTCGCCACCAACGCGTACGCGTACTGGAACAGCGACAAGCTGGCTCTACGCGCGATGCGCGCCCGCCCCGTGAGCGAGTTCGAGGCCCCCGCGCTCTACCGCATGGTGCGCGAACTCTCCACCTCCGCGCGCCAGCCCATGCCCCGGCTCTACATCTCGCCCACCGACGCGCCGAACGCCTTCGCCACCGGCCGCAACCCGCGCACCGCCGCGGTCTGCTGCACCGAGGGGATCCTGCGCATCCTCGACGAGCGCGAGCTGCGCGGGGTCATCGGCCACGAGCTGAGCCACGTCTACAACCGCGACATCCTGATCTCGTCGGTCGCCGGAGCCCTCGCCTCCGTGATCATGTTCCTGGTGAACTTCGCCTGGCTGATACCGATCGGTCGCTCCGACGACGACGAGGGCCCCGGCATCATCGGCCTCCTCCTGGTCATGATCCTCGGCCCGCTGGCCGCCTCCGTGATCCAGCTGGCCATCAGCCGGTCCCGCGAGTACGAGGCCGACGCCTCCGGCGCCCAGCTCACCGGCGACCCGATCGCCCTGGCCGACGCCCTGCGCAAGCTGGACGCCGGCGTCAAGCAGCGCCCCCTGCCCCCCGAGCCCAGACTGGAGACCGCGAGCCACATGATGATCGCCAATCCGTTCCGCCCCGGGGCGGGCCTTTCTAAGATGTTCTCCACGCACCCTCCGATGGCCGAGCGCATCGCCCGGCTCGAACAGATGGCAGGCCGTAGTCAGTGAAGACCATCCTCAACATCATTTGGCTCGTGCTCAGCGGCATCTGGCTGTTCCTCGGCTACGTCCTCGCCGGAGTGCTGCTCTGCATCACCATCATCGGCATCCCGTTCGGCATAGCGGCGTTCCGCATCGCGGTCTACGCCCTGTGGCCCTTCGGGTACACCACCGTCGAACGCCACGACGCCGGCGCCGGATCCTGCATCGGCAACGTGCTGTGGCTCGTCCTCGCGGGCTGGTGGCTCGCCCTCGGCCACATCGCGACCGGCATCGCGCTGTGCATCACGATCATCGGCATCCCGTTCGGCATCGCCAACTTCAAGATGGTCCCGCTCTCCCTGCTCCCGCTGGGCCGCGAGATCGTCCCCACCGACGCCCCGTTCGCGTCCCGGTAGGCCGGTCGGCGGCGCCGCATCAACCCAGGGCAGGAAGAACCAGTGTCGGCTGCGATCACGGGCACGACCCTGTCGGTCATCGTGCCGATGTACAACGAGGAAGAAGCCCTCCCCGCCCTGGTGGCCCGCCTCCGGCCGGTACTGGACGCCACGGGGGCCGCGTACGAGGTGGTGGCCGTCGACGACGGCAGCACCGACCGGACCGCCGAACTCCTGGAGAAGTTCCGCACCGAATGGCCCGAGCTGCGGATCGTCCGGCTGCGCGGCAACTCCGGCCACCAGGCGGCCCTGCGCGCCGGCCTGCACCTCGCCGTCGGCGCCTACGTCGCCAGCATCGACGCCGACCTCCAGGACCCGCCGGAGAAGATCCCGGAGATGCTGGACCTGGCCCGCTCCCGGCAGCTCGACATCGTCTACGGCGTCCGCTCCGACCGCAGCACCGACACCGGCTTCAAACGCCACACCGCGGGCGCCTACTACTGGCTGATGCGCCGCCTGGTCGGCAAGCAGGTGCCCGCCCAGGCCGGCGACTTCCGGCTGCTCAGCCGCGAGGCCGTCGAAGCCCTCAAGGCACTGCCCGACCAGCACCAGGTCTACCGCCTGCTCGTGCCCTGGCTCGGCTTCCCCAGCGGCCAGGTCACCTACCGGCGCGGCGAGCGGGTCGCGGGGGAGACCAAGTACCCGCTGAGCAAGATGATCCGGCTCGCCGCCGACGGCATCACGAACTTCTCCGCCGCCCCGCTGCGGCTGGCGACCTGGCTCGGCGTGGTCAGCTTCCTCGCCTGCCTCGTGATGATCGTCGTCTCGGTCGGGGTCTTCCTGGCCGGGCAGACGGTGCCCGGCTGGACCTCCCTGTTCGTCGCCATGCTGTTCCTCGGCGGCATCCAGCTGATCTGCGTGGGCCTGCTCGGCGAGTACATCGGCCGCATCTACACCGCGGTCCAGCGCCGCCCCACGTATTTCGTCGGCTACGACTCGGCACGCGACGACACCCCGAAGGGCCGGGACCAGGACGCACCCTGACGCACACCGACCGGTTCCGGGCCGCGGCAGGGCGACCGGGCGGCGGCCGGGGCGGTCTCAGCGGCCCCGCCCGGGCCCGGAACCGGTCAGCCGACGCCCTCGCGGCCGGCCAGCGGGCCCCGAGCCCGCTCCCACCCGTTCAGGGCCGTCAGACAGGCGTGGTCGAGGTGGCGCAGCCCGCTCAGGTCCAGCCGGACCGGCTGCCCGGCCGGCAGGGCGTCCAGCGCGTCCAGCAGCTTCGGCAACCGCAGGAAGCTGGCGTTCCCCAGCACCCGCACGCACACCTCCCCGCCCTCCTCCACCACCTGCTCCACATGGACGTGCGAGGTCTCCCAGGCCGCCTTCACGATGGCGACGCCCAGTCCGACCAGCACCCCCTCGAAGAGGTTCGTGGCCACGATCGCCCCCGCCGTCGCCACGAGCACCACCGCCTCCCCCCGGTGCGTCCGCCACAGCGCGGCCACTGCCCGGCCCGGCAGCAGCTTCCAACCCGCGTGCAGCAGCACCCCCGCCAGCGCGGCCAGCGGCACCGCCGCCAGCAGCTGCGGCAGCGCCACCGCGAACAGCAGCAGCCAGGCGCCGTGCATCACCCGCGCCGCCCGAGTACGCGCCCCCGCCTCCACGTTGGCGGCGCTGCGCACGATCACCGCGGTCATCGGCAACGCCCCCAGCAGCCCGCACACGGTGTTGCCGACGCCCTGCGCGACGAGCTCCCGGTCGTAGTGCGTCCGCGGCCCGTCGTGCATCCGGTCCACGGCGGCCGCACTGAACAGCGTCTCCGCGGAGGCGATCAGCGCCAGGGCGATCACGGTCCCGCAGGCCCCCGCCGACGCCAGCACCCCGAACTCGTCCCAGCCGGGCGGCGCCACGGCCCCCGCGACCCCCTCCACCCGCACCCGCTCGACCGGCAGCCGCAACACCGCGCACACCGCCGTCGCGGCCACCACCCCGACGAGAGCGCCCGGCACGAGCCGCAGCCCCGCCGGCATCCGCCGCCAGCCCACGACCACCGCGACGGTCCCCGCCCCCAGCGCCACCGCCGTCCAGTCGGCCCGCCCGGCCAGCGCCGGCGCCGCGGCCAGCTTCTCCAGCGTCCCGCCGGGCGCCGGCACCCCGCCCACCGCGTACAGCTGCGAGGCGATCAGCACCAGCCCGATGCCCGCCAGCATCCCCTGCACGACCGCGACGGAGATCGCCCGGAACCACCGCCCGAGCCGCAGCACCCCCATCCCGACCTGCAGCATCCCGGCGACCAGCACCAGCACCCCGAGCGCGGCCGGACCGTGCGTGGTCACCGCCTCGTACACGAGCACGGTCAACCCCGCCGCAGGCCCGCTCACCTGCAGCGAGCTGCCCCGGAACCATCCGGTGACCAGCCCGCCGACCACCCCGGAGACGATCCCCCACTCGGCCGGCACCCCGGAGGCGACCGCCACCCCCAGACACAGCGGCAAGGCGACCAGTGCGACGACGACGGAAGCGCCGAAGTCCTCGCGGAACGTGCCGGCACCAGGCATACGAGACCCCCTGACGCGGTGACGGCGGCAACGGACACCTCCAGCGTGGCGGGCGCGCACCCCGCAGCCCAAGACCCCACCGGAAGCCTCCGAGGCGCACAAGCCGCACAAGCCGCGCACGCGGGGCACACGTCCCCCACGCCCCGCACGCACCCCGCAGCACGCCGCCCACGGCCGCCTCCGGCGGCGAAGATCACACGGCGCTGCGGAGGAAGGCGGACACCGCGGCCGCCAGACGGGGCATCTCCCCGCCCGCCTCGTGCACCGTCACGGCCTCGAAACGCCACCACGGGCGCGTACGAGGAAGTCGAACACCGGATCGTTCTCGAACTCCGGACAGCCGCCACCCCCGCGCCCGGCGGCAACGGACCGCACGGACGGCCCTGTTCGAGGCGCCGGCAACGAGCCCGCGGGCCCACCCGTCGAGACGGACGGGCCCGCGTCGGGGGCGCACACGGGGCCGGAGCGAGGCCGCGGCCCGGCGTGTCCGCACAGGTCGGAGACCTGGATCGGCAGGGATCAGCGGTAGTTCACGAACTGCCATGTTGATCATCTGACCTGCGTAAACGCTGGGTCGTGCATCCTGACCTGCGAAAACTGCTTTCAACAGTTGTTGCGGTTTTTCGTGCTCTTCTACGGGCGTGTGCCCTCGCTGTGCCCGCAGGCACGGCACAGATCAGTGACGGGAAGCCGCTGGACCCGACCCCTCTGCAATGAGGAGCGCGAACTCGTGATCATTCCTATCCGATGGGACGACGCAGCTTTACTTGGCGTCCATCGGAGATCAAGCCAGACATGCCAGACCGATATGACAGGATCTCGTCGTGAGCAGTGAGGTAGTCGTGAGCCAGCAGCCCCTACGAGTCGCGGGTCTCTTCGCGGGAGTCGGCGGGCTTGAGCTTGGCCTGAAGCGGGCGGGGCTCGACACAGCCATGCTCTGTGAGGTCTGGGCGCCGGCTCAGGCAGTGCTGGCCAAGCAGTTCCCCGAGGTACCGCTCGAACCTGACGTGCAGCACCTCAAGGCTCTGCCCGGCGATGTAGATGTCGTGACCGCTGGTTTTCCCTGCCAGGACCTCTCGCAGGCCGGCCGGACGGCGGGTATCGGGGGCGAACAGTCTGGTCTTGTGTCGCATGTCTTCCGCCTGCTCAAGAAGCATCACCCGCGCTGGCTCGTGCTGGAGAACGTGCGGAACATGCTCGTGCTCGACAAGGGCAAAGCGATGCTGCACCTTGTGCAGGAGCTGGAAGCGCTCGGTTACTCATGGGCGTATCGGCTGGTGGACTCCCGCTTCACCGGTGTGCCGCAGCGCCGTCAGCGTGTGCTCTTCGTCGCAAGCCTCACGGAAGACCCGCGCAATGTTCTGCTCTCTGAGGACGCCGGAGAGCCCGAGTCGCGAACCCTTCCCACCGACGCCTTCGGCTTCTACTGGACTGAGGGACTCCGTGGCCTTGGGTGGGCACAAGATGCAGTGCCGACGGTCAAGGGGGGGTCCGGTCTGAGTATCCCCTCCCCGCCTGCGATCTGGATTCCCGGCAACCCTGAGGGCCATCGGATCGTGACTCCGTCGATCACCGATGCTGAGCAGCTCCAGGGCTTCCCGAAGGAGTGGACCCTGGCTGAGGGGACCACGGAGAAGAAGGGCGACCGCTGGAAGCTGGTGGGGAATGCTGTCACCGTCGGCGTCTCCCAGTGGCTCGGGGAACAGCTCCTGAATCCGGGAAGCTATGACGAGGCCGAAGCCGTTGAGATCGCCGATCACGACCGCTGGCCGGCTGCTGCGTGGGGTCAGGGTGGTAAGCGGTGGCGCTCCACGGCGTCAATGTGGCCGCAGAACCTCCCGTACACACACATTCTCGATCTTGTTGACCGCAGTCAGCTGACCCCGCTGAGCTACCGAGCTGCCGCTGGGTTCTTCTCGCGCACACAGAAGGCCAAGCTGAAGTTCGACGAAGCGTTCCTTCTCGATATGAAGCAGCACGTGGAGCTGATGGACCCGGCAAACAGGGCGCCGATCAACGTTGGTGACGGGGGATAGGGTTCCCCCGAAAGGGGTGTGCCTTGGAAGCCGTAGACATTCTCACGAGGAGCCTGAGCAAGAAGGTGCCCATCCAGGGCGCCATGCTCCAGTACCACGGTCGCAGTGACCGACATGGCCAGCTCATCTGCTGGGGGATCTTGTTCGACCTGATGCTGAACAGTCAGGTGCTGCGCTCTCATGTCGAGGACGGGAAGGTGGTCTTCGGTATCAACCACACCTTGACCAGCTTCTCGCCCGAGAAGAAGAAGCGACTCGACCTCGTGCTATGCCGTCCCAAGGCGGGTGCGCCCGGCCCTAAGAAGCCGCGCACGCTCCAGTCGATGGCGACCATGGAGAAGTACGGGATCGAGCTCTCTTCAGAGCAGCAGACGATGCTGGACGACCTCCCTGTCATAAAGGAAGGGCCCGTCGGCAGTGTCCTGGTTGCTCTAGAAGCCAAGGCGTGCATGACAGAGCACATCAAGGCTCTCCCCCGTCTGTACGACGAGCTGAACTCAAGCCACCAGATCGTCCATGGGCACTCAAGCCAAGCTCTCTCGATCGGCTTCTTCATGGTCAACGCCGCTGAAGAGTTCTACAGCCCGACCAACCTGAACAAGCCTGGGCCGAACAAGCACAAGCAACCTCACGCCATGGAACGAGCAGTGGCACAGGTCGCCGGACTTCCCCGACGTAGCCACCACACCTCTCAGGGCTTCGATGGTCTGGGCATCGTCGCCGTCGATATGAACAACGACGGCACGAGCCCCTGCACGCTGGTCAGCACGTCCCCGGCGCCTGCACCTGACGACGTGCTGCACTACGACTCGATGATCCAGCGCATGGCGCACGAGTACGACTCGCGCTTCTCGATGATCTGATCCAGGTAGGGCGGGCACGGCGGACGACCTCCGTGCCCGCCACAAGCACGGCAGATTCCGTACGTGCCGAGCCGCGTCCGTGTGAGGTACCTGAGAATGCCCAGCACACGGCCGACAGGTGGTTCTAGGGTGGGCGGCGGTTCGGCAGGGACAGCGCTCCCGGTCAGATGCGGCAGGCCCGGGAGGGCACATTGGGTTATCTGCGGCTGCTCCGGCAGCGGGCCGTACTGGTGCTGTGGCTCGCACAGAGCCTCTCGGTCCTCGGGGACCGCCTTTATGCCCTCGCGGTCATGTGGGTCGTCTACGCCGCGACCGGATCGGCCTCGCTCATGGGCCTCGTCGCGGTGGCCGAGTCGCTGCCGTACATCGCCCTCGGCACCGTGGGCCGGCGGATCGTCTCCCGCTTTTCCTCGTACCGGGCACTCGCATGGGTCGACGGGGCGCGGGCAGCGGTCGCGGTCGCGCTGCCGTTCCTGTGGTCGCCCGACGCGCGGGGCATCGCTCTGCTGCTCGCCGGTGTGCTGCTCCTCGGCACGCTCGGGGCGCTCTTCGATCCCAACCTCGGCGCCCTGGTGCCCGATCTCGTCGAGCCCGAGCGGGTGCAGCAGATCACAGGTCTCCTCGACCTCACGGGCCGCATCGCCCGTATCGCCGGTCCGGCCAGTATCGGCCTGCTGCTGCTCTTCGTCTCCGAGGTGCAGCTCTTCGCCTTGAACGGCGCAACGTTCGCGGTGTCCGCCGTGGCGCTGCGCTGGCTGGCTCGCCGCTACGCGACCTCGGCAGGCGAAGCTGCCGAGCGCCCTGGGGGTAGGGCGCGGTCGTCAGTCCCGGCGGGGCCGGTGCTGCGTGAGCACCCGCGGGTCGGACTGGCGATCGGCCTGCACGGGGTAGCCCTGTTCTGCTCGGCCGTGACTGCCATCGGCATGCCGGCCCTGCTCGCCACCCGGTACGGGGCGGGCGCCGCGGTGTACGGACTCGTCACGGCGGCCGTGGGCGTCGGGGCGCTGCTCGGCAACCCTCTCGCGAGCAACCGTCGCTCGGGCGGCTGGCTGACCGTCTACTGCGGTGCATGGGCTCTACAGGGCGCGGCGACCGCCTGCATGGGCCTGGTCCTCAACCTGCCCGCGCTGCTGCTGCTCGCCCTGCTGACGGGCATCGCCACCCCGGCTACTAGCGTGACTCTGCGCGCGCGCCTCGGCGCATTCGCCCCAGCGGAACGGCTGCGCCTGATGTCCCTCGATCAGACGGTAATCCGGGCCGGCGGCACCGCCGGAATGCTGCTCCTGCCACTCCTCGTTGACGCGTCTCCTCGTGGAGCGTTTGTCGCCGGTGGACTTGCTGTGGCGGGAGCAGCCGGTACTGCTGCCCTGGCCTCTGTCTGGAGGCCGCAACAGGAGCAGGTACGAGTTGTGAAATCTGCCGATCCCCACCACCAGGCCTCTCCCTCGAAGTGAGGCCCATGCCGGGGCTAGCATCCTCCGGAAACGGTGGGGGTGTGGCTATGGTGCACGAGATCATCCGGGGGAAGACCCGGCAGCGGGTGCAGAGCAGTATCCGAAGCGACGAACGACAGCTCGGCGTCAGCGATTTTGAGATCTTCGCTACGTTGGTCGGCCCTGAAGAGATGCACTTCTCTGGCGGGGTTGTCGCTGTGTCCGAACTCCGCGTACTCATAGCGCAAGATAACGGCACATACACGTCAATAATCCATGCGGACATCAGACGGGTGCACACACAGCCTCGGTTCGTCCGCCCTTCCGTCCTGACACTCGATGCGGGTGCCCTCGGCGTCGTCAGCCTGGTTGGCAAGCGCGCTGTTTGCTCGCTGGCGCCGATGGTCCAAGAACGGCTAGGCAGGCCCATCAGCGATCAGCCTCTAGCCCGTCTGCTGCCCAGCATCGCCAAGGGTCCACTCCGTTGCAGCGAGTGCAACGTGAATCAGCAGGATGACTGGGACCCTACGCCCGCGTACTGCCACCGCTGTCTCTGTCGTTTCGAGTGGACTGCGGAGAGGGTGAAACGGACTACCGAGTACCGCGAATGGGCGGCGAGCGGAGATCCAGCTCCGCCCTCTTCCCTTTGGGGCTGGATCAAGACGGAAGATGGGCGCTACCGGGGACGGTAGACATGCCGCAGCCGGGGCCGGCGGATGCCGACCCCGGCCCGTTATCTGGGCAGCCTGGTCACTGCTTCCACTCGGCCGCGTTGAGCGCG
This sequence comes from Streptomyces pallidus (ex Mingjun et al. 2026), assembly GCF_051550185.1. NCBI lineage: Bacteria > Bacillati > Actinomycetota > Actinomycetes > Kitasatosporales > Streptomycetaceae > Streptomyces > Streptomyces pallidus (ex Mingjun et al. 2026). Next base: position 3,375,258 of record NZ_CP196181.1, on the reverse strand, counting down.
AGCCAGTGCTCGACGGTCACGTTCTCGAACGGGACGCCGATCTCCTGGTAGATGCGGGTGTGCATGGCGCCGAACCAGGCGCCCCGACGGTCGTCGAAGAACGCGCGGTCGTACCAGGCGACGCCCAGCAGGACCGTCCCGCCGCCGTTCTCGTTGTCCGGGTCGGCCTCGAAGTACGTGCACTCCCAGTCCCAGAGCATCTGCTCGTCGGGGCGGGAGCGCAGCCGCTCGTCGCTGGCACGCAGGTGCTCGATGCACCGCTCGACGGTCGCGGCGTCGGGGCAGTAGTACCGGCAGTCGCTGAACGCCACGACGCTCTTGCTGCCGCGCCGGGCGGGGTCGACGTCCTCGCCGGTGAGCACCCGGACACGGGTGATCGGCGGAGCGCTGGTTTCGAGGATGGTCACGGTGGTTCTCCTCTCGTTGCCGATGGTGCGTTGCAGGTGGTGCGTGATCACCAGCTCGACCCGGTCAACGGGTACAGGCTGGGGCTGTGGGGGCCGCTCGACCGGATGGCACCGGGAGCGACGTAGCGGATGTTCAGGCCGATCCGGGCGCCGGCGGTCGTGTTGCTGTCCGAGCGGTGCAGGAGCCGGACGTCCATCAGGCATGCCTGCCCGGCGTCGAGCGGCAGCCATAGGCCGTGGTCGTGCGGCCCGTTGGGCATGCCCTGCACTCCGAGGGCTCTACCTCGGCGGGCGCTGCTCGCCTCGCGGTCGTTGCCGAGGTAGCCGCTGGCGTGTGAGCCGGGGATGACCTGCAAGCAGCCGTTGGCGGTAGTCGCGTCGGTAATGGCGAGCCAGGCCGCGACCGAGCGGGCGGGGTCGAGCTGCATCCGTCGGTTGGTGCCGTCCTGGTGCCAGGGCACGCGGAACTCACGGCCGGGCCACTTGATCATCAGAAAGGTGTTCTCGACGGCGACCGCCTCGCCGATCGTCTCCTGCACGGCGGCGAGCAGTCCGGGGGCGCGTACCGCGTGCGCGGCCCACTCGGAGCGCAGGTGCGCGTCGAGCACGACCTCGGTCCGCTCGGCCCGGTGCTCGGCGATGACCTCGGCCGCTCGGGCGCGGGCTCGGCTGTTGGTGTTCCACTCCAGCCCAGTCCGGTATCCGTCCTCGCCGAGCGGGCTCGGTCCCGTGTAGCTGATGGTGAGGGGCGCGCTCATCAGGCTTCGCCCTTCGGCCGGCAGCGGGTGCACTGGCAGGGAGGGAAGGCGAGGGAGTTCATGGGCGGGCTGTCCCGGACCCCGGGCCCGACGACCACCTCGGCACGCTCGTGGACGACCTCTCCCGTCTGGCCGTTGACGTCGTACACGCGAATGGTCATGGGCATGCGCACTCCCGCTGCTCAGGGGCGTTGTGGTTCGGTGTGTCACCAGTGCACCGCTTGAGAGGGCGTCATGGGCGAGCGGGCACCGGACGTTTGGGCGGACGTTTCCACGCCCGAGTCCGGGGCCAGATCACTACGGTGGGTGCACGACCCGTAGCTGCGAGGGGGAAGCGCATGACGGAACAGGAGTCGGGCGGGCTGGCACGGTTACGGCGGGCTGCCGGCCACACGCAGGAGACGTTCGTCAAGGCGTTCCGACAGGAGTCCGCCCGCCTCGGCGTCGCCGCCGCGGTGAGCGTCCGCCAACTGCGACGGTGGGAGAGCGAGACACCCCCGCCCCTGCCGCACCCGGGCCAGCAAGCCGTACTTGAAGCCATGTTCGGCATGCCCCTCGCCGAGATGGGGTTCGACGTCCCCGGTCATCGCGTGACGGTTGCGGCACCGATCAGCGACGCTGGAGAGGTGAAGAGGAGAACGTTCGTCGCAGACGCGGGCGCCCTCGCTGCCGCTGCTCTGCTGCCCGCCGCGCCGGGCCCACGCATCGGCACGGCGGATCTCGGGCGGCTGAGGGAGCGCCTCGACGGGCTCTACCAGACAGACCACACCGCGGGCAGCGTGCCGGCGAGCACGCAGGCCGAGCGCATCGAGGCGGAGATCACGCGAGCCCTGAGCGGCGCCTCGTACACCGCCGGTGTGGGCCGTGAGCTACAGACGATGCTCGCCGAGCTGCACGGACACCGGGCCTGGTACGGCTACGACGGCGGACGTATCGCGGAGGGCCGCGCCGCCTGCATGGAAGCCCTCGCCGCGGCGCAGCTCGTCGACAACCCGCTGCTACAGGTCTCCGTGCTGGAGACGCTCGTACTCCTCGCGGTTAAGGCCGGCCGGTCCTGGGAGGCTGCGAGTGCCGTCGAGAACGCCTACCGCCTCGCAACCCAAGCAGGGGCGGGTGCGACGGTGCACCTCGTGATCGCGCTGCGCGATGCCAACGTCGCCACGCACGCCGGGGACCTGTCGGGCGCACGCCGTGCCCTGTCCCGTGCCGTCAGCTACCAGGGGCGCGCGGATGCCGACGCGGACGTGCCTAACTGGGCCAAGTTCGTGGGTCCGTTCGAGGTCGACTACGCCACAGCAGACATGTACGTACGAGCAGATCAGCCCAAGCGCGCCGTGCCGTTCCTCCGGGCGGCCGTGCGCGGCATTGGCGGTGGGCTCGCCCGGAACAGCGCCTCGTACCGCGTCAAGCTCGCCGGTGTACTCCTCGCCGCGGGGGAGGTCGACGAGGCGTGCGCCGAGGTGGGCGGCGTGCTGGATACCTGGGGAGGCATCGCGTCTCCCCGGCTGCTGGGCAAGGTGCACGATTTCCAGCGGGCGGCCGGGGTAGTCGACAGCCCAACCGCTCGCGAATGCGTGGCACGTATCCGCGAAACCGTGTGAGAGGTCCGCCGGATGAGTCAGTCAGCACAGGCCAGCGTCGAGCAGCTCGACGGGCCGGCCGCCGCCAGGGCCGAGGAAGGGTTCCGCCTGGTCTACGCCGAGGCGTTCGCCGAGCCGCCCTACGACGAGACCGAGACCGACGTCGCAGCCGCGTTCCGGCGCTTCCGGTCCCAGACCCGCAAGGCCACTTTCCGCGGCGCCTTGGCGAGCACCTCGGACGGCGAGGCCGTCGGCATGGCGTACGGCTACCCCCTCGGGCCGCAGACGGGCTGGTGGGACCAACTGACCGTGCCCGTGCCCGACGAGATGCGGCGCGAGGACGGTCGGCGGACGTTCGGCCTGATGGAACTCGCCGTGCGTGCCGCATGGCGCAGGCAGGGCATCGCCCGCCGCCTGCACGATGCCGTCCTCGACGGCACCGAGGCCGAGCGGGTCCTGCTCAACGTCCACCCGGACAGCAAGGCGGCCGTGTCCGCGTACCGGGCATGGGGATACCGCAAGATCGGCGACGCGCGCCCATGGGCGGGCGCGGACCTGCACGACGTGATGCTGCTCGACCTTCACTGAGCTGCCCCTGCGCGCGTACGGCGCAGCGACCGGTCGCGGGAGTCTTCCACCAAGCGCGCCACCTGTGCGCGCGAGCGAGGGGGGAACCGGGTGCGCGCCGACGTTCGAAGGCTGTTGTCAGTGCCCTGCGGTATTCGCGCGCGCCCGCGCACAAGGCGCGACCGGTCGCGGTACGGACAAGGTCCCACGACCCCAGGGGGACGCAGGGGACGCGGGGGACGATCTTCGCGCCCTCCCCTCCCCTTCCCTCTTCCTTCTCTGAGTGAGACAGAGGGGAGAGGGGTTGGAATCGTCCCCCTCGTCCCCCGATTGGTCCGCGGTGCCGTTCCTGCTCGGGTGGGAGGGGCACGACTCGCGACCGAGGAGGCGTACCCGTCGTCCCCCCATGCGTCCCCCGCACGTGGAAGCGCCCCGGGCGGCGGTTGCCGTTCCGGGGCGCGCGTCGGGGGCGGGGTCATGAGACGGGATCGCGGGTGACGGCGTAGACCTTGCCGTTCTTGTTGCTGCCCGACGTGCGCGCCACGGAGATGCCGCGGGCGCGGAGTGCCGGGGCCACCTGTCGGATGCGGGCGCTCAGCACGGCCGGGGTCTTGGGCCAGCCATCGGCAATGCCTCGGCCGTCGCTGCTGAGCTGCCGGTGCAGCTCGCCCATGGTCCCCTGCCATCCGCCGGGCGGGAAGGCAGGAGAGGCTGTCCAGTCGCGCAGCGCGCCGGCAACCGGATGACCGTCGAGGACGGCATCGTTCAAGGCGTCCTGCGCACCGTTGAACGCATCGAGGCTGCGCCAGCCTGTGACCCTGTCGAGTGCGTGCAACAGCTCGGCGAAATCGGCGAGCCGAGGCCGTTCGGTGAGGGCGGCGGCAGCATGGGGGAGGTCGACCCAGACCTCGGCGGCGAGGTCGAGCAGGGCGCCGAGGATGCGGGGGTGCGCCTGCTCGTACGCGGCCCACAGGGCGCCCGCGGTGCGGCGCTGGTCTCGGCGGATCGGCTGGAGTTCGAGCGGCATCATGCGCTCGGCAAGGTCGTTGCGGAGCGCTCCGAGGTCGATGCCGGTCAGCAGTACGGGCCGCTGGTAGGTGAGCACGTTCACGTCGTCGTCGGTATAGAGAGCGCGGGTCACCTGCGCGTCGCCGGTGACGATGCGGCACAGGGCATCTGACAGCCAGCCGGGCAGTCCCGACAGGTTGTCGAGAGCGAGTACCCATCCGGCCGCGGTGGTCGGGCCAAGGTCGCGCAAGTTCTCGGGCGCCTGCCGCAGGGGCGCGCGGGCGCCCTCGATGATCCCGGTGAGCATCTGGCCCGAGGTGCTCTTGCCGGTGCCCTGCTCGCCGGTCAGGTACGCGATGGGGCGGGGCATCCCGGGGCGCAGCGCGGCCAGGAGCCACCCGATCGCGAGCGGCAGCGTCTCAGGGGTGAAGGGCAGCAGGGCGGAGAGTTCGCCGATGCCCTCGCGCCAGCCACCGGCGGGGCGGTCGGGGCGGGGCAGCGGCCGAACCAGTTTGGTGCGGCGCCAGACCGGACCCGCCTCGGGGTCCGGGCACGTCAAGGTCCACCCATCGGGGGCGATACGGACCGACTCCCCGTCGGGGCGGCCGAGGTCGAGCCAGGACACCGCCGTGTCCTCGGGGTCCGCAGCGACGCGCAGGTGCAGCTCGGTCTCGGGCACGCGCATGGCGAGGGCGTCGAGCGTGGCGACGGCATCCGCGAGTGCGGTCTGCGAGGGGGTGCGGTCGTACTCGGTGACGTAGATGCGGGTGAGGTGCTGCCGCAGGCTGCCGGTTCCGGTGTGCGCTGCTGCGCGCAACGGCACGGCGATGGCCGGACCGTCGTACGGGACTGCGTACGGGGCGCCGTTGTGGTGCAGGTACCGGAACCGGTTCTGCCCGAGGACGCGCAGCACCTCGGCCTGCGGGGGCTGCTTCTCCTGCTTCGCGCTGCGCGGCTGCTCCCCGCCCTGCTCCGCCCGAGGAAAGGGGACAACGGAGCGGGCGGCGGCGATCGGGTCAAAGGCCGAAGTGCTCATGCGGCGGCCCCGGTATGCGTGCGCGGGTTCCGCTCGCCTGCGGTGAGGCCGGAGCGAATCGCAGCCTCGGCCTCACGGTCGGACAGCCCACCGTGCCGAGCCGCGTCGAGCAGTACGTCGACGAGTTGCCCGCGGTCGAGTCGGCCGGCCGCGCAGAGGGTGCCGAGGTTGAAGGAGGCGCGGTTGAGCGTGGCGTTCCGAGTGCCGGGCTGCGCCTCGGCGACAGTCCGCAGCTCTGCCTCGACGGCAGCCGCGGCGTACCCGCTGCCCATGGGGCGGGAGCGCCAAGGCAGCACGGTACGGGGCCTCTCGGGGCGTACGCGGTGCCCGGTGCGGTCGAGGTCGCGCGCCAGCCAGACGGGCAGCTCGGCGACCGCGCGGCAGTCACCGAGCGCGGTGTACGTGCCTGCGCGGGTGACCGTGCCAGGGGCCACGGCGTACGAGGCGCCGGCGCGCACGTCGAGCTGCCAGCCCAGTGCGCCGGCGAGCGGGCGCCATGTCGTACCGGCCGGGGCACTGAACCAGTAGTGCAGCCCGCCGGAAGGGGTGAGCACGGTCAGTGTCTGCGGACCGCAGCCGGGCAGCGTCGCACGTCGCGCCTCGACGAGCAGTGCGAGGGTGTCGCGGCCGTCGGCGATGCTGCCGGGGGCGACATCCTCGGGCAGGTCGACGCCCGGGAGCAGCTCGGACTGCTCCTCGGGAGGCTGTCCGCCGTGGCAGTCCACATCGAGGATCACCAGGCCGGACGGCCCCGCAGCTACGCCGACGCCAGCGGACGGCATCCGGGCCCACCATGCGGCGATGCGCTCGGCGTCGGTGGTCGCGGCGAGCACGCCGTGACAGGGGCGGCCGGCGGCGATGCACTCGCAGCCGTGCCCATCGTGCGGGACGTGGTGAGGGTTGGGACGCTCCTTGGTCCCGGCTGCACAGCGGTCGCAGCCGCGCACGGGCAGCTTGGCACCCGGGGCAAGCGGGTGCACCGCGTAGCCCTGAGAGGCAAGCCACAGGGCGACGCGGAGCGGGTCAGGGGTCGGGGTCGTCAAACCGTCACCGCCCCAGGAGTGCGGCGAGGGTGGCCACGACAGCAGCGAGCCCGTCCGGGTCGGTGCCGTGCACCTGATACCCCGCGCTACGAGCCAGTACGGCGGCGAGCGTCCGGGCGGTGTACTCGTCGATGTCGCGCGCACCTCCGATGAAGAGGCGCGCACGGAACCCGTCGGGTGTCGGGGTCAGTCCGCCCAACTCCCTGGTGGCGTCAGGAAGCACCGCCCACCCGTGCGAAACGGGCAGGCGGTAGCTCATCGTCGGCAGGGCAGTGGAGTGGTGGGGGTGCATAGTCTGCACGGCGGGACGTCCTTCCAAGCGGCCCGGGTGGTGAGATACCCGGTGCTGCTGGCGATCACTGGCGAAGTGGGGCAGGGCGTTCGGGCCGTCGGCGTTCCAGCGCCGGCGGCCCTCGTACGTGTGGGGGGCGTTCCGGGCGCGCATCAAGCAGCGTCGACGGTCTGCGCGTCGAGCCACTTCTCGACGTCCTCCCAGCGGGCGCGCAGGTGGCGACCGACCTTGATCATGCGGGGGCCGCCGCCTCGGTGGCTCCACTGGTAGACCGTGGCGAGCGGCACGCCGCAGAAGTCGGCGAGCTCGCGGGCGGTGGCCAGCCTGCGCCTGGCAGGCTGCCGGTCCTCGATCGGGTGTGCTTTGGGCACGGGTCACTCTCCTTCGAGATGGAGCGTACGGAATTCGTTCTCTCGAAAGTTAGCGACCTCTCGCGCCGCTGTCCAGCGAAAGGTATTGTTACGCTCCATGAAGTCGAACGATGGCAAGGAACGAGAGCCCGCAGGGGTGCCCTCGGCGGATGCGCCGACGGACGAAGAGCGGTGGGCGCTGGCGCTGGAGCAGGCGCCTACCTTCGGGGAAGCCCTTGGGGCGCGGATGCGGCAGGTGCGCGAGGGGAACGGGCGGACTGCGGAAGACGTCGCCAAGAGTGCACGGCACTACGGCCTGTCGTGGCACCGTCCGACGGTGGGGCAGATTGAGCAGGGTCAGCGCTCACTCTCCGCCGTCGAATTGATCATGCTCCCCGCGATCTACAGCGTCCCGCTGAACGAGTTGCTGCCGGACGAGACGGTCTGGCTCACTTCCGAACTCGGTGTGTATGGGCGGGAGGTGCGGAGGGTGCTCGGCGGGGACTACCACCCGCCTTACCGTGCGCTGTTCGCCCCTGGTGGTTGGTACCTCAAGGGTTCAAGTGATCAGGACCCCACGGAGACGGCTGTCCGCGTTGCGAAGGCTGCGGCTGAGCTCTGGCGCCGCAACTCTTGGCCGGCACACGCTGCGGCGCAGCACACGCAGGAGACGCCGGACGAGGCCGAGGCCAAGGCAGCTAAGCGGCTTGGCACGACTGCGCACTACGTCGCGTACGCCGCGCGTGACACCTGGGGGCGCGGGCTCGCCGCGGAGCGTGAGGCGCGACTGCGGGAGCGGGGTGAACTGCCGGAAGGCAAGAGGGCTCTCCAGTCCGCGCGTGGCCACATCACGCGGGCGCTCGTGGCCGAGCTGGAGCCGGTCGTGAAGGTGTACGAGGCCGAGCGGGAGCGGGAGGGGCGCGAGGAAGCGGAGAATTTCGACCCCTCAGAAATCGCCCTTACGCCCGAAGAGAGAAAGAAGCGAAGGGAAGCGAATGGCTGAGGTCTACGACCGCTGGCACAAGTCCCGGCCGGGCAAGGACGACAAGCAGTGCACAGAGCACACCAGTAAGACCCGCAAGCTCGCGCCCAGCGGCGAGCACGGCAAGGGCAAGCGGTGGCAGGTCCGTTGGCGCGACGGGAGCGGGAAGCAGCGCAAGGAGAACTTCGACAAGCGGAGCATGGCGGACACCCGTGCGGCCACAGTCGAGGCCGACCTCGCTCGGGGGCTCTATGTGGACCCCGCCGCCGGCAAGGAGAGCTTCCGGGCGGTCGCCGAGCGGTGGCGCACCTCAGCAGCACACCGCCCCACCACCGCATCACGGGTCGAGCGGGCGCTACGGAATCACATCTATCCGACGTTCGGCGATCGGCCCGTCGCCGGCATTCGCCCGTCTGAGGTGCAGGCGTGGCTCAAGGACCGATCGCAGGCCCTCGCCCCGTCCACGCTCCGGGTGACGTATGCCTACCTGGTCAGCGTCCTGCACGCCGCGGTCGCCGACGGCATCCTCGCGAGGAACCCCTGCGAGCGGGTGCGGCTGCCCCCGAAGCGGCGTACCGAGATCGTGCCGCTGCCCGCTGACGTCGTCCGCGCGCTCATAGACGCGGCGCCGTCCTGGTATCGCTCGCTCATGCTGCTCGCCGCGGCGTCCGGGCTGCGCCAAGGCGAGGCGTTCGGGCTGGAGGTGGAGCACGTCGACTTCCTGCGCCGCGAGGTCCATGTGCGACAGCAAGCGATCACCCCTGAGACGGGTGAGCCGTACCTCGGCGAGCCCAAGACGCACGAGAGCTACCGGACGGTGCCGCTCGCCAAGGCGGCGGTGGACGCGCTCGCCGCTCACCTTGAGCGCTATCCGGCGGTTGAGACGGAGATCGAGGACCGTACGGACCCGCGTAAGCCGCGCACGAGAAAGGCCCGGTTGCTCTTCCTCAACGAGCATCGTGCGCCCATCCGCCGCGACGGCTGGGCGCACATATGGGCGCGCATGATCACCAACGCGAACAGGCAGCTCGCCGCAACCTACGAGCGAGCACACGCCGCATGGGTGAGGAGGGGCCGCCCGGACGGAAAGCAGCCCAAGCTGCTCCGCGTGCCAGCCGGGACGACCATGCACGACCTGCGCCACTTCTACGCCTCGCTGCTGATCAAGCACCGAGAGAACGTCAAAACGGTGCAGAAGCGGCTCGGCCACGCAAAGCCGTCGATCACGCTCGACACGTACACGCACCTGTGGCCGGACGACGAGGACACAACGCGGGCAGCCGTCGAGGCGGTCCTCGGCGATGTGCCCCCGTTGTGCCCTGCCAAGCTCGCCTAGAAGCGTTTTTGCAGGTCAGAGACCCTGATCAGCGGTAGTTCACGAACTGGATCGCGAAGTCCAGGTCCTTGCCCTTCAGCAGCGCCTGGACGGCCTGGAGGTCGTCGCGGCTCTTCGAGCTGACGCGCAGCTCCTCGCCCTGGACCTGCGCCTTGACGCCCTTCGGGCCCTCGTCGCGGATCATCTTCGCGACCTTCTTGGCGTTCTCCTGGGAGATGCCCTCCTGGATCGAGGCGAAGATCTTGTACTCCTTGCCGGACAGCTGCGGCTCACCGGCGTCCAGCGCCTTGAGCGAGATACCGCGCTTGACCAGCTTGGTCTCGAACACGTCGAGGACGGCCTTGACCCGCTCCTCCGAGTTCGCCTCCATCAGGATCTTCTCGCCGGACCAGGAGATGGAGGCGCCGGTGCCCTTGAAGTCGTAGCGCTGCGAGAGTTCCTTGGCGGCCTGGTTGAGGGCGTTGTCGACCTCCTGCCGCTCGACCTTCGAGACGATGTCGAAACTGGAGTCGGCCATGTGCTGTGGCTCCTTGAAGTCGGCGTAGATGCCCCTGCGGGGCGGCGGCCGGCCCTACCCGGCCCGCTCCGCAAAGCCTAGCCACCGCACCCGCCGGCAGCGCTGATCAATCCGGTGGCGAAGCACCCCGGAGCATCGGGTATTGTTTACGTCGTTGCCAGGGAGCACCGCCGCAAAGCGGACTCGAAGGCGACATCCCATGGCGGTGTGCCCGAGTGGCCAATGGGAGCGGACTGTAAATCCGTCGGCTTAGCCTACCCAGGTTCGAATCCTGGCGCCGCCACATGGAAGAACGGCCCCTGATCTGCGGAAACGCGGTCAGGGGCCGTTCTGCGTTCGGGTACCGGACCCGGCGGAAAACGAGGTGCGTCCGGAGGTCGCGGGCGCGCACCATGGCCGCATGAACAGTGCTCCCGGCCGAAAGGCCCGTGCCGCGTAAGGCGCCCGCGCAGGTCCGGCGGGACCTGCACCGCACCCCGTACCCGCCGCAGGGCGGGCGGGCCGTGATCCCCCGGCTCCCCGGCAAGGCCCTGGCCGGGATCGCCCGCGTCGAGCGGCGCCTGTACGAGCCCGGCGCCGCGCACGCCGCCTGGCTCGGGTGGCGGGATCTCGTGCACGGCCCCGGGCCCCGGATCGCCTACCCGGACTTCACGACGCACTACCCGTGCTGTGAGCCGCCCTGGGGCGGGGACCACCGGCAGGTGCTGGAGGACATCTGCCGCGCCCTCCCGCCGGGTGCGGCGCGACGGCTGCGCGCCGTGCTCGCCCCGCTCGACGAGCGGTTCCTCGCCCGCACCCTGCCCGACCCGTACGCCGCTCCCCGCGACCCGTGGTGGCGGCGGCGACTGGAGAGCCCGTGACCAGTGGGCCGGGCGGGTGACGCGGGCGTCCCGTGCCCGGGGTCGGGTCGTTCACCGGGGGTGACATGGAAAACCCACATCCGCGGCAAGGCCGGCGGCGGCGTGCTCCTCGCCCTGCTCGGCGCCGGCATCCCGGCCCTCGTCGGAGCCGCCCTGCACGGGCCCGGCCAGCAGCCGTACCGCGAGACCCGCCTCTACTTCGGCACCGGGCGGCCCGCCGGCCGGCCCGCGGTCACCGAGCAGGAGTTCCTCCGGTTCCTGGACCTGGAGATCACCCCGGCCTTCCCCGAGGGGCTGACCGTCCTCGACGGGGTCGGCCGCTGGCGGGCCGGCGACGGCGAGATGGTCCGTGAGCAGTCCTACGAGGTCGTGCTGCTGTACCCGGAGCCGGAGGCCGAGGTGCGCGGCGCGCGCATCGAGCGGATCCGCGCCGCCTACGAGGAGCAGTACGAGCAGGATTCCGTCGGGCGGTCCGACGACGAGGTCACCGCCGACTTCTGAACCCCCGTCAGGGAGCCCCCGGCCGCCCGGCCGGCCCTCAGTTGCCCGCCACGTCCTTGACGGCCACCGCCACCGGGACCGAACCGGCGACCAGCTCCAGTGTCAGGCCCGCCGTCGCCGGGGTCTCCAGCAGCTCCGCCAGTACCGCCGCCACGTCGTCGCGCGGCACCGAACCGCCGCCCGCGTGCACCTCCAGGCGCACCAGACCCGTCCCGGGGTCGTCGACCAGCGACCCCGGGCGCAGGATCGTCCACTCCAGGCCGAGGCGGGTGCGGACGTGGTCGTCCGCCTCGCCCTTCGCCCGCAGGTAGGCGTCGAACACCTCGTCGCCCGCGTGCTGCGCGTCCGCGCCCATCGAAGACACCATCAGGAAGCGGCGCACGCCGGCCCGTTCGGCCGCGTCCGCGAACAGCACCGCCGCGCCCCGGTCCACCGTGTCCTTGCGGGCGACGCCGCTGCCCGGGCCCGCCCCGGCCGCGAACACCGCCGCCTCCGCGCCCTGCAGGATCCCCGCCACGTGCTCGACCGTGGCCGACTCCAGGTCGCACAGCACCGGTTCGGCGCCCGCCTCCCGCAGATCGTCGCCCTGCGTCCGGTCGCGGATGATGCCCGCGACCTCGTACCCGCGCACGGCGAGCAACCGCTCCAGCCGCAGTGCGATCTGACCGTGTCCACCCGCGATGACGATGCGCATGAGCCGACCGTACGACGACCAGGGCCCCGCCGCCCGCGAACACCCGCCGGACGCTCAGGGACCGGGCTCCGTACGGCCCTGCCGGGGCAGGTCCAGGGCCACCGCGACCGCCGAGTCGCAGTACTCCCGTACGGCGCTCGTCCGGGCGACCACCCGCCCGCGGTGGATCACGATCCGGCTGTACGCGAGGGACAGCACCCCCGCGATCCGGTCCCCGCGCACCGCGAGCAGCTCCGCCGGGAACCCGGCCTCCACCCGCACCTCCGGCAGGCCCATCGCCTCCCGGGCCGCGGCGCTCACCGTGTCGTAGGCCTCCGCCGGCCGCAGACCGCCCTGGGAGGCGAGCAGGTACGCGGCCTCCAGGGGGTCGCCCCGGCCGACCGGGTTGCCGACGTCGCGCAACGCCCCGCTGCCGGCCGCGACCCGCACCCCGGCGGCGCGCAGCAGCCGTACGGGCGCGGTGCGCAGGCCCCGCCGCTCCAGGGCCGCGCAGTCGCCCTGGGGCAGGCAGGTGACCCGTACGCCGGCCGCGGCCAGCCCGTCGGCCGCCCGGTGGGCCGCGTCCAGCGGGAGCCGGGACAGGCCGCCGCACGGGCCGATCGTCAGCCCCGCCCGCACCCCGCCGGCCATCGCGGCGAGCCGGGCCAGCCGGCCGGGGTCGCCGCCGTCCGTGTGCAGGTCCACGGGGCAGCCGTGCTCGGCGGCCAGCTCCAGCACGGCCTCCGCGAAGCCCGCCGGGTCCGGGTCGAGGTCCGGGCAGCCGCCGATGACGGAAGCGCCCATCCGGACCGCGTCCCGCAGCATCGCCAGCCCGTCCGCGCCCGCCGCCCCCGTCAGCAGCCGGGGCGCGGCCACCGCGGTCAGGTCCGCCAGCCCGCGCAGCGAGCGGCGGGCGGCGAGTACGGCCTCCAGCGCCCCGAGGCCGTACTCGCCGCCGATCCGGACGTGCGAGCGGACCGCCGTCGCGCCGTGGCCCAGCTGGAGCAGGGCGGCCTCGGTGGCCCGGCGCTGCACCTGGTCCGGCGCGTACGAGACGGGCCCCTCCGCATCGGCGGTCAGGGCGGTGTCCCCGTGCGCGTGCGGCTCGGCGGGGGCGGGCAGCAGCAGGAAGCCGGACAGGTCCACCCGGGCCACCGCCGCCGAGGGCAGGCTGCCCGCGGGGCCGACGGCCCGGATCAGGCCGTCGCCGAGGCGGACGTCGACCGTGCGGCCGTCCATGAGCCGGGCCCCGGCGAGCAGCAGCGCCGCGGACTCGGCGGGCGCCGCGTGCGCACCCGGCGCCGGACCCTCGCCGCGGCCGCTGCGCGAGGGCCCCGGGCCGCCCTCGCCGCGGCCGCTGCGGGGGGACGGGGGCGGCTGCTGCGGCTGGCTGTCGGACATCGCGCTCCTGCGGTGGTGCGTGGCTCGGGCGGGTCCTGGACCGGGGGGCGGGGCCCCGCGGCCCACGTGCGGCCTGCGGCCCAAGATCACGCAGCGTGCCCCGAGCCTAGGGCGCGCGGCCCCCGCCGTCGGGGAGCGCCGCAATAGTCGTACCGCCGCGCCACCCGCCCGGACCGGCCGCCGCGCACCGCGCACCGGTCGCGCCCCGCCCGCTGACCGCCGTGGACCGGTGCCGCGCCACCCCGCACCGGTCCCCGCGGCGACCGCGCGCGGGGCCGCGTACGGGCCTGAAGACGGGCTGCGCACCGACCGCGGACGGGCCCGCGCACCACTCCGGAACGGAGCCCGGGGGCGGCTCCGGCAATGGATTTGGGCGATCGGCTGGCAACCGTGTAATGTCTTCCTCGCTCGCCCCAATAGCTCAGTCGGTAGAGCGTCTCCATGGTAAGGAGAAGGTCTGCGGTTCGATTCCGCATTGGGGCTCTGGTGAGAGAGGCCCCCCACCCTCGGGTGGGGAGCCGATCATCATCAAAGCGGCGTAGCTCAGTCGGTAGAGCAAGCGGCTCATAATCGCTGTGTCACCGGTTCAAGTCCGGTCGCCGCTACCCACAGTAGCCGATTGCGGGGTCGGTCTCCCGATCGGCTACTCTTTTATGCGTTCGATCCGTCCATTAGTCCGTCAAGGAGCACTCACGTGGCTGCCACCGACGTCCGCCCGAAGATCACGCTGGCCTGCGTGGAGTGCAAGGAGCGGAACTACATCACCAAGAAGAACCGGCGTAACAACCCGGACCGCATGGAGATGAAGAAGCACTGCCCGCGCTGCAACTCGCACACCGCGCACCGCGAGACCCGCTGACACCGGCGAAGTCTCGAACACAGGCAACGTCATGAGGTCGTCCCCTTCAACGGGGGCGGCCTCGTGTCGTTTCCTCGACGTCGAGTCCGCGACCGTGTCCGTCATTTTCCACAGGAGGTAGGGAGCCATGGCGCTCGACCAGTCCTTCGTCGGGCGGAGCTACCCGCCCACCGATCCGTACGAGGTCGGCCGCGAGAAGATCCGCGAGTTCGCGGCCGCGGTCGGGGACGGCAACCCCGTCTACACCGACGCCGAGGCCGCCAAGGCCGCCGGGTACCAGGACGTGATCGCTCCGCCGACCTTCGTCTTCGCGATCACCTTCGCGGCCGCGGGCCAGGTCGTCGCCGACCCGCAGCTCGGGCTGGACTACAGCCGCGTCGTCCACGGCGACCAGAAGTTCGCCTACAACCGCCCCGTGCGGGCCGGTGACCGGCTCTCCGTGACCTCCACCATCGAGGCGGTCAAGACCCTCGCCGGGAACGACATCATCGACATCCGCGGCGAGGTCCACGACGAGACCGGCGAGCACGTGGTGACGGCGTGGACGAAGCTCGTCTCCCGCGCCCCCGAGGAGGCCTGAGATGACCGCACGGATCAAGTACGACGACGTCGAGGTCGGCACCGAGCTCCCCGCGGCGTCCTTCCCCGTGACCCGCGCCACGCTCGTCCAGTACGCGGGCGCCTCCGGTGACTTCAACCCGATCCACTGGAACGAGAAGTTCGCCAAGGAGGTCGGCCTCCCGGACGTGATCGCCCACGGCATGTTCACCATGGCCGAGGCCGTCCGCGTCGTCACCGACTGGATCGGCGACCCGGGCGCGGTCGTCGAGTACGGCGTCCGCTTCACCAAGCCCGTCGTGGTCCCGAACGACGACACCGGCGCCCTGATCGAGGTCAGCGGCAAGGTCGCCGCCAAGCTCGACGACAACAAGGTCCGGGTGGACCTGACGGCGATGAGCGCCGGCCAGAAGGTGCTCGGCATGTCGCGGGCCGTGGTCCGGCTGGCCTGAGCCGCCGCCTCCGGGCGGCAGGAACGGCGGCCCGGCGCAGTCCGGGAAGGGGTGTCCGCAGCACCGTCGCGGGTACCCCTTCTCTCGGGCTTGCCAAAGTAGTAATCAGTCACTAACTTATCTTCCATGGTGAGGATGAGCGCAGAGGAGCGGCGCGAGAGCGTCATCCGCGCGGCGATGCACGAGTTCGCCCGCGGCGGGTACCACGGCACCTCCACCGAGGCCATCGCCAAACGCGTCGGCGTCTCCCAGCCGTACCTCTTCCGGCTCTTCCCCAGCAAGCAGGCGCTCTTCCTCGCCACCGCCGAGCGCTGCCTGCGCGAGACCCGCGAGGTCTTCGCCGCGGCCGCCGAGGGGCTGGAGGGCGAGGAGGCCACGCTCGCCATGGCGAACGCGTACTCCCGGCTCATCGCCGAGGAGCCGGACAAGCTCCAGATGCAGCTCCAGATGTACGCCGGCGTCGCCGCCGCCGAGGCGGCCGGCGACCACCGGCTCGGCGAGCTGGTCCGCAAGGGCTGGATGGAGCTCTGGGACACCGTCCACGTCCCCCTCGGTGGGGACGTGACGGAGACCACGAGCTTCATGGCCTACGGAATGCTGATCAACACGCTGACCGCCATGGGCTTCCCGCCCGGGCACCGGGTGTGGGAGGGGTTGTATCCCCCCGCCCCCGTCGACGGGTCGGCGGGGGAGTAGCCGCCCGGGCCGGGCGCGGGGGCGCGCCGGCCCCGCACCCCGGACTGCCGGTCGCTCGCCGCGGGGCGTCGGGCATCGCCGTGGCGTGGAAAGTTAGTCAGTGATTACTAACAATCTGGTTCTCGTCCCCAGGGGGAAACTGTGAACGGCACTCAAGGCACTCAAGGCGCTCAAGGCACGCAAGAGACCCGGGGCTCCCGAGGGGCCCCGGACGCCGCGCTGCGTGCACCCGCCGTCTGGGCGCTCGTCCTCACCTCCGCGGCCGGCTTCATGGCCGCCCTCGACAACCTCGTCGTCACCACCGCCCTCCCCGCCATCCGCGAGGAACTCGGCGGTGGGCTCGAGGAGCTGGAGTGGACGGTGAACGCGTACACGCTCGCCTTCGCCGTCCTCCTCATGTTCGGCGCGGCCCTCGGCGACCGCTTCGGTCGCCGCCGCCTCTTCATGTCCGGTCTCGCGGTGTTCACCGGCGCCTCCGCCGCGGCCGCCCTCTCGCCCGGCATCGACGAGCTCATCGCCGCCCGCGCCGTCCAGGGCGTCGGCGCCGCGGTCATGATGCCGCTCACCCTCACCCTGCTCACCGCCGCCGTCCCCGCGGCCCGCCGCGGCACCGCCCTCGGGATCTTCGGAGCCGTCAGCGGTCTCGCCGTCGCCAGTGGCCCGCTCATCGGCGGCACCCTCACCGAGCACGCCTCCTGGCAGTGGATCTTCTGGCTGAACGTCCCCGTAGGGCTGGCCCTGATCCCGCTCGCCCGCCTCAAGCTGGCCGAGTCCACCGCCCCGAACTCCCGTCTCGACGTACCGGGCACGCTCCTCGTCAGCGGCGGCCTCTTCGGCATCGTCTACGGCCTCGTCAACGCCGACTCCCACGGCTGGACCAGCGCCCCCGTACTCACCGCCCTGATCGCCGGCACCGCGCTCGTCGGCGCCTTCGTCCACCACGGGTTCCGCCACCCGAACCCCATGCTGCCCATGCGCCTGTTCCGGCGCCGCGGCTTCCTCGGGATCAACGCGGCCAGCCTGCTCATGTACCTGGGCATGTTCGGCTCGATCTTCCTGCTCAGCCAGTTCCTCCAGGGTGTCGCCGGGTACTCGCCCACCGAGGCCGGGGTGCGCATGCTCCCGTGGACCGCCATGCCCATGTTCGTGGCCCCTGTGGCGGGCATCCTCTCCGACCGGATCGGCGGCCGCCCCGTCGTCGCCGCCGGGCTCGCGCTGCAGGCACTCGGCCTCGGCTGGTTCGCTCTGGTCCTGAGCGCCGACGTCTCGTACGCCGCCCAGCTCCCGGCGCTGATCCTCAGCGGCATCGGCATGGCCCTGTACTTCGCCCCCGCGTCCAACGTCCTGATGTCCACCGTGTCCCCCGCCGACCAGGGCAGGGCCTCCGGCGCCAACAACGCCCTGCGCGAGGTCGGCGGAGCCCTCGGCGTCGCGGTCCTGGCCTCGGTCTTCTCCGCCCGGGGCGGCTACGGGTCCCCGCAGGCCTTCACCGACGGGACCGTGCCGGCGCTGTGGATCGGCGCGGCCGCGGTGGCCGTGGCGGCCGCCTTCGCCCTCCTGGTCCCGGGCAAGGGGAAGACGTCCCCCGCCACCCCCGCGCCCGCCGCCCCCGCCCCCGCGCCCGCGCCCGCCGCCCCCGCCGCCCCCGGCCGGGCGGCCCCCAGGACCGCCGGGGTCCGCGTCCGCTGACCCGGGCCGGCCCCGCACTCCGGTACGACCCGAAGAGCACCGGAGGCCCGTACGTTCCGCCGATCTGTGCGAAGGAGCTCCGCCATGCCCGACATGCCCTGGACCACGCCCACCGCACCCGCCCCCGACGCCGAGGTCTACGTGATGGCCTCCCGGTTCGAGACCCGGACCCTGCTCGGGGCCCTCCGTTTCCTGCTGAGGTCACCCGGGATCGTCTTCCAGATCCGCAAGGCCCCCGGCGCCCACGGCGCCGCCCTCCGGGCCCGCGTCGGCTCCCGGACCTTCCTCACCCTCTCCGCCTGGACCGACCGCGACGCCCTCCACCGGTTCGCACGCAGCGAGCCGCACCGCTCGAACTCCCGCGCCGCCGCCGCGCACATGAAGGACTCGGCCTTCACCTTCTGGACCGCCCCCGCCTCCGACCTCCCCATCACCTGGGAGGAAGCCGAGCGCCGGCTCGCCGCCCAGCAGGCCCGGTACTGACCGCGACGACGTACGGTCCGTGGCCCCGCCGGGAACCCGTGGCCGCGGACCGTACTCTTGTCCACGTGCAGGAACTCCACGACGCCCCCCTCGCCCCGCTGACCACCTTCCGCCTCGGCGGCCCCGCCGCCCGGCTGGTCACCGCGACCACCGACGCCGAGGTGGTCGAGACCGTCCGCGCCGCGGACGAGAGCGGCACCCCGCTGCTCGTCATCGGCGGCGGCAGCAACCTGGTCATCGGCGACCGCGGCTTCGACGGCACCGCCCTGCGCATCGCCACCACCGGCTTCCACCTCCACGGCACCACCCTGGAGCTCGCCGCCGGCGAGAACTGGTCCGACGCCGTCGCCCGCACCGTCGAGGCGGGCCTCGCCGGCATCGAATGCCTCGCCGGGATCCCCGGCTCCGCCGGCGCGACCCCGATCCAGAACGTCGGCGCGTACGGCCAGGAGGTGTGCGACACCATCACCGAGGTCGTCGCCTACGACCGCACCCGCCGCGAGACGGTCACCCTGTCCGCCGCCGAGTGCGCCTTCTCGTACCGCGACAGCCTCTTCAAGCACCAGCCCGACCGGTACGTCGTCCTGCGCGTCCGCTTCGCCCTCGAGGACGCCGGCGGGCTGTCCGCCCCGATCAAGTACCCCGAGACCGCCCGCGCCCTCGGCGTCGGCGCCGGCGACCGCGTCCCGGCCGCCACCGCCCGCGAGACCGTCCTGCGCCTGCGCGCCGGCAAGGGCATGGTCCTCGACCCCGCCGACCACGACACCTGGTCCGCCGGCTCCTTCTTCCACAACCCGATCCTGACCGACGAGGCCTACACCGCGTTCCTCGCCCGGGTCCAGGAGCGCCTCGGCGCCGACACCACCCCGCCCGCCTACCCGGCCGGCGAGGGCCGTACGAAGACCAGCGCCGCCTGGCTCATCGACAAGGCCGGCTTCACCAAGGGCTACGGCACCGGCCCCGCCCGGATCTCCACCAAGCACACCCTCGCCCTCACCAACCGCGGCGGGGCCACCACCGAGGACCTGCTCACCCTGGCCCGCGAGGTCGTCGCCGGCGTCCACGCGGCCTTCGGCGTCACCCTGGTCAACGAGCCGGTGACGGTCGGCGTCAACCTCTGAGGAGCCCCGGCCGCCATGCTCTGTCCACGGCACGGGGCCGGCACGGACCCCACCCGCCTGGTGGGACGCACGATCAGCCGCATCGTCGCGTCCTGGCACGTCTCCGAGGGCGAACGCTCCGAGGCGCCCCTCGACGTCTGGCTCATCGACAGCGAGGGCGATTCCACCAGGATCAGCACCGGGTCCGACGGCTGCCTGATCGTCGAGTCGGCCAGCCCCCACGAGCCGTACGACATGGGGGAGTGGGGCCGCATCGAGGTCGGCGAGGACCTCGGCGACCACCCCTTCCTGCGCCACCTCGGCGACACGGTGGCACGGGTGTCCGAATTCGCGACGCCCGAGACCGGGCGCACCCAGCTGGAGATCGGCTTCGCCGACGGCGACCGGGTCCGGGCCGACTGCTGGCAGGGCGACCTGCGGCTCACCCGCTGACCGGCCGCCGCAGCCGGGACCGGCCGCCGCCCCGGCCGCAGTAGGGGCCGGGGCCGGCTACTCCGCCAGCCAGTGGTCGATCCCCGTCAGCAGCTTGTCCTGGACGTCGAGCGGCGCCGCCGACCCCCGCACCGACTGGCGGGCCAGCTCCGCGAGCTCCGCGTCCGTGAAGGAGTGGTGGCGGCGGGCGATCCCGTACTGCGCCGCCAGCCGCGACCCGAACAGCAGCGGGTCGTCCGCGCCCAGCGCCATCGGCACCCCCGCGTCGAACAGCGTCCGCAGCGGGACGTCCTCCGGCCGCTCGTACACGCCCAGCGCCACGTTGGACGCGGGGCACACCTCGCAGGTGACACCCGCCTCCGCGAGCCGCCGCAGCAGCCGCGGGTCCTCCGCCGCCCGCACCCCGTGCCCGATCCGGGCCGCGTGCAGATCGTCCAGGCAGTCCCGCACGGAGGCCGGGCCGGTGAGCTCACCGCCGTGCGGGGCCGCCAGCAGGCCCCCCTCGCGGGCGATGGCGAAGGCCCGGTCGAAGTCCCGGGCCATGCCGCGGCGCTCGTCGTTCGACAGGCCGAAGCCGACGATGCCCCGGTCGGCGTAGCGGACGGCCAGCCGGGCGAGCGTACGGGCGTCGAGCGGGTGCTTCATGCGGTTGGCCGCGATCAGCACGCGGATGCCCAGCCCCGTGTGGCGGGAGGCCGCATCGACCGCGTCCAGGATGACCTCGACGGCCGGGATCAGACCGCCCAGGTGCGGGGCGTACGAGGTGGGGTCGACCTGGATCTCCAGCCAGCCGCAGCCGTCGCGGACGTCCTCCTCCGCGGCCTCGCGGACCAGGCGCTGGATGTCCTCGGGCTGCCGCAGGCACGAGCGGGCGGCGTCGTACAGCCGCTGGAAGCGGAACCAGCCCCGCTCGTCCGTGGCGCGCAGCTTCGGTGGCTCCCCGCCGGTCAGGGCCTCGGGCAGGCGCACGCCGTACTTGTCGGCGAGCTCCAGCAGGGTCGACGGGCGCATGGACCCGGTGAAGTGCAGGTGCAGATGGGCTTTCGGCAGAAGCGTCAGATCGCGTACGTGCTCCATCAGGTGATCCTGCCGCACCCGTCACCCGTTCGGCACCGGATTCCCTGAACGGGACCTTGCCCGAACGTAAAAACGTGTCTCCCGAGGCCCCCGTGCGCGGGCTCCCGGCCCCCGGAAGGCAGAAAGCGGCGCCGCCCCCGCGGGGACGGCGCCGCTCCGGTCGGCCGGTAGGCCGGTCGGGATCGGCTCAGGCCTTCGCCTCGGCCAGCAGCTTCTGGATCCGGGACACGCCCTCGACCAGGTCCTCGTCACCCAGGGCGTACGAGAGGCGCAGGTAGCCGGGGGTGCCGAAGGCCTCGCCCGGGACGACCGCGACCTCGGCCTCGTCCAGGATCAGCGAGGCGAGCTCCGCGGAGGTCTGCGGGCGCTTGCCGCGGATCTCCTTGCCGAGCAGGTCCTTGACCGACGGGTACGCGTAGAACGCGCCCTCCGGGGTCGGGCAGAACACGCCGTCGATCTCGTTGAGCATCTTCACCATGGTCTGGCGGCGGCGGTCGAAGGCCTTGCGCATCTCCGCGACGGCGTCCAGGTTCCCGGAGACGGCGGCGATCGCGGCGACCTGGGCCACGTTCGAGACGTTCGAGGTGGCGTGCGACTGCAGGTTGGTCGCGGCCTTGACGACGTCCTGAGGGCCGATGACCCAGCCCACGCGCCAGCCGGTCATCGCGTACGTCTTGGCGACGCCGTTGACGATGATGCACTTGTCGCGCAGGGCCGGCACCAGCACGGGCAGCGAGGTGAACTTCGCCTCGCCGTACACCAGGTGCTCGTAGATCTCGTCGGTCAGCACCCACAGGCCGTGCTCGGCGGCCCACTCGCCGATCGCCTTCGCGTCCTCCTCGCTGTAGACCGCGCCGGTCGGGTTGGAGGGGGAGACGAACAGGACGACCTTGGTGCGCTCGGTGCGCGCGGCCTCCAGCTGCTCGACGGAGACCCGGTAGCCGGTGGTCTCGTCGGCGACGACCTCGACCGGCACGCCGCCGGCGAGGCGGATCGACTCGGGGTAGGTGGTCCAGTACGGGGCCGGGACGATGACCTCGTCGCCCGGGTCCAGGATCGCGGCGAAGGCGTTGTAGATCGCCTGCTTGCCGCCGTTGGTCACCAGCACCTGCGACGCGTCGACCTCGTAGCCGGAGTCGCGCAGCGTCTTCTCGGCGATGGCCTTCTTCAGCTCGGGCAGGCCGCCCGCCGGCGTGTACCGGTGGAACTTCGGGTCGCGGCAGGCCTCGACCGCAGCCTCGACGATGTAGTCGGGGGTCGGGAAATCGGGCTCGCCAGCGCCGAAGCCGATGACCGGGCGTCCGGCGGCCTTGAGGGCCTTGGCCTTGGCATCGACGGCGAGGGTGGCGGACTCGGAGATGGCGCCGATACGGGCGGAGACCCGGCGCTCGGAGGAAGGCGTAGCAGAGCTCATACGGCCAATCGTCCCAGAAGCCCCGGAGACCCCGCACACCGTTTCAGACATCGGACGGAGCACCCGGATCCGCGCTCTGTTCGACGTCAGGGCGTGGAACACGTACACTCACCTGTCGTTGGACCTCGCCGGCCACAGCAGAGCGTGAGCACTCCGTGCACTCGCCCGGATGCGGTAGGTTGGGGAACGCAAAGGGTCGTAGCTCAATTGGTAGAGCACTGGTCTCCAAAACCAGCGGTTGGGGGTTCGAGTCCCTCCGGCCCTGCTCCACACTCCTTGTCGGATGTGTGCGCAGGTACGTACTTAGATGCAACGCCGTGCGGCGCAACCGGGCGCGGCCACGGCCCCGACCCGGATTCAGGTGAGAGACGTGACGGACGCCCTGGGCTCCATCGACAAGCCTGACGCCGAGGACGGCACCCGCGAGAAGAAGAACCGCAAGGGCGGCAAGCGCGGGAAGAAGGGTCCTCTGGGCCGCCTCGCGCTGTTCTACCGCCAGATCGTCGCGGAACTCCGCAAGGTCGTCTGGCCGACCCGTAACCAGCTCACCACGTACACCACCGTGGTGATTGTCTTCGTCGTCATCATGATCGGTCTGGTGACCGTGATTGACTATGGGTTCCAGGAAGCCATCAAGTTCGTCTTCGGCTGATCCTCGCGGAGGGCGGCGCCTTGATGGGTGCCGCCCGTTTTCGCATGTTCCACCACCTTTTGTATCCAGGAAGAAGCAGCCACCGTGTCTGACCCGAACCTGAACGCGAGCCACGACTCCGTCGAGTCCGTCGAGGACGAGCTCGACATCGTCGAGGCGGCAGACGCTGTGGACCCCGACGAGGCGGAGCTCGCCGACGCCGAGGCCGGCGCCGCCGAGGAGGCCGCGCTGCACGTCGAGGACGACGACGCCGAGGCCGTCGACGCCGGTGAGGACGAGGCCGCCGAAGCCGCGGCCGAGGTCGAGACCGAGGTCGAGGTCGAGGAGACCGCCGAGGCGGAGGACGTCGACCCGATCCAGGCCCTGCGCGAGGAGCTGCGCACGCTCCCCGGCGAGTGGTACGTGATCCACACCTACGCGGGCTACGAGAAGCGCGTGAAGGCCAACCTGGAGCAGCGCGCCGTCTCGCTGAACGTCGAGGAGTTCATCTACCAGGCCGAGGTGCCCGAGGAAGAGATCGTCCAGATCAAGAACGGCGAGCGCAAGAACGTCCGGCAGAACAAGCTGCCCGGCTACGTGCTCGTCCGCATGGACCTGACGAACGAGTCCTGGGGTGTCGTGCGCAACACGCCCGGTGTCACGGGCTTCGTGGGCAACGCCTACGACCCGTACCCGCTGACCCTGGACGAGATCGTCAAGATGCTCGCCCCGGAGGCGCAGGAGAAGGCCGCCAAGCAGGCCGCCGAGGAGGCCGGTCTCCCGGCGCCCGCGGTCAAGCGCACCATCGAGGTCCTGGACTTCGAGGTCGGCGACTCGGTCACCGTCACCGACGGCCCGTTCGCGACGCTGCAGGCGACCATC
Organism: Streptomyces pallidus (ex Mingjun et al. 2026); assembly: GCF_051550185.1. Classification (NCBI taxonomy): domain Bacteria; kingdom Bacillati; phylum Actinomycetota; class Actinomycetes; order Kitasatosporales; family Streptomycetaceae; genus Streptomyces; species Streptomyces pallidus (ex Mingjun et al. 2026). The sequence goes on along the minus strand of NZ_CP196181.1, from coordinate 3,351,653 downwards.
AACGAGATCAACCCGGACTCGAAGAAGGTCAAGGGCCTCGTCGAGATCTTCGGTCGCGAGACCCCGGTCGAGCTCAGCTTCGACCAGATCCAGAAGAACTGATCTTCTGAATTAGAGCTTCCGGACAGGTCAGACCGCCTCGTGAAGGGCGGTCTGACCTGCTCGGTTTTAAGCCCCGCACCGATACCCGTTATCGTGGTGCGGTATGCCTCCATCCGGATGACCGGATCGGCGGCGGAAAACTCTCACTAGGACCCGGAGAGAGCAATGCCTCCCAAGAAGAAGAAGATCACGGGGCTTATCAAGCTCCAGATCAACGCCGGTGCGGCCAACCCGGCCCCGCCGGTCGGCCCCGCGCTGGGTCAGCACGGCGTCAACATCATGGAGTTCTGCAAGGCCTACAACGCCGCGACCGAGTCGCAGCGCGGCATGGTCGTGCCGGTGGAGATCACGGTCTACGAGGACCGTTCCTTCACCTTCGTCACCAAGACCCCGCCGGCCGCGAAGCTGATCCTCAAGGCTGCGGGCGTGGACAAGGGCTCCGGCACCCCGCACAAGGACAAGGTCGCCAAGCTGACGGCCGCCCAGGTCCGCGAGATCGCCGAGCTGAAGATGCCCGACCTCAACGCCAACGACGTCGACGCCGCGATGAAGATCATCGCCGGCACCGCGCGTTCGATGGGCGTCACCGTCGAGGGCTGATCTCAGCCGCCCCCTGCACCACCCGTGGTAGGACCAAGCGCTGGTCCGCACCACAACTCCATGCCTGAAGCGAAAAAACAGGAGCAGAAGTGAAGCGCAGCAAGACTCTCCGCGCTGCGGACGCCAAGGTCGACCGGGAGAAGCTGTACGCCCCGCTCGAGGCCGTCCGTCTCGCCAAGGAGACCTCCTCGGTCAAGTTCGACGCCACCGTCGAGGTCGCCTTCCGCCTGGGTGTTGACCCGCGCAAGGCCGACCAGATGGTCCGTGGCACCGTGAACCTCCCGCACGGCACCGGTAAGACCGCCCGGGTCCTGGTCTTCGCGACCGGTGACCGTGCTGCGGCCGCGGAAGCCGCCGGCGCCGACATCGTCGGCAACGACGAGCTGATCGACGAGATCGCCAAGGGCAACCGCCTGAACGAGTTCGACGCGGTTGTCGCCACCCCGGACCTCATGGGCAAGGTCGGCCGCCTCGGCCGCGTGCTCGGTCCGCGTGGTCTGATGCCGAACCCGAAGACCGGCACCGTGACGATGGACGTGGCCAAGGCCGTCACCGACATCAAGGGCGGCAAGATCGAGTTCCGCGTCGACAAGCACTCGAACCTGCACTTCATCATCGGCAAGGTCTCCTTCTCCGATGAGCAGCTGGTCGAGAACTACGGTGCGGCCCTGGAGGAGATCCTCCGTCTGAAGCCGTCCGCTGCCAAGGGCCGCTACCTGAAGAAGGCCGCCGTCAGCACCACCATGGGCCCCGGCATCCAGCTGGACCCGAACCGCACCCGGAACCTCCTCGTCGAGGAAGACCCGGCTGCTGTCTGATCGGGCGGAGCCGTACGGCTCCCCTGACAGGCCGAACGCCTGAACGGGCCCCCGCACTCCTTCGGGAGGGCGGGGGCCCGTTCGCGTTCCCGGGTCCGCCCGCGGCCGGTTTCGTGCCCGCACGTGCGTACGACTTCGTGCCCGCCGCACGTACAGTCGACGGTGATCGACACCGACACCCGCAGCGGCGCCCGCCAGGGCGCCCGCCAGGGGCCGGCGGGCCTGACCAGCCGTCGCCGGACACCGGGGCCCGGGCCGGGCCGCCACGGGCCCGCCGAAGCCGGCGGAACACCACAGCACCACGCACCACGGCACCACCATCAGGGGGGAACACCATGAACAAGGCTGTCCGGATCCGAGCGGGCGTCGCCCTGGCGGGCACCGCACTGCTCGTGGGGGGTCTGACCGCGTGCGGCTCCGACGGCGGCAAGGAGGCGGCCGGGGGCGGGAAGCCCGCCGCAGCCGCCGCGAAGTCGCCCCAGGAGGCCGTCAAGGCCGCCTACACCAAGACGCTGCAGGCGAAGACCTCGGCGTTCCGGACGACCTCTGTCCAGGCCGACGGCAAGACCACCGAGATCTCCGGAACCGTGGGCTGGTACCCCACCGCCCGCGAGCTGAAGCAGCCGGGCGGCAAGCGGCAGGTCATGCTGCCCGGCGTGATCTACACGGAGATGGACAAGCCGCTCGAAGGCCGGAACTGGATGAGGATGAGCCTGGCCAAGGACGGCAAGCCCACGGCCCGCTTCGAGGACACCCCGGTCGAGTACCTCGCGCTGATGATCGACCAGCCCGGGGTGCAGCACGCCGGCACCGAGCAGGCGGGCGGCGTGCAGGCGGAGCACTACCGCGGCACCTTCACCCTCGACCAGCTGATGACCAGCGACGAGAAGAGCCGGCTCGTGCCGGACGCCGAGCGTGCGAACCTGCGCGAGGCCCTCCAGCGCGCCAAGGTCACCTCGTACGGCCTCGACGTGTGGATCGACAAGGACGGCCACCCCGTCAAGGTCGAGGCGCAGCGCACCGACGACAAGGGCGTCGACCGCACCACCTCGGAGTTCTCCCAGTACGGAGCGGCGCCGGCCGTGCAGGCCCCGCCGGAGGGCGACACGGCCGACTTCGACGCGGTGATGAAGGGGGTCGGCGAGTCGCTGGCCGACACGGAGGCCTCCCTGAAGGGCACCCGGAAGTCGCTCAAGGAGACCGAGAAGTCCCTTGCGGAGACCGACGCGATCCTCAAGGACCTCGGCCACTGAGGCGCCGGACCGGGCCCGGGGGCGGTTCGCCGGGCGATTTGCCCTCCCGGGACCCGGTCACGTACAGTTCCCGAGAAGCCAAAGACCGCTGGTCGTTGCCGCGCCCGCAAGGGGGCGGTGGCCGAAGGATCCGCTGAAAGCGGGCGACCCGCGCAGGTGAATGTGGAAAGGCTCCCGGATTTTATCTGGTCGAGCGTTGCCCCGTGCGCCTGCGCCCGGGGCGCTTTGTTTTGTCCAGCCCCTTCTGCGCGGTCCTCATCACCCGGAAGGAGGCCGACGCTCTATGGCAAGGCCCGACAAGGCTGCCGCGGTAGCCGAGCTGGAGGACATGTTCCGCAGCTCGAACGCCGCTGTGCTGACCGAGTACACGGGGCTCACCGTTGCGCAGCTCAAGACGCTGCGTCGTTCGCTCGGTGAGAACGCCCAGTACGCCGTGGTGAAGAACACGCTGACCAAGATTGCGGCCAACTCGGTCGGGATCACCGCGCTGGACGAGCACCTTGCTGGTTCGACCGCGGTCGCCTTCGTCACCGGTGACCCGGTGGAGTCGGCGAAGGCTCTGCGTGACTTCGCCAAGGACAACCCGAAGCTCGTCATCAAGGGCGGTGTCCTTGACGGCAAGGCGCTGTCCGCCGACGAGATCAAGAAGCTTGCGGACCTCGAGTCCCGCGAGGTTCTGCTCGCCAAGCTGGCCGGTGCCATGAAGGGCAAGCAGTCCCAGACTGCCGCGCTCTTCCAGGCGCTGCCGTCGAAGTTCGTCCGCACTGCGGAGGCCCTTCGCGCCAAGCTCGCCGAGCAGGGCGGTGCCGAGTAATTCGGCTCGCGCATTGATCCGCGCCGCCTAGTGCGCGGGTCGTAGCGGGCCGATACGCCCGCCTTTCGATACATCTCGGCACCAGCCGAATTAGTGGAAGGATCGCCCATCATGGCGAAGCTGTCTCAGGACGACCTGCTCGCTCAGTTCGAGGAGATGACCCTCATCGAGCTCGCCGAGTTCGTGAAGGCCTTCGAGGAGAAGTTCGACGTCACCGCCGCCGCTCCGGTCGCCGTTGCCGCCGGTGTCCCGGGTGCCCCGGCCGCCGAGGCCGTCGAGGAGAAGGACGAGTTCGACGTCATCCTCACCGGCGCCGGCGACAAGAAGATCCAGGTCATCAAGGTCGTGCGTGAGCTGACCTCCCTGGGTCTGAAGGAGGCCAAGGACCTCGTCGACGGCACCCCGAAGCCGGTCCTGGAGAAGGTCAACAAGGAGGCCGCTGACAAGGCCGCCGAGGCCCTCAAGGGCGCCGGTGCCTCCGTCGAGGTCAAGTAACACCTCTGAGGCCGTCTGACGGCCTCTACGAAGGGCGATCACTCGAAAGGGTGGTCGCCCTTCGGCGTATCCGGCGGTGCCTGACTTGCCCTGTCGTCGTTGGGGAGTAGGGTGATCATCGTTGCCCCGTGCCGGGGTCCCGCGAGGGGGCCGAGATGATCCGCACGGAGCAGGGGGCCTTGACGAACGGCACGCGGCGCGCAATTCTCAGGACCGTCGCCAGCTCGATCCGCGGTCGGGGCACACCGATCGAGGATCCGAGGCATGGATCGACTACGAAGAGGGCAGTACTGATACGCGCTCTGTGTACGAGAGCCGCGACGTTGGACGCAGGGTTGGGTTTTAACGACGTGGGGAAGGCCTGTTGCCGGTTTCCGGAAACCTGGTCTGGACATCAGTGAGCCGAGTGGCTACACTGACCCTTTGCGCTGCCTGTTAGCTGTCCCCTGCCCGTCGCCAGGGGCATGCCCACGCTCGAGCACACTTGATTGATACGCCCTGACCTGGCATTTCAACCAGTTCGGGGAGTGCGTCTCCTGTGTCGGCTGGGACCGGTACGCGCGTAGTGAGTCCGAGCCCTCGGAAGGACCCCCTCTTGGCCGCCTCGCGCAACGCCTCGACCAATACGAACAACGGTGCCAGCACCGCCCCGCTGCGCATCTCCTTTGCAAAGATCAAGGAGCCGCTCGAGGTTCCGAACCTCCTGGCGCTGCAGACCGAGAGCTTTGACTGGCTGCTCGGCAACAACGCCTGGAAGTCTCGCGTCGAGTCGGCGCTCGAGAGTGGACTGGACGTTCCCACGAAGTCCGGTCTCGAGGAGATCTTCGAGGAGATCTCGCCCATCGAGGACTTCTCCGGGTCGATGTCGCTGACTTTCCGCGACCACCGGTTCGAGCCGGCGAAGAACTCGGTCGACGAGTGCAAGGAGCGCGACTTCACGTACGCGGCGCCGCTCTTCGTCACCGCCGAGTTCACGAACAACGAGACCGGCGAGATCAAGTCTCAGACGGTCTTCATGGGCGACTTCCCGCTCATGACCAACAAGGGCACCTTCGTGATCAACGGCACCGAGCGTGTCGTCGTGTCGCAGCTGGTGCGCTCCCCCGGCGTCTACTTCGACTCCTCCATCGACAAGACGTCCGACAAGGACATCTTCTCCGCCAAGATCATCCCGTCCCGGGGTGCCTGGCTGGAGATGGAGGTCGACAAGCGCGACATGGTCGGTGTCCGCATCGACCGCAAGCGCAAGCAGTCCGTCACCGTCCTCCTGAAGGCCCTCGGCTGGACCACCGAGCAGATCCTCGAGGAGTTCGGCGAGTACGAGTCCATGCGCGCCACCCTGGAGAAGGACCACACCCAGGGCCAGGACGACGCGCTGCTCGACATCTACCGCAAGCTGCGTCCGGGCGAGCCGCCGACCCGTGAGGCCGCGCAGACGCTGCTCGAGAACCTGTACTTCAACCCGAAGCGCTACGACCTGGCGAAGGTCGGCCGCTACAAGGTCAACAAGAAGCTCGGTGCCGACGAGCCGCTCGACGCCGGCGTGCTGACCGTCGACGACGTCATCGCGACGATCAAGTACCTCGTCAAGCTCCACGCGGGCGAGACCGAGACCATCGGCGAGTCCGGCCGTTCGATCGTCGTCGAGACCGACGACATCGACCACTTCGGCAACCGCCGCCTGCGCAACGTCGGCGAGCTCATCCAGAACCAGGTCCGCACGGGTCTGGCGCGCATGGAGCGCGTCGTGCGCGAGCGCATGACCACCCAGGACGTCGAGGCGATCACGCCGCAGACCCTGATCAACATCCGGCCGGTCGTCGCCTCCATCAAGGAGTTCTTCGGCACCAGCCAGCTGTCGCAGTTCATGGACCAGAACAACCCGCTGTCCGGGCTGACCCACAAGCGCCGTCTCTCGGCGCTCGGCCCCGGTGGTCTGAGCCGTGAGCGGGCCGGCTTCGAGGTCCGTGACGTCCACCCGTCGCACTACGGCCGCATGTGCCCGATCGAGACCCCCGAAGGCCCGAACATCGGTCTGATCGGCTCGCTCGCGTCCTACGGCCGCGTCAACGCGTTCGGTTTCGTCGAGACCCCGTACCGCAAGGTCGTCGAGGGCCAGGTCACCGACGAGGTCGACTACCTGACCGCCGACGAGGAAGACCGCTTCGTCATCGCCCAGGCCAACGCGCGCCTGGACGAGGAGCTGCGCTTCGCCGAGCCCCGCGTGCTGGTCCGCCGCCGTGGCGGCGAGGTCGACTACGTCCCCGGTGACGACGTCGACTACATGGACGTCTCGCCGCGCCAGATGGTGTCGGTCGCGACCGCCATGATCCCCTTCCTGGAGCACGACGACGCCAACCGCGCCCTCATGGGCGCGAACATGATGCGCCAGGCCGTTCCGCTCATCAAGGCGGAGGCCCCGCTCGTCGGCACCGGCATGGAGTACCGCTGCGCCGTCGACGCCGGCGACTCCATCAAGGCGGAGAAGGACGGTGTCGTCCAGGAGGTCTCGGCCGACTACATCACCGTCACCAACGACGACGGCACGTACACCACGTACCGCGTCGCCAAGTTCAACCGCTCCAACCAGGGCACCTCGGTCAACCAGAAGGTCATCGTCAACGAGGGCGACCGGATCATCGAGGGCCAGGTCCTCGCCGACGGTCCGGCGACCGAAGAGGGCGAGATGGCCCTCGGCAAGAACCTGCTCGTCGCGTTCATGCCGTGGGAAGGCCACAACTACGAGGACGCGATCATCCTGTCGCAGCGCCTCGTCCAGGACGACGTCCTCTCCTCGATCCACATCGAGGAGCACGAGGTCGACGCCCGTGACACCAAGCTGGGCCCCGAGGAGATCACCCGGGACATCCCGAACGTCTCCGAGGAGGTCCTCGCCGACCTCGACGAGCGCGGCATCATCCGCATCGGTGCGGACGTCGTCGCCGGCGACATCCTGGTCGGCAAGGTCACCCCGAAGGGTGAGACCGAGCTGACCCCGGAGGAGCGCCTGCTCCGCGCGATCTTCGGTGAGAAGGCCCGCGAGGTGCGTGACACCTCCCTGAAGGTGCCGCACGGCGAGATCGGCAAGGTCATCGGCGTCCGCGTCTTCGACCGCGAGGAGGGCGACGAGCTTCCCCCGGGCGTGAACCAGCTGGTCCGCGTCTACGTCGCCCAGAAGCGCAAGATCACCGACGGTGACAAGCTCGCCGGCCGCCACGGCAACAAGGGCGTCATCTCCAAGATCCTCCCGATCGAGGACATGCCCTTCCTCGAGGACGGCACCCCGGTCGACATCATCCTCAACCCGCTCGGTGTCCCGTCCCGAATGAACCCGGGACAGGTCCTGGAGATCCACCTCGGCTGGCTCGCCAGCCGCGGCTGGGACGTCTCCGGCCTCGCGGACGAGTGGGCCCAGCGCCTGCAGGCCATCGGCGCGGACCAGGTCGCCCCGGGCACCAACGTCGCCACCCCGGTGTTCGACGGCGCCCGCGAGGACGAGCTGGCCGGCCTCCTGCAGCACACCATCCCGAACCGCGACGGCGAGCGCATGGTGCTCCCGTCGGGCAAGGCGCGCCTGTTCGACGGCCGCTCCGGCGAGCCGTTCCCGGACCCGATCTCGGTCGGGTACATGTACATCCTCAAGCTCCACCACCTGGTCGACGACAAGCTCCACGCGCGTTCGACCGGCCCGTACTCGATGATCACGCAGCAGCCGCTGGGTGGTAAGGCGCAGTTCGGTGGCCAGCGCTTCGGTGAGATGGAGGTGTGGGCGCTCGAGGCTTACGGCGCCGCCTACGCCCTCCAGGAGCTCCTGACCATCAAGTCCGACGACGTCACCGGCCGCGTGAAGGTCTACGAGGCCATCGTCAAGGGCGAGAACATCCCCGAGCCGGGCATTCCCGAGTCCTTCAAGGTGCTCATCAAGGAAATGCAGTCGCTCTGCCTCAACGTGGAGGTGCTGTCCTCGGACGGCATGTCCATCGAGATGCGCGACACCGACGAGGACGTCTTCCGCGCTGCGGAGGAGCTCGGTATCGACCTGTCCCGGCGCGAGCCGAGCAGCGTCGAAGAGGTCTGACGGGCCTGGCCGGGGGCTCCCGATCGGAGCCCCCGGCCATCCCCGGGACCGTTCAGACCATGATTGAGACACGACCCCGAAAGAGGGATTGACGCACAGTGCTCGACGTCAACTTCTTCGACGAGCTGCGGATCGGCCTTGCCACCGCGGACGACATCCGTACCTGGTCGCACGGCGAGGTCAAGAAGCCGGAGACCATCAACTACCGCACCCTGAAGCCCGAGAAGGACGGACTCTTCTGCGAGAAGATCTTCGGCCCCACCCGGGACTGGGAGTGCTACTGCGGCAAGTACAAGCGTGTCCGCTTCAAGGGCATCATCTGTGAGCGCTGTGGCGTCGAGGTCACGCGCGCCAAGGTGCGCCGCGAGCGGATGGGCCACATCGAGCTCGCCGCCCCCGTCACCCACATCTGGTACTTCAAGGGCGTTCCGTCGCGCCTGGGCTACCTGCTGGACCTCGCGCCGAAGGACCTCGAGAAGGTCATCTACTTCGCCGCGTACATGATCACGTTCGTCGACGACGAGCGCCGTCAGCGCGACCTGCCGTCGCTGGAGGCCCACGTCTCCGTCGAGCGCCAGCAGATCGAGAACCGTCGCGACTCCGACCTGGAGGCCCGCGCCAAGAAGCTCGAGTCCGACCTGGCCGAGCTCGAGGCCGAGGGCGCCAAGGCCGACGTGCGCCGCAAGGTGCGCGAGGGCGCCGAGCGCGAGATGAAGCAGCTCCGCGACCGCTCCCAGCGCGAGATCGACCGCCTGGACGAGGTCTGGAACCGCTTCAAGAACCTCAAGGTCCAGGACCTGGAGGGCGACGAGCTCCTCTACCGCGAGCTGCGTGACCGCTTCGGCACGTACTTCGACGGTTCGATGGGTGCCGCGGCGCTGCAGAAGCGCCTGGAGTCCTTCGACCTGGAGGAGGAGGCCGAGCGCCTCCGCGAGATCATCCGCACCGGCAAGGGCCAGAAGAAGACCCGTGCGCTGAAGCGCCTGAAGGTCGTCTCCGCGTTCCTGCAGACCAGCAACAGCCCCAAGGGCATGGTCCTGGACTGCGTCCCGGTCATCCCGCCGGACCTGCGTCCGATGGTGCAGCTGGACGGTGGCCGCTTCGCGACCTCCGACCTGAACGACCTGTACCGCCGTGTCATCAACCGCAACAACCGCCTGAAGCGCCTTCTCGACCTCGGTGCCCCCGAGATCATCGTGAACAACGAGAAGCGCATGCTCCAGGAGGCGGTCGACGCCCTCTTCGACAACGGCCGTCGCGGTCGCCCGGTGACGGGCCCCGGCAACCGTCCGCTGAAGTCCCTCAGCGACATGCTGAAGGGCAAGCAGGGTCGATTCCGCCAGAACCTGCTCGGCAAGCGCGTGGACTACTCCGCGCGTTCCGTGATCGTCGTCGGTCCGCAGCTGAAGCTGCACCAGTGCGGTCTGCCCAAGGCCATGGCACTGGAGCTCTTCAAGCCGTTCGTGATGAAGCGCCTGGTCGACCTGAACCACGCGCAGAACATCAAGTCGGCCAAGCGCATGGTCGAGCGCGGCCGCACCGTCGTGTACGACGTCCTCGAAGAGGTCATCGCCGAGCACCCGGTGCTGCTGAACCGTGCGCCCACGCTGCACCGCCTCGGCATCCAGGCCTTCGAGCCGCAGCTGGTCGAGGGCAAGGCCATCCAGATCCACCCGCTCGTCTGCACCGCGTTCAACGCGGACTTCGACGGTGACCAGATGGCCGTCCACCTGCCGCTCTCCGCGGAGGCGCAGGCCGAGGCCCGCATCCTGATGCTGTCCTCGAACAACATCCTCAAGCCGGCCGACGGCCGCCCGGTGACGATGCCGACCCAGGACATGGTCCTCGGTCTGTTCTTCCTCACCACGGACGGCGAGCTGCGCGACGTCAAGGGCGAGGGCCGTGCGTTCGGCTCCACCGCCGAGGCGATCATGGCCTTCGACGCCGGCGAGCTCTCGCTGCAGTCGCAGGTCGACATCCGCTTCCCGGTGGGCACCATCCCGCCGCGCGGCTGGGTCGCCCCGGTCGCCGAGGAGGGTGAGCCGGAGTTCCAGCCGGGCGACAGCTTCCGTCTGAAGACCACGCTGGGTCGTGCGCTCTTCAACGAGCTGCTGCCGGAGGACTACCCGTTCGTCGACTACTCGGTGGGCAAGAAGCAGCTCTCCGAGATCGTCAACGACCTGGCCGAGCGCTACCCCAAGGTCATCGTGGCGGCGACGCTCGACAACCTGAAGGCGGCCGGCTTCCACTGGGCGACCCGTTCCGGCGTCACCGTGGCCATCTCCGACGTCGTGGTCCCCGAGGCCAAGAAGGAGATCGTCGCGGGCTACGAGGCCCAGGACGAGAAGGTCCAGAAGCAGTACGAGCGCGGTCTGATCACCAAGGACGAGCGCACGCAGGAGCTCATCGCGATCTGGACCAAGGCGACCAACGAGGTCGCCGAGGCGATGAACGCGAACTTCCCCAAGACCAACCCCATCTTCATGATGGTTGACTCGGGTGCCCGAGGAAACATGATGCAGATGAGGCAGATCGCCGGTATGCGTGGTCTGGTGTCGAACGCGAAGAACGAGACCATCCCGCGTCCGATCAAGGCGTCCTTCCGCGAGGGCCTCTCCGTGCTGGAGTACTTCATCTCCACGCACGGTGCCCGTAAGGGTCTGGCCGACACCGCCCTGCGTACCGCCGACTCGGGTTACCTGACCCGTCGTCTGGTGGACGTCTCGCAGGACGTGATCATCCGCGAGGAGGACTGCGGCACCGAGCGCGGTCTGAAGCTGAAGATCGCCGTCCGGGACGAGGCCGGTGTCCTGCGCAAGGCCGAGGACGTCGAGACCTCGGTGTACGCGCGCATGCTCGCCGAGGACGTCGTCGTCGACGGCAAGGTCCTGGCCCCGGCCAACGTCGACCTGGGCGATGTCCTCATCGACCAGCTCGTCGCGGCCGGCGTGGAGGAGGTCAAGACCCGCTCGGTCCTGACCTGTGAGTCCGCCGTCGGTACCTGTGCCTTCTGCTACGGCCGCTCCCTGGCCACCGGCAAGCTGGTCGACATCGGTGAGGCGGTCGGCATCATCGCCGCCCAGTCCATCGGTGAGCCCGGTACCCAGCTGACGATGCGTACCTTCCACACCGGTGGTGTGGCCGGTGACGACATCACCCAGGGTCTGCCGCGTGTCGTCGAGCTCTTCGAGGCCCGTACCCCGAAGGGTGTCGCCCCGATCTCCGAGGCCGCCGGTCGCGTGCGGATCGAGGAGACCGAGAAGACCAAGAAGATCGTCATCACGCCGGACGACGGCAGCGACGAGACGGCCTTCCCGATCTCGAAGCGCGCCAAGGTCATCGTCCACGAGGGCGACCACGTCGAGGTGGGCCAGAAGCTCACCGCGGGTGCCACCAACCCGCACGACGTGCTGCGCATCCTCGGCCAGCGTGCCGTCCAGGTCCACCTGGTCGGCGAGGTCCAGAAGGTCTACAACTCGCAGGGCGTGTCGATCCACGACAAGCACATCGAGATCATCATCCGGCAGATGCTCCGCCGCGTGACGATCATCGAGTCGGGCGACGCCGAGCTGCTCCCGGGCGAGCTCGTCGAGCGTTCGCGCTTCGAGACCGAGAACCGTCGTGTGGTCACCGAGGGCGGTCACCCCGCCTCCGGCCGTCCGCAGCTGATGGGTATCACCAAGGCCTCGCTGGCGACGGAGTCCTGGCTGTCGGCCGCCTCCTTCCAGGAGACGACCCGAGTCCTGACGGACGCGGCGATCAACGCCAAGTCCGACAGCCTCATCGGCCTCAAGGAGAACGTCATCATCGGTAAGCTCATCCCGGCCGGTACGGGCCTCGCCCGCTACCGCAACATCCGGGTCGAGCCCACCGAGGAGGCGAAGGCCGCGATGTACTCGGCCGTCGGCTACGACGACATCGACTACTCGCCCTTCGGCACCGGCTCCGGCCAGGCCGTCCCGCTGGAGGACTACGACTACGGCCCGTACAACGGCTAAGGGTCATCACGAGGAAGCCCCCCGCTGCTCCGGAAGGAGCGGCGGGGGGCTTCCCCGTTGTACGGGGTGCGGGCGTCGTACGGGTACGGGGCGCCGGCCGGGGCCGGGGGCCGCGACCGCCCGGAGGCCCGGGGGCCGCCGCCCCGGGCCTCAGGCGCGGCGTCGGCGGCGCAGGGCTGCCAGGGTCGCGGCCGTGAGGGTCAGGAGGGCTGCTGCGGCGCCGGCCAGGCCCGGGGCGAGGCCCTTCGGGGTGAAGGTGCAGGCGAGCTTCGTCGTGCCGGGGGAGACGGGGAGGGCGAGCAGGCCGTGGAAGGAGGCCGGGGCCACCGGCTTCGCGTCGGCGGTGCACTGCCAGCCCGGGACCGCGGTCATGGCGAAGACGGCCGTGCCGGTGCTGCCCGCCGGGAGGACGGCGCGGACGTCGTGGCCCCCGGTGGCGACGTCGGTGGCACCCGTCCGGGTGAGGCTGCGGACGGTGTCGTCCAGCTTGGCGCGGTCCAGACAGCCGATCGGGTGGTCGCCGGCGGTCGCGTTCTCGGTCCGGGTCCGCACCGTCACCGCCACCGTGCCGTCCGCCGGGACCGGGCCCAGCTTCACGACGCCCGTCATCTGGTCCTCCAGGGGCCGCTGGGTGCCGCCGGCGGTGAGGGTGCCGTAGAGGTCGGGGGAGAACCAGTAGGCCTCCGAGCCGGGGGCGCAGCGGGCGGCGTACGTCTGCTCCGTGGCCGTGCCGCCGCGGACCGCCGACGGGACCTGGTAGACGGCCGCGCCGAGGACGTTCTCCTGCCGGGCGTAGACGCTGCCGGCCGGGTTGGGGGAGGTGAACGGGGCGCTGCGGACCGTGACGAGCGGCGGAGCCGGGAAGCGGGCGGCGGTCCAGGTGCCCTCGGCCGGCCCGGGGCTGACCCGGGCGCCGATCGCGAAGATCGCGTCGAGGACGGGGTTGTCCGCGCCGAAGAAGGTCCGGCCGTCGTTCTTGAAGCCGTACCCGAGGGGCTCCAGCGCCCGGTAGGTGGCCTCCGGCAGGTAGCTGCTGTAGTACTGCGGGCCCTCCGCCCCGAGCGCCAGGGCGTCGTTGTACGAGGTCTGCGGCGCGCCCGAGTCGGTCCGGTACCGGGGCCAGCCGTCCACCCCGCGCACGGCGTCGTGGTGCGCGGTGATCGAGCGGTTCGAGGTGGCGACCGGCTTCGCCCAGCGCTCCCGGGCGCGGCGGGCGTCGGCGCTGGCGGCGGCCGCGGTGGACTCGGCGAAGACCACGCCGGCCATGAGCACGGCGGCCGCGGGGACCAGGAAGCGGCGCCGTTCGCCCTGCGCCAGCAGGACCAGGGCCAGGAGCGAGACCGCGCCGCCGCCGAGGACCGCCCGCCAGGTCCAGCCGCCGAAGTCGTCGGTGTGCCGGAGCAGGAAGGTGGCGGCGACCAGCAGGCCGGCCGCCGACGCGAGGTGCGGGAGACGCGGCCGGTGGGCCAGGGACAGCCAGGCCAGGACCACGACGAGCCCGCTGAAGACGAAGGCCTCGCGGTACGGGTTGCCGTTCGGCACCGCGAGCCCGTGCCACAGGTACTGGGTGGGCGGGAACTGGAAGGAGGCGAGGACCAGCAGCGTCGCCGCCGCCCACACCAGGCGGGTCCTGCGGGCGATGGCCGCGTTGAACAGGAAGGACCCGGCCAGGATCAGGCCGAGCGAGGCCACGTACAGCCGGGGCCGGCCGCCCCACAGGTGGGTGGCCGGCAGCATCCCGGACAGGAAGACCTCGATCCGCACCGGGTCGAAGGCCGCGGCCTGCGTCGGCTGGGCGGCGCCGCTGGACAGGAAGGACGGCAGGAGCAGCGGCAGGGTGAGCAGGATGCCCGTCGCGGCGGCGGTTGAGGCCCGCCACAGGGCGCGCAGCCGCTGCCGGCCGGTGAGGTCCAGCGTGGCCATCCGGACCGCGAGCAGCACGCAGGCGGCCATGGTGGCCATCATCGCCGTGTAGAAGTTGCCGAACCAGGCGAGCGCGACGATCAGGGCGGCGCCCGTCCAGCGGCGTTCCTGCAGGCACCACTCGACGGCGATGCCCAGCAGCGGGAGGGCCACCAGGCCCCACAGCCACATCGGGATGTACGAGGCGTCGCTGAGCGCCCAGCCGCACAGCCCGTAGCAGGCGCCGAGGACCCCGCGCTGCCACCACGGCCCGGGGTGCAGCCTGCCGAGGTAGACGGCCATCACGGCGGCGGCGGCGCCCATCGTGACCGGGGTGACCAGGAAGACGGCGAGGTCGACGTGGGCCCGCGGGACGAGGACGGCCAGCCAGGAGAACGGATTGCCGAGGTACGTGTAGTAGTCGGACAGGAACTGCTGTCCGAAGCCGCCGCGCCAGCTGAACAGCAGGTCGCCGGCGGCCCGCCCGTGGACGAGGTCCCACAGTGCCCGGTGGAAGGGCACGTACTGGTTGGCCTGGTCGTTGAGGGCGCGGCCGGTGTTCCCGAAGGGGAAGGTGCCGCGGAGCGCCCAGGAGGCGCAGAACGCGCCGACGGTGACGACGAAGGCGAGCAGCGGCCCGTACAGGCGCTCGGGGCGGGGTGTCAGGCGGCGGGGGCGGGGGTCGGGACCGGTGAGGACCGGGCTGTCCGCGGCCGTCGGCTCCGGGGTGACCGTCCGCAATGTCCCGCTCCCTGATCGTGGTGCCGTTTCGGGCTGAATCGCTGACGCATTTTAGTGGTCGTGCGGGAGTGGGCCGGTCGCCGCGGTCCGCGGGCGGCGAGAGGCCTATAGCACATCCGCGGGGCGGGTGCATGTCGAGCGCCCGGTGCCCAAGTGCCGCATGACCGGCGGGGATGTCGCGGGGGCCGCGGGAGGGCCTTTGTTTTGACCGGAGTGGATGCGGTGGGTACGCTCAGACCTTGTGCCTGGGGTGTGCCTGGGCTCCCGTGCGTGTCCATCAACCGCACGCGAGTCGCACCGGCCACCGAGATCCACGCGTCTTCCTGCGCTTGCGCAGGGGTCCACCGGATCCGACACACCCGACCGCGTGGGTCGGCAGAAGTTCCAGGTTAGCTTTACTACACGGCACACAGAAACCGGAGAAGTAGTGCCTACGATCCAGCAGCTGGTCCGTAAGGGCCGGCAGGACAAGGTCGAGAAGACGAAGACGCCCGCGCTTGAGGCTTCGCCCCAGCGCCGTGGCGTCTGCACGCGTGTGTTCACGACCACCCCGAAGAAGCCGAACTCGGCGCTCCGCAAGGTCGCGCGTGTGCGTCTGACCTCCGGCATCGAGGTCACCGCTTACATTCCGGGTGAGGGACACAACCTGCAGGAGCACTCCATCGTGCTCGTGCGTGGTGGCCGTGTGAAGGACCTGCCGGGTGTTCGTTACAAGATCATCCGCGGTGCGCTTGACACCCAGGCTGTCAAGAACCGCAAGCAGGCCCGCAGCCGCTACGGCGCCAAGAAGGAGAAGTAAGAATGCCTCGTAAGGGCCCCGCCCCGAAGCGCCCGGTCATCATCGACCCGGTCTACCAGTCTCCTCTTGTCACCTCCCTGATCAACAAGATCCTGCTGAACGGCAAGCGCTCCACCGCCGAGCGCATCGTCTACGGCGCCATGGAAGGCCTCCGCGAGAAGACGGGCAACGACCCGGTCATCACGCTGAAGCGCGCGCTGGAGAACGTCAAGCCGTCGCTCGAGGTCAAGTCCCGCCGCGTCGGTGGTGCGACCTACCAGGTTCCGGTCGAGGTCAAGCCGGGTCGCCAGTCGACCCTGGCGCTGCGCTGGCTCGTGGGCTACTCCCGCGCCCGCCGCGAGAAGACCATGACCGAGCGCCTCATGAACGAGCTCCTCGACGCCTCGAACGGCCTTGGTGCGGCCGTGAAGAAGCGTGAGGACACGCACAAGATGGCCGAGTCCAACAAGGCCTTCGCGCACTACCGCTGGTAGTCGCAACCCACATCGAGACCGAGAGAAGACTGAAGCCTTATGGCTACCACTTCGCTTGACCTGGCCAAGGTGCGCAACATCGGCATCATGGCCCACATCGACGCGGGCAAGACGACCACCACCGAGCGCATCCTGTTCTACACCGGTGTCTCTTACAAGATCGGTGAGGTCCACGACGGCGCTGCCACGATGGACTGGATGGAGCAGGAGCAGGAGCGCGGCATCACGATCACGTCTGCCGCGACGACCTGCCACTGGCCGCTCGAGAACGTCGACCACACCATCAACATCATCGACACCCCGGGTCACGTGGACTTCACGGTCGAGGTGGAGCGTTCGCTCCGCGTCCTCGACGGTGCCGTCACCGTGTTCGACGGTGTCGCCGGTGTGGAGCCGCAGTCCGAGACCGTTTGGCGTCAGGCGGACCGCTACGGCGTTCCGCGCATCTGCTTCGTCAACAAGCTCGACCGTACCGGCGCCGAGTTCCACCGCTGCGTCGACATGATCTCGGACCGCCTGGGCGCGGTTCCGATCGTCATGCAGCTCCCCATCGGTGCCGAGGCCGACTTCCAGGGCGTGGTCGACCTCGTCCGCATGAAGGCGCTCGTGTGGTCCGCCGAGGCGACCAAGGGCGAGATGTACGACGTCGTCGACATCCCGGCCACGCACACCGAGGCGGCCGAGGAGTGGCGCGCCAAGCTGGTGGAGCAGGTCGCCGAGAACGACGAAGAGATGATGGAGCTGTTCCTGGAGGGCACCGAGCCCACCGAAGAGCAGCTGCACGCCGCCGTGCGCCGCATCATCCTCGGCTCCGGCAAGGGCAAGGGCGAGCCCACGATCACCGCGGTCTTCTGCGGTACGGCGTTCAAGAACAAGGGTGTTCAGCCCCTGCTCGACGCCGTCGTGCGCTACCTGCCGTCGCCGCTGGACATCGAGGCCATCGAGGGCCACGACGTCCGTGACGCCGACGTGGTCGTCAAGCGCAAGCCGTCGGACGAGGAGCCCCTCGCCGCGCTCGCGTTCAAGATCATGAGCGACCCGCACCTCGGCAAGCTCACCTTCGTCCGGGTTTACTCGGGCCGCCTGGAGGCCGGCACCGCGGTGCAGAACTCCGTCAAGGGCAAGAAGGAGCGCATCGGCAAGATCTACCGCATGCACGCGAACAAGCGTGAGGAGATCGACTCGGTGGGCGCCGGCGACATCGTCGCCGTCATGGGCCTGAAGCAGACCACCACCGGTGAGACGCTGTGCGACGAGAAGAACCCGGTCATCCTGGAGTCCATGGACTTCCCGGCCCCGGTCATCCAGGTCGCCATCGAGCCCAAGTCCAAGGGTGACCAGGAGAAGCTGGGTGTCGCCATCCAGCGTCTCGCGGAGGAGGACCCCTCCTTCCACGTTCACTCGGACGAGGAGACGGGCCAGACCATCCTCGGCGGTATGGGCGAGCTGCACCTCGAGGTGCTGGTCGACCGTATGAAGCGCGAGTTCAAGGTCGAGGCCAACGTCGGCAAGCCGCAGGTCGCGTACCGCGAGACCATCCGCAAGGCGGTCGAGCGCCACGACTACACCCACAAGAAGCAGACCGGTGGTACCGGTCAGTTCGCCAAGGTGCAGATCGCGATCGAGCCGATCACGGACGCCGATGGTCCGGCGTACGAGTTCGTGAACAAGGTCACCGGTGGCCGTGTGCCGAAGGAGTACATCCCTTCGGTGGACGCCGGTGCGCAGGAGGCCATGCAGTTCGGCATCCTGGCCGGCTACGAGATGACGGGCGTCCGCGTCACGCTTCTCGACGGTGGCTACCACGAGGTCGACTCCTCCGAGCTCGCCTTCAAGATCGCCGGTTCGCAGGCCTTCAAGGAGGCCGCGCGCAAGGCTTCGCCCGTTCTGCTCGAGCCGATGATGGCCGTTGAGGTCACCACGCCCGAGGAGTCCATGGGCGATGTGATCGGTGACATCAACTCCCGCCGTGGCCAGATCCAGGCCATGGAGGACCGTCACGGAGCCAAGATCGTCAAGGGCCTCGTGCCCCTGTCGGAGATGTTCGGCTACGTCGGCGACCTCCGCAGCAAGACCTCGGGTCGCGCCAGCTACTCGATGCAGTTCGACTCCTACGCCGAGGTTCCGCGGAACGTCGCCGAGGAGATCATCGCGAAGGCCAAGGGCGAGTAACTCTCCCGAGCACACGCTTTAGGCTTGTCACCGGAACCTCTGGGGCAACAGGAGCAATTCAAAAAACCTGTTGCCCCGGGGACCGGCTTTCCAGCAAAGATCACCTGGCGCCGATGAGTAAGGCGTACAGAACCACTCTCCAGGAGGACCCCCGTGGCGAAGGCGAAGTTCGAGCGGACTAAGCCGCACGTCAACATCGGCACCATCGGTCACATTGACCACGGTAAGACGACCCTCACGGCCGCCATTACCAAGGTGCTGCACGACGCGTACCCGGACCTGAACGAGGCCTCGGCCTTCGACCAGATCGACAAGGCTCCTGAGGAGCGCCAGCGCGGTATCACCATCTCCATCGCGCACGTCGAGTACCAGACCGAGGCGCGTCACTACGCCCACGTCGACTGCCCGGGTCACGCGGACTACATCAAGAACATGATCACCGGTGCCGCGCAGATGGACGGCGCCATCCTCGTGGTCGCCGCCACCGACGGCCCGATGCCGCAGACCAAGGAGCACGTGCTCCTGGCCCGCCAGGTCGGCGTTCCGTACATCGTCGTCGCCCTGAACAAGGCCGACATGGTGGACGACGAGGAGATCCTGGAGCTCGTCGAGCTCGAGGTGCGCGAGCTCCTCTCCGAGTACGAGTTCCCGGGCGACGACCTGCCGGTCGTCCGCGTCTCGGCGCTGAAGGCGCTCGAGGGCGACAAGGAGTGGGGCGAGAAGCTCCTCGGCCTGATGGCTGCCGTGGACGAGTCGATCCCGACCCCGCCGCGTGACACCGAGAAGCCGTTCCTGATGCCCGTCGAGGACGTCTTCACGATCACCGGTCGTGGCACCGTCGTCACCGGTCGTATCGAGCGTGGTGTCCTGAAGGTCAACGAGACCGTCGACATCATCGGCATCAAGAACGAGAAGACCACCACCACGGTCACCGGCATCGAGATGTTCCGCAAGCTGCTCGACGAGGGCCAGGCCGGTGAGAACGTCGGTCTGCTGCTCCGCGGCATCAAGCGCGAGGACGTCGAGCGCGGCCAGGTCATCATCAAGCCGGGTTCGGTCACCCCGCACACCGAGTTCGAGGCCCAGGCCTACATCCTGTCCAAGGACGAGGGTGGCCGCCACACGCCGTTCTTCAACAACTACCGTCCGCAGTTCTACTTCCGTACCACGGACGTGACGGGCGTTGTGACCCTGCCGCAGGGCACCGAGATGGTCATGCCGGGCGACAACACCGAGATGTCCGTCCAGCTGATCCAGCCGGTCGCCATGGAGGAGGGCCTGAAGTTCGCCATCCGTGAGGGTGGTCGCACCGTGGGCGCCGGCCAGGTCACCAAGATCGTGAAGTAAGTCCTTCACGCTCTGACCTGGTAGTCCGCGCGAGCGGGCTCCGAGTCTGGCACGAGGGCCCCTTCCCCACCGCTTCGGCGGCGGGGGAGGGGCCCTCGGTCGTTTCCGGGCCGGGGCCGGGGCCGGGGCCGGGGCCGGGGCCGGGTGCCGGCCCTGCGTTCCGCGCGTACGGGGAAGGGCCGCACCCCCGTCGCGGGGTGCGGCCCTCGTGTGCCCTCGTGCGTTCTCTCGTGCCCTCTCGGTGCCCCGCGTCAGCTCACGCGCAGGGACTCCGTGAACTCCTTGCAGGCGGCGTAGTCGGGCAGCAGCCCCGTCTCGACGGCCTGCGCGAGCGACGGGGCGGCCTCGTCGCGCGCGGACAGCAACGGGACCTCCGCCGGCCAGTCGATGCCCAGATCCGGGTCGAGAGGGTGAACCGAGTGCTCGCCGGTCGGGTTGTACGTCTCCGAGCAGAGGTACGAAAGCGTGGCGTCGTCCGTCAGCGCGCAGAAGCCGTGGCCCATGCCCTCGGGGATGTAGACCGCGCGGCGGTCCACGTCGTCGAGGCGGACGCCCTCCCAGCGGCCGAAGGTCGGGGAGCCGACCCGCAGGTCCACGATGACGTCGAGCACGGCGCCGCGCACGCAGGTCACGTACTTGGCCTGGCCGGGCGGCACGTCGGCGAAGTGGATGCCGCGGACCACGCCGCGGGAGGACACCGACAGGTTGGCCTGCGCCAGCTTCAGCGG
Source organism: Streptomyces pallidus (ex Mingjun et al. 2026) (assembly GCF_051550185.1). NCBI lineage: Bacteria > Bacillati > Actinomycetota > Actinomycetes > Kitasatosporales > Streptomycetaceae > Streptomyces > Streptomyces pallidus (ex Mingjun et al. 2026). The sequence goes on along the minus strand of NZ_CP196181.1, from coordinate 3,331,333 downwards.
GTGCCCGACGACCTCGGAGAGCTTGTCGAAGCGGTACCACTCGGTGAACAGGCCGCGCGGGTCGCCGTGCAGCTGCGGGGTGATCTCGAAGACGCCTTCGAGGGGGAGCTCGCGGAACTTCACCGGCCGGCCTCCTCGTCGAGCAGGGCGAGCAGGTACTGGCCGTAGCCGCTCTTCAGCAGCGGCTGGGCCAGCTCGCGCAGTTGCGCGTCGTCGATCAGGCCGGCCCGCCAGGCCGCCTCCTCGACGCAGCCGATCTTGAAGCCCTGGCGCTCCTCGATGACGCGGACGAACTCGGAGGCCTGGACCATCGAGACGAAGGTGCCGGTGTCCAGCCAGGCGGTGCCACGGTCGAGGATGGTGACGTTCAGCTCGCCGGCCTGGAGGTACGCGTCGTTGACGGCGGTGATCTCCAGCTCGCCGCGGGCGCTGGGCCGGAGACCGCGGGCTATCTCGACGACGCGGTTGTCGTAGAAGTACAGACCGGGCACCGCGTAGCGGGACCTCGGCTCGGCCGGCTTCTCCTCGATGGAGATGGCCTGGCCCTTGTCGTCGAACTCGACGACGCCGTACGCCGTCGGGTCCGCCACCGGGTACGCGAAGACCCGGCCGCCCTTGGAGTCGGTGTGCTCGGCCAGGCGCGTGCCGAGGCCGCTGCCGTGGAAGATGTTGTCGCCCAGGATGAGGGCCACGGACTCGTCGCCGATGAAGTCGGCGCCCAGCACGAACGCCTGGGCGATGCCCTCGGGGCGCTCCTGGACCGCGTACTCCAGCCGCAGGCCGAACTGGGATCCGTCGCCGAGCAGGCGCTCGAACTGGGGACGGTCCTCCGGCGTGGTGATGACCAGAATCTCGCTGATTCCGGCCATGACCAGGGTGGAGAGCGGGTAGTAGATCATCGGCTTGTCGAAGACGGGGAGCAGCTGCTTCGAGACTGCCCGGGTCAGCGGCCAGAGTCGGGATCCGGTGCCGCCGGCCAAGAGAATTCCACGCATGGCCCCACAGTATGCGAGAGCAACCGGAACGAAGCGGTCCGGGCCGCTGGGGCAGTAGTACAAGCGACTAGACTCTCCGTACTATGCGCATCCTTGTGACCGGCGGCGCCGGCTTCATCGGTTCAGAATTCGTCCGGCAGCAGCTCGCCGCGGACGCATCGGCCCAGATCACGGTCTTCGACAAGCTCACCTACTCAGGTGTGGAAGCCAACCTCGCCCCGGTCCGCGACCACTCGGGTTACAAGTTCGTCAAGGGCGACATCTGTGACGCCGAGGCCGTCGACGCGGTCATGCCCGGCCACGACGTCGTGGTGCACTTCGCCGCCGAGTCGCACGTGGACCGCTCCATCGCGGGCGCCGGCCCGTTCGTCATGACGAACGTCGTCGGCACGCAGGTCCTGTTGGACGCCGCCCGCAAGCACGGCGTGGGCCGCTTCGTCCACATCTCCACCGACGAGGTGTACGGCTCCATCAACGAGGGCTCCTGGACCGAGGAGTGGCCGCTGGTGCCCAACTCCCCCTACTCCGCCTCGAAGGCCTCCTCCGACCTGCTGGCCCTGGCGTACGCGCGGACCCACGGCATGGACGTCGTGGTGACCCGCTGCTCCAACAACTACGGGCACTACCAGTTCCCGGAGAAGGTCATCCCGCTGTTCGTCACCAACCTGATGGACGGCAAGAAGGTCCCGCTGTACGGCAACGGCGGCAACGTCCGCGACTGGCTGCACGTCTCCGACCACTGCCGCGGCATCGACCTGGCCATGCGCAAGGGCCGCGGCGGCGAGGTCTACAACATCGGCGGCGGCACCGAGCTCACCAACAAGGAGCTGACCGGCGTCCTGCTGGAGGCCGCGGGCCTGGGCTGGGACATGGTCGAGCACGTCGAGGACCGCAAGGGCCACGACCTGCGCTACTCCATCGACATCAGCAAGATCAACGCCGAGCTGGGCTACACCCCGCAGGTCCGCTTCGAGGACGGCATCGCGCAGACCATCGCCTGGTACCGCGAGAACCGCGCCTGGTGGGAGCCGCTGAAGGACAAGGCAGCGCTGCAGAAGTGACCGCCGCCGACACGAACGCCGACACCGCCCCCGCCCCCTCCACCAACCCCGCAGCCGCCGGACGCTGGCTCGTCACCGGCGCCGCGGGCATGCTCGGCCAGGACGTCCTGGCCGTCCTGAAGGACGCCGGGATCGAGGCCTCCGGCCTGCGCCGCGCCGACCTCGACATCACCGACGCCGCGGCCGTGCGCGCCGCCGTCGAGGGCGCCGCCGTGGTCGTCAACTGCGCCGCCTGGACCGACGTGGACGGCGCGGAGACCGCCGAGGAAGCCGCCACCGCCGTCAACGGCACCGGTGTGCGCGTCCTCGCCGCGGCGTGCGCCGACGCGGGCGCGCGCCTGCTGCACGTCTCCACCGACTACGTGCTGCCGGGGGACGCCTCCGAGCCGTACCGCGAGGACGCGGCCACCGGCCCGGTCAACGCGTACGGCCGCAGCAAGCTGGTCGGCGAGCAGGCCGTCGCCGAACTCCTGCCGCGGGACGGCTACGTCGTCCGCACCGCGTGGCTGTACGGCGAGCACGGGCCCAACTTCGTCGCCACCATGCTGAAGCTGGCCGCCCAGCGCGACACCCTCGACGTGGTCGACGACCAGCACGGGCAGCCCACCTGGTCGTACGCGCTCGCGCGCCGGCTGGTCGAGCTCGGCCTGGCCGCACTGGCCGGCCGCGCCCCGGCCGGCGTCTACCACGGCACCGCGAGCGGCCGCACCACCTGGTTCGGGCTGGCCCGCGAGAGCTACCGGCTGAGCGGGCTCGACCCGGAGCGGATCCGGCCGACCACCTCCGCCGCGTTCGTCCGCCCCGCCGTGCGCCCCGCCTTCAGTGTGCTCGGGCACGACCGGTGGGCCGGGGCGGGCCTCGCCCCGCTCGCCGACTGGCGCGAGCAGCTGGCCGAGGCCCTGGCGACGCCGGTGTTCACCGCGCTGGCCGACGCCGCGTCGGCCCGGAACGGAAGCACGGGATGAAGTCCCTGCTGAGCAGGCTCACCGCGGCGCTGCCGCCGGGCACCGTCGCGGTGGCCGGCGGCACTGTCGTGCTGGGTGCGGCCTCGTACGTCCACCTGGGCGTGGCCGGGCACAGCCTGTCCACCGAGAACGTGGCGAACGTCTCCGTCCTGTGGACGATCGTCATGTCGGTCGGCATCGGCGTGTTCTTCCCCGTCGAACAGGAACTCACCCGGCTCGTCGCCGCCCGGGCGGTCCTCGGGGAGGGCGCCGCCCCCGTGCTGCGCCGGGCCACCCTGATGACCTCCGCGATGCTCGGCGCGACCCTGCTCGTCCTCGGCCTCGGCGCGGGCCCGATCGCGGACCTCCTCTTCCACGGCGACCGCAGCCTGGTCGCCGCGCTCGGCGGGGCCTTCACGGGCATGGCCGTCTGCTACCTGACCCGCGGAGTGCTGGCCGGGCTCGGCCGGTTCGGGGCGTACGGGCTGCAACTCGCCCTGGACGGCGGGCTGCGGATCGTCCTGGCCTTCGGCTGCGCCCTGGCCGGGCTCGACTCCGCGCTCGCCTTCAGCCTGGTGCTGGCCGTCGCCCCGGTCGTCGCCGTGCTGGCCACGCTGGCGCCGCTGCTGCGCGCGGTGGGGCCCGGCGAACGCATCGCCTGGCGGGAGCTGACCGGCGGGCTGGGCCTGTTGATCTGCTCGACGCTGCTGTCCCAGGTCGTCGTCAACGCCGCGGTGATGAGCACCAAACTGCTCGCCCCCGGCGACAGCGCGCTGATCGCAGCGCTGCTGAGCGCGCTCGTCCTGGCCCGGGTGCCGCTGTTCGTCTTCGGTTCGCTCCAGGCCTCGCTGCTGGGCGGGCTGACGGCCGCGTACACGGCCGGCGACCGGGCGGCGTTCTCGGCGATGCTGCGCCGGATCGCCGTGGTCGTCGGAGCGCTCGGACTGCTCGGCGGGGTGCCCGCCACCGCCCTCGGCCCCTGGCTGATCAAGGTGCTGTTCGGGCGCGAACCGGTCCTGGAGAGCCTCGACTTCCTCCTGTTGTCCGTCGGCACCGTGGCGTACATGTTCGCGATGGTGCTGGGTCAGGCGCTGATGGTGTTCAAGCGGCACAACCTGCAGCTGATGTGCTGGGCCGTCGGCACCGCAGTCCTGGCCGGAGTCACTTTCGCGCCGGGGGAGGTGGCCCTGCGCGTCATCCTGGCCTACACTCTCGGCTCCCTCGCCACCGTGCTCGGTATGCTGGCGGTGCTGAGGCTGAGGTTCCCCGGGGTCGCCCCGGGCGCGACCGAAGGGACCGGGGGGCTGGGCGCCGAGAGGGCGCCGGTCGCCGGGGCGGCCAGGGAGTGACCATGTTGCAGGCCTCCGATGTCTCACCGATCACCGAGCACGAGCACGTGCCACTTTCCGCTGGAGCTACCGTGTCCCGATACGACGATGTCTGGCTGGTCATACCGGCCTATAACGAAGGCCAGGTGATCGCCGGCGTCGTCGAGGGAGCGCGGGCCACGTTCCCGAACATCGTCGTCGTCGACGACGGCAGCACCGACGACTCCGCCGAGCACATCGCGACCACCGGCGCCCATCTGGTGCGCCACCCGGTCAACCTCGGCCAGGGCGCGGCCCTGCAGACCGGTCTGAAGTACGCCCTCGCCCAGCCCGGCGCCACGTACTTCGCGACCTTCGACGCGGACGGCCAGCACCAGACCGCGGACGTCGAGAAGATGGTCGCCGTTCTGCGCGCCGACGAGGCGGACGTGGTGCTCGGCTCCCGCTTCATCGAGCAGAACGGCCAGGTGCCGTGGATCAAGCGGGTCGTGCTCCGCACGGCCGCCGCGGTCAGCCCCACCGCCCGCAAGCTCAAGCTCACCGACGCGCACAACGGGCTGCGCGTGCTCAGCCGCAAGGCGGCCGAGCAGCTCGACATCACCATGAACGGCATGGCCCACGCGTCCGAGATCGTCGGCTTCCTGGCCGCGTCCGACCTGCGCGTCGCCGAGGTCCCCGTGGACATCCTCTACACCGACTACTCGCGCGCCAAGGGCCAGTCCCTGATCAACGGCGTCAACATCGTCTTCGACATCACTATGCGGGAGCGTGGCCGCTGATGAAGTACTTCTGGATTCAGCTGCTGCTCATCGCCGGCTCGCTGTCGATGGCCCTGATGTTCATACGCACCTGGGGCCAGGCGAAGAACCGTGCGTGGAAGCGCATCGCGTTCTCGCTGTTCGTCGTGGTCAACGTGTACGCGGTGCTCCGCCCGGGCGACGTCACCTGGGTCGCGCACGCGCTCGGCGTCGGCCGCGGCACCGACCTGGTGCTGTACGTGATGGTGCTGGCGATGGGCTTCCTGACGCTCAACACCTTCCTGCGCTTCCGCTCGCTGGAGAAGAAGATCACCGACCTCGCCCGGACGGTGGCCCTGAGCGAGGGCGCCCGGCACAACGAGCAGCGCCTCGGCAGCACCGACGGCGCCGCGCCCGAGACCAGGGCGGAGGCCGCGCCCGAGGCCGAGGCCAAGTCCGCAGCGGACCCCGAGACCGTGAAGGCCTGACACCCGTGCTGACCTTCGACTTCATGCTCCCCTACTACGGGGACGTGCAGCTGATGCAGGACGCCGTCCGCAGCGTCCTGGCCCAGACGGACCCGAACTTCCGCCTCGTCGTGATCGACGACGGCAAGGAACCGGAGGTCCCGGGCTGGTTCGAGTCGCTCCGCGACCCGCGGGTGACGTACCTGCGCAACGAGCAGAACCTCGGCATCACCAAGAACTTCCAGAAGTGCGTCTACCTCTCCGAGGCGGACCACGTCGTCATCATGGGCTGCGACGACCTGCTGCACCCGCACTACCTGGAGACCGTCCGCGGCATCATCGAGGCCCACCCGGGCATCGGCATGGTCCAGCCCGGCGTCGAGGTGATCGACGGCGACGGCAAGGTGTCGTACGGGCTCGCCGACCAGACCAAGCGGCGGCTGTACGCCCCGCAGGTCGACGGTCGGCGGGTGATGGGCGGCGAGGAGCTGGCCACCAGCGTGCTGCGCGGCAACTGGCTGTACTTCCCGTCGATCTGCTGGCGCGGCGACGCCCTGCGCAAGGTCAACTTCCGGGACGAGTACTCGGTGATCCAGGACCTGGCGCTGGTGGTCGACCTGCTCGAAGCCGGCGAGCAGATGGTGATCGACGAGACGGAGACCGTCTTCAGCTACCGCCGCCACGCGGTCAGCGAGTCCTCCGTCCAGGCGTTCTCCGGTACCCGCTTCACCGAGGCCGAGCGGTACTTCGACGCGGTGGCCGCGCGCATGGACGCCCGGGGCTGGCCCAAGGCCGCCAAGGCGGCCCGGTTCCACAGCGCCTCCCGCCTCCACGCGATCACCATGCTGCCCGGCGCCCTGCGCCGCGGGAACCGCGAGGGACTGCGCACGCTCGCCAGGCACGCCTTCACCTCCGGTCGGCGAGCCGACTGACCCGGCGTACACGACAGACCGCCGCTGCGGGGTCCTGCCGCCGCGGTGCCGCCCCCGACCGATTTGGATGGACATGACACACCTGGCCCCCGAGGTGGTCGGTGAGCCCGGTACGGTGCACGACCGCCCCGGTGCCGCCCCCGGCACCGGGACCACGGCCGGCGGGGCGGTCGCGGCAGGCCCGGTGCGCCGGCGCGGATGGATGTCGCGGCGTTGGGCGCACGCCTCCGCCGAGGTCGCCGTCGGCCTGGTGACGGCCCTGGGCTTCATGCTGCTCAGCCGTCACATCAGCGTCAACCCCATGGTCCGCCTCGGTCAGGTCAGCGGTCTCGCGGCGCTCCAGAAGTACGCGGCCCTCATCGGCCTCCCGCTGCTCGCCCTGCTGCTGTACACGGCCTACCGGGGGGCGGCCCGCCGCCACGGCATCGTCAAGCGCCTGGTCTGCGCGGCCCTGGCCGGCCTGGCCACCGGCGTCATCGCCGGCGGTGTCGTCGTCGCCCTGCGCGGTACGCCGCACGCGCTCGGCGGGCAGGAGGGCGACCCGGGCGTCCTGATCGACATGGCCAACTCGTTCCTGCACCACGAGGGCATGTCGGGCATCTACCCGCCCGCCTTCCCGGCCCTGATCGCCCTCTGGGCGGAGATCCGCTACAACGGCCGCGGCGAGACCGGCTTCGCCCTGCACGACCTGCAGATCTTCTTCACCGCCGTGGCCGGCCCGATGGCGTACTGCTCCTGGCGGCTGCTGCTGCGGCCGTTCTGGGCGATGCTGATCGCCGTCCCCGCCGCCGTCGTCTTCCTCGACCCCATCCGGCCGTACAGCCACGTCGTGATGATCGTGCTGCTGCCGCTGCTCGGGTACTGGCTGCGCCACATGCGCCGGGCCGGCCGGCTCGCCCTGCGGCAGCTGCTGTTGCGCGGCGCCGCCGCCGGCGTGATCTTCGGCGGGCTGTTCCTGTGGTACTCTGGCTGGTACGTCTGGGCCGCTCCCGGCGCGGCCGTGCTCGCCCTGTTCCTGTTCCCCTGGTACAAGGGCGCGGCGGTCCGCAAGCGGGCCGGCCTGTTCGTCGTCACCACCCTGCTGACGACCGTGGTCGTCAGCTCCCCGCTGCTCTACCAGATGGTCCGGCTGGGCGCGCAGAACCCCGACCGCTACGCCTTCCTGTCCGTCTACGCGGACCCGGGCTACGTCCTCGGCTGGGTCTCCGACCGCTCCGGGTCCCTGACCTACCAGACCTGGCCGGTGGCCGGCGAGCTGGCGGGCCAGAGCGGCTTCGCCCTGCTCCTGCTGGGCGGCGTCGGCCTCGGCCTCGGCCTGGGGCTGCGCCACGTCATGGTCCGCACCGCGGGCGCCGTCCTGGCGGGCGCCTGGTTCGCCCGCTTCTGGTTCGCCTCGAACATGGCCGAGGACAAGGCCGTCCAGCTCTACCCGCGCACCACCTGGATCATCATGTACTGCCTGATGATCCTGGCCGTGTTCGGCCTGATGGCCCTGGTGCAGCGGGGCTCCGGCTGGATCGAGCGCACCGTGAGCACGGCCCGCGCCGACGTCGGCGCGGAGCCCGTCCGGGTCATCCCGCGACGGGTGGTCCGCCAGCTCGCGGCCGGCATGGTGTGCGTGCTCGCCCTGTTCTCGGCGATGGGGGCGTCCTGGTCGGTCAACCGGTACATGCCCTCGTCCGACGTCGACGCGATGGGCATCGACGCGTACCGCGCCCACACGATCAAGACCCGGGACGGCCGCTGCCCGCGCTTCTCGCCCGTCAAGGAGTGCGACGACATCGAGCGGGACGACTGGAAGCCCGGTCCGATCGAGGACTTCATCTGGTGCGCCGGCATCCTCGCCGACGACTGGCCCTCCGTCTGCGGGCTGCAGGCCCCCAAGAAGGTGCGCTCCAAGCTGGACGTCGAACGCGACCGGCAGGCCGAGTTCGAGAAGCAGAGGAAGCAGCAGCAGGACAAGGCGCGGCGGTAGCGGCCCCCCACCCCCCGGCGGCCCGGTCGTCAGTGCCCGCACGTAGCATCCGCCACGTCCCCGCAACCGGCGTGACCGCGGTCGTACCGGACGTGACCGCCGCCGACCGGCCGGGGCGAGGGCATCACGGGCCGCGTCGCCCGGCGATCCGGGGAAACCGTTCGGCGGGGTTGCGGGGCACACTCCCCGGGACTCCCGCCGCCGTGCGCGAGGGTGGACATGGACATGGACAGGGGCAACGACAACGGACCGGGCGTCTCCGACGAGGAGTGGGCCCGCTTCCTGGCGGAGGCCGAGGCGGGGGCGGGCGGGGCCCCGAAGGAGCCGTCGGCCCGGGCCCGGGAGGTGACCGCCCGCCTGCGCCGCGAGGACGAGCAGCGGGCCCGGGCGGCGCGGAAGGGCAAGGCCCCCTCCGCCGGGCCGCCGGGCTGGCGGACCGGCCCGGCCCGGCAGGAGAACCAGGGGCGGGGGAGGGGCCGGCGGAGGCTCAGGGCCGGGCTGGCCGTCACCGCGATCGCCGCCCTCGCCCTCGTCGCCCTACGGCCGGAGCTGGTCATCGACCGCATCACCGGCAAGGCCGCGCAGGACGACCGGGCCGGCCGGCCGCTCCCCGCCGAGACCGCGCGCCCCACGGCCGCGCCCTCCGCGATGCACCCGGACCGGCCGACGCTCAAGGAGCCGTTCAAGGGCTCCCCGGCCGCCCAGTGGGCCGACGGCGCGGCCGGGATCGAGGTCCCGGAGGCCCAGGCCGTCGGTGGGATGACCAAGGAGCAGGTCGCCGACGCCCTGGCCAAGGCCAAGCAGTTCCTGGTCGCGGCCAACCTGGACCCGGCGACCCTGCGCGGCGAGCGCCCGGCGGCGGCGCTGGCCCTGCTGGAACCGAAGCCGGAGGACCAGCTCGCCCGCCTGGAGCGGTCGCTGACGGCGCCGACTAAGGAGAACGACCCGCTGGCCTTCTTCACCCGGGCCGATCCGGCCGTGGTGAAGCCGGCGGGGGAGGTGGTCAAGGTCCGCGGCCGCATGTGGACGGAACCCGGCAAGGACCCGGGCCAGGCCCGCGTGCGCGTCGACTACACGTTCGTCCACCCGTTCGTGAAGGCGAAGCCGGGCGCCGACCAGGTCGAGCGCACCATCGTGCGGCGCCAGATGACGTTCTCCGTCGCCGACCCGCGGAAGTGGGAGGCGACCCCCGGCAAGCTGTGGATCGAGACCACCGACCGTGACGTCGCCAACAGTGCCTGCGGCGTCCACGACGGATTCGTGCACCCCGTCTTCGACGAGGACGAGCCGACCGGGCCCACGCCGTCCGGGACGCCCGTGGACCCGTACGACCGCAGCACCGGCCTGGATACCGGGCGGCAGGAGGGCTGCGGGACCCTCTCGCGGTCCTGATCCGGACCAGGGGGCCCCGCCGCGTGGCGCGGTTTGACCGCTCACAGGGGCGGGGTATTCTCTTCGGCCCGATTGGCCAGGTACGTGCCTCGTATGGCAGACTACTCAAGTTGCTCGGCTGAGTGTCGATGCTGCGCGCCTCCCGCCGGGAGGACCGGAAGCGAGTCCCACAGTACTCGTCGCCTTTATCTGCCTCTCGGGGCAGCAATGGGGCGGACGTACGGGAATCTTCCGGGAAGCGTCAGCACGGTGCCGGCCAGGCGCTCGGCGGGTGTTTCTCCCCCGAAACGCGGTCCTGGGACCGCACCCCCTGAACCAGGGAATTTCCGTATGGGAATTTTCTGAGAGGGAGTGCGACACGCCCGACCGCGTGGGTCGGAGAGAAGCGGTGGAGGGATCCACAGCCGGCCGAGGGCCAGAGCGTTTCCACAACAGACAGGACTACGGAGTAGCCATGGCGGGACAGAAGATCCGCATCCGGCTCAAGGCCTACGACCACGAGGTCATCGACTCCTCGGCGAAGAAGATCGTCGAGACGGTGACCCGCACTGGTGCGTCGGTCGCGGGCCCGGTGCCGCTGCCCACTGAGAAGAACGTGTACTGCGTCATCAAGTCGCCGCACAAGTACAAGGACTCGCGCGAGCACTTCGAGATGCGCACGCACAAGCGCCTGATCGACATCCTCGACCCGACGCCCAAGACCGTTGACTCGCTGATGCGCCTGGACCTTCCGGCCGGCGTCGACATCGAGATCAAGCTCTGAGAGGCGTCGAGAAGATGGCAAAGCAGATCAAGGGCGTCCTGGGCGAGAAGCTCGGCATGACCCAGGTCTGGGACGAGAACAACCGTGTCGTCCCGGTCACCGTCGTCAAGGCCGGCCCCTGCGTCGTCACCCAGGTCCGTACCAACGACACCGACGGCTACGAGTCGGTCCAGATCGCCTTCGGCGAGATCGACCCGCGCAAGGTGAACAAGCCCCTCAAGGGCCACTTCGCCAAGGCCGACGTCACCCCCCGCCGCCACCTGGTGGAGCTCCGCACCTCCGACGCCAGCGAGTACACGCTCGGCCAGGAGATCACCGCGGCCGTGTTCGAGTCCGGCGTCAAGGTTGACGTCACGGGCAACAGCAAGGGCAAGGGCTTCGCCGGTGTCATGAAGCGCCACAACTTCCGGGGCCTCGGCGCCGGTCACGGTGTGCAGCGCAAGCACCGCTCCCCCGGTTCGATCGGTGGCTGCGCCACCCCTGGGCGCGTCTTCAAGGGCGTGCGCATGGCTGGTCGTATGGGCAACGAGCGCGTCACCACCCAGAACCTGACCATCCACGCGGTGGACGCGGAGAAGGGTCTGCTCCTCATCAAGGGTGCGGTCCCCGGTCCGAACGGCGGCCTCGTCCTGGTCCGTACCGCGGCCAAGGGGGCTTGAGGTTAATGAGCACCATTGACATCCTTTCGCCGGCAGGCGACAAGGCCGGTACCGTCGAGCTCCCCGCGGAGATCTTCGACGCGAAGACCAGCGTTCCGCTGATCCACCAGGTCGTCGTCGCGCAGCTGGCCGCGGCCCGTCAGGGCACGCACAAGACCAAGACCCGTGGCGAAGTCCGTGGTGGTGGCAAGAAGCCTTACCGCCAGAAGGGCACCGGCCGCGCCCGTCAGGGTTCGACCCGCGCTCCGCAGTTCGCCGGCGGTGGCGTCGTCCACGGCCCCGTGCCGCGTGACTACTCGCAGCGGACCCCGAAGAAGATGAAGGCCGCCGCCCTCCGCGGTGCCCTCTCGGACCGTGCGCGTCACTCCCGCATCCACGTCGTCACCGGCGTGGTCGAGGGTGCCGTCTCCACCAAGGCCGCCAAGACGCTGTTCGGCAAGATCACGGAGCGCAAGAACCTGCTCCTGGTCGTCGAGCGTGCCGACGAGGCCGCGTGGCTGTCCGCCCGCAACCTGCCCCAGGTGCACATCCTGGAGCCGGGCCAGCTGAACACGTACGACGTGATCGTCTCCGACGACGTGGTCTTCACCCAGGCCGCGCTGGAGTCCTTCGTGTCTGGCCCCAAGGCCGATGAGACCGAAGGGAGCGACGCCTGATGTCCGAGGCGACCGTTACCAGCAAGACCTTCACCGACCCGCGCGACCTGCTGATCAAGCCGGTCGTCTCGGAGAAGAGCTACGCGCTGCTCGACGAGAACAAGTACACGTTCATCGTGGCGCCGCACGCCAACAAGACCCAGATCAAGCAGGCCGTCGAGGCGGTCTTCTCGGTCAAGGTCACCGGGGTCAACACGATCAACCGTCAGGGCAAGCGCAAGCGCACCCGCACCGGTTTCGGCAAGCGTGCTGACACCAAGCGCGCCATCGTGACCCTCGCTGAGGGCGACCGTATCGACATCTTCGGCGGCCAGGCCTCCTAACGGAGTCTGTGTCGTCCGGAATCGGACGAGGACTGAGAAATGGGTATCCGCAAGTACAAGCCGACGACCCCGGGCCGTCGTGGCTCCAGCGTCGCCGACTTTGTCGAGATCACGCGGTCCACGCCGGAGAAGTCGCTGGTCCGCCCCCTGCACAGCAAGGGCGGCCGTAACAACACCGGTCGTGTGACCGTTCGCCACCAGGGTGGTGGCCACAAGCGCGCCTACCGCGTGATCGACTTCCGTCGTCACGACAAGGACGGCGTGCCGGCCAAGGTCGCGCACATCGAGTACGACCCCAACCGCACCGCGCGCATCGCGCTGCTGCACTACGCCGACGGCGAGAAGCGCTACATCATCGCGCCGCGCGGTCTGCAGCAGGGTGACCGGATTGAGAACGGCCCGACGGCCGACATCAAGCCCGGCAACAACCTGGCGCTCCGCAACATCCCGGTCGGTACGACCATCCACGCCATCGAGCTGCGTCCCGGCGGCGGTGCGAAGTTCGCCCGCTCCGCGGGTGCCTCCGTGCAGCTGCTGGCGAAGGAGGGCACCATGGCCCACCTTCGTATGCCGTCCGGTGAGATCCGTCTCGTCGACGCGCGCTGCCGTGCCACCGTCGGCGAGGTCGGCAACGCCGAGCAGTCGAACATCAACTGGGGCAAGGCCGGCCGCATGCGCTGGAAGGGCGTCCGCCCGACCGTCCGCGGTGTCGCGATGAACCCGGTTGACCACCCGCACGGTGGTGGTGAGGGCAAGACCTCCGGTGGTCGCCACCCGGTCTCCCCGTGGGGTCAGAAGGAGGGTCGTACTCGTTCGCCGAAGAAGGCTTCGAACAAGTACATCGTCCGCCGCCGCAAGACGAACAAGAAGCGCTAGGAGCGGGTTTAGATGCCGCGCAGTCTCAAGAAGGGACCCTTCGTTGACGGCCACCTCGTGAAGAAGGTGGACGCCCAGAACGAAGCCGGTACCAAGAACGTCATCAAGACCTGGTCCCGTCGCTCGATGATCATCCCCAGCATGCTGGGTCACACGATCGCGGTGCACAACGGCAAGACCCATGTCCCGGTGTTCGTCACCGAGTCGATGGTCGGCCACAAGCTCGGCGAGTTCTCGCCGACTCGCACCTTCCGCGGCCACGTCAAGGACGACCGGAAGTCGAAGCGCCGCTAAAGCGGGGTGGGAACGACTATGACTTACACCGAAGGGACAACCATGGAAGCCAGGGCCCAGGCGCGGTACATCCGCGTCACGCCCATGAAGGCCCGCCGCGTGGTGGACCTCATCCGTGGCATGGACGCCACGGAGGCTCAGGCGGTCCTGCGTTTCGCCCCGCAGGCCGCGAGCGTGCCGGTCGGCAAGGTGCTGGACAGCGCCATTGCCAACGCCGCACACAACTACAACCACACGGACGCTTCTTCGCTGTTCATCAGCGAGGCGTTCGTGGACGAGGGCCCGACCCTGAAGCGGTTCCGTCCGCGCGCCCAGGGCCGTGCCTACCGGATCCGCAAGCGGACCAGCCACATCACCGTGGTCGTCAGCAGCAAGGAAGGTTCCCGGTAATGGGCCAGAAGGTAAACCCGCACGGGTTCCGGCTCGGCATCACCACCGACTTCAAGTCGCGCTGGTACGCCGACAAGCTGTACAAGGACTACGTCAAGGAAGACGTCGCCATCCGTCGGATGATGACGTCCGGCATGGAGCGCGCCGGCATCTCGAAGGTTGAGATCGAGCGCACCCGTGACCGCGTGCGTGTGGACATCCACACCGCTCGTCCGGGCATCGTCATCGGCCGCCGTGGCGCCGAGGCCGACCGCATCCGCGGTGACCTCGAGAAGCTCACGGGCAAGCAGGTCCAGCTGAACATCCTCGAGGTCAAGAACCCCGAGCTCGACGCCCAGCTGGTTGCCCAGGCCGTTGCCGAGCAGCTCTCCTCCCGCGTCTCCTTCCGCCGTGCCATGCGCAAGAGCATGCAGGGCACCATGAAGGCCGGCGCCAAGGGCATCAAGATCCAGTGTGGCGGTCGTCTCGGCGGCGCCGAGATGTCCCGGTCCGAGTTCTACCGCGAGGGTCGTGTGCCGCTGCACACGCTGCGCGCGAACGTGGACTACGGCTTCTTCGAGGCCAAGACCACCTTCGGCCGCATCGGCGTGAAGGTCTGGATCTACAAGGGCGACGTCAAGAACATCGCCGAGGTTCGCGCCGAGAACGCTGCGGCCCGCGCGGGTAACCGCCCGGCCCGTGGTGCCGGCGCTGGCGACCGTCCCGCCGGCCGTGGTGGCCGCGGTGGCGAGCGCGGCGGCCGTGGTGGCCGCAAGCCGCAGCAGGCTGCCGCTGCCGAGGCCCCCAAGGCCGACGCCGCTGCCGCCGCTCCGGCCGAGAGCACCGGAACGGAGGCCTGACCGACATGCTGATCCCCCGTAGGGTCAAGCACCGCAAGCAGCACCACCCCAAGCGCCGCGGCATGGCCAAGGGTGGCACTGAGGTGGCATTCGGCGAGTACGGCATCCAGGCGCTGACCCCGGCGTACGTGACCAACCGTCAGATCGAGTCCGCTCGTATCGCCATGACCCGCCACATCAAGCGTGGTGGCAAGGTCTGGATCAACATCTACCCGGACCGTCCGCTCACGAAGAAGCCCGCCGAGACCCGCATGGGTTCCGGTAAGGGTTCCCCGGAGTGGTGGATCGCGAACGTGCACCCGGGTCGGGTCATGTTCGAGCTGTCCTACCCGAACGAGAAGATTGCGCGTGAGGCTCTCACTCGTGCGGCCCACAAGCTGCCGATGAAGTGCCGGATCGTCAAGCGCGAGGCAGGTGAGTCGTGATGGCGGCCGGTACCAAGGCGTCGGAGCTGCGCGAGCTGGGCAACGAGGAGCTCGTTGCCAAGCTGCGCGAGGCCAAGGAAGAGCTGTTCAAGCTCCGCTTCCAGGCGGCGACCGGACAGCTCGAGAACAACGGCCGGCTCAAGGCCGTCCGCAAGGACATCGCCCGGATCTACACCCTGATGCACGAGCGTGAGCTCGGCATCGAGACGGTGGAGAACGCCTGATGAGCGAGAAGAACGTGACTGAGAAGACCGAGCGCGGCTTCCGCAAGACCCGTGAGGGTCTGGTCGTCAGCGACAAGATGGACAAGACCGTCGTCGTCGCCGTTGAGGACCGTGTCAAGCACGCGCTGTACGGCAAGGTCATCCGCCGTACGAACAAGCTCAAGGCTCACGACGAGCAGAACGCTGCCGGTGTCGGCGACCGCGTCCTCATCATGGAGACGCGTCCGCTGTCGGCGAGCAAGCGCTGGCGCATCGTCGAGATCCTCGAGAAGGCCAAGTAATCACCTGAAGGGTTTCCTTCAGGTTCGTTCCGCCAGGCTCGGCCGGGGCCGCCCCGTTGAGGGCGCCCCGGCCGGGAACCGGCAGACAAACAGGAGATAGACGTGATCCAGCAGGAGTCGCGACTTCGCGTCGCCGACAACACTGGTGCCAAGGAGATCCTTTGCATCCGTGTTCTCGGTGGCTCGGGTCGCCGCTACGCGGGCATCGGTGACGTCATCGTCGCCACCGTCAAGGACGCGATCCCCGGTGGCAACGTGAAGAAGGGTGACGTCGTCAAGGCGGTCATCGTTCGCACCGTCAAGGAGCGCCGCCGCCAGGACGGCTCGTACATCCGCTTCGACGAGAACGCCGCCGTCATTCTGAAGAACGACGGCGACCCTCGCGGCACCCGCATCTTCGGCCCGGTCGGCCGTGAGCTGCGCGAGAAGAAGTTCATGAAGATCATCTCGCTCGCGCCGGAGGTGCTGTAAGCATGAAGATCAAGAAGGGCGACCTGGTCCAGGTCATCACCGGTAAGGACAAGGGCAAGCAGGGCAAGGTCGTCGCGGCCTTCCCCGGCGAGAACCGCGTCCTGGTCGAGGGTGTCAACCGGGTCAAGAAGCACACCAAGGCTGGTCCGAACCAGGCCGGCGGCATCGTGATCACCGAGGCCCCCGTCCACGTTTCGAACGTCCAGCTGGTCGTGGAGAAGGACGGCAAGAAGGTCGTCACCCGCGTCGGTTACCGCTTCGACGACGAGGGCAACAAGATCCGCGTTGCCAAGCGCACGGGTGAGGACATCTGATGGCTACCACTCCGCGTCTGAAGACGAAGTACCGCGAGGAGATCGCGGGCAAGCTGCGTGACGAGTTCAAGTACGAGAACGTCATGCAGATCCCCGGCCTCGTCAAGATCGTCGTGAACATGGGTGTCGGCGACGCCGCCCGTGACTCGAAGCTGATCGACGGCGCCATCCGCGACCTCACCACGATCACCGGTCAGAAGCCGGCCGTCACCAAGGCCCGCAAGTCCATCGCGCAGTTCAAGCTGCGCGAGGGCCAGCCGATCGGTGCCCACGTCACCCTCCGTGGCGACCGCATGTGGGAGTTCCTGGACCGCACCCTGTCGCTCGCGCTGCCGCGCATCCGCGACTTCCGCGGCCTGTCCCCGAAGCAGTTCGACGGCCGTGGCAACTACACCTTCGGTCTCACGGAGCAGGTCATGTTCCACGAGATCGACCAGGACAAGATCGACCGCGTCCGGGGTATGGACATCACCGTGGTGACCACGGCGACCAACGACGCTGAGGGCCGCGCGCTCCTCCGTCACCTCGGCTTCCCCTTCAAGGAGGCGTAAGCGAGATGGCGAAGAAGGCTCTGATTGCCAAGGCTGCTCGTAAGCCCAAGTTCGGTGTGCGTGCGTACACCCGCTGCCAGCGCTGCGGCCGCCCGCACTCCGTGTACCGCAAGTTCGGCCTGTGCCGCGTGTGCCTTCGTGAGATGGCTCACCGTGGCGAGCTGCCGGGCGTGACCAAGAGCTCCTGGTAAATCCTTCTGTCCTCGGACAGTTGGGATTGCCGGTAACTCTCGGTAAGCATCTGGGTCGGCGGAGGCCCCTCCCCCATGCCGTAGGCTAGTGGGGTTGGGCGTCCGCCGCCCGCACGACTTACTACGCCGTAGGTCCCCGCACCGCACCCGTCCCGTCTCAGTACGGGGAGAGGGATGGCGCATACAGGAAACCCCGGCGAGAGAGGCCGAAGGCCAATTCATGACCATGACTGACCCGATCGCAGACATGCTCACGCGTCTGCGGAACGCTAACTCGGCGTACCACGACTCCGTCGTGATGCCGCACAGCAAGATCAAGTCGCACATCGCGGAAATCCTCAAGCAGGAGGGTTTCATCACCGGCTGGAAGGTCGAGGACGCCGAGGTCGGCAAGAACCTCGTCCTCGAGCTGAAGTTCGGCCCGAACCGCGAGCGCTCGATCGCCGGCATCAAGCGAATCTCGAAGCCGGGTCTGCGTGTTTACGCGAAGTCCACCAACCTGCCGAAGGTCCTCGGCGGCCTGGGCGTGGCGATCATCTCCACGTCCCACGGTCTCCTGACCGGCCAGCAGGCGCAGAAGAAGGGCGTGGGTGGGGAAGTCCTCGCCTACGTCTGGTAGTCGGGAACGGAGGAAAAGCTATGTCTCGTATCGGCAAGCTCCCCATCCCGGTTCCCGCCGGCGTGGACGTCACCATCGATGGCCGCACGGTTGCGGTGAAGGGCCCCAAGGGTCTCCTCTCCCACACCGTCGCCGCCCCGATCGAGATCGTTAAGGGCGAGGACGGCGTTCTGAACGTCACCCGTCCGAACGACGAGCGTCAGAACAAGGCCCTCCACGGCCTGTCCCGCACGCTGGTGGCCAACATGATCACCGGTGTGACCCAGGGATACACCAAGGCGCTCGAGATCAGCGGTGTCGGTTACCGCGTGGCCGCGAAGGGCTCCGCTCTGGAGTTCCAGCTCGGCTACAGCCACCCGATCCTGGTGGAGGCGCCCGAGGGCATCTCCTTCAAGGTCGAGTCGCCGACCAAGTTCTCGGTCGAGGGCATCGACAAGCAGAAGGTCGGCGAGGTCGCCGCCAACATCCGCAAGCTGCGGAAGCCCGACCCGTACAAGGCCAAGGGCGTCAAGTACGCGGGCGAGGTCATCCGCCGCAAGGTCGGAAAGGCTGGTAAGTAAAGCCATGGCATACGGTGTGAAGATCGCCAAGGGCGACGCTTACAAGCGCGCTGCGAAGGCGCGCCGCCACATCCGCATCCGCAAGAGCATCTCGGGTACGGCGGAGCGTCCGCGCCTCGTCGTGACCCGCTCGAACCGCGGTATCACCGCTCAGGTCATCGACGACCTCCAGGGCCACACCCTGGCGTCGGCGTCGCACCTGGACGCGTCGATCCGCGGCGGCGAGGGTGACAAGTCCGCGCAGGCCCAGCAGGTCGGTGCCCTGGTCGCCGAGCGCGCCAAGGCCGCCGGTGTCGAGGCCGTCGTGTTCGACCGCGGTGGCAACAGGTACGCCGGGCGCATTGCCGCTCTGGCTGACGCCGCCCGCGAAGCCGGGCTGAAGTTCTAAGCCCCGGTTCCGGGACTAACGGACGTAACAGAGAGAGGTAATCCAATGGCTGGACCCCAGCGCCGCGGTAGCGGTGCCGGTGGCGGCGAGCGGCGGGACCGGAAGGGTCGCGACGGTGGCGCTGCCGCCGAGAAGACCGCCTACGTTGAGCGCGTCGTCGCGATCAACCGTGTCGCCAAGGTTGTGAAGGGTGGTCGTCGCTTCAGCTTCACCGCGCTGGTCGTGGTGGGCGACGGTGACGGCACCGTGGGTGTCGGTTACGGCAAGGCCAAGGAAGTTCCCGCGGCCATCGCCAAGGGTGTCGAGGAGGCGAAGAAGAACTTCTTCCGCGTCCCCCGCATCCAGGGCACCATCCCGCACCCGGTTCAGGGCGAGAAGGCTGCGGGCGTCGTCCTGCTGAAGCCTGCTTCCCCCGGTACCGGTGTTATCGCGGGTGGCCCGGTGCGCGCCGTTCTGGAGTGCGCGGGCGTTCACGACATCCTGTCGAAGTCGCTCGGCTCCGACAACGCGATCAACATCGTGCACGCGACCGTGGAGGCCCTCAAGGGCCTGCAGCGTCCCGAGGAGATCGCGGCCCGCCGCGGTCTGCCGCTCGAGGACGTCGCCCCCGCGGCTCTGCTCCGTGCGCGTGCAGGGGCGGGTGTGTGATGGCTCGCCTCAAGATCACGCAGACGAAGTCGTACATCGGTAGCAAGCAGAACCACCGCGACACCCTGCGTTCGCTCGGGCTCAAGCGCCTGAACGACGTGGTCGTCAAGGAGGACCGCCCCGAGTTCCGCGGCATGGTGCACACCGTCCGCCACCTCGTGACGGTTGAGGAGGTTGACTAATCATGGCTGAGACCAGCCCGCTGAAGGCCCACAACCTCCGTCCGGCCCCCGGCGCCAAGACCGCGAAGACCCGTGTGGGTCGCGGTGAGGCGTCGAAGGGTAAGACGGCCGGTCGTGGTACCAAGGGTACGAAGGCCCGTTACCAGGTTCCGCAGCGCTTCGAGGGTGGGCAGATGCCCCTCCACATGCGCCTGCCGAAGCTGAAGGGTTTCAAGAACCCGTTCCGCACCGAGTTCCAGGTCGTGAACCTGGACAAGCTGGCCGCGCTCTACCCGCAGGGTGGCGAGGTCACGGTGGCCGACCTGGTCGCCAAGGGTGCCGTTCGCAAGAACCAGCTCGTCAAGGTCCTGGGCCAGGGCGAGATCTCCGTGGCGCTGACGGTCTCGGTTGACGCCGTTTCCGCCTCCGCCAAGGAGAAGATCGCCGCCGCCGGCGGCTCCGTCACCGAGCTCGTCTAAGACGAACCAGGTGACAGACACCGAGTGAAAACCCGACCGGGGATGCCTCACATTTGGGGCATCCCCGGTTGGTCGTTCCACGGGGGGCGCAGTCGCCGGTAAGGTGGCCTGCACCTTTGCTTGTACGTATTCGTCGAACCTCAGACCGTCACCTCTGACGCAGTAGCGCGGGGGTCGCAGGAGGCACCGTGCTCACCGCGTTCGCCCGGGCGTTCAAGACGCCCGACCTGCGCAAGAAGCTGCTCTTCACGCTCGGCATCATCGTGCTGTTCCGCCTCGGGTCCCATGTTCCGGTACCCGGCGTGAACTACAAGAACGTCCAGATCTGTGTCGACCAGGCCGGAAGCAGCAACAGCCTCTTCGGTCTCGTCAACATGTTCAGCGGCGGCGCGCTGCTCCAGATCACGATCTTCGCGCTCGGGATCATGCCGTACATCACGGCGAGCATCATCCTGCAGCTGCTGACCGTGGTGATCCCGAAGCTGGAGACCCTCAAGAAGGAGGGCCAGTCCGGCACCGCGAAGATCACGCAGTACACGCGCTACCTGACGGTCGCGCTCGCCATCCTCCAGGGCACGGGTCTCGTCGCCACCGCCCGCACGGGTGCGCTGTTCCAGGGCTGCCCGGTCGCGAGCCAGATCGTCCCCGACCGGTCGATCTTCACCACCATCACCATGGTCGTCACGATGACCGCCGGTACCTGTGTCGTCATGTGGCTCGGTGAGCTCGTGACCGACCGCGGCATCGGCAACGGCATGTCGATCCTGATGTTCATCTCGATCGCCGCCGGCTTCATCGGTGCGATGTGGCAGATCAAGCTCCAGGGCAAGATCGCCGACGGATGGGTCGAGTTCGGCGTGGTGATCCTGGTCGGCCTGGCGATGGTCGCGCTGGTGGTCTTCGTCGAGCAGGCCCAGCGCCGCATCCCGGTGCAGTACGCGAAGCGCATGATCGGTCGCCGCGCGTACGGCGGCACCTCGACGTACATCCCGCTCAAGGTGAACCAGGCCGGTGTGATTCCGGTCATCTTCGCCTCGTCGCTGCTGTACATCCCGGCGCTGATCGTTCAGTTCAGCGGATCCACCGCAGACTGGGCGATCTGGATCCAAAAGCACTTCGTCAAGGGCGACCACCCGTACTACATCGCGGCCTACTTCCTCCTGATCGTCTTCTTCGCGTTCTTCTACGTGGCGATTTCCTTCAACCCCGAGGAAGTTGCAGACAACATGAAGAAGTATGGTGGGTTCATCCCGGGTATCCGTGCCGGTCGACCCACCGCCGAGTACCTGAGCTACGTGCTCAACCGGATCACCTGGCCGGGGTCGCTGTACCTGGGTCTGATCGCTCTAGTGCCGACGATGGCGTTGGCCGGCTTCGGAGCGAACCAGAACTTCCCGTTCGGCGGGACGAGCATCCTCATCATCGTGGGTGTGGGTCTGGAAACCGTGAAGCAGATCGAGAGCCAGCTCCAGCAGCGTAACTACGAAGGGTTCCTCCGCTGATGCGTATCGTCCTCGTCGGACCGCCCGGTGCGGGCAAGGGAACGCAGGCGGCGTTCCTTGCAAAGAACCTGTCGATCCCGCACATCTCCACGGGCGACCTGTTCCGGGCCAACATCAGCCAGAACACCGAGCTGGGCCGCCGGGCGAAGGAGTTCATGGACGCCGGCAAGCTCGTCCCGGACGAGATCACCGTCGGCATGGCCAAGGACCGCATGGAGCAGCCGGACGCCGTGAACGGCTTCCTGCTGGACGGCTTCCCGCGCAACGTCTCGCAGGCCGAGGCCCTGGACGAGATGCTCCAGACCGCGGGCATGAAGCTCGACGCCGTCCTCGACCTGGAGGTCGAGGAGGACGAGGTCGTCAAGCGCATCGCCGGCCGCCGGATCTGCCGCAACGACTCCGCGCACGTGTTCCACGTCGAGTACAGCGCGCCGAAGACCGCGGGCGTCTGCGACAAGTGCGGTGGCGAGCTGTACCAGCGCGACGACGACTCCGAGGCCACGGTCCGGACCCGGCTGGAGGTCTACCACACGCAGACCGAGCCGATCATCGACTACTACAAGGCCCAGGGCCTGCTCGTGACCATCCCCGCCCTCGGCAAGGTCGAGGAAGTCACGCAGCGCGCGATGGACGCCCTCAAGAAGTAGTACCCCTGCTGTGCGTACGGCCGCGGTGTCCCCGGGACACCGCGGCCGTACTGTTGAGAAGACCCGGTTCAAAAGGTGGAAGGCACGTTCATGGTCCAGATCAAGACCCCCGAGCAGATCGCGAAGATGCGCGAGGCAGGGCTGGTCGTCGCCGCGATCCACGCGGCGACCCGTGAGGCGGCCGTGCCGGGCGCCACGACGCGGGATCTGGACATGGTCGCGCGCAAGGTGATCGCCGACGCCGGCGCGAAGTCGAACTTCCTGGGCTACGGCGGCTTCCCCGCGACCATCTGCACCTCGGTGAACGAGGTCGTCGTCCACGGCATCCCGGACGACAAGACGGTCCTCAAGGACGGCGACGTCATCTCGATCGACGCCGGCGCGATCGTCGACGGCTGGCACGGCGACGCGGCCTTCACCGCCTTCGTGGGCTCCGGTCACGCTCCGGAGCTGCTGGAGCTCTCCCGGGTGACCGAGGAGTCCATGTGGGCCGGTATCGCCGCGATGCGCAACGGCAACCGCCTCGTGGACATCTCGAAGGCGATCGAGGGCTACATCCGCCGCCAGCCGCGGCCCGCGACCGGCAAGTACGGGATCATCGAGGACTACGGCGGCCACGGCATCGGCTCCGAGATGCACATGGACCCGCACCTGCTGAACTACGTCTCGCGCAAGCGGGGCAAGGGCATCAAGCTGGTCCCGGGCGTCTGCCTGGCGATCGAGCCGATGGTCTCCCTCGGTACCGCCCGGACGGAGGTACTGTCGGACGACTGGACGGTGGTCACCACGGACGGCACCTGGTCCTCGCACTGGGAGCACTCCGTCGCCCTGACGGAGGACGGCCCCATCGTCCTGACCAGCCCGGACTGTGGAAAGGCGAAGCTGGCGGAGTACGGGGTCACCACGGCTCCGGACCCCCTCGGTTAATGATCTAGACTCATGGGCAAACTTTCCGGATTCGTCTTTCTGGGTGCCCTGACGTAGACTGACTCGTCGGCTTACGTGCATTCCCATGTCCGTGGGCCGATCAAGGTAGCCGATTCGAAAGGCGAAGCGTGGCCAAGAAGCAAGGTGCCATCGAGATCGAGGGCACCGTGATCGAGTCCCTCCCGAACGCCATGTTCAAGGTGGAGCTCCAGAACGGTCACAAGGTCCTCGCGCACATCAGCGGCAAGATGCGCATGCACTACATCCGCATCCTGCCCGATGACCGGGTCGTCGTGGAGCTCTCCCCGTACGACCTGACGCGTGGCCGGATCGTCTACCGATACAAGTAGATCTTGCTCTCACTCCTGCCTGGGCTCGCGTCCCGGTGCGGGTGGTGGCACTGACCCGGAGAACCTTAAGAACATGAAGGTCAAGCCGAGCGTCAAGAAGATCTGCGACAAGTGCAAGGTGATCCGCCGTCACGGCCGGGTCATGGTCATCTGCGACAACCTGCGCCACAAGCAGCGCCAGGGCTGACGCACGCCGACCGACCTGCACTTCGCAGTTCTTCGCGCGACGTAAGAAAACGTACATACGCAGGACCCGCCCAGCCCTCACGGGGGCCGGCGGCACCTCCGGCGGGGGCCGGGGACCCGGACGTACCACTGCCCACGGGCGGTCGGCGGTCGGGATCGGTTCTGCGGAAGACCCCCGAGCACACAGGAGCCATTGAATGGCACGCGTTTCCGGTGTCGACATCCCGCGCGAAAAGCGCGTGGAGATCGCACTCACCTACGTCTTCGGTATCGGGCGCACCCGGTCCAAGGAGATCCTCGCCTCGACCGGCGTGAACCCGAACACCCGCGTTCGTGACCTGTCCGAAGAGGACCTGGTCAAGATCCGCGAGTACGTGGACGCCAACCTCCGCACCGAGGGTGACCTCCGCCGCGAGATCCAGGCCGACATCCGCCGCAAGGTGGAGATCGGCTGCTACCAGGGTCTGCGTCACCGCCGTGGCCTGCCGGTCCGCGGTCAGCGCACCAGCACGAACGCGCGTACCCGCAAGGGCCCGCGTCGCGCGATCGCCGGCAAGAAGAAGCCGGGCAAGAAGTAGTCCTGTTCAGCGGTCTTGCGCTGTAGGACCGACCACCTCCCGTAGGAGTAAGAGATGCCCCCCAAGGGTCGTCAGGGCGCTGCCAAGAAGGTGCGCCGCAAGGAAAAGAAGAACGTCGCTCACGGGCACGCCCACATCAAGAGCACGTTCAACAACACGATCGTCTCGATCACGGACCCGTCCGGCAACGTGATCTCCTGGGCCTCCGCCGGCCACGTCGGCTTCAAGGGCTCGCGCAAGTCCACCCCCTTCGCCGCGCAGATGGCCGCCGAGTCGGCCGCCCGCCGCGCGCAGGAGCACGGCATGCGCAAGGTCGACGTCTTCGTCAAGGGTCCGGGCTCCGGCCGCGAGACCGCGATCCGCTCCCTCCAGGCCACCGGCCTCGAGGTCGGCTCGATCCAGGACGTCACCCCCACCCCGCACAACGGCTGCCGCCCGCCGAAGCGCCGCCGCGTCTGACGCAGCGGACGCACCTGTGCGTCATTGAGTGTCCGGGCGGTACGACCCCTTCGGGGGCCGTGCCGCCCGTACCCTTGCAGTACCGCTGTACCCGTACAGCACTTGTCGGGCGTCAAATAGTGGGCGTCCACGACTGAAGGAAAAGACATGCTTATCGCTCAGCGTCCTTCGCTGACCGAAGAGGTCGTCGACGAGTACCGCTCCCGGTTCGTGATCGAGCCGCTGGAGCCGGGCTTCGGCTACACCCTCGGCAACTCCCTGCGCCGTACCCTCCTGTCCTCGATCCCGGGTGCCGCTGTCACCAGCATCCGCATCGACGGCGTCCTGCACGAGTTCACCACCGTGCCGGGCGTCAAGGAGGACGTGACCGACCTCATCCTCAACATCAAGCAGCTGGTCGTCTCCTCGGAGCACGACGAGCCGGTCGTGATGTACCTGCGCAAGCAGGGTCCCGGCCTGGTGACCGCCGCCGACATCGCGCCCCCGGCCGGTGTCGAGGTGCACAACCCGGACCTGGTCCTCGCCACCCTGAACGGCAAGGGCAAGCTGGAGATGGAGCTGACCGTCGAGCGCGGTCGCGGCTACGTCTCCGCCGTCCAGAACAAGCAGGTGGGCCAGGAGATCGGCCGTATCCCGGTCGACTCCATCTACAGCCCGGTGCTCAAGGTCACCTACAAGGTCGAGGCGACCCGTGTCGAGCAGCGCACCGACTTCGACAAGCTGATCGTCGACGTCGAGACCAAGCAGGCCATGCGCCCGCGCGACGCCATGGCGTCCGCCGGCAAGACCCTGGTCGAGCTGTTCGGTCTGGCCCGCGAGCTCAACATCGACGCCGAGGGCATCGACATGGGCCCGTCCCCGACGGACGCCGCCCTGGCCGCCGACCTGGCGCTGCCGATCGAGGAGCTGGAGCTCACGGTCCGCTCCTACAACTGCCTCAAGCGCGAGGGCATCCACTCCGTGGGTGAGCTCGTCGCCCGCTCCGAGGCCGACCTGCTCGACATCCGCAACTTCGGTGCGAAGTCGATCGACGAGGTCAAGGCGAAGCTGGCCGGCATGGGCCTGGCCCTGAAGGACAGCCCGCCCGGGTTCGACCCGACCGCCGCTGCCGACGCCTTCGGCGCGGACGACGACGCCGACGCCGGCTTCGTCGAGACCGAGCAGTACTGAGCAGCACCCGGCAGTACCAGCAGTACGCATGCAATGACTTCCCCGGGGCGTCCGCCCCGGGGGAACTGACACCGGTACCTGACACGGCCGGTGCAGATACGAAGGAGTAACACCATGCCGCGTCCCGCCAAGGGAGCCCGTCTGGGCGGCAGCGCCGCGCACGAGAAGCTTCTCCTCGCGAACCTCGCGAAGTCGCTGTTCGAGCACGGCCGCATCACGACGACCGAGGCCAAGGCCCGCCGCCTGCGTCCGGTCGCCGAGCGTCTGATCACCAAGGCGAAGAAGGGCGACATCCACAACCGTCGCCTGGTTCTCCAGACGATCACGGACAAGAGCATCGTGCACACGCTGTTCACCGAGATCGCCCCGCGCTTCGAGAACCGCCCCGGTGGTTACACGCGCATCACCAAGATCGGCAACCGTCGCGGCGACAACGCCCCGATGGCGGTCATCGAGCTCGTCGAGGCCCTGACCGTGGCCCAGCAGGCCACCGGTGAGGCCGAGGCCGCCACCAAGCGTGCGGTCAAGGAGGCCGAGGCCAAGGCTGAGGCCGAGGCCCCCGCCGAGGTCGAGGAGACCAAGGAGGCCTGATCCTTCGGGATCGCGCCTGCCTGACCGGCTCTGAACGGGCCCGCCCCTCCCCGGGGCGGGCCCGTTCTGCGTTGGTCCGCGTTGGCCTGCAGTGGTCTGCAGTGGTCTGCATTGGTTCACGAGCATGCGCTTGAGAGGATCGGTCACGTGAGTGACGAGGTGGAGCCCGGGCACGTCCGGGTCAGGCTGGACCTGTCGTACGACGGCACGCACTTCTCCGGCTGGGCGAAGCAGCGCACGCTGCGGACCGTCCAGGGCGAGCTGGAGTCGGCCCTGAAGACCGTGATGCGGCTGCCCTACCCGGTCGAGCTGACCGTGGCCGGGCGGACCGACGCGGGCGTGCACGCCCGGGGGCAGGTCGCCCAGTTCGACCTGGCCGAGGAGGTGTGGGCGGAGCACGGCGACAAGCTGCTGCGCCGCCTCGCGGGCAAGCTGCCGCACGACGTACGGGTCTGGAAGGTGGCCGAGGCCCCGGCGGGCTTCAACGCCCGGTTCTCCGCCGTGTGGCGCCGCTACGCGTACCGGGTGGGCGACCACCCCGCGGGCGTGGACCCGCTGCTGCGCGGCCACGTGCTGTGGCACCCGTGGCCGCTGGACGTCGACGCGATGAACGAGGCCGCCGCGGAGCTGCTCGGCGAGCACGACTTCGCCGCGTACTGCCGCAGGCGCGAGGGCGCCACCACCATCCGCACCCTGCAGCAGCTGCACTGGGAGCGGGACGGGGACGGGATCGCCACCGCGACCGTCCGCGCCGACGCCTTCTGCCACAACATGGTCCGCTCGCTGGTCGGGGCGCTGCTGCACGTCGGGGACGGTCACCGGCCCACCGACTGGCCCGGCAAGGTGCTGCGCGCGGCGGTGCGGGACTCCTCCGTGCACGTGGTCAAGCCCCACGGGCTGACCCTGGAGGAGGTCGGCTACCCGGCGGACGAGCTGCTCGCCGCCCGCAGCAAGGAGGCGCGGAACGTGCGCACGCTGCCCGGCTCCGGCTGCTGCTGACCCCGCCGTCGTACGGCCCGGACCGCTCCCGCCGGTAATGCGTTTGGGCGGACTCCACCCGGGCCGGGACAATGCCCCGCATGGGACACCTCGAAGCCAGCCACCTGGAGTACTACCTTCCCGACGGTCGGGTCCTCCTGCCCGACGTCTCCTTCCGGGTGGGGGAGGGGGCGGTCGTCGCCCTGGTCGGGGCGAACGGGGCCGGCAAGACCACCCTGCTGAAGCTGGTCTCCGGTGAGCTCCAGCCGCACGGCGGCGGCGTCACCGTCAGCGGCGGCCTCGGAGTGATGTCGCAGTTCGTGGGATCCGTGCGGGACGAGACGACCGTGCGGGACCTGCTGGTCTCGGTGGCCCAGCCGCGGATCCGGGACGCCGCCCGGGCCGTCGACCACGCCGAGCACCTGATCATGACGGTGGACGACGAGGCCGCCCAGATGGCGTACGCGCAGGCGCTCAGCGACTGGGCCGACGTCCGCGGGTACGAGGCCGAGACCCTGTGGGACGTGTGCACCACGGCCGCGCTGGGGGTCCCGTACGACCGGGCCCAGTTCCGCGAGGTGCGCACCCTGTCGGGCGGCGAGCAGAAGCGGCTCGTGCTGGAGGCGCTGCTGCGCGGGCCGGACGAGGTGCTGCTCCTCGACGAGCCGGACAACTACCTCGACGTCCCGGGCAAGCGGTGGCTGGAGGAGCAGCTGAAGGCCACCCGCAAGACGGTGCTCTTCGTCAGCCACGACCGGGAGCTGCTGTCCCGGGCCGCCGAGAAGATCATCAGCCTGGAGCCGAGTCCGACGGGCACGGACGTGTGGGTGCACGGCGCCGGCTTCGACACCTACCACGACGCCCGCAAGGAGCGCTTCGCGCGCTTCGAGGAGCTCAAGCGGCGCTGGGACGAGGAGCACGCCCGCCTGAAGGCGCTGGTGCTGCGGCTGCGCAACCAGGCCGCGAGCAGCCCCGACATGGCCTCGCGCTACCGGGCGATGCAGACCCGCTTCCAGAAGTTCGAGGAGGCCGGGCCGCCGCCGGAGCCGCCGCGCGAGCAGGAGATCCGGATGCGGCTGCGCGGCGGGCGCACCGGGGTGCGCGCGCTGACGGTCGAGGACCTGGAGCTGACCGGCCTGATGAAGCCGTTCTCGCTGGAGGTCTACTACGGGGAGCGGGTCGGCGTGCTCGGCTCGAACGGCTCGGGGAAGTCGCACTTCCTGCGGCTGCTCGCCGGCGAGGACGTGGCCCACACGGGGCAGTGGAAGCTGGGCGCCCGCGTGGTCCCCGGCCACTTCGCGCAGACCCACGCCCACCCGGAGCTGTTCGGCCGCACCCTCGTCGACATCCTGTGGACGGAGAGCGCGAAGGACCGGGGCGCCGCGATGTCCGTGCTGCGCCGCTACGAGCTCGAGCGCCAGGGCGACCAGCCGTTCGAGAAGCTCTCCGGCGGCCAGCAGGCCCGCTTCCAGATCCTGCTGCTGGAGCTGGCGGGCACCACGGCGCTGCTGCTGGACGAGCCGACGGACAACCTGGACCTGGAGTCCGCAGAGGCGCTGCAGGACGGCCTGGAGGCGTACGAGGGAACGGTGCTGTGCGTCACGCACGACCGCTGGTTCGCGCGCACATTTGACCGTTTCCTGGTCTTCGGTTCAGACGGTGTTGTACGGGAGACTCGGGAACCCGTCTGGGACGAACGTAGGGTCGAGCGGGAACGCTAGGGGGAGCCCGCCCCCGGGCGATTCGATCGGGAGGCGTTGTGCGGCTGCGGCCTGGCACCTGGCTCAGGAAACGGTACGACCCCGTGGCGCGGCGGGACCTGGCCGCCCGGCTGCTGGCGCCCGCGCCCCGGCTCTGGTCCCCCGGCATGCTGCTCGTGGTGCTCGGGATCTGCGTGGCCACCAGCCTGCGGGCCAACTGGGGCTCGGACAACGCCTTCGTGGTGAAGGCCGCCGAGACGCTGCTGGCGGGCGGCTCGCCGTACGAGGACAAGCGCTTCCTGTACCTGCCGAGCGCCGTGGTCATGGCAGTCCCGGAGGCGCTGCTGCCGAGGCCGGTGCTGCGCTGGGTGCTCCCGCTGGTGATGTCCGGGCTGCTGGCCGTGGGCTGGTGGGCGGCGCTACGGCTGTTCTCGGTGCCGGCCCGGTCGCGGTTCGCGGTCGGCGGGTTCGCCGTGCTCGCGCTGGCCTTCCGGCCGTACGTGAACCTCGTCCTGATAGGCAACTGGACCGCGGTCTCGGCGGCCGCCCTGCCCGTCGCCCTGCTGCTCGCGCACCGGCGCTCGTGGACGGCCGCCGGCCTGGTGGTGGGGCTGGCGATCGCCTGCAAGCCGATGCTCGTGCCGATCGGGCTGCTGTTCGTGCTGGCCCGGCGGTGGCGGGGGCTGGCGGGGGCTGTACTGGTGCCGCTGGTGGTGTCGTTGCTGGGCGCGCTGGTGATGCCGAGCCCGACGCTGTTCTTCACCAAGACGCTGCCGTTCCTGCTCCGGGGGCAGGACGCGTACGCCCTGCCCTGGGACGCCTCGCCCATCGCGGTGCTGCCCCGGCTGGGGGTGCCGCAGCCGGTCGCGGTGCTGGTCGCGGGGGCGGGGGCGCTGGCCGGGCTGTGGGCGGCCCGGCGCCGCTGGCGGCGGGAGGACGACCGGGACGGGGGCGAGCTGCGGCTGGCGGAGACGGCCTGCATGGTGATGCTCGCCGCATTCCTGGTCTCGCGGCCGTCCTTCGACCACTACCTGCTGGTGGTGCTCCCGCTGCTGCTGGCCTCGGGTGTGCGGGCGGGGTCGGCGGTGCGTTCGGGCTGGTTCTGGCTGGGCATGTTCCCGCAGGTCGCGGGGGTGCCATGGCCTTCGGAGCTGGAGCGCAAGAGGCGGGCGTTCAAGGACTGCTTCACGCTGTGCGTGTGGGCGGGCACCCTCGTTCGGCGGTGTTCGCGTCCGGCGCGGGTTAACCTGGAAGGCGTACGAACTGCAGGGACCCTTCCCGGGCCCGGAACAGAGCGCACAGCGGAGCCCGCCGAGGCGGGCTCCAGGCCTGCGTTTTGACCCTTCCAGGGCACGGTGGGTATCCTGCTGGTTCGTTATGCGTATTGGCTTGCTCATTCTCACGTGAAAGGGCCTTACGCCGGTCCACCGGGCCGATGACCAGCGGTACACACGGGTTGCGTCCCCGATGTGAACCAGGGCTGTCGTGATCGTCCGTGGTGGCCTTGTCAGGACCCTTCCCTTCGGGCCGCGAGGCTCGGGGGAGAACCCATCACTGAAGAAGCGAAGGCATACGACCGTGCGTACGTACAGCCCCAAGCCCGGCGACATCTCGCGCCAGTGGCTCGTCATCGACGCCCAGGACGTCGTCCTCGGCCGTCTGGCGACCCAGGCCGCTGCCCTCCTGAAGGGCAAGCACAAGCCGACCTACGCCCCCCACATGGACATGGGCGACTTCGTCATCGTCATCAACGCCGACAAGGTCCACCTGTCCGGCAACAAGGCGTCCCAGAAGATGGCGTACCGCCACTCCGGCTTCCCGGGCGGTCTGCGCTCCGTGCGCTACGACGACCTGCTGGCGAACAACCCGGAGAAGGCCGTCGAGAAGGCCGTCAAGGGCATGCTCCCCAAGAACTCCCTGGGCCGTCAGATGCTCTCGAAGCTGAAGGTCTACTCGGGCGACCAGCACCCGCACGCTGCCCAGCAGCCGGTGCCGTTCGAGATCACCCAGGTCGCGCAGTAGTTCCGGCCACCCCCTAAGACGTAGAGAATTCTGAGGAGCATCGTGGCCGAGACCACCGCCGAGACCCCCGTCGACGAGTTCGAGGGCGTCGAGGAGTACACCACCGAGTCGGACGTCGTCGTCGAGGGCGACTACACCTCCGAGTCCCTTGCCGGTCGCTTCGGCGACCCCCAGCCGGCCGCCGGCCTGGGCCGTCGCAAGAACGCCATCGCCCGCGTCCGGATCGTTCCGGGCTCCGGCAAGTGGAAGATCAACGGTCGCACCCTTGAGGACTACTTCCCGAACAAGGTGCACCAGCAGGAAGTCAACGAGCCGTTCAAGCTCCTGGAGCTCGACGGTCGTTACGACGTCATCGCCCGCATCGCGGGTGGCGGCGTCTCCGGCCAGGCCGGCGCCCTGCGCCTCGGCGTGGCCCGTGCGCTGAACGAGGCGGACGTGGACAACAACCGCCCGGCGCTGAAGAAGGCCGGCTTCCTCTCCCGCGACGACCGTGCGGTCGAGCGCAAGAAGGCCGGTCTCAAGAAGGCCCGTAAGGCTCCGCAGTACAGCAAGCGCTAATCTGCGCCTGCTGTTCAGCAACGACCGCCCCGGCAGCACTCTCTGTGCTGCCGGGGCGGTTCGTTTACCGCCACAAGCGGCACATACCTGTCACCAGCGGTCTCAAGCGAAGCGCGATCTTGGGAGGACAACAGTGGGACAACTCTTCGGAACGGACGGTGTACGCGGCGTCGCCAATGCGGATCTGACGGCTGAGCTGGCGCTCGGCCTCTCCGTGGCAGCGGCCCACGTACTGGCCGAGGCCGGGACCTTCGAGGGCCACCGGCCGACGGCCGTCGTCGGCCGCGACCCCCGGGCCTCGGGCGAATTCCTGGAGGCCGCGGTCGTCGCGGGCCTCGCGAGCGCGGGCGTGGACGTCCTGCGCGTCGGTGTGCTGCCCACTCCGGCGGTGGCGTATCTCACCGGTGCGCTGGGTGCCGACCTCGGCGTGATGCTCTCCGCCTCCCACAACGCCATGCCCGACAACGGCATCAAGTTCTTCGCCCGCGGCGGCCACAAGCTCGCCGACGAGCTGGAGGACCGGATCGAGGCCGTCTACGAGGAGCACCGCACGGGCGCGCCCTGGGACCGCCCCACCGGCGCCGGCGTCGGCCGGGTCTCCGACTACGACGAGGGCTTCGACAAGTACGTCGCCCACCTCATCGGGGTCCTCCCCAACCGCCTCGACGGGCTGAAGATCGTCCTGGACGAGGCGCACGGCGCGGCCGCCCGCGTCTCGCCCGAGGCCTTCGCCCGGGCCGGCGCCGAGATCGTCACGATCGGGGCCGAGCCCGACGGCCTGAACATCAACGACGGCTGCGGCTCCACCCACCTCGACCTGCTCAAGCGGGCCGTGGTCGAGCACGGCGCCGACCTCGGCATCGCCCACGACGGCGACGCCGACCGCTGCCTTGCGGTCGACGCCTCGGGCGCCGAGGTCGACGGTGACCAGATCCTCGCGGTGCTGGCCCTGGCCATGCGCGAGGCCGGCACCCTGCGCGGCAACACCGTCGTCGGCACGGTCATGTCCAACCTGGGCTTCAAGCTGGCCATGGAGTCCGAGGGCATCCAGGTCGTGCAGACCGGCGTCGGCGACCGGTACGTGCTGGAGGCGATGAAGGAGCACGGCTACGCGCTGGGCGGCGAGCAGTCCGGCCACGTGATCATCCTCGACCACGCGACGACCGGCGACGGCACGCTGACCGGCCTGATGCTGGCCGCGCGCATCGCGGCCACCGGCCGGTCGCTGGCGGAGCTGGCCGGTGTCATGCAGCGGCTGCCGCAGGTCCTGATCAACGTGCCCGACGTGGACAAGTCGCGGGTCGCCACCTCCGGCGAGGTGGCCGCGG
Source organism: Streptomyces pallidus (ex Mingjun et al. 2026) (assembly GCF_051550185.1). Classification (NCBI taxonomy): domain Bacteria; kingdom Bacillati; phylum Actinomycetota; class Actinomycetes; order Kitasatosporales; family Streptomycetaceae; genus Streptomyces; species Streptomyces pallidus (ex Mingjun et al. 2026). Next base: position 3,298,394 of record NZ_CP196181.1, on the reverse strand, counting down.
CCGTCGGCGACGCCGAACGCGAGCTGGGCACCACCGGTCGGGTGCTGCTCCGTCCGTCCGGTACGGAGCCCCTCGTCCGGGTGATGGTGGAGGCCGCCGACATCGAGCAGGCCCGCGCGGTGGCGGAACGCCTCGCGGACGCCGTGAAGAAGGCCCTCGGCTAGTCGCTCCCGCTGCCCGTCCTCCCGCGTACGCCCGACCGGGCTACGGGCGCCGTGGCGCATCCGGCCACCGGACCATCCGGTGCTGCTGGGTGCGCCACAGCAGTTTCCAGCCCACGAGGGTCGCACACCCCGCCACGATGATGCCGATGAGGTTCAGCAGCAGCTGGAACGCAGAGCCCCACATCTGCGGGTAGTCCCCGAAGCTGAAGGCCACGGCGGCGTTCGCGGCGGCCGGGACGGTGGTGACCGAGATCGCCACGCCGACCAGGGCGCCGGCCTTCGCGGAGGTCAGGGACAGGGTGCCGGCCATGCCGGCCAGCAGGGCCACGATGAAGGAGAACGGGTCGGGCTGCCAGATGAAGCTGGTGTTCGGGCGCGGGTTCTCCAGCATCGCCTCGTCGAACTGGCCCAGCCCGGTCATCGCCAGGCTGAACAGGGTCGTCGCCGCCATCGCCACCGTGAAGCCCACCACCAGGGCGAAGGCGGACCGGCCGGCGAGCCTCGGCTCCCGCTGCACCAGCCCGGTGCAGATCCCGGCGAGCGGCCCGAACTCGGGGCCCAGGGCCATCGCGCCCACGATCAGGACGGCGTTGTCGAGGACCACCCCGCAGGCCGCGATCATCGTCGCGATACCGAGGAACATCAGGTAGGTGATGGTGAGCGTGGACTCCTCGTGCGTCCCCTCGGCCAGCTGCTGCCAGATCACCGCGTCCGCGGCCTCGCCCGGAGCCTCCCTTTCCGCCTCCTCGGCACGGGCGGACAGGGACAGGTCGATGCGGCCGACGGCGATGGAGCCGTCCCGGTCGACGCCCAGCTGACGCAGCCCGTGCAGCAGCTCGTCCCCGGCCTCGCGGGCCACGTCGCACAGCACGATGTCGCCGGCCGGTTCGCGGGCGGCCCCGGGGAGCACCGCCACGTGCGTGGTGCCGACCGTCCGGCCGATCAGTGCGAGCACGGCGTCGGTCCGGTCGTGCGGCGCGATGATCCGCAGATGCAGCATGCCCGCACAGTAGCCCTCACGGGGCCCGCGGCAGCGCTGGCGACGCGGTCGGCGCGGGCGGCGCCGTCCGCGCAGCGCCGGCCGCGTCAGAGCTTGCGCAGGCTGAGCTTCTGCACCTTGTGGTCGGGGCCCTTGCGGACGACGAGGGTGGCGCGACCGCGGGTGGGGGCCACGTTCTCCAGCAGGTTGGGCTTGTTGATCGTCCGCCACATCGTCTGCGCGTACTCCAGGGCCTCCTCCTCGGAGACCTGCGTGTACTTGCGGAAGTACGAGAACGGGTTCTGGAAGGCGGTCGCGCGCAGTTTCCGGAACCGGTTGAGGTACCAGCGCTCGATGTCCTCGGGGCGCGCGTCCACGTACACGCTGAAGTCGAAGTAGTCGGCCAGCCCGACCCGGGTGCGCCCGTCCTTGCCGGGCAGGGCGGGCTGGAGCACGTTCAGGCCCTCGACGATCAGGATGTCCGGGCGGCGGACGACGAGCTGCTCGTCGGGGACGATGTCGTAGATCAGGTGCGAGTAGACCGGGGCGGTGACCTCGTCCTTGCCGGCCTTGATGTCGGCGACGAAGCGGGTCAGCGCGCGGCGGTCGTAGGACTCGGGGAAGCCCTTGCGGGAGGTGAGCCCGCGCCGCTCCAGCTCCTTCATCGGGTAGAGGAAGCCGTCGGTGGTGACGAGCTCCACCCGCGGGTGCTCGGGCCAGCGCGCCAGCAGGGCCTGGAGCAGACGGGCCACGGTGGACTTGCCGACGGCGACCGAGCCGGCGACGCCGATGACGAAGGGGGTGCCCTGCTGGCTGCCGTGGCCGGTGCCGCCGGCGTCGCCGAGGAACGTGTTGAGGGTGCCGCGCAGGGTGCTGGTCGCGCCGACGTACAGGTTGAGCAGTCGGGAGAGCGGCAGGTAGATGTCGCGGACCTCGTCGAGGTCGATGACGTCGCCGAGGCCGCGCAGCTGCTCGACCTCCTCCGCGGTCAGCGGCAGGGGGGTGCGCTCGCGCAGGGCGCTCCACTCGGCGCGGGTGAGGTCGACGTACGGCGACACCTCGGCCCGGCGCGGGGACCGCTCGGGCCGCTCCGTGCGCTTCATCGCGCAGTCCGGTTCGGGCGTGCTGCTTCGTGGCGGCGAAGTGATCACAGGGCCATTGTCGTGGCTCCGGCTCGATCGTGGGTGGTGTGGTCGGTCACGTGGGGGAGGCGCGGAGGCCGCTTTCGGTCTCACTGGGATCACGATCGGCCGCGAACGGGCGTTCGGAGGAACGGCTGTCGTCGGGGCCACGTACATTGCTGATCACCGTGGCTCCGGCGCGCTCCCCCGGGGAGTGGGTGCCGTCCGGGCCGTTCTCTTCGTCTTCTGCACCACCTCTGGGGGAGATCCTTCGTGCGCAGCACCCTCGTCCGCCGTTCCGTCATGACCGCCTCCGCCGCCGCGCTGGCGCTGCTCGCCACCGCCTGCGGCTCGTCCGACTCCAAGGACGGGGCCAAGGCCGACGCCCCGGCGTCCGCCGCCGCCCCGGCCGCGTCCGCGGCCCCCGCCGCGAAGGGCAAGACGGACGCCGAGCTCGCTTCGGTGATCGTGAAGCAGGCCGACCTGCCGGAGCACGTGCTCAAGGAGGCCACGCCGGCCGAGGCCGCCGCCGGCGCAGCCGCCACCAGCGACAAGCCCGAGTGCCTGCCGCTGGTCAAGGCGCAGAGCCAGGCCCCGGTCGGCACGGCCACCGGCGCCGCCCGGACCAAGGCCGTCGCCAAGCCGAAGGAGCCGGCCGCCGGCGCCAGCGCCGAGGAGAAGATGAAGGCCGCGATGGACGCCCTCGGCGCCCCCGTCACCCTCGTGACCGTCGCCTCGTACGACGGCAAGGGCGCCGAGGACGCCTTCGCCGCCCTGAAGACCGCGGGCACGGCCTGCGCCGGCGGCTACGCGGCCACCGGCGGCGGCGACACCGGCAAGATCACCAAGGTGGCCGCGGGCGCCCCGGTCACCGCGGGCGACGCCGCCCTGGCCTACACGGTCGAGGCCGACGCCGACGGCGAGAAGATCTCGACGCAGCTCGTGGTCGTCCGCAAGGGCAACACCCTGGCGACCTTCTCCGCGGTCAGCCTGAAGGGTGCCGCCGAACAGCCCAAGGCGGTCGTCGACGCGCAGGTCAAGAAGCTCGGCTGAGGCCGGGCCCGGGGCGCGCCGCGCCTGAACCACCGTCAACCCCGCTCCGGCGCGTTCGCCGGGGCGGGGTTCTCGTCTTGCCCAAGTGCGGGGCAGGACGCCGTACGCGGCGTACGCTGCGCCGTATGTGCGGAATTGTGGGTTACGTAGGAGCGCAGTCGGCGCTCGATGTGGTCATCGCCGGACTCAAGCGGCTGGAGTACCGCGGCTACGACTCGGCCGGTGTCGCCGTGCTCGCCGACGGGCGGATCGCCGCGGCCAAGAAGGCCGGGAAGCTGGTCAACCTGGAGAAGCAGCTCGTCGCACATCCGCTGCCGGCGGGCTCCACGGGCCTGGGGCACACGCGTTGGGCCACCCACGGCGGGCCCACCGACGCCAACGCCCACCCGCACCTGGACAACGCGGGCCGGGTCGCCGTCGTCCACAACGGCATCATCGAGAACTTCGCCGCGCTGCGCACCGAACTGGCCGAGCGCGGGCACCGGCTGGAGTCCGAGACCGACACCGAGGTCGTCGCCCACCTGCTGGCCGAGCGGTTCGAGGCCGCCGGGAGCGACCTCGCCGAGGCGATGCGGCAGGTGTGCCGACAGCTGGAGGGGGCGTTCACGCTCGTCGCGGTGCACGCCGACGCGCCGGACGTGGTGGTCGGCGCCCGCCGGAACTCCCCCCTGGTGGTGGGCGTTGGGGAGGGTGAGAACTTCCTCGCCTCGGACGTGGCCGCGTTCATCGCCCACACGCGGTCCGCGATCGAGCTGGGACAGGACCAGGTCGTCGAGCTCCGCCGCGACGGGGTCACGGTGACCGGGTTCGACGGTTCGCCCGCGGCGGTGCGGGCGTACCACGTGGACTGGGACGCCTCGGCGGCCGAGAAGGGGGGATACGACTACTTCATGCTCAAGGAGATCGCCGAGCAGCCGAAGGCCGTCGCCGACACCCTCCTCGGCAGGATCGACGCGAGCGGCGCGCTGACCCTGGACGAGGTGCGCATCCCCGCCTCGGTGCTCCGGGAGGTCGACAAGGTCGTGATCGTGGCGTGTGGCACGGCGTACCACGCGGGCATGATCGCCAAGCTGGCCATCGAGCACTGGACCCGCATCCCGTGCGAGACGGAACTCGCGAGCGAGTTCCGCTACCGCGACCCGATCCTGGACCAGCGGACGCTGGTGGTGGCGATCTCGCAGTCCGGCGAGACCATGGACACCCTGATGGCGCTGCGGCACGCGCGCGAGCAGGGGGCCAAGGTGCTGGCCATCTGCAACACGAACGGGTCGACGATCCCGCGCGAGTCGGACGCCGTGCTGTACACGCACGCCGGCCCCGAGGTGGCCGTCGCCTCGACCAAGGCGTTCCTGACCCAGCTCGTGGCCTGCTACCTGGTCGCCCTCTACCTCGGGCAGGTCCGGGGCACCAAGTGGGGCGACGAGATCGAGGCCGTGATCCGCGAGCTGTCCGACATCGCCGCCGCCGTGGACGCCGTCCTGGAGACCATGGAGCCGGTGCGGGCGCTGGCCCGGTCCCTGGCCGACAAGAACACCGTCCTGTTCCTCGGACGGCACGTCGGCTACCCGGTGGCGCTGGAGGGCGCGCTCAAGCTCAAGGAGCTCGCGTACATGCACGCCGAGGGCTTCGCGGCGGGCGAGCTCAAGCACGGGCCGATCGCGCTGATCGAGAAGGACCTGCCGGTGGTGGTCGTCGTGCCCTCGCCGCGCGGGCGCTCGGTGCTCCACGACAAGATCGTGTCGAACATCCAGGAGATCCGGGCGCGCGGGGCGCGGACCATCGTCATCGCCGAGGACGGCGACCAGGCGGTCGTCCCGTACGCCGACCACCTGATCCGCATCCCGGCCACGCCGACGCTGCTCCAGCCGCTGGTGGCGACGGTGCCGCTGCAGGTGTTCGCGTGCGAACTGGCGACGGCGCGGGGGAACGAGGTGGACCAGCCGCGTAATCTCGCGAAGTCCGTGACCGTGGAGTGAATGGGTAGTTCGTTGTGATTATCGGCGTGGGGATCGACGTTGCCGAGATCGACCGCTTCGGCGCGGCGCTGGAGCGGACGCCGGGCATGGCCCAGCGGCTGTTCGTCGAGTCCGAGTTGCTGCTGCCGAGCGGCGAGCGGCGCGGAACCGCCTCGCTCGCCGCCCGGTTCGCCGCCAAGGAAGCCCTGGCCAAGGCGCTGGGTGCGCCCGCCGGCATGCTGTGGACCGACGCCGAGGTGTACGTGGAGGAGTCCGGGCAGCCGCGGGTGCGGGTGCAGGGGACCGTGCAGGCGCGGGCCGTGGCGCTCGGGGTGAGGTCCTTTCACATCTCGCTCAGCCACGACGCGGGCGTCGCCTCGGCGGTGGTCATCGCCGAGGCGTAGCCGAGCCGGTCGGGGCGCCGTCGGTCGGGCCGCCCGATCGGGCAGGCTGGGCGCATGCGTACTGCTTACAGCGTGGAGAACGTACGGGCCGCCGAACGGCAGTTGATGGCCCGCCTCCCGGACGGCGCCCTGATGCAGCGGGCGGCCGCCGGACTGGCCGCCGCCTGCGCGGACCTGCTGCCGAGGGTGTACGGAGCACGGGTCGTGCTGCTCGTCGGACCGGGCGACAACGGGGGCGACGCCCTGTACGCGGGCGCCCGGCTGGCCCGCCGCGGCGCCGGGGTGACCGCCGTGCCGATGGACCCGGAGCGGATGCACCCGGGCGGGCTGGCCGCGCTGCGGGCCGCCGGCGGCAGGGTCTGCGGGACCGTGCCCGACCGGGCCGACCTCGTCGTGGACGGGCTGCTCGGCATCGGCGGGCAGGGCGGACTGCGGCCGGCGGCCGCGGCGCTGGTCGAACGGATCCCGGCCGGGGCCGTCGTGGTCGCCGTGGACCTGCCGAGCGGGGTGGACGCGGACACGGGGGAAGTGGCCGGGGCCGCGGTCCGGGCCGACGTCACCGTGACCTTCGGGGTGCACAAGCCGGGGCTGCTGGTCGACCCCGGGGCGTCGCGGGCCGGCGTGGTGCGGCTGGTGGACATCGGGCTGGACCTCGGCGCCCCCGGCCCTGGTTCCGGTCCCGCCCCCGAGGCCGAGGCCCTGCAGCACGCCGACGTGGCACGGCTGTTGCCGCGGCCCGGCGCCTCCAGCGACAAGTACCGCCGGGGCGTCGTCGGCATCGCCGCCGGGTCGGTGCAGTACCCCGGCGCGGCCGTGCTCGCCGTGGCCGGGGCCCTGCGGGGCGGGGCGGGGGCGGTGCGGTACGTCGGCCCGGCGGCCGACGAGGTCCTCGCCCGCTACCCCGAGGTGCTGATCGGGTGGGGGCGCGTCCAGGCGTGGGTCGTCGGACCAGGACTGGGGGAGGGCCGCGGCGAGGACGTCGCGCGGGTGCTGGCGGACCCGGTGCCGGTGCTGGTGGACGCGGACGGGCTGCGCGGGCTCGACCCGGCGGCGCTGCGAGCCCGGCCCGCGCAAACCCTGCTGACCCCGCACGCCGGGGAGGCGGCGGCCCTGCTGGGGGTGCCGCGGGAGGCGGTGGAAGCCGGGCGGCTGTCGGCCGTACGGGAGTTGGCCGGGCGGTACGGGGCCGCGGCCCTGCTGAAGGGGTCGACGACGCTGGTGTACGACGGGCACCGGCCGGTGCGGGTGAACCCGACGGGTACGCCCTGGCTGGCCACGGCGGGCAGCGGCGACGTGCTGTCGGGGCTCGGCGGTGCGCTGCTGGCGGCGGGGCTGCGGGCCGCGGATGCGGGGGCGGTGGCGGCGTACCTGCACGGGCTCGCCGGCCGGCTGGCCGCCGCGGGGGCCCCGGTCCTCGCCCACGAGGTGGCCGAAGCCCTCCCCGCCGCCTGGCGCAACACCACCCACCCCTGAGCGCGGCCCCGTTCACGCCGCCGCCGGCCGGCCCCCGCACCCCCGCGCCTGCATCGCCGGGGGGCCGGGTGGGTGCGGCGTCGTGGTGGGGTGCGCCGCCGTTGCCGGGGTCCTGCCCCCGGACCCCCGCGCCTCGAACGCCGGCGAGGCCGAGTGGGCGGGGCTGAGTCGCCCGGGCCCGGGCGGCGCCCGCGGGAATGGCGGTCGCGCGGGGGTGGGGCGGGCTCTGAGAGACTGGGGCGATGAACGAGACACCGGGGCGCGTGTACGCCGAGATCGATCTGGCCGCCGTGCGGGCGAACGTGCGCGCACTGCGCGCGCGGGCCCCCCGGGCCGAGCTCATGGCCGTGGTCAAGTCGGACGCGTACGGGCACGGCGCCGTCCCCTGCGCCCGCGCGGCCCTGGACGCCGGCGCGACCTGGCTCGGCACCGCCACCCCGCAGGAAGCGCTCGCCCTGCGCGCTGCCGGGATCGGCGGCCGGATCATGTGCTGGCTGTGGACCCCCGGCGGACCCTGGCGCGAGGCGATCGAGGCCGACGTCGACGTGGCCGTCAGCGGGATGTGGGCCCTCGCCGAGGTGACCGACGCGGCCCGGGCGGCCGGGCGGACCGCCCGGATCCAGCTCAAGGCCGACACCGGCCTCGGCCGCAACGGCTGCCAGCCCGCCGACTGGGCGGAACTCGTCGGCGCGGCGGCCGCCGCCGAGGCCGAGGGCACCGTCCGCGTCACCGGCCTCTGGTCGCACTTCGCCTGCGCCGACGAGCCGGGGCACCCCTCCATCGAGCTCCAGCTCGCCACCTTCCGCGACATGCTGGCGTACGCCGAGAAGGAGGGGCTGGAGCCCGAGGTCCGGCACATCGCCAACTCCCCGGCGACGCTGACCCTCCCGGACAGCCACTTCGACCTGGTGCGCTGCGGCCTCGCCGTCTACGGCGTGTCGCCCGCCCCCGAGCTCGGCACCCCCGCCGAGCTCGGACTGCGCCCCGCGATGGCCCTCAAGGCCTCGGTGGCCCTGGTGAAGACGGTGCCCGCCGGACACGGCGTCAGCTACGGCCACCACTACGTCACCGACGACGAGACCACCCTCGCGCTGATCCCCGCCGGGTACGCCGACGGCATCCCCCGGCACGCCTCCGGGCGCGGCCCGGTCTCCGTCGGCGGCAGGATCCGGCGTGTCGCCGGGCGCGTGGCGATGGACCAGTTCGTCGTCGACCTCGGCCCCGGATCCACGGTGCGGGCGGGTGACGAGGCCGTGCTGTTCGGCACCGGCGAGCACGGCGAACCCACCGCCGAGGACTGGGCCCAGGCGGCTCAGACGATCGCGTATGAGATCGTCACCCGTATCGGAGGGCGCGTACCCCGCGTCTACCGCAACGGCTGAATGCCGACCGAGTGCTGAGCGGGTGCTGAGTGAGGACTACGGCGTGAGCGAGAACTGGCGCAGGGCCGGCTGGGCCGGAGCCGTGATCGGCGTGATAGCCGCGGGTGCGGCGGCCGGTGTCGCCGTCGAACGGATCACGGTCGGGCGCAGCGTGCGCCGCAAGGCGCGCCTCGCCCTCGACGCCGCCGGCGACTACGGCTCCCTGCGCGGGACCCCGGGCGCCGCCTACGCCGAGGACGGCACCGAGCTCCACTACGAGGTCGACGAGCCGGACGGGGACGCCGCGGAGCGGTCGCGCCCCCGCCTGCGCCGCAAGGCCGCGCCCGTGCCGACCGTGGTGTTCTGCCACGGCTACTGCCTGGGCCAGGACTCCTGGCACTTCCAGCGCGCCGCCCTGCGGGGCCTCATCCGCGCCGTGTACTGGGACCAGCGCAGCCACGGCCGCAGCGCCCGCGGCTTCGCCCAGGCCGACGGCGACCCGGTCTCGATCGACCAGCTCGGCCGCGACCTGAAGACCGTCATCGACGCCGCCGCGCCGGAGGGCCCGCTGGTCCTGGTGGGGCACTCGATGGGCGGCATGACGATCATGGCGTTCGCCGAGCAGTACCCGGAGCTGGTGCGCGACCGGGTGCTCGGGGTCGCGCTGGTCGGCACGTCCAGCGGCCGGCTGGGCGAGGTGACGTACGGTCTGCCCGCCGTGGGGATGGGCGCGGTGCGCCGCATCCTGCCGCCCGTGCTCAAGGTGCTCGGCTCGCAGGTGGAGCTGGTGGAACGGGGCCGCCGGGCCACCGCGGACCTCTTCGCCGGCATGATCAAGCTGTACTCGTTCGGAGCGCCGCGCGAGGTGGACCCGGGCGTCGCGCGGTTCGCGGAGCGGCTCATCGAGGCCACGCCCATCGACGTGGTCGCCGAGTTCTACCCGGCCTTCCAGGCCCACGACAAGACCGCCGCCCTCCAGCGGTTCGCGGACATCCCCGTCACCGTCGTCGCCGGGGACCGCGACATGATCACCCCGGCCGCGCACAGCCAGGCCATCAAGGACGCGCTGCCGGCCGCCGAGCTGGTCGTCCTGGAGCGGGCCGGGCACCTGATGATGCTGGAGTACCCGCAGACGGTGACCGGATTGCTCGCCGAGCTGCTCGTGCGCACCGGTGCGGTCCCCGCAGCGGCTAACGTTGGCGGACATGGAAGAAGTACCGCTGGAAGCCCCGCTCAGCCCGGCGCAGGGGTCGCGGGACCCTGAAGGCGCCGCCGCCGGGGCACGCATCACCGTCGACTCGCCCGAGGCCATGCAGGCGCTGGGCCGCAGCATCGCCGGCCTGCTCCGCCCCGGTGACCTGGTCCTGCTGACCGGGGAGCTCGGCGCGGGCAAGACCACGCTGACCCGCGGGCTCGGCGAGGGGCTCGGCGTCCGGGGCGCGGTGACCTCGCCGACGTTCGTGATCGCCCGGGTGCACCCCTCGCTGCGCGGTGGGCCGGCGCTGGTCCACGTGGACGCGTACCGGCTGGGCGGCGGGCTGGACGAGATGGAGGACCTGGACCTCGACGTCTCGCTGCCCGAGTCCGTGGTCGTCGTCGAGTGGGGCGACGGCAAGGTGGAGGAGCTCTCGGAGGACCGGCTGCACGTGGTGATCGCGCGGGCGGTCGGCCACGAGGAGGTCCTGGACGACGTGCGCGAGGTCAGCGTGCGCGGTGTCGGCGAGCGCTGGGCCGCTCCGGGCCTGCTGGCGGGCCTCGCGGCCGTCACGGCGGGCTGAGGCCGGCCCGGCACACCGCCGGACGGGGCCGGACGGGCCGGACGGGGGGCCGGCCCCCCGAGGTACCGACAGGCTGTCGGGAAGATATTGCGCCGGAAGAGCCGCGCGTGGTCACATGGTACGGAGGGCTGGTTAGGCCTACCTAAGTACGGTCGGCCCGGGCCAGGAGGCAGCCATGTCGACAGGAGCAGCGGCACCGCGCGACCCCCGCACCTCGACCGTGCCGAGGGGAGCCTCGCCCGCCGTGCCCATGGGCGTGCTGCTCGCCGCGGGCGCGGCCGCCGCCGCCGTCTCGACGCCGCCGGGGCGCGAGCCCGCCCGGCGGCCCGGCGCCGGACCGGTCGCCGCGGCCGCAGACCGCGTACCCGGACGCAGCGGACGGGCCGCCCGGGAGCCCGAGGCGGCCTGAGTCCTCCGTCCGGGTGAAAACCAACGGCGGGTCAGGGGACGGGCAGCGGCCGGTCAGGGGACGACGACGACCTTGGAGTTGATCGTGGCGAAGGCCCACATCGCGTCGCCGTCGGCCCGGCTCATCCGGATGCCACCGGTCTTCCGCGTGGGGTCGGGCTCGGGCAGCCGGCCGTCGGCGCGGGCGCTGAAGCCGATCACGACGCCGCTGCCCTCGGCCGTCGCGAAGCGCACCACGTGCTCGATGGGCACGCCGTCCGAGCCCGTGACCGCGTTCGAGCGGGAGTTCACCAGGTAGGTGCCCGGCTTCGGGTGCACCGTGCTCGGCACCACCGCGAAGGTCCTGGGTTCCTTGCCGTCCTCGGTGACCAGCCACACCCGCTTCAGGGCCGCCGAGTACACGACGCGCGTACCCGTGCCGGAATCGGCCGGCACGGCGTTCGGCTTGGCCGGGCCGGGAGCCGGTGCGGACGGCTGGGCGGAGGGCTCCGCCGCCGGTGCGGCCCCGTGCGCGGACGGCGCGGGGGCGGTCGCGGAGGCCTGGTAGCCGAGGAACCCGACCGCGGCGAGTGCGGCGGCCGTGAGCCCGGCCACGATTCCCGAGCTGCTGCGTCCCACTTGCTCCACCTCTCGTGCTTCCCCGTGCGCCGGGTCCCGGCCGTTCCCCGGGCCGTGGCGGCGTCCGGGGGTTCGAATACCGCGGTCGAATCCTGGGGTCGAAGGTAGCAGCCGGGCCGCCCCGCGACCGGCCGCGAGGGCCCGGGGCCGGGGAGTCGTAGGCTGTTCGCGTGCTCTTGCTCGCTGTAGATACCGCCACGCCCGCCGTCACCGTCGCCCTGCACGACGGCGAGAACGTCCTCGCCGAGTCCCACCAGGTCGACGCCCGCCGCCACGGGGAGCTCCTGCTGCCGTCGGTGGACCGGGTCCTCGCCGAGGCCGGCCTGAAGCTCGACGCCCTCACCGGCATCGTCGTCGGCGTCGGCCCCGGCCCCTACACCGGGCTGCGGGTGGGCCTCGCCACCGCGGCCACGTTCGCCTCCGTCCTCGGCGTCCCCGTGCACGGCCTGTGCACCCTCGACGGCCTCGCGTACGCCGCGGGCGCCGCCGGCGTCGAGGGCCCCTTCACCGTCGCCACCGACGCGCGGCGCAAGGAGGTCTACTGGGCCCGCTACGAGGACCCGCTCACCCGGGTCGGCGAGCCCGCCGTGGACCGCCCGGCCGAGATCGCCGAGCAGGTCGCCGGGCTGCCCGCGGTCGGCCAGGGCGCCCTGCTGTACCCGGAGGTGTTCACCGACGCGCGCGGCCCCGAGCACCTGAGCGCCGCCGCCCTCGCGGCACTGGCGGTGCACCGGCTCGCGGCCGGGGCGGAGTTCCTGCCCCCGACGCCGCTGTACCTGCGCCGGCCCGACGCGCAGGTGCCCAAGAACTACAAGGTGGTCACCCCGCAGTGACCGCAGGTACCGGTACCGCAGTACTGCGCGAGATGCGCTGGTGGGACATCGCGCCCGTACTGGAACTGGAGCAGGAGCTGTTCCCCGAGGACGCCTGGTCCGCCGGAATGTTCTGGTCCGAGCTCGCCCACGCCCGCGGCCCGCACGCCACCCGCCACTACGTCGTGGCCGAGGCCGTTCCCGAGGGCGGGTCCGCGGCGGGCGCCGGCCGCCGCATCGTCGGCTACGCCGGGCTGGCCGCCGCCGGCGACCTGGCCGACGTACAGACCATCGCGGCCGCACGCGACCAGTGGGGGACCGGGCTCGGCGCCCGGCTCCTCACCGACCTGCTGCGGGCCGCCACCGCGTTCGAGTGCGCCGAGGTGCTGCTGGAGGTACGGGTGGACAACACCCGCGCCCAGAAGCTCTACGAGCGCTTCGGGTTCGAGCCGATCGGCTTCCGCCGGGGCTACTACCAGCCCGGCAACGTCGACGCACTCGTGATGCGCCTTTCCGATCCCGCACTCTCCGTCCCCGCGGACGGACCCGTACAAGGTGAGACCCATGGCTGACGAACCCCTCGTCCTCGGCATCGAGACCTCCTGCGACGAGACCGGCGTCGGCATCGTCCGCGGCACCACCCTGCTGGCGGACGCGGTCGCGTCGAGCGTCGACGAGCACGCCCGCTTCGGCGGCGTCGTGCCCGAGGTGGCCTCCCGCGCCCACCTGGAGGCGATGGTCCCGACCATCGAGCGCGCCCTGAAGGAGGCCGGGGTCAGCGCCCGCGACCTCGACGGCATCGCGGTCACCGCCGGCCCCGGCCTCGCGGGGGCCCTGCTGGTCGGCGTGTCGGCCGCCAAGGCGTACGCGTACGCCCTCGGCAAGCCGCTGTACGGGGTGAACCACCTGGCCTCGCACATCTGCGTGGACCAGCTGGAGCACGGCCCGCTGCCCGAGCCGACCATGGCGCTGCTCGTCTCCGGCGGGCACTCCTCCCTGCTGCTCGCCCCGGACATCACCTCCGACGTGCGGCCGCTGGGCGCGACCATCGACGACGCGGCCGGCGAGGCCTTCGACAAGATCGCGCGCGTACTGCACCTCGGCTTCCCCGGCGGCCCGGTCATCGACCGGCTGGCCAAGGAGGGCGACCCGAAGGCGATCAACTTCCCGCGCGGGCTGACCGGGTCGCGCGACCCGGCGTACGACTTCTCCTTCTCCGGGCTCAAGACGGCCGTCGCCCGCTGGATCGAGGCGAAGCGGAACGCGGGCGAGGAGGTGCCGGTGCGCGACGTCGCGGCGTCCTTCCAGGAGGCCGTGGTGGACGTGCTGACCCGCAAGGCGATCCGCGCCTGCAAGGACGAGGGCGTCGACCACCTGATGATCGGCGGCGGCGTCGCCGCCAACTCCCGGCTGCGGGCGCTCGCGCAGGAGCGCTGCGACGACGCGGGGATCATCCTGCGCGTGCCGCGGCCGAAGCTGTGCACGGACAACGGGGCGATGGTCGCGGCGCTGGGCGCGGAGATGGTCAGGCGGAACCGTCCCGCCTCGGACTGGGACCTGTCGGCGGACTCCTCGCTGCCGGTGACGGACCCGCACGTGCCGGGCACCGGCGCGGCGGACGGGGACGAGCACGGCCACCCGCACGGCCACGGTCATGGGCACGCCCACGACCACGACCACGTGCACGAGCTGAGCAAGGACAACCTGTACTCGTGAGCACCGTCGCCCTGATGTGGGAGGCCCGCGCCACCGGCGGCCGCGGCGCCGAGCTGCTGGAGTGGGCCCGCTCGCAGGTCCTCGCCCGGGAGCCGGTGCGCCGGGAGGTCCTGCGGGCCCCGCAGGACCGGGTGCTGGTGATCACCTGGTGGGAGGCGCCCGAGGGCCTGGCGGCCGACCTCCCCGAGCTGCCGGAGCCCGCGGCGGACCTGATCACCCGGCCGGTGCACCGCTGGCGGTTCGAGTCGGTGGACGCGGAGACCTCCGGCACCGGCGGGTCCTGAGCCCCCGGCGGGGCCCGGGCCGCCCCGCGCCGTCCCGCACCGGGCCGCCCCGCGCCGTCCCGCACCGGGCGGCCCCGCGCCGTCCCGGGGGTCACCGCCCTGCCGGGGCACCGTCAGGGGCCGGCGTGCGCGGCCGCCGGGCCGGGCGCGCCCTCCCGGCTCCGCCCGCCCGCCGCTACGGGGCGCTGACCGGCGATCCGATCAGCATCGACGGGGCGCCGGCGACCCGGGTCAGGAACACCGTCGCCGCGTTCCGCCCCTGCGGCTTGACCTTCTTGCGCAGCTCCTCCGGCTCGATGGCCGAGCCGCGCTTCTTCACGGTCAGGATGCCGACCTCGCGCTCGCGCAGCAGCGCCTTGAGCTTCTTCAGGCCGAACGGCAGCACGTCGGTGATCTCGTACGCGGTCGCGTACGGCGTCGCGCGCAGCTCGTCCGAGGTGATGTAGGCGATGGTCGGGTCGATGAGCCGGCCGCCGAGCTGCTCCGCGACGGCGGCGACGAGGTGGGCGCGGATCACGGCGCCGTCGGGCTCGTACAGCCAGCGGCCGACCGGGCCGACCTCCGCGTCGGGGAGCGGGCCGGCGGTGCGCAGGGTCCGCGGGCCGGGCAGCAGGGTCGCGCGGACGGTCCCGGGGTCGGTCCCGAACCACAGCACGGCCTCCTTCACGTCCCCGTGGTCGGAGATCCACTCGGCCTCGGCCTGCTCCGGCACCGCCTCGTGGGGGATCCCGGGGGCGATCTTGATGGCCGCACGGCGCGCCGTACGGGCCGCCTGCACGGCCCAGGACAGCGGCGGCGAGTAGCCCTCCGGATCGAACACCCGGCCCCGCCCCCCGCGCCGGGCCGGGTCGAGGAACACGGCGTCGTATCCGGAGGTGTCGACACCGGTGACGTCCGCCTCGACGACCTCGACCAGGTCCGCCAGCCCCAACGCCTCCGCGTTGGCCCGGGCGACGGCGGCGGTCAACGGGTCGCGGTCCACCGCCAGCACCCGGATGCCGAGCCGGGCCAGGGCCAGGGCGTCCCCGCCGATCCCGCAGCACAGGTCGGCGACGCTGCGCACGCCGAGTGCCGCGAACCGCTCGGCCCGGTACGCGGCGACCGGGGCGCGGGTGGCCATCTCGGCGCCGCCGGGGGTGAAGTACATCCGGAACGCGTCCTCCCCGAACTTGGCCGCCGCGCGCTGCCGCAGCCGGGCCTGCCCGAGCGCGGCGGAGACCAGCGGCGCGGGGTGCTCGCGGCGCAGCCGGGTGGCGACGGCGAGCTCCTGGCCCGGGTCGTAGTCGCGGAGCGAGTCCAGGAGGGCGCGGCCCTCGGGGGTCAGGAGGGCGGCGAAGTCTTCGGGGGTCACCGCCTCATTGTCGGTCAGTGTGCGCCACTCGATGGAAGGTCGTCTTCCGTTCGCGGTGTCGGCGGGGCGGAGCGCCGTGGCGGTGTCAGGATCCGCTGCTATGCAGCTAGTACGACAAAAGAAACAAAAGACGCTTCACGGTCGCCGGCGCACCGCCGGCTCGCGCGGCCGGGCCGGGGTCGTCCTTTCCGCCCTGCTCGTCGCCGCCCTGGGAACGGCCTGCGGCTCCGGGGACTCCGGTGGCACCCCCGACCCGACCGGGAGCGGCAAGGCCGGCGCGGCGCTGGGCGCCCGCGGTGAACAGCGGGGGCCCGCCGCCCGGCAGGCCCGGCTCGTCGCGGCGAAGAAGTGGAAGCTGGCCAAGCCGCCGCTGGAGGCGCCGCCGGCACCGAAGGGCAAGCCCGAGCTCACCACCCGGGAAGGCTTCGAGGTGGACGGCCACGAAAACCTCCCGCCCGTCTTCACCACGATCCCGACGAAGGACAAGGTCGTCTTCCTGACGTTCGACGACGGCGCGGAGAAGGACCCCGAGTTCCTGAAGATGATGCAGGAGTTGAGGATCCCGTACACGGCGTTCCTCAGCGACTACCTCGTCCGCGACGACTACTCCTACTTCAAGGAGATGCAGGCGGCCGGCGTCACCCTGAACAACCACTCCGTCAACCACCGCTACCTGCCCGCGCTGTCGTACGAGAAGCAGCGCGAGGAGATCTGCGGTCAGCAGGACACGATGCAGAGGATGTTCGGCAAGCGGCCGACGGCCTTCCGCCCGCCGTACGGGAACTACAACGAGGACACCCTGCGCGCGGCCAAGTCCTGTGGCATCAAAGCGGTTCCGCTGTGGAACGCGGAGGCGTTCCCGAAGCGGATGGACTACCGTGAACGGGACCGCGACCTGCATCCCGGAGACATCATCCTCACGCATTTCCGGGGTCGCGAGGACTGGGAGGGCAGCATGCCCGACCTGGTCCGCAACGTCATGAAGACCGTCACGGACAAGGGGTACGCCGTGGCCCGCCTGGAGGACTACTTGTGAGGTACGCGCGCCGGCTGGTGGCCGGGACGCTGGCGGCCGGCGCGCTCGCGCTGTCCCTGACGGGGTGCGGGAACAGCGTCGACCCCATCGAGCGGCTCGGCCGCAAGGCCACCCACGAGCAGCCGAGCCCCTCGGCCTCGTCCGGGGCGGACGCCCGGGGCACCGCGTCGCCCTCGGCCGCCGGCGACGGCGACGCCTACCGGAAGTGGGGGCTGACCGCCCCGGTGCAGTACGCGCCGAAGCCGGCGCAGAAGCCGTCCCTGCCGCCGGCCGCTCCGGGCAGGGCACAGGTCGTGGACCGAATACCCGTGCCGGCCACGGAGAAGGTCGTCTTCCTGACCTTCGACGACGGCGCCGAGAAGGACCCCGAGTTCCTGAAGATGGCGGCCGACCTGAAGCTGCCGATCGGCATGTACCTGACCGACAACGTCGCGTCCTCGGACTACGGGCACTTCGAGAAGCTCCGGGACAACGGCTCCGGCAGCACCATCAACAACCACACCCTGACCCACCCGAACCTCCGGACCCTGCCTTTCGCGGCGCAGAAGAAGGAGATATGCGGTCAGCAGGAACGCCTGGAGAAGCGCTTCGGGACCAAGCCCACCCGCTTCCGCCCGCCGTTCGGCAACTACAACGACGACACGCTCAAGGCGGCCGCCGAATGCGGCATCTCGCAGGTGGTCCTGTGGCGGGCGTCGATGCAGATCAACAACTTCCAGTACGCCGAGGGCTCCGGCCTCAGGCCCGGCGACATCATCCTGGCCCACTTCCGCGGCCCCTCCGAGCTCAAGGGCGCGACGGAGGTCCAGATGACCACCCGCATGCTCCAGAGCATCCAGCAACAGGGCTTCCGCATAGGCCGCCTGGAGGACTACCTCTAGTGCTGTGACCGCAACCTGTGACCGCACGGGACCGCGGAACACGACCCGTTCGGGTGAAGGACGGGAGGCGCGGGGTACGGGGCCGGTTCGCCGCGGGAGGAATGGACGCACACCCCCGCCGAACCGGGAGGCGAAGCGATGCCGATCGACACCGTCGAGCGTTTCCTGAACGCCCTGAGCCCCGAACACCGGGAGAAGGTCCGAGAGCTGCCGCCCGCCCGGCAGCAGGAGCTGGCCGACGCCTGGGAGCAGGAGTTGGCGAAGGACCACGACCTCGACACCCTGTCCGAGCTGTCGCCCCCCGCGGCCGAGGCCGAGGCGGCCAGACGGGTGATGGAGTCCGCGGACGGCGGCTGAGACGCCCGGCGTCCGCGGCCGGCCGGCGCGCCGCAGTGGCGCCCCCGCGTCCGTCGCCCCCGGAGCAGCGCCCCGCGGCCCCCTCAGCCCCGCCCGGCCGCCACCACCGCCGTGATCACGGTCTCCACCGGGCCGCGGCGGTCCGCCAGGCGCTGGCGCTCCGCGCTGTCACTGATCCGCAGCAGCAGCGCGATCATGATCCAGTTGGCCAGGAGGGACGAGCCGCCCTTCGCCAGGAACGGCAGCGCCTTGCCGGTCAGCGGGATCAGCCCGGTCACGCCGCCCGCCACCACGAACACCTGGAGCGCCAGCGCGGCCGACAGGCCGACCGCCAGCAGCTTCCCGAACGGGTCGCGGGCGCCCAGCGCCATCCGCAGCCCCCGCTGCACGAGGAGCCCGTACAGGAGCAGCACCGCCATCACCCCGGCCAGGCCCAGCTCCTCGCCCACCGTCGTCAGGATGAAGTCGCTGCGCCCGGCGAACTTGATCAGCTCGGGATGTCCGAGGCCGAGCCCCGTGCCCGAGACGCCGCCGGTGCCGAAGCTGAACAGGGCCTGCGCCGACTGGTCCGAGGTGACCCCCGGCGGCCGCTCCTGCCAGTAGTACGACAGCGGGTTCAGCCAGGCGGCCACGCGCGCCTTCACGTGCGGCTCGGTCGAGCCGACGACGAACGCGCCGGCCGCGGCCATGACCAGCCCGCACACGATCCAACTCGTGCGCTCGGTGGCGACGTACAGCATCACCACGAAGACGCCGAAGAAGATCAGCGAGGTGCCCAGGTCCCGTTCGAAGACCAGCACCAGCATCGACAGGACCCACACGGTGGCGATGGGGGCGAGCTGGCGCATCGGCGGCAGCCTCAGGCCGAGGAACCGCCGGCCGGTCAGGGCGAGCGAGTCGCGGTGGACCACCAGGTAGCCGGCGAAGAAGACCGCGATCATGATCTTCACGAACTCGCCCGGCTGCGCGGAGAAGCCGCCGATGACGATCCAGCGCTTCGCCCCGTACGTGTCCGCGGGCGAGAACGCCGGCGCGATGAGCAGCACCAGCGCCGCGGCCATCGTGAGGTAGATGAACCGCTGGAGCAGCCGGTGGTCCCGCAGCAGCGCCACCACCAGCAGGCAGGCCGCCACCCCGATCACCGTCCACACCAGCTGGCCGGGGGCGTTGGCCTCGGCGCCGTACCGCTCGATGTACGACTGGTCGAGCCGGTGCAGCAGCACCAGCCCGAGCCCGGTCAGCAGCATCGCCAGCGGCAGGATCAGCGGATCGGCGTACGCGGCGAACCGGCGTACGCCCAGGTGGGCCACCAGGGCCAGCAGTCCCATGCTGATCGCGAAGCCCGAGAGGTCGACCGGCAGCTCGCCGTTCAGCCCCAGGCCGGCGCTCGCGTGCCCGAGGACGGTGATGCCGACGACGAAGACGAGCAGCAGCGCCTCGGTGCGGCGGCGGGCTCCGGCCGCCGTCGGCGGCCTCAGCCCCCGCACGTCGGTCCGATCTGGCCGTCAATGGGGCGCTTTATCTTCATATCGTCTAAGACGACGACGATCTTCCCGGGGTTCCTTCCGGTTCGCCCGGGTGGCGGGTCGGAGCGGGGAAGCGCTGGTGGGGAGCCGTCGGGATCCGGCCGACCGGGCCTCCGAGGTGGCCGGATGTGCGAACCCGGGGGACCGTATTGGCACTCCGCTTGACCGAGTGCTAATCGCCGGAATAGTCTCGCACCTGGCACTCGCCCCAGGGGAGTGCCAACACAGCGACGGGCAGGTCCGGCACCCGCGACGACGGATCCACCTGGTCGCCACCTCAGACAGTTAACCCCGTGAGATCTCCGAAGGGGGAGGTCGGATCGTGACGACCACCAGCTCCAAGGTTGCCATCAAGCCGCTTGAAGACCGCATCGTGGTCCAGCCGCTCGACGCCGAGCAGACCACGGCCTCCGGCCTGGTCATCCCGGACACCGCGAAGGAGAAGCCCCAGGAGGGCGTCGTCCTCGCCGTGGGCCCGGGCCGCTTCGAGGACGGCCAGCGTCTCCCGCTGGACGTCAACGTCGGCGACATCGTGCTGTACAGCAAGTACGGCGGCACCGAGGTGAAGTACAGCGGCGAGGAGTACCTCGTCCTCTCGGCTCGCGACGTGCTCGCGATCATCGAGAAGTAATTCACTTCTCCCAGCACTGCTTTGATCTGCGCCCCTGGTCACCCCGCTGATTGCCGGGCGGCGAGGGGCGCCGGTCGTTGAACCCCGAGTTTTCCGAGAGGGCTGAACCGCTCCCATGGCGAAGATCCTGAAGTTCGACGAGGACGCCCGTCGCGCCCTCGAGCGCGGCGTCAACAAGCTTGCCGACACGGTCAAGGTGACGATCGGCCCCAAGGGCCGCAACGTCGTCATCGACAAGAAGTTCGGCGCCCCCACCATCACCAACGACGGTGTCACCATCGCCCGCGAGGTCGAGCTGGACGACCCGTACGAGAACCTCGGCGCGCAGCTGGTGAAGGAGGTGGCGACCAAGACCAACGACATCGCGGGTGACGGCACCACCACCGCCACCGTGCTGGCCCAGGCGCTGGTCCGCGAGGGTCTGCGCAACGTCGCCGCGGGTGCCTCCCCGGCCGCCCTGAAGAAGGGCATCGACGCCGCGGTCAAGGCCGTGTCCGCCGAGCTCCTCGACACCGCCCGTCCGATCGAGGACAAGTCCGACATCGCCGCCGTGGCCGCGCTGTCCGCGCAGGACCAGCAGGTCGGCGAGCTCATCGCCGAGGCGATGGACAAGGTGGGCAAGGACGGTGTCATCACCGTCGAGGAGTCCAACGCCTTCGGCCTGGAGCTGGAGTTCACCGAGGGCATGGCCTTCGACAAGGGCTACCTGTCGCCGTACTTCGTCACGGACCAGGAGCGCATGGAGGCCGTCCTCGAGGACCCCTTCATCCTGATCCACCAGGGCAAGATCTCCGCGATCCAGGACCTGCTGCCGCTGCTGGAGAAGGTCATCCAGTCGGGTGGCTCCAAGCCGCTGCTGATCATCGCCGAGGACGTCGAGGGCGAGGCCCTCTCCACCCTCGTCGTCAACAAGATCCGCGGCACCTTCAACGCGGTCGCCGTCAAGGCGCCCGGCTTCGGTGACCGCCGCAAGGCGATGCTGCAGGACATGGCCACCCTCACCGGTGCCACCGTCATCGCCGAGGAGGTCGGCCTCAAGCTCGACCAGGCCGGCCTGGACGTCCTGGGCACCGCGCGCCGCGTGACCATCACCAAGGACGACACCACGATCGTCGACGGTGCCGGCACCGCCGAGGACGTGCTCGGCCGCGTCAACCAGATCAAGGGCGAGATCGAGGCGACCGACTCGGACTGGGACCGCGAGAAGCTGCAGGAGCGCCTGGCGAAGCTCGCCGGCGGCGTCTGCGTCATCAAGGTCGGCGCCGCCACCGAGGTGGAGCTGAAGGAGAAGAAGCACCGTCTGGAGGACGCCATCTCCGCGACCCGCGCCGCGGTCGAGGAGGGCATCGTCTCCGGTGGTGGCTCCGCGCTGGTCCACGCCGTCAAGGTCCTGGAGGACAACCTCGGGCTGACCGGCGACGAGGGCACGGGTGTCGCGGTCGTCCGCCGCGCCGCCGTCGAGCCGCTGCGCTGGATCGCCGAGAACGCCGGCCTCGAGGGCTACGTCATCACCTCCAAGGTGGGCGAGCTGGAGAAGGGCAACGGCTTCAACGCCGCCACCGGCGAGTACGGCGACCTGGTCAAGGCCGGCGTCATCGACCCGGTCAAGGTCACCCGCTCCGCCCTGGAGAACGCCGCCTCCATCGCCTCCCTGCTGCTCACGACCGAGACCCTGGTCGTCGAGAAGAAGGAAGAGGAAGAGGCCAACGGTCACGGGCACGGCCACGGTCACGGCCACAGCCACTGACCCGTCGGTCCTGACCGCGCCGGGCGCTGACCCGGCGCGGTACCGACCACGCCGAAAGGCCCCGGGCCCCGCCGCTGTCCAGTGGTGGGGCCGGGGCCTTCGCCGTGTGCGCCCCGCCCGGTGGGGCTGCTACATCGCGCCGAGCTCCCGCATCAGGCGCATGGCGTCGTAGTGCCACCAGCCTTCCTTGATCATTCCGTCCTCGCACCGGAAGACCGTGGTGCCGGTCATCGTGCAGGTCTTGCCGGTCGGGGCGATGCCCATGAACTCGCCCTTGTGCTTGCCGGTCCAGGTCCACAGCGTGGTGACGTAGTCGTCCTGGGCCACCTGCGCGTCACGGGTGAAGGAGAAGTCGAAGGCGGCCCGCCACATCTGGCAGTCCTCGCGGATGCCCTCGCGCCCCATCTTGTCGACGGGGTTGCTGATGTCGTGGTCGCGGTAGTCGGCCGCGAAGATCTCCTCGATGGCGTCCAGGTCCCCCCGCGTCGCGACGTCGTCGAGCATCCGGTTCGCGAGCAGGGTGTTGAGGTGCTCGTCGCGGACCACGTCGAGGTTGGTGAACCGCGGCATCCCGTCGCAGAGAGCCACCATCTCCTGGAACATCTTGTCCGTCTCCGGGAGGTGAGAGTTCTTCATGGCGTCTTCGTACGACGGGAATTCGACCACGTCGACATAGTGCGTCTCGGATTCGCGGTCCCTGCCGAGGACGCTGTGCGTCACGGTGCGCTTGCCGTTGGTCTGCTCCAGGTAGCGGTCGAGCAGATCGTTGACGGCCTCGGGCCTGCTGGTCTCGTAATCGACAATTTGTACGAATGTCATGGCGTCTCCCGGGCTGGAAGGGATACGTCCAGTTTAGGGAGATTTCATCCGTTCGGCCGGTTTGTCGATGCGGGCCGCCGCCCGTCGCCTTGGGCTACCGGGGCCCGTACTTGCGGCCCGTACGCGAGGACAACCCGCCCAGCAGCCCGCGCGGCGTCAGCTTCACCACGCCCATCAGCGCCTTGTACCGCGGGTCCGGGACCGAGACCGTCTTGCCGCGCGCCAGGTCGTCGAGGGCCGCCGCCACCAGCTTGTCGGCGTCCAACCACATCCAGTTGGGGATGTTGTCCGTGCCCATGCCGGCCCGCTGGTGGAACTCCGTCCGCACGAAGCCGGGGCACAGCGCCATCAGCCGCACGCCCGACCCGGCCAGGTCCCGCGCCGCGCCCTGGGTGAACTGCACGACCCAGGCCTTGCTGGCGCCGTACGTGCCCCGCGGCACGAAGGCCGCCACCGAGGCCACGTTGATGACGCCGCCGCGGCCGCGCGAGCGCATCGACGCGGTGGCCGCCGAGGTCAGCCGCAGCACCGCCTCGACGTGCACCTTCAGCATGGTCAGCTCGTCGGCCATGGAGACCTCGAGGTAGCGGCCCTTGTTGCCGAACCCGGCGTTGTTGACCAGCAGGTCCACCGGGTGCGTCCGGTCGTCGAGGCGCCGCTCGACCGCGGCGATGCCCGCCTCGGTCGACAGGTCCGCCGTCAGCACCTCGGCCTCGATGCCGTGCCGGTCGTGCAGTTCCGTGGCCTGCTCGGCGAGGCGCGCGGTGTCGCGGGCGACCAGCACGAGGTTGTGGCCCTGGGCGGCGAGCTTGCGGGCGAAGGCGGCGCCGATGCCCGCCGTGGATCCAGTGATCAGCGCAGTCGTCATGTGCGCAACCTAGCCGCCCCGGACGACAGTCCGGAGCGGGCCCGCCCTGGCGGTACCACTTCGTCCGCTTTCCCCCCTGCGGGGGTCGCGGGCTCATCGGCGGCCCGTCGCCGGCCGACTACTTCCCGTACTTCTCCAGGTGGGCGCGGACCTCCTCGTGGGCCTTCGGCTCCATCGCCGCGCCGGCCGCCAGGGTCCGCGGGAGCAGCGCCCGTTCGAGGGTGAAGGCCCGGAACCAGAGCCCCACCGTCACGTCGTGGTCCGGGCGGCTGACCACCTCCACCGCGTCCCCGGCCGAGACCTCCCCCTCCTGCAGCACGCGCAGGTACGCGCCCGGCCGTACGGCCTGCGTGTACCGCTTGACCCAGCCCGGCTCACCGAGCGCCCCCTGGAAGGTGGCGCACGGGATGCGCGCCGAGGCCACCTCCAGGACGAGGTCGGCGCCGATCCGCCAGCGTTCGCCGAGGAGCGCGCCGGTCACGTCGATGCCGGAGGTGGTGAGGTTCTCCCCGAAGATCCCGCCGGGCAGTTCGCGCCCCAGCTCGTCCTCCCACCAGTCCAGGTCCTCGCGCGCGTAGGCGTACACCGCCTGGTGCTCGCCGCCGTGGTGGCGCAGGTCGCAGACGGCGTCACCCTCCATCCCGCTCGCGCCGACCCCCTTGGGGCCGGGGGCGAAGACCCGGACCGGGCCGGGGGCCGGCCGCTTGCCGATCCCGGTCACCCCGCCCTCGGCGGTGGTGTAGTCGACGGCCGTCGCCCGGCCGAGGTTCACGGAGATCACATGCTTGGGCACCATGGGCACACGCTAGCCGAGGACCCTCAAAGGGGCACGGGAGTATGTGCGCCGCCATCAAAGCCGGGCTTATGCTCGAAGAATGATCGAGGCACGCCATCTCCGGGTCCTGCGCGCCGTGGCCGACACCGGCTCCTTCTCCGCCGCCGCCCGCGAACTCGGCTGCACCCAGCCCGCCGTCTCCCAGCAGATGAAGGCGCTGGAGCAGTCGGCCGGCACCCCGCTGCTGATCCGCGCCGGTCGCGAGATGCGGCTCACCCAGGCCGGCGCCGCCCTGGTCCGGCACGCCGCCGGGATCCTGGCCGGGCTGACCGCCGCCGAGGAGGAGGTCGCGGCCATCGCCGGGCTGCGCGCCGGCCGGGTCCGGCTCGTGTCCTTCCCCAGCGGCAGCTCCACCCTGGTCCCGACGGCGCTCGCCGCGATGCGGGCCGCACACCCGGGCACGCGGATCTCGCTGGTCGAGGCCGAGCCGCCGCGTTCGGTGGAGATGCTGCGCGACGGCGACTGCGACGTGGCGCTGGCCTTCCGCTACGTCGGGACCGCGGCCTCCGCCGAGTGGGACGACCTCGTCGTGCGGCCCCTGCTGACGGACCGCCTCGTCGGGTTGGTGCCCGAGGGGCACCGGCTGGCCGGTGCCGAGAGGCTAGGCATGGCCGAGCTGGCGGACGAGCCCTGGATCGCGGGCTGCCCGCGCTGCCGCCGCCATCTGGTCGAGGTGTGCGAGGGCGTCGGCTTCACCCCGCGCATCGACTTCGCCACCGACGACTACCCGGCCGTGGCGGGCCTCGTCGGCGCCGGGCTGGGCGTCGCCGTACTGCCGGAGCTCGCGCTGGAGTCCGTACGGGCCAAGGGCGTGAGCACGCTGACCGTGGAGCCGGCCGTGGAGCGGGAGGTCGTGGCGCTGACGCTGCCCGACCTGGCCCGCGTACCGGCCGTGGCGGAGACCCTGGCCGAGCTGGAGCGGGCCGCCGCGCGCTGAGCGGCGCACGGCGGCCCCGCCCGTGGCTCACCACCGGGTGAGGAAACGTTTCTGCGTGCTGTTCTTCTGCGTGCTGTTGTGCGACATCCGGCGGTGCGCACTGGCTGCGCGACGCCTGGTCGTGCGACACCTGTCCTGCGGCATCCGGTCCTGAGGCGCCCGCCCCTGCGGCGGCGTCCGGGCGGCCGTCAGTCCGGAGGGGTTCGCCCGACGGTGCTCGACGCGGGGATCAGTCGATGGCGGGCCCGGCCCATCAGTTCCTCGCGCTCGTCCTCGGTGAGGCCGCCCCACACCCCGTAGGGCTCGCGGACGGCGAGTGCGTGCGCGGCGCATTCCGAACGCACCGGGCATCGCATGCAGACCTCTTTAGCGGAGGCCTCGCGCGCGCTCCTGGCCGCGCCCCGCTCGCCCTCCGGGTGGAAGAAGAGGGAGCTGTCGACTCCGCGGCAGGCGGCCAGCAGCTGCCAGTCCCAGAGGTCGGCGTTCGGTCCGGGGAGGCGGGAGAAATCTGCCATGGGTAGTCCTCTTGGTGCCGGTACTGAGACGAATACGGTCCAAGTCTCCACACCTACCACACCTACTGTCGTAGTAGATGTAAATATGACTCATTGGGAATCTAGCGTCAGACACTGCCTGAACGGAAGGAAAGCCGCCAAATAGGGCATAGCTCCAGATGGAGGACAGTTGGCGAGTGGCGCCGATGGTGTGATCGCGCCCTCACGTAGAGTGCCGAAGGTGTCCGTCCGACCCGTAACTCTTTCGAGTGACCATCGTTGAGAGAGCGAAGGCGGTTGAACCAAAGCGTTCCCGGACAGGTGTCCGAGAGCATCGACCGCACAGGTGACGATACGTACCAGCCTGGAGGCTCAAGGTGACGCGCATCAGCAGCTCCGGAGGGCGGTCATGACTTCCGTCCTCGTCTGCGACGACTCCCCGCTTGCCCGAGAGGCGCTCCGTCGCGCGGTTGCCACCGTGCCCGGCGTCGAGCGCGTGACGACGGCTGCCAACGGCGAGGAAGTCCTCCGCCGCTGGGGTGCCGACCGCTCCGACCTGATTCTCATGGACGTACGGATGCCCGGGCTCGGCGGTGTGGAGACGGTGCGCCGGCTGCTCTCCGCCGATCCGGGCGCCCGCATCATCATGCTGACGGTCGCCGAGGACCTCGACGGCGTGGCCCTCGCGGTCGCCGCCGGCGCCCGCGGCTACCTGCACAAGGACGCCTCGCGCGCCGAACTGCGGGCCACCGTCACCCAGGCGCTCGCCGACCCGACCTGGCGGCTGGCCCCGCGCCGGCTCCGCTCGGCCGAGATGGGCGCCGCGCCCACCCTCACCGCGCGCGAGATCCAGGTGCTGGAGGGGATGAGCCACGGCCGGTCCAACGCGGAGATCGGGCGCGAGCTCTTCCTCTCCGAGGACACGGTCAAGACGCACGCCCGCCGGCTGTTCAAGAAGCTGGGCGCCTCGGACCGGGCCCACGCCGTGGCGCTCGGCTTCCGCTGGGGTCTGGTCCGCTGACCGAGGCCCCTTGAGAGCAGTCCCGTCCGCCGCAGGCGGGCGGGGCGGCGCGCCGACCCGCCCGGCGTGCCCGCCCGGGGTTCCGGGGTGCTCCCGAGGTTTCCGGCCCCCCCCGCTCCCGGCCGTACCCGTGCGTAGCCGGGGATTGGCGGGGCACAATCCGGGGGACGTGTCGCTTCGTGCGCGATGCCGCATGCTTGAGTGTGTGGCGCATTTCTGGGATGGGGCCTCGGGGAGTTTTCGGGCGAGCGGGAGGGGAGCGTGCAAGTGAAGAGCTCAGGCGCACCCGCTCATAACGCTTCGATGCACAACACGGACCGTGGTGCCGCGAACGCTCCGGCGCCAAGGCACCATGGATTGATGCGCGACGACGAGGCCACCGGCTCCGCTGCGGCCACGGGCCCCACCGGAGCCGCCAAGGGCAACAGCGCCGAGGCCGTCAGCGCGCTCGTGCGCCGGGCCGTGGAAGGCGACGAGCAGGCCACCCATGACCTGCTCGCCTTCGTGCACCCACTGGCCATCCGCTACTGCCGCACCCGGCTCTCCCGGCTCCCGGGGGACGCCCGCCACTTCGTGGAGGACCTGGCCCAGGAGGTCTGCGTCGCCGTCCTGATGGCGCTGCCGCGCTACCGGGACACCGGCCGCCCCTTCGAGGCCTTCGTCTTCGCCATCGCCGCGCACAAGGTCGCCGACCTGCAGCGGGCCGCCATGCGCCACCCGGGCAGCACCGCCGTCCCCTCCGACGAGATGCCCGAGCGGCCGGACGACTCCCTCGGGCCCGAGGAGCGGGCGCTGCTCAGCAGCGACGCCGCCTGGGCCCGGAAACTGCTGGCCAACCTGCCCGAGACGCAGCGCGAGCTGCTCGTGCTGCGGGTCGCGGTCGGGCTGACCGCCGAGGAGACCGGCCAGATGCTCGGGATGTCCCCGGGCGCGGTGCGGGTCGCGCAGCACCGGGCGCTCAGCCGGCTGCGCGCGCTCGCCGAGCAGTAGGGGCGGGGCCTGCGGCTCCGCCATGGCCTGCCGAGGCCCGGCGATCAATAGGAGGAAGCGACGAAACTTGGCCGTGACCCCGCTCGTGGAATGAGACGCGTCGCGATCCCGTTAGCATGGACATCCGCGCTGAGCAAGACCATTTGGGAAGGTGTCATGACTGTCAACGCCGACGGAGTGCCCGACAAATTCGCCATGCTCGGGCTGACCTACGACGACGTCCTGCTGCTGCCGGGCTCGTCCGACATGGCGCCGGACGAGATCGACACCTCCTCGCTCATCTCGCGCAACGTCCGCGTCAACATCCCGCTGCTGTCCGCCGCCATGGACAAGGTCACCGAGTCGCGCATGGCGATCGCGATGGCCCGCCAGGGCGGCGTCGGCGTGCTGCACCGCAACCTGTCGATCGCCGACCAGGCCAACCAGGTCGACCTGGTCAAGCGCTCCGAGTCGGGCATGGTCAGCGACCCGATCACGGTGCACCCGGACGCGACGCTGCGCGAGGCCGACGAGCTGTGCGCGAAGTTCCGCATCTCCGGCGTGCCGGTCACCGACGCCGCCGGCAAGCTGCTCGGCATCGTCACCAACCGCGACATGGCCTTCGAGTCGGACCGCAGCCGCCAGGTGCGGGAGGTCATGACCCCGATGCCGCTGGTGACGGGCAAGGTCGGCATCTCCGGGGTGGACGCCATGGAGCTGCTGCGCCGCCACAAGATCGAGAAGCTTCCGCTGGTCGACGAGGCGGGCGTCCTCAAGGGCCTCATCACGGTCAAGGACTTCGTCAAGGCCGAGAAGTACCCGAACGCCGCCAAGGACAAGGACGGCCGCCTCCTGGTCGGCGCCGCCGTCGGCGTCGCCGGCGACGCCTTCGAGCGCGCCCAGGCCCTCGTCGAGGCCGGCGTCGACTTCATCGTCGTCGACACGGCGCACGGCCACTCCCGGCTGGTCGGCGACATGGTCGCCAAGATCAAGTCGAACTGCGGCGTCGACGTCATCGGCGGCAACGTCGCCACCCGCGACGGCGCCCAGGCCCTGGTCGACGCCGGCGCGGACGGAATCAAGGTCGGCGTGGGCCCCGGCTCCATCTGCACCACCCGCGTCGTCGCCGGCATCGGCGTCCCGCAGGTCACCGCCATCTACGAGGCCGCGCTGGCCGCCAAGGCCGCGGGCGTCCCGGTCATCGGCGACGGCGGCCTGCAGTACTCCGGCGACATCGCCAAGGCCCTCGTCGCGGGCGCCGACACGGTGATGCTCGGCTCGCTGCTCGCGGGCTGCGAGGAGTCCCCCGGCGAGCTGCTCTTCATCAACGGCAAGCAGTTCAAGTCGTACCGCGGCATGGGCTCGCTCGGCGCGATGCAGTCCCGCGGCGACCGCAAGTCCTTCTCCAAGGACCGCTACTTCCAGGAGGGCGTGGGCGGCGACGACAAGCTCATCCCCGAGGGCATCGAGGGCCAGGTGCCCTACCGCGGCCCGCTCGCCGCGGTCGTGCACCAGCTCGTCGGCGGCCTGCGCCAGTCGATGTTCTACGTCGGCGGCCGCACGGTCCCGGAGCTCCAGGACCGCGGCCGGTTCGTCCGGATCACCTCGGCGGGCCTGAAGGAGAGCCACCCGCACGACATCCAGATGACGGTCGAGGCGCCGAACTACTCCCGCAAGGGCTGAGCGGTGACGGCGCAGGGGCGGGTCCGGTCCACGGGCCCGCCCCTGCGCCGTGCCCGCCCCTGACCGGGGGCCGCCCCGGCGCCGGGGCCGTCCGTACAGCGGAAGCCGGAACGCGAGTCCCCGGCCTTCGGGGATACTGGACGGGCAGACCCAGAGGGAAAGGCCACCACACGTGACTGAGATCGAGATCGGGCGCGGCAAGCGCGGCCGCAGGGCGTACGCGTTCGACGACATCGCCATCGTCCCGAGCCGGCGTACGCGGGACCCGAAGGAGGTCTCCATCGCCTGGCAGATCGACGCGTACCGCTTCGAGCTCCCGTTCCTGGCCGCCCCCATGGACTCGGTGGTCTCCCCGCAGACCGCCATCCGCATCGGTGAGCTCGGCGGTCTCGGCGTCCTGAACCTCGAAGGCCTGTGGACCCGCCACGAGGACCCGCAGCCGCTGCTCGACGAGATCGCCGAGCTCGACGAGGAGTCCGCCACCCGCCGCCTCCAGGAGATCTACTCCGCGCCGATCCAGGCCGACCTGATCGGGCAGCGCATCAAGGAGGTCCGCGACTCCGGCGTGGTCACCGCCGCCGCGCTCTCCCCGCAGCGCACCGTCCAGTTCTCCAAGGCCGTCGTCGACGCGGGCGTGGACATCTTCGTGATCCGCGGCACCACCGTCTCCGCGGAGCACGTCTCGGGCGCCGCCGAGCCGCTGAACCTCAAGCAGTTCATCTACGAGCTCGACGTCCCGGTCATCGTCGGCGGCTGCGCCACGTACACCGCGGCCCTGCACCTGATGCGCACCGGCGCGGCCGGCGTCCTGGTCGGCTTCGGCGGTGGCGCCGCGCACACCACCCGCAACGTGCTGGGCATCCAGGTCCCGATGGCGACCGCCGTCGCGGACGTGGCCGCCGCCCGCCGCGACTACATGGACGAGTCCGGCGGCCGCTACGTGCACGTCATCGCCGACGGCGGCGTGGGCTGGTCCGGCGACCTGCCCAAGGCCATCGCCTGCGGCGCCGACGCCGTGATGATGGGCTCCCCGCTGGCCCGTGCCACCGACGCGCCCGGCAAGGGCCACCACTGGGGCATGGAGGCCGTCCACGAGGACGTGCCGCGCGGCAAGAAGGTCCACCTGGGCACCGTCGGCACCACCGAGGAGATCCTCACCGGCCCGTCGCACACCCCGGACGGCTCGATGAACCTCTTCGGCGCGCTGCGCCGCTCGATGGCCACCACCGGCTACAGCGAGCTCAAGGAGTTCCAGCGGGTCGAGGTCACCGTCGCGGACTCCCAGCACCGCCGCTGACCCGCTCCACGACCACGTGCCAGGAGGGGCCGGCACCCGAGCGATCGGGTGCCGGCCCCTCCTGCACGGGGGGTACTTCGGCGGTGGTCAGAGCCGGTGCGCCGCGCCCGCAGGGCTGGCCCCGCGGGTGTCCAGGAGCAGCTGCGCCTTCACCGCCAGGCCCTGGAGGTCGTACGTGCGGTGGTGCTGGAGCAGGACCGTCAGGTCGGCGGTGGCGGCGGCCTCGTACAGGGACTCGGCGCGCGGGACCGGCTGGTCCCGCACCCGCCAGCCGGCCACGTACGGGTCGTGGTAGCTGATCAGGGCCCCGAGGTCGAGCAGGCGGCTGGCGATCTCACGGGCCGGGGAGCCCTCCTGGTCGGCGAGGTCGGGCTTGTAGGTGACCCCGAGCAGCAGGACGCGGGCGCCGCGGGCTGACTTGCCGTGCTCGTTCAGCAGGGCGGCGCAGCGCTGGATGACGTACTGCGGCATCCGGCTGTTGATCTCCTGGGCCAGGCCGACCATCCGCAGGGGGTGGCCCGGGGTGCGGGTGGTGTGCGGGAGGTAGTTGGGGTCGAGGGCGACGCTGTGGCCGCCGACGCCCGGGCCGGGGCGGAACGCCTGGAACCCGTACGGCTTGGTCTCGGCGCAGCGGATGACGTCCCACAGGTCGACGCCGAGGTCGTGGCAGAGCACCGCCATCTCGTTCATGAGCGCGATGTTCACGTGCCGGTAGTTCGTCTCCAGCAGCTGGACGGTCTCGGCCTCGCGCAGGCCGCGGGCGCGGACCACCTTCTCGGCGATGCGGGCGTAGAAGGCGTGCGCGGACTCGGTGCAGGCGGGGGTGAGGCCGCCGATCACCTTGGGGGTGTTGGCGATGGTGTGCGTCCGGTTGCCCGGGTCGTGCCGACTGGGGGAGTAGGCCAGGTGGAAGTCCCGGCCGGCGCGCAGCCCGGAGCCGTCCTCCAGGATCGGGCGCAGGTAGTCCTCGGTGACACCCGGATGGGCGGCGGACTCCAGGATGACGGTGGTGCGCGGGCGCAGCCGGGCGGCGAGGGCCCGGCCGGCCTCGCCGACGGCGCCGAGGTCGAGCGCGCGGTCGGCGCCGAGCTGGGTGGGGGCGCAGATGACGGCGGTGCGGACGCGGCCGAGGTCGGCGGCGTTGGCGGTGACCCGGAAGCCGGCGGCCGACATGCGGCGGACCTCGGCGGCGGTCAGGGTGGAGTCCGTGGCCGGTCCGACGGCGTAGCCGACCGTCTCGATCCCGGCGGCGACGGCCGCCTGGGCCAGTGGGAGGCCGAGGTGGCCGAGTCCGATGACGGCGAGGTCTGCGGGCATGGGGTGGTGCCGTCCCTTCCCTGGCATGCATGAGGGGGCTGGGTGCGCAACTCCTGTGGACCGCCAGGGCCGCATCAGCTGGCACGATGTCAGACTAGGCGTATATATGACCGATCTGTCGCATTACGGGGTGGTGGTCGCCGTTGTGTTGTCCACGGGCGGTGGCTGATGCGGGTACGGCGGGTCAGAATCGAGACGGGGGACGCGAGCGGGACCACCCGCACCGAGTGGGTACGCCCGCACCGACGGGAGGCAGCCGTGAGGACAGCGACACTGGGGCCGGCGCAGCGCGCGGAGGCCCTCGCCCGGATGGCCGAACGGGAGCTGGACGTCCTGGTGGTGGGCGCGGGCGTGGTCGGCGCGGGCACCGCGCTCGACGCCGCGACCAGGGGCCTGTCCACCGGGCTCGTCGAGGCCAGGGACTGGGCGTCGGGCACGTCCAGCCGGTCCAGCAAGCTCATCCACGGCGGCCTGCGCTACCTGGAGATGCTCGACTTCGCCCTCGTCCGGGAGGCGCTGAAGGAGCGCGGCCTGCTGCTGGAGCGGCTCGCCCCGCACCTGGTGAAGCCGGTGCCGTTCCTGTACCCGCTCCTGCACAAGGGGTGGGAGCGCATCTACGCCGGCTCGGGCGTCGCGCTGTACGACGCGATGTCGGTGTCCAGCGGGCACGGCAGGGGGCTGCCGGTGCACCGGCACCTGTCGCGCGGCCGCGCCCTGCGCGTGGCCCCGGCGCTGCGCAAGGACGCGCTCGTGGGCGCCCTGCAGTACTACGACGCCCAGACGGACGACGCGCGCTACGTCACCACGCTCGTTCGCACGGCCGCCGTGTACGGGGCGCACTGCGCCAACCGGGCGAGGGTGGTCGACTTCCTGCGCGAGGGCGAACGGGTGGTCGGGGCGCGCGTGCAGGACGTGGAGGGGGGCGGGGAGTACGAGGTCCGGGCCCGCCAGGTGGTGAACGCGACCGGGGTGTGGACGGACGACACGCAGGCCCTGATCGGGGAGCGCGGGCAGTTCCACGTGCGGGCGTCGAAGGGCATCCACCTGGTCGTCCCGAAGGACCGCATCCATTCGAGCAGCGGGCTGATCCTGCGGACCGAGAAGTCGGTGCTGTTCGTCATCCCGTGGGGCCGGCACTGGATCGTGGGCACCACCGACACCGACTGGGACCTGGACAAGGCGCACCCGGCGGCGTCCAGCGCCGACATCGACTACCTGCTGGAGCGGGTGAACTCGGTGCTGGCCGTGCCGCTGACCCGCGACGACGTCCAGGGGGTGTACGCGGGCCTGCGGCCGCTGCTGGCCGGGGAGTCGGACGCCACGAGCAAGCTGTCGCGCGAGCACACGGTCGCCCATCCGGTACCGGGCCTGGTGGTCGTCGCGGGCGGCAAGTACACGACGTACCGGGTCATGGCGAAGGACGCGGTGGACGAGGCCGTGCACGGGCTGGACCAGCGGGTCGCGGAGTGCGTGACCGAGGACGTGCCGCTGGTGGGGGCGGAGGGGTACCGGGCGCTGTGGAACGGCCGGGCCCGGATCGCCGCCCGGACGGGCCTTCACGTGGCGCGCGTGGAACACCTGTTGAACCGGTACGGCTCGATGACCGACGAGCTGCTGGACCTGATCGCCGAGGACCCCTCGCTGGGGGCCCCGGTGGGCGGGGCGGACGACTACCTCCGGGCGGAAGTGGTCTACGCGGCGTCACACGAAGGAGCGCGACACCTCGACGACGTGATGACGCGGCGGACGCGGATCTCGATCGAGACCTTCGACCGGGGGACGCGGTCGGCGCGGGAATGCGCGGAATTGGTGGCTCCGGTGCTGGGATGGGACCGGCAGCAGATCGAGAAGGAAGTGGCGCACTACGAGAAGAGAGTGCAGGCCGAACGGGAATCGCAGCGCCAGCCGGACGACCAGACGGCCGACGCGGCGCGACTGGGGGCGCCCGACATCGTTCCGTTGTAACTCCGGGATACGCCAGTGGGGAACCGCGGACCCGGGGCTCCCGTCCGTTGCGGAGTGAGGAACAATAAGGGTTCTGCCGGGGCGGGTTATCGCGCGGGTTCTCCCGGGGCGGGCCACCGGGCATCCGGGCGGATGCCGGGGCAGCCGGAGCAGGCGGCACGAACGCAGAGGGGACGCATGTCGAAGCCGGAGCACACCGATTCGCCTGCGGCGGAGCAGGACCGGGCGAAGCCTGTGTCGGCCGAGCCGAAGTCGACTGTCGAGGCCGTCGTCCCTCCCGCCGGAGCCCCCGCCGAGGCATCCGCGCCGAAGCCGGGCGCGCCGAAGCCCGGCGTGCCGAAGCCGCGGGCCGCCGCCGGTTCGGCCGCGGCCGGGTCCGAACCGGCGAAGCCCGCGGCTGCCGACGCCAAGCCGCAGGACGCGAAGCCCGCGCCGGCGCCGAAGCCGGATCTGTCGAAGCCGAAGGCGGCTGGTGCCGGGGCTGCGCGGGGCGAGTCGGCCGCTGCCGAGCCGGAGGACGCGAAGCCCGCGCCGGCGCCCAAGGCGGACCTGTCGAAGCCGAAGGCGGCTGCGGCCGAGCCGGCGAAGCCGCAGGCTGCCGGGAGCGCCGCCGAGGCCGTGCGGACCACCTCGGGGAACCCGGTCATCGACAAGGCCGACGCCGTCGCCGCCGCCGTCAAGGCCGCCGCCGCCAAGGCCGCCGCGGCCGCCGGCACGGAGGGCCGCCTCCTCGCGGGCCGCTACCGCCTCGGCGAAGTCCTCGGCAAGGGCGGCATGGGCACCGTCTGGCGGGCCGAGGACGAGACCCTCGGCCGCACCGTCGCCGTCAAGGAACTCCGCTTCGGCAACGGCGTCGACGAGGACGAGAAGCGCCGCCTGATCACCCGTACCCTCCGCGAGGCCAAGGCCATCGCCCGGATCCGCAGCGGTGGCGCCGTCACCGTCTACGACGTGGTGGACGAGGACGGCCGCCCGTGGATCGTCATGGAGCTCATCGAGGGTCCCTCCCTCGCCGAGTTCATACGCGAACAGGGCCCGCTGACGCCCCGCCGCGCCGCCGAGGTCGGCCTCGCCGTGCTCGAGGTGCTGCGCGCCGCCCACGGCCAGGGCATCCTGCACCGCGACGTGAAGCCGTCCAACGTGCTCATCGCCTCCAACGGCCGCGTCGTCCTCACCGACTTCGGCATCGCCCAGGTCGAGGGCGACCCCTCGATCACCTCCACCGGCATGCTCGTCGGCGCGCCCTCGTACATCTCGCCCGAGCGCGCCCGCGGCCAGAAGCCCGGCCCGCCCGCCGACATGTGGTCGCTCGGCGGCCTGCTGTACGCCGCCGTCGAGGGCGTGCCCCCGTACGACAAGGGGTCGGCCCTGGCCACCCTCACGGCGGTGATGACGGAGCCGGTGGACCCGCCCCGCAACGCCGGCCCGCTGGCCGAGGTCATCTACGGCCTGCTGGTGAAGGACCCGGCCCGGCGCCTCGACGAGGAGGGCGCCCGGGCGATGCTGACCGCCGTGGTCAACGCGCCCGAGCCGGAGCCCGCCGCCCCCGTCCTCGCCCCCGAGGTCGAGGAGACCCGCCAGATCTCCCTGTCCGCGGCCAACGAGGCGGTGGCCAAGGCGGCCGCGGAGAAGGCCGAGAAGGCCGCGGAGAAGGCGGAGAAGAAGGAGCGCGAGCGCCGCGAGCGCGAACAGCGCGAACGGGCCCGCGCCGCCCTCAAGGCGGCCCGCAAGGCCGCGACGACGGCGGGCGCGGCGACGGCCGCCACCGCGGCGAACGCCTCGACGGCGGCCGCCGCCCCCGCCGGGGGCCCGGCGTCCGGCGGCCGGACGGCGCCGGTCCCGGCGCCGCTCACCGACGTCATGTCCCGCCGCACCATCGGCCTCGCGATCGCCGGCGTGGTCGTCGCGCTGGCGGCCATCGGCTCGCTGCTCGTGTACGCGTTCAGTGGCGACGGCCCGGGCGACAAGAAGGACCAGGGCAAGGGGGGCACGTCGTCCTCCGGCAACCCGACCCCGGGTCCGTCCTCCAACAAGCCCGGCGAGACCGCCGCCACCGCCGGCAAGACGGGCGGCGCCAGCTCCGACCCGAGCCAGGGCCAGTCCCCCAACGGCCAGCAGAGCCAGGGGCAGGGCCAGGGCGGCCAGACGGGCGGCACCAGCCAGGGGCAGGGGCAGGGCCAGGGCAGCTCGCCCGGCGGGCCGGGCGCGGGCCTCCCCGCGGGGTACGCCGTGGTGACCGACCTCGGGTTCCACTTCTCGATGGCGATGCCGCAGGGCTTCAAGCAGACGGACACCGCCGGCGACAACTCCGGCGCCATATACAGCCGTGACGGCGGCTTCCCGCGCATCCAGGTCGACTACACCGACAAGCCCGGCGACGACGCCCGCAAGGCCTGGATGCTGCTGGCCCCCGCGGTCGGCGGCAGCAGCTCGGGCTACAAGCAGATCCGGATCGACACGGTGTCCTACCGGGACTACCCGACCGTCGCGGACTGGGAGTTCGAACGGGAGCAGAAGGGCGTGCGGGTCCGGGTGCTCAACCGCGGCTTCAAGGTCGACGCGAAGCGCGGTTACGCCATCATGATCAGCTGCCCGGCGGACCAGTGGGACGGCCCGGAGTGCACCCAGATGCGCGACGTGGCGTTCCAGACCTTCCAGCCGCTGGCCTGACGAGCCTTCGCAGGCCCGGGACGCGGGTGCCCCCGGCCACGTATCGTGTCAGCGGGGGTAGCGGGGAACCTGCCCCCGCAGCGCACTCGGGGGAGGCGGAGTGGACGACTACGCGGGTCGGATCCTGGCCGGCCGCTACCGTCTGCCGCTGCCGCCGTCGGACGAGTACGAACTGGTCGAGACCCGCGCCTTCGACACGCGCAGCGGGCAGGAAGTCCTCGTACGGCAGGTGCCGTTACCCGAGCTCGTGGACGCGGAACTGCTCGACGAGGAGCCGGGCGGGGCGACCGCCGGGGCCCCGGCCGGGACCGGCGGTGGCGGTGGCGGCGGAGTCCTCGCGGTGGGGGAACTGCCGGCCGTGCGCAGGGCCATCGCGGCGGCGCAGGCGGCCGCGTCCGTCCCCGACCATCCCCGGCTGGACCAGGTCTTCGACGTGTTCGCCGAGGGCGGGTCGCTGTGGATCGTGAGCGAGCTGGTGCCGGCCCGGCCGCTGGCCGCGCTGCTGGCCGACGAACCGCTGACCCCGTACCGGGCGGCCGAGGTCGCCGCCGACGTGCTGACCGCGCTGCGGGTGCTGCACGCGCACGGGTGGACGCACCGCAACATCACGGTCCGGACCGTCCTGATATGCGATGACGGGCGCGTCGTCCTGACCGGCCTGGCTGCCGGGGCCGCGGAGGACGCGCTGTGCGGCTACGACCCGGTCCCGCCGCAGGACGACGCACCGGACGCGGGGCAGGGCTGGGGCACCCCGCCGCCCGCTCCCGTGCCCGCCGGCCTGCCGCTGGTGGCCCCCGGCTACGAAACGGGCCCGCCCCCCACCGCCCGCACCCCGCTGGCGGGGCCGCCGCCCGCACCGGGAGCCGCCGAGGCCCCCCTCGTGGCCCCCGGCTACGAAACGACCCCCCGCCCCGCCGACGGCGGTCCGGCCTCCCCGGCCCCCGCGCCGGGCGGCACCTCGGGCCCGCGGTACACGGACCACATCACCCTGGACCGGCAGCCGGCAGCGGGTGCTCCGGCCCCGCCGGACACCGCTCCGGGCCGGTCGGCCGGCCCGAGGTACGCCGACCAGATCGCTCCGGACCGGCAGCAGGTGGTCCCTGCACGGCCTGGGCAGGGCGGGCAGCCGGCAGAGGGCGGTCCGACCCTTCCGGCTGCCGCGCCGGACCGCGCCGCCGACCCGCGGTACGCGGACCACCGCGGCCCCGGCGGTCCGGCCCTCCCGGGCCCCGTGCAGGGTGACGCCGGTACGGGCGCGCCCGGCCGGCCCCCCGGTCCGCGGTACGCGGACCGCACCACGTCCGATCGCCCGGACCTCGACGCGGCCGCGCGGGCCGCCGTCCTCGCCGCGTACCGGGCCGGCGCCCGGGCCGCCGCGGCACGGGTCACGGAGGAGCACAAGGCCGCCGGCGATGCCGCACGGGAGCGGCGGCCGCACGGTTCGAACCTGCCCCAGGGGTACTCGTACCCGTACGGAACCCCCGGGACGACCGGTCCCGGCAGGGGGGCCGCCCCCGCCGGAGCCGGCACGGCCGGACACGCCGACCGCGTCCCGGACCCCGGCGCGGACTCCACTGCCGGCCCGGCTGCTCGGGGCGCCGCCGGGGCGGACGCGGGAGGCCCGGCCGCCGGAGCCGGCACGGCCCACCCCGACGCCGCGCCCGCGGGAGCCGGCGCGGACTCCGCGGACGCCCTGCCGGCCGCTGCCGGCCCGGACACCCACCGCCCGGGTGCGGGTCCCGGCCCGGTCCCGCTGGCGGGCACGGGGGACGGGGCGGTGGCCGCCCCGGGCCCCGGCGGTACCGCCGGCGACCAGGACACCCCGGCCCCCGGCGGAGCCGGCTGGCACGGTGTCACGCCGCGTCGGCAGACCGCCGCGCCGCCCGCCGGGCCGCAGCGCGCGGAGGCGGGGCCGCCTCCGCTGCCGGCACGGCTCGCACTGCCGCAGGGGTACCGTCAGGCCGAGGACCCCACCGCCTACCTGCGTCCGGGTCAGCCGGGCCAGCC
Organism: Streptomyces pallidus (ex Mingjun et al. 2026); assembly: GCF_051550185.1. NCBI lineage: Bacteria > Bacillati > Actinomycetota > Actinomycetes > Kitasatosporales > Streptomycetaceae > Streptomyces > Streptomyces pallidus (ex Mingjun et al. 2026). Next base: position 3,259,857 of record NZ_CP196181.1, on the reverse strand, counting down.
CGGGCCCCGGCCCGCGCCTGCTCCGGGCGGCCCGGGGGAGACCCCGAGGACGGCCGCGCAGGCCCCCGGCGGGCCGGTGGAGTCCTGGCCCCCGCCCGCACGGGCGGCCGGGCAGGCGGCCGGGCAGCCCCGGCCCGTGCCCGCGTACCTCCCCACCCCGCACCCCCTCACGGCCCCGCAGCCTCCGGCCCCCGCCCCGCAGCCTCCGGCCCCCGCCCCGCACCCGCGGCCCGCGGCCCGCTCCGGCTGGGCCGGGCCGGGCACGCGGTCCGGCCCCCGGAGCGGGCTCGACGCCGAGCGGGCGCGGCAGACGCGGATGGCCGTGGTCGGGGCCGTCACCGAGCGGTGGGCGCCGGAGCAGGCGGGCACCGTGAGCGGGCCCTGGCAGCTGGCGGCCCCGGTCGGCCCGGCCACGGACCTGTGGGCGCTCGGCGCGCTGCTGTACCGCTCGGTGCAGGGCCACGCCCCCTACCCGGAGGACAGCGTCGCCGAGCTCGTCGAGATGGTCTGCGCGGAGGCTCCCGCCTTCGCTGAGGACTGCGGTCCGCTGCGCCCGGTCGTGGAGTCGCTGCTCCGCCAGGACCCCACCGAGCGCCCCGACTTCGAGGAGCTCCGCGGCTGGCTGCGCTCCCTCGTCCGTTCCGCGCCCGAGCCGGATGCCGGCCCGGGCGCGGCGGTCCCCGGTCAGCAGCACCGCTTCGGTGCGCCCCCGCCCCCCGAGCCGGATCCGGCCCGCCTGCCGGTGGTTCGCCGCCGCGGCGAGCTGCACGGGCGGCACCGCAACCCCGCCCCGGCCCGCAGGCCCCGCGCCCTCGGCCGGAACCTGCTGCTGGGCGTCCTCGTGCTGATGGCGGGGGCGGTGGCGTACGCGATGCTGTTCCTGCCCGGCGACACCGGCGACGGCGACCGTCGCCAGGACACGGCCTCCCAGACCCCGGTGGCCCGGACGCAGGCCCCGGACCCGCAGCCCTCGCCGTCCGCGTCCGGGGGGTCCCGCCCGCCGTCGGAGGCGGCCGGGTCCCCGGCGGCACCGCAGTCCGCGCCGCCCGGCTACACCCTCCAGCAGGACCCGGAGCACTTCGAGATCGCGGTGCCGGCCGGCTGGGAGCGACGGGGCATGAACGAGGCGGGCCAGGTCCGCTACACGGACGGCGCGTACGTCCTGATCGTGGTCCCGGGCCGGGACAAGGTCGAGGGCAGTCCGGACCCGGCGACGTACCAGAAGGACAAGGAGCCGGAGTTGGCCCCGTACCGCTCGTCCACCTGGGCCAGCGGCGGCGACGTGAAGACCACCAAGGTGGGCCAGCAGCTGCGGGTGACCGGCCGGTACACGTGGATCGACGGCAACGGCCGCAGCGTCGTCGCCCGGAACTTCGTCGTGGCGCTCGGGGGCAGTTACCACGTCGTCATGGTGACGGGCCCGCAGGACGGCGAGGGCAAGGTCACCGAGGTCTTCGAGAAGGCCACGGGGAGTTACAAGTCCGGGGGATGAGCGCGGACTGACGGTGACTCAGTACGGCGATTGCGTCACAGTGCAGCCGGAACCGCGCCTGCGTGGTACCGGCCGTGCCGAGCGCTTCGTAATCTGGCCCGAAGCGCAAACAGTGGCGGGGATTCGTGGAACAGCAGACAGGTGCGGGCGCAGTGCTCGCCGGCCGGTACCGGCTCGTGGAGCCCATCGGCAGCGGCGGCATGGGGAAGGTGTGGCGCGCCCACGATGAGCTCCTGAACAGGACGGTCGCCGTCAAGGAGCTGACGGCGAGTCTGTTCGCGGTCCAGGCGGACCGGGAGGTCCTGCACGCCCGGACGCAGAAGGAGGCCCGGGCGGCGGCCCGCATCCAGCACCCGGCCGTCGTCACCGTCCACGACGTGCTGGAGCACGACGACCGGCCGTGGATCGTCATGGAGTACATCGACGGTCCCTCCCTCGCCGAGGCCGCCAAGGCGGCCGGCCGCATCGAGCCCCGGGAGGCCGCCCGGATCGGACTGCACGTCCTGGGGGCGCTGCGGGCCGCCCATGCGGTCGGTGTGCTGCACCGGGACGTCAAACCCGGGAACGTGCTGCTCGCCCGCGACGGTCGGGTCCTGCTCACCGACTTCGGGATCGCCGCGATCGAGGGAGACTCCTCGATCACGCGCACCGGCGAGATCGTCGGCTCCATCGACTACCTGGCCCCGGAGCGCGTCACCGGCGGCACCCCCGATCCGGCCTCCGACCTGTGGTCGCTGGGCGCCACCCTCTACACGGCGGTCGAGGCCCTCTCCCCGTTCCGCCGGACCTCGCCGATCTCCAGCCTGCAGGCCGTCGTCAACGACGAGCCGCCCGCGCTGCGGCAGTCCGGGCCGCTGGGGCCGGTCATCACCGCCCTGCTGCGCAAGGACCCCGAGCAGCGGCCCTCCGCGCAGGAGACGGAGCGGATGCTGCTGGAGGTGATGGAGGGCCGCGAGCCGAAGTCCGCCCAGGCGTACGTGCCGACGCGCGCGGTGACGACGCAGGAGCTGGCCGACGTACGGGAGCCCGAACCGGAGCGGCCGGCGCCGGCCGACTCCGCCCGGACGGCCGAGCTGCCCGGCGGTGCCGGTGTCGAGCCGGCCACCGCGGCCCGGCGGCCGAACCCGACCGCCGGCCGGATCAAGCGGGCCGCGGCGGTGGCCCTGGTGGCGGCGCTGGTCGGCGGCGGTGCGGTGTTCGGCCTGCTGAAGTACACCGGGGAGGACGGCGACCAGGGCGGCGGCTCCGACAAGAACGCGAGTGCCCCCGACCAGCCGGGCGGTGCGGAGGGTGCGAACGGCAAGGACGCGACCCCGCCGGCGGGCTGGAGCGAGGTCACGGACCCGGCGGGCTTCACCCTGTGGGTGCCGGACGGCTGGAAGCGCCAGATGGACGGCAACCAGATCGACTACACGGCGGACAACGGCAAGCACTTCATCCGCATCGCCGTCGACGCCACCCCGGACTTCGACACCCCGTACGTGCACCTGCTGGACCTGGAGAAGCAGGTGCGCCAGCGCACCGACTACAAGCGGCAGAAGCTGAACCAGAACACCTTCCGGGACAGCACCCGCGCGGCCCTGTGGGAGTTCACCTGGACGGAGAAGGGGGTGCTGGCCGGTCCGCGCCGGGCCATCGAGCAGATGTACATCGCCCCGGACGGCACGGAGTACGCGGTGTACATGTCGGGGCCGGCGGAGGACTGGGGGACCACCCGCGCGCAGTTCGACGTCGTGCTCAGCGGCTGGGCCCCACCCGCCAGGAAGGGCTGACCGGGCCCGCCCCGGCCATCCTGCCAGCGATCGCTGGCGGTTTTGGCAAAATCCGGTTACCGACGGGTACCCAAAGGCCGTCGGGCGCAATACGCTCACCGCCATGACGGACTCGCAGGCCCCGGCCCCCCTCCGCAGTGCACCGCAGCCCACCAACCCGGTCGCACCGGCACCGGCCGGGGCCCGCACCGCGGCCGACGTGGTGACCCCCGACCTGGTCGCCCGGCTCACCCGGGGAGTGCTCGGCTCGGGCCGCACGGCGAACCACACCCCCTTCACCGGGGACAAGCTCGCCGACCTGCCGGAGGCCACCCCCGAGGACGTCGCCGAGGCCTTCGCCCGGGCCCGCTCCGCCCAGACCGCATGGGCCGCCGTCCCCGTGCGCCGCCGGGCCGCCGTCCTGCTCCGCTTCCACGACCTGGTGCTGGACCGCCAGGCCGAGGTGCTCGACCTGATCCAGCTGGAGACCGGCAAGGCCCGCCTGCACGCCCACGAGGAGGTCCAGGCCGTCGCCGTCGCCGCCCGCCACTACGGCCGCAAGGCGCCCGCGTACCTGCGCCCCAAGAGCCACACCGGCGCCATGCCCACCCTGACCAAGGTCACCGAGCTGCGCCAGCCGCGCGGCGTCGTCGGGCAGATCGCGCCCTGGAACTACCCCCTCGAACTCTCCGTCGGCGACGCGCTCCCCGCCTTCGTCTCGGGCAACGCCGTCGTGATGAAGCCCGACACCGAGACCGCCCTGACCGCCCTGTGGGCGCGTGACCTGCTGATCGAGGCCGGGCTGCCGGCCGAGGTCTTCCAGATCGTCCTCGGTGACGGGCCCGTCGTCGGCCCCGAGGTGGTCCGGCACGCCGACTACGTCTCCTTCACCGGCTCCACCCGCACCGGCCGCGAGGTCGCCCGGGGCGCGGCCGCCCGCCTGGTCGGCGTCTCCCTGGAACTCGGCGGCAAGAACGCCATGCTCGTCCTGCACGACGCCGACGTCGAGAAGGCCGCCGCGGGCGCCGTCCGCGCCTGCTTCTCCTCCGCCGGCCAGCTGTGCATCTCGATCGAGCGGCTCTACGTCCACGCCTCGATCGCCGACGAGTTCACCGAGCGGTTCGCCGCCCGCACCAAGGCCATGCGGCTCGGCAGCTCCCTCGCGTACGGCGCCGACATGGGCTCGCTGGTCGGCGAGCGCCAGCTGGAGACCGTCACCCGGCACGTCGACGAGGCCGTCGCCAAGGGCGCCACCCTGGTCGCCGGCGGCACCGCCCGCCCCGACATCGGCCCGCTGTTCTACGAGCCCACCATCCTCGACGGCGTCGAGGCGCCGATGGCGGTCTGCGGCGAGGAGACCTTCGGCCCGGTCGTCTCGATCTACCGGTTCACCGACGAGGACGAGGCGATCGCCCAGGCCAACGCCACCGCCTACGGCCTCAACTCCAGCGTCTGGACCAAGGACGCCCGCCGCGGCCACGCCGTCGCCGCCCGCCTGCGCACCGGCACCGTCAACATCAACGAGGGCTACGCCCCCGCCTACGGCAGCGCCCAGGCGCCCATGGGCGGCATGAAGGACTCCGGCCTCGGCCGCCGGCACGGCTCCGAGGGCATCCTCAAGTACACCGAGGCACAGACCGTCGCCCACCAGCGGGTGCTGCCCATGGCCCCCTCGCTGGGCATGGACGACGAGCGGTACGCGGCGTTCATGACCCGCAGCCTCAAGGTGATGAAGGCCCTCCGCCTGCGCTAGTGCTGTGGCCGGAAAGGTTCACCGCCTCGCGACACCCGGCACGGCACCTCGCTCCGGCCGCAGCACCAGCCCCCCGTCCGTCCGCCAAGGAGGCGCGTCAGTGGCACAGCCGTACGACCGCGACCGCGACCACGACTACGACTACGACGTGATCGTCATCGGCTCGGGCTTCGGAGGATCGGTCTCGGCGCTCCGGCTGACCGAGAAGGGCTACCGGGTCGGCGTCCTGGAGGCGGGGCGCCGCTTCACCCGCGAGAGCCTGCCGAAGAACAGCTGGGACCTGCGGAACTACCTGTGGGCCCCGGCCCTCGGGCTCTACGGGATCCAACGGATCCACCTCCTCGGCAACGTGATGGTGCTGGCGGGCGCCGGGGTGGGCGGCGGCTCCCTCAACTACGCCAACACCCTCTACGTGCCGCCGACCGCCTTCTTCGAGGACCGCCAGTGGGCCTCGATCACCGACTGGCGCGAGGAGCTCTCCCCGTACTACGACCAGGCCAAGCGGATGCTGGGCGTGCGCCTCAACCCGACGACGACCCCCTCCGACGTCCACCTCAAGGCCGTCGCCGAGAAGATGGGCGTCGGGGACACCTTCCACATGGCCCCGGTCGGCGTCTTCTTCGGCGACGGCGCCGACGCCGAGGGCACGGCCGCGGCCAAGCCCGGCGAGGAGGTCCCCGACCCCTACTTCGGCGGGGCCGGACCAGCCCGCCGGGCCTGCACCGAGTGCGGCGAGTGCATGACCGGCTGCCGACACGGCGCGAAGAACACCCTGAACGAGAACTACCTCCACCTCGCCGAGCGCGCGGGCGCCGTGATCCACCCGATGACCACCGTCACCGCCCTCGCCGAGCACCCCGACGGCGGGTACCGGGTCCGCACCGTCCCCACCGACGGCCGCCGCCGCGGCATCGCCAAGGAGCTGCGCGCCCGGTACGTGGTCGTGGCGGCGGGCACGTACGGCACCCAGACCCTGCTGCACACCATGAAGGACAACGGGCTGCTCCCGCGGATCCCGGACCGCCTCGGCGAGCTGACCCGCACCAACTCGGAGGGCCTGGTCGGCGCGCAGACCGACGACCGCCGCTACCGCAGGAAGCACGGCGGGGCCCCCGGCAAGGAGCAGCGCGCCGACTTCACCCGCGGCGTCGCCATCACCTCCTCGGTGCACCCCGACGCCGACACGCACATCGAGCCCGTCCGCTACGGGCGGGGCTCCAACGCGATGGGCTTCCTGACCGTGCTGCAGGTGCCGTACGGCAGCCACCGGGTCCGGGCCTGGTTCGCGCGGACCGCGAAGCACCCGGTGCAGCTGCTGCGTTCGCTGTCCAACCGGCGCTGGTCGGAGCGGACCATCATCGGCCTGGTCATGCAGTCCCTGGACAACTCGCTGACCACGTACCGGCGGCCCCGCGGCCCCGGCAAGGGCCTGCTCACCGCCCGCCAGGGGCACGGCGCGCCCAACCCGGTGCAGATCGCCGAGGCCACCCGGGCCGCGACCCTGCTGGCCGAGGAGATCAACGGCTTCCCCGGCAGCAACGTCGGCGAGCTGATGGGCACCCCGTTGACCGCGCACTTCCTCGGCGGCTGCCCGATCGGAGCCTCGCCGCAGGAGGGCGTGGTGGACCCGTACCACCGGCTGTACGGGCACCCGGGCATCTCGGTGGTCGACGGCTCGGCGGTCTCCGCGAACCTCGGGGTCAACCCGTCGCTGACGATCACGGCGCAGGCGGAGCGGGCGATGGCGTACTGGCCGAACAAGGGCGAGGAGGACCCCCGCCCGGAGCAGGGCGCGGCCTACGTGCGGCTCGCCGCGGTGGAGCCGGTCCGTCCGGCGGTGCCGAAGGAGGCGTTCGGCGCGCTGCGGCTGCCGTTCCTCGCGGTCCCGGAGGTGCCGCCGCGCACGGCGGGGGCGGAAGCCGAGACCGGGGCGGCCGGCTGATACGCGGCGGGTACCGCGCTCCCCCTCCGAGCGCGGTACCCGCCGCGGTACATAGGTGACAGGCGTTCGGCATCGAAGGTTGTACCCGCGGCGCAGCCGTGCACATGTGGCGTCCGTCACACGGATCGACGGGTGGGGCGAGGGGGCGGGCCGGGCGCCGGACCGCGGCCGGACACGCGAACGGCCGGCCCGGGGCGTCCCCTGGGCCGGCCGTCCTTTCGGGGTGACCGGGCTGCTGTCCCCTGCCGTCCGGTCACACGAGGAGCGAGGTCCCACGACGCACGTCGCACGGGCCGTACGTCTCATCGCTCCGGTGGAGCCACGCGTGGTGCTGGTCCCGCGACTGGCTGACGCGGCCATCCACACCAACGAAGGCCCGCGCGGGCGGTCACGCGGCCGGACGGGTGACGAACGGGCGTCAGACGCGGCCGCGGCAGAGCTCCAGCAGGGTCATGGCGAGGGTGGTGCCGGGCCGGCCGAGGGCGTCCTTCCAGTGCGCGAGCACCTCCATCTCGCGGGAGAGGTGCACCCGGCGGCCGCCGGAGGCGATCCTGGCCTGCTGGATGACGGTCGAGACGGCCATCCGTTCCTGGATCAGGCCGATGATCCGGTCGTCGATGGCGTCGATGCGCTCGCGGGAGGCCGCGATCAGCTCCTCGGTGGCGGCGGTGGCGGCGGTGGCGGTGGTGGCGGTGGTGGCGGTGGTGGTGGTGGTGGCGTTCATGGCGGGATCCTCCTGTCGGTGGGCCGCAGGACCGGTGGAACGCCGCAGCGCCCGGGTCCTGTCGGACCGGGGCGCTGCGGGAAGTCAGTGGCTCGGAGCGAGCATCACGAGAACCCATGGCGGCCGGACCGTCCGGTGCCATAGGTAAAGAGGAAGCTCAGCTGCTTGCGCACGATTCGGATTATGACCGTCCGCGTCGCCGCGAGCCAATCGGTTCGGATGGTGAGACGAAATCGGTCGGCGCGTCCCCCGTTAGAATTGACAAAACAGCCCCCTCTTCCGCCGGAAGGCCGTCCCGTGCCAGAAGCACCCTCCGCCGCCCACGACGCCGCCCCGGACACGGTTCTCGTCGTCGACTTCGGCGCCCAGTACGCCCAGCTCATCGCCCGCCGCGTCCGCGAGGCACGGGTCTACAGCGAGATCGTGCCGAGCACGATGCCCGTGGCCGAGATGCTGGCCAAGAACCCCAAGGCGATCATCCTGTCCGGTGGTCCGTCCTCGGTGTACGAAGAGGGCGCGCCCCAGCTCGACCGCTCCCTGTTCGAGGCCGGCGTCCCGGTCTTCGGCATGTGCTACGGCTTCCAGCTGATGGCGACCACCCTCGGCGGCACCGTCGACAACACCGGCTCCCGCGAGTACGGCCGCACCCCGCTGGCCGTCAGCAAGACCGGTTCGACGCTCTTCGAGGGCACCCCCGAGCACCAGTCCGTGTGGATGTCGCACGGTGACGCCTGCTCGAAGGCTCCCGAGGGCTTCACCGTGACCGCGTCGACCGACGTCGTCCCGGTCGCGGCCTTCGAGAACGACGAGAAGAAGCTGTACGGCGTGCAGTACCACCCCGAGGTGATGCACTCCACGCACGGCCAGCAGGTGCTGGAGCACTTCCTCTACCGCGGTGCGGGCCTCAAGCCCACCTGGACCACGGGCAACATCGTCGAGGAGCAGGTCGCGGCGATCCGCGCCCAGGTCGGCGACAAGCGCGCCATCTGCGGCCTGTCCGGCGGCGTGGACTCGGCGGTCGCCGCGGCCCTCGTGCAGAAGGCCATCGGCTCCCAGCTGACCTGCGTGTACGTCGACCACGGCCTGATGCGCAAGGGTGAGACCGAGCAGGTCGAGAAGGACTTCGTCGCGGCCACCGGCGTGCAGCTGAAGGTCGTCGACGCGCAGGAGCGCTTCCTGAACGCGCTGGCCGGCGTCTCCGACCCGGAGACCAAGCGCAAGATCATCGGCCGTGAGTTCATCCGCGTCTTCGAGCAGGCCCAGGCCGAGATCATCGCGGAGGCCGAGGGCGGCCCGGCCGTGGCCTTCCTGGTCCAGGGCACCCTGTACCCGGACGTCGTCGAGTCCGGCGGCGGCACCGGCACCGCCAACATCAAGTCCCACCACAACGTGGGCGGCCTCCCCGACGACATCGAGTTCGAGCTCGTCGAGCCGCTGCGCCAGCTGTTCAAGGACGAGGTCCGGATGGTCGGCCAGGAGCTCGGCCTGCCCGAGGAGATCGTCCAGCGCCAGCCCTTCCCCGGCCCGGGCCTCGGCATCCGCATCGTCGGCGAGGTCACCAAGGAGCGCCTGGACCTGCTGCGCGAGGCCGACGCCATCGCCCGCCACGAGCTCACCGCGGCCGGCCTGGACCGCGAGATCTGGCAGTGCCCGGTGGTCCTGCTGGCGGACGTCCGCAGCGTCGGCGTGCAGGGCGACGGCCGCACCTACGGCCACCCGATCGTGCTGCGCCCGGTCTCCTCCGAGGACGCCATGACCGCGGACTGGACCCGGATGCCGTACGAGGTCCTCGCCCGGATCTCGACCCGCATCACCAACGAGGTCAAGGACGTCAACCGCGTCGTCCTGGACTGCACCAGCAAGCCGCCGGGCACCATCGAGTGGGAGTAGTCCCCAGGGACTGACCCCCGCCCGCGCCGCGGCGAAGCCGCCACCCCCGACCCGGGGTGGCGGCTTCGCCCTTTTCCGGGCTCCTCCCTCTGGCGGGTTGCGGGCCCCGCCGGTACCTTGCGCGCCAGCCGTCGCCAGCCGGCGACTGCCGCGACCGAGGAGGGCCCACCGTGCCGGACCAGCCCGTGCCCGTGCCCGAGGACCGGCTGCGCTTCGAGATGCCGCCCGTCCACACCGACCCGGCGCAGGAGCGCGCCCACCGCAAGGAGCGGCTCGCCGGCGCCCTGCGCCTGTTCGGCCGCCTCGGGTACGAGGAGGGCGTCGCCGGGCAGGCCACCGCACGCGACCCCGAGTTCGAGGACAGTTACTGGGTGAACCCCTTCGGGCGGGCGTTCGCCGGGCTGACCGCCGCCGACCTGGTGCTCGTCGACGGCGACGGGCGCGTGGTGCAGGGGGAGCGGCGGGTGAACCAGCTGGCCTTCGCCCTGCACGCGGCCGTGCACCGGGCCCGGCCCGACACCGTGGCCGTGGTCCGCGTGCACGGCCCGTACGGCAGGGCGCTCGCCGCGCTCGGCGAGCTGCTCGCCCCGGTCACCCAGGAGGCCTGCGCGTTCTACGAGGACCACGCCCTCGTCGACCAGTACACCGCCGGGGCGGGCGACCCCGCGGAGTGCCGGCGCATCGCCCGCGCCCTCGGCCCGTACAAGGCGCTGGTCCTGCGCCACCACGGGCTGCTGACGGTCGGGGGGTCCGTGGACGCGGCCGCCTGGTGGTGCGTCGCGGCCGAGCGGGCGGCGCAGGTGCAGCTGATCGCACGCGCCGCGGGCAAGCCCGTGCCGATCGCCCACCGGGACGCGCTCGCCGTGCGGGAGCGGTTCGGGACGGACCTCGCGGCCTGGGCCGCCTACCAGCCCCTGTGGCAGTCCGTGCAGGGCGACGGGTCGGCGGGTGCGCACGGTGCGCCGCACATGACGTCAACATCATGAACGGTTAATCACCTGCTCTGACATCGTGCGCAATCCGGAGCACTGCCGCAGTGGTGCACAATTCGCTGGCATCGCACCGTAGTTCAGAGAGGCGGCAGGCACGTGGCTGTCCACCCGATCTCCCTTGTGCCCCACGGCGGCGCATGCACCTGCGGCGACTGCCCGCACGGCGCGCAGGAGGGACACCGGCGCGCGGTCGCCGCGTTCCTGGAGAAGCGCGACGAGTTCGCCGCGGGTCAGGGGCTGCCGGCCGCGGTGGCCCGGTCCGCCGGCGCGTCCCGGCAGTGGGTCTCCGACGAGCTGACCCTGTCGGCCCGTACGGTCGCCGACCGGGGGCGGGAGGCCGGCACCTCCTGGCTGTACCTGTTCTCGCGGCGGGCCGTGCTCGCCGTGTGGATCGCCGCCGGGGTGCTGCTGCTGGTGCAGGTCGGCGCCGCGCTGGGCACCGGGTGGTCCACGGCGCGCACCGCCGCCCTGCTGGCGGCCCTGGTACTGGCCGGGCTGCTCACGGTCGCCGCCCGCGCCCAGTCGGTGCGCGGTGGGCTGCTGGCCCCGCTGGTCGGGGAGGACAACCGGCTGTCCACCTCGAAGGCGGTGCCGAGCGCCTGGCTGCTGCTGACCGCGTTCGCCGCGCTGCTGCCCGCGCTGCGGCTGGCGGCGTCGGAGCCCGGGCCGCAGCGGCGCGCGCTGTACGAGGGGCTGGCGTTCGGGCGGGCCCTGCCGCTGCTGGCGGTGGTCGCGCTGACCTCGGGGGTGGCGGTGCTGGTGCGCCGGGTGGTCGCCGTACGGATCCTCGGGCAGCGCCTGCAGAAGCTGCCCGCGGACCGCCCGCGCGGGGTGGACCTGCTGACGGACGACGCGGGCCGGGGCAGTTTCCCGGACGCGCAGTACGTCCTGGTGTCCACGGTGGTGCTGGGCTACGCGGCGGTGTCGCTGGCCCGGTTCCCGGACCGGCTGCCGCGGCTGCCGTGGGCGCTGGCGCTGCTGGTGGCCCTGTCGGCCGCGGTGTACCTGGCCGCCAAGTACGCGGAGGTGACCCGTCCGCTGGTGCTGGCGGTGGTCCGCAGACGCGAGCCCGGGGACCTGGACGCGGCCGTCCGGCCGGGGGACGACATCGAGATCCGGGGGGTGGGGTTCGTACCGCCCGGGGCGCAGACGCCGGAGATGCTGGCGCGGCTGGTGGTGCGGATCGGCACGGTCCACGTGCACGTACCGCTGGTCCCGGTGGCGGGCGGGTTCTCCAACCCGGCGGACGCGGTGCTGACGGTGCCGGTCCCGGCCGAAGTGGAACCGGGCCGGGTCGAGCTCCAGGTGGTCACCGCGGCGGGGGTGGAATCCAACCGCTACAGCATCGACGTGGCCGAATGAAGCGGGTACAGATGGGGGCGTGACCAGACCCGACAGCCCCGACAGCCCCGACAGCCCCGGGAGCCCCCACGCCTCCGAAGGCGTCCACGTGCCGCACGACCCGCTTCCTCCCGGCGCCTCCCGTGTTCCCGGCCCCAAGGGCCCCGGCTCCCCCGCCGGCCCCGCCGCCCCCGCCGGCCGGGCGACGCCCGCGCTGCGGGACCGGGCCGCCCGCTACGCGCTCCTGCCGCTGCGCGTCTTCCTCGGCGTGACCTTCGTCTACGCGGGCCTGGACAAGCTCACCGATCCCGCTTTCCTGTCCGCCTCCGGTCCGGGCTCCATCGGCGAGGTGATGCGCGGGGTGCGCGACACCTCCGCGGTCCCCGGCCTCGTCGACCTGGCCCTGCTCTCGCCCGTCGGGTTCGCCGTCCTGCTGGCGGTCGCCGAGACCGCGGTCGGCCTGGCCGTCCTCGCCGGGCTGCTGACCCGGCCGGCGGCGGCGGGCGGAGCGCTGGTCTCGCTCAGCCTGTGGCTCACGGTGTCCTGGCAGGTGGCCCCGTACTACTACGGCAACGACCTCGCCTACCTGATGGCCTGGACCCCGCTGGTCCTGGCCGGCGCCCCCTACTGGTCCCTGGACTCGCTGATCCGGTCGCGGCGCGCGGAGCGGTCGTCCGAGCGGTCCCGCAGGTCGCGCCGCACCGCGTAGGTCACCATCCCGACCAGCGAGGCCAGGACCAGTCCGCCGGCGGCCATCGGCACCACCAGGAACCAGGGCGTGTCCACCTCCCCGGTCGCGTCGAGCAGGTACAGCACGCCCGCGGCGGTCAGGACCAGGCCCGCCAGGAGCCGTCCCGGTTGGAACTCATGACGCTGCACGTGCCACCTCCACCTGACCCACACCCGCGTGCAGGTGCAGCTCGATCGTGCCGCCGGGCTCGGTGCCGGCGACCGGTTCCAGGGTCTCCTGCTCGGTTTCGCCGCCGCTCCTGATGCGGATCGTCCGGCTGTCGTCCCCGGGCATCTTGATGTCGCCGAGCCGCACCGACACGTCGGCCCGGGCGGTGACCTCGCGGGGCACGATCACCTTGAGGCGGCCCGCCTCGATGTCGGCCCGCACGGACAGCGTGGTGCCCTTCGGCACGTCCAGCCGGCTCAGGTCCAGCGTGGCCAGCCCGGTGTCCGCCGTGTACTGCGGCCGCACGTCGGCCATCGCGGCCGGCCGCCAGCGGACGTCCCGCCAGTCGGTGCCGATGCTCTGGGGCAGGGCGGACGCGAGGGCCAGCAACCCGGCCGTGACCATGGCGAGGAAGAGGGTCCCGAAGCCGGTGCGCCCCCTGACCGAGCTGACCGCGAGGCCGAGGCCGAAGACGGCCAGGGCCGAGGCCAGGCCCATCTGCAGCGCGTGCGAGAGGGTGCCGTCCTCCCACACCGCGGCGGTCGCTGCCGCCCCCGCCAGCAGGGCCAGTACGAACACCCGCCCGCCGATCCCGCCGCGGGGCCGCGGCCGGTCGAGGCCCGCCCCTGACTTCCCGCCCGCCCGGCCGGCCGCGGCGTCCGCCGCGACGCCGGCGGAGTCGTCCGGCCCCCACAGGTAGCCGGTGGACCCGACGGGGCCGGTGGTGCCGTCCTTGACCAGCGGGTCCCGCCACCAGGACGGGCCGCCCGGCGCGGGCGGTGCCTGCGTCTCCGGCGGGGCCGGGCGGTGCGCGGCCGGCGCCTCCGCCTCGGGGTCGGTGGTGGTGCTCCGGCGGCGCTGGGAGACGTACGCGCCCGCGCCCACCGCCAGCACGACCAGTACGGAGAAGGCCCCGAGCCCGCCGTTGTGCAGCATCGACAGGAACAGCGCGCAACCCGCGAGGGCCGCGAACACCGCCGCGAGCGTGGCCCCTTCGACCCGGCCGGTCAGCAGCTTCTTGGCCTCGCTGTCCTCCTCGCCCTCGACCGGCAGCAGCAGCCACGCGAAGCCGTAGAAGACCAGGCCGAAGCCGCCGGTGACGGTGAGGACGCCGAGCACGATCCGGAAGATCACGGGATCCAGGTCGAAGTAGCGGCCGAGGCCCCCGCACACACCGGCGAGGACCTTGTCGCGCTTGCTGCGCCGCAGCGGCGGCCGCTCGGCGGCCCGTTCGCCGGCCCGGTCGGTGGACCGGTCCTCGGGCATGCCGCCCGGCGGCGGGGAGTCGTGCTTGGTCATGGGTCCATGGTGACGGGCCGTCGGAGCCGCCGGCATCGGGCCCTACCCTGGCGCAACCCTGATATCCCCCGGTCACAAGTGGGGGGATGCCCTGATGCCGACCGCCCCGTGCCCGTGTGACCATCGGTGACATGCCCGTCTCCGCCGCCCCGCGCACCCCGCACGCCCCCGACCCCGAGGAAGCGCCGCAGCGCCGGCTCTACCGCAGCGCCGACGGCCGGATGCTCGGCGGTGTCGCGCGCGGACTGGCCGGGCACCTCGGGCTGCCCGTGGTGTGGGTCCGGCTCGCCTTCCTCGGCCTGTTCCTCTGGGGCGACGGGCTCGGCGTCCTGCTGTACGCCGCGTTCTGGGTCTTCGTACCGCTGGGCGTCGGCGGCCGCACCGCGCACCGCTCCTTCTTCGACAGCCTCACCGACGGCAGCGGGCGGCTGCGCAAGCCCGACAAGGGGCAGGTCGGCGCGCTGATCGCGCTCTGCGTCGGCACCGGCATCTTCATCGCCAAGGTCCAGGACGACGGCGCCTCCGGCCGGTACGTGTGGCCGACCCTGCTCGTCGGCGCCGGCGTGGTCCTCGTCTGGCGGCAGGCCGACAACGCCCGGCGCGCGCACTGGGGTGCCGCCGCAGGCCGCCACGGGCGGATGCTGCACCTGGCCCGCAGCCTCGCCGGCGTGGTGCTGGTCGGCGTCGGCCTCACCGTCTTCATCGTCGTCCGCGGTTCGGCCGCCCAGCTCGGCAACGTGCTCACCGCCGCCCTCGCCGTCCTCGTCGGCATCGCGCTGCTCGCCGGGCCGTGGCTGATCCGGATGACCCAGGACCTGTCCGAGGAGCGCCTGATGCGCATCCGGGCCCAGGAGCGGGCCGAGGTCGCGGCGCACGTCCACGACTCCGTGCTGCACACCCTCACCCTGATCCAGCGCAACGCCGAGGACGTCGGCGAGGTGCGCCGCCTCGCCCGCGCCCAGGAGCGGGAGTTGCGCAACTGGCTGTACAAGCCCGAGGGCACCGGCAAGGACGAGGCGGAGGAGCCCACCACGCTCGCCGAGGCGGTGAAGAAGGCCGCCGCCGAGGTGGAGGACCACCACGGCGTCCCCATCGAGGTCGTGGTGGTCGGCGACTGCCCCCTCGACGAGAAGCTGGGCGCGCAGATGCAGGCCGCGCGCGAGGCGATGGTCAACGCGGCCAAGTACGGTGGCGACGGGGGACCGGTGCAGGTCTACGCCGAGGTGGAGGGGCAGACGGTGTTCGTGTCCGTACGGGACCGGGGGCCGGGCTTCGACATCGACGCGGTACCGGACGACCGCATGGGCGTACGAGAATCGATCATCGGCCGGATGCAGCGCAACGGCGGGACCGCACGGCTGCGGTCCGCGCCCGACGGCGGCACGGAAGTCGAGCTGGAGATGGAGAGGGCGGCGAAGGCGGCATGAACGGTCAGAACGCGGGCACGCAGGGGCAGGGGCAGGACGGCGGCGCGGTGGACCGCCGGGTCCGGGTGGTCCTCGTCGACGACCACCGGATGTTCCGCGCGGGCGTGCAGGCCGAGATCGGGGACACGGCCGTCACCGGCGTCGAGGTCGTCGGCGAGGCCGCCGACGTCGACCAGGCCGTCACCGTCATCACCGCCACCCGGCCCGAGGTGGTCCTCCTCGACGTGCACCTGCCCGGCGGCGGCGGCGTCGAGGTGCTGCGGCGCTGCGCCCCGCTGATGGCGGCGGCCGAGCGCCCGGTGCGCTTCCTGGCCCTGTCGGTGTCGGACGCGGCCGAGGACGTCATCGGGGTCATCCGGGGCGGCGCGCGCGGCTATGTGACGAAGACCATCACCGGCACCGACCTGGTCGACTCGGTCTTCCGGGTGCAGGACGGCGACGCGGTGTTCTCGCCCCGCCTCGCGGGCTTCGTCCTGGACGCCTTCGCCTCGACCGACGCCCCGCCGGTCGACGAGGACCTGGACCGGCTGACCCAGCGCGAGCGCGAGGTGCTGCGGCTCATCGCGCGCGGTTACGCGTACAAGGAGATCGCCAAGCAGCTGTTCATCTCGGTCAAGACGGTGGAGTCGCACGTCTCGGCGGTCCTGCGCAAGCTCCAGCTGTCGAACCGGCACGAGCTGACCCGCTGGGCCACCGCCCGCCGCCTCGTCTGAGGCGTCCCACCCGTCCCCTGTGACCCATGCCGCAGGCCGACCGCGGAACCCGGGCACCGTCCGCAGCCCTCTAGGCTGGCGTGATGAGCTTGACCGGGATACCCCTCTTCGCGACGGCGATCGCCCTGACGGCGATCGCCGTCGTCCTGCCGCTGGCCGTGTGGAGCAAGGTGCGCGGCCCCGTCGTCGCACGGCTCGTGGTCCGCGGCCTGATGTTGGTCTTCGCCCAGGTGACGGCCGTCGCCCTGGTGTTCGTCACCCTCAACCGGGACATGAACTTCTACGCCTCGTGGGGCGACCTGCTCGGTACGGGCGACTACGTGCAGGCCGCCAACGACCTCGGCCCGGACGGGACGGGCGGCAAGAAGGTCGAGGCGGCCCCGAAGGTGCTCCAGGAGTGGCACCCGGTCGACGGCCTCGGCGGCCGGGTCAAGAAGACCGAGCTCGACGGCAAGATCTCCGGCGTCAAGGGCGACGTCATGGTGTGGCTGCCGCCGCAGTACGACGACCCGGCCTACAAGGACAAGAAGTTCCCGGTCGTCGAGCTGATCCCCGGCATTCCCGGAACCGGCAAGTCCTGGTTCCAGGGGCTCAAGGCGCACGAGGTGCTGGAGCCGCTGATGAAGAGCGGCAAGGTGGCGCCGTTCATCCTGGTGTCGCCGCGCGCCATGCTGCTCGGGAACGCCGACACCGGCTGCGCCAACATCACCGGCAAGGTCAATGCCGACAGCTGGTTCAGCGTCGACGTCCGCAAGATGGTCCTCGACAACTTCCGGGCCTCGGACGAGCCCCGCACCTGGGGCGTGGCGGGCTACTCGGCCGGCGCGTACTGCGCCGCCAAGCTGGCGATAGCCCACCCCGACCGCTACAGCGCCGCGGTCTCGCTGTCGGGCTACAACGACCCGGGCCAGGAGCCGTCCTCCCTGGTCGCCCAGGACCCGGAGCTGCGCCGCACCCACAACCTGAAGGCCGTGCTCCAGGCCGCGCCCACCCCTCCCGCGGTCTCGCTGTGGATGTCGGGGGCCGAGCACGACGGGTACCTGTCCGGCACGGACCTCGCGGCGATCGCGAAGAGCC
The DNA here is from genome assembly GCF_051550185.1 of Streptomyces pallidus (ex Mingjun et al. 2026). NCBI lineage: Bacteria > Bacillati > Actinomycetota > Actinomycetes > Kitasatosporales > Streptomycetaceae > Streptomyces > Streptomyces pallidus (ex Mingjun et al. 2026). Next base: position 3,242,558 of record NZ_CP196181.1, on the reverse strand, counting down.
CCACCGTCGTGCACGCGGAGAAGGTCGTCGGCGGCCACAACCTCGATTCGTGGTCGAAGCAGCTGCCGCAGACCTTCGGCTGGCTGAGCACGGTGGTGAAGCTGCCGTAGCCGCGGCGGACCGGGCCGACCGCCGCAGACCGGCGGACCACCGGCCGACCCCCGACCTGGACCGGACCGGACCGGGCTAGGCCGGGCGGGTCGCGCCGGCCCAGGGCATGGAGTCGACCGGGGCCACGCGGACCGTCGAGCCCGGGCGCGGGGCGTGGATCATCTGGCCGTTGCCGATGTACAGGCCGACGTGGGTGACCCCGGGGTAGAAGAACACCAGGTCGCCCGGGGCCAGCTCGCTGCGGGACACCCGCCGGCCGGCGTTGATCTGGGTGTAGGTGGTGCGGGGCAGGGAGAGCCCCGCCGAGCGGTACGCGGCCTGGGTCAGGCCGGAGCAGTCGAAGGCGCCCGGGCCCGTCGCACCCCAGACGTACGGCTTTCCGATCGCACCGTGGGCGAAGGCGACGGCGCGGGCGGCCCGGCTGCCGTCCGACGGCGCGGGCGGCGCCGGGGTGCGGACACCGGCGGGGGACGCCTGGCCGGCGGCGGCCGGGGCCTCGTACGCGGCCCGTTCCTCGGCCGTGAGCCGGGCCAGCAGCCGCTTGGCGGCGTCGAGCTTCCCCTCGATCACGGACTTCTGCGCGGCGAGTTCGGCCTGACCGGCCCGCAGCTCGGCGAGGCGCCCGGCCGCCTGGTCGCGCAGGGCGCCGACCTCGTCGAGCCGCCGGCGTACGGAGGCGATGTCGGCGGCGCTGCGGTCCCCGGCCCGGGTCAGGAGCGCGGCCCGGTCGAGGTAGTCCTGGGGGTCGTCGGCCATGGCCAGCTGCACGGCCGGCCCGAGGCCCCCGCTGCGGTACTGCCCGGCGGCCAGGGAGCCGAGGGCCCGGCGGGCGGTGTTGAGCCGGTCGGTCCGGCGGGCGGTCTCGTCGCGCAGCCCGTCCAGCGCGCGCTGGGCCCCGTCGGCCTTCTCCTTCGCCCCGTTGTACCGCTCGGTGGCGGCCTCGGCCTCCTCGTAGAGCCGGTCGACCTCCGCCTTGATCTGGGAGGGCGTCCGCTGCGGGTCTGCCTGGGAGGTGCCTTCGAAGGCGGTGGCGGTGGCAGCGCCCGCGAGGGCGAGGGTGGCGGCGGTGCGTACGGTGCCGCCGCTGAGCGGGCGCTGCCGGGGCTTTCGATGACTGGCCACGAGGGCCTCACGTCCTTCCTCCGTCGGGGCTCGGAGGAGGACGCTAGACCGCGGGGTAACGGTCGGATGACGAGATGAACGCAAATGCCCCGTCGTGATCCGGACGTGTCGTTTTCGAGATCAGGTCCAGAGGGTGGCGATAAAGATGTTGACCACGGTCAAGCCGCCGACCGCACCGAAGACCGCCTTGTCGACCTGCTCCTCGTCGCGCTTGACGTAGACGAGGGCGAGGACCACGAAGAGGACGGCGAGCTTCACGCCGATCTTGATGTTGTTGACGCTGCCGCCGTCCATCTCGCGGAAGCCGACCAGCAGGACGCCGGTCACCAGCATCGTCAGTGCGCCGTGCAGCATCGCGGGCACGAAGCGGGCGGTGCCGGCGCCCATCGCCTTCATCTGGGTCAGGAAACCGCCGAGCAGCGAGGCGATCCCGATGATGTGCAGGCCGACGAAGGCGTTGATCAGTACGTCCATGTGGTCGAGCGTACGGGGGCCCCTCGTCAGCCCAGGAAGCGGGTCAGCTCCTCCACGACCGCCCGCGGGGCCTCCTCCGGGAGGTAGTGCCCGCTGCCGTCGATGCGGACGACGCGGGTGTCGGTGCCGAGGGCCGGGACGTCCGCCACGAGGCGCTCGTGGTTGCTGTGCTCGCCGCCGAGGGCGAGGAGGGGCGCGGTCACCGGGGCGTACGTCGCCAGGTCGGCGATGTCCTGGGGGAAGGCGCGGTACCAGTCGTTGCCGGCGCGGATCGCCTCCGGGTCGTCGTAGGCGCGGGCGTACACGGCGCGGGCGTGCTCGTCGATCTCCTGCCCGCGGGTCATGGCGCCGAAGAGCCAGTCCAGCAGGATGCGGGAGCGGCCGGCGAGCAGCTGCTCGGGCAGGTCGTGGACCTGGTTGAACGCGAACCACCACAGGTGCCGCAGGCCCGCGCGGGGCAGCAGCGGCATCGCGGCCCAGCCCTCGTGGGGGTGGGAGACGTCCAGGAGGGCCACCTTCAGGGTGGCGCCGGGATGGTTGGCGGCGAACGCGTACGCCACCATCGCGCCGATGTCGTGGCCGACGACGTGTGCGGGCCCGATGCCGAGCCGGCCCAGCAGCCCGTGGACGTCGCGGGCCAGCGTCTTCTTGTCGTAGCCGCCCTCCGGCTTGGCGGAGCCGCCCATGCCGCGCAGGTCGACGGCGAGCACGCGGTAGCGGCGGGCCAGGTCCGGCAGCACCTTGCGCCACTGCCACCAGGTCTGGGGCCAGCCGCCGAGCAGTACCAGGGGTGCGCCGGCGGGGTCGCCGCCCTCGACGTAGTGCAGGCGGACGCCGTCGACGTCGGCGTGGCGGCTGGTGAAGCCGCCGTCGAGGGAGGCGGCGAGCGCGGCGTCGTCGAGCGGGGCGTCGGTGGGGGCAGCGTCGTCGAGCGGGGCGTCGGCGAGCGCGGCGTCGTCGAGCGGGGCCGGGGTGGTGCGGGGCATGGGTGTCCTCCCGTGGGCGGCCGAGGTCCTGCGACCGTTCGAAGATTTCGTACGATCGATACCGCGACTGTACGAGATCCTCGAACGGTCAGGCAATGGCCTTACGAGATCTGCGTACAGTGAGGGCATGGCCGCCGCTGCTGCAGAGCTGACCCACCCCGACGCCGACAGCCTCGAACTCGCCGAGGTCCTCGCGGCCCTCGGTCACCCCGTCCGGCTGGAGATCGTCCGCAAGCTCTCCTCCGGTGAGGAGTCCTACTGCGGCGAGGTCGTCCCCGACCTGCCCCGGTCGAGCGTCACGCACCACCTCAAGGCGCTGCGCGAGAGCGGCGTCATCCGCCAGCGCCCCCAGGGCCGCCGCCTCTACCTCGCGCTGCGCCGCGAGGACCTGGAGCGGCGCTTCCCCGGCCTGCTGGCCCTCGTCACACGCTGACCCGGCCCCGGGTGTCCCCGCGGACCCCTAGACTCGGAAGGCGATGAGCAGCCTCTTTGACGACAGCTTCCTGGCCGACCTCACCCCCTCCGACGAGGTCCCGCCGCCGCCCGAGGAGTACGAGGACGCGCACGCCCCGGAGCCGGGCGCCGACGACCTCTTCGAGGGCCACTTCGACGCGCCCATGAGCGGTGACGCCTACTACCGGGACGGCACCGCGAAGCCGGTCATCGACCCGGCGGCGCTGCTGGACGGGCTGAACGAGCAGCAGCGCGCCGCCGTGGTGCACGCGGGCTCCCCGCTGCTGATCGTGGCCGGCGCCGGTTCCGGCAAGACCCGCGTGCTGACGCACCGCATCGGCCACCTGCTGGCCGCCCGCAACGTCCACCCGGGCCAGATCCTGGCGATCACCTTCACCAACAAGGCCGCGGCCGAGATGAAGGAGCGCGTCGAGAACCTGGTCGGGCCGCGGGCGAACGCCATGTGGGTGTCCACCTTCCACAGCGCGTGCGTGCGGATCCTGCGCCGGGAGTCCAAGCGGCTCGGCTTCACCTCGTCCTTCTCGATCTACGACGCCGCCGACTCCAAGCGCCTGATGGCGCTCGTCTGCCGCGACCTGGACCTGGACCCGAAGAAGTTCCCGCCCAAGTCCTTCAACGCCAAGATCTCGAACCTCAAGAACGAGCTCATCGACGAGGACGCCTTCGCCGGACAGGCCGCCGACGGCTTCGAGAAGACCCTGGCCCAGGCGTACGCCCTGTACCAGGGGCGGCTGCGCGAGGCCAACGCCCTCGACTTCGACGACATCATCATGACCACCGTCCACCTGCTCCAGGCGTTCCCGGACGTCGCCGAGCACTACCGGCGGCGGTTCCGGCACGTCCTCGTCGACGAGTACCAGGACACCAACCACGCCCAGTACACGCTGGTGCGCGAGCTGGTCGGGCCCGGATACCCGGACCTGCCGCCGGCCGAGCTGTGCGTGGTGGGCGACGCCGACCAGTCGATCTACGCCTTCCGCGGTGCGACGATCCGCAACATCCTCCAGTTCGAGGAGGACTACCAGGACGCGACGACGATCCTGCTGGAGCAGAACTACCGCTCCACCCAGACGATCCTCTCCGCGGCCAACGCGGTCATCGAGCGCAACGAGAACCGCCGCGCCAAGAACCTGTGGACCGACGCCGGCTCCGGCGCCGTCATCACCGGCTACGTCGCCGACACCGAGCACGACGAGGCCCAGTTCGTCGCCGACGAGATCGACCGCCTCACCGACGCCGGCCGGGCGAAGGCGGGGGACGTCGCGATCTTCTACCGGACCAACGCCCAGTCGCGCGTGTTCGAGGAGGTCTTCATCCGCGTCGGCCTGCCCTACAAGGTCGTCGGCGGGGTCCGCTTCTACGAGCGCAAGGAGGTCCGCGACGTCCTCGCGTACCTGCGCGTCCTCGCCAACCCCGAGGACAACGTCCCGCTGCGCCGGATCCTGAACGTCCCCAAGCGCGGCATCGGCGAGCGCGCGGAAGCGATGATCGACGCCCTCGCCCTGCGCGAGAAGATCACCTTCCCGCAGGCGCTGCGGCGCGTGGACGAGGCGTACGGCATGGCCGCGCGCTCCACCAACGCCGTGAAGCGGTTCAACGTGCTCATGGAGGAGCTGCGCACGATCGCCGAGTCCGGCGCGGGCCCGGCGGTGGTGCTGGAGGCGGTGCTGGAACGCACCGGCTACCTCGCCGAGCTCCAGGCATCGACCGACCCGCAGGACGAGACGAGGATCGAGAACCTCCAGGAACTCGCGGCGGTGGCCCTGGAATTCGAGCAGGCGCGCGGTGAGGACGACCCGGGCACCCTCGCCGAGTTCCTGGAGCAGGTCGCGCTCGTCGCCGACTCCGACCAGATCCCGGACGAGGACACTGAAGGCTCCGGCGTCATCACGCTGATGACCCTGCACACCGCCAAGGGCCTCGAATTCCCGGTGGTCTTCCTGACCGGCATGGAGGACGGGGTCTTCCCGCACATGCGGGCCCTCGGCCAGACCAAGGAGCTGGAGGAGGAGCGGCGGCTGGCCTACGTCGGCATCACCCGGGCCCGCGAGCGCCTGTACCTGACCCGCTCCTCGATGCGCAGCGCCTGGGGCACGCCCTCGTACAACCCGCCGTCGCGGTTCCTCGAGGAGATCCCGGCCCAGTACCTGGAGTGGAAGCGCACCGGAGCCGCGCAGAAGCCGGCCGGCCCGCTGCGCGGCTCCGGCTCCGGCTTCGGGTCGGGCAAGGCCTCGTTCGGCACGTCCCCGGAGGCGTTCCTGTCCTCCTCCCGTACGCGGTCGGGGCCGTCCGGGTTCGCGACGCGCCGGGCCGCCGACAAGCCGGTCGTGGCGCTGGCGGTGGGGGACCGGGTCACGCACGACCAGTTCGGGCTGGGCACGGTCCAGCAGATCACGGGTGCCGGGTCGGACGCCCAGGCGACCATCGACTTCGGGGACGGCAAGCCGAAGCGGCTGCTGCTGCGCTACGCGCCGGTGCAAAAGCTCTAGCGGACGCGTCGGGCCCCGCGGGCCGCACGGCCCGCGGGGCCGGGCGTGCGTGCGGGGCCGTGCGTGCGCGTGGCGTGCGGGACCTGCTGGCTGCGTACGGGGGGGGCGAGTGCGGGACCGGACGACGCTCGGCTCGGCTCGGCTCGTTCAGCTCGGGTCGAGGCCGTGGCTGCGCAGCCAGGCCGCGGGGTCGATCGCGGAGCCGCCGCCGGGCCGGACCTCGAAGTGCAGGTGCGGGCCCGTGGAGTTGCCCGAGTTGCCCGAGTACGCGATGACGTCGCCGGCCTTGACCTTGCCGGACCGGATCTTGGTGCTGCCCAGGTGGCAGTACCAGGTCTCGGTGCCGTCGGGGGACGTCACTATCGCCATGTTGCCGTAGGCGCTGTTCCACTGGGTGCGCACGGTGCCGTCGGTGGCCGCCATGACCGGCGTGCCGTAGCCGACCGGGAAGTCGATGCCGGTGTGCACGGACATCCACATGCCGCCGGCCTGGCCGAAGCTGGCGCTGAGTCCGTGCTGCGCGACGGGGAGGGCGAACTTGGGGCGGGCGGCCTCCTTGGCCGCCTCTTCGGCCGCCTTCCGCTTGCGCTCCTCGTCCTGGCGCTGGCGCAGGTCGATGCGCTCCTGGGTGCGGCTCGCGCGGTCCGCGAAGTCGCCCGCGTCGGCGCTGAGCGCCGCCAGCTGGGTGTCGAGCTTGCTGTTGGCCGCGACGGGCTTCACCGACGCCGGGTCGGGCGCGGCCATCGTCGTGGTGTCCTCGGCGGGCTTCTCGCCGCCGGTGAGGCCACCGACGGAGGCGGCCGCGACACCGGCGATGCCCATCACGCAGGCCGAGGGAACGGCCACCGTCAGCAGGGCGGAACGCTTCGCCGGGGTGCGGCGCCGGCTGTTGCCGGAGGCCTGCGGGCCCTTGGAGCCGGCGCGGCGCGAGGCACGCGGTCCGGCAGGGGAGTCGGAGGGGGAGGCGGCCGGGGTGACGGGCATCGCCTGGGTCGGCATGTCGTGCACCTGGCCGTCGAGCAGTCCGAGGTCCGACTCCGCGTCGACGCCCGGCGCCGGGTCGACATCCAGGTCCAGGTCCAGCTCCGGATCAAGATCCAGGTCCAGGTCCTGGTCCGCGACCTGGGCGGCCTCGGCGGACTCGTCGTCGAGGGCCTGGAAGACGGCCGTCTCCGTGTACGCGTCAGGGGCAGCGGCCGGCTCCGCGTAGCCGTACTGCTGATGCTGCTGCTGGTCGAACTCGAAGGAGAACGCCTGGGTCTGCTGCTGGTCCTGCGGGACCGTGTTCCAGGCGGTGGCGTCGTACGCACCCGTCTCGGTGCCGGTGCTGCCGTAGCCGGGCGCCGCCCACTGGCCGGTCTGCTCGTAGCCGAACGCGGTGGCGGTGGACTGGTAGTCCGGGGTCTGCGCCGTCCAGGCGGTGGTGTCCCACTGGCCCGTGCCCGTGCCGGCGTCCGCGGGGGAGCCCTGGGCGGGGACGGTCGACAGGTAGCCGTCCTGGGGGTAAGTCGCCTGCGGAGCCCAGGCGGTGGTGTCGTACGCGCCGGTGTCGTACGAGCCGTACGAGGCGTAGGCGTAGCCCTGACCCTGCGTTTCATAGGCGGCGTAGGACGAGTCGCCGGCGAAGCTGGTGGTGGAAAGGCCGTCGTACCCGGATTCCGGGTACAGGCCCGACGAGGGGCGGTCGTTCACCAACTTCTCTTTCGCCTCGGCAGTGGGGGGCCTGGGTGGCCAGGGATCGGGGGAGGTTCCCTGGGGAGAGCAGTGGCGTGACTGTACCCGGCGGTCACTGGCCACGACAATCTTCGGCGGTCTCCAAGCTGAGCGGAACCGGGCATTCGGCCGTGTTTCGGTCGACTTCATGCGCAGCCTTGGCCTTGAGTTCGAAATGCGTTCGACTTCCGGGCGGTTGGTGTTCACGCGACGGAGGCGGCGTCTCCCGGGGGTTCGACAGCCGCCGGACCGGGGCCGTCGAGGGCGCGCAGGACGGCCGCCGCGACGGCCGGATGGGCCGCCAGCGCAAGGTGCCCGATGCCCGTCACCAGGACGTTCTCGGCGCGGAGGTCCGGATGCTCGATGCGGGCCGCCCCGGGCGGGTCCACCAGTTCGTCGAACTCGGTCCAGAACGCCACGTACCGGGTGCGGCAGCCGGGCGCGGGCGCGCGCAGCTCGGCCATCACCGAGGAGTCCGGGCGGAGCTGGCGGACCAGGGGATGGGCGTCCATGAAGGGGGCGATCCTCGTGCCGGCGTGGGGCGTGCCGAGGGTGACGAGGGTGCCGATGCGCGCGTCCCCGCCGAGGCACTGGACGTAGTACCGGCCGACCAGCCCGCCCAGGCTGTGCCCGACCAGGTCGATCCGCTCGCGGCCGGTGCGCTCGCACAGGTCCTCGACCCGCCGGGCGAGGCCGCGGGCGGCGACGCGCAGGTCGAGGGTGAGGGGCGAGTAGTTGTGCGCCTCCACCCGCCGTAGGCCGCCGGCGGCGAGGGCGCGGCGGAGCAGGACGAAGACGGACCGGTTGTCGCTGAACCCGTGCAGCAGCAACACGGGCGGCCGCGGGCCGGATCCGGAGTCCGCGCCGGTGGGCCGCTCCTGCCGGATCCCGGTCGGATAGTGCAGGAGGTGGGCGCCGAACAGGATCGCCTCAAGGACCCCGGCCCGCAGCAGGGCCCCCGACACACCCCCGCCCCCAAGCGCGGATGCAGATGTGGATACGGGTGTGGACAGCCCCATCGACGGCCTCCCCTGGCCTCCCCATGACCGTGAACGGGACTGCGGCCGGCCGCGCCGCCGTGCCGTGCGGCTGTCGGTACGGTGGCGCGGCGATCCGGTGCGGTGCGGCTCCTGGCGGTGAATCACGCCGTCCCACGTGTGATTTCCCCCTCCTGTTTGACCGCGAAACGGCGGTGTGCGCGATGCTGTGCTTAACGTTCGTTCACTCAGGAGGCAGTGCGATGGGTGTGACCGGTCCGATCCGTGTGGTGGTGGCGAAGCCGGGTCTCGACGGCCACGACCGCGGCGCGAAGGTGATCGCCCGCGCCCTGCGGGACGCCGGCATGGAGGTCATCTACACGGGCCTGCACCAGACCCCCGAGCAGATCGTGGACACCGCGATCCAGGAGGACGCCGACGCGATCGGCCTGTCGATCCTGTCGGGCGCGCACAACACCCTGTTCGTGCGCGTCCTGGAACTCCTCAAGGAGCGCGAGGCCGAGGACATCAAGGTGTTCGGCGGCGGCATCATCCCGGACGACGACATCGCCCCCCTCAAGGAGAAGGGCGTGGCCGCGATCTTCACCCCGGGCGCCACGACGACGTCCATCGTCGACTGGGTCCGCGAAAACATCCGCCACTAACCCGGCAGTCCCCGCCCCGCGGAGGCAACCCACGCGCCCGCGCCGCGCCCGGCGAATCCAGCCTCGCCGGCGTTCGTGGCGCGGGGGTGCGGGGCGGTGCCCCGGAACGGCGCCGCACCGGGACGCGGCGGGATCCCCGGCCAGGGGTACGGCCCCGACCCGGCTCGACCCGTCAGGGGAGCGGCGCCGCCGGAGCCAGTTCGGCCCGCATGGCGGCCCGCAACCGCAGCGTGGCGGCGAGCCGCTGGAAGGCCTCGGCCCAGTACGCCGCCGCCCCGGCAGCCCCCTCCCCGGGGTAGTCCGCCGCGTCGGCGTCGGCGGTGAGCGCACCCAACCGGTCTGCCTCCGCAGGATCCAGGCACCGCTCGGCCAGCCCCATCACCCCGCTGAAGCTCCACGGGTAGCTGCCCGCCTCCCGCGCCGCGTCCAACGCGTCGACGACGGCACGCCCCAGCGTCCCCGCCCACGGCACGTCGCACACGCCGAGCAGCTGGAACGCCTCCGACAGCCCGTGCGCCCGCACGAACTGCCCGACCCATTCGGCCCGTTCCCCGTCCGGCAGGACGGACAGCAGTCTGGCCCGCTCCGCGAGCGACGCCGTCCCCGGCGCGGTGGCGGGCGGCGCCGACGCCGCGCCGAGCAGCGCCCTGGACCATCGCGCGTCCCGCTGCCGCATGGCCGCCCGGCACCACGCCGCGTGCAGTTCCTCCCGCCAGCTCTCGCCGTCGGTGATCGGCAGTTCCACGATCTGCTGCGGGTCGAGCCCACCGAACCGGTCCTGCCAGCAGGACAGCGGCGCCGCCTCCACCAGCTGGCCCAGCCACCAGGCCCGCTCCCCGCGCCCGGCGGGGGGCCGTTTCACCACCCCGTCGTGCTGCATCCCCGCATCGCATGCGGTCGGCGGGACCACTCCCTCCGGCCCGACGCAGGCCGTGGCCCGCTCTGCCATCCGGCCGGCCAGCGCCGATCCGGGCAGCGTGGACAGCAGTTCGGCGGCCGTCGCCCGGACGTTGCGGCTCCGGTCGCCGAGGGCGGCCTCCAGGAACGGCTCGTCCTCCGCCGACAGCCCCAGCCGCAAGGAGTCGAGGAACATCAGCCGGTCCTCGGCCCGCTCGGTGCCCCAGGTGCTGGACAGCAGCCGCACGGCCGCGGCCGGCTCATGGGCCCGTACGGACCCGAGCAGGGCCACCCGTTCCGCGAACAGCCCCTCCTGCCACAGCTGCTCCACCCCCGCCCGGTCCTCGGGGCCGGGCAGTTCCCCGCCGCCCGACCCGCCGCGCAGGGCGAACCGCCAGTCGGGGTTGAGCCGGGCGAGCCACACCCCGCGCGGCCCGGCCAGGGCGAGGGCCTGCGGCCGCAGGTCCGTCCGGGCCCGGGCCGCGTCGAGCAGGGCCGGCAGCAGCGCCGCCGGCGCCCGGTAGCCGTGCCGTCCGGCGGTGGCCAGCCACTGCGGGAGCAGCTCCGTCAGGTCCGGGGCGGCCCCCCGCCGGCCGCCGCCGCTGCCCGCGCCGGTCCGCCCGGCCAGCAGCTGGGCGAGCCTCCGCCGGGCAGGCTCCGGCGGTTCCGGCCGGGGATCGGCCGGGGCGGGCTGCGGCCGCGGTCCCGCCGCGGCGGGCCGCAGCCCGGCCCGGCGCCGTACGGTCTGCAGGGCCGCCGCGTCGAGCAGGGCCGCCGGATCGCCCTGCCGCCGCTCGGTGCCCAGCAGCGCGGCGCCGACCAGTTCCTCCCACTTCCCGCACCCCGGGTACTCGGCCGTGGTGGCCATCGGTTCCCTCCCTTTCGATGCTGTTTCCGTGCTCCGGTCCCGCCCCCTCCGCGGGACCGGAGCCGCTCTCGTCCCCCGGCCGGCCCTTCAGCTGGCGTGGTTGTCGTTCATTTCAAGCCCCCCGGCTTCGTCGTCGTTCGCGCCGACGCCCCCGCGTCCGCGCGCCCCTCCTCGGACGGCGCCCCCGCGCCGCCCTCCCTCGTTTCCCCGTGGCCCCCCTGTGCCCCGTTCCCCCTCGTCTCCTGGACCCCGTCGTCCTGTCGTCCTGCGTCCTGTCGTGTCGTCGGTCGTGTCGTCGGCGGTGGTCCGGGCCGTCCGGTCAGCCGAGCGCCACCGGTTCCGGGCAGCCCGGCTGCCAGGCCGTCAGCGGGGTGAATCCGCGGTGGCCGCATTCGCCGAACACCGTCAGCGGCCCCCCGCCCGACAGTGCGGCCAGCTGCCACAGGCCCGACGGGGGCCGGCTGCCCGCCCCGGAGAGCGGGACCGGCAGCGCGCCGGAGCCTTCGGCGTCCGCCAGCTGCCAGCCCAGCTCTCCCGGTATCGGGACCACCGGGCCCAGCACCACCGGCCACGACTCCAGCCACGGGTCCTCCCGCAGCGCAGCCCCGTACGCCTCCAGTGCCGCCCCGGTGTCGATCCCGGCCGGGACCCGGTCGCACGGCGCGGCCGGCGCGAACCTCTCCCCGAGGTCCGCCCGCAGCCCCGCCGAACCGGGGCGGAAGCGGGCTTCCGCCTCCACCGCCAGTCCGACCGGCAGCGCGAGCGACGGCGGCCGTCCGGGCGGCCCGAAGTCCAGCACCAGGGCCGGGCGCCCGCTCTCCAGCCCGCGCAGCCATGTCCGGCGGGTGGTGAGCCGGCCGTCCGGCGACACCGAGTCGTACTGGGACAGCACCAGCCAGCGGTCCCGTACGGCCTCCCCCTCCACGCCGGCGTTCGGGAGCCCCACCCTGCTCCGTACCGTCGCGGCGAGCGGCTCCGGCAGGCCTGCCACCCCGAGCCAGCCCCGGTTCAGCAGGTGCAGCAGCGCGCCCTCCTCCAGCATCCGGGCGGGCCAGCCGGCGCCGCAACCGGGTATCGTCCCCAACTCCCTGACGCGGGCCGCCAGTCCGGGCGCCTGGGCGTCGACCATGCGCGCCGCCGTCTCCTCCCAGGGTGCGTATCCCGCCTGTTCCTGGCCGGCGAGTCCGCCGCGGACCAGGTCGGCGAGCCGCTGCTCCAGCTCCGCGACGCCCGCGCCGATCCGGGCCGCCCTCCGTTCGGCGCGGCGGCGCGCCGCCTCCGCGTCGGCCGGACCGGCCGCCGGGCGGGCGGTCCTCGCGGCCCGTCCGGCCAGCCAGGCGTCGGCCCACTCCGGTGCCCCGGCGGGCTCGCCGAACCCTTCGGCGGCCCACAGCAGCAGCAGTCCCAGCGCGTGCTTGCACGGGAACTTCCGGCTCGGGCAGGAGCACTTGTAGGCGGGGCCGGTGAGGTCCACCACCGTCCGGTACGGCGTGGCGCCGCTGCCCCTGCACGACCCCCACACCGCACCGGAAGCGGAATTTCCGGTCTCGGACCAGGGGCCCGCCCCGCCCAGCTTGGCACCGGCCCTGCGTGACGAAGCGTCAGGAGCCAGGGCCAGTACCTGTTCCGCTGTCCAGCGGACCTGCTGATCGGTCATGGCAACCACCGTAGGGACCCCCACTGACAATCGCCCTGACCTGCAACGACGTTGGCAGCAGGCCCTGTTGTCAGTGCCGTGGTGCACCGTGGGGAGCAGCAGTCGGGAGCGGCTGCGGAGCATTGGAGGGGGACCATGACCACGCAGGGGAACGGCACCGGCGCCGAGGCGCTGCGCCCGCACGCCGAGGACGCCTTCGCACCCGAACTGAAAGCCCTGGAAGCGGTGGACGACCGGCCCCGCCCGGCCCGCTGGAAGCTCTCCCCGTGGGCCGTCGCCACCTACCTCCTGGGCGGCACGCTCGACGACGGAACCGTCATCACACCCAAGTACGTCGGCCCGCGCCGCATCGTCGAGGTCGCCGTCACCACCCTCGCCACCGACCGCGCCCTCCTGCTGCTCGGCGTCCCCGGCACCGCCAAGACCTGGGTCTCGGAGCACCTCGCGGCCGCCGTCAGCGGGGACTCCACCCTGCTCGTCCAGGGCACCGCCGGCACCCCCGAGGAGGCCATCCGCTACGGCTGGGACTACGCCCGCCTCCTCGCCCACGGGCCCAGTCGCGAGGCGCTCGTGCCGAGCCCGGTCATGCGGGCCATGGCCGAGGGCTCGACCTGCCGCGTCGAGGAGCTCACCCGCATCCCGGCCGACGTCCAGGACACCCTCATCACCATCCTGTCCGAGAAGACGCTGCCGATACCGGAGCTCGGCCAGGAGGTGCAGGCCGTGCGCGGCTTCAACCTCATCGCCACGGCCAACGACCGGGACCGCGGGGTCAACGAGCTGTCCAGCGCGCTGCGCCGCCGCTTCAACACCGTCGTGCTGCCCCTGCCCGCCTCCACCGACGCCGAGGTCGACATCGTCGCCCGCCGCGTCGACCAGCTGGGCCGCGCCCTCGACCTGCCGACCCCGCCCGAGGGGCTGGACGAGATCCGCCGCGTCGTCACCGTCTTCCGCGAGCTGCGCGACGGCGTCACCGACGACGGCCGGACGAAGGTGAAGTCGCCGAGCGGCACCCTGTCCACCGCCGAGGCCATCTCGGTCGTCACGCACGGCCTGGCCCTGGCCGCCCACTTCGGGGACGGCGTGCTGCGCCCGTCCGACGTGGCCGCCGGGATCCTCGGCGCGGTCGTCCGCGACCCGGCCGCCGACCGGGTGGTCTGGCAGGAGTACCTGGAGGCCGTGGTGCGCGAGCGGGACGGCTGGAAGGACTTCTACCGCGCCTGCCGGGAGGTGACGGCATGAGCCCGGCGGCGCCCGCGCGGGGGCCGCTGCTGCTGGGCGTGCGCCACCACGGGCCCGGCTCGGCCCGCGCCGTGCGGGCCGCCCTGGACGCGGCCCGGCCGGCGGCCGTCCTGATCGAGGGGCCGCCGGAGGGGGACGCGCTGCTGCCGCTGGCCGCCGACCCCGCGATGCGGCCGCCCGTGGCGCTGCTCTCGCACGCCGCCGGCGACCCGGGCCGGGCCGCGTTCTGGCCGCTGGCCGAGTTCTCCCCGGAATGGGTGGCCGTCCGCTGGGCGCAGCAGCAGCCCGATCCGGTCCCGGTCCGCTTCATCGACCTGCCCGCCGCGCACACCCTGGCCGTGCGGCCGGAGTCCGCGTCCGACGGGGAGGGGGAAGGGGGAGCGGGGGCGGGCGCGCCCGGCGCGGTGCGGCCCGACCCGCTCGCCGCACTGGCCGGGACCGCCGGGTACGACGACCCCGAGCGCTGGTGGGAGGACGTCGTCGAGCACCGGGGCGCGGGCGCGGGGCGGCAGGACCCGGCGGCCGCCTTCGAGGTGCTCGGCGAGGCCATGGCCGCGCTGCGCGAGACGTACGCGGACCGCGAGGACCCCCGCGACCTGGTGCGCGAGGCCCACATGCGGCAGCGGATGCGGGCCGCCCGCCGGGAGTTCGGCGACTCCTACGCCGTGGTGTGCGGCGCCTGGCACGTCCCGGCCCTGCGCGCCGGGACCACGGCGGCGGCCGACAGGAGGCTGCTGACCGGTCTGCCCAGGACCAGGGTGGAGACGACGTGGGTGCCCTGGACGCACCGGCGCCTCGCCCGGTCCGGGGGGTACGGGGCGGGCATCGCCTCGCCCGGCTGGTACGCCCACCTCTTCGCCGCCCGGGACCGGCCGGTCGAGCGGTGGCTGACCAAGGTGGCCGGGCTGCTGCGGGAGGAGGACCGGCAGGTCTCCACGGCGCACGTCATCGAGGCGGTCCGGCTCGCCGAGACGCTGGCCGCGGTGCGCGGCCGGCCGCTGCCCGGCCTGGCCGAGACCCTGGAGGCGGTCCGCGCCGTGATGTGCGACGGCTCCGACGTCCCGCTCGCGCTCATCGAGGACCGCCTGGTCGTCGGCGACGTGCTGGGCAGCGTCCCGGACGGCGCGCCCGCCGTACCGCTCCAGCGGGACCTGACCCGCCAGCAGCGCTCGCTGCGCCTCAAGGTCGAGGCCCAGGAGCGCGAGCTGGAGCTCGACCTGCGCAAGGACACCGACGCGGCCCGGTCGCTGCTGCTGCACCGGCTGCGGCTGCTCGGCGTCGACTGGGGCGGACCGACCGCCTCCCGGGCCGGCACGGGGACCTTCCGGGAGACGTGGCGGCTGCGCTGGGAACCGGAGCTGTCGGTGCGGGTGGCCGAGGCCGGGATCTGGGGCACCACCGTCCTCGCGGCGGCCACCGCGAAGGCGGAGGCGGACGCGGCCGCGGCGGCGGAGCTGGGCGAGGTCACGGCGCTGGCCGAGCGGTGCCTGCTGGCGGGGCTGTCCGGGGCGCTGCCCGCGGTCCTGCGGGCCCTCGCCGACCTGGCCGCGCTCGACACGGACGTGGCGCGCCTCGCCAAGGCCCTGCCGGCCCTGGCCCGCTCCCTGCGCTACGGGGACGTCCGGGGCACCGACGCCTCGGCGCTGGGCGCGGTGGCGGGCGGGCTCGCGGAGCGGATCTGCGTGGCGCTGCCGCCCGCCTGCTCCGCCGGCCTGGACGCCGACGCGGCGGCGGAGCTGCGCGGCCATGTGGACGCGGTGCACGGGGCGATCGGTCTGCTGGCGGACGACGGGCTGCGCGAGCGGTGGTCGGCGGTGCTGCGGACGCTGGCCGGGCGGGAGTCCGTACCCGGGCTGATCCGCGGGCGGGCGGCCCGGCTGCTGCTCGACGAGGGACGGCTGCCGGCCGAGGAGACGGCCCGGCTGATGGGGCTCGCCCTGGCTCCGGCCGCCGCCCCCGCCGACGCGGCCGGCTGGATCGACGGCTTCGCCGGGGGCGGCGCGGGCGGCGGCACGCTGCTGGTCCACGACGAGCGGCTGCTCGGGCTGATCGACGCCTGGCTCGTCTCGGTGCCGGCGGGGGCGTTCACCGACGTGCTGCCGCTGCTACGGCGGACCTTCGGGGCGTACGAGCCGGGCGTCCGGCGGACCCTCGGGGAACTGGCCCGCCGCGGGCCCGGCGCCCGACCCGGACCGGCCGGTGCGGGGGCGGCCCCCGAGGGCTTCGCCCCGGAGCTGGACCCCGCCCGCGCGGACGCGGTCGTGGACCTGGTCCACCTGCTCCTCGCCGGAGCCGGGGCCAGTACCTGGACCGCGGGCCCCTGAGGGCTCGCGGCGGGCGGGAAGGGCCGGCGGCCGGGGGCCGGCGGCGCACAGGACAGGAAGGGGGACGGACGGATGAGCGGGACGGGGCACGCGGTGGCTGCGGACGGTGTGGACGGCGCGGCGGGGGAGGCGGAGCGGCTGCGCCGGTGGCGGATGGTGCTCGGCGGGGGCGAGGCGGACGGCACCGGGTGCGCCCTGACCGGCCGGGACGCCGGGATGGACGCCGCGCTCGGCGCCCTCTACGGCGGCGGGGCGTCCGGCGGGCAGCGCCGGGCGTCCGGGGAGCGGTCCGCGGGGCTCGGCGGCTCCGCTCCGTCGGTGGCCCGCTGGCTCGGCGACATCCGCACGTACTTCCCCGCCCCCGTCGTCCAGGTGATGCAGCGCGACGCCATCGAGCGGCTCGGCCTGTCCGCGCTGCTGCTGGAGCCGGAGATGCTGGAGGCCGTCGAACCGGACGTGCACCTGGTCGGCACGCTGCTCTCCCTCAACAAGGCGATGCCCGAGACGACCCGGGAGACGGCCCGGGCCGTGGTCCGCAAGGTGGTCGAGCAGCTGGAGAAGAAGCTGGCCGCGCGGACCCGGGCCACCGTCGGCGGCGCCCTCGACCGGTCCGCGCGCACCAGCCGCCCCCGGCACGCCGACATCGACTGGAACCGGACCGTCCGGGCGAACCTGAAGAACTACCTTCCCGAGCACCGGACGGTCGTCCCCGAGCGGCTGATCGGGTACGGCCGTGCGGCCCAGTCGGTGAAGAAGGAGGTGGTCCTCTGCATCGACCAGTCGGGGTCGATGGCGGCCTCCGTCGTCTACGCCTCCGTCTTCGGGGCGGTGCTGGCCTCGATGCGCTCGATCGCGACCCGCCTCGTCGTCTTCGACACCGCCGTCGTCGACCTGACGGATCAGCTCGACGATCCGGTGGACGTCCTCTTCGGCACCCAGCTCGGCGGCGGCACCGACATCAACCGCGCGCTGGCGTACTGCCAGTCGAAGATCACCCGCCCTGCCGACACGGTCGTCGTCCTGATCAGTGATCTCTACGAGGGCGGCATACGCAACGAGATGCTGCGACGCGTGGCGGCGATGAAGGCGGCGGGGACCGAGTTCGTGGCACTGCTCGCGCTGTCCGACGAGGGCGCCCCCGCCTACGACCGGGAGCACGCCGCGGCCCTGGCGGCCCTGGGCGCCCCGGCCTTCGCCTGCACCCCCGACCTGTTCCCGGAGGTCATGGCGGCGGCCCTGGAGAAGCGCCCCCTCCCGACGCCCTGACCGGCGGCCCGACGGGCGCCCTGAGCAGTGGCCCGATCGGAGGCCGACCGGTGGCTCGATCCGTGCCCGACCGGGCCCGGCGGCACATCGGCGGATCGCACGAATGTGCGGCCCTACCCTGAGCGGATCTGTGACAGGTATCACCGCTCAGGTGTGATCTGCGATTTAGGGAGGCAGGTGTCCCGGGGATAACCTGCGGGACGGACATGCCGCGTCCACGGTCACCGTGTGCGCATCCCCTGTGACAGCGCCGTCACGTTGCCCTCCGCGGCACGCCCACGCAGACAACCGCGAATTACTGCGAATCTTTGAAGACAAGGGACGGACGCGCGTGGACCTGTTCGAGTACCAGGCGAGGGACCTCTTCGCCAAGCACGGTGTACCGGTGCTGGCCGGTGAAGTGATCGACACGCCTGAGGCGGCTCGCGAGGCCACCGAGCGGCTGGGCGGCAAGTCTGTCGTCAAGGCGCAGGTGAAGGTCGGTGGCCGCGGCAAGGCCGGCGGCGTCAAGCTGGCCGCCACCCCGGACGAGGCCGTCGCCCGCGCGACGGACATCCTGGGCATGGACATCAAGGGCCACACGGTCCACAAGGTGATGATCGCGGAGACCGCTCCGGAGATCGTCGAGGAGTACTACGTCTCCTACCTGCTGGACCGCACCAACCGCACCTTCCTGGCCATGGCCTCGGTCGCCGGCGGCATGGACATCGAGGAGGTCGCCGCGACGACCCCCGAGAAGCTCGCCAAGGTCCCGGTCAACGCCAACGAGGGCGTCTCCATCGAGAAGGCCCGCGAGATCGTCGCGCTGGCCCAGTTCCCGGCCGACGTCGCCGAGAAGGTGGCCGAGGTCCTGGTCACCCTGTGGGACACCTTCGTCGCCGAGGACGCGCTCCTCGTCGAGGTCAACCCCCTGGCCAAGGTCGCCTCCGGCGACGTCATCGCCCTCGACGGCAAGGTCTCCCTGGACGAGAACGCCGAGTTCCGTCAGCCGTCCCACGAGGAGCTCGTGGACAAGGCCGCCGCCAACCCGCTGGAGGCCGCTGCCAAGGAGAAGGGCCTCAACTACGTCAAGCTCGACGGCGAGGTCGGCATCATCGGCAACGGCGCGGGTCTCGTCATGAGCACCCTGGACGTCGTCGCGTACGCCGGTGAGAACCACGGTGGCGTCAAGCCCGCCAACTTCCTGGACATCGGCGGTGGCGCCTCCGCCGCCGTCATGGCGAACGGTCTCGAGATCATCCTCGGCGACCCGGACGTCAAGTCCGTCTTCGTCAACGTCTTCGGCGGCATCACCGCCTGCGACGAGGTCGCCAACGGCATCGTCCAGGCCCTGCAGCTGCTCAAGGACAAGGGCGAAGAGGTCACCAAGCCGCTCGTCGTCCGCCTCGACGGCAACAACGCCGAGCTGGGTCGCAAGATCCTCTCGGACGCCAACCACCCGCTGGTCCAGCGCGTGGACACCATGGACGGCGCGGCCGACAAGGCCGCCGAGCTCGCTGCGGCTGCGAAGTAAAGGGACGAGGTCACAGACTCACCATGGCTATCTTCCTCAACAAGGACAGCAAGGTCATCGTCCAGGGCATGACCGGTGCCACGGGCATGAAGCACACCAAGCTGATGCTCGCCGACGGCACGAACATCGTCGGTGGCGTGAACCCGCGCAAGGCCGGCACCACCGTCGACTTCGACGGCACCGAGGTCCCGGTCTTCGGCTCGGTCGCCGAGGCGATGGAGAAGACGGGCGCCAACGTCTCCGTCCTCTTCGTCCCGCCGGCCTTCGCCAAGGCCGCCGTCGTCGAGGCCATCGACGCCGAGATCCCGCTGGCCGTCGTCATCACCGAGGGCATCGCGGTCCACGACTCCGCCGCCTTCTGGGCGTACGCGTCCGCCAAGGGCAACAAGACCCGCATCATCGGCCCGAACTGCCCGGGTCTGATCACCCCCGGCCAGTCCAACGCCGGCATCATCCCGGGCGACATCACCAAGCCCGGCAAGATCGGCCTCGTGTCCAAGTCCGGCACGCTGACCTACCAGATGATGTACGAGCTGCGCGACATCGGCTTCACCTCCGCCGTCGGCATCGGTGGCGACCCGGTCATCGGCACCACGCACATCGACGCCCTGGAGGCCTTCGAGGCCGACCCCGACACCGAGCTGATCGTCATGATCGGTGAGATCGGCGGCGACGCCGAGGAGCGCGCGGCGGACTTCATCGCGAAGAACGTCACCAAGCCGGTCGTCGGCTACGTCGCGGGCTTCACCGCTCCCGAGGGCAAGACCATGGGCCACGCCGGCGCCATCGTCTCCGGCTCCTCCGGCACGGCGCAGGCCAAGAAGGAGGCCCTGGAGGCCGCCGGTGTCAAGGTCGGCAAGACCCCGACCGAGACCGCGAAGCTGGCCCGCGAGATCCTGAACGGCGCGAAGTAACCCTTCTGCCGTCCGGGCGACCTTGCGTACGGGCGTGGCCCGCATCCCTCCGGGGGTGCGGGCCACGCCCTTTTCCCGGCGCCCTATCCGGCGAGCGGGGCGAGCCGGGCGGGCCCGGCGGCCGGGTCGTCCCGCAGCTTGTCGTGGAGCTGTCTGCGCTCCTCGGTGAGCTGCTGGGGGCCGCTCAGCGGGGGCACCCCGGACACGCTGACGCCGGGCGAGACCGGGGCCTCGTACCGGGTGGGCGCGGTCGACAGGGTGTACGAGGTCGCGACGGTGATCATCGCGGTCATGCCGACGACGGCGCGGGTCCAGCGCCGCGTGCGGCGCTCGGCGGTGCCGCGGACGGCGGCCGCCGGACGCGGCACCAGCGGCACGCCCGGTTGCAGGGCGCCGAGCCGCTGCTCCAGCAGGGCGAGCCGATCCTCGGGCGGGGCACCGGCCAGTTCGGGGACACGGGCGGCGAGCTCGTCGTGGGCGTTCAGGAGGCGGATGCCGGCGGTGGGGGTGCTGGCCTCGGTCTCGGCGGCGGTGTCGGGGAGGTCGAGGCCGACGCCGTGGTAGAGCAGCACGGTGCGCCGGTGGATCGGCGACAGCTCCAGCAGGGCGTCCATCAGGATCCGGTCGTCCGGGTCGCCCGCGTCGCCCGCGGCACCCCGGCCGTACCGGCCGTCCCGGGCGTCCGGGTCGTCCGGGTCGTCCGGGTCGTCGGGGTCCGGATCGAGGGGGTCCTGGACGCCGCGGCGGAGCCGGTGCCAGGGGGAGAGGGCGTAGTCGTACGCGACCGCGCGCACCCACCCGGCCGGTTCGGGATCGGTGGCGACCTCGGGCCAGCGCGCCCAGGCCTGCTGGAACGCCCGCTCCACGGCCTCCAGGGCGAGGAAGCGGCGCCCGGTCAGCAGATAGGTCTGCCGGACGAGCCCGGGCGCGGTCTGCCGGTACAGCGCATCGAACGCGCCGCGGGGCCCCGCGGGGGGCTCCCCGGTCGCGTCCGGCCCGCCGTGCGCGCCGGGCGGTTCGGCAAGGCGGGTCGACGGACCCCGGTGTGACGGGGGGTCCGCCGGAGGCGGGGGCGGGAAGCGGGTGTTGTCCGGCTCCTCGACGCTCTCTGTCATGCCACACTCCCGGCGATGCCGAAAAAGTACATAAACGTATCTTTAGCGACACAGCGGACATTCGCCTATTAACCGCCCATATCGCGTGTCGTTGTGCACCATGACGGGGTGACACAAGTGACCGAACGCGGAACTCCGTTGCGGCCCGGGCCCCGCCACGCCGCGGCCCGGCGGCGGCGCCGCTCGCCCGAGGCGGCCGCCTGCGTACTGGGCGGCGCGCTGGCCGCCGGGCTGGGGCTCGGTTTCCTCGCCGTGCTCGTCATCGTGCTGTGGATCAGCTCCCCGTACCCCGACAGCGGACCCGGCGGGGCCCTGCACCTGGCCGCCGGCCTGTGGCTCCTCGCCCACGGCACCGAACTGGTCCGCTACGACACCCTGTCGGGGGTGCCGGCCCCCGTCGGGGTGACCCCGCTGCTCCTCATCGGGCTGCCCGCGCTGCTCATGCGCCGCGCCGGCCGCCTCGGCAGCGCCTCCGGCGACGCGCGCGCCGACGCCGGCAACGAAGCCGATGCCAGTGCCGACGCCGGCAGTGGTGCCGGCGGGGTCGGTGGTTCCGGCGGAGTCGGTGGTTCCGGTGGCGAGGGCGGTGGCGGTGCTCCGCCCGACGGCGGACTGCCCGCGAGCGCCGTCTTCTCCGCGGTGCTCTGCGGGTACCTGGCCGTCGGCTCCCTGGCCACGGTCTACGCGGCCGCCGGCCCCATGCCCGCGAACCCGCTCAGTGCCGCCTGGCACGTCCCGCTCGTCGCGGTGCTCGCCGCCGGCGCCGGGGTGTGGGCCGCCAGGGGCCACCCGGTCGGACCGCTGCCCCGCCGGGTCCCCGCGGCCGTGCGCAGGGCGGTGGCCCGCCCCCGCTACGCGGTCGCACTGCGGGCCGGGGCGGCCGGGGCGCTCGTCCTGGTCGGCGGGGGCGCCCTGCTGGTCGGCTTCTCGCTCGGCTGGCACGGCCGGGCGGTCGAGGACGGGTTCCTGGCACTGACCAGCGTGTGGTCGGGCCGGTTCGCGGTCCTGCTGCTCGCGCTCGCACTGCTCCCGAACGCGATGGTGTGGGGCGCGGCGTACTCCCTCGGGCCCGGGTTCTCCCTCGGCAGCGGGGTGAGCGCCACCCCGCTCGGTTTCGCCGGATCGCCCGCGCTGCCGGACTTCCCGCTGCTGGCGGCGCTCCCGCCACAGGGGCCGGGAACCCCGCTGACCTGCGCGACCGCGGTGGTTCCGGTGGTGGCCGGGCTGGTGGTCGGCTGGTTCGCGGTACGCCGGCCGCGTGAGGTCTCGTACGGGGAGACGGCCCTGACGGCGGCCCTGGGAGCGCTGGTGTGCGGGCTGGTGATGGCCGGGCTCGCGGCGGCCTCGGGCGGCCCGCTGGGTTCGGGCGAGCTGGCGCGGTTCGGGCCGGTGTGGTGGGCGACCGGCGCGGCGGCCTGCTGCTGGGCGCTGCTGCCCGCCGTGCCGCTGGCGGTGTCGGTGCACGCCTGGCGGATGCGGCCGGTCCGACGGGCGGAGCCCGCCGAGGACGACGCGTGGCACGCGGCCGGGGTGCGGGAGATCCGCTGGGAGGCGCTGCGGCGGGCGGCGGACGCCCTGGTCCCCGACCTCCCGCAGGACCCGGCCGCCCGGCCCGGGGCCGCCGCCGACGACCGGTCCGCGGCTACCGCCCCGGCGGTCGGGGGCACCCCGCCGCCACCCCCATCCGCACCCGTGCCGGCACCCACACCGGCACCCGCACCGGAACCCGCATCCGCACCCGGTTCTGCGACGGCGCCCGATCGTGGGGACGGCGCGGCCAAACGGCCCCGCCCGTTCACCCTCGTGACGGGACTTCACCTGGACCTGGACCAGTTCCCGTCCCCGGTGCGGCAGGTGGCTGCCGCCCCGGAGCTGCGGGAGCATCCGGTGCCCCCGGTGGCGGGCGCCCGGGTGCTGCCCCGCCGCAGACCCCCGGCCTGACCGGCTACGGGCGGACCTTCAGGATCTCGCCGAGGGCGTTGTCCGGCAGCAGCGCGTTGCACTGGAGTTCCGCCTGCTTGGTCAGGGCGTCGTCGCGGCAGATGTAGAAGTCCTTGTACGCGAGCTGCACCCCGTACGAGCCCAGCGCCAGCAGGATCGCCAGGCCGGCCGTGACCAGCCCGCTCACCGCGGCCGCGCGCTGGGGGCCGGCCGCGGGCCCCAGCGCCGCGAGCCCGCCCCGGGCCGCCTGCTCCGGGGTGGCGCCGCCGACCGCGCCGCTGTTCGCGCCGCCGGCCGCGGTGCCCGTCAGGGCCGCGACCGCGTCGGTCCGCGCCGGGGCGGGCCGGCCGCGCAGGCCGCTGACGCCCCAGTACACCGCGAGCGCGCCGAGCAGCAGTCCCACCGACGGGATCCCGAAGATCCCGAAGAAGAAGCCCCACATGCCGGCGAGCAGCGCGTAGCGGGCGCGCCGCTGGACCGGGTCCGTCGGGTCCCAGCGCGCCGGTCCGCCGGGTCCGCCACCTGGTGCACCCGGACCGGCCCCCGGGTCCTGGCCCGGGCGGCCGCCGTCGCCGCCGCGCGGTTGCCACGGCTGGTCGGGCCGGCCCTCCGGGGGCGCCGCGAAGGGGTTGTCGTCGGTGGAGGAGTCGGGCTGACGGCGGTCCGGCATCGAGTGCGTTACTTCCCCTGTGTCGTGGACGCCGGCGCGTCCGGCCGGGGCCGGGGCGGCGGCGTCGAGATGCGTCGCGGGTGGTCGTGCGCGGCGCGTCGGGGGTTGCGCGGCCCCCTCGACACCGCACCGTTCGCGGCTTGTATGCCAGACGCTACCCCTCGGCCGTCCCCCCGTCCCGCGGGGGCCGTCCCGTGTGCCGGTATCGTTGCAGGCGGTCGGTGGCTTCGTAGGGTCCCCCGTAAAACAGGGCATCGAAGTTTCGTATGACCACACAAAAACGAACGACGATCTACGCGAGAAAGGGCCTCCCATGGCCGCCTCCCGCCTGGTCGTGCTGGTCTCCGGCTCCGGCACCAACCTCCAGGCCCTGCTCGACGCCATCGACGCCCACCCCGGCGGAGCCGAGGGCTTCGGGGCCGAAGTCGTCGCCGTGGGGGCCGACCGCGACGACATCGCCGGCCTCGCACGCGCCGAGAAGGCCGGTATCCCCACCTTCGTGTGCCCGGTCAAGGCCCATGCGAGCCGCGCGGAATGGGACGTCGCGCTCACCGCGGCGACCGAAGAGCACGCGCCGGACCTCGTCGTCTCCGCCGGGTTCATGAAGATTCTGGGCAAGACGTTCCTCGACCGCTTCGGCGGTCGCATCGTCAACACCCACCCCGCCCTCCTCCCGGCCTTCCCCGGGGCCCACGGCGTCCGGGACGCCCTCGCCTACGGCGTGAAGGTCACCGGCTGCACCGTCCACTTGGTGGACGCGGGCGTGGACACCGGTCCGATCATCGCCCAGGGTGTGGTCGAAGTCAGGGACGAGGACGACGAAGCCGCTCTCCATGAGCGCATCAAGGAAGTCGAGCGCAAGCTGCTCGTCGACGTCGTGGGGCGCCTGGCCCGGCACGGCTACCGCATTGAGGGACGAAAGGTAACAATCCAGTGACCGCCGCAGAGAGCAGCACCACCTCGTCGAAGCGACCGATCCGGCGCGCCCTCGTCAGCGTCTACGACAAGACGGGACTGGAGGAGCTGGCCCGCGGCCTGCACGAGGCGGGTGTCTCCCTCGTCTCCACCGGCTCCACCGCCTCCCGGATCGCCGACGCCGGCGTGCCCGTCACCAAGGTCGAGGAGCTGACCGGCTTCCCCGAGTGCCTGGACGGCCGGGTCAAGACCCTGCACCCGCGCGTCCACGCCGGGATCCTCGCCGACCTGCGCCTCGACAGCCACCGCGAGCAGCTCGCCGAGCTGGGTGTCGAGCCCTTCGACCTGGTGGTCGTCAACCTCTACCCGTTCCGGGAGACCGTCGCCTCCGGCGCCACCCCCGACGAGTGCGTCGAGCAGATCGACATCGGCGGCCCGTCCATGGTGCGCGCCGCCGCGAAGAACCACCCGTCCGTCGCCGTCGTCACCAGCCCGGCCCGGTACGCCGACGTCCTCGCGGCCGCCAAGGCCGGCGGCTTCGACCTCGGCGCCCGCAAGCGGCTGGCGGCCGAGGCCTTCCAGCACACCGCCGCCTACGACGTGGCCGTCGCCTCCTGGTTCACCAACGCGTACGCCCCGGAGCCGGAGGCCGTGCTGCCCGAGTTCCTGGCCGGCGCCTGGGACCGCAAGGCCGTCCTGCGCTACGGCGAGAACCCGCACCAGGCCGCGGCCCTCTACACCGACGGGCAGCCGGGCGGGCTCGCCAACGCCGAGCAGCTGCACGGCAAGGAGATGTCCTTCAACAACTACGTGGACACCGAGGCCGCCCGCCGCGCCGCCTACGACCACGACGAGCCCTGCGTCGCGATCATCAAGCACGCCAACCCGTGCGGCATCGCGATCGGCGCGGACGTCGCCGAGGCCCACCGCAAGGCCCACGCCTGCGACCCGCTGTCCGCCTTCGGCGGCGTCATCGCCGTCAACCGGCCGGTGACCGTCCAGCTCGCCGAGCAGGTCGCGGAGATCTTCACCGAGGTCATCGCCGCCCCCGCCTACGAGGAGGGCGCGCTCGCGATCCTGTCCAAGAAGAAGAACATCCGCGTGCTGCGCGTCGACGGCAGCCCGCACCAGCCCGGCGACCTCAAGCCGATCTCGGGTGGCGCGGTGCTCCAGCAGAGCGACGTGTTCCAGGCCGACGGCGACGACCCGAAGCACTGGACGCTGGCCACCGGCGAGGCCCTCGCCCCGGAGGAGCTCGCCGAGCTCGCCTTCGCGTGGAAGGCCTGCCGGGCCGTGAAGTCCAACGCGATCCTGCTCGCCAAGGAAGGCGCCTCGGTGGGCGTCGGCATGGGCCAGGTCAACCGCGTGGACTCCGCCAAGCTGGCCGTCGAGCGGGCCGGCGCCGAGCGCGCGCAGGGCTCGTACGCCGCCTCCGACGCCTTCTTCCCGTTCCCGGACGGGCTGGAGATCCTGACCGCGGCGGGCGTCAAGGCCGTGGTGCAGCCGGGTGGTTCGGTCCGTGACGAGCAGGTCGTCGAGGCCGCCAGGGCGGCGGGCGTGACCATGTACTTCACCGGCACCCGCCACTTCTTCCACTGAGCAACGGCACCTACGGCGAAGGCCGCGCCCCGCGACTGCTGCGGGGCGCGGCCTTCGCCGTGCGCGGGGGCGGTGCCCCCGCGGGGCGTCAGTACTGCGGGCGGCCGAAGTAGGCGCTGGCGGCCGAGTTCGCCAGGCCGACGATGACCCAGATGCCCAGCGCCAGCGAGATCAGCGAGAAGACCATCGAGACGACCATGGCGGGGGCGCCGTCGGCGGCGCTGATCGCGGCGAGGTTGGTGAGCACGCTGAGGCCGGCGAAGAGCGCCTGGACCGCGCCGAAGGCGATGCCGGAGCCGCGGACGCCGCCGCGGCCCTTGGCCATCTTGGCGGCGGTCAGGATCGGCCACAGGGAGAAGGCGATGACGATGATCCCGATGACGGCGAAGGCGCCGCCCGCGACCGCTCCCGCGTCGCTCGTCGTGGAGCTGGAGGAGTCCGAGAGGGCCGAGGCGAAGACGGCGCCGCCCAGCAGCATCAGCAGGCCGCCCAGGACCTGGAGGATGCCGAGGATCCAGAGGATGGTGCGGGCCGCCTTCACCCCGCCCGGCATGGGTGTCTGGCCGCCGGGCGCCGGGAAGCCGCCCCCGGGGTAGGACGGGTAGGCCTGCGGGGTCTGCTGCGGGTAGGCGTAGCCGCCCTGCGGCTGCTGGGGGTAGCCGTAGCCGGGCTGGCCCTGCTGTTGCCCGTACGGGTTGTTCGGGTCGCCGTAGCTCATCTTCGGGTGTTCCTCCGTGGAAGTGCGGGGACGCACGGCACGGCACGGAGGTGGTTCTGCGTTTACGTGCGGCCCGCCCCCCGGCTCTGCCCGCGGCACTCTTTC
The DNA here is from genome assembly GCF_051550185.1 of Streptomyces pallidus (ex Mingjun et al. 2026). Taxonomy (NCBI): domain Bacteria; kingdom Bacillati; phylum Actinomycetota; class Actinomycetes; order Kitasatosporales; family Streptomycetaceae; genus Streptomyces; species Streptomyces pallidus (ex Mingjun et al. 2026). Next base: position 3,215,803 of record NZ_CP196181.1, on the reverse strand, counting down.
CCGTCATCGTCGGCTGACCGGGCCGGACTTGTCCAGCCGGTTGTGCGACGGCGTCGTCACTTGTTGTGCAAGTGCAACGAACGGTGCAAGCCTGTGACGTGGGGGAGGGGCTGCGAGTGGAACCGGGGCCGCCCCATCCGGGAGGATGGACACATGACCGCCCAGATTCTCGATGGCAAGGCCACCGCGGCCGCGATCAAGTCCGAACTGACCGCCCGTGTGGCGGCCCTCAAGGCCCGGGGCGTCACCCCCGGACTCGGCACCCTGCTGGTCGGCGACGACCCGGGCAGCCGCTGGTACGTCAATGGAAAGCACAAGGACTGCGCCGAGGTCGGCATCGAGTCCATCCGCCGCGAACTGCCCGCCACGGCCACCCAGGAGGAGATCGAGGCGGTCGTCCGCGAGCTGAACGAGGACCCTGCCTGCACCGGCTACATCGTCCAACTCCCGCTGCCCAAGGGCATCGACACCAACCGCGTGCTGGAGCTGATGGAGCCGGCGAAGGACGCCGACGGCCTGCACCCGATGTCGCTGGGCCGGCTGGTCCTGAACGAGCCGGGGCCGCTGCCCTGCACCCCCTACGGCATCGTCGAGCTGCTGCGCCACCACGGTGTGGAGATCAACGGCGCCCACGTCGTGGTCGTCGGCCGCGGCATCACGGTCGGCCGCTCGATCGGCCTGCTGCTCACCCGCAAGTCCGAGAACGCGACCGTCACCCTGTGCCACACCGGTACCCGCGACCTGTCCGGGATCCTGCGCCACGCCGACATCGTCGTCGCGGCGGCCGGCGTCCCGCACCTGGTCAAGCCGGAGGACATCAAGCCGGGTGCGGCCGTCCTCGACGTGGGCGTCAGCCGCGACGAGGACGGCAAGATCGTCGGCGACGTGCACCCCGGTGTCGCCGAGGTCGCCGCGTGGATCTCCCCGAACCCGGGCGGCGTCGGCCCGATGACCCGCGCCCAGCTCCTCGTCAACGTCGTCGACGCGGCCGAACGGACGGCGACCAGTGCGGGCTGAGCACGACGCCGAGGCCGGGACCGGGGCCGAGGCCGGGACCGGGGCCGAGGCCGGGACCGGGGCCGAGGCCGGGACCGGGACCGGGGCCGAGGGGGCGGCGGAGCAGACGCCGAGGTCGCGCCGCTTCCCCTCCGTCACGCAGGACACGGCCCGCCCCGAGGGCGCGGGCCGGGCCGGGCCGGGGGACGCGCTCGCGGCCCGTCAGTGGCCGATGCTCAGCGTGCTCGCCGCGACCGCGATCGGGCTGCTGCTCACCGCGCTGGACCAGGCGCGGGTCGGCTGCCTGGTCATCGGCGTGGCCCTGCTGGGCGCCGCGGTGCTGCGGCGCGTCCTGCCGGACGTGGGCATGCTCGCCGTGCGCTCCCGGTTCACGGACATGATCACGTACGGCCTGCTGGGCGCGGCGATCACGCTGCTCGCACTGGTGGTCGCGCCCAAGCCGTGGCTGGACGTCCCGTTCCTGGAGGACGCGGTCCGCTTCACCGTCCGCTGACCCGCGGGCAGGTCCGGCGACCGCCCCACCAGCGGCGCCGGACCCAGCGGATCCACCCGTCCGGATGACCGGGGCGGGCGAATTGCGGGGGCGTGTACGGCTGCTCGCCTTCGAACTCCCGGCCCGTGTGCCACGGACCACACGGACCGGGGGGTTGGGGCCCTTGGGAGTCGGATAGCCTGACGCCGGATGTCTCTTCACGTCAAGATTCGCAGGGAAGCGGCGTCCGCCAGCACATGGGGCAGGGACGCCCCACCCACAGCTGTCTAACGGAGAAGGCCATGACCCGCACTCCTGTGAATGTCACCGTCACCGGCGCCGCCGGCCAGATCGGCTACGCGCTGCTCTTCCGCATCGCCTCCGGTCACCTGCTCGGCGCGGACGTGCCGGTCAAGCTCCGCCTGCTGGAGATCCCCCAGGGCATGAAGGCCGCCGAGGGCACCGCCATGGAGCTCGACGACTGCGCCTTCCCGCTGCTGAAGGGCATCGACATCTTCGACGACCCGAACAAGGGCTTCGAGGGTGCGAACGTCGCCCTGCTCGTGGGCGCCCGCCCGCGCACCGCCGGCATGGAGCGCGGCGACCTGCTCTCCGCCAACGGCGGCATCTTCAAGCCGCAGGGCAAGGCCATCAACGACCACGCCGCGGACGACATCAAGGTCCTCGTCGTCGGCAACCCGGCCAACACCAACGCCCTGATCGCCCAGTCGGCCGCGCCGGACGTACCGGCGGAGCGCTTCACCGCGATGACCCGCCTGGACCACAACCGCGCGATCTCGCAGCTGGCCGCCAAGACCGGTGCCGCCGTCTCCGACATCAAGCGCCTGACGATCTGGGGCAACCACTCCGCCACCCAGTACCCGGACATCTTCCACGCGGAGATCGCCGGCAAGAACGCCGCCGAGGTCGTGGCCGACGAGGCGTGGCTGGCCGACACCTTCATCCCGACCGTCGCCAAGCGCGGCGCGGCCATCATCGAGGCCCGTGGCGCGTCCTCGGCCGCCTCCGCCGCCAACGCCGCCATCGACCACGTCCACACCTGGGTCAACGGCACCGCCGAGGGCGACTGGACCTCCATGGGCATCCCGTCGGACGGCTCCTACGGCGTCCCGGAGGGTCTCATCTCCTCCTTCCCGGTGGTCTGCAAGGACGGCAAGTACGAGATCGTCCAGGGCCTGGACATCAACGAGTTCTCCCGCGTCCGCATCGACGCCTCGGTGCAGGAGCTCTCCGAGGAGCGCGACGCGGTCCGCGAGCTCGGCCTCATCTGATCCGGACCCGATCACGGCGAAGGCCCCGGCGCACTGCGCGCCGGGGCCTTTCCCGTTCCCTCCGTTCCCCCAGTTCCCCGTCGCCCCCGTTCCCCGTTCCCCGTCGGGGGTCGCCTCAGTGGTGCCTGCCCGGGGTGTAGTGGCCGGGGACCATGCGGGTGGTGACGGCGAAGCGGTTCCACACGTTGATCGTCGCGATCACGGCGATCAGCTGGGCCAGCTCCTTCTCCTCGAAGTGCTTCGCGGCCTTCTCGTACACCTCGTCCGGCACGAAGCCGTCCGTCAACACGGTCACCGCCTCGGTCAGTTCGATCGCGGCGACCTCCTTCTCGGTGTAGAAGTGCCGCGACTCCTCCCAGGCGCTGAGCTGGACGATCCGCTGCAGGCTCTCGCCCGCGGCCAGCGCGTCCTTCGAGTGCATGTCCAGGCAGAACGCGCAGTGGTTCAGCTGCGAGGCGCGGATCTTGACGAGCTCCACCAGGAGCGGGTCCAGGCCCTTCTTCGACGCAACCTCCAGGGCGACGATCGCCTTGTAGACCTCGGGCACGTGCTTGGTCCAGCCCATGCGGGGGGTGTGCTCGGCGGCGTAGTCGGTGCTGTGGTCGTGAGTCGTGGTCATGCCCCCACCCTAGGGCGCAGGCGGCCCGCGGATATGGTCCATGTTCATGACGGAATCGTGGGCCAATCTCGGGGCCGACCTGCATCTGGACCTGTCCGCCGGGCGCGGCCTGCGGGCCGGCCTCACCGAGGCGTTGCGGGACGCCGCGCGCAGCGGCCGGCTCGCTCCCGGAACCCGGTTGCCGTCCTCGCGGTCGCTCGCCGCCGACCTCGGGATCGCGCGCAACACGGTCGCGGAGGCCTACGCCGAACTGGTCGCCGAGGGCTGGTTGACGGCCCGCCAGGGCTCGGGGACCCGGGTCGCGGAGCGCGCACGGCCCCGCCGGTCCGCGGCGGCCGCGGCCCGCGTCCGGCCGCCGGCGCGCCGGGGGGCCGCGCACAGCCTGCTGGCCGGTACCCCGGACCTGGGCGGGTTCCCGCGCGCGGCCTGGCTGGCGGCGGCCCGGCGGGCGCTGACGGACGCCCCGAACGAGGCCTTCGGCTACGGGATCGACCAGCGCGGCCGGGTCGAGCTGCGCGAGGCGCTGGCCGGCTACCTGGCGCGGGCGCGCGGGGTGTACGCCGACCCGGACCGGATCGTGCTGTGCTCCGGCTTCGCGCACGGGCTGTCGGTGCTGGCGCGGGTGCTGCGGGCGCGCCGGGTACGGGAGGTGGCGGTGGAGGGGTACAGCCTGGGCGAGCACCGCGAGCTGCTGACCCGGGCCGGGCTGCGGACGGCCCCGCTGACGGTGGACGGGGCGGGCGCCCGCACCCCGGAGCTGTCCGCCGGCGACGCGGGGGCGGTGCTGCTCACGCCCGCCCACCAGTTCCCGACCGGGGTGGCGCTGACCGCGGCCCGGAGGGCGGCGGCGGTCGACTGGGCCCGGACCACGGGCGGGTTGATCCTGGAGGACGACTACGACGGGGAGTTCCGCTACGACCGCCAGCAGGTCGGCGCCCTCCAGGGGCTCGACCCCGACCGGGTGGTGTACTTCGGCACGGCGAGCAAGTCCCTGGCCCCGGGGCTGCGGATGGGCTGGATGGTGGTGCCGCCGGGGCTGCTGGAGGAAGTCCTCGCGGCCAAGGGCCGGTTCGACTGGGCGTCGAGCGCCCTGGACCAGCTGACCCTGGCGGAGTTCATCCGTTCGGGTGCGTACGACCGCCACGTGCGCGGCATGCGGCTGCGCTACCGGCGCCGCCGGGACGAGCTGCTGGCGGCGGTGTCGGGGCGGGTCGCCGTCTCGGGCATCGCGGCGGGCCTGCACGCGGTGCTGGACCTCCCGGCGGGGGCGCAGGACGCGGTACTGCGGGCGGCGGCCTGGCACGACGTGGCCCTGGAGACCCTGTCCCGCTACGCCCACCCGGACGCGGTGGAGCCGCCGCGGGAGGCACTGGTCGTCGGCTACGGAACCCCCTCGACGAGCGCCTGGTCCGCCTCCCTGGCGGCCCTGGCGGCCTGCCTGCCCTGACGGTCCGGCGCCGGCCGCGGCACTACGGGGCGCTCCCCGCCGCCGGACCCGGCCGCGGTTGCGGACCCGGACCCGGACCCGGCCCCGGGAGTTCGCCGAAGCGGGCCAGGGCCAGCGCTCCGGACACGGCCACGACGAAGCCGAGGACCGCCAGCCAGGTCAGGCCCTCGCGGGTGCGGTCCCCGAGCCAGACGACCCCGACCACCGCGGGGCCGATCGTCTCGCCCAGCACCATGCCCGCCGTGGCCACCGTGACCGAGCCGCGCTGCAGCGCCGAGGTCAGCAGCAGGAAGGCCGCGCCCCCGCCGAGCAGGAGCGCGTACAGGGCGGGGTTGCGCAGTTCGGCGGGGGAGAAGCCGTCGACGAGGCGCACCGCGACCTCCACCACCCCGAAGCCCGTCCCGGCGGCCAGGCCCAGGACCAGTGCCCGCGCGCGGTCCGGCAGGCCGCCGCAGAGCGCGCCGACGGCGAGCACCCCGCCCGCGGTCAGCAGCAGGCCCAGCTCCAGTGCGAACGAACCCTGCCCGGGGCCCTCTTCGCCCGCGGACAGCGCCAGCATGGCGAGCCCCGCGCACACCACGCCCACCGCGGACCACTCTGTCCCGCTCAGCCGCATCCGCAGCATCCGCGCCGCGACCACCGCCGTGACCGCGAGGCTCGCGGCCAGGGCGGCGCCCACCGCGTAGATCGGGATGCGCCGCAGGGCGATGATCTGGAGCACGAACCCGGCGGCGTCCAGTCCCAGACCGGCCAGATACCGCCACTGGCGCACGGCGCGTAGCAGCAGCGCGGTGTCCACGCCGGATCCGGACCCGGGCTCGACGGCCCGGGTGCCGACCGCCTGCAGGACCGACGCCGTGCCGAAGCAGACCGCGGCTCCGAGGGCGCAAACCATACCGATCAGCACGAATCGACTCTAGATCATGGAGTCTCGGTGACGGTTTCGACGGCCGGATTCCATCCCTTCGATGCCCCGTTCTAGTCTGTCGGCCATGGACAGCAGCAGTGGCAGCACCACCCGACGCATGCGCTCCGGCGGCGTCGCCCTCGGCGGCATGGGCCTGCTCGCCGCAGCGCTCGTCGCCTGCGGCAGCAGCAGCGAGCCGGACAAGCGCTGCGCCGACCGCGTGACCCTGGAGAAGCTCAACACCAAGGAGTGCAGGAGCGGCGGCCGCGGGTCGTACTACTACGGCGGCACCGTCACCAACAACAGGGTCGGCGGTGGGAGCTTCGACAAGTCGGCCGTCAAGACCGGCGGCATCGGCGGCGGCAAGAGCTCCAGCGGAGGCTGAACCCGTGCAGCGCCACACCATCGAGCCGCGGCCGGACTGGCAGAGGACCGTCGAGGAGCAGGGGCTCGTCTACCCCCTCACCCGCTACCCCGACGACTCCCTGCGTCCGTACTGGGACGAGAGCGCCTACTACTCCTTTTCGCTGCCCGAGGTCGAGGCGCTGGAGAACGTCGTCGAGGAACTGCACGCCATGTGCCTGGCCGCGGCCGCGCACATCGTCGAGCACGACCGCTTCGCCGACCTCGGCATCACCGACCCGAAGCTCGCCGCGATGATCGCCGAGTCCTGGCGGCGCCGTGCCGAGCAGCCTTCCCTGTACGGCCGCTTCGACCTGCGCTACGACGGCTCCGGCAGCCCCGCCAAGATGCTGGAGTACAACGCCGACACCCCCACCTCCCTGGTGGAGGCGGCCAGTCCGCAGTGGTTCTGGATGGAGGAGCGCTTCCCGGGCGCCGACCAGTGGAACTCCCTGCACGAACGGCTCGTCGACGCCTGGCGACGGCAGGCGGAGCTGCTGCCGCCCGGCCCGGTGCACTTCGCGCACTCCGCGGCCGACGAGCTCGGCGAGGACCTGATGACGGTGGCCTACCTCCAGGAGACCGCCGAGCAGGCGGGCCTGGACACCGAGGCGCTGTCCGTCGAGCAGATCGGCTGGGACACCCTCTCGGGCCGGTTCGTCGACCAGCACCTGCGGTTCATCCGCGGCATCTTCAAGCTCTACCCGTGGGAGTGGCTGGCCGCCGACGAGTTCGGCCCGCACGTCCTGGACACCTACGACCAGGGTGGCGGCTCCGGCACCACGTGCTGGATCGAACCGCTGTGGAAGATGCTGCTGTCCAACAAGGCGCTGCTGGCGATCCTGTGGGAGCTCTTCCCGGAACACCCCAACCTGCTGCCCGCCTACCTCGACGGCCCCCGCGAACTGGCCGACACCACCGGCTTCGCGGCGAAGCCGCTGCTGGGCCGCGAGGGCGCAGGCGTCAGCCTGCACACCCCCGGCGGCGAGCCGTTCACCCCGGCCGAGGGCGAGCGGTACGTCTACCAGGGGCTGGCCCCGCTGCCCGACTTCGACGGCAACCGGGTCGTGCTCGGTGCCTGGGTCGTCGAGGAGGAGGCCGCGGGCCTGGGGATCCGCGAGTCCGCGGGGCCCGTCACGGACGAGTACGCCCGCTTCCTTCCGCACGTCATCCTCTAGTGCCGTCGCCGGGGGGCCTGCCCGCCCCGGCTAACCTCGCCGCATGGGTACGGACATCACGGTCCTGGCGGTCGACTGGGCGCACCTCGTGCGGATCCCGCCGGACGAGCGGCTCGCCGTGTTGCAGGAGTCGGCGTACCCGGACGACGACGGGGACGGCGACGCCCCGGTCCCCGACGCGGGCTGGGTGTGGCCGGCCGAGCCGGACGGGGCCTGGCTCGGCCGCTACGAGTTCGCCGGCACGCTCGGCTCGTACAAGCCGCACTTCCGGGCCGCGGAGGCGTGGGAGGACGTCCGGGGCGCCGCCGATCCCGCGCTGCGGGCGGCCCTGGACGCGTTCCTGAGCGCGCTGGTCTGGTCGGGGCCCGACCCCGGGACCGACGCCGAGCACGTGGAGCCCGGGCTGTTCCCCTCCCTCGCCCCGCTGTGGCGGTCGGGGCCGCTCGTCGCCCGCGGGCCGGACGCCGTGGCCCGGCTGGGCCGCGACTGGCGGGAGATCGCGGTGGCCCTGCCGAGCCTGCGCGAGCCGTACGCGCGCCACGTCGCGGTCCCAGGGGGGTGGATCGCGGACTTCGACGCGTTCACCGGGCTGCTGTCGGGCTGGGCCGAGGTGGTCGGGGAGGCCGAGCGGCGCCGGTGGGGGCTGGTCGCGCTGCCGCTCTGACGGCTCCCGGCCGGGCGCCCCCGTACGCCGTTCTTCCCCGCCGGCGGACCCTCCGGCGGGCCCGGCGCGGCACACCACCGCGCCGGGCCCGCCGGGGCGGTCCGTCAGCTGGCGGCGAGGACCGCGCGCAGCTGGTCCAGGCCCCAGTCCAGGTCCTCCTTGCTGATCACCAGCGGCGGGGCGATGCGGATCGTGGCGCCGTGCGTGTCCTTGACCAGGACGCCCCGCTCCATCAGCCGTTGCGAGACCTCCCGGCCCGTGCCGTGGCCGGGCTCGATGTCCACGCCGGCCCACAGGCCGCGGCCGCGTACGGCGGTCACCGCGCCCCCGCCGGCCAGCAGGTTCAGCTCCCGGTGCAGGTGGTCGCCGAGTTCGGCGGCGCGCTGCTGGTACTCGCCGGTCCGCAGCATCGCGACGACCTCCAGGGCGACCGCGCAGGCGAGGGGGTTCCCGCCGAAGGTGGAGCCGTGCTCGCCGGGCTTGAAGACGCCGAGCACGTCCCGGTCGGCGACGACGGCCGAGACCGGCACCACGCCGCCGCCCAGCGCCTTGCCGAGGACGTAGACGTCCGGCACGACCTCCTCGTGGTCGCAGGCGAAGGTGCGGCCCGTGCGGCCCAGCCCGGACTGGATCTCGTCCGCCATGAACAGCACGTTCCGCTCGCGCGTGAGCTCCCGTACGCCCCGCAGGTAGCCGGCCGGGGGCACCAGCACCCCCGCCTCGCCCTGGATCGGTTCCAGCAGCACGGCCACCGTGTTGGAGGTGATGGCGTGGGCGAGGGCGGTGAGGTCCCCGTACGGGACGATCTCGAACCCCGGGGTGTACGGCCCGAAGTGGTCGCGGGCCTCGTGGTCGGTGGAGAAGCTCACGATGGTCGTCGTCCGGCCGTGGAAGTTGTCGGACGCCACCACGATCTTGGCGTGGCCGTCGGGTACGCCCTTGACCTCGTACCCCCACTTCCGGGCGGTCTTCAGCGCCGTCTCCACGGCCTCCGCGCCCGTGTTCATCGGCAGCACCATCTCCTTGCCGCACAGCTCGGTGAGGGCGGTGCAGAACTCGGCGAACCGGTCGTGGTGGAAGGCCCGCGAGGTCAGCGTGACCCGCTCCAACTGCGCCCGCGCCGCGTCGAGCAGACGGCGGTTGCCGTGGCCGAAGTTGAGCGCCGAGTAGCCCGCGAGCATGTCGAGGTAGCGCCGGCCCTCCACGTCGGTCATCCACGCACCCTCCGCGGTCGCCACGACCACGGGCAACGGGTGGTAGTTGTGCGCACTGTGGGCCTCGGCGGCGGCGATGGCATCTGCAGTGGTCGACACGGGGTCTCCGATCGTCGTCAGCGGGCGGGGTGCGGTGACACGGTGGTGTCACCTTGTATACGGCTATACGTCGCTCGTATACCGGACGCGGAAACCTTTCCGGTGGCGTGCCCGCTAAGGTGGGCGGTACGCACGGCGACTGGCGCACGGAGAACGGACTCCGGGGGAGTCGTGCGCGCACGACCGCATACAGGGCCGCTCGCCTGGGCCTCGCGGGGACGAGAACCGACATCGACCCCGGAGGAGCCGCCGTGACCGCGCACCGCCACCCCGCCCTGACCGCGACCGACCCCGAACTCGCCTCCCTCGTCGCCGCCGAGGAGCAGCTCCAGGCGCAGACGCTCCGTCTGATCCCCAGTGAGAACTACGTGTCGGCCGCGGTGCTCGAAGCCTCCGGGACCGTCCTGCAGAACAAGTACAGCGAGGGCTACCCGGGCCGCCGCTACTACGAGGGCCAGCAGAACATCGACCGGATCGAGGCGTTGGCCGTCGAGCGGGCCAAGGGCCTGTTCGGCGTCGACCACGCCAACGTCCAGCCGTACTCCGGCTCGCCCGCGAACCTGGCCGTGTACCTGGCCTTCGCGCAGCCCGGCGACACGGTGATGGGCATGGCCCTGCCGATGGGCGGGCACCTGACGCACGGCTGGGGAGTCTCGGCGACGGGCAGCTGGTTCCGCGGCGTGCAGTACGGGGTCTCCGCGGAGACCGGGCTGATCGACTACGACGCCGTGCGCGACCTCGCGCTGGCCGAACGCCCGAAGATCATCTTCTGTGGTGGCACCGCACTGCCCCGCACGATCGACTTCGAGGCCTTCGCGTCCATCGCCAAGGAAGCGGGCTCGGTCCTCGTCGCCGACGTCGCCCACATCGCGGGCCTGATCGCGGGCGGGGCCCACCCCTCCCCTGCGGGCCACGTCGACGTCATCTCCACGACCACCCACAAGACCCTGCGCGGCCCGCGCGGCGCGATGCTGATGTGCCGCGAGGAGCACGCCAAGGCCATCGACAAGGCCGTCTTCCCCGGCCTCCAGGGCGGCCCGCACAACCAGACGACGGCGGGCATCGCGGTGGCCCTGCACGAGGCGGCGCAGCCGTCGTTCACGGCGTACGCGCACGCGGTCGTGGCCAACGCGAAGGCGCTGGCCGCGGCGTTGCTGGAGCGCGGCTTCGACCTGGTGTCGGGCGGTACCGACAACCACCTGATCCTGATCGACCTGACCCGCAAGGAGGTTCCGGGCAAGGTCGCGGCGAAGGCGCTGGACCGGGCGGGCATCGTCGTGAACTACAACACGGTGCCGTTCGACCCGCGCAAGCCGTTCGACCCGTCCGGGATCCGGATCGGTACGCCGTCGCTGACCTCGCGCGGTCTGACCACGGAGCACATGCCGCAGGTCGCCGACTGGATCGCGCGGGCCGTGGATGCCGCTGCGGGTGGCGACGAGGCGGGTCTGGCCGCGATCCGGGCCGAGGTCGCCGACCTCATGGCCGCCCACCCGGCGCCGGGCCTTCCGCTGTCCTGACCCTGCGGGCCGGCTTCCCGGGGGCTCCGCCCCGGACCCCCGCGCCACGGACGCCGGCGGGCCCGGAAGCGGTCGCTCGGCCGGGTCGGGATCCGGCCGCCCGGCTACCGCCCGGTACGTGGACGGTGTCCGGGCCGGGCAGGCCCGCGGGGGTGTGACCCGTGTCGCACCCCCGCGGGCAGCAGACGTCTTCCGGCCGGTAAACGGCCCGAGTCGGTGCGCGCACCTGAGAGAATGAAGCCATGGCTTCTGATCGTCCTCGCGCGCTCTCCGGTATCCAGCCCACCTCCGGTTCGTTCCACCTCGGGAACTACCTCGGAGCGATCCGCCAGTACGTCGCCCTCCAGGAGACGCACGACGCGTTCTACATGGTCGTCGACCTGCACGCGATCACCATGCCGCAGGACCCGAAGGAACTCCGGGCGAACACCCGGCTCTCCGCGGCGCAGCTGCTCGCCGCCGGCCTCGACCCGGAGCGCTGCACCCTCTTCGTCCAGAGCCACGTCCCCGAGCACGCGCAGCTCGCCTGGGTCATGAACTGCATCACCGGCTTCGGCGAGGCCAGCCGGATGACCCAGTTCAAGGACAAGTCCGCCAAGGGCGGGGTCAACGCCGCCAGCGTCGGCCTGTTCACGTACCCGATCCTCCAGGTCGCCGACATCCTGCTCTACCAGGCGAACGCCGTCCCCGTCGGCGAGGACCAGCGCCAGCACATCGAGCTGACCCGCGACCTGGCCGAGCGCTTCAACCAGCGCTTCGGGCAGACGTTCACCCTCCCGGCCGCGCACATCGTCAAGGAGGTCGCGAAGATCTACGACCTCCAGGACCCGGCGATCAAGATGTCGAAGTCCGCGTCCTCCCCCAAGGGCCTGATCAACCTCCTCGACGAGCCGAAGGCCACCGAGAAGAAGATCAAGAGCGCGGTCACCGACACCGAGGCCGAGATCCGCTTCGACACGGAGAAGAAGCCGGGCGTCAGCAACCTGCTCACGATCTACTCCACCCTGACGGGGGAGACGATCCCGGCCCTGGAGGCCCGCTACGAGGGCAAGGGCTACGGCGCGCTGAAGACCGACCTCGCCGCCGTGATGGTCGACTTCGTCACGCCGTTCAAGCAGCGCACCCAGGAGTTCCTGGACGACCCGGAGACGCTCGACGCCCTCCTGGCCAAGGGCGCCGAGAAGGCCCGTGCGGTCGCCGCCGAGACCCTGGCGCAGGCGTACGACCGCCTCGGCTTCCTGCCCGCGAAGCACTGACCCGGCCCCGCCGGAGCACCCGGCGGAGTCCCGGCGGAAGAAGGCCCCTGGCATTCCGGGGGCCCTCGGCCGCACACTGGATCGGCACGGCACGCACACATCCGGCACACGGACGACCAAGGAGAGCTACGTGGGGACCGTAACGCTCGGCGTTTCGATCGCGGTCCCGGAGCCGCACGGCACCCAGCTCCAGGAGCTGCGCGCAGGCTTCGGTGACGCCGCCGCGCACGGCATCCCCACGCACGTCACCCTCGTCCCGCCCACCGAGGTGGACGCGGACCGGCTGCCGGAGATCAGGGCCCACCTCGCCGAGGTCGCGGCAGCCTTCGGGCCCTTCGCGATGCGGCTGGAGGGCACCGGCACCTTCCGCCCGCTCTCCCCGGTCGTCTACGTGAAGGTCGCCGAGGGCGGCGCTGGCTGCACCCGCCTGCAGGGCCTGGTCCGCGACCCGGCCGGGCCGCTCGACCGGGAGCTGGCGTTCCCGTACCACCCGCACGTCACCGTCGCCCACGGGATCTCCGAGGAGGCGATGGACCTGGCCTTCGCGGAGCTCGCCGACTACGCGGCCGGGTGGATGTGCACCGGCTTCGCGCTCTACGAGCAGGGCTCGGACGGGGTGTGGCGCAAGCTGCGCGAATACCCTTTCGGCAGCGGCGCGGCGGGCACCGTCCCGGCGCAGGCCGGCGCCCCGGCCGATGAGGCCGCGGACACCTCCGTGCAGCAGCCCTGACGCGGCTCCCGCCGCAGCGGCCGCAGGACCCGGCGGGCCCGGAATCCGATCGAGCGCAGAACCAGCTGGTGGAACGGGCGAAGACCGTGGCGGAAAGTCACAATCGACGACCGTAGTCCCAGAAGGTCGCAATCCCTGCGATTTGCGCAGGCTCCTTTACGGTGAGCCCATGGACTGGCTGAAGAACCTCCCGGTGGTCGGCCCGGCGGCCACCCGGCTGATGCGAACCCATGCCTGGCGCTCGTACGAACGCCTGGACCGCACCCACTGGACCCGGCTCGCCGCCGCGATCACCTTCATCAGCTTCGTCGCGCTCTTCCCGCTCCTCGCCGTGGCCGCCGCCGTCGGTGCGGCCCTGCTCAGTCAGGAGCAGCTGGACCGGCTGCAGAAGACCCTCGCCGAACAGGTCCCCGGCATCTCCGACCAGCTCAACATCGCCGGTCTCGTCGACAACGCGGCCACCATCGGACTCGTCGCCGGCGCCCTGCTGCTCCTCACCGGCATCGGCTGGATCGGGAGCATGCGGGAGTGCCTGCGCGCCGTCTGGGAGAAGGACGACGAGGGCGAGGAGAACGTCCTCGTCCGCAAGGGCAAGGACACCCTCGTCCTGCTCGGCCTCGGCGCCGTCGGTCTGGCCTCTGCCGCCGCCTCGATCATCGGCGCCACCGCCGTCGGCAAGTTCGGCGGCTGGCTGGGCGTCCCCCAGCAGGGTGCGGGCGGCGTGGTCCTGCGCACCGCGGCCTTCCTGGTCGGCGTGGTCGCCGCGTTCCTGGTGCTGCTGTACCTGCTGACCCTGCTGCCCGGGGCGGAGCCGCCGCGCCGCAGCCTGATCCAGGCCGCCCTCATCGGCGCGGTCGGCTTCGAACTGCTGAAACTGCTGCTCGGCGGCTATATGCGGGGCGTCGCCACGAAGAGCATGTACGGGGCCTTCGGCGTGCCGATCGCCCTGCTGCTCTGGATCAACTTCACCGCGAAGCTGCTGCTGTTCTGCGCGGCCTGGACGGCGACCCGCCCCCGCCCCGCGGACGGGAGCGAGGACGCGGGCGCGGGCCCGGGCGCGGTCGCGAACGAGGACGAGCACGGGGGCCGGCAGGGGGCCGGGGGCCGGGGCGCAACCGGGAACTGACCCTCCCGGCCCGGCTCAGGGCGCGTCGGTACCGGCCCGCTCCTTCCGGCGGCCGCGCTCCGCCAGCGGCCAGCGCCGGTTGACGGCGTACGCCCCGACCGCGACGACGGCCAGCGCCCCGCCCGCGACGCCGAGCGCGGTGCCGAGCCCGCCGCCCCGGCCGGCGCCGTCCGCCGACCGGTCCCGGTCGTGCGACTTGGCGGGGGAGCCGTGCGGGGAGCTGTCGGCGCCGTGGGGCGGCACCAGCTCCCCGACCGGCTTGACCTTCCCGGCCGCCGCGAAGCCCCAGTCGAGGAGCTGGGCGGTCTCCTCGTAGACGGAGTTCGCCCCTCCGTCGGTGTTCATCACCGTGACCAGCAGCTTCTTGTCGCCGTGCTGGGCGAGGCCGGTGAAGGTGGCCCCGGCCATGGTCGTGTTGCCGTTCTTCACCCCGGCGATGCCTTTGTACGGGGTGAGGCCGCCGGCACCGGTCATCAGCCGGTTGGTGTTCTGGATCTCGAAGAACTCGCGCGGCTTGCCCGCCTCCTGCTCGCCGGGGAACCGGGCGCTGGCCGTGCCGCAGTACTCGCGGAAGTCCTGCTTCTGCAGGCCGGAGCGGGCGATCAGGGTGAGGTCGTACGCGCTCGACACCTGCCCGGGGGCGTCGTACCCGTCGGGCGACACGACGTGGGTGTCGAGGGCCTGGAGTTCCTCGGCGTGCGCCTGCATGTCCCGCACGGTCTTCTCGATGCCGCCGTTCATGGCGGACAGCACGTGCACGGCGTCGTTGCCGGACCGCAGGAACACCCCGAGCCACAGGTCGTGCACGGCGTACTCCAGCCCCTCCTTGATGCCGACCAGGCTGGAGCCGGCCCCGACACCGGCCAGCTCCTGCTCGGTGACCTTGTGGAGCCGGTCCTTGGGGAGGCCGGGCAGCAGCGTGTCGGCGAAGAGCATCTTCATCGTGGAGGCCGGGGGCAGCCGCCAGTGCGCGTTGTTCGCCGCGAGGACCTCCCCGGTCTCGGCGTCGGCCACGATCCACGACCGCCCGGTCAGGTTCGCCGGCAGGGTGGGCGCCCCGGCGAGCGGATTGACCTGCACGCCCGGCTTGCCGAGCAGGGCCCCGCCGACGGTCGACATCGACGCGGGCGGTGCGGGCGCGCCCGGTGCCTGCTGCGGCTGCCCCTTGCCGTCGGCCGGGGGCGCGGGCGAGGCGTGCGCGGGCACCGTGAAGAGGGAGGGGGCCAGGAGCGCGGCGGAAAGGACCGCCATCGCGGTCTTCTTGGCAGACACGCAGGTGAACGTACATGCAGATGGGCATGCCACCGCCGGGGACCGGCCAAGTCGGCCCAACCACCGCCGGGACAGCCCACCCCGGCGCGTCCGTCCTGGGGACCGAACCGATACTGGGGGCATGAAACTCAGCCGTGCTGCTTCCTGGTTCCTGCTCGCCTTCGGCGTGTGGAGCTGGTTCATCTGGGTGTCTTTCGTCCGGAACCTGTGGAAGGACAGCAGCGGTATGGCTTTCGACGCGGCGGGCGAGCCCACCGCGTACTTCTGGGTACACCTTCTCCTGGCCGTGACGTCCTTTCTCCTGGGGACGGCCGTTGGTGTGATCGGGCTGCGCGGGGTGCTGGCACTGCGCCGGGAGTCGCGCGGCGGGCCGCAGCAGTGACCGTCGTGCTCCTCGCCGTCGTCGCCCTGCTCGTACTGGCCCTGTGGGGGCTGGTCCACCGGTGGTTGTGGGTCCGCCTGGTCCGCGACACCACCCGCCCCGGGAGCCGGGCCCGCACGGTGGGCACCGTCCTCGCCGTCGTACTGCCCCTGCTGTCGCTGGCCGCCCCGACCGCAGGCCGCGCCGGGGTCCCCTTCGTGCTGGAGCAGGTGGTGGCCTGGCCGGGCTACCTGTGGCTGGCCGTCCTGCTGTACCTGAGCATGGCCCTGCTGGTCGCGGAGCCGGTGCGGGCCGTGCTGCTGCGCCGCCGCCCGGCGGGCGGTCCGCAGCCGCAGCCGGGGCCGGCGGCCGAACCGGCGCGCGAGCCGCAGCCGCAGGCCTCCGCCCCGGTCGGGGCGGCGGCGCAGGCCTCCGCCCCCGAGCCGGGCCCGGAGGCACCCGCGCCGGAAGGGCCGTCGGGGCCGTCCGGGCGGTCGGGCGAGTTGTCGGAGAAGCCCTCGGACAAGCGCTCGGACAAGCGCTCGGAGGAGCCGTCGGACGCAGGGATCGGCCGTCGGCTGTTCGTCGCGCGCGCCGTCGCCGGCGTCGCCGTCGCGGCCGCCACCGGGACCGTCGGGTACGGGACGTACGGGGTGATGCGCGGGCCGCGCGTGAAGCGGGTGCAGGTCCCGCTCGCCAAACTGCCCCGCGCCGCCCACGGCTTCCGCATCGCCGTCGTCAGCGACGTCCACCTCGGGCCCGTCCTCGGCCGGGCGCACGCCGCCCGGATCGTCGAGACCGTCAACCGCACCCAGCCCGACCTCATCGCCATCGTCGGCGACCTGGTCGACGGCGACGTGGCCGACCTCGGCCCCGCCGCCGAACCCCTGGCCGGGCTGCGGGCGCGGCAGGGCGCGTACTTCGTCACCGGGAACCACGAGTACTTCTCCGGGGCGCAGCAGTGGATCGACCACGTCCGCGAGCTCGGCCTGACCCCGCTGGAGAACGCCCGCCGCGCCCTGCCGCACTTCGACCTCGCCGGGGTCAACGACGTCCAGGGCGAGCGGGAGGGCAGCGGCCCGGACTTCCGCGCGGCCCTCGGGGACCGGGACCGGTCCCGCGCCGCGGTGCTCCTCGCCCACCAGCCGGTGGTCATCCACGACGCCGTCCGCCACGGCGTCGACCTCCAGCTGTCCGGGCACACCCACGGCGGGCAGATGTGGCCCGGCGAGTACCTCGCCGAGCTGGCCAACCCGACCGTCGCCGGCCTCGAACGCTACGGGGACACCCAGTTGTACGTGTCCCGCGGCGCCGGCGCCTGGGGACCGCCGGTCCGGGTCGGCGCGCCCTCCGACATCACCGTCGTCGAACTCGCCTCGTACCAGGCCTGACCGGACGGCGCCGGCGGCCGCTCAGCCGCTCGCCAGGCGCCGTTCCCGGCCGTCCAGGACGAGGTCGAGCCCGTAGTCGAACCCGGCCCCGTGGTCGTACCCGGGCTGCATGACGTGCTCCCGCGCGAACCCGGCCAGGCGCGGGTCCTCCCGGCCGGGAACTGGGCGAGGAAGTCGACGACGTCCTCGCCCACGTCCTGTGGTTCGAACGGCAGGGCGGCCCTACGCGGTGCGCCGGGCCCTCGCCCCGCGCGGGACCCTCGTCATCGCCGGCGGCAAGGACGCCGGGGACTGGGTCGGGCTCGGTCGGCAGTTCCGGGCGGTCGTGCTGTCGCCCTTCGTGCGGCAGAGGCTGACGATGTTCGTCGCGAAGACCGGGCGGGCCGACCTCGAAGCGCTGAACGAGCTGGTGGGGGCCGGGCGGCTGACCCCGGTCGTGGCCGCCACCCACCCGCTGGCCGACGTACCCGAGGCGGTACGCCGCCTGGCGGCGGGTCAGGCCCGCGGCAAGACCGCCATCACGGTCCGCCCGGCGGAACCGCAGCGCCGCTAGGACTTGGGCGCCGTCTCCGTCTCCGTCTCCGTCGTCTCCGGGGCGGGGTCCGAGGCGCGCTTCTTCTTCGACACGGCCGTCTGCGCCATGCCGGGCAGGAAGTCCGCGAACAGCTCGTGCAGCTCGCGGACCAGCGGACGCAGCACCCGGAAGCGGGCCAGGGCGATGCCGCGGGCGGTGAGCTGGGCGCCGCGCTCGGCGAGCCGCCGGGTCTTGACGCTGTCGGGGGACCGGTCGAAGACCCAGTACAGGACGAGCCCCATGTGCGAGAGCCACATCAGCTCGGGCAGCACGTCGACGAGTTCGTCCGGCACCTTGGTCTTCGCGCCGGCCAGGACCTCGCGGTGCATGTCGATCGCGAGCTTGCGGGCGGGCTCGGACTCGGGGGAGAAGGGGCTGAGCGGGCTCTCGGGGTCCGCGGCGTTCTTGAAGAACTGCGAGGCGAACTCGTGGTACGGCGCCGCGATGTCGAGCCAGCTCAGCAGTACGCCGGCGAGCCGCTTCTGCAGGTCGGTCTCGTTGTCCAGGATGGGCCGGACCGCCGCCTGGTGGGCGGCGCCGATCCGGTCGTAGAAGCCCTGGACCAGGTGTTCCTTCGACTCGAAGTAGTAGTAGGCGTTGCCGACCGAGACTCCGGCCTCCTTGGCGATGGCCCGCATGGTCGTCTTGTCGAAGCCGCGCTCCTGGAAGAGGCGGAGCGCGGTTTCGAGGATGAGCGTGCGGGTCTGCTCGCTCTTGGGAGCCTTCTGATCAGTCACGGTGTCCGAGCCTATCGGGGTGCGCGGCAGTGCTCGCCACAGGCGGGTGCTTCCGCGCCCGGTCCGGGCTCTGCTCCGGGCTCCGAGCCGGGCTCTGTGCCGGGCGCCGTGCCGGGTTCGGTCCTCACGGCCTGCCGCCAGGCGGAGGCGGTGTACATGGCGCCCCGCGCGAAGGGCCGGCCCGCCGGAGTGGCGAGCCAGTTGGCCTTCGGCCGGTGCTCGGCCAGTGCCCACAGGCAGACGATGAAGGCGTCGGTGCCGGTCCACACCTGGCCCGCGTCCCCGACCACGGTGATCTCGCGGAGCGTCGAGGCGTGGTCGAGTCCGGGGAACCTCCGCCGTGCCTCCGCGGACGCGGCCGGCACGAGCCGGAGCGGGACCAGCCACCGCTGCCCGAGCAGCCAGTGCCGGATGTGGACGCACAGCGGGCAGTCCGCGTCGTACAGGACGGTCAGGTGCCGGGTGGCGGCAGCCCCTGCTGCCGGTGCCATCGGTCAGGCCCCGGCAGCAGGAGCGGTCCAGGCCTGCGGTGCGACCGGCGGCGTCTGCTGGCGCTCCATGATCCCGCGGCGGCGCATCTTGTTCAGCACCCACACGTTGCCGAGGTGCATGACGCCGAGGACGAGCAGGACGACGCCGAGCTTGACCGAGAGGACCTCGAAGAGCGTGCGGGCGGAGTCGATGGTGTCGGCCGACCGCAGGTAGAGGGTCACGAAGCCGATGTTGACGAGGTAGAAGCCGACCACCAGGAGGTGGTTCACGGCGTCCGCGAGCTTCTCGTTCCCGTTCAGGACGTCGGCGATGAAGATCCGTCCGTTGCGGCTGAGGGTCCTGGCGACCCAGATGGTCAGGCCGATGCTGATGAGCAGGTAGATGACGTACGCGACCACGGTGAGGTCCAATGCCCTCGCCCCCCTTGAACGTGTTCAACTCGTTGGCAGGACTGACTGTAGACCTCTTTTTGAACAGGTTCAAGCCTGTGGTGCGGGGGCGGCGCGGCGCTGTTCACGGCCCCCGGACGGCCACTGTCGGTGCCCGCGGATACGCTTCCGGCCAGACGGGTTTGACGACGGGTCAGGCACACCGAGCCGGGGAGGCACCTGCTGGCCCTGGTCGCCCTCATCGGCCGGGGCCTGTCCGGGGAGGTGCTCGTCACCGAGCGGCGGCGGCAGCTCGACACGGTCGGCGTCCGGTGGCGTACGGGCTACTCGGCCTGGGAGCAGGCGCTGGTGGACGGTGAGCTGGCCGCGGTCGTCCCGAAGCTGGCCCGGCCGGTGCTCAACGTCGGCCGACGCCAACGCGATGTGGGACCCGCACAACGCCACCGCCCTGCGCGGGCTGGCCTGGACGCTGGCCGTCCTGCCCCCGCACCCCGATTCCGTGCCCGCCCTCGGTCGCCTCGCCGAGGCCGCGCTGTGCCGGCGGGAAGGGCACGGGGCCCTGAGCCCGAGGGTCGCGGGCGCCTGCGTCACGGCACTGGCCCGTACCGACGGCGAGCCCGCTCTAGCCGAACTGTCCCGGCTCGCCGGCCGTGTCACCCACAAGCCGACCCGCAAGCTCCTCGACGCGGCCCTGGAGTCCCGCACGACATCCCGGTAAACGGCCGGGAGCAGCCGGCGAAGGGCTGGCGTTTCGGCTGCCGGTCGCTCACGCGGCCGTTACACGGAACCCGGCCACCGGGACCTCCGGCCGCACTACCCGGCTCCGTCCCTGCACCCACCGGCCGCGAGGACCTCGGCGACGTCCAGCACGACCTTGGCCCCGATCGACTCGGGCAGCGCCACCAGCTCGCCGGGGGCGTGGACGCGGTGGGTGGCGTACTCGTCCTGCGCCGGGTCGGTGAGGACGTGCAGGCGGTTGTGCCTGCGGTCGACGATCACGTACACCGGGACCTGGGCATTGGCGTAGGCGGCGACCTTGGTGCGCAGGTCGGTCTGGTAGTTGGAGGAGGTGACCTCCAGTACCAGGCGGAACACGACCGGGTCGTAACAGTTGTTCTGGACCTCGTGGTCCCTGTAACCGGCGTCGACCAAGGACAGGTCCGGGATGGCGTAGTCCGAGGGTCCGGCGGGGAGCCAGAGCCCAAGACCCTGGATCAGTTTCGCCTCCTCACCGTGCAGCCCCGCCACGACGAAGGGCAGGATGAGGTCGGTCAGGACTTCCCCGTGGGGGCCGTCGGCTGGTGGGGACACGATGATCTGTCCTCCGATGATCTCGACGCGGTAGCCGGGGTTCCGCTCCATGAGCCGGTTGGCCTCGTCGAGGAGGGACCGGTCGCCGTAGGGCTGCTCAGCGGGTGCTGCGGACATCACGTGCCTCCCGTGGGCTGCTGTCGAGGGCATCATCGTAGGGCGCGGACCGCTCCGGCGGCCGGATTCCGCGCCCTCACCCGAACGGGCCAGGACGTCTGCCGGCTCAGGGCCGGGTCAGGTCCGCGGTCAGTTCGAGGCCCTTGGCGGGACCGTCGGGGATGGCCGTGGGGGTGCCGTAGGCCACGGTGGTCTTCGTGGCGTACACGCCCTTCTCCGGGTCCGGGGAGCTGAACACGGTCACGGTGCCCTCGTCCTCGAAGTCGTCGACGACGACGTAGACCTCGATCCCGGCCAGTGCGTAGCGGCGGCGCTTGCGCACGTGGTCCCGCCGGTGGGCCTCCTTGCCGGGCGAGACGATCTCCGCCACGAGCGGCACACGGGTGGCGTCCACCCCGAGGCCCTCCTCGTCGGGGATCTCGTCCAGGTCTTCGGGCCCCACGAAGAGGTCGGGGATGCAGACCTTCCGGCCGTGGATCACGTTGCCGTCCTGGTACACCTCCAGGCCGCTGCCCGTGAGTCGGGATTCGAGCAGCCTGCGCAGGCGATGGACGAGCACGGTGTGGCGGCGACGGCCGGTGGGGGACACCTCGATGGACCCTTCGATGATCTCGGCCCGGTAGCCCTCCGGAAGGTCCATCGCCTTCCAGGCCTGCCAGAGGACCTCGTCGAGGCCCGGGTCGCACGGCGCCTCGTGGGCGAGAGCAGACATGGAAAGCACCTCCTTCGCTCAGTGTGGGTGCGGACGGCGCTCCGGTACAAGCGGCATCGGCGACGCTACTCCGTCCGGGCGTCGCCCCGGCCTGATGAAAGGTTCATCCCGTCAGGCGTTCATCCCCACGGGTAAGCACGACGCGAGGGCCCCGCGCCCGGGGTGAACCGGGTGCGGGGCCCTCGTATGTGCGACGCGGGTGACCGGAGGGTCAGAAGCGACGGGTGATCAGGGCGCGCTTGACTTCCTGGATCGCCTTCGTGACCTCGATGCCGCGGGGGCACGCGTCCGTGCAGTTGAAGGTCGTGCGGCAGCGCCACACGCCGTCCTTCTCGTTCAGGATCTCCAGGCGCTGCTCGCCGGCCTCGTCACGCGAGTCGAAGATGAAGCGGTGCGCGTTGACGATCGCCGCCGGGCCGAAGTACTGGCCGTCGTTCCAGAACACCGGGCAGGAGGAGGTGCAGGCCGCGCACAGGATGCACTTCGTCGTGTCGTCGAAGCGCTCCCGGTCCTCCGCCGACTGCAGGCGCTCGCGGGTCGGCTCGTTGCCCTTGGTGACCAGGAACGGCATGACGTCCCGGTACGCCTGGAAGAAGGGCTCCATGTCGACCACGAGGTCCTTCATCACGGTCAGGCCCTTGATGGGCTCGACGGTGATGGGCTTCTCCGGGTTGATGTCCTTGATCAGCGTCTTGCACGCGAGGCGGTTCTTGCCGTTGATCCGCATCGCGTCGGAGCCGCAGATGCCGTGCGCGCAGGAGCGGCGGAAGGTGAGCGTGCCGTCCAGGTCCCACTTGATCTTGTGGAGACCGTCGAGCACGCGCTCCTTCGGGTCGATCTCGACCTGGAAGTCCTGCCACTCGGCCTGGTCGGAGACCTCGGGGTTGAAGCGGCGGATCCGGAAGGTGACCGTGATGTACGGGGAGGCGGCGGACTCCGCCTCCACCTTTTCGAGGGTCGGGGTGGCCATCAGTACTTACGCTCCATCGGCTGGTAGCGGGTGGTGACGACGGGCTTGTAGTCGAGCCGGACGGAGTCCTTGCCGTCGGCCGCCACCTCGCGGTACGCCATGGTGTGGCGCATGAAGTTGACGTCGTCGCGGTTCGGGTAGTCCTCGCGGTAGTGACCGCCGCGGGACTCCTTGCGGGCCAGGGCCGAGACGGCCATGACCTCGGCCAGGTCGAGCAGGTTGCCCAGCTCGATGGCCTCCAGCAGGTCCGTGTTGAACCGCTTGCCCTTGTCCTGGATCGCCACGTTCTTGTAGCGCTCGCGCAGCTCCGCGATCTTCTCGACCGCGGTCTTGATGGTCTGCTCCGTGCGGAACACCGACACGTTCGCGTCCATCGTCTCCTGCAGCTCGTTGCGCAGGTCGGCGACCCGCTCCGAGCCGGTGGAGTTGCGCAGCCGCTCGACCAGGTCGACGACGAGCTGGGCCGGGTTCTCCGGCAGCTCGACGTAGTCGGACGTGGCGGAGTACTCCGCGGCGGCGATGCCCGCGCGGCGACCGAAGACGTTGATGTCCAGCAGCGAGTTGGTGCCCAGGCGGTTGGCGCCGTGCACCGACACGCACGCGACCTCGCCGGCCGCGTACAGGCCGGGGACGACGGTGGTGTTGTCCGCCAGGACCTCACCCTCGACGTTGGTCGGGATGCCGCCCATGGCGTAGTGGGCGGTGGGCTGGATCGGGATCGGGTCCGTGTAGGGCTCGATGCCGAGGTAGGTGCGCGCGAACTCCGTGATGTCCGGGAGCTTGGCGTCCAGCTGCTCCGGCGGCAGGTGCGTCAGGTCCAGGTACACGTGGTCGCCCTCGGGACCGCAGCCGCGGCCCTCGCGGATCTCCGTGTAGATGGAGCGGGACACGACGTCACGGGACGCGAGGTCCTTCATGACCGGCGCGTACTTCTCCATGAAGCGCTCGCCGTCCTTGTTGCGGAGGATGCCGCCCTCACCGCGGGCGCCCTCCGTCAGCAGGATGCCCATGCGCCAGATGCCCGTCGGGTGGAACTGGAAGAACTCCATGTCCTCCAGCGGCAGGCCGCGCCGGTAGCAGGCCGCCTGGCCGTCACCGGTGAGGGTGTGCGCGTTGGAGGTCACCTTGAAGAACTTGCCGTTGCCGCCCGAGGCGTAGACGACGGCCTTCGCCTGGAAGATGTGGATCTCGCCGGTGGCCAGCTCGTACGCGACCACGCCGGCGGACTTCCTGACGCCGTCGACCTCGGTGATCAGCTGGTCCAGGACGTAGAACTCGTTGAAGAACTCCACGCCCTCCTTGACGCAGTTCTGGTACAGCGTCTGGAGGATCATGTGGCCGGTGCGGTCCGCGGCGTAGCAGGACCGGCGGACCGGGGCCTCGCCGTGGTTGCGCGAGTGGCCGCCGAAGCGGCGCTGGTCGATGGTGCCGTCCGGGGTGCGGTTGAACGGCAGGCCCATCTTCTCCAGGTCGAGGACGGCGTCGATGGCCTCCTTCGCCAGGATCTCGGCGGCGTCCTGGTCGACCAGGTAGTCACCGCCCTTGACCGTGTCGAAGGTGTGCCACTCCCAGTTGTCCTCCTCCACGTTGGCCAGCGCGGCGGCCATGCCGCCCTGCGCGGCGCCCGTGTGGGAGCGGGTGGGGTACAGCTTGGTCAGCACGGCGGTGCGGCTGCGCTTCGTCGCCTCGATGGCGGCGCGCATGCCCGCGCCACCGGCGCCGACGATGACGGTGTCGTACTTGTGGATCTTCATGAGATGTGTCGCCTCAGCCCCGTTGCCTAGCGGATGTTCGGGTCGAAGGTGAAGATCACCAGCGTGCCCAGAAGGATGGTGAACACCGTGGCGGTGTAGAGCAGGCCCTTCAGCCACAGACGCGTGTTCGCGCGCTCCGCGTAGTCGTTGATGACGGTACGCAGGCCGTTGGCGCCGTGCAGCATCGCCAGCCACAGCATCAGCAGGTCCCAGACCTGCCAGAACGGGGACGCCCAGCGGCCGGCCACGAAGGCGAAGCCGACCTTGGAGACGCCGCCGTCCAGCACCAGCTGGATCAGCAGGTGGCCGATGACCAGGACGACGAGGACGATGCCGGACAGGCGCATGAACAGCCATGCGGCCATCTCGAAGTTGCCGCGGGTCGAACGCGGGGTCTTGGCGGTGCGCTTGCGCGGTGCCTCGATGTACGGCGCCGGGTTGTCGACGTCGTAGAGGCTCACGCCCTCCACGTCGCCGATGGCCTGAGCGGAAGAAGTGTCAGAGGACATGCGCGTCACTTCCCGAACAGTTCGAGGTAAGCGTGGCCGAGGACGGGGTACAGCGCCCCGACCATCAGCACCAGCCAGATCGCCAGGACCCACCAGAGCATCTGCTTCTGGTAGCGGGGGCCCTTGGACCAGAAGTCCACTGCGATGACACGGAGACCGTTCAGCGCGTGGAACAGGATGGCGGCCACGAGGCCGTACTCCAGCAGCGCGACGATCGGCGTCTTGTAGGTAGCCACGACATCGTCGTACGCCTCAGGGGAGACGCGGACGAGAGCGGTGTCGAGGACGTGTACGAACAGGAAGAAGAAAATGAGGACGCCGGTGACTCGATGAGCCACCCAGGACCACATTCCTTCCCGGCCGCGGTACAACGTTCCAGCCGGCACGGAAAACCCTCCGGAAGCGGGGCGGGGGCCTGCCGGCTTCGTTGTCGGTCGGGCCCGGCCGGGTACGGTCCACCGGCCCCGGACATCGTAGCGACGCTTTGTCGGTTCCTTCGCCCGGGGTCCTCCGGTGTGATCAAACAGGCACGGACGGCCTATCCCACGGGGGCGAATAGCCCGTTTCGGCCGCAGACACACCGTCCGGGGAGGTAAGCCAATGCGTCAGGTCGGTGAGCCTGGCCAGGGCCAGCCGGCGCAGCTCGTCCGCCGAGATGGCACGCTCCTCCTCGCGGTCCAGGGCCATCCTCCGGCGGATCGCCCCCAGCAGCTGGTCGGCCCGCTCCTCCGGGGGGTGCCCGTCCAGGCAGACCACGAAGGCGTGCCCGAAGGTGCGCTCGTACTCCGCGTGGGCCGCGTCCAGCGCCAGCTGGGCCGCGTACGGGGCGCCGTGGCCGAGCTCCGGCGGGAACTCCGCGGCGAGCGCCTCGGCCAGGTCCGCCTCGCCGAGGTCGTACGAGGCTTCGTCGGCAGCCGCCCGCAAGGCGCCCGAGTCCGGGTACGGTCTGTGGGCGGCCACCCGGTGCGCCCAGCGCCGGCTGCCGCAGCACTCCATCAGGACGGCCTCGGCCGCCTCGGCGGACAGGGCGTTGAAACGCGCCAGGCCGCCGGCCGGTGCCGGAAGATGGCTGGACAGCGGGGGCTCCTCGGGGCGCGGTACGGGCGTACCGCCACGCTAGCGACGCCGGACGGGGTGCGCCGGGCCGGTGCGGGGTTTTCCCCCGGAAGTGAGCCGAAAGGATGACGTGGTGAGGTCCACGGGAACGGGGTGGAAGACGACCGAGGCCGCCACCCCCCACAGGAGAGGCCCCGGTCGCCGTCCGTACGGACTCGTGCGACAAGCCCGTACCCATGACAGCGCCGCGGATGCGTTTTGTGTCACACCCCGGTTCGCGCACGATCGGTTGCTCCCCGTACAACTCGTGGACGAAGGTACTTGAAAGCCGTAACGTGCTGATTTGCGCCACACGTACAAGACAGTCAGTGAACGGGTTGGGGACTTTGCTGGGGGACGACGCGGAGCTGACCGCCGCGGTGCTCGCGGCACAGGACGGCGATGAGAACGCGTTCCGTGCTGTGTACCGCACCGTGCACCCGCGCCTGCTCGGGTACGTACGCACGCTCGTGGGCGACGGCGACGCGGAGGACGTGACCTCCGAGGCCTGGCTGCAGATCGCCCGCGACCTCGATTCCTTCACCGGCGACGCCGACCGCTTCCGCGGCTGGGCGGCCCGGGTGGCCCGCAACCGGGCCCTGGACCACGTCCGCATGCGCGGCCGCCGCCCCGCCATCGGCGGCGACGAGACCGAGCTGACGGGCCGGGCCGCGGACAGCGACACCGCGGGCGAGGCGATGGAGGCCCTCTCCACCGGCCGGACCATGGCCCTCATCGCCAGGCTCCCGCAGGACCAGGCCGAGGCGGTGGTGCTGCGCGTGGTGGTCGGGCTCGACGCCAAGAGCGCGGCCGAGACCCTCGGCAAGCGACCCGGAGCGGTGCGTACCGCGGCCCACCGCGGACTGAAGAAGCTGGCGGAGCTGCTGTGCGCCGAGGGCGTGGGCGGGCCGGAAGCGGAGCCTGCGTCGGACCGGGCGTCGACGGTCGGCCATAATGCCGGTGGCCGGATCCGGGAGGGCGGGGGTCAGCGCGACCTCGACGCCGTTCCCGCCCAGCGCGGCCGGGGCGGTGGCCTCGTAGAGCAAACCGGTGTGACGCATTCACGTTGGCGGACGCAGAAGGACATGTGATGGCCGACGAGCGCAACAGGTGGTTGGACGGGGCGGCGGCGGAGCGCGTGCTGCGTGGCGCGCCGGCCGGCCCCGACGCCGATCGCCATGCCCGGGATGCCGAGCTGCGGCTACGGGCCGCCCTCGACATGCTGGTGCCGCCGCAGGCCCCCGCCGGGACGGAACTGCCCGGGGAGGAGGCTGCGCTGGCCGCGTTCCGCGCCGCCCGCGCAGGAGCGCCGGACGCCGCCGACACCCGGGCCGCCGGGTCCGCCGGGTCCGCCCCGGAGGTCGGGCCCGTCGTGGACCTCGGCCCCGTGATCCCCCTGCCCGCACCCCGGGCCGGAGCCGCCGCGTCGTCCCGGCGCGGCCGCCCCGTGCGGTTCGCGCTGGCCGCGGCGCTGGCCAGCGTCGCCGTCGGCGGGATCGCCGCGGCCGCCGGCGCCGGCCTGCTGGACCGTGCCACCCACACCTCCGCGGGACCCGCGCCGGCCGCGACGCTCAGCGCCGAGGCGAAGCCGGCCCCGTCCGGCGGCGTCGGCCCCACCTCCGCACCGCAGCTGCGCCCCGACCCGTTGCGCAGCGCCGACGGCGGGACCACCGCGCCCGGCACCCCGGACGGCTCCGCGGCCGGTCCGGGCACGGCCGACGGCGGCGGCACCGGACCCGACTCCCGCTTCGGCCCGGGCACGGACACCTCGTCCGGCACGGCCTCCGCGGGCGGCACCGGCGGCGTCGGCAAGGAGACCCTCGGCGGTGGCGCGACCGAGCTGCGCGGCCAGGACAGGGAGACCCGCCTCAAGGCGGTGGACCTGTGCGAGGCGTACCGGTCCGGCAGCATGACCGCCGACCGCCGCGACAAGCTGTCCAAGCTGGCCAAGGGGCTCTCGCGGATCCCGCACTACTGCGAGGCGCTGCTCGACGGGCCCCGCGGGTCCACGACCGGCACCGCGCCCCGCAGCACCGAGGGCAGTGGCGAGGTACTCAAGGCCCCGACGCCCGGTCGGGCGGCGCCGATGACCCAGCCGACCCCGGTGGTCGGGACCGCCTCCCCGGGTGTGCGCGTACCGCGCTGACCGCCCGCTCCGACGACTCCGAAGGCCCCGCGACGACGCTCCGCGCGGGCCTTCGCGCTGTTCACGGCAGGTGTCACGAACACCCTGTAACACTTTTCGAACCCGTGGCGCAGTACATATCGAGCCGACTGGTCATCGGCGGCGCACGAGCCGGGGTTCCCCCCGTACCCCTGGGCTCTGCGCACCCGGCGCGGGCAGGGTTCGTTCCCCCGGCCCTGCCCGCGCCCCCCTTCCTCCTTCCGTCCCCCCGGCCCTCCGGGCTCCGGCCCCGGGCCGTGCACGGGCCGTGCGCGACCCGTTCGACCCCCCGGCGCCGCCGGTCCCCGGACAAAGAAGAACGGCCCGGGTCCGGCCCCCCCGGGTCCGGACTCGGGCCGTTCGGCCGGGACGGCTCACCAGTAGACGACGACCTTGTCGCCGACCTTCACCTGGTCGAACAGCGCGGCGATCTTGCCCTTGTCGCGGACGTTGACGCAGCCGTGCGAGGCGCCCTTGTAGCCGCGCGCCGCGAAGTCCGCCGAGTAGTGCACCGCCTGGCCGCCGCTGAAGAACATCGCGTACGGCATCGGCGTGTGGTAGATCGTCGACGTCCAGTCCTTGGCCTTCCAGCCGACGCTGAACTCGCCCTCGCGGGTCGGGGTGTTCTCCGAGCCGAAGCGCACGTCCATGGTGGAGACGACCCTGCCGTCGATCATCCAGGCCAGGGTGCGGCTCTCCTTGCTGATGCACAGGACGCGGCCCTGCATGCAGCGCGGGTCGGGCGCGTCGGCCTCGTTGACCTCCGGCGGGCGCAGCTCGTCGGCCGTCGGCTTCTTGCTGGCGCCCTGCAGCTTCTTCCAGGTGGCCTCGTCGACCGAGCCGGTGGCGGACAGGCCGTACTTCGACTGGAAGTTCCTGACCGCGGTGGTCGTCTTCGTGCCGTAGAAGCCGGTCGGCTTCACCGACATGAACTTGAGCTGCTTCAGGCGGGCCTGGAGCTCGCGCACCTGGTCGCTGTCGTCGCCGTTCGCCATGATCGGCTTGACCGTCGGGGAGGCCGACGCCGAGGCGGACGGGGAGGCGGACTGCGACGGCGACGCGGACGGCGAGGCCTGCTTGTCGTCGGCCGAGGGCGAGACCTCGGGGGAGGTGCTCGTCGCCGCGGACGGGGC
Organism: Streptomyces pallidus (ex Mingjun et al. 2026); assembly: GCF_051550185.1. Taxonomy (NCBI): domain Bacteria; kingdom Bacillati; phylum Actinomycetota; class Actinomycetes; order Kitasatosporales; family Streptomycetaceae; genus Streptomyces; species Streptomyces pallidus (ex Mingjun et al. 2026). The sequence continues at coordinate 3,186,879 of NZ_CP196181.1, read as the reverse complement.
GAGCGGGGAGGCGGAGCCGGCCGGCGTCGCCTTCGGCCCGCACGCGGTCGCGGCGAGCGCGACGGCGGCGGCCGCCCCGAGTGTGCGGACTATGGCTCTCTGGCGGTGCATGTGCTGTCCCCCCGAATTCTACGGTCGTCGTGTGTCTAGGTGATGCCTGGCGGGCGTGGAGAGTTGCACGGAGTGCGGGGATGTTGCGCCATTGTGACCAGCAGCCGTCAGGAAGACGGCCGGCAGCCGTCGCGGGGAAGGTTGTACCAGCCCCGGGTTCCTGTGCTCTACGGAGGGCTTGGCCACATGTCGAACACCGAGAGCGGCATCCCGATCGAACCGGTCTACGGGCCGGAGGTTCTGACGGGGTGGGACCCGCACGCCAAACTGGGCGAACCAGGGGCGTATCCGTACACACGGGGGATCTACCCGTCGATGTACACCGGCAAGCCGTGGACGATGCGCCAGTACGCGGGCTTCGGGACGGCGGCCGAATCCAACGCCCGCTACCGGCAGCTCATCGCGGGCGGCGGCACCGGCCTGTCCGTCGCCTTCGACCTGCCGACCCAGATGGGACACGACTCCGACGCGCCCCTCGCGCACGGCGAGGTCGGCAAGGTCGGCGTCGCCGTCGACTCGATCGACGACATGCGGACCCTGTTCGACGGGATTCCGCTCGACCGGGTGTCCACCTCGATGACCATCAACGCCCCGGCCGCCCTCCTGCTGCTGCTGTACCAGCTGGTCGCCGAGGAGCAGGGGATCGCGGGCGGGCAGCTGACCGGGACCGTGCAGAACGACGTGCTGAAGGAGTACATCGCCCGCGGGACGTACATCTTCCCGCCCGGGCCCTCGCTGCGGCTGACCGCCGACACCTTCCGGTACTGCCGGGCCGAGATCCCCCGTTGGAACACCATCTCCATCTCCGGCTACCACATGGCCGAGGCCGGGGCCTCGCCCGCGCAGGAGATCGCCTTCACCCTGGCCGACGGGATCGCGTACGTGCGCACCGCGCTGGACGCCGGGATGGCCGTCGACGAGTTCGCCCCCCGCCTGTCGTTCTTCTTCGTCGCGCGCACCACCCTGCTGGAGGAGGTCGCGAAGTTCCGGGCCGCCCGGCGGATCTGGGCCCGCGTCATGCGCGAGGAGTTCGGGGCGCGGGACCCCAAGTCGCTGATGCTGCGTTTCCACACCCAGACCGCCGGCGTCCAGCTGACGGCGCAGCAGCCCGAGCTGAACCTCGTACGGGTGGCGGTCCAGGCCCTGGCGGCGGTGCTCGGCGGCACCCAGTCGCTGCACACGAACTCCTTCGACGAGGCCATCGCGCTGCCGACGGAGAAGGCGGCCCGGCTGGCCCTGCGCACCCAGCAGGTGCTGGCCCACGAGACGGACGTCCCGCACACCGTCGACCCGTTCGCCGGCAGCTACGCGGTGGAGCGGATGACCGACGGGGTGGAGGCGGCGGCGCTCGACCTGATGCGCCGCGTCGAGGACCTCGGCGGGGCGGTGGCCGCGATCGAGGCCGGCTTCCAGAAGGCGGAGATCGAGCGCAACGCGTACCGCATCGCGCAGGAGACCGACAGCGGCGAGCGGGTGGTGGTGGGGGTGAACCGCTTCGCCCTGGCCGAGGAGGAGCCGTACGAGCCGCTGCGCGTCGACCCGGCCATCGAGGTCCGCCAGCGCGAGGCCCTCGCCGCCCTGCGCGCCGAGCGGGACGGCGCGGCGGTCGCAGCGTCCCTCGCCGCCCTGCGCGAGGCGGCGCGGGGCACGGCCAACGTCCTCTACCCGATGAGGGAGGCCCTGCGCGCCCGGGCCACGGTGGGCGAGGTCTGCACCACCCTCCGGGAGGTGTGGGGTGCCTACGAGCCGTCCGAATCGCGCTGGTGACCGCATGCTGGAACACCCGTGCGACAGGAGTAACTGCATGGGACACTCCTGCGCATGCTGGGTGTCACCGATCTGCCGACCTACCTCATCGGCCTCGTCCTGATCATCCTCCTGCCGGGGCCCAACTCCCTGTACGTGCTCTCCGTCGCCGCCCGGCGAGGGGTGCGTACGGGCTACAAGGCCGCCGCCGGGGTGTTCACGGGCGACGCCGTGCTCATGGCGCTCGCCGCCACCGGTGCCGGGGCCCTGCTCCAGGCCAGCCCGGTCCTCTTCGGTGTCGTCAAGCTGCTCGGCGCCGGCTACCTGACCTGGCTCGCCGTCGGGATGCTGCGCGGCGCCTGGTCGCTGTGGCGGTCGCGGACCGGGCCGCAGCCGGAGCCGGAGGCCGCCCCGGCCGTGGAGGCGGACGCGGGCGAGGCCGAGCGGCCGTACCGCCGGGCGCTGCTGATCAGCCTGTTCAACCCGAAGGCGATCCTGTTCCTGGTCTCCTTCTTCGTGCAGTTCGTCGACCCGGCCTACGCCTACCCGGCGCTCTCCTTCCTCCTGCTGGGCACGCTGCTCCAGGTCGGCAGCTTCCTCTACCTGACGCTGCTCATATTCGGCGGGACCCGGCTGTCCGCGGCGTTCCGCCGCCGCAGGCGGCTGTCGGCCGGGGCGACCTCGGCCGCGGGCGTCCTCTTCCTCGGTTTCGCCGCCAAGCTCGCCACCGGCTGACGGCCGGCCTCAGGAGCGCGCCGCGACGCGCAGCCGGCGCAGCCTGCGGACCATGCGCCGCACCGCCGGGTTCTGCGGCAGGAACGCCAGGCCGGCCGGGACGCCGCCGGGCAGTCCGAGGGCGGTCAGGCGCCGGCGCGTGACGTAGCCGCGGGTGCGCCGGTCCGGGTGCGCGGCCAGGTGTCGTTCGGCTTCGGCGCGGCGCTCGGCCAGGACCTGCGGCTGCATGGCGTAGCCGACGGCGGTGACCAGCCCGGCCAGCCGGACGCGCACCTGGTCCGGGCCGGGGGCGGCCCAGTCGGCGACGGCGGTCGCGTCCGCGAGGTCGGGGAGCAGGGCGTCCACCACCGTCAGCGGGATCCGGTTGCTGTTCTGGTACGGGGTCAGTCGGGCCAGCACGGCCTCGGTGCCGGTGCGCGCGACGGGAAGCCCGTACAGCGTGGCCGCGGTCAGCAGCCCGGTGGAGAAGCAGCCGACGACCAGGGCCGGGCGGAGCCGCCGGTACAGGCACTCGGCCAGCACCGGGGCGGCGGCGACGGTGAGTCGGACGCCGAGCCGCTCGGCCTCCGCGGCGGCGCGCCGGGAGTACTCGGCGGGGGCGCTGGGGTGGGGCTTGAACACCAGCTCGTGGTGGCCGAGGGCGTGCGCCCCGCGGACCATGCCCACGTGCAGGTCCTCCTCCTCGCGCGGGGAGAGCAGGTCGAGCGCGGAGAGGTACTGGCCGAGCAGCAGCGCCGGCCCCTCCCCGACCCCGGCGAGCTCGGGCGCCTCGGCCGGGAGCCCGTCGAGGACCTTCAGCAGGGCCCCGGTCGGCAGCCGTTCGGAGGGCACGCCGAACTCGGTCAGCAGCAGCGGCTCCAGACCGGGCACCAGGTCGGGGTGGAGGACCCGGCGCACGCGGGTGCCGAGCTGGGCGTCGAGGCGGAAGCGGGTGGGGCCGTAGCTCATCAGGCCGTCGGCGTACACGTCGACGGCGGCGCCGGGGAAGAGCTGGCACAGGGCCCGGGCCGGCGGGACCTGGAGGGACTCCACGATCAGCTCGACGCGGTCGTCGCCGAGGCCCCAGAGGGTGCGCAGCTGACGCTCCCACAGGGGTACGTCCTCGGGGCGCGGGGTCCAGGAGCTGGGGTGCAGCGGGGCGATGACCGCGTTCCAGCCGATCACCTCGTCGAAGCGGGTGCGCAACTCGGCGAAGCCGGGCATGTCGGCCAGGCCGGGGGTGGCCTCGGCGGCGACGGCGTGGTCGCTGGTCAGCAGGATGCGGCGGTGGGCGGGCGGGAAGCAGCCGGCGTCGATGCCGGCGGCGAGCGTGGCCGTGCCGTAGAGGGTGGAGGCGAGGAAGAGCTGGGTGCAGGGGACCGAGCCGGTGCCGGGGAGGGGGCCGGGCACCAGCCCGGGCACGTGTCCGGGGGCGGGCATCAGGCGGCCCCCCTGCCGCTGCGCAGGCGGCGCAGGCGGCGCAGCAGGGTGCTGCGCGCCGGGTCCATCGCGTCCAGGGCCTGGTCCAGCAGCTCAGGGGGCATGCGCTGGAGGGCGCCCGCGCTCATGAGTCGGAGTTTTTCGGCCACGGGTGGTTCGAACCTTTCGATGGACCCGACATGGTGCGCGATGATTGCACAATATGTTCGCACGGCTTTCGGGAGCAGTTGTTCGAAATCGGGGTCGGCTGCCGTGTCGTCCAGTACCTGATCGAATGCCCGGATGAAATCGAGCTGCCTCTCGTCCGTGATCTGCGTCAATGAGGTGGAAATGCCGCGCCGGTAGAAGACCCCGGGCAGGCCGACCGCCGCGAAGGACCGCGCCCGGCGGTGCAGGCGCCAGATCCACGGCCGGTCCTCCGCCGTGCGCAGCCCGTCCGTGAAGTGCAGCAACCCCCGGTCCAGCAGCCGCCGGTGGTACATGCCGGCCCAGGCGTACGGATAGTCCACGCAGGTCGACCGGGTGGCCGGCAGGATCCCGGCGCGCGGATCGGTGGGCACCAGCTGCGGTCCGTGCGGGACGTGCCGGACCGCCCGCGTCCGGCCCGTCACCGTGACATGGTCGGTGCGGACGAAATCGCAGTTCAGGGCCTCGATGGCGGCCAGGGTGCGGGCCAGGTGGCCGGGGGCCAGCCAGTCGTCGCCGTCCAGGAAGGCGAGGTACTCGCCGCGGGCCGCGTCCAGGCCCGTGTTGCGGGCGGTGGCCAGGCCGCCGTTCCGGTCGCGCACGACGTGCACCGCCCCCGGCAGCTCGCGCGCCGCCCGCTCCAGGAGAGCGGGCGTCCCGTCCGTCGAGCAGTCGTCGACCAGCAGGAACTCGAAATCGTCCCGCGCGTTGAGTTCGAGGCTTTTCAGGGCATCCGGCGCGTATGTCTGCACGTTGTAGAACGGCACGACGACAGAGAGCTTGGGCACCTGTGAGACATTAAGACGCCGTGTGGCATTCACCGTGACCCGCGTGCGTATTTCGCGTGAACGGCGCGGGGCGGGAGCGTTAACCGGTGCGGATTCGTATTTCGTCGACGGCCTGTTAACCCGATGTTGTGCGGTCGTTGGGCCTATCTGCGAAATGCGCGAATAACTTCTGCCAGGTGCCAGTCAGCAATCGCGCAGACACCATCGCATCCCGTGCGTCCCGTGCATCACGCACGCCGCGCACCGGCCTCTCCGTCGCGGTCCTCGCCGATTCCGACACCCGCTGGAAATGGGGTGCCCTCACCGCCCGCCGCCTCGTGCCGGACCACGGTGAACTCTCCGGGTACCTGCTGCGCGGCCGCGCCACCCCGACCCCCCGCCAGCTCGGCGAGGTGGGGGTGCGGGTCGACCGGCTCACCGAGGTGACCTGCCCCGAGTTCCTGGCCGCCCTCGAACGCGAGCGGCCCGACGTGGTGGTCCTCGCCCTCGTCGGCGGCGCCGTCCAGGCCGTCCTGCACGGGGTCCGCGCCCTGTGGCCCGAGCCGGCCGCCCGCCCGGTCCTCGTCACCGGCTACGTGGGCGTCGTCTACGAGAAGCTCGCCGACGGACTGCTGCTGCGGCACGGCGCCGACCTCGTGCTCGCCAACTCCCGGCACGACGCCGAACGCTTCCGCGCCGTGTACGAGGGCGTCGCAGCGGCCGCCGACTCCGTCACGGAGACCGCCCTCTCCTTCCTCGCCGACGCCGGCCCCGGCGGCACCCACCGGGCGGCGGGAGCGGCACCGAGCCGCGCCCTGCGGGTCGTCTTCGCGGTCCAGCCCTCGGTGCCCGAGACCCGGGGGGACCGGGCGTACCTGCTCGGACGGGCCGCCGCCCACGCCCGCTCCCACCCGGACCGCGAGGTGCTCGTCAAACTGCGCAGCCGCCCCGGGGAGCACACCACGCACCTGGAGGAGCAGCCGTACCAGCGGCTCGCCGAGCGGATCCCCGGCGGGCTGCCGCCGAACTGCCGGCTCGCCTACGGGAACATGGGCGAGGTCCTGGACGGCACCGACCTGCTGGTCACCGTCTCCTCCACCGCCGCGCTGGAGTCCCTGCACCGGGGCATCCCGACCGCGGTCCTCACCGACCTCGGCATCCGCGAGTCCCTGGGCAACCACCACTTCATCGGCTCGGGCTGCCTCGCCTCCTGGGACCAGCTGGACGCGGGACTGCTCCCGCAGCCCGACCCGTCCTGGCTCGCCGCGCACGGGGTCCCGGGAGACCGCACAGCCGACGCCGACGAGGACGCCGCCGACGCCGCGGACCCGTACGCCGCCGCCCGGGCCCGGGTCGCCGAACTGGCCGCGCGGCCCTGGCTGCCGCCGGTCGACCCGTACTACACCCGCACCACCGCCCCCGGGTACCTCCCGGGGATCCTCGCCCGCCAGCACCTCGCCCCCGACGGGACCCCGCTGCCCGGCGCCCTCCGCGAGCCGGCCCACGAGTCCCTGCTGCGGCGGCTGCTGCGGCGGCACCTGCGCGAGGCCGCCCGCGGGGCCTACCGGCACGGGGTGCAGCGCGTGGCCCCGGTGATCCGCCGACTGGGGGAGCTGTGACGACCCGCACCGAAGCACCCGCGCCCGTACCCGTGCCCGTGCCCGCACCCGAGCCCGTACCCGCACCGGCCGCGCCGCCCGCACCCCGCGCGGAGCGCGATCCCGACCCCGACCGCGGCGGCCCCCGCAAGCGGGTACTCGCGGTGATCCCGGCCCGCGGCGGCTCCAAGGGGGTCCCCGGGAAGAACCTCGCCGAGGTGGGCGGCGTACCGCTCGTGGCCCGGGCCGTGGCCGCCTGCAGGGGCGCGGCGACCGTCACGGACGTCCTGGTCTCCACCGACTCCGAGGCCGTCGCCGCGGCCGCCCGGGCCGCCGGGGCCCACCCGCTGCGCCGGCCCGCGGCCCTCTCCGGGGACACCGCGAGCAGCGAGAGCGCCGTGATGCACGCCCTCGACTCCTTCGAGGAACTGCACTCCGTGGCCGTGGACGTGGTCCTCCTCGTCCAGTGCACCAGCCCGTTCATCACCTCCTCGGAGGTCGAGGCGGTCGCGGCCGCCGTCGCTTCCGGCGCGGCCGACACCGCCCTCACCGTCGCCCCGTTCCACGGCTTCCTGTGGCGGGAGACGACCCCGCAGCCCCCCGGCTCCTCCGGCACCGGCGGCCCCGCCGCCGAGGACCCCGGCGCGACGGGCGTCAACCACGACCGCTCCGTCCGCCCCCGCCGCCAGGACCGCCCGCAGGACCTGCTGGAGACCGGCGCCGCGTACGCGATGGACGCCGCCGGCTTCCGGCGCGTCCGGCACCGCTTCTTCGGCCGCACCCTCCCCGTCGCCACGGACCCCGCCCGGGTCCTGGAGATCGACGACCCGCATGACCTGGCCCGGGCGCGCCTCCTCGCCCCGCTCCTCGACCACACCCCCTCCCTCTCCCCCTCCTCCTCTTCTTCCTTCTCACCGGCCACCCCGCCGGCCCCATGACACCCCGCACCGCACCCCGCACCGAACGAAGGACCCCTGCTGCCATGAGCGTCGCCACCACCCTGCACCCCCGCCTGCGGACCCTCGGCTCGCGCATCGTCGGCCCGGACCGCCCCGTCTACGTCGTCGGCGAGATCGGCATCAACCACAACGGCGAGCTGGACAACGCCCTCGCGCTGGTCGACGCCGCCGCCGAGGCCGGCTGCGACGCCGTCAAGTTCCAGAAGCGCACCCCGGAGATCTGCACCCCGCGCGACCAGTGGGCCATCGAGCGCGACACCCCCTGGGGCCGGATGACGTACATCGACTACCGCCACCGCGTCGAGTTCGGCGAGGCCGAGTACCGGGCCGTCGACGAGCACTGCAAGGAGCGCGGCATCGACTGGTTCGCCTCCCCGTGGGACACCGAGGCGGTCGCCTTCCTGGAGAAGTTCGACCTCCCCGCCCACAAGGTGGCCTCCGCCTGCCTCACCGACGACGAGCTGCTGCGCGCCCTGCGCGCCACCGGCCGCACGGTCGTCCTGTCCACGGGCATGTCCACCCCGAGGCAGATCCGGCACGCCGTCGAGGTGCTCGGCAGCGACAACATCCTGCTCTGCCACGCCACGTCCACGTACCCGGCCAAGGCGGAGGAGCTCAACCTGCGGGTGATCAACACCCTCCGGGAGGAGTACCCCAACGTCCCGATCGGCTACTCCGGCCACGAGACCGGCCTGCAGACCACCCTCGCGGCCGTCGCCCTCGGCGCCACCTTCGTCGAGCGGCACATCACCCTCGACCGCGCGATGTGGGGCTCCGACCAGGCCGCCTCCGTCGAGCCCGGCGGTCTGACCCGTCTGGTCCGCGACATCCGCACCATCGAGACCGCGCTCGGCGACGGCGTCAAGCGGGTCTACGACTCCGAGCTCGCCCCCATGCGCAAGCTCCGCCGCGTCCAGGGCGAGCCGATCGCCGTCTGACCCGGCGCCCGGTGTCCGTACGAAGCCCCGCCCCTGCCCCGGCCCGTCCCTGACGAGGAGTGCACGGTGACCCCCTCCGCCACCACCCTGGCTTTCGTCGAGAGCCCCGTCCAGCTCCTGAACGTGCTGGAGTGGGCGCACGCGTACGGAACCCGCCCGGACGGCGGCGCCCCGCTGCTGGGCGGCGTCCCGAGCCAACCCGCCCGGACCGCGGGCCGGCCCGGGTCCCGGCCCGGCGGCACGGCCGGCGCCCCCGACGCCGGTACGCCCCGCGCGGCAGCGGCCGGCGGGGGCGGCGCGGCCGGTGGGCTGCGGATCGTCGTCCTGCCGCCGACCGACCCGATGTCCCGCGGCCAGCTCCGCCGCATGGCGGCGCTCGCCCGGGACGAGGGGTACGAGGTCCGCTGGCAGGAGGCCCGGGGCAGCCGGCTCGCCCCGGTCAAGGCGCTCGCCGCGCTCGCCCGCGACGTGCGCGCCGCCGCGCGGGTCATCGTCGGCGACCCGTTCTCCCGGTACGTGCAGCTGCTGCTGACCCTGGTGGGCGCCGAGGAGCTCGTGGTCGTCGACGACGGCACCGCCACCATGGAGTTCGCCGCCCAGACCGCCCGCGGCGAACGCCTCGTCCGCTGGCACCGCATCGGCCGCGGCGGAGCGGTCGGCAAGCTGCGCGAGCTCGCGTACGCGCCGGTGTCGTCGGCCGCGCGGCGCCGCTTCACCCCGGGCCCCGGCACGGGCCGCCGCGTCGAGGTGTTCACCTCGATGCCCGTCACCGTGCAGGGCACGATGACCCTGCGGGTCAACGACTTCGCCTGGACCCGCGCCCGGTTCGGCCCGCCCCGGCTGACCCGCGGCACCGACCTGGTCGGCACCTCGCTGGTGGAGACCGGGGTGGTGGACGCGGCCGGCTACCTGGAGGCCGTGCGCGTCCTGACGGAGCGCCACGGGGCCACCCGCTACTTCGCGCACCGCCGTGAGTCGGCCGAGAAACTGCGGGCCCTGAGCGAGGCGACCGGGCTGGAGATCGTCCGCCCGGACCTGCCGCTGGAGCTGGTCGCGCGCCGCGGACCGATCGGCCGAACGGTCGTCAGCTTCCCGTCCACGGTCGTCCACACACTGCCGTACGCGCTGAGCGGCACGGGTGTGACCGTTGCCGTATGCGACGTCGACCCGGCCTGGTTGACGGGTTCCGCGTCGCCGCGGGCGCAGAGCTTCCTCGCGGGCGTCACCGACACCGCCCGTGATGTGCGCAGAATCCACGCAGGGACGGTCCCGGCGGCCGGTTGAGCGCGCGAGTTTACCCCCGGCTGCATGCGCTCATGCGTCCAGAGGTCTGGTTTTTTTCCCCTGACGGCATGAACTTTTGCTGATCTCCATCCAGTTGGACCATTCGTGCGCCTACCCTTCAACGGGTGAACCAGTTGATGTCCCGCGAGTCCCAGCCCGTCCTGCCCGGCACGCCCGCCCAGCCCGAGCTGCCCGGCACTCTTCCGGACCACCTGCGTGCCGAACTGATCGCCTTCCGCCGGGACTTGCACATGCACCCGGAGCTAGGACACCAGGAGTTCCGCACCACGGCGGCCATCAAGGCCCGACTGGAGAAAGCCGGCCTCCGGCCACGCGTACTGAAGTCCGGGACCGGACTCATCTGCGACGTGGGCACCTGGGACGGCGGCCGACCGATGCTGGCGCTGCGCGCGGACATCGACGCCCTGCCCATCCCCGACGCCAAGACGCACGTCGCGTACCGGTCGACCTTCCCCGACCGGGCGCACGCCTGCGGCCACGACGTGCACACGGCGGTCGTCCTCGGCGCCGGGCTGGTCCTCGCCGAGCTCGACCGGCAGGGCCTGCTGCCCCGGCCGGTGCGGCTGCTCTTCCAGCCCGCCGAGGAGGTGCTGCCGGGCGGGGCCACCGACGCCATCGCGTCCGGCGTCCTCGACGGCGTGGGCAAGATCGTCGCGGTCCACTGCGACCCCCGGGTCGACGCGGGGAAGATCGGTCTGCGGGCCGGGCCGATCACCTCCGCCTGCGACCGCCTGGAGATCACCCTGGAGGGCCCCGGCGGGCACACCGCCCGGCCGCACCTCACCACCGACCTGGTGACGGCCGCCGCCCGGGTCGCCACCGACCTGCCCGCGGTGGTCGCCCGCCGGATGGACGCCCGCTCGGGCATGTCGATCACCTGGGGCCGGATCGAGTCCGGGCACGCCTGCAACGTGATCCCGATGCACGCCGAACTCTCCGGGACCATCCGCTGCCTGGACATCAAGGCCTGGCACGAGGCGCCCGACCAGATCCACGCCGCGATCGACGAGATCGCCGCGGTGCACCGGGCCAAGTCGGAGATCACCTACGTGCGCGGGGTGCCCCCGGTCGTCAACGACCCGGTGATCACGGAGCTGCTGCGCGAGTCGATGACCGCCCGGCGGGGCGCGGAGTCGGTCGAGGACACCGAGCAGAGCCTGGGCGGGGAGGACTTCTCCTGGTACCTCGAACACGTGCCGGGAGCCATGGCCCGGCTGGGCGTGCACCCGCCGGGCGCCAGCGTGAAGAGGGATCTCCACCGGGGAGACTTCGACGTGGACGAGGCCGCGATCGGGGTCGGAGTGGAGTTCTTCACGGCCGCCGCACTGATCGACGGGCACCGTTCGAGGCCGATCACGTAGGAATTTTTTACCTCATCTGAGCGACGCCCGGCACACCTGTCCAGCCCTTGTGTCCCAAGGGCTGGACGCAGGACGCGTCACTGATCGGTCACTGTCCGGTTCACGACGATCCGATAACGACTCATGAACGGGCCTTTAACTGACATCTACGCGCGTTACGATCGCCGCGAAAACCAGCGCCGGTCAGTAGGCGCTTTCGGTCAGGTTTTGAAGGAGCCTCCCCTTGCGCCGGATCACCAGGATCGCCACCGTGGGCCTCGCGTCCGCGGCGCTGGCCCTCTCGGCCACCGCCTGTGGCGGAAAGAAGTCCTCCGACACCGCGTCGTCCACCGACTCGGCGGAGAAGTCCGCAGCCATCGCCTACGACATCGGCGGCCGTGGCGACCAGTCCTTCAACGACGCCGCGTTCGCGGGTCTGGAGAAGGCCGAGAAGGATCTGAAGATCAAGGGCGCCGAAGCGGAGCCCACCGAGGGCGAGAGCGAGGCCGACAAGGTCCAGCGCCTCACCGAGCTCGCGCGCAAGGGCAACAACCCGGTCATCGGCGTCGGCTTCGCCTACGCGCCGGCGATCAAGAAGGTCGCGGCGAAGTTCCCGAACACCACGTTCGGCCTCATCGACGACACCTCGGTGACCGACAAGAACATCGCGAACCTGGTCTTCAACGAGGAGCAGGGCTCCTACCTGGCCGGCGTCGCCGCCGCCAAGGCCTCCAAGTCCGGCACGGTCGGCTTCATCGGCGGTGTCGAGGTGCCGCTGATCAAGAAGTTCGAGGCGGGCTTCGCCCAGGGCGTCAAGGACACCAACCCGAACGCCAAGGTGCTGTCGACCTACCTGACCCAGCCGCCGGACTTCTCCGGTTTCGCCAAGCCCGACCTCGGCAAGGCCGCCGCCAAGGGCCAGCTGGACAACGGCGCCGACGTGATCTACTCCGCCGCGGGCCTCGCCGGCTCCGGTGCGATCGAGGCCACCGCCACCGCCGGCAAGTGGGCCATCGGTGTCGACTCGGACCAGTACAACCAGGCCGGTCTGGCGAAGTACAAGGACAAGATCCTGACCTCGGTCACCAAGGACGTGTCCGGCGCCGTCTACAACCTGATCAAGTCGGTCCAGGACGGCAAGCCGCAGACCGGTGAGGTCCGCTACGGCCTCGACACCAACGGTGTGGGCCTGGCTCCGTCCAACCCGGAGTACAAGAACATGGCCGACGTCCAGGCTGCCGTCGAGAAGGCCAAGGCCGACATCATCGCCAAGAAGATCACCGTCAAGACCGCGCCGTAAGGCCGTCACCTGACGTGAAGTAAGGTCTCGGGGGTCCGGGAAGCGGTCTCTGCCGCTTCCCGGACCCCGAACCGCATTCCGTGATTCCTTGTGGCCACTTGGCCGCAAGTTTTCACTTTCGACAGTGCTACGCGCGTAGAGGCATCGTGGACGCGATACCTTCTCTCCCCGCCCTGTCCCCCCGCCCAGCGGCATCTTTCCAGCTCCTTTCGCGCCAAGGAGAGTGCGTCATCAACGCGTCCAGCCCCCCTGCCGTAGAACTGCACGGCATCACCAAGCGTTTCCCCGGCGTCGTCGCCAACAAGGACATCGCCATCACCGTCCGCAAGGGCACGGTCCACGCCCTCATCGGTGAGAACGGTGCAGGCAAGTCGACCCTGATGAAGATCCTCTACGGCATGCAGAAGCCGGACGAGGGCACCATCGCCATCGACGGGGAGCAGGTCTCCTTCAACAACCCGGGTGACGCCATCGCCCGCGGCATCGGCATGGTCCACCAGCACTTCATGCTCGCCGACAACCTCACCGTCCTGGAGAACGTGGTCCTCGGCGGCGAGAAGCTGTACGGCATCGGGTCCAAGGCCCGCAAGAAGATCCTGGAGATCTCGGACGCGTACGGTCTCGGTGTCCGCCCCGACGCGCTGGTCGAGGACCTCGGTGTCGCCGACCGGCAGCGCGTGGAGATCCTCAAGGTCCTCTACCGCGGCGCCCGGACGCTGATCCTCGACGAGCCGACCGCCGTGCTCGTGCCGCAGGAGGTGGACGCGCTCTTCGACAACCTGCGCGAGCTCAAGGCCGAGGGCCTGACCGTCATCTTCATCTCGCACAAGCTGGGCGAGGTCCTGAAGGTCGCCGACGACATCACCGTCATCCGCCGTGGCACCACGGTCGGCACCGCCGACCCGAAGACCGCGACGACCAAGCAGCTCGCCGAGCTGATGGTCGGCAGCGAGCTGCCCACCCCGGAGACCCGCGAGTCGACGGTCACCGACGTCCCGATGCTCCAGGTCAAGGGCCTGACCCTGGCCGAGACGGGGAGCGCGGTGACCGCGCCGCTGGTGGCCGCCGCCGAGGACCGCAACGAGGACACGGAGAACGTCCACGAGCACGTGCCCGCCGGCCGCCTGCTGCTGGACGGCGTCGACTTCACGATCCACAAGGGCGAGGTCCTCGGCCTCGCCGGGGTCGAGGGCAACGGCCAGACCGAGCTGATCGAGGCCCTCATGGGCATGGTCACCCCGGACTCCGGCGTGATCACCCTCGACGGCCAGGACATCACCAGGCACCCGGTGCGCAAGCGCCGCGAGGACGGCATCGGCTACATCCCCGAGGACCGCCACCGCCACGGCCTGCTGCTGGAATCCCCGCTGTGGGAGAACCGCATCCTCGGCCACGTCACCGAGGCGCCCAACTCCAAGCGCGGCATCCTCGACCCGAAGGCCGCCCGCAAGGACACCGAGCGGATCGTGCGCGAGTACGACGTCCGCACCCCGGGCATCGACGTGACCGCGGCCTCGCTCTCCGGCGGCAACCAGCAGAAGCTGATCGTCGGCCGCGAGATGAGCCACAACCCGAAGTTCCTCATCGCCGCCCACCCCACCCGCGGTGTGGACGTCGGTGCGCAGGCGCAGATCTGGGACGCCATCCGCGAGGCCCGCCGTGAGGGCCTGGCCGTGCTCCTGATCTCCGCCGACCTCGACGAGCTGATCGGCCTGTCCGACACGCTGCGCGTCATCTACCGCGGCCGCCTGGTCGCGGACGCCGACCCGGCGACCATCACGCCGGAGGAGCTCGGCACCGCCATGACGGGTGCCGCGCGCGGCCACCTGGAAGCCACCGAAACCCACCCCGATCAAGGCTCTGTCGCTGCCGACGGTGACACGACGGAGGACGAGGCCCGATGAAGAAATTCGACAAGGACCGGCTGCTGCTCGCGGCCGCCGGACCGGCGCTCGCACTGGTCAGCGCCTTCGTGCTGACCATGATCGTGCTGGCCGCCTCGGGCGTGGACCCGATCGACCCGCTGCGCATCATGATCGAGCAGGCCGGCTACGAGGACATCCAGGTCCTCATCCTCAACCAGGCGGGCATCTACTACCTGGCGGCCCTGGCCGTGGCCGTCGGCTTCCGGATGAACCTCTTCAACATCGGTGTGGACGGCCAGTACCGCCTCGCCGCGATGATCTCGGCCGTCGTGGGCGCCGCGGTCACGCTGCCCGGTCCGCTGCAGATCCTGATGATCGTGGTCGTGGCCATGCTCACCGGTGCCTTCTGGGCCGGTATCGCGGGCATCCTCAAGGCCAAGCGCGGCGTGAGCGAGGTCGTTTCGACGATCATGCTGAACGCCATCGCGACCTCCCTGATCGCCTGGCTGCTGCTGCCCAAGAACCTGGGCGTCCAGCTGCCCGGCTCCAACGACCTGACCACCGGTGACATCCCGGAGTCGGGCTGGTTCCCGGCCGTCGAGATCGGCCCGGGCCTGGAGGTCTACGGCTTCACCTTCGTCGCCTTCGCGCTCGGCATCGTCTACTGGTTCGTCCTCAACCGCACCCGGTTTGGCTTCGACCTGCGCGCCACCGGCGCCAGCGAGTCCGCCGCCCAGGCCTCCGGTGTGGACGCCAAGAAGATGATCATGACCTCGATGCTCATCTCGGGCGCCGTCGCCGGCCTCACCGGCATGCCGCTGCTGCTGGGCGAGTCCCACACGTACAACCTGTCGTTCCCGGCGGGCATCGGTTTCACCGGCATCACCATCGCGCTGCTGGGCCGCAACAACCCGCTCGGCATCTTCTTCTCCGCCCTCCTGATCGCCTTCATCGACAAGGCCTCCGCCGGTCTCGACACCGCCGGCTACGCCAAGGAGATCGGCACGATCATGCAGGGCCTGATCGTGATCGCGGTCGTCGTCAGCTACGAGTTCGTCCGCCGCTACGGCATCCGCCGCCAGCAGCAGAAGGTCGGCGAGGAGCTGGCCGCCGGCCACGCCATCAAGACCGACAAGGAGGTCGCGGCGTGAGCACCAGCACCGTTTCCGCGACGAGCGCCGCGCCCACGGGCGGCGGCCGCCGCAAGCTCACCCTGCCCTGGATCCTGCTGATCATCGCGGGCGGCCTCGTCCTGATCTCGCTGGTCCGGACGATCTCGGGCGCCAACGACCTGACCTCCGTCGGCCAGGTCTCCGGCGCGCTCCAGCTCGCCGTGCCGATCGCCATGGCCGGTCTCGGCGGCCTGTGGGCCGAGCGCGCCGGCGTGGTCAACATCGGTCTCGAAGGCATGATGATCCTCGGCACCTGGTTCGGTGCCTGGGCCGGCTACCAGTGGGGACCCTGGACCGGTGTCCTCATGGGCGTCGTCGGCGGCGCCCTCGGCGGCCTGCTGCACGCGATCATCACCGTCACGTTCAACGTCAACCACATCGTCTCCGGTGTGGCCGTGAACATCCTGGCCATCGGTTTCACCCAGTACCTGTCGAACTTCACCTTCGACACGGTCCCCGGCGGCTCCTCCAAGCAGTCGCCGCGCATCGAGCCGATCACCGAGATCACCGTCCCGGGGTTGTCGGACGGGTTGGCCACGCTCCAGGCCAAGCACTGGTTCCTGGTCTCGGACCTCGCCGGCGTCCTCGGTGGCCTGGTCACCAACCTGTCGCTGCTGACGGTCGTCGCGATCCTGCTGATCCCCGCCACCTGGTGGGTGCTGTGGCGCACCGCCTTCGGC
This sequence comes from Streptomyces pallidus (ex Mingjun et al. 2026), assembly GCF_051550185.1. NCBI lineage: Bacteria > Bacillati > Actinomycetota > Actinomycetes > Kitasatosporales > Streptomycetaceae > Streptomyces > Streptomyces pallidus (ex Mingjun et al. 2026). Next base: position 3,170,758 of record NZ_CP196181.1, on the reverse strand, counting down.
CTGCGGCTGCGCTCCTGCGGTGAGAACCCGATCGCCGCGGAGTCCCTCGGCGTCAACGTGTACAAGTACAAGTACATCGCCGTGGTCGTCTCCGGTGCGATGGCCGGCCTCGGCGGTGCGTTCCTCGCGATCGTCTCCACCGGCATCTACCAGGAGGGCCAGACCGGCGGCCGCGGTTACATCGGCCTCGCCGCCATGATCTTCGGCAACTGGATGCCGGGCGGCATGGCCCTCGGCTCGGGCCTGTTCGGCTTCACCTACAGCCTCAAGCTGCGCGGTGGCGCCGAGAACGTCCACGCGATGCTGCTGCTCCTGGCGATCCTGCTCGTGGCCGTCGTCGTCTGGCAGCTGTACAAGAAGAAGCACGTCCAGGCCGCGATCGCCGCCGCCTGCGCCGCCGGCCTGTTCGTCTGGTACGCGCTGGTCGACGCCGTCCCGAGCCAGTTCGTCGACGCCGCCCCGTACGTCACGACCCTGCTCGTGCTCGCCCTGTCGGCGCAGCGCCTGCGGATGCCGAAGGCGGACGGCATGCCGTACCGCAAGGGACAAGGCAAGTGACGACGGCGCTCACCCCCGACTGGGAGGCCCTGCGCGAGGCCGCCCGGGACGCCATGTCCCGGGCCTACGCCCCCTACTCGGGCTTCCCGGTCGGAGTCGCGGCCCTGGTGGACGACGGCCGGATCGTGACCGGCTGCAACGTCGAGAACGCGAGCTACGGGCTCGGCCTGTGCGCCGAGTGCGGCCTGGTGTCCTCGCTCCACGCCACGGGCGGCGGCCGCCTGACGCACTTCACCTGCGTCGACGGCAAGGGCGACGTCCTCGTCCCGTGCGGGCGCTGCCGCCAGCTGCTCTACGAATTCGGCGGACCGGAACTGCTGGTGGAGACCCCGAACGGGATCCTCCCGCTGGCGGACATGCTGCCGCAGGCCTTCGGGCCGGACCACCTGAGATAACCGTGCCGACGGCCCTTCGCCCCGCGAGGCGAGGGGCCGTCGCACTTCCGTACTCCAGCGGACCCCCGCACCACCCTCTATGCGCGTAGAAGGAAGCACCACATGGACGTCATCTCCGTCATCCGTACGAAGCGTGACCGCGGCGAGCTGAGCCCCGAGCAGATCGACTGGGTCATCGACGCGTACACCCGCGGCGTCGTCGCCGACGAGCAGATGTCGGCGCTGGCCATGGCCATCCTGCTCAACGGCATGAACCGGTCCGAGATCGCCCGCTGGACCGCCGCGATGATCGCCTCCGGCGAGCGGATGAACTTCGACTCCCTCTCCCGCCCGACCGCCGACAAGCACTCCACCGGCGGCGTCGGCGACAAGATCACCCTCCCGCTGGCCCCGCTCGTCGCCGCCTGCGGCGCGGCCGTGCCGCAGCTGTCCGGCCGCGGCCTCGGCCACACCGGCGGCACCCTCGACAAGCTGGAGTCCATCCCCGGCTGGCGCGCGCTGCTCTCCAACGAGGAGATGCTCCACGTCCTGGACACCACCGGCGCGGTCATCTGCGCGGCCGGCGACGGCCTCGCCCCCGCCGACAAGAAGCTGTACGCGCTGCGCGACGTGACGGGCACCGTCGAGGCCATCCCGCTGATCGCCTCCTCCATCATGTCCAAGAAGATCGCGGAGGGCACCGGCTCCCTCGTCCTCGACGTGAAGGTCGGCTCCGGCGCCTTCATGAAGAACATCGAGGACGCCCGTGAGCTCGCCTCCACCATGGTCGCGCTGGGCACCGACAGCGGCGTGAAGACCATCGCCCTGCTCACCGACATGTCCACCCCGCTCGGCCTGACCGCCGGCAACGCGCTGGAGGTCCGCGAGTCCGTCGAGGTCCTGGCCGGCGGCGGCCCGGCCGACGTGGTCGAGCTGACCATCGCCCTGGCGAAGGAGATGCTGGACGCCGCCGGCATCAAGGACGCCGACCCGGCCAAGGCCCTGGCCGACGGCTCCGCGATGGACGTGTGGCGCCGCATGATCCAGGCGCAGGGCGGCGACCCGGACGCGACCCTGCCGGTCGCCCGCGAGCAGCACGTGGTGACCGCGCCCGAGTCGGGCGTGCTGACCCGCCTGGACGCGTACGCGGTGGGCGTCGGCGCCTGGCGCCTGGGCGCCGGCCGCGCCCGCAAGGAGGACCCGGTGCAGGCCGGCGCCGGCATCGAGCTGCACGCGAAGCCGGGCGAGCAGGTCGTCGCCGGTCAGCCGCTGATGACGCTGCACACGGACACCCCGGAGAAGTTCGACTACGCCCTGGCCTCGCTGGAGGGCTCGTACGACATCGCCCCGGCGGGCACGGCGTTCACCGCGAACCCGATCGTCCTGGACCGCATCGCCTGATCCGGTCTGTCCGCACGCCCCGCCGGAACGCCGGCCCCGTCCACCGGGGCCGGCGTTCCCGCATGCGGGGGCGGTACCCCGGACGTAGCCTGAGGTGTGATCGAGGGACGGTCCCCGGAGCCGGCCGACGGCCCCGCACCGCGCAGGAGGGGCGGCCGGGCCGCACGGCGGCCGGAGGAGTCCCTCGCCGCCCGGTAGCCGGCGGCGGAGCCCGTGGGCCCGCCGGGGCACCCGCGGACGGCAGGGGACCGGGACCGGGGTGAGGGCCGGGACCCGGCCCGGGTCCGGGGCGCGGAAGGCGCCCGGGGCCCGGGCCGGACCCGGCCGGACCCCCCACCGCACCGTCGGCCGCCGCGCCGTGCCCGCGAGCCCGCGCCCCCGAGCCCGTACAAGACCCCGCACCCCGTGCCCGCCGCGCCCCGGTCCCGGCCGGCACCGCGCCCCACGACGGCGGCGGCGCCCGCCCCCGAAGGGGCCGAGAGGCCGAAAGAGGTGCAGCGATGCAGGATCCGACCGCTCCCGACGACCGCGGACCCGACGGCACGCCCGACGGCACGCCCGGTGGGCGCGGCACCCGCGGCCGGCGACCCCGCCCGCCCGGCGGCAAGGCGCTGACCCGGCTGGTGCAGGAACTCGAACGCACGGGCCGCGGCCGGCAGGCCGCCGCCGCGGTCGACAGGGCCGTACCCGGACTCGGCGGGAGCCGCCGCCAGGAGCTGATCACCGAGGCCGTGGGGCCGCCCGAGGTCCGGCCGCCCGCCCGGGACCGGGCCCCGCGTCCGCCCACCGCGCAGGACGGCCGGGAGGCGGGGGCCCCGCCGCCCCGGGAGGCGGCCGAGCGCGTCCGGGCGGGCGCCGCCGACGCGGAGTCCCTCGCCGTCGTGTACCGGGAGACGGCCGAACGGCTGGCCGCGCCGCCCCGCACCCCCGGCCCGGTCTGGCGCTCCCTGGGCCCCTGGACCGTGCCGGGCGGGCAGACGTACGGGCTGAGCCGGGTCAACGTCTCCGGCCGGATCTCCGCGATCGCCGTCGACCCGCGGAACGGCGCGCACCTGCTGGCCGGGGCCGCGGGCGGCGGCATCTGGGAGAGCACCGACCGCGGCGCCTCCTGGGCGCCCCGCACCGACGACGCGGCCACCCTCACCACCGGCGCCCTCGCCTTCGACCCCGCCGCCCCGGGCACCGTGCTCGCCGGCACGGGCGAGGGCAACGCCTGGTCGTGGCTGGGCACCGGGGTCATCCGCTCCACCGACGGCGGCACGACCTGGGCGCCGCTGTGCACCGACCCGTTCACCGGCCAGGGCTTCTACGACCTGGCCTTCGACCCCACCCGCCCGGGCACCGTCCTCGCCGGGACCACCGCCGGCCTGTACGGCTCCGCCGACGGCGGCGCGAGCTGGACCCTGCGCCGCGCCGGTGCCACCTGGTCGGTCGCGCCGTCCGCGAACGGGGAGGCCCTGGCGGCCCGTTCGGACGGGTTGTTCCGTTCGGCCGACGGCGGGGCCGTCTGGCTCCCCGTCACCCTGCCCACCCCGGGCTCCCTCCCGTACGCCCGGTTCGCCGCGGCCGTCGCCCCGTCCGACCCCGGCGTCGCGTACGCCTGGGCGGCCGACGCCGACCACGTGGCCCGGCTGTGGCGCAGGTCCGGCGGAACGGCCTGGGCGCGGATCCCGGTGCCGCCCGGCCTGGACACCGGGCAGGCCTGGTACGACTGGTTCCTCGGCGTCGCCCCCGACCGCGCGGACCAGGTCTACCTCGGCGCCGTCGACGTCTACCGCGGTGACCGCACGGGGACGACCTGGAGCTGGCAGGACGTCTCCACCCGGGAGACCGGCGGCGACTCCATCCACCCCGACCAGCACGCCATCGCCTTCGAACCCGGCGCCCCCGGCGTGGTGTACGTGGGCAACGACGGCGGCCTGTTCCGCAGCCCCGACCGCGGCGTGCACTGGGAGGACCTCAACCACGGTCTCGTCATCGGCGAGTTCGAGTACCTCGCGCAGGACCACGCCTCCGACACCTGGCTGCTCGGCGGCACCCAGGACAACGGCACCAACCGCTGGACGGGCTCCCCGAGCTGGACCCACGTCCAGGACGGCGACGGCGGGGACTGCGCCGTCAACCGCCACGACCCGCGCACCGTCTTCCACACCTTCTACGACATGAGCCTGGAACGCTCCCGCAGCCGCGGCGACTTCGGCACCTGGACCGAGGTGTCGCCCCCGGTGCCGGCCGGGGAGGCCACTCTCTTCTACCCGCCCCTGGAGACCAGTGCCACCGCCGGGCGGACCGTCGCCTTCGGCGGCGGGGCCCTGTACGTCTCCCGGGACGACGCGGGCAGTTGGAAGCGGCTGCCGTTCCCCGCCCCGGGCGTGGGCAGCGCCATGTACGTCCCGCACGCCGACGAGGTCCTGGTCGGCACCACCCGGGGCCGGTTGTACCGGACCCGCTGGCAGGGCGGCGCCTGGAGCCCGCTCACCGCACTGGCGACGCCCCGCGCCGACGCCTGGGTCAGCGACATCCACGTCGACCCCGCCGACACCGACCGGATCTGGGTCACGCACAGCACCATCGGCGGCGGCCGCATCTGGCACTCCGCCGACGGCGGCGCCACCTGGGACGACCGCTCCGCCGGGCTGCCGCCGCTGCCACTCAACGCCGTCGAGGTCGACCCGCTCGACCGCGACCGGCTCTGGGTCGCCGCGGACCTGGGCGTCTACCGGTCCACCGACGCCGGGGCCGGCTGGGAGCCCTTCGCCGACCGGCTGCCCAACGCCCTGGTGGGCGACATCGTCCTGCACCCGAGCGCCCGGCTGCTGCGGGCCGGAACCCGCAACCGCGGCGTGTGGGAGATCCCCGTCGACGGCCCCGTCGACGGTTGAACCGCCGAACCCGGCCCCCGCACCGATGAGTTCCGCCGTCCCGGCCGGTCGGACGGGTATGACGAACCGGATCCTGGAGTTGACCGGCGCCGATGTCGCGGCGGGCGGGGCGGACGCGGCGTGCCTGCGCCTGGCGGAGCTGTACGGGGCCGGGGCCGGCTCCGTGGCGTGCGACCTCGCGGCCCTCCCCGGCCCGCCCGCACTGGCCGCCGTCGAGACCCTGGCCCGGCTGCGGCTGACCGCCCGCCGCTGGGACCGCGGCCTGACGGTGACCGGCGCGGGGCCGGGGCTACGCGCCCTGCTCGGCCTCGTCGGACTCGCCGAGCTCCTCGGGGAGGCCGAAGAGGGGGAACCAGCGGTCGGTGTCGAGGAAGGCGTTGAGCCCGGTGATCCGCCCGTCTGAGACCTCCAGCACCTGGAGCGCCCACGGGACGTGGCCCGGTCGGCCGTCCTGCCGCGGCCGGTACTGGCCGAAGGCGGGCAGGCCGTTGGCGGTGGTGGGGACCAGGCGGGAGCCCTTGCAGCCGATGCCCTGGTTCAGGTGCCACGCGGCGATGTCCGCATGACCCTGCAGCCACAGGTCGAACGGCGGCATGGACAGCACCGCGTCCTCGTGGAGCAGTGCGGTCAGCCGGGAGATGTCGTACGCCTCGAAGGCGGACACGTACTGCTCCAGCAGCTTCGCCTGCTCCGCGTCCAGCGGGTCGGCGGGCCGGCTGTCGCGGGCCGGGCGGGCGGCCAGCGTGGCCCGGGCGCGCTGCAGGGCGCTGTTCACCGAGGCGGTGGTGGTGTCCAGCAGGGTCGCCACCTCGTCGGCCTTCCAGGCCAGCACCTCGCGCAGGATCAGCACGGCCCGCTGCTTCGGCGGCAGGTGCTGCAGCGCCGCGACGAACGCGAGGCGCACCGACTCCTTCGCCAGGGCCGCCTCCGCCGGGTCGGCGGTCTGCGGCAGCACCCGCCCGTCCGGGACGGGCTCCAGCCAGGTCACCTCGGGCCGCTCGTTCAGCACGGCGGAGGCCTGGTGCTGCGGGGCGCCGAGGTCCATGGGGCGGGCCCGCTTGTTGCCCGCGCTCAGCAGGTCCATGCAGACGTTGGTGGCGATGCGGTACAGCCAGGAGCGCAGCGAGGACCGCCCCTCGAACTTCGCGTAGCCGCGCCAGGCGCGGACGTACGTGTCCTGCACCGCGTCCTCGGCGTCGAAGGAGGAGCCGAGCATGCGGTAGCAGTAGCCGGTGAGCTCCACGCGGTAGCGGTCGAGCGCCGCGTCCAGTCCCGCGTCGGCGTCGGCGGCGCGGCTGGCGGCGAGGCCGGCGGTGTCCGTCATCTGTGTCGCTCCCCTGGTCGGTCCCGTGCGACGGAACCTACCGGAGGGGTCTGACAACCGCAGCGCGGCGCGGGAACCGCCCGGCGCCGCCGGGCCGTTCCCGCCTCAGCGGGCCGCGAGCAGCCGCCGCTCCGCCCGGGCCGCGTGGGAGCCGTACAGGGTGATCGACACGACGCCCAGCACCGCCAGCAGTGCGATCGCGGCCGTGGCCGCCCAGCCCCCGGAGTGGTAGGCGAGCGCGCCCAGCGTGCCGCCCCCGCTGGAGCCGAGGTAGTACGCGGACTGGTACAGCGCGGAGGCCTGCGCGCGGCCCGACACGGCGGTCCGGCTGACCGCGGCGGAGGCCACCGCGTGGCCCGCGAAGAAGCCCGCGGTGATCAGGACGAGCCCGGCGACGATCGCGGCCACCGAGTCGGCCAGCGAGAGCAGCAGCCCGAGGGCGGTGGTGGCCACCGCCAGGTACAGGGCGCCGCGCCGCCCCATGCGGGCCACGAGCTGGCCCGCCGCGGCGGAGGAGACCGTACCGACCAGGTAGATCAGGAAGATCGAGCCGATCGCGCCCTGGCCGAGGGAGAACTCGTCGACCAGCCGGTAGCCGATGACGGTGTAGACGGCGCCGAAGACGGTCATGAACAGGGCGCCGATCCCGTACAGCCGCAGCAGCAGCGGATTGCGCAGGTGTCCGGCGACGGCGGCGCCCACCGCGCGCGGGTCCAGCGACGCCGGGCGGAAGAACCGTGCCCGCGGCAGCAGCACCCAGAAGGCGACCGCGCAGGCGAGCGCCATCGCGCCCACGGCGAGCAGCCCGGCCCGCCAGCCCCAGGCCTGGGCCGCCCAGCCGGTGACGAGGCGGCCGCTCATGCCGCCGATGGAGTTGCCCGCCACGAACAGGCCGATCGCTCCCACCAGTGCCTTCGGCTGTACCTCCTCCGCCAGGTACGCCATCGCGGAGGCGGGGATGCCGGCGATCGCCGCACCCTGCACGGCGCGCAGCGCCACCAGCCACTCCAGGTTCGGCGCGAACGGCACGAGGAGCCCGATGCCGACGGCGACCGCCATGGAGACCGTCATCATCCGGGTCCGGCCGAAGCGCTCGGAGAGCGCGCTGAGCGGCAGCACGAACAGGGCGAGCGCACCGGTGGCCGCGGAGACGGTCCAGCTGGCCTGGCCGGCCGTCACGCCGAAGCCTTCGGAGACGGCGGGCAGCAGGGCCTGGGTGGAGTAGAGGAGGGCGAACGTCGCGAGTCCGGCGGCGAAGAGCGCGAGGCTCATCCGGCGGTAGCCGGGGCGGCCGGGGGCGTGGGCCCGGGGTTCCTGCGGGGACGACGGGGTGGAGGCACCCGGGATGACGGGTGCCCCGGTATGAACGGAAGGCATGTCCCGACCGTAGACCCGCCCCGTTTCATGCGTCCAATGCAGGAAATCGCGATAATCGATCCTCTGCTGCATCAGCAGAGCTCAGAGGGGTGCTTGTCAATGAACCGTTACGAAGAAGACACCGCTGTGACAGCTTTGCTGGCCCCGCGGCTGGCGTACTTCGCCGCGGTCGCCCGGCACGAGCACGTCACCCGCGCCGCCCACGAGCTGGGCGTTCCGCAGTCCACCCTGTCGCGGGCCATGGTCCGGCTCGAACAGGACCTGGGGGTCGCGCTGTTCGCCCGTACGGGCCGTACCGTCGCGCTCACCACGGCCGGCCGGACCTTCCTCGCCGCGGCCGAGAAAGCGCTCGCCGAGATCGCCCGGGCCGCCGGATCGGTCCAGCACGACGCCGACTCCGCCTACGGCAAGGTGGCGTTCGGCTTCCTGCACACCCTCGGCCCCGAGACCGTACCCGGCCTGATCCGCGCCTTCCGCGCCGACCACCCCGGCGTCCGCTTCTCCCTCGTCCAGAACTACGGCGAGGCGATGCTGGAGCGGCTGCGGGCCGGCGAGCTGGACCTCTGCCTGACCTCGCCCCTCCCGGACGCCCCCGACCTGGTGGCCCGCCGGCTCGACGAGCAGCGGCTGCGCCTGGTCGTCCCCGACGACCACCGCCTCGCGACCCGCAAGCGGATCCGCCTCGCCGAGGCCGCCGAGGAAACCTTCGTCACCCTGGAGGCCGGCTACGGGCTGCGCCGCATCACCGACGACCTGTGCGCCGAGGCCGGGTTCACCCCCCGGGTCGCCTTCGAGGGCGAGGAGGCCGAGACGCTGCGCGGGCTGGTCGCGGCCGGTCTCGGCGTGGCCCTGCTGCCGCCGCCGGCGGTGCCCCGCCCGGGCGTGGTCGAGCTGACGGTGACGGCTCCGCGGGCGGTCCGCGAGATCGGGGTCGCCTGGCTCGACGGCCACCCCGACACCCCGCCGGTGGCCCAGTTCAAGCGGTTCCTGCTGTCCCGGCGGGGCCGGCTGATCCCGGAGACCCATCACGGCCCGGTTCAGGACGCGTCGGCCTCCGAAGCGGCCGCCGCGCCCGACAGGGGAACCGCGGAGAGCAGGTAGCCCGCCTGGAAGCGGGACCTGGCGCCGACCACCCGCATGATCTCCGCGATGTGGCGCTGGCAGGTCCGCTCGGACATGCCCAGGCGGCGCGCGATCGCCCTGTCCTCCAGCCCCTCCGACAGCAGCCGCACGAGCGTCTGCCGCAGCTCGTCCGAGAGCGAGCGGGCCGCCTCCCGGCTCACCGTGGCCCCGCCGTGCCATCCGGCCGCACGGAGGGCACCGGCGGAGCGGCGCGCCCGCCGCCGGCAGGGGCGGCCTAGCTGTTCTGTCCGGGGAGGTTGTGTACAGGTGATGCAGGTCTCGGTTGGAGCATCTTGAACGGGTGAGGGCCTTCCGGGTTCGGTGTGGATTGCGACATCTCCACCGAACGACAGAAGGCCCTCATGCCCCACCGTAATGCACCCCTGACCGAGACCGGTCGTCTGCGCCTGGCCCGCTGCGTCGTCGAGGACGGCTGGCCCTTGCGGAGGGCAGCCGAGCGTTTCAGGGTCTCGCCGACCACGGCCCAGCGGTGGGCGGTCCGCTACCGGGCCCTGGGTGAGGCCGGCATGGCAGACCGGTCCTCCCGCCCCTTGCACAGCCCTCGCCGCACGCCGACCCGCACCGAGCGCCGGATCATCAAGGTCCGTCTCGCCCGCCGGTGGGGCCCGGCCCGCATCGCGTATCTGCTGGGGCTGGTGCCCTCGACCGTCCACCGGGTCCTGGCCCGGTTCGGCCTGGCCCGCCTGGCGCACCTGGACCGGGCCACCGGCCGGCCCATACGCCGCTACGAACGCGAGCGGCCCGGGGAACTGGTCCATGTGGACATCAAGAAGCTCGGCAACATCCCCGACGGCGGCGGCCACAGAACCCTCGGCCGTGCCCGCGGCGGGCGCAACAGCTCGGCACACCGGGACCCCGCCCGGCCCCGCACCGCCCACGGCCGCCCCAACCTCGGCTACAGCTACCTCCACACCGCCGTCGACGACCACTCCCGCCTGGCCTACAGCGAGATCCTGGCCGACGAGACCAAGGAGACCGCCACCGCGTTCTGGACCCGCGCACAGGCATTCTTCGCCGACGCCGGGATCACCGTCGAACGGGTCCTGACCGACAACGGCTCCTGCTACCGCTCCCACACCTGGCGGGACACCCTGGCCGCGGCCGGGATCGCCCACAAGCGAACCCGGCCCTACCGGCCCCAGACCAACGGCAAGGTCGAACGCTTCAACCGCACCCTCCTCGACGAGTGGGCCTACGCCCGCCCTTACCGGTCAGAGACCGAACGGCGCGAGGCATTCCCGCAGTGGCTGCACTCCTACAATCACCACCGCGGACACACCGCACTCGAAGGCAAGCCACCCTCCAGCCGCGTCCCCAACCTCACAGGGCAATACACCTAGCCGCCGGCGGGCTTCGCGTAGTCGCCGTAGCCGGTCCAGTCGACGGCCACGCACGGTTCGTCGCCGAGGACCCAGGCGTCGTGGCCGGGCGACAGCTGCATGAAGTCGCCGGGGCCGTAGTCGGTGCTCTCCCCGTCGTCCATGACGACGTGCATGCGGCCGCTGATGACGTACCCCGTGTGCGCGGACTGACAGCTGTCGGTGCCGGCGATCGGCTTGATGTGCTCGGACCAGCGCCAGCCCGGCTCGAACACGGCGCGGCCCACGGGCCCGCCGTCGGTCTCGATCAGGTCCAGCCGGCCCTTGCCGTCCTCGAAGGGACGCGTCTCGTCGGCCTCGTCGAAGTTCCTGCGCACCATGGTCATGCCCCATCGCCTCCCGAAGGGGTTGCGGAGGTGGGCCCCGAGTCCATTTCTCACTTTAACGCCGGGGGCCCTCCTCAACCCGGCTGCGAGCGGCTCAGCCCCGCAGCGACCGGCCGAACCCGGCGGCGAGCGGCATCCGCAGGCCCAGCGGCGGCGGGGCCGCCAGGGCGTCGGTCACCGGCCGCGAGTACCGGCCCGTGAACAGGGCCCCGAGGACGAAGTCCACGGACAGAGCGACGACCTCCGCCTGGTGGTCCCGTAACCGGTGGCCGTCGGAGTGGACCTCGAAGCGGCACGTGGTCCGGTTGGCCTTCTTCGCCCGCGCCGCGAGGCGGAACGATGCTTCAGGGGCGCTGCGCGCGTCGTTCGTCCCGTGCACGATCAGCACCTGCCGGCCGGACAACTGCTTCACCGGTTCTGGTGTGTCCGGTCCCGCCGCCTCGTCCAGCGAAGGCGCGAGCGCGAGCACGGAGTTGACGGCCCCGTGGCCCGCGGCGAGCAGCGCCGCGCGGCCGCCCGCCGCGTGGCCGGCGAGGCAGAGGGGCACGTCCCCGTACCGGCGCACCGCCTCGTCCGCCGCCCATCGGGCGTCGTCCTCCCGGCTGCCGTCCCCGCCGTACGCCACGGTGTGCGTGACCAGCCCTTCCGCCCGGCCCGCGCGGGCCAGGGCCCGGGCGAGCGGCCGCATCGGACCGGGGGGCCAGCGGGTCGCCCCGGGGAGCAGGAGCACCACACCGCTGACCGTCGAGACCGGGTCGTTCGCGCCGGCCGCCCGCCCCAGGCGGGCCCCGCGCGCCGGAGGCGCATCATGAGACATGGCGGAACAGTCTCAGACTGACAGGTGTACGCGACCCGTCCGTACGGTCTCTGTTGGATATCGGACCTGCGCCGTGACCCAGCTCTACGCGCGTAGGCGCTAGAGTGCGCAGATGACGAGCCAGACCACCGAACTGCCCACCCCGGAACAGATCCGCCGCGCCCCGAAGGTGCTGCTGCACGACCACCTCGACGGCGGCCTGCGTCCCGGCACCATCATCGAGCTGGCCCGCGCGGTCGGCTACGACAAGCTTCCCGAGACCGACGCCGACAAGCTGGGCGTGTGGTTCCGCGACGCCGCCGACTCCGGTTCGCTGCCCCGCTACCTGGAGACGTTCGCGCACACCTGCGCCGTCATGCAGACGAAGGAGGCGCTCTTCCGGGTCGCCGCCGAGTGCGCCGAGGACCTCGCGGAGGACGGCGTCGTCTACGCGGAGGTCCGCTACGCGCCGGAGCAGCACCTGGAGGCCGGCCTGACCCTCGAAGAGGTCGTCGAGGCCGTGAACGAGGGCTTCCGCGAGGGCGAGCGCCGGGCGCGGGAGAGCGGCCACCGCATCCGCGTGGGCGCGCTGCTCACCGCGATGCGCCACGCCGCCCGCGCGCTGGAGATCGCGGAGCTTGCCAACCGCTACCGCGACAACGGCGTCGTCGGGTTCGACATCGCCGGCGCCGAGGCCGGGTTCCCTCCCACCCGCCACCTCGACGCGTTCGAGTACCTCAAGCGCGAGAACAACCACTTCACGATCCACGCGGGCGAGGCCTTCGGCCTGCCGTCGATCTGGCAGGCGCTGCAGTGGTGCGGCGCGGACCGCCTCGGCCACGGCGTGAAGATCATCGACGACATCGAGGTCGCCGAGGACGGTTCCGTCAAGCTGGGCCGGCTGGCCTCGTACGTCCGTGACAAGCGCATCCCGCTGGAGATGTGCCCGACGTCGAACCTGCAGACCGCCGCGGCCGCCTCGTACGCCGAGCACCCGATCGGCCTGCTGCGCAAGCTGCACTTCCGGCTGACGGTCAACACCGACAACCGGCTGATGAGCGGCACCAGCATGAGCCGCGAGTTCGAGCACCTGGTCGACACCTTCGGCTACTCGCTCGACGACATGCAGTGGTTCACCGTCAATGCCATGAAGTCCGCGTTCATTCCTTTCGATGAACGACTGGCCATGATCAACGACGTGATCAAGCCCGGCTACGCCGAGCTGAAGTCGGAATGGCTGTTCCGGCAGACCGCTTCGACCAGCGGTTCTGTTTCGGCCTAGGCCACGGCCTGACCGAAGGAGAGCGCCCGGGAGGAACAATTCCCGGGCGCTTTCTCATATTTGAGGATGTTTGCGGGCCGCGGTTTCAAGTGGCTAGTTTGCGGAGCCGCCCGATTCCCCAGTCCCAAGGACCAACCTCCATGAAGCAGTCAGCTGCCAAGACCCTCGGTGCCGTCGCCCTCGGAGCCGCCTTCGCCGCCGTCGCGGCCGGTACCGCCTCGGCCGCCGTCCCCGCCATCGGTGTCACCGACGCGCTGGGCTCCGCGACCGGCGCGCTCCAGGGGCTCACCAGCCAGCAGCAGGTGAGCCCCAAGGGCCAGGACGCCAGCGACCCCGGCGCCGCGGTCACCCAGCTGGCCGACACCGCCGGCCCCCTGGTCGGCGGCCTGCCGGTCGGCGCCCTCGGCGGAGGCTGATCCCCACCGGATCCCCGCCGGATCCGCACCCGCACCCGCACCTGGTTCCGCATTCGGATCCACCCGGGATCCATGCCGATTCGTACGCGCGCACGCAGGGCGCATACCAGTTCGACCGGGTGTGCGCCCCGCGGCGCCGTGTGCCAGGATCCCCGCCAACCGCCCGTCGACGGACGGGCGGGGGTACCACCCGGCGGTAGCCGGGGGAGAGGTCACCGGTCATGCGCCTGATGCCCCGAAGCACGGTCGGAGCGGCCGCCGCCGCCCTGCTGCCCGCCCTCCTGCTGGGGGCCGTCGGTTGCGGTGCGGGCGCCCCCGCGGGCGGGAAGGCCCCGGACCAGAAGGACTCCGCCCCGGCCGGGACGACGCCCGGGGGCTCTGCGGACGCCGGCCCCCCGTCCGGCGCCGCCGCCCCGGCGAAGACCGGTGGGACCAGGCTGGAGCGCTCCGCGCTCGAACAGGGCGACCTGCCCGGCTACCAGGTCTCGGCGCAGGGCAAGAACCCGAACGCCCCCGACGGCCAGCCCCAGGCCGACCGGAAGACCTGCCAGCCGCTGGCCGACATCATGGGCGACGAGCCGGACCCGGCGGCGCACGAGACCGTCAACCGCGGCATCGGCTCGCAGAAGCAGGTCGGCCTCGCCGTGTCCGCCTCCGTCAGCTCCTACGCCGAACGCGACGCCAAGGCCCTGATCACCCGCCTCGAAGACGCGGTCGCCGCCTGCGGAACGGGCTTCACGGCCACCGTCGACAAGCAGAGCGGCAGCTACCGGGACGTGCGCGCGGCCGACTACCGGACCGCCGGCGACGACACCGTCAGCTGGACCACGACCGCCTCCGCCCAGGGCGTCTCGGCCCAGGTCCACGTCGTCGTCGTACGCCAGGGCGACACCGTGGTGCGGCTGATGGCCCTCAACGTGACGGGCGCAGGGCAGCGGGCCCAGGTGCCGCACGAGGTGGCGGACAAGCAGCTGGAGAAGGTCCGCCGCGCCACCTGACGGCGGGCCGGGGAGGGTCACCAGGCGGCGGACGAGGGCTTCTCGTTCGGCAGCAGCAGCCACAGCGCCAGGTAGATCAGGAACTGCGGGCCGGGCAGCAGGCACGAGACGACGAATATCAGCCGCATCGTGTTCGCGGACATTCCGAAGCGGCGCGCCAGGCCGGCGCAGACGCCGCCGATCCAACGGCCGTCACGGGGGCGCGTAAGGGCGCTCATGGGGTCTCCTCTGTCGCATTTCGCGGGGGTTTCCCGCGATGCCTCAATACTCCCGCGGCACCGCTGACAGAACGTCGGTCCAGGGTCCCAGCCCGACCCTGGTAATTCTCGGGGTGGACCCCTGAGCCGGTCGGGAGGCGCGTGCCCGCTGCGAGCGGCGCAGCCGGGCCCGCAGCGCCGGTACGACGGCCGCGTGCGCCAGCACCACGCCGAGGGTGTTCAGCAGCACCGAGTCCACGTCGGGCACCCGGCCCGGGACCGCGCTCTGCAGCATCTCGATGCCGATCGACACCAGCGCGCCCGCGGCGGCCGTCCGCGCCAGCGAGGACCACGCGGCCAGCCGCGACGGCGCCAGGCTCCCGCCGGCCAGGGGCAGCAGGACGCCGAGCGGGGCGAGCAGCGCCAGGCCCTCGCCGATCCGGCGGGCGGCCTCCAGCGGCCCGAGCGCGAGATCGGCCCGGATCCCTTCGAAGGGGGTCAGGTTCGGGGCAGCCGCCCAGGGCACGTCCAGGGGGCGGAGGGTGAGCCAGCCGACGAGGAGCAGATGAGCGACCAGCAGGCCCCCGCCGAGGAGCCGGAGCCGCAGGTGTATGGCGGTGGCGGCGCGGGGGCCGACCTCATGACGCTGCACACCGGCGAGGACGCAGCGGGCGGTGGCTTCGGTTCCGAAATGCCCCGGACGGTGGGGGCTGATGAGAATCCGATCGGATGAAAACACCGGGGCTGTGGACGAGCCTTCCCGCCGTACGGCCGCCATCACGCACAGTGAGCGGGACGACGCACACCCGATGCAGTGGAGGAAGGCAGCCATGTTCGGACACCGCAGGGCCGGAAGGGGCCGCGCCCGGCCCGTCCGGCGGATCGCCGCCCTGGCCGGCGCCCACGCCCTGGCCGCCGCCCTGACCGGGTTCGGCGCTGTCCCGGCGCACGCCGCGGAGCCGACCTGCTTCAACGCGGTCGCGACGGGCACCGTCGGCACCCCGGGGGACGACGTGCTCATCGGCACGGAGGGCCGGGACGTCATCGACGGCCGGGGCGGCCACGACAAGATCTGCGGTCTGGGCGGCGACGACGTCCTGATCGGCGGGGGCGGGGACGACCAGATCGCGGGCGGCGCGGGTGACGACCAGTTGGACGGCGGGGCCGGCGTCGACCTGCTGGTCGGCGACGACATCGCCTGGACCGGCGACGCCACCGGCCCCACCGGCCGCGACCGCCTGGTTGGCGGGGCCGCGGGCGACTCGCTGATCGGCGACCACTACGCCGTCCAGGGCACCGCGAACGGCGCCTCCGCCGACCTGCTGCTCGGCGGGGACGGCGAGGACTCCCTGACCGGTGACAGCGTCGGCGACCGGGCCACCGGCGGCGCCGACGACCGCCTCGAAGGCGGCCGGGACAGCGACAACCTCACCGGCGACTCGGCCGGGTTCCACGACGCGGCCGGCGCCGGCGACGACGTCCTGCTGGAGGGCCCCGGGGACAACGGCCTCGCCACCGGTGACAGCAGCTCGATCCTGGGGAACGTCAGCGGCAGCGGCGGGGACGACGTCATCGACCTCGGCGAGGACGGCGGCTTCGGCGCCTGGGGCGACCACCAGACCTACTCCGGCACCGCCGTCGGCTCCGGGAACGACCGCATCCTCGGCGGCAGGGCGGGCGAGGTCGTCCTCGCCGGGGACAGCGGCCTCGGCGACCCCACCGGCGCGACCGCGGGCCACGACGTGATCGACGGCCGCGGCGGGAACGACCGCATCATCGGGGACAACGCCGACGCCCGGTTCACCAACGACTCCATCGGCACCGCGGGCGGCACGGACTTCCTCACCGGCGGCGCCGGCGACGACTTCCTGCGCGGCGGACCCGCCAACGACACCCTCAACGGTGGCGCGGACACGGACGACTGCGACGGGGAGAGCGCCACGAACGTGCAACTGGCCTGCGAGATCTGAACCGGGCGGCCCGGCGCCCCGCGGCCCCCCCGGAGCCCCCGCGCAGGTCGGGGCGGGCGTGGCGGCGGGGGCGGGCCATCACCCGTTCGGCGCAGTGCCGCTCGCCGGGTGGCCGCAGCGCCCGCACGCTCGAATGGCCCCCACCCATTCGAGCGAGAGGCGAGGTGGCGCGATGACGACCACTCCCACGCCCGCACCCGCCGGAAAACCCGGCGCCACGCATCCCTGGGCGACCGGCGGCACGATGCTCGCCGGTGTCCTGATGGTGATCAACGGTGTCTTCGCGATCATCGAAGGCATCTCCGCCATCGCGAGGGACGACATCTTCTACACCCGGATCGGCGACTACGTCTACAAGTTCAGCCTGACCGGCTGGGGCTGGATCCACCTGATCCTGGGCATCGTGGTCCTGATCGTCGGTATCTTCCTGCTCAAGGGGGCGAACTGGGCGCGGATCGCCGGTATCGTCCTCGCCTCGCTGTCGGTGATCGTCCACTTCCTCTGGCTGCCCTACCAGCCGCTGTGGTCGCTCGTCGTCATCGCCGTGGCCGTGTTCATCATCTGGGCCCTGTGCACCGACAAGGAGCCCGCGCGCTGGTGAGCCGCAGCCGAGCCGACCGCGGACGACCATCGGGACGGTGACGGCCCGGACGGTCTAGCGGACGGCGAGCAGCACGATCAGGAGCACCGCTCCCACCACGGCCGGCGCGATGACCTCGTACGACCAGCGCACGCGCACACCGCCCTGCGCCCCGGCCCGCGAGGCACCGCGCTCGGCCAGTTCGCGCAGCTCGTCGACCACCTGGTCCGCGTGCGCCCGCTGCGGTTCGGCGGGCGCCGCGGCGCCGTTCGCACCGGCGGCGCCCTTGCGGTCCGCGCCCAGGCCCTTGCCGGTGAGCCCGCCGCGACGGCTGAGCTGCTGCCGGTTCGCCTTCTTCCGCTCCCGCAGCGAGACGGGCACCGACCACAGCTGGTACTTCGCCCCCTCGGCCAGCACCTCGGCGGAGTACCCGGCACGGACCGCGTCCACGGCGGCCCAGGGCAGCTCGATGACGCGGAAGGGGTTGCGCACCCGCATCCGGTTCTCGTTGGCGAAGACGGCCGGGCGGATCGTGAACGCCACCGTCAGCGGTACGGCGAACAGGGCGATCGCCACGGCGTACCAGCGGGCGTCGCCAGACCCCCGCACCAGGGCGTCCCCGCACAACCACACGATCAGGGCCAGCAGCAGGAGCCCCGTGACCACGGCCATGGGGGAGCGGTAGACCCGGTCGTCGTAGACCGGCTCGTCATCGGGCTGCTGGCTGCTCATGCGCCCGATTCTGCCTCACGGCGCCGGGGCCCACGAGGTCGGCGTACAGGATGATGTTGTCGGGGCGGTGGCCGTCGGTGAGCTCCCCGCCGCAGGTGATGAGGCGCAGTTCGGGGCCGGCGGTGTTCCCGTAGACCCTGGTGGTCGGGAAGTGCTTCTTGTCGACCTGCTCCAGCTCCCGGACGCGGAAGACGGCGGCCGTGCCGTCCGCCCGGTCCACCGTGATCTCGTCGCCGGTGCGGATCCGCGACACGTCGCGCAGGACGGCCGGGCCGCGCGCGGTGTCGAAGTGCCCGATCAGCACGGCCGGGCCGGTCTCCCCGGGCGTGACGCCCTTGGTGTACCAGCCGATCCGGTCCGCCTGCGCCACGGAGGGCACCTCGACCGTGCCGTCGGCGGCCAGGCCCAGCTTGAGCAGCGGTCCCGTGTCCACGCCGGCCGCCGGGACCCGCACCCGTACGGGCTCGGAGGCGGGCAGGGCGGCCGCGGGCCCGGCCGGGGCGCCGCCGTCGGTGGAGGCCGGGGGTGCCGCCGACGCCGCCGTGACGTGCGGCGGGGGCGTGGCCGGTCCGGCCGGGGCGCCGGTGCAGCCGGTCAGCGAGGCCAGGCAGAGCAGGGCGGCCGGTCCGAGGAGGGCGACGGCGAGCGGCGGGCGTGTGCGGTGGGCCATGGGGTGCTCCGGAAACGGGACCGGCGGGCCGCCACTGGGGCGGCCCGCCGGCTGGGGTGTGGGTGGTGCGGGGTGGCCTGAGGAGGGCCGGGACGTTCGGTGGTGCGGGTGGTACCGGTCGTGCGGTGGTGCAGGTAGTGCCGCTCGTGCGGTGGTGCAGGTAGCGCCGGTGGGGTGACCGGCAGGGTGGGTCAGGCGCGGTTGCGGGCGGCGCGGTTGCGGGCGGCCCAGGCCGCACCGAGACCGGCGAGGATCGCGACCAGGCTCCCGCCGGCAGCCAGGGTGGTGCTGTCGTCGGTGTCCTCGGCGGCGATCTCGGCGCCCGCGGCGACCGCGCCCTGCGGCACGACCACCGTCTGCGCGCCCGTCTGCGGCTTCACGTCTGCGGCCGGCTTCACGTCGGCGACCGACTTCACGGCGACCGTGGTCGTGGCGACCGTCTTGGTGGAGCGCGTGGCCTCCGGCAGCAGGTAGAAGTCCGCGGCGCCCTCGCCCTGCACGCGGACGGTGAGGCCGTAGCGGCCGGCGTCCGTCTTGGCGAGCTTGTAGTCGGTGCCGTCGACCACCGCGTGGGGGGAGGAGAGCGTCAGCGTCGCCAGGACGCGGCCCGCCCGGCCGTCGGCCGGCTTCCAGTCGTCGGCGACGGCGCGGATCCAGACCTCGGGGCCCTCGGCGTCGTTGCGCAGCACCGCGATCCGGCCCTTGCCGACGAGCACGATCTCGCCGTCGAAGCGGTCCTTGACCGTCGTGGCCGGGGTCTTCGGGGACTTCGGGCCCTCGGTGGACTTCGGGGCCTCCGGCGCCTTCGGCTTCTCCGGGGACTTCACGGACTCGGCCTTCGGCAGCGGGAAGGACTTGGTGGCGCCGTCCGTGGTGACCGTCAGCACCGGGGCGGAGGTGTCGAGCCTGGTGAGCTTCAGGCTGAGCCCGTTGATCGTGTCGCCGGTGTGGGAGCGGTCCAGCGTCGTCAGGACGCGGACCATGTAGGCGTCGCCCGGCTTCCACTGCTCGCCCACGGCCCGGATCCAGGCCTCGGGGCCCTCGGGCCCGTTGCGCAGCACCGCGACCAGACCCGCGCCGATGTAGACCGGCTCGCCCGCGTAGCGGTCGTTGTCCGAGACGGTCCCGTACACCGAAGTCGTCACGCTCTGCACGGCCGGCGCGGCGAACGCGGTCGTGGCGGCGGGTGCCAGCAGCGCCCCGGCGAGGGCGGCGGTGACGATCGAGGTACGGAGGGCGGTACGCATAACGACTCCAGAGAGCATGGTCGTGGGTAAGCGGGAGAGTCGCATGCCGCGTTTTCTCTGTCGGGCTTTCATCCGGTGAGGTCTGGCGGGCTGCTGAAGAAAAATCTACGGATCTTGTTCACCCGGAGCGTGCGGTTCCTGTCATGGCCCTGTAACGGCGCTGACCAGCGGATTCCGCTTGTTACCCACCAGTGTCCGGAGACGCCCCGCGCCCGGATGGGCGCCACCCCCGCACACATGTGCACCGCGAGGGGGTGACAGGAAGCTACGCGCGTAGATATGCTCATGTGGTGACCATGCCCACCATCCCCGCATTCGCTGACGTGACGACGTCCGACAGTGCGCTGCGCCGGTTCCTGCACGGGCTGCCCGGCGTGGACGCCGTCGGCCTGGAGGCCCGCGCGGCCGCCCTCGGTACCCGTTCGATCAAGACCTCGGCCAAGGCGTACGCCATCGACCTGGCCATCTCGATGATCGACCTGACCACGCTCGAGGGTGCTGACACCCCGGGCAAGGTCCGGTCGCTCGCCGCCAAGGCCGTCAATCCCGACCCCACCGACCGTACGACGCCCATGACCGCCGCGGTCTGCGTCTACCCGGACATGGTGGCCACCGCCAAGGCCGGCCTGAACGGCGCCGACGTGAAGGTCGCGTCCGTCGCCACCGCCTTCCCGGCCGGTCGCGCCGCGCTGCCGGTCAAGCTCGCGGACACCCGCGACGCCGTCGCCGCCGGCGCCGACGAGATCGACATGGTCATCGACCGTGGCGCCTTCCTCGCCGGCCGCTACCTGGAGACGTACGAGCTGATCAAGGCCGTCAAGGAGGCCTGCGTCCGCCCGGACGGCACCGCCGCCCGCCTCAAGGTCATCTTCGAGACCGGCGAGCTGTCGACGTACGACAACATCCGCCGCGCCTCCTGGATCGGCATGCTCGCGGGCGCCGACTTCATCAAGACCTCCACCGGCAAGGTCGGCGTCAACGCCACCCCCGCCAACACCCTGCTCATGCTCGAAGCCGTCCGCGACTTCAAGGCGCAGACCGGCATCCAGATCGGTGTGAAGCCGGCGGGCGGTATCCGGACCACGAAGGACGCCATCAAGTTCCTGGTCCTCGTCAACGAGACCGCGGGCGAGGCCTGGCTGACCAACGAGTGGTTCCGCTTCGGCGCCTCCAGCCTGCTCAACGACCTGCTGATGCAGCGCCAGAAGCTGAACACCGGCCGTTACTCCGGTCCCGACTACGTGACGGTGGACTGATCACCATGGCATCTGCATTCGAGTACGCACCGGCTCCCGAGTCCCGCTCGGTCGTCGACATCGCCCCCTCCTACGGGCTCTTCATCGACGGCGAGTTCACCGACGCCGCCGACGGCAAGGTCTTCAAGACCGTCTCGCCGTCCACCGAGGAGGTCCTCGCGGAGGTCGCCCAGGCGGGCGCCGCGGACGTCGACCGCGCCGTCAAGGCCGCCCGCAAGGCCTTCGAGAAGTGGTCCGCGCTGCCGGGCTCCGAGCGCGCCAAGTACCTCTTCCGCATCGCCCGGATCATCCAGGAGCGCAGCCGCGAGCTGGCCGTCCTGGAGACCCTGGACAACGGCAAGCCGATCAAGGAGACCCGCGACGCGGACCTCCCGCTGGTCGCCGCGCACTTCTTCTACTACGCGGGCTGGGCCGACAAGCTCGACCACGCCGGCTACGGTGCGAACCCGCGCCCGCTGGGCGTCGCCGGCCAGGTCATCCCGTGGAACTTCCCGCTGCTGATGCTGGCGTGGAAGATCGCCCCGGCGCTGGCCGCCGGTAACACGGTGGTCCTCAAGCCCGCCGAGACGACCCCGCTGTCCGCCCTGTTCTTCGCGGACATCTGCCGCCAGGCGGGCCTGCCCAAGGGCGTCGTCAACATCCTCCCCGGGTACGGGGACACCGGCGCGGCCCTCGTCGGGCACGCGGACGTCAACAAGGTCGCGTTCACCGGTTCCACCGCGGTCGGCAAGGCCATCGCCCGCCAGGTCGCCGGCACCGACAAGAAGCTCACCCTGGAGCTGGGCGGCAAGGGCGCCAACATCGTCTTCGACGACGCCCCCATCGACCAGGCCGTCGAGGGCATCGTCGGCGGCATCTTCTTCAACCAGGGCCAGGTCTGCTGCGCCGGCTCCCGTCTGCTGGTCCAGGAGTCCATCCACGACGAGCTGCTGGACTCGCTGAAGCGCCGCCTGAGCACGCTGCGCCTCGGCGACCCGCTCGACAAGAACACCGACATCGGCGCGATCAACTCCGCCGAGCAGCTGGCCCGGATCACCGCCCTCGCGGACACCGGCGAGGCCGAGGGTGCCGAGCGCTGGTCCCCGGCCTGCGAGCTGCCGTCCTCCGGCTACTGGTTCGCCCCGACGCTCTTCACGAACGTCAGCCAGGCGCACACCATCGCCCGCGACGAGATCTTCGGCCCGGTGCTGTCCGTGCTGACCTTCCGCACGCCGGACGAGGCCGTCGCCAAGGCCAACAACAGCCAGTACGGCCTGTCCGCCGGCATCTGGACGGAGAAGGGCTCGCGTATCCTCGCGGTCGCGAACAAGCTCCGCGCCGGTGTCGTCTGGGCCAACACGTTCAACAAGTTCGACCCGACCTCGCCCTTCGGCGGCTACAAGGAGTCGGGCTTCGGCC
Organism: Streptomyces pallidus (ex Mingjun et al. 2026); assembly: GCF_051550185.1. NCBI lineage: Bacteria > Bacillati > Actinomycetota > Actinomycetes > Kitasatosporales > Streptomycetaceae > Streptomyces > Streptomyces pallidus (ex Mingjun et al. 2026). Next base: position 3,148,452 of record NZ_CP196181.1, on the reverse strand, counting down.
GCGAGGGCGGTCGCCACGGCCTGGAGGCTTACCTCGATGTCTGAGTCGACCGCGCGTCTGAACGTCTTCAAGACCTACAAGCTGTACGTCGGGGGCAAGTTCCCCCGCTCCGAGAGCGGCCGGGTGTACGAAGTGACGGACTCCAAGGGCAACTGGCTGGCCAACGCCCCGCTGTCCTCCCGCAAGGACGCCCGTGACGCGGTCGTCGCCGCCCGCAAGGCCTTCGGCGGCTGGTCCGGCGCGACCGCCTACAACCGCGGCCAGATCCTCTACCGCATCGCCGAGATGCTGGAGGGCCGCCGCGAGCAGTTCGTCCGCGAGGTCGGCGAGGCCGAGGGCCTGTCCAAGTCCAAGGCCGCCGCGGTCGTGGACGCGGCCATCGACCGCTGGGTCTGGTACGCGGGCTGGACCGACAAGATCGCTCAGGTCGTGGGCGGGGCCAACCCGGTCGCGGGCCCGTACTTCAACCTGTCCACCCCGGAGCCGACCGGTGTCGTCACGGTCGTGGCCCCGCAGGACTCGTCCTTCCTGGGCCTGGTCTCCGTGATCGCCCCGGTGATCGCGACCGGCAACACCGCGGTCGTCATCGCCAGCGAGAAGGCCCCGCTGCCGGCCCTGTCCCTGGGCGAGGTGCTGGCCACCTCCGACCTGCCGGGCGGCGTCGTCAACATCCTGTCCGGCAAGGCCTCCGAGATGGGCCCGCACCTCGCGGCCCACCAGGACGTCAACGCGATCGACCTGGCGGGCGCCGACGCGGCCCTCGCCAAGGAACTGGAGATCGCCGCCGCCGACAACCTGAAGCGCGTCCTGCGTCCACAGCCTGTGGACGACTGGACCGGCGACCAGGGCACGGCGCGCATGACGGCCTTCCTGGAGACCAAGACGGTCTGGCACCCGACGGGCTCGCTCGGCGCCTCGGGCTCGTCCTACTGAGACGGCCCCGCGAGGGCCGAGCCCCATGAGCCGACCCCGGCAGCAACCCTCCTCCAGCTACCGCTGGAGGTGACCCCCGTGCTGCCGGGGTCGTTCCCCCTTTTTCGAAGGCGACGGCGGCAGCTCCTGGAGCTCGGTCACTTGCCGCCGGTCAGGGGGCCGAGGAGGGAGCCGACGGCCGCCTCGGGGAGTTCGGCGACCGAGGGGCCCTGGGTGAGGGCGCCGGTGACCATGCCGGTGCCGACCGACGGGAAGTCCGCCACCTTCGTGGCGATGCCGTTGTCCAGCGGGTCCACGCCCGTGTGGGCCAGCGGGTACACCTTCAGGTCCGCGACCGGGTCGACGACCCCGCCGACGGCCGCCGGAACCGACAGTTCGCCCGCCTGGGCGCCCCCCGCGGCCATCGCGAGGGCCGCACCGGCCATCGAGACCGTGAGGCCCGCGGAGCGCAGGCGCAGGGCCGGGGAGGTGCCGGGGGCTGCGTGACGTGCCATGAGATCCCGCCTGTGGTCGTGTTCGGGTGTGCACGCAGCGTAGTGGAGGTGTGATCCTCGATACCAACGTGTGCCAGATGGCATCCCACGCACGGGGGAATGCGTCAGACTGGTGTTCCGTGAGCGCCTCCTCTCCTTTGCCTACGCGTGTCGTCCTGTTGACCGGGCCTTCAGGTTCCGGAAAGTCCTCGCTCGCCGCCCGCTCCGGTCTCCCGGTGCTGCGGCTGGACGACTTCTACAAGGAGGGCGACGACCCGTCCCTCCCCCTGGTCGAGGGCAGCTCCGACATCGACTGGGACTCCCCGCTCTCGTGGGACGCCGACGTCGCCGTCGAAGCCATCGCGCAGCTGTGCCGCACCGGCCGTACCGAGGTCCCCGTCTACGACATCGCCACCTCGTCCCGGACCGGCACGGAGGCCTTCGGCATCTCCCGGACCCCGCTCTTCATCGCCGAGGGGATCTTCGCGGCCGACATCGCGGCCCGCTGCCAGGAGCTCGGGCTGCTCGCCGACGCGATCTGCCTGCGCGGCCGCCCGTCCACCACGTTCCGCCGCCGCCTGCTGCGCGATCTGCGCGAGGGCCGCAAGTCGGTGCTGTTCCTGCTGCGCCGGGGCCTGCGCCTGATGCGGGCCGAGCGGGGCATCGTCGCCCGGCACGTGGCCCTCGGCGCCCACCCCTGCGCCCGCGACGAGGCCCTGGGCCGTCTCGCGGCCGCGGCCGCCGGCCGGCACCGCTCGCCGAGCGCCGCCGCCGTCTGACGGCGCCGCGGCGTCACACCGCCCGGCGCATGCAGCTCCGCGGCCAACGGTCCAGGCCGTGTGCCGCCTCGCGCTCGCGGATCCGCCGCAGGCCCGGGGTGAGCGCGCCGTCGTCCACGGGCCGGAAGCCGCAGCGCGCGTAGTAGGGGGCGTTCCACGGGACCTCGGTGAACGTGGTGAGGGTCAGGGCGGGCGCCCCCTCGCGGACGGCGTGCTCCGACAGCCGGTCCAACAGGGCCCGGCCGATACCGCGCCGCGCACTGTCCGGGTGCACCGAGACCTGTTCGACGTGGAGGTTGCCGTCGACGCGGTCGGCGATCAGGTAGGCGACCGGAGCGTCGGCGTCGGCGTCGGTGACCGCGACCCAGGCCAGCCCGGCCCGCTGGTAGCGGGCGAGCTCGTCGAGCGGGAGCGGCTCGTCGTCGGCGATCTCCGGCATGCCGACGGACCGGAAGCACTGCCCCGCGGCCCTCTCGATGTCCTGGAGGACGGGCAGTTCGCTCGGGTGCACGGCTCGGATGCGCATGGACCCATTGTCCGGAGCCGGCCGGACGGGGCCACTGGAATAAGGGGCGGCGCCGGATCGGCCCGCCCCCGACGAATCCCGCCCCTGACGAAAAAGGAGCGCGGGATCAGTCGGACCCCCGACCGACTGATCCCGCGCGTTCCCCCCCCATGGCCACCGTCCCACCCCCGTAGGACGGCCCCCCGGCCAATGGCTCCGTGATGGCTGTGTGAGAGCTCGTGGCGCTACGCGACGAGCTCCTCGAAGGACTCAGCCTCGTCGCGGCCGAAGCTCAGCGCCTCGTCGTCCCGCAGGCGGCGCAGCGAGCGCCAGATGCTCGACTTCACCGTGCCGACGCTGATCCCGAGGATCTCCGCGATCTCCGGGTCCGTCCGGCCCTCGTAGTAGCGCAGCACCAGCATCGTGCGCTGCGGCTCCGGGATCCGGGCCAGCGCCTGCCACAGCACCGCGCGCAGCTCCGTACCGCGCATCGCGTCCGCGTCGGTCGCCGTCTCCGGCAGCTCCTCCGTCGGGTACTCGTTCAGCTTGCGCCGGCGCCAGGCGGAGATGTGCAGGTTCGTCATCGTGCGCCGCAGGTAGCCGCCGACGGCCGCCTTGTCGCTGATCCGGTCCCAGGCCCGGTACGTGGAGAACAGCGCGCTCTGCAGCAGGTCCTCGGCCTCGTACCGGTCGCCGGTCAGGTGGAAGGCCGTCGCGTACAGCGCGGCCCGCCGCTCCCGGACGTACGCCGTGAACTCGGCCTCCGAGTCGGAGGGCAGCCGCGGCTCGGGGAAGGTGGCCGGAACCGCCGTGGCGGGCCCGTACGTCTTCGCGTCGATGGCCACCGTGTGCGCCTGCCGGGGACGGGCGACCGTCACCGAACGGGCACCGGCCCGGCGGCCCACATCGTGCAGCCGCGTGACAACCGCGCTGGTGGTGGTGCTGTGCAGCGTGTTCATCCCGCGCCCCCCGTCGTGGAGTCTGCTTTCGGTTCCTGGTTTCCGCGTCATGCTCGGTGCGTTGGTTAAAGACTGCACGGCGGACTTAACCGCGGTGTCCGTCGACTGTCACAGGCCTGTCACAGCCGCCCCGACGAGAACCCCTCGTGTCCAGCGGTCGAACTCCCAACCGCACATGGGACAGAATGTGGCCGTGCCTTTCCTGTTGCTGATCGAGGACGACGACGCCATCCGCACGGCCCTCGAACTCTCCCTGACCCGCCAGGGCCACCGTGTGGCCACCGCGGCGACGGGCGAGGACGGCCTGAAGCTCCTCCGGGAGCAGCGGCCGGACCTGATCGTGCTGGACGTGATGCTGCCCGGGATCGACGGCTTCGAGGTGTGCCGGCGGATCCGTCGCACCGACCAGCTGCCGATCATTCTGCTGACCGCGCGCAGCGATGACATCGACGTGGTCGTCGGGCTGGAGTCCGGCGCAGACGACTACGTCGTCAAGCCGGTCCAGGGCCGGGTGCTCGACGCCCGGATCCGGGCCGTCCTGCGCCGCGGTGAGCGGGAGGCCAACGACTCCGCCGTCTTCGGCTCCCTGGTCATCGACCGGGCCGCGATGACGGTGACGAAGAACGGCGAGGACCTCCAGCTGACGCCGACCGAGCTGCGGCTGCTGCTGGAGCTCAGCCGGCGGCCCGGGCAGGCCCTGTCCCGGCAGCAGCTGCTGCGGCTGGTCTGGGAGCACGACTACCTCGGCGACTCCCGCCTGGTGGACGCCTGCGTCCAGCGGCTGCGCGCCAAGGTCGAGGAAGTGCCCTCCTCGCCCACCCTCATCCGCACCGTACGGGGTGTCGGCTACCGCCTGGACAACCCGCAGTGATCAAGGCTCTGTTCGCGGGCCGGCGCTGGACCAGCCTGCGGCTGCGGCTCCTCATGGTGTTCTCGCTCGTCGCGCTGGCGGCCGCGGTCTCCGCGTCCGGCATCGCCTACTGGCTCAACCGCGAGGCGGTCCTCACCCGCACCCAGGACGCGGCCCTCGGCGACTTCCGCCAGGAGATGCAGCTGCGGGCCGCCGCCCTGCCCGCCGACCCCACCCCCGAGGAACTCCAGCGCACCGCCGACCTGATGGCGGGCAGCAGCCCCGGGTACAGCGTGCTGCTCGTCGACGAACGGGCCGACCACCGGATGGTGTTCGGCGCGGCCGGCCCGGACGCCTTCCGTCTGGAGGACGTGCCCGAGAGCCTCCAGCGGGCCGTCAACGACCGGCAGAAGCCGACCGCGGCGAGCGACTCCGAGTACCACGTGTACTGGCAGCGCACCCGGCCGAACGGCAACCCGTACCTGGTCGGCGGCACCCGCATCATCGGCGGCGGCCCCACCGGCTACATGTACAAGTCCCTCGCCCAGGAGCGCGACGACCTCAACGCACTCGGCTGGTCCCTGACCATCGCCACCGGCCTCGCCCTGCTCGGCTCGGCGCTGCTCGCCCAGGCCGCCGCCCGTACGGTCCTCAGGCCCGTCCAGCGGCTCGGCGACGCCGCCCGCCGCCTCGGCGAGGGCGAGCTCGACCACCGGCTCGACGTGTCCGGCAACGACGAACTCGCCGACCTGTCGCGCACGTTCAACCGGACCGCGGAGGCGCTGGAGAAGAAGGTCGCCGACATGAGCGCCCGCGAGGAGGCCAGCCGCCGCTTCGTCGCCGACATGTCGCACGAGCTGCGCACGCCGCTCACGGCCCTCACGGCGGTCGCCGAGGTGCTGGAGGAGGAGATCGACGACCTCGACCCGATGATCGCGCCGGCCGTGACCCTGGTCGTCAGCGAGACCCGGCGCCTGCACGACCTCGTCGAGAACCTGATGGAGGTCACCCGCTTCGACGCGGGCACGGCCCGCCTCGTCATCGACGACGTCGACGTCGCCGACCAGGTCACCGCCTGCATCGACGCGCGGGCCTGGCTCGACGCGGTCGAACTCGACGCCGAGCGCGGCACCATGGCCCGCCTCGACCCGCGCCGCCTCGACGTCATCCTCGCCAACCTCATCGGCAACGCCCTCAAGCACGGCGGCTCGCCGGTGCGGGTGTCGGTGCGCGTCGACGGCGAATGGCTCGTCATCGCGGTGCGGGACAACGGGCCGGGCATCCCCGAAGAGGTGCTGCCGCACGTCTTCGACCGCTTCTACAAGGCCAGCGCCTCCCGCCCGAAGTCGGACGGCAGCGGCCTCGGCCTGTCCATCGCCGTGGAGAACGCGCACATCCACGGCGGCGAGATCACCGCGGCGAACGCCGAGGGCGGCGGCGCGCTGTTCACGCTGCGGCTGCCGGTGGACGTGGGGAAGGTGATCGCCGGTGGCGACGACGCGAACGCGTAGGGCGGCGGCCGCGGCCGCGGTGGTGTGGGGCCTCGTGTCCCTGACGGCCGGCTGCGGGATCCGGGCCACGAGCGTCCCGGTGGACGTCGGCCCGGCGCCCTCCCGGGTGTCCTGCGACATACCGGCCCAGCAGGGCGGCGCCCAGGGCTTCCGGGCCACCGTGGAGCTGGTGTGCGGCTCGCAGCTGGTCGGTGTCGAGCGGGTCGTTCCGATAGCCGAGAAGAAGCCGGGCCGGGACCCCGCGCAACTGGCGGCCGAGGCACTGCTGGAGGCGCTGGAGCGCGAGCCCTCGCAGGACGAGCGCGACGCCGGCTTCACCAGCGTCGTGCCGGCCGGGCTGACCGTCGTCCCGGGCTGGCCGGGCGACCCGGCGGGCACGATCCGGCTCAGCAAGAAGCCGGAGGACCTGATGCCGGTGGCCCTGGCGCAGGTCGTGTGCACCCTCGCGGGCAACGAGACCGTCTCGGCCGGGCCGGGCCCGGTGGTCCTCGGCGGCCCGAACGCCGACCCGCCGCGCGCCTGGGAGTGCACGCCCGCCGTCCGCTCCCGCCCGGAGTCGGTGCCGACGCTGGGCGAGCTGGTCCGCTCCGACACGAGCCCGTCGCCCGCGCCGTCCGGCTGACGGCCCGGGCGCACCGCGGGAGGTGCCGCGAGGCTCCGGCGATCGTCTGCGGCCCGGTCGTGGCTGGTCGCGCAGTTCCCCGCGCCCCTTCGGGGTGCACGCCTGTTCGAGGCGTAATCCGGCAGGGCAGTGCGCCGACCCGTACTCATCGATGAGTACGGGTCGGTACGGGTGTGAGGTGCGGGCGCGGGTGGCAGTGCACGCGTATGCCACCGAGGAAGAGGGCGCCACGGCCCAACGCGACCGCCATGAAGATGATCGGCGAGCAGGTCGCCACCGGCCGGACCGCCAAGAAGCTCACCCAGAGCCAACTCGCCGCCCTGGTCACCATGGACACGGAGACCATCGCCTCCATCGAGCAGGGGCGGCGCGTCCTGATGCCCGACGTCGCCGAGCGGCTGGACCGGGCACTCGGACTGCCCGGACTGCTCACCGTCGCCGCCCTGCGGATGCCGGAGGTCGACATGATCCCGGCCTGGGCCGAGGAGTACTTCGAGCGGGAGCGCGAGGCACTCGCGCTGTCCTGGTTCGACACGATGACCGTGCCAGGGCTGCTCCAGACCGAGGCCTACGCGCGGGCGGTGCTGTCCTGCCGTGTGCCGTTCGTGGGGGAGGAGAAGATCGAGCTCCAGACCGCGCGCCGGATCCGGCGACAGGAGATACTGCGCCGTCCCGTCCCGCCCACCCTGTCCTTCGTGATTTGGGAGGCCCCTCTGCGGGACCGGATCGGCGGGGCGGAGGTGCACCGGGAGCAGATCCGGCACCTGCGGGAGTGTGCGGACCGGCCAGCCATTTCGATTCAGGTCCTACCCTTGGGTCTCGTCACCCACGCAGGCCTGAACGGCCCCTTCATCCTGCTGGAAACCCCCGAGTTCCAGCACCTCGCCTACTCCGAGACCCAGCGCGGCAGCGTCCTCGTACGTGACCCGAACGAGGTCAGCATCCTTGCGCAGAAATATGCGATGCTGCGATCCCAGGCTCTCAACGTCGTTGAGACGAAAGACCTGTTGGACCGGTTGCTAGGAGAGCTATGAGCACCGCACTGAAGTGGTTCAAGTCCAGCTACAGCGGCGACGAGGGCGACGCGTGCGTTGAGGTCGCCTACGACTGGCGGAAGTCCAGTTACAGCGGCGACGAGGGTGGGGCCTGCGTCGAGGTCTCCGCCCCCTGGCGCACCTCCAGCCACAGCAGCGACGAAGGCGGCCAGTGCGTCGAGGTGGCCGCCTGCCCCCACGTCGTGCACGTCCGTGACTCGAAGGTCGACGGCGGTCCCGTCCTGGACCTGGCCCCGGCCAGCTGGGCCGCGCTCACCGGCTGGGTGGCGGCGTAGCCCCGTAGAACGCCGACGGGCCCCGGACCGGTGGTCCGGGGCCCGTACGGGCGTTTCAGCGGTGGCTCAGAGGCCCATGGCCGCCGAGAGGTCCTTCTTGACCGCGTCCAGGACTTCCTGGCCGCGGACGCGGGCCGGCGCGAGGTCGGAGGCCTCGGCCACCGGGACGACGACCTCCAGGTAGCACTTCAGCTTGGGCTCCGTGCCGGACGGGCGGCAGATCACCCGGGCCTTGTAGTCGCCCTCCAGGTAGTAGCGCAGACCGTCGGTGGGCGGCAGCGTGGCCGTGCCCTGGTTCAGGTCCTCCGCCGAGACGACCCGCAGGCCGGCCAGGGAGGCCGGCGGCTCGGCGCGCAGCGCGGCCATCGCGTCGGCGATGATCGACAGGTCCTCCACGCGGACGGACAGCTGGTCGGTGTGGTGCAGGCCGTGGGCCATCGCCAGGTCGTCCAGCAGGTCGGTCAGGGTGCGGCCCTGCTCCTTGAGCTCCGAGGCCAGCTCCGCCACCAGCAGGGCGGCGGTGACCCCGTCCTTGTCGCGGACGCCCTCGGGGTCCACGCAGTAGCCGAGGGCCTCCTCGTAGCCGTAGCGCAGGCCGTCGACGCGGGCGATCCACTTGAAGCCCGTGAGGGTCTCCTCGTAGCCGACGCCGGCCGCCTCCGCGATCCGGCCCAGGAGGCTGGAGGAGACGATCGACTCGGCGAAGACGCCCCGCGCGCCCTTGTGGACCAGGTGGGCGGCGAGCAGTGCGCCGACCTCGTCGCCGCGCAGCATCCGCCAGCCGCCGTCCGCGGTGGGGACGGCCACGGCGCAGCGGTCCGCGTCCGGGTCGTTCGCGATGACGATGTCCGGCTGGACCTCGGCGGCCTTGGCGAACGCCAGGTCCATGGCGCCCGGCTCCTCCGGGTTCGGGAACGCCACCGTCGGGAAGGCCGGGTCCGGCTCCGCCTGCTCGGCGACGAGCACCGGCTCGGGGAAGCCGTGCCGGGCGAAGGCCGCCAGGACGACGTCCTTGCCGACGCCGTGCATGGCCGTGTAGACGGTCCGCACGCCCCGGGCGGAGCCCGGGGTCAGGACGGCGTCCGTGCGCTCCAGGTAGGCCCGGAGGACCTCGTCGCCGAGGTCCTCCCAGCCGGAGTCGGGGCGCGGGACCGACGCGAGCGTCTCCACGCGGTCGATCTCGGCCGCGATCTTCGTGTCCGCGGGGGACACGATCTGGGAGCCGTCGCCGAGGTAGACCTTGTAGCCGTTGTCCCGGGGCGGGTTGTGGCTCGCGGTCACCTCGACGCCGGCGACGGCACCCAGGTGCCGTATGGCGAACGCGAGGACGGGCGTCGGCAGCGGACGGGGCAGGACGGCGGCGCGCAGGCCGGCACCGGTCATCACGGCGGCGGTGTCGCGGGCGAAGTCCGCGGACTTGTAGCGCGCGTCGTAGCCGACGACGACCAGGCCGCCGGCGTGGCCCTCGGCCTTCAGGTACGCGGCGAGGCCCGCCGCGGCCCGGATGACCACGGAGCGGTTCATCCGCATCGGGCCGGCGCCGAGCTCGCCGCGCAGCCCGGCGGTGCCGAACTGGAGGGTGCCGGAGAACCGGTCGGCCAGCTCGGCGGTGTCGCCCGCCTCGATGAGCGCGGCCAGTTCGTCCGCGGTCTCCTGATCGGGGTCCTCGGCCAGCCAGGCCCGGGCCCGGGTGATCAGGTCGTCCTGTTCCTGCACTACTTCCGCCTTGTCTCTCGTACGGTGCCTGTGCCTGTGCCCGTCTATCAGATGCGGGCGAGGACCTGCGTCAGCAGCGTGCCCATGCGCGCGGCCGAGTCGCGGCCCGCCTGGAGCACCTCTTCGTGGTTCAGCGGCTCGCCGGACAGGCCCGCGGCCAGGTTGGTGACCAGGGAGATGCCGAGCACCTCGGCGCCGGCCTCGCGGGCGGCGATGGCCTCCAGCACCGTGGACATGCCGACCAGGTCGGCGCCCAGGACGCGGACCATGTTGATCTCGGCCGGGGTCTCGTAGTGCGGGCCGGGGAACTGGGCGTACACGCCCTCTTCCAGGGTGGGGTCGATCTCCTTGCACAGCGCGCGCAGCCGCGGCGAGTACAGGTCGGTCAGGTCCACGAAGTTCGCGCCGATGATCGGCGAGGCCGCGGTCAGGTTCAGGTGGTCGCTGATCAGGACCGGCTGGCCGGGCGCCATGCCCTCGCGCAGACCGCCGCAGCCGTTGGTCAGCACGATGGTCTTGCAGCCCGCGGCGACGGCGGTGCGGACGCCGTGCGCGACGGCGGCGACGCCACGGCCCTCGTAGTAGTGGGTGCGGCCGAGGAAGACCAGGGCGCGCTTGTCGCCGATCTTGTACGAGCGGACCTTGCCGCCGTGGCCCTCGACGGCGGCCGGCGGGAAGCCGGGCAGCTCGGTGACGGGGAATTCGGACTCGGGGGCGCCGAGCGCCTCCGCGGCGGGAGCCCAGCCGGAGCCCATGACGAGGGCGACGTCGTGGGTCTCGGCGCCGGTGAGCTCGCGCAGACGCGCGGCGGCGGCGTCTGCGGCGGCGTGGGGGTCGGTAACAGATGCGTTCACGCAGAAGAGCGTAGCCCGGAATCGCCTACGCGCGTAGATGGCGCTGCTCACGGTGTTCGGATCGTTGCCTTGTCGTTTCCGCCGAATCGTCCGGACTCGGTCGGGAGGGCCCGGATCCGGCGGGGATCCGGCGGGGGTCGGCCCCGCAGCCTGCCGGCGCCGCTCAGCAGGGGCGCTTGCGCAGCTCCATCACGTAGTCGTGCGGGGCGCCCGCCGACTCGGCGGCGTCGGCGATCTCGCCCAGGTAGCGCGCCGAGGGCAGGCCGCCCTCGTACCCGTTCAGCACGTAGCACCAGGCGGCTTCCTCGCCGTCCAGGGTGTGCACGCGGATCCGCATCCGGCGGTAGATGTCGAGCCCGACACCCTCCCACCGGTCCATGGAGTCCTCGTCCAGCGGCGCGATGTCGTAGAGGGCGACGAAGACCTGCTGGCGGGGCGCTTCCACGACGGTGGCGAGGGCGCCCTCCCAGCCCATCTGCTCGCCGCCGAAGGTCAGCCGCCAGTCGTTGATCCAGCCCGTTCCGCGCAGCGGCGAATGCGGGGCGCGGCGCGACATCAGCCGCGGGTCGAGGTTGCCGGCGTACGCGGCGTAGAGCGACATGCAGTCGAGGGTACGGGAGGGGCGGCTGAGTATGCGTGCCCGGATGCCGGCGGATCCGTACGGGCCCGGCGGGACCGATCCGCCCCCGCACGGCAGGCCGGGGGCGCCCGCGCGGCGGGACGGGGGGAGGCGCGGCGGCGGGGCGGGGCGCACGGCCGGGGCGGGCGGACGGCGGGGGCGGGGTGGCGTGGCGGCGGGGCGAGGGAAGGTGCGATGGCGGGCGGGGCGCGGCCCGGAGGTGCGGGCGGTGCACGGATGGCGGACCGGGGGAGAAGCACCTTGAAGCGTGCGGGACAATGGAGCACGGAATGCATCCCCCGGGGAGACCCCCCGGAAGCCCCGGCCGGGGCGGCGCTCGGCCGGGTAGACGTGAGGCGGATTTTCGTGACCCGGATCGTGATCATCGGCGGCGGACCCGGCGGGTATGAGGCGGCCCTCGTGGGGGCCCAGCTCGGCGCGGAGGTGACCGTCGTCGACTGCGACGGCCTCGGCGGGGCCTCGGTCCTCACCGACTGCGTGCCCTCCAAGACCCTCATCGCGACGGCCGAGGTCATGACGAACTTCGACTCCTCGTACGAGGAGCTCGGCATCGTCGTCGCCGACGACACCCCGCCGATCGAGCAGGCCGCCCGCATCATCGGCGTGGACCTCGGCAAGGTGAACCGCCGTGTGAAGCGCCTCGCGCTCGCCCAGTCCCACGACATCACCGCCTCCGTGACCCGGGCCGGCGCCCGCGTCATCCGCGGCCGCGGTCGCCTCGGCGGCCCCCAGGGCATCGACGGCACCCGCGACGTGGTCGTCACCGCCGCCGACGGCACCGAGACGGTCCTGACCGCCGAATGCGTGCTGATCGCCACCGGCGGCACCCCCCGCGAGATCCCCGACGCGATGCCCGACGGCGAGCGCATCCTCAACTGGACCCAGGTCTACGACCTGGAGGAACTCCCCGAGGAGCTCATCGTCGTCGGTTCCGGCGTCACCGGCGCCGAGTTCGCCGGCGCCTACCAGGCCCTCGGCTCCCGCGTCACGCTGATCTCCTCCCGCGACCGGGTGCTCCCGGGCGAGGACCCCGACGCCGCCGCCGTCCTGGAAGACGTCTTCCGCCGCCGCGGCATGAACGTCATCGGGCGCGCCCGCGCCGAATCCGCCAAGCGGGTCGGCGACCGGGTCGAGGTCACCCTCTCCGACGGCCGCGTCGTCACCGGCACCCACTGCCTCATGGCCGTCGGCGCCATCCCCAACACCCGCGGCATGAACCTGGAGGAGTCCGGGGTCAAGCTCAAGGAGTCCGGCCACATCTGGACCGACAAGGTCTCCCGCACCACCGCCCCCGGCGTGTACGCGGCCGGCGACGTCACCGGCATCTTCGCGCTGGCGTCCGTCGCCGCCATGCAGGGCCGCATCGCCATGTACCACTTCCTCGGCGACGCGGTGACCCCGCTCAACCTCAAGACGGTCTCCTCGAACGTCTTCACCGACCCCGAGATCGCCACCGTCGGCTACACCCAGGCCGACGTCGACGCCGGCCGGATCGACGCCCGCGTCGTCAAGCTCCCGCTGCTGCGCAACGCCCGCGCCAAGATGCAGGGCATCCGGGACGGCTTCGTGAAGCTGTTCTGCCGGCCGGGCACCGGGATCGTCGTCGGCGGCGTGGTCGTCTCGCCGCGCGCCAGCGAACTGATTCACCCGATCTCGATCGCCGTCGACAACAACCTGACCGTCGAGCAGATCGCAAACGCGTTCACCGTGTACCCCTCGCTGTCGGGTTCGATCGCCGAGGTCGCGCGCCAGCTGCACACCCGGAAGACCGGCACCGAGGCCTGAACCGGGTCCTCCGGGGCCACAACCTCCCCTTTCTGCAAGGGGACTTGGTGAAGGCTCGGGGCAGGGCACCGGTATGCGGCGGATCGTTCACGCACTCGTCCGACCGCGTATACCACTAAGTGCCCTGCCTTATGGACAACTTCGGTATTCCGGCGCAAGGAGCTGAAAGCAGACGGTCGCCCGGGTTACTGTCAGTTTCGTGTTCGCTGCAGAACGTCGCCAGTTGATTCTCGAAATGGTGCGGGCGAACGGAGCGGTGTCGCTCCGTGAGCTCGCCCGCGTGGTCCAGACCTCCGAAGTGACCGTACGCCGGGACGTGCGGGCACTGGAGGCAGAAGGACTCCTCGACCGCCGGCACGGCGGTGCGGTACTGCCCGGAGGCTTCACGCGGGAATCCGGCTTCCCGCAGAAGTCCCATCTCGCCACGGCCGAGAAGACCGCCATCGCCGATGTCGCGGCCGGCCTCGTCGAAGAAGGCGAGGCCGTCGTCGTCGGCGCCGGCACCACCACCCAGGAGCTGGCCCGCCGGCTGGCCCGGGTGCCGGGCCTCACCGTCGTCACCAACTCCCTGCTCGTCGCCCAGGCGCTGGCCCATGCCAACCGCGTCGAGGTCGTCATGACCGGCGGGACCCTGCGCGGGTCCAACTACGCGCTCGTCGGCAGCGGCGCCGAACAGTCGCTGCAAGGACTGCGGGTCTCCCGCGCCTTCCTGTCCGGCAGCGGCCTCACCGCGGAACGCGGCCTGTCGACGTCCAACATGCTGTCGGCGAGCGTCGACCGGGCGCTCGTCCAGGCCGCGGCGGAAGTGGTCGTCCTCGCGGACCACACCAAGCTCGGCACCGACACCATGTTCCAGACGGTCCCCACCGACGTCATGACCCGCCTGGTGACGGACGAGCCGCCGCCGCACGACGACCGGGCGGCCACCGAGCTGCAGGCGCTCGCCGACCAAGGGGTGCAGATCACCGTGGCCGGGGCGATCACGCCGGCCGCCGGGCCGCTGGACGGGGGCGGGGGCGGAATGCCGGGGTCCGGGGCGGGGCCGGGGCGGCGGCCGCGGAGGGAAGCGCCGCTGCCGGTGCAGCGGCGCGGGGCGCCGGGGCTGCGCAGTGCGCCCGCCGCGCTACTGGAGCCCACGCCGAGCGACCGCCGCGTAGCCGACCTCCGCCGCCGCTGACCCCCCGCGGGCCACCCCGCGGGCCCGCGCCCCACCGCCCGCGGGCCCCGCGCCCCAGACCGGGCCCGCGGCCCCGCACGGGCCGCGGCCCCGCGCCGCCGCCCGGCGCCCGCACGCGTTCCCGCGGGCCACGCGTCCGCGCCCCGGTCCAACGTCGGCCCCCGTACCACCGCCCCGCGGGCCCGTGCTCGCGCCACGGCCCACCTCGGCCCCGTGGCCGCCCCGCTGTTGCGCGGCCCCGCGTCCCGCCGCGGCCGCCCTGCGGTTGCCGCGTCCGCGCCGCCGTGCCGCGGCTGCCGCCCCGTCCGTACCACCGCCTCGCGGGGGCGGCCGCCCTCTGCCCGCTGCTGCCCAGCGGCGTCCGCGCCAGCGGCTGGCCGGGGCTGGGCTACGGGGTCTGGGGCGGCGCCCCTGGCCGATTGCCCCTGGCTGGCTGGCCACCAGCCGGGCTGCCGCTGCGCGGAGCGTTCCCCCACCCCGCCCCTTCCCGAAACCGGGCTCCGCCCGGACCCGCCCCGGACTCCGTCCGGGCCCCTGGGGGCTCCGCCCCCGAACCCCCGCGCCTCAAACGCCGGCGAGGCTGAGCATGCGGACCCGCGCTTCGAGCGCCGGCGAGGCTGAATGCGCGGGCCCGGGTCTCGGCTGGCCTGCCTCGGCCGGGCTGTTCCTCGCGCCACGCCCGGGGCTCCGCCCGAAGACGCGGGGCTCCGCCCCACACCCCGCGCCTCAAACGCCGGCGGGGCTGAACTGCGCGCCCCAGCAGAGCGCCAGCCGGCGCACCGCGCCCCGAACACCGCCGCCGGGGAGCGCCGAAACCCATCCGAGGACTCCGCCCTACACCCGCGCCTCAAGCGCCGGCCGGGCCGGGATGGCCCCGCTGGGCGTTCGGCACCCCCGTCCGGCCGACGCCACGAACCCGAGCCGCGGTTCGCCGCCGCCCCGGGTTGAACGCCCACCCGCGCCAACGCGACCCGCCTCCGCCGAACCTCCAGACCCGGGAGCCCCGCCGAGGCAAGCCGGCCCGGCGGCGATTGAGGTGCGGGGGCTGTTCACCCCCGGGGCGGTGACGCGGTCGGGCTGAGGGGACGGCGAACGCCGGCGGCTGGGGCAGCCGCCGGCGTTCGGGGTGGACGTCAGTCCGGGTCGGACGTCAGTCCTTGATCTCGCAGATCGTGGCGCCCGAGGTCAAAGACGCGCCGACCTCGGCCGTCAGGCCGACGATCGTGCCGGAGCGGTGCGCGTTCAGCGGCTGCTCCATCTTCATCGCCTCCAGGACCACCACCAGGTCGCCCTCGTTGACCTGCTGGCCCTCCTCGACCGCGACCTTCACGATCGTGCCCTGCATCGGCGACGCCAGGGTGTCGCCCGAGGCGGCCGGGCCGGACTTCTTCGCCACGCGCCGCTTCGGCTTGGCGCCGCCGGCCGCGGCCGTACGGGCCAGGGTCATGCCCAGCGACGACGGGAGGGAGACCTCCAGCCGCTTGCCGCCGACCTCGACGACGACCGTCTCGCGGCCCGGCTCCTCCTCGGCCTCGTCCGCGGCCGGGGCGGCGAACGCCGGGATCTCGTTGACGAACTCGGTCTCGATCCAACGGGTGTGGACCTTGAACGGGGTGCCGTCCACCGGGGCGAACGCCGGGTCGGCGACGACCGCGCGGTGGAACGGGATGGCCGTGGCCATGCCCTCGACCTCGAACTCGGCCAGCGCACGCGCGGCCCGCTGCAGGGCCTGCTCGCGGGTCGCGCCCGTCACGATCAGCTTGGCCAGCAGGGAGTCCCAGGCCGGGCCGATGACCGAGCCGGACTCCACGCCCGCGTCCAGGCGGACGCCGGGGCCGGACGGCGCGTCGAACCTGGTGACCGTGCCGGGGGCCGGCAGGAAGTTGCGGCCCGGGTCCTCGCCGTTGATGCGGAACTCGAAGGAGTGGCCGCGCAGCACGGGGTCGCCGTAGCCGAGCGCCTCGCCGTCGGCGATGCGGAACATCTCGCGGACGAGGTCGATGCCGGCGACCTCCTCCGTGACGGGGTGCTCCACCTGGAGGCGGGTGTTGACCTCCAGGAAGGAGATCGTCCCGTCGACGCCGACGAGGAACTCGACGGTGCCGGCGCCGACGTAGCCGGCCTCCTTCAGGATCGCCTTCGAGGCGGCGTACAGCTCGGCGTTCTGCTCCTCGGAGAGGAACGGCGCCGGGGCCTCCTCCACCAGCTTCTGGTGGCGGCGCTGCAGCGAGCAGTCACGGGTCGAGACGACGACCACGTTGCCGTGGCTGTCGGCGAGGCACTGGGTCTCGACGTGGCGCGGCTTGTCGAGGTAGCGCTCGACGAAGCACTCGCCGCGACCGAACGCGGCGACGGCCTCGCGGACCGCGGACTCGTACAGCTCCGGCACCTCTTCGAGGGTGCGGGCGACCTTCAGGCCGCGGCCGCCACCGCCGAAGGCGGCCTTGATGGCGATCGGCAGGCCGTGCTCCTTGGCGAACGCGACGACCTCGTCGGCGCCGGAGACCGGGTCCGGGGTGCCGGCGACGAGCGGCGCGCCGGCGCGCTGGGCGATGTGCCGGGCGGCGACCTTGTCACCGAGGTCGCGGATGGCCTGCGGCGGCGGGCCGATCCAGGTCAGGCCCGCGTCGATGACGGCCTGCGCGAAGTCCGCGTTCTCGGAGAGGAAGCCGTATCCGGGGTGGATGGCGTCCGCGCCGGAGTCGGCTGCGGCCTGGAGGACCTTGGAGATGTCCAGGTAACTGGCGGCCGGGGTGTCACCGCCCAACGCGAAAGCTTCGTCGGCCGCGCGGACGTGCAGGGCGTCCCGGTCCGGATCGGCGTAGACGGCTACGCTCGCGATCCCGGCATCCCGGCAGGCCCGAGCAACGCGGACAGCGATTTCGCCACGGTTGGCGATGAGCACCTTGCGCACGATGGCTCCCTCCTTGAAACAAGCTGAGTTTAGGGACTGCCCACACGGCCTTTCGACCCTTCCCCGGAGGTGACCTTGCCCACACGGAGTGTGATTCGAGGCCGCCTCCACCGCGGAAAGTCCTTGTGGCGCCCCAGGTCAGGGGGATCCCCGACTGCACAGTAACCCCGTCAGATAGCCACGGTCTCTGTCCGCGGGGTCAGCGGGCCCCGGCGATTCTTTGTGGATTCCCTACGAACGGCCCACAGATTCTTTGCGCAGCCGCCGTCGCGCGCCCTTCCGCGTAACGAACGGGTGCGCGCCCCTTGTCCGTACGTTTACCCGTTAGTAGCCTCCAGGCGTCGAACGGGCGTGTCGCTTAGGGGTCGAATTAGGGGGGTGGGGCGCCGTGGACGCCGTGCTGCGCAGATCCGTCGCCGGGTTGGCCGCCCTCGCGCTCGCCGCCGAGGGGGCGCTGCTCGCCCTCGTCCACTTCGTGCTGGGCCGGACCACGCACAACCAGTCGATGTCGATCGCCGGCTCGGACCCCGCCGTCATGGCCGTGGCCACGTACGTGCTGGGGGCGGCCATCGGGGGCTTCCTGCTGCTGTGCGCCGTGCTGCTGGCCGTGGCCGCCGTACGGGACCGCGCGCCCGGCCGCTTCGCCCGCGTCGTCCTGATCGCCGCCGCCGTCGTGCACGGGGTGCTCGGCGCCCTCGCCGTCTCGGCGGTCGGCTGGGGCGCCTTCGCGGCGACGATGGTGGTGCTGTGCCTGATCGTGCTGACGCTCACGCTCCACCCGGCCCGGGACGGCGGCGTGCAGGCCGGTCAGGAGCCGGCTGCCGGGTTCAGGCCCACAAGTCCGTGATGGACACGCCCAGTTCGCCCAGCAGGGAGCGCAGCAGCGGCATCGACAGGCCGATGACGTTGCCGTGGTCGCCGTCGATGCCCTCGATGAACGGCGCCGACAGGCCGTCGAGGGTGAACGCGCCCGCCACGTGCAGCGGTTCGCCGCTCGCCACGTAGGCCGCGACCTCCGCGTCCGTCGGCTCGCCGAAGCGCACCGTGGTCGACGCCGTCGCCGAGACCCGGCGGCCCGTCGCCGTGTCGACCACGCAGTGGCCGGTGCGCAGGACTCCGGACCGGCCGCGCATGGCCTTCCAGCGGGCCGTGGCGTCCGCCGCGTCCGCGGGCTTGCCCAGCGCCTCGCCGTCCAGCTCCAGCACCGAGTCGCAGCCGATGACCAGGGCGCCCGCGGCCTCCTCCAGGCCGGCCACGACGGCCGCCTTGGCCTCGGCCAGGGCCAGCGCCAGCTCGGCCGGGGAGTCCGCGGTCACCGAGTCCTCGTCGAAGTTGCTGACGATCACGTGCGGGGCGAGCCCGGCCTGGCGCAGCAGGTTCAGCCGGGCCGGGGAGGCGGACGCGAGGACGAGGGCGTGGGCCGGGGCCTGGGCAGCAGTCATGCCCGTCATCGTAGGCGGGCCGCCTAGAACCCCACACCCAGCACGTACACGACGACCACCATGGCGAGGACGAGCACGACGGTCATCCGCCGGAGCATCGCCTGCGTCTCGCGCATCTCCTCGGGCGGCTCGTCGTCGGGGTCGGACCAGAGCATGCCCCGATCCTGTCCCCGAAGGCCGGTGCGGCGCCTGAGTACGGGTACTCAGGCGCCCCCACCGGTTCGCGCCATCTTGGGACCGGACCCGGCCTGATCCGGCCGGAGCTCGGCCGGAGCTCGGCCGGCGGGGCCTCAGCCCCGGCCCGGCCAGTACGTGCGGGCCCACGCCCGCGGCCCCGGCTGCGGCAGCGTCCGCGCCGCCACCCGGCTCGGCGCCGCCCAGGCGTCGGCCACTCGCGGTGCGCCCGACGGTGCCGAGGCCAGCACCGCCGCGCGCGCTTGGACCACCGCCAGGGCGGCGGCCAGCTCCTCCGGTGTCGGATTCCCCTTGACGACCTTGATCACCACAGGACTTGACCTCCCGGACCTAGAGGGGGATGTTGCCGTGCTTCTTCGGCGGCAGGGACTCGCGCTTGGTGCGCAGCTGGCGCAGGCCCTTGACGACGTGCGCGCGGGTCTCCGAGGGCATCGTGACCGCGTCGACGTAGCCGCGGTCGGCGGCCGTGTACGGGTTGAGCAGCGTGTCCTCGTACTCGGCGATGAGCCGGGCGCGGACGGCCTCCACGTCCTCGCCGGCGGCCTCGGCCTCGGCGATGGTGCGGCGGTGCAGGATGTTGACCGCGCCCTGCGCGCCCATGACGGCGATCTGCGCGGTCGGCCAGGCCAGGTTGAGGTCGGCGCCCAGGTGCTTGGAGCCCATGACGTCGTAGGCGCCGCCGAAGGCCTTGCGGGTGATGACGGTGATCAGGGGGACGGTGGCCTCGGCGTAGGCGTAGATCAGCTTCGCGCCGCGCCGGATGATTCCGTTGTACTCCTGGTCGGTGCCCGGCAGGAAGCCCGGGACGTCGACGAAGGTCAGCACCGGGATGTTGAAGGCGTCGCAGGTCCGCACGAAGCGGGCGGCCTTCTCGGAGGCGTTGATGTCGAGGCAGCCGGCGAACTGCATCGGCTGGTTGGCGACGACGCCCACCGGGTGGCCCTCGACCCGGCCGAAGCCGGTGACGATGTTGGGGGCGAACAGCGACTGGGTCTCCAGGAACTCGCCGTCGTCGAGGACGTGCTCGATCACCGTGTGCATGTCGTACGGCTGGTTCGCGCTGTCCGGGATCAGCACGTCGAGCTCGCGGTCGGCGTCGGAGACCTCGGTGTCGGCCTCCTCCGGGAAGGCGGGCGGCTCGGAGAGGTTGTTCGACGGCAGGTACGACAGCAGCGACTTGACGTACTCGATGGCGTCCTTCTCGTCCCCGGCCATGTGGTGGGCCACGCCCGAGGTGGCGTTGTGGGTGCGGGCGCCGCCGAGCTCCTCGAAGCCGACGTCCTCGCCGGTGACCGTCTTGATGACGTCCGGGCCGGTGATGAACATGTGCGAGGTCTGGTCGACCATCACCGTGAAGTCGGTGATGGCGGGGGAGTAGACCGCACCGCCGGCGCACGGGCCGACGACCAGCGAGATCTGCGGGATGACCCCGGAGGCGTGGGTGTTGCGGCGGAAGATCTCGCCGTACATGCCGAGGGCCATGACGCCCTCCTGGATGCGGGCGCCACCGGAGTCGTTGATGCCGACGACCGGGCAGCCGGTCTTCAGCGCGAAGTCCATCACCTTCATGATCTTCTGGCCGAAGACCTCGCCCAGGGAGCCGCCGAGCACGGTGAAGTCCTGGGAGAACACCGCCACCGGACGGCCGTCGACGGTGCCGTAGCCGGTGACGACGCCGTCGCCGTACGGGCGGTTCTTCTCCATGCCGAAGTCGGTGGAGCGGTGCCGGGCGAACTCGTCCAGCTCGACGAAAGAGCCCTCGTCCAGCAGCAGGGCGATCCGCTCCCGGGCCGTCAGCTTGCCCTTGGCGTGCTGCTTCTCCACGGCCCGGGCGGACCCGGCGTGCGAGGCCTCCTCGATACGGCGCTGCAGATCCGCGATCTTGCCCGCGGTGGTGTGGATGTCGATCGGCTCTGACGGTTGTGACATCGGGGTCGCGGCTCCCTGCGTGGTGTCAACTGCCTGGTCAATGAATGACTACTGCTGGCTACTGGTGCGTAGCGTATCGGCGGGCATGGCGCTCGGCAGTGCGGCGTTTGACACACCTACTGTGGGTTGCATGACGCCATCAGATGCTTCAGGAGGAGCCCCTTCCGGGCCCTCCGCGGGTCGCTGGTCCGACCTCGACCGGCCGCCCCTGAACGCCGCCGTGCTGCAGCGCGCCCTCGTCACCGGGCAAGGGCTGTGGTCCTCGGTGGAAGTCGTCCCCACCACCGGCTCCACCAACAGCGACCTCGCCGCCCGGGCCGGGCAGCTGCCCGAGGGGGCCGTGCTCGTCGCCGAGGAGCAGACCGCCGGGCGCGGGCGGCTCGACCGCAGCTGGGTCGCGCCCGCCCGCTCGGGGCTGTTCTTCTCCGTGCTGCTCAAGCCGGGCGGGGCCGTGCCGCAGGAGCGGTGGGGCTGGCTGACGCTGCTGGCCGGGGTGGCCACGTCGGCCGGGCTGGCACGGGCCGCCGGGGTGGACACCGCACTCAAATGGCCCAACGACCTGCTGGTCACCGTGGAGGGCGAGGAGCGCAAGGCCGCCGGCATCCTCGCGGAGCGGGTCGCGGACGGGATCGTCATCGGGATCGGCCTCAACGTGTCGCTGACCGAGGACGAGCTGCCGGTCCCGCAGGCCGGCTCGCTGGCCCTGGCGAAGGCCGCCGTCACGGACCGCGAGCCGCTGCTGAAGGCCGTACTGCGGTCCCTGGAGGAGTGGTACGGGAACTGGCGCGCGGCCGGCGGCGACCCCGCGGCCAGCGGCCTGCAGGAGGCGTACGCGGCGCAGTGCGCGACCCTCGGCCGGCACGTGCGGGCGGACCTGCCCGGCGGGCGGTCGCTCACCGGGACGGCCGAAGCGGTCGACGCGGAGGGGCGGCTCGTCGTCCGGACCGGGGACGGGACGCACGAGGCCGTCGGCGCCGGGGACGTGGTGCACCTCAGGTCCGCGCACTAGAGCGGGTCCGGGCCGGTCCGGCGGGTCCGGGCCGGCCCCCGGCGGCCTCGGGCGGACCGCGCGGGGCGTACGCCCGGCGGGGTCCCGGACCGGCCCGTGACCCCGGCGGGCGCCGGAGGAAACAGGAGTGGGGAGTGAGCTACGGCACACCTGCCGTATGGTTTAGGCGATCCCGGTCCTTTCCGGTGATCGCCCGGTTCGGCAGGGCAGTGCGCACGGAATGGACAGGAGGCGGCCCCTTGACCGTCGACGACTCTACGTCCGGCGCGTCCGCCCGCGGACCCGGGAACCCGGGCGGATCCGGGAACCCGGGCGGCCCGGGGAGCCCGAGCACGCCGATCGGGCGCGACCAGCACACCCCGCACCACGAGGTCGACCACACCGCCCAGCCGACGGCGGACCCGCTCGCCATCCGGCTGGAGCAGCTGATCCTGGGCGCCGAGCGTCGCTACACCCCCTTCCAGGCGGCCCGCAGCGCCGGCGTCTCGATGGAGCTCGCCTCCCGCTTCTGGCGGGCCATGGGCTTCGCGGACATCGGGCAGGCCAGGGCCCTGACCGAGGCCGACGTCCTCGCGCTGCGCAGGCTCGCCGGCCTGGTCGAGGCGGGGCTGCTGAGCGAGCCGATGGCGGTGCAGGTGGCCCGGTCCACCGGGCAGACCACCGCCCGACTGGCCGAATGGCAGATCGATTCCTTCCTGGAGGGGCTGACCGAGCCGCCGGAGCCGGGCATGACCCGTACGGAGGTCACGTACCCGCTGGTCGAGCTGCTCCTGCCGGAGCTGGAGGAGTTCCTCGTCTACGTGTGGCGCCGCCAGCTGGCGGCGGCCACCGGCCGGGTCGTGCAGGCGGCCGACGACGAGGAGATGGTCGACCGGCGCCTCGCGGTGGGCTTCGCCGACCTGGTCGGCTTCACCCGGCTGACGCGCCGGCTGGAGGAGGAGCAGCTCGGCGAGCTGGTCGAGTCCTTCGAGACGAACGCCGCCGACCTGGTGGCCGCGCACGGCGGCCGGCTGATCAAGACGCTCGGCGACGAGGTGCTGTACGCGGCGGACGACGCGGCGACGGCGGCCGAGATCGCGCTGCGGCTGATCGAGACGATGGAGTCGGACCCGCAGATGCCGGAACTGCGCGTCGGCATCGCCTTCGGCACGGTCACGACCCGGATGGGCGACGTCTTCGGCACCACGGTGAACCTGGCCAGCCGCCTGACCTCGATAGCCCCGAAGGACGCGGTGCTGGTCGACGGGGCGATGGCCGAGGAGCTGGGCCGCACGGGTGCGGCGCCGGTCTCGGAGAAGGAGGCCGAGGCCGAGGAGGGCGGCGGCTCCTACCGCTTCGCGCTGCAGCCGATGTGGCAGCGGCCGGTGCGCGGGCTGGGGGTCGTGGAGCCCTGGTCGCTGACGCGGCGGAAGCCTAAGATCCCCGGGTAACGTTCGTTAACCGGGAGGGCCCTGTGTCGGTGGAGTCGGCGATGGAGTCGGAGTTCGTAGCGGTACGTCGGCACGGTGACGACGGGGTCGTGGAGCTGGTCCTCGACCGGCCGAAGGCGATGAACGCGGTGTCCACGGAGATGGCGCGGGCCATCGGGTCGGCCTGTGCGCAGCTCGCGGCGGACCCCTCGGTCCGGGTCGTCGTGCTCACCTCGACGGCGGAGCGGGCGTTCTGCGTCGGCGCGGACCTCAAGGAGCGCAACTCCCTCAGCGATGCGGAGCTGGTGCGCCAGCGGCCCACGACGCGGGGCGCGTACGGGGGCGTGCTGGAACTGCCGATGCCGACGATCGCGGCGGTGCACGGCTTCGCACTGGGCGGCGGCTTCGAGCTGGCGCTGGCCTGCGACGTGATCGTGGCCGACGAGACGGCCGTGGTCGGCCTGCCCGAGGTGTCCGTGGGCGTGATCCCGGGCGGCGGCGGCACCCAGCTGCTGCCGCGGCGGGTGGGCGCGGCCCGCGCGGCGGAGCTGATCTTCACCGCCCGACGGGTGGAGGCCGCGGAGGCGCTGTCGCTGGGCCTGGTCGACTCGGTGGTGCCGGCGGGCCGGGACCGCGAGGAGGCCCTCGCCCTGGCCGCCCGGATGGCGGCGAACTCCCCGGTCGGCCTGCGGGCGGCCAAGCGGGCGCTGCGGCTGGGCCACGGGATGGACCTGGCGGCCGGCCTGGAGATCGAGGACGCGGCCTGGCGGACGGTGGCCTTCTCCGGCGACCGGGCGGAGGGCGTGGCGGCGTTCAACGAGAAGCGCCGCCCCAACTGGCCGGGCCGGTAGTCGCGCGGTTCCGGTACGGGGAGCCCGCCCCGTCGGGCCCCCACCGGGCCCCTGCCGGGCCCCCACCGGGCCCCTACCGGGCCCCCACCGGGCCCCTGCCGGGCCCCCACCGGGCCCCTACCGGGCCCCCACCGGGCGCGGCCCGGTGGGGCGTGACCGGCACGACCTACCAAATCGGATAAAACTCCCTAACCTGGGGTGATGGGACTCGACGCGCGGCTGCGAGCCGTCGTGGGCCTGGCGCAGGCCATGGCCGCCGCGGTGGCGCCGCGGGACAGCGTGCGGGCCGCCGCACGGGGGGCGCGCCTGGCGCTGGACGGGTCGTTCGCCGCGATCTCCGCGTGGGAGCGCGAGCGGGGCCGGCTGCGGGTCCTCGTCAACGAGGGCGAGCGCCGGCCGGGCGAGGCCGAGTTCCCCGAGGACGAGTCGTACCCCGTGCACGACTTCCCCGAGATCACCGAGTTCCTGCACGAGCGCTGGATCGGCGGCGGGGGCCCGCACGCCTGGGTCGAGAGCGCAGGCGGCGCCCGCCCGGGCCGCCGCGGCGAGACCCTGCGCCGGCGCGGCCGCGGCACCTGCGTGGTGGCGCCCGTCGTGCTGAGCGGCCGCGCGTGGGGCGAGCTGTACGTGGCCCGGGACGACGGGCTGCCCGACTTCGACGAGGACGACGCCGAGTTCGCGACCGTCCTCGCCGCCGTGATCGCCGCCGGCCTCGCGCAGAGCGACCGGCTGGAGGAGGCCCACCGGTTGGCCTTCACCGACCCGCTCACCGGGCTGGCCAACCGCCGCGCCGTCGACGTGCGGCTCGACGAGGCCCTGGAGGAGCACCGGCGCGCCGGCGCCGTCGTCAGTCTGGTGGTGTGCGACCTGAACGGCCTCAAGCGGGTCAACGACACCCTCGGCCACGCCACGGGCGACCGGCTCCTGGAGCGCTTCGGGTCCGTGCTGAGCCTGTGCGGGGCCATGCTGCCCGGCGCGCTCGCCGCCCGGCTCGGCGGTGACGAGTTCTGCCTGGTCAGCGTCGGCCCCTCGGCCGACGACGTGGTGCGGGTCACCGAGGAGCTGTGCCGTCGGGCCGGCGGGCTGGAGCTGGGCGAGGGGGTGGCCTGCGGGGTCGCCTCCACCGGGGACCCGATCGGCGCCGTGAAGTCCTCCCGGCGGCTGTTCCGGCTGGCCGACGCCGCCCAGTACAAGGCCAAGGCCGCCCGCTCCGCCGGCCCCGTCGTCGCGGGGCGGGACACCGCCGTGGTGCAGCTGGCCGACGCGGCGCGGCAGGAGGCCCCGGGCGAGCGCCGCCGGTTCAGGGGCCGAGCGTGACCGCCGTGCGCGACCGCCGTGCGCGACCGCCGGGAGTGACCGTTGCGCCGCTGTGGGTGGCGTAAGAGGTCCACGTGAACGTCACTAGTGACATGAAGCGATTCAGTCCGTAGGGTGCTGAATATGGATATGCACACTGTCGTGGTGGGGACGTCCGGGACCACCCCCGAGGACGTCATCGCCGTCGCCCGCGGCAACGCGCGGGTCCAGCTCTCCCCCGAGGCCCTGGACGCCCTCGCCCGCTCCCGCGAGATCGTCGACTCCCTCGCCGCCAAGCCCGAGCCCGTCTACGGCGTCTCGACCGGCTTCGGCGCCCTGGCCTCCCGTCACATCAGCCCCGAGCTGCGCGCGCAGCTCCAGCGCAACATCGTCCGCTCGCACGCCGCCGGCATGGGCCCGCGCGTCGAGCGGGAGGTCGTGCGCGCGCTGATGTTCCTGCGCCTGAAGACGGTCGCCTCCGGCCACACCGGCGTCCGCCCCTCCGTCGCGCAGACCATGGCCGACGTGCTCAACGCGGGCATCACGCCCGTGGTGCACGAGTACGGCTCCCTCGGCTGCTCCGGCGACCTCGCCCCGCTCTCGCACTGCGCGCTCACCCTGATGGGCGAGGGCGACGCCGAGGGCCCGGACGGCGTCGTCCGCCCGGCCGGCGAACTGCTCGCCGAGGCCGGCATCGAGCCCGTCGAGCTGCGCGAGAAGGAGGGCCTCGCCCTCCTCAACGGCACCGACGGCATGCTCGGCATGCTGATCATGGCCCTCGCCGACCTCCGCAGGCTCTACACCGCCGCCGACATCACGGCCGCCCTGACGCTGGAGGCCCTGCTCGGCACCGAGAAGGTCCTCGCGCCCGAGCTGCACGCCATCCGCCCGCACCCCGGCCAGGGCGACTCCGCCGCCAACATGGCCGCCGTCCTGAAGGGCTCCGGACTCACCGGGCACTTCCAGGAGGAGTCCGCCCCGCGCGTGCAGGACGCGTACTCCGTGCGCTGCGCCCCGCAGGTCGCCGGCGCCGGCCGCGACACGATCGCCCACGCCGCCCTGGTCGCCTCCCGCGAGCTGGCCTCCGCCGTCGACAACCCGGTGGTCCTGGCCGACGGGCGCGTGGAGTCCAACGGCAACTTCCACGGCGCGCCCGTCGCGTACGTCCTGGACTTCCTCGCCATCGCGGCCGCCGACCTCGGCTCCATCGCCGAGCGTCGCACCGACCGGCTGCTCGACAAGAACCGCTCCCACGGCCTGCCGCCGTTCCTCGCCGACGACGCGGGCGTCGACTCCGGCCTGATGATCGCCCAGTACACGCAGGCCGCCCTGGTCAGCGAGATGAAGCGGCTGGCCGTGCCGGCCTCCGCGGACTCCATCCCCTCCTCCGCCATGCAGGAGGACCACGTCTCGATGGGCTGGTCGGGCGCGCGCAAGCTCCGCACCGCCGTCGACAACCTGACCCGCATCATCGCCATCGAGCTGTACGCGGCCACCCGCGCCATCGAGCTGCGCCACGGGCTCACCGCGGCCCCGGCCAGCCTCGCCGCCATCGCCGCCGCCCGCGCGGCCGGCGTCGAGGGCCCCGGGCCGGACCGCTTCCTGGCGCCCGACCTGGCCGCCGCCGACGCGTTCGTGCGCTCCGGAGGGCTGGTCGACGCGGTCGAGGCGGTCACGGGCCCGCTCGCCTGAGCAGCCCGGACCCGTCCGGTCGGACGAGTGCGGAACGGCCGGGGGCCGCTCCCGGGAGGTGTCCCGGCGGGCGGCCCCCGGCCGTTGTGGCATGCCCTACAGGGCGCGGGAGCGGCGTACCGAGAAGGTGACGAAGCCCGCCCCGACACCCAGGAAGAGGGTGCCGGCCAGCAGGTACGGGGTGGTGTCGATCCCGCCGGTGTCGGCGAGGGCCAGGGTGGCGCCGGTATCGGCGGTGCCGGCCGCGCCGGCCGCGCCGGCGGCGTCAGCGGTGCCGGCGGCGGCGTCGGAGGCCATCGTGACGGTGCCGGAGCCGCCGGTGTTCGCGGAGGCGGGCAGGGCGGATACGGGGGCCGCGGGCGCGGGTGCGGTGGCGTTCGCGGACGGCACGAACCAGAGGGCGGCGAGGAGAGTGGTCGCACCCAGCGAGGTGAGCAGGGGCGGGCGTGCGGACACGGGGCGATCCCCCTTGCGGAAGCAGCGAATTGACCGTGTGCGGTGATGCTACGGAAAGGGGCGGGTCGTGGGAAAGTCGGGGCTCCGGCGGGCTTACTCTCCGAGGTATGAACCCTTCTGACACATCACGGTACGTACGACTTCGGGTGGATTTGGTGCTGGAGGTGCCCGACGCCGAAGCGCTCACCGGAGCCGCGCTCGACCACATCACCGCCGACGAGTTCATGCCGGACGACGAGCGCGGCCACGCCGAGGCGGCGGTCCGGGAGGACGAATCGGAGGCCCTCGCCTACCTCGTCGACCCCACTGACCTGGTCGTGGACATCCCCGGAGTGGAGCTCGTCCAGGCCTCCTGGAGCAGCGAGCCCGTCGAATACGACCCCGAGTCGTTGGAGTACGAGCTGGACGAGGAAGATGGGGGCTTCGACAGGGAGACCGACAACGCCTGACCGTGGGGTGGCCCACATCCAACCGGAATGTGGAACCGATCCGGGCCGTCAACGCGTTGACTGGTGCGTGGCAGGGGGCGTCCCCCCTGCCCGGGGATGCCCCGGGGGGTTCAGCAGCGATGGAGTGGCGTGTGAGGACGGACAGCAGGCGGCGGCGAAGGTCCATGGCGGCCATATCCGCGGTGCTCGGCGGCGTACTGATGCTCACGGCGTGCGGCGGCGGAGACGAGGACAAGGCGAAGGGCGGCGGCGACAGCGCCAAGTCCCAGTCCGACGTCGACGCCGCGGCGGCCAAGGACGCGTCGAAGGCCAAGATAACGATCACGCCGAAGGACGGGGCGACCAACGTCGGTCTGGACACGACCACGGTCGGTGTCGCCGACGGCACGCTCACCGCGGTCGAGCTCAAGACCTCCGAGGGCGCGGCCGTGGCCGGCAAGATAGCCGGCGACGGCAAGAGCTGGAAGCCGGACGCCCCGCTGAAGCGCTCCACGAAGTACGCGCTGTCGGCGACCGCCAAGGACGCGGGGGGCAAGGAGGCGCACGAGAACTCCTCCTTCACGACCGTCTCCCCGGAGAACAGCTTCATCGGCTCGTTCGTGCCGGAGGACGGGCAGACCGTCGGCGTGGGCATGCCCGTGTCGATCACCTTCAACAAGCCGATCAAGGACAAGAAGGCGGTCCAGGCGGCGATCAACGTCACCTCCAGCAGCGGTCAGGAGGTCGTCGGCCACTGGTTCAGCGAGCAGCGCCTCGACTTCCGCCCCGAGAACTACTGGCAGGCGAACTCCACCGTCACGATGAAGATGCAGCTGGACGGGGTGCAGGGCGCGCCCGGCGTCCAGGGCGTGCAGAACCGCACCGCCACCTTCAAGATCGGCCGGAGCCAGGTCTCCACGGTCGACGCGAAGACGAAGAAGATGACGGTCAACCGGGACGGACAGGTCATCAAGACCATCCCGATCTCGGCGGGCGCCCCGGCGAACCCGACGTACAACGGCCAGATGGTGATCTCCGAGAAGTTCAAGGAGACCCGGATGAACGGCGCCACCGTCGGCTTCACCGACGCCGACGGCAAGGGCGAGTACGACATCAAGGACGTCCCGCACGCGATGCGCCTGTCGAACTCCGGGACCTTCCTCCACGGTAACTACTGGGGCGCCGACTCGATCTTCGGCAGCGCGAACACCAGCCACGGCTGTGTCGGCCTCAACGACGTCAAGGGCGCGGGCGACCCGAACCAGCCGGCCGCCTGGTTCTACGACAACTCGCTCATCGGCGACGTCGTCACGGTGGTCAACTCCCCGGACAAGACCATCAGGCCGGACAACGGCCTCAACGGCTGGAACATGAGCTGGGCGGACTGGAAGGCCGGCTCGGCCGCCTGACCACCGCCGCCGTCCCGCCCGCCGGGCGGAGCGACCGGACCCGCGGATGGCGGGGCACCCCTCGGGGGTGCCCCGCCATCCGGCGTTTGCGGCGGCCGGAAACTCCCGCGCGGGCGGCCGGGGGCGGCACTAGGGTCCGGCACATGACGAGCGACTCCGCGATCCGCGCACTCACCCCGCCCCCGTCCGACGCCGAGACGGAGGCCTGGCGGTCGGTCCTCGCCGACGCCCGGGCCGCCGACCTGCCGCAGCTCCCGGCGCCGTCCCGGGTCGAGGTGGCCGGCCGGCTCCGGGTGCGGCCCGCGCGGGGGCGCGCCGCGCTGTGGGCGGCCGGGAACGGCGTCGCCGGGCTCCTGCTGTTCAGCGACGAGGAGAACCGGCACACCGCGTTCCTCGACGTCCTGACGGTCCGTCCGGGGGCGCGCCGCAAGGGCCTCGGCACGGCCCTGTGGCAGCGGGTCCGCGAGGAACTCCGCGCCGAGGG
The DNA here is from genome assembly GCF_051550185.1 of Streptomyces pallidus (ex Mingjun et al. 2026). Classification (NCBI taxonomy): domain Bacteria; kingdom Bacillati; phylum Actinomycetota; class Actinomycetes; order Kitasatosporales; family Streptomycetaceae; genus Streptomyces; species Streptomyces pallidus (ex Mingjun et al. 2026). The sequence continues at coordinate 3,118,804 of NZ_CP196181.1, read as the reverse complement.
CCGCACCTCCGTCTCCGCCCAGGTCGACCTCGGCGGCCCCGGCCAGGCCTTCGCCGAGTCGCTGGGCTTCACGTGCGTCCTGCCGATGGCCTGGTACGCCCAGGACGTCCCGGAGGCGCAGCGCGCCCTGCCCGTCCGGGAGGCCGCCGCCCCGCCCGGCTACGAGCTGGTGTGCTGGCCCGGCACGGTCCCCGACGCGTGGGCCGCCGCGGCGGCCCGGGCGCACTGCGCGATGGACGACGCCCCGACGGGGGAGGTCGACGAGCAGGTCCCCGCCTGGACCCCGGAGCGCCTGCACGCCTCCCAGCAGCTGATCCTGGACCGCGGGGGCGCGCTGACCACGGTCGCCGCCGTCACCGCGGACGGCGAGGTGGCCGCGTACACGGAGCTCGTCCTGCCCGACCCGGAGGGTCCGCGCGCGGTCCAGTACGACACGGTGGTCGTCCCCGGGCACCGCGGCCGCGGCCTCGGCCGCACCGTCAAGCTCCGCATGCTCGCCGAGGCGGCGGACCGCCACCCGGCGCTGCGGGCCGTCGACACGACCGTCGCGGACGAGAACACCCCGATGCGGGCGGTCAACGAGTCCCTCGGCTACCGCCGCGCGCGCGGCACGGCGGTCTTCCAACTCACGCTGTAGCGGCAGCGGCGGCCGGCCGGCGGGCCACGAGGGAATACAGGACGGGCAGGTGCGTCTGCCCGAACGGGAAGCGGTACCTGCCGTCCTGACCCCGCGGCAGGATCCCCCGGCCGTCGCACTCGGCCTCGGTGTGCTCGCCGAGCCGCTCCACGACCAGCCCGGCGCCGGCCGCGGCCGTCACGATCTCCCCGAGGGCGTGCGGGTACTGCACCGAGTCCCGCGTCTCGGTGCGCAGCTGTGGATCCGCGTACGTCCCGGTCACCGACTCCCGCTGCGGCTGCCCGCCGCCGTACGGCCAGTCGGCGACGAGCGGCTCGTAGCTGGCGAAGACCTGGAACAGCGGGTGCAGGTCGACGAGGACCAGCCGGCCGCCGGGGCGCAGCGCGGCGGCCGCGCCGCGCATCCAGGCGTCCAGGTCGCCGATCCAGCACAGCACCCCGTAGGTGGCGACGGCCAGGTCGAACCGGCCGCCGAGCGGCGCGGGCAGCGCCTGCGCGTCCGCCTCGACGAACTCGGCCCGCTCCGCGAGCCCGGCCCGCACCGCCAGCCCGCGGGCCCGCTCCACGGCCACGGGGGAGAAGTCCACCCCGGTCACCCGGGCCCCGAGCCGCGCCCAGTTCAGGGTGTCCATGCCGAGGTGGCACTGCAGGTGCAGCAGGTCCAGCCCGCGCACGTCCCCCACGAGCTCCCGCTCCAGGCCCCACAGCGTCTGCCGGCCGGCGAGGAACGCCTCGACGTCGTAGAACCGGTCCCCGGGCGTCGTCCCGTGCACCCGCGCCCGCTCGTCCCACACACCCCGATTGACGGCCACGCCGTCCACCCGCCCCCCGTCATCCACGCCCCCAGTCTGCCGCTCACCCGCCCGCCCCGGCGACCGGTTTCACGGTCACAGGAGGTTGAAGGGCGGCACGATGCGGACCACGGCGATCAGCCGTACGCGGGGCGCGGCCAGGAAGCGACCTGCTCCCACCGGCGGAGCTCTTCGGCGAGCCGCGGCTGGCGCTGGATGTGGACGTACGCGGCCCCCTGAGAGATGAAACGCTGTAGCGGTGCCAGGTCAGAGCCCTGCCGGGCCTGGTCGGCCGCCTCGTCGAGCTCCCGCGTGAACGCGGGCAGCGCGGCGGGGCTGACCTGCGCGACGGCCTGGCGCAGGGCCGTCACGGTCGACGGCGGCTGCGGAACGAGCGGCCGTCCGGCAGCGGGCGGTCACTGAGGCTCCCATGGGGAGAGTCCTGGGCCCGACGAACCTGCGTGCCGCGGGGGTCGGGCAAGGGCGTCCGCGGTGCGGGCGTCGGGCCCGGGCGGGCCGGGTTACCAGCCGGCGGCGGTCACTGTCCGGGGGCGGTGGCGACGCCGATGGGGCAGGAGACGCCCGTGCCGCCTATGCCGCAGTAGCCCGCCGGGTTCTTGTCCAAGTACTGCTGGTGGTACCACTTCTCTTTACGCAGAATTAGTGACTCTTCGTAAAGGGGTGGGAAGTGAACGAAGCGGCGCCGGTGATCCCGGTTGTCTCGTACGCGCGTATCTCCGCCGACACGGCCAGGGACGGTCACGGCGTCGAGGATCAGCACAAGGTGAACGCGGAGACGGCGGCCCGTCTCGGCTGGACGATCGTGCACCGCTACACCGACAACGACCTGTCGGCGGCCAAGGCGGCGGTGGTGCGCCCGGACTTCGAGGCCATGGTGAAGGCGCTCAAGGCGGGCCACCTGCCGGACGGGCAGGCCGTGCGCGGCGTCATCGTCGTCGCGGATGACCGGCTCACGCGCAGGGCCGGAGACTACGAGCGGTTCGTGGACGCGCTCACGTACGAGGAAGGACGAATCTACGCCGACGCCAAGGGGTCGAAGAACCTCTACAGCGAGGACGTGGAGTCCATGGGCCTCTTCGGCGTCGTCATCTCCAAGATGGAGGTGCGCAAGATGCAGCGGCGTGCGCGCCGCTCGCACCGTGCCCGTGCCGAGCTGGGCATCCCGGTGGGCGGCAAGCGTCCGTTCGGTTGGAAGGACGACAAGCTCACGCTGGAGCCTGAGGAAGCGGCGTGGCTGGCGAAGGGCGCCCGTGAGGTGATCGCGGGCAAGTCCATGCACTCGATCCTCCGAGAGTGGCGGGAGGCCGGCGTCCGCACGATCAACGGCAAGGAGTGGGCGAGTCGCTCCCTCAAGCTCGCGCTGTGGAACCCGCGGCTGTGCGGGTGGCGGAAGCACAACGGAGAACTGGTCCGTGATGCCAACGGTGTGCCGGTCGTGGGCCGCTGGGAGCCGATCATCACCCCGAAGGAGTGGATGGCCATCGACGCTCTCTTCTCGGCCCGCGTTGGTCCCAACGTGAAGTCTGACGGAACGGTCACGGACTACCGAACCCCCTCGTACCTGCTGACCGGCATCCTCCGATGCGGAAAGCCCGGTGCGGACGGCCAGATCTGCAACTCGCCCCTCCGTGCGACCGTGCGGCCGGATCTCTCCGGCGGCTATCTCTATCAGTGCCCCAGTAAGGAAATGGGCGGCTGCGGTGGCACGGGACGCAATGGTGCCAAGATTGACGAATTCGTCACGGAAGCAGTGCTGGCGAAGCTGGAGGAACGGGCAGCCAGGACGGCGCATGTGGACGGGAAGTGGGCAGGCGAAGACGAGTTGGACCGCTTGACGCGGAAGCAGCGCAAGCTGCTCCAGGCTTGGCAGGAGGACCAGATCTCGGATGAGTTGTTCTTCCCTGAGAATCAGAGGATGGAATCCCGGGTCAAGGAACTACGTGCGGACCGGACGCGCCATGTCCTCAACCAGCAGCGTGCAGCCGAGGTCACCGGCGACGTACGCGAGCGCTGGAACTCTGGCAGGCTGGACCTGGCGCAGAAGCGTGCCCTGATCAGGGAGGCACTTCATGCGGTGATCGTCCTGCCGGTAGGCGGCGGAGGTCGACGCCCCTTCAACCCTGACCTGCTGGCCCCGAAGTGGCGCGACTGACAGCGAGCGCCTGAGACGGGCGCACACGGACGCTGACAGGCCCCGGCATTACGTCGGGGGCCGCTGTCAGGCACGGCTTGCCGGGCCGGGCAGGGCAGGTCGGGGGCAACACGGTTCGGCGAGCACCCCACGAGGGCGACGGAGTGGAAGACAGAGCCCTTCAGGTAGTGGCCGAGGGATACGTCTCCTCCCCACGTCAGCCGCTCGACAGCAGACTTCACAAGGAGAACCAGCCTGGTCACCTCCCGATCCTGCTCCGAGGCGAACCGGGGTGCGAACTCTGCGAGCTGGAGTCCCAGCCACTCGCTGGCCTCCTTGGGCTCCTCCCATGTCCCCCTGATCAGCGAGGGCGGTTTCATGAGCCAGTGCGCCGTCTGGATCGGAGGCAGGTCGGCAGTCGGAAACGCGGCCACGGCTTCTCGGTACCGGTCGTGCACCTCTTGCTCACTGGTCGCCGCCGGGGCCTGGCCGGGCGGTCTGCGGATGCTCTCCCTGTCGAACGTCTTCTTCTCTCCCACCCATGCGTAGCCGTGGTGGTGCACCGCTGCTCCGTTCCGAGAGATGACGACGGCCCCGCCCGTCGGCGTGAGGGCAGGGCCGTCAGTTGAGGTGGTGCCGTCGACCAGGCGGAGAGGTCGAAGCGGGTGGGGTCGATGCCCGCCGCGTCCAGCTCGGCCGTGGTGAAGCGCAGCGGCTCGGCGTCCGGGCGCTTGCTGTCGCCCATCGCCCACGCGTCCGGCCCGATCTTCGCGAAGGTCACGCACGCCTCGCCGTCCGGGTGGGTGTTGCCTCCGCACGCCTTGCTGAAGTGGGCTCCGGTGATGTCGAGTCCGTACAGGTCGGTCATCTTGTCCTCCTTGATTCAGATGAGTCGGCGGGCGCCGGCCACTATGCCGCAGGGGCACTACGCGATCGAGACCGAACCGTGGGGCGCTCCGTACGTGCCGCATCCGGACCAGGAAGACGGCGGGCCTGCGCAGCCGCGTGGGCCCTGGCGGAGTGATGAAGGGGTCCTCATGGTCTCGGCCGGGCCGCTCGACAACATCGTGATCCACCCCGATGACGCGCCCGACATCCAGCCGCTGCCGGACTGGGAGCTACGAGCCGTCCTGATCAGTACCCCGACGGGTGCGCGGACAGCCAGGCGGAGTGCTGGTCGCGCAGGCGGTCGCGTTCCTCGGGGGTGGGGAGGATGACGTCCGCGCCGCCGTCGTACGGGTGGTGGATCCGGGTGAAGCCGGGGTCCGTCACGAAGATGCCGGGCAGCGTGTCGTCCGCGACGGCGCGGAGGAGCGGGTCGAGGCAGCCGCGCTGCCAGGGGCGCCGGTCGGCGTAGAAGTACCAGCGCGTGTGGAAGGCCGGATCCGGGTCGTCGGTCTCGTCCAGGGTGGTCCACAGCGTGCCCTGCGGGTGGAGGGCGGCGCGGCGGGCCGCGTAGTCCGTCGGCTCGGACGGGTCGGCCCAGTCGGTGGTCACCACGTACGCCTCGCCGCCCGCGAAGAGCTCGTCGAGGACCGTGTTGTACCGGTCGAGGAGGACCGCGTACTCGGTCTCGTCCTGCGCGTAGCGCTTCGACTCCGGCAGGCTGTGGAAGCGCACCCAGCGGTCCGCGTAGGTCGTCTTCAGCTCCCACGGCAGCACCGGCCCGGCAGGCCGGTGGGCCTGCCAGAGCCGGGTCAGCCGCTCGTGCGCCGGGTCGGCGAGCAGCGGGCCGTTCATTCCCCGGGCGCCTCGGCGATGCCGATCGGGCAGGCCACGCCCGTCCCGCCGATGCCGCAGTAGCCGTTAATGTTGCGGTCGAGGTATTGCTGGTGGTTGCCCTCGGCGGGCCAGAACGGGCGGCCTTCGGCCGGGAGGACCGCCGTGGTGATCGGGCCGTAGCCGGACGCGTCCAGGACCTTCTGGTAGGCGTCGCGGGAGGCCTCGGCCGCGGCCTGCTGGGCGGGGGAGTGGGTGTACACCGCGGAGCGGTACTGGGTGCCCACGTCGTTGCCCTGGCGGAAGCCCTGGGTGGGGTCGTGGGACTCCCAGAACAGCTTCAGCAGGGTGGTGTAGGAGACGGCCGCCGGGTCGAAGACCACGCGGACGACCTCCGTGTGCCCGGTCATGCCGGAGCAGACCTCCTCGTACGTGGGGTTCTGCGTGTGGCCGCCCTGGTAGCCGACGAGGGTGGTCCACACCCCGGGGGTCTGCCAGAACTTCCGCTCCGCCCCCCAGAAGCAGCCCAGCCCGAAGTCCGCGACCTCCAGGTGCTCCGGGTAGGGGCCGGCGAGGGGGGTGCCGAGGACGGTGTGCTGCGGCGGCAGGGCGAACAGGGGCTCGGAGCGGCCCTGAAGGGCCTGCTCGGCGGTGGGGAGCTCGGGCGTGCGGCGGTACGAGAACATGGATTCCCTCCTTGGTACCTCCCTCAACGGACGGGGGCGGGCCCGGATTCCCCACCCGGGCCGAACGCCCCGGTGGAGGGTTTCCGGGCCCGCCCCCGTCGGCCGCTACCGCGCGTCCGCGGTCACGCGGACCGCCCAGTCGCGTGCGTACAGGTACCGCCGCTTCGGCTGCGCGTGGTACGACCACGGCACCGCGCCGACGTACCCGTCGATGTGGCGGAACTGCTCCACCGCCTCCGCGTCCCGGTCCTGCCAGAACAGCATCCAGGCCAGCATGTGCCGCAGCCGGACCGCCCGCCGGTCGCCGGGGTCGGCCGCCGCCAGGTCGGCGAGGGCGGCGTCGACCGCCGCGCGGACCTCGGGCTCCTTGTAGTAGTCCTCCGCCTGGAGCTCCTTGGTCCAGGCCTCGTTCTCGAAGTACGCGATCAGCGGCAGCAGCGACAGCAGCTCGCCCGGCTCGGCTCCGTCGGCCGCCTTCCGGGCGAAGCCGAGGGCCAGCTCGTGCGAGCCGCGCCACTTCGCGGCCCAGTACTGCAGGGCGCCGGTGTGCGCGCACAGCAGCTTGGGGGCGCGGGCCGTGATCTGCGCCCACAGCTCCTCGTACCGCTCGTGCGGGTAGCCCAGGCCCATCCCGATGGGCTGCTCCACCATGTACGGGACGGGGTCCGCTGGGTCGGCGAGCTGCTGGGCGGCGTGCGCGGTCCGCTCCGCCCCCAGGAGCAGCTCGCGGAAGATCCGGAACTGTTCCTGCGTGGTGCGGGCCCCGGACTGGCTGCCGCGCACGTTCCACGCGACCATGACGGCGGTGTCCGCCTCGACGAGCGCGGCCGTCGGATCGCCGGGCCGGGCCGCCTGCCAGGCCGCCAGCCAGGCGTCGTCCTGGGCGGCCGCCTCGGACAGGGCGCGCACGCGCTCCCAGCGCTCCTCCCAGTCCGTGCCGGCGGCGTCGATCCAGTCGGCGCCGGCCTGCCAGTCGCCGCCGCGGACGGCGGCCAGCGCGGCCGTCCGCTCCGGGGGCACGGGCTGCTCGTGCTCGGTGTCGAGGTCGGCCTCCGCGACGAAGCCGAGGGCGACGACGGCCGCGGCCTGCTCCGCCCTGGTCTGCTCCTCCAGGTCGGCGGTGTGGGCCCGCGTGGCCGCGATCTCCGCCTCCAGGGCGTCCGACCGGGCGTTCAGTCTCCGCGCCCTGCGCACGTAGTACACGGCGCGCAGCAGTTTGACGGCGCCCGCGAGCAGCAGGGCGCCGAGGACGGCGAGTGCGACGGTCACTTGGCGAGCACCAGCTTCCGCAGCGGTTCGGTGTCGCACCGGTCGGCGGCGGCCGCTTCCAGCGCGGACCGCAGCTGCTCCTCGAACTCCTCGGACGGGTAGCGCAGCGCTGCCGGGTCGGACCAGGACAGCTCCCAGCGGGCGGTGGCGCGGGCGGTGAGCTCGACGGTGGCGAGCTGGCCCAGGAGCCGGCGGACGACGGGGCGGGCGAACTCGCGGGCGGTGCGGCCGGTGGCCGCGGCGGCCTCCTCGGACTTGGGGAAGCGGTCGGCGACGCGCCAGCGCAGGTCCGGGTCGGCGTCGACGGCGTCGAGGACGGCCGCCAGGTCGGGGCCGCGGTCCGAGCCGTCGGCGGCGGCCGCGCCCTCCGCCGCGAAGGCCTCGCGGATGTCCTGGGCGCCCCGGTCGACGTACCGGGTCATGCTCTCGTGGACCAGTTCGGGCCAGTCGACCCGCTTCAGGGCGAGCGCCTGCGGGGTCAGCACGGCCTGCTCCAGCGCGGTCTGCGCGGCCTCGGGGGCCGAGAGCAGCTCCAGTGCGGGGCGGGCGTCGGCGTGGCTGCGGCCGTCGTCCGGCAGGGCCTCGATGCGGGCGACGCGTTCGGCGAGCGGCGGGTGGGAGTCGTACGGGTCGGCGGGCTCGGTGGGCAGCTCGCGGCGCATGTCGTCGAGTTCGCCGGTGCGGGCGTCGAGGAGGCTGCGCAGCCCGCCGAAGACCTGCCCCGGCCGGGGCAGCAGGTCGGCGCCGAGGCCGAGGGTGGCGTACGAGTCCATGTAGAACTCGTGGGCGGGGCCGAGGGCGTTGAACTCGCGCAGGGCGGAGGCGGCGGCGTCGCGGCCGGCGACGCGTACCGACGCCAGGTCGGCGGCGAGTTCCTGGCGGCGGCCGGAGGAGCGGGTGGCGCGCAGGTAGAAGCGGCCGTAAGCGGTGTAGATCTTCGCCATGGCGCGGTAGGTGGCGCCCTGGCCGCTGGTGTCGACCTCGTGGGCCTTCTTGCCCTTGGCGATTCGTTTCTGCGCCTTTTCCTCCTGCCGGGCCCGCTCCTTGGAGACCTTGGCGTCGGCGCGCTCGTGGAAGTGGGCGACGGTACGGGTGAGCTGGGCGCGCCCGCGGGCGATCAGCGGGGTGAGGCGGGTGTCGAAGTTGGCGTAGTGGCCCATCTCGTGGGCGAGGACGGCGCGCAGCTGCATCTCGTCCAAGCCGGTCATCAGCGGCAGCCCGAGGTACAGGCGGCGGGTGCCGGGGAGCAGGCCGAGCAGTCGCGAGTCCTCGCTGACGGCCGCGTTCACGTCGGAGGTCAGGACGATCTCGTCGGGGGCGCGGGTGCCGACCTGTTCGGCGACCTCGCGGACGGCCCGCCACAGGACCGGCTCCTGCTCGGGGCCGACGGGCACGCCGGGGACGGGCTCCCCCTTGGGGGTGCGGAGCATGAACATGCCGCGCACGATCGGGACGGCGAGGACGCCGGTGACGGCGATCAGTTTGAGCAGCGCGAAACCGCGCAGCCCGGCCGTGTACGCGCCGAAGTCGACGCCGGCGAGCACGGCCACCAGGACGAGGCCGAGCAGATAGAAGCCTGCGAGCAGGACGAGCGCGCGCAACGCGCGCAGTGAAGCGCCCATATGGGACAGATCCCCCCGGGGATGAAGACGGTGCGATGGTGCCGTGGGCGTGGTGCACCGCCCGGGCGCTCAGTCGGGGCCGGGGCCGGGTACGGGCGACCCGGCTGCCGCGGCGGTGCGCTGACGGTGCGGTGCGGTGCGTGCGACACCTGCGGCCGCGCCGGGTCGAAAGGCGGGCCGGTGGCGGAGCCGGGGTCGCCCGGACCCGCCGGCCGGCCCGACGGCCACGGGGGGATCATGCGGCCTCATGGTCACTTACGGCAACCTTATGGCCCGAAGGACGCTGCGTGCGGCGTGCTGCCCGCTCCGACGTGCGTCGTCCGTGGTGCGTCGTACGAGGGGCGCGTCGTACCTCGTACCTCGTACCTCGTACCTCGTGCGTCGTGCGTCGTGCGTCGTGCGTCAGCGGGGCAGGGTGGCCGGGGAGCCCCCGTTCGCCTCGTAGCCGGCGACGGCCAGCGCGCGGTACACCGCGTACTCGGCGGCCGGGTCCGACGAAGCGGACCAGGGCAGGGCGCCGACGCAGCCGTCCACGTGCCGCACCTGCTCCATGGCCTCCGCCCACCGCTCCATCGGCACCAGGAACGACAGCAGCATGTGCCGTACGTGCGCCAGCATCGGGTCGTCGGGCCGGGCCTGGTGCACCGCGTACAGCGCGCCCTCCACCGCCCGGGTCACCACCGCGCTCTGCCAGAACGGGGTCAGCACCAGGTCGGGCTTGTGCTCGTACACGGCGAACAGCGGCAGGGCCGCCAGCAGCGAACCCTGCGGGGCGCGGGCCGCCGCCGCGTGCGCGAAGGCGTCGGCCTTCTCCCGGGAACCGTGCCACTTCTCGCACCAGTAGTGCAGGGCGGCCAGGTGGGCGCCCATGTGGTTCGGGGCCACGTCGATGACCTTCGCCCACAGGTCGTCGAACTCCGCCTCCGAGTAGCCCAGCGCCCGGGCGACCGCCAGCTCCGTGACGTACGGGACCGGGTCGCCGGGGGCGAGCAGCACCGCCTTGCGGCAGGCCTCCCGCGCCTCCTCCAGGATGATCCGGTGGTCCTCGGAGCCGACGCCGCCCGAGTGCCGCCACGCCTGCTGCACCAGCAGCTCGGCGTGCACCTGCGCGCCGCCCGCGTCCTTCTCCGCCTGCAGCCGCCACGCCTTCAGCCAGGACGCGCCCACCCCGGGCTGCGCCACGAGCTCCAGGGCCGCTGCCCCGGCGAAGGCCTGGACCCGCTGCCAGCGCAGCTCCCCGTCCCGGGGGGTGCCGGCCAGCAGCTGGGAGGCGGCCCGCCACTGCCCGGTCCCCTGCACGACCGCGAGGGCGTCCATCAGGTCCTGGTCGGGCCCGGGGACCCGGATGTCGAGCTCCTCCTGGAGGGCGAAGCCGTAGTCCGCCGGGTCGGCGGCGTCGGGGCTGCCGGGCGGGACCAGGTGCAGGCCGGCGCGCCTGCGCCGTATGAGCGGACCGAGGGCGGCCAAGAGCAGGCCGACGGCGATCAGGAACCACAGAATCTCCATGCCCTCCAGCGAACCAGACCGACCCGCGCCGAGGCGAATGCGAACGCCGTGTTGCAGGACCCGTCCCGGGCACCGGCCGCGGGGTGGCGCACAGCCGTACGGGCCTTAGGCTCTGCCCATGAGCGACGACAGCCACGAGCACCAGAGCTTCGAAACCCGCGCCATCCACGCGGGCAACACGGCGGACCCGCTGACCGGCGCGGTCGTGCCCCCGATCTACCAGGTCTCCACGTACAAGCAGGACGGCGTGGGCGGCCTGCGCGGCGGCTACGAGTACAGCCGCAGCGCCAACCCGACGCGCACCGCGCTGGAGGAGAACCTCGCGGCGCTGGAGGGCGGCACGCGCGGCCTGGCCTTCGCGTCCGGGCTCGCGGCCGAGGACTGCCTGCTGCGCACGCTGCTCGCCCCCGGTGACCACGTGGTCATCCCGAACGACGCCTATGGCGGAACCTTCCGCCTCTTCGCGAAGGTCGTCTCGCGCTGGGGCGTGGAGTGGTCGGTGGCCGACACCTCCGACCCGGAGTCCGTGCGCGCCGCCCTCACCCCGAAGACGAAGGCCGTCTGGGTCGAGACGCCCTCCAACCCGCTGCTCGGCATCACCGACATCGCCGTGGTCGCCGAGATCGCCCGCTCGGCCGGCGCCAAGCTGGTCGTGGACAACACCTTCGCCTCCCCTTACCTTCAGCAGCCCCTCGCGCTCGGCGCGGACGTCGTCGTGCACTCGCTGACGAAGTACATGGGCGGCCACTCCGACGTCGTCGGCGGCGCCCTGGTCACCGCCGACGCCGCCCTGGGCGAGGAACTGGCCTACCACCAGAACGCGATGGGCGCCGTCGCCGGCCCCTTCGACTCCTGGATCGTGCTGCGCGGCATCAAGACCCTCGCGGTGCGCATGGACCGGCACGCGGAGAACGCGGCGAAGGTCGCCGAGATGCTGACCCGCCACCCCAAGGTGCACACGGTCCTCTACCCGGGCCTGGCCGAGCACCCGGGCCACGAGATCGCCGCCAAGCAGATGCGCAACTTCGGCGGCATGATCTCCTTCCAGGTCAACGGCGGCGAGGAAGCGGCCGTCGAGGTCTGCAACCGGGCCAAGCTGTTCACCCTCGGCGAGTCCCTCGGCGGCGTCGAGTCCCTCATCGAGCACCCGGGCCGGATGACGCACGCCTCGGTCGCCGGCTCTGCCCTGGAGGTCCCCGGGGACCTGGTCCGCCTCTCCGTCGGCATCGAGAACGTCGACGACCTGATCGCGGACCTCACCCAGGCCCTCGGCTGACGGACCGACGACACCGCCGGGCGGTGGCTACCAGCCCTCCAGGGGCGGGGAGACATCGCTCGGCGGGACCTCCCACGGGTGGGCCAGCGAGGCCCACACCGCGAAGGCCACCGCCGCCGCCAGCAGCAGCGTCCAGCCGGCCCGGCGCAGGATGCGCCGGCGGCGCAGCAGCCGGTCCCCGCGGGCCGCGGCGGCGGCCGCCAGCCCGGCCGGCACCACCGGGTACGGCCCCTCCATCAGCCGCCTGACCTGGGTCTCCTTGCGGTCGGGGACGCTCATGCGGCCTCCCCGCGGCGGGCCCGCAGCGCGGCCACCGCCCGCCCGGACAGCACCCGCACCCGCTCGACCGGCAGCCCCAGCTGCGCGGCCGCGACCTCGTGCGCCACCCCCTCGTACACGCACAGCACGAGCACGAGCCGTTCCAGAGGGGGAAGCGGGGCGAGAACGCCCCGGCCGCCGTGGTGGCGGCGCCCGGTGCGGGCGAAGGCGGCGCACAGCTCCTGGCGGGTGTGGTCGTAGGGGTCGTCGCCGCGCAACCGCTCCCAGTCGGCGTACGTACGGGCCAGCGCGCCTGCCAGCAGCCGGCGGGCGGCCGGGCAGTCGGCGCCGGACGCGGTGGCCGACGCGGCACCGGCCTCGGCCGTCAGCAGGACCGCGACGTGCAGGAGCCGCCCCGCCGCGCCCGCGACGAAGGCCTCGAACTCGGCGTAGGGCCCCGCTCGGTGGTCCACACGGCATATGGTGCGGGCAGGGGCACCGCCCCGGTCAAGGGGTCGGACGCGGGCTGCCTCAGGAGGCGGGCCCGGCCTCCGACACGGTGCCCATCAGCTCCGACAGCGAGCTGTTGAAGCGGGTCAGCAGTCCGGTGAACGCCTCCCGCTCCTCCTCGCTCCAGTCGTCCGTGACCCGGGCCATCAGCTCGCGCCGGGACACCCGGACCTCCTCCAGCCGGGCCAGCCCGCGCGGCGACAGGGCGAGGACCACCGCCCGCCCGTCCTCGGGGTGGGAGGTGCGCTTGACCAGCCCGGTGTCGACCAGCGGGGCGACCTGCCGGGTGACCGTGGAGGAGTCGATGCCCATGCCGCAGGCGAGGGCCTTCACGCCCATCGGGCCTTCCAGGTCGAGCCGGTTCAGCAGCAGGTACGCGGCGCGGTCCATCGAGTTGCGGGCCTGGCCGACCCCGCCCAGGCGGGTCTGCTCGGCGCGGCGTGCGAAGACGGCCACCTGGTGCTGGAGCGAGTCCAGGAGACCGGCTTCGGCGCGTGTTTCAGCCGCCGCGGGCAGGTCGGAATTGGCCGGGTTGGAAGGCATGGCCGTGAGCTCTCTTCGCGTGGGGCCGACAAGGATGGGGGACAGAGTACGCGGCCCCGCGGCGGCTCGTACGCCGCGTGGGAGAACTGGTACGACTGGTACGAGCCCGGTACGGATCCGGCGGGAATCCGCTACGGGCCGCTCCCCGGAGCCCGTCCCGCATGGCCGGATTTCGCCCCTTCCGCACGGGTCCGCCCGGTCCGCCGGCACACGCGCCCGTGACCGGTGGGGGCTGCGAGACTGGCGACATGAACCACCTCGTGCTGCAGCCCGTTCCGCCCGTCATCCTCGACGACGTCCGCGGCGCACAGAAGATGCTCTCGGGCGTCGCCCGGGTCACCCCGATGGAAGGCAGCCGGCACCTCTCCGCCCTCACCGGCGCCCCCGTCCACTTCAAGTGCGAGAACCTCCAGCGCACCGGCTCCTTCAAGCTGCGCGGGGCGTACGTGCGCATCGCCGGCCTGCGGCCCGAGCAGCGGGCGGCCGGCGTCGTCGCCGCCAGCGCGGGCAACCACGCACAGGGCGTGGCCCTCGCCTCCTCGCTGCTCGGCGTGCACGCGACCGTGTTCATGCCGGTCGGGGCGCCGCTGCCGAAGGTCGCCGCGACCCGTGAGTACGGCGCCGACGTACGACTGGAGGGCCACGTCGTCGACGAGACGCTGGCCGCGGCCGAGGAGTACGCGGACCGCACCGGCGCGGTGTTCATCCACCCCTTCGACCACCGCGACATCGTCGCCGGCCAGGGCACCGTGGGCCTGGAGATCCTGGAGCAGTGCCCCGAGGTGCGCACGATCCTCGTCGGGGTCGGCGGCGGCGGCCTCGCGGCGGGCATCGCCGTCGCGGTGAAGGCGCTCCGGCCGGACGTGCGGGTGATCGGGGTGCAGGCGGCGGGCGCGGCCGCGTACCCGGTCTCGCTCCGGGCGGGCCACCCCGTCTCGATCGACAACCCGAGCACCATGGCCGACGGCATCAAGGTCGGCCGCCCCGGCGACGTCCCGTTCCGGATCATCGCCGAACTGCTCGACGACGTCCGCACGGTCTCGGAGGACGAGCTCTCCAGCGCCCTGCTGCTCTGCCTGGAACGGGCCAAGCTGGTCGTCGAGCCGGCCGGCTGCGCCCCGGTGGCCGCGCTGCTGAGCGAGCCCGGGCTGTACGGGGCCGGCCCGGTGGTGGCCGTCCTGTCCGGCGGGAACGTCGACCCGCTGCTGCTCCAGCGGATCCTGCGGCACGGCATGGCGGCGGCGGGCCGCTACCTGTCGCTGCGGCTGCGGGTGGCGGACCGGCCGGGAGCGCTGGCCGGGCTGCTGTCGGTGCTGTCGGTGCTGGACGCGAACGTGCTCGACGTCAGCCACGTACGGACCGATCCGCGGCTGGGGCTGACGGAGGTGGAGGTCGAGCTGCACCTGGAGACGAAGGGCCCGGAGCACTGCACGGAGGTCGCGCGCTCGCTGCACGCCGCCGGTTACGCGGTCATCGGCTGAAACGGCTGAGCCCCCTCGGACCGGTCCGAGGGGGCTCAGCGGGGTGCGTGTTCTTCTTCCGACCGTCTTCTTCCGACCGTCTTACGGGGTGATCAGCCGGTGAACGGCTTGACGTCGAGGATCCGGACCGAGGCCTTCTTGCCGTTGGGCAGCTCGTACTCGGCGTCCTCGCCGACCTTCTTGCCCAGTACGCCCGCGCCCAGCGGGGACTGCGGGGAGTAGGTCTCGAAGTCGTCCGAGGCGTACTCGCGGGAGGCGAGCAGGAAGGACATCGTGTCGTCCTCGTCGCCGTCGAAGGCGATCGTGACGACGGTGCCCGGAGCGACCTCGCCCTCGGCCGCCGGAGCCGTGCCGACCTTGGCGTTCTCCAGCAGCTGCGTCAGCTGGCGGACGCGGAGCTCCTGCTTGCCCTGCTCCTCCTTGGCCGCGTGGTAACCGCCGTTCTCGCGCAGGTCGCCCTCCTCGCGGGCCGCTGCGATCTTGATGGCGATCTCCGTGCGTGCGGGACCAGAGAGGTAGTCCAGCTCGGCCTTCAGCTGGTCGTACGCCGCCTGGGTCAGCCAGGTGACGCTCTCGCTCGTCTGGGTCACGGGTGCTCCTCGTCGGTACAGGGGACTACTTGTCCGCCGGTGGCGGGCGAAACCACGAGCCTAACAATTCGGGAAGAAAAGGGGGAGGACGCCATGTGTATGAAGTGCGTCATCGGGCCCCTGAGCAGCAACGGGACCAAAGTGCCGCCCGGACCGCGCCCGGCGTGCCACCGTCGTTCCGCCCCGGCGTGCCGCGTGCCCGCCGGGGGAAGGTCAGCCCGCGGACCCCGCCGCCTGGCAGCCGACCAGTTCGATCATAGTGGCGCGGCCCGTGGTCTTCAGCGTGACGAGCTCGTCGATGCGCGACTGCTCCTGGGCGAAGGTGAAGTCCGCGCGGCCCACCTCGCCGTGCCCCTCGTCCTGGGAGATCAGGGTGCACACCCCGGTCACCGAGGCCTCCTTGCGCACCTCCAGGTGCACCTTCACCTCGGAGTCCGACACCACCTGGAACTTGATCACCTCGGCGCTGACGTCCTTGCCGGCGACGTAGTCCCAGCCGATCCAGCCGACGAGGGCCAGCAGGCCGGCGCCGAGCACCGAGCCGACGATCTTGAGCGTGCGGTCCGCGCGCTCGTCGGCCGACCGGCCGTAGCGGCCCTCGGGCAGGCCCTCGCGCACCGTGCTCATGATCGTTCCTTCCGAGAGTGCCGGGTTCCACTTGGCTCCGGGCTCCCCCCGGAATTTTTCCGCCCCCCGATTCGGTCACTATAGGAGCCGTCCGCCTGACGAATCACAGAGGATCCTGTCTTGACCGAGCAGCTGCGATTGATGGCCGTCCACGCCCACCCCGACGACGAGTCGAGCAAGGGCGCGGCCACCATGGCCAAGTACGTGTCCGAGGGGGTGCCCGTGCTGGTGGTCACCTGCACCGGCGGCGAGCGAGGCTCGATCCTGAACCCCAAGCTCCAGGGTGACAAGTACATCGAGGAGAACATCCACGAAGTCCGCGCCAAGGAGATGGAGGAAGCCCGCCAGATCCTCGGCGTCGAGCAGGAATGGCTCGGCTACGTCGACTCCGGCCTGCCCGAGGGCGACCCGCTGCCCCCGCTGCCCGAAGGCTGCTTCGCCCTGGAGGACGTGGACGAGGCGGCCGGCCGCCTGGTGCAGAAGATCCGCGCCTTCCGGCCGCAGGTCATCACCACGTACGACGAGAACGGCGGCTACCCGCACCCCGACCACATCATGACCCACAAGATCACGATGGTGGCCTTCGACGGCGCGAACGACGCCGAGAAGTACCCCGAGGCCGAATTCGGCCCCGTCCACCAGCCGCAGAAGCTCTACTACAACCAGGGCTTCAACAAGCCGCGCACCATCGCCCTCCACGAGGCGCTGCTCTCCCGCGGCATGGAGTCCCCCTACGGGGAGTGGCTGGAGCGGTGGAAGGAGTTCGAACGCAAGGAGCGGACCCTGACCACGCACGTCCCCTGCGCCGACTTCTTCGAGATCCGCGACAAGGCGCTCATCGCGCACGCCACGCAGATCGACCCCGACGGCGGCTGGTTCCGCGTCCCCATGGAGATCCAGAAGGAGGTCTGGCCCACGGAGGAGTACGAGCTCGCCAAGTCGCTCGTCGACACCTCCCTCCCCGAGTCCGACCTCTTCGCGGGCATCCGGGAGAATGCGTAGCCATGAGCGCTACACAGGCTGCACTGATCCAGCTCGTTCCGCTGGCCGGCGACACCTTCGACAAGAACAAGGTGACGCCCGGGGTCCTGGGCTTCCTCGTTTTCGCGGCCCTCGCCCTCGGGGTGTGGGGGCTGATGAAGTCGATGAACCGGCACATGGGGCGGGTGGACTTCGAGGAGGCGCCGGAGCCGGCCCCCACCCCGAAGCCGACCCCTTCGGCCTAGCCGCCGCGACCACCGCCCCGCCCGGCCCACCCGGCCCCCGGCCCGGCCTGACGGCCCTGGCCCTACCCCGGCCTGGCGGCGCGGCCCCGGCCTAACGGCCCCGGCCCTGCCGGCCCCCGGCCCGGCCCAACGGCTCCGGCTTAACGGCCCCGGCCCGGTCTGTTGGCCCCCGGCCCGGCCTGACGGCCCCGGCCTGGTCTGTTGGCCCCCGGCCCCGCCTGCCACCGGCCTGGCGGCGCGGCCCCGGCCTCGCGGCACCGTCCGGAGGCACGGCCGCCCTCGGCCAGGGCGCGGTGGCGCGGGCCCGGTTGCCGGGGCCCGGGTTCGCGACCCCGCCCGACGGTGCACACCGCCGGGCGGGTCGTCCGGCATGCCGCTGCGGGGTTCGCTGCCGCTGCGCGGAGCCGTTCCCCACCCCGCCCCTTCCCGAAACCGGGGCTCCGCCCCCGGCCCCTGCGCCTCAAACGCCGGCGGGGCTGGGATGCGCGTCGGCGGCTGGGAGTCGGGGCTTCGCTCCGGAGCCCGTTCCGGGCGCTGCGCGCCCGGTGCGCTCAAACGCCGCGCGGGCTGATCTTCCAGCCCCGCCGGCGTTTGAGGCGCGGGGGTACGGGGGCGGAGCCCGCAGGGGTCCGGGCGGAGCCCGGTTTCGGGAAGGGGCGGGGTGGGGAACCGGTCCGCGCAGCGGCATGCGGCAGGGGCCACCAGGGAACCGGTCCGCGCAGCGGCATGCGGCGAGCCGGCCGCGCGGCCGGCCCAGGGAGAAGACGGCTGCGCGCAGCGGCGTGGGGCGGGGGCCGCCGGGGAACGGCTTCGCGCAGCGGTACGGCGAGCCGGCGGTGCGGTCGGCACCCCGGCCCGGGGAACGCTGCGGGCCGTCAGGGGGACATCGGCAGGGGGACGCCCATGATCTCGCGGGCCCCGAGGGCCGGGGTCAGGCCCAGGCGCCACGCCTGCCACCCCTCGGCCGGGTCCACCCCCCGCCCCAGCACCACCGCGTACGCGTCCAGGCAGTCCCCCAGCCGGCCGTCCCGCGCCGGATGCGGCGCCTCCGCCAGGCGGGCGAGCTCGGCCCGTGCCTCCTCCACGCCAGCGATCCCCGGCACGGCGTACGGCAGCAGCGTGCACCGCAGGAACCGCGCCCAGTCCTCCCCCCGCCGGTCCCCGTACGAGATGAACAGCCGGGCGGCCTCCTCGCACAGGCCCAGCGCCTGTTCGACCCGTTCGTTGCCGGCGTCGACGACCGCCAGCTCGATGCAGGTCCAGGCCTCCCCGTGGGCGAGGCCGATCCGCCGGAAGTCGGCCCGGGCGTCGACGAGGAGCTGTCGGGCGAAGCCGGAGTTCTTCAGGTTGCCGGTCTGGGCGGCCCGCTGGTCGCGGGTGACGCGGCCCGAGTGGTGCCGGGTGTACGCCAGCCCGTACACGTCACGCATCCGCGAGAACATGGTCCGGGCCCGCTCCAGCTCCCGTACGGCCTGGTCGAGGTCGCCGGCCTCCTCCAGCGCCTGCCCGAGGTAGTACAGGGTCCACGCCTCGCCGCGGGCGTCCTCCGCTTCCCGGTGCCGGGCCAGCGCCTCCCGTAGCTGGTCCGCGGCCGGTCCGGGGTCCGCGTCCACCACGCGGGCCCGGCCCAGCTGGGTCAGGGCCCAGGCCCGGCCGCGGTCGTCGCGGGTGCGCCCGTACAGGTCGAGGGCGAGCCGCAGCTCCTCCTCGGCCCGCGGTACCGCGCCGAGCCGCAGGTACACCTGCCCCAGTTGGAAGTGCGCCCAGGCTTCGCCGTGCACGCTCTCGTTCTCCTGGTGCAGGGCCAGTGACTGTTCGAGCAGGGCCATGGCCTCGGCGAGCCGTGCCCGGTCGCGTTCCACCGCGGCCAGGGCGTGCAGGCCCCAGGCCCGGTCGCCGGCGAGCTTGTCGGGCTCCTGGAGTTCCAGTGCCTCGCGGATCCGGGCCGCCGCCTCCGCCAGCTGCCCCTGGTGGTGGAGGGTGATGCCGAGCGAGATCAGCGCCATGCCCGCCCCGGCGTCCTGCTGTGCTTGCCGGTACTGGTCGACGACCGACGTCAGGGTGGTGCGGGCCTTGTCCAGTTCGCCGAGCTGGCGGGCGGCGATGCCGGTGCGCCACTGCACCGATCGGACGAGCCGGCCCTGGCCCGGCTGGCCCCGGCGGGCCGCTTCCACCGCCTGGGTCAGCTCGTTGATCTCGCCCAGCCGGTACAGATCCCCGCGCAGCAGGCAGAAGTCGCACAGCGCGCCCAGCAGGTCCAGCACCGCCTGGAGGTCGACGTCCTCGGTGTGCCGCAGCGCCGCGGTGATGAAGCTCGATTCCTCGTCCAGCCAGCGCAGTGCCGCGTCGAGGGAGGGGAAGCCGTGGCCGCCGAAGTGGTCGGCGCGGGTCGACGTCTTGCCGTCGACCATCCGGATCACGGCGTCCGCGAGCTGCGCGTGATTGCGGATCAGCCGGCCGTGCGCGGCCGAGGACTCGGCCCGGTCCTCGTCGGCGGCCAGCCGCGCCGCCGCGTACGAGCGCACCGCGTCGTGCATGCGGAACCGTTCCCCGCGTACGGGGTCCAGCAGGCCCGCCCGGGCCAGCTCGTGGAGCAGCCGTCCGGCGGCCGCCCGGTCCGTGTCGATGAGCGCCGCCGCGGCCGACGGGCCGAGGGAGGCCCGCCCGGCCAGGGTGAGGCGGCGCAGCAGCCGGCGTCGCTCCTCGGGCAGGCAGGCGTAGGCGAGGCCGAGGGCCCGCTCCAGCCCGGACCCGGGCGTCCCGGCGGCGGGGGCGGGGGCGGGCGGCGTCTCGGCGGCTGCGGCCAGGGCTTCCGGAGCGGTCGCGGCGACCGGGGCGAGGACGCGCAGGGCCAGCGGCAGTCCGCCGGCCACGGCGAGGAGTCCGGGCGGGGGGTCCTCCCGGCCGTCGCCGGTGGTGTCCGCCGCTGCCCGGAGCAGGTCGGCGGCGTCGGTGTCGGCCAGCGGTTCCACGGGGAGCTGGTACACCCAGGCCTTGGTGTCGGGCAGCTCCAGCGGCTGCCGCGCGGTCACGAGGACCAGGCTCTCGGACCGCTCGGGCACGAGCATCCGGACCTGCTCGGCGTCCACCGCGTCGTCGAGCACCACCGTGACGGGCAGCCCCTGCAGGTGCTGGTGGTAGAGCTCGGCGAGCCGCCGCACCTGCTGCCCGGCCGAGGCACCGTCGCGGAACAGCAGCTGCTCGCGGGGTGCGCCCAGCCGGTTCAGCAGGTGCAGCAGTGCCTCCCGGGTCGGCAGCGGCGCCTCCCCGCCGCCGGTGGCGCCGCCGGCCTGCTCACCGGTCGCGCCGCCGGCTTCCCCGTCGGTCGGGCCGCCGCCCCGCAGGTCCACCACGCACGCGCCCCGGAACTGGTCGCGCAGGGCGTCCGCGGCCCGCAGCGCCAGGGCCGTGCGGCCGGCTCCGGGCCCGCCGTGCAGGACGACGACCACCGGGCGGGTCTCCGTGCTGGCCCGTGCCGCCTGCACCCACTGCGCGATCCGGCTGAGCTCGGCCCGCCGCCCGGTGAACGCGGCCGCGGCCTGCGGGAGTTGTGCCCACGACTGCTCCAGTGTGCGGCGCCGCCGGGCCTCCGTGCTGCGGTCGCCGCCGCGCAGCTGCGGGCCGGCGGCGGGGCGCGGGGCCTGCCGGGCGGCCTGGCGGGCCGCGGCCGCCACTGCCCGCTGCTGTTCCAGGAACGGGCGTATACCGCGCACCTCCAGCGCCGTCAGCCACTGGAGCCTCAGCTGCTCGGGTCCGCCGGGCCGCCCCCGTTCGCCGGCCCGGCGGTTCGCGGCGGGCAGGTGCAGGGCCGTCACCTTGGCGACCGCGGCGGCCGCACCGGCGACCCCGGTGACGGCACCGGCGACCAGGGCCGTCCCCGCCGCCACGCCCAGCGAGAGGTCCACGCCGGCGGCCGCGACCGCCGCCACCGCCGTGACCAGCAACGCCGTCGAGGTGTCCTGCCGCCGGAAGGCCTCGCCGAGGGACTCCTCCCCGTCGGCCGCCTCGTCCAGGGCCCGTACGTACGCCTCGTACTCGTCGGCGGCGCTCGCCGCGAGCGCGTCCAGTGTCCGAAGGCCGCGCGCCAGCAGGGCCTCCCGGTCGACCGGTGCACCCGTCCCGGCAGCCCGCCGGGCCTCCTCGTCCACGGCCCGTTGCAACAGTCGCTCGGCCTCACCGCGATGGCTGTCCCGCATCGGCATCCCCTCAAGAGAGCTCCGGCAACTGCCCCAAGTGTGGGACCGCACGGCCCCGCGCGACAGGTAACTTGAGCTAGATCAGAGGGAGTTGGCCCGCATTCGGGAAACCCCGTGCATATATGTACGCGTCCGGCCCGCCCGGTCGGCGAACGCCCGCGCAGGGTGACGGACGGGGGTCAGACGAACGGCACGGTGAGGCACGCGAGGCGCGACCCGGCGCTCCCCGCATGGCCCGGCCCCGTGGCGGTCGGGTGCTCGTGCACCACGACCGAGCGGGCGTCGCCGACCCGGATCCGCCAGGTGACGGCCGTCTGCGAACGGCCGTCGCCGCGCGCGTCCGTGGTCAGGTCCAGCCAGACCTCGTTGCGCGGGTTGGCGTACGCCGGGTCGACGGAGGGCTGCACCGGGTCGGCGAGGTCCTGGTAGTGCGATCCGGCGGCCGCCGGATCGGTCCCGCAGGGCTTGCGGTGCACGTGCGCGCCGAAGGTCCGGTTCGCCTTGACGCCCTCCAGCCGCAGCTCGATCCAGGTGCCCTGCGCGCCGGCCCGCTCGGTCACCCGGATCCGGCTGCCGGCGGGTACGTGCCCGGGGGCGTAGGTGACCGCGCCGTACCCGGCGTCGTCGGCGGCCTTCCGGAAGGTGCCGGAGACGCTCACCGCGCCCTGTCCGGGGCTGGGGGTGCCCACGCCTGCCGCCAGGGCCAGCGACGCGGCGAGCACCGTCGTCATCGAGGCCATCTCGGCCCTCCTCGGTCGGGTGTGCAGGCCGTACCCCATGCTGACCCAGGATCCGCAGGCCCACGACTCCCGCGCGGCCGATCGGGCACCCCGGCCCGGGCCCCGGGGGCACGCGGCGGCGGCCCGTACACTCCGGCAAGATCCAACTGCACGTTCCGGGGGACCTGATGACGGTACGAGAGATACGCACGGCGGCCAGGTTGATCGGCCGCCGCACCACCCTGCGCTACCTGGCGCTCGGTGCCGGCGCGGCGCTGCTGTCCGCCTGCACGGGCAAGGACAAGCCGGCCACCTCTCCCACCTCTCCTGCCCCTTCCACCACATCCGCCGCGTCCACCTCGCCTTCCGCACCGGCCTCGCCGTCGGCCACGGCCACGGCCACGGCACCGCCCACACCCACGCCCGCCGCCACGGGAGTGGTGGGCCGGGCCTTCGCCGAGTTCGTCAAGGGCGCGTGGACGATCAGATCCACCCTGCCCGGCGGCGGCATCGGCGGCCGCAAGGACACCGGCCGGGCCACCGTCCGCGAGGACGGCACCTGGACGATCGTCTGGTCCGGCATCGCCGGCACCTGGACCGGCCGCTGGTCCATGCACCGCGGTCGGCTGGACCTCCAGGTCCTCACCGGCCCGGCGCACCTCACGGACCCCGACGTCTCCACCTCCTCCGCGCAGAAGGTGCCCGAGACGGTGAAGGACGACTTCGGGATCAACCTCCCCTGGTACCCGATGGGCGCCCAGGACCTGTTCGGCCGCCTGGAGGTCGCGTACAACGGGACCGATCTGCGGATCCGCCACTTCGACATGTCGGGCGTCATGTCCATACACATGTGCGCCCGCGCCTGACTCCCCCCGGCACCTCCACCGACCGGACCCCCGCCCGAGGGCGGGGGTCCGTGCCCGTGACCTCCGCGATGCCCCGCTAGGGTCCTGCACGCGGCTCTAGCTCCCGGCCGCCACTGAGGCGCCGTCAGGGCCTCGCGACCCACCGCCCCGCCCTGCCCCCGCCCCGCGAACGGCGACATCTCTTTCGCCACCGGCGGGCGCCTCCCGCGTGATCCGCAGCCGAGACGGCCGTCACGCGCGCCCCCGCGGCGCCACCGACCCGCCACCCGAGGCGCCCGGGTACCCGATCGGCTACCCCGAACGGAGCCCTCCGACCGGCTACCCCGAACGGCGCGCGCCGATCGGCTACCCCGAACGGCTACCCCGATCGGCACCCCGGGCGGGACGCCTTCCGGTACTCCGTTATAGCCCGTCGAACGATCTCCCACTTACTCCTATGGCGCGGGGAAGATTGAACTGCCCAATTGGATAACGTCGTTATAGTTGGCAAATCAAAGGAAGGTCCCATGAGCCTGCCCGAGCATTGGTGGAGTGCCAGCAAGAGTTATGCCTCGGAGATCCTCTCACTGCTCGCAGCCGCGCCGGATCGTGAATTCGTCCATTGGCGCGGTGAAGCCTTCTCCGGTGGTGACCTGGTCCGGTCCGTGACCGACGCGTTCCTCGCACTGCGCAATCGCGGAGTGGGTAAGGGGGACGTCGTCGCGATTCTGGTCGCGCCCAACAGCCCGGAAATGCTCACCGTGCGCTACGCGACACATCTGCTCGGCGGCGCCGTGTGCTACGTGCGAACCACCAATCCCGGTACCAGGGCGACGGTCCTTCCGCTGGATCACCAGATCCAGATCCTGCGCGAAACCGAAGCCGTCACCATCTATGCCGATGCCGAGGGTGCGGAGCGCGCGGCAGAGCTCGCCGACGGCAGCGGAATCCCCGTCACGCGGATCCAGCGCGGGGAAAGCGATGGGGCCGCCGGGGTCGATGTCGCCGAGATCCCCGACGCCGTGTCGTGGGACCCGGATGCGCTGGCCTTCATCGGCTTCACGAGTGGCAGCACGGGACGCCCCAAGGGCATCCGGCTGTCGGGCCGCGCGTGGGAAGCCACCATGCGTGCGTGGATGGGCGTCGGTCGCGAATACGACTGCGCGTCGATCCTGGTGTCGACCCCCCTGAGCCACGGCGTCGCCACGATGGCGGACGCCGTCTTCGCCCTGGGTGGAGCGCTCTACCTCCACGAGACCTTCGACGCCGAGAAGTTCGTGGACACGGTCTCCGCGGAGAAGGAGGTCTCGTGGACGTTCATGGCGACGAACCACGTGTTCCAGGTCATCGACCACCTGCTCGAGCGAGGAATCCGCGACAGGGCCGCTTTTGAGGCCGCGGGCCTGTCTTCGCTGAAGAGGATCGTCTACGGCGGCAGCCCCGCGGCGCCCGCTCGCATCGCGCAGGGCTACCAGATCTTCGGCGCTTCCCTGGCGCAGGGGTACGCCACGAGCGAGAGCGGTCGGATCACGATCCTGACGCCCGAGGAGCACGGAGACCCGGAACTCGCGGCCACCGTCGGCCGGCCCTTCCCCGAGGTGGAGGTCACCGTCTGCAACTCGAACTCGGGCGAACAGCTGGCCGTAGGGGAAATCGGCGAGGTCCGTGTCCGCTCGCCCCAGATGATGGACGGCTACAACGGCAACCCGGAACTGACTGCGCAGGTCCTCCGTGACGGCTGGTACTTCACCGGCGACATCGGCCGTCTCGACGAGCGCGGCTACCTGACCCTCCTGGGCCGGGTGGCCCACGTCATCAAGGTCGGCGGCGTCAAGGTCCACCCCATCGTTCTCGAGGCGGAAATCCTCTCCCACCCGGGTGTCCGGCACGCCGCCGTCTACGGCGTACAGGACGCGGACGGAAGCGATCACATCCACGCCGCGATCGAATGCGATCCGGCCGAGGTGGTCGACATAGAAGACATCCGCGCGGGAATTGCTGAGGCGCTTTCCCCGATTCACGTGCCGGAGAAGATCCACGTCTTGGGCGAGCTGCCGATGAACAGCAACGGCAAGCCCGACAAGGTGCTCCTGAAGTCGAAATACGCCTAGCGCACCTCCCGGTTCGCAGGTCAATCCAACCGCTACGTCGAGAAGGCGAGTGAATGAACGTTCACCTGGCGTCATACCTGAGTGGGAACACCGCTGAAGATCTTGCTGGAAGCAAGCGCGAGTTCCTGGAGATCGGCCGTCGTTCCGGTCAGTACCCCATGGCCAGCGCGCGGCGCGACGGGGTCGACTCCGAAGTAAGTGTCTGGTGCAGCAACGACTATCTGGGGATGGGGCAGAACAGCGAGGTCATCGCGGCCATGCACGCTGCGATCGACACGCACGGCGTGGGCTCCGGCGGCTCCCGCAACATCGGTGGAACCAACCACTACCACGTCCTCCTCGAAAACGAGCTGGCGGATCTGCACGGCAAGGAGGCCGCTCTCCTCTTCACGTCGGGCTACACGGCCAACGAGGGGTCCCTCTCCATCCTCGCGGGGCTGCCGAAGGACACCATCGTCTTCTCCGACGCGAAGAACCACGCCTCGATCATCGACGGTCTCCGGCACAGCGGCGCGAAGAAGCACGTCTTCCGGCACAACGACGTCGCCCACCTGGAAGAACTCATCGCTGCGGCTCCCGCCGACAGCCCGAAGCTCATCGTCGTGGAATCCGTCTACTCCATGTCGGGCAACGTCGCGCCGCTCGCCGAGATCGCCGACATCGCGGACAAGTACGGTGCCACGACCTTCGTCGACGAGGTCCACGCGGTCGGCATGTACGGCCCGCAGGGCGCCGGCATCGCCGCGCGGGAAGGCATCGCCGACCGGTTCACGGTCGTGATGGGTACCCTGGCGAAGGGGTACGGAACGGTCGGCGGCTACATAGCGGGACCGGCGGCCCTCGTGGACGCGGTGCGGACCTACTCGCGCTCGTTCGTCTTCACCACCTCGCTGCCGCCGGCGGTCGCGGCCGGTGCGCTGGCGTCGGTCCAGTACCTCCGGTCCTCCGATGTCGAGCGGAAGCTCCTCTCGGAGAACGCGCAGCACCTGCACAAGCTTCTGATCGAGGCCGACATCCCGTTCATCTCGACGGACTCCCACATCGTCGCGGCTTTCATCGGTGACGACGACCTGTGCAAGCGGGCGTCCCAGCTGATGTTCGAGCGGCACGGGATCTACGTGCAGTCCATCAACGCGCCCAGCGTGCCCGCGGGCGAGGAGATCCTGCGCATCGCGCCGTCGGCCGTGCACGACCAGAACGAGGTCGAGGAATTCGCCCGGGCCCTGGACGGGGTCTGGAAGGAACTGGGCATCCCGACCGCGAGCGCCCGGGACTGGTTCACGTCCGGGCTCCGCGGTGGCGGCGCCCGCACCGCCGCGGAAGACGGACTGCGGTAGCGATGACCATCTCAGTTGCCGGCGTGCTGGCCGACACGGCGGCGCAGCGACCCGACCACTCTGCCTTGATCTACCAGTCCGAGCACTACACCTACGGGTGGCTGTGGGAACAGGCGCGCCGCTACGCCTCCGTGCTGCGGGCCAACGGGGTACGGCCAGGAGATCGGGTCGCTCTGCTCCTGGTCGACACCCCGCAGTTCCCCGTCGTGTACTTCGGCGTGCTGGCGGCCGGCGCCGTCGCGATCCCGCTGAACGTCATGTCGACCGCGGCGGAGATCGACCACGTCCTGACCGATGCCGACGCCCGCTTCCTGGTGTGCGCCGCCGCCTTGCTCGCCCAGGCGAGCAAGGCGGCGGAGCCGCTCGGCACGGTGCTCCTCACCGTCGGCCCGGGCCCCGCGGGCACGGTCGACCTGGAGGACGCGGCACAGCACGCGACGCCGATCGACGATTCCGCGGTGCGGGAACCCGACGACGTGGCGGTCGTGTTCTACACGTCCGGTACGACGGGCAAGCCGAAGGGGGTCATGCTCACCCACCGGAACGTCCTGCACAACGTCGAAAGGATGGTCACCACTCCGTACACGTTCCGGAGTGACGACGTACTGCTCGGCTGTCTGCCGCTGTCGCACGGCTTCGGTCAGATCTGCGGCATGCTGACCGGCTTTCGCGCCGGCATATCCATCGTCATGATGCCGAGGTTCTCCGGACGAGAGGCCCTCGCGCTGATGACGGAACACCGGTGCACGGTGTTCATGGGCGTGCCGACCATGTACGTCGGGTTGCTCGATGCGGTGGCCAAGGGAGGACAGGTTCCCCGGCTCGACCGCGTGTACAGCGGCGGATCCGCCCTCCCGGTCAAAACCCTCGAGGACGTTCGAAGCGTGTTCGACTGTCCCGTGTACGAGGGCTACGGGATGACCGAGACCTCCTGCAGCGTCGCCTACCACTATCCGGGGATCACCTTCCGCTCCGGAACGGTCGGTGTTCCGATCACCGGCGTCACCGTCGGCATAGCCCGGCCGAACGCCGACGGGATCGAACTCCTGCCCGTCGGTGAGGTCGGCGAGATCGTGGTGCGCGGTCCGAGCGTCATGTCCGGATACCTCGGCCGTCCCGAGACCACCGCCGAGGTCCTGATCGACGGCTGGTTCCTCACCGGCGATCTCGGCAGGCTGGACGACGACGGCTACCTGTCGGTCGTGGGCCGCAAGAAGGACCTGATCCTGCGCGGCGGCTACAACGTCTACCCGCTCGAAATCGAGGAGATCCTCGTCGGGCACCCGGCCGTGGCACAGGTGGCGGTCATCGGTGTTCCGCACCCCGTGCTGGGTGAGGAGGTCTGGGCGGTCGTCGTGCCCGCCCGGCCGGAGGAAATCACCTCTGGATCGGGTGAAGACATCATCGAATGGGCCAAACAGCGTCTCGCCGCATACAAGTACCCCCGGCGGGTCGAGTTCACCGACGCCCTCCCGTTGGGGCCCAGCGGAAAAGTCATCAAGCGGGTGCTCGTCTCGCAGTACGAGCCGATCGCCAGCGCGTAGCTGACATCGAAGAGCCCCCGCTCTCGGATCCGGTCCGGCTCCGGATCGTTCGTCTCCCCACGCGGCTCACCAGCCGCCACGGACATCACACGGGCTCGGCGCCGCAGCACGGCTGCGGTGCCGAGCCTCCGCCCAGGCATCGTACGTATCAATAGGTAGGGCCACTCGACCATGGTTGAAATCCAAGCTGACACGTCGACAACGACCGAGGCGATCGCCATCGTCGGTATGTCCTGCCGACTGCCGCATGCGGAGAACCCCGCGCAACTGTGGCAGTTGCTGCGCGACGGCCGCAGCGCGATCGGCGCGCCCCCGGCCGGCCGCCCCGAACTGCCCGCTCGGCCGGGGGGCTACCTCGACGACGTCAGCGGCTTCGACGCGGGGTTCTTCGGCATCAGCCCGCGTGAGGCGTCGTCGATGGACCCGCAGCAGCGGCTGATGCTCGAGCTCGCCTGGGAAGCACTGGAGGACGCCAGGATCGTCCCCTCCGATCTCGCCGACAGCCGGACCGGTGTCTTCGTCGGTGTCATCGCCGACGACTACGCCACCCTCACGCGCCAGCACGGGGCCGAAGGCATCACCCGCCACACCCTGACCGGCCTCAACCGCGGCGTCATCGCCAACCGGATCTCCTACACCCTGGGTCTGCACGGACCGAGTGCGGCCGTGGACACCGGCCAGTCCTCCTCGCTGGTCGCCGTGCACCTGGCCGTCGAGAGCCTGCGCCGCGGTGAGTCCGCCATGGCCATCGCCGGCGGTGTCAACCTCAACCTGGTGCCGGAGAGCACCATCGGCCCGGAGCGGCTCGGCGCACTGTCGCCGGACGGCATCAGCTTCACGTTCGACGCCAGGGCGAACGGATACGTACGCGGTGAGGGCGGCGCGTTCGTGGTGCTCAAGCCGCTGCACGCCGCCCTGGCGGACGGCGACCCGGTCTACTGCGTGCTGCACGGCAGCGCGATGAACAACGACGGGACGACCGAAGGCCTCGCCGTCCCCAGCCCGGCCGGCCAGCAGGACGTCCTGCGACAGGCGTACGAGCGCGCCGAGGTGTCCGCGGAGCAGGTGCAGTACGTCGAACTGCACGGCACCGGCACCAAAGTGGGCGACCCGATCGAAGCGTCGGCCCTGGGCGCGGTGCTCGGTGACGGCCGCGTGGACGGATCCGAGCTCCGCGTCGGATCGGTGAAGACCAACGTCGGACACCTCGAAGGTGCCGCCGGCATCGTCGGCCTGCTGAAGGCGGCGCTCTGCATCCGCCACCGCGAGCTCGTGCCGAGCCTGAACTTCGAAACCCCCAACCCGGACATCGCGTTCGACGAGTTGAAGCTCGCCGTGCAGCGCGGCCTCGAAGCGTGGCCGCGGCCGGACGAGCCGCTCTACGCCGGTGTCAGCTCGTTCGGCGTGGGCGGTACGAACTGCCACGTCGTGCTCTCGGACTGGCGCCCCGAGTCGGCGGCGGCCGAGGAGGAGGAGGAGCCGCCCGGCGCCGAGTCCGGCCCCGGTGTGGTGCCGTGGGTGCTGTCGGGCAGGTCGGCCGAGGCAGTGGCCGGTCAGGCGGAGCGGCTGGCGTCGTTCCTGGAGGGGCGTCCGGAGCTGGACGCCGCTGCGGTGGGTCGATCGCTGGCGGTGTCGCGTGCTCGGTTCGACCACCGCGCGGTGGTCGTGGGGGAGACCCGCGAGGAGCTCCTGGAGGGCGTTCGGGCGTTGGCCGCGGGCGTGCCCGCGGCCGGTGTGGTGTCGGGTCGTGCGGTGCCGGACGGTGCGGGCAAGACGGTGTTCGTCTTCCCCGGTCAGGGCTCACAGTGGCAGGGCATGGCGCTCGAGCTCTTCGACTCCTCCCCGGTGTTCGCCGGTCGGCTGCTGGAGTGCGAGGCGGCGCTGGCGCCGTTCACGGACTGGTCGCTGCTGGACGTGCTGCGCGGTGCGGACGGTGCGCCGGACTTCGACCGGGTGGACGTGGTGCAGCCCGCGCTGTGGGCGGTGATGGTGTCCCTGGCGGCGCTGTGGCGCTCGGTGGGCATCGAGCCGGATGCGGTGGTCGGCCACTCGCAGGGCGAGATAGCGGCGGCCGTGGTCGCCGGTGCGCTGACGCTCGAGGACGCGGCGAAGACCGTCGCGTTGCGGAGCCGCGCGATCGCCAAGCTGGCCGGCACGGGCGGCATGGTGTCGGTGGCCCTACCGGCCGACGCGGTCCGCGAGCTCATCGCCCCGTGGGGCGGCGCGATCGACATCGCCGCACACAACGGCCCCGAGAGCACGGTCGTCTCCGGCGACCCGCAGGCCCTGGCCGACCTCGTCGCCCAGGGCGAGGCCAAGGGGTACCGCGCCCGCACCATTCCGGTCGACTACGCCTCCCACTCCGCCCACGTCGACTCGCTGGAGGACGAGCTGCGGGAGCTGCTGGCCGACATCACGCCCCGTACCGGTGACATCACGTTCTTCTCCACCGTCACCGCACAGCCGCTGAACGGCGAAGAGCTCGACGGCGCATACTGGCTGCGCAACCTCCGCCAGACCGTCCGCCTGGAAGAGACCACCCGCGCCCTGCTCGACGCCGGGCACCGCGTCTTCGTCGAGGTCAGCGCCCACCCGGTGCTCACCTCGGCCCTCAGCGACACGGCCGACCAGGCCGGCGTCCGCGGCACCGTCGTCGTCGGGTCGCTGCGGCGCGGCGACGGCGGACCGGCCCGCTTCCTGACCTCGTTCGCAGAGGCGCACGCCAACGGCGTGGAGGTGGAGTGGGAGCAGTTCCTGCCCGGTTCGGGACTGGTGGACCTGCCCACGTACGCCTTCCAGCGCGAGCCCTACTGGCTGGACGGTTCCCCGATCCGGCCGGCCCAGGTCCGCGCCGCTACCGCGCGGCGGAACCGTCCGAAGCGGTCCGCGCCGCGCGGCGACGAGCTGGAGCTGGTGCGCGCGCACGCGGCAGCAGTGCTCGGCCACGGATCGGCGCGCGACGTGGACGGCGACACGCCCTTCAAGGACCTGGGCTTCGACTCCCTCGCGGCCGTCGAGCTGCGCAACGCGCTGAACGCGGCCACCGGGCTCTCGCTGCCCTCCGGCATCCTCTTCAACTACCCGACGCCGGCGGCACTCGCCGAACACCTCCGTGACCAGCTCCGCAGACTGGACCAGGACCAGGACCAGGACCAGGGCCTGGATGACGATGCGGACGGGGCCGCAGCCCTGGACGAGCCCATCGCGATCGTCGGCATGGCCTGCCGGCTCCCGGGAGGGATCGCGTCTCCGCAGGACCTGTGGCGTGCGGTCAGCGGCGAGGTCGACGCGGTCGGCGGATTCCCCACCAACCGCGGCTGGGACCTCGAATCGCTCTTCACCACCGACCCGGCCACCCCCGGCAAGACCTACGCCACCAAGGGCGGTTTCCTGCACGACGCGGACCGGTTCGACGCCGAGTTCTTCGGCATCAGCCCCCGCGAGGCGGCGGCGATGGAGCCCCAGCAGCGGCTGCTGCTGGAGACGGCCTGGGAGGCCTTCGAACAGGCGGGCATCGACCCGGCCGCGCTGCGCGGCACCCGCACCGGTGTGTACGTGGGTGCGACGGCCATGGAGTACGGGCCGCGACTGCACGAGCCGTCCGGCGGACACGACGGCTACCTGCTGACCGGCAACACCACCAGCGTGGCCTCGGGCCGGCTGGCCTACACCTTCGGGCTGGAGGGCCCGGCGGTGACGATCGACACCGCCTGCTCGTCCTCGCTCGTCGCGCTCCACCTCGCCGCGCAGTCGCTGCGCCAGGGCGAGTCCTCCATGGCCCTGGCGGGCGGCGCGTCCATCATGGCCACGCCCGGCATGTTCGTGGAGTTCTCCCGGCAGCGCGGCCTGTCGCCGGACGGGCGGTGCAAGGCGTTCTCCTCGTCGGCGGACGGTACGGGCTGGGCCGAGGGCGTGGGTCTGCTGGTGCTGGAGCGGCTGTCGGACGCGGAGCGCAACGGGCACCAGGTGTTCGCGGTGATCCGTGGTTCCGCCGTGAACCAGGACGGTGCGAGCAACGGTCTGACGGCCCCGAACGGGCTCTCGCAGGAGCGGGTCATCCGCGCCGCGCTGGCGAACGCCCGCCTGTCGGCGTCCGAGGTGGACGCGGTGGAGGCACACGGCACGGGCACCAGGCTCGGCGACCCGATCGAGGCGCAGGCGCTGCTGGCCACCTACGGCCAGGACCGCGAAGAGCCGCTCCGGCTCGGCTCGCTGAAGTCGAACATCGGTCACACGCAGGCCGCGGCGGGCGTCGCGGGCGTGATCAAGATGGTCATGGCCATGCGTCACGGGGTCCTCCCGGCGACGCTGCACGTGGACGAGCCGACCACGCACGTCGACTGGTCGGCCGGCGGCGTGCGGCTGCTCACGCAGGCCCAGGAGTGGCCGGAGCTCGACCGTCCGCGCCGGGCGGGCATCTCGTCCTTCGGCATCAGCGGTACCAACGCCCACCTCATCGTCGAGCAGGTCCCGCAGGGCGACGCTCCGCTGGAAGAGCCGTCGGTGTCGGGCCCGGTGCCGTGGGTGGTGTCCGGCAGGTCCGCGGCCGCTCTGTCGGAGCAGGCGGATCGGCTGGCGTCGTTCCTGGAGGAGCGGCCGGAACTCGACGTCGTGGCCGTGGGCCGCTCGCTGGCCGTATCGCGCGCTCGTTTCGATCACCGTGCGGTGGTCGTGGGCGAGACCCGGGAGGAGCTCCTGGACGCCCTGCGGGCGCTGACCCCGGGCGAGACCTCCCCGGCGGGTCAGGTGGCGTTCCTGTTCTCCGGGCAGGGCAGTCAGCGTCTGGGCATGGGCCGTGAGTTGCGTGCGGCGGAGCCGGTGTTCGCGGCCGCGTTCGAAGAGGTCGTCGCGGCGTTGGACGTCCACCTGGACCGTCCGCTCGCCGAGGTGGTCGACGGCGAGCCGGAGCTGCTCCAGCGGACGGTGTTCACCCAGCCGGCGCTGTTCGCGGTCGAGGTGGCCCTGTTCCGTCTGCTGGCCCACTACGGGGTCACCCCGGACTACCTGGTGGGTCACTCGGTCGGCGAGCTGGCCGCGGCCCACGTGGCGGGCGTGCTGTCCCTCGAGGACGCCGCGCGTCTGGTCTGCGCGCGGGCCCGTCTGATGGAGGGCGTCGCCGAGGGCGGGGCGATGGTCGCCCTGAACGCGGGTGAAGCGCGTGTCGCCGGGTGGCTCGAGGGTCGTTCCGGTGTGGACGTGGCCGGGTTCAACAGCCCTGCCAGCACCGTGATCTCGGGCGACGAGACGGCCGTGCTCGACGTCCTGGAGCTGGCTCGCGCGGAGGGCGTGAAGGCGACCCGGCTGAAGGTGAGCCACGCCTTCCACTCCGCGCACCTGGACGCCATGCTGGCCGAGCTCACCGAGGTCGCCCGGACCCTGACCCATGCGGCTCCCCGGATCCCGGTCGTGTCGAACGTCACCGGTCAGGTGGTCGAGGAGTTCACTGCCGAGTACTGGGCGGCCCAGGCCCGTTCGGCCGTCCGCTTCGCCGACGGCGTCGCCACCCTGGCCGGCCTCGGTGTGACGGCGTTCGTGGAGCTGGGCCCCGACGGGACGCTCGCGGCTCTGACGGGCGAGTGCCTGGCCGACACCGACGGCGTCGTCGTGGTTCCGGTGCTGCGCAAGGACCGTGCCGAGAAGCGCTCCCTCCTCGCCGCCCTGGGAGCCGTGCACGCACACGGTGTGGACGTGGACTGGGAGGGGTTCCTGCCGGGTTCCCGTGTGGTGGAGCTGCCGACGTACGCGTTCCAGCGCGAGCGTTTCTGGTTGGACGCGCCGCGATCCGGTGATGCGGCGGGTCTGGGTCTGACGGCCGTGGACCACCCGATGCTGGCTGCGATGATCACCGAGCCCGACGGTGACGCGGTGCAGTTCTCGGCTTCGGTGTCGTTGTCCTCGCATCCGTGGCTGGCCGATCACGCGATCGGCGGGACGGTCCTGGTTCCGGGGACGGCCTTCCTGGAGCTCGCGGCCACCGCGGCCGAGCAGCTCGGGTACGCCACCGTCGAGGAACTCACCCTCCAGGCGCCCCTGGTCCTCTCCGAGAAGACGGGCGCCCAGCTGCGGCTGACCGCGGACCGGGCCGACGCGCGCGGCGACCGTCAGTTCACCGTGTACGCGCGGACCGGCGCAGAGCAGTGGACCGCCCACGCGGCCGGCCTGCTCACGTCCTCCGTCCCCTCGCCGGGCGTTTCCCTGGACCAGTGGCCCCCGGCCGAGGGCGTCCCCGTCCCGCTGGACGGCGTCTACGACCGCCTCGAGGACCTGGGCTACGGCTACGGGCCGGCCTTCCACGGCCTGCGCGCAGCCTGGCGCGTCGGCGACGACCTCTACGCCGAGGTCGTCCTGCCCGACCAGCTGCACGCCGAAGCCGCCCGCTTCGGCGTGCACCCCGCCGCCCTCGACGCGGTCCTGCACCCGCTCGTACTGGAGGCCGCGGCCTCCGCGCAGGACGACGGCACGATCCGCCTGCCGTTCTCGTTCTCGGGCCTCGTGCTGCACGCGGTCGGGGCCACGGTGCTGCGCGTCCGCTGGACCCGCACCGGCGAGGACACGGCCCGTCTCGCCCTCGCCGACGGCGCCGGCGCCCCGGTGGCGGCCATCGAGTCGGTCGCCCTGCGGCCGATCGCCCGCGATCAGCTCGCCGTCGCCGGCCCGGCCGTGCAGTCCCTCTACCAGGTGGCCTGGGAGGCCCTCCCGGCGGTCGAACCGGTCGCCGACCAGCGCTGGATCCGGCTGGGCGAGGCGCCCTACGCCGACCTCGCCGCGCTCGGCACGGCGGTCGACGCGGGCTCTGCCGCACCGGAGTTCGTGGTGATCGGTGAGCGGGAGCTCGTCGCCGGCACCACCGGTGACGTACTCGACCAGACCCACGCCACGGCGGCGCGCGGGCTGGACGTGGTGCGGGAATGGCTGGCCGCCCCGCAGTTCGCCGAGAGCCGCCTCGTCCTCGTCCTGCCGGACGGTGAGCTGCACACGGCCCCGCTCGTGGGCCTGGTCCGCGCTGCGCAGACCGAGCAGCCCGACCGGCTGGTCCTCGCCCACGTGGACGAGGGCGGGATGGAACTGCTGCCCACCGTGTTGGCTTCGGGTGCGCCCGAGGTCGCCGTGCGGGGCGGCGGGTTGTTCGCGCCGCGTCTGGCGCGTGCTGCGGGCGCCGCAGCGGGTGCGGCGGAGGTCCTGGATCCGGAGGGTACGGTCCTGGTGACCGGCGCCCTGGGTACGTTGGGCCGTCTGGTGGCCCGCCGCCTGGTGACGCACCACGGTGCACGGCACCTGCTGTTGGTGTCGCGTCGTGGCGGTGCGACTCCGGGCGCCGCCGAGTTCGTCGCGGAGCTCGCGGAGTCGGGTGCGCGGGCCCGGGTGGCGGCGTGTGACGTGTCGGACCCCGACGCGCTGGCCGCCCTGTTGGACGAGGTCTCGGTCGAGCGTCCGCTGACCGCCGTGGTGCACACCGCGGGTGTCCTGGACGATGCGACGGTCGCCTCGCTGTCGGCCGGCCACCTGGAGCGGGTGATGCGTCCGAAGGTGGACGCGGCCTGGAACCTCCACCGCCTCACCGAGCACCTCGGTCTCGCCTCGTTCGTCATGTTCTCGTCCATCGCGGGTCTCCTGGGCAACGCCGGCCAGGCCAACTACGCGGCCGCGAACACCTTCCTCGACGTCCTCGCGCAGCACCGCCGCGCCCGGAACCTGCCCGCCACCTCCCTCGCGTGGAGCCTGTGGGACAGCGCCGACGGCATGGCCGGAACCCTCGCCGACGCCGACGTCGCACGGTGGAAGCGGAGCGGAATCGTCCCGCTGACCGCGGAACTGGGTCTCGATCTGTTCGACGCGGCGCTCGCCTCGGCCGAGCCGCTGCTGGTCCCCGCCGAACTCGACCTGGGCGCCCTGCGCGCCCGGGCCGAGGAGAACGCGCTGCCCGAGCTGTTCACCGGTCTGCTCCGCGTCCGCCGCCGGCAGGCGGCCGGCGTCGCCCGGGGCGACGACTCCTCGTGGGTCCAGCGGCTGGTCGCGCTGGCCTCGGAGGAGCGGGCGCAGGCCGTGCTCCAGACCGTGCGGGAGACCGTGGGCCTGGTCCTCGGCCACGGGGCCCGTGCCGACATCGACCCGGCCAAGGCGTTCAGGGAGATCGGCTTCGACTCCCTCACGGGTGTCGAGCTGCGCAACCGGCTCAACGCGGTGACCGGGCTGCGACTGCCCACCACCCTCGTGTTCGACCACCCGTCGCCCCAGGCGGTGGCGGACTTCCTGCTGGACCGGCTCGACGCGACCGCAACGCCCGCCGTCCCGTCGGTGACCGCCCACGCCCCGGGGCTCGACGAGCCGATCGCCGTGGTCGGCATGGGCTGCCGCTACCCGGGCGGGGTCTCCTCGCCGGAGGAGCTGTGGCGGCTCGTGGCGGAGGGCCGGAACGCGATCGGCGAGTTCCCGTCCGACCGCGGCTGGGACGTGGAAGGCCTCTTCGACCCGGACCCCGACAAGATCGGCAAGTCGTACACGCGCAAGGGCGGGTTCCTCTACGAGGCCGCCGAGTTCGACCCCGAGTTCTTCGGTCTCAGTCCGCGCGAGGCGCTCGCGACCGACCCCCAGCAGCGGGTGCTGCTGGAGGTCGCGTGGGAGGCGCTGGAGCGTGCGGGGGTCGACCCCGCCTCGCTGCGCGGCTCCTCGACCGGTGTCTACGCGGGTGTGATGTACAGCGACTACGGGTCGCGGCTGGGGAGTGCCCCGGAGGGCTTCGAGGGGCATCTGCTGACGGGCACGATCTCCAGCGTCCTCTCGGGCCGGGTGGCCTACACGTTCGGTCTCGAGGGTCCGGCGGTGACCCTGGACACGGCGTGTTCCTCGTCGCTGGTCGCGGTGCACCTGGCGGCGCAGGCGCTGCGCCAGGGCGAGTGCTCGATGGCACTCGCCGGCGGTGTCACCGTGATGTCCACGCCGACGACCTTCGTCGAGTTCTCCCGTCAGCGCGGTCTGTCGCCGGACGGGACCTGCAAGTCGTTCGCGGCTTCGGCGGACGGTACGGGGTGGTCCGAGGGCGCGGGCGTGCTGGTGCTGGAGCGCCTGTCGGACGCCCAGCGGCTCGGGCACAACGTCCTCGGCGTGATCCGCGGTTCCGCGGTCAACCAGGACGGTGCGAGCAACGGCCTGACCGCCCCCAACGGGCCGGCGCAGGAACGCGTCATCCGCCAGGCCCTCGCCAACGCCCGCCTCGCTCCGCACGAGGTGGACGCGGTCGAGGCGCACGGCACCGGTACCCGGCTCGGTGACCCGATCGAGGCCAACGCGCTGCTGGCCACCTACGGCCAGGACCGCGAAGAGCCGCTGCACCTGGGGTCGATCAAGTCGAACATCGGCCACACGCAGGCCGCCGCGGGTGTCGCGGGCATCATCAAGATGCTGATGGCGATGCGCAACGCGGAACTGCCGGCGACGCTGCACGTGGACGAGCCGACGCCGCACGTCGACTGGTCGACGGGCGCGGTGGAGCTGGTCACCGAGCGTCGGGCCTGGCCGGAGGTGGCGCGTCCGCGTCGCGCGGCCGTGTCCTCGTTCGGTATCAGCGGTACGAACGCGCACGTGGTCCTGGAGCAGGGCCCGGAGCCGGTCGCCGCCGGTGGGCCGGTGGTGGCGGAGCTTCCGCTGGTGGTCTCGGCGAAGAGCGAGGCGGCCCTGGCGGCGCGGGGCGGCCAGGTGCGCGAGCTGCTGGCCTCGCAGGCCGTCGACCCGGCGCGGGTGGCCTCGGCCCTCGCGACGCGGGTCCCGCACCTCCCCTTCCGGGCGACGGTTTCGGGCGCCGACCGGGACGAGCTGCTGGCGGGCCTCGAGGCGCTGGCCTCGGGCGGGTCCGCACCGAACCTGGTGCAGGGCGCGGTCACCGGTCCCGGCAAGACGGTGTTCGTGTTCCCGGGACAGGGTTCGCAGTGGCAGGGCATGGCCCTGGACCTCTTCGACTCCTCCCCGGTGTTCGCCGCCCGGCTGGTGGAGTGCGAGCGGGCGCTGGCGCCGTTCACGGACTGGTCGCTGACGGACGTCCTGCGCGGTGCGCAGGGTGCGCCCGGTTTCGACCGGGTGGAGGTGGTGCAGCCGGCGCTGTGGGCGGTGATGGTCTCCCTGGCCGCGTTGTGGCGTTCGGTGGGTATCGAGCCGGACGCGGTGGTCGGTCACTCGCAGGGCGAGATCGCGGCGGCCGTGGTGGCCGGGGCGCTGTCGCTGGACGACGCGGCGAAGGTCGTGGCGCTGCGCAGCCGGGCGATCGTGAAGCTGGCGGGTACGGGCGGGATGGTCTCGGTGGCCCTGCCGGCCGACGAGGTCCGCGCGCTCGTCACCCGTTGGGACGGCGCCATCGACATCGCCGCGCACAACGGCCCGCGCTCCGTGGTGGTCGCCGGAGGGGTGACCGCCCTCGAGGAGCTGGTCGCCCACTGCAAGGACAACGGGATGCGGGCCAAGCGCATCCCGGTCGACTACGCCTCCCACTCCGCGCACGTCGAAAGCCTGCGGGACGAGCTCCTCGACGCCCTGTCCTCGCTCACCCCGCGCGCCGTCGAGGTGCCCTTCCTCTCCACCGTCACCGGGCAGCCGCTGGACGGCACGGAGCTCGACGGCTCGTACTGGTTCCGCAACCTCCGCCGGACCGTCCAGCTGGAGGAGGCCACCCGGACCCTGCTCGACCAGGGCCACCGCGTCTTCATCGAGGCCAGCGCCCACCCGGTGCTGACCGTCGCGATCCAGGAGACGATCGACGACACGGCGTACGACAGCGCGGTCACCGTGCCCTCCCTCCACCGCGGCGAGGGCGGACTCGACGACTTCCTCGCTTCCGCGGCGCAGGCCCACGTCTCGGGCGCCCCGCTCGACTGGGCCGCCGTGGTCGGCGGACCCGGCGCGGTCGTCGACCTGCCGACCTATCCCTTCCAGCGCCGACGCTACTGGCTGGAGGGTCCGGCGCCGGCCGGGGACGCGGGCGGGCTCGGCATGGCCGCCGAGCGGCACCCCCTCATCGGCGCCGCCCTGTGGACGGCCGACGCGGACAAGCTGGTCCTGAGCGGCAGGATCGCCCTGAACACGCAGCCCTGGCTGGCGGACCACGCCGTGGCCGGTACCGTGCTGCTCCCCGGTACCGCCTTCGTGGACCTCGCCGTCCGGGCGGGTGACCACACGGGCCTCGACCAGCTCGACGAGCTGACCCTCCAGGCGCCGCTGGTGCTGCCCGGCCGCGGCGGAGTACAGCTCCAGGTCGTGGTCGACGCGCCGGACGCGGAGGGCCGGCGCGCGCTGTCGGTCCACTCCCGTCCGGAGCCCGGGTCCGACGACGCCGCGGTCCAGCCGTGGACCCTGCACGCCACCGGCGTACTGGGCCGCGCGGAAGGACGCGCGGGCGCACCGACCGACACCGCCTGGCCCCCGGCCGGCGCCGAGCCGGTCGACCTGACGGGTGCGTACGACACGCTCGCCGAGCGGGGCTTCCAGTACGGGCCCGCCTTCCAGGGGCTGCGGGCGCTGTGGCGCGCCGGCCAGGAGACGTTCGCCGAGGTCGCGCTCCCGGAGGGCGTCCCCGTGGACGAGTTCGGGATCCACCCGGCCCTCCTCGACGCCGCCCTGCACCCGCTGGCGCTCGCACAGGACGGCCGCCTGGCGCTGCCCTTCGCCTGGACCGGCGTCCGGCTGCACGCGGTGAACGCCAGTGTGCTGCGCGTACGGATCACCCCGGAAGGCACGGGCGCCGCCCTGTCCCTCGCCGACCCGAGCGGGGCGCCGATCGCATCGGTGGAGACGCTCAGCCTGCGGGCCGTGGACCCCGCGCAGCTGGCCGGCCCGGTCACACCCCGCCAGCCGCTGCTCCACGTCGAGTGGACGCCCGCCCCGCAGGCCGTCCCGGCCGCCGGATGGGCCGTCCTCGACGGCTGCGGTCTCGGTCTGCCCGCCCCTCTGGGCAGCTACCCGGGCCTCGCCGGAGTCGTCGGGACCCCGCCGCTCGTCGTGGTCCCCTTCCCCGGCGAGGACGGTCCGGGCGCCGTGGCACACCGGGCCCTCCGGCTGGCCCAGGAGTGGCTCGCCGAGGAGCGGTTCGCCGACTCGCGCCTGGTCTTCGTGACCCGTGACGCGACCACCGCCCGGACGGAGGCCGGACTCTCCTCGGCGCCCGTCTGGGGGCTGGTGCGTACCGCCATGGCCGAGAACCCGGACCGGTTCGGCCTGCTGGACCTGACGGACTGGGACGTCTCCGAGGCCGAGCTCGGCCGTGCGCTGGCCGTACCGGACGCGCAGGTGAGCCTGCGGGACGGGGCCCTGCTCGTCCCGCGGCTGGTCACGTCGCCCCCGACGGGCGACACCGTGCCCGCCCTGAACGCCGGGGGCACCGTCCTCGTGACGGGCGCCACCGGCACCCTGGGACAGTTGTTCGCCCGCCACCTCGTCGCCGAACACGGTGTACGGCACCTGCTGCTGGCGAGCCGCCGCGGCCGGGACGCGGCGGGCATGCCGGAGCTGGAGGCCGAACTCGCGGCCCACGGAGCGGACGTGTCCGTGGTCGCCTGTGACACGGCCGACCGCAGGGCGGTCGCCGCGATGCTGGACGCGATCCCCCCGCAGCACCCGCTCACCGCGGTCCTGCACACCGCCGGCGTCCTCGACGACGGCACGCTGCACGCCCTGACGGCCGAGCAGCTCGACACCGTACTGCGTCCCAAGGTCGATGCCGCCCGGCACCTGCACGAGCTGACCGCCGGCCTGGAGCTGGACGCGTTCGTCCTGTTCTCCTCGCTGGCCGGTACGGTCGGCACCGCGGGACAGGCCAACTACGCCGCGGCCAACACCTACCTGGACGCCCTCGCGCAGCACCGCCAGGCCCTGGGCCTGCCCGGTACGTCGCTGGCCTGGGGCCTGTGGGCCGAAGGCAGCGGGATGACCGGTCACCTGACCGACGCCGACCTCGCCCGCATGTCCCGGGGCGGCATCGCCCCGATCGGCAGCGAGCAGGGGCTGGCGCTGTTCGACGCGGCCCTCGCGACCCGTCGGCCGGTGCTCGTTCCGGCGCTGCTGGACCACACCGGACTGCGGGCGCGCAGCGAGGACGGCACGCTGCCCGCGCTCTTCCACGGCCTGGTGCGTCCGGCGCGGCGCGCCGCCGTCGGCGAGCAGGCGGGCGGGAACTCCCTCCGGGAACGCCTGGCACCGCTGGCCCTGCCGGACCAGGAGCGCGCGCTGCTGCACCTGGTCCGCGGCCTGGTGGCCTCCGTCCTGGGGCACACCGACGCCGACCAGGTCGCACCCGACCGGGCCTTCAACGAACTGGGCTTCGACTCGCTCAAGGCGGTGGAACTGCGCAACCGGCTGAACGCGGCCGCAGGTCTGAAGCTGCCCGCGACGGCGGTGTTCGACTACCCGAACACGGTCGAGCTGGCCCGCTTCCTGCGGACCGAACTGCTCGGCTCCGCCCCGGCCCCGGCCCCGGCCCCGGCCGTGGCCGAGGCCGAGCCGGTCGCCGACGTCTCCGACGAGCCGATCGCGATCGTCGCGATGGCCTGCCGCTACCCGGGCGAGGTCAGCTCCCCGGAGGAGCTGTGGGCGCTGCTGTCCGACGAGCGCGACGCCATCGGCCCGTTCCCGAACGACCGCGGCTGGGACCTGGACGGCCTGTACGACGCGGACCCCGACCACGTGGGCACCTCGTACACCCGGCACGGCGGATTCCTCTACGGGGCACCGCAGTTCGACCGTGAGCTGTTCGGGGTGAGCGCACGGGAGGCCACCGCCATCGACCCGCAGCAGCGCCTGCTGCTGGAAATCTGCTGGGAGGCCTTCGAGCGCGCGGGCATCGACCCGACGTCCCTCAAGGGCAGCCAGACCGGTGTGTTCGCCGGTGTCATGGCCAACGACTACGCGGCCCGCCTGAAGGACGCCCCCGAAGCCCTGGAGGGCTACCTGGCGGTCGGCAGCACGGTCAGTGTCGCCTCCGGCCGGGTCGCCTACACCTTCGGCCTGCAGGGGCCGGCGATCACCGTCGACACGGCCTGCTCCTCCTCGCTCGTCTCCGTGCACCTCGCCGCCCAGGCGCTGCGGAGCGGAGAATGCGCGCTGGCCCTGGCCGGCGGCGTGACCGTACTGGCCGCGCCCACCCTGTTCGTGGAGTTCAGCCGGCAGCGCGGCCTGGCACCGGACGGCCGGTGCAAGCCCTTCTCCGCGCAGGCGGACGGGGCGGCCTGGGCCGAAGGCGCCGGAGTCCTCCTGCTGGAGCGGCTCTCCGACGCCCGGCGCAACGGCCGCCGGATCCTCGGTGTGATCCGCGGAACCGCCGTCAACCAGGACGGTGCGAGCAACGGCCTCACCGCCCCCAACGGCCCCTCCCAGGAGCGGGTGATCCGCCAGGCCCTGACCAACGCCGGCCTGAGCGCCGCGGACGTGGACGCGCTGGAGGCCCACGGCACCGGCACCACGCTGGGCGACCCGATCGAGGCCCGGGCCGTACTCGCCACCTACGGGCAGGAGCGCCCGTCCCCCCTCCTGATGGGCTCCCTGAAGTCCAACATCGGACACTCCCAGGCCGCCGCCGGTGTCGCCGGCGTCATCAAGATGGTCATGGCGATGCGGCACGGGGTGCTCCCCAAGAGCCTCCACATCGACGAGCCCAGCCCGCACGTGGACTGGTCCGCCGGCGACGTGGAACTGCTCACCGAGGCGGTGCCGTGGCCCGAGTCCGAGCGGCCGCGCCGGGCGGGCGTGTCCTCCTTCGGCATCAGCGGCACCAATGCCCACGTCATCGTGGAGCAGCCGCCGACCGGGGGGACGGTCCCGCCGGCCGAGCCGATGCCGGTCGTGCCGCTGCTGCTGTCCGCGCACACCGACGCGGCCCTGCTGGCGCAGGCCGACCAGGTGGCCGCGTCCCTCGCCGACAGCGGGCAGCAGGACCTGGCACCGACGGGACGGACCCTGGCCGTCGGACGGGCCGGACTGCCGCACCGCGCCGTGGTGGTGGCCTCCACCACCACCGAAGCGGTCGACGGACTCGCAGCACTGACCGTGCGGGGTACGCCCGTGGACGGCCGTACGGCCTTCCTCTTCACCGGTCAGGGCAGCCAGCGACTCGGCATGGGCCGGGAGCTGCACGCCGCCTACCCGGCCTACGCCGAAGCCCTGAACGCCGTATGCGCAGCGCTCGATCCCTGGCTGGAAACGCCGCTGCTGGACGTCCTCTTCGGCGAGGACCCGGCGCCGCTGGACCAGACCGCCTTCACGCAGGCCGCCCTGTTCGCGACCGAGGTCGCGCTGTTCCGGCTCCTCGAAGGCTGGGGCGTACGGCCCGACTTCCTCGCCGGACACTCCATCGGTGAGCTGGCCGCCGCACACGTCGCCGGCGTCCTGACGCTGGCGGACGCGGCGCAGCTCGTCGCGGCCCGCGGCCGGCTGATGCAGGCACTGCCCGGTGGCGGCGCGATGCTCGCCGTGCAGGCCGAGGAGCAGGAGGTGCTGGCCCTGCTCGCCGGACGGGAGGACCAGCTCGGCATCGCCGCCGTCAACGGCCCCACTTCCGTGGTGGTCTCGGGCGACGCCGAAGCCGTCGAGGCCGTCGGAGCGGAACTCTCCGCCCGGGGACGCAAGACCAAGCGACTGCGCGTCAGCCACGCCTTCCACTCCCCGCACATGGACGCGATGCTGGACGAGTTCCAGACGGTCGCGAAGGGGCTCGCGTTCGCCGCGCCCACCATTCCGATCGTCTCCACCCTGACCGGGCAACCGGTCGGCGCCGAGGAACTGACCACGCCCGAGTACTGGGTCCGGCACGTCCGCCAGCCCGTGCGCTTCCTGGACGCGGCCCGCTCCCTGGAAGCCGAAGGCGTACGGACCTTCCTGGAGCTCGGCCCGGACGGCGTGCTCAGCGCGATGGGGCAGGACTTCCTCGACGCGGGATCGTTCCTGGTCCCGGTGGTGCGCGGCGGGCGCAGCGAGCCCCACACCCTCGTCACCGCTCTGGCCCACGCCCACGTACGGGGCGTGCCGGTGGACTGGCGCGCACTGTTCGGCGAGAACGCCGGACCGGCCGCCGACCTGCCGACCTACCCCTTCCAGCGCGAGCGCTACTGGCTCACGGAGGGGCCCGGCGGCGACGTCGCCTCAGCCGGACTCGAATCCGCACGGCACCCGCTGCTCGGGGCGGCGGTGGCGCTCGCCGACTCCGACGGTGTCCTGTTCACCGGGCGGATCTCGGCCGGCAGCCACCCCTGGTTCGCCGACCACGCCGTCGCCGGGACCCTGCTGGTCCCGGGCACGGCCCTGGTGGAGCTCGCGCTCCACGCGGGCGCCGCACTCGGCTGCGAGCACCTGGAGGAACTCGTCCTCCAGGCACCCCTGGTCCTTCCCGACGCGGGTGCGCTCCAGCTCCAGATCACCGTCGGTGGCCCCGACGGGGAAGGCCGCAGGCCCGTCGCCGTCCACTCGCGCGGCGACCAGGAAGGCGACGCCTGGACCCGCCACGCCACCGGAACCGTGACGGCCGCCGCCCCCGACGGCCCCGAACCCGACCTCGCGTCCTGGCCTCCGGTCGGCGCCGAGACCCAGCCGGTCGAGGACCTGTAC
Source organism: Streptomyces pallidus (ex Mingjun et al. 2026) (assembly GCF_051550185.1). NCBI lineage: Bacteria > Bacillati > Actinomycetota > Actinomycetes > Kitasatosporales > Streptomycetaceae > Streptomyces > Streptomyces pallidus (ex Mingjun et al. 2026). The sequence goes on along the minus strand of NZ_CP196181.1, from coordinate 3,074,585 downwards.
GACCGCCTCGCCGACCGGGGCTACGACTACGGCCCCGCCTTCCAGGGCCTGACGGCGGCATGGCGTTCGGGCGGGGACCTGTACGCCGAGGTACGGCTGTCCGTCGAGTCCGAGGGGTTCGGCCTGCACCCGGCACTGTTCGACGCCGCGCTGCACGCACTGCTCCTGGAGGAGTCGGCCGACCTGCGGCTGCCCTTCTCCTTCAGCGGCGTCCAGCTGACCGGGGCCCGGGCGACCGGCGCCCTGCGGGTCAGGCTGTCGACCGGCCCGGACGCAACGGTCGCGGTCGGCATCGCCGACGAGACGGGCGCGCCGGTCGCCACCGTCGCCTCGCTCGCCCTGCGGGCCCTGCCCGCGGGAACCGCACTGACCCGCCCCTCCGACCAGCCCCTGTACGCGGTCGAACGGGCCGCTGTGGAACTTTCCACCGGCGGCGACACGACCATCGCGGTTCTCGGGGGGACCGACCTCGGGCTCGCCGCCGCGCACCACGCCGACCTGGCCGACCTGGCCGCCTCCACGGCGGACGGTGCGACCGCACCCGACGTGGTCGTCCTCCCGGTACGCCCGGCCACCGCGCAGGAGACCGGCCGGGTCACCCAGGAGGTGCTGGCGGTACTGCGGCAGTGGGTCGCCACCGGGGCGCCGGCCGGAGCGCGGCTCGCCGTGGTCAGCACCGGGGAACTGGCGCACAGCGCACTCTCCGGGCTGATGCGGACCGCCGCGTCGGAACATCCGGGACTCTTCCAGCACGTGATCACGGACGGCCTGCCGACCGACCCCGAGCTGCTCGGCGCGGCCCTGGCCGATCCCCGACCGCAGCTCGAACTGCGCGGGGGACGGGCGTACGTGGCCCGGCTCGCCAAGGTCCCGTACCCGGTCCGGACCCCGGACGCCGACGACGCGTTCGACCCGGAGCGCACGGTGCTGATCACCGGTGGCACGGGCGCACTCGGAGCCCAGGTCGCCCGGCACCTGGTGACCGCCCGCGGCGCCCGCCGCCTGCTGCTCACCAGCCGGCGAGGAGGGGCCGAGGACCTGGTCGCCGAACTGACGGCGCTCGGCGCGGACGTACGGGTCGCGGCGTGCGACGCGGCCGACCGCGACGCGCTGGCCGGGCTGCTCGCCTCGATCCCGGACGAGCACCCGCTCACCGCGGTCGTGCACGCGGCCGGAGTCGTCGAGGACGGCATGCTGGAGGCCATCAGCCCGGAGAGCCTCTCCCGGGTCCTGCGGCCGAAGGTGGAAGCCGCCTGGAACCTGCACGAGCTGACCGCCGGACTGGAGCTGACGGACTTCGTCCTCTTCTCCTCCGTCGCCGGCCTGGTGGGCAATGCCGGGCAGGCCAACTACGCCGCCGGCAACACCTTCCTGGACGCGCTCGCCGAACACCGGCGCTCCGAGGGCCTGCCCGCCGTGTCCCTCGCCTGGGGCATGTGGCAGGACGGGATGGCGAGCGACCTCGACCGCGCCGACCGGGCCAGGCTCGCACGCAACGGCATCCTGCCGATGGCGACCGACCGGGCGCTCGCGGCCCTCGACACGGCCCTGGCCGGAGCCGGAGCGCCACAGGCCGAGGGCGGGGCCGGGGTCGGGCCGGTGCTCGCACCGGTGACGCTCGACCTCGCGGTCCTGCGGAGCCTCGGGGACGCGCTGCCCGAGCTGTACCGGGGCCTGGTGTCCACCGAGCGCCGAGCCGCGCGGCGCGCCTCCGCCCCGGCCGAGGTCCCGCTGGCGCAGCGGCTCACGGGCCTGGACGCGCAGGAGCAGCAGCGGCTGCTGCTCGACCTCGTCAGGGAACAGGTCGGCATCGTCCTGGCCCACCCGGCCCCGCGGACGATCGACGTCCAGCGCGGACTGCTGGAGCTGGGCTTCGACTCCCTCACCGCCGTCGAACTGCGCAACAGGCTGAACGCCGCCACCGGACTGCGGTTGTCCAACACGCTCGTCTTCGACCACCCGACCACCGAAGCCGTCGCCGCACACCTGCGGGGCGAGCTGGTCGGCGACGTGGCGGACCCGGTCCAGGCGGCTCTGGACGCACTCGAGGCCGCTCTCTCGGCCGTCGGCCCGTCGGGCGGCGACGGACCGGCAGGAACGTACGCCGCGCGACTGCGCGGCCTGCTTCGGACGGTGGACGGCGGCCCCGACGGCGCCGACGACATCGACCTGGCAACCGACGACGAACTCTTCGCAGCACTCGACAACGAACTCGGCAGGTAGACATGAACAACGAGCAGAAACTCCGCGACTACCTCAAGCGGGCGACGGTCGACCTGCGGGAGAGCCGCCAGCGCGTGCAGGACCTGGAGGACCGCGCGCACGAGCCGATCGCGATCGTGGGCATGGCCTGCCGGCTCCCGGGCGGTATCGCCTCCCCGGACGACCTGTGGGAGCTGCTGAGCGCCGAACGTGACGCGGTCGGTCCCTTCCCGGAGGGCCGCGGCTGGGACCTGGAGAACCTGTACCACCCGGACCCCGACCACCTCGGGACCTCGTACACCCGCGAAGGCGGCTTCCTGTACGGGGCGGACGGGTTCGACGCCGAGTTCTTCGGCATCGGCCCCCGCGAGGCGGCGGCGATGGACCCCCAGCAGCGGTTGCTGCTGGAGACCGGCTGGGAGGCCTTCGAACACGCGGGCATCGACCCGACCGCGCTGAGGGGCACCCGTACGGGCGTGTACATGGGCGTCATGTACGACGACTACGGCTCCCGCCCCCACGCGCCCGAGGGTTTCGAGGGCTACATGCTGACCGGCAGCGCGGGCAGCGTCGCGTCGGGTCGTCTGTCGTACACCTTCGGCCTGGAGGGGCCGGCGGTGACGGTCGACACCGCGTGCTCGTCCTCGCTCGTCGCGCTCCACCTCGCCGCCCAGTCGCTGCGTCAGGGCGAGTGCTCGATGGCGCTCGCCGGTGGTGTGACGGTGATGGCGACGCCGGGCACGTTCGTGGAGTTCTCCCGGCAGCGCGGGCTGTCGCCGGACGGGCGGTGCAGGGCGTTCTCCTCGTCGGCGGACGGTACGGGCTGGGCCGAGGGCGTGGGCGTGCTGGTGCTGGAGCGGCTGTCGGACGCGGAGCGCAACGGGCACCAGGTGCTGGCGGTGGTCCGCGGTACCGCGGTGAACCAGGACGGTGCGAGCAGCCAGCTGACCGCGCCGAACGGGCCCTCACAGGAGCGGGTCATCCGGGCTGCGCTCGCCAACGCGCGGGTGCCGGCGTCCGAGGTGGACGCCGTGGAGGCGCACGGTACGGGTACGCGCCTGGGCGACCCGATCGAGGCGCAGGCGCTGCTGGCCACGTACGGCCAGGCCCGCGGGGACGACAACCCGTTGCGGCTGGGCTCCGTCAAGTCGAACATCGGTCACACGCAGGCCGCGGCGGGCGTCGCCGGCGTGATCAAGATGGTCATGGCGATGCGCAACGGGGTCATGCCCTCGACCCTGCACGTGGACGAGCCGACCCCCGAGGTCGACTGGTCGGCGGGTGCGGTGGAACTGCTGACGCGGGCCCAGCAGTGGCCCGAGCTCGACCGTCCGCGCCGCGCGGGCGTGTCGTCCTTCGGAATCAGCGGGACCAACGCCCACGTGATCCTCGAAGAGGCTCCGCGCGACCGCGACCGCGACGCCGATCCGGTGGCGGGACCGGACGGCGCCGTACGGCAGACGGAGCCGGGCGCACCGGCGCTGCCGGCACCGTGGTTGCTCTCGGCCAAGTCGCAGGCCGCGCTCCAGGCACAGGCGAGCCGACTGCTGGCCTGGCTCGCCGACCACCCCGAGGCGGATGACGCCGACGTCGCTGCCGTCCTGGCCGGTGCCCGCGCCCAGCTGGGCCGACGCGGCGCGGTGCTCGGCGCCGACCGGGCCGGTCGGCTCGCCGGCCTGGCGGCCCTGGCCGCGGGTTCGGCGTCCGCGCACGTCGTGTCGGGTGTCGCCGCCACCGGCGAGACGGCCTTCCTGTTCACCGGGCAGGGCGCGCAACGCGTGGGCATGGGAGCCGGGTTGGCCACCGCGTTCCCGGTGTTCGCCGCCGTCCTCGACGAGGTCTGCGCGGAATTCGACGCCCTGCTGGGGATATCGCTGCGCGAGGTCATGTTCGGGGGGAACGGTGACGCCGGGAACGGCGTCGACGACACCGAGCGCACGGCCCTGCTCGACCGGACGGAATTCACGCAGCCCGCGCTGTTCGCGTTCGAGGTGGCGCTGTACCGCCTCCTGGAGTCCTTCGGCGTGACCCCCGACGTGGTGGTCGGGCATTCGATCGGTGAGCTGGCCGCGGCCCATGTGGCCGGGGTGTGGTCGCTGGCCGACGCGTGCCGCCTCGTCGCCGCCCGCGGCCGGCTGATGGGCGCGCTGCCGACCGGGGGAGCGATGCTCGCCGCCGCGGTGTCGGAGGAGCGGGCGCTGGAGCTGACCGCGGCGGGGACGGTCTCGCTGGCGGCCGTGAACGCGCCCGCTGCGGTGGTGTTCTCGGGCGGGACGGCGGCGGTCGCCGCACTGGAGGACCGGCTGGCGGCCGAGGGCGTCAAGACGACCCGGCTGACGGTCAGCCACGCCTTCCACTCGGCGCTGATGGAGCCGATGCTCGCCGAGTACGAGCAGGTCGCCGGGTCGGTGGAGTACCGGACGCCGCGCATCGGCGTGTGCTCGACGCTGTCCGGTGCACCGGCCGGTCCGGAGCTGCTGACGCCGCAGTACTGGGTGCGGCAGGTGCGCGAGGCCGTGCGGTTCGCCCCGGCGGTGCAGTCCCTCGTCGACGCCGGCGTGCGCCGGTTCGTCGAGGTGGGCCCGGGCGCGGTGCTGACGGCGCTGACCCGCCAGATGATCGACGAGGTGGCGTCCGGCTCGCTGGTCGCGGCGGCGTCACGGCGCGGCGTCGACGAGGCCGAGCAGTTCCTGCGGTTGCTCGCCGCCGCCCACTGCGCGGGCGTTGCCGTCGACTGGGCGACGCTGTCGGCACGAAGGCCGGTCACCCACCTCGACCTGCCCGTCTACGCCTTCCAGCACCGCCGTTACTGGGTCCAGCCCGACGACGACGCCCCCGGTGACATGGGCCGCGCGGGTCTCAGCGCGCTCGATCACCCGATGCTGCGCGTCGCCGCGCCGCTCGCCGGCCGCGACGAATGGCTCTTCAGCGGCAGGCTCTCCACCACCGACCAGCCGTGGATCTCCGACCACACGGCCTTCGGGACGGTGCTCCTGCCCGGCACCGGCTTCGTCGACCTCGCGCTGGCCGCGGGCAACCGCCTGGACCTTCCCGTCGTGGACGAACTCGTCCTGTCGACGCCGCTGCTGTTCGACGGCGCCGCTCCCGTGGACGTGCAGGTCTCGGTGACCGAGCCCGACCACACCGGCCGCCGACGCCTGTCGATCCACTCGCGTGCCGCCAGCGGCACCGCGGTGGCCGACCCGGGCGAGCCGGACTGGACGCTGCACGCCACCGGCACCCTCGCCCCCGCCGACGGCGTGGCGCCGACCTGGACCGACGCCGACTGGCCGCCGGCCGACGGCACGCCCCTCGACGGCACGCGTCTGTACGACCGGCTCGCCGACCTGGGATTCGGCTACGGCCCGGGCTTCCAGGCCGTACGGGCCGCATGGACCAGCGGCGACGAGGTGTTCGCCGACGTGGCCCTGGACGAGACGACAGCGGGCCGGGCGGCCGGCTTCGGCGTGCATCCGGCGCTCCTGGACGCGGTGTTCCACGCCGCCATCGACGTACTCGCCCAGGACCTGCCCGACGGCAGGCTGCCGCTCCCGTTCTCCTTCGGCGGCGTCCGCATGTTCCGCCGCGGCGCCACCGCGGTCCGCGCCCGCATCATCCGTTCGGGCACCGAGAAGGTGCGCATCGACGCCTGCGATGCCAACGGCGCCGCCGTGCTGTCCATCGACGCCGTGCTCGCCCGCCCCGCGGACGCGAGCGCCCTCGCCGGTGCCCGCAGCCCGCTCCACGCCCTCGACTGGAAGCCGGTGACGGCACCCGCGGTGTCGGACCGGCCCCTGGTGGCACTGGGCCGGCCCGTCGCGGGCTGCACCCGGACGTTCGACGACGTCGCGGCGTTGGCGACGGGCGGGGGCCACCCGGGCGCCGCTGTCGTCTGGTCGCCCGAAACGGCGCCGGCGGACGGCGACGACGTCCCCGCGGCCATCCGCACCGCCGTGCACGACGCCCTCGCGGTGCTGCGCGAATGGCTCGCCGAACCGAACTGCGCCGACTCGACGCTGGTCGTGCTGACCCGTGGGGGAGCAGGGCTGCCCGGTGAGACGCCGGATCCCGCGGCAGCGGCAGTGCGCGGCCTGGTGCGCAGCGCGCAATCGGAACATCCGGGCCGCATCGTGCAGGTCGACGTCGCCATCGACGTCGACGGCAGCGACCCCGCGGACCTGCACCAGCGGATCGCCGCCGCGGCCGCCATGGACGAACCGCAGCTCGCGATCCGCTCCGGCGCCACGCTGGCACCCCGGCTGGTGCGCGCGACCCCCGCCGAACCGGCCGCCGGGCACTTCGGTGACGGCACGGTCCTGATCACCGGCGGCGCCGGCGGACTGGGCGCCGTCACCGCCCGCCACCTGGTCACCCGACACGGCGTGCGCAGCCTGCTGCTCGTCTCGCGCCGCGGCTCCGCCGCGCCGGGTGCCGCGGAGCTGGTCGCCGAGCTGACCGGGCTGGGCGCCGCGGTGCGCGTCGCCGCCTGCGACGTCAGCGACCGCGCCGCGGTCGCGGCCCTGCTGGAATCCGTACCGGCGCACGAACCGGTGACCGCCGTCGTGCACACCGCGGGCGTGTCCGAGGACGGCACCATCGAGACCCTGACCGCCGAGCAGGTGGACCGGGTGCTCGCCCCGAAGGTCGATGCCGCCTGGCACCTGCACGAGCTCACCCGCGACCTGGACCTGTCGGCGTTCGTGCTGTTCTCCTCCGCCGGACCGCTGCTCGGTGGACAGGGCCAGGGCAACTACGCCGCCGCGAACGCGGCGCTGGACGCGCTCGCCCAAGCCCGGCGCAGCGCCGGCCTGCCCGCGCACTCGCTGGCCTGGGGGCTGTGGAAGCTCGGCATGGCCGAGGCGTTGAACGACCAGGGCGGCGAACACCTGGCGCGTCAGATCCGCACGCGCCTCGGCCTGTCCCCGATCGAGCCGGACACGGGCATGCAGATGTTCGACGACGCGTTGAGCACCGGCGAACCGATGCTGATGACCGCGCTGCTCGACACGCCCTCCCTCACCGCGCTGGGCCGGCTCGGCACGCTGCCCGCGCTGCTGCGCGGCCTGATCCACGTACCGGTGGCGCGCGGCCGGGTCGCCGACAGCCCGCTGCGCCAGCGGCTGCTCGACGCCCCCGCCGACCAGTGGGAGGCGCTGATCCGCACCGAGGTCCGCGCGATCGCCGCCGCGGTCCTCGGGCACGAGTCGGCCGACGCCATCGACCCCGAAACCCCGTTCACGGCCCTGGGCTTCGACTCGCTCGGCGGAATCGAGTTCCGCAACCGGGTGACCGCCGCCACGGGTGTCGAGCTCCCGTCCACGCTGGTGTTCGACTATCCGACCGCTGCCGCCGTCGCGGGCTTCCTGCGTACCCGGGTCGACGGTTCGGCCCCGCAGCGACCGCGCCCCGCCGCGACCCGCGCCACGGCCAGGGCCGGGGCCGACGAGCCGATCGCGATCGTCGGCATGAGCTGCCGCTACCCCGGCGGCGTCGAGAACCCCGACCAGCTCTGGGAACTGATCACCGGGCGCGTCGACGCGATCACCCCGATCCCGGGCGACCGCGGCTGGGACCTCGACGGCCTGTACGACGCCGACCCCGGCAAGTCCGGCAAGATCTACACCCGCGAAGGCGGATTCCTGCACGCCGCAGGCGATTTCGACGCCGCCTTCTTCGGCATCGGGCCCCGTGAGGCGGCGGCGATGGACCCGCAGCAGCGCTTGATGCTCGAAGCGTCCTGGGAAGCGCTCGAGGACGCCGGCATCGATCCGACCTCCCTGCGGGGCAGCGACACCGGAATGTACGCGGGCGTCATGTACCAGGACTACGGCTACACGGCGCGCGAGGCCGCCGACGGCGCCGCGGAAGGCTACCTGGCGACCGGCTCGGCCGGCAGCGTCGTCTCCGGCCGGGTCTCCTACACCCTCGGCCTGGAAGGACCCGCGGTGACGGTGGACACGGCGTGTTCGTCGTCGCTGGTGGCCCTGCACCTGGCGGTGCAGGCACTGCGCGCCGGGGAGACCTCGCTGACCCTGGTCGGCGGCGTGACGGTCATGTCGACCCCGCTGCTGTTCGTGGAGTTCTCCCGGCAGCGGGCGCTGTCACCCGACGGGCGCTGCAGGGCGTTCTCGAGCGATGCGGACGGTGTCTCGTGGGCCGAGGGCGTCGGCGTGCTCGCCCTCGAGCGGCTGTCCGACGCGCAGCGCAACGGCCGCCCGGTCCTGGCCGTGATCCGCGGTAGCGCGATCAACCAGGACGGTGCCAGCAACGGCCTGACCGCACCGAACGGTCCGTCCCAGGAGCGGGTGATCGCGCAGGCCCTGGCCAACGCCGGGGTGGCCGCGACCGAGGTGGACGCGGTGGAGGCGCACGGCACCGGCACCACGCTGGGCGACCCGATCGAGGCGCAGGCGCTGATCAACACCTACGGACAGGAGCGCGCCGAGCCGCTGCGCATCGGCTCGCTGAAGTCGAACATCGGGCACGCGCAGGCGGCTGCCGGCGTCGGCGGTGTGATCAAGATGGTGCAGGCGCTGCGGCACGAGGTGCTGCCGGCCACCTTGCACGTGGACGAGCCGTCGCCGCACGTGGACTGGTCGGCGGGCGCGGTACGGATCCTCACCGAGGCCGAGCCCTGGCCGGTCGGGGAGCGTCCCCGCCGGGCGGGAGTGTCGTCGTTCGGGATCAGCGGGACCAACGCGCACGTGATCCTCGAGGAGGCGCCCGCGGTCGCGCCGCGACCGGTCGCCCCGCCGAGCCCGGAAGCCGTGCCGCTGCTGCTGTCCGCGCGGACGCCCGCCGCGCTGCGGGCCCAGGCGCACCGTCTGCACGACGCGCTGCACGAACGTCCGGAGCTCGACCTGAGCGACGTCGCGGTGACGCTCGCGCTGCACCGCGCGCAGCTCGAGCAGCGCGCCGCCGTCGTGGGCCCGGACCGGGAGGCGCTGCTGGCGGCACTGGCGCGCCTGGCAGCCGACGAGCCGGGACCGGGCATCGCAGGCGGCACGGGCCGGACGGGCACCACGGCGTTCCTGTTCACCGGTCAGGGCGCGCAGCGGACCGGGATGGGCGCGGGCCTGTACCGGGAGTTCCCGGCTTTCGCCGCCGCGCTCGACGAGGTGTGCGCGGAATTCGACGCACACCTGGAGCATCCGCTGCGGGAGGTGATGTTCGGCCCGACCGCCGACAACCTGCTGGACCGCACCGAGTACACCCAGCCCGCGCTGTTCGCGTTCGAGGTCGCGACGTACCGCCTCGTCGAGTCGTTCGGCGTGACGCCGGACGCGGTGGCCGGGCACTCGATCGGCGAACTGGCCGCGGCCTACGTGGCCGGGATGTGGTCGCTGCCGGACGCCTGCCGACTCGTCGCGGCCCGGGGCCGGCTGATGGGGGCACTGCCGACGGGCGGGAGCATGCTGGCCGCGGCCGTGTCGGAAGAGCGGGCCCTGGAGCTGCTGGCGGCGGCCGCTGCCGATCCGGCGTCGTCCGGTGCGGTCTCGCTGGCCGCCGTGAACGCTCCCGACGCGGTGGTCCTCTCCGGGGACACCGGGGCGGTGTCGGCTCTCGAGTCGCGGCTGGTGGCCGAGGGCGTCAAGACCAGCAGGCTGCGGGTGAGCCACGCGTTCCACTCCGCCTCGATGGATCCGATGCTGGCCGACTTCGCGGAGATCGCCGCGGGCCTGACGTACCACGAGCCGCGCATACCCCTGTGCTCCACGGTGTCCGGCGCGTTCGCCGACGATGCGACGCGTACGCCCGAGTACTGGGTGCGGCAGGTGCGCGAGGCAGTGCGCTTCGCTCCGGCGGTGCGGTCCCTGCTCGATTCGGGCGTGCGCCTGTTCGTCGAGCTGGGCCCGGACGCGGTGCTGACCACCATGACCCGCGCCACCCTGGCGGCGGACCCCGAAGCGCGCGCCACGGTGGTCGCGGGATCACGCCGCACGGTCGCCGAACCGGAGCAGCTGGCCAGCGCGCTGGCCACCGCGCACTGCGCGGGCCAGCCGGTACGGTGGGCGGCGTACTTCGGAGCCCGGCCGCAGGCACGGATCACCCTGCCCACCTACCCCTTCCAGCACGAGCGGTTCTGGCTCCGGCCCGCCGAGGCCACGGCGCCGCTCGCCGGTGCCGACTCCGTCGACCATCCGCTGCTGCACTCCCAGGTGCAGCTCGCCGGCAAGGACGAGTGGCTGTTCACCGGCAGGCTCTCGCTGCGCACGCACCCGTGGCTCGCCGACCACGCCGTCCTCGGCACGGTCGTGATGCCGGGTACCGGATTCGTGGAACTGGCCCTGACCGCCGGTGCCCGGCTCGGCGTGCCGCGCCTGGCGGAACTGGTGCTCGCCGACCCGCTGGTCCTCGCCGCCGACGGCGCCGCGGACCTTCAGCTCGCCGTGGGCGAACCCGACGCCGACGGACACCGGACCGTGGCCGTCCACGCCCGCGCCGCCGACGCCTGGGTGCTGCACGCCCACGGCGTGCTCGCGCCCGCCGCGCCGGTCGCGGCGCCGGGCTGGTCCAAGGCGTGGCCTCCGGTCGCGGGCGCCCCGGTCGACGGGCCGCAGCTGTACCGCGCGCTCGGCGACCTCGGCTTCGGGTACGGCCCGGTGTTCCAGGGCGTTCGCGCCGCCTGGTCGCGCGGCGACGAAGTCTTCGCCGACCTGGCGCTCGACACCGACACCGCGGCGCGCGCCACCGCCTTCGTCCTGCACCCGGCACTGCTGGACGCGGTGTTCCACGCGGCCGCCGACCACCTCGCCGAGGGCGCGCCCGACGGCCGGGTGCCCCTGCCCTTCGCCTTCGACGGCGTGCAGCTGGCCCGGGCCGGCGCTGGTGCCCTGCGCGTCCGCATCGCCCGCACCGCACCGGACACCCTGCGCGTGGACGCGGTCGACGCGACGGGTGCCCCCGTGCTCAGCATCGAGTCGGTGCGGGTCCGCCCGATGGGGCAGCAGGTGCTGGCCCGGCTGCGCGGCGCGGCACCGTTGTTCGACGTCGAGTGGGTCGCCGTGCCCGCCGCCGCCAGGGCGGGCGCAGGGCGCGTCGTCGTGCTCGGCGACCCGGCGACCGTCGAGGCCCCCGAGCCCCCGGCACACTGTGCCGATCTCGCGGAACTCGCCGCGCTGCGGGACGTTCCCGACACGGTGGCGTGGTCGGCGCCCCGCGGAACCGGCGCCGGCCCGACGGACGTACACGCCGGCGTGCTGACGACGCTCGCACTGTTGCAGGACTGGATGGCCGCCGATCACCCCGGCCGGCTCGCGATCGTGACGCGCACCGCCGCCGGACTGCCCGGCGAGGAACCCGATCTGGTCGGAGCCGCCGTGGCGGGCCTGGTGCGCAGCGCACAGTCCGAGCACCCGGGCCGCTTCCTGCTCATCGACCACGACGGCGACGCCCTGTCCGTCAAGGCGCTCGCCGACGCCGTGGCCCAGGACGAACCGCACCTCGCCGTGCGCGGGGGCCGGCTCCTGGCACCGCGCCTGAAGTCGCTGCCCGCCACCGAACCGGGCGCGCCGCTGTCGTTCGACCACGGCACCGTGCTCATCACCGGCGGCACCGGCGGCATCGGCGCGATCGTCGCCCGGCACCTGGTCGCCGCGCACGGCGCACGACGGCTGCTGCTGGTGTCGCGGCGCGGTGCCGTCGCGGACGGCGCCGCCGAACTGGCCGCCGAGCTGACCTGTCTCGGCGCCCACGTCCAGGTCGTGGCCTGCGACGTCACCGAACGCTCCGCGGTCCAGGCCCTGCTGGCCGGCATCGACGCCGACGCCCCGCTGACCGCCGTCATCCACGCGGCGGGCGTCCTGGACGACGGCACGCTCGACACCCTGACCAGCGCGCAGACGACGAGGGTGCTGGCGCCGAAGGTCGACGCCGCCTGGCACCTGCACGAGCTGACCCGCGACCTGGACCTGTCGGCGTTCGTGATGTTCTCGTCCGCGGCGCCGTTGCTCGGCGGACAGGGACAGGGCAACTACGCGGCCGCGAACGGTGCACTGGACGCGCTGGCACGCCTGCGGCGCAGTGCGGGCCTGCCCGCGCACTCGCTGGCCTGGGGCCTGTGGACCGTCGGCATGGCGGGGGCGCTCAGCGGGGACGGTGCCGAGCAGTACGTCCGCCAGATCCGGGCCAGGCTGGGCCTGGTCCCGATCGACGCGGATTCCGGGATGGCGCTGTTCGAGAACGCACTCGCGACCGACCGGGCGACACCGGTGACGGCACTCCTCGACACGGCGGCGCTCACCGACCTGGCACGCGGCGGCACCCTGCCCGCGGTACTGCGCGACATGGTCACCGTCCCCCCGGCTGCCGCGGGCACGGGCCCCAGCCTGGTGCAGCAGCTGGCCGCACTGCCCGACGCCGACCGCGACGCCGTGGTCCTGCGGGAGGTGCGCAACGCCGCCTCGGCGGTCCTCGGCCACCTGTCCGGCGACGCGATCGACCCGCACGCGCCGTTCACCGAGCTCGGTTTCGACTCCCTCGGCGCCGTCGAATTCCGCAACCGGCTCGCACAGCTGACCGGGCTGACGCTGTCGTCGACGCTGATCTTCGACCACCCGACCGCCGCCGACGTGGCGAAGCTGGTGCTGTCGCAGCTCGAGGAATCCGACACCGCCGTGGTCGAGCAGACACCGACCGGCGTGCGCGGCACGATCACCGACCTGGTGTCGGCGGCGCACCACCGCGGGGACCTGGCGGGCGCGATGCCCCTGCTGACCGCGAGCTCGGCCCTGATGACCACGTACGGCGTCGACGAGGCCGCCGCACGGCGCCCGGCCGTGCAGCTCCTGGCGCGCGGCGCCGCGGCGCCGGCACTGATCTGCATCCCCTCGTTCCTGACGGGATCGGGCACGCACCAGTTCGCCCGCCTGGCCCGCGAACTGGGCGGCGAGCGGCAGGTCAGCGCGGTGCGGCTGCCCGGCATGGGCGCGGGTGACGACCTGCCGGCGACCTGGGCGGCGGCGATCGAAAGCCTCGCCGCGGCCGTCGCGCCGGAACTCGGTCGGGGCCCGGTGGCACTCGTCGGCTATTCGGCCGGCGGCGCGATCGCCCATGCGGTCGCCAGGCGGCTCGAAGACGGCGGCGGCGAGCTCGCGGGCGTCGCGATGATCGACACCTACGCCCCGGACGACCTCGAACTCAACCGCCGCGTGCTCACCGACGCGCTGGGGCAGATCCTGTCCCGGGACAACGCACTGACCCCCGTCGACGACCACGGCTTGGTCGCCATGGGTGGCTACGTGCGGATGTTCCCCGAGCGCGGGGCCGATCCGATCGCCGCGCCGACGCTGAACCTGCGGGCCACCACGACGCTGAGCAGCTTCGCAGACGTCGCCCCCGTCCCCGACTGGCAACACCGCGGGCCGGTCGACCACGTCGAGGGAGACCACTTCTCGATCATCGAAGAGCGGGCGGCGGAGACCGCCGCGCACCTGCGGCGCTGGCTCGACTCGCTCAGCGTCCGTTGATGTGCCTCGGAGATGAAATCCGTCCAGGGCACAAAACTATTCTTTCCGCAAATCCGTCAAGGGCATGTAGTTCGCCCGTCCGCAACGGTTTTCGGTGAGAATTCCAAGTTTGACAGTGTTGTGGAACTTGCTTACAGTCCCGTCGTTCGGGTATTCGCCGCTCGACATTCGAAGGTGGTCATGACTGCTCCCCTCACGTTGCCGAAGTCCAGGCAGCGGTTGATCCTCGCCATTCTCATGCTGTGTTCGTTATTGATATGGCTGGAAAACACCGTCCTCAGCACCACGCTGGAGACCCTTGCGGACCCGGTCCGCGGACTGGGGGCCAATCCCGGTCAGCTGCAATGGGCGACCGGTGCGTACACCCTGGCCTTCGCCACGTTGATGTTCACCGCAGGCGCACTGGGCGATCGGTTCGGCCACCGGACCGTGTTCTCCACCGGGTTGGTGGTCTTCGCCGGGTCCTCGCTGTGGGCCGCGTACGCCGACGGTGCGGGCCAGCTGATCGCAGCCCGAGCTGCGATGGGAGTGGGCAGCGCGCTGATCACGCCCGCCATGATGGCCATCCTCATGTGGACCTTCACCGGCCCCGCGCGGGCCGCCGCAATCGGCATCTTCTCGACCTCGGCCGGTATCGGAATGGCTGCCGGCCCGGTACTGGCGGGATTCCTGCTCGACCATTTCTGGTGGGGCTCGGTCTTCCTCATCAACGTCCCGGTCGCGGCATTGGCCCTGGTGGGGCTCGCCCTGCTGGTTCCGAATTTCCGCAGCCCCACCCTGCGGCCACTGGACCCCGCCGGAATGCTGCTGTCGATGAGCGGGCTCGTGGCCTTGGCCTACGGTCTGATCCGGGCCGGCCAGGTGGCGGCGTGGAGCCGCACCGACGTCCTGGTGCCGATCGTCGTCGGTCTGCTCCTGCTGACCGTCTTCGTCCTCGTCGAACTGCGCGTCAAGGCGCCCAGCTTTGATCCGCGGCTGTTCGCGCAGCGCACCTTCGGCGGCGGCAACGTGGCGCTCGGACTGCTGCTCTTCGGCGTGGCCGCCATCACCTTCTACAACGCCTTCTACCTGCAGGGCGCCCTCGGCTTCTCGCCGATGAAGGCCGGTCTGGCCAACGTCCCGACCGCGTTCGGCGCGCTCGCCGCGGCGCCCCTCGCCTCGCGCCTGGCCCGCCGCCTGCCGCTCCGCCTCGTCACCGTGCCCGCGATCACCGTGGCCGCGCTGACCATGGGCGCGTACGCGTTCCTCGACCTGCAGACCCCACTCGTCTGGATCGAACTCCTGATGCTGCTGCAGGGCCTCTCGATCGGCATGGTCATCGGCCCCGTCACCGCCGCGCTGATCAGCAACCTGCCGTTGGACCAGGCCGGTGCCGGATCGGCCGTCACCAACACCGTGCGGCAGACAGGCAGCGTGATCGGCATCGCCGTGGGCGGCACCATCATGTCGATCGTGTACCGGCGTGCGATCGAACCCGCGCTGCAGGGCGCACCCGGCCCGGTGCAGGAACAGGCGCGCGTCTCCGCCGAACAGGCCCGCCACGTCGCCGCCACCGCCCATCAGCCCCTCCTCGCCCAGGCCGCTGACGATGCGTTCATCCACGCGATGCACGTCGGCGCGGGCTGGATCGCGGGAATCGCGCTCCTCGGAGCAGTCGTGCTGCTGATCACCCTGCCCGCTGCCGGAAAGAAGGAGGTTCCGACCCCGGAGCCGGAACACCAAGAGGCCCACAGCCCCGAGCCCCAGCCCGCCGCGCGATAGAAGGAACGCCCTCTTGTCGAAACTGAATGACCCCGCCGTGCGTGCCCTCGAATCCGAGCAGGACTACGTGTCCTCCTTGTACGAGTTGCTCACCGAGCGGCTTTCCGAGGCCCGGGCAAACCGGGCGAGCGTGCTGAAGGCCAAGGCGGACGGCGCCGGTGAGGCGTACGAGAGAGAAATGGCCGCCGAGCGTCTGGCCAAGGAGATCGGCCGGCTGGAGGGCGCCGAGAAGGGGCTGGTCTTCGGGCGCATCGACTGGACGGACGGCACGGCCCTGCGCATCGGGCGGATCGGACTGCAGACGGAGGAGGACGACCTGCCCCTGCTGGTGGACTGGCGCGCGAACGCGGCGCGGCCCTTCTACGAGGCGACACCGGTCCACCCGATGGGCCTGCGCCGGCGCCGGCACCTGCGCCTCGAAGAGCGCACGGTCACCTCGGTCAGCGACGAACTGCTGGACGGGACCGCCCCGACCGACGAGGACGTCGTGGGGGACGGCCCGCTGACCGAGGCCCTGTCGGCACGGCGTACGGGCAGGATGCACGCGGCCGTCGCGACGCTGCAGGCCGAGCAGGACGAGATCATCCGCTCCGCCCACCGCGGGGTGACCGTGGTGCAGGGCGGGCCGGGCACCGGCAAGACGGTGGTCGCCCTGCACCGGGCGGCCTACGTCCTGTACGCGTTCCCGCGCGCCGCCCAGGAGGGTGTCCTGGTGGTGGGCCCGAACGCCCGGTTCCTCGAATACATCTCCCAGGTCCTTCCCTCACTCGGCGAGAACGACGTCGTCCTGGCGACCTGCCGGGAACTGGCCGGCGTGTCCACGGACACGGTCGGCCCGTTCGAAACGGCGCGCCTCAAGGGCAGCACCGACCTCGCCGACGCCTTGACCGGCCTGCTGCGCGACCACCAGGCCCCCGCCGGTGACTTCGCCGTGCGCGTCGGACAGGAACTGGTCCACCTCTCCGACGAGGAGGTCGCCACGGCACGCGACGCCGCCGTGGCAGCCGTACAGGGGCACAACCCCGCCCGCCAGGTGTTCAAGGAGCTCCTGGTCGACGCCGTCACCGACGCGATGCAACGGGACATGGGCGACCTCCTGGAGCAGATCGACGCCGATTCCGAAGCGATGACGGGCATCAACCTCGACCGGTTCACGGGAGCCGCCCGGCGCCGTGCGGAAGGTGCGCCCGAACCGGGTCCGGTCCACGAGCTGGACCTGGACGCCATCCGGGAGGATCTCCTCGAGGACGCCGCCGTCGACCGGGCGGTCGAGGCGTTGTGGCCGCGGCTGGCACCCGGTGACCTCGTGGAAGCGCTCCTGACGGACGCCGACGCCCTCGCCGAGCACCTGCCCCGCCTGACCGCGCAGGAGCGGTCCCTTCTGCTGCGCGGCCCGCAGGACCCGTGGACCGATGCCGACGTGCCGCTGCTGGACGAGGCGGCGAGCCTGGTCGACGGCCCCCCCGAGCGGACGTACGGGCACGTCGTCGTCGACGAGGCGCAGGAACTGACCGCCATGCAGTGGCGGATGGTCGTCCGCCGCTGCCCGGCGCGGTCCATGACGCTGGTGGGTGACTTCGCCCAGGCGGGCCCGGTCGCGACGGCACGCGACTGGAAGGAAGCACTGAGCCCGCATGTCGGACCGCGGTTCAGGCTGCACGACCTGACCGTCAGCTACCGCACCACGCAGGAGATCCTGGAGAGCGTCCGGGAGCTGCTGGCGCGGATCGCTCCGGACCAGAAGCCCACGCGGTCACTGCGCAGTGGCGAGATCCCCCGCACCGTGAGCACACCTGCGGACGGGCTGGTCACCGACGTCCTCCAGGAACTCCGCGCCCAGAGCGCCGCGCACCCGGGCGAACTGCTGGGAGTGGTCTGTGCGGACACCAGGGTGGGCGAGTTGACGGTCCGGGGCATCGCCCAGCACGCACGCATCGTGCCGGCGTCCGAAGCACGCGGCCTGGAATTCGACGGGGTCGTCGTCGTGAACCCCGAAGAAATCATCACGAACCGCCCCGGCGGGGAAAGGGATCTCTATGTAGCCCTGACCCGGGCCACCAAGCGCCTCTGCACCATCACCGCCCAACCCGCCTACTGAGGCACCTCCCTGTCACCGGTGTGCCGGGCGATCCACGAGATCGCCCGGCACAGCGCCGTAAAAGGGCAGTTCTTCACCGCTGCCGCGTCCGGCAGGCGTACCCGGCCAGGGTCTGCCTAGACAACCGCTTGAATTCTGGTCATGGGTGCCGGGTGGGTCCGGGGTGGTCTTTTCGGGGGCGAGCCCGGTGTGCCGGGCGGCCGTCAGGTGCGGATTCTCCGATGCCTTTCGGGTCTTGGGCGGGTAGGGCGGTCGCGAGGGGCGGCTGAGCGTGCGCTGCCCGGTCGCCGTCCACGGGTCGAAGGCGTTGGACAGTCCTCGCCGCTCCGTGCCATGCTCGCCAATCAGGAGTCCAACCTTCCATATATTCGTGAAAATGACGGGGGATCGCTGATATGGGCGAGGTGAAGACAGGATGACGCGACAACTGGCTTTGGTTGCAGGAAACCAGGAATACTACGCCGCTGATCCCGGCTACGCGGTGCCTGGCATGCGCGACGGGCGGGCTTCCCTGCGGGCCGGGCGAGCTCCGTTACAGGCCGAGACGGCGGTCGCGCTTGCCATCCAGGACGGAATTCGCCGCTACAGCGTCGAGGGAATGCTCCGATCGCTGGAAATGCAGTGCACGGTGCAATTGGTCGAAGACGTCGAAGACCTGTCGACATTCCGCGACGGCCAGCTGGTCATCCTCTCCAGCGACGCTTTGGGGTCCGTTCCGGGCGGTATCGCTGAAAAGCTGCGCGTCCGCAACGTGAACGTCCTGGTCCTGATGGATTCGGCTGATGTCGTCGACCAGTCCTGGGTAGATCACGCCAGTGGTTTCCTGGCCTGGTCCGATCTCCGCCCCGAGACCCTGTGCGAAGCGATCGGCGACGTGAAGAACGGGCGATTCCACGTGTCGGCGACCCTCGCACGTCGATCCGTGACGGCACCCGAGCAAGCCGGCGGGGACACCACCGCGAAGCGCGCCTCGATGGTGGCACTGACGGCGCGAGAACAACAGGTACTGCACCTGATCGCCGAAGGCCTCAGCAACCGCCAAGTCGCCCGGTCGTTGAGCATCTCCGAACACGGAGTCAAACGCGCGGTCGGCATCATCCTGGCCAAGTTCAACTGCCCGAACAGAACCCTCGCGGTCGTCCGTGCCCTCGAACTGGGCCTCCTCGTCATGTGAGGCGAACCCCGCCGGGCGACACCGCCCCGGCGGGGTCCCCCGCACTGTTTTCCCGGCGCGCGGTGCGGGGCGTTCTTCGGGCTCTCCCTGCTCGCCTGCCCGCGTCCTGCCACACCGACCGACGCACTCAGTTCAGCGGTTCGACCCGGCCCCGTTCGTACGGTGCCCCGTGGCGTATGAGCGGGGCGGTGGCGGGTGCGCAAGGATGGGGGTATGCCCAACCGACTCGCGCAGGCCACGTCCCCGTACCTCCTCCAGCACGCGGACAACCCCGTTGACTGGTGGCCGTGGGGACCCGAGGCCTTCGAGGAAGCGAAGCGGCGCGACGTGCCCGTTCTGCTGTCGGTCGGATACTCCGCGTGCCACTGGTGCCACGTCATGGCGCACGAGTCCTTCGAGGACGAGCTCGCCGCCGCGTACCTGAACGAGCACTTCGTCAGCATCAAGGTGGACCGCGAGGAGCGGCCCGACGTCGACGCCGTCTACATGGAGGCCGTGCAGGCCGCCACCGGGCAGGGCGGCTGGCCCATGACGGTGTTCCTCACCCCCGGCGCCGAGCCCTTCTACTTCGGCACCTACTTCCCGCCGGAGCCCCGGCACGGCATGCCCTCCTTCATGCAGGTGCTGGAGGGGGTGCGGACGGCCTGGGCCGGGCGGCGCGAGGAGGTCGCCGACGTCGCGCAGCGGATCGTGCGGGACCTGGCCGGCCGACAGCTGGACTACGGCCGGGCCGGCGCCCCCGGTCCGGAGGAGCAGGCGCAGGCGCTGCTCGGCCTGACCCGCGAGTACGACGCCGTGCGCGGCGGCTTCGGGGGCGCTCCGAAGTTCCCGCCGTCGATGGTGCTGGAGTTCCTGCTGCGCCACCACGCCCGCACCGGTGCCGAGGGGGCGCTGCAGATGGCCGCGGACACGTGCGAGGCGATGGCCCGCGGCGGCATCTACGACCAGCTCGGCGGCGGCTTCGCGCGCTACTCCGTGGACCGCGAGTGGGTGGTCCCGCACTTCGAGAAGATGCTCTACGACAACGCCCTGCTGTGCCGGGTGTACGCGCACCTGTGGCGGGCCACCGGGTCCGACCTGGCGCGGCGGGTGGCGTTGGAGACGGCCGATTTCATGGTCCGGGAACTGCGCACGCCCGAGGGCGGGTTCGCCTCGGCGCTCGACGCCGACAGCGAGGACCCGGACACCGGCAAGCCGGCCGAGGGCGCGTACTACGCCTGGACGCCGGAGCAGTTGGCCGTGGTGCTCGGCGCGGAGGACGGGGCGCTGGCGGCGGCGTACTTCGGGGTGACGGAGGAGGGGACCTTCGAGCACGGCCGCTCGGTGCTGCAACTGCCGCAGGACGGGCCCGTCGTGGACGCCGCCCGGATCGCCGCCGTCCGGGAGCGGCTGCTCGCGGCGCGCGGCGGGCGGCCCGCGCCCGGTCGGGACGACAAGGTGGTCGCGGCGTGGAACGGCCTGGCCGTCGCCGCCCTCGCCGAATGCGGCGCCTACTTCGACCGGCCGGACCTGGTCGAGCGGGCCACCGAGGCCGCCGACCTGCTGGTACGGGTCCACTTCGAGGCGTCGGCCGGCCGGGCCCCGCGCCTCGTCCGCACCAGCAAGGACGGGCGGGCCGGCGGCAACACCGGGGTGCTGGAGGACTACGGCGACGTCGCCGAGGGCTTCCTCGCGCTGGCGGCCGTGACCGGCGAGGGGGTCTGGCTGGAGTTCGCCGGGATCCTGCTCGACCTGGTGCTGGACCTGTTCACCGCCGAGGACGGCAGCCTCTACGACACCGCGCACGACGCCGAGCGACTGATCCGGCGCCCCCAGGACCCGACCGACACGGCGACCCCGTCCGGCTGGACGGCCGCGGCCGGCGCGCTCCTGTCGTACGCCGCGCACACCGGCTCGGAGGCGCACCGCACCGCCGCCGAGCGGGCCCTCGGCGTGGTGCACGCGCTGGGTCCGCGCGTGCCGCGGTTCATCGGGCACGGGCTGGCGGTCGCCGAGGCGCTGCTGGACGGGCCGCGCGAGGTGGCCGTGGTGGGCCACCCCGACGATCCGGCGCGGGCCGAGCTGCACCGGACGGCGTTGCTGGGGACGGCTCCCGGGGCGGTGGTGGCGGCCGGGATGCCGCGGGCCGCGGACGGCAGCGGCGGCGAGTTCCCCCTCCTGGCGGAACGCGCTCTCGTGGACGACCGCCCCACGGCCTACGTGTGCCGCCACTTCGTCTGTGCGCGGCCGGCGACGGACCCGCAGGAGCTGGGGGAGCAGGTGGGGACGGCGGCTCCGCGCCGCTGACGGGCGCGAAGGCCCGGCCCGGCCCCGACCGCGACGGGCCCGGGCCCGACCGCGACGGGGCCGGGGCAGGGCCCGGCGGCGCGGTCAGTGCCGGTAGGCGGCGAGCGAGATGCCGACGTAGTGCGCGACGAACGCCGCGAGCGTCAGCGAGTGGAAGACCTCGTGGAAGCCGAAGAAGCGCGGGGAGGGGTTGGGGCGCTTGATCCCGTAGATGACCCCTCCCGCGCTGTAGAGCAGCCCGCCGACGACCACCAGCACGAGGACGGCGATGCCGCCGGTGCGCAGGAAGTCGGGCAGGAAGAAGACCGCCGCCCAGCCCATCGCTATGTAGCAGGGGGTGTAGAGCCAGCGCGGGGCGCCGACCCAGAAGACCCGGAAGGCGATCCCGGCGGCGGCCGCGAGCCACACCGCCCACAGCAGGGTCCGCCCGGTGGAGGGCGGGAGGAGGATCACGGTCAGGGGGGTGTACGTCCCCGCGATGATCAGGAAGATGTTGGCGTGGTCGAGGCGGCGAAGGACGGCTTCGCCCCGCGGGCCCCAGGTGCCCCGGTGGTACACGGCGCTGACTCCGAACAGCAGGCAGGCCGTGAGGATGTAGACCCCGCAGGCGATCCGCGCCTCGGCCGAGTCCGTGAAGGCCATCAGTGCCAGGCCCGCGACGACCACGGCGGGGAACATCCCGGCGTGCAGCCAGCCGCGCATGAGCGGCTTGGCCTCCGGTGCTGCTGTGGCGGCCGGCCCGGCGGCGGCCTCCGGCGCGACTGCGGCGTCAGAAGTCATGGTCATCATGCTACCTACGGGCCCGTAGGTTTCCGGCGGTCTGCTTTACGGAAGATTGACGGGAGTGGCGATGCTCACGTGAGAGGCCCTCTGGACATATGCGCACATGCACCGGATGATCAGATGAGTGCGGTCGGCACCGGATGAGCGGAGCGCGAAGCGTCCGGGTCGCAGCCCCCACGGGGCATACACCAAACAAACCCCTCAACAAGGAGCAATCGTGGCGCGCGACAACGCGGCTCCCACTTCCGGCCTGACTGTCCCCACCGAGCACACGGCCCTGATCGCCTGGGTCGACGAGATCGCGGCGATCACCGAGCCTGACCGTGTCGTCTGGTGTGACGGTTCCGAGGCCGAGTACGAGCGCCTGTGCGGGGAGCTCGTGGCCAAGGGCACCTTCAAGAAGCTCGACGAGAGCAAGCGCCCGAACTCGTACTACGCGGCCTCCGACCCGTCCGACGTCGCGCGCGTCGAGGACCGGACCTTCATCTGCTCCGAGAAGGAAGAGGACGCGGGCCCGACCAACCACTGGATGGCCCCGGCGGAGATGAAGGACGTCTTCGCCGGCGAGAACGGCATCTTCCGCGGCGCGATGAAGGGCCGGACGATGTACGTCGTCCCGTTCTGCATGGGCCCCCTGGGCTCCGAGCTCTCCGCGATCGGCGTCGAGATCACCGACTCCGCCTACGTCGCGGTCGCCATGCGCACCATGACCCGCATGGGCAAGGCCGTCCTCGACGAACTCGGCACCGACGGGTTCTTCGTCAAGGCCGTGCACACCCTCGGCGCCCCGCTCGCCGAGGGCGAGGCCGACGTGCCGTGGCCGTGCAACACCACCAAGTACATCTCGCACTTCCCGGAGACCCGCGAGATCTGGTCCTTCGGCTCGGGCTACGGCGGCAACGCCCTCCTCGGCAAGAAGTGCTACGCCCTGCGCATCGCGTCCGTCATGGCCCGCGACGAGGGCTGGCTCGCCGAGCACATGCTGATCCTCAAGCTCACCCCGCCGGCCGGCGAGGGCGAGAGCAAGTACGTCGCCGCCGCCTTCCCGTCCGCCTGCGGCAAGACCAACCTCGCCATGCTGGAGCCGACCATCCCCGGCTGGACGGTCGAGACCATCGGCGACGACATCGCCTGGATGCGCTTCGGCGAGGACGGCCGCCTCTACGCGATCAACCCCGAGGCCGGCTTCTTCGGCGTCGCCCCCGGCACCGGCGCGCACACCAACGCCAACGCCATGAAGACGATGTACGCCAACACCGTCTTCACCAACGTCGCGCTCACCCCGGACGGCGGCGACGTCTGGTGGGAGGGCATGACCGAGGAGACCCCGGCCGAGCTGATCGACTGGAAGGGCAACCCCTGGACCCCGGAGTCGGGGACCCCGGCGGCCCACCCGAACGCCCGCTTCGCCGTCCCGGCCGCCCAGTGCCCGACGATCGCCCCCGAGTGGGAGGACCCCAAGGGCGTCCCGATCTCCGCGATCCTCTTCGGCGGCCGCCGCGCCTCCGCCGTTCCGCTGGTCACCGAGTCCTTCGACTGGAACCACGGCGTGTTCATCGGCTCGAACATCGCCTCCGAGAAGACCGCCGCCGCCGAGGGCAAGGTCGGCGAGCTGCGCCGCGACCCGTTCGCCATGCTGCCGTTCTGCGGCTACAACATGGGCGACTACATGGCCCACTGGATCAAGGTCGGGGCCAGCGCCGACGCCGCGAAGCTCCCGAAGATCTACTACGTGAACTGGTTCCGCAAGAACGACGCGGGCAAGTTCGTGTGGCCCGGCTTCGGCGAGAACAGCCGCGTCCTGAAGTGGATCGTCGGCCGCCTCGACGGCACCGCCGAGGGCGTCGAGACCCCCATCGGCATCCTGCCGACCAAGGAGTCCCTCGACCTCGACGGCCTCGACATCGCCGACGAGGACCTCGAGTTCCTCCTGACCGTCGACAAGAAGGTCTGGCGCGAAGAGGCCGCCCTCGTCCCCGAGCACCTCAACACCTACGGCGAGCACACGCCGAAGGAGCTGTGGGACCAGTACCACGCGCTGGTCGAGCGCCTGGGCTGACGTACGACCGCCCTGCGTGCCAGGGCCGCCCTGCCTGCCAGGGCCCGAAGATGTGGGAGCCCCCGACCAAGCGGTTTCCCACCGTAGTGGGAGCCCCCGACCAAGCGGTTCCCACCGCAGCCACGGCCTGCCTGTCAGGAGCGTCCGCGCTCCTCCAGGTAGGCCGTGTGCGTGTGCTGGCGGCGGGCCTCCGTCTCGCGCAGGTCCGCCGCCACCCGCTCCGCCTCCTCGTGCAGCAGCTCCAACTGCCGCTCCAGGTGCCGCTCCGGCGACTCCCCGCCCGGGGTGAGCCGGGTCCACCACCGGGTCCGGTTGAAGGTGTCCACACACTCCGGCACGTCCACCTCGACCGCCCGCGACAACGCGTGCACCAGCTCCGGCTCCCCGGCCAGCACGTCCGCCACCCAGCCCGGCTCCAGCAGCGCCCCGTACAGCCGGACCAGCTCGGCGAGCCGACCCCCGGCCGGCTCCGGCAGCTCCACCTCGGCCAGGTACTCCCGCAGCCGCCCGAACTGCTCGCGCACCCCGTTCAACTGCTCGGTGGGCCCCGCCGGCTGGGGCGGGGCCGGCCGCTCGGGCGGGGCGACCAGCGCCCCCGCCCCGTACAGCCCGGCCACCACCAGCGGCCAGTACGCGCCGGCCGCCCCCGTGAGGGTGAGCACCACGCCCGCCACCCCGCACGCGGAGCCGGCCAGGTTCTTCTTCGACTCCAGGTAGCGCAAGGCCCCTCCGGCCGTCCTACTGGTAGCCACGGATCTCCTCGAAGGCCCCGCGCAGCGCGTCGTTGCCGGCCGTCGCGTCGAAGAGGCGCCCACCGGTCACCTCGGTGATCCGGGTGAGCTCCTTGCGGTCCGAGTCCCCGAACAGCACCGCGAAGACCGGGGTGTGCCGCTGCGCCTCCGGCAGGGCCGCGTGGAAGGACTCGAAGTCCTTCGCCCTGTCCCCGCTCTGCCCGTCGGTCATCAACACGATCGAGGTGAACGCGTCCGTGTTCCCCTTGCCCAGGTGCTCGTACGCCGCCCGCAGGCTCGCGTACACCGCCGTGCCCCCCTCGGGCCGCAGCGAGCCCGCGTCCTTGCGGATCCCGTCCAGCGCCGGACCGGGGTTGCCCGGCTCCACGACGTGGGTGAGGACCTGCTTCACCTTGTCGCCGAAGGGCAGCAGCGTCACCTCTTCGCGGTCCCGGAACCGCTGCCCGGGACCCGAGTCCCCGGTCCCCGTCAGCCGGGTGAGCGCGTCCCGCAACCGCCCGATGCGGTTCTCCTCCGCCATCGAACCGGAGGTGTCCAGCACGTACACCGTCCGCGAGGGCCTGCGCAGTTCGTTCTCGTACGAGGCCAGCAGCCCGTCGGCGACCTGCCGGCTCCCCGGGAACGGCAGCTCGCGCCGCTTCTCCGGGTTCGACCCGGCCGCCGGAGCCACCCCGGCCGCCACCGGCCGCCGGAACGTCCTCTCCGTGATCATCCTCTGCGCCTCGGCGCCGCGCAGCCAGTCGGTCAGGGAACGCCCCGACTCGCGGGCCCCGGCCGGCGCCGAGGTCAGCAAGGTCAGCGGGTAGTGCGCGGTGACGACCCCGTCGCGCGGCCGGACCACCGTCAGGCCCGTCTTCGCGTCCCGGTTCATCGCCAGCAGCACCGACTCGTAGTTGACGAGCGCGTCCACGTCCCCGCGCTTGGCGTACGCCGTCGCCAGCCAGCCGGAGGAGCCGGACGTCAGCTTCTGCCCGGAGAAGAACTGCTTCAGCTTGGGCTGCGCCGTCTTCACGTCCGCGTCGGTCAGTGCCGCCTGCGCCCCCGACAGCCCGGACGCCACCGAGACCAGAGCCGAGAAACCCGAGTTGGAACGCACCGGGTCGGTCATCCCGTACGTCAGCTTCCCCGCGGCCACCGCCTCGTGCACCGCCGACCAGGTGACCTCCTCCGGCTTCCAGCCGAGCCGGGCCAGCGCGTCCGCCTTCACGCCGAGCGCGACGGGCGAGGACATCACCGGGGTCTCGCTGCCGATCTTCACGGCCGCCTCGGGGCGTAGCCGCAGGTAGTCGTTGGAGGACAGCCAGATCGCGTCGTACGTGCCGTCGGCCTTGCCGGAGGCGACCTCCTCGGCCGCGTCCAGGGTGCCCGACCAGGTCAGCTCGACGCTGACGCCGGTGGCCCGCTTCGCGGCCTTCAGCACCGGCTCCATGTCGGCGAGCTCGCTGGAGGCCAGCACCCGCAGCGTGCCGTCCTTGTAGACGCTCTTCTCCGGTTCGGCGGACCCGTCGGCGGTGCAGCCCGCCGTACCGGCGGCCAGGACCGCGAGGGCCAGGGCCGCGACCGGCCACCGCCGGACCCGGCCGTTCACCGCGCACCCCCCTCGGCGGCGTCCGCCGCCCGCGTCCGCGCCAGGTAGGAGGAGGCGGTCTGCAGCTCCCCGCTCAGGGCGTCGACGGTGGCGGCCATGGTCTCGGCGGCCTGCACCTTGAAGGTGTCGATCGCGTCGAGCGTCGTGTAGATCTGCGCGAACGCGGCCCGCAGGGTCTCGGCGCCCACGGCCGGGTCGGCCGCGATCCGCTGGACCGCCCCGCTCTGCGTGGCCAGCATCTCGGCGTTGCCGCGGATCAGGTCCTCGGTCGTCGACCGCAGGGCGCCCACCTGCTCGGTGACCCTGCGCTGGTTGTCCAGGGCCGAGGCGAGCATCACGGCGATCCGCAGGGCGGCCACGGTGGTCGTCGCCGCCCGGTCCACGCCCTTGATCAGCTCCTCGTTGCTGCGCCGGACCACGTCCATCGCCAAGTAGCCCTGCGCGCACACGGCCAGCTGCGTCAGCAGGTCCTGGTGCTTCTGCCGGACGGGGAACAGCACGTCGGCGCGGAGCGCGTCGGCCGTCTCCGGATCGGCGTACGCGGCCTCCGCGATCCGCTGCTCGACGGCCCCGTCGAGGGCCTCGGTCAGCAGCGCGTACTCCTGGAGCCGGCCCATGGTCTCCCACAGCCGGGCCCGCTCGGTGTGCAGCGCCGCGTTGTCCCGGCGCAGCTCGTCCTGGCCGCTGCGCAGCGCTCCGACGATCTTGTTGAGGGTGGTCTGCGCGGACGCGTACTTCGCGACGTGGTCGCGGAACCGGTTGCCCCCCGGCAGCTTGGCCAGCAGCCGACGCGCCCCCCGGCCCGGGGTGTCCCGCGGGTCGAGGTCCTCGACGGTGCGGCGCAGCTCGACCAGCGAGCCCGCCACCCGCCCCTGGGCGTCGCCGCCCTCGGAACCGAGCGCGCGCACGGCCCGCTCCAGCATCCGGTTGGACTGCCGGTCGGCGGTGCGCATGTCGGCAGCGCCGAGCCCGGTGACCTCGCCGATCCGGGCGGCGAACTCGGGGGAGCGCGGGTCGATCCCGGTGAGCGAGCCGGCGTACTCCGCGGCCCGGCGGGCCACTTCGGCGCGGACGGCGTCGTCGAGCGGGACGAGGCCGGAGGCCTGCTCCCGCCGGACGGCGGGCACGGGCTCGGGCGCGGTGAGGACGAGCGGGCCGTCCTCGGGAGGTGAAAGCGTCATGTGCGGGTCCCCCTAGCCCTTGGCGCGCTCGGCCAGCGCCATGAGGATCTTGACGGTGGGTGCGCCGACCTGGCGGATGCCGGTCAGCTCCGGGTTGAGGTACGCCCCGTGCGCGGCGGTCGCGGCGGTGAACTCGGGCACGCCGTCCTGCGGCCGGAAACCGTGCCGGACGGCCAGCTTGCGCAACTCGGTGTCGGTGGCCAGGAGGGTGCCGAGCTCGCGGGCCTCGCCGGTGATCGGGATGAAGGTGTGCGGGGAGTTGACGGTGGTGTCCGGGTAGAGGACGACCATGTCGGCTGGGGCCTGCTTCTGCTGGACCAGGGCGGCGACCTGGGCCTCGTAGGCGAGGATGAGCGGCTCGCCGCTGCCGCTGATGAAGGAGCGGAAGGGGTCGTCGGTGCTCGGCTCCAGGGCGCCCTGGACGGAGACCAGCTTCCGCAGCAGCGGGGCCGTCCGCTCGATGCCCGCGTCGTCGGCGACGACCTTGTTGTCGTTGGCGACGTTGGAGGTGGCGGCGAGGAACAGCGCGCCGGAGTTGGAGGTCGCCGGGTCGGTGGTCTTGACGAACACGGTGCCGGTGAGTTCGGGGTGGGCGGCCGAGCCGGGCAGCTGCTGCCAGGTCCGGTCCTCCCCGGCGGCCTTCAGGTACGGGCCCATCAGGAGCGTGCCGGCGTTCCTGCCGGTCATCCTCGCCAGGCCGTTGTCGGCCAGTACCCTGGCCGCGTTGGAGCGGGCGATGACGACGAGCGGAGAGAAGAACGGCCGCGCGGTCTGGGCCCCCTTGATGCCGGCCGCCGCCTCGATCTCCGGGGCGGGCTCGCTGCTGGAGGGGAACGCGAAGTCGTACCTGCTCAGTTGGAGCCGGTCCATGGCCCAGGATCCGGACGTCTCGGTCCTGACGGTGTAGCCCTTGTTCCTCAGGGCCTTGACGACGTCGGGGTCGCGGAAGAACTCGGCCTTCTCGGACCCGATGACGCCTTCCACGGTCTTCGTTGCCGTGGGTTGGGAGCCTCCGTCGAGGATGACGGCGAGTACGACGCCGCCGAGGAGGAGGACACCCAGCACGATTGCCAGAATGCGTCTCACGGGGTGCAGCCTGCTCACGGAAACCCACATTCCGCGATGCGTTGGGTGAACGCCGGGTGACCAGGCGGTCCCACTTCGAAATGCCGTATGAATCCGTGGGTGCTGGCAGTGGGGGCGG
This sequence comes from Streptomyces pallidus (ex Mingjun et al. 2026), assembly GCF_051550185.1. Lineage (NCBI taxonomy): Bacteria > Bacillati > Actinomycetota > Actinomycetes > Kitasatosporales > Streptomycetaceae > Streptomyces > Streptomyces pallidus (ex Mingjun et al. 2026). The sequence continues at coordinate 3,046,029 of NZ_CP196181.1, read as the reverse complement.
CGGGCCGCCAGGATCGTGGCATGGCCGTGAGCGCGAGCGGGAGCAATGGCGAGAGCGCGAGCGAGAGCAATGGCGAGAGCGAGAGCAGGAGCAAGGGCGCGCTGCAGTGGCAGGGCTGGGTCGTCGGCCTGTCGGCGCTGGCCGCCCTGCTGGTGTTCGCCCCGCTGGGCCTGTACGTGTGGGCCGGTGACGGCTCGGGCGGCGCGCCGCCGCGGGCGGCCGTGACGGACGTACGGGTCACCGGGTGCCGGGTCGACGCGGCGAGCCGACGCGTGGTGGCGTCCGTGGAGGCGGCGGGCCGGCCGGAGGGGGTCGGCGCGTACGTCATCACGGTCGAGTTCCGCGAGCAGGCCGAGCCGGTGCCGGGCGGGCGCGTCGCCCAGGCGCTGGTGAAGGTGCCCGGGGTGGCCCCGGGTGCGGTGGAGCGCGGGGAGGCGGTCGGCCCGGTGTGGCCGGCGGCGGCGGTGCCGTGGTGCGGGGTGGCGTGGGCGGAGTTCACGCACTTGACAGAGTTCGCACCTCTTCAGGATCGAACTCAATTTTAGAATGGATCCAATGTAGGATGGTCTTCCGACCCGCAGGAGGCCACCTCATGTACGAGCCGATCCGGACCAAGCCGGCCGTCCACCGTGTGGGCGGCCACCACGCCGGCAGCCCTGCCGGCAGTCACGACGACCGTGGCAGCTATCCGCACAGCACCCGCGCCGAAGCGCTGGACCACCAGCTCGCCGGCCACCTCTCCGCCCTGCTCGCCGTCACCGACCAGCTGGGCCTCGACAGCGCGGGCGCCCGTATCGCCGCCCAGGTCACGCGCCTGCGCGGCAGCGAGCCCGTCCGCGCGCCCCGGGCGCAGGAGGCGGACCCCGACGCCCTGCACCAGCGCGCCCACGACCTCGCCGGCCGGGCGCTCGTCGTGGCCGCGTCCCGCGCCGACACCACCGTCGCGATCCTCGCCGCCGAGCGGATGGACGCGCATGCCGCCGCCCTCGGCCCGGACCCGGCCTCCCGGGGCCTGGGCGGCCGCCCCTGACCGGCCCCGGTCCGGGGCCGCGCAGGCTCCGGGCCGGGTGCCACGGGTTTCCGGGCTTGGTGACGGTCGTCGTACCTCGGGGTTCCCGGTGGCCGTGCCCCGGTTACGGCTGGCCGTAGCCGTCCAGGAAGTTGCCGATCCGGGTCACCGCGTCGGCGAGGTCCGTCGCGGTCGGCAGGGTCACGATGCGGAAGTGGTCCGGCTCGGTCCAGTTGAAGCCCGTACCGTGCACCACCATGATCTTTTCGGCCCGCAGCAGGTCCAGGACCATCTGCCGGTCGTCCTTGATCTTGTAGACGGCCGGGTCGAGCTTCGGGAACAGGTACAGCGCGCCCTTCGGCTTCACGCACGTGATGCCCGGGATCTGGGTGAGCAGGTCGTACGCGGTGTCCCGCTGCTCCAGCAGCCGCCCGCCGGGCAGCAACAGGTCCTCGATGGACTGCCGGCCGCCCAGGGCCGTCGCCACGGCGTGCTGCGAGGGCATGTTCGCGCACAGCCGCATGTTGGCCAGGATGGTCAGGCCCTCGATGTACGACGACGCGTGCTCCTTCGGGCCGCACACCGCCATCCAGCCGGCGCGGTAGCCGGCGACGCGGTAGTTCTTGGAGAGCCCGTTGAAGGTGAGGGTCAGCAGGTCGGGGGCGATCGCGGCGGTGTTGGTGTGCGTGGCGCCGTCGTACAGGATCCGGTCGTAGATCTCGTCCGAGCAGACGATCAGGTTGTGGCGGCGCGCGATGTCGGTGAGGCCCCGCAGCATCTCGTCGTCGTAGACGGCGCCGGTCGGGTTGTTCGGGTTGATGATGACGATCGCGCGGGTACGGTCGGTGACCTTGCGCTCGATGTCGGCCAGGTCCGGCATCCAGTCGGACTGCTCGTCGCAGCGGTAGTGCACGGCCGTGCCGCCGGCCAGCGACACGGAGGCGGTCCACAGCGGGTAGTCCGGGGCCGGGACGAGCACCTCGTCGCCGTCGTCGAGCAGCGCCTGCATGGCCATCTGGATCAGCTCGGAGACGCCGTTGCCGAGGTAGATGTCCTCGACGTCCAGCTCGATGCCCTTGGTCTGGTAGTGCTGCATCACCGCGCGGCGCGCGGAGAGCAGCCCCTTCGCGTCCCCGTAGCCGTGGGCGCTGCCCAGGTTGCGGAGCATGTCCTCAAGGATCTCCGGCGGGCACTCGAAGCCGAAGGCCGCGGGATTGCCGGTGTTGAGCTTGAGGATGCGATGACCTGCCGCTTCGAGCCGCATGGCCTCTTCGAGGACGGGGCCGCGGATCTCGTAGCAGACATTGGCGAGCTTCGTTGACTGGATCACCTGCATAACAGGAGCTTAAGGGCCAGGGGGGCGGGTGGCGGCGGAATTGATGTCACGAAGCCGTGGCAGAAATGTCCGGATTTCGTGGATGGGTGGGTGCCGCTGCTGTCCCTCCTTGGAAACGGCGGACGGGGGGCGGCTCGGCCTGCGGAATCGGCGGAAGGGTGGGTGCGGGTGGGGGTGTGTTGTGCTCGTCACGTACCGCCAGGTAGGGGGTGCGCTGCGTCGTGGTGCGGTGCGTTGGGTTCGGGGCACCTGCAGTCGCGGCTGCGCCTGGTGCCTCGGATGAGTACGTGGCCTGAGTACGCGCGCTCATGCGGCATGGCGGTGCGGTGCAGAGGCTGTCGGGGGGCCGCGGCACGAGGACACGGGAGGCGGAGCGGTGGATTTCGCAGTCGGCGACATGACGATCACGACGGTGGGCACGGACGGCGACGACAGGGCGATCGAGTTCCTCGTACGGCCGCACCGGCCGGGCCGCGGACCCGGGACCTTCGTGGACGGGCGCTTCGCGATCTACCGCGAGCACGGCCGCGGCTGGGAGGACGCCCGCCTCGCCATCGACCCGGCGTCCGGCAGCGTTCCGATAGCGGCCGTGGAATGGGCGGTGGAATTCGCCCGCGAGTACCTCTGATCCGGGCGGGTGGGGCGGGCCGAGGGACCGCAGAAGCCGCCCCGGGCCGGTCGCCCGCCACGGGTCCGGCTGCCACGGGTCCGGCTGGCGAGGGTTGGGCCTGGTGGGCCGGGATATGGCCGTTCCCCGGACCTGGCGCAGGTCCCGGTGCCACGATGGGGTTCGGGTTTCCGGAGCACCACTGCTCTGCGGGGAAGGGGATACATGCGCGTCGATCTGCACGTCCAGGGCGACCAGGCCGCACTGCGCTCGCTCTACAAGTGGCTTTCGCGCGACCCCGACCTGCGCAGGACCGCCCGCATCGAGCTCACCGGGCAGTCGCCCCAGCCGGGGGACATGGGCGACGTCCTGGATCTGGTGACGCTGGTCATCGGCAGCGGCTGGTCCGCCGCCTCGCTCGGGGTGGCCGTCGCCGCCTGGCGCGGGACGCGCCCGAACCCGCCGGCGGTCACCATTCGGCGCGGCGACCTGGAGATCGTCCTCACCGGCGCCGACGAAGAGCAGATGCGGCGTGCCGTCGCCGTGCTGGACCGCGGGGGCGCGGGCAGCGGAGAAGCTGCCCAGGCGGTGGAGCCTGGCGGGGCTGGTGAGCCTGGCGGGGCTGGTGAGCCTGGCGGGTCGCCCGAGAGCGGCGGCGCGGCCGGGGCCGGTCAAGGGGCGTAGCCCCGTCCATGCCGCTGCCCGACCCGTCCGCCTCCCGCGCTGTGCTCATCGGCGTCAGCCGCTACCACTCGCTGACGGAGCTGCCGCACGTCGCCCGCAACCTCGCAGACCTGCGCGCCGTGCTGACGCGGCCCGCCTCCTGGAACCTGCCGGAGGCCCACTGCACCGTGATCGCCGAGCCGTCGAGCCAGGAGGAGGTCCTCGACGCCATCGCTGCGGCCGCGGCCCAGGCCACGGACACCCTCCTCGTCTACTTCGCCGGCCACGGCCTCGTGGACTCTGACACCGACGAGCTGTTCCTCGGCCTCCCGAAGGCCCGGACCGGGCACCCGTACACCGGGATCGAGTACCGGCACCTGCGCCCGGCCGTCCTGAAGGCCCCGTCCCTGCGCCGCGTGGTGGTCCTCGACTGCTGCTACAGCGGGCTCGCCGCCAACGCCATGAGCGGTGGCGCGGACCTCGCCACCCACGCGAAGGTCGAGGGCGTCTGCCTCCTGGCAGCCGCCCATGCGACGGCCCTGGCCAAGGCCGAGCCGGGGGAGCGGAACACCGCTTTCACGGGAGAGCTGCTCCGCGTCCTCGAACGCGGCGTGGTCGGCGGCCCGGCCCTGATCGACCTCAACACCCTGTACGAGCAGGCACGCGCCCGGCTCGTCGCCCGCGGCCTGCCGGAGCCCCAGAAGAGCGACCTCAACACGGCCGGCGGCCTGGGCGTGGCCCACAACGCGGCCTACCGGCCCAACCTGGCGAAGGAGGAGGCAGCCGAGCCGGAGTCCGAGCCTGACCCGGACGCCGAGGAGCCGGCCGTGCGGTACGTCCGCCGCAAGGGCGGCGGGTGCGTGGTGCAGCTACTGGTGGTCGGCCTGTTCGGAGCCCTCCTCGCCTTCTGGAGCCTCGTCGCCTACGGAGACGTCACGACCTTCACGACCGAGCTGTCGCAGGCGAACCGGAACGGACAGTCGACTGACGGGGTGTACGCGCGGGTTCCCGACGTTGTCTTCGGCTCCTCCCTGCTCCTTGCGGCGTTCGTCGGCTGGATGGGTGTGCGGCGCTTCCTGGAGCCCTACGGCCTGGAGGTCTCCGCCGACGAGGTCACGCTCGTCCGCGGGAAACCCGGCCAGCCCCGCCGCCGGTACCGGTACGCCTGGCACCGGATCTCCGAGGCCCGGCTGGCCTGGTGCCCGCACCCGTTCTCCCGCACCAGAGGTACGTACTACCTCGTGCTGGACCTGCTGCCCGAGACGCCGAGGCGCAGCTACCTGTTCCTCGGGCGGGCCCGCGTCTCCCGGCGGCTCGGCGGGGTGATCGCCGCCGACGTCTCCCGGCTCGACTGCACGCCCGAGCAGATCGGCAAGGTGCTGGAGCGGTTCGGCGGACCGGTGTGGAAGCCGTACCGGGACGCGGAACGTCCGCCACCGCACGTGGCCCGGCGGCCATCGCGCCGGGCCCCGGCCGAGGAGTTCCGCCGCACCACGCGCCGGGCCCGCCTCGCCGTGCTGGCTCTGCTGCTCGCCGCCGTCACGGCGACACCGACGGCGCTGTCCTTGACCGGACCACCCCGGCGTCTCGGCGTCCTCGACGCAGTGCTGCTGGGCCTGTGGACCCTGCTCCTGTGCGTTCCGGTACTTCCCCCCTTGTTCTGCCTCTGCTTCCCGGGTGTCCTCACCCTGGACGGCAGGGGCGTGACCTACGTGCACCGGGGCCGGACCGCCCACTGGCCGTGGAGCGCCGTCGCACAGGTGGGCGTCGTGTCGTGGCGGCGGGGCAACGCGTCCAACGGCGCCCTGTACGTGCGACCGGTCGACCCGGCCGCCGAGGGGCGGGCTTCGCGGAGGGGGCTGCCGTGGCGGGTACCCCGGCTGGGCGGGGTGATCGTGTGCGACCTGTTCTCCCTCGGCGCCGGACGGGCCGAGGTCGAGTCGGCACTGGAGCGCTTCGCCCCGCACGCGTGGGATCGCCACGTGCGTCCCGAACACGGGGTCGTCCGCGACGACCAGGACGGGGTCCGGTTCGAGGGCAGTGCGCCGGGCTGGCGCACGCTGGCCGCGTGCGTGGGGTCCGTGTGCGCCGTGTCCGCCCTCGTCGGCAGCTCTCCGCCGCACGGCGGGGGCGCGGCGCTGCTCCTGCTCTACACCTGCTTCGTCGCCGTCTTCCCGATGCCGTTCCTCGTCCGGGACCGGTTCGCCCTGGTCCTGGACCCGCAGGCCCTCACCCTGCAGGTGCGAGGCCGCAGCCTGGACATTCCGTGGGAGGACATCGACCTGGTGACTCGTAGGACCACCGACCTGCGGGACCCTGCCAGGCGCCAACTGGTCGTGTGGTTGCGGGAGGGGGCGGCCGCGCGGTACCGGCGCATGTGGCGCTTCTACGTGGCGCGGTCCGGCGGGGAGCTGAGGGTGCTCCTGCTGGACGCGAAGGAACAGTTCCTACCGCTGCCGCGCGAGCGGGTGGACGCGGCGCTGAAGCGGTTCGCGGGGGACCGGTTCCGGTAGGGCGGTGGTGTCGGTGGTCCCGTCTAAGGTGCGGTGATGACAGCACTGAGGATCATTGCCGGGGACGCGACGAGTCCGCAGGCCAAGGGGCCGAAGATCATCGCGCACGTCTGCAACGACATCGGCGGCTGGGGCAAGGGATTCGTCCTGGCCCTGTCGAAGCGGTGGCCGGAGCCCGAGGCGGACTACCGGGCCTGGCACCGCGGCCGGGCCGGGAGCGACTTCGGGCTGGGTGCGGTCCGGCTGGTCCGGGTCAAGGACGACACCTGGGTCGCCAACATGGTCGGCCAGCGCGGCATCCGCACCGGCAGCGCGGGCGTCCCGATCCGCTACGACGCCCTGGAGCGCTGCCTGGCCGCCCTCGCCGGGTACGCCGTGGAGCTGGGTGCCTCCGTCCACATGCCGCGGATCGGCTGCGGGCTGGCGGGCGGCAAGTGGTCCCGCGTCGAGCCGATGGTCACGCAGGCGCTGTCCGAGCGGGGTGTCGCGGTGACGGTGTACGACCACCGGGGTTGACGCCTGCTGGGCCGTTCGCGGGAGGGCGGATCGATTCGGCGCCGGGCGGCAGTGACCTGCGGTGCGGGGTGCCGGAAAGGTGGTTCCTGCACGTTGTTGCTCCTTGTGAGGGGAACCCCATCCATGCGTCTTCGCAATGCCGCCGCCGCCGCGTTCGGTGCGCTGACCCTTGTCCTGACGATCCCCACGTCCGCCGTCGCCGCCACGGGCCAGTTCACGTACGTGTACTCCGGGCTCGACGGGCGCCCGCGGGTCGGCGTCCTGGAGAACCCGGTGAGCCGCGAGTGCTTCACCCTGCCGGAAGTCGCCGACCCGGGCTCCAGCAGCCCCGCCCACTCGCCGCGCAACCGGACCGACTCCACGGCGACCGTGTTCACCGAACCCGAATGCCGGGGCGACCTGTTCACCCTGCGCCCGTACACCGGGTACGGGTCGGAGCGGCTGAAGCTGCGGTCCGTCTTCTTCGGCTGATCGGGCGCGTCGGGGCTCGGCGGGGACGGTGCCGTCCGTCCTCGTCGACTCATCGTGACGGTGTGGCGGGGGCTTCGCTCCGGGCGTGGAGGGTCTTCGTCAGGACGCCGCCCAGGACGATCAGGGCTACGCCCAGCCACCACAGGTCGCCGTCGAAGACGAGGACGGCGATTCCGATCGGCACCAGCAGGCCGGCCACCGGCAGCATCAGCGAGGCCACGTTCGGCGGCTCGCGGCTCAGTCCCTTCGCCTCCCGGGCGGCGCGGGCCCGGACGACGTCCGGGTACCAGGCGGTGAACCGGAGGGCGGCGACGATCGCCAGGATCGGGATGATCCACTGGGTCCACATGTTGTCCGGGCTGCGCAGGACCAGGTCACCGAAGAGACCGGCCAGGCCGGACACCAGGAAGGCGGTCCCCCACGCCCCGGTGATCACGTAGTTGGTCCGGATGAAGTCGCGGGTGTGCCAGATGGACGGGTCGGCCTGTTCACGGGCGTACTGCAGGGTGAACGGCATGCCCACGGCCATCGAGCCGAAGGCGATCGCGGCGAGGGTGAAGGTCGCGACCTCGCCCGCGTACGTCTCCAGCCAGGTGCGCGTGCCCTCGCTCGCCAGGGCGCCGATGACGGTCAGGGTGCCGAAGAAGACGACGTCGGCCAGTTCCAACAGCTTCCACGAGCTGCCCCGGTTGGTGACGCGGCCCAGGACGACGAGGGCGACCGCAGCCGCCAGGGAGATCCCGACCGCCCACTCGAACCGTCCCGGTCCCGCCAGGAGCGAGAAGACGATCCACGGCGACATCCCGACGACGGGGTTCTCCAGGAGCCCGGACAGCGCGCCGGTGGCCGTGCCGGGTGTCTCGGTTCCCATCCCTCCAGCGTGCGCGTTCGTCGTCCGGGTGGCCATTCGGGTGCTGGCGCCCCTGCACCCCGCCCCGGGCGCCGGGGTACGGGGGCCGCCTGCGGCGACGGTCAGTAGTCGGCGGTGTTGAGGAGCCGGTTCGGGGTGTTGTAGCTGAGGCGGCTCAGGATGTCCTTCGTCGACTGCTGCTCCAGGAAGGACGCCACCTGGTCCGGGGTCTCGTCGGGGTGCGCCGCCTTGTAGAGGGCGGCGACGCCCGTGACGTGCGGGGCGGCCATCGAGGTGCCGTCCATGGACACGCTGCCGCCGGACAGGCGCGCGGAGACGATGTCCTGACCGGGGGCGTAGAGGGCGACGCACTGGCCGAAGTTCGAGAAGTCCGTCTCCTGGTCGTTGCGGTCGGTGGCCGCCACCGTCACCGCGCGGGACGCCGAGGCGGGGGAGACGTTGCAGGCGTCCTGGGCCTCGTTGCCGGCCGCGAAGACGGGGAGGACACCCGCGTCGAAGAGCGCGTCGGCTGCGGCGTTGACCGCGGTGGAGCGGCTGCCGCCCAGGGAGCCGTTCAGGACGGCGGGCTGCTTGGCGTTCGCCGCGACCCAGTCGAGGGCCGCGATGATCCCCGAGTAGGAGCCCCTGCCGTCGCAGCCGAGGACGCGGACGCTGACCAGGTTCACCTTGGTGGCCACTCCGTACGTCCGGCCGCCGACCGTGCCCGCGACGTGCGTGCCGTGGCCGTGGCAGTCCAGGCCGCCCCGGCCGTCGCCGACGGCGTCGAAGCCCGCCCTGGCACGGCCGCCGAACTCGCTGTGCGCGAAGTCGATGCCGGTGTCGAGGATGTACGCCGTCACACCGGCGCCGTTGCCCTGCACGGTGAACTGGCCGTCCAGCGGCAGCTGCTTCTGGTCGATGCGGTCCAGCCCCCAGGAGCCGGCCACGGCCCGGGGCGCGGGCGCGGCGGCCGCCGGGACGGGCGGGGCCGTCAGGGCCGCGTCCTCCTCCACCGAGGTCACGCCCGGCAGCACCCGGATCGCCTTCAGCTGGGAGGCGGTGAGGGGCGCGGCGAACCCGCGCATCGTCCTGGAGTACGTGAACGACGGCTTCACGCCCGCCACCGCGGCGACCGCGGTCGGGTCGGCGGCCTTGTCGAGGGTGACGATGTACTGGCCGGGGATCGCGTTCGCGGAGGTGTGCAGCGGGACCGGGGTGGGCTCGGGGGTGTCGGCGGCGGCCGCACCGCCGAGCGTGGCGGGGGCCAGGGCGACCAGGGCGGCAGCGGCGGTCGTCAAGGGCGCGAGCAGGCGCATGGGCAGGGCTCCAGGGGGCGCGGCGGACGGCAGGCGGACTTGAGGCGGGCGGGACGGGCGTCGGAGGGGCGGCGGAGGGGCGTCGCGGGCTGCGGGGCCCTTCCCTGCATCGGTGGTCGTGCGGGCCCGACTTGAACGGCCCGCTCCGTTCGGCCGAGAGCTGCGGGCGGGGGCGGGGAGCGGGGGCGCGCGGGCCGGGGGAACGATTCACCAGGGCTGCGGCGGGCCGTGTCGCCGTCCGGCTCCTGCCCCCGGGCTTCCGGGACGAGCGACGAATCCACCCGTACGGCCGGTGCCCGGCCCGGGGCGCACTCCGGGGCGTGCTCCCGGAGGCCGCCGCCGCGCCGCGGGACGTCGTTGACCGGCGCCGGCCGGGCGTGATCGCCTCGCACCATGCGCACCAGCCTCGGGCGTGCCCTCCCGGCGGCGTTCGCCGCCGCCCTGGCCGCCGTAGCCGCCCTGCCCGCCGTCAGCCACGCCGTCGGCACCCCCGTCGGCCCCGGGACGCGCGAAGTCCGCGCGGTGCCCGTCGCCCCCGCCGACTGGCCGACGTACATCGTCACCGTCGACCGCTCCCTCGACCCGGCCGACGTCGCGGGCAGGGTCGACGGCGTCCACCCGCTCCACGTCTACCGCGACGCCCTGAACGGCTTCGCCGCCCGCCTCACCCCGGACCAGCTGGCGTCCCTGGCCTCGATGCCGGACGTGGAAGCCATCGAGGGGGACGGCACCGCCTCGGCGGACGGGCCCGCAGCGGGGCTCGGGGTGTCCTCGGGCTGAGGGGCGTCATCACGACTGCCATTCGGGGTAGTTGCGCTCCCCGTGCTTCCAGAGGACGCACCTCGGTGCCTGCTGCCCGCCGAACACGTGGTCCTCGGCCAGGTCCTCCCGCACCGTGAGGGTCCGCCCGCTGCTGTCGTCGACGTACCCCTCCACTGCCACCCCGTTGAGCAGCTTGTCGAGCTGCTCGTGCGTCAGCCCCTTCGGCCAGCACGTGCGCGCGTTCACCTTCGCCCCCGAGAAGGAGGTCTTCGGGCCGGTGACGATCGCGTGGCTGAGGTTCGCGCTGTGCAGCGAGGCCTGGCCCAGGTCGGCGTCGGCAAGGCTCGCGTCCTGCAGGTTGGCTCCGATGAGGTTCGCCCGCCGCAGGTCGGCGCGCGCGAAGTTCGCCCCCGTCAGATCGGCGTCCTGGAACCTGGCGCCCCTCAGGTCGGCCCCGGTGAAGTCCGCGTTGTGGAGCGATTTCCCGCTGAAGTTGATGCCCTTGATGTCGTGGCCGGCGACGGTCAACCCGGGGATGCTGTCCGCGCTCTCGACGCTCGCGCGCCAGGCTGCGTTCTCCTGGGACACGCGGATCGACTCACCCAGGAAGAGGGCGGAGAGCCCCACGGCGATCCCACACACCAGCCCGCCCCCGATTCCGGCCAGCACCTCGATCCTGGGCTCCGACTCCGGCTCTTTCGAGGCCATCCGCCAGGCACGGAAAGCCAGGAAACAGCCGAGGACGAGCAACACGGAGGTCAGGGCCCACTGCCAGGGGCCTGCATCGGGCATGGGGAACCTCCCCAGCGCGCACAGGATGAACCGAAGAAGTGATGAACCGGAGAAAACACGGTCCTTTCTTCCTCTATACGCCCCACCGGAACCGTCGGCAAGACGGGCGAGGGCGGGTCGAAGCGGAGGTGTTGGGTCCGGTGCGGTGGGCGACCCCGTGGACGGGGCCAAGATCATCGCGTGCAGAATGACCGGTATGTCGAATGCGAACACCCCGCGGGCGGCTACGCCCGACGATGCGTCAACCGTCAGCACCACCCTGGCCCGTGCCTTCGGTGACGACCCGATGATGCGCTGGTTCTTCCCCGACGAGGCCTCCCGCGAGGACGGCATGCGCCGCTACTTCGCCACCCTCTTCACCCGGCAGTACGGCCGCCACGGCCTCTGCGAGCGCACCGACGCGGCCGCCGCCTTCTGGGTGCCGCCGCACGCGCTCGACAAGGCCGCGCCCGACGCCGCCACCGTCGACGAGCTCCAGGCCGTCCTCGGCGACCGGGCCTCCCTCTTCCGCGACGCCGTCCGGGCGGCCGCCGAGGCACCGCCGAAGGACCCCCACTGGTACCTGGCCGTCGTCGGCGCCGACCCGGCCGCCCAGGGCCAGGGCCACGGCGCCGCCCTGCTCCGCTCGGGCCTGGCCAAGGCCGACGCGGAGGGCATGCCCGTCGCGCTGGAGTCCTCCAAGCCGGACAACATCCCTTTCTACGAGCACTTCGGCTTCACCGTCGTCGCCGAGATGGAACTCCCGGGCGGCGGCCCCGCGCTGTGGGCCATGTGGCGCGAGGCCCGTCCCGCGGCCGGCCGGTAGGGGAACGGGGTCCATCCGGGCGGGGCGCCCGGCCCGCACCGGCACGGCGCCGGGGGCCGCGGCGCTCCGCGGCGGATGCTGGGGCTCCCCTCCCGGAAAGGTGCGCGAGTGAGCGATCCCAGCCGTCGAGGAACCGGCCCGGGCACCCGCGGAGCCCCGGGCCCGGCCCCGACCGCCGGCCCGACGCCGGCCGCGGCCCGGGCTCCGGCGGGTGACGACGTCCCCGCGCCCGGGGTCGTCGGCATCGGGCTCGCGGCGGTGCTCACCTTCGCCCTCGCCCAGGGATCGTGGCAGTGGTTCGCCACCTTCATCGGGGTGACGCTCCTCGCGATCGTGCTCGCCTTCCAGCGGCGGCCGCCGTGGACGCCGGACCTCCGCTCGGGCTACGTGCGCAGCCTCGTCGCGTACGCCCTGGTCGTCGGTCTGTGCGTGGCGATCGCGCTCGCCCCCGTGCTCCAGCGACGGGCCTGGCTGTTCCCGATGCCGGAGACCCGCAGCAGCTGCGCGCTGGCGGGCCGGTACGCGGCCCTGCAGGCGGAGGCCGCGCTGGGCGGCCTGGCCGGCGGCGACGCCGCGGCCCTGGCCTTCGCGCGGGCGGACCAGAGCCGCAGGGCCGTGGCCGACTGCCTGGCGGCCACCACGACCCTGTGGCTGCCCGTGTACGCGGTGGCGGTGGCCGTCCTCGTGGGCGTGGTGGCGTGGGCCCGCGACCGGGCCCGGGCGGCCGGCGCGGCCGGTGCGGCTAGTGGTGCGCGTGGGGTGCGGGGTGCAGGATGACCAGGGGGATCAGGCGGAGGGTGTGCTCCTGGTAGTCGTCGAAGGCGGGCCACAGGGCCGCCAGGGCCGGCCAGTACACCTCGCGCTCGCCGGCCGTCGCCCGGTGGGCCACGGCCGGGCGGACCACCGGACCCACCTGGACGCGGACCTCCGGGTGCGCGACGAGGTTCCGGTACCAGGCCGGGTGCCGCGGGGCGCCCCAGCCGGCCGCGGCCACGACCAGGCGGGGCCCGTCCTCCACGTAGATCAGCGGTGTGCGGGAGGTGCGGCCGGTGGCGCGGTTCAGGGTCGTGAGCAGGAGCGTGGGCACCCCGTGCCAGAGATGGCCGTCTACGCCGCCGGTGCGCACGTAGTCGCGTACGTGGTCCCGGACGAGTTCCGGCGAGGGGTCGGTGGGGTGGTCCCAGTCGACGGTGATCGTCTGCATGCTGCCTCCGAGTAACGACCCCCGGCGGCCTTAACGATCCTTCAGCTCGGCCGGATACGGTCCGTCACACCCATGGCGCAACGCCGGTGGTCCGGACCGCGCCCGGTCCGCCTGCCGCCGCCCCCGTGCCGCCGCCCCCGTGCCGCCGCCGTGCTCGGGCGCGCCCGTCCGGCGCCCGGCGTCCGGATCCCGGCAGATCGAAGCCCCGGCCGGGCCGCCCCGACCGGGGCCGGCCACCCGGGTACCCCGTGTCGTATCGGGACATGCCGGACGAAGGCCGTGAGGACGGTCCGTCGGGTGGTCGACGGCGTCGACGGAAGGTGTGGTGTCCGAGGTGGCGGAGAATCCGGTCAGCGGGCAGGGCGGCGGGGGCGCCGTCGAGCTCGGGGGCTACCAGCAGGAGCTGAAGCGGACGCTGGGCTCGTTCCAGGTGTTCGCGATCTCCTTCGCGTTCATCTCCGTCGCGGTGGGGATCTTCGCCACGTACGCCGACGTCCTGCAGAACGCCGTCGATCGTGATCATGGTCGGCTTGCTGCTCGCGGATGCGGTGGTCTTCCTGATCATGCCGAAGTGCAACCGCTCGGCGCTGGAATCCGAACCGGGCCGGCTCCCGCTCTGACCGGTCCTGCCGGGCGCGGCTGCCGCGGGCCGCCTCCGAGGTGCCGGTCGGCGGTGGCTGGTCGCGCGGTGCCCCGCACCCCTGGTTCCGCCGCCTCTCGCCGCCTCTCGTCCTGCGTCCCGTCGTCCGTCGGGGAAGCTGCGGTGGGGAGGGGGAGGCCCCGGACCGGTGGGGCAGGTCGGGGCCCGGCCGCCGCCTTCGTACGTCCTCCGTTACGGGAGGAAGCGCTCGATGACCGCCTTGCCCTCCTTCTCGATCAGCTTCCGGGCCTTTTCGACCCGCTCCGGAGTCGGGTCGGCGCCCGTCGCCATGACCAGGTCCTCGGGGTCGTACGCGCCCTCCCCGCCGGTGTTCAGCCTGACCGGCCGGGACGTGCCCTCGGGCTGCTGGTCCGATTCGGTTCCCATCGGTGCCTCCATTGCAGTGCCCTGCTTGGTTGCCCCCCATCCTCCGGCCGCGGAGTCATGAACGCACCTCGGCGGCCCGCCGCCCCGGAGCCCGGCGGCTGCGGCCACCGCCCCGGCGGCTACGCGACGAGCGCCGCGACGCCCGTCGCCGCGACGACCGCACCGCAGATCACCAGGTTGACCAGCCGGTGTTCCCAGAACACCGCGACGAACTCGCGGATGGTGGCGCTCGGCCAGAAGTAGCGGGCCGTCGGCGACCCCACGACCTGCCCGTTCACCCCGGCCTTGCGGGCGGTCATCGCGGCGCGGAAGGCGTGGAAGTTGTTGGTGACGACCACGCACCGGTAGTCCGGCCCGGCCTCCGCCTCCATCACCGCCCGGCTGAAGGCCAGGTTCTCGTCGGTCGTCCGGGAGCGGTCCTCCAGCCGGATCAGCTCCGCCGCCACGCCCTGCGCGATCAGCCAGTCGGCCATCGCCCGGGCCTCCGGCAGCCTCTCGTCCGGGCCCTGTCCGCCCGACGGCAGCAGCAGCGGCACCTTCGCGCCGCGCTCCGCCTGCGCGGCCTGGATCCGCCGGCCCTTCTCCAGGCGGGAGGCCAGCAGCGGCGGCACCCGCTCGCCGCCGATCAGGCCGGAGCCCAGCACGACCACGTAGTCCACCTCACTGCGCACCGGGGCCCGCCCGTACAGGAAGGCGTACGCGAGGAAGCACGCGAAGAGGAAGGAGACGTAGCCGACGAGCAGCACCAGCCCGCCCACGGCCGCGTCCATCGCCGGGGAGCCCCGGTCGCCGGTGTAGCCGATCAGCGCGATCAGCCCGAAGATGCCCAGCCCGGCGGAGAGCGACAGCAGGTTGGCGGGGCGGCGGCCCTCCTTGCGGAGCATCGTGATGCCGTTGCCGATGAGGAACACGCCGAGCGCGAGGGTGCCCAGCGCCGGCACCAGCAGGACCAGCGCCACCGCGGTGATCGCGAGCACCGGCGGCAGCGACGGGATCAGGAACAGCACGCCGATCGCGGCCCATATGAGGGTCAGCCCCAGCAGGACGGCGTTCCGGAAGCGCCGCCGGTCGGTCCACACGCTCACCAGGAACAGCAGCAGCAGGACGGCGGCCGGCGCGAAAGCGATCATGCAGCCACCCTATGGCCGGTCCGGCCCGCGCAGATCAGCCCGGAGGAGGACCCGCGCCGGCCGTCGTGCCCGCCCCGGGGAGGAGCCGAAGGGCCCCGACCTCATCGGCCGCGGTACGGGGTCCGGCGTACCGACCGCCCCGCCAGCTCGTTCGTGCGGCGCCCGTCCCGCATCACGAAGCGGCCGTCGACCAGCACGTACGGGATCCCGGTCGGCGGGGTCCGCGGGCTGTCGTACGTCGCCCCGGCCGCGACCGTCTCCGGGTCGAACAGGACCAGGTCGGCGCGGAACCCGACCCGGACCAGCCCCCGGTCCGGCAGCCGCAGCCGGGCCGCCGGCCGGCCCGCCAGGTGCGCCACGCACTCCTCCAGCGAGAGCACTTCCAGCTCGCGCACGTACCGGCCGAGGTAGTGCGGGAAGGTGCCGTACGCCCGCGGGTGCGGCTTCGCGCCGCGCAGGATGCCGTCGGAGCCGCCGGTGTGCACCGGATGCCGCATGATCGCCCGGACGTTGTCCTCGTTCCCGACGTGCTGGAGGACCGTCGTGCCCAGCCGGTCGGCCAGCAGCAGCCGCCGGGCCTCCTCCCAGCCGCGCAGCCGCCGCCCCACCCACGCGCCGTGCGCCGGGTCCGCGGTTCCCGACACCTCGACCGACGGCCAGTCCACGGGCACGCCGTGGCAGCCGTCCGACCCCGTCACCTCCAGCGCGTGCCGGATCCGCTCGGCGACCGCGTCGTCCCGCAGCCGGGCGAGCACCGCCCCCGGGCCGCCCTCGCCGGCCCAGCCGGGCAGCAGCGCGGCGAGGGTGGTGCAGCCGGGGGTGTACGGGTAGCTGTCCAGGGTGATGTCGGTGCCCGCCGCGAGCGCGTCGTCCAGCAGGGCGAGGAGTTCGGGGGCCCGGCCGGCGTTCTCGGGGAAGTTCAAGGTGGCGTGCGCCAGGTGCAGGGCGCAGCCGGTCTCCCGGGCCAGGGCGACCATCTCGGCGTACGCGGCGAGCGCCCCGCGGCCGTAGCTGCGGTGGTGCGGGCAGTGGTAGCCGCCGTACGCGGCCACGACCCGGCACAGCCCGGCCAGTTCGGCACCGGACGCGTACATGCCCGGGGTGTAGGTCAGCCCGGACGACATGCCGACGGCGCCCTGCGCGAGGCCGTCGGCGACGAGGCCCCGCATCCGGTCGAGCTCGGCGGGGGTCGCGGGCCGGTCCGCCCACCCGACGGCGTACGCGCGGACGGTGCCGTGCGGGACCAGGTAGGCGGCGTTGACGGCGGTACCGGTGCGGTCGATCCGGTCGAGGTAGCCGCCGACCGTGCGCCAGCCGAAGTCGGCGTCCTCGCCGGGGCCGTTCCAGCCGGTGACGGCCGCCCGGACCGCGGCCAGGGTCCGGGCGTCGGCGGGCGCGTACGACAGCCCGTCCTGGCCGAGGACCTCCAGGGTGATGCCCTGGGCGGCCTTGGCGCTGTGGTCCGGGTCGTGGAGCAGCGCCAGGTCGCTGTGGGCGTGCATGTCGGTGAACCCGGGGGCCAGGGCCAGCCCGTGGGCGTCGAGGACCGCCCGGCCGCCGGCCCGGATCCGGCCGATCGCGTCGATGCGGCCGCCGTGGACGCCGACGTCGGCCCGGTACGAGGGCCCGCCCGTGCCGTCGACGACGCGGGCCCCCCGGATCACCAGGTCCATCGGTGTCCCCCGGGGGGCGCCGGCCGGCCCGGCCGGATCAGAAGAAGGTGCGGACGAACTCCGTGACGGTGCCGTCCGCCTGCACGACCGGGATCAGCGGCCACTTCTCGAAGATGGTGCACGGGTGGGACATGCCCAGCGCCACCCAG
This sequence comes from Streptomyces pallidus (ex Mingjun et al. 2026), assembly GCF_051550185.1. Lineage (NCBI taxonomy): Bacteria > Bacillati > Actinomycetota > Actinomycetes > Kitasatosporales > Streptomycetaceae > Streptomyces > Streptomyces pallidus (ex Mingjun et al. 2026). Next base: position 3,029,206 of record NZ_CP196181.1, on the reverse strand, counting down.
TCGCCCACCTCGACGGCGTCCGCGGAGTCGGTCTCCAGCCAGGCGTGCTGGTCGGACAGCTTCACCACCCGCACCCCGGCGGCGGGCCGCTCCTCGCCGGTCAGGGCGTCGCGGACCAGCTCGGCCACGGGCAGGCCGAGGTCGTAGGCCACGTCCCGCTTGCCCGCGTTGACGAACGCCTGGGTGGGGGACGGCCGGGAGACGACCTGGGTCCAGAGCCGGAACGCGGGCCGCAGCCCGCCCTCCTGGGGGACCCGGTTGAACGGGGTCAGGCGGGTGTACCAGCCGTGGTCGTGGGAGACGTACGCGCCGGAGCGCAGCAGCCGCAGCACAGGCCGCGACAGCTCGGGCAGCTCGGTGAAGACGTCGGCGACGGCGTCGAACCAGGCGGAGCCGCCCGCGCTGACGACGATCTCCTCCAGGTCGGGTGCGAACCGTCCGGCCTTGTCGAACTCGACGGCCAGCGCGGTGAGCCGGCGCAGCCAGGCGTGCACCTTCTCCGGGTCCGCGTCCGGCACCTCGGCCTCGTACCCGGCGACGCCGACCAGGCGCAGGGTGGCGGCGTCGGCGACCGCGTCGGCGACCGCCCGGCAGTCCTCCTCGGTGCGCGCGCCGGTACGGGCCCCCTCGCCCGCCCCGAGCTCGACGACGACGTCGACGACGGCGGCCCGGCCGCGCAGGGCCCGGTCCATGAGGTGGACGCCGCGCACGGAGTCCACGTAGCAGACGAACCGGAAGTCCGGGTCGGAGGCGAGCTCCTCGGCGACCCAGTGCAGGGCGGCCGGGTCGACGAGCTCGTTCGCCAGGAAGATCCGGCGGATGCCGAAGGCCCGGTAGACGCGGGCCTGGTGGGGGACGGCCGCGGTGATGCCCCAGGCGCCGTGCTCCAGCTGGCGCTCGAAGAGCTGCGGGGCCATGCAGGTCTTGCCGTGCGGGGCGAAGGCCAGGTGGTGGCGGGAGGCGTACGCGCCGAGCGCGGTGAGGTTGTGCTCCAGCGCGTCGGCGTCGAGGGTGAGGACCGGGGTGGTGAACCCGCCGGTGAACAGGTCGCGCTGCTGCGCCGCGAGCCCGCCGACGGTCATGGCGGCCCGTTCGGCGTCCGGGGGCAGGCCCTTGAAGCGGTGGTCGACGGGCTCGTCGGCGAGCCCCCGGACTGCGTCGCTGCTGCCCATGCGGATCCTCCTCGCGTTGCCTGCTCTGCAACGTTTGTTACGGGTAGTACCGCCTGCTGTCTAACAGTCCGGATGGCGAGGGTCAACGCCGACCCCGGGCGGCGGGCGCCAGCGGAGGGACGGTCCAAGCCGCGCCCGTCCTGACCGACCGGTCCTAGAAGGGCCAGTTGGCGCCCAGCCAGGCACCGCCGGCCGTGACGAGCACGGATCCCGCCCACCCGATCAGCCGGGCCGGGCGCCGAGCGAGGCTCATTTCGAAGGCGCCGACGCGAAGCTCGAAGTAGGGACGGCGCGGGGGTGTGGATGCGGTCATGGCGGAACTCCCTCCGGTTGCGGCCGGGCGGTGCCGGTCCGTGACGACCAGCAGGCCACAGCCCGTGGGCGGCCCCGGCCGTCCCGGACGGTTGAATCCGTTCCGGACGGCCGGCGGTTGTCCCGGACAGGGAACGGGCCGTCCGGACGTCCGGGACACTCGGCGGCATGACGGACTCATGGCGCCGGTTCCGCTCGGACCTGCGGGCGTTGAAGGACGCGTCCGGGATGAACTTCCGGGAGATCCAGAACGCTGCCGGGGAGAGCTGCGCCCTTCCCACGTCGACCGTCCACGGTCTGCTGGCCGACGGGGAGAGAAGGTGCGGCAGGGAATGCACCGGCCAGTTGGAGATGCTGGTCTCGATCCTGCTCCGGCACGCGCCGCGGGATGCGCCGGCCGTCACCCCCTGGCGCGACCGGGCGTCCTGGCAGGCCCGCTGGGAGTCGCTCGACGACCGCGGTCGGAGCGACGTACCGGATGCCGCGATGGGCGGCACGTTCGGCTGGGACGACCCGCTCGAAAAGGCGGGCATGGGCGCCGATACGGAATCCGCTTGGCTGACCGTCCCCCGGTTGTCCCGGATCGCAGCCGTCGTCGGCGAGCTGGCAGCCCTGGGCCTGTACCGGCAGGCCCACGACACCGCGCGGGAGCTCCTGCGCTGCGCTGAGGGCACCCTACGCCCCCATGATCCGGGGATGCTCGCGGCACGGCACGTCGCCGCCTATTGGACGGGGGAGGCGGGGGAGCTGCACAAGGCCCGCGAGATGACCGCCGCCCTGTCGGCCGACTGCCTCCGCCTGCGGGGGGCGCTGCATCCGCTCACCAGGCTCGCCGCACTGCGCCTTGCCGCGTGGACCACCGGCGCAGGCGATCCGGCGCAGGGGCGCCGGCTCTACCGGGAGCTCGCAGGCAGCGGCCCTGCCGACCGCATCACCCTGCTCGCCCGGCTCGGCGCGATCCGCGCCGGCTTCCTCGGCGGTGACACGGAGGACGCCCTGGACCGCCTCGAGGACCTGCTGCCCGGTCTCACCGCGGAGTACGGGCTCCAGCACGCCGTTGTGCTGGCCGCCCGCGTGCAGCAGATCCGGGGGCGGCGCCGGGCCGGCAAGCGCAGGCCGTGCACGCTGGACGCACTGGAGGGGCTGGTCCACGAGGCGATCGAGCACCTGGGCCCGGCGCACCCGCTGACCCTGTACGTCCGGGGCCGCCACGCCAGGTCCGTGGACAACCACGGGGACTCGGCGGGGGCGCGCGAACTCGCCGAGGAGACGTACCTGGAGGCCGTGCGGGTGCTGGGCCCGGACCATCCCGACACCTTGACCGCCGGCGGTGACGTGGCGGTCGTCCTGGCGCGCTTCGACAGGGCGGCGGCCGAAGCCATGTTCCGGCACCTCTACGGCAGATGCCGGCAGGTGCTGGGTCCGGACCACTACCGCACGCTGGGGATCGCCCACAACCTGGGCGTGGTGCTGCACCACGGTGACCCGCGGACGGCCCGGCCTCTCTACGAGGAAGTGCGTGAGGTCAGGACCCGCGTGCTGGGCCCGGACCACCCCGATACCCTGCTGACCGGGTTCGCCCTCGCGCACACCGTGCTGCTCCTCGACGGCGAAGCCGCGGCCCGCCCGCTCTTCGAGGAGGTCTACTGCGCCCGAGTGCGGGTGCTCGGGCCGCAGCACCGTGCCACGAGGCGCGTGCTCGGTTTCCTAGGGGAAGCCGGGAGCCCGGCCCCGGAGCTGCCCCGCGGCGCGCCATGACGGGGAACGGGGTACCCCCATCGGAGGGAGCACCCCGGGGATCACCGGCCCGGCCGTGGTGGCGCCGGTGGTACCACGAGCACCACCACGGTCAGCGCTAGGCGCAGTACTGCGCCTCCTTGCCGATCGAGCGGTACATGCAGTCCGCGTTCTCCAGCAGCTGGAGCACCGCGTCCTTGTTGCGCGCGGTCTCGCGGTCGATGACCTCGTCCGGCGGGTAGAAGCCGCCGCCGCCCGACTCCGGGTACATCTCGAAGGTGTAGGCGAAGATCTTCTGGTTGCCCCACAGCCAGTCGTCGATGGTGCCGTCCGTGATGTAGAGGTCGCTGGACTGCTCCGGGGTGTAGCCGTTGCTGCTGGCCATGCGGGTGCCGATGGTCTTGTACACCGCCAGGTCGTCCGCGGTCAGGCCGGGCGCGGTGTCGTTGTACGTCCATCCGTACGGCCACAGCACCAGTTCGCTGTAGGTGTGGAAGTCGATGGCGGCCTTGATCTGCTGCTTGCCGCCGACGACGCGGCTGCGGACGAAGTCCGCGACGGCCTTGACCTCGGGCGCGGACTCGCCGGTCGCACCGCGGTAGGTCTCGGAGCTCTTGCTGCTGCTGGAGCCGCCGCAGCAGCCCCACTTGTAGTTCCAGTTGCGGTTCTCGTCCGTGCCGACGTAGGAGGAGCCGGAGTTCGGCTGCCGGTTCTTGCGCCAGGAGCGGTACGAGCCGGTGGCGATGTCGTACTCGCCGCCGTCCGGGTTGAGGTCGGGGACGATCCAGATCTCCCGGGAGTTGACCGTGTTGGTGATGCGGGTGTCGGTGCCGTACCCGGCGCCGAACTCCTTGAGCAGGTAGAGCGCCATCTCGACGGTCAGGTGCTCGCGGGCGTGCTGGTGGTGGGTGAAGAGGACCTCGGGCTCGTTCTCGTCGCTCGCCACGTTGTCGCTGATCTTGATGGCGACGATGTCGCGGCCCTGGTACGACTTCCCGATCACCTGCTTGCTCATGATCGAGGGGTACTGGGCGATGCGCTGGTCGATCTCGGCGTTCATCTCGGCGTAGTTGTGGTATCGGGAGTCCGCGGACGGGAAGTCCATCGGGCTCGCCTTCGCCTCCCGATCGGTGCGGTCCGGCGGGCCGGGCAGCGGGGTGAGGGTGTAACCGAGCGCGCGCAGGGCCCCGGCCTGCACGGGGTCGGCGCTGACGACGACCGAGCGGGCGTCGACCTCGTCGATGGAGACGCCCGTGCGGAGCAGCGCGGTGCGTTCCTGCGGGGTGGCCGGGCCCTTGATCTCGTACTGGACCACGGCCTCGTCCCGGGTGGCGGTGGACGGTGTGGGCGGCGGGGCCGCCGTGGCGCTCATGCCGTAGGCGGGTGCGCCGAGCGCGAGAGCGAGCAGGGCCGCCGTGACGGCGGCCCTGCGTCGGGTGTGGAGCCGCATGCGTTCTCCTGGGTGGGGAGTGTGGGGGTGCCGTGCGGACGCGCACAGCGTGCTCTTATGGCATGTCCCGGTCAAGGGCCCGGATTCGGCCAGATCCCGTGCAGGACACCCCCACAGGTACCGCCTACGGCAGGCCGTGGACCTTCGGACCCACCGCGTTCGACCAAGCACCACCCGCCTTGGCGTCCCAGTTGGTCGACCAGGTCATCGCGCCGCGCAGCCCCGGGTAGGTCTTCGACGGCTTGAAGGACCCGCAGTTGGTGCCCCTGGTCAGGCAGTCGAGCGCGTTGTTGACCACGGCCGGGGAGACGTAGCCGCTGCCCGCACCGCTGGGCGAGGCCGGCACGCCGATGCCCACCTGCGAGGGGTCGAGGCCGCCCTCCAGCTGGATGCAGGCCAGCGCGGTGAGGAAGTCCACCGAGCCCTGGGAGTAGACCTTGCCGTCGCAGCCGTTCATCGAGCCGCTGTTGTAGTACTGCATGTTGACGACGGTGAGGATGTCCTTGACGTTCAACGCCGTCCGGAAGTAGCCGCCGGACGGCGACTGCATGTCGATGGTCTGCGGGGCCATCGTCAGGACGAGCGAGGGGCCGGCCTTGGCTGACAGGGCGCGCAGCGCCTGGGTCATGTAGGTCGGGTTGAGGCCGTTCTCCAGGTCGATGTCGATGCCGTCGAAGCCGTACTCCTGCATCAGGGCGTACGCCGAGTTCGCCAGGTTGGCGGCGGAGGCGGCGTCGTCGACCGTGATGGTGCCCTTCTCGCCGCCGATGGAGAGGATGACGGACTTGCCGGCCGCCTTCTTCGCGGCGACGTCCGCCTTGAACCGGTCCACGGTGTAGCCGCCGAGCCCCGCGGAGTCGAGGTTGAAGGTGATCGCGCCGGGCGTGGTCGTGGCGTCGGCGAAGGAGACGGCGATGATGTCGTACTGGGCGGGGACGTCGGAGATCCGCTGCACCGTCGCGCCGTTGTCGAAGTTCTGCCAGTAGCCGGTCAGGGCGTGCCGGGGCACGGTCGGGTTCGGGTTCGGGCCGCCGCCCCCGGCCGTGGTGCCGGTCACCGGCGCCGAGCGCGGGCCCTCGCCCGCCGCGTTGTACGCGCTGACCTGGAAGGCGTACGGGGTCGCCGGCGCGAGTCCCGTGATCCGGGCCGGGGGAGCGGTGACCGTCTGGACGCGGACGCCGTCCCGGTAGGCGTGGTAGCCGTCCGCCCCGCTGACGGCGTCCCACGAAAGGGTCAGCGCGTCCTGGCTCTGGCCGGAAACGGCGGCCCCGGCCGGGGCGCCCGGCAGCGACGGGCCGGGATCGGTCGGGCCGCCGCCGTCCGGGCCGAAGACGCTGAACTCGTCCACGGTGTAGGCCGGCTGGCCGTACCAGCCGTGCGTCCAGACGGTGACCTGGGTCGTGGCCGGGCCGGTGGTGAACGCCGTCGACAGCTTCTGCCAGCCGCCGCCCGAGCCGGGGGTCCAGGTCGACACGTCCCGGGTGCCGGTCCCGGTCGCGCCGAGGTACACGTACGCGCCCTGGACCTGCGTGCTGAGCGTGTACGTGGAGTTCGGCTTGACCGTGACGGTCTGGCTGCACCTCGCGTTGTCCTGGCCCGACGGGGTGGCCCGCAGCGCGGCGGTTCCGGAATGGACCGGCGAGGAGGTGACGGCCCCGCTGCCGGAGCTGCAGCTCCAGTGCGCGAGGCCGGACTCGAAGCCTCCGTTGCGCACGACGTCGACGTCGGCGGCCTGCGCCGGGCCGGCGGTGAGGGCCGTCAGGCCGCCTGCGGTGAGGGTCGCGGCGCCCAGGAGGGCGAGGGAGCGTATGCGGTTCACGTGGTCTCCGTGGGGGGAGGAAGGGAGGTGAACGGGGGTGGGGAAGGGGTGGTGCGGAGGGCCGGGAGCGGTGGGGAACGGCGGTGAAGCGGACGGGGAACCCGGGCCTTCGGCGCGTGCGGGGACCCCGGCACACAAGTTGGTCCAGACCAATCCTGGTGTCAAGGGTCTTTGCGAAGTGGCTTGAACTGATCGGACGCCCGATCCCGGTTGTCCGGGTTTCCCGCCACCTGTGACATGTGCTCACGGCACGGGAATTCCCAAGCCCCTGCCCTGCCAGGGGCGACGCGGATATGGTTCTGGGGCAAGGGGGAAGTGCGTCGGCCGTTTGCGGTCGCGCAGGGTGTGTACGTATGCGGCGGCCATGCGAACTGCTGCGCGCGTACGGGTGAACAGGGGGGTTCGCGTGCCGATCGCCATTGCCGTCACCAGCGCCGATCTGGTGCTGCCGGCCCCTGACCGACACACCCCGACGGCCGCCGTCCTCGGCCCGCCGGGACGGCTCGACCTCGAAGCCAGCCTCGCCGAGGTGAGCGAGCTGTTAGAACGGCACAGCCACATCCTGGCCGTCGTGCCGTCCTGGCTGCCGCCCGCCACCGTCCGGCGGCTGCACACCGTACGGGCCATCCTGGAAACCGACCGGATCGCCCTCCTCGACAGCGATCTGCCGCCGCTCGGCACCGCCCTGCTGGTGCGACAGCTGCGCCAGCTCAGCATCTGCGACTTCAGCCCCGGCGTCATCGCCGCGGCCGCCCGCCTGCTGTCCCACTACATCCACGCCGGGGCCCTGCTCGGCTCGGTCGCCCGGCTCGACCGGGTCCCGGTCGGACTCAAGGCGCACGCCCGGTCCTGGTCGCCCGGGGCCCAGTTCGCCGTCCTGGCCCACCCGACGCCGCACCTGGCCCGACTGGGGGCCGCGGGCGCGGGGTCGGGACCGGGGGCGGGTTCCGGCTCCGGTTCCAGCTCCGGTTCCCATTCCGGTTCCGACGCAGGGGGCGGATCCGGGGGCGGCCGGGCGGGGGGCCGTGAGGGGCGCGGTCGGCGGAGGCGCGGGGTGCGCGGCGCCCTCGTCGCCGGGGCCGGAGCCGGCGACGGGACCGGCGGGACCCGGGGCGGCGTCCTGCCCCCGGGGCCCGCGTACGCCACCCAGCTCACCTTCGCCCGCGGCCAGCTCGCCTCCGACTGGGTGACGGCCGAACTCGCCCCCGCCTGGCAGGTCCAGGGCGTCATGGAGAACCCGCTGCCCGCCGACTCCGCGACCTGGTGGGCCACGCCGAAGCTGGTGGAGTTCGCCGCCGGCATCGCGGACCTGCCCGTCCTCTACCAACTGGTCGCCTCCGTCCGCCGCGACGAGTGCCGCTGGTGCGGCCTCGAACTCATCGGCGACCGGTGCGGCTTCTGCGCCGCCCCGCTGAACCCCCCGCAGTCGGCCGCACCGCCGCCGGCCGAGGCCGCGGGCGGCTCCCGCGCCTCGTTCAGACACTGACCCGACCACCCCGAACGAACGAAGAACGGCGAGGTAGTACGGCACATGAACTCACGCCAGCGCCGCGGCGTCATCCTGCTTCTCCTGTCGGTCCTGTGCGCCCTCGCGGCGTTCGGCGGGGTCCTCGTGGTGATCGGCGACGTCAACTCCAAGGTCGGGGCCGAGGTCGTCGCGTACCGGGCCAAGGCCGATATCGCCCCCTACAGCCCGCTGACGGCCGGGCAGTTCGAGGAGGTCAGCATTCCCCGGCGGTGGCTGTCCGAGACGGCCGTCACCGACCTCGGCGGACTCAAGGACAAGATCGCGCTGACCACGCTGCGGAAGGGCTCGCTGCTCCAGACGGACATGTACGTCGACAAGCCGCAGCTCCAGCCCGGCGAGCAGGAGATCGCCATCATGATCGACGCGGCGACGGGCGTGGCCGGGAAGATCCACTCGGGGGCGAAGGTCAACATCATCGCCACCTTCAAGGGCGCCAAGGAGTCCGACCCCTCCCGGTCCGTGATCATCGTCGCCAACGCGCGCGTCATCAACGTCGGCAAGCTCACCGCCCTCGACAAGGACAGCGACCGCAAGGGCCCCGCCGAGGCCGTCCCGATCACCTTCGCCCTGAACACCAAGGACACCCAGCGCGTCGCGTACGCCGAGTCCTTCGCGGAGCACGTGCGCCTGGCCCTGGTGGCCCCCGGCACCGACTCCGCGCCCAGCGCGGCCGACCGCACGTACACCCTCGACGGGGACAAGTGAGGCCCGGATGACCACCCGAATCCTCCCAGCGGCCGGCGACCCGGACGCCGCCCGCGCCATCTCCACCCTCCTCAGCCAGCTCCCGGCCGCCGAGCCGGCCGCCCCCGTCCCCGACTCCGCCTCCCTGCTCGACACCCTGGGCCGGCTGGCCGCCGAATCCGTCGACGAACTGCCCGAGGTCGTCCTCGTCCACGAGCGGATCGGCCCCGTGCCCGCCCTCGACCTCATCCGCGAGGTCGCCCTCCGCTTCCCGGCGGTGGGGGTCGTGCTGCTGTCCTCGGACACCGGCCCGGCGCTCTTCTCCGCCGCCATGGACTCCGGCGCCCGCGGACTGGTCGGGCTGCCGCCCTCGTACGAGGAAGTCGCCGCCCGCGTCCAGGCCGCCGCCCAGTGGGCCGCCGGCGTACGCCGCCACCTGGGCCGGCCGGCCGAGGCGCCGACCGGGCCCGGCGGCCGCGTGGTCACCGTCGCCGGAGCCAAGGGCGGGGTCGGCACCACCTTCACGGCGGTGCAGTTCGCGCTGGCCGCGGCCGCCGCCGGGCGGCGCACCGCCCTGGTCGACCTGGACCTCCAGGCCGGCGACGTCGGCTCCTACCTCGACGTGCAGTTCCGGCGCTCCGTCGCCGACCTCGTCGGCATCCAGGACATCTCCCCGCGCGTCCTCCAGGACGCGGTCTACGACGACCGCACCGGCCTCGCCCTCCTGCTGGCCCCGGCCGACGGCGAGCGCGGCGAGGAGGTCGACGACCGGACCGCCCGGCACGTCGTCGCCGCCCTGCGCAGCCGGTACGAGCTCGTCGTCATCGACTGCGGCACCCAGGTGACCGGAGCCAACGCGGCCGCCGTCGAGGGAGCGGACGTGGCGGTCCTCGTCACCACCCCGGACGTGGTCTCCGTACGCGCCACCAAGCGGATGGTCCGCATGTGGGAGCGGCTCCAGGTCCGCAAGGCCGAGGACACGGCCGTCGTCGTCAACCGCTGGAGCAAGCACACCGAGATCCAGCCGGCGCTGATCGAGAAGATCACCAAGACGCGGGTGGTGCGGACGCCGGTGCCGGCGGCGTTCAAGGAGCTCCAGGCGGTGGTGGACGCGGGCCGCGTCCAGGACCTCGACAACCGCTCCACCGTCAAACAGGCCCTGTGGACGGCGGCCGCCGACCTGGGCCTCCTGGCGGCCCCGGCCACCGGCCCGGAACACCCGGCCGCCGTGTCGGCGGGCACCGCCCCCGGGGCTGCCGCCCCGCCCGTCCCCGGATCCGCCGTGGCCGTCCGCACACCCGGCCCGGTGGCCCGCCTGCGCCGCGGCGCGGGCGACCGCGGCGCCCTGGGACCCTGGCTCCGCCGAGGCCGGGAGCACTGACATGCCCACTCCCAGACCTGCTCCGCACGCCCGCCCCGCCGCCCGCGGCCGCCGCTGCGGCGGTGACCGCGGGCAGCTGGCGGTCGAGTTCGTCGGCATGGTCCCGCTGATCCTGCTGCTCGTCGCGGCGGTCTGGGAGTGCGTCCTGATCGGCTACGCCTTCTCCCTGGCGGGCAACGCCGCGGACGAGGCGGCCCGCGCGGGCGCGGTCAAGGGTCCGTCGGCGTGCGAGGCGGCAGCCGCCGAGCACATCGGCAGCGCCTGGAACATGACCTCGCACTGCACCGAGGCGGGTGCGCTCTTCAAGGCCACCGTCGAGCTCGAAATCCCGGTGCTCCACCCGTCGCTGAGCTTCGGCCGCATCCGCGGTGAGGCCGGCGCGGCCATGGAGAGGGAGGAGGACTGACATGACGGGCCACCCCCACTTCAGGCCCGGCCGGGACGGCCGAGCCGCCACCCCTGCCCCCGGTCGCGCGTGCGGGAGCGGCGAAGGGCCCCCGCCGGAACCGCCTTCGCTGGCACCGCCCTCGCCCGCAACGGCGGACACGGCCCCGCCCGCCCCGGCCACGGCCCCCGGGGTCGCAGCTCCCGGGCCCGCACGGACCGGTGCCGCCCGCCGGGACTGGTGGGCGTGCCCGAGGGCGGCCGGCGAGCCGGACGTCCGGCCCGGCCAACTCGGCCTCCGGCTCGGTGAGCCCGGCCTCCGGCCTGGTGAGCTCGGCGTCCGGCCCGGGGAGTTCGGGGGGCGGCCCGGCGAGCCCGAGCACCGGCCCGGTGGGCTCGGCTTCCGGCCCGGCGAGCCCGAGGGGCGGCGTCACGAACCCGGCCTCCGGCCCGGCGAACCCGGCCTCCGGCCCGGCGAACCCGGCCTCCGGCCCGGCGAACCCGGCCTCCGGCCGGGCGAGCCCAGCTTCCGGCCCGGCGGCCGTGGGCGCCGGCCCGCCGCGGACCTCGGCACGTGCCCGGGCGGCCCCACCTCCATGCGCGGTGGCGGTGCCGCTCCGGATCCCCGTGCCGGTGGCGGCCCCGCCTCCGCGCGCGCTGCGGGTGGCCGCACTCCCGTGCCCGCCCGCCCGGGCCGCGGCAGCAGCCGTCGGCGTGATGGCGCCGACCGCCCCGCGGCACGTCGTCACGCGCCGCGGGGCGACCGCGGGCAGGTGGCCCTGGAGTACATCGGGTTCATCCCGATCCTGCTGTTCGTCGCGCTCTGCGGGATCCAGCTCGGCTGGGTCGCGTACGTGCACCAGCAGGCCGACACCGCGGCGCGGACCGCCGCCCGCGTGGAGGCCCGGAACCCCGGGGCCGGAAGGGCGGCCGGCCGGGCCGCGATCCGCTCCGGCCTCGACGCGCGCGTCGACGTGGGGCCCGGCGGCGGCGACGCGGTCACCGCCACCGTGACCATCACGGTGAAGTCGATCGTGCCCGGCCTGTCCCTCGACCCGGCCACGGCCACAGCCGTCATGCCCAACGACGACCCCGACCGCGACCCGAAGGGATCCCGACCATGAGCCTGCGTTCCCGGGTCGCCACGCCGGACGACCGGCACGGCCCCCGCGAGGACGGCCTGCTCGTCTCCTCCTACCGCGCCAAGCTGCTGGAGGAGATCGACCTCGCCGAGATGTCCGCGCTCAGCCCCGCCGAGCGGCGGACCCGGCTGGAGCGCGTGCTCGGGCACATCATCAGCCGCGAGGGCCCCGTCCTCTCCACCGCCGAGCGCGCCCAGCTGATCCGTCGCGTCGTCGACGAAGCCCTCGGCCTCGGCGTGCTCGAACCGCTGCTCGAAGACCCCTCGATCTCCGAGATCATGGTCAACGGCCCGGACCAGATCTTCGTGGAGCGCGCCGGACGCGTCGAGCAGCTCCCCCTCCGCTTCGCCTCGCACGAGCAGCTCATGCAGACCATCGAGCGCATCGTCTCCACCGTCAACCGCCGCGTGGACGAGGCGAACCCGATGGTCGACGCCCGACTGCCCAGCGGCGAGCGCGTCAACGTCATCATCCCGCCGCTCTCCCTCACCGGCGCCACGCTCACCATCCGCCGCTTCCCGCGCGCCTTCACCCTTCACGAGATGATCGCGCTCGGCTCGCTCGACGAGCAGATGCTCCTGCTGCTGTCGGGCCTGGTCCAGTCGAAGATGAACGTGATCGTCTCCGGCGCCACCGGCACCGGCAAGACCACCCTCCTCAACGCCCTCTCCGGCCTCATCCCCGAGGGCGAGCGGGTCATCACCATCGAGGACTCCGCGGAGCTCCAGCTCCAGCAGGCCCACGTCATCCGTCTCGAATCCCGCCCCGCCAACGTGGAGGGCAAGGGTCAGATCACCATCCGCGACCTCGTACGCAACAGCCTCCGCATGCGCCCCGACCGCATCATCGTCGGCGAGGTCCGCGGCGGCGAGACCCTCGACATGCTCCAGGCCATGTCCACCGGTCACGACGGCTCCCTCGCCACCGTCCACGCCAACAGCGCCGAGGACGCCCTGATGCGCCTGCAGACCCTCGCCTCCATGTCCGAGGTGGAGGTGCCCTTCGAAGCCCTCCAGGACCAGATCAACAGCGCGGTGAACGTGGTCGTCCAGCTCACCCGGTTCGGCGACGGCTCCCGCCGCGTCACCGAGATCGCCATCCTCGACTCCCACGGCCGCGAACCCTTCCGCATCACCACCGTCTGCCGTTTCGCGGCCCAGCCGATGGCCGCCGACGGCCGCGTCCACGGCTGGTTCGAGTACCACCCGCTGCCGCGCCGCATCGCCGAGCGCCTCTACATGAACAACCAGCCGATCCCGCAGGCCTTCGGCGTCGCCACGTCGGACGACCAGCTCGCCACCCGCATCACCCGGACCGCCCCGTGAACCCACTCGTCCTCCTCACCCTCGGCGCCACCCTGCTGGCCTGCGTCCTCGTCATCGCGGGCGTACACGTGTACATGGCCGGCCGGGCCCAGCGCGCCGCCCTCATCGAACGCCTCGCGACCGACGGCGCCCCCGAACCGCCCGGCCGCAGACGCCGCTTCACCGCCGTCGACCGCCGGCTGCGCACGACCGCGCTCGGCAGGCGGATCGAGGTCAAACTGGCCGTCACCGGCCTCGACCTCACCCCGGGCGAGTTCTTCGTCTACATGCTCATGTCAGTCGCCGGGGTGTGGCTGGTCGCGGCCAGCTTCCTCGCCCCGTTCTTCGGCCCGGTCGCCGGCCTGATCGGCCTGTGGGCGGCGGACGCCTTCCTCAACTGGCAGCGGGCCCGCCGCACCGAGCGGTTCATCAACCAGCTCCCCGAGCTCGCCCGCATCCTCGCCAACGCCACCCAGGCCGGCCTGGCCCTGCGCACCGCCATCGCCATAGCGGCGGAGGAGCTGGAGGCCCCGGCGGGCGAGGAACTCTCCCGGGTCGCCGACCGCCTCGCCGTCGGCCACTCCATCGAGGACTCCCTCGGCGAGATCGCCGAACGCCTCCCCTCCCGCGAGCTCGTCGTCCTCGTCTCCACCCTCGTGCTGTCCGCGCGGGCGGGCGGCGCGCTCGTCGGCTCCCTGCGCAACCTGACGGTCACCCTGGAGCAGCGCAAGGAGACGCGGCGCGAGATCCGCACCCAGCTGTCCCAGGTGACGGTGACCGCGTACCTGGTCCCGGCGATCGGGCTCGGCTCGCTGCTGCTGGTGAACCTGATGATGCCGGGCGCCCTGGACCGGATGACCGGCGCGTTCCTCGGCCAGAGCGCGGTGCTCGTCGCGATGGGACTGTTCACGCTCGGGTTCGTGCTCATCCGCCGCCTGTCGAAGATCGACGTGTGAGGGGGCGGGCGACGACATGACCACGACCACGACCATGACCACGACCACGACCTTTACCGTGACCGCGATCCTGCTGGCCCTGGCCCTCGGCCTGTCCGTCCTCGGCATCTTCCACGGGCTGCGCCTCTACCGCGCCGAGACCAAACTCCCGTCCGACCTGGCCCTCGCCCTGGAGGTCGGCACCACCCGCACCACCGCCGTCGGCTCCGCCGTCGACCGGCTCGGCATCCGCTGGGCGCCGCTGGTGCTGCGGCTGATGGGCCCGGAGCGGGTGGCGCGCAAGCGCCGCCAGATCGACATGGCCGGCAACCCGGCCGGCCTCACCATCGACCGCTACGCCGCCCGGCGCGCCGTCTACGGCTTCCTCGGCGGGCTCGGCGCCTTCGCGATGCTGATCAACGGGCAGCTCGTACCAGCCCTGCTGATGGTCGCGTTCGGCCTGTTCTGGATCGAGGTCGGCCTGTGGTCGGCGATCCGGATCCGCCGCGACCACATCGAGCGGACCCTCCCCGACTTCCTGGACGTCCTCGCGGTCGTCGTCAGTGCCGGGCTCGGCTTCCGGCAGGCCCTGGAGCGGGTCGCGGCCAAGTACGAGGGCCCCTGGTCGGACGAGATCCGCATCACCCTCCAGCAGATGGACATGGGCGTCAGCCGCCGCCAGGCCTTCGACGAGCTGCGCCGGCGCAACGACTCCGAGCAGGTCGCCCAGTTCGTCACCGCGCTCCAGCAGGGCGAGGAACTCGGCTCCCCGATCGTCGACACGCTCATCGCCATCGCCGAGGACATGCGCCGTACGGACGCGCAGAACGCCCGCCGGCGCGCCGCCCGCGCCGTCCCCAAAGCCACCTTCGCGGTGACCATGTTCATGCTGCCGGGGACGCTGATCCTGCTGGTGTGCGGGTTCGTGTACGGGGCCGACGTCGACTTCGGCGCGCTGCTCGGGGGCGGGTGAGCGGCGATGCCACTGCTGCCGGACACTGCGGCGTCACTGCCGCTGCCAGGGCCGTGGCCGTGGCGCAGGGGGCCGCGGGGAGGGGCCGCGGGGGCCGGGGCAAAGACCGGAGCGGGGGCGAGGGCCGGGGCGGGGGCCGGAATGGCGGCTCCGGCCGGGACCCGCCACGAGGACGGCGGCTCCCCGGCCCTCCAGGCGAACGCCCTGCAGGCCCTGTGCCGCCGCGTCTTCGCCTTCCGGATGCTGGCCATCGGCCTCGGCGCGCCCCTCGCTCTGGGCCGGACCGCCCCCGGCGCGCCCACGTACCTCGTCGCGGGCGCCGTCCTGCTCACCTTCATGCTGTCGTACGCCCTCTTCCGCGACTGGGAGCGCCTCGGGCCGCTGCTGCTGCGCCACCGCTGGCTGCTCGCCTGCGACACGGCGTTCAGCGGCCTGCTGCTGGTCACGGCGACTCCCGAATCGCCGCTCGGCTTCGTCTCGCTGTGCACCCCGCTGCTGGCCGGGCTCGTCCACGGCTGGCGCGGCTCGGCGGTGTACGCGGCCCTGCAGGCGGTCGCCGTGGCCGCGCTCTCCGGCGGGCTCACCACCCTGTCCGTACTGTGCCTGGTCGCCGGGGCGGCGGGCTCCTCACTGCGCGACCTGCTGTTCCGCTTCGGCGCGGCCAGCCGGGCCCTGACCGAGACGCGGGCCCGCCTGGCGGTGGCCGAGGCCGTGCGCTCCGAACGGGAACGGCTGGCCCGCGACATGCACGACTCGGTGGCGAAGACCCTGCACGGCCTCGCCCTCGCCGCCGACGCGCTCGCCCGCACCGACGACCCCGACGCCGTCCGCCGCCAGGCCGAAGTGCTGTCCGACGCCGCCCGGCGGGCCGCCGCGGAATCCCGCGCCCTGCTCGCCGACCTCCGCCAGGTGACCGACGCCCCCGGCGTCCACCTCCCGCCGGAACTCCACCGCCTGGCGACGGCGCACCCGGGGCCGGGCGGAGCCGGGGGGCAGGCGGGAGCGGGGGCGCAGGCGGGAGCCGTCAGGGCCGAGGTGACCACCTCCGGAATCCTGCCGCTGGTCCCGGCCCCGGTGGCCCGCCACCTCCTCGCCGTGGCCGCGGAAGCCCTGGACAACGCCCGCCGCCACGCCGCCGCCACCCACATCCGCATCACCCTCTCGGCCCCGGCCGCCGGGGCGGGGGCCGCCGCCGCGGCGACGGCCGCCGGGGCCGCCGAGGCCGGGGCCGCACACCTCACCCTCACCGTCGAGGACGACGGCCGAGGCCTCCCCGCCGGCGGGCCCGACCTCGCCGCCCTGCGCGGCGCCGGCCACTACGGCCTGCTCGGCATGGCGGAACACGCCGCCGCCGTCGGCGCCCGCCTGCACCTCGGCCCCGCCGACACCCCCGCGTTCTCCACATCCTCCGCCCGGCCCGGCACCCGGATCCGCGTGGACCTCCCGCTCGCGGCCCTCACCCCCGAAGGGAGCCCGTGATGGCACCGCTGCGCGTCCTCATCGCCGACGACAACCCCGTGGTCCGGGCCGGCCTGGCCGCCCTCCTCGGCACCGCGGACGACCTCGCCGTCGTCGCCCAGGCCGCCGACGGCCGCGAGGCGCTGAGCCTGACCCGCCGCCACGCCCCGGACGTGATCCTGCTGGACGTGCGCATGCCGGGCGTCGACGGCATCTCGGCCCTGCCGCACCTCGTACGCCTCGCACCCGTACTGATGCTGACGTACAACCAGGAATCGCAGATTGTCCGAGAAGCGCTCCTGCTCGGCGCAGGCGGCTACCTCGTCCACGGCGAGTTCACGTCGGACGACCTGGTCCGGGCGGTCCGCGACGTCCGCGAGGGCCGCGCCCATTTCACGACGACGGCCGCCAGCGCCCTCCTCGCCGATCTCCGCACCTCTTCGCAACCGCAACGAACTGTGGCACAGTCTCCGGAGCGGCTGCACAACTCGGTTCTCTTCGGCCTGAGTTCGAGGGAGGTGGAGATCATGGATCTGATCGCGTCCGGGATGAGCAACCAGCAGATCGCGGCCGCCTGCTTCATCAGCGAGAAGACGGTCAAGAACCACATCAACCGCATCTTCGCCAAGCTGCAGAGCACCAGCCGCAGCGAGGCGATAGCCCGCTGGCTGGGAACCGCCCGCCCGGGGGTGACGGGACATGGCTAGACGGACTGACCAGTGGGTCCGTAATTGGGCCCCGGGACCCTTGGTGACGACCCGTGACGCGCCGTACCGTCCGCAAACCAACAGCGCCACCGGACCGGGAGGGACCCCTCATGAAGCAGAGCACGCTGGCGCGGCTGCGGAAGCGGTACGAGCAGACCGGCCGCGACCGCGGCCAGACGGCGTTCGAATACCTCGGGATCATCCTGGTGGTCGTAGTGATCATCGGCGCCATCGTCGGCACGGGCATCGGCCAGGCGATCACGAACAAGATCAAGGATCAGATCACTGCGATTACCGCAGGCAAGTGAGCGCGCGCTGGGCGAACGATCGCGGGCAGGCGTTTCCCATCTACGTCGTGGTCATTGCTGCGCTGCTTTTCGCCGCCCTGGCCTTCTTCGTTGTCGGTATGGCCGGCGCCACACGCAGCGACGCCCAGGGCGCGGCTGATGCGGCGGCGCTGGCTGGTGCCCAGGAGGCTCGGGACAACCTGTTCGTCGGGCTGAGTGTTCTCGATCTGAAGCCCGAAGACTGGGGAAAGCTCGTCGGGGGGGATCTGCTCAAGTCGAACGGAGCCTGCGCGAAAGCCCGCGAGTTTGCCGGGCTGAACAACGCTGCTGCGGAATGCAATGCGCCCATCCCGGTGGTCACGGTGTCGGTGACCACCACTCGCACGGTCGGGAAGTCGGTGGTCCCGGGAAGCGAGGGGCTTCCCGGCAAGGCAACGGCCAAGGCGCGGATCGAGCCGCGGTGTTCGCTGCGCTCGGCACCGGCGCCTGACCCCGCGCCGACGCCCACATCGACGTCGACGCCGAGCCCGACAACCTCGCCAGTGTCGGTGGGCGTCACCCTTGTCTGCAAAGGAAAGACGATCACTGTGGATCCCGCGCATCCAGGCCCGTTGAAGCAGCTGGCCAGGGCTCTCTTCAACGTACGACTGGTCGACTGACGGCAACGACAGACAAGGAATGGCGTAGATGAGCATGCGGCACACGGTGAAGGTCCGCGGGGGAGCGGCCGCTACGGTTGCCACGGTTCTGGCCCTCGCGTTGGCCGGGTGTGGCGGCGGTGACGACGGCAAGCACGCAGCAGCAAAGAGCGGCGCGCCCCAGTCGGCTGGCGGCGGCTCGCAGGAGCCGTCCGCGGGGAAGCAGAGCTCGGCGCCCACTGCGGTCATCGCCGCCGCGACTGGGGAAGAGGGCATGGTCCTTGAGATCAACGAGGCAAAGCGCGACGGCGGCGGCTTCGTGACTGTGAGCGGCCAGCTCAAGAACACCGGTTCCAAGGACTTCAACCACACGACCGCGTGGCGAGGAAACGAACTGACGGGAAGCGGCGAGTCGGTTGCCGGTGCCACGCTCATTGATAAGACGGGCAAGAAGCGCTACTACGTGCTGCGCGACACCGAGGGAAGGTGCCTCTGCACTACGGGGGTGAACTCGATCGCCGCGGGCAAGGCAATGCCCGTCTTCATGCAGTTCCCCGCACCCCCCGCGAGCACCTCCGAGGTGGAATTCAACCTCCCCACCTTTGCCACGGCCACCATCAAAATCTCTGGGTGACCCCATGACAAAACGCCACCGCACCGCCGCGTCAGTAGCCGTCATCGGTCTGGTCATGGCCGGGGTCCAAGCCGTCGGGGTCGGCGTGGCGAGCGCCGACGACGTCAAGCCGTCCGTACCCCCCGGCACGGAACCCTCCGCCGCCGCCCCCGTCCCCATCGACTCCAACGCCCCCGGCCTGAAGATCCCCCAGGGCGGGACCCTCGCCCCGATCAAGGTGCTGGACATCGCCGAGGTCGTCGAGGACCTCGGCGGCGAGCAGCGCCGCCAGGAGACCAACCAGACCGTGATGATGGCGCTGCAGTCCGAGGTCCTCTTCCCGGAGAACAGCGCCGTCTTCAACGCCCAGGCCGCCGCCCGCATCCAGGCCATCGCGCAGGAGATCAACACGCAGAAGGCCACCCGCATCCGCGTCTTCGGTTTCACCGACGACCAGGGCAGCTACAAGCACGGCAAGGAGCTGTCCAAGCAGCGGGCCGACGCCGTGCAGGCGGAGCTCGCCAAGACCGTCACCGTCTCCGGCGTGGTCTACGACGTCCGCGGCTACAGCGAGGACTACCCGATCGCGGACAACAGCACCGAGGAGGGCCGCAAGAAGAACCGCCGGGTGGAGATCACCTTCCCCCGGACCACCGGCTCCGGCTCCGGGGCGGGCTCCGCCGCCGGCGGGAGCTAGGAAGCCCAGCAGATGACGGAGCCGTCGGGCTCGGTCCGCCCCACGAACCAGTCGTTGCCGACTCCTGCAAGGCACTGCCGCATGGTCGCAGCGGATGGTGTCCCGCCGCTGTTGATCGTGGCGACCAGCACGGTCGCGTGACAGGCGGACCGGCGGAGGCTATGCGCCCGTACCGGCAGCCCCCGCCGCCCGGGTCAGGGCGGCGGCCGCTGCGCCTGCGGTGCGGGCCGGTTCCGGGCCGGGGGTGAGGGCGGCCACCGCCGTGGCGCCCTCGACCAGGATCAGTAGCTGGTCGGCCAGTTCCTCCCGCCCCGGCCCGGCCGCCTCGCCCAGCAGCGCCCGCAGCTCCGCCTTGTGTCGGCGTACGGCGACCAGGACTCCGGCCGGCCCGGCCGCGCCGACTTCCCCGTACGCGTTCATGAACGCGCACCCGCGGAACCCCGGCTCCGAGAACCAGGCCCCCAGCCAGTCGAAGACGGCCCCCACCGGGTCGTCGGGGGCGGCGGCCACCGCGTCCCGCAGGCTGCCCATCCAGCGCCGGTCGCGCCGCTCCAGGTAGCCCGCGACCAGTGCCTCCTTGGCCGGGAAGACCTTGTAGAGCCGCTTGAGCGGTACGCCCGACTCCGCGCGGATGCGGTCCATGCCGACGGCCTGGATGCCGTCGGCGTAGAACAGCGCCTCCGCGGCGTCGAGCAGCCGGGTGCGGGCCTCGTCGTCGTCCATGCCGGCAGCGTAACCCAGGACCCGCTTGCGTGGAGAACGATCGTTCTCTAGGGTCGGGACGTGATCGGAGAACGGTCGTTCTCCGTCCGCCTCCCCTTCGTTCCGTTCCGTCGAAAGGTGTGTTCGCCATGACCTCGACCTCGACCTCGACCTCTGCCTCGACCTCGACCGCGACTTCCGCCTCGACCCCGCCCGCCGTACGTCCGCCCCTGCCGCCCTTCACCGAGGAGTCCGCCCGCGCCAAGGTGCAGGCCGCCGAGGACGCCTGGAACAGCCGCGACCCCGAGCGGGTGGCCCTCGCGTACACCGAGGACTCCGTCTGGCGCAATCGCGACCGCTTCCTCACCGGCCGCGCCGAGATCCGCGCCTTCCTCGCCGAGAAGTGGGAGCGCGAGCTCGACTACCGCCTCCGCAAGGAACTGTGGGCGTACACCGGCAACCGCATCTCCGTCCGCTTCGAGTACGAGTGGCACGACGCCTCGGGCCAGTGGTGGCGCAGCCACGGCAACGAGCAGTGGGAGTTCGCCGACGACGGGCTGATGCGCCGCCGCGAGGCCAGCATCAACGACGTCCCGATCGAGGAAGTCGACCGCCGGCTGCGCTGATGCGGTGATGCGCTGACTCGGATGTGTGGCGTTCGGCGCCGCCCGGCGTTCCCCGGCCGGTGGCGGCGCCGGACGGGTGGAGGCTCGGCCCCGTCGAGCAGCCCGCACCACCCCCTCCGAGGAGGACGCCGTGTCCGACCCGATCCCGTCCTCCGACTGGGAAGACCGCATCACGGCCCGCCCGGCCGCCCGACCCGGGGATCCCGGGCACGGGCACTCCTTCCCGCCGCGCCCCGAGACCGTCCGCGTCACCCCCGCCCATCTGTCCGCGCTGGACCGGGAGGTCTCCCGCGACCTCGACGGCCATCTCCCCGAGGGCGTGCCGGTTCGTGCGGTGCCGCGCCCCGTGCCGCCGGAGCAGGTCCGCCCGCCGCTGTGGCGGCGTCCCGCCGGGGTGGAGGGGGACGGCCGGGGCGAGGCCACGGGGGTGTTCCGGCCGGACGACCGCTTCGAGTTCTCGGACACCGCGTTTCCCTGGCGGACCTGCGGCCGGGTCCAGACCCCGGCCGGCTGGGCGTCGGGGGTGATGGTCGGTCCCCGGCACGTACTGACCGCCAGCCACGCCGTGCCCTGGCTCGCGAGCGGGGGCGCGGACTGGATGACGTTCACACCGGCTCAGTTCGACACGAGCACGCCGTTCGGCACCGCCCACTCGACCCGCGTCTACTCCTGGCTGCGCGCCTACGGCGCCGACGGGCTCGACTCCACCGAGGCCGCCTTCGACTACGTCGTCTGCGTGCTCGACCGGCGCCTCGGCGACACCGTGGGGTGGATGGGCTCCCGGACGTACTCCACCGACTGGGACGCCAAGCCGCTCTGGGGGCACGTCGGCTACCCCTTCGGCATCGGCTCCGGGGTCCGGCCCGTCTACCACCCGCGCGGCGTGATGGACCGGACGGTGGCCGAGAGCACGGCCGGCCGCGACTCGTACCGGATCGTGCACCGCAACGACGCCGTCGGCGGCCAGTCCGGCGGCCCCTTCTTCGGCTGGTGGGACGGCGACCCCTGGCCCCGGGTCGTGGCCGGCCAGAGCGCCGAGAACTGGGGCGGCCCCGGCGGCCCCAACGCCGCGGGCGGCGGCTCCGCACTCCCCGTCCTGATCGACTACGCCCGCTCGGTCGAGCCGTGAACCTGCCTCCCGCCTCCGCCGTGGACCGGCCGCATGCCTGCCGGACCGCCGCCCCGACCAGTCGTTGACCCCGTCGGTGAATTGAAGTCAGTGTTCGATCGGTGGAATGACGCCCAGTGCTTCTTGCGCATTGGCGATCATTCGCCCGATCTCGATGGGTAGGTTTTCGAATTCCTCCATCACTACATCGAATGGCTCCACTCTGTGCATGATGCCGCTCAGGCTCTTTGCTTCCACGAAGAAGCGATGCCCTGTGGGTGAGTTCCGGTCTGCGACCTTCACCCAAGCGGCCCCGTGACGTTCTACCAGCAGGTCGCCCAGGTAGGAGGTCAGATCCGTGTGGAGTGTGATCCAATCCGACTGTTCGAACTCGCTCAAAGGGAGTCGATCGACGTAGCTTTGCAGGCCCGGCATCAGCGACAATGGGTCCGCCTCATAGCACTCCGCATCGACACCCAGCATGGACGCAATGTTGAGGACGTTGAAATGCGCCTCCCGCCCCCAGGGCAGGCGGACTTCGTTCACCCCGCCGAGTGCTTCATCGTGCATGCCCGTAACCCTTCGATCGGCCTTCGGTATCTTTTCTTGCCGCTTCCTCCGTTCCGGTGGATCCCGAAACCGAGGAAGATCAGCCTAGCTTCTGTGGGAATTTTAGAATTTCGGCAGACGGCCTTGCGTCCGTAAACCTGGAGGATGCGGCTCGGGTGCGCTCCAGGTGACAGGAACGCCTCCGCGACGCCTTGGTTCCTGAGCGTGCGCAGGCCAGGTGGGCGCAGTGCGAGCACCATAGCGCCGCCGTTATGCCTGCGAGTCCTGACCCTCCGCCCGCTCCCAGGCACGTGTCGGGAGGCCGTCCGCATCCCATTCGTAGGAAGCCAACAGAAAGCGGCCATCCTCACTGGAGATTGTCTTTTGGGCGAAGAGTCCGTTCGCATGCCATCTCAAGGACTCTCCCGCCAGGAACCCCATTCGCATGACACCTGCCGCCTGGAGCACTCCATTCTTGTACCAGTGACGGTAAGGCCCGTCTTTGATTCCTTCCGTGTACCTCGTAACGCTGACTCGGTGCCCGTCGATATATTCTTCTGCCTCACCGGTGAACAGCTCTCCGCGGTAGAGGAGCCGCTGAGCGTAGTCGCCGTCCACTTCGGGGTCGTCAATATCAATGCGTTTCAACGTCATCGCCAAGGTATGTAGTTTCTACGGACGGCGGATATCCCGTGAATCGGCCGAAGCCGGCCCGAACGTCATTCAGTAATGCGCACAGTTGGTGCAGAAGGGGGCTCTCTTGGGGAGATTCTCGATTCATGCCGGCTCTCGTGCGGTGCGCTGCACTGTCGCCGCCACGGCCGCACGATGCCGTTCTCAGCGGTAGAGGTGGGCGTGTTCGCGCGCCCAGGCGTCGAACGAGCGGGGGTGGCGGCCGGTGATCTCTTGGACGCTCGGCCGCTGGGCGAGGGTCCACTGCGTGAGTTCGGTGAGCTGGTCGCCGTACTCCTGGAGTGCGTACAGGGTGACGTCGATGCCGTCGTCGGGCCAGCCGCGCCCCCGCCAGGTCTCGCGGCTCTCGTCGGGCGTCGCCTCGACGGCTGCGATGTCGCGGCCGACGGCCCTCGCGATGCTCGCCACCCGCTCGCGGGTGGCGATCGGTAATCCGACCGCTTCGAGGATCCTGCCGACGTGGTCGTCGGTGCGCAGTGCTGCCGCCGCGACGGCCGCCAGGTCGTCCTCGTGGATGAAGGGGTAGTGGCCGCCGTCCAGGAACGCCTCCCGGACGACGCCTCCGGTCCTGATCGTGTCGGCCCAGTCCGAGCCCGTCGCCGGGTAGGTGCCCTCGATGACCGCGCCCATCACCGCCGACGGGCGGATGTACGTCCACTCCATGCCCGAACGCTCGACGGCCCGCTCTATGGCCAGCCAGAACCAGGTCTCCGGCGGGTACGCCTCCTCGTACTCCGGCCCGTGCGACGACAGCACCACGGTCCGCCGCACCCCGGCATCCCGGGCGGTGTCCAGCACCTCGCCGACCGTCGCCGGAACCGCGCCGGCGAGGAAGACCGCGTCCACGCCGTCGAACGCCTCCGCGTACTCCGACGGGCGCCGGCTGACGGAGCCCTCGACGATCTCGGTGCCCGCGGGCCAGTCGTGGAGCCGGTCGGGTTCGGCGAGGACGCGCACACGGTCACCTGCGGCCGCCAGTTGCCGGGCCAGGCGGCGTCCCACGATTCCCGTGGGGCTGCAGCCCGCGCCCTTTCGGGGGCTGACCGCGGTCAGCAGGTGCAGTCGGCTGCCGGACGTGTCCGTCGACGGCGTGACCGTGATTCCGGGCATGGCAAGATCCTCCAACGCGACAGCGGAGATCTTGCGCCGCCCTCGGCGGGTGATGCCGTGGGCGGGTGCGGATCAGGGGAGCCAACGAAGCCGACTGTATCGGTGAGAGGGGGAGTTCGGGAGAGGGGGCGGCCGGCCTCGCCGGTCTTCGTCTTCCGGCTGGGTCGGAGCAGGGCCGATCCGCCCTCACCACAGGTGCAGGAAGCTCCGGGCGTCGTCCCAGCCGTCCAGGGCCCGGCCGTCCACGTCCGACGGATCCGCCTCGGCGCGCGCCGCCAGCGACTCCACCAGTGCGGGGGCCTCCTCGCCGAGACGCCCGAAGCGGCGGGCGGTGTGCCCCAGGCGCAGTCCGGCCAGGCCGAGCAGCGGGCTCCCCGGGGCGGCCCGGGTCCCGGCCTCCACGCACCAGTGCTCGACGAACTCCCGGTCGTCGTCGTTCAGCGCACTCCCGACGAGGGCGTCCGCCGCCTCCGCCTCCCGCGACCGGTCCCGCAGGGCCCGTTCCAACGCCTCGGCCACCTCGTCGTGGGGCAGAGCGGGAGGGGTGTGAAAGCTGCGGTGCGCGTGCATCCCGCGACACTACGCCGGGGGAGGGGGCCGGGCGGAGCCTCTCCACGACCTGGCCTCGTCACCCCTTGGAACGCCCCCGACCGTCGAGGAGGTGGTCGGCCTTGCCGGCCTTGATGTCCCGGATCAGCTGGCGCAGGGCTTCCCCGCTGTCGGTGAGGTACGCGTCCTCCTGGCCGGCGACCGCGATGTAGCTGTTCCCGTTCGCGTCCACGCCGATGCGGTAGCAGGAGTTTCCCTCGCCGCAGAACGGCTCTTCCCAGGTCACGTCGGTCACTATGTCCTCCTTCACAACTGGTTCGCCACGACTCGGATGAAGTCACGAGAGGCGGCGGGGGAGAGTGCCAGGTGCTCCAGCACCTCAAAATGTGCTCGGTACTTGTCGAGTTGCTCTTGGGCGTGAATGAAGTCGGGCCCGTGTGAGCTGTCGATCTGCACCGTGTCGAGCTGCGGCGTCGGGCCTTCCGAATAGATCACCGTCTGGCCTGCACCTGGGAACCCTCCGGCCTCGAACGGGATGACGAGCACGGTCACATTGTCCTGCTCGGAGCGGCTGAGCAAGTGGTCGAGCTGCGCCCGCAGGACGGAGCGTCCGCCGAACTGCATGCGCAGGGCGGCCTCGTGCACGATCGCCACGAAACCGGGGGCTCCGTCCTCCTCCAGGATCTGCTGGCGCTCGACGCGCAAGGCCAGGCGCAGCGCCACCTCGTGCTCCGGCAACGCCGGGATGACCATGCGGAACAGTGCGAGTGCGTGGTCCGTGGTCTGGAGAAGCCCCGGCATGTGGACTGAGTAGGCGCCGCGTACCCGGACGCTGTGGGCCTCCATTTCCGCGATGTCGAGGAAGCTCTGCGGAAGTTGCCCGCGGTAGCGGTCCCACCATCGGCGCGTGCCGGGCTGTGCCATCGCCGCGAGCCCGGCCACGTACGCCTCATCCGTCACGTTGCAGCTGTCGGCAAGCTTGCGAAGTCGTTCGTTGGAAATGGCGCGTGTTCCGGACTCCATGGCGGAGATGGCGCCCCGGTCCACCCCCAGCAGTGCGGCCGCGCGCTCGGCAGACACTCCGCCGGCCTTGCGCATCCTGCGCAGCTCGTACCCCAACCTCTTCTGACGCTCCGTGGTGGCTGTCCTCGCGGTCATGCCGTGAAGTCTCGCCTGTCCGGCCTGCGTCGTGCACGAACGGCTGACTTCACCCGAGGATCGGGCTAAATTTGGCCCGCCCTGGGCTACATTGCGTAATGCACCGCTTACGCAAGGCAGTTGAAGTGCATCCCCGGGCCGCGCCATGTCCTGCTCCGGGGGCGGGCCACAGCTCCCGGTGTTGCGTAGCCATCCGTGCGCGTCGACCTCACCGCAGCCACGCCAGTCACAACCGCCGTGTAGTGCTTGAGGAGTTCGAGATGTCCGTGCCGTCTTTCGCGTACCCGTCCGCCGACGACTTCGCCGCCTGTCCGAACGCCCGGATCGAATCCGGGTCCGATCCCGGGCCGTCGCCCGACATGCTGGCCTGCAGCCTCGGCGTGCCGGGGGAGGCCTGGAGCGGGCAGATCGCGCGCTCCGCCGTGGAGGCGGCCCTGCACGCCCACGGGCTGGACCGGCTCGTGCCGGCCGCCGTGCAGGTCACCGGCGAGCTGCTGGCGGCGGCCTGGCGGCTGGACCCGGGCGGGCACCTGTACCTGTCCGCCCGTTACCGCGACGACGTGCTCCGCCTGACCGTGTACGACGGCCACCGGGCCCACGGCCACCCCCGGCTCGCCGCGCACTGCGAGGCCCGGCGGCGGGCGGCGCTCCGGCTGCTGCGGGTGGTCGTGCGGGAGTGCGGCGGGGAGTGGGGGTTCGGGGACTCGCGGGAGCCCGGCGGCGGGACGCGGACCTGGGTGGCGCTGCCCCGCGTCGGGGCCGTCGGGTACCTCCCCGGCTGAGCGGAGCCCCCGGCTGAGCGGAGCCCCGCTGGGCGGGCCCCCGGCTGAGCAGGGCACCCCGGCCGGGGGCGGTCGTCAGGAGCCGCGGTGGGCCTGCGTGATGAGGTCCATGGCGACCTCCAGCGCGGCCGCACGGGTTTCCTCCGGGTCGCCCTCCACGTGCTGGAGGAACATCATGCCGGCGTGCAGCGTGAACAGGGCGCTGACGCAGCGGACCTGGTCCGTGAGCGGGCCGTCGTCGTTGCGCAGCACCTCGACCAGGCTGAACAGCCGCCGCTTGACCGTCTCGCCGATGCTGAGCTCGCGCATCGTGGCCTGGTTCTCCTGCATGAAGCGGTACAGCTGGGCGCCCGCCGCCATTGCCTCGCTGTAGCGGCGCAGCACCTCCCGCTTGGTCTCCAGGGTGCGCGGCTGCGGCTGCTGCTGCGCCCATTCGATCAGCTCGTCGATGGGGCGCGTCACGTCCTCGAAGACGCTGATGATGATGTCTTCCTTGGTCTTGAAGTGGTAGTACAGCGCCGCCTTCGTGACCTCCAGCCGCTCCGCGATCTCGCGCAGCGACGTCTTCTCGTACCCCTGCTCGGCGAAGAGCTCCAGTGCGACGTCCTGGATGCGCTGGCGCGTGTTGCCTCGTCGCCCCTGCGGACTGCTGCTGGACATGCGTCTCCCCATGAACTTACTTGACGCCCGGCTAGTGACGGGTCTACCTTCCCTAGTGTAGTGAACTAGCCGGGCGTCAAGTAAGTGCAGAGAGTGCTGAAGTGTCCACCGCCCGGCGCTCGATGGATGTGCCGACGGGGAGCGGAATCATGGTCGACAGTGCCAGCAAGACGGTCGGGGCCTCGGGGGAGGTGAAGCCGCGCAGCGTGCGCGTCGTCCTGATGGCGCTGATGATCGCGATGCTGCTGGCGATGCTCGACAACATGATCATCGGCACCGCGATGCCGACGATCGTCGGTGAGCTCGGCGGTCTGGAGCACCTATCCTGGGTGGTCACCGCCTACACGCTCGCCACCGCGGCCTCCACCCCCATCTGGGGCAAGCTCGGCGACATGTACGGGCGGAAGGGCTCCTTCCTCACCTCCATCGTCGTCTTCCTGATCGGCTCCGCGCTCAGCGGCATGGCCCAGGACATGGGCCAGCTCATCGGCTTCCGCGCCGTCCAGGGCCTCGGCGCCGGCGGTTTGATGGTCGGCGTCATGGCGATCATCGGCGACCTGATCCCGCCCCGCGACCGCGGCAAGTACCAGGGCATGATGGCCGGCGTGATGGCCCTCGCCATGATCGGCGGCCCGCTGGTCGGCGGCACCATCACCGACCACATGGGCTGGCGCTGGTCCTTCTACATCAACCTGCCGCTCGGCGCCGTGGCCCTCGCCATGGTCACCGCCGTCCTGCACCTGCCCAAGAAGAAGGCCCAGGGCAAGATCGACTACCTGGGTGCGGCGCTGCTGACGGTGGCCATCACCTCCACCGTGCTCGTCACCACCTGGGGCGGCACCGAGTACGCCTGGGGCTCCACCGAGGTCCTCGGCCTGATCGTGCTGGGCGTCGCCGCCGTCGCCGCCTTCCTCTTCGCCGAGACCAAGGCCGCCGAACCGGTCATGCCGCTGCACATCTTCCGCAGCCGCAACTTCACCCTCATGTCGGTGATCGGCTTCCTCGTCGGCTTCGCCATGTTCGGCGGCGTGCTCTACCTCCCGCTCTTCCAGCAGGCGGTCCAGGGCGCCTCCGCCACCAACTCCGGCCTGTTGCTGCTCCCGATGCTGCTGTCGATGATGGTCGTCTCGCTGATCGCGGGCCGCATCACCACCAGCAGCGGCAAGTACAAGATGTTCCCGATCATCGGCGGCGCGCTCATGGTCGTGGGCATGTACCTGCTCGCGCAGATGGACACCGGCACCAGCCGCCTCGTCTCCGGCGTCTACATGGCCGTGCTCGGCGCCGGACTCGGCTTCCTGATGCAGATCACCATGCTGGTCGCGCAGAACAGCGTCGAGATGAAGGACATGGGCGTCGCGTCCTCCTCGGCCACCCTCTTCCGTACGCTCGGCGGCTCGTTCGGCGTGGCCCTGATGGGCTCCCTGTTCACCAGCCGCGTCACCGACGCCATGGTCGAGCGGCTCGGCCCGCAGGCGGCCGGCTCCGTCGGATCCGCCCAGCTCGACGCCGCCAGCCTGGCCAAGCTGCCGGAGGCGGTGCGCGAGGCGTACCAGCACGCGGTCGCCGCCGGTACGCACTCCGCGTTCCTGCTCGGCGCGTTCGTGGCCGTACTGGGCTTCCTGGCGGCCTGGTTCGTCAAGGAGGTCCCGCTGCGGGGCGCGGGCCCGGCCCCGGCCGAGGCCGGAGCGGGAGCCGAAGCGGGCGACGCCGGGAAGCCGGCCGCGGCCGCGCCGGTCGCCCACTGACGGACCCTCACGGGGCCCATCGGCCTCAGCCTTCGCACAGGCCCCGGCCCCGGCGGACCACCGCCGCGGCCGGGGCCTTCCGTCTGCCCTGAACCCGCCCCGGACCCGCCTGCCGACCGGCCCGCGGTGTCGCTTTCGTCCCAGGTCGGGACTTGATTCCGGGTGATCAAGGACCAAGGCCATCAACCGGTGCCAATGGGGAAATTGGTGGGAACCCGATCTCCGGCGCGGACGTCATGAACCTCAGAGCGCGGCAAACGCGGAGAGGGGAGTGGACGGTTCATGGACTTCACGGCACGCACGCGCAGGCTGGGTACGCGTTCCCGGATCGCCATCGCGGTTTCGGCCGCCGCGGTGGCGGCGACGGTGTGGGGGGTCGCGGCCCTCGTCGAACCGAACGGCACGGCCCAGCAGAACCTCTCGCGCGGGCACGACACGGCCGGAGCCGACTCCACCGGCGGGGGGAAGGGCGGCGGCCCCGACGGCGCCCCGTCCGCCGGCAGCCCGGACGGGCGAGGCAAGAACGACGGGACGGGCGACGGGACCGGCGGCGGCAAGGCTGACGGCAAGGGCGGCGGGAACGGCGGGGGGAACGGCGACGGGACCGGCGACGGCAAGGGCGGTGCCCCGGGCGGCAGCGGTCCGCAGGTGCCCGAGTCCATAGCCCACGCCTCCGAGGGCGGCGGGAACACCGTCAACATCACCATCGACGACGGCCCGGACCCCAACTGGACCCCGAAGGTCCTCGACGTGCTGAAGAAGCACGACGTGAAGGCGACCTTCTGCATGGTCGGCCCGCGCGCCAAGGCCCACCCGGACCTGGTGAAGAAGGTCGTAGCGGCCGGCCACCGGCTCTGCGACCACTCCATGGACCACGACACCTCCATGGACAAGAAGCCCGTCGAGTACCAGGAGAAGCAGATCCTCGACGCGAAGCGGCTGATAGAGGAGGCGGCGGGCGGCGGCGCCAAGGTGGAGTACTACCGCGCCCCCGGCGGAGCGTTCACCCCCGACAGCCGGCGCATAGCCGCCGCCAACGGCATGCGCCCGCTCGGATGGAACGTCGACACGAAGGACTTCCAGAAGCCGGGGACCGCCGCCATCGTCAACGCCGTCAAGCAGCACATGGGCAACGGTCCCACCATCCTCTTCCACGACGGCGGGGGCGACCGCCGGCAGACCGTCGAAGCCCTGGACCGGGTCCTGGCCTGGCTGGCCGAGCAGGGCCGCCCCACCGGCTTCCCGGTGCGCACCGCACCCGACGCGCCCTGACACGCCGTCCGGCGGGCGAACGGGTGAGGGTCGGCGGCAACGCGCCCCGCCGGGTGTTCCCTGGGCGTACGACCGTGTCCGACCGCGCACGACTGCGTCCGACCGCGTACGACCGACCGGCGGCGTACGGCGGCATACGACCATCCGGCGGCGTACGGCGGCGTACGACCGCGGACGACTGCCTACGAGCGTGCGCGGACTGGTGCGGCCGCACCGGCCCCGCGCCAGGAACCGACCAGGAGCCCCCGTGACCATCTCCCCGAGCAAACTGTCCGACCCGGCCGTCAGAGCCTTCGTCACCGCCGTCAACGCCCACGACGAGGAGGCCTTCTACGACCTCCTCACGCCCGACGCGACCATGTCCGACGACGGCTCCGACCGTGACCTGCGGGTCTGGGCCGACAAGGAGATCTTCTCCTCGTCCGGCCACATGGACGTCGTCACCGAGTCGCAGGGCGGCCGGGGCCTCGTCGTCAACTACCGCAACGACACCTGGGGCGAGATGCGGACGGCCTGGAAGTTCACCGTCACCGACAGCGGCCACATCAGCCGCTTCGAGACCGGCCAGGCCTGACCGCTCCGACCCCGGAACCGGCCCCCGCCAGAGGGCGGCCCGCGATCCGGCCCGCGATCGAGACCGGCCCGAAGGCTATAGGAGTGCTATGGTCGACCTATGGCCAATACCACGATCCAGGTGACGAAGCAGACGCGCGACCACCTCGCGGAGCTCGCCGAAGAGCGTGGGCTGAGCATCGGGCAGATGGTCGACGCGCTGGCGGCCGCGCAGCCCACCGCCGCGCAGCGGGCCGAGCAGGTCGCCGCGGCGCGCGCGCATGCGCGCGAGGTGATCGGCGTCGACGTCAGCGACGAGGAGTTCGCCTCCCTCGACGTGCTCGGCAACCTGCGGCGGATCGCGGCGGAGAAGGTCCTCGCCATGCCCGGCAGGGACGCCGCGTGATCATTCTCGATACCGGCGCCGTGATCGCCCTGGCATCCGGGCACAAGGCGCTGAACGCCCTGGCGGTCAACGTCACCGCCAGCGGCGACCGGCTCCTCGTGCCGGCGCTGTGCCTCGCGCAGGCCGAGGCCGACCACCCGGGAACCGCGCGCGCCGTCCTCGGATACCCGTGCACCGACGTCGAGACGCTCGGGCAGACCGACGCACCGGCTGTGGGCACGATGGTCCGCGACGGTTACGGCGGGATGGACACCTGCCACGCCCTTTACACCGCACTGCGTCGCACCGGCACAGGGGGAATGCCCATCCTCCTGACCGACGACGAGAACCGCTACCCGCCCGGCATCCTCGCCATCGGCATCGACACCCCCGGCCTGCTCGGCTTCCACTGACCGGGCCCCGGCGGGCGGGCCACGGCCCGGACCTTCGGACGGGACGGCGGGCAACGGCAGGAGAGGGCACTTCGCTCACTGGGCCCCGGCCGCGCGCAGGACCGCCGCCGTCAGCGGCCCGTTCTCCGGGGCCGCACCGCCAGGGAAGGCGTACCGGCGGCGCACGTACCCGTACGCGATCCCCGTCGCCGGGTCCGCCCAGCCCAGGCCGCCCGCCGCACCGCTGTGCCCGAACGCCTCCGGGCCGACCGCCGGCTGCCGCTCGAAGCCCAGCCCGAAGTGGTCCTGCTCCGCGGTGACCCGGTCGTCGCCCGCCAGGCACAGTCGCGCGAACTCCGCCGCCGTCCCCGGCTCCAGCAGCGCCGGACGGCCGTCCAGCACGCCGATCGCCGCCGCGTACATGCCCGCCACGCCGCGCGCCGTGCCGACCCCGCCCGCCGAGGCCGGGCCCTGCGCCCTCACCCGCGGGTGGTTGGCGAAGGCCACCAGGTCCATCGGCGGCTCCCGGTGCGCGTTGAACGCCACCGGGAGCAGCTCCGGCACCGCCGCCCCGGCTCCGTCCCCGTCCCTGTCCCCGTCCCTGTCCCCGGCGGTGGCCGCGGCCGCGGCCCCCAGCTGGTCGGGTGTCGGGAGCATCTCCAGCACCGGCCTCCAGCGGTCCTCCAGCTCCTGCGGCAGCCCCAGGTACAGGTCCAGCCCGTACGGGGCGCGGATCCGCTCCTCGTACACCTCCTGCAGGGACCGGCCCGTCACCCGCCGCACCACCTCGCCGGTCAGCGCGCCGATGACGAAGGCGTGGTAACCGTACGCGGTGCCCGGCTCCCAGTACGGGCGCGCCGCGGCCAGCCGGGACGCGATCAGCGCGTCGTCGGCGATCTCGTCGTAGTCGAAGCCCTCCTCGGTGTTGACCAGGCCCGACTGGTGGGCCACCAGCTGCCGCACCGTCAGCCGCTCCTTGCCGTACCCGGTGAACTCCGGCCAGTACGCCGCCACCGGGCGCTCCAGGTCCAGCAGCCCGTCCTGCACCAGCAGCGCCACCACCAGGTGCGCCGCGCCCTTGCTGATCGAGTACACCCCGGTCAGGGTGTCGGGGCCGGTGTCCTCGCCGGTCCACAGGTCGACCACCCGGCGGCCGCCGCGGTGCACCACCAGCTGCGCCTCGGGGGAGTGCTCCGCGGCCCCGGCGAAGGAGGCGAACTCCTCCCGCACCGGCTCCCAGCCCGCCGCCACCGTTCCGTTCACCCGCGTGCCCATGCCGACTCCTCTGCTCCTGCTGTCGCGTGCGGCTCTCCGGCACCCCGAACGGAAGACGATCAAGAGGTATTCCGGGGCGGTCCCCGTACGGGTGAAAGCCGGCCACGCCTCGTTCCGGCCCGCAGCGGCACCCGTTGGTCCGGGCATGAAGCGCACCCGCACCGCCGCTCTCGCCCTCGCCGCCGCCGCGGCGGCCCTCACCCCCGCCCTCGGCCAGGCCGCCACCGCCGCGGAGGGCACGTCCCTCCAGGACCCGGGCGGCGGCGACAAGGCGATGAAGTCGATGTGGACCGCGGACGACATGCACAAGGTGGAGGCTCAGCTGCGCTTCTACCCCGGCATCCGGTACAAGATGGTGTCCCGGCCCGGGCACCCCGAGGCGCCGGACCACCCGCGCCGCACCGGCGACCCCAAGTCCCTGGCCTGGCAGCCCGACTTCGACTTCGGCTGGGCGGTGTCGGACTCGATGCTGGTGAAGAAGGCCGTCACGACGAAGGACGGCCGGCACCCGATCGTCGTGCACGCCGTGCTCCGCTCGCCGCGGCACGGCAAGGTGCTGGAAGTGCACAAGGAGCTGGCGGACCAGCCGGCGAAGGGACGCGCCAAGGTCCCCGGCAACAAGCGGATCGCCTGCGACACCGGCGACTACACGGTCGAATGGTCGGTCACCCGGACCGGCTACGGGACGCTCACCGGCTCGATGCCATGGAACGCCAGCTGCGAGAACTACCGGACGGCCTTCTCGGCCGGGAGCGACGGCAAGGGCTAGCGGGCGAAGCGGGGGAGGCCGGGGAGGCCGGGGAGGCCGGGGAGGCCGGGCCGGGAGGTCGAGGAGGGCCGGCCGTCGCGCGCACCTTGTGGGCGCTGCGGGCGGCTGGCCGGCGGTCTCGGATCAAGGGCCGCGGCAGCCATTCTGGCGCACGGATCGGCATGCGGCAGAGGGAAGATCGTTTTTCGGTCACCGTTTCCCCCGAACGGAGGAAGGACGGGGGCGGGGACGGCCCGACCGGAGGGCCGGCACCGCTGTGTCGTGCGGTGCTGTGCTGCGCTGCGCTGCGCTGCAGATCAGCGTTGCTTGGCGGCTTGGTTCGCCTTCGCGGCGATGTCCTCCAGGACGGCCTCGGGGTCGCCGCCCGGCTCGACGGCCCGGCCGACGTTGCGCTTGATCGTGTCGCTGACCTCCACCCACGCGGGGTCGTTCACCGGGTAGAGCTGCGCGCCGCGCAGGGCGGTCAGGAACAGCTCGTCGTTCTTGTCCAGGCCCCCGGCCGGGTTGCGGGAGGCCGAGACGGTCGAGGGCAGCAGGTGGTAGCGGCCCGCGAAGTCGGCCAGGTTCTCGTCCCGGTACACGTAGTCCAGGAACTTCCCGATCTGCGCCCGCTTGCCGTGCTGCTTGAACGCCATCATCCAGTCGGCGACGCCCACGGCCGGCGCCCTCTCCCCGGCGCCCAGGGTGTCCGAGACCGGCATGGCCACGGTGCCCACGGCGATCCCCTTGGCGCGCGCCTCGTGCCAGAGCGACGGATAGCCGTTGAGCATGCCGACCTCGCCGCGCAGGAAGGCGGCGAAGGCGTCCGCCCGGTTGAGCTGCGACGGCGGGACGGGGCCGGTCAGCCCGGGGGCGACCAGGTTGTCCTTGACCCAGCGGAACGCCTGGATGTTCTGGTCCGAGGCCAGGTTGTAGTTGCCGGCGCTGTCGGCGTACCCGCCGCCGTTGCTCAGCTCCCAGATCATCGCCTCGGCGTGCGCCTCCTCCGGGCCCAGCGGCAGGGCGTACGGGGTCTTCACACCCTTGTCCTTGAGCGCCTTGGCGGCGGACTTCAGGTCCGACCAGCGCTTCGGCTCGCCGAGGCCGGCCTGCTTGAACAGGCCCTCGTTGTAGAAGAGGAGCCGGCTGCTCGCCACCCACGGCAGGCCGTAGAGGGTGTTGCCGACCGAGCCGGCCTCGGCGAGCGGCGGGAGGAAATTCGCCTCCGCGCTGATCGACAGGAGTTCGTCGGCGGAATACAGCTGCCCCTTGGCTGCGAAATCCGAATACGAACCCATGAGGGCCATGTCCGGGGCCTTTCCGGCCTTCACCATGCGGGAGACCTCGCGGTCGATGTCGGCCCACGGCAGGAGCTGCACCTCGACCCTGATGTCGGGGTTGGCGGCGGTGAATTCCTTGATGGCCTTGTCCCAGAAGGCCTTGGAGCTGGTGGCCTGGTTGGTGCCGTATTCGGCGGCGACCAGGCGCAGGGTGTCCTGAGCGCCGGGGTCTGCGTCGGATCCGCAGCCGGACAGCGGGGCCGCCAGCAGGCCGAGCGCGACCGCCGCCGCGGCCGCGCGGAAAGTTCTTCGTTGCACGGGTCTGTTCCCCTGAATTCCTTGTGGTTCCCGTCAGTGCTTGTGAATCACTCCGGGCCGGGAGGTTGACCGTCCGCGGCCCGCTGGCCGGAATTCTCCCGCGTGGGCGGGCGATGGGTTCGGTTGGGGCGGCGTTTGTGGGCAATGCTCCAAGCGCCGCTTTTCCGGATGGTGTTTTCCGATATGGGGCCCGGAAATGTGACGCGCGTAGACGTGCTGAAAAACCCGTTTCCGCCGGATGGGCGCGGAAGGCGGACTCGGGGCCGGATCAGGACAACCGGTGCGGGACGCGTGGCGAGCCGTCCTGTACGGCTGGCCGCAGGCTGGCCCGTGGGGCCGCGGGGTCCGGCCGGTGCGGGTCCGACGTGGGGATCCGGCCGGTGGTGGCGGCGGCGGTTGTCGGTCAGTCGGGGAAGTCGCCGGCGTACGGGTCGGGGTCTCCCGTCTCGGGGTTGCGGCCCTCCTGCCAGCGGCGCTGCGCCTTGCGCCAGTGCACGAAGCTGAGCCGCCCGCCGTCCCAGAAGGTGAGGCCGACGGGGCTCACGTCGAACTCGTCCGAGCACAGCCGCAGCAGGAACTCGGCCATCCCGTACGGGTACACGGCGAAGGCGTCGGCCGTGTGCCTGCCGATGACCAGGACCGGCCAGCGGTCCGGGTCGGGGTCGGAAGCCAGCCAGCACAGGATGTCGGAGCCGCCGGTGACGCCCCAGGCGATGATCGACTCGGGGTCCACGTCGAGGGCGGCCCGGCCGCCCTCCGCCTCCCACTGCTGCCGGGCGTTGGCGGTCTCCTCGGCCATCTCGGCCGGCTCCCACTGGAGTCCGGGCTTGGGCAGCGGCAGCAGGACGCTCGCCTCGCCGTTGATGCTGCCGGCCCCGAAGCGGCCCATGAAGGCGACGAAGTCGGACGGGAACCGGGTGCCCCAGACGGCCTCGGCCCGCTGCCAGTCGATGTCCTCATCGGCGCCGTGGGTCGCGGGCATGATCTGCTCCAGCGCCTTGACCCGCGCGTTCTCCGTCATCCGCTCCCCTGCCACCCCGGCTCAACCGCCCCAACCTACCGCCGGGCAGGCCGAGCGCCCAGCGCGAGATGCGACGCTCCGGTCCGGCCACCGACACCTGCGAGCCCACGCGGAGCCCCCAGGCCGCCATCGCCCCCGCCTCCGCCTCCAGGACGTGCCGGGAGCGCAGCCGGGGCAGACCCAGCCGGCCCGGTGGCATCGTGGTCAGCGCGATCACGCGCAGGTCCCGGTCCAGGTAGGCCACGTCGATGGCGAACCGCATCCCGAAGGTGTGCACGCTCCCGGCCGGGGTCAGCAGCAGGGCGCCGGTGACGCCGTCCCGCCCCAGCAGGCCGCGGGTGCGGGCCCGGTACGAAGCCGCGATCTCCAACGGCACCAACACCCCGCCCGAGCCGCCGACAACGGCCCCGCCGCCTGCGCCGCCTGCGCTGGCCGTGTCGCCTGTGCCGTCCGTGCAGGGCGCGGTGTCGCTGCCGCCCGTGTTGCCCACTCCGGCCGCCCCGCCAGCGCCGTTTGCGCCGGCCGCGCTGCCCGTGCCGCCTGCGCTGTCCGAGCTGCGGGCGCAGCCCTTGTTGTCTGCGTTGCCTGTGCCGTCCGTTCGCGCCGCATCGTCTGTGCCGTGCACGCCGTCTGCGCTGAACTCATCGCCCGTGCCGGCCCGGCCACCGGCGCCGTTCGCGCCGGCCGTGCCGCCGGCGAGGCGTGCGCCGTCCGGTCGGGCCGCGTCGTTTGTGCTGCCCGTGCTGCCCGTGCTGCCCGTGCCTGCCGTGGTGCCCGTGGTACCTCTGCCGTCCGTGTCGCCCGCGCTACCCGTCTCGGCGGCGCCCGTGCCGTGCGCGCCGTCCGCGTTGCCGCTGCCGCCGTGGCAGCCCGTGCCGTTCGTGGTGCCTCGGCCATCCGCTCCGTTCGCTGCGGCCGCCGCGTCTGTGCCGTCTGCGCTACCCCCGCTGCCTGGACCTTCCGCGCTGGCCGTGCCGGCCGCACCGCGCATGGCGGCTGCGCTGTCCGCGCTGCGCGTGCCGGCCGGTTTGCCCGTAACGGCTGCGCTGGCCGTGTCGGCCGCGCGGCCTGCGCGGGTCGCGTGGCCTGCGCTGCCAGCGCCGTCCGTTCGTAGGACGCCCTTGCCGTCCGTCCACCGCCGCCCCCGACCCATGGCCGCCACCCTAGGGCGCCGGGGTGGGCCGTAGTCGCGCCGACGGCGTTTCCCGGCCATCCGTGGACGCCGCCCCCGTCGGCCGGGGTTGGGCCCACGGGCCCATGCCCGGCCGGTCGTTGCCGCCTACCTTCGGCGGATGGCCGTGGTCGTGATCATCCTTGCCGCCGGGTACGGCGTCGCCGCCGGGCTGCTGCTGCCGCGCACCGCCTACCGGTTCTCCGTCGAGCCAGGGGCCCCCTGGCGCGGCCACTGCCCCCAGGGGCACCCGCTGCGCGGCTGGTTCGGCCCCGCCCGCTGCCCCGACGTCCCCGATCTCGGTGTTCCCCGCCCGGGCGTCTCAGGCCCCCGCGTCTCGGATCCCGGTGCGTTGGGTCCCGGCGCGTTGGGACTTGTAGGCCCCGGGCCTGAGCTGGGCCCCGGCCCTGAGCCGGGCTTCGGCCCTGAGCCGGGCTTCGGGCCGGAGGCCGGCCGCGGCGACCCCGACCCCGGCATCGCGGGCTCCCGCGGCTCGCGGGCCGCCGCCTCGGACCCCGGCGCCTTGGGCCTGGTCCGCCCCGGCCCCGGGACCCGGCTCGGCGCCTCGGGGTCTGGGGCCGGGGCTCGCTCCCGCGGGCGCTTCGGCGTGCCGGGCTTCGGGGCGGGGTTCCGGCCCCGCGGTCGCTTCGGTTCCGGGGGTGCGGCGGGGCTCCGGCCCCGCGGTCGCTTCGGGCTCGGGGGCTTCGGCGCGCCGGGGCATCGGTACGGGCCGCGCGGCGGGCGGGTCGCGGTGGTCAGTGGGGGCGTGTGTGCCGCGCTCGCCTGGGCCGTCGGGCCGCGGCCCGAGACGGCCGTGTTCGCAGGGCTCGCGCCCGTGCTCGTCCTGCTCGCCCTCGTCGACCTCGCCGTGCACCGCCTGCCCGACGTGCTGACGCTGCCCCTGGCCGCCGCCGCGGCGGCCGCCCTCGGCGCTGCCGCCCTCCTGCCCGGGGCGGCCGGCTCCTGGCGGCTCGCGCTCCTCGGCGGGGCCGCTCTGGGCGCCGCGTACCTCCTGCTGTTCCTGACCAACCCCGCCGGCATGGGTTTCGGGGACGTCAAGCTGGCGCTCGCCCTGGGGGTCGCTCTTGGGTGGTACGGGTGGGGGGTATGGCTCTTGGGAGCCTTCCTCGGCTTCTTCTACGGGGCCCTCTACGGCCTCGGGCTGGTCCTGCGCAGCCGCGATGGGCGGAAGCAGGCGTTCCCCTTCGGCCCCTTCATGGCGGCCGGAGCCCTTACCGGAGTGCTCCTGGGTGGTTTCGGAGCGTAATCATTCGGCGCCGATGCACGCATAACGCTTTACGAAGGGTTATGGTGGAACCCCCCCCTCGGGCCGGTCCGTATCCCCCCCACGGACCGGCCCGTTTTCTTTTTCGCCGCACGCCCTCGCCCCCCTCGGTAAAAGCGCAGGTCAGCCGCGCTGGGCCCAGAGGTTGGTGCCCGGGGTGGAGACGGCGAAGGAGTCGATCTCCTTCAACTCCTCCTCCGTCAGCGGCGAACCCGTCAGCGCGGCCACGTTCTCCTCCAACTGCCGGACGCTCGACGCACCGATCAGGGCCGAGGTCATCCGCTGGTCCCGCAGCACCCAGTTGAGCGCCAGCTGGGCCAGCGACTGCCCGCGCCGGGCCGCGATCTCGTTCAGGCCTTCGAGGCGGCGCTGCACCTCCGGCGAGAGCAGGCCCGGGTCGAGGGACTTGCCCTGCGAAGCCCGCGAGCCCTCCGGAATGCCGCCCCCGAGGTACTTGCCGGTCAGCAGGCCCTGCGCCAGCGGCGCGAAGGAGATGCAGCCCATGCCGGCCTCCTCCAGGGTGTCCAGCAGCCCGTCCTCCTCCGTCCAGCGGTTGATCATGGAGTACGAGGGCTGGTGGATCAGCGGCCGCACGCCCATCCCGCGCAGGATCCGGGCCGCCTCGGCCGTCTGCTCCGCGGTGTAGGAGGAGATGCCGACGTAGAGCGCCTTGCCCTGCTGGACGGCGGACGCCAGCGCGCCCATCGTCTCCTCGAGCGGGGTCTCCGGGTCGAAGCGGTGCGAGTAGAAGATGTCGACGTAGTCGAGGCCCATCCGCTTCAGCGAGGCGTCGAGGGAGCCGAGGAGGTACTTCCGGCTGCCCCACTCGCCGTACGGGCCGGGGTGCATCAGGTACCCGGCCTTGGTGGAGACGATCAGCTCGTCGCGGTAGCCCGCGAAGTCCTCGGCGAAGATCTTCCCGAAGTTCAGCTCGGCCGAGCCGGGGGGCGGGCCGTAGTTGTTCGCCAGGTCGAAGTGGGTCACGCCGAGGTCGAAGGCGCGGCGCAGGATGGCGCGCTGGGACTCCAGGGACTTGTCGTCGCCGAAGTTGTGCCAGAGGCCGAGGGAGATCGCGGGGAGCTTGAGGCCGCTGAGGCCACTGCGCCGGTACTCCATGGAGTCGTAGCGAGCGGGGTCTGCCCGATAGGGATTGTTATCAGTCACGTTGTCCTCTCTATCACGGACCTGTGACAGACCGAGTTGGGTACCCGATCCCACTGCGCAGTAATGTGGCCGACCGGGGGAGGACCGCATTTCGCACGGGGGCACCGCACGGAGGGGCTGGAAGATCGTGAAGCTGCGCGACCTGGTGTACAGGCTGTACGCACGCCGGGTGGAAGGCCGCCTCGACCATGCCGCGTCGCCCAAGCACATCGGTGTGATCCTGGACGGCAACCGGCGCTGGGCGAAGGCGTCCGGAGGCACCACCGAACAGGGCCACCAGGCCGGGGCCGACAAGATTTCCGAGATGCTGGGCTGGTGCACCGAGACGGACGTCGAGGTCGTCACCCTGTGGATGCTCTCCACGGACAACCTGGACCGGCCGGAGGTCGAGCTCCGCCCGCTGCTCAACATCATCGAGAACACCGTCCGGGGCCTCGCCGCGGACGGCCGCTGGCGGGTCCACCACGTCGGCAACCTCGACATCCTGCCCGCGCGGACCCAGACCGTGCTCAAAGAGGCCGAGCAGGCCACGCACGACGTCAAGGGGATACTGGTCAACGTCGCCGTGGGCTACGGCGGCCGCCAGGAGATCACCGACGCGGTCCGCTCGCTGCTGCTGGAGCACGCCGCCAAGGGCACGTCCATCGAGGAGCTCGCCGAGATCCTCGACATCGACCACATCGCCGAGCACCTCTACACGCGCGGCCAGCCCGACCCGGACCTCGTGATCCGCACCAGCGGCGAGCAGCGCCTTTCCGGATTCATGCTGTGGCAGAGCGCGCACTCCGAGTACTACTTCTGCGAGGTGTTCTGGCCGGCCTTCCGCAAGGTCGACTTCCTGCGCGCGCTGCGCGACTACGCGGCCCGCCACCGCCGCTACGGGACCTGAGGCCGGGGGCGCCTGACGCCCCCTCGGCTCCCCCGGGTCCCGTCACCCCCTCGCGCCCCGCCGGTCCCCACCGCAAGCCTTTCACCTGGGGTTCACCGAGCGTCCGTCATATGCCAAGGCATGGCCGAGGCTGTTCGGGGAATATCCCTTTCAGGTCGACGCCCGATCCACGGGTGTCGAATCTCAGCGGACGGCACGGGGCCGTCCGCCCGGGAGGCCCTTTGCACCAGGACGCACGTGCGGTTCGCACGGACGGAGTGGGAGGGCCGGAATTCGGCCCTCGCAGGGGTGCCGATGACCGGTCCGGTCTTCAAGGCCCGACCTCTTACGAGGGGGTACGTCCTTCCGTGGTGACCAGCACTAAGCGCCGCCTGCCCGACAGGCGGACCTACGTCCTCGACACCAGCGTCCTGCTGGCAGACCCCAACGCCATCACCCGTTTCGACGAGCACGAGGTCGTGCTCCCGATCGTGGTGATCACGGAGCTGGAGGCCAAGCGCCACCATCCCGAACTCGGCTACTTCGCCCGCCAGGCCCTGCGCCTGCTGGACGACTACCGGGTCCGCAACGGTCGGCTCGACGCCCCCATCCCGATCGGGGAGCTCGGCGGCAGCCTGCGTGTCGAACTCAACCACTCCGACCCGGGCGTCCTGCCGGCGGGCTTCCGGCTGGGGGACAACGACTCGCGGATCCTCGCGGTCGCCCGCAACCTCCAGGCCGAGGGCTACGACGTCACGGTCGTCTCGAAGGATCTCCCGCTGCGCATCAAGGCCTCCTCCGTGGGCCTGCTCGCCGAGGAGTACCGCGCCGAGCTCGCGATCACCGATGCCGGCTGGACCGGCATGAGCGAGCTCGCCCTCTCCGCGGAACAGGTGGACCTCCTCTACTCGGAGGAGCGGCTCTACGTCCCGGAGGCCGCCGAACTGCCCGTGCACACCGGACTGATCCTCCAGTCCGAACGCGGCAAGGCCCTGGGCCGGGTCACCGCCGACGGCAACGTCCGGCTCGTGCGGGGCGACCGCGAGGCCTTCGGGCTGCACGGCCGCAGCGCCGAGCAGCGCATCGCGCTCGACCTGCTGCTCGACCCCGAGATCGGCATCATCTCCATGGGCGGCCGGGCCGGCACCGGAAAGTCGGCCCTGGCGCTGTGCGCGGGCCTGGAGGCCGTACTGGAGCGCCGCCAGCACCAGAAGGTGATGGTCTTCCGGCCGCTGTACGCGGTGGGCGGGCAGGAGCTGGGCTACCTGCCCGGGGACCAGTCCGAGAAGATGAGCCCCTGGGCGCAGGCGGTCTTCGACACCCTCTCGGCGGTGGCCGGGCGGGAGGTCATCGAGGAGGTGCTGAACCGGGGGATGCTGGAGGTCCTGCCGCTCACCCACATCCGCGGCCGCTCGCTGCACGACGCGTTCGTCATCGTCGACGAGGCGCAGTCCCTGGAGCGCAACGTCCTTCTGACCGTTCTGTCCCGGATCGGTGCGAATTCGCGGGTGGTCCTGACCCACGACGTCGCCCAGCGCGACAACCTTCGGGTCGGCCGGTACGACGGAGTGGTCGCCGTCGTCGAGAAACTGAAGGGGCATCCGCTCTTCGCGCACGTCACGCTGACCCGTTCCGAGCGGTCGCCGATCGCGGCCCTCGTGACGGAGATGCTGGAGAACCTGTAGGTGCGTACGGGGTGAAAACCCCATAGCGGGACAGTTGGTTGACGCCGTCCGGCAAGGGTCCAGGAGCCTAGCCGGACGGCGTCGTGTTGCACAGCCCTTCGGCGCAACAAGCCGCGACATGCCAGGTGTGACCTTTCCCACGCATCGGGGAATTGCCTTGCGGTGGCGGGGTCCGGCAGAGTCTGTTTTCCGTCAGGCCCTGCATACGGCACAGTTGTATCTCCCGTGAGATACGTGCACCACCACAACTCCACAGCCGTTCGCCGTATGCCGCCCGAGCATCACGCGGCAGCCCCCGCAGGGGAGTTGCCCACGGGCCCGCGCTTCCAGTGACGACGTTCCACGGAGGCCAGTGTCAGGGGCACTCTTGCGCCCGCCGGTCACTGCGGACGCTGCTGGAAGGACATCGTGTGAGCCGGATCTCGGTCCGGGGATTCGCAGTGGCGTCGGCCACCGCGGTCACCACCGTGGGCGCAGTCGTGGGCGTCGCCGCAGGCGACCCCTCCGCGAACGACCTGGAGACCACCGCGTCCGGGGCCACCCTCCTGGCCGACATCCCGGTCGGCGAGCAGGTCGAGGTCCAGAGCGGCTCCCTGGCGCAGCAGGCCGACACCATCGCGCAGGGTGCCGACACCGAGGCCCGCCGTTCGGCCGAGGAGGCCGCACGCGTCCAGGCCGCCGAGGACGCCAAGACCAAGAAGGCCGAGGCCCAGAAGGCCGCGGACGAGAAGCTGAAGAAGGAGCGCGAGGAGAAGGAGCAGATCGCCAGCCGATCCGCCACGCGCGACGCCTCCGACTTCGCGCCCCAGAGCTCCTACACGGTCGCTCAGGTCAAGGACATCGCCCGGCAGATCGTCCCGTCCGGCCAGTTCCAGTGCTTCTCCAACATCGTCAACCAGGAATCCACCTGGAACTACAAGGCCGTCAACTCGTCCTCGGGCGCGTACGGTCTGGTCCAGGCGCTCCCCGGGTCGAAGATGTCCTCGGTCGCCTCCGACTGGCGCACCAACCCGGCCACCCAGATCCAGTGGGGTCTGAACTACATGAACGACCGCTACGGCAGCCCCTGCGGAGCCTGGAGCTTCCACCAGGCCAACGGCTGGTACTAGCACCGGCCCGAGCCGCAGCCGCTCGACTTCCGGGGAGCCCCGCACCGTCCGACGGTGCGGGGCTCCCCGCGTGTACGGTCTGTCGGAGTGCGTCCGCAGGTGGGGGGAAGGGAACGACATGGGGAACAGGGCAGGCTGGCTCGGCCGGCTCGCGAGCAGACTGAACCGGATGGAGGCCGGACTGGCCGCGCGGCGTGCCGTGGTCGAGGCCGAGGCCGAGGCCGGTTCCGGGGCGGGTGCCGGGACGGCCGGCGAGGGCCGGGCCCCCGCCGCAGCCTCCGGGCCGCCGACCCCGGCG
The DNA here is from genome assembly GCF_051550185.1 of Streptomyces pallidus (ex Mingjun et al. 2026). Lineage (NCBI taxonomy): Bacteria > Bacillati > Actinomycetota > Actinomycetes > Kitasatosporales > Streptomycetaceae > Streptomyces > Streptomyces pallidus (ex Mingjun et al. 2026). The sequence goes on along the minus strand of NZ_CP196181.1, from coordinate 2,985,477 downwards.
CCGGGCACCTCCACGGAGCACCCGGCCCTCCCTCCCCACCCGCCCCTGCCGCCCGCGCAGCCCGCGCGCCCCGACCCGGCGAGCGTGATCCCCTGGGGCATGCGGGTCGCCGCCGAGGCCAGCTGGCGGCTGCTGCTGCTCGCCGGGATGCTCTGGGTGCTAATGAAGGTGATCAGCGAAGTCCGCCTGGTCGTCCTCGCGTTCGCCGCGGCCATGCTGGTCACCGCGCTGCTCCAGCCCTTCGTGGTGCGGCTGCGCCGGCTCGGACTGCCGCGCGGACTGGCCACGGCCGTCACCGCCGTCCTCGGCTTCGTGATCATCGGCCTGGTCGGCTGGTTCGTGGTCTGGCAGGTCATGGAGAACCTCGACGACCTCTCCGCCCGCGTCCGCGACGGCATCAACGAGCTCAAACTCTGGGCACTGGCCAGTCCGTTCCACGTGACCGAGAAGCAGATCAACGACATCGCGAAGAACCTCAGCGAGACCATCGGCACCAACACCGAGCAGATCACCTCCGCGGGCCTGCAGGGCGTGACGGTCCTGGTCGAGGTGCTCACCGGAATGCTGCTCGCGATGTTCTCGACGCTGTTCCTGCTCTACGACGGCGCGCGCATCTGGGGCTGGGCCCTGGGCCTGGTCCCGGCCGGCGCCCGCCGGGGCGTGGCCGGCGCCGGCCCGCGCGCCTGGCGGACGCTGACCGCGTACGTGCGGGGCACGGTCCTCGTCGCGCTCATCGACGCCATCTTCATCGGCCTGGGCATCTACTTCCTCAACGTGCCGATGGCGGTGCCGCTGGCCGTGTTCATCTTCCTGTTCGCCTTCATCCCGCTGGTCGGCGCGGTGGTCTCCGGCGCCCTCGCCGTGGTCGTCGCGCTGGTGACGCAGGGGCCGGTCAGCGCCCTGCTGGTGCTGGCCGTGGTGCTGGCGGTGCAGCAGATCGAGGGGCACGTGCTCCAGCCGTTCATCCTCGGCCGGGCGGTACGGGTGCACCCGCTCGCGGTGGTGCTGGTGGTGGCCGCGGGCGGCATGATCGCGGGCATCGGCGGGGCGGTGGTCGCCGTACCTCTGGTCGCCGTCACCAACACCGTGGTCGGCTACCTGAAGGCCTACTCGCGCGACCAGCTCCTGCACGGCGCCGCGCCGATCGGCCCCGGTCCGCACGGGGCGACGGCGGTGGAGCAGGCCGCGCGGGAGGCCGGCAGTGATCAGCGAGCCTGAGCTGGAGGGGGGCTGGGAGGACGACCGGCCGCCCGCCGCTCCGGTGCCGCAGGACGATGCGGAGGGCGCCGGACGCGCCGTACGCGGGGCGCCGTGGCCGTGGCCGTGGGCGCTGGGCGGGGCCCTGCTGGCCTCGGCCGCGTGGGCGGCCTTACCGGTGTTGCAGGACCGTTCCTTCGGGAGGCCGCCGCTCGCGTACCGGCACAGCGAGGACCTGTGCAAGGAGACCCGGCTCGACACCCTCGTGAAGACGACCGCGCCCGTGATGTCCAACCACCGGGCCCACCGGGAGAGCCCGGCCCTCGACTGGTCCCACTGCGAGTACTTCACGGAGTGGGTGGAGAAGGGCACCTCGTACCAGATGCAGGTCATGGTCGAGCTGCACAAGAAGACCGACCCGGAGGCGGAGTTCGGGGTCGCCCCGGGCGTCTTCCGGGAGGTGGTGCCGAACGCCGGCGAGGTGGAGCAGGTGGCCGGGCTCGGCGAGCGGGCGCTGATGAACAGCAGGTCCCCCTACACCTCGGGCCCCCGCCTCCAGGTGCTCGACGGCGGGGCGGTGTTCACGCTGTCCGTCGGGTGGCTCGGGGAGACCGGCGAGGCGGGCGCCGAGGGCCCGCAGCCCGACGAGGACGCCGTCAAGGCGGCCATGGTCGAGGACATGCGGACGCTGATGGCCCGGCTGCGCAAGTAGAACGGGACAGGGGCCCCGCCGCCGTGACGGCGGCGGGGCCCCTGCGCGCGTACGGGCTGCTACTCGGCGAGGGCGGCCTCGGCGTCGAGGGTCACCGCGACGGCCTGGATCACCGAAGCGATCTTGAAGGCCTCCTGGATCGTCGAGCGCTCGACACCGGCCTTGCGCAGGACCTGCTCGTGCGAGTCCAGGCACTGGCCGCAGCCGTTGATGGCGGAGACCGCGAGCGACCACAGCTCGAAGTCGACCTTCTCCACGCCCGGGTTGCCGATGACGTTCATCCGCAGGCCCGCCCGCAGCGTGCCGTACTCCGGGTCGGAGAGCAGGTGGCGGGTGCGGTAGAAGACGTTGTTCATCGCCATGACCGCGGCGGCCGACTTGGCGGCCGTGTACGCCTCGGGCGACAGGGCGGCCTTGGCCTCCGGCTCCAGCTCACGCAGGACCCGCGGGGAACGGGCGGCGATGGCGCAGGACAGGACGGTGCCCCACAGCTGCTGCTGGGTGAGCGTGTCCTGGTTGCCGACGACCGAGCCCAGGTTGAGCTTCAGGTCCTTGGCGAAGTCCGGTATGGCGGACTTGAGGGAGTCGAGGGACATCCGTCACTCACCGGCCAGCAGGGCGCCGGCGTCCAGGGTGTCCTCGCCCTTGTTCCAGTTGCAGGGGCACAGCTCGTCCGTCTGCAGGGCGTCGAGGACCCGCAGGACCTCCTTGGGGTTACGGCCGACGGAGCCGGCGGTCACCATCGAGAACTGGATCTCGTTGTTCGGGTCGACGATGAAGACGGCGCGCTGCGCGAAGCCGTCCGCACCCTGCACGCCGCAGGCCTGCATCAGCTCGTGCTTGGAGTCGGCCAGCATCGGGAAGGGCAGGTCACGCAGGTCGGCGTGGTCCTTGCGCCAGGCGTGGTGGACGAACTCGGAGTCGCCGGAGACGCCGAGGACCTGCGCGTCGCGGTCGGCGAACTCGTCGTTCAGCTTGCCGAAGGCGGCGATCTCGGTCGGGCACACGAAGGTGAAGTCCTTCGGCCAGAAGAACACCACGCGCCACTTGCCCTCGTAGGTCTTGTGGTCGATCTGAGCGAACTCCTTGCCGGCCTCGAGCGAGACGCAGGCGGTCAGATCGTAGGTGGGGAACTTGTCACCGACAGTGAGCACGTGCTCTCCTTGCAGGGGAAAGGCGCCCTGACCGGGCGCCTTTTCGAGGGGTTGGACGTGTCTCACATGCTGGCACAGCCAGCATTGATTGTGGAAATAGCTAGTCTTGTAGTGGGTGATCGGAGGTGCTTATCAGTGGCTGTGGGTAGTAGGGGAGCGAAGCAGGCGACGCTCGCACAACTGCGCGCGTTCGCCGCCGTCGCCGAACACCTGCACTTCCGGGATGCCGCCGCCGCCATCGGAATGAGCCAGCCCGCGCTCTCCGGCGCCGTCTCCGCACTGGAGGAGGCCCTCGGCGTGCAGCTGCTGGAGCGCACCACCCGCAAGGTGCTGCTCTCCCCGGCCGGGGAGCGGATCGCGACCCGCGCCCGTGCCGTCCTCGACGCCATGGGCGCCCTGCTGGAGGAGGCCGAGGCGGTACGCGCCCCCTTCACCGGCGTCCTGCGCCTCGGGGTGATCCCCACGGTCGCCCCCTACCTGCTGCCGACCGTGCTCGGCCTGTTCCACCGCCGCTACCCGGGCATGGACCTCCAGGTGCACGAGGAGCAGACGTCCTCGCTGCTGGAGGGGCTCGCCGCCGGACGGCTCGACCTGCTGCTGCTCGCCGTGCCGCTCGGGGTACCCGGGGTCACCGAACTCCCGGTGTTCGACGAGGACTTCGTCCTGCTCGCCCCCCGCGAACACCCCCTGGCCGGGCGCCGGGACATCCCGCGCGAGGAACTGCGCGGCCTCCAGCTGCTGCTGCTGGACGAGGGGCACTGCCTGCGCGACCAGGCCCTGGACATCTGCCGGGAGGCCGGGCGGCCCGACGGGGCCGACGTCACCACCACCGCCGCCGGGCTGTCCACGCTCGTCCAGCTGGTCGCGGGCGGCCTCGGCGTCACCCTGCTGCCGCGCACCGCGCTGCGGCTGGAGACCGCCCGCAACGAGTACCTGGCCACCGGGTACTTCGCCGAGCCCGCGCCCTCCCGGCGGATCGCGCTCGCCATGCGGACCGGCACCGCCCGGCAGGAGGAGTTCCGGGCCATCGCGGCCGCGCTGCGCGAAGCCGTGCGCCCGCTCCCGGTGTGGCCCGCCGAGTAGTCGGACCGCCGGGAACGGGCGTGCGTACGGCGCCGGTCGGCGCGCCGGTCACTCGGTGCGCAGACCGTCCGGGCGCATCATCCGCAGCAGCGGCGGCAGGCTGAGCAGGGTCACCACGGCGACGGTGGCGGCCCCGATGCCGGCCATCCCCGCGACCGAGGCCCAGTCGACGCGGACGGGCACGTTGGTCATCCGCATCAGCACCGCCCCGAGCGTGAGGCCGATGACGGTGGCCAGCGCCAGGCCGAGCAGGACCGGCAGGGCCGTCTGCCAGAGCACCGACAGGCTCAGCGTCGAGCGCCTGGTACCGAAGGCGACCAGGGCGGCCAGCAGTGTCCGGCGCTCCCGCAGCTGCTCCAGCTGGGACACCAGAAGGCTGGCGCCGATCAGGACGAGGACGAGGGTGGCGCCGATGAACAGGCCGGTCCGGATGGAGCCGAGCTCGGGGGCCGTCCGGGTCGCCTGGAGGGTCATCACGGTGGCCAGCGGGTCGGCCTTGTAGGCCGCCGTCCGGGCCAGCTCCATCGCGTCCGGCGTTGCCGGGTCCAGGGTGATGTACACCTGGGCGGAGCCGTAGCGCTGCACCTTCGGGGCGGCGGCCGGGGTGACCAGCAGGCCGCTGCGCGTCGCGCCGACCGGGTCCTTGCGGGCCTGCACCGGGCGGGTGGAGGCGGGCACGGTCCAGACGGTGGGCGGCGGGCCGTCCGGGTCGTGGAGGTTCCCCGTGTACAGCTTCTCGCCGGGGGCCGCGGTGGCCCGCTCGCCGCGCGGGGTGGTGCCGCCCGTCAGGGCGAAGGCGTCGCCGTCCCGGCAGGAGGGCAGCACGGCGACCTCGCTGAGGGCGGCGCACGTGCCGACGGTGAGCTGGACCGGGTCGGACTCCGCGTCCGCGGGGTCGGCGGCGGCCGAAGCCAAGGCCAGCGGGACGGCCTTGGCGATGCCCCTGGTGCCGGCCACCGCCTTGCCGAGGGCGTCGACCCGGTCCTCGGTGCCGGAGCGGGTGAGGATCGACAGCGAGGCCCGGCCCGGGTCCTGGCCGGTCTCCTCGGAGTAGTCGCGCTCGACGCCGGCGAAGAGCATCTGCAGGGCGATGGCCCCGGCGACCGCGACCGCGATGCCGCCGACCAGTCGGGCGGCGGTGCCACTGGTGAGCTGGAGCCGGCGCACGGCCAGCTGCCAGGAGACCGGTCCGGCCCCGCCGGACAGGCCGACGGCCCGCTCCAGCAGCCAGGGCAGCAGGGCGGTGATGCCCACGAGGAGCAGCACCACGCCGGCGGACACCTGCCACTGGTTGAACCGGCCGGACTCGTTGCCGCGGCCCGTCATCGGGACCAGCAGGCCGAGTCCGGTCGGCGGCAGCAGCAGCCGCCACCACAGGCGGCGCCGGACCGGAGGAGCCGAGCGCACCACGCCCAGCGGCTCGATGACCGCGCCCCGCAGCGCGAACAGGGTCACGAGGACGGCCGCGGCCGGGACGGCGACGGCGACCGCCAGGGCCAGCGGCCAGGCAGGGGCGAGGTCGGCGGGGAAGAGGCTGCGGTCCTGGATGCTGACGTACGGGGTGAGCCGCCGGGCCGCGAGGAAGAACCCGGCGCCCAGGAACAGGCCGACCACCGCGCCGGCGAGCGCCTCCCCGGCGGCGATCCGGCGGGTCGTCCGCCCGTCCGCGCCGACCAGGCGCAGGGCGGCGAGGCGCTGGTCGCGGCGGTCGCCGCCGAAGCGGACGGCGGCTGCGACGAACACGGCCACCGGCACCAGCAGGGCGGTGAACATGACGAGCACGAGCAGGGCCAGGACCGGGTCGAGGGGCTGGGCCTCCAGGGTGTTCTCGAAGGCGGTGATCCGCTGGACGTAGGGGCTGTCCGCCTCCTGGGAGAGCCGGTCGGTGCCCGCGTAGTAGTAGAGCTCGCCCGGTCCGACGAGTCCGGCGTCGCCGATGACGGCCGTGACCCGACCGTCGAGGCGCTCGCGCAGCAGCTTGCCGGCGTCGCTCTTCAGCAGCCGGTCGAGGGCGGGGGAGACGGCCAGTTCACCGGGGCCCGGGTACCTCCTGAGCCCGGGTGCGACCGGCGCGTCGGGCCCCTCGGGTTGGACCAGGCGCCCGCTGACGTCGTCCGAGCGGTAGGTCATGTTCCCGGGGGCGATCAGCAGGGTGTTCCGCCCCGGCCGGTCGGCGGTGTGGGAGGTGATCGTCTCGCGGGCGTCGCCGCGCGCGTCGCGGGCCGCCATCGCGGCGGGCACGGCGGTGGTGCCCAGGAGCAGGGCGACGCCGAGGCCGACGCCCACACCGGTCAGGAGGGTGCGCACCCGGCCCTCGCGGCCGCCGCCGACGGCGAACCGGACGCCCATGGCCAGGTCGCGGGCCCAGGTACGGAGCAGGTTCATGCGATCCGCTCCATGTCGCGGGACCGGCCGTCACGGACGACGATCTCGCGGTCGGAGTACGCGGCCACCCGGGTCTCGTGCGTGACGAGGACGACGGCGGTGTCGGCGGCCCGGGCGGACTCGGTCAGCAGCTGCATCACGAGTTCGCCGTTGAGGGAGTCGAGGGCGCCGGTGGGCTCGTCCGCGAAGACCACCCGCGGGCCGGCGACCAGGGCGCGGGCCACGGCGACGCGCTGGCCCTGGCCGCCGCTGACCTCGCCGGGGCGCTTGCGGGCCAGGTCGTCGACCTGGAGCTGCTCCATCCAGTGCAGGGCGGTCCGCTCGGCCTCCCGGCGTTTGACGCCGGTCAGCCGCAGCGGCAGGGCGACGTTCTCCACGCAGGTCAGCTCGGGCACGAGGCGGCCGAACTGGAAGACGAAGCCGAAGTCCGTGCGGCGCAGGGCACTGCGCTCGGCGTCGTTCATCGCGGTCAGCTCGCGGCCCGCGTAGGTGATGGAACCGGAGTCGGGCGTCACGATGCCGGCCAGGCAGTGCAACAGGGTGGACTTGCCGGAACCGGAGGGGCCCATGACGGCGACGACCTCGCCGGGGTGGATGGAGAACCCGGCGCCGTCCAGGGCGTACGTGGTCCCGTACGCCTTGCGGAGGTCCGTGGCGGCGAGCAGGGAGCCGGCGGGGGTCACCGGGCCACCTCCTGCCGGAGCTGGTCGAGGCGGGCGGCGGTGAGCTCCAGCCACCGCAGGTCGGCTTCGAGGTGGAACAGGGCGTGGTCGCAGACCAACTGGTCGGCGAGGTCCCCCTTGCGCTTGCGCTGGGTCAGGACGCGCATCAGCCGCAGGTGCTCGGCGCGCTGGGTGTCCAGCAGGTCGGCGGCGCTGCGCCCGGTCAACAGCGCCAGGACGACCTTGGTGTAGAGGGTGGACTGGAGGTAGGGCTCGGGCTTCTCGGGCTGGGCGAGCCAGGCCGTGACGTCGGTGACGCCGGCGTCGGTGATGGCGTACCGCTTGCGGTCGGGGCCGCCGCCCGCCTCGATCCCGTCGACCTCGACGAGGCCGTTCTTCAGGAGGCGGGACATGGTCGAGTAGACCTGCCCGTAGGCGAGCGGGCGGTCGTGGCCGAACTTCTCGTCGAAGGCGCGCTTGAGGTCGTAGCCGTGCCGGGGGCCGGCCTCCAGGAGGCCGAGGAGCGTGTGACCGATGGACATGCCCCGGACTATACATCCGGTGTATACGCGATGTGTATACACGCGGTGCAGAGGTGGGCGCCGCCCCGTCCTGCGGCCATTCGAAGGGACTTGCAGCCCGGAGGCGCCGGCTCGGCGCCGGCTCCGGGAGCGGCTGGCACTTTGTGGGCACCGGTCCCGTTTTCCCGGGTCCCGCTCCGGCCCTGCTCCGGCCGCTCCGGCCGCTCCGGCCTCGTACCGGCCGCGTTCCGGCGGCCCCGTCTCCCGAAAGGCGCACCATGCACGCACCTCCCGCGGACACCCCCGCGCTCCCGCCGCAGCAGTCGGCCGCACCGGCGCGGACGGACGGCCGGCCGACCCCGGCCGCCACCGCGTCCGCCGGGCGGTCTGAACCCCCGTGGTGGACGTGGGCGGTGGTCTCCGGTCTCCTCCTCCTCTACGCGACGCTGTCGCTGCGCACCCATGAACGGCTGCAATCGCACAGCTTCGACCTGGCGATCTTCGAACAGGCCGTCCGCTCCTACGCGGCGGGGCACCTGCCGGTCTCCGAGGTCAAGGGGCCGGGCTTCCCCCTGCTCGGCGACCACTTCTCCCCGGTCCTGGCCCTCCTGGCCCCGGCGTACTGGATCTGGCCGTCGGCCCGCACCCTGCTGGTGGCGCAGGCGGCCCTCGTCGCGGTGAGCGCGCTGCCGTTGATGCGCTGGGCGCACCGGGCGCTGGGCACCGCCGCGGGGGTGGTCGTCGGGCTCGCCTACGGGCTCTCGTGGGGCATCGCGAGCGGGGTCGGCTTCGACTTCCACGAGTGGGCCTTCGCCGTCCCGCTGCTGGCCTGCTCCCTGGCGGCGCTGGGCCAGGGGCGGCCGCGGGCGGCCGTGCTGTGGGCGCTGCCGCTGCTGCTGGTGAAGGAGGACATGGGGCTCACCGTCGCCGTGATCGGGCTGCTGGCCGCATGGCGCGCCGGCAAGGGCGGGCGCCGGCTCGGGATCGCCGCCGCCGTGGCCGGGGTGGCGGGCGCCGCCCTGGCCGTGGTCGTGGTGCTGCCCGCGTTCAACCCGGGCGGCGGGTACTTCTACGTCGGCTACGTGGACGGCGACGGCTCCGGCAGGAGCCTCGGGCAGCTGCTGTATGCGGCCACGATCGGGCTCGTCACCCCCGAGGTCAAGGTGACGACCCTGGTCATGCTGCTGGCGCCGACCCTGTTCCTGGCCGTGCGCTCACCGCTGGTCCTGGTCGCGGTGCCGACCCTGCTGTGGCGGGGGTTCTCCGAGTACGAATCCCACTGGGGCACCGGCTTCCACTACTCCCTCATCCTCATGCCGATCCTCTTCGCGGCGTTCGTCGACGCCCTGCAGCGGCGCGGCACCACCACCGCCGGGTTGCGTCGCCACCTGCTGGGCGCGGCCGGGGTCTGCGTGCTGCTGCTGCCGAGTCACTCGCTGGGGCAGCTGTTCCAGCCGCTCTTCTGGAAGGCCGATCCCCGGGTGGCGGTGGCGCACCGCGTGATGGACCGGATCCCGGACGGCGCGACCGTCCAGGCGTCCGACCGCCTCGTCCCGCACCTGGTCCACCGGACGAGCGTCAGCCTGTTCGGCTGGCCCGACAGCCGGCCGAACCCCGAGTGGATCCTGGTGGACACCCGCGTCGCGCCCGAGCTGCGTTGGCCGCTGGACGCCCTCGACGAGGCCGTCGCGCTCGCTGAGGCCAGGAGCCGCGGATACCGCACGGTGGCCAACGAGTCCGGCTTCGTGCTGCTCAGCCGCACGCGCTGACCGGGCCGCGGCCCTCAGGGCCGCGGCCCGGACCGCGGTCGGCCGCGCGGCGGGATCGGGGCCGCCCCGCCCGGGAGCCGGCCGGTCTCCGCCAGCGCGCGCCGCAGCAGGAACTCGATCTGCGCGTTGGCGCTGCGCAGTTCCTCGCCGGCCCAGCGCGCGAGGGCCTCGTACACCTGCGGGTCGAGCCGCAGCAGCACCTGCTTGCGCTCCTGCCGTCCGGCGCGCGCGGCCCGCTTCGGCGCGGGCCCGTGCCCGTGCCCGGGCTCCGCGGCCTCCGCCTCGCCGGACGGGCTCACTGGTAGAGGGTGCCGGTGTTGACGACGGGCTGGGCCGCGCGGTCCCCGCAGAGGACCACCATCAGGTTGGAGACCATGGCGGCCTTGCGCTCGGGGTCCAGCTCCACGATGTCCTCCTCCTGTAGGCGGGTCAGGGCCAGTTCCACCATCCCGACCGCGCCTTCGACGATCTGCTTGCGGGCCGCCACGACCGCGCCCGCCTGCTGGCGCTGGAGCATCGCGGAGGCGATCTCCGGAGCGTACGCGAGATGTGTGAAGCGCGACTCGATGATCTCGACGCCGGCCGCGTCGACCCGCGCCGAGAGCTCCAGGGCCAGCTTCTCGGTGATCTCCTCGGCGTTGCCGCGCAGCGACAGGCCGCCCTCGTCGTGGGCGTCGTAGGGGTACTCGATCGCGATGTGCCGGACCGCCGCCTCGGCCTGGGTCTCCACGAACTCGGCGAAGTCCTCGACCTCGAAGCTGGCGCGGGCCGTGTCCTGGACCCGCCACACCACGACCGCGGCCAGCTCGATCGGGTTGCCGTAGGCGTCGTTGACCTTCAGGACGGCCGTCTCGTGGTTGCGCACGCGGGTGGATATCGAGTCCCGCGAGGTCAGCGGGTTCACCCAACGCAGGCCGTCCGTGCGGATGGTCCCGCGGTAGCGGCCGAAGAGCTGCACCACCCGGGCCTCGCCCGGCGAGACCGTGTTCAGCCCGCTCATCGCCAGCAGCGAGACGGCCACCAGCAGGATCCCGGGCACGATCAGGCCGAGGTGCCGCACGCCGGCCTCCCCGGCTGCGCCCAGGGCGATCAGCAGCACCCCCACGGCCGCCCCCGCAAGGCCGAGCAGGAGGGCGAGTCCGCCGCCCACGCTGCGCGCCGGGAACTCCCGTACGCCCGTCTCGACCCGTGCCGCTTCTGTTATGACTTGCCCCCGTTCCCATGGGTCCGATCGATCGGACGCCCTAGCAAAGTGATATCACTTTTCGGGGTCACCGCAACCCTCCGGGGCGCACGAGCGTCGGTTCCCTTGACGTGGGTGCTGATTCTCACGTCCGAATTGAACGGTTTTGTTCATACTTGGCAAACCTTTGCCACAACCTGCGGTGTTAGCTTTTTCAGCTGACGTCGGGGGGGAATTCGAGCGGAGCGGGAGCGATGGGCCGAGCAGAAGCGCGTAAAGCGCAGCAGCAGCGCAGCGCGCGGCGGTCGCCGCGCGGGCGCGCCAGTGGAAAGGGGCAGGCCGGCAAGCGCACCGGCATACGCCGCTTCCTCAACTGGAAGACGGTCCTGGGGACTTTCTTCGGGATGATCCTGCTCGGCATGGCCGCACTCGTCGGCCTGTACTACTACGTCGACGAGCCCGACCCCAACGCCGAGGCGATCCAGCAGAGCAACACGTACAAGTACGCCGACGGGACCCTCATGGCCCGCGTCGGCGAGATGAACCGCGAGATCGTCCCGATCAACAAGGTCCCGAAGGAGATCCAGACGGCGTTCATCGCCATCGAGAACAAGTCCTTCTACGAGGACCGCGGCGTCGACTTCATGGGCGTGGCCCGGGGCCTGTTCCGCACGGCCCTGGGCAAGGGTGCGGCGGGCGGTTCGACGATCACCCAGCAGTACGTCAAGAACTTCTACCTGACCCAGGACCAGACCCCCACCCGCAAGCTCAAGGAGCTGGTGATCTCCCTCAAGGTCGACCAGCGCATGGAGAAGGACGACATCCTCGCGGGTTACCTGAACACCAGCTACTTCGGGCGCGGCGCCTACGGCATCCAGGCCGCCGCCCAGGCGTACTACAACACCGACGTCGAGAAGCTGACGCTGGAGCAGGGCGCGTACCTCGCGGCCCTCCTCCAGGCCCCCAGCGACTACGACTGGGCGACCGCCAGCCCGAAGGGCAAGGAACTCGTCACCGTCCGCTTCAACGGCGTCTTCCAGAACATGGTCGAGATGGGCGCGCTGGACGAGGCCAAGCGCCAGACGCTGAAGTTCCAGGAGCCGGTCAAGCCCAAGCCCGCCCCGGGCCTGGACGGCCAGAAGGGCTACCTGAAGCAGGCCGCCGACGCCGAGCTGCGCCGCCAGACCGGCATGACCGCCGCCGAACTCCAGGCGGGCGGCTGGGAGATCACCCTCAACATCGACCCGAAGAAGCAGAAGGCCCTGGAGACGGCCGTCAAGGACGAGCTGGAGTCGAAGCTCGACCGCAAGAACCGGCCCGTCGACGCGGCCGTGCAGGCCGGCGCCACCTCCGTCGACCCGAAGACCGGCGCGATCGTCGCCATGTACGGCGGCACCGGCCTGTCCGACCACTGGGCGAGCAACGCCCTGCGCACCGACTTCCAGCCGGGCTCGACGTTCAAGCCGGTCGTGCTGGCCTCCGCCCTGGAGAACAAGGCCCTCACCCAGGACAAGAAGCCGATCACGCCGAACGCCCTGTACGACGGCACCAGCAAGCGCGCGGTCGTGGGCAGCAGCGTCCCGTTCAACCCGCAGAACCAGGACGACAAGGACTACGGCACCCCGATGATGACGGTGCAGGAGGCCACCAACTTCTCGGTGAACTCCGTGTACGCCCAGATGATCGTCGACGTGAAGCCGCCGAACGCCAAGAAGACGGCCCTCGAGCTCGGCATGAAGGACCGTCAGGGCTGGCCCGAGGACAAGCCGGCCATGTCGCTCGGCACCATGAGCGCCAACACCCTTGAGATGGCGGCCGTCTACGCGACCCTCGACAACCACGGCAAGAAGGTCACCCCTTCGATCATCAAGAGCGCCGAGCACGCCGAGCGCGAGTTCAAGAAGCCCGAGTCCGGCCAGCAGGTCCTCAGCCGCGAGACCGCCGACACCGTCACCAAGGTCCTCACGGGCGTCGTCAACGACGGCTCCGGCAAGGCCGTGCGCAGCTCCGCGTACGAGGCCGCCGGCAAGACCGGTACCACCGAGTCCAACGTCGCCGCCTGGTTCACCGCGTACACGCCCGAACTCGTGACCGTCGTCGCGATGTTCGGTGAGGAGCCGGGAACCGCCAAGCAGACCACCCTGACCGGTACCGCGGGCGGCGGACGCGCCGGCGGCTCCAGCTTCCCGGCGGAGATCTGGAAGGCGTACACGCTGGCCGCGCTCAAGGGCGTGAACACGGCGAAGTTCGACCTGTCCGAGGCGGACATGGGTCCCGTACAGCTCCCGTCGCGCAGCACCTCCCCGTCGGCCTCGACGAGCTCGGCCAGCCCGGACCCGAGCAAGAGCAGCTCGGCGAGCCCGGACCCGAGCAAGAGCAGCTCGGCGAGCCCGGACCCGAGCAAGAGCAGCGGCAAGCCGGACCCGACCAAGAGCGGCACGGTGAAGCCGGACCCGACCAAGAGCGGCGCGACCCCGCCGATCCAGCCGCCGTTCGGCCAGCAGAACCCGTAGGCCGCACGCACCACACGAAGGACCGCCGCCCCGCAGCTCACGAGCTGCGGGGCGGCGGTCTTCTGCGCGGTGCGGAGCCGTCGCGCGGGCTGGGCGCGGCCCTGACGGCCCGGAGGTGCCCTGTGGGCTCCCCCGGGCCGTCCAGCAGGCTCAGACGCCCTCGGCGGTCCTCAGCGGCGGTCGTGGCCGCCCGGCAGCGACAGCTCGAACCAGACCACCTTGCCGCTGCTCAGCCGGGTCGCTCCCCAGCGCCGGGCCATCCGGTTGACGAGGAAGAGCCCGCGACCGCCCTCGTCGGTCTCCCGGGCCCGCCGCTGGCGCGGCAGTTGCGGGGAGTCGTCGCCGACCTCGCAGCGCAGCACGTCCGTCCGCAGCAGGCGCAGGGTGACCGGCCGTTCCGCGTACCGCACGGCATTGGTGACCACCTCGCTGACCAGCAGCTCCACCGAGTCCTCAAGCTCCTCCAGGCCCCAGCGGGCCAGTGCCCGACGGGCGAACCGGCGGGCCCGCCCCGGGGCGGTCTCCTCCGGGTCGAGGAACCAGTACGCCACGTCGCTGGGCGCGATCCCGTCGAAGCGGGCCGCGAGCAGCGCGATGTCGTCGTCCCGGTCGCCGGGCCCCAGCATGTCGAGGACGTCGTCGCAGAGCGCTTCCAGCGGCGGCGGGTGGTCCAGCCCGGTCAGCTGGGCGGTCGTGGCCAGCCGCTCGCGCAGCTGCTCGATGCCGGTCCACACGTCCCGCAGCCGGGACTCCACCAGCCCGTCGGTGTAGAGCAGCAGCGTGGCCCCGGCCGGGGCGTCCAGCTCCACGGCCTCGAAGTCGACGCCGCCGACGCCGATGGGCGCGCCCGGGGGCACCCGGAGCACCTCGGCGCGGCCGCCCAGGTGCAGCAGCACGGGCGGCGGGTGGCCGGCGTTGGCGATGGTGATCCGGTGCGACACGGGGTCGTACACGGCGTACATGCAGGTCGCCATGCGGTCGGAGCCCAGCCGCTGCGCCTGCTCGTCCAGGTGGTGCAGCACCTCGGCGGGCGGCAGGTCCAGCTGCGCCAGGGTCTGCGCGGTGGTCCGCAGCTGCCCCATGATCGCGGCGGACGTCATGGAGTGGCCCATGACGTCGCCGACGACGAGCGCGACCCGGCTGCCCGGCAGGGGTATGGCGTCGTACCAGTCCCCGCCGACCCGCGCGGTCTCGGCCGCCGGCAGGTAGCGGGAGGCCAGCCGGACCCCGGTGGGCTGGGGCAGGCTGTGCGGCAGCATGGTGCGCTGGAGTTCGTCCGCGATGTACGCCTCGCGGCCGTACAGGACGGCCTTGTCGATGCCGAGCGCGGTGTGCGTGGCCAGCTGGGCGGCGACCAGCAGGTCGTTCTGCTCGAACGCGGGCCGCTCCGGGCTGCGCAGGAACACGGCGGCGCCGATCACCCGGCGGCGGCCGCGCAGCGGCGCGAGGACGGCCCTCCGGCCGCGCGGTACGGGGTGCTCCGCGCCCAGCAGCTCCGGCAGCGCGTCCTGCGCGCCCTCCGAGGACGCGAAGACGGGCCGGACGCCGCGCAGCACCTCGGCGAGCGCCCCGCCGTGCAGGATCTCGCACAGCTCGGCGGCGGGCAGGTCGCCCTGCGGGCCGACCAACGGCAACTGGCTGAAGTCGAGCTCCCCGGCGCCCCCCGCGGCACCGGCGCCCTCGGCTCCGGTCAGGTCGTCGATCGGCCGGAGCCGGTCGGTGCGGCGCAGCCTTAAAACGACCGGGCCCACGGGCCGTTCGTCGCCGACCGGCAGGGGATCGCGCAGGTAGACGAGGATGGCGTCGGAGAACGTCGGCACGGTGGCCCGGCACAGGCCGAGCACGATCTCGTCGAGGTCGATGCCGCGGGCGATGCGGCGCGTGGCGGCGCCGACGAACCGCAGCCGGTCGCCCTCCCGGCGGGCGAGGGCCCCCTCGACGCTGCCGACGGAGGGCACGGCGCCGCCGGGCGCCGCCCGGTCCCCGGTCCCCGCCGTGTCCCGGACGTCGGGCGCGCCGGGCTGCGGGGTGCCCTCCGGGTCGGCGGGGTCGACCGGGTCGACGAGGTCGACGGGGTCGAGGCCGGCGGTGGCCGTGCCGGTGCTGCTGGTTCCGCTCTTGCTGCCCTTGCCGCTCTCGGCGCCGGCGGCGTCCGTACCGCCGGCGTCGGCCGCGCGGCTGCGTACCGCGTCCGGTATGGCGTCAGCTGCGGCCGCCGCCGCGGCCGTTGCCGCCTGCGCGGCCGGCCGCTCCTCCCCCGTACGTGCGGGGCGGGCCGCTGCGGCGGTCCGGGCGGCCTCGGAGTCCCGGGTGCGGCCGCGCCGGCGCCGGGTCCGCGGGACGGCCTGTGCCGCGGAGCGGCCCTCCTCGCGGGCGGGTGCGGCCGCGGGGTCCGGACCGGGGGTCGCCCCGCCGTCGCGGGGCCGTGGGACGTCCGGGCCGGGACCGGGGGTGTCCGCGTGCGCGCGCACGGGGTCGGCGCCGGGACCGGCCGTACCGCGCACGCCCTCGGCGGCCGGGGCGGGAGCCTTCCCGTGGCCCAGCTCGTCCGTGCACCCACTTGGGACCGCGGCACGGGCCCGCCCGTCCGCGGTGCCGGCGGCAGCGGAGGCGGAGGAGGAGGGCGTGCCGGGGCCGCCCTGGGCCGGTGCCGCGGCGGCTGCGGCAGGCTGCGGGCCCTCCTGCGAGGTGGGGTACTCCGTCACGCGTGGCATTCCGTCCGTTTGCGCTCGATGTGCGCTGCACTCAACTCGGTCAGTCGCGGTATACCCGCTCAGCGGCGGGGACACCATCACCCCGCGGTTCCTCCCCAAACTCGGTCAGGGGGACGCCCGCCCCGACTTCGTCCGCGGGGACCCCCACCCGCACGTTACCCTCTCGCCCCGGCGTTGACCTCAAGTCAATTTCCGCGTCCGACACGAGATTTACGGAAGTACGGCAGGGTGCGGCACCCGCACGCGACCTTGCGGAGGGAGATATTACGGTTCAACCCCCGGGGCGCATCAAGGGTCTCATGAGGTCATGTACGCCGGAGTGCGGTCCCAGTCCGCCGGCAGGGCCGGAACGCCCCAGGCCGGATCGGGCCGCCAGCCCTCCCACCCGTCCGAGAACGGAGCCCCCCACGCCTTGACGACCTCCAGGGCCGCCTGCCCGGCCTCCTGCACGCGCAGCGCCTGGCCTGCGTCCAGCAGTCCGACCTGCTGCGCCTGCGCGAACTCGTCCTCGTCGCGCCACTTCCACGTGCGGTCCGGGTAGACGGAGATGTCGAGGAAGTGGTCGACGGAGTCGATCCCGCCCGTCCAGCGCGACCGCGGCTCCTCGAGGTTGACGTACCAGTTCTTGAACCGCCAGCCGTGCTCCCAGAACAGCCACACCGACCACGGGTCCCCGGGCCGGGCCAGCTTCAGCACGCCCGTGCCGAACCAGCGGGAGCGCACGGTGGTGCGGGGCGCGGTGTAGCGGGTGGCGAGCGGCTCCTCGTGCACGGGGGTACCGTCGGCGAGCACCGGCTTGACGCACTCGGTGCCGGGCGCCATCCACACCGCCAGCAGCTCCGCCGTGTCCTGCACCACGGTCACCGGGCGGCAGATGTGGACCGCGCCCGTCAGGCCCGGGGCGTGGTCGCGGTACCGCCAGAGGACCTGGGTCCCCGGCCGCCAGCGCCCGCCCTGTGCTTCGCCGCCCCCGCGGCCTGAGGTACCTGTCATGCGCAGATATTAGGGCTGGGGCCCCTGCGCTCGCTGCGGTGCAGGTCACGGAGGGGTTCGGGGACGGGAAACGACCGGATCCGGCCCCTGTCGGGAACCGTTTCAGGGTCGGGTCATCCGCAGGACGTCGAGGGCCTCGTCGAGCTGCTCCACGGTCAGGTCGCCCCGGTCGACGTAGCCGGCCTCCAGGACGACCTGCCTGATCGTCTTCCGCTCGGCGAGGGCCCGCTTGGCGACCTTGGCGGCCTCCTCGTAACCGATGTACCGGTTGAGCGGGGTGACCACGGAGGGGGAGGACTGGGCGTACTCCCTGGCCCGGGCCACGTTGGCGGTGATCCCGTCGACGGTGCGGTCGGCGAGCAGGCGGCTCGCGGAGGACAGCAGGCGGATCGATTCGAGCAGGTTCCGGGCCATCACGGGGAGCATCACATTGAGCTCGAAGTTGCCCGCGGCGCCCGCCACCGCGACCGCGGTGTCGTTTCCGGTCACCTGCGCGGCGATCATCAGCACGGCCTCGGGGACGACCGGGTTGACCTTGCCGGGCATGATCGAGGACCCCGGCTGGAGATCCGGGAGGTTGATTTCGGCCAATCCCGTACGCGGTCCGGAGGCCATCCAGCGCAGGTCGTTGCAGATCTTCGTGAGGGAGACGGCGATGGTGCGGAGCATGCCCGAGGTCTCCACCAGCGCGTCCCGGGCGCCCTGGGCCTCGAAGTGGTCGCGGGCCTCGGTCAGCGGCAGCCCGGTCGCGGCGGCCACCTCGGCGATCACGGAGGCGGAGAAGCCGGCCGGGGTGTTGATCCCCGTGCCCACCGCGGTGCCGCCCAGCGGCAGTTCGGCCAGCCGGGGCAGGGCCGCCTCCAGCCGTTCGATGCCGTAGCGGACCTGGGCGGCGTACCCGCCGAACTCCTGGCCCAGGGTGACCGGCGTGGCGTCCATCAGGTGGGTCCGGCCCGCCTTGACCACCTCGGCGAAGGCGGCGGCCTTGCGCTCCAGGGCGAGTTCGAGGTGGCGCAGGGCGGGGACGAGGTCGTGGGTGACGGCGGCGGTCGCGGCGATGTGGATGGACGACGGGAACACGTCGTTGGAGCTCTGCGAGGCGTTGACGTGGTCGTTGGGGTGGACGTCGCGGCCGAGCCGCTCGGCGGCCAGGGTGGCGATCACCTCGTTGGCGTTCATGTTGGACGAGGTCCCGGACCCCGTCTGGAACACGTCCACGGGGAAGTGGTCGTCCCACCGGCCCTCGGCCACCTCGGCCGCGGCCGCGACGACGGCCGCGGCGAGCTCGCGGTCGAGCACCCCCAGCTCCGCGTTGACCGTCGCCGCGGCGGCCTTGATCCGGGCGAGTGCCTCGATGTGGGCGCGCTCCAGGCGCTGCCCGGAGAGCGGGAAGTTCTCCACCGCGCGCTGGGTCTGGGCCCGCCACTTGGCGTGCGCGGGGACCTTCACCTCACCCATGGAGTCGTGCTCGACGCGGTGCGGCCCCGCCTGGTCCCGGGCGGCGTCGTGCTGATCGTTCGTCATGTTCGGGCCTCCTCGCAAGGTTGAGCAATCGTCCTGTCGGAAGTGTTCCCATCTCCCCTACCGAGCAGTAAGTACCGGCGGTAATACCGATCTCGGGGAGGCGTACATGACACGTGTAGGCAGGACGCCCAAGCTCAGATGTACCGTCGCCGCCGTCGCGGCGTTCGCGGCCGCCCTCGGAGGCGTCACCGGCGTCACCCCCCTGGCCCACGCGGCCGCCCCGGCGGCCTCCCCGGCGGCCGCCTCCGGCGCCGTCACCGCACTGCCGCCCGAACTGGAGGCCGTCCGGGCGGCCGAGGCCACGAGCATCTACGGCGACCCCGCGATCCGCCCGATGGGCGAGCGGAAGACCGGCCTGATCTCCCTCGGCGACAGCGAGATCTCCGGCGAGGGCGTCGGCACCTACGAGCCCGCGACCAACACGCCGAACAACCAGTGCCACCGCTCGCCCGACGCCGCCATCCACCTCACCGGCATCCCGGCCGACCTCACCTTCAACGTCGCCTGCTCGGGCGCCTACACCGGCAACATCCGCATCGGCGGCAGCAGGCAGTACGCCGACGATCTGGTGCAGAGCGACAGCCTGGCGATCAAGGCCCGCAACACCCGGATCAAGCTGGTGCTGCTCGTCGCCGGCGCCAACGACGACCTCCAGTTCGGCCCCGTCATGACCGACTGCGTCACCCGCTGGGTGCTCGGCCAGGGCACCTGCGAGCCGAAGTACGCCCCCGGCTGGCAGGCCCGCGTGGACGGGCTGCGGCCCAAGGTCGAGGCCACGGTCGCCGACCTGAAGACGGTCATGCGCGGCGCCGGCTACGCCGACTCCGACTACAGGCTCGTCGTCATGGGCTACCCCAGCCCCGTAGGCCCCGACTTCTACGACAACCCCGGCTTCCCCGGGAAGCTCCCGGGCGGCTGCGCCGGCTACGACTCCGACGCCGCCTGGGGCCGCAACCACGCCGTGCCCGCCTTCGAGAAGGGCGTGCGGGAGGCTGCCCGCGCCTCCGGCGCCCTCTACCTGGACAACTCGCGGCTCTTCCACGGCCACGAGGTGTGCATGGAGGACACCTGGGCCCGCGGCCTCTACCTGGACCTCGGCGACCACTTCCCGTGGGACGAGAACACCGCCCGCCAGTCGTTCCACCCCAACCGGCGCGGCCACGGCGCGTTCGCCGCCTGCCTGACCCTGCTGTACGGATCGGGCCTGCACGAGGCCTCCTGCGCCGACCCGGCGTCCACCGGCACGCCCGTCCTCCAGTCCGGGGCCTGGGACGACCTGTACCGGCCGCTGCGGAACGGGGCCACCGGCACCTGCCTCGACGCCGGCGGCGGCTCCAGCGCCGACGGCACCAAGGTCGTCGGCTGGGACTGCCACGGCGGCCGCAACCAGGGCTGGTGGTACGACCCGGCGGGCGCGGCCGTACACGTCGAGCTCACCCACGACCGCTGCCTGGACGCCCCCGGCGGCACCTACGGGGCGGGCACCGGCCTGATCCTGTGGAACTGCCACGGCGGCGCCAACCAGCGCTGGGTCCGCGACGGCGCCACCGTCCGCCCTGCCGCCGCGACCGGCATGTGCCTGACGCTCGGCGCGGCCAGGGACCCCCTCCGGCTCCAGCCCTGCGACGGCTCCGCGAACCAGCGCTTCGCCTGACTGCCGATCCCTCCGTACCGCGGTGCCCGCACCCCCCACCCGGCCGGACGACCCGGCCGGGTGTTCCTACGGGCGCAGCGGCGGCAGCGGGGCCGAGGTCACCTGGAAGCCGCCGCCGGTCACCGTCGTGAACGGCGCCGGGGCCATGCAGGTGCCGACGCGGGCGAGGATCGGATCACGGCCCGGGTCCAGGTCGGCGACGCCCCAGGAGAAGCCCAGCCGGTCGGGCGCGCCGTGCCGGCCGTCCTGCACGCTGATGCCGATCCGCTCCCCGACCGTACCGACGTTCGACTTCGTCACGACCGCCGTGAGGGTGGCCACCCCGTCGCCGGTCATCAGGCAGTCGACCTCGGCCTCCGACGTCCCGACGCTGCCGTCGAACGACCGCTGGTGGTAGACGGTGACCTTCCCCCTCGCGTCCACGGGCGTCCCGGGCTGCGGCTTCCCCTCGATCGTGACCGGCCGGGTGTACGGCGCCGCCTCGGCGTCCACGCCGAACCGGATCACGTCGCCCTGCGGCGCGTACGAGTACAGCACCCGCGCCGCGCCGTGCACGGCGGCGGCGCGCGGCGCGGAGGCCGGCGCGGGCGCCGCGAGAACCAGTGCGCCGACGGTGCCGAGCGCGGCGGCATACAGGACCATGCTGCGGATCTTCATCCGAACTCCCTTGACCAGGTGCTCCGTTCGCTTGCGGAACAAGCCTGGCCGCAGCCCCGGCCGGCAGCCATCTGCCGATCGGCCGGACCTCCGGGGAGACCGTACGCCGATCGGCAGAGCAGAGCAGAGCAGAGCCGAGCCGAGCAGGGGAGGGCAGGGGAGAGGCGGCGAGCGGGCTAGGTTCTGTTTCCTGGATCAGGTGCGGAGCCAGATGGTGAGGGCTGCCAGAGTGACCGTTCCGAGGTAGACGTAGGCGCGTTTGTCGTAGCGGGTGGCGACTGCCCTGAAGTTCTTGAGGCGGTTGATCGCCCGCTCGACGACGTTGCGTTTCTTGTACCGGTCCTTGTCGAACCCGGTGGGCCGTCCGCCGGCAGAGCCTCGTCTGCGGCGGTTGGCGCGCTGGTCCTTGGGCTCGGGAATGGTGTGCCGGATCTTACGTTTCCGCAGATAGCGGCGGTTGCTGCGGGAGCTGTAGGCCTTGTCAGCGCTGACACTGTCAGGCCGGGTGCGGGGCCTGCCCGGCCCGGGGCAAGGCACGTAGATCTTCTCCAGCACGGCCTCGAACTGCGGGCTGTCCCCGCACTGTCCGGGCGTGAGGACCAGCGAGAGCGGGCGGCATCGCCCGTCGGCGGACAGGTGGATCTTCGTGGTAAAGCCGCCTCGCGAGCGCCCTAAGCACTCGCCTGCCTCACCACCTCCGCCAGCCGGGCAGACAGCCTCCGCAACACTGGATCGCCCTGGTTTGCCCCGCTGCGGGCCCCCTTTTGAGGAGCAACCGGCGGCGGGGCCGCCTTCCGCGCGCCAGCCGCGTGCTGGTGGGCTCGCGTCGTAGTGGAGTCCACCGACACGGCCCAGTCGATCCCGTCCGCGGAGTTCTCGGCGGCTTGCACCCGCGTCAGCAGCAACTGCCAGGTGCCATCGGCCGACCAGCGGCGATGCCGCTTGTAGACGGTCTCCCACGGCCCGAACCGTTCCGGCAGATCCCGCCACGGCACACCGGTCCGCACCCGGAACAGCACCCCGTTAATGACCCTCCGGTGCTCGCTCCACCGGCCACCACGTGCCCCACCACGGGGCAGGAACGGCTCCAGCCGTTCCCACTCCGCATTCGTCAGATCTCCTCGCCCCACCATGCTGGCCAGCATGAACTCGACAACGTGATCACGTCAGGAGATCCAGGAAACAGAACCTAGCGGGCGTTGATGTACGCGCGGACCTCGCGCGGCCGGTTGGTGATGAGCGTGTCCACCCCGAGCCGCAGGCACAGCTCGACGTCGTCGAACTCGTCCACCGTCCACACCCGCACCCGCAGCCCCTTGGCCCGCAGCCGCGCCACCAGCCCCGGATCCCGGCGCACCAGGTCGATGCCCGGCCCGGCGTGCCCCGCGAACGGCGGCCGCGGCGGCCGCACGGCCCGCTCGATCAGGTACACGGCCGGCAGTCCGGGCGCGAGCCGGTTCATCCTGACCAGCGCGTTCCGCGAGAAGCTCATCACCTCGACGCGGCCGTCGGCGCCGTCGGCGAGCCCGTGGTCCCTCAGCACGCGCACCAGCTCCGCCTCCAGCCGGCCGCCGGCCCGGCTGGGGTGCTTGGTCTCGACGGCCAGCCCGACGGGCCGGTCCGCGGCCAGCGCCTCCTTGAGCAGGTCCTCGAAGAGCAGCACCTGCGCCCCGCGGTGCTCCTCGCCCTTCCAGCCGCCGAAGTCGAGGGCGGCGAGCTGCTCGTACGTCATCGCGGAGACGACCCCGCGCCCGTCGGAGGTGCGCTCCACCGTCCGGTCGTGCACGCACACCAGCCGCCCGTCGGCGGTCAGCCGCACGTCGCACTCCAGCGCGTCCGCGCCGTCGGCGATGGCCTGCCGGTACGCGGCGAGGGTGTGCTCGGGGTGCTCGTGGGAGGCCCCGCGGTGGGCGATGACCCGTACGTCGCGGGCGGTGGGGAGCAGCTGTGTCATAGGGGAGACGTTAACCGGCTGCGACGGAGCCGCCGGTACCGCACCATCCACACGTGGCCGAACACCTGATGACAATCCACCCCGCCCCTGCCCCCACCGCCGCCGAGAAACCTGGCAGCGCATCGTGGACGGGCGCCTGCGCTGGGAGGGCCAGGTGTACTGCTCCGCCTGCGGCACCCAGGCCTGCGCCGGCGGCTGGGGCCCACCGCCGCCCCCGGTCCGGGAGCGGATCGTCGCCGAGGAGGGCACGGTCCGGGTCGCCGTGGGCGGGCCGGACGGGGTGCCGCTGAAGGCCGCCCGCGAGGTGTTCGGCCTGACGCTGCCGGAGCTGGCCGCGGCCCGGCGACACGGCCTCGAAGCGACCCCGTCCGAGGCCGAACTGCTGCGCGCCCCGCAGTCCGGTCCCCGGAGCGCGTGACGACGCCGCCGGTCACGGTGGCGTCGGGTACCGGAACTGCTCGGGTGCGGCCCCGCCGGGACGCGGAGAGCCCCCGGTCGGGGGCTCGGTGCGGGGTGGGGCCGCTCGTGGTCAGGCGAGGCCGGGGCCGCGGACCGGGATGTGGGTGAAGGTCGGTTCCGGGGCCGGGTTCTGGAAGAAGTCGTTGCCCTTGTCGTCCACGACGATGAACGCCGGGAAGTCCTCGACCTCGATCTTCCAGACCGCCTCCATGCCGAGCTCCTCGTACTCGACGACCTCGACCTTCTTGATGCAGTCCTGGGCCAGCCGGGCCGCCGGGCCGCCGATCGAGCCGAGGTAGAAGCCGCCGTGCGTGCCGCAGGCGTTGGTCACCTGC
The DNA here is from genome assembly GCF_051550185.1 of Streptomyces pallidus (ex Mingjun et al. 2026). Taxonomy (NCBI): domain Bacteria; kingdom Bacillati; phylum Actinomycetota; class Actinomycetes; order Kitasatosporales; family Streptomycetaceae; genus Streptomyces; species Streptomyces pallidus (ex Mingjun et al. 2026). The sequence goes on along the minus strand of NZ_CP196181.1, from coordinate 2,962,008 downwards.
TGCGAGCGGTTGCCCTTGGCCAGCATGACCTTGGAGCCGCCCGCCGCCTGGAACTGCTCGACGTACGAGTCCATGCGGCCGGCCGTGGTCGGGCCGAAGGAGCCCGAGGCGTAGCCCTCGGGGGTCTTCGCTGGGCCGGCGTAGTAGACCGGGTGGTCCTTGAGGTACTGCGGCATCTCCTCGCCCGCGTCCAGCCGCTCCTTGATCTTCGCGTGGGCGATGTCGCGCGCCACGACCAGCGGGCCGGTGAGGGAGAGGCGGGTCTTGACCGGGTGCCGGGACAGCTCGGCCAGGATGTCGTCCATCGGCTGGTTGAGGTCGATGGTGACGACCTCGCCGCCCGAGAGGTGGTCGTCCGTGGTCTCCGGGAGGAAGCGGGCCGGGTCGCGCTCCAGCTGCTCCAGGAAGACGCCCTCGGCGGTGATCTTCGCGACGGCCTGGCGGTCGGCGGAGCAGGACACCGCGATGGCCACGGGCAGCGAGGCGCCGTGGCGCGGCAGGCGCACCACGCGCACGTCGTGGCAGAAGTACTTGCCGCCGAACTGGGCGCCGATGCCGATCTTCTGGGTGAGTTCGAAGACCTGCTGCTCCAGGGCCTCGTCGCGGAAGCCGTGGCCCAGGGCGGAGCCCTCGCGGGGCAGCTCGTCCAGGTAGTGCGCGGAGGCGTACTTGGCGGTCTTCAGGGCGTGCTCGGCCGAGGTGCCGCCCACGACGATCGCCAGGTGGTACGGCGGGCAGGCGGCCGTGCCGAGCGAGCGGATCTTCTCCTCCAGGAACTTCATCATGGAGGCCTCGTTGAGGACCGCCTTGGTCTCCTGGTAGAGGAAGGACTTGTTGGCGGAGCCGCCGCCCTTGGCCATGAAGAGGAACTTGTACGCGCCGCCGTCGGTCGCGTACAGCTCGATCTGCGCGGGCAGGTTCGAGCCGGTGTTCTTCTCCTCCCACATGGTCAGCGGGGCCATCTGCGAGTAGCGCAGGTTCAGGTTCGTGTACGCGTCGTAGATGCCGCGGGAGAGCGCTTCCTCGTCACCGCCCTCCGTGAGGACGTTCTGGCCGCGCTTGCCCATGACGATCGCCGTGCCGGTGTCCTGGCACATGGGCAGGACGCCGGCGGCCGCGATGTTCGCGTTCTTGAGGAGGTCCAGGGCGACGAACTTGTCGTTCGCGGAGGCCTCCGGGTCGTCGATGATCCGCCGCAGCTGCGCGAGGTGGGCCGGGCGCAGGAAGTGCTGGATGTCGTGGATGGCCTCCTCGGCGAGCTTGCGCAGCGCCTCGGGCTCCACCTTGAGGAACGTACGGCCGTCGGCCTCGAAGGTCGAGACGCCCTCGGAGGTCACCAGCCGGTACGGCGTGGAGTCCTCGCCCAGGGGCAGCAGGTCGGTGTACGCAAACTCTGGCATGACGGCAGTCATCCTCACTCGGGCAGACAGCGCTGACGACCGATTTGGCAGCGCGGTCAACCAGCGTAGGACCTCCCCGCGGGGAAGTGTCTGTGAGGTAAGGCTCACCAGCGACTATCGCGATCTATCGTGTCTCGCTATGCTGGTCGACGTGGACATGGAAAAGCACCCCGCAGACCCTGCCGCCGCCACGGCCCCGGCCGCGCCCGCCACCGTCCCGGCCGCTGCGGCCGCCCCGGTCGTGACGCCGCCCGCGTCCGCGGCCCCGGCCACCGGCGGACTGCGCGCCTCCGACGCCGACCGCGACCGGATCGCGCAGATCCTGTCCGACGCGCTCGCCGAGGGCCGGCTGACCCCGGACGAGCACTCCGAGCGCCTGGACTCCCTGTACACCCTGAAGACCGTCGCCGAGCTGGACGTCCTGGTACGGGACCTGCCCGCGCCCGGGGGCTCCCCGGCGGCGTCCGCGTACGCGCCCGGCACCGCGGGCCGCGCCCCGGCCGGACCGGCCGGCCTGCCCGGCAACGCCGAGACGGTGGTCGCGGTGTGCAGCAGCTCCGCCCGCAAGGGGCGGTGGCGGCCGGCCGCGCAGACCCGAGCCGTCTCCGTCATGGGCGACATCACCATCGACCTCACCGAGGCCGTCTTCGAACAGCAGGTCACCGAGATCAACGTGGCGTGCGTCCTCGGGAACGTGGAGGTCCTCGTCCCGGAGAACGTCACCCTGCGCGGCCACGGCAGCGGCGTCCTCGGCAACTTCGAGGTCCACGACGAGGGACGCCCGGGCACGGACCCGAACGCCCCCGTGGTGATCATCCGCGGCTTCGCCCTGCTGGGCAACATCGAGGCCCGCCCCAAGCTCGGCTCCCGCCTGGTCGACCTGGCCCACAAGCTGCACAAGCGGCTGCAGGGATAGCCGCGGGGCCTCCCCGCCCCCTCGGCCCGCCACGGGGGGATCCGGGGCGCCGACCCCGGGTGGAGGCGGAAGTCCACCCAGCGTGCAGCCGCCTTCGTCGCTGCGTCGGATTTCGGTCGACTTTTCCCGCACCGCCGGGCGTGCCGTACGCAGTGCTTAGGGGCGCGTACAGCGGGTAGGGACAGGTGCATCGTCTCTCGCTTGCGTATCCGTCGTCAGGAGTAGACCGTGCAGCATCCGCCGCATCAGTCCCTGCAGGTAGCCGCCGTACCGACCCTTCAGGCACGTCCGGTCGCCGTGCCGAAGGCGCGGGTGCCCGCACGGGAGGATGACGGCCCATGGCACGCGGAGGCGGTGTGCCGGCGGGACGAGGCGGGACTGTTCTTCGCCCCGTCCAAGGAGCCCACGGCGGCCCGGCTGTCCCGTGAGGAGGCGGCCAAGCGGGTCTGCGCCCGCTGTCCGGTGATGGTCGCCTGCCGCGAGCACGCCCTGCTCCAGCCCGAGCCGTACGGGGTGTGGGGCGGGCTCACCGCAGCGGAGCGCCGGGTGGTGCTGGCCCGGCGGCGGCGCCGGGCGGCGGAATTGCGCCAGGCCGCGCCGGGCGCCGGGCCGATAGCCGCCGCGGGCTGAGACCCGTACGCGCGCATGCGAGAGGGGCGGTCCCGCCGCACACGGGAACCGCCCCTCTCGCTGTGCCGGCACGGTCGCCGGCCGGGTGCGCTCGAAGCCGGTGGCCCGGACCCGGGGCCCCTGACCGTGCCCCGGGTCCGGATCCGGGATCCGGGATCCGTACTCCTACTTCGCGCGGTCGAAGTCGATGGCGCTGTACGCGCGCAGCTTCGACAGGCGGTGGGTGGAGTCGATCTGCCGGATCGTGCCGGACTTCGAGCGCATGACCAGGGAGGACGTGGTCGCGGTCTCCGAGCGGTAGCGGACGCCGCGCAGCAGCTCGCCGTCCGTGATGCCGGTGGCGACGAAGAAGACGTTGTCGCCGGACACCAGGTCGTTGGTGTGCAGGACGCGGTCCAGGTCGTGGCCCGCGTCGACGGCCTTCTGCCGCTCGGCGTCGTCCTTCGGCCACAGCTTGCCCTGGATGACACCGCCCAGGCACTTGATGGCGCAGGCCGAGATGATGCCCTCGGGGGTGCCGCCGATTCCCATCAGCATGTCCACGCCGGTACCCTCGCGCACCGCCATGACCGAGCCCGCGACGTCGCCGTCGGAGATGAACTTGATCCGGGCGCCGGTCTCGCGGATCTCCTTGACGATGCCCTCGTGGCGGGGGCGGTCCAGGATGACCACGGTGACGTCCTCGACGGCCATGCCCTTGGCCTTGGCGACCCGGCGGATGTTGACCGACACGGGGGCGTTGATGTCGACGAAGTCGGCGGCCTCGGGGCCCGTGACCAGCTTGTCCATGTAGAAGACCGCGGAGGGGTCGAACATGGTGCCGCGGTCGGCGGCGGCCAGGACGGCGATGGCGTTCGGCATGCCCTTGGCGTTCAGGGTGGTGCCGTCGATCGGGTCCACGGCGATGTCGACCTCGGCGCCGGTGCCGTCGCCGACCCGCTCGCCGTTGTAGAGCATCGGGGCTTCGTCCTTCTCTCCCTCGCCGATGACGACGACGCCGTTCATCGAGACGGTGGAGATCAGGGTCCGCATCGCATTGACCGCGGCGCCGTCGGCGCCGATCTTGTCCCCGCGCCCGACCCACCGGCCCGCGGCCATCGCCGCGGCCTCGGTCACCCGGACGAGCTCCAGGGCGAGGTTGCGGTCGGGTGCCTCGGGGGCGACTTCGAGCTGGGGCGGCAGGTTGTGCTCGGTCATCGGAGCGCACCTTTCTGTACGACGACGGCCGGGAAGGTGAGGGTGCTCGAACTCTATCGCTACGTTGACAAACTGAGCAGGGCGGGTCACGTATGAGCGGACTATCGGTCGCCCGGTTGTCCTGAGCGGACGTCTTGCGAAGGGCGTGCGGAGGGGTGTGCGGGGGCCCGCGCGCGCGGGTACCCGTGCGCCGCGCCCACCCCGGCGGAGATCGCCCCGGGCCATGGGGGACGATGGTGGCGTGGCAGGTATGAAAGGCAAGCAGACGGTCTGGGACATGGTCCGGTCGCTGGCGGTGATCGGCATCGTGGTGGCGGGGATCTACGTCTTCGTCCCGCACGACGACAAGGCCGATCCCACGCACGTGGTGGACTACCGCGTGGAGACGATCACGGCCCGGCGTGCGGCGCCGTACCCGGTGGGCGCGCCCGTGGGGCTGCCGGCCGAGTGGCGGGCGACCTCGGTCACCTTCGACCGCAAGGACTCCCACGCCTGGCACCTGGGCTTCCTGGACCCCGCCGGCCAGTACGTGGCCGTCGAGCAGTCGAGCGACGTCTCGCCCAAGTACCTCGACAAGGTCACCCAAAGGGCGGCGGCCACCGGTGAGACCCAGCAGGTCGGCGACGTGGCGTGGGAGCGCTGGGACGGCGAGAAGTACGACGCCCTCGTACGGCGCGACCAGGGGCACGTCACCGTGGTGACGGGCACGGCCCCGTTCGAGGACCTCGGCAGGATGGCGGCCGCCCTGGAGTTCAAGCAGGGCCAGTGACACCGGCGGTGCGCCCCGAGTAACCCCCGGCGTACTCCCGCGTACTCACGGCCGCCCCTGCGCGCCCCGCACGCCCCACGGAACGACGGAAAGGCCGTGCACCCCGGGAGGTCCCGGGGCGCACGGCCTTCCGCGCGTGGTCGGTCGTCCGGCCGGCAGCCGGCTCGGTCGGCTCAGACGGTGGTGATGACCTCGTCGGCGGTCAGGCGCGGGCCGCGGGGGTGCGGGACCTCGCCCTCGGCCTTGCCGAGGTTGACGACCATCAGCGGGGTGTGGTCGTCGTCCAGGAACTCCTTCTGGATGCCGACGTGGTCGAAGCCGCCCATGGGGCCGGCGGCCAGGCCGGCGGCGCGGACGCCGACGATGAAGTACGCGGCCTGCATGGCGGAGTTCATCAGCGCGGCCCGCTCGCGGGCCGGGCGCTCGCTGAAGAAGACGTCCTTGGCCTGCGGAAAGTGCGGCAGCAGGGTGGGCAGCTCCTCGTGGAACTCGTTGTCCGCGGAGAGGATCGCCACGAGCGGCGCGGCGGCGGTCTTGGCCTGGTTGCCCTCGTCCATGAGCTCCACCAGGCGCTGGCGGGCCTCGGGGGAGCGGACCAGGGTCACGCGCAGGGGGGTCGAGTTGAAGGCGGTGGGGCCGTACTTGACCAGTTCGTAGATCGCCTGAACCTGCTCCTCGGTCACCGGCTCGTCCGAGAACGCGCTGGTGGTGCGGGCCTCGCGGAACAACAGGTCCTGGGCGGCGGAGTCGAGAACGAGGGACATCGGAAAGCCTTCTTCCATGCGGAGGTGGAGCGTCGCCACCGACTTTACGGCCAAATTAGTCTAACTTTCAACTAAATCTGGCCGCGAGTGGTGCGGATCACTCCCCGCGGGCTCACTCCCCGCGGTCCTCCCGCCCCCCGGCCTCCGCCTCGCGGGCCGCGAGCGCCGAGTCCAGGCGGGCGCGGGCGCCCTCCAGCCAGTGCCGGCAGACCTTGGCGAGCTCCTCGCCCCGCTCCCAGAGCGCGAGCGACTCCTCCAGGGAGGTGCCGCCGGCCTCCAGCTTGCGGACGACCTCGATGAGCTCGTCGCGGGCCTGCTCGTACCCCAACGAGGTATCCGCTTCCGTCATTCCTGTACCGCCCTCCGGTGTCGTACCCGCCGGTGCAGCGGGAAAATGTGTCATGTCCGCACTGAGGGACGCCGGTGCGCCGCTCGTGCTCCGCTCGGGGCCCCGTGGGGCCCGCTCGCGGTCACTCCAGGCCCGGCTCCGAGTGCTCCGAGTGCTCCGAGACCCGTACGTGCTCCGAGTGCTCCGAGACCCGTACGGAGAACTCGCCCTCGGCCACCCGGGCCCGCAGCACCTCGTCCGCAGCCACCTCCTGCGGCGAGCGCACCACGTGGCCGTCCGCCCGCTGCAGGACCGCGTACCCGCGCTCCAACGTCGCCGCCGGCGACAGCGCGACCACCCGGGCCAGGGTGTGCGCGAGCTCCGAGTCCGCCCGGTCCAGCAGGTGCCCCAGTGTGCGCCGGCTGCGTCCCAGCAGGGCGTCCAGCTCGTCCTGCCTGGTCTCCACCATCCGCTGCGGATGGACGAACACCGGCCGCGCCAGTGCGTGTGCGAGCCCCCGCTCCTCCCGGTCGAGCAGGGCGCGCACCGCGCGCAGCCCCCGCTCCTGGAACTGGCGCACCCGCTCCAGCTCCTCCCCGACGTCCGGCACCACCTTCTTCGCGGCGTCCGTCGGGGTGGAGGCGCGCAGGTCCGCGACCAGGTCCAGCAGCGGCGAGTCCGGCTCGTGCCCGATCGCGGACACCACCGGCGTACGGGCCGCCGCGACCGCGCGGACGACCTCCTCGTCGGAGAACGGCAGCAGGTCCTCCACGCTGCCGCCGCCGCGCGCCACGATGATCACGTCGACCTCGGCCAGGTCGTCGAGCTCCTTGACCGCCTGGATCACCTGGGGCACCGCGTGGACCCCCTGCACGGCGACGTTGCGCACCTCGAAGCGGACCGCCGGCCAGCGCCGCCGGGCGTTCTCCCGGACGTCCCGCTCGGCCGCCGAGGCCCGCCCCACCACCAGCCCGATCAGCTGCGGCAGGAACGGCAGCGGCTTCTTGCGGTCCAGGGCGAACAGCCCCTCGGCGGCCAGCGACCGCTTGAGCCGCTCCAGCCGGGCCAGCAGCTCGCCGATGCCGACGGGCCGTATCTCGGTGGCCCGCAGGGAGAGCTGGCCGCGCGGGGCGTACCACTCGGGCTTGGCCAGCACGACCACCCGGGAGCCCTCCGCGACGGCGTCCGCGACCTCCTCGAAGACCTGCCGGAAGCAGGTCACGGACAGCGAGACGTCGTGCGAGGGGTCGCGCAGCGTCAGGAAGACCACCCCCGCCCCCGGCCGCCGCGAGAGCTGCGTGATCTGCCCCTCCACCCAGACCTGGCCGAGCCGGTCGATCCAGCCCCCGATGAGCCGGGACACCTGACCGACCGGCAGCGGCGCGTCGGCCGACGTATTCAGACCCATGCAGGCAGGCTATCCGCCGGGACCGACAGCGTCTGCGGTGCCGCCCCGATGACCGCCCCGCTGGGCCACCAGCACCCCCAGGCCCACCACCAGCCACACCGCCCCCACCACCTGGGCCGCCCCGGACGCCCGGGCGATCACCGCGACCGTCACGGCCGCGCCCACCACCGGCACCAGCAGGTGCTTCCACCAGCTGGGCGGGCCCCCCGCCCGGCGTACGACGAACCAGCCGACGACCGAGGCGTGCAGCAGCGTGAACGCCGTCAGCGCCCCGATGTCCACCACCGAGACCAGGTGGTCGAGGCCGTCGGCGCGCCGGGCCGCCGCCACCGCCGCCACCAGCGTGACCACCGCCGCCACCAGCAGCGCCGGCCGCGGGGTGCCGCCCGAGGTGCGGGCCAGCGCCCCCGGCAGCCGCCGTTCCCGGGCCAGCGCGAAGACGAGCCGGCCCGCCGCCGCCTGCCCCGCCAGTGCCGCGAAGGCCGCCCCGACCGCCTTGCTCACCGCCACCAGGTCGTGCAGCCAGGTCCCGACGGAGGACTCCACCGCCGTGTAGAAGGCCGGGCCCCGGAGCTCCGGGTCCGCTGCCAGCTCCGCCGCGGACACCGGCATCAGCAGCGCCGCCAGCCAGCTCTGCGCCACGAACAGCACCCCGGCCAGCCCCAGGCAGAACAGCAGCGCCCGAGCCACCCGCTCCGAGCCCCCCGTCGCCTCCTCCGCGAAGGAGGCGACCGCGTCGAAGCCGAGGTACGACAGCACCGCCACCGACACGGCGCCCAACACCGCCCCGGCCGTGAAACCGGGCGAGCCGTCGCCGGTCAGCGGCGACAGCCAGCCGCGCTGCGCCCCGTCCCGTACCAACACGGCCACCGCAGCCACCAGGAACACCAGCAGCACCGCGACCTCCGCGGCCAGCACCACGAAGCCGACGCGCGCCGCCATCCGTACGCCCCACAGGTTCAGGGCGGTGGTCACCAGCACGGCCAGCGCCGTCCACACCCACCGCGACACCGACGGGACCAGCGCATGCATCGCGATCCCCGAGAACAGGTACGCGACCGCCGGCACCAGCAGGTAGTCGAGCAGCGCCATCCAGCCCGCCACCAGCCCGGCCCCCTCGCCGAGCCCCTTGCGGGCGTACGCGAACACCGACCCGGCCTGCGGGGCCACCCGCACCATCTGCGCGTAACCGGACGCGGTGCAGGCCATCGCGGCCGTCGCGACCAGGTACACCAGGGCCGGCGCCCCGTGCGAGCGGGCGTCGAGGGTGCCGAAGACCCCGACCGGGGCCATGGGGGCGATGAACAGCAGCCCGTACACGACCAGGTCCCGGAAGCCGAGGCTCCGGGCGAGGGAGGCGGCCCCGGGCCGCCCCGGGGGCGCCTCGGCCGGGCCGGAACCGGAATCCGTCACGGACGCCATCATCCCCGCGGGGGACACCCGGGACGGACGCGCGACACGGCCCCGGCGGCCGGCCCGAACGGGCGGCGTACGGCCCCGCCGCGGCCCCCGTACGATGGACCGCATGAGTGCTGCCGCCGCCCCTGCTCCCGCATCCCGCCGCGTCCTGCTCGCCGCTCCCCGCGGCTACTGCGCGGGCGTCGACCGAGCCGTGATCGCTGTCGAGAAGGCCCTCGAGCAGTACGGTGCGCCGGTCTACGTCCGGCACGAGATCGTGCACAACAAGTACGTCGTCCAGACGCTGCAGAAGAAGGGCGCCATCTTCGTAGAGAAGACGGAGGAGGTCCCCCCGGGCAACATCGTCATGTTCTCCGCCCACGGCGTGGCCCCGGTGGTGCACGAGGAGGCGGCGCGCGGCAGGCTCGCGACGATCGACGCGACCTGCCCGCTCGTCACCAAGGTCCACAAGGAGGCCATCCGGTACGCGAAGGAGGACTTCGACATCCTCCTGATCGGCCACGAGGGCCACGAGGAGGTCATCGGCACCTCCGGCGAGGCCCCGGAGCACATCACGATCGTCGACGGCCCGGACGACGTCGACAAGGTCACCGTCCGCGACGAGTCCAAGGTCGTCTGGCTCTCCCAGACCACCCTCTCGGTCGACGAGACCATGGAGACCGTCGACGCGCTGAAGACCAAGTTCCCGCTGCTGGTCTCCCCGCCGAGCGACGACATCTGCTACGCCACCTCCAACCGGCAGGCGGCCGTCAAGGCGATGGGTGCCGACGCGGACCTGGTCATCGTCGTCGGCTCCAAGAACTCCTCGAACTCCATCCGCCTGGTCGAGGTCGCCCTCGACGCGGGCGCGCGCGCCGCCCACCTGGTCGACTTCGCCAGCGAGATCGACGAGGCCTGGCTGGAGGGCGTCACCACCGTCGGCCTGACCTCGGGCGCCTCGGTGCCGGAGGTGCTCGTCGAGGAGGTGCTCGAATGGCTGTCCGAGCGCGGCTTCGCCGACGTGGAGATCGTCAAGACGGCCGAGGAGTCCATCACCTTCTCCCTGCCGAAGGAACTGCGCCGCGATCTGCGCACGGAAGCCGCCGCACTGGTCGCCGACGAGTAGCGCTTTCCGTACGGTGAGTCCATGCACATCTTCGGCGTGGACATCGGCGGCACCGGGATCAAGGGCGCGCCCGTGGACCTGGACCGCGGCGGCCTGGCCCAGGAGCGCCACAAGGTACTGACACCGCAGCCGGCCACCCCCGACGGGGTGGCCGGCTGCGTCGTCGAGGTGGTCCGCCACTTCGGCTGGGACGGCCCGATCGGGGTGACGTTCCCCGGCGTCGTCACCGGCGGCGTCACCCGCACGGCGGCCAACATGGACCCGTCGTGGATCGGCGTCGACACTGCCGGCCTGCTCGCGCAGCGGCTCGACGGCCGGCACGTCACCGTCCTGAACGACGCCGACGCCGCCGGGATCGCCGAAATGACGTACGGCGCCGGCCGCGGCCGCGGCGGCACCGTCATCCTGCTGACCCTCGGCACCGGCATCGGCAGCGCCGTCTTCACGGACGGGCGGCTCGTCCCCAACTCGGAGCTCGGGCACCTGGAGCTGAAGGGCCACGACGCGGAGAAGCGGGCGTCGGTCCGGGCCAAGGAGGACGAGGACCTCACCTGGGAGCGCTGGGCGCGACGGCTCCAGAAGTACCTCGCCCACGTGGAGATGCTGTTCTCACCGGACCTGTTCATCCTGGGCGGCGGCGTCAGCCGCAAACCGGAGAAGTTCCTGCCGCTGATCGACGGCATCCGGGCGGAGATCGTCCCGGCGAAGCTCCAGAACAACGCGGGGATCGTGGGCGCGGCGATGGCGGCGGCCGCGGGGTCGGCGGCGGGGGCGGAGGCCGCGGTGAGCACGGAGGCGGAGGCGGGAGCGGTGCGGTCGGCGGCGGACCGCAGCACCTGAGGACGGACCGCAGCGCTCAGGGGCGGACGGCAGCGCCTGCGGACGGATCGCAGCGCTCCGGGGCGGACCGCAGCCCTTACGGGCGGACGGCAGCGTCTAGGAGGGTGTCGCCCGGCGGGGGAGGCGGCGCCTGCCGATCAGCGCGGCCTTCCGCACGATGACGATCAGCGCGGCCATCAGCGTCCCCCCGTACAACCAGCCGGCGTGCAGCGACAGGGCCGAAACCAGGCCCATCACCTGCGCGCCGAACCCGCCCGAGTCCCCGGAGATCGGCCAGACCCCGACGGCGAAGGCGATCGGCACGGCGATCGGCGCGGTGACCAGGTCGGCGGGCCGCACCCACAGCGCGGTCGCGGCCGCGACGGGCACGAACAGCAGCCCGTACACGAACTGCGAGCCGTCGAACAGCAGCCAGACGAACCCGGCGACGAGCGTCATGGCCACGCACGCGAACAGCCCGCCGCCGAGTCCGGTCAGCCGTGGCCGCGGCAGCCTGCGCACGGCCGTCGGCCGGGGCCGCCCGCCGCCCTGGGCGGGCACGCCGCCGGGACGCCGGGGCTGCTGCCGCTGCGGGTGGTGAGGGGCCGGGCGCGTCCTGTAGTGCTCCACCCCCCAAAGCTAGGCGTGCGGGGTGCGCTATCGCCGTGGGGACACGCGTACAACGCGACCCGCTCATCGGAAAGTAAACTGTCCGGTGGCCCGCTCCCGGGCCGCCGCCCCCTCCAGCTACGGGAAGTCGCCAACGTGTCGCTCACGATCGGAATCGTCGGCCTGCCGAATGTCGGCAAGTCGACCCTGTTCAACGCCCTGACCAAGAACGACGTACTGGCGGCCAACTACCCGTTCGCCACCATCGAGCCGAACGTCGGCGTCGTCGGTGTCCCGGACGAGCGCCTCGCCAAGCTCGCCGAGGTCTTCAACTCGCAGCGCATCCTCCCGGCGACCGTCGACTTCGTCGACATCGCCGGCATCGTGCGCGGCGCGAGCGAGGGCGAGGGCCTGGGCAACAAGTTCCTTGCGAACATCCGCGAGTCCGACGCGATCTGCCAGGTCATCCGTGCCTTCAAGGACGAGAACGTCGTCCACGTCGACGGCAAGGTCTCGCCCAAGGACGACATCGAGACGATCAACACCGAGCTGATCCTCGCCGACCTGCAGACCATCGAGAAGGTCCTGCCGCGCCTGGCCAAGGAAGCCCGCATCAAGAAGGACGTGGCGCCGAAGGTCGCGGCCGTCGAGGCGGCCAAGGAGATCCTGGAGAAGGGCGACACCCTCTTCTCCCACGGCATCGTCCAGGGCTCCGAGAAGGCCGAGCTCCTGCACGACCTGCACCTCCTCACGACGAAGCCGTTCCTCTACGTCTTCAACGTCGACGAGGACGAGCTGACGGACGACGCCTTCAAGGCCGAGCAGCGCGCCCTGGTCGCCCCCGCCGAGGCGATCTTCCTGAACGCCAAGCTGGAGGCCGACCTCGCCGAGCTCGACGAGGCCGACGCCATGGAGCTCCTCCAGTCCGTCGGCGCCGAGGAGCCCGGCCTGGCCACCCTGGCCCGCGTCGGCTTCGACACCCTGGGCCTGCAGACGTACCTCACGGCCGGCCCGAAGGAAGCCCGCGCCTGGACCATCAAGAAGGGCGCCACGGCCCCGGAGGCGGCCGGTGTCATCCACACCGACTTCCAGAAGGGCTTCATCAAGGCCGAGGTCATCCACTTCGCCGACCTGGTCGACTGCGGCTCGGTCGCCGAGGCCCGCGCCGCCGGCAAGGCCCGCATGGAGGGCAAGGACTACGTCATGCAGGACGGCGACGTGGTCGAATTCCGCTTCAACGTGTAGTCGTGAACTCACTGCGCGTGAGGCTTGGGTTGAACGTGCAGGTCGGAAGGGGTCGGGCTCCGTCGAGTCCGACCCCTTCTGCGTTCCCGTGCCGACTTCAGCTGCTTCGGGGTGGTGTGAGCTTGTCGAGGTCCAGGGTGATCTCGAACGGCACCGGGCGCTGGAGGGTGCCCCGGAAGATGCCGGCGGGCGCGTAGGCGCCGGTCGGTTCGTCGAGCTCGTAGACGTGGACGACGGGTGCCCCGTCCTCGTCCTCGATGCACCAGTAGTGGGGGATGCCGGCCTCCGCGTACTTGCGGAGCTTCACCGTGCGATCGCGGTGGGCGGACTCGGGGGAGGCGGCTTCAACGACGAGCTTCACGTTCTCCGGGGCGTACCAGGTGCGATCAGGGTCGTAGGGCAGGTCCGTCAGCAGGAGGTCCGGCTCGGGACGGTTGCGGGAATCGAGGCGGATCGTCATCTCCCGCTCGACTTCGAAGCCGGCCGGCGCCTGCGCCATGAGCGTGGTCGTCAGGGCTGTGACGAGGCGGCCGTGCCAGGACCGCTGGGGCGCGGGCAATCCCGAGTCCGCCCCCTTCGTCGTCAGCGTGCTGGATGGGTGCGGGGCGTTCTGGCGTGGGGTCAGCGGCAGTCGGGTCTCGTGGACGGTGGACCGGTGCCGCACGTGAACGTCCCAGACCGCGAGATCCGGTTGATCTCGCGCTCCTCCCGCGGAGCGGTGGGTAAACGGTGTGGGTTGGGGGAAGGGTCGGGGGCATGTTCGTTACTGCCTGTGCCGCCCGAAACGGGCTCCTTCCGCTGATCAAGAAGGTCAACGAGAGTCACGAGGTCGTCGAGATCGTCTCCGAGCACGGTGACGCCGTTCTGCTGTCCGCCGAGGACTACGCGGCGCTGCGTGAAGGCTCGCACCCGTTCCGTTCCGGCGAGGGTACGCCGGGGGATCACGGCGTACGGGAGCGTGTTCGACCGCGGTCGCGCGTCGGGGTCTGAGTCGGTCGACCGGCGCGGTGTGCCGGTGCGGGGCGTCAGAGGCCCTGGATCGCGGCGATCGTGAAGGTGGTCGGGGTCTCCGGGCCGCCCATGGGGCCGCCCTTGTCGAACTGGGAGCGGACCACCAGGGTGCGGCCCGGGGTGTGGGTCAGGGTCGTCGGGATCTGCAGGGACGGGTCCGTGAGCGTGCGGGTCAGGCGGGCGTGGGTGCCGTCCGGGGTCAGGTGCCACCGGGTCAGGGTGTTGGTGGTGTTGTGGGCCACCCGCAGGGTGCCGTCGGCGGCGAGGTCCAGGCCGTCGGCGTGGGTGAGGTCGCCGCCCTGGAGCGTGACGCGTGACAGCGCGCCCGTGCGCAGGTCGATGCGGTGGAGGTCGCCCGCGATCATGTCCACCGCGAGCAGGTACCGGCCCGCCCGGTCCGAGGTGATGCCGTTGAGGCTGAAGGTGCGCCCGGGGACCGGAGTGAGGCGGCTGCTCAGGTCGTACGCGGGGCTGAGCGTCCCGGAGCCCGCGGCCAGTTCGCGCGGGGTGACCCGGTAGACCACCGCGCGGACGCTGTCCGTCAGGTACGCCGTGCCGTCCGGGGTGATGGTCAGGTCGTTGACGAAGCGCGGGCCGGCCCCCGGGACCTCGAAGCGGGCCAGGCGGCTGCCGGTCCCGGTGTCGTACACGGTGACCCCGGCGGTGGAGTCGGTCACCCACAGGCGGCCGCGGGTGTCGACGCGCAGGCCGTTGGCGGTGCGGCGGCCGTCGGTCCCGGCGGGCAGGAACACCTCGGCCCTCGCCCGGCCGGGCAGGGCCCGGTAGACGGTGCCGTCGGCGTACGAGCCGACGTAGACCGCTCCGGTGCGGCGGTCGGTGGCGATGCCCTCGGGGTAGACCTTCTCGCCGGGGAGGGTGAAGGCCGTGGAGATACGGCCGCCGTGGGACTGCGCCACCGCCGTCGGTGCGGTGGTCAGGGCGAGTGCCGCCGTCAGGGACAGGACGGCGGCGGACAGGAGCTTCTTCGACACCAGGGTCCTCTTCTTCGTCTTCGGCTTTCGAGCAGGCCGCGTTGTTCGGGGTCTGCTTCTTGTGTGGGTCTGAATCTAAGTTAGGGCTCTAATCATCGCAAGGGGATTAGTATGCGGTGATGACCTCCATGGCCCCCGAGGAGCGGATCGGTTCGCACCTCAAGCGCGCCGAGCAGGCGCTCCTCGCGGCGAAGACCGCAGCGCTCAAGCCCTCTGCGGTAACGGTTCCGCAGTACGCGGCCCTGCTCTGGCTCGCCGAGAAGCCGGGCATCTCCGCCGCCGCGCTGGCCCGGCTGTGCGGGGTGACGCCCCCGACCATGACCACCGTCCTGAAGAACCTCCAGGAGCGCGGGCTCATCGAGCGCTCCCCGCACGAATGGCACCGCAACGTCCTGGAGACCCGCCTCACGCAGGAGGGCCGGGCCGTGATGGAGCAGGCCGACGCCGCCGCCGTGGCGGTGGAGCGGGCGCTCGCCGCCGAGTTCTCCGAGGAGGAGCGGGAGCTGCTGGTCCGGCTGCTGGGGCGGTGCGCGCAGGTGCTCGGCGGCCGGACGTGATCTTGGGGTGCGCGGTTCCCGTGCGGTGATGTGCGGGTCGTCTTTTTGCCGGTTCTTGGAACGGAATGCTGCATTCGCACATCAGAACCAAGGGGGACGCCCACAGCTTCTGTCCCGCTCGGGGGCAGCCATGACCGTTCGGAGCGAAGTCCGTGCACCAGTACCCGCAGCGCCCGCGGCCCGACGACCAGCCGCGTGCGCCGTACCCGCCGTACGAGGACCATTCGTACGAGGACCAGTCGCAGGGGTACCCGCCGTACGGGGAGCGGCGCGGTCGTCAGCCCTACCCGGATCCGCACGCGCAGCAGCCGCCACCCCCGCCGGGTCGCGCGGCGCGCGAGCACCCCTACGAGCCGCAGCCGGTCGGGCCGCCCTGCCCGGACCCGAGCGCCCACATACGCCCGCGGGACACCGAGCCGCCCCGCAAGCGGTCCCGCAAGGCGGTGTGGATCAGTGCCGCCCTGGCGCTGGTCCTGCTGCTGGGCGGTGGCGGTTTCGCCGCCTGGAAGGCGGAGTGGTTCTCCGGCAACGGCGACACCGTGAGCTTCGGCAAGGACCAGGCCGCCGGCAAGGGCTCCGGCGACGGGGCCCAGGGCGGGGCGAAGGCGGCGGCGCCGTCCGGTGACCCGGACGTGCAGATGCCGACCGGGCCGAAGGCCGAGTTCAAGCAGACCACCAAGCTGGACGACGGCACGATCATCGCCAAGACCACGCTGACCGGCCCCAAGTCGGGCTTCACCGGCAGCGTGTGGGTCTGGGCCCCGAAGCAGTACGACGACCCGAAGTACGCCAAGAGCGCCTTCCCGGTCCTCATCGCGCTCCCCGGCGGCAACGGCTTCCCCGACAACTACTGGATCGACCGCAGCCTCGGCCTGCAAAAGACGATCAGCGAGGGCGTCCAGGCCGGCACGAGCCTCCCCTACATCGTGATCATGCCGGTGCTCAACCCGGACGCCAAGTACTACTACGACGGCTCCGACATCCCGGGCCAGCCCAAGATGGGCACCTGGATCGCCGAGGACGTCCCGAACCTCGCCAAGGCCAACTTCCGCACCTACAAGTCCCGTGACGGCTGGGCCTTCATGGGCTCCTCCTCCGGCGCCTTCGTCGGCATGAAGACCGTCCTGCAGTACCCGGACCGGTTCAAGGCCGTGATCGCCAGCGGTGGCGAGATCGTCCCCGACTCCCCGCTGTGGAAGGGCCACCAGGCGGAGATGGACGCGAACAACCCGGAGAAGCTCGCCAAGAAGCTGATCGACAGCAACGGTCCGGAGGTCTTCATCAACTTCCAGGTCGGCACCAAGGAGAGCGGCAAGGACCGGATGGTCAAGTTCCAGCAGCAGTACGGGAAGGGTCCCGTCAAGACCACCATCCGCGACATCCAGAACGGCGAGCACAACGGCTGGCACTACGTCCGGGGCATGAAGGAAGGCTCCCTGGAGTGGGTCAGCAAGGTGCTCAAGGGACCCAAGCCCGACGCCGGCTGATCCCGGGTCGGTCCCCGGCCGACCAGGCACGCAGCACGATGCGCGGGGCGGGGCGTGGCCCGTGCCACGTCCCGCCCGTCCCAGGCAACCCATCCGGTCGTTGATGCCTCTGTAACGGGTGTAAGGGGGACCGATCGGTCCGACTCGCGCCCGTCCGGGCGCCGGAGAAGGAACGGGACATTTCGTGCAGCATGACCAGCTTCAGGGCGACGGCCGCCTCGCGGTCGAGGAAGGCCCCGTGACCACGGGCCGCCCACGCCCCAAGCACCGCCTGGGCAGGCTTCTGGCCGTCGGCGGGCTCGCGTTCGCGCTGACCGCCGGGGGTGGAGCGGCGGCGTACAAGTTCGGCCTGTTCTCGGACATAGGGGATCCCATGTCCTTCGACAAGGCCAAGGAATCGGCCGCGACCCAGGACATCCGGCCGGGGGTCAGCATGCCCACCGGGCCCAAGGCGGCCTTCGTCCGCACCAGCCGGCTGCCCGACGGTACCCAGATCGCCAAGACGACGCTGACCGGCGCGAAGTCGGGTTTCACCGGCGACGTGTGGGTCTGGGTGCCCAAGCAGTACGACGACCCGAAGTACGCCAAGAGCGCCTTCCCGGTCCTGATCTCCCTGCCCGGAGGCCGCGGCTACCCCAAGAACTACTGGGGCACCGGCCCGGGCCTGGGCCTGCAGCAGGCCGTGATCGACGGGGCGAAGGCGGGGACCAGCCTGCCCTTCATCCTCGTCATGCCGGTGATCAACGCGGACACCAAGCACCACTTCGACGGCTCGGACATCCCCGGCCAGCCCAAGATGGGCACCTGGATGGCCGATGACGTCCCGGCTTTCACGAAGGCCAATTTCCGCACGTTCACCTCCCGCGACGGCTGGGCCATCATGGGCTCCTCCTCGGGAGGTTTCGGCGCGTTCAAGCACGTCCTGAAGCACCCCGACCGGTTCAAGGCGGCCATCGCGAGCGGCGTCGACATCGTCCCCGACTCCCCGCTGTGGAACGGGAACAAGCAGGCCATGGACGCGAACAACCCGGAGAGGCTCGCCGAGAAGCTGATCTCCGAGGGCGGCCCGGAGGTCTACATCAACTTCCAGATCGGCACCGCCGAGACCGGCCGCGACAAGGCGGAGAAGTTCATGAAGGAGTACGGCAGGGGCCCCGTGCACACCCGGCTGCAGGTGATCCAGGATGGTGAGCACAACGGAAAGTCGTATGTTCGCGGCATGAGGGAGGGCTCCCTGGAGTGGATCAGCAAGGTGATGTTGGCACCGACCCCCGATCCCGGCGTGCGCTGAACGCGGTCGTGAGGGGAGCCTCCGCGGCGGCCGTCGCCGGTGTGGCGGCCGCCCTCGCCGTGGGCTTCGTCAGGGCCACGGACGAGGACGCGGGCGCCGTCCACCCCTTTCCCGGGGTCGGCGTGCTCATGGCGAACGGGGAGCACTGGTGCACGGCGAGCGTCGTGGACAGCCCCAAGGGCACCGTCGTCGCGACCGCCGCGCACTGCGTGGCACCGGCCGGGGAGAACGGCGAGCCCGGCGAGGTCGCCCACGACGGCCGGGAGATCGGCGAGCTGTCCTTCGCCCCCGCCTTCTCGGGCGAGGGCGCGGGCAGGCAGCCGCTCGGCGTGTGGAAGGTCCGGGCGGTCCACGTGGACGAGCGGTGGACGAAGTTCGGCGAGGACACCGCCGACTACGCCTTCCTCAGCATCGAGCCGGACGAGGACGGGCTGACCGTCCAGCAGGCCGTCGGCCCGGGGGAGGCCCCGGCACCCGAGTGGACCTCCGGCTACGAGCGGGACGTGACGGTGGTCGGCTACCCCGAGTCCAGCCGCAACCCGCAGAACAAACCCGTCTCCTGCACCACGCAGACCACTCACGACGAGGACGACCCGGCCATGCTGTACATCGGCTGCGCCGGGTTCTGGACGGGCACCAGCGGCAGTCCGTTCATCGCCGACCGCGGCGGCCCGGGCAGCCCGGGCCGGCTGATCGGGGTGCTGAGCGGCGGGGACACGGACGTGGACTCCACGGCCGCACTGTTCGACGAACGGGCCAGGGCCCTGTACGAGCAGGCGGCCGAGGACTGACGGCCCGCCGGGTCAGCCCTTCAGGAGGCCGTTCAGCTCCCCGTACGGGAGGGCGTCGGCGACCGCGGTGTACGTGCCGGCCGCGAGGAGCTCCTCGGTGGCGCGGCGCACCACGCCGTACGCGGCCTCGGCGACCGCGGAGCCGAGGCTGACGCGGGCCACGCCCAGCTTGCCGAGCTCGGCCACGGACGGGGCGTCGGGCCCGGCCAGCACGTTCAGCGGGGCGTCGATCCCGCGGGCGAGCTCGGCGACCACGGCCGGGTCGGTGACCCCGGGCACGAAGACGCCCGAGGCGCCCGCCCGCAGGTAGGCGGCGGCGCGGGACAGGGTCTCGTCGAGCCGGCCCGCCGGGTCGCCGAGACCGAAGAGATAGGTGTCGATCCGCGCGTTGACGTACAGCGGGACCCCGGCGGCGTCGGCGGCGGCGCGGGCCGCGGCCAGGCGCTCCGCGTGGTCGGCGGGCGCGCGGGTGCCGTCCTCGATGTTGATGCCGACCGCGCCGGCGGCGACGACGCCGGCGACGGTCTCCGCGACGCCGGCCGGGTCGGCGCCGAAGCCGCCCTCGATGTCGGCGGTGACGGGTACGCGGACCGCGCCGGCCACACGGGTGACGAGGTCGAGGGCGCGGTCCCGGGCCAGCGAGTCCCCGTCGGGGGCGCCGAGGGACCAGGCGACCCCGGCGCTGGTGGTGGCGACGGCCGGGGCGCCGGCCGCCTCGACGAGACGGGCGCTCATCACGTCCCAGGCGTTGGCCAGGGCGAGCGGGGCGCCGGGCGTGTGCAGCGCGGCGAAGCGGTGGGCGAGGTCAACACGGTTGGTCATGGGGCCAGTCCAGCAGACGGCCCCGGCCCATGACCGGCGATTTTCCGCCATCTACGTCCGCGCCCCCCGGAGCCGCGCCCTCCGACCCCGCAGCCGCGCCCTCCGTCGCCGGGCCGGCGGCTCGCCCCGGGTCAGGGGGCCAGGCCCGCCTTCAGGCCCGTGCCGCACAGCGGGACCACCGCCGTGCGGCCGGCCAGGGGGTCCGAGGGGGCCGCCGGGCCCACCGCCGCCCAGCAGGCCGCCGCCGTCGGCTCCACGAAGAGCCCCCGACCGGCCAGGTCCCGCTGCGCGGCGCGCAGGGCCTCCTCGGACACGGTCAGGAAGGTGCCGCCGGACTTGCGGACCGCCGCCAGGATCTGCCGTGCGCGCGGCGGGGCCGGGATGGCGATCCCCTCGGCCAGGGTGGGCAGCTGCTCCACCGGGTCCGCGTCCTCCGCGCCGGCCTCGAAGGCCGCGGCCAGCGGGGACACCGCCGCCGTCTGCACCGCGACCAGGGCCGGCGGACGCGCCCCGCGCCGGGCCAGCTCCTCCACGGCCAGCGCGGCGCCGAGCAGCAGCGTGCCGTTGCCGACGGGGACGACGAGGGCCTCGGGGAGTCGGCCGCCGAGCCCTTCCCAGACCTCGTACGCGTACGTCTTGGTGCCGTGCAGGAAGTACGGGTTGAAGACGTGGCTCGCGTAGAAGACGCCGGGGCGGTCGGCCTCGGCCCGGGCCGCCTCGGCGGTGGCCTCCCGGCCGCCCGGTACGACGCGGACGGCGGCGCCGTGGGCCCGCATCTGCTCGGTCTTCTTCGCCGATGTGCCCTCGGGCACGAAAATTTCACATGTGAGCCCGGCCCGTGCGCAGTACGCCGCCACGGCCGTCCCCGCGTTGCCGCTGCTGTCCGCGATCACCCGCTCCGGACCCAGCCGCCGGGCCAGTTCCACGAGCATCACCGCGCCCCGGTCCTTGAACGAACCCGTCGGCATCAGGAAGTCCAGCTTGGCGTGAATCCGCTCCGCGAGCGGGACCAGCGGAGTGTTGCCCTCCGACAGGGTGACGGAGAAAGCGCCCGGTAGCGGCAGGGCGGATCCGTACCGCCAGAGCGAGTTGGGTCCGGCGGACGGGTTGAGCTCGATGGCCGGATCCGGTGCGAAGTCGAGGTCCCACGGGCCGCTGCAGACGGGGCAGCACCAGGGCGCCGTCCGGGCATCCGCGCGCGTGCCGTCGTCGGGGCAGACGTAACCGGGGATTGCGTGCGTCATGTGCGGAGCACCTTTGCTCGTTCATGGCCGTTGTATGGCACGGATGTTACGCGTTCGCCTTCCCCTTGTGGGATGGCGCGAGGCTGCGCCAACCTTTCGGAGGCGGCAGCGCGGCAGCCCCTCCGTGAATTGTCATGGCCATGTCTGTAATCGTGACCGTGTGCGCCGTGTGGCGCCCGCGACGCCGTCCCGGATCCCCGAAGCGCACCCCCCGACGAGGAGGACCCCCCACATGTCCATGCGTCACACCCGCCGGAAGGCCGCCGGGCTCGGCGCGGCCGCCGCCCTGGCCCTCACGCTCGGCGCGGCCGCCGCGCTCCCCGCCTCGGCGGCCGACAACGGCCCGCAGGGCGTCATCGAGAACGCCGGCGCCCCCGGCTCCGTGGCCGGCAGCTACATCGTGACCCTGAAGGACGCCACCCGTTCGACCGCGGCCGAAGGCAAGGCCGTCGCCAAGAGGTACGGCGCCCGCATCGACCGCACCTACAGCTCCGCCCTCAACGGCTACTCCGTCGAGGTCTCCGAGGCTCAGGCCAGGAAGCTCGCCGCCGACCCGGCGGTCACGTCCGTCGTGCAGAACCGCGTCTTCACCGTCGACGGCGCCCAGGGCACCCAGCCCAGCCCGCCGTCCTGGGGCCTGGACCGCATCGACCAGCGCGCGCTGCCGCTGGGCAGCAGCTACACCTACCCGGACAAGGCCGGCGAGGGCGTGACCGCGTACATCATCGACACCGGCGTGCGCATCACCCACACCGACTTCGGCGGCCGCGCCTCCTACGGCTTCGACGCCGTCGACAACGACAACACCGCCCAGGACGGCCACGGCCACGGCACGCACGTCGCCGGCACCGTCGCCGGCGGCAGCTACGGCGTCGCCAAGAAGGCGAAGATCGTCGCCGTCCGCGTCCTCGACAACAACGGCTCCGGTACGACGGCCCAGGTCGTCGCCGGCATCGACTGGGTGACCCGGAACGCGGTCAAGCCGGCCGTGGCCAACATGTCCCTCGGCGGCGGGGCCGACTCCGCGCTCGACACCGCCGTCCGCAACTCCATAGCCGCCGGCATCACCTACGCGGTCGCGGCGGGCAACGAGTCCACCAACGCCAACACCAAGTCCCCGGCCCGCGTCACCGAGGCCCTCACGGTCGGCGCCACCACCAGCAGCGACGCGAAGTCCAGCTTCTCCAACTACGGCAACGTGCTCGACCTCTTCGCCCCCGGCTCCTCCATCACCTCCGCCTGGGGCACCGGCGACTCCGCCACCAACACCATCTCCGGCACCTCGATGGCCTCGCCGCACGTCGCCGGCGCGGCCGCCGTGCACCTGTCGCAGAACCCGTCGGACACCCCGGCCCAGGTCGCCTCGGCCCTGGTGGCCGCGGCCACCCCGAACGTGGTGACCGGCCCCGGAACCGGCTCCCCGAACCGCCTGCTGTTCGTCGGGGGCGGCACCACCCCGCCGGGCGGACCGCGCTTCGAGAACACCGCCGACTACGCCGTCAACGACAACGCGACCGTCGAGTCGCCCCTCACCGTCAGCGGGGTCCCCGGCAACGCCCCCGCCGCCCTGGCCGTCTCGGTCGACATCAAGCACACGTACATCGGCGACCTGAAGGTCGACCTCGTCGCCCCCGACGGCTCCGTCTACACCCTGCACAACCGCAGTGGCGGCAGCGCCGACAACGTCCTGCAGACCTACTCCGTCAACGCCTCCTCGGAGGTCGCCAACGGCGTCTGGAAGCTCCGGGTGAACGACAACGCCAACGTCGACACCGGAAAGATCGACTCCTGGGCGCTCCAGTTCTGAGCCCGGCACCGAACCAGGGCCCCGTGCAGGGAACCTGACCCGGGATCACCGCACCGACGGCCTCGGGCGCGGCGAACCGGAACCGGCGGGGGCGACCGACACCACGGTCGCCCCCGCTGTGTACTGTTTCGCGCATTCGTTCGCGACACCTGCGATGGAGCCCGTACCCCGTGAGCACCCAGTCGCCGCCCCACTGGCCGGCTCCGTCCCCCCGGCCGGACCAAGGGGAACCGGCACTCAACGGTTTCGCGCTCGCGTCGCTGCTCGTGGGGCTCCTGTGCCTGCCGCCGCTCGGTATCGTCCTCGGGATCGTGGCCCTCGTCCAGATCGCCGGGAAGGGCGAGCGGGGCAGACCGCTGGCGATCACCGGCCTGGCGGTGTCGCTCGTGACGACCGCACTGCTGGTCCTGGCCGTGGACCGGGCCGCGGAGCCGCTCTTCTCCCGCCTCGACACGCTCTCCCCGTACGAGGACGTCCAGGGGGAGGTCACCGACATCGACGAGCTGCGCGCCGGCGACTGCTTCAACGTCCCCGGCGGGGACCTGCTCGACGAGGACCCGCTGTTCTACCGCGTCGCCTGCACGGAGGTGCACCACGGGGAGGTCACCTCCTCGACCCGGTTCGACCCGGCGCAGTTCCGCGGCGGCCGGAAGATGAAGCGGGCGGCCACGGACGCCTGCTGGCGCGCCCAGGACGCGTACGCCATGGACTCCTGGGCGCTGCCGGGGTACGCGGAGCTGTTCTGGTTCGCGCCCCCGCGGGAGGGGTGGGGCGGCGGCGAGCGGCGGCTGCTGTGCGTGATCGGCACGGCGGGGGAGGAGCACCGCGGCAGCCTGCGCGGCGACGCCGGGATGCTGAAGCCGGACCAGGTGACCTTCCTGCACGCGATGAACGAGGTCGACCTGGCGCTGGGGCACGGGCCCGACGAGGACCTCGACGAGGCGCTGCCGACGTACCGCGAGTGGGCCCGTGAGGTGGACCGGGCCCTGGCCGCGGAGGCCCGGGTGCTGGACGAGGTCGCGGCGCGCCGGCCGGAGCTGGCCGGGCCGGCGCGGGCGCAGCTGAAGGAGGTCGCGGCGGCGCGCGGGGCGTGGCAGAAGGCGGGCGCGGCGGTCCGGCCCGCGGACTTCCAGGACGCCTGGGACCGGGCCTCGGCGGCGCTGACGGTGCCGACGGAGAAGGCGCTGCGCGGGGCGTACGGCCTGTCGGCGACGGTGCCGGAATGGCTGGCCGAGGACGAGCCGGGCCGCAGCGCGGACCCGGGCCCGGGCGACGGCTCCGCAGGCGGTTCCGGTGGCGGGCCCGGAGGCGGGTCCGGCGGGCGGTCGGGCGGGAGGCCCCCGGTCGCGCCCGCCTCGGAACGCGTCAGGTGACGCGCGGTAACGGGGTTTGAGTGACCAGCCTTCATCACTTCGAGTGAAACCCTGGCCCTCGCTTGCGGCGTGCAACCGACCGTTGCGAGGGTGTGGCTGTCTGTCAACCTGATGGGAGGGCCTCAGTGGCTTTCGGTGAGCAGCCGGCCTATCTGCGCGTCGCCGGGGATCTGCGACGGCAGATCGTCGATGGGTCCCTGCCCCCGCACGCCCGCCTCCCCTCGCAGGCCCGGATCCGTGAGGAGTACGGGGTCTCCGACACGGTGGCGCTGGAGGCGCGCAAGGTCCTCATGGCGGAGGGCCTGGTCGAGGGCCGCTCCGGCTCGGGCACGTACGTGAGGGAGCAGCCGGTGCCGCGACGGGTCGCCCGCTCCGGCTACCGCACGGGCGGGCCGTCGACGCCGTTCCGCCAGGAGCAGGCGGAGGCGGGCGCCCGCGGGACGTGGGAGTCCAGCAGCGAGCAGGCCGTCGCCCCCGCCGCGATCGCGCAGCGGCTCGGCATCGAGCCGGGCGAGCGCGTCATGCGGACGCGGTACGTCTTCCGCGACGCCGGCGAGGTGATGATGCTGTCCACCTCGTGGGAGCCGCTGGCCGTGACCGGCCGGACCCCGGTGATGCTGCCGGAGGAGGGGCCGCTGGGCGGCTCCGGGGTGGTCGACCGGATGGCCGCGATCGACATCGTCGTCGACAACGTGGTGGAGGAGGTCGGGGCGCGGCCGGGCCTCGCCGAGGAGATCGCGCTGCTGGGCGGGGTCCCCGGGCACGTGGTGCTGGTGATCGGCCGGACCTACTACGCCTCCGGCCGGGCCGTCGAAACCGCCGACGTTGTGGTCCCGGCGGACCGCTACCGCCTCGCCTACCACCTCCCGGTGCGGTAACCCTACCGGCGGGTTTCGGCGCGATCCCGACCGGCGCCGGGGGCTCCGGTTCGCTGCGGGCCTGCACCGTTGCGTCGGCCCCACCCGCGCGCCCCCTCACCCGCGCCTGCGCGGCCGCGCTCCGCCCGCCCCCGCCGCGCCCCCGACCCGGGGGCGTCCGCCGAGAGGGGCGCGGGCCGGACCACGGCTCCGGCCAGGGCCGGAGCCGTGGTCCGGCCCCCGCAGAGGGGCGCGTACGGGCGCTCGCCCGCCCCCGTGGTGCGCCGGGTCCGGGCCGGCGTGCGCGGCTCACTCGTACGCGTGGCCGGATGCGTACGCCGCCGAGGTTCCTCTTCGTGAAAAACCGTATCCGCTCAGTAAAGGTCGGGCGTAAGCTCGGGCATATGCGCAATGGGGTTTCCCGGGCAGGTGGATCGGCGGAGGGTGAGACGCGATGAACGACAGCGGTGCCCTGCTCCCGTGGCTGGTCATACGTCAGGACGACAACGGCAACCGCTACCGGGTGGGCCGTTACCCCACCCGCGCCGAGGCGCAGAAGGTGGTCGACAGCCTCGACGACCGCGGACACGAGCAGCTCTACTGGGTCGAACGGATCGGCCAGACGGCCACGACGAACTGACCGTCGAGGCAGTGGCATAGGCTCCGCCCCATGACGGAACGTGTGGTCGTGGGCGGAGCCCTTTGTCATGAGGGCCGCCTGCTGGCCGCCCGGCGCAGCGCGCCCCCGGAGCTGGCCGGCCGCTGGGAGCTGCCCGGAGGCAAGGCCGAGCCCGGCGAGACCGACGCCGAGGCGCTGGTCCGCGAACTGCGCGAGGAGCTCGGCGTGGAGGCCGCGCCGGTGGAGCGCATCCCGGGGGCGTGGCCGCTGCAGCCCGGACTCGTCCTGCACGTGTGGACCGCGCGGCTGCTCTCCGGCGAGCCCGCGCCCTTGGAGGACCACGACGAGCTGCGCTGGCTCGACCCCGCGGAACTGGACTCGGTGGACTGGCTCGACCAGGACCGGCCCGCGGTGGCCGAGATCGGGCGCCGGATGCGCACCGCGCACACCGGGTCGCAACGGGGCGCATGAGGATCGCACCCCCGTCCGTCCGTGCCACAGTGCGCCGGTGCCCGGGGGATGCGTGGTACGTCGCCGCGAATAGGGGGTATGTCGCTATTAGTACCTAATCGTGTACCGCCCCAAGAGGCCCTCTCCCGGCTGAACCGGACGGGGGCCGCTGCAGGCCCGGGAAGTGATCGGCGTGATCGACGCAGACGGCGAATGTGCCGAGTGGGCCTTCCCGGCCGAGCCCGGTGCCGTCCGCACCGCACGCCACGCCGTGCGGGGCCAGCTCCGCACCTGGGGCCTCGATTCCGTCGGTGACGTGACCGTCCTGCTGGTCAGCGAGCTGGTCACCAACTCCCTGCGTTACGCCTCGGGCCCGATCGGGGTCCGGCTGGAGCGCCGCGAGCAGCCCGACGAGAGCCCGCCCGAGAACCCCGCAGAAGGGGCCGCCCTACTCGTGGAGGTCTCCGATCCGCTTCCGGATCCGCCCCGCGAACGCGTCGCCAAAGCCGACGACGAGGGCGGCCGGGGGCTGCACCTGGTGGCCGCCACGGCACGGCGCTGGGGTACACGTCACGGCAAGTCGGGCAAGACGGTGTGGTTCGAGTTGGCTCTTCCTGGTGAGTAACAAGGTGAAGGGTGGCCGACGATCACCCGGCATGGCTCGAAACAGTCGGGACCTTTTCGTGATCGGGAACGCCGTGCCGTCCGGGGCCGTGGTGCTGAATACTTCGGTCATGGCCGGTCCGGTTGCGGTGAGCTGGAGGGGACGGTCGCGTGAGCGAGATACCTGCGCAGGCACATCAGGCGCGAGTGCCCGGGGAGGCATGGCACGACTCCCTGTGGCACAGCAGCCCGCCTGGCTCGATATATGACTACATCAAGGTCGCATCGTTCTCCATCGGGCCGGACGGCCTCGTCGACCAGTGGAGCCTGCGCGCCGAGGAACTGTTCGGACTGACCGCCGCACAGGTCGTGGGACGCGACCCCGTCGAGGCCTTCATGCCGCCCGAACTGCGAGAAGGCGGCCACCGGCGGGTGGCCGAGATCCTCGACGGCAAGGAATGGACGGGCCTCGTCCCCTTCCGCATCCCCGGCGGGAACGGCGCCCACGGCGTGGCCGAGATCTACGTGATGCCCACCCAGACCGAAACCGCCGAACGCGCCGCACTCTGCGTCGTCGTCGACGTCCGCGCCCTGCGCCGCATCGAGTCCGACCTCGCCGCCTCACAGGCCATATTCGGCCAATCTCCCTTCGGCTTCCTGCTCTTCGGCACCGACCTCGCCGTCCAGCGGGCCAACCGCCGCTTCGCCACCGTCTTCGGCGGCGCCGTCGAGGAACACCGCGGCCGCACCGTCCACGACTACCTCCCCCCGCAGGAGGCCGAACGCATGACCGAGGCCCTGCGCCGGGTCCTGGAAACCGGGGAAGCCGTCACCGACCTGCGGATCACCGGCGCCGCCCCCGGCCGGCGCGAGAACCGCCACTGGTCCATCAACCTCTACCGCGTCCACGGCGCCAGCGGCCGCCCCGTCGGCGTCGCCGGCATCGGCACCGACGTCACCCGCCGCCACCTCGCCGCCCGCGAGGCCGCCGGCGTACGGCGCAATCTCGCCCTCCTCAACGAAGCCGGGCACCGCATCGGCAACTCCCTCGACCTGGAGACCACCGCCCGCGAACTCCTCCACGTCACCGTCCCCGGCTTCTGCGACCTCGCCGCCGTCGACCTCTACCAGGGGCTGCTCCTCGGCGACGACGACCGGCCCGCCCGCCCCCAAGGCCCCGGCGTCCCCTCCCTACCCCCCGGACAACGCAACGGACGCGCCCCCTCCGCACCGCTGCGGCGGGTCGCCTTCGCCTCCGCCGTCTCCGACGCCCCCCTGTCCGGGGCCGGCGCCGCCGTCGCCGTCGGCGAGACCCACCGCTACCCGGCCGCCTCCCCCGGAGCACTGGCCCTGCGCACCGCCCGGCCGCGCATCATCGAAGGCGGCGGCCCCGACGACCTCGTCCAGTCCACGCTCGTCGTGCCGATGGTCGCGCACGACACCGTCGTCGGACTCGCCCAGTTCTCCCGCACCAAGGGCAGCGAACCCTTCGGCGAACGCGACCGGGCCGTCGCCGTCGAACTCGCCGCCCGCGCCGCCGTCTGCATCGACAACGCCCGCCTCTACCGACGCGAACACGAACGGGCCCTGATACTGCAACGCAGCCTGCTCCCGCCCGGCGACCCCGAAGCCGCCGGCCTCGACATCGCCTGCCGCTACCTGCCCGGCAACGCAGCCACCGAAGTCGGCGGCGACTGGTTCGACGTCATCGAACTGCCCGGACACCGCACCGCCCTCGTCGTCGGCGACGTCATGGGCCGCGGCCTGCGGGCCGCCGTCGCCATGGGCGAACTGCGCACCGCCGTACGCACCCTGGCCCTGCTCGACCTGGAGCCGGCCGAGGTGCTCACCGCGCTCGACGAGATCGCCCGCGGACTCGGCGTCCCCGGCGGCTCCCAGCAGGCCTCCCGCGCAGCCCTGCACTCCCGCGACGCCGACCGCTCCGAGGTGTACCTCGCCACCTGCGTGTACGCCGTCTACGACCCCGTCACCCGACGCTGCACCATCGCCAACGCCGGCCACATGCCGCCCGTGCTCGTCGAACCGCCCGAACCGGGCGCCCCGCCCCGGCCCGCCCTGCTCCTGGAGGTCCCGCCCGGCATGCCCCTCGGGGTGGGCGGCGAACCCTTCGAGGAGGTCGAGATCGACCTCCCCGAGGGAGCCCTGCTCGCCCTCTACACCGACGGCCTCGTCGAATCCCGCGACCACCCGTTGGAGGAAGGCCTGCGCGGCCTGCGCGAAGCACTGGCCGACCCGGTACGCCCCCTGGAGGACGTCTGCGACCACGTCCTCAACACCCTCGACACCCGACACGGAGAAGACGACATCGCCCTGCTCATGGCCCGCGTCCAAGGGCTCCCCGTCGAAGCCGTCGGAGACTGGCAACTGCCCCGCGAAGCCCGCTCCGTGGGCCGCGCCCGAGAACTGGCCCGGGCGAAACTGCCCGCCTGGGGCCTGGAGGGACTCCTCGACACCACCGAACTGCTCGTCAGCGAACTCGTCACCAACGCCCTGCGGTACGGGGAGGGCGAGATCCGGCTCCGGCTGCTGCTGGACCGGACCCTGGTGTGCGAGGTGTGGGACGGCAACCTCGTCCAGCCGCGCCGCCGCCGGGCCCGCGACACCGACGAGGGAGGACGCGGCCTCCAGCTGGTCGGCATGCTCTCCGCCGGCTGGGGAACCCGACGCACCCACCGCGGCAAGACCGTCTGGTTCGAGCTGCCCCTCCCGGGCGAGGAGGGCGACCCGACACCGGAACTGTCGGCGGAACAGCTCCTGAACATGTACGGGTGAGGAGACCGCCCGGGCGGAACGCGACCCGAGCCGGGCCGCTGACCGCCCGGGCGACCCGCCCGGGCGACCCGCCCGGGCGACCCGCCCGGGCCTCGCCGCCTTGGCCCGGCTGCTCGCCCGCACCGGCCGCGCCACCGAGGCGTACGCACTGCTCCGGCCGCACACCGGGGACTGGGCCGGACCGAAGAGGCCATCGCCCTGCTGCGCACCGCCTGGAGCGACACGCCACCGTTCTCGTGCGACCGCAACCGGCGGGTCAGGCCGCCCCGCCGGACTTCAGGGCCGCGAGCCGCGCCTCGACCTCGGCGGACCGGCCCAGATCGTCCAAGGCCTCGAACTGCGCGTCCAGGGACGAGGCCGCCAGCTCCTGCCGGCCCAGAGCCCGCGCCTCCTCCCGCCGCACCTTGTCCTCGAACCGGCTCAGGTCGCTCGTCGGGTCCGTGACGTCGATGCTCTCCACCGCGTCCAGCATCCTGTTCTGCGCCTCGGCCGCCCGGACGCGGGCCACCAGCTCGTCGCGCTTCGCCGTCAACTCGGTGAGCTTCCCCCGCATCGCCTCCAGACCCGCCTTCAACCGGTCGACGACCTCCGTCTGCGCGGCGATCACCGGCGCCGCCGTCGCGGCCTCCCGCTCCGACTGGAGCTGCCGGCCCAGCGCCACCTTCGCGAGGTGGTCGAACCGGTCTGCCTCCGCCGCCGACCCGCCCGCCCGCAGCTCGTCCCCCTTCCGGCTCGCCGCCAGCGCCTTGCGGCCCCACTCCGCCGCCGCGTCCACGTCCTCGCGGTGGTCCGCCTCCAGCATCCGCAGGTTGCCGATGGTGGTCGCCACCGCCTGCTCCGCCTCCGAGATGTTGTTGGTGTAGTCGCGGATCAGCTGGTCCAGCATCTTCTGCGGATCCTCCGCCTGGTCCAACAACGCGTTGATGTTGGCCCTGGCGAGCCGGGCGACACGGCCGAGGACGGTCTGCTTGCTCACGGGACGCTCCTTGCACCAAGTAGGGGAGTCAAAAGCGGCCGCCGCCGCCCATGCGGCCACGGGTCCCCCCACCACCGAACGAACCCGGCCCGAACCCCCCACCACCGAACCCCCCACCACCGAACCCGCCTCCGCCACGCCCCCCGCGCAGGATCTCGCCGAGGACGATCCCGCCGAGCACCGCACCGCCCATGCCACCGCCCCCCTCCCGCTGCCGGCCGCCGCCGAACGGGTCCTGGAAACCCCGTACGTCCTCCTCGGCCAACCGCTGCGCCTCCCGCGCCAGCCCGTCCGCCCGCTGCGCCGCCGCCAGCGCGGACGCCGCGTCCGACTCCGCCAACTGCTCCGACCGCTCCAGCTGCCGCTGCGCCTCCGCCAGCCGGGTACGGGCGCGGCTACCCACCGCACCCCGACTGGTCGTGACGTAGTCCGCCGCCGCGGCCGCCGCACTCCGCGCCGACAGCAGCGCCTGCTCCAGCAGCGCCGCCGCCCGCCGCCGGCCCGTCTCCTGCTCCCGCGCCGCCGACAGTGCCTCGTCCAGCGCCGCATCGGCCTCCTCGACCCGGCGCAGGGCGTCGATCGGGTCGTACCGGCCCGCCGCCACCTCCTGACGCACCGCGGCCACCGCCGCCTCCGCCCGCCCCGTCCGCCCCCGCAGATCCGCCGTCGACGCCCCCTGCACCGTCCCCGACAGCAGCCCGCGGGCATCGGCCAGGTCCGCCTCCGTCTCCGTCAGCGCACCCGGCAGCTTGCCCGCCGCCTCCGCCAGCTCCTGCGCCCGCCGCTCCACCGCGTCCACCAGGATCGCCGCCTGGTCCACCGCGCCCTCCGCGGCCCGTACGTGCACGGCCGCCGCGCCACTGTCGGAGCCGACCGCCTCCCGCGCCCGGTCCACGTGGTCGGTCGCGAACCGCAGCCGGTCCCCGGCCCGTTCCGCGTGCCCGGCGACCGGGGCCGACGCCGAGTCCGCGTACCGCCCGCGCAGCGCGGTCAGGGTCGCCGCCGCCGTCACCGCACGCCCCGTCAGATCGCGTACCCGGGCCTCCACCTCCGCCAGGGCCTGCGGCGCGTTGCGCTCCAGGTCCCGCAGCCGGTCGAAGTCCGCGGCCTCGGCGTCGAGCCGCCGGTTCGCCTCACTGCACCGGGCCACGATCTCGTCCAGCATCCGCCGCCGGGTCGCATCATCCTCCGGGTAGGCGTCGTCCAGCTGCTGGCGCAGCCGGAACGCCGCCGTCAGCTCCCCGTCCGCGAAGGCCACGGCCTCCGCGAAGGAGGCCACCGCCGCCTCCCCGAACTGCGCCGAGGCGAAGCCGAGCTCCTCGGAGCTGGTGCGGACCGCGTCGTCGGTGTCCACCAACAACGCCCCGGCCTTCGCGTCGAGGTCGGGCAGCGGCAGGGCCGTCGTGGTCGCGGGCCGCTCCCCCCAACCGGTCGTGGTGCGCGAACCGCCCGGCACGGCACCCCTGCGCTTGCGCCGCGTGTACGCGTACGCGCCGAGCGCAGCCGCCGCCCCGACCGCCACCACCGGCAGCACGAAGTCCCCGGCACCGCTCTCCCCGCCCCCGCCCCCACCCGGATCGGGCTCGCCCGGTGTGATCGCCGGCGTCGGAACCGGCTTGCCGGCCAGGACGGCCCCGTAGCCGTTCGCCGCACCCACCGCAGCGCCCGCCCAGTCGTTCTGCCGCAGCGCGGGCTCGATCGCCGTACGGGCGACCGCCGCGAGCTGCTCCTCGGTGAACCCGGCGCCCACGTCGGCCGAATAGGCGTACGTACGGGACCCGGTGGCCACGGCGAGCAGCAGATCGTCCCGGCCGAGCCCGTTCTTCTGGGCGGTGGCGTCGGCCCAGCCCTGCGGCGACCGCCCGGAGAAGTCGTTCACGTACACCACGAAGAGCTGTACCCCGTGATCGCGGTACAGCCGGTCCAGCGCAGCGGCGACACCGGCCGCCGCCCCCTCGCCGACGGCCCCCACCCGGTCGGTGACCTGCCCCTGCCGGGACAGGGTGACGGGATCCTCGGCGGGCACCACCACAGCCGCGGCAGCACAGGCACCCACCGGTCCGGCCACCCCGAGCAGAAAGCCGGAGAACACGAGCACACCCCGGATGCCCCGGACGGCCCGGTCGACTGCTCCGGTGGTCGCTCTCCTCCTCGACGGCATCACATGGGGGAGCGTATGGGCGCCACCGCACCCCCGCGACCGGAGCCGCACGGCGCCCGCCCCCGCCGGCGGGGGCGGGCGGTGGGGTCAGGTGCGGCGGGTGATTTTCGAGCCGAGCCACACCAAGGGGTCGAACTTGCGGTCCACCACCCGTTCCTTGAGCGGGATCAGGGCGTTGTCGGTGATCCTGATGCCTTCCGGGCAGACCTCCGTGCAGCACTTGGTGATGTTGCAGTAGCCGAGGCCGTGGTCCTCCTGGGCGGTGCGCTTGCGGTCCAGGCCTGTTTCGTGGGCGGCGTCGAGGGGGTGCATGTCGAGTTCCGCGACGCGCATCAGGAAGCGCGGTCCGGCGAAGGCCGGTTTGTTCTCCTCGTGGTCACGTACGACGTGGCAGGTGTCCTGGCAGAGGAAGCACTCGATGCACTTGCGGAACTCCTGGGAGCGCTCCACGTCCATCTGCTGCATCCGGTACGCGCCCGCCGGCACGTCCGGTGGGGGGACGAAGGACGGGACCTCGCGGGCCTTCGTGTAGTTGAAGGAGACGTCCGTCACCAGGTCGCGGACCACCGGGAAGGCGCGCAGGGGGGTGATGGTGACCGTTTCCGCGCGGTCGAAGACCGACATGCGCGTCATGCACATGAGCCGGGGGCGGCCGTTGACCTCGGCGCTGCACGAACCGCACTTGCCGGCCTTGCAGTTCCAGCGCACCGCGAGGTCCGGGGCCTGGGTCGCCTGGAGGCGGTGGACGATGTCCAGGACGACCTCGCCGTCGTGCACCTCGACGGTGAAGTCGCGCAGGTCCCCACCCTCGGAGTCGCCCCGCCAGATCCGGAAGCGGGCGTCGTATGTGCTCACTCGTAGAGCTCCTCTTCGGCGAGGTACTTGACCAGCTCTTCCTTTTCGAAGAGCGCCAGCAGGTCGGGGCGGATGGGCTCGGTGCGGATCCGTTGGAGGACGATGCGGTCGGCGGCCGGGTCCGCGGGCGCGGGCTCCACCGGGCGGCACAGGAGGTTCACCGGGCGCCAGGACCGGTCCATGGACGGGCAGTCCTCGCGGGTGTGGCCGCCGCGGCTCTCGGTGCGTTCCAGGGCGGCGCGGGCCACGCACTCGCTGACCAGCAGCATGTTCCGCAGGTCCAGTGCGAGGTGCCAGCCCGGGTTGAACTGGCGGTGTCCCTCGACGCCGGCGCGGGCGGCGCGTCGGCGGAGGGAGGCCAGCTTCCGGAGCGCCTCGGCCATCTCGGCCTCGCGGCGGATGATGCCGACGAGGTCGTTCATGGTCGTCTGGAGTTCCTGGTGGAGGGTGTACGGGTTCTCCGCGCCGTCGGTGGCGTGGAAGGGGGCCAGCGCCTCTGCTGCTGCGGCGTCGATCTGGTCCTGGCGGGCCTCGGGCCGGCCGGCGGACGCCGCGTACTCGGCCGCGTGCAGGCCGGCACGGCGTCCGAACACGAGGAGGTCGGAGAGGGAGTTGCCGCCGAGGCGGTTCGAGCCGTGCATGCCGCCCGCGACCTCGCCCGCCGCGAAGAGACCGGGGACGCCCTGCGCGGCGGCGGTCTCGGAGTCGACGGCGATCCCGCCCATCACGTAGTGGCAGGTGGGGCCGACCTCCATCGGCTCGGCGGTGATGTCCACGTCCGCCAGCTCCTTGAACTGGTGGTACATGGAGGGCAGGCGCCGCTTGATCCGGTCGGCCGGCATGCGGGTGGACACGTCGAGGAAGACGCCGCCGTGCGGGGAGCCGCGGCCCGCCTTGACCTCGGCGTTGATGGCGCGGGCCACCTCGTCGCGGGGCAGCAGCTCCGGTGGGCGCCGGTTGTTGTCCGGGTCCTCGTACCAGCGGTCGGCCTCGTCCTCGGTCTGGGCGTACTTCTCCTTGAAGACGTCCGGGACGTAGTCGAACATGAACCGCTCGTCGTTGCTGTTGCGCAGGACGCCGCCGTCGCCGCGGACGGACTCGGTGACGAGGATGCCCTTGACCGAGGGCGGCCAGACCATGCCGGTCGGGTGGAACTGGACGAACTCCATGTTGAGCAGGGGTGCGCCGGCGAGCAGGGCCAGGGCGTGGCCGTCGCCGGTGTACTCCCAGGAGTTGGAGGTGGTCTTGAAGGACTTGCCGATGCCGCCGGTGGCCAGGACCACGGCGGGGGCCTCCAGGACGAAGAAGCGGCCGGATTCGCGTGCGTAGCAGAAGGTGCCGGAGACCCGGTCGCCGTCCTTGAGGACCCGGGTGACCGTGCACTCCTGGAAGACCTTCAGGCGGGATTCGTGGTCGCCGGTCTCCTTGAAGTCCTGCTGCTGGAGGGCGACGACCTTCTGCTGGAGGGTGCGGATCAGTTCGAGGCCGGTGCGGTCGCCGACGTGGGCGAGGCGCGGGTACTCGTGGCCGCCGAAGTTGCGCTGGGAGATCCGTCCGTCGGGGGTGCGGTCGAAGAGGGCGCCCCAGGTCTCCAGTTCCCAGACGCGGTCGGGGGCCTCCTTCGCGTGCAGTTCGGCCATCCGCCACTGGTTGAGGAACTTGCCGCCGCGCAGGGTGTCGCGGAAGTGCACCTGCCAGTTGTCGTGCTCGTTGACGTTGCCCATGGAGGCGGCGATGCCGCCCTCCGCCATCACCGTGTGGGCCTTGCCGAAGAGGGACTTGCAGATCACGGCGGTCCGGGCGCCGCGTTCGCGGGCCTCGATGGCGGCCCGCAGTCCGGCGCCGCCCGCGCCGACCACGACCACGTCCCACTGCTGCCGGTCGACTTCAGCCATGTCAGAAGATCCTCGGGTCGGTGAACGCGCCGGTGGCGAGCAGGTACACGTACAGGTCGCACGCGGCGACGCTGATCAGGGAGGCCCACGCCAACTGCATGTGCCGGCCGTTGAGGCGGCTGACCCAGCCCCACAGCCGGTAGCGGACGGGGTGGCGGGAGAAGTGCTTCAGGCGGCCGCCCATGATGTGCCGGCAGGAGTGGCAGGACGCCGTGTAGCCCCAGATCAGCACGATGTTGACGACGAACAGCAGTGTTCCGAGGCCCATGTGGCCCCATTCGTAGCGGTCGTTGCGGAAGGTCAGCACGGTGTCGTACGTGAGGATGGCCGCCACCGGCAGGGCCGTGTAGAAGAAGTACCGGTGGGCGTTCTGCAGGAGCAGCGGGAGGCGGCTCTCGCCCGTGTACGCGGCGTGCGGCTCGGCGACCGCGCAGGCGGGCGGGGAGGCCCAGAAGCTGCGGTAGTACGCCTTGCGGTAGTAGTAGCAGGTCAGCCGGAAGCCGAGCGGGAAGACGAGGATCAGCAGGGCGGGGGACAGGCCCCACCAGCTGCCGAACAGGTCGAGGTTGGGGCCGGCGCGCATCTCCTCGCAGTTCTCCGCCAGGCAGGGCGAGTAGAACGGGGAGACGTACGGGGCCGCGTAGTAGTGGGCGTTCGCGAAGGCCCGCCAGGTCGAGTAGGCGATGAAGGCGAGCAGCCCGGCCGCGGTGCCGGCGGGGGCCAGCCACCAACGGTCGGTGCGCAGGTGGCGGGCGGGGATCGCCGCCCGGGAGGGTCCGTGGACGCCGGTGAGCGGCCGGGGTGGTTCGGTGCCTGTGGCCAAGGGTGACTCCGGGAGGGTCAGGGGTGGCCCAGGAGACCCGGCCGCCGCGCGGGCGCGGTGGCCGGGTCCGATGGGGTGGGTGACGGGGTTCGACTGCTGGGGGTCAGGGTGCCCGGCGGTCGCGGGCGCCGAGTCCCTCGTCGTCGCTGTCCGTCCACAGTGCGGTGTCGTACGGGGCGTCCGGGATGGTCACCATCCGGGACGGGTCCGCGGCCGTCGTACGGTTGCCTTCCGTTTTTTGCCGGGAGGCCTGCTGCTCCAGCTGCTCGACCTTGCGGGTGAGCTCGTCCAGGTTGCGCCGTACGGCGTTCAAATCGTCCTGCAGGGACATGACTTGCCCTCACTTCCGCAGGTTGCGGTGGCAACGCTCATGTGCGCCTGCGAGTGTCGCGCCTCCCGTCCCCGCTTGTGAAGGGACGTGCAGCGAATCCGGGCGCGCAGGCGCGATCTGTGCGCCCCTCCCTGCGTCCATTCTCATCCCTCTCGTGAGGGAA
Organism: Streptomyces pallidus (ex Mingjun et al. 2026); assembly: GCF_051550185.1. Classification (NCBI taxonomy): domain Bacteria; kingdom Bacillati; phylum Actinomycetota; class Actinomycetes; order Kitasatosporales; family Streptomycetaceae; genus Streptomyces; species Streptomyces pallidus (ex Mingjun et al. 2026). The sequence continues at coordinate 2,925,498 of NZ_CP196181.1, read as the reverse complement.
CGCGCGTCCCGGCCGCAACCCGGATTGGTCCGCACGGGTGGGCTTCCCGGCGTGGCGCAGGGCGGCTGCGGGGGGTGCGGCGGGCGGTGGATTTCAGTGTGGTTCTGCACCCGGTGTGATCAGCCGCAAATACCGCCGAACGTGATCAAGTCGCGCACCTGTGCGCCCCCTCGCACGACCTTTACGCCCCCTTCACGCCCCGCCCCGGAGGTAGCACCCATGTCCCAGAGAAGGCGCAGATCCCTGGCGCTGCTGACCTCGGGAGTCCTCGCACTGCCGCTGCTCGCGGGCTGCGGCGCGGGGGACGAGGGAGGCCCCGCTGCCGCCGGTCCGGACATCGCGGCGACGGCCCGCGACATGATCGCCGACGGTGGCGTCCTGCGGTGGGCCGTGGACGACCTCCCCGACACCCTGAACGTCTTCCAGGCCGATGCCGACGCCACGACCACGCGGATCGCCGGGGCGGTGCTGCCCCAGTTGTTCACGCTGGACGACAAGGGGCGGCCGACGGCCAACCCGGACTTCCTGGAGAAGGCGCAGATCGTCGAGCGGGAGCCCAAGCAGGTCGTCGTGTACAAGCTGCACCAGCAGGCCGTGTGGAGCGACGGTCGGGAGATCGGCGCCCCCGACTTCGTCTCCCAGTGGCGGGCCCTGAGCGGCAAGGACTCGGCGTACTGGACCGCCCGCAACGCCGGCTACGAGCGGATCGAGAAGATCGAGCGCGGCCGGAACGACCTGGAGGTCCGGGTCACCTTCGCCAAGCCGTACACGGACTGGCGCTCCCTGTTCTCCCCGCTCTACCCCAAGCAGGTCACGGGCACCCCCGACGCCTTCAACGAGGGCGCCCGCGGCACCCTGAAGGTCACCGCCGGCCCGTTCACCCTCGGGGCCATCGACAAGAAGACGGGCACCGCCGCGCTGACCCGCAACCCCCGCTGGTGGGGCCGGCCGGCCAAGCTGGACTCGCTGGTCCTGACCGCCGTGCCCCGGGCCGAGCGGGCGAAGGCGCTGGCAGCCGGCACGGTCGACCTGGCCGAGGTCGACCGGGCGACCTCGGACCGCATCACCCAGGCCCGCCGGGACGCCACCCGGTCCCCGGGCGAGGCAGGCGCCCAGGCCGTGGAGGCCACCCCGGAGTCCGAGGCGCTGCGCGGCTACACCGTCCGCAGGTCCCTGGAGCCGGCGTACACCCAGCTGGCCCTGAACGGGGCCTCCGGCCCGCTGGCCGACGAGCGGGTCCGCCGGGCCGTGGCCCGGGCGATCGACCGCCGGGAACTGGCCGAGATCGTGCTGAAGCCGCTGGGGTTGCCGGTGCGGCCGGTCGGCAGCCATCTGGCGCTGGCCGGGCAGCGGGCGTACGCGGACAACAGCGACGCGCTCGGCGGCCAGGACACCAAGGCGGCGCAGGCGCTGCTGGCGGACGCCGGCTGGCGCCGGGGCGGGGTTCTCACTCCGCCGGAGACGGGTGCGAAGGCCGGCCCGGAGGCGGACCAGCAGACGGACGGGCAGGCGGACCAGCAGACGGACGGGCAGGCGGAGAAGCAGGCCGAGCAGCCGGCGGGGTCGCAGGCCGAGCAGCCGGCAGGGTCGCAGGGCGACCGCAGGAACACGGCCGGGCCGGGCACCGGCAATGACGGCCTGTACATCGTGGGCCAGGAGGACCAGCGCAACGGCGATGTCCGCGCGGCCGCCCTGGAGCGGGGGCTGCCCGGGTTCCGCCCGGCCTTCGCCCCCGCCGAGGGGAGCACGCTGCCGCAGGTCGCCGCCGCGTACGCGGTGGAGCAGCGGCAGGCCCTCCTCGCACAGGCCGCGGCCCTCGCCGCCCGCACGGGTCGTGCGCCCGAGGACGAAGGCGCGGACGAATCCTCCGCGGCCGACGCCGATGCCGCCGGCGACGCCAAGGCCCCCGGTCCCGTCGGCGGGCAGCAGCCGGAGAACGCCCCCGCGGCCACGTCCGGCGCCAGCGCCAGCGCCAGCCCGGCTCCGGCGCCGGCGCAGCCACCGCGGACCTCCGGGAACATGCTGGCCAAGGACGGCAAGGCGCTCAGCCTGCGCTTCGTCCTGCCGTCCGGGCCCGGCTCGGAGTCGCTGCGCACGGTGGGGGAGCGGATCTCGCAGATGCTCCGGAAGGTCGGCGTGGCCACCGAGCTGACGAAGGTGGCCGACGAGAGCTTCTTCAAGGACCACATCGCCTCGGGCCAGTACGACCTGGCCCTGTACTCCTGGCCGGCGACCGCCTATCCGGCCACCGACGCCCGCCCGATCTTCGCCAAGCCGGAGCCGGCCGCCGACGGGTCGCTGCTGGTGGAGCAGAACTACACCCGGGTCGGCACCGACCACATCGACCAGCTGTTCGACCAGGCCGTGGCCGAGCTGGACGAGGAGGCCTCCCGCGATCTGATGCGCAAGGCCGACGCCCGCATCTGGGCCGCGGCGGGCTCCATCCCGCTCTACCAGCGCCCCGAGCTGGTGGCGGTGAAGCCGGCGGTGGCCAACGCGGGAGCCTTCGGGCTGGCCACTCCGCGCTTCCAGGACATCGGCTGGAAGAAGGCCCCGAAGGGCCGGGAACCGGGCTCCACGGAAGGAAAGGAGAAGAACAAGTGACAAAGCGGGGCCAGTCAGGTTGACCCGCGGGTCACAAGCTCAGAAGTGACTCAAGTCGCTTGCCCGCCGGACCCCCGGCGGGCAAGGTCGTGGGTACCCATTGACCCGGAGCACCACCGCTCGGAAAGCCCGTGGCAGCAGGCGTCCGAGCAGCTGAAACAGCACTGCAGCGCCCGATCGGGACTCCCGCGGCGCAGATCGCCGGACCCCCCACCCACAGCCCGGTCGCAGTCAGCCGCACGGCCTCTTGACAGACCCCCCGGGAGGCACTTCCCGCCACGCGACGTAGGATGGGGTAAGGCCGTGGCAGGTTTTCCGCCCGGCAAGGCTCGCGTACCAGGCCGTACGTGACGCCATCCACGATCCCGGGAGAAGCGCCGCAGTGCCCACGCGCCACGACATCCGCAACGTCGCCATCGTCGCCCACGTCGACCACGGCAAGACGACCATCGTCGACGCCATGCTGAAGCAGGCCGGCGCCTTCGCCGCCCACCAGCAGCTCGACGACCGCATGATGGACTCGAACGACCTGGAGCGTGAGAAGGGCATCACGATCCTCGCCAAGAACACGGCGGTGAAGTACCACCCCAAGGACGGCGGGGCCCCGATCACGATCAACATCATCGACACCCCCGGCCACGCCGACTTCGGTGGCGAGGTCGAGCGCGGTCTGTCGATGGTCGACGCCGTCGTCCTGCTGGTCGACGCTTCCGAGGGTCCGCTGCCGCAGACCCGCTTCGTGCTCCGCAAGGCCCTCCAGGCCCGGATGCCCGTCATCCTGTGCATCAACAAGACGGACCGCCCGGACTCCCGGATCGACGAGGTCGTCAACGAGACGTACGACCTGTTCCTGGACCTGGACGCGGACGAGGACCAGATCGAGTTCCCGATCGTCTACGCCTGCGGCCGTGACGGCATCGCCTCGCTGACCAAGCCGCAGGACGGCACCGTCCCCGCGGACAGCGACAACCTGGAGCCGTTCTTCTCCACCATCCTGGAGCACGTCCCGGCCCCGACGTACGAGGAGGACGCGCCGCTCCAGGCCCACGTCACCAACCTCGACGCCGACAACTTCCTCGGCCGCATCGCGCTGCTCCGCGTCGAGCAGGGCGAGCTGCGCAAGGGCCAGACGGTCGCGTGGATCAAGCGCGACGGCTCGATCTCCAACGTCCGCATCACCGAGCTGATGATGACCGAGGCGCTCACCCGCAAGCCGGCCGAGGTCGCCGGCCCCGGTGACATCTGCGCCGTCGCCGGTATCCCCGACATCATGATCGGTGAGACGCTGGCCGACCCGGAGAACCCGGTCGCCCTCCCGCTCATCACGGTGGACGAGCCGGCGATCTCCATGGTCATCGGCACCAACACCTCCCCGCTGGTCGGCCGCGGAGGCTCCGGCAAGGGCGCCGACGCCAAGGCCGCGGTCAAGGACCGCAAGGTCACCGCCCGCCAGGTGAAGGACCGCCTGGACCGCGAGCTGATCGGCAACGTCTCGCTGCGCGTCCTCGACACCGACCGCCCCGACGCCTGGGAGGTCCAGGGCCGCGGTGAGCTCGCGCTCGCCATCCTGGTCGAGCAGATGCGCCGCGAGGGCTTCGAGCTGACCATCGGCAAGCCGCAGGTCGTCACCAAGGAGGTCGACGGCAAGGTCCACGAGCCGGTCGAGCGCATGACGATCGACGTGCCCGAGGAGCACATGGGCGCCGTCACCCAGCTGATGGGCGTCCGCAAGGGCCGCATGGACAACATGTCCAACCACGGCTCCGGCTGGGTCCGCATGGAGTTCGTCGTCCCGTCCCGCGGCCTCATCGGCTTCCGTACGGAGTTCCTGACGCAGACCCGGGGCACCGGCATCGCGCACTCCATCCACGAGGGCCACGAGCCGTGGTTCGGCGCGCTGCAGACCCGCAACAACGGCTCCCTGGTCGCCGACCGCGCCGGTGCGGTCACCGCGTTCGCGATGACCAACCTGCAGGAGCGCGGCGTGCTGTTCACCGACCCCGGCACCGAGGTGTACGAGGGCATGATCGTCGGCGAGAACTCGCGCTCCGACGACATGGACGTGAACATCACCAAGGAGAAGAAGCTCACGAACATGCGGTCCTCGTCGGCCGACTCGTTCGAGGCGATCGTTCCGCCGCGCAAGCTCTCCCTGGAGCAGTCCCTGGAGTTCTGCCGCGACGACGAGTGCGTCGAGGTGACCCCGGAGGCCGTCCGCATCCGCAAGGTCGTCCTGGACCAGAAGGAGCGTTCGCGCACCGCCTCCCGCGCGAAGGCCGCCAAGTAACAGCGCAGTTCGGTTAGTTCGGGAGTGCCGGCGGCGCCGGCGCCCCGGGGGACAGCCCCTTCCGCCACGGATCTCCGTGCCGGAAGGGGCTGTTCGCTTTCTCACGTCTGTCAAGCGGATTGTTGCGTTCTTGTGTCCGCATACCGACCGTGACACTCCGGAAGGTGAGCTAACCGTCCGTTTCGCACGTGTCTGTCTCTGATCCCTTTGTCCGGATTTCGGGTTTCTGCCGCGGATCGATGTTGTGAAAACGAGACCACGCAAGTGTGGTTTACGCCCGGGGTGTCCCTGAGGATGGCTCCATTGAGCTCGGGTCAATGGGTCACACGCTGTGGGGAGCGTCGACTCACGAGCACACGATGGGGCCGGATTTCGCTGTCAGGGGTGTCAGCGGAGCCGGGTCCTTCACGTATCCACCGTGACTCCTGAGGAGGCAATAACCCATGCGCGGAGCAACGAGCGCCAAGTGGGTCGCCGGTGCCGTCATCGTGGCGATGGCCGCTACGGCGTGCAGCACCAGCAAGGACTCGAACGCCGGCAAGTCGGGCGGCAACATCACCGTGGTGCTCGGCGAGCCGCAGCACGGCCTGATCGGTCAGAACACCGCCGAGTCCGAGGGCGCCGAGGTTCTCAACGCCCTGTTCGTCGGCCTCGTCGACTACGACAACAAGACCAACGAGCCGAAGCTCGCGGTCGCCGAGTCCATCGAGACCACCGACTCGAAGACCTGGACGATCAAGCTCAAGGACGGCTACACCTTCCACAACGGTGAGAAGGTCGACGCGCAGTCGTTCGTCCGCGCCTGGAACTGGGGCGCCAACCAGGACAACGCCGCCGAGGGCATGCCGTTCTTCGCGAAGATCGAGGGCTCCGACGAGCTGGCGCCGGGCAAGGACAAGAAGCCCACCGCCACCGAGCTCAAGGGTCTGAAGGTCGTCGACGAGAAGACCTTCACCGTCTCGCTGAAGGCCCCGTTCTCGCAGTTCAAGACCATGCTGGGCTACAACGCCTTCTACCCGCTGCCCAAGGCGTTCGAGGCCGACCCGAAGAAGTTCGGCGAGGCCCCGATCGGCAACGGTCCGTTCCAGATGGACGGCGCCTGGGAGCACAACAAGCAGATCAAGATCAAGCGCTACGACAAGTTCCCGGCCGAGGGCCGCGCGAAGCTCGAGGGCGTCACCTTCAAGATCTACGACAACCTGGACACGGCGTACAACGACCTGCGCGCCGACACCATCCAGATCGTCGACAAGCTCCCGATCTCCGCGATGGCCACCGTCTCCCAGGAGTTCGGCGACCGTTACATCTACAAGCCGGAGTCCGGCGTCGGCTACCTGGGCCTCCCGCTGGAGACCAACCCGGAGGCCTTCGGCAAGGTCGAGATCCGCAAGGCCCTCTCGATGGCCATCGACCGGGACGCCATCACGAAGACCATCTTCAACGGCACCCGCAAGCCGGCCGACGACTTCATCAGCCCGATCATCCCCGGCTACCGCAAGGGCGCCCTCGGCGAGGCGGGCACCTACAACCCGACCAAGGCCAAGGAGCTCTACACCCAGGCCGGTGGCATCCCCGGCAACAAGCTGGAGCTCGGCTACAACGCCGACGGCGGCCACAAGGAGTGGATCGAGGCCGTCGCCAACCAGCTGAAGGCGAACCTCGGCCTCGAGGTCACCGCCAAGCCGTACGCCAAGTTCGGTGACATGCTGGACGACCTGGGCGCCGCCAAGTACAAGGGCGCGTTCCGCATGGCGTGGTCCATGGACTACCCGGCCGCCGAGAACTACCTCCGTCCGATCTTCTCGAAGGTCGCGATCGAGAACGGCTCGAACTACGGCCACTACAAGAACGACGAGTTCGAGTCCCTGATGGACCAGGCCGACAAGGCGACCGACCCGGCCCAGGGTCTGAAGCTGTACCAGCAGGCCGATGACGTCATCATCAAGGACCTGCCGTACATCCCGGTCTTCACGTACATGTCTTCTTCGGCCTACTCCAAGTCGGTGAAGAACGTTCAGGTCGACGCCCAGGGCCGCATGGACCTGGCGAACGTCGAGCTCAACTAACACCCCTCTTCACTTAGGGGAATTCCAGGGGGCGGGCAGACGGAATCAGGTTTCCGTCTGCCCGCCCTTTCCCCCTGCTCCTGTTGGAGGTCTGATGGGCCGCTACCTCATCCGCCGACTCATACAGGCGATCCCTGTACTGCTCGGTGCCACGTTCCTGATCTACGCGCTGACGTTCGCCATGCCGGGCGCTGACCCGATCCAGCTGCTCGCCGGCGAGAAGAAGGCAGACCCGCTCGTCACGGCGATGCTGCGCGAGAAGTACCACCTCGACGACCCGTTCCTGCTCCAGTACTGGAACTACATCACCGGTGTGTTCCAGGGCGACCTGGGTGAGACCCTGACCGGCCGCAAGGTCGTCGACCTGTTCTCCGAGGCGTTCCCGTACACCGTCAACCTCGCCCTCGTCGCCTTCGTCATCGAAGCCGTCGTCGGTGTCCTCGCCGGTGTCCTCGCCGCCCTGCGCCGCGGCAAGTTCCTCGACCAGCTCGTGCTCATCTCCACGCTGATGGTCATCTCGATCCCCGTCTTCGTGACCGGCTTCGTGCTGCAGCTGACGCTCGGCGTGCAGCTGAAGAACAACTGGGGCATCGACTTCTTCCCCGTCTCGTTCAACGAGGCGGACGGCTTCCGGGCCTACCTGCTGCCGGCCTTCGTGCTCGCGTCCACCTCGCTGGCGTACGTCGCACGTCTGACGCGCACCAGCCTGATGGAGACGATGCGTGCCGACTACGTGCGCACCGCGACCGCCAAGGGCCTGCCGCGCCGCCGCGTCGTCATGAACCACGCGCTGCGCAACGCCATGATCCCGATCGTCACCTTCCTCGGCGCCGACCTCGGCTCCCTCATGGGCGGTGCGGTCATCACGGAGCGCATCTTCAACATCCACGGGGTCGGCGGTCTGCTCGCCCAGTCCGTCTACCTCAAGCAGGGCGCGGTCGTCGTGGGCGGCGTGACCATCCTGGTCCTCGTCTACCTGGTCGGCAACCTGCTCGTGGACCTGCTGTACGCCGTGCTCGACCCGAGGATCCGCTATGCGTGACACAACTACGGTGGAGGACTCGATGACGACCGACACCCAGCTCGCCGGCACCCCCTCCGCCGGCGCCGCGGCCGACAAGGACGGCGGCAAGAAGAAGAAGGACCGCGAAGCGAGCCTCTGGTCGGACGCGCTGGCCGACCTGCGGCGCAACCCGGTCTTCCTGATCGGTGCCTTCCTCGTCGTCTGCATGCTCGTCATCTCCGCGTTCCCGCAGTGGTTCACGGACGGCAGCCCGTTCGCCTCCGACGCGTGCAAGCTGCAGGACTCGCTCAAGACCCCGAGCGCGGACCACTGGTTCGGCTTCGACATCCAGGGCTGCGACGTCTACACCCGCACGGTGTGGGCCGCCCGCAACTCGGTCATCGTCGGCATCGTCACCACCTCGCTGGTGGTCATCGTCGGCGGTGCGCTCGGCCTGCTGGCCGGCTGGACCGGCGGCATCCTCGACAGCTTCCTGTCGCGCTTCACCGAGATCTTCTTCGCGATCCCGCTGCTGCTCGGCGGCATGCTGATCATGTCCGCGCTGCCGGGCAACGCCTGGTCGGTCTCGCTGGTGCTCGCGATCCTCGGCTGGCCGCAGATCTTCCGCATCATGCGGTCCTCGGTGCTGCAGAACAAGAACAACGACTACGTGGTGGCCGCCCGCGCCCTCGGCGCCGGCACCCTGCGCATCACGCTGCGGCACATCCTGCCGAACGCCATCGCCCCGGTCATCGTGGTCGGCGCGATCAGCCTGGGCGTGTACATCTCCGCCGAGGCGGCCCTGTCCTACCTCGGCATCGGCGTCCAGCCCCCGGAGATCTCCTGGGGCCTCATGGTCAGCGACGCCTCCGTCCGCTGGCTCCAGGCTCCGCACGTGCTCCTCTTCCCGGCCGGTGCGCTGAGCGTCACGGTGCTCGCGTTCATCATGGTCGGCGACGCGGTGCGCGACGCCCTCGACCCGAAGCTGCGCTGAGGAAGGGCGTACGTTGACCATCATCGACAAGACCTCGAACGTCCCCGCGCCCCGATCGGCGCCGGAGGGCACCCCGCTGCTCGAAGTGCGCGACCTGCACGTCGAGTTCCACACCCGCGACGGCGTGGCCAAGGCCGTCAACGGTGTCTCGTACTCGGTGGACGCCGGCGAGACCCTCGCCGTCCTCGGCGAGTCCGGCTCGGGCAAGTCCGTGACGGCGCAGGCCATCATGGGCATCCTCGACATGCCGCCCGGCAAGATCCCCTCCGGTGAGATCCTCTTCCAGGGCACCGACCTGCTGAAGCTGCCGGCGGACGAGTACCGCAAGATCCGCGGCTCGAAGATCGCCATGATCTTCCAGGACGCGCTGTCCTCGCTGAACCCGGTGCACACCGTCGGCGCCCAGCTCGGCGAGATGTTCCGCGTCCACCGCGGGATGTCCAAGAAGGACTCCCTGGCCAAGGCCGTCGAGCTGATGGACCGGGTGAAGATCCCCGCCGCCAAGGCGCGCGTGGGCGACTACCCCCACCAGTTCTCCGGCGGTATGCGCCAGCGCATCATGATCGCCATGGCAATGGCCCTGGAGCCCGACCTGATCATCGCCGACGAGCCCACCACGGCTCTCGACGTGACGGTCCAGGCCCAGGTCATGGACCTGCTCGCGGAACTCCAGCGCGAGATGAACATGGGTCTGATCCTGATCACCCACGACCTCGGCGTCGTCGCCGACGTCGCCGACAAGATCGCCGTCATGTACGGCGGCCGGATCGTCGAGACCGCCCCGGTCCACGAGATCTACAGCCGCCCCGCGCACCCGTACACCCGCGGCCTGCTCGACTCGATCCCGCGCCTGGACCAGAAGGGCCAGGAGCTCTACGCGATCAAGGGCCTGCCGCCCAACCTGCTGAACATCCCCTCGGGCTGCGCCTTCAACCCGCGCTGCCCCAAGGCGCAGGACATCTGCCGCACCGAGGTGCCGGCCCTGCACCGGGTGACCGAGCAGGACGGCACCGAGCTGCCCGGCCGCGGCAGCGCGTGCCACTTCTGGAAGGAGCAGATCCATGGCTGACCTCACCAAGGGCGAGCGCGAGCCGATCCTTCAGGTGCGCAACCTGGTCAAGCACTTCCCGCTGACCCAGGGCATCCTGTTCAAGAAGCAGGTCGGCGCGGTCAAGGCCGTCGACGGCGTCTCCTTCGACCTGTACCGGGGCGAGACCCTCGGCATCGTCGGCGAGTCCGGCTGTGGCAAGTCCACCGTCGCCAAGCTCCTGATGAGCCTGGAGCGGGCCACCGCCGGCGAGGTGTTCTACAAGGGCCAGGACATCACCAAGCTGTCCGGCAAGGCCCTCAAGGCCGTCCGCCGCAACATCCAGATGGTGTTCCAGGACCCGTACACCTCGCTGAACCCGCGCATGACGGTCGGCGACATCATCGGCGAGCCCTTCGACATCCACCCCGAGGTGGCCCCGAAGGGCGACCGGCGCCGCAAGGTCCAGGAACTCCTGGACGTCGTGGGCCTGAACCCGGAGTACATCAACCGCTACCCGCACCAGTTCTCCGGCGGCCAGCGCCAGCGCATCGGCATCGCCCGCGGCCTCGCGCTCAACCCGGAGATCATCATCTGCGACGAGCCGGTCTCCGCGCTCGACGTGTCGGTGCAGGCGCAGGTCATCAACCTGATGGAGAAGCTCCAGGACGAATTCGACCTGTCGTACGTGTTCATCGCGCACGACCTGTCGATCGTCCGGCACATCTCCGACCGGGTCGGCGTGATGTACCTCGGCAAGATGGCCGAGATCGGTTCCGACGCCGAGATCTACGACCACCCCACGCACCCCTACACCCAGGCGCTGCTGTCGGCGGTCCCGGTCCCGGACCCGCAGGCGCGCGAGGGCCGCGAGCGGATCATCCTCACCGGTGACGTCCCCTCGCCCGCCAACCCGCCGTCGGGCTGCCGCTTCCGCACCCGCTGCTGGAAGGCGCAGGACATCTGCGCCACCGAGCAGCCGGTGCTGGCGGTCCCCGAGCGCTACAAGGGCCAGAACACCCTTGCCGCGCACGAGTCGGCGTGCCACTTCGCGGAGGAGCGGGCCGTCCTGGCCGTCTGATCCCCGTTCGCAGAACCCGCAAAGGCTGGTCCCCGGTGCCCCACGGCACCGGGGACCAGCCTTTTTCGGCCCCGGACGGCGGCCCGTACGGGCCGCGGGACGCCGGGCCGTCCCGCCTCGAAATGCGGGCGGGCGGGGCGGGTCGGGCGGAGCCCGTCGGCCCGTACGCCCGTGCGCCTGGCTGCCCGTACGTCAGGCCGGCCCGCCCCCGACCGTGTCCCGACCGGCCCGGGGCCCCGCCCCCGGGCCGTCCCGCGGGTGTCCCGCAGCCGTCGGGACGGGTGCGGGACACCCGGGACGCGGTGGCCGGTCTGGGAGTGTTCTGCCGCGGCGGACCGCACCGCCGCTCTCGGACACACCCAGGGGGACACCATGAGGAATTCGCTCCGCCGGTTCGCGACCGCGGGCTCGGTCCTGGCCCTGGCCGCCTCGGGCCTGCTGCTCGGCACCTCCCCGGCCTCCGCCGCGACCTCCTGCCTCGGCAGCACCTGCAACGGCCTCGACCCGGCCACGACCGTCTGCCAGAACGACGCCAGGACCGTCGCCACCTCGGTCCTGGGCACGGAGCTGCGCTACAGCCCGACCTGCCGCGCCGCCTGGGCCCGCTACCCCGGCGGCACCTCCTTCGTGCACGACATCAAGGTCGAGAACACCGCGGGCAACTCCTACTCCGCCCACTCCAACGGCAACGCCGTGTGGACGCGGATGGTGAACGACAAGGACATCGAGTCCCGCGCCTGCGCCGCCGACCGGACCGCCCGCGCCTGCTCCAGCTGGTACTAGGCCGCCCCGCGCCACCGGCGCGTCCGCCACACCTGACCGACCGAGCCGCACCGGCCGGCTCCCTCCGACGGAGATCGCCTTGACCTTCCCCACCCGCAGGTCCACCACCCTCGCCACGACGCTCGGCCTGGCCGCCTCCTCCCTGCTGCTGGCCTCCTCCCCGGCCTCGGCCGCCACCTCCTGCTACGGCAGCAGCTGCAACGGCCTGGACCCGGCCAACACCGTCTGCCAGAACGACGCCAAGACCGTCTACTGGGACGGCTGGCGGGCCATCGAGCTGCGCTACAGCCCCAGTTGCCGAGCTGCCTGGACCCGCCAGCAGGGTGTGGGCGGCCCCGACGGCGAGCCGATGACCCTCATCGTCGAGAACACCGCAGGCCAGCGATACACCACTGCCTGGAACGGTCACACCGCCTGGACGCGGATGGTGAACGACAAGGACATCAAGGCCCATGCCGGCGGTGTCTGGGACAACGGCAAGCAGTTCTCCTACACCGAGTGGTACTAGGCCCGCCGGACCCCGACACCCCGCGAGGAACGCTCCCTTGAACGGTTTCGCCCGTACGGCGGCCACGGCTGCCTCCGCCCTGGCCCTGGCCGCCTCCTCCCTGCTGCTGGCCTCCTCGCCGGCCTCGGCCGCCACCTCCTGCCTCGGCAGCACCTGCGACGGCCTCGACCCCGCCACCACCGTCTGCCAGAACGACGCCCGCACCGTGCTGTGGGCGGGCTGGAACGAGGTCGAGCTGCGCTACAGCCCGACCTGCCGGGCCGCCTGGGCCCGCAAGACCACCGGCGTGCCGGGCCGCGGCATCAGCGTCACCAACTCCCTGGGGAACTCGTACTCCACCGTGTGGAACGGCGGTACGGCCTACACCCGGATGGTGAACGACAAGGACATCAAGGCGTGGGCCTGCGCCCACTGGGACGCCGGCGAGCAGCATGAGTGCACCGCCGGGTACTAGACCTCCTACCGCGACGGAAAGACCTGTGAACCCTTCCACCCGCACCCTGGCCACCGGTGTCGCGGCGTTCGCGCTCGCCGTGTCCGGCCTGCTGTTCGCCTCGGGTCCGGCCTCGGCCGCGACCTCCTGCCTCGGCAGCACCTGCGACGGCCTCGACCCGAGCACCACCGTCTGCCAGAACGACGCCCGCACCGTGGCCCGGTCCGCGTGGGGGGTGGAGCTGCGCTACAGCCCGACCTGCCGGGCCGCCTGGGCGCGCAAGACCTCCGGTGCCTCGTTCGACACCGACATCAGGGTCACCAACGACCTGAACCAGTCCTACAGCGCCTACTACGGCGGCAACGGGACGGTGTTCACCCGGATGGTGAACGACAAGGACATCACCGCCCGGGCGTGCGAGCTGCGCTCGACGGGCAGCAACTGCACCGACCGGTACTGAAACTCGGAGGACTCCACGATGAAGTCGGCCCCGCGGCCCCAACTGCCGCGCCGCGCCTTCCTGTCCGCGACCTTCGCCCTCGGTGCGGCGGCCGTGATCCCGCTCTCGGCGGCCGGCCGGGCGGCCGCCGCCACGGGGGATCCGGCCGTCGCGGACTGCGCCTCCTGGGGCGCCCGCGCGTCGAGCAGCCCGGTCAAGGTCGTTCCCGCCCCGGCCCAGAAGATCATCGTCCACCACACGGCCACGCCCAACGTGACCGACTACTCCCAGGGGCAGGGATTCGCCCTGGCCCGCTCGATGCAGAACTGGGCCATGGACTCCCAGCACTGGATCGACACCGGCCAGCACTTCACCGTCAGCCGCGGCGGCCACGTCATGGAGGGCCGCCACGGCAGCCTCTCCGCGCTCCGGTCCGGTACGCAGACGGTCGAGGCGGCCCACTGCGCCGGCCAGAACACCATCGCGATCGGCATCGAGAACGAGGGCACCTACACGACGGTCGAGCCGCGCAGCGAGCAGTACGCCAAGCTCGTCGAGCTGTGCGCGTACGTCTGTCGCCAGTACGGCCTGCGCGCGTACCAGATCTACGGACACCGCGACTTCAACGCCACCCAGTGCCCGGGCGACCGGCTGTACGCCCTGCTGCCCCAGCTGCGCCGGGACGTCGCCGCGCGCATCGGCGGGGACCCGACGGCGCCGGTGTGGCCGCTGCTGCACAACGGCGACAGCGGCGACAAGGTGGCCGCCCTCCAGCACCTGCTGGTGCGGCGGGGCGCGTCCCTCCAGCCCGACGGGTCCTTCGGCCCGGCCACCGAGAAGGCCGTGCGCGACTTCCAGGCGCTGGTGACGGCCACCGCGGACGGCTGGGCCGGGAACCAGACCTGGCAGCAGCTCGTGGTCCCCGTCCGGCGCGGCGAATCCGGCGAGGCGGTCAAGGCCGTCCAACGCCTGCTCACGGCCCGCGGCGTCCCGACGGACGTCGACGGGGCCTTCGGGCCGGGCACCCAGAGCGCGGTGACCGGCTTCCAGAACACGGCCGGGCTGCCCGCCGACGGGGTCGTCGACGCCCGCACCTTCGCCCGCCTGCTCGGCTGACGTCCACCACCCACCGGCGCACGCTCACGAGGAGGAACACACCGCCATGCCCTCGACCACCTGGTCACACCGCTGGGGCCTGCTGCTCGCCGTCGTCGTCTCGCTGCTCGTCGGCCTCGGCACGCCCGCCCAGGCGCACGCGGGCGCCTTCGCCCCGACCCAGTCCCGCGGCAACAAGGGCTCGGACGTCGCGGCCCTGCAGTACCTGCTGAACGCCCACGGCGCGTCGCTCGGCGCGGACGGGGACTTCGGCCCCGGCACCGAGGCCGCGGTCCGCGAGTTCCAGACCGCCAAGGGTCTCGGCGCGGACGGCATCGTGGGCCCGAACACCTGGAAGAGCCTGACGGTCACCGTCCGGGAGGGTGACCGCGGCGAGGCCGTGAAGGCGCTCCAGCACCTGCTCAACGCCAAGCGCGGAGCCGGCCTGGCCGTCGACGGGGCCTTCGGTGCGGGCACCGCCGCCGCGGTGCGCACCTTCCAGGGCCACGCCGGACTCGACGCCGACGGCATCGCCGGCAGCGCCACCTGGACCAACCTGCTCTGGCACTACGAGTACGCCGACTACACCGCCGGCACGCTCTGCAACCAGAACCCCGACGGCAACACCTCCGCGGACTGGGGCACGGCCGCCGCCGTCGCCCAGCTGGAGGCCGCGGCCCGGACCTTCACCGCGACCGGCCGCGGCAAGGTGCCGGTCGGTGACATCGCCTTCGAGCACGGCGGGCCCATCAACGGACACGCCAGCCACCAGGTCGGCATGGACGCGGACATCTGGCCCGTGCGCACCGACGCCGCCCAGTGCGCCGGATCGCGGATCACCTGGCAGTCGGCCGCCTACGACCGGGCCGCCACCCGCGACCTGGTCAAGGCCCTGCGGGCCGCCGCGCCCGGCCACGTCAAGTTCGTCTACTTCAACGACCCCCAGCTCATCGCCGAAGGGCTGACGGTCCAGTACCCGAACCACGACAACCACCTGCACATCCGCTACTGCGAAGCGGTCCACCCCGACGCCGCCTACCAGTGCTGACCGCCCCGCACGTCCCGCACGCCCGCACGAGACCGAGGAACCCGCGATGAGAAGAATCCCGTCCCTGACGGCCGCCCTCCTGGCCGCGCTGACGGCAACCCTGATGGCCGCCCTGCTGGGCGCCCCCGCAGCCCAGGCGGCGGACTGGCCGCTCGTCCGCAAGGGCGACTCCGGCCCCCAGGTGACCACCGTCCAGCACCTGCTGACGGCCCGCGGCCAGAGCACCGGCGCCGACGGCGCGTTCGGCGACGGCACCGAGGCCAAGGTGAAGAGCTTCCAGAGTGCGAACGGCCTGTCCCCGGTGGACGGCATCGTCGGCGCCGACACCTGGTCCAAGCTGATCGTCACCGTCCGCAAGGGCGACAACGGGTCCGCCGTCAAGGCCCTGCAGACCCAGCTCAACCGCTACGGCTACGGCCTCGCCGTCGACGGCGCCTTCGGCGACGGCACCGACTCCAAGGTCCGCGCCTTCCAGTCCGCCAAGGACCTGGACGCCGACGGGATCGTCGGCCCCGACACCTGGCGCGCCCTGGTCTCCGGTTCCTCCGGCGGCAGCGGCGGCAGCAGCGGCCTGCTGACCCACGCCCAGGCGGCGGCGATCTTCAACGGCGCCGGCGGCATCGGCTGGACCTCCTCCGGCAACTGCTCGAACCGCAACAGCACCAGCTGCACCTCCTTCGACGGGCTGCGCCGGACCTCCGCCGACGGCGCGGTGGCGCTGCGCCGGGCCAGCGGCTGCACGCTGACCATCACCGGCGGTACGGAGACCGGCCACGCCGGCGGTACGTACAGCCACTGGAACGGCTACAAGCTCGACTTCAGCCCCACCAGCTGCCTGAGCAACTACATCACCGGCACCTTCCCGCGGACCGGTACCCGCGGCGACGGCGCGGCGCTCTACACCGCCCCCTCGGGCAACGTGTACGCCCGCGAAGGCAGCCACTGGGACGTCACCTTCACCGGCTGACCAGGGAAAAAGCCGGCCGCCCCGGACCACCCCCGGGGCGGCCGGCCTTCGTACACACTCGCGATACCCTCTTTCGCGCGCGCGGTCCCGTCGAACCGCCGTACAGCTCCTGGGGGGACGCGACATGACGGACAGTCACAGACGAAACGAGCAGCCGTCGGCGAGAGCCGCGCTGGCGGCCGAGATGCGCTGCACCAAGGACCAGTCCGGGCTCAGCTACGGGAAACTGGCCGAGAAGACCCACTACAGCAGGTCCTCCTGGGAGCGGTTCCTCAACGGCAAACAGCTCCCGACCGCCGTCGCCGTCCAGCAGTTCGCCGCAGCGACCGGGGGCGACGCCGAGCCCCTGCTCGAACTGCTGGAGCGCGCCGTCTCCGAGGAGGGCGGGCGAGCCGCGGCCCCGCCGGCCGCACCGGACGAGGAGGCCCGCCCGGGCACCGGGACCGCACCCGCACCGGCCCCCGCGCCCGGTGCGCGCCCCGGCGCCGCTCCCGCCCCGGCCCCCGCCGGCGGAACCGGCCCGGATCCCGCCCCGGCCGCGGCCCCGGCCCCGGTCGCGGTACGGCGCCGGTCGACCGCCTGGTCCGGAGCGCTCGCCAAGGCCGCCCTCGTCGTCGCCGGCGCGGTGCTCGGCAGCCTCGGCACCACCCTCGTCACCGGCGCCTTCGCCGGTTCCCCCGCCACCGGGCCGGAAGCCCGCACGGCGGCGGCCACCGCACCGGCCGCCCCGACGCCCACCGTCGCGCCCCGGCCGCCGAGCTGCCGCGCCGACTCCTGCTGGCGGCGCGAACCCCAGGCCGCGGACTGCCAGTGGGACGCCACCACGATCCGGCAGACCTTCCTGCGCGGGATGAACATCCAGCTGCGCTACAGCGCGGCCTGCGCGGCGGTGTGGGGGCGCATCGAGAACGGCACCGTGGGCGACTCCGTCGTCATCAAGGACGCCGGCGGCCGCGAGGAGTCGGCGGAGATCCGGATGGACCGGGACACGTACACCCGGATGCTCGCCGTCACCGCCGACGCCCCCTACGACAAGGTCACCATCTGCGGGGTCATCCCGCGTTTCCAGGAGACCGAGTGCTCCCCGACGGCATCCGTCCTCCCCTGAAAACCCTGTGCGGGCCGGGCGGAGCCGGCCCGGGGGCCGGGCGCATGCCCTTCACCGTCCGGCCCCCCGTCCCTGGTGTGGATCGCGGGCCTGCCCGGCCACGGCGACGTGGGCGTGCCGCTCACCCGCGACGACCGGGCCGCCATGGGCCGGGTCAGTCACCTCGGCGTCCGGTCGGACGTGCGCGGCCGGGGCGTCGGCGGCTTCCTGCTGCGGCAGGCCCTCGCCGCGTACGCGGTCCGCGGCCGGGACATCGTCGCCCCCGCCGCGGACATGCGGAACGAGACCGGCGCACTCGGGTTGTACGAGGCCCACGGGACGAAGCTCCACTACGCCGTTGACACCTGGGAGCTGTCCTTGCACTCGCATGGGTGACAGGCGCACGACGCACGGGTGCAATCGGTCCAACCCGCAGTGCACCGGGGCCCGCGAGGGGTGACATTGGCTCCCAGTGAGTCCCGGTAGCCGTAAGGAGGCACCCGATGCGCGCAGCCACCCACGCCAAGTGGGCCGCAGGGGCGGTGGCCGTCGCCCTGGCGGCGTCGGCCTGCGGAGGCGGGGGCGACAGCGGCGGGGGCGGCGAGTCCGGGATCGTCAGTTCCTCCTGGGGCGACCCGCAGAACCCCCTGGAGCCGGCCAACACCAACGAGGTGCAGGGCGGCAAGGTCCTCGACATGATCTTCCGCGGGCTCAAGCGCTACGACCCCGACACCGGCGCGGCCACGGACATGCTGGCCGAGAAGATCGAGACCACGGACAACCAGAACTTCACCATCACCGTGAAGGACGGCTGGACGTTCAGCAACGGCGAGCCCGTCACCGCCCAGTCCTTCGTCGACGCCTGGAACTACGCGGCGGACGTCACCAACAAGCAGAACAACGCGCCGTTCTTCGCCGACATCGTCGGCTACGACCAGGTCCACCCGGCCTCCGGCGAGCCCAAGGCGAAGACGATGTCCGGGCTGGTCCTCAAGGACGCCCGGACCTTCACCGTCGCCCTCGACAAGAAGTTCTCCACCTGGCCGCAGACCCTCGGCTACCAGGCCTTCTCCCCGCTGCCCAAGGCCTTCTTCACCGACCACACCGCCTGGTTGAACAAGCCGATCGGCAACGGCCCGTACGCCGTCGACTCGTACACCAAGGGCACCGGGATGAAGCTGCGCACCTGGGACGGCTACCCGGGGCCGGACAAGGCCGTCAACGGCGGCGTGGACCTCAAGGTCTACACCGACAACAACACCGCCTACACGGACCTGATCTCCGGCAACCTCGACCTGGTCGACGACATCCCCGCGGCGCAGCTGAAGAACGTCAGGAACGACCTCGGCGACCGGTACATCAACCAGCCGGCCCTCATCATCCAGACCCTCACCTTCCCCTTCTACGACCCCCAGTGGGGCAAGAAGGGCACGGAGAAGGTCCGCCTCGGCATCTCCAGGGCGATCAACCGCGACGAGATCACCAAGCAGATCTTCCGCGACACCCGCACCCCCGCCAAGGACTGGACCTCCCCGGCCCTCGGCGAGAAGGGCGGGTTCAACCCCACGCTGTGCGGGGAGGCCTGCACCTACGACCCCGCGGCCGCCAAGCAGCTGATCCAGGAGGGCGGCGGCCTGCCCGGCGGCCGGATGACCCTCACCTCCAACGTGGACACCGGATCGCACCGCGCCTGGATGGACGCCGTCTGCAACAGCATCAACAACGCCCTCGGCCAGGGACCCGTCTGCACGGTCAACCCGATCGGAACCTTCGCCGACTTCCGCAACCAGCAGAGCTCCTACAAGCTGACCGGGCCGTTCCGCTCCGGCTGGCAGGCCGACTACCCGCTGATCCAGAACTTCCTCCAGCCGCTGTACTACACGGGCGCCTCCTCCAACTACGGGAAGTTCAGCGACCCGCAGTTCGACAAGCTCGTCGACGAGGCCAACCAGGAGAGCGACACCGCCCGGGCGATCGCGAAGTTCCAGGACGCCGAGCGGATCCTCGCCGCCCAGATGCCGGCCATCCCGCTCTGGTACCAGAACGGCAGCGCCGGGTACGCCGAGCGCCTCTCCGACGTGGCCCTCAACCAGTTCAGCGTGCCCGTCTACAACCAGATCAAGGTCAGCTGACCGCAGCCGCAAGGCCCGCCGACACCCCGGAGCGCTCCAGTGGGACGTTATGTGATCCGGCGGCTGCTCCAGATGATCCCGGTGTTCATCGGCAGCACGTTCCTGATCTTCTTCATGGTGTACGCCCTCGGGGACCCCGTCGCCGCCCTCTTCGGCGACAAGGCCCCCGACCCCGCCACCGCCGCGCGGATCCGCAAGGACCTCTACCTCGACCGCCCCCTGTGGGAGCAGTACCTGCACTACATGGGCCAGATCTTCCAGGGGGACTTCGGCACGGCCTTCAACGGCCAGCCCGTCACCGAGCTGATGGCCTCGGCCTTCCCCGTCACCCTCCGCCTGACCTGCGTGGCGATCGTCATCGAGATCGTCGTCGGGATCACCCTCGGTGTGGTCAGCGGCCTGCGCCGCGGCCGGGCCGTCGACTCGGGGGTGCTGGTCCTCACCCTGATCGTGATCTCCATCCCGACGTTCGTCACCGGCTACGTGCTCCAGTACCTCTTCGGCGTCAAATGGGGCTGGGTCCGGCCCACCGTCTCCCCGAGCGCCCCCCTGAACGAGCTGATCCTGCCCGGCGTGGTCCTCGCCCTGGTCTCCCTCGCGTACGTCACCCGCCTGTCGCGCACCTCCATCGCCGAGAACGCCCGCGCCGACTACGTCCGCACCGCCGTCGCCAAGGGCCTGCCGCGCCGCCGGGTCACCACCCGGCACCTGCTGCGGAACTCGCTGATCCCCGTCGTCACCTTCATCGGCACCGACATCGGCGCCCTCATGGGCGGCGCCATCGTCACCGAGCGGATCTTCAACATCCACGGCGTCGGCTACCAGCTCTACCAGGGCATCCTGCGCAACAACTCCCCGACCGTCGTCGGGTTCGTGACCATCCTCGTCATCGTCTTCCTGCTGGCGAACCTGCTCGTCGACCTGCTCTACGCGGTCCTCGACCCCAGGATCCGCTATGCCTGAGCCGGCGTACGACCCGCTGGAACCCGGCGACGACGAAGCCATCGCACCCACAGGACAGGGCGGACAGATGGACCTGGCACTCGACGAGGCGGAAAGCCTGGAGAAGACCCTGGAACCCGACCCGGGCCGGAACGGGCCGGCCGAGAAGGCCCGCTCCCTGTGGTCCGACGCCTGGCACCAGCTGCGCCGCAACCCCGTCTTCGTCATCTCCGCCCTGCTGATCCTCTTCCTCGTCGTCATCGCGATCTGGCCCCAGCTCATCGCGAGCGGCGACCCGCTCCAGTGCGACCTGGCCGAATCGCAGCGGGGCTCCGAGCCCGGCCACCCCTTCGGCTTCGACACCCAGGGCTGCGACGTGTACACCCGCACCGTGTACGGGGCCCGCGCCTCGATCACCGTCGGCGTGTGCGCCACCCTCGGGGCCGCGCTGCTCGGCTCCCTCCTCGGCGGGCTCGCCGGCTTCTTCGGCGGCTGGAGCGACTCGCTGCTGTCCCGCGTCGCCGACATCTTCTTCGGCATCCCGGTCATCCTGGGCGGCCTGGTCTTCCTGTCCGTCGTCACCGGCGACACCGTCTGGCCGGTGGTCGGCTTCATCGTGCTGCTCGGCTGGCCGCAGGTGGCCCGCATCGCCCGCGGGTCCGTCATCACCGCCAAGGAGAACGACTACGTACAGGCCGCCCGGGCGCTGGGCGCCGGCCACACCCGGCTGCTGCTGCGGCACGTGGGGCCCAACGCCGTCGCCCCCGTCATCGTCGTCGCCACGATCGCGCTCGGCACGTACATCGCCCTGGAGGCCACCCTGTCCTTCCTCGGCGTGGGCCTGCGCCCGCCCACGGTCTCCTGGGGCATCGACATCTCCAACGCGGCCCCCCAGATCCGCAACGCCCCGCACATGCTGCTCTGGCCGGCCGGCGCGCTGAGCCTGACCGTGCTCGCGTTCATCATGCTCGGCGACGCGGTGCGCGACGCCCTCGACCCCAAACTGCGCTGAGGAGCGGGCCCATGCTGCTCGAAGTCCGGGACCTCCAGGTGGAGTTCCGTACCCGCGACGGGGTCGCCAAGGCCGTCAACGGGGTGAACTACTCGGTGGAAGCCGGCGAGACGCTCGCCGTGCTCGGCGAGTCCGGCTCCGGCAAGTCGGTGACCGCCCAGGCCGTCATGGGCATCCTGGACGTGCCGCCGGGCCGGATCGCGGGCGGCGAGATCCTCTTCAAGGGCAAGGACCTGCTGAGGATGAAGGAGGACGAGCGGCGCAGGATCCGCGGCGCCGAGATGGCGATGATCTTCCAGGACGCGCTGTCCGCCCTGAACCCGGTGCTCAGCGTGGGCGCGCAGCTCGGCGAGATGTACGAGGTGCACCGCGGGATGTCCCGCAGGGACGCGCGGGCCCGGGCCGTCGAGCTGATGGACCGGGTGAAGATCCCCGCGGCGAAGCAGCGGGTGGGGGACTACCCGCACCAGTTCTCCGGCGGCATGCGCCAGCGCATCATGATCGCGATGGCGCTGGCCCTGGAGCCCTCCCTGATCATCGCCGACGAGCCGACGACGGCGCTCGACGTCACCGTCCAGGCCCAGGTGATGGACCTGCTCGCCGAGCTCCGGCGCGAGCTGAACATGGGCCTGATCCTGATCACCCACGACCTGGGCGTGGTCGCCGACGTCGCCGACAAGATCGCCGTGATGTACGCGGGCCGGATCGTGGAGTCGGCACCCGTCCACGAGATCTACAAGCGCCCCGCCCACCCGTACACCCGCGGCCTGCTCGACTCCATCCCGCGGCTGGACCAGAAGGGCCAGGAGCTGTACGCGATCAAGGGCCTGCCGCCGAACCTGCTCGCCATCCCGCCCGGCTGCGCCTTCAACCCGCGCTGCCCCATGGCGCGGCCGGTGTGCCGCAGCGACGTGCCGCCGCTGTACCCGGTCACCGGGGTGCCCGTGCCGCGCGCGAGCGCCTGCCACTTCTGGAAGGAGTGCCTCGGTGGCTGAGCCCATCCTCCAGGTCCGCGACCTGGTCAAGCACTACCCGCTGACCCGGGGGATCCTGTTCAAGAAGCAGGTCGGTGCGGTCAAGGCGGTCGACGGGGTCTCCTTCGGGCTCGCCCGCGGCGAGACCCTCGGCATCGTCGGGGAGTCGGGCTGCGGCAAGTCCACGGTGGCCAGGATGCTGGTCAACCTGGAACGCCCCACGGCCGGCGCCATCACCTACAAGGGCGAGGACATCACCAAGCTGTCCGGCCGGGCCCTGAAGGCGGTGCGCCGCAACATCCAGATGGTGTTCCAGGACCCGTACACCTCGCTGAACCCGCGCATGACGGTCGGCGACATCATCGGCGAGCCGTACGAGATCCACCCGGAGGCCGCACCGAAGGGCGACCGGCGCCGGCGGGTGCAGGAGCTCCTCGACGTGGTGGGCCTGAACCCGGAGTACATCAACCGCTACCCGCACCAGTTCTCCGGCGGCCAGCGCCAGCGCATCGGCATCGCCCGCGGCCTCGCCCTGCGGCCGGAGGTCATCGTGGCCGACGAGCCGGTCTCCGCGCTCGACGTGTCGGTGCAGGCGCAGGTGGTCAACCTGCTGGAGCGGCTGCAGAGCGAGTTCGACCTGAGCTACGTGTTCATCGCGCACGACCTGTCGATCGTCCGGCACATCTCCGACCGGGTCGGGGTGATGTACCTCGGCCGGGTCGTGGAGACCGGCACCGACACCGAGATCTACGACCACCCCACCCACCCGTACACCCAGGCCCTGTTGTCGGCCGTCCCGGTCCCGGACCCCGAGGCGCGGGCCCACCGCGAGCGGATCATCCTGTCCGGGGACGTCCCCTCGCCCGCCGACCCGCCGTCGGGCTGCCCGTTCCGCACCCGCTGCTGGAAGGCGCAGAGCCGCTGCGCCGAGGAGGTCCCGGTGCTGGCGGTCCCGGCGGTCTTCCCCGCCGGTCCGGCGGCACACCCCTCGGCCTGCCACTTCGCGGCCGAGAAGCAGGTGGTGCCGTCGCCCGGGGACCTGCCGCCGCCCGCAGGCCTCCCCGGCGGCCCGGCCGGGCCCGGGAAGGACTAGCCGCCCGGCGAGTCCGGACCCGCGGCGCGGACCGGCTGCGCCGAATGGAGGAGCGCCCGGCCCGGCGCAGCAGCGCAGTCCGGGGCGCACGGGGGAGCGGAGCGCGCTGCCGGCCGGCGGGCCGGAATCCGACCCGACGAACCCGTCCCGTTCTGACGCATTCCGCGCGACCCGACCACCGACCTCCGCGCACCACCGGTTATTTCCAGCCAGGGCCGTGATTCCACCGCGTGGCGGCCGCCCGTGACCCCCGGGCGCCCGCGACCGTCCTCAGTCGACCCAACCCGGTTTACATGCAGGCAACTTGACCGATTCTGTCCGGAGATATGGGTACGGCAGGCTGGGTTCCGTACGGCCGTGCGGGTGCCGACGGTCGGCCGGGGGGTCGTCCGTGCTCCCCGGCCGGCCACCCCCGTGACCCTGCGCATGCGCGGCGTGCGCCCCTCGTGCTGCCGGATTTCGATCGATGCGCTGGTACGGATAGTTATGATCCGTAGCGCACGGTGGGTATGACTCCGCCGAGCACTGAGTACGAGTACGCGTACCGATGTCCGCTCGTCGTGGAGGTGAAACGCCGTGGCACTCTCGATCTCGGCCGTGGTGCTGCTGGCGATCGTCGTCTTCCTACTGGTCCGCCGGTCGGGCCTGAAGGCGGGACACGCCGCTGTCTGTGTGCTCCTCGGGTTCTATCTCGCGAGCTCGACCATCGCGCCGACGCTCACCCAGTTGACCTCGAACGTGGCGAGCATGATCAGCGGCCTCAAGTTGTAGGCCGTCGCTCGTTAGTCTTGCCCCATGAACGGTCTTCCCGCCCGTCGTCTGCTCTTCGTGCACGCGCACCCGGACGACGAGTCGATCAACAACGGCGTCACCATGGCCAAGTACGCGGCCGAGGGCGCCCACGTCGCGCTGGTGACCTGCACCCTCGGTGAGGAGGGTGAGGTCATCCCGTCCGAGCTCGCCCACCTGGCGGCCGACCGCGACGACGCCCTCGGCACCCACCGCATCGGCGAGCTGGCCGCGGCCATGGCCGAACTCGGCGTCACCGACCACCGGTTCCTCGGCGGCCCGGGCCGCTTCCGCGACTCCGGGATGATGGGGGTGGAGCAGAACCACCGCCCCGGCTCCTTCTGGTCGGCCGAGGTCGACGAGGCCGCCGCGTACCTCGTCGAGGTCATCCGCGAGCTGCGCCCGCAGGTCCTCGTGACCTACGACCCGAACGGCGGCTACGGGCACCCCGACCACATCCAGGCCCACCGGGTCGCCATGCGCGCCACGGAACTGGCCGCCGAGCCCGCGTACCGACGCGACCTCGGCGAAGCGCACACCGTCGGGAAGGTCTACTGGAACCGGGTCCCGCGCTCGGTGGTCGAGGAGGGCTTCGCCCGGCTGCGCGCGGCCGGCGCCGAGGCGTCCTTCCCGGGCGTGGCCTCACCGGACGACGTGCCCGGCGTCGTCGCCGACGAGCTCGTCACCGCGGAGATCACCGCCGACGAGCCGGTCGTGGCGGCCAAGGCGGCCGCGATGCGGGCGCACGCCACGCAGATCGCGGTGGACGGGCCCTTCTTCGCGCTCTCCAACGACCTCGCACAGCCGCTGTTCGTCCGCGAGTTCTACGAGCTGGTCCGGGGCCGTTCCGGCGCCCCCGCCGGCGAACGCGAGCACGACCTGTTCGCGGGGGTCGGGGTATGACCCGGGCCTGGACCGCGGGGCGCATCGCCGTCCTCCTCGGGCTGGTGGTACTCGGCCTGCTGACCGGCCTGGCCGGGTGGGTCGTCGTCGACCTCTGGTTCCCCGCCGGGGTGGCGCTGGCCCTGCTCGCGCTCTTCGGGCTGTTCTTCGGCGGCCGGATCGCCACCGGAACCGGCATCGGGGTGGGCGCGGCCGCGGCCGGCTGGTTCCTGGCGTACGTGGCCCTCGGTGTCCCGCGGCCCGAGGGCGACTTCCTGCTGGGTTCGTCCGGAATCGGCATGTACGTATACCTTTTGGGCGGAACCGTTGCGGCTGTGATGTGTGCCACCCTGCGCAATCCGTACGACCGACCGGTTTCGGCCGCGCCGGCCGCCAAGTGACACGCCGTTGAACTCGGGCGGGGTGCCCGCTGCGGGCGGTTGGGGCCGGCCGCGGCCGGTGCGCGCCAGGGGCTTGGAGGAAGCGAAGGGGAACCTCGGATTCCCCTAGGTCAGTTGCGTCCGCGCCTCGGCCAGTATGGTGGTCGGGCCGCCGAGCTGCCCGCGCACGGTATGACGGGCGGCGGAGCCAACCGGGAGAACCTGCCTTGAGTCGTGAAACCGACAGTCCGACCTCCGGGCCCCAGGGGCGCGGAGGAGCCGCATACCCCTCGGGTACCCAGCCGTACGGAACCGGCCAGCACCCGTCCGCGGACACAGCGGCGACTGCCTCGGAGGAGAACTCTGTGACCTCGAACCCGTCCACGCCCGACACCGACGGGCCGAAGACCGAGACCACCCTGACGACCCGGATCCGGATCAACATCCCGGGTTCGCGGCCGATCCCGCCGGTGGTCGTGCGCAAGCCGGTCGCCGCCGACCCGGACAAGGGCCGGGAGGCGCAGGCCGAGCCGGAGGCGGCGCCCGCGCGCGCGTCGTCCCCGGCGTCGCCCCGCGCCCTGCCCGCCGCGCCGTCGGCGTCCGCCGCCTCCACCGCGCCGGCCCCGTCCGCCGCACCGGACGGGCCCGCGGCGCCCGCCGAGGGGGACGACGCGGGCAACAACTGGTTCGCCCCCCGCAAGGCGAAGGCCGCCCCCGCCCCGGCCGCGCCCCTGCCGACCCGAACCCCCGCGGCCCCGCTGCCGACCCGGTCCCCGGCCGCTGCCGGGCCCGCCGCGGCCCCGTTGCCGGTCCGCACGCCCGCCCCGCCGACCCGGCCCGGCGCGGCCGCCCGCGGCGGCGCCCCGGCCCAGGACCTCCCCGGGGCCCCGGCGCGCGACTTCGCCGCCCCGCCGGCACCCGCCCCGGCCGGCCCCGGCTTCGACGCGTCCGACTTCGACGCGGGCTTCGCCGGCCCCGGCGCCCCCGGCGGCCAAGGCGGCCCCGCGGCCGACGCCACCCAGGGCTTCCCGCCCTTCCCCGGCGACGGCGGCCCCGCCACCGAGCCGTTCCCCGCCTTCGACGCCACCACGGGCCGCCCGGGCCCCGCAGGCCCCTCCGGCCCGACCGGCGGTCCCGCCCTGGGCAACTCCCCCCTCGGCGGCCCCCGCACCGACGAGGCCGCGCGCTGGCCCGGCCCGGGCCTCGGCGACCCGATGGCCGCGCCGGTGCCCCCGCCGGGCCCGGGCGCGCCCGGCGGCTCCGCCCCGCGCGGCCCGCGGCCGGCCCCGGCCCGCCAGGCCGCGGCCAAGCCGGCCGCCAAGCCCGCCCCCAAGCCGACCAAGGTGGCCAAGGCCCGCTCCAAGCTGGTCCTGCTGGGCGGCGGCGTCGTCGCCCTGTTCGGCGTCGCCTACGGCGCCGGGCTGCTCCTGAACCACTCGGACGTCCCCAAGGGCACCACCGTCCTCGGCGTCGACATCAGCGGCAGCCGCGACGAGGCCGTCGGCAAGCTCCAGAGCGCGTTCGGCAACCGGGCCGCCACCCCGCTGCAGCTGACCGTCGGCGGCAACCGGGTCGAGCTCAGGCCGGAGAAGGCCGGCCTGTCCCTCGACGCGCCGACCACCGTCCGCAACGCCGCCGGCAGCGACTACAACCCGATCACGGTCATCGGCTCGCTCCTCGGCAACGAGCGCGTCGCCGACCCCGTGCTGCCCGTCGACGAGGAGAAGCTCCAGGTCGCGCTCCAGGAACTGGCCGGCACCGCCGGCACGGTCACCGAGGGCACCATCAAGTTCGACACCGGCAAGGCCGTCGCCGTCCCCGGCAAGGCCGGCACCACCCTCGACCCGGGCGCCTCCGCCGACCTGGTCGCCAAGGCCTTCCGCGAGATGGTCGCCACCGGCAAGACGGCCCCCCTCGAACTGCCCGTCACCAACAAGGAGCCGGCCATCGGCCAGGCCGAACTGGACCGGGCCATGAAGGACTTCGCCGAACCCGCCATGTCCGGCATCGCCACCGTCAAGGTCGGCACCAAGTCCCTCGCCTTCGGTCCCAAGTCCCTGCCCAAGATCCTCAGCATGCAGGTGGTGGAGGGGCGCCTGGTCGAGAAGTACGACCTGGAGGCGCTGAAGACCACGTACGGGAACACCTTCGACGGCGTCCTGATCACCCGCGGCACCGGCGACAAGACCCCGGTCACCCCGCAGGACGTGGCCGGCGCCCTCGGCAAGGCCCTGCGCGGCAAGACCGCAGCCGACCGCACCGTGACGATCAGCACCAACCCCAGCTGACCCGAGCACGCCGCCCGGCACCGCACGGCCCCCGCCCCGGACCCCCGGGACGGGGGCCGTCCGCGTTCCCGCCGCCCGCGCCGGACTGCCCCGGCCGGACCGCCCCGTCATGCCGGGCACATGACATCCGTCATACGCTCCCCACGACGCCGGACACTGCCGCGCACACCCTCTGACCGGCCACGATGTGTGCCATGACGACGAAGAGCCCAGCGCACACCGCCGCCGCGCAGGACAGCGGACCCGGCGCCGCCCCCGTGGTGAGCTTCAGCAGCGTGACCAAGAGCTACGGCTCCGTACGGGCGGTCGACGGCCTCTCCCTCGAACTCCACCCGGGCGAGACCGTCGCCCTGCTCGGCCCCAACGGCGCCGGCAAGTCCTCCACCCTCGACCTCCTCCTCGGACTGCGCCCCGCGGACTCCGGCACCGTCCGGCTCTTCGGCACCGAACCGCGCGCGGCCATCGCCGCCGGCCGCGTCGGCGCCATGCTCCAGAGCGGCGGCCTGATGGAGGAGGTGACCGTCCGGGAGATCGTGGCCCTCGGCTGCGCCCTGCACCCGCGCCGCTACCCGGTCGACGAGGTCCTCGGCCGCGCCGGCATCACCGAGATCGCCGACCGCAAGGTCAACAAGCTCTCCGGCGGCCAGGAGCAGCGCGTCCGCTTCGCCCTCGCCACCGCCGGCCACAACGACCTGATCGTCCTCGACGAGCCCACCACCGGCATGGACGTCACCTCCCGCCAGGCCTTCTGGGCCACCATGCGCGAGCAGGCCGCCCAGGGCCGCACCGTCCTGTTCGCCACGCACTACCTGGAGGAGGCCGACGCGATCGCCGACCGCGTCATCGTCCTCAACAAGGGCCGGCTGCTCGCCGACGGCACCGCCGCCGAGATCAAGGCCCGCGCCGGCGCCCGCCGGATCTCCTTCGACCTCGACGCCGACGCCCGGGGCGACGAGTCCGACCTGCGCGCCCTGCCGCACCTCACCGCCTACGAGCGGCGCGGCGACACGGTCCGGCTCCAGTCGGCCGACGCCGACGCCACCGTCCACGCCCTCTACGCCCTGGGGGTCCACCCCCGCAACCTGGAAGTCGCCGGACTGGGCCTCGAACAGGCCTTCATCGCCCTCACCGAGGCCGAGGAGGCCGCAGCGTCATGACCCAGCTCGTCACGCTCGAAATAGCCCGTGCGCTGCGCAACAAGAAGTACCTGTTCTTCACCGTGCTCTACCCCTCCGCCCTGTTCCTGATGCTCGGCGGCACCCTCAGCGGGACCACCGAGGTCATGGGCACCGAACTGGCCATGCCGGCCTTCTACATGGTCGCCATGGCCTCCTTCGGCGCCCTGACCGCCGTCCTGCTGGGCAACAGCGAGCGCATCGCCAAGGAGCGCGAGCAGGGCTGGGTCCGCCAGCTGCGCCTGACCGCCCTGCCCGGCCGCGGCTACGTCCTCGCCAAGACCGCGAGCGCCGGCGTGCTGTCCCTGCCCGCCATCCTCGCCGTCTTCGTCATCGCCGCCGCCGTCAAGGGCGTCCGCTTCGAGGCCTGGCAGTGGCTCGCCCTGACCGGCTCCATCTGGGCCGGCAGCCTGGTCTTCGCCGCCCTCGGCGTGGCCATCGGCTACCTGGCCACCGGGGACACCGCCCGCCCGCTGGCGATGCTCTTCTACTTCGGCCTGTCCATCCTCGGCGGGCTGTGGATGCCCACCGCCGCCTTCCCCCAGTGGCTGCAGGACATCT
The DNA here is from genome assembly GCF_051550185.1 of Streptomyces pallidus (ex Mingjun et al. 2026). Lineage (NCBI taxonomy): Bacteria > Bacillati > Actinomycetota > Actinomycetes > Kitasatosporales > Streptomycetaceae > Streptomyces > Streptomyces pallidus (ex Mingjun et al. 2026). The sequence goes on along the minus strand of NZ_CP196181.1, from coordinate 2,895,848 downwards.
GCGAGTGGCTGCCGACCCACGCCTACGCGGGACTCGGCCAGGCCATCGAGCTCGGAGGCGCCCCCCACCTGAAGGACGTGGCCATCCTCGCCGTGTACTTCGTACTCTTCACCGGTGCCGCCGCCTGGCTGTACCGCAAGGACTCGCTGAAGGCATGACGGGGGAGGGGAGCGTGGGCGCGCAGAGCAGCCCGGAGCCGGTGCTGGCCGCCCGGCGCGAGAACCGGCGCAACAGGGCCGTGAGGGCGCTGTGGATCGCCCTGTGGCTCGTCTACCTCCAGGCGCCCGTCGGCGACCTCGTCCACGGCGGCCACGGCACGGTGGCCCGGACCCTCGGCGGCCTGGGCCTGGCCGCCTTCGTCGCCTGGTACCTGGCCCTCGCCGTCCGCGCCGGCCGGCCGGCCGGCGCGCGGTGGATCGTGTCCTCTGCCGTGCTGCTCTCCGCCCTGGCCGCGGTCCTGTCCCTGTCCCTGGGACGCGAATGGCTCGTGCTCTTCGTGTACGTGTCGATCGCCTCCGGCGCGGCCCTGCCCGGCGAGCTGTCCCGCTGGATGGTGCCGGGGGCGACCCTGCTGCTGGCGGTGACCGCGAACGCCGTACCGGGTGGTGGCGAGTACCTCGCCGACCTGCTGATCCCGGCCCTGATGGGCGGCTTCGCGATGGCCGGCATCCGCGCGATGATCCGCACCACCCTGGAACTGCGCGAGGCGCGGGCCACGGTGGCGCAGCTCGCGGCCAACGAGGAGCGCCTGCGGATGGCCCGCGACCTGCACGACCTCCTGGGCCATTCACTGTCCCTGATCACGCTCAAGAGCGAGCTGGCCGGCCGGATGCTGCCCGGCCAGCCCGAGCGGGCGGCCCAGCAGGTCGCCGACATCGAGCGGGTCAGCCGGCAGGCGCTGGTCGACGTGCGGGAGGCCGTCACCGGCTACCGGCGGGCGACGCTGCCCGGCGAACTGGCCGGGGCGAAGACCGCCCTGACGGCGGCCGGTGTGCTCGCGGACCTCCCCGCCGGGGGCGTGGACGACCTCCCCCTGGACGCGCTCCCCGAGGACGCCGAGGCGGCCCTGGCCTGGTCGCTGCGCGAGGCGGTGACCAACGTGGTCCGCCACAGCGGCGCCAAGCGGTGCACGGTCACCCTGCAGGCGCAGCAGACGCTGGCGGGACGGCTCGTCGAGCTGTGCGTGTCCGACGACGGCGCGGGCGGCCACCCGGTCCCCGGCAACGGCCTCACGGGCCTGACGGAGCGTCTGGAGGCCGTCGGCGGCAGCCTGTCGGCCGGTCCGGCCGGCAAGCGCGGATTCCGCCTGCTGGCCCGGGTGCCCCTAGGATCCGGATCATGACGGCGCGCCCGATACGGATCCTCCTGGCCGAAGACCAGTCCATGGTCCGCGAGGCCCTCGCCGCCCTGCTCGGCCTGGAGCCCGACATCGAGGTGGTCGTCCAGGTGGCCCGCGGCGACGAGGTGGTGCCCGCCGCCCGCGCCCACGACGTGGACGTGGCCCTGCTCGACATCGAGATGCCGGGCATGACGGGCATCGAGGCGGCGGCCGCGCTGCGCGCGGCGCTGCCCGGGCTGCGGATCGTCGTCCTGACCACCTTCGGCCGGCCCGGCTACCTGCGCGGTGCCATGGAAGCGGGGGCGTCGGCGTTCCTGGTCAAGGACGCCCCGGCCGCACAACTCGCCGACGCGGTGCGCAGGGTCCTGGCGGGGGAGCGGGTCATCGACCCGGCGCTGGCCGCGGCCGCCCTCGCGGAGGGCGCGAACCCGCTGACCGAACGCGAGCGGGAGGTCCTGCGGGCCGCCGAGAACGGGGCGACCAACGCGGAACTCGCCGCCGCCCTGCACCTCTCCCAGGGCACGGTCCGCAACTACCTGTCCACGGCCATCCAGAAGCTGGCCTCCCGCAACCGTGCCGAAGCGGTCCGCGTGGCCCGCGAGAAGGGCTGGCTCTGACGGCGGGGGCCGCCGGGCCGCGGCCCGGTCCGGCCCGCCCTCTCCGCCCTCAGTTGAGCAGGGCGCGGGCCGAGAGGGCCTCCGAGCGGATCCGGGCCGCGGCGTCGGCGTCCACCGCCGCGACCACCTCCGCGTACGCCTCCAGCTCCGCCGCACCCGTACGGAACTCCCCGCGCTCCACGAGCAGCCGGGCCCGCTCGTAGCGCAGCGACGCCGGGTGCGAGGGCAGCAGCAGCGACAGGTCCAGCGACCACAGGGCGACCGCCGACTGCTCGGGCCGGGCCGAGGCCCAGGCCCGGATGTTGTTGAGGATCCGCAGGACGATCTCCAGCGTGCCGGCCGGGGTGCGCGGCCCGGACGCGAGCTCCGCCGGACCCGTGCCCAGCGAGGCCCCGCCCGCGAAGGGGTCCACCACGACCCCCTCCTCCGGATCGCCGAAGCCGACCACGAAGTGCCCCGGCAGGCCGAGCCCGTACACGGGCGCGCCCGCCCGCCGGGCGACCTCCAGCCAGACCACGGACAGCAGGATCGGCAGGCCCCGGCGCCGCCGCAGCACCTCGTGCAGCAGCGAGGACGACAGCCTCCCGTAGTCCGCGGGCGTGCCGTGGAAGCCCAGCCGCCCGCCGAGCAGCTCCGTCACCGCCGAGGCCCAGGCCCGCGCGCCGCGCAGCCCGTACGGCAGCATGCCCGCCAGCCGGTCCAGCTCGATCTGCGCCCAGTCCATGGCCCGTTCGTCGAGCTCCGGGTCCGCCTCGGCGGCCAGCAGCAGGCACAGCACGGCCAGGTCGGGCCGCTCCGAGCGGGCCTCCCGGGCGAACAGCTCCCGGTCCCGCGCACTCATCGCGGGTTCCGGTAGTGGTGGTAGGCGTGGTGCGGCACGAAGCCCATCCCCTCGTAGAGAGCCAGGCCCGCCGCGTTGTCCGTCTCCACCTGGAGCCAGGCCGCCGAGGCGCCCTCCTCCAGGGCCCGCGCGGCCAGCGCCGCCATCACCGCCGTCGCCAGCCCCTCGCGCCGGTGCGCCGGGTCGACCTCGACCGCAGCGAAACCGGCCCACCGGCCGTCGGCCACGAGCCGGCCGATCGCCCGCCCGGGCACCCTCGCGAACCAGACCGACGGCCCGGCCGCCAGCACCCGGCGGGCGACCGCCGGGTCGGCCACCCGCCCGTACCGTCCGAGCCACTCCTCGTCCGGGGTGCGGGACAGCAGCACCTGCGCGGTGTCCGCGGCCGTGTCCGCGAGCGGTGCCAGGGCCGCGACGCGGACCTCCGCCGACACCTCCCGGACCCAGCCGCGCCGCTCCAGGTCGGCGCACAGCAGCTCCTGGGTGCCGGCGGCCCCCGTGGCCGCCTGCACATACGCCGGAAGCCCTCGTTCCGCGTACCAGGACGTCACCCGCGCGAGTGCTTCGTCCAGCGGCACCCCCGGGCCGCCGAGGGGCAGCACCGAATTGGCCCGCCGGGTGAATCCTGCGGCCGCGCGCAGCGTCCAGTCGCCCAGCGGCTCGCTCTCCAGCGGCTGCCAGGACCGCGCCCCGATGCGCGCCAACTCCTCGAACGAGGCCGCGGGGCCCCGCCTGCGAGCCGGCGCTGCGGGGACGACCTTGCCCGCGACCAGCGACGATTCCGCGATGCGGACGGACTCGCCGCTCTTTCGTGTGATCGTCAGCACACCCTGTTCCCACGATGTGAGAACCCCTACCGTATCGGTGAACGCGGGCGCGGCCTTCGAGCCGCTCTCCACCCGTCGTACGGACACTCGTTTACCCACGTCAGCCGGGGTGATACGAATCTCCAGCAGCCCGCCTGCCGCGATTTCCACAGCTCTGTCCGCCCCTCCTGTTCGGATCGTGCCCGGGAACGGAGATACTAGGCGTGGGCATCGACGACGCCGCGCTCCCGCGCGATATGGACAGCCCTACCGAGGAGGAACGAGAGCGTGACCTACGTCATCGCGGAGCCTTGTGTCGACGTCAAGGACAAGGCATGCATCGAAGAGTGCCCCGTCGACTGCATCTACGAGGGCCAGCGGTCCTTGTACATCCACCCGGACGAATGCGTCGACTGTGGTGCCTGTGAGCCGGTCTGCCCCGTGGAGGCCATCTTCTACGAGGACGACACTCCGGAGGAGTGGAAGGAGTACTACAAGGCGAACGTCGAGTTCTTCGACGAGCTCGGTTCGCCCGGTGGTGCCTCGAAGCTGGGCCTGATCGAGCGGGATCACCCCTTCATCGCCGCGCTGCCGCCCATGGGCGAAGGCCACTGACGGCCGCCGCTCACGGCAGAACGCGAGTCTCGGTCCCGTACGGCCCCGTGCCGGGCGGGACCGAGCCGTTTGTCCCCAGACCCGGCACGCAGTCCGGCACGCACGAGAGAGCAGAGAGCACCGTGGCCGCAGTATCCGCACGTCTTCCCGTCTTTCCCTGGGACAAGCTGGAGCCGTACAAGGCGACGGCCGCGGCGCACCCGGACGGCATCGTCGACCTGTCGGTCGGCACCCCCGTGGACCCGGTGCCGCAGCTGATCCGGAGCGCCCTCGTCGCGGCCGCCGACTCCCCGGGCTACCCCACCGTGTGGGGCACGCCCGCACTGCGCGACGCGATCACCGGCTGGCTGCGCGACCGGCTCGGCGCGAGCGCCGCCGGACACCGCAACGTCCTGCCGGTCGTCGGCTCCAAGGAGCTGGTGGCCTGGCTGCCGACCCAGCTGGGCCTGGGCGCCGGGGACAAGGTCGCCTACCCGCGGCTCGCCTACCCGACGTACGAGGTCGGCGCGCGGCTGTGCGGGGCCGAGGCCGTCGTCTACGACGACCCGACCGAGCTCGACCCGGCCGGCATCAAGCTGCTGTGGCTGAACTCCCCGTCCAACCCGACGGGGAAGGTCATCCCGAAGGACGAGCTGGTCCGGATCGTGGCCTGGGCGCGCCGGCACGGGATCCTGGTCTTCAGCGACGAGTGCTACCTGGAGCTGGGCTGGGAGGCCGAGCCCGTCTCCGTCCTCCACGACGACGTGTGCGGCGGCTCGTACGAGGGCCTCGTCGCCGTCCACTCGCTGTCCAAGCGCTCCAACCTGGCCGGCTACCGGGCCGCTTTCATCGCGGGTGACGCGGACGTCCTCGGCGAGCTGCTGGAGATCCGCAAGCACGGCGGCATGATGACCCCCGCCCCGGTGCAGGCGGCCACGGTGGCGGCGCTCGGCGACGACGCGCACGTCGAGGAGCAGCGGGCGCGCTACGCCGCACGGCGGGATGCGCTGCGGGCGGCGCTCGTGGCGCACGGCTTCCGGGTCGACCACTCCGAGGCCAGCCTCTACCTGTGGGTGACCCGCGACGAGCCCTGCTGGGACACCGTGGCCCACCTCGCCGCCCTCGGCATCCTGGTCGCGCCCGGCGACTTCTACGGCGAGGCGGGCGCGCAGCACGTCCGTGTCGCGTTCACGGCCACGGACGAGCGCGTCGAGGCGGCCGTCAAGCGCCTCGCCTGAGGCGGGCGCACCCGGACACGAGAGGCCGCCCGCACGAGGTCGCGCGGGCGCACGGCCGCCGCAGACAGGCCGAGGGGGCCGGGAGTGCGCACTCCCGGCCCCCTCGGGCGTTCCCGGGCGGTGGTCAGCCGCCCTGCGGCAGCCCCTTCAGCGGCAGGGAGCCCACCGCGTCGGTCGGCACCGCACCGGTGAGCTGGCCGGCCGGCACCGCGTCGGTCGGCACCGCGTCGGTCGGCAGGCCCTTGGCGGCCGGGAGCCCGCCGAGCAGCGCGCCCGCGGTGCCCGCCACCTCGGTGGGGGCGGAGGGCAGCGCCTTGGCCGCGGTGTCCGCGGCCGACGTCGCGGCGGCCCCGCCGGTGCCGACCGCGTCGCTCGCGGTGGCGGTGGCGTCCGCGGTCTCCGGGGCGGTGAGCGCGCCCAGCTGGGGCACGGCCGAGTCCAGGCCCGCGGCGCTGGCCGCGCCGGCCGCACCGACCACGGGAGCGGCCCCGGCTGCGATCAGCAGCGCGGAGCGGGCGATCCGGCGGGTCAGGGGGAGGGACATGTTGCTCCTAAGCGGTAGCGGCTGAGTACGCCCCTACAACCGCTCCCGGGGCGGGGCGGGTTGCGGACCCCTTCGGTAAAGGATCGGCAACGCATCGTTTAATCCGCTTCCGGGAAAAGCGCATTGGATGTGCGCCGACCAGGGCTTCCGTACCCGCCGGGGCCTTCGGTGGGCCGCTCGCTTCACCCCCGCGCGGGTGACGCCCCGCACGCACGGACGAGGCGCCGGCCCGGCGTGTCTAGCCCTTCACGAAGATGCGGATCTCGCCCGGCACCGCGTTGTGCGGGTCGCCGTCGCCCGACTTCCCGGGGCCGCCCTTCTCCTGCCAGCGGCCCTTCTTCTGCCCGGCGATCCAGCCCCGGTGCCCGTAGGAGACGCGCATGATGTTCATCCCGCGGGCGTTGGCCACGGCCCAGCCCGCGATCGCCCGGCTGCCGCGCACGGCCGGCTCGCCGCCGTCCTGCTTCTCCAGGACGGTGACCTCGGGCTCCTTGACCCCGCCCCGCTCCTGCGTCGGGCCGGGGCCCGCCTGGCTGCTGCTGTGCATGCCGGCCTTGGAGAAGATCCGGTTCAGCTCCGCCCGGACCTTCTGCGCGTCGCCCGGATCCGTCGGCGCGGGCCCGCCGCAGGTCAGCTCCCCGGCTCCGGCGAAGGCGGCCGTCAGGACCGTCGCGTCCGGCTCGTGCTTCGCGTACGCCTGCGGGTACCCGCTCAGCTGCACCTTCTGCGCGGCCTCCGTCAGCGGCAGCCGCGAGTACCCCTTCACCTGGACCAGCCGGTCGTAGAAGATCCCCGCCGAGTAGACCGGGTCCTTGATCTGCTCGGGCGTGCCCCAGCCCTGCGAGGGCCGCTGCTGGAACAGGCCCAGCGAGTCCCGGTCGCCGTGGTTGAGGTTGCGCAGCGCCGACTCCTGCATGGCGGTCGCCAGGGCGATGGTCACCGCCCGGTCGGGCAGTCCCTTGGCGACGCCGACGGCGGCTATCGTCGCCGCGTTCGCCGCCTGCTCCGGCGTCATGTCGTACGTACGGCGGGAGTCCCCGCCCGGAGCGTCCTCGGCCAGATCCGCGGCCGTGCAGTGCGGCGCCCCGCCGCCGCCCATCGACTCGAACCGCACGACGAGGTAGCCGACGAGCGCGAGCAGGACGCACAGGCCGGCGGCCGTGCGGACCCGACGGCTACGGCGGGGGCGGGGAAGATCGCTCTGGGACACGCGGCCCACCGTACTTGAGCCACGTGCCGCGTCCAGTGACCGGACGTGAGACGTTCACCGCAGCCGGGCGCGTTAGGGTCGGGACATGTCCGAATCCGAGCTGGACCTCACCCTCGACGCAGCCGAGCTGACCGCCCGGCTCGTCGACATCCCGTCCGTGAGCGGCGACGAGAAGGTCCTCGCCGACCTGGTGGAGCACGCCCTGCGCGGCCTCCCCCACCTCACGGTCGACCGGTACGGCAACAACGTCGTGGCCCGCACGCACCTCGGCCGGGCCGAGCGCGTCGTGCTCGCCGGCCACCTCGACACCGTGCCGATCGCCGACAACGTCCCCTCGCGCCTCGACGAGAACGGCGTCCTGTGGGGCTGCGGCACGACCGACATGAAGTCCGGGGTCGCCGTGCAGCTGCGCATCGCGGCCACCGTGCCCGAGCCCAACCGCGACCTCACCTTCGTCTTCTACGACCAGGAGGAGGTCGCCGCCGACCTCAACGGCCTGGGCAAGGTCGCCGCCGCCCACCCCGACTGGCTCGCCGGCGACTTCGCCGTCCTGCTGGAACCGTCGAACGCCGAGGTCGAGGGCGGCTGCCAGGGCACCCTGCGGGTACTGCTGCGCACCACCGGCGAGCGCGCCCACTCCGCCCGCAGCTGGATGGGCTCCAACGCCATCCACGCGACGGCGCCGATCCTGGCCCGGCTGGCCGCGTACGAGCCCCGCAGGCCCGTCATCGACGGCCTGGAGTACCACGAGGGCCTCAACGCGGTCCGCATCGAGGGCGGCGTCGCCAACAACGTCATCCCCGACGCCTGCACGGTGACGGTCAACTTCCGCTACGCCCCCGACCGCACCGAGGCCGAGGCCCTCGCCCACGTAGAAGAGGTCTTCGCGGACTGCGGCATCGCCGAGTTCGTCGTCGACGACTCCTCCGGCGGCGCCCTGCCCGGCCTGTCCCACCCGGCGGCGGTCGCCTTCATGGCGGCGGTCGGCGGCCGCGCGATGCCCAAGTTCGGCTGGACCGACGTCTCCCGCTTCAGCGCGCTCGGCGTCCCGGCGGTCAACTACGGCCCGGGCGACGCCCTGCTGGCGCACAAGGTCGACGAGCGGGTGGAGACCAAGGCGATCCTGCACTGCGAGGAACGACTCCGCGCCTGGCTGACCTCCTGAATTCCGCTTCCCTTCACCTTCGTGGGCCTAGGCTGGGCCAACGATCAGCAGGAGGGAGCACATCATGGGCAACCACCGCAACTCCGACGGTTCCGCCCGCCGACGTCCCGAGGAGCAGCAGCTCGGACCGGTACTGCGCCGACGGGGGCAGGTGCAGGCGGGCAGCACGACGGACCAGCGGCTGCTGGACTCGGCCGGCCCCACCGAGTGGGTGCACACCGATCCCTGGCGGGTCCTGCGCATCCAGTCGGAGTTCATCGAGGGCTTCGGCACGCTGGCGGAGCTGCCGCCCGCGATCAGCGTGTTCGGCTCGGCGCGCACGCCGGCCGGCTCGCCCGAGTACGAGGCGGGCGTCCGGATCGGCAGCGCGCTCGTCGACGCCGGCTTCGCGGTGATCACCGGTGGCGGGCCGGGCGCGATGGAGGCGGCGAACAGGGGCGCGCGGGAGGCCAACGGCATCTCGGTGGGCCTCGGCATCGAGCTGCCCTTCGAGCAGGGCCTCAACGCGCACGTCGATCTGGGGCTGAACTTCCGGTACTTCTTCGTCCGCAAGACGATGTTCGTGAAGTACAGCCAGGGGTTCGTGGTCCTGCCGGGCGGACTCGGCACGCTGGACGAGCTGTTCGAGGCCCTGACCCTGGTCCAGACCCAGAAGATCACCCGGTTCCCGATCGTGCTGTTCGGCACCGAGTACTGGAGCGGCCTGGTCGACTGGCTGCGCAACACGGTGGTCGCGCAGGGCAAGGCCTCCGAGCGCGACCTCTACCTCTTCCACGTCACGGACGACGTGGAAGAGGCGATCGCCCTCGTGACGAAGGAAGTCGGCAAGTAGCGCGGCGCCGCCGCGCAGCGGCGGCCGGATCCGGCCGCCGCGCCGGCCGGCCGGGGCCGTGCGGTCGCCGGGGACGGGCTCAGGCCAGTCCCCGGCGGGCCACCGCGGGCTCCCGCAGCCCCTGGATCGAGCGGACCATCTCCAGGACCTGCCGGGTCTCGGCGACCTCGTGGACGCGGTAGACCTGCGCGCCCAGCCAGGCCGAGACCGCCGTCGTGGCCAGCGTGCCCAGCAGGCGCTCCTTGACCGGCCGGTCGAGTGTCTCGCCGACGAAGTCCTTGTTCGACAGCGACACCAGCACCGGCCAGCCCGTCTCCGTCATCTCCGCCAGGCGCCGGGTGGCCTCCAGCGAGTGCCGGGTGTTCTTCCCGAAGTCGTGCCCCGGGTCGATCATGATCGCGTCCCGCCGGACGCCGAGGGCCGCGGCCCGCTCGGCCAGGCCCACGGTGACCCGCAGGATGTCCGCCATCACGTCCTCGTACCCGGTCCGGTGCGGCCGGGTGCGCGGCTCGACCCCGCCGGCGTGCGTACAGACCAGGCCCGCCCCGTACCGGGCGGCGACCTCCGCGAGCTTCGGATCCACCCCGCCCCAGGCGTCGTTGAGCAGGTCCGCGCCGGCCTCGCAGACGGCCTCGCCGACCTCGTGCCGCCAGGTGTCCACGCTGATCACCACGTCCGGGTGGCGCCGCCGGACCTCGGCCACGAAGCCGACCGTGCGCCGGGCCTCCTCGGCCGCGTCCACGTGCTCGCCCGGACCGGCCTTGACCCCGCCGATGTCGATGATCGCCGCGCCCTCGGCCACCGCCTGCTCGACCCGGTCCAGGGCGGGCTCGTCGCGGAACGTCGCGCCCTGGTCGTAGAAGGAGTCCGGCGTGCGGTTCACGATCGCCATGATCACCGGCTCGTGGGTGTCGAACTCGCGCCTGCCCAGTCGCAGCATCCCGTTCTTTCCTCCTCAGGCGGCCCGTGCGCCGCGCCTGTGACCTTAACCTGGTGATCGGAGTGGTCCCCAGCTACCGCTGGGAGGTGCCCCCAGAGTCTCTCAGGGAGTCGATCGTGTTCTGGTTCTTGCTGATCGCGCTGGTCGTGGTCGTCGCCGCGGTCACCCTGGCGGTGGTGGGCGGCGGCTCGGAGCCCGTACTGCCCGAGGCGGAGCCGGACCGCGTGGCCGACGCGCTGCCCGAGAGCCGCCCGGTCGTACCGGCCGACATCGACGCGCTGCGGCTGCCCGTGGCGCCCCGCGGCTACCGGATGGCCGAGGTGGACGACGTGCTGGAGCGGCTCGGGGCCGAGCTCGCCGAACGCGACGCCCGGATCGCCGAGCTGACGGCGGCTGCCGCGCACCGCGGGGCCCCGGGTGTCCCGGGTGTCCCGGATGTTGCCGGTGCATCCGCTGCCGGGGACGTCACCGCTGCTGCCGATCACGACGCCGACGCCGATGCCGGCGAAGCCGAGCGGTCGCAGGAGCCGGACGCCGTCGACCTGTCGAAGGACGCCCGGTGACTGCCCTCGCCGGACCCGACGGGGGTCTGCGCTGCCCGTGGGCGCTGTCCACCGAGGACTACATCGCGTACCACGACACCGAGTGGGGCCGCCCGGTGCACGGGGACGACGCCCTCTACGAGCGGCTCTGCCTGGAGGCCTTCCAGTCGGGGCTGTCCTGGCTGACGATCCTGCGGCGGCGCGAGGGCTTCCGCGCGGCCTTCGCCGACTTCAAGATCGCGGCAGTCGCCCGGTACGACGCGGACGACGCCGCCCGGCTGCTCGGCGACGAGCGGATCATCCGCAACCGGGCCAAGATCGAGGCGACCCTCGCCAACGCCCGGGTCCTCGCCGAGTGGGAGCCGGGCGAACTCGACGCCCTCGTCTGGTCCCACGCCCCGGAGCCCGGCCGGGCCGCCCCGCAGGACATCTCCGAGGTCCCGGCCGTGACCCCGGAGTCCACCGCCCTGGCCAAGGCCCTGAAGAAGGCCGGCATCCGCTTCGTCGGCCCCACCACCGCCTACGCCCTGATGCAGGCCTGCGGCCTGGTCAACGACCACCTGGCCGCCTGCACGGCCCGCACTCCCGCCCCCGCCGCCTGACGGGGGCGGGCCCGGGCGGCCGCCGCCCGGGCCCGCGCCCAGACGCACCGGTTAGCGGCCGGTGTACTTCGGCTTCTCCTTGGCCAGGAAGGCCGCGACCGCGATCGCGTGGTCCTCGGAGGCGCCCGACCGCGTCTGCAGCTCGTCCTCCTTCTCCAGCGCCTCGGCGAGCGACCGCCCCGCCCCGAACGCCAGCGCCTGCTTCAGCCCGGCGTAGGCGACCGTCGGCCCGTCCGCCAGCCGCCGCGCGACCTCGGCGGCGGTGTCCGCGAGCTCCGCCGTCGGCACCAGCCGGTTCACGAGGCCGAGCTCCTGGGCCTCCTGCGCGGAGATCGACCGCGGGAACAGCAGCAGGTCCGCCGCCCGGCCGGGGCCGATCAGCCGGGGCAGGGTCCACGACAGCCCGGAGTCGGCGGACAGCCCGACCCCGGCGAACGCGGTGGTGAAGCTCGCCGTGTCGGCCACCACCCGGTAGTCCGCGGCCAGCGCGAAGCCGAAGCCCGCCCCGGCGGCGACGCCGTTCACCCCGGCGACCACCGGCTTCGGCATCTCCGTGATCGCCCGCACGATCGGGTTGTAGTGCTCGCTCACGGTGCCCAGCGCATTGCCCGAGCCGGACTCCCGGGCCGCCTGGAGGTTCCCGACGTGCTCCTTCAGGTCCTGGCCCACGCAGAAGGCCCGACCGGTGGCCGTCAGCAGGACCGCCCGCACGCCCGGGTCGGCGCCCGCCGCCTGCAGGGTGTCCCGCAGGGCGACCTTCAGCTCCGTGTTCAGCGAGTTCATCGCGTCCGGACGGTTCAGCGTGATCGTGGCGAGCCCGTCGGTCACGTCGTACAGCACGGTGTCGGCCATGGCAGGTGGTGTTCCCCTCCGTCGCGGACCCGGCCAGCGGATCGATACTGGCCGGTACAGGGCCAGCATGGCGGACCCGGCCGGTCCAGGGCATGTGATGTGCGTCAAAGAAAGCGGTCGGCGGGCCGCCGCAGAGCGGGCGAAGTATCGCAGGCAGGTCCCCGAAATGAGTGGTTTTGGCAGAGCGCGTTGCGCAAGCGTTCCCCGCTGATGTTGGTCATCGGGTCCTGACATGCGGGATAATGGCCTGGAAGCAATGTGTTCGATGCCGGGTTCCAGGCGCCTGAATGGGGCCGTCGGCTGACGATGAGCTGGTTTCAGGAAGGGGAACGAGCATGGCGGCCATGAAGCCGCGGACGGGCGACGGCCCGCTCGAGGTCACCAAGGAGGGGCGGGGCATCGTCATGCGCGTACCGCTCGAGGGCGGCGGTCGGCTGGTCGTCGAGCTGACGCCGGACGAGGCGGACGCCCTGGGTGACGCCCTGAAGAAGGTCGTCGGCTGACCCGTCGGCACCACCTGCACACTCTGCACACTCTGCGCTGCCCCGGCCGCCGCGATCCGCGGCCGGGGCAGCGTTGTGCCGGGCGGGCTCTGACCGGCCCCCCGCGCCCGGGCCGCCGCTGATCCGGCTGCGGATCGCGTGCGCACGCGCGCCTGCCTCCCCCCGGTCCCTGCGTTCCCCTTCTTCCCCTTCCGTCCGCGCTCCCGCCGTCCGCAGCGCCGCGCGGGGCTGCCGCCTGCCGAGAGCCGTGCCGTGACCTTCACCGCCCCCGCCCCGCCCGCCTTCGCCGACTGCACCCCCCGTCAGAAGACGGCCCGGGTCCTCACCGACGCCCTGGCCCCCGCCCACCTCGTGGTCGCCCTGCTGCTCGCCGTCGGCTGGCACAGCACCCGCTCCTGGTCCGGCCTCGGTTGGGGGCTGCTCGCCGCCCTGTTCTGCGGGGTCGTGCCGATCGGGATCATCCGGGTCGGCGTGAAGCGCGGCGCCCTGACCGACCAGCACATCCGGGTGCGCCGCCAGCGGGTCGTGCCCATGGTGCTGAGCCTGGTCTCCGTCGCCGCGGCCATGGCCCTGGGCCACGTCCTCGGCGCGCCGCGCGAGGTGGTCGCGCTCGTCGTCGCCATGCTCGTCGGGCTGGTCTCGTCCCTGCTCGTCACCCTCGGCTGGCAGATATCCCTCCACATGTCGGTGGCCGGCGGGGCCGTGATGGTCCTGGTGCTGGCCTTCGGGACCCCGCTGCTGCTCGCGGTGCCCGCCGCCGTGGCCGTGGGCTGGTCCAGGCTGGTCCTCAAGGCGCACACGCCCGCCCAGGTCCTGGCCGGCACCGTGCTCGGCGCGACGACCGCTCTCACCTTCGCGCTGCTGCGCTGACGCCCCCACCCGCCGGGCCGCCCGGCACCGCCTTCCGCCTCCCGGCGCCTTCCGCCGTCCGGCGCGCCCGGGTCAGCGCCTGACCGCGCAGAGCAGGCCGTCGCCCACCGGCAACAGGGCCCCCTCCAGCGCGGGGCTCTCCCGGACGCTGCGCAGCAGCTCCCGGACCCGCAGCACCTCGGTCTCCTGGGCGGAGGAGTCGACCGTGCGCCCGTCGCAGAAGACCCCCTCGAAGCACACCAGTCCGCCGGGGCGCAGCAGGCGCAACGATTCAGCGAGGTATTCGAGGGACTCGGCGGGATCCCCGTCGCAGAACACGAGGTCGTACCCGCCGTCGGCGAGCCGGGGCAGCACGTCCAGCGCCCGGCCGGGGATGAAGCGGGCGCGGTTGCCCGCGAAGCCGGCGGCGCGGAAGGCCTGGCGGGCGAAGGCCTGCCGGTCCGGCTCGGGGTCGACGGTCGTCAGCACCCCGTCCGGGCGCATGCCGTGCAGGAGGTGGATGCCGGAGACACCGGTCCCGGTGCCGATCTCGGCGACCGCCTTGGCGTCGGCGCTGGCGGCGAGCAGGCGCAGCGCGGCCCCGGTGCCGGGGGAGACGGAGCGCAGGCCCGCTTCCCTGGCCCGGTCGCGGGCCCACCGCAGAGCGTCGTCCTCGGCGACAAACGCGTCGGCGAACGCCCAGCTCGTCTGCCGGTTGCCGGTAATGACCCTCTCCTGTCCCCATAGTTGGCGCAACGGTGACTGTATCCGCTGACGTCGGGAACCCGCAGATGGGACCGGGCGTTGGACCAGTGGCGGCAACGCGCCGACGAGCGAGGCAAAAGGGGCGTACGGGCGAGACGGGGGCGGGACGGATGGGGACGGCACCGGGCAGATCGGCGCCGCGGGCCCTCCGCGCCGCGGGCAAAGAGAAGGCAAAAAAGCTTATCCGGAGCTGACGGGAGGGGTGGCTATGGTAGGGGCTCCACTGGACACCACCAGAGCCGATAGGGGAGGTGCGGCTGCGCCTGTGGATCGTCGAGGCGTACTGAGGCGTCTCTTCTGGTCGGCGGGTGAGCCGAAATCCGTGACCGACATTGCTGACCGCATCCACACCGCCGACACCGCAACCACCGCGACCTTCGCCGCCGATGCGGGCTCGCAGGCGTGGACCCCTCCCACGTGGGAGGAGATCGTCAGCACGCACAGCGCGCGGGTCTACCGTCTCGCCTACCGCCTGACGGGAAATCAACACGACGCCGAGGACCTGACGCAGGAGGTCTTCGTCCGCGTCTTCCGCTCGCTGTCCACGTACACGCCGGGCACGTTCGAGGGCTGGCTGCACCGGATCACCACCAACCTCTTCCTCGACATGGTCCGCCGCAAGCAGCGGATCCGTTTCGACGCGCTCGCCGAGGACGCCGCCGAGCGGCTGCCGAGCCGCGAGCCGTCCCCGCAGCAGGTGCTGCACGACACCCATTTCGACGCCGACGTGCAGCAGGCGCTGGACACCCTCGCGCCCGAGTTCCGCGCGGCCGTGGTGCTCTGCGACATCGAGGGCCTGTCGTACGAGGAGATCGCCGCCACGCTCGGCGTGAAGCTCGGCACCGTGCGCAGCCGTATCCACCGCGGCCGTTCGCACCTGCGCAAGGCGCTGCGGCACCGCTCCCCCGAGGCGCGCGCGGAGCAGCGTGCGCTGACCGGAGCCGCCGTGGGTGCCCCGGGTGCCGGGGGAGAGGGCGGGGCCGAGTGAGCGGAGTCAGCCCTTCCCCCGCCGAACAGCACCTGGGTGACCGCCTGGCCGCCCTGGTCGACGGGGAGTTGAACCACGACGCGCGCGAGCGGGTCCTGGCCCACCTGGCCACCTGCGCCAAATGCAAGGCCGAGGCCGACGCCCAGCGCCGCCTGAAGACCCTGTTCGTCGAGAGCGCCCCGCCGCCGCTGTCCGCCGGACTGCTGGCGCGGCTCCAGGGGCTGCCCGGCGAAGGCCCGGACGGCGCGTCCGGCCCGCCCGGCGCTTCCGGGCCTTCAGGACCGTCCGCAGCCGGCACCTTCGGGTACACGGCTCCCGCGCCGCCGCAGCAGGGCTTCCGGATCCACGAGGTGGGGCGGCCGCGGCGCCGCTTCGCGTTCGTGGCGGCCGGGGCGGTGTCCCTGGCGGCGATCGCCCTGGGCGGGACGCTCCCGCTGGACCTGGTCGAGCCGAACGCACGGGGCGAGGCCCCGGCCTCCAGGCCCGGCTCCGCCGTGCCGGCGGCCCCCGTGTCCGGGACCGGTCCGGGCCCCGGCCTCGGCTCCGGCCCGGCCGTGTCCGTGGCCGACGCGGTGATCCGCGACCGGGAACCGCGCACCGGGATCACCGCCTCCCCGCTTCCCACGGCTCCGCTGCCGCCGGTCCACCCCTCGGCGTCCGCCACCCCGCGCCCGGTCTCGCTGCTCCGCTGACCCCTCGCCCGGGCGGGAGGGCGGTGGCCGCTCCCGGCCGGGCACCCGCCTGGTTGAATCTGCGCAGGCGCGCCGCCCGGCGGTGCCACAGGATTCCGGGGAGGGCCCATGGCCGACCAGCAGCAGTCCGACCCGGCCCCGACCTGGTGGAGCCGCCCCGCCGGTCCCCCTCCCGGGCTCCGCCCCGAACCCGAACCCACCCGCGCTGCCGGGCCGGGGCGGGTCGAGGAGCCCGGCGCGGAGCCCGCTGCCGCGGGCGACGGCGCCGACCACGGCGAGGTCGCCCCACCCCCGGCCGCAGCCGCCGCGGGAGGGCCCGAACCCGCGACCGGGCCGGCGTACGACCCGTGGAGCGTCGCCCCGCTCCAGGTCGCCGACCGGGGCCGGGAAGCCGGCGGCCGCGTGGTGCGGCTGCGCCACGTGCTGGCCCTCGGCCTCGGCATCGCCCTGCTCGCCGGCGGCGCCGGGGGCTGGCTCGGAGTGCTCGCCGAGCGCCGCAGCAGCACCCGCCTCGAACTCCCGCAGGCCGCCGTCGACGCCAAGGGCCGCGCCCCCGACAGCGTGGCCGGGATCGCCGCCGCCGCGCTGCCCGGCGTCGTCACCCTGCACGTCCGCGGTGCCACGGGCGGCGGCACCGGCACCGGCTTCGTCCTCGACCCGCAGGGCCACATCCTGACCAACCACCACGTCGTCGCCGGCGCCAAGGACATCACGGTCACCTTCGGCACCGGCGAGAGCGTCGACGCGGAGCTCGTCGGCCAGGACAGCGGCTACGACCTGGCGGTGGTCCGGGTCGCCGGGGTCCGGGGCCTGCAGCCGCTCGCGCTCGGCAACTCCGAGGACGTGCAGGTCGGCGATCCGGTGGTGGCCATCGGCGCCCCCTTCGACCTCTCCAACACCGTCACCGCCGGCATCATCAGCGCCACCGGCCGGCCCATCACCGCGGGCGGCGACAAGGGCGACGGCAGCGACATCAGCTACGTCGACGCCCTGCAGACCGACGCCCCCATCAACCCCGGCAACTCCGGCGGCCCGCTGCTGGACGCCAAGGCCCGCGTGATCGGCATCAACAGCGCCATCCGAGGAGCCGACAAGGCCGGCAGCGAGAAGCAGAGCGGCAGCATCGGCCTCGGCTTCGCCATCCCCGTCAACCAGGGCAAACGGGTCGCCGAGGAGCTGATCCGCACCGGCCGGGCCACCCACCCGGTCATCGGCGTCACCCTCGACATGCAGTACACCGGCGACGGCGCCCGCGTGGGCACCGAGGGCGAGGGGGGCAAGCCGGCCGTCACCCCCGGCGGCCCCGCGGCCCGCGCCGGGGTCAAGGCAGGCGACGTGATCACGAAGGTGGACGGCCGGCGCGTGCACGGCGGCGACGAGCTGATCATCAAGGTCCGTGCCCTCCGGCCGGGCGCCCCGCTGCGCCTCACCGTGCTCCGCGACGGCCGCGAGCTCACCCTGTCGCTCGTCCTCGGGTCGGCGAACGGATCATGACGAGCGGGGGAAAGCACGGCTGATGCAGTACCGATGTAGGGCCTGACCGGCCGGGCCGGGTACCGTTGTCGTGGCCCGACGGGAAGAGAGCCGAGGAGCGGCAAGGTGTTCAACGACATAGGCGCACTCGAGCTGGTCACCATCGTGGTTCTCGGCATCCTCATCTTCGGCCCGGACAAGCTGCCGAAGGTCGTCCAGGACGTCACGGGCTTCGTCCGGAAGATCCGCGCCTTCTCCGACAGTGCCAAGCAGGACATCCGCTCCGAACTGGGCCCGGAGTTCAAGGACTTCGAGTTCGAGGACCTGAACCCGAAGACGTTCATCCGCAAGCAGCTCGCCGAGAACGAGGACCTGCGGGACATCCGGAGCAGCTTCGACCTGCGCAAGGAGCTGAACGAGGTAACCGACGCCGTCAACAGCAGCGAGTCCGAGGCCGCCCCGGACCTGCTGAAGAAGCCGGCCGCCCCGGCCACGCAGCAGCGGACCTGGTCCGACGCCGACGCCACCTGAGCCTCGTCCTGCCCGGCGATCCGGGGTCCGGTGGCTATCCTCCATGAGTCCGGACCAGGGCGCCCGAGGTGGGGGTCCCCCCAACGACCTGTGGGGGAGGGCCGTTCCGGACCCAACGGAACGAGAGGCCGCATCGATGGAGACGACGAGCAGCAGCCGGGTCGGCGCACAGCCCGCAGAAGCACCCGAACTGCCCGAGCTACCCGACCCGCCCGCAGCCGCAGCACCAGCCGAACCCGCCGCGGCGCCCGCGGCGGCCGCAGCACCGGCAGTATCCGCCGCCCCGGCGACGGCCCCCGTGACGGCCCCGGCGGCCGCCGGGCCGTCCCAGGAGACCGCCCGGCCCGTGCCCGCGGCCCAGCGCACGGCCGAGGGCTTCCTGCGTGCCGACTTCCCCTGGTACGGGCTGGACGAGGCCTTCACCGGCCCGCGCTGGCTGATGCACGTCGGAACCGGTGCCGACGGCACCGTCGAGCACGGCTCCACCGGCCACGGCGACGAGCCGTCCGTCCGCGGGGAGATCGCCACCGGCGAGAAGGAGCGCTTCGCGGTGGTCGTCACCGTCGCGAGCAACCCGCTGCGCCGCAGCGGCGACGGCACCGGCGTCCTGGAGGCCACCTCGGTCTCCTCCGCGGCCTGGCTGGCCGGCTCCGGCCTGCTGGCCTACAGCTGGCCCGGCCAGATGGACCACAGCCTGCGCGACAACTGGCTGGAGCAGCAGACCGAAGCCGCCTGGGAGCTCGCCGACGACCTCGACGGGCCCGACTGGTCGGTGCTCTCGCTGCCCGTCGACGGCGAGCCGACGTCCTTCCACTACCGCGAGTCCGAGTTCGGCTGGGTGCTGGCCGGGTCCACCGCCGCCGGCGTGCACCTGGGCGCGTACGGGCGCGGCATGAGCGCCTACGGGCTCGGCTTCTCCGTCATCGGCGACCTCGCCGCCTACCAGCAGTAGCCCGCGGCCGGCAGAAGCCCACGGCCGGACGCAGCCCGCAGCGGGTACGCGAAAGGGCACCGCAGGCGGCGGTGCCCTTCGCGGAGGCGGCCCGGATCCCGGGCCGCGCGGTCAGAACTTGTTGCGCGGGGTGATGCCCAGCGACATGCCGGCCAGGCCCCGGGCACGGCCGCCCAGCTTGCCCGCGATGGCGCGCAGCGCCGCGCCGGCCGGAGAGTCCGGGTCGGCCAGGACGACGGGCTCGCCCGCGTCGCCGCCCTCGCGCAGCCGGACGTCGATCGGGATGGAGCCCAGCACCGGGACGGTCGCGCCGACCGTCCGGGAGAGGCCGTCGGCGACCTTCTGGCCGCCGCCCGTCCCGAACACGTCGACCATCTCGTCGCAGTGCGGGCAGGGCAGGCCGGACATGTTCTCGACCACGCCGACGATCTTCTGGTGGGTCTGGACGGCGATCGCGCCGGCCCGCTCGGCGACCTCGGCCGCGGCCTGCTGCGGGGTGGTGACGACGAGGATCTCCGCGTTCGGCACCAGCTGGGCCACCGAGATCGCGATGTCGCCGGTGCCCGGCGGCAGGTCGAGCAGCAGCACGTCCAGGTCGCCCCAGAACACGTCGGCGAGGAACTGCTGGAGGGCGCGGTGCAGCATCGGCCCGCGCCACACCACGGGCGCGTTGCCCGGGGTGAACATGCCGATGGAGATGACCTTCACGCCGTTGGCCGACGGCGGCATGATCATGTTCTCGACCTGGGTGGGCTTGCCCTCCACGCCCAGCATGCGCGGCACGCTGTGGCCGTAGATGTCCGCGTCGACGACGCCGACCTTCAGGCCGTCCGCCGCCATCGCCGCGGCCAGGTTCACCGTCACCGACGACTTGCCGACGCCGCCCTTGCCCGAGGCGACCGCGTAGACGCGGGTCAGCGAGCCCGGCTTGGCGAACGGGACCTCGCGCTCGGCGGTGCCGCCGCGCAGCGTGGCCGCCAGCTCCTTGCGCTGCTCGTCGCCCATCACGTCCAGCGACACGGAGACCGAGGTGACGCCGGGGACCTTCGCCACGGCCTCCGAGACGTTGCGCTGGATCGTCTCGCGCATGGGACAGCCCGACACCGTCAGGTAGACCGTGACGGCGACCGCGCCGCCGTCGCCGATCTCCACCGATTTGACCATGCCGAGCTCGGTGATCGGCCGGTGGATCTCGGGGTCGTTCACCGTCGCCAGTGCGTCGAGGATCGCATCCTGCTCGGGCACGGCGGCGGAGCTTGTGTCGGTAGCCATGCCCCCGATGGTACGGCTCGGTAGCCTGCCTCCGGTAAGGCTGCTAGCGGTCGCCTTCGTCACTCTCCGCTGGGAATAGACGACGCTCGTCCATCTCCTTGATCAGGTCCTGGAACTCCGAGCGGATCCAGTCGCGCGTCGCGACCTCGCCCAGGCCCATCCGCAGCGCGGCGATCTCCCGGGTCAGGTATTCGGTGTCCGCGATGGACCGCTCGTTCTGCTTGCGGTCCTGCTCCAGGTTGACCCGGTCGCGGTCGTCCTGCCGGTTCTGCGCGAGCAGGATCAGCGGGGCCGCGTACGAGGCCTGGAGCGACAGCATCAGCGTCAGGAAGATGAACGGGTACGGGTCGAAGCGCAGGTGGTCCGGGGCGAAGATGTTCCACAGCACCCACATGACGATGACCAGCGTCATCCAGACGATGAACCGGCCCGTGCCCAGGAACCGGGCCACCCGCTCCGACAGACGCCCGAAGGCCTCCGGGTCGTACTCCGGCAGCAGCGAGCGGCGCGGCGCCCGCGGCTGGTCCAGGCGCACCCGCGACCGGGTCAGCGCGCTCGACCCGGTCGACTGCCCGGACCTCGCGCGCTCCGCCCGCTCGGCGGCCCGCTGCTCCGCCCGCTCGGCCCCGTCCAGCAGCCCGCTCTCGCGCGCCTGGGCCCGCGCCTGCTCGCGCCGCTCGCGGATCTGCTCGCGGCGCCGCTCGCGGGCCTGCTCGCGGTCCCGCCCCCGGTCAGTAGCCACGTACGGCCTCCTCCGCGTGGAAGTCCGTCTCCCGCCAGTCGTCCGGCAGCAGGTGGTCGAGCACGTCGTCGACGGTCACCGCGCCCAGCAGCGCGCCGCCCTCGTCGACGACCGGTACCGCGACCATGTTGTACGCGGCCAGGAAGCTGGTCACCGCGGCCAGCGAGGCGTCGGGCCGCAGCGGCGGCAGGTCCGTGTCCACGATCGAGCTGACCAGGGTGAACGGGGGGTCCCGCAGCAGCCGCTGGAAGTGCACCGTGCCCAGGTACTTGCCGGTCGGCGTCTCGTCCGGCGGCCGGCACACGTACACCTGCGCGGCCAGGGCCGGCGACAGGTCCGCCTGCCGCACCCGGGCCAGCGCGTCCGCGACCGTCGCGTCCGGGCGCAGCACGATCGGCTCGGTGGTCATCAGACCGCCCGCGGTGTTCTCCTCGTACGACAGCAGGCGGCGCATGTCGGCCGCGTCGTCCGGCTGCATCAGCGTCAGCAGCCGCTCCTTGTCGTCCTCCGGCAGCTCCGACAGCAGGTCGGCCGCGTCGTCCGGGTCCATGGCCTCCAGGACGTCGGCGGCGCGCTCCTCCTTCAGCTTGCCGAGGATCTCCACCTGCTCGTCCTCGGGCAGTTCCTCCAGGACGTCCGCGAGCCGGTCGTCGTCGAGGGCGCTCGCCACCTCGGCGCGCCGCTTCGGGGTCAGGTGGTGCAGGACGTTCGCCACGTCGGCCGGGCGCATCTGCTCGAAGGTGGCGACCAGGTTCTCGGCGCCCTGGCCCTCCTCCTCCAGGGAGAAGCCGGTCACCGCCGACCACTCCACGGTCAGGGTCTCGCCGCGGCGGCGCAGCGCCCCGCCCTTGCCCTTGCGGACGAAGATCTTGTCGATCTCCCAGTCGCGGCGGGCCGGCAGCTGCTGGATGGCCACGTCGAGGACGGTGGCCTCCTCGCCGGTCGCGGTCAGCCGCACCCGCCGGTCGAGCAGTTCGCCGAGGACCAGGCGCTCGGTGGGCCGCTGCTCGAAGCGCCGCATGTTCACCACCCCGGTGGTGATCACCTGCCCGGACTCCACGCCCGTCACCCGGGTCATCGGCAGGAAGATCCGGCGTCGGCTGACCACCTCGACCACCAGGCCCAGCAGCCGCGGCGGGCGCCCGCCGACGCGCAGCATCGCCACGAGGTCGCGGACGCGGCCGACCTGGTCCCCGTTGGGGTCGAAGACGGGCACACCCGACAGATGGGACACGAAGATCCGCGGGGCGCCTCCAGCCATACCGGCGCCTCCTGTTGCCTCGTGTCCACCGACAGTCCTGCCGCCCCTCAGGCTAGCCCGTACGCCGCGCAGACGTCCTGGTGGGGCCGTCCGGCCGGGGAGGCCCCGCGGGCGCGGTGCCCGTCGTACGGCCGGGTACGCTGCCTGCTGCCCGAAGACGTACGACGAGAGGCACCTGCCCGTGACCGCCTACTTCCCCGCCGCGCGCCTGCGCCGGGCCGCGTTCGCCGGCGTCCTGTGCGCGGGCCTGGCCGTCACCGGCACGGGCTGCGGGGCGGACCCCGACGAGGGCACGAACGGGGTCGGCAAGCTCTCCGCGGGCCAGATCGAGGGCAAGGCGAAGGCCGCGGCCGGCGCCGCCTCCTCGGTGCACCTGTCGGGCACCCTGGTCAGCGGCGGAAAAACCTTCACGCTCGACGTGCGCCTGGGCAAGGACGGCGGCTCCGGCGAGGTGAAGTCGAAGGAGGACACCTTCCAGCTGCTGCGCGTCGGCGAACAGCTGTACCTGAAGGCGAGCGCCGCTTTCTGGGGGACGTCCGAGGCGGCCGGGAAGCTCGGCGACAAGTACGTGAAGGTGCCCGAGAGCGACCCGACGTACAAGCAGTTCCGCGGCTTCACCGACATGCACGTGCTGCTCGACGGGCTGCTCGGGCTCGACGGCAAGCTCGCCAAGATCGAGGACTACACCAAGGTCGGCCCCACCCGCGCGGTCCAGGTGACCGCCGACCAGGGCAAGGGCGGCAAGCTGTCGGTCTCGTTGGAGGGCACCCCGTACCCGCTGCGCATGGAGCGGGCCGGCGGCGCCGGCGCGGTCGACCTCAGCGACTGGGGCAAGCCCCTCCCGCTGGAGGCGCCCGCGGCGGACCAGACCCTCGACTACGGCTCCCAGCTGCCCACGACGAAGGACAAGGAGTCCGGCGGGTCGGCCTCCCCGGCGCCCGGCGGCAGCAAGGGCACGGGCCAGGGCTCGAACCCGGGGCAGTGAGCCCGGGCCCGCAGCCGGGGCCGGTGAACCCGGGCCGCCTAGCGGGCGGACCTGCGGCGCTTCAGCAGCAGCTTCGGCAGCCCCGCCGGGATCGGCCGGCGGGTGACCGCCGGCGCGCCCTGCGGGACGGCGGCCAGCGACCCGTCCGGCAGGTCCGTGGTCGCGGCGACGGGCTCCAGGCGCAGCAGCCGGCACTCGCGGGCCCACCGCGCGGTCATCGTCTCGGAGTCGGGGGCGTTCAGCCGCTTGCCCTTGAGCTCGGCGACGGCGGCCTCCCACGGCTCGCTGCCGGGCGCGAGCTCCCGTACCGCAGCCGTCCAGGCCACCAGCCGGCCGCCCTTGTCCTTGCTGCGCACGGTCACCTCGGCCGCGGCCCCGTCCGCGAGGTCCGGCAGCGGCTGCTCGCCGGGCCCGTCGCCCAGCACGTGGGCCGCGCCGTCCACCCAGGCGTGCCACAGGGCCCGGTCGGCCCCGGAGCCGCGGACCCAGATCAGGCCGGACTTCTTGGTGGCCTCCTCGACGAGGGCCAGGTCGAGCGTGCTGAGAGTCATGCGCACAGCGTAGGGGGTCGCGGCGGGCGGGCCGGGGGCCGCCCCGAGGGCCCTACAGCCAGCCGTTGCGGCGCAGCGCGCGGTGGATGGTGAAGCAGGAGCCGACGATGGCCGTCATCACCATCGGGTAGCCGTACTCCCAGTGGAGCTCGGGCATGTGGTCGAAGTTCATCCCGTAGACCCCGCAGATCATCGTGGGCACGGCGATGATCGCCGCCCAGGAGGTGATCTTGCGCATGTCCTCGTTCTGGGCGACGGTCGCCTGCGCCAGGTTCGCCTGGAGGATCGAGTTCAGCAGCTCGTCGAAGCCGACGACCTGTTCGTTCACCCGCGCCAGGTGGTCGGCGACGTCGCGGAAGTACTTCTGGATGTCCGGGTCGACCAGCCGCATCGGCCGCTCGCTGAGCAGCTCCATCGGCCGCAGCAGCGGGGCGACGGCCCGCTTGAACTCCAGGACCTCGCGCTTGAGCTGGTAGATGCGGCCCGCGTCGCCGCCGCGCGCGCTGCCCTTGGCGGGCGCGGCGAACACCGCGCTCTCCACCTCGTCGATGTCGTCCTGCACGGCCGCCGCGACCGCGATGTACCCGTCGACGACGTGGTCGGCGATGGAGTGCAGCACGGCCGAGGGGCCCTTGGCGAGCAGTTCGGGGTCGTCCTGGAGGCGGTGGCGCAGCCCCCGCAGGGAGCCCTGGCCGCCGTGCCGGACCGTGATGACGAAGTCGGGGCCGGTGAAGCACATCACCTCGCCGGTCTCCACGACCTCGCTGGTCGCGGTGAGTTCGGCGTGCTCGACGTAGTGGATGGTCTTGAAGACGGTGAAGAGGGTGTCGTCGTAGCGCTCCAGCTTCGGTCGCTGGTGTGCGTGGACCGCGTCCTCCACCGCGAGCGGGTGCAGACCGAAGACGGTGGCGATCCCCGCGAACTCCGCCTCGGTCGGCTCGTGCAGGCCGATCCAGGCGAAGCCGCCGTCCTCGCGGACCCGCCGGATCGCCTCACGCGGCGTCAGGCAGGCCGGTCCGGCGACGCGGCGGCCGTCGCGGTAGACGGCGCAGTCGACCACGGCGCTGCTCGCCGACGGGTCGCGGGTGGTGTCGTAGCCGGGCTGGACGGGAGTGGACCGGCGCAGGGCCGGGCGTACGGCGGCACGCAGGTAGGGCAGCATCGACATGGCAGGCTCCTTCGCACGCACGGCGGCAGCCGTACGGGGTGTGGAGGCCCCTTCCGGGCGGCACGGCACGACACCGTCGGCGGGCACGCGGAAGCGGCCGGAAGGAACAAACAGGACGGGAGGACAACGTTCTGCCGTCGCTCTTCTGCTGATCAGACGATCAAAACGGGCGGAAGGCGCCCGTACGGGACGCGGAAGAGCGGTTGGTACTGCACGATCGACTTCGCTTCATCGCAGTCCCCACCTCCTCCGGCCGGTCCTCCGTAGAGGACTTCCTGTCGCCTGATGCCCGGAGACATTCCCCAGCTACCGCTGGGGGCGCCCCCATACATGCGGCATCGGCCAGCGGACAACACTATCAGCCGACGGATGGTCAAGACCCGCCCTTTACCCGCCTCATACGAGTTCTATGCTCGCTCCATGGCAGAAATTCTGGCTCTCGTGGAAGCCCGGCTGCGCAGCGCCCTCGGTGAACCCGACGCCCGCGCCGCCGTCACCTTCCTCGGCACCGACCGCATCGAGGTGCTCCGTTTCACCGGCGGCGGACTCGTCCGGTACGCCACCCTCGGCATGTCCGCGAACCCGATGACCGATCCGACCGCCGTGGTCGCCGACCCGCTGCGCGGCCCCCGCGCCGAGCTGGTGCTGACCGTGCGGGCCGGCCGCGCGGCCACCGACAAGGTGCTGCGTCCGCTCGCCGTACTGGCCGCCTCCCCGCAGGTCGAGGGACTGGTCGTGGCACCCGGCGCCTCCCTCGACGTGGGGGAGCCGCTGTGGGAGGGGGCGCCGTTCACCTCGGTGCTCGTCGCCGAGCCCGGCGGGCTGGTGGAGGACCTCGAACTCGACGGGCCGAGCGACCCGGTGCAGTTCCTCCCGCTGCTGCCGATGACGTCCAACGAGGCGGCGTGGAAGCGGGTCCACGGTGCGGCCGCCCTCCAGGAACGGTGGCTGGCACAGGGTACGGACCTGCGTGACCCGCTGCGCTCCGCCGTGCCGCTGGACTGAGACATCCGGACGGGTGATCGTGTCTTGACGGGGCGCCGGGTGGGGAGGAGCGTGGCTTCTTATGAGGGGCGAACCGAGTTGCCCGAAGTGCGGTGGCCGGGTCAGGGCGCCCGGACTCTTCTCCGACTCCTGGCAGTGCGCGGTGCACGGCGCGGTGCAGCCGCTCCAGCCCGTCATCCCGCCCAGCGTGGAGGGTCTCAGCGTGGTGGTGCACCGGGCGCGGGTACCGGTGTGGATGCCGTGGCCGCTGCCGGTGGGCTGGCTGTTCACGGGGGTGGCCTCGGCCGGTGACGACCGCAGCGGCGGCAGGGCGACCGCGGTGGCCTGCTCGGGGCCCGGACCGCTCGGCGGAATGGGGGAGTTGCTGCTGATCGCCGAGGAGCTGGGCGTCGGACTGGGCGCGCGGTTCGCCGGTATCGACGGCCCCGACCCGGGCGCGTACCTCGACGTGTCGGCCCCTCCGCACGCCAAGGTCGTCGCGGCGGGCCGCCCCACGCCGCTGTGGCACGTGAAGGGCGCCCCCGACGACCGGGCCGTCTTCGCGGGCGAGGCCCGCGGGCTGTGGCTGTGGGCGATCGCCTGGCCGGAGCGGTCGGGCATGCTCATGTACGACGAGCTGGTCCTGACGGACCTGCGGGACGCCGGCGCCGAACTCGAACTCCTGCCCTGCGGCGCCGTGAGCCCGCGGATCCTGGACCCGTAGCGGCGGCGGTCAGCGGCGGCAGGGCGCCCGCCGCGGGGGCCGGGGCGGACGCCCGGGCGGCCGGACGCTATCCTGAGGTGTCCCCCGTACCCGCGACCCCTGGAGCCATGGCCGTGCGCATCGACCTGCACGCCCACTCCACGGCTTCCGACGGGACCGACACCCCCGCCGAGCTGGTCCTGGGCGCGGCCGCCGCCGGGCTCGACGTGGTCGCGCTGACCGACCACGACACCGTGCGGGGATACGCCGAGGCCCTCGCCGCGGCCCCGCGCGGACTCACCGTCGTCACCGGCATGGAACTCTCCTGCCGCCTCGACGGCATCGGCATGCACCTGCTCGCCTACCTCTTCGACCCCGAGGAGCCCGAGCTCGCCCGCGAGCGGGAGCTCGTCCGCGACGACCGCACGCCCCGCGCCCAGGCCATGATCGGCAAACTGCGGGCCCTCGGCGTGGACGTCACCTGGGAGCAGGTCTCCCGGATCGCCGGCGGCGGCTCCGTGGGCCGGCCGCACATCGCGACCGCCCTCGTCGAACTGGGCGTCGTCCCGACCGTGTCGGACGCGTTCACCCCGGACTGGCTCGCCGACGGCGGCCGCGCCTACGCCGAGAAGCACGAGCTCGACCCCTTCGACGCCATCCGCCTGGTCAAGGCCGCCGGCGGCGTCACCGTCTTCGCGCACCCCGCCGCCGTCAAGCGCGGCCGCTGCGTGCCGGAGACCGCGGTGGCCGAACTCGCCGCCGCCGGTCTGGACGGCATCGAGGTCGACCACATGGACCACGACGCCGACACCCGCAGCCGACTGCGCGCACTCGCCGGCGAGCTGGACCTCCTCGTGACCGGCTCCAGCGACTACCACGGCAGCCGCAAGAGCTGCCGGCTCGGCGAGTACACCACCGACCCCGAGGTCTACGGCGAGATCACGCGCCGCGCGACCGGGGCCTTCCCCGTGCCGGGCACCGGCGGAGCCGCCGGCGCGTAAGCCGCGCCCGCCCCTCTCCGGCCCCGACCGGAGGGCGCTCCGCGCTGCCCCGCCCCCCTCGTCCTCCTTCGAAACACCCCACTCTCTGCAAGGCATCACTGTGTTCGACTTCGCCGTCTTCGGATCCCTTTTTCTCACGCTTTTTGTGATTATGGACCCGCCGGGCATCACGCCGATCTTCCTCGCGCTGACCTCCGGCCGACCCGCCAAGGTGCAGCGCCGGATGGCCTGGCAGGCCGTCTGCGTCGCCTTCGGCGTCATCGCCGTGTTCGGCATCTGCGGCCAGCAGATCCTGGACTACCTGCACGTCTCCGTTCCGGCGCTGATGATCGCCGGTGGTCTGCTGCTCCTGCTCATCGCGCTCGACCTGCTCACCGGCAAGACCGACGAGCCCAAGCAGACCAAGGACGTGAACGTCGCCCTCGTGCCGCTGGGCATGCCGCTGCTCGCCGGGCCCGGTGCCATCGTCTCCGTCATCCTGGCCGTCCAGAAGGCCGACGACGTCAGCATGCAGGTCTCGGTCTGGTGCGCGATCATCGCGATGCACGTGGTCCTGTGGCTCACCATGCGCTACTCGCTGGTGATCATCCGGCTCATCAAGGACGGCGGCGTCGTCCTCGTGACGCGCCTCGCGGGCATGATGCTCTCCGCCATCGCCGTCCAGCAGATCATCAACGGCGTGCTCCAGGTCGTCCGGGGAGCATGACCCGGCCGGGCCCCGCCCCGGGCCACGCACGCGAACGCCCCCGCACCGATCCGGTGCGGGGGCGTTCGCGTGGGGCGCTGCGCGTCCCGAAGTGTCAGGAGGACGCACTCCCGGCCGGTCGGATCAGGATGCGCTGGCCGATGGCGGCCGCCTGCTGCACGATCCGGTTGACGGAGGCCGCGTCCACGACGGTGCTGTCCACGGCGGTTCCGTCGACGTCGTCCAGGCGCAGAATCTCGAAGCGCACGGCTTCTCCCTTCGTCAGTGTTCTCCTTGCATCGGTTCCCAACGAAGTGTAAGACTCAAACATTCCCTACGCTAAGGAAATTTTTTCCTTGGCTAACTACCGGGTCTCGACAGCAGCCCAGAACGCGGCCAACGCATCCGCCGTGACCTGGGGGTTCTCCGCATTCGGAGAGTGTTCCGCACCTGGCACCACCACGCGACGAGCTCCCAGACGCTGTGTCATGTCGTCCATCAGCGGGACCGGCCAGGCGTAGTCCACCTCGCCCGACAGCACCAGCTTCGGCAGGCCGACCCCGCTCAGCTCCGCCACCCGGTCCGGTTCGGAGACCAGCACCCGCCCCGTCGCGATCAGCTGCTCCGGTACGGTCGCCAGCCACCTGTCCCGCAGGAACTCCGCCAGCTCGGGGGCGTCGGGCACGGCGTCCTCCGGGTCGTACGCGCGCATGGCCGTCCACACGCCCGCCATGTCCTCCCGCATCGCCTCCAGGGTGGCGACCAGCAGCTTCGTCCGCTCCCGCTGCCCCTCGGCGATCGCGGCAGGACCGCTGCTCATCAGGGTCAGGGAGGCGAAGGGCGTCACGTCGCGCAGCACGGCGGCCCGCGCGATCAGCCCGCCGAGCGAGTGCCCGACCAGGTGGAGCGGGCCCACGTCGAGGGCGGCCGCCTGCGCCAGCACGTCCTGTGCCAGCTCGTCCAGGGCGTACGCCGACTCCTCGCGAGGCCCGGGGGTCTCGTGCTGGCCGCGCCCGTCGACGGCCACGACCCGGTAGCCGTGCGCGGCCAGCGGTTCCAGGAGGCCGATGAAGTCCTCCTTGCTCCCGGTGAAACCGGGAACCAGCAGGGCCGTACCGCGAACCGGCTCGCCCGCCTCGTGCACGGCGAACGCGCCGCGGGCGGTCGGGAGGCGGTACGCACGGGCGTCGGACGGCAGGGTAAGGCGCGGCGGCTTGCTCATGGCCCGAGGTTACCGGTCCGTAGCAAGCCGTCGGGACCGGGATCCCCGCCCCGTACGCCCGCGGGCCCCGGCCCCCTGCGAAGGGGAACCGGGGCCCGCGTCAGGGCACTGCGGGGGCTCAGGCCTCCGCGGTCGGCGCCACGGTCTTGCGGGTCCGGGTGCGCTTCGGCTTGACCGGAGCCTCCTCAAAGACCGCGGCGGCCTCGGCCACCGGGGCCTGCGCGGCAGCGGCGGTCTTGCGGGTCCGGGTGCGCTTCGGCTTCGCCGGAGCCTCCTCGGCCGCGGGAGCCTCGACCGCCGCGACCTCCGCGACCTCCGCGGCGGGTGCCACGGCCTTGCGGGTCCGGGTGCGCTTGGGCTTGACCGGGGCCTCCTCGGCGACCGGGGCCTCGGCGGCGGGCGCCGTGACGGCCGGCGCCACGACGGCCTCGACGGCCGGGGTCACCGCGGCGGCCGGGGCGGCCTTGCGCGGGGCCCGCGTGGTCCGGCGGGGCCGGGCCGGCTCGGACGGCGGGGCGATCTGGAAGTCGGGCTCGGGGCCCGCCGGGACCCGCACCGGAGCCTGGACGGGCGCGGCCGCGGCCGCCGCCAGGATCGAGGTCTGGGTGGGCTTGCGGGTCCGGGCCTGCCGCGGCGCGGCCGCGGCCCTGGCCGGAGCGGCGGGAGCCTCGGCGACGGGCGCCTCGACCACGCGGGCCTCGACCACGCGGGCCTCGACCACCGGGGCCTCGACGACCTGCACCCCGGCCACGGGAGCCGCGGCGACCGGAGCCGCCGGGGCCGCCGCGGCGGCTGCGGCCGTGGCCGACACCCGGGTGCGGCGGCGGCGCGGCCGGCGCGGCTGGTCCGCCGCGGCCTCGTCGACCGCCGGGGTCGCGGGAGCCTCGACGGCCTGCGCCTCCGGAGCCGCGTCCACCGTACCGGCGGAGGCGACCTCGGAACCGCCGCGCGTACGGCGGCGCTGGCGCGGGGTCCGCGTGCGCTCCGGGCGCTCGGCGGGAGCGGGGGCCGCACCGCGGCCGCCCCGGCCGCCGCGGCCGCCGGTCTCGCCCAGGTCCTCCAGCTCCTCGGCCTTCAGGCCGGCCCGCACGCGCTCGGAGCGCGGCAGGATGCCCTTGGTGCCGGCCGGGATGCCCAGCTCCTCGAACAGGTGCGGGGAGGTGGAGTAGGTCTCCACGGGGTCGTGGAAGTCCAGCTCCAGCGCCTTGTTGATCAGCTGCCAGCGCGGGATGTCGTCCCAGTCCACCAGGGTGATCGCGGTGCCCTTGGCGCCGGCGCGGCCGGTGCGGCCCACCCGGTGCAGGAACGTCTTCTCGTCCTCGGGCGTCTGGTAGTTGATGACGTGGGTCACGCCCTCGACGTCGATGCCGCGGGCGGCGACGTCGGTGCACACCAGCACGTCGACCTTGCCGTTGCGGAACGCGCGCAGCGCCTGCTCGCGCGCGCCCTGGCCCAGGTCGCCGTGGACGGCGCCGGACGCGAAGCCGCGCCGCTCCAGCTGCTCGGCGATGTCGGCGGCCGTGCGCTTGGTGCGGCAGAAGATCATGGCCAGTCCGCGGCCCTCGGCCTGCAGGACGCGGGCCACGAGCTCCGGCTTGTCCATGTTGTGCGCACGGTAGACGCGCTGGGTGATGTTGGCGACGGTCGCGCCCTCGTCGTCGGGCGAGGTGGCGCGGATGTGCGTCGGCTGCGTCATGTACCGGCGGGCCAGGCCGATGACCGCGCCCGGCATGGTCGCCGAGAACAGCATGGTCTGCCGCTTGGCCGGCAGCTGGTTGATGATCTTCTCGACGTCGGGCAGGAAGCCCAGGTCGAGCATCTCGTCCGCCTCGTCCAGGACCAGTGCCTTGACGTGCGAGAGGTCGAGCTTGCGCTGGCCGGCCAGGTCGAGCAGGCGGCCCGGGGTGCCGACGATCACGTCGACGCCCTTCTGGAGCGCCTCGACCTGGGGCTCGTACGCGCGGCCGCCGTATATGGCGAGGACGCGGACGTTGCGGACCTTGCCCGCGGTCAGCAGGTCGTTCGTGACCTGCGTGCACAGCTCGCGCGTCGGGACGACGACGAGGGCCTGGGGGGAGTCGGTCAGCTGGTCGGGGGTGGCCCGACCGGCCTCGACGTCCGCGGGGACGATGACCCGCTCCAGCAGCGGAAGGCCGAAACCGAGCGTCTTGCCGGTTCCGGTCTTCGCCTGGCCGATGACGTCCGTGCCGGAGAGGGCGACGGGGAGGGTCATCTCCTGGATGGGGAAGGGGGTCACGATGCCGACGGCTTCGAGGGCCTCGGCGGTTTCGGGAAGGATCCCGAGTTCTCGGAACGTAGTCAGGGTGCTGCCTCTTCTGTGAGACGCGGCGCGGGGCGGCGAGGGGGGTCCTACCGTGCCGGGCTTGCAGTACTGCACGTACGTACGAAGCTGCGCGGGACCACTGCCTTCGCTCAAGCGCTTGAGCCGCTGAGGGGGCCCCTCGTGGGAGGCGGTACGCATGGACGTACGCATCACCCGAGGGCGGTCGGGTTGGAGCCGATCGGGCCACCGACCGGGCATCCTCATTCGGATGGCCCGCCGAGTATTCGGCAGGCGCTTTACCACTGTACCCCGGAATCGCGCAGGCGTGTCGGGTGAATTCACCTGGTCGTCGCGTTCGGGTGGACGGAAGGCAGTGCGACGTGGTGGCGTCGGGGGTGTCGGGGCGGGCTATTGTGCGGAGCATGTCGACCGTAGAAAACGCATCGCCCGCCGACGACGGCGCCCCCGCCGAGGCGACCGGTATCGCCGCCCAGGACTGGGCGACCGCCTCCGCCTCGCCGCAGTACCGGGCCGCCGTCGTGGACCTGCTGGGCGCACTCGCGTACGGCGAGCTCGCGGCCTTCGAACGACTCGCGGAGGACGCGAAGCTCGCGCCCACCCTCGACGACAAGGCCGAGCTCGCGAAGATGGCCTCCGCGGAGTTCCACCACTTCGAGCAGCTGCGCGACCGGCTCGCGGCGATCGACGCGGAGCCCACCGCCGCCATGGAACCCTTCGCCAAGGGCGTCGACGACTTCCACCGCCAGACCGCCCCGTCGGACTGGCTGGAAGGCCTGGTCAAGGCCTACGTCGGCGACTCGATCGCCAGTGACTTCTACCGCGAGGTCGCCAGCCACCTGGACGCCGACACCCGCGCCCTCGTGCTCTCCGTCCTCGACGACACCGGCCACGGCGGCTTCGCCGTCGAGAAGGTGCGCGCCGCCATCGAGGCCGACCCGCGCTGCGGCGGCCGGCTCGCGCTGTGGGCGCGCCGCCTGATGGGCGAGGCGCTCTCGCAGGCCCAGCGGGTGGTCGCCGAGCGCGACGCCCTGTCCACCATGCTGGTCGGCGGCGTGGACGGGATGGCGGCCGGCTTCGACCTGGCGGCCGTCGGCGAGATGTTCGCCCGCATCACCAAGGCCCACACCAAGCGGATGGCGGCCCTCGGCCTCGCCGCCTAGGAGGGTGCGGCGGCCCCGGGCCGCCGCACCCCGCACACGCCGGCCCCGGCGCGCAGGCAGCGCGCCGGGGCCGTGGCGTACCGAGGGCCGGGGGACCGGAGCCGGGGAGCCGGCCGCGGCGCTAGCCGCGTCGGCGCCGGTCACCCCCGCGACGGAAGCGAAAAGGGGCGGTGGGCGGGGCGGGGGCCGGACTGCCGGCCTGGCCGCAGCAGCAGCGACAGCACCACCGCGGCCACGAGCACCGCGCCGACCAGAGTCGCGGTCACCGTGCCGTGCCCCGGGCCGAGTGCGTACTGCGTGAGGTACGCCCCGAACAGGGCGCCCAGCGCCCCGCTGACGAGCACGACGCGCGGCGACGGCAGCCGCGGGGCGAACAGTCGCAGGGCCGCTGCCGACAGGGCCAGGCCCAGGAGGGTGGAGCCGAGCGCCTCGATCAGCAGCATGGGGGCCTCCCGCAGTTCAGGGGCTAACCGGTCACAGCGGTCCTACCCGAAGCGGAAGACACGGAAACGGCCCGGTGGAATCAACCACCGGGCCGCTTCGCGTAGTTCCCGGAATCACCCCGGACCATGCCCGAACGGGACAGGTCGTGCCGGAACGGGTCAGGCCGTGCCGAAACCGACCTTGCGCGCGCTCGGCTCGCCCAGGTCGACGTACGACAGGCGGTCGGAGGGCACGAGGACCCGCCGGCCCTTGGTGTCGGTGAGGCTCAGCAGCGGTGCCGAACCGGTCAGCGCCTCGGAGACGATGCGTTCGAGCTCCTCGGCGCTCAGGTCGCTCTCCAGCACGATCTCCCGGGGTGCGTGCTGCACGCCGATCTTGACCTCCACGGCTTTGTCCCTCCGACGCTCGGTTGTGCGCGATCAGCCGCGCCGTACCCGGTCCACATTAGCCCGCAGAGGCGACACGCAAGCCGCGCAGCGGACACGCTGGCAGCGAACAGCCGATCACACGGGCGATCACACCGGGGTGATCACACCGGGGTGATCACGCCGGGCGGGCACCGGCGGGCGGTCACGCCGGGGCGACGTCCGAGCCGTGCAGCGGGAAGCCCGCGATGCCGCGCCAGGCCAGCGAGGTCAGCAGACCCACCGCCTTGTCGCGCGCGACCGGGCTCTCGCTGGAGAGCCAGTAGCGGGCCACGACCTGCGAGACCCCGCCCAGGCCCACGGCCAGCAGCATCGACTCGTCCTTCGAGAGGCCCGTGTCCTCGGCGATCACGTCCGAGATGGCCTCGGCGCACTCCAGCGAGACGCGGTCGACGCGTTCGCGCACCGCCGGCTCGTTGGTCAGATCGGACTCGAACACCAGCCGGAACGCGCCGCCCTCGTCCTCCACGTACGCGAAGTACGCGTCCATCGTCGCGGCCACGCGCTGCTTGTTGTCCGTCGTCGACTCCAGCGCCCCGCGCACCGCCTGCAGCAGGTTCTCGCAGTGCTGGTCCAGCAGCGCCAGGTACAGGTCGAGCTTGCCCGGGAAGTGCTGGTAGAGCACCGGCTTGCTCACCCCGGCCCGCTCGGCGATGTCGTCCATCGCCGCCGCGTGGTACCCCTGCGCGACGAAGACCTCCTGGGCCGCGCCCAGGAGCTGGTTGCGTCGGGCTCGGCGCGGCAGGCGCGTGCCCCGGGGACGCGCTGCATCCGTCTGCTCGATGGCTGTCACGCCGCCTCCCACTTTCTCTGTTGCCGCAGTGCCTCTGCGCCGCGCCCGCCATCGTACTTTTCGGTAACCGAATCTGTAGGGTCGAAGCCGAGTTTTCTCGCTGTACGGACGACCCGGAGGCGCTGGTCAGGGACGCCGGGGAGGGTTACCGAACGGTAGTCCGGGGTGCCGGGCACGGTCGGGCGCGGCCGGGCACCGCCCGACCGGAGGGACGCCCGGATCAGCGGTAGTCGTCCTCGTCCAAGGGCACCACCCGGGCCTGGTCGACGGCGTCCCCGTCGGTCGCCTCGTCCCGGTCGACCCCCGTGACCCGCTCGTCGTCGTCCTCGGGTTGCAGCTCGGCCTGCTGTTCCGCGGCATCCGCCTCGGGCGCCTCCGCGTCGAGGGCTTCCCGGATCCTGCCCCGGAAGGTCTCCGGCTCCGCCGGGTCGACACTCATCTGGCTCCCCTTCTTCCCTCACCCCTCGTGGTCCTGCCTCACCTACGAGCCTAGGAGGATCGCGGGTGCGCCGCTACGTGGATCCACGGCCATCCTGCGCGGGTCTGTGATGCCGAACACAAGAGTCCGGACGTGATCGTCTCGTAACATTGCCCGCATGTCTTCGACCGAGCTGCCGGGTGTGCGATCGGCCACCGAGGCGTCCTTCCGGGCGGGATCCGCCCGGGTGGCCGAGGGGGAGCAGCTGCGCACGGCCCTGCTGCCCGGCCTGGAACTGACCGTGCGGTCCCGGCCCGCGACCCGTACGGGACTGCCGCCCGCCCTCTTCGTGCACGGCCTCGGCGGCTCCTCCACCAACTGGTCCGCCCTCATGGCCCTGCTGGAGGACTCCGTCGACTGCGAGGCCGTGGACCTGCCCGGCTTCGGCTGGTCCCCACCCCCGGCCGACCGGGACTACTCGGTCGCCGCGATGGCCCGCGCGGTCATCCGCCACCTCGACGCCGCCGGCCGCGGCCCGGTCCACCTCTTCGGCAACTCCCTCGGCGGCGCCGTCAGCACCCGGGTCGCGGCCGTCCGCCCCGACCTGGTGCGCACGCTCACGCTGGTCTCGCCCGCCCTGCCCGACCTGCGCATGCAGAAGGCGGCCCTGCCGACCGTACTGCTCGCCGTGCCCGGCATGGCCGGCCTGCTGCACCGCATGGCCGCCGGCCTCACCGCCGAGCAGCGCACCCGCGGCGTGATGGAGCTCTGCTACGGCGAGCCCTCCCGGGTGCGCGCGGAGGACTTCCGCGCCGCCGTCGAGGAGATGGAGCGGCGGATGGCCCTGCCGTACTTCTGGGAGGCGATGACCCGCACCACGCGCGGCATCGTCGACGCCTACACCCTCGGCGGGCAGCACGGGCTCTGGCGCCAGGCGCAGCGCGTCCTCGCCCCGACCCTGCTGGTCTACGGCGGCCGTGACCAGCTGGTGGCCTACCGCACGGCCCGGAAGGCGGCGGCGTCCTTCCGCGGCTCAAGACTCCTGAGCCTTCCCGAGGCCGGACACGTGGCGATGATGGAACACCCCGAGACGGTGGCGAACGCCTTCCGGGAGCTGCTGCACGACACCGACCGATCCATCGAAGACGGCAGGGGCTGACCACCGTGGGACGACATAGTCGCAAGGGCCCTGCTCCTGCTCCCGCCCCGGAGCGCCCGGCCCCGGCGCCCGAGACGCAGCCCTCGTACGACGCGTACGACCCCTTCGCGGACCACTCGGCGTACCAGGGGGGCGGGCCCGCGGGGTACGGGCAGCAGCCGGCCCACGGCACGTACCCCGGGTACGAGCAGCCGGCCCGGTACGAGCAGCCGGCCCGGTACGAGCAGCCGGCCCGGTACGAGCGGCCGCCCGCCGCCCGTGAGCCGCAGCCCCCGTACGAGCAGTTCCCTGCCGGTGACCCGTTCGCCCCCGGTGAGCCGTTCCCGCCCCGCGACCCGCTCCGGCCCCACGGGCAGAACCCCAACCGGCAGGAGCCGCGCGGGCGCCGCCGCCGCACCGAACCCACCGTCGCCCACCAGGGCTACGCCCCCGCCGCCCCCCGGCCCGGGGCCCGGCCCGGCGGCCGCCCCGAGCAGCGCGAGCCCGGCGGCGCGTGGGGCGCCGACACCGGATCCGCCCGCGGTGACCTGCGCGGCGCTCCGCACGGCCGCGGCGCGCCCGCGGCCCTGCTGGACGACGGCACCCCGCCCTTCGGGACCCCGCCCTTCGGGACCCCGCCCTTCGGCACCCCGGCGGCCGGGTTCCCGCAGGTCGCCGCCGAACGGCAGCCCGCGCCCGGCCCGGCCGACCCCTTCACCTCCACCGGCGCGCAGCGCCGCGTGGTGCCCGCGCCCCGCGAGGAGGCCGCGCCCGCCGGCACCGAGGAGGAACGGTCCTCCGGACGCAGCTCGAAGGCCCGCACGTACGGCGGGGTGGCCGCCGTCGCCGTCACCACGGCCCTCGCGGTCGTCGTCGGCACCCAGATGCTCACCGGCGGCGACTCCGGCTCCTCCGCCCCGCAGGCCGCGGGCAGCGCCTCCGACCGCGCCCAGCCCGGCCAGTCCCCGGCCTCCCGTTCCGACGGCCGCGGCGCGCCCCAGGCCCAGGCGCCGGCCCCGGCCGCACCCGAGCTGCCGTACGAGCAGAAGATGGCCCAGCAGTACCCGATCGACGCGAAGCTCAAGGGGTCCGGCAGCTTCGACACCGTGCCCGGTGTGGCGGCCGCCCCCGGCAAGGGCAAGGTGGTCCGCTACCGCGTCGACGTCGAGCAGGGCATCGGCCTCGACGCCCAGCTGTTCGCGGAGGCCGTCCACCGCACCCTCAACGACGACCGCAGCTGGGGCCACGGCGGCAGCAAGACCTTCGAGCGCGTCCCGGGCGGCGAGGCCGACTTCGTGATCACCCTGGCCAGCCCCGGCACCACCGGCGTGTGGTGCGCCAAGTCCGACCTGGACACCACCATCGACAACGTCTCCTGCGACTCCGCCTCCACCGAGCGCGTCATGATCAACGCGTTCCGCTGGGCGCAGGGCTCGACGACGTACGGCCCCGACCAGATGCTCGCCTACCGCCAGATGCTCATCAACCACGAGGTGGGCCACCGGCTCGGCCACGGCCACGTGAACTGCCAGACCCCGGGCGCCCTCGCGCCGATCATGCAGCAGCAGACGAAGTCCCTCGACATCGGCGGGATCTCCTGCAAGCCCAATCCCTGGGTGTTCCCCGGCAACTGACGCGCCGCGGGCAGCGCCCGCAACTACCCCGTTGCTAGCGCTCTCGAACGCGAACCGTACGGGAAAGTTACGACTCTTCACCCCTTCCGGTGGCGCGACGGACAACCGTCCGCCGCGCCACCGGCACATCCGCTTGAGTTTCCCCGCGGCGGGTCACCGGACCGACGGAGGCCGCCGGAAACGGAGATCGGGGGTGCCACTCGTGCGGATCGGACTGCTCACGGAAGGTGGTTATCCGTATGCGACGGGAGAGGCGAGGCTGTGGTGCGACCGCCTGGTGCGCGGGCTGCCTCAGCACGAGTTCGAGCTCTACGCGCTGAGCCGCAGCGCCGAACAGGAGGAGCGCGGCCGGGTCGTGCTCCCCGAGCACGTCACCCGCGTCTGGACCGCCCCGCTCTGGGCCCCCGCGGACGACGGGCGGAGCTACTCCCGGCGTGAACGCAGGCGGTTCGCCGACTGCTTCAAGGAACTGGTGCGGGGCATCTGCGCCGGCGAGGCCGAACCCTTCGCGGCCGGCCTGTACGGACTCGCCGAACTCGCCCGCGAGCAGGGCGGCCTGTACGCCGCCCTGCGCTCCGAGACCGCGGTGCGCGCCGTGGAGGCCGCCTGTCGGGCCCCCGGCGCGCGCCGCTCCGTCCAGCGCGCGCAGGTCGCCGACCTGTTGGAGTTCGTCGACGCCCTGGAGCGGCTGCTGCGGCCGCTGTCCCTCGACTGGTACGAGGACCTGTGCGAGGTGGACGTCTGCCACGCGGCCGCGGGCGGGGTGGCGGCCCTCCCCGGGCTGCTGGCCAAACGCTTCTTCGGGGTGCCGCTGCTGGTCACCGAGTACGGGGTCCGGCTGCGGGCGCACTACCTGGAACGGCCCGCGGACGGGGGCCCAGGGCCGGACGGGCCCGCGGACGGCCCGAGGCTCGCCGTCCGGGCCCTGCTCGCGGCCTTCCACGTACGCCTCGCCTGCGAGATCTACGCCCGCGCCGACCTTCTCGTCGCAGGCAACACGCACGCCCGGCGCTGGCAGGAGCGGTGCGGGGCTGCCCGGGACCGGATGCGGACCGTGTACCCGGGGATGGAGGCGGACCGATTCGCCGCCGTCGGCGAGGACCCAGACCGCGGTGACCCGGACACGCTGGTCTGGGTCGGCCGGGTCGAGCCCGCCAAGGACCTGGTCGGCCTGCTGCACGCCTTCGCCGAGGTCCGCAGGAACGCCCCGGACACCCGGCTGCGGATCTTCGCCACGGCCGTGGCGCCCGGCTACCTCGCCGACTGCCGCTCCCTCGCCGCGCAGCTCTTCCCCGACGAGGCCGCCGACGCGGTCACGGCGGGGGAGAACCCGGTCACCTTCGAGGAGATCGGCGGCCCCGAGGCCCCCACCCCGGCCGACGCCTGGGGATGCGGGCGGGTGGCCGTGCTGTCCTCGGTGATCGAGGGCTTCCCGATCACCCTGGCCGAGGCCATGTTCTGCGGCCGGGCCACCGTCTCCACCGACGTCGGGGCCGTCTGCGAGGTCATCGGCGGCACCGGCCTCGTCGTCCCGCCGCGCAACCCGCGGGCCCTCGCCGACGCCTGCCTGTCCCTGCTGAACGACCCCGAACGGGCCCGGCGCCTCGGCGCGGCCGCCCGGGCCCGCGCCCTGGAGCTCTTCACCGTCGAACAGAACGTGGCCGCCTTCCGCGAGGCCTACCTGTGGCTGCTGGCCCGCGGACCCGGCCGCACCGACCCCACCGTCCCCTTCGAACAACCCCCCGAGGCCCGGGTCCCGGGCCACTGGACGAGCCCCGCGTGGGCCCCGAACCCGGAGGCCGCGGTATGACCCTCGACGAAGCCGCCCCGCCCGCCGCGGCCGCCGCGCCCACCCGCCGCCGGGCCGCCGGCGACCCCGTCAAGATCCTGCTGCACCGCCACCGCGACCTGTGCGCGCGGGCCGTGGACCCGCTGGAGATCGCCGCCGGGCTGGAGGCGCAGGGCATCACCGACCGGACCGCCGCCCGGTTCCGGCACCGCGACGTGTTCTCCCTCGCCGAGGAGCTGTACGCCCGCACCCCGCGCGAGGAGGAGGCGCCCGCGCCCTCCGCCGCAGGCCCCGCCGACGCCCGCGCCGTGCGCCGCTTCGGACTCGCCCTGCTGCCCGGCGCCCTCGCCTGCGCTGCGGCCGCCGCCGCGGTGCCGTACGCGGAAGCCGTCGTCGCCCTCGCCGCGGCCGCCGCCCCCGTCCTGCCCGGACCTCCCGGGCGGGCCGCCACCGGACGGGCCGCCTGGACCGCGCGGGCCGTCCTGCTGCTCGCCGCGGCCGCCGCCGGCTGGGCCGTCCACCGCCACGGCACCCCCCTCGGGACCGCCCTCGCCCTCTCCGCCGCCCCCGGCCACCTCGCCGCCGCCGGGTACGCCGCCCGGGCCCGGCGCCGCCTCGCCGCCAGCCGCGCCCTGGAGGACTTCGCCGACGGGACCCGACCGCTGCTCCTCGGCACCGTCGCGGGCTTCACCGCGGCCGCCGCCGGGGCGGCCCTCCTCGCCGGAGCCGCCGTCCCCGTCGCCCTCCCGGTCGCCCTGCTGCTGTTCCTCACCCTGCTGCTGACCGGCCACGGCGCCCCCCGCGGGCCCGTAGCCGCCGCCCTCGTCCTCGCCCTGGTCCCGCTCCCGGCCGCGGTGCCCGCCGCCGCGGCAGGACTCCTCGTACTCGCCGTCCCCGTGCTGGCGCGAGCCTCCGCGCACGCCCGGCCCTGAGCGGCGTACCCCCTCTGCCCCGGCGCCCGACGCCCGACCCGCCGCTCCCTGCGGCCGGGGCCGGAGCGCCGCGCCCGTCCCCTTCCGCTTCCCCTTCTCATCCCCATCCCCAGCCCATCGACCAAGGAGACACAGCATGACCGGCCAGCCCACCGACCGAGGGACCGCGCGATGAGGGTGCTGCTGATCGGAGCCAACGGATACCTCGGCCGCTACGTCGCCGACCGGTTGCTCGCCGACCCCGCCGTCCAGCTCACCGCGCTCGGCCGCGGCGACGACGCCGACGTCCGCTTCGACCTCGCCACCGGCAGCCCCGGCGCCCTCACCCGGTTCCTCGACGCCGTCCACCCCGGTGTCGTCATCAACTGCGCCGGCGCCGCCCGCGGCGGGGCCCGCGAGCTCACCCGGCACAACACCGTCGCCGTCGCCACCATCTGCGAGTCCCTGCGCCGCAGCGGCTGCGGCGCCCGACTCGTCCAGCTCGGCTGCTCCTCCGAATACGGGCCCAGTCAGCCCGGATCGTCCACGGCCGAGGACGCCGTCCCCAGACCCGGCGGGCCCTACGGCGTCAGCAAGCTCGCCGCCACCGAGCTCGTGCTCGGCTCCGGGCTCGACGCCGTCGTCCTACGGGTCTTCTCACCCGTCGGACCCGGCACCCCGGCCGGCTCCCCGCTCGGCCGGCTCGCCGAGGCCATGCGGCGCGCCATGCAGTCCGGCGACGGTGAGCTCAAGCTCAGCGGGCTCGGCGTCCAGCGCGACTTCGTTGACGTACGGGACGTGGCGCGGGCCGTGCACGCCGCCTCGCTCTCCGCCGCCCAGGGCGTCGTCAACATCGGCACCGGCCGCGCGGTCCGGCTGCGCGACGCGGCCGCCGTCCTCGCCCGGGTCGCCGGATACGGCGGAGCCCTGCACGAGATCGACGTCCCCCACGGCGGACCGCACGCCGGACCGCAGCAGTCGCACCCCGGGTCCCACGGGCTCCACGGATCCCACGGCTCACACGGGCACCCGGGGGCCCGGACCGGAGCGCTCGCCGCCATCGGCGCCCCCCGCTCCGAGGCCACCGCCGAGCAGCTGGCCGCCGCGGCCCCGCCCCCGGCCGCGTACCCCTACCCCGACGGATGCGGCGCCTGGCAGCAGGCCGACGTGCGCACCGCCCGGGACCGGCTCGGCTGGCGGCCCCGGATCAACCTGGAGGAGTCCCTCGCGGACATCTGGATGGAGGCGGCATGCCGCATCTGAGCACCCAGGCCGCGGCGCCCGCCGCCACCGGGGCCGACCGCCTCCGCCTCGGCATCCCCGGCTACGCGCACCCCCTGCTCGCCCCGGTCGAATGGGCCGAGCTGACCCGCCCCGGCACCCCGCTGCACTGGGTCGTGCTCAACGTCGCGGACGGGCCCGGCAGCCGGCCCGACCCGCACTGCACGGAGGCCGTCGGCCGGCTCCGGGAGGCCGGCGGCACCGTCCTCGGGCACCTCGCCCTGCGCGACGGGGCGCGGTCGTTCGGCGAACTCGTCTCCGACGCCCACCGCTTCGTCGACTGGTACCGGGTGGGCGGCTTCTACCTGGACCGGGCCCCGGCCGGCCCGGCCGAACTGGCCGAGGTGCGCCGGGTCACCGACGCCCTGCGCGGGCTCGGCGACGACCTGCGGATCGTCCTGGGCCACGGCACCCACCCCCACGAGGGCTATGCGGAGGCCGCCGACCAGCTCGTCACCTTCTGCGGCGGCTGGACCGACTACCGCTGGTCGCAGGTCGCCGAGTGGACCGCCGAGTACCCGCCGGAGCTGTTCTGCCACCTCGTCCACGGGGTCCCGCGCAACCACCTGGAGGAGGCGCTGCGGATCGCCCGCTGGCAGGGGGCCGGCACGATCTGGTTCACCGACCGGCGCGGGAGCGGCGACCGGGACCCCTGGGCCTCCATGCCCGCGTACTGGGACGAAATCGTCTCAAGGATCGGACCAGGTGTCTCGGAATGAAGAAGGGCGTGGCAGTGTTACGGGAGAACCACCGTTCGACTTACCCATCTACGGAGTCCACGTGTCGCTGCCACCCCTGGTCGAGCCAGCTGCTGAGCTCACCGTTGACGAGGTCCGTCGGTACTCCCGCCACCTGATCATCCCGGACGTCGGGATGGACGGCCAGAAGCGCCTGAAGAACGCCAAGGTGCTCGCCGTCGGAGCGGGCGGCCTGGGCTCGCCCGCCCTGATGTACCTGGCCGCGGCCGGCGTCGGCACCCTGGGCATCGTCGAGTTCGACGAGGTCGACGAGTCGAACCTGCAGCGCCAGATCATCCACAGCCAGTCGGACATCGGCCGCTCCAAGGCCGAGTCCGCGCGCGACACCGTGCTGGGCATCAACCCGTACGTGAACGTGGTCCTCCACGAGGAGCGGCTCGAAGCCGACAACGTGATGGACATCTTCGGCCAGTACGACCTGATCGTCGACGGTACGGACAACTTCGCCACGCGCTACCTCGTCAACGACGCGTGCGTACTGCTGAACAAGCCGTACGTCTGGGGCTCCATCTACCGCTTCGACGGCCAGGCCTCGGTCTTCTGGTCCGAGCACGGCCCCTGCTACCGCTGCCTCTACCCGGAGCCCCCGCCGCCGGGCATGGTCCCCAGCTGCGCCGAGGGCGGCGTCCTGGGCGTGCTGTGCGCGTCCATCGGCTCCATCCAGGTCACCGAGGCCATCAAGCTCCTCGCGGGCGTCGGCGAGCCGCTGGTCGGCCGACTGATGATCTACGACGCCCTGGAGATGCAGTACCGCCAGGTCAAGGTCCGCAAGGACCCCGACTGCGCGGTCTGCGGACCGAACGCGACCGTCAAGGAGCTCATCGACTACGAGGCCTTCTGCGGCGTCGTGTCGGAGGAGGCCCAGGAGGCCGCGGCCGGCTCGACGATCACTCCCAAGCAGTTGAAGGAGTGGATCGACGAGGGCGAGAACATCGAGATCATCGACGTCCGTGAGAAGAACGAGTACGAGATCGTCTCGATCCCCGGCGCGAAGCTGATCCCCAAGGGCGAGTTCCTGATGGGCTCCGCCCTCCAGGACCTGCCGCAGGACAAGCGCATCGTCTTGCACTGCAAGACGGGTGTCCGCAGTGCGGAAGTCCTCGCCGTCCTGAAGTCCGCCGGCTTCGCCGACGCGGTCCACGTCGGCGGCGGCGTCATCGGCTGGGTCCACCAGGTCGAGCCGCAGAAGCCGGTCTACTAGGACCACCCACCGGACCCACCCGGCGGTCCGAAGGAAGTCCGTCCGTAGGGGCCCCGCCGCGCACGAGCGCGGCAGGGCCCCTACGGCGTTCGCCCCGTCAGACGGCGGGGGCCGCCGTCGGGCTGGCGGGCTGGGAGGGGGCCGGGGTGCACACCCTGCCGGAGGACGGCACCTTCCCGTCCAGCAGGTAGGAGTTCACCGCCTGCTGCACGCACGGGTCGCCGCTGTTGTACGCCCCGTGCCCCTGCCCCTCGTACGTGAGTTCCACGCCGACGCCGGGGCCGAGCCGCTCGACCATGTGCCGGGCGCCCTCGTACGGGGTCGCCGGGTCGCCGGTGTTGCCGATCACCACGATCGGGGCCGCGCCGGGCGCCGACACGTCCGGCGTCTCCCACGCGCCCGCCACCGGCCAGCCGGTGCAGCTCGTCAACGCCCAGCCCAGGAAGTCCCCGAAGACGGGGGAGGCCGCCCGGAACTCCGGCAGTTTCGCCTTGGCCTGGGCGAGGTCGACCCGGTCCTTGAAGTCGGCGCAGTTCACCGCCGTGTTGGCGGCGCCGATGTTGCTGTAGCGGCCGCTGCGGTCCCGCCCGTTGAGCGCGTCGGACAGCGCCATCAGCAGCTGCCCCTGCCCGCCCTCGGCCTCGTCGATGCCCTGCTCCAGCAACGGCCACAGCTCCTGCGAGTACAGGGCCTGCGCGATCCCGTTGGTCGCCGCGGAATCAGTCAGCATCCGGCCCCCCACGCCCGGGATCGGCTTGTCGGCGAGGCTCTTCTGCAACCGGACGATGTCGTCCTCGATCTCCTTGGCGGTACTGCCCCGGAG
Organism: Streptomyces pallidus (ex Mingjun et al. 2026); assembly: GCF_051550185.1. Taxonomy (NCBI): domain Bacteria; kingdom Bacillati; phylum Actinomycetota; class Actinomycetes; order Kitasatosporales; family Streptomycetaceae; genus Streptomyces; species Streptomyces pallidus (ex Mingjun et al. 2026). Next base: position 2,851,319 of record NZ_CP196181.1, on the reverse strand, counting down.
CCGGCACTCCTCGCCGCGGTCCACGCAGTCCTGCGCGAAGTTCCCGAGGGCCAGCTGGAAGCCCTTGGCCTGGCCGAGCGCGCCCCCCTCATAGGTCTTGGTCGGGTCCACGACGGCATCGAAGACGGCCCGCCCGACGTTCTTCGGGAACAGGTGGGCGTAGACCCCGCCGAGCTCCGTGCCGTACGAGATCCCGAAGTAGTTCAGCTTCTCGTCACCGAGCGCCTGGCGGATCCGGTCGAGGTCGCGGGCGGCGTTCTCGGTACCGACGTACGGCAGCACCTTCCCGGAGCGGGCCTTGCAGGCCGCCTGGTAGCGGCGGATCGCATCCGTGAAGGACTTCTCCTCCTGGGGCGTGTCCGGGGTGGAGTCCTGCGCGTAGTACTGGTCGAGCTGCTTGTCCGTCTCGCACAGCACGGGCGCGCTCCGCCCCACCCCGCGGGGGTCGAAGCTCACCAGGTCGTACCGCTTGCGCAGGGCCTCGTAGTCCTTGGCGGCGCCCGGCAGCGTACTGATCCCCGACCCGCCCGGTCCGCCGAAGTTGAACACGAGCGAGCCGAGCCGCTCGTCCTCGTTGCGGGCCTTGGCCCTGATCAGCGCGATCGGGATGGTCTCGCCCTCCGGCTGCGCGTAGTCGAGCGGGACGTGCAGCGTGGCGCACTCCCAGCCCTTCGGCGGGGCCTGCCCGCCTCCCTGCGCGGCATCGGGCGCGGGGCACGCGCCCCACTTGAGCGGCGGGGCCCCCTTGGTCCCGCCGGCCCGGGGCGTCGCCCGGTCCTCCCCGCCGGCGCACGCACCGACCGTCACCAGCGCTCCCACGAGACCAAGGACACCGGCAAGGCGCAGCACGTTCGTCGACATACCCCCATCCTGCGACCGCGGCCGGCGACCCGCCCGTGCAGGCACCCGTCCGGGCGCCCGCCCGGCGAGGGCCCCGGGTCCGGCGGGGGGCCCGGGTCCGGCGGGGGCCGCGGCTAGATGGCTTCCTTGCGGGTCAGATAGTTGAAGGACACCCACCCGGGGAGGACGGGCAGCCAGAACGTCATCAGGCGGAACAGCAGGACCGCCGAGATGGCGACCTCCTTCTCCAGGCCGGCGGCGATCAGGCCCAGCGTCAGCGTGGTCTCCACCGCGCCGATGCCGCCCGGCGTCGGCGCCGCCGAGCCGAGGGCGTTGCCCGCCAGGAAGACCACCGCGATGCTCGCGTAGCTGAGGGCCTCGCCGCCCCCGAACGCGCGGATCGACGCGTCCAGGCACATCACGAAGCAGCCCGTCAGCAGCACCATCCCGCCGATGCCCGTGAGCAGCTTCTGGGGCCGCTGGAGCACGTCCAGCATGCGCGGCACCACACCCGCGAACAGCGCCCGCACCCGGGTCACCACGAACTTCCGCAGCAGCGGCACCGCCGTGACGACGAGGACCAGCACCGCCACCGTCAGCAGACCCGCGATGACCGTCCGCGACGGGGTCATCTCCGGGGTCTTCTCGGTGCCCGTCAGATAGCCGAAGGCCAGCAGCAGCAGGATGTGGCACGCCAGCCCGAACAGCTGGGAGGCGCCCACGCTCGCCACGGCCAGCCCGGGCCGGACCCCCGCCCGCTGCAGGAACCGCGCGTTCAGCGCGACACCGCCGACCGCCGCCGGGGCGACCAGCTTCACGAAGGACCCGGCGACCTGCGCGACGACCGTCCGCAGGAACGGCACCCGTTCGGGCACGAAGCCCAGCAGGCTCATCGCCGCCGCGACGTACGAGAGCGCCGAGAAGGCCAGCGCGGCCCCCACCCAGCCCCACTCCGCCTGGCCGACGACCGTCGCGAAGTCCACGTGGGCCAGCTGCGTGAGCAGGAAGTACGCGCCGAAGGCGCCCGCGATGAACGACACCAGCGTGCGCGGCCGGATCCGTTCCAGCCGGGCCGGCTCCACCGGGGCCTGCGGCCGGATCAGCAGCACCTGCCGGCGGATCTGGCTCAGCAGGTCCTCTTCGCGGGCCCCGTCCAGGGCGTCGTCCAGTGCCTTCTTCTCCGCCTTGCGGTCCGCGGCGCGGTCCGCGGCCGAGACCGTCCCGGCCTTCGCCCCGGCGGCCGCCTCCCGCGCGGCCTTCGCCGCCCGCGAGGACTCCAGCACGGCCTCCCGCTGCCGGTCGGCGCGCTCCCGGGCCAGCCGGCGCAGCGTCGCCCGGGTGGACCGGCTGAGCGCGATCGGCTGCAACAGCGGCAGGCAGTCCGCCACCGCGTCCGGGCCGAGCACCGACACCGCCGAGGCCACCGCCCGCTCCGCGCCGACCCGCAGGCCGAGGGTGGTCAGCAGCTGGGCGATGTCCATCCGCAGGACCAGGTCGCCGGCGGCGATCTCGCCGCCGCGCAGGTCGGTCAGGACCACGTTGCCGGAACGATCCACCAGCAGGGCGTCACCCGTGAGCCGGCGGTGGGCGATCCGCCGCGACTGCAGGGCCCTCACCTGCTCCCACGCGTGGTGGGCGAGGCGGTCGGTGATCTCCGCGTCGGGGAGGGAGTCCAGGGGCCGCCCGTCCAGGTGTTCGTACACGAGCATGACGGCGTCCGGGCCGAGCTCGGAGGTGGCGATCAGCTTCGGCGCGTTCGCCCCGGCCGCGATGGCCGCGTACGCGAGCAGAGCCTCCTGCTCCAGCGCCTGCCGCAGCGACTGCAGGCTGCGCCGGGTGGTGATGCCGCGCAGGGTCATCCGGCGCCACACCCGGTAGAAGAAGCCGTGGGCCTGCTGCTCGCGGTCGACGACGGTGACGTCGAGCGGCGGGCCGTCCTCCAGGGTCACGTGGTAGCGGCGGCCGCGGTCGCTGACCTCGGAGGCGTCGGCGCCCTCGGTGACCTCCGCGCGCATGGCGCTGACCGGCTGGAAGCCGACGCGGCGCAGACCGGCGAGGAGGTGCTGTCCGGTCGGGCGAACGTTCGGCGAACCGACGGCGTACAGCGTGCCGTACGCGACGCTCCAGCCGATCAGCACCGTCAGGATGATCGAGAACGGGGTGGTGTAACCGCTCACCAGCATCGCGAACGCGTCCAGGAGCAGCACCACCCACAGGGCGACCCGCCAGCGCGGCCGGCGCGTCATCCCGACCGCGGTCATGTACGCGATGACCGGCGCGAGGTAGCCGTGCACCGGGTCGGTGAGGGCCCCGCCGGCGCCGGCGGCCCGGGTCAGGGCGTCCTGGATGGAGGCGGGGGCGGCTTCGGAGACCCACAGGTCGGTGGCGAGGGTCACCCCGTGGGCGAGGACGGCCGCGAGCACGCCGTCGGCGATGCGCAGCCCGTCGCGTTTGATCAGGCGTTCGATGGCGAAGGCGACGGGCACGAGCAGGACGGCGATGCTCGACACCAGGCCGGCGACCTGGATCAGCAGGTCGGGGGCGGCGCCGGTGCCCTGGCTGATGTCGGCCTCCAGGCCGGCGGTGGTGCCGTGCGCGAAGGCGGCGATGGCCAGCACGACCGCGATGCCGAGGACGCCGACGAGGAGGCGGACCAGGTCCGAGGGCCGGTGCACGCGGGCGGCGAGCAGCGGCTCGTCGACCTCGACGACCTCGACGACCTCACCCGGCTCGGCGGAGTCCGGGCGACCGGTCGGTTCGCCGGGGTGCGGGCCCGAGCGAGGGCTCGGCTCCGGGGCCGGCTCCGGTTGCGGGCGCGGCTCTGGGCGCGATCCGTCGTCCTCGGTCGCGCCGTCCGGAGGGCTCACACCCTGCTCCTTCGTCGTCACATCCGTCTCTTCTTGATCGCGTATCACCAGTCACCGCCCGGAAGATGGTGGCACGGACCGGCGGGCGCGGGGGGCATCAGGGTGCGCGCCGGTACGGGAACGAAACACTCCGCAGAGGCCTGCGCCGCGTGCGGCACCATGGGCGGAATGAGCGAGGAGCTGCCCGCGTACGCGGAGCGCGTGCTGGAGGTGGCCGAGCGGATTCCGCCCGGCCGGGTGATGACCTACGGGGACGTCGCCGAATGGCTCGGCGAGGGGGGCCCGCGCCAAGTCGGCCGCGTGATGGCCCTGTACGGGGGCGGCGTGCCCTGGTGGCGCGTCGTGCGGGCCGACGGCCGCCCCCTGCCGGGCAGCGAGCACCGGGCCCTGGAGCACTACCGCGCCGAGTCCACCCCGCTGCGGCTGACGACCGACGGGGAGGCGCGCCTGGACATGCGGCGGGCCCGCTGGGACGGGAGCGGCGCGAGCGCGGAACGGGACGAGGGTCACATCTGACAGCTTCGGCCACGGAGCGCCCCGGAGGGGAGTGGGCCGCCCCCGCGGAGGACCGTACGGGGGAGCGGCGACGGCCCGCCCGGGGCGGCTCCCGCCGTCCGCGACGGTGTCCCGTCCGGCACCCGGGACGGCCGCCCGCTCCGGACCTCGGCGAACTGCGCGGGGCGTCCCGCTTGCCGTAGCGTTGCCTCTTCGGCATGCGCCACGGCAGCAACCGCAGCAACCGCAGCAACCGCAGCAACCGCAGCAGACCCACCAGGACCGGCACCCCACGTGATCACCTCTTCCTCCGACCGTTCCGAGCGGCGGCGTACCCGGACCCCGGACGCGTACCGCCTCGTGCGCGGTCGGCAGCGGCGGGTGGAGCCCCCTGTGCTGGACGCAGCCCAGCGGGCGGTGGTTGATCACACCGCCGGACCGCTGCTGGTCCTCGCCGGACCCGGCACCGGGAAGACCACCACCCTCGTCGAGGCCGCGGCCGCCCGCGTCGAGGCCGGCACGGACCCGGCCCGCATCCTGATCCTCACCTTCAGCCGCAGGGCCGCCGTGGAACTGCGCGACCGGGCCGCCCTGCGGCTCGGCGGCGCCCGCGCCCCGCAGGCCACCACCTTCCACTCCTTCTGCTACGGGCTGGTCCGCGCGCACCAGGACACCGACCTGTTCGCCGACCCGCTGCGGCTGCTGTCCGGTCCCGAGCAGGACGTGATGGTCCGCACCCTGCTGGAGGGCCAGCGCGAGATCCGGTCCATCCGCTGGCCCGACGACCTGCGGGCCGCGCTCACCACCCGCGGCTTCGCCGACGAGGTCCGTGCGGTCCTCGCCCGCGCCCGCGAGCTGGGCCTCGGCCCGGGTGCGCTGGACGCGTTCGCCTCCCGGCAGGGCCGCCCGGACTGGAAGGCCGCCGCCGCCTTCCTCTCCGAGTACCTCGACGTCCTCGACATGCAGGGCACGATGGACTACGCCGAGCTCCTGCACCGGGCCGTGCTGCTCGCCGAGCGGACGCCCGCGCTGTCCGCCGCGTACGACGTGATCTACGTCGACGAGTTCCAGGACACGGACGCCTCGCAGCTGCGCCTGCTCCAGGCCCTGGCCGGGCCGGGCGGCACGCTGGTCGCGTTCGGCGACCCGGACCAGTCGATCTACGCCTTCCGCGGCGCGGACATCAACAACACGCTGGACTTCGAGGGGGCCTTCCCCGGCGCTGCCGTCCGCGCGCTGACCGTCGGCCGCCGCTCGGCCGCGAACCTGCTGGCCGCCACCCGCCTGCTGACCACCCGCATGCCGGTGCCGCGGCTGCCCTCCGACGCCGTCCGGGCCCACCGCGGGCTCGCCCCGACGCGGGACGGGGGCCGGGTCGAGGTGTACACGTACCCGACGGCCGGCGCCGAGCTGGACAACATCGCCGACGTCCTGCGCCGCGCACACCTGGAGGACGGCGTGCCGTGGCAGGACATGGCCGTCCTGGTCCGCGCCGGCGGCCGCACCCTGCCGGCGATGCGGCGGGCCCTGATCGCGGCGGGAGTCCCGGCCGAGACGGACGGCGCGGACATCCCGCTGCGCCACGAACCGGCCGTCTCCCCCCTCCTGACGGCCCTGCGCGCCGCCGCCCGCGCGACGCCGGCCCCCGGCAGCGAACCCGCGGAGCACGCCGAAGCCCCGGAGACGCCCGCCGCGGTCGGGGCGGCGGCCGAAGTCCGCGAGGCGTCTGACGCAGTCGAGACGGACGGGGCCGCCGGGGCTGGCGGGGCCGGCGGCGACGCCGGGTGGGTCGGGGTCGAGGCAGCCCTCACGCTGCTCGCCTCGCCGCTCGGCGGGATGGACGCCGCCGACCTGCGGCGCCTCGGGCGCGCCCTGCGCGAGGAGGAGCGGGCCGCCGGCGTCACGGTGCCCGCGCCCTCCGACGTGCTGCTCGCCCGCGCCCTCGCCGAGCCGGAACGCCTCGTCGCGCACGACCCGGCGTACGCCCGCGGCGCGCAGCGCCTCGGCCTGCTCCTGCGCAAGACCCGTGAGCTGCTCCAGGGCGGCGGCACCGCCGAAGAGGCCCTGTGGACCCTCTGGGACGGCACCCCCTGGCCCCAGCGGCTGGAGCGCAACGCCCGCCGCGGCGGCCCCGCCGGCCGCAACGCCGACCGTGACCTCGACGCCGTCTGCGCCCTGTTCGACACCGCCGCCCGCGCCGAGGAGCGCACCGGCGGCCGCGGCGCCCTGAACTTCCTCGAACAGCTCGAAGCCGAGGACATCGCCGCCGACACCCTCACCCGCCGCGCCACCCGCCGCGAGGCCGTCCGGCTGATGACCGCGCACCGCTCCAAGGGCCTGGAGTGGGGACTCGTCGTCGTCGCCGGCGTGCAGGAGGGCCTGTGGCCCGACCTCCGCCGCCGCGGCTCCCTCCTGGAGGCCGACCGGATCGGCCGCGACGGCCTCGCCGAGCCCCTCAGCGCCGGCTCCCTCCTCGCCGAGGAGCGCCGCCTCTTCTACGTCGCCGCCACCCGGGCCCGCGAGCGGCTCGTCGTCACCGCCGTCAAGGCCCCGGCCGAGGACGGCGACCAGCCCTCCCGCTTCCTCACCGAACTCGGGGTCACCCCCAAGGATGTCTCCGGCCGTCCGCGCCGCCCGCTGGCCGTGCCCGCGCTCGTCGCCGAGCTGCGCGCCACCACCGTCGACCCCGACGCCTCGCCCGCCCTGCGCGACGCCGCCGCCCGACGCCTCGCCCGCCTCGCCGCGCTCACCGACGAGGACGAGCGGCCGCTGGTCCCCGCCGCGCACCCGCAGCGCTGGTGGGGCCTGTACGAGCCCACCCGCAGCAGCGTCCCGCTCCGCGACCGCAACCGGCCCGTCGCCCTCTCCGGCAGCGCCCTGGACCAGCTCGCCAACACCTGCTCCCTCCAGTGGTTCCTCGGCCGCGAGGTCAAGGCCGACGCCCCGGCCACCGCCGCCCAGGGCTTCGGCAACGTCGTCCACGTCCTCGCCGACGAGGTCGCCTCCGGCCGCACCCCCGCCGACCTCGCCGTCCTCATGGAGCGCCTGGACTCGGTCTGGGACGCCCTCGCCTTCGACGCCCCCTGGAAGTCCCGCCAGGAGAAGGACAACGCCCGCGCGGCCCTGGAGCGGTTCCTGCGCTGGCACACCACCGACCGCGGGGGCAGGGCGGCCGTCGCCACGGAGCACGATTTCGACGTCACGCTCGAAGCGGGCGAGTACGCCGTCCGGATCCGGGGCTCCATGGACCGGGTCGAGGCGGACCCGCAGGGGCGTGCGTACGTCGTCGACTTCAAGACCGGCAAGTCCGCGCCGACCAGGGACGAGGTCGCCCGCCACCCGCAGCTCGCCGTCTACCAGCTCGCCGTCCGCGAGGGCGCGGTCGACGGGGTCTTCGACGGGACGCGGCCCGCGCCGGGCGGCGCCGAGCTGGTCCACCTGCGCCAGGGCGCGCCCGTGCGCGACGGCGGGGAGACCGTCCCCAAGGTGCAGGGGCAGGAGCCGCTGTCGCCCGGATCCTCCGGAGAGTGGGTCGGCGACCTGCTGGCGACCGCCGCCGGGAAGGTCCTCGACGAGCGGTTCGTTCCCGCGCCCGGCCGGCAGTGCGACCACTGCTCCTTCCGCAGCTCGTGCAGCGCGCGCCCGGAGGGCCGCCAAACCGTCGAGTGAGCCGCGTGAGCCGCGTGAGCCGCGGCGGAGCGGACGGGGGAGTGCCCCGGCGCGGCGGAAGGCGGGAGTGACCCGTGTCGCAGCCGCCCGCGGTGTGAGGCGGATCGCGGGGGATTGTCGGCCCGGACGGCTAGCCTTTCCGGGTGTCCGCGCGCCCCTCCCCCCGCCTCACCGACCCCGAGCAGCTCAAGGAGCTCCTCGGCATCCCGTTCACCCCCGAGCAGCTGGACTGCATCACCGCCCCGCCCGCCCCGCAGGTCATCGTGGCCGGCGCCGGGTCCGGCAAGACCACGGTCATGGCCGCCCGGGTGGTGTGGCTGGTCGGCACCGGAACGGTCGCCCCCTCCCAGGTCCTCGGCCTGACCTTCACCAACAAGGCCGCCGGCGAGCTCGCCGAGCGCGTACGGGCGGCCCTGGCGCAGGCCGGCATCACCGACCCGGACCCCTCCCCGGCCGACGCCGCCGACATCGCGGGCACCGCCGGTGCCGATGCGGCGGCCGGCGGCGAGCCCCGCATCTCCACCTACCACGCCTTCGCCGGCCAGCTGCTGAAGGACCACGGCCTGCGCATCGGTCTGGAGCCCAGCGCCCGGCTGCTCGCCGACGCCACCCGCTTCCAGCTCGCCGCGCGCGTGCTGCGCGAGGCCCCCGGCCCGTACCCCGCACTGACCAAGTCCGTCCCCGACCTGGTCAGCGACCTGCTCGCGCTCGACGCGGAGCTCTCCGAGCACCTGGTGACCCCCGGGCGGCTGCGCGCGTACGACACCGCGCTGCTCGACGAACTCGCCGGCGCCCGCCTCAGCAACGAGGAGCTGCGCAAGATCCCCGAGGCGGTCCGCGGCCGCCTGGAACTGCTGGAGCTCACCGAGCGCTACCGCGCCGCCAAACGCTCCCGCGACCTGCTCGACTTCAGCGACCAGATAGCCCTCTGCGCGGAGCTCGCCACCACTAGGCCCGAGGTGGGGGCGCTGCTGCGCGAGGAGTTCCGGGTGGTCCTCCTCGACGAGTACCAGGACACCTCCGTCGCCCAGCGGCTGCTGCTGTCCGGCCTGTTCGGCGGCGGCACCGGGCACGCCGTCACCGCCGTCGGCGACCCCTGCCAGGCGATCTACGGCTGGCGCGGCGCGTCCGTGGCCAACCTGGACGACTTCCCCGCGCACTTCCCCCACGCCGACGGCAGCCCCGCCACCCGCTTCTCGCTCAGCGAGAACCGGCGCAGCGGCGGCCGCCTCCTCGAACTCGCCAACGGCCTGGCGGCCCCGCTGCGCGCCATGCACGAGGGCGTCGAGGCCCTGCGCCCCGCGCCGGGCGAGGAGCAGGCGGGCTCCGTCCGCTGCGCGCTGCTGCCCACGCACGCCGAGGAACTCGACTGGCTCGGCGACTCGGTCGCGCACCTGGTGCGGACCGGGACCGAGCCCCGGCAGATCGCCGTGCTCTGCCGGGGCGCGGCGGACTTCGCGCAGATCCAGGCGGCCCTGGTGGCCCGGGACGTGCCGGTGGAGGTCGTCGGCCTGTCCGGGCTGCTGCACCTGCCCGAGGTCGCCGACCTGATCGCGGTGTGCGAGGTGCTCCAGGACCCGGGCGCCAACGCCTCCCTCGTCCGCCTCCTGATCGGCCCCCGCTGGCGCATCGGCGCCCGCGACCTGGCCCTGCTGGGGCGGCGCGCCCGGCAGCTGGTGGGGCGCGCGCAGGGTGGCACCGACCCGGAGGGGCGGCTGGCGGCCGCCGTGGAGGGGGTGGACCCGGTCGAGATCGTCTCCCTGGCCGACGCCCTGGAGACCTTCCTGGACGGCGCCCCCGGCACCGCTGCCGTGGACGACCTGCCGTTCTCGCCGGACGCCCGCGTCCGCTTCGCGCACCTCGCCCAGGAACTGCGCGACCTGCGGCGTTCGCTCGCCGACCCGCTGATGGACGTACTCCACCGGGTGCTGGCGGCGACCGGCCTGGACGTGGAGCTGTCCGCGTCCCCGCACGCCCTGGCCGCGCGCCGCCGCGAGACCCTGTCGTCCTTCCTGGACGTCGCCGCCGGCTTCGCCTCCCTCGACGGCGAGGCGTCCCTCCTCGCCTTCCTGGGCTTCCTGCGGACCGCCGTTCAGTACGAGAAGGGCCTCGACCACGCCCTGCCGGGCGGCGAGAACACGGTCAAGGTGCTGACCGCCCACAAGTCCAAGGGGCTGGAGTGGGACGTGGTCGTCGTCCCCGACCTGTGCGCGGGCTCGTTCCCGAAGCAGAAGCCGCCGGAGGCCTGGACCTCGTACGCGAGGGTCCTGCCGTACGCGCTGCGCGGCGACGCGCCCACCCTGCCGGCCGACCCCGCGTGGACCTCGGTCGGCCTGAAGTCCTTCAAGGCGGCCCTGAAGGAGCACAAGGAGGTGGAGGAGCTCCGCCTGGGCTACGTGACCTTCACCCGGCCGCGCTCGCTGCTGCTGGCCTCCGCCCACTGGTGGGGTCCGACGCAGAAGAAGCCGCGCGGGCCGTCGCCGTTCCTGCAGGCGCTGTACGAGCACTGCGCCGCCGGCCACGGCGAGATCGAGGCCTGGGCCCCGGAGCCGGGGGAGGACGAGGAGAACCCTGCCCTGGCCGCCGAGTCCGCCCCGGAGCACTCCTGGCCCCTGCCGCTGGACCCGCAGTCGCTGGCCCTGCGCCGCGCGGCGGCGGCCCTGGTCGAGTCCCACCTGGCGGCCCCCCGCCCGGAGCCCGCCCCGCCGGCCCCGGACGAGTACCTGTGGCCCCCGCACTGCGAGGACCCGTCCCACGACGAGGACCCGCCGGACGACGGGGCCCCGCCGTACGACGAGTACCCGCCCTACGACGGGTACCCGCCCTACGACGAGTACCGGCCTCACGACGAGGAGCCGTCCCGCGAGGAGGCCCCCGACGCGCTGTGGCTGCCCGGTGATGCGGCGACGCGGACGGCCCCGGCCGCCCCCGCCCCCCGGACCGTCCCGGCACCCCGGGCCGCCCCCGGGGCCTGGGACGGTCCCGACGCGGACCTGTGGCTGCCCGGCGACGTCCCGCCGGAGGCGGGGCCCGACGACCGGCCGGCCGGCGGCTCCGCCGCGGCCACCGCGCTCACCCCCGAGGAGGCGCGGGCCGTCGCCTCCTGGGACCGCGACCTCGACGCCCTGGAGGGGGAACTCCGCCGTACCCGCGAAGCCGTCCGCGACATCGAGCTGCCCCCCGCCCTGTCCGCGAGCCAACTCCTCCGCCTCGCCGCGGACGAGCAGGCCTTCGCCCGCGACCTGGCCCGCCCGATGCCCCGCCCCCCGCAGCCGGCGGCCCGCCAGGGCACCCGTTTCCACGCCTGGGTGGAGTCCCGCTTCGACGAGCTCCCGCTCCCCTTCCTCGACGTCCTGGAGCCGGAGGCGGACCTCCCCGGCACCGACCAGGAGGTCGCGGACGAGGCCGACCTCGCCGCCCTCAAGGAGTCCTTCGAGCGCAGCGAGTACGCCGAGCGCACCCCGTACCGCCTGGAGGCCCCGGTGCAGGTCACCCTGGCCGGCCGGGTGGTCCGCGGCCGGATCGACGCCGTCTACCGCAACCCCTCGGGCAGCAAGTACGCGTACGAGATCGTCGACTGGAAGACCGGCCGCAGCACCGAGGCCGACCCGCTCCAGCTCGCGATCTACCGCCTCGCCTGGGCGGAGACCACCGGCACCCCCCTGCGCCGGGTCGGGGCGGCCTTCCTCCACGTCCGCAGCGGCCGTGTGATCCGCCCGCGCCGACTGCCCGGCCGGATCACCATTGAGCGGATCCTCCAAGGCGGATCGGGCGCCGCCGGTGGCCGCCGGGCCGACCGATAGGCTCGTGTGCATGAGCGAAACCCCGGCGGACAACGTCGTCCGCACGTACATCGACACGCACCGCGCCGCCTTCCTCGACGACCTCGCCGAGTGGCTCCGCATCCCCTCCGTCTCGGCCCAGCCCGAGCACGCGGGCGACGTACGACGCAGCGCCGAGTGGCTCGCCGCACAGCTCGCCAAGACCGGCTTCCCGGTCGCCGAGGTCTGGGAGACCGACGGCGCGCCCGCCGTCTTCGCCGAGTGGCCCGCCGACGACCCGGACGCCCCGACCGTCCTGGTGTACGGGCACCACGACGTGCAGCCCGCCGCGCTCGCCGACGGCTGGCACACCGAGCCGTTCGAACCGGTCGTCGCGGACGGGCGGATGTACGCGCGCGGCGCCGCCGACGACAAGGGCCAGGTGTTCTTCCACACCCTCGGCGTCCGCGCCCACCTGGCCGCGACCGGCGCCGCCGCCCCCGCCGTACACCTGAAGCTGCTGGTCGAGGGCGAGGAGGAGTCGGGCTCCCCGCACTTCCGTGCCCTGGTCGAGCGGGAGGCGCACCGCCTCGCCGCCGACGTGGTGATCGTCTCCGACACCGGCATGTGGTCGGAGACCACCCCGACCGTGTGCACCGGCATGCGCGGCGTCGCCGACTGCGAGATCGACCTGCACGGGCCGGACCAGGACGTCCACTCGGGCGCGTTCGGCGGGGCCGTGCCCAACCCGGCCACCGTCGCCGCCCGCCTGGTCGCGGCGCTGCACGACGCCGACGAGCGGGTCACCATCCCCGGCTTCTACGACGGCATCGCGGAGCTGACGGACGAGGAGCGGGCGCTGATCGCCGAGCTGCCTTTCGACGAGGCCGAGTGGCTGGGCAACGCCAAGTCGCACGCGACGGCGGGCGAGAAGGGCTACTCCACCCTGGAGCGCGTCTGGGCCCGCCCCACGGCCGAGGTCAACGGCATCGGCGGCGGCTACCAGGGTCCCGGCGGCAAGACCATCGTGCCCGCCTCCGCCCACCTGAAGCTGTCGTTCCGCCTGGTGTCGGGACAGGACCCGTACGAGGTCGAGGCCGCCGTCCGGGACTGGGTCGCGGCCCGCATTCCGGACGGGGTCCGCCACTCCATCGTCTTCGGCGCCCCGACCCGGCCGTGCCTGACCCCGCTGGACCACCCGGCGCTCCAGTCCGTCGTCCGGGCCATGGGCCGCGCCTTCGGCAAGAAGGTCCGCTTCACCCGCGAGGGCGGCTCGGGGCCGGCCGCCGACCTCCAGGACGTCCTGGGCGCCGCCGTGCTGTTCCTCGGCATCTCGGTGCCGTCGGACGGTTGGCACGCGCCGAACGAGAAGGTCGAGCTCGACCTGCTCCTCAAGGGCGTGGAGACGGCCGCCTACCTGTGGGGGGACCTGGCGGCGCACTGGAAGCCGGCGCGCGCCTGACCCGCCGCCCCGGACCCGGCGCCCGCACCGCGCACCCCAGTCATGCAGCACGCATTACGCATCACGCGACACGAGTCACGAGTCACCGAGCCTGCCCGTCCACGCCACCGGGGGAGTTGGAAGTACCTGTGAGCACGTATACCGAGCACCCGATCTCGCTGGCCGCGCCCAGCGGGATCGACCGCGCCGCGCACCACCGCCTCGACGAGGCCTGGCTCGCCGCCGCCTGGAGCCACCCGACGACCCGCGTCTTCGTGGTCTCCGGGGGCCAGGTCCTGATCGACGACACCCCCGACGGCGGCACCGGGATCGTGATGACCCCGGCCTTCGAGGCCCCGCTCACCGAGACCCACCGCTACTTCCTCGGCACGGACGAGGACGGCGTACGGTACTTCGCGCTGCAGAAGGACGCCCTGCCCGGCCGCATGGACCAGTCGGCCCGCCCGGCCGGGCTGCGCGAGGCCGGAATGCTGCTGTCCCCGCGCGACGCGGGGCTGATGGTGCACGCGGTCGCCCTGGAGAACTGGCAGCGGATGCACCGCTTCTGCTCCCGCTGCGGCGAGCGCACGGTGGTCGCGGCCGCCGGCCACATCCGCCGCTGCCCGGGCTGCGGCGCCGAGCACTACCCGCGCACCGACCCCGCGGTGATCATGCTGGTCACCGACGACCAGGACCGGGCCCTGCTGGGCCGCCAGGTGCACTGGCCGGAGGGCCGCTTCTCGACGCTCGCCGGGTTCGTGGAGCCGGGTGAGTCCATCGAGCAGGCGGTGGTCCGCGAGGTGTGGGAGGAGGCGGGCGTGCGGGTCGGCGAGGTCGACTACGTCGCCAGCCAGCCCTGGCCTTTCCCGTACAGCCTGATGCTCGGCTTCACCGCCCGGGCCGACTCCTACGAGATCAACGTCGACGGCGAGGAGATCCAGGAGGCCCGCTGGTTCTCCCGCGAGGAGCTGCGCCGCGCGTTCGAGACGGGCGAGGTGCTGCCGCCGTCGGGGATCTCCATCGCCGCCCGGCTGGTCGAGCGCTGGTACGGCGAGCCCCTGCCGCGGCCGGCCGCGTAGCCCGCGGGGCCGGGCCGGGCCGTGCCGGGACCGGGCATTGCCGCCGGGTGACGGGACGGCCGCCCGGCAGCCCCGGGCAAGCGAAAGGCCCCCGCCTCGGCGGGGGCCTTTCCGCGAGCGCACGTCCCGCGCGCCGGCCGCCGGCCCGCGGCGGATCCGGCTCAGACGGCTCTACCTTCTTGATCGGGTTGATCGAGCCATTCGTAGGGTTGGGTCGCCCAGGGGTGCCGGGTGTGGCTATCAGGCGGCTGCCGTCTCGTGGTTTCCCTGGCTTCGCCGCCCGGCGCCCCACGACGACTCGGCCGCCGATTAGGAAGTGCGAACAAGTCGCTGTGTAGAGCAATGCCGGCGAGGTCGTCCGTGGTACGAACCGAACGAACACGTACGTCAGGAGCGCGATGAGCCGGATATGGGCGGGGATCGACAGCGGCAAGGGCCACCATCACGGCCTCGCCCTGGACGCGGACGGCAAGACGCTGCTGTCGCGGCGGGTGGCCAACGACGAACCTGAGCTGCTGAAACTGATCGGGGATGTCCTGGATCTGGCCGACGGCCGTGAGGTCACCTGGGCCATCGACATGACCGGCGGGGAGCCCGCGCTGCTGCTGGCCCTGCTCGTCGGCCACGGCCAGCAGGTCCTCTACATGCCGGGGCGGCTGGTGAACCGGGCTTCCGACGGCTACCGCGGTGAGGGAAAGACCGACGCCCGCGACGCCTACGTCATCGCGGACCAGGCCAGGATGCGCCGCGACCTGCGGCCCATCCGCCCCGCCGACGAGGCCGCCGTCGAGCTGAAGCTGCTGACCGGCCGCCGGGCCGACCTGGTCGAGGACCGCACCCGCTCGGTCAACCGGCTGCGTGGCACCCTACTGTCCATGTTCCCGGCCCTGGAGAGGGCCCTGGACGTGACGAACACCGGGCCGCTCAGGCTGCTGACGGGCTACCAGGCCCCGGCCGCGATCCGCCGTGCCGGGGCCACTCGGCTGACGACGTGGCTGGCCAACCGCAAGGTCCGCAATGCCAGAGCCCTGGCCGAGGCGGCCGTCGAGGCCGCCGCGCGACAGCACACCGCTGTCCCGGGGGAGAAGACCATCGCCAAGCTGGTCCACACCCTGGCCGAGGAGGTGATGACCCTCAACGAGCAGATCGCCGAGATGGACAAGCTCATCGAGGGCCGGTTTCGCGAGCACGAACTCGCCGACATCGTCCTGAGCGTTCCCGGCATAGGCGCGACACAGGAGCCGAGTTCCTCGCCGCTGTCGGCGGCAGCCTTGACGAGTTCGATTCCCCGGACGCGCTGGCGGCCTTCGCCGGCGTCGCCCCGCGACCACATGATTCCGGCAAGGTCAGCGGCAACCTCCACCGCCCGCTCGTCTATCACCGCAGACTTCAGCGGGTCTTCTACACCTCCGCGCTGGTCAGCGTCCGGTACGACCCGAACTCGCGGAGGTTCTACGACCGCAAACGCGCCGAGGGCAAGAAGCACGTCCAGGCCGTTCTCGCCCTCGCCCGCCGACGCGTCAACGTCATCTGGGCCCTGATCCGTGACCGGCGGTGCTACGAAGTGTCACCGCCGGTCACGACGGCCGCTTGACAACACGATTAGGAAGCCAGTGCCTGCTGCACCTGGGCCAGGCTCGGGTTCGTCATGACCGACTCGGTGCCCGCGGAGGACACGACCAGCACGGTCGGAACGGTCTGGTTCCCGCCGTTCGCCTTCTCGACGAACGCCGCGGACTCCGGGTCCAGCTCGATGTTGATCTCGTTGTACGCGATGCCTTCCCGGTCCAGCTGGGTCTTCAGCCGGCGGCAGTAGCCGCACCAGGTCGTGCTGTACATCGTGACGGAACCCGTGTCCTGCATGCTGCGCTCCTCGTGGGGTGGGTGGTCCAGGGCGGGCCTGGGTGGTCCGGGTACTCGAACGTACGGGAGCCCCGAGCCATTCCCGCACCCGTCGCACGGCGCATACGTCAAGTACGACGGTGTGACCGCGGCGACGGTCCTGTGGACGGATTTCCCGCCCCCGGGTCCGGACCTGGCAGCATGGCGGGGTGACAGCAGCAACGCCCTTCCCGTCCTTCCCCGCCGGCGCAGACGACTCGGCCGGCTCGGCCGACGCGGTGCTCCTGGGCCTGGACCCGGAGCAGCGCCAGGTCGCCACGACCCTGCGCGGACCGGTGTGCGTGCTGGCCGGCGCCGGAACCGGCAAGACCCGGGCGATCACCCACCGCATCGCCTACGGCGTCCGGTCCGGGCAGCTCATGCCCGCCAGTGTGCTGGCCGTCACCTTCACCAACCGCGCCGCGGGCGAGATGCGCGGCCGGCTGCGCACCCTCGGCGCGGGCGGGGTCCAGGCCCGCACCTTCCACTCCGCCGCCCTGCGCCAGCTCCAGTACTTCTGGCCGCGGGCCGTCGGCGGCGAGCTGCCCCGGCTCCTCGAACGCAAGGTCCAACTGGTCGCCGAGGCGGGCACCCGCTGCGGCGTCCGCCTGGACCGCAGCGAGCTGCGCGACGTCACCGGCGAGATCGAATGGGCGAAGGTCACCCAGACCGTGCCCGCCGACTATCCGGCGGCCGCCCTCAAGGCGGGCCGCGAAGCCCCCCGCGACATGGCCGAGATCGCCCAGCTGTACGGGACGTACGAGCAGCTCAAGCGTGAGCGCGGCACGATCGACTTCGAGGACGTGCTGCTGCTCACCGTCGGCATCCTCCAGGACCGGCACGACATCGCCGAGCAGATCCGCGCCCAGTACCAGCACTTCGTGGTGGACGAGTACCAGGACGTCAGCCCGCTCCAGCAGCGGCTGCTGGAGCTGTGGCTCGGCGACCGGGACAGCCTCTGCGTCGTCGGCGACGCCAGCCAGACGATCTACTCCTTCACCGGGGCCACCCCGGACCACCTGCTGGACTTCCGCATCCGCTACCCGCAGGCCACGGTCGTCAAGCTGGTCCGCGACTACCGCTCCACCCCGCAGGTGGTCCACCTCGCCAACGGGCTCCTCTCCCAGGCGAGCGGCCGGGCCGCCGCCCACCGCCTGGAGCTGCTCTCCCAGCGCGAACCCGGCCCCGACCCGGTGTACGCGGAGTACGCGGACGAGCCCGCCGAGGCCGAGGGCGTCGCCGCCCGGATCCGGAAGCTGATCGCCGGCGGCGTCCCGGCCGGCGAGATCGCCGTGCTGTTCCGCATCAACGCCCAGTCCGAGGTCTACGAGCAGGCCCTCGCCGACGCCGGCGTCCCCTACCAGCTGCGCGGCGCCGAGCGGTTCTTCGAGCGGGCCGAGGTGCAGAAGGCGCTCCTCGCCCTGCGCGGCGCAGCCCGCTCCGCCGGCAACGACCCGCTGCTGGACGACGTCGTCGAGCTCGGCGCCCAGGTCCGGGCGGTGCTCAGCGCCACCGGCTGGACCGCCGAACCGCCCGCCGGCTCCGGGGCCGCGCGCGAGCAGTGGGAGTCGCTGGCCGCGCTGGTCCGGCTCGCCGAGGACTTCGCCAGGGCCCGGGCCGGGGCCAGCCTCGCCGACCTGGCGGTGGAGCTGGAGGAGCGCCGGGCCGCCCAGCACGCGCCGACCGTCCAGGGCGTCACCCTCGCCTCGCTGCACGCGGCGAAGGGCCTGGAGTGGGACGCCGTGTTCCTGGTCGGCCTCACCGACGGCATGCTCCCGATCACCTACGCGAAGACCGACGAGCAGATCGAGGAGGAACGACGGCTCCTCTACGTCGGCGTCACCCGGGCACGGCACCACCTGACCCTCTCCTGGGCCCTCTCGCGCTCCCCGGGCGGCCGCCCCTCCCGTCGGCCCAGCCGCTTCCTGAACGGGCTCAGGCCGGGCTCCGGGGCCCTCGCCGCCCGGGCCGGCGCCCCGGCCGAGCGGGAGGGGACCGAGCGGGACAGCCGCCGCCGCACCCGGCGCGGCCCCGCCCGCTGCCGGGTCTGCGGCAGGACGCTGACCGCCGCCGCCGAACTCAAGCTGATGCGCTGCGAGGACTGCCCGTCCGACATGGACGAGGGGCTGTACGAGCGGCTGCGGGAGTGGCGCGCGATACAGGCCCGGGAGCAGAAGGTGCCCGCGTACTGCGTCTTCACGGACCGGACGCTGATGGCGATCGCCGAGGCCTCGCCCGCCGAGCCGGGCGAGCTCGCGGTCATCCCCGGCGTGCCTGGACGCAAACTTGACCGGTACGGATCCGAGGTCCTGGCCATCTGCGCAGGTCAGGAGCCTGACGCCGGGCACGGCGCCGACGCGTAGAAACTCGTCGGAAAAATAGTTTGCACATGCCCAGCCGATCCCCATAGGTTCTTAGCAACGGAAACGGTGGCTTCTGACGAAGCTTCCGATCCGTGCTGTACTTATCCGAATACACGGGACGGGCCCCCGGGCCCCGTCCCCGAGACGCCGAGAGGAGGCGAGACCAGTGACCAGCTTCATCACCACCACCAAAATGACCGATCGCTCGGTCGCCGCTTCCTGCACGCTCGGCTCCTCCTCGCTCCTCCCGCTCATGGGCACCGGTCTGTCCGCGATTTCCGCCGACAGCCGCGCCCTGCTGGCCGCGCCCGCCGCGCTGCTCGCGAGCGAGCGGAATGAGCGACCGACCCAGGCACCGGTGGCAGTGCTGGCAGAAGCCCAGGCCCAGGCCTATGGATTTGCCTTCGCGGCCGGTGCCGGATCCAAGACGACGCAGACGAAGCAGCAGCACCACCACCTGATGTGGGCCTTCCGCGGGCTCGAACCCTGGAGTGATCCAGCCTGATCCGATGATCAGGCCGGCGCCTTCAGGGCCGCGGAACCCCACCCGGGATCCGCGGCCCTTCTGTTTGTCCCCGAACGGGGACGACGGCGAGAAGGAGCCACGGGACTGGCAAGACCAGGTACCAGCCGCCCCCGGCCGAACCCGGCCGGAACGACTAGACGAACAAGACGAGGAAGAACACACCGTGCAACTCGAAGAGCACGCCCCGTCCGTACCGCAGACCCAGACGATCTCCCCGCCCTCAGTCCCGGAGGACTCCGCCTTGACTCCCCTCACCGCGCTCACCGCGCTCGACGACGCCATCGAGAACCTCGGCGTGCCCGTCGCCTGCCGTACCTACGACCCCGAGGTCTTCTTCGCCGAGGCCCCGGCCGACGTCGAGTACGCCAAGTCCCTGTGCCGCACCTGCCCGCTGGTCGAGGCCTGCCTCGCCGGTGCGCTCGAGCGCCGCGAGCCCTGGGGCGTCTGGGGTGGCGAGCTCTTCGTCCAGGGTGTGGTCGTCGCCCGCAAGCGTCCCCGTGGCCGCCCGCGCAAGAACCCGGTTGCCTCGGCATGAACGCCATCGGAACCATCGACCGCCCCGTGACGCACGACCCCCTGAAGCAGGCCCCCATGACCGCCCACACGACGAGCGAGAAGCCGCACGGCTCCGCCACCGCAGACTTCATCACCACCGGCGCGATCACCTCGCGTCAGAACAGGACCCGCGAAATGCAACTCATCCCAGAAGCCCTGGCCCGTGCGCATATGGACGACCGCATGCGTGAGGCCGACGCCGAGCGTCGCGCCCTGCGCCTGGTCGCCGCCCGCCGCATGCAGCGTCGCGCCGAGCGCGTCTCCATGCGCGCCCGCCGTGCACTGGCCATGGCCGTCATGCACTGAGACCGGCCCGCCCGCGCCGCCGCCCGGCGGCGCGGGCAGCACACCGGGGGGACCGGTCCGAACGGACCGGTCCCCCCGGTGCGTTGCGGCCCTCTCCACCTCCCCGCGGGGATATCGTCGTGAGGTGGCCCAGCCGACTCCCCCTCCCGACCCGTCGGGACCCGAGGCCCAGCCCGTCGTCTGCGCGCGCTGCGGCACACGGTCCCCCAACGGCCCCCCGCCCACCTGGACCTGCTCCGTGGAGAACGGAACCAGGCAGTACTTCTGCGTGGACTGCGCGCGCGAGAACCTCCGGGCGATCGAGGGCCGCCTCGACTCCTCCTGGTGGTGACTCCCGACCCGCTCCCGACCGCCCCCCGTCTCACTCCGCCGGTACGAACCCCGGCAGCCAGGACTCCAGTTCGCTGCGCAGCCGCACCGTCGCACCCAGCTGGCACAGCACCCCGATCGTGCTCAGCGTCACCCGGTGGATCAGCAGGTAAGCCGGCGGCAGGTTGATCTGCCGGCCCAACTGGTGCGCGGGGGAGCGGGGATCGGCTATCCGCGACGCCTGGCCGCGCAGCCACGACCGGGTGAAGGTGAACTCCTCGGCCTCGACGGGCTCGATGATCGGCTTCAGGTAGTCCAGCACCGCCTGCGGGTCCAGCTCGATGGACTCCTTCACGAACCCCTCGGCCGACAGGTGCCCGTACATCCCCTCGGCATCGTCCTCCAACGTCATCCGCAGCGAGGTGCCGATGGCCTTGGGCCAGCCCCCGGGCAGCCGGTCGACCGTGCCGAAGTCCAGTACGCCCAGGCGGGTCCGGCCGTCCGGCCCCGTCAGCAGCCGGAAGTTGCCCGGGTGCGGATCCGCGTGCAGCAGCCCGGTGCGCGCCGGCCCCGTGAACAGGAACCGGGCCAGCAACTGCCCCGCACGGTCCCGCTCTTCCTGCGTTCCGTCGGCTATCACCTCCGACAGCGGGGTCCCTTCCAGCCACTCCGTCACCAGTACCTGGTCGCCCTGGTGCACCACGTCCGGTACCACCACGTCCGGATCGCCCTCGAACGCGTCCGCATGGGTGCGCTGCGCCTCGGCCTCCAGCTCGTAGTCCAGCTCCTCCACGACCCGGTCGCGCATCTCCTGGATCAGCGGCTTGAGTTCCATGCCCGGGACCAGCGGTCCCAGCAGCCCGGCGAACCGGCCCAGTTGCCGCAGGTCCGACACCAGCGCCTCGCCGGCCCCCGGGTACTGGACCTTGACCGCCACCTGCCGGCCGTCGTGCCACACCGCCTTGTGCACCTGCCCGATCGAGGCCGCCGCCGCCGGCTTGTCCTCGAACTCCTCGAACAGGTCCCGCCAGTCGTCCCCCAGACGCTCCGCCAGCACTTGGTGCACCGTCTGCGCGGGCAGCGGCGGAGCCGCCTCCTGAAGTTTGGTCAGCGCCGCCCGGTACGGGCCGGCGAACTCCTCGGGAAGGGCCGACTCGAAGACCGAGAGCGCCTGCCCGAACTTCATGGCACCGCCCTTCAACTCTCCGAGCGTGCGGAACAGCTGCTCGGCGGTGCGCTGCTGGATCTCGCGCGCCACGATCTCCGCCGACTTGCCCCCGATCCGCTTCCCCAGCCCCCAGGTGGCCCGACCCGCGATGCCCAGCGGCAGCGCGGCCAGTTTGACGGTACGGGTGACCGCCTTCCGGGGAAGATCAGACATGCGCCCCTCCAATTCCCAGACAGCCGTGGCGCAAGCGGCGGTTCAGGGGTGCCCTCCCCGTGCCTGCGACCTCCAGGCATCCTGCCATGGCCCTTCCACGCCGTCCGGCGCGCACCGTCCGGCCCCGCCCGGGGCCGCAACCGCCCCGCCTCATGGCCGCATCTCCTCCTCCGCCGCCAGCGCGGCCGCCGCACACGGGCAGTCCGGGTGCGGTCGGACCCCGGTGCGCTCCCAGTGCAGCGCCGGCAGGGCGGCCTCCCAGCGGGAGGCGGTCGAGGCCGGCAGCTCCCCGTCGACGAACGACAGCGCATGCGCGGCCGCCAGCCCGGCCACCGCCGCGGACAGCCCCAGATCGCAGGCCGCCGCCGCCCGTCTACGGTGCGCCGAGCGCCACTGCACCAGCATCCGCGGCCAGGCCGGGTCCTGCTCGACCCGGTCCCGCTCCATACAGCCCGCGCAGGCCGTGGCCCCCGGCAGCACCAGCGGCCCGACGATCCCGGTGCCCTCCAGCACCCCCGCGTACAAGTGCGGGACGCCGGAGGCGATCCAGTCGGCCGCCACGGCCGGATCCGGCGCCCAGGCGGCGAGACCGTCCCGCGGCGCCACCACCACCAGGGCCGGCCCGGTCTCCGGACCCTCCCGCTCGGCCGCCCGCGGTGCCCGCCCCGGAGCCGAAGCGCGCACCAGCCCCGCGGCGGCCTCGGACCGCAGCCGACCGACGCTCTCGGCCCCGAGCCCGCCCGGCGCCACGTCCGCCGGCTCCACCCGCCCTCCGTCGAGCACCTCCACCCGGCCCACCCCGGCCCCCGCCAGGACCGCGGCGATCTGTGCGCCCACCCGGCCGCTGCCGCGCACCTGGATCCGTATCGCCCGCCGCGCCGCCACCCCCCGCAGGTCCCCGCCGGGCTCGCGGCGGACCAGCGAGAGCGAGCCCAGATCGGGTCCCAGCCGCTCCAGTGTCTCCGGCCGTCTGCGCACCGCCTGGGCCCGAGGACCGCCCGCCGTGGCGTCGTCGAGCAGCCCGGCCGCGGCCAGTCGGCGCACCAGCCCGTCGACCTGCCCGTCGGGCAGCCCCATGGCCGCGCCCTCCGTACGCAGCAGGTCCATGCCGCGGGTCCCGTCGATCCGGTCGATCAGCGCCCCCGTCGCCGTGTCCACCGGGCCGAGCACCACCGCATGCGCCGGCGTCACCCCGAACTGGACCGTCTGCAGGTCCCGCCACGCCCTGGCCAGCGCGGGCTTCACCTTCGGATACACGGCCTTCCCCCTCCTCGTCGGCGCACCGCCCGTGCGGACCGCCCTCGGTTTCCCGCCCTCGGATTTCCCGTCCCCGCCACAGTGCCCGCCCGCCGCAACCGACGCGCGAGTTTGTCCACAGGCACGACCTATTGGGCATATGAGATGGAGAAGGGGGGTGTATGCGGCACCCGCTGCGAATGGATCAGGTCCGAACACCGGAGCCGGGCTCCCCCGGCCGCGCCGAGCGGGTACGGTCTTGGGCGTGTCCGCCGACCCCGCGCAGCGCGCCGTCGAAGTCCGCCGGAGCGCGCGCCGCCGCAGGACCGTGTCCGCCTACCGCGAGGGCGACCGCACGGTCGTCCTCATCCCTGCCCGCATGTCCGAGGCCGAGGAGCGGCGCTGGGTGGGCGTCATGCTCGACCGGCTCGCCGCCCGGGAGACCAGGCGCACCCTCGGGGACGCGGAACTCGCCGAGCGCGCCGACCGTTTGTCCGAGCAGTACCTCGGCGCCCGCGCCCGCCCCCGCTCGGTCCGCTGGGTCACCAACCAGAACACCCGCTGGGGCTCGTGCACCCCGGCCGAGGGCAGCATCCGGCTCTCGCACCGCCTCCAGGGGATGCCCGAGTACGTGGTCGACTACGTGCTGCTGCACGAGCTGGCCCACCTCCTGGTCCCCGGCCACGGCCCGCGCTTCTGGGCGCTGCTGGAGGCCTACCCGCGCACGGAGCGGGCCCGCGGCTACCTGGAGGGCGTGGCCGCGGCCGAGCGCCTGCCCAAGGTCCCCGAGCCCCGCGACGACGGCGACTGACCCGGCGGGGCGTCCGCCGTCCGCGCCGGGTCCGCCCGGGACCCGGCGCCGTGTACCGGGTCGGTACCGAGATGTACCGGGTCGGTACCGACTTGGCCGGATGTCGTGGGATGCGGCTAGCCTGAGCGGCACGCATTTCACTGTCGGGATGGGGGACGGTCTTACGCATGGCCAGGGAATTCCAACGCGGTCACAAGGCCAAGATCAGCGATCTGACGGCGGGCACGGACCTGTACGTGGGCGTGCAGATCGCCGGGCCGGGACTCGCCTTCGACATCAGCTGCTTCGGGCTCGACGCCCACGAGCAGCTTTCGGACGACCGCTACTTCGTCTTCTACAACCAGCCGAAGTCGCCGGAGGAGTCCGTCCAGCAGCTCGGCGCGCAGGCCGGCGACACCGAGTCCTTCCGGGTGACGCTCGACCGCGTCCCGGCCCACATCCACAAGCTGTCCTTCACCGCCACCCTCGACGGCGACGGCCAGATGTCGCAGATCGGCCCCGGCTACATCCGGATCGTGGCCGGCGGCGAGGAGGTCGTCCGGTACTCGTTCACCGGCGCGGAGTTCAGCACCGAGCGCGCGCTGA
Source organism: Streptomyces pallidus (ex Mingjun et al. 2026) (assembly GCF_051550185.1). Lineage (NCBI taxonomy): Bacteria > Bacillati > Actinomycetota > Actinomycetes > Kitasatosporales > Streptomycetaceae > Streptomyces > Streptomyces pallidus (ex Mingjun et al. 2026). Next base: position 2,827,214 of record NZ_CP196181.1, on the reverse strand, counting down.
TGCTCGGCGACTTCTACCTCAAGGACGTGTGGCGCTTCGCCGCGGTCGGCCAGGGCTTCGACGGCGGGCTCGCCGCCCTCCTGAAGCACTTCGGCGGCGAGGTGGCCGAGGAGCAGGAGCAGCCCGCGCAGCAGGCTCCGGCCCAGCCCGCGCAGCAGGCTCCGGCGCCCGCGCCGTCCTTCGCCCCGCCGCAGGGGGCCGCGCCCGCGCCGTCCTTCGGCGCCCCGGTCCAGGCCCCGCAGCCGCCCCAGGCCCCCCAGGCCCCGGCCCCGCAGTACCAGCAGCCGGCCCCGCCCGCCCCGGTCCACTCGGCCCCCACCATGGTCGCGCCGATGGCCCCGCCGGCACCCCAAGCCCCCCAGGCCCCTCAGCCCCCGGCAACCCCCTACGGCCAACCGCCCCACCCGCCGCAGCAGCCCGGCCCCCCGTCCTACGGGCAGGTCCCGCAGCCCTCGTACGGCCAGGTCCCCGGCCAGCAGCCGCAGCCCGCCTACGGGCAGACGCCCGCCCCCTACGGCCAGCCGCAGCCCTCCTACGGCCAGGTCCCCGGCCAGCAGCCGTCCCCGTACGGCCAGATGCCCGGCCAGGGCGCCCCGCACGCCGTGCCCGCGGCGGCCGGACCCGGCCTCGGCGCAGCCCTGCAGCCGTACAAGGAGGTGCCCACCGGCGCCCGCTGGACCGCGCAGAACCAGCAGCTCATGCGGGTCGACCTGGCCATGGGCGGCCAGCCCGTCCTCGCCCGCCAGGGCAGCATGGTCCTGTACCAGGGCAAGGTCGACTTCAGCTACAAGGGGGCCGGCTTCGCCGGTCGCATCGTCGGCAACGCCACCGGCCAGGAGATGCAGCTGATGCGCTGCAGCGGCCGCGGCCAGGTCTTCCTCGCCGAGAACGGCGCGCACCTGCACGCCGTCGAGCTCCAGGGCGACGCCCTGTGCGTCTCCTCCGAGAACGTCCTCGCCTTCGACGAGTCCCTCCAGTACGAGGTGCGCCGCATCGAGGGCCACGGCATTCCCGGCGGGGCCCTGTTCACCATGCAGTTCCACGGCACCGGCACGGTGGTGGTCAAGACGCACGGCGCCCCCGTCGTCCTGCCCGTCACGCCGACCACCTTCGCGGACGCCAACGCCATCGTCGCGTGGTCCGCGGCCTCCCAGGTGATCGTTTCCAGCCAGGTCCGGCTGCGCCGCAACGCCTACCCCGGCCACAGCGGGGAGAGCGTGAACCTCCAGTTCCGCGGCGCCCCCGGCAACTTCATCGTCGTCCAGCCGTACGAGGTCTGAGGGAGCCCGTCATGAACGCAATGAACCAGCAGCTCGCGGGCTACGCCCCCACCCCCGTCACGGCCCGCATGGAGAACCACGGCCGCGCCATGCTCAAGGTCGCCATGCAGAGCGGCCAGGACCTCTTCGCCCGCACCGGATCGATGGTGGCGTACGAGGGCTTCATCCAGTACGAGCCCAACCCGCCGGCCATGCGCCAGATGGCCTCCCAGTGGCTCACCGGCGAGGGCGCCCCGCTGATGAAGTGCACCGGCGACGGACTGCTCTACCTCGCCGACTACGGTGCGGACGTCGTCGTGCTCAACCTCAACAACGACGCCCTCTCCGTCAACGGCACCAACCTGCTCGCCTTCGACGCCCACCTCCAGTGGGGCGTCGAGCGGGTCAAGGGCATGGCCAAGTTCGCCGGACAGGGCCTGTTCAACGTGCAGATCGCCGGCACCGGCTGGGTCGCCATCACCTCCCGCGGCACCCCGATCGTCGTCGACTGCGGCCGCGGCGACGACGAGACGTACGTCGACCCGGACGCGCTCGTCGCCTGGTCACCGAACCTCAAGGTGAAGGGCAAGCGCAGCTTCAAGGCCTCGTCGATGATCGGCCGGGGCAGCGGGGAGGCCTACCAGATGGCCTTCTCCGGCCAGGGCATCGTCGTCGTACAGCCCAGCGAGGACAGCACCGACCGGCTCCGGACGCGGGGCTGAGGGGGAGCGGACAGAACATGCAGAGCTCACTTTTCGGCTACGCCGAGCAGCAGTCCCAGGAGCGGTACGCCGTCCAGAACCCGCAGCTGCTGCGGGTCACCCTGGCCGGCTCCGACGACGTGCTCGCCCGCAAGGGCGCCATGGTCGCCTACCAGGGCATCGTCGACTTCGACGGCGAGTACCAGAACAGCAACCAGCGCGGTGCCCGCAGCCGCACCGGCGAGGGCCTCGACCTGATGCGCTGCTCCGGGCAGGGCACGGTCTACCTGGCCAACCTGGCCCAGTACGTGCACGTCGTGGACGTCGACCACGAGGGCCTCACGGTGGACAGCAGCTACGTCCTGGCCATGGACTCCAGCCTGCACGCCGAGGTCATCGCCGTGGACAGCCAGTACGGGATCTCCGGATCCGGCAAGTACCAGCTCAACATCACCGGCCGCGGCAAGGTCGCCCTCATGACCTCCGGTCAGCCGCTGATGATGCAGGTCACGCCCGACAAGTACGTCAACGTGGACGCCGACGCCATCGTCGCCTGGTCCACCTCGCTGCGCGTGCAGATGCAGGCCCAGACCCACTCCACCGGCGTCTGGCGCCGCCGCGGCAACACCGGCGAGGGCTGGGAACTGAGCTTCCTCGGCACCGGCTTCGCCCTGGTGCAGCCGAGCGAGGTGCTGCCGCCGCAGAACGCCCAGATCGGCCAGGGCCTCGCCGCCCAGTTCGGCGTGGGCCAGCACGGCGCCCACGCCCAGAACCAGAACAACGTCTGGAACTGACCCCGGGACCGAACGGGACCGAACGGGACGGAAAGGGGCGGCTCCTCGCGCACCGCGCGGGGAGCCGCCCCTCCGTCATGTCGTCCGTACGGGCGTCACAGGCGCGCCCGCACCGCCTCCACCAGTCGTACGACCGAGGTGTCGGCCACCGCCGGAACCTCCTCGTAAGCGAACCAGCGCAGGTCCAGCGACTCCTCGCTGATCTCCGCCACCGCATCCGCCGGGGCCAGCGCCGCGTACTGCACGTCCAGGTGCCAGTTGCACGGCGCCGGGATCGGATGCCGGTCGAGCCGCAGCGGCCCGCCGGGCAGCAGCGCCAGCCCGGAGCCGATGCCGGACTCCTCGACGGCCTCGCGCAGCGCGGCCCCCGCCAGCGTGGCGTCGCCCGGCTCGCAGTGACCACCCATCTGGAGCCACATGCCGAGCTTCTTGTGCAGCGTCAGCAGCACGCGGCCCCGCTCCGGGTCGACCACGAGCGCGCTGCCCGTCACGTGCCCCGCCTGGCAGGGCTTGTAGACCCCGTCCGGGTGCGCCGCGAGGTGCTCCAGGTAGACGTCCCGCAGCGCGGCCTGCTCGTCGTCCCGGCCCTCGTACTCCTTCAGGACGAGGACCGCGTCTTCGTGGAGGCTCACTGCTTCCCCTCGCCCTCGCCGTCGCCCTGACCGCCCTGGCCGCCCTGCTCGCGGCGCTCCGCCGCCTCGCCGAGCATCTTGTCGATCTCGGAGAAGTCCGGGTGCTCGCGGTGCACGAAGCCGTCCGGGTCGTCGAGGTCCGAGGCCGTCGGCAGCATGTCCGGGTGCGCCCACAGCCCGTCCCGGCCGTCCACACCGCGGGCGTCGGTCAGCGAGGCCCACAGCCGGGAGGCGTCCCGCAGCCGGCGCGGGCGCAGCTCCAGCCCGATCAGGGTCGCGAAGGTCTGCTCCGCCGGGCCGCCCGAGGCGCGGCGCCGCCGCATGGTCTCGCGCATGGCGTCCGCCGAGGTCAGCCGGGGCTTGGCCGCCTCGTGCACGACCGCGTCCACCCAGCCCTCGACCAGTGCGAGCGCCGTCTCCAGGCGGGCCAGGGCCGCCTTCTGCTCGGGGGTGTCCTGCGGCTGGAACATGCCGCCCTGGAGCGCCTCCTGGAGCTGCTCCGGATTGCTCGGGTCGATCTGGCCGACCACGTCCTCCAGCTTCGAGGTGTCGACCTTGATGCCGCGGGCGTAGCCCTCGACCGCGCCGAACAGGTGCGAGCGCAGCCACGGCACGTGCGCGAAGAGCCGGGCGTGGGCCGCCTCGCGCAGGGCCAGGTACAGCCGGACCTCCTCGGAGGGGACCCCGAGGTCCTTGCCGAGGCCCTCGATGTTCAGCGGCAGCAGCGCCGCCTTGCCCGCCGGGCCCAGCGGCAGGCCGATGTCGGTGGAGCCGACGACCTCGCCGGCGAGGACGCCCACGGCCTGCCCGATCTGCTGGCCGAACATCGCCCCGCCCATGGAGCGCATCATGCCGAGCAGCGGGCCCGCCATGGCCTGCATCTCCTCGGGCAGCACGCTGCCCATGGCCACGCCCACCCGCTCGGCGACCGGGTCGACGAGCTCCTTCCACACCGGGAGGGTCGCCTCGACCCACTCGGCGCGGCTCCACGCCACGGCCGTGGTGGCACCCGAGGGCAGCGAGGTGACGTCGTCCAGCCAGTGGTCGGCCAGCCGCACGGCCTCCTCCACCGCGGACTTCTCGGCGATGCCCACGCTGGTGTCCTTCACCCCGTCGGGCGTGCCCTGGGAGACGGTCCGGCGGGCGACGTCCTTGGCCATGTCCCAGTTCACGGGACCGCCCTCGTAGCTGAGCATCTGGCCGAGCTGCTGGAAGGCCGCGCCGAGGTCGGCGGGGTTCATCGAGCCGAACATCGCGGCGAACGGGTTGTCCGCGCCGCCCTGGTCGCCAGCGCCGCCGGGCAGGCCGAATCCGGCGAACCCGAACGGATTGGGGCCGCCCTGGCCGCCCTTCTTCTTGCCCTCGTCGCCGTTCTCCGGCTCCTCCGGCGGAAGGCCGAATCCGAATGGGGTGTCGCTCACGGGTTTCCTCGGCTCGTAGGGCCGCCGGCGGGGTGCCGGCGGGCAAGTGGTCCCACAACACCAACCAGCGTAGACACCGGACCCGGTTCCGGGCTCGATGCTCCGCCGACTCGTGGGCTGCGGCAGGATGGACATCACCTGGTGGGGACGCGTCACGGACACGGCCCTACTGAAGACAACCGCTGGAGACGCCTGGTGAGTTCCCCGGATCCGCAGTTTTCGGATAAGCACGGCCGCGCGCCGCACGACGACGAGGACCGCCCTGAGCACGCTGAGGGCGTTCGCCAGCCGCGTAACCAGGCCTCCGTGCGCCGGCCCAGCCCCGTGATCGCCGTCACCGGTGCCGCGTCCGGTGTCGGCGCGGCGCTCGTGCAGCGCCTGGCCGCGTCGGACGAGGTCAAGCAGGTCGTCGCGATCGACGAGCGGCGCGGCGACTGCGCCGCCGCCCAGTGGCACGTCCTGGACGTACGGGACCCCGCCATCGCGGAGAAGCTGCGCGGCGCGGACGTGGTGGTCCACCTCGCGCTGGACCTCGACCTCGAGACCGACCCCGCCGCCCGTACGGCGTACAACGTGCGGGGAACCCAGACCGTCCTGACGGCCGCCGCCGCGGCCGGGGTGCGCCGGGTCGTGCTGTGCACCTCGGCGATGGTGTACGGGGCCCTGCCGGACAACGACATCCCGCTGTCCGAGGACTCCGAGCTGCGGGCCACCGCCGAGGCCACCGGCGTCGGAGACCTGCTGGAGATCGAGCGGCTGGGCCGCCGGGCGCCGCGCGCCCACCCGGGACTGAACGTGACCGTGGTCCGCCCTGCCGTGCTGGTCGGCGGCACGGACACGGCGCTGACCCGCTACTTCGAGTCCCCGCGCCTGCTCGTGGTCGCCGGATCCCGCCCGACCTGGCAGTTCTGCCACGTCGAGGACCTGGTCAGCGCACTGGAGTACGCCGCCCTGGAGAAGGTCGAGGGCGAGCTGGCGGTGGGTTGCGAGGGCTGGCTGGAGCAGGAGGAGGTCGAGGAGCTGAGCGGCATCCGCCGCATGGAGCTGCCCTCCGCTGTGGCCCTGGGCGCGGCGGCCCGGCTGCACCGGATCGGCCTGACCCCGTCCCCGGCGGGCGACCTCGCGTACACCATGTACCCGTGGGTGGTCAGCGTCAGCGGGCTGCACGCGGCGGGCTGGCGGCCGCGCTGGACCAACGAGGAGGTGCTGGCCGAGCTGCTCCAGGAGGTCTCCGGCCGGCACACGGTCGCGGGCCGCAGGCTGGGCCGCAAGGACGCCACCGCCGCCGGCGCCGCAGGTGCGACGGTCGCGCTGCTGGGCGCCGCCGCGGTGGTCCGCCGGGCCCGCAGGCGGCGCGGCATCTGACGGGGGCCGCGGAACCACCGCGGCCGCGGATCCTGTAGGAGGCTCCATATCCCCGCCCCGTACAGCCGGTCGAATCGGCTCTACCGCGAGGGGAGAACGGTGGTGCACGATGGCTGCATGGCAGCGCACTTCGACCACCCCGGCGAGCAGGCCGCTCCGGACCCGATCCGGCTGCTCGCGATCCGCGAGACGCCGCTCTCGCTCGACGAGGTCTTCAGGGCCGTCGGCGACGACGCGGCGGGAGGCACGACGCTCTTCGTCGGCACGGTGCGCAACCACGACGGCGGCGCCGACGTCGACGCGCTCGGCTACTCCTGCCACCCGACGGCCGAGGCGGAGATGCGCCGCATAGCCGAGCGCGTGGTGGAGAAGTACCCGGTACGGGCCCTGGCGGCCGTGCACCGCATCGGGGCCCTGGCCGTCGGCGACGTGGCGGTGGTCGTGGCGGTGTCCTGCCCGCACCGCGGCGAGGCCTTCGAGGCCTGCCGGATGCTGATCGACGACCTGAAGCACGAGGTGCCGATCTGGAAGCACCAGACGTTCTCGGACGGCACCGAGGAGTGGGTCGGCGCCTGCTGACCCCCCGGCCGCGGCGCTGTCGGTGCGGGGGAGTACTGTCCCACCCGTTCGGCCGCGCAACACGCCCTCGATTTGCGTAACCCCCCCACGGGCAGGAGCGTTGAAGCCACAACGACACGCACCTTTCTACGGGGCTGGGAGGCACGTCCATGGCGTCACTGGCGTGGTTGCTGATTCCGCTGTTCGCCGCGATCGGGGCGGCGATATGGGGCGGCTGGGCCGCCCGCGACCGCACCCAGGGCGACATATCCGAGCTCGCGGGATACGCACGATTCCGCGAGGCCATGGACAAAGCCGACCCGAGCAGGGTGAAAGCGGCGGCACACTCCGGTTCCGACCCGGTCTGACGCTTCCCGGCGTCCCGCGGAACCTCCCCGCAGCGGGCCGTACGGCCCCCGCGGACCGGCCCCGGCGGCCGTCCGCCAGGCCCGTCCCGTACTGTCGATCCCATGCCACGCCGCACCGCGACGATGCTCGCCGCCACCCTCATGCTGTTCGGGCTGCTCTGCGCGGGGGTCTTCATCAAGGTCCCGTACTCGGAGATGAGCCCGGGTCCGACCTGGAACACGCTCGGCGACAACCGCGGTGAGTCCGTCATCAGCATCGGCGAGCACACCACGTACCCGACCACCGGGCACCTGAACATGACGACCGTCCGCGTCACGGGCGCGGACTACGACATGAACCTGCTCGAAGCGGTCTACGGCTGGCTGTCCGGCGACAACATCGTCGTCCCGCACGAGACGCTCTACCCCGACGGGAAGACCGAGGAGCAGTCGACGCAGGAGAACGCCGAGGAGTTCAGCCAGTCCCAGGAGAGCGCCAAGGTGGCGGCCCTGAAGCAGCTGGGCATCGACGTCCCCACCCGCGTCGTGGTGGCGTCCGTGGTCAAGGGCAGCCCGTCCGAGGGCAAGCTGCACGCCGGTGACGTGGTCAAGACGGTCGACGGCAACCCCGTCGGCGCCCCCGGGGACGTCGCGAAGCTCGTCACCAGGCACAAGGCCGGTGAGCCGGTCGAGTTCACGATCGTGCCCGCCGCCGAGGCGGCCGAGGCCCAGAAGGCGCACCGCGAGCCGGCCGCCGCGACCAAGGTGACGATCACCTCGGCGAAGGCGGAGGGCGACGGGCACGCCGTCGTCGGCATCCGGGCCGGCACCGCCCACACCTTCCCGTTCCCCATCGACATCCGGCTCGCCGACGTCGGCGGGCCGAGCGCGGGCCTGATGTTCTCGCTCGGCATCGTCGACAAGCTCACCCCGGGCGACCTGACCGGCGGGAAGTTCGTCGCGGGCACCGGCACCATCGACGACACCGGCAAGGTCGGCCCCATCGGCGGCATCCAGATGAAGACCATCGGCGCCCGCAAGGCCGGCGCCGAATTCTTCCTGACCCCCGCCGAGAACTGCGCCTCGGCCGTGAAGAACGTCCCGGACGGCCTGACCCTGATCAAGGTCGGCACCATCGGCGACGCCCGGCAGGCGCTGGAGAAGATCGGCAAGGGGGACACGGCCGGGCTGCCGCTGTGCGGCAAGCCCTGACCGTCCGCCCCGCCTCCCGGGTGGTGCGCCGCGGGGTCCTACTCGAAGGTCGCGGCGAGCGCGTCGGCGAGCCCCGGCACCAGGCTCGCGCCGGTGAGGACCTCGCTGGAGGAGTCCTTCTCGCGCAGCCGTACCGCCGACTCGCGCGACCCGTCGCGCAGCACGGCCACCGTCAGGCGCACCTCCTGGCGCTCGGGGTGCCCGGCGACCCACTTCGCGAGCTGCTTCTCGCTGAGCCCCTCGGGTACGGAGGCCTCCGCGGACGGCGGCAGCATCAGCCGCTCCACGGTCAGGGCACAGCCGACGACCGCGTCGGGCCAGGCGACGGTGCCCAGGAACTTGTCGAGGGCGGTTCCGGCGGGCAGCTCGTCCTGCTCGATCGGCGTCAGGGAGGACCGGCCGGCGTCGTCGGTGTCGACGCCGAGCTGCCGGGCGAGGCGGGGCTCCTGCCGGCGCAGCCGGGCCGTGTCGACCAGGGCGAACAGCCGGGCCGGGCGGTCCCAGCCGAGGCCGGCAGCGTACTCGTCGATCTCGAGGCAGGCGCGGGTCAGCGGGCTGGCCGCCATGGGGGTGCCGGGGGAAGGCGAAACGTTGGACATGGACAACATCCTGCCTCGTTTCCACCCGGCTACGGGAACTGGGCAAAGCCTCAGTAAGTTTCAAGAGTGGGCCCTACGATCGGGGCCCAGCTCGTGAAACGTAACCAGACTCAGCTTTCGAGGTGCGCACCTTGGCTTTCCAGATGCCGGACCGCGGCTCAGGCCCCTCGGGGCCACGGATGAGAGTCGGCCGCCCCTCCCGGCGATCCCGCACTCTCCTGATGACCTTGGGCGTGCTGGCCGTCCTGGGCATGGCGTTCGTCATGTTCGCGGGCTTCTGGACGGACTGGCTCTGGTTCCGCTCCGTGAAGTACTCCACCGTCTTCACCACCACCCTGTGGACCCGGGTCGGCCTCTTCGCCGTCTTCGGCCTGCTCATGGCGGGTGCGGTCGGGCTGAACATGTGGCTGGCCCACAGGCTCCGGCCGCCGCTCAGCGCGATGTCGATGGAGCAGCAGAGCCTCGACCGGTACCGGATGAGCATCGCGCCGTACAAGAAGTGGCTGCTGCTGGGCATCGCCGCGCTCGTCGGCATGATCGCGGGCGCCTCGGCGGCCGGCCAGTGGAAGACCTGGCTGATGTACGTGAACGGGGTGCCCTTCGGCAGGAAGGACCCCCAGTTCAAGCTGGACGTGTCCTTCTACACGTTCGACCTGCCCTGGTACCGCTTCCTGCTGGGCTTCGGCTTCGCCGCCGTCATCCTGTCGGTGATCGCCGCCGTCGTCGTCCACTACCTGTACGGCGGCCTGCGCGTGACCAGCCCGGGCGCCCGGGCCACGGCCGCGGCGACCGGGCACCTGTCCGTGCTGCTGGGCCTCTTCGTCACGCTGAAGGCCGTCGCGTACTGGCTCGACCGGTACGGCCTGGCCGTGAAGTCCAGCGACTTCAAGGCCGCCGACAACTGGACCGGCCTGCGGTACGTCGACGCGAACGCGTACCTGCCGGCCAAGACGATCCTCGTCGCCATCGCGGCGATCTGCGCCGTGCTCTTCTTCGCGACGCTGTGGCGGCGCACCTGGCAGCTGCCGGTGATCGGCTTCGGCCTGATGGTGCTCTCGGCGATCCTGATCGGCGGGCTCTACCCGGCGATCGTGCAGAAGTTCCAGGTCCAGCCCAACGAGCAGGCCAAGGAAGCGCCGTACGTCGAGAAGAACATCAAGGCCACCCGGGACGCCTACGGGATCGACGGGTCCGACGTGAAGGACTACCCCGGCGTGCCGCAGACCGACGACAAGGCGAAGCTGCGGCAGGCGGCCGGCACCACCGCCAGCATCCGCATCCTCGACCCGAACATCGTCTCCCCGGCCTTCCAGCAGCTCCAGCAGGTCAAGGGCTACTACGCCTTCCCGTCCACGCTGGCCGTGGACCGGTACAGCGCCCAGGACACCGTCATCGGCCTGCGCGAGCTGAACATCAGCGGCATCCCGAAGAACAACTGGATCAACGACCACTTCAAGTACACGCACGGCTACGGCGTGGTCGCGGCCAAGGGCACCAGCGTCGACAGCCAGGGCGCCCCCGACTTCACCCAGTCCGACCTCCCCTCGAAGGGGATGTTCGGCACGGACTTCGAGCAGCGCATCTACTACGGCGAGCGGACGACGCAGTACTCGATCGTCGGCGGACCGCAGAAGGAGCTCGACTACTCGGACGACAAGGGCGAGAAGGAGACCAGCTACCGGGGCGACTCCGGCGTCAGCCTCGACAACCCGGTGAACCGCGCCGCGTACGCGCTGGCCTTCAGCGAGCCGCAGATCCTCTACTCGGGCGCCATCGGCGACGGCTCGCGGATCCTCTACAACCGCACGCCCAAGGAGCGCGTCGAGGCCGTCGCACCCTGGCTGACCATCGACGGCGCCCCGTACCCGGCGGTCATCGACGGCCGCGTCAAGTGGATCGTCGACGCGTACACGACGACCAACGGCTACCCGTACGCCTCGCGCACCACGCTGGGCCAGAGCACCGCGGACTCGCTGACCAACAGCCAGCGCGCGGTGGTCGCCCAGGAGAACCAGGTCAACTACATCCGCAACTCGGTGAAGGCCACCGTCGACGCCTACGACGGCACGGTCAGCCTGTACCAGTGGGACGCCGAGGACCCGGTCCTGAAGACCTGGATGAAGGCGTTCCCCGGCACGGTCAAGGCCAGGAGCGAGATCTCCAAGCCGCTCATGGACCACCTGCGCTACCCGCAGGACCTGTTCAAGGTCCAGCGCGAGCTGCTGACCCGCTACCACGTCACCGACCCGCAGACCTTCCTCAGCGGCAGCGAGGCCTGGGCCGTCCCGGACGACCCGACTACCAAGGCCGGCACGGCGGTTCCGCCGTACTACCTGTCGATGAAGATGCCGGGCCAGACCGAGAAGGACCAGGTCTTCTCGCTCACGACGACGTTCACGCCGAACGAGCGGGACAACCTCAGCGCCTTCATGGCGGTCAACGCCGACCCGGGCACCCCGGACTACGGCAAGATCCGCATCCTGAAGCTGCCCACCAGCAAGCCGGTCGACGGCCCGAAGCAGGTGCAGAGCAAGTTCCAGTCGGAGCCGAAGATCGCCGAGTCGATCCGGCTGCTGCGCGGCGGCGACTCCGAGGTCGAGTACGGCAACCTGCTCGCGGTGCCGCTGGAAGGCGGGATGCTGTACGTGGAGCCGGTGTACGTGCGCAGTGCCGGCCTGAAGTACCCGCTGCTGCGCAAGGTGCTGGTGACCTACGGCGGTCAGACCGCCTTCGAGGACACCCTGGACAAGGCGCTGAACGTGGTCTTCGGGGCCGAGGCGCCGACGACGCCCGTGAACCCGCCGCCGGGCGAGGGGACCGTCACGCCGCCGACCGCCCAGGACCCGACGGTCAAGGCGGCCCTGGCGGACGCGCAGAAGGCCGTCGAGGAAGCCGACAAGGCGATGAAGGCCGGCGACTGGGCGGCCTACGGCAAGGCGCAGAGCGATCTGCAGGCGGCGCTGAAGCGGGCGATCGACGCGGAGGCGAAGCAGTCGGCCCCGAAGCCCGCGGGCTGAAACCGGTAATGGCTCGGTCCCGCGTCGTGATACTGTGGTCTCACCGACGCGGGGTGGAGCAGCTCGGTAGCTCGCTGGGCTCATAACCCAGAGGTCGCAGGTTCAAATCCTGTCCCCGCTACTGAAAACGAAGGCCCGGATCCTAGGATCCGGGCCTTCGTCATGTCCGGAATGGACACGTGGGGGCATGAGGTAGCTGAGGCGGGTGAGTTGGGGTGGGAGCGTGTTTGACTTGTCTCTCTGTGGGCATGTCGACAAAACGCTGAAGTGACCTCACAGGCTGCGACATACCAGGTGTACGCGGGTAGCAGGTGATGCGACGATGGGATATATGGGGGACAGGTCAACTCTGCTGGAGACAGGGCGGTTTGTGAGGGCGGCCGGAGCAGGGTCGGATGCAGCAGTCGAAGAGGAGGCTCAGGCCGTTAACGCGCAGACCCCACTGACCGATGTGGGTTTCGCGGAGGAGATGTTCGCCGAGGCCGACGCGGCCAGCGACACCGAGCTGGAGGCGCGGCACCGGGTCGCGGCCGACCGCGGCGACCCCGGAGCGATGAGCGTCCTCGGGGCCCTGCTGCTGCGCCGCGGCGACCTGGACGGGGCCGAGCCGTACCTGCGCGGCGCCACTGCGGAGGGGGACCGCGCCGCCGCCAACAACCTGGGCGTACTGCTGCTCCAGCGGGGCTACCCCGACGAGGCCGCCAACTGGTGGCGGGTCGCCGCCGTCGCCGGATCCGCCCCCGCGGCCCACGCCCTGGGCCGCCACTTCCGCGAGCGCGGGGACGAGCCCGCCGCCGAGTACTGGTTCCGGCAGGCGGCGGAATCCGGCCACGCGCTGGGCGCGTACGCCCTGGCCGACCTCCTGGAGCACCGCGGCGACAAGGGCATCGAGCGCTGGCTGCGGCAGGCCGCCGAGCAGGGCCACCGCGAGGCCGCCTACCGCCTGGCCCGCCACCTGCGCAAGGGTGACCCCGCCGAGGCCGAGCAGTGGTACCGGCAGGCCGCCGCCCGCGGGCACCGGCGCGCCGCCCTGCACCTGGGCACGCTGCTGGAGGCCCGCGGCGAGCTCAAGGAGGCCGGGCGCTGGTACCTGACCTCCGCCAAGCAGGGCGAGGCGCGGGCCGCCTGCGCCCTCGGCTTCCTGCTGCGCGACGCCGGGGACGAGGAGAGCGCGATCGCCTGGTGGAACCGGGCCGCGCAGGACGGCGACGGCAACGCCGCGAACGCGCTCGGCGCCCTGCACGCCGCCCGCGGGGAGACCGGGACCGCGGAGAAGTGGTACCGGGTCGCCATGGACGCGGGCGACCAGAACGGCGCGTACAACCTCGCCCTGCTCTGCGCCGCGCAGGACCGGACCGCGCAGGCCGAGCAGTTCTACCGGCGGGCGGCCTACGCCGGCCACCGCGAGGCGGCCAACGCCCTCGCCATCATGTTGCTCCAGGTCGGCGACGCGGCCGGGGCCGAGCCGTGGTTCTCCAAGGCGGCCGAGGCGGGCAGCGTGGACGCCGCGTTCAACCTCGGGATCCTCTTCGCCAGCCGCGACGACGACCGCACGGCGCTGAAGTGGTACGAGCGGGCTGCCTCGGCCGGCCACACCGATGCCGCCCTCCAGGTCGGCATCGCCCTGGTGCGCGACGGCGAGGAGCGGGCCGCCGAGCGGCACCTGCGCTGTGCGGCCGGCGGCGGCAGCGCGGAGGCGGCGTTCCGGCTGGCCGCGCTGCTGGAGTCGCTGGCCCCGCCGCCGGAGCCGCCGGCCCTGGGCGAGCCCCTCGGCGGCACGGCGCGCACCGAGAGCGAGGAGTGGTACGAGCGGGCCGCCCAGCTGGGCCATCGCCGCGCGCAGGTGCGCGTCGGGATGCTCGCCGCCGCCCGTGGCGACATGACCGTGGCGGCGCGCTGGTACCGGGAGGCGGCGGAGGCCGGCTCCCGCAACGGCGCGTTCAACCTCGGGCTGCTGCTGGCGCGTGAGGGCAACGAGCCGGAGGCCGCCCTGTGGTGGACCCGCGCGGCCGTGGCCGGGCACGGCCGCGCCGCGCTGCGGCTGGGGCTGCTCGCCGCCCGGCACGGGGACCTGGCCGAGGGGCAGAAGTGGTGCGTGCGCGCGATCGAGCTGGGGCCCGCCGAGGTCGCGGAGCGGGCCGCCCGGCTGCGCGACGCCCTCGCCGAGGAACTGTCCGTGTGACCCGGGCCCTGCCCCGTCCGTTAAGCGATTTGCATCTGCCGGGCGGCCTCGCGTAAAGTCGTGTTTACCGACGCGGGGTGGAGCAGCTCGGTAGCTCGCTGGGCTCATAACCCAGAGGTCGCAGGTTCAAATCCTGTCCCCGCTACTGAAGCCGAAGGCCCGGATCCTCAAGGATCCGGGCCTTCGGCGTTTCCGGACGCCGAAGGCGAGAAGTGGGACACGAAGGAGGGCCCGGGAGCATCGCTCCCGGGCCCTCCCGTCGTCTTCCGACTTCCGTCGTCCGCCCTCAGGCGCCCGCGCACTCCGGGCACACCCCGCGGTAGGTCACCTCGACCGCCGACACCACGAAGCCGAACCGCTCCGCGTCCGGCAGGTCGGCCAGCGGGTTGCCCGCCGGGTGCACGTCCCGGATCGCCCCGCACTGCGCGCACACCAGGTGCTGGTGGGGCTTGTGGGCGTTCGGGTCGTAGCGCTTGGCGCGCCGGTCCGTGGAAACCTCCAGGACCTCGCCGAGGGTCACGAGCTCACCGAGCGTGTTGTAGACCGTCGCCCGGGAGATCTCGGGCAGCTTGTCCACCGCGCGCGCGTGCACCTCGTCCGCCGTGAGGTGGACGTGGTCGCCGTCGAGCACCTCGGCCACGACGCGCCGCTGTGCGGTCATGCGCCATCCGCGGTCGCGAAGTCGTTCCAGCAGGTCACTCATGGACACCAGCCTAACAGCGAGGGACCGGGTGCAATTCCCGAGTCCGTACGGACTTGGATGCTTACTTGACTTAGACAAAGTCCATCGTAGGATCGAGTACGGCAAAGGCCAAGGACAGGCAGACAGGCAACGGGCCGGGTCAGGCACGGCAGCAATGACGCAGGAGGCGCACGTGACGCAGGGACCGCTCACCACGGAGGCCGGGGCTCCGGTCGCGGACAACCAGAACAGCGAGACGGCGGGCGTCGGCGGTCCGGTCCTGGTCCAGGACCAGCTGCTGCTGGAGAAGCTCGCCCACTTCAACCGCGAGCGCATACCGGAGCGCGTGGTGCACGCCCGCGGCGCCGGCGCCTACGGCACCTTCACCGTCACCGCCGACGTGACGGACTACACCCGTGCCGCGTTCCTTTCCGAGGTCGGCAAGCAGACCGAGGTCTTCCTGCGGTTCTCGACCGTGGCCGGCAACCTCGGTGCCGCCGACGCCGTGCGCGACCCCCGCGGCTGGGCGCTGAAGTTCTACACGGAAGAGGGCAACTACGACCTCGTCGGCAACAACACCCCGGTGTTCTTCATCAGGGACGCCATCAAGTTCCCCGACTTCATCCACACCCAGAAGCGCGACCCGTACACCGGCTCGACCGAGGCGGACAACGTCTGGGACTTCTGGAGCCTGTCCCCCGAGTCCACCCACCAGGTGACCTGGCTGTTCGGCGACCGCGGCATCCCGGCCTCGTACCGCCACATGAACGGCTACGGCTCGCACACCTTCCAGTGGAACAACGAGGCCGGCGAGGTCTTCTGGGTCAAGTACCACTTCAAGACCGACCAGGGGATCGAGAACCTCACCCAGGCCGAGGCCAACCGGCTGGCCGGCGAGGACCCGGACTCCCACCAGCGCGACCTGCGCGAGGCCATCGAGCGCGGCGAGTTCCCGACCTGGACCGTCCAGGTCCAGATCATGCCGGCGGCGGACGCGGCGACCTACCGCTTCAACCCGTTCGACCTCACCAAGGTGTGGCCGCACGAGGACTACCCGCCGGTCGAGATCGGCAAGCTGGAACTCAACCGCAACCCGGAGAACGTCTTCGCCGAGGTCGAGCAGAGCATCTTCAGCCCGGCCCACTTCGTGCCCGGCATCGGCCCCTCCCCGGACAAGATGCTCCAGGGCCGCCTCTTCGCCTACGGCGACGCCCACCGCTACCGCGTCGGCATCAACGCCGACCACCTGCCGGTGAACCGGCCGCACGCCACCGAGGCCCGCACCAACTCCCGTGACGGCTTCCTCTACGACGGCCGCCACAAGGGCGCGAAGAACTACGAGCCCAACTCCTTCGGCGGCCCGCACCAGATCGACCGGCCGCTGTGGCAGCCGATCCCGGTCGCCGGGGTCACCGGGGACCACGCGGCCCCGGTCCACTCCGAGGGCGACGACTTCGTCCAGGCCGGCAACCTCTACCGCCTGATGTCCGAGGACGAGAAGGGCCGTCTGGTCGAGAACCTGGCCGGCTTCATCGCCAAGGTCTCCCGTGACGACATCGTCGAGCGTGCGATCGACAACTTCCGTCGGGCGGACGGCGACTTCGGCAAGCGGCTGGAGGCCGCGGTCCAGGCCCTGCGCGGCTGAACCGACCGTCTGTCGTAGGGAGGCGGCGGGCCGGAAACCCCTTCTGGGTCCGGCCCGCCGCCGTTCGCTACGCCGCCACGGTGCTGCGCCGGGCCGGCGCCCAGCAGCGGACGATGTCGCGGACGGACACGATGCCGACGGGGCCGCCGCCCTCGACGACGATCAGGTGCCGGAAGCCGCCGTGGGCCATCGCCTCGGCGGCATCCTGCAGGGTCGTCTCCGGGGTGCAGAACACCACGTTGTTCGTGGTGTGCGCCCCCACGGACTCCCGGTCGGGGTCGTGGCCCGCGCCGATGGAGTTGAGGACGTCCCGTTCGGTCAGGATGCCGATGCCGCTGTGTTCGGGATCGAGGACGACCGCCGCGCCGACCCGGCGGCCGGACATCAGACAGGCCGCCTGGCGGATGGTGTGGGCGGGGCCGAGGGTGAGGATCACGGTGCTCATGGCGTCACGGACGAGCATGAAGAGAGCCACCTCCTGGGAGAGTCCCCCGCTTGAGAAGTCATTCACAAGTGCACAAGCGGGGGAGTCTCAGAGTCCCACGGACACGGAGGGTCATCAAGAGGGCGCACTCGGTTGTCCTGGCGCAGGGACGGCGCAGGTCCGGGCGCGCTCAGGCGCGGGGGCGCAGGTACCCGAGCATCTCCTCGTGCAGCAGGCCGTTGGAGGCCGCCGCGTTCCCGCCGTGCACGCCGTCCACCCCGTCCAGGCTGGTGAACCGTCCGCCCGCCTCCTGCACCACGGCCGCGATGGCCGCCATGTCCCACAGGTTCAACTCCGGCTCGGCGCACAGGTCGAGCGAGCCCTCCGCGACCATCATGTACGGCCAGAAGTCCCCGTAGCCGCGGGTCCGCCAGCACTGCCGGGTCAGCTCCAGGAACCCGTCGAGCCGGCCCTGCTCCTCCCAGCCGCTCAACGAGGAGTACGCGAACGAGGCGTCGCCCAGGGAGCCCACCTGCGACACCCCGATGCGCTGCGGCTCGCCGCCCAGCGCACCGCCCGCGTACGCGCCCCCGCCCTGCGCCGCCCACCAGCGCCGGCCCAGCGCGGGCGCCGAGACCACCCCGACGACGGGCCGGAACACCCCGTCGGAGCCCTCCTCCATCAGCGAGATCAGGGTCGCCCAGACGGGCACCCCGCGCACGTAGTTCTTCGTGCCGTCGATCGGGTCCACGACCCAGCGGCGCGGGCCGCCGCCCTTCAGGCCGTACTCCTCGCCCAGGATGGCGTCCGCGGGCCGCGCGGCCTCGATCCCCGCCCGGACCACTTCCTCGGCGGCCCGGTCCGCCTCGCTCACCGGGGTCATGTCCGGCTTGGTCTCGACCTTCAGGTCGAGGGCGCGGAAGCGCTCCATGGTGACGGCGTCCGCCGCGTCGGCGAGCTCCAGGGCGAGGCGCAGGTCATCTTCGTACTCGGGCATGCCCGAACAGTATCGGCAGCCGCAGGGGCGGGCGAGCGGCGTCCACGGAGCGGCCGGGCAGGCGCCCTTGACAGGATCTGGCGACCCGTCAACTCTGGCGGTGGAGTCGAGCGGGGAGGCGCGGATGCCGGCAGCCCGGGAGTCGTTGCTGGAGGCGGCGTCGGTGGCGCTCTTGGCGCGCCCCTGGCCGTCCGTGCGGATGGTCGACGTGGCGGCCGCCGCCGGGGTGTCCCGGCAGACCCTCTACAACGAGTTCGGCGGCAAGGCGGGCCTCGGCCGCGCCCTCGTGCGCCGCGAGGCCGACTGGTACCTCGACGGGGTCGACCGGGTGCTGCGCACCCCGGCCGCCAGCGGGGGCGACCGGCTCGCCTCGGTCGCGGAGTGGACCGTGCGGGCGGCCCGTGCGCGTCCCCTCGTACGGGCCCTGCTGACCGGGTCCTGGGACGGCAACCTGCCGGTGCCGCCCGGGCAGGGCTCCCGGCCCGGCGTGCCCGCGCCCGCACCCGGCGAGCTGGCCCGGGCGGTGCGGGAGCGGGCGGCGGCCGTGCTCGCGCCGGGCGACGGTGCGCAGCGGTGCGAACTGGCCGTACGGCTGGCGCTGTCGTACGTGGTGGCCCCGGCGCGGGAGCCGGGGCTCGGGGAACTGCTCGGGCTGCTGCGGCTGCTCAGTGAGCCGACCCGGACAGCTGGAGGCCGATGACCCCGAGGATGACCAGCGTGATCGAGACGATCTTGAGGGTGGACACCAGGTCGCCGAGGAAGACCATGCCGTAGATCGCGGTCCCGGCCGCGCCGATGCCGGTCCACACGGCGTACGCCGGCCCCACGTCCAGTTTCTTCAGGGCCAGCGTCAGCAGGCCGAAGCTGCCGAGCGCGAAGGAGGCGAAGGCGATCGTCGGCCACAGCCGGGTGAACCCGTGGGACAGCTTGAGGCAGACCGCGAACCCGGTCTCCAGGAGTCCGGCGACGACGACCAGCAGCCAGGCCATGGCGAATGCCTCCCCGCGTCACGTGACATCGCGTCACTCAATGCGGTTATGCATTTACCGGACCATGACCCCGGCAAACCCTGCTGAACCCCGGCAAACCCCGCCGAACGCCGCGGACCGGGCAGGGGCGGTCAGTCGCCCTCGCGCCGCTCCCGCGTCCGCAGCAGCCGCCGCAGCGAGTCCAGCCGGACCGGATCCGCATGCCCCTCCGCCACCCAGGCGTCCAGCGCGCAGTCCTGCTCGTCGTGGCTGCACGCGCGCGGGCACTCCTCCGTACCGGGCACCAGGTCCGGGAAGGCCAGGATCACCCGCGAGGGGTCCACGTGGTGCAGGCCGAACGACCGCACGCCCGGCGTGTCGATGACCCAGCCGTCACCCGACGGCAGCGGCAGCGCGAGCGCCGAGGTGGTGGTGTGCCGGCCGCGCCCGGTCACGGCGTTGACGTGGCCGGTCGCGCGCTGGCGGCCCGCGCCGACCAGCGAGTTCACCAGGGTGGTCTTGCCGACCCCCGAGTGGCCCACGAAGGCGGTGATCCGGCCGGCCAGCCGCTCGCGCACCCGTTCGGCGGCCTCGCCGGCCGCCAGTTCCTCGCGGTTGGTCACCACGTAGTCGACACCCAGCGTCGCGTAGATCTCCAGGATCTTGTCCGGGGACGTCAGGTCCGACTTGGTGAGCACCAGCAGGGGCTCCAGCCCGGCGTCGTACGCGGCGACCAGACAGCGGTCGATCATGCGCGGCCGCGGCTCGGGGTCGGCCAGCGCGGTGACGATCGCCAGCTGGTCGGCGTTGGCGACGACCACCCGCTCGTACGGGTCGTCGTCGTCCGCGGTGCGCCGCAGGACGGACCTGCGCTCCTCGATCCGCACGATCCGCGCGAGGGTGTCCTTCCTGCCGGACAGGTCACCGACGAGCCATACCCGGTCGCCGACCACCGCGGCCTTGCGGCCGAGCTCGCGCGCCTTCATGGCGATGACCGTGCGGTCCTCCACCAGGCAGGTCAGCCGGCCGCGGTCGACGGTGAGGACGAAGCCCTCCGCCGCGTCCTCGTGCTTGGGGCGCTTGCTCGTGCGGGGCCGGTTGCCCTTGGGGTTGGGGCGGGACCGGATGTCGTCCTCGTCGGTGTGCTTGCCGTACCTGCGCATGACGGACCTACGCTCCCGAGCCCGCGAGCATGTCCGTCCACATCCTCGGGAAGTCCGGCAGCGTCTTCGCGGTCGTCGCCACGTTCTCGATCTGCACGCCCTCGACCGCCAGGCCGAGCACGGCGCCCGCGGTGGCCATCCGGTGGTCGTCGTAGGTGTGGAACACGCCGCCGTGCAGCGGGCGCGGGCGGATGTGCAGGCCGTCGGCGGTCTCCGTGACCTCGCCGCCGAGCCCGTTGATCTCCGCGGTCAGGGCCGCCAACCGGTCCGTCTCGTGCAGCCGGAGGTGCGCCACCCCGCGCAGGGTGGACGGGGAGTCGGCCAGAGCGGCGACGGCCGCGATGCCGGGCGTCAGCTCGCCGACCTCGCCCAGGTCCACGTCGATGCCGTGGATCTTGCCGGTGCCCGTGAAGACCAGGCCGGCGTCGGTCAGCTCGCAGGAGCCGCCCATCTCCGTGAAGATCCGGCGCAGCTCGTCGCCGGGCTGCGTGGTGCGGCGAGGCCAGTCCGGGATGGTGACCGTGCCGCCCGTGATCAGGGCCGCCGCCAGGAACGGCTGGGCGTTCGACAGGTCCGGCTCGACCACCATGTCGCGGCCCAGCAGCGCGCTCGGCGCCACCCGCCACACGTTCGGCTCGCCACCCGCCTCCGGCGTGTCGACCCGGGCGCCGGCCGCGCGCAGCATCTCCACCGTCATCCGGATGTGCGGCATCGAGGGCAGGGTCGCGCCGACGTGCCGCACCTCCACGCCCTGGTTGAACCGCGGGGCGGCGAGCAGCAGCGCGGAGATGAACTGGGACGAGTTGCTCGCGTCGAGCTCGACCGAGCCGCCCTCCAGCGCCCCGCCGCCCTGCACGGTCAGCGGCAGCGCGCCGCGGCCGCCGTCGTCGATGCGGGCACCCAGCCCGCGCAGGGCGGTGATGACCTGGCCGAGCGGACGCTCGTAGGACCGCGGGTCGCCGTCGAAGCGGATGTCGCCGTCGGCGAGGGTGGCGACCGGCGGCAGGAAGCGCATGACCGTGCCGGCGTTGCCGACGTCCACGGTGGCCGGGCCGTGCAGGGCCGCCGGGATGATCCGCCAGGCCTCGCCGCCCGCGCCGTCGCCGGAGCTGGAGGAGACGGTCTCCTCGATGCCCACGCCCATGGCCCGCAGCGCGTCCGCCATCAGCTGCGAGTCCCGCGAGCGCAGCGGGCGGCGCACCCAGCCGGGCTCCGCGGAGAGCGCCGCGAGGACCAGGGCCCGGTTAGTGACCGACTTCGACCCGGGCACGGTGACGGTGGCGTGGACGGTGCCGTCGGCGTGCGGGGCAGGCCAGAGGGCGGGGAGCGCGGGGGTCTGGGTCATGGCCACCACTTTAGTGGCTCCGCCCGGGCGCTGATCGTGATCGAGCCGTGCCCCGCCGAGCGGTCTCAGAGGTTGAGAAGCCAGCGTGCGCCGCCGATCAGCGAGCACAGCGCGACGGCGTGGAAGAGGAACAGCCACAGCACCGGGTGCGTGTGGGTGAGGCGGCCCAACTGGTCCGCGTCGGAGTCCGGCGCCCCGCCGTGCCGGCGCTTGGCCCCCAGCTCGAACACCGGCCGCACGCCGCCCAGCAGCAGGAACCACACGGCCGCGTACGCGAACGCCGCCTGCACCTCGGCCGCGGCGAGCCAGGAGACCAGGACGAACGTGCCGCCCGCCAGCACCACCGTCAGGGCGCCGTACGCGTTGCGGATCATCACCAGCATCGTCAGCAGCAGCGCGGTGGCCGCCCACAGCAGCAGCGTGGTCCGCTGGGCCGACAGCAGCGCGGCCCCGCCGAGCCCCAGCAGCGAGGGCGCCGTGTACCCGGCGGCGGCCGTCAGGATCATCCCGAGGCCGGTCGGCTTGCCGCGGCTGACGGTGACGCCGCTGGTGTCCGAGTGCAGCCGGATCCCGTCGAGGCGCCGGCCCGTCAGCAGCGCCAGCAGGCCGTGGCCGCCCTCGTGCGCGATGGTCACGGCGTTGCGGGACACCCGCCACACCGGGTGCGGCGCCACGAGCGCCAGGGCGGCCAGGCCCGTCACGATCACCAGCCAGAGGGCCGGCGGGGTCTGTATGCCCGTGAGCCGGTCCCACAGGCCGGCCGGCGTGGTGCTGTCCATAAAGCGGCGGACTCCTTGCGGTGAGGATCGGATGACATGGCAGTGTGGCAGCCATGTGCGGACGGTATGCGGCGGGCCGCGGGCCCGAGGACCTGGCCCGGATCTTCGGCGTCGAGCGGTGGGAGCCCGAGGAGACCCTGGCCCCCGACTGGAACGTGGCGCCGACGAAGCAGGTCCACGTCGTCCTCGACCGCCCCCTCAAAGACGCCCCGAGCCCGCGTCCGGTTCGCCAGCTGCGCGTCCTGCGGTGGGGCCTCGTCCCGTCCTGGGCCGAGAACCCCGACGGCGCGGCCCGGATGATAAACGCCCGGTCCGAGACCCTCGCCGAGAAGCCGTCCTTCCGCCGCCCCTTCATGCAGCGCCGCTGCATCATCCCCGCCGACGGGTACTACGAGTGGGTCACCGGCCATGACGAGCGCCTGCTGGAGGTCGAGGGGAAACGGAAGCGGGCCCGCAAGCAGCCGTACTTCGTGCTCCCCGCCGACGGCTCCGTCTTCGCCATGGCCGGCATCTACGAGTTCTGGCGCGACCGCACCCTGCCCGACGCCCACCCGCAGGCCTGGTGGGCGACATGCTCGGTGATCACCGCCGAGGCCGAGACCGCACCGCTGGCCGCCGCCCCCGCCGACGGGCCGCGCTCGCTCGCCGAGATCCACCCCCGGATGCCGCTGATGCTCACCCCGGACCGCTGGGACGCCTGGCTGGACCCGGCGAACACCGACGTCGACGGCTCGCTGCAGGAGCTGCTCGCCCCGCCGCCCGGCGGGCTGATGCGCGCCTTCCCGGTCTCCACCGCCGTCAGCAGCGTGCGCAACAACGGGCCGGAGCTGCTGGCGGAACTGGACGCGCCGGAAGAGGGCACCCTCTTCTAGCCCCCTCCCAGCCCTCCCACCTCCCGCCTCCTCGCCCCCGCGCCGGGCAGGATGGGGGCATGACCACGCGCACCCGCACCGAGAGCGTCCCCACCCCGGCGGGCGAGGCCCGCATCACCTGGCACCCCGCACCCGGGGCCCGGCTCGTCCTGGCCCTCGGTCACGGGGCGGGCGGCGGCATCGAGGCGCGCGACCTGCAGGCGCTGGCCGCCGCCCTGCCCGCCCGCGGGATCACCGTGGCCCTGGTCGAGCAACCCTGGAGGGTCGCCGGAAAGAAGGTCGCGGCCGCGCCCAAGGTGCTCGACGAGGGCTGGCACGCGCTGTGGCCGGCGCTGGAGCGGCCCGGGCTGCCCGTGGTGGCGGGCGGGCGCAGCGCCGGGGCCCGGGTGGCCTGCCGGACCGGCGCCGCACTCGGCGCGGCCGGGGTGCTGGCGCTGGCCTTCCCGCTGCACCCGCCGGGCAAGCCCGAGAAGTCCCGGGCCGAGGAGCTGACCGGGGCCGGGCTGCCCACGCTGGTCGTCCAGGGCGCCCGGGACCCGTTCGGGCGGCCGGAGGAGTTCCCGCCGCCGGCCGGGCCGGAACCGTACGAGCTGGCCGAGGTGGCACAAGGGGACCACGGCTTCGCCGTGCCGAAGAAGGCGGAGCAGACGCAGGACGAGGCCCTCGCCGTGATCACGCGGGCCGTGGCCGGCTGGCTGGAAGCGCTGCCCCGCCGGTCCGCCCGATCAGGCGCCGCCGCACCCCCCGCCCGTACGACCTGACACAGAGCCCGACCCCGCGCGCCCCGCCGGGAATGCGCGGCCCGACCCTTCTGTTGTGCGGGATGTCGGAACGCACAGGATCTCGTCGGAGGAGAGGGAGCCGCATGACCCAGGTCATCAGCCAGGACCGTCCGCAGGCTGCTGGGCTGGAATGGACGGTCCTCCCCGCGCCCAAGCGCAGCCCGCTCCGGGCGGCGGAGGGCCGGGAAGGTCGACTATTCTCCGATTCGAGCGGGTCCGCTTTCGGAGCCGCCGCGCAGTCGGAGGAGGTGGGTCCTGTCGCTGGGACCGAGGAGGGCCACGTGGAGGAGACGACCGCCGGGCGCAACGCGCGCTTCGAGCGGGACGCCCTCGGTTACCTCGACCAGATGTACTCGGCCGCGCTGCGCATGACGCGCAATCCGGCCGACGCCGAGGACCTGGTCCAGGAGACGTACGCCAAGGCGTACGCGTCCTTCCACCAGTTCCGTGAGGGCACCAACCTCAAGGCGTGGCTCTACCGCATTCTGACCAACACCTTCATCAACTCCTACCGCAAGAAGCAGCGCGAGCCGCAGCGCAGTGCGGCGGAGGAGATCGAGGACTGGCAGCTGGCGCGCGCCGAGTCGCACATGTCGACGGGACTGCGCTCGGCCGAGTCGCAGGCGCTCGACCACCTGCCCGATTCCGATGTGAAGGAAGCGCTTCAGGCCATTCCGGAGGAGTTCCGCATCGCGGTCTATCTCGCCGACGTAGAGGGCTTTGCGTACAAGGAGATCGCGGACATCATGGGTACACCCATCGGTACGGTCATGTCGCGACTGCACCGTGGCCGCCGTCAACTCCGCGGACTGCTGGAGGACTACGCCCGCGAGCGCGGGCTGGTCCCGGCGGGCGCGGGAGAGTCGAACGACCTGAAAGGCTCGGGCTCATGAGCTGCGGAGAGCCGCACGAGACGGAGTGCTCGGAGGTACTTGACCACCTCTACGAGTTCCTGGACCACGAGATGCCGGACAGCGACTGCACGAAGTTCGAGACGCACTTCGGCGAGTGCAACCCCTGCCTGGAGAAGTACGGCCTGGAGCAGGCCGTGAAGAAGCTGGTGAAGCGCTGCTGCGGATCGGACGACGTGCCGAGCGACCTGCGCTCCAAGGTGATGGGGCGGATCGAGCTGATCCGCTCGGGGCAGGCGGTGCCCGACCACGACGTCACCGCGGACCCCGCCGCCGGCTGACGACGCCGACGACCGAAGGCGACCCCGCCCCCGGAAGGCCCCTCCGTTCACCCGAAGGCGCCAATCCCGGGGGCGTCCGTCTGTCTCCGGCGGGTACCCCGCCAGGGTTCCGGCCAGGTGGGACGTGACAGAGTTGATCCTGCCCCACCTGGGTAACCCATGGGTAATGAGCGGCCGTCCGAGTGGGCATGGTTGGATGCGAGTAGGAGCGTCCGTGAGGGTGTCCGCAAGGCTGCAAGTCGTTCCCCAGCCACCGCTGGGGGTGCCCCCAAGCAGGCGGGAATCGTGAGGATCTTCGGGAAGGTACGGCATAGGCCCTCCGCCTCGTGGCGGCAGGCCACCGACCGCGCGTTCACGCTGATCGGCGACGGCCGGTACGAGGACGCGGGTGCACTGCTGACCAGGGCCGCCGATCTGGAGCCCTGGCTGTCGGAGTCCTGGTTCAACCTGGCCCTGCTGCACAAGTTCCGGCACGACTGGGAGCAGGCGCGGGCCGCCGGGCTGCGGGCCGTGGCCCTGCTGGACCGCGGGACCGGAGCCCCGGACTGGTGGAACGTCGGCATCGCCGCGACCGCCCTGCAGGACTGGCCGCTGGCCCGGCGGGCCTGGCAGGCGTACGGGCTGAAGGTGCCCGGGGACCCGCACGGCAAGGGCGGCGAACCCGTCGGCATGGAGCTCGGCAGCGCCGCCGTCCGGCTGTCCCCGGAGGGCGAGGCCGAGGTGGTCTGGGGCCGGCGGCTGGACCCGGCCCGCATCGAGGTGCTGTCCATCCCGCTGCCCTCGTCCGGCCGGCGCTGGGGCGAGGTCGTGCTGCACGACGGGGTCCCCAACGGCGAGCGGGTCACCGCGGCCGGCCCCGCCTACCCCGTCTTCGACGAGATCGAGCTGTGGGCGCCGTCCCCGGTACCGACCTGGGTGGTGCTGCTGGAGGCGGCCACCGAGACCGACCGCGACGCCCTGGAACAGCTCGCCTCGGACGCGGGCTTCGCCGCCGAGGACTGGTCCTCCTCGGTGCGGCTGCTGTGCCGGACCTGTTCGGAGAGCGTGATGCCGAGCGGCGAGGGCGACGGCGAGCACCTGGACCCCCATGACCACAGCGAACCCGGCCACCCCGGCCCGCTCGGGCACCGCACGGCCGGCTCCGGCTCGCTGTGGGTCCCCGAACGCGAATGCGGGATCGCCGCACCGGCCGGCCTGGTGCGCGGGCTGCTCGACGGCTGGGTCGCGGACAGCCCGGACACCCGTGAGTGGCGGGATCTCGAAGAAGTCTGCTGACCGGGCACCGTAGGCTGTACCGGCACATCGGAACGGGTGGACTTACGGAAGGCGTACGTCGGAACATGGCGCAGCAGGAGAACGAGGTCATCGCGGTGGACGACGACGGTTACGTCGTGGACACCGAGGACTGTGAGGCGCGCGAGCTCGCCCACCGCGAGCGCGGTACCGCCCGCCCGATCACGGTCGTCGGCAACCCGGTGCTGCACAGCGAGTGCAAGGACGTCACCGAGTTCGGCGACGAGCTGGCGCAGCTGATCGACGACATGTTCGCCAGCCAGCGGGCCGCGGAGGGCGTCGGCCTGGCCGCGAACCAGATCGGCGTCGACGCCAAGGTCTTCGTCTACGACTGCCCGGACGACGAGGGCGTCCGCCACACCGGTGTCGTGGTCAACCCGAAGCTCGTGGAGCTGCCGGCCGCCGCCCGCGTGCTCGACGACTCCAACGAGGGCTGCCTGTCGGTCCCCACCGCGTACGCCTCGCTGGCCCGCCCCGACTACGCCGAGGTCACCGGCCAGGACGCCCAGGGCAACCCGATCAAGGTGCGGGGCACCGGCTACTTCGCCCGCTGCCTGCAGCACGAGACCGACCACCTGTACGGCTACCTGTACATCGACCGGCTCTCCAAGCGGGACCGCAAGGACGCCCTGCGCCAGATGGCCGAGGGCACCCCCCGGTACGAGACCGTCCCGAACGACTGACGCGCGCCCCACACGCCCGAGGGGCCCGCCCCGGATCGGATCCGGAGCGGGCCCCTCGGCGTTCGGCCGGTACGGGTCAGAAGTCCTCGTCCAGGTCGACCGTGCCCTCGACGGCGACCTGGTAGGCCGACGGACGGCGCTCGAAGAAGTTCGTCAGCTCCTGGACGCCCTGCAGCTCCATGAAGGAGAACGGGTTCTGCGAGCCGTACACCGGGGGGAAGCCCAGGCGGACCAGGCGCTGGTCGGCGACGCACTCCAGGTACTCGCGCATCGACTCGGTGTTCATGCCCGGCAGGCCGTCACCGCACAGGTCGCGGCCGAACTGCAGCTCCGCCTCGACGGCTTCCCTCAGCATGTCCGTGACCTGCTGCTGGAGCTCGTCGTCGAAGAGGTCGGGCTCCTCCTTGCGGACCGTGTCCACGACCTCGAACGCGAAGTTCATGTGCATGGTCTCGTCGCGGAACACCCAGTTGGTGCCGGTGGCCAGGCCGTGCAGCAGACCGCGCGACCGGAACCAGTACACGTAGGCGAAGGCACCGTAGAAGAACAGGCCCTCGATGCACGCGGCGAAGCAGATCAGGTTCAGCAGGAAGCGGCGGCGGTCGGCCTTCGTCTCCAGCCGCTCGATCTTCTCGACCGAGTCCATCCACTTGAAGCAGAACTGGGCCTTCTCGCGGATGGAGGGGATGTTCTCCACCGCGGCGAACGCGGCCGCCCGGTCGTCCGGGTCGGGCAGGTAGGTGTCGAGCAGCGTCAGGTAGAACTGGACGTGCACGGCCTCCTCGAACAGCTGGCGCGACAGGTACAGGCGCGCCTCCGGGGAGTTGATGTGCTTGTACAGCGTCAGGACCAGGTTGTTCGCCACGATCGAGTCGCCCGTCGCGAAGAACGCCACCAGCCGGCCGATCATGTGCTGCTCGGCGGGCGTCAGCTTCGCCAGGTCGGCGACGTCCGAGTGGAGGTCGACCTCCTCCACCGTCCACGTGTTCTTGATCGCGTCCCGGTAGCGCTCGTAGAAGTCCGGGTAGCGCATCGGGCGGAGCGTCAGCTCGAAGCCCGGGTCCAGGAGGTTCTTGTCGGTGGAGCTCATTACTGGCAGGCCTCGCAGGACTCGGGGTTCTCAAGGGAGCAGGCCAGCGCCTCGGCGTCGAGGGCCTGCGGGAGGGGCGTGGCGGTCGCCGGGACGGCGGCCGGGACGGCGGTGCCGGACGCGGCGCGCGCGATCCTCGTCGCGGGGCGCGAGCGCAGGTAGTACGTGGTCTTCAGGCCCTGCTTCCAGGCGTACGCGTACATCGACGACAGCTTGCCGATGGTCGGCGTCTCCATGAACAGGTTCAGCGACTGCGACTGGTCCAGGTACGGCGTACGGGCCGCCGCCATGTCGATCAGGCCGCGCTGCGGGATCTCCCACGCCGTGCGGTACAGCTCGCGGACCTCGGCCGGGATCCAGCTGAAGCCCTGGACCGAGCCGGAGGAGTCGCGCAGCGCCTCCCGGGTCTGGGCGTCCCACACGCCGAGCTTCTTCAGGTCCTCCACCAGGTAGCCGTTGACCTGGAGGAACTCGCCCGACAGCGTCTCGCGCTTGAACAGGTTGGACACCTGCGGCTCGATGCACTCGTACACGCCGGCGATCGAGGCGATCGTCGCGGTCGGCGCGATGGCCAGCAGCAGCGAGTTGCGCATGCCGGTCGTCGCGATCCGGGCGCGCAGCGCGTCCCAGCGCTCCGGCCAGGTGAGCTCGACACCGTAGTGGTCGGGGTGCAGCACGCCCTGGGCGGTACGGGTCTGCTCCCAGGCCGGGAGGGTGCCGTGCTTCTCGGCGAGGTCGGCGGAGGCCTCGTAGGCCGCCAGCATGATCCGCTCGGCGATCTTCGTGGAGAGGGCCTTGGCCGCGGCGGAGTCGAAGGGCAGGCGCAGCTTGAAGAAGACGTCCTGGAGGCCCATGGCGCCCAGACCCACCGGGCGCCACTTGGCGTTGGAGCGGCCGGCCTCCTCGGTCGGGTAGAAGTTGATGTCCACGACCCGGTCGAGGAAGGTCACGGCGGTGCGGACGGTCTCGTCCAGGCGCTCCCAGTCCATCTCGCCCGTCTCGGCGAGGACGAACGCGCCGAGGTTGACCGAGCCGAGGTTGCAGACGGCCGTCTCGCCGTCGTTGGTGACCTCGATGATCTCGGTGCACAGGTTGGAGGAGTGGACGACCGTGCCCGGCAGGGCGGTCTGGTTCGCGGTCCGGTTGGAGGCGTCCTTGAAGGTCATCCAGCCCTGGCCGGTCTGCGCGAGGGTGCGCATCATGCGGCCGTACAGCTCGCGGGCCGGCATGGTCTTCTTGGCCAGGCCCGCCTGCTCGGCCTTGACGTAGGCGGCGTCGAACTCGTCGCCGTACAGGTCCACCAGCTCGGGCACGTCGGCCGGGGAGAACAGCGACCACTCGCCGTCGGCGTTCACGCGGCGCATGAACTCGTCCGGGATCCAGTGCGCCAGGTTCAGGTTGTGCGTACGCCGGGCGTCCTCACCGGTGTTGTCGCGCAGCTCCAGGAACTCCTCGATGTCCGCGTGCCAGGTCTCCAGGTAGACGGCGGCGGCACCCTTGCGGCGGCCGCCCTGGTTCACGGCGGCGACGGAGGCGTCGAGGGTCTTCAGGAACGGGACGATGCCGTTGGAGTGGCCGTTGGTGCCGCGGATCAGCGAACCGCGGGCGCGGATGCGGGAGTACGACAGGCCGATGCCGCCGGCGTGCTTCGACAGGCGCGCGACCTGGTGGTAGCGGTCGTAGATCGAGTCGAGCTCGTCCAGCGGGGAGTCCAGCAGGTAGCAGGAGGACATCTGCGGGTGCCGGGTGCCGGAGTTGAAGAGCGTGGGGGAGGACGGCAGGTAGTCCAGGCGGCTCATCAGCCGGTACAGGGAGGCGACTTCCTCGACCGCCTCGATGCCGTCGTTCTCGGCGAGGCCGCAGGCCACGCGCAGCATGAAGTGCTGCGGGGTCTCGATGACCTGGCGGGTGATCGGGTGGCGCAGCAGGTAGCGGCTGTGCAGGGTGCGCAGGCCGAAGAAGCCGAAGCGGTCGTCGGCGCCCTCGCCGAGGGTGTGCTCGACCAGCGCGTCGAGGCGGGCCGCGTGCAGCCGGACGAACTCGGCGGTGCGGTCGGCGATCAGGCCCTCGCGGTGGCCGACCTCGACCGAGGCGGAGAAGGAGGTGGCGCCCTGGCCCGCGGCCTCCTCGGCGACGGCGATCGTCAGCAGGCGGGCGGCGAGCCGGGAGTAGGCCGGGTCCTCGGAGATCAGACCGGCCGCGGCCTCGGTGGCCAGCCCGCGCAGCTCGGCCTCGTCGGCGGCCGCGCTGCGGCCGCGCAGGGCGGCGGCGGCGACCCGGCCGGGGTCGGTGTCGGGAAGGTCGGCGGTCAGCTCGGTGAGGGTGCGCAGCAGCGCGGCCCCGGGGCCCCCCTCAGTTCCGTTGTCGGACGGGTCGGACTCGGCGCGCGGTGCGGAAGGCGCGATGGTCACGGGGGGAGCTCTCCCTCGCTCGGCTCCGGGACGGCGGCGGTGCGGGCGCGAGCGGGCGCGCGCGGGCAAGGGCCCGTCAGGGCAGCACCGCGCGGCGTCCACCGGCCCTACCGCGGGGCCCGGACGTGGTCGGCACCCGGTTCGGTCGAGCCGGGCGCACTGTCGGCAGGTCGTCGGACTTCGGTGACACCGATGGGTGTACTTCATACCGTTGCGGGACAGTTCCGGATTCGCACCGGATTCCCCTGCGGCGACAGCGAGGATGAGCATACATGTGGGGGGAGGTTTCTGTGTGACCCCCTAGATGTTGTGTCCGCCCCTTTGCTGAGCGTGGCCTCACAGCTCCAGTCGGTAGGTGAGCAGGGTCAGTGCGGGGATCGGGGACCAGTCCAGTTCCGGGGTGCGGACGAAGCCCAGGCGGGCGTAGATCCGCTGGGCGCCGCGCATCGCAGGCTGGGTGGACAGGGTCAGCGCGGTGACCCCGTCGAGGGCCCGGGCCCGCCCGATGCACGCCCGTACGAGGGCCTCTCCGACGCCCGCGCCGCGCGCCTCGGGCGCCACGGCCAGCATCCGGAACTCGGCCTCGTGCGGCCCGGCGACGTCGGCGAGGGGGCTCCCGGGCGGGGCGAAGGTCACCCCGCCGAGCACCTCCCCGCCCCGGACGGCGACGAGCACCTCGCCGTGGCCGGCCCGGCCGGCCACGTCGCGCAGGACGTTCAGGTAGCTGTCGTCCTCGTTCCGGTCGAGCAGCCCGTCGCCGGTGTAGGCCTGCCCGGTGATCTCTCCCAGTCGTTCGTACTCGGCGGTCGCGGCGACGCGGATGTCGATGTCCATGCCGCCGAGTGTGCCGGACGGGGGCGGGCGCCCGGCGCTATCGTCGGAAGCAGCACCGTCGAGGAAGGCGAGCGAGGCATGACCGTGATGACCGAACGTCCCCAGATCCTGACTGAAGAGTTCGAAACCCTCGCCCGGATAGCCGCCCGCGAGATCGAGGGGTTGAGGCTGGAGTTCATCGGCGGGAAGCTGGGGGTCAAGGCGATGCCGGATGGGGACCACGGGATGATCATCCAGTGGCTGCTGAGGGTCTGCATGCAGCACCGACCTGAACTCTTCCTGCACAACCAGGGCATCAAGGTCGATCGATATCGTGCTGGGCGGGCCATTCCGGATGGCGTGCTGGCGCCCAGCCAGGCGTTCGTGGGGCAGGGTGACTGGTGTGACCCAGACCCTGTCCTGATGGTTGTCGAAGTGACCTCGTGGGACTCTGACACCGACCGCCGGGACCGTCGGGAGAAGCCCCGCGCCTATGCGGAGGCCGGCATTCCCGTCTACTTGCTGATCGATCGGGCCAAGTGCGAGATGTCCGTCCACAGCGAGCCCAGCGGGCCACGATACGAGAACGTGCGCACAGTGCCGTTTGGCAAGGAGATCGAGCTGCCCGACCCCGTTGGCATCACGCTCCAGACCGATCCCCTCAAGGACTGGGTGCGCTGACCCCGCGGTATGAGAAGGGCCCTGCCGGCGATCCGGTGGGCCCTTCTCGCGCAAGCGCATCGCTCAGCAGCAGCGGAAGCCCGAGCGGGGGTCCGCCTCGCGGGCGTCCGTACGGGCGCGTTCGAAGGCGCGGCGGGTCATGACCTCGGCGCCCGGGTCGTGGGAGCGGGCGTGCGCGACGTACCGGTCGTACGCCGCCTCGCCCGAGAACTCCCGCAGGTAGAACCGCGCCTTCGCCAGCGCGCCGCGCACCGCGCCGCCGCTCACGCCACGGGCTCCTTCGTGCGGCCGCCGCCCGAGTCGAGGCCGGCGGCGGCGAGTTCGGCCCGTTCCTGCGGGGTGGCGAGGAGCCCGGCCGGAGCGATGATCCTCGACTCGGTCCACGGGACCTCGGTCAGCCGGACCGATTCGGGGCTGCGGACGG
Source organism: Streptomyces pallidus (ex Mingjun et al. 2026) (assembly GCF_051550185.1). Lineage (NCBI taxonomy): Bacteria > Bacillati > Actinomycetota > Actinomycetes > Kitasatosporales > Streptomycetaceae > Streptomyces > Streptomyces pallidus (ex Mingjun et al. 2026). Next base: position 2,794,883 of record NZ_CP196181.1, on the reverse strand, counting down.
CGCGGACGCAGGTGCGGGCCGCGTCCAGCAGCACGATGACGATCAGGACCGCGAACAGCGCGGACAGGACGCCGTCGACGGTGGCGTTGAGGACCACCGTGTGCATCTCGTCCATGTTCTTCGCGGGTGCGAGCACCTTGCCGGCGTCGATGCCGTCCTGGTACTTGTCGCGCTGGGCGAAGAAGCCGACCTTCACGTCGTCCGAGAAGACCTTCTGCCAGCTGGCGGTGAGGGTGACGGCCACGTCCCAGGCGAGCGGCACACCGGTCACCCAGGCCCACCTGAGCCGACCGGACTTGACCAGCAGGGTCGTGCAGACGGCCAGGGCCACCGCGGCGAGCAGCTGGTTCGCGATGCCGAACAGCGGGAAGAGCTGGTTGATGCCGCCCAGCGGGTCCTTGACGCCGACCCACAGGAAGTATCCCCAGGCGCCGACGACGAGCGCGCTGGTCAGCCAGACGCCGGGCTTCCAGCTGATGTCCTTGAAGGACTTGTGCACGTTGCCGAGGGTGTCCTGGAGCATGAACCGGCCGACGCGGGTGCCCGCGTCCAGCGTGGTCAGGATGAACAGGGCCTCGAACATGATGGCGAAGTGGTACCAGAAGGCCTTCATGCCGGCGCCGCCGAGGACGGCCGAGAAGATCTCCGACATTCCGAGTGCGAAGGTCGGCGCGCCGCCCGTGCGGGACAGCAGGGTGGCCTCCTCGACGTCCTTCGCGGCCTGGGCGAGGAATTCGGGCGAGACGCTGAACCCGAGGTTCGTGACCGCCTCGGAGGCGGTCTGGACCGTGGTCCCGACGACTCCGCCGGGGGAGTTGACGGCGAAGAACAGACCGGGCTCGACGATGCAGGCGCAGATCATCGCCATGACGGCGACGAACGACTCGGTCAGCATGGAGCCGTAGCCGATGACCCGGACCTGGGTCTCCTTCTGGATCATCTTCGGGGTGGTGCCCGAGGAGACCAGGGAGTGGAAGCCGGACAGCGCGCCGCAGGCGATGGTGATGAAGACGAAGGGGAACATCGACCCGGCGAAGACCGGGCCGTCCCCGCGGGCGGCGAAGTCGGTGATCGAGGGCATCCGCAGGGTCGGCATGGCGATGACCACGCCGAGGGCGAGCATCGCGATCGTGCCGATCTTCATGAAGGTGGAGAGGTAGTCGCGGGGCGCGAGCAGCATCCACACCGGCAGCACCGAGGCGATGAAGCCGTACGCGACCATCCAGATGATCAGCGTTTCCTTCTCCAGGGTGAAGGTGTCCGCCAGCGAGGACTCGGCGACCCAGCCGCCCGCGACGATCGCGAGCAGCAGCAGGGCGACGCCGATGACGGAGACCTCGGTGACCCGGCCCGGCCTCAGCACGCGCAGGTAGAAGCCCATGAAGAGGGCGATCGGGATGGTCATGCCGATGGAGAAGACGCCCCAGGGCGAGTGCGCCAGCGCGTTGACGATGACCAGGGCCAGCACCGCCAGCAGGATGATCATGATGGCGAACACGGCGACGAGGGCGGCGGCTCCGCCCACGGGGCCGATCTCGTCCCGGGCCATCTGGCCGAGCGAGCGGCCGTCGCGCCGGGTGGAGAAGAAGAGGGTGACCATGTCCTGGACGGCCCCCGCGAAGATCACGCCGGCGACGATCCAGATGGTGCCGGGCAGGTAGCCCATCTGCGCGGCGAGCACGGGGCCGACGAGCGGTCCGGCGCCCGCGACGGCGGCGAAGTGGTGGCCGAAGAGCACCCGGCGGTCGGTCGGGTGGAAGTCGACACCGTTGTCGAGGCGTTCGGCGGGGGTGGCCCGGGTCTTGTCGACCCGCAGGACCCGGTCCGCGATGAAGCGCGCGTAGAAGCGGTAGCCGATGGCGTACGAGCCGAGCGCGGCGGCGAGCAGCCAGGCGGCGGAGACCTCTTCGCCGCGGGAGAGTGCGAGCACGGCCCAGCCGATGGCCCCGACGAGGGCGACGAGCACCCAGACGGCGACCGACTTCGGGGTCATGCGGCCTGCTGCGGAGGGCGAGTCCGGTGCCGTGCCCGAACTCGCCGCGCTCCGTTGGGTGTCTGTTGCTTCCGGTTCCGGCATGACCCTCGTCCCCTCGTTGATCATCTGCGCAAGCGCAGGGAATCTACGGGGGCCCGACCGGTGAACGTAAGCCCCCGTCCGTATAGCGGAACGAGAGTCAACTACGGATCATAGGGCGGGGCGCTGGAGTCGGGCGACGAATTTGTAACGATCTCCGCGGTACACCGACCGCACCCACTCGACCGGCTCCCCGTCGGCGTCGAGGGAGTGCCGGGAGAGCATCAGCATCGGCAGGCCGACGTCCGTGCCGAGGAGCCCGGCCTCGCGCGGGGTGGCCAGGGAGGTCTCGATGGTCTCCTCGGCCTCGGCGAGCCGTACCCCGTACACCTCGGCGAGGGCGGTGTAGAGCGAGGTGTACTTGGCCAGCGAGCGGCGCAGCGCGGGGAAGCGCTTGGCCGACAGGTGGGTGGTCTCGATGGCCATCGGCTCGCCGCTGGCGAGGCGCAGCCGCTCGATGCGCAGGACGCGCCCGCCCGTGGCGATCTTGAGCAGTCCGGCGAGGGTGTCGTCGGCGGTCACGTAGCCGATGTCCAGGAGCTGCGAGGTGGGCTCCAGGCCCTGCGCCCGCATGTCCTCCGTGTAGGAGGAGAGTTGCAGCGGCTGGGAGACCTTGGGCTTCGCCACGAAGGTGCCCTTGCCCTGGATGCGCTCCAGCCGGCCCTCGACGACGAGTTCCTGCAGGGCCTGGCGCACGGTGGTGCGGGAGGTGTCGAACTCGGCCGCGAGGGTGCGCTCGGGCGGGACGGGCGTGCCGGGCGGCAGTGTTTCCGTCATGTCGAGCAAGTGCCGCTTGAGTCGGTAGTACTTGGGCACGCGTGCGGTGCGAGTGGCCGCTCCGCCCTCCGGCTCGGTGCTCGCCCCTTCGGTGGCCATCGCCGCCCGCCTTCCCGACTCCAGTTTCGCTGCCGTCACCGGCTCCTCCGATATGTGCGGTCACATGGTGACACGGGTGAGGGGACGGGCCTTCGTCCTCCCCCAGGTGTCGGTCCGGTAACGGACGCGGCACCCAATCATTAGACCCTTGACACCCCTAAAGGTCTAGGCCAAGCTCCGGTTACTGGTCTACACCAATATGGATCAGATCCCGGCCCCACGGGCAGTACTTGTGCAGTACTCGGTGCATCACCGCGGCGGGCGAGGGAAGTTGCAGGCAGCATCCCTGAGGAGGGTGGCGTGAAGCGCAAGCTCATCGCGGCGGTCGGTGTCGCGGGCATGATGGCCGGTGTCGCGGCGTGCGGCAACGGGGGCGGCGACGACAAGGGAACGGCCGACGCGGGCGGCGCCAAGGAGATCACCGTCTGGGTGATGGACGGATCCGCACCCAAGGCCTGGATCGACGAGGTCAACAAGGAGTTCTCGGCCAAACACCCCGGTGTGACGGTCAAGGTCGAGGTCCAGGCCTGGAAGGGCATCCAGGAGAAGGTCACCACCGCCCTCTCCGAGAACACCCCGCCGGACGTCCTGGAGCTCGGCAACACCCAGACCGCCGGCTACGCGGTCACCGGCGGCCTCGCCGACCTGAGCAAGGAGAAGGGCAAGCTCGGCGCCGACGCCTGGCAGAAGAGCATGCTCTCCTCCGCCGAGTACGAGGGCAAGCTCTACTCCGCCCCGTGGTACGCGGCCAACCGCGTCGTCGTCTACGACAAGAAGGCCTTCGAGAAGGCCGGCGTCACCCCGCCGAAGACCCGCGACGAGTGGATCGCCGGCCTGGACAAGCTCAAGGCCGCCGACCCCGCCACGCAGCCGATCTACCTCCCCGGCCAGAGCTGGTACGTGCTCGCCGGTCTGATCTGGGACGAGGGCGGCGACCTCGCCGTCAAGGACGGCGGCAAGTGGAAGGGCGGGCTCGGCACCCCGCAGGCCGCCTCCGCGATGGACTTCTACAAGAAGCTCCAGTCCTACTCCACCGCCCCGAAGGACAAGGACGAGGCCACCCCGCAGCAGTCCACCGACATCGTCCCCAAGGGCGGCGTCGCGTCCTGGATCGGTCTCGGCTGGGAGGCCGGCGGCGCGGAGAAGGCCCTGAAGGAGGCGGGCAAGGAGGCCGACTTCGGCTACTTCCCGATCCCCGGCAAGACGGCTGACAAGCCGGGCACCGTCTTCCTCGGCGGCTCGAACCTCGCCGTCGCCGAGCGCTCCAAGAACAAGGAGCTCGCCAAGGAGTGGCTGGCCCTGGCCACCGGCAAGGACCAGATGACGAAGTACGCCGCCGAGGTCAAGGGCGCGCTGCTGCCGAACCAGGCCGCCGCCAACTTCGCCCCGGCCGCGGGCTCCTTCGCCGAGGCCATGGCCAAGGGCGGCGTCAACGGCAAGATCACCCCGGTCACCCCGGGCTGGGCGAACGTCGAGACCGAGCCCAACCCGATCAAGGAGTTCATGACCAAGGTCCTCAAGGGCGAGGACGCCGCCAAGGCGGGCGCCGACGCGGACAAGGACATCGCGAGCCGCATCAACAAGTAACACCCGCACCGCACCTGCACCGGGGGGTGCGGCGGGCGCCGGCTGCGCCCGCCGTACCCCCGGTCGCACGGACAGACGCACGCGACGCCCGCCCGCGGCCGACCCGGGTGCGACGGACGCCGGTCGCCACAGCCAACCGCGAGGAAACCAAGACATGACCGTGCACTCCCAGGGAGCGGCGACCGCTCCACAGGACGCACCCCACGAGTCCGGCGGGCCGCACACGTCGGGGGCACCACGGCGGCCGCAACCCACCGGGGCCGGGCGCAAGGCCCCGTCTCCTCGCGCGGCCAGGCCCGCGCCGCCCGCGGGATGGCTGCCGTACCTGCTGGTCGCGCCGGCGGTGCTCAGCATGGCCGCGCTGCTCCTGTACCCGCTGGCCAAGAACGTCGTCCTGTCCTTCCAGAAGGTCGACAGGATCGAGTTCATCCAGCGCAGGGCGCCCTTCAACGGCGTAGAGAACTACACCCAGCTGCTGGGCGACGGGCACTTCTGGACCGTCGTCGTGCGCACCTTCGCCTTCACCGCCGCCAACGTCGCGCTCATCATGGCGATCGGCAGCCTCCTCGGCCTGCTGCTCAACCGGCTGGGGAAGCGGATGCGCCTGGTCCTGTCGATGGCCCTGGTGATGGCCTGGGCGATGCCGATCGTCGCCTCCGTGACCGTCTTCCAGTGGCTGTTCGACGAGCAGTTCGGCGTCATGAACTGGGTCATGCGCACGCTCGGCTTCTCCGGGTACGAGCAGCACAACTGGTTCGAGACCGGCTGGTCCACCCTCGTGATCGTCACGATCCTGGTGGTCTGGGGCTCCGTCCCCTTCGTCGCCCTCAACATGTACGCCGGCCTGACCACCGTCGGCGCCGAGCTGTACGAGGCCGCGCGGATGGACGGCGCGAACGGCTGGCAGACGTTCTGGCAGGTCGTCTTCCCCAACCTCAGGCCGTTCTTCCTGATCACCACCTTCCTCGAGGTGATCTGGGTGTTCAAGGCCTTCACCCAGGTGTACGCGATGAACCGCGGCGGCCCCGACCGGGCCTCGGAGACCCTGCCCGTCTTCGCCTTCGTCGAGGGCCAGAGCCAGGGCCACTACGCGCTCGCGGCAGCGATATCCGTCCTGACGATCGTGATGCTCGTGGTCGTCATGTCCTTCTACTTCCGCCTGATCCTGAAGCAGGAGGAGGAGCAGTGAGCACCACCACCGCCCCGAAGCCCGCGCCGCGGCTGCGCACCCGCCGCCCGGTCCGCCCGGGAGCCGTCGCGAAGAACGTCGGCGCCCTGGTCCTGGCCGTGGTCTTCGTCTTCCCCGTCTACTGGATGTTCTCCTCGGCCCTCAAGCCGTCCGGCGAGATCCTCACCAAGGACCCCGTCTTCGTCTTCACCCCGACGTACCACAACTTCGCCAAGGCCACCGGCGTCGAGCTGTTCTGGACGTACGTGCGCAACAGCCTGCTGGTCACCGTCGGGGCCGTGCTGCTGGCGCTGCTCGTGGCGCTCGCCGCGAGCTTCGCGATCGCCCGCATGAGGTTCAGGGGCCGCAAGGGCCTCGTCCTCGGCGTGATGATGGCGCAGATGGCCCCCTGGGAGGTCATGGTCATCGCGATGTACATGATCGCCCGCGACGCCGAGATGCTGAACAGCCTCGCCCTGCTGACGGCGATCTACTTCGTGATGGTCCTGCCCTTCACCATCTGGACCCTGCGCGGCTTCATCGCCGCCGTCCCGGTGACGCTGGAGGAGGCCGCCCAGATCGACGGCTGCACCCGCGGCCAGGCCTTCCGCAAGGTGATCCTCCCGCTGCTGGCGCCGGGCCTGATGTCCACCTCGCTCTTCGGCTTCATCACCGCCTGGAACGAGTTCGCCATGGTCCTGATCCTCAACAAGGACAAGGCGGCGCAGACCCTGCCGCTGTGGCTGACCCAGTTCCAGACCGCCTTCGGCAACGACTGGGGCGCCACCATGGCCGCGTCCTCGCTCTTCGCGGTCCCGGTCCTGGTCATCTTCGTCTTCCTCCAGCGCAAGGCCGTCGGCGGCATGACCTCCGGCGCCGTGAAGGGATAACGACCCATGACCGTCCTTGCGCACCGCACCGACACCCTCACCCGCGACGCGCTCGCCGTCCTCCAGCCGGGCTTCGAGGGCACCACAGCCCCCGCCTGGCTGCTGCGCCGGGTCGCCGAGGGCCTCACCTCGGTCGGGCTGTTCGGCCGCAACGTCGCCTCGCCGGAGCAGCTCGCCGCGCTCACCGCGCAGCTGCGGGCCGAGCGGGACGACGTGCTCGTCGCCATCGACGAGGAGGGCGGCGACGTCACCCGCCTGGAGGTCCGCGGCGGCTCCTCCTTCCCCGGCAACCTGGCCCTGGGCGCCGTCGACGACACCGACCTGACCCGGGGCGTCGCCCGCGAGCTGGGCCGACGCCTCGCCGACTGCGGGGTCAACCTCAACTGGGCCCCGTCCGCCGACGTCAACTCCAACCCCGACAACCCGGTCATCGGCGTCCGGTCCTTCGGCGCCGACACCGCCCTCGCCGCCCGGCACACCGCCGCGTACGTCGAGGGCCTCCAGGCCGCCGGCGTCGCCGCCTGCACCAAGCACTTCCCGGGCCACGGCGACACCAGCGTCGACTCGCACCACGCGCTGCCGCGCATCGACGTCGACCTGGAGACCCTGGCCGTCCGCGAGCTGGTCCCGTTCCGGGCCGCCATCGAGGCCGGCACCAAGGCCGTGATGAGCGCCCACATCCTGGTGCCGGCCCTCGACCCCACCCGGCCGGCCACCCTGAGCCCGCAGGTCCTGACCGGGCTGCTGCGCAAGGAGCTGGGCTACGAGGGCCTGATCGTCACCGACGGCATGGAGATGAACGCCATCGCCGGGACGTACGGCATCGAGCGCGGCTCCGTCCTCGCCGTCGCCGCCGGCGCCGACGCGATCTGCGTGGGCGGTGGCCTCGCCGACGAGGCCACCGTGCTCCGCCTCCGCGACGCCCTGGTCGCCGCCGTGCACGAGGGCGCGCTCCCCGAGGAGCGGCTCGCCGACGCGGCCGCCCGGGTCCGGGCGCTGGCCGAGTGGACCCGCTCGGTCCGCCCCGCCCCCGCCGTGCCGGGCGCGCCGGAGGGGGGCGCGCCCGGCATCGGCCTGGAGGCGGCCCGGCGGGCGCTGCTCGTCTCCGGCGGCGGTCGCGGGCCGGTCCCGGACCCGTACGTCGCCACGCTCGCGCCCGTCGCCAACATCGCGGTGGGTGACGAGACCCCCTGGGGCGTGGCCGCCGAGCTGGCCGCGCTGGTGCCGGGGACCGGGGCGGGCGTCTACCAGGAGGGCTCCGCGGCCGGCGACGTCCTGGCCGCGGCCGGCGGCCGCACCGTGGTCGCCGTCGTCCGTGACGCGCACCGGCACCCCTGGATGGCCGAGGTCCTCGACGCGCTGGTGGCCGCCCGGCCCGAGACGGTCGTGGTCGAGATGGGGTTGCCGCGGGCCGAGCCGCGCGGCGCCCTGTACATCGCCACGCACGGGGCCGCCCGGGTGTGCGGGCGCGCGGCGGCGGAGGTCATCGCGCGCGGATAGCCGCCGGGCCGCCCGCCCCGCCGCCCCGCCGCCCCGCCCGCCGGTCCGCCGGTGCGTGGGGCGCCGGCGGACCGGCGGCGCCGGAGACGGCGGAAGGCCGGGCCCCGTGGAGGGGGCCCGGCCTTCCGTCCGTGCGGATCGTTCGTCCTGTGCTCTACAGGCCCTGCCAGACGGGCTTGTTGGCGTAGGTGTGGCGGAAGTAGTCCGCGAGCTTCAGCTCGGAGGCGGCGGCCTCGTCCACGACGACGGTCGCGTGCCGGTGCAGCTGCAGCGCGGAGGCCGGGACCAGCGCGGACAGCGGGCCCTCGACGGTCTGCGCCACGGCCTCGGCCTTGCCCTCGCCGGTGGCGAGGAGGACCAGGTGGCGGGCGTCGAGGATGGTGCCGATGCCCTGGGTGATGACGTGGTGCGGCACCTGCCCCAGGTCGTCGTCGAAGAAGCGCGCGTTGTCCACGCGGGTCTGCTCCGTGAGCGTCTTGATGCGGGTGCGGGAGGAGAGCGAGGAGCACGGCTCGTTGAAGCCGATGTGCCCGTCGGTGCCTATGCCCAGCAGCTGGAGGTCGACGCCGCCCGCCCCGGCGAGGGCGCGGTCGTACTCCTCGCACGCGGCGACCAGGTCCCCGGCGGAGCCGTCGGGGCCCATGAAGGACTCCTCGGACAGGCCGAGGGGCTCGACGACCTCGCGGAGCACGGTGGCCCGGTAGGACTCCGGGTGCCCGGCCGGCAGGCCGACGTACTCGTCGAGCTGGCAGACGCGGGCCCGGGCGACGTCGACCTCGCCGGCCCGCACCTTGGCCGTGAGGGCCGCGTAGACGGGCAGCGGGGTAGAGCCCGTCGCCACGCCGAGCAGGGCGTCGGGCTTGCGGCGCAGCAGCGCGGCGATGGCCTCCGCGATGAGCTCTCCGCCTGCCTTGGCGTCCGGGACGATGACAACTTCCACGCGGGGCCTGCCGATCTGGAGTACGGGTATGTGGTATAGACCAATCTAGCAGAGCCGGGGCGGCTCAGGCCGTGGATTCCGCCCGGAATCCATGGTGGTCCCGATCCCCGCGCCCGGCCTCCCGGCGCCCCGCCCGCACCCTCAGAGCAGGGCCAGTTGGAGTCCTCCGGTCGCGTTCAGGTGCTGGCCGGTGACCCAGCGGGAGTCCGGCGAGGCCAGGAAGGCCACCACGTCGGCGACCTCCTCCGCCGTGCCCAGCCGGTGGAAGACCGACCGGGAGGAGGCGTGCGCCCGCGCCGCGGGGTCCGCGAGCCAGGCCGCGTTCAGGTCGGTGTCGGTGATGCCCGGGCCCACCGAGTTCACGGTGATCCCGCGCGGGGCCAGCTCGGCGGCGAGGGACCGGGTCAGCGCATTGACCGCGCCCTTCGCCGCGATCGTGGCCAGGATCGCCGGCAGGGCGATGTCCGGCGTGCCGGTCACGTTGACGATCCGGCCGCCGTCCCGCAGTCGGGCCAGCCCGTGCCGGATCACGAAGAACGGCGCCTTGGCGTTGAGGGCCTGCACCCGGTCGTAGGTCTCCTCGTCCGTCTCCGCGATGCCCGCGAAGGCCGGGGCGCCCGCGTTGTTGACCAGGACGTCCACCTCGGCGGTGTGCAGCGGGTGGGCCTCGTACGCCGCCCACAGCGCCTCGGCGTCGCCCGGCACCCCGAGCTCCGCGCGGATCGCGAACGCCCGCCCGCCGGCGGCGGTGATCGCCGCCACCGTCTCCCCGGCCGCCGCGTCGTTCTGCCCGTAGTGCACCGCGACCAGCGCCCCGTCGCGTGCGAGTCGCTGCGCGATCGCCCGTCCGATGCCCCGGCTGCCGCCCGTGACCAGTGCCGTCCTGCCGCTGAGCACGCCCATGACGCGCCCCCCTTCACATTTACTAGTGGTCGCTACAGAAATGGACCGTACCAGATTCCGTAACGGCCGCTATAGAATCTGGGCATGGTGACCGGACAGCGCGGCCGGCCGCGCTCCTTCGACCGCGGCGCCGCCCTCGACAAGGCGATGCTCGCCTTCTGGGAGAACGGCTACGAGGCGACGTCGATCTCCGACCTGACCGCCTCGCTCGGGATCAGCGCGCCCAGCCTGTACGCGGCCTTCGGGGACAAGCGCAAGCTCTTCGACGAGGTCGTGGTCGTCTACGGCGGCCGGTACGGGGACTTCGCGAGCGCCGCCCTGGCCGAGGAGCCCACGGCCCGCGCCGCCATGGAGCGCATCCTGCGCGAGGCCGCCGAGGTGTACACCGACCCGGCGCACCCGCCGGGCTGCCTGGTGATCAGCGCGGCCGTCAACACCACCTCGCAGGAGGTGGCGGAGGCCCTGCGGGAGCGGCGCGCGGCCCACATGGCGGCGTTCGAGAGCCGGGTCCGGGCCGACGTCGCGGCCGGCGTGCTGCCCGCGGACACGGACCCGCGTGCGCTGGCCCGGTACGCGGTGTCGGTGCTCCAGGGGATGTCGCAGCAGGCGCGTGACGGGGCGAGCCGGGAGGAGCTGGAGGCGGTCGCGGAGCTCGCGGTGCGCGCCTGGCCGCACTGAAGGATTCGGGGGGCGATTCCTCTGGGCCACGGTGCCGGGGCGGGACCCTCAACCCGCCCGGCACCGTAGCCCGGAGTACTTACGGCCGGCGGGTGTGCGGTTCCCGGCGGCCGGTTGAGAGGTTGCCTGCGCGGTCAGGGCAGAGCGCGTGGCCCACCTCTATCCGTCCTCCTGTGCGGGGAGGGCGGAAGCTTACGTCAATTGTGGACTAGACCATTCTGTTCTGTCCATCCAATGTCGGGCACCGGAAACCCGTGACTTCCTCCAACAGTACGCGGAGTGAGCCCTTCCTGGATACTCCCGGGTAGTGGCCGTGGGGAAAGTCATGGCCCGAGCCCGAGGTACGCTCGCCAGGTGCCCTCCATGAACGACCTCGTACGCCAGCACACCGCTCTCGGTGAAACCGACCTGGAGTGGCTCCACCTGCTGGTCTCGGAGTGGCAGCTGCTCTCCGACCTCTCCTTCGCCGACCTGGTGCTGTGGGTGCCCACCCTCGACGGCACCCGGTACGTCTCGGTCGCCCAGATGCGCCCCAACACCGGCCCCACCTCGTACCAGGACGACATGGTCGGCCACCTGGTACCGCGCGGCCGGCGCCCCCTGCTCGACGCCGCCCTCGACGAGGGCCGGATCGTGCGCGAGGGCGACCCCGAGTGGCGCGAGGAGGTGCCCGTCCGCGTCGAGTCCATCCCGGTGCGCCGCGAGGGCCGGGTGCTCGGCGTCATCGCGCGCAACACCAACCTGCTCACCGTGCGTACACCGAGCCGGCTGGAGCTCACCTACCTCCAGTCCGCCTCCGACCTGGCGCAGATGATCGCGGCCGGGGCCTTCCCGTTCCCCGGGCAGCAGGTCGACATGGACGCCTCCCCGCGCGTCGGGGACGGGCTGATGCGGCTCGACGCCGACGGGGTCGTCACGTACGCGTCCCCCAACGCGCTGTCCGCGTACCACCGCCTCGGCCTCGCCTCCGACCTGGTCGGGCAGCACCTGGGCACCATCACCGCCGAACTCGCCCCGTCCCGCGGCCCGGTGGACGAGGCGCTGGTCAAGCTCGCCAGCGGCTGGGCCCCGCGCGAGACCGAGATCGAGGGCAACGGCGGGGTCATCCAGCTGCGGGCCATCCCGCTCAAGCCCAAGGGCACCCGGATCGGCTCCCTGGTCCTGTGCCGCGACGTCACCGAGCTGCGACGTCGCGAACGCGAACTGATCACCAAGGACGCGACCATCCGGGAGATCCACCACCGGGTGAAGAACAACCTCCAGACCGTGGCCGCACTGTTGCGGCTGCAGGCCCGACGGATGGATTCGGAGCCCGGCCGCGACGCGCTCAACGAGGCCGTGCGCCGCGTCGGTTCGATCGCGATCGTGCACGAGACCCTGTCCCAGAACCTCGACGAGCGGGTGGAGTTCGACGAGATCGCCGACCGCGTGATCGCGATGGTCGCCGAGATCTCGCCGGGCAAGGTGGACTGCCGGCGCATCGGCCGGTTCGGGATCCTGGACGCGGAGGTGGCCACGCCGCTGTCGATGGTGCTGACCGAGATCCTCCAGAACGCCCTGGAGCACGCCTTCAGCCAGGGGGAGGGCGGCACGGTGCAGGTCACCGCCGTCCGCAGCGGCTCCGGCCGGACCGACGGCCGGCTGCTCATCACGATCCTCGACGACGGCTCCGGTCTGCCCGAGGGCTTCGACCCGCAGAAGGCCGGCAACCTCGGCCTGCAGATCGTCCGCACCCTCGTCGAGGGCGAGCTCGGCGGCACGTTCGACATGGTCCGGGCGGAGCCGCGCGGTACCAAGGTCGTCCTCGACGTCCCCGTCAGCCCGCAGAAGTAGCACGGGGGCCCGTCACGCAGCGTGACGGGCCGTGCCGGGGAGCCGGTCGCGGCCGGTGTGCCGGGCGGACGCGCTCCGGACAGCACTGAGCCCCGGAGGAAACGTCCAGCGGCGGCTGGGGGAGTTCCCGTCCGGGGCTCAAGAGCACGTTGCTGAGCGCTATCAGGTGTTACTACGCGCTGCGGCTCGAGGCTCGAAAGTCGATGTCAGGCGCTGGCGTTGCGCGCCCGGTTGCGAGCGGCGCGGCGCTTCATGGCGCGGCGCTCGTCCTCGCTGAGACCGCCCCAGACGCCGGAGTCCTGGCCGGACTCGAGCGCCCACTGCAGGCACTGCTCCATGACGGGGCAACGGCGGCAGACGGCCTTGGCTTCCTCGATCTGCAGCAGCGCAGGACCGGTGTTGCCGATGGGGAAGAAGAGTTCCGGGTCTTCCTCGCGGCAAACGGCGTTGTGACGCCAGTCCATGGCTGCTCCATCTCCTTGTATTGCGGGCAGGTTGCTTGTGAATGTGAACGCTTTCACGAATCCCCCCGTGAGGGAAGGGCGACCGCCCAGGGGTGGCGGGTGGTCATCTGGAGACTCGTGGAGGGGTTCTGGCGGTCTTCTTGAGAGCCGGGTTCTGCGGGCTGTCCCGATCGCCATGAAGAGATTCGCAAACCTCGGACGGGGATACAACCCCTTCCGGAAAGTTTTTTTTGATTCGTCGGTGTCTACTAGGTCACAGCCCTACATCCTGAGGGTGGATCGGCGCGTAAACGTTCGACTGAAAGGACTTTGGGGTCTTCTACTCACACAATCACACGCAGTGCACGGCGAACGCCTGTGAACTGAACGCTGGTCCGCAATCCGAGATGGTCTCCGTCCATCTGGAACGGGAGCGGCACCTTCGAATGCAAGGTGAAGTCGGTCAGATCGTGCAGAGTCACGGCGTGCTTGCCGTGCGGCCCGCGCTCAGGAGTCGAGGTCAGGAGCTGTGTGGCGTAGCGAGCGACGGCCGGAGTTGACAAACGGCTGAGCGCCAGCACGTCAAGTGCGGTGTCGAACGAGGCCTCCGGGGACGCGTACAGGGGCCGATTGCCCAGGTAGGTCCACGGCGAGGTGTTGCAGACTATGGACAGCACCAGGTCCGTCACCGGATCCGCGCCCGGGCGCTCCAGCGTCACCGTGCCGCGCCGCCGGTTCGGCTCCTCCCAGAACTGGCGCATCAGCTGTCGTACGTAGAGGGCGTGCGTCGAACGCTTGCCGCGCTCCCGCTGCTGCTCGACCCGGCCCACCACACCCGCGTCGAAGCCGAAGCCCGCGCAGAAGGTGAACCAGCGCGCCGGGACCGACGCGTCCTCCGTGCCCGGCGCGCCCGCCGCCAGCCCCAGGCCCACCGTGCGCTCGCGGTGCTCGCGCAGCGCGTCCAGCAGGGCGCCCGTCGCCTCCACGGCGTCGTTGGGCAGGCCGAGCGCGCGGGCGAACACGTTCGTCGAGCCGCCCGGGACCACCGCCAGCCGCGGCAGCCGCTCCGGATCGGGTCCGTCGTGCAACAGTCCGTTGACCACCTCGTTGACGGTGCCGTCGCCGCCCAGCGCCACCACGAGGTCCAGGCCGTTCTCGGCGGCCCGCCGGCCGAGGTCCCGTGCGTGCCCCCGGTACTCGGTGGTCACCGCCTCCAGCTTCATCTCGCTGGCCAGGGCGTGGATCAGGACGTCGCGCGTGCGCGCACTGGTGGTCGTCGCTGCTGGGTTGGCCACGAGGAGTGCACGCATGACCGCCAGCCTACCGACCCGTTCACACCGGTCCGATACTGCCCGCCCGCCGACGCAGGCCGAGGGCCCGCCCCCGCCGCAGGCCCGGCCGCGCGGCTACCCTGCAGGGGTGAGTACGAAGCCCACCCCCGCCCCGGACCAGCCGACCGCCCCGCTGCCCGGCCGGCTCACCGCAGCCGCCGCGCTCACCGCCGTAGAAGGCCTGGCGCTCGCCGGCCTCGGCATCTACATGCTGTTCGTCGGCATCGCCGGCGACGCCGACTCCGCGCAGCAGGCGGAGACCGGCGGCCTGACGCTGATCGCGCTCGCCGCGCTGCCGCTGATCGCCGCCCGCGGGCTGCGCATGGCCCGGCGCTGGAGCCGCGGGCCCGCACTGATCACGCAGCTGATGGCGCTGCCGGTGGCCTGGACCCTGTACACCACCGGCGGCGCGATGATCGCCGCCGCCGCGGTGCTGGCCGTGACCGCCGTGGCGGTGGTGGCCCTCCTGGTGAACCCGACGGCGACCGAAGCCCTCGGAATCGGCCACACCCCTTCCTAGGCTAGGGTCCCGGTTCGCCCTCGGGTCGGGTCGGGGCGGGGCGGCTACTCCTCCACCAGGAGCTTCTCGCGGAGCTGGGCCAGCGTGCGGGCCAGCAGGCGGGAGACGTGCATCTGGGAGATGCCGACCTCCTGCGCGATCTGCGACTGCGTCATGTTGCCGAAGAACCGAAGCAGCAGGATCCGCTTCTCCCGCGGCGGCAGCCCCTCCAGCAGCGGCTTGAGCGACTCGCGGTACTCGACGCCCTCCAGCGCCTCGTCCTCCGCGCCGAGGGTGTCCGCGACCGCCGGCGACTCGTCGTCGGTGTCCGGGACGTCCAGCGAGAGCGTGCTGTAGGCATTGGCCGATTCCAGCCCCTCCAGCACCTCCTCCTCCGAGATCCCCAGCCGCTCGGCCAGCTCGTGGACCGTGGGGGAGCGGCCGTGCTGCTGGGACAGCTCGGCCGTGGCCGTGGTCAGCGAGAGCCGCAGCTCCTGGAGGCGCCGGGGGACCCGCACCGCCCAGCCCTTGTCGCGGAAGTGCCGCTTGATCTCCCCGACCACCGTCGGCGTGGCGTACGTGGAGAACTCCACCCCGCGGTCCGGGTCGAACCGGTCCACCGACTTGATCAGGCCGATCGTCGCGACCTGGGTCAGGTCGTCGAGCGGCTCCCCGCGGTTGCGGAACCGCCGGGCCAGGTGCTCGACCAGCGGCAGGTGCATCCGGACGAGCCGGTTGCGCAGCTCGGCCTTCTCCGGCGAACCGTCGGGCAGCGCCCGCAGCTCGACGAACAGGGCCCGGGCCCCGCTGCGGTCACGCGGGTCCGGCAGCGGCGGCAGCGCCGCGTCCGCGTCCGCGTCCGTGTCCGCGGCCGCGGACGGGCCGACGGCCGATCCCACGGCCACGGGTGGCCGTGACGCCTGTGGTTCTTCGTGCTGGTTTTCGCTCATGGGGCCCGCCCGTCGCTCCGCCGAGTCCAAAAAGCCGTGTTCCGCATCCGCGTCGGCCGGGTGTGGCCGGGCGCGCTGCTGCTCCGGGATGGCGCCGTCGGCCTCGGGCCGTACCCGGGGCCGGTCCCCGCCCCGCACCGGGGCCTCCCCGCCGCTCACGCCGGGCCTGGACCCGCGCCGCGCTGTTTGTAGAGGCTGATGCTCACCGTGTTGTCCTCCTCCACCGTGGACTCGACCTTGCCGGCCAGCGCCGACAGGACGGTCCAGGCGAACGTGTCGCGCTCGGGCGCGCGGCCGTCCGTGGTGGGCGCCGAGACGGTCACCTCCAGCGAGTCGTCGACCAGCCGGAACACGCAGCTCAGGACGGACCCGGGCACGGCCTGCTGAAGCAGGATCGCGCAGGCCTCGTCCACCGCGATCCGGAGATCCTCGATCTCGTCGAGGGTGAAGTCCAAACGTGCTGCGAGACCGGCCGTGGCCGTGCGCAGCACCGACAGGTAGGCACCCGCAGCGGGCAGCCGGACTTCCACGAAGTCCTGGGTCCCGGGCTCGCCTGCAATCTGGGACACCCTCACCTCCAAGGTGGTACGAGCTCTCTTCGCCGGTGACGCTACCGCGATCCGGGCGATCGTGTCGCGGCACCCCTCATGGAACCCGATCAGGACACCCGCGCCTACGGCCGGTGACAGATGGTATGCCTACGGGCACGCACAGTGGCTAGGGGTCTGCGGGTCCAAATCCGGGGAACCGGCGGAGGTTTGACCTACCCCCGGCTCAGACGATCGAACCGTCGACGAAACACCACCGCCAGGTCTCGCCCGGCTCGAAGCTGCGCATCACCGGATGGCCGGTGGTCCGGTAGTGCGCGGTCGCGTGCCGGTGCGGTGAGGAGTCGCAGCACGCCACGTAGCCGCACCACAGGCACATCCGCAGCTGCACCGGGTGGCTGCCGAGCACCAGACATTCGGGGCAGGTCTGGGCACTCGGCACGGGCTCGGGGCGCGGCAGTTCGGGAAGGTGGGTGCACTCGCTCATGATGGCCAGCGTACTGACGTACGGGCGCCGCAGGACGCAGCCCGATCAGCCGCGACGAACGAGGGTGGGTTGCCGATGGAGGTTTTGCCGCTGGTGGCGCTGGTCGCGGTCAGTGCCGCCGTCGCGGGCATCGCGCGCCGGACGCCGGTGCCCGCGCCGCTGCTGCTCGTCGCGGTGGGGCTCGGCGCCTCGTACGTGCCCGGGGTGCCCGCGTACGTCCTCGACCCCCACATCGTGCTGCCGCTGCTGCTGCCGCCGCTGCTGTACACGGCCGCGGTGGACAGCTCGTACCTCGACCTGCGGGCCAACGCACGGCCGATCGCACTGCTGTCCGTCGGGTACGTGCTCTTCGCGACGCTCGCGGTCGGGTACGCGGTGTACCTCGCGGTGCCGGGGCTGTCGCTGCCGGTGGCGCTGGTGCTCGGCGCGGTGGTCGCCCCGCCCGACGCCGTCGCCGCGACCGCCATCGCCCGGCGCCTCGGGCTGCCCAACCGGATCACGACCATCCTGCAGGGGGAGTCCCTCGTCAACGACGCGACCGCGATCACCGCCTACAAGGTGGCGCTGGCCGCCGCGGTCGGCACGGCCGCCGGCTGGGCCGGCGGCATCGCGGAGTTCCTGCTGGCCTCGGTGGGCGGCGTCGGCATGGGCCTGGCGCTGATGGTCCCGATCCACCAGCTGCGCACGCGGCTGCGCGAGCCGCTGCTGCAGAACACCCTGTCGCTGCTGATCCCGTTCGTGGCGTACGCGGCGGCCGAGCGGGTGCACGCCTCGGGCGTCCTCGCGGTGGTCGTGGTGGCGCTGTACCTCGGGCACCACAACTGGCAGGTCGACTTCGCGACCCGGCTCCAGGAGGAGGCGGTGTGGAAGATGGTCGCCTTCATCCTGGAGTCGGTGGTCTTCGCACTCATCGGGCTCCAGCTGCCGGTCGTCCTGCGCGGGCTGGTGGAGTACGAGGGCGGCGAGGCCGTCTGGTACGCGGTCCTGGTCTTCCTGGTGGTGGTGGTCTCCCGGTTCGTGTGGGTGTTCCCGGCCACCTTCGTGCCGCGGTGGTTCTCGGAGCGGATCCGGGAGCGGGAGCCGGACACCACGTGGAAGGCGCCCGTGGTGGTGGGCTGGGCCGGGATGCGGGGCGTGGTCTCGCTGGCGATCGCCTTCTCGGTGCCCATCGACGTGCCGCACCGCGACCTGATCCTCTTCCTCACCTTCACCACGGTCATCGCCACCCTGGTGGTGCAGGGGCTGACCCTGCCGCCGCTGATCCGGCTGCTGCGGCTGCCGCCCCGCGACGTCACGGCGCAGACGCTCGCCGAGGCGCAGGCCCAGAGCCAGGCCTCCCGGGCGGCGGAGGAGCGGCTCGACGAGCTGCTGTCCGAGCCGGAGAACGCGTTGCCGCCGCCGCTGGCGGAGCGGCTGCGCACGGTGCTGGAGCGGCGGCGCAATGCAGTGTGGGAGCGCCTCGGCGAGGTCAACCCGCTCACGGGGGAGTCGGCGGACGACATCTACCGGCGGCTCTCGCGGGAGATGATCGAATCCGAGCGGGAGGTGTTCGTGTCCCTGCGGGACCTGCGGCGGATCGACGACGAGATGCTGCGGGCGCTGCTGCGCCGGCTGGACCTGGAGGAGGCGGCGGCGTACCGCGAGGAGGCCTCCTAGGAAGGCGGCCCCTCCTACGAGAGGGGGGACGGCTCGGGATCCGCGGGCCGGCCGGTGACGACCGCGGCGACCGAGCTTCCCGCGGGGAAGGCGCCGGCCGCCGTCAGCTCGGCCAGCGCCCACAGCAGCTTGGCCACGTAGATCCGCTCGACCGGGAGGCCGTGGCGGTCCTCGAAGTCCGCGGCGAAGGCCTCCAGGACTGCCGGGACACGGGCGTAGCCGCCGTGGTCGAAGCCCTCGGCCAGGCTCCAGTCGCCGGCCGGCCCGCCGAAGGCCCGCTGCTGGAGGGAACGTATCTCCGCGGCCAGGAACCCGCCGGCCAGGACGGGCACCCCGAGCGCCCGCTGCCCGGGGGCGAGGCCCGCCGCCAGCCCGGCCAGGGTCCCGCCCGTGCCGCAGGCCACGGCCACCACGTCGCAGGCGCCGTGCAGCTCACGGCCCAGCTCGGCGCACCCCTGCAGGGCGAGCGCATTGCTGCCGCCCTCGGGCACGGGGTACGCCCCGGCGGCCCCGGCCCCGGCGATCAGCTCCCGGGCCGCCCCGGGCTCGCCCTTGCGCCGGTAGGCGGACCGGGTCACGAAGTGCAGCCGCATCCCGTCGGCGGCGCAGCGGGCGAGGGAGGCGTTGAGCGGGCGCCCGGCCAGCTCTTCGCCGCGCACGATGCCGGTGGTGGCGATCCCGAGCAGCCGTCCGGCCGCGGCGGTGGCCCGCAGGTGGTTCGAGTACGCCCCGCCGAAGGTCACCAGGCCCGGGTACCCGCCGGCGACGGCGGCCCGGAGGTTGGGCGCGAGCTTGCGCCACTTGTTGCCGGGCAGCTCCGGGTGGACGAGGTCGTCCCGCTTGAGCAGCAGCCGCACCCCGTGCCGCTCGAACCGGTCGTCCCGGACCTCCGTCAGCGGCGACGGGGGCCGGGCCTGCAGCAGCGCTCGGGGGTCGGGGTCCAGGGGGTGTTCCACCCGCCCATTGTGCGCTGCCCGTGCCGCACCCCCGCACGTCACGGCCCTGCCGGCGGGCTACTTCAGGCGTTCCGCCACACGGCCGCGGAACGAGGCCATCGTGAAGCCCTTCGGGTCGATCTTGCCGGGGCGCCACTCCAGGTGGCCGATCACCGAGCGCGCGGTCCAGCCGTGAACCCGGCACACGGCGGCCGCCGCCCGGGCCATCGCGTCGAGCTGGACGGCCGGCCAGGGGTCCTCGCCGTCGCCGAGGTTCTCGCACTCGAATCCGTAGAAGTAGCGGTTGCCGTCGGTGTTGGTCTGGTTGTCTGGCGGCAGCCGCTTCTCGGCGATGACGGCCGCCAGGACGTCGGCGTCGCCCGCACCGGCGTGGTTGGCCCGGCCGTAGCCGACGAGGTGGACCCGGCCGTCCTTGGTGATCACGCCGTGGCAGAGGGGGCCGGGCAGGTCCTCGTCGCCGGTGCGGCAGAGCTCGACGGTGTACGCGGTGCCCCGGGTCACGGTGTGGTGGATCATCACCCCGTGCACCGGGCCCCAGGGCCCCTTGTGGTTGCGGTTGTGCGTGCGCCAGGCACCGACCTCGACGACGGTCAGTCCCTCGTTGCGCAGTGCGTTGATGAACCGGTCCGCTGACATGGGTGCGGCCATGGCCGCCTCCTTTGCGGGTCCGTTGCGGTCACCTTGCGTGGCCGCCTCGTTGCACCCGGTGTAACCGAGGAGGTCCTTCGGTGGCTAGGGCGTTCGCACAGCGAGCGAGCCGATCCGGACACTCGCCCCGACCGGCCCGCCCGTCACGGTCGTTACTCCGAGGCCAGCCACATGTCCGGGCCGAAGACCTCGTAGTGGACGTCCGCGGCCCGCACGCCCTTGGCGAGCAGCTGCTCGCGCACCCCGCGCATGAAGGGCAGCGGACCGCACAGGTAGACCTGGGTCCCCGGTTCGACCGGTACGTCGGTCAGGTCCATGCGGCCCTCGCCGTCACCGGGCTCGGCGTCGGCCTCGTACCAGAACCGGGCGGTGGCGTCGGCCAGCTTGAGCGCCAGCGCCCGGTGGTCGGCGCGCAGCGCGTGGTCGGCGGGGGAGCGGTCGGCGTGCAGGACGGTGACCGGGGCGGCGTGCCCGGTCTCGGCCAGGTGCTCCAGCATCGACAGCATCGGGGTGCAGCCGATTCCCGCGGAGGCGAGCAGCACGGGGGCACCGGAGTCCTGGAGGACCAGGTCGCCGTACGGGGCCGACACGCGCAGGGCGGCGCCGACCGGCACCCGGTGGTGCAGGTGGTTCGAGACCTCGCCGTCGGGGCCGAGGGCGGAGGGGCCGTGGATCCGCTTGACGGTGATCGTGCGCACCGGGGAGGCGGGCGCGCCGGTCAGGCTGTACTGGCGGATCTGGCGGGCGCCGTCGGGGAGTTCGACCTGGACGGAGACGTACTGGCCGGGCTTGAAGTCCGGTGCCGGCGCGCCGTCGGCGGGGGTGAGGTGGAAGGTGGTGCAGTCCGCGGTCTCCGCCACGCGGTCGGTGACCGTCCAGGAGCGCCAGACGTCGCCGGCGAGGACCTGCTGCTCGGCGTAGAGCCGCTCCTCGATGGTGATGAGGGCGTTCGCCATCAGCCAGTAGACCTCGGTCCAGGCATCGGCGACCTCGGGGGTGACGGCCTCGCCGAGGATGTCGGCGATCGCCTCGAAGAGGTACTGGTGGACGACCGGGTACTGCTCGCGGGTGACGCCGAGGGAGGCGTGCTTGTGCGCGATCCGGTTCAGCATGACGTCGGGGCGGGCTTCGGGCCGCTCGACGAGGTGGGTCGCGAAGGCGGCGATGGAGCCGGCGAGGGCCTGCTTCTGCAGGCCGGCGTTCTGGTTGCCGCGGTTGAACAGGTCCCGCAGCAGCTCGGGGTGGGCCGCGAAGAGCTTCGCGTAGAACAGCTCCGTGATGTCGCCGATGGCGGCGCCCACGGCGGGCAGGGTGGCGCGTACGGTCTCTGCCGACTTCGCGGAAAGCATCAGAAGGTCCTCGCCTCGGTGTTCAGTGGTGCGTTTAATTGGTATGTCAGATGCAAGTTTTTGTGTGCACGTACGGACGGGTCCTGGGGTGGGTGTCCGTTCGGGCCGTCGCCCGGGATCACGCTAGGCCCCCGCCCGGCCGACCCGAACCGGCCATCCGGCCCCCCGGTCAGGGACCTTCGGCCCGACCTGCCGCCCCGCTGCCCGAAATGCCCAGGAGTAGGGGGCCGGTGGGCGCTGCGACCAGGTCGTTCACCGTCAGCGGGTCCAGCGTCGCGAAGAACGCCTCCTGGGCCCGGCGCAGCGCCCCGCGCAGGATGCAGGCGCCGCGCAGCGGGCAGGGCGTGCTGCCCTCGCACTCCACGACGTCGCCGGCGCCCTCCAGTTCGCGGACCACCCCGCCCACCGAGGCGGCCCGCCCGGCCGCGGTGAGGGCGAGCCCGCCGCCCCGACCGCGCCGCGCCTCGACCAGGCCGAGGTGTTGCAGGCGGGCGACGACCTTGGTCGTGTGGGTGTACGGGACCTCCATCGACGCCGCCACGTCGCGCGTGGTGGGGAGGTCCTCCTCGGCGACGGCCAGCCGCATCAGGGTGCGCAGGGCGAGGTCGGTGAATCGGGTCAGCCGCATGGCTCCACCGTAGAAAACTTGCATCTTGGATTCAAGTTAGGGTCCCTTGTGACCGGTGGCCGGAAAGCGGCTGGGGCGGGCGGGGTCCATGAGGAGAGGGGTAACTCCAGAGGGTGCCCAGCGCCCGGACGGCGCAGTCCACCCGTTTGTGTAATGGTCCCACCACGCGGCGTGCTGAAAGGCTTCTCCTGTAGATCCGTGCAGTGATCGAAAGGGATGCACATGTCGGTCCAGGCAGGTTCCGAACCCGAGGTCCGGACTCCCCAGCAGAGTCTCGCGACGTCGGCCGCACGGAACTTGGCAACCACGACCAAGTCCGCACCGCAGATGCAGGAGATCACCTCCCGGTGGCTCCTGAAGATGCTCCCGTGGGTGCCCGTCCAGGGCGGCACGTACCGGGTGAACCGCCGGCTCAGCTACACCGTCGGCGACGGCCGCGTCGAGTTCGTCCAGACCGGGTCCCGGGTCCAGGTCATCCCCGCCGAGCTCGGCGAGCTCCCGCTGCTGCGCACCTACGAGGACCCGGACGTGCTCGCCGAGCTCGCCCAGCGGTGCCGCCAGATCGACTTCGCGGCCGGTGAGGAGCTGACCTCCTTCGGCAGCCCCTCCGACCAGGTGTTCCTCCTCGCCCACGGCCGGATCGACCAGATCGGCCCCGGCCCCTACGGCGAGGACGCGGTCCTGCGGACCGTCGCCGACGGGGCCTACTTCGGCGAGGACTCCCTCCTCGACGACGACGCCATCTGGGAGTACACCGCGCGCGCCACCACCCCCGGCACCGCCCTCGTCCTGTCGCGCCAGGACTTCCGGCTGCTCGCGGACCGCGCCGAATCGCTGCGCCGGCACGTGGAGTCCGTCCGGGCCGAGCCCGAGCGGCACACCAACACCCACGGCGAGGCCGCCATCGACCTCTCCGCCGGACACCGCGGCGAGACCGCCCTCCCCGGCACCTTCGTCGACTACGAGACCCGGCCGCGCGAGTACGAACTCTCCCTCGCGCAAACGGTCCTGCGGGTCCACACACGCGTCGCCGACCTCTACAACCACCCGATGAACCAGACCGAGCAGCAGCTGCGGCTCACGGTCGAGGCGCTGCGCGAGCGCCAAGAGCACGAGATGATCAACAACCGGGAGTTCGGCCTCCTCCACAACGCCGACCACGGCCAGCGCATCCAGCCGCACGCCGGCGCGCCCACCCCGGACGACATGGACCAGCTGCTCAGCATGCGGCGCGGCTCGAAGCTCTTCCTCGCCCACCCCCGTGCCATCGCCGCCTTCGGCCGCGAGTGCAACGAGCGCGGCCTGTACCCGGAGACCGTCGACGTCGAGGGGACCCGGATCGCCACGTGGCGCGGCGTGCCGATCTTCCCGTGCGACAAGATCCCGATCAGTGACACCCGGACGACGTCCGTCCTCTGCCTGCGCACCGGTGAGGACGAGTCCGGCGTGATCGGCCTGCACCAGCCCGGCATCCCGGACGAGATCGAGCCGAGCACCTCGGTGCGGTTCATGGGCATCAACGAGCAGGCGATCATCTCCTACCTGGTCACGACCTACTTCTCCGCGGCCGTGCTGGTGCCGGACGCGTTGGGCGTCCTGGAGAACGTCGAGATCGCCCGCCGGCGCTGAGCGGCCGGGCCGGACGACACCAGGGATCGGGGGCATCGATGGGTACCACTGAGGCGATCACCACGAGCGAGGGGCAGGAGGCCGCGGCCCTGCTGGAACGGGCACGAAGGGCGGTCGATCCGGAACTGCGCCGGGCACTGGAGGGCCTGCCCGGCCCCATGCGCCGGGTGGCCATGTACCACTTCGGCTGGGAGCACGCGGACGGCACCCCGGCAGCGGGCAGCGCGGGCAAGGCCATCCGGCCCGCCCTGGTGCTGGCCGCCGCCCGCGCCCTGCGCCGCGACGGGGACGGGCAGGACGGCCGGGCCGGCGGCGTGCCCGAGGGCGTGGTGCGGGCGGCGGCGGCCGTGGAACTGGCGCACAACTTCACACTGCTGCACGACGACGTCATCGACGAGGACGTGGCGCGGCGGGGGCGGGCCACGGCCTGGACCGTGTTCGGGGTGCCGGACGCGGTCATCACCGGGGACGCGATGGCCGCCCTCGCGCAGCGGCTGCTGGCGCAGGACCCGCACCCCGCGTCGGGGGCCGCCTCCGCCCGGCTCGCGTCCTGCGTGATCGAGCTGTGCGCGGGCCAGCAGGCCGACTGCGCCTTCGAACAGCGGGCGCACGTCCCGCTCGACGAGTGCCTGGACATGGCCACGGCCAAGACCGGCGCGCTGCTGGGCTGCGCCTGTGCGCTCGGCGCGCTGTACGCCGGCGCCGAGCCGGACGAGGTCGAGGCGCTGGACGCCTTCGGGCGGGAGGCCGGCCTGGCCTTCCAGCTGATCGACGACCTGCTCGGCATCTGGGGGGATCCCGGACACACGGGCAAGCCCGCCGGGGCGGACCTGATCGCCCGCAAGAAGTCCCTCCCGGTGGTCGCCGCCCTCACCTCGGGCACCGCGGCGGGCGAGGAACTGGCCGCCCTGTACGCGGGTCCCATGACCGGGGACGACGTCCGGCGCGCCGCGGACGCCGTGGAGCGGGCCGGCGGGCGCGACTGGGCGCAGGCCCATGCCGCGGACCGGATGGGCCGGGCGGTGCAGCAGCTGTCCCGGGCGGTCCCGGACCTCGGGGCGGCGGGCGGGCTGCTGGCGCTGGCGGAGTTCGTCACGCGCCGCACCCGGTGAGCCGGTGGTGCCGCCGCACCCGGTGAGCCGGTGGTGCCGCCGCACCCGGTGAACCGGGCGCACCCGGCGGGGGAGTAGCGGAGAACGAGCGGTGCGCAAGCCCCGTTCCGGCACTGCACGGTGCCGGAACGGGGCTTTCGGCCGTCGTGGTCCAACTCTAGGATCGCTCCCGGTTGTTGAACACGTGAGCGAAGGGTGTGACCAGTGGTGCTGGAGATACGCCGGGCGGGCCGGTCGGACCGGGACGCGGTGGCACGGCTGCTCGACGAGGCGTTCCGCGAGGACCCGGTGAGCAGCTGGGTCTTCCCCGATCCGGAGCACCGGGCCGCCGTGCACGGCGCCTTCCTCGGGGTCTTCGTCGACGTGGCGCTGGAGGAGGGCCGGATCGACTACGCCGCGGACGGCTCGGCGGCCGCCCTGTGGCTGAGGGTCCCGGCCGGCGAGCCGCAGGACGGGGCCGCCGAGGACGACGTCCCGGCCCGGATGCGCGCGGCGGCCGACCCGGACAACGAGCGCTGCGAGCTGGTCGGCAGGCTGACGGGCGCGGTGCACCCGACGGCCGAGGAGCACGAGTACCTGCTGATGATCGCGGTCGCCCCCGGGTGGCAGGGCCGGGGGCTGGGGACCGGGCTGATGCGGCCCGTCCTGGACCGCTGCGACCGGGAGGGCGTGCCCGCGTACCTGGAGGCGAGCAGCGAGCGGAGCATGCGGCTGTACGAGCGGCTCGGCTGGGAGTTCACGGGCGAGGCGGTGCAGCTGCCGGACGGGCCGCTGATGTGGCCGATGTGGCGCAAGCCGCAGCCGACGACCGCAGCCTGACCACTGCGGGCCGCGCCACCTACGCACCGGGCCTCAAGGCCGGCATGACCAGCCCGTACGCCCACCTCGACCAGTACGTGGTCTCCCGGTCCCTCGTCACCCCGCCCGACCCGGCGGTGAAGCTGACCAGCGGCGACGCCGTGGCCCGGGTGCGCGAGCTGAAGGCGGAGCCGGGCCTCGGCATCTGGCTGTGCGGCGGCGCCGACCTGGCCGGGCAGCTGGTCGAGGAGATCGACGAGTTCGTCGTCAAGACCTACCCGGTGTTCCTGGGCTCCGGCATGCCGATGTCCCGCGCCGGCTTCGGGCTGCGGGAGCTGGAGCAGACCGGCTTCATGGCCTGCGGCGGCGGCCAGACGATCACCACCTACGCGCGCAGGCGCTGAACCCGCCGAACGCACGGAACCGGCCTACCGTGGAGGTATGGCCGGTGAACAGCAACAGTCCGAGCGCCACCCGCCGCACCTGCCGCACGGGCACGAGGTGGTCGCCCCGCACGCCGGGCACGAGCAGCGCTCGTGCCCGGCGTGCGGGCTCCCCGTCGACACGCTCGTCAGGCGGCGCAAGGCGCTCGGGATCTTCATCCCGGAGTGGGTGCCGGGCCCCTGCCGGAACCCGGACTGCCGGGAGTACGCGCCCGGGGCGGGCGAGCTGCCCTAGCCCCGGGCGGGAACGGGGCGCCACCGTCCCGGGAGGCTCCCGCGCGGATCCGGGCGGATCCGCGCGGGACCGGGAAGCGGGCCCCGTCCGGGTGCGGTCGCCGGCCGGGTGTCAGCTCTTGGTGCCCAGGCCCGAGGCGGCGAAGCCGTTGGCCCACAGCTGGTTGACGCGGGCGCGCTCGGCGCTGTTCGGGTTGGCGTTGGTGCACGAGGTGCCCGGGCCGCCGCCCGACATCAGCTCGGAGCAGGGGCCGGAGTAGTGGTCGGGCAGGCCCAGCACGTGGCCGGTCTCGTGCGCCGTCACGCGGGTGGAGTTGTACTGCTGGTTCTGCCGGTAGTCCAGGAAGATGTAGCCGCGGCCGTGCCCGTCGGTGCTCGCGTACGAGCCGCGCGAGTCGTTGCCCTCGTAGTACGCGAAGTTCCCGCCGGAGGAGACCTCCTGGAGCCTCACGTTCGACACCGAGCCGTTCCATATCTGGGTGGAGCGGGCGATCTGGGAGCGGAAGCTCGGCGCGTTGCGGGTGTTGTACGTGACCGTCACCACCAGGGCGCCCGGGTTCGCGGCGCGCTGCTCGGCCACCGAGCGCTGCACCGCCTCGAAGAACGCCTTGTTGGCGGCCTGGTTCTCCTGTGAGCGCTCGTACGCGGCGTAGGACTCGGTGCTGCCGGCCGGGGCGGAGGCGGCGCTGGCGGTGGGGGCGAAACCACCGAGGGCGGCGGCGAGGGCCAGACCGACGGCGGCGGCGGGCAGGCTCTTGCGGGGCATACGGGAGTGGCGCATGTGGGGGGCTCCTACTCAATCCGGTGCGGGGGGTGGGTCGTTCGGTACCGGAGTCTGCGGGAGCCTGAGGGGCCGGCGGATGATGTCAGCCAGCGATAACGCGGTGTTATCGGGAGGGTGACGGCAAGCCAACATCCTTGAGAATGGCGTGATTCGATGGGGTGTCAGTGGCTGGTGAAGTGTGCAGGCGCCGACCTACCCTCGGGACATGGAGCTCGAGGTGAGGCATCTGCGCGCGCTGTGCGCCATCGCCGACGCCGGCAGCCTGCACAAGGCGGCGCGGCAGCTCGGCGTGAGCCAGCCCTCCTTGACGACCCAGCTGCGCCGTATCGAACGCGCCCTGGACGGCGAGCTGTTCCTGCGCGAACGGACCGGATGCCGACCCACCCCTTTCGGTCGGACCGTGCTCGGCCGGGCCCGCCCGCTCGTCGACGGCATGGCCGCCCTCGTCGCCGAAGCCCGGGCGGCGGCCCGCGGGCCGCGGCTGCGGATCGGTTCGACGGCCAGCCGCGCCCTGCCCGGCTGGCTGCGCCGACTGCACCGGCGGTGGCCCGACACCGAGACCTCGCTGGTCGTCGACGGCTCCCCGCACGCCCTGCTGCGGATGGTGGCCGCGGACCAGCTCGACGTGGCGTTCGTCCACGAGGTGGAGGGCAGCCCGCTCAGGGTGCCGCCCGGCCTGGAGGTGCGCGTCCTGATGGAGCGGGAGCCGCAGTTCGTGGCGATGTCCCTGGACCATCCGGCGGCCGCCCGCCCGGTGGTCGAGCTACAGGACCTCGCCGAGGACCGGTGGACCGTGGACCCCTCGGTGGACGGCGAATGGGACGGCCTGCGGCGGGTGTTCGCCGAGGCAGGGGTCGACCCGCCCGTCCTGCACGCCGACTACCACACCGCGGCCTCGCTGATCGTCTCCGGCGAGGCCGTCGCACCGTGCCAGCCCACCTCCGGGCCGCGCACCGACATGGCGATCCGGCCGCTGGCCGGCGACCCCCTGGCCGTCCGGCTGCTGCTCGCGGCCCGGCCCGGCGAGTACGCCGAGGCCTACGAGGACCTCCGCGCCGCCTACCGCGAGGCCGCCCTGAGCGCCCCGCCGTACCGCGCCTGGCTGCACCACCACGCGAGCCCCCTGCTGGCCGCTTCGTAGCCCGCGGCCGCGCCCGGCCCCTCCCCGCAGGCCCCGCCCCGCAGCCCCGCCCCGCAAGCCCGCCCCCGTACCGACGCCGCGGACCGGCGCCGGGCGCTTCGGCATGCCGGGGGCCGCGCCCTTGACTTCGACGGACCGCGATATATCGTGTTGTTCAGAAGACGCGATATGTTGCGTGCGCGTCCTTACCGAGGAGGAGCGACGCCATGGCAGAGCAGAAGACCTGGTCGGTGGGTGAACCGCGGAAGTTCGCCTTCGACGAGCCGGTGACCGAGCTGCGCGTCCGCCTCGTCGGCGGCACGGTCAACGTCGTCGCCGACGAGGGGCCGGCGCGCCTGGAGGCGACCGCGGTCGACGGCCCGCCCCTGTTCGTGGTCCAGGAGGGCGGCACCCTCACCCTCTCCTACGAGGACCTGCCCTGGAACGGCTCGCAGGGCTTCAAGAAGTGGTTCGAGTCCAAGCCCTGGAAGGCCTGGACCGGCTCCAACGAGGAGGGCCGCAAGGCCTGGGAGCGCAGCGCCACCGTCACCCTCACCGTCCCCGCCGCCACCCGGGTGCGCGTGGCCGCCGTCAGCGCCGCCGCCGTGGTCTCCGGCATCCGCGGCGGCACCGACATCCACGGCGTCTCCGGGGACTCCACCCTGGTCGGGCTGTCCGGCCGGGTCTGCGCGCACACCGTCTCCGGCAACGTCGAGGCCCAGTCCGTCACCGGGGAGCTCGGCTTCCGCTCGGTCTCCGGCGAGCTGACCGTGGTCGACGGCGCGGGCCTGACCGTACGGGCGGACTCGGTCAGCGGCGACATGCTGATCGACCTGGAGGCGGACCCCGCGGCGCCCGCCGGCGTGGACATCGCCCTGAACTCCGTCTCCGGCCAGCTGGCGATCCGCCTGCCGCACCCGACCGACGCGCGGGTCGAGGCCAACACCGCCACCGGCGGCGTCTCCAACGCCTTCGAGGACCTGCGGGTCTCCGGCCAGATGAGCGCCAAGCGGATCACCGGGACCCTGGGCGCGGGCACCGGGAGCCTGCGCGCCACCACCGTCTCCGGTTCGATCGCCCTGCTGCGCCGGCCGCCCGCCGACGCCCCGGCCACCCCGCTCGTGCTCGACAAGAAGGTGCTCTGACATGCCGCCCGTCTTCGCCCACGGACGTCTCCGCCTCTACCTGCTCAAGCTCCTGGACGAGGCCCCGCGCCACGGCTACGAGGTGATCCGCCTGCTGGAGGAGCGCTTCCAGGGCCTGTACGCGCCCTCCGCGGGCACGGTGTACCCGCGCCTGGCCAAGCTGGAGGCCGAGGGGCTGGTCACGCACGCCACCGAGGGCGGGCGGAAGGTGTACTCCATCACCGACGCCGGTCGCGCCGAACTGGCCGACCGCGGCGGGGAACTCGCCGACCTGGAGCTGGAGATCCGCGACTCGGTCTCCGAACTGGCCGCCGAGATCCGCGACGACGTACGCGGGGCGGCCGGCGCCCTGCGGCGCGAGATGCAGGCGGCGGCCTCCGCCTCGGCCACCCGGGTGGAGGACGAGTCCTGGGCGGCGGCCAAGGAGGAGCTGCGCCGGGCGAGACAGGAGTGGAAGGAGCAGGCGCGCCGGGCGAAGGACGAGAGCCGCCGGGCCCGTGAAGAGGCCCAGCAGGCCCGCCGCCAGGCCAAGGAGGCGCAGGAGCGGGCCCGCGAGGAGGTCATGCGGATCGCGAGCCAGCTCCAGGAGCAGTTCGCCAAGTCCGGCGGGGTCCTCGGCAGCCTGGCCGGGAGCTGGCTGGGCACCGGCGCGGGCGGCGCGTCCGGCCCCTCCGCCGCCACGGCGGACACCGCCGCCACGGCGGACACCTCCACCGCGGACGCCGGCCCGCAGCCGCGCTGGGCCGAGGACCTCGCGCCCACCGGCGACCCGGCCCGCGACATGGACCGGCTCCTGGACCGCTTCCGCGACGACGTCCGCGACGCGGCCCGCGACCACGGCGTCACCCGGGACCAGCTGGCCGAGGCCCGGACCCATCTGGCTGCCGCGGCCGACCGCATCGCGTCCGTCCTGAAGCCGTCCCGCTAGAACCCGCGGTGCGAACGCGCGTGCCCCATCCCCGACGGGGGGAGGGGGTGCGCGTGCGTGCGGGCCGGGCGCTCACGGCGCGCCCGGCCCCCGCTCAGGCGGCCGGACCCGCCTCGGCCACCGCGTAGGTGACGCCGTGGTCGGCCAGCACCTCGGCCGTCGTACCCGGCCGGGAGAGCAGGGCGAGCAGCAGGTGCAGGTCGGTGATGTGGTTCTCGCGGCGGCCGAGCGCGATGCGCAGGGACTGTTCGAGGGTCTTCTTGGCGCCCTCGCCGAAGGGGACGTGACGCCTCGCCGGCCCGGGGCGGCCGAAGGCCGAGCGCAGCGAGGCCCCCAGGGTCCGCCGCCGCGGTGCGGCAGAGGCCAGTGCACCCGCCCCGTGGACCTCCTCGACGCGGGAGACGACCTCGGCGAGGTCGATCCCGAGGCCGGCGAGGGCTTCCTCGTCGGCCCGGGTCATGCCGCCCCGGCGCCGGGCCGCGGCCAGGTCCGCGGTGACGGCGGCCCGGTCGACGCCGAGGGGGTCCAGTGCGCCCTGCTCCAGCAGCGCCCGGAGCAGGTGCTCCTCGGTGACGGTGGTGTCCCCGGACCGCCGGGCCTCGGTCACGGCGCCGGTCACGGCGTCCCGGGCGTCCCGTGTGAAACGTTCGAACATCAGTCCCTCCCGTGCTTCTTGTGCACGGCCTGCCGGCTGACGCCCAGCTCGGCCGCGATCTCCTGCCAGGACCACCCCTGTGCGCGGGCACTGCGCACCTGCACGGCTTCCAGCTGCTCCAGCAGCCGCCGGAGCGCGGCGACGGCGCGCAGGCCCACCCGGGGGTCGCGGTCGCCGGCTCGCTCGGCGAGATCGGTAGCTTCCGTCATGCATGTCAATGTAGGTTGACACCCCTGGGGTGTCAACCTACATTGACAAAAACGGGAGGTCGGCGCGGCTACACGGTCAGGACGACCTTGCCGAAGAGGTCGCCCGAGGCGAGCTTTTCGAAGCCCTCGCGGGCCCGGTCCAGCGGCAGCACCTCGTCGATCACCGGCCGCAGTCCGGTCGCCGCGCAGAACGACAGCAGGTCCTCCAGCTCGTCCTTGGAGCCCATCGTGGAGCCGACCACCTTGAGCTCCAGGAAGAAGATCCGGGTCAGCTCGGCGTGGGGCGGGCGGTCGCCGCTGGTGGCGCCGGAGATGACGAGGGTGCCGCCCGGGCGCAGGGACTTGACCGAGTGCGACCAGGTGGCCGCGCCGACCGTCTCGATCACCGCGTCCACCCGCTGCGGCAGCCGCGCGCCCGGCTCGAAGGCCTCCACGGCGCCCAGCTCCACGGCCCGCTCGCGCTTGGCCTCGTCCCGGCTGGTCGCGAAGACCCGCAGGCCCGCCGCCTTGCCGAGGGCGATGGCCGCGGTGGCGACCCCGCCGCCCGCGCCCTGGACCAGGACCGAGTCGCCGGGCCGGACGCCCGCGTTGGTGAAGAGCATCCGGTACGCCGTCAGCCAGGCCGTGGGCAGGCAGGCGGCCTCCTCGAAGGACAGTTCGGCGGGCTTGCGCAGCACGTTCCAGGCGGGGACGGTGACCTGCTCGGCGAAGGTGCCCTGGTAGTGCTCGGTCAGGATGGACCGGGGCTCGTCCGGGCCGACGCCGTGGCCGCTCTGGCCGATCACGGAGTGCAGGACGACCTCGTTGCCGTCCTGGTCGATGCCGGCGGCGTCGCAGCCGAGGATCATCGGGAGCTTGTCCTCGGCGAGGCCGACCCCGCGCAGCGACCAGAGGTCGTGGTGGTTGAGGGAGGCGGCCTTGACGTTCACGGTCACCCAGCCGGGGCGGGCCTCCGGGGCCGGGCGCTCGCCCAGCTCAAGGCCGCTCAGCGGCTGGTCACGGTCGATTCGGGCGGCGTAGGCAGCGAACATGCGGCGACGCTACCGCCCGGTAGCCGGGTCGGCCACCCCTGGCGCGCCTTGGGTCGGTGAGGTCTTCGTCGCACCCGCCGGCTCCGGGAGAGGTGCGGGCCTCAGGTCGGACCCGGGAACCGAAGTGGCGTCGCCCCGCGTCCGGGATGGTGGTGAAAAGTGGGTGCTTGGATCATGAACGGAACTGTCCGTCATGCACTCAACTACGCGCTGTACCTGCGGTCTTGTGTCGCGGAGAGTGCTAAGTGGAATGACGAGATCAAGCCTGGGGGAGGGGTAGTATTCAGGCCGGGCGGCGGCTCGTCATGAGCCTGTCATCCAGGCCGCCCTCCTCTTCCGAGGCGTGCCTCGCACGACTCGCCGACGCGGCGCGACCCCTCCCGGTTCGGGGGCGGGGAGGGTGCGCCCGCGGGTGGGCCCGCACGTGAAGGGGCCCGACCGGATCGCTCCGGCCGGGCCCCTTCACGCACAGCGGTACCGTCAGCCCAGGCGGGCCACGCCGTCGGCCTTGGCCGCGGCTGCGACCGCGGCCGCCACCGCGTCCGCGACCCGCTCGTCGAACGGCGACGGGATCACGTAGTCGGCGGCGAGCTCGTCACCCACGACACCGGCGATGGCGTCGGCGGCGGCGATCTTCATGCCCTCGGTGATCCGGGCGGCGCGGACCTTGAGGGCGCCCGCGAAGATGCCCGGGAAGGCCAGCACGTTGTTGATCTGGTTCGGGAAGTCCGAGCGGCCCGTGGCCACGACCGCCGCGTACTTGTGCGCGACGTCCGGGTGGACCTCCGGGTTCGGGTTGGCCATGGCGAAGACGAAGGAGTCCTTCGCCATCGAGGCCACCGCCTCCTCGGGCACCGTGCCGCCCGAGACGCCGATGAACACGTCCGCGCCGGCCAGGGCCTGCTCCAGCGAGCCGGTGATCCCGGACCGGTTGGTCAGGCCCGCGATCTCGGCCTTGACGTCCGTCAGGTCGCCGCGGTCGGCGGACACGACGCCCTTGCGGTCGGTGACGCACACGTCACCGATGCCCGCGTCCACGAGGATCTTGGCGATGGCGATGCCCGCCGCGCCGGCACCCGAGATCACGGCGCGCAGGTCGCCGAGCGTGCGCCCGGTGAGCTTGGCGGCGTTGCGCAGGGCGGCCAGGGTCACGATGGCCGTGCCGTGCTGGTCGTCGTGGAAGATCGGGATGTCGAGCGCCTCCTGGAGGCGGCGCTCGATCTCGAAGCAGCGCGGCGCCGAGATGTCCTCCAGGTTCACCCCCCCGAAGGAGGGCGCGAGGCGGACGACGGTGTCCACGATCTCGTCGGTGTCCTTGGTGGCGAGCGCGATCGGAACCGCGTCCACACCACCGAACTGCTTGAAGAGGATGGCCTTGCCTTCCATCACCGGAAGGGAGGCCTCGGGCCCGATGTCGCCGAGTCCGAGCACGGCCGTGCCGTCGGTGACGACGGCGACCACGTTGGACTTCCAGGTGTATTCGTTGACGAGCTCGGGCTGCTCCGCGATCGCGGTGCAGACCTTCGCCACGCCGGGCGTGTAGGCGAGGGACAGGTCGTCCTTGTTCTGGACCGGCACCGTGGCCTGGATGGCCATCTTGCCGCCCCGGTGCAGTGCGAACACCGCGTCGGGGTTGTTGTCCGTATCGCTGTCGCTGCGAGGATTGACGATCTCCGCTGCCACTGTTCTAGACCCCTTAAGTCTTCTGTCGTTGAGGGTGGCCACTCCTGGTTAAGGGGTGGGCGGGCACCGCGTACGTACTCCGCATCGACGGTTGGCCCGTCTCCGCGGAGGGGAGGCACGTACGCGCGGGGCGCGCCGCACGCGCGCCCTGAGCCCCGGATGAGGGGTGTAAGGATCCGTTGTACCCGAAGAACGCTCACCCAGACGAGTCGCTTCCCTCGGGACCGGAGGGCTCTTGTCCCGATTTCGGCGAAAGGTCCAAACGGGTCTGTCCAATAGGCGAGACGAGCCGTAAATAATCCAGTAAAAAGACCAGGTCACAGCTGTTTCTTCGGTCCATCGACGCGCTTCCCGCAGGCAAGTTGGACACTCCGGGACACCTGTTATCCGATTTTGACCTGACGAACTGCCTGAATGCGTCAGTCCGAATGGCAAGATGCGGATTCACACGAGGTCGCGACACTCGAAGGTGCGTGCCCGACCGCTCTCGCTTGCTCTTCACCAGTCAGCCGGAGGAACCAGCTCATGACCGCAAGCACCACCCGTCGTACGACCGCCGCCCGGTCCCGGATTGCCGCGGTCGGCGCGATCGCGGTCGCCGGCGCCCTGATCCTGACCGGTTGCGGCGACCAGACCGACAAGGCCTCCACGGCCCCGTCGGGCCAGGCCGCGAACAGCTCCGCCCCGCTCTTCGCCAAGCTCCCGAAGAAGATCCAGGACGCTGGCGTGATCAAGGTCGGTACGGACGCGACCTACGCCCCGATGGAGTTCACCGAGGGCGGCAAGATCGTCGGTGTCGACCCCGACGTCGCTGCGGCGCTGGCGAAGCAGCTGGGCGTGCAGTTCAAGTTCGAGTCCGGCACCTTCGACACCCTGATCGGCAGCATGCAGACCGGCCGCAGCGACGTGGTCATGTCCTCGCTGAGCGACACCAAGAAGCGCCAGGAGGGCCTGGACGACAAGGGCAACAAGACCGGTGCGGGCGTCGACTTCGTCGACTACTTCTCCTCCTCCACCGCCCTGCTGGTGAAGAAGGGCAACCCGGAGGGCCTGAAGACCCTCGCCGACCTGTGCGGCAAGAAGGTCGCCGTCCAGCGCGGCACCACCTACGAGCAGGCCGCCAAGGACCTGGCCGAGAAGTGCAAGGCGGACGGCAAGGGCGAGCTCTCCATCGAGTCCTTCCCGACCGACGCCGAGGCCCAGACCCGTGTGAAGGCCGGCGGCGCCGCCGCCGACCTGAACGACTCCCCGGTCGCCGCGTACATCGCGAAGACCGCGGGCGGCGGCAACGACTTCGAGGCGGTCCCGGACCCGTCCGACGCCGGCCTCTTCGGCATCGCCGTGGACAAGAAGAACACCCAGCTGCGCGACGCGCTGAAGGAAGCGCTGGACGCGATCATCAAGGACGGCACCTACAAGGCCGCCCTGGACAAGTGGAACGCGGGCTCCGGCGCCGTGACCGAGGCCAAGGTCAACGCCGGCCAGTGACCCCGCGGAGTACTCCCCTCGTACTTCGTCTTCCTTGCACCATCGAAGGGCAGTCACTGTGACTGACAAGCTCCACAAGGCCTCCGGCCCGGCGGACAACCCGCCGGCCGGGGCCGTCCCCCACGAGGCGATCCGCGCCATCCCGGTGCGCCACTACGGCCGGTGGATCAGCGCCGTGGTCGTCCTCGCACTCGCCGCAGCGCTCGTCTACGCCTTCTCCCAGGGCAACGTGCGCTGGGCCACCGTGCCCGAGAAGCTGTTCGACCCCACGATCATCAAGGGTGTCGGCAACACCATCTGGATCAGCGTCACCTCGATGGCGCTGGGTCTGGTCCTCGGTGTCGTCTTCGCGGTGATGCGGCTCTCGAAGAACCCCGTGACCAGCACGATCGCCTGGTTCTACATCTGGTTCTTCCGCGGTACCCCGGTGTACGTCCAGCTCCTCATCTGGTTCAACCTCGCCCTGATCTTCCCGATCCTGAACCTCGGGTTCTACAAGGACGAGATGACCCAGGTCATGACGCCGTTCCTGGCCGCCCTGCTGGGCCTCGGCCTGAACGAGGGCGCGTACATGGCGGAGATCGTCCGCGCCGGCATCCAGTCCGTCGACGAGGGCCAGACCGAGGCCTCGCACGCCCTGGGCATGACCCAGACGCAGACCATGCGCCGCGTGGTCCTCCCGCAGGCCATGCGCGTGATCGTCCCGCCGACGGGCAACGAGTTCATCAACATGCTCAAGACCTCGTCGCTGGTCGTGGCCGTGCAGTACTTCGACCTGCTGCGGGCCGCCCAGGACATCGCGTCCACCTCGTTCGCGGTGATGGAGATGTTCTTCGTCGCGTCCATCTGGTACCTGGCGCTGACCAGCGTCTTCTCGATCGGCCAGTACTACCTGGAGCGGCACTACGCCCGCGGTGCGCTGCGCACCCTGCCGCCCACGCCGTGGCAGAAGCTCAAGGCGAACATCTCCCGCTTCTCGAACCGCAAGGCGGTGGCCTGATGACGACTGCCATGGTGAAGGCCGAGGGCGTCCACAAGTCCTACGGCGCGGCGCACATCCTCAAGGGCATCGACCTGGAGGTCGCCCCGCGTGAGGTGTTCTGCCTGATCGGCCCCTCGGGCTCGGGCAAGTCGACCTTCCTCCGGTGCATCAACCACCTGGAGAAGGTCAACGGCGGCAAGCTCTACGTCGACGGCCAGCTCGTCGGCTACCGCCAGAAGGGCGACAAGCTCTACGAGCTGAAGGACAGCGAGGTCGCGGCCCAGCGCCGGGACATCGGCATGGTCTTCCAGCGCTTCAACCTCTTCCCGCACATGACGGCCATCGAGAACGTCATGGAAGCGCCGGTGATGGTCAAGCGCGAGTCCAAGGCGGTGGCCCGCGAGCGCGCCATCAAGCTGCTCGACCGGGTCGGCCTCGGCGACAAGGGCGGGAACTACCCCTCGCAGCTCTCCGGCGGCCAGCAGCAGCGCGTGGCGATCGCCCGTGCGCTGGCCATGGAGCCGAAGCTGATGCTGTTCGACGAGCCCACCTCGGCGCTCGACCCCGAGCTCGTCGGCGACGTCCTCGACGTCATGCGGGACCTGGCCGAGTCGGGCATGACCATGGTCGTGGTCACGCACGAGATGGGCTTCGCCCGCGAGGTCGGCGACAACCTCGTCTTCATGGACGGCGGCGTCGTGGTCGAGTCCGGCCACCCGCGCGAGGTCCTGGGCAACCCGCAGCACGACCGGACGAAGGCGTTCCTGTCCAAGGTGCTCTGAGCCGGCCGGGCCGGCGCCCGACACCCCGGGAGGGGCGGTACGGATCCCGTACCGCCCCTCCCGCGTTCCGCAGGTCCTCGCTCCCCTCCGAGGACTCCTGCCTCAGACCGGGGACCAGGGAGCCGGAGGGGGAGCACCAGGCCGCGCGTCCCGGGCGGCGCGGTCGGCCCCGTTGATCCGCGGGGTCGAGGCGTCGGGCATGTGGTCGGCGTTCCCGAAGACCCCGCCCCCGCGCACCAACGGGGCGAGCTGCCCGTAGAGGGTCGCGAGCTGCGGCTGTGCAGCCGGTGCAGCGCGGTGGCCGTCAAGCACGGCGTCGTACGCCCGTGCTCGTCGCGCCCGGGAACCGCTTGAGGACGCGGTCCGTAATACTTCCCGTACGGCACGCCAGATCCAGCACCCGGGGGGTGGGGCCGACGAACGCCTCCAGCATGTCCGGCATCACGCGGAACCGCTCCTCGCGGTCCGGCGCGTACGCCTCCCGCTGACGGTCCCGGGTGTCCTGCCGGGCCTGCCAGTCGGTCGCCGTACGCGTCATCGCGAACCCCTCCACCCGTAATACCCTCGAATACGTAGCAGCTGTTACCCGGACCCTCGTCTGCATCCGTAAGGACTACAAGTGGAACTGGCCCATTACTCGGACTTCGCCGTGCGCCTGGTCAACACCGAGGAGCCGGCCCGCAACAAGGACGCCCTCACCTCGGTCGACGCCGTGCGCGCCCTCTTCGGCGCCAGCACGCAGATGGCCCGCCGGGTCACCGACACCGACGTGACCCGCTTCCGCAACGTCCGCGGCCGGCTGCGGGCCGTCTTCGAGGCCGCCGACGGCGGCGACCACGTCCTCGCGGTCGACCTGCTCAACTCCCTGCTCATGGAGTTCCCGGTCAGCCCCCAGGTCTCCGGCCACGAGACCCTGGACGAGGACGGCACCCCCAAGTGGCACATCCACCTCGCCGACCACCCCTCGAACGCCTCCGCGGGCTACGCCGCCATCGCCTCCTTCGGCCTGGCGTTCCACCTCACCGAGCACGGCCCCGACCGCCTCGGCCTGTGCCAGGCGCCGCCCTGCCGCAACGCCTACCTGGACACCTCCACCAACCGCTCCCGGCGCTACTGCTCCGACCGCTGCGCCACCCGGGCGAACGTCGCCGCCTACCGCGCCCGCAAGCGGCTGGAGGCCGAGGCGTCCGCCCGCAGCGGCCGCAGCGCCGAGGCCGCCCAGGACAGCCGCGCCCTCAGCGAGCTCTGATCCTCCGGGCGCGGCCGGAACCGCAGCACCGCCGTCGCCAGCACCAGGTCCTCGGGCACCGCCCCGTAGTCGGTGCTGTCGCCGGTCGTGTTGAACGGGTTGTCCCCGAGCACCCACCAGCCGCCCGGCCGCCGCTCCACCGCCCGCTTCACCACCAGCAGGTCCTGCTGGAACGGGTGGCGCAGCACCACCACGTCACCCGGCCGCACGACCGCCCCGTACCGCACCACCAGCCGGTCGCCGTGCAGCAGCGTCGGCGCCATCGACGGCCCCGTCACCTCCAGCACCTCGAACCGGGAACCGCCCCTACCCGCCGTCCTGCCCGCCATCCGCGACCTCCTCGCCCGCTCGTTCCTCACCGGGCATGCTGCCGCACCCCGCCGTACGTTCGCTCACCACGGCACGACCCGCCCTGGACTTTTGTCCTAAGCCCATGGGGCCGCTCGCGAAATCCGCTGTGCCACGGAGTAATCTCCCCCTTGAGAAGACGATCACGAGGAGGAAGAATCTCCATGCTTTCCCGCCTCTTCGCCCCCAAGGCGAAGGTCTCCGCCCACTGCGACCTGCCGTGCGGCGTGTACGACCCTGCCCAGGCCCGCATCGAGGCCGAGTCGGTCAAGGCCGTCCAGGAGAAGTACCAGGCCAACGAGGACGCCGACTTCCGCGCCCGCGCCATCACCATCAAGGAGCAGCGCGCCGAGCTCGCCAAGCACCACGTCTCGGTGCTGTGGAGCGACTACTTCAAGCCGCCGCACTTCGAGAAGTACCCGCAGCTGCACACCCTGGTCAACGACACCCTGAAGGCCCTCTCGGCCGCCAAGGCGTCCAACGACCCGGCGACCGGCCAGAAGGCCCTCGACCTCATCGCCGAGATCGACCGCATCTTCTGGGAGACCAAGGCCGCCTGAGGCGCGCCTCCCCCCATGACGCCGGAGGGGCCCGACCGTCACCGGTCGGGCCCCTCCGCCGCAGCGGGCCCCGCGCGCTCGCGCCGCAGGTCCCGCCGGTCTCACTCGTCCTCGTCGTCCTCGTCGTCCAGCCGCGCCAGCCACGTGGCCAGCCGCTCCACCGGGACCTCGAAGTCCGGGTTCAGGTCGACGAACGTACGCAGCTGCTCGGCCAGCCACTCGAAAGTGACCTCCTCCTCGCCGCGCCGCTTCTCCAGCTCCTCGATGCCGCGATCGGTGAAGTACAAGTCGGGCTCCGTGCCGTGATGAAGATGTGCATGCGGATGTTTCCCGCCAGGATAATCCGCATAACCGGCGAGACCTCCCCTCCGACCGGCCCCGGCGCTAGCCTGGAGTGCCTTTCCAATCGCGAGAGGGGCGGGGGATGCCAGACGCGCGCACCGACGGCACCGCACGCGCCTACGAACTCCTCGAACCCCTGGTCCAGGCCGCGACCGTACGCGTCCACGCCGCCCCCGACGGGTATGCACCCCCCGGGACCGGCCCCACCTGGGGGAGCGGCTTCTTCATCGCCCCCGGCTGGGTCCTGACCTGCGCGCACGTCGTCGGCGAAGGGGGTGCTGCGGTGCGTCTCGCGGGACGTGAGCTCGGCATCACCTTCTCCTCCGGCCCCCGCACCACCGGGACCGTCACCGGCCGCGTCGAATGCGTCCTGCCGGAACGGCTCGAAGAGCGCCGGCCCGCCCGCCGCGCCCTGTGGGACCTCCCCGACCTGGCCCTCGTCCGCGTCCTCGCCCCCGTCTCCCACGCCTGCGTACGCCTCACCGACCGCGCCCGGCCGCGCCTCGACGAGGTCGCCTACTTCGGCTGCACCGAGGACCTCGGCACCCCCGAGATCACCGGCCGCACCACCCGGCTGCGCGGAACCGCGGGCGGCGGCGCCGCCCTGCGCCTCGGCGACGACGACGAGATCGAACCCGGCATGTCCGGAGGCCCCGTCGTGGACCTCGCCCACGGCGAGGTCGTCGGCGTCGTCAAGGCCCGCCGGCACACCGGCGGCGGCGGACTCGCCGTCTCCGTCATCCAGCTGCGCACCCTGCCCCTGGCCGCCACCGGCCAGGTCGGCCTCTACCGCCGGGTCATGCAGGCCCACG
The DNA here is from genome assembly GCF_051550185.1 of Streptomyces pallidus (ex Mingjun et al. 2026). NCBI lineage: Bacteria > Bacillati > Actinomycetota > Actinomycetes > Kitasatosporales > Streptomycetaceae > Streptomyces > Streptomyces pallidus (ex Mingjun et al. 2026). The sequence continues at coordinate 2,754,605 of NZ_CP196181.1, read as the reverse complement.
ACCTCTACCACTACGACCAGCACCTCAGCGACCTCGACACCCGCCGCACCTGGACCGACCTGCACGGCGAACTCGGCGCCCTCGGCGCCGCCCGGGCCGCCACCGCCGGCCCCGCCCCACTCCCCGGCTCCGGCGCCCCGTACACCGCGGCGGGCCGGCTGACCCCCGCCGAGCGCACCACCCTGTGCGGGCTGCTCGCCGAACTGCCGCCGCCCCCGTCCTCCGAGGCGGTCCGCGCCCTCGTCGAGGCCGCCCGCGGCGAGGAACCCGACCCCGCCCTGCCCGCCCCGCTCAGCTGGCGCGACGGCCTCGGCATGCTCCACGACCCGCCCGGCGGCGCCGGCGAGGCCGCCGCCATGCTGCGGTACGCCACCGACGTCAGCGTCGCCGACTTCCGCGAGCCGCCCGCCCCCGGCGCCGACGAGGAACTGTGGGACTGGGTCCGCGCCACCGCCGAACGGCTCTGGCGGCCCCTGCGCCGGGAACTCGGCGAACGCCGCGACCAGGGCCTCGCCGAACGGCAACGCCGCCGCCGTGCCCGCGCCGCGTACGGCGCCCCGGGCCCCCAGCAGCACGGCCGGCCCGGCGACCCCCTGCCCCAGGGGCCCTCCGTACTGCTGGAGGCCTGGGCCCACGGGTGGGAGGACGTCTACGACTGGCGCGTCTCCGTCCTCGCCGGCCCCGCCCACCCCGGCCGGGTCACCCCCGTCGGCTCCGGCGTCCGCGCCACCCGGGCCGGGCTGCCGGAGGCGGTGCGCGACGCCCTCGCCGAGGCCTTCCGCCGCTGCGACACCCACGAGGCCGCCGCCGTCCTCGAAGTCGCCGTGGCCCCCGAACTGTTCGGACTGCCGGTGGACACCTGGGTGCTGACCGGGCGGGTCCCGCTCGGCGTCCAGCGGCCCGTCGTGCTGCGCCACCCCGCCGGAGGCGACGGCGCGCACCCCGCCGACGCCGACGCCGCCCACCGCAGGGCCGACCGCTGGGCGCGCGTCCAGGCGGGGCCGCTGCTGGACGAACGGGCCGACTGCGCCCGCGGTCGGCCCCGCAGCCCGTCCCCGGCCTGGCTGGACGGACTCGCGGACAACACCGTGCCGGTGCACTGCCGGACCGCCGACGCGGAACCCACCCGCGGATCCCTGTACGCGGTCCGCGACGCCGGGTACGGGGTGGCGGTCACCCGGCGGCCCCCGGCCGACCCGGGGGAGTCCTGCGCACCGTTCCACCGCGGACTGCGCGAGGAACTGACCGAGGCCGGGCGGGGCGCACCGCTGCCGGTGCGGCTGCAGGCGCTGCGGGCCCGCGCCCACGGGGCGGACCCCGACGCCTACTGGGCGAACGGGATGGCCCTCGTCTGGGACGACCCGGCCCGCGCCCTGCCCGAGGAAGAGCCGCTGCAGGGGGACCTGTGACGGGCGGGAGGGGACCCGCGGGAGGGGACCCGGGAGGGGACGGACGTGAACGAGGAATGGCTCATCTACCGTGGGGTCGGCGAACCCCACGACGGCATCGACACCCTGCCCGACCCACCACCCTGGCGGGACTTCGACGGCGGGCCGGTCGGCGAACCCCCGTTACCGGCCGCCACCGCCGACGGCAGCGTCGCGCGCCGGCTCGGCGCGCACCGGCAGGCCGCCGAACTCCACCGGCCCGAGCCGGAGGAGCTGGAGGCCATCAACGCGGCCCTCTACCTGCGCCGGCCGCTGCTCGTGACCGGCTACCCCGGCACCGGCAAGTCCACCCTCGCCCACGCCGTCGCCCACGAACTCAAACTCGGCCGGGTGCTGCGCTGGCCCGTGGTCTCCCGGACCGTGCTCCAGGAGGGCCTGTACCGCTACGACGCCATCGGCCGGCTCCAGGACGTGCAGATCGCCGCCAGCGGCGGCAGCCCCGGCGGCGCGCCCGGCATCGGCAAGTACATCCGGCTCGGCCCGCTCGGCACCGCCCTGCTGCCCGGCCGGCGGCCCCGCGTCCTCCTCGTCGACGAACTCGACAAGAGCGACATCGACCTGCCCAACGACCTCCTCAACGTCCTGGAGGAGGGCGAGTTCTCCCTGCCCGAACTGGAACGCGTCGCCGACAGCGAGCCCGAGGTGCAGGTCCTCACCGACGACGGGGCCAAGGTGACCGTCCGCGACGGCCGCGTCCGCTGCCGGGCCTTCCCCTTCATCATCCTCACCAGCAACGGCGAACGGGACTTCCCCGCCGCCCTGCTGCGCCGCTGCATCCAGCTCAAACTCGGCCAGCCCGGCGAGAAACGCCTCGCCACCATGGTCCGCGCCCACCTCGGCGAGGACGCCGCCCGGCTCGGCGCCGACCTGATCCGCGAGTTCCTCAGCCGCTCCCAGTCCGAACTCGTCGCCGCCGACCAGCTCCTGAACGCCATCTACCTCACCCACTACGCCTCCCCGCCCACCCGGGAGGACCTCGCCGACCTGCTCATCCAACGCCTCGACCGCCCGAGGTGACGCCCGTGCCGACCCCTCCAGCCCCCGCCGGACGCCCCGCCGGACCTCCCGCCGGCCCCCCCGCCCCGGCCGGGCGGCACGCCCCCGCGCCCCCCGAGATCCGCGACCTGGCCGGCCTGCTGCGCGCCGCCGGACTCGACCCCTCCGCCGAGGAGCTCGCCGACGCGCTCTGGCTCGCCGGCCGGATCGGCCCGCCCGCCCCCGCCGCCGCCCCCGCCCGCGCCGCCCGCCCCCCGCGCCGGCCCGCACCGCGCGACCAGCCGCCGCCCGAGGAGGGCCCCCCGCCCGCCGTCCACCCGCCCGAGGACCCGGTCCGGCTCTACGCCGCCCGCATGCGCGGCGCCGCCGCCGAGGACCCCGCCGCCTTGCCCGGCGGAGCCGGCGTGCCCGTACGCGTCCCCGGCGCCGCCGCACTGCCCCGGATCCTGGAGATACAGCGCGCGCTGCGCTCCCTCCAGCGGCACCGCCCGCCCGGTCCGCCCACCCGGCTCGTCCTCGACGAACCCGCCACCGCCGAGGCCAGCGCCCGCGCCCTCGGCCTCGTCATCCCCGTCCTGCGGCCCGAGAGCCGCCGCGAGGCCACCGTCCGGCTCGTGATGGACACCTCGCCCTCCATGGCCGTGTGGCAGGACATGTTCGAGGAACTGCGCGGCGTCTGCGAACGCCTCGGCGCCTTCCGCGACGTACAGGTCCACTACCTGCACCGGCTCGCCGACGGCCGCGCCGCCCTCGGCCAGGCCTCCGCCCCCGGCACCCGGCTGCGCTCCGGCGACCAGCTCCGCGACCCCAGCGGACGCTCCCTCACCATGGTCGTCTCCGACTGCGCCGGGCCCCTGTGGCGGGAGGGCGAAGCCCAGCGGGTCCTGCACCGCTGGGCCGAATGCACCCCCTGCGTCGTCGTCCAGCCGCTGCCCCAACGGCTGTGGAACCGCAGCTGGCTGCCGACCGAGCGGGGCACCCTCACCCGCGTCGAGGGCGGCGCCGGCAAACTCAGGTTCCGGCCCGACCGGCCCGCCCGCCCCGGCCGGCTCCGCGGCGGCCTCACCGTCCCCGTCCTCCCGCCGAACGCCACCGCGCTCGGCGCCTGGGCCCGCCTCGTCGCCGGCTTCGGCACCGGGCCCGTACCGGCCGAGGTGGGACGCGTCCTCGCCGACCACCCCGCCGCGCCCCTCCCGCCGCCGCGGGCCGTGCGGCCGCCCCGCGAACTCGTGCGCCGCTTCTACTCCTCCGCCTCGCCGCGCGCCGTACAGCTCGCCGTCTACCTGTCCGCCGCCCCGCTCACCCTGCCCGTGATGCGGCTCGTCCAGCGCACCATGCTGCCCGACTCCGAACCCTCCGACCTGGCGGAAGTGCTGCTCAGCGGGCTGCTGCGGCGCGGCCCGGCGCCGGGGGAGTGGTACGAGTTCACCCCCGGCGTCCAGGACGTCCTGCTCGGGCCGCTCGGCCGAGACGAGGCCGCCCTCGTCCTCAAGCACTGCTCGGAGTACGTCCTCGCGCACTTCGGGCGCGGGGTCCGCAACTTCCCCGCGCTCGCCGCCTCCCAGCTCACCGGGGAACCCGTGGTCGAGGAGGGCGGCGACGAGCGGGTCCCCGCCGCGCCGCTCCCGCAGGCCTTCGCCGAGGTCTCCGCCCGCGTCGTACGCCGCTACCTGCCCGGACCCGCCCAGCAGGACACCGCCGGCCCGGAACCCGCCGCGCCCCCGCCCGGACGGGGCTGGGCCGTGCGCACGGCCCGCGACCGGCTCGCCGCCCAGGACCGGCTGGGGGGCGACGGCGCCCAGCGCGGACTGTACGAGGCCGTCGCCGTGCTGCGCCGCGCGCTGGCCGCCCCCGCCGGCCCCGACGACCCGGCCGGCGAGGCCGAGTGCGAGCTGGCCGGGGCCCTGCTGCGCCTGTGGGCCCGGCAGCGGGACCCGGAACTGCTGGCCGAGGCCGAGCAGGCCGTGGGCGCACTGCACACCGCCCCCGCCAGGGCGCTGCGCGGCCGGGTGCTGTACGAGCGGGCGCGGGCGGCGCCGGCCGAGCGGCCGGACGCGGAACTGCTGACCGCGGAGCTGCTGGCCGCCGCCGAACGGGAGTTCGCGGCCGCGGCCGCCGCCCCGGACGGCGACGCGCGGCTGCGGCTGGACTGCACGGTGCGGCAGGCCCGGGCCCTGGTCGCGCTGGGCGAGCTCCGCGACGACCCGATACCCCTGCTCCAGGCCCGGGCCGTGCTGGAGGCCCTGGCCGGCTCCGGGGCCGGGCCGGGGACCGGGGCCGACCCGGGCGTGCTGCGGCCGGCCCTGGGGCGGGTGCTGCTGGCCCTGCTGCCCCGCACCCCCGACCCGGTGGAACGCACCGCGCTGGCCGAGCAGGCCGCCGGACACCTGGCATCGGGGCTGCCGGAGACGGCCGGGGGAGCGGGGGCGGACGCCCTGCCGGGACGCGGCCCGGCCGCCGGAGCGGACCCGGGCGGCGCGGGGCCGGCGGGGCCGGCGCCGGGACCCTCCCGGGACGCAGTCGGAGCGGGTGCCGCGGTCGCGGGGACCGCCGGGCCTGCCGGGACGGGGGCCGGGCCCTCCGGGGCCGAGGTGCCCGTACGTGCCAGCGGGCGGCCCGTGGCGGCCGGATCCGGGCCGGGGACGGCCGAGTCCGATGGGTCGGCTCCCGGGCCGGGCCGGGACCGGGCGCGCACCGCGCGGCTGCGGGTGGACCTGGCCACGGCCCTGCGCTACCTGCCCGCCCGGCTGGAGGAGGCGTCCGGCCAGCTGGCCCGGGCGCTGGCCGAGGCCGACGGCGACCCGGAGCTCCGGCTCGCCGCGCTGGTGTGCCTGGCCCGCGTGCACCGGGCCCGGTCCGCGCGGGACGCGGACCCGACGGCGCTGGAGGACGCGGCCGACGCGTACGGGCGGGCCCGCCGGCTGATCCCCCGTGACGCGGAGGCCTACGCGGAGCTGCTGCCCGAGTGGGGCGACGTACTCCTGGAGCGGGCCCGGGCCGCGGGCGGACGGCGGTTCACCTCGGCGGCCGTACGGGTGCTGCGCGACAGCCGGGCCGCGGTCCCGCAGTCCGACGCCCGCTCCGCGCACCGGCTGGTGCGGCTCGCGGCGGGGCTGCGGCTGCGGCACGGCTACGAGGGCGACGTGGTGGACCTGCGGGAGGCCGAGTACCTGCTGGAGCTGGCCGTCCGGCACAGCCGCAGCCCGCTGGAGCAGGCCCGCGCCTGGCGGGAGCACGGCGACGTCCAGCAGGAGATCCACGCCCACACCCGGGCCCTGGACCGCCTCGACCGGGCCGCCGACTCCTACCGGCGGGCCTGGCGGGCGGCCCTGGAGGCCGACCGCGCGGACCGCCGGGAGGTGGCCGTCGAGATCGCCGCCAGAGTCCAGGAGCTGCGCGGCGGGGTGCTGGAGCGGCTGGCCCGGCCCCGGGCCGCGCTCGACGCCTACCGGTCCGCCCTGGAGCTGTGGCGGGGGCTCGGGGAGGCGGCCGCGGACCGCCGGGAGGCGCTGGCCTCCCGGGTCCGCACCCTGGAGGCCGGGCTGTGAAGCCGGCGCCCGGGGCGTGAAGGGCCCGCCCGCGGGAACCTTTCAACGGGCGGGCCATCGGACAACGCAACACGCGACACCGCACGCGATTCGATACGGCGACTCAACGGGGGGACGGGCAGCCCATGGTGATCCGGCATCAGGCATCGCGCACGGAAGCGGCGGCGCGCACGGAAGGGGAAAGGGACACCGGTACGCACACCGACACGGAGACGGAGACGGAGACGGAAACGGAGGCGGAAACGGAGGCGGACGGCGGCCCGGGCCGCGGCGCGCACGCCCTCGGCGGCGTCCCGGCCGGAGAGCCGGGAGCGGCCCCGGGAGCGGGCGCCGACCGGCCGACGGCCTGCGCGCCCCGCCTCCCCGACCTGTCCGGATACGACCTGGCCGCACTGCGCGGGATCGACCACCCCGTGCTGGCCCGGGTCATCGAGGGCATGGTGGAACGGGTGACCCACCCCGCCGAGATCCTCAACGCCTTCGACTCCGGCGTCAACTGAGCGGCCGCTCACGCACCGCATCCCCAAGGCCACGCAGCGCACCCACAGTTGACCCGTTTCCGCCGTTAGCCGGTGCCGAACCCCGGGCAGGGATTGGACCGTCCGCCGGGGCAGGCGGCCGGGCGAGGAGGTGCAGGCGATGGGGCACACGGACAGGAGCGGCGGGTCCGCGCTGCCCGCGCACCGGGCCCACGCCCCCTGGCCCTACGCCCGGCTCGACGTCCCCGCGCTCCGCGCGGCCGGCCACCGCCCGCACCCCGTGAGGCAGTTCGTGCTGAAGACCCGCAGCCGCTGCAATCTCGCCTGCACCTACTGCTACGTGTACGAGATGGCCGACCGGAGCTGGCGCGGCCGACCCGCCGCCATGTCCCCCGAAACCACCGCCCGCGCCGCCGCCCGCATCGCCGAGCACGCCGCCGCACACCGCCTGAACCGCGTCGACCTCGTCCTGCACGGCGGCGAACCGCTGCTCACCGCCCCCGCCGAGCTGGCCGCCCCCGTCGACGCCGTACGGGCGGCCCTGCACGCGGCCTCCCCGCGCACCAGGGTCACCGCCACCGTCCAGACCAACGGCACCCTGCTCACCCGCGGCCGGCTCAGCGCGCTCGCCGCCGCCGGGATCCGCATCGGCGTCAGCCTGGACGGGGGGCTGCCCGAGCACAACAGCCGCCGCGTGGACCACGCCGGGCGGCCCGGGTTCGGCGCGGCCGCCCGCGGGCTGCGGCTGCTCGCCCGACACCCCGAGAGCTACGCCGGCGTGCTGTGCGTGATCGACCCCGCCCAGGACCCGGTGCGGACGTACGAGTCCCTGCTCGCCTTCGCCCCGCCGAGCATCGGCCTGCTGCTGCCCCTCGCCAACTGGAGCACCCCGCCGCCCGGTCACCGCCCGGGCAGCACCCCGTACGCCGACTGGCTGATCGCCGTGTTCGAACGCTGGTGGCACGACGGGGCGCTGCGGACCCGGATCCGGATGTTCGAGGAGATCATCGCCCTGCTGCTCGGCCTGCCCGCCGCCACCGAGACCCTCGGCCTCGCCCCCGCCGCCACCGCCGTGATCGAGACCGACGGCACCCTGGAGCAGGCCGACTCGCTCAAATCCGCGTACGAGGGCGCGGCCGCCACCGGAATGGCGCTGCGGACCCACAGCTTCGACGACCTGCTCGACCACCCGGGACTGGCCGCCCGCCAGCTCGGGGCGGCAGCCCTCGCCGACCCCTGCCGGGCCTGCGAGCTGGTCGCCGTATGCGGCGGCGGCCACTACCCGCACCGCTACCGCGCCGGCGAGGGCTTCCGGCAGCCGTCCGTCTACTGCGAGGACCTCCAGACCGTCATCCGGCACGTCGCCGCCGCCCTCCACCGGGCCGCCGACCGCGCCGCCGTCCCCCGGGCGGCCGCCTCATGACCGACTCCCTCACCGCCTTCACCGTCGCCCGGCCCGTCCTGCGCGCCCTCGCCTCCACCGAACCCTCCGCCGAGGGCACCCGCCTCGTCCGCGCCGTCCGCCACTCCAAACGGCTCGTCCTGCTGCGCGCCGTGCTCGACGCCGCCCCCGGCGGACGCTCCGGCGAGGCCGCGGACCACTGGGCCCTGCTGGAGGAGGCCGAGCGGCACGACCCCGACGCCGTGCACGACGTCCTGCACTACCCGGCCACCGGCGTCTGGGCCGAGGAGACCCTCCGCCGGCTGCACGCCCCGCAGGGGCCCGCCGCCGACCTCGGCCACCTCGGCGCCCTCGCCGTCGCCGCGGCCCTGCGCGCCGGCATCGACTTCAAGGCCACCCTGAAGCCCGTCGGCGGCCGCCTCGCGCTGCCCACCCTCGGCCTGCTCCACCCGGCCCGGCCCGGCCCGCTGGCCCTCACCGAACGCTCCTGGGACCCCGACGACCCCGCCGCCCTGCCCCTGCACACCCTGCCCGGCGGCCGGACCGCCCTCGACGACCTCGACCCGTACCGGGCCCCCGGGCAGGCCCGCCCCGCGCCCGTCCGCGCCGCCCGCCGCCTCACCCCCAAGGGCCACAAGCGCTGGGACACCCAGTGGACCGGCGCCCTCACCCTGCTGGAGCGGTACGACACCGCCCGCGCCGGCGAGACCGGCCTGCTGCTGCGCTCCGTCGTCCCGCTCGGCGGCGGCTCCCGCTCCAGCGGCGCCACCCTGCCCGCGGCCGCCGGCTCCGTCCTCGCCCGCAGCCAGGCCCCGCCCGCCCTGGCCGCCACGCTCGTCCACGAGGTCCAGCACGGCAAGCTGACCGCCCTCGCCGACGTCCTCACCCTGCACACCGCCGACGCCACGCCCCGGCACTGGGCCCCCTGGCGCGCCGACCCCCGCCCGCTGGAAGGGCTCCTGCACGGCGCCTACGCCCACCTGGCCCTGGCCGGCTACTGGCAGCGCGCCGCCCTCTACGGAGCCCGCGGCGCCTGGGCCCAGCACGCCCGCATCCGCGCCCAGGTCGCCGCCGTCCTCCCCGTGCTCCGCGCGCACCCGCGACTCACCGCGACCGGCCGGGAGTTCACCGAGGCCATGGCCGCGGCCGAGCGGGCCATGGACGAGCTGCCGCCGCCCGGCGACCAGCACGCCGTCGCCCGCCGCGCCGTCGACCGGGCCCGCCGCGCCTGGTACGCGGAACATCCCGAACTCGCCCCGTCCGAACAGGGCTGACGGACCGTCCGCTGCGATACCGTGGCACCCCCGCCCACAGCCCGGATCCACCCCGTCCACCGCCCGGATTCCAGGGAGACGGCCGCATGACCACCGGTATTCGGCAGGAACGCGACCCGGCCCCCGCGCGGCCGCAGCGCTTCCTCATCAGCTTCGCCGGCTTCAACCGCCCCTGGGCCGTGTGGATCGCCCACCGGCTGGAGGAACACGGCCACCGCGTCGCCCTGCAACGCTGGGACCCGCAGTCCGCGGGCGGACTCACCCAGGCCCTCGACGACCTGGCCCGCAGCGGCAGCCGCGTCCTGCTCGTCCTCAGCGAGCGGTACTTCTCCGTCGGCACCCACACCGACGACGAGTGGAACACCGCCCTGCGCGCGGTCACCGACAGCCACCCCGGACGGTTCGCCGCCGTCAGCCTCACCGACGCCCTGCTGCCCAGCGCCGTCGCCACCCTGGAGACGACCGACCTGTGGGGCCTCGACGCGTACGAGGCCGAGTACCGCGTGCTGCGCCGCCTGGACCTGCCCACCGACCGCGTCGGCACCGAGACCGGCCGCCGCGGCCCCCGCTTCCCCAACGACCCCCCGGAGATCTGGGGCCGCGTCCCGCGCCGCAACCCCCGCTTCACCGGCCGCAACGACGTCATCGGCAACCTGCGCTCCGCCCTCAGCGAGGCACCCCCCGGCGCCTCCACCGTCACCCTGCTCGGTCTGTCCGGCGTCGGCAAGACACAGGTCGCCACCGAATACGCCTACCGCTTCGCCTCCGAGTACGACGTCGTGTGGTGGGTCCCCGCCGAGGACCGGCCCACCCTGCGCGAGCGGCTCGCGGAACTGGCCCCCGAGATGGGCCTGCCACGCGGCGCCGGCAGCTACGGCGAGCAGATCCGGTCCGTCCTGGAGGCGCTGCGGCGCGGCTCCCCGTACAACCGCTGGCTGGTCGTCTTCGACGGCTGCGACAACCCCGACGACCTCACCGACCTGCTGCCCTCCGGCGCCGGCGACGTCATCATCACCTCCCGCAACCGCGAGTGGGCCTCCCGGCACACCAGTCTCGTCGAGGTCCCGCTCTACGCCCGGCCCGAGTCGGTCACCTTCATCCGCCGCCGGGCCCGCCGGCTCACCGGCGCGGAGGCCGACCAGCTCGCCGAGGCCCTGGAGGACTACCCGCTCGCCCTCGACCAGACCGCCGGCTGGCTCGCCGACTCCCCGCTGACGGTCGACGACTACCTCGCGCTGCTGCGCCGCCGCCTCGACTCCCACGAGGCCGTCACCGTCTCCGACGACTACCCGCTGCCCTTCCCCACCGCGCTCGCGATACTGCTCAACAACGTCCGGGAGAACTTCCCCGACGCCCTCGCCCTGCTCCGGCTGTTCGTGTTCTTCGCACCCGGCCCGGTGCCGCTGCGGCTGCTGCGCGAGTTCCCCGTCGACGACGTGCCCGAGCAGCTCGCCGGGCTCATCAACGACCAGATCCGCTGGAACGCCGCCCTCAACAAGCTGGTGCAGTTCTCCGTCGTCCGACTGGAGTACTCCGACCTGTCCGTGGAGGAGGGCGGCGGCGGCCTGGAGACCGTACAGCTGCACCGCATGGTGCACGGCATCGTCCGCGAGAACCTCTCCGAGGAGGAGGCCGGACCGCTCGCCCGCGCCGTCCGCCAGGTCCTCGCCGCCGCCGACCCGGGCCGGCCCTCCGACTCCCGGCTGTGGCCCCGCTTCGCCGAGCTGATCCCGCACCTGGAGGCCGCCGGCGTGCTGACCAGCAGCAACCCGCGGATCCAGGGCTTCCTGCTGAACTGCCTGCGCTACCTGATCCTCGCCGGCGAGTACCGCACCTGCCTGCGCCTGGCCGAGCAGACCGACGCCGTCTGGCGGGCGATGCTCGGCGACGACCACGACCAGGTCCGCGAACTCAGCTACCACTACGGCGGCGCCCTGCGCATGCTCGGCCACTTCAAACAGGCCGAGGCCCTCGCCAAGGCGGTCGCCGACCGGCTCCTCGCCGAACGCGGCGACCGCGACCTGGAGACCCTGCGCGCCACCAGCACCTACGCGGGCGTCCTGCTCGGCACCGCCAAGTTCGAACAGGCCCGGGAGCTGCTGGAACACGCCTTCGCCCGGTACCGCGAGCTCCTCGGCGAGGACGACTCCACCACCCTGAACGCCGAGAACAACGTCGCCGTCGCGCTGCGCCTGCTGGGCCGCTACCAGGAGGCGTACGAGACCGACCTCGACACCCTGCGCCGCCGCGAACGGGTCCTGCGCGTCCGGCACATCGCCACCCTCTCCTCCGGGATCGGCTGCGCCATGGGACTGCGCCTGATGGGCCGCTACCGCGAGGCCCTCGCCCGGCAGGAACAGGGCCTCAAGCTCAACTCCCAGGTACTCGGCACCAACCACCCGCAGACCCTGCGCGCCGAGCACAACCTCGGCATGTGCCTGCGCCGCTCCGGGGACATCCCCGGCGCCGGCGCCCGGCTGCGCAGCGTCCTGGAGCGCTCCACGCGGGTGTTCGGCGCGGAGTTCCCCTGGACGCTGATGGTCGCCTCCGACTACGCCACCTACCTGCGCGAGTACGGGGACATCGGCGAGGCCCGCCGGATCTCCGAGGAGGTCGTGCGCGGCTACCAGACGCAGCTCGGCCTCGCGCACCCGTACAGCATCGGCACGGTCGGCAACCTCGCCCTCGTGCTGCGGGCCCAGGGCGAGCGCCGCGAGGCGCTGAACCTCGCCGAGCAGGCCCTGGTCGGCATGCGCGGCGCCGTCGGCGAGCGGCACCCCTGGGCGCTGGGCTGTGCCCTGAACGCCACCGGGCACCGCAACATCACCGGGCACCTCCAGGAGGCGCTTGACCTCGGCCGGGAGACGCTGCGCAACTGCGAGCAGGTGCTCGGCCCCGACCACCCGATGACGCTGAGCGCACAGATCGCCCTGGCCGCGGACCTGCGGTCGGTACGGGAGGACGCGGAGGCGGCCAAACACGAGGACGCGGGCCTGAAGGCGCTGACCCGCACCCTCGGCCCGCAGCACGTCCACACCGTCTCGGCCCGCCAGCGGATGCGCCCGTACTGGGACTTCGAGCCCCAGCCGTAAGCCGTAGGAGCTAGACCAGCCAGCCAGCCAGCCAGCCAGCCAGCCCTGCCGGACGGCGCGCACGCCCGCCTCGAAGCGCTGCGCGCCCCCAGGCGTTCCGTCAGGCCGACGTCGGGGCTGGCCGCCCGCAGGCGGCCGGGCTGCTCGTACGAGGGCCGCCGCACATGCCGAAGGCCCGGCCCCCGTGACGGGGGCCGGGCCTTCCTGCGTCAGACCGCAGCGGGGACTAGGCCTCGAAGACCTCGTTGAGCAGCTGCTGCTGCTCGGCCTGGTGCCGCTTGGCGGAACCCACGGCCGGGGACGAGCCGTGCGGGCGCGAGACGCGGCGCAGGCGCTCGCCGGCCGGGATGTCCGCACCGACCGCCAGGTCGAGGTGGTCGATCAGGTTGAGCGCGATGAACGGCCACGCACCCTGGTTCGCCGGCTCCTCCTGGGCCCAGATGTACTTCGCCGCGTTCGGGAACTTGGCGATCTCGGCCTGGAGCTCCGCACCCGGCAGCGGGTACAGGCGCTCGATGCGGATGATGGCGGTGTCGGTGATGCCGCGCTTCTCCCGCTCGGCCTCCAGGTCGTAGTAGACCTTGCCCGCGCAGAACACGACCTTGCGGACCGCGTTCGGGTCGACGGTCGAGTCGCCGATGACCGGGCGGAACGCGCCGCTCGTGAACTCCTCCGCCTTCGACGCCGCGGCCTTCAGGCGCAGCATCGACTTCGGGGTGAAGACGATCAGCGGCTTGTGGTGCGGGTTGTGGACCTGCCAGCGCAGCAGGTGGAAGTAGTTCGACGGGAGCGTCGGCATCGCGACCGTCATGTTGTTCTGGGCGCACAGCTGGAGGAACCGCTCCGGGCGGGCCGAGGAGTGGTCCGGGCCCTGGCCCTCGTAGCCGTGGGGGAGCAGCAGGGTGACGCCGGAGGTCTGGCCCCACTTCTGCTCCGCCGAGGAGATGAACTCGTCGACGACGGTCTGCGCGCCGTTGACGAAGTCACCGAACTGGGCCTCCCACAGCACCAGCGCGTCCGGGCGGGCCAGCGAGTAGCCGTACTCGAAGCCCATCGCCGCGTACTCCGACAGCAGCGAGTCGTACACGTTGAAGCGGGCCTGGTCGTCCGCCAGGTGCTGCAGCGGGGTGTAGTCCTCGCCCGTCGCACGGTCGATCAGGACGGCGTGGCGCTGGCCGAAGGTACCGCGGCGGGAGTCCTGGCCGGAGAGCCGGACCGGGGTGCCCTCCATCAGCAGCGAGCCGAAGGCGAGGGTCTCGCCCATGCCCCAGTCGATGGTGCCGTCGTCGATCATCGCCGCGCGGCGCTGGAGCTGCGGCAGCAGACGCGGGTGGACCGTGTGGGTCTCGGGGATGTTGACCTGGGACTCGGCGATCCGCTTGACGACCTCGAACGAGACCGAGGTGTTCACGGCGACCGGGAACTCGGCCTGGTCCACCGGGGCGGGAGTGCCGATCGCGGGCTGCGTGGCGGCCTCGCGGACCTCCGCGAAGACCTTCTCCAGCTGGCCCTGGAAGTCCTGCAGGGCCTGTTCGGCCTCTTCCAGGGTGATGTCGCCACGACCGATGAGGGACTCGGTGTACAGCTTGCGCACCGAGCGCTTCTTGTCGATCAGGTCGTACATCAGCGGCTGCGTGAACGCCGGGTTGTCGGACTCGTTGTGGCCGCGGCGGCGGTAGCAGATGAGGTCGATGACCACGTCCTTGTTGAACGCCTGGCGGAACTCGAAGGCGAGCCGCGCGACGCGGACCACGGCCTCCGGGTCGTCGCCGTTCACGTGGAAGATCGGCGCCTCGATCATGCGGGCCACGTCGGTCGCGTACATGGAGGAACGCGAGGACTCCGGGGCGGCGGTGAAGCCGACCTGGTTGTTGATGACGACGTGGACGGTACCGCCGGTGCGGTAGCCGCGCAGCTGCGACATGTTCAGGGTCTCGGCGACGACGCCCTGGCCTGCGAAGGCCGCGTCACCGTGCAGGGCGACCGGCAGGACGGTGAAGTCCGTGCCGCCCTTGTTGATGATGTCCTGCTTGGCGCGGGCGACACCCTCCAGGACCGGGTCGACGGCCTCCAGGTGGGACGGGTTCGCGACCAGCGAGACCTTGATCTGCTCGCCGTCGAGGCCGGTGAAGGTGCCCTCGGCGCCCAGGTGGTACTTGACGTCGCCGGAGCCGTGCATCGACTTCGGGTCGAGGTTGCCCTCGAACTCGCGGAAGATCTGGGCGTACGACTTGCCGACGATGTTCGCGAGGACGTTCAGGCGGCCGCGGTGGGCCATGCCGATGACGACCTCTTCGAGGCGGGCCTCGGCCGCGGAGTCGATGACCGCGTCGAGCAGCGGGATGACGGACTCGCCGCCCTCCAGGGAGAAGCGCTTCTGGCCGACGTACTTCGTCTGCAGGAAGGTCTCGAAGGCCTCGGCGGCGTTCAGGCGGCGCAGGATGCGCAGCTGCTCCTCGCGCTCCGGCTTGGAGTGCGGGCGCTCGATGCGGTCCTGGATCCAGCGGCGCTGCTTCGGGTCCTGGATGTGCATGAACTCGACGCCGGTGGTGCGGCAGTACGAGTCGCGCAGCACGCCGAGGATGTCGCGCAGCTTCATCATCGACTTGCCGGCGAAGCCGCCGACGGCGAACTCGCGCTCCAGGTCCCACAGGGTGAGGCCGTGCTCGGTGATGTCGAGGTCGGGGTGCTTGCGCTGCTTGTACTCCAGCGGGTCGGTGTCGGCCATGACGTGGCCGCGGACCCGGTAGGAGTGGATCAGCTCGAAGACGCGGGCGGCCTTGGTGACGTCGTCGTCGTGGCTGGCGTCGATGTCGCGCATCCAGCGGACCGGCTCGTACGGGATCCGCAGCGACTCGAAGACGCGGTCGTAGAAGCCGTCCTCGCCGAGGAGGAGGTTCGCGACGATGCGCAGGAACTCGCCGGAGGCGGCGCCCTGGATGACCCGGTGGTCGTACGTCGAGGTCAGGGTCATGACCTTGGAGACGCCCAGCTTGTTCAGGGTGTCCTGCGAGGTGCCCTGGAACTCGGCCGGGTAGTCCATGGAGCCGACGCCCATGATGACCGACTGGCCGGGCATCAGACGCGGCACGGAGTGGACGGTGCCCAGGCCGCCCGGGTTCGTCAGGGAGACCGTGACGCCGGTGAAGTCGTCCATCGTCAGCTTGCCGACGCGGGCGCGGCGGACGATGTCCTCGTAGGCCTGCCAGAACTCGAAGAAGCTGAGGGTCTCGGCCTTCTTGATGCCGGCGACGACGAGCTGGCGGTCGCCGTTCGGCTTGACCAGGTCGATCGCGAGGCCGAAGTTGACGTGCTCCGGCTTGACCAGGGTCGGCTTGCCGTCCTTCTCCGCGAAGGAGTAGTTCATCGACGGCATGGCCTTGATGGCCTGCACCATCGCGTAGCCGATCAGGTGCGTGAAGGAGATCTTCCCGCCCCGGGCGCGCTTCAGGTGGTTGTTGATGACGATGCGGTTGTCGAACAGCAGCTTCACCGGGACGGCGCGGACCGAGGTGGCCGTCGGCACGTCGAGGGAGGCGTTCATGTTCTTCGCGACCGCCGCGGCCGGGCCGCGGAGCGTCACCAGCTCGGGGCCCGCGGGGGCCTCGGTGGCGGGCGCGGCCTTCTGGGCGGCGACGGGAGCGGCGGCGGCCGGAGCGGCGGCCGAGGCCTGGGAGGTGACAGTCACAGCAGGGGCACCAGAGGGAGTGGCAGGAGCAGGGGCAGGAGCTGACACGGGCGAAGAGGTCGGCGCGGCGACCGCCGCCCCCGTGGCGGCGGCGTCGGAGACCTTCGGGGTTTGGGTGGCGACGGTGGCGGCCTGTGCGGAGGCGCCGTCCGTCGGGGTCTTCACCGGCTCGTCGGCCTTGGCGGGAGCGCTCACGCCCCCCGGCTTGTAGTCGGCGAAGAAGTCCCACCAGGCCCGGTCGACCGAATTCGGGTCCTGGAGGTACTGCTGGTAGATCTCGTCGACGAGCCACTCATTGGCGCCGAAGCCTGAGGCAGGGGTCTTCCCGCCCTCAGCTGCTTCGGTCGTGGTGCTCGGGTTACTCGGGGACTGTGGCGACACGGCGGCAACCGCCCTCTTCCGCTTCACAAGGTATGGACAGCGGGAATAAAGGCTACGCCTCCCGGGCGGGGAGATGCAGACCGGGCAGGACTTACGTCATGTAGGTCACACCGAACGGCGGGTTTCGCCGCTCTGAATGGCGGGAAACCAACGGGGTTCGGGTATGCAGTAGCCGGGTTGCGACCCCCTGGCTTCGCACCCCTGACGGACCTCGTGCACGTGTGGCCGAGATCATGTCCTTCCCAGTCGAACCCTACGTCAATGCGACGCCGGAGGGCTGCCCGGAAGTGTGACGAGGATCCGGCAGCCGCGTGACGATTCGGCCACGCGGATCCGGCCGCCGTGCAGCTCCACCGCCCAGCGGGCGATCGCCAGGCCCAGCCCGGTGCCCCCGTCGCCGCCGTTGGCGCTGCCCCGGTTGAACCGCTCGAAGACCCGGTGCCGCTCGGCCTCGGGGATCCCGGGGCCCTCGTCCACCACCTCCAGCGCCAGGCTGCCGGGGGCGTCGCCGGCCCGGGCGCGGACCGTGACCCGGCCGAGGGCGGGGCTGTGCTTGACCGCGTTGTCGATCAGGTTCGCCACCACCTGGTGCAGGCGCTCGGCGTCGGCGTACGCGGTCAGCCCGGACGGGAAGACGTCCAGATGCAGGTGCACGTCGTTGCGGGTGTGCCCGCCGGAGCCCGAGGCCAGCCCCGGCCGGCCCGCGGCCGCCAGCCCGGACTCCTTGAGCACCCCCGACAGGTACGGCCACACCTCGAAGCGGCGGGCCTTCAGCGGGACCACCCCGTTGTCCACCCGGGACAGGTCCAGCAGCGTCTCCACCAGCCGGCCCAGCCGCTCGGTCTGCTTCAGCATCGTCCGCATGGTCTCCGGATCGGCCTCCGAGACCCCGTCGACCACGTTCTCCAGCACCGCGCGCAGCGCGGCGATGGGGGTGCGCAGCTCGTGCGAGACGTTGGCGACCAGCTCCCTGCGGTGCCGGTCCACGGCCTCCAGGTCGTCCGCCATCAGGTTGATGGTGGAGGCCAGGTCGCCGAGCTCGTCGCGGCGGCCGGCCCCGCGGACCCGGCGGGTGAAGTCCCCGTGGGAGATCGCCCGGGCCACCCGGGTCATGTCGTCCAGCGGTGCCGTCAGGCTGTGCGCCACGAACTGGGTGATCAGCATCGACGCGATCACCGAGAACACCGTGATGAAGCGGAGCTCGGTGTCGGTGCGCAGGGCCACCAGCAGCAGCCCGGTGGTGATGAACACCGAGACCACGACCAGCGTGCCCAGCTTGGTCTTGATGGAGAACGGCGAGAAGGGGCGGAGCCCCCCCTCGGGGCGCCCGCCGCTCACGCCTGCGCCGGGGTCTCCAGGGCGTATCCCACGCCGTGGACGGTACGGATCCGCTCCGCCCCGATCTTCCGGCGCAGGGCCTTGATGTGGCTGTCGACCGTACGGGTGCCGGAGGCGTCGGCCCAGTCCCACACCTCGGCCAGGAGCTGCTCCCGGGAGAGCACCGCCCGGGGGGTGCCGGCCAGGCAGACGAGCAGGTCGAACTCGGTCGGGGTCAGGTGGACGTCCTCCGCCTGCACCCGGACCCGGCGCTGCGCGTGGTCGATCTCCAGGTCCCCCAGCCGCAGCGTGGCCCCGCGGGGGGCGTGCGCGGCCAGCGTCGCGCGTTCCACGCGGCGCAGCAGGACGTGGACCCGGGCCGCCAGCTCGCGCATGGAGAACGGCTTGGTCATGTAGTCGTCGGCCCCGACCCCGAGCCCGACCAGCATGTCGGTCTCGTCGTCGCGCGCGGTGAGCATCAGCACCGGGACCGGCCGCTGGGCCTGGACCCGGCGGCACACCTCCAGGCCGTCGAAGCCCGGCAGCATGACGTCGAGGACCAGCAGCTCGGGCTGCCAGCTCTCGGCCGCCGCCACGGCGGCCGGCCCGTCGAAGGCGGCCTGCACCTGGAAGCCCTCGGCGCGCAGCCGGGCCGTGATGGCGTCGGCGATGGTGCGGTCGTCCTCGACCACGAGCACGCGCCGCTGAGCGCCGGGGGTGGCCGCGGCGCCGCCGGTGTGGGTGGTGTGTGTCTGTTCCATGTCCCGCCCCTGGAGATCCGCGTGATAGGGGTGCAGCGTAGAGGAGCCACCGGCCTGCGGCTATGCGGGGTTCGGACAGCGAAACCGGCGGAGGTGTTGATTCCGATTGCGGTCGGAATGGGGATATGGGCCGCCATGCCGGGTGCCGCGGAGGCCTCCCGGAAGACCCTTCGAAGCCGGCAGGAAGTCGGCCGGAAGCCTCCTGGAATCCGCCCTGGATCCGCCCTGGATCCGCCCGGAATCCGCCCCGAGTCCGCCTCGGCTCTGCCCGGAGTCCGCCTCGGGGCGCCCGCGCAGGGGTGCCCGGTGGAAACCCGCGCCGGTTCTCTCGGGGGGTCCTGTCGGAGCGTCCGCGGCCGGGGTCAGCTGCCCTCGAACGAGGGCAGCGCCGACAGTACGTCCGCCAGGCCCGGCGGGATCGCCCCGTCCCGGGCGGTGACCTCGCGGCCGCCGTGCACGAAGGCGTACGTGAACCCGTCGTAGACCGTCGGCCCGCCCGTCGGGACCCGGGGCAGGCGGGGGAAGTCCGCGGCCGCGAGCGCCGCCCGCAGCCTCGCGAGCCCGTCCGCCGACAGCTTCCCGGAGCCGGTCCGCCGGCCCTCGCCGTCCAGGCGGGTCCACGAGCCGTCGTCCGTGACCAGCAGGCCCGTCGTCCGCCCGGCGAAGCCGCCGCTGCGGGTGACCGCGACCAGGCGCCCGGCTGCCGTGGACGGGCCGGCGGAGGCTGCCGTGGACGGGCCGGTCGGGCCGGCGGAGGCTGCCGTGGACGGGCCGGTCGGGCCGCCCGGCGTCGCGGGGACGACCGGCTCCGAGGGAGCCGGGCCCGCCGGGGTCGGGGCGTTCGAGGCGGCCGGAGGACCGGGGGCGGGGGGTTGTGCCCCGGCCGCGCCGCATCCGGTCAGCGCCACCGCACCCAGCAGCGCCGTCGCCACCGCTCGTACCGTGCGCACACCCCACCTCCGCAGGATCTCGGGCCGACACCGAGTATGGAGGCCGCCCCACCCGCACGGAAGCACCCGGAGGACGACATCCGCACCGCCGCCCGGCTGCGCCGGCTGCCGCCGCTCCTCGCGCTCCTCCTCGGCCTGTGGGGCGCGGGCCGGGGCGGCAGCATGTGGCGCGACGAGTCCGTGACCTGGCAGGTGGCGCACCGCCCGCTCGGCGGGCTGGTCGAGCTGCTCGGGCAGGTGGACGCCGTACACGGGCTGTACTACCTGCTCCTGCACGGCGTGTTCCTGGCCGCGGACGCCCTCCCCGGCACCGGCGCGGCCGCCGGCCCCGACCCGTCGCCCGCCGGGCTGTGGCTGCTGCGGCTGCCGTCGGTCGCCGCCACCGCCCTCGCCGCCGCCGGGGTCGCCGCGGTCGGCCGCCGGCTCGCGGGCGAGCGGGCCGGGCTGCTCGCCGGCGCCGTGTACGCCGTGCTGCCGCCGGTGCAGATGTACGCCCAGGAAGGCCGCTCGTACGCCCTGGTCGCGGCGGCCGTGGTGTGGGCGACGTACCTGATGCTGCGCGAGCGGTGGGCCGCGTACGCCGTCGTGCTGCTCCTCGGCTGCTGGCTGCACCCGTTCGCCGTGCTCGCGCTGCCGGCCCACGCCGTCACCGCCCGGCGCTCACCCGGCTGGCGGCGCAGCGCCGCCGTCGTCGTCGTCCTGCTGCTCCCGCTGGCCCGGCTCGGCGCCCGGCAGGTCGAGCAGCAGCTGGGCTGGCTCGGCCGGCCCGGCTGGGCGGACTGGGCCGCGTACGCGGTGGTCGCGGCCGCGATGTGGCTGCTGACGCGGGGGAAGGCGGTGCCGCGGGAGCTGGTGCGGGTCGCCGTACCGCTCGCGCTGCTGCCGCCCGGGCTGCTGATCGCCGTCTCGCTGGTGCACCCGCTGTACGTCGACCGGTACGTGCTCTACGCGCTGACCGGGCTCGCCCTGGCGGCCGGGGCCCGCCTCGCGGCCGTGCACCGGTGGCGCGCGGCCGTGCCGTGGCTGCTGGTGGCCGCCGTGCTGGTGCCCTTCGGGTGGTGGTCGGTGTGGCTGCGCACCCCCGAGAGCCGCAAGGACGACGCCCTCGCCGTGGCGGCCGCGGTCCGGGAACGGGCCCGGCCCGGGGACGCGGTGCTGTTCCTGCCCGCCCGCCGGCGGGAGTGGCTGCTGTCCTCGCCCGCCGTGTACCGGGAGCTGTGGGACCTGGCCCTGGACCGCTCCCCGGCCGCCTCGGCCAGCCTGTGGGGCACCGAGCTGCCCTCGGCGGGGATCCGGGCCCGGCTGGTGGACGACTCCCCGCGGGTGATCGCGCTGATGGACCCTGCGGGGCAGCCGCTCGACCCGTACCCGCGGGAGGCCGTCAAACGGCAGACGCTGGTCTCGCACTACGACCTCTGCTCGGTGGACCGGGTGCGCGGGGCCCGGATCGCGGTCTGGGCCCGCCCGGGCGGATGCCCCTGAGGCGGCCGGGGCAGGATGGGTGCCGTCACGTCGCACGAGGCTCCGGGGGACCCACCGCATGACCGAGCACACCCAGTCGCACACCGACACGGACACCGGCCCGGGCACGGGCACGGGCGCAGCAGCGGGGGCGGGTGGGCCGGTCGGGCCCCTCGTCGGGGCGGACTGGCTCGCCGCCCGCCTCGGCACGCCCGGCCTGGTCGTCCTCGACGCGTCCGTCGGCGCCCACCGCGGCGCCGGCCGGCGCATCCCGGGCGCCCGCCCCTTCGACCTCGACGGCGCCCTGTCCGACCACGACGCCCCCGCCCCGCACACCATGCCCGGCGCGGACGCGTTCGCCGCGGCCGCGCGCGACCTCGGTATCGACGACACCAGCACCGTCGTCGTCTACGACGGCGCCGGTGTCTACTCCAGCGCCCGCGCCTGGTGGATGCTGCGCGCCATGGGCTTCGACCGGGCCGCCGTCCTCGACGGCGGCCTGCCGGCCTGGACCGCCGCCGGGCTGCCCGTCGAGGAGACCGGGCCCGCGTACGAGGGCCCGCGCGGCTCCTTCACGGCCCGCCCCCGCGCCGGGCTGCTGGTGGACGGCGACGCCGTGGCCGCCGCCCTGGCCGACCCGGACGCGGCCGTCCTCGACGCCCGGACGCGGGAGCGCTTCGCCGGCACCGCCCCGGAGCCGAGGCCGGGGCTGCGCGGGGGCCACATGCCGGGGGCGGTCAACCTGCCGTTCGGGGAGCTGCTGGGGGAAGGCGGCCTGATGCGGCCCGCCGGCGAACTCAGGGACGCCTTCGAGGCGTTGACGGGGGGCCGCGAGCGGCTGTACTTCAGCTGCGGGTCGGGGGTGACGGCCTGCGTCCTCGCCCTCGGAGCGGTCCTCGCCGGGTACCCGTCCGCATCCCTCGCCGTGTACGACGGCTCGTGGACGGACTGGGCCGCGAGCCCGGAGCGGCCCGCCGTGACGGGCCGTCGGGCGGAGCTGATCCCGGGCGACACCTCGGAGCGGCGATTCAGCGGACCGACCACCGGGGACGAGCGGAGCATCCTCACCGACGTCCTGGAGGCGCAGCGCGCCACCCTGGAACTGAAGTGCGCGGGGCTGGGCGCGGAGCTGGCCCTGCGGCCGGTCGAGCCGTCCACGCTCTCGCTGCTCGGGCTCGTCCGGCACCTCGCCGACGTGGAGCGGCGCTGGTTCCGGCAGGTCCTGGCCGGTCAGGAGGCGCCGGCCCGGTTCTCCTCGGCGGCGGACCCGGACGGTGACTTCGACTTCGCCGGGGCGGGCCGCCCCGGCCCCGGTACCGCCGGGGCCGCGAAGGAGGCGTGGGAGGCCTGGCGCGCCGAGGTGGCGTTCGCCCGGGCGTTCACCGCTGCCGCGCCCGACCTCGACGCGGAGGGCGAGGACGGCTGGCGCGGGCGGGTGTCCCTGCGCTGGGTGCTGGTCCACATGATCGAGGAGTACGCCCGCCACAACGGCCACGCGGACCTGCTGCGCGAGCGGATCGACGGCTCGGTCGGCGTCTGACGCTGCCACCGCGGGCGCGCGGCGCAGGGCGCGGACGCGGGGTGAGGGGCGGGGGCCGCGGGCCCGCGGATCCGGGGGACAACCCCACCCCGGATCCGGGTACCGGCACCATCGGCCCGCCGTGGCCGCACCTGGCAGGGTCGGGGCATGGCCTTCCACCGCGTTCCGTCCCGGTCCGTCCGCGCGGCGCTCGTCGCCTCGGCCGGTGCCCTGCTCCTGTCCGCATGCGTGTTCGACGAGCGGCTGACGACCCTCTCGGACGACGCCGAGGTCACCGGGGAGGTCACCGCGGTCGAGGTGCCGGACGCCCGCAGCGGCTCCGTGGAGGTGGTCCCGGGCAGCGGCCCCGGAGTCCGCATCCACCGCACGGTCCGCTACCGCGGCGGCACGGAGCCGGTGCCGGGGCGGCAGCTGTCGCAGGGCCGCCTCGTCCTCACCGACGGCTGCTCCGGCTCCGGCCCCTGTTCCACCGACTGGCGGCTGGAGGTCCCGGCCGGCGCGACGGTCAAGCTGGCCGGCAGCAGCGGCCGTCTCACCGTCACCGGCGTGGCCGCCGCCGACCTCACGACCTCCTCCGGCGACGTCCGGGCCGAGGGCGTCACGGGTCCGCTGCGGGTCCGCACCACCTCGGGCTCGGTCACCGCGACCGGCCTGACCGGGGCGAGCGCCGATGCCGTGGCCTCCTCGGGCGACGTCCTCCTGGAGTTCGCGAAGGGGCCGGGTTCGGTGTCGGCGGAGACCACCTCGGGCGACGTCACCCTGCGCCTGCCCGCGGCCCCCTACCGGGTCGAGGCGGCCACCGACTCGGGCCGCAAGGAGGTCTCCGTCCCCACGGATCCGGCCGCCGCGGCCCGGCTCGCGACCCGTACGTCCTCCGGCGACATCCGCATCTCCGCGGCGTAGCCCGGCCCCAGGGCGGGTTCAGGAGATCCACATGAGCACGGCGTGCCCGTCGCGGGCGGCGGCCCCGAAGAACCGCGCCAGGTCCCGGTAGGCGGCGGCCACCCACTCCAGCGGCTCGCCGCGCTCCCAGACGACGACCGGGTAGACGTGCGCCGCGGCCAGGTCCTGCGGGGTGGCGCCCGCTCGAACTCGGCGGGGGCGAGGCGTACGTACTCTCCGATCATGCTCATGCCCCCATGCTGGACCGGGCCACTGACATCGCCGTCCGTTTTCGGCGGCGCCCCTGCCCGGTCGGTTCGTTCGAGGCCCGGCAGGTCACGGGACCGCGGGGGTGGCGCTTCGTGTCGCTGCCCGGCGGGGACCCTGCCGTGTGCTCCCGCGCCGCAGCGGCCGGGAAGGAGTAGCCGGCTCAGGCGGTCCCGGGCCCGTGACCCGACCCCTTCTCCGGGCGTGTTCGCCGGAGGCGAACGGTAGTTGGGGAACACCGGGAGGCGCACATGCATTGAGTCGGCATAGCTCAACTTCACTGCCGAAGGGAAGATCATGGCTTCGACGTCCGTAAAGCTCACCCTGCCCGTGTTGCCGCTCGACGACGAGGTCGTGCTGCCCGGCATGGTCGTTCCCCTGGACCTGACCGACGCCGAGGTGCGCGGCGCCGTCGAGGCGGCCCAGGCCGCGGTCCGCAGCGGGAAGCCCCGGGTGCTGCTCGTGCCGCGCATCGACGGGAAGTACGCGGGCACCGGTGTGCTGGGGACGGTCGAGCAGGTGGGCCGGCTCTCCGACGGCGATCCCGGCGCGCTCATCCGCGGCGTCGGCCGCGTCCGCATCGGCGCCGGGACCACCGGCCCCGGCGCCGCGCTGTGGGTCGAGGGGGAGAGCATCGACGAGCGGCTCGCCGACCCGCTGCCCGGATCGGTCACCGAGCTCGTCAAGGAGTACAAGGCCCTCGCCACCAGCTGGCTCAAGAAGCGCGGCGCCTGGCAGGTCGTGGACCGCATCCAGCAGATCGACGGCGTCTCCGCCCTCGCCGACAACTCCGGCTACTCGCCCTTCCTGACGGTGGCCCAGAAGGTCGAGCTGCTGGAGACCGCCGACCCCGTCGCCCGCCTCAAGCTCGCCATCACCTGGCTGCGCGAGCACCTCGCCGAGCAGGACGTCGCCGAGTCCATCGCCAAGGACGTCCAGGACGGGGTCGACAAGCAGCAGCGGGAGTTCCTGCTGCGGCGTCAGCTGGAGGCCGTCCGCAAGGAACTGCGCGAGCTGAACGGGGAGAAGGAGGGAGAGGCCTCCGACGACTACCGCAGCCGCGTCGAGGCCGCCGACCTCCCCGAGAAGGTGCGGGAGGCCGCGCTCAAGGAGGTCGACAAGCTGGAGCGGTCCAGCGACCAGTCCCCGGAGGGCTCCTGGATCCGCACCTGGCTCGACACCGTCCTCGAACTGCCCTGGAACGAGCGGACCGAGGACGCCTACGACATCACCGGCGCCCGCGCCGTCCTCGACGCCGAGCACGCCGGGCTGGACGACGTGAAGGACCGCATCACCGAGTACCTCGCCGTCCGCAAGCGCCGCACCGACCGCGGCATGGGCGTCATCGGCGGCCGCCGCGGCGGGGCCGTCCTCGCCCTCGTCGGCCCGCCCGGCGTCGGCAAGACCTCCCTCGGCGAGTCCGTCGCGCACGCCATGGGACGCACGTTCGTCCGCGTCGCGCTCGGCGGCGTACGGGACGAGGCCGAGATCCGCGGCCACCGGCGCACGTACGTCGGCGCGCTGCCCGGCCGCATCGTCCGCGCCATCAAGGAGGCCGGGTCCATGAACCCGGTCGTGCTCCTCGACGAGATCGACAAGGTCGGCTCCGACTTCCGCGGCGACCCGGCGGCCGCCCTGCTGGAGGTCCTGGACCCGGCGCAGAACCACACCTTCCGCGACCACTACCTGGAGGTGGAGCTCGACCTGAGCGACGTCGTCTTCCTGGCGACCGCGAACGTACTGGAGGCCATCCCCGAGGCGCTCGCCGACCGGATGGAGCTCGTCCGCCTCGACGGGTACACGGAGGACGAGAAGGTCGTCATCGCCCGCGACCACCTGCTGCCGCGCCAGCTGGAGCGCGCCGGCCTCGGCGCGGACGAGGTCGTCCTGGAGGAGGAGGCCCTGCGCAGGCTGGCGGGCGAGTACACCCGCGAGGCGGGCGTGCGCACCCTGGAGCGGTCCCTCGCCCGGCTGCTGCGCAAGGTCGCCGCCCAGCACGAACTGGGGGAGCGCGCGCTGCCTCTGCGCATCGGCGCCGACGACCTGCGCGCGCTCATCGGCCGGCCGCACCACGTGCCGGAGTCCGCCCAGGACCCGACCGAGCGGCGCACGGCCGTCCCCGGGGTCGCGACCGGCCTCGCGGTGACCGGAGCGGGCGGCGACGTGCTCTTCGTCGAAGCCTCCCTCGCCGACCCGGAGACCGGCGCGGCGGGGCTCACCCTGACCGGTCAGCTCGGCGACGTGATGAAGGAGTCGGCGCAGATCGCGCTGAGCTTCCTACGCTCCCACGGCGCGGAGCTGGAGCTGCCGGTCGCCGACCTGAAGGACCGGGGCGTGCACATCCACTTCCCGGCGGGCGCCGTCCCCAAGGACGGGCCGAGCGCCGGCATCACGATGACGACCGCGCTGGCCTCGCTGCTCTCCGGCCGGCAGGTCCGCACGGACGTGGCGATGACCGGCGAGGTCTCCCTCACCGGGCGGGTGCTCCCGATCGGCGGCGTCAAGCAGAAGCTGCTCGCGGCGCACCGGGCCGGCCTGACCACCGTCATCATCCCCAAGCGGAACGAGGCCGACCTGGACGACGTCCCGAGCGAGGTGCTGGAGCGGCTGGAGGTACACCCGGTGACGGACGTGCGCCAGGTGCTGGAGCTGGCGCTCTCCGAGGCCCGGACGGCTCCCGTCAGCGCGGCCGCCTGACCCGCCCGCAGGGCCCGAACTCCTCCGCGCCGACCGGCCCGAACACCTCCGCCCGGCCCGGGACCCCGCTCCGGCGGGGCCCCGGGCCGGCGCCGCACCCTCTGCGAAATACTGGAGGTGATCGGCACAAGGGGTGCCTGACACACGGACGGGAGCGGCACGTGCACGGCAGCGAAGACCAGGAGTTCCTTGCGCTGGAGCGGGAGCTTTCCGTCTTCCTCCGGCGGGCCCGCGCCTCCTCCGGGGAGATGGCCCGCGCCCTGCACCCCGAGCTGGAGCCCGCCGCGTACGGACTGCTGGTGCGGCTGGAGGCCGCCGGCCGCCAGCGGGCCACCGACCTCGCCGCCTACTTCGGCGTCGGCAAGGCCACCATGAGCCGGCAGCTGCGCGCCCTGGAGGTGCTCGGCCTCATCGCCCGCGAGCCCGACCCCGCAGACGGCCGGGCCTTCCTCGTCGGGCTCACCGACGAGGGCCGCGAGCGGTTCCTGCGGGTCCGCGGCGCCCGGCGCGAGCAGTACATGCGCAAGCTCGCCGACTGGGACCGCGGCGAGGTCGCGGAACTGGCCCGGCTCCTCAACCAGCTCAACCAGGGCGAGGAGTAGGCGAGGAGCGGACAGGGGCGGACTGGGCGGACCGGGGCGGGCGAGGATCCGGCGCGGAGGAGCGGGGCCGCCGGCCGAAGGGGCTACAGCTCGGCGAACACCGCCGACGCGTCGTCGTGGCGCTTGCCGCGGGCGGCCGGGCGCTCCGGGTCCGTCTCCAGCGCCCGTACCCGGCCGATCAGGCCCTGCGCCCCCTCCTTGCGCAGCACCGCCATGCACTGCGCCCAGTCGCCCTCGTCGAAGGTGTCCGTCCACCGGCTCGCCCCGTCGGTGAGCGCGGCCACCGCCCGCACCTCCCCGCGCGGGCTGCGCCCGGTCACCGCCCGGGCCGCCACCGCGGGGTCCGCGGCCGCCGTGAAGAAGCCGCCCTCCGCATTGCGCAGCGCGTCCGCCGACGCCCGGGTGCGCAGCGCCTCGCGAGGGAGCCGGTCCAGCCGGTCGTCGAGCACCGGGGTCACCCCGCCGTCCGGCGCCTCCAGGAGGAGGACGGAGTCCGAGAGGACGAGGTGCTCCACGTACGCCTCGTCCCAGCGGACGACCACCACGGTCGCCTGCGGCGTACGCACGTGAGAAAGGTCACATGCCCCGCGATGGGCGTCGGCCGTGTCGCGGATGGACTCCGCCAAGATCCACTTCAGTGGCATGTCCCGCCGCGATCCGGACAGTTCGGTCAATCGACCCCCGAGTCGGGCCGTGAACCACGGCACTCCGTGGGTGCAGCCGACCTCGCCGGGCGGCGGGGTGACCCCGTCCAGTGCGACCAGGACTCCGCCGCCCGCGGCGGGCGTCGCGGCTGATAGCCAGTCCTCGTTGGGGCGTTCCGGGTTGCCGGGGGCCGTGGCGAGGTCGATGCGCATACGGACATTCTGCCCGCGGGGTCGCCGCCGGCGCCCACGACGGCCGTGAAAGTCCGTACCAAAGCGCGGAGGCGTGCGGCGGCCGCCGGTCCGGGCCTCCGCCCGGGGCCCGGGCGCCCCCGGGGACATGTGGGCGCGCATATTGCCAAAGCCCCCATCGATCTTTCAACCACCCGGCCGCGGAGTCGCTCCGCGGCCGGTTTGCCGAGTTGGTTGCCAACTCTTCCGTGATGTTCACTCGTTCGAGTGGCCGGGTGGGCGATGTGAGGCTCTCT
This sequence comes from Streptomyces pallidus (ex Mingjun et al. 2026), assembly GCF_051550185.1. Classification (NCBI taxonomy): domain Bacteria; kingdom Bacillati; phylum Actinomycetota; class Actinomycetes; order Kitasatosporales; family Streptomycetaceae; genus Streptomyces; species Streptomyces pallidus (ex Mingjun et al. 2026). The sequence continues at coordinate 2,726,688 of NZ_CP196181.1, read as the reverse complement.
CCCCATCACACTGCGAAGGTCTGAGGCGGTACTGAGGGGACAGGGGGCGTTTACTTGTTGACCGGCCGTTACCTCGGCCACACGAGTAGACGAGCACGAGCACACGTACAGGATTGCGAGCACCGGTGCAGAAGAAGCGGTCTCGGAAGAACGGCACCGCCACCGACGGACCAGCCCCCGCAGGACGCCGCGTCCACGTACGCAGCAGGCTGGTCGTCGGCGTAGCCGTCGCCGGTCTCACCGTCCTCGCGGCCGGCGCCCCCGCCGTGGTCACGGCGACCCGCGAGCTGAACGACTCCCAGCAGCTGGTCACCCTCGCCGAACAGACCCAGCACACCCTTACCCTGACGCACCTGCTCGGTGACGAGCGCGACGCCGTCGTCGAGTACGTGGCCAAGGGCCGCCCCGGCGCCCAGGCCAAGAACCCCGTCCAGGAGCGCACCGCCCTGACCGACCGGCAGATCGCCGAGGTCCGGGCCGAGGCCGACGAGCCCCTCGCCAAGTCCCTCGCCCGCGTCCAGGCCGTCCGCGCCGAGGCCGTCGACGGCAAGGGCAGCGCCCTCGCCGCCCACCAGGCCTACGCCGGCGTCATCGCCGAGCTCCTCGCCCCGGGCGACCGGCTCGCCGAGCAGACCCCGCCGCGCGCCGAGGCCGCCCTCGTCACCACCCGCCCGCTGTCCCCCCTCGGCCAGGCCGTCGAACAGGCCTCCGCCACCCGCGGACTGCTCCTCGCCGCGCTCGCCGTCCCCCGCGCCGACCAGGCCCCGAACACGGCCGTCGCCGACGAACTCTCAGCCGCCGCCCAGCGGGCGCGCGTACGCGAGCAGGCCGCCCTCGACGACTTCACGCGCGCCGCCCGCCCCGAGGTGCGCCAGACCCTCGCCGCCACCGTCACCGGCCCCGAGGTCAAGACCGCGGACGACTACCTCAAGCGGCTCACCGAGCGGTCCACGCTCTCCACGGCCGACCGCAAGCTCGACGCCGCCGCCGTCGGCTCCGCCCTGACCGCCCGCATCGACCGCATGCGGTCGGTGGAGGCCACCCTCGCCGGGCAGCGGGCCACCGCCCTCGGCACCCTGCGCGACGACGACGTGAGCCGGCTGGAGATGCTCGTCGCCGGCCTCGGCGTGCTCTTCCTCGTCACCGTCGGCGTATGCACCGGCGTCGCCCGCTCGCTGACCCGGCCGCTGTCGGTCCTCCGGCGCGGCGCGGCCCGGCTGGCCACGCCCGAGGGCTCGGTGGAACCGGTCCGGTTCACCGGCCGCAACGACGAGTTCGCCGAGGTCGTACGCCACCTCAACGCCGTCCGGGACCAGACGGTCTCCCTGCACACCAAGATCGCCGGGCTGGACGCCGACCGGAAGCGGCTCATCGGCCGCAACGACGCCCTGTCCACGGCCCGCGACGCGCTGGAATCCGAGCTGACCGCGCTCCGCGAGACCATCGAGGAACACCGGCGCGTCATGTCGACCACCTCGGTCTCGCTGTCTCTGCGCACCCTCGGCCTCGTCGAGCGCCAGCTCGCGGTCATCGAGGAGCTGGAGGCCAAGGAGCAGGACCCGGACCGCCTGGAGACCCTCTTCAAGCTGGACCACCTGGCGACCGTGATGCGCCGCCACAACGAGAACCTGCTGGTCCTCGCCGGGCAGGAGCACGGGCAGGGCGCCGGCGCCCCGGTGCCGCTCGTCGACGTCATGCGGGCCGCGGTCAGCGAGATCGAACGCTACGAGCGGGTCGACCTCGCCGTGCCGCCCTCGTTCACCCTGGTCGCGGGACACGCCGCAGACGACGTCTCGCACGTCCTCGCCGAACTGCTGGAGAACGCGACGACGTTCTCCCCGCCCGGAGCCAAGGTCAGGGTGTCCGCGCAGCACCTGGACAACGGCGACGTGGTGCTGTCCGTCGTGGACGAGGGCATCGGCGTCACCCCGGACCGGCTGGACGCGCTGAACTCCCGCCTCGCCACCCCCGAGGCCTACGACCAGGAGTCCGAGGCGGAGCACGGCCTCGGCCTCGGCCTGTACGTGGCCGGCCGCCTCGCGGCCCGGCACGGCGTCGGCGCCGAGCTGCGGGCCCCGCGGTCCGGCGGCATCGAGGGCCTGGTCGTCATCCCGGCGGCCCTGCTCCCGGACGGCCCGCCGACCAGCCCGGTGCACACCTTCGCCACGCCGGGCCTGCCGCGGTTCCAGCTGCCGGGCGTGGTCGCCGAGGCCAACGAGAACACCCTGCCGCCCCGGCTCCGGCCCGCCCCGGAGCCGGCGGACCCGGACTTCGCCCCGGCCGCGGCCGTGGACTTCGCCCCGGCCGCCGATGCGGACCTCGCCGCGCCGGCGCCCGCGGACGCGGTCGCGACCCCGCTCTTCGACGCGGTGGCCTCCGAGACCCCGGGCTTCGACGCACCGGCCTCCCCCACCGCGGCCGGTGACGACGCCCCGGCCGGTGCGACCGGCCTCGACGCCGGGACGCTGTCCGGGACGGCACCCGAGCCCGCCGGTTCCGGCGGAGGCACCACCCCGGACGGGGAGCTGCTGCCCCCGGCGGAGCAGGTGTCCACCGCACGGACCCCCGGCGCCGCGCAGACCCCCGACGCTGGCGCCGAGACCGACGCCGACGCGGACGCCGACGCGGACCCGGTGCAGGACACGGCCCCGGCGGCCGCGGCCACCCCGGTGCCGCTGCACGAGCGGGCCGCGCGGGAGGAACCGACGGCGGCCGAGCAGGTGTTCACCGCACCGACCCCGGCCGACCGGGACCCGGGCGACGAACTCCTCGCGCGGGTCGTCCCCGACGCGGAACCGGGCGCCTTCGAGGTGCCCGACCACGCCGGCCCGGCGGCCTCGGACGCGCCGGACGCCACCGCGCAGCCGGTCGGCGTACACGAGACGAGCCCCACGATGCCCGGGCAGGCCGCCACGCCCGCCGCACCCGACGCGGAACGGCTGCCCCCGGCCGACCACGTCCTCACCGCGCAGGGCGACGCACCGGCCGAGCCCCACGGGCACGCACCCGCCGAGGCCGACCGGGTCCCCCGCCAGGGGAGCCGCGCCGACCACGACGGGCCCCGGGAAGCCGTCACGGCCAAGGGCCTGCCCAAGCGCACCCCCCGCACCCTGGGCGGCCGGGCCTTCCCCGGCTCCGGCCCGGGATTCGCGGCGGGCCCGGGCCCGGCCCCGGTCCCCGGTTCCGGCCCGGGCGCCGGCACCGCACCCCCCGCGCCGCGCCGCGTCGACGCGGAGGAACTGCGCCGCCGGCTCGGCGGGTTCTACCAGGGGACGCGGGACGGACGGCGCGTCGTCGCCGCCGAGCTCGCACAGGACACCGACCAGGGGGACACCGCACAGGAGGCACGCACATGACCGCGCCCAGTACGTACGGACTGAGCACCCAGGCCCGCAACCTGCAGTGGCTGCTCACCGACCTGGTCGAGGAGGTGCCCGGCGTCAACTCCGTCGCCGTCGTGTCCTCGGACGGGCTCCTGCTGCTGTCCTCCGACCCCGGGGGCGCGGCCGCGACCGCCGCTCCCGGGCAGGGCCAGGTCCCCGCCCAGGGCCCCGGCCGGCCCAAGGGCCCGCGGGGCGCCTCCGCCGACCTCGCCACCATCGTGTCCGGGCTCGGCAGCCTCACCACCGGAGCCGCGGCCCTCATGGAGTACGGCGAGGTCAAGCAGACCATGGTGGCGATGGAGAACGGCTCCGTCTTCGTCATGGCCATCAGCGACGGCTCGCTCCTCGGCGTCCACGCCACGCCCGACTGCGACATGGGCGTCGTCGCCTACCACATGGCCCTGTTCGTCGGCCGCGCCGGACACGTCCTGACCCCCGAAGTCCGCAGCGAGCTGCGCCAGTCCATGGAGAACACCCCGTGAGAAGCACGGCCTCCGACCGGCTGCCGATACGCGGAGCCGACCGTCGTCCCGCGCGCGTCCGCCCGTACTCCCTCACGGGCGGCCGCACCCGTTTCACGCAGGTCCTGCACGTCGAGACCTTCGTCGCGGCCCTGGACACCCGGGCGTCCGAACCGCAGCAGCCCGCCGACGGCGACGACCGGATGCCGGAGATGCCCGCCATCGTCGAGGTCTGCCGCCGGATGCGCACGATCGCCGAGATAGCGGCTCTGCTGAAGCTGCCGCTCGGCGTGGTCCGCGTCCTGGTCAGCGACCTCGCCGACCAGGGAAGGGTCCGCGTCTACGGAACCGGGCACGGCCCCGGCCGCCCCGACCGCGCACTGCTCGAAAGGGTGCTCAGTGGCCTTCGCCGTCTGTGAAACCGCCGTCGACGACGAGCCCGTCCAGCCCTGGCAGTACGACCGCTCCCGGTCCCCCGCCGCCGTCAAGGTGCTGGTCGCCGGCGGCTTCGGGGTGGGCAAGACCACCTTCGTCTCGTCGGTCTCCGAGATCACCCCGCTGCGCACCGAGGCGGTGATGACCGAGGCCAGCATCCCCACCGACGACCTGTCGGCGGTGCCGGAGAAGAGCACCACCACCGTCGCCATGGACTTCGGCCGCATCACCCTCGCCGACGACCTCGTGCTGTACGTGTACGGGACGCCCGGCCAGGAGCGGTTCTGGTTCATGTGGGACGACCTGGTCCGCGGCGCCATCGGCGGCATCGTCATGGCCGACACCCGCCGGCTGCGGGACTGCTTCCCCGCCCTCGACTACTTCGAGAGCTGCGGGCTGCCGTACGCCGTCGCCGTCAACCACTTCGAGGGCTCGCAGTCGTACGAGCCCGAGGACGTCCGCGAGGCGCTGACCATCCCGTCCCGCGTACCCGTGCTGATCATGGACGCCCGGCGCCGGGAGACCGTCGTCGAATCGCTGCTCACGCTCGTCGGCCACGCCCTCGACGAGACGCCCGAGTAGCGGGTCCGGGGGTACGGCCGACCCGCCCCACTCCCGTGCACCCACCCGCCCGCACCCCCGCACCCCCGAAGTACCCCGAAACGAGAACGTGAGATGCGCAAGATACTCGTCGTGGGCGCCGGCCAGTCCGGCCTCCAGCTCGCCATCGGCCTCCAGGGGAAGGGGTACGAGGTCACGCTCATGTCCAACCGGACCGCGGACGAGATACGCACCGGGCGGATCATGTCGACACAGGTCATGTTCGACACGGCGCTCCAGCACGAACGCGACCTCGGGCTGGCCTACTGGGAGCGGCACACCCCGCGCATCGAGGGCGTCGGCGTCACGGTCGCCGGCCCCGGCGGCGGCCGCGCCGTGGACTGGCTCGGCCGGCTCAAGGCGTACGCGCAGTCGGTGGACCAGCGGGTGAAGATGGCCGGCTGGCTCGACACCTTCGTGCAGCGGGGCGGACAGCTGGTCGTCCACGGCGCGTCCGTCGCCGACCTGGACTACTTCTCCCGCACCTACGACCTGGTGCTGGTCGCGGCGGGCAAGGGCGAGCTCGTGTCGATGTTCGGCCGGGACGCGGCCCGCTCCCCGTACGGCACGCCGCAGCGCGCGCTGGCCGTCTCGTACGTGCACGGGCTCCAGCCGCGCCCCGAGCACCCCGGCACGGAGGCCGTGCGCTGCAACCTGGTCCCCGGCGTCGGCGAACTGTTCGTCATGCCCGCGCTGACCACGTCGGGACGGGCCGACATCCTGTTCTGGGAAGGCCTGCCGGGCGGGCCGCTGGACGTGTTCCGCGGGGTCAACGACCCGGCGGAACACCTGAAGCTCACCCTGGACCTGATGGAGCGGTACACCCCCTGGGAGTACGCGCGGGCGACCAAGGTCGAGCTGACGGACGCGGGCGGCACGCTCGCCGGCCGGTACGCACCCGTCGTCCGCAACCCGGTCGGACGGCTGCCGGGCGGCGGTGCGGTGCTCGGCGTGGCCGACGTCGTCGTCGCGAACGACCCGATCACCGGGCAGGGATCCAACTCCGCCGCGAAGTGCGCGGCCTCGTACCTGTCGTCGATCCTGATGCACGGCGACAAGCCGTTCGACGAGGCCTGGATGAAGGCGACGTTCGACAAGTACTGGTTCGCGACGGGCAAGCCGGTGACCCGGTGGACGAACGCGATGCTCGCCCCGCCGCCGGGGCACGTCCTGGACCTCATCGGGGCGGCCGGGCGGTTCCAGCCGGTGGCGGACCGCTTCGCCAACGGCTTCGACAACCCGGCCGACTTCGAGGCGTTCTTCTACGACGCCCAGGACGCGGCCGACTACCTGGCCGAGGTGGAGGGAGCCGCGGGTCCCCCCGCGGACGCCTCCTCCCCGGCAGCGGACGGAGCCTCGGCCGACGAGTAACCGGCGTCGCCGCCCGGCGCGGAGGCCGAGGCGGCGGCAGCGGCGGTCGCGAGCAGGGCCGGCGGGTTGTAGGCGGTGAGCGGAACCCCGTCCGGGTCCGGGCGGACCGCCCCGAGCAGCGGGTTCGCCGCGATGGGCGACACCTTGACGGCGGCTCCGGGACGCGGGGCCTGGATCACCTTCCCGTCACCGACGTACAGGGCCACGTGGGTGGCGGTGGGGAAGTACACCACCAGGTCCCCCGGCCGCAGCCGGTCCAGCGGCACCCTCGGCAGCTGCGCCCACTGCTCCTGGCTGGTGCGGGGGATCGCCCGGCCGGCGTGCGCCCAGGCCTGCGAGGTGAGCCCGGAGCAGTCGAAGGCCCCCGGCCCCTCCGCCCCCCACACGTACGGTTTGCCGATCTGTGCGGTGGCGTAGGCGAGGGCCGTGCTGCCGGCCTCCGTCGGGGTACGCGTACGGGCCGCGGCGGGCGCGCCCAGCCGGCCCGAGGCCAGCAGCTCCCGCTGGGCGGAGGCGGTGTCCGCGGCCTCGCGCGCCCCGACCCGGGCGAGCTCGTCCGCGGAGAGCTCCGAGAGCATCCGCTCGACCTCCCGGAGGCGGAGGTCGGCCTCGTCCTTCAGCCGCTTCTGGCGGGCCGCCCCGGCCTGCTGGGCGTCGAGGGCCTTGCGGGCGGCCGTGGCGAGGACGTCGGCCCGCCGCTCGCCGCGGGCGAGGCGGGCCAGGATCCCGGCCTGCCGGGCGCTCTCGCGGGCGGCCAGTCGGCGCTGGTCCTGGGCGGCCCGCAGATCGCCGGTGAGCAGCATCCGGGCGTACGGGGAGAGGCCGCGGGCCCCCTGGTACTGCTCGCGGGCGATCCGCCCGGCGGCGGCCCGCTCCACGCCGAGGGCGGCCCGCGCCCGGCCCAGGTCGGTGCCGAGCCGCCGCTCCTCCTCCTGCCGGACCTTGAGCGCGGCCTCGGCGGCGTTGTAAGCCTCGGCGGCCTCTTCGGCCTGCCGGTAGAGCCCCTGGAGCCGCGAGACCAGCCCCCCGACGGAATCAACACCCCCGCTCCGCGAAGCCGAGGCCCCACCGGCACTCCGCCCACCCCCGTCACCCCCGCCGGCGCCGGGGCCGACCCCGGCACCAGGGCTGGCCCCGGAACCCGCAACGGCCCCGGACCCGGTTTTGGACCCGGTCCCGGTGCCGGTCCCGGCCCTGGCCCCGGACCCGGTCCCGGGACCGACTTCGGCACCGGCTGCCGTGCCGGGACTCTCCCCGGCGCTGGCGGTTGGGGTGGCGCTCGGCGCGGCTTCCGCCGTGGGCGTGGGGTCATCGGTGACGACATCGGCGGTGGCTTCGTCCGCCCGCCCTGCGTCACCCGTGCGGGACCTCCGCCCCGTGCCGTCGCCCGCGGAGCCACCGCCGCGCCCGCGGGCGGCTCCGGTGGCGGCCGGGCCCGGTGCGGTGCGGGCGGCACCCGGGGAGGCCGTGGCCCCGGCCGGCGCGGTCGCCGTCGCGCCGGCTGTGCCGCTGGGAGTGGCTTCGCCCGCGGCGCCAGCGCCAGCGCCGGCGCCGCCCCCCGTCCCGGACGAGGCCGTGGGGGCGCTGGGGGTGACCCCGGCGGTGGCTTCGGCAGTGGGGCGCGGCAGCGGCTCTGCGTGGGGGGCGGACAGCGGCCCGGCCGTGAGGAACAGGGCGGCGACACCGGCGGCGTGGAGCAGTCGGCGTGACATGGGATCACCTCCGGCCGCCGATGCTGCCATGCAAGATATGACAAACACCCCATCCGACGCGGCCCTGCCGCACCGCTCACCCTCCCGGTGGCACCCGCGGCGCATCCAGCCCCTCCGGCGTTTGAGGAGCGGGGTCCGGGGCGGAGCCCCGGGAGCTCGGGCGCGCGGCGCCCGGGGGCGCAACCCCGGTTCGGGAAGGGGCGGGCTGGGGGACGTTCCCCGGCGGCCACCGCCGCGGCGGGACGCGAGCGCGGGCCCGCCGGATCCGGACGGGCCCGGCGCGGGGCCGCCGCCCGGGTCGGCCCGCCCCCCGCCGGGGGGCGTGAACCGGTCAGGGGTTCAGGAGGCGGGACTTGGCCGCGGTGAACTCCTCGGGGGTGAGGAGGCCCTCCCTGGCCAGGGCGGCCAGTTGGGTCAGGTGGGCCGTCAGCGCGCCCCCGGCGTTCGCAGCCGCCGGCTCGGGGGACACCCCTGCCCCCGGCCCCGCGCCGACCTCGGCCCCGGCGCGCGCCTCCTCCCCGGTGTCCACCGCCTCCGCGGTCGCCGGCGCCACCGGCGCCTCCGCGTCCCCCGCCGCCCCGGCGAAGGGCGGCGGCCCGGCCGCATCCGCATCGTGCTGCGCCGGCCGGACCGGAAGCTGGGCCGCGTCCCAGACGTAGGCGCCGCGCGCCAGGATGCCCCGGAGCAGCGGCCGCCCGGCGGGGCGTTGCGCCGGGTGGACGACGGGGCCGACGGGTCGGATGAACATCAGGCGACCCCCAGCCGCTCCGCCGGGATCCGGACGGATCCCGCGATCCGCCCGCCCGCCGCCCGTACCGCGATGGCGGCGTCCTCGGCCCAGACGTGCTCCACCACCAGCAGCAGTGCGCAGCTGCCCCGTTCCATCAGGTTCGCGGCCTCCTTCACGTCCTCGGGGCCGATCAGCCGGGCCGCTTCCCGGTGGGCGAGGAGGCCCTGCAGTTCCACGAACTCGTCGAACTCCGCGGCCAGCACCTCGCCCCCGGCGGTCTTGGTGGCGACCAGGCCGTCGATGAGCCGTACGTTCCCGGTCTTCCGCAAGCCCAGCACCGCCTCGACCGCCGGTACCCGCAGCTGTTCTTCCGGGAAGGCGAGGACGATGAACTCCACTGGTCCCATGTGCCGCGGCTCCCACTTCCGACCGTTTCTGATGATTCTTCGGCACCCTATGACATAGCCGGACATGTCACCCGTCCGCTTGCTACGTTTCCCGTATGACCGCTCTGACGGCTGAGGTGGCGGAGCCCTTCCCGCACCCGCCCCCCGGCGTCCGTCCGTCCCGGCGCGGGGGAGCCGAGCTGACGCTCCTCACCGGGGCCGTCCTCATCTGCGTGCTCGGCCACCTCTCCGTCGGTCTCGCCGCCACCGGCCGGCCGCCCGGGACGACCGCGCGCTACGCCGCCGGGCTGGGCTGCGCCGCCCTGCTCGCCCACCTCGCGGTCCGCCTCCGGGCCCCGTACGCCGACCCGGTGCTACTGCCGATCGCCTTCCTGCTCAACGGGCTCGGCCTGGTCCTCATCCAGCGCCTGGACCTGGCCACCCCGGCCGCAGACGCCGCCGCCGGGCACCAGCTGCGCTGGTCCGCCCTCGGCATCGTCCTGTTCGTGCTCGCCGTCGCGGCCGTGCGCGACCACCGGGCGCTCCAGCGCTACGCGTACCTGTCGGTGGCGGCGGCCCTGGTGCTGATGCTGGTCCCGGTCTTCTTCCCGGCGGTGAACGGGGCGCACATCTGGATCAGGTTCGCGGGGTTCTCGTTCCAGCCGGGGGAGTTCGCGAAGATCCTGCTCGCCGTGTTCTTCGCCGCCTACCTCGCCGCGAACCGCACCGCCCTCGCCCTGACCGGCCGCCGCCTGTTCTGGCGGCTGCGGCTGCTCCCGGGCCGGGTCCTCGGCCCCATCCTGGCGGTCTGGCTGCTCAGCGTCGGCGTGCTCGTCCTGGAGCGGGACCTCGGCACCTCCCTCCTCTTCTTCGGCCTCTTCGTGATCATGCTGTTCACGGCCACCGGGCGGATCGGCTGGATCGCCGTCGGGCTGGCCCTGTCCGCCGCGGGCGCGTACGCCGTCGGCAGCCTCGAACCGCACGTCCACGGGCGGGTGGACGACTGGCTGAATCCTTTCGCCTCCATCGACCGCGGCGAGGGCCCCGGACAGCTCGCCCAGTCCCTCTTCGCCTTCGGCGCCGGCGGGCTCCTCGGTGCCGGACTCGGCCACGGCCAGTCCTTCCTGATCGGCTTCGCCGCCAAGTCCGACTTCATCCTCGCCACCGCCGGCGAGGAGCTCGGCCTCGTCGGCCTCACCGCGGTCCTGCTGCTGTACGGGATCCTCGTGGACCGCGGCTTCCGCGCCGGGCTCGCACTGCGCGACCCGTTCGGGCGGCTGCTGGCCACCGGACTCGCCACCATCGTCGCGCTCCAGGTCTTCGGCATCGCCGGGGGAGTGACCGGCCTGATCCCGCTCACCGGGATGGCCATGCCCTTCCTCGCCCAGGGCGGCTCCTCCGTCGTCACCAACTGGATCATCGTCGCGCTCCTGGTCCGGCTCAGCGACAGCGCCCGCAGACCGCGCCCCGCCCCCGCCGGGACGGGTCCCGGAGCGGCCGGCGCGGCGGTGGCCGGCCGGTGATCCGCTACATCCGGTGGTGCGCGTACTTCTGCGCCCTGATGCTCGCCGCCCTGCTGGCCAACCTGGTCCGGGTGCAGGTCTGGGAGGCCGCCGCCTACGGGGCGAACCCGGCCAACAAACGCCCCGCCATCGAGCGGTACGCCCAGCGGCGCGGGGACATCCTGGTCGAGGGGAGGCCGGTCACCGGATCCCGGGACAGCGGCCAACTGCTGCGCTACGAGCGGACGTACGCCCACGGCCCCCTCTACGCGCCCGTCACCGGCTTCTCCTCCCAGACCTACGGCACCAGTCTGCTGGAGCGGGCCGAGGACCCCGTCCTCGCCGGCACCGACCCGGGGCTGTCGTTCTTCCCGCTCTGGTACGACCTGTCCCGCGGCCGCCCCGACGGCGGCGACGCCGAAACCACCGTCCGGGCGGCCGTGCAGCGGGCCGGGTACGGAGCGCTGGCGGGCAAGCGGGGCGCGGTGGCCGCCCTCGACCCCGCCACCGGCAGGATCCTCGCGCTGGTCAGCAGCCCCTCGTACGACCCGGGCGTGCTCTCCGGCACCGGCCCGGGCGTCACCGCGGCCTGGGCCCGGCTGAACGCGGACCCGGCCCGGCCGATGCTCAACCGGGCGCTGCGCGAGACGTACCCGCCCGGCTCCACCTTCAAGATCGTGACGGCGGCCGCGGCCCTGGACGCGGGCGTGGTCACGGACGTGGACGCGCCGACCCGCACCCCCGACCCCTACCCGCTGCCGGGCACCAGCACCCTGCTGCCGAACGCGGGCACCGGGTGCCGGGACGCCTCCATGGCCCAGGCCGTGCGGTACTCCTGCAACACGGTGATGGCGAAGATCGGCGTGCAGGTGGGGCTGCGGCGGATGGTGGAGGCGGCACGCCGGTTCGGCTTCAACGAGGAGGGCCTGCGGGTGCCGGCCTGGGTGTCCCGGTCGAACTTCGACACCGACATGAGCCCCGACCAGCTCGCCCTGTCCTCGATCGGGCAGTTCAACACGAAGGCGACCCCGCTGCAGATGGCGATGGTGGCCGCGGCCGTCGCGTCCGGCGGCGAGCTGAGGGCCCCGTACCTGGTCGAGCGGACCACCCAGGACGACGGGAGCCAGGTCCGGCGCACCGGCCGGCGCAGCCTCGGCCGTGCCATGAACCCGGCGACGGCCCGGCGGCTACAGCGGCTGATGGTGAACGCCGTCGAGGACGGCACCGGGCGCAACGCGGCCATCCCGGGGGCGGAGGTCGGCGGCAAGACGGGTACCGCCCAGCACGGCGTGGGCAACGCGGGCACCCCGTACGCCTGGTTCATCGGCTGGGCCAAGGCCGCGGACGCGCCGCTTCCGGAGGTGGCGGTCGCGGTCGTCGTCGAGGACGCGGCGGGCGACCGCGGGCACATCAGCGGCAACAGCGCGGCCGCGCCGATCGCCCGCGCGGTGATGGAGGCGGCCTTGCGCGACGGGCCGCGGACGCCCGCCCCTGCGGCCCGGCCCCGGCCTGCCACCACGCCGGGGCCCGCGGCCACGCCCCGGCCCCCGTCCCTGCCGCCGCGGGTGTCCGCTCGCCCGTTCCCGTTCCCGTTCCCGTCCCCGTCCCCGTCCGGGGAGTGAAATGCCCTGCACCGCGGACGGGTTGGCTGGTACCGCTACGGTCATGACCCCCGAACGCGAACCCGCATCCGTGGCCGAACCCGTGGCCGAACTCGCACAGGTGAACATAGCCCGACTCAAGTACCCCTTGGACTCGCCGCAGTTGAAGGGGTTCGTCGACGCCCTCGACCCGGTCAACGCCGATGCCGAAGCAGCCGACGGGTTCGTGTGGCGGCTCCAGACGGAGGAGGGCAACGCCACCGACGTGGCGGTCTTCGACGACGCATGGCTGATCCTGAACATGTCCGTGTGGCGGGACCCCGAGGCCCTCAAGACCTACATGTACCAGGGCCGCCACCGGGAGGTCCTGGCCCGCCGCCGGGAGTGGTTCGAGCACGTCACGGAGGCGATGACCGCCCTGTGGTGGGTTCCGGCCGGGCAGCGGCCCACCGTGGCGGACGCCGAGGAACGGCTCCTCCACCTGCGGGAGCACGGCCCGACCCGGTACGCGTTCAGCCTGCGCACGGACTTCCCGCCGGAGCCGGGGCGGGAGCCGGCGCCGACGACCGCCGTGTAGCGGCGGGACGTACGGTCGGGCCACGGGCCACGGGCCACGGGCTACCGGCTACGGGGCCCCGGGACCCGTGCGGCCGTCCCGCCCGGCCTCGACGTCCGTTTCGACGCCGTCCTCCTCCGCCCCTTCGGCGATGGCGGCCGCCACCTCCGCCACCCGCGCCGCCTCCTCGGCCGCGAACCGCTCGCGGTCGAGGGCCTCGGCGACCTCCTCGTCCCGGCTCATCAGCAGGTCCAGGTTGGAGTCGCCCATCTCGAAGACCCCCATGTCCAGGTAGGCCTGCTGCAGCCGCGGCCCCCACAGGCCGATGTCCTTCACGCACGGCACGATCCGGCTGAACAGCAGCCTGCGGAACAGGTGCAGGAACTCCGACTGCTCGGTGAACCGCACCGCCTCCTGCCGCGGGATGCCGAAGTTCTCCAGCACCTCCACACCGCGCAGCCGGTCGCGCATCAGGTGGCACCCCTCGATCACGAACTCCTCGCGCTCGCGCAGCTCGGCGTCGGTGAGCTGCCGGTAGTAGTCGCGCAGTGCCATCCGTCCGAACGCCACGTGCCGCGCCTCGTCCTGCATCACGTACGCCAGGATCTGCTTCGGCAGCGGCTTGTCGGTCGTGTCGCGGATCATCCCGAAGGCGGCCAGCGCCAGCCCCTCGATCAGCACCTGCATCCCCAGGTAGGGCATGTCCCAGCGGGCGTCGCGCAGGGTGTCCCCGAGCAGGCCCTGGAGGCTGTCGTTGATCGGGTAGAGCAGGCCGATCTTCTCGTGCAGGAAGCGTCCGAAGACCTCGGCGTGCCGGGCCTCGTCCATGGTCTGTGTGGCGGAGTAGAACTTGGCGTCCAGGTCCGGGACGGACTCCACGATGCGCGCCGCGCACACCATCGCGCCCTGCTCGCCGTGCAGGAACTGGCTGAAGTTCCAGGAGGCGTAGTGCCGGCGCAGCTCGCCCTTGTCCTGCTCGGTGAGTTTCGGCCAGTAGCGGGTGCCGTGCAGGGTCAGGGCCTCGTCCGGGGTGCCGAGCGGGTTGTGCGGGTCGACCGGCAGGTCCCAGTCGATGCGCTTGGCGCCGTCCCACTGCTTGTCCTTGCCCTTCTGGTAGAGCGCGAGGAGCCGTTCGCGGCCCTGCGCGTACTCCCAGTTGAAGCGGGCCGCGCCGGTGGCCGGGACCTGCCAGACGTCCTCGTCCGGGACTGCGGTGTAGAGCTCGTGCGTCGACACTGACGCCCCCTCGCCTCGCGTACTGCCGTGCAGGACAGGATCGTTGGCAATGTCACACGTTGGTAGACGCGCAGTCAACAAGTGGCGCGCAGGGGATTGACGCTCTTGCTGACAAGCAGTCTCATAACTGGTGACCGCACCGGGGGATCGCAGCCGTGACCCCAACCCCACCCCGGAACAGGGCGAGGTGCCCCGCCATGACGACCACCACCGACCGCACGGACGACCGCGGGACCGACCGAGGCAAGGACCGCGGGACCGACCGCGACCAGGTCCTCCGGGACGCCCTCGGCCTCCTCAAGGACCGCGAGGAGACCGCCGCGCGCCTCCTCGACTCCTCCGCCAAGCACTCCTTCGACCCCGACGAGGAGCTCGACTGGGACGCCCCGCTGGTCGACGGCGCGTACTACTGGCCCCCAGAGCTGCTCTCCCTCTACGACACCCCGATGTGGAAGCGGATGAGCGAGGAGCAGCGCATCGACCTGTCCCGCCACGAAGCCGCCTCGCTCGCCTCCCTCGGCATCTGGTTCGAGATCATCCTGATGCAGCTGCTGGTCCGGCACATCTACGACAAGTCCCTGACCAGCAACCACGTCCGCTACGCACTCACCGAGATAGCCGACGAGTGCCGGCACTCGATGATGTTCGCCCGCATGATCCAGAAGGCCGGCGCCCCCGCCTACCCGGTCTCCCGCCTCAATCACAACCTCGCCCGCGTCCTGAAGACCGTCTCCACCACCCCCGGCTCCTTCGCCTGCACCCTGCTCGGCGAGGAGATCCTCGACTGGATGCAGCGCCTCACCTTCCCCGACGAGCGCATCCAGCCGCTGGTCCGGGGCGTCACCCGGATCCACGTCATCGAGGAGGCCCGCCACGTCCGTTACGCCCGCGAGGAGCTGCGCCGCCAGATGCTCACCGCTCCGCGCTGGGAGCAGGAGCTGACCCGGATCAGCTGCGGCGAGGCCGCCCGCGTCTTCTCCCTCGCCTTCGTCAACCCGCAGGTGTACGAGAACGTGGGCCTCGACCGGCGCGAGGCCGTCGCCCAGGTCAAGGCCAGCGGCCACCGCCGCGAGGTCATGCAGACCGGAGCCGGACGGCTCACCGACTTCCTCGACGACATCGGGGTCCTGCGCGGCGTCGGCCGCCGGCTCTGGCGGAGCTCCGGTCTCCTCGCCTGAAGCGGGGGCCGGACGGGGCGCGGGCGCGGGCGCGGGGCGGCGGGCCCGGCTGCCGTGCGCAGACCGCCTCGCTGCGGCGGCCCTGCGGCCGCCCCGCGGCGGCTACCCTGCGGGCATGACCGCACCCGCGTACCGCAGGCTGAGCGTCGAGGAGCGGCGGGCGCAGCTCCTCGACGTGGCACTGTCGCTCTTCGCGCACCGGGCGCCGGAGGAGGTCTCCCTCGATGACGTCGCCGAGGCGGCCGGTGTCTCCCGGCCCCTGGTGTACCGCTACTTCCCCGGCGGCAAGCAGCAGCTCTACGAGGCCGCCCTGCGCTCGGCCGCGGACCGGCTCGACCAGTGCTTCGCCGTACCCCGGACGGGCCCGCTGACCCAGCGCCTCGCCCGGGCCCTGGACCACTACCTGGCCTTCGTCGACGAGCACGACACCGGCTTCACCGCCCTCCTCCAGGGCGGCAGCGTCGTGGAGACCTCCCGCACGACCGCCACCGTCGACGGCATCCGCCGCGCCGCAGCCCGCGAGATCCTGCTCCACCTGTCCGTCCCCGCGCCCGGCCCGGGACCCCGGCTGCGCATGATGGTCCGCACCTGGATCACCGCCGTCGAAGCCGCCTCCCTGATATGGATCGACGAGGGCAAACAGCCCGACGCCGGCACCCTGCGGGACTGGCTGGTGGACCAGTTCATCGCCCTGCTGACCGCCACCGCCGCCACCGACCCCGAGACGGCCGCCGCGGCCCGCGCGGCACTCGCCCTGGAAACCGCCGACGGGCCGGCCGGAGTCCTGGCGCGGCGCGTGATCCCGGTGGTCTCCGAGGCCGCCCACCTGCTGTGACACTGGAGGGGTGAGAAGCGAACCCACCCCCTTCGAGGGCGGCCCGATGGACGGCCGCACCCTGCCGATCCTCGTCGGTCCGACCGGCCACCCCCCGAAGTGGTACGAGATCCCGGTCCCGGCGCCGGACGGCGGCCCCCCGACGGTCCTGCTGTACGAGCGGGTCCCCGCGGGCTACAGCAAGCGGCTGGGCCTCCAGAAGGGCTGGAAGTACACGTACTCCCCGGACGCGGAGAAGCCGAGGCTCCGCTGGCCCTGGACCAAGCCCACCCCACGCACCCCTCCGCCGAACGGGTAACCCCCGTCGGCCCTCGCGCGCCCGTACCCGGGCCGCCCTGGGCCCGCGCACGGTCAGTCGCGGCCCGGATGGGCGGGGGGCGCCCGGATGCGGTGGGGGCGGGGTCTCGGGCAGGGTCAGGGTCGCCAGCGCTCCGCCGGATCCGGGGTCGCCGAACTCCAGCCGGGCCCCGATCACCGCCGCCTGGCCGAGCGCGATCGTCGGGCCCAGCCCGTGTCCCCCCGGGCCGCCGCTGCGGAGCCGCTCCGGTCCGTGCTCCGACAGGTAGGCGGGGAAGTCGTCCCCCGTGGTCCCGGACCGTCACCACCGGCCCGTCCACGGTCAGCACCACCGGGGTCCGGCCGTGCCGGTGCGCGTCGGCCACCAGGTTGCCCAGCACCCGCTCCAGCCGCCGCCGGTCCGTCTCCACGTGCGTGCACGGGCCCGCTCGCGGTCGGCGCGGTCCCCGTACTGACCGGCCCTCCGCCCCGCCGCAGCCGGCGACCAGCAGCAGTACGGCGCGCGGAGCCGTACGCAGGGCCGCGCGCCGGGTCGTGTGCAGGGCTGCGCGCCGGGCCGCTCGCCGAGCCGCGCGCAGGAGGGGAGTCCTCATCACCTGCGGGACCTCCTCTCCGCGGCACGACCGGATGCGTTCCGAGCACCCGCGGTCCGATCGTCCGTGGTCCGGCCGCAAGCAGAGATATGCCCCGGTTCCCCCGGAACCTCCCCGGAATCAGCCGTCGGTACGCCCGCGCCGCAGCATCGCGAAGCCGAGACCCGCGGCCCCCACCGCCGCGATGCCGCCGCCCGCGGCCAGCAGCAGCACCCCGTCGCCCGGCTCGTCGGCCAGCGTGTCCAGGCGCAGCGCCCCCGTGCTCGGCTCGGGCACGGCGAGGACGACCCCGTCGCGCGTCGCCGTCTTGTGGCCGTCCGGCACGTGTCCGCCGGGCGCGGGTCCGCCGGGCGCGCCGGCGTCGCCGACCCAGGACGTGATCCGCCCGTCGGCCCGCAGGGCGGCGTGCATCGCCCCGCCGCCGATCGCGACCGCACCGTCCCCGCCGTGCAGGGTGGCCGTCCTGACCCCGTCACCGCCGAGGACGTCCGCCCGGTAGACACCGTCCGCGACCTCGTAGACCTCGGCCCGGGACACCCCGTCCGCGAGCGCCACCCGCTTGACCGGCGTCCGCGCCGCCGACGCCGCGGGCATCCCCTCGGCGAGAGCCGCGGCCGCAGGCAGCGCGACCAGACCTCCCGCACACGTGCCCACGGCCGTGGCGCGGACCACAGTACGGACGATGCTCACGCGGAACCCTCCTTCGTCATGCCACCCACGTCATCGCCACCAACCTAGGAACCCGCCGTTGCGGTACCGCGATGAGCGTGTAACAGGAACCCGGCAGACACCCGTAGAAGCCGTTACACGACCGAGAACTCCCCACGGGGGATTGCCCCCGGCCCCCCGCCCTGGTCCCATTGACCCCGGGGGGTGACGTCCATGCGCGGACTCACAGTGCTGCCCAGCGGCCGCCCCGGCCGCGGCCGGCTCTACGTGAACCTGCCCGACGGCCGGGCGGTGGCCTGGTACGACCGGCAGACCAACCGGATCAGCGTGCTCGCCGACCAGCACCGCGAAGCCGTACTGGCGGCGCTGCGGCCGTACCTCGGCGGCGCCTGGACCATCGGCCCCCCGCCCGTCCCCACCCGGACGGAACTGCGCCGCCTCGCCCTGCCGCCGGACGAGGACCTCGCCCCGAACCGGCCGGGCGAAACCCTGCTCGGCGAACTCGCCCACGGCTCCGCCGGCGCCCGCACCCGTCACCGGCTCCGCCAGGAGCTCACCGCCCAGCAGCGCACCGGCGACCTCCTCGACGCCCTCGAAGCCGACGGCTGGCGGGTCGTGCACTGCATCCCGCTGCGCGCGCTGGGCCGCCTCGACCACCTGCTGATCGGCCCCGCCGGCGTCTTCTGCATCCGCAGCCTCCCGTGCCGCCGCCAACGCGCGGTCGTCGGCGACCTCCTGCTCGGCGTGGGCCGCGCCGACCCCCGCCCCGATCCCCGCTGGATCCGCCGGGCGGCCTCCGCCGCCACGCGGACGCTGGGTGCCACGGCCACGCCTTCGCTGGCCCTGGTCGACGCCTCCCGCGTCGACGTGGCCCCCACGGTCCGCGACATCCTCGTGCTCGAACCGGCCACGGCCGCCGCCGCCCTGGCGTCGTCGCCGCCCACGCTCAAACCGCCGGACGTCGAGGGCCTGTTCGCGCTGGCCCGGGACGCCCGGACGTGGCAGGGGCGGTGACACGGCCCGAGGAACCCGGGAGCCCGTGCCCGCCTTCCGTCCGCTTCCGTCCGCCGGGCCGCGCTCCCACGCTGTCCGCGGCTACGCAGAGGCCCGCTTCCGGGGGGTGGCCTTCTTCGCCGTCGTCTTCGCCGCCTTCTTCGCGGTCTGCTCGGCGCCACCGGCGGCCTTGGCCGACCTGGTGCTCCCTGCCGTCTTCGCGGTCTTCGCCGTGGTGGCCGTCTTCGCCGTCCTCGCGGTCTTCGCCGTCGACTTGGTCGCGGTGGACTTCCTCGCTCCCGCCGCCGTCTTCTTGGCCGAGGCGGTCGACTTCTTGCCGCCCACCGCCTTCGGCGCAGCCGGAGCCCGCTTGCGCGGCGCCGGCTGCCGGATCGGCGTCACCTCGGCTTCCGCCCCGGCCCCGGCCGCCTCCTCGTCCCCGCCCCGCGACGCCTTGGCCGCCCGTACGCTCTTCTCCAGGGCCGCCATCAGGTCGATCACCTTGCCGCCGGCCGGTTCCACCTCCGCCTCCGACGGAGGTTCGAAGGCGCCCCCCGCCTTCGACTCGATCATCGCCTCGACCGCCTCGCGGTACTCGTCGGTCAGCGATGTCATGTCGACCTCGCCCAGCGTCGCCATCAACGCGTCCGCCAGGTCCAGCTCCGCCTCGCGCACCGAGACCGACGCCTCGGGGGCGACCCCTTCCGGCTGCCGGATCTCGTCCGGCCAGAGCAGTCCGTGCATGGCGATGACGTCGTCGACGACCCGCAGCATGCCCAGCCGCTCCCGGCCCCGCAGCGCGTACTTGGCGATCGCCACCCGGCGGCTGCGCTTGAGCGCCTCGCGGAGCAGGGTGTACGGCTTGGCGGCCGTGGCTCCGTTCGCCGCGAGGTAGTACGCCGAGTCCAACTGGAGCGGATCGATCTCGTCCGCCGGTACGAACGACACGATCTCGATCGTCTTCGCCGTGGCGATCGGCAACCGGGCCAGGTCCTCGTCCGTGATCGGGATGATCGAGCCGTCCGCCTCCTCGTAGCCCTTGCCGATCTCGTCGCTCGACACCTCCTCGCCGTCCAGCTCGCACACCTTGCGGTAGCGGATGCGGCCGCCGTCGTCGAGGTGGATCTGGCGGAAGGAGATGGAGTGGCTCTCGGTGGCGTTCACCAGCTTGATCGGGATGCTGACCAGGCCGAAGGAGATGGCCCCGTTCCAGATGGATCGCACGGTACCTCCCGTTTCGTGGCAGTCTCATCGTATGACGCCGATCACGATGGTGGAGGGGCGTCGCATCCCGCTCAGCAACCTGGACAAGGTCCTGTACCCCGAGACCCGGTTCACCAAGGGCGAGGTGCTTCACTACTACGCCACCGTCGCCACTGCCCTGCTGGCCCACATCCACGACCGGCCGGTGTCGTTCCTGCGCTATCCCGACGGGCCGGAAGGACAGCTCTTCTTCACCAAGAACCCGCCGCCCGGTACACCCGCCTGGGTGAAGACCACCGCCGTGCCGCGGTCGGACGACCCCTCGGCCGAGCAGGTGGTCGTCTGCGACCTGCCGTCGCTGATGTGGGCGGCCAACCTGGTGGTGGAGTTCCACACGCCGCAGTGGACGGCGGGGAGTCCCGCCGTCGCCGACCGGCTGATCCTCGACCTCGATCCCGGGGCGCCCGCCACCGTCGTCGAGTGCTGCGCGGTGGCCGGGTGGCTGCGCGAGCGGCTCGCCGCCGACGGGCTCGAAGCCTGCGCCAAGACCTCCGGGGCCAAGGGGCTGCACCTGTCCGTGCCCCTGGAACCGACCCCGTCCGAGCGCGTGTCGGCGTACGCGAAGGCCCTCGCCCAGGAAGCCGAGCGCGAGCTCCCCGAACTCGTCGTGCACCGCATGGCCAAGGCCCTGCGGCCCGGCAAGGTCTTCGTCGACCACAGCCAGAACGCCGCCGCCAAGACCACCGCCGCCCCCTACACCCTGCGGGCGCGGGCCCGGCCCACCGTCTCCGCGCCGGTGTCGTGGGCCGAGGTCGAGGACTGCCGCACACCGGCCGACCTGGTGTTCCTCGCCGACGACGTCCCGCCCCGGCTGGAGCGGGACGGCGACCTCTGGGCGCCCCTGCTGGACCCGGACCGCACCCACCGGCTCCCCGGAAGGGCGGGGTCGAGGGCCTCGCGCAGACGGGGCCCGCCGTGATCCAGGTGGCGCTGGCGGCCCCCGTGCGCACCCTGCCGCGCGGGGCGGGCCTGGCGTACGAGCCCAAGTTCGACGGACACCGGCTGGTCGTGGTCCGCACGCCCGAGGACGTGCTGCTGCAGGCGCGCTCCGGCCGGATCGTGACCAGCGCCTTCCCCGACCTGGTGGTCGCGGCGCGCCAGTTGCCCCCCGACACCGTCCTCGACGGCGAGGTGGTGGTGTGGTCCGAGGGGCGCACCGACTTCGCCCTCGTCCAGCGGCGGGCCGCCGCCACCGCGGCCAGGGCCGCCGTCCTCGCGCAGAGCCTGCCGGCCTCGTACGCCGCGTTCGACGTCCTCCAACTGGCCGGGCAGGACGTGCGCGGGCGCCCGTACGAGCGGCGCCGGGCCCTCCTGGTGGACCTGCTGCTCCCGCTCGGCCCACCCCTGCAGCCGGTCCCGATGACCACCGACCCGGACGTGGCCGAGACCTGGTACGAGACCCTGCCCGCCAGCGGCATCGAGGGGCTGGTCGTGAAACGGCTGGACCAGGCCTACCCGGCAGGGCGCCGCGGCTGGCGGAAGCTGCGGCACACGGAGGTGCGGGACGCGGCGGTGATCGGCTACACCGGCACCCCGCGCCGCCCCCGGGCGCTGGTGCTGGTCCTGCCGGGCGAGGAGGAGGCGCCGCTGGTGTCGAGCCCGCTGACCGCGGTGCAGCGGGCGGAGCTGGTGGCGGAGCTGGGCCTGCGGGCGGACGCGGACGCCGACGGGCGGGCGGCGGACGGCGCGGCCGGCGGAGGGGCGGGCGGCGCGGCGGGCGGAGGGGCGGGCGGAGGGGCGGGCGGAGGGGACAGCGCCACCGCCACTGCCACGGTCACCGCCATCGGGATCGGGGAGGTCGCGTACCGGCCCCTGGACCCGCCCCTCGCCGCCGAGGTCCGGCACGCCTCGACCCGGCACCCGCCCCCCGAGGTGCTCAGGCTCCGCACGGACGCCTGACCTGCACCGCGGGCGGGCGGCGCAGGTCAGGCGCGGTGGGGGAGGGGCGGCGGGGCCGGGAGTCCGGGACGGTCACGCGTGGGCGCCGCGTCCCGAGTTCGGGGGAGAGCCGGGCTGCGGGTGCGGTCCGGGTCCCTCGGGGCGCTCGTAGCCGGACTCGCGCCGCTTGCGGACCTCGTCGGGGTGGCTGGAGGCGGTGTCGCCGAAGTTCCCGTAGCCCTGCATCTCGTGGGGGCGCAGGCCGCCCTCGGGGATCGGCACCTGGTCGCGCTCCTCGCGCACCTCGTACACTGCGCCGCCCTCGGGCAGGTGCGGCTGGCTCTCGGCGGTCGGCGGCGGGGGCTCCTTGGCCCGGACGCGCTGGCCCAGCTTGAAGCCGGCGAGCAGGAACCCGGTGATCAGGATGCCCACGAAGAAGAACCACGCGATGTCGGAGAGGGTCGCGTCGACCGCGAGGTAGCTCAGTGTCGTGTTCATACAGGTCATATTCCCGGCTTTGGTACTGATGTGCCTGATGAGCCCGAGAAATGGTGGAAACATGGGCAAGGGGCGACTGACTGCGCGGACGGCGGGTAGGCAGGCAGTAGCCGTCCTCGTGAGCGACGGCCACGTCGGAAGGAGGGGCCAGGCATGCCCCGCGGATCCTCCCCCAAGCGCGAACGCCAGTACGAACACATCAAGGAGAGCGCCGAGGAACGAGGCGTTCCCGAGGCCGAGGCCACGGAGATCGCCGCCCGGACGGTCAACAAGGAGCGGGCCCGCACCGGCGAGTCCGAGACCGCGAGCCTGCTCTCCCTGGAGGACATGTCCTCGTCGCGCCGCGGTGGGCTGCGCTCCCACTCGGGCGCCGAGGGCCCCACGCACGCGCAGCTCTACGAGGAGGCCCGGCAGCGCAACATCCGCGGCCGCTCGGAGATGACCAAGGCCCAGCTCAAGCGCG
This sequence comes from Streptomyces pallidus (ex Mingjun et al. 2026), assembly GCF_051550185.1. Lineage (NCBI taxonomy): Bacteria > Bacillati > Actinomycetota > Actinomycetes > Kitasatosporales > Streptomycetaceae > Streptomyces > Streptomyces pallidus (ex Mingjun et al. 2026). Next base: position 2,704,048 of record NZ_CP196181.1, on the reverse strand, counting down.
CCCTCGGAAAGTAGCGCGCGCACCCGCACCCGCAGCCGCCGGGCGCAGTGCCGCGGTGGCCGCCCCGTCGGGCGCGGCTACCGCAGCGGCCCGCCGGATTCAAGCAACCCCGGTGCGCCCGGTGCGCCGTCCGCCCCGTGTCCGCTCAGCACCGCCAGGATCTCGGCGCAGATCGCGAGGGCCGTCTCCGCCGGCGTACGGGCGCCCAGGTCGAGCCCGATCGGCCCGTGCACCCGCGCCACGTCGGCCCGCGCGACCCCGGCCGCCTCCAGCCCCTCGCGCCGCCGGGCCGTGGTCCGGCGCGAGCCCAGCGCCCCCACGTACGGGACGCCGAGCGCGAGCGCGGCCCGCAGCGTCGGCACGTCGAACTCCGGATCGTGGCTGAGCATCACCAGACAGGCCGCGTCCCGGCGCGCCGCCAGCAGCTCCTCGGCCTCCGCGACGGTGCCCACGCACTGCGCACCCCACCCCAGCAGCCGGGCCTGGGCCCCGACGAGCTGCGCGAGCTCCCCCGACGCGGGACCGCCGATCACGACGTGCGGCTCCGACGGGCAGGCCTCCACGAGCACCAGCCCGGTGTCCCCGTACACGGCGTCCCGCCCGGGCCGCCGCGTGGCCAGCAGCTCGCCGGCCCGCCGCCCCGCCTCGTCGACGGGGGTGTCGCCGGCCCGGACCACCTCGCTCACCGCCTGGTCGGCCCGCTCGTTCAGCCGGGTCACGAGCGCGACCCCGACCCCCCGCGCCAGCAGCTCCCACCACTGCGCCGGCACCGCGGCCAGCGGCTGCAGCAGGATCTCGGCCCGGCCCCCGCAGGTCAGCCGCGCCTCGGCCGCCTCCTCGGCCCCGACCGACACCTCGCACACCCGGGCCGTGGCCCCGGGCGACCACGCCCCGGCCTCCGCCACCAGCTCGGCGTCGAACACCCCCCGGTACAGCGACCCGACGCACTCCCCGCCCGCGTCCAGCAGCAGGGCCCCGGCCGGGTCCCGCGGCCCGAACCCCTGCTCGGCCACCGGCCGGGCCAGGAAACCCGCCCGCCCCTCGGCCGCCCACCGCCGCGCCGTCTCCACCAGTCCACGCATCGCGCTGCCCCGTTCTCGTCGTGGCCCCACCCCCGCCAACCTATGCACGCCGCCGGGACCCACCCACCCGTGAATCCCACAGACCTGCAACGGCTCCCTCGTACGGTCCACCGGGGCACTCGGACCACTTGCACAAAACCCTCCGATGGGTTCCTCTCGAAGAAGAGGCCGAATGGGACGAACGCCAGGACGAGGCGGCGAGAGCAGGTGCTGTTCACCGACCGCGACGACGCGGGACGACGACTCGCCGAGGCCCTCCGGAAGTACGAGCCGGAGAACCCCGTGGTGCTGGGCCTGCCCCGGGGCGGCGTCCCGGTCGCCTTCCACGTGGCCCGCGCCCTGCACGCACCCCTGGACGTGATCGTGGTGCGCAAGCTCGGGGTCCCGTACCAGCGCGAGCTCGCCTTCGGTGCCATCGGCGAAGGCGGCGTCCGCGTCATCAGCGACGACATCGTCCGGCACGGCCGCATCACCGCGCAGGACATCGCCGAGGTGGAGGCGGCGGAACAGGAGGAACTGGCCCGCCAGGCCCACCGCTTCCGCGCCGGCCGCTCCCGCGTCCCGCTGCGCGCCCGGACGGCGATCGTGGTCGACGACGGCATCGCCACCGGCGCCACGGCAGCCGCCGCCTGCCGGGTCGTACGGGCCCAGGGCGCGGCCAAGGTGGTCATGGCCGCCCCGGTGGCCCCGCCGGACGCCGCCGCCCGCATCGCGGACGCGGCCGACGACGTGTTCTTCCTGGCCACCCCGGCCGGATTCTCGGCCGTGGGCCAGTGGTACCGCGACTTCTCCCAGACCCCGGACGAGGAAGTGGTCGCCCTCCTGACCCGCGCGGCGGGAGAGGCGGCATCCCCCCACCCCCCGAAGGCGGCACCCCCATGAGCACGCCCGCGAAGACGACCGACGTGGTGATCGACGCGGCGGGCCTGCCCCTGCCCGGAGAACTGACCCTCCCGCCGGACGCCCGCGCGGTGGTGGTCTTCGCCCACGGCTCGGGCAGCAGCCGCCACAGCCCCCGCAACCGCCGGGTGGCCTCGGCCCTCAACCGCGCAGGCCTGGGCACCCTCCTCTTCGACCTCCTCACCCCGGCCGAGGAGGGGGACCGCGCCCACGTCTTCGACATCCCCGCCCTGGCGGCCCGCCTGACCGCCACCACCACCTGGCTCCACGCCCGCACCCCGAAGCTCCACCTCGCCTACTTCGGCGCCAGCACCGGAGCCGCGGCAGCCCTCACCTCGGCGTCGCTGCCGGACTCCCCGGTGTACGCGGTGGTCTCCCGCGGCGGCCGCCCCGACCTGGCGTCCGACCTCTCCGAGGTCCGCGCCCCGACCCTCCTGATCGTCGGCGGCGACGACACCCAGGTCCTGGCCCTGAACCGCGAGGCCCAGGCCCGACTCCGCTGCGAGACCCGCCTGGAGGTGGTGGAGGGCGCCACCCACCTCTTCGAGGAACCGGGCGCCCTGGAGGAGGTCTCCGCCCTGGCCACAACCTGGCTCACCACCCACCTCCCGTGAACGCCGTACGGCAACGGCGCTCGAGCACGCTCCCCGGGGGTGCCTTCGTGGCCGGACATACGCGAAGACCCCGTCGCCAGCGTTCTCGCTGGTGGCGGGGTCTTGTGACACTTCTTGCGAAGTGCCCCCGGCAGGATTCGAACCTGCGCACACGGCTCCGGAGGCCGTTGCTCTATCCCCTGAGCTACGGGGGCGTGTCGTTCGCTGTGCGGCGACGGGTTGAACACTACCAGCTTCCGCGGGGTGATCAGAAACCGTTTCCCGGGGAGCGGGGCCCGGGTCGCTCGGACGGGGTGGAAGTGGCGAAAAGCCGGACGCGGGGGCTTAGGCGGACCTACTCTCGAGTTGTGCCAGGCGCCTCGGGTCGGGTGCTTGTTGTCGACGACAACAAGGTCATCCGGCAGCTGATCAAGGTCAATCTCGAGCTGGAGGGCTTCGAGGTCGTGACCGCGAGCGATGGTGCCGAGTGCCTGGACGTGGTGCACGAGGTGGATCCCGATGTGATCACCCTCGACGTGGTCATGCCCCGGTTGGACGGGTTGCGCACTGCTGCGCAGCTCAGGGCCGATCCGCGGACGCGGCACCTTCCCGTCGCCATCGTCAGCGCCTGTACGCAGCACGAGGTGGAGGTCGGGATCGACGCCGGGGTCGACGCGTTCGTCGCCAAGCCCTTCGAGCCCGCCGAGCTGGTACGGGTCGTGCGCATGCTGGTCGAGCGGCGCGACCGGGAAGGGCGTGAAGGGGCTCCTGCCGGGAGGGGGAGGGGCTAGGGTCCGGCGGCAGCGCCCCTGTTCACATGGCGAAACCGTTCGCGTGAGCGTGGGGTGTCTCCCCTAGGCTGGTCCCGTGACCCCCGCCGACCTCACCCGTACCGTCGTGCGCGCAGTGCGCTGCGCCGTCGAGGACGGGGAGCTGCCCGCGCGTGCCGCGGTGCCCGCGCGGGTGGTCGTCGAGCGGACCCGCCCCGGCGGGGTGGGGGAGTACGCCACGCCCGTCGCCTTCCAGGTCGCCAAGGCCGCGGGCCGTCCGCCCGGCGAGGTGGCCCGGGTGCTGGCCGGCCGGCTGGGCGCCGAGGCCGGGATCGCCCGCGTCGAGGTCACCGGCGCCGGCTTCCTGAATTTCGTGTTGGAGGAGCGCTCCTCTGTTGACGTGGTGCGGGATGCGCTGCGCCTCGTGGGCGACTTCCCCGGTCCCGGTCCCGGTCCCGGTCCCGGCACCGGCCCCGTTCAGCTGGCCTCCGCCGGCGAGCTGCGGGCCCGGGTCGTCGGACGGGCCGTCGGGCTGATCCTGCTGACGCAGGGGATCCGCGACGCGGGGCCGCCGCCGAAGGTCGCCCCCGTCGCCCGGCGGGACGGTGACGTCGTCGCCCGCTTCGGCGGGGACGCCGCCGTCTGGGCCATGCTGTCCGTGCCCGCGCATGAGACGCCCTCGTTCAGCGGCTCGCTGCTCGTCCAGGACGAGTCCAGTGAGTTCTTCCGGGTGCGGTACGCGCATGCGTGTGCCGTCGGGCTCGTGCGCAACGCCCGGCTCCTCGGGTTCGGGCCCGAGCTGGTGCCCGTCCCGCCCGGCGACGGCGCCCCGCTGGTGCGCGCCCTCGCCGACCACCCCCTCGTCCTCGAAGCCGCCGCGCACCACCGTGCGCCCGAGCGGCTGGTCCGGCACCTCGTCGAGCTGGCCGACGCGCTGCTCGACTTCCAGTACCGCGTCCTGCCCAAGGGGGACGAGAAACCCTCGGCCGCCCACCGCGCCCGGCTCGCCCTTGCCGAAGCCGCCGGGACGGTGCTGGCCGGCGGCCTGGCCCTGCTCGGCATCCCCGCACCCGACTGCCTGTGATCCGCGAAGAGAGACACCGATGAGCCGTTCCGCGCACCCCGCCGGCCCCCGCCACGCCGACGTCCTGCCCGAGGGCCACTACACCCCTCCGCCCGCCGACCTCAACGCCCTCGACGAGAAGGTCTGGTCCCGGACCGTCCGGCGGAACGACGACGGGGTGGTGAGCGTGGGCGGCGTCGAGGTCACGCGCCTCGCCGAGGAGTTCGGGACCCCCGCCTACTTCCTCGACGAGGAGGACTTCCGGGCCCGCTGCCGGGCCTGGGCCACCGCCTTCGGCCCTGACGCGGACGTCTTCTACGCCGGCAAGGCGTTCCTCTCCAAGGCCGTCGTCCGCTGGCTCCGGGAGGAGGGGCTCAACCTCGACGTGTGCTCCGGCGGGGAGCTGGCCACCGCGCTGGCCGCCGGGATGCCCGCCGGGCGCATCGCCTTCCACGGCAACAACAAGTCCGCGGCCGAGATCACCCGCGCCGTCGAGGCGGGCGTCGGGCGGATCGTCCTCGACTCCTTCCAGGAGATCGCCCGCGTCGCCCACATCGCCCGCGAGCACGGCGTACGCCAGCCCGTGCAGATCCGCGTGACCGTCGGCGTCGAGGCGCACACCCACGAGTTCATCGCCACCGCCCACGAGGACCAGAAGTTCGGCATCGCCGTCGCCGACGGATCCGCCGCCGAGGCCGTGCGCCGCGCCCTCGGCCACGACAGCCTCGAACTGCTCGGCGTCCACTCCCACATCGGCTCGCAGATCTTCGACATGGCCGGCTTCGAGGTCTCCGCACGCCGCGTCGTCCGGCTGCTGGCCGCCGTACGCGACGAGCACGGCGTCGAGCTGCCCGAGATCGACCTCGGCGGCGGCCTCGGCATCGCCTACACCTCCTCCGACGACCCGCGCGAGCCCCACGAGATCGCCAAGGCGCTGAACGAGATCGTCGCCCGCGAGTGCGAGGCCGCCGGGCTGCGCGCGCCCCGCATCTCCGTGGAGCCGGGCCGCGCCATCGTCGGGCCGACCGCGTTCACGCTCTACGAGGTCGGGACGATCAAGCCGCTGGAGGGGCTGCGCACGTACGTGTCCGTCGACGGCGGCATGTCCGACAACATCCGCACCGCCCTCTACGACGCCGAGTACTCCGTCACCCTCGTCTCCCGCACCTCCGACGCCGAGCCGATGCTCGCCCGCGTCGTCGGCAAGCACTGCGAGAGCGGTGACATCGTGGTCAAGGACGCCTACCTGCCGGCCGACCTGGCCCCCGGTGACCTGATCGCCGTACCCGCCACCGGGGCGTACTGCCGCTCCATGGCCAGCAACTACAACCACTCGCTCCGCCCGCCCGTCGTCGCCGTGCGCGACGGGGCGGCGCGCGTGATCGTCCGGCGCGAGACCGAGGAGGACCTCCTCCGTCTCGACCTCGGATGATGAAATAGCTGTCTCATTCACTGGACCGAGGATGGAAACTCGTGTCCATTGGGTGAGACTGGTTCAAACCCGGCGTGCAACACCGCCCGCCGGGAGCCGATGGAAGATCGAAAGGCGTAGGTCGAATGATGCGTACGCGTCCGCTGAAGGTGGCGCTGCTGGGCTGTGGAGTGGTCGGCTCAGAGGTGGCGCGCATCATGACGACGCACGCCGACGATCTGACGGCCAGGATCGGCGCGCCCGTCGAGCTGGCGGGCGTCGCCGTGCGCCGTCCCTCCAAGGTGCGCGAGGGCATCGACCCCGCGCTGATCACCACCGACGCGACCGCCCTGCTCAAACGGGGTGACATCGACGTCGCCATCGAGGTCATCGGCGGCATCGAGCCGGCCCGCGGCCTCATCACCACCGCCTTCGGCCACGGCATCTCCGTCGTCTCGGCGAACAAGGCGCTCCTCGCCCAGGACGGCGCGGCCCTGCACGCGGCCGCCGAGCAGGCCGGGCTGGACCTCTACTACGAGGCCGCCGTCGCCGGCGCCATCCCGCTGATCCGCCCGCTGCGCGAGTCCCTCGCCGGCGACAAGATCAACCGGGTGATGGGCATCGTCAACGGAACGACGAACTTCATCCTCGACAAGATGGACTCCACCGGCGCCGGCTACCAGGAGGCCCTCGACGAGGCCACCGCCCTGGGCTACGCCGAGGCCGACCCGACCGCCGACGTCGAGGGCTACGACGCCGCCGCCAAGGCGGCCATCCTGGCCGGGATCGCCTTCCACACCCGGGTCCGGCTCGACGACGTCCACCGCGAGGGCATGACCGAGGTCAGCGCGGCCGACTTCGCCTCCGCCAAGCGCATGGGCTGCACCATCAAGCTGCTCGCGATCTGCGAGCGGGCCGCCGACGGCGGGTCCGTCACGGCGCGCGTGCACCCGGCGATGATCCCGCTCAGCCACCCGCTCGCCTCCGTCCGCGAGGCGTACAACGCCGTCTTCGTCGAGGCGGAGGCCGCCGGGCGGCTCATGTTCTACGGGCCCGGCGCGGGCGGTTCGCCGACCGCCTCGGCGGTCCTGGGCGACCTCGTCGCCGTCTGCCGGAACAAGCTCGCCGAGGCAACGGGGCCCGGCGAGTCGGCCTACAGCCAGCTGCCGGTCAGCCCCATGGGGGACGTCGTCACGCGGTACCACATCAGCCTCGATGTGGCCGACAAGCCGGGCGTCCTCGCCCAGGTGGCGACGGTCTTCGCGGAGCACGGCGTGTCCATCGACACCGTCCGGCAGCAAGGTCGTCCAGACGGGGGCGGCAGTGAGGCCTCCCTCGTCGTCGTCACCCACCGCGCACCCGACGCCGCCCTCTCCGGGACCGTCGAGGCGCTGCGGAAGCTGGACACCGTCCGCGGTGTCGCCAGCATCATGCGTGTTGAAGGGGAGTAAGGACCCATGAGCAGCAATCGCACCCACCAGTGGCGCGGCATCATCGAGGAGTACCGGGACCGGCTGCCGGTCACGGACACGACGCCGGTGGTCACGCTCCGCGAGGGCGGTACGCCCCTCGTGCCCGCGCAGGTCCTGTCCGAGCGCACGGGCTGCGAGGTGCACCTCAAGGTCGAGGGCGCGAACCCCACGGGGTCCTTCAAGGACCGCGGCATGACCATGGCGATCACCAAGGCCAAGGAGGACGGCGCCAAGGCCGTCATCTGCGCCTCCACCGGCAACACCTCGGCCTCCGCGGCCGCGTACGCGGTGCGCGCCGGGATGGTCTCCGCCGTCCTCGTGCCGCGCGGGAAGATCGCGCTCGGCAAGATGGGCCAGGCGCTGGTGCACGGCGCGAAGATCCTCCAGGTGGACGGCAACTTCGACGACTGCCTCGACCTGGCCCGCGCGCTGTCCGACAACTACCCGGTGGCGCTGGTCAATTCCGTCAACCCGGTGCGCATCGAGGGCCAGAAGACGGCCGCGTTCGAGATCGTCGACGCGCTCGGCGACGCCCCCGACATCCACGTGCTGCCCGTCGGCAACGCCGGCAACATCACGGCGTACTGGAAGGGCTTCAAGGAGTACAGGGCAGACGGCCTGGCCTCCCGTACGCCCCGCGTGTGGGGTTTCCAGGCCTCCGGCTCCGCGCCGATCGTGCGCGGCGAGGTCGTCAAGGAGCCGCAGACGATCGCCACCGCGATCCGCATCGGCAACCCGGCCTCCTGGGAGTACGCGCTCGCCGCGCGCGACGAGTCGGGCGGTTTCATCGACGAGGTGACGGACCGCCAGATCCTCGCCGCCTACCGGCTGTTGGCCGCGCAGGAGGGCGTCTTCGTCGAGCCCGCCTCGGCCGCTTCGGTGGCCGGTCTGCTCAAGGCGGCCGAGCAGGGCCTGGTCGACCCCGGCCAGACGATCGTGTGCACGGTCACGGGCAACGGCCTGAAGGACCCCGACTGGGCGGTCGCGGGCGCTCCGCAGCCCGTCACCGTGCCGGTGGACGCGGAAGCGGCGGCCGTCCGCCTCGGCCTGGTCTGACCGGCCGTCCGCCGGGCCCGGCCGTCCGCCGGGCCCGGCCGTCCGCCGGGCCCGGCGCGACAGGCGCTGAGGCTCCGTCACGCGCCGCCGAAGCCCGGGCCGTCCGCGCCGAGTTGCCGGATTCCGGCTCCTCCCGGGGTCTTCCCGGTCGTTCCGGACCCGCTCCGGACGGCCCGTGGAATCCGGCAACTCGGGTCGTACGTCGGCAAAACCCGAGGGGATCGGAGCCTGGGACGCGACACGCACCGTGCGCCTCCTGTGCGCCCTATGTCGCGGGAGAACCTTCCTTCGATACGCTGTACTGACATCCGCCACCGCGCATATGACCGCGGTGCCGCCCCGAGGGCCTCCGGGTGTCGTACCTTCTCCAGTACATTCGCAGCGAACTTCTCGCACAGTCACAAGGAGTGTCATCGGACGATGGCCGGTCCAGCGTTCCGCGCCGCCGCCGTACGGGTGCGCGTCCCCGCCAGCAGTGCCAACCTCGGCCCGGGCTTCGACGCCCTCGGGCTGGCCCTGGGGCTCTACGACGACGTGGTCGTCCGGGTGGCCGACTCCGGCCTCGACATCGACATCGCGGGCGAGGGCGCCGACACCCTCCCGCGGGACGAGAACCACCTGCTCGTACGCTCCATGCGCACCGCCTTCGACCTGCTGGGCGGACAGCCGCGCGGCCTGGAGGTCGTCTGCGCCAACCGCATCCCGCACGGCCGCGGCCTCGGCTCCTCCTCCGCCGCCATCTGCGCCGGAATCGTCGCCGCCCGCGCCGTCACCATAGGCGGGGAGGCCCGTCTCGACGACGCGGCCCTGCTGGAACTGGCCACCGAGATCGAGGGCCACCCCGACAACGTCGCCGCCTGCCTGCTCGGCGGTTTCACCCTGGCCTGGATGGACGGCGGCAGCGCCAAGGCCATCCGCATGGAGCCCTCCGGTTCCATCGTTCCGGTGGTCTTCGTCCCCTCCAAGCCCGTCCTCACCGAGACCGCGCGCGGCCTGCTGCCGCGCACCGTCCCGCACGTGGACGCGGCCGTCAACGCGGGCCGTGCGGCCCTGCTCGTCGAGGCCCTGACCAGGCGTCCCGAGCTGCTGCTGCCGGCCACCGAGGACCGGCTCCACCAGGAGTACCGGTCCCCGGCGATGCCCGAGAGCGTGGCACTCGTCAACCGACTGCGGGCGGACGGGATCCCCGCGGTCATCTCCGGCGCGGGCCCGACGGTCCTCGCGCTGGTCGAAGGCGGCGCGGCCGACAAGGTCGCGCAGCTCGCGGGCGAGGGATGGGCGGCCAACCGGCTGGCCCTCGACGCCGCGGGTGCGAGCGTACTTCCGCTGGGAACCCAGGGCGGCCGGCCCTGAAGGCTGGGCGGTCACGGGACGGGCGGCCGGGGCAGGCCGCCCGCGCGGACGGCGCGATTGCCGGTCATTGAGAGGGGGAATATCTGTTGGATCCGGTAGTGTTACTCTCAAGTGCGCAGCCGAGGCCGCCTTGGCTCGGCGCTCAGTGTCCCCATCCGGGACCACCTTTCTTCCGGGAGCCTCCCCGACTGCTTTGATCACTCCGGCAGTTTCGAGCACGCTCCGGAATCGGAATCGGCGTGAATTTCCCACGCTTCCAGCTCGGGGGCCTCTCGCCGGAACCACATATGCACGTCTCTCTCCGCCGTACCTCTACCGGCGGACCACCGCCCCGGCACAGTCCACACACCTAGGACTGCTGACGGACAGCACAACCGGTCGCCGAGCCAGACAGGCCGACGTCCGCTCCAGGGAAGGACCCTTCGTGAGCGACACCACCGATCTGATGGGCGCTGCCGACACCTCTGTCGACGCCAGCGCTCCCGCCGCGGCCTCCGCGCCCAAGCGCCGCCGCTCCGGCACCGGCCTCGAGGGCATGGTCCTGGCCGAGCTGCAGCAGGTCGCGTCGGGCCTCGGTATCAGGGGCACCGCGCGCATGCGCAAGAGCCAGCTGATCGAGGTCATCAAGGAGGCGCAGGCGGGCGGCAGCACCGCCAAGGCCGCGGCCCCCGCCGCCGACGCCGCCGAGGCCAAGCCGAAGCGCCGCGCCACCAGCAAGGCCCGTACGGGCGAGGCCGCCGCCGAGGCGCCCGCGGAGAAGCCCGCCGCCGCGCCGGCGCAGATCGAGATCCCCGGCCAGCCGGCCGGGGGCACCTCCCGCACGAGCGAGGTCGAGGAGGCCCCGGCCGGCGAGCGTCGCCGTCGCCGCGCCACCGCCCCCTCCGGCAGCCCGGAGAACGCCGCCGCCGCCACCGTGACCGTCGAGGCCAAGGCCGAGACCGCCACGGTCGCCGCGCCCGCCGAGACCAAGGCCGAGGCCGCCACCGCCGTCTCCGCGCCCGCCCAGGAGGGCGAGGGCCGCAGCCGCCGCGACCGCCGCGAGCGCGGCGACCGCCAGCGCGACCGCCGCGAGCGCGGCACCAAGGCCGACGAGCAGGGCCAGGGCGCCCCGGGCCAGGGCCAGGGCGGCGGCCGGGGCGACCGCCAGCAGGGCGGCGGCCGCGGTCAGGGCCAGCAGGGCGGTCAGCAGGGCCGCCAGGACGCCGGGCCGCAGGACGACTTCGACGACGAGGGCGGCCGTCGCGGCCGTCGCGGCCGCTACCGCGACCGCCGCGGCCGTCGCGGCCGCGACGAGTTCGCGCCGGGCGAGCCGCAGGTCGCCGACGACGACGTCCTGATCCCCGTCGCGGGCATCCTCGACATCCTCGACAACTACGCGTTCATCCGGACCTCGGGCTACCTGCCCGGCCCCAACGACGTGTACGTCTCGCTCGCCCAGGTCCGCAAGGCCGGCCTGCGCAAGGGCGACCACGTCACCGGTGCCGTGCGCCAGCCCAAGGACGGCGAGCGCCGCGAGAAGTTCAACGCGCTGGTGCGCCTGGACTCCGTCAACGGCATGGCTCCCGAATCCGGTCGCGGCCGCCCCGAGTTCCAGAAGCTGACCCCGCTCTACCCGCAGGACCGGCTCCGCCTGGAGACCGACCCGGGCGTGCTGACGACGCGCATCATCGACCTGGTGTCGCCGATCGGCAAGGGCCAGCGCGGTCTGATCGTGGCCCCGCCGAAGACCGGCAAGACCATGATCATGCAGGCGATCGCCAACGCGATCACCACCAACAACCCCGAGTGCCACCTGATGGTCGTCCTGGTCGACGAGCGTCCGGAAGAGGTCACCGACATGCAGCGGTCGGTCAAGGGCGAGGTCATCTCCTCGACCTTCGACCGCCCGGCCGAGGACCACACCACCGTCGCCGAGCTGGCCATCGAGCGCGCCAAGCGCCTCGTCGAGCTGGGCCACGACGTGGTCGTCCTGCTGGACTCCATCACCCGTCTGGGCCGCGCGTACAACCTCGCGGCGCCCGCCTCCGGCCGCATCCTGTCCGGTGGTGTCGACTCGACCGCGCTGTACCCGCCGAAGCGCTTCTTCGGCGCCGCGCGCAACATCGAGGACGGCGGCTCGCTGACCATCCTGGCCACCGCGCTCGTCGACACCGGCTCGCGCATGGACGAGGTGATCTTCGAGGAGTTCAAGGGCACCGGCAACATGGAGCTCAAGCTCGACCGGAAGCTCGCCGACAAGCGCATCTTCCCGGCCGTCGACGTCGACCCGTCGGGCACCCGCAAGGAGGAGATCCTCCTCAACAGCGAGGAGCTCTCCATCGTCTGGAAGCTGCGCCGGGTGCTGCACGCGCTCGACTCGCAGCAGGCCATCGAGCTGCTGCTCGACAAGATGAAGCAGACGAAGTCGAACGCCGAGTTCCTGATGCAGATCGCCAAGACGACCCCGTCGGGCAAGAACGACGACTGACCTCCGTCGAGGCAACTCCACCGGGACCGCCCCCACCGCAGCCGCGGCGGGGGCGGTCCCGCGTCGTCCGCCCCTACGGGGCTGCGGGGCCGGTACGGGCACACCCGGGTACGGCCGTGCGCGTACGGGCGTCCAGCGCGGCCCCTGTGGCCCCGGAAGCCCCTTCCGACGCTGCCGTCACGCCCGTCCCAGGGCGGCCGGTGCGAGCTTCGCCACACCGGCCGCCCGCGCGCGCCCGCTGCGGCCGGACCGTGGAACCCGCGGGGGCGTTCGCCCGTCTGTGTCAGGGGCAGGCGGGGGTAGCCCGGAGCCGGACGGACGGCGGGGCCCGCACCCAGGACTGAGGAGAGCATGAGCGAGGAGAGCAGGGGCGAGGGGCGGCGCGCCGCCGCGGACCGGCGCCGACAGAAACCGGCCAGGCGCAAGGCCCTGGCCGTGGTCGCCTGGAGCGCGGCCGGTGTGGTTCTCCTCGGCGGCGCGGGACTGGGCTGGTTCTACTTCAAGATCAGCGGCAATCTGAAGACCGTCGACATCGACCAGGCGCTCGGCGCGGACCGCCCCCAGAACGTGGACAACGGTTCGATGGACATCCTCGTCCTCGGCTCCGACTCCCGGGCCGGCGCCAACGGCGAGTACGGCCGCGACGACGGCGGCTCGGCCCGCTCCGACACCGCGATGATCGTCCACCTGTACGAGGGTCACAAGAAGGCCACCGTCGTGTCGATCCCGCGCGACACCATGGTCAACCGCCCCTCGTGCGCCACGAGCGACGGCAAGACCGACCGCGGCAGCTCGCGCTCGCAGTTCAACGAGTCGTTCACCATCGGCGGGGCGGCCTGCGCGGTGAAGACCGTCGAGAAGATGTCGGGGATCCGCATGGACCACTACATCGAGGTCGACTTCACGGGCTTCAAGAAGATCATCGACAACCTCGGCGGCGTCGAGGTGACCACCACCAAGCCGATCAAGGACGACGGCAGCCACCTCAACCTCCCGGCCGGCACCAACCGTCTGAACGGCGAGCAGGCCCTCGGCCTGGTCCGCACGCGCAAGAGCGTCGGCGACGGCAGCGACCTCGGCCGAATACAGCTCCAGCAGGCCTTCATCAAGGCCCTGATCAAGCAGGTCAAGGGCATCGGCATCTTCGACAACCCCAAGCGGCTGCTCGACCTCGCCGACACCGGCACCAAGGCGCTCACCACCGACAAGTCGCTCGGCGACGTGAAGTCCCTCATGGGCTTCGCCCAGAGCCTGCAGGGCATCGACTCCCACAACATGCAGATGATCACCCTGCCGGTGACCACGGACCGGTACGACCCGAACCGCGTCGCGCCGCTCACCAAGGAGTCCAAGATGGTCTGGGACGCCCTGCTGGCCGAGCAGCCGGTCCCGGCCGAGGCCACCGCGAACTCCGCCGGCGACAAGAGCCCGGCCGGGGACATCGTCCGCTAGTGCCGTGGCCGGCGGATCCGCCGGCGGAATAGATGCCGGGCCCTCCTGGTTGAGGAGGGCGTTCCCGAAATTTTGTCAGGCAGCCCGGTCCTGGCAGACTGGTCTGTCGGCCCCGGTTCACGCACGCGGCAATTCGGCCCCTGCGACCCGGTGCCCTCCCGAATCTAGGAGACACCTTGAAGCGCGATGTTCACCCCGAGTACGTCGAGACCCAGGTCAGCTGCACCTGCGGCGCGTCGTTCACCACCCGTAGCACCCTGACCGAGGGCACCATCCGTGCCGAGGTCTGCTCCGAGTGCCACCCGTTCTACACGGGCAAGCAGAAGATCCTCGACACCGGTGGCCGTGTCGCCCGCTTCGAGGCCCGCTTCGGCAAGGCTGCCGGCTCGAAGTAGCGAGCCCACGGCGCCGGACCCCGGCCGCACCCCGCTCACGCGGGCGCGGCCGGGCCGGCGCCTTTGTCGTCCCGCAGCCCTTTTTTCGTACTTTTCACCCCAGGAGCCCCCGATGTTCGAGGCGGTCGAGGAACTGGTCGGCGAGCACGCCGACCTCGAGAAGAAGCTCGCCGACCCTTCGGTCTTCTCCGATCAGGCCAACGCGCGCAAGCTGAACAAGCGCTACGCGGAGCTGACCCCGATCATCGCCACCTACCGGGCGTGGAAGCAGTCGGCGGACGACATCGAGACGGCGAAGGAGTTCGCCGCCGACGACCCCGACTTCGCGGCCGAGGTCAAGGAGCTGACCGTGCACCGGGAGGAGCTCACGGAGAAGCTCCGCCTGCTGCTCGTCCCGCGCGACCCCAGCGACGACAAGGACGTGCTCCTGGAGATCAAGGCGGGCGCGGGCGGCGACGAGTCCGCCCTGTTCGCCGGCGACCTGCTGCGCATGTACCTGCGCTACGCCGAGCGCGTGGGCTGGAAGACCGAGATCATCGACTCCACCGAGTCCGAACTCGGCGGCTACAAGGACGTCCAGGTCTCCGTCCGTACCAAGGGCGGCAACGGTGCCACCGAGCCCGGCCAGGGCGTCTGGGCCCGTCTGAAGTACGAGGGCGGCGTGCACCGCGTCCAGCGCGTGCCGGCCACCGAGTCCCAGGGCCGCATCCACACCTCCGCCGCCGGCGTGCTCGTCACCCCGGAGGCCGAGGAGGTCGAGGTCGAGATCAACGCGAACGACCTCCGCATCGACGTGTACCGTTCCTCCGGTCCCGGTGGCCAGTCCGTCAACACCACGGACTCCGCCGTCCGCATCACGCACCTGCCCACCGGCGTGGTCGCGTCCTGCCAGAACGAGAAGAGCCAGCTCCAGAACAAGGAGCAGGCCATGCGCATCCTGCGCTCCCGCCTGCTGGCCGCCGCCCAGGAAGCGGCCGAGCAGGAGGCGGCCGACGCCCGCCGCAGCCAGGTCCGCACCGTCGACCGGTCCGAGAAGATCCGCACGTACAACTTCCCGGAGAACCGGATCTCGGACCACCGGACCGGCTTCAAGGCGTACAACCTGGACCAGGTGCTCGACGGCGACCTCGACCCGGTCATCCAGTCCTGCGTCGACACCGACTCGGCCGCCAAGCTCGCGGCCGCGAACCCGAACTGACCCCCCTCCCCCCCGTACGACAGCAAGCCCGGAGGACCAGCGTGAACTTGCTGCTTGCCGAGGTGGCCCAGGCCACCCAGCGGCTGGCCGCCGCAGGCGTGCCCTCACCGCGCTTCGACGCCGAGGAGCTCGCGGCCTTCGTCCACGGCGTCAAACGGGGGGAACTGCACCACGTCAAGGACGCGGACTTCGACGCCCGCTACTGGGAGGCCGTCGCCCGCCGCGAGGCGCGCGAGCCGCTCCAGCACATCACCGGGCGCGCCTTCTTCCGTTACCTGGAGCTCCAGGTCGGACCCGGGGTGTTCGTGCCCCGGCCCGAGACCGAGTCGGTCGTGGACTGGGCCATACAGGCCGTCCGGGCGATGGACGTCGTCGAGCCGCTGATCGTGGACCTGTGCACCGGGTCCGGGGCCATCGCCCTCGCCATGGCCCAGGAGGTGCCGCGCTCGCGCGTGCACGCCGTGGAGCTGTCCGAGGACGCCCTGGGCTGGGCCCGCAAGAACGCCGAGGGCTCACGGGTCACCGTGCACCACGGCGACGCCCTGGAGGCCCTGCCCGAGCTGGACGGCCAGGTCGACCTGGTGATCTCCAACCCGCCGTACATCCCGCTCACCGAGTGGGAGTACGTCGCCCCCGAGGCCCGCGACCACGACCCGGAGATGGCGCTCTTCTCCGGCGAGGACGGCCTCGACACCATCCGCGGCATCGAGCGGACCGCCCACCGGCTGCTGCGGCCCGGCGGCATCGTCGTCATCGAGCACGCCGACACCCAGGGCGGCCAGGTCCCGTGGATCTTCGCCGAGGAGCGGGGCTGGGCCGACGCGGCCGACCACCCCGACCTCAACAACCGCCCGCGCTTCGCGACCGCCCGCAAGGCGCTGCCGTGAGCGCCCCCCTTCCCGCCACCCACCTGCTGCACGAGGAGGCCCGCTGATGGCCCGGCGATACGACTGCAACGACGCGACGGACCGTGCGACGGGCCTGCGGGAAGCCGCATCCGCCGTGCGCCGCGGCGAGCTGGTCGTGCTGCCCACCGACACCCTGTACGGGATCGGTGCGGACGCCTTCAGCGCGGAGGCCGTCGGCGACCTGCTCGCCGCCAAGGGCCGGGGCCGCAACATGCCCACCCCGGTGCTCATCGGCTCCCCGAACACCCTGCACGGCCTGGTCACGGACTTCTCCGAGCAGGCGTGGGAACTCGTCGACGCCTTCTGGCCGGGCGCGCTGACCCTCGTCGCCAAGCACCAGCCGTCACTGGCCTGGGACCTGGGCGAGACCCGGGGCACGGTGGCCGTGCGCATGCCGCTGCACCCCGTCGCGATCGAGCTGCTGACCGAGGTCGGCCCGATGGCCGTGTCCTCCGCCAACCTGACCGGCCACCCGGCGCCCGAGGACTGCGACGCGGCGCGCGCGATGCTCGGCGACTCCGTGTCGGTGTACCTGGACGGCGGGCCCACCCCCGGCATCCAGCCGTCCTCGATCGTCGACGTCACCGGGAAGGTCCCCGTCCTGCTGCGCGAGGGCGCGCTGACCGCCGAGCAGCTGCGGGAGGTCGTACCCGACCTCGAGGTGGCCCCGTGAGCCCTCGGGGGCGTGGCATAGCCGACGGCGGGGGCACCTTCCGCATCCTCCACGTCAGCACCGGCAACGTGTGCCGCTCGCCCATCACCGAGCGGCTGACCCGGCATGCGCTGGCGCACCGCCTGGGCGACGTCCCGGCGAGCAGCCTGATCGTGGAGAGCGCCGGCACGTGGGGCCACGAGGGCGCCCCCATGGAGGCGAACGCGGCGGCCGTGCTCGCCGACTTCGGTGCGGACGCCACCGGCTTCACCGGGCGCGAGCTCCTCGACGAGCACGTCATACGCGCCGACCTGGTACTGACCGCCACCCGGGACCACCGGGCGCAGGTCATCTCCATGGGGCACTCGGCCGGGCTGCGGACGTTCACGCTGAAGGAGTTCACCCGCCTGGTACGGGCGATAGACCCGGCGACGCTGCCGCCGCTGGACGACGGCGTCGTCGAGCGCGCGCGGGCGCTGGTCCGCGCCGCGGCGGCGCTCCGCGGCTGGCTGCTGGCCCCCTCGCAGGACGCGGACGAGGTGCACGACCCGTACGGGGCGCCCATCACGTTCTTCCGCTCGATCGGCGACGAGATCAACCAGGCCCTCGACCCCGTCGTCACGGCCCTGACGGGCGTCACGCCCTCGCGCTGATCCCGCCGGGGTCCCACGGCTCTGCGCCGATCACGGTCCTCGCGGGGCAGGCGGGGGGCCTCCGGGCCCCTTGACGGCTCCTGGGCCCCCCGGGCCGTCCCGCAGGGCGCGACGGCCCCCGCGGGCCTACAGTGGCGGTACCCGGTACCGCCACTGGAGTCGCGCCATGAGCGTCATCACCCCGCCCCCGGACCTGTTGCGGCAGCAGGACCCGCAGATGGCCGACGTGCTCGCAGGGGAGGCGCAGCGGCAGGCCACCACGCTGCAGCTGATCGCCGCCGAGAACTTCACCTCGCCCGCCGTCCTCGCGGCCCTCGCCTCGCCGCTGGCCAACAAGTACGCCGAGGGCTACCCGGGCAACCGCTACCACGGCGGCTGCGAGTACGCCGACCTCGCCGAGCGGACCGCCGCGGAGCGGGCCCGGGCCCTGTTCGGGGTCGAACACGCCAACGTCCAGCCGCACTCGGGATCCGCCGCCGTCCTGGCCGCGTACGCCGCACTGCTGCGGCCGGGGGACACCGTGCTGGCGATGGGCCTCGCGTACGGCGGGCACCTCACGCACGGCTCCCCGGCGAACTTCTCCGGCCGCTGGTTCGACTTCGTCGGCTACGGCGTCGACGCCGAGACCGGCCTGGTCGACTACCACCAGGTCCAGCAGTTGGCGCGCACGCACCGGCCGAAGGCCGTCGTGTGCGGTTCGATCTCCTACCCGCGCCACCTGGAGTACTCGGTCTTCCGGGAGATCGCCGACGAGGTGGGGGCCTACCTCATCGCGGACGCCGCCCACCCGATCGGGCTCGTCGCCGGCGGGGCGGCGCCCAGCCCCGTCCCGTACGCCGACATCGTGTGCGCCACCACCCACAAGGTGCTGCGCGGTCCCCGCGGCGGGATGCTCCTGTGCGGTGCGGAGTTCGCCGAGCGGATCGACCGGGCGGTGTTCCCGTTCACCCAGGGCGGCGCACAGATGCACACCATCGCCGCCAAGGCCGTCGCGTTCGGCGAGGCGGCCCGGCCCGCGTTCACCACGTACGCCCACCGGGTGGTGGCCAACGCCCGCGTGCTCGCCGAGGCGCTGACCGCGCACGGGTTCGCCGTGACGACCGGGGGCACGGACACGCACCTGATCACCGCCGACCCGGCGCCCCTCGGCATCGACGGCCCCACCGCCCGCGGCCGGCTCGCCGCGGCGGGGATCGTCCTGGACACCTGCGCCCTGCCGTACGGGGACCAGCGCGGGATCCGCCTGGGCACGGCGGCCGTGACCACCCAGGGCATGCGGGAGCCGGAGATGGCGCGGATCGCGGCGCTGTTCACCGCCGCACTGCAGGGGGAGGCGGCGACAACCCGCACGGAAGTGGCCGATCTGGCCCGGTCCTTTCCCCCTTACGGTGGGTAATCGGGGCAAGCGGGGCGTAGTGCAACCGCCGCCGGGGTTCCTCGCGTCCTCGCCGACGGGGACATCGCAGCTAATGTGTGGGGCTGAGATGGCCGGCGATACATCTGGGGCAGCCCGTGCGTGAATATCTGCTGACGCTTTGCGTCACGGTGGCGGTGACCTACCTGCTCACCGGGCCCGTACGGAGGTTCGCGATCGCGGCCGGCGCGATGCCGGAGATCCGCGCCCGCGACGTGCACCGCGAGCCCACTCCGCGGCTCGGCGGCATCGCCATGTTCGGCGGGCTGTGCGCGGGCCTGCTCGTCGCCGACCACCTGCGCAACCTCAACGGCGTCTTCGAGCTGTCGAACGAGCCGCGGGCCCTGCTCTCCGGAGCCGCCCTGATCTGGCTGATCGGCGTGCTCGACGACAAGTTCGAGATCGACGCCCTGATCAAGCTCGGCGCGCAGATGATCGCCGCCGGCGTGATGGTCATGCAGGGCCTGACCATGCTGTGGATCCCCGTCCCGTGGATCGGGACGGTCGCGCTCACCCAGTGGCAGGGCAACCTGCTCACGGTGGCCCTGGTGGTCATCACCATCAACGCGGTGAACTTCGTCGACGGCCTCGACGGCCTGGCAGCGGGCATGGTGTGCATCGCCTCCGCGGCGTTCTTCCTCTACGCCTACCGGATCTGGTTCGGGTACGGGATCGAGGCGGCGGCGCCCGCGACCCTCTTCTCCGCGATCCTGATGGGCATGTGCCTGGGCTTCCTGCCGCACAACATGCACCCCGCCCGGATCTTCATGGGCGACTCCGGATCGATGCTCATCGGCCTGGTCCTCGCCGCCGGCGCGATCTCGATCACCGGGCAGGTCGACCCGGACACGATGGCCCTGTTCGCCGGCGGTGAGCGCAACGCGACGCACGCGATGCTCCCGGTCTTCATCCCGCTGCTGCTGCCGCTGACGATCATCGCGATCCCGATGGCCGACCTGATCCTGGCCATCGTGCGGCGCACCTGGAAGGGCCAGTCGCCGTTCGCGGCGGACCGCGGGCACCTGCACCACCGGCTGCTGGAGCTCGGCCACTCGCACAGCCGCGCCGTGCTGATCATGTACTTCTGGTCCGGCCTGATCGCGTTCGGTGCGGTGGCCTATTCGGTGCACTCGGCCTCGATGTGGATCGTGCTCGTCATCGTGGCCCTGAGCGCCGTCGGCCTGGTCCTGCTGCTCCTGCCGCGCTTCAGGCCGCGTGCCCCGCGCTGGGCCGAGTTCCTGGTCCCGCCGCGCTACCGGCACGCGGAGCGGGCCGCCGAGGCCGCAGCGCTGGACGCCTCGGGCCGCGAGCCCGAACCCGCCCGGCGGATCGCCGTCGGTGTCTCGGGCGTCAACGGAGCGACTGCCGTGGGCCCCCGTTCGCGCTTCCCCGACCGGCGTAAGGCCGAAACGACGCGCTGACGCCGGCGGGGCATGTCGGACATGGGGTGCCATTAGCACACAAGCCGAGGGGTTGTCGCGCACACACGGGCGGGTTCACACTCATGTGTGACAGTCGGCACACCCCCCAGGTAAAGCTCTCATCAAATAGTTTGTGATACCGTTCACTAAACCCGGCGACACAGCCGAAGGACCGTAGTGCGACGGCCCTTTGGCTCGAGGTTCTCTCTCGGACCGGGCCTACGCTCTTCCCGTACGAGTCCCGTACGAGTCCGTGCCCCACCACCACCGCGGAGCCAAAGCGCCATGCTGTCTGATGACGCCCGATCTCTCCTGCACGCCGCAGTACCCACTGCTGTCGCCGGCGCTGTCGCCGTGACCGTCAGTGCCGTGCTCGCAGGCGGCAAGGGTGCCCTCGGCGCAGCCATCGCCACGGTGGTCGTGATGCTCTTCATGGGCATCGGCTTCGTCGTCCTGCAACGCACGGCGAAATCGCTGCCGCAGCTGTTCCAGGCGATGGGGCTCATGCTCTACACGACACAGATCCTTCTGCTGTTCGTCTTTGTCGCCGTGTTCAAGAACACCACGTTGTTCAACCCGAAGGCCTTCGCCATCACGCTGGTCGCGACCACCCTGGTGTGGATCGCGGCGCAGACGCGTGCTCACATGAAGGCCAAGATCCTCTACGTCGAACCGGACTCGGTGAAGGGCGACAAGCCCGAAAACTCGGGGCCGAAGTCGTGAGGGGTAGGGCCGGGATAAAGGCGCGTTCGAGATCCTGCTATCGTCCGGTGCCAACTGCGGCACTGCGGGCGCGGGCATCCGAGCTGACGCCTGTTCCATCGCGAGGCTCGATGCCTGAACGCCGCCCCATCATCTGTAACACCAGTCCAGTGCCGAACCGCGGCCGTCTGCCGCGCCGACACAACGAGGTTGCCGTACCTATGCGCCACGCTGAAGGAGTCCGCGGTGAGTGACCCGACGCAGGTGCTCGCTTTCGAGACCGACTGTCACATCTTCGACGGATGTGGCTTCCCGGGTCCGGGCCTGCACTCGTTCCTCTTCGAGCCGCTGTGGGGCGACGCCGAGAGCAACCTGTACTTCAACAAGCCGATGCTCCTGGCGCTGCTGGGCTCGATCATCGTCGTCGGCTTCTTCTGGGCTGCGTTCCGCAAGCCGCAGGTCGTTCCGGGCAAGCTCCAGATGGTCGCCGAGGCCGGGTACGACTTCGTCCGCCGCGGCATCGTCTACGAGACGCTCGGTAAGAAGGAGGGCGAGAAGTACGTCCCCTTCATGGTCGCGACGTTCTTCTTCGTCTGGATGATGAACCTCTGGTCGATCATTCCGATCGCCCAGTTCCCGGTGACCTCGATCATCGCCTACCCGGCCGTCCTGGCCCTGGTCATCTACGTCATGTGGATGTCCGTGACCTTCAAGCGCCACGGCTTCGTCGGCGGCCTGAAGAACGTCACCGGCTACGACAAGTCCCTCGGTGGCATCCTGCCGCTGGTCATGGTCATCGAGTTCTTCTCGAACGTCCTGGTCCGCCCCTTCACCCACGCGGTCCGACTGTTCGCGAACATGTTCGCCGGCCACACCCTGCTGCTGCTCTTCACGATCGCCAGCTGGTACCTGCTGAACGGCATCGGCATCGCCTACGCGGGCGTGTCCTTCGTGATGGTCATCGTGATGACCGCCTTCGAGCTCTTCATCCAGGCTGTCCAGGCGTACGTCTTCGTCCTCCTGGCCTGCAGCTTCATCCAGGGCGCGCTCGCCGAGCACCACTGAGCACGGTCCGCCCGCTCACACTCCCCCTGTCGTCCGATGGCCAACCCCCATCGGATCCGTGAAAGAGAAGGAATAACGGCATGTCCAACGTGCTCGCTGCCACCGAGATCACCGGCTCCCTCAGCTCCATCGGTTACGGTCTCGCGGCCATCGGCCCGGGCGTCGGCGTCGGCATCATCTTCGGTAACGGCACCCAGGCGCTTGCCCGTCAGCCCGAGGCTGCCGGTCTGATCCGTGCCAACCAGATCCTCGGCTTCGCCTTCTGTGAGGCGCTCGCCCTCATCGGTCTGGTCATGCCGTTCGTCTACTAAGACGAACTCCACGACGTAGACCGATCCGACGAAAGGCACTGATGTGAACCTCCTGGTTCTCGCAGCCGAGCGGGAAAACCCGCTCATCCCGCCGATCCCTGAGCTGGTCATCGGCCTGATCGCCTTCGTCATCGTCTTCGGCTTCCTCGCGAAGAAGCTCCTCCCGAACATCAACAAGGTTCTGGACGAGCGCCGCGAGGCCATCGAGGGCGGTATGGAGAAGGCCGAGGCGGCTCAGACCGAGGCTCAGAGCGTGCTGGAGCAGTACAAGGCCCAGCTCGCCGAGGCCCGGCACGAGGCCGCTCGCCTGCGCCAGGACGCGCTGGAGCAGGGCACTGCGCTCAAGGAAGAACTGCGCGCAGAGGGCCAGCGGCAGCGTGAGGAGATCATCGCTGCCGGCCACGCCCAGATCGAGGCCGACCGCAAGGCCGCCTCGCAGGCGCTGCGCCAGGACGTGGGCAAGCTCGCCACCGACCTGGCCGGCAAGCTCGTCGGTGAGTCCCTCGAGGACCACGCCCGGCAGAGCCGCACCATCGACCGGTTCCTCGACGAGCTCGAGGCGAAGGCCGAGGCCGCCCGATGAACGGAGCGAGCCGCGAGGCGCTGCACGCCTCCCGCGAGCGTCTCGACGCGCTGACGGACACGACGTCCGTCGACGCGGCGAAGCTCGCCGGTGAGCTGGCCGCCGTCACCGCGCTGCTCGACCGCGAGGTCTCGCTGCGTCGGGTCCTCACGGACCCGGCGCAGCCGGGTGAGGCCAAGGCCGAGCTGGCCGCGCGGCTGCTGCGCGGGCAGGTGGGCGGGGAGACCCTCGACCTGCTGTCCGGCATGGTGCGCTCCCGCTGGTCGCAGTCCCGCGACCTGGTGGACGCGCTGGAGGAGCTGGCGGCCACCGCCGACCTCACCGCTGCGCAGAAGGCCGGCGCGCTCGACGACGTCGAGGACGAGGTGTTCCGCTTCGGCCGGATCCTCGCCTCGAGCACCGAGCTGCGCGCGGCCCTGACCGACCGCAAGGCGACCGCCTCCGCCAAGAGCGAGCTGCTGCGCAGCCTGCTCGGCGGCAAGGCGAACGCCGCCACCGAGCGCCTGGTGACGCGACTGGTCACCCACCCGCGTGGACGTAGCCTGGAAGCGGGACTCGAGTCCCTTTCCAAGCTCGCCGCCGAGCGCCGCAACCGCATGGTCGCCACCGTGACCACCGCGGTTCCGCTCAGCGACGTGCAGAAGCAGCGTCTCGGCGCGGTGCTGGCCAAGCTGTACGGCCGCGAGATGCACCTGAACCTCGACGTGGACCCCGCGGTCCTCGGCGGGATCGTGGTGCAGGTCGGCGACGAGGTCATCGACGGCTCGACCATGAGCCGGCTGACCGAGGCCGCCCGCCGCATGGCCGGCTGACAGCCGCAGCAGTCACCAAAAGAAACACAGCATTCCTAGCGGCCCGGTTGGGCCGTGCAGAACTTGCAGAAGATTCCTGGGGGTCGCCCCCAGACCCCTAAGAAACTTCGGGCCCAACAAGGAGAGCAGGGAACCCAGATGGCGGAGCTCACGATCCGGCCGGAGGAGATCCGGGACGCACTGGAGACCTTCGTCCAGTCGTACCAGCCGGACGCGGCCTCGCGCGAGGAGGTCGGCACGGTCAGCGTTGCCGGTGACGGCATCGCGAAGGTGGAGGGTCTGCCCTCCACCATGGCGAACGAGCTGCTGAAGTTCGAGGACGGCACCCTCGGCCTCGCCCTCAACCTCGAGGAGCGCGAGATCGGTGCCATCGTCCTCGGCGAGTTCAGCGGTATCGAGGAGGGCCAGCCGGTGCAGCGCACCGGTGAGGTGCTCTCCGTCGGCGTCGGCGAGGGCTACCTCGGCCGCGTTGTCGACCCGCTCGGCAACCCGATCGACGGCCTCGGCGAGATCGCGACCGAGGGCCGCCGCGCCCTCGAGCTGCAGGCCCCGGGCGTCATGGCGCGCAAGTCCGTGCACGAGCCCATGGAGACGGGCTACAAGGCCGTCGACGCCATGACGCCGGTCGGCCGCGGCCAGCGTCAGCTGATCATCGGCGACCGCCAGACGGGCAAGACCGCCCTGGCCGTCGACACGATCATCAACCAGCGCGACAACTGGCGCTCGGGCGACGTCAACAAGCAGGTCCGCTGCATCTACGTCGCCATCGGCCAGAAGGGCTCCACCATCGCTTCCGTGCGCGCCGCGCTGGAAGAGGCGGGTGCCCTGGAGTACACGACCATCGTCGCCGCCCCGGCGTCGGACCCGGCCGGCTTCAAGTACCTGGCGCCGTACACCGGTTCCGCCATCGGTCAGCACTGGATGTACCAGGGCAAGCACGTCCTGATCGTCTTCGACGACCTGTCGAAGCAGGCCGACGCCTACCGCGCCGTGTCCCTGCTGCTGCGCCGCCCGCCGGGCCGTGAGGCCTACCCGGGTGACGTCTTCTACCTGCACTCCCGCCTGCTGGAGCGCTGCGCCAAGCTCTCCGACGAGATGGGTGCCGGTTCGATGACCGGTCTGCCGATCGTCGAGACCAAGGCCAACGACGTCTCGGCGTTCATCCCGACCAACGTCATCTCCATCACCGACGGCCAGTGCTTCCTGGAGTCCGACCTGTTCAACGCCGGCCAGCGTCCGGCCCTGAACGTCGGTATCTCGGTCTCCCGTGTCGGTGGCTCCGCCCAGCACAAGGCCATGAAGCAGATCTCCGGCCGCCTGCGCGTGGACCTCGCCCAGTACCGCGAGCTGGAGGCGTTCGCCGCCTTCGGTTCCGACCTGGACGCCGCGTCGAAGTCCGCGCTGGAGCGCGGCAAGCGCATGGTCGAGCTGCTGAAGCAGGGCCAGTACCAGCCGATGCCGGTGCAGGAGCAGGTCGTCTCCATCTGGGCCGGCACCACCGGCAAGATGGACGACGTCCCGGTCGAGGACATCCGTCGCTTCGAGTCCGAGCTGCTGGAGCACCTGCGCCACAACCGCAAGGAGCTCCTCACCTCGATCCGCGAGGGCGGCAAGATGTCGGACGACACCCTGCAGTCCGTCGCCGACGCGATCGCCGACTTCAAGAAGCAGTTCGAGACCTCGGACGGCAAGCTTCTGGGCGAAGACGCGCCGGTGGCCAAGTAACGACGGAAGGGACCTGACTCATGGGAGCCCAGCTCCGGGTCTACAAGCGTCGCATCCGATCCGTTACCGCGACCAAGAAGATCACCAAGGCGATGGAGATGATCGCCGCCTCGCGCATCGTCAAGGCGCAGCGCCAGGTGGCGGCCTCCATGCCGTACGCGACCGAGCTCACCCGTGCGGTGACCGCGGTGGCGACGGGGTCCAACACCAAGCACCCGCTCACCACCGGGGCCGAGGCCCCGGTGCGTGCGGCCGTGCTGCTGCTCACGAGCGACCGTGGTCTGGCCGGCGGCTACTCGTCCAACGCCATCAAGGCGGCGGACCGGCTGACGGAGCGGCTGCGCAGCGAGGGCAAGGAGGTCGACCACTACATCGTCGGCCGCAAGGGTCTCGCCTACTTCAGCTTCCGTGAGCGCAAGGTCACGGACAGCTGGACCGGCTTCACCGACAGCCCGAGCTACGCGAACGCGAAGGCCGTGGCCGCACCGCTCATCGAGGCCATCTCCCAGGAGACGGCCGAGGGCGGCGTGGACGAGCTGCACATCGTCTACACGGAGTTCGTGTCGATGATGACGCAGAACCCGGTGGACGACCGGATGCTGCCGCTCAGCCTTGAGAAGGCGCAGGAGGAGACGGCGGGCAAGGGCGAGGTCCTGCCCCTGTTCGACTTCGAGCCGTCGGCGGAGGACGTCCTCGACGCCCTGCTGCCGCGCTACGTCGAGAGCCGCGTGTACAACGCGCTGCTGCAGGCCGCTGCTTCCGAGCACGCCGCCCGCCGCCGTGCGATGAAGTCGGCGACCGACAACGCCGGTGAGCTCATCAAGAGCCTCTCCCGGCTTGCCAACGCGGCCCGCCAGGCCGAAATCACCCAGGAAATCAGCGAGATCGTCGGTGGCTCCGCAGCCCTGGCCGACGCGAACGCGGGGAGTGACAAGTAAGTGACGACGTCTACCGATAACGCAGTGGCCGCTGCCACCGGCCGCATCGCGCGGGTCATCGGCCCGGTCGTCGACGTGGAGTTCCCCGTCGACGCCATGCCGGAGATCTACAACGCGCTGACCGTCCAGGTTGCCGACCCGGCCGAGGAGGGCGCGCTCAAGACGCTGACCCTCGAGGTCGCGCAGCACCTCGGTGACGGCGTGGTCCGCGCCATCTCCATGCAGCCCACCGACGGTCTGGTCCGCCAGGCCGTGGTGACCGACACGGGCAGGGGCATCACCGTCCCGGTCGGTGACTTCACCAAGGGCAAGGTGTTCAACACCCTCGGCGAGGTGCTGAACGAGCCCGAGGCCAACGGCACCGAGTCCGAGCGTTGGGCGATCCACCGCACGGCCCCGAAGTTCGAGGACCTCGAGTCGAAGACCGAGATGTTCGAGACGGGCCTCAAGGTCGTCGACCTCCTCACCCCGTACGTCAAGGGTGGAAAGATCGGTCTGTTCGGTGGTGCCGGTGTCGGCAAGACCGTTCTGATCCAGGAAATGATCATGCGTGTGGCGAAGCTGCACGAGGGTGTTTCCGTCTTCGCCGGCGTGGGTGAGCGCACCCGTGAGGGCAACGACCTCATCGCCGAGATGGAGGAGTCCGGCGTTCTGGACAAGACCGCGCTGGTCTTCGGCCAGATGGACGAGCCCCCGGGCACCCGTCTGCGCGTCGCCCTGGCCGGTCTGACCATGGCGGAGTACTTCCGCGATGTGCAGAAGCAGGACGTGCTGTTCTTCATCGACAACATCTTCCGCTTCACGCAGGCCGGTTCCGAGGTCTCGACCCTGCTCGGCCGCATGCCCTCCGCGGTGGGTTACCAGCCGAACCTGGCCGACGAGATGGGTCTCCTCCAGGAGCGCATCACCTCGACCCGTGGTCACTCGATCACCTCGATGCAGGCGATCTACGTCCCCGCCGACGACCTCACCGACCCGGCGCCGGCGACCACCTTCGCCCACCTCGACGCGACGACGGTTCTGTCCCGTCCGATCTCCGAGAAGGGCATCTACCCGGCCGTGGACCCGCTGGACTCCTCGTCCCGCATCCTCGACCCGCGGTACATCGCGAAGGACCACTACGAGGCCGCGACCCGCGTCAAGGGGATCCTGCAGAAGTACAAGGACCTCCAGGACATCATCGCGATCCTCGGTATCGACGAGCTGGGCGAGGAGGACAAGCTCGTTGTCCACCGTGCCCGTCGTGTCGAGCGCTTCCTGTCCCAGAACACCCACGCGGCGAAGCAGTTCACCGGTGTGGACGGTTCGGACGTTCCGCTCGACGAGTCGATCGCCGCGTTCAACGCGATCTGCGACGGTGAGTTCGACCACTTCCCGGAGCAGGCGTTCTTCATGTGCGGTGGCCTCGAGGACCTGAAGGCCAACGCCAAGGAGCTGGGCGTCTCCTGATCCGGCGCGCTCTGCGGAGCGCCCGTCGGTTCGCAGTTCCCTCCCGGCCACCGCCGGGAGGGAGCCAGGAGAGGGGCGGGTGTGTCCCGTCCCTCTCCCCACGCCCATTAGAATTTGACCCAACACCCGGCTGACCCGCCGGGTGGTGACCCGAGGAGCCACCTTGGCTGCTGAGCTGCACGTCGAGCTGGTCGCGGCGGACCGTAGTGTCTGGTCCGGTGAGGCCACCCTGGTCGTCGCCCGCACCACGTCCGGCGACATCGGCGTCATGCCCGGTCACCAGCCGCTTCTCGGTGTGCTGGAATCGGGCCCGGTGACCATCCGTACCAGCGAGGGCGGCACTGTCGTCGCCGCGGTGCACGGCGGATTCATCTCGTTCGCGGACAACAAGCTGTCCATGCTGGCCGAGATCGCCGAGCTCGCGGACGAGATCGACGTCCAGCGTGCGGAGCGGGCACTGGAGCGCGCGAAGTCGGAGGCCGATGCGGCCGCCGAGCGTCGCGCGGATGTCCGGCTGCGCGCGGTCGCGGGGCGCTGAGCCCCGTACCGAACAGGTTTGAGACCTCAGCCGCGGTCCGTTCCGGAATTTTCCGGCACGGGTCGCGGCTGAGGCGATGTACGTCCCTTTTTCACGTGCTGCATGTCGATGAGCGAGGAGGTCGGTGAAGATGCTCCTCGCTCTGCTTGTGAGCGGCCTGGTCGTAGCCCTGGTGGTGATCGGCCTGTTCGTGTTCGGGCTGCGCCGCAGACTGATCCAGCGCTCCGGCGGCACCTTCGACTGTTCCCTGCGTTGGGGAGTGGCCGACAAGCCGGACCTGTCCGGCAAGGGCTGGGTGTACGGGGTCGCCCGGTACAGCGGTGACCGCATCGACTGGTTCCGTGTCTTCTCGTACTCGCCGCGGCCGCGCCGGCTGCTGGAGCGGGATTCCATCGAGGTGGTCTCGCGCCGCGCCCCCGAGGGCGAGGAGGAGCTGGCCCTGCTGTCCGACGCCGTCGTGCTCGGCTGTACCCATCGGGGTACCCGCCTGGAGCTGGCGATGAGCGAGGACGCGCTGACCGGTTTCCTCGCCTGGCTGGAGGCGGCGCCTCCGGGACAACGGGTGAATGTCGCGTAGGAATTCCTTGCCCGTTGGCTGGGGGTCCCCCCGGACGGAGTCTGGGGGAGGGTGAATGTCGCGTAGGAATTCCTTGCCCGTTGGCTGGGGGTCCCCCCGGACGGAGTCTGGGGGAGGGTGAATGTCGCGTAGGAATTCCTTGCCCGTCGCATGGCGGAAGCCGGGGAGACGGGGGGCGGACCCTGTCTCCCCGGCTTCGTCGTGTGCCGGGTCAGTGCGTGGGGGTCACTGAAGACCGGCGTGGACGGCGGCGGCGAGTTCACCGTTCGCGGTGTCGCCGCTGAACTCCCAGTAGAAGGCGCCCCTGAGCCCCTGCTGCCTGGCCCAGGCCGTCTTTCCGGCGATGGTGGCGGGGGTGTCGTAGCTCCACCAGTTGCTGCCGCACTTGGCGTAGGCCGTGCCGGCGATCGTGCCGGTGGTGGGGCAGCTGCTCTTCAGTACCTTGTAGTCCTCGATGCCCTGCTCGTACGTGCCCTGCGCCGGGCCGGTGGCGGTGCCGCCGGGGGTCGCCTGGGTGACGCCGGTCCAGCCGCGGCCGTAGAAGCCGATGCCGAGGTTGAGCTTGCTGCCGGGGACGCCCTTGGCCTTGAGCTTGGCGATGGCGTCGGCGGAGTTGAAGCCGGCCTGCGGGATGCCGGCGTAGGAGGTGAGCGGGGAGTGCGGGGCGGTCGGGCCCTGGGCGGCCCAGGCGCCGAAGAAGTCGTACGTCATCACGTTGTAGAAGTCGGCGTACTGTGCGGCGCCCGCGTAGTCCGCCTTGTCGATCTTGCCGCCGTCCGAGGCGTCGGCGGTGATGGCCGCGGTGACGAGGTTGTTCGCGCCGAACTTCGCCTTCATGGCCTGCATCATGTTCCTGAAGGCGGCCGCGCCCGAGGTGTCGCAGCTCAGGCCGCAGGCGTTCGGGTACTCCCAGTCGAGGTCGATGCCGTCGAAGACGTCGGCCCAGCGCGGGTCCTCGACGAGGTCGTAGCAGGACTGGGCGAAGGCTGCCGGGTTGGCCGCGGCCTGGCCGAAGCCGCCGGACCAGGTCCAGCCGCCGAAGGACCACACGACCTTGATGTGCGGGTACTGGGCCTTGAGCTTGCGCAGCTGGTTGAAGTTGCCGCGCAGCGGCTGGTCCCAGGTGTCGGCCTTGCCGTCGACGCTCTGGTCGGCGGTGTAGGCCTTGTCGTAGTCCGCGTAGGCGTCGCCGATGGTGCACTTGCCGCCCTGGACGTTGCCGAAGGCGTAGTTGATGTGCGTGATCTTCGCGGCGGTGCCGGAGGTGACCAGGTTCTTCACGTGGTAGTTGCGCCCGTAGACGCCCCAGTTGGTGAAGTAGCCGAGCTTGACCTTGTCGCCCGGGTCGGGCGGTTCGGTGCCGCCGGGGGTGGTGACGGTCAGGGTGGCGGAGGAGGGCCCGGTCTGGCCGGCGGTGTCGCGGGCGGTCACGGAGTACGCGTACGTCGTGCCCTTGGTCAGGCCGGTGTCGGTGTACGAGGTCCCGGTGACCGTCGCGATCTTCGTGGCACCGCGGAAGAGGTCGTAGTCCTTGACGCCCTTGTCGTCGGTGGCCGCGGTCCAGGTCAGGCCCACCGAGGTCTCGGTCACCGTGCCGGCGGTGGGGGTGCCGGGGGCGGAGGGCGGGTTGTCGCCGGGCTCCGAGGACCCGCCGTCGCAGGATCCGCCGTTGACCCTGCAGCCGGCGGGGGCGCCTGAGCCGGTGCCGTTGAAGCCGAAGCTGATGCTGGCGCCCGGGGCGAGGGTGCCGTTCCAGCCGACGTTCTTGCCGGTCCAGTGGTTGCCGGAGTTGGTGACGGTGGCGTCCCAGGCTGAGGTCACCCGGGTACCGGCGGGGAAGTCCCACTCGACGGCCCAGGAGCTGATGGCCGTGGTCCCGGTGTTCTTGACCGTCCACTTGCCCTCGAAGCCGGATCCCCAGTCGGAGACCTTCGTGTACGTTGCCGTCGCGGATCCGGCGGCCTGGGCCGGGCCGGCCAGTGCCACCAGTCCGGCGACGGGCAGGGCGAGCGCGGCCACGGCCGCGGCGAGCCTTCTGAACAGACGGGTGCGGGGTGGGGGTGCTGTGCTCAAGGGTGCTCCTCCGTAGGTCCGTCGGGGCCGTGGGGTCGACCGCGACATGGGGGTGGGACCTGCGCCGCCCGTGAGCACGCCGCCGGGGCACGCTCACCACAGTAGCCGCGAGCGTAGAAAGGTCTGGACCAAGCGTCAAGAGGTCCAGACCTCACGGGACTCGGGGTCGGAGCGGCGTCTCACGGGCCCAACTCCTGCGCCAGTACGGCCGCCTGCACCCGGCTGCGCAGCCCCAACTTCCCCAGCAGCCTGCTCACGTGCGTCTTGACCGTCGCCTCCGCCATCTCCAGCCGCGCCGCGATCTCCGCGTTCGACAGCCCCTCGCCCAGGCAGTCGAGCACCTCCCGCTCCCGCCGCGTCAGCGACTCCACCGCCTCGGCCGTCTGCGGCGCCAGAGCGGGCCGCACCGCCCGCGGGGCCGCGAACTCGGCGATCAGCCGCCGGGTCACCGCCGGGGCGATCAGCCCCTCGCCACGCGCCACCGTGCGCACCCCCGCGATCAGCTCGGCGGCGTCCACGTTCTTCAGCAGGAAGCCCGCCGCACCCGCGCGCAGCGCCCCGAACACGTACTCGTCGAGGTCGAACGTGGTCAGCACCAGCACGTCCGCCAGGCCCTCGGCCACCACCCGGCCCGTCGCCGTCACCCCGTCGAGACGCGGCATCTGCACGTCCATGAGCACGAGGTCCGGCCGCAGCTCCCGGGCCAGGCGCACCGCCGCCTCGCCGTCCGCCGCCTCGCCCACGACCTCGATGTCCCCCGCGCTGCGCAGGATCAGCACCAGCCCGGCCCGCACCGCGCTCTGGTCCTCCGCCACCACGACCCGGATGGTCACGCCGTCACCGCCTTCTCCTCGGCGGGCAGCACCGCCCGCACCTGCCAGACCGGGCCCTGCCGGCCCGCCGTGAACTCCCCGCCCAGCAGTTCCGTCCGCTCCCGCATGCCGACCAGCCCCGCACCCGAGCCGGGGGCGCGGGGGCCCGGCTGCTCACCGTACGGGGACTCGACCTCCACGGTCAGGGCCGCGTCGGAACGGGCCACGCGCACCCGGACCGTGCCCGGCGCGGCGTGCTTGAGGGCGTTGGTCAGCGATTCCTGGACGATCCGGTACGCGGCCAGTTCCACCGGGGCCGGCAGCGGTTCGCCGTCCGGCTGCCGGGCGTCGTCCAGGGCGAACGCCAGGCCGCTCGCCCCGCCGTTGGCACGGGCCTGCTCCAGGAGGGCGTCGAGCCCGTCCAGCGAGGGGGTGGCGACCGCCTCCTGCTCGGCGCCCGCGGTCCGCAGCAGGCCGATCAGCCTGCGCATCTCGGCCAGCCCCTGCACGCTGTTCTCCCGGATCACCCCGAGGGCCTCGCGGCTGGTGGCCGGGGCGTCGATCGACAGCGCCGCGGTGGAGTGGATGGCGATCGCCGACAGGTGGTTGGCCACCATGTCGTGCAGCTCCCGGGCCATCCGGGCGCGCTCCGCGGCCACGGCCTGCGTGCGGTCCATTTCGGCCAGCAGCGCGGTCTGCTCGGCCCGCAGCCGGGCGGCGATCGCGGCCTCCCGGTGGTTGCGCAGCGTAACGCCCGTGAGGGCCGGGCCGAAGCCGACGATGCCCGTGAGCACCCCGATCAGCAGGGCCTGCGGGGCGGGCAGGAAGGCCAGGGAGACGAGCGTGACGACGACGGTGACCAGGCCGGTGCTGATCGGGAGCCGCCGGGCCGTGGACGGTTTCCCGTACACGACGGCCGCGTACATCAGGTCCGTGAAGAGGACGACGGTGGCCAGGTTGCCGACCGTGAACTGGTCGGCGACGGTCGCCGCGACGCCGACGGGCAGGGTGACGGCGTGGACGCTGCGCCGCAGCAGCACCGTCGGCCCGATGACGAGCAGGGGCACGAGGGCCGCCCAGTCCGGGAAGAACTGCCGGCTGCCCGTGTTGCGGACGCCGAGCGACCACAGCAGCAGGCCGCCCAGTACGCCGACCACCGCGATGATCACGTCGTCGCGGTGGGGAGGCGGGATCCGGCGGCGTGCACCGGGGGGCGCGGCGGCGGTCGCGGGCGCGGTGTCGTTCACGGTCCCATCCAACACGGTGGGGCCGGGCCGGGCCTCGACGTCAGGGCGGACATCGGTGCCGGTCCCACTACACCGAAGGATGCAGTCACGTTTCGTCACCGGCGACGACGTATCGGCGCGGAACGGACGAGAGGCTGGATCCAGCCGTCAAGCAGTCGGCGCCGACGTCGCCGGACCACCGGCCGGAAGGGGAGAACCGTGCTCGTCACCCTGATCATCGCCTGCGAGGTGGGCTTCTGGCTGCTGCTGGCCGGCGGACTCGCGCTGCGCTACCTCGCGCGGATGCCCCGGCTGGGGGCGGCGGTGCTGCTCTGTGAGCCGCTGCTGGAACTGGTGCTGCTGGTCGCCACCACGCTGGACCTGAGGAACGGCGGCGAGCCGAGCTGGCGGCACGGCCTGGCCGCCGTCTACATCGGGTACACCGTCGGCTACGGCCACTACACCGTGAAGTGGCTCGACCGGCACGCGGCGTACCGCTTCGCCGGCGGGCCGAAGCCCGCCGGCGCCGGGTACGGCAAGGAGCGCGCCGTGCACGAGTGGAAGCTGTGGCTGCGGACGCTGGCCGGCGCCGCCGTCGCCGCGGCCCTGCTGCAGGGCGCGATCTGGTACGCGGGCGGCGCGGCGGACACGTCCGCGCTGGTGGCCTGTCAGTTCGCCGTGCTGCGGGCCGTCGGCATCCACGGGGTCGTGGCGGCCATGTACACGATCTGGCCCCGCAGGGCCCCGGCGCGGGCCGGGGCGCCGGACGCCCCGCTGGTGAAGGACGGGCGCTAGCCGCGCTCGCCGCCCGGCACCCACAGCACGTCCCCGACCTCCTTGTTGGCCGTACGGGCCAGGATGAACAGGAGGTCGGAGAGGCGGTTGAGGTAGGTGGCGGTCAGCGGGTTCATGATCTCGCCGTGCACCTCCAGCGCCGCCCAGGTGGAGCGCTCGGCGCGGCGTACCACGGTGCACGCCTGGTGCAGCAGCGCCGCCCCGGGGGTGCCGCCGGGCAGGATGAAGCTGCGCAGCTTCTCCAGCTCGGCGTTGAAGCGGTCGCAGTCCGCCTCCAGCTTGTCCACGTACGCCTGCTCGATGCGCAGCGGCGGGTACTCCGGGTCTGCCACGACCGGGGTGCACAGGTCCGCGCCGACGTCGAACAGGTCGTTCTGCACCCGGACGAGGACCTTCACGACGTCCTCGGGGAGGTCGCCGAGGGCGATCGCCGTGCCGAGGGCCGCGTTGGCCTCGTTCGCGTCGGCGTACGCGGAGATCCGCAGGTCCGTCTTGGCGGTCCTGCTCATGTCACCGAGGGCCGTCGTGCCCTTGTCGCCGGTGCGGGTGTAGATGCGCGTGAGGTTCACCATGCGGCCAGCGTAATGAGCGCCGCGGGCGGGCGGAAAGCGAACTCGGTGGAGGACGCGGAGCGGTGGGCCGTCCCGGTGTGATGTCCGTCATCTGAGACGTGACGCGTGTTACTTCGCGGTCACTCCGCCCCTGACTCCCGCTAGTCTCCGGCCGAGAGGCTACGAGACTGGCCGTTTGAAGAACGAGGGGTGTGCAGTGGCTGGGAAGCTCGCCGTCATCGGTGCGGGGCTGATGGGTTCCGGAATCGCTCAGGTCTCCGCTCAGGCGGGGTGGGACGTGGTCCTGCGTGACGTCACCGACGCGGCGCTGGCCCGCGGCACCGACGGCATAAAGGCCTCGTACGACAAGTTCGTCTCCAAGGGCAGGATGACGGCGGAGGACGCCGAGGCCGCGCTCGCCCGCATCACCACGACCACGGACCTCGAAGCGGTCGCCGACGTCGACATCGTCGTCGAGGCCGTCTTCGAGAAGCTGGACGTCAAGCACGACATCTTCCGGACGCTGGACAAGCTCGTCCGCGAGGACACGATCCTCGCCTCCAACACCTCCGCCATCCCGATCACCAAGATCGCTGCGGTGACGGAGCGTCCGGAGCGGGTCGTCGGCGCGCACTTCTTCTCGCCCGTCCCGATGATGCAGCTGTGCGAGCTGGTCCGCGGCTACAAGACCAGTGACGAGACCCTCGCCACCACCCGCGCGTTCGCCGAGTCCGTGGGCAAGACCTGCATCGTCGTCAACCGCGACGTGGCCGGCTTCGTGACGACCCGTCTGATCTCGGCCCTGGTCGTCGAGGCCGCGAAGCTGTACGAATCGGGCGTCGCGTCCGCCGAGGACATCGACATCGCCTGCAAGCTCGGCTTCGGTCACGCGATGGGCCCGCTGGCCACCGCCGACCTGACCGGCGTCGACATCCTGCTGCACGCCACCAGCAACATCTACACCGAGTCCCAGGACGAGAAGTTCGCGCCGCCGGAGCTGATGCGCCGCATGGTGGACGCCGGGGACTTCGGCCGCAAGACCGGACAGGGCTTCTACAAGCACTGATCCCGGAGGCGGGGACGCCTCCGGGACCGGGCGCCACTGAGCACCAGTTCGAACACTCCGCCTCGCGAGTGATTTAGGTATCGGTTCGCTCACGGTCGGCAACTTCACCGCCCATGCGGCAGTCAGTTCCAGTGAGAGTTGCCGACCACGGACCAGCCGGACCATACGTACGCAAGGACTGCCGGGAGCGCATATGCACATCAGGGGCGACCACGCCGAACTCGCTGTCGGGGGCCGCCTCGACGTGCGCAGCGCGGCGGACGCCCGTGCGGCCCTGCACACCGCCCTCGACGACGGCCGCGGCGACCTCGTCCTCGACCTCACCGGACTCGACTCCTGGGACGCGACCGGCCTCGGCGTGATCATGGGGGCCCACCGGCGGGCCGGCCGCACGGGCCGTCGGCTCGTGCTGCGCGGCGTGCCTCCGCAGATGCAGCGGCTGCTCGTCGCCACCCGCCTGCACCGGATCCTCGCCATCGAGGGCGGCCTGGAAGCGGAATCCCTGCCGAGGGTCTGACGGTCCCCGCCGGCCGTTTCCTCCTGCGGAAACGTAACGGTCCGGCGGATAAGGCACCCCTGCGGTTCCGTGTACCGCCGAGCACCGTCTAGGGTCGATCGGACACCGGCCCCGTAGCAACAGCGGAATGTGCGAAGGCCGGCGGCAGTACGGCAAGAGCACAGGGCGCGATCGGGGGACTTGGTCATGGACCGCACGCAGGGGCAGGCCGAACCGGTGGAGTGCGCCGCGGCGGGCTCCGGACCGCAGACGGCGTCCACCCCCGTGGCCCGGATCACCACCCTCACCGCGGGCGAGTACACCCTCACCGTCAACCCCGTCGACGGCAGCGAGATCCAGCCCCGTCGGCCCGGCACCGCAGCCGGCCGCCCCGCCCGCCGCGACGCGGCCGACCGCCGCGAGCAGGACGCCGCCGGGCGCCCGCCGGTGCTGCCCGGCCGTGCCGCCGACCCCGCGCCGCTCCTCGCGCGCGGGGAGGAACGGGAGCGCCTCGTACGGCTGCTGGGCCGCGGCCGCTCCGTACGGCTCACCGGACCGGCCGGCTCCGGACGCACCGCCCTGCTCGACGCCGTCGCCGACGACTGCGCCGGGCTGGCCCCCGACGGCGTCGTCCGGCTCTCCGGGTACGGGCACCAGCAGCCGGGCGAACTGCTCCACGCCCTCCACGCGACCGTGTACCGGGCCTCCGAGGAGCGGCCCGAGCGGGACGAACTCCTCGCCCGCGTACGGGACATCGGGGCCATCGTGCTCCTCGACGACCTGGAGATGGGCGGCAGCGCCCTGGACGAGCTGCTGCGGGCCACCCCCGAGTGCGCCTACCTGCTCGCCGCCGCCCCCGACACCGCCCCCGCCGACGAACTGCACCTGGAAGAGGTCTTCCTCGGCGGCCTGAACCGCGCCGACTGCCTCGGGCTGCTCGAAGCGGGCGTCGGCCGGCCGCTCACCGAGGCCGAGGCCGCCTGGGCGGAGGACCTGCGCTTCGTCTCCGAGGGCCTGCCGCTGCGCTTCGTCCAGGCCGCCGCCCTGCTGCGCCGCCGCGACGAGCTCAACAGGGGCCGGGCCGGGGACGAGGACGAGGAGCCCGGCGTCTTCGAGGAGCGGCCCCGCGACGCCGGCCCCGTGCCGCTGCCGACGCTCGCCGAGGGCGTGGCCCCGGCCGCGCTGCTCGCCTCCCGGGCCAGCGAGTCCGCCCGGGCCGCCCTGCGCATCGCCTGCGCGCTCGGCGGGGAACTCCCGCACCACGCCCACCTGCCGGCGCTGGTGGGGGACACCCACGCCGACGCGGCCGTCGCCGAACTGCTGGCCAGCGGCCTGATCACCCCGGTCGGGCCGCGGTACCGGCTGGCCGCCGGGGTCGCCCGGCAGCTGGAGGAGGCCGGGTACGGGGACACCGCCGCGGAGGAGGCCCGTACGGCGGCCCGGCACTACGCCTGGTGGACCGGGCACTCCACGGTGACCCCGGCGCGGGTCGCGGCCGAGGCGGACGCGGTGCTGGCGGCCCTGGGCGGCGCCGACGTGGTGGCCGCCGTCCTGCTGGCCCGCAGCGCGGCGCCCGCGTTCGCCGCGTCGCGGCACTGGGAGGCCTGGGAGCGGGTGCTGCGCGCGGGCGCCGAGGCCGCACGGAAGGCGGGGGAGGTTGCCGAGCAGGCGTACTTCCACCACGAGCTGGGCGTGCTCGCCCTGTGCGAGGGGCGGCTGGACCGGGCGCGGGCCGAGCTGGAGGCCTCGATCGGACTGAAGGGCGCCCTCGCGGACAAGCGCGGCACCGTCGCGGGCCGGCGGGCGCTGGCCCTGGTCACCGACCGCGAGGCGGCGGACGTGGCCGTGTCGCCGCCGCTGCGGCTGGCGGCCCCGGCCGACGCGCCCACCGCCGGTCTGCCGGCGCCCGGAGCACGGCCGGCGCCCGCGCCGGCGGGTCCCGAACGGCCGACGCCCGCGCCCACGCGGCCGGCCGCGCCGGCGGCGTCGCCGTCCCCGTTCCCGTCCCTGTCGGCATCCGCGGCTGCCTCCGCGGTCCCGGCCAGGCCTTCGGGTCCGGCCGCCGCAGCCCGGTCGGGGTCCCCGGCCGGTTCCCCGTCCGCCCCCCGGCCCGGTGCGGTGCCGCCGGCGTCGGAGGCGGAGACCGCGGTGCTGCCCGCGCCGGAGGCCGCCACCGCCGCCCTGCCCGCGACCGGGGCCGCGACCACCGCGGTGCCGGTGATCCGCAGGTCCGTGGCGCCGAACAGCCTGTCGGAGGTGTACGCGGAGGCCTTCCCCCTCGACCCGAAGCCGACCGCGCCGACGCGCCCGGTCCCGCCGCCGCTCATACCGCCGCGCCCCGTGGCGCGCCCGGCCCGGCAGCGCCGCAAGCCGGTGCTGCTCGCGGCGGCCGGAGTCCTGGCCGCCGTGGTGCTGGGCACGGTGGTGGGTCTGGCCATGACCCCGTCCGATGAGCAGGAGCCGGGCAGCGACCCGGTGACCCAGTCGACCCCCGCGCCCGCGGAGCCGGGCACGACGGGTACGACGGGCACGGGAGGGAACGATTCTGCGCCGGAGCCGGGCTCCTCGGCCCCGGACGCGGCAGCGTCCGGGCCCGCCCGGCCGGGCCAGAGCGCGGCCCCGACCGCATCGGGTTCCGTCACTCCCTCGCGCCGACCCTCCTCGGCGGTGCCCTCGCAGCAGGCGCCCTCGTCGCCGAAGCCCACGGGCACGTCCCAGGCGCCGAGCCCGAGCGTCACGCCGTCCCCCTCGCAGTCGGCGGCCCCGACCCCGACGGTCAGCCCGACCGCCGCGACGGGGCCGGCCACGGCCGGACCCGGCCCGGCCGGAACGGGGCCGGCCACGCGCTGACGGCCACCGGGCCGCCCGGCGGGAGCCGACTAGAACAGCCGGAGCTTGTCGTCCTCGATGCCGCGCAGGGCGTCGTAGTCCAGCACCACGCACTCCATGCCGCGGTCCGTGGCCAGCACGCGCGCCTGCGGCTTGATCTCCTGGGCCGCGAACACACCCCGGACCGGGGCCAGGTGCGGATCGCGGTTGAGCAGCTCCAGGTAGCGGGTCAGCTGCTCGACGCCGTCGATCTCACCGCGGCGCTTGATCTCGACCGCCACCGTCGCCCCGTCGGCGTCGCGGCACAGGATGTCGACCGGGCCGATCGCCGTCATGTACTCGCGGCGGATCAGGCTGTAGCCCTCGCCCAGCGTTTCGATGCGGTCGGCCAGCAGCTCCTGGAGGTGCGCCTCGACGCCGTCCTTGATGAGGCCGGGGTCGACGCCCAGCTCGTGGGAGGAGTCGTGGAGGACTTCCTCCATGGTGATGATGAGCTTCTCGCCCGCCTTGTTGACCACGGTCCAGACGCCGGCCTCGTCCCCGCTCCCCTCCTTGAGGGTGCATGGGGGCGACATCCAGTTGAGCGGTTTGTACGCCCGGTCGTCCGCGTGGATGGAGACACTGCCGTCAGCCTTCACGAGGATCAGACGGGGTGCCGAGGGCAGATGGGCGGTGAGCCGGCCCGCGTAGTCGACGGAGCAGCGGGCAATGACGAGACGCATGGTCGGCAACGCTACTCGACCGACCCGCCTCCACGCGATTCGCCCCCGAAAGCCCCGTTCGCCGATGGCGCGTTGTATGCGCATTCTCCTGGTGCGGCACCCAGCGGGCGCCTACCGTGGAAGCGGGAGGTCGTCGAGCGTGCACGCTGCGTCGCCGATCTCCTTCCCTGCCCGTAAGACTCCGGCTACCCAGAGGGTCGGGGTCGCGAGAGGAGAACCCATGTCGCTCGACGTCTCACCGGCCCTACTCGAACAGGCCGAGCGAGGCGAGGTCGACGAAGCCGCCTTCGTCGACTGCGTCCGGACCTCCCTGCCCTTCGCTTGGGAGATGATCAGCTCACTCGTGGCTCAGCTGGAGGTGGACGGCGGGGACTTCGCCGACAACCAGACGCCGCCGCCCGACGAGCACGCGCGCGGGCAGCTGCTGCGCGCGCTCGCGAGTGACGCGATACGGGGTGCGCTGCAGCGGCACTTCGGGGT
This sequence comes from Streptomyces pallidus (ex Mingjun et al. 2026), assembly GCF_051550185.1. Classification (NCBI taxonomy): domain Bacteria; kingdom Bacillati; phylum Actinomycetota; class Actinomycetes; order Kitasatosporales; family Streptomycetaceae; genus Streptomyces; species Streptomyces pallidus (ex Mingjun et al. 2026). Next base: position 2,664,038 of record NZ_CP196181.1, on the reverse strand, counting down.
GCGCCTGGCCTTCCAGAACTGCCACCGGGTCGCGGTGTTCCCCCTGGACGCGTCCGCGGACGACCGGCTCGCCCGGTTCACGTCGGTCCGTGCGCAGCTGCTCAACCAGTCGCCGGAGCTCCGGGACTGCTAGCCCGCGGACGGCACCACAGGCCCCGGCCCGACCCGCACGACCGTACTCTCGCTGCCGCTCCGTATCGGGGGAGGTGCCACGGATACCGGAGCGGCAGCCCAGGCAAGGGGGCGGGGCAGGGGCAGGCCGGAGCCAGGACCCGCGCCGGGCGGGCCCTGGCCGGGAGGCCTCAGACGAGGCGGGGCAGCACCTCGGCACCCAGGCGCCGGACGTTCTCCTCGGTCGCGGCGAGGTCGCCGGAGCCCTCCGTCAGCAGGGCGAACCGCGTGATGCCGGTCCGCTCGGCCGTCGCGGCCAGCCGGTCCGCGGCCCGCCGCGGGGTGCCCACCGGATGCAGGTCGCAGAGCAGCTCGGTGTAGGCGACGGGATCCCGCATCGCGCGCGCCCGGCCGTCCACCGTCACGTGCGCCTCCAGCCCCTGCTTCAGCCAGCCCGGCATCGCCTTCAGCAGGGTTTCGCGCGCGTCCGCGGTGCGGTCCGCGAGCTGGCACACGCCCGCCGACACGTGCGGGGCGTGCGGGTCGTGTCCGGCCGCGGCGGCCGTACGGCGGTAGAGCGCGACCATCTCCGCCTTGTCCTCGTCCCCGCAGTGCATCCCCAGCAGCATCGGCAGTCCCCGCTCCGCGGCCAGCCGGACCGACGCGGGGGAGGTGCAGGCGACGATCACTTCCGGCCCTGATCCGTCGCCGTCCAGCGCCTCCGCCGGACGCGGTACGACGGACACCTCGCGGAAGACGTGCCGCTCGCCGACGGCGGACACCCGCGGCTCGGACAGCCAGCGCCGGAGCAGGTCCAGGTCCTCGGGGAAGCCGTGCTCGTGCGCGCGCAGACCGGCGCCGAAGACCTCCAGGTCCACCCAGGGGCCGCCCCGGCCCACCCCGAGGGTGAACCGGCCGCCCGAGGTGAGGTGCAGCAGCGCGGCCTGCTCGCCGAGGGCCACCGGGTGCGTGTTCGGCAGCACGCTGACCGCCGTGCCCACCCGCAGTCGCCTCGTCCGGCCCAGCAGCAGGGCCGCCAGGGTCACCGCCGAGGGGCACACCCCGTACGGCACGAAGTGGTGCTCGGCGAGCCAGACCGCGTCGAGCCCGGCCTCCTCCGACACCTCCGCCGTGCGCACCGCCCGGTGCAGCGTCTCCCCCTGACCCTGGCCCGGGAACTGGGCCGCCACTACAAACGCTCCTACGCGCATCGCCTTAGCCTCCTCGTTGGCTGACGCGGCCTCCCCCAGGTGCGACCGGTGCTTCTGATGGCAACAACGTCTGACACGTGCCAAAGGCACGGCCTGACAGGAAAGTTATTGGGATAGTCAGGCCAGTCTCCCGCGCAGCGGCGGACCGTTCCCGGTCCCTCTCCGGCCTCTCTCCGCCACCCTGCGTGGAGGCGCCCCCGCTGCGCGTAGTCTGGGAGAAAGTCACTGCCGTCCGCTCCTTCGTGAGGTATACGTGTCACCGCGCCACAACCGCCCCAAGGGCGGCGGGAAGTCAGCCGACCGTGCGGCGGAGGGCCCCGGCCCCGGTCCGGCGGGAGTCGACCGGTTCGGGCTGGAGCGCACCGAGGAGTACCTCGGTGAGGAGTGGAAGGTCCGGCACGTCGCGGGCGCGAGCGCGGCGGGCAAGCGCTACCGCTGCCCGGGCTGCGACCAGGAGATCCCCTCCGGCACCCCGCACCTGGTGGCCTGGCCGGAGTACGGCGGCGTGGACGACCGCAGGCACTGGCACAAGGCGTGCTGGAACGCGAAGGACCGCCGCACCACACGGGTGCAGCGGTCCAGGAACGCCCCCAGGTACTAGCCCCCCGCACTGCCGGCGGGTGTGAGCGGGCCTACACGTCGCGGCGGTCGACGAGCAGGTACGAGCCGGCCACCGCGGCGCCCGTCACCAGCACGATCAGCAGGACGTGGGACAGGTCGCTCGGGAGCCGCGCGCCCTCGACCTCGTTCGGTATCCCGAACAGCTGCATCAGCGCGACCGGGGCGTTGTACTCCAGGATGGTGCGGCCGAGCGGGGCCAGGCCCTCCCAGGTGGTGAGCATCCCCCCGGCCACCGGCGGGACGGTGATCAGCCCCAGCATCACGGCGATGGCGCCGGCGGAGTGCTTCAGCACCGCCCCGACGGCGAGGCCGAGCACCCCGAGGAGGGTGACGTACGCGCAGCCGGCCAGGGCGTGGAGCCACTCCCCGGCGCCGTGCCGTCCGGCGACGTCGTTGCGCAGGATCAGGGAGGCGATCCCGACGACCGCGACGGAGCCGGCGACGGCGCCGAAGGCCACCCCGGCGAAGACGAGGTACTTCGCGGTGAGCACGCGGGCCCGGCCGGGCGCGGCGGTGAAGGTCGTGCGGATCAGCCCGGTCCCGTACTCGGAGGTGATCGTCAGCACGCCGAGTGCCATCACGGCGACCTGGCCGATCAGCAGCCCGAAGAGGGCGGGCGCGGTCGGCGGGGTGAGCGTGTCGCCGGTGTTGCGGAGCTCGATGATGGCGAGCAGCCCGATGCCGACGACGAGCAGGACGAGCGAGCCGAGCGTGAACAGGGTGGCGCGCACCGAGACCAGCTTCGTCCACTCCGAAGCCATCGCGTGGCCCAGGTGCGGGCGGGGCGCGGGCAGCGGCGAGACGTAGCCCTCCGACTGTTCCTTCGGCTGGTCCGCTGTCGACGTGGGGCCGGTCATCGGGTGTCCTTGCGCGTGTCCGTGGGGGCGTTCTTGGCGGCGCCGGCGAGTTCGCCGGGGCTGGCGGGCATCAGGAAGGGCTTGCCGTCCGCGCCGGGCGGCGGGGGAGCGAAGAAACCGTCCTGCGGGACCTCGGGCGCCGCGGGTTCGTCCTCCCAGACGGGCAGGGCCAGCGGGTCCGCCTCCCACAGCTCCGCCCGCGGGTCCTCGGTGGAGGTGTACTCGACGGTGGACTGCGTCAGCCGCATGTACGCCTCCTCCAGGGAGGCCCGGTGCGGGGACAGCTCCCACAGCCGTACGCCGGCCTCGTGTGCGAGGTCGGAGATCCGCGGCAGCTCCAGCCCGGTGACCCGCAGTGCCCCGTCGGGCTCCTGGAGCACCCGGCCGCCCGCCCTGGTCAGGGCCGCTGCCAGTGCGTTCCGGCCATCCCGGTCGGGGCCGGCCGCGCGGACCCGCGCGAATCCGGCCGAGTTGTGCGCGATGAATTCCTGGGTGCCCATGTCGGCCAGGAGCCGGCCGCGGCCGATCACGATGAGGTGGTCGGCGGTCAGGGCCATCTCGCTCATCAGGTGCGAGGAGACGAAGACGGTGCGCCCCTCGGCGGCGAGCCGGCGCATGAGGTTGCGCACCCAGAGGATGCCCTCGGGGTCGAGCCCGTTGACCGGCTCGTCGAAGAGGAGCACCTGGGGGTCGCCGAGCAGGGCGGTGGCGATGCCGAGCCGCTGGCCCATGCCGAGCGAGAAGCCCTTCGTGCGCTGGCGGGCCACGTCCTGGAGGCCGACCACGGCCAGCACCTCGTCCACCCGTCGCTCCGGGATGCCGGACAGCTGGGCCATGGAGAGCAGGTGGGTGCGGGCCCGGCGGCCGCCGTGCACGGCCTTGGCGTCGAGCAGTGCCCCGACGTGGCGCTGGGCGTTCGGCAGCTCGCGGAAGGGGTGGCCGTTGATCGTGACGTGGCCGGAGGTGGGCCGGTCCAGGCCGAGGATCATGCGCATGGTGGTGGACTTGCCGGAGCCGTTGGGGCCCAGGAATCCGGTCACGTGACCCGGCTTGACCTGGAAGGACAGCTGATCGACCGCGGTCTTGGCGCCGAAGCGCTTGGTGAGCCCGACTGCCTCGATCATTCCTCTGCCCCTTGCCCGGTGGACGGCTTTCGTCCGAGTTACGGGTTAAGAGGATATCGAGGAGCGTGCGGTTCCACCCCTGGCCGATCCCTGAGCTGTCCCTGACCCCGACCCCGGGAAGACCCGTAGTACGGGGGGCGTCCCCCCTGAGACGGACCCCGAGGCGGGGTCCGTCCTGAGACGGACCCCACAACGCGGCGACGTCAGGCGTCGCGGTTCTTCAGCACGAGGAAGCCCCCGACGACCGCGGCGACCGCCCACGCGACCATGATCGCGAAGCCGCCCCACGGGCCGTACGGCGGCTCCTTGCCGTCCAGGGCGGTCTGGACCGTCTGCATGATCGCGCCGCCGGCCACGTTCGGGAAGTAGTCGGCGACCTTCTGCGTGGCCTCGACGGAGCTCAGGATCGGCGACACGAGGAAGAAGAAGGGCAGCAGGACGCCGAGGGCCAGCATCGAGCTGCGCAGGATCATGGTCATGCCCATGGAGAACAGGGCGAGCACGGCCATGTAGAGCCCGGCGCCGACCACGGCGCGCAGCACGTTCGGCTCGCCGAGGGCGATGCTGTGCTCGCCCAGCAGGGCCTGTCCGACGAAGAAGGACACGAAGCTGGTGAGCAGGCCCACGACGAGGGCGAGGGCGGTGGCCGCGGTGAGCTTGCCGATCAGGAAGCTGCCGCGGCGCGGCACGGCGGCGAGGGAGGTCCGGATCATGCCGGTGCTGTACTCGGTGCCGACGACCAGGACGCCGAAGACGATGACCGCGGCTTGGCCGAGGGTCATGCCCGCGAAGCTGGCCATGGTCGGGTCGAAGGTGAGCTGCTGCTCCTTCGGCATGTCCTCGAACGTGGAGTTGAGGAACATGCAGAGCAGGGCGCTCATGCCGACCGTGACCACGAGTGCGGACGCCAGGGTCCAGATGGTCGAGGCGACGGTACGGATCTTGGTCCACTCGGACTGGAGGACTGCGGGGAAGGACATGTCACCGCCCGCCCTTGCGGTCGGCCTCGTAGCCGGCGCCCCACGCGGGGGCGTCGGCCGCGGGGACCCGGTTGTCGGCGGCGGCGCCGGGGCCCGGCAGTGCCGCCCCCGGGGTGCCCGGGGCATGGGCGTGGTACTCGACCGAGTCCGCCGTCATGCGCATGAACGCTTCCTCCAGTGAAGCCCGCTGCGGGCTGAGTTCGTGCAGCACGATGCCGTGCTGGGCGGCCAGTTCGCCGAGCTGCTCGGCGGGCACCCCGTCGACCTCCAGCCCACCGGAGTCCGGGACGGCGACCGCCCCGATCCCGGCCTGGTGCAGGACGTCCTTGAGTTGCTCCTGCTGCGGCGAGCGCAGCCGGACGAAGCTGCGGGAGTTCCGGTGAATGAAATCGGCCATCGACATATCGGCCAGCAGCCTGCCCTGGCCGATGACGATCAAATGGTCCGCCGTCAGCGACATTTCGCTCATGAGGTGGGAGGAGACGAAGATCGTCCTACCCTCCGCGGCGAGCCCCTTCATCAGATTCCGGATCCAGAGAATTCCCTCCGGGTCCAGGCCGTTGACGGGCTCGTCGAACATCAGGATTTCCGGGTCGCCGAGCAGGGCGGCGGCGATTCCCAGCCGCTGGCCCATTCCGAGCGAAAACCCTTTCGACTTCTTCTTCGCCACGGGCGTCAGTCCGACGAGGTCCAGGACCTCGCCGACGCGGCTCTTCGGGATCCGGTTCGACTCCGCCAGGCAGAGCAGGTTGTTGTACGCGCTGCGGCCGCCGTGCATGGCCTTCGCGTCCAACAGCGCACCGATGTGCTTCAGTGGCTCCGACAGGTCCCGGTAGTGCTTGCCATTGATCCTGACCGTCCCGCTCGTCGGGTTGTCGAGGTCGAGCATCATGCGCATGGTGGTCGACTTGCCCGCCCCGTTGGGGCCGAGGAAGCCGGTCACCACCCCCGGTGTGACCTGGAAGCTGAGGTGGTCGACGGCGGTTTTCGCGCCGAATCGTTTGGTGAGGGCCTCAAGCTCGATCATGCCGCTCACGCTAGAACGCAAGAGGGCCCCACGCCACCTCGAAGGGGTGACAAGGGGCCCTCTTGCATGACGTTTCGCTACTGGCGAGTAGACGGCGTGTCAATCGCCCGTACGCAGGAGCGGTGCGGTAGGACCGGCCCCGAGGCGCAGGGCCGTACGAGCGGGGGCGTCCTCAGCGGGTCTGCTGCGCCGGGACGCCGCGGGAGACCGGCTCGTCGTCCATCGGGGAGCCGGCGGCGGCAACGGCCGCACCGGTCAGCGTCGCCAGCATCTCGCGGACGTTGGTCAGCTGGGCGTTGATCGAGTCGCGGCGGTTGGTGAGCGCAGCCAGCTCGCGCTCCGACTCGCTGCGGATGCGGTCCGCCTTGGCGTTGGCGTCGGCCACGATGTCCTCGGCCTGGCGCTGCGCGGTCTCCACCGTCTGGCGGGCCCGGCGCTCGGCGTCCGTGCGCAGCTTCTCGGCCTCCAGGCGCAGCTGCTCGGCCCGGTGCTCGATCTCCGCGAGGCGCTTCTCCGCCTTGGCCTGACGCGAGGCCAGGTCGCGCTCGGACTGCTCGCGGCGCTTGGCCAGGTTGGTCTCGAAGTCGGCGGCGGCCTGGGCGGCCTTGGCGCGGGTCTCCTCGAACAGCGCGTCGGCCTCCTCGCGCTTGGAGGCCGCGTCCTTCTGGGCCTCGGCGCGCAGGGTCGCCGCGTCCCCCTTCGCCTTCTCGACGATGCGGACGCCCTCGTCCTCCGCCTTCGCCTTGCGGTCGGCCGCGAACGACTCGGCGTCGTTGCGCACCTGCTGGGCCGCCGACTCGGCCAGCTCACGGTGCTGCTCGGCCGCGCGCCGGGCCTCCTCACGCAGGTCCTTGGCCTCCTCCTCCGCCAGCCGCAGGATCTTCTCGACCCGGGCGCCGAGCCCCGCGTACGAGGGCTCCGCCTCGCTCACCTGGGCCTGGGCGTTCTGCGTTTCGAGGTGCAGCTCCTCGATCCGCTTCTCCAGGGCACTGATTCGTCCAAGGGCGCTGTCGCGGTCGGAGACCAGCTTGGTGATGCGGTCGTCCACCTGACCGCGGTCATAACCACGCCGCACGAGCTCGAAGCCGAAGGGGGAGGATGTGTCGCTCATGGGGTTCCTGTCGATGAGACCGATGAGGTGCTACGTGAGGTGTTAAGGGGAATCCTAGGCGCCCGAGCGGCGTGTCATCGAGTCAATCCCAGTTTGATCTGGACAATGACACCCCTTTTGAGTGGCAAGGCGGCAGAATGCTTGTCACTCGTTCGCCTGAACCTTCATCAGGTGCACATCATCCGTCTCCGTGTGGGTTACTCCGACGACTTGCCACCCGATCGAGTGGAACCCGCGCCGGCACCGGCCTTCACGCCCCCCGAGCCCTGGCCGCCGATCGAGGGCTTTCCGCCCGAAGGCGCCTCGAATGATTCCAACGCCTCAAGAACGTCCTGGACACGGGAGATCTCCGCCTGGATGTCCTCCCGCCTGCGCACCAGGACCTCCAGCTCGCGCCGGCCCTCCTCGACGATCCGCTCGGCCTCCTCCTTGGCCTCCGCAAGGGCGGCCTCCGCCAGCCTCGACAGCTCCGCCTTCTTCTGCTCCGCTTCCTTCAGCAGCGTCTCCGCCTTGCGGACCGCCGCGATGCGCACCTTGCTCGCCTCGCTGCTCGCGTCCGACACCAGGGCCTTGGCCTTCGCCTCGGCCTCCTCGCTCTGCTCGGTCGCCGCGCGCACCAGCTTGTCCACGCGGTCGCCGGCCGACTTCATCTGCTCGGCCGTCTCGCGGCGGGCCCGCTCGTGCAGCTCCTCGATCTCGGCCTCGACCCGGGAGCGCAGCTCCTCCGCCCGCTCCCTTATGGCGGCGGCGTCCGAACGCGCGCCGACCAGCAGCTCGTCCGCGTCCGTACGGGCCTTCTCCACGGCGGAGTTGCCCTCGACGGTGGCCTCCGCGACGATCCGCTTCGCCTCCTTGCGGGCGGCGTCGACCATCTGGTCGGCCTGCTCCTCCGCGGCCGTCGTCGCGGCCACGGCCTGCGCCTGCGCGTCCGCGGCGAGCTGGTCCGCCTCGGCGGCCGCCTCGGTGATGAGCCGGTCCACCTGCTCCGCGGCCTCGGTACGCCGCTTGCCGGCCTCCTCGCGCGCCTCGTCCAGCAGCCGCTCGGCCTCCTCGCGCGTCTCCGTGCGGATGCGCTCCGCCTCCGCGACCGCGTCCGCCTTGACCCGGTCGGCCTCCGACCGGGTGCGCGCCGCGTGCTCCTGCGCCGAGGACAGCGCCTCCGAGGCCTCCGCGCGCATCCGCTCGGCCTCCGCCGCGGCCTCGCCGACCGTGCGCTCGTTGTCCCGGCGGGTCTGCGCCGTGAGCTTGTCCGCCTCGGCCGCGGCCTCGGTGATGAGCCGGTCCGCCTGCTCGGCGGCGTCCGTACGCAGCCGGTTGGCCTCGGCGCGCGCCTCGTCCAGGGTCTGCTCGGACTCCCGCTCGGCGCTCTCCAGCGTCTCGGCCGCAGCGGCCGTGACCCGGTCCGCCTCCGCGGTGGCGTCGCCGACGATCCGGCCGCCCTCCGCGCGGGCCTCGTCCAGCAGCTGCGCCGCCTCGGTGCACAGCCGGTCGGCCTCCTCGGCCGCCTCGCCGATCGTCAGCTCGTTGGCCGCGCGCACCTCGTCGACCAGGCGGTCGCCCTCGTTGCGCGCGTCGACCAGGACGCGGGCCGCGTCCCGCTCGGCCGCGGCCATGGTGTCGGCGGCCTGCCGGGTGAGCTTGGCGGCCTTCGCCGTCGCCTCGTCGAGCGTCTTCTCGGCCGCGGCGCGCGTCTCCTCCGTGAGGCGCTCCGCCTCGGAGGCGGCCTCGGTGATGAGCCGGTCCGCCTGCTCGGCGGCGTCCGTACGCAGCCGGTTGGCCTCGGCGCGCGCCTCGTCCAGCACTCCCGCGGCCTCGATGCGGGTGGCCTCCGCCGTCTCCTCGGCCTCGGTCGTGATGCGTTCCGCCTCCGCGGTCGCCTCGGTGACCGTGGCCTCGTTGGCCGCGCGCGTCTCCTCGGTGATCCGCTCGGCCTCCGCCGTCGCGTCGGCGACGATCTGCGCGCCCTCGGCGCGCGACGCCTCCAGCGACTCCCCGGCCTCTCCGCGGATCCGGTTGGCGTCGCCGCGGGCCTCGGCCCGGGTGCGGGCGGCGTCGCGCTCCGCCGCGGCCAGCGCGTCCGTGGCCTCCGTACGCACCCGCTGGGCGTAGTCGGCGGTGTCGGCGCGCAGCTGCTCCGCCTCGGCGATCGCGTCCGCGACCGTCCGCTCGGCCAGCGCCTTCGCCGCATCGGTCTCGGTGCGCGCCTCGGTGCGGATCCGGTCCGCGTCCGCGGTCGCCCGCTCGCGCTCCTCGTAGGCGTCGGCGCGGACGCGGGCGGCCTCCTCCTCGGCCTCCGTCCGGGTGCGCTCCGCCGCGTGCTCGGCGGCGCTGCGCAGTCCGGCGATCTCCTCCTCGGCCTCCTCGCGCAGCCCGGACACGGAGTCCCGGACCTGCTGGGCGGTGGTCTCCGCCGCCGACACCAGCTCGGCCGCGCGCCGCTCCGCCTCCTCGGTCAGGCGGGCCGCCTCGGCCTGCGCCTCCTCCGAGCGCTTGCGCGCCGCGGCCAGCAGCTCCTCGCTCTGCTCGCGGGCCTGCGCCCGCTCGCTGTCCGCGTCGGTCCGCGCCGACGCCAGCGTCTCCTCGGCCTCGCGGCGGCGCCGTGCGGCCTCCTCCCGCGCGGCGGCCAGCGCCTCGGCCGCCTCCTCGGCGACCCGCTCGGCGGCGGCCTTCGCCTCGGCGCGCAGCCGGTCCGCGGTCTCCTTGGCCTCCGTACGGACCCGTTCGGCCTCGGTCTCGGCCTCGGTGCGCAGCCGTACGGCCACCTGCTCCGCCTCGGCCCGCGCCCGGCCGGCGTCGTCCGCCGCCTCGGTGCGCAGCCGGTCGGCCTCCGCCTCCGACTGCTCCCGCAGGCTGCGGATGCGTTCCGCCGCCTCGGCGCGCAGCCGGTCGGTCTCCTCCGCGGCCTCGCGGCGGACGGCCTCCGCCGCACCGCGGGCGTCACGCATCGTCTGCTCGGCCGTGGCCAGCCGGTCCTCGGCCTCCGTGTGCAGACGGGTGAGCTCCGCCTCGGCCTCGGCACGCTTCGCGGCCAGCGCCTGCTCGGTCTCCTCGCGCCGGGTGCGGGCCGCCGCGTCCGCCTCGGCGCGCACCGCCTCGGCCTGCTCCTCGGCCTCGGTGCGCAGCCGTTCGGCCTCGGCGCGGGTCCGCTCCAGGGTCTCCTCGGCCTGCCGGCGCAGGGCGGTGGCCCGCTCCACGGCCTCCGCGCGCACCCGCTCGCTCTCGGCGGTCGCCCCGGCGCGCAGCTCGTCCGCGTCCGCCTTGGCCTTGCCGAGCAGCTCCTCGGCGGTCTTGGCCGCCTCCTCGATCTGCTGGACCGCCTCGCGGCGGGCCTCGCCGCGGATCCGCTCGCCCTCGGCCACGGCCTCGGCGCGCAGCTGCTCGGCCTCGCCGCGCAGCCGCCGCGCCTCCTCCTGGAGTTGGACGGTGCGGGCCCGGTACTCCTCGGTGTCGTCCTTCGCGGCGCCCGTGAGCTCCGCCGCGGCGGCCGCGGCCTGGGCGCGCAGCCGCTCGGCCTCCGCCTCGGCCTCGCGGCGGATCCGCTCGGCCTCCTCGGACGCGGCGCGGGTGGTGGCCTGCGCGTCCTCGGAGGCGCGGGTCAGCATCTCCTCGGCCGTGCGGGCCGCCTTCGCCAGCTGGGCGGCGGTGTCCTCGGCCGCCGCGGCGCGGGCCTGCTCCGCGGCCTCGGCGCGCTGCCGCTCGACCTCGGCGCGGGCGTCGGCGAGGACGTGCTCGGCCTCGGCCCTGAGGGCCTCGGCCTCCTTGGTGGCCTCGCCCACCAGCCGGGCCACCTGCTCCTTGGCGGTGCGGGTGCGCTGCTCGTTGACGGACTCCGCCGAGGCGAGCTGCCGGGCGGCGCTCTCCTTGGCCTCGGCGAGCACGCGCTCGGCCTCGGCGCGCGCCTCGCGCAGGGCCCCGTCGGCCTCCTGGACGCGCTGTTCGGCGACGCGGCCGAGGTCCAGGGTCTGCTGCCGGGTCTGCTCGGCCTCGGCGGTGGTCGCCGAACGCAGCCGCTCCGCGTGGTCGGTGGCCTCCTGGGCCTGCGTCGACGCGGCGGTCAGCAGCCGCTCGGCCTCCTTGCGGGCGCGCAGCAGCGTCGCCTCCGCCTCGGCCCGGGCGGCCTCGGCATCGGCGGCCAGACGGCGGCGGGTCTCCTCGGCGACGCGGGCGGCCTCGGCGCGGGCGGCGTTCAGGGACTGCTCGGCCTCGGCGCGGGACTCGTCCATGAGCCGGCGGGCCTGGGACTCCGTACGGGCGCGCAGCTGTTCGGCCCAGGCGACGTTCTCGTTGACGTGCGCCTCGACGGTCTGGCGGCGCTCGTTGAGCTCCTGGTCCAGCCGCTGGCGGCGGTTGACGGCCTCGGTGTGCAGCTCGGCCTGGAGCCGGGCCTGGTGCTCGGCGTGCTCCTGGAGGATGCGCTGGGTCTGGGCCCGGGCCTCGCGCAGTTCGCGCTCGGCGTCCGAACGCATCTGGTCCGCCTGGATCTGGGCGTTGCGCAGCAGCTGCTCCGCCTGGTATCCCATGTCCGCGCCGTCGTACGCGGGGCGGGACGCGAGCGCGCGCCGCACCTCGTGCAGCTTCGCGCGCAGGACCTCGACCTGGTAGCCGAGGTCCTCGGCGTGCTGGACGGCTTTTCCGCGCTCCTTCTTGAGCCGCTCCATCTCCGCTTCGAAGAGCGAGAGATGATCGGCTTCAGCCTGAAGGCTCTCCTGGCTTTCGTAGCCCCGCACAGCGCGGTCCCATCCGTCCCCTGGTCGCAAGCTCACTCCCAAATGAGCACCGTCCGCCCGCTGAACGGCGCCCCCGGGGGAATGGTGTCAGATAGCAGGGCAGGGGACACAGGCCCCGACCCTGTCTGAAGCACCGAACCCCGGCCGAGCCACGGCCACTCTACCGGCCGGGGAATGGGGACATCAGTGCGTGCTTCCACTGATCCCGGGCCCGGCCGACTGTGAGGTCCCTCCTCCGCTCCCGCGACCGACGGGCCGGATCGGGAAGGACGTCCCCTTGAGGGTGGATTTGCGGTGTTCGAATGCGTCCATCCGGAGCGGGTCCGGTTTCCCCGGCGCGTAGTTGGCCGTGCAGGTCACGGTCCCGCCGGTGCCCCCGGGGGCGCCGGCGGCCGCGGAGGGCCCGCCGGGCCGGGGCGCGTACCGCCCGGCATGTGATCGAAAAGACGTGCGGTGCGTACGCGGACGGCACACCACGGCCGGTGGTGTGCCGTCCCCCGGACCCGGTCCGGGTCGCTCAGCCCTCGTGCTCGCCGTGCGGGGCCGAGGTGACCAGCTCGGTGAGGACCCCGTGGCAGTCCTTGGGGTGCAGGAAGGTGATCGAGGAGCCCATCGAACCGCGGCGGGGCTCGTCGTACAGGACGCGGACGCCCTTGCCGCGGATGGCCTCGGAGTCGCCGTGGACGTCCTCGGTGCCGAAGGCGATGTGGTGCACGCCCTCACCGTTCTTGGCCAGCCACTTGCCCACCGCGGAGTCCTCGCGGGTGGGCTCCAGCAGTTGGAGGTAGGAGGCGCCGCCGTCGGAGGTCCCGTTGATCTTCAGCATGGCCTCTCGGACGCCCTGCTCCTCGTTGACCTCGGTGTGGAACACCTCGAAGCCGTACGTGGCACGGTAGAACTCGACGGTCTTGTCCAGGTCGAAGCAGGCGATCCCGATGTGGTCGATTCTTGTCAGCATGGGACCAGTGCACCGCCGAAGAGGCCGGTCACGCAACGTGCCAGCGATCACACCCACTGCCCGGTGACGACACGGGTACCGCTCAGTACATTCGGGTAAACCCTCGTTCACTCCTCATCCTCAAGGGGCTGTGCTCCATGTCCGGAACGAACAACACCACGTCCGTGATCGTCGCCGGGGCCCGCACGCCCATGGGGCGGCTGCTCGGTTCGCTGAAGTCCTTCTCGGGCGCCGACCTCGGTGGGATCGCCATCAAGGCCGCCCTGGAGCGGGCCGGCATCGCCGGCGACCAGGTCCAGTACGTGATCATGGGCCAGGTGCTGCAGGCCGGCGCGGGCCAGATCCCGGCCCGACAGGCCGCGGTCAAGGCCGGCATCCCGATGAACGTGCCCGCCCTGACGATCAACAAGGTCTGCCTCTCCGGCCTCGACGCGATCGCGCTGGCCGACCAGCTGATCCGCGCGGGTGAGTTCGACGTCGTGGTCGCCGGCGGCCAGGAGTCCATGACCAACGCCCCGCACCTGCTGCCGAAGTCCCGCGAGGGCTTCAAGTACGGCGCGATCGGCATGCTCGACGCGATGGCGTACGACGGCCTCACCGACGCCTTCGAGAACATCGCCATGGGCGAGTCCACCGAGAAGCACAACGCCCGCCTCGGCATCGAGCGCGCCCCGCAGGACGAGTTCGCCGCGGGCTCCCACCAGCGCGCCGCCGCCGCCCAGAAGAACGGCGTCTTCGAGGCCGAGATCACCCCGGTCGAGATCCCGCAGCGCAAGGGCGACCCGGTCCTGTTCACCCAGGACGAGGGCATCCGCCCGGAGACCACGGCGGAGTCCCTGGCGAAGCTGCGCCCGGCCTTCGCCAAGGACGGCACCATCACCGCCGGCACCTCCTCGCAGATCAGCGACGGCGCCGCCGCCGTGGTCGTGATGAGCAAGGCCAAGGCCGAGGAGCTGGGCCTGGAGTGGATCGCCGAGATCGGCGCCCACGGCAACGTGGCCGGCCCGGACAACTCCCTGCAGTCGCAGCCGTCGAACGCGATCCTGCACGCCCTGAAGAAGGAGGGCCTGGAGGTCTCCGACCTGGACCTCATCGAGATCAACGAGGCCTTCGCGGCGGTCGCCGTGCAGTCAATGAAGGACCTCGGCGTGACCCCGGAAAAGGTGAACGTCAACGGTGGCGCCATCGCCCTGGGCCACCCGATCGGCATGTCCGGTGCCCGCGTGGTGCTGCACCTGGCGCTGGAGCTCAAGCGCCGCGGCGGCGGCGTCGGCGCGGCCGCGCTGTGCGGCGGCGGCGGCCAGGGCGACGCCCTGATCGTCCGGGTCCCCAAGGCCTAGTACACCCTGCCCCAACCCGGCTACACCCTGCCCGTGCCCGGCGCCGCGCGCCGGGTACGGGCGCACCCGCATCCGCACCCGCGGCGAGAACGAGGAGCGCAGCACGCATGACGGTGGACGTCCCCCAGCTGGTGGCCCAGGCGCGTGACGGCAGGCCCAGAGCGGTGGCCCGGCTGATCTCGCTGGTCGAGGGGGCGTCCCCGCAGCTGCGCGAGGTGATGGCGGCCCTGGCCCCGCTGACGGGCGGGGCGTACGTGGTGGGCCTGACGGGCTCGCCGGGCGTCGGCAAGTCCACCTCCACCTCGGCGCTGGTGTCGGCGTACCGCAGGGCGGGCAAGCGGGTCGGCGTGCTCGCCGTCGACCCGTCCTCGCCGTTCTCCGGCGGCGCGCTGCTGGGCGACCGGGTGCGGATGTCGGACCACGCCTCCGACCCGGGCGTGTACATCCGGTCGATGGCCACCCGCGGCCACCTGGGCGGCCTGGCGTGGGCGGCCCCGCAGGCGATCCGCGTGCTGGACGCGGCCGGCTGCGACGTGATCCTGGTCGAGACGGTCGGCGTCGGCCAGTCGGAGGTGGAGATCGCCTCCCAGGCCGACACCTCCGTGGTGCTGCTGGCCCCCGGCATGGGCGACGGGATCCAGGCCGCGAAGGCGGGCATCCTGGAGATCGGCGACGTGTACGTGGTCAACAAGGCCGACCGGGACGGCGCCGACGCGACCGCCCGGGAGCTGAACCACATGCTGGGCCTGGGCGAGGCGCGGGGGCCCGGCGACTGGCGGCCGCCGATCGTCAAGACGGTCGCGGCGCGCGGCGAGGGCGTCGACGAGCTGGTCGAGGCGCTGGAGAAGCACCGGGCCTGGATGGACGAGCACGGGGTGCTGGCCGAGCGGCGCGCCGCCCGGGCCGCGCGCGAGGTGGAGACCATCGCCGTGACCTCGCTGCGGGCCCGGATGGCCGACGTGCACGGCGACGCCCACCTGGGGGCCCTGGCGGCGCGGGTCGCGCAGGGCGAGCTGGACCCGTACGCGGCCGCGGACGCCCTGCTGGCCACCCTCACGGAGGGCTGAGGCCCCACGGGCCCGGGCGCCGCTCGGGGGAACGCTCACCCGTAGGGCGGCGCGCCCCTGCGGGGCGGGCGGCGCCTACGTAGACTGGCGACGCCCGGAATGCCCCGATATCAGCGCACTGAGGGAGTGGCGTCATGGCGAAGCGCGGCAACAAGAAGCGAGCGCGCAAGAAGAAGAAGGCCAACCACGGGAAGCGCCCCAACGCCTGACCGCGGTCCCGCTCGAACCACAGGAGCCGCACCCCCGTCCGGGGGTGCGGCTCCTGTGGTGTGCGGTGCCTGTGTTCTTGTTGTTGCTGCTGAGGCGCGGTCTACGCGCGATGATCACTGCACCGGGGCGCGGGGTCGGATCAGCCCTTGCCGCGCTGGGTGCGCAGGTGGTCCGCGACCGGCTGCAGCGAGCTGCGCAGGGCCGCCAGGGCCTCCGGCGGCAGCAGGTCGATGAAGTGCCGGCGGACGGACGCCACGTGGTGCGGGGCGACCTTCCGCATGAGCTCCATGCCCTCGTCCGTCAGGACGGCGTACAGGCCCCGGCGGTCGGACTCGCAGTTCACGCGGACGACCAGGCCGGCGTTCTCCATCCGGGTGATCTGGTGGGACAGCCGGCTCTTAGACTGCAGCGTCGACGTCGCGAGATCGCTCATCCGCATCCGGTGGTCCGCGGACTCCGAGAGGTTCACGAGGATCTCGTAGTCGTTGTTGGTGAGTCCGAAGGGCTGGAGATCCTTTTCCAGCTGGTGCATCAGCAGTCTGCTGACGTCCAGATGGGTCCGCCAGGTGCACTGCTCGGCGTCGGTAAGCCAGCGGGTGGCCGTCTCGGTCTCCATGGTCTCCATGAATGAACTCTACCTAAGAAGTTGAATGACGTACAAAATCGGGAAAGCTGAAAATCACAGACCGAGGCGCCGCTGGAGGTCCCCCAGCTGCCCCGGCATCCGGATGCCCAGCGACTCCAGCTGCCCCGCCGGACCGTGACCGCTGCCACCGCCGGGAACACCGGGTTCCGCCCCGACCGCCCCGACCGCCTGCTCCGCCATCAGCACCTCCGACGACTGCAGCAGCACCGTGCCGGCCCCGACGAACTCGAACTGGTGCTCCTCGCCCGAGGTGCCGCCGATGCCGGTCAGCGAGCGGATGCCGCCCAGGACGCCCGACATGTACCCGTGGTCGTAATGGTGGCAGGGAGACGGGCAGTCCGCCCAGCCGACGAGCGCCTGCGGGTCCACGCGCAGCGGGGGTTCCATGAACACCACCGGTCCGTTGGACGCCGCCACGAACTTCCCGGTTCCGATCAGGGTGAGGAAGCCCGGGACGATGGACTGCTTGAGGGAGAGGGAGGGCTCGTACGCCAGCAGGTTGCCCGACCGGATGGTCAGGTTGCCGTTGTCGAGGTCGTACGAGTTCACGTCGAAGGCGCGGTCGGCCAGCAGCATCTTGCCCTGGCCCTGGGCCACCACCCAGTCGGCGGCGTGCAGCGGCGAGTGGAAGCTCGTGCGCAGCAGCCGGTCGAACCGGCCGTTGCCGATCCCGTCGAACTCGATGCGCCCGTAGTACGCGATCATCTTGCCCTTCTGCAGGAACCACTGGCTCCCCTTGAGCTCCACGCAGAAGGTGTAGGCGTTGACGTTGTCGTCGGAGGGCAGGCTGTACGGGTCGAAGACCGTCGGACCGCCAGCACCGCCCGGTCCGCCGATCACGGGACCAAAGTTCACAGCTTCTCCTCCGAGGCCTGTACGTACACGGCGCCCTGGCCCGACAGCTCCAGCTGGAACGCCTCGCCCGAGCCGCGCCCCACCATGTCACGCCAGCCGAGCGCGGTGGAGAGCTTGTTCCTGACGTCCCCGTGGTGGGCCACGTACGCCTGCGGGTCGACGTGGACCGGCCGGTTCGGGGTGATGGGGAGCTCGATCACCCCGCCGTGGGCCATCACGGCGGCGGAGCCGTGGCCCTTGAGGGTGGTGGTGAAGAGGCCCTGGCCCGTCACCTGGCCGCGCACCATGCCCATGACACCCCCTTGCGAGCCCATGAACATGGTGCCCTGCTGGAGGGTGCCGTCGAACGCGAGCAGCCGGTCCGCCTCGACGTACAGGGTCTCGCCCGTCAGGTTGATCACCTGGACGTGGTGGCCGCCGTGGCCGAACATCACCGTGCCGCTGCCCTGGACCTCCATCAGCGGGGTCTGCTCGTTCGCCACCCGGCGCCCGATCATGCCCATGACCCCGCCCTGGCCGCCGGTCAGGCTCGGGGTGAAGGACACGTCGCCGCGGTACGCGAGCATCGCGCCGCGCTGGCTGTACATCTTCTGCCCCGGCACCACCTGGGCCTCGACCATCTTCGAGTTGATCTCACGGAACGGCATCAGACGTCGCCCCCGATGGTGTTGCGCTCGCTGGGCTGCACGTACACCAGGCCCTCGCCCTCGAACCGGATCTGGAACGCCTCGCCCGAGCCCTCGCCGATCAGGGTCCGGAAGGTGACCCCCGACTGGAAGGACTGGCGCAGGTCGCCCGTGTGCGCGATGTACGCCCCCGGGTCCACGGACAGCGGGTACTGGCCGCTGACCCGCAGGACCACCGCCGGCCCGTCCGACATGATCGCCGCCTGGCCGGTGCCCTCGACGGTGGTGGTGAACAGGCCGTTGCCCGTCGCACCGCCGCGCAGGCCGGTGAAGCTGGTGCCGGTGCGCAGGGCCGCGTCCGTGCACAGGAGGTTGCTGGACTCGACGTACAGCTTCTCGCCGCGCAGGTCGACCAGGTTGATCTCGCTCGCGCGGTCGGCGAAGAAGCACGTGCCGTGCCCCTGCACCTCCATCACGGTCATCTGTTCACCCGTCAGGCGACGGGTCACCATGCCGCGGAGGCCTTCGCCGCCGCCGGTCATCTTCTTGAAGGCCATCTGGCCGTCGTACGCAACCATGGAGCCGTTCTTCGCTTTGACGGCATCCCCGGTCAGGTCGACGGCGAGCACCTTGCTGCCTTGGAGTCGGAACTGAGCCACGGGGATGACGTTAACGGCAGCGGGCGGAGGCGAACAGGGCCCCTCGGCCGGTAGCGTCGGCGCGCGGTCGCGGGGGCGCGCGGCGGCGGCGGACCCCGGGTCAAGATCGGGCAAAGCGGCTGCGACACTGGACGGGCCCCAGGCCTCCACTCCGAAGGTTGATGATGGACATCAAGACCGCCTCCGCCCTGCACCGGCTGCGCCTCGTCTCCGTACCGGAGGCCCTGTCGTTCCCGGCCCTGCTGATCTTCGGCTCGCTGCTCAGCCGGATCTCGGACATCGACTACCTGATGATGCCGCTGGGCGCCCTGCACGGGATCCTGTTCGTCCTCTACGCGCTGTTCCTGCTGGACGTCTGGAACAAGGCCAAGTGGCCCTTCAAGAAGGCCGCGCTGTTCTTCCTGCTCTCCCTGGTGCCGTTCGGCGGCCTGTACGGCGACAAGCTGCTCAAGCGCGAAGAGGCCGACAGCGTGATCGCGGCCCGGGCGCGCCAGGCGGCCGGTGCGGGCGCGGCGGCCGACGCGTGATCGTCGCGTTCTCGGTGACCGTTCCCAAAGACTGAGCGGGAGTGGGTCCTGGTGCCAGGACTCGTGCTCAGCCGGACGCCCCGAGCGGTGTTGGGCGCCCTGGTTGCCCGCGTTCGCTCCGCGTCGGCCGCCGCGTCACGGCGGCGGGGGCGAGCCCGTCGAGAGGGCGATACCGAGGGGGGTGCGTTCGTAGAGGACGTGGTGGCCGTGCCGGGACGACAGGAGCAGGCCCGCCCCGTGGAGCGCCTTCAGGTGCGCGGAGACCGTGGCGGGCGCCAGCCCGAGGCGCCCCGCCAGCGCGGTGGTGGAGGCCGGCTCGTGCAGCGCGCACAGCACCTCCGCGCGACCCCGGCCCAGCAGCCGGGCCAGGGCCTGCGGGGCCGGGCCGGCCGGAGCCGCCCACAGGGCGCCGATGCCCCGGGCAGGGTAGACGAGCGTCGGCTGCCAGGGCGGGTCGTAGCCGCCGACGACCTCCGGCCAGACGAACGCGCTCGGCATCAGCAGCAGCCCCTGCCCGTCCAGCCTGCGGTCGTGGTGGCCCGGCTTCCGGATGGTCAGGGTCCCGCCGGACCAGGCCAGGTCCGGGTGGAGCCCGTCGAAGAGGGCCTCCAGGCCGCCGGCCGCGAGCCGCCGCGAGTGGAACAGGACGTCGGCCTCCAGCAGCGCCCGCAGCCGCGGCCAGTGCGGTGCGATCAGCGCCGTCCAGGCCTGTTCCAGCAGGTCGGACAGTTCCCGCACGGCCCGCGCCGGATCCGCGAGCATCCGCCGGCCGGCCCCGCTCTCCGCCGCGCCCGGGGTGCAGACCAGGGACCGCCGCAGGTCCTCCCGTACGGCGGCCGGATCGGCGGAGCCGGCCGCCCGGACCCGCGCCAGCTCCTCCTCGAAGGTGACGGACGGCCCGCTCGGCGGCGGGCTGAGGAAGTCCGGGTTGTGGCCGGCGCGCGGCATCAGCAGCCACAGCGGTCGCAGGTCGAGCCCCTCGGCGGCGGCCCGGATCTGCCGCAGCCAGGGCAGGTGGTAGGCGTGCCGGTGCGGGCGCTGCAGGGTGCGCACGGCCTCCTGGACCTCCCAGCGGGGGGAGATCGAGAACCGGCAGCGCAGCAGGTCGGCCGGCCCGAAGCGGAAGTGGAATGCCATGGCCCCCCGATCGCGCCGCTTTCCCCGATGGCGCCGCTTCCCCTGCCCGCGCCCCGTGAGTGATTCGGGCAGCGGCGAATCACTGCCGCGGTCCACCGTATCCCCGCAGGGTGTCGTCATGGTCACCACCACCGCCCAGCGGGCGGCCCGCGGCGGCTACCGCCCCATCTTCCGGATCCGGGAGTTCCGCTACGTCTTCGCCGCCCACCTGCTGTCCGTCCTCGGCGTCGTCGTCGCCGAGATATCCCTGACCGTCCTCGTCTTCCGCGCCACCGGATCGCCCCTGATGAGCGCGCTCGCCTTCGCCCTCGGCTTCCTGCCCCACGCCCTCGGCGGCATCCTGCTGGCCCCGCTCGCCGACCGCCTCCCCGCCCGCCGCGTCCTCGCCGCCTGCGACCTGCTGTGCGCCGGCTGCGCCGCCGCCATGGTGCTGCCCGGCACGCCCGTCGCCGCGCTGCTCGCGCTGCGCGCCGCGATGGCCTTCGTCGCCCCGCTGTTCCAGGGCACCCGCAACGCCTCCCTCGGCGACATCCTGGGCCCCGGCGACGTCTTCGTCCTCGGCCGTTCGCTGATGCGGATGGTGGCCCAGAGCGCCCAGCTCGTCGGCTTCGGCCTCGGCGGACTGCTGCTCACCGTCCTCGCGCCGCGCACCGCCATCGCGCTGACCGCGGCCGGCTTCCTCTGCTCCGCCCTGCTGCTGCGCTTCGGCACCCGGGCCCGGCCCGCCCGCGCCGCCACTGCCGTCGGCTCCGGCTCCGGCTCCGGCTCCGCTCGCACCTCGCCGCTCGCCGGGTTCCGGGCCGTGCTGGGCGACCGCCGGCTGCGGGCGCTGACCCTGCTGTTCTGGCTGCCGCCGGTCTTCACGATCGCCCCCGAGGCGCTGCTCGCCCCGTACGCCGACGCCGTAGGCGCCGGCACCACCGCGCTCGGGGTGATGATGTGCGCCCTGCCCGTCGGCACCATCGCGGGTGAACTGTGGGCCGGCTCGTTCCTCGGCCCCGAGACCCGTTCCCGGCTGGTGGCCCCGCTCGCCGCCGCCGGCCTGCTGCCCCTGCTCGTGTACGCGGTCCGGCCCGGCGTGCCGGTGGTCCTCGCCGTGCTGCTGGCCGTCGGACTGGCCCACGCCCACACCCTCGGCCTGGACCGGTGGTACGTCGACGCCGTCCCCGAGGAGCTGCGCGGCCGGGCGATGACCCTGCTCGGCACCGGCCTGATGGCCTTCCAGGGGGTGGGCATGGCCCTGGCCGGCCTCGCCGCCGAGTTCGCCCCGGCCCACCTGGTCGTCGCCGGCGCCGCGGTCCTCGGCACGGCCGTCGTCCTGCTGCTGCTCGCCGGGCTGCGCTCCGCCACCCGGGGGAGCGGACCGAGGAGTGAGACGGGGCCCACCGCCAAATGACCGCCCGGTAGGGTCGGATACGTGTCCAAGCCGCTCAGCCTCCCCTTCGACCCCATCGCCCGCGCCGACGAACTCTGGCAGCGGCGGTGGGGACCGGTGCCCTCGATGGCAGCCATCACCTCGATCATGCGGGCCCACCAGATCCTGCTCGGCGAGGTCGACGCCGTGGTCAAGCCGTACGGCCTGACCTTCGCCCGGTACGAGGCGCTGGTGCTGCTCACCTTCTCCAAGGCGGGCGAGCTGCCGATGTCGAAGATCGGCGAGCGGCTGATGGTCCACCCGACGTCGGTGACGAACACGGTGGACCGGCTGGTGAAGTCCGGGCTGGTGGCCAAGCGGCCCAACCCCAACGACGGCCGCGGCACCCTGGCGAGCATCACGGACAAGGGCCGCGAGGTCGTCGAGGCGGCCACCAAGGACCTGATGGCCGCCGACTTCGGGCTGCGCACCTACGACGCCGAGGAGTGCGCCGAGATCTTCGCGATGCTGCGGCCGCTGCGGGTGGCCGCGGGGGACTTCGACGAGCACTAGAGCCGCGGCCGGGCCCGCGGTGGGCCCGCCGCGGCCGGGCCCGCCGTGGCCCTGCTCACACCGCCCGCCGGCCGCCTGCGGCTTCGTCCTCCCGGCGTCGGAGGGGCCCGCCGCCCCCGCTACGCTCGTAGCCATGAAACGAAGCGTGCTGACCCGCTACCGCGTCATGGCCTACGTGACCGCCGTCATGCTGTTGATCCTCTGCGGCTGCATGGTGGCCAAGTACGGCTTCGACACCGGCGCCGGCCTGACCTTCGCCGTGTCCCAGGCCCACGGTGTGCTCTTCATGATCTACCTGGTCTTCGCCTTCGACCTGAGCTCCAAGGCCCGCTGGCCCTTCGGCCGGATGCTGTGGGTGATGCTGTCGGGCACCATCCCCGGCGCCGCGTTCTTCGTCGAGCGCAAGGTCCGCGCCGACGTCGAGCCGCTGGTCACCGACGGCCTGGCCACCGCCGACGCGTAGCAGCCGCAGCCGCACTCGCCGTCACACCGAACCCCGGGGAGAAAGCTCCCCGGGGTTTCCCATCGACATTTACTAGGACGTCCTAGTAAATTTGAAGCATGGACGCTGACGCCATCGAGGAGGGCCGCCGCCGCTGGCAGGCCCGTTACGACAAGGCCCGCAAGCGCGAGGCCGACTTCACGACGCTCTCCGGAGATGCCGTCGATCCGGTCTACGGACCCCGCCCCGGGGACGCCTACCAGGGCTTCGAGCGCATCGGCTGGCCGGGCGAGTACCCGTACACCCGCGGCCTGCACGCCACCGGCTACCGCGGCCGCACCTGGACCATCCGCCAGTTCGCGGGCTTCGGCAACGCCGAGCAGACCAACGAGCGCTACAAGATGATCCTGGCCGCCGGCGGCGGCGGGCTCTCCGTGGCCTTCGACATGCCGACCCTCATGGGCCGCGACTCGGACGACCCGCGCTCGCTCGGCGAGGTCGGCCACTGCGGTGTCGCCATCGACTCCGCCGCCGACATGGAGGTCCTCTTCAAGGACATCCCGCTCGGCGACGTGACCACCTCGATGACGATCTCGGGCCCGGCCGTGCCCGCGTTCTGCATGTACCTGGTGGCGGCCGAGCGGCAGGGCGTGGACCCCGCCGTCCTCAACGGCACCCTCCAGACGGACATCTTCAAGGAGTACATCGCCCAGAAGGAGTGGCTCTTCGAACCCGAGCCGCACCTGCGCCTCATCGGCGACCTGATGGAGTACTGCGCGAAGGGCATCCCCGCCTTCAAGGACAACCTGCGCCTCATCGGCGACCTGATGGAGTACTGCGCGAAGGGCATCCCCGCCTACAAGCCGCTGTCCGTCTCCGGCTACCACATCCGCGAGGCCGGGGCCACGGCCGCGCAGGAGCTCGCCTACACCCTCGCGGACGGCTTCGGGTACGTGGAGCTCGGCCTCTCCCGCGGCATGGACGTCGACACCTTCGCGCCCGGCCTCTCCTTCTTCTTCGACGCCCACCTCGACTTCTTCGAGGAGATCGCCAAGTTCCGCGCCGCCCGCCGGATCTGGGCGCGCTGGATGAAGGAGGTCTACGGCGCGCAGAACGAGAAGTCGATGTGGCTGCGCTTCCACACGCAGACCGCCGGCGTCTCCCTGACGGCGCAGCAGCCGTACAACAACGTGGTGCGCACCGCCGTGGAGGCCCTCGCGGCCGTCCTGGGCGGCACCAACTCACTGCACACCAACGCCCTCGACGAGACCCTCGCCCTGCCCAGCGAGCAGGCGGCCGAGATCGCCCTGCGCACGCAGCAGGTGCTGATGGAGGAGACCGGCGTGGCCAACGTGGCCGACCCGCTGGGCGGCTCCTGGTACGTCGAGCAGCTCACCGACCGCATCGAGGCCGACGCCGAGAAGATCTTCGACCAGATCAAGGAGCGCGGCCTGCGCGCCCACCCGGACGGCAAGCACCCCATCGGCCCGATCACCTCGGGCATCCTGCGCGGCATCGAGGACGGCTGGTTCACCGGTGAGATCGCCGAGTCGGCCTTCGTCTACCAGCGCGCGCTGGAGAAGGGCGACAAGCGCGTCGTCGGCGTCAACGTCCACCACGGCTCGGTCACCGGCGACCTGGAGATCCTCCGCGTCAGCCACGAGGTCGAGCGGGAGCAGGTGCGGGTCCTCGCCGCCCGCAAGGACCGCCGCGACGACGCCAGGGTCCGGGACGCGCTGAAGGCCATGCTGGACGCCGCCCGCGACGGGTCGAACATGATCCCGTCCATGCTCGACGCGGTGCGCGCCGAGGCCACGCTCGGCGAGATCTGCAACGCGCTGCGCGACGAATGGGGCACCTACACGGAGCCCGCCGGCTTCTAGGCCCCCGCACACCCCGGCGCTGCCCGACTTCCCCCGGGGGCCGCCGGAGGCAGGACGAAGGCCGGTCGCGGTGCCGCTGCCCTGAGGCAGCCGCGGCCGGCCTCCTCCGTACCGGGACCGCTCAGGCGGCTCCGGCGCCGCCCCGGAGGCCGTGCATCAGCAGGGCCGTGAAGGCGGCCGCCCACAGCTCGTCCACCGGCTCCGAGCTCACCAGCACCCGGTGCACCACGGTGCCCGCGATCACGTCGAAGATCAGGTCCGTGGTGCGCCCGGCGAGGGCGGCGTCCTCCTCGTACGGGAGTTCGCCGCGCGCCTGGGCGCGTTCGCGGCCCAGTACGACGAGACGTTTCTGCCGGTCCACGATCGCCGACCGGATCCGGTCGCGCAGGGCCTCGTCCCGCGTGGACTCCGCGACGACCGCCATCAGGGCCGTACGGGCCTCCGGGCGCCGCAGCAGCTCCGCGAACTGCAGGACGACGTCCTCCACGTCCGCTTCGAGGGAGCCCCGGTCGGGGAGTTCGAGGGCGTCGAAGAGCTCCGCGACCGCGTCCACGACCAGCTCGTTCTTGCCCGCCCAGCGGCGGTACAGGGTGGTCTTCGCGACCCCGGCCCGGGTCGAGACGTCGCCCATCGTCAGCTTCGACCAGCCCAGCTCGACCAGTGCGTCGCGGGTCGCGGCGAGGATCGCTGCGTCCGCGGCGGCGCTTCTGGGGCGGCCGGTGCGGCCGCCGGGGGAGCTGGGGTTGTGCATGGCGCAGAACCATACCCGCCAGTAGCGGAACCACCCGGGCCTTGGGCGTGTGCTTCAGATCACGGGACACGTGCGTACCT
Source organism: Streptomyces pallidus (ex Mingjun et al. 2026) (assembly GCF_051550185.1). NCBI lineage: Bacteria > Bacillati > Actinomycetota > Actinomycetes > Kitasatosporales > Streptomycetaceae > Streptomyces > Streptomyces pallidus (ex Mingjun et al. 2026). Next base: position 2,639,161 of record NZ_CP196181.1, on the reverse strand, counting down.
GCGGGGTCCGCCGGAGCGCGTGGGGAGTTACGCTACGGCTCGTAGCGTAAGAGCGACAACCACGCGAAGAGCTACCGGCGCCAGGTGGGGACCCGGCGCCACCACAGCATCACCGCGGCACCGCCACAGGGCAGTTCGGGGCCGCGACAGCGTTGCCGGACCGTGCGACCGCGGGCCGGACCGGTTGCGGCCGGCAGTGCAATTCGGCCGATCTTTTTCGTCGGCGCGCACACAGGGGGGAGGATGTACGCATGCAGCCCAGAAACATGTCCATGAGCGGCGTCGTCGACCTCGCCGCGGTGAAGGCGGCCGCCGAGGCCAAGGCGAAGGCCGAGCAGGCGCGGGCCGAAGCGGCCCGCCAGGCCGCTCAGGGCGGCGCGCCCGCCGCAGCCGGCTCGGTGCCCCCGTCGGCGCTCGTGATCGACGTCGACGAGGCCGGATTCGAGCGCGACGTCCTCCAGCTCTCCTCCGAGGTCCCGGTCGTCCTGGACTTCTGGGCCGAGTGGTGCCAGCCCTGCAAGCAGCTCAGCCCCGTGCTGGAGCGGCTGGTCGTCGAGGCGAACGGCCGCCTCGTCATGGCCAAGATCGACGTCGACGCCAACCAGATGCTGATGCAGCAGTTCGGCATCCAGGGCATCCCCGCCGTGTTCGCGGTGGTCGCGGGCCAGGTGCTGCCGATGTTCCAGGGCGTGGCGCCCGAGCAGGAGATCCGCGCGACCCTCGCCCAGCTGGTGCAGGTCGCCGAGGAGCGCTTCGGGATCATCGGCATCCAGGTCGACCCGAACGCGGAGGGCGCCGTCCCGGCCGGTGCGGAGGCCGCCGAGGCCCCGGCCGGACCGCACGACGCGCTGCTGGAGGCGGCCGTGGACGCGCTCGACGCGGGTGACCTCGGCGGCGCGGTGCAGGCGTACCGGAACGTGCTGGCGGAGGACCCGGCCAACACCGAGGCGAAGCTGGGCCTGGCGCAGGCCGAACTGCTCGCCCGGGTCAAGGACATGAACCCGCAGGCCGTGCGCGCCGCGGCGGCGGAGAACCCGAAGGACCCGCAGGCCCAGATCGACGCGGCGGACCTGGACATGGCCGGCGGCCACGTGCAGGACGCCTTCGGTCGCCTGGTCGACGCCGTACGGGTGACCGCGGGGGGCGACCGGGACGCCGTACGGGTGCGTCTGCTGGAGCTCTTCGAGGTCATCGGGGCGGACGATCCCCGGGTCGCGGCGGCGCGCACGGCGCTCTCGCGGGCGCTGTTCTAGCGGGTTCGCGGGCCGGGCCCCCGGCCGGTACGCAGGCACGGTCCGCCCGGCGGCGGACCGGCCCACGATTTGTTGACACGTAGATAAACAACGGCCGCGCTTTGCCAAAACTTGGTAATCGCGGCCGCTGTTACTCGCAGTAAGTGGAACCCCGTGAACTGTCCGGTGTGTTCCTGTTCCTCCCGCTCTGTCGTGGCCTTGGGTGGCACCCTGCGTTGTTTCCGGATGGCTGCGGGTTCATCTCCGGTTATCAGGCCGTTACCCGCCAGTAACGAACCCCCTTGTGCCCCGGCCGGGAATGGACCACGATCGGCGACGCTCGGTCCTTCCCGCAGTGCCGCCAGCCGGAGCCGCGGTGGAGGGTCCCCACCGGGCCGGTCGGTGACAGTGGCACCGGCCGCGGGACAGGGGGGTCTTCGCCGCACCGGCGGAGCCTGTCCTCCTGGTCGCGCGAACGCGTGACCCAGTGGTTGTCGCTCGGGGGTGAACGCCGGTGTATCGGACGCGGCCCGGCCGCGGCACGGCCGCCTGCGCTCCTTCCCGAGGACGTAGCACTTCTCCCATCCCAGGACGGGCTCTGCCCGGACCGGAGATGTACGTCCGAGAAGGAGGAACGAAATGAGTTCTCAGGTTCGTGGCGGGACCAGATGGAAGCGCTTCGCGCTCGTCATGGTGCCGAGCATCGCGGCCACCGCCGCGGTCGGTGTGGGTCTGGCGCAGGGTGCCCTCGCGGCGTCCTTCAGCGTCTCCGGTCAGGACTTCAAGGTCACGGCCGACAAGCTCGACGGTGACAACCTCATCCAGTACGGCGGCATCGCCGAGGGGCACGACCTCAAGGGCAACGCTGCGCACCACCCGGTGACCATCTCCGGGTTCAGCCACGCCGAGATCACCAACATGTGCCAGTCGCTGGTGACCCCGACCCCGCTGGGCAACATCACGCTCCAGCTGCGCACCGGTCACAAGGGCAAGCCGGCCGTCGCCGACAACATCTACCTGGATGTCGCGGAGCTCGACACCGACGCCGAGTTCAAGAACCTCGACATCGGTGTTGCCGTGGGTGACGGCAGCCACAAGACCAAGCCGCAGGCCGGCACGGTCTCCAGCCCGTACGCGTTCTCGCAGCGCGCCGAGAAGGCCGTGCTGACGAACGTGCGCCAGAAGGCGTGGGCGACGACGGCGGGCACCTTCAAGCTGCCCGACCTGAAGCTGCGCCTCATGGGCGGCGACCAGCCGTGCTACCAGGACGAGAAGTAATCCGTCCGGGAGTGTGACCGGCCAGGGCGGTCGGCGGCGGCTGCGGCCGCGGTCGTCCGCCCGTCCGGGCTCCACAGAGTTCTCCGTACCACCGTTTCCAGGGAGCTGTTGTCCATGAACCCCCAGGCCCCGGTTTACGAACGCGCCGCAGACGACGCTTGGCTCACCGTGGTGTACTACCGCTTCCACGCCTGGAGCGGTCACCGTCCGTTCTGGGCAGGTCTGTTCACGCTCCTCGGTGGTCTCCCGATCGCGTACTTCCCGTACGCGGACATGAGGCTCGGCAACATCACCCTCGCGATGGCGACGACGGCCGGCTCCGGCTCGCTGATCATCGGCATCCTGCTCGTGACCCTGGGCCTGGCCCTGTGGTTCCAGCAGGGCATCCGGGTCTTCGCGGGTGTCGCCTCCATCCTGCTCGCCCTGGTGTCGCTGCCGGTGTCCAATCTCGGCGGCTTCTTCATCGGCTTCGTCCTCGCCATGGTCGGCGGCGCCCTCGCACTGGCCTGGGCACCCGGCGTACCGGTCGACGAGGCGGCGGCCGCAGCGGCCGCCGCACCGGGCACGGCGCAGGAGTCGGCGGGCGCGCACCTGGGCGTCCCGGCCCCCCGCGAGACGGAGACGGCGTACGAGAGCGAGAAGACTGCCCACGCCGATGGCGGGAGGAACAGTGCGGGGTGACGAGACGCAGCGGGGCGTGACCCCCGGCGAAGAGTCCCGTGAAAGAAGGGGACCGCGACACGCCGCGCCCCGGAAGTCGCTGCTGAACAAGATCCAGATACCGGTCGGCAAGACGATGGCCCTGGCGGCCATGCCGACGGCCGTCCTGGTCGGCATGGGCATGGCGCCCAGGCTGGCCCTGGCCGACGACAAGGACATCCCCTTCGCGCCCGGGCCGTGCGTGACCCGGTCCGACGAGCCGACGGAGTCCGCGTCCCCCAGCCCCTCGACCTCGACCTCGGCCTCACCCTCGCCGAGTGCGAGCGCCTCGCCGTCCGGCTCCGCCGCGCCCAAGCCCGGTGTCACCCCGCCGGCGCCGAAGCCGTCCGCGAGCAAGCAGGCCGACGCCACCAGGTCACAGTCGGCGGCCCCCACCACCCCGGCCGCCCCCGCGCCCTCCGCTTCGAAGACGCCGAACCCGCTGGACCCGCTGGGCGTCGGCGACAAGGTCAAGGACCTGTTCGACTCGCTCGGCAGGCCGCTGCAGCCCGGGCAGCCGTCGGCCACCCCGACCCCCGCTGCACCGTCGCCGTCCGCACCCGCCCCCGACCCCGCGGCGGACGCCATCCGCGAGGCCGCGAAGAAGGCCGGGGTCGACGTCAAGGAGCTGCCGAAGGACGTCAAGGACACCGCGGTCAAGCCCAAGGACGAGACGGGCAAGGACAAGGCCGAGGACGAGTCCGAGAAGGACGACTCCGGCAAGGACAAGGACAAGGCCGAGGACGGGGACAAGGGCAAGGACGCGGACGGGAAGCAGCCCTTCCCGTGCCCGACCTACGACGCCAAGGCCCTGGCCGACGCCGAACTGGAGCCGGGGATCCCGCTCCTGCCGGACGAGCCCTGGTACCTCGACAGTTCGCTGCTGACCCTCTACGGCCTGGACTACAAGGGCATCGTCGAGGTGAAGACCGCGGGCGGGAAGACCAAGAAGGTCCTGAAGTTCACCGCGGACTCGCTGGACATCAAGGACCTCTACCAGACCGTCGGCAAGGGCGGGACCATCGCCCACCTGAAGTCCCGACCGGGCTCGACCTCCAAGATCCGCGGCGGCGAGGTGACGATGTACACGGAGAGCCTCAAGGGCAACCTGTTCGGGATCATCCCGATCGAGTTCTCCCCGAACAGCCCGCCGCCCCTGAACGTCCCCTTCGCGTTCTTCACGAACGTCAAGGTCGTCCAGGCCGGCCAGTTCGGCGGCACCCTGACCGTGCCCGGCCTGAAGAACTACATGGGCCCGCCGGAGTAGTCCCGGACGGCGGACCACTGCCGACGGCCGACCGGCGGCGGCAACGACCGAGGGCGGCACCCCGGATCCCGGAAGGGATGCGGGGTGCCGCCCTCGGTCGTTGTGCGGTGGGGCGTCCCGTGCGGCGTCAGCCGCGGTCGGTGCCGCCCAGGTGGTGGACGCGGACCATGTTGGTCGTGCCGGGGACGCCGGGCGGGGAGCCGGCGGTGATGATCATCGTGTCGCCGGCGTTATAGCGGCCGAGCTTGGCCATCTCGGAGTCCACCAGGTCGACCATCGCGTCGGTGTTGTCGACGTGCGGGACGACGTGGGACTCCACGCCCCAGCTGAGGGTGAGCTGGTTGCGGGTGTTGACGTCGGTGGTGAACGCCACGATCGGCTGCACGGCGCGGTAGCGCGAGAGCCGGCGGGCGGTGTCGCCGGACTGGGTGAAGGCGACGAGGGCCTTGCCGTCCAGGAAGTCGGCGATCTCGCAGGCCGCACGGGCGACCGAACCGCCCTGGGTACGGGGCTTCTTGCCCGGGACCAGCGGCTGCAGGCCCTTGGACAGCAGCTCCTCCTCGGCCGCCGCGACGATCTTCGACATCGTCTTCACGGCCTCGATCGGGTACGCGCCGACCGAGGACTCGGCCGACAGCATGACCGCGTCGGCCCCGTCGAGGATCGCGTTGGCGACGTCGGAGGCCTCGGCGCGGGTCGGGCGGGAGTTGGTGATCATCGACTCCATCATCTGGGTCGCGACGATCACCGGCTTGGCGTTGCGGCGGCACATCTCGATGAGCCGCTTCTGGACCATCGGGACCTTTTCGAGCGGGTACTCCACGGCCAGGTCACCGCGGGCCACCATGACCGCGTCGAACGCGTCGACCACGGCGGCCATGTTCTCGACGGCCTGCGGCTTCTCGACCTTGGCGATGACGGGGACCCGGCGGCCCTCCTCGTCCATGACCTTGTGGACGTCCTTGACGTCGTTGGCGTCGCGGACGAAGGACAGCGCGACCATGTCGCAGCCCATCCGCAGGGCGAAGCGGAGGTCGTCGACGTCCTTCTCGGACAGCGCCGGGACGTTCACGGCGGCCCCCGGCAGGTTGATGCCCTTGTGGTCGGAGATGACCCCGCCCTCGATGACGATGGTCCTGACCCGCGGGCCGTCGACCTCGATCACCCGCAGTTCGACGTTGCCGTCGTTGATGAGGACCTGGTCGCCCTTGGCGACGTCGCCCGGCAGGCCCTTGTACGTGGTGCCGCAGACGGACTTGTCGCCCGGGACGTCCTCGGTGGTGATGGTGAACTCGTCACCGCGCACCAGCTCGACGGGGCCCTCGGCGAAGGTCTCCAGACGGATCTTCGGACCCTGGAGGTCGGCGAGGACGCCGACCGCGCGCCCGGTGTCCGCGGAGACCTTCCGGACGCGGTCGTACCGCTCCTGGTGTTCTGCCTGGGAACCGTGGCTGAAATTGAATCGGGCCACGTTCATACCTGCCTCGATGAGCGCTTTCAGCTGCTCATACGAGTCGACGGCGGGGCCCAGCGTGCAGACGATTTTGGAACGGCGCATGGACGGATCCTATCGGTTTGTTTCGCAGCGGAATATTCCGTCTGGCGGAAAGTCCAAGTGACTACTGGGTAACCAGCGCATACGCCTGGGTGGCGATTTCCAGCTCCTCGTCCGTCGGGACCACCGCCACGGCCACCCGGGCACGGGGGGCGGAAACCAGCCGCGGCTCGCCCGAGCGGACGGCATTGGCCGCCGGGTCCAGCACGAGCCCCAGCTCCGCCAGGCCGTCGACCGCGGCCTCGCGCACCTGGTGGGCGTTCTCGCCCACCCCGGCCGTGAACGCCACCGCGTCCACCCGGCCGAGCACCGCCGTGTAGGCGCCGATGTACTTCTTCAGCCGGTGCACGTACGCCGCGAAGGCGAGCCGCGCCGACTCGTCGCCCTCGCCCGCGCGCCGCAGCACCTCGCGCATGTCGTTGTCGCCGCACAGGCCCAGCAGACCGCTCTTCTTGTTCAGGAGCGAGTCGATCTCGTCCACCGAGAGGCCGCCCACCCGCGCCAGGTGGAAGACCACCGCCGGGTCGAGGTCGCCCGACCGGGTGCCCATGACGAGGCCCTCCAGCGGGGTCAGGCCCATCGACGTCTCCACGCACACCCCGCCCCGGACCGCCGAGGCCGACGCACCGTTGCCCAGGTGCAGCACGATCACGTTCACGTCCTCCACCGGCCGGTCCAGAAGCGCGGCCGTGGCCCGCGAGACGTACGCGTGCGAGGTGCCGTGGAAGCCGTACCGCCGGATCGCGTACTTCTCCGCGGTCGCGGCGTCGATCGCGTACCGGGCGACGTGCTCCGGCATCGTCGCGTGGAAGGCCGTGTCGAAGACCGCCACCTGCGGGAGGTCCGCGCGCATGGCCCGCGCCACCTCGATGCCGGTCACGTTCGCCGGGTTGTGCAGCGGCGCCAGCGGGATCAGGCTGCGGATCTCCGCCAGCACCTCGTCGTCGACGACCGTCGGGGCGGTGAACCGGGTCCCGCCGTGCACCACACGGTGCCCCACGGCCGCCAGTTCGGGGGAGTCCAGGCCCATCCCGTCGGCGGCGAGCTCCGCCGCGACCGCCGCCAGCGCCTCCGCGTGGTCGGCGATGGCGCCCACCCGCTCCCGCCTGCCGCCCGCGACGCCCGGCCCGGCGAGCGGCTCGTGGACGAGCCGGGAGGTCTGCTCGCCGATGCGCTCCACCAGGCCGGCGGCCAGCCGGCTGGCGTCCGCCATGTCGAGCAGCTGGTACTTCACCGACGAGGAGCCGGAGTTGAGGACGAGGACGCGCGATGCGGTGGTCACGATGGAGGTCTTTCCTTGGGGGTGGGGGCGGGGAGGTCAGGCGGTGAGCGGCGCGCCCTGCGCCTGGATCGCGGTGATGGCCACGGTGGTGACGATGTCCTGCACCAGCGCGCCGCGCGACAGGTCGTTGACCGGCTTGCGCAGCCCCTGGAGCACCGGGCCGACCGCGACGGCGCCCGCCGAGCGCTGCACGGCCTTGTACGTGTTGTTGCCCGTGTTGAGGTCGGGGAAGACCAGCACCGTGGCGCGCCCGGCCACCGGGGACCCGGGCAGCTTGGTCGCGGCGACCGACGGCTCGACGGCGGCGTCGTACTGGATCGGGCCCTCGACGGCCAGGTCCGGGCGCTGCGCGCGGATGAGCTCGGTGGCCTTGCGGACCTTGTCGACGTCCGCGCCGCTGCCCGAGGTGCCGGTGGAGTACGAGAGCATCGCGATCCGCGGCTCCACCCCGAAGGCGGCCGCGGTCGCCGCCGACTGGACGGCGATGTCGGCGAGCTGCTCGGCGTTCGGGTCCGGGTTGACCGCGCAGTCGCCGTACACGAGGACCTGGTCGGCCAGGCACATGAAGAAGACGGAGGAGACGATCGAGGCGTCCGGCTTCGTCTTGATGATCTCGAAGGCGGGACGGATGGTGGCGGCCGTGGAGTGCACCGAGCCGGAGACCATGCCGTCGGCCAGGCCCTCCTGCACCATCAGGGTGCCGAAGTAGTTGACGTCGGTCACCACGTCGCCCGCCAGCTCGACCGTCATGCCCTTGTGGGCCCGGGCCTTCGCGTAGAACTCGGCGAACCGCTCCCGCAGCGGCGAGGTCGCCGGGTCGATGAGCTGGGCGCCCGAGATGTCGACGCCGAGGTCGGCGGCCTTCTTGAGGATCGCCTGCTGGTCGCCGAGGAGCGTCAGGTCGCAGACCCCGCGGCGCAGCACCACGTCCGCGGCGCGCAGCACGCGCTCCTCGGTGCCCTCGGGCAGCACCACGCGGCGGCGGTCGGCGCGGGCCCGCTCCAGCAGCTCGTGCTCGAACATCATCGGCGTCACCCGCTCCGAGCGGGCCAGCGCGAGCAGCCCGCGCAGCTCGGCGGTGTCCACGTGGCGCTCGAACAGGCCGAGCGCGGTCTCCAGCTTGCGCGGGGTCGCCGAGTTCAGCCGGCTCTGCAGCGAGAACAGTTCGGCGGCGGTGGGGAAGCTGTTGCCGGCCACGGACACCACGGGCGTGCCCGGCGCCAGCTTCGAGGCCAGGGCGAGGACGTCGTCGTCCGGGCGCTCGTTCAGGGTGAGCAGCACGCCGGCGATCGGCGGGGTGCCGGAGGAGTGCGCGGCGAGCGCGCCGATGACCAGGTCGGCGCGGTCCCCGGGGGTGACGACCAGGCAGCCCGGGGTCAGGGCGTTGAGGAAGTTCGGCAGCATGGCGCCGCCGAAGACGAAGTCGACGGCGTCGCGGGCGAGGCCCGCGTCGTCGCCGAGGAGCACCTCGCCGCCGAGCGCCCGGGTGATCTGGGCGACGGTGGGGGCGGCCAGGGACTTGTCGTCCGGCAGCACGTAGCAGGGCACCGGCAGGCGGGCGGCCAGCCGCTCGGCTATGGAGTCGCGGTCCTCGGCGGCCACCCGGTTGACGACCATCGCGACGACGTGGCAGCCCAGGCTCTCGTACGCGCGGTGGGCGTTGCGGGCCTCGGCGCGGACCTCGTCCGCGGACCGCTTGGTGCCGCCCACGACGGGAACGACCACCGCGCCCAGTTCGTTGGCGAGGCGGGCGTTCAGCGCCAGTTCGTCGGGGAGGTTCGTCTCGGCGTAGTCCGTGCCCAGGACGAGCATGACGTCGTAGTGGCGGGCCGCCGCGTGGTAGCGGTCGACGAGCCGGGAGACGAGCTCGTCCGTGCCCTTCTCCGCCAGGACCGCGGACGCCTCGCGGTACTCCATGCCGTACGCCGTCGAGGCGTCCTGCTCGATCCGGTAGCGGGCCCGCAGCAGCTCGAAGAGCCGGTCCGGCGCATCGTGGAGCAGCGGCCGGTAGACACCGACCCGCGCCGTCTGGCGGGTCAGCAGCTCCATGATCCCCAGCTCGACGACCTGGCGGCCGTCACTCCGGTCGATACCGGTCACATACACGCTGCGCGTCACGCGTGCCCTCCGTCCCTGGTGCGAAAAAATCCCCGATAGGGTGGCATTGCCCTCTTGACAATACCCCTGTCGATGGCTAAGGCGCCCCCTGGGCGATGGGCCCGGAGGGCAGGGCCGAACGGCCCGCCGGTGGAGCGGCACCGGACGCGCGGCCTCTCGGGCCCGTGGAACAATCGGACAAGCCTCACGATGTGACCAGGAGCGGGAGACACAGGACGATGCGTATCGGAGTTCTCACAGCAGGCGGCGACTGCCCCGGCCTGAACGCCGTCATCCGGTCGGTCGTGCACCGCGCGATGGTCGGGCACGGTGACGAGGTCATCGGCTTCGAGGACGGCTTCAAGGGGCTCCTGGACGGGCACTACCGCCCCCTCGACATCAACGCGGTCAGCGGCATCCTCGCCCGCGGCGGCACCATCCTCGGCTCCTCCCGCATGGAGCGCTCCCGCCTGCACGAGGCAGCCGAGAACGCCAACGAGCTCGCGCGGCGGTACGGCCTCGACGCGCTCATCCCGATCGGCGGCGAGGGCACCCTGACCGCCGCCCGGATGCTGTCGGACGCCGGGATGCCCGTCGTGGGCGTACCGAAGACCATCGACAACGACATCTCCTCCACCGACCGCACCTTCGGCTTCGACACCGCCGTCACGGTGGCCACCGAGGCCATAGACCGCCTCAAGACCACCGCCGAGTCGCACCAGCGCGTCATGGTCGTCGAGGTCATGGGCCGGCACGCCGGCTGGATCGCCCTGGAGTCCGGCATGGCCGGCGGCGCGCACGGGATCTGCCTGCCGGAGCGCCTCTTCGAGGTGGACGACCTGGTGAAGATGGTCGAGGAGCGCTTCGCCCGCGGGAAGAAGTTCGCCGTCATCTGCGTCGCCGAGGGGGCGCACCCGGCCGAGGGCTCCATGCCGTACGAGCGGGGCGCCATCGACCCGTACGGCCACGAGCGCTTCGCCGGCATCGGCAACCGGCTCGCCGTCGAGCTGGAGCACCGCCTGGGCAAGGAGGCCCGCCCGGTCATCCTGGGCCACGTCCAGCGCGGCGGCGTCCCCACCGCCTACGACCGGGTCCTGGCCACCCGCTTCGGCTGGCACGCAGTGGAGGCCGTGCACCGCGGCGACTTCGGCAACATGACCGCCCTGCGCGGCACCGACATCGTGATGGCGCCGCTCGCCTCGGCCACCGCCGAGCTGAAGCGCGTCCCCGCGGACCGCATGTACGAGGCCGAGTCCGTCTTCTGACCCGCCGGGTGCGGCGGCCCCCGGCCCGGCCGGCGGCTCCGCCCGGTCGCCGCGCACGGTAGGGCTACCCGGTGTGGGGGTGGTCCGCGGGGCCCGCGTAGGCCCAGAAGCGGGCGACGATGGTGGCGAGGAACTCGCGGCCCGCGTCGCCCGTGCCGGCGTCTCCCGCGGCTCCGCCCCAGCCCAGGGTGGTGACCATGGCGGCCTGGTAGTCCGCGTGCAGCCGCTCGACCACCGGCTCCAGCCGCTGCCGCGGCACCGGCAGGAGTTTGGCCAGCGGCTTCACGTACGCCTGCCAGCGCGTGGTCACCGCGCTGCGCAGCAGCTCCGCCAGCTCCTCCTGCTTGCCGGCGGCCGCCACGAACTGGGCCAGGCTCAGACCCAGGACCTGGGCCAGGGCCACGGACTGGCGCTCGTTGCCCTTCCAGCGCCCGGAGTCCTCCATCTTCTGGTACGAGCCGGTGTCCAGCCCGATCCGGCGGGCCAGCTCGTCCGCGGGCATGCCCCGGGCCAGCCGGTGCTCCCGCAGGGTGACCGGCTCGGCGAGCAGCTCGCCGGGTGCGCACCACAGCACGCCTGCGAGGGCGGTCAGCTCGGCGGCGGTCGGCGTCTGCTCGCCGCGCTCCCAGGCCATCACGGTCTCGGGTTCGACGATCAGTCCGTACTGGGCGCGCAGGCCGTAGGCGACGTGTCCGGGCGCCATGCCCAGGGCCGCGCGCAGGCGCCGCGCGGCGGGGGCATTGAAGGGTGGGCTGGAGTGCACAGGGCACACCGTAGGAGCGACCGGGGTGCGGCGACTACAGACTGTTCAAACAAGCCCACAACTCGTAGGAATGTCCTAGGGAGTTCGGGGTATTGGTCCGGATTTCAGACGACCGTCCGGTAATCGGACGCGCTCTCGTGACCATGGACAGCCTACGGTCCCGGCCGGCCCGCGCGGCACCTCTCTACGCGATCTTCACCGATCCCCCGCACCCGCCCTGAACCGGCCCCCACCCCCGTACGTAGTCCATACCGGGGCCCTCGTATACGGGGGTGGCGAGGGCCCCGCCCCGCGCCCTTGCCCTGACGTCCGCGTCAAGGTCTACGTTCGGGCCATGCGCATCGGCGAACTGGCGGAACGGGCCGGGACCAGCACCCGGACCCTGCGGTACTACGAGTCGCGCGGGCTGCTGCCCTCCCGGCGGTCACCCAACGGCCACCGCACCTACGACGAGGACGACCTGCGGCTGCTCCGGCAGATCCGCACGCTCCAGGACTTCGGCTTCGCACTGGAGGAGACCCGCCCCTTCGTCGAGTGCCTGCGGGCCGGCCACCCCGCCGGGGACAGCTGCCCGGCGTCCCTGGCCGTGTACCGGCGCAAGCTCGCCGAGCTCGACGCGCTGATCGACCGGCTGGCCGACGTGCGCGAGCAGGTCGGCCGGCAGCTCGCCGAGGCCGAGCGGGCCGCGGCCGGCACGGCCGACGCCGACCGGCCCGGCGCCGACACGCTCGGCGCCGCCGCCGTCCCGCGCTGTGAGATGACCGGATGAAGGAAGAACCGAGAGGGGAGAAGCCCATGGTCCACGCCGCCGGTGTTGCGGAAGTGACCGATGCCGACTTCGAGGCGGAGGTGCTCGCCGAGCAGGACCTGCCCGTCCTCGTGGAGTTCACCGCGGACTGGTGCGGCCCCTGCCGGCAGCTCGCGCCCGTGCTGTCCGCCGTGGCCGCCGAGACGGCCGGCCGGCTCAGGACCGTGTGGATCGACGCGGACACCAACCCGGCCACCGTCACCCGGTACGGGGTGCTGTCCCTGCCGACCCTGCTCGTGTTCCGCGCCGGCGAGCCCGTCGCCCAGCTGGTCGGGGCGCGGCCGAGGCGCCGCCTGCTCCAGGAGCTCGAAGGCGTGCTGGAGCGGGCGGCGACCGCGGCGGCTACGGCCTGAACCAGACCGTAGCCAGCGGCGGGAGCGTCAGGTGCAGGCTCGCCGGGCGGCCCTGCGCCGGCTCCCGCCGGGGCCGCAGCGGCGTCAGGTGGCGGACGCCGCTCCCGCCGTAGGCCTCCAGGTCGGTGTTGAGGACCTCCCGCCACACCGGAACCTCCTCCGGCACGCCGATCCGGTAGCCGTGCCGCACCACCGGCGAGAAGTTCGACACGCACAACAGCTGCGAGCCGTCGTGCGCGTACCGCAGGAAGGCGAAGACGTTGTCGTCCGCCGCGTCCGCCTCCACCCACGCGAAGCCCTCGGGCACGGAGTCCCGCTCCCACAGGGCCGGCGCCGCCGCGTAGGCCCGGTTCAGGTCGCGGACCAGGGTGCGCACGCCCTGGTGGTCGGCGGCCGCCGGATACGCGGGGTCCAGCAGCCACCAGTCCGGCCCGTGGGCCTCGGACCACTCCGATCCCTGGGCGAACTCCTGCCCCATGAACAGCAGTTGCTTGCCCGGGTGGGCCCACATGAAGCCCAGGTACGCCCGCTCCCCGGCCCGCTGCTGCCACCAGTCGCCGGGCATCTTCGACACCAGCGAGCGTTTGCCGTGCACCACCTCGTCGTGCGAGATCGGCAGCACGTAGTTCTCGCTGTACGCGTACACCATCCCGAAGGTCATGTCGTGGTGGTGGTACTTGCGGTGCACCGGTTCCTTGCCCGAGTACCTGAGCGTGTCGTGCATCCAGCCCATGTTCCACTTCAGGCCGAAGCCGAGTCCGCCCGCATCCGTGGGCCGGGTGACCCCGTCCCAGGCCGTTGACTCCTCCGCGATCGTCACCACGCCCGGGCAGCGCCGGTACACGGTCGCGTTCATCTCCTGGAGCAGCGCCACCGCGTCCAGGTTCTCCCGCCCGCCGTGCTCGTTGGGCGCCCACTGGCCCTCGTCGCGCGAGTAGTCCAGGTAGAGCATGGAGGCCACCGCGTCGACCCGCAGCCCGTCGATGTGGAACTCCTGGCACCAGTAGACGGCGTTGGCGACGAGGAAGTTGCGGACCTCCTTGCGCCCGTAGTCGAACTCCAGCGTCCCCCAGTCCGGGTGGGCCGCCCGCCGCGGGTCGTGGTGCTCGTACAGCGGCCGCCCGTCGAACTCGGCGAGCGCCCAGTCGTCCCGCGGGAAGTGCGCCGGCACCCAGTCGAGGATCACCCCGATCCCCGCCCGGTGCAGTGCGTCCACGAGCATCCGGAACTCGTCCGGGGTGCCCATCCGCGCGGTGGGCGCGTAGTAGCCGGTGACCTGGTAGCCCCAGGAACCGCCGAAGGGGTGCTCGGCGACCGGCATCAGCTCCACGTGCGTGAAGCCGAGATCCTTGACGTACGGCGGGAGCTGCTCGGCCAGCTGCCGGTACGAGAGCCCCGGCCGCCAGGACGGCAGGTGCACCTCGTACACCGAGAACGGGGCCTGGTGCGGGGGACGGGCGCCGCGCAGGGCCATCCACCGGTCGTCGCCCCACTCGTACCGGGACTCGGTCACGACCGAGGCGGTGGCGGGCGGGCACTCCGTCCGCCGCGCCATCGGGTCGGCGCGCAGGCCGTGGCTGCCGTCGGGCCGGGTGATGTCGTACTTGTACAGCGTGCCCTCGCCCACCCCGGGCAGGAACAGCTCCCACACCCCGGTCGCGCCGAGCGAGCGCATCGGGTGGGCGACCGGGTTCCAGTAGGAGAAGTCCCCGGTGACCCGGACCCCCTGCGCGTTCGGCGCCCACACCGTGAACCGCGTTCCGGCGACGCCCTGGTGGACCATCGGCCGGGCGCCGAGCGCCGTCCACAGCTCCTCGTGCCGGCCCTCGCCGATCAGGTGCAGGTCGAGCTCGCCGACCGCGGGCAGGAACCGGTACGGGTCGTGCACCTCGATCTCGGTGCTCTCGTACGCCACCAGCAGCCGGTAGTCCGGCACCTCGGCCAGCGGCAGCAGTCCCGAGAACAGGCCGTCGCCGTCGTCGTGCAGCTCGGCCCGCAGCCCCTTGGCCACGAGGGTGACGGTCCTCGCGTGCGGGCGCAGCACGCGGACGGCCACCCCGCCCCGCAGGGCATGGCCGCCGAGCACGGCGTGCGGGTCGTGGTGGCGGCCTTCGAGGAGCCGGGCCCGCTCCTGCGCGCCGAGTGCGGGCGCCGGCCGCACCCCGTTCTGAGGGGCGGCCGCCGGGGCGGTCTGGCGGGCCCGTGGCGGACGGGACCTGCGGGCGGGCCCGGCCTCGGGCGAGGGCGCGGTCGCAGCCGCGGGTCCGCCCGCGGTGGCGGGCGGGGCTGCGTTGCGGACGGTCGGTGACGGCTGTCGTGCGGCGCTCACGCGAGCGGCCTCCTCGGGGGCTTCGGGTGGGGGTGGGGGGTGGGGGCGGAGCCGGGCTGCGGCGGGGCCGGCGGCATGCGGCGGGCCGGACGTTCCCGTTCGGCCAGGCGGCGGATGGCCGCCATGGGGACGTGCAGCCAGTCGGGGCGGTGCCGCGACTCGTAGCGGGCCTCGTACACCGCCTTGTCGGTCTCGTACGCGCGCAGCAGGACGGGGTCCTCGCGCGGGTCGCGGCCGGTGGTGCGGGCGTAGCCCTCGCAGAAGGCGGCCCGGCAGGCGTCCGCCCAGGCGGGGGCGAACGGGCGGTGCGAGCGGGCCGCGTAGTCGAACGACCGCAGTATCCCGGCGACGTCGCGCACGGCGGGTTCGGGCCGGCGGCGGTCGGCCAGCGGCCGGGCGGGCTCGCCCTCGAAGTCGATCAGGGCCCAGCTGCCGTCGGCGGTGCGCAGGGTCTGGCCGAGGTGGAGGTCGCCGTGGATCCGCTGGGCGGGCACCCCGCTACCGCGGGAGGAGGCGGCCAGGGCGTCGAAGGCCCCGCGCAGCCCGGCCTCGTAGGGCCGCAGCGCCGGCACCTCGCGGACGGTGGCGGCCAGCCGGGCCGTCATCCCCGCGGCGAGCCGGGCCGTCTGCCCCGGGCCGAGGGCCACGGTGGGCAGGGCGGTGGCGAGCGCGCTGTGCACCTCGGCGGTGGCCCGGCCCAGCGCGTGCGCCTCGGCGGTGAAGTCGGCTCCCGCGCCGAGCCGGCGCAGCGCCAGCTGCCAGCCGTCGTCGGAGCCGCGCAGGTACGGCTGGAGCACGCCCAGGGTCAGCGGCTCCGGGCGCTCCCGGCTGTCGCGCGGGCTACCGGGCAGGTCGGCCTCGTACCAGGCGACGGGGGCCGGTACGCGGGTGCAGCCGGCGGCGGCGAGCGCTCTGGGCAGTTCCAGGTCCGGGTTGACGCCGGGGCCGACCCGGCGGAACACCTTCAGGATGTGCGAATCCCCGTAGATCAGCGAGGAGTTGGTCTGCTCCCCGGACACCGGCCGGGGAGCGGCCTCGGCGGGGATGAGGGCGTCCGGGTCCCGGTCGAAGCGGAGCGGGCCGTGGCTGCCCGGGGTGCGCAGCCGCTCCAGCAGCAGCGTGGCGAGCCGCGGATCGCCCAGGCCCTCGTACACGGCGTGGCCGGCGTACGGGCCCTGCTCGGCATTTCCGATCAGGGCGGGCGCGAGCGCGGGTGGCAGCGGCGCGGGGCGCACCCCGATCAGCAGCTGGTAGCAGTCCGCGGCCCCGTCGGCGCAGTCCACGCCGACGAGCAGGTGCAGCAGGCCGGGGGTGACCCCGGCCGGCAGCAGCTCGACGGCACTGACCAGGCGGAGCCGGGTGATCGCGCGCCCCTTGCCGGCGAACCAGCGCTGCCGCGGCAGCCAGGAGCGCAGCATCGGCTCCAGCGGTCCGAGTGGGACGGCGGCCGGACTGCTCTGGCGGCTCCGGGCGGATGCAGCCTCCGACATGGCGTCGTCCTTTCCCCGGGCCGTCACAGAAATGCGCAGAGTGTCCCGGATGGCGAGGTTTGCTGTCCGGTGGTGGGTGGTGTCGGGTCAGGGTGGTGCGTGGCGGTGGTGCGGTGGTGCGTGCTGCGGTGGTGCGTGCGGGGGCGGGCACCGGACCCGTGCGGTGCCGCTCCCGTGGTGCTCCGCCGCGGGCCTCCCCGGGTGCGGGGAGGCCGGGCGGGCCGGAGCTGCCGGGGAGGTCCTACTCGCGCCGCAGGCGGAACCAGTAGAAGCCGTGCCCGGCGAGGGTGAGCAGGTACGGCCACTCGCCGATCGGCGGGAAGCGCACGTCACCGGTGAGTTCCACCGGCACGCGCCCGTTGAACGACTTCAGGTCGAGCTCGGTGGGCTGGGCGAAGCGCGAGAAGTTGTGCACGCACAGCACCAGGTCGTCGCCGTACTCGCGGAGGAAGGCGAGCACCGCCGGGTTGGTCGACGGCAGTTCGGTGTACGAGCCGAGGCCGAACGCCGGGTTCGCCTTGCGAACCTCGATGAGCCTGCGGGTCCAGTGCAGCAGCGAGGAGGGCGAGGACGTCGCGGCCTCCACGTTGGTGACCCGGTACCCGTAGACCGGGTCCATGATGACCGGCAGGTTCAGCCGCCCAGGATCGCAGGAGGAGAACCCGGCGTTGCGGTCCGGGGTCCACTGCATGGGGGTGCGCACGCCGTCGCGGTCGCCCAGCCAGATGTTGTCGCCCATCCCGATCTCGTCGCCGTAGTAGAGGACCGGGGAGCCGGGCAGGGACAGCAGCAGGGCGGTGAACAGCTCCATCTGGTTGCGGTCGTTGTCGAGGAGCGGGGCGAGCCGGCGCCGGATGCCGATGTTGGCCCGCATGCGCGGGTCCTTGGCGTACTCGGCGTACATGTAGTCGCGCTCTTCGTCCGTGACCATTTCGAGGGTGAGCTCGTCGTGGTTGCGCAGGAAGATGCCCCACTGGCAGCGCTCCGGGATCCCCGGGGTCTTGGCGAGGATCTCGGAGACCGGGTAGCGGGATTCTCTTCGCACCGCCATGAAGATGCGCGGCATGACTGGGAAGTGGAACGCCATGTGGCATTCGTCCCCGCCGGCGCTGTAGTCGCCGAAGTAGTCGACGACGTCCTCGGGCCACTGGTTGGCCTCGGCGAGCAGCACCTTGTCCGGGTAGTGCGCGTCGATCTCCGCCCGGACCCGCTTGAGGAAGGTGTGGGTGGCCGGGAGGTTCTCGCAGTTGGTGCCGTCCTCGGCGAACAGGTACGGCACGGCGTCCAGGCGGAACCCGTCGATGCCGAGGTCCAGCCAGAACCGCAGCGCCGACATGATCTCCTCCTGCACCGCCGGGTTCTCGTAGTTGAGGTCCGGCTGGTGCGAGAAGAAGCGGTGCCAGTAGTACTGCTTGCGTACGGGGTCGTACGTCCAGTTCGAGGTCTCGGTGTCGACGAAGATGATGCGGGCGTCCTGGTACTGCTTGTCGTTGTCGGCCCACATGTAGTAGTCGCCGTACGGCCCGTCGGGGTCCTTGCGGGACTGCTGGAACCACTCGTGCTGGTCGCTCGTGTGGTTCATGACGAAGTCGATGATCACCCGCATACCGCGCTGGTGCGCGTTGTCCACGAACTCCACGAAGTCGGCGAGGTCGCCGAACTCGGGCAGGACGGAGGTGTAGTCGGAGACGTCGTAGCCGCCGTCGCGCAGCGGCGAGGCGAAGAACGGCGGCAGCCACAGGCAGTCCACGCCGAGCCACTGGAGGTAGTCCAGTTTGGAGGTGAGCCCCTTCAGGTCGCCCACCCCGTCGCCGTTGCTGTCGTGGAAGGAGCGTACGAGGACCTCGTAGAAGACGGCCCGCTTGAACCAGTCGGGGTCGCGGTCCTGGGCGGGGGTGTCCTCGAAGGTGTCGTGGACGGGATCGTTGATCATCATGCGGTGGGTGACCCTCCGGTGGGCGGGGACGGTCGCAGAGCGGTGAGAACGTGCGCGGGGGTGCGGCCCGGCTCTAGGCGCACGTAGTTCGCCCTGCCCCAGTGATAGGTCTCGCCGGTGAGCTCGTCGCGCACCGCGAGGGACCCGTGCCAGTCGAGGCCGAGTACCGGCATGTCCAACGAGACCGTCGCCTCCTGGGTGTGGTGCGGATCGAGGTTGACGACCACCAGTACGGAATTGGCGCCCGCGTGCTTCGAATAGGCGATCACCTGCTCGTTGTCGGTCGAGTGGAAGTGGATGTCGCGCAGTTGCTGAAGTGCGGGGTTGCGGCGGCGCAGCCGGTTGAGCGTGGTGATCAGCGGGGCGATGGTGCGGCCCGTCCGCTCGGCGGCGGCCCAGTCGCGCGGGCGCAGCTCGTACTTCTCGGAGTGCAGGTACTCCTCGCTGCCCTCCCGGACCGGGGTGTTCTCGCACAGCTCGTACCCGGCGTAGACGCCCCAGGTGGGGGAGAGGGTGGCGGCCAGCACGGCGCGCACCTCGAAGGCGGGGCGGCCGCCCTTCTGCAGGTAGGCGTGGAGGATGTCCGGAGTGTTCACGAAGAAGTTCGGCCGCATCACGGAGGCGGACCGGGTGCCGGACAGCTCGGTGACGTACTCGGTGAGCTCCGCCTTGGTGTTGCGCCAGGTGAAGTACGTGTACGACTGCTGGAAGCCGATCGCGGCGAGCGCGTGCATCATGGCGGGCCGGGTGAAGGCCTCGGCCAGGAAGATCACGTCGGGATCGGTCCTGTTGATGTCCGCGATCACCTTCTGCCAGAACACGACCGGCTTGGTGTGCGGATTGTCCACTCGGAAGATGCGGACGCCGTGGTCCATCCAGTGCCGCAGGACCCGGACCGTCTCCGCGACGATGCCGGCCATGTCGGTGTCGAAGTGGACCGGGTAGATGTCCTGGTACTTCTTGGGCGGGTTCTCCGCGTACGCGATCGTCCCGTCGGGGCGGTGGCTGAACCACTCCGGGTGCTTCTCCACCCACGGGTGGTCCGGGGAGCACTGGAGGGCGAAGTCCAGCGCGATCTCCAGGTCCAGCCCGCGGGCCCGGGCGACGAAGGCGTCGAAGTCCTCCAGCGTGCCGAGGTCCGGGTGGACGGCGTCGTGGCCGCCCTCCGGGGAGCCGATGGCCCACGGTACGCCAGGGTCCCAACTCTGCGCCGAAAGCGTGTTGTTGGGGCCCTTGCGGAAGGTGGTCCCGATGGGGTGGATCGGCGGCAGGTACACCACGTCGAAGCCCATCGCGGCGATGGCGGGCAGCCGTTCGGCGGCCGTGCGGAAGGTGCCGCTCACCGGCTTCGCCCCGGGCTCGACCACCGCGCCCTCGGACCGGGGGAACATCTCGTACCAGGAGCCGAACAGCGCCCGCCTGCGCTCCACCAGCAGCGGCTGGGCCTTCGCGGCGGTCACCAGCTCCCGCAGCGGGCGCCGGTCCAGCGCCTGCAGCGCCCGGGGCTCGCGGGAGGCGGCGTACCGCTCGGCGACGGAGCGGTCCTCGTCGCGCATCGCGGAGGCGGCGGCCAGGACGTGTTCGCGGCCGTCCCGCTTGAGGATCTTCGCGGCGGCCCGCTCGTAGAGCTCGGCGCCCTCCAGCAGGGTGAGCCCCAGATCGATGCCGGCGGGGATCTTCACTTCGGCGCGGGCCCGCCAGGTGGCCAGCGGGTCGCTCCACGCCTCCACGGTGTAGCTCCACCTGCCCTCGGTGTCGGCGGCCACCCGGGCGCCCCACCGGTCGGTGCCGGGAGCGAGCTCGCGCATCGGCACGGCGGGACGGACCCGCCCCTTCGGATCGCGCAGGAGGACGTGCGCGGCGACCGCGTCGTGTCCCTCGCGGAACACGGTGGCGGAGACCTCGAAGACCTCGTCGACCACGGCCTTGGCGGGTCTGGCCCCGCAGTCGGTGGCGGGGAGGACGTCCAGCACGGGAATACGACCGATCATGATGGGATCACCTGGGGGCAGTTCGCAGGGCTCGGTGACGACGGGCCGGCCGGGTGGCCGACGGGTAGTGCACGCTCTGTTGGCTCTGTTTCTAGCCGCTCGGAGGACGGCTGGGCTGCGGGCATGGCCGCTCCTGTCCGCGTTCACTCGGGTGGCGGGAGAGGGGTGGGCGAGGTGTGCCGTGCAGGTACGCGGGGAGCCCTTCCCACTCTCGCCCGGCCCAATCCGCGTGCTCGGTTAACTACTCGTACGTAGGGGCGCCCCGAGGGCCAAGAAGAGTCCGTGCTTCCGCCGAGGCTCCGTCAAGTCCATGTGGACTACCGGAGGTACCGTCGGCCGCCCCCGTCACACCGGCCACGCACGTTGTGCCGTCGGGTGGTACGAACCCCGCCGAACCCCCTCGTTCCGCAAGGGCGTACGACGGCCGGAAACGCTGTCGCCACGGTCGGTTTCCCGCCGTTGTGGCGATCACGCGCGGGCGCCGCCGCACAGGCCGCCGGGGAGCGGCATATCCGGTGTGACGGCGTGCGTTCGCACGGGGATCACGGGACGCGAATTCGTGGATCCGTGCGCGCCGGTGTACCGGTGGGGGGAACGGGCCGCGCAGCCGCCGTGCCGCGCCGTGCCGTCCCGGATCCACACCGCCCGCTCCCGAAGGAAGCTCCCCTGGTGCGTCCCACCCGCGTGGCGGCCCTGCTGACCGCAGGCCTCGCCACTGTCCTCGGCCTGCCCGGCGCCGCGGCCGCCGATCCGCCGGCCACCCTGTACGTCGACAACCGCGCCGGCTCGAACTGCTCCGACGGCGGCGGCGGTTCGCAGGCCGTTCCGTACTGCACCGTGTCGGCGGCGGCCAAGGCCGTAAGGCCCGGATGACCGGCTTCTGCGCGGCGACCGTCTCGGTCGGCGGCGCCTCGGCCGGCTCCGGCGTGTTCAACAACGTGGTCCACACCGAGGACGCGTCCTTCCGGTGTGAGGCGGGGGAGGCCCGACACGCCGTCGCGGTGGCGCAGGGCGCGGTCGAGGGCACGCGCGTCGACTACAACCTGATCGTCGGCCGCCCGCCGGGCGCGGCCTACCACTGGGCCGGCGCCGACCACGCCGAGCCCGGGGCGTTCCGCACCGCCACCGGCCAGGGCGCGCACGACCTGACCGCGACGCGTGCCGAGGCCGAGCGGGCCGACGGCCCGGCCGTCGACTCCGCCGACCCGACGGCACCGGGCGTGTTGCCCACCGACTTCTCCGGACGGCCGACCGCGGACGACCCGCGGGTGCCCGACACGGGCAAGGACGGCGGGTACCTGGACCGCGGGCACCGCGAGACCCAGGACTGGCTGAGCACCGTGAAGATGCAGGTCGAGCACAGCTGGGCGCCGGTGGGCACCACCGTGGAAGTGAAGGCCTGCTCGGACAGCGGGTGGCCCACCGCGATGACCTACCACGTGGACTTCGGCGACGGGACCGCTCCGGTCGTCACCCGCAAGGGCGACACCGCCTACGCCGTTGCCAGCCACGTCTACACCGCTCCGTGCGCGTGCACCGTCAAGGTGACGGGTGTCAACGGCGTCGGGGTGACGGCCGGGGCGGAGCAGCCGGTCAAGGTGACGCCGGCCGGTCCGCTGACCGCCGGCTTCGACGCCGAGCCGGTGCTGCCGACGTCGACCAACCCGATCGAGTACACGGCCCCGTTGACCGTCGACATCGACCCGATGGCCGCCACCGCGGCGCCGTGGCCGGTCGTGAACGCGGACGTGGACTTCGGCGACGGCACCTACGCGCACGCCCTGCACCTGGAGGGCTTCCGGCACACCTACGGCCGGCCCGGCGACTACAAGGTGACGCTGCGGCTCGCGGACGGCAGGGGCGGCGACAACACGGTCTCCAAGACCGTGAAGGTCGACTACGCGCCGTCGGGCTACGTCGCGACCGAACCGTTCCGCCTGCTCGACACCCGTACCACCGGCGCGCCCGTGCAGGGCGGGTCGGCCGTCCCGGTGGTCCTCCCCGTCGGCCTCGCCGTACCGAACCACGTGCACTCCGGCGGCATGGCCGCCGCCGTCCTCAACGTCACCGTGACCGGAGCCACCGAGGACACCCACCTCAGCGTCTGGCCGTCCGGCCAGCCGCGCCCGGCCACCTCGAACGTCAACGTCCGGGCGGGCGGCACCTCCTCCAACACGGTCACCGTCCCCGTCGGCTCCGACTTCAAGGTGCAGGCGCAGCTCAACTCGGGCCGGGCCGCGCTGATCGTGGACTTCGTCGGCTACTACCAGCCGGGCGCCGGGGAGCGGTTCACCCCCGTCGCCCCGACCCGGCTCGCCGACACCCGCTCCGCGGGCGGCGCCCTGGCCGGCGGGCAGACCCGCGGCGTCAGGGTCGCCGGCGCGGGCGGTATCCCGGCCGGCGCCACCGCGGTCGCCCTCAACCTGACCAGCACCGGCTCCACCGCCGACGCGCACGTCATCGCCTACCCCGACCCGGCCAGGCGCCCGGCCACGTCGAACCTCAACCCCGAGCCGGGCAAGGACAAGTCCAACCAGGCCGTCGTGCCGGTCGGCCCCGACGGCACCATCACCCTCTACACCAACACGGGCTCCACCCACCTCGTCCCGGACGCGGTCGGCTGGTACGGCAAGGACGGCAAGGCCCTGTTCACCCCGGCCGTCCCGAAGCGGCTCGCCGACACCCGCACCGCCGGCAAGCTCGCCCCCGGCGCCGCCACCACCGTCGCGGGCCTGCCCGCCGGTGCGATCGGCGCGGCCCTGAACGTCACGGCGACCGAGTCCACCGGACCCGGTTTCCTCACCGTGTACGCGTACGGGGCCGCCCGCCCCGAGGCCAGCAGCCTCAACACCCGTCCTGGTGAAACCGTCCCCAACCACGTCACCACCCCGGTCGCCGACGGCCGCGCCACCGTCTCCAACAGCCACGGCGGCAGCACGCACGTCATCACCGACCTGCTCGGGTACTTCACCCAGCCCTGACGGGCGCCCCGGCACCCGCAGGCCCGCCCCGGCCACCCGCGCGGCCGCGCGGGTGGCCGGGGCGGCGTCGTGGCGCGGCGGGCCCGCGGGCCGGTTCCACGGGCGGGCGCACCGGTGTGGCCCCGAGGCACGGTGGCAGGGTCAGGCGGGGCGGGGATAGCCTTCCGGGGGTGTTGCGCGGTCGCACAGCGTGGTGCGGCCGCTCCGGTCCGCACTTGCCTGCGAAGGTGGAACGCGTGAAGGCAATCCGTCGATTCACCGTACGCCCCGTACTCCCCGAACCGCTGCTGCCGCTCGCCGACCTCGCGCGCAACCTGCGCTGGTCGTGGCACACGGAGACCCGCGAACTCTTCCAATCCGTCGACCCCGAGGGCTGGCAGGCCGCCGGCGGCGACCCCGTCCGCCTGCTCGGCTCCGCCTCCGCCACCCGCCTGCGCGAACTGGCCGGCGACCGCCGGTTCCTGCGCCGGCTCGCCGTGGCCGCCGCCGACCTCGACGACTACGTCAACGGCGCCCGCTGGTACCAGACCCACGGCGGCGGGACCGACCTCCCCGCCGCCATCGCCTACTTCTCGCCCGAGTTCGGGATCACCGCCGCCCTGCCCCAGTACTCGGGCGGCCTGGGGATCCTCGCCGGGGACCACCTCAAGGCCGCCAGCGACCTCGGCGTCCCGCTCATCGGCGTGGGACTCCTCTACCGGCACGGCTACTTCCGCCAGTCCCTGTCCCGGGACGGCTGGCAGCAGGAGCACTACCCCGTCCTCGACCCCAACGAGCTGCCCCTGTCCCTGCTGCGGGACGCCGACGGGGCCCCGGCCCGCGTCACCCTCTCCCTGCCCGGCGGCCGCGCCCTGCACGCCCACGTCTGGCAGGCCCGCGTCGGCCGGGTCCCCCTGCTGCTCCTCGACTCGGACGTCGAGGACAACGACTGCGGGGCCCGCGAGGTGACCGACCGGCTCTACGGCGGCGGCAGCGACCACCGGCTGCTCCAGGAGATGCTCCTCGGCATCGGCGGGGTCCGCGCGGTACGGACGTACTGCGCGCTCACCGGTCACCCCTCCCCCGAGGTGTTCCACACGAACGAGGGACACGCCGGCTTCCTCGGCCTGGAACGCATAAGGGAACTCGACGGCGAGCTCGGCCTCGGCTTCGACGCCGCCCTGGAGGCGGTCCGCGCCGGAACCGTGTTCACCACCCACACCCCCGTCCCCGCCGGCATCGACCGTTTCGACCGCGCCCTGGTCGCCCGCCACTTCGGCCCCGGCGGCGAGCTGGACCGCGTACCCGTCGAGCGGATCCTGGAGCTGGGCGCCGAGTCCTACCCGGGCGGCGACCCCGGCGTGTTCAACATGGCGGTGATGGGGCTGCGCCTGGCCCAGCGCGCCAACGGCGTCTCCACCCTGCACGGGGCCGTCAGCCGCGGCATGTTCGCCGGGCTGTGGCCGGGCTTCGACCCGGCCGACGTGCCCATCGCCTCCGTGACCAACGGGGTGCACGCCCCGACATGGGTCGCCCCCGAGGTGGTCCGGCTCGGAGCCCGGCAGATCGGCGCCGGCCGCACCGAGGACGCCCTGTCGGTGGGCGGCTCCCAGCGCTGGGACGCCGTCGCCGACATCGCCGACCAGGACATCTGGGACCTGCGGCGGGGCCTGCGCGAGCAGCTCGTGCTGGAGGTCCGCGAACGGCTGCGGGCGTCCTGGCGCCAGCGCGGTGCCGCCGACGCCGAACTCGGCTGGGTGGACTCCGTGCTCGACCCGGACGTCCTCACCATCGGCTTCGCCCGGCGCGTCCCCTCGTACAAGCGGCTCACGCTGATGCTGCGCGACCCCGAGCGGCTGCGCCGGCTGCTGCTCCACCCCGACCGGCCCGTGCAGATCGTCGTCGCCGGCAAGGCCCACCCCGCCGACGACGGCGGCAAGCGGCTGGTGCAGGAGCTGGTCCGGTTCTCCGACGACCCGCAGGTGCGCCACCGGATCGTGTTCCTGCCCGACTACGGCATGGGCATGGCGCAGAAGCTCTACCCGGGCTGCGACGTCTGGCTGAACAACCCGATCCGCCCGCTGGAGGCGTGCGGCACCAGCGGGATGAAGGCCGCCCTCAACGGCTGCCTCAACCTGTCCGTGCTGGACGGCTGGTGGGACGAATGGTTCGAACCGGACTTCGGCTGGGCCATCCCGACCGCCGACGGGCTCGGCACCGACGAGGAGCGGCGCGACGACCTGGAGGCGGCCGGCCTCTACGAGCTGGTCGAGGAGCGGGTCGCGCCCCGCTTCTACGACCGTGCGGACCGCAGCGGGCTGCCGGTGCGCTGGATCGAGATGGTCCGCCGCACCCTCGTCTCCCTGGGCCCGAAGGTCCTCGCCGGACGCATGGTCCGGGAGTACGTGGAGCGGCTGTACACGCCGGCCGCCCGCGCCCACCGGACCCTGGACGCCGCCGCGGCACGCGACCTGGCCTGGTGGAAGGGGCGGGTCCGGGCGGCCTGGCCCAAGGTCGCCGTGGAGCACGTGGAGGCGCTCGCCGCGGCTCCCGTGAACGGCACCGCCGAGCTGGGGGCCACCCTCACCCTGCGCGTGCTGGTCACCCTGGACGACCTCGCCCCCGAGGACGTGGAGGTGCAGGCCGTCGCCGGCCGGGTGGACCCGCACGACGTCATCCGCGACGGGCGGCCCTTCCCCCTCAAGCCGGCCGCCGGCCCGGACCTGGAGGGGCGCTGGGTGTACGAGGGCCCGCTCGCCCTCGACCGCACCGGGCCCTTCGGCTACACCGTGCGGATCCTCCCCTCGCACCCCAAGCTGGCATCGCCGGCCGAACTGGGGCTCGTCGCCTCCCCCGCGGACACCGACGCGGGCGGCGAGGGCGGCCCGCAGGGCGGCGTGCTGATGCGGTAGCGCGGCCCGCGACGGCAGCCCCGGCAGGGGGCGGGCGGCCGGACCACCGGCCGTCCGCCCCGCCCGGTTCCGGTTCCGGGTGCCGGATGCGCGGAATCCGTCAGGACCGGGGTGACGGGCGCGGGATCCGGGGCGAGGCTGCGGGCGCGGAGCCGTACCGGCCCCGCCCGGCGCCGCCGGTCCTTCCCCGCCCCGCGCGGGCACCGAGGAGTCCCCCATGCGCAGATGGCTGCCCCTCGCGGCGGTGTGCCTCGGAGCGTTCATGCTCCTGATCGACGTCACGATCCTGACCGTCGCCCTGCCGGACATGGCCGCCGGCATGGACACCGGCTTCGCAGGACTCCAGTGGGTGATGGACGTCTACGCCCTCGCCCTCGCGGCCCTGCTGCTCGGCGCCGGCTCCCTCGCCGACCGGATCGGCCGGCGCGCCGTCTACCTCGGCGGGCTCGTCCTGTTCGCCGCCTCCTCGCTCGCCTGCGGCCTCGCCTCCGGCCCGGGCATGCTCATCGCCTTCCGCGCCGTCCAGGGCACCGGCGCCGCCGCGATGTTCGCCACCACCATGGCCCTGATCGGCAGCGCCTACCAGGGCCGCGAGCGCGGCATCGCCTTCGGTGTCTGGGGCGCGGTCAACGGGGCCGCCGCCGCGGCCGGTCCGATCATCGGAGGACTGCTGACCGAGCACTTCGGCTGGCGTTGGATCTTCTTCATCAACCTCCCCGTCTGCGCCCTCGCCGTGTACGTCACCCTCAAGGCCGTCGCCGAGTCCCGCGCCCCCCAGAGCAGGGGCCTGGACCTGCCGGGCACCGCCTGCTTCACCACCGGCGCCGGCGCCGTCACGTACGCCCTGATCCGGGCCGGCGAGAGCGGCTGGACCGCGCCCGCCACCCTCGCCCTGTCCGGGCTCGGCGCCGCGGCCTTCGCCGCCTTCGTCGCCGTCGAACTGCGCAGCGACCGCCCGATGCTGGACCTCTCGCTGTTCCGCGACCGGACCTTCACCGGGGTCATGGTCGCCGCACTGCTGCTGTCCGGGGCGGCCTTCTCGTACCTGATGTACGTCTCGCTGTGGCTCCAGTCCGTCGAGGGGCTGAGCCCGGTGGGCGCCGGACTGGTGCTGGTGCCGCTGAGCGCCGCGGCCTTCCTGGTCTCCGCCGCGGCCGGCCGGCTGCTGCACGGCGTCCCGCCCCGGTGGCCCATCGGCGGCGGGCTGCTGCTCGCCGGGGCGGGCGCCCTGCTGCAGAGCCGGCTGCTGGACACGGCCGGCGGCTGGCCGGCGCTGATCCCGGGCCTGGTGCTGACCGGGGCGGGGGCCGGCGCGGCCGTCCCGGCGATGGCGGCCACCGTGCTGGGGTCCGTGGCCCCGGACCGTACGGGCATGGCGGGCGGCGCTCTCAACACCGCGCGGCAACTGGGCATGGCCCTCGGGATCGCCGTCCTCGGCGTGCTGTTCCACGCGGGGCTGGCGGACGGGCTCGCCGGCTCCGGGCAGCCGGAGGGCACGGCCGCGGCCCTGGCCTCCGGCGAGGCGGGCCGGCTGCTGGACACGGTGCCCGGCGCCCGCACCTGGATCGCGGAGGCCTTCGCGACGGGGCTGCGGGAGGCGTTCACCGCCTCGGGGCTGATCGGCCTGTCCGGCGCGGTGGCGGTGGTCCTGCTGGTGCGGGCGCGCCCGGCGGCGGCCGCTGCGGCCGGGGGCGGGGCGGATCCGGCGGACGGGGCGGGCGACGGGGTTCCGGGATCGCAGCGGGACGGTGAACGCACCGTGCGCTGAGGGCCCCGGCGCCTGCCGGATGGGGGCCGCGGGGCGTGCCGGGTGGGTGAACCTGTGAGCACGCCGCGCATGCTGAACCGATTCAGCAGTGGTCAGCGCTCCTACGCTGCCCGCTGGATGCCACCGGACCGGCATCCAGCCCCCACAGAACGGACTGCCTTCCCATGCGTCTTCGCAACGCCGCCGTAGCGTTCCTCGGAGCCTTCGCCCTCGCCGTGCCGCTGGCGGGAACGTCCCTCGCCGACGACTTCGACGACCGGCCCAACCTCGGTCGGCTGGAGTACATCGTCGACGGGGAGCGGCGGCAGATCCGCCCGGCCGACAACGACACCTGCTACGAACTGACCGGCACCTCGCGCCGCGACCCGGCCACGGCCGTGCGCAACAACACCAAGTCGCGGGCCACGCTCTTCACGGAGGACGGCTGCAACGGCCGCTCGGAGCGGGAGCTGGAGCCGAAGGACACGGTCTACGACGTCAGGGTCCGCTCGGTGGTCTTCACGCCGGTCCACGTGGACACGGACGACAAGCACGACCCGTTCGGCGAGAGCCGCTCGGACGACCGCCTCGACGACCGCGACCGCTTCGACAGCGCCAGCCGCCCCGAGCACGCCGTCATGGGCGACATGCAGGCCGCGACCGTACTCCCGGCGATGGACGGGCCCGAGCCGCAGGACGAGCCCGCACCGTCGCAGGAGCAGGGCCGGCACCAGGACCACGGCCGGCACGACCACGTCGGGCACGAGGAGCAGGGCGAGCAGGCAGAGCAGGGTCAGCAGGCAGAGCAGGGTCGGCAGGAGGAGCGTCAGGAGGAGCAGGCCCCGGCCGAGGGGCGTCAGGAGGAGCAGGCCCCGGCGGACGAGCGCCAGGAGGAGCAGCCTCCGGCCGACGAGCGCCAGGAGGAGCAGCCTCCGGCCGACGAGCGCCAGGAGGAGCAGCCTCCGGCCGACGAGCGCCAGGAGATGCCGGGGCAGCCGGAGACGGAGCAGCAGGGCCCGGACATGTCGCAGGAGCACCACGAGCAGGAGCCCGACATGTTCGAGGCCGTCTTCCGCAGCATCCCCTGATCGCCGGGGCCGGCCCGTGCGGCCGGTCCCGCGGCATGGAACAGGGCCGTCCGGGAGGGTCTCTCCCGGACGGCCCCGTGCTGTGTCAGCCGTCGCGCCCTACCCTGCCCCGAGGGGTCAGAAGGTCAGCTTCCAGCTGTTGATGTAACCGGTGTCGAGGCTGGCGAGGTCCGCCACGCGAAGCTTCCAGACACCGTTCGCGACCTCGGAGGAGGCGTTCACGGTGAAGCTCTGGACGATGTTGTCCGCGCTGCCGCCGCTGCGGTTGCGCAGGTTGTACACGGTGCCGTCGGGGGCGACCAGGTCGACGCGCAGGTCACCGACGTAGGTGTGGACGATGTTCACGTCCACCTTGAGGGTGCTCGGCGCGTTGCCCGTGCGGGTCACCGTGATCGGGGACTCGACGGTCGCGTTGTCCGCGATCTGGTAGTCGTTCGTGTTCTCGAAGACGTTCTGCTGTCCGGTGCCGACGGTCCAGGTGAAGGAGGCCGTGCCGGACTTGTTGGCGGAGTCGGTCACCGTCACGGTCACGTTGGACGTGCCCGCGGTGGTGGCCGTGCCCGAGATCAGGCCCGTGGAGGAGTTGATCGACAGGCCGGCCGGCAGGCCGGTCGCCGCGTAGCTCAG
This sequence comes from Streptomyces pallidus (ex Mingjun et al. 2026), assembly GCF_051550185.1. Lineage (NCBI taxonomy): Bacteria > Bacillati > Actinomycetota > Actinomycetes > Kitasatosporales > Streptomycetaceae > Streptomyces > Streptomyces pallidus (ex Mingjun et al. 2026). The sequence goes on along the minus strand of NZ_CP196181.1, from coordinate 2,609,482 downwards.
CGCGCCCGGGTTGGTGCTGGTCGCCTGGACCTGGAGGCTCACCGCGGTGTTGAGGACGGTGTTCTGGTTCGCGATCTGGGTGACCGTGACGCCGTCGTTGATGCGGGGGCCGACGTTGATGGCCGCCCACGCGTTGGCGGTGTTGTTGTACGTGGCCGAGCCGGCGCCGTAGAGGTCGGCGGCGGCCTGGAGGGTCGCCGTGCGGGCGGCCGCGTAGTTGGTGTTCGACTTGAAGTAGCCGACGGTCAGCGCACGGAACCAGATCTTCGACGCGGCGTCACGGCCGATGGCCGTGACCGGCAGGCCGTCGGAGGTCGGCGAGTCGTAGCTCACGCCGTTGATGACCTTGGCACCGGAGCCCTCGGAGGCCAGGTAGTACCAGTGGTTGGCCGGGCCGGAGGAGTAGTGCACGTCGATGCCGCCGAGGCCCGAGTACCAGGCGTCCTTGGACGCGCCGTCCTTGCTCGGCTTGTCCATGTAGCGCAGCGGGGTGCCGTCGCCGTTGATGTCGATCTTCTCGCCGACGAGGTAGTCGCCGACGTCGGTCGGGTTGTTGGCGTAGAACTCGACCGCGGCCGCCATGATGTCGGACGTGGCCTCGTTCAGACCGCCGGGCTCGCCGCTGTAGGTCATGTTGCCGGTGACCGAGGTCAGGCCGTGGGTCATCTCGTGCGCGGCCACGTCGGTCGAGGTGAGCGGCTTGCTGTTGCCCGAGCCGTCGCCGTACGTCATGCAGAAGCAGGAGTCGTCCCAGAACGCGTTCACGTAGCTGTTGCCGTAGTGGACGCGGCTGTAGGGGGCGACGCCGTCGTTGCGCAGGCCGTTGCGGCCGTGGACGTTCTTGTAGTAGTCCCAGGTGACCGCCGCGCCGTAGTGCGCGTCCGCTCCGGCCGTCTCCAGGTTGGAGGCGGCGCCGTTGCCCCAGACGTCGTCCGGGCCGTTGAAGAGCGTGCCGGTGCCGGAGCTGCCCCGGTTGAGGTTGTACGTCTTGTGGTTGCCGCGCCCGGTGTCGGTCAGCGTGTAGTTGCTGCCGGACTGGGCCGTGCCGAGGTTGACCTGACCGCTGTACATGGTGTTGCCGGTGCCGGTCTCGATGGCCTGCCACTCGGTGATCTTCGCGCCGGTCCTGGCATCGGTGACCACGTGCAGTTCGTTGGGGGTGCCGTCGTGCTGGAGGCCGCCGATGACGGTCTCGTAGGCGAGCACGGGTGCGCCCTCGGCCGCCCAGATCACCTTGCGGGCGTTCTTGGAGGGCTTGACCTCCTTGGAGCCGGAGTCCTTCGCCGCGGAGACGGCCTGGCCCTCGGCGGCGGCCGGGGTGACCGAGGCCTCGGTGTCGGCGACCTTGATCTCGTGCTGGGTGGCCTTGGTGACGCTCTTGGTGACGCCGCCCTTGGCATGGACCGTCAGGTCACCGCCGAGCACCGGGAGTCCGGCGTAGGTGCGCTCGTAGGTGGTGTGCGTCGTGCCGTCGGCGTCCTTGACGACGTCGCGGACGACGAGCCTCTCCTGCCCGCCGAGGCCGAGCGCCTTCGCCGCCTGGACGGTGGTCGAGTTGGCGTCGGCGATGAGCGTCGCACGCTCGGAGGGGCTGAGCTGGAGCGGGGAGGCGCCCGGGTTGGGCTTCGCGGAGGCGCTGCCCTGGGAGGCGGTGGCCTCGGCGGACGCGGTGCCGGCCTGCATGCCGACGGCGAGCAGCGCGGCAGCGGCAACGAGTGCGCCGGCAGCGGTGACACGCCTGTGGGGGGTGGGACTCAACGCAGACTCCTTCTGCAAGGGGGGATCCGGACGGCTGGGTGGGCCACCGGGCAGAGCAGGGCAGTGCGATGAACGGATCGAAGAGTGCCACCTGGCCGCTGCAATGTCAGGGCCGCGTCAAAAGGTTGGCCGGAAACGGTTCGTTGACCGAGGTGGCGTATCCGGTATCCGGACCATTCACCTTCGCGTGCGTCCTTAACGCGCCAGAAATCTGGAACAACTGGTACCGCTTGCTAACGCTTGCGCAACAAGAGTCCCTGTTCCGGGGTTCCGCACTTGTACTAAGAGTGTTTGTCGTACTGTTTCCCGGTGCGCCTGATGTCCGTGGCCTGGGGAAGCCGCGGGCGCGCGCGAGTGTCATAGACCACGTGCCAGGGGGGCCCATGAGGCATGTCCATTTTCCTGCGCAAAGAGTGGCCGGAGCGGCGGCTGAGCTAACTGCTGCGCCAGTGAGGCGGATCGGCGACAAAGCACGCTGGTACCTGCCCGCAGCAGTCTCTGCCGACCTTCTCGGCGCAGCCGTACCCGTGGGCCTCGTCTTCGACGCAGCTCAGCAGGCCCGGCCGGCGTACTGCGCCGCCGGGGCGGCGTTGGCGTGGGTCGGCGTGCAGGCGGTCCGCCGCCGCTATGCGACACGGGCGCTCGGCGAGTCCCGCGGTGTCCTGCCGGTCGTGCACGACTGGCTGATTCTGATCGGTGTCCTGGCCGTCGCCCGCGTGGTGACCGGGGAGAGCACGCCGCGGCTCGCGGCGCTCGGTGCACTGCTGCCGGCCCTCCTCGTCACCCTGGCCTGCCACAAGTTGACCTACCGTCACCTCTCGGCGGCCCGCCGTGAGGCACAGGCCGTCAGCCGGGTGCTGGTGATAGGAGAGCCGGCCGCGGCCGACTCCGTCATCTCCCACCTCGCCGCGCGCACCGACCACCCCTACGTCGTCGTCGGCGTGGTCCCGGTCGGCGACGGCTCCGTCGACAGCGGCGTGCCCGTCGCGGGCCGGCTCGACGCCCGGGCCTCCGACGCCCCGGCCGCCGACGCCTCCGCCGTCCTCGGCGCCGTCCGCAGCCACCACGCCGACCTCGTACTCGTCGCCCCGGGGGCGCGGATCGCGGGGGAGCGGCTGCGCCGCATCGCCTGGGCCCTGCACGACGCCGGTCTCGAACTGGCCGTCTTCCCGGGCCTGGTGGAGGTCTCGGTCAAGCGCCTGGAGACCCTCTCCGCGGGCGGCCTCGCCGTGCTGCGGGTCGCACCGCCCGTCAGCCGGGGTGTCCAACCCGTACTCAAGTCCCTGCTGGACCGGGCCGGAGCCGCCCTCGGGCTGCTGCTGCTCGCCCCGGTCTTCCTCGCCATCGTCCTCGCGATCCGCCTCGGCTCGCGCGGCCCGGCGTTCTACCGCCAGCAGCGCATCGGCCGCGACGGCGTCCCCTTCACCATGTGGAAGTTCCGCACCATGGTCGTGGACGCCGACCGGCTCAAGGCCGAGCTGGCCGGGTCCAACGAGAACGACGGCCTGATGTTCAAGATCCGGCGCGACCCCCGGGTGACCAGGGTGGGCCGGCTGCTGCGCCGCACCTCGCTCGACGAACTCCCGCAACTGGTCAACGTCCTGACGGGACAGATGTCGCTGGTCGGTCCGCGCCCGCCGCTGCCGGAGGAGGTGGCCCGCTACGACGAGGTCGAACTGCGCCGGCTCACCGTCCGGCCGGGCATGACCGGGCTGTGGCAGATCAGCGGCCGCTCCGACCTGTCCTGGGACGAGACGATCCAGCTCGACCTCCAGTACGTCGACAACTGGTCCTTCACCAGCGACGTCGACGTGATGGGCCGTACGCTCCGCGCCGTGGTCGACGGCCGCGGAGCGTACTAGCGGATCCGCAACACCCGTGCGCTCAGCTCCGCCCGCCGCCCACGGCCCCGCCCTGGTCGAGCCACCACCGGTAGGTGGCGGCGATCCCGTCCCGCAGCCCGATCTCCGGCTTCCAGCCCAGCGAGGTCAGGCGGCTGACGTCCAGGAGCTTGCGCGGCGTCCCGTCCGGCTTGGAGGTGTCCCAGGCCAGCCGGCCCGTGAAGCCGGTCACGTCGGCGACCGTCTCGGCCAGCGCCCTGATGGTCAGGTCCTCACCGCAGCCGATGTTGACCGGCTCGTCGCCGTCGTAGCGCTCCAACAGCACCGCGCAGGCGGCCGCCAGGTCGTCCACGTGCAGGAACTCGCGGCGCGGGGTGCCGCTGCCCCACAGGGTGACCTCCTCGCGCCCCTCGGCGGCGGCCTCGTGGAAGCGCCGGACGAGGGCGGGCAGGACGTGCGAGGTCTCCAGGTCGAAGTTGTCGCCGGGGCCGTAGAGGTTCGTGGGCATCGCCGAGATGTACGAGGCCCCGTACTGCTTGCGGTACGACTGGACCTGGACGATGCCCGCGATCTTCGCGAGGGCGTACGCCTCGTTGGTCGGCTCCAGCGGACCGGTCAGCAGGGCGTCCTCGGTGATGGGCTGCGGGGCCAGCTTGGGGTAGATGCAGGACGAGCCCAGGAAGAGCAGCCGGCCGACGCCGGCGGCGTGCGCGCCCCCGATGACGCTGAGTTGGATCCTGAGGTTGTCCTCCAGGAACTGCACCGGGTACGTGCTGTTGGCCATGATGCCGCCGACCTTCGCGGCGGCGAGCACGACCGCGTCGGGGCGCACGTCCTTCAGGTACGCCCCGGTCGCGGCGGCGTCGCGCAGGTCGAGGTCGGCGCGGCCCCGGGTGAGCACCTCGTGGCCGTCGGCGGTCAGGCGGCGGGCGACCGCGGAGCCCACGAGGCCGCGGTGGCCCGCGACGAAGACGCGGGCGTTCGGGGGCAGGAGCGGCAGCGAACTTGTCATACCGCCGATGATGCCAGTCCGTTCTCCGCGGGGTACGGGGGCGGTCGGGACCGGCCCCGGCGCCGACGGCACCGCACCCGGGCCCGGAGCGGGCCCGCCGCGGCGGTGCGCACACCGCGCGAGTTCGACGGGCCCGGCCCGTGTACGGTACGCATCCAGCCCTTGGTGGCGGTCCGTCAGCCGGCACCGGCCCGCGAGCCGCCCCGCGCGGGCGGCGGCCGGAGCAGCCGCAGGCCCCCGAGGCACCGCCTCACCACATACCGACCGAAACGATCCCCAGGGGGACCCACATGGGCAAGACCGCACTGATCACCGGCGTCACCGGGCAGGACGGCTCCTACCTCTCCGAGCTTCTGCTCTCCAAGGGCTACACGGTGCACGGGCTCGTGCGGCGGTCCTCCAGCTTCAACACCGAGCGGATCGACCACATCTACCAGGACCCGCACACCGCGAACCGGTCCTTCTTCCTGCACCACGCCGACCTCTCCGACGGCGTCGCGCTCGTGAACCTGCTCCGGGAGATCAAGCCCGACGAGGTCTACAACCTGGGCGCCCAGTCGCACGTGCGGGTCTCCTTCGACGCCCCCATGTACACGGGTGACGTGACCGGCCTCGGCGCACTGCGGCTGCTGGAGGCGATCCGCGCCAGCGGCGTCGACACCCGCATATACCAGGCCTCGTCCTCGGAGATGTTCGGCTCCACCCCGCCGCCGCAGAACGAGGACACCCCGTTCCACCCGCGCAGCCCGTACGGCGCCGCCAAGGTCTTCGCGTACTGGACGACGGTGAACTACCGCGAGGCGTACGACATGTTCGCGGTCAACGGCATCCTCTTCAACCACGAGTCCCCGCGCCGCGGCGAGACCTTCGTGACCCGCAAGATCACCCGGGCCGTCGCCCGCATCAAGGCCGGTCTGCAGGAGCACCTGTACCTCGGCAACCTCGACGCCGTCCGTGACTGGGGCTACGCCCCGGAGTACGTGGAGGCCATGTGGCGGATGCTCCAGCAGGACGAGCCCACCGACTACGTCGTCGCCACGGGCGTCCCCGCCACCGTGCGCCAGTTCCTGGAGTCCTCCTTCGCCCACGCCGGCCTCGACTGGAACGAGCACGTCCGCTACGACGCCAAGTACGAGCGCCCCAGTGAGGTCGACGCCCTCATCGGTGACGCCTCCAAGGCCCAGGAGCTGCTTGGCTGGAAGCCGACGGTCCTGGTGGACGAGCTGGCGCGCATCATGGTCGACGCGGACATCCGCCAGGTCGAGGACCAACTCGCGGGAGCGACGGTCCGGATCGACCGCTGAGGCCTTATATTTCGCCTACGATTTGCCGTGTCCCGGCCATTGGTGCAGATGCAGCGCCGTGGCCGGGATGAATCTTCCGTATGTCCGCTGTGCGCCCTCGCCGCTGAACCCTACGTTCCGATTTGGTATGCATAGGGTCAAGTGAGGTGACCAGGACCTCATATGAGCCCTAGTCTGCGCCCGTGCATACGGCTGTTCGGACAGTTCCAGCCATACACCGGGCAATTGCCCTGGGGGGTTCATGCGTAGATCCAGAGGGCTGACTGCCGCCCTCGTCCTGTCACTGGCCGGTGCCGGAACGGGGATAGGCCTGGTGGTGATGCCCCAGGCGTCCGCCATCACCCCGCCGGTGGCGTTCACCGCCGACACCCTGCCGACCTGGCAGCCGAACGGCATCGTGTTCGCCCTGGCGCAGGCGAACGGCACCGTCTTCGCCGGCGGCACCTTCTCGGCGGTCCGCCCGCCCGCCGGCGGTTCGGGCGCCGAGCAGGAGGCGGTGAACTTCGTCGCCCTCGACGCGGCGACGGGCAACCCCACCTCCTGCAGGCTTGCCTTCACCGTCAGCGAGGGCACGGCGACCGTACGGGCGCTGGCCGTCTCGAAGGACAAGAAGACCCTCTACGCGGGCGGCTACTTCGGCGCCGTCAACGGCACCCCGGTCTCCAGCCTGGCCGCGATCGACATCGAGAGCTGCAGCCCGAAGGCCTCCTTCCACCCGGGCTTCCCCGCCACCGTGCGGGCCCTCGCCGTCTCCGACGACACCCTGTACGCGGCCGGCGACTTCAACGCCGTCGAGGGCGAGACCCGCGAGCGGTTCGCCGCGGTCGACGCCGCCTCCGGTGCGCTCAAGCCCTTCACCGCCAACGCCGACGAGCCGGGCCGCGCGGTCGCGGTCACCCCGGACGGCAAGAACGTGCTGCTCGGCGGCGACTTCTTCTCGGTGAACGGCTCCAACACGCACGCCCTGGCCGTGGTGGACGCCACCACCGGCAAGGTCGCGAAGACCTACGGCAACATCCCGTCGAACTCGGTCGTCAAGTCGATCGCCACCGACGACCAGGGCTTCTACACGGGCAACGAGGGCTCCGGCGGCGGCGTCTTCGACGGCCGCATCGGCCTGCGCCTGAGCGACTTCAGCGAGAAGTGGCGCGACCGCTGCCTCGGCGCCACCCAGTGGGTCCTGCCGTACGACGGCGTGCTCTACAGCTCCTCGCACGCGCACGACTGCTCCACCGAACTGGAGTACCCCGACGGCAAGCGCCACCACCTGCTGGCCCAACCGACGGACCACACCGGCACCGCCCCGGCCCCCGTGGACGGGTTCGTCCGCGGCCCGCGCAAGCTCGGCTGGTTCCCCGACACCAACGACGGCCTCGGCGAGGGCATCGGCCCGCGCGTCATGGCCGTGGCGGAGAAGGGCGACACGAAGTACATGTGGGTCGGCGGTGAGTTCACCACCGTCAACGGCGTCGAGCAGCAGGCCCTGACCCGCTTCGCCTCCACCGGCGACCGCGGCGCCCCGACCACGCCGGTCGCGAGCGCCGACAGCGTGAAGCCCGGCGAGGCCCAGGTGCGCTGGCGGACCAGCTACGACGCGGACGACAGCAAGCTGACGTACCGCATCTACCGCAACGGCTCCAGCACCCCGGTCCACACCATGACCGCAGACTCCCTGGAGTTCGAGCGGCCGCAGGCCTCCTGGACCGACACCACGGTCAAGGCCGGCCAGTCCTACACCTACCGGATCACCGCCACCGACGCCGCCGGCAACACCAGCGCGCTGTCGGCCACCGCCTCCGTGACCGTCCCGAGCACGCAGCAGGCCTACCCGGCCCAGGTCCGCGCCGACGGCGCCCAGCTGTACTGGCGCTACGACGACACCGTCAGCCCGTACGTGGCCGACTCCTCGGACGGCGGCAACACCAGCGGCGTCCAGGTCAACGCCCCGGCCCTGCGCCAGACGCCGGGCGCGACCAGCGGCGCGAGCACGGCGATGGGCTTCAACGGCACCAGCCAGCAGGTCCACAGCGACCACCGCCAGACCGTGTCGGGCGCCTTCACCGTCGAGACCTGGTTCAAGACGAACAGCACGCGCGGCGGCAAGCTCGTCGGCTTCGGCAACAACACCACGCGCAGCAGCGGTACGTTCGACAAGCACATCTACATGACCAACACCGGCCGCCTGGCGTTCGGCGTGTACAGCGGCTCGTCGAAGACCATCACCACCGGTCTCTTCGACACGTACAACGACAACAAGTGGCACCACGTGGTCGCCACCCAGGGCCCGTCCGGCATGGCCCTGTACGTCGACGGCCAGAACAAGGGCACCCTGAACGTCACGGACTCCCTCTCGTACGCGGGCTACTGGCACGTGGGCGGCGACAACCTGTCCGGCTGGCCGAACCGCCCCACGAGCAACTTCTTCGCCGGCCAGATCGACGAGACGGCCGTCTACCCGAAGGCGCTCACCGAGGCCCAGGTCAAGAACCACTTCGACCTGGCGAAGGCCCCGTCCGACACGGTCTCCAAGGTCACCGCGAGCGAGGACACCTACGTCAACCAGGGCGCCCCGAGCGCCGCCAACGGCGCCGCCACCTCGCTGGCCGTCCGCGGCAACCCGCTGTACCAGACCTACCTGCGGTTCAACGTGCCGGCCGCGCCGGCCGGGCAGGTCCTGAAGTCCGCCGTCCTCCAGGTCAAGACCTCGACCCAGGCCGGTGCCGGCACCGCCGACACCGTCTCCGTGGTCCCGGTCACCGGCACCTGGAGCGGCGACACCACCACGTACACCACCAAGCCCGCCGTGGGCACCGCCCCGCTGGGAACCTTCGCCGCCGTCCCGGACGGCTCGGCCCTGCACAGCGCCACGCTGGACACCGCCGCCGTCACCTCGGCGCTCGGCACCAGCTACAGCGTGGCGCTGGCCAGCACGGGCACCGACCCGCTGTGGCTGTGGTCCAAGGAGTCGACCGCCGCGGACGCCGCTCCGCAGCTGATCCTCACCTTCGGACCGAAGTAACCGCACGGGGGAGCGCGGGGTCCGGCCGTCGACGCCGGGCCCCGCGCTCGCTCTGTCTCCCCGAACGACCGGCAAGTACAGGAGCCCTCCTGATGTACCGACGCTCCGCCGCGGCTGCTGTTCTGCTGGCCGCAGCCCTGACCCTGACCGCCTGCAGCTCCGGCGGCGACGGCGGGTCCACCGAGGCGGCCAAGCCCAAGCCGCCGACCGCCTCGTCGGTCCCGGACCCGGCGGACGCCACCGGCACGCCCCCGTCGCCCGGGGCGAAGCCGACGGGCCCCGTCCTCCCGGACGCGAAGCTCACCCCGAAGACGGGCAGCTTCACGGACAAGGAGAAGAAGTACCTCAGCGGCCGGGTGCCGGAGAAGATGGACCCGGCGGCCTTCCTCCAGACCGGGCAGGAGTCCTGCCAGCGGGTGGAGCGCACCGCCAAGCGCGACAAGGACGCGGCGACCGGAGCCGTCATCGCCGGCGAGATCCCCGACGCGACGAACGCCATCACCCACCTGTGCCCGGAGCAGAAGCCGATCCTGGCCGCCGCCGAGAAGGGCTTCCCGGACGGCACCCGCCCGGCGCCCGCGCAGGGCACCTACCGGGCGCTGACCACCCAGGGCACCGCCTGCACCTGGCAGGTCAAGGGCAAGGACGGCGCGGTCGTGGCCTCCGGCCCGGAGACCGCGCCGAAGCCGGGAGACAAGATCACGGCCTCGGTCCCGGCGGGCGCGGCGGAGTTCACCTCCACCGGCTGCTACGCCTGGATCCCCGCGTAACCCCGTACCACCAGCGCCCCCGCGGGCCCGGAGCACCGGGCCCGCGGGGGCGCGGCCGTGTCCGGCCGTGTCCGGCCGTGTCCGGCCGTGCGCGGCCCGGGCAGCCCGCCCTCGGGCCCGGCCGCTACGGCAGGTCGCCGGTCGGGAGCCAGCGGGCCGGGTCGGTGCCCCAGCGCGAGGGGCCCGCGGGCCAGTCGCGCGGACCCCCGGCCAGCGGCGGCGCCGCGTACCGCAGCCTGCCGTACGCCGACGGGATCTCCCGCAGCCAGGGCCCCGGCCCGGGCGCCCCGGGCCCGTGGGCCTCGTGGGCCTCGTGGGCGTCCGGGGCGGCCGGCTGCCGCGGCACCTCCCGGACCAGCCAGGAGGCCGTGCCGGCCAGCGAGAACCGCAGCACCCGCCCGCCGCCCTCCGCCAGCGCGCGCAGCACCCCGGCGGCCAGCAGGTACCCCGTCCCGTGGTCCAGCGCCTGCGCGGGCAGCACCCCCGGCGCCCCGTCGGGGCCCGCCTCGGCCTCGGCGATCCCGTATCCCGCCTGGACCAGCGAGTCGAAGCCCCGGCGCCCCGCCCACGGGCCGTGCCACCCCCAGGCGCACACCTGGGCCACCACCAGACCCGGCCGCCGCGCCACCAGTTCCCCGGCGGCCAGCCCGTACCGGTCGAGGGCCCCGGGCCGGTACCCCGCGACCACCACGTCGGCCTCCGCCAGCAGTTCCCCGAAGACCTCCCGGTCCGCCCGGTCGGCGAGGTCCAGGCGGGCCGACCGCTTCCCGAAGCCGGTGTCGGCGTGGGCGTCGTCCGCCTCGGGCAGCCCGGGCGGGTCGATCCGCAGCACGTCGGCGCCGAGCAGCCCGAGCGTGCGGGTGGCCACCGGCCCGGCGATCACCCGGGTCAGGTCGAGCACCCGCACCCCGGAGGCGGGCAGCCGGCCGGCCCCGAGCTCCCGCCCGCGCCCGCCGGTCCGCTGCACCTCCACCAGCGGTTGCGGCGCCCCGAACCCCCGTGTCACGGCCACCGCCAGCCCGCCCGCCGCGTACACGGCCTCCTGCACCTCGACGGCCCTCCGCCCGGCCAGCTCCGCCCGCAGCCGCTCCGGCGTCAGCCCGCCGGACCCGGAGCCGGAGCCGAGGACGCGTTCCAGTGCGGCCCGGTGGTGCGGATAGTTGGCGTGCGTGCGCAGCCATCCGTCGGCGGTGCGCCAGAACCCGGACAGCGGTGCGAAGGACACCGGGGCCCGCCCGTCGACCCGCAGGTGCCGCTCACTCGTGAACGCCGTCGACACCGCCCCCTCGTCGACCACCAGGCCGGGCAGGTCCGCCACCGTCCTTCCCGCCCGTACGGCCGCCAGCTCGGCCGCGGCGAGCGAGCACACCCCCACGCTCGCCCGCGCCAGTTCGCGCACCGGCAGCCGGGCCGCGCCCAGAGCCCCGGCGCCCCGGTACCCCACCCGCCCGCCCAGCCCGGGTGCACCGCCGAGCGCCGTCCATGCCTGCCGGGTCGCCGGGTCCCCGCCCTCATCGGTGATCATCCGCCCATTGTCGGGCGCGGGGAGCCGGCTGTCAGCTGTAGCCGATGGCGCAGCCGCGGCGCAGCGCGTGCTCCGCCGCCCCCAGGTACAGCGCGGTGAAGTAGGCCGCGTCCAGCTGGTCCAGCCAGGGGCCGGCACCGTCCGCGGCGGCCCGCCGCACGTCCAGGTCGGCGAACCAACCCGTCAGCGCGAGGGTCCCGCCGTCCCGCGGCACGCTCCCCGGCAGCCCCAGCACCCCGGCCAGCCGCCGGCCCGCCTCGGCGGTGCGGTGCGCACTGCGGACCCGGGCCCCGTCGCCCCCCAGCTCCGCCGAGACCGGCAGTTCGATGACGCCGTGGAAGTCGACCGGCACCAGCACGTCCCAGTCCAGCAGGGCCTCCTCGCACCGCCAGGCGGCGGGCTGCGCCCGGCACAACGCCTCCAGGCCGTCGTACGGCCGGTTCACCTTCTCCTCGAACCGGTCGGGCGGGCCCGTGGGCCGCCCCGCACGGTTCCGCCGGCCGAACAGGCCCGGCAGCCCGGCGCGTTCCGGCTCGGGTTCCGCCTCCGGTGCTGCGGCCGCCGGAGTGAAGGCGCCCAGCCCCCGCCGTGCCAACTCCTCGTCGAGGGCGGCACCGAGGGGCCCGTAGAACTCCCCGTCCACCCACTCGGCCGCTGCCACGTCCACCACGTAGATCCCCATGGGCCCAGGCTAGGACGGGCCACCGACGACGGCCGGCGGTTCAGCGGCGCAGCGCGGCCCCGTAGACGGGCAGCAGGGTGTCGAGGACCGCGTCCATGGAGAAGGACCCCGCGGCCAGGGACCGGGCCGCCCGGGAGGCGGCCGCGTTCGCCGCCGGGTCCAGCAGGGACAGCACCGCCGCGGCCACGCCCGCCGGGCCCGGCTCGACCGCGAGACCGGCTCCGGCCGCCGCGACGTCCTTGGCCAGCCCGTTGGAGTGGGTCACCACGCTCGGGACGCCCACCGCGAGGGCCTCCAGCACCGACATGGGGAACGGCTCGTCCACCGACGGCAGCACGTACACGTGGGCCCGCCGCAGCTCCGCCTGCACCTCGGCACCCGACAGCGCCCCCGGCACGGTGAACCGGTCCGACAGCCCCAGCTCCGCGATCCGGGTGAGGACCGCGGCGCGCTCGCCCTCGTCGGGACCCGCGACCACGAACTGCGCGTCCGGGTGCGCGGCCAGGACGGCCGGGGCGGCGTCCACGAAGTCCACCGGCCGCTTGCGGGCCTGGAGGCGGGCCGAGTACAGGATGCGCGGCGGCCCGCTCGGAGCCGGGCGGGCGTCCTGCGCCGGGGTGCCGTTGACCAGCCGGACCGCACCGGCCAGCGGCCCGCCCACGACCGCGTCGAGCCCCTCGCGCTCGTACGGGGTGAGGTACAGCACCGCGTCGGCGCCGCGCAGCACCCGGCGCACGGCCAGCGCGTCCAGCACCTTGGCGAGGAGCCGGCCGCTCGGGTCCACCATGCCGTGGGTCTGGAGGACGAGGGGCCGCCCGGCGCGCAGCGCGGCCAGGGCCACCGGCAGGGTGACCAGGTCCCGGGCCAGGTGGACGTGGACCAGGTCGGCGTCGCGCACGAGGCGCCCGGCCGAGGCCAGCAGGGCCGGCGAGGTGATGCCGCTGAAGCCGAGCGGCAGCAGCCGGCGGGCCGGGAACAGCCGCGCGGGGACGCCCTCGACCGCGGTGGGCCAGGGGTCGCCGAAGCCCTCGCCGAGGCCCACCAGGCCGACTTCGTGGCCGCGGTCCCGCAGCCCCCGGGCGAGGTTGAGCGCGACCCGCACCGGCCCGCCGAAGGCGTGCGACGGCGAGTGCAGCGTGACGGCGTGCAGGACTCTCACTTCGGTTCCTCCACCGGGCGGCGCCGCCCGTCCGAGGTCTGCAGGGTCAGCGCGGGCAGGTCCTGGTGGACCACCGATCCGGCGCCCGCCACCGCGCAGCGGCCGACGGTGACCCCGGCGAGCACGGTCGCCCGTACCGCCACCCAGGCGCCGTCCTCGACGGTGACGGGCGCGTTGCGGTAGCGGAAGTCGGCGGCGCGGTGGTCGTGGGAGCCCGTGCACAGCACGGCCTCCTGCGAGATGCACACGTTCGAACCGATGGTGACCGGCTCCAGGTTGAGCAGCCAGGCCCCCTCGCCTATCCAGGTGTGGTCGCCGACGGTGAGCTTCCACGGCCACAACACGCGCACCCGGTGGCGGATGAGGACGCCCTCGCCGATCCGCGCGCCGAACGCGCGCAGCAGGGCCACCCGCAGCCGGGCGGGGCAGAACCACGCCATGAACAGCGTGTTCATCACGGCGAACCAGAGCGCCTGGGTCAGCAGCCCGCGCCCCTTGTCGTACCCGGCCAGCGTGAAGGAAGGAAGATCACGCAACGCTTGCCCCTCGTCGTTCCACCCCGGCCGCGCCTCCCCGGCGCGGCCCGCTCAGACTAGACTGCGCGCGGACCAGGCACATGGGGTGGGGGCAGCAGTGGCAACGGAGACGCGCAACCCCCTCCTCGCGGCGTTCCGGCCTGAGCCGCGCGACCCCTTCGACGAGGCCGACGCGAACCGTTGGGGCCGGATCACCAGCCCCCGGACCCTGCTCTCCCGCGCGCTGTCCGTCCCGCTCATCCTCGGCTTCACCGTCTTCCTGCCGCTGTTCGTCGCCAGCCAGCCCGGCGACGGCCAGCGCGACGCGGCCTTCTGGCTCCAGCTCCTGCTCACCATGTACGCGGGCGCCCGGCTCTCGGCGATGGTGCTGACCAGCCGCCGCAAGCTGCTCCAGGGATCCTTCTGGCTGTTCGTGTACATGGCGATGGGGGTGGCCCCGCTGGCCCAGGCGGTCCTGGGCCGGGTACCGACTCCGGTGGTCGGTCCCCGCTCCGACCTCACCCTGGCCATCGGTCTGGTCCTGCTCGGCTGCACCGCGTTCGACGTGGGCGTCCTGCTGGCCCGCCACCGGCCCGCCGGTCGGGCGGGCGGCTCCCGCAAGGAGCGCCGCACCGTGATGGCGCACCGGCGCCGCCTCCAACTGCTCACCGTGCTGGCCTTCTTGTGCAGTGGCGCCTTCATCCTCAAGCTCGGCGGCCCGGCGGTGTTCTTCTCCAGCCGCCAGGAGATCATCGCGGGCATCGAGGAGGCGGGCGTCTCCAACGGCGACGGCCAGGCCGGCCAGGCGTTCCTGCGCGGCTTCGGGACCGTGCCGGCGCTGCTCGCCCTGCTGCTGTACACGCGCTGGCTGATCACCTCGCAGTACGCCCGCCGGAAGGTCTCGATCATCGTGACCTGGGGGGCGCTGTGCGTGCTGAACCTGGTCGTCAACAATCCGATCTCGAACCCCCGCTACTGGTTCCTGACCGTCATGTTCGCGCTGCTCTTCACCGTCTTCCCGGTGAGCGCCGCGATGTACCGGGTCGCCCTGTCGATGGCGGTGGTGGTGGCGCTGCTCGTCTTCCCCTTCGCCGACCGCTTCCGTTACGACGAGAAGAACTACAAGCCGGTCGAGACCACCTCGTTCCTGGAGCCGATGGCCCTCAAGGACTACGACCAGATCGGCATGTTCGCGAACACGATCACCTTCTCCGAGTCCGGGCCCGGCCACTTCTACGGCCAGCAGCTCGCGGGGTCGGTGTTCTTCGCGGTGCCGCGCTCGGTCTGGCCGGGAAAGCCGCGGGACACCGGCGTGATGGTCGGCCAGTGGATGGGCACGGTCAACACGAACCTCTCCTCCCCGATCTGGGCGGAGCTGTGGATCGACTTCGGCCCGCTCGGCATGGGCGCCGGGCTGCTGGGCGTGGGGTACGCGGCCGCGCGCGTGGACCGGCGCTACGCGAAGCGGGCCACCCGCCGGGCGCCCTCGGGGAGCCTGATCTCGGTGGTCGTCCCGCTGGTCGCCGGGTACTCGTTCATCCTGCTGCGGGGGCCGCTGCTGCAGGCCTCCGGCCGGGTGGCGATCGCGGGGCTGTGCCTGGCGCTCGTGGCGACGTACCGCTCGGACAGGTCCACCACCCTGCGCTGAGCGGCGGGCCCGCGGGCCCGTCCGGCGGCGGGGCCGCGCGCGCGGGTCGGGCGGTGGACGCCCTACTTCGCCTCGACGTGCAGCAGCATCCGCTTCAGGAGCGCGGAGAGCGCGGCGCGCTCCGCGTCGTCCAGCGGCTCGATCATCTCCGCCTCGGCGACGCCCCGCCAGCGCATGGCCTCGCGCCACCGCCGGTGTCCGGCGTCGGTCAGCTCGACGTCGACCCGGCGGCGGTCGCCCGCGGCCCGCACCCGGCGGATCAGCCCGGACCGCTCCAGGCTGTCGAGACGGCCGGTCATCCCGGCGGGGGAGAGCAGGAGTTCGGCGGCGAGCTCGGCGGAGGGGGCCCGCCAGGGCTCGCCGCGGGAGGCGAGCCGGTGCATGGTCTCGAACTCGAACTCCTGTAGGCCGGTCTCGGCCAGGGCCCGCTCCTTGCCGTACTTGACGTGCTTGGCCAGCAGCTGGATCCGGGTGATGACCCCCTCGGTGGGCACGTCGAAGGGCACTTTGCCGCTCCACCGGGCGATGTGGCGGTCGACCGAGTCCTCGGAGTCCAGGGCGTCCATGCCGGAAGTATCGCACCCCCACCCGTGTATTTCGTTGACGAATGATTCGCTGGCGAAATATTCTCGGCCCCATGACCTCGCCGATCACGCGGCGGCTCCTCACCGGCCGGACCGCCGCGGCCCTCGCCACCGCCCTCATCCCCACCACCCTCACCCTGGCCGTCGTACCGACCGGTTCGGCCGGCGACCTCGGCATCGTGCTCGCCAGCGAGCTGCTGCCGATGCTGCTCCTGCTGCCCGTCGCCGGCGTCGTCGCCGACCGCCACCCCGCCCGGCGGGTCGTGCTCGCCGCCGACCTGGTCCGCGCCGCCGCCCAGGCGGCCACCGGGCTCCTGCTGCTGGCCGGCCCCGCCCGGATCGGCTGGCTCGCCGCGCTCGCCGCCGTCACCGGCGTCGGCGTCGCCTTCGGCAACCCCTCCGTCCGCACCCTCGTCGCCGCGGTCGTCCCGGTCGCGGACCGTCTGCGCGTCAACTCCCGGCTGGCGGTGGCCGGCGGGCTCGCCCAGATCGCCGGGCCCGCCGCGGCCGGCGGCATGATGCTGACCGTCGGCGCCGGCTGGTCCTCCCTGCTCACCGCCGCCCTGTTCGCCGCCTCCGCGCTCACCCTCGGCGGACTGCGTCCGGCCGCGGCGCCGGCCGCCGCTCCCGCCCGGCCCGCCCCCTCCGCCGCTCCCGCCGGCCGGGCCGGCTTCGCCGCCGAACTGCGGGGCGGCTGGGCCGAGGCCCGGCGACACCCCTGGTTCCTGGCCAATGTCCTCGCCCACGGGGTCTGGCACCTCGCGGCCGGGCTGCTGCTCACCCTCGGGCCGCTGATCGCCGTGGAGAGCCTGGGCGGCGCCGGCTCCTGGGTCGTCATCGCCCAGGCGGGCACGGCCGGGGTGCTCGCCGGGGTCTGGGCGGCCCGCCGGCTGCCGATCCGCCGCCCGCTGCACGGCGTGGCCGTCGGGGCCGCCGTACAGGCCCTGCCGCTCGCCGCCCTCGCGCTGCGGCTGCCGACGGCGGTGACGGCCGCCGCCTACTGCCTCGCCATGTTCGGGCTGGGGGTGCTCAGCCCGCTGTGGGAGACCGAGTTGCAGCGCCGCATCCCGCTGGAGGCGCTGGGCCGGGTCGGCTCCTTCGACACCCTCATCTCGTTCGCCGCCCGCCCGCTGGGCCTGGCGGTGGCCGCCCCGCTGGCCGGGGTCACGGGGACCGCGGCGCCGCTGCTGGTCGCCGCCGTGCTGACCGCCGCCGCGAACCTCGGGGTACTGCTGCTTCCCGACATCCGTCGCCTCCCGGCGGAGCGGGAGGCCGAACTCGCCCTGCGATGATGTGGCCTTCGTACACACGTGCCTCACCCGTGCGCGTGTGCCGCCGCCGGGATCAGGGGTACGCATGTCACGTTTCGGAGCCGCGCTGCGGGAGCTGCGCGGGGCGCAGAAGTCGGCGAAGGGGGTCTCGCTCTACTCGCGGTTCGTCAACCGGCCCGCGGGCCGGTACCTGGCGGCCTCCTCCTACGTCCTCGGACTGACTCCGAACCAGGTGACGCTGGTCAGCGCCGCCTTCAGCTTCGCCGCCGTGGCCGCCGTGGCCCTGTCCGCGCCCTCGTGGGGGCTGGGGGTGGCCGTCTGGGCGGCCCTGGCCGTCGGTTTCGCCTTCGACTCCGCGGACGGGCAGCTCGCCCGGCTGCGGGGCGGGGGCAGTGCGGCCGGCGAATGGCTCGACCACGTCGTGGACTGCGCCAAGCTGACGGCGCTGCACACCTGCGTGCTGATCGCCTTCCACCGCTTCCCCGAGGCGTACGGGACGGGCGGCGCCGGCTGGCTGTTGGTGCCGCTCGGCTTCCAGTTCGCCGCGGTCGTCACCTTCTTCGGCGGGCTGCTGACCGAGAAGCTCAAGCCCAAGCCGGCCCCCGGCAGCCCGGCCGCCGCCCCTTCGACGCTGCGCGCGGTGGCCTTGCTGCCCGTGGACTACGGGGTGTTCTGCCTGGTCTTCCTGCTGCTCGGCGGCGGGGGGGCGTTCCGTTGGGCCTACGCCGGACTGGGCGCCGTCGCGGCGCTGTTCCTGCTGGCGTTCCTCGCGAAGTGGTTCCGCGAGCTCAGCGCCGTTCCGCGGTGACGGAGGCCGCGGGCGGTTCGGCGAGCGCGTCCAGGGCCCGGCGCAGCTGGGTGCTGGACGTGTGCACCGTGTAGGGGAAGTACACGACGTCGACGCCGACGGCCGCGAAGTCCCGTTCCAGCTTGTCGCCCTTGGGGGTGCCCCGCCAGTCGTCGCCCTTGAAGAGCACGTCGAAGCGGACCTGCTTCCAGGTCTCCACCTTGTCCGGAACCGTCTCGACGAACGCGGCGTCCACGTACCTGACGCTGCGGACGATCTCCAGCCGCTCCACCAGCGGGATCATCGGGCGGCGCCCCTTGGCCCGCTCGGCCATCTCGTCGGAGACCACCCCGGCCACCAGGTAGTCGCACTGACTGCGGGCGTGCCGGAGGATGTTGAGGTGTCCGATGTGGAAGAGGTCGTATGCGCCCGGCGCGTAGCCGACTCGATACGGTCTGCGCGCGCCGGCGCCAAGTTCGGGCATGTCCCGCTCCGTCATGAGTTACCCCCCAGCAACCACACCCCCCGGTGTGGTGGATTAGCAGACAATAGCGTGCACGTTCCGCGGCGTGCCGGTGAACGAATAGGGTGACGTGCGCATCATCCTGGGGAGAAGGGGACCTCACGTGTCCACATCCGGTCACCGGCGATTGCTGCTGGTTTCCACCAACTACGCTCCCGAGCACGCGGGTATCGGTCCGTACGCCACCCAGATCGCGGAGCACTGGGCGGGTCTCGGCCACGAAACGCACGTCCTCGCCGGCATGCCGCACTACCCGTCGTGGTCGCTCGAACCGGAGTACAAGGGCGCGTTCCGGCGCACGGAACGGCGTGCGGGTGTCACCGTGCACCGGCGTGCGCACACCGTGCCCGCCGTGCAAACCGCCGTCAAGCGCGCCCTGTTCGAAGGATCGATTCTCCTCCACGGTGCCGCCGCCCCGCCCCGGATGCCCCGCCCGCACGCGGTCATGGCCCAGATGCCGAGCCTGGCCGGGGGCGTGCTCGCCGCCCGACTCGCCGCCAAGTGGAAGGTCCCCTTCGTCCCGGTCGTCCAGGACCTGATGGGCGCCGCCGCCGCGCAGAGCGGCATCAGCGGCGGGGACAAGGCGGCCGCCCTCGCCGGGCGGGCCGAGGCCTACGCCCTGAAGCGGGCCACCCTCGTCGGCGTCATCCACGAGACCTTCGTCGACCGGGTCGTCGGCATGGGCGTGGACCCGAAGAAGATCCGCCTGGTGCCCAACTGGTCCCATGTGCCCCAGCCGACCAAGCCGCGCGGCGAGACCCGCCACCACCTCGGCTGGGCGCCCGACCAGACCGTCGTGCTGCACTCCGGGAACATGGGCCTCAAGCAGGGCCTGGAGGTCCTCGTCGGCGCGGCCCGGCTGGACCCGAACGTCCGCTTCGTACTGATGGGGGACGGCAGCCAGCGCCCCGCCCTGGAAGCCCTGTCGGCCGACGTCCCGAACCTGGACATCATCCCCCCTGCCGCCGACGGAGAGTTCCCGGATATCCTCGCGGCGGCGGACGTACTCGCCGTCACACAGCATGCGGCCGTGCTCGACATGAGCGTGCCGTCCAAACTGACCTCCTACTTCCAGGCCGGCCGGCCCGTCGTCGCCTCCGTGGCGGCGGAGGGCGGCACCGCCCAGGAGGTGGAACGTTCGGGCGCAGGGGTGCTCGTACCGCCGGAGGACCCCGAGGCCCTGCTGAAGGCCGTACGGGTCCTGGCCGAGGACCCCGGCGGCGCGGACGCACTGGGGGCGGCCGGGCCCCGCCACGTGGCGGCCCACCTGAGCCGTGACGCGGGCCTGGCCCGCATCGACGCACTGATAGACGAAGCACTTGGGGGTCCGCAGTCGTGATCGAGACGAACCGCCCCGCAGCGGTCCCGGCCGAGGACGAACCCGACCTCCTCCGCGACCAGTTCCGCCAGCTCCTGCGCTACCGACGGCTCATCGGCGCGGGGTTGGGCATCGGACTGCTGGGCGGCGTCTACCTCGGCGTCTCCACCGCCGACACGTACGTGGCGACCACCGACGTGGTGCTGCGCGCCCCCACCGACGACCCGTTCAACCCGAGCCTCGCCCCCGATAAGGCGATCAACATCGGCTCGGAGCGCCAGGTCGCGCTCTCCAGCTCCATCGCCAACGAGGCCGCCAAGAAGCTCGGCGTGTCCTCGAAGGACTTCGCCGCGCTGCGCGGCGGCCTGCAGGTGACCAACCCGCCGCAGACCATGGTGCTGCGCTTCACCTACACGGCCTCCTCCCCCAAGGAGGCCGCGAAGCGCGCCAACGCGATGACCGACGCCTACCTGCTCAAGAGGCAGGAATCGCTCGACGTGACCCGCGACAAGATGGTCAAGGGCTACCAGGAGCAGCGCGACCCCGTCGCCAAGCAACTCGACGAACTCGTCAAGCAGATCAACGGCATGCCGTCCGGCCCGGCCCGCGACGCCGCGTACTCCTCCAAGACCGACCTGCAGGGCAAGGTCAACACCCTCAACAGCAACATCGCCAAGCTCCAGGCCCTGGACATGACCCCCGGCCGGGTCACCAGCGCCGCCACCCCGCCCAGCGACGGCGACGGGCCGGGCATCCCCATGTCCCTCGCCCTCGGCGCGGCCGTGGGCCTCGCGCTCGGCCTGCTCGCCGCCTGGGTCCGGCTCGTCTTCGACCCGGCGCCCCGCTCCGAGGGCGACGTCGCACGGGCCCTGCGCGCACCCGTCCTCGGCTCCCTGCCGCGGGACAAGAGCGCGGGCGGGCCCCTGCTCGCGGCCGGCGAGGAGGACCCCCGCCTCGCGGAGGAGTTCCGCCAGGTCGCCTTCCGGCTCGCCTACGACTCCCGCTTCGCCGACCGGCGCCGCCTCCTCGTCGTCGCCCCACGCGGCAGCAGCGAGATCGCCGCCGCCGTGGCCGTGAACCTGGCCGCCTCCTTCGCGGAGACCGGCAAGGACGTCCTGCTCATCGAGGCCGACCTGCGCACCCCGATCCTGGCCAGCCAACTGCCCACCGACGCGGGCAGCCGCCCGCGCTGGAGCCAGCAGCCGGGCACCCCCGCCCACGGCGACTCCGACTGGCCGGACGGGCGCCAGCTCGTCGTCGACGCGGGCGAGTCCGGCGCCTTCGACCTGATCCCGGGCGACCGGGTCCGCAACGTGGCCCGCGCGCTCACCTCCCCGCGCGCCACCCGGCTGATCTCCGAGGCCGACTCCCCGAACTCCACCGTCGTCGTGCTCGCCCCGCCCGTCCTCTCGTACGCCGACGCCCTCGCCCTCGTCGACCGCGTCGACGGCGTCCTCGTCGTCTGCGACCCGCGCGCAGTGCACCGCAGCGACCTGTCCCGGATACGCGAGCTGATCACCGGCGCCGGCGGCACCGTGCTCGGCGCCGTCGTGCACGCCCCGCTGCCGGTCGAGAAGCGGGGCCGCGGCGGCAAGTCCAAGGGCGGCTCCCCCGCCCCGGCCTCCACCCCGGCGCCCGCGGCCCGGCCACAGCCCCGACCGGAGCCGCTCACCCGGCAGTCGACCGGGCAGGACCAGCACATTCCGGGCGACGGGACCGACACCGTGGCCCTGCGCACCGTCCGCATGGGCAAGAGGTGAGCCGACGGGGCCTCGCCGCCGTCTCCTCCGTCCTGGACCAGGCCGCCTCCAGCGCCACCAACATCCTCGTGCTGGTGCTGGCGGCCCGGCTGTCCTCGGCGGCCGGCTTCGCCGACTTCTCGATGGTGTACGTGGCGTTCAGCGTGCTCCTCGGGCTGAACATGGCCTACGTCGGCCAGACCGTGGTGCTGGAGAAGGACGCCGGCCGGCTCGGCGCGGTGTGCCGCTCGGCGGTCGGGTTCACCGCGGCCGCCGCGGCCGCCGCCGGGGCGGTGCTGGCCGCCGCCGGCCTGGTACTGCCCGGCTCCGCCGGGTGGGCCTTCCTCGCCCTGGGCCTGGTCCTGCCGCTGGTCCTCGTCCAGGACGGCCTGCGGTACTGCTTCTCCGCGCTGCGCACCCCCGGACGGGCCCTCGCCGCGGACGCGCTGCGCCTGGCGTGCGTCGTGGCCGCGCTGCTCGCCCAGCCCGAAGGGTCCTCACCGGGGCGGCTGGTACTGGTGTGGGGTCTCTCCGCGCTCCCCGCGCTGGGCCTCGGCCTGCTGCTGCTCCGCCCCTTCGTGCGCGGGGCGCGGGCGGACCTGCGCCCGTACCTGCGGCGCGGCCACCTCGGGCAGCGCTTCGTGGTGGAGTTCGCCGTCGGCAACGGCTCCAGCCAGCTCGCGGTGCTGGGCCTCGGCGTGTTCGCGACCCCGCTCGCGGTGGGCGCACTGCGCGGCGCCACCACCCTGTTCGGACCGCTGAACGTCCTGTTCAACTCGGCGAACGCGTTCGGACCGCCGGTCGTGGGCCGGGCCCCCGGCAAGCGGGGCGTGGTCCGGCTGACCCTGCTGATGGGCGCCTCGCTCGCGGTGCTCGGCGCCGGCTGGGCGGCCGTGCTCCACGCACTGCCCGACGGCACGGGGCGTCAGCTGCTCGGCGACACCTGGGGGGCCGCGGCCGCGCTGCTGCCGGCGACCGGGGCCCAGTACGCGGTGATGGGGCTCGGCACCTGCGCCCTGCTCACCCTGCGGGTGCTCCGGCCGAAGGCCACGCTCTCCCTCCAGGTGGTGTTCTCCCTGCTGTCGGTGGCCCTCCTGCTCGGCGGGTACGCGGCCTTCGGCGTCGCCGGGGCGGCCTGGGGACTGGCGGCGGGCTCCGCGCTCAAGGCCGCGGCCGGCTGGCTGCGGGTGGCCCGCCTGAAGGCCCCGGCCGAGCCGCTGACCACCGCCGCCTGAACCCCCGCCGAGCCCGGCCGACCCCGGGCCCGCGTTCCGCGGTGCCTCAGTCCGCCACCCGCAGCAACAGCACCGACCGCGCCGGCACCGTGAGCGTCTGACCGCCGCGGTGCCGGGTGCCCGGCGGGACGGCCTGCTCCTCACGCGCGGTGTCCAGCAGCAGCTCGTACTCCCGCGCCCACGGAGGCCCCGGCAGCACCCATGACAGAGGCCGGTCCCCGGCGTGCAGCAGCGCGAGGAAGCTGTCGTCGCCGACCTGCCGCCCCCGCTCGTCCCGCCCCGGGATGTCCCGCCCGGACAGGTACATGCCGAGGGCGGCGGTCGGCGCGTACCAGTCCCGCTCGGTCATCTCGACGCCCGCCGGGGTGAACCAGGCCAGGTCCCGCAGCCCGTCCGCGCCCTGCGCCCGACCCGAGAAGAACGCCTTCCGGCGCAGCACCGGGTGTCGCCGGCGCAGCTCGACCAGCCGCTCGGTCAGCGTGCACAGCTCCCGCCAGGCCGGATCCTCCAGCAGCGACCAGTCCACCCAGCCCGTCTCGTTGTCCTGGCAGTACGCGTTGTTGTTGCCGCCCTGGGTCCGCCCGAACTCGTCGCCCGCCACCAGCATCGGCACCCCCGTGGACAGCAGCAGCGTGGTCAGCAGGTTGCGCAGCTGCCGCCGCCGCAGCCGGCGGATCCGGGCGTCGTCCGTCTCGCCCTCCGCACCGCAGTTCCACGAGCGGTTGTCGTTGGTGCCGTCCCGGCCCGCCTCGCCGTTCGCCTCGTTGTGCTTGCGCTCGTACGACACCAGGTCGCGCAGGGTGAAACCGTCGTGGGCGGTCACGAAGTTCACCGAGGCGTACGGCCGCCGCCCGCCCCACGCGTACAGGTCGCTCGACCCCGACAGCCGGTACCCCAGGTCCCGTACGTCGGGCAGCGCGCCCCGCCAGAAGTCCCGCACGGCATCCCGGTAGCGGTCGTTCCACTCCGTCCACAGCGGCGGGAAGGCCCCCACCTGGTAGCCGCCCGAGCCCACGTCCCACGGCTCGGCGATCAGCTTCACCCGCCGCAGGACCGGGTCCTGGGCGATCACCGCGAGGAACGGCGAGAGCATGTCCACGTCGTGCATCGACCGGGCCAGCGCCGCCGCCAGATCGAAGCGGAAGCCGTCCACGCCCATCTCCGTGACCCAGTAGCGCAGCGAGTCCGTGATCAGGCGCAGGACGTGGGGGCGGCCCGCGTGCAGGGTGTTCCCGCAGCCGGTGTAGTCCGCGTAGCGGCGCTGGTCGGACTGGAGCCGGTAGTAGCCGCGGTTGTCGATGCCGCGCAGCGACAGGGTCGGGCCCAGCTCCCCGGCCTCCGCCGTGTGGTTGTAGACCACGTCGAGGATGACCTCGATCCCCGCCGCGTGCAGTGCCCGCACCATCCGCTTGAACTCGCCGACCTGCTGCCCGGCCGTGCCGGACGAGGAGTATCCGGCGTGCGGGGCGAAGTAGCCGATCGAGTTGTAGCCCCAGTAGTTGCGCAGCCCCCGGCGCAGCAGGTGGTCCTCGTGCGCGAACTGGTGCACGGGCAGCAGCTCCACCGCGGTCACCCCGAGCCTGGTCAGGTGTTCGATCGCGGCGGGGTGGGCCAGGCCCGCGTACGTGCCGCGCAGCTCCCGCGGGACGTCCGGGTGGGTCATGGTGAAGCCGCGCACGTGCAGCTCGTAGATGACCGAGTCGGCCCACGGGGTCTTCGGCCGGACGTCGTCCGACCAGTCGTCGTCATCGTGGACCACCACCCCCTTGGGCACGTACGGCGCCGAGTCCCGGTCGTCGCGCACGGTGTCCGCGATGTACTGCTGCGGCCAGTCCCGGACGTGCCCGTACACCTCCGGCGGCAGCGCGCCGTAGTCGTTCCCCTCGCCGCCGTCGACGGCCCGCGCGTACGGGTCCAGCAGCAGCTTCGCCGGATTGAACCGGGCGCCCGTCCACGGGTCCCAGCGGCCGTGCACCCGGAAGCCGTACCGCTGCCCGGGCCGCACCCCCGGCAGGAAGCCGTGCCAGATCTCGTGCGTCAGCTCGGTCAGCGCACACCGGGTCTCGGCCCCGTCGGCGTCGAACAGGCACACCTCCACGGCCTCCGCGCCCTGCGCCCACAGCGCGAAGTTGGTGCCGGCCGTCCCGTCCGGTCCGGCCCGGAACCGCGCCCCCAACGGGTGCGAGGACCCCGGCCACACCGGGGGGCCCTCGGGCGGCGCGGCCCGCCGCCCCGGCTCCCGGCCCTGCGCGACGACGACCGGGGCCTCGACTGCCCCCACGGCGGCGGTATCCACCGCCTCTTGCTCGGCTGCGCTCGACACTGCCCGCCTCCACGGCTCCTGGGTACCGGCGGGGGCAGGGCTGTGCGGCCCGGGCGTCCCGGCCCGGTCCCGCCCCCGTCTGGTCCTTCCCACTGTTCTGCCCGGACAGTTCCCCCCGGAACGTGGCCCGTGGCCACGTTTCCCCCGGGGGGCCCGGTCGTTGGAGGGTTCGTGAGACTTGTGACGAGGCGGGCGGGGGCGGGCTGGGCCGCACTCGCGGCGTGGACGTGCGTGCTGGGCGGCCTGGCCGGATGCACCGGGGACGGCCGCTCACCGGTCGAGATCCAGCTGCCCGGTAAACCCCGGTCGCCGGAGGAGGCCATTCGGATCACTCCGGAGGACAACGCCAAGGGGGTGTCGGCCGACGGCCCGCTGACCGTGCGGGTGCCCGAAGGGCGCCTGGAGCGGGTCGTGGTCACCAAGGTGGAGGACGCCCAGGAGGAGCGGGTCCCCGGCAGCATCGCCCCCGACGGCCTGAGCTGGAGCCCCGACCCGAGGGCCGGGAAGCTGGCCCTCGCCGCCAAGTACACCGTCGACGCGGTCGCCCGCGACGGCCACGACCGCCGCCAGGCCCGGCACACCACGTTCACCACCTACGTCCCCGGGGAGCGGTTCATCGGCTACTTCAAGCCCGAGAACCGCTCCACCGTCGGTGTCGGCATGATCGTCTCGTTCAACTTCAGCCGGCCCATCGAGAACCGGGCCGAGGTGGAGCGGGCCATCACCGTCACCGCCGACCCGGCCGTCGAGGTCGTCGGCCACTGGTTCGGCCGCGACCGCCTCGACTTCCGTCCCCAGCACTACTGGAAGCCGGGGACCGAGGTCTCCGTCCGGATGCGGCTGCGCGACGTCCAGGGCGCCCCCGGCGCGTACGGCGTCCAGGACAAGACCGTCACGTTCACCGTGGGCCGCTCCCAGGTCTCCACCGTGGACGCGGCCGCGCACACCATGGTGGTCCGCCGCGAGGGGCAGGTCCTGTCCACGGTCCCGATCACCGCGGGCTCGCCCGAGAACACCACCTACAACGGGAAGATGGTGGTGACCGAGATGTACGACGTCACCCGCATGAACGGCCAGACCGTCGGTTTCGGCGGCGAGTACGACATCCCCGACGTCCCGCACGCCCTGCGGCTGACCACGTCCGGGACCTTCCTGCACGGCAACTACTGGGCCAGCCCCGACACCTTCGGTGCCACCAACGTCAGCCACGGCTGCATCGGGCTCCGCGACGACAAGGGCGGCGGGTCGGATACCCCCGCCGGCTGGTTCTTCGACCGGACCCTGATCGGGGACGTGGTGGAGGTCGTCAACTCGACGGACAAGACGGTCGCGCCGAACAACGGGCTGGGCGGCTGGAACATGTCCTGGGCCGACTGGGTGGCAGGCTCCGCGATCGCCTGACCCGGCTCGGCCCGCAACCCCCGCACGGCACCGCCGCACGGCACCCCTCCCGCCCGGCGCCGCCCCACCCGCCCGGCGCTGCCCGCACGGGTGATCCGTGTGATCGGATTGCCTTAGCGGGGGAGTGTCCCCGCGCCCCCCGGCCGCCTCCTGCCCCCAGCCTGTCAGGGCAGATCAGCGCAGGCGACGGAGACGGAGCGTCATGGCAGCGGGGAACTGGGCCCTCCGGCTCGCGATCGGAGCCGTCCTGGCCGCTGGGGTGCCCGCCACCGCGCCCGCGGCCGGTCCCGCCGCGGCGGGACGGTCCCGACACCACCGCTCCGGCTGCCGCCGCCCGCAGGGCGCCGCTGCCCGGGGGCCTCGGCCCAGGAGGTGAGCGGGCACCGGATCCGGCTGCTGAAGAAGGACCGCAAGAGCGGGCAGCCGCTGCGCGGGGTCGTGTTCGAGCTCTGGCGCGAGACGAACGGCACCGCGGGCCTGCAGACCAGGGGCGGCACCGCGGACCTCCTCGCCCACCCGGGCTGCGCCACGGACACCGAGGGCACCTGCGACTTCGAGGGGCTGGAGGAGGGCTCGTACTACCTGAGGGAGACGGCCGCACCCGAGGACTACGCCCTCCCGCCGAACCGGGTCACCGGGCCGCTGCGGCTGGACGCGAACACCCCCGGAGGGGCGCTGGAGGTGACGCTGCACAACGACCGCGACCACCAGGGCAAGGACGAGGACGGCGACAAGGACAAGGAGAAGGGCAAGGACAAGGGGGAGAAGGACAAGCGAGGAGAAGGACAAGGGCAGGGACGAGGGGCACCCCGGCAAGGACGAGCACGAGGATGAGGCGAAGGAGCCCCCGGGCGAGGACGCGGACGGCGGCGAGGACGAGGGCGGGGAGCAGTCGGACGGCAGGGAGTGGGACCAGGGCGGTCTGCCCGGCCTGGACGTTCCGGAGCCGGGGTGGCCCCGCTGACCGTGCCGGGGTGCCGTACCACGCTTCTTGGGACGGAACGGTGACATGACCGTTTCTCTTCGTGATATCTCCATGTGATTTCCTGTCGGCATGCGCGCGACCGTCCGCGCGCGGGGGACATGGGGAGAAGAGAAGAGTGAACCTGCAGCCGATACGCGGCCGCGCCCGCCGCACCGGCCTGCCGGCCCTCCTGCTGGGAGCGGCACTGCTGTTCACCAGTGCGTGCAGCGGCGGCGGCTCGGGCGGCGGTTCGGGGGCCGGCAACGGCGGCGGCGCCGCCGGGGGAGGCAAGGCCGGCAACGAGGCGTCGAAGGCCGTCGTCAGCGTCAAGCCGGACGACGGCTCCAAGGAAGTCGAGACCAGCGGTGTCCTGAAGATCACGAGCACCGGCGGCAAGCTCACCACGGTGACCGTCGCCGACACCAAGGGCAATGCGGTGGAGGGCAAGCTCGGCGCCGACGGGTCGAGCTGGGAGCCGGCACGCCACCTGGCGGCGGCCACCGAGTACAAGGTGCACGCCGTCGCCAAGGACGAGGCGGGCCGGGAGTCCGCCAAGGACACCACCTTCACCACCCTCACCCCGAAGAACACGTTCGTCGGCCACTACACGCCGGAGGACGGCCAGACCGTCGGCGTGGGCATGCCGGTGTCGTTCAACTTCACCCGCGGCATCACCAACACCGAGGCCGTGGAGAAGGCCATCACCGTCACGGCCGAGCCGTCGGTCCCGGTCGAGGGCCACTGGTTCGGCAACGACCGCCTCGACTTCCGCCCGGAGAAGTACTGGGCCGCGGGCACGAAGGTCACCGTGAAGATCGCGCTCGACGGTGTCGAGGGCCGGCCCGGCGTCTACGGCAAGCAGACCCGTACGGTCACCTTCACCATCGGCCGCTCGCAGGTCACGACGGTCGACGCGAGCGAGCACACCATGCAGGTGGTCCGCGACGGCCAGGTCATCAAGAACATCCCGATCACCGCGGGCGCCCCGTCGACGACCACCTACAACGGGCAGATGGTCATCAGTGAGAAGTACAAGGTGACCCGGATGAACGGCGCGACCGTCGGCTTCGGCGGCGAGTACGACATCTCCGACGTCCCGCACGCGATGCGCCTGTCGAACTCGGGCACCTTCGTCCACGGCAACTACTGGGCCCCGTCGAGCACCTTCGGCTCGGAGAACGTCAGCCACGGCTGCGTCGGCCTGAAGGACGTCCGCGGCGCCGGTGACGGCAACCAGCCCGCCGCCTGGTTCTTCGACGAGTCGCTGATCGGCGACGTGGTCGTCGTGAAGAACTCGAAGGACAAGCAGATCGCCCCGGACAACGGCCTCAACGGCTGGAACATGGACTGGGCGGAGTGGATCAAGTAGTCCCCGCCGCCGCGTAGTCGAAAGCGGCCCCGAAGCGGCCCGGTGCTGTGACCCACAGCACCGGGCCACTTCTGTTAACCGGGGCTAACCTTCCCCGTATGACCCTCTCTCTCGAAGTCTCCGAAGGCGTCGGCACCATCCGCCTGGACCGGCCGCCCATGAACGCCCTGGACATCGCCACCCAGGACCGGCTGCGCGAGCTGGCCGCGGAGGCCACCGACCGGTCCGACGTCCGCGCCGTGATCATCTACGGCGGTGAGAAGGTGTTCGCCGCCGGCGCGGACATCAAGGAGATGCAGACGATGGACCACGCGGCGATGGTCGCCCGGTCCCGCGCCCTGCAGGACGCCTTCACCGCCGTGGCCCGGATCCCCAAGCCGGTCGTCGCGGCCGTCACCGGCTACGCCCTGGGCGGCGGCTGCGAGCTGGCCCTGTGCGCCGACTACCGCATCGCCGCCGACAACGCGAAGCTCGGCCAGCCGGAGATCCTGCTCGGCCTGATCCCGGGCGCCGGCGGCACCCAGCGGCTGTCCCGACTCATCGGCCCCTCCAAGGCCAAGGACCTCATCTTCACCGGCCGGATGGTCAAGGCCGACGAGGCGCTCTCCCTCGGTCTCGTGGACCGTGTCGTGCCCGCCGCCGAGGTGTACGAGCAGGCGCACGCCTGGGCCGCGAAGCTGGCCCAGGGGCCGGCCATCGCGCTGCGCGCCGCGAAGGAGTGCGTGGACGCTGGTCTGGAGGCGGACATCGACACCGGCCTGACCATCGAACGCAACTGGTTCGCGGGCCTGTTCGCCACCGAGGACCGCGAGCGCGGCATGCGCAGCTTCGTCGAGGAGGGGCCGGGCAAGGCCAAGTTCCTCTGAGGCGTGTCCGGTTGTCGCCGGTCCTCCGTGGGGGTGGATTAGCCCCACCTTAAGGCAGGGTTAAGGAGGGCCGGTGATTTGCTCCGGATGATCGCCGACGCGCGGTGTGTCGTCGCAGATCAGGGTGGTTGTGCCGGAGTCCGATTGCCCAACGCATATGCCAGAGCAGTGTCTTGGGGTCCGCCCCTGCGAGGGGTGTTTTCCCGCGGAACGGCCCGTACGGGTACACCGGCCGTCCATGATGGGTTCATGGCGGGCCTGGAGGGTGTGGAACAGCCGCGGCAGCGCAACAGCGCTTCCCCCGTGCGGCCGACGGCGGCTCTGGAGGACGAACAGGGCCTCAGGGCACTGGAACTGTACGGAAATCCGGCCGACGCGGAGGTGACGCTGCCGTCCATGCCGGAGTCGGCCGGAACGGCCCGCCGGCTCACCCGGTACGTGGTGATCCGCTTCTGGGGCTTCTCTCCGCAGGTGTCCGAGCACACCGTCCTGCTCGTCTCCGAGCTCGTCGGCAACGCGGTGCGGCACACCGGTGCCCGCTCCTTCGGCTTACGGATGCACCGGCGGCGCGGCTGGATCCGGGTCGAGGTGCGAGACCCCTCGCGCGGGCTGCCCTGCCTGATGCCGGTCCACGAGCTGGACACCACCGGCCGGGGACTCTTCCTCGTCGACAAGCTCTCCGACCGCTGGGGTGCCGACCTGCTGCCCCGCGGCAAGACCACCTGGTTCGAGATGCGGGTGGCCGACCGCTGAAGCGGTCCGTGGAACGCCTGAAGCCCCCGTCCGCCGTAGTGGGGCGTGGTGGGGGCTTCATGGGTGCGCCGAGGATCGAAGGGGGTGTGATCCCCGGCGGGGCGACTTCGCTCGGGTCAATGGGGAAGCCGTGCCTCCGACTATGGCAGACGGGGGGCCGAATGCCAAAAGTCCCAACTTGGACATAAGTGTGCAAATCTCAAGAGTTTGCATCTAAATCCTAGGTGAGGTCGACCACCTGCCTCGCAATTATTGAATAGGTATCCGCTCCTCCGTGTGATTCCTTGATCCCGCGACGTCTTGACCGCCGAACGGCTGCACTTCGGCCGGGGGTATCGAATTGGGTCAATCGTTATCTTCGGGGAGATTTCCCTCTTAAATGGGCGGGTGCCCTGCTCCCCGGACCGCCGGTCCGCCCTCCGCGCCGGCGCGGCGGCCGCGGCCGCCGCCCTCGCCACCGCGTGCGGCGCCGTGCCGGGCGGCCCGGCCCCCGCACCGCACACCCCCGCGGCAGAACCGGCGCAGGCCGTCCCCGGCCGGCCGCCCGGCGCCGCCCCCGCCCGGGCCCCGCGCCGCTTCCCCGGACAGCCCGAGGAGATCGTGCACGGCCCCCGGGACCGGCCCCGGGTCGCCCTCACCTTCCACGGCAACGGGGACCCCGCCACCGCCCGGTCCGTGCTCGCCGAAGCCGAACGCGCGGGCGCCCGGGTCACCGTCCTGGCGATCGGCGCCTGGCTCGACACCTACCCGGACATCGCCCGCCGGGTCCTGGACGGCGGCCACGAGCTCGGCAACCACACCCAGCGCCACCTCGCCGTCAACGCCATGGCCGAGGCCGAGGCCTACGCCGAGATCATCGCCTGCGCCCAGCGGCTCAAGCGCCTCACCGGTTCCATCGGCACCTGGTTCCGCCCCTCGCAGACGCAGCACGCCACCCCCCTCGTCCGGAAGCTGGCCCGACGCGCGGGCTACCCGCACGTCCTCTCGTACGACGTGGACTCCCTCGACTTCACCTCGCCCGGCGCGGCGGCCGTCATCCGCACCGTCACCGGGACGATCCGCAGCGGATCGGTGGTGAGCCTGCACTTCGGCTACGCGGACACGGTCGACGCGATGCCGCCCCTCCTCGAAGAACTCGCGCGCCGCGAACTGCGCGCGGTGACCACCACGGAGCTGCTGACCCCATGACGACCACCCGCCTTCCCCGGAAGGCCACCGTGCTCCTGGCCGGTCTGGTCCTCGCCGCCCTGGCCGGCTGCGGATCGGCCGGCGGCAAGCGCCCCGCCGAGGCGCTCGGCTCCAAGGCCGCGGCCCAGCCGCCCGTCAAGGCCGTCCCGGCGGTCCCGCCCGGCCTCCCCGGCATGCCGCCGCTCCTCGACCCCCACGACGTGTACGCGGCCGACCGGCCGAACCAGCTCTCCCCGGTGGTCAGGGAGTTCCCGTCCCGGGTCTACGTGCCGAACACCACCTCCAACACGGTGTCCGTCATCGACCCCGCGACGTACAAGGTCATCGACACCATCCCGGTCGGGATCCAGCCCCAGCACGTGGTCCCCTCGTGGGACCTGAAGACCCTGTGGGTCAACAACAACCGCGGGCACACCCTCACGCCCATCAACCCCGCCACCGGCGAGGCCGGCGAGCCGGTCGAGGTGCACGACCCGTACAACCTGTACTTCACGCCGAACGGCAAGTACGCGGTGGTCATGGCCTCGATGGACAAGGAGATCGTCTTCCGCGACGCGCACACCATGAACCGGGTCAAGACCGTCCCCACGACCTGCTACGGCGTCAACCACGCGGACTTCTCCGCGGACGGCCGCTACTTCATCGTCAGCTGCGAGTTCTCCGGCGAACTCCTCAAGGTCGACACCGAGAAGATGGAGGTCATCGGCCAGCAGAAGCTGCCCTTCGAGGGCGCCATGCCGCAGGACGTCAAGATCTCCCCGGACGGCAGGACGTTCTACGTCGCCGACATGATGGCGCACGGCGTGTGGGTGGTCGGCGGCCAGAAGTTGGGCACCCCCCAGCTGCTGCCCACCGGCAAGGGCTGCCACGGCCTGTACGTCAGCCGCGACTCCCGCGAGATGTACATCTCCAACCGCGGCGAGGGCACCATCTCGGTGTTCGACTTCAAGCAGAACCGGCTCACCAAGAAGTGGCAGCTGCCGAACGGCGGCAGCCCCGACATGGGCGGCGTCTCCGCCGACGGCAAGGTGCTGTGGCTGTCCGGCCGCTACCACGGCGAGGTCTACGCGATCGACACGGCCACCGGCAAGCAGCTCGCCCGGATCCCGGTCGGCGGCGGCCCCCACGGCTTGGCCGTCTACCCGCAGCCGGGTCGCTACTCCCTCGGCCACACCGGCGTCTTCCGCTAGTGGGCTGCCCGGAGGAGTCCACCGCCGCGCGCCGGCGCCCCGGGAGCCCGCACAGCCTCCCGGGACGCCGCCGCATCCTCACCAGGCGACCGGGAGCCGTTCCGTCCGCCGCTTGATGAAGCCCGTACGCCACCCCAGGTTCTCCGCGGGCACCGCGAGCCGCAGACCGGGCAGCCGCTCCACGAGCACCTCCAGCGCGATCTCGGCGTGGGCCCGGGCCAGGGCCGAGGCCGGGCAGTAGTGCCGGCCGGCCCCGAACGCCAGGTGGGTGCTGGCACTCTCCCGCTCCAGGTCCAGCTCGTCCGGGCGCGCGAAGGCCTCCGGGTCGAAGTTGGCCCCCTCCAGCAGGACGAGGACGAGCTCGCCCTCCCGGACCAGCACGTCGCCGACCCGCACGTCCGCCCGTGCGATGCGCGGCAGGCCGTCGCCGACGGACAGGTTCCAGCGCAGCAGCTCGTCGACCGCCTTCCCCGTGCGCTCCGGAGGGCGGCGCAGGTGGTCGATGAGCTCGGGCCGCTGGAGCAGCGCGAGGACGGCCAGGACAGGGAGACGGCGACCGTCGCGAACATCTCGTCGGTCAGGTGCGCCGAGTCCGGGTCGGCCTCCCTGAGCTCCGCGAACCCGGCGGCCTCCGGCCGGACGACGGCGTAGGCCTGGTCGCGGGTCGCGCGCAGGCCCCCGCCGCGACCGTAGAGGACGTCCGTCAGCGGCATCCGGACGTGGTACGCCGCCACGGACGACGGCACGTCGAGAATGCTCGGGGTGTCCACGAAGAACGGCAGCTCCGCCGCCAGGTAGTCGAAACAGACCTGCAACTGTCCGGCCGTGATGGATTCACCTTCCGGCAACTTCGGTCCGACGAAACGGAGGGCCATCTCCTCGCGGCCCCTGCGGAATTCGTCATCGGTTTCGAGGAAACGGCGGACGCGCCGGTGCAGAAGTTGGTACACCGGGTTGGAATCGAACTCGGAAAGCGCCCGCACGCGGACCCCCGCATGCGGGTGTCCCGATTCCTCGACGCCCTTGACGATCCGTCGGCGGACCGCCTTGATCTCCTTCGCGGCCCGCTTCTCCGCGTGCTCCCGGCTGTAGCCGAAAGCCGCGAACATGCGGTCCACATGGAGGTCCGCGTCCACGAAGTCGACCTGCGCGAAGCGGGGCGCCGCCCACCGGGCGAGGCTGTTGACGCGCTCGGAGCCGAAGTAGCTGTGGCCAGGACTCACTCCGATGAGCACGTGGTCGCCCTCATCCCAGACATGGCGGCAAGCGCGGGTGAAGGGCAGAACTTCGAATGGTGCGTCTGCTGCGATCGTCACCTGTGTGATCGCCCTTGTTGCCGCATGTCCCTGGGAGCCCTGCGCTCCTGGTGTGGCGGTAATGCCGGTACGTTATGCGGTGGCCCCGGAACGTGACAAGCCCGAGCGGGCTCTCTCGGCCGGAAATTGTCGCTTCCGCGCTACGGAACGGTAATTGAATTTCTTTCTGCCGCCTGAACGGGACCCGGTAGCGGCGGTCGTTCCCGACTGGCGCTACCCTGAGCCGGTCAACGAGCACCAAGAAGGGGTGGATCCCAGTGGCCGACATCGAGAGCGCACGGGCGACGTTCGGCAGGTTCGACGCGGACGGCGACGGCTTCGTCACGGCCGACGAGTTCCGTCACGCCATGGCGGAGATGGGCGACCCGTTCGTGACGGGCCCGGTCGCGGACTCCGTGATCGCCGCCAAGGACACGAACGGCGACGGCCTGATGAGCTTCGACGAGTTCTGGGCCTCCCTGAACAAGTAGGGCCCCGCACCGCAGCCCCCGTACTGCCCCGCCGGCGGTACGGGGGCTGCGGCCTGCCCGCCGGCCCGGCCCGCGCGGCCACGTCCTACGGTGCGCCGCCCGGTTCGGCCGGGGCGTCCGCGGCGGCATCCGCGGCTCCGCCCGGCCGGGCGATGTCCTCGACCTCGGCCAGGGCCTCCTCCAGCCAGCGCAGCCAGAACGTCTCCAGGCCGATCCCGCCGTGCAGCACGAGCCGGCGCAGCCGGTCCTCGTCGGAGTCCCGCTCCGGGGGGAAGTCCTTCTCCTCGATCGCCCCGTACAGCGCCAGCTGCCGCCGGTGCAGCTCCAGGTGGCGCCGCAGCTCCCCGGCCAGCCCCTGCACCCCGGCCACGCCCGCGGCCCGCACCCGCAGCAGCAGGGGGTCCCGGATGGCCTTCGGGTCCTGGCTCTCGCCGATCCACCGCGCGAGCTCCGCGCCGCCGGCGGGCAGGACCTCGTACTCCTTCTTCTGACCCCGCACCGGCGCCTCGCTCGGCAGGGCCCGGATCAGACCGGCCTCCTCCAGCCGGCCCAGCTCGCGGTAGATCTGCTGGTGCGTCGCGGACCAGAAGTACCCGATCGACTTGTCGAACCGCCGGGTCAGTTCCAGCCCGGACGAGGGCTTCTCGAGCAGGGCGGTGAGGATGGCGTGCGGCAGCGACATGCCGTCATCCTAGGTTCGCCGCACGCCGGCGCCGGGCAGTGGTGCCGGGCACCGGTGCCGTGACCGCACTAGTGCCAGGCGGCCAGGGCCTCGGGGGTGCCGGGGCCCGCCGCGTCCGGCTCCAGCAGGTCCCGCGCCCGCAGGAACGCCGCCACCGCCGGCGACCAGGCCTGGCGCAGGCCCGCCGCGGCGAGCAGCTCCGGTTCGGCGAGCAGCTTCCCGGCCGGGCCGAAGCGGATGCCCGCCGGGGTCAGGACGGCCGCGTCGTCGGCCCAGCGCACCGCCAGCTCGACGTCGTGCGTGGCCATCACCACGGTGGTGCCGCGCGAGCGCAGCCCCGCCAGGGTGTCGAGCAGCCGCTCCTGCCCGTCCGGGTCGAGTCCGGCCGTCGGCTCGTCGAGGATCAGCACCCGCGGGGCCATCGCCACCGCGCCCGCGATCGCCGCGCGCTTGCGCTGCCCGTACGAGAGCAGGTGCGTGGGGCGGTCCCGCAGCGCGGTGATGTCGAGCGCGGCCAGTGCGGAGTCCACCCGGGCCCGTACCTCCGCGGCGGGCAGGCCGAGGTTCATCGGGCCGAAGGACACGTCCTGCTCCACCGAGGCGGCGAACAACTGGTCGTCGGGGTCCTGGACCACCAGCTGGACCGCCGTCCGCAGCCGGGTCAGGCCCGCCCGGTCGTGGCCGACGGGAGTCCCGTCCAGCCGCAGTTCGCCCGACCCGGGCCGCAGGCCACCGCTGAGCAGCCGCATCAGCGTGGTCTTGCCGCTGCCGTTGCGGCCGAGCAGGACCAGCGCCCGGCCCTCGGCGATGGCGAAGTCCACGCCGGTCAGCACCGCCGGGCCGTCCTCGTACGCGTAGCCGGCTCCGGCCAGTTCCACCAACGGGTTCACAGGTACAGCCCCTTCAGGGTGAGGGTCAGTGCGGTCACGGCCGCGAGCAGGGCCGCCGAGGCCGCCAGGAAGCGCCAGGAGAGCGTCGCCTCGGGGACGAGCACCCGCAGTGCACCGTCGTAGCCGCGCCCGGCGAGGCCCGACTGGAGCCGCGCCGCGCGGTCGAAGGCCCGTACGAACGAGGTGGCGGCGAGCCCGGCCACCGAACGCCACGCCGCCGCCCGGCCCGTGTTCCCGAGGCGGGCCGCCTGCGCGCGCCGCACCTGGGCGAGGGAGTCGAGCAGCAGGAAGCCGATGCGGTACATGACCAGGGCCACGTCCACCACCGGCGCCGGCACCCCGGCCCGGACCAGCCGGGGCAGCACGTCCGACACGGGCGTGGTGAACGCGAACAGCAGCACCCCGAGCGAGGCCGCGGACGTGCGCAGCAGCAGTTCGGCGGCGAGCCGCGGCCCGTGCGGGGCCAGCGAGACCGGACCCGCCGGGCCGCCGAGCGCGACGAGCAGCGGCAGCGCCCCGGTGAAGCAGAAACCGAGCGGGATCCGGAAGGCCCGCCACAGCTGCCGCCCGGCGACCCCGGCCGGCCCGAGGAGCACGGCGAGGGTCGCGGCGGCCACGAGCGGTCCGCCGGGCCAGGGCGGCAGGCACAGGGCGCTGATGGTCAGACCCAGCCCGAGCAGCGCCTTCTCCAGCGGATGGCGGCCCCGCCAGCGACTGCTGTGCGCGGCCACGTCGATCGGCAGCACCGGCTACGACTCCGGGGTGGGAGCCGGGGCGTCGCCGCCCGCCGCCGCGGCGGCCGCGCCCTGGCGGCGGCCCCGGCGGACGCCGAAGTAGTACGCGAGCACGCCCGCGCCCAGCGCCGCCTGGAGGGCGAACAGGGCCGACTCGACCTCTCCGGACGGGGGCTCGTAGAGCGGGGAGAACCAGGGCTCGTAGTCCGGCTTCAGTTCGGTGATGGCCGCCTCCGCCTGTGCGTCGGCACCCGTGAACGGTTCCTCCTTGCCCTCGCCGAGGCCGAGGGCGAGGGGCAGTACGGCCAGCGCCGCCACCAGGAGCAGCAGCAGAACGTTGATCTTCGTGTTCCGGCTCGGGTTCATCGCGTCACACCGCCGTCTTCTGCTCGGAGCGGCCGCTGAGCTTGGCGACGCCCAGCCGGACCAGGTCGGACTTGCTGGACTGCATCAGCAGCCGCATCACGAGGACGGTCAGCAGGCCCTCGCTCACGGCGAGCGGGATCTGGGTGACGGCGAAGATGCCGCCGAACTTCGCGAGCGCGCCGAGGAAGCCCGTGCCCGGGTCCGGGAAGGCCAGCGCCAGCTGGACCGAGGTCACGCAGTAGGTGACGAGGTCGGCGAAGAAGGCGCCGAAGAACACGGACACCATCAGCGGGGCGTTGCACCGCCGCAGCAGCAGGTAGGCGCAGTAGCCCGACCAGGGTCCGGCGATGGCCATGGAGAAGACGTTGGCGCCGAGCGTGGTCAGTCCGCCGTGTGCGAGCAGCAGCGCCTGGAAGAGGAGGGTGATCGTGCCGAGCACCGCCATGATGGGCGGCCGGAACAGGATCGCGCCGAGCCCGGTCCCGGTGGGGTGCGAGCAGCTGCCCGTCACCGACGGGATCTTCAGTGCGGACAGGACGAAGGTGAACGCGCCGGACGCGCCGAGCAACAGGGTGCTCTCGGGGTTGGCCTTCACCTCGCGGGTGAGGGCGCGCACCCCGTGGACGACGAAGGGGGCGGACGCGGCGCCCCAGGCGACCGCGTGCCAGGGGGGCAGGAAGCCCTCGGCTATATGCATGAGTGGGAGACCTCTCCAGCACCTCGTGGATGGACAACGCGCCCTGGCCGGTCTCCTGGCTCACGGGTACTGATGCCCTGGCTCCGCCTTCCCGGGCGGTGCGGGTCCCTACCCGCGCTGCCCAGTGGCTTTCCCGCAGGAGTGGAGCCGGACTTCCCGTTCACAGTGGCGAGGGCCGCACCGGTCTTGCACCGGTTTCCCGTACACCAAGGCCTGATGACCCTAGTCCGCCCCGCGGACCCGTAACAACCCGGCTCCGGCGCGCCTGTTGGGCCCGGAGATTCCGCTTCGGGCCGGCGGCGTACCGGTGTGCTCGGGGGCGGACGGGCGAAACGACGGCAGGGGCGCGGAAGTTCTGGCCCGGTCAGCCGTCGGGGGCGGACCGGCGCGTGCTGGGGCGCTCTTCCGTTCATGCGCTCCAACCGGCGCCGCCGGGGCGTGCGCGGGGTGCGGCCGGGAGCGGTGGCATGGGCGTCCGACCGGGAGGGGGCCGGGAGCGCCCCCCGGACGGGCGCCCTCCGGTCGCCGTGGGGCCCGGCGTCGCCGCAGGCTGGGAGGGTGGCCGCCGAACACGACACCGCGAACCCGCAGCGGGGGACGGACGCCGGGGCGTTCGACTACTCCGACCTGACCGCCGTCTACGTCAACTGCACGCTCAAACGCTCGCCCGAGACCAGCAACACGGAGGGTCTGATCACGCGCAGCCGGGCCGTCATGGAGGCGGCCGGCGCCCGGACCTCCCTGATCCGCGCCGTCGACCACGACATCGCCACCGGGGTCTGGCCGGACATGACCGAGCACGGCTGGGAAACCGACCAGTGGCCGGTCCTGTACAGCCAGATCATGGACGCCGACATCCTCGTCCTGTGCGGGCCGATCTGGCTCGGCGACAACAGCTCCGTCATGAAGCAGGTCGTCGAGCGGCTCTACGCCTGCTCCTCGATCCTGAACGAGAAGGGCCAGTACGCCTACTACGGGCGCGTCGGCGGTGCGCTGATCACGGGCAACGAGGACGGCGTGAAGCACTGTGCCATGAACGTCCTCTACAGCCTCCAGCACCTCGGATACGCGATCCCGCCGCAGGCCGACGCCGGCTGGATCGGCGAGGCCGGTCCGGGCCCCTCCTACCTCGACCCGGGCTCCGGCGGACCGGAGAACGACTTCACCAACCGGAACACGACGTTCATGTCGTGGAACCTGATGCACCTGGCGGCCCTGCTCAAGCGCTCCGGCGGCATCCCCGCCCACGGCAACCAGCGCTCGGCCTGGGACGCCGGCTGCCGCTTCGACTACCCCAACCCCGAGCACCGCTGACGGCCAGGCGGTACGGCCGGACGGTCGCAGGGCCGTCCGGCCGTACGGGGGCTCGACTCAGCCGCAGCACACGCTGCGGTGCGCGACGTCCAGCACGAACCGGTCGGGCGAGCGCAGGGTGAACGAGGTGTACGACGGCCTGCTGTCGAAGGCGGCGCCGAAGGTGACGTACCCCTCGAAGTCGCCCGTCATGGCGAAGCCCTTCAGGGCGGGCAGGTCGATCGTGGCGAGCTTCGGCCCGCGGTAGGCGCTCTCGCCGGAGCGCAGGTGCGCGTCGGCGGGGTGCAGGCGGATCTGGAGGAAGTGCTTCCCGGCCAGCGGGACGGGCTCGCCCGACCCGTCCCGGTACAGCCTCGGGACGCGGGTGACCTCGACGTCGGGGACACGTCCCCGCAGGTCGACGACGATCCGGTCGTACGCGCAGTGCCCGGCCCAGCGGGCGTTCACGACGAGCGGGAGGGCGGTGCGCCCGGCCGCCGCGGCGGCCGGGGCCGGGGCGGTGGAGGCGGGCG
This sequence comes from Streptomyces pallidus (ex Mingjun et al. 2026), assembly GCF_051550185.1. Lineage (NCBI taxonomy): Bacteria > Bacillati > Actinomycetota > Actinomycetes > Kitasatosporales > Streptomycetaceae > Streptomyces > Streptomyces pallidus (ex Mingjun et al. 2026). Next base: position 2,569,757 of record NZ_CP196181.1, on the reverse strand, counting down.
CGGCGAGGGCGATTCCGGCGGTGAGGAGGGCCACCGTGGCAAGGGCCACGGTCTGCCGGCGGCGGAGGTGGTTCATGACGTCCCCCCTGGTTCTCAAGAGACGGGGACCTGTGTCACTGCCGGAGACACTCCCTGCGCGCCGATGGTTGCGGCGAAACCGACCAAAATTCTCATTCCGCTGAAATCGCCCGAACCGGCACCTCGTGGACGGGGGGTCGGCGCGTCACCTGATCAGGAGGCCGTCCAGCTCCGCGTCGAGGTCGTAGTGCCGCTGCTCCTCGCCCCTGGGCACCAACTCCACCAGCCGCCGGCACAGCGCCCGGACGTCCTTGGCCCGGGCGGAGACCGCACAGCTCTGCTCGCCGTTGCTGAAGGCCAGGTACACCCGCGGCTCGCTGCGGCGCCGACGGGGCCATACCCGGATGTCGCCCGCGCCCGTGGCGCACGCCTCCCCGTCGAGCAGGAGGTCCCGCGAGAACACCCGGCGCGCCAGGTGTCGGCCCGCCCCCTGGAAGTCCAGGGCGAGCTCCCAGGGCCGGTCGGAGCGGTACGTGAAGGCCGCCTGCAGCGGGACGGGCTCGGGGGCGGCCTCCAGGCGGACGGGGAGGACGCGGTGCTCGATGACGGCCACGGCCGGTTCCCCTCCCTTCGGGGTGTGACGGGGGACTCGCCAAGCTAGTCCACCCCCGGGCCCGCACCACCGGGTCGAAAGTCCCGGGTCCGGGGGTCCCCGGACCCGTCCTCGCACAGGAACGGGAACGGGCCCGCCCTCCGGCCGGAGGACGGGCCCGCAGGGTCACCGGGCGGCTACGGGACGGGCTCGACCGGGACGGGCGAGACGACGAGCGGAACGTTCCCGTTGCTCTGCCCGACGGTCGCGGAGTCGGTTCCGGCCAGCTGGACACCGTTGCTCTGGTTGGTCGCCCCGGAGCCGGTGGCGACCTGCTGGGTGGTCGAGGAGTTGCCGGCGTTGGAACCGAGGACGCCACTGCCGAAGATCTCGGCCGCGGCCGCGTTCGACGAGATGCCCGCCCCGGCTCCGCTGTCGGCCTCGGCGGTGCCCGAGCAGAGCAGGGCGGCGAGAGGGAGCGCGGCGAGCGCGGCGATCACGCGGGCGCTACGGGTGCTTGCCATGGTGAGGTCCTCCGTAGGGGAAGGGGCTGCGGTCCACGGCGGTTGGCCGGCCGCCGGGGTGGGGCCGCGACGTCACGTGATCACCCTTGCGCACCGGACCACCCCGTACCACCCCCAGCCCCCACGGTTCGCCCTGAAGCGTGATCAATCCACGTCAAACCTCAACGTCCGGGAAAATCCGGGCGGTTGCCGCAGGTCGGGCGAGTGGCTGCCGGGAAACGCACGGGACCCCGGGCGCCGCGGCGCCCGGGGTCCCGTCCGTACGGAGACCGGGTCAGGTCAGCACTCGATGACGTTGACGGCGAGGCCGCCGCGGGCCGTCTCCTTGTACTTGACCTTCATGTCGGCGCCGGTCTCCTTCATGGTCTTGATGACCTTGTCCAGGGAGACCTTGTGGCTGCCGTCGCCGCGCATGGCCATCCTCGCGGCAGTGACCGCCTTGACCGCCGCCATGCCGTTGCGCTCGATGCACGGGATCTGGACCAGGCCGCCGACCGGGTCGCAGGTCAGGCCCAGGTTGTGCTCCATGCCGATCTCGGCCGCGTTCTCGACCTGCTCCGGGGTGCCGCCCAGGACCTCGGCCAGGGCGCCCGCCGCCATCGAGCAGGCGGAGCCGACCTCGCCCTGGCAGCCGACCTCGGCGCCGGAGATCGAGGCGTTCTCCTTGAACAGCATGCCGATCGCGCCCGCGGCGAGCAGGAAGCGGACCACGCCGTCCTCGTCCGCGCCCGGCACGAAGTTCACGTAGTAGTGCAGGACGGCCGGGAGGACGCCCGCGGCGCCGTTCGTGGGGGCCGTGACGACGCGGCCGCCCGCCGCGTTCTCCTCGTTCACCGCCATCGCGTAGATCGTCGTCCACTCGCTGCGGTGCAGCAGCGGGTCGCCCTCGGTGCGCAGCTGGCGCGCCGTGGCCGCCGCGCGGCGCTTGACCCGCAGGCCGCCGGGGAGGATGCCCTCGCGGGACATGCCGCGCGAGACGCAGGCCTGCATGACCCGCCAGATCTCCAGCAGGCCCTCGCGGATCTCCTCCTCCGTGCGCCAGGCCTTCTCGTTCTCCAGCATCAGCGAGGAGATCGACAGGCCGGTCTCCTTGGCCAGGCGCAGCATCTCGTCACCGGAGCGGAAGGGGTACTTCAGCACCGTGTCGTCGAGCTTGATCCGGTCCTCGCCGACCGCGTCCTCGTCCACCACGAAGCCGCCGCCGACCGAGTAGTAGGTCTTCTCCAGCAGGGGGGCGCCCGAGGCGTCGTACGCGAAGAGGGTCATGCCGTTCGCGTGGTAGGGCAGGGCCCGGCGGCGGTGCAGGATCAGCTGGCTCGGCTCGTCGAACGCGATCTCGTGCGCGCTCCCTATCTCGGTGCCGAGCAGGCGCAGCCGGCCCGTCCTGCGGATGCGCTCGACCTCGTCGTCGGCGGTCTCCACGTCCACGGTGCGCGGGGAGTGCCCCTCCAGGCCGAGCAGCACCGCCTTCGGGGTGCCGTGGCCGTGGCCGGTCGCACCGAGCGAGCCGTACAGCTCCGCCCGGACGGAGGCGGTCTGCGCGAGCACACCGTCCTTCTTCAGCCGCGCGACGAACATGCGGGCGGCGCGCATCGGACCCACGGTGTGAGAGCTGGACGGACCGATGCCGATCGAGAAGAGATCGAAAACCGAAATGGCCACGGTGGCGGACTCCTGGGAGTTTTTCACCCCCGCGGTGGCGGGGAGCGGACCGTCCTGCCGGTCTCGCAGCGTGTCGAGGCGGCCGACGGAGGGGCGGATCTTGCAGGGGATTGCGGGCAAAGATCACCTCGTGGGCGCCCGTGCCCGGTTCATCAGCGTACGTCAGTTCGGGGGGGGCGGCGGTTACGCCGGCCTGTACGGGGGCTGTCGCGGTCCCGACGCAGCGGACCGCGAGCCCGGGCCATGAGAAAGGCCCGGCCCTGTGTGACACAAGGCCGGGCCTTTCGAGCCGTGGCCTACAGCGACGGGTACAGCGGGAACTTCGCGGCGAGCGCCGAGACGCGCGCCTTGAGGGCCTCGCCGTCGTACGCCGGCTTCAGGGCCTCCGCGATGATGTCGGCGACCTCGGTGAAGTCCTCGGCGCCGAAACCGCGGGTGGCCAGGGCCGGCGTGCCGATCCGCAGACCCGAGGTGACCATCGGGGGCCGCGGGTCGTTCGGGATGGCGTTGCGGTTGACCGTGATGCCGATCTCGTGGAGGCGGTCCTCGGCCTGCTGGCCGTCCAGCTCCGAGTTGCGCAGGTCCACCAGGACCAGGTGCACGTCGGTGCCGCCGGTGAGCACGTCCACGCCCACGGCCTTGACGTCCTCCTGGACCAGGCGCTCGGCGATGATCCGCGCGCCGGCCAGGGTGCGCTCCTGGCGCTCCTTGAACTCGGGCGAGGCCGCGACCTTGAAGGAGACCGCCTTGGCGGCGATCACGTGCTCCAGCGGACCGCCCTGCTGGCCGGGGAAGACCGCGGAGTTGATCTTCTTGGCCAGTTCCTGGGTGGAGAGGATCACGCCACCGCGCGGACCGCCCAGGGTCTTGTGCGTGGTGGTGGTCACGACGTGGGCGTGCGGCACCGGGTTCGGGTGCAGGCCCGCGGCGACGAGGCCCGCGAAGTGGGCCATGTCGACCATCAGGTACGCGCCGACCTCGTCCGCGATCCGGCGGAAGGCGGCGAAGTCCAGCTGGCGCGGGTACGCCGACCAGCCGGCGACGATCAGCTGCGGCTTGGTCTCCTTGGCGAGGCGCTCGACCTCGGCCATGTCGACCTGGCCGTCCTCGCCGACGTGGTACGGGACCACGTTGTAGAGCTTGCCGGAGAAGTTGATCTTCATGCCGTGGGTCAGGTGACCGCCGTGGGCCAGGTTCAGGCCCATGATCGTGTCGCCCGGCTTCAGCAGCGCGAACATCGCGGCGGCGTTGGCCTGCGCACCCGAGTGCGGCTGGACGTTCGCGGCCTCGGCGCCGAACAGCGCCTTGATCCGGTCGATCGCGATCTGCTCGACGACGTCGACGTGCTCGCAGCCGCCGTAGTAGCGGCGGCCCGGGTAGCCCTCGGCGTACTTGTTGGTCAGGACCGAGCCCTGGGCCTCCATGACGGCGACCGGAGCGAAGTTCTCCGACGCGATCATTTCCAGGGTGGACTGCTGGCGCACGAGCTCGGCGTCGACGGCGGCGGCGACGTCCGGGTCGAGTTCGTGCAGGGGGGTGTTCAGAACGGACATCAGGATCCCCTGTGGTCAGTTACTTACCGGCGGTGAGCTGGTCGTACTCGTCGGCGGAGAGCAGGTCGGCCGGCTCCTCCGTGACGCGGACCTTGAACAGCCAGCCGCCCTCGAACGGAGCGCTGTTCACGAGGCTCGGGTCGTCCACGACGTCCTGGTTCGCCTCGACGACCTCGCCGGTGACGGGGGAGTACAGGTCGCTGACCGACTTGGTCGACTCCAGCTCGCCGCAGGTCTCGCCCGCGGACACCGTGTCGCCGACCGCGGGGAGCTGGGCGTAGACGACGTCACCGAGCGCGGTGGCCGCGAACTCCGTGATGCCGACCGTGGCGACGCCGTCCTCGGCGGCCGACAGCCACTCGTGCTCCTTGCTGAAACGCAGCTGCTGGGGGTTGCTCATGACCTGATTCTCCTGGATGCGGGGGAGTGCGAACGAACAGTGGTCTTGCGTGGTGAGACGCGTCGGACGGCGGCCGGCGGCCGCCGCCGCACGGGCGCTACTTCTGCCGCTTGTAGAAGGGCAGGGCGACGACCTCGTACGGCTCATGCGTACCGCGGATGTCCACGCCGACGCCGGAGGTGCCGGGCGCGGCGTGGGCCGCGTCCACGTACGCCATCGCGATCGGCTTGCCCAGCGTCGGGGACGGGGCGCCGGAGGTGACCTCGCCGATGACCTCGCCACCGGCCACGACCGGGAACCCGGCGCGCGGGACGCGGCGGCCCTCGGCGACCAGGCCGACCAGCTTGCGCGGCGGGTTGGTGGCGGCGCGCTCCGCGGCGGCCTCCAGGGCGGCGCGGCCCACGAAGTCGCCCTCCTTCTCGAACTTCACGACCCGGCCCAGACCTGCGTCGAACGGGGTCAGGGCGGTGGTCAGCTCGTGCCCGTACAGCGGCATGCCCGCCTCCAGGCGCAGCGTGTCGCGGCAGGACAGGCCGCAGGGCACCAGGCCGGCGCCCGCGCCCGCCTCGGTCAGCGCCTGCCACAGCTCGACGGCGTGCTCGGGGGAGACGAACAGCTCGAAGCCGTCCTCGCCGGTGTAGCCCGTCCGCGCGATCAGGGCGGGCACGCCCGCGACCGTGCCCGGCAGGCCGGCGTAGTACTTCAGGTTGTCCAGGTCGGCGTCGGTGAGCGAGGCCAGGATGCCGGGGGACTCCGGGCCCTGGACGGCGATCAGCGCGTACGCGTCGCGGTCGTCGCGGACCTCGGCGTCGAAGCCGTCGGCACGCGCGGTGAGGGCGTCCAGGACGACCTGGGCGTTGGAGGCGTTGGCGACGACCATGTACTCGGTCTCGGCCAGGCGGTAGACGATCAGGTCGTCGAGGATCCCGCCGTCCTCCTGGCAGATGTGCGTGTAGCGGGCGCGGCCGACGCCGACGGTGGAGATGTTGCCGACCAGGGCGTAGTCCAGGAGCTGCACGGCCTGCGGACCGGTCACGGTGATCTCGCCCATGTGGGAGAGGTCGAAGAGGCCGGCCTTGGTGCGCACGGCGTTGTGTTCGTCGCGCTCGCTGCCGTACCGCAGCGGCATGTCCCAGCCCGCGAAGTCGGTCATGGTCGCACCGAGCGAGCGGTGCAGCGCATCGAGGGCGGTCAGGCGGGGGGCAGTGCTCATGGGTGTGGCTCCCGGGTCCCAGGGCATGACATGACGAGGACGTTCCTCCCCATCTGTCATCGGAACCTGAGAGGTTCGCCGAGAGTCCCGCGGGAACGGGAACGCCGACTTGCACCTTGGGTGGAGCACGCCCCGGTCCGCCGCGGGGGACGGGAAGGGCGCGGCTCGCTTTTCAGATCTGCCTCATCCACGCGGTACGGGGCCTGAGAGATTCAAGGGAGGTACTTGCTCCTTCGGCGCCCGGACACGGCCTCGCGGCCTGCCGGGACTCTCCCGCGCGGATTCAAGCGGCCGGTATGCAGTTGGTCCAGATGGCGCACATCATTGCACGCCGCTGCGCGAACCGGGTGGGCGGGACCGAAAGACTGTGTCATTCGCTCATTCGCCCATTCGCCGTCCGGCCTGCGGTGTCCGGGGTCGGAGGGGGCGGCCGGAACCGGTCCCTTGGAATTACCGTCTCTTTACACTCAGTGGGCATGGGTCTTCGAGGCCCGACACGGGGGAGGCGATCTTGTGCGGAGATTCGGAGTTCTGGCGACCGCCGGGACCGCGGACGCAGTGCCCGCCCAGCGGGCCCGCGAGCACCACGGACCGGTGCGCGACCTGCGCGGTCGGGGCGACCTCGGGCCGTGCCGGCTCGGCTTCGCGGAGGGCGACATCGTCGTGGTCTCCGGCCTGCCCGGCGGCGGCAAGAGCACGCTGATCAAGCGGGCCGCCGAGGGCGGCGGCATCGACTCCCAGGACGTGCGCGAGCGCTGGGAGCGGCGCATGCCCGCGGCCGTGCCGTACGCCGTCTACCGCCCGCTGGTGCGGATCGCGCACTACTGGGGGCTGTGGTCGGTCCTGCGCTCCGGCGCCTCGGTCGTCGTCCACGACTGCGGAACGCAGCGCTGGGTGCGGGGGCTGCTGGCGGCGACCGCGCGGCGCCGGGGCCGGGGCCTGCACCTGCTGATCCTGGACGCCACCCCGCACGAGGCCCTGTCCGGGCAGGCGGCGCGGGGCCGCGGCGTGTCGGCGTACGCCTTCGCCCGGCACCGGGCCGCGGTGCGCCGGCTGGTGCGGGCCGCGGAGTCGGGCCCGCTGCCGGCGGGTTGCGCCTCCGTGGTGCTGCTGGACCGGGCCGCGGCCGCGCGGCTGACCCGCATAGCCTTCCGGCCCGCGGAGCCCGGCGGGGCCTGAGCCCTGCCGGGGGCGGGGCGGGACGGCGAGGGCCCGGTTCGGGGGCCCGGCCCGGGCGGCTACGCTCGCCGGTACACGGCGCGACAAGCGGAGGCGGAGATGCACGGCGGCGGTTGGCCGGAGAACGAGCTGGAGCAGGTGCTCGGAGCGGCCCTGGGCGTGCCCGACGCCGGCCCGAGGATCGTCGAGGTGCTGGGCCGGAGCCGGGTGTGGGTGCCGCTGCCCGGCGGGGGCGGCCCGGACAGCCCCTCCCTGACCCTGCCCACCATGGAGATCGGCGGGGCGGCGTACGTCCCCGTCTACAGCTCCGAGGCCCAGTTCCGCGCCTGCGTCGGCCCCGCCATGGACTTCGCCGTGGCCCCCGCCGTCGAGTTCGCCCGCGGGCTGCCCCCGCAGCTGGGCATCGCCGTCAACCCGGAGGGCGCCGTCGGCGTCCCGCTGCCCCCGCCCGCCGTCGCCCAGCTGTGCCGGATCGGCCGGACCGAGCTCGACGGGCCCGCCAGCGGTGGCCGCGTCCGCCTCTTCGAGCCCGACTGGCAGGACGACCCGGTGGATTTCCTGGCCGCGGCGGCCGAGGAGTTCCGGACCACCGGGCTGGTCGTGGCCGCGCACCGCTGCCTCGCCAGCGTCGAGGGCGGGGACCCGGAGCTGTGCATCGGTGTCCGCCTGTCGAGACGGGATCCGGCCGCGCAGAACGCGCCGCGCGAGGCCCTCGCCCGGGCCCTGACCCGGGTTCCGTCGCCCTGGCCGGTGCAGCTGGTCCTGCTGGACTCGGCCGAGGACCCGGTGGTCGACTTCATCGTTACGCGCGTACGCCCCTTCTACGTGCCCTAGTGACGCTTAAGCTGGTGACATCTCCTGGCCGCACGGGTGGCCTGGACACGCGTGCGGACGAGGAGGGGTACCGGTGAGTGCGTCAGGCACTGCCGCGGCCGGGCAGGTCGAGCACATCATGCGCCAAGTGACTCCAGGGCGCTACGAGACCTACGAGTCACTTCTGCAGGCCCTTGCCGAGGGCCGGCTGTGGATGCTGCTCTGGCAGGGCAGCCCCGGCTCACCGGACGCCCAGTACGGCGGCATGGAGCTGGAGGGCCTCGGCTACGCGCCCTGTGTGACCTCCCCGCAGGAACTGGCCGCCAGCGGCTGGAACCGCGGCTACGAGGTGGTCACCGGCCGGGACATCGCCCGCGCCCTGTACCCCGACCGCTGGGGCCTGTGGCTCAATCCGCACGCCCAGGGCGGCGGCCTCGGCATCCCCTGGGCCGACCTGCGTCGGATCGCCACCGGCCTGGACCGGATGCCGGCGGGCCCGCTGAGGCTGTCCGAGCCCGCGCTGGAGCTCCCGCAGTTCTACGGGCTGCTGACCCAGCACGCACACCGCACGCCGGCCGTCCGGTCGCTGCGCCGCGCCTGGGTGCAGCCCGCCCTGGGGTCGCCGTACCTCGCCGTCGGGCTCGACCTGTACGACGCCTCCGCGCCCGCGCTCCAGTCCGTACGGGAGATGATGCGCCAGTCCGTCGGCGCGGTGCCCGAGGGGGTGCCCGTGTGCACGGTGGCGCTGGCCGACGAGCACGACCCCGTCGCGATGTGGCTCCGGTCGCAGACGCGCCCGTTCTACGACCGCGAGGGGCAGGCCCCGGCGTACTGACCGGCAGCTGGGACGACCGCGCCGCACGACGCTCCGGCCGCGGGGAACACTCCGTTCCCCGCGGCCTTCTTCTTGTCCGGATTTCTTCGCTGATGCGTGCCCAAAAGACCTACACCTACCGCGAGTTGGGCGCGTTGTCCGATTGTGCACCGAACGGACGGTGTTGCTCCGCTGAGCCGACTCCACAGTCCGGATAACGGGAACCCGACCCTCACATCACGGTTGCGCATCCATTCATCTGCGGGTCTGGCGGCTGATCGCAGCGCCGATGAAGACTCCCCACCCAAGAGCCGCCGGGTCCCCGGGGAAACGGTTCGCTCCCTGCACGTCGCTTGTCGTTCCGCACCGCTTTTCGCGTACTTCCGCACGGCTTTCCGCACGGCACCCGCACCTCATCCGCACCGCAGCAGCACCGCTCCGAGCGTGCCCGGGCATGCCCGAAAACGCACCGAGCACCACTGCACCTCCCGCACTTCCTGCATTTCCTGCACCTCCCGCACTTTGTTCAGTCCTGCGTGTCACCACGCACAAGAGCGCCACTCCGCACCAACGCCGCCACAGCGGCGGGCATGGGCCGGCAACCCGTCGGCCGAGAGGGGTCCCACCACGATGACGGCACCACTGCACGACACGAGCGCGGAACCAACCGCACCCGTGGCCGTAGCCGACGTCCCTGCGAAGGCCATCGAAGGCCGCTCGCCCGGCCGTATCGCCTGGATGCGGCTCAAGCGCGACAAGGTCGCGCTCACCGGCGGCGTGGTCGTGATCCTCCTGATCCTCGTGGCGGTGTTCGCGCCGCAGATCGTGAGCCTGCTGGGCCACCCGCCCAACGAGTTCCACGAGGACATGATCGACCCGGACCTCGGCACGCCGCTCGGCTCCTGGGGCGGCATCAGCTCCGACTTCCTGCTGGGCGTCGAACCCACCAACGGACGCGACGTGTTCAGCCGGATCGTCTACGGCGCCCGCATCTCGCTGGTCGTCGCCTTCCTGGCCGCCTTCGTCTCGGTCGCCATCGGCAGCCTGCTCGGCGCGCTCGCCGGGTTCCTCGGCGGCTGGGTGGACGGCGTCATCAGCCGCCTGATGGACCTGCTGCTGGCCTTCCCGCAGCTGCTGTTCACCATCGCACTGGTCTCGGTCGTACCCAACTCCCTCTGGGGGTTCGAGGGTTCGGGCGTCCGGATGGGCGTGCTGATCGTCGTGATCGGCTTCTTCGGATGGCCGTACATCGGCCGTATCGTCCGCGGCCAGACGATCTCGCTGCGCGAACGCGAGTACGTGGAGGCGGCGCGCAGCCTCGGCGCCGGCCGCGGCTACATCCTGGTCAAGGAGCTGCTGCCCAACCTGGTCGCGCCGATCCTGGTCTACGCGACGCTGATCATTCCGACCAACATCCTCACGGAGGCGGCCCTCAGCTTCCTCGGCGCCGGCGTCAAGCCGCCGACCGCGTCCTGGGGAAAGATGCTCTCCGACGCCGTCCCCATCTACCAGGACGACCCCATGTACATGGTGGTCCCGGGTATGACGATCTTCATCACCGTCCTGGCGTTCAACCTCTTCGGGGACGGGCTGCGTGACGCACTCGACCCCAAGGGCAGCTGAACCGCTCCACCGATTCACCCACCTCTGGAGGTTGGACCAACGTGATCCGCAGAAAGCAGGCCCTCGCGATCACCGCCGTGATCGCCGCGCTGTCGCTGACCGCCGCGTGCGGCGGCAACGACGGCGACAAGAAGACCGAGGGCAAGGGCGCCGGCGGCGCCGCCTTCAACGCCGCCACCACCGGCATCGTGAACCCGTCCACCGAGAAGGGCGGCGAGCTCAAGCTCTGGTCGCCGCAGGACGTCGACTACCTCGACCCGGCGCGTGCCTACTACGGCTTCGTGTGGAACATGCAGCGGCTCTACGTCCGCCAGCTGCTGGCGTACGACAGCAAGCCGGGCGTGGCGGGCACCAAGCTGGTCCCGGACCTCGCCGAGGCCCTGCCCGTGATCAGCAACGAGGGCAAGACGTACACCCTCAAGATCAAGGACGGCGTGAAGTTCGAGGACGGCACGCCGATCACCTCGAAGGACATCAAGTACGGCGTCGAGCGCGTCTTCGCGCAGGACGTGCTGTCCGGCGGTCCCACCTACCTGATCGACCTGCTCGACCAGGGGCAGAAGTACCCCGGCCCGTACAAGGACACCGACCCCGGCAAGATGGGTCTGAAGTCCGTCGAGACGCCGGACGACAAGACGATCGTCTTCAACCTGGCGAGCGCCAACTCCGACTTCAGCTACCTGCTGGCCATGCCGTCCTCCTCGCCGGTCCCGGCGGGCAAGGACACCGGCGCCACGTACACCAACAAGCCGGTCTCCACCGGCCCGTACAAGGTGGAGAGCTTCACCGCCAGCAAGGGCGCGACCTTCGTCCGCAACGAGAACTGGGACCCGAAGACGGACCCGATCCGCACGGGCCTGCCGGACAAGGTCACCTTCACGGTCACCACCAACCCGGACGACATGGACGCCCGTCTGCTGTCCGGCGACATCGACCTCGCCGTGGACGGCACCGGTGTGCAGCAGGCCGCGAAGAACAAGATCCTCAAGGACGAGAAGCTCAAGCAGAACGCGGACAACCCGTTCACGGGCTACATCCGCTACTTCGCCTTCCCGCAGACCGTCGCGCCGTTCGACAACATCGAGTGCCGCAAGGCCGTCATCTACGCGGCCGACCCGAAGTCCCTGCAGACCGCCCGCGGCGGCCCGACCAGCGGTGACCTCGGCGCCAACATGCTGCCGCCCGGCATCCCCGGCTCCGACAAGTCCTACGACCCGTTCGGCCTGACCAAGGGACAGCCGCAGGAGGCCAAGGCCAAGGAGGCCCTCAAGGCCTGCGGCAAGCCGGACGGCTTCGAGACCGTCATCGCGGTCCGCAACAACCGCGCCCCCGAGGTGAAGACGGCCGAGTCCCTCCAGGCCTCGCTCGCCAAGGTCGGCATCAAGGCCACCATCGACCAGTACGACGGCAAGCTCTCCTCCTCCACGATCGGTTCGCCCGAGAACGTGAAGAAGAAGGGCTACGGCATCATCGTCATGGGCTGGGGCGCCGACTACAACTCCGGCTCGGGCTTCCTCCAGCCGCTGGTCGACGGCTCGTTCATCCAGCCGAACGCCAACAACAACTACACCGAGCTGAACGACCCCGAGGTCAACGGCCTGTTCGACAAGGCCGCCGCGGCCGCCACGCCGGAAGCCGCCGCCCCGTTCTACACGGAGATCAACAAGAAGGTCATGGAGAAGGCGCTCTACCTTCCCATCAACTTCGACAAGGCCTTCGTCTACCACAACCCGCGGCTGACGAACGTCTACTTCAACGACTCCCTCGGCAAGATCGACCTCGCCGTCATCGGCGTCGGCAAGTGATCCCGTAGGCCAGTCGCCACGTAACAACAGGCAAGTGCCTTCACCGCACATGCGCTAGTCCGAAGGGCAGGTGAAGGCCGCAGGCGGCGGCTGCCGTCCCCACGAGGGACGGCGGCCGCCCGCCCCGGGCGGCCGACTGCAGTGCTCGTCTACCTCATACGGCGACTGTTCAACGTCGTCGCCACGCTGCTGGTGGTCTCCGTGGTCACCTTCGGCATCTTCTTCGCGGTCCCGAAGATCACGGGCAGCGATCCGGCCCTCATGTACGCCGGCCGCGAGACCAACGAGACCGCCCTGGCGGGCATCCGCGTGAAGATGGGCTTCGACAAGCCCATCTCCGAGCAGTACCTGACCTTCGTCAAGGGCATCTTCGTCGGCCGCGACTACGACGGCGGCACCGAGGTCACCCACTGCGACGCGCCGTGCTTCGGCTACTCGTTCAAGACCGAGGCGCCCGTGTGGGACACCATGGTGGACCGCATGCCGGTCACCCTCTCGCTCGCCCTCGGCGCGGCGGTCATCTGGGTGCTCGCCGGCGTGGCGACCGGTGTGATCTCGGCACTCAAACGCCGGACCGCCATCGACCGCACCGTCATGGTCGGCGCCCTCGCCGGCGTCTCCCTCCCCATCTTCTTCACCGGCATGGTGGCCCCCGCGATCTTCGTCTACAGCCTCGGCTGGCTGGACGTGTCCAACTACAAGCCCCTCACGGAGGATCCCGGGGCCTGGCTGAACGCCCTGATCCTCCCGTGGGTCACCCTCGCCTTCCTCTTCGCCGCCACGTACGCCCGCATCACGCGCGCCACGATGCTGGAGGTCCTCGGCGAGGACTACATCCGCACCGCCCGGGCCAAGGGCCTCAAGGAGGGCGTGGTCATCCGCAAGCACGCCCTGCGCTCCACCCTCACCCCGGTCGTCACGATGTTCGGCCTCGACCTCGGCGGGCTCCTCGGCGGCGCGGTGCTCACCGAGACCACCTTCAACTTCCAGGGGCTCGGGACGGCGGCCGTCGCCGCCATCGGTCAGGGCGACCTCCCCGTGATCATGGGGGTCACCCTGCTCGCCGCGCTCTTCGTGGTGATGGCCAACCTGATCGTGGACCTGCTGTACGCCGTCATCGACCCGCGCGTGAGGCTGACGTGACCGAGAACCACCCCACTTCCGGCGCGGCCGCCGGACCCGGCTCCGGCGAGACGCCCGCCGACGGGCCCGCGTTCGTCCCCGAGCAGGCCGGCCCCCGCGGCAGCGGCGCCTTCCTGTCCGTACGCGACCTCAAGGTCCACTTCCCGACCGACGACGGCCTGGTCAAGTCGGTGGACGGGCTCTCCTTCGACCTGGAGCGCGGCAAGACCCTCGGCATCGTCGGCGAGTCCGGCTCCGGCAAGTCGGTGACCTCGCTGGCCATCATGGGCCTGCACCGCACCGGCAACGCGCGCAGCCGCCCGCACATCTCCGGCGAGGTCGTCCTGGACGGCGAGGACCTCGTCAGGGCCGACGCCGACCACGTGCGCAAGCTGCGCGGGCGCAAGATGGCGATGGTCTTCCAGGACCCGCTGTCCGCGATGCACCCCTACTACACGGTCGGCAAACAGATCGTCGAGGCGTACCGCACCCACCACGACGTGGACAAGAAGGCCGCCCGGCGGCGCGCCGTCGAGATGCTCGACCGGGTCGGCATCCCCGAGCCCCACCGGCGCGTGGACGCCTACCCGCACGAGTTCTCCGGCGGCATGCGCCAGCGCGCGATGATCGCGATGGCGCTGGTCAACAACCCCGAGCTGCTGATCGCGGACGAGCCGACCACCGCCCTGGACGTCACCGTCCAGGCGCAGATCCTCGACCTGATCCGCGACCTGCAGCGGGAGTTCGGCTCCGCCGTCATCATGATCACCCACGACCTGGGCGTGGTCGCCGAGATGGCCGACGACATCCTCGTGATGTACGGAGGCCGGTGCGTCGAGCGCGGCACCGCCGACAAGGTCTTCTACGAGCCCCGCCACCCCTACACCTGGGGGCTGCTCGGCTCCATGCCGCGCATCGACCGCGAGCAGACCGAGCGCCTCATCCCGGTCAAGGGCTCGCCGCCCAGCCTCATCAACATCCCGAGCGGCTGCGCCTTCAACCCGCGCTGCCCGTACGCCGACGTCCCCAAGGGCGGCATCACCCGCACCCGGCGGCCCGAGCTGACCGAGGACGGCGGCGGGCACTGGTCCGCCTGCCACATGTCGCAGGAGGAGCGGACCCGGATCTGGACCGAAGAGATTGCGCCGAAGCTGTGACCGACATGAAGAAGAAGGCGGACGAGCCCGCCGCGGACGCGCAGGCACCGGCCGGCGAGCCGCTGCTCAAGGTGACCGGCCTGGTCAAGCACTTCCCCATCAACAAGGGGCTGCTGCGCCGCCAGGTCGGCGCGGTCAAGGCCGTCGACGGGATCGACTTCGAGGTCCGGCGCGGTGAGACGCTCGGCGTGGTCGGCGAGTCCGGCTGCGGCAAGTCGACCATGGGCCGGCTGATCACCCGGCTGCTGGAGCCGACGGGCGGCAGGGTCGAGTTCGAGGGGCGGGACATCACGCACCTCGGGGTCGCCGGGATGCGCCCGCTGCGCCGCGACGTCCAGATGATCTTCCAGGACCCGTACGGCTCCCTGAACCCGCGGCACACGGTCGGCACGATCGTCAGCGCCCCCTTCAAGCTCCAGGGTGTGGAGCCGGAGGGCGGGCTCAAGGCGGAGGTGCAGCGGCTGCTGTCGCTGGTGGGCCTCAACCCCGAGCACTACAACCGCTACCCGCACGAGTTCTCCGGCGGCCAGCGCCAGCGCATCGGCATCGCCCGGGCCCTGGCCCTGAAGCCGAAGCTGGTCGTCGCAGACGAGCCGGTCTCGGCGCTGGACGTGTCGATCCAGGCCCAGGTGGTGAACCTGCTGGACGACCTCCAGGAGGAGCTGGGCCTCACGTACGTGATCATCGCGCACGACCTGTCGGTCATCCGGCACGTCTCGGACCGCATCGCGGTGATGTACCTCGGCAAGATCGTGGAGCTGGCCGACCGGACCTCGCTCTACACCAGCCCGATGCACCCCTACACCAAGGCGCTGCTGTCGGCCGTGCCGGTGCCGGACCCGCGCCGGCGCGGTGCGAAGAGCGGTCGCATCCTGCTCAAGGGCGACGTGCCCTCGCCGATCTCCCCGCCGAGCGGCTGCCGCTTCCACACGCGCTGCTGGAAGGCCACGCAGATCTGCGCCGTGCAGGAGCCGCCGATGGTCGCGCCGGCCACCGGCCACCAGGTGGCCTGCCACCACCCCGAGAACGCACCCGACCAGGCGCCGGGCGACCCCGCCCTGCCGGGGGCCGCGGAGGCGCTGGCCAAGGTCGCGGACTAGGTCCCGGCCCGCCTGGGCACGATACGTCCGGTGGTCCGGTCACCGAGTAGCGGTCGGTGACCGGGCCACCGGTCATTCCCAGTGACAATGGGGCGGTGCTCCACGATCTCTTCCCGCCCGACGTCCAGCACGCCCTGGACCTCGCGGGCATCTTCGTCTTCGCCACCGCGGGCGCCCTGCTCGCCGTACGCAAGAACTTCGACGTCTTCGGCATCGCCGTCCTCGCCGAGGTCACGGCGCTGGGCGGCGGCCTCTTCCGCGACCTGGTCATCGGTGCCGTCCCGCCGGCCGCCTTCGGCGAGCTCAGCTTCTTCGTCACCCCGCTGATCGCCGCGGCCTTCGTCTTCTTCCTGCACCCCGAGGTGCAGCGGATCAACCGCGCCATCAACGTCTTCGACGCCGCCGGCCTCGCCCTCTTCTGCGTCACCGGCACGACGAAGGCGTACGAGTACGGCCTGGGGCTGACCGCGTCCGCCGCGCTGGGCCTGGCCACGGCCGTCGGCGGCGGCGTCCTGCGCGACGTCCTCGCCAACGAGGTGCCCTCGCTGCTGCGCGACCGCGAGATGTACGCCGTGCCCGCCACCGTCGGCGCCGCGATGGTGGCCATCTCCATCGGCCTCGGCGCCCTCAACGCGCTGACGACGGCCGTCGCCATCGTCACCACCTTCGTGCTGCGGCTGCTCGCCATGCGGTTCCACTGGCGGGCCCCGCTGGCCTGGAACCGCCGTTCCTCGGTCGCCGAAGAGCCGTGACCTGCACGTCACTCTGAAAAGCTACCGCTTAGTAGCTTCGCGTTGTAGGCTCGTTTCCATGGCATACGCAGCGGCCCAGGCCTCCATCGGCGACAGCGAGTTCGACCGCGACACCACCATCACCGCGCGTGCGGGCGAGCCCGGGGTGTACGACGCGGAACTCTCCGCCGGCTGGACGATCATCACCGCCGTCAACGGCGGCTATCTGCTGGCCCTGGTCGGCCGGGCCCTGTCGGCGGCCCTGCCGCACCCGGACCCCTTCACCGTCTCCGCCCACTACCTGACCTCCTCCGAGCCCGGCCCCGCGGTGATCCGCACCGAGGTCGTCCGGATCGGCCGGACCCTGTCCACCGGCCAGGCCTCCCTGTTCCAGTTCGACGAGAACGGCGCCGAGGTCGAGCGGATCCGCGTCGTCGCCTCCTACGGCGACCTCGCCTCCCTCCCGGACGACGTCCGCACCACGGCCCTGCCGCCGGCGATCCCGCCGTACGAGGCCTGCCTCGGCCCGGAGGCCGGCCCGGCCCCCATCCCCGGCAGCACCGCGATCGTCGACCGGCTCCGGCTGCGCCTGGACCCGGCGACCGCGGGCTGGGCGCTCGGCGCACCCTCCGGCAAGGGCGAGATGCGGGCCTGGTTCGAGCTGGCCGACGGCCGTGACGCGGACCCGCTCTCCCTGCTGCTCGCGGTCGACGCCCTCCCGCCGACCTGCTTCGACCTGGGTCTGATGGGCTGGAGCCCGACCGTGGAGCTGACCGCGCACATCCGCCGTCGGCCGGCGCCCGGCCCGCTGCGGGTCGCGATCACCACGCGGAACCTGGCCGGCGGCTTCCTGGAGGAGGACGCCGAGATCTGGGACTCCGAGGACCGGCTGGTGGCACAGTCCCGCCAGCTGGCCCGCGCCCCGCGCCCCTGAACCGGCCGGCGGCACGGCGGGATCCGCGGCAGGCGGCGCGCGGCCGCAGCACTGTACCGCTGCCCCGGCTGTCCCGGCTGCCCGGCTGTGCCGCGACACCGTGCCGCCCCCGTGCGGCCTCCGGCCCCGGTGCGGCTTCCGGCCCCGGCCCCCTTCGCGGGGGTCGGGGCCGGGGCCGTTTCCTCGCGGCCGGGGCCGGGTCGTCCGCGGGCCGGGGACGCGCCGGTCCCGCGGGGCGGTGGAGCGGCGGTCGAGGGGGCGGGGGCGCCGTGGGGTGCGGGCGCCGGGGGGCTCGTAGAATCAGAGGATCATGGCCTACCTCGACCACGCCGCCACCACCCCGATGCTCCCGGAGGCCGCTGCGGCGATGACCGCGCAGTTCGCCGTCACGGGGAACGCGTCCTCCCTGCACGCCGCCGGCCGCCGTGCCCGCCGCACCGTCGAGGAGGCCCGCGAGGCACTCGCCGAGGCACTCGGCGCCCGCCCCAGCGAGGTGGTCTTCACCGCCGGCGGCACCGAGGCCGACAACCTCGCCGTCAAGGGCCTGTACTGGGCCCGACGCGGCCAGGACCCCGACCGCACCCGGGTGCTCGCGAGCCCCGTGGAGCACCACGCCGTCCTCGACGCCGTCCACTGGCTCGCCGAGCACGAGGGCGCACGGGTCGAGTACCTTCCGGTGGACCGCTACGGCCGCATCGACCCCGAAGACCTGCGCGCGGCCATCGCACGCAACCCCGAGGACGTCGCCCTCGCCACCGTGATGTGGGCCAACAACGAGATCGGCACCGTCATGCCGGTGCACGAACTGGCCGCAGTGGCACGCGAGTTCGGCGTTCCGCTGCACTCCGACGCGGTACAGGCCGTGGGCCAGCTCGACGTCCGCTTCGGCGACAGCGGACTCGCCGCGATGACCGTCAGCGGCCACAAGATCGGCGGCCCGTACGGCATCGGCGCACTGCTCCTCGGCCGCGACCAGACTCCCGTGCCCGTCCTGCACGGCGGCGGCCAGGAGCGGCACGTCCGCTCCGGCACCCTCGACGTCCCCGCCGTCGCCGCCTTCTCGGTGGCCGCCGTCCTCGCCGCCGAGCGGCGCGAACGGTTCGCCGCCGAGGTCGGGCACCTGCGGGACGAGCTGGTCCGCGCCGTGCTCGCGGCCGTACCCGACGCCGTCCTCGGCGGGGACCCCGACAACCGGCTCCCGGCCAACGCCCACTTCAGCTTCCCCGGCTGCGAGGGCGACTCCCTGCTGCTCCTGCTGGACGCCCAGGGCATCGAGTGCTCCACCGGATCCGCCTGCACCGCGGGCGTGGCCCAACCCAGCCACGTCCTGCTCGCCACCGGCACCGACCCGCAGCTCGCCCGCGGCACCCTGCGCTTCTCCCTCGGCCACACCTCCACAGCGCAGGACGTCGCAGCCCTGGCCGCGGCCATCGGCCCGGCGGTGGAGCGCGCCCGCACGGCCGGCCTCAGCTAGGGCGGTGACCGGAAGGGCCCACCGCACTGGCGCGGTCACGGCAGCGCTAGGCGGTGCCTTCCGGCTGCCGCAGCTCGGACACGTCGAGGGTGTCGGCCGGCGGCGGCGTCTTGGACGGGACCGGCTCGTCGTATTCGGAGAAGTCGGCCTCCCCCTGCACGCCGCCGATCTGCCCCTCGATCCGCAGCAGGTAGGGCTTGCCCTCGGTGGCGACGTAGAACGTGGCCCAGTCGGCCCCGGAGCGGCCGGTGACCGCGATCGCGGGCGTGCCCTTGACGACGGACTTCGCGCCCTTCTTCACATCGTCCCGGGCGAACGGCTCCGGCATGTACGAGCGCTGGAGGTGGGAGACGTTGCAGGCGGCGGAGAACTCGCGCAGCGAGGAGTCGTCGGCGCGGCCGTGCATCCACCTGCCCCGCAGCGCCTCGGTCGTCGCCCTGCCGGACTCCTCCGGGACCTGGACCTTCATGAACGTCGCGTCCGGTTTCATCCAGACGTCCTGCCCGCGCTTGATGATCTCCAGGCGGCCCCCCTTCGGAACCACCTCGACGGTGCCGGCGCAGTTGCCGTCCCGGTCGAGGCGGAAGTCCACGACGTACGTGCCGCTCGCGTCCTTGGTCTGCCCCTGCCAGTGCAGGGAGCGGGCCGTGAGGAGCGACTGCCGGGCCGTCTCCGCGATCACGTGGGCGGGCTTGGCCTCGATGCCGTTCCCGTCCGACGCGGCCGTCCCCGCCAGCAGGGTGCCGGCCGCCACCACGACCACCGCGAGCCTGGACATCGCCTCACCTCCGACGCGGGGCAGGCCACAAGATCAGCGTAGGCCGGACGGGCGGGCTCCGCAGCCCCGGCCCGGCCGCCCGGTTCAGCCGGAGCCGGTCCGGTCGAGCTCGGCCCGCACCAGGCGCAGGTACTTCTCCCAGTCCCAGTGCGGCCCCGGGTCCGTGTGGTCGGTGCCCGGCACCTCGGAGTGCGCCAGGACGTGCTTGCGGTCGACGGGTATTCGGTACCTCCGGCAGATGTCGGCGGCCAGGCGCGCCGAGGCCGCGTACATCGCGTCGGTGAAGTCCTGCGGCCGCTCGACGAAGCCCACGTGCTCGATGCCGATGCTGCGCTCGTTCATCGAGCGGTTCCCGGAGTGGAAGGCGACGTCCAGCTCCCGCACCATCTGCTCGACATGGCCGTCCTGGCGGACTATGTAGTGCGCCGAGGCCCGGTGCCACGGGTTCTTGAAGGCGTCCACCGAGGACGCGAAGCCGCCCTGCGTCACATGCACCACGATGCGGTCCACCCGGTAGTCGTCCGGCCGGTCCGCCAGCCGCCAGTTCGCCGGCGAGGCCGCGGTCCAGCCCGCGCCCGCGTAGTCCAGCTCGCCCTCCTTGCGCGGCTTGGACACCCCGGGCAGCAGCCACCACAGCCGTCGCGCCTCGTCGGCTCCGGCCACCCCCGCCACCGCGAGGAGCCCGAGCCCCCCGAACAGCACCGCCCGGCGGGTCCTGCTCCTCCCCGCCCCGGCCGCCGCCCCCGTCGTCGCACCCTTGTCCGCCATGTGATCCACCCCCTGCACCCGACAACGCGCTGTGACCCCGGACGGTTCCCCCGTACTCTGGAAGGCGCTATGACTGAGAACCCGCAGCGCACCGCCCGTCCCCTCCGCGTCCTGGCCGCCATGTCCGGCGGCGTGGACTCCGCCGTCGCCGCCGCCCGCGCGGTCGAAGCCGGGCACGACGTGACCGGGGTCCACCTGGCACTCTCCGCGAATCCGCAGTCCTTCCGGACCGGCGCGCGCGGCTGCTGCACCATCGAGGACTCCCGCGACGCCCGCCGCGCCGCCGACGTCATCGGCATCCCGTTCTACTGCTGGGACCTCGCCGAGCGCTTCCGCGAGGACGTCGTCGAGGACTTCATCGCCGAGTACGAGGCCGGGCGCACCCCGAACCCCTGCCTGCGCTGCAACGAGAAGATCAAGTTCGCGGCGCTGCTGGACAAGGCCCTCGCCCTCGGTTTCGACGCCGTCTGCACCGGCCACTACGCGACGATCGTGGTCAACGAGGACGGCTCCCGCGAGCTGCACCGCGCCTCCGACATGGCCAAGGACCAGTCGTACGTCCTCGGCGTCCTCGACGAGCAGCAGCTCGCCCACGCCCTCTTCCCGCTCGGTGACACGATCACCACCAAGGAGGAGATCCGCGCCGAGGCGGAGCGCCGCGGGCTCGCCGTCGCGAAGAAGCCCGACAGCCACGACATCTGCTTCATCGCCGACGGCGACACCCAGGGCTTCCTCGCGAAGCGCCTCGGCAAGGCCGAGGGCGACATCGTCGACGAGTCCGGTGCCAAGGTCGGCAGCCACGACGGCGCGTACGGCTTCACCATCGGCCAGCGCAAGGGCCTGCGCATCGGCCACCCGGCCCCCGACGGCAAGCCGCGCTACGTCCTCGACATCTCCCCGGTGAACAACACGGTCACCGTCGGCCCCGCCGAGTCCCTCGACGTCGGTGCCCTCACCGCGATCCGCCCCCGCTGGTGCGGCTCCACGCCCGCCGCCGCGGGCACCTACACCGCGCAGCTGCGCGCCCACGGCGGCGAGACCGAGGTCTTCGCCGAGGTGGTGGACGGCGAGCTGCGGGTGCGCTTCACCGAGCCGGTCCGCGGCGTGGCCCCCGGCCAGGCGATCGTGCTGTACGACGGCACCCGCGTCGTCGGCTCCGCCACCATCGCGACGACCACCCGCGCCGCCGCCGCGTCCGTCTGAGCCCTCGGGCCAGGCGGGCCCGGGGGGCCGGAGGGAGCGGTCAGGCCACCGTCAGGACGATCTTGCCGGTGGTGCGGCCCTGCTCGCCGATCTCGTGGGCCTTCGCGGCCAGCTCCAGCGGCAGCACCGTCTCGACCAGCGGCCTGAGCAGCCCCCGGTCGGCCAGGGCGGCGATCTCCTCCAGGCCCTTGCGGTCCGGCTCGACCAGCGTCCAGGCCGCGTGCACCCCGCGCTCCGCGGCCCCGGCCGGGACGTCGTCCGGCCCCGGCAGGGACACCAGGCGCCCACCCGGCTTCAGGACCTCCAGCGACCGCTGGGCGATCTCGCCGCCCAGGGTGTCCAGCACCACGTCCACGTCCGCGACGACCTCGGCGAAGTCCTGCGACCGGTAGTCGACGACCTCGTCGGCGCCCAGCTCGCGCAGGACCCCGTGCTTGGCGGCGCTCGCGGTGCCGATCACGTACGCCCCGCGGGCCTTGGCGATCTGCACGGCGAGGTGCCCGACGCCGCCGGCCGCCGCGTGGACCAGGACGCGCTCGCCCGGCCGGACGTCCGCACCGTCCACCAGGGCCTGCCACGCGGTCAGCGCCGCCAGCGGCAGCGCGGCCGCCTCGACGTGGTCCAGCGAGGCCGGCTTGCGGGCGAAGTGCCGGGCCGGAGCGGCCACGTACTCGGCGTACCCGCCCGCCTGCCGCGGGAAGTGCGGCATGCCGTACACCTCGTCGCCCGGGCGGTACAGCGTCACGCCCGGACCGACCGCCTCGACGGTGCCCGAGACGTCCCAGCCCACGATCGGGACCTCACCCCAGCCGATCAGGGCGCCGCTGGCCCGGGTCTTCCAGTCCACCGGGTTCACACCGGCCGCGTGGACCCGCACCAGGATCTCGTTCAGGCCCGGCTCCGGCCGGGCCGTCTCGACCTCGGTGAGGACCTCGGGACCGCCCCACTCGCTGACGACGACGGCACGCATGAATGTCTCCTTGCTGATGATCTGTGCCGGTTTTCCCGGCCGTGCCACCAGCTTGGACCGCCGCGCACCCTCGTGGTGGTGGCCGGATGGCCACCATGTGACAGAATCTGGCCATGCACCGTGTAGCCGTACTCGCCCTGGAGGGCGTCGCCCCTTTCGAGCTCGGCATGCCCTCGCGGGTCTTCGGGAACGCCGTCACCGAGGACGGCAGCGCCCTGTACGAGGTCACCGTCTGCACCGCCGACGGCCGTCCCGTGGCCAGTGACGCCGGCTTCACCATCGGCGTCACCGCCGGGCCCGAAGCCCTCGCCGCCGCCGACACCGTGATCGTCCCGCCCACCCACGGCATGCCCGGCCTGCTGCGCGGCGAGCCCCTGCCACAGCCCCTCGCCGAGGCCCTGGCCGGGATCCGCCCCGGCACCCGTACCGTCTCCATCTGCACCGGCTCCGAGGTCCTCGCCGCCGCCGGGCTGCTCGACGGCCGCACCGCCACCACCCACTGGGTGCACGCGCCGGAGTTCCGGCGGGCCTTCCCGCGGGTCAGGCTCGACGAGGACGTCCTCTTCGTCGACGACGGCGACGTCCTCACCTCGGCCGGCGTCGCCGCCGGCATCGACCTGTGCCTCTACCTCGTGCGCGCCGACCACGGCACCGCGGTCGCCAACCGCGCCGCCCGGCTGTGCGTCGTGCCGCCGTGGCGCGACGGCGGCCAGGCCCAGTACATCGACCGGCCCGTCCCGGAACCCACCGTCGCCACCACCACCGAGGCCCGCGCCTGGGCCATGGAACACCTCGACGAGCCGCTCACCCTGGGCCAGCTCGCCGAGCAGGCCCGGATGAGCCTGCGCACCTTCACGCGACGCTTCCGCGACGAGGTCGGCATGACCCCGGTGCAGTGGCTGACCGCACAACGCCTCGACCTGGCACGCCAGTTGCTGGAATCCAGCGACCTGCCCGTGGACCTCGTCGCGCACCGCTCCGGCTTCGGATCCGCCAACTCCCTGCGCCAGCACATGCGCAGCTCGCTCGGCACCTCACCGATCGCCTACCGCCGGGCGTTCCGCCCGGCCGCCGCGGCGGCATGACCCCACAGGTCATCGACGCGCCCGCCCGCCCCTTGCGACGATGACCCCAACAGCCCGCGCACCGCACGGAAGTTGGGGGAACACCATGACCGCCTACGCCATCGGCCACATCCGCCCCGAGACGATGAACGAGGACATCCTCCGCTACATCGAGACCATCCAGGCCACGATGGACCCCTTCGGGGGCCGCTTCCTCGTCCACGGCGGCGGCCCGGTCGAAGTCCTGGAGGGGTCCTTCACCAGCAGCCTCGTGATCATCGCCTTCCCGGACATGGAGCGCGCCCGCGCCTGGTACGCCTCGGAGGCCTACCAGGAGATCCTCCCCCTGCGCACCCGCCACATCGAGGGCGACATCTTCCTCGCCGAGGGCGTCCCGCCCACCTACGACGCCACCCGCACCGCCGCCCGGATCCGCGAGGAAGCAGGCCTGTGACGCCGCCGCGGCCGGGCGCGCGGGCCGGGGAGCGGGGGTGGGGCCCCGGGGTGCGAGCATGGGCGGTATGGCTACTCATCTGATCACCGGGGCCGGTGCCGGCATCGGCGCCGCCGTCGCGGACCGGCTGCACGCCCGCGGCGACGACCTGGTCCTGCTCGCCCGCGACGCCGGCCGGGCCCGGCAGCTCGTCGAGCGCTACCCCGGCGCCCGCACGCTCGTCGGGGACCTCGCCGACCCCGACCGGCTGTCCTGGGCCTTCTCCCACCAGACCGTCCCCGACCGGATCGACTCCCTGCTGCACATCGCCGGGATCGTCGACCTCGGGCCGGTGGGGGAGCTCGGCCCCAAGACCTGGCACGAGCAGCTCAACGTGAACCTGGTCGCCCCCGCGGAGGTCACCCGGCTGCTGCTGCCGACCCTGCGCGTCTCCAAGGCCACCGTCGTCTTCGTCAACTCCGGCGCCGGCCTGACCGCCCACGCCGACTGGAGCGCGTACGCCGCCTCCAAGCACGGCCTCAAGGCGCTCGCCGACTCGCTGCGCGCCGAGGAGCGGGCCAACGGCATCCGCGTCACCTCCGTCTACCCGGGCCGCACCGCCACCGCGATGCAGGCCAAGGTGCACTCCCAGGAGGGCAAGGAGTACGACCCGGCCGCCTGGATCGACCCGGAGTCCGTGGCGACCACGATCCTGATGGCCCTCGACCTCCCCCGCGACGCCGAGGTCAACGACCTGACCGTGAGGCCCGGCCGATGACCGCGAGCGCCACCGGCGTCGGCTCCCTGCCCGGCGGAGACGCCCGCGAGGCCGCCAAGACCGTCACCGGGTCCTTCGAGGACTTCCCGTACCTGGCCGAACTGCCCGCCCGCGGGCCGGGCGCCGACATGATCGGCCGCTCGCTCGGGCTGCTCGTCGACCTGTACGCGCACGTCGAGCCCAGCGGCTGGCGGCTCAGCGACCGGCCCGGCCGCGACACCCGGCGCTCCCGGTCCTGGCTCGGCGAGGACCTGGACGCCCTGGAGGAGTTCACCCAGGGCTACGAGGGCAAGCTCAAGGTCCAGGCCGTCGGCCCGTGGACGCTGGCCGCCGCCCTGGAGCTGCACAGCGGCGAGGCGGTGGTCCGGGACGCCGGCGCCTGCCGCGACCTGGCCGCCTCGCTCGCCGAGGGGCTGCGCGGACACCTCGCCGAGGTGCGCAAGCGGATCCCCGGCGCCGAGATCGTCCTCCAGTTCGACGAGCCGTCGCTGACCGCGGTGCTGCGCGGCCGGGTGCGCACGGCCAGCGGGTACCGCACCTACCGGGCCGTGGACCGGCAGGTGGTCGAGGGGACCCTGCGCGAGCTGTTCGCCGTGCACGACGGGGAGGTGGTCGTGCACTCCTGCGCGCCCGAGGTCCCCTTCGACATGCTCCGGCGCGCCGGCGCCGCCGGGGTTTCGTTCGATTTCTCCCTGCTCACGGAGCGCGAGGACGACGCCCTCGGCGAAGCCGTCGAGAGCGGCATGAAACTCTTCGCCGGAGTGGTGCCGGGGACCGATGCCCCGTTGTCGGACCCGGGCGGTAGCGTCATGGGTGTCAGGAAGCTTTGGCGCAGGCTGGGGCTGGCTCCGGGGACTCTGGCGGAGTCCGTCGTGGTCACCCCGGCGTGCGGTCTGGCGGGCGCCTCGCCCGCCTACGCCCGCGCGGTGCAGGCGCACTGCGTCAGGGCGGCGAGATCGCTCGCCGACAACCCTGAGTGACGGACCGAGACGGGGCACGGGAGGACACGGCATGGCAGCCGAACAGCAGGACGCGGCGGTACCGGCGGAGGTGCGCGAGCAGCACCAGCTGCTCGCCGAGCAGGTCGAGGAGCACCGCTTCCGGTACTACGTGAAGGACCAGCCGGTCATCAGCGACGCCGAGTTCGACCAGCTGCTGCGTTCCCTGGAGGCGCTGGAGGAGCAGTACCCGGAGCTGCGCACGCCCGACTCGCCGACCCAGAAGGTGGCCGGGTCGTACGAGACGGACTTCGCCTCCGTCGAGCACCGCGAGCGCATGATGTCCCTCGACAACGCCTTCGACGACGCGGAGCTCTCGGCCTGGGCCGACCGGGTCGCCCGCGACGTGGGCTCCTCGCAGTTCCACTACCTGTGCGAGCTCAAGGTCGACGGCCTCGCCGTCAACCTCACGTACGAGCACGGGCGCCTCACCCGGGCCGCCACCCGCGGCGACGGCCGCACCGGCGAGGACATCACCCCGAACGTACGGACCATCGCGGAGATCCCGGACCGGCTCAAGGGCGACCGGATCCCGGCGCTGGTGGAGATCCGCGGCGAGGTCTTCTTCCCCATGGAGAAGTTCGAGGAGCTCAACGCCCGGCTGGTCGCGGCCGGGGACAAGCCCTTCGCCAACCCGCGCAACGCCGCCGCCGGTTCGCTGCGCCAGAAGGACCCGAAGGTCACCGCCACCCGCCCGCTGCACATGGTGGTGCACGGCCTCGGCGCCCGCGAGGGCTTCGAGATCGGCCGGCTGTCCGAGGCGTACGCCCTGCTGCACGAGTGGGGCCTGCCCACCGCCCGGCACAACGAGGTCGTGGGCAGCCTGAAGGAAGTCCAGGCCTTCATCGCCCGGTTCGGCGAGAACCGGCACTCCGTGGAGCACGAGATCGACGGCGTCGTCGTCAAGCTCGACGAGATCCCGCTACAGGGCCGGCTGGGCTCCACGGCACGCGCCCCGCGCTGGGCCATCGCCTGGAAGTACGCGCCGGAAGAGGTGAACACCAAGCTGGTGGACATCAAGGTCGGCGTCGGCCGCACCGGGCGGGTGACCCCGTACGCCCAGGTGGAGCCGGTGACGGTGGCCGGCTCCGAGGTCGAGTTCGCCACCCTGCACAACCAGGACGTGGTCAAGGCCAAGGGCGTCCTCATCGGGGACACGGTGGTGCTGCGCAAGGCCGGGGACGTCATCCCGGAGATCCTCGGCCCCGTGGTCGACCTGCGCGACGGCACCGAGCGGGAGTTCGTGATGCCCGCCGAGTGCCCCGAGTGCGGCACCCCGCTGCGCCCGATGAAGGAGGGCGACATCGACCTCCGCTGCCCGAACGGGCGGACCTGCCCGGCGCAGCTGCGCGAGCGGCTGTTCTACCTGGGCGGCCGCCAGTGCCTCGACATCGAGAACTTCGGCGCCGTGGCCGCGGCCGCCCTCACCCGGCCGCTGGAGCCGGCCGAGCCGCCGGTGGTCGACGAGGGCGACCTGTTCGACCTGACGATCGAGCAGCTGCTGCCCATCAAGGCGTACGTCCTCGACCCCGACAGCGGGCTGCCCAGGCGCGACCCGAAGACCGGCGAGGAGAAGATCGTCACGGTCTTCGCCAACCAGAAGGGCGAGCCGAAGAAGAACACCCTGGCGATGCTG
Organism: Streptomyces pallidus (ex Mingjun et al. 2026); assembly: GCF_051550185.1. NCBI lineage: Bacteria > Bacillati > Actinomycetota > Actinomycetes > Kitasatosporales > Streptomycetaceae > Streptomyces > Streptomyces pallidus (ex Mingjun et al. 2026). Next base: position 2,542,415 of record NZ_CP196181.1, on the reverse strand, counting down.
GAGAACATCGCCGCGGCCAAGGACCGCCCGCTCGCCCGCGTCATCAACGGCCTGTCGATCCGTCACGTCGGCCCGGTGGCCGCCGAGGCGCTGGCCCGCGAGTTCCGCTCCGTCGAGCGGATCGAGCGGGCCACCGAGGAGGAGCTCGCCGCGACCGAGGGGGTCGGCCCGATCATCGCCGCCTCCCTCAAGGAGTGGTTCGCCGTCGACTGGCACCAGGAGATCCTGCGCAAGTGGCGGGCGGCCGGCGTCCGGATGGAGGAGGAGGGTTCCGGCGAGGAGGAGGGGCCGCGCCCCCTGGAGGGCCTCACCGTCGTCGTCACCGGCACCCTGCAGGACCACACCCGGGACGGCGCCAAGGACGCCCTGCAGAGCCGGGGCGCCAAGGTGACCGGATCGGTCTCCAAGAAGACCGACTTCGTCGTGGTCGGCGACAACCCCGGCTCGAAGTACGACAAGGCGGTCCAGCTGAAGCTGGCCATTCTCGACGAGGCGGGCTTCGCGGTGCTGCTGGAGCAGGGCCCCGACGCGGCGCGCGGGGCGGCCCTCCCGCTGGACGGCGGCACTGCGGCGGAATAGCACGGCCGGACGACGCCGCCCGGGGAACCGGGAAAGGTGGACGGATGCGTGGCGTGCGGCCTTACGAGCGGGCGCACGCCCGGCGCGACAGACGGTGGTAAACGGCCGGTACAGGGCTGTTCCCGGGGCAGTTGGCTGTCAGATCATCGGATGGGTGACCCGGGGGTCCTGGTCCAAACTCACCTGTTCGGCGGATACCGTACTGATGAGGATGGCTGGGTCGCATTCGGGCAACCGCCGCCGACCGGTGCCCCTGGGAGCCTCTCGCGTCCTACTGTTGAGGGGTGCGCCTGTCGTGCACGGCTGCGTGATGCGATTCCAGCCGTGATGGCATGACATCGGGGCCATCGCGTGGCATCGGCAGTGCCGGCTGTGAGAGGGACGGGCATGAAACCCACCGAAAGCGCCGACCCGTCACCTGATTTCGGCGGGGAGATCCCGCCCATGCGGACGGGCCGGCCCGGGGTCCTGCGTGCCAGGACACGGGACGGGCACCCGCTCGACACCGGAGCGGGAGCGGCCGGGGCGAAGCAGCGCACCGTGCTGCCCTTCACCGTCGTGGGCCTGGCCGCCGTGGTCCTCGTGGCGGGCATCGCCGCTGCGCTGACCCACCGTCACGCCCTGTTCCCCGGCGGCACGGTCGGCTGGGCGCTCGCCCTGCTGACCGGCATCATCGTGGGCCACCTCGTCGCCCTCGGCCGGGACCGCTGGTGGGGCGGCACCGGATCCGGCGCGGCCCTCACCCTCGGCGTGCTCCTCCTCTACGGCTGGGTGCCCGCCGGGCTGGTCTCCCTCGCCGTGGTCACCCTGGTCGGGGCCGCGCGCCGGCACCGCTGGCGACAGGGGCTGCTGCACGGCGCCGCCGACATCCTCGGCATCGGCGCGGGGGCCCTCGTCCTCGCCTCCTTCGGACAGGCGCCGACCGTGGAATCGCCCTGGCGGCCCACCGAATGGGGGCTGGCGGCCGCCCCCGAGGTCGTCCTGGTCGCCGTGGCCTACCTGCTGGCCAGCCGGCTGCTGCTGTGGCTCGCGCTGACGCCGCGCGGCGGGGGCCTGCGCACCGCCGCCCGCACGGCCCTGCTCCGGCAGGCCTTAGTGGCCGTCGCGCTGCTCGGTATCGCCCCGCTGATCTGCGTGGTGGCCGTCGCGCAGCCGGTGCTGCTGCCGCTGTTCGCCGTACCGCTGATCGCCCTGGACTCCACCCTGTGGATCGCCCGGGCGCGGGCCGAGGAACAGCTGCGGGACCCGCTGACCGGGCTGCCGAACCGGCAGTGGCTGCTGGAGCGGGCCTGGTCCGCACTGGACGAGGCCGAACGCCTGGGTACGCGCTCGGCCCTGGTGCTGATCGACCTGGACCGGTTCCGGGCGGTCAACGACACCCTCGGTCACCTCGCCGGCGACCGGCTGCTGCTCCAGATCGCCGACCGGCTGCGGCAGGCCCTGCCCGAGGAGGCCGAGGCCGCTCGCCTCGGCGGCGACGAGTTCGCCGTCCTCCTGCCCGTCGCCGACTCCACCACCAGCGCCCAGCGGGTCGCCCGCCACCTGGTCGCGGAGCTCAGCTCGCCGCTCGACCTGGACGGCCTCACCCTCGTCCTGGAGGCCAGCGCCGGCCTCGCCGTCTTCCCCGACCACGCGCTGGACGCGGAGGGGCTGCTGCGGCGTGCCGACGTCGCCATGTACCAGGCCAAGCGCGACCGCACGGGCGTGGAGGTGTACGAGTCCAAGCGCGACAGCAACACCCCCGACCGGCTCGGCCTCCTCGGCGACCTGCGCCGGGCCCTGGACGCCGGCGAGGTGGAGCTCCACTACCAGCCCAAGGTCCGCTTCGACGGGCAGGTGGCCGGGCTGGAGGCGCTGGTGCGCTGGGTGCACCCCGAGCGCGGAAGGGTCTCCCCGGACGAGTTCATCGCGATCGCCGAGACCTCGGGGCTGATGCCCCACCTCACCGAGTACGTGCTGGAGACCGCCCTCGCCCAGGTCGCCCGGTGGCGCAAGCAAGGCCTGAAGGTCCCGGTGGCGGTCAACGTCTCGCCGCGCGACGTCCACACCCCCGGCTTCGCCGGCGCCGTCGCCGCCCGCCTCGCCCGGCACGGCGTCCCGGCGAGCGGCCTCCAGCTGGAGATAACGGAACACGTGCTGCTGGAGGACCCCCAGCGGGCCGCGGACACCATGGCGGGCCTGACCGGCCACGGCGTGAAGATGTCCCTGGACGACTTCGGCACCGGCTACTCCTCCCTGGTCCACCTGCGCCGGCTCCCGGTGAGTGAGCTGAAGATCGACCGTTCCTTCGTGGCGCGGCTCGCGGTCGACGCCCAGGACGCGGAGATCGTCCGCTGCACCGTGGACCTCGCGCACTCCCTGGGGCTGCTCGTGGTGGCCGAGGGCGTGGAGGACGACGAGACCTGGGAGCGGCTGCGGGACCTGGGCTGCGACGCCGTCCAGGGCTGGCTGGTCGCGGCCGCCATGCCCCCGCAGGAGGCCACGGCCTGGCTGCTGGCCCGCGGCGAGCGGGGCTGGCGCCGGCCCGCGGACATCACGCGGGAGCTGTCGTCGGCTCCGGCCACGGCGGAGTCCCCGGCCCCGTAGTTCCGGCGGGGCGGCCGCCCCGCCGGGGCCCGCGGCCCTCCCGGGTGGAAACGGTTTCGTGGCTCAGGGGCCCGGCCCCATAGGATTGGGCAGGAAACCACTCACTCACCACCCCCAGAGGATCGCTGCATGCCTGGCATTTCGCGCGAGGAGGTCGCCCACCTCGCTCGGCTGGCACGTATGGAACTGTCCGACGAAGAGCTCGATCACTTCGCCGGACAGCTCGACGACATCATCGGCGCGGTCGCCCGCGTGTCCGAGGTCGCCGACCAAGACGTGCCGCCGACCTCCCACCCGCTGCCGCTGACGAACGTCATGCGCGCGGACGAGGTCCGACCGTCGCTCACCCCCGCGCAGGCGCTCTCCGGCGCCCCCGCCCAGGAGCAGCAGCGTTTCAAGGTGCCGCAGATCCTGGGGGAGGACTAATCACCATGGCTGACACCCACATCATCAAGCTCACGGCCGCCCAGACCGCCGAGAAGATCGCCTCGGGCGAGCTCACGGCCGTCGAGGTCACCGAGGCCCACCTGGCCCGCATCGACGCGACCGACGAGAAGGTCCACGCCTTCCTCCACGTCGACCGCGAGGGCGCGCTGGCCCAGGCCCGCGCCGTCGACGCCAAGCGCGAGCGCGGCGAGGAGCTCGGCCCGCTGGCCGGCGTCCCGCTCGCCCTCAAGGACATCTTCACCACCGTCGGGGTCCCGACCACCGTCGGTTCGAAGATCCTCGAAGGATGGATCCCGCCGTACGACGCCACCCTGACGCGCAAGCTGAAGGAAGCCGACGTCGTCATCCTCGGCAAGACCAACATGGACGAGTTCGCCATGGGCTCCTCCACCGAGAACAGCGCCTACGGCCCCACCGGCAACCCGTGGGACCTCACCCGCATCCCCGGCGGCTCCGGCGGCGGCTCCGCGGCCGCGCTGGCCGCCTTCCAGGCGCCCCTGGCCATCGGCACGGACACGGGCGGCTCCATCCGCCAGCCCGCCGCCGTCACCGGCACCGTCGGCGTGAAGCCCACGTACGGCGGCGTCTCCCGCTACGGCATGGTCGCCTTCTCCTCCTCCCTCGACCAGGGCGGCCCGTGCGCCCGTACGGTCCTGGACGCGGCGCTGCTGCACGAGGTCATCGCCGGCCACGACCCGCTGGACTCCACCTCCGTCGACGCGCCGGTCCCGCCGGTCGTCGAGGCGGCCCGCAACGGCTCCGTCGCGGGCATGCGCGTCGGCGTCGTCAAGCAGTTCCGCGGCGAGGGCTACCAGGCGGGCGTCGTGCAGCGCTTCGACGAGTCCGTCGAGCTGCTCAAGGAGCTCGGCGCCGAGATCGTCGAGCTGGACTGCCCGTCCTTCGACCTCGCGATGGCCGCGTACTACCTGATCGCGCCGTCCGAGTGCTCCTCGAACCTGGCCCGCTTCGACGCCATGCGCTACGGCCTGCGCGTCGGCGACGACGGCACCAGGTCCGCCGAGGAGGTCACCGCGCTCACCCGCGACGCCGGCTTCGGCGACGAGGTCAAGCGCCGCATCATCCTCGGCACGTACGCCCTCAGCTCCGGCTACTACGACGCCTACTACGGCTCGGCCCAGAAGGTCCGCACCCTCATCAGCCGGGACTTCGACAAGGCCTTCGAGCAGGTCGACGTGATCGTCTCCCCGACGACCCCGACCACCGCCTTCGCGATCGGCGAGCGCACCGACGACCCGCTCGCCATGTACCTCGCGGACCTGTGCACCATCCCGACCAACCTGGCCGGCAACGCCGCCATGTCGCTCCCCTGCGGCCTGGCGCCGGAGGACGGACTCCCGGTCGGACTGCAGATCATCGCCCCGGCGATGAAGGACGACCGGCTGTACAAGGTCGGTGCCGCCGTCGAGGCCGCCTTCGTCGAGCGCTGGGGCCACCCCCTGCTTGAGGAGGCTCCGTCCCTGTGAGCGCACTGTCCAAGGCCAAGGGCTTCAAGAAGTCGAAGTCCGGCACCTACCTGTCGATCGCGACCACCGCTTTCGGCGCCATCAGCGTGATCAAGCAGGCCAAGAGGGCCCGCACCGAGCACGACACGCTCCAGCTGGTCGACGCCGTCGTGTCCGCCGCCGCCATCGTCACCGGGCTCGCCATCCTGTACCGCGAGCTGAAGCGCCTCGGCGACGACGACGTCCTGCTGGGCTGAGAGGGAAGTTTCACTGTGACCGTCACCGAACTGCTGTCGTACGAGGACGCCCTCGCGTCGTACGACCCCGTCATGGGCCTGGAGGTCCATGTCGAGCTCGGCACCAGGACCAAGATGTTCTGCGGCTGCTCCACCGAGCTGGGCGCCGAGCCCAACTCGCAGACCTGCCCCACCTGTCTCGGCCTGCCCGGCTCGCTCCCGGTCGTCAACGCGACCGGCGTCGAGTCCGCGATCAAGATCGGTCTCGCCCTGAACTGCGAGATCGCCGAGTGGTGCCGCTTCGCCCGGAAGAACTACTTCTATCCGGACATGCCGAAGAACTTCCAGACCTCCCAGTACGACGAGCCCATCGCCTTCAACGGCTACCTGGACGTCCAGCTGGAGGACGGCGAGGTCTTCCGCGTGGAGATCGAGCGCGCCCACATGGAGGAGGACACCGGCAAGTCGCTGCACGTCGGCGGTGCCACCGGCCGTATCCACGGCGCCTCCCACTCCCTGCTGGACTACAACCGCGCCGGCATCCCGCTCATCGAGATCGTCACCAAGCCCATCGAGGGCGCGGGCGAGCGGGCCCCCGAGGTCGCCAAGGCGTACGTGGCCGAGCTCCGCGAGCTCATCAAGGCCCTCGGCGTCTCCGAGGCCCGGATGGACAAGGGCCAGATGCGCTGCGACGTGAACCTGTCGCTGCGCCCGAACGGCACGAAGGAGTTCGGCACCCGCTCGGAGACGAAGAACGTCAACTCGCTGCGCTCCGTCGAGCGCGCGGCGCGCTTCGAGATCCAGCGCCACGCGGCCGTGCTGTCCTCCGGCGGCACGATCGTGCAGGAGACCCGTCACTTCCACGAGGAGGACGGCTCCACCACCTCCGGCCGCATCAAGGACAACGCCGAGGACTACCGGTACTTCCCGGAGCCCGACCTCGTCCCCGTGGCCCCGGCCCGCGCGTGGGTCGAGGAGCTGCGCGCGGCCCTGCCCGAGATGCCGCGCGTGCGCCGCAACCGCCTCCGCGAGGAGTGGGGCGTCAGCGAGCACGACATGCAGTCGATCCTCAACGCGGGCGCGGTGGACTCCATCGTCGCCACCATCGAGGAGGGTGCCGACTCGGCCGCGGCCCGCAAGTGGTGGATGGGCGAGCTGGCCCGCAACGCCAACGAGCAGGGCGTCGTCGTCGACGAGCTGCCGATCACCCCGGCCCAGGTGGCCCGGGTGGCGGCCCTGGTCGCGGACGGCTCGCTCAACGACAAGCTGGCCCGCCAGGTCATCGAGGGCGTCCTCGCCGGCGAGGGCACCCCGGACGAGGTCGTCGAGAAGCGCGGCCTGAAGGTCGTCTCCGACGAGGGCGCGCTCGGCACGGCCGTGGACGAGGCCATCGCCGGCAACGCGGCCATCGCCGACAAGATCCGCGGCGGCAAGGTCGCCGCCGTGGGCGCCCTGGTCGGCGCGGTCATGAAGGCCACGCGCGGCCAGGCCGACGCGGCCCGCGTCAAGGAGCTCATCCTGGAGAAGCTGGGCGTCTCCGAGTAGGACCCGCCCGGCTCCCGCAGCGCACGAACGCCGAACGGCCCGCACCCCGCCAGGGGGCGGGCCGTTCGGCGTTCCGTCGCGACGGCGGTCACCGGCCGGGCCGGATCGGCGTACCGGCCCCGGTCACCGGCTTTCCGGCAGGGGCCCGCCGAGGAAGGCCAGTCGGGCCCGCTTCGCCGGGAGGTGTACCTCGGGCAGGTCGATCTCCGGCAGCTCGACCTCCGGGCCGAGGATGAAGCCGCTGCGCTCCAGTCGGGCGATCGCCTTGGTGTTGCGGGCGTCCGGCTCCGCGACGATCCGGCGCGTGGTGCCGTCCGAGCGCACGAACGCCAGGAAGAGGCCGATCAGCATCGCGCTGAAGCCGTGCTCCGCCCCGGCCCCGGGCCCGGCCGGGGCGAGCAGCACGTGCACACCGGTGTCGCCGGGCTGCGCCTCGTAGCACTCGGAGACCCGGTCCTCGGCGCACTCGTACGTCTGGAAGAGCCCGACGGGCACCCCGTCGCGGCGGGCGATGAACGCGTGGTGCGTGGTGCGCCGGTCGACGTCCTCGTAGATCTCCCGGACCAGGTCCGGGCCCGCCCCGGTCATGCCCCAGAAGCGGGCCCGCTCCTGGCTCACCCAGCCGTGGATCAGCGCGGCGTCGGCGGCCGGGTCGACCGGGGACAGGGTCACTGTGCCGAAGCCCTCGACGGCACGGGTGAACACGGGCTGCCGCGTCCCGGCGGCGGGCCCGGTCACACGGACTCCCGGGTCAGGCGGGCCCAGTCGGTGACGACGGGGACGAGCTCGCACCGCGCCCACAGCGGGAGCTGGTCGCGGTGGTGGGGGGCGCCGGCGACGCCGTCCGCGCCGAGCGGGACCGCCCACAGGCTGTCCTCGCGGCGGCCGAGGTCCCAGACGTAGCGGGCCGCGGACGCCCGGGCGGTCAGATCGGTGAAGCCGGGGACGGAGGAGGTGGCGTTCACGCAGTCGTGGTCGCCGCCGAGGCCCGGCCACTCGGCGTCCGGGTCCGGGAGCGCCGACCAGGGGACGAGGCGGTGCACCTGCGACCACGGGACGTCGGGGTCGCCGGCCGCGGCCGTCTCCTCCAGGGCGGCGCGTACGTGGCCCACCCGGTCCAGGTCCGGCAACAGGTCCGTGGCCAGCAGCCCTTCGAGGGCGTAGCCGATCCGCGGCACCAGGTACAGCCAGGGGTGGAACACCTCGGGGCCGGTCGGTGCGCCCGCCAGGGCGGCGAGGGCGGGGTCGGCGGCGAAACGGCGCACGGTGGCCGTCCGCAGCGCGGAGAAGACCGTCGCGTCCGTGCTCTGCGCCTCCATGTGCCGGTCCCAGGCCAGCAGCCGGGTGCGCAGTGCCTGCGCGGCCGGCGTCAGCCCCTCCAACCCGGGCAGCAGGGCCAGCAGCGGCTCGGCCGAGGCCAGGTGGGTGTCCCGGTGTACGTCCGCCATCGCGCCGGGCGACCAGTCCGCCGAGCCGGACAGCAGCGCGCGGATCCGGTCGGCGCGGTGCGGCGGTGCGAACTCCACGCCCAGCGGCGAGGCGATGCCGCGCGCGTTCGCCATGACGGCGAAGCCCTGCACCGGCTCGGCCGGGGTCTCGGCCCAGCCCCGCCAGGCGTGCCGGGCGTCCCACGCGGGCACGGGGCGCAGCCGGTTGGCCGGGTCGCGCAGCGGGACCGCGCCGGCGACGCGGTGCAGCAGGCCGCCCTCGGTGTCGGCGGCGTGGACGACGTTGACGGGCTCGGCCCAGCCGTCGAGGGCCCGGTCGATGTCGGCGACGGTACGGGCGCGCAGCAGGGCCGGCAGCACCGCGAAGCCCAGGTCGCGGCGGACGCGGGGCGGGTAGCGCAGGGAGAGCGTCTGGTCCGCGGTCTCCTCGCGGGTGACCACCGGGCCGCGCGCGGTCTCCAGGACCTCCACCTCGACGGGCTCGGCCCCGGCGACCGCGATGGTCTCGGTGTGCCGGTGGACCGGCTCCCAGGTGCCGTCGGGGCCCAGGGCCTCCACGGACAGGCCGTCGGCGGAGGAGCGCAGCTGCTCGACGTACAGGTCCTGGTAGTCGGCCATGGCGTTGGTGATCGCCCAGGCGGCGCTGCCGGTGTGGCCGAAGTGGGCCAGGCCGGGGATGCCCGGGACGGCGAGGCCGAGGACGTCGTACTCGGGGCAGGACAGGCGTATCTGCTGGTAGACGCCCGGGTCCTCGATGAAGCGGTGCGGGTCGCCCGCGATGATCGCGGCGCCGGTGGCGGTGCGGTCGCCGGGGACGAGCCAGCCGTTGCTGCCGGCGGTGCCGGGGCCGTCGGTGGCGAACAGGGTGGTGGCCTCCGGCCCGAGGGCGCGGGCCGCTCGCTCGCGCCACAGCTTGGTGGCGAAGCCGGCGAACAGGATGTGCGTGGCGATCCAGATGCCGAGCGGGACCCACGGCTCCCAGGGCGCCGGGGTGTGGCCGGTGCGGGCGAAGCGCTCGTCGCGGGCGGCGCCGGCGGCCAGGCCGTCGTTGACGCCGTCGACGTACGCCCCGACCCAGACCGCGGTCTGCGGGTCCAGTGCCTCGTGGCAGCGGCGGGCCGTGTCGTCGAGGCGGCTCTGCCGGGCGAACCGGTCCCAGGCGACGGACTCCGGGCCGAGGAAGGCGGCGCTGGAGCCCTGGGAGCGGTGCCGTTCGACCTCCAGCTGCCAGGCCCGGTCCAGGGCGGTGGCGCGGCCCTGGGCGTAGGCCAGGCGGAGGGCGTCGGGGGCGCGCAGATGCGGGATGCCCCAGTCGTCCCGGTACAGCTCGAAGTCGTCCGCGTCGGTCACAGGCTCACACTCTTCCCCAATGAATTAGGTTAGGCTGCCCTAACTATAGGGGGTCGGGGTGCGGGGGCCGGCCGACGGGGCGTCAGGCGCCGGTGACCCCGTCGATCGCCTCCCGCAGGAAGTCCGCGTGGCCGTTGTGGCGGGCGTACTCGTGGATCAGGTGCAGCATCACCAGGCGCAGCGAGGCCTCCTCCCGCCAGCTCGCCACGTATGCCGTCACGTCGAGGGACTCCGCGGCGGCCTCGATGCGCCGGGCGTGCCCGATCTCGGCCTCCCAGGCGGCGAAGGCCTCCTCGCGGGTGGCGCCGGCGGCGTCGTACGCGGCCTGGAAGTCGTGCCGGTCGGACCAGAGGTGGGGGAGGTCCTCGCCGGCCAGGGTGCGCCGGAACCAGTGGCGCTCCACCTCGGCCATGTGCCGGACCAGGCCCAGCAGGGACAGCGTGGACGGCGGCATCGAGGGGCGGCGCAGTTCCTCGTCCGTCAGCCCCTCGCACTTCCAGGCGAGGGTGGCGCGGTGGTAGTCGAGGTAGGCGCGCAGGGTCTCCCGCTCGCCGCCGGCCAGGGGAGGGGCGGTGCGTTCCATACCGTGAGCCTTTCGCTTTGCGGGCACGCGCGGAAGGGTGCCCGGGGGAGCCCGGGGGGGGTGTGCCCGGGTCGGGGATCGGGTCGCGGCTACACGGGCCCTGCGTCCCGCCCGGGCTCCCATGCGTACGGGACGGTCCGGCCCAGCGCCTCGAAGCCCAGGCGCTGCAGGATCGGGCGGCTGTCGTCGGACGCGTCCACATGGAGGTAGCGGATCCCCCGCTCGGCGGCGATCCGGGCCCGGTGGGCGACCAGGAGGCGGTACAGGCCCCTGCCCCGCCACTCGGGAAGGGTGCCGCCGCCCCACAGGCCGGCGAACGAGCAGCCCGGGCGCATCTCCATCCGGGCCGCGCTGACCGGGGTGTCCCCGGCCATCGCCACCACCGCCGCCACCGTCTCCGGCTCGTCGCGCAGCAGCGTGAGCAGCAGCTGCCGGATGCGGGGCCGGTGCGTGCCGAAGGCCTTCGCGTGGACGTCCATCATCAGCTCCACCCCGGCCTCGTCCTCCACCGTGCGCAGGGTGATCCCCTCCGGAGGCTCGACCGGCAGCGCGGCCAGCTCCTGCGCCCGACCCACCAGCACGGTCTCGGCCGGTTCCGGCACGAAGCCCGCCGCCCGCAGCCGCTCGGCGAGGTCCGCCGGCCGGTCGTGGTCGTACAGCTTCCACTCGAACCCGGAGCCGAGGCCTTCGAAGTACGCCACCTGCGCCGCGATCTCCGCATCCGCGGTGTCCTCGGCGAGGTCCGTCCAGAGCACCCCGTTCCAGCCCTCCCCGGGTGTGGTCTGGCGCACCACGGCACCCGCCCGCTCCACCCGGGCCGCCGCCGTGTCCGGCACGGCGTCACGCCGTAGCTCCCGGTCGTAATCCGACCGCACCCTTACCAGTTCGTCATGATCCATCGTCATGGCTGCAGCCGACCACCGGCCTGGCGGCCCGCGCAACTGCATTAGCCTCGCCCCGTGACCGACGTTTACATCCACACGGGCAAGGCCACCCCCGACGCCGCCGCCGACCGCGGCTGGCTCCTCGGCCACTTCAAGGACCCCGACGACCCGCGCCACAGCAAGGAGGTGGAGATCAAGTGGGGCGTCCACCCCAAGGGCGACGAGCGGGCCAGGTGGACGGTCGGGGAGGAGCGCACCGCCCTCCTGGTCCTCATCAGCGGCCGCTTCCGGATGGACTTCCCGGGCCGCAGCGTCGTCCTCGACGAGCAGGGGGACTACGTGGTCTGGGGCCGGGGCGTCGACCACTCCTGGTACGCGGAGGAGGAGTCGGTGGTCCTCACGGTCCGCTGGCCCTCCGTCCCCGGCTACCGCGTCGACGAACCGGCCGGCCCGGCCGCCGTCTGACGGGGCCTCCACCCGCCGGCGCGCTGCCGTCCGCCGTTGTGACGATGCACACGAAACGGGCCAACGATCACGAAACGCTGCGATCGTGGCGTGGTAGACCATCTCGGCCCCAGCCCGGAGCGATCCTCCCGGGCCCTCGGCCGTGCCTTCACGGGTTCCGGCGTTCCTTGCGTCGGGCGGCCTCCCGGTAAAGAACCGAACCCTCAGGGAGCACGTCCCTTGGCAGCAATCGCACGGTGGTGCATGCGGCACCGACTGGCGGCCGTCCTGATCTGGCTGCTCGCCCTCGGCGGGACCGCCACCGCAGCCGTCACCGCCGGAACGGCGTTCTCCAACGACTACGAGGTCCCCGGCACCGAGTCCAGCCGCGCCCACGCCCTGCTGCGCCAGGGCTTCCCCGGCCAGGGCGGTGACACCGACACCGTGGTCTGGCGGACGCCGGAACACCAGACGGCCCGCACCCCCGGCGTCGAGCAACGCATGACCCGGGCCCTCGCCGCCATCGCCGAACTGCCCGGCGTCGGAGCGGTCGCCGGCCCGTACGGCCCCGGCCCCGAGAGCGCGGCCCGGATCAGCGCCGACGGGCGCACCGCGTACGCCGTGGTGACCTTCGACCTGCCCGCCGACTCCGTACCCAAGGCGCAGGCCAAGGCCGTGGTCGACGCCGCCAAGAACCCGTCCACCGAGGCGGACGGCCTCCGCGTCGAACTCGGCGGCCGGGCGGTCGGCCTGACCGAGGCGCCCACCGCCCACCTCGCCGAGGTCATCGGCGTGGCCGTCGCCGCCCTCGTCCTCTTCCTCGCCTTCGGCTCCCTCGCAGCGAGCACCCTGCCCATCGCGACCGCACTGGTCAGCGTCGGCACCGCCTATTTCGGCATCACCCTGCTCGGGCACGCCATGGCGGTCGCCGACTTCGCCCCGATGCTCGGCACCCTCGTCGGACTCGGCGTCGGCATCGACTACGCGCTGTTCATCGTCACCCGGCACCGCAAGGCCCTCAAACGGGGCCTCGCCGTCCACGAGGCGGCCGAGCAGGCGGTGGCCACCACCGGCCGGGCCGTCGTCTTCGCCGGCGCGACCGTCTGCATCGCCCTGCTCGGCATGCTGGTCCTGCGGCTGAACTTCCTGAACGGCGTCGCGATAGCCGCCTCCCTCACCGTGGTCCTCACGGTCGCCGCCTCGGTGACGCTGCTGCCCGCCCTGCTGTCGTACATCGGCATGCGCGCCCTCTCGCGCCGCGAGCGCCGCAAGCTCGCCGAGCACGGCCCGCAGCCCGAGCTGCCCACCGGCTTCGCCGCCCGCTGGTCGGCCTTCGTCGAACGGCACCCCAAGCTCCTCGGCCTGGTGGCCGCCCTGGTCATGGCCGGGCTGGCGCTGCCCACCCTCTCGCTCCACCTGGGCACCTCCGACCAGGGCAACAACCCGCGGACCTCCACCACCCGGCAGGCCTACGACCTCCTCGCCGACGGCTTCGGCCCCGGTGTGAACGGCCCGCTCACGGTCGTCGCCCGGCTCGACGGGGCCGGCGACCGGCTCGCCGTGGAGAACCTGGCCGCATCGCTCCGCTCGGCCGAAGGCGTCGCCTCCGCCGGGCCCGCGGTCTTCAACCGCAGCGGCGACACCGCCTTCGTGACGGTCGTACCCGACTCGGCCCCGCAGTCCCGGGCCACCAGCGACCTCGTCGCCGACCTGCGCGAGGAGGTCATCCCGCGGGCCGCGCACGGCAGCACCATGCAGGTCCACGTCGGCGGTGTGACCGCCGGCTACGACGACTTCGCCGACGTCATCGTGGGCAAGCTGCCGCTCTTCGTCGGGGTGGTCATCGCCCTCGGCTGCGTCCTGCTCCTGCTGGCCTTCCGGTCCATCGGCATACCCCTCAAGGCCGCGGCCATGAACGTCGCCGCGGTCGCCTCCTCCTTCGGCGTCGTCGTCGCGATCTTCCAGTGGGGCTGGGGGAGCGAGCCCATGGGCCTGGGCAGCGCCGGCCCCATCGAGCCCTTCCTGCCGGTGATCATGGTGTCGGTCCTCTTCGGACTCTCCATGGACTACCAGGTCTTCCTGGTCAGCCGGATGTACGAGGAGTGGCTGGAGACCGGCGACAACCGGCGGGCCGTCCGCGTCGGCCTCGCCGAGACCAGCCGGGTCATCAACTCGGCCGCCGTCATCATGATCTCCGTGTTCCTGGCCTTCGTGCTCAGCGGGGACCGGATCATCGCCATGTTCGGCATCGCGCTCGCCGCGGCCGTGGCACTCGACGCGTTCGTCCTGCGCACCCTCCTCGTGCCCGCGCTGATGCACCTGCTCGGCGGCGCCAACTGGTGGCTGCCCGCCTGGCTGGACCGCCGGCTGCCCAAGATCAGCATCGAGCCGCCGGACTCCCTCCCGCATGCGACACTTCCGGTGCAGCGCACCGGCACGGAAGCCGCCACGAGCGAGGACGGCGCCGAGCCCGCCGCACCCTCCCGGTGATCCGGCCACCCGCCGCACGAGACCCAAGGACGTAGCCGCATGTTCTCGACAGCCCTCGCCGACGACGCCCACCTGTTCCCCCTGGAGCCGTGGCACGCCGAGGAGTTCCTGGCCCACATGGACCGCGGCCGGGAGTACATCGGGGAGCACATCGTCCTGGCCGACGTCGTCACCGACCCCGAATCGGCGCGCGGGTTCCTGGCCACCTACGCGCAGAAGGCGGCCGCCGACAGCGGACGCATCTACGGCATCCGGGTCGGCGGCACCCTCGTCGGAGGCGTGCTGTTCCGCACCTTCGACGCCCGGTCCGGCACCTGCGAGGTCGGCTGCTGGCTGGAGCCGGCCGCCGCCGGTCGGGGCCTGGTGACCAAGGCCTGCCGCATCCTGCTCGACTGGGCCTTCCACGAGCGCGGCATGCACCGCGCCGAGTGGTACGCCTCCGCCGCCAACAAGAAGAGCCTCGCCGTCGCCGAACGGCTCGGGATGACCCGCGAGGGCGTCCTGCGGCAGAACCACCCCCACCGCGGGATCCGCCAGGACACCGAGGTCTGGGCGGTCCTCGCCCACGAGTGGCCCCCGGCCCCCGCCGCCTGACCCGGGTCCTCCCCGCCCGGGCACACCCCGCCCGGCCCCCGGCCCGCGCGGGCCCCGGCGCTGCATGAGGCCCCCCGTCCCCGCTCTAAGGACCCCCCGCCCCCGCAGATGCGGCATGCGCCCGATGCGGCGGCACCTCCTGGGACGCGAAGCTCGGATCACACCGGACGACGTGTCCGCAGACGCCACCAGGGGGAACGAGATGCTCGAGTACGAGATGGCCGCCGCCCGCAGCGCCGACCTGATCCGCGAGGCCGACCGGTACCGGCGGATCCGCGAGGCCAGGGAGGCGAACCGCGCCTCCTCGCGCAGCCAGGACCGCGAAGGGCCGGTGAGGGGGAACCGGAACCGCTTCACCCGCGCCGCATGACCGTCGCGGAGCTCCGCTACGGCCGGCACACCGCGGGCGGCGCGGCGATATCGGGTGCCGCCGGCCGGGAGTCCTGTGCGATGCTCGGCGGCGTGGAGAGCAGAACCGTCAGCCCGGTGTTCGTCGGCCGCGCCGACGAACTGGCCGTCCTCACCGACGCATTGGGGCGCGCCGCCGGCCGGGAGCCCCAGGCGCTGCTCATCGGGGGAGAGGCCGGAGTCGGCAAGACCCGCCTCACCGAGGAGTTCCTCGGCGAGGCGGCCCGCAGCGGCGCCGTGGTCGCCGTCGGAGGATGTGTCGAGATCGGGGCGGAGGGACTTCCCTTCGCCCCGTTCTCCACGGCCCTGCGGACCCTGCACCGGCTGCTCCCCGGGGAGTTGGCCGCAGCGGCCGCCGGCCAGGAGGACGAACTCGCCCGGATCCTGCCGGAACTCGGCGACACCCCCCGCGGCCCCCACGACGAGGAAAGCACCGCGCGGCTCTTCGAGTTGACGTCCCGCATGCTGGAGCTGCTCGCCTCCGACCGCACCCTCGTCCTCGTCCTGGAGGACCTGCACTGGGCCGACACCTCCACCCGGCACCTGCTCTCCTACCTCTTCCGCACGCTCACCAGCGGCCGCCTGGTCCTCGTCGCCACCTACCGGGCTGACGACGTCCACCGCCGCCACCCGCTGCGCCCCCTGCTCGCCGAACTGGACCGGCTGCGCACCGTCCAGCGCATCGAACTGGCCCGCTTCAACCGGGCCGAGGTGCGCCGCCAACTCGCCGGCATCCTCGCCCAGGAACCAGACGAGGCCTTCGTGGACTCGGTGTTCGACCGCTCCGACGGCAACGCCTTCTTCGTCGAGGAACTCGTCGCCTGCCGGGAGAGCGCCTGCCCGGCCGGCCTGACCGAGTCCCTGCGCGACCTGCTGCTCGTCCGCGTCGAGGTGCTGCCCGACGACGCCCAGCGCGTGGTCCGCACCGTCGCCGAGGGCGGCTCCACCGTGGAATACGCCCTGCTGCTCGCCGTTGCCGGGCTCATCGAGGACGAGCTCATCGAGGCCCTGCGGGCCGCCGTCGGCGCCAACATCCTCCTCGCCAGCACCGACGGGGACGGCTACCGCTTCCGGCACTCGCTGGTCCGCGAGGCCGTCAGCGACGACCTGCTTCCCGGCGAACGCGCCCGTGTGAACCGGCGCTACGCCGAGGCCCTGGAAGCCGACGGCACGCTGATCCGCGCCGAGGAGCGGGTCATCCGGCTCGCCAGCTACTGGTACTACGCCAACGACCCCGCCCGGGCCCTGCCCGCCGTGCTCGCCGCCTCGGTCGCCGCCCGCCGCCGGCACGCCTACTCCGAGCAGCTGCGGCTGCTGGAGCGGGCCCTCGACCTGTGGGAGAGCGCCCCGGAGGAGGTCCGCGAGAACCTCCGCCCCGCCGACTACACCGAGGTCTACCCGCCCTGCGGCTGCGACCCGGCGACCACCCCGCTCCGGCGGCTCGACCTGCTCGCCGAGGCCGCCGTCGCCGCCCGCTTCGGCGGCGAACGCGAACGCGCCCTGAAGATCACCAAGACGGCGCTGCGGCTGCTGGAGGAGGACCCGGACCCGCTGCGCGCCGCCTGGTTCTGGACCGAGCGCTCCCGGCTGGTCTCCAGCCTGGCCCGCGGCGACGGCTGGGCGGAACTCGCCAAGGCCCAGGAACTCGTCAAGGGGCTGCCCCCGTCCCAGGTGCACGCCGAAGTCCTGGTCCGGGCCGCGGGCTGGGGCATGCTCCACAGCCCCGGCCCCGACAACCTCGACGCCGCCGAACGCGCCGTCGCCTACGCCCGCATGATCGGGGCCGAGGAGATCGAGCTCAACGCCCGGATCACCGTCGGGGCCCTGCTCACCGACTCCGGCGATCCCGAACGCGGCCTCGCCGAAATGCACGCGGTCAAAGAACGGGCCGCCCGGCTCGGCCTCGGCATGCTGACGGGACGTGCACATATCAACCTCTCCTCTCAGCTGGAAGGGATGGGCCGTTCCCGCGAGGCCGTGGAACTGGCCGCACAGGGTGCCGACCTGGTCAGGAAGCCACGCCTGCTGGACACCGAGGCGTGGCTCTGCGGCAACATGGCGGAGAGCCTCTACAGCCTCGGCCGCTGGGACGAGGCCGCCGAAGCGGCCCGACGCACCCTGCGCGTGGGCCAGAGCGCGGCACCGCGCGGATCCGCCTCCGCCCGGCTGTCCTACCTCGCCCTCGCGCGCGGCGAACTCACCGAGGCGGCCGCCCAACTCGCCGCGGCCCACACCCACTTCGGCACCCACGACATCCAGCCCCAGCACCGCATACCGCTGTTCCGCCTCGCGGTCGGCATCGCCGCGGGGGAGGGCCGCATCGCGGACGTCCGCGCGGAGACCACCGCCGCGATCGACTACGGCTTCCCGCTCGGACACCACCGCTACGCCTGGCCGCTGCTGCTCGCCTCCGCCTCCGCCGAGGCGGACACCCGAGGGCTTCCCGTCGCCGACGCCGGCCGCGGGCCCGCGCTGGCCGCCCTGCGCGCAGCCGCCCGCACCCTGGCCGCGCCCGCGCCCGTGTGGACCGCGCACGCCGATTTCCTCCGCGCCGAACTGCTCCGCGCCGAGTCACGGGACACCGTCGCCGACTGGGCCGGCGTCGAGGAGGCCGTCCGCCCGCTGGAGCGCCCGTACCTGCTGGCCCGCGCCCGCCACCGGCTCGCCGAGGCGGTGCTGTCCACCGGAGGCGACCGGGAGCCCGCGGCCGCCCTGATCCGCGAGGCCTACGCCACCGCCGGACGGCTCGGCGCCCGCCGGCTGCGCGAGGACCTGTCCCTGCTCGCCCGGCGCGCCCGGCTCCCGCTCACCGGGACCGACACCCCGGCGGCCGAGGCCGCCCCGGACACCGACCCGGTCGAGGCACTGGGCCTGACCAGCCGCGAACGCGACGTCCTGCGCCTGGTCGCGGCCGGCCACAGCAATCGCCGCATCGCCGAGGAGCTGTTCATCTCCCCGAAGACGGCCAGCGTGCACGTCTCCAACATCCTGGCCAAACTGGGTGTCGCCGGCCGCGGCGAGGCGGCCGCCCTCGCCCACCGGCTGCGCCTGTTCGGGCCGGTCACGGTCGAGGCGGGGTCTCCTCCTCGACGCGTATGAGCACCTTCCCGGAGTCCAGGTCTATGGGACCGCGCCCCGGATCGCCGTCGTTCACGTCGGTCCGGGACAGCTCCAGCCGCTTGCGCTCCTCGTCCGTGTGCCTGCGCCCCGGGTTGAAGAGCTCCTCGATCATGTTGAACACCGTGCCCACCCCGCCTTCCGCCCCCTCCCCGGAGGCCGTGCGTCACTGCACCGTCAGTGTCAGGATCCTGTCGTCGCCGGGCTGCGGCGATCCGCGTCCGTCCGTCTCGCTCGTGACCAGCAGCAGCCTGTCGCCGCCGAGGGCGATCACCGAGCGCAGCCGGCCGTACTTCCCCTCCAGGAAGGCCTCTGGCGCGGCCACCGGAACCGCCCCCGCCATCGGGATCCGCCACAGCCGCTCGCCCTTCAGCCCGGCCATCCACACCGAGCCCTGCGCCCAGGCGATCCCGCTCGGCGAGGCCTCGTCGGGCCGCCACACCGCCACCGGATCGCGGAAGCCCGGTCTGCCCGCCTTGCCCTCGGCCTCGGGCCAGCCGTAGTTCCCGCCGGGCTCGACCAGGTTCAGCTCGTCCCAGGTGTTCTGGCCGAACTCGGAGGCCCACAACCGCTTGTCCTGGTCCCATGCGAGGCCCTGCACATTGCGGTGGCCGTACGAGTAGACGACCGAGTCGGCCTCGGGATTGCCGTGCACCGGCTGCCCGTCCGGCGTCATCCGCAGGATCTTCCCGCCCAGCGACTTCTTGTCCTGGGCGAGCCCGGGCTCACCCGTCTCGCCCGTCCCCGCGTACAGCATCCGGTCGGGGCCGAACGCGATCCGGCCGCCGTTGTGGAAGACGCCCTTGGGGATGCCGCGCAGCACGGTGTCCGGCGCGCCCAACTGCTGCCCGGGGTCCCGGTGCTCGTCGTACCGCATGCGGGCGATCCGGTTGTCCGACGCCGTGGTGAAGTACGCGTACACCATCCGGTCCGAGGCGTACGACGGGGACACCGCGAGGCCGAGCAGGCCTCCCTCACCGCCGGGGTCCACCCCCGGCACCTCCCCGATCTGCGTCACCTTCCCCGTACCCGGAGCCACCCTGCTGATCGTGCCCTTGTCCCGCGAGGCGACCAGCAGGTCCCCGTCGGGCAGCACGGCCACCCCCCACGGCGAAGCGAGGTCCTTGGCGATCTCGCCCGCCACCGTCACCGATCCCTTCGCCGGCGCCACCGGACGCTGCGCCGCACCGGACGCCCCGCCCGGCGACCCCGACCCGGACGCACTGGGCGCCGCCCGCGGGGGCGAGCTGCCCGGCGCGGCGCCGGGGCCGCCCGCCGGAGCGCACCCCGCCGCCAGCAGGACCGCGCACCCCGCCAGCAGCGCACCCCCCGGCACCCCGCGGCCCCGCCCCGACACCCCGCCACCGGGTCCGCCGCCGCACGACCCGCCGTACACCCGGCCGAGCCCGCGTCCGTCCTTCACACGCTGTCGCATCGCCCTGCTCCCCTCCGGTCCGCGCGACCGCCACACCCGCGATCGTGCCCGTCATCCGTCTCAACAGACGGCACGGCCCCCGAAGTTCCACCACTCGTACACCCGATCGAGTGGTAGTCGGCTCAGTCCCAGGCCCCCACCGCCGCCGGCAGCCCGCCGATCTCCGCCAGGTCCGCCGCCGTCAGCCGCAGCCCGGCCGCGGCCGCGTTCTCCGCCGCCCAGTGCGCCCGGTCCGCCCCCGGCACCGGCACCACCTGCGGTCCCTGCGCCAGCACCCACGCCAGTGCCACCTGCGCCGCCGTCACCGCGGGCCCGTGCCGCCGGGCCACCCGCCGCAACCCCGCGATCAGCACCTGGTTCGTCGCCATCGCCTCTGCCGTGAACCGCGGGTGCCGGGCCCGGACGTCCTCCCACTCGAAGCCCTCCCCGGGAGTCAGGGTCCCGGTCAGGAACCCGCTGCCCAGCGGCATCGCGGCCAGGAATCCCACCCCGCGCGCCGCGCACCACGGCAGCAGCTGCCGCACCGCCTCCGGGGACCACACGGACAGCTCCGCCTGCACGGCGCTGACCGGGAACACCTGCTGCACCCGCTCCAGGTGGCGCAGCGTCGTCCGGTACTCCCGGTCCCCCCGCCGCCCCGCTCCCGGCCCGGCCCCCGCCCCCAGCGCGCAGAACCCCAGCGCCCGCACCTTCCCGGCGGCCACCAGCTCCGCCATGGCCCCCCAGGTCTCCTCCACCGGGACCTCCGGGTCCACCCGGTGCAGCTGGTAGAGGTCGATCACGTCCGTCCGCAGCCGCCGCAACGACGCGTCACAGGCCCGCCGCAGGTACTCCGGCCGCCCGCAGGCCACCACGTGCTGCTCGCCGGCCCGCAGCCCCACCTTGGCCGACACGAACGCCTCGGCCCGGCGCTCGCGCAGCGCGCGCCCCAACAGCAGCTCGTTGGTGAAGGGCCCGTACAGGTCCGCCGTGTCGAGCAGGCTCGCCCCCAGGTCCAGGGCCGTGTGCACCGTGGCCAGCGACTCCTCGCCGCGGCGTCGCGAGGGCGCGTACGCCCAGCTCATCGGCATGCACCCGAGCCCGACGGCGCCCACCGCCAGCGCCCCCGCCCCGATAGACCTGCGCTCCACCCGTGTGTCCCCCTCCACATCCGGCCATCAAAGTAACGGGTTGATCAGGATCCCTTGGCATAGCCTCGTGATCATGACTGCAAAGACCCCGGACGTGTGGCTCCCGTTCCCCGCGGAGCAGGTCGAAGGACTCCCCGACGCCTTCCGCTACCGTCACTGGGACGGCGAGGAGACCTTCCCGGCCGACCCTGCCGCCTGCGCCTTCTACGTCACCCCCTACATGAAGTCCGACGAGGTCACCCTGCGCCCGCTGGCGGCCATGCCCGACGTGGAGGTCGTGCAGACCCTCACCGCCGGCGTCGACCACGTCCTCGGCGGCCTCGACCTGCTGCGCCCGGGCGTCCGGCTGTGCAACGCCCGCGGTGTCCACGAGGCGAGCACCGCCGAGCTGGCGGTCACCCTGACCCTCGCCTCCCTGCGCGGCATCCCCGGCATGGTGCGCGGCCAGGACGCCGAGCAGTGGCTCTCCGGCTTCTACCAGGCCCTCGCCGACAAGTCCGTCCTCATCGTCGGCTACGGGTCCATCGGCGCGGCCGTCGAGGACCGGCTCGCGGCCTTCGAGTGCGCGCGGATCGCACGGGTCGCACGCTCGGCGCGCACCACCGTGCGCGGTCCGGTCGAGGCACTCGGCGAGCTGCCGCGGCTCCTCCCGCATGCCGACGTGGTGATCCTCTCCACCCCGCTGACCGACGAGACCCGCGGCCTGGTCGGCGCCGACTTCCTGCGGCGCATGAAGAACGGCGCCCTGCTGGTGAACGTGGCCCGCGGCCCCGTCGTGGACACCCCCGCCCTGCTGGCCGAGCTCCGGTCGGGCCGGCTGCGCGCCGCCCTCGACGTCACCGACCCGGAACCGCTGCCCGCCGGCCATCCGCTGTGGCATGCTCCGAACGTCCTGATCACGCCCCACGTCGGCGGCAGCAGCTCGGCCTTCGAGCCGCGGGCCAAGCGACTGGTGGCCCGCCAGCTCACCCGGTTCGCCGCGGGGGAACCCCTGGAGAACACGGTCCTGATCACCGACTGACCCACCGCCCGACACGCTCCGCATCCGTCCGGATGCACACAGTGGCATCAACTCCCCATGTTGTCACGGAGAGTAGGGCGTCTATGTCCCTGAGTGACGAAAGTGGTGTATCGTCCGGAACAAGGGGCTGCGCCACGAACGTCTGGCGCTGGGGTGATCGGACACTTTGGGGGGCGACGGGCGATGCACGGCCAATGGACGAAGGATCCGAAGCGGCACAGCCGCCGGGGGCGACGATGGGGTGCGCCGGAACCAGCCGGCGAGGGGGAGCGGTGACCGCCAAAGGGGCGGCCCTGCCGATCCGGCCGGCCGCCCCGAGCGGGGGCAGGGGCCTGGCGATGCAGCTGCTCCTCGCCATCGTCAGCGCCGCTTACGCAGTAGGGGCCGCCCTGGGCTGGGGCTCCGAGGAACTCGCCGAGATCATGGGCGACTTCGGGCTCAGTGCGGCCGCGATGCTCGCCGCCGTCTCCTGCTACACCTACGCACGGACGATCGACAGCCGCGAGCGCCCCGCCTGGCTGCTGTTCGCCTTCTCCTCCCTCATGGGCGCCTGCGGCAACGCGATCTGGGGCTGGTACGAGGTGATCCTCGCCATGCCCATGCCGAAACCCTCGCTCGCCGACGTCGCCTTCCTGTGCTTCGCCCCGCCCGCCATCGTCGGCCTGCTCGTACTCGCCAAAAGGCCCGTCACCCGGGCCGGCTGGGTCTGCCTCGCGCTCGACTCCTGGCTCATCGGCGGCTCCCTGCTCACCCTGTCCTGGAGCCTGGCCCTCGCGAACACCGCGCGGATCGCCAGCGAGTCCGGCGCCGTCGGCAGCGTCCCGCAGGCCGCGTTCTCCCTCGCCTACCCGCTGCTCGACATCGCCCTCGTCTCGATGGTGCTCGTCCTGCACTTCCGGCGCTCGGAGATCAACCGCTCCGCCGTCAACACCGCCATCGCGGCCCTCGCACTGACCGTGCTCAGCGACGCCCTGTTCACCTCGCCGCTGCTGAGCGCCGCGTACCAGTCCGGGCAGCTGCTCGACGCCGGCTGGTTCGCCGGCTCGCTGCTCCTCGCGTACGCGCCCTGGGGCGCCCGGCGCCTGCCCGCGGCGCCCGGCACCCCCGGCCCCGCGCGCGCCGAGCGGTCCGTCAGCCGCCCCATCACCGGCTCGCTGCCCGCCCTGACGCCCTACCTCGCGGCAGCCGTCTGCACCCTCGGGATCCTGTACAACGTGGTCGACGGCCGGAAGGTCGACCGGGTGGTCGTCCTCACCGGCTGCACCGTCGTGCTCGCCCTGGTCATCCGGCAGGGCATCATGCTCCTCGACAACATCGCGCTGACCCAGGAGCTGGCCCAGAAGGAGAACCACTTCCGCTCCCTGGTCCAGGGCTCCAGCGACGTCATCATGATCGCCGCCCCCACCGGCACGCTGCGCTACGTCAGCCCCGCCGCGGCGGGGGTCTACGGCCGCGACGCCGAGGAGCTCGTCGGCGCCGAGCTCGCGAGCCTCATCCATCCGCACGACCTCGGCCGCGTCGTCCACGAGGTGCGCCGCTTCCTCGCCTCGCCGCCCGCCGAGGAGCCCACCACGCGCATCGAGTGCCGGTTCAAGTCGGGCAGCGGCGAGTGGCTCAACGTGGAGTCCACCGTCAACCGGCACCAGGGCGGCCTCATCCTCAACAGCCGCGACGTCACCGAGCGGGTCCGCCTCCAGGCGCAGCTCCAGCACAGCGCCGAGCACGACCCGCTGACCGACCTGCCCAACCGGGCCCTGTTCACCCGCCGGGTCCGCCAGGCGCTCAGCGGCCGGCGTGCCGGGGACCACAGCACCGCCGTGCTCTTCATCGACCTCGACGGCTTCAAGGCGGTCAACGACTCCATCGGCCACCAGGCCGGCGACGAACTCCTGGTCGAGGCCGCGCGCCGGCTCCAGGACTCCGTCCGTGCCGGGGACACCGCGGCCCGCCTCGGCGGCGACGAGTTCGCGGCCCTCATCCTGGGCGACGGCAGCCGCGACCGCAGCGCCCGTGAGTACCAGGTCCACGAGATCGCGGACCGGCTGCGCACCACGCTCTCCCGACCGTACCGGATCGGCGGCAGCGAGGTCCGGGTCGCCGCCAGCATCGGCGTGGCCTTCGCCGACCCCGGCATCACCCCGTCGGACCTGATGCGCAACGCGGATCTCGCGATGTACCGGGCCAAGGCGGGCGGCAAGGACCGGGTCGAGCTGTACGTCCCCCAGATGCAGGCCGAGGTCCTACGGAAGGCCGAGCTGGCGGGCCGGCTGCGCACCGCACTCCACGACGGCGAGTTCGCCCTCTTGCACCAGCCCGTGGTCTCCCTGGAGACCGGAGAGGTCACGGCCGCGGCGGCGCTGGCCCGCTGGCGCTCCGCCCGCGGGATCCTCTTCACACCGGCCGAGTTCTTTCGGATCGCCGAGCACCGGGAGGGCTCCGGCCCGGTGCCCGCCCCGCCGGACGGCCCCGTCGGCGCGGCCGCCGCCCCCGCGCGCGCCGAAGAGCTCGGGCGCTGGCTCCTGGAGCAGGCCGTCGGCCAGGCCGCCGAACGGCACCGGGCAGGACACAGCGTGCCGGTGGCCGTGCGGACGAGCGCCCAGCGGCTGCTCGACCCGGGGGCGTCACCGGGCGCGGCCGACGGGGCGATGTCCCCGGGCCTCGTGGAAGCGCTGCTCGCCCGGCACGGGCTTCCCCCGGGCGCCCTGGTGATCGAACTGGCCGACAGTGACCCCAGGGTCCCCTTCGACGAGCTGGAGCGGCGCCTTGCAGCCCTGCGCCGACTCGGCGTCCTGGTGGCCCTCGACGGCTTCGGCAGCGGCTACGCCGCCATCAGCGCGCTGCGGCGGCTGCCCGTGGACATCCTGAAGCTGGACCGGGGTCTGGTCGAAGGCGTAGTGGAATCCGCCCGCCTCCGCAAGATCACCGCCGGCCTGTTGCGCATCGCGAACGACCTGGGCATGCATTCGGTGGCCGAGGGGGTGGACCTGCCCGAGCAGGTCCTGGCCCTGCGCGCCATGGGATGCACCCACGGCCGGGGACTGGCGTTTTCCGGCCCGCTCGACGAGTACAGGCTGCGCCGGGCGCTCGTGCGCGGTACGTTCCCAGTACCGGGCGGGGCGGTCCAGCCCGCCTTGGCCGGTGGTACGTCCGGGGGCTCGATGGCCATCCGTAGAGGCTCACATAATGAGACGCCCGTCCCACCCACTTGACATCGCCCTCCCGCCGGAGGGAGGGTCTGTGCCATGCGCACCCGAATTCTCGTACTTGGAAAGCGCGTCGGCTGAAGCCGGGACCTCCCTGTCCCCGCTCCGTGCACCCGACGCGCTCCCCTCGCTTGCCATCCGGCACGAGGGGTTTTTTGTTGCACTGGCACACCTTCGAACCGTCGTAAAACCCTCAGCTTCGAGAAGAGAATGCCGATGACCGAGCAGGCCTCCGGGGCCCAGCATCCGCAGCCGCGGCCCCGTTCCGGCGGAGCGCAGCCCGCCGCAGTTGAGCACGTCACGGGTGCCCAGTCCCTCATCCGCTCGCTCGAAGAAGTGGGGTGCGACACCGTTTTCGGCATCCCGGGCGGAGCGATCCTCCCGGCGTACGACCCGATGATGGACAGCGCCAAGGTCCGCCACATCCTGGTCCGGCACGAGCAGGGCGCCGGCCACGCCGCGACCGGCTACGCCCAGGCCACCGGCAAGGTGGGCGTCTGCATGGCGACCTCCGGCCCCGGCGCCACCAACCTGGTCACCCCGATCGCCGACGCCCACATGGACTCCGTCCCGCTCGTCGCGATCACCGGCCAGGTCTCCTCCAAGGCGATCGGCACCGACGCCTTCCAGGAGGCGGACATCGTCGGCATCACCATGCCGATCACCAAGCACAACTTCCTGGTCACCAAGGCCGAGGACATCCCGAAGACGATCGCCGAGGCGTTCCACATCGCCGCCACCGGTCGCCCCGGCCCCGTCCTCGTCGACATCGCCAAGGACGCCCTCCAGGCGAAGACCACCTTCTCCTGGCCCCCGACCCTGGACCTGCCCGGCTACCGGCCGGTCACCAAGCCGCATGCCAAGCAGATCCGCGAGGCCGCCAAGCTCATCTGCCAGGCCAAGCGCCCCGTCCTGTACGTCGGCGGCGGGGTGATGAAGTCCGGCGCGACCGCCGAGCTGAAGGTCCTGGCCGAGCTGTCCGGCGTCCCGGTCACCACCACCCTGATGGCCCTGGGCTCGTTCCCCGACAGCCACCCGCTGCACGTCGGCATGCCCGGCATGCACGGCTCGGTCACCGCCGTCACCGCCCTGCAGAAGTCCGACCTGCTGATCGCCCTCGGCACCCGCTTCGACGACCGCGTCACCGGCAAGCTCGACAGCTTCGCCCCCTACGCCAAGGTCATCCACGCGGACATCGACCCCGCCGAGATCGGCAAGAACCGCGAGGTCGACGTCCCGATCGTGGGCGACGCCCGCGAGGTCATCGCCGACCTGGTCCAGGCGATCCAGGCCGAGCACACCGAGGGCAACGCCGGTGACTACTCCGCCTGGTGGAAGGACCTCAACCGCTGGCGCGAGACCTACCCGCTGGGCTACGAGACCCCCGCCGACGGCATGCTCTCCCCGCAGCAGGTCATCCAGCGCATCGGCGAACTCGCCCCGGAGCACACCGTCTTCGCGGCGGGCGTCGGCCAGCACCAGATGTGGGCCTCGCACTTCATCGACTACGAGGAGCCCCGCACCTGGCTGAACTCCGGCGGCGCCGGCACCATGGGCTACGCGGTCCCCGCCGCGATGGGCGCCAAGGTGGGCCTGCCGGAGCGCACCGTCTGGGCGATCGACGGTGACGGCTGCTTCCAGATGACCAATCAGGAACTGGTCACCTGCGCGCTGAACAACATCCCGATCAAGGTCGCGATCATCAACAACGGGGCGCTGGGCATGGTCCGCCAGTGGCAGACCCTGTTCTACAACCAGCGTTACTCCAACACCGTGCTGCACGCCGACGAGACCGGCCACGACACGGTCGGCTCCCAGCTCGGCGAGTCCACCGCCCCCCGCAAGGGCACCCGCGTCCCGGACTTCGTCAAGCTGTCCGAGGCCATGGGCTGCGTGGCGCTGCGCTGCGAGGACCCGGCGGACCTGGACAAGGTCATCGCCGAGGCCAACGCCATCAACGACCGGACCGTCGTGATCGACTTCATCGTCCACGAGGACGCCATGGTGTGGCCGATGGTGGCCGCCGGCACCTCCAACGACGAGGTCATGGCCGCCCGGGGCGTCCGTCCCGACTTCGGCGACAACGAAGACGACTGAGCCGAGAGAGCCGAGAGAGAGAACGCCCCACATGTCCAAGCACACGCTCTCCGTCCTGGTCGAGAACACGCCCGGCATCCTCGCCCGGATCGCCGCCCTGTTCTCCCGCCGCGGGTTCAACATCGACTCCCTCGCGGTCGGCGTCACCGAGCACCCCGACATCTCGCGGATCACCATCGTCGTGAACGTCGAGGACCTCCCGCTGGAGCAGGTGACCAAGCAGCTGAACAAGCTGGTCAACGTGCTCAAGATCGTGGAGCTGGAGCCGTCCAACGCCATCGAGCGTGAACTCGTGCTGGTGAAGGTCCGGGCCGACAACGAGACCCGGTCCCAGATCATCGAGATCGTCCAGCTGTTCCGCGCCAAGACGGTCGACGTCTCGCCCGAGGCGGTCACCATCGAGGCGACCGGCGGCGCCGACAAGCTGGGCGCCATGCTCAAGATGCTGGAGCCGTTCGGCATCAAGGAGCTCGTCCAGTCGGGCACGATCGCCATAGGGCGCGGCGGACGGTCCATCACGGACCGCAGTCTGCGCGCGCTCGAGCGCAGCGCCTGACCGGCCCGGGGGCCCGCGCCTCTTTGCCTCTCGCATGGCGAGACCAGGAAACTTCGTCCACGTTCCCCGCCGTACGGTGGGAGCAACACCAGCGCACCAAGGAGATATCCCAGTGGCCGAGCTGTTCTACGAGAACGACGCCGACCTGTCCATCATTCAGGGCCGCAAGGTCGCGGTCATCGGCTACGGCAGCCAGGGCCACGCCCACGCGCTGTCGCTGCGCGACTCCGGCGTCGACGTCGTCGTCGGCCTGAAGGAGGGCTCGAAGTCCAAGGCCAAGGCCGAGGAGCAGGGCCTGAAGGTCCTGCCCGTGGCGGAGGCCGCCGAGTGGGCGAACCTCATCATGATCCTGACGCCGGACCCGCTCCAGGCCGAGATCTACGAGGAGTCCATCAAGGACCACCTGAAGGAGGGCGACGCGCTCTTCTTCGGCCACGGCTTCAACGTCCGCTACGGCTTCATCAAGCCCCCGGCCAACGTGGACGTCGCCCTCGTCGCCCCGAAGGGCCCGGGCCACCTGGTCCGCCGCCAGTACGAGGAGGGCCGCGGCGTTCCGTGCATCGCCGCCGTGGAGCAGGACGCGTCGGGCCAGGCCTTCGCCCTCGCGCTCTCCTACGCGGCCGGCATCGGCGGCACCCGCGCCGGCGTCATCAAGACCACCTTCACCGAGGAGACCGAGACCGACCTGTTCGGTGAGCAGGCCGTCCTCTGCGGTGGCGCCTCCGCGCTGGTCAAGGCCGGTTTCGAGACCCTGACCGAGGCCGGCTACCAGCCGGAGATCGCGTACTTCGAGTGCCTGCACGAGCTGAAGCTCATCGTCGACCTCATGTACGAGGGCGGCCTGGAGAAGATGCGCTGGTCGGTCTCCGAGACCGCCGAGTGGGGTGACTACGTCACCGGCCCCCGCATCATCACCGACGCCACCAAGGCCGAGATGAAGAAGGTCCTCGACGAGATCCGCAGCGGCGAGTTCGCGAACACCTGGATGGCCGAGTACAAGGCCGGTCTGCCCAAGTACAACGAGTACAAGAAGGCCGACGAGGAGCACCTGCTGGAGACCACCGGCAAGAAGCTGCGCAAGCTGATGAGCTGGGTCGACAGCGAGGACAACTGATCGCCCGCGGGGCCGGGACGCCCGTCGTCCCGGCCCCGCGCCGCATCCCCGGTAGGCTGCAATGGAGAGATCCTGTAGTACGCCTTGTCCACCCCGGCCAACCCCGGACGGGTGATCCTTCCGCACAGGCGGAAATCCGGTCCGCGTCCGCCACTACACTGCTCAACACAACGCGTCAGGCCCACAGTGTCGTGCGTCTTCCACGCGGCTACCCCCTCCACCGCCTGCGGCCGTCGGGACGGCCGTCCGCACTGGACTTGTGAGGACCCACGTGAGCTCGAAACCTGTCGTACTCATCGCCGAAGAGCTGTCGCCCGCCACCGTCGAGGCGCTCGGCCCGGACTTCGAGATCCGACACTGCAACGGCGCCGACCGCGCCGAGCTGCTCCCCGCGATCGTCGACGTCGACGCCATCCTCGTGCGCTCGGCGACGAAGGTCGACGCGGAGGCCATCGCCGCCGCCTCGAAGCTGAAGGTCGTCGCCCGCGCCGGTGTCGGCCTCGACAACGTCGACGTCGCCGCCGCCACCAAGGCCGGCGTGATGGTCGTGAACGCCCCGACCTCCAACATCGTCACCGCCGCCGAGCTCGCCTGCGGCCTGCTCATCGCCAGCGCCCGCCACATCCCGCAGGCCAACACGGCCCTGAAGAACGGCGAGTGGAAGCGCAGCAAGTACACCGGTGTCGAGCTCAGCGAGAAGACCCTCGGCGTCGTCGGCCTCGGCCGCATCGGCGTCCTGGTCGCCCAGCGGATGTCCGCCTTCGGTATGAAGGTCGTCGCGTTCGACCCGTACGTGCAGCCCGCGCGCGCCGCCCAGATGGGCGTCAAGATGCTGACGCTGGACGAGCTGCTGGAGGTCGCCGACTTCATCACGGTGCACCTGCCGAAGACCCCCGAGACGATCGGTCTCATCGGGGACGAGGCCCTGCACAAGGTGAAGCCGTCCGTCCGCATCGTCAACGCCGCGCGCGGCGGGATCGTGGACGAGGCAGCCCTGTACGCGGCACTGAAGGAGGGCCGCGTCGCCGGTGCCGGTCTCGACGTGTACGCGAAGGAGCCCTGCACGGACTCCCCGCTCTTCGAGCTCGACCAGGTCGTCTGCACCCCGCACCTCGGCGCGTCCACGGACGAGGCCCAGGAGAAGGCCGGTATCGCGGTCGCCAAGTCGGTGCGCCTCGCGCTCGCCGGCGAGCTCGTACCGGACGCGGTCAACGTCCAGGGCGGTGTCATCGCCGAGGACGTCCGCCCGGGCCTGCCGCTCGCCGAGAAGCTCGGCCGCATCTTCACGGCCCTCGCGGGCGAGGTGGCGGTCCGCCTCGACGTCGAGGTCCGCGGCGAGATCACCCAGCACGACGTCAAGGTGCTGGAACTGTCCGCCCTCAAGGGTGTGTTCGAGGACGTCGTGGACGAGACCGTCTCCTACGTCAACGCCCCGCTGTTCGCGCAGGAGCGCGGCGTCGAGGTGCGCCTGACCACCAGCTCCGAGTCCCCGGACCACCGCAACGTGGTGACCGTGCGCGGCACTCTGTCGGACGGTCAGGAAGTCTCGGTCTCCGGCACCCTGGCCGGACCCAAGCACCTCCAGAAGATCGTCGGCGTCGGCGAGTACGACGTGGACCTCGCGTTCGCCGACCACATGGTCGTCCTGCGCTACACCGACCGCCCCGGCGTCGTCGGCACCGTCGGCCGGATCCTGGGCGAGGGCGGGCTGAACATCGCCGGCATGCAGGTGGCCCGCGCGGAGGAGCACGGCGAGGCGCTCGCCGTCCTCACCGTCGACGACACCGTCCCGCAGGACATGCTCACGGACATCGCGGAGGAGATCGGCGCCACGTCTGCCCGCTCGGTGAACCTGGTCGGCTGATCGGGAAGCCGTAGGGAAGGGCCCGGGGCCGTCCCCGGGCCCTTCTGCACGTCCGCGTTCCCCCGACCGGCGCGGACGTCCTGTATAGGACGCTCGTATGGATCGATTGTCTGGGACGCTCGTCTTGCTACCGTGAGCCCATGGGACACCGTGAAGACCTCCTTGAGGGCGCCAAGAAGTGCCTGGCCGAGAAGGGTTTCGTGCGGACGACCGCGCGGGACATCGTCAACGCCTCGGGCGCGAACCTCGCGTCGATCGGCTACCACTACGGCTCCAAGGACGCCCTCCTGACGCAGGCGTTCGTCGAGCTCGCCCAAGAATGGGGCGACGCCTTCCGGCCGGACGTCACGGGCGAGGGCGGATCGCTGGAGCGCTTCCGCTCGGTCTGGGAGGGCATCCTCGGCCGGCGCGAGCAGGCGGCCCCGATGTGGGCGGCCAGCATGGAGATCGCGCTCAGCCGCGACGCGCTGCCGGAGCTGCGCGAGACGCTCCTGGCCTCGGAGCCCGAAGGCCGCAGGGGGCTGGCCTCGATGTTCACCGGGATCCCGGAGGGCGAGCTCGACGAGCGCGACGTGCGCACCCTCGGCGGGCTGTACCAGGCCCTGCTCACCGGGGTCATGACGCAGTGGCTGTACGACCCCGAGGGCGCGCCCACCGCGCAGGAGCTGACCGAGGCGATGCGGCGGGTGGCGGAAGGCCTGCTGGGCGCCAAGGCCGGGAGCGGCAGGCGGGGGACCGGCGTCAAGGGCGGGGCGGACGGCGAGGGCTGACGGGCCGTCGGCCGGACCGGCGCGCCCGGGTCCGCAGCTCCCGCCGCGACGCTGGCGCCGGGCCCGCCCGGGCCCGCCCGGGCCCGCCCGGGGCCGTCAGCGCCGGTTCACCGCCGGGGCGGCCGCGCGGCCCGGTCGCCGTGCAGGCGGGCCGTCTTGAGGGCCATGTGGAGCAGCAGCCGGTCCTCGCCCTCGTCCAGGTCGAGCCCGGTCAGCTGCTCCACACGGGACAGCCGGTAGTAGAGGGTCTGGCGGTGGACGCCCAGCGCGGCCGCCGCCCGGCCCGCCTGCCCGGCGCAGTCCAGGAACACCTCGGCGGTGCGGGCCAACTCCGCGTGGGCAGGGGAGAGCAGGGCGTGGACCGCCGGGTCCTCCACCGGCTCCGCGGCCGCCAGCGCGGACAGCATCCGGTACGGGCCGATCTGCGACCACCGGGCCACCGGCCCGAACCGCGGCTGGGCCGCAGCCGCCCGGGCCGCCGCCGCGGCCTGCTCCCAGCCCTCGGCCAGCCGGGCCAGCCCCGCCACCGGCTCGGCGATCCCGGCCGCCGGTCCGGACACGGCGGCCGGGCACGCGCCCGCGCCGCCCGCGCCCCCCGCGGCACGCGCACCCTGCGCCCCCCGCTCCGGGGCGGGCGTGCGCGCCGCGGCGGAGACGGTCGCGTGCGCCGCAGCCGCCGTCCTCGCCCCGGCCGGAGCCGCGGCAGTACGGGCGCCCCCGCCGCCCCCCGGGCCGGTCCCGGGCGGGAGCAGCCGGGCCGCCACCGCCTCGGCCGGGGCGAGGACGTCCGCCGAGCGCAGCCGGACCAGTACCGCCAGCGCCTGGTCGGCGGCCCCCGCCGAGGGTGCCCCGCCGCCCGGACCCCGCCCCGGAACCACGCACACCGCGGCCGCGCCCGGCACCGAGGTCGGGGCCTCGCCGGACCAAGGGGCCACACACACCACCGCGTGCGGCCCCTGCGCGGCGGGGCCGAGCGCCGTCCGCAGCGCGGCCACCGCCATGTCCTGCGGCCAGCCCCGCCCGGCCGTCAGGACCGTCAGGAACTCCCGGGACAGGTCCGCCCCGGCCTTCGCCTCCCGCGCGAGCAGGATCCCGATCCGGTCGGCCACATCCATGGCGGCGGCCAGCGCGTCCGGTCCCGGGCCGGGCTCCTGGTCCAGCAGCCACACATAGCCCTGGACGACCCCGCGGTACCGGACCGGCAGGCAGATCCGGCCCCGGAACACGCCCGCGTCCGGCGCCGCCGGGATCCGCACCGGGCCCGTGGCCCGGGCGATGCCGAAGCCCTCGAACCAGGACCGCACGGCCGCCGTCGACTGGCGGGTCAGGATCGAGCGGGTGCGCACCGGGTCCATGGCGAGGTCGTCCTCGCTGTCGTGCGCACCGAAGGCGATCAGACGGAAGTCCCGGTTCTCCAGCGTCGCCGGGGCGCCGAGCAGCTCGGAAATCTCGTCCACCAGGTCCTGGTAATCGCCTTTCACTCGGACATTCTCCCACCACAGACCAGGGTCTTCAGACACATGTATGAGATCGCGGCCACGGATGCGTGACAGCTGTCGATGGCCGAGGATCGGGTCCATCCTTAGGTTTCACGGTGGTTTCACTTGCGTTTTCCTGACGGCCTCCGCGCCCATCCCCCGGGTGGCGGACGTCTGCTTCTGCCACCTGTTGGAGGTGCCCCGTGCTGGGTCCCGCGATCCTCGCCGCTTCGCGCAGCGACAAGATGCGCCGAATCGTCTCTGCCGCCCCGGTGACCAAGCCCGTGGTGACCCGGTTCATCCCCGGCGAGACGGTCGACCAGGTCATCCCGATCGTCGAGGACCTCGCGCGGAAGGGGCTCGAGGTCACCCTCGACGTCGTCGGCGAGGACATCACCACGGTGGAGCAGTCCTACGCCGCCCGTGACGCCTACCTGGAGCTCATCGGCCGGCTGAAGGAGCTGGAGCTGGGCGAGCGGGCCGAGATGTCGGTCAAGCTCTCCATGTTCGGCCAGGCGCTGGAGGGCGGCCACGAGCTCGCCCTCGCCAACGTCCGTCCGGTCGTCGAGGCCGCCGCCGCGATCGGCACCACCGTCACCCTCGACGCCGAGGACCACACCACCCTCGACTCGATGTTCGCCATGCACGAGGAGCTGCGGAAAGACTTCCCGCAGACCGGCTGCGTCATCCAGGCGTACCTCTTCCGCACCGAGGCCGACGCCCGGCGCCTCGCCGCCAACGGCAGCCGG
Organism: Streptomyces pallidus (ex Mingjun et al. 2026); assembly: GCF_051550185.1. Lineage (NCBI taxonomy): Bacteria > Bacillati > Actinomycetota > Actinomycetes > Kitasatosporales > Streptomycetaceae > Streptomyces > Streptomyces pallidus (ex Mingjun et al. 2026). Next base: position 2,508,824 of record NZ_CP196181.1, on the reverse strand, counting down.
GTCCGGATCGTCAAGGGCGCCTACAAGGAGCCCGCCGAGGTCGCGTACCAGGACAAGGCCGAGATCGACAAGGCGTACGTCCGCATCCTGAGGACCCTCATGGAGGGCGAGGGCTACCCGATGATCGGGTCGCACGACCCGCGCCTGATCGCCATCGCGCAGGAACTCGCCCGGGCGGCCGGGCGCAAGCTGGACGAGTACGAGTTCCAGATGCTGTACGGCATCCGCAGCGAGGAGCACCTGCGGCTCGCCGCCGAGGGCCACCGCATGCGCGTCTACACCGCGTACGGGACGGACTGGTACGGCTACTTCATGCGCCGCCTGGCGGAGAAGCCCGCCAACCTGCTCTTCTTCCTCCGCTCGATGATCACCAAGAACTGATGGGGGGTGGCGGGCGACGGTCGGCCTCACCCGGGTGCACCCTGAGAGACGACGACCGTCGCCCGCTCACCGGCCGGCTGAGCCGGCCCACGTCTGGACGAAGGAGTTGCCAGACCCGTGACTCCGCCACGAAGGGCTTCTCGCTCATCCGCAGCCGCGGACTCATGACGGTCAAGCCCTGACCGCTTCTCAAGCTATGCAATCGCTTCAGTCTGCGTCGGCTGAAGTCAGGAATTCACCCGGAAGAGGTGCCGCCATGGATGCTGTGACCCAGGTCCCCGCGCCGGTCAACGAGCCGGTTCACTCGTACGCCCCCGGCAGCGCCGAGCGCGCACGTCTCGAGACCCAGCTCAAGCAGCTGTCCGAGAACCCGATCGACCTGCCGATGACGATCAACGGCGTCAAGCGGATGGGCGGCGGCGAGCGCTTCGACGTGGTCCAGCCGCACGACCACAAGTCGGTGATCGGCACCTTCGCCAACGCCACGCAGGCCGACGCCCAGGAGGCCGTCGACGCCGCCCTGGCCGCCGCCCCGGCCTGGCGCGCGATGTCCTTCGACGACCGTGCCGCGATCATCCTGCGCGCCGCCGAGCTGCTGGCCGGCCCCTGGCGCGAGAAGATGGCCGCGTCCACCATGCTGGGCCAGTCGAAGACCGCCCAGCAGGCCGAGATCGACACCCCCTGCGAGCTCGTCGACTTCTGGCGCTTCAACGTCCACTTCGCCCGCCAGATCCTGGCCGAGCAGCCCGTCGCGAACTCCGCCGGCGTGTGGAACCGCAGCGACCACCGCCCGCTCGAGGGCTTCGTGTACGCGATCACCCCGTTCAACTTCACCGCCATCGCCGGCAACCTGCCGACCGCCCCCGCCCTCATGGGCAACGTGGTCGTCTGGAAGCCGTCCCCGACGCAGACCCACTCCGCGGTCCTCCTCATGGAGCTCCTGGAGGAGGCCGGCCTGCCGAAGGGCGTCATCAACCTGGTGACGGGCGACGGCATCGCCGTCTCCGAGGTGGCCCTGAACCACCCCGACCTCGCCGGCATCCACTTCACCGGATCGACCAAGACCTTCCAGTACCTGTGGAAGACGGTCGGCAACAACATCGAGAAGTACAAGTCCTACCCGCGCCTGGTCGGCGAGACCGGCGGCAAGGACTTCGTCGTCGCGCACCCCTCCGCGGACCGCGCCGTCCTGAAGACCGCCCTGACCCGCGGCTCCTTCGAGTTCCAGGGCCAGAAGTGCTCGGCGTCCTCCCGCGCCTACGTCCCGGCCTCCATCTGGAACGACGGCTTCAAGGAGGCCTTCGCGGCCGAGGTCGACGGCATCGCCATGGGTGACGTCCGCGACCTGACCAACTTCATCGGCGCCGTCATCGACGAGCGCTCCTTCGCGAAGAACAAGGCCGCGATCGACCGGGCCAAGGCCGACCCGACCTGCACGATCGTCGCGGGCGGCACGTACGACGACTCCGAGGGCTACTTCGTCCGCCCGACCGTCATCGAGTGCACCGACCCGGAGAACGAGGTCTTCACGACCGAGTACTTCGGCCCGATCCTCGCCGTGCACGTCTACGAGGACGACAAGTTCGACGAGATGCTCGCCCAGATGGAGTCGGTGTCCGCCTACGCGCTGACCGGCTCGATCATCGCCGGCGACCGCTACGCCGCCGCCGACGCCATGGAGAAGCTCCGCTTCGCCGCGGGCAACTTCTACATCAACGACAAGTCCACCGGCGCCGTCGTCGGCCAGCAGCCCTTCGGCGGCGGCCGCGCCTCCGGCACCAACGACAAGGCGGGCGCCGCGAGCAACCTCCAGCGCTGGGTCTCGACCCGCTCCATCAAGGAGACCCTGGTCCCGCCGACCGAGTACGGCTACCCCCACATGGGCTGACCGTCCTCGGCAGGGCCGACCGCCCCCGCTGAACCCCCGCCCCCGCTCCGGTACCCCCAAGCCCGGAGCGGGGGCGGTATCCATGTCCGGGCCCGCCCGCCGGGCCGTGGCGGGTTCAGACCTCGACCAGGACCTGGGGCAGGGACTTGCGGACCAGGTCGGGGACCTCGCAGTCGTCGGCGGGGTAGCCGACCGGGATCACGGCGAACGCCTTCTCGTTCTCCGGGCGGCCCAGCACGTGGGACAGGAAGCGCATCGGACTCGGCGTGTGGATCAGTGCGGCCAGCCCCGACAGGTGTAGTGCGGTCAGGAGCATGCCCACCGCGATGCCGACCGACTCGTCCACGTAGTAGTGCTTGCGCCTCGCACCGTCGGGGCCGAGCCAGTAGCGCTGCTGGAAGACGACGACCAGGGCGGGGGCATCGGTGAGGTGGGTCTTGACCGCGTCCGTCCCGAGGGGGCGCAGGGCCGCCAGCCACTCGTCGCCGAGGCGACCGTCGTAGGAGATCTCCTCCTCCTGCTCGGCCGCGGCCCGGATCTGCCGGCGCACCGCCGGATCCTTGACCAGGACGAAGGTCCACGGCTGCTGGTGCGCCCCGGACGGCGCCGTCGCGGCGCAGGCGATGGCGTCGCGGACGACCTGCTCGGGCACCGGGTCGGAGGAGAACCGGCGTACGGTGCGCCGCTCGTCCATCCGGGTGCGCAACTCGGCGGCGCGCGCCAGCGATTCGCTGCTCGGCATCCGCTCGGGCCGGTACGCGACGGGCCGGTACGGCTCGCCGTGGGTCGGGGTCCACTGCTGGGCGGTAGGTGACATGGGGCGAGTGTGCCGAGCGGGGAACCGCACGGGCCAGGACCGCGTCCCGGTCGATTGTCCGTTGTGTGCCGACAGGGGGGTATTGGCGGTGACGAGCACCGGCCGTTTCCTGGACTGGGAAGGCTGTTTCAACGTCCGCGAGCTGGGAGGGCTGGGGGAGGTGGCGCCGGGCCGGGCGGTCCGCGCCGACGCCCTGGACCGGCTCACCGCCCGCGGCTGGACCGCACTGGCCGACCACGGGGTGCGCACCGTCGTCGACCTGCGCAACGACGGCGAGCCGGAGGCGGACCGCGCACCGCGCCCGGCCGGGCTGCGGACCGTCCGCATCCCGCTCGACGGGATCGAGGACCGGGAGTTCTGGGACCGGTGGTGGGGGCGTCCGGGTTTCGGCACCCCCGCCTGTTTCCGGCCTTTCCTGTCCCGCTTCCCCGAGCGCGTCGCCGCCGTCGCTGAGGCCGTCGCCGACGCCCCGCCCGGCGGTGTGGTCTTCCACTGCGGCCTGGGCCGCGACCGTACCGGCATCATCGCCCTCGTGCTGCTGCGCCTGATGGGCGCGGGCCCCGAGGAGATCGCCGACGACCACGGACTGAGCGAGCCCCGGGTGCGCGCGCTGTACGCCGCGCGGGGGCGCGCGTACGACAGCACCGAGGTCGAGGAGTACGTCGCCGGACTCGGGACGACCGTGCACCGGCTCGCCCTCGACGCCGCGCGGTGGCTGGACCCCGAGCCGTACCTGCGCGCGGGTGGCCTGAGCACGCCCTCGTTGCAGCGGTTGTGCCGGAGACTGGGGGGATGAGCGATACGCCGGTACGGCTCGCGCACACCTCGCAGTTGGTGGAGGCCGAGCTCGACGGGATCAGGGACCTGCTCCGCGAAGCCTTCGACGGGGACTTCGGCGCAGACGACTTCGAGCACGCGCTCGGCGGCATGCACGCCCTGGCGTACGGCCCGGGCGGGGAGCCCATCGCGCACGGCAGCGTCGTCCAGCGGCGGGTGCTGCACGCAGGGCGGGCGCTGCGCTGCGGATACGTCGAGGCCGTGGCCGTACGCCCCGGGGCGCGGCGGCGGGGCCTGGGCGGCGCCGTCATGGCGGAGCTGGAGCAGGTGATCGCCCGGGCGTACGTGCTCGGTGCCCTCTCCGCCTCCGACGAGGGGGCCGCGCTGTACGCGGGCCGCCGCTGGACGGTGTGGGCCGGGCGGATCGGGGCGCTCTCGCCCGACGGGCCGGTCCGCCTCGCCGAGGAGGAGGGCTCGACGTACGTGTGGACGCCCCGGGGCGGAGCCCTGCCGGACCCCGCCGAGGGACTGTGGTTCGACTGGCGGGACGGGGACGTGCTCTGACCGCCGGGCCGGCCCGCCCCGCCCCGTCCGAACGCCCGGTCCGGACCTAGCTGCCCGAGACGCTGGGGGCGCCGGTCTCGATGTGGCCGGTGTAGCGGCGCGACCAGGTGCCGTCGTTGTCCGCGAGGAAGGTGAAGTCGTACCAGCCGCCCGAGTACGCCACCGCGTTGAAGAAGTCCTCGCGGGAGGAGTTCGCCGGGACGGTGTACGTCCACGGGCCGTCCGTACGGTAGGCGTTGGCCCGGATGGTGAAGGTGACGGGCGCTGCGGAGGTGTTGGTCATCTTGAACCAGACGGCCGTCTTGCCGGTGCCCTTCTCGACCGCGAAGCGGGCCGCGACCTCGATCGCCCGGCCCGCCTTCGACGCGTCGCCGATGAAGCGGCGCAGGAAGCGGTTGGGCCCGTACATGGAGATGTCGTACGCGCCGAGGCCGTTGCCGAGGCCGATGTTGAAGTAGTCGGTGGCGGTGGTGCCCGGGTCGACCGTGTACTGCCAGGGCGTCGTGTCCCGGTGCTGGTGCGGGTGGATCGAGAAGTGCGCGGCCCGCTTGGCCTGCGCGCCCTGGTTGGCCATCGAGAACCAGGCGCGGATCTGGCCGGCCGGGCCGGACTCGAACCGGTCCAGGTTGCCGTTCACCTGGTACGGGAGGGCCCGCGCCGGCCGGGTCCCCGGCTCCTGCGAGGGCTGTGCGTTGTCCTGCGGGACCGGGTTGGGCAGCGGGCCGCAGGTCTGCTGGCCGATCACCTTCGCGGTCGCGGGCAGCCCGGAGGGGACCCCGTGGACCGGGCGGGCGAAGTCGAAGACGCCGGTGAGGTCGCCGGTCACCGTGCGGCGCCAGTCGCTGATGTTCGGGCAGAGGGCCGGGGTGCCCAGCGCGGTCGTCCACGTCTCCATGAAGCGCAGGACGGAGGTGTGGTCGAAGACCTCCGAGCTCACCCAGCCGCCGCGGGTCCACGGGGACACGACCAGCACAGGCACCCGGAAGCCGAGCCCGATCGGCACGCCGTCGAGGTACTCGCCCGGGGTCCCCGGCGGGGCCACGGGCGGCGCGACGTGGTCGAAGAAGCCGTCGTTCTCGTCGTAGTTGAGGAACAGCACGGTGGAGTCGAAGACCTCGGGGTCCGCCGCCAGCGCCCGGTAGACCAGGTCCAGGAAGTGCGCGCCGTCCCCGGGCGGGGCGTACGGGTGCTCGGAGAAGGCCTCGCTGGCAACGACCCAGGAGACCTGCGGCAGGGTGCCGGCGACGACGTCGGCGCGGAGGGTGGCGGCGATGTCGTCCGGGGTGGAGCCGGTGACCTTGGGGACGGAGCCCATGCCGCGGTCCCACAGCGGGTCGCCGGGCCGGGCGTCGGTGAACCGCTTGAAGTAGGCCAGACCGTTGTCCCCGTAGTTGTCCCGGGCGTTCTGGTAGACCTTCCAGCTCATGCCGGCCCGCTGGAGGGCCTCCGCGTAGGTCTCCCAGGTCAGGCCGGACTCCTCGCCGCCGTCCTTGCTGGACGCGTCGATCTTCCCGCTCCACAGGAAGGTGCGGTTCGGGCCGGTCGCGCTGAGCGCCGAACAGAAGTACGCGTCGCAGATCGTGTAGGCGTCGGCGAGGGCGTGGTGGAAGGGGATGTCGCCGCGGTCCAGGTAGCCCAGGGTGCGGACGTTGCCGACCCCGGTCACCCAGCCGTCCATCCGGCCCTTGTTCCAGGCGGCGTGCTGCGAGGTCCAACTGTGCGGGAGGTCCCCGTTGCACTGGGCTAGGGTCTCGCCGTCCACACCGCCGGCCGGCGGTGTGGCGCTGAGCTTCCACGGGTACTGGCGGCCGACCCAGTCGGGCTGGTTGAAGGTGCCCCAACCGCCCGGGATGTTGCCGGCCGAGCGGTCGCCGAACCCGCGGACCCCTTTCAGCCTGCCGAAGTAGTGGTCGAAGCTGCGGTTCTCCTGCATCAGGACCACCACGTGCTTCACATCGGTGATCGTGCCGGTCGCCGCGGCCGCGGCCGCGGCCGCCGTCGCCGGGACGGCCGCGGGCAGGGCCGCCCCGGCCACCAGCCCGGCGCCGATACCCACGAACCCTCTGCGGCTGATCGGTGTCACTGGCTCCTCGCCTCCAACTCCCGTGCCCCGTAGGCACGTCGACGGACAGGGTGGCGGCGGCCGCGCCAAAGGTCCACAGCCGTGCGGTCATCAGTCGGTGAACATCCGGGCGAGCGGTCTCAGCCGTCGAGACGGACCAGCATCTTGCCCGTGTTGTCCCCGTGCAGCACCCCCAGGAAGGCCCCCACCGTGCGCTCGATGCCCTGGACGACGGTGGTGTCCGTGCCGACGCGGCCGCTGCGCAGGTGCGGGACGACGAACTCCTCCAGCTCCTCCTGGAGATTGGTGTGGTGGCTGACCAATACCCCCTCGAGGCGCAACGACTTGTGCACCACCTCGAAGAGGTTGCGCGGTGCGGCGGGCGAGCGGTCCCCGTTGTACATGGAGATGGCGCCGACCCAGGCGATCCGCCCGAACTCGCGCAGCGAACCGATCGCGCCCTCCAGGTGCTCCCCACCCACGTTGTCCACATAGACGTCGATGCCGTCGGGCGCAGCCTTCGCCAGCTGCTCGCCGACCGGCCCGTCGTGGTAGTCGAAGGCCGCGTCGAAGCCGAGCACCTCGGTGAGGTGGCGGACCTTCGCCGCGGACCCCGCGCTTCCGATGATCCGGCGGGCGCCCATCAGCCGGGCGAGGTGTCCGACCGCGGTGCCGACGCCGCCCGCCGCGGCCGAGACGAAGAGGTCCTCGCCCGCGCGCAGGGCCGCGGTCCGGGTGAGGGCGGCGTACGCGGTGAGGCCGGTGCCGCCGAGGATGCTCAGGTACGCCTCCAGCGGGACCCCCTCGTACCGGCGCAGCAGGCGGGCGCCCTCGACGCCGAGGGTGACGAGCGCGTGGGTGCGCCAGCCCTGGCGGTGGAAGACCAGGTCGCCCTCGTGCAGCCCCGGGTCGCGGGAGGCGAGCACCCGGCCCACCGCGCGGCCCTCCAGCGGGGTGCCGAGCTCGAAGCCGCCCTCGCCGCCGTCCATCAGCCCGCGGTGGTAAGGGTCCACGGAGAGCAGCAGGTTCTGCACGAGGGCGGTGCCCGGGGCCGGCTCCGGGACCGCGGTGCGGACGAGCGTGAAGTCGGAGGCGGTGGGGAAGCCGGTGGGGCGGGCGGTCTGGTGCACGGCGTAAGCGGTGTTCTCGGTCATGGGAAGGACCGTAGGGAGGAATCCCGGGCCCGGGCAGAGGGTTGCGATCATGTAAGCCGCAGATCCATGAAACCTGCTCATACGACGAGGTGGGAGCCCCCATGACAGCAGCCGGACCGGCCGAACTCGCCCCGCGCGAACTGCGGGTCCTGGTCGCCGTCGCCGAGACCGGCGGCTTCTCCGCCGCCGCTGTGCGCCTCGGCCTCACCCAGTCGGCCGTCTCGCACTCGGTGCGCGGCAGCGAGGCGAAGCTCGGCGCGGTCCTCTTCGAGCGCGGGCGGGCCGGCGCCTCGCCCACCGCCGCGGGGGAGCGGGCCGTGGCCCTCGCCCGGCGGATCCTCCGGCTGTACGAGAGCCTCGGCTCCGAGGTGCGGGCGGCGGCGGGGACGGGCGGCGGCGTCGACCGCGGCGCCCTGCGGGGGGTGCTGCGCATCGCGGCCTTCCGCAGTGCGGCCCTGCACCTGCTGCCGCCCGCCCTGGACCGGCTCACGGCCCGGTACCCCGGCGTCCGCCCGGAGGTGAGGGTGGTGCGCGAGCTCGGCGCCGGCACCGCGGGGGAGGTGGCGGCCGGCCGCGCCGACCTGGCCGTCGCCACGCTGAACGCGGACGGCTCCGGGCTGCCACCGGGCCTGCTCGGCGGGGTGCTGGTGGAGGAGGCGTACGCCCTGGTCCATCCGGCGGGCCACGCGGACCCGAGGTCGCTGCCCCTGCTGGACTGGGACGAGAACTGCGGCTCGTACACCCGTGCGTGGTGGCGGGCCCAGGACTGGATCCCCTGCGCCACGGTCAAGGCGGAGGACGACGGGATGGTGCTCACCATGGTGGGGCGCGGGCTCGGCATGGCGATCATGCCGGAGCTGTCGCTGCGTGAGGCGGGCGACTCCGTCGGCATCACCGATCTGGGCCCGTCGAGGCCGGTGAGGCACGTGGGATACGTCACTGCCCCGGAATCCGCTGCCACTGTCGCCGTAAGGGCTCTGATCAGGGAACTCCGCTCCGAGAAGGTCTGAAACCGGATGCCCGAAGAGATCCTTTCGTGGGGGTGCGCGTCTCAGATAGTAGGAAGTCCGAGTAATTGCGGAGACATCCAGCGGGGCCTGCCCTAGCGTTGTAGGAGCCGAACGTCTCGCTGATCAGGCGAATGGCGGCCGACGACGCGCGCCCCCGGCAGGCAACCCCTGCGGCGCAGCGCTCCCGCCCTTTCCGGCGCCTTGAAGGAATCCCTCGTGCGGCCCCCTCATGCCGCGATCCCAAGGAGTCGATCACCATGACGAAGACCTCCCCCGCTTCCGTCCGCCGCGTCCGCCGCTCCACCACGGCCGACGCCGACCGCAAGAACGCCGCCGCCGCCCTGCAGCGCGCCCTCGACCGCCGCGACAACGGCGGCTCGGCCGGCCACTGAGGCGACCCCGGGCGGACCCGTCCGGGCGGGGCATATGGAGTCCACATGGTGGACGCAATATGTCTGAAGCTTGGGACAGGGAGTACGGTTCCGACATGTCGACCAGCATCAATCTCGCAGTGATCCCCGGTGATGGCATCGGCCAGGAAGTCGTGGCTCAGGGCCTCAAGGTCCTTACCGCGGTCCTGCCGCAGGATGTGAAGCTGGAGACCAAGGAGTACGACCTCGGCGCCCGCCGCTGGCACCGCACCGGTGAGACCCTCCCGGACGCGGAGCTGGAGGAGCTCAAGCGGCACGACGCGATCCTGCTCGGCGCCATCGGCGACCCGTCGGTGCCGTCCGGCGTGCTGGAGCGCGGCCTGCTGCTCAAACTCCGGTTCGCCTTCGACCACTTCATCAACCTGCGCCCCTCGAAGCTCTTCCCGAACACGGCCACCCCGCTCGCCGGCCGGCCGGAGATCGACTTCGTCGTGGTCCGCGAGGGCACCGAGGGCCCGTACACCGGCAACGGCGGCAGCCTGCGCACCGGCACCCCCGCCGAGGTGGCCACCGAGGTCAGCGTCAACACGGCGTACGGTGTCGAGCGCGTCGTCCGCGACGCCTTCGAGCGGGCCAACGCCCGCCCGCGCAAGAAACTGACGCTGGTGCACAAGAACAACGTCCTCGTGTACGCGGGCCACCTGTGGAAGAACACCTTCGACAAGGTCGCCCGGGAGTACCCCGCGGTCACCACCGACTACCTGCACGTCGACGCCGCGACGATCTTCTTCGTCACCCAGCCCGAGCGCTTCGACGTCATCGTCACGGACAACCTCTTCGGCGACATCCTCACCGACCTGGCCGCCGCCGTGACCGGCGGGATCGGCCTGGCCGCCTCCGGGAACATCAACCCGACCGGCGCCTTCCCGTCCATGTTCGAGCCCGTCCACGGCTCCGCCCCGGACATCGCCGGCACCGGCAAGGCCGACCCGACCGCGACGATCCTCTCCGTCGCCCTCCTGCTGCGCCACCTCGGCCACGAGGAACGGGCCGCCCGCATCGAGGACGCCGTCTCCGCCGATCTCGCGGAGCGCGACGGCACCTTCCGCACGACCGACCAGATCGGCGACGCGATCGCCGCACGAGTAGCCGGCTGACCCGGCAGCTCCACCCAGGAAGCCGCCGGGTCGCGCGACCGACGCACCCGGCGGCTTTTCCTGTGCGGCCCCGGGTGCCACCATCTCCCCTGGGCCGCACACTCCCCGCTTCACCGCGGACGGCTCGCGCGCGATAATCGAACGCGAGACCGCGGAATGCGGGGAAGCTCGGACGTCATGTACGCCGTGAGCGCGGTCCGCCATACACAACCGGTGAAGGACATGCACTCATGACGATGCCCACGATCGAGCTCAAGCCCTCCTCGAACCCGCTGTCCGACGCGGAGCGCGAAGCGATCCTGGCCGCCCCCGGCTTCGGCCGCCACTTCACCGACCACATGGTGACGATCAAGTGGACCGAGGGCCGTGGGTGGCACGACGCAGAGCTGGTCCCGTACGCCCCGCTGTCCATGGACCCGGCGAACATGACCCTGCACTACGCGCAGACGATCTTCGAGGGGCTCAAGGCCTACCGCCAGCCCGACGGCAGCGTCGCCACCTTCCGCCCGGAGGCCAACGCCGAGCGCTTCCAGGCCTCCGCCCGCCGCATGGCGATGCCGGAGCTGCCGACCGAGCTGTTCATCGAGGCCTGCGACGCGCTCATCAAGCAGGACAGCGCCTGGGTGCCCTCCTCCGGTGAGGCCTCCCTCTACCTGCGGCCGTTCATGTTCGCCACCGAGGTCGGCCTCGGCGTCCGCCCGGCCAACGAGTTCCTCTTCATGGTCATCGCCTCGCCCGCCGGCGCCTACTTCGCCGGCGGCGTCAAGCCCGTCTCCGTCTGGCTCTCCGAGGAGTACGTGCGCGCGGTCAAGGGCGGCACCGGCGCCGCCAAGACCGGCGGCAACTACGCCGCCTCCCTCGTCGCCCAGGCGCAGGCCGCCTCGCACGGCTGCGACCAGGTGGTCTGGCTGGACGCCGTCGAGCACCGCTGGGTCGAGGAAATGGGCGGCATGAACCTGTACTTCGTGTACGGCGACCGCATCGTCACCCCCGAGCTGACCGGTTCGCTGCTGCCGGGCATCACCCGCGACTCGCTCCTCGCCATCGCCCGCGACCTCGGCTACACGGCCGAGGAGGGGCGCATCTCCACCGAGGACTGGAAGCGCGACAACGAGAACGGCACCCTGACCGAGGTGTTCGCCTGCGGCACCGCCGCCGTCATCACACCGGTCGGATCCGTCAAGTCCGCGCGCGCCGACTGGACCCAGGGCGACGGCGAGCCCGGCGAGGTCACGATGAAGCTGCGCAAGGCCCTGCTGGACCTGCAGACGGGCCGCGCCGAGGACACCCACGGCTGGATGCACCCGCTCGGCTAGACCGCTGGCACGACCGCCCGCGAAGGGGCCCCGGCCGACCGGCCGGGGCCCCTTCGCGCGTCCGCCGCCCCGCGTCCGCCGGCCCCACCCGTACGGACCCGGCGGGCGTGCGGGGCGCGCGCCGCCGTGCGAGGTTGACGGTGCCTGCCGATCCGGCGCCGGGCACCGGCACGGGCGGCACGGGCACGCCCCCAACGGGGTGGATCTCTCGTGCGCCGGCCACCGGGGCCGGCGGAAAGGCGGGTCCCATGAAGCGGTTCGTTGCCTCCGGTCTGCTCTGCGCAGCCGTCGTCCTCGGCGCATCGGCATGCTCGAACAACGACACGACCCCGCAGGAAGAGGCCACGAAGGCCGCCGCCGAGCTGTGCACCAACCTGGTCCAGCTGAAGTCGGACAGCGCCGCGCTGAAGGCGCTGAATCCGGCGACGGCCACCAAGGACCAGATGCAGAAGGCCTACCAAGCCGTCCAGACGGACTGGAAGAACGTCAAGGAGAGCAAGCAGGCGATGAAGTCGGCCGAGCGGGAGGCCGTCCAGTCGGCTGCGGAGAACCTGAAGAAGGGCTACGAGGACCTGCCCGGCGACACCACGGGCAAGGACGCGCTGACCCAGCTCCAGCCGCAGATCCAGGCGTTGGACATGGCGGTCGGCGAGGCGGCCGACCGGCACGACTGCCGCTGACCGCAGCGGGCCCCGGGAGCTGTTCCCGGGGCCCGCGGTGTGCTCCGGGGCTCAGTCCCCGCGGCGCCGTCAGTCGGTGGCGAGCGTGATCCCCCGGGCCGGTGCGGCCGCCCGCGCGGTCCCGGACGCGGGGGTGGTCCGGAACGTCAACGCCGCGTAGGCCAGACCGCCGGCCAGCCCGGACAGGACGAAGCTGCAGTCCACGCCGCCGGTCAGGGCCAGCAGCGGGCCCTCGTACAGCGGCGTGGACACGGCGGCCGAGCCCACCAGCGCGCCCAGCGCCCAGGACGCCGTCGCGCGCAGGTTCCACCCGGCGCTGTACCAGTAGACGCCGCCGCGGGCCCGGCGGTTGAACACCTGGAGCGCGTCCGCGTCGTACACGCCGCGGCAGCGCACGTAGCCGATCAGGGTGATCACGGCCCAGGGGGTGCCGATCGCGGTGAGCAGCAGCACGAACGAGGTCATCGCGGACTGCACGTCCCATTCGAAGGAGCCGACGAAGACGAACGCGGTGGCGACGGCGGCGGCCACCAGCGTGGCCGTGGCGCGGGTGGCCCGGGGCACGATCGCGTCGAGGTCGAGGCCCATGGAGTAGAGCATCAGCCCGGCGTTGCCGACCGATCCGGCCGCGGCGGCGGCCAGCAGCGGCACCAGGTACCACAGGGGGGCCGCGGCGACCAGCGGTCCCGCGTAGTCGGCCCCGGCCCGGGCGGCGAGCGCGGTGTACGTGCCGAACAGCTGCGGTACGAGCAGGCCGACCAGCAGTCCCAGGCCGGTCGCCCGCAGGACCCTGCGGGGGCTGTGGGTGCGCGGGGAGATGTAGCGGGTGTAGTCGCCGAGCAGGGTGATGAAGGCGACGGGGCCGCTGAGCCCGGCGGCGACGGCGGCGAGCAGCCAGGTCGGCCAGAAGGAGCCGAGCAGGTAGGCGGTGTCCGGGGGTGCCGCGGTGGTGAACCCGGGGGCGTACGCGTACACGCCGACGGCCAGCAGGACCACCATGCCGATGGACAGCAGCTTGCTCATGCGCAGCAGCAGCCGGTAGCCGAAGACGGCCCCGACCACGGTGAACGCGGCGAGCACCCCGTACATCACGGCCCGGGTGAGGCCGGTGTCCGGGAGCCCGGTGAGCCGGGACAGGGTGCCGGCCATCACGTCCCCGCCGATCCACAGGGTCAGTGCGGTGTAGCCGAGGGCGAGGAGCAGGCCGACGACCGAGCCGACGAGCCGTCCGCGTACGCCGAACTGGGCGCCGCTGGAGGTGGACAGGTTGGTGGCGGTCCGCAGGGAGACCAGGGCCAGCGGGGCGGTGAAGGCGATTCCCACGAGCGTGCCGGTCACGACGGCGGTGACCGAGGGCCACAGGCCCAGCCCGAAGGACGGGGGCAGCCAGCCGAAGACGATCACGCCGAGGCAGAGGTTGGATCCGAGCAGGATCGAGACCAGGTCACGGGGACCGCTCGTGCGCTCTTCCTCGGGGATGGTGTCGACTCCGCGCTGTTCGATCGGCATGGGGACTCCCTTGCAGGGCGGCGGGACGGCGCAGCAATGGATGCGTGAATGTTTGAGCGACACTCAATGTGAACCAAGCCCTGCTCCCGGGTCAATGATTCCGCGAGTGGAAGTGAAGAGTTAGAGTGATGCTCTAATCCGTTGACCCGAGAGGTGGTGGATCGTCGTGCGGCTGACCCCTACGGAGCGCGACCGGCTGCTGCTGCGCAGCGCCGCGGAACTGGCCAGGGCCCGGCGGGCCCGCGGCCTGCGGCTCAACGTCCCGGAAGCGACCGCCCTGATCGCCGACACGGTCTGCGAGGCCGCGCGCGACGGCAAGCGGCTGGCGGAGGCCATCGAGGAGGCCCGCAGCGTCCTCGGCCCGGACGACGTCCTGCCCGGCGTGGCGGACGTGGTCACCGAGGTGCACGTGGAGGCCGTCTTCGACGACGGCTCCCGGCTCGCGGTGGTCCCCGCGCCCGTCCGGGGCGCGGTCCCGCTCGGCGGCGACGCGCCCGGAGCGGTCGTGCCGGGCCCCGGCGCCCCGCAGCCGGAGCCCGAGGTCCGCCTGCACGTGCGCAACACGGCCCCCGTACCGGTGAGCGTGACCTCGCACTTCCACTTCTTCGAGGCCAACCCGCGCCTCGACTTCGACCGCGCCGCCGCCTACGGCATGCGCCTGTGCGTCCCCGCGGGCTCGTCCGTCCGGTTCGACCCGCACGGGGAGGGCGAGGTCGGCCTCGTCCCCATCGGCGGCGACCGCATCGCGATCGGGTTCGCCGGGCTGGTCGACGGCCCGCTGGACGCCCCCGGCGCCAGGGAGCAGGCGCTGGCCCGCGCCGCCGCCTGCGGCTACCTCGGCGCCGCAGGGCGCACCGCCCGCACCGAAGGAGAGCAGGAGTGAGCAGGCAGACCAGGCACAGCGACCACTGCGCGCCGGGCAGCCGGCACGTCGACCCGCACGAGTACGCCGCCGTCTTCGGCCCCCGCGCCGGGGACCGGGTCCGGCTCGGCGACTCCGGGCTCACCGTGCGCGTCGAGTCCGACGCGCAGAAGCCGGGCGACGAGTTCCTGGCCGGCTTCGGCAAGACCGCCCGCGACGGCCTGCACCTCAAGGCGGCCGCCGTCCGGGAGACCTGCGACGTCGTCATCAGCAACGTGCTGGTCATCGACGCCGTCCTCGGCATCCGCAAGGTGTCGATCGGCATCCGCGGGGGCCGCATCCACGCGATCGGCCGGGCCGGGAACCCCGACACCCTCGACGGCGTGGACGTCGTCGTCGGCACCGGCACGAGCATCGTCTCCGGCGAGGGGCTGATCGCCACGGCCGGCGCCGTGGACACCCACGTCCACCTCCTCTCGCCCCGGATCATGGAGGCCTCGCTCGCCGCCGGCGTCACCACCGTCATCGGCCAGGAGTTCGGCCCCGTGTGGGGCGTCGGCGTGAACTCGCCGTGGGCGCTGAAGCACGCCTTCAACGCCTTCGACGCCTGGCCCGTCAACATCGGCTTCCTGGCCCGCGGCTCCTCCTCGGACACGGCACCCCTCGTCGAGGCCCTCGCCGAGGGCGGCGCCAGCGGTTTCAAGGTCCACGAGGACATGGGCGCCCACACCCGGGCCCTGGACACGGCGCTGCGGGTGGCCGAGGAGCACGACGTGCAGGTCGCCCTGCACTCGGACGGCCTCAACGAGTGCCTCTCCGTCGAGGACACCCTGCGCGTGCTGGAGGGGCGCACCATCCACGCCTTCCACATCGAGGGCTGCGGCGGCGGGCACGTCCCGAACGTCCTCAAGATGGCCGGTGTGCCGAACGTCATCGGCTCCTCCACCAACCCCACCCTGCCCTTCGGCCGGGACGCGGTCGCCGAGCACTACGGCATGATCGTCTCCGTCCACGACCTCAAGCCCGACCTGCCCGGCGACGCCGCCATGGCCCGGGACCGGATCCGGGCCGGCACCATGGGCGCCGAGGACGTCCTGCACGACCTGGGCGCCATCGGCATCACCTCCTCCGACGCCCAGGGCATGGGCCGCGCCGGCGAGACCGTCCGCCGCACCTTCGCCATGGCCGCCAAGATGAAGGCCGAACTCGGCCCGCTCGAAGGCGACGGCGAGAGCGACGACAACGCGCGGGTCCTGCGCTACATGGCCAAGCTGACGATCAACCCGGCCATCGCCCACGGCCTGGCCCACGAGATCGGCTCGATCGAGGTCGGCAAGCTCGCCGACATCGTGCTGTGGCGTCCTGCGTTCTTCGGCGCCAAGCCGCAACTGGTCCTCAAGTCCGGCTTCCCCGCGTACGGGGTCACCGGCGACCCGAACGCCGCCACCGACACCTGCGAACCGCTCGTCCTCGGCCCGCAGTTCGGCTCGTACGGGGCGACCGCCGCCGACATCTCCGTCGCCTTCGTCTCGGCGGCCGCCGCGGCCCTCGGCGGCGACGCCATGCCCACCCGCCGCCGGCGCGTCGCCGTGCGCGGCACCCGCGGCATCGGCCCCGCCGACCTCCTCCTCAACTCCCGGACGGGCGCGGTCGACGTGGACGCGCACAGCGGGCTCGTCACCCTCGACGGCGACCCGCTGCGTTCCGAAGCGGCCGAATCGGTCCCGCTCAACCGCCTGTACTTCCTGTAACCCGGCCCAGCCCCAAGGACCCACACCATGACGATCAAGCCCGCCGCCGACGGCTTCCGGATGCCCGCCGAGTGGACCGCCCACGAGCGGACCTGGATGGCCTGGCCGAGTCCCAACCCGACCTTCACCGACGAGCGGGAGCTCGCCGGGGCCCGCGAGGCCTGGGGCGCCGTCGCCCGCGCCGTGCGCGCGTACGAGCCCGTCACCCTGGTGGTGTGCCCGGGTGACGCCGAGGGCGCCCGCGCGATCGCCGGCGCCGGCGGGGGCCACGAGCTCACCGTGGTCGAGCGCGAACTCGACGACGCCTGGATGCGCGACATCGGCCCCACCTTCGTCGTCGGCGACGGCGGCGAGCTCGCGGCCGTCGACTGGACCTTCAACGGCTGGGGCGCCCAGGAGTGGGCCCGCTGGGAGCACGACTCCAAGATCGCCCGCCACGTGTCGGACCTCGTCGGAACCCGCACCTTCAGCACCCCCCTGGTCAACGAGGGCGGCGCCATCCACGTGGACGGCGAGGGCACCGTGCTGCTCACCGACACCGTCCAGCTCGGCCCGGGCCGCAACCCCGGCTGGACCCGCGAGCGGGTCGAGGCCGAGGTCCACGCCCACCTCGGCACCACCAAGGCGATCTGGCTGCCGTACGGCCTGGCCGGCGACTACGGCACCTACGGCACCCAGGGGCACGTCGACATCGTGGCCGCCTTCGCCCGGCCGGGCGTGGTGATGGTGCACACCCAGCCCGACCCCGCCCACCCGGACCACGAGCGCTGCAAGACGATCGCCGCCCTCCTGCGCGCGGCCACCGACGCCCGCGGCCGGCGGCTGGAGGTCGTGGAGGTCCCGGCGCCCACGGTGCTGGAGGAGGACGGGGAGTGGGTCGACTACTCCTACATCAACCACTACCTGTGCAACGGCGGCGTCGTGCTGTGCTCCTTCGACGACCCGCGCGACGAGGAGGCGGCCGACATCTTCCGCGGCCTGTTCCCGGAGCGGACCGTCACCCTCGTCGACGCACGTACGATTTTCGCCGGGGGCGGCGGTATCCACTGCATCACCCAGCAGCAGCCGAAGGTCTGACCGGAGGCGGACCGACAGCACGACGACGAGGAGCAGCCCATGGCGGCGGGTGGAGCACGCGCGGCACGGAAGAACGCACCGCCGCGCGAGGACGTACTCGCCGCCGCCATGGCCACCATCGCCGCGCGCGGCCTGGAGGGCCTCACCATGGCGGGCCTGGGCCGCGAGGTCGGCATGAGCAGCGGCCACCTCCTCTACTACTTCGGCAGCAAGGACGAACTGCTGCTGCAGACCCTGGAGTGGAGCGAGGCCGCGCTCGGCGCCGAGCGGCGGGCCCTGCTCGCCCGCCGCGGACCGGCGGGCGAGCGCCTGCGCGCGTACGTGGACCTGTACGTCCCCAAGGAGGCCCGGGACCCGCACTGGACGCTCTGGCTGGAGGTCTGGAACCGCTCGCAGAACGCCGGCCCCGGCGAACGCGACCGGCAGGCCGCCATCGAGGGCGCCTGGCACCGCGACCTGGTGGCGCTGCTCGCCGAGGGCATCTCGCGCGGCGAGTTCCGGGCGGTGGACCCCGACCGCTTCGGGGCCCGGCTGCGGGCCCTGCTGGACGGCTTCAGCATCCAGGTCGCGGTGGGACTGCCCGGGATCGGGCGGGAGGACATCCTGGCCCATGTCTCGGAGTTCCTGGACCAGTCTCTCGTATCGTGAGACGCCCCCGTCGTACGGCGGCGCCGTGTGACACACTGCAAACGTGCTTGCTCAGCTTGTGATTATCGGCAGCAGCGCGCCGGTCCGCAGTGGCCGCTGAACCGTGGAAGACCTTCGCGGCGGCGGCCACCGTGCCCCAGACCCGCGCGCAGACCTCTCGCACCCGCGAGGGGTCTTTTCGTTTACCGGCGCCCATCCTGCCGGGACGGCGATGCGCGCGATGATGGGGGCAGTGGAGCCCGGGCATCCGGAACCACTCATCCGACAGGAGTCAGACCAGCATGACGACGACAGAGGCGACGGCGCCGGACGCGGCCCGGGGACCCGACGACGACTTCCACGTCTTCGACACGACCCTGCGCGACGGCGCCCAGCGTGAGGGCATCAACCTCACTGTCGCGGACAAGCTGACGATCGCCCGGCACCTGGACGAGTTCGGAGTGGGCTTCATCGAGGGCGGCTGGCCGGGCGCCAACCCCCGTGACACCGAGTTCTTCGCCCGCGCCCGCGCCGAGATCGACTTCAGGAACGCCAAGCTCGTCGCCTTCGGCGCGACCCGCCGGGCGGGCGGCTCGGCCGCCGCCGACCCGCAGGTGCGGGCCCTGCTGGAGTCCGGCGCCCCGGTGATCACCCTGGTCGCCAAGTCCCACGACCGCCACGTCGAGCTCGCCCTGCGCACCACCCTCGACGAGAACCTGGAGATGGTCCGCGACACCGTCTCCCACCTCGTCGCCCAGGGGCGGCGGGTCTTCGTCGACTGCGAGCACTTCTTCGACGGCTACCGGGCCAATCCCGAGTACGCCAAGTCCGTCGTCCGCACTGCGCACGAGGCCGGTGCCGACGTGGTCATCCTCTGCGACACCAACGGCGGCATGCTGCCCGCGCAGATCAGCGCCACCGTCTCCACCGTGCTCGCCGACACCGGGGCCCGCCTCGGCATCCACGCCCAGGACGACTCCGGCTGCGCCGTGGCCAACACCCTCGCCGCGGTCGACGCGGGCGCCACGCACGTGCAGTGCACCGCGAACGGGTACGGCGAGCGCGTCGGCAACGCCAACCTCTTCCCGGTCGTCGCCGCGCTGGAGATCAAGTACGGCCGCCGGGTGCTGCCCGCGGGGGCGCTCGCCGAGATGACCCGCATCTCGCACGCCATCGCCGAGGTCGTGAACCTGACCCCGTCCACCCACCAGCCCTACGTCGGCGTCTCCGCCTTCGCGCACAAGGCGGGCCTGCACGCCTCGGCCATCAAGGTCGACCCGGACCTGTACCAGCACATCGATCCCGAGCTCGTCGGCAACACCATGCGGATGCTGGTCTCCGACATGGCCGGCCGCGCCTCGATCGAGCTCAAGGGCCGGGAGCTCGGCGTCGACCTCGGCGGGGACCGCGCCCTGATCGCCCGGGTCGTCGAGCGGGTCAAGGAGCGGGAGCTCTCGGGCTACACGTACGAGGCCGCGGACGCCTCCTTCGAGCTGCTGCTGCGCGCCGAGGCCGAGGGCCGCGCCCGCAAGTACTTCCGCACCGAGTCCTGGCGGGCGATCGTCGAGGACCGGCCCGACGGCACCCACGCCAACGAGGCCACGGTCAAGCTGTGGGCCAAGGGCGAGCGGATCGTCGCCACGGCGGAGGGGAACGGCCCGGTCAACGCGCTGGACCGGGCCCTCCGGGTGGCCCTCGAACGCTTCTACCCGCAGCTGGCCAAGTTCGAGCTGACCGACTACAAGGTCCGCATCCTGGAGGGCACGCACGGTACGGAGTCCACGACCCGCGTCCTGATCTCCACCACGGACGGCACCCGCGAGTGGTCGACGGTCGGCGTCGCCCCGAACGTGATCGCGGCCTCCTGGCAGGCCCTGGAGGACGCCATCACCTACGGCCTCCTGCACGCAGGAGTCGAACCGGCCGAGTGACGCGGAGCAGGCACGGCCGCCCCGGCGGGCCCAGCGGGCCCGCCGGGGCGGCCTGTCTTTTATGCCTGGCTCACACGGAAATGAGGGGGTTCCGGTAGCGTCGGAGTATGAGGACCAGGCTGATATCCGCACTGTCGGGGCTCCTGCTGGCCCTGGCCGCCACCGTCCTCGGCGCCGCCCCGCAGGCGTCGGCGGCGACCGGGCCCGAAGCGGTGGCGGAGGCCCTGGAGCGGGGCCCCGTCTACGTCGACCCGCGCGCCGCCGCGCAGCTGCCGAAGGCCGAGGCGGACGCACTGGCGAAGAAGATCAGGGATGCCGGCAAGCCGGTGTTCGTCGCGGTGCTGCCGGCCACCTCGGAGTTCCCGGCCGGCAGCGTGCTGCGCACCGTGCGCACCGAGACGGGGATCACCGGGCTCTACGCGATCCGGCTCGGCGACGGGTTCAACGCCGGCGCCGACCCCGTGGTCATGCGGCCGACCGCCGTGCGCAACCTGACCGATGCGGTGAAGGCCGGCGGGCCGGTGGACGCGACGACCCAGCTGAACAACTTCGTCGACCAGGCCCTGCCCCAGGTCAGGGGCTCCGCCCCGGCCTCCTGGAGCGGCGGCGCCGGATCGGGCGGCGTTCCGGTCGGCGGGCTCGTGACCCTCGGCGCGGTCGCCCTGATCGGCGGCGGCGGTGCGTACGCCCTGGTGCGCCGCAGTCGCAGGAAGAAGGAGGAGGCGGAGCGCGCGGCGGTGGAGAAGCTCCGCACGGTCGTCGACGAGGACATCACGGCCTTCGGCGAGGAGCTGGACCGGCTGGACTTCCACCCCGCGGAGCCCGGCGCCGACGACGCCATGCGGGCGGACTACACCCGGGCCCTCGACTCGTACGAGAAGGCCAAGGACGTCATGGCCGCGGTGCAGCACCCGGAGGAGGTCAGG
The DNA here is from genome assembly GCF_051550185.1 of Streptomyces pallidus (ex Mingjun et al. 2026). Classification (NCBI taxonomy): domain Bacteria; kingdom Bacillati; phylum Actinomycetota; class Actinomycetes; order Kitasatosporales; family Streptomycetaceae; genus Streptomyces; species Streptomyces pallidus (ex Mingjun et al. 2026). The sequence goes on along the minus strand of NZ_CP196181.1, from coordinate 2,487,964 downwards.
GGGGTCACCCAGGCCCTGGAGGACGGCCGCTTCGCCCTGGCCAACCTGGACGCGCGGCGCCGGGGCAGGCCGCTGCCCGAGCGGCGACCGCCCTGCTTCTTCGACCCGCGGCACGGGCCCAGTGCCGAGGACGCCGACTGGGCGCCGGCGGGCGGTGCCTCCCGCAGCGTGCCGGTGTGCGCGGCGGACGCGGTCCGGCTGCGCGAGGGCCGGGACCCGATGGTGCGGACCGTGGACACCGAGTACGGGCCGCGCCCGTACTACGACGCCGGCCCCGCCTACGGCCCGTGGGCCGGCGGGTACTTCGGCGGGGGCGTGCTCCCCGGCCTGCTGGTGGGAACCCTGCTGGGCTCGATGATGTCGCCCGGTCACGCCTACGGGTCCGACTTCGGCGGGTACGAGGGCGGGGACTTCTCCGGAGCCGACTTCGACCCCTCCGGCTTCGGCGGAGGGGGCTTCGACGGCGGGGGCGGCTTCGACGGCGGGGGCGGCTTCTAGGGCCGCCCCCGGATCCGGCGGTGGTGGCGGTGCGATGCCCCGGCGGGCGCAGCTCCGCGGATCAGGCCTGGCGGACGGCCGAGATGTCGAACGTCAGCTTCACCTTGTCGCTGACCATGACACCGCCGGCCTCCAGCGCGGCGTTCCAGGTCAGGCCCCAGTCGGAGCGCAGGATCTCGGCGGCCCCCTCGAAGCCGACGCGCTCGTTGCCGTAGACGTCGGTTGCGGATCCGTTGAACTCCAGGTCGATGGAGAGCGGCCGCGTGACGTCCTTGATCGTCAGGTCGCCGGTGATGCGGTAGGTGTCCCCGCCGACCCGGGCGGCCGCGGTGGACCGGAAGGTCATCTTCGGGAAGGTCTCGGCCGAGAAGAAGTCGTCACCGCGCAGGTGGGCGTCGCGGTCGGCGATGCCGGTGTCCACGGAGGCGATCTCCACGTCGATGGAGGCGGCGGAGCGGGACGGGTCGCCGCCGTCGAGGTGCAGCGTGCCGGAGTAGTCGCCGAACGTCCCGCGGACGTTGGTGACCATCGCGTGGCGGACGGTGAAACCGATGCTGCTGTGGGCGGCGTCGATGGTGTAGTCGCCGGTCAGGGCGGCCAGGGCCGGGTCCACGTCAAGGGTGGCGACGGCGGTGGGGGCGTCCTGTCGGGTGCGGCGGGTGAACAGTCCCATGACTCTCTCCTCGGGAAGTGCTGGTGTCAAAGTCGTTGAACCTTCAACGAGAACGACCATAGACCGATTCAGTTCAAATTTCAACTTCCGGTCAGGGTGTCAGGCGGTTTTGTGGGACCACCACAACCTGCGGCCGTCACGCCTGGTGGTCTTCCTGCCCCGCCGCGCGGTTCTGTGCGGGCCAGACAGCGGAACACGGCCGAGACTGTGCAGAACCAACGGAGGTTTTTCATGGTCGGCTTCGTAAGGTCGGTACATGACCGTTGTGGACCAGACTCCGAGCGAGCCGACGGACGCCCGCGGGCGCGTGGCCGAGCTGCACTCCCTGCGCGAGCAGGCGCGGCGTGGACCCAGTGACCGGGCGACGGAAGCCCAGCACGCGAAGGGGAAGCTGACGGCGCGCGAGCGCATCGCGCTGCTCCTCGACGAGGGTTCCTTCAAGGAGGTCGAGCAGCTGCGCCGCCACCGGGCGACGGGCTTCGGCCTGGAGGGCAGGAAGCCCTACACGGACGGTGTCGTCACCGGCTGGGGCACGGTCGAGGGCCGGACGGTCTTCGTCTACGCGCACGACTTCCGGATCTTCGGCGGCGCGCTGGGCGAGGCCCACGCCGCGAAGATCCACAAGATCATGGACATGGCCATCGCGGCCGGTGCCCCGCTGGTCTCCCTGAACGACGGCGCCGGCGCCCGTATCCAGGAGGGCGTCTCCGCGCTCGCCGGCTACGGCGGCATCTTCCAGCGCAACACCAGGGCGTCGGGCGTGATCCCGCAGATCTCGGTGATGCTCGGCCCGTGCGCGGGCGGCGCGGCGTACTCGCCGGCGCTGACCGACTTCGTGTTCATGGTCCGTGACACCTCGCAGATGTTCATCACCGGCCCTGACGTCGTGCGCGCCGTCACCGGCGAGGAGATCAGCCAGAACGGGCTGGGCGGCGCGGACGTGCACGCCGAGACCTCCGGCGTGGCGCACTTCGCGTACGACGACGAGGAGACCTGCATCTCCGAGGTGCGCTACCTCATCTCGATGCTCCCCTCCAACAACCGCGAGAACCCGCCGGTCCACGAGACCACCGACCCGGCCGACCGCCGCTCGGACGTCCTGCTGGACCTGGTCCCCGCGGACGGCAACCGCCCGTACGACATGCACAAGGTGATCGAGGAACTCGTCGACGACGGCGACGTCCTGGAGATCCACGAGCGCTGGGCCCGCAACATCATCTGCGCCCTGGCGCGCCTGGACGGCCAGGTCGTCGGCATCGTCGCCAACCAGCCGCAGACGCTGGCCGGCGTCCTCGACATCGAGGCCTCCGAGAAGGCCGCGCGCTTCGTCCAGATGTGCGACGCCTTCAACATCCCGATCATCACCCTGCTGGACGTGCCCGGCTTCCTCCCGGGCGTCGACCAGGAGCACGGCGGCATCATCCGCCACGGCGCCAAGCTGCTCTACGCGTACTGCAACGCCACCGTCCCGCGGATCTCGCTGATCCTGCGCAAGGCCTACGGCGGCGCGTACATCGTCATGGACTCCCAGTCCATCGGCGCCGACCTCACCTACGCCTGGCCGACCAACGAGATCGCGGTCATGGGCGCCGAGGGCGCCGCCAACGTCATCTTCCGCAAGCAGATCGCGGAGGCCGAGGACCCCGAGGCCATGCGGGCGCGCATGGTCAAGGAGTACAAGGCCGAGCTGATGCACCCGTACTACGCGGCCGAACGCGGCCTCGTCGACGACGTCATCGACCCCGCCGAGACCCGCGAGACGCTGATCAGCGCCCTCGCGATGCTCCGCAGCAAGCACGCCGACCTGCCGTCCCGCAAGCACGGCAACCCGCCGCAGTAACGAGCGAAGGAGACCTGCCACCCATGAGCAAGACCGCCGACACCCTGCTGCGCGTCGAGAAGGGCAACGCCGAGCCGGAGGAGCTGGCCGCGATCACCGCGATCCTGCTCGCCCGCGCCGCCGCCACGCCGGAGGCCCGCCCGATGCACCGCGTCGGCACCCAGGCCGGCTGGCGCCGCCTGGAGCGCGCCCGGGGCTTCCGCGCCCCGCACAGCTGGCAGGGCTGACCCGCAGCCGCTTCGTCAGGCCCCGCACCCGGGAAGGGTGCGGGGCCTGACGCATGCCCGGGGGCGGACGGCCGGGACGCACGGGGCCCGCGTTGCTCCGGGGACAGCCACCGGAGCCGCTGGGAGCCCCTCCACGGGCCTCCCGGCCCCCGGATGGACCTTGCAGGCGCCGACGCGACACCGGGGCCCCAGGAGGCCGCCTACGGCGACAACGGAAAAGGCCCCGGGTCCACGGGGGACACGGGGCCTTCGCGTACGCGCTGCGCGGTGCTACCGCAGCCGTGCCATGAGGGCGTGCTCGACCAGGGTGATGAGCGCGCTCTTGGCGTCGGCCCGGTGGCGGGCGTCGGTGGTGATGATCGGGGCGTCGGGGCCGATCTGGAGTGCTTCCCGGACTTCTTCGGGGGTGTAGGGCTGGTGTCCGTCGAAGCCGTTGAGGGCGATGACGAAGGGCAGGCCGCTGTTCTCGAAGTAGTCGACGGCGGGGAAGCAGTCGGCGAGTCGGCGGGTGTCGACGAGGACGACGGCGCCGATGGCGCCGCGGACGAGGTCGTCCCACATGAACCAGAAGCGGTCCTGTCCGGGGGTGCCGAACAGGTACAGGATGAGGTCCTGGTCCAGGGTGATGCGGCCGAAGTCCATGGCGACGGTGGTCGTCGTCTTGTCCCCGGTGTGGGTGAGGTCGTCGATGCCGGCGGAGGCGCTGGTCATCACGGCTTCGGTGCGCAGCGGGTTGATCTCGGAGACCGCGCCGACGAACGTGGTCTTGCCCACGCCGAAGCCGCCCGCCACCACGATCTTCGCGGAGGTGGTGGAGCGAGCCGCTCCGCCGTTAGAGCTTGCGAAGTCCACTGAGCACCCTTTCGAGCAGTGTCACATCTGGCTGGCCACCGGCGGATTCGTCGCCGCCGGGCTGGTGAATGGCGACAAGGCCCGCCTCCGCCAGGTCGGCGACGAGAATGCGGGCGACACCAAGAGGAATGGAGAGGAGTGCCGAGATCTCCGCAACGGATTTGATCTCAAGGCACAGGCGGCAGATGCGCTGGTGCTCGGGCAACTGCCCGTGCAGCCGCGCAGGGTCTGCCGTGGTACTGACCAGCGCCTCGATGGCGAGCTGGTAGCGCGGCCGCGTACGGCCGCCGGTCATCGCGTACGGGCGCACCAGCGGGTTGTGGGCCTTCGGGGCCTGCGGCTGTCCACCACGGAGGGACTGCTGCGAGGGCCGCTGGGGCGCCTGCTGCTGGGGCCGGCCGTACGGCTGTTGCTGGTGGGGAGACTGCTCCGGCACGGGGTGGCTTGGCGCGGAGGGGAAGTTGAAGCGGTTCTGGTCGTGCCCACCCTGCGGCTGCTGAGCGCCGCCATAAGGATGTCCTCCGGGTGTTGTCACGTCTCCTCCTCCGACTCCAAGAACGCAGTACTCCCTGTGGAACCGCGCCACCGCACCCTACGGTGCGATGGCGCGAAACGCACTGCCTGTTTGCTAGTTGAGAAGGCTGCCCTGCAGTTCGGCGCGCAGGTCCGGGGTGAGGACCGTGCCCGCTCGATCCACGAGGAGGGCCATCTCGTAGCCGACGAGACCGATGTCGCACTCGGGGTGCGCGAGCACCGCGAGCGAGGACCCGTCGGAGATGGACATGAGGAAGAGGAATCCCCGGTCCATCTCGACCACGGTCTGGTTGACGGCGCCGCCCTCGAAGATGCGGGAGGCTCCGGCGGTCAGCGAGGTCAGTCCGGAGGCCACGGCCGCCAGCTGATCGGCGCGGTCACGCGGGAATCCATCGGACATCGCCAGAAGGAGGCCGTCGGCGGAGACCACCACCGTGTGGGACACCCCGGGGGTGTTGTCCACGAAGTTGGTGATCAACCAGTTCAGGTTCTGTGCCGCCTGGCTCATCGGGCTCACACTAACGCTCCTGGTCATAGCTGTTACTTGACTGCTCAGTACCCGCGCTCCGGCCCTGCTGGACACCGCGCCGCAGATTGCTCAACCTGCCGCGCACGTCCTCCGGAGCCCGGGAGACCTGGGGGCCGTCCTGCGGAGTGGTCTCCGCAGAACCTTCGACCAGGTTGGCCTTGGGCACCCGCCGAGGCAGACCGGACGCGGTGACCCCGCCCGCCTTCGGCTCACGGAGTTTCCCGGCCTGCTGCCAGCGCTCGTCGTTCTTCGAGCGCCAGCCGGTGCCGGTCTCCTCGCCCCGCTCCGAATCGGCGGGCTGCTGCTGTCGCGGCGACCGCTGTTCGAAGAGGGACCCGGGGGACTCCGCTTCCTGCTGCGCCGGCTGCCACTGCTGCTGGCTGCCGCGGCGCGGCAGGCCCGCTCCGGTCATTTCGTGACCGGTGTCGGCAGCGGCGCCCGGACGATCGAAGCCTACGCGGTCCGCGGCGGGTTCGGGAGCGGCCGGGGGTTCCGATTCAGTCCGGTACTCCTGCTGGTAGCCGTCGGAGTACGTGTTCTGCTCGGGCCACTCCGCGTGCCCCGACTGGGCAGCGTAGCCGTTGTCGTAGCCCTGCGCGTCCTGCTGGGGCTGCTGGTAGCCCGCTTCCGCATAGGTGTAGTCCTGCTGCGGGTAGGCCTCGTAGCCCTGCTGGCCCGCGTGGGCCTGCTGCTCGTCGTACGCAGCGTCGTAGCCCTGCGCGGGCTGCTGCTCGTACTCCGGGTACTGCTGGTAGCCGTGCTCGGGCTGCGGTTCCGCATATTCCTGCTGCGCGGCGTACTCGTCGGCCGCGGGCGACGGCTGGTGCAGCTGCGCCTCCAGGGCCGCACGACGCTCCTGCTGGCCGAGGGAGCGGCCCACCGCGTCCAGGCCGCCCTCGGCGCCCTGACCGTCGTAACGGGAGTCGTCGAAGCCGAGTTCGGCCGCCGTGCGCATCGGCGCGGCCTGCTGGACCTGCTGCTGCGGGATCATCGAGGAGACGGTGAACTCGTCGTCCGGGATGCCCTCGCCACCACCACCGTGGGTGATGGCGTCCGGGAGCATGATGAGCGACGTCGTACCGGCCGCCTCGCCCGACGGGCGCAGCTGGACGCGGATGTGGTGCCGGTCCGCCAGGCGGCCGACCACGAAGAGACCCATGCGCTGCGAGATCGCGGCGTCCACGGTCGGCGGGTTGGCCAGCTTGTGGTTGATGTCCGCGAAGTCCTCGGCGGTCAGGCCGATGCCCTTGTCGTGGATCTCGACCATGACGCGGCCGTCCGGCAGACGCGTGGCGTTGACCCGGACCTTGGTCTGCGGGGAGGAGAACGTGGTGGCGTTCTCCAGCAGCTCGGCGAGCAGGTGCACGAGGTCGGTCACGGCCCGGCCGTGGATCTCCGCCTCGGAGATGTTCGAGAGCTCGATGCGCTCGTACTGCTCCACCTCGGAGGAGGCGGCGCGCAGCACGTCGACGAGGGGCACCGGCTGGTCCCAGCGGCGGCCCGGCTCCTCGCCCGCGAGGATGAGGAGGTTCTCGCCGTTGCGGCGCATACGGGTGGCCAGGTGGTCCAGGCGGAAGAGGTTCTCCAGCTGGTCCGGGTCGGCCTCGTTGTTCTCCAGCTCGGTGATCAGGCTCAGCTGGCCCTCGATCAGCGACTGGTTGCGTATGGAGAGGTTCGTGAAGATCGCGTTGACGTTGCCCCGCAGGAGCGCCTGCTCGGCGGCGAGCCGGACGGCCTCCCGGTGGACCTGGTCGAAGGCGCGGGCGACCTCGCCGATCTCGTCCTGGGAGTCGATCGGGATCGGCGCGACGCGGGTGTCGACCTTGCCCGGGTCGGTGCGCGAGAGCTGGTCGACGAGCATCGGCAGGCGCTGCTCGGCGACGTCGAAGGCGGCGGAGCGCAGACGGCGCATCGAGCGGCTCATCTGGCGGGCCACCATGCCGGCCAGGATGAACGCCGCGAGCAGGGCCACGACCACGGCGGCGCCGGTCCAGATGGCGACGTTGCGGGCGTCGTCGGAGATCACGACGGTGTCCTTGACGGCCTTGTCGAGGAGGTCCTTCTCGATCTCGGCGTAGCCCTCGAACTTGGCGGTGGCACCGGCCTGCCAGGCGGCCGGCGTGACGCCGACCTTCGCCAGGGCGGCGGGCTTCTCGCCGCCGGCTATCGCCTCGGTCATGCCCGTGAGCACCGAGCCGTTGACCGGGGTCGGGGACTTGAACGGGGCGCCGGTCTGCTCGGCCTGCGCCTTCGCGGCGGCGAGCTTCGCGGCCCCGTCCTGGGACTTCTTCTGCATGACGTCTTTGAAGCGGTTGACGTCTTCGTCGGTGCCCGCGGCGATGTACTCGCCGACCGCGATCTCCTCGAGGTAGGCGTACGAGGAGAAGGCGACGAGCTGGGCCTTGCGGACCTCTTCGTTCTCGTTCGGCCGGACCAGCAGGTGCGTGCCGATGGCGCGCTGGAGCGACTCGGCGGCCTTGGCCAGCTCGATCGCGTAGACCATGCGGCCGTAGCTGGTCACGTTGCCGGTGCCCAGGCCCAGTTCGTTGGAGAACTGCATGAGGTAGTGCTGGACGAGGAGGTAGCCGTCCTCGGTCGGGATGGGGCCCGCCTGGTTGGGAAGGGCCTTCTTCGCCGTCTCGGGCGCCTTGAAGGCCGTCTTGCGGACCGCCTCCAGCTTGGGCTCCTCCTGGCGGAAGAGCTGCAGGCGCCGCTCCAGACCCTGGTTCTGGGGGAGGTCCTTGACGGCCTCCGCGAACTTCGCCTTCGCCGTGTCCGTGGCCTCGTAGGCCCTGGTGACGGCGGCGTTGCCCGTGTCGCCCTTCAGCAGCGGCTCGGCCGTGAGGTCGCGCTCGTTGAGCAGCGCCTGGCCGTACTCCGCCGCCGCCTGCACGATGCGGACGGTCTTCTCGGCGTCCTTGGCCTCGTTCCAGGTGTCGAGCGAGCCCTTCACCTGGAAGCCGCCCATGACCAGGCCCACGAGGACCGGCACGAGCAGGATGGCGTTCAGACGGGTCGCCACACGCCAGTTGCGGGGCGAGAACCTGCTGGTGCTGCCGCTCTTCGGCGCCGGTTCCACGGGCGCGTCGACGGGCGACGCGGCCGCACGCTGCGGCGGGGTGAAGTTGCCGCGCGCGGGTTCATCCGCGGGGCTCGAGTTGCTTCGCCTCACTCGACCAACAACCTCTCGGCGGTGCTACTAGCTAGTTAGTTGAATTCCAGCATGGTCAAGGGCCGTGTTCCAAACAGTTGGATTCGGCCGGTCCCGGAGACCTGCGACACACGTAAAACGGACATAAAGAGCGAGCGGCGGCAAATACCGGGCCGCATGTGCGCGCAGCGGTACCGCCCGAACGCGCCGTGTGCAGGGGGGCGGGCAATTCTCTGTCGAAACGTTATGAACGAGAAGGGCGGGCCGTGTCGTACGACACAGCCCGCCCTCCCGGTCCGCACGGCAGGCCGGACTACTTCAGCCGTGCCATGAGGGCGTGCTCGACCAGGGTGATGAGCGCGCTCTTGGCGTCGGCCCGGTGGCGGGCGTCGGTGGTGATGATCGGGGCGTCGGGGCCGATCTGGAGTGCTTCCCGGACTTCTTCGGGGGTGTAGGGCTGGTGTCCGTCGAAGCCGTTGAGGGCGATGACGAAGGGCAGGCCGCTGTTCTCGAAGTAGTCGACGGCGGGGAAGCAGTCGGCGAGTCGGCGGGTGTCGACGAGGACGACGGCGCCGATGGCGCCGCGGACGAGGTCGTCCCACATGAACCAGAAGCGGTCCTGTCCGGGGGTGCCGAACAGGTACAGGATGAGGTCCTGGTCCAGGGTGATGCGGCCGAAGTCCATGGCGACGGTGGTCGTCGTCTTGTCCCCGGTGTGGGTGAGGTCGTCGATGCCGGCGGAGGCGCTGGTCATCACGGCTTCGGTGCGCAGCGGGTTGATCTCGGAGACCGCGCCGACGAACGTGGTCTTGCCCACGCCGAAGCCGCCCGCCACCACGATCTTTGCCGAGGTGGTGGAGCGAGCCGCTCCGCCGTTAGAGCTTGCGAAGTCCACTGAGCACCCTTTCGAGCAGTGTCACGTCCGGCGTGCCGCCGGCCTCTCCGTTGCCCGGCTGGTGGATGGCCACCATGCCGGCCTCTGCCAGGTCGGCTACGAGGATCCGGGCCACACCGAGCGGCATGGACAGCAGCGCGGAGACCTCCGCGACCGACTTGACCTCGCGGCACAGCGTGCAGATCCGCTGGTGCTCGGGCAGCAGGCCGGACAGGTGCATCGGATCGGCCGTGGTGCTCACCAGCGCCTCGATGGCGAGCTGGTAGCGCGGCCGGGTCCGTCCGCCGGTCATGGCGTACGGGCGCACGAGCGGCTGGTCGCCCTCCGAGTACGACGAATCGTCGTACGCATCGGAATAGGCGGGGGGCGGGGTCATTGATCCTCCGGGCTGGACAGCAGTGGTCAGCGTGCCGTCTGACGGGGCGGCCGGTGGGGGGACGGTATGACGGCCTGGCGGTGGTACTGGGCACCGGGGCGGGGGCCCCGGTCCCCCGGCCGGAAGTACCGTCCGGCCGGGAGATGGTCAGTCAGATGAGCAGGCTGCCCTGCAGTTCGGCGCGCAGGTCCGGGGTGAGGACCGTGCCCGCTCGATCCACGAGGAGGGCCATCTCGTAGCCGACGAGACCGATGTCGCACTCGGGGTGCGCGAGCACCGCGAGCGAGGACCCGTCGGAGATGGACATGAGGAAGAGGAATCCCCGGTCCATCTCGACCACGGTCTGGTTGACGGCGCCGCCCTCGAAGATGCGGGAGGCTCCGGCGGTCAGCGAGGTCAGTCCGGAGGCCACGGCCGCCAGCTGATCGGCGCGGTCACGCGGGAATCCATCGGACATCGCCAGAAGGAGGCCGTCGGCGGAGACCACCACCGTGTGGGACACCCCGGGGGTGTTGTCCACGAAGTTGGTGATCAACCAGTTCAGGTTCTGTGCCGCCTGGCTCATCGAACTCAACTAACGCTCCTGCTGGTAAGTGGGGTCGATGTGGTAGCTGCCGGTCGCCGGACCGTTGTTCCCGGCCTGGCGACCCTGCTGGATACCGCGTCGGAGGTTGGTCAGACGGCCCCGGACCTCGTCCGGTGCGCGCGAGACCTGGGGACCGGCCTGAGTGTCGGTCTGCTGCTGCGCAGTGCCGGCCACGAGGTTCGCCCGCGGTACCCGGCGGGGCAGCCCCGAAGTGGTGATGCCACCGGCGGCGGGCTGGCGCACGCGCTCGGCCTGGCGCATCAGTTCGTCGTTCGGCGAGGACCGCCAGCTGACGGTCGGCGCGCTGCCGTTCGCCGTCTGGGCGGAGTCCGCCGAGGGATCCTGGCCGCGCTGCGGCAGCGACTGCTGCGAGCGCTGGCGCGGAGCCGGAGCGGGGGCCGGGGCCTGCGGGGCGGCCTGCGGCTGCTGGTACCCGGACGGCGCCTGCCCGGACGGCTGCGGGCCGTCCTGCGGGTACCAGTTCGACTCCAGCGTGTCGAAGATCGGGCTGCGCTCGCCGCCCGGGCCACCGGCCGGCGGCAGGGCCTCCGGCTGCGGGGCCTGCGGCAGCTGCGGCGCCTGCGGTGCCTGCGGCGGCGGCGGGAAACTGCCGACGCCGGGGCCGCCGGGACGCGGGGCCTGGAACTCGGGGCGGGCGAACTGGCCGGTGCTGGACGGGTCCATCTGGCTGCGCGCGTCGGGACGCTCGAACTGTCCGGTCGTGCTGTTGCCGCCGGCCTGCGGGCGCGGGCCACCGAAGTCCGGGCGCGGGAACTCGGCCGTGGAGCCGGGACCCGAGAACTCGTCGTGGCCGCGCGGGACCTCCTGGCCGCCGGGGCGGCCCGGGGCGGCGCCCCAGCTGGTGGCCTGCGGGGCACCGCTGGACGGAGCACCGGCACCGCCGGCACCCGGGAGCTCGGGGCGCGGGCCGCCGTCGCGCGGCGGCAGCTGCGGCCGCGGGCCGCGCTGGGCCGGGGCCTCGGGGGCCTGGCCGAACGGGGCCTGGCCGAAGGGGGCCTGCCCGGCGGGGGCGGCGGGCTGCGGCGGCTGCGGCCGCTCGAAGCCGTTGCCCTGCGGGAAGCCGGTCTGGCCGGAAGCGGAGGGGGCGGCTGCGGGCCGGCCCTGCGGAGCACCGGCGGGACCGCGGCCCGGCTGCGGGCCGTTGCCGCCGAAGGAGCCCTGACCCTGGCCGGCCGGGGCACCCGGACCGGCCGGGGCACCGGGCGCGCCGGGACCACCGTGGCCGCCGGGCATGCCGGGGCCGCCCTGCGGACGGCCGCCGGGAGCACCCTGCTGCGGACGCCCCGGGAGGCCCGGCGGACCGCCGGCCGCGCCGGCGCCGCCCTGCTGGGCCAGCGCGGCACGCTGGCCCATGGCCGCCGCCACGCCGCTGCGCTGGGGGCCGGAGCCCACGGGCTGGCGGGCACCGCCCGGGCCGGAGCCCTGGCCGGCGGAGCCGCCGGGGCCGCCCTGCTGGCCCGCGGAACCCTGGCCGCCGGGGCCGCCGGGGCCGCCGGGCTTCTTGCCGCCCTGGGCGACGTCCACCGGGAGCATGACGAGGGCCGTCGTGCCGCCGGAGTCGGACGGGCGCAGCTGGATGCGGATGCCGTGTCGCAGGGACAGGCGGCCGACCACGAAGAGGCCCATGCGGCGGGAGACGGAGACGTCCACGGTCGGCGGCGCGGCGAGCCGCTCGTTGATCGCGGCGAGGTCCTCGGGGGAGAGGCCGATGCCGGTGTCGTGGATCTCGACGAGCACGCGGCCGTCGGGCAGCGCGTGACCGGTGACCTTGACCTTGGTCTGCGGGGAGGAGAACGAGGTCGCGTTCTCCAGCAGCTCGGCGAGCAGGTGCACGAGGTCGTTGACGACGCGGCCGGCGACCTCGGTCGCCGGGACCGCCGCCAGTTCGATGCGCTCGTACTGCTCCACCTCGGACGCCGCGGCGCGGAGCACGTCGACGAGCGGGACGGGGCGGGTCCACCGGCGGCCCGGCTCCTCGCCCGCGAGGACGAGGAGGTTTTCGCCGTTGCGGCGCATACGGGTCGCGAGGTGGTCGAGCTTGAAGAGCGAGGACAGCTGGTCCGGGTCGGCCTCGCGGGACTCCAGTTCGGAGATGAGCGAGAGCTGACGCTGGATGAGGCCCTGGCTGCGGCGCGAGAGGTTGGTGAACATCGCGTTGACGTTGCCCCGGAGGAGGGCCTGCTCGGCGGCGAGGCGGACGGCCTCGCGGTGCACGTCGTCGAAGGCCGCGGCCACCTGGCCGATCTCGTCGCGGGTGTGCAGGCCGACGGACTCCACGGACGTGTCGACGTCCTGCGGGTCGGACTCGGACAGCTGCTTGACGAGCTCGGGCAGACGTTCCTGGGCGACCCGGGTCGCGGTGTCCTGCAGGCGGCGCAGCGAGCGGATCATGGACCGGGCCATGACGAAGGCGCCGACGAGGGAGACGCCGAGGACGAGGAGGATCAGGGCACCGTTGATGATCGCGTCGCGCTGCGACTCGTTCTTCAGCTCACGGGCCTTCTGCTCCATGTCCTCGAGCAGCGTCAGCTCGATGACCTTCATGGCCTGGAGCTTGGTGTCGTCCGCGTCGTACCAGTCCATCCAGGACTTGTACTGGGTCTCCTTGGAGAACTGGTCCTTGGTGGACAGGACGCGGCGGGTGTAGTGGTCCGCCTTGCCGATCTCCGGGTTGCCGTCGCCGAGCGCGGCGAGGAGGTCCTCGGTCTTGCCCTGGTAGACGAGTTCGAAGGTCTTCTTCGCCTGGCTCTCGCCGCGGAGTGCGGAGAGCGCGTAGAGGCGGTCGTTCTCGGAGAGCGAGCCGGCCTTCTCGTTGCTGTCGGGCAGCGAGGCGGCGATGATCGCGCGCTGGATGGAGGCGTACTCCTTGGCGGAGGAGAACGCCGCCAGGGCACGGGTACGCTTGATCATCTCGGGACTGGACGTGGCCTGGGCCATGTCCTGGGAGAGCGAGAGCAGGGAGACGATCAGCGAGTTGTACTCGGTGACGGTCTGCTGGGCGCCGTTCTGGTACGCCTTCTTGCGGATCGCCTCGATCTCGGTGAGCTGACGGCCGATCTGCAGGATGTTGTTGCGGATCGACTTGAGCGTCTCGTCCTTGTCCTCCGTGGCGTCGACCTTGTCGGTCGCGGCGGCGAAGGACTTCAGGGCGGCGTCGGTCTGTCCCCGGACACCCTGGACGAGGCTGTCGGGCTTGCCCGACTTGTCGATGGACAGCGGACCCGCCGACTTGTCGCGCTCCTCCTGGAGGGCGGCGGCCAGGTTGGTGGCCTGACGCGTCATCGTCGTCAGCAGCTGCATGTGCTCGAGCTGCGAGATGTCGTTGAGCGAGTCGTTGATACGGAAGCCACCGAGCGTGGTGGCGGCGACGACCGGCAGGGTCAGCAGCGACACCAGTCGCGTGCTGATTCGCCAGTTCTGCATGTGCAGACGAGATCCGGGCCCGGCAGGGGCCTTCGGTATCGCGGTGTCCTTGTCGGCCGGCTCCTCGACCGCCACCTTGCCCTTGGACTTGCCCCGGGGCTTGATGCGGGAGGCCTTGCTCTTCACTCCCGAAGGGGCGGGGCCCGTGCCTTCGGTGGCCGGCCCGCGGCCCTGGGCGTGCTGGGGCGATGAGCCGCGGTCGGTCCCGCCGCGCGGGTCCTGCTCCGCAGCAGCGTCCCCTCTGCCCTGAAGGGCCTGGGGAGACCCCTTGCCGTCCTTCTTGAATCGTCCCTGCACTAGCGTCGCAACCTCTGGACCAGGCGTCCCGCCGGGCGACCGGTGGGACGGTGTCGAGTCGTGGGGCGCTGTCGCAGCCCCATGGTGGTCGTCGGTGACCGGCGCGTCTCCTTCTTGCCACCGCCGCTGGGCGCGGTCTCGCGCCACCTGCGCGCCGGCTGTCTAGCGCGGCGGTCTCGCGCATTCCAGCACAGTGGCGGATCTCCAACAAGGTGCGCGAGCCACCCCCGTCGACCTTCGACGGAACGTAAGCATCCGGCTACGGATTGTGTGGCGCCTTTCGGGGTGAAACGGACTTACGCCAATCAAACGCAAGGGCTGCCAAGGTGTCCCAGTCGAGATGATCAGGAGCGGAATGGCTGCTTCAGTGGCGCAATGTCCGTTTCGCCGCCCTGAATTGACCGTCTGTTATGTCCGTATTGCCGGGTCGCTGGTGAGCAAACTCACATGGTCGAGCCCAATACTTCCCGGTTCAGGCCGCGAATCGGATGTTTAGCCTTGCCCTTTACAGGGTTGACGGAACCGACAACCCCACCCGACAACCGAGCCGAGGGCCCGAGACTCCGATGAAGACGACGATGATGTTCCGCAACATAGCCAACCCGCGCCGCACCACCCTCGCGCACCTGAAGGACGCCGAGGACCTGCAGCAGCCCCAGGCTCCGGAGCACGCCGTCGAGCTGCCCACCCAGACCGCCAACCCGCGCCGCACCGTGCTGATGGACGCCCCGGTCGCGACCGCCGCCGAGTAGGGCGCAGCAGCAGGGGAGGAACGGGCGGCAGCGGCACGCCGGCGCAGGGCGCCGGCAGGAACGCGGAGCCCTGCCGCCCGCCGCGTTAGCCTGGAGTCCGCAGACTCCAGCCAGCGGAAACACAAGAGGGGCAGGCGCAAGGCGTGCGCATCGCCAGGTTCTCGATCGACGGCAACGTCGCGTTCGGCGCGGTCGAGGGCGGCACCGCCCCCGGCGCCGAGGGTGAGCTCGTCCTCGACATCATCAAGGGCATCCCGTTCGCGGACTTCGAGCTCTCCGGCACGAAGGTCCCGCTGAGCAAGGTCCGGCTGCTGCCGCCCGTGCTCCCGAACAAGGTCGTGGCCGTCGGCCGCAACTACGCGGAGCACGCCGCGGAGCTCGGGCACACCGTCTTCGACGACCAAGGCCGTCCCGAGGCGCCCATCACCTTCTTCAAGCCCTCCACCTCGGTGGTCGGCCCGGGCGACCCGATCACGTACCCGTCCTTCTCCCAGGACCTCCACCACGAGGCGGAGCTCGCCGTGGTGATCGGCCGCATGTGCCGCGAGGTCCCGCGCGAGCGCGTCAAGGACGTCATCCTCGGCTACACCTGCGCCAACGACGTCACGGCGCGCGACGTGCAGCAGCGCGAGCAGCAGTGGGCCCGGGCCAAGGGCTTCGACAGCGCCTGCCCGCTCGGCCCCTGGATCGAGACCGGCCTGGACCCGGCGGCGATCGCCGAGGGCCTGGCCGTCCAGTGCACCGTCAACGGCGAGCAGCGCCAGCTCGGCAGCACCCGCGACATGATCCGCTCCGTCGAGGAGCTGGTCGTCCACGTCACCGAGGCCATGACGCTGCTGCCCGGCGACGTCATCCTCACGGGGACCCCGGCCGGAGTCGGCCCCCTCAACGTCGGCGACGAGGTCGCCGTCACCATCGAAGGCATCGGCACTCTCACCAACAAGGTGATCAAGCGTGGCTAGCGCATCTCCCGTACGTGTACGGTTCTGTCCCTCGCCGACCGGCAACCCCCACGTGGGCCTGGTCCGCACCGCCCTCTTCAACTGGGCGTTCGCCCGCCACCACGGCGGCACGTTCGTCTTCCGCATCGAGGACACCGACGCGGCCCGCGACTCCGAGGAGTCGTACGACCAGCTCCTCGACTCGCTGCGCTGGCTCGGCTTCACCTGGGACGAGGGCCCCGAGGTGGGCGGCCCGCACGCCCCGTACCGCCAGTCGCAGCGCATGGACATCTACGCGGACGTCGCGCAGCGCCTCCGCGACGGCGGCTACGCGTACGACTGCTACTGCACCACCGAGGAGCTCGACGCCCGCCGCGCGGCCGCCCGCGCCGCCGGCAAGCCCTCCGGCTACGACGGCCACTGCCGCGAGCTGACCGCCGTGCAGCTGGAGGCGTACCAGGGCGAGCACCGCACGCCCATCGTCCGCTTCCGGATGCCCGACGAGCCGATCACCTTCACCGACCTGGTCCGCGGCGAGCTGACCTTCACCCCGGAGAACGTGCCGGACTTCGGCATCCTGCGGGCCAACGGCGCGCCGCTGTACACGCTCGTGAACCCGGTCGACGACGCGCTGATGCAGATCACCCACGTGCTGCGCGGCGAGGACCTGCTGTCCTCCACCCCCCGCCAGATCGCGCTGTACAAGGCGCTGATGGAGCTGGGCATCGCCACCGGCATCCCGCAGTTCGGCCACCTGCCGTACGTGATGGGCGAGGGCAACAAGAAGCTCTCCAAGCGCGACCCGGAGTCCTCGCTCAACCTGTACCGCGAGCGCGGCTTCCTGCCCGAGGGCCTGCTGAACTACCTCTCGCTCCTCGGCTGGTCCTTCTCCAAGGACCAGGACGTCTTCTCGATCGAGGAGATGGTGGCGAAGTTCGACATCCCGGACGTGAACGCGAACCCGGCGCGCTTCGATCTGAAGAAGGCCGAGGCGATCAACGCCGACCACATCCGCCGGCTGGACCCGAAGGCCTTCGCGGACGCCTGCGCCCCGTGGCTGCAGGCCCCGTTCGCCAACTGGGGGCCCGAGGAGTTCGACGCCGAGGCCTGGGCGGCCATCGCGCCGTACGCCCAGACCCGCGTGACCGTCCTGTCCGACATCACGGCCAACGTGGACTTCCTCTTCCGCAAGGAGCCGGTCGAGGACCAGGCGTCCTGGGACAAGGCCATGAAGGGCGAGCCGGCGGCCCTGCTGACCAGCGCCCGCGCCCACCTGGACACGGCCGACTGGAGCGACCCGGAGTCCCTCAAGCAGGCCGTCCTGACCGCCGGCGAGGCCCACGGCCTCAAGCTCGGCAAGGCCCAGGCCCCGGTCCGCGTCGCCGTCACCGGTCGCACCGTCGGCCTGCCGCTCTTCGAGTCCCTGCAGATCCTGGGCAAGGAGCGCTCGCTGGCCCGCATCGACGCGGCCCTGGCGAAGCTGGCCGCCACCGCGTAGGCGGTACGCGCCCGTCGTCCCGCAGGGGGCGGTCCCCGGTTCGTCCGGAGGCCGCCCCCTGCGGCGTTCTCCGTGACGGACTTCACCGTCCGGCCGTCGCGGGCGGGGGAGTCGGCGTAGCCTCGGCGGTATGCCGATCCGCGCCGTGCTGTGGGACATCGACGACACCCTGTTCGACTACACGGGTGCGGACACCGCGGGGCTGTCCCGCAGGCTCGCCGAGGAGGGCCTGGACGGGCGCTACGGGTCCCCCGAACAGGCGCTGGCCCGGTGGCGGGAGGCCACCACCCGGCACTGGGACCGCTTCGCCGCCGGCGAGGTGACCTTCCAGGGGCAGCGCCGGGACCGGGTGCGGGACTTCCTCGACGAGCCCGCGCTGGGGGACGCGCAGGCCGACGCCTGGTTCGACCGGTACGTGGAGCACTACAAGGCCGCCTGGACCGTGTTCCCGGACGTCGTGCCGGCCCTGGACGCCCTGGCGGGCCGCTACCGGCACGGCGTGCTCTCCAACTCCTCCAGCGCCAACCAGGACCCCAAGCTGCGCGCCCTCGGCCTGCGCGAGCGCTTCGAGGTGCTGGTGTGCGCCGCGGAGCTGGGGGTCAGCAAGCCCGAGGAGGCCGCCTTCCGCGCCGGCTGCGACGCGCTGGGGCTGCCGCCCGGCGAGGTGGCCTACGTGGGCGACCAGCCGGAGATCGACGCCCGGGGCGCCCGCGACGCCGGACTGGCCGCGGTGTGGCTCGACCGCGTCGACAGGGGGCCCGGACCGGCCGGCGTGCACCGGATCGAGGGGCTTGCGCAGCTCGCGGAGGTGCTGGCCGGGGATACCCGTTTTGGAGCACGGTCAGCCATCCGGTAATGTTCTTTCTGCGCCGCCGGGGCGGGCCGAAAGGCCGGGAACCGGAGGAGCAGCCCGAAGGAAATCCTCGCAAGGGATTGACTTCTGGTGGGGTATGGTGTAATTGGCAACACGAGGGTTTCTGGTTCCCTTATTCTAGGTTCGAGTCCTGGTACCCCAGCGCAGTGCAGCAGTAATCGCAGTGCTTTGCCCCCGTTGTGTAGCGGCCTAGCACGCCGCCCTCTCAAGGCGGTAGCGCCGGTTCGAATCCGGTCGGGGGTACAGATCCTTCCCGCGAGGGGTCCTGGGTAGCTCCCGGACATCTTGATGCAGGATCGCTAGGGCCCCCGTTGTGTAGCGGCCTAGCACGCCGCCCTCTCAAGGCGGTAGCGCCGGTTCGAATCCGGTCGGGGGTACTCAGGTTGGTTTAGACCACCTTGGGCTATGGTGTAATTGGCAACACGAAGGTTTCTGGTTCCTTTGTTCTAGGTTCGAGTCCTGGTAGCCCAGCGCAGTACAGCGCACGCTGTACAGCACGCCCCCGTTGTGTAGCGGCCTAGCACGCCGCCCTCTCAAGGCGGTAGCGCCGGTTCGAATCCGGTCGGGGGTACGTTCAGGAGAGGCCCTCCGCGTTCGTCGCGGAGGGCCTCTTCGTCGTTCCCGTGCGGGCCCGCCCGGCGTGCGGTGCACAAGGACGGGCCCGGAGGCGCGTGTTCGGACGTGTGCGGCGTCGTACGCGCCCCCGGGCCCGGGGGGAAGGGGAAGAGGTCGGGAGGTCAGCCGGCGCGGCGCAGGGCCTCGGTCAGACGCGCCGCGGCGTCGATGACGGCCTGGGCGTGCATCCGGCCGGGGTGGCGGGTCAGCCGCTCGATCGGCCCGGAGACCGACACGGCGGCCACCACGCGGTTCGACGGCCCGCGCACCGGCGCCGAGACGGACGCCACACCGGGCTCGCGCTCACCGATCGACTGCGCCCAGCCGCGCCGCCGCACGCCCGAGAGGGCCGTCGCCGTGAAGCGCGCGCCCTGCAGCCCGCGGTGCAGCCGCTCGGGCTCCTCCCAGGCCATGAGGATCTGCGCGGCCGAGCCGGCCTTCATCGGGAGCGTGGAGCCGACGGGCACCGTGTCCCGCAGGCCGGACAGCCGCTCCGCGGCCGCCACGCAGATGCGCATGTCTCCCTGCCGGCGGTAGAGCTGCGCGCTCTCCCCGGTCACGTCCCGGAGGTGGGTGAGTACCGGTCCCGCCGTGGCCAGCAGACGGTCCTCGCCGGCCGCGGCGGCGAGCTCCGCCAGCCGCGGTCCGAGGATGAACCGGCCCTGCATGTCCCTCGCCACCATCCGGTGGTGTTCCAGTGCCACGGCCAGGCGATGTGCCGTGGGTCGTGCGAGCCCTGTCGCCGCGACCAGCCCGGCGAGGGTGGCCGGACCGGACTCCAGTGCGCTCAAAACCAGAGCTGCCTTGTCGAGAACGCCGACGCCGCTAGAGTTGTCCATGAAACGATATTCACGTCTCACACTGTGAAACGCAAGTTCAATTTTTCCAAGAACCAGCGAGTCTGTATGTGCGGGTCCACGAACCACTGGGTCCGAGGCCGTCGTCCGGCACGTGGGGTACCGGCGATCGGCGCACCACATCTCTATGAAGCGCCGGCCGCACCGGCCGGCCGGAGGGAAAGCGATGGGTAGGACACTCGCGGAGAAGGTTTGGGACGACCACGTCGTCCGGCGCGCCGAGGGCGAGCCCGACCTCCTCTTCATCGATCTGCACCTGCTGCACGAGGTGACCAGCCCCCAGGCCTTCGAGGGCCTGCGCCAGGCCGGCCGCAAGGTCCGCCGTCTCGACCTCACCATCGCGACCGAGGACCACAACACCCCCACCCTCGACATCGACAAGCCGATCGCGGACCCGGTCTCCCGGGCCCAGCTGGAGACGCTGCGCAAGAACTGCGCCGAGTTCGGCGTACGGCTGCACCCGCTCGGCGACGTCGAGCAGGGCGTCGTCCACGTCGTGGGACCGCAGCTCGGCCTGACCCAGCCGGGCACCACCGTGGTCTGCGGCGACTCGCACACGTCCACGCACGGCGCCTTCGGCGCCCTCGCCTTCGGCATCGGCACCAGCCAGGTCGAGCACGTCCTGGCCACTCAGACGCTGCCCCTGGCCCGGCCCAGGACGATGGCCATCACCGTCACGGGCGAGCTGGCCGAGGGCGTCACCGCCAAGGACCTGATCCTGGCGATCATCGCCAAGATCGGCACCGGCGGCGGGCAGGGCTACGTCATCGAGTACCGCGGCGAGGCCATCGAGAAGCTGTCGATGGAAGCCCGCATGACCATCTGCAACATGTCGATCGAAGCCGGCGCCCGCGCGGGCATGATCGCCCCCGACCGGACCACCTTCGACTACCTCGCGGGCCGCGACCACGCCCCGACCGGCGAGGACTGGGACGCGGCCGTCGCCTACTGGAAGACCCTGCGCACCGACGAGGACGCCGTCTTCGACGCCGAGGTCGTCATCGACGGCGCCGCCCTGTCGCCGTTCGTCACCTGGGGCACCAACCCGGGCCAGGGCGCCCCGCTGTCGGCCAGCGTCCCCGACCCGGCTTCGTACGAGGACGCCTCGGAGCGCCTCGCCGCCGAAAAGGCCCTGGAGTACATGGGGTTGACGGCCGGGCAGCCGCTGCGGGACATCAAGGTGGACACCGTCTTCGTAGGCTCCTGCACCAACGGCCGGATCGAGGACCTGCGCGCCGTCGCCGACGTCATCAGGGGCCGCAAAGTCGCCGACGGCGTACGGATGCTGGTCGTCCCCGGCTCGGTCCGCGTCGCCCTCCAGGCCGTCGAGGAGGGCCTGGACCAGGTCTTCAAGGAGGCCGGCGCCGAGTGGCGGCACGCCGGGTGCTCCATGTGCCTGGGCATGAACCCCGACCAACTGGCCCCCGGTGAGCGCTCCGCGTCCACCTCCAACCGCAACTTCGAGGGGCGGCAGGGCAAGGGCGGCCGTACGCACCTGGTCTCCCCGCAGGTGGCCGCCGCCACCGCGGTGCTGGGCCACCTGGCCTCGCCCGCCGACCTGTCCGACGTCAACGCCACCGCCGGAGTCTGAACCATGGAAGCCTTCACCACCCACACCGGCCGGGCCGTGCCGCTGCGCCGCAGCAACGTCGACACCGACCAGATCGTCCCGGCCCACTGGCTGAAGAAGATCACCCGCGACGGGTTCGAGGACGGGCTCTTCGAGGCCTGGCGCAAGGACCCCGAGTTCGTCACCAACCGCCCCGAGCGCGCGGGTGCCACGGTGCTGGTCGCCGGCCCCGACTTCGGCACCGGTTCCTCCCGCGAGCACGCCGTCTGGGCCCTGCAGAACTTCGGCTTCAAAGCGGTCATCTCCTCCCGCTTCGCGGACATCTTCCGCGGCAACTCGCTGAAGAACGGACTGCTGACCGTGGTCCTCCCGCAGGAGACCGTCGACCGCCTGTGGGAGCTGACCGAGTCCGACCCGGCCGCCGAGGTGACCGTCGACCTGGTCTCCCGCCAGGTCCGCGCGGCAGGAATCGAGGCGGAGTTCGAACTCGACGACAACGCCCGGTGGCGTCTCCTGGAGGGTCTGGACGACATCTCCCTCACCCTTCAGAACGAAGCTGACATCGCCGCGTACGAAAGCGCCCGGCCCGCCTTCAAGCCGCGTACGATTCGCGCCTGATTACAGCCTGATCAGGGGTTATTCACTTCCTGATGATCACGCGGACATGACTGTGCCCCCCGCCCGACGGCGGGGGGCACAGTCGTGTGTTGAGGCCCCGTGAGGCGACAACTCGCCCCAGATGGCACAATCTGTGCATGGAACGCGACAGTCAACTGGAGCTCTACCGACAAGTCGCGGACCGATTGAAAGAAGCACACACACGGGTGCGCACACTGCAAGTCCCGGAGGGCGTAAGGATGGCGCTGTCCCGGAAGCTGTTGGTCGTCACAGCCGCGGCGAAGCATGATCTCGCCGATGCGGCAAGGCGCCTGGACAGGTTGATGAAGGACCTCGACGAGGGTCGATTCCCTGAAGGCGACTGATGCGAAGGAACTCCGCAACGGGCACTTCCGTTGCGGCACTAGGGTGATTAGCCCGTTTCGTGTTTGATTTGCGGTATATATCCGCCTAACGTGCGAAATAAGCTTGAACACATTCGTTCTGGCGATGTCTCCGAAGGGGAAGACGTGAACAAGGCGCAGCTCGTAGAAGCGATTGCCGACAAGCTGGGCGGCCGCCAGCAGGCCGCCGACGCTGTCGACGCGGTACTGGACGCCATGGTCCGCGCGGTCGTCGCAGGCGACCGGGTCTCGGTCACGGGCTTCGGCTCGTTCGAGAAGGTCGACCGGCCGGCCCGCTACGCCCGCAACCCGCAGACGGGTGAGCGCGTCCGGGTCAAGAAGACCTCCGTTCCCCGGTTCCGTGCGGGTCAGGGCTTCAAGGACCTGGTCAGCGGCACCAAGAAGCTCCCCAAGGGCGACGAGGTGGCCGTGAAGAAGGCGCCCAAGGGCAGCCTGACCGGCGGCGCTTCCGCCACGGTCAAGAAGGCCGCGGCCAAGAAGACCACCGCCGCCAAGAAGGCGGCCGTGAAGAAGACGACGGCGGCCGCCGCGAAGAAGACCACCGCGACCAAGAAGACGACCGCCGCCGCGAAGAAGACCACCGCCGCCAAGAAGACGACGCCCGCGGCGAAGAAGACCACCGCCGCGGCGAAGAAGACGACGCCCGCGAAGAAGACGGCCACCGCCAAGAAGACCGCCCCGGCCACCAAGGCCGCCGCGAAGAAGGCCCCGGCCAAGAAGGCCACGGCGCGCTCGACCGCCGCGAAGAAGACCACCACCGCCGCGAAGAAGACCACCGCCCGCAAGAAGTAGGGCAGCACACGTCTCACACGCCGGGCCGGCTTCCCCCAGGGGAGCCGGCCCGCGGTGCTTCGTCGCCGGTCAGAGGCGTTCTTCGTCAGAACGTCTGCAAGGTGACCAGGGTGATGCGCAAGCTCGTGCCCGCTCCTGCGGTCTCGATCCGGACCCGCTGGCCGGGGCGCAGCAGCCGCAGCCCGCCCGCGTCGAACGCCGGGGCGTCGAACGGCACCGGCGTGCCGTCGTCCAGCAGCACACTGCCGCTGCGGGTCTGGGGGTCGTACGTGTACGCGGTCGCCTGCATACCGGCACTGTATCGGGCGGTGTGGGGACCGACGCCCAGGGAGAGCGCCCGGCGCAGATCCGCCCCCGTGTCCACGTCGCGGCGGACGCTGTCCACCCCCGACAGGGCGATTTCCGCCGCCCCCGAAGCGGAATGCCGGGCCCGAGACGAGCCTCCGAACGAGGGTGCCAATTCCGTATCCGGACCGGCGGAAAGCAGGGTGGTGCCGATTCCCGCGGCATCCGCGAGAAATGCCCGGGGAAATACGGAAGCCGCTTCGAGCACGCGTAGCAATTCCGGCGGACGCAGCGCGGGAAGATCCGCGTTCATCGCGGCGAGCGCCGCCCGGGGCCGGGTCGCGCGTATCTCCCGCGCCCCGTGGACCAGGGCCGCGTTGAGGCCCGCGCCCGGCGCGTCCGGCACGATCCGCGCCCCCAGCCGGGCCAGTTCCGCTCCCGCCCGGGCGTCGTCCGTGACGACCACCACATCCGCCACCGCCGGGCAGGCCAGCGCCCCCGCCACGGTGTCCTGCGCGAACGCCAGGGCCAGCCCCGGCCGCGAGCGGCCCACGGCGGCCGCGAGGCGGCTCTTGGCCACGGCCAGGGGCTTCAGCGGGATCACCAGGCTCCAGGCGGCGTACGTGGCGGTCCCCTTCCCTCCGGTGCCCGGCGGCACCCCCGCGAGCCATGGCCGGGTCATGAGCCGGTCATGCATCGGTCCATTGTCGCCGCCGCCGACCGACCGGGGGCTCCGGCGGGCTGAGCGGGGCGTACGGTGTTCTCGACAGGGACCGGGCCAAAGGCCACACTTGCGGCCGACGAGGTGCCGAAGCCGTGCACCGGTCCACGATCCCAGAGGAAGGTGTCCGAGTGTCCCGCCGCAGAATCGGCTTCTGGTACCGCCTGGCGGCGGTCATCGCAAAACCGCCGCTGGTGGTGCTCTTCAAGCGGGACTGGAAGGGAATGGAGCACATTCCGGCCGACGGCGGATTCATCACCGCCGTCAACCACAACTCGTACCTGGACCCGCTCTCCTACGCGCACTACCAGTACAACACCGGGCGCGTGCCCCGTTTCCTGGCCAAGGCCGCGCTCTTCAAGGTGCCGTTCGTCGGCGCCATCCTGCACGGATCCGGGCAGATCCCCGTCTACCGCGAGACCACCAACGCCCTGGACGCGTTCCGGGCCGCCGTGGAAGCCATCGAGCGCGGCGAGTGCGTGGCCTTCTACCCGGAGGGCACCCTCACCCGCGACCCCGACGTGTGGCCGATGGCCGGCAAGACCGGCGCCGCCCGCGTCGCCCTGATGACCAGGGCGCCGGTCGTCCCGGTGGCCCAGTGGGGCGCCAACCTGGTCATGCCGCCGTACGCCAAGGAGAACAAGGTCCGGCTGTTCCCCCGCAAGACCCTCCAGGTGCTCGCCGGGCCGCCCGTGGACCTCTCCGCGTACTACGACCTGGAACCGACTCCGGAGGTCCTCAAGGAGGCCACCGAGGCCATCATGGCGGCCATCACGGCCCTCCTGGAGGAGCTGCGCGGCGAGAAGGCGCCCGACCAGCCGTACGACCACCGCAAGGCCAGGGCGGAGCAGCGGCGCAAGGCCGCGGGGGAGGGCACCAAGTGACGCGTCCCGTCAAGGCAGCCGTCTTCTCGGCGGGCTCCTGGGGCACCGCCTTCGGCATGGTGCTCGCCGACGCCGGCTGCGAGGTCACCCTGTGGGCCCGCCGCCCCGAGGTCGCCGACGCCATCAACACCGGCCGCACCAACCCGGACTACTTCCCCGGCGTGGAGCTCCCGGCGAACCTGCGCGCCACCACCGACCCGGCCGAGGCCGCCCGCGGCGCCGACTTCACCGTCCTGTCGATCCCCTCCCAGACCCTGCGCGGCAACCTCGCCGAGTGGGCCCCGCTGCTGGCGCCCGACACCGTCCTCGTCTCGCTGATGAAGGGCATCGAACTGGGCACGGCCAAGCGGATGAGCGAGGTCATCGAGGAGGTGGCCAAGGTCCCCGCCGAGCGGGTCGCCGTCGTCACCGGCCCCAACCTGGCCCGCGAGATCGTCGCCCGGCAGCCCGCCGCCGCGGTCGTCGCCTGCTCCGACGGAGCCGTCGCGCAGCGCCTCCAGGCCGCCTGCCACACCCCGTACTTCCGGCCGTACACGAGCACCGACGTCGTCGGCTGCGAGCTCGGCGGCGCCGTGAAGAACGTCATCGGCCTCGCCGTCGGCATCGCGGACGGCATGGGCCTCGGCGACAACACCAAGGGCTCCCTCATCACCCGCGGCCTGGCCGAGGCCACCCGGCTGGGCGTCGCCATGGGCGCCGACCCGCTGACCTTCTCCGGTCTCGCGGGCCTCGGCGACCTGGTCGCCACCTGCTCCTCGCCGCTGTCCAGGAACCACACCTTCGGCACCAACCTCGGCCGCGGGATGACCCTGGAGGAGACCATCGCGGTCACCAAGCAGACCGCCGAGGGCGTCAAGTCCTGCCAGTCGGTGGCCGATCTGGCCCGCCGCCACGGCGTCGACATGCCGATCACCGACACGGTCGTCGAGATCGTCCACCACGGCAAGCCGCCGCTGGTCGCACTGAAGGACCTCATGGCGCGCAGTGCCAAACCGGAACGTCGCTGACACCTTTCCGGACGTTTGAGCGGGTACCCTCGTGGCGATATGAGCAGCGAGAACCTCCCCCAGACCCCTGAGCAGCAGGGCCGCAAGCCCCGCGTGGCCGTCGTGTTCGGCGGCCGCAGCTCGGAACACGCCATCTCGGTCGTCACGGCGGGCGCCGTGCTGCGCGCCATCGACCGCTCCAAGTACGAGGTGCTGCCCATCGGCATCACCACGGACGGGCGGTGGGCGCTGACCGCCGACGAGCCCGAGCGGATGGCCATCGCCGACCGCAAGCTCCCGAGCGTCGCGGAGCTCGCCGAGTCCGACGAGGGCGGCGTCGTGCTCTCCGTGGACCCGGCCAGCCGCGAGGTCGTCTACACCGAGCCGGGCGCCGTTCCCAAGGCGCTGGGCGAGGTCGACGTCGTCTTCCCGATGCTGCACGGCCCGTACGGCGAGGACGGCACCCTGCAGGGCCTGCTGGAGCTCTCCGGCGTCCCGTACGTCGGCTCGGGCGTCCTGGCCTCGGCCGTCGGCCAGGACAAGGAGTACATGAAGCGCGTCTTCACCTCCTTCGGCCTGCCCGTCGGTCCGTACCTGACCGTCCGCCCCCGCGAGTGGGAGGCCGACGCGGAGGCCGCCAAGGCCCGGATCCTGGACTTCGCCGGCGAGCACGGCTGGCCGCTGTTCGTCAAGCCCGCCCGGGCCGGGTCCTCCATCGGCATCACCAAGGTCGACGACGCCTCCGGGCTGGACGCGGCGATCAGCGAGGCCCGCCGCCACGACCCGAAGGTCATCGTGGAGGCGCTGCTGCGCGGCCGCGAGATCGAGTGCGGCGTGCTGGAGTTCGAGGACGGGCCGCGCGCGAGCGCACCCGCGGAGATCCCGCCGGTCTCCAGCCACGACTTCTACGACTTCGAGGCGAAGTACATCGACTCCGCCGCGGGCATCGTGCCCGCCCCGCTCACCCCGGAGCAGACCGCCGAGGTGCAGCGGCTCGCGGTCGAGGCCTTCGAGGCCGCGTCCTGCGAGGGCCTGGTGCGCGCCGACTTCTTCCTCACCGAGGACGGCACCTTCGTCATCAACGAGATCAACACCATGCCCGGTTTCACGCCGATCTCCATGTACCCGCGGATGTGGCAGGAGACGGGCATCTCCTACCCGGAGCTGGTGGACCGGCTGATCCAGGCGGCCCTGCGCCGCTCCACCGGGCTGCGCTAGCCGCCGCCCGCGGCACGGCACGCCCGCCCGCACACGCGAAACCGCCCGCCGGGATTCCCGGCGGGCGGTCGGTGTGTCAGTACGAGGAGATCCCCTCGGGAACGGTCTTGGCCACGGCGTCGGAGAGCCCGACCAGCATCCCCGCGTCCGTGGCGTGCTCCTTGTCGACCCGCACTTCCGTGTACGCCAGCCGCATCCCGGTGGTGAACCGGAAGGAGCCGTCGTCGAGCTTCTCCAGCAGCCAGGCCACCTTGTTCACGTGGACGCCTTCCTGCTTGGGATCGGCCATCTTGGCGGGCTTGGGGATACCGCACCGCAGTACGATCGCCGAGCCGCCCCACGCGGCGGTCAGACCGGACTCCGGGTCGGTGGGAGTCCGTGCCAGACCGGCCACCGTCTCCGGGAGCTCCTCGTGCAGCGCCGCACAGAACCCGGCGACGTCGGCGGGCGGTGTCGGCGGCGGGTCCACCCGGGCCGCGCTGCCGCCCGGGGAGCAGCCCGCGAGGGCTGCTGCCGTGACCAGGGCGGACAGGGCGGGCACACGGACACGGAGCGGCCGGCGGTGCAGTGACATCACCGGCCAAGAGTAGACGGGGGCTACAGATGGACCACCGGGCAGGTCAGGGTGCGGGTGATGCCCTCCACCTGCTGGACGCGGGCGACCACCATCCGGCCGAGATCGTCGACGGTGTCCGCCTGGGCGCGCACGATCACGTCGTACGGGCCCGTCACGTCCTCCGCCTGGATCACCCCCGGGATCTGGCTGATGGACTCGGCGACGAACGACGCCTTGCCCACCTCGGTCTGGATGAGGATGTACGCCTGTACCACGGAACCTCCAGAGCGGCCACGA
The DNA here is from genome assembly GCF_051550185.1 of Streptomyces pallidus (ex Mingjun et al. 2026). Lineage (NCBI taxonomy): Bacteria > Bacillati > Actinomycetota > Actinomycetes > Kitasatosporales > Streptomycetaceae > Streptomyces > Streptomyces pallidus (ex Mingjun et al. 2026). The sequence continues at coordinate 2,460,194 of NZ_CP196181.1, read as the reverse complement.
GGATCGATTCCCCTAACCTCAGGATGGGCCCGTGGACAGCGGGCGGGCCCGGGGAAGAAGGGACGCCACGGTACCGCGTCGCCGTGCACCACGGGGAGACCCGGGTGATCGGTGCCACGCACAGCGGGGCGTACGAAGAGCAGAAGTTGACGTATCAGTTGACGGTACCCAGAGCTGTGACGGGGCGCGACCGCAAGCGGACTGGGCAAGAAGGGGCACAGCGATGAAGGGCACTGTGGGCGAGCTGGGGGAGTTCGGGCTCATTCGGGAGCTCACCTCACGGCTCACCACCACCCCGGCGGTCCGGCTCGGGCCGGGCGACGACGCCGCGGTGGTGTCGGCCCCCGACCGCAGGGTCGTGGCGAGCACGGACATCCTGCTGGAGGGCCGGCACTTCCGGCGCGACTGGTCCACGGCCTACGACGTCGGACGCAAGGCCGCCGCGCAGAACCTCGCCGACATCGCCGCCATGGGCGCGGTACCGACCGCGCTCCTGCTCGGCCTGGTCGTCCCGGCCGAGCTGCCGGTCACCTGGCCCACCGAGCTCATGGACGGCCTGCGCGACGAGTGCCAGGTCGCCGGAGCGGCCGTGGTCGGCGGGGACGTCGTCCGCGGCGACACCATCACCGTCTCCATCACCGCCCTCGGCGACCTGCGCAACCACGAGCCGGTGCTGCGCTCCGGCGCCCAGCCCGGCGACGTCGTCGCCGTCACCGGCTGGCTCGGCTGGTCCGCGGCCGGCTACGCGGTCCTCAAGCGCGGCTTCCGCTCCCCGCGGGCCTTCGTCGAGGCGCACCGGCGCCCCGAGCCGCCGTACCACGCGGGCCCCGCGGCGGCCGGGCTCGGCGCGACCGCGATGACCGACGTGAGCGACGGACTGATCGCCGACCTCGGGCACATCGCGGAGGCCAGCAAGGTGCGGATCGACCTGCGCTCGACGGCCGTCGACATCCCGACGCAGATGCACGACATCGGGCAGGCGGTCGGCGTCGACCCCCTGCAGTGGGTGCTCACCGGCGGAGAGGATCACGCCATCGTGGCGACCTTCCCGCCCAGCGTGAAGCTGCCCGCCCGCTGGAAGGTCATCGGGGAGGTGCTGAACCGGTCCGCGCTGCCCCAGGTGACCGTGGACGGGGCGCCCTGGACCAGCACCGGCGGCTGGGACCACTTCGGCTCCGACCCGTCCCCCGAGGAGATGCCCCGATGAGCGACGCGCCACCGCTGTGCCTGACCGTTGCCGGATCGGACTCCGGTGGTGGCGCCGGCATCCAGGCCGACCTCAAGACCATGCTCGCCCTCGGCGCGCACGGGATGAGCGTCGTGACCGCCGTGACCGCGCAGAACTCCCTCGGCGTGCGCGGGGTATGGGAACTGCCCGCCGAGGCCGTCACCGCCCAGTACCGGGCCGTCGTCGACGACATCGGCGTCCGGGCGGTGAAGACCGGGATGCTCTCCTCCGCCGCCCTGGTGGAGACCGTCGCCGAACTGCTGGCCGGTACGGACGCCCCCGCCGTCGTGGACCCCGTCGGGGTCTCCAAGCACGGGGACGCGCTGCTCGCCCCCTCGGCGCTGGACGCCGTACGACGGGAGCTGCTGCCGCGGGCCACCGTGGCCACGCCCAACCTGGACGAGGTGGCGCAGCTCACCGGCCTGGTCGTGGAGAGCGAGGACGACATGCGGCGGGCCGCCGACGCCGTCCTCGCCCTCGGGTCCGAGTGGGCCCTGGTCAAGGGCGGGCACCTGGCCGCCCACGGCGGCGAGGCGGCCGACCTGCTGACCGACGGCGATACGCAGCTGTGGCTGCGGGCCCCGCGCCACGACAACCGGCACACCCACGGCACCGGCTGCACCCTCGCCGCCGCGATCGCGGCCGGACTCGCCAAGGGACGGGACGTGCCGCAGGCCGTCACGGAGGCCAAGGAGTACGTGACCGGTGCCATCGCGGCCGGCTTCGCACTCGGCGGCGGCATCGGCCCGGTCGACCACGCCTGGCAGTGGCGGCGCTGACACCGCCCACCGGACCCCCGCAACGGACGGAAGCCCGCCGCATCACGTGATGCGGCGGGCTTCCTGGACGGCACACGGCCGGGCAAGGCAAAAGGCCGGTCCACTGGGTGGACCGGCCTTCCGAGCAACCGGAAAGGGCTGCGCTACGACGACGGGACGCGTCAGCGCGAGACCTTGCCGGCCTTGATGCACGAGGTGCAGGCGTTGAGGCGCTTCGGCGTCCCACTGACCACGGCACGCACGCGCTGGATGTTCGGGTTCCAGCGACGGGACGTACGGCGGTGCGAGTGCGAGATGTTGTTGCCGAAGCCCGGCCCCTTGCCGCAAACGTCGCAGTTGGCAGCCACAGGTCACTCCAAAGACTTCAGATGCACTTACAGTGAAATCCGGCGCACCGGATCAGAGATCTGAAGTGGTTTGCCGGGGGAAAACCCGATTCTCATCGGGCAACCGGAGCAGCATACAACGACTGCTGCCGTCCAAGAAAACTACCATGGCCGCCGCTGGGCCCGCCCCGCGGTCCCCGACTGCCGGAGACGCTTCGTTACCCTGCGGTGAACCCTGGCCCGCACAAGGAGGAACGCCCGGTGCCGCACGAGCCGCAGCCGCAGCCCCCCGACGAGCTCGACGCCGCAGCGGTGCGCACCTGGAGCTCGCTGGCCCTGGCCGCGCTGGACCGGGCCCGCGAGGACATCGACGCGATCAACGTCTACCCGGTCGCGGACGCGGACACCGGCACCAACCTCTACCTGACCGCCGAGTCGGCCGACCGCGCCCTGGACGCCGCCGGCACCGCCGCCTCCCTCGGCCAGGCCGTACGGGCCTGGGCGCACGGCGCGCTCATAGGCGCCCGCGGCAACTCCGGGACCATCCTGGCCCAGCTGCTGCGCGGGGTGGCCGACGTCCTGGACGACGAGCCCGCGGGGCGGGGGCCGGACCGGCTGCTGGCCCAGGCCCTGACCCGGGCCGCGCAGGAGGCGTACGAGGCGGTCGCGCACCCCGTCGAGGGGACCATGCTCACCGTGGCCGCCGCGGCGGCGCGGGCCGCCGAGACCGCCGCGGGAGCCGCCGGTGCGGCCGCCGGCAGCGTCGCGGACGTGGCCCGGGCCGCCTACGACGGGGCCCGCGCGGCCCTCGACGACACCCCCCGGCAGCTGGCCGAGCTGGGCCGGGCCGGGGTGGTCGACGCCGGGGGCTGCGGGCTGGTCGCGGTGCTCGGGGCGCTGTGGCAGGCGCTGTCCGGGCAGGAGCCGCCGGCCGCGGAGGCGGTCCGCGGCCGGGGCACCGGGCCCGTACCCGCGTCCGTACCGCAGCAGCAGCGGCAGTGCGACGCCCACGACGAGCCGGACGGACCCGCGTACGAGGTGGTCTACCTGCTGGAGGCCGCCGAGGAGGCGGTGGCGGCGCTGCGCGGGCGACTCGACGGCCTCGGCGACTCCCTCGTCGTGGTCGGCGGCGACCGGCTGTGGAACGTGCACGTCCACGTCGACGACCCCGGAGCCGCCGTGGAGGCCGGCGTCGTCGCTGGACGGCCCTACCGGATCCGCATCACCCACTTCGGCGACGAGCGGCGCCGGGCGGCGCGCGGCGAGTGCGCCCAGCGGGCCGTGGTCGCCGTGGTCCCCGGCGAGGGCCTGGCCGGACTGTGCGCCGAGGCCGGCGCGACCACCGTCCTCACCCCGCCCGGACGGGCCCCCGACCCCGGCGAGCTCGTCGACGCCGTCCGACGGGCCCACGCCCGCGAGGTGGTGCTGCTGCCCGGCGGGGCCGACCAGCGCGCGGTCGCGGCCGCCGCGGCCGAGCGGGCCCGCGCCGACGGCGTGCGGGTCGCGGTGATCCCCACCCGGTCCGCGGTCCAGGGCCTGGCAGCGCTCGCCGTCCACGACCCGGAGGCCACCTTCGACGAGGACGTGGTCGCCATGACCGCGGCCGCCGGCGCCACCCGCTACGCGGAACTCGCCGTCGCCGAACGGCAGTCCTTCACCTCCGCCGGGATCTGCCAGGCCGGCGACGTGCTCGGGCTCATCGACGGCGACGTCGCCGTCATCGGCTCCGGCCTCGCCGACACCGCCGAGGCGGTCCTGGAGCGGATGCTCGGCTCCGGCGGCGAACTCGTCACCCTGGTCCTCGGGCCGCAGGCGCCGGACGCGCTCGCCGCACGGCTGGAGGCGTACGTCCAGCACGGGCACCTGGCCGTGGACACCGTCGTCTACCGGGGCGGCCGCCACTCGGCGCCCCTGCTGATCGGGGTCGAATAGCCGTCTTGTCGGCGCCATGGTGTGCAATGAACAGGTGCCCGCGCTCGACGAAGACCTCAAGAAGACGCTCGGCCCCGCCACCGCCAAGGTGCTGGCCGAGCAGCTCGGCCTGCACACGGCCCTGGACCTGCTCCACCACTACCCGAGGCGGTACGCCGAGCGCGGCGAGCTGACCTCGCTGGACGGGCTCGCCGACCAGCTCGACGAACACGTCACCGTCGTCGCCCAGGTCGCCGACGCCCGGGTCCTGACCTTCAACGGCGGCCGCGGCAAACGCCTGGAAGTGACCATCACCGACGGCAACGGCCGGCTCCAGCTGGTGTTCTTCGGCGCGGGCGTGCACAAGCCGCACAAGGAGCTGCTGCCCGGCCGGCGCGCCATGTTCGCGGGCAAGGTCTCCCTGTTCAACCGCAAGCTCCAGCTGGCCCACCCCGCCTACGAGCCGCTCGGCGCCGACGCGGGCGAGTCCGACGCGGCCGCGGCCTTCGCCGGCAAGCTCATCCCGATCTACCCGGCCTGCAAGCAACTGGAGTCCTGGAAGATCGCCAAGGCCGTCGACGCCGTCCTGCCGCGCGCGGCGGAGGCCGTGGACCCGCTGCCGCCCGCCCTGCGCGAGGGCCGCGGCCTGGTCCCGCTCCACGAGGCCCTGCTGAAGATCCACCGGCCGGGCACCAAGGCCGACATCGAGGACGCCCGGCAGCGCCTGAAGTGGGACGAGGCCTTCGTCCTGCAGACCGCCCTGGCCCGCCGCCGGCACGCGGACTCCCTGCTGCCGGCCGTCCCCCGGCGCCCCGCCCCCGGCGGCCTGCTCGACTCCTTCGACGCCAAGCTGCCGTTCACCCTCACCGAGGGCCAGCAGACCGTCTCCCGCGAGATCTTCGACGACCTGGCCACCGAACACCCCATGCACCGCCTCCTCCAGGGCGAGGTCGGCTCCGGAAAAACGATGGTCGCGCTGCGGGCGATGCTGGCCGTCGTCGACAGCGGAGGGCAGGCCGCGATGCTCGCGCCCACCGAGGTCCTCGCCCAGCAGCACCACCGCTCGATCACCGAGATGATGGGCGAACTCGCCGAGGGCGGAATGCTCGGCGGCTCCGAGCAGGGCACCAAGGTCGTCCTGCTCACCGGCTCCATGGGCGCACCCGCGCGCCGGCAGGCCCTGCTCGACCTGGTCACGGGCGAGGCCGGCATCGTCATCGGCACCCACGCCCTCATCGAGGACAAGGTCCAGTTCCACGACCTCGGTCTGGTCGTCGTCGACGAACAGCACCGCTTCGGCGTGGAGCAGCGGGACGCGCTGCGCTCCAAGGGCAAGCAACCGCCGCACCTGCTGGTGATGACCGCGACCCCGATCCCGCGCACGGTCGCGATGACCGTCTTCGGGGACCTGGAGACCTCCGTCCTCGACCAGCTGCCCGCGGGCCGCTCCCCGATCGCCACCCACGTCGTCCCCGCCAAGGACAAGCCGCACTTCCTCACCCGGGCCTGGGAGCGGGTCCGCGAGGAGGTCGAGGCCGGCCACCAGGCGTACGTGGTCTGCCCCCGTATCGGCGACGACATCGACCAGGCCGACCAGCGCAGGAAGAAGCCGTCCCCCGAGGACGACAGCGAGAAGCGGCCGCCGCTGGCCGTCCTGGAGGTCGCCGAGCAGCTGGCCCGCGGCCCCCTGGCCGGGCTGTCCGTCGAGGTGCTCCACGGCCGGATGGACCCGGCCGACAAGGACGACGTCATGCGGCGCTTCGCCGCCGGCGAGGTCCAGGTGCTGGTGGCCACCACCGTCATCGAGGTCGGCGTGAACGTCCCGAACTCCACCGCCATGGTGATCATGGACGCGGACCGGTTCGGCGTCTCCCAGCTCCACCAGCTCCGCGGCCGCGTCGGCCGCGGCTCCGCCCCCGGCCTGTGCCTGCTGGTCAGCGAGATGCACGAGGCGAGCCCCGCCCGGGCCCGGCTGGCCGCCGTCGCCGCCACGCTCGACGGCTTCGAGCTCTCCAGGATCGACCTCGAACAGCGCCGCGAGGGCGACGTGCTCGGCCAGGCCCAGTCGGGCGTGCGGTCCTCCCTGCGGATGCTCGCGGTCATCGAGGACGAGGAGGTCATCGCCCAGGCCCGCGAGGAGGCCACCCGCGTGGTCGCCGCCGACCCGGAACTGGAGGGGCTCCCCGGCCTCCGGGGCGCCCTGGAGGCCCTGCTCGACGCCGAGCGCGAGCAGTACCTGGAGAAGGGCTGAGCGGGCCGGGCGAGGGCCGGGCGGAACGGCCGGGAGGCACGGCATATCGTGGAGACGCTGTGATCGCCGTAGTGAAGGACCCCAGATGACCCGCGTGATCGCCGGCACCGCCGGAGGGCGACGGCTGGCCGTGCCGCCCGGTACCGGCACCCGGCCGACCTCGGACCGGATGCGCGAAGGCCTGTTCTCCACCTGGGAGTCGCTGCACGGCGTCCAAGGGGCCCGGGTGCTCGACCTGTACGCCGGCTCCGGCGCCGTCGGCCTGGAGGCCCTCTCCCGCGGCGCGGAGCACGCCCTGCTCGTCGAGGCCGACGCCAGGGCCGGCAAGGTGATCCGGGACAACATCAGGAGCCTGGGCCTGCCCGGCGCCGAGTTCCGCGCCGGCAGGGCGGAGCAGATCGTGGCCGTCCCCGCCGGCGGGGAGCCGTACGACGTGGTCTTCCTGGACCCGCCGTACGCCGTGGGCCACGGCGATCTCGGCGAGATCCTGCTCACACTCCGCGCCAACGGCTGGATCACGGACGACGCGCTCGTCACCGTGGAGCGCGGCACCAGGAGCGGTGCGTTCCCCTGGCCCGAGGGATTCGAGCCGCTCCGCTCCCGCAAGTACGGCGAAGGCACCCTGTGGTACGGCCGCGCCGTCTTCACCAGCGAAGAGTCATGATGACCGCTCCTGAGAGCAAGGGGACCAAGTTGCGCCGCGCCGTCTGTCCGGGGTCCTTCGACCCCGTCACCAACGGACACCTCGACATCATCGGCCGGGCCTCCCGGCTGTACGACGTCGTCCACGTCGCCGTCATGATCAACCAGTCCAAGAAGGGGCTGTTCACCGTCGAGGAGCGGATCGAGCTGCTCCGCGAGGCGACCGCCGGGTACGGCAACGTCGAGGTCGAGTCCTTCCACGGACTGCTCGTCGACTTCTGCAAGCAGCGCGACATCCCCGCCATCGTCAAGGGGCTGCGCGCCGTCAGCGACTTCGACTACGAGCTGCAGATGGCGCAGATGAACATCGGACTCACCGGCGTCGAGACCCTGTTCGTGCCCACCAACCCCACCTACAGCTTCCTGTCGTCCTCCCTGGTCAAGGAGGTCGCGGCATGGGGCGGAGACGTCTCCCACCTACTGCCCCCGCACGTGCACGCGGCGCTGACCGCGAGGCTCGCCGAACGCTGACCGGCTGACGGGGCCCCAACCGGTGTCCGGCGCCGCTCCCGTGGGCTTACAGTCGTCCCGTCCGTCTCGGGACCTGCCCGAGGCCGAGGAACTGCGAGCCCCCATGGACGTGCAGAAGAAGCTCGACGAGATCGTCGCGGCCGTCGGCAGCGCCCGCTCCATGCCCATGTCGGCCTCCTGCGTGATCAACCGCGCCGAGCTGCTCGCCCTGCTCGACGAGGTGCGCCAGGCGCTCCCCGGCTCGCTGGCGCAGGCGCAGGAGCTCATCGGCGGCCGTGAGCAGATGGTCGAGGAGGCCCGGCGCGAGGCGGAGCGGATCATCGAGTCCGCCCACCACCAGCGCGGCACGCTGATCTCCGACACCGAGGTCGCGCGCCGCTCGCGGGAGGAGGGGGACCGCATCCTCGCCGAGGCGCACCGGGAGGCCGCGGAGGTCCGCGCGCAGGCCGACGACTACGTCGACAGCAAGCTCGCGAACTTCGAGGTCGTGCTCACCAAGACCATCGGCTCGGTGGACCGCGGCCGCGAGAAGCTGCTGGGCCGCGGTCCCGGGCTGGACGAGCGCGGCTACCCGGACGCGGACGCCCCCGAGCCCAGCGCCGACCCGGAGACCCGGCGCCGGCAGGCGGACGCGTACGTGGACACCAAGCTGGCGACCTTCGAGGCGGTGCTCAGCAAGACCCTGGAGGCGGTCGGCCGCGGCCGGCAGAAGCTCCTGGGCCAGGTGCCCACGGACGACCTGGGCGCCCACGTCGCCGCCCAGGACGCCGCGGGCGTGCCGCAGTCCCGGTCGACCAGCGACGCCGACTTCCTGGCGGGCCTGGCCGAGCCGGAGCAGCCCCTCCGGGCCCCGGCCCCCGTGATCCCGGCGCAGGCCGCGGCGGAGCCCGCCTACGACGCGTACGGCTACGGGCAGCAGCCCGGCCCGCAGGACGGCTATGCAGCTCCGGGCGGCGGTCCCACCGCAGCGGCGGCCTACGCCGCGCCGTCCTACGCGGACCCGTACGGGTACCAGCAGCAGCCCCCGGCCCAGCCGGACCCGTACGCGGCGGCCTACGGCGGCCAGTCCGACCCGTACGCGGCCTACGGGCAGCAGGGGGCGGCGGCAGGGGCGGGACGCCCGCAGCAGGGCGCGCTCGACGAGACCAGCTTCTTCGACACGGGCATGATCGACCTCGACCAGCTCCGCCGCTACGAACAGGGTCGCTGAACCCGGATTGGGCTCAGGGCGGAGCGCCGGGTATCCTGGCTGTTCGGTCGCGCGTATGCGTCGCGATCCCTGCTGCCCTTGAGCGGCGGAATTCTTGATCTTCAGCGATCTGTGAAAGCAGGAACGGCCCTGAACACCCGCCTCGACCACCGCAACCCCCTCGTGTTCGACACGCACGAGCTGGGTCGGCGTCCTGGTGCCATGCAGCGGCTGTCCCGCGAGATCGCGGCTCCGGCGGACCTCGGTATCGCCGGCGTCATCGAAGTGCCGGAAGGTGCTCCGCTGGAGCTGGAACTCCGTCTGGAGTCGGTCATGGAAGGGGTGCTCGTCACAGGCACCGTCCGTGCATCGGCCGAGGGGGAGTGCGTAAGGTGTCTGGAGCCCGTCGGTCGCGAGATCGATGCGGACTTCCAGGAGATGTTCTCGTACCCTGACGCCGACGACCGGGGCCGCCCCAAGGCGGAGCCGGCCGACGACGCCGAGGACGACGAGGACACGCTCTACCTCGAGGACGGCCTGTTCGACCTCGAACCCGTGCTGCGTGACGCGGTGGTGCTCGCACTGCCGCTGCAGCCGGTGTGCCGGGAGGACTGTCTCGGACTGTGCCCGCAGTGCGGTGCCAGCCTGAACGACGACCCGGAGCACCACCACGACGCCGTCGACATCCGTTGGGCGGCTTTGCAGGAACTCGTCGGGACCGATCAGGACGGCGAGAAGGACAACATGAGCGGCACTGCATCTGACGACGTTCAGAGCGCCGCCGAGAAGCAGGAGAAGTAGCCGTGGCTGTTCCGAAGCGGAAGATGTCGCGCAGCAACACGCGCCACCGCCGGTCGCAGTGGAAGGCTGCGGTCCCCACCCTGGTTTCGTGTGAGCGTTGCCAGGAGCCGAAGCAGCAGCACATCGCGTGCCCGAGCTGCGGCACCTACAACAAGCGCCAGGTCCTCGAGGTCTGAGCGGCTGGTGAGAGGCGCAATGTCTGAGCTGTCCAACGCTGAAGAGCAGGCAGACAGTAAGAACGCGGCCTCGTCCCACACGCTTCTGGAAGGGCGGCTCGGGTATCGACTCGAGTCCGCCCTTCTGGTGCGTGCCCTGACCCACCGCTCGTACGCGTACGAGAACGGCGGCCTGCCCACGAACGAGCGTCTGGAGTTCCTCGGGGACTCCGTTCTCGGACTGGTGGTCACGGACACGCTGTACAACACCCACCCCGACCTGCCGGAAGGCCAGCTGGCCAAACTGCGGGCCGCGGTGGTGAACTCGCGTGCTCTGGCGGAAGTGGGGCGCGGCCTCGACCTCGGCTCCTTCATCCGGCTCGGCCGGGGCGAAGAGGGCACGGGCGGCCGGGACAAGGCCTCCATCCTCGCCGACACCCTGGAAGCGGTGATCGGCGCGGTCTACCTCGACAAGGGGCTCGACGCGGCTTCTGAGCTGGTGCACCGGCTCTTCGACCCGCTGATCGAGAAGTCCTCCAACCTCGGGGCCGGCCTGGACTGGAAGACCAGCCTCCAGGAGCTGACGGCCGCCGAAGGCCTTGGCGTGCCCGAGTACCTGGTCACCGAGACCGGTCCGGACCACGAGAAGACCTTCACTGCTGCCGCCCGCGTCGGTGGTGTCTCGTACGGCACCGGCACCGGCCGCAGCAAGAAGGAAGCGGAACAGCAGGCGGCCGAGTCCGCGTGGCGCGGCATCCGCGCCGCGGCGGACGAGCGGAAGGCGGCGGAGGCCGCCGCCTCCGACGGCGCTCCGGCCGGGGCCGGGGAAGGCGGGTCGCCGACGCCCGCCGGTCCCACGCCGAAGGTCTGACCCTTCCTTCCGATCCCCCGCGGATCCTCCCGCCCGCCCCCTGCCCGCGCAGGGGCGGGCGGTTCTGCGTTTCCGGGCGGGGGCCGGGCACGGGTGGCGGGCCGGTAGGCTCGCGGCGGAGCCCCGAACAGCCGTACCCCACCGGAGGAACACCGTGCCCGAGTTGCCCGAGGTCGAAGTGGTGCGGCGGGGCCTGGAGCGCTGGGTGGCCGGGCGGACCGTCGACGCCGTCGAGGTGCTGCACCCGCGCGCCGTGCGCCGGCACCCGGCCGGCGGGGCCGACTTCGCGGCGCGGCTGGCGGGCCAGACCATCGGCGTGCCGCAGCGGCGCGGGAAGTACCTGTGGCTCCCCCTGGAAGGGCGGGAGCTGTCCGTCCTCGGCCACCTCGGCATGAGCGGACAGCTGCTGGTGCAGCCCGAGGACGCACCCGACGAGAAGCACCTGCGCATCCGCCTGCGCTTCAAGGACGACACGGGCACCGAGCTCCGCTTCGTCGACCAGCGCACCTTCGGCGGGCTCTCGCTCCACGACACCACGCTCGACGGGCTGCCCGACGTCATCGCGCACATCGCCCGCGACCCGCTGGACCCGCTCTTCGACGAGGACGCCTACCACCGCGCGCTGCGGGCGAGGCGGACCACGGTCAAGCGGGCCCTGCTCGACCAGTCCCTGATCAGCGGCGTCGGCAACATCTACGCCGACGAGGCGCTGTGGCGGGCCCGGCTGCACTACGAGCGCCCCACCGCCACCCTCACGCGCCCGCGGAGCACGGAACTCCTCGGCCACGTCCGGGACGTGATGAACGCGGCCCTGGCGGTCGGCGGCACCAGCTTCGACAGCCTCTACGTCAACGTGAACGGCGAGTCGGGCTACTTCGACCGCTCGCTCGACGCCTACGGGCGCGAGGACGAGCCCTGCCGGCGCTGCGGCACCCCGGTGCGCCGCCGCCCCTGGATGAACCGCTCCAGCTATTTCTGCCCGCGCTGTCAGCGGCCGCCGCGCGTGGTGTCGTAGGACTCCCGGGCGGCCAGGACCTGCGGCATGCTGCCCTCCAGGAAGTGGATGAGGGCGAGCAGCCGGTCGGCCACCTCGATCCCGAGCGGGGTCAGCTCGTAGTCGACGCGCGGTGGGTTCGTCGGCTGCGCCTCGCGGTGGACGATGCCGTCGCGCTCCAGCGCCTGGAGGGTCTGCGAGAGCATCTTCTCGCTGACGCCGTCCACCTTGCGGCGCAGCTCGTTGAAGCGGCAGGAGCCGTCGCGCAGGGCGCCCACGGTGAGGCTGCCCCAGCGGCCGGTGACGTGCTCCAGCGTCTCCCGGGACGGGCAGGCCCGGGCGAAGGCGTCGAACGGCAGTGCTGTCGTCTCCATGCGGGCAGCTTAGCCGCGCACAGCGCTTGCGGACAGACAGCGCTGTCGTGCGGTTAGTGGGCGGGCCCGGGCCGGCCCCGGGCCCGGGGCCGGGTCAGTAGCCGAAGTCCTGGGTCCACCAGGGGCCGCCGGCCGCGACGTGAACGCCCACGCCGAGGGTGCGGAACTCGCAGTTGAGGATGTTGGCCTTGTGGCCGGGGCTGTTCATCCACGCGTTCATCGCGGCCTGGGCGTCGCCCTGGCCGCGGGCTATGTTCTCGCCGCCGAGACCGGAGATGCCCGCGTTCGTGGCGCGGTCCCACGGCGTGTTGCCGTCGGGGTCGGTGTGGTCGAAGAAGCCGCGGACGGCCATGTCCTTGCTGAAGGCCGCGGCGAGCGCCGCGAGCGGCGGGTTGGCCCGCACCGGACCGCAGCCCGCCTGTGCGCGCGCCTGGTTGACCAGGGTGACCACGGCGGCCTCCTCGGCGGAGTGGCCGTCGTCGGGCGTGGGCGCGGCGGTGGGCGGCTTCGGCGCGACCGGTACGGGCTTGGGTGCGACGGGCAGGGGCTTCGGTGCGGCGGGCACGGGCTTCGGGGCGACCGGCTTCGGGGCGACCGGCTCCGGCTTGGGCGGGACCGGCTTCGGCGCGACCGGCTCCGGCTTGGGCAGGACCGGCTTCGGCGCGACCGGCTGGGGAGCCGCCGGCTCGGGGGCGGTCGCGGCCCTCTCCGACGCCTCCGCCGCGGCGGACGGGGAAGGCGAGGCGGCAGCGCTCGCCGAGGCCGACGGGGAGGGGGAGGCCGACGGGGACCCGGAGGGCGAGGTGGTGGCCGACCCGGGGGCGGAGGAGGCGCGGCCCGACAGGTTGGCGAGGCCGCCGACCTGGTGCTCGACCGGGGCGGTGGGCCGGGTGGGGGGCGTGGGCCTCGCCTGCGGGCGGTCGGTGGCGGAGCCGGCGGGGGCGACCCCCACGTACGGGAAGGAGGAGCCCACCGGGACCACGCCGGTGGTGACGGCCGCCGTGGCCAGGACCACGGCGACGGAGGCACCCAGCAGGCCGGCGCGCGCGGTGGTGCGGCGCCTGTCGACACGGTGCGGCGCCGCGGGGAGTCGGTGGCGTCCCATCGGTCCTGCCTTCCTCATAAGTCCAAGATCAACCTTTGTGCACCCAAATGGGTGAGTTCATTGCTGCGCGACTGTACCGTCGGCGGTGCCCGGGGGCGATGCCCTGCGTGATCGCGCGCCCGGTTAGCGTTCACGCATGAACGAAGACGTCCGTCTGACCGCCTGGGTGCGCGGTCGTGTGCAGCGAGTGGGCTTCCGCTGGTTCACCAGGGCTAATGCGCTGGAGATCGGCGGGCTCGTCGGCTTCGCGCTCAACCTCGACGACGGGCGAGTGCAGGTGGTCGCCGAAGGTCAACGTGAGAATTGCCACCGGCTGCTCGACTGGCTGCGTTCCGCCGACACGCCCGGGAGGGTCGACGGAGTGACGGAAATCTGGGGGACTCCGCGCGGCGGCTACGACGACTTCGGGATCAGGTGAGCGCTCGGATGATCATGCACTGATCAGATCTCCGGACCTCGCACACAGGGCCGGATCTGCGCATTCGTCCCCGGCGCGTTGCCGGGGGCGTCGAACCGTGGAAGGCTCGGAAGAGCAGACGATCTCCGTGCCCCCTGGGAGGGCCGGGCGGCCCGCCGATACGGGGCGTGATCGTGTTGACCGTCAAACTTTTTGGTGAGACGCTGGAAGCCCCGCGCACCTGAGCTGTTTGGCAGTGATGGAGAGTAGTAAGCGCAGTGACTGACCGTCGCTGTCGGACATCCGCGGGTGCGATTCCCTCACGACCCACACCGCTTCGGTCGGTCACTCAGTGTGGAGGACCATCCATCATGGCAAAGGCGCTTCTCGGTTACGTCGGCGGCTCCGACCCGCGACTCCTCGCCGAGATGCGACGGCTTCAGCAGCGCGTCCAGGACCTCGAGTCCGAGCTCGTACGGATTCAGTCCGAAAACGACGCGCTGAACGCGGCCGCCGCTCAGCACGGAGACTCGCTGCTGGACCGCATCGACATCGACGTACCCCAGGCGGAGCCTGCGCTCACCTGATCCGCGCTCACTCGTCGCTCGATTCCAGCCCGGCACGATCTGCAAGGGACGCTTCGGCGTCCCTTCTTCCTTTCGCGAAGCCGAATTCCCTGACGTCACTTGTGCCCTGCACCTTCGTGGGTGAAACCGAAAGCGCGAGGTAGAGTCCGGCGGCGTGCACCTCAAGTCCCTGACCCTGCGAGGCTTCAAGTCCTTCGCGTCCGCCACCACCCTGCGCTTCGAGCCCGGCATCACCTGCGTGGTGGGCCCCAACGGCTCCGGCAAGTCCAACGTGGTGGACGCACTGTCCTGGGTCATGGGGGAGCAGGGCGCCAAGTCCCTGCGCGGCGGGAAGATGGAGGACGTCATCTTCGCCGGGACGACCGGCCGGCCGCCGCTCGGACGCGCCGAGGTCTCGCTGACCATCGACAACTCCGACGGCGCCCTGCCGATCGACTACGCCGAGGTCACCATCACCCGGATCATGTTCCGCGGCGGCAGCAGCGAGTACCAGATCAACGGCGACACCTGCCGACTGCTCGACATCCAGGAGCTGCTCTCCGACTCCGGCATCGGCCGCGAGATGCACGTCATCGTCGGCCAGGGCCAGCTGGACTCCGTCCTGCACGCCGACCCGGGCGGCCGCCGCGCCTTCATCGAGGAGGCGGCCGGCGTCCTCAAGCACCGCAAGCGCAAGGAGAAGGCGCTGCGGAAACTGGACGCGATGCAGGCCAACCTGGCACGCGTCCAGGACCTCACCGACGAGCTGCGCCGCCAGCTCAAGCCACTGGGCCGACAGGCCGCGGTGGCCCGGCGGGCGGCCGTGATCCAGGCCGACCTGCGCGACGCCCGGCTGCGGCTGCTCGCCGACGACCTCGTCACCCTGCGCACGGCCCTGGCGGCGGAGATCGCCGACGAGGCGGCTCTGAAGGAGCGCAAGGAGGCCGCCGAGGCCCAGCTCGCCGGGGCGCAGCGGCGGGAGGCGGAGCTGGAGGAAACGGTGCGGCAGCTCACGCCGCGGCTCCAGCGGGCCCAGCAGACCTGGTACGAGCTGTCGCAGCTGGCCGAACGGGTGCGCGGTACGGCCTCCCTGGCCGAGGCGCGGGTCAAGTCGGCCACCGCTGGGCCCGAGGACGAGCGGCGGGGCCGTGACCCCGAGGACATGGAGCGCGAGGCGGCCCGCATCCGCGAGCAGGAGGCGGAGCTGACGGCTGCCCTGGAGGCGGCCTCCCGCGCCCTGGAGGACACGGTCGAGCACCGCGCCGAGCTGGAGCGGGCCCTCGCCGCGGAGGAGCGGCGGCTGCGGGACGCGGCCCGGGCCCTCGCCGACCGGCGCGAGACCCTGGCCCGGCTGACCGGGCGGCTGGGCGCGGCCCGCTCCCGGGCCGGGGCTGCCCAGGCGGAGATCGAGCGGCTGGTGGCGGCCCGCGACGAGGCGCAGCTGCGGGCGGGCGCCGCGCAGGCGGAGTACGAGGCCCTGGCCGAGGAGGTCGGCGGGCTCGACGACCCCGGGGCGGACGGCGACTACGAGGCCGCGCGGGCCGAGCTGGCCGCTGCGGAGGCGGACCTGACGGCCGCGCGGGACGCGGCCACGGCCGCCGAGCGCTCCCGGGCCGCGGTCGCGGCCCGCCGGGACGCACTCGCGCTGGGGCTGCGCCGCAAGGACGGCACCGGGGCGGTGCTCGCCGCCAAGGAACGGCTGACCGGGCTCCTCGGTCCGGCCGCGGAGCGGCTGACGGTCACCCCGGGGCACGAGGCCGCGGTCGCCGCCGCCCTCGGCGCCGCCGCGGACGCGGTGGCCGTGGCCTCGCCGACCGCGGCCGCCGGAGCCATCCGCCACCTCCGCACGGCGGACGCGGGCCGAGCGGCCTTCCTGATCACCCCGGGCCCGGACCCAGCCGTTCCGGCTGCGCCAGGTGGGCCGGCTGTGCCCGGTGACGGCGTGTCCGGTGGTGCCGGGACGCCCGTGGCCGGGACGCCCGTGGCGGACGTGGTGCGCGGGGAGCCCGGACTGGTGCGGGCCGTGGCGCGGGTGCTGCGGGAGTACGTCGTCGTCGGGACCCTGGAGGAGGCCGAGGCCCTCGTCGCGGCGCACCCCGACGCGGTGGCCGTGACCCTCGAAGGCGATGTGCTCGGGGCGCACCACGCGCACGGCGGTTCCGCAGCCGCCCCCAGCCTGATCGAGGTGCAGGCCGCGGTCGACGAGGCGGGCGCCGAGCTGGACCGGTTGGACGGGCAGTGCGAGGAGCTCGGCGAGGCCCAGGAGGCCGCCCGGGAGCGTCGCCGCGAGCTCGCCGCCCGCGTCGAGGAGGCCGGTGAGCGCCGCCGCGCCGCGGAGCAGGCCAGGGCCGGGGTGGCCCAGCAGCTCGGCCGGCTCGCCGGGCAGGCGAAGGGCGCCGCCGGTGAGGCCGAGCGCACGGCGACCGCCGCGGCCAAGGCGCAGGACGCGCTGGAGCAGGCCCTGGCCGAGGTGGAGGAGTGCGCCGAACGGCTCGCCGCCGCCGAGGAGAACGACCCCGCCGGGGACGAGGGCGAGCAGGAGCCGGACACCGCCGTGCGGGACCGGCTCGCCGCCGACGGGGCCAACGCCCGGCAGACCGAGATGGAGGCCCGCCTCCAACTGCGTACGCACGAGGAGAGGGTCAAGGGCCTGGCCGGCCGGGCCGACGCCCTCGACCGCGGCGCCCGCGCCGAGCGCGAGGCCCGGGCGCGGGCCGAGCGCCGCCGCCGGCGGATGCAGTACGAGGCCACGGTGGCGCGGGCCGTCGCCGACGGTGCCCGCCAGCTCCTCGCCCACCTCGACGTATCCCTCGGCCGCGCCGAGCGGGAGCGCGCGGCCGCCGAGCAGGCCAAGGCCCTGCGCGAGCGGGAGCTCGCCGAGGCCCGCAGCCGCGGCCGCGACCTCAAGGGCGAGCTGGACAAGCTCACCGACTCCGTGCACCGCGGCGAGGTCCTCGGGGCCGAGAAGCGGCTGCGCATCGAACAGGTGGAGGGCCGCGCCCTAGAGGAGTTCGGGGTCGAGGCCGCCGCCCTCGTCGCCGAGTACGGGCCCGACCAGCCGGTACCGCCGAGCCCGCCCGCCGAGGGCGAGGAGCTCCCCGCTGACCCGGAGCATCCCCGCAACCGGCCCGGACCGTACGTGCGGGCGCAGCAGGAGAAGCGGCTGAAGGCCGCCGAGCGGGCCTACCAGCAGCTCGGCAAGGTCAACCCGCTCGCGCTGGAGGAGTTCGCGGCCCTGGAGGAGCGCCACCGGTTCCTCAGCGAGCAGCTCGAGGACCTCCGCAAGACCCGCGCCGACCTGCTCCAGGTCGTACGGGAGGTGGACGAGCGCGTCGAGCAGGTCTTCACGGAGGCCTACCGGGACACCGCCCGGGAGTTCGAGGGGGTCTTCGCGCGGCTGTTCCCCGGCGGCGAGGGCCGGCTCGTCCTCACCGACCCCGACAACATGCTGACCACCGGTGTCGACGTGGAGGCCCGGCCGCCCGGCAAGAAGGTCAAGCGGCTGTCGCTGCTGTCGGGCGGCGAGCGGTCGCTGACGGCCGTCGCCCTGCTGGTGTCCATCTTCAAGGCCCGGCCGAGCCCGTTCTACGTGATGGACGAGGTCGAGGCGGCGCTCGACGACACCAACCTCCAGCGGCTGATCCGCATCATGCAGGAGCTCCAGGAGAGCTCGCAGCTGATTGTCATCACGCACCAGAAGCGGACGATGGAGGTCGCCGATGCCCTCTACGGCGTATCCATGCAGGGCGACGGAGTCTCCAAAGTGATCAGCCAGCGGCTCCGCTGACCTCCTCTCGCTTCAAGAAATGAATCCCTTAACCCGAGTGCCGTGGGACGGTACGGCATCTCGTTCGCTTCATGGCGTTGCTCTCGTCCTATTGACTTCAAGAACTGAACACATAAGCTCGCTCCGCCGCCATATCCATTCGAGTGGTGCCGGATCTTCGGCTGTGCGCCACTGGAAGCACCACCCACCCACCCCGTCCGCCACCGCAGCCGGGCACGCAGGAGCACACCTTGAGCAGCAGCAGGAGCGCAGCGCCGCCGCCGCCCGCGAGCAGCGGGCGCGCCGCCCACCCCGACCACCTCGGGCACGTCGTCTTCATCACCGCCGCCGCCGCGATGGGCGGCTTCCTCTTCGGCTACGACAGCGCCGTGATCAACGGCGCCGTCGAGGCGATCCGGAGCCGGTTCGACATCGGTTCCGAGGCGCTGGCACAGGTAATCGCCGCCGCGCTGATCGGCTGCGCGATCGGCGCGGCCACGGCGGGCCGGATCGCCGACCGGATCGGCCGCATCCGGTGCATGCAGATCGCGTCGGTCCTGTTCGCCGCCAGCGCGGTCGGCTCGGCCCTGCCGTTCGCCCTGTGGGACCTGGCCATGTGGCGGGTCATCGGCGGCTTCGCCATCGGCATGGCCTCGGTCATCGGCCCGGCCTACATCGCCGAGGTCTCCCCGGCGGCGTACCGGGGCCGGCTGGCCTCCTTCCAGCAGGCCGCCATCGTCATCGGCATCGCCGTCTCCCAGCTCGTCAACTGGGGCATCCTCAACATGGCCGGCGGCGAGCAGCGCGGCGAGCTCGGCGGGCTGGAGGCCTGGCAGTGGATGCTGGGCGTGATGGTCATCCCGGCCCTGCTCTACGGCCTGCTGTCCTTCGCCATCCCCGAGTCCCCGCGGTTCCTGATCTCGGTGGGTCGCACCGAGCAGGCCAAGAAGGTCCTCACCGAGGTCGAGGGCTCCGGCATCGACACCGACGTGCGCGTGGCCGAGATCGACCGCGCCATGCGCTCCGAGCACAAGTCCACCTTCAAGGACCTGCTCGGCGGCCGCTTCGGCCTGCTGCCCATCGTCTGGGTCGGCATCGGCCTGTCGGTCTTCCAGCAGCTCGTCGGCATCAACGTGATCTTCTACTACAGCTCCTCGCTGTGGCAGTCGGTCGGCATCGACCCGAGCAGCTCGTTCTTCTACTCGTTCACCACGTCGATCATCAACATCATCGGCACCGTGATCGCGATGGTCTTCGTCGACCGGATCGGCCGCCGTCCCCTCGCCCTGATCGGCTCCGCCGGCATGGCCCTCTCCCTCGGCGCCGCCGCCTGGGCGTTCTCGTTCAAGACCGAGACCGGCGGGGAGATCTCCATCCCCGAGACCCAGGGAACCGTCGCCCTCGTCGCCGCGCACTGCTTCGTGCTCTTCTTCGCCCTCTCCTGGGGCGTGGTGGTCTGGGTGCTGCTCGGCGAGATGTTCCCCAACCGGATCCGCGCCGCGGCGCTCGGCGTCGCCGCGGCCGCCCAGTGGGTCGCCAACTGGCTCGTCACCGTCACCTTCCCGACGCTGTCGGACTGGAACCTGTCCGGCGCCTACATGATCTACACCGGCTTCGCCCTGCTCTCGATTCCGTTCGTCCTCAAGTGGGTGCCGGAGACGAAGGGCAAGGCGTTGGAGGAGATGGGGTAACCACCCCCGCCAACAACCCCGCTCCTCTCGCACGGGTGCTGCCCCGGCTCAGTCCTTGAGCCGGGGCAGCACCTGTTCGCACAGCAGGTGCAGGCTGCGCCAGCCCTCGTCCGGCGGCATCCCGCCGCACAGCGGGTGCAGCACCAGGTTCCCCGCCCCGCCCGCCGCCCGGGCGTACGCGACCGTCTCGTCCGGGGTGAGCACCCGGTACACGCCCTCCGCGCGCAGCTCGTCCACGGTCCGCGCGTGCGAGCGCACGGCGCTGCGGATCTCCTTCGACTGCCAGGAGGCGTACGTGCCGGCCTCGTGCAGGAAGCAGCCGCCGTACCCGGCCCACACCCGGTCCGGGTCCTCGGCGACGTGCAGCAGCGGCGTATCGGCCGCCGGCATCAGGCAGAAGCCCTCCGTGCCGTACTCCGCCAGCCGCTCCGTGTAGTACGCATGGAGCTCCGGCAGGTGCGCGCTCGGGAAGAACGGCAGCCCGAGCCGGGCCGCCCGGCGCGCCGCGGCCCGCGAGCTGCCCCCGACCAGCAGCAGCGGGTGCGGCCGGGTGAAGGGCGCCGGGGTCACCCGCACGGTGCGGCCGCGGAAGGCGAACGGCTCGCCCGTCCACGCCGCCAGCAGCGTTTCGAGCAACTCGTCCTGGAGCCGGCCGCGCCGCCCCCAGTCGACGCCGTGCTGCTCGTACTCCTCGGGCCGGTAGCCGATCCCCGCGACCGTGACGAGCCGGCCGCCGCTCAGCAGGTCCAGTACGGCGATGTCCTCGGCCAGCCGCAGCGGGTCGTGCAGCGGGCCGATGACCGCCGAGACGGTGACGGAGATCCGGCGGGTGGCGCCGAGGACCGCGCCCGCGAACGCGAACGGCGAGGGCAGCCAGTTGTTGCCGGTGCCGTGGTGCTCCTCGGTCTGGACGGTGTCGACGCCGCGGTCGTCCGCGTACCGCGCCATCTCCAGGGCGGCCCGGTAGCGGGCGGACAGGCTCTCGGGGGTGCCGTTCGGATCGACGAGGTTGAACCGGGCCACGGTGACGGGCATGAGGAAAGTCCCCCTTCGCCGGGTGCGGGTGGACGGGCGAAGGGGGACGGTAGCTGACGGTGAGTCAGTTGGACAGGGGGGCGCGTCAGCCGGACAGGGACGCAGCCCGCTCGGACCGCCCGGCCCCCGCCCCCGGCTGCCCGCCCGCCGGGTCCGCCGCCGGGTCCGCCGGCTCCGTCCGCGCCGTGCGCGGCAGGACCGCGTACAGCGCCCCGGAGGTGAGGATGCCGGCCACCCACCCCAGGCCGTTCACCCCGACCCAGGTGCCGGCCAGCGGCCCGGCGAACCAGTCGACCCGGGTGAACAGCAGGCCCACCGCGAGGGCCGCGCCCCACGCCGCCATGGCCTGCCAGGCGTACCCGCCCCGGTACCAGTAGGCGCTGGTGCGGGAGGTGTCCAGCAGGGCGGCCCCGTCGTAGGACGTGCGGCGCAGCATGTCCACGCCGAAGACGCCGATCCACGCCGAGAAGGCCACCGCCAGCAGCGTCAGGAAGGAGATGAACGAGCCGAAGAAGCTGGTGGCGACGACCATCAGCAGGAAGCCGAAGACCAGGCTGATGGCCGCGTTCACGCTGACCGCGGCCGCGCGCGGCACCTTGATGCCGAGCGTCTGCGCGGTGAACCCGGCCGAGTACATCGACATCGAGTTGATCAGCAGCATGCCGACCAGCGCGATCAGCAGGTACGGGACCGCGATCCAGGCGGGCAGCAGACGGCCGATGAAGGAGACCGGGTCCTGCGCGGAGGCCAGGTCCGGGGTTCCGACCGCCATGACCGCGCCCATCAGCACCATCGGGATGACCACGACGGCCGCCCCGCCGACGGTGGCGCCGACCACGCCCCGCGTCGACGCCGTGCGCGGCAGGTAGCGGGTGAAGTCCGGGCCCGACGGCACCCAGCTGATGCCGCCCGCGGCGATCGTTCCGATGCCCGCGACCGTCATCGCGGTGGAGCCGGCCGGCTTGTCGAACACCGCGGACCAGTCCGTCTCGGCGACCAGCCAGCCCAGCACCAGCAGGCTGAACGCCCCGAACAGGTACGTCGACCAGGTCGAGCACACGCGCAGCGCGCCGATGCCGAGCCCGGAGACCAGGAAGGTGCAGCCGACGAACAGCAGCAGGGTGACCACGATCAGGGCGGTGTTCTTCTGCACGCCGAACAGCAGGTCCAGCACCGTCAGCAGCGCGAACGCGCCGCTGACCGCGTTGATCGTCTCCCAGCCCCAGCGGGCGATCCAGATCAGCGCCCCGGGGAAGAGGTTGCCGCGCTGCCCGAACACCGCCCGCGACAGCGCCATGCCGGGCGCGCCGCCGCGCCGGCCGGCGATGGAGATCAGGCCCACGAGCCCGTACGAGACGACCGGCGCGGTCACCGCGACGACCAGCACCTGCCAGATGTTCAGTCCGTTGAAGATCACCAGCCCGGCGCCCATGGTCAGCAGCAGCACGCTGATGTTGGCGGCGACCCAGGTGGGGACGAGCTCGCGGACCCGTCCGGTGCGCTCGTCGTCGGGTACGGGCTCCAGGCCGCGGGTCTCTATCGCGCCGTCGGGGGAATCGGCAGGCATACGTGCTCCGATGGGGTGATGTGCAGAGAGTCACCCATCATCGCCGTTACCGCCTGAAAGGTACAAACCACAGCGGAAGGCCGGAGAGCGGGACGGTCCGGACCCGGCCCGCCGCAGCCGCGGCCCGGACCGGGATGCCCCGGCCCGGGGGACCGGGTCGCGCATACTGAAACGCGTTATGGACATCCTCATCATTGCTGTACTCATCGCCCTGGTCGCGGTCGTCGTGGCCGGCGGGCTCGTGGTCGGCAGCCGCAAGAAGAAGCAGCTGCCGCCCCCGGCGCCGCCGAGCACGCCGACCATCACTGCCCCGCCCGCCGAACCGCAGGTGGGGGAGGACGCCGCCACGACGGCGGAAGAGCCGCGCCGCACGATCGAGGAGGTCGTACTCCCCGAGGCGGAGGCGGCGGCCCCCGAGGCGCCGGTCGTCCCGGCCCAGACCGCTCCCCCCGCCCCCGAGATCGAGGTGCCGGAGCCCACCGCCGGCCGCCTGGTCCGGCTCCGCGCACGGCTCGCGCGCTCGCAGAACTCCCTCGGCAAGGGTCTGCTCACGCTGCTGTCGCGCGAGCACCTCGACGAGGACACCTGGGAGGAGATCGAGGAGACCCTCCTCATCGCCGACGTCGGCGTCGTCCCCACCCAGGAGCTGGTCGACCGGCTCCGCGAGCGGGTCCGGGTGCTCGGCACCCGCACCCCGGCAGACCTGCGCACCCTGCTGCGCGAGGAGCTGCTGACCCTGGTCGGCACCGACCTCGACCGCGCCGTGAAGACCGAGAGCGGCGCCGACACCCCCGGTGTTGTGATGGTCGTCGGCGTCAACGGCACCGGCAAGACCACCACCACCGGCAAGCTCGCCCGCGTGCTCGTCGCCGACGGCCGCAGCGTCGTGCTCGGCGCTGCGGACACCTTCCGCGCCGCCGCCGCGGACCAGCTGCAGACCTGGGGCGAGCGGGTCGGTGCGCGCACCGTGCGCGGCCCCGAGGGCGGCGACCCGGCCTCGATCGCCTTCGACGCGGTCAAGGAGGGCATCGCCGAGGGCGCCGACGTGGTCCTCATCGACACCGCGGGGCGCCTGCACACCAAGACCGGCCTCATGGACGAGCTCGGCAAGGTCAAGCGCGTCGTGGAGAAGCACGGCCCGCTGGACGAGGTGCTGCTCGTCCTCGACGCGACCACCGGGCAGAACGGCCTCACCCAGGCCCGCGTCTTCGCCGAGGTCGTGGACATCACCGGCATCGTGCTCACCAAGCTCGACGGCACCGCCAAGGGCGGCATCGTCGTCGCCGTGCAGCGCGAGCTCGGCGTCCCCGTCAAGCTCGTCGGCCTCGGCGAGGGCCCGGACGACCTGGCCCCCTTCGAGCCGGAGGCCTTCGTCGACGCCCTGATCGGCGACTGAGCCCCCGCACGCGCTCGTACGCACCTCACGCCGGCGCCCCCGCGTTCCGCCCGGAACGCGGGGGCGCCGACGTACCGCCGCGGGCGCTACCGCCGCAGCCGGTGGCAGATGTACGCGAGCGTACCCAGCAGGAGCCGGGCCTGCGGGGGGCCGCCCGCGGAGTCGAGCGCGGGCGGGCGCAGCCAGCCGACGGGGCCGAGACCGGCGTGGTCGGACGGCGGGGCGGTCACGAAGGCCCCCGGCCCGAGGGCGCGCAGGTCGAGGTCGGCGTCGTCCCAGCCCATCCGGTAGAGCAGCTGCGGCAGCTCGGCCGCAGCGCCCGGGGCCACGAAGAACTGGGCCCGGCCGTCCGGGGTCGCGGTGACCGGCCCGAGCGGCAGGCCCATCCGCTCCAGCCGGACCAGCGCCCGCCGCCCCGCCTCCTGTGACACCTCGATGACGTCGAAGCCGCGGCCCACCGGCAGCAGGACCGCTGCGCCCGGGTACTCGCCCCAGGCCGCCGTGACCTCGTCCAGGGTGGCGCCCGCCTTGACGGTGGGGGCGAGCGGGAGCGGGTGCGCGCCCGGCGCGGGGCAGGCCGCGTGGCCGCAGGAGCAGTTGCGGGCGGGGGCCGCGGCCCGGGCGCCGGGGACCACGTCCCAGCCCCACAGTCCGGTGTACTCCGCCACCGCCGTGCACTCCGACGTCCGCCCCCGGCGCCGGGTACCGGAGCGGAACTCCTTGGTGCTGCGGCTGCTGCCGATCGTGAAGCCCATGCCCATGCCCCCTCCAACGGGTTGGATGCGCCGGTGGTTACGACGTCGGCAGGTACGGGTCGGGCCCGGCTTCCGGCGGTCCACCCGGCGCACTCCTCGCCGCGCGCGCCCCGAGCGCACTCCCGTCCAACCGATCATTTCTGGCTCGCTGCCAAGTGAATCGCGCCTGGCGGGTGGCTTCTCCGAGCGCAGGGGTGGCGAATGGTGGCGTTTCGACGATCGGCCTCGCCCTGGGGGTGATCGTAGGATTACTTTCGGTGCACGAACCCGAAAGGCGGACCCGAATGTGGTTATGCCGGAGGCAAGGAGTGAAGGACCTGTGAAGGTCCCCGGCGGCGCCCGCCGTCACGGCCAGGGTTTCGTGAGAACGGACTGAGCGGATGGGGGCGTTCCAGTGGGCGGCAACGGCGCAAGCGGAACGAGCGGAGAACCGGACCTCCCGGGCCCAGCCGCCCGCAACGAACAACTGACCTCGTGGTTCGTGCGCAGCGGCTGGTCCAAGGGCGAACTCGCCCGGCAGGTGAACCGGCGCGCCCGGCAGATGGGCGCCCACCACATCAGCACGGACACCTCCCGGGTGCGCCGCTGGCTCGACGGCGAACAGCCCCGCGAGCCCGTGCCGCGCATCCTGTCCGAGCTGTTCTCCGAACGGTTCGGCTCGGTCGTCGCCATCGAGCAGCTCGGCCTGCGCACCGCCCACCAGACCCCGTCCGTCTCCGGCGTGGACCTGCCCTGGGCCGGCCCGCAGACCGTCGAACTGCTCGGCGAGTTCTCCCGCAGCGACCTCATGCTCGCCCGCCGCGGCTTCCTCGGGACCTCCCTGACCCTCTCCGCGGGCCCCGCCCTGATCGAGCCGATGCAGCGCTGGCTGGTCCCGGTCCCGGCCGCCGAACCCGCCGTCCGCGAGCCCGGCCCCGGCGGCGCGCTGAGCGGCCACCGCCCGCCGCGGCTCTCCGAACCGGAACTGGACCTCCTCGAATCCACCACCGTGATGTTCCGCCAGTGGGACGCCCAGTGCGGCGGCGGACTGCGCCGCAAGGCCGTCGTGGGCCAGCTGCACGAGGTCACGGACCTGCTCCAGGAGACCCACCCGGCGCCCGTCATGAAGCGGCTGTTCAAGGTCGCCGCCGAACTCGCCGAACTCGCCGGCTGGATGAGCTACGACGTCGGGCTGCACCCCACCGCGCAGAAGTACTTCGTCCTCGCGCTGCACGCCGCCAAGGAGGCCGGCGACAAGCCGCTCGGCTCGTACATCCTCTCCAACATGAGCCGCCAGATGATCCACCTCGGCCGCCCCGAGGACGCCCTGGAGCTCATCCACCTCGCCCAGTACGGCAGCCGCGACTGCGCCGGCCCCCGCACCCAGGCCATGCTGTATGCGATGGAGGCCCGCGCCTACGCCAACATGGGCCAGCCCAGCCGCTGCAAGCGGGCCGTCCGCATGGCCGAGGACACCTTCAGCGACATCGCATTCGGCGACGAGCCCGAGCCCGACTGGATCCGCTTCTTCACCGAGGCCGAGCTCAACGGCGAGAACTCCCACTCCTACCGCGACCTCGCCTACGTCGCCGGCCGCAGCCCCATGTACGCCTCCCTCGCCGAACCCGTCATGGAACGGGCCGTCGAACTCTTCGGCAAGGACGAGGTCCACCAGCGCTCCTACGCCCTCAACCTCGTCGGCATGGCCACCGTGCACCTGCTCCAGCGCCAGCCCGAGCAGGCCGTCGCCTTCGTCGACCGCGCTCTCGAAGTGGCCGGAAAGATCCGGTCCGAAAGGGTGAACACCCGGCTGCGGAAGACCGTCGACACCGCCGCCCGTGAGTACGGCGACGTCTCCGAGGTCGTCCAGCTCACCGACCACCTCGCCGCCCGGCTCCCCGAGGCCGCGGAGGCCGTCTGACGGCCCCGCCCGGCCGCCCCCGAGGCCCCGGCCGCGGCAGACACCCCGTGAAGCCCGATCAGGCTCCCCCAGCCAGGACTCCCGGGTGCTGCCGCGGCCGGCCCCCCTGAACCGTTCCGTTCATGGACGCGTAACACGTCCGACCTCTTCGTCACGGTCGCGAAACATCGAGCGGCGCCGCCGGAAACCGGCCTGCGCGAATCTCATGGGCATTAACCGGCCAGCCCAGGTCCCGGGCCCACCCCGGCCCGCACCCTGCGCCGCTGAACGTTCAACGATCGCCCGCACGCGAACGTACCGACGACGAGGAGACGCCGATGGCATCAGCCATCACGACCCTCGCGGCAGACGCCCCGACGCTCTCCGCCGCGAACACCGGGTTCATGCTCATCTGCTCCGCCCTGGTCATGCTGATGACCCCGGGACTCGCCTTCTTCTACGGCGGCATGGTCCGCGTCAAGAGCAGCCTCAACATGCTGATGATGAGCTTCATCAGCCTCGGGATCGTCACGGTCCTGTGGGTGCTCTACGGCTTCAGCATCGCCTTCGGCGCCGACACCGGCGGAGTCGTCGGCTGGTCCCCCGACTACCTCGGCCTCAGCGGCATCGGCATCACCGAGCTCTGGGACGGCTACACCATCCCGGTCTACGTCTTCGCCGTCTTCCAGCTCATGTTCGCCGTCATCACCCCGGCCCTGATCAGCGGCGCCCTCGCCGACCGCGTCAAGTTCAGCGCGTGGGCCCTGTTCACGGCCCTGTGGGTGACCGTCGTCTACTTCCCCGTCGCCCACTGGGTCTGGGCCCCCGGCGGATGGCTCTTCGACCTCGGCGTGATCGACTTCGCGGGCGGCACCGCCGTCCACATCAACGCGGGCGCCGCCGCCTTCGCCGTCATCCTCGTCATCGGCAAGCGCGTCGGCTTCAAGCGGGACCCGATGCGCCCGCACAGCCTCCCCCTCGTCATGCTCGGCGCCGGCCTGCTGTGGTTCGGCTGGTTCGGCTTCAACGCCGGCTCCTGGCTCGGCAACGACGACGGCGTCGGCGCCGTGATGTTCCTCAACACCCAGGTCGCCACCGCAGCCGCCATGCTCGCCTGGCTCGGCTACGAGAAGCTGCGCCACGGCTCCTTCACCACCCTCGGCGCCGCCTCCGGCGCGGTCGCCGGCCTCGTCGCCATCACCCCCGCCGGCGGCTCCTGCTCCCCGCTCGGCGCGCTCGCCATCGGCGCCATCGCCGGCCTGCTGTGCGCCATGGCCGTCGGCCTCAAGTACAAGTTCGGCTACGACGACTCCCTCGACGTCGTCGGCGTCCACCTCGTCGGCGGCATCGTCGGCTCCCTCCTCGTCGGCTTCTTCGCCACCGGCGGGGTCCAGTCCGACGCGGCCGGCCTCTTCTACGGCGGCGGCCTGGAACAGCTCGGCAAGCAGGCAGTGGGCGTCTTCTCCGTCCTCGCCTACTCTCTCGTCGCATCCGCCGTGCTCGCCCTCCTCCTCGACAAGACGATGGGGATGCGGGTCACCGAGGACGACGAGGTCTCCGGCATCGATCAGGTCGAGCACGCCGAGACCGCCTACGACTTCAGCGGGGCCGGCGGCGGCACCTCCGCCCGGAGCACCGCCCCCGCCGCCGCCCCCGCTGCCGCCGCGAGCAAGAAGGTTGACGCATGAAGCTGATCACCGCGATCGTCAAGCCGCACCGGCTGGACGAGATCAAGGACGCCCTCCAGCGGTACGGAGTGCAGGGCCTGACCGTCTCCGAAGCCAGCGGCTACGGCCGCCAGCGCGGCCACACCGAGGTCTACCGCGGTGCCGAGTACACCGTGGACCTCGTGCCCAAGATCCGCATCGAGGTCGTCGTCGAGGACGACGACGCCGAGCCGGTCATGGAAATCCTGGTGAAGGGCGCCCGTACCGGCAAGATCGGTGACGGCAAGGTGTGGAGCGTCCCGGTGGACGCCCTGATCCGCGTCCGCACCGGCGAGCGCGGCGCCGAAGCGCTCTAGCGACGGGAGACCCTGGGTGACGAGCGTCGACGAGACCACGGACACCTCCGACCCGGGACCCAGCGGCTACGCCGCGGCCCGGCTGCGACTCCTCCAGCAGGAGTCGCGGTCCGGGCCCTCGCGGCGTTCCGCGCTGGCCGGGCTGACCGACGACTGGCTGAACGCCCTGTTCACCACCGCCGCGCGGGAGACCGGCGTACGCGGCGCCGCCCTCGTCGCCGTCGGCGGCTACGGGCGCGGCGAACTCTCCCCGCGCAGCGACCTCGACCTGCTCCTCCTCCACGACGGCAAGGCCGCCCCCGCCGACCTGGCCCGCCTCGCCGACCGCATCTGGTACCCCGTCTGGGACCTCGGCCTCGCCCTGGACCACTCCGTGCGCACCCCCGGCGAGGCCCGCCGGACCGCCGCCGAGGACCTCAAGGTCCACCTCGGACTGCTCGACGCCCGCGCCGTCGCCGGCGACCTCGGCCTCCTCACCGGCCTGCGTGCCTCCGTCCTCGCCGACTGGCGCAACCACGCCCCCAAGCGCCTGCCCCGCCTGCACGCCATGTGCCGCGAACGCGCCGACCAGGCCGGCGAACTCCGCTTCCTTCTCGAACCCGACCTCAAGGAGGCCCGCGGCGGCCTCCGGGACATCACCGCCCTGCGCGCCGTCGCCGCCTCCTGGGTCGCCGACGCACCCCGCGAGGGCCTCGCCGAGGCCCGCCGCCGACTCCTCGACGCCCGCGACGCCCTCCACCTCGTCACCGGGCGCGCCGGTGACCGGCTCGCCCTCCAGGAACAGGACCAGGTCGCCGCCCGGCTCGGCCTGCTCGACGCGGACGCGTTGCTCCGCGAGGTCTACGAGGCCGCCCGGACCGTCGCCTACGCCACCGACGTCACCTGGCGCGAGGTCGGCCGCGTCCTGCGCGCCCGCGCCGCCCGGCCCCGGCTGCGCGGACTCCTCGGCAGCCGCGGCCCCGCCGCCGAACGCGCCCCGCTCGCCGAGGGCGTCGTCGAGTCCGACGGCGAGGCCGTCCTCGCCCGCGCCGCCCGGCCCGAACGCGACCCCGTCCTCGCCCTGCGCCTCGGCGCCGCCGCCGCCCAGGCCGGGCTGCCCGTCTCGCCGCACGCCGTGCGCCGCGTCGCCGCCCAGAGCCGGCCGCTGCCGGTGCCCTGGCCCGCCGAGGCCCGCGAACAGCTCCTCACCCTGCTCGGGGCGGGGGAGCCGACCGTCGGGGTCTGGGAGGCCCTGGAGGCCGAGGGCATCGTCTCCGCGCTCCTGCCCGACTGGGAGCGGGTCCGCTGCCGCCCGCAGCGCAACCCCGTCCACACCTGGACCGTCGACCGGCACCTGGTGGAGACCGCCGTCCGGGCCTCCGCCATGACCCGCCGCGTCGGCCGCCCCGACCTGCTGCTGATGGCCGCCCTGCTGCACGACGTCGGCAAGGGCTGGCCCGGCGACCACTCCGTCGTCGGCGAGACCATCGCCCGCGACACGGCCCTACGCCTCGGCTTCGACGCCGCCGACGCCGACGTCCTGGCCACCCTGGTCCGCCACCACCTGCTGCTGGCCGAGACCGCCACCCGGCGCGACCTCGACGACCCCGCGACGGTCCGCTCCGTCGCCGAAGCCGTCGGCACCCCCGGCACGCTGGAACTCCTGCACGCCCTCACCGAGGCCGACGCGCTCGCCACCGGGCCCGCCGCCTGGTCGGCCTGGCGGGCCTCCCTGGTCGCCGACCTGGTCCGGCGGGTCGCCGCCGTCCTCGGCGGGGCCCCCGTCCCCGGACAGCCCGACCCGGCGCCCTCCGCCGAGGAGGAACGGCTCGCGGTGGAGGCCCTGCGGACCGGGGAACCCGTCCTGGCCCTGCACACCCGGCACGAGGAGGACGCCGTCGGGGTGGAACTCGCCGTCGCCGTCCCCGACCAGCCGGGCGTGCTCCCCGCGGTGGCCGGGGTCCTCGCCCTGCACCGGCTCACCGTCCGCGCCGCCGACCTGCGCGCGCTGGAACTCCCCGACCCGCTCGGCGAGGTCCTCGTGCTCCGGTGGCGGGTGGCCGCCGAGTACGGGCGCCTGCCCGAGGCCGCCCGGCTCCGCGCCGACCTCGTCCGGGCCCTGGACGGCTCCCTCGACGTCTCCGCGAAGCTCGCCGACCGGGAGGCGGCGTACCCGCGCCGGCGCGGGGTGGTCCCGCCGCCGCCCCGGGTCACCGTGGTCCCGGACGTGTCCTCGCTCGCCACCGTCCTGGAGGTGCGGGCGCCCGACGGGGTGGGGCTGCTGCACCGGATCGGGCGGGCGCTGGAGGGGGCGGGCGTCCGGGTCCGCAGCGCGCACGTCTCGACGCTGGGCGCGAACGCCGTGGACTCGCTGTACGTCACCACGGTCGAGGGCAAGCCCCTCGACCCCGGCGGCGCGGCCGCCGCGGCCGAGGCCCTCGCCACCGCCCTGTCCTAGCCGCGCCGCCGCCCGCCGCTGCGCGGAGCCGTTTCCCCGGCTTCGCCCCTTCCCGAAACCGGGGACCCGGCCCCGGCCCCGGCGCCTCAACTGCCGGCGGGCCCCAAACTCGGGGCTCCGCCCCGGACCGCGCCCGAAACGCCGGCAAGGCTGGAACGACACCGGAACCGCCGCGCAGCGGCACGATCCAGCCCGCGCGGCGTTTGAGCGCACCCGGCGCGAAGCGCCCGGAACGGCGTCCAGGGCGGAACCCCGGTTTCGGGAAGGGGCGGGGCGGTGACGAAAGTCGCCCGCAGGGCCGGGTAGGCGGCCGGGACCGATACCCTGGGGTACGACCACCACCGCCCCCGACCCGAGGAATCGCGACCACCGTGTTCGATACGCTTTCCGACCGCCTCAGCGCGACTTTCAAGAGCCTTCGCGGCAAGGGCCGCCTGAGCGAGGCCGACATCGACGCGGCGGCCCGGGAAATCCGTATCGCCCTCCTCGAGGCCGACGTCGCTCTCCCGGTCGTCCGCTCCTTCATCGCGAACGTCAAGGAGCGCGCCCGCGGTGCGGAGGTCTCCAAGGCGCTCAACCCGGGCCAGCAGGTCCTCAAGATCGTCAACGACGAGCTGGTCTCGATCCTCGGTGGCGAGACCCGCCGCCTGCGGTTCGCCAAGACCGCCCCCACCGTGATCATGCTCGCCGGTCTCCAGGGTGCCGGTAAGACCACCCTCGCCGGGAAGCTCGGCTTCTGGCTGAAGGGCCAGGGCCACACCCCGCTGCTCGTCGCCTGCGACCTCCAGCGCCCCAACGCGGTCAACCAGCTGGGCATCGTCGCCGAGCGCGCCGGCGTCGGCTTCTACGGCCCGCAGCCCGGCAACGGCGTGGGCGACCCGATCCAGGTCGCGAAGGACTCCATCGAGTACGCGCGCACCAAGCAGCACGACATCGTCATCGTCGACACCGCCGGCCGCCTCGGCATCGACGCCGAGATGATGCAGCAGGCCGCGGACATCCGGGACGCGGTCTCGCCCGACGAGATCCTCTTCGTCGTCGACGCGATGATCGGCCAGGACGCGGTCAACACCGCCGAGGCCTTCCGCGACGGCGTCGGCTTCGACGGCGTCGTGCTCTCCAAGCTCGACGGCGACGCCCGCGGTGGTGCCGCGCTCTCCATCGCGCACGTCACCGGCAAGCAGATCATGTTCGCCTCGAACGGCGAGAAGCTCGACGACTTCGACGCGTTCCACCCGGACCGCATGGCGGGCCGGATCCTCGACATGGGTGACATGCTCACCCTCATCGAGCAGGCCGAGAAGACCTTCTCGCAGGCCGAGGCCGAGAAGATGGCGGCCAAGCTCGCCAAGGGCCCCAAGGAGTTCACGCTCGACGACTTCCTGGCCCAGATGGAGCAGGTCCGCAAGATGGGCTCCATCTCCAAGCTCCTCGGCATGCTGCCCGGCATGGGCCAGATCAAGGACCAGATCAACAACATCGACGAGCGCGACGTCGACCGCACCGCCGCGATCATCAAGTCGATGACCCCGGCCGAGCGCCAGGACCCGACGATCATCAACGGCTCGCGCCGCGCCCGTATCGCCAAGGGCTCCGGTGTCGAGGTGAGCGCGGTCAAGAACCTGGTGGAGCGGTTCTTCGACGCCCGCAAGATGATGTCCCGCATGGCCCAGGGCGGCGGCATGCCCGGTATGCCGGGCATCCCCGGGATGGGCGGCGGCCCCGGCCGCCAGAAGAAGCAGCCCAAGCAGGCCAAGGGCAAGCGCAAGAGCGGCAACCCGATGAAGCGCAAGCAGGAGGAGCTGGAGGCGGCCACGCGGCGCGAGCAGGCCGCGCAGGGCGGTGTGCCCGGTGCCGCCGGCAGCCCGTTCGGCCTGCCGGCCGGGGGCCAGTCGGTCCAGGACTTCGACCTGCCGGACGAGTTCAAGAAGTTCATGAAGTAGCGCGACGAGCAGCCCGACGACCGGTCGAGCGCTGCTGTACGGGCCCCGTCCGCGAGATGCGGCCGGGGCCCGTCCGCGTCCGCGTGCGGTCCCGTGGACGTCCGGAAGCCGCCGTCCGGAATATCCCTTATGGTCGGCCGGGAGGACGGCAGTAAGGAGGCCACGGTGCCCAGCCCCACTCCCGCACCGCCCCGCGACCGGGCCGACACCCCCTGGCGGTCGGAGGGTGCGCCGCCCGGCCCGCAGCCGAGGAAGCGCATGCCCGGCGGTGGCTGGCGCGGGCTGGTGCTGGCCGCCCTCGTCGTGTTCCTGGTGACCAACCTGGTGCTGTCGTTCTTCAACGAGCCCGACGAGCCGACGATCTCCTACACCGAGTTCAGCAAGCAGGTCGCCGCCGGGAACGTCTCGAAGATCTACTCCAAGGGCGACGCCATCCAGGGCGAGCTGAAGGCGAAGCAGCCGCTGCCGCAGGGCGGCGAGGAGAAGGGCGACTACACCAAGTTCGTCACCCAGCGGCCGGCCTTCGCCGAGGACGACCTGTGGGCCGATCTCACCAAGCAGAACGTGACCGTGACGGCCTCCCCGGTCGTCGTCCAGCGCAGCTTCCTGGCCAACCTGCTGCTCTCGCTCGCCCCCATGCTGCTGCTGATCCTGCTGTGGGTGTTCATCGCCCGCCGGATGGGCTCGGCGATGGGCGGCGGCCTCGGCGCGCTGGGCCGCAAGGCGCCGCCCCGGCCCGTGGAGCTGGAGCAGGGCGCGAAGCGCACCACCTTCGAGGACGTGGCGGGCATCGACGAGGTCGCGGGCGAGCTGAGCGACGTCGTCGACTTCCTGAAGGACCCCCAGCGCTACCGGAGGATGGGCGCCCGGATGCCCGGCGGCGTCCTCCTCTCGGGCCTGCCCGGCACGGGCAAGACCCTGCTGGCCCGCGCGGTCGCCGGCGAGGCGGGCGTGCCGTTCTTCTCCGCGTCGGCCTCCGAGTTCATCGAGATGATCGTCGGCGTCGGCGCCTCCCGGGTCCGGGAGCTGTTCGCGGAGGCGCGCAAGGTCGCGCCCGCGATCATCTTCATCGACGAGATCGACACCATCGGCCGGGCCCGCGGCGCCGGGGGCGGCATCGGCGGCCACGACGAACGCGAGCAGACCCTCAACCAGATCCTGACCGAGATGGACGGCTTCTCCGGCTCCGAGGGCGTCGTCGTGATCGCCGCGACCAACCGGGCCGACGTCCTGGACCCGGCCCTCACCCGCCCCGGCCGCTTCGACCGCACGGTCACCGTCTCCCCGCCCGACAAGAGCGGCCGGGAGGCGATCCTGCGGATCCACACCCGCGAGATCCCGCTCGCCCCCGACGTGGACCTGGAGCACGTGGCCGCCACCACCCCCGGCATGACCGGCGCCGAGCTCGCCAACCTCGCCAACGAGGGCGCGCTGCTGGCGGTCAAGCGGGGGCGGGACGCGGTCACCCGGGCCGACCTGTCCGAGGCCCTGGAGAAGGTGCAGCTCGGCGCGGAACGGCCGCTCGTCATGCCGCAGGAGGAGCGCCGCCGCACCGCGTACCACGAGAGCGGGCACGCCCTGCTCGGCATGCTCCAGCCGGGCGCCGACCCGGTCCGCAAGGTCACGATCGTGCCGCGCGGGCGGGCCCTCGGCGTCACCCTGTCCACACCGGAGGCGGACCGGTACGCCTACACCGAGGAGTACCTGCGCGGCCGGATCATCGGGGCGCTGGGCGGCATGGCGGCCGAGCACACCGTGTACGACGTGATCACCACCGGGTCCGAAAACGACCTGGAGCAGGTCACCGGCATCGTCCGCGGCATGGTCGGCCGGTGGGGCATGAGCGAGCGCATCGGCCGGCTCACCGCGATCCCGTCCGACCCGCAGAGCCCGTACGGGCTGGTCGCGGCCCCGTCCACGCTCGACGCGGTGGACGTGGAGATGCGCCGGATCGTGGACGAGTGCTACATGGAGGCCTGCCGCCTGCTGCGCGAACACCGGCCGAAACTGGACGCCCTCGCCGAGGCCCTGCTGGAGCACGAGACCCTGGACGAGGCCGCCGCGTACGCCGCGGCCGGCGTCCCGCGCCTGGCGAAGTGACCCCCGGGGCCCCGTCGCCGGGGCCGTCCGAGCGGCCGCGCCCGCTCCCGGGCCCGTTCCCCCGTCAGGGCACCCGGGCGATCACGTAGCGGAAGATGTTCGGCAGCCAGACGGCGCCGTCCGCCCGCTCGTACGGGTGAAGTGCCTCGGTGAGCTCCTTCTCCACCTGCGCCGGGTCGCACGAGCGGTCGTACAGGCCGGTCGAGAGCAGACCCCGCACCGCACTGTCCGCATCGGCGTACCCGAAGGGGCAGAACACGCGGCCCGACCCGTCGGGCACCAGCCCGGCCTCCGCCACCAGCGCGTCCAGGTCCTGCGGGACCGGGCCGCAGCCCTGCACGGCCGGCACGGTGCACCGCTCCGCCGGGCCCCAGCCGGCCAGGACGACCGCCCCGCCGCGCCGGACCGCAGGCAGGGCCGCGGCCAGGGTCGCCGCCGACGTCGAGAAGCCGAGCAGTACGTCGTACGGCCGGACGGCCGCCGCCGGCGGGGCCGCCGCCACCTCCAGCAGCCGTTCGCGCGCCAGTGCCCGCCGGGCCGGATCCGCCTCCACGCCCGTGGTGGCCGCTCCCCGCCCCTCGGCCAGCAGCAGGGCCAGCCCGGCTCCGCAGTCCAGGCCGAGCAGCCGGTCGCCCGGCCCGATCTCCAGCCGGTCGAAGACCGCCTCGTACAGCGGTACGAGCATCCGCTCCTGGATCTCCGCCCAGTCCCGGGCGGCGAGTGTCGGCGTCGGCGTCGGTGTCATCGAAAGAGCGCTCCTGATTCCTTGTCGCCCCCTTGCCCCCGTTGCCAGAGAACTCCCCATTCGCCCCCGCGTCCAGAGGAGTGCGCCACCCGATTCACGGATCGAGCACCCGGCGCCGTACCATTCGCGCCATGGCAAAGGCTCCCGTTCTCACCCCCCAGGCGGAGGATTTCCCCCGCTGGTACCAGGATCTGATCAACAAGGCCGAACTGGCCGACAACGGCCCAGTGCGCGGCACGATGGTCATCCGACCGTACGGCTACGGGCTGTGGGAGCGGATGCAGCAGGAGATGGACGCCCGGATCAAGGAATCGGGCGCCCAGAACGCGTACTTCCCGATGTTCATCCCGCAGGCCTACCTGACCAAGGAGGCCGAGCACGTCGAGGGCTTCGCCCCCGAGCTCGCCGTCGTCACCCACGGCGGTGGCAAGGAGCTGGAGGAGCCGGTCGTCGTCCGCCCGACCTCCGAGACGATCATCAACGACTACTTCTCGAAGTGGGTGCAGAGCTACCGCGACCTGCCCCTGCTGATCAACCAGTGGGCCAACGTGGTCCGCTGGGAGATGCGCCCCCGCGTGTTCCTCCGTACGAGTGAGTTCCTCTGGCA
This sequence comes from Streptomyces pallidus (ex Mingjun et al. 2026), assembly GCF_051550185.1. Lineage (NCBI taxonomy): Bacteria > Bacillati > Actinomycetota > Actinomycetes > Kitasatosporales > Streptomycetaceae > Streptomyces > Streptomyces pallidus (ex Mingjun et al. 2026). The sequence continues at coordinate 2,424,130 of NZ_CP196181.1, read as the reverse complement.
GGAGGGCCACACCGCCCACGCCACGTACGAGGACGCCCGCGACTACGCCGCGCACATCCACCGGAACGTGTACGGCGACTTCATGACGAACGTGCTCGGCATCGACGTCGTGCTCGGCCGCAAGACCCCCAAGGAGCGCTTCGCCGGCGCCATCAACACCCTCACCCTCGAGGGCATGATGGGCGACGGCAAGGCCCTCCAGATGGGAACCAGCCACGAGCTCGGCCAGAACTTCGCCAAGGCGTTCAACACCTCCTACCTGTCCAAGGAGGGCAAGCAGGAGCTGGTCTGGCAGACCTCGTGGGGCGTCTCCACCCGCATGGTCGGCGGTCTGATCATGTCGCACGGCGACGACAACGGCCTGCGGGTCCCGCCGCGCCTGGCCCACGTCCAGGTCGTCGTCATGGCGATCAAGGGCGACGAGGCCGTGGCCAAGGTGCGCGAGCTCGGCGACCGCCTGAAGGCCGTCGGCCTGCGGGTCCAGGTCGACGACCGCGTCGACGTCCCGTTCGGCCGCCGCGCCGTGGACTGGGAGCTCAAGGGCGTCCCGGTGCGCATCGAGATCGGCCCCCGCGACCTGGAGGCCGGCACGGCGATGCTGGCCCGCCGGATCCCGGGCGGCAAGGAGCCGGTGCAGATCGACGCCCTGACGGACCTGCTGCCCAAGGTGCTGGAGGAGGACCAGGCGCAGCTGCTGCGGGAGTCCCGCGAGCGCCGGGAGTCCCGTACGACCGACGTGGCCACCATCGAGGAGGCCGCCGAGGCCGCGGTCGCCGGCGGCTGGGCGCGGATCCCGTGGGACGTGCTGGGCCCGGAGGGCGAGGCCAAGCTGGGCGAGCAGGCCGTGACCGTGCGCTGCCTGATCGCCGAGGACGGGTCGGTTCCGGAGTCGGACGACGCCCCCGGTACGCTCGCCATCGTCGCGCGGTCGTACTGATCGTCGACCGGTGATCGACGCAGGGTGACACTTGACGCGCCCCGGCGTGCGGCACGAGCCGCGCGCCGGGGCTGACGTCTTTCGGTCGTCGTTACGTACCGACTCCTCCTGGGATCGACGCACCCGTCCTCGTCGGGACGCATCAGGCTGAACTGACTGGTACGTGCAAAAAATTTGGAATGGCCCGGAATCGGAACACCGGGGCCCCTCGGCTCGTTGTCACGACGTGAGCACGACACCACCTGTTCTCGCCGCAGAGCTGGCGCAGGCGTGGGCCGACATTCAGCGGCACCACCCCGAGCTGCCCGATCTTGCCGCCCCCGAGTCCCTGATCGGAGAGTCCTCGTCCGCCTGCGGCGCCGAACTCTCCTTCGAGCGACTGCTGCACGAGGCAGTCCACGGCATCGCCGCCGCCCGCGGAGTGCGCGACACCTCCCGGGCCGGCCGCTACCACAACCGCAGATTCCTCGCGATCGCCGAGGAGATGGGGCTGGACCACTCCGACGAGCCGCACCCGAGCAGCGGCTTCTCCCTGGTCACGCTCAACGCCGAGGCGAAGAAGCGCTACCGGCCGACCATCGAGCGGCTGCAGCGCGCGCTCAAGGCGCATACGGTCGCGACGGCCGCGGACACCAAGCGCAGCTTCCGCGGGCCGGCCGCGCGGCACGGCTCCTCGGGCGGCGGCGTGCGTGTCAAGGCGGTCTGCGACTGCGGGCGCAACGTGCGGGTGGTCCCTTCCGTGCTGGCCCAGGCGCCGATCGTGTGCGGCGGCTGCATGAAGCCCTTCCGCATCCCCGAGGTCGCCGTCACCGCCGCCGCGTCCTGATCCGGCGGCGTACGGCGCCGCGGGCCGGTGCCACTGATCACCGGCCCCGGGGAGGAGGCGCCGTCGGCATGTGGCACAATGGCAAGCTGTACTCGACAGTCGCACAGGACCCCTCTCTCCTCCGGCTGACGCGTCCATCGGGCATCCGAGTACCGCAACCCCACGTGGCATCTCAAGTGCCCAACCACGTCAAGTTCAGGAGACACCACTCCAGTGGCAGTCAAGATCAAGCTCAAGCGCCTCGGCAAGATTCGCTCTCCGCACTACCGCATCGTCGTCGCCGACGCCCGCACCCGCCGGGACGGCCGCGCGATCGAGGAGATCGGCATCTACCAGCCGACCTACAACCCCTCGCGCATCGAGGTCAACGCCGAGCGCGCGCAGTACTGGCTGTCCGTCGGCGCCCAGCCGACCGACGCCGTGCTCGCCATCCTGAAGCTGACCGGCGACTGGCAGAAGCACAAGGGCCTGCCGGCCCCGGCGCCGCTGCTGCAGCCGGCCACCAAGGAAGACAAGCGCCGCTCCTTCGAGGAGTTCGCCAAGGCCCTCGAGGGCATCGGCGAGACCAAGGGCGAGGCCATCACGCAGAAGAAGAAGGCCGACAAGAAGGCGGACGAGGCTGAGGCCGCCGCCGAGTCGACCGAGGCCTGAGCATGCTCGAGGAGGCTCTTGAGCACCTCGTAAAGGGCATTGTGGACAACCCCGACGACGTGCAGGTCGCCTCGCGCAACCTGCGGCGCGGGCAGGTGCTCGAGGTCCGGGTCCACCCGGACGACCTCGGCAAGGTGATCGGCCGCAACGGCCGCACCGCACGTGCCCTGCGCACCGTCGTGGGCGCCATCGGCGGCCGCGGCATCCGCGTCGACCTCGTCGACGTGGACCACGTCCGCTGAGCAGTTGAATCACCGGCACGGGCCGGGGAGGGCATGCGTGCCCGCCCCGGCCCGTCGTCGTCTGGACAGGAGAGACAGACAGTGCAGCTGGTAGTCGCGCGGATCGGCCGCGCCCACGGGATCAAGGGTGAGGTCACCGTCGAGGTGCGGACCGACGAGCCGGAGCTCCGGCTCGCCCCCGGTGCCGTGCTGCTGACGGAGCCGGCCTCCACGGGCCCGCTCACCATCGAGACGGGCCGGGTGCACAGCGGGCGCCTCCTGCTGCGCTTCGAGGGAGTCAAGGACCGCAACGGCGCCGAGGCGCTGCGCAACACGCTGCTGATCGCCGAGGTGGACCCGACGGAGCTCCCCGAGGAGCCCGACGAGTACTACGACCACCAGCTGATGGACCTGGACGTCGTCCTGGAGGACGGCACCGAGATCGGTCGGATCACCGAGATCAGCCACCTGCCCTCGCAGGACCTCTTCATCGTCGAGCGGCCGGACGGCTCCGAGGTGATGATCCCCTTCGTCGAGGAGATCGTGGCCGAGATCGACCTGGAGGAGCAGCGCTGCGTCATCACCCCGCCGCCCGGGCTGATCGACGACCGCGCCGAGATCGTCTCCTCGCGCGACAACGGGGAAGAAGCCTGATGCGGCTCGACGTCGTCACGATCTTCCCCGAGTACCTGGAGCCGCTGGACGTCTCCCTCGTCGGCAAGGCGCGGGCCCGCGGGCAGCTCGACGTACACGTCCACGACCTGCGTGACTGGACCTACGACCGGCACAACACCGTCGACGACACCCCGTACGGCGGCGGCCCCGGCATGGTCATGAAGACCGGGCCGTGGGGCGAGGCCCTGGACGAGGCGCTGGCCGACGGGTACGAGGCCGGAGCCCACGGGCCGGTCATCGTCGTCCCCACGCCCAGCGGCCGCCCGTTCACGCAGGAACTGGCCGTCGAGCTCTCCGAGCGGCCCTGGCTGATCTTCACCCCCGCCCGCTACGAGGGCATCGACCGCCGCGTCATGGACGAGTACGCCACGCGCATGCCGGTCTACGAGGTCTCCATCGGCGACTACGTCCTGGCGGGCGGCGAGGCCGCGGTGCTCGTGATCACCGAGGCCGTGGCCCGGCTGCTGCCCGGCGTCCTCGGCAACGCCGAATCGCACCGCGACGACTCCTTCGCCCCCGGCGAGATGGAGAACCTGCTGGAAGGGCCGGTCTACACCAAGCCGCCCGAGTGGCGCGGCCGCGGCATCCCGGACGTGCTCCTCAGCGGCCACCACGGGAAGATCGCCCGCTGGCGGCGCGACGAGGCGCTGCGCAGGACCGCGCAGAACCGCCCGGACCTGATCGAGCGCTGCGAGGCGTCCGCGTACGACAAGAAGGACCGGGAGCTGCTCGGCGCCCTGGGCTGGAAGCCGACCGGGGACGGCCGATTTTGGCGCAGGCCCCGGAGCGTGGAAGAATAAGCGGCTGCTGTGTGCTCGCGTGCGCCCCTGCCACAGGGGGACAGTCGTGCGGCGAGTGGCGCAGCTCCCGAATTCTCTACGAAAACCCGCACCGGCGACCTGTGGCGTCGTGCGAAGAAAGCAGACGAAGAACATGTCTCACCTGCTCGACGGCGTCAACGCCGCCACGCTGCGCTCGGACGTCCCGGCCTTCCGCCCGGGTGACACCGTCAACGTCCACGTCCGCGTCATCGAGGGCAACCGCTCCCGTATCCAGCAGTTCAAGGGTGTCGTCATCCGCCGCCAGGGCGCCGGTGTCTCCGAGACCTTCACCGTTCGCAAGGTCTCCTTCAGCGTCGGTGTCGAGCGCACCTTCCCGGTGAACTCCCCGATCTTCGAGAAGATCGAGGTCGTCACCCGCGGTGACGTGCGTCGCGCCAAGCTGTACTACCTCCGTGAGCTCCGCGGCAAGGCCGCGAAGATCAAGGAGAAGCGCGACCGCTGATCTCCTCTCCGGATCCGGGGGGCGGCCGGATAGGCTCCCCCCAATGGACACCGAAGCAGAGCTCACTCGACGCGGCCACTCTTCCCCCGGTACGGGGGAGGGGCGGCCGCGTTCTGCTTTTCGGCGTTCCGCACGCGGACTCGCCGGGCGCGGCCTGCGGGCCCTGCCGACCTGGCGCGGGGCCGTGGTGCTCGGTGTGCTGTGCACGGTGTTCCTGCTGCTGCTCAGCAACTTCGTGGTGCAGCCCTTCCTCATCCCGAGCAAGTCGATGGAGCCGACGCTCCGGGTCGGGGACCGGGTGCTGGTCAACAAGCTGGCGTACCGTTTCGGCCATCAGCCGCGGCGCGGGGAGGTGGTCGTCTTCGACGGCACCGGTTCCTTCGTGCGGGCGCCGGCCGCGGTCGACCCGGTCGCGGGGCTCGTCCGCGGGGCGGCCTCCGCCCTCGGCATCGGCGAGCCGTCGGAGACGGACTTCGTGAAGCGGGTCATCGGGGTCGGTGGCGACGCCGTGGTGTGCTGCGACGCCGAGGGGCGGATCGAGGTCAACGGGGCGCCGGTGGACGAGCCCTACCTTTACCCCGGCGACACGCCTTCGAAGGTACCGTTCCGGATCGTGGTGCCGCTGGGCACCCTGTGGGTCATGGGCGACCACCGCTCCCAGTCCCGGGACTCGCGGGACCACCTGGGTGAGCCCGGCGGAGGGATGGTGCCTGTGGAGAAGGTGATCGGGCGGGCCGACTGGATCGGTTGGCCGGTTTCGCGCTGGGGTGCGACGGGCCCACCCGGGGGCGGTACGGCGGGCGGCGGTCATGGGTAGCCGCGGCCGGGCCCGCGGCGGGCGGGGTCGCGCGGACCGGGTCACCGCCGCCGACCTGCTGCGCGACGACGCCCTACGCGCCGAGCAGGAGCGCGCCGAGTGGGAACGCGCCGAGCGGGAGCGGGCCGAGTGGGAGCGGGCCGAGCGGCAGCGCGGTGAAGGAGCACGCGCTGAAGGGGCGCGTGGTGAAGGGGCGCGCAGCGGCGGCCGTGCCGAGCAGCGTCGTGCCGAGCGGCCGCGCCGTGGCCGTGGCCGTGCACCGGAGGCGGAGCCGGAGCCGAAGACGCGGGCCCGCAAGGCATCCCGCGCGCCGGCCGGCGGGCCGGAGGGCGGTGGCCGGGCCGAGCGGCGGCGGCTGGCGCGCAGGATCCGCAGGCGCCGGCGCACCCGCCGGGCGGGCGAGGTGCCGCTGCTGGTCATCGCGGCGCTGTGCATCGCGCTCCTCCTGAAGACCTTCCTGGTCCAGGCGTTCTTCATCCCGTCCGGGTCCATGGAGCAGACCATCCGGATCGGCGACCGGGTCCTCGTCGACAAGCTGACCCCGTGGTTCGGCTCCCCGATCGAGCGCGGCGACGTCGTCGTGTTCAAGGACCCGGGGGGCTGGCTCAAGGGCGAGGCGGCGCGCCCGCCCAAGGACCCCGTCGGCGTCAAGCAGATCAAGCAGGGCCTGACGTTCATCGGCCTGCTGCCGTCGGCCGACGAGCAGGACCTGATCAAGCGGGTCATCGGCGTCGGCGGGGACACCGTCGTGTGCTGCGACGTCAAGGGCCGCGTCACCGTCAACGGCGCGCCGCTGGACGAGCCGTACGTGAACCCCGGGAACGCCCCGTCGGAGATCCGCTTCGAGGTGCAGGTGCCGCCCGGACGACTGTTCGTCATGGGCGACCACCGTGCGAATTCGGCCGATTCCCGTTTCCACCTCGACGAGGACTTCCAGGGCACCATCGACGAGAAGGGCGTCGTGGGGGAGGCCGTGGTCATCGCATGGCCGTTCGACCACTGGCGCAAGCTGGAACAGCCCGCGACCTTCAACACGGTGCCCGATCAGCAACGCAGCGGGCGACGCGGCCGCCGCGGGCACCGCGGACGCCCACCCGTCGCATAGTGTGTCCTCGGTCTCCCGCGCCCTTGGGAACTCCCGCTCGTTAGGGGAGGGGAGGGCCCGTGCCGTATCCGGCGCGGGCGGCAATTCCGAGTGAGGAGTGGATGTGGGGGACGTGGCGGTAGGCGCGCGGTCCGGACGCGACGAGGGCGAGGAGCGGCCGGACGGCATCAAGCGCGATGCCGAGCGCGAGGCCCGCGAGGCCGAGGACGGCGAGGACGGTGCCGAGGAGCGCCCGCAGCGCTCGTTCTGGAAGGAGCTCCCGCTCCTCGTCGGCATCGCACTGCTGCTCGCCCTGCTGATCAAGACCTTCCTGGTGCAGGCGTTCTCGATCCCGTCCGACTCGATGCAGAACACCCTGCAGCGCGGCGACCGGGTGCTCGTGGACAAGCTCACCCCGTGGTTCGGCTCGGAGCCCGAGCGCGGCGAGGTCGTGGTCTTCCACGACCCGGCGAACTGGCTGGCCGGGGAGCCCACCCCGGAGCCCAACTTCCTGCAGACGATCCTCAGCAAGATCGGCCTGATGCCGTCCGCGGACGAGAAGGACCTGATCAAGCGGGTCATCGCCATCGGCGGGGACACGGTCGAGTGCAAGAAGGGCGGACCGGTCGTCGTCAACGGCAAGCCGCTGGACGAGCCGTACATCTTCCCCGGGAACACCCCGTGCGACGACGCCCCGTTCGGCCCGCTGACCGTACCCAAGGGCAAGATCTGGGTGATGGGAGACCACCGCCAGAACTCGCAGGACTCCCGCTACCACATGCAGGACTCCACCCAGGGCTTCGTGCCGGTCGACAAGGTCGTCGGACGGGCCGTGGTCGTCGCGTGGCCGGTCACCCGCTGGGCGACCCTGCCGGTTCCGGACACCTTCGACCAGCCGGGCCTCGGGGACCAGGCCGCGGCCAAGGCGATCGGCGCCGGCCCGGCCGCGCTGGGGCTCGTCGGAGCCGTGCCCGTGGTGGTGTGGCGCCGACGGAGGCTGACCAGCGGGACTACCGGCAGGTAGGGTGCCGCCCAGGTCGTCGATCCCGGATGTGGGGGCGCTGCTATGGGCGGAACGCAAACGAGCAGTACGCAGGGAATACGCAGTGGCAAGGACGGCCGCGGCGGTGTCGGCAACGTGTTGTCCGGGATCGCCGTGGCCGTCGGCTTCGTGCTCTTCCTCGGGGGGTTCGTGTGGGCCGCGCTGCTCTACCAGCCGTACACGGTGCCGACGGACTCGATGATGCCGACGGTGAAACCCGGTGACCGGGTGCTCGCACAGCGGATCGACGGCGGCGAGGTGCGCCGCGGGGACGTCGTCGTCTTCACTGATGCCATGTGGAGCGACTCCCCCATGGTCAAGCGGGTCGTCGGCATCGGCGGCGACACCGTGAAGTGCTGCGGGGAGGGCGGCCGGCTCACCGTGAACGGCAAGGAGCTCGACGAGCCCTACCTCGACCGCAGCCGGCCGGTGATGCTGGACGGCACGGCTCCCGGCGCGGGCTTCCCGGCCGGCACCCCGTTCGAGGTGACCGTGCCCCAGGGCAACCTCTTCCTGCTCGGCGACAAGCGCTCCAACTCGCTCGACTCCCGGGCCCACCTCCAGGAGGCCGGCCAGGGGACCGTGGCCCGCTCGACCGTCCGCGGCCGCGTCGACGCCCTCGCCTGGCCCTCCATGTCCATGGTCGGCCGGCCTGCGGCCTACGCCGACCTGCCCGGCGGGACCTCGGAGCCGGGGCCGCTGCGGCTCCAGGTCGCCGCCATCGCCGCCGGCGCCGCCCTGGTGGTGCTGGGAGCCGCGTACGGGCCGCTCGTCCGGGTCCTCGGGCGCGGACGCAGGCAGGAGCCCGCCGGTGCCCGCTGACCGGGCCGCGGACGGCCCCCGCAGGGTGTCCCGGGTGATCCTGCTGGACCCCGCGGACCGGATCCTGCTGCTGCACGGCTTCGAGCCGGACGACCCGGCGGTCGACTGGTGGTTCACGCCGGGCGGCGGGCTGGAGGGCGGCGAGAGCCGGGAGCAGGCCGCGCTGCGGGAACTCGCCGAGGAGACCGGGATCACCGAGGTGGAACTGGGGCCGGTGCTGTGGCACCGGTACTGCTCCTTCCCGTTCGCCGGGCGGCGCTGGGAGCAGGACGAGTGGTACTACCTGGCTCGGACCACGCAGACGCGGACCGAGCCGCGCGGGCTCACCGAGCTTGAACGGCGCAGTGTCTCCGGAGCCAGGTGGTGGCGGCCGGAGGAGCTCCTGGGGGCCCGCGAGACGGTGTACCCGACCAGGCTGGCGGAGCTGCTGAGGGCGCTGCTCGACGACGGCCCCCCGGCCACGCCGGTGCAGCTGGCGCCGGAAATCGTCTAGGGCCGCGCCGGCCTGCCGCACAATAGGGAGACGCACGGCTGAAGGGGAACATGCCATGAGCGCCGAGGACCTCGAGAAGTACGAGACCGAGATGGAGCTGAAGCTCTATCGGGAGTACCGCGACGTCGTCGGGCTGTTCAAGTACGTGATCGAGACGGAACGCCGCTTCTACCTCACGAACGACTACGAGATGCAGGTGCACTCGGTCCAGGGCGAGGTGTTCTTCGAGGTCACGATGGCCGACGCCTGGGTGTGGGACATGTACCGGCCGGCCCGCTTCGTCAAGCAGGTCAGGGTGCTGACCTTCAAGGACGTGAACATCGAGGAGCTGAACAAGACCGACCTCGAACTCCCGGGCAGCTGATCCTTCACTCCTGCGGGTGAGCGCGTCGTCCACAACGCCCCCGCCGTCCACCAAGATCCACAGGGTGGGTCGGTCCGCGGGATCGTCGGGGCCGGAGGTGGTGCCCGATGGACGCGAAGGACGTGGCGCGGCAGGCGCTGGGGCGGTACGGGGAGGATCTGGCGGCGCGGCGGCTGGCCGAGGCCGGCATGACGGTCATCGCGCGGAACTGGCGGTGCCGCGGCGGGGAGATCGACATCGTCGCGCGGGACGGTGACGCCCTCGTCGTGTGCGAGGTCAAGACGCGCCGGGCGGGGCGCTTCGAGCATCCCATGGCCGCGCTCCGGCCGGGCAAGGCCGAGCGGTTGCGCCGGCTCGCCGGGCGCTGGCTCGCCGACCACGGCGGGCCGCCCCCGGGCGGGGTGCGCATCGACCTGGTGGGGGTCGTGCTGCCGCGGCGCGGCGCGCCGGTGGTGGAGCACGTCCGGGGGGTGGCGTGATGGGCTTCGCACGGGCCTGCTCGGTCGCCCTGGTGGGCGTCGAGGGCGTGGTGGTGGAGGTCCAGGCCGACCTGGAGCCGGGCGTCGCGGCGTTCACGCTGGTGGGCCTGCCCGACAAGACCCTCGTCGAGAGCCGGGACCGGGTCCGGGCCGCCGTCGTCAACTCGGGCGCCGCCTGGCCGCAGAAGAAGCTCACGGTCGGGCTCAGCCCCGCCTCGGTGCCGAAGTCGGGCGCCGGTTTCGACCTGGCCGTGGCGGCGGCGGTGCTGGGCGCCGCCGAGGTGGTCGATCCCGCTGTCATCGCCGACCTGGTGCTCGTCGGGGAGCTGGGCCTGGACGGCCGGGTCCGCCCGGTGCCGGGCGTGCTGCCGGCGGTCCTCGCCGCGGCGGAGGCCGGGTACCGCAGCGTGGTCGTGCCGCACGCGTGCGCCCCCGAGGCGCGGCTGGTCCCGGACGTCTCGGTGCTCGGCGTACGCAGCCTGCGCGGCCTGATCGCGGTCCTCACCGGCGGGGCGGCCGCCGAGGACGAACCGCCGGAGGGGGCCGGGCCGCCGGGTCCCGGGCCGGGGCCGGCCGGCCTGCTGGTGCCGGGAGCCGGGCTGGGCACCGGGGTCGTGCCGGGCGGGGGAGCGGCGGGGCAGCCCCCCGACTTCCCCGACCTGTCCGACGTGGCCGGGCAGCACACGGCGCGCCGCGCCCTGGAGGTGGCCGCCTCCGGGGGCCACCACCTCTTCCTCAGCGGCCCCCCGGGGGCCGGCAAGACGATGCTGGCCGAGCGGCTCCCGTGGATCTTGCCGCCGCTCACCCGGCAGGACTCACTGGAGGTCACCGCCGTCCACTCGGTGGCGGGGATCCTGCCGCCCGGCGACCCGCTGGTCAGCAGGCCGCCGTACTGCGCGCCGCACCACTCGGCGACCATGCAGTCGCTGGTCGGCGGCGGGGCGGGCGTCCCCCGGCCCGGGGCGGTCTCGCTGGCCCACCGGGGCGTTCTCTTCCTCGACGAGGCCGCGGAGTTCGGCACCAAGGCGCTGGACGCGCTGCGCCAACCGCTGGAATCGGGGCGGGTGGTCATCGCCCGGGCCGCCGGGGTGGTGCAGCTGCCGGCCAGGTTCCTCATGGTGCTCGCGGCGAACCCCTGCCCGTGCGGGCGGCACGGCCTCCAGGGCGCCGGATGCGAATGCCCGGCCTCGGCCGTGCGGCGCTACCAGGCGCGGCTGTCCGGGCCGCTGCTGGACCGGGTGGACCTGCGCGTCGGGGTCGAGCCGGTCAGCCGCGCCGAGCTGCTCGGTGGCGGCGGCCGCGGGGAGGCCACGGCGGCGGTCGCCGCCCGGGTCCGGCAGGCCCGGGACCGCGCCGCGGCCCGGCTGGCCGGCACCCCGTGGCGGCTCAACGCCGAGATCCCCGGGCACGAGCTGCGGACCCGCTGGCCGGCGACGCCCGGGGCGCTGGCGCAGGCCGAGCGGGACCTGGAGCGCGGCCTGCTCACGGCCCGCGGGCTGGACCGGGTGCTGCGGGTCGCCTGGACCGTGGCCGACCTGCGGGGCAACGACCGGCCCGACGCGCTGGACGTGGCCGTCGCGCTGGAGCTGCGGACCGGGATCGGCCGCGGGGCCGTCCTGGCCGCGGGAGCCGGGCCGTGACCGCGGCGGGCGGTCCCGCACCGGGGCGGGGCGAGGTCCCGGGGGCGGAGCCGGACGGTGCGTCGACGGCGGACGTGGGGGACGCGCGGGAGGCACGGGACGCGTGGGAGGGCCCCGGGTCCGAGGTGGCGGCCCGCGCCGCGCTGACCCGGGTGCTGGAGCCCGGGGACGAGCACGGCGGGCGCTGGCTGCGCGAGCACGGCGCCGTCGGGCTGATGCGGCTGTTGACGGGCCCGGACCCGGAGCCGGCGGCCCTCGGCGGCGTCGGGTCCCGGCGGCTCGCCGGATACCGCGCCCGGGCCGCGGTCGCCGACCCCCGCCGGGACCTGGCGGCCGCCGCCGCGGCGGGCTGCCGGTTCGTCTGCCCCGGGACGGCGCAGTGGCCGACCCAGCTCGACGACCTCGGCGACGCCCGGCCCGTCGGCCTGTGGGTGCGGGGCACCCCCGACCTGCGGACCTGGGCGCTGCGCTCGGTCGCCCTGGTCGGTGCCCGCGCCTGCACCCCGTACGGCGCGCACATGGCCCACGCCCTGGCCGCCGGGCTCGCCGAGCGGGGCTGGGTGGTGGTGTCCGGGGCCGCGTACGGGATCGACGGCGCGGCCCACCGCGGGGCCCTCGGCAGCGGCGGGGCCACGGCCGCGGTGCTCGCCTGCGGGGTGGACGTCGCCTATCCGCGCGGACACGCGGGGCTGCTCGGGGCCATCGCCGGCCAGGGGTTGGTGCTGGGGGAGCTGCCGCCCGGCAGCCACCCCACACCCGCCCGGTTCGTGCTGCGCAACCGGGTCATCGCGGCCCTCACCCGGGGCACCGTGGTGGTCGAGGCCGCCCTCCGCAGCGGCTCCCTGGTCACCGCGCGCCGGGCCCGGGAACTGGGGCGGTTCACCATGGGCGTCCCCGGCCCCGCCACCAGCGGCCTCTCGGCCGGGGTGCACGAGCTGCTGCGGGGCGAGGCGGTGCTCGTCACCGACGCCGCCGAGGTCGTCGAACTCGTCGGCGGGATCGGGGAGCTCGCCCCCGAACGGCGCGGGCCCGTCCTGCCCCGGGACCTGCTGCACCCGGAGACGGCCCGGGTGCTCGAAGCGCTCCCCGCCGGCCGCCCCGCCCGGGTGGAGGAGCTCGCCCTCGCCGCGGCCACCGGAACCGATGAAGTCATCGGCAGACTGTACGAACTTCACTCCCTGGGGTTCGTCGAACGGCTGGGCGATGCCTGGCGGTTGACGCCGCAGACACGCCGATGAGCCACACGAACCGGTGGCACCCGGCGAGGCGTTCGCTGACCTGGGGCGTTCCGGTGAAAGAGTGAAGCCGATGAAAGACGCGGTCCTTCCGTCGGCAGCAGCCGGGACCGAGCGCCAGGCGCCGGTCCCGGGTCACCCGTGCGGGCCGGGTCACCCGTGCGGCCCGGGACGCGCCTGGGGCCTTATACGATCCCGTACTCTTCGCGCACCGCGACAATCCCGTCACGCTACGCTCCCAAGGAATCCCGCTCCGGCAAAGGCGAAGCATGCCCCAGCACATCTCAGGGTCCGACCGCGCCGCCGCGCCCCCCGCTGCCCGCGGCAGCGTGCGCGCCACCGCGCCCTCGTCCCTGGACGCGCTGTGGCGCTCGTACAAGGAGACGGGTGACGAACGCCTGCGGGAGCAGCTGATCCTGCACTACTCGCCCCTGGTGAAGTACGTCGCCGGCCGGGTCAGCGTGGGCCTCCCGCCCAACGTGGAGCAGGCCGACTTCGTCTCCTCGGGGGTCTTCGGGCTGATCGACGCGATCGAGAAGTTCGACCTCGACCGCTCCATCAAGTTCGAGACGTACGCGATCACCCGGATCCGCGGCGCGATGATCGACGAGCTGCGGGCGCTGGACTGGATCCCCCGCTCCGTACGGCAGAAGGCGCGGGCGGTCGAGCGGGCCTACGCCACGCTGGAGGCCCAGCTGCGCCGTACCCCGACCGAGCAGGAGGTCGCGGGCGAGATGGGCATCGCGGTGGAGGAACTCCACACGGTCTTCAGCCAGTTGTCGCTGGCGAACGTGGTCGCCCTGGAGGAGTTGCTGCACGTCGGCGGGGAGGGCGGCGACCGCCTCTCGCTGATGGACACCCTGGAGGACACCGCCGCCGACGACCCGGTGGAGGTGGCCGAGGACCGCGAGCTGCGCAGGCTGCTGGCCCGCGCCATCAACACGCTGCCCGAACGCGAGAAGACCGTGGTCACCCTGTACTACTACGAGGGCCTCACGCTCGCCGAGATCGGCAACGTGCTCGGGGTGACCGAGAGCCGGGTCAGCCAGATCCACACCAAGTCCGTGCTGCAACTGCGCGCCAAGCTTGCGGATGTGGGCCGCTGAGCCACCCCTGCCTCCGTACAGTGGGCGGGTGCCCAGGATTCGAGCGGCCTCCGTGGCCGAGCACCGGTCGATGCAGCGCCGCGCCCTGCTGGACGCGGCACGCTCCCTGCTGTCCGAGGGCGGGACGGAGGCGCTGACCTTCCCCGCCCTGGCGCAGCGCACCGGGCTCGCCCGGTCCTCCGTGTACGAGTACTTCCGGTCCCGCGCCGCCGTCGTCGAGGAGCTGTGCGCGGTCGACTTCCCCGTGTGGGCCGCCGAGATCGAGGCCGCCATGGAGCAGGCGCCGACCCCCGAGGCGAAGATCGAGGCGTACGTGCGCAGCCAGCTGGGCCTGGTCGGCGACCGCCGGCACCGGGCCGTGGTCGCGATCTCGGCGAGCGAGTTGGACGCGGGCGCCCGCGACAAGATCCGCGCGGCGCACGGCGGCCTCGTCGCGATGATCGTGGAGGCCCTCTCGGCCCTGGGTCAGGAGCAGCCCAGACTGGCGGCCATGCTGCTCCAGGGCGTGGTCGACGCGGCGGTGCGGCGAATCGAGCTCGGCGCCGCCGAGGACCCCGCCGTGGTGACGGAGACGGCCGTCGCGATGGCCCTGCGGGGCGTGCGCGGCTGACCCGCGGCGCAGCCCCCGCCGTCGCCCCGGCCCGGGGGTCCCCGGGCGGTCCGGCCGCCTCCGGCGGGCCGTCGGGCGTGTCCGCCGCGGGCAGCAGCCGCGGCGCGGGGCGCGGCAGCAGCGACAGCGGGTTGACGTACGTGTCGCCCGACAGCGCGCCCCAGTGCAGGCAGGGGCCGGCGCAGTGGCTCCCTTCCGTCAGGACCGCGACGACCTGGCCGGCGGTGACCGGCTCACCCTCGGCGACGAGCGGGCGCACCGGTTCGTAGGTGGTGCGCAGTCCGCCGGGCAGGGTCAGGGACAGCACCCCGCGCCCGGCCACCGGGCCCGCGAAGTGGACCCGTCCGGGCCCCACGGCCCGCACCCGCGTCCCGGCCGGGGCGGCGAGGTCCACCCCGCGGTGCCCCGCCGCGTACGGCGTCGGCGGTGGGTCCCACCAGCGGACCACCGCGAGCGGCGCGGGCAGCGGCCGCGAGACGTGCGGGACCGTGGCGGCGGGCCGGGCGGCCACCGCGGGCCGGGCGCCCACCGCGGGCCGGGCGCCCACCGCGGGCAGGGCGCGCACCGCGGGCGCGGCGGCCCCCGCGGGCATGGTGGCCGGCGCTGGCGGCGCGCCCGTCCGGGCCACCGCCAGCAGCAGCGCGAGCAGCAGTGTCGTCATGCCCGCAGCGTCCCGCACCCCCGCCGGGGGCGGCGGAGCCTGTGGACCGGCGGCCCGTTGTGGACAGCGGCGTCACCTGGCATACCGCCCGGTCCCGTACACTTCTTACGGCGATCCGGGTCACCGGGTCGACTTCGCGCGCCCCAGCACCGGCCGGAAAGGTCGGGTGGCAGCGTCTCTCGGTCCCTTTTCCGGGGGCAGGACGCGGTGGGGCGTCAGGACCAAACCGAGAAACCAAGGAGATGGCCATGGCCGTCGTAACGATGCGGGAGCTGCTGGAGAGCGGCGTCCACTTCGGTCACCAGACCCGTCGCTGGAACCCGAAGATGAAGCGCTTCATCTTCACCGAGCGCAACGGCATCTACATCATCGACCTGCTCCAGTCGCTGTCGTACATCGACCGCGCCTACGAGTTCGTCAAGGAGACCGTCGCGCACGGCGGCTCCATCATGTTCGTCGGTACGAAGAAGCAGGCCCAGGAGGCCATCGCCGAGCAGGCGACGCGCGTCGGCATGCCGTACGTCAACCAGCGCTGGCTGGGTGGCATGCTCACCAACTTCTCGACCGTCTACAAGCGCCTGCAGCGCCTGAAGGAGCTCGAGGCGATCGACTTCGAGGACGTCGCCGCCTCGGGTCTCACCAAGAAGGAGCTCCTGGTCCTCTCCCGCGAGAAGGCCAAGCTGGAGAAGACCCTCGGTGGTATCCGCGAGATGCAGAAGGTGCCGAGCGCCGTCTGGATCGTCGACACCAAGAAGGAGCACATCGCCGTCGGCGAGGCTCGCAAGCTGAACATCCCGGTCGTCGCGATCCTCGACACCAACTGCGACCCCGACGAGGTCGACTACAAGATCCCGGGCAACGACGACGCGATCCGCTCCGTCACCCTGCTCACCCGCGTGATCGCCGACGCCGTCGCCGAGGGCCTCATCGCCCGTTCCGGCGCTGCGACCGGTGACTCGAAGCCGGGCGACAAGGCCGCCGGCGAGCCGCTCGCCGAGTGGGAGCGCGACCTGCTCGAGGGTGAGAAGAAGGCCGACGCCGCCGAGGCCGCCCCGGCCGCCGAGGCCGAGCAGGCCTGACCCGCTGAGGGCGCCCGGAGTTCACCCTCCGGGCACTCGCAGGACGGACGATGACGGCGGGGGAGCCGCGCCACGAGCGCGCCTCCTCCGCCGTTCACCCGTAGATCTACGACTTCGAGAGAGAAGCAACAGACTCATGGCGAACTACACCGCCGCTGACGTCAAGAAGCTCCGCGAGCTCACCGGCGCCGGCATGCTGGACTGCAAGAACGCGCTCGTCGAGGCCGACGGTGACGTCGAGAAGGCCCAGGAAGCCCTGCGCATCAAGGGCCAGAAGGGCGTTGCCAAGCGCGAGGGTCGTTCCGCCGAGAACGGTGCCGTCGTCACCCTGATCGCCGACGACAACACCTCCGGTGTCATCGTCGAGCTGAAGTGCGAGACCGACTTCGTCGCCAAGGGTGAGAAGTTCCTCGCCGTCGCCAACCAGCTGGCCGCGCACGTCGCCGCCACCTCCCCGGCCGACATCGAGGCGCTGCTCGCGTCCGAGATCGAGCCCGGCAAGACCGTCACCGCTTTCGTCGACGAGGCCAACGCCAACCTCGGCGAGAAGATCGTCCTGGACCGCTTCGCGCAGTTCACCGGCGGTTACGTGACCTCCTACATGCACCGCACCATGCCCGACCTGCCGTTCCAGATCGGTGTCCTGGTCGAGCTGGACAAGGAGAACGCCGACGTCGCCCGCGGTGTCGCGCAGCACATCGCCGCGTTCGCCCCGCAGTGGCTGTCCGCCGAGGACGTCCCGGCCGAGAAGGTCGAGTCCGAGCGCCGCATCGCCGAAGAGGTCACCCGCGCGGAGGGCAAGCCCGAGGCTGCCATCGCCAAGATCGTCGAGGGTCGCGTCAACGGCTTCTTCAAGGAGGCCACCCTCCTGGGCCAGCCGTACGCCCTGGACAACAAGAAGTCCGTCCAGAAGGTCCTGGACGAGGCCGGTGTCACCCTGAAGCGCTTCTCGCGCATCAAGGTCGGCATCTGAGTCCGTCCGTACAACGACGGACACCGGACCCCGGTAGGGTCTGAGGCAGTCGTCCGCGTACGCGCGGAACGACCGCAGATCTGACGAGGAGGCCATTGCCGTAGAGGGAACCGCGAGGACCCACCGGCAATGGCCTTCTTCGTATGTGCACGAGGAGATCTCCATGAATCAGGGCGTGGACCCCCACAACGCTTCCGACGACAAGAGCGACCACGGGACGAAGGGCCGCCGATACCTGCTGAAGCTGTCCGGCGAAGCCTTCTCCGGTGGTGGCGGACTGGGCGTCGACCCCGACGTCGTCCATGCCATCGCGCGCGAGATCGGCGCGGTGGTCCGGGACGGCGCGGAGATCGCCGTCGTGATCGGCGGCGGCAACTTCTTCCGTGGCGCCGAACTGCAGCAGCGCGGCATGGACCGCGCCCGGTCCGACTACATGGGCATGCTCGGCACCGTCATGAACTGCCTCGCCCTCCAGGACTTCCTGGAGAAGGAAGGCATCGACTCCCGTGTCCAGACGGCGATCACCATGGGCCAGGTCGCCGAGCCGTACATTCCGCTGCGGGCCGTACGGCACCTGGAGAAGGGCCGCGTCGTGATCTTCGGCGCCGGTATGGGCATGCCGTACTTCTCCACCGACACCACGGCCGCCCAGCGTGCCCTGGAGATCGACGCCGAGGCCCTGCTCATGGGCAAGAACGGCGTCGACGGGGTCTACGACTCCGACCCCAAGAAGAACCCCGACGCGGTGAAGTTCGACGCGCTGGAGTACGGCGAGGTGCTGGCCCGGGACCTCAAGGTCGCCGACGCCACCGCCATCACGCTGTGCCGCGACAACAAGCTGCCGATCCTGGTGTTCGAACTGCTCGCCGAGGGCAATATCGCCCGCGCCGTCAAGGGTGAGAAGATCGGGACGCTCGTCAGCGACCAGGGAACCCGGGCCTGAGCGGTCCGCAGCCGGACCGGGCCCCGCGGGGCCCGGCCCGCACCGCTCGCCTGAACCATCCATTCAAGACATGCAGGAGCACGTGGTGATCGAAGAAATCCTCCTCGAGGCCGAGGAGAAGATGGAGAAGGCCGTCGTCGTCGCCAAGGAGGACTTCGCCGCGATCCGCACGGGCCGTGCGCACCCGGCGATGTTCAACAAGATCATGGCGGACTACTACGGCGCCATCACCCCCATCAACCAGCTCGCGTCCTTCTCGGTGCCCGAGCCCCGCATGGCCGTGGTGACCCCGTTCGACAAGAGCGCCCTGCGCAACATCGAGCAGGCCATCCGCGACTCCGACCTGGGCGTCAACCCGAGCAACGACGGCAACATCATCCGTGTGGTGTTCCCCGAGCTCACCGAGGAGCGCCGCAAGGAGTACATCAAGGTCGCCCGCGGCAAGGCCGAGGACTCCAAGGTCTCCATCCGTTCCGTCCGCCGCAAGGCCAAGGACCAGCTCGACAAGCTCGTCAAGGACAAGGAGACGGGCGAGGACGAGGTGCGCCGCGCCGAGAAGGAGCTCGACGACACCACCGCGAAGTACGTGGCGCAGGTGGACGAGCTGCTCAAGCACAAGGAAGCCGAGCTGCTCGAGGTCTGATGAACGACTCTCCCTGGGCCACGGAGCCGGTTCCGGCGGGTCCCGCATACGATGCGCTGGTGGGACCGCACACTCGGCCCATGCCCATCGTGCCCGATGCCGCCGGCCGTGACTTCGACGACCGGGAAGCACGCGATCGGGGGGCTGCCGCCGGCGGCCCCCCGTTCCGCGCCGAGACGCCGCCGCAGGAGCCCATGCCCAGCCCCCCGCCCCCGCCTTCCCAGGCACCGCAGGACTCCTCGCCCCCGCCGCAGAAGAAGAAGGCCGGGCGAGACCTGCGGGCCGCCATAGGGGTCGGCGTCGGCCTCGGTGCGGTGATCTTCGCTTCGCTCTTCATCGTGAAGGCGGTCTTCGTCGGCGTCATCGTCGTCGCGGTCGTCGTCGGCCTGTGGGAGCTCACCTCCCGGCTCCAGGAGAAGAAGGGCATCAAGGCGCCGCTCGTCCCGCTGGCGATCGGCGGCGCCGCCATGGTCATCGCCGGGTACGTGCGCGGTGCCGAGGGTGCCTGGGTGGCCATGGCCCTGACGGCGCTGGCCGTCCTGGTCTGGCGGATGACCGAACCGCCCGAGGACTACCTCAAGGACGTCACGGCGGGTGTCTTCGCGGCGTTCTACGTGCCGTTCCTGGCGACCTTCGTCGCGATGCTGCTCACGGCGGACGACGGCCCGCAGCGGGTGGTCACCTTCCTGGCGCTGACCGTGGTCAGCGACACCGGTGCCTACGCGGTCGGCTGGCGCTTCGGCAAGACCAAGCTCGCGCCGCGCATCAGCCCCGGCAAGACCCGCGAGGGGCTCTTCGGCGCGGTGGCCTTCTCGATGGGGGCCGGCGCACTGTGCATGGAGTTCCTGATCGAGGGCGGTGCCTGGTGGCAGGGCCTGATCCTCGGTCTCGCGGTCGCGGTCAGCGCCACGCTGGGTGACCTGGGCGAGTCGATGATCAAGCGGGACCTGGGCATCAAGGACATGGGCACCCTGCTCCCGGGCCACGGCGGGATCATGGACCGGCTGGACTCCCTGCTGCCGACCGCTCCCGTGGTCTGGCTGCTGCTGGCCCTGTTCGTCGGCACCGGCTGACCGCCGGGGCGCGACCGCCGGGGCGGACCGCCGCGAACGGACCGTCGGCACCGGCTGGGCCGACCGGGTTATCCTGAAGGGCGCACCATTTCCGTGGTGCGCCCTTTCCCCGTGATCGCGGGGATGCATCCCGTGAGGTCTCCGGGCGCGGACCGCGCCATCGCCATCGGCTCCGCCACGTGCGGAGCCCGTCGGACCTCGTCGCCTGAGGAAGGACCGATCATGGCACCCCGCCCCGCTCCGGGAGAGCTCACCTTCGTCGCGCCCAGGGGGGCGAAGAAGCCGCCCCGGCACCTCGCCGACCTGTCGCCGGCCGAGCGTCGCGAGGCGGTCGCCGCGATCGGCGAGAAGCCGTTCCGGGCGAAGCAGCTCTCGCAGCACTACTTCGCGCGTTACGCCCACGACCCGGCGGAGTGGACCGACATCCCGGCGTCCTCCCGCGAGAAGCTCCGCGAGGAGCTGCTGCCCGACCTGATGAGCGTCGTCCGGCACATCTCCTGCGACGACGACACCACCCGCAAGACCCTGTGGCGCCTGCACGACGGCACCCTCGTCGAGTCCGTGCTGATGCGCTACCCCGACCGGGTCACCATGTGCATCTCCTCGCAGGCCGGCTGCGGCATGAACTGCCCGTTCTGCGCCACCGGCCAGGCGGGCCTGGACCGCAACCTGTCCACCGCGGAGATCGTGCACCAGATCGTCGACGGCATGCGCGCCCTGCGCGACGGCGAGGTCCCCGGCGGCCCCGCCCGGCTGTCGAACATCGTCTTCATGGGCATGGGCGAGCCGCTGGCCAACTACAACCGGGTCGTCGGGGCCATCCGCCGCCTGACCGACCCCGAGCCCGACGGCCTCGGCCTGTCGCAGCGCGGCATCACCGTCTCCACCGTCGGCCTGGTCCCGGCGATGCTGCGGTTCGCCGACGAGGGCTTCAAGTGCCGTCTCGCCGTCTCGCTGCACGCCCCGGACGACGAGCTGCGCGACACCCTCGTGCCGGTGAACACCCGCTGGAAGGTCCGCGAGGTCCTCGACGCGGCCTGGGAGTACGCCGAGAAGTCCGGCCGCCGGGTCTCCATCGAGTACGCCCTGATCCGCGACATCAACGACCAGGCCTGGCGCGGCGACCTCCTGGGCAAGCTCCTCAAGGGCAAGCGCGTCCACGTCAACCTGATCCCGCTGAACCCGACGCCGGGCTCGAAGTGGACCGCCTCGCGCCCCGAGGACGAGCGGGCCTTCGTCGAGGCCATCGCCCGACACGGGGTGCCCGTGACCGTGCGTGACACCCGCGGCCAGGAGATCGACGGTGCGTGCGGCCAGCTGGCCGCTTCGGAGCGGTAACTTCCGCTTCCGTCGGAGCCGTTTCGGCCGCGGGGTACCCTGTGGCCGAACCAATTGCATATTCCGACAGGGGAGCGCCACAGCGCTGAGAGTGCGGCACCGTCAGCCGCAGACCCTCTGAACCTCGCCCCGGTCATTCGGGGTAGGAAGTTCGGTCACCACTCAAGCTGTTGCGCCCTGCCCCGGCGCCCGCTCCGACAGAGCGCCGGGGCAGGGCCGCGTCTTCTCCTGGTCATCCCAGGAGGAATTCACCAGTGAGCACCACCAAGAAGATCGCGGGCGTCGCGCTCGCGGCCGCCCTGGGCGTCACCACGCTCAGCGCCTGCGGCGGCGACGGCGGCAAGGGCGAGGCCGAGGGCACCCCCAGCGGGGCGCCGAAGTCCAAGACGGTCACGCTCGTCTCCCACGACTCCTTCAACGTGACCGAGTCGGTCCTGAAGGAGTTCGAGCAGCAGAGCGGCTACACCGTCAAGGTCCTCAAGTCCGGGGACGCGGGCGCCGCGCTCAACCAGGAGATCCTCACCAAGGGCTCCCCGCGCGGCGACGTGTTCTTCGGCGTCGACAACACGCTCCTCTCGCGCGCCCTCGACAACGGCATCTTCACCCCGTACGAGGCCAAGGGCCTGGCCGGGGTCAAGCCCGAGTACGTCCTCGACAAGCAGCACCGGGTCACCCCGGTCGACTCCGGCGACGTCTGCGTCAACTACGACAAGGCCTACTTCGCCGACAAGGGGATCGCCCCGCCGCAGACCCTGGACGACCTGCTCAAGCCCGAGTACAAGAACCTGCTGGTCACCGAGAACGCGGCCACCTCCTCCCCGGGCCTGGGCTTCCTGCTGGCCACCGTCGGCAAGTACGGCGAGGACGGCTGGAAGGACTACTGGAGCAAGCTCAAGGCCAACGGCGTCGAGGTCGTCGACGGCTGGGAGCAGGCGTACAACGAGCGCTTCTCCGGCTCCGCGGGCGGCAAGAAGGCCAAGGCCGACCGCCCACTGGTGGTCTCCTACGCCTCCAGCCCGCCGGTCGAGGTGCTGTACGGCGAGCCGCAGCCGGCCGAGGCCCCCACGGGTGTGGCCACCGGTACCTGCTTCCGCCAGGTCGAGTTCGCCGGCCTGCTCAAGGGCGCGAAGAACGAGGAGGGCGGCAAGGCGCTGATCGACTTCATGATCGGCAAGAAGTTCCAGGAGGACATGCCGCTCCAGATGTTCGTGAACCCGGTGGTCAAGGACGCCGCGCTGCCGGAGCTGTTCACGAAGCACGGCGTGGTCGTGGAGAAGCCCGAGACCGTGGCTCCCGAGACCATCGCCAAGAACCGTGAGCAGTGGGTCAAGACATGGTCCTCGCTCGTCGTGAAGTAGCCGCGGGCGGGAAAGGGCGCGGTGCGGCCGTCAGGCTGGCCCTGATGGCCGTACCGCTGGCCTTCTTCGCACTGTTCTTCGCCTACCCCGTCACCGCCATCGTCGGCCGCGGCATCAGGACCGACACCGGCTGGCAGTCCGGCCGCATCGGCGAGGTGCTGACCCGGCCCGACATCGCCGGGGTGCTCTGGTTCACCGCCTGGCAGGCGCTCGCCTCCACGGTGCTGACCCTGCTGGTCGCGCTGCCGGCCGCGTACGTCTTCGCCCGGCTGCAGTTCCCCGGCAAGCAGCTGCTGCGGGCCGTGGTCACCGTCCCCTTCGTGCTGCCCACCGTCGTCGTCGGCACCGCCTTCCTGGCGCTGGTCGGGCGGGGCGGGCTGCTGGAGGAGCTGTGGGGGGTCCGGCTGGACACCACCGTGTGGGCGATCCTCCTCGCGCACGTCTTCTTCAACTACGCCGTGGTCGTCCGCACCGTCGGCGGGCTGTGGGCGCAGCTCGACCCCCGCCAGGAGGAGGCCGCCCGGGTGCTGGGCGCCGGGCGGTTCGCCGCGTGGCGGCGGGTGACGCTGCCCGCGCTGGTCCCGGCGGTGGCCGCCGCCGCCCTCATGGTCTTCCTGTTCACCTTCACCTCGTTCGGCGTCGTGCAGATCCTCGGCGGGCCCTCGTACGCCACGCTGGAGGTGGAGGTCTACCGGCAGACCGCGCAGCTGCTGGACCTGTCCACGGCCGCCGTCCTGACGATGGTCCAGTTCGCCGCCGTCGCCCTGATCCTCGCCGTGCACGCCTGGACCGTGCGCCGGCGCGAGACCGCGCTGCGGCTGGTGGACCCGGCGCGGACCGCGCACCGGCCGCACGGGTTCGGGCAGCGCGCCCTGCTGGGCGGGGTGCTGTTGACGGTGGCGCTGCTGATCGTGCTGCCGCTGGGCGTGCTCGTGGAGCGGTCCTTCGACGCCCCGGGCGGGTACGGGCTGGGCTTCTACCGGGCGTTGCAGAGCGCGGGCTCGGGCGGCGGAACGTTTCTGGTGCCGCCGCTGGAGGCCGTCTGGAACTCCCTCCAGTACGCCCTGGCCGCCACCGCCATCGCCCTCCTGGTCGGCGGGCTCGCTGCCGCCGCGCTGACCCGGCGGGCGGGCCCCTTCGTCCGCGGCTTCGACGCCCTGCTGATGCTGCCCCTCGGGGTGTCCGCGGTGACCGTGGGCTTCGGGTTCCTGATCACCCTGGACGAGCCGCCGCTGGACCTGCGGACCTCCTGGATCCTGGTACCGCTGGCGCAGGCGCTGGTCGGCGTGCCCTTCGTCGTACGGACCATGCTGCCGGTGCTGCGGGCCGTGGACACCCGGCTCCGGGAGGCGGCCGCCGTGCTGGGCGCGTCCCCGCTGCGGGCCTGGCGGGAGGTGGACCTGCCGCTGGTGCGGCGGGCCCTGCTGATCGCGGCCGGGTTCGCCTTCGCCGTGTCCCTCGGGGAGTTCGGTGCCACCGTCTTCATCGCGCGGCCCGACCGGCCGACGCTGCCGGTGGCCGTGGCCCGGCTGCTGGGCCGGGCCGGGGAGCTGAACTACGGGCAGGCGATGGCCCTGAGCACGATTCTGATGCTGGTGTGCGCGGCCGCCCTGCTGGTGCTGGAGCGGCTGCGCCCCGACAAGACCTCGGGAGAGTTCTGATGACGTTGCTCGAACTGGCCGGGGTCTCGGTCCGCTTCGGCGAGCGTGCCGTCGTCGACCGGGTGGACCTCCGCGTCGCCGAGCACGAGATCGTGTGCGTCCTCGGGCCGAGCGGCAGCGGCAAGTCCACACTGCTGCGGGTCGTCGCCGGGCTCCAGCCCGTCTCGGCCGGCCGGGTCCTGCTGGGCGGCGCCGACCAGGCGCGGGTGCCCGTGCACCGGCGGGGGGTAGGGCTGATGTTCCAGGACCACCAGCTGTTCCCGCACCGCGACGTCGGCGAGAACGTGGCGTTCGGCCTGCGCATGCAGGACGCCGCGGCCGGTCTGCGCCTGCCGGGTCTGCGGCTGCCGGGTCTGCGCCGCGGATCCCGCGGCCCCGCTCAGGACCGGGTCGCGGAACTGCTCGAACTGGTCGGGCTGCCCGGGGCCGGGCAGCGCCCGGTGTCCTCCCTGTCGGGCGGCGAGCAGCAACGGGTCGCCCTGGCCCGGGCGCTGGCCCCGTCGCCGCGGCTGCTCATGCTGGACGAGCCGCTGGGCCAGCTGGACCGCGGACTGCGCGAGCGCCTCGTGGTGGAGCTGCGCGGGCTGTTCTCCCGGCTGGGCACCACCGTGCTGGCCGTCACCCACGACCAGGGCGAGGCCTTCGCCCTGGCCGACCGGGTCGTGGTGATGGGCGAGGGCCGCATCGCGCAGGCCGGGACCCCGCTGGAGGTGTGGCAGCGACCGGCCTCCGAGTTCGTGGCGCGGTTCCTCGGCTTCGAGAACGTCGTCCCGGCCACGGTGTCGGGCCGCGTCGCCGCGACCGCGTGGGGCGGGGTCCCGGTGCCGGAGGGCTCCCCGGAGGGCGAGCAGCGGGTGCTGGTCCGCCCGGCGGGCGTGGTGCTCGCGGCGGCCGGCCTCGGCTGCGAGGTGCTGTCCCGGACCTTCCGCGGCACGCACGTGGCGCTGCGGCTGCGTCCCGGCGCCGGTCCGGACCTGGAGGCCGAGTGCGGGCTGGCCGCCGCCCCGGCCGTGGGGGACCGGGTCGCGGTGGCGTTCACGCCGAGCGAGGTGGTCGTCCTTCCGGAGGCCTGACCGGGGCTTCGGGAGCCGGGCGGGGCCGGCGCAGCGCGCCGAGGTACACGCCGGCGAGGACGATCGGCGTGCCCAGCAGCAGCGAGGGGGTCAGCGGCTCGCCGTCCAGCCGGGCCGAGGCGAGGATCGCGACGACGGGGGCCATGACGAACGTGTACGCCGCCCGGGCCGCGCCCCAGTGCTGGATCACGAGCAGATAGCACACGAAGGTCAGCACGGAACCCGCCACGACCAGGTACGCCAGTGCCCACCAGGTCGCGGGGCGTTCCGGCGCCGCCCAGTGGTCGCCCGCGGCGGCCGACCCGGCGAACAGGGCGACCGCACCGGTCCCCATGCCCACCGCGTTCATGGCCACCGGGTGCACCGCCGGCAGCCGCTGCACCAGTACCGCGGCCTCGGCCAGCGACAGCACACCCCCGAGTGTGGCGAGCAGGGCCAGGGGCGGCACCGAGCCCTGGAGCGGGGCCCGGGAGACGACCGCGACCCCGGCCCCGGCGCACAGCGTGCCCAGGGCCGCCGTGGCGCGCAGCCGCTCCTGCCGCTGTGCGACGGCGAGCAGCAGGGTGGCCAGCGGGACGAGCGCGAGGAGCGTCTGCACGAGCCCTGCGTGGATGTGCACGAGGGCGTGGTAAAGGAGGGCGAACGTGACGCCGAAGTTGAGCAGCCCGTACAGGGCCGCCCCGGCCAGGGCCCGCCCCCGCGGGCGGGGAATCCGGAGGAGGGCCATCACGCAGGCCAGCACCAGCGCCGCGGCACCGAACCGCAGGGCGGCGCTCCACAGTGGGTCGAGCTCCCGCAGGCAGAACCTGACCCCGACGGCGTTGGCCCCGGCGAGGACGGCGCCGGCCGCGAACGCCGCCGTGGCCACCCGGTCGCGGCGGTGGTCCATCCCCCCACCGTAGGGGACCGCGCGGGACCCCGCCGGGCGTTACGGCGCTAGCGCAGCTGTGCCGGCTCCCGTTCCGGCTCCGGCTCCCGGCCCGGCTCCGGGGCGTCGGCCCCGTCGTGGTTGCCGTACCAGGCCACGGCCACGGCGCCGGCCACCGCGAGGACGAAGCCGAGTACGGCCAGCCAGGCCAGGCCCGGCCGGGACGCGTCGCCGAGCCACAGCACGCCGATCGCCCCGGGCAGCACGGTCTCGCCGACCACCAGCGCGGCGGTCGCCCCGTTCACCGAGCCGATCTGCAGGGCCACGGTGTGCAGGTACATGCCGCCGGCGCCGGCCAGCACGATGGCGTAGAGCGCCGGGTCGCCGAGCAGGGCGGCCGGGTCGAAGGGGTCGATGCCGTTCAGGATGCGTACGCCGACGCCGAGCGCGCCGAAGGCGAGGCCGGACAGCAGGCCCGCGAGGATCGCCGCCCGCCCGCCCAGCAGGCGTACGGCCACGGTGCCGCCCACGATGATCAGCGCGGTCACGGCGAACAGCCACCAGTGGGTGGCCATGGGGGCGTGGTGGCCGCCCTCGTGGCCGGCGGCCGTGGCCAGCAGCACCAGCGCCGTGCACACGACGCCGATGGACATCCACTCCTTGCGGGTGAGCCGCAGGCCCAGCATCCGCACGCTCAGCACCGCCGTGATCACCAGGTTGGCGCTGATGACCGTCTGGGACAGGAAGAGGGGGAGCAGGCGGGCGGCGAGCGCGCCCAGGCCGAAGCCCGCGAAGTCCAGGATGGTGCCGACGATGAATTCCCAGGTCATCGCGGCCTTCGCGGTGGACGACAGATTGGGGCCGCCGTGGGCGGTCACCCCGGCGGCGGCCGGGTTCGCCCGGGCGGCCCGGCGCGATCCGACGGCTTGCAGGACGGATCCCGTGCCGTAGCAGATGGACGCCGCTATCGCGGTCAGCAGGCCTATGAGCACCGGTGGCTCCGTTCACGTGTGACAGGTTGTGCCGTAAGTACCGCTTGTGCGGGTACGACTGCCAGACGTGAGAACGGGCCCGGAAGTTGCCTCCCGGGCCCGGCTTGTTGCGGCAATCAGCGGGTCAGGGCGAGCGAAGTCAGCTGGGCCACGCCCCAGCTGACGGGTACGCACACGGTGAGCAGCGCGCCGGCCCGGACGGTGGCGGCCGTCCGCAGGACGGTGCCGGGGGTGCCGAGGCCGAGCAGGGCGGCGCGGGCGGCGGAGCGGCTCTGGCGGACCTCGACGACTGCGGTGAGCAGGGTCGCGGCCGCGCACAGGGCCACGAGGGCGCAGGCCGGGGCCGTCAGCGGGCCGAGCGGTGCGCCGGGTCCGCCCCCGCCGGGCAGGGCGGCGGTGCTGAGGGCGGCCGCCCCGACCGCGCAGAGCACGCCGAGCGGGCGGCCGATGCGGGGCGCCTCCTCCTGCAGGGCCCGGCCGGCGAGCAGCCGGAGCGCGCCCGGGCGGGCCGCCTGGACCAGGGTGCCGCAGGCGTAGGCCAGTCCGGGGCCGGCGAGGGCGAGCCCGAGGGCGGTGAGGACCCAGCCGGCGGGCAGCACGGCCCCGGTGCGGCCGGCGTAGCCCTCGACGGCGAGTCCGCATGCGGTGAGGGCGACGCCCCAGGGCAGGCCGGCCTGCGGGGAGGGCGGGGTGTGCGCGCGGCGCAGGACGAGGGCGGTGGCGGCCGCGGCGGTCAGCGGGACGAGGGCCAGCAGGGTGAGGGCGGCGGCGACGGGCAGCGGCCGGTCTGCGTGCAGCAGTCGGGCGCCGGCCCCGTCGAGGGGGAGTCCGCCGAGGTCGCCGCGCAGGTGGAGGAAGGCGGCGAGGGCCAGGGCGCTGCCCAGGGTGCAGGAGACGGCGGTGGAGACGGCGGCGACGAGGCAGAGGCGTACGGGGCCCAGCCCGACGGCGTCCATTCCGGCGCGGGGCCGGGTGGCGGGGTCGGTCCGGGCGACGGCGACCGCGAGGTGGACGGTGGCGGCGAGCGGGACCAGCGCCCACAGCAGGCGAGGGAACGATCCGGCGGGCCGGGCGACGGCTTCGGCGAGCACGTACAGCAGGAGGAAGCCGGTCCCGGCGGCGGCCGCCGCGACCAGCAGACGGCGCAGCTGCACGAGTGGCCGGGAGCCGCGGGCTAGGCGGAGAGCGAGCACGCGGCCTGCTCCTCCGGGGTGTCGCCGGCCGGGCCGGCCGGGCCGGCCGGGCCGGACAGGCCGGCGGCCATGGCGGCGGGGCGGCCGTCGAGGAGGGCGAACCGGCGGTCGGCCACGGCTGCGGTGCCCTCGTCGTGGGTGGCCAGCACCACGGTGATCTCGTGTGAGCGGGCGGCGGCGGTCAGGGTGCGCAGGAGCAGGGCGCCCTCTGCGCGGGGCAGCGGCGCGGTGGGCTCGTCGGCGAAGATCACGGCGGGCTCGCTGATCAGGGCCCGGGCCAGGGCGACGCGCTGGGCTTCGGCGCGGTCCAGGGTGCGGGGGCGTCTGCGGGCGGAGCCGCCCATGTCGAGCCGGTCCAGCCAGGCGTGGGCGGCCCGTTTCGCGGTGCGGTGCGCGACGCCGGCGACGAGCAGGGGGAGGGCGGCGTTCTCCCAGGCGGTGAGCTCGGGCAGCAGGTCCGGTTCGGGGCCGATCCAGCCGAACCGGTCGCGGCGCAGCCGCTCGCGGCCGAGGGCACCGAGGGTGTGGACGGGCACGCTGTTGAACCAGACCTCGCCCTCGCGGGGGACGAGCTGACCGTTGAGGCAGCGCAGCAGGGTGGTCTTGCCGCTGCCGCGCGGGCCGGTCACGGCGAGGACCTCGCCCAGGCGGACGCCGACCGAGACCCCGACGATGCCGGGTGAAACGTTGTGGGAGTAGTGGACGGACCGTGCCCAGAGCACATCGTCGTCCGGTGGAGCCACCATGGCGTACACCTCCGTCCGGGGGAACGAAGCGGAGCCGCTTCGGTCACTGGCGCCCGCACTGAGATGTAAGGAGATGGACGTCCCGAAAGCCGACAGCACACGGCCCGGACCCCCTCGTTCCCACTCGAACGGGGTATCCGGGCCATGTGTTCGGCCTATTTACAGCTTGGTCCACGCCTCGGTGAGCACCGAGCGCAGGATCCCCTCGATCTCGTCGAAGGTGCCCTGGTCCGCGATCAGCGGCGGGGCCAGCTGCACGACCGGGTCGCCGCGGTCGTCGGCCCGGCAGTACAGGCCGTTCTCGAAGAGGGCCTTGGAGAGGAAGCCGTAGAGCACGCGCTCGGTCTCCTCGTCCGTGAAGGACTCCTTGGTGACCTTGTCCTTGACGAGCTCGATGCCGTAGAAGTAGCCGTTTCCGCGGACGTCGCCGACGATCGGCAGGTCGTGCAGCTTCTGCAGCGTCTTCAGGAAGGCGGACTCGTTGTCCAGCACGTGCTGGTTGAGGCCCTCCTTGTCGAAGATGTCGAGGTTGGCGAGGGCCACCGCGGAGGACACCGGGTGCCCGCCGAAGGTGTAGCCGTGCAGGAACGTGTTGCTGCCCTTGTAGAAGGGCTCGGCCACGCGGTCCGAGACGATGCAGGCGCCGATCGGGGAGTAGCCCGAGGTCATGCCCTTGGCGCAGGTGATCATGTCCGGTACGTAGTCGAACTTGTCGCAGGCGAACATCGTGCCGAGGCGGCCGAAGGCGCAGATCGTCTCGTCGGAGACGAGGAGCACGTCGTAGGTGTCGCAGATCTCGCGGACGCGCTGGAAGTACCCGGGCGGCGGCGGGAAGCAGCCGCCGGCGTTCTGTACCGGCTCCAGGAAGACGGCGGCGACGGTGTCGGCGCCCTCGAAGAGGATCTGCTGCTCGATCTGGTCGGCGCACCAGCGGCCGAAGGCCTCCGGGTCGTCGCCGTGGATCGGGGCGCGGTAGATGTTGGTGTTCGGCACCTTGTGCGCACCGGGCACCAGCGGCTCGAAGGGGGCCTTCAGGGCCGGCAGGCCGGTGATGGACAGGGCGCCCTGCGGGGTGCCGTGGTAGGCGACCGCACGCGAGATGACCTTGTACTTGGTCGGCTTGCCCTTGAGCTTGTAGTACTGCTTGGCCAGCTTCCAGGCGGTCTCGACGGCCTCGCCGCCGCCGGTGGTGAAGAAGACCTTGTTCAGGTCGCCCGGCGCGTAGCCGGCGAGGCGCTCGGCCAGTTCGACGGCCTTCGGGTGGGCGTAGGACCACACCGGGAAGAACGCGAGCTCCTGCGCCTGCCTGTACGCGACCTCGGCGAGCTCCTTGCGGCCGTGACCGGCGTTGACCACGAACAGTCCGGCGAGACCGTCGAGGTAGCGCTTGCCCTTGTCGTCGTAGATGTAGGTGCCCTCACCGCGGACGATGGTGGGGACGGGGGTGTTCTCGTACGAGGACATGCGGGTGAAGTGCATCCACAGGTGGTCGTACGCGGTCTTGGACAGGTCCTGGGTCACGGTTATCGGGTTCCCCACATGTAGGTCTGCTTCTTCAGCTTCAGGTAGACGAAGCTTTCGGTGGATCGCACGCCGGGGAGCGCGCGGATCTTCTTGTTGATCGTTTCCAGCAGGTGGTCGTCGTCCTCGCAGACGATCTCCACCATCAGGTCGAACGAGCCCGCGGTCATCACCACGTACTCGCACTCGGCCATCTGGGTCAGCGCATCGGCCACCGGGTCGACGTCGCCCTCGACGTTGATGCCGACCATGGCCTGGCGACGCAGGCCCACGGTGAGCGGGTCGGTGACGGCGACGATCTGCATGACGCCCTGGTCGAGCAGTTTCTGCACGCGCTGGCGCACGGCCGCCTCGGACAGGCCCACGGCCTTGCCGATCGCCGCGTACGGCCGACGGCCGTCCTCCTGCAGTTGCTCGATGATCGCGAGCGACACAGCATCGACCGAAGGGGACGGCTGCCTGTTCCTGGAATCTGCGCTTCGACTGACCACGACCTCACTCTGCACGAGGAGTCGTCTGTTCCGCAAGACGGATTCAATGAAATCCGTTGTCTTCGGATGTGGATCTCACTGATTTCGTAGGTGGCCGTGTCTGGCCCTGTCGAAAGCGTCCGCCCAGCAGCTAGGCTTGGGGAAGCGTCTCAATCATTGGACATGTGATCAGGAGTGTGGCTGTAGTGACCACCGAACTGCGTCGTCTGCGCAACTACATCGGCGGGGAGTTCAAGGACGCCGCCGACGGGCGGACCACCGACGTGGTCAACCCCGCCACGGGCGAGGTGTACGCCACGGCGCCGCTCTCCGGCCAGGCCGACGTGGACGCGGCCATGGCCGCCGCCGCTGCCGCCTTCCCGGGCTGGCGCGACACCACCCCCTCCGAGCGGCAGAAGGCCCTGCTCAAGATCGCCGACGCCTTCGAGGCGCGCGCGGACGAGCTGGTCGCCGCCGAGTCCGAGAACACGGGCAAGCCGCTGGGCCTCACGGCCAGCGAGGAGCTGCCCCCGATGGTGGACCAGATCCGCTTCTTCGCCGGTGCGGCCCGACTGCTGGAGGGCCGCTCCGCGGGCGAGTACATGGACGGGATGACCTCGATCATCCGCCGTGAGCCGGTCGGCGTCTGCGCCCAGGTCGCGCCGTGGAACTACCCGATGATGATGGCCGTGTGGAAGTTCGCCCCGGCCATCGCCGCGGGCAACACCGTGGTGCTCAAGCCCTCGGACACCACCCCCGCCTCCACCGTCCTGATGGCGGAGATCATCGACTCGATCCTGCCCAAGGGCGTCTTCAACGTCGTCTGCGGCGACCGCGAGACCGGCAAGGCCATGGTCGAGCACTCCACCCCGGCGATGGCCTCCATCACCGGCTCCGTCCGCGCCGGCATGCAGGTCGCCGAGAGCGCCTCGAAGGACGTCAAGCGCGTCCACCTGGAGCTCGGTGGCAAGGCCCCGGTCGTGGTCTTCGAGGACGCCGACATCGCCAAGGCCGTCGAGGACATCGCCGTCGCCGGCTACTTCAACGCCGGCCAGGACTGCACCGCCGCCACCCGCGTCCTCGTGCACGAGTCCATCCACGACGAGTTCGTGGCCGCACTCGCCAAGGCCGCCGCGGACACCAAGACCGGCCAGCCGGACGACGAGGACGTGCTCTACGGCCCGCTGAACAACCCCAACCAGCTGAGCCAGGTCGCGGGCTTCATCGACCGCCTCCCGGCGCACGCCAAGGTCGAGGCGGGCGGCCACCGGGTCGGCGACAAGGGCTACTTCTACGCCCCGACCGTCGTCTCCGGCCTCAAGCAGGACGACGAGATCGTCCAGAACGAGGTCTTCGGCCCCGTCATCACCGTCCAGTCCTTCACGGACGAGGCGCAGGCCGTGGAGTACGCGAACGGCGTCGAGTTCGCCCTCGCCTCCTCGGTGTGGACCAAGGACCACGGCCGGGCGATGCGCATGTCCAAGAAGCTCGACTTCGGCTGCGTGTGGATCAACACCCACATCCCGCTGGTCGCCGAGATGCCGCACGGCGGCTTCAAGAAGTCCGGCTACGGCAAGGACCTGTCCGCGTACGGCTTCGAGGACTACACCCGCATCAAGCACGTGATGACCTCGCTCGACGGCTGATCGCCCGGAGGCGGCGGGGCGCGGTCCGGCCGGGTGCGCGCAAGGGCCGCCTGAGTTGGATCAAGGGGCGGGCAGTGGACAATGTGTCCATTGCCCGCCCCCGTCACGTCCCCCGAGGCTCCTGTCCATGCCTGAACTCGCCTTCTCCCGCCGCACGGCGCTGCGCGGACTCGGTGCCGCCGGCCTCCTCGCGGCCCTCGCCGGCTGCGGCGTGCCGTCCGCGTACGTCCCCGAGGACCGGCGGGGAGGTCCGGACCGCTCGGGGCGGGACCGGAGCCTCACCTTCTCCAACTGGCCGCTGTACATCGACACCGACGAGGAGGACGAGGAGCGCCGCCCCACCCTGGAGGCCTTCACGCGGAAGACCGGCATCGAGGTCTCCTACAGCGAGGAGATCAACGACAACGACGAGTTTTTCGGCAAGCTCAGCCCCGCCCTGATGAACCACCAGGACACCGGCCGCGACCTGGTGGTGATCACCGACTGGATGGCCACCCGGTACGTCGAGCTGGGCTGGGTCCAGAAGATGGACCGCGCCGCGCAGCCGAACGTGGCCGCGCACCTCGACCCGCAGCTGCGCTCGCCCGGCTTCGACGAGGGGCGCCTGCACACCGTCCCCTGGCAGTCGGGGATCACCGGCATCGCCTACAACCGCAAGGCCCTCGGTCGGGAGGTCAGGTCCGTCAAGGACCTGTGGCACCCGGACCTGGCGGGCCGGGTCACCCTCTTTTCCGGCCTCGACGAGTCCTTCGCCCTGCTGATGCAGGGCAATGGCGTGGACGTCACCCGGTGGACCGAGGCCGACTTCCACCGGATGTGCGACCAGGTCGAGGAGCTCGTGCGCAAGAAGCACATCCGCCGCTTCACCGGCAACGACTACACCTCCGACCTCGCCAAGGGCGACGTGCTGGCCTGCCAGGCCTACTCGGGCGACGCCATCCAGCTCAAGGCCGACAACCCCGACATCGAGTTCGTGGTCCCCGAGGAGGGCGGCGAGCTGTGGTCGGAGAGCATGCTCATACCCAACCTGGCCCGGCACAAGGCCAATGCCGAGGCCCTCGTGGACTACTACTACGACCCGGAGGTGGCCGCCGAGCTCGCCGCCTTCGTCAACTACGTCTGCCCCGTGCCGGCCGCCCGCGAGGTGCTGGCCGCCTCACAGGACAAGGAGACGGCGGAGCTGGCCGAGAACCCGCTGATGTTCCCCGACGAGGGCATGCGGCGGCGCCTGGCCGTGGCCCGTGCCGTCACCACCGCCGAGCGCCGCTCCTTCGCCCGCCGCTGGAACGCCATCGCCGGGCTGTGATCATCACCACGGAAGTGAACACGTTCAGGAAATCTGCTGAACGTGTTCAACTCCGGGCGTAGGGTGCTGCCATGAGCGAGAGAAACGCCCTCCAGCGGCGTATCCGTGCCTGGCTGATCCTGTTCATCGTGTGCCTCGTCCTCAGCGGGCTCACGGCCTTCCCCCTGGTCACCGAACTGCGCTGGGCCAACTCCCTGGTGTCCCACGCCTGGCTGAGCCGGGTCGGGGAGGGCCTGGACCAGGCCGACGCGCAGTACCCGTTCCTCCTCTACGGCACCGACTGGCTCGCCTTCGCCCACCTGGTGATCGCCGTCTTCTTCTACGGCGTCCTGCGCGACCCCGTGCGCAACATCTGGATCATCGACGCCGGCATGATCGCCTGCGCCGGCATCATCCCCCTGGCCCTGGTCTGCGGGCCCGTCCGGGGCATCCCCTTCGGCTGGAGCCTCATCGACATCTCCTTCGGGGTCTTCGGGGTGATCCCGCTGCTCGTGCTCCGCCGCCTCGTCAAACGCCTGGAGGCGCTGCCCGCCACCGCCTGACGGGCCTCAGCGGCCGAACCGGGCGCGGACGGCGGTCAGGGCGTCGATCCGGTTGGTGGTGATCCCGTCCACCCCGGCCGCGAGCAGCCCGCGCATCGAGCGGCGGGTGTCGGCGGTCCACGCGGAGACCTTCAGGCCGTCCCGGTGCAGCGCGTCCACCAGCTCCCGGCCGACCAGCCCGAAGCGGTAGTTGAGCCAGGCCGGCGCCACCGCGTCGATCAGCACCCGGCGCGGCGGGGCCAGCGTCGTCCAGGTCAGCGCGATCTCCGCGTCCGGATCCGCGGCGCGGACGGCCAGCATGGTGTCCGGGCCCGCGCTGTAGTACGTGCGCTCGCGCGCCCCGCACGCGCGGACCACCCCGACCACCGTCCGCACCGCCTCGGCGGTCGCACCCGGCAGGTCGACCATCACCCGGCCCGTGCCCGAGGCCGCCAGGGCCTCGTGCAGGGTCGGCACCCCGCCCGCCGTCATCTCCCGCAGCTGGGCGGCCGTGACCGCGTCCAGCCGCACGTCGTTCCGCCACAGCCGCCACAGCGTGTCGTCGTGCAGGAGCACCGGCACCCCGTCACGGGTCAGCCGTACGTCGATCTCGACCGCATCCGCCCCGCGCGCGAACGCGGAGCGGACGGAGGGCACGGTGTTCTCGGGGAACCGGTAGGGGTCGCCGCGGTGGGCGACCGCCGTCAGGGCGCGCATGGCGTTCATTCTCCGGTGGCGTCAGCGCGCGAGCCAGGACTCGGTGTAGGCGTCGATCTCCGCGGTGATCCGCTCCTTGCCGGCCGGGTCCAGGAAGGAGGCCTCGACCGCGTTCTTCGCCAGCTGCGCGGTCCCGCGCTCGTCGAGGTCGAGGAGCCGGGCGGCGACCGCGTACTCGGTGTTGAGATCGGTGCCGAACATCGGCGGGTCGTCGCTGTTGATGGTGACGAGCACGCCCGCCTCGACCATCTCCCTGACCGGGTGCCGGTCCAGGTCGGCCACGGCGCGGGTGGCGATGTTCGACGTCGGGCAGACCTCCAGCGCGATGCGGTGCTCGGCCAGGTAGGCCAGCAGCTCCGGGTCCCGGACGGCGCTGGTGCCGTGGCCGATGCGCTCGGCGCCGAGCTCGCGGATGGCGTCCCAGACCGTCTCGGGCCCGGTGGTCTCGCCGGCGTGCGGCACGCTGCGCAGGCCCGCGGCCCGGGCGGCGTCGAAGTACGGCTTGAACTGCGGTCGCGGGACGCCGATCTCGGGGCCGCCGAGGCCGAAGGAGACCAGGCCCTCCGGGCGCAGGTCCACGGCGAGGCGGGCGGTCTCTGCCGCGGCCTCCAGGCCGGCCTCGCCGGGGATGTCGAAGCACCAGCGCAGGATGACGCCGAGTTCGGCCTCGGCGGCCTTGCGGGCGTCCTCGATGGCCGCCATGAACGCGTGCTCGTCGATGCCGCGGCGGGTCGAGGAGTACGGGGTGATGGTCAGCTCCGCGTAGCGGATGTTCTGCCGTGCCATGTCCCGGGCGACCTCGAAGGTGAGGGTCCGCACGTCGTCGGGGGTGCGCACCAGGTCCACGACGGAGAGGTACACGTCGATGAAGTGGGCGAAGTCGGTGAAGGTGAAGTAGTCGGCGAGCGCCTCCGGGTCGGTGGGGACCTTGGAGTCGGGGTGCCGGGAGGCGAGTTCGGCCACGATGCGCGGGGAGGCCGAGCCGATGTGGTGGACGTGGAGCTCGGCCTTGGGGAGCCCCGCGATGAAGGCGGTCGGATCGGGCACGGTAGGGCCTCCGGGATGATCGTGTGCGGACGGATCGGGCTTCATCGTAGGCAGCCCCCGGGCTGTCGGACGCAGCGCATAGCATGGCCGTACGAGAAGGGGGCGACGCATGACCGACCAGAGTCCCGAGCCCGGGGACCCGTGGGCGCCGCCGGAGCGGTCGCCGGGGGAGTACGGCGGGCCGCAGGGGCGACCGGTGGTGCCCGGGCCGCCGTCCGTGCACGACCAGATCACGATCGCCGGGATGCCGGGGGCGGGGGCCCAGGTACCGCCCGCGCCGATACCCACCGCGTACCCCGGGCCCGCGCCGGCCCCGGCGCCCGCCCCGCCCGGACCCGCCGCCCCGCCCCCGGCCTACGCCTACCCGGCCCCCGGCGGCTACGCACACCCCGGTCCGCCGAACGCCCCGTCCGGGTACGGCTACCCCGGCCATCCCGGCTACCCGGGCTACGCCCCGTACGCCCCCTACGGCGGGCAGCCGCGCAACGGGTTCGGCGTCACCGCGCTCGTCCTCGGCATCCTCTCGGTCGTCGGGTGCATCACCAGCCTGCTGGCGATCGGCATCGGCATCGGGGCGGTCGTCTTCGGTGCGCTCGGGCGCGGCAAGGCCCGCCGGGGCGAGGCCACCAACGGCGGCGTGGCCCTGGCGGGCATCATCACGGGCGCGATAGGCATCGCGCTGGGCGCGGCGGTCCTCGCGCTGGGGATCGTCGGGATCCTCGAACGCGACGCCGGGGGCGGCGGTTTCGACAGCCCCTACTCCAACTCGCGGATGCGCGAGAAGGTCTGACGCCCCGTCACCACGCGTGGTGGGCGTGCGGCCGGCCTCAGCCGACCGACGGCCAGTCGGCGTCCCGACCGGCCCCGATCAGCGGCACCCTGCGGACGGCCGCGTCGGTGAGCCCGCCGAAGGTGTGCCGGTTCGCGGCCCCGGAGGGCGCGTGCCCCACCCGAAACCGCACCGGGTCCGCGTGCTCGGCGCGCAGGGCCAGCGCCGTGCCGAACAGGGCCGCGGCGTCGGCCCGGTTGAGCTGCGAGCGCTCGGACAGCGGCGACCACATCGACCCGGACCGGTCGACGGGGACGAGGGGCGCCCCGGCAGCGCGGGCACGGACGCCAGCGAGTGCCCGAGGCCCTGCTGGAGCGGTTCCGCCCAGCGCAGCGAGGGCGCCGCTGGTGGGCGACCAGGTAGCCGAACGGGAACTGCCGCGACCGGGCGACCGCTTCCGGGTCGCAGAATCCGCGCGGCGACCTGCCCCGCCAACTCGTCCGAGACCCCGGCCCCGTCGACGTTGCGCAGGCCGCGCAGCAGCGCGTCGGCCGCTTCCGGGTGGTGGCGGGTCGAGGGCGTGGCGGAACAGCTCGCCCTGCCGCGGCTTGGCCGGTCCGGCGCGGCGTGCACGAGGTTCAGCACGTCGCCGAAGCGGAAGCCCTCGGACGCGGTGTCGTACTTCAGCAGCGAGGTGCCGGAAGGAGAGACGGCGCACGGCGCCCGCGTCCAGCCGTGCCTTGACCTCATCGGCGGCGGCGCCGACGAGCGAGGCGGTGCGCAGGTCGCCCTCGCCGCGCAGCCGGCCCGGCAGGCCGGCGGTCCCTGCGGGTCCTCGACGGCGAGGATGCGGA
Organism: Streptomyces pallidus (ex Mingjun et al. 2026); assembly: GCF_051550185.1. Classification (NCBI taxonomy): domain Bacteria; kingdom Bacillati; phylum Actinomycetota; class Actinomycetes; order Kitasatosporales; family Streptomycetaceae; genus Streptomyces; species Streptomyces pallidus (ex Mingjun et al. 2026). Next base: position 2,386,392 of record NZ_CP196181.1, on the reverse strand, counting down.
CCAGGGCCGCGAAGCGGTCGTCGCGCTCCTGGGCGTCCTCGTGGGCGGTGCGCTGCGTCACGAAGTCGGCGACGGCGAGCAGGAACAGCTCGGAGCGCGGGCGGCTGAAGCGGGCCATGAGACCTCCCCCGAATTCCGTGCACGGGGGGAGGGCGTGACGTGCGGGACGCCCGAGGTCGAAAGGTCGGCGGCGGGCTGCATGCCATGCCGTCGCCTGCGCACCGGCCGTCCCGCACGCACCTCCGAGACCAAGGCGGGGGCGGCCCGCCTCCCACGCCGCCTACGCCTCCTGTGCCTCCGCGCGCAGCCGCTCCCGGGCCTCCATCAGCGCGAAGCCGAGCAGGTTCAGCCCGCGCCAGCGCGCCGGGTCGAGCGCCCGCGCGTCGTCGGCGGCCAGGCCGATGCCCCAGACGCGGTCCATCGGGCTCGCCTCGACCAGCACCCGGTCCCCGGTGGTCAGCAGGTACGAGCGCAGCTGCGGCGTGGAGCGGAACTTGTGCACGCTGCCCTCCACCACCAGGGCGAACCGCTCCCGCTCCCACACCTCGTCGTCGAAGCCGCGCACCAGCCGCCCGGCCTTCTTCGCCTCGGCCGGGGTCCCGGCCGCGAGGGCGGCGCGCTCCCCGTCGGTGTCCCCGAAGAGGCGCGCCTTCCCGGCCATCATCCAGTGCTCGGCGGTCTCGTAGCGGACGCCGTCCACGGTGAAGGGAGAGGGCCACCACTGGCTCAGACAGCTCGGCCCGAGCGTCCCGTCGGGCCGCGGCCGGTGTCCCCAGAAGGGCAGGAACTTCACCCGGTCACCGCGGCTGACCTGCTCGATCAACTTGTCGATCTTCTCCATGCACGGGAGTCTGGCAGTCGCCACGGACACTTCGTACGGGAATTGCCGGCTGCCTCGACACATGGTCGACCGATTCCGTCGCGTAATCAAAAGGCAACAACGGAATCCCTTGGCTGCGGGTAACACCTCTGCCAGGATCGGCACTCAATTCGAGCTGAAGCCACGAGGGCGTGAGAGCGTGATGGGTAGCTTCCAGGTCAAGGACCGCTTCGCGGACGGCGCGCAGTACATCGACGGCCGTCTGCGGACCGGTACCTCCGGACGGTCGCACACCGTGGTCGACCCCGCCACCGGTGAGGAGGTGCTCACCTACGAGCTGGCCTCCACCGCCGACGTGGACGAGGCCGTGGCCGCCGCCCGGCGCGCCTTCCCCGCCTGGTCCACGGCCACCCCCGCGGAGCGCTCGGACGCCCTGCACCGGCTGGCGGCCGTCCTGGCCGCGCAGGCGGAGGACCTCGCGTACGCCGAGTCGCTCCAGTGCGGCAAGCCGATCAAGCTGGCCACCGAGTTCGACGTACCGGGGACGATCGACAACACCGCCTTCTTCGCGGGCGCCGCCCGCCACCTCCAGGGGCAGGCGGCCGCCGAGTACTCGGGGGACCACACCTCGTACGTACGCAGGGAGGCGATCGGGGTCGTCGGCTCCATCGCCCCCTGGAACTACCCGCTCCAGATGGCCGCCTGGAAGATCCTCCCGGCCGTCGCCGCGGGCAACACCATCGTCCTGAAGCCGGCCGAGCTGACCCCGCTGACCTCCCTGATGTTCGCGCAGGCCGCCACGGAGGCGGGCATCCCCGACGGTGTGATCAACATCGTCACCGGCGCCGGCCGGGACGCCGGCGAGCACCTGGTCGGCCACCCGGACGTCGCCATGACCTCCTTCACCGGATCCACCGCAGTCGGCAAGCGCGTCGCCGAGATCGCCACCGCCACCGTCAAGCGGCTCCACCTGGAGCTCGGCGGCAAGGCCCCCTTCCTCGTCTTCGACGACGCCGACCCGGAGGCCGCCGCCCACGGCGCCGTCGCCGCCTCCCTGATCAACACCGGTCAGGACTGCACGGCCGCCACCCGCGCGTACGTCCAGCGCCCCCTGTACGAGGCCTTCACCGCCCGCGTCGCCGAGCTGATGGAGGGCGTCCGCCTCGGCGACCCCCTCGACCCGGCGACCGACCTCGGGCCGCTCGTCTCCCACGCCCAGCGCGACCGCGTCGCCGGCTTCGTCGAGCGCGCCCGCGGCTACGCCACCGTCGCCACCGGCGGCGGCGTCCCCGGCGGCGCCCTCGCCGACGGCGCGTACTACCGGCCCACTCTGATCACCGGCGCGCCGCAGGACAGCGAGATCGTCCAGTCGGAGGTCTTCGGGCCGGTCCTCGTCGTGCTGCCCTTCGACACCGACGACGAGGGCATCGCGCTGGCCAACGACACCCCGTACGGACTCGCCGCATCCGCCTGGAGCCGCGACGTCTACCGGACGGGCCGCGCCACCCGCGAGCTCAGGGCGGGCTGCGTGTGGATCAACGACCACATTCCGATCATCAGTGAGATGCCCCATGGGGGATACGGGGCGAGCGGCTTCGGAAAGGACATGAGCTCGTACTCCTTCGAGGAGTACACGCAGGTCAAGCACGTGATGTACGACAACACGGCGGTCGCCGCGAAGGACTGGCACCGCACGATCTTCGGGGACCGATAGCAGCAGCCGGCCGTCCGACCAGCGGCCCACCCATCCCGAAAGGGCACAGCCCATGGAGCAGTTCGAGCCCGAACGCCTCTCCGCGGCGCAGGTCGCCGCGATGCGGCGGAGCCTCACCGGCGGCCGCGGCGCCCTCACCCGCCGCTCGCTGCTGCGCGCCTCAGGCGCCGGCGCGCTCACCCTCGGCGGCCTGGCCTCCCTGAGCGCCTGCGGCATCCCGCCGGCCAGGCGCGACGGGGCGACGGCGGCCTCCGACGACCACTCGGACACGGAGAAGGTGATCAACTTCTCCAACTGGACCGAGTACATGGACGTCAGCGACGACGAGAAGACCCATCCGACGCTGGTGGAGTTCACCAAGCGGACCGGCATCCAGGTCAACTACACCGAGGACATCAACGACAACGTCGAGTTCTTCGGCAAGATCCGCCCGCAGTTGGCGGCCGGCCAGGACACGGGCCGCGACCTGATCGTCGTCACCGACTGGCTCGCGGCCCGCATCATCCGCCTGGGCTGGGCGCAGAAGCTGGACCCCTCCCACCTGCCGCACGCCTTCGCCAACCTGATCCCGCAGTACCGCAGCCCCGACTGGGACCCCGGCCGCGCCCACAGCTACCCGTGGACCGGCATCAACACCGTGATCGCCTACAACACCAAGGCGACCGGCGGGAAGAAGGTCGACTCCGTCACGCAGATGCTGGACGACCCCACCCTCAAGGGCCGGGTCGGCTTCCTCACCGAGATGCGCGACACCGTCGGCATGACCCTCCTCGACCAGGGCAAGGACCCGGCGACCTTCACCACGCCGGACTACGACGCGGCCATCGCCCGGCTCCAGAAGGGCGTGGACTCCAAGCAGATCCGCCGCTTCACCGGCAACGACTACACCGCCGACCTGGACAAGGGCGACCTCGCGGCCTGCCTGGCCTGGGCCGGTGACATCATCCAGCTGCAGGCCGGCAACCCGGACATCCAGTACGCGGTCCCCACCGTCGGCTACATCACCTCCAGCGACAACCTCCTCGTCCCGGCCCACGCCCGCCACAAGGCCAACGCGGAGAAGCTCATCGACTTCTACTACGAGCCCCCGATCGCCGCCCAGCTCGCGGCCTTCATCAGCTACGTGTGCCCGGTCGCCGGCGTCAAGGAAGACCTTGCGAAAATCGATCCTGCGCTCGCGGACAACCCCTTGATCATTCCGGACGAGGAGATGACCGCCAGGGCCCATGCCTTCCGCATGCTCACCAGCGAGGAAGAGACCGAGTACGAGGAGAAGTTCGCCAAGCTCATCGGAGCCTGACGAGCGCCCGCACCGGCACCGCCCCCCGCAACTCTTCCGAAGAACACCACCACCGAAGGCCGCGACCCATGACTGACAAGACCGCGGGCGGCGACGTCCGCCTCGCCGGGATCAGCAAGCACTACGGCACGTTCACCGCCGTGCACCCGCTGGACCTCACCATCCCCCAGGGCTCCTTCTTCGCCCTGCTCGGCGCCTCCGGCTGCGGAAAGACCACGACCCTGCGCATGATCGCCGGCCTGGAGGAGCCCTCCACCGGCACGGTGCACCTGGGCGAGCGCGACGTCACCCAGCTGCCCCCGTACAAGCGCCCCGTGAACACGGTCTTCCAGAGCTACGCGCTCTTCCCGCACCTGAGCATCTACGAGAACGTGGCCTTCGGCCTGCGCCGCCGCGGCATCAAGTCCGTCAAGAAGCAGGTCGAGGAGATGCTGGAGCTGGTCGAGCTCGGCCAGTTCGCCCAGCGCAAGCCCCACCAGCTCTCCGGCGGCCAGCAGCAGCGCGTCGCCGTCGCCCGCGCCCTGATCAACCACCCGCAGGTGCTCCTGCTCGACGAGCCCCTCGGCGCCCTCGACCTCAAGCTGCGCCGCCAGATGCAGCTGGAGCTCAAGCGGATCCAGACCGAGGTCGGCATCACCTTCGTGCACGTCACGCACGACCAGGAGGAGGCCATGACCATGGCCGACACCGTCGCCGTGATGAACGGCGGCCGGGTGGAGCAGCTCGGCGCGCCCGCCGAGCTCTACGAGAACCCGCGCACCACCTTCGTCGCGAACTTCCTCGGCACCTCCAACCTCATCGAGGCCGAGGTCGTCGAGACCGGAGGCTCCGACGTCGTCGTCAGCTCCGCCGGGACCAAGCTCCGGCTGCCCGCCGCCCGCTGCTCGACCACCCCCAAGGCCGGCGGGAAGCTGCTGGTGGGCGTGCGCCCCGAGAAGATCTCCCTGGTCCCCGCGGACGAGGAGCACACCGTCGCGGCCGGCCGCAACAAGGTCGTCGGCCGGATCGCCGACTCCTCCTTCATCGGCGTCTCCACCCAGTTCGTGATCGACAGCCCGGTCTGCCCAGAGCTGGAGGTCTACGTACAGAACATCGAGCGCGACCCCCGCCTGACGCCGGGCACCGAGGTGGTCCTCCACTGGAACCCGGAGCACACCTTCGGCCTGGACGCCGCCCAGTCCATGCTTGCAGGGACGACGGGCGACGCGGGCATCGAGACGGTCGAGACGGTCGAGGAGAGCGCATGACCGCCACCGCGGCCCCACCCGAGGCCCCCGCCCCCGCCGAGCCCCCGGTCCACAAGCCCTCCCTGCGCAGACGGCTGGTCCCGTACTGGCTGCTGCTGCCCGGCATCCTCTGGCTGCTCGTCTTCTTCGTGCTGCCGATGATCTACCAGGCCTCCACCTCGGTGCAGACCGGCTCCCTCGAAGAGGGCTTCCAGGTCACCTGGCACTTCGGGACCTACTGGGACGCCTTCACCGAGTACCTCCCGCAGTTCCTGCGCTCCCTGCTGTACGCCGGCACCGCGACCGTGCTGTGCCTGCTGCTCGGCTACCCGCTGGCCTACCTGATCGCCTTCCGGGCGGGCCGCTGGCGCAACCTGCTGCTGGTGCTGGTCATCGCGCCGTTCTTCACCAGCTTCCTGATCCGCACCCTGGCCTGGAAGACGATCCTGTCCGACGGCGGCCCGGTCGTCTCCTTCCTCAACGCGATCGGCTTCCTGGACGTCACCAGCTGGCTCGGCCTCACCGAGGGCGACCGGGTGCTGGCCACGCCGCTCGCGGTGGTCTGCGGCCTCACGTACAACTTCCTCCCCTTCATGATCCTTCCGCTGTACACCTCCCTGGAGCGCATCGACCCGCGCCTCCACGAGGCGGCCGGGGACCTCTACGCCCGCCCCGCCACCACCTTCCGGAAGGTCACCTTCCCGCTGTCCATGCCGGGCGTGGTCTCCGGGACCCTGCTCACCTTCATCCCGGCGAGCGGCGACTACGTCAACGCCGAGCTCCTGGGCTCCACGGACACCCGCATGATCGGCAACGTCATCCAGTCGCAGTACCTGCGCATCCTCGACTACCCGACGGCGGCCGCGCTCTCGTTCATCCTCATGGCCATCGTGCTGGTCATGGTCACCATCTACATCCGCCGGGCGGGGACGGAGGACCTGGTCTGATGCAGTGGCTCCGCCGCAACTTCGTGGTCATCGCCGGTCTCGGCACGCTCGCCTACATGGTGCTGCCGAACCTCGTCGTGACGCTGTTCTCCTTCAACAACCCCGCCGGGCGGTTCAACTACGCCTGGCAGGAGTTCTCCCTCGACGCCTGGAAGGACCCGTGCGGGGTCGCCGACCTCTGCGGCTCCCTGTCCCTGTCGCTCCAGATCGCCCTGTGGTCCACCCCCGCCGCCACCCTGCTGGGCACCGCCATCGCGTTCGCCCTGGTCAGGTATCGGTTCCGGGCGCGCGGCGCGGTCAACTCGCTGATCTTCATGCCCATGGCCATGCCCGAGATCGTGATGGCCGCCTCGCTGCTCGCGCTGTTCCTCAACATGGGCGTCCAGCTGGGCTTCTGGACGATCCTGATCGCCCACATCATGTTCTGCCTCAGCTTCGTCGTCGCCGCCGTCAAGGCGCGCGTGCTGTCGATGGACCCGCGGCTGGAGGAGGCCGCCCGCGACCTCTACGCGGGCCCGGTGCAGACCTTCGTACGGGTCACCCTGCCGATCGCGGCGCCCGGCATCGCGGCCGGCGCACTGCTGGCCTTCGCGCTCTCCTTCGACGACTTCATCATCACCAATTTCAACTCGGGCAACACCGTCACCTTCCCCATGTTCGTGTGGGGATCGGCCCAACGCGGTACGCCCGTGCAGATCAACGTCATCGGCACGGCGATGTTCGTCATCGCGGTGCTGGTGGTCCTCGCCGCCCAGACGGTCGGCAACCGCCGCAAGAAGGCACAGCCCAAGTAACTCTGTAGGGAGTTGGAAGACATGGCCCCAGTCGCCATGCGAAGCGTTGCGAAATCCCTTTCCGAAGCACTGCCGGTCTCGTACTGGCTGGACGACCCCGGCAAGCCCGCCGCACAGCCGGCGCTGACCTCCGACGAGGCCTGCGACCTGCTGGTCATCGGCGGCGGGTACAGCGGCCTGTGGACCGCGCTGATCGCCAAGGAGCGCGACCCCGCCCGGGACGTCGTCCTGATCGAGTCCAAGGAGGCGGGCTGGGCCGCCTCCGGCCGCAACGGCGGCTTCTGCGCCGCCTCCCTCACGCACGGCCTCGCCAACGGCCTGACCCGGTGGCCCGGCGAACTCGCCCGGCTGGAGGAGCTGGGCGCCCGCAACCTCGACGAGATCGAGGCGGCGGTCGCCCGCTACGGCATCGACTGCGACTTCGAGCGCACCGGCGAGATCGACGTGGCCACCGAGCCCCACCAGGTCGAGGAGCTGCGCGCACTCCACGAGGAGGCGCAGAAGCTCGGCCTGGCGGCCGGCTCGCGCTGGCTGGACCGCGACGAGGTGCGCGCCGAGGTCGACTCCCCGACCTTCCTCGCCGGCCTGTGGGACACCGACGGCGTGGCCATGCTCAACCCCGCCAAGCTCGCCTGGGGCCTGAAGCGGGCCTGCCTCGGCCTCGGCGTGCGCATCTACGAGAACACCCGGGGCCTGTCGCTGGCCTCCTCGGGCCCGGGGATGGCCGTGCGCACCCCGTACGGGCGGATCTTCGCCCGGCGGGTGGCCCTCGGCACCAACATCTTCCCCTCCCTGGTCAAGCGGATCCGCCCGTTCACCGTCCCGGTCTACGACTACGCGCTGATGACCGAGCCGCTGACCGCTGACCAGCTGAAGGCCATCGGCTGGCAGCGCCGCCAGGGCATGGGCGACAGCGCCAACCAGTTCCACTACTTCCGGATCACCCCGGACAACCGGATCCTGTGGGGCGGCTACGACGCCGTCTACCCCTACAAGGGCCGGCTCGACTCCGAGTACGACCACCGCCCCGAGACGTACCTGAAGCTGGCGCAGCACTTCTTCACCGCGTTCCCGCAGCTGGAGGGCGTGAACTTCAGCCACGCCTGGGGCGGGGCCATCGACACCTGCTCCCGCTTCTCCGCCTTCTTCGGCACCGCCCACTCCGGCCGGGTCGCGTACGCCGCGGGCTACACCGGGCTCGGCGTCGGCGCCACCCGCTTCGGCGCGGACGTGATGCTCGACCTGCTGGACGGCCTGCGCAGCGAGCGGACCGAACTGCAGATGGTCAGGTCCAAGCCGATGCCGTTCCCGCCCGAGCCGTTCGCCTGGACCGGCATCACCCTCACCAAGTGGTCCCTGGCCCGGGCCGACGCCCGCGGCGGCCGCCGCAACCTGTGGCTGAGGACGCTGGACAAGTTCGGCCTCGGCTTCGACAGCTGACGGCTCCGGGGGGCGCGCACCGGCGTATCCGCGTCTTCGGTGCGTGAGCCGGTTCACCTCCTCGTCCGAACCGAACCCGCGTCATCGTCGCGCCCGGCCCCGCTCTCTCCCGGTGAGGACCCCTCACCTACAGGGAACGGAGGCCGGGCGATGCAGGGCTCGGAGATCAAGACCGTGGTGGACTGGCTCGCGGCGGCGGCCCCGGATCCGGACGCCTTCCGGTGGGACTGGAAGCGCAGCCCCCGGGGGACCGCCCTGCTGCCGGCGGGCCGGCGGTGGGACGTGCTGATCCTGCCCGGGCGGCTGGGGCGGGCGACCCTCGCCGTGCTGCGCCGGCTGCGCGGCCGGCCCGGTCCGGTGCTGGCCGGACCGGGCGGTACCCGGCTGGGCTTCTTCGTGCCGCCGGGCACGGCCTCCGGCTGGATCGGCACCGGCGTACGGGGCGCGGGGCGCGGGACCTGGATCGCGGTCCCGCACCCCGGCCGGGCGGCGCCGGGCGTCCGCTGGCTGGTGGTCCCGGACGGCCGGGGCACGCTCACCGACCCGGCGGTGCTGGAACTCGCGATGCACGAGGCCGCGGCCGAGCTGGCGGCGCCGGCGGCCCGGGAGCCGGACCGCAGTCCGTGACGCCCCCGTGCCCTGCGGCACCCCGGTGCGCGGCGGACCCCCGGTGCCCGGTGGTCCCCGGGCTCAGGGCCCTTCCGGCCGACCGGGCCCGCCCCGCGCTCCGCGGCGGACCGCACGGGCGACGCCGAGCAGGAGCGGCGCGCACAGGAGCAGGCTGGCCAGCACGTCCAGGGGCCAGTGCCAGCCGCGCAGGATCAGGCCGACGGCCGTCGCGCCCGTCAGTACGACGGCCGCGGCCGCCGGCCACGGGCCGCGGACGTACGGGCGCAGCAGCAGGGCCGCCCCGAGGTAGGCGACGGCCGCGGTGGCGGTGTGGCCCGAGGGGAAGTAGCCGGCCGCCCACGGTTCCAGCGGGCCCGGGCGGGCGGTCCACAGTTTCAGCGGGACCACGAGGGCCGGGACCAGGGCCATGGCCAGGCCGGCCGCCAGTGCGCCGGTGCGGTTGCCGCGCCGGACCGCGTACGCCGTCGCCAGCGCCAGGACCGGCACGGCGACCTGGACGTTGCCGAGGTCGGAGAGGCGCTCGGTGACCGAGTCGGGCAAGCCCCGGACCACGGCCCGGCTGAGGGCCTCGTCCGGTGCGAGCAGCGGGCCCGAGACCAGCACCTGCCAGGTCGCGAGGGCGAGGGCCGGCAGGCACAGGAGGAGAAGGAGGAGGGTGGCCGGCCGTCCCGGAACAGGGGGGATGGTTCCGGGACGGCCGGCCGGATCGGGTTGCCGTGCGCCCCGGGGGGTTTGGGGCGTACGGCCGTCCGATCGGTGAGGAGTGCGCGCGAACGCAGGCCCAGTACGGCGCTGGGGAAGCCCGGTACCGGGATCGCCCCCGGTTTCCCGGGAGCGGGGTGTCTCACTCATCTGCAGAAACCGTACGGCAGCGGAAAGGGGACCGACAGCAGGAACGCGGTCCTGCCATCGGCCCCCCACATCTTCTTCACAGCGCCCGACCGTTACCGGCGGTACCGTCTGGGACGCGTGTTCGGAAGTCCGCTCAGATGCCCGCTCAGATGCCGGCGAACGCGGCCTCGATGATGTCCAGGCCCTCGTTCAGGAGGTCCTCGCCGATGACGATCGGCGGCAGGAAGCGGAGCACGTTGCCGTAGGTACCGCAGGTGAGGACGATCACGCCCTCGGCGTGGCACGCCTTGGCCAGCGCGGCGGCGGCCTCCGGGTTCGGGGTCTTGGACTCCGGGTCCTTGACCAGCTCGATGGCGATCATGGCGCCGCGGCCGCGGATGTCGCCGATGATCTCGTGCTTCTCCTGCATCGCGGTCAGGCGCGACTTCATGATGGACTCGATCTTCTTCGCCTTGGCGTTGAGGTCGAGCTCCTTCATCGTCTCGATGGAGCCCAGCGCACCGGCGCAGGCCACCGGGTTGCCGCCGTAGGTGCCGCCCAGGCCGCCCGCGTGCGGGGCGTCCATGATCTCGGCGCGGCCGGTCACGGCGGCCAGCGGCAGACCGCCGGCGATGCCCTTGGCGGTGGTGATCAGGTCCGGGACGATGCCCTCGTCCTCGCACGCGAACCACTGGCCGGTGCGGCAGAAGCCGGACTGGATCTCGTCCGCGACGAAGACGATGCCGTTGTCGTTGGCGAACTTCACGATCGCCGGCAGGAAGCCCTTGGCCGGCTCGATGAAGCCGCCCTCGCCGAGGACCGGCTCGATGATGATCGCGGCGACGTTCTCGGCGCCGATCTGCTTGGTGATCTGGTCGATCGCCTGGGCGGCGGCCTCGGGGCCGCAGTTCTCGGCACCGGTGGGCCAGCGGTAGCCGTAGGCGACCGGGACGCGGTAGACCTCGGGGGCGAACGGGCCGAAGCCGTTCTTGTACGGCATGTTCTTCGCCGTCAGCGCCATGGTGAGGTTGGTGCGGCCGTGGTAGCCGTGGTCGAAGACGACGACGGCCTGGCGCTTGGTGTACGCACGGGCGATCTTGACGGCGTTCTCGACGGCCTCCGCGCCGGAGTTGAACAGGGCCGACTTCTTCGCGTGGTCGCCCGGGGTCAGCTCGGCGAGCGCCTCGCAGACCTCCACGTAGCCCTCGTACGGGGTGACCATGAAGCAGGTGTGCGTGAAGTCGGCGAGCTGCGCGGTGGCGCGGCGCACGACGGCCTCGGCGGAGCCGCCGACCGAGGTCACGGCGATGCCGGAACCGAAGTCGATCAGGCGGTTGCCGTCGACGTCCTCGAGGATGCCGCCGTCCAGCCGCGCGGTGAAGACGGGCAGTACGGAGCCCACGCCGCCGGCGACCGTCTCCAGACGGCGGGCCTGCAGCTCCTGCGACTTGGGACCGGGGATCGCGGTGACGAGCTTGCGCTCCTGCGGGACAGCAGTCATGGAGGGCTCCTGGGGGTGTTTTCGGACGCACTTGTGTCTTTGTCCGCAGGCTAGGCCCGGGGGAGGGGGTAAGGCATGCTCCGTTCGGGAGTGGTCTGCGCGTGTCCTTGTCCGCGGCGGCCATAGGAAGGGTGCGGCGCACGCCCCGCGGTCGCGCGGCGACACCGGCCGGTACCGGCCCGGATCCGCCTCCGGGCAACTACATTGAGCGACGCAGCGCAGGCACGGGCAGGGGGGCAGGGTTTCATGGACACCGAGGGCACGCCGCACGGCACCGGCGAGAGGCGGCCGCCGCACGGCGGCCAGGTCCCGCGGCCCGCCGGCCCGCCGCCGGTCTCCGCGGTGCCGCCCGCCCCCGCGGCCCCGCCCGCCGCACCGCCCGCGCCACCCTCCGTGGCACCGCCCGCGGCGGTGCCAGCGCAGTCCGCGCCCGGGTTGCCGCCCAAGCCGGCCCGCGCCCCCGGCGCCGGGCCCTCCCTCGGCGACTGGCTCCGCACCCCCCGCGTCCCCGACGGGCCGGGGACGTGGTCGTACGGGCACCGGCCCCGCCCCGCCGAGGAGCCGGAGCGCACCCCGACCCGCCAGCTCGTCAGCGGGGCCCTGATCGCCCTGCTCGCCGGGCTGCTGCTGTGGTCCCTGCTGTGGAACGGATACCTGGGCGGCTTCTGGCTCTGGCCGCTCTACATGTTCACGCCCGACTCCTGGGCCGGGACGATGCCGTCCGTCGTCGCCGCCTACGTCTGGTACGGCCTCGTCGGCCTCACCCTCGCCGTGGGCTTCGGCCGCCTCGGCCGCTGGCCCGAGCTGGCCCGCCGCGTCCTCGGCAGCCGCCCCGTCAAGGCCGTCACCACCGTGCACACCGCCCCCGAGCGGCCCGAACCGGGCGGCCCCGAGGACCCGGCCTCCTGGCCCCAGCTGCGGCAGGCGGGGCTCCCGGACCTCGCCGACCGGCTCGCCGACGAGGTCGCCTCCGGCCGGATGAACGACGTGGACTTCACCCGCATCCGGCGCGCCTGGGACTCCGTGCGCGCCGACCCCTCGCGGGCCGTGGCCTTCGCCGCAGCCGTGCGGGACAAGGGCGCCGCCGCCTGCCTGCACCCCTCCGGCGCCCGCGACCTGCCCGTCCGGGCCGCCCGGCACGACCTGCTGGCCCGGCAGGTGCTGCTCGGCACCGTCGACCCCGGCGAGCGCAACCCGTACGCCCGCCGCGGCACCAGCCTCGCCCTCGACCCCTCCGTGCTCGGCACGTCGCTGCTCGCCGTCGGCCCCTCCGGCGCGGGCAAGACCGACCGGCTCGTGCGTCCCGTCGTCGAATCCCTCGCCCTCCAGGCCCTCGCCGGACAGGCCGCCGTCATCGCGGTCGCCTCGGCCGGCACCCGCCTGGGCCCCGACGACGGATTCGACGTCGTGGTCCGCGTAGGCGATCCCGACTCCGTCTACGACCTCGACCTCTACGGCGGCACCACCGACCCCGACGAGGCCGCGACCCTGCTCGCCGAGGCCTTCGTCGGCGACGTCCCCGGCCTTGAGGTGCGCCGCGCCGCGACCGCCCTGGCCCAGCTCCTCGGCCCGTTCCGGACCGCGTACGGCCGCTTCCCCGCCGTGCCGGAACTGCGCGAGCTCCTCGACCGGGTGCCCGGCGCCCTCGACGGGCTGCGCGCCGACCTCGACGCCGCCGGGCAGCACGTCATGCTCCGCGAGCTCGCCGCCCGCGACCGGCAGCACGGCACCCACGGCGACCCCGGACCGGCCCTCGCCGACCGGGTGGCCCTGCTGGACCGGCCCGCGTTCGCCGGCTTCTTCGACACCACCGGCCAGGGGCGGCCCTTCTCCCTGCGCACCCTGGAACACCCGCTGCGGGTCCGCATCGACCTGCCCGAGCGCGGGCACGCCGATGCCTCCCGGATCCTGGCCCGGCTGCTCCTCGCCCAGTTCAACGCCTCCGCCGCCGCCCGCACGGACCGGTCCCTGTTCGCCTTCCTCGCCTTCGACGACGCCTCGCACACCCTCACCCCGCAGACCGTCCGCGGACTGCAGCGGCTGCGTTCGGCCCACGCGGGCGTCCTGCTCGCCCTGCGCACCCTGGACGACGTGCCCGAGGCGCTGCGCACCCCGCTGCTCGGCGCGGTCGGCTGCCGGATGGCCTTCTCCGGCGTCACCACCTGGGACGGCAAGCGCTTCGCGGAGGCGTGGGGCACCGAGTGGGTGGAGACCCGCGACGTCACCCACCGGACCGTCTTCGCCGACCAGCCCCTCACCCGGGCCGTGCACGCCTTCCGCAAACTCGTCACCGGCAAGGCCGTCACCACGGACGCGGTGACCGTACGGCAGGTGGAGCGCGAGCGCTGGTCGGCCTCCGACCTCGCGCACGCCGTACCGCCGGGGCACGCGGTGCTGTCGCTGACGTCGGTGCGGGGCGAGCGGGCGGCCCCGCTCCTGGTCCGGCTCGCCGGGACCGGCTGAGCGGACCCGTACGGGGTGGCAGAATCGAGGAGAGCCGTTCGTACGGCACGGCGAAATCACCGGATCGTTCCCCTGCTCCCCCCCGCTCCCCCGTCTAAGGCCCCTGGTACCCGATGCCGCTCACCCTCGCCTCACTCGTCCAGCACTCGGCGCTCAAGCTCAGCGTCCGGGCCGGGGAGGGCCGCCTGGACACCCCGGTGCGCTGGGCCCACGTCAGCGAGCTCGCCGACCCCGTCCCCTATATGGAGGGCGGGGAACTCCTCCTCATCACCGCGATGAAGCTGGACGCCGACGATCCGCAGGAGATGCGCCGCTACGTCCGCCGGCTCGCCGCGGCCGGCGTCGTCGGCATCGGCTTCGCCGTCGGCGTGAACTACGAGGAGATCCCGCAGGCGCTCGTCGACGCCGCCCGCGCCGAGGACCTCCCGCTGCTGGAAGTGCCCCGGCGGACCCCGTTCCTCGCCATCAGCAAGGCCGTCTCCGCAGCCCTCGCAGCCGACCAGTACCGGGCGGTCACCGCCGGCTTCGAGGCGCAGCGCGAGCTGACCCGGGCCGCCCTCGCCGCCGACGGGCCCGCCGAGCTGCTGGCCCGGCTGGCCGCGCACGTGCACGGCTGGGCCGCCCTCTACGACACCTCCGGCGCCGTCGTCGCCGCCGCCCCGGAGTGGGCCGCCCGCCGGGCCGCCCGGCTCACCCCCGACGTGGAGCGGCTGCGCGAGCGCCCGGCACCGGCCAGCGCCGTGGTCGGCGGCGCCGAGGACCGCGTCGAGCTCCAGTCGCTGGGCACCGGTCGGCGGGCCCGCGGAGCCCTCGCCGTGGGCACCGGGGCGCCCCTCGGCACCGCCGAGCGGTACGCCGTCCACTCCGCGGTGGCCCTGCTCACCCTGACCACCGAGCGCTCGCGGTCGCTCCACGACGCCGAGTCCCGGCTGGGGGCGGCGGTGCTGAGGATGCTGCTGGCCGGGGAGGCCGAGCACGCGCGGACCGTGGCCGGCGACCTCTACGGCAGCCTGCTGGACGCGCCGTTCCGGCTGGCGGTGGCCGAGCCGGCACTGCTGGGCACCGCACAGCCCCAGGGCCTCGCCCAGCTGACCGACACCATGGAGTCGGCCGCCGCCCGGACCGGGGAGGCGCTGCTCGTGGTGCCCGAGGCGGGCCGGCTGCTGGTGCTCGCAGCCGACGGCGGCGCGGCGGTCCAGGCCTGCGCCGACCACGCCGAGGCCCTCGAATCGCGGCGCGGCCGCGAGGCCACCGGGCCGGAACCGGACGAACTGGTGATCGGGATGTCCGGCCCCGCCGACCCGTCGGGCGTGGCGGCGGCGTACAAGCAGGCCGACCAGGCGCTGGCCGTGGCCCGGCGGCGCGGCCGCCCGATGGTGGAGCACGAGGACCTCGCCGCCGGATCGGTGCTCCCGCTGCTCGCCGACGAGGCCGTACGGGCCTTCGCGGACGGCACGCTGCGGGCGCTGCGCGAGCACGACGAGAAGGGCCGCGGCGACCTGGAGGCCTCCCTCCAGGCCTGGCTGTCGCGGCACGGCCAGTGGGACGCGGCGGCGGCCGACCTCGGCGTGCACCGGCACACCCTGCGCTACCGGATGCGGCGGGTGGAGGAGATCCTCGGCCGCTCACTGGACGACCCGGACGTCCGCATGGAACTGTGGCTCGCCCTCAAGGCGTCCGCGCCGGTGTCGTAGCCGCCGCACGGGGCCCCGTGCGCGGGCTCCGGCGGAAAACACTGCCAAACCGGCGAAGCCGGACGCGGAGGTTCTCCACCACGGACAAGCCACAGAGCGGGCGCGCCGCCCTACCGTGAGAGGGACAGGCGGCGCTCCGCGCCGTACCGCACACATCCGAAGGGCCGGGATCCGCATGACCTCCACCCACGCCTTCTGGCTCGCCGGTCGCCCGGCCACCGGCGAGGACAGCTTCGACGTCCACAACCCGTGGGACGGCCGTCTCGTCGGCACCGTCAGCGTGCCGACCGACGCCCAGGTCGAAGAGGCCGTGGCCGCGGCCCACGCCGTGACGGCGGAGTTCTCCGCGACCCCCGCACACGTCCGCGCCGCCGCCCTGGACCACGTGTCCAAGCGACTCGTCGAGCGCACCGAGGAGATCGCCCAGGTGATCTCCGCCGAGAACGGCAAGCCCATCAAGTGGGCCCGCGGCGAGGTCGGCCGCGCCGTGTCCGTGTTCCGCTTCGCCGCCGAGGAAGCCCGCCGCTTCAACGGCGGGGAGGCCCAGCGCCTGGACACCGACGCCGGCGGCGTCGGCCGCCTGGCCCTGACCCGCCGCTTCGTCAAGGGCCCGGTCCTCGGCATCGCGCCGTTCAACTTCCCGCTGAACCTGTGCGCCCACAAGGTGGCCCCCGCCATCGCCGTCGGCGCGCCGATCATCCTGAAGCCGGCCCCGGCCACCCCGCTCTCCGGCCTCATCCTCGGCGAGCTGCTCGCCGAGACCGACCTCCCGGCCGGCTCCTGGTCGGTCCTGCCGGTCGCCAACGACAAGATGCCGGCCCTGGTCCAGGACGACCGCCTGCCCGTCATCTCCTTCACCGGCTCCGACAAGGTCGGCTACGCCATCCAGCAGTCGGTGCCGCACAAGCACTGCACCCTGGAGCTCGGCGGCAACGCCGCCGCCGTCGTCCTCGACGACTGGTCCTCCGAGACCGACCTGGACTGGGCCGCCACCCGCATCGCGACCTTCTCCAACTACCAGGCCGGCCAGTCCTGCATCTCCGTGCAGCGCGTGATCGCCGACGCCTCCGTCTACGACCGCCTCGTCGAGAAGGTCGTCGCGAAGGTCCAGGCGCAGGTCACCGGCGACCCCGCAGACGACGCCACCGACGTCGGCCCGCTGGTCTCCGAGGACGCCGCCAAGCGCGTCGAGTCCTGGGTCGACGAGGCCGTCTCCGCCGGCGCCAAGCTGCTCACCGGCGGCAAGCGCGAGGGCGCCTCGTACGAGCCGACCGTCCTCGCCGACCTGCCCGACGGCGTCACCCTCGCCTGCGAGGAGGTCTTCGGACCGGTCCTCACCCTGCACCGGGTCGAGAACACGGACGAGGCCTTCGCCAAGGTCAACGACTCCAAGTTCGGCCTGCAGACCGGCGTGTTCACCCACGACGTCCAGACCGCGTTCCGCGCCCACCGCGAGCTCGAGGTCGGCGGCGTGATCATCGGTGACGCGCCGTCCTACCGCGCCGACCAGATGCCCTACGGCGGCGTCAAGCAGTCGGGTGTCGGCCGCGAGGGCGTCCGCTACGCGATGGACGACTACACGTACGAGCGAGTCCTGGTCCTGACCGGCCTGAACATCTGATTTCGTACGTCCACCCGGCCGACGGCCGGAGCCCACTGTGCGGGGGCTCCGGCCGTTGCTCTTCCCGCGCGGCCCGACCCGGGCGGCGGCTCCTGGCTCGTGGCCCCGGACCCGACCTGCCAGGACGGCCGCACCGGCACACGGTCAGCAGGGCCCCGGCCGACCGGCCCGGGGCCCTGCCGTGCAGTGGAACGGACGACGGCGGTCGCTCAGGACTTGCCGCGGCTCTCGGCCTCGGCCCTGGCGATGGCCTCGGCCTCGGCCTCGGCCAGTTCGATGGCGACGCCGAACGCCTGCGTGATGTGACGTGCGGCCGACATGACGCGTGCCGTGCCCACGACGGGGGCGATCGCGACGAGGACGTCCTGCAGTTGCTCAACCGTCACGTTGGCCTTGATCGCGGGGTTGATGTGGGCCAGGTACGAGATCGCCGGCGCGTCCATCGCCACGAGCGCGGCGATGCGGGTGAGGAGCAGTGTCTCGTCGTCCATGCCGCACCGCTCGATGGAGTCGATGGTCATGGCGGCGAGCGTGTCGAGAACAGGAGCGTCAGACGCAGTGGCCATATCCGGACCGCCTTCTGGGCTGTGGGAGCCGCCGACGCGCCCCACCCTGGACGAGGACACCGAGGTCCACCTCGCGTCGACGGATTGCCCTCTCACCGTAGGGGCCTTCCGGCCCGCGCGCACTTCCGCCCGAGCAGGGCCGACCCGCTCGGCTTCTCCCGCCCGCCCGCCCGGTTTCTCCCGCCCGCCGCCCGGCTTTCCCCCGACCGGCCCACCCGAGCTTTTCCCGGCGGACGAAACGGGTACGACTGACAGGTAGCACCCGCTGGTAGTCAGAAGCGTCCCCCATCGGCGGCGAGGTGAGCCCCCTCATGTCCGCAACACAACCCGCACAGCCCAAGGTGACCGAGCGCGACGCACGGCAGGTCGCGGAGGCGGCCAGGGAACAGGACTGGCACAAACCGAGCTTCGCCAAGGAACTGTTCCTCGGCAGGTTCCGCCTCGACCTGATCCACCCGCACCCGCAGCCCTCCGACGAGGACGTCCGGCGCGGCGAGGCCTTCCTCGCCCGGCTCAGGGAGTTCTGCGAGACCGCCGTCGACGGCCCCCGCATCGAGCGGGAGGCGCGGATCCCCGACGAGACCGTGCGCGGGCTCAAGGAGCTCGGCGCCCTCGGCATGAAGATCGACCCCAAGTACGGGGGCCTCGGCCTGACCCAGGTGTACTACAACAAGGCGCTGGCCCTCGTCGGCTCGGTCAGCCCCGCCATCGGCGCGCTGCTCTCCGCCCATCAGTCGATCGGCGTCCCGCAGCCGCTGAAGATGTTCGGCACCCAGGAGCAGAAGGAAACCTTCCTCCCACGCTGCGCCACCACCGCCATCAGCGCCTTCCTGCTCACCGAACCGGACGTCGGCTCCGACCCGGCCCGGCTGGCCACCACCGCCGTCCCGGACGGCGACGACGCGTACGTCCTCGACGGCGTGAAGCTGTGGACCACCAACGGCGTCGTCGCGGACCTCCTCGTCGTGATGGCGCGGGTGCCCGTCTCGGAGAACCACCGCGGCGGGATCACCGCGTTCGTCGTCGAGGCGGACTCGCCCGGCATCACCGTCGAGCACCGCAACGCCTTCATGGGCCTGCGCGGCCTGGAGAACGGCGTCACCCGCTTCCACCGGGTCCGCGTCCCCGCCTCGCAGCGCATCGGCGCCGAGGGAGCCGGCCTGAAGATCGCGCTGACCACCCTCAACACCGGCCGGCTGTCCCTGCCCGCCATGTGCGTCGGCGCCGGCAAGTGGTGCCTGAAGATCGCCCGCGAGTGGTCCGGCGTCCGCGAGCAGTGGGGCCGCCCGGTCGCCCGCCACGAAGCCGTCGGCGCCAAGATCTCCTTCATCGCCGCCACCACCTTCGCGCTGGAATCCGTCGTCGACCTCGCCTCCCAGATGGCCGACGAGGACCGCAACGACATCCGTATCGAGGCGGCCCTCGCCAAGCTCTACGGCTCCGAGATGGCCTGGCTCATGGCCGACGAGCTCGTCCAGATCCGCGGCGGACGCGGCTTCGAGACGGCCGAGTCCCTCGCCGCCCGCGGCGAGCGCGCCGTCCCCGCCGAACAGATGCTGCGCGACCTGCGCATCAACCGGATCTTCGAGGGCTCCACGGAGATCATGCACCTCCTGATCGCCCGCGAGGCCGTCGACGCCCACCTGTCGGTCGCCGGCGACCTCATCGACCCCGACAAGGACCTCGGCGACAAGGCCAGGGCCGGAGCCCGCGCCGCCGGGTTCTACGCCCGCTGGCTGCCCAAACTCGCCACCGGCCCCGGCCAGGTCCCGGGCAGCTACCGGGAGTTCCACCCCGCCGACCACCCCGACCTCTCCGCCCACCTGCGCCACGTGGAGCGCAGCGCCCGCAAGCTCGCCCGGTCCACCTTCTACGCCATGTCCCGCTGGCAGGGCCGGATGGAGACCAAGCAGGGCTTCCTCGGCCGGATCGTCGACATCGGCGCCGAGCTCTTCGCGATGAGCGCGGCCTGCGTCCGCGCCGAGCACCTGCGCGCCACCGGCGACCACGGCCGCGAGGCCTACCAGCTGGCCGACGCCTTCTGCCGGCAGTCCCGCATCCGCGTCGAGGAGCTCTTCGGGCGGCTCTGGAGCAACACCGACGACCTGGACCGCAAGGTCGTCGCCGGGGTCCTCGCCGGCAGCTACACCTGGCTGGAGGAGGGCGTCCTCGACCCCTCCGGCGACGGCGCGTGGATCGCCGACGCCGCCCCCGGCCCGTCCACCCGGGAAAACGTGCACCGCCCCTTCCGCTGACCTGCGATCATCGCCGGGCGCCGGTTGAGGCGTACACGGCCGGCGACGGGGAATCGGATGCATGTGAACGCGGACAGGGAGAGCCGGCGGCTCGCCTGGTGCGTGGCGCTGCTGCTGCGCCACGCACCGGACGCCGTCGCCGCCGGGGTCCTCGGGCGGCTCGACGCCTCCACCCGCCGCTACCTGTGCCGGGACGAGTACCTTCCGGCCCCCGTCGTCACCCTGCTGCTGCGGGACGGCAGCGCCGAGGACCGCGCCACCGTCGCCCGCAACCCGCACGTGCTCGGCCGGCCGCTGCCCGGGCTGCCCGGCCCCGCCCGGTACGCCGCCCGCCCCGGCCCCCCGCCCGCCCTGCTCGCCACCCTCGGCGCCGAGCTCGGACGGGCGCCGCAGCCGCCGCTGACCGGCGCCGAGGTGATCGGCCTGCTGCGCCGGCACGGCCGCCGCCGGCCGCGGATCCCGCTCGACGTCCTCACCCTGGAACACGAGCTCGACCCCGCCCTGCTGCTGCGCGAGCACGCCCGCTCCCCGCTGCCGCCCGGATCCGCAGAGGCCCTGCTGCTGGTCGGCGGGCTCGACCGGCAGGCCTGCCTCGCCCTCCTCGACACCCGCGCGCAGGAGGCGCACGGACCGGGCTGGCACCGGCCCGCGGTCCGCGCCGTCCGCGCCGGCACCCTCACCTTCGACGAACTCGCGGCCGCCGTGGCACCGGCCCACCGCACCCTGCTCCTCGGACAGCAGCACGCCGCCGGAAGCCTGGGCTGGAACCTCGCCGAACGGGCCGGAATGCGCTCCGCCCTGACCCGGGTGCTGCGCCCGGCGCTCGGCGAGGACCCGCGGCTGTGGGCCGAACTCCGCCGCCACGCCCCCGGATTCCGCGGCACCCTGCCCGAGCTGGCCGCCGCGGTGACCGCCGGGGCCGCGCCCCGCCCGTATCCCGGGGGCGGGATACCCGGCCTCGCGCAGGCCGTCGACGCCCTCGCCCCCGGCTCCGCACGGCCGGCCGCCGACGGCGTCGACCGCGAGCTGGCCCTCGCCAGCCTCGGGGTGCCCAACGCCATGGGCGACCTGCGCGAGGACGTGCGCTGGGTCCGCGCCTGCCTGGACCGCGGCGTGCTCACCGGCACCGACGTCGTCCGCCACAAGGCACCCGCCGCCTGGGCCCTGGACGAGGACCACTGGCTCGGCGACACCGACCACCCCGACCGGCACGACCGGCCCGGGGCCGTCCTCGCCGCCCGCGCCGAGGCCGACCGGCTGTGCGACGCCGCCCTAGGAACCGACCCCGACGCCTGGTGGGCCGCCGCCCGCGCGCTGCCCGACTGCGTCGGCACCCTGCCCGAACTGCTCGCCGACGTGCTGCGCGGGGACCCGGGCGGGGACGCCCGCGGGGACTCCGTGTCCGAGCGCTCCTGAGTTGCCGCCACAATGGGGGAATGAGCGACAGTCCAGCCCCCCTCGCCGATCCGCACCTCCTCTTCGACGCCGCGGCCGGCCGCCGGGACGTCGTCGTCCTCGGCTCCACCGGGTCGATCGGCACCCAGGCCATCGACCTGGCCCTGCGCAATCCGGACCGGTTCCGGGTGACGGCGCTGTCCGCCGCCGGCGGGCGCCCGGGGCTACTGGCCGAGCAGGCCCGGCAGCTGCGGGTCGACACCGTGGCCGTGGCCCGCGAGGACGCCGTACCGGCCCTGAAGGAGGCGCTGAGCGCCGCCTACGGAGCCTCCGAGCCGCTGCCCGAGATCCTGGCCGGGCCGGACGCCGCGACCGACCTCGCCGGCTCCGCGTGCCACACCGTCCTCAACGGCATCACCGGCTCCATCGGCCTCGCCCCGACCCTCGCCGCGCTCCGGGCGGGTCGGACCCTCGCCCTGGCCAACAAGGAGTCGCTGATCGTCGGCGGCCCGCTGGTCAAGGAGCTCGCGCAGCCCGGGCAGATCATCCCGGTCGACTCCGAGCACGCCGCCCTCTTCCAGGCCCTCGCCGCCGGCACCCGGGCCGACGTCCGCAAGCTCGTCGTCACCGCCTCCGGCGGGCCGTTCCGCGGCCGGACCCGCGCCGAGCTGGCCTCCGTCACCGTCGAGGACGCGCTCGCGCACCCCACCTGGGCCATGGGCCCGGTCATCACGGTCAACTCGGCGACCCTGGTCAACAAGGGGCTGGAGGTCATCGAGGCGCACCTGCTCTACGACATCCCGTTCGACCGCATCGAGGTCGTCGTCCACCCCCAGTCGTACGTCCACTCGATGGTGGAGTTCTCCGACGGCTCCACCCTCGCCCAGGCCACCCCGCCCGACATGCGCGGCCCGATCGCCATCGGCATCGGCTGGCCGCAGCGGGTCCCGGACGCCGCCCCCGCCTTCGACTGGACCAAGGCGTCGACGTGGGAGTTCTTCCCGCTCGACACCGAGGCCTTCCCGGCCGTGGACCTGGCCCGGCACGTGGGCACGCTCGGCTCCACCGCCCCCGCCGTGTTCAATGCGGCGAACGAGGAGTGCGTGGACGCGTTCCTGGCCGGTCGGCTGCCGTTCACAGCAATCATGGATACGGTCTCTGCCGTGGTCGATGAGCACGGGACGCCGGACACGGGAACTTCCCTCACCGTGGAGGACGTCCTCGAAGCGGAGACCTGGGCCAGGGCCCGGGCACGGGAGATGGCGGCACGGGCCGCCGTGGAGGCGCGCGCATGACAGCACTCATGACGGTGCTCGGCATACTCATCTTCGTATTCGGGCTGCTCGTCTCGATCGCCTGGCACGAGCTGGGCCACCTCTCCACGGCCAAACTCTTCGGCATCCGCGTGCCCCAGTACATGGTCGGCTTCGGGCCGACCATCTGGTCCCGGCACAAGGGCGAGACGGAGTACGGCATCAAGGCCATCCCGATGGGCGGCTACATCCGCATGATCGGGATGTTCCCGCCCGGCGACGACGGCAAGATCACCGCCCGGTCGACGTCCCCGTTCCGCTCGATGATCGAGGACGCCCGCTCGGCGGCGTACGAGGAGCTCCAGCCGGGCGACGAGTCGCGGTTGTTCTACACGCGCAAGCCGTGGAAGC
The DNA here is from genome assembly GCF_051550185.1 of Streptomyces pallidus (ex Mingjun et al. 2026). Classification (NCBI taxonomy): domain Bacteria; kingdom Bacillati; phylum Actinomycetota; class Actinomycetes; order Kitasatosporales; family Streptomycetaceae; genus Streptomyces; species Streptomyces pallidus (ex Mingjun et al. 2026). Next base: position 2,363,531 of record NZ_CP196181.1, on the reverse strand, counting down.
GCGTCATCGTGATGTTCGCCGGCCCGTTCATGAACCTGGTGCTGGCACTCGCGGTCTTCTTCGGCGTCTGGACGACCTTCGGCGTCAACCAGACCACCACGAAGATCGCCAGCGTCTCGCCGTGCGTCATCCAGCAGAGCGAGAAGCGGGAGGTCTGCAAGGCCGGCGACCCCGTCGCCCCCGCCAAGGCCGCCGGCCTGCGGGCGGACGACCGGATCGTCGCCTTCAACGGCCGCGTCGTCTCCGACTGGTCCGTCCTGCAGAAGCGCATCCGCGACACCGTCGGCCCCGCCACCGTCACCGTCGAGCGGGACGGGCAGCGCCTGACCCTGCCCGTCACGCTGATCGAGAACCGGGTCGCCAGGACCGACGGCCACGGCGGCTACGTCAAGGGCGAGTACGTCACGGCCGGCTGGCTCGGCTTCAGCCCGAAGAACGAGACCACGCCCCTGACCTTCGGCCAGTCCGTCAGCCACATGGGCGAGGAGGTCGACCGGAGCCTGGAGGGGCTGCTCAAGCTGCCCGCCAAGATCCCGGGCCTGTGGAACGCCGCCTTCGACGGCGCCGAGCGCGAACCCGACTCGCCGATGGGCATCGTGGGTGCGGCCCGGATCAGCGGCGAGATCGCCACCCTCGACATCCCCGCCACGGACCGGCTGGTGTTCTTCCTCCAGCTCGTCGGCTACTTCAACCTCTCCCTGTTCCTGTTCAACATGCTCCCGCTGCTGCCGCTCGACGGCGGGCACATCGCGGGCGCCCTGTGGGAGTCGGTGCGGCGCACCGTGGCCAAGGTGTTCCGGCGGCCCGACCCGGGCCCGTTCGACGTGGCCAAGCTGATGCCCGCCGCGTACGTGGTGGCGGGCGTCTTCGTCTGCTTCACGCTGCTCGTCCTCGTGGCCGACGTGGTGAACCCGATCAAGATCACCTGATTCGACCGCATGTGCGCCGGGTGCGCGACGGGCCGGGTACGTATCGTGCCCGGCCCGTCGCGCACGGGTGTCCGGGCCCCTCGGATGCAGGGGCGGCGGCCACGTTGGCGTAACCTCGAAGCCGGAGCCCGCCGATCTCGGGACCTCGATCCACACCTTGGGGTTGCACAGCAGATGACTGCCATCTCTCTCGGAATGCCGTCCGTGCCGACGAAGCTTGCCGACCGCCGGGTCAGCCGCAAGATCCAGGTCGGTACGGTGGCTGTCGGTGGCGACGCACCCGTGTCGGTGCAGTCCATGACCACCACCCGTACCTCCGACATCGGCGCCACGCTCCAGCAGATCGCGGAGCTGACCGCTGCCGGCTGCGAGATCGTCCGCGTGGCCTGCCCGACCCAGGACGACGCCGACGCCCTCGCCGTCATCGCGAAGAAGTCGCAGATCCCGGTCATCGCCGACATCCACTTCCAGCCCAAGTACGTGTTCGCCGCGATCGACGCCGGCTGCGCCGCGGTCCGCGTGAACCCGGGCAACATCAAGCAGTTCGACGACAAGGTCAAGGAGATCGCGAAGGCCGCCGGCGACGCGGGCACGCCGATCCGCATCGGCGTCAACGCCGGCTCCCTCGACCGCCGCCTGCTCCAGAAGTACGGCAAGGCCACCCCCGAGGCGCTGGTCGAGTCCGCGCTGTGGGAGTGCTCCCTCTTCGAGGAGCACGGCTTCCGCGACATCAAGATCTCGGTCAAGCACAACGACCCGGTCGTCATGGTCAACGCCTACCGCCAGCTGGCCGCCCGGTGCGACTACCCGCTGCACCTCGGCGTCACCGAGGCCGGCCCCGCCTTCCAGGGCACCATCAAGTCCGCCGTCGCCTTCGGCGCCCTGCTCGCCGAGGGCATCGGCGACACCATCCGCGTCTCCCTCTCGGCCCCGCCGGTCGAGGAGGTCAAGGTCGGCCGCCAGATCCTGGAGTCGCTGAACCTCAAGCCGCGCCGCCTGGAGATCGTCTCCTGCCCCTCCTGCGGCCGCGCCCAGGTGGACGTCTACAAGCTCGCCGAAGAGGTCACCGCCGGCCTCACCGGCATGGAGGTCCCGCTGCGCGTCGCGGTCATGGGCTGCGTCGTCAACGGCCCGGGCGAGGCCCGCGAGGCCGACCTCGGCGTCGCCTCCGGCAACGGCAAGGGCCAGATCTTCGTCAAGGGCGAGGTCATCAAGACCGTTCCCGAGTCGAAGATCGTCGAGACCCTCATCGAGGAGGCGATGAAGATCGCCGAGCAGATGGAGAAGGACGGCGTCGCCTCCGGCGAGCCCACCGTCGCCATCGGCGTCTGAGCTCCGCCAGCCCTCCGCACGCAACCGGCCACGGCCCCGTTCCCGCAGCTCGCGGGCGGGGCCGCGGCCTTTTCGTGACTCGTGCGACCAGGCATTCCACCGGTGCGGCGGGTACAGTTCGACAGATCAGCAGCCCTGTAGGTGAGGCCCCAGTGTTGACGCAGACCACCACGCGGGTCCTCGACCCCGGCGACCTCGACGCCGCACTCGCGATCCTGGAGCGCGAACCCGTCGAGAACGCCTTCGTCACCTCCCGGGTGCAGGTCGCCGGCCTCGACCCCTGGCGGCTCGGCGGCGAGATGTGGGGCTACTACGCGGGCGGCGTGCTGCGCTCCCTGTGCTACGCGGGCGCCAACCTCGTCCCCGTCTGCGCCGACCCCGACGCCGTACGGGCCTTCGCCGACCGCGCCCGGCGCACCGGCCGCCGCTGCTCCTCCATCGTCGGCCCTGCCGAGGCCACCGGCCTGCTGTGGCGGCTCCTGGAGCCCAGCTGGGGCCCGGCCCGCGAGGTCCGCGCCCACCAGCCGCTCATGGTCACGCGGCAGCCGTCCACCGAGGTGCGGCCCGACCCGCTGGTGCGCCGCGTCCGCAAGGACGAGATGGACCTGATCATGCCCGCCTGCGTGGCCATGTTCACCGAGGAGGTCGGCGTCTCGCCGCTGGCCGGCGACGGCGGGCTCCTCTACCAGGCCCGGGTGGCCGAGCTGGTGGGTTCCGGCCGCTCCTTCGCCCGCGTCGAGAACGGCAAGGTCGTCTTCAAGGCGGAGATCGGCGCCGCCACCGCCTCGGCCTGCCAGATCCAGGGCGTGTGGGTGGCCCCCGAGTTCCGCGGCCGCGGGCACTCCGAGAGCGGCATGGCCGCCGTCATCGCCTACGCGCTGCGCGACGTGGCGCCCGTGGTCAGCCTGTACGTCAACGACTTCAACACCGCCGCGCGGGCGGCGTACCGGCGCGTCGGCTTCCGCGAGGTCGGCGCGTTCATGAGCGTCCTGTTCTGAGCGGCCCGGGGGAGGCCCGGCGCGCCCCCCGCCGCCCGGCGCGACACCTCGCCGCACCGCAGCACCGCCGCACTTCCCCGGAGCCGCCCAGTCGGCGGGAACTCCCCCCTGGCACCCGCTCGGGCATACCGGCGGGGCGGGACCGCCGAGTAAGGTCACCGCATGCTGCCTACCCCCGAGGGCGACGTCCCCGCCCGGCCCGCCGGACTGAGCATCGGCCCCCTCGACCTCGCCGCGCGCGTCGACGAGGCCCTGCGCGTGCAGGCCGTCGCCTTCGGGCTCAGCGAGGAGGAGGTCGGCATCCGGCGCTACATCGTCCAGCGCCACATGACCTGCCGCGGCGCCCGGGCCCTCGGCGCGTTCACCGACGACGGGGCGCTGGCCGGGTTCGTCTACGGGATGCCGAACGACCGCGCCTACTGGTGGTCCTCGATCGTCGAACCGTACCTGCGCGCCGAGGGGCACGACGCCTGGCTCGACGACTCCTTCGTCATCACCGAACTGCACGTCCACCCCGGCTTCCAGGGCCGCGGCGTCGGCCGCGCCCTCATCACCCGGATCACCGACGCCGCCGGGGAGCCCCGCTCGATCCTCTCCGCCATCGACGCCGAGAGCCCGGCCCGCCGGCTCTACCACGCCCTCGGCTACACCGATCTCGCCCGCCAGGTCCACTTCCCGAGCGCGCGCCTGCCGTACGCCGTCATGGGCGCCCCGCTGCCGCTGCGCAGGCCCTGAATTCCGTTTCGGCGCGGCGGGGCCGCCCCGGTAGCCTCCCGTCATGGCAACGCAACACGTTCAGCGCATGTCCCGCCTCATGGCCAGGACCCTCCGGGAGGACCCGGCCGACGCCGAGACCCTCAGCCACCGCCTCCTCGTCCGCGCCGGCTACGTCCGCCGCAGCTCGGCCGGTGTGTGGACCTGGCTGCCGCTCGGCAAGCGGGTCCTGGACAACGTCTCGCGCATCGTCCGCGAGGAGATGGACGCCATCGGTGCCCAGGAGGTGCTGCTCCCGGCGCTGCTGCCGAAGGAACCGTACGAGGTCAGCGGGCGCTGGACGGAGTACGGCGACCTGCTGTTCCGGCTCAGGGACCGCAAGGGCGCGGAGTACCTGCTCGGCCCCACCCACGAGGAGATCTTCACCCTCGTCGTGAAGGACCAGTGCACGTCCTACAAGGACCTGCCGGTGATGCTCTACCAGATCCAGACCAAGTACCGCGACGAGGCCCGGCCCCGCTCCGGCGTGCTGCGCGGCCGCGAGTTCCAGATGAAGGACTCGTACTCCTTCGACGTCAGCGAGGAGGGGCTCGCCGAGTCCTACGCCCTGCACCGGGCCGCGTACCAGCGGATCTTCACCCGCCTCGGCCTCGACCACCGGATCGTCTCGGCGGTCTCGGGCGCGATGGGCGGTTCCGCCTCGGAGGAGTTCCTGGCGCCCGCGGCGGCCGGCGAGGACACCTTCGTGGACTGCCCCGCCTGCGACTACGCGGCCAACACCGAGGCGGTCACCTTCGTCCCGGACCCGGCGGCCGCGGAGGCGGGCGCCGAGCACCCCGCCCTGGAGGAGATCCCCACCCCCGACACCCCGACGATCGAGACGCTCGCCGCCCACCTCGGCGTCCCCGCGTCGGCCACGCTGAAGAACCTCCTGGTGAAGGTGGACGGCGAGATCACGGCCGTCGGCGTGCCCGGGGACCGGGAGGTCGACCTCGGCAAGCTGGGCGAGCACCTCGCCCCGGCGGTGGTGGAGTTGGTGACGGCCGAGGACTTCGTCGACCGCCCCGACCTGGTACGCGGCTACGTGGGCCCGCAGGGCCTCGACAAGGTCCCGTACATCGCCGACCCCCGTGTCACGCCCGGCACTTCGTGGGTGACGGGGGCCAACCGGGCCGACACGCACGCCCGGAACGTGGTCTGCGGCCGTGACTTCGAGGTCGACCGGTACCTCGACGTGGTCGTCGTGCAGCCCGGCGACCCCTGCCCGCGCTGCGGGGCCGGACTGCGGCTCGACCGCGCCATCGAGATCGGCCACATCTTCCAGCTGGGCCGCAAGTACGCGGACGCCTTCGGGCTGGACGTGCTGGGCCGCGAGGGCAAGCCGGTGCGGGTCACGATGGGCAGCTACGGCATCGGCGTCTCGCGGGCCGTGGCGGCGCTGGCCGAGCAGACCGCCGACGAGCGCGGCCTGTCCTGGCCGGCGGAGGTGGCCCCCGCGGACGTCCACGTCGTCGCGGCGGGCAAGGCCGTCCAGCTGGGGCTCGCGGAATCGGCGGCCACGGCGCTGGCGGAGTCCGGGCTGCGGGTCCTGCTCGACGACCGGGCCGGCCTCTCGCCGGGCGTGAAGCTCACCGACGCCGAGCTGATCGGCGTGCCGTGGATCCTGGTGGCGGGCCGCAGGTCCGCCGACTCCGTGGTCGAACTCCAGCACCGCGCCACCGGCGCCCGCGAGGAGCTCCCCCTGGACGAGGCCCTGGACCGCCTGCGCGCGGCCCGCTGACCCCGTCGCCGGCTGCCGGGCCCCCGTGACCCGGCAGCCGGGGCGACCTCAGCCGGCCGGACCGGCCGCCCGGCCGGTGTCGGCAGGGAACAGGGGCTCGGGGTCCTCCTCGATCGCGGGGGCGGACGGCAGCCCGGCGTCCACCGCGGGCAGCTCGGGCGCGGCGGGCGCGGGCGCGGCCGGGGTGCTGTATTCGACGACGGCTTCGTACCCGGCGTCGGCATCCGCGGTGCCGCCTCCCGCGGTGCCGCCTTCCACCGCGTCGGCTTCCGCGCCGGTCCCGGCCGCCGACGGCGCTCCGGCAGCGCCGACCCGCCGCGCTCCGGCAGCCGGCCTGGGCTGGGCCTCGCCCTCGGTACCACCCGGGGTCGCCCGCTCCAGGAAGCGCAGCAGCTCCACCGGGAAGGGCAGCACCAGCGTGGAGTTCTTCTCCGCCGCCACCGCCACCACCGTCTGCAGCAGCCGCAGCTGGAGCGCCGCCGGCTGGTCCGACATCACCGCCGCCGCCTCGGCCAACTTCTTCGACGCCTGGAGCTCCGCATCCGCGTTGATCACCCGGGCCCGGCGCTCGCGGTCGGCCTCCGCCTGCCGCGCCATCGACCGCTTCATCGTCTCCGGCAGCGAGACGTCCTTGATCTCGACCCGGTCGATCTGCACGCCCCACCCCACGGCCGGGCTGTCGATCATCAGCTCCAGGCCCTGGTTCAACATCTCCCGATTGGACAGCAGGTCGTCCAGGTCCGACTTGCCGATGATCGAGCGCAGCGAGGTCTGCGCCATCTGCGAGACCGCGAAGCGGTAGTCCTCCACCTCGATGATGGCGCTCGCCGGGTCCACGACCTTGAAGTACACGACCGCGTCGACCCGCACCGTGACGTTGTCCCGGGTGATGCCCTCCTGGGCGGGCACCGGCATCGTCACGATCTGCATGTTCACCTTGTGCAGCCGGTCGACGAACGGCACGACCATGGTGAAGCCCGGGGGCCGGACGCCCTCCCGCAGTCGGCCGAAGCGGAGGACCACGCCCCGCTCGTACTGCCTCACGACCCGGGCGGCGGCACCCGTGTACACCACCACCGCCAGTGCCGCCGCGACACCCGCTGCAAGCAGTTCCTGGACCATGACGGCCTCCTGCCGGGCATACGTTCGTACCTACCGTATGCCCTACAACCAGGCGGCGAACTCCAGCAGCAGCTCCGCGTCGCGGCGCCGCCCGGCGGCCAGCGCGCGGTTGCCCGACTCCACCGCCCGGAACAGCGTCCAGCCCCGCAGCCGGTCCCGGTCCACCTCCAGGCCGTCGGCCAGCTTGTTCACCCGGCGGCGGGCGCCCGCCGCGCCCGCCGAGGACGCGACCAGGTCCTCCAGCCGGTCCCGGACCAGCCGGGCCAGGTCGTACGCCCGCTCACCGACCAGCGGGTCCGGCCCCACCGTGAGCCACGGCGCCCGGTCGCCGGCCAGCACCTTGCCCTGCCGGAAGTTCCCGTGCAGCAGCAGTTCCTCGCCGGGCCCGGCGAGGAGTTCCTCGCGGGCCTCCAGCGCGGCCGACGCCAGCGCAGCGGCCTCCGGTGGGGCCTTGCGGAGCTCCTCGGCCTGCCCCGCCGTCCGCTGCGCGACCGTCTCGAAGGCGTGCCGCTCCGGCGGCTTCACCCACAGCCGACGCAGCGTGCCGCAGGCCTCCAGCAGGGCCTTCGCCTCCGGCAGCGAACGCAGCGACACCTCGGGGTGCAGCCGCTCCAGCAGCAGCGCCCCGTCCTCGGCGCTCTGGCGGGTGTCGAGCACCCGTACGGCCCCGAACCCGCCCCAGTGCGCCAGCGCGGCCAGCTCCAGATCGGGCCGGGCCTGAGGCGGAGCCAGCTTCAGTGCGGCCGGGGTGCCGTCGGCGTACCGGACCAGGACGACGAGGCTGCTGCGCCCGCCGGGCGCCTGGACCCGCAGGGCCTCCACCGCACGCCGGGCCAGCGCCGCTTCGGTGAGCCGGGGCAACCGCTCCAGCCAGGCCGCGCTCCCTGCCGGATCCGGCGTCTCGCCGAGCGCCCGTACGAGCCGCTGCGGCGGTTCGAAAGCCATGCGTGCACGATCCCTTTCAGCTTGACCGGGCCCCTGCGCGTGATCAGCGCTTTTCCGTGAGCCCAGGGAAGGCTACGCCGACTCCGCGCCAGCGTGCCGCGCGCACGGCCGCGGCACTCAGCGCGTCGGCCGCCTCCCGGCGCAGCCGGCCGTCCGCGGCCCGCACCAGATCGGAGTACGCGCCCGCCACCCGGTCCTCGATCTCGGCGGCCAGCCGCTCGGCGTCGGCCGCGGTGCGCACCTCGTAGGGCAGGGCGTACGCCGGCTCCGCGGCCCGCGGTGCGCCGCCGAGATCATGCACGGCGCGCGCCAGCGCGTCCCGGCGCGCTACGTGGGCGCCGTGCGCCTCGCGGGCCTCGTTCGCGCGGGCGGCCGCGGCCCGGGCACCGATCACCCCGTAGCCGTAGACGGCCGCGTGCTCGGCGGCGAGAGCGGACTGCGCGGCGTCCAGCGCCCGGTTGGCGGGGGAGGGCGAGGGCTTCACGGCGTGGCTCCCGGGGTCGAGGTCAGCAGGTGGGCGTGGACGGCGCCGCAGGCGGCCACCGAGGCGAGCAGCCGGGCCAGCTCTCCGGGTGCCCCGCCCAGGGCGACGGTCCGTGCTTCGGCCAGGGTGCGCTCGGCGTCCGCCAGGGCGGTCAGCGCGTCCTCGGCCTTCGGCGGCACCGGCTCGGCGCTCGCGGCGGGCGTGCCCGTCCGGGCCGGGGCGGCGGACCCCCGGGCGGATCCGGTCCCGGGGGTGCGCGTGGTGGTGGGGGAGGGGTCGGGGAAGGCCAGCGCCGCCGTGTGCGCGGCGACCGCGGCGCGCAGCGGGGCGAGGCGCGCGGCCAGGGCCGGATGGGTGACGGACGTGGTGTCGTAACGTTCCAGCAGTCGCTCACTGTCTCGAACGGCCGACTCGCGCATCCGCCGTTCGAGTGAAAACGCGGCGGTGGCGTGCGGTTCGGCGGCCCCGCCGGAGCACCCGGTCAGCAGGGCCGCGCCCGCTGCGCCGGCGGCACCGGCGAGCAGGCTCCTTCGCGAAGGCCTCAGGGGCGGGGTCCACGGCACGGCGACGTCCTCGGGGGTGGTGCGGGCAGGGTGTGATCACGGTACCCGGGGCGGTGTCCGCCCGGCGGACGGCAACACCCTCCGCGACCGGATACCCTTTGACCTGACACGCGACGTACACCACAACAGCACACGCGGCCGAGGAGTCACCCGGATGAGCACCACCCAGAGCGACAGGCTGCGCGGATTGCTGGAGCCGCTCGTCGCCGCCAAGGGACTGGATCTCGAGGACATCGAGCTGTCCAAGGCAGGAAAGCGCCGGATGCTGCGCATCATCGTGGACTCCGACGAGGGCGTGGAACTGGACGCGTGTGCGGAGCTGAGCCGCGAGGTCTCCGACAAGCTCGACGAGACCGACGCGATGGGCGAGGGCGAGTACGTCCTCGAAGTGAGCTCCCCGGGCGCCGACCGCCCGCTGACGGAGCACCGCCACTACGTACGGGCCGTCGGCCGCCTCGTGAAGTTCCAGCTGTCCGCCGAAGGTGACAAGGGTGCCGGGGAACTGGTCGCCCGCATCCTCGGCGTCGACGACGAGGGCATGGACCTGGAGGTTCCGGGCGTGAAGGGCCGCAAGGCGACCGCCCGCCGCATCGCGTTCGCGGACATCGCCAAGGCGCGTGTCGAGATCGAGTTCAACCGCAAGGACAAGAAGGAAGAGGAGGCGTAGCCGTGGACATCGACATGAGTGCCCTGCGGGGTCTGGTCCGGGAGAAGGAGATCTCCTTCGACCTGCTCGTCGAAGCGATCGAGTCGGCCCTCCTCATCGCGTACCACCGCACCGAGGGCAGCTTCCGCCGGGCGCGCGTGGAGCTGGACCGCACCAACGGCCACGTCGTCGTCTGGGCGACGGAGGACCCGCGGGACCTCGAGGAGGGGCAGGAGCCCAAGGAGTTCGACGACACGCCGTCGGACTTCGGCCGGATCGCCGCGACCACCGCCAAGCAGGTGATCCTCCAGCGTCTGCGTGACGCGGAGGACGACCTGACCTTCGGCGAGTTCGCCGGGCGTGAGGGCGACATCATGACCGGCGTCGTCCAGCAGGGCAAGGACCCCAAGAACGTCCTGGTCGACATCGGCAAGCTGGAGGCCATCCTGCCCGTGCAGGAGCAGGTCCCCGGCGAGGAGTACCCGCACGGCCTCCGCCTCAAGGCGTACGTCGTCCGGGTGGCGAAGGGCGTCCGCGGTGCGTCCGTGACCCTGTCGCGCACCCACCCGAACCTCGTCAAGAAGCTCTTCGCGCTGGAGGTCCCGGAGATCGCGGACGGCAGCGTGGAGATCGCGGCGATCGCCCGCGAGGCCGGCCACCGCACCAAGATCGCGGTACGGTCCACCCGTTCGGGCCTCAACCCGAAGGGTGCCTGCATCGGCCCGATGGGCGCCCGTGTGCGCAACGTCATGGCCGAACTGCACGGCGAGAAGATCGACATCGTGGACTGGTCGGACGACCCGGCGGAGATGGTCGCGAACGCCCTGTCACCCGCTCGGGTGAGCAAGGTCGAGGTCGTCGACTGGGATTCCCGCTCGGCCCGGGTGACCGTGCCCGACTACCAGCTGTCGCTGGCCATCGGCAAGGAGGGCCAGAACGCCCGCCTCGCCGCGCGCCTGACCGGCTGGCGCATCGACATCCGTCCGGACACCGAGCACGCGTCGGGTCAGGACGGGGAATAAAACCGGTACCGGGCGGCGCTGTCGCCCGGTACACAGGTTCAGGACAACAGATCAAGACAGCAGATCGCGACAACGTCCGTTCGATTTTTCGCCTGAAGGGGTGAGGTCGGTACGGGGAGGTAGACTTAGGCGTGTCTGGCCGGACGCAAGCCCGCGCATGCCCCGAACGCACCTGTGTGGGGTGCCGGGAGCGAGCGGCCAAGAGCGAACTGCTGCGCATCGTGGCGATCGGGGACGAGTGCGTCCCCGATCCACGCGGTACGCTGCCCGGCCGGGGTGCTTACGTGCACCCTGCCGAGGTCTGTCTCGAGAAGGCGGTCCGCCGCAGAGCGTTCCCCCGGGCCCTCCGGTCCCCGGGAGCACTCGACACGGCCGGGCTGAGCAGAGCCGTGGCCGAACAGGCCGGGGCGACACCGTAAGTAGCACAACGGCACGGATCCCCGTGCGGTCAGGTACCTCGCGAGTTGGAAGTAGGTCGAGATTGCGATGAGCACTCGATGAGTACGCGATGAGTACGCCCATGAAGTAGCGACGGTCCGGCGCAAACCCGGACCTAAAAGGAGCGAAGTGGCTAAGGTCCGGGTATACGAACTCGCCAAGGAGTTCGGTGTAGAGAGCAAGGTCGTCATGGCCAAGCTCCAGGAACTCGGTGAGTTTGTCCGTTCGGCGTCCTCGACGATCGAGGCGCCGGTCGTGCGCAAGTTGACTGACGCACTGCAGGGGCCCGGCGGCAGCGCCGGCAAGTCCGCTGCGAAGCCGGGTGCGCCTCGTAAGGCCGCCCCCGCCAAGCCCGGGGTTCCCACCCCGGGTGCCATTGCACGTCCCGCCGCCCCCAAGCCCGGCGCCCCGGCCCCCAAGCCGGCCGCCGCCGAGGCTCCGGCAGCGCCCGCCCCGGTGACCCCGGCAGCGCCCGGCCCGCGGCCCGGCCCGAAGGCTCCGGCCGCCCCGAAGCCCGCTCCGGCGGCGCCCGTGGCGACCGAGTTCACCGCGCCTCCGGCCGCTCCGGCGCGCCCGGCGGCGACCCCGGGCCCGCGTCCGACGCAGCAGCGTCCCGCGGCTCCCGGCCAGGGTGCCCGTCCCGGCGCTCCGCGTCCGGGTGGCTCGGCCCAGGGTGGCCAGGCCCCGCGTCCCGGCGCTCAGGCTCCGCGTCCGGGCGCCCGTCCGGCGGGTCCCCGTCCGGGCAACAACCCCTTCACCTCCGGCGGCTCCACCGGCATGGCGCGCCCGCAGGCGCCCCGTCCCGGCGGCGCCCCGCGTCCGGGTGCCCCCGGCGCCGGCGGCCCCGGCGGCGCTCCGCGTCCGCAGGCCGGTCCCGGTGCCCCGCGTCCGCAGGCCCCCGGTGGCCCGCGTCCGACCCCGGGCGGCATGCCCCGTCCGCAGGGCGGTCCGCGTCCGGCTCCGGGCGGTAACCGCCCCAACCCGGGCATGATGCCGCAGCGTCCCGCTGCCGGTGGTCCCGGTCCGCGTCCCGGTGGCGGCCCCGGCCGTCCCGGTGCCGGTGGTCCGCGTCCGGGCGGCGCCGGTCGTCCCGGCGGCGGCTTCGCCGGCCGTCCGGCCGGTCCGGGCTCCCGTCCGGCCGGTGGTGGCTTCGGCGGTCCGCGTCCCGGTGGCGGCGGCGGCTTCGGCGGCGGCCCCGGTGCCGGCGGCGGTCGTCCCGGCGGCTTCGGTGGTCGTCCCGGCGGTCCGGGTGCGCGTGGCGGTACGCAGGGTGCCTTCGGCCGTCCCGGCGGTCCGGCCCGTCGTGGCCGCAAGTCGAAGCGGCAGCGGCGCCAGGAGTACGAGGCCATGCAGGCCCCGTCGGTCGGCGGCGTGATGCTGCCCCGCGGCGGCGGCGAGACCGTTCGCCTGTCGCGAGGTGCGTCCCTCACCGACTTCGCGGAGAAGATCAACGCCAACCCGGCGTCGCTGGTCGCGGTCATGATGAACCTCGGCGAGATGGTCACTGCCACGCAGTCCGTCTCCGACGCGACCCTCCAGCTCCTCGCGGACGAGATGAACTACAACGTTCAGATCGTCAGCCCGGAGGAGGAGGACCGCGAGCTGCTCGAGTCCTTCGACATCGAGTTCGGCGAGGACGAGGGCGGCGAGGAGTTCCTCGTGGCGCGTCCGCCGGTCGTGACCGTCATGGGTCACGTCGACCACGGCAAGACCCGCCTCCTCGACGCGATCCGCAAGACCAACGTGGTCGCGGGCGAGGCCGGTGGCATCACCCAGCACATCGGTGCCTACCAGGTCGCGGCCAACGTCAACGACGAGGACCGCAAGATCACCTTCATCGACACCCCGGGTCACGAGGCGTTCACCGCCATGCGTGCCCGCGGTGCGAAGTCGACCGACATCGCGATCCTCGTGGTGGCGGCCAACGACGGCGTCATGCCGCAGACGATCGAGGCGCTGAACCACGCCAAGGCGGCCGACGTGCCGATCGTGGTCGCGGTCAACAAGATCGACGTCGAGGGTGCGGACCCGACCAAGGTGCGCGGTCAGCTGACCGAGTACGGCCTGGTGGCCGAGGAGTACGGCGGCGACACGATGTTCGTCGACATCTCCGCCAAGCAGGGTCTGAACATCGACAAGCTGCTGGAGGCCGTGGTCCTGACCGCGGACGCCGCCCTCGACCTGCGCGCCAACCCCGATCAGGACGCCCAGGGTATTGCGATCGAGTCCCACCTCGACCGTGGCCGCGGTGCCGTCTCGACCGTCCTCGTCCAGCGCGGTACCCTCCGCATCGGCGACACGATGGTCGTGGGCGACGCCTACGGCCGAGTCCGCGCGATGCTCGACGACAAGGGCAACAACGTCGAAGAGGCGACCCCGTCGACCCCCGTCCTGGTCCTGGGCCTCACCAACGTCCCGGGCGCCGGCGACAACTTCCTCGTCGTCGACGAGGACCGCACGGCCCGCCAGATCGCCGAGAAGCGTGCTGCGCGCGAGCGCAACGCGGCCTTCGCCAAGCGCACCCGTCGCGTGTCCATCGAGGACCTCGACTCCGTGCTCAAGGCCGGCGAGGTCCAGCAGCTCAACCTCATCATCAAGGGTGACGCCTCCGGTGCCGTCGAAGCCCTGGAGTCCTCGCTGCTCCAGCTCGACGTCAGCGACGAGGTCGACATCCGGGTCCTGCACCGCGGCGTCGGTGAGGTCACGGAGTCGGACATCAACCTGGCGATGGGCTCCGACGCGATCGTCATCGGCTACAACGTCCGCGCGGCCGGCCGTGCCACGCAGATGGCCGAGCGCGAGGGCGTCGAGGTCCGCTACTACTCGGTGATCTACCAGGCCATCGAGGAGATCGAGGCGGCCCTGAAGGGTCTGCTCAAGCCGGAGTTCGAAGAGGTCGAGCTGGGTACGGCGGAGATCCGCGAGGTCTTCCGCTCGTCCAAGCTGGGCAACATCGCCGGTGTCCTGGTCCGGTCGGGCGAGGTCAAGCGCAACACCAAGGCGCGCCTCATCCGCGACGGCAAGGTCGTCGCCGAGAACCTCACCATCTCGGGTCTGCGTCGCTTCAAGGACGACGTCACCGAGATCCGCGAGGGCTTCGAGGGCGGTATCAACCTCGGCAACTACAACGACATCAAGGTCGACGACGTCATCGCGACGTACGAGATGCGCGAGAAGCCGCGCGTGTAAGCGCCTGGCACATCGCACCGTGTCGTGACCGGGGCCGGTCGGCGGAATTTCCGTCGATCGGCCCCGGCCGTTGCGTGTACGGTTCTGGTGACCCTGTCGCGCGTCGGCCGGCAGGCCACCGAACCCGGACCGGCGGGATATCCGGAACTGCATGTACGTGGGGACTCTGTCCTTCGACCTGCTCCTCGGCGACGTCCACTCGCTGAAGGAGAAACGCTCCGTCGTCCGGCCCATCGTCGCCGAGCTCCAACGCAAGTTCTCCGTGAGCGCGGCAGAGGTGGGCGACCAGGACCTGCACCGCAGGGCCCGCATCGGCGTCGCCCTGGTGAGCGGGGACACGGGGTTCCTCTCGGACGTACTGGACCGCTGCGAGCGGCTGGTCGCGGCACGTCCGGAAGTGGAGCTGCTGTCGGTGCGCCGGCGGCTCCACGGTGATGAAGACTGAATGCAAGGAAAGAAGGAGACGGACCAGTGGCCGACAATGCGCGGGCGAAGAAGCTGGCGGACCTCATCCGGGAGGTGGTCGCCCAGAAGCTGCAGCGAGGCATCAAGGACCCGCGCCTCGGTACGCACGTGACGATCACGGACACCCGGGTCACGGGTGACCTGCGGGAGGCCACGGTCTTCTACACGGTGTACGGCGACGACGAGGACCGGGCCAGCGCGGCCGCCGGCCTGGAGAGCGCCAAGGGCGTCCTGCGCTCCGCGGTCGGCCGGGTGGCGGGCACCAAGTTCACGCCCACCCTGACCTTCGTGGCGGACGCCCTCCCGGACAACGCCCGGACGATCGAGGACCTCCTCGACAAGGCGCGGACCTCCGACGCCGCGGTGCGCGAAGCCTCCTCGGGCGCCGAGTACGCCGGCGGGGCCGACCCGTACAAGAAGCCCGGCGACGACGAGGACGCAGCCGCCGAATGAGCAGCAACGCAGGAAAGACGCCGGACGGCCTGGTCATCGTCGACAAGCCGTCCGGCTTCACTTCGCACGACGTGGTCGCCAAGATGCGCGGGATCGCCAAGACCCGCCGCGTCGGCCACGCGGGCACGCTCGACCCGATGGCGACGGGCGTGCTCGTCCTGGGTGTGGAGAAGGCCACCAAGCTCCTCGGCCACCTCGCGCTCACGGAGAAGGAGTACCTCGGCACGGTCCGCCTCGGCCAGAACACCCTGACCGACGACGCGGAGGGCGAGGTCACCAGCTCCGCGGACGCCTCCGGGGTCACCCGGGAGGCCGTCGACGCGGGCATCGCCAAGCTGACCGGCGAGATCATGCAGGTCCCGTCCAAGGTCAGCGCCATCAAGATCAAGGGCGTGCGCTCGTACAAGCGCGCCCGGGACGGCGAGGACTTCGAGATCCCGGCCCGGCCGGTCACCATCTCCTCGTTCCAGGTCTACGACATGCGCGAGGCCGAGGCCGAGGACGGCACCAAGGTCGTCGACCTCGTCGTCTCCGTCGTCTGCTCCAGCGGTACGTACATCCGCGCCCTGGCCCGCGACCTCGGCGCGGACCTCGGCGTCGGCGGGCACCTGACCGCGCTGCGGCGCACCCGGGTGGGCCCGTACAAGCTCGACCGGGCGCGCACCCTGGACCAGCTCCAGGAGGAGCTGACCGTCATGCCGATCGGCGAGGCGGCGGCCGCGGCGTTCCCCCGCTGGGACCTGGACGCCCGCCGGGCCTCGCTGCTCGCCAACGGCGTGCGGATCGAGATGCCGGACATGTACGAGGCCGGCCGCACCGTGGCGGTCTTCGGGCCGCAGGGGCAGCTGCTCGGACTCGTGGAGAGCAAGGGCGGCAAGGCGAAGTCGCTGGCCGTCTTCGCCTGATCCGCCGTGACGTGGAGCGGTGAGCGCGCATCGTCCGCTGCTCACCGCTCCACCACCCCCCTCGGGTAGGTCTCTATCCAGCCGAGCTCCGGTATTCACCCCTCCGAGCAGGCGCGCGGAGTGACTGGAGGGAGCACAAGGGGGCGCTTTTCCATCGCGGGCTCCTCGGCCCGCGCCCGTGGGCCCCCGGTGCGCCGGACGCCTCCGCCAGCCCGCCTCGGCGCCTTCCGGCCGAGATGACACAGAGCCCCCCGCAGCCCGACACCGATGCGGGGCCCCGGCCCCGGGCATGGCAGTCTTAGACGTGCAATCGGCAACGAGTACAGGGCCTACACGGTTCGGGCGAGGAGCGGTCACAGTGCAGCGCTGGCGTGGCTTGGAGGACATCCCCCAGGACTGGGGGCGCAGCGTCGTCACCATCGGCTCGTACGACGGTGTGCACCGGGGCCACCAGCTGATCATCGGGCAGGCCGTGGCCCGGGCACGGGCGCTCGGCGTCCCGTCCGTCGTCGTCACCTTCGACCCGCACCCCAGCGAGGTCGTCCGTCCCGGCAGCCACCCGCCGATCCTGGCGGGCTACGACCGGCGCGCCGAGCTGATGGCCGGCCTCGGCGTCGACGCCCTGCTGGTGCTGCCGTTCACGGCCGAGTTCTCACAGCTCTCCCCGGCCGACTTCATCGTCAAGGTGCTCGTCGACAAGCTGCACGCCCGCGCGGTCATCGAGGGCCCCAACTTCCGCTTCGGCCACCGTGCCGCCGGGAACGTCGACTTCCTCCGCGACCTGGGCGGCACCTACGACTACGAGGTCGACGTCATCGACCTGGTCGAGCGCGGCACGGCGGGCGGCGGCGTGCCGTTTTCCTCGACCCTGGCGCGCAAGCTCGTCGCCGAGGGCGACATGGCCGGTGCGGCCGAGGTCCTCGGCCGCCCGCACCGCGTCGAGGGCGTCGTGGTGCGCGGCGCACAGCGCGGCCGCGAGCTCGGCTACCCGACCGCCAACGTCGAGACCCCGCCGCACACCGCCGTCCCCGCCGACGGCGTCTACGCGGGCTGGCTGACGGCGAACGGCGAGCGCATGCCCGCGGCGATCTCGGTGGGCACCAACCTGCAGTTCGACGCCACCGAGCGGACCGTCGAGGCGTACGCGATCGACCGGGTCGGACTGGACCTGTACGGGCTCCACGTCACCGTGGACTTCCTCGCGTACGTGCGCGGCATGGCCAAGTTCGAGTCGCTGGAGGGCCTGCTGGAGGCCATCGCGGACGACGTGAAGCGCGCGCGGGAACTGACGCGCGCGTACGACGCGGAGCGCGCGCAGCAGCCCGCCGGGCGCTGAGCCGCCGCCCGACCTGAAGGAAGGGCCCGCATCGGCCCCCGGGATCCCCCGGGGCGGTGCGGGCCCTTCCGCTCGTTCCGCGTGACCCCCCTCGCCCCGGGTCAGCCCAGGCGCGGGTCGCGCGGGGGCTGCTGCCCGGGCTGCGGCTGCGGCTGCGGGTGTCCGGGCTGCTGCGGGTAGGGCTGGCCGGGCTGCTGCGGGTAGGGCTGGCCGCCGGCGTACGGCTGCGGGGGCTGCTGGTACGGAGCCTGCGGCTGGGGCTGGGCGTACGGCTGCTGACCCGGCTGCGGCTGGGGCTGGGCGTACGGGGGCTGCGCCTGCGGGGCCTGGGGCTGAGGCTGGACGTGAGGCTGGGGCTGCGCGGGCGCTCCCCAGTGGTTCTGCTGGGTCTGCTGGGCCGCCCGTACGAAGTCCTCGGCCACGAGGGCGGCGAGGTTGAAGTACGCCTCGCGCGTCTTCGGCCGCATCAGGTCCAGGTCCACCTCGGCGCCGGCCGCGAGGTGCTCGTCGAACGGCACCACGACGACACCGCGGCAGCGGGTCTCGAAGTGCTGCACGATGTCCTCGGTCTTGATCATCTTGCTGGTCTCGCGGACCCCGGAGATGACGGTGAGGGAGCGGGAGACGAGGTCCCCGTAGCCGTGCGCGGACAGCCAGTCGAGCGTGGTGCTCGCGCTGCTGGCGCCGTCCACCGAGGGGGTGGAGATGATGATCAGCTGATCGGCCAGGTCCAGGACGCCGCGCATGGCGGAGTAGAGCAGACCGGTGCCCGAGTCGGTGAGGATGATCGGGTACTGCCGGCCGAGGGTGTCGATGACGCGGCGGTAGTCCTCGTCGTTGAAGGTCGTCGAGACGGCCGGGTCCACGTCGTTGGCGATGATCTCCAGGCCGGACGGGGCCTGCGAGGTGAACCGCCGGATGTCCATGTACGAGTTCAGGTAGGGGATCGCCTGGACCAGGTCCCGGATCGTCGCACCCGTCTCGCGGCGGACGCGGCGGCCCAGCGTGCCGGCGTCCGGGTTCGCGTCGATGGCGAGGATCTTGTCCTGCCGCTCGGTCGCGAGGGTCGCACCGAGTGCCGTGGTCGTCGTGGTCTTGCCGACGCCGCCCTTGAGGCTGATGACGGCGATGCGGTAGCAGGACATCACCGGCGTGCGGATGAGCTCCAGCTTGCGCTGGCGGTCGGCCTCGGCGGCCTTGCCGCCGAAGCGGAAGCCGGAGCGCTGCGGCTTCGGCTTCTGCTTGCCGCGCAGCAGCCGGTCCGAGGACAGCTCGACCGCGGCCGTGTAGCCGAGCGGAGCTCCGCCGGCGGCAGGGCCGCCGGGCTGGTAGCGGGGGTCGTGCGGCTGCGGGCCCGGCTGGGCGGCGGCGGGCCACGGGGCGCCGGTACGGGGGTCGACGTGCGGCTGGGCCTGCGGCTGTGGCTGCGGCTGTTGGGCCTGGGCGGCCTGGGGCTGCGGTGGTACGGGCGCGGGGTGCGGGAAGCCGTAGCCGTCCTGCGGCGCGGCGGTGGGCGGCAGCGCGTACCCGGCCGCGTCGACGGGAGTCTGGGGCTGCGGGGGTACGGGGGCCGGGGCCGCCGGCGGGAACCCGTAGCCGTCCTGCGGCTGCGCACCGGCCGGCGCGACCGGCGGGAAGCCGTACCCGGCCTGGGGACCCTCCGGGGCGGGGGACGCGGCGGGCGGCTGCGGCGGTGCGCCGACGGGGGGCGCCACGGCCGGGTTCGGAACGGGCGGCGCGGTGTCGACGGGCACAGCGCCTGCCGGAGCGGGCGGCGCGGGCGGGGCATCCTGGGGTGCAGCCTCGACGGGGGCCTTCCCCAGCACGACACCGGAGCCGTGCCCCGCCGCGGGCGGGACCACGGGCACACCGTCCACGGGAGTGTCGGAGGGCGCGGGGGCGGCCGGCGCGGGCGCGGGTGCAGGCGGCGCGGTCTCGAAGTCGCCGGCAGCCGAATGGGACGGCAGCGCGGGCGCGGCCCCGACACCCGGAGCAGGAGCGCCGGTTGCGCCCTCGGCGGACGGCGCGGGCGCGAAGTCGGCGCCAGGCAGGTGGGGCGGCAGCCCCGGCGCGGAACCGGCACCCTGCGCGGGCGCGGCCGGTACCGCGTCGGCGGGCGGCGTCGGCGCCGGGGGTGCGGGGGTGGGTTCGAGGTCCGCCGGGGCGAGGTAGGACGGCAGTCCCGGGGCGGGCTCGGGCGCGGCCGGTACCGCGTCGGCGGGCGGCGTCGGCGCCGGGGGTGCGGGGGTGGGCTCGAGGTCCGACGCGGAGAGGTAGGACGGCAGCCCGGGCGCCGGCGCCGCAGGGGCCTGGTCGGACGGGCCAGTCGCCGGCGGGGTGGCGTCGGACGGGGTCCGCGGGGCCGGCGGCGCGATCCGCATCGTCGGCGGGGACGCCACGTCCGACGGGCGGTGGGGTTCAAAGCCGCTGCCCTCGGGCAGGGCCGGCACCGGCGCGGCCGGGGCCGCGCTCTGCGTGTACCAGGCCGGCGGCGTGTAGTCGATGGTGAACTGGCCCGTCATCTCGGGCTCCGCGTCGGACTGATCGTCCGTCGGGACGTCCCACGTCCCGCCGCGCCTCTCGTTCCGATCGCCGCTCACTCGTCCGTCCTCCTGGTCTGTCGAACACTGGTCCGGCGCCCTCGACGCCGCGCCCACGCTCAGCCTAATCGCGTGCCGACGCCCGTGTCGGCACCCCGCCGGACCGCCGGACCGCCCGGCGACCCCGACCGCCGGACCGCCCGACCGTCGGGCGGCGGTGGGCGACGGCGGACGGCGCGGGCACGGCGCGGCCGCGGCGCGCCGCCGGTACGGCACCGCGCACAGCGGGGTGGTGCCTCCTGCCTACCGGCCGCGGCAGCCCTGAGCAACCGTCACCGTCCGGCCCGCCCGCCTCCCGGGGGCGCGGGCCCGGTCAGTCGATGCGCCGGCACGGCCCCAGCAGCCCGGTCTCCGCCTCCGTGCCCTGGGTCATCACGAACTGCCGGTCCCGCGGCGTGCACCACAGGGTGACCCCGTCGCCCAGCGTCGGCAACGAATCCACCGTCTGCCGCGGAAGGTTCATCAGGCGGCCGACCTGCTCCGCCTCGTCGGGGGACACCCGCTGGATCCCCGCCAGGGAGGAGTTCTGCAGCAGCCGCGGTGCCGTCGGGCTCAGGTACGGCAGCAGCGTCACCACCGACTGCCAGGGCGCGGCTACGACACGGCCGCGCGGCGGCCGCATCCCGCAGTCGCGGACCACCAGCACCGGACTGCCCGCCGACGCGCCCTGCGGGGGTACGCGCCCCACGTCGTGCAGGGTGACGCACTGCTGCCCGCCGCCCGCCGCCCGGGCCAGCGCGGACCACACCTGCGCCCGCCCGGTCTCCACCGCGACGCGGGCGCCCGTGGCCGCGGCGCGCAGCGCCAGCACCTGGGCGGTCCACACGCCGCCGATGAGCGTCACCTCGTACGGGGTGGGCCGGTTGATGCCGAGCACCGCCGGCCGCCCCTGGGCGTCGACGCCGATGACGACCCCGTCGTCCCCGACCGGCAGGGCCAGGGCGTCCAGGTCCACCGCGGGGACCGTGTGCCGTGGCCGGCGCGGGCCGACGAGCCCGAAGCCGCCCCTGACCGCGTTCCTCATCGTGCGCCTCCCAGCGGCAGCGAGGCCAGCAGCCCCGGTACCTGTTCGCGGTCGAGCCGGACCAGCCCGGTGCGAACGCCGCGGGCCGTCCGCTCCAGTTCCCGGCGGGCCGCCACCAGCTCCTCGTCGCTGTGGCCGGTCACCCGTACGTGCCCGCTGAGGGTGACGCCCTGGCGTTCCGCCGGGGCCACCGTCAGGCTGAACGTGGTGGCGAGCGCCGGCAGCGAGGTCAGCAGTGCCACGAACTGCGGCAGGGAAGCCGTACCGGAGCCGCCCAGTTGCGGCCAGCGGCCGATCCAGTACGTGGTGTGGCGCCGGTCGTCGCAGCGCCAGGTCCGCGAGGTCTCCTCGGTGCGGCGGCCGGAGGCGGCCGAGCGGCCGGCCTGGGTGATCGCCCTCGGGTTCGCGCACGAGGAGGTGGCCAGCGCGGCCGTCAGCTCCTGCTCGGTGAGCACGGTGGCCCGGAAGCCGGCGCCGGCCAGCCGGCTCGTCAACTGGTCGGCCGCCCGCACCAGGCAGCGCTGGGCTCCCGCGAGCCCGCCGCCGCGCGCGGCGATCGCCTCGGGGCACAGTTCCGGGTCGAGCTTGAGGGCGATCCAGGTCAGCCGCACCGCCGGGGTGCCCGTCTGGGCCTGGAGCGGCGCGTAGTTGCGGGTGGCCATCGACTGCGGGGGCAGGTGCGGGGCGGGCGCGGGCTGGGTGTGCTGCACCAGCTGCGCGGACTCCAACCGGATGCCGTCCACCTCCAGGACGTCCCTGACGAGCGCCAGCGGGAGCGGCCGCGCCGTGCGGTCCGGCCGCAGCGCGGTGGCGTCGCTGTCGACCTGGACGAGGGCGGTCAGGAAGGTGCCGTCGCCGACCATGCCGACGGGCCGCCGGTCGCGGTCGCTGAACGTCATGGTGCGCAGCGCCGGGTCGGCCTCGACGAGCGGTGCCAACCCCGGCTCCGTGCCCGCGGGCACGGTGAACGCCGCGGCCCGCCGCCTGCGGGCGCGCAACGCGAGGGCGCCGCCGATCCACTCGGGCAGGGAGCGCTGGTGGCGGCGTACGACGGCGAGGACCACGAGGACCACGGCGAGCACGCCGGCGGGAACCAGCAGCAGCGGTTCGACCACCCAGGCCACCAGCAGCACGGCCGCTGCCACTTGGAGCAGGACCAGCTGTTGCAGTCGGAACGGGCCGAAGCGGCCGGGACTCGACTTCGGACTCGGCGTCACCCCGCTGCGCACGGGTGCGGGAGCGCCCGCCTGCGGTTCCGTCGCGGTGGCCGTCACTCGCCCACCTCCCCTTCCCGGGACCAGACCCCGTGAGTGCCGGGGCGGCGCGGTGCTGGCCGCGGGACCCCGGAATCTCCCCATTCCGCCCCAACAGGCCCTGATTACCCCGGTGTGGAAGGCTGTGGAAGGCACTGAGCGGCGGCCTCACCCTACCCGGCCCGTCCGCCCCCTCGATCAAGAGGCATAGTAGGTGCCCGGTCCGACAAACGAGGCCCGGGGACCGCGGTCGCCGACCGGGTCGTGCGGGGAGAAGCAGACGGTCATGGCATCACGGCGTGATGAACTCAACGCGTACACCTTTGCGAAGCGGCGGACGGTGGCCGCGTTCCTCCAGCCCACCGCGACCGGTTCCGAGGAGGGTGCGCCGCGGCCCCTGCGCGCGGTCGTCCCGGGGCTGGTGCTGGGGGCGGTCGTCCTCGCCGGGTTCGGCGCCTGGGGCATGTTCAAGCCGCAGGCCCCCAAGGGCTGGGACGAGCCGGGCACCAAGGTCCTCGTCGGCAAGCAGTCGACGACCCGGTACGTGGTCCTCACGACCAAGGTGAACGGCAAGGACCAGACCCGACTGCACCCGGTGCTCAACCTCGCCTCCGCCCGACTCCTCCTGGATCCGCAGAAGTTCAAGGTCCTGCAGATCGACGACAAGGTCCTCGACGCGGGCAGGCCGCCGCGCGGCCCCATCATCGGCATCCCCTACGCGCCCGACCGGCTGCCCGCCCCGAAGGACGCGGGCAAGGCCAAGCGCTGGGCCGCCTGCCAGGCGCCGGGCGGCAACGGGCAGACCGTGCAGACCGCCACCTTCGTCCTCGCCGACCGCGAGGCGGGCAAGATGGACGACGAGCGCCGGCTCACCGACAGCCAGATGCTGTACGTGCAGAACACCGGCGGGGCCAAGGAGCGTTACCTCGTCGACAGCACGGGGACCAAGTACAAGTTCCCCGAAGGCACGGCCGACGCGGGCAAGATGACCAACGCGCTGGTCGGCAACACCGGCGCCACCCCGCAGCAGGTCACCGAGCAGTGGCTGGCCACGCTCAACTCCGGTGATGACCTGGCCTTCCCGCAGCTGCCCGTCGCGGCCGGCACCAAGGCCGACGTACCGGGCCTGGGCACCGCCGACAACAAGGTCGGCATGGTGCTGCGGGCCCAGACCGGCTCGGGCGCCCAGCACTACGTGGTGCTGCCGGGCAAGGTCGCCCCGGTCTCCGACTTCGTGGCCTGGCTGCTGATCTCGGCGCCCGCCACGGACGGCCTCAACATGCACGGCAAGCCGCGCGAGGTCGACCTCCAGAGCCTCAACCCGGAGCAGACGCCGTTCAGGGGCGAGGCCCGCTGGCCGGCCCGCAAGACCGCCCGCATCAACCAGGCCCCGACCGGCGAGAACGCTTCCGCGCAGGGCGGCGGGCCGCGCGACACCATCTGCAACGTGCTGCGCTCGGTCGACGGCCAGGGCGGCCAGACCCTGAGCACCTGGGCCGGCACCGGATTCCCCGTCGACATGACCGCCAGCGGCACCAGCGCGTACGTCACCCCCGGCTCAGGGCTGCTCTACACCCAGGTCCAGGGCAAGCAGACCACGGCGGGCGGTGCCCTGTTCCTCGTCACCGACACCGGCCTGCGGTACGCCGTCCAGGCCAACGGGGACAGCGACGCCGAGAAGTCGAAGATCGGAGCCCCGGACCAGCAGGGCGGCGGCCAGGGCGCCGGCGAGGGCCGGCCCGAGGCCAGCCAGGCGCAGATCCGGCTCGGCTACGGCGGCATCACCCCCGCCCTGGTGCCCATCGCGTGGTCGGAGTTCCTCTCCAAGGGTCCCCGCCTGGACACCAACTCGGCCCGTCAGCCGCAGGGCTCGTGAGGAGGCCGCCGATGACCCGCTCCCCGTACGGGCGCCGCGCGCTCCTCACCGCGGCCGCCGCCCTGGCCGCGGCCTGCGGCACGACCGCGGCAGCCGCTCCTGCCACGGCCGCGCCCGCGGCGGCCGCCGCAGCCCCCGCCCTGCGTCCCGCCGGGGCGGGGGAGTGCACCTTCCCCATGAAGAAGCAGATCGCCGACCGCCCCTGGGCCCTCCAGCGGCTCCTGCTGGACACGCTCTGGGCCCGGACCAAGGGCAAGGACAAGGACGGCAAGCCGGTTCGCGTCGCCGTCATCGACACCGGCGTGGACCGGGTGAACCCGCAGCTCAGCGGTGCCCTCGACGTGGGCTCGGGCAAGGACTTCCTCGACCCCAGGGGCGGCGACGGCACGGCCGACACCGTCGGCCACGGCACGAAGGTCGCCGGGATCATCGCGGCCCGCCCGCAGGAGGGCACCGGCTTCGTCGGCCTCGCCCCGGAAGCCGTGATCATTCCGATCCGGCAGAACGACGGCCAGGGCAAGGGCAACGCCCTCTCCCTCGGTCAGGCCGTCGACCACGCCGTCGCCAAGGGCGCCCAGATCATCAACATCTCCCAGGACACCGACGCGCCGATGACCGCCGACACCGAGCTCGGCAAGGCGGTCCAGCGCGCCGTCGACGCGAAGGTGCTGGTCGTCGCCTCCGCCGGCAACGACGGCGCCAGCGGCCAGAAGCGCAGGACCTACCCGGCGGCCTTCCCCGGTGTCCTGGCCGTTGCCTCCTCGGACCGCAACAACGAGCGGGCGGTGTTCTCCCAGCCCGGCGACTTCGTCGGCATCGCCGCGCCCGGCGTCGACATGGTCTCCACCGTCCCCGGCTTCGGGCAGTGCATCGACAACGGCACCAGCTTCTCGGCGCCGTACGTCGCCGGCGTCGCGGCCCTGCTGCGCGCCGAGCACCCGGACTGGTCGCCGCAGGAGGTGGTCTGGCAGATCCAGAACACCGCCGAGCGCTCGGTCAACGGCCGTGACGACTACGTCGGCTGGGGCGTCGTCGACGCGGTGCGCGCCGTCACCCAGGACCACGAGCGGCCGAAGGCCCCCGTACCCGACCCGGGCCCGCCGCCGGCGGCCGCACCCGAGGCGGCGGCGATGCGGCTGACCGAGACCGCGCAGGAGCGGGACGAGCGGATCGGCACGTACGCCCTGGGAACCGGCGCCGTGTTGATCGCCGTCATCGGCGGGGCGGCGATCGTCGTCCGGGACGCCCGGCGGCGCCGCGGCCGTTTGCAGTGAACGGTCACGGTTCATCCACAGATGCAGGCCGTTGGTGTTGGGGCTGTGACATGAACTGGCTAGAGTGACACCAGGCTTCACGACTGTGATCGGGGGATCGCGTGAGGCGGAGGGGGAATTCCCCGGTGGGCGGAGCACATTCGCAGCCGGGACGTCCGCTCCGCTCCGCAATCCGCCGGTTCTGCCGGCGAATTGAGAAGTGAGGAGCTTCGGATGAGCAACAACTTCGGACTTGCGGACGATCCGATCGTCCAGGCGAAGAACAAGATCGAGACGACGGCCCACGCCGTCACCACCCAGTCCCGGGAGCTGGCCGACATCCTCGCCACGGTGAGCGCCGGCTGGACCGGTGTGGGCGCCTCCGGCTTCGTCGAGGCCCAGTCCGTCGTCAACGAGGACCACGACGAGATCCGCCGCCTGCTCAACATCCTGCACAACGCGGTCGCCCAGACCAAGAACCTGAGCAACGCCCAGGACGACGACGTGCGCGCTGCCTTCGCGACCATCCGGTCCGAGTCCGGCAACCAGAACACCTCCGGCCTCAACGGCGTCTGACCGGCCGCGTCGGTCCCCACCCAGTCCAGCCCAGCGCGCGAAGGAGAAGATCATGGCAGCCAACGACGGGGCGACCCGGGTACGGTACGAGAGCGTCCAGGAGATGGCCAACCGCATCCGCGCCGTCTCCAAGAAGATCATCACGGACCTCGAGGAGATGGAGCAGGCCCTGAAGGTCGTCACCGACACCTGGGACGGTGAGGCGCACAAGTCGTACGTCGACCTCCAGGGCAGGTACAAGGGCAAGGCCGAGCACATGAAGAACAAGCTGGAGCAGGTCGCCCAGCTGATCGAGCGCGGCAAGGGCGACTACCGCGCCACCGACGTGAAGGCCTCCCGCCTGTTCACCGAGGCCTACTGAGCCGCTCCGGGGCCGGTTCCGGGCCGGTTCCGGGCCGGTACGCACGGAAAGGGGCGCGCCCACTGCGGGCGCGCCCCTTTCCGTGCGTACCGGCCCGGAACCGACTCAGTGCGGGCCGCGGTCGAGGTCGAACTCCCCGTCCCGGGCGCCGAGGACGAACGCCTCCCACTCGGCCGCCGTGTAGCGCAGCACCGTGTCCCGGTCCAGCGAGGACCGCATGGCCACCGCGCCCTCGGGCAGCCGGGCGATCTCGACCCGCTCCTCGTCGGGGGTGGTCCCGGGCGGGCCCTCCCACTCCACGCCGCTGATGTCGAGCGCGTACAGCTCGTCCTTCTCCTGCTGGGTGCCCATGTGCGGCCTCTCCCTCGGCGGTCCTACGCTGCCGATTATCGGGGCTCCGGCCCGCACCGCGGGAGCGTTTCCGGCGGATCACCCTCCGCTCCCGCGGTGCCGGCCGGCTCAGGCCCCCGGCATCCGGCCCAGCTGGACCAGCGAAGTCCCCCGCCGGCGCGAGGAGAAGAACGCCCGGCCCGGCGGCATCGGCCGCGGCCGCACGGTGCCGATCAGGTCGCCCTCGGACGGATCGCCCGACAGCACCACGCCCTGCGCGCCCAGCTCCTTGATGCGCTGCATGAACGGCTCGTACAGCGACCGCGAGGCCCCCGCGGAGTTCCGCGCGATGATGAACCGGACGCCCGTGTCCCGGGCGAACGGCAGGTACTCCACCAGCGGCCCCAGCGGATTGCCCTGGCTCGTGGCCACCAGGTCGAAGTCGTCGATGATGATGTACACGTCCGGGCCCGTCCACCAGCTGCGGTCCCGCAGCTGCTGCGGGGTGACGTCCTCCGGCGGCTGCCGCCGGGCGAACACGCCACCCAGCGCCTCCATGTGCATCTGCAGGGAGCTCGCCATCGGCGCGTACTCCAACAGGTGCTCCTCCGGCAGCGCCCCCAGCAGGGTGCGCCGGTAGTCGCCGACGACCAGCCGGGCCTGGTCCGGGCTGTACCGCCGGGCGATCTGCTGCGCGACGAGGCGCAGCAGGTTCGTCTTGCCCGATTCGCTCTCGCCGAAGACGAGGAGGAACGGGTCCGTCTCGAAGTCGACGAACACCGGCTCCAGGTTCGTCT
Source organism: Streptomyces pallidus (ex Mingjun et al. 2026) (assembly GCF_051550185.1). Taxonomy (NCBI): domain Bacteria; kingdom Bacillati; phylum Actinomycetota; class Actinomycetes; order Kitasatosporales; family Streptomycetaceae; genus Streptomyces; species Streptomyces pallidus (ex Mingjun et al. 2026). The sequence continues at coordinate 2,336,140 of NZ_CP196181.1, read as the reverse complement.
CGTCGATGCCGATCGCGATGCCGCGCTCGGGGAAGTCCCCGCCGCCCGGCAGCTGGTCCGCGTGCAGCAGCCGCGGCAGCAGCCGCACGCCCGGCGCCGCCGGACCCGACCAGTTCTCCTTCACCGCCGACACGAACGCGGCCGTCGCGTCCGACAGCTCCTCCACGTCGTGCGAGCCGTCGATCCGCGGCAGCGCCCCCAGGAAGTGCAGCTTCTCCGGCACCTGGCCGCGACCCGGCATGCCCGTCGGGACGTTCGCCGCGACCTTCCGGTCGAACTCGGAGTCCATGACGTCACCGAGCCGCAGCTCCAGCCGGCCCAGCATCTGGTCCTTCAGCGCGGCCCGCACCTCCATGTAGCGCGCCGCCGTGATCACCACGTGGATGCCGTAGCCCAGACCGCGCGACGCGATGTCCGTGACCACCGGCTCCAGGCCGTCGTACTCGCCGCGGAAACCACCCCAGCCGTCGATGACGAGGAACACGTCGCCCCACGCCTCGCCGGGCAGCTCGCCCGCGGCACGCTTGCGCCGGTAGGTGCCGATCGAGTCGATCCCGTGGGCCCGGAAGAACTCCTCGCGGCGGTTGAGGATGCCGGCCACCTCCGCGACCGTGCGCCGCACCCGCTCCGGGTCCAGGCGCGAGGCGATCCCGCCGACGTGCGGCAGCTCCGCCACCGCCGACAGACCGCCGCCGCCGAAGTCCAGCCCGTAGAACTGCACCTCGCGCGGGGTGTGCGTGAGCGCGAACGCGGAGATCAACGTCCGCATCAGCGTCGACTTGCCCGACTGCGGACCGCCGACCACCATCATGTGTCCCGCCGCACCCGAGAAGTCCCGGTAGAGCACCTCGCGCCGCTGCTCGAACGGCTTGTCGATCAGCCCGAGCGGCACCACCAGCCCGCCCGGCCGCGTGTAGCCGTCCGCGTGCAGCCCGCGCTCCGCCGACGCCGCCAGCGCCGGCAGCAGCTGGTCCAGCGCCGGAGCCCGGTCCAGCGGCGGCAGCCACACCTGGTGCGCCGGCACCCCCTGCCCCTCCAGCCGGGACACGATCACGTCCAGCACCGTGTCCGCGAGCGCGTCGTCCTCCTGCTCGGCCTGCGCCGCCAGGTACGCCGGGTCCGGGGCCGCGTACACCACCGGCACCGGGGCCGCCGTGAACAGCGCGGGCCGCCGCTCCACCGGGAACCGGCCCACCGACAGCTCCCGCCCGCCCGAGCGGTAGGTGCCCGAGACGTACGCCGCCTTGAAGCGCACCATTTCGTCCGTGCCGAACTTCAGGTAGCCCGAACCCGGCACCGAGGGCAGGTGGTAGGCGTCCGGCACGCCGATCGCCGTGCGCGACTCCGCCGCCGAGAAGGTCCGCAGACCGATCCGGTACGACAGGTACGTGTCCAGCCCGCGCAGCTTGCCCTCCTCCAGGCGCTGCGAGGCCAGCAGCAGGTGCACGCCCAGCGAACGGCCGATCCGGCCGATCTGGATGAACATGTCGATGAAATCGGGCTTCGCGGTGAGCAGCTCGCTGAACTCGTCGATCACCAGCACCAGCGAGGCCAGCGGCTCCAGCGGGGCACCCGCCGCGCGCGCCTTCTCGTAGTCGTGGATGTTCGCGTAGTTGCCCGCCGAGCGCAGCAGCTCCTGACGGCGCTGCAGCTCGCCGCGGATCGAGTCGCCCATGCGGTCCACCAGCGTCAGGTTCGCGTCCGCAGCAGCTCCTGACGGCGCTGCAGCTCGCCGCGGATCGAGTCGCCCATGCGGTCCACCAGCGTCAGGTCGTCCGCCAGGTTGGTGATGACCGCCGCGACGTGCGGCATCTGCCCCATGCCGGTGAACGTCGCACCGCCCTTGAAGTCAGCGAGGACGAAGTTCAGCGTCTCCGAGGTGTGCGTGACCGCCAGGCCCAGCACCAGCGTGCGCAGCAGCTCCGACTTGCCCGAACCCGTCGCGCCGACGCACAGCCCGTGCGGGCCCATGCCCTCCTGCGCCGCCTCCTTCAGGTCCAGCATCACCGGCGAGCCGTCCTCGCCCACGCCGATCGGCACGCGCAGCCGCTCACCGGCCGACCGCGGCCGCCAGGTCCGGGCCACGTCGACCGACGCCGCGTCGCCCAGGTTCAGCAGGTCCGTGAAGTCCAGGTTGGCCAGCAGCGGCTCGTCGTCGTCACCACCGCCGGTGCGCAGCGGCGCCAACTGGCGCGCGAGCGCCTCCGCCGCCGGCAGCGACAGGCTGTCCGGCAGGCCCTCGTACGCGACCCCGCCCCCCGACTCCAGGCGCAGCCTCCCCGGCCGCGCCACGACCGACAGCCCACCGCGCGGCTCGTCCAGCTCACCCGCGACCACCTCGACGATCGTCACGCCCTGCAGGCCCTCGGCCGCCGCGAACGCCGACTCGGCCGGCACCAGCCCGCCGCGGGAGTTGGCGTCCAGGACGATGACCAGGTGCGGCTGGTCCAGCACGGGAGAGGTGTCCCGGCTGAACCGCGGCCGCCCCTCCAGCCGCGGCGCCAGCAGCGCCTCCACCTCGGTCAGGTCGTCGCCGAACAGCCGCTTGCTGCCCGCCCCGTCGACCTGCCCCGGCACCTGGGTGTGCGGCAGCCACTTCACCCAGTCCCACGCCTCCACCGCGCCCGGCGCGGCCACCACGGCCACCACCATGTCGTCGGGCGAGTGCAGCGTCGCCAGCTGCGCCACCACCGCCCGGGCCGCACCGCGCGCCGACTCCGGTTCCCCGGAGACCGTCACGTGGTAGAAGGCCCGCAGCGACACCGCCACCGGCAGCCCGTCCAGCGAGGAGTGCACCTTCAGGAACCGCTGCATCGCGCCCGCCGTCAGCGGCTCCAGCTCGTCCACCGGCGCGGTGTCCGGCGCCACCAGCGGCGTAGCCAGCCGCTGCGCGCCCAGCCCCAGCCTGGCCTGCCCGAAGTCGGCGTCGCCCACGCGCCGTTCCCACAGCCGCGAGCCCTCGGCCACCACCGACCACAACTGCTCCGGCGCCGGGTGCAGGTACAACTGCGCGTCGCGCTGAGCCCGTGCGGTCCGGCGCACCTGACGGCGCGTCTGCGCGAGGTATTTCAGGTAGTCCCTGCGCACATCGGCCATTTGCCCCTGCGTACCGCGGCGGTGCCGGACCAGCTGCGCGATGACCATCGCCACCGTCGACACCAGCATCAGCACGCCCATGATGCGCATGAACGGCGCCGCGCCCGGCATGAAGAAGAAGACGACCGAGGAACCCATGCCCAGCATCGGCAGGAGCTGCATCAGCATGCCCTCCTGCTGCCCCCGGGGAAGCTCCGGCGGAGCCTCAAGCCTCAGTTCGTCCGAAGGGACTTCGGGCGGCAGGGACCGCGGCGGGCGTTTGACGACGATCTGACTCACCGGAGCATCAATCCCTCGAAAGCGGACCGGACGCTGCTGCGGCGCCCCAAGTCCCGGGCGCGAAGGGGCTCTCCGCGCGCGACGGTGATCCTACTTGCCGACTGTCATGCATACTCCCGGTAGGGTGGCCCGCGCAGTATGCGCATCCGCGAATCAGACACCGCCGCGGCGCGCACCCGCTCCGCCGATCAGGGGGTCCCACAGGTGAGTACGGCCGCAGCGACGGGCTTCTGCAGGGTCACCGTCGTGGCCCCCGACAGCCGCATCGACGTCGCCCTCCCCGAGGACATCGCCGTCGCCGACATCCACCCCGAACTGCTGCGCCTCACCGGCCAGACCCAGCCCGTCGGCACGCCCACCGGCTACCATCTCGTCCGCCGCGACGGCACCGTCCTCGACGGCGCCCGCAGCCTCGCCGCCCAACAGGTCCTCGACGGCGAGGTGCTCAGCCTCCGCCCGTTCGCCGAGTCGCTGCCGCCCGCCGTCTTCGACGACGTCTCCGACGCCGTCGCCTCCGCCGTCGTCCGCGACCGCCACCTGTGGAGCGACGACATGCTGCGCGGCGCGGGCCTGGCCGGCGCCGCCGTCCTCCTCGTCCTGCTCGGCTTCGTCCTCTGGTACGCCGACCCCGTCCGGCACGACATGCACGGCCTGCCCGGCATCATCGCCGGCGCCTTCGGCCTGCTGCTGACCGCCGCCGCCGGCGTCCGCGCCCGCGTCTACCGCGACCGCGGCTCCGCCGTCGCCCTCGGCCTCGGCGCCCTGCCGCAGCTGCTGATCGCCGGCTCCGGCATCGTCGCCCCCGCCGCCGGCCAGGGACCCGGCCGGCTGCAGTTCCTGCTCGGCTGCGTCTGCGTCCTGGTCGCCTCCGTCGCCCTGGTCGCGCTCACCCCGAACGGCGACGCCCCGTTCGTCGCCGCCACCTTCCTCGCCGCCACCGGCACCCTGGCCACCTTCCTCGCCGTCGTCACCGAGGCCTCCGCCACCGCCACCGCCGCCGGCTGCGCCCCCGTCGCCATCGGCCTCGTCGCCTTCCTGCCCGGCCTCTCCGCCCGCTTCGCCCGGCTGCCCATCGGCTACGCCGCCCCGCAGAGCGCCGTCGAGGCCTACGAGACCCCGGACCGCTACGAGACCGAGCCGTACGGCGACCCCGCCACCGGCCCCGACCAGGGCGACGCCGGCACCCCGCTCGACGCCGACGCCATCGCCACCCAGGCCCGCCGCGGCCACGAGATGCTGCTCGGCCTCGTCGCCGGCTGCGCCGCCGTCGCCGTCGGCTCCGCCGCCGTCCTCGGCTTCTCCGACAACACCTGGGGCCGGCTCCTGGCCCTGGCCACCGGCCTCGCCATGCTGCTGCGCGCCCGGCTCTTCCGCTACACCTCCCAGGTCGTGTGCGCCCTGGCAGCGGGCCTGGCCGCCGTCGCCCTACTGGTCCTGGGCCTGGCCCTGCACCCGCCGGCCGACCTGCTGGCGGAGCTCACCCGCTACCACGACCGCGGCGGCCTGGACCTCCGTACGATCTGGCTGTCCGCCGCGGTCGCCGCCGGTGCGGCCCTCCTCGCCGGAATTGCGCTGGTCATACCCCGCAAGGGTCTGTCACCCTTCTGGGGGCGGCTGCTCGACCTCACCGAGGCCGCCGTCCTGCTCAGCCTGGTCCCGCTGGCCCTGGCCGTCCTCGACGTCTACTCCCGGGCCCGCTCGCTCACCAGCTGAGACGCGCCGCGCGGGCAGCCTGGTACGCTGTGTGACGGCCGTCTGTGCACGCGGCCCCGGAACCCTCCGGGGACTGCGCCCGACGGACCCGCCTCCCGAGTAACGGAAGACCCCCAGAGACGACGACCTGGGGCACTCGGTGGCCACGAAACACCCAAGAGGAGTAAACGTGTCGCTCGACGCCGCCACGAAGAAGCAGATCATGGCCGAGTTCGGTACCAAGGAGGGCGACACCGGCTCCCCCGAGGTCCAGGTCGCGCTGCTTTCCCGCCGCATCTCGGACCTGACCGAGCACCTGAAGGCCCACAAGCACGACCACCACTCCCGCCGTGGTCTGCTGATCCTCGTCGGCCAGCGCCGCCGCCTGCTGCAGTACCTGGCCAAGAAGGACATCCAGCGCTTCCGTACGCTGGTCGACCGCCTCGGCATCCGCCGCGGTGCGGCCGGCGCCAAGTAAGTCGCTGAGAAGGGAGCGGTTCCCACGCTGAGGGGGCCGCTCCCTTCGCCGTACGTGCCGTGCGCCCGCTCTGCGTGCGCGACGTACCCGCCGCTTTGTAGTCTGGACGCACGTGCGCGTCGCACTGCGGTGCACAACTGAAGAAGGAGGAGCGCCCTCCTACGCCGCCGGTCCTCGGTAGTGGTACCCGGAAATGCCCCACGGGCGCCGAACCGGGTACTTCGATCGAAGACCGGCCCGCACGCAAGGAGCGCTTCTCCGGCCGTCCGCCGCCACACGGGCCGCGGACGGAGACGACGAAAATGGAGAAAACGCTAGTGGAGAACGAGACCCACTACGCCGAGGCCGTCATTGACAACGGTTCCTTCGGCACCCGTACGATCCGCTTCGAGACGGGCCGCCTGGCCCGCCAGGCCGCCGGCTCCGCCGTCGCCTACCTGGACGACGACACGATGGTGCTGTCGGCCACCACCGCGTCGAAGAAGCCCAAGGACCAGCTCGACTTCTTCCCCCTGACGGTCGACGTCGAGGAGCGGCAGTACGCGGCCGGCAAGATCCCCGGCTCGTTCTTCCGCCGCGAGGGCCGGCCCTCCGAGGACGCGGTCCTCACCTGCCGCCTGATCGACCGCCCGCTGCGCCCGTCCTTCAAGAAGGGCCTGCGCAACGAGATCCAGGTCGTCGCCACCGTCATGGCGCTGAACCCGGACCACCTGTACGACGTCATCGCGATCAACGCCGCGTCCGCGTCCACCCAGCTCGCCGGCCTGCCCTTCTCCGGTCCGATCGGCGGCGTCCGCGTCGCGCTGATCAAGGGCCAGTGGGTCGCGTTCCCGACCCACTCCGAGCTCGAGGACGCCGTCTTCGACATGGTCGTCGCCGGCCGCGTCCTGGAGGACGGCGACGTCGCGATCATGATGGTCGAGGCCGAGGCCACCGAGCAGACCATCACCCTCGTCAAGGGCGGCGCCGAGGCGCCGACCGAGGAGGTCGTCGCCGCCGGTCTCGAGGCCGCGAAGCCGTTCATCAAGGTCCTGTGCAAGGCCCAGTCGGACCTCGCCGCCAAGGCCGCCAAGCCCGAGGGCGAGTTCCCGGTCTTCCTGGACTACGAGGACGACGTCTTCGCCGCCCTGGAGCAGGCCGTCCGCGGTGAGCTGGCCCAGGCCCTGACCATCGCCGGCAAGCAGGAGCGCGAGACCGAGCTGGACCGCGTCAAGGAGCTCGCCGCCGAGAAGCTCCTCCCGGCCTTCGAGGGCCGCGAGAAGGAGATCTCCGCCGCTTACCGCAGCCTGACCAAGGCCCTGGTCCGCGAGCGCGTCATCAAGGACAAGGTCCGCATCGACGGCCGCGGCGTGACCGACATCCGCACCCTGGCCGCCGAGGTCGAGGCGATCCCGCGGGTCCACGGCTCCGCCCTGTTCGAGCGTGGCGAGACCCAGATCCTGGGCGTCACCACCCTCAACATGCTCCGCATGGAGCAGCAGCTGGACACCCTCTCCCCGGTGACCCGCAAGCGCTACATGCACAACTACAACTTCCCGCCGTACTCCGTCGGCGAGACGGGCCGCGTCGGCTCCCCGAAGCGCCGCGAGATCGGCCACGGCGCCCTCGCCGAGCGCGCCCTCGTCCCGGTCCTGCCGAGCCGCGAGGAGTTCCCGTACGCGATCCGCCAGGTGTCCGAGGCCCTCGGCTCCAACGGTTCGACGTCCATGGGCTCGGTCTGCGCCTCCACCATGTCGCTGCTGAACGCCGGTGTGCCGCTGAAGGCCCCCGTCGCCGGCATCGCCATGGGCCTGATCTCCCAGGAGATCGACGGCAAGACCCACTACGTCGCCCTCACCGACATCCTCGGTGCGGAGGACGCCTTCGGCGACATGGACTTCAAGGTCGCCGGCACCAAGGAGTTCGTCACCGCCCTCCAGCTCGACACCAAGCTGGACGGCATCCCGGCCTCCGTCCTGGCCGCGGCCCTCAAGCAGGCCCGCGACGCCCGCCTCCACATCCTCGACGTGATGATGGAAGCGATCGACACGCCGGACGAGATGTCCCCGAACGCCCCGCGGATCATCACCGTCAAGATCCCCGTGGACAAGATCGGTGAGGTCATCGGCCCCAAGGGCAAGATGATCAACCAGATCCAGGAGGACACCGGCGCCGAGATCACGATCGAGGACGACGGCACCATCTACATCGGTGCCGCCGACGGCCCGGCCGCCGAGGCCGCCCGCGCCACGATCAACTCGATCGCCAACCCGACCATGCCGGAGGTCGGCGAGCGCTACCTGGGTACGGTCGTCAAGACCACCACCTTCGGTGCCTTCGTCTCCCTGCTCCCGGGCAAGGACGGCCTGCTGCACATCTCGCAGATCCGCAAGCTCGCCGGTGGCAAGCGCGTGGAGAACGTCGAGGACGTGCTCGCGGTCGGCACCAAGGTCCAGGTCGAGATCGCCGAGATCGACCAGCGCGGCAAGCTCTCCCTGATCCCCGTGATCGAGGGCGAGGACGCCGACGCCGACGCCGACGCCGACAAGGACGACTCCGACAAGTGACGTCGCGTAGTTCCCGTGTGACGGCCCGCCCCTCTTCGGAGGGGCGGGCCGTCGCCCGTACCCAAACCCTGCTCAAGGGTCAGAACGGCATCGGCACCGTCCGGCGCACCGTCCTCCCCGGCGGACTGCGCATCGTCACCGAGACGCTGCCCTCCGTCCGCTCCGCCACCTTCGGCATCTGGGCGCACGTGGGCTCCCGCGACGAGACGCCCTCGCTCAACGGCGCCACGCACTACCTCGAACACCTCCTCTTCAAGGGCACCGGCAAGCGCAGCGCCCTCGACATCTCCTCCGCGATCGACGCGGTCGGCGGCGAGATGAACGCCTTCACGGCGAAGGAGTACACCTGCTACTACGCGCGGGTGCTCGACACCGACCTGCCGCTGGCGATCGACGTCGTCTGCGACATGCTCACCGGCTCGCTGATCCGCGAGGAGGATGTCGACGCCGAGCGCGGCGTCATCCTCGAAGAGATCGCGATGACCGAGGACGACCCGGGCGACTGCGTGCACGACCTGTTCGCGCACACCATGTTCGGCGACTCCCCGCTGGGCCGTCCCGTCCTCGGCACCGTCGACACGATCAACGCCCTCGGTGCCGAGCGGATCCACCGCTTCTACCGCAAGCACTACGACCCCACCCACCTGGTGGTGGCCGCCGCCGGCAACGTCGACCACGCCAAGGTCGTACGCCAGGTCCGCGCGGCCTTCGAGCGGGCCGGCGCCCTCGGACGCACCGACGCCGCGCCGATCGGCCCCCGCGGCGGCACCAAGCGGATCCGCACCTCCGGCAAGGTCGACCTGGTCAGCCGCAAGACCGAGCAGGCCCACGTCGTCCTCGGCATGCCGGGCCTCGCCCGCACCGACGACCGCCGCTGGGCCCTGGGGGTGCTGAACACCGCCCTCGGCGGCGGCATGTCCTCCCGGCTCTTCCAGGAGGTCCGGGAGAAGCGCGGCCTGGCCTACAGCGTGTACTCGTACACCTCCGCCTTCGCCGACACCGGCCTGTTCGGCGTGTACGCGGGCTGCCGCCCCAGCCAGGTCCACGACGTGCTCCGGATCTGCCGCGACGAGCTCGGGAAGGTCGTGGCGGACGGCCTCACGGACGAGGAGATCAAGCGGGCCATCGGCCAGCTGTCCGGCTCCACCGTCCTCGGGCTGGAGGACACCGGCGCGATCATGAACCGGATCGGCAAGAGCGAGCTGTGCTGGGGCGACCAGATGTCGGTCGACGACATGCTGGCCGAGATCGCCGCCGTGACCCCGGACGACGTCCGCTCGGTCGCCCGGGACGTACTCGCCCAGCGACCGTCGCTCGCGGTGATGGGCCCGCTGAAGGAGAAGCAGGCCGCCCGCCTCGACGAGGCGGTGGCCTGAGCCATGCGCGGCAGGGGCGCGGGCCGGTCCCCCTTCGGGGACGGCCGGCCGCCGCCCCGCCCGCACCCCCGGCGGCCTGGCCGCCACGTCCAGTGGAAGCGAAGGAAGTACGCATGAGCAGCAAGCTGCGGGTCGCGGTACTCGGTGCGCAGGGGCGCATCGGATCCGAAGCCGTCCGGGCCGTCGAGGCCGCCGAGGACATGGAGCTGGTCGCCGCGCTCACCCGCGGGGACAAGCTGGAGACGCTGGCCGAGACCGGCGCCCAGGTCGCCGTCGAGCTGACCACCCCCGGGTCCGTCATGGGCAACCTCGACTTCTGCCTGCGCCACGGCATCCACGCCGTCGTCGGCACCACCGGCTGGACCGAGGACCGCCTCGGCCAGCTGCGGGGCTGGCTCGCCGCGTTCCCCGGGACCGGCGTGCTCATCGCACCCAACTTCTCCATCGGCGCCGTCCTCACCATGAAGTTCGCCGCCCAGGCCGCCCGCTACTTCGAGTCCGTCGAGGTCGTGGAGCTGCACCACCCGAACAAGGTCGACGCCCCCTCCGGCACGGCCACCCGCACCGCCCAGCTCATCGCCGCGGCCCGCGCCGAGGCGGGCTGCGCCCCGCAGCCCGACGCCACGGCCACCGCGCTGGACGGCGCCCGCGGCGCGGACGTCGACGGCGTCCCGGTGCACGCGATCCGCCTGCGCGGCCTGCTGGCCCACCAGGAGGTGCTGCTCGGCGCGGAGGGCGAAACCCTGACCATCCGTCACGACTCCCTGCACCACAGCAGCTTCATGCCGGGCATCCTGCTCGGCGTGCGGCGCGTGGTGGAGACCCCGGGCCTCACCTTCGGCCTGGAAAACTTCCTCGACCTCGGCTGACGAGCAGGCGGCAACACCCCATGCGCGCGAAGATCACCTATTTCATCACGGCCGCCGTCCTGGTCGTCTACTTCGTCCTGGTCGGTAGCCGGGGCCTGCTGCTGATCGAGCAGGGCACCTGGCTGACGGTCACCTTCGGCACGGCCGTGCTGATCCTGCCGGTCATCGGCATCTGGTTCCTGTGGAAGAACACCCGGTTCGTCACCCGGGCCAACCAGCTGGCCGCCGAGCTGGAGGCCGAGGGCGGGCTGCCCGTCGACGAGCTGGAGCGGGACCAGTACGGGCGGATCCTTCGGGACTCCGCCGACGAGGTCTTCGCACGCCGCAAGGCCGAGACGGAGGACGCGCCGGGCGACTGGCGCAGCTGGTTCCGGCTCGCGGTCGCCTACCACGACGCCCGCGACACCCCGCGGGCGCGCAAGGCCATGATGCGGGCCATCGCCCTGCACGACAGGAAGCCCGTACAGGTCTGATCCCCGTACGGGCTCCCCGTGCGCGCCGTGCGCCTCAGGCGGCGGCGCGCACCGTCCGGTAGTCCTCGGCCCAGGCCTCGACCGTGTCGACGGCCCGTCGGAAGGCCTCGCCGCGGGACAGGAAGTCGGCGTTCTGGTCGGTGAGCAGCGCCGGCAGCTCCGCGCCGCTGCGGCACGTCGCGATCAGCGCCTGGCCCTGCACCGTCCTCGGCAGCCCGAGCCAGCGCACCGGCTGCTGCACCGTGCGGAGCTCCGTGATCTCGTCCCAGGGGACCGAGCGGGCGCTGAAGACCCCGACCCGGCGCAGCCCCGCACGGCTCACCCACACGCCCGTCATCAGCATCCGCAGCGCGGTGCCGACGACGCTGAGCGCGGCGACGAGGCAGACGGCGGCCCCGGCCCAGGTGCCCGCGAAGGCGATGATCATGGTGGCGAACAGCATGAACGCCGCGAGCAGCAGCAGTACGGCGGAGCCCGCCACCCGCCAGGGACCGGGCCGGTGGGGCCGGCGCCAGCGGTCGAGGTCGTGATGGGCGAGCGGGACGTCTTCCTCTTGCGCGTCGAACGCGCCGTCGGCCGTCAGGAAGGACAGGGGCACGGCGGGACCTCACTCACATGCACGTTCGGTTGGGCTTGCCCGTGAGGCTACCGCCCGTGGGAGGCCTCCGACTGCTGCGACTTGGCGGGCGCCTGCTGCGGCTGCAGTGCGGGAACGCCGAAGAGCAGGGAGCCGACGAGCCCCGCCACCACGGTCAGACCGACCAGACTACGGGCGGCCAACTGGGTTCTGCTCAGGCGCTCGCGCGGCGGCGGAGTGACATTGCTGCGGAAGCGGTCGGCCTCGGCGACGAAGGCGAACGGGACGGGCTCGCGCCGGGGGCTACCACCCGGCGGGAGCTGGGGGAGGGGCATGGGACGGCTCTCCTCGGGGTCGGGCCCCGGTGCGGGGCGGAGGTCGGACACGGGGGTGCTACCGGTAGGACGTACGAACCGCCCGATTGGTGCCGGAATCCGGGACGGCGGGGAGTATTGCGTGGCGCTCCGTCAGGCGCGTTGACGCCGGGGTGCCTCGGGGGCGCGTGCGAGAAGTGCCGTGACGGGCGCCGTAGAGTGGGCGCGCCCCCTGTAGGTCGTCCGGAAGGATCCCCGGTGAGCGAGACCGCCGCCCCCGCCCTGAAACCCATTTTCCGCAGTGATGTGACGGTGGAACTGGTCAAGCACACCGCCGCCGACTCGGACGTGCTGTGGGCCGCCCGGGTCTCGACGGCCGGCGAGATGTCGCTCGACGAGCTGCAGAAGGACCCGGAGCGCTCCAAGGGCCTCATCAACTACCTGATGCGGGACCGCCACGGCAGCCCCTTCGAGCACAACTCGATGACCTTCTTCATCAGTGCCCCGATCTTCGTGTTCCGCGAGTTCATGCGGCACCGCGTCGGCTGGTCGTACAACGAGGAGTCGGGCCGCTACAGGGAGCTCGAGCCGGTGTTCTACGTCCCGGACGCGGAGCGCAAGCTGGTCCAGGAGGGTCGGCCGGGCAAGTACGTCTTCGTCGAGGGCACCGAGGCGCAGCTGGAGCTCACCGGCCGGATCATGGAGGACTCGTACCGGCAGGCTTACGAGTCCTACCAGGAGATGCTGGCGGCGGGCGTGGCCCGCGAGGTGGCCCGCTCGGTCCTGCCCGTCGGCCTGTTCTCCTCGATGTACGCCACCTGCAACGCGCGCTCGCTGATGCACTTCCTGGGGCTGCGCACCCAGCACGAGCTCGCGCAGGTGCCGTCCTTCCCGCAGCGGGAGATCGAGATGGTGGGCGAGAAGATGGAGCAGCACTGGGCCAAGCTGATGCCGCTCACGTACTCCGCCTTCAACGCGAACGGCCGCATCGCCCCGTGAGCGGGGAGGGCCGGGAAGGGCCCGGCGGTCGGCCCACCGCCCGATCCGTATAGATGTACGGAACCAAGTCCGAAGTGTCCGTATTGCGACGTTTCGTGAAGTTCATCTAGGCTGATCAAACGGACCCGGCACTGCTTGAACCCCCGAGCAGGCAGTGCCGGGCTCCAAGCACCCTCCCGACCGCCACAGGAGGGCGCGCCTGGCGTTACGTCCCCCGAGGGGTCACTGCGAGCGTGGCAGCGAGTAGCGTGTTACCCATGGCTCCGATCTCGACTCCGCAGACCCCCTTCGGGCGGGTCCTCACCGCCATGATCACGCCGTTCACGGCGGATGGCGCACTCGACCTCGACGGCGCGCAGCGGCTCGCCGTCCACCTGGTGGACGCAGGCAACGACGGCCTGATCGTCAACGGGACCACCGGTGAGTCCCCGACCACCACCGACGCGGAGAAAGACGACCTCGTACGAGCCGTCCTGGAGGCCGTCGGCGACCGTGCCCACGTCGTCGCCGGCATCGGGACGAACGACACCCGCCACACGCTGGAGCTCGCCCGCCAGGCCGAGCGGACCGGCGCGCACGGCCTGCTGGCCGTCACGCCGTACTACAACAAGCCGCCGCAGGAGGGTCTCTACCGGCACTTCACGGCCATCGCCGACGCCACCGAGCTCCCGGTGATGCTGTACGACATCCCCGGCCGCAGCGGCGTCCCGATCAACACCGAGACCCTGGTGCGCCTGGCCGAGCACCCCCGCATCGTGGCCAACAAGGACGCCAAGGGCGACCTCGGCCGCGCCAGCTGGGCCATCGCCCGGAGCGGCCTCGCCTGGTACTCGGGCGACGACATGCTGAACCTGCCGCTGCTGTCGGTCGGCGCCGTCGGCTTCGTCTCCGTCGTCGGCCACGTGGTCGCTCCCGAGCTGCGCGCGATGCTCGAGGCCCACCTCGGTGGCGACGTCCAGAAGGCCACCGAGATCCACCAGAAGCTGCTCCCGGTCTTCACCGGCATGTTCCGCACCCAGGGCGTGATCACCACCAAGGGCGCCCTGAACCTCCAGGGCCTGCCCGCCGGCCCGCTGCGGCTCCCGCTGGTCGAGCTGACCCCCGAGGAGACCGCGCAGCTCAAGATCGATCTTGCTGCCGGCGGGGTAGAGCTCTGACAACGGACTTCACAACTGAATAGGCAAGACCCGAAACAGACAGACACATGCAAGTGCACGAATGCACGACTGACATGCGCGCCACGTGCCCCGTACGCACGTGGCGTGCGTGGTGAGGAGAGACTTTTGAGCCATCCGCACCCTGAGCTCGGCCCGCCCCCGAAGCTTCCCAAGGGCGGCCTGCGCGTCACCCCGCTGGGCGGCCTGGGCGAGATCGGCCGCAACATGACCGTCTTCGAGTTCGACGGCCGACTGCTGATCGTCGACTGCGGCGTGCTCTTCCCCGAGGAGGAGCAGCCGGGCATCGACCTGATCCTGCCGGACTTCACGTCCATCCGGGACCGGCTCGACGACATCGAGGGCATCGTCCTCACGCACGGTCACGAGGACCACATCGGCGCCGTCCCGTACCTCCTGCGCGAGAAGCCGGACATCCCGCTGATCGGCTCGAAGCTGACGCTGGCGCTCATCGAGGCGAAGCTCCAGGAGCACCGCATCCGCCCCTACACCCTCGAGGTGAAGGAGGGCGACCGCGAGAACCTGGGCGTCTTCGACTGTGAGTTCATCGCGGTCAACCACTCCATCCCGGACGCGCTGGCGGTCGCCATCCGCACGCCCGCGGGCCTGGTCGTCGCCACCGGCGACTTCAAGATGGACCAGCTCCCGATGGACAACCGTCTGACCGACCTGCACGCGTTCGCGCGGCTGAGCGAGGAGGGCATCGACCTCCTCCTGTCGGACTCGACGAACGCCGAGGTCCCGGGCTTCGTCCCGCCGGAGCGCGACATCTCGAACGTGATCCGCGGCGTCTTCGCCGGCGCGCAGCGGCGGATCATCGTGGCGAGCTTCGCCAGCCACGTCCACCGCATCCAGCAGGTCCTGGACGCGGCGCACGAGTACGGACGCCGGGTCGCCTTCGTGGGCCGTTCGATGGTCCGCAACATGGGCATCGCCCGTGACCTGGGGTACCTGCGGGTTCCGCCGGGCCTGGTCGTGGACGTGAAGACCCTCGACGACCTGCCGGACGACGAGGTCGTGCTGGTCTGCACGGGCTCCCAGGGCGAGCCGATGGCGGCCCTGTCCCGCATGGCCAACCGCGACCACCAGATCCGGATCGTCCCCGGCGACACCGTGATCCTGGCGTCGTCGCTGATCCCGGGCAACGAGAACGCGGTCTACCGCGTGATCAACGGCCTGACCCGCTGGGGCGCCAACGTCGTGCACAAGGGCAACGCCAAGGTGCACGTGTCCGGCCACGCGTCCGCGGGCGAGCTGCTGTACTTCTACAACATCTGCAAGCCGCGGAACCTCATGCCGGTCCACGGCGAGTGGCGCCACCTGCGCGCCAACGCCGAGCTCGGTGCGATGACGGGCGTCCCGAAGGACCGCATCGTGATCGCCGAGGACGGCGTCGTCGTGGACCTCATCGACGGCAGGGCCCGGATCGCCGGCAAGGTCCAGGCGGGCTACGTGTACGTGGACGGCCTCTCGGTCGGCGACGTCACGGAGACCTCCCTGAAGGACCGCCGGATCCTCGGCGAGGAGGGCATCGTCTCGGTCTTCGTCGTGGTGGACAGCACCACGGGCAAGGTCGTGAGCGGCCCGAACATCCAGGCCCGCGGCTCCGGCATCGAGGACTCGGCGTTCGCCGCGGTCCTGCCGAAGATCGAGGAGGCCATCGCCCGCGCCGCCGCCGACGGCGTCGCGGAGCCGCACCAGATCCAGCAGCTCATCCGCCGGACCATGGGCAAGTGGGTGTCGGACGGCTACCGCCGCCGTCCGATGATCCTGCCGGTCGTCGTCGAGGTCTGACCCCCGACGTAGCCGCTTCACCGGAGCGGGGCAACCCGATTTGCATCGGGGGCCCCGCTCCAGTACGTTTACGGCTCCACCTCGTACCAAGCCCGGGCACACTCCTGTGCCCGGACTCGTCGTGCGAGCGGGTGGTAATCAGACCCCAGGAAAGCCTGATAAGGTCTGATCCGCCCGAAAGGGAAAGGCCCTCCAACGGCCACCGAATTCAAATCCGGACCGGAAACGGAACGGAAAAGAGTCTGGTAAGGTTGGAATCGCCGGAAAGGGAAAGCGCGAAAGCGAAGAACCCGGAAAGCGAAGCGCGAAACACTCTGATAGAGTGGGAAACGCAAGAACGAAAGCCCGGAGGAAAGCCCGAGAGGGTGAGTACGAAGGAAGCGTCCGTTCCTTGAGAACTCAACAGCGTGCCAAAAATCAACGCCAGAAGTTGATACCCCGTCCACTTAGGTGGATGAGGTTCCTTTGAAAA
>NZ_CP196181.1:0-2317500 GCF_051550185.1 Streptomyces pallidus (ex Mingjun et al. 2026) | reverse complement strand
AGTACCGCGGGAGCGGAGTGAAATAGTACCTGAAACCGTGTGCCTACAAGCCGTGGGAGCGTCGAGATCTTCGGATCTTCGTGACTGCGTGCCTTTTGAAGAATGAGCCTGCGAGTTAGCGGTGTGTAGCGAGGTTAACCCGTGTGGGGAAGCCGTAGCGAAAGCGAGTCCGAATAGGGCGATTGAGTTGCACGCTCTAGACCCGAAGCGGAGTGATCTAGCCATGGGCAGGTTGAAGCGGAGGTAAGACTTCGTGGAGGACCGAACCCACCAGGGTTGAAAACCTGGGGGATGACCTGTGGTTAGGGGTGAAAGGCCAATCAAACTCCGTGATAGCTGGTTCTCCCCGAAATGCATTTAGGTGCAGCGTCGTGTGTTTCTTGCCGGAGGTAGAGCACTGGATAGGCGATGGGCCCTACCGGGTTACTGACCTTAGCCAAACTCCGAATGCCGGTAAGTGAGAGCACGGCAGTGAGACTGTGGGGGATAAGCTCCATGGTCGAGAGGGAAACAGCCCAGAGCATCGACTAAGGCCCCTAAGCGTACGCTAAGTGGGAAAGGATGTGGAGTCGCAGAGACAACCAGGAGGTTGGCTTAGAAGCAGCCACCCTTGAAAGAGTGCGTAATAGCTCACTGGTCAAGTGATTCCGCGCCGACAATGTAGCGGGGCTCAAGCGTACCGCCGAAGTCGTGTCATTGCAGCAATAGGGCCAACGCCTGCTGTGATGGGTAGGGGAGCGTCGTGTGCCGGGTGAAGCAGCACCGGAAGGTAGTTGTGGACGGTTCACGAGTGAGAATGCAGGCATGAGTAGCGATACAAGAGTGAGAAACTCTTGCGCCGATTGACTAAGGGTTCCTGGGTCAAGCTGATCTGCCCAGGGTAAGTCGGGACCTAAGGCGAGGCCGACAGGCGTAGTCGATGGACAACCGGTTGATATTCCGGTACCCGCTTTGAAACGCCCAATATCGAGGCGAGCGATGCTAAGTCCGTGAAGCCGCCCTGATCTCTTCGGAGTTGAGGGGAGTGGTGGAGCCGACGGACCAGACTTGTAGTAGGTAAGCGATGGGGTGACGCAGGAAGGTAGTCCAGCCCGGGCGGTGGTTGTCCCGGGGTAAGGGTGTAGGCCGAGGGGTAGGCAAATCCGTCCCTCATGAAGGTTGAGACCTGATGCCGAGCCGATTGTGGCGAAGTGGATGATCCTATGCTGTCAAGAAAAGCCTCTAGCGAGTTTCATGGCGGCCCGTACCCTAAACCGACTCAGGTGGTCAGGTAGAGAATACCGAGGCGTTCGGGTGAACTATGGTTAAGGAACTCGGCAAAATGCCCCCGTAACTTCGGGAGAAGGGGGGCCACGCTTGGTGATGAGTCTTGCACTCTGAGCTGGGGGTGGCCGCAGAGACCAGCGAGAAGCGACTGTTTACTAAAAACACAGGTCCGTGCGAAGCCGTAAGGCGATGTATACGGACTGACGCCTGCCCGGTGCTGGAACGTTAAGGGGACCGGTTAGTGACCTTTCGGGGTTGCGAAGCTGAGAACTTAAGCGCCAGTAAACGGCGGTGGTAACTATAACCATCCTAAGGTAGCGAAATTCCTTGTCGGGTAAGTTCCGACCTGCACGAATGGCGTAACGACTTCTCGACTGTCTCAACCATAGGCCCGGTGAAATTGCACTACGAGTAAAGATGCTCGTTTCGCGCAGCAGGACGGAAAGACCCCGGGACCTTTACTACAGTTTGATATTGGTGTTCGGTTCGGCTTGTGTAGGATAGGTGGGAGACTTTGAAGCAGCCACGCCAGTGGTTGTGGAGTCGCCGTTGAAATACCACTCTGGTCGTGCTGGATGTCTAACCTCGGTCCGTGATCCGGATCAGGGACAGTGTCTGATGGGTAGTTTAACTGGGGCGGTTGCCTCCCAAAGGGTAACGGAGGCGCCCAAAGGTTCCCTCAGCCTGGTTGGCAATCAGGTGTTGAGTGTAAGTGCACAAGGGAGCTTGACTGTGAGACCGACGGGTCGAGCAGGGACGAAAGTCGGGACTAGTGATCCGGCGGTGGCTTGTGGAAGCGCCGTCGCTCAACGGATAAAAGGTACCCCGGGGATAACAGGCTGATCTTCCCCAAGAGTCCATATCGACGGGATGGTTTGGCACCTCGATGTCGGCTCGTCGCATCCTGGGGCTGGAGTCGGTCCCAAGGGTTGGGCTGTTCGCCCATTAAAGCGGTACGCGAGCTGGGTTTAGAACGTCGTGAGACAGTTCGGTCCCTATCCGCTGTGCGCGTAGGAATATTGAGAAGGGCTGTCCCTAGTACGAGAGGACCGGGACGGACGAACCTCTGGTGTGCCAGTTGTCCTGCCAAGGGCATGGCTGGTTGGCTACGTTCGGGAGGGATAACCGCTGAAAGCATCTAAGCGGGAAGCCTGCTTCAAGATGAGTATTCCCACCTCCTTGAGAGGGTAAGGCTCCCAGTAGACGACTGGGTTGATAGGCCAGATGTGGAAGCCCGGTAACGGGTGGAGCTGACTGGTACTAATAGGCCGAGGGCTTGTCCTCAGTTGCTCGCGTCCACTGTGTTAGTTCTGAAGCAACGAACTCGCCATGCCGGCTTGAGTTCAACTTCATAGTGTTTCGGTGGTCATAGCGTTAGGGAAACGCCCGGTTACATTCCGAACCCGGAAGCTAAGCCTTTCAGCGCCGATGGTACTGCAGGGGGGACCCTGTGGGAGAGTAGGACGCCGCCGAACAACCCGCCCTTTTAGCTCAGTCGGTAGAGCGTCTCCATGGTAAGGAGAAGGTCAACGGTTCGATTCCGTTAAAGGGCTCCACCAAAAGGCCCCCGCCATTCGGCGGGGGCCTTTTTTGTTTGCCCGTACGGGTTGCAGGGGGCATCTGAAGGGGCGCAACTGGAGGGGCGGGGTACGCCGCGGCCACCTAGGGTGGTTGGGAAGGCGGAAGACGGTTCCGCCGGCCTGGGAGGCGTGATGACCATACCCTCCGACGCGGCACCGCAGCGGACACAGCGCGACCCCGAGGACGTTCTCCGAGAACTCGGCGGCTCGTGGCACTGGGCGCTCGGCCTCGCGCTCGCGACACTGATTCCGGGCATCCTGATCCTCGTCTGGCCCGACGAAACGCTGCACGTCCTCGCCGTCATCATAGGTCTGCAGCTCCTGGTGGCCGGCGTCCTCGGCTTCGTCAGAGCCTTCTCGCACAGCAGCGCGGGAGGCAGCAGACTGGCGAGCGTCCTGATCGCCCTCCTGTCGTTCCTGGCGGGCGTCCTGGTCCTACGGCATCCGATGCAGACGATCGGCGCACTCTCCCTCATCGTCGGCGTGTTCTGGCTCCTGACCGGAGTGCTCACCGCCTACACGGCCATCGCCGACCGCTCACTCGCGCACCGGGGCCTTCTCTTCGGCCTCGGCGCGCTCGGCGCCGTCGCCGGAATCGTCGTGCTCTGCTTCCCGGTGGAAACCGCGGTCGCCCTCACGAGACTGCTGGGGCTGTGGCTCGTCCTGCTCGGCGTGCTCGAAGTCGTGATGGCCTTCGCACTGCGCTCCTCCACGCGCCGCGCCCTGTCCCTGGGTCCGCCTCCCCCGTGAGGAGAACACGCTCCGGCTAGTCGCCCGTGCGCTGCTCCGGGACGCGGAAGGCGAGGATGGCCATGTCGTCCGAGGCCGGCTCGGCCGCGAAGCGCTCCACCGCGCGCAGGATCCGGGCCGCGACCGCGCCGGCGGTCAGGCCGGTGCAGCCCGTGAGGACCTCGGTCAGACCGTCGTCGCCGAGCATGCGGCTGCCCTCACGGCGCTCCGTCACCCCGTCGGTGACGCACAGCAGGACGTCGCCCGGGTCGAGGGTGAGCGACTGCTCGTACAGGTCCAGCTCGTCCAGGACGCCCAGCAGCGGCTGCGGGTCCGCGGCGGGGACGACCTCGCCGTCCGGGCGCAGCCGCAGCGGCAGCGGGTGGCCGGCGCAGACGACCTTCATCAGGGCGCTGCCGTCCTCCTGGGGATGGAGCTCGCCGTACAGGAGGGTGAGGAAGCGGCTGCGGGCGCCCTCGTCGAGGATGGCCGCGTTGAGGCGCTCCAGCACCGCGGGGCCGCCCAGCCCCTCGCGGGCCAGGAGGCGCAGCGCGTGCCGGGCCAGGCCGGTGACGGCGGCGGCCTCCGGGCCCGTGCCGCACACGTCGCCGATCGCGAAGCCGTACGCGCCGTCGCGGATCGGGAAGACGTCGTAGAAGTCGCCGCCCACCTCGTTGCCCTCGCCCGCGGCCCGGTAGATCACCTCGACCTCCATGCCGGGGATCGCGGGGGAGCCGGGCGGCAGCAGGCTGCGCTGCAGGGAGCGGCTGATCGCGGTGCGCTCCGAGTACAGGCGCGCGTTGTCCAGGGCGAGCGCGGCCCGGCGGGAGAGGTCCTCGGCGAGTTCGAGGATCTCCTGGCGGAAGTGCTCCTCGGAGGGCCTGCCCAGGGTCAGCATGCCGATCACCCGGTTGCGGGCCAGCAGGGGGAGGACGACCGTCTCGCCGCCGACGGCGGCCGAGGCCTCGTGCCAGGTGCGGGCGCCGGCCTCGCGGACCGGCTCGGGCGGGCTCACCCGGGAGAGCAGGTCCCGGAGGCCGTCGATGCGCTCCTCGTCCTCGTGCAGCACGTACGACAGGTACGGGTCCGAGGACTGGTCGGCGATCGTGTACACGGCGCACCAGGTGGCCAGCGTCGGCACCGTCATCTGCGCCATGAGCGCCAGGGTCTGGTCCCGGTCGAGGGTGCCGGCCAGCAGGTCGGAGGCCTCCACGAGGAAGGAGAGGGAGCCGCGGCGCAGCCGCTCCAGCTCGCCGAGGCGGGCCGACTCGACGGCCAGGGCGATCCGGTCGGCGGCGAACTGCAGGCGCAGCGCCTCCGCGTTGGAGTAGCGGCCCAGGTTCTCGGCGGCCACGCCGAGGGAGCCGGTGAGCCGGCCCTCGACCTTGAGGGGGACGGTGACCGCCGAGCGCATACCGGTGGCGTCCAGCAGGGGAACGGCGCCGGGGACGGCGGTCAGGTCGTCGTGGACGGCGGGCATGCGGGCCGAGCCGTAGCGGTTGGTGCCGGCCTCGACGGGGACGCGGGCGAACCGCTGGCGGGTGGAGGGCAGCCCGGTGGTGGCGCGGACCTCCAGCTCCGTCTCGTCGTCCGTGGCCAGCAGCAGGAAGGCGGCGTCGGCGTCGAGCATGTCGCGGGCGCGTTCGACGGTGCGCTGGAGGAGGCTGTCGAGGTCGTCCGGGGCGGGGGAGCCGATGAACACCTCGAAAGGGTCCGCGGGCCGGGCCTCGGCCAGCGGGAAGCCGTCGGAGACGGGCAGGCGGACGGGCGTCTGGAGCAGGGCGCGCTCGTCGTCGTGGACGAGGAGGCAGACGGTGGACGGCTCGCCGTGCGCATCGCGGACCCGCAGGTGGGAGGCGTACACGGGGATGACCCGGCCGTCGGCTCCGCGGATCCCGTAGCTGCCCTCCCAGCGGGACAGGCGCAGGGCCTCGGCGATGCCGGTGCCCGTGCCGGGGGTCTGCGGCCAGGCGGCCAGCTCGGCGAGCGGCCGGCCGAGGGCCTTCCCGGCGGGGTGCCCGAAGACGTGCTCGGCGTCCTCGTTCCAGGCGGAGATGCAGTCCGCGGCGTCGATCTGGACCACGGCCACGCGGACGCGGCTGTCGGCGAGCGGCAGCAGGCGGTCGGGGACGACGGGCCCGGCGGAGCGGGTGCCGACCGGGCGGTCCGGCAGGTCGAGGCGGAACCACACGTGCTTGTGCGTGGCCGTGTACTCGACGCCCCAGCGGGTGGCGAGGGCGGCGCAGAGCATGAGACCGCGGCCGTTCTCGCGGTCGGGGTCGGCGTACGGGCGGTCGCCGGGGTAGCGCAGCGGGAGTTCGCGCTCGGGATAGCGGTCGGCGACCTCGACCCGTACGCCGTCCTCGGTGCGCAGGCAGAGGACTTCGGCCCGGGTGCCGGCGTGGACCACGGCGTTCGTGACGAGTTCGCTGGTGAGCACGACGGCGTCGTCGACGATGTCGGCGAAGCCCCAGCCCTGCAGGGTGTCGCGGACGAACACCCGGGCGGCGGCGACGGAGCGCCCTTGGGGGTCGAAGCTGGCAGCCGCCCGAGCCGTGATCACAAGTCTCCTTCGACGCGGTGGGACATCGGATGCCAGGTTACTTACCTTCGCGCCCGCCATGGTGCCGTCGTCGGGGATTCCACCCGCGGGGTGCGGGCGGTGTGCGATGGTGCCGGAGTGTTATGGCCAGGTTCGGCCGGAGTGAAACACTGGGCAGGATCGGGTAGCCGGGCGGGTGACGCGCCGGTTGCCGATGGAACAGGGTCGACCCTTTCGGGAGGGACACGGTGGAGTCTGGCGCAGCGGTGCGGCGTACGGGTGCGCGCGCGAAGGGCGGGCGTCCGCGCCGGGGCGGAACGACGGAAGTCGATACCGCCGCCCTGAACCGGCTGCTCACGGCCCTGGTGTCGATGCGGGACGGGAACTTCCGCAAGCGGCTGACGGTGTCGGGCGACGGGGTGATGGCGGAGATCGCCGCCGTCTACAACGAGGTCGCCGACCGCAACCTGCACCTGACGGGGGAGCTGTCCCGGGTGCGGCGGATGGTGGGCCGTGAGGGGAAGCTGAGCGAGCGGCTCGAAACGGGTGCCTGCGAGGGCTCCTGGGCGGCCGCGATCGACGCCTCGAACCAGCTGGTGGACGATCTCGCCCGGCCGGTGTCCGAGGTGGGCCGGGTGCTGTCCGCGGTAGCGGAGGGCGACCTGGACCAGCGGATGGACCTGCGGACGCTGTCGGCGGACGGGACGGGTCATCCGCTGCGCGGGGAGTTCCTGAAGGTCGGGCGCACCGTCAACAACCTGGTCGACCAGCTGTCCGCGTTCACGGACGAAGTGACGCGCGTGGCGCTGGAGGTGGGCACCGAGGGGAAGCTCGGCGGTCAGGCCCAAGTGCGCGGAATGTCGGGTTCGTGGAAGGATCTGACCGACTCCGTCAACACCATGGCGTACCGGCTCACCGCTCAGGTGCGTGATATCGCGCTGGTGACGACGGCGGTGGCGAAGGGCGATCTGTCGCGCAAGGTCACGGTCCACGTGGCCGGCGAGATGCTCCAGCTGAAGAACACCGTCAACACGATGGTGGACCAGCTGTCCTCGTTCTCCTCGGAGGTGACGAGGGTCGCCCGCGAGGTGGGTACGGAGGGCGAGCTCGGCGGCCAGGCGAAGGTGCCCGGGGTCGCGGGCGTGTGGAAGGACCTGACCGACTCCGTCAACACGATGGCGGGCAACCTGACGGCCCAGGTGCGGGGGATCGCGCAGGTCACGACGGCCGTCGCCAACGGCGACCTGTCGCAGAAGGTACGGGTCAGCGCGCGCGGCGAGGTGGCGCAGCTGGCCGAAACGATCAATCAGATGACCGAGACCCTGCGGACGTTCGCGGACGAGGTCACCCGGGTGGCCAGCGAGGTCGGCGCCAAGGGCCTGCTGGGCGGTCAGGCGCAGGTGCCGGGGGCGGCGGGGACGTGGAAGGACCTCACCGACTCGGTGAACACGGTCTTCCGCAACCTGACCACGCAGGTGCGCGACATCGCCCAGGTGACGACGGCCGTCGCGAACGGCGACCTGTCGCAGAAGGTCACGGTCGACGTGGCCGGCGAGATGCTGGAGCTGAAGAACACCGTCAACACGATGGTGGATCAGCTGCAGTCCTTCGGTTCGGAAGTGACCCGTGTGGCCCGCGAGGTCGGGGTCGAGGGCGAGCTGGGCGGTCAGGCGCAGGTGCCGGGGGCGGCGGGGACGTGGAAGGACCTCACCGACTCGGTGAACACCGCGTTCCGGAACCTGACGGGCCAGGTCCGCAACATCGCGCAGGTGACGACGGCGGTGGCCAACGGCGACCTGTCGCAGAAGGTCACCGTGGACGTCTCCGGCGAGATGCTCCAGCTGAAGAACACCGTCAACACGATGGTGGACCAGCTGTCCTCGTTCGCCGACCAGGTGACGCGGATGGCGCGGGACGTGGGCACGGAGGGCCGGCTCGGCGGCCAGGCGCGCGTGGAGGGGGTGTCCGGCACCTGGAAGGAGCTGACCGACTCGGTCAACTTCATGGCGGGGAACCTCACCTCCCAGGTGCGCCAGATCGCCCAGGTGACCACGGCGGTGGCGCGGGGCGACCTGTCGCAGAAGATCGACGTGGATGCGCGCGGCGAGATCCTGGAGCTGAAGAACACCATCAACACGATGGTCGACCAGCTGTCGGCCTTCGCGGAGCAGGTGACCCGGGTGGCACGGGACGTGGGCACGGAGGGCCGGCTCGGCGGGCAGGCGCAGGTGCCCGGGGTGGCCGGCGTGTGGCGCGACCTCACGGACTCGGTGAACGGCATGGCCGGGAACCTGACCTCGCAGGTTCGCAACATCGCGCAGGTCGCGACGGCGGTGGCGCGGGGCGACCTGTCGCAGAAGATCGACGTGGATGCGCGCGGCGAGATCCTGGAGCTGAAGAACACCCTCAACACCATGGTCGACCAGCTCTCGAACTTCGCGGAGCAGGTGACGCGGGTGGCGCGCGAGGTGGGTACCGAGGGCATCCTGGGCGGCCAGGCGGAGGTGAAGGGCGTCTCCGGCACCTGGAAGGACCTCACGCAGTCCGTCAACTTCATGGCGAACAACCTGACCTCGCAGGTGCGCAACATCGCCGAGGTGACGACCGCGGTCGCGATGGGCGACCTCTCCAAGAAGATCACCGTCGACGCCAAGGGCGAGATCCTCGAACTCGTCACGACCGTCAACACGATGGTCGACCAGCTGTCCTCGTTCGCGGAGCAGGTGACGCGGGTGGCGCGCGAGGTGGGTACCGAGGGCATCCTCGGCGGCCAGGCCCGGGTGCGCGGGGTGACCGGCATCTGGAAGGACCTGAGCGACAACGTCAACACGATGGCCGGGAACCTGACCGCGCAGGTCCGCGGGATCGCCCAGGTCTCGGCGGCCGTCGCCAACGGCGACCTGACCAAGAAGGTCACGGTGGAGGCGCGCGGCGAGGTCGCGCAGCTGGCGGACACGGTCAACACGATGGTGAAGACGCTGTCCTCGTTCGCGGACGAGGTGACCCGGGTGGCCCGCGAGGTGGGCACGGAGGGCCGGCTGGGCGGCCAGGCGCACGTGCCGGGCGTGTCCGGGACGTGGAAGGACCTCACGGACTCGGTGAACTTCATGGCGTCCAACCTGACCGGTCAGGTGCGGCAGATCGCCATGGTCACGACGGCCATCGCCAAGGGCGACATGACCAAGAAGATCGACATCGATGCGCGCGGCGAGATCCTGGAGCTGAAGACCACGATCAACACGATGGTCGACCAGCTGTCCTCGTTCGCCGACCAGGTCACGCGGGTGGCCCGCGAGGTGGGCACCGAGGGCATCCTGGGCGGCCAGGCCCGGGTGCGGGACGTCGACGGAACCTGGCGCGACCTCACCGAGTCGGTGAACGAGATGGCCGGGAACCTGACCCGGCAGGTCCGTGCGATCGCCGCCGTGGCCACGGCGGTGACCCGCGGCGACCTCAACCTCAAGATCGACGTGGACGCGGCGGGCGAGATCCAGGTCCTCCAGGACAACATCAACACGATGATCGCGAACCTGCGCGACACCACCCTGGCCAACGAGGAGCAGGACTGGCTGAAGAGCAACCTCGCCCGGATCTCGGCCCTGATGCAGGGCCGCCGCGACCTGGACGACGTGGCCTCGCTGATCATGAGCGAGCTGACCCCGGTGGTCTCGGCGCAGCACGGGGCGTTCTTCCTGGCCGTGCCGTCCGGCGGGACCACCGAGGTCGGGACCGAAGGGGGCCCCGACGGCTCGTACGAGCTGCGGATGCGCGGGAACTACGGGTACGCCGGCAGCCAGATGCCGACCATGTTCCGGCCCGGTGAGGGGCTGATCGGGACCGTCGCCGAGGAGAAGCGGACGATCCTGGTCGAGAACACCCCGCCCGGCTACCTGAAGATCTCCTCCGGGCTCGGGGAGGCGCCGCCGGCGCAGGTGATCGTGCTGCCGGTGCTGTTCGAGGGGAAGGTGCTCGGCGTCATCGAGCTGGCGTCCTTCCAGCCGTTCGCCCAGATCCAGAAGGACTTCCTCAGCCAGATCGCCGAGATGATCGGTACGAGCGTCAACACCATCAGCGTCAACTCCAAGACGGAGATGCTGCTCAAGCAGTCGCAGGAGATGACCGAGCAGCTGCGGGAGCGCTCCGACGAGCTGGAGAACCGGCAGAAGGCCCTCCAGGCGGCCAACGCGGAGCTGGAGGAGAAGGCCGAGCTGCTGGCCCAGCAGAACCGGGACATCGAGGTGAAGAACACCGAGATCGAGGAGGCCCGGCAGGTCCTGGAGGAGCGGGCCGAGCAGCTGGCGGTGTCGATGCGCTACAAGAGCGAGTTCCTGGCGAACATGTCGCACGAGCTGCGCACCCCGCTGAACTCGCTGCTGATCCTGGCCAAGCTGCTCGCCGACAACGCCGACGAGAACCTGTCGCCGAAGCAGGTGGAGTTCGCCGAGACCATCCACGGGGCGGGCTCGGACCTGCTCCAGCTGATCAACGACATCCTGGACCTGTCGAAGGTCGAGGCGGGGAAGATGGACGTCTCCCCGACCCGGATCGCGCTGGTGCAGCTGGTGGACTACGTGGAGGCCACGTTCCGGCCGCTGACCGCGGAGAAGGGCCTGGACTTCTCGGTGCGGGTGTCCCCGGAGCTGCCGGCCACCCTGCACACCGACGAGCAGCGGCTGCTCCAGGTGCTGCGCAACCTGCTGTCGAACGCGGTGAAGTTCACCGACACGGGTGCGGTGGAGCTGGTGATCCGCCCGGCCGGGTCCGACGTGCCGGCGGCGATCCGCGAGCAGCTGCTGGAGGCGGGTTCGCTGCGGGACGCGGACGCCGACCTGATCGCGTTCTCGGTGACGGACACCGGGATCGGGATCGCGGCGAGCAAGATGCTGGTGATCTTCGAGGCGTTCAAGCAGGCGGACGGGACCACCAGCCGGAAGTACGGCGGTACGGGCCTGGGGCTGTCCATCAGCCGGGAGATCGCCCGGCTGCTGGGCGGGGAGATCCACGCGGCCAGCGAGCCCGGCCGCGGGTCCACCTTCACGCTGTACCTGCCGCTGCACCCGAGCGAGCTGCCCCCGCAGGGGTACGCCCCGCCGCAGCCGGGCGGCGGCCGGGTCGACGGCTACCACCGGCCGGCCGACGGGGTCCGTGCGGCGCTGCCGCCGGCGTCGGCGGCCATGACGCAGCCGCCGGTGCAGCAGGGCCAGGTGCAGCAGATGCAGCCGCAGGCGCTGCCGGTGGGGTCCGGGCATGCGGGCGCCGGACCGGCCGGTCCGGCGCAGGGCGGCGGGGCCGCGCTGTTCCGGCGGCGCCGCAAGGCGCCGATCGCCCCGGAGCCGCGTACCGCGGTGCCGGGGCAGCCCAACGCGGTCGGGCCGGAGGACGGCTGGGGCGGCCCGGAGGAGGAGCTTGCGGCGGTGCCGCGCACGTACGACTTCCACGGGGAGCGGGTGCTCATCGTGGACGACGACGTGCGCAACGTCTTCGCGCTGACCAGCGTGCTGGAACAGCACGGGCTGGCGGTGCTGTACGCGGAGAACGGCCGGGAGGGCATCGAGGTGCTGGAGCAGCACGACGACGTGGCGGTCGTGCTGATGGACATCATGATGCCGGAGATGGACGGGTACGCGACGACCGCGGCGATCCGGCGGATGCCGCAGTTCGCGGGGCTGCCGATCATCGCGCTGACGGCGAAGGCGATGAAGGGCGACCGGGAGAAGGCGATCGATTCCGGGGCGTCCGATTACGTCACCAAACCGGTCGACCCCGACTATTTGCTCTCGGTGATGGAGCAGTGGATGCGCGCCGAGTGACCGGTGACCGACCGGTCCGGTACCCATTGCTGACTGACG
Organism: Streptomyces pallidus (ex Mingjun et al. 2026); assembly: GCF_051550185.1. Lineage (NCBI taxonomy): Bacteria > Bacillati > Actinomycetota > Actinomycetes > Kitasatosporales > Streptomycetaceae > Streptomyces > Streptomyces pallidus (ex Mingjun et al. 2026). The sequence goes on along the minus strand of NZ_CP196181.1, from coordinate 2,305,534 downwards.
GTGGCGAAACGGGTGTGGGAGGGCACGGGACGGGGAACCTTCAGCTCCCCCGCACCGTTTCCGCTTCGTGCACAGTGACATCTTGGTGACAGGGTGTGGCGATCTCGGGACTGGGGCTACGATGACCGGCACAAGGACGGGCGGCGCAAGGATGCCGTCCTCTGGGGCGGGGCCCGGCGCACAGGCCGGTGCCAGGAGCCGGGGAGGCCCCATGCCGGGGCGAGGAGGACAGGGCATGGTGCAGAAGGCCAAGATCCTCCTGGTCGACGACCGGCCGGAGAATCTGCTGGCGTTGGAGGCCATCCTCTCCGCGCTCGATCAGACACTCGTCCGGGCGTCGTCGGGGGAGGAAGCGCTCAAGGCGCTGCTGACGGACGATTTCGCGGTCATCCTGCTGGACGTGCAGATGCCCGGGATGGACGGCTTCGAGACGGCCGCGCACATCAAGCGGCGGGAGCGGACCCGGGACATCCCGATCATCTTCCTCACCGCGATCAACCACGGTCCGCACCACACCTTCCGCGGCTATGCGGCGGGCGCGGTGGACTACATCTCCAAGCCCTTCGACCCGTGGGTGCTGCGGGCCAAGGTCTCGGTGTTCGTGGAGCTGTACACGAAGAACTGCAAGCTGCGCGAGCAGGCCGCGCTGCTGCGCCTCCAGCTGGAGGGCGGCGGTGTGGGCGGCGACGCCACCAAGGAGACGGCCGGCCTGCTGGCCGAGCTCTCGGCGAGGCTGGCGGCGGTCGAGGAGCAGGCCGAGGCGCTGACCAAGCAGCTCGGCGAGGAGGCCGCCGATCCGGCGGTCGTGGCGACCGCGGCCCATCTGGAGCGCAAGCTCACCGGGCTGCGGCGGGCGCTGGACGCGCTGGAGCCGGGGGCCGGCGGGGCGGCGCCGATGCTGCCCGCGCAGAACTGACGGACCGACTCCTGGCCCCGGCAGAGGCGTCTGGCGGGGCGTCAGGTCTGTTGGTGCGTCAATCAGCCGACGGTGCGGCCGACACGAACGGGTGAAGGGGTGGGCACGCGTGTCCACCGGCGCGCGCACCGGTAACCTCGGCCCCATGGCCTCACGTACGTCCGGCAAGGGTTCCCAGAGCAAAGCGGGCACCGCGAAGGGCCGGACCGGCCGTACGGCGGCTCCGGCGAAGAAGGCGACTCCCGCACGGGTGCCCGCCGCCAAGAAGACGGCGGCCAAGCGGCCCCCCGCCCGGAAGGCGCCGGCCAAGCCCGCGCCCTCCCCGACCGGGGGCGTGGTGCGGCTGGTGCGCGCCCTGTGGCTGGGGTGCGCCCACGCCGTCGGTGCGGTGTTCCGCGGGATCGGCCAGGGCGCCAGGAACCTCGACCCGGCGCACCGCAAGGACGGCGTGGCCCTGCTGCTGCTCGCCCTGGCGCTGATCGTGGCCGCCGGCACCTGGTCCAACCTGAGCGGTCCCGTCGGGGACCTGGTCACCATGCTGGTCACCGGGGCCTTCGGGCGTCTCGACCTGCTCGTGCCGATCATCCTCGGCATCATGGCGGTACGTTTCATCCGCCACCCCGACCAGCCCGACGCCAACGGCCGCATCGGCATCGGCCTTTCCGCGCTCGCCGTCGGCGTGCTCGGCCTCGTGCACATCGCCTGCGGGGCGCCGGGCCGGGACGAGGGCACCACGGCCATGCAGAACGCGGGCGGGCTGATCGGCTGGGCCGCGTCCAAGCCGCTGATCTTCACCATGGGGGCGCCACTGGCGGTCCCGATGCTGGTGCTGCTCACGGTCTTCGGGCTGCTCGTGGTCACGGCGACCCCGGTCAACGCGATCCCGCAGCGGTTGCGCCGGCTCGGCATCCGGCTCGGGATCATCGAACCGAACGCGTACGACGAGGAGCTCGCGGAGGAGGCCGAAGGCGGCCCGGACCGCGCCGCCGGCCGCCGCGGCCGGCACGACCCCGAGCAGTGGCGGGCCCGCAGCGGCCGGGCCTCCGGGGCCGACCCGGTGGACGAGGCCGAGCAGGAGGCGCTCGCCCGCCGGCGCCGGCCGCGCAGGACCCCGGTCCGGCCCGCCGAGGAGCGGGAGATGGACGCCGTCGACGTGGCCGCCGCGGCCGCCGCGTCCTTCGAGGGCGTCGTGCTGGGCGGGATGCCGCCCTCGCCGGTGGTCGCCGACCTCACCCGGGGCATCTCCGGCACCCACGAGGGCGCGGAGACCACCACCCCCGTACCGCCCGCCCGCTCCGGAGGTCCGGCCGGCGGCCGGCCGGACGCCGACCCGCCGGCCCCCGGCCGGACCCCCGCGGCCTCCGCCGCCGAGCCGGACGGGGCCCCGCGCGACACCACCGCCGCGGCCTCCGGGACCCTGTCGGTGCCCGACCTGACCAAGGCGCCCCCGGAGCCCCAGCCGCTGCCGCCGCGCGCGGAGCAGCTCCAGCTGCGCGGGGACATCACGTACGGCCTGCCCTCGCTCGACCTGCTGGAGCGCGGCGGCCCCGGCAAGACGCGCAGCGCCGCCAACGACACCGTCGTCGACGCGCTGCGCAACGTCTTCTCCGAGTTCAAGGTCGACGCGGACGTCACCGGCTTCACCCGCGGCCCGACGGTCACCCGGTACGAGGTCACCCTCGGCGCGGCGGTCAAGGTCGAGCGGATCATCGCGCTGACCAAGAACATCGCGTACGCCGTGGCCAGCCCGGACGTCCGGATCATCAGCCCGATCCCGGGCAAGTCGGCGGTCGGCATCGAGATCCCGAACACCGACCGCGAGATGGTGAACCTGGGCGACGTCCTGCGGCTGGCGGAGTCCGCCGAGGACGACCACCCGATGCTGGTGGCGCTCGGCAAGGACGTCGAGGGCGGCTACGTCATGGCCAACCTGGCGAAGATGCCGCACGTGCTGGTCGCCGGCGCCACCGGCTCCGGCAAGTCCTCCTGCATCAACTGCCTGATCACCTCGATCATGGTCCGGGCCACCCCCGAGGACGTCCGGATGGTCCTCGTGGACCCCAAGCGGGTGGAGCTGACGGCGTACGAGGGCATCCCGCACCTGATCACGCCGATCATCACCAACCCCAAGCGGGCCGCCGAGGCCCTGCAGTGGGTCGTCCGCGAGATGGACCTGCGCTACGACGACCTGGCGGCCTTCGGCTACCGGCACATCGACGACTTCAACCGGGCCATCCGCGACGGCAAGATCAAACTGCCGCCGGGCAGCGAGCGGGAGCTCAACCCGTACCCGTACCTGCTGGTGATCGTGGACGAGCTCGCCGACCTGATGATGGTCGCCCCGCGGGACGTGGAGGACTCCATCGTCCGGATCACCCAGCTCGCCCGCGCCGCCGGCATCCACCTGGTGCTCGCCACCCAGCGGCCCTCGGTGGACGTGGTCACCGGTCTGATCAAGGCGAACGTTCCCTCGCGGCTCGCGTTCGCCACGTCCTCGCTCGCCGACAGCCGGGTCATCCTCGACCAGCCGGGCGCGGAGAAGCTCATCGGCAAGGGCGACGGCCTGTTCCTGCCCATGGGCGCCAACAAGCCCGTCCGCCTCCAGGGCGCCTTCGTCACGGAGGAGGAGGTGGCCAAGGTCGTGCAGCACTGCAAGGACCAGATGGCGCCCGTCTTCCGGGACGACGTCACGACCGGGCAGAAGCAGACGAGGGAGATCGACGAGGAGATCGGCGACGACCTGGACCTGCTGTGCCAGGCGGCGGAGCTGGTGGTCTCCACCCAGTTCGGCTCGACCTCGATGCTCCAGCGCAAGCTGCGGGTGGGCTTCGCCAAGGCCGGCCGGCTCATGGACCTCATGGAGTCGCGGGGCATCGTCGGCCCGAGCGAGGGTTCGAAGGCCCGTGACGTGCTGGTCAAGGCCGATGAGCTGGACGGAGTCCTCGCCGTCATCCGTGGGGAGGCCCAACCGTGATGATTCTGCGGGCAACCGTTTCCCCTGGGCCCACGTCTAGTTGAGCGAGTTGGCGGTGCCGTTCCCGAAGCCGCGTCACGGGGGCCGGGCCGCCGCCGCACCGCCGGATCCGCAACACCATTCGGATGGCGTACGGACTCCACCCCTCCGGTTGCTCCTCTCTTTCACCGCCCCCCTAGACTGGACGTCCAGCAGGTGGCTACACGCTCGAAAGGCGCCCTCGTGTCCATCGGCAACTCCAACTCCCCCGAAGATGAGCGGGCTTCGACCGGCGACGGATCCGAGGACCGCATCATCGACCGTACTTCCGAGGAGCCGTCCATCGGGACGGTGCTGAAGAAGGCCCGGATCGCCGCCGGGCTCACCGTCGACGAGGTCAGTTCCACCACCCGCGTGCGCATCCCGATCGTGCACGCGATCGAAGCTGACGATTTCACGCGCTGCGGCGGCGACGTCTACGCCCGCGGCCACATCCGCACGCTCGCGCGCGCCGTCCGCCTCGATCCGGCACCGCTGGTCGAGGCGTTCGACGCGGCCCACGGCGGCCGCCCGGCCCCCACGCCGGCTGCGCCGATGTTCGAAGCCGAGCGCATCCGTCCCGAGCGGCAGCGGCCCAACTGGACCGCGGCCATGGTCGCCGCCATCGTCGCCGTGATCGGCTTCGTCGCGTTCACCGCCTTCGGCGGCGGCAACGGCAAGGGCACCCATCCGGTGGCGGAGGGCTCCGCCGCCCCGAAGGCCGCGCCCAAGCAGTCCGCCGGCAAGCCGGCCGCACAGCCCCGGCAGGATCCGGTCCGCCCGGTCGCGCCCAAGCCGGAGCCCTCGGACAGCGCCGTCGCGGCCGCGCCCAAGGACCTCGTCACGGTCGCGATCACGGCCAACGACGGCGAGAGCTGGATCTCGGCCAAGGACCACAGCGGCAGGCTGCTCTTCGACGGAACGCTGGCCGCGGGCGAATCCAAGACCTTCACCGACAAGGAGTCCATCGATCTCGTCCTCGGCGACGCCGGGGTGGTCACGCTGTTCGTGAACGGCAAGGAGATCAAGGACGAATTCCGGTCGGGTCAGGTGGAACGTCTCACATACACCAAGGACGATCCCCGTCCCGGGGCGGCCCAGGCGGGCTGAGCAGCGCAGAATGCAAAATTCCGGATCCCCGGGGTGTCGTACGGCACCCCGGGGATCTTGGTTTACCGGGACTTGGGGCGGGGGTCGGCGTTTGGACAAAGTAGTCTTGAGTCCATGCCCGAACGCCGTACCGTCGCCCTTGTCACTCTTGGCTGCGCCCGTAACGAGGTGGACTCGGAGGAGCTCGCAGGCCGCTTGGCGGCGGATGGCTGGGAGCTCGTCGAGGACGCCGCCGATGCGGACGTCGCCGTCGTCAACACCTGTGGCTTCGTCGAAGCCGCGAAGAAGGACTCCGTAGACGCCCTGCTGGAGGCCAACGATCTGAAGGATCACGGCCGCACCCAGGCCGTCGTCGCCGTCGGCTGCATGGCCGAGCGCTACGGCAAGGAGCTCGCCGAGGCGCTCCCCGAAGCCGACGGCGTGCTCGGCTTCGACGACTACGCCGACATCTCCGACCGCCTCCAGACCATCCTCAGCGGAGGCGTCCACGCCTCCCACACCCCCCGCGACCGCCGCAAGCTGCTCCCGATCAGCCCGGCCGACCGCCAGCAGGCGGCCGACGTGGCCCTGCCCGGCCACGCCCAGGCGCCGGCCGCCGAGCCCGCCGAGGCCCCCGCCGACCTCCCCGAGGGCCTGGCCCCGGCCTCCGGGCCGCGCGCGCCGCTGCGCCGCCGCCTGGACAAGAGCCCGGTCGCCTCGGTCAAGCTGGCCTCCGGCTGCGACCGCCGCTGCTCCTTCTGCGCCATCCCGTCGTTCCGCGGCTCCTTCATCTCCCGCCGGCCCTCCGACGTGCTGGGCGAGACGCGCTGGCTCGCGGAGCAGGGCGTCAAGGAGGTCATGCTGGTCTCCGAGAACAACACCTCGTACGGCAAGGACCTCGGCGACATCCGCCTGCTGGAGACGCTGCTGCCCGAGCTGGCGGCCGTGGACGGCATCGAGCGCATCCGCGTCAGCTACCTCCAGCCCGCCGAGATGCGGCCGGGCCTGATCGACGTACTGACCTCGACCCCCAAGGTCGCCCCGTACTTCGACCTGTCCTTCCAGCACTCGGCCCCCGACGTGCTGCGCGCCATGCGCCGCTTCGGCGACACCGACCGGTTCCTGGAGCTGCTGGACACCATCCGCACCAAGGCCCCGCAGGCCGGCGTCCGGTCCAACTTCATCGTCGGCTTCCCCGGTGAGACCGAGGCCGACTTCGCGGAGCTGGAGCGCTTCCTCACCCACGCGCGGCTCGACGCCATCGGCGTCTTCGGCTACTCCGACGAGGAGGGCACCGAGGCCGTCACGTACGCGGACAAGCTCGACGAGGACACCATCGCCGAGCGGCTCGCCCACATGCAGATGCTCGCCGAGGAGCTCACCTCCCAGCGCGCGGAGGAGCGGATCGGGGAGACCCTCGAGGTGCTCGTCGAATCCGTCGAGGAGGTCGACGAGGACGGTGACGGCGCCTACGGCCGCGCCGCGCACCAGGCCCCCGAGACCGACGGCCAGGTCGTCTTCACGGACAGCACCGGTCTGGTGCCCGGCCGCATGGTGACGGCGAAGGTGGTCGGCACGCTGGGTGTCGACCTGGTGGCCGAGCCCCTGGGCCTTGAGGAGGCGGCGGGATGACAGGAGTCCCGGCATCTGCGGCGGGCGGGACCGGCCGCCGGCCCGTTCCCGGCGCGAAGCTGGGCGCTGCGGCGGTCGATCAGGCCAGCCTGTGGAACATCGCCAACATCCTGACGATGATCCGGCTCGTCCTGGTGCCGGGATTCGTCCTCCTGCTCCTCGCCGACGGCGGGTACGACCCGGTATGGCGCGCGCTGGCCTGGGCCGCGTTCGCGGTCGCCATGATCACGGACATCTTCGACGGGCACCTGGCCCGGACGTACAACCTGGTCACGGACTTCGGGAAGATCGCCGACCCCATCGCCGACAAGGCGATCATGGGGTCGGCACTGGTCTGTCTGTCCTGGCTGGGGGACCTTCCGTGGCTGGTGACCGGGGTGATCCTCGGACGTGAGCTGGGGATCACGCTGATGCGGTTCTGGGTGATCCGCTACGGGGTGATCCCGGCCAGCCGGGGCGGGAAGCTGAAGACCCTGTTCCAGGGCACCGCGGTCGGCATGTACGTGCTGGCCCTGACCGGGCCGCTGGCGACCCTGCGGTTCTGGGTGATGGCGGCCGCCGTGCTGCTGACCGTGGTCACCGGTTTGGATTACGTACGCCAGGCCGTGGTGCTGCGGCGCCGGGGTCTGGCCGCGGAGCGGGCCGCGAGGTGACAGAAGCGGTGGGGGGATCCGCAGGGGACCGGAGCGCGGTGCGCACCGGAGCGGATGCCGCCGTGCAGGGCGGCGGGGCCGGGGCGGCCGCGGCGGAGGCACTGCGCCTGCTCGCGGAGAGTGACCAGACGGTTGCGGTGGCGGAGTCGCTGACCGGGGGGATGGTGGCCGTCGAGCTGACGGCCGTACCCGGTGCATCCCGGTCGTTCCGCGGATCGGTCACGGCGTACGCCACCGAGCTGAAGCACCGCGTGCTGGGCGTGGACGCCGAGCTGCTCGCGGCCGAAGGCGCGGTGAACGCGCAGGTCGCGGGCCAGATGGCGGCGGGGGTACGGCGCGTGCTGGGCGCTTCGTGGGGAATCGCGACCACCGGGGTGGCCGGCCCCGACCCGCAGGACGGGCAGCCGGTGGGCACGGTTTTCGTCGCCGTGGCCGGTCCGGCGGACGAGAAAACCGCGGCACTGAGGTTGAACGGCTCCCGGGAGGAAATCCGTAGGGAGAGTACACGGACAGTGCTCGAACTCCTCTTGAGCGAACTCCGCGAGAATGTGCGGGGGCAGGATACGGAACAGAACGGGGGGATTTGATGTTTGCAGCCCTGAGTGAACACGACATCGCTCCCCGCACGGCCGCGGCGCGAGGCGGTACGGTGGGGCGTGAAGGATGCGGCTACACGGTCAGAGGAGGGAGCCACCGATGATTCTGCTCCGTCGCCTGCTGGGTGACGTGCTGCGTCGGCAGCGCCAGCGCCAGGGCCGTACTCTGCGCGAAGTCTCCTCGTCCGCCCGAGTTTCTCTCGGCTATCTTTCCGAGGTGGAGCGGGGGCAGAAGGAGGCGTCTTCCGAGCTGCTCTCCGCGATCTGCGACGCGTTGGACGTACGGATGTCCGAGCTGATGCGCGAGGTCAGCGACGAACTGTCGCTGGCGGAGCTGGCACAGTCGGCCGCGGCGAGCGAACCGGTGACGGTACCGGTCCGCCCGATGCTCGGTTCGGTGTCCGTGACCTCGGTCGCGGGCGGTCCGGAGCGGGTGACCATCAAGGCACCTGCGGAAGCGGTGAACGTCGTAGCCGCCTGAGCACGAGTGCGCGAGCCGTGACGGCATGAGCGTGGCCGGAGCCCCGGTCGGTGCGTGAGCACCGGCCGGGGCTCCCGGCCGTTCTGGGTGCGGGGGCGGCGGGCTTGCGGGAGGATGGTCGCAGTCCGTAGCGCGGCCACACCCCGGGAGGCAGCCGTGCGGCGATTACTTGTGCCCCTCGCGCTGGCGGCGGCCGTGCTGTGGTGCTGGGCGGTGCTGCGACTGGCCCTGGCGCCCGACGAGTCAGGCCCCCTGGAGGGGGCGGCGGCCGTGGGCGGCTGGGGACTCGGGCTGCTGCCCGTGCACTGCGCGCCGGAGCCGTCCCGGACCTCCCGGGCCGCCCGAGGCGCCCGGCTCACTACCAGGGCATCGACACCCCGCCGTTCGGACGCAGGATCTGACCCGTCATGAACGAGGAGGCGTCCGAGGCCAGGTAGAGCACGGCCCGGGCGATGTCCTCGGGTTCGCCGACCCGGCCGAGGGGGGACATCCGGACCATCACCGCCTCGGTCCGCTCCTGGACCTCCGGGCCGTGACGGGCGGTCATGGGGGTGCGGACCCAGCCCGGGGCGACGGCGTTGACCCGGATGCCGTGCGGGCCGGCCTCGGTGGCGAGGGTCCTGGTGAGTTGGACGACCGCGGCCTTGGCGGCGCTGTAGCAGAGCAGACCGGGTTGGGCGGCGTCGACGGCGCCGGACGCCATGGTGACGATCGAGCCGGGACGGCTGGCGGAGATCATGGAGCGGGCGGCCTCCTGGCAGGTGCGCCACACCCCCTTGAAGTTGACGTCCAGGACGCGGTCCAGGTCCTCGTCCGCCGTGTCCAGGACGCTGCTGGTGTGCATGATCCCGGCGATCGCGGCGGCGATGTCGAGTGGGCCCGCGGCGGCCACGGCCGCCCTGAGGGCGCCCCGGTCGGTGACGTCGAGGGGGTGTGCCACGGCCCGTCCGCCGGCCTCCGCGATCAGCTCGGCCGTCCGGGTCAGGCCCGCCGCGTCGCGGTCGGCGCAGTGTACGGCCGCGCCCGCGGACGCCAGCAGCAGGGCGGTGGCCCGGCCGATGCCGCCCGCGGCGCCGGTGACGAGGGCGGTGCGTCCGGTGAGGTCGTACGGGGCCGGGGGCGCGCTGGTGGGTGAGGGCATGCCGGGACCGTACGACCGGATCTGACGGGGCGTCAACTGTCGGGTGGTGATTGCGGGGCGGGCCCGGACTGGCAGCGGGGGCACCAGTAGGCCGGCCGCCCGTCCTGGAGGGCCTCGCGGACCGGGGTGCCGCAGCGCAGGCACGGGCGGTGGGTGCGGCCGTAGACGAAGAGCTCCTGTCCGGGGCGGCGGCTGCCGGTGGTGTTGCGGCCCCCGTGCTCGCCGGTGTTGGCGGAGAGCAGCCGCCGGGCGGCCTCGGCGAGCCGGACGGCGGTGGTCCCGGGGTCGGGGAGGGAGCCGACCGGGGTCCACGGGGTGACCTGGGCGAGGAAGCAGAGCTCGGCCTTGTAGACGTTGCCGACGCCGGCCAGGTTGCGCTGGTCGAGCAGGGCCTCGCCGAGGGGGCGCTCGGGGACCGCGAGCAGGTTGGCGGCGGCCCGGGCGGCGTCCCAGTCGGGGCCGAGGAGATCGGGGCCCAGGTGGCCGACGGCCCGGCCCTCGTCGGCGGTGCGGAGGAGTTCGACGACCGGGAGGCGGTAGCCGACGGCGGTGTGGTCCGCGGTGCCGAGGACGGCACGGATCTCGTGGGCGGGTCCGCCGTGCCAGGGCCGGCCGGCGGCGAAGACGCGCCAGGCGCCGTCCATGCGCAGGTGGGTGTGGAGGGTGAGGCCCCCCTCGAACCGGGCGAGGAGGTGCTTGCCGCGCGGCACGACCTCCAGGGTGGTGCGCCCGGTGAGGTCGGTCGTGGCCAGGCGCGGGACGCGCAGGTCCCAGCGGGTGAGCTCGCGGCCGGCCAGGGCGGTGTGCAAGCGGGCGGCCGCCCGCCAGACGCTGTCTCCTTCGGGCATGGCCCCATTGTGGCCCGCGCGGCGGCGTGGCACCGGGCGGGCGGGGGGAACGGGGCGAGCCCCTGCGACGGGGTGCCGTCGCAGGGGCTCGGTGTGTCGGTGTGGCTGCCGTCGGGTCCGGTGCGGGCCGGTGGTGGGACGGTGGTGGGCCGCCCGGCTCCTCTCGGCCTCTCGACCCGTGGGCCGCTTACTTCCAGACGAGGCCCTTGCCCTTGCTCAGGGAGTTGTACGGGTCGCCCCAGTACTCGGCCCCGGAGACCTTGGTGTCGGCCGAGGGCGCCAGCGCGACCGCACAGCCGGTCTGGGTCTGGCCGTTGGTGAAGCCCTTCGGCAGGGACTCGGCCGGGCACTTGTCGAACTTGCCTATGACGGCCAGCTTGCCCGCCTCGGAGCCGTCGCCGAGCAGGCCCTTGATGTGGCCGACGGAGGCGAAGGAGAGGTCGGTGGTGCCGACGTTCTTCACCGAGTAGCGGATGTAGTAGGGAACCTTGCCCTTGACCTGGTCGCCGAGCTTGAAGACCTCCAGGTCGGCCGGGTTGCCCTGCTCGATCGCGGTGACGGTGAGGGCGATCGTGCCGCCCTTGGTGCTGCCGTAGTCGAACGGGACGGTCGCCGTCTCGCCGAGCTTGAACTGCTGGCCGGACTTGGCCTGGCCGGCCGCACCCGCGGCGGGCGCGCTGGAGCCGTAGCCGGACGGGGAGCTCGGGGCCGCGCTGCTGGGCTGCTCGGCCGGGGCGGCCGGCGCGGACGAGGCCGGGGCGGACGGCGCGGCGGGGATCTCCTCGTTGCCGTTCTTGCAGCCCGTCAGGCTCAGCGTGCCCGCAACCGCCAGACCGATGACGCCCGTCGTGGTCCGTCGCATGGTGCTCATTCTTCTCTTCCCCCATGTAGGTGCTGTTTCGGTGCGGCATCGTCAGGAGTGATGCCTGCCTGGATCTTGATAGTCCAGAAACGATCAGTCATGCCAGCCGGACCGGGCTCCGTGACATGCCCAATACATAAGCGCGACGTAAGCGCAATGGTCGGTACGGCTCCGCAGCTTTATGCCGGCCTCACTCGTGGCGCTTCGGCGCACCTCAGTGCCGCAGTCGCAGGCCCCGCGGAGTGGCGTGGAAGCCCGCCGCCTCAAGAACCGGGCCCAGTGGGGACGTCAGTGCCGGGGCCGCATTGATCCGCTCCACCGTCAGTGCCGGCAGCGTGCCCGCACGGGAGGCCTCCGCCAGCGCGGCCGTCGCCGCCGCCAGCCGCGGATCCTCCGCCGGCGGCCACGCCAGCAGCGTCCTGCCCCCGCGCTCCAGGTACAGCGTCAGCTCGCCGTCGACCAGAACCACCAGGGAGCCCGCCTTCCGGCCCGGCTTGTGCGAGGCCCCCGCCGGCGGCTCCGGCCAGGGCAGCGCCGCCCCGTACGCGTTCGCCGGGTCCGCGGCCGCCAGCACGACCGCCGCCAGCGGCGGGGGGTTCCGCTCCGCCGACCGCAGCCGGTCCACCGCACCGTCCATCGCGAACTGGGCCGCGCCCAGCCCCTCCACCACGTAGCCGCGGCGGGCCTGGCCGCTGTCCTCGAACGCCGACAGGACCCGGTACACGGCGCTGAAGCCGCCCGCCACGCCCTCGGCGGCCACCGCGCCCCGGGTGACCACCCCGTGCCGGTCCAGCAGCGTGCGGGCCAGCGCGTGCGCCCGGTGCGTCGGGTCCGCGGCCCGGCCGGGCAGCAGTGACCAGCGCCCCGACACCGTCGGCGGCCCCGGCCGGGACACCTGCCCGCCGAGCGTGCCGTACCGCCCGCGCGGCACCGTGCGCCGGGCGCGGTGCGCGGTGGCCCCCGCGGTACGGCCGGAACCCAACAGGGAACGCAGCGGGGCCAGGGAGTCGTTCGTCAGCCGGCCGGACCAGGCCAGGTCCCAGACGGCCTCGGACAGTTCGAGGTCGGTGGCCTCCGGATGCCCTGCGCGGACCGACTGGGCCAGCTGCCGGAAGAACAGGCCGTACCCGCCCGACAGCGCGTCGAGGACCGCCTGGTGCAGGGGCGTCAGCTCCAGCGGGTGCGGCTCGGGCAGCAGCAGCGGCGCCGCGTCCGCCAGGTACAGCGAGACCCAGCCGTCCTTGCCCGGCAGCGCCCCGGCCCCCGCCCACACCACCTCACCGGTCGTGGTCAGCTCGTCCAGCAGGGTCGGCGCGTACCCCGCCACCCGGGACGGCAGGACCAGCCGCTCCAGCGCCGAGGCCGGCACCGGCGCGCCCTGCAACTGCTCGACCGCCCGGGCCAGGCCGTCGATGCCGCGCAGCCCCCCGCCCAGGTGCTGCCACTGCGGCAGGAAGGTGGCCAGCGAGGCGGGCGGTACGGGCTCCAGCTCCTGGCGCAGCGCGGCCAGCGAACGCCGGCGCAGCCTGCGCAGCACGGCCGCGTCGCACCACTCCTGGCCGATGCCCGCCGGGTGGAACTCGCCCTGCACGACCCGGCCGGCCGCCGCCAGCCGCTGCAGCGCACCCTCGGTGACCGCCGCGCCCAGCCCGAAGCGGGTCGCGGCGGCCGCCGTGGTGAACGGGCCGTGCGTGCGCGCGTACCGGGCCAGGAGGTCGCCGAGCGGGTCCTTGACCGGCTCGGTGAACGCCTCCGGCACCCCGACCGGCAGCGCCGTGCCCAGCGCGTCGCGCAGTCGCCCCGCGTCCTCGACCGCCGCCCAGTGCTCCGCCCCGCCGATCCGCACCCGGATGGCCCGCCGGGCGTCCGCGAGCTCCTGCGGCCAGGCCGGGTCGGCGCCCCGCTCGACCAGCTCGGCGCCGGTCAGCGGCCCCAGCAGCCGCAGCAGGTCCGCGACCGACTCCGCGTCCTTGGCCCGCCGGTCCTCGGTGCGCCACTGCAGCTCCCGCTCCAGCTCCGCCAGCACCTCGGCGTCCAGCAGCTCGCGCAGCTCCGCCTGGCCGAGCAGCTCCGCCAGCAGCCGGGAGTCCAGCGACAGCGCGGCCGCCCTGCGCTCCGCGAGTGGCGAGTCCCCCTCGTACAGGAACTGGGCGACGTACCCGAACAGCAGCGACCGGGCGAACGGCGACGGCTCGGGGGTGGTCACCTCCACCAGGCGGACCCGCCGGGACTCGATGTCCCCCATCAACTCCGTCAGGCCCGGCACGTCGAAGACGTCCTGCAGGCATTCCCGTACGGCCTCCAGCACGATCGGGAACGACCCGAACTCCGAGGCCACCTGGAGCAGCTGGGAGGCGCGCTGGCGCTGCTGCCACAACGGCGTGCGCCGGCCCGGGTTGCGGCGCGGCAGCAGCAGGGCGCGCGCCGCGCACTCCCGGAAGCGGGAGGCGAACAGGGCGGAACCGCCCACCTCGTCCGTGACGATCCCGCCGACCTCGCCGTGGTCGAAGACCACGTCCGCCGCGCCCAGCGGGGCCTGCCCCTCGTCGAACTCGAAGGAGCGGACGGCGGCCGGATCGTGGTCCAGCAGGTCCATCGACAGCAGGTCCGCGTCCGGCAGCCGCAGCACGATGCCGTCGTCGGCATGCATGACCTGCGCGTCCATGCCGTACCGCTCGGCGAGCCGCGCCCCGAGGGCCAGCGCCCACGGGGCGTGCACCTGCGCCCCGAACGGGGAGTGCACCACGACCCGCCAGTCGCCCAGCTCGTCGCGGAACCGCTCGACCACGACCGTCCGGTCGTCCGGCACGTGCCCGCAGGCCTCCCGCTGCTCCGCCAGGTACGCCAGCACGTTCTCCGCGGCCCAGCCGTCCAGCCCCGCCGCCAGCAGCCGCAGCCGCGCGTCCTGCGCGGACAGCGCGCCCAGCTCCCGCAGGAACGCGCCCACCGCACGGCCCAGTTCGAGGGGGCGGCCCAGCTGGTCGCCCTTCCAGAACGGCAGCCGGCCCGGCACCCCGGGCGCGGGGGACACCAGCACCCGGTCGCGGGTGATGTCCTCGATCCGCCACGAGGTGGTGCCCAGGGTGAACACGTCGCCCACCCGGGACTCGTACACCATCTCCTCGTCGAGCTCGCCGACCCGGCCGCCGCCCTTCTTCGGGTCGGCCCCCGCCAGGAACACGCCGAACAGCCCGCGGTCGGGAATGGTGCCGCCCGACGTGACCGCCAGGCGCTGCGCCCCCGGCCGGCCCGTGACGGTGCCTGCGACCCGGTCCCACACGACCCGCGGCCGGAGCTCGGCGAACGCGTCCGACGGGTAGCGGCCCGCCAGCATGTCCAGCACCCCGGTGAACGCCGACTCCGGCAGCGCCGCGAACGGCGCGGCCCGCCGCACCAGGGCCAGCAGCTCGTCCAACTGCCAGGTGTCCATCGCGGTCATCGCCACCAGCTGCTGCGCCAGCACGTCCAGCGGGTTCGACGGGATGCGCAGCGACTCGATGCCCCCGGTGCGCATCCGCTCGGTGACCACCGCCGCCTGCACCAGGTCGCCGCGGTACTTGGGGAAGACGACCCCCCTGGAGACCGCGCCCACCTGGTGCCCGGCCCGGCCCACCCGCTGCAGCCCCGAGGCCACCGAAGGCGGGGACTCCACCTGCACCACCAGGTCGACGGCGCCCATGTCGATGCCCAGCTCCAGGCTGGACGTGGCGACCACGGCGGGCAGCCGGCCCGCCTTCAGGTCCTCCTCCACCAGCGCCCGCTGCTCCTTGGACACCGAGCCGTGATGGGCGCGGGCCAGCAGCGGCGGGGCCCCCTGCGCGGCACCCGACTGGGCCATGATCTGGGCCGGCGGCGGCCCCTCGGACAGCTGCTCGCCCGTCGCGCGCTCGTACGCGATCTCGTTGAGCCGGTTGCACAGCCGCTCCGCGAGACGGCGGGAGTTGGCGAACACGATCGTCGAGCGGTGCGCCTGGACCAGGTCGGCGATCCGCTCCTCCACGTGCGGCCAGATCGACGGCCTGTCGCCGCCCTCCCGGTCCTCCGTGGCGGGGGAGCCGCCCAACTCGCCCATGTCCTCGACCGGTACGACCACCGACAGGTCGAACTCCTTGGCCGAGGGCGGCTGCACGATCTCCACCCGGCCGCGCGGCGCCAGGTAGCGGGCCACCTCCTCCACCGGCCGGACCGTCGCCGACAGCCCGATCCGGCGCGCCGGGCGCGGCAGCAGCTCGTCCAGCCGCTCCAGGGACAGTGCCAGGTGCGCCCCGCGCTTGGTCCCCGCCACCGCGTGCACCTCGTCCAGGATCACCGTCTCGACGCCGGCGAGCGCCTCCCGCGTCGCCGACGTCAGCATCAGGAACAGCGACTCGGGCGTGGTGATCAGGATGTCCGGCGGCCGGTTCGCCAGCCCGCGCCGTTCGGCGGCCGGGGTGTCGCCCGAGCGGATCCCGACCCGGACGTCCGGCTCGGGCAGGCCCAGGCGGACCGACTCCTGCCGGATCCCGGTCAGCGGGCTGCGCAGGTTCCGCTCCACGTCGACCGCGAGGGCCTTCAGCGGGGACACGTACAGCACCCGGCAGCGCTTCTTCGGCTCGGCCGGCACGGGCTCGGCCGCCAGCCGGTCCAGGGCGGCGAGGAACGCGGCCAGCGTCTTGCCGGAGCCGGTGGGCGCCACGACCAGCACGTCCGAGCCCTCCCCGATGGCCCGCCAGGCCCCCTCCTGGGCGGCGGTGGGCCCGGGGAAGGCCCCCGAGAACCAGGAGCGGGTCGCGGGGGAGAACGCGTCGAGCGCAGAGCCGGCCATGCCCCCATCCTGCACCCCGGCACCGACAACGGGCCCCGACCAGGGCCGATGCCCCCGCGGGGCCCCGTCGAGCGGCGGGGAGGCGACGCACGGGCCCGGCCGGGCGGGGCGCAGAATGGGGGAATGGCGGACGGCGGCGGGGACAGGGAGTGGGCACGGCACTGGCAGTACGAGGAACTGCCCGGCCTGGACCTGCTGCGAGCCCACTACATCCGCCACGCCTTTCCGCGCCACGCCCACGACGGGTACGTGATCGCCGCCGTCACCGGCGGCATCGAGGAGGTCGGCCTGCCCGGGGGCACCGTCCACGCGGGACCCGGCAGCGTCGTCCTGATCAACCCCGAGGTGCCGCACACCGCCCGCGCCGGGGCCCCCGAGGGCTGGGCGTACGCCACGCTCTACCCGTCCCGGGAGCTGATCGCCGACGTGGCCGCCGAGATCGCCGGGCTGCGCGGCACCCCCGGCTTCACCGTCGACTCGGTCGCCGACCCGCAGACCTCGCACACCATCACCGAGATCCACCGGGCCGCCGAGGAGGGCAACGCCCTCGCCGCCGACACCCTGCTGCGCACCGCCGTGGCGCGGATCCTGACCCGGCACGCCGGGCCGCTGCCCGCCCGGACGGCCCGGACCGCCGGAGCCTCGGACGCGGCGCGGGCCCGCGCGGTGCTCCAGGAGCGGATGGCGGAGCCGCCGTCGCTGGAGCAGCTGGCCACGGAACTCGGAACCAGCCCGTTCGCCCTGCTGAGGGCCTTCCGGGAGCGGTACGGGATGCCGCCGCACACCTGGCTGACCGACGCGAGGGTCAGGCGGGCGCGCCGGCTGCTGGACGCGGGCACGGCCCCGGCCGAGGCGGCCGCCGCCGTCGGCTTCACCGACCAGCCGCACCTCAACCGGCACTTCACCCGCATCGTGGGGGTGACGCCGGGGGCCTACCGGCGGGAGCGGCGGGCCGGGTAGCGCGCGGGGCCGCCGCCTGCAAGAACGTACAAGACCGGGCTGGGCCGTCCTGCGTACGGTCGCGGCGTGGGAGAACATCAGACAGTCATACGAGAGACGCGGGAGGCCCCCGAGGAGGTCGCCGGGCGGCCCCGCGCCGCCGTCGTGCGGGACGCCCTCGGAGTGGGGGTGGCCGTCGGCCTGTCCGGCTTCGCGTTCGGGGTGACCGCGGCCGGGTCCGGGCTCAGCGCCCTGCAGGCGGGCGCACTGAGCCTGCTGGTGTTCACCGGCGCCTCGCAGTTCGCGCTGGTCGGGGCACTGGCAGCGGGCGGGAACCCGTTCACGGCCGCCGCCGGGGCCTTCTTCCTCGGCACCCGGAACGCCTTCTACGGGCTGCGCCTGTCGCAGCTGCTCGCGCTGCCCCGGGCCGCGAAGCCGTTCGCCGCCCACTGGGTGATCGACGAGACCACCGCCGTGTCGCTGGCCCAGCCCGACCGCAGGTCGGCGCGGCTCGGGTTCACCGTGACCGGGCTGGCCCTCTTCGTCCTGTGGAACCTCACCACCGTGCTGGGCGCGCTCGGCGCCGAGGCCATCGGGGACACGGCCGCCTGGGGGCTGGACGCCGCCGGACCCGCCGTCTTCCTCGCGCTGCTCGCGCCGATGCTGAAGAGCACCACCGAGCGGGCCGTCGCCGCGCTCGCGCTCGTCCTCGGGCTGGGCCTGCTGCCCTTCCTGCCCGCCGGACTGCCGGTGCTCGTCGCCGCGCTCGCCGCTCCCGCGGTCCTCTGGCTGAAGGGACGACGCCCGTGAACGTGTGGATCGCCATCGCGCTGACCGCCGTCGGCTGCTACGCCGTCAAACTGGCCGGGCTCCTGGTGCCCGCCGGAGCGTTGGAGCGGCCGCTCGTGCGCCGGCTCGCCGAGCTGCTGCCGGTCGCCCTGCTGGCCGCGCTCACCGCCCAGCAGACCTTCGCCACCGGGCAGGAGGTGGTCCTCGACGCGCGGGCGGCCGGGCTCGTCGCCGCGGGGCTGGCGCTGGTGCTGCGGGCGCCCTTCCTCGTGGTGGTCGGCGCCGCCGTCGCGGTCACCGCGGCGGTGCGGGCCCTGGGCGGATAGCGCCTCCCGGGAGCCGCCAGCAGGAGCCGCCCCCGGGTGCACCGCGGCGGGCGGGATACTGGGTGCATGCGTCTGACGATTTTCTGGGAGCGGATGGCCGAGCACTTCGGCGCGGGCTACGCGGACTCCTTCGCACGGGACCACGTCATGTCGGAGCTCGGCGGGCGCACCGTCCACCAGGCACTGGAGGCCGGCTGGGAGGCCAAGGACGTGTGGCGCGCCGTGTGCGCGGCGATGGACGTCCCGGCCTCGCTGCGCTGAGTACGGGCCCACCCGTTTCCCCGTACGGGCGCCGGGTGGGCCAGACTGGGCCGCGTGGCAGCCACCGATGAGACGACCCAGCACACCGAGCCGGCCGACCGCGCCGCGCAGGCCGAACGGGCCGAACGGAGCGAACGGGCCGGGACGCCCGACGCGGCCGAACCCGCCGACCGGGTGGGGCCCGCGGGCGCGAGGGGACCTGCCGACCGGATGCCGCGCTGGCTGCCCCGCGCCGTCCTCCTCGTCCTGGGCCTGGTCGCCTGCTACCAGCTCGGCAGCTGGGCCTTCCACCAGCTGATCGGGCTGCTCGTCAACATCCTGATCGCGTTCTTCCTGGCCCTCGCGATCGAACCGGCCGTGTCAAGGATGGCGGCCCGCGGCATGCGCCGCGGGCTCGCCACCTTCCTGGTGTTCCTCGGGGTGCTCGTCGCCGCGGTCGGCTTCGTCGTCCTGCTCGGCTCGATGCTCGCCGGGCAGATCGTCGACATGGTGGAGGGCTTCCCGCGCTATCTCGACTCCGTGATCAACACGATCAACGCGACCTTCCACACCGAGCTGTCCCGCCTGGAGATCCAGGACAGCCTGCTGCGCTCGGACTGGCTGCAGAAGTACGTACAGGACAGCGCGAGCGGCGTGCTCGACGTGTCCGCCACCGTGCTCGGCGGGCTCTTCCGCCTGCTGACCGTCGGGCTCTTCTCGTTCTACTTCGCCGCGGACGGGCCGCGGCTGCGGCGCGCACTGTGCTCGGTGCTGCCCCCGGCGAAGCAGTCGGAGGTGCTGCGCGCCTGGGAGATCGCCGTCGCCAAGACCGGCGGCTACCTCTACTCGCGCGGGCTGATGGCCCTGGCCTCCGGGATCGCCCACTACGTGGTCTTCGCGGTGCTGGGCGTGCCGTACGCGCCGGCGCTCGCGGTGTGGGTGGGGCTGGTCTCCCAGTTCATCCCCACCATCGGCACCTACCTGGCCGGCGCGCTGCCCACGCTGATCGCCTTCACCGTCAACCCCTGGTACGCGCTGTACGTCCTTGGGTTCGTCGTGGTCTACCAGCAGTTCGAGAACTACGTGCTGCAGCCCAAACTGACCTCGCGGAGCGTGGACATCCACCCGGCGGTGGCCTTCGGGTCGGTCATCGCGGGGACCGCCCTGCTGGGCGCGGTCGGGGCGCTCATCGCGATCCCGGCCGTCGCCACCCTGCAGGCCTTCCTCGGCGCGTACGTCAAGCGGTACGCGCTGACGGAGGAGGCAGACGCCGCTACTCCTCCTTCCCGCCGTCCGGGCCGAGTACGGCTGCCAGGGCGTCGCTGACGGCCGCTTCCACGGTGGGCTTCTCCAGGCCGAGACCGCTCAGCACGCCCTCGCCGTGCTCCAGCTCCAGGAGCGCGAGCAGGATGTGCTCGGTCCCGACGTAGTCGTGGCCGAGGCGCAGGGCCTCCCGGAACGTCAGCTCCAGGGCCTTCTTGGCGGAGGCGTCGAAGGGCACCAGGTCGGGCACGGTGCCGTCGGTCGCGGGGGGCAGGGTGGCGGTGGCCGCGGCGCGTACGGCGTCCGGGGCGACGCCCTGGGAGCGCAGGGCGAGGACCGCGAGTCCCTCGTCCTCGGCCAGCAGGCCGAGGACGAGGTGCTCGGTGCGGATCTCGGTGTTCCCCGCGGCGCGGGCCTCGCGCTGCGCCGACACGACGACGTTGCGGGCGCGCGGGGTGAAGCGGCCGAAGCCCTGGTTGGACTGGAAGTCGCTGCCCTCGCCCTCCTTGTCGGCCTTGGGCACGAAGCGCTTCTGGGCGGCCTGGCGGGTGACGCCCATGCTGCGGCCGATGTCGGTCCAGGAGGCGCCGGAGCGGCGGGCCTGGTCGACGAAGTGGCCGATGAGGTGGTCCGCGACGTCGCCGAGGTGCTCGGCGACGACGACGGCGCCGCTGAGCTGGTCGAGGGCGTCGGGGTGGGACTTCTTGATGGCCTCGATGAGGTCGTCGAGGCGTACCGGGTTGGTCATGCGAACGGGTTCCTCTGAAGGGTTCGTCATGAGTGCAACCGTAGGTTGACAGTCGAGGGGGTGTCAACCGTGGGTTGTCACTTCTGTCCGCCTGGCCGATATGGAGGTGCGACGTGGCCGGTTCGGTAGCCGGTGCCGGTCCCGCCGCGCCGGGGTCGGCCTCGCCTTCTCCGGGGGCGGACTCCGGCTGCCGGGTGTGTGACCGGGCACAGCGGGCGGCCCGTGCGGGCCGGTCGCGGAGCTCTGCTCGGCCGGTCGGTATGCCCGGTCGCGAGATGAAATGCCCGGTCGTAGCGCTGCCCGCTGCGGCGGCAGGGTCCGGCTTGACAGGGAAATCGAACATCCATTCTGATGGGTTATCCACAGCCGAACCGGCGCGGCAGCGCATTGTCAGTGGCAGGCGTTAGCGTCAATGGCGTGAAGCGATCGACTCAAGCAACCCGGGTGGAACCCATGGCAGGCACCGACCGCGAGAAGGCTCTCGACGCCGCGCTCGCACAGATTGAACGGCAATTCGGCAAGGGTGCGGTCATGCGCCTCGGCGACCGGCCGAACGAGCCCATCGAGGTCATCCCGACCGGGTCGACCGCACTGGACATCGCCCTCGGCGTCGGCGGCCTGCCGCGCGGCCGCGTCGTCGAGATCTACGGTCCGGAGTCCTCCGGCAAGACGACCCTGACCCTGCACGCCGTGGCCAACGCGCAGAAGGCCGGCGGCACCGTCGCCTTCGTGGACGCCGAGCACGCGCTCGACCCGGAGTACGCGCGGGCCCTCGGCGTCGACACCGACAACCTGATCCTGTCCCAGCCGGACACCGGCGAGCAGGCCCTGGAGATCGTGGACATGCTGGTCCGCTCCGGCGCCCTCGACCTCATCGTCATCGACTCCGTCGCCGCCCTGGTGCCGCGCGCGGAGATCGAGGGCGAGATGGGCGACTCGCACGTCGGCCTCCAGGCCCGTCTGATGAGCCAGGCCCTCCGCAAGATCACCAGCGCGCTCAACCAGTCGAAGACCACCGCGATCTTCATCAACCAGCTCCGCGAGAAGATCGGCGTCATGTTCGGCTCCCCGGAGACCACCACCGGTGGCCGGGCGCTGAAGTTCTACGCCTCGGTGCGCATCGACATCCGCCGCATCGAGACCCTGAAGGACGGCACGGAGGCGGTCGGTAACCGCACCCGCTGCAAGGTCGTCAAGAACAAGGTCGCGCCGCCCTTCAAGCAGGCCGAGTTCGACATCCTCTACGGCCAGGGCATCAGCCGCGAGGGCGGCCTGATCGACATGGGCGTGGAGCACGGCTTCATCCGCAAGGCCGGCGCCTGGTACACGTACGAGGGCGACCAGCTCGGCCAGGGCAAGGAGAACGCCCGCAACTTCCTGAAGGACAACCCGGACCTCGCCAACGAGATCGAGCGGAAGATCAAGGAGAAGCTCGGCGTCGGTGTCCGCAAGGGCGCCCAGCCCGCCGTCGAGACCCCCGCGGGGGAGACGGCCGCCGCTGACGGCGACGCCAAGAACGTTCCCGCCCCGGCGGCGAAGGCGAGGGCGGCCAAGACCGCCGCCGCCAAGAGCTGACCGATGCGGGAACACGAAGGGGACGGCGGCTCCGGCACGACGAGGGCCGAGCGGGAGCTGCCGCCCCAGAGTCCCGAGGAACAGGCGCGGGCGATCTGCCTGCGCCTGCTCACCGGGATGCCGCGGACCCGGCGCCAGCTCGCGGACGCCCTGGCCAAACGGGGCATCCCCGAGGAGGTGTCGCAGGAGGTCCTCTCCCGGTTCGAGGAGGTGGGCCTGATCGACGACGCCGCCTTCGCCGGCGCCTGGGTCGAGTCCCGCCACCGCGGCCGGGGCCTCGCCCGCCGGGCCCTCGCCCAGGAGCTGCGGACCAAGGGGGTACAGGCCTCCCACGTCCAGGAAGCCCTCGAGCAACTGGATTCCGAACAGGAGGAGCAGACCGCCCGCGAACTCGTCGAGCGGAAGCTGCGCGCCACCCGGGGCCTGGACCGGGACAAGCGCATCCGACGGCTCGCCGGAATGCTCGCCCGCAAGGGATATCCGGAGGGCATGGCCCTGCGCGTGGTGCGGCGCGCCCTGGAGGCCGAGGGCGAGGACGTCGACGACGCGCTGGAGTACCCGGGCGGCTGACCCACCCCGCGCGGGCGCGGGGTGGGGACAGCCCCCGGGCCCGCACGCCGGACCGCTCCAATGCCAACGCCAGGCCCCGGCGGCAGAGTTGAGCGCATGATGCTGCGCTACGCCCTTCAGACCGTCAGGGACCGCAAAGCCGGCTTCCTCGGCGCCTTCACCGCACTGCTGTGTGCAGCGGCCCTCATCACGGCCTGCGGAACGCTCCTGGAAACCGGACTCCGCGGAAGGATCGCCACCGAACGCTACGCGGCCACCCCGGTCCTCGTCTCCGCCGACCAGAACGTGCACCGGACCACGGTCAAGGAGAAGAAGGGCAAGACCAAGGCCAAGCACAAGGCCAAGCCCGTGACCGAGCGGGCCTGGCTGCCGGCCGCCACGCTCGGGGCGGTGCGCTCCGTACCCGGCGTCGAGCGGGCCGTCCCCGAACTCACCTTCCAGGCCGTCCCCCTCGTCGGGCAGCCGGCCTCCCACGGCGGCGGTGGCGCGGCCCGGCCGCCCGCCCCGTACGGGCACGCCTGGAGCTCCGCCGCGCTCACCCCCTTCACGCTCGCCGAAGGCCGCGCCCCGCAGGGCCGCGGCGAGGTCGTCGTCGACCGCGAACTGGCCGCCCGCGCCGGACTACGGCCCGGCAGCCGGCTCACCGTCCAGGCCACCGGAGTACCCGAGGAGTACACGGTCAGCGGCATCGCCCGACCGGACCAGGGCCGGCTCACCCGGCAGAGCGCCCTGTTCTTCTCCGACGCAGAGGCCCAGCGGCTCGCGGCCCGCGACGGGCAGGTCACCGCGATCGGCGTCCTCCCCACACCCGGAGTCGACCCGGGCGAACTCGCCCAGCGGATCCGCCGGGCACTGGCCGACACCGGTACCGGCATCGGCGGCGCCGGGGCCCAGGTCAGCGTGGGGGACGAACGCGGCCCCGTCGAGTTCCTCGACGCGGCCGGTGCCCGCATCACACTGGTCTCCATGGGCGGGGCCATGGGCGGCACCGCCCTGCTCGTGGCCGTCCTCGTCGTCGTCGGGACCTTCGCCCTGTCCGTCCAGCAGCGCCACCGCGAACTGGCCCTGCTGCGCGCCATCGCGGCCACCCCCCACCAGCTGCGCCGCATGATCGGCCGGGAAGCGCTGCTCGTCGGACTGGCCGCCGGGGTCGTCGGAGCGATCACCGGACTGCCCCTCGCCGCCTGGCTGCACGGTCGGTTCGTCGACGGCGGGATCGTCCCCGCCGCCCTGGAGCGCACCGCCGGGATCTTCCCGATGTTCGCCGCCGTCGGGGCGAGCCTGCTCGGCGCATGGGCTGCCGCCCGGATCACCGCCCGGCGCATCGCCCGCATCCGCCCCGCCGAGGCGCTCGCCGAAGCGGCCGTCGAGCGGGCCCGGCCCGCGTGGATCCGGATCGCGACCGGGCTGCTCGTGCTGGCCGGCGGTGTCGTACTGGTCGTCGTACTGGGCTCGCTGCGCACCGAGCCGGCGTCCACCCCGGTGACCTTCCTCGCCGTGATCGTCCTCGCCGGGGCCGTCGCGCTGCTCGGCCCGCTGCTCGTCCGGGGCGCCGCCGCACTGCTCGCCGGCCCGCTGCGGCTGGTCGGCGCCGGCGGCCACCTCGCCACGGCCAACCTGCGGGGCAACGCGACCCGGATGGCCTCCGCCGTCACCCCGCTCACCCTGCTCATCGGCATGACGTGCACCGTCCTGTTCATCGCGCCGACGCTCGGCCACGCCGTCCGGGAACAGGCCCGCGACGGGGTCCGCGCCGGGTGGGTGCTGGCCGGGCGGGGCCCCGGCATCCCCGCCGAGGCCGCCGATGCGGTCCGCCGGACCCCCGGGGTCACGGCCGCCACCGAGATCGTCCGCACTTCGGTGCGGGTTGGGCTGACCAGGTACGGAGCGCAGGGCGTCACCCCCGCCGGGCTCGCCCGGACCTGGGACCCCGCCGTGACCGCCGGCAGCCTCGACGGCTTCGGTGAGCGCAGCGCCGCGGTTAGTGAACTCGCCGCCGAACAGCTCGGGTTGAAGCCCGGCAGCGAACTGGAGGTGGCCCTCGGCGACGGCACCCCGGCCAGGCTGACCGTGGCGGCCGTGTACGCGCGGGGCCTCGGCTTCGGAGACCTGACCCTGCCGCACGGGCTGGTCGCGGCACACGTCGACAACCCGCTGGCGGCTGCGGTGCTGGTGGCCGCCGAGCCGGGGACCGGGAAGGAACGACTGGCCGCGGCCGTGGCCCGGTTCCCGGGCGTGGGGGTGCTGTCGGCGCGCGACGCCGACCGGGCGCGCGCGGAGCGGCAGCAGGAGGGGGCCGAGCTCAACCTGCTGGCGATGGGGCTGGTGCTGGCGTTCACCGCGATCGCGGTCGTCAACACCCTCGCCATGTCGACGGCGGAGCGGTTCCGGGAGTTCGCCGTGCTGCGGCTGGCCGGCGCGAAGCGGCGGCAGGTGCTGCGGATGCTGCGGGTGGAGGCGCTGGCCGTGCTGCTGATGGGGGCCGTGCTGGGGTCGGGGATCGCGTTGGCCGTGCTGACCGCTTTCAGCGTGGGGATGACGGGGGTGGCGGCGCCGGTGGTGCTGCCGGTGGTGTACGTGGGGGTGGTGGGGGTCGCGGGGTTGTCGGCGGTGGCGGCCACCGCCGTGCCGGGGCGGGGTGTCCTGCGGATTCGCCCGGTCGACGTAGCCACGTCGAGGTAACCGGGCCCGGGCCGAGCCGGCCCCGCTCCCCGGCCCGGCCCGCCCGCAGAGGCCGCGCCGCAGAGTCGCTGCCACTGCCGCTGCTGTCGGTCGGCGGTGGGTGCCGCTGCGCGGAGCCTGCCCCTCCCCACCCTTCCACCGTTCCCCGGGACTCCGCCCCGGACCCCGTGCCTCAAACGCCGGCGGGGCTGGGATGGGCGGGCCGGGGTGTGGGTGGGCTCCGTCCCGGACTCGTGCCTCAGACGTCGGCGGCTGGGATGGGCGGGGCTGGGGTGTGGGTGGGCTCCGTCCCGGACTCCGTGCCTCAGACGTCGCCGGGGCTGCGGGCGGTTGGGGTGGGCCTGGTTGGAGGTGGGTGGGTTCTGGCGCAGAGGGCGGGCCCAAGACGCCGCGTGGTTGGAGGGTGGTGGGGTGCAGGGTGGGCGGTGGCCCCACCCGGCGAGGTCGGGGCCTCGGGCTAGGGCGTGGGGGGTGGTGGTGTGGTGGGGAGGCCCGCGGTTTTCCAGGACTGGAAGCCGCCCGTCAGGTCCGTGGCCCGGTGGAGGCCCAGCGCGTGCAGGGAGGCCACCGCGAGGGAGGAGGCGTAGCCCTCGTTGCAGAACACGATCACGCGTAGGTCGTGCGAGGTGGCCTCGGGGAGGCGGTGGGAGCCCTGTGGGTCGAGCCGCCACTCCAGTTCGTTGCGTTCGATCACGAGCGCGCCGGGGACCAGCCCGTCGCGTTCGCGCAGCGCCTGGTAGCGGATGTCCACCAGCAGCGCGCCGGCCAGGTGCGCCGCGTACGCCTCCTCGGGGGTGATGCGGGTGTATGTCGCGCGGACGCGGTCCAGGAGGGTGTCGATGCCGATCGGGGGGCGGGTCACTGCCAGTCCTCCGGGCGCTCCACGTGCTCCAGGGTCAGGACGCTCCCCGTGCGGCCGTAGCGGCGGATCAGCGGCAGCGGCGGGTGGTAGGCGTGGACCGAGATCGCGTGCTCGTCGGGGGAGTCGTTGAGGACCTCGTGCACGTGGTGTTCTCCGAAGGCCCGGCCGGTGCCCGGCCCCAGGCTTCGGCTGCGGTCCACGTCCGGCGCGAGTTCCAGGCTGCGCCAGCCCTCGGAGGGGATGCGGGCGGCCAGCGAGCGCTCGGTGAGGCGGCCGCGTGCGGTGGCGAAGGCGCCGCGCGACTCGGCGTGGTCGTGCCAGCCGGTGCCGGTGCCCGGCGGCCAGCCGATGACCCAGGCCTCGCTGCCGGCCGGCCCGTCCAGCCGGATCCAGGTGCGGCCCGCGGGGTCGAGGGGCAGGGAGTCGATGACGGCCGGGTCGGCGGCCGTGCGGAGGGCGAAGGCGAGGAGTTCGGCGGCTGTTACGGCAGGGCTGGGGGCGTGCGTGGACACGGCTGCGGAGGCAGACATGGGGGTGTGGACCGTCCTGGGTTCGCGGCATGGGCGCGCCGAGGGGCGCGGTGGAAGGAGGCGAATCAGCAGGAAGGGCGACACACGCAGCCGGCATAGCGGACCAGGTCCATGTGGACCCTCCGCCACAGGCGTACGTCGCTGCCGGTCATAGCGGGGAGTCAAGCACGGCAGCGCGCCGTGGTCAATCGATCACGTGCTCAATCGGTCACGGGGGCGGTGGCAGGGGTGGGGGCGGGGGCGGGCGTCGAGGGGGCCGTACGGGTCGGGGCGCCCCTGCGGACGGCGTCCGCGGCCTCGTACAGTTCCGCCGGCCGCACCCCCGCGAAGGTGGCCGCCAGGTGCCCGTCGGGCCGGACCAGCAGGACGGTGTGCGCCGCGGCCCCCGGGTAGTCGTCCGCGACGAGGAGTTCCGCGCGCACCGGCAGCGCGGCCACGGCCGCCGCCAGCCGCGGCATCAGGCCGGCGCCGAGCCAGTGCCGCCGGTCCCAGACCCCGGTCCCGGGGGCGACCAGCACCACCAGCATCCGGCCGCGGCCGAGCAGGTCGCGCAGCGGCACGGTCGACCCGTCGGGCGCGGACACCGCGACGTTGGCGACGGCTCCGCCCGGCTCGGTCGCGGTCGGCACCTCCCGTACGGCGACGGGCGGGGCGTACGAGGGCCGCGCGCCCAGCGGTCCCCGGCCGAGGTGGCTGTCGGTGAGCAGGGCTTCGGCGCGGGCCGAGCCGGGCAGCAGGGTCCGCAGCCCGCCGCCGCCGCGCAGGGCCGACATGGCCTGGTCGGCGGCGCGCAGCCGGGCCGCGACCGCGGTGCGCCGCTCGTCCGCGTAGCTGTCGAGCAGGGCCTCGGAGGCTCCCTGGTGCCAGGCGATGCCCAGCTTCCAGGCCAGGTTCTCGGCGTCCCGGAGCCCTTCCTCGACGCCCTGGGTACCGAGCGCGCCCAGCAGGTGGGCGGCGTCCCCGGCGAGGAAGGCGCGCCGGTCGCGCCAGGTACGGGCGAGCCGGTGGTGCAGGGTGTGGACGCCGGTGTCGAGGAGGTCGTACGGGGGTGTGGTGCTCCCGCACCAGCCGACGAGGGTGTCCCGGACGAGGTTGACCAGCGCGTCGGGGGTGACGAGTTCGCCGCGGGCCGGCAGCAGCCAGTCCAGCCGCCACACCCCGTCGGCGAGCGGCCGGGCGGTGATCTCCTGCGGCGGGTCGCGGTGCAGCAGGGCCTCGCCGGGCCAGGGGAGTTCGATGCGCAGCGCGGCCACGGCGTGCCGCTCGACGGCGGTGCGCCCGGGGAAGCGGATGCCGAGGAGCTTGCGCACGGTGGAGCGGGCCCCGTCGCAGCCGACCAGGAAACTCCCGCGCCACCAGGTGGTTTCCGCACCCCGGGTGTGGGCCGTGACCCCGCGGTCGTCCTGCTCCAGGGCGTCGAGCTTGCTCTCGGCGACGAGCTGGACCAGCGGGTGGGCCGCGGCGGCTGCGCGCATCCCGCGGGTGAGTGCGTGCTGCGGCACGTGCAGCGGGGCCGGCTCCGGGTCGTCCTCGAAGGTGATGCGCCCGGTGTCGCGGCTGCGCCGCATGGTGCGCCAGGCCGCGTAGTACGCGCCCTCGTCGCGCAGGGTGGCACAGCCCAGCCGCTCGGCCATGGCGGCGGTGTCGGAGTGCAGGACGACGGTGCGGGCCGGGCGGGGGAGATCCTTGCCGGGACCCTCGTCGAGCACGATCGAGGGCACTCCGTTGCCGGCCAGGGCGAGGGACAGCGACAGTCCGACGGGCCCCGCGCCGACGACGATCACCGGGTCCACGAGGCGGCTCCCGATGTCCGGTATGTGATCACAGAACGTATGCAACCCACTGGAGGTGCCGGCGTCAAGTGACCCCGGACCGGGGTATGCGTGTGGTGCGGCGGATGAGATCCGCCGCACCACGTGTGCCACGCCAGTGTACTGACCGGGTGTCAGGGAGCCTTGCCCACGCCGGCCGCGCCGCCCGCGTCGACCTCGGCGACGTCGCCCTCGACCACGGCGCCGGTGCCCTTCTTCGACTTCCGCAGCCGCTTCTCCATGAAGGAGGCCAGGGCGGTCAGGGCGAAGTTCACCGCGATGTAGATCAGGGCGATCACGACCATGGTCGCGATGGTGTTGCTGTAGTTGGCCGAGATCTGCCGGTTCATCGACATCAGGTCGGCGAACCCGAGGACGGCGCCGCCGAGCGCGGTGTCCTTGAGGATCACCACGAGCTGGCTGACCAGCGCGGGCAGCATCGCCGTGACCGCCTGCGGGACCAGGACGTAGACCATGGTCTGGCCCTTGCGCATGCCGATCGCCTTGGCCGCGTCCGTCTGGCCGCGCGGCAGCGTCAGGATGCCGGCCCGGACGATCTCGGCGATGACCGAGGCGTTGTACAGCACCAGGCCGGTGACCACCGCGTACAGCGGTCGCAGGTCCGAGCTGACGGTGCCGAGCATGACGTACAGCGCGGAGCTGAAGATCATCAGCATCAGGACCGGGATGGCGCGGAAGAACTCCACGACCGTGCCGACCGGGACGCGCACCCACGCGTGGTCCGAGAGCCGGGCGATGCCGAGGAGCGCGCCGAGCGGCAGCGCGATCACCATGGCGATCAGGCCGGCCTTGAGGGTCTCACCGAGCCCGGGCAGCAGGAACGTCGTCCAGATCTGGCTGTCCGTGACGAACGGGGACCACTTGTCGGCGTCGAGCTGGTTCTTCTCGGCCATGAGGGACAGCGCCCACCACAGGACCAGCGCGAGGACCACCAGGAAGCCGCCGGTGTAGATCCAGTTGCGGACCTTGGCCCTGGGGCCGGGGGTGTCGTACAGAACGGAGCTCATCGCTTCACCGCCACTCGCTTGGCCACCCAGCCCAGCAGCAGGCCGGTGGGCAGGGTCAGCAGGACGAAGCCGAGGGCGAAGACCCCGAAGACCGCGAAGAGCGCGTCCGCCTCGTTCTCCAGCATTTCCTTCATCAGCAGGGCCGCTTCGGCCACACCGATGGTCGCCGCCACCGTCGTGTTCTTGGTGAGGGCGATGAGTACGTTGGTGAGCGGCGCGATGACCGCCCGGAAGGCCTGGGGGAGCACGATCAGGGTGAGCACCTGGAAGAAGCTCAGGCCCAGCGCGCGTGCGGCCTCGGCCTGGCCGACGGGCACGGTGTTGATGCCCGAGCGCAGCGCCTCACAGACGAACGTGCCGGTGTAGGCGATCAGACCCAGGACCGCGAGGCGGAAGCCGATCTCCTTGGAGGTTCCGCCGCCGAGCGTGATGCCCAAGGTCTGCTCCAGGCCCAGCGAGCAGCCGAGAACCAGCAGGGTCAGCGGTGTGTTGCGCACGATGTTGACGTACGCGGTGCCGAAGGACCGCATGATCGGTACCGGGCTGACCCGCATGCCGGCCAGGATCGTGCCCCAGATCAGGGAGCCGATCGCTGAGTAGAGGGTGAGCTGCACCGTCACCCAGAAGGCTCCGAGCACGTCGTACTGCCCGGAAGTAAGAAAGTCGAACACGTTGCCCTGCGCTCTCCCCAGGATGGCCGGTGAGGTGCGCCGCCGCCCGTGACAGGCGGGCGGCGGCGCACCTCACCGATGAATCAGCTGCCTTCGGTGATCTGCGGGGCCGGCTCGGCCTTGTAGCCGGCGGGGCCGAGGTTCGTGTCGACCGCCTTCTGCCAGGAGCCGTCCTCGACCATCTTCTTGAGCGCGGCGTTGACCTTGGTCTGGAGGTCCTTGTCGCCCTTCTTCAGACCGATGCCGTAGGGCTCGTCGCTGAGCTTCAGACCGACCAGCTTGAACTTGCCCTTGTTCTTCTCCTGCGCGGCGTAGCCGGCCAGGATCGAGCCGTCCGTGGTCAGGGCGTCGACGGACCCGTTCTCCAGGCCGGTGAGGCACTCGGAGTAACCCGGGTTCTCGCGCAGGTCGGCCTCGGGGGCCAGCTTCGTCTTGACGTTCTGCGCCGACGTCGAACCGGCGACCGAGCAGAGCTTCTTCTTGTTGAGGTCCTCGGCCTTGGTGATCGAGGTGTCGTCGGCGCGGACCAGCAGGTCCTGGTGGGCCAGGAAGTACGGGCCGGCGAAGTCGACCTTCGCCTTGCGCTTGTCGTTGATCGTGTAGGTCGCCACCACGAGCTTGACGTCGCCGTTCGAGATCAGGTTCTCGCGCTCGGCGCTGACGGCCTGCTTGAACTCGATCTGGTCGGGCTGGTAGCCGAGCTCCTTGGCCACGTAGGTCGCCACGTCGACGTCGAAGCCCGTGAACTTGCCGTCCGGGGTCTTCAGGCCCAGGCCCGGCTGGTCGAACTTGATGCCGATGACGATCTTGTCCTTGCCGCCCCCGGTGGAGCTGCCGCCGCCGGCCTTGTCACCGCCGCCGCCACACGCGGTCGCGGTCAGGGAGAGGACGACGGCCACGGCTGCGGCCGCGCCGGCCTTGAAAACCTTCATGGTGAACTTCCCTCGGATGAGACGTTTTTGGACGACGAGCGCGACACGAGCGCCGGGCCGCCAGGGGATCACTACCAGACGGAACCGTCAGTGGTGCAGGATCTTCGAAAGGAAGTCCTTGGCGCGGTCACTGCGCGGGTTGCTGAAGAACTGCTCGGGCTCGGCCTCTTCGACGATCTTGCCGTCTGCCATGAAGACGACCCGGTTGGCCGCGGACCGCGCGAAGCCCATCTCGTGCGTGACGACGACCATCGTCATGCCCTCGGCGGCGAGCTGCTGCATGACCTCCAGCACCTCGTTGATCATCTCCGGGTCGAGGGCCGAGGTCGGCTCGTCGAAGAGGATCACCTTCGGATCCATGGCCAGCGCGCGGGCGATCGCCACGCGCTGCTGCTGGCCTCCGGAGAGCTGCGCCGGGTACTTGTCGGCCTGTGTTCCGACGCCCACCCGGTCCAGCAGCGCCCGCGCCTTCTTCTCGGCGCTCGCCTGGTCCGTCTTGCGGACCTTCATCTGGCCCAGCATCACGTTCTGCAGGACCGTCTTGTGCGCGAAGAGATTGAAGGACTGGAAGACCATGCCGACGTCGGCGCGCAGCCGTGCCAGTTCCCGCCCCTCCGAGGGCAGTTCCTTGCCGTCGATCGTGATCGTTCCGGAGTCGATCGTCTCCAGGCGGTTGATGGTCCTGCACAGCGTGGACTTGCCCGATCCCGAGGGACCGATCACCACGACGACCTCGCCGCGGGCAATGCTCAGATCGATGTCCTGAAGCACGTGCAGCGCGCCGAAGTGCTTGTTGACGTTGCTCAGTACGACCAGGTCGTCGGCGGCTCCGGCCGCGTCCTTCGCGTCCTTGGCCACTGATACTCCGCTCATCGGCTTCTTGCTCCGTCCTCCTCGGTTGGCAGGACAGTAGTGAGGCCGTGTGCACACCGTCATCACATCTGAGGGAGAATTGAGGATAACGAAACGGCCTCGGATCGATACGCTCCGTACGTGCCGTGGCAACTCGCGCCTGAAGGCTCGTACCGGGTACATAACGGAAACCGCGCCGGACCGGAACCCCCTTGACGTGGGGCCCCGTATCGGCGTGGATGCTCTCTGGCCCCTTGACCACGGGCCGCGCTCGGCACAACAGGAAACAGGAACGCAGGAAGGGGGACGCAATGAGACTGCTGCTCGTCGAGGACGATGACCACGTCGCCGCCGCCCTGTCCGCGATCCTCGCCCGACACGGCTTCCAGGTGACCCACGCCCGCAACGGCGAGGAGGCCCTGCAGGCCCTGCTGCCCGCCGGGGCCCAGCCCCAGGCCTCTCCCTACGGGGTGATCCTCCTCGACCTTGGCCTTCCCGACCAGGACGGCTACGAGGTCTGCGGCAAGATCCGCAAGCGCACCGCGATCCCCGTGATCATGGTGACGGCCCGCTCGGACGTGCGTTCCCGCATCCACGGTCTCAACATGGGCGCTGACGACTACGTGGTCAAGCCGTACGACACGGGCGAGCTCCTCGCCCGGATCCACGCCGTCGCCCGGCGCAGCGGCGCCGCCGAGGACACGGCTGCCGCCGTCTCGGGCACACCCGCCGTCGTCCGGGTCGGGCCCGTCAGCATCGAGCTGCCCACCCGGCGGGTCAGCGTCGACGGCTCCGACGTGCCGCTCACCCGCAAGGAGTTCGACCTGCTGGCCCTGCTCGCGCAGCGCCCCGGAGTCGTCTTCCGCCGCGAGCAGATCATCAGCGAGGTGTGGCGCACCAGCTGGGAGGGGACCGGGCGGACCTTGGAGGTGCACGTGGCCTCGCTGCGCTCCAAGCTGCGCATGCCCGCCCTGATCGAGACCGTCCGCGGGGTGGGCTACCGGCTCGTCCCGCCGGCCGCCCCCTAGCGGAGGCCCGCCGTGCGCGCCCGCCTGCTCCCGCTGCTCGTCGTCCTCATGGCGGGCGTGCTGCTCGCCCTCGGCCTCCCGCTCGCCGTCAGCCTGGCCGCCGGCCAGCAGCAGAAGGTGGTCGTGGACCGGATCGACGACAGCGCCCGCTTCGCCGCCCTGGCCCAGTTCTTCATCGACGCGGAGAGCTCCGGCAGCAGCGGCGCCGCCGAGCGCCGGGACACGCTCCAGCTCGAACTGGCCCGCTACCAGGAGCTGTACGGCATCCGGGTGGGCATCTTCCACCGCGATCTCAACGCCCTGGTCAGGGCCCCCGGCTGGTGGCAACTGCCCGAGCAGGGCGAGGGCCGTCGGGCCTTCGACGAGGCCCTCGCCGGCCGCCGCAGTCACGACCCGGCCCAGGTGTGGCCCTGGCAGACCCACGGAAAGCTGCTGGTCGCCTCCCCGGTCGTGCTGGACGGCGACGTCGTCGCCGTCGTGGTCACCGAATCGCCGACCGACCAGATGCGGGCCCGGATCCTGCGCGGCTGGCTGCTGATCCTCGCCGGTCTGGCCGCCGCGATGCTCCTCGCGTTCGGGGCCGCCCTGCAGCTGACCCGCTGGGTCCTCAAGCCCGTCCGGACGCTCGACGCGGCCGCCCACGGCATCGCCACCGGCCGGATGAACTCCCGGGTCGCGGCCGCGAGCGGGCCGCCGGAACTCAGACGCCTCGCCCGCTCGTTCAACGAGATGGCCGACAACGTGGAAGAGGTACTGGAGCAGCAGCGGGCGTTCGTCGCCGACGCCTCCCACCAGCTGCGCAACCCGCTCGCCGCGCTGCTCCTGCGGATCGAGCTGCTCGCCCTGGAGCTGCCCGAGGGGAACGAGGAGATCGCCTCCGTGCGCGCCGAGGGCAAGCGCCTGGCCCAGGTCCTGGACGACCTGCTGGACCTGGCGCTGGCCGAGCACGCCTCCGCGGAGCTCAGCCTCACCGACATCGGTGCCCTGGCCGCCGAGCGGGTCGCCTCCTGGCGGCCGTACGCCGAGGAGAAGGGCGTACGGCTCACCGAGACGGGCCGGACCGCGGTCACCGGCTGGGCCGACCCCATCGCGCTGTCCAGCGCCCTCGACGCCGTCATCGACAACGCCCTGAAGTTCACGCCGGCCGGGGAGGAGGTGACGGTGTCCGTCTCCCGGGCCGGCCCGTCCGTGCAGGTCGTCGTCGCCGACCGGGGCCCCGGCCTGACCGAGGACGAGCTGCTCCGGGTCGGCGACCGGTTCTGGCGCAGCGGCCGCCACCAGAACGTCAAGGGCTCCGGGCTCGGCCTGTCCATCTCGCGGGCCCTGCTCGCCGCGGGCGGCGGGTCACTGTCGTACGCGAAGAACGAACCCCACGGGCTGCGGGTGACCGTCGCCGTGCCGCGCAGCGCCCCACACAACGGGGCTGAGGGCAACGGCTGAGGGCAACGGCTGAGGGCGCAGGGCTACGGCCGTCCCGGACCGTCCCCGTCGGCGTCAGCGGGCCCAGGCGAGGGTGGTGCGGGCCGGGGCGGAGGCGGCGTACAGCTCGTCGACGGCCCGCACCTCGAACACCGCCGCCCGCTCCCGGCCCGCCCGCACGACGGCCGGCAGGTACAGGGCGGTGCCGCAGGTGCCGCCGAGGAAGCGGCGGGTGCCGTCCGGGAGCAGGCGGTGCAGCTCGTAGTGGCGGACCGGGCCGGGCGCGCGCCGCCAGGACAGCCGCACCGCGGCCGCGCCGTTCTGCTGGGTCGCGGCGTCCACGGTCGGCGCGTGCGGTGCGGCCGGCCGCGGCCGGGCGGTGTCGTCGCGTACCGACAGGGCGCCGACCCGCCAGGCCACCGCTCCGTTCGCCTGGGCCGTGATCCGTACGGCGAGCCCGTACGCGGTCCGGCCCGCCAGGGACGACAGCCCGACCCGCGCGGTACGCCAGCCCGCTCCCGAGGCCGCCGTGCCCGCCGCGAACCAGGTGTAGGGGACCGGCCCGCCCGCGGCGGCCGGCTCGCGCACCGCCACCCCGACCTCGACCGCCGCCGGCGCGGAACCCGGTTCGGCGGCGTGCACCAGCTCCAGGACGCCGGCCCGCGGAAGCGCCAGCCGGGTGGCGTGCAGCCCGACCGCCGCGGGCGCGGTGAGCCGGCCCGCCACGAGGAGGCTGGAGCCGCCCCGCCAGGCCCGGGCGAAGTCCAGGGTGACCGAGGGGCGCTGGCCGGCGGTGTCCACCACCCAGCGGCGGCCCGGCAGCCGGTCCTGGAGGCCGAGATGGCTCCACGGGGTGTCGGACACGGCCTCGCCCCGCTCGTACCAGCGCTCGCCGTGCCCGGTGTTGAACGCGCAGGCGAAGGGGAGCGCGGCCACCGTGGACCGGTCCGCGACGACGGTGGCCGGCGCCCGCCAGCCGCCGCCCCCGCCCCCGCCACCGGGTGCGGATGCGGATGCGGGGGCGGGACGGGCCGGATCCAGGGACTCGCCCGTCCAGAACCGGTCATCGGCGCGGTGGAAGGCGCCGGGGGAGCGGTCGGCGAGCTGGTTGCGGGTCCACTCGGGCCGGTAGAGGCCGTAGCTGACGACGTGGTCGCGCCCGCGCGGGACGATCGCCTCCCAGTCGACCGCGGAATCCCAGCCGCGGGACTCCGTGTCCACCGCCGCCCACAGCTCGTGGCGGCTGCGGCCGAGGCGCTCGGCCAGCGCCCCGGAGTCGGCCAGGCTCCGCGCGCTCCACCGGAAGTCCACGAACACGGTGTCGGCGACACGGCCCGCCCGGTCCTCGAAGAACTCCTGGTTGAGCGGGTTGAGGGCGCCCTGCCAGCCGACCCGGCCGGTGCTGTTCATCGCGTCGTACCAGGTGATCCGGAGGCCGTGCGGCGCACCGGCCGCCCGCAGGGCGCGCAGGAACTCCCGCATCCGGGTGGCGAGGGTGGCGTCCCCGCCGTCGGTCTCGGCGTTCACGAACCAGCCGTCGAACCCGTACGCGACCGCCACCCGGACCAGCTGCTCGGCGATCGGGAACCGGCCCAGGGCGTCGCGCTGCACCAGGTCGCGGGTCCACTGCAGGTCACCGCCGTACGCGACGGGCGGCAGGAAGACGTTGCCCAGCACCGGGACGCCGTTGCGGTGGGCGGCGTCGACGACGGGCGCGTTCGGTGCGAGCACGATGCCCTCGCCGGCGGAGCCGCCCCAGAACACCAGCTCGTCGAGGTACGCCCAGTGGGTGAGGGCGTAGGTGTCGGCGGTCGGTACCCCTTGCGAGGGGTTCTGGGAGGTGGGGCCGAAGGAGACGAGGGAGGCGATCCGGGCCTGGCCGGCACGGACGCCCGGGTGCGGGGGCACCGGCGTGAAGCGGGCGGCGAGGGGCACGGTCGCGGTGTTGTGGGCGAGGTCCGGGTCCGACTCGGGGGTCCACTGCTTGAGGGAGCGCCACACGATGCCCGGGCCCGGGGTGCCGTGCGGGAGCGAGTCGGGGAACCAGTAGGAGGCGTACGGGGCCGGGTCCGCCGGACCGGCCCCCGGCGCGGGCGCGGGCGTGGGCGCGGGCGGCGCGGCGGCGGTCTCCGGCGCGGCGGCGTGCGCGGGCAGGGGGACGCCCAGCAGCGCGGCGGCTCCCGCCCCGGCGGCGAGGAACCGGCGGCGGGGCGGCGAAGGCACGGAGCCGGGGGAGTCGGAAGACGAAGGAGAGGAAGGTGCGGAGCGAGAGGTACGAGGGTGTGCGCCGGTGCCGGTCTCGGACATGCGGGGCTCCTCGGGGACAGGGGCAGGGACGGGGGCGGGGACAGGGGCAGGGACGAGGGAAGGGGGTGCCTCAGACGTGGATCGGGGACACGCGGTGCGGGTCAGCGGACCCTCGGGGGTGCGGGTCAGCGGACCTCGGGGACGCGCAGTACCTCCGTGATGCCGCGCGCGGCCAGATGGGCCGGGTCCTCGGCCAGCTCCGCGAGCACCACCGCGGGCCGGACCCCGTCGGCCGCCAGCGCCGCCCACGCTTCGAAGAAGGCGCCGCCGGGCCCGCACACCGACCGACCCGGCGCGGCTTCGGCCCCGCCGACGTCCACGGCCAGGGCGGTGGTGCGCACGGCAGGGCGGTGCTCCCGGTCCCGCCACTGCGCGGCGATCCGGGCGACGGCGGCGCCGGCCGGCTTGGTCCCGCGGTCGTTGGTGAGCAGGCCGAGCCCGTACTCCAGCTCGGGGAAGTCCGCGAGCTCGCGGGACACGTCGTGCGAGCACCACCAGGTCACGCCCCACAGGCCCGGGCAGTCGAGGGCGGCGGCGAGCGTGGCCTCGGTGAAGGCGGCCGCGTGCTCCGGCGGGATCAACGGTGCGGGCGCCCCGACCTCCTGGAGCCACACCGGCCGGTGCGGGTCGGCGGCCCAGGCCTTGGACAGCTCGATCAGGTAGGCGGCGTGCTGTTCGGTGGCGGCCCCGGTCCGGCCGTGCCGCTGCGCCGTGCCGTTGAACACCCAGGAGTGCACGGCCGTGGCCGAGCCCATCCGGGCCGCCTGCCCCGGTGTGAACGGGTGCCCGTCCCGGTACCAGGCCGCGTCGTACTCGGCGTGCACGTGGAACCGGCCCGGCGCGCCCCGCTCGCAGGCGGCGAGCATCCGTTCCAGCCAGTGCCCCGCCTGCTCCCGCGTGATCCGGTCCGGGTCGGGGTGCGGGCCGTCGGAGAACTGGTTGATCTCGTTGCCGACGGTCATGCCGAGGAAGTTCGGCCGGTCGGCGAGGGCGGCGGCCAGCGTGCGCAGGTATTCCTCCTGCCCGGCGACCACGTCCGGGTCGTCGAAGATGTTCCGCCGGTGCCAGGTGCCGGTCCAGGCGGGCAGGAAGTCGAAGCTCGACAGGTGGCCCTGCAACCCGTCGACCGCGACGTCGAGGCCGCGTCCGGCGGCCGCGTCCGCGAGCGCGACCAGCTGCTCGACGGCCCGCGGCCGGATCAGGGCCCGGTTCGGCTGGAAGAGCGGCCACAGCGGGAAGACCCGTACGTGGTCCAGGCCGAGCGCGGCGACCGAATCGAGGTCGGCCGCGACCTCGTCGAGGTCGAAGTCGAGCCAGTGGTGGAACCAGCCGCGCGACGGCGTGTAGTTGGCACCGAAGCGGAGGGTTCGGGCGGGTGGGGGAACGGGCGTGCCGTCAGGCATGAAGGATCCCGAAAGTCGCGGGGAATTCTCCGGACGCCCACAACGTGCCGCGCCCGGGAGCCGAAAGTCAACAGGGCCTCCACGGCCAAAGGGCCTCCTGCAATGCCAACGGAAAATGGCGCGCTCATGCGCTTCAGACCCGTTGACAGAGGGGCGGAGGGCCTCTCAGGCCGGGTCGGCTAATACGGTTTAGCTGCTTGCGGTCAAAACTCCCGCCGGCCGTGGCCCCCGCGCCCGGCGCGCTCCCCGGCGTGCACCAAAATGGTCCGGGTCCTCGCGACCACCCCCGCCGGGGAGTTCGAGGACGCGCTGGCGGTCGGCGCGGGCGGGCGGGCCGCCGTACGGTTCCGGATCGGCAGCACCGGCTTCCGCAGCCCGCTCACCGACCCCGCCCACGCCGTGTCCCCGTACGGCACCTGGCAGTTGGCCCGCCCCGCCGTCCGGCCCGTGCGCGGACCGCCGGACCGGTCGGCCGAGGTGGAGTTCCGGCCGGCCCCGCCGCCGGGCACCGCTCCCGGCAGCTACTGGACGGCCGTCAAGGCCACCTGCCGGGGCAGGATCGCGTACGGTCCCGCCATTGCCGTCCGCGTACCCGGGGGATAGTCAGGCCATGGCCCGCAGACCCACCATCAAGGACATCGCCCGCCGGGCCGGGGTGTCCGAGAGCGCCGTCTCCTTCGCGCTCAACGACCGGCCGGGCGTCTCGGAGGGCACCCGCGCCCGGGTCCGCCGCGTCGCCGAAGAGCTCGGCTGGCAGCCCAACAGCGCCGCCCGCGCCCTGTCCGGCGAACGCTGCGGTGCCGTCGGGCTGGTCCTCGCCCGGCCCGCGCACACCCTCGGCGTCGAGTCCTTCTTCCTCCAACTGGTCTCCGGCATCCAGGAGGTGCTCTCCGCCGGCCGGACCGCCCTGCTCTTCCAGGTGGTCGACGACCTGGACGCCGAGTGCGCCCTGTACCGCCGCTGGTGGGCCGAACGGCGCGTCGACGGCGTCCTCGTCGTCGACCCGCGCACCGAGGACCCGCGCCCGGAACTCCTCGCCCGCCTCGGCCTGCCCGCCGTCACCGTCGGCGGTACGGGCGCCCCCGGCCCCGTCTCCTCCGTCTGGGCCGACGACGCCAGGGCGATGGCCCGGGTCCTGGACCACCTCCACGCGCTGGGCCACCGCCGGATCACCCACATCGCCGGGCTGCCCACCCTGGCCCACACCTCCCGCCGCATCGCCTCCCTGCGCACCGAGGCCGCGGCGCGGGGCCTCGGCCTCCGGGAGGTGCGCTCGGTGGTGACCGACTACTCCGACGCCGAAGGGGCGGCCGCCACCCGGCGGGTCCTCGCCGAGCCCGAGCCGCCCACCGCCCTGGTCTACGACAACGACGTGATGGCGGTGGCCGGCAGCGCGGTCGCCGCCGAACTCGGCATCGCCGTCCCCGGCCGGCTGTCGATCGTCGCCTGGGACGACTCCGCCCTGTGCCGGGTCACCCATCCCCGGCTCACCGCCCTCGTCCGGGACACCGCGGGATTCGGCCGGCTCGCCGCCGAGGAACTGCTCACCGTCCTCGCCGGCGGCCCGCCCCGGGCCCGCGAGGGCGAGCAGCCCAGACTGGAGCCCCGCGAGAGTACGGCGCCGCCCCCGGCCGCATACTGAACCCGACCCCGTCCTGGAGCGCCACGTGACCCCACCCAGCCCTCCTTCCCCGCCCCCGGCGTCCCTGGCGACCCCGGCGCGGCCGGCGCGGCCGCCGCCGCACCGACCGTGGCGATCGACATCGGCGGCACGAAGATCGCCGGCGCGCTGGTGCTCCCCGACGGCACGATGACCGCCACCACCCGCCGCCCCACCCCGCGGGGCACCGACGCCGACGGGGTGTTCGCCGCCGTCGCGGAGGTCGTCGCGGAGCTGGCCCGCTCGCCCCTGTGGCCGGCCGCGGTCCGCTGCGGCATCGGCAGCGCGGGCCCGGTCGACGCCACGCGCGGCACGGTCAGCCCGGTGAACATCGGGGCCTGGTGCGACTTCCCCGTCCAGGCCCGCGTCGCCGCCGAGTTGGCCCGGCACGGCACCCCGCTGCCCACCGTGCTTGTCGGCGACGGCGTGGCCATGACCGCGGCCGAACACTGGCTCGGCGCGGCCCGCGGCCACGCCGACGCCCTGTGCATGGTGGTCTCCACGGGCGTCGGCGGCGGCCTGATCCTGAACAACCGGCTCCACCCGGGCCCCACCGGCAACGCCGGGCACATCGGGCACATCAGCGTCGCGTTCGACGGCCCGCGCTGCGTCTGCGGAAGCCGCGGCTGCGTGGAGTCCGTCGCCTCGGGCACCGCCATCGCCCGCTGGGCCGCGGAGCAGGGCTGGACCCCCGCCGGGGGCGCCGCCGGCGACGCCAGCGCGGCGGGCGTCGCCGCGGCCGCCGCAGCCGGGGACCCCGTCGCGCTGGCCGCGTTCGACCGGGCCGGCCGCGCCCTGGCCGCCGCCATCGCGGCCAGCGCCACCCTCGTGGAGACCGGCATCGCGGTGATCGGCGGCGGGGTCGCCGCCTCCGGCGACACCCTCTTCGAGCCGATCCGCACCCATCTCGCGGACTACGCCACGCTCTCGTACGTCGCCGGCCTGGAGGTGGTCCCGGCAGTCCTGGGCACCCGTGCGGGACTCATCGGCGCGGCCGCCGCGGCGACGATGCTGCTGTCGCCCTGAGAGGGTCTGACCCCGCCCCCGCCCCCGCCCCCGCCCGCGTGCCGGGGCTCGGGCCCGGGGTCAGGGCTTGACCGAGCGGTAGTACCGGCCGGCGCCCTCGTGCAGGTCCAGCGGATCCGTGTAGATCGCCGTCCGCAGGTCCACCAGCTGCGCCGCGTGCACCTCGTGGCCGATCCGGTCACGGCTGTTGATCAACGTCCGCGTGAACTGCTCGGTGAGCCCCGGATCGGTCTCCTCCGTGGTCACGAGCAGGTTCGGCACGGCCAGCGTCGCCACCGCCGAGGTGTTGCGTGCCCGCGTGTACGCGTCCTGCGGCATCACCGCCGCCCGGTAGTAGCGCGCCGGGCTGCCGCTGCCCTGCAGCGTCTCCACGAGGTCGCCGAGCTGCACCAGCCGGATGTCGTACCGCTCCGACAGCTCCCGCACCGCGTTGGTGGGCAGACCGCCGGACCAGAAGAACGCGTCGATCCGCCCGGCCTCCAGCTCCGCCGGCATCGTGTCGATGCCGATCGAGACCGGGGTGACGTCCCGCGACGGGTCCAGCCTGGCCGCCGCCAGCAGCCGCTCCGAGACCAGCCGCACACCCGACCCGGGCTGGCCGATCGCCACCCGCTTGCCGCGCAGGTCCCGCGCGGACTGCACCGGCGAGCCCGCCGGCACCACCAGCTGCACGTAGTCGTCGTACAGCCGTGCGACCCCGCGCAGCCGGTCCGCGCCCGGCTTCCCGTCGGCCCGGTACTTAGAGACCGCGTCCGCCGTCGCGACGGTGAAGTCCGCCTGACCGGTCGCCACCCGCGCCAGGTTCTCCTGCGAGCCCTGACTGGTCTCCAGCCGGACCCTGACCCTGGGGACGTCCTGCGCCAGCGCCTGTTCCAGCAGCTGGCCGTACCGGTGGTAGACACCCGTGCGCACGCCCGTGCTGAAGGTCAGCTCCCCCTTCAGCTCCGGCTCGCCGAAGGGGCGCAGCCACCACACCAGCAGGCCGAGCACGGCGAACACGGCCACCAGCCCCCACAGGGCGGTGCGCCTGCCGAAACGGGGCGGAACGTGAGCCATGGGCGCGATCCTGCCACCGTGGCGGCGCCCTGTCACGGCGCGCCCGGTCCGCGACGGCGGACTCGGGCGGAAAGGGACGCACGGCGTGACCGAGGTCACGCCGCGCCCTGCCCCGCGGGGCCACCGGGTGCCCGGCGCCGGTTCCCGACGGCAGGTCGGTGCCGGGTCGGTTGGGTCAGTGCTTTCCGGAGGGGCCGTGGGCGCGTGCGCCGTCGGGCCCGGCCTCATCGGTGTTGCCCGATGCGGCCAGCTCACGAGAGCCCTTGTACCGGGCTGCCTGGGTCGCCGCGTCCTTCACCTCGTCGCGTGCTTTGAGGGAAGCCTGTTTGGCGTCGTAGACGAGTCCTACGGAGGTCTTGACCGTACCGCGTGCGATCGGCTTGACGATCCTCTTCACGAGCGGTGCCGTGAGCAGTCCTGCGATGAAGGGGGCGCAGAACGGGGCGACGAAGGGTGCCATGGGGGTCTCTCCTGGTCCGGCTGCAGGTAAGCGGCTGTAAGAACGCCTACCCGTACCGAACGCGGGGCGGCGGGAAATTCCTTCGGACAAGCCGCACGGCTTCGTACCGTCACCCCGACGGGCGCGTACCGGCCCAGGTTCCGCACGGTCGGTGCGTTCGTTCCGATTCCGCCCCGTTCGCCTGCGAGGTCAGGCCTTGGCCGCCTTGACCCGGGACCGCTCGCCGTCCCGCAGTTCCGCGCCGATCCGTTCGGCGGTCACTTCGGCGGTGATGTCCTGGAATTCCTCGCCGACCTGGTGGGCGGCCTGCTTCATGTCTGCGGCGAGATTGACGGAAGCCGAGATGGTGCCGCGCACCATAGGCTTCACGATCCTCTTCACCAGCGGTGCCGCGATGATACCCAGCAGAAAAGGAAGGAAAACAGGGGGCATGGTCCGCGCCCTCTCTCTTTAGTGTCGCCAGCGGGATGGGATGCGGCCACTTGTGCAAAAAAGAAGGGGGTGTTTGGGTACGGCCCCTGTGCTGAGATTGCGCAGCCGGCGTGCGGCACGCTAGCCGATAAGCGCGTACCCCGGCCATGGCGTCCGGCCAACTTCCACCGCGGAGACGCGAAATCCCTGTTTTCGAGTGAACCCGCTGCGGGAGAACCGTTTGTGCCCGTCGGGCCTGTGGTAGAGCCAAAGGCCGTGCGGCCCGCGATTGCTTCCTCCGGGTGATATCCCGCCGTGCATAAGAGATGCTCGACTGCGGCCCGGCGTGCTCACCACGCAGGCGGGGGCCCCGATCGACTCGCCCTTCATTTTTTTACATTTATGCATTCCTCGTCCTGAATGCTAGAAAACCCCGAGGCATTCGCCGGTGTCTTCAGGAGGTTTCCCCTTGTCCCGTGCCGAGTTCTCCGATCTGGACGTGCCCGCCCCGGCCGGGGGGCACCCGGCGGACACACGGGCCGAGGTGCTGGCCGTGACGGCCGCGCAACGCGAGATCTGGATGGCGGAGCAGCGCACGCCCGAGGCGGGTGCGGGGCTGCGGATCGGCGAGTACCTGGACGTCCGGGGACCGGTCGACCCGGCCCTGTTCGAGTCCGCCCTGCGCCGCGTCGTCGCGGAAACCGATGCGCTGAGGGTGCGCCTGGTCCCCAGCGGGGACGGTCCGGTGCAGGTCCTGGAGCAGGACGTCCGCTGGGAACTGCCCGTGGTCGACGTCGGCGACGAGCCCGATCCGGAGCGGGCCGCACGCTCATGGACCGCCGCGGACCTCGCCCGGCCGATGGAGCTCTCCCGCGGCCCGCTGTTCAGCTTCGCCTTGCTCCGGCTGGCGCCGGACCGGTTCTGGTGGTGCCACACCTACCACCACGCCGCGGTCGACAGCTTCGGCTTCGCCCTCATCGCCCGCCGGGTGGCCGAGGTGTACTCCGCCCTGGCCTCGGGGCGGCAGCCCGCCCCCTGCCCCTTCGGCCCCTTGCGGGCCATGGTCGCCGCCGACCTGGACTACCGCACCTCACCGGCCGCGGCGGCCGACAGGGCGTACTGGTTCGAGCGGCTGGCCGGGTGGACGGGGGCGACCGCGATCCCCCGCCGGCCCGACGCGGCGCCAGCACGTACCGGCGCGGCGGCGGAGGAGGTCCCGCCGGGGGGAGTCCCCAGGGCCCGGACGACCGGCTCACGGGTGCTCCCCCGGCCGGAGGCGCTGCGAGCGGCGGCCCACCGGTCGGCCGTCACCTGGCCCCGGCTGGTGGTGGCCGCGGTCGCGCTGTACGCGTACCGGTTGACGGGAGCACAGGACGTGGCGGTCGGGCTGATCGTGGCAGCCCGACCCGACGAGGCCGCCCGCTCGACGCCCGGCATGTTGGCCAACGTCGTCCCCGTACGGGTGTCGGTACGGCCCGGCACCTCGCTGGGGGCCCTGCTGTCACAGGTCGCCGACCGGATGCGGGAGGCGGTGGCCCACCAACGCTACCGGGGCGAGGACCTGCACCGTGACCTCGGCCTGCCAGGCGGCGTCGACACGGCGTTCTCGCCCCTCGTCAACATCACGAGGTTCGACTACGACTTCACGTTCGCCGGCCACCGGTGCAGCGCGCACACCGTCTCGGTCAAGCAGGGCGCCAACCTGATGATCGCGGTACGGGACCGCCGCGACGGCGACGCCCCCCGGATGGAGCTGTACGCCGCACCCGAGGTACACGGCCGTGCGGACCTGGCCGACCACCAGGAGCGGTTGCTGCGCCTGCTGGCGGACCTCGCGGACCTCGACCCCGACACGCCGATCGGCCGTGTCGAGCTGCTGTCCCCGCAGGAGCGGGCGCACCTGCTCGGCGGCGACGCCGGCGGGACCCCCGCGACCCCCGTGGCCCGTCTGTTCGAGGCCCGGGCGGCCGGTTCCCGCGACGCGGTGGCGGTGGTGGCCGCCGGCACCACACTGACCTACGGGGAGCTGAACGCGCGGGCCAACCGCCTCGCGCACGCCCTGGCGGCCCGGGGCGTCGGGGCGGAGGACGTGGTGGCCCTCGTGCTGCCGCGCGGGGTGGAACTGGTGGTGGCGGTCCTGGCCGTGCTCAAAGCGGGCGCCGCCTACCTGCCGGTGGACCCCGAGTACCCGGCGGCGCGGATCGCGCACATGCTCGCCGACGCCCGCCCCGCCGCGGTGATCGACGATCCGCGGACGGTCGCGGACCCGGGTCCGGGCTTCCCCGACGGAGATCCCGGCATCGACGTCGACCCACGGCACCTCGCCTACGTGATCTACACCTCGGGGTCCACCGGCCG
Organism: Streptomyces pallidus (ex Mingjun et al. 2026); assembly: GCF_051550185.1. NCBI lineage: Bacteria > Bacillati > Actinomycetota > Actinomycetes > Kitasatosporales > Streptomycetaceae > Streptomyces > Streptomyces pallidus (ex Mingjun et al. 2026). The sequence goes on along the minus strand of NZ_CP196181.1, from coordinate 2,260,574 downwards.
CCCCAAGGGAGTGGCGGTCACCCACTCCGGCATGGCCAACCTGGTCGCCGTCCAGGTCGACCGGTTCGCGATCGACGCCCGCAGCAGGGTGCTCCAGTTCGCCTCGCCGAGCTTCGACGCCTCCGTGTCGGAGCTGTTCACCGCCCTGCTGTCCGGAGCCGCGCTGGTGCTCGTCCCGGACGGCGACCCCCTGTCCGCCCTCACCGATCCGGAGCTGCGCATCACCCATGCGACCGTGCCGCCGTCCGCGCTGGCCGTCGTTGCGGAACCGGACGCCTCGCTCGCGACACTGGTGGTGGCGGGCGAGGCCTGTCCGCCCGGGCTGGTGGCGCGCTGGGCCCGCGGCAGGCACATGATCAACGCCTACGGGCCGACCGAGGCCACGGTGTGCGCGACGATGAGCGAACCGCTGACGCCCTCCGACTCCGCGCCCCCGATCGGGCGGCCGGTCGCGGGCGCGCGGGCGTACGTCCTGGACGGCGTGTTGCAGCCGGTGCCGCCCGGGGTGGTCGGTGAGCTGTACGTGGCGGGGGTGGGCCTGGCGCGGGGGTACCTGCGCCGGCCGGGGCTGACCGCGGAGCGGTTCGTGGCGGACCCCTTCGGTCCGTCGGGGTCCCGGATGTACCGGACGGGGGACCTCACCCGGTGGCGCGCCGACGGCCGGCTGGAGTTCGCGGGGCGCGCCGACGGCCAGGTGAAGGTGCGCGGGTTCCGTGTGGAACTGGGCGAGGTGGAGACGGTCCTGGCCGCGTGCCCGGGGGTGGCGCACGCCGCCGTGACCGCGGGGGAGGGGTCGTCGGGCGATGTGCGGCTGATCGGGTACGTGGTGCCGGCGGGTGCCGGGGCAGGTGCTGGGTCGGGTGAGGGGGCGTGCGACCCGGCTGCCGTGCGGGAGCGCCTCGGACGGGTCCTGCCGGCCCACATGGTGCCCTCGGCCGTGGTGGTGTTGGAGGCGTTGCCGCTGACGCCGAACGGGAAGGTGGACCGGGCAGCCCTGCCGGTGCCCGGGGGGCAGGGCACGGGGAGCGGCCGCGGTCCCCGTACGCCGGCGGAGCAGGTCCTCGCTGGGTTGTTCGCCGAGCTCCTGGGCGTGCCCGTGGTGGGCGCCGAGGACGACTTCTTCGCCCTGGGGGGCCACTCCCTGCTCGCGACCCGGCTCGTCAGCCGCATCCGGACCACTCTCGGTGCGGAACTGACCTTGCGTGACGTGTTCGAGGCCCGCACGGTCGCCGCACTCGCGACCCGCTCGGACCGTACGGCCACGGCACGGCCGGCCCTGGCCCCCCGGGAACGGCCCGACCCGCTGCCCCTGTCGTTCGCCCAGCGGCGACTGTGGTTCCTCCACCGGCTCGCGGGCCCGGGCGCCGCATACAACATTCCGCTGGCGTTGCGGTTGAGCGGTGATCTCGACCGTGGGGCGTTGGAGGCGGCGCTGGCGGACGTCGTGGCCCGGCACGAGGCCTTGCGGACGGTGTTCGGGGAGGTCGACGGGGTGCCGTGCCAGCGGGTGCTGCCGGTGTCGGGGGAGCCGTTCACGCTTGCGGTCACCCGTACGGACGGGGAGGGTCTTGGCGGGCTGTTGGCGCGGGGGGCCCGGTATCGGTTCGATCTGGCCGTGGAACCGCCCGTGCACGCCGAGCTGTTCGCGGTCGGTGCCGGTGAGCACGTGTTGCTGCTGGTCGTGCACCACATCGCCGCGGACGGCTGGTCGGTGGCGGTGCTCACGCGTGACCTGGCCACCGCGTACACCGCCCGGTGCGGGGGCGGGTCGCCGTCCTGGCAGGCGCCGGCCCTCCAGTACGCCGACTACGCGCTGTGGCAGCGGCAGCTCCTCGGCGACCCCGCCGACCCCGACAGCCTCGCCGCCCGCCAACTCGCCTACTGGACCAAGAGCCTCACCGGCACCCCCGAGGAACTCCGGCTCCCCTACGACCGGCCCCGGCCCGCCATGGCCTCGCACCGCGGCGCCTCCGTCGCCTTCGAGCTGGACCGGGAGCTCCACGCGCAGCTGGCCGAACTGGCCCGCACCACCGGGACCAGCGTCCTCATGGTGCTGCACGCCGCCCTCGCCGCCCTGCTCACCAGGCTGGGCGCCGGCACCGACATCGTCGTCGGCATCCCCGTCGCCGGACGCACCGACCAGGCCCTCGACGACCTCGTGGGCTTCTTCGTCAACAGCCTGGTGCTGCGGACGGACACCTCCGGCGACCCCGCCTTCGTCGAGCTGCTGGAACAGGTCCGCGAGACCGCCCTCGGCGCGTACGCCCACCAGGACCTGCCCTTCGAGCACCTGGTGGAAGCCCTCAACCCGGTGCGGTCGCCGGCCCGGCATCCCCTGTTCCAGATCATGCTCTCCGTCGACACCGCTGACGCCGGCGCCTTCGCGCTGCCCGGCCTGACCGTCTCCACCACGGCCGTGCCGACCGGATCGGCCAAGTTCGACCTGGACATCGCGCTGTCCGAACGACGCTCGGACAGCGGCGGGTGCCTCGGCCTGACGGGAACGTTCGGCTACGCCGGCGACGTGTTCGACGCGGCCACGATCGGAACCCTGGCCGACCGCTGGGTACGCCTGCTCACGGCAGCGGTGCAGGATCCGGACCGGCCCATCAGCCGCATCGACGTCCTGTCGGACGACGAGCGGCGCCACCTCCTCGCCGGCACCGGACCGTCCGCGCCGGCGCAGCAGCCCGCGCGCACCCTCCCGGAACTCTTCGCGGACCGGGTGCTGGCCGCCCCGGACGCGGTGGCGGTGGTCGCCGCCGACGCCACCCTCACGTACGCCGAACTGAACGCACGCGCCAACCGGCTCGCGCACGTCCTCACCGACCGCGGCGTCGGGCCCGAGGACGTCGTCGCCCTGGCCCTGCCGCGCTCGGCGAACCTGGTCGTGGCCGTCCTCGCCGTGCTCAAGGCCGGCGCCGCCTACCTTCCGCTGGACCCGGAGTACCCGGCGGCGCGCCTCACCGCCATGGTCGGGGACGCCCGTCCCGTACTGCTGCTGACGGACACCGCCGCGGCCGCCGCCGCCGACTTCGGGTCCGCCCTGCCCGGGCTGCTGCTCGACGCCCCGGAGACCACCGCGAAGCTCCGGGCGTTCCCGGCCTCCGACCCGGTCACGGGGCTGCTGCCCGGCCATCCGGCGTACGTGATCTACACGTCGGGCTCGACCGGCGAGCCCAAAGGCGTCGTCTCCCGGCATTCGAGCGTGGCCGCCCTGGCCCTCCAGTACCGGGACGAGGTCTTCGCCCCGGCGGCGGAGCGGGCGGGCGGGCGCCGGCTGCGCGTCGCGCTGACCGCCTCGGTGTCCTTCGACGCCTCCTGGGGCCAGTTGGCGGCCCTCATGGACGGCCACGAGCTGCACGTGCCCGACTCCGCCACCTGGGTGGACGCGGCCCGGTTCGCGGCGTGGCTGGTACAGCACCGGATCGACTCCGTCGACGTCACCCCCTCCTACATGCGCGTCCTGGCCGACCGGGGCCTGTTCACCGACGAGCGGTGGCGGCCGGGCGTGGCCGTGCTCGGCGGCGAGGCCCTGCCGGCCCGACTGTGGGAGGAGCTGCGGGCCGTGGAGGGCCTCGCCGCCCACAACATGTACGGGCCCACCGAGTGCACCGTGGACGCGGTGCGCACACGGCTCGACGTCAGCGCGGAGCCGGTCCTCGGGCGGCCGGTCGCGGGCGCGCGGGCGTACGTCCTGGACGGGCTGTTGCGGCCGGTGCCGCCCGGGGTGGTCGGTGAGCTGTACGTGGCGGGGGTGGGTCTGGCGCGGGGGTACCTGCGCCGGCCGGGGCTGACCGCGGGCCGGTTCGTGGCGGACCCCTTCGGTCCGGCGGGGTCCCGGATGTACCGGACCGGGGACCTCGCCCGGTGGCGCGCCGACGGGCAGCTGGAATTCGTGGGACGGGCGGACGGCCAGGTCAAGGTGCGGGGATTCCGCGTCGAGCTCGGGGAGGTCGAGGCGGCCCTGGCCGCCTGCCCGGGGGTGGCCCATGCCGCTGTCGCCGCACGGGAGGGGCGCTCCGGCGACGTGCGCCTGATCGGCTACGTGGTGCCCGCGGGGGCGGATGCGGGGCCGGGGACCTGTGACACGGCCGCCGTGCGGGAGCGGCTCCGGCGGTACCTGCCGGCCCACATGGTGCCCTCGGCCGTGGTGGTGTTGGAGGCGTTGCCGCTGACGCCGAACGGGAAGGTGGACCGGGCCGCGCTGCCCGCGCCGGACGGGGAGGGCACGACGGGTGGTGGTCGGGAACCGCGTACGCCCGAGGAGCAGGTCCTCGCGGGTCTGTTCGCCGAGGTGCTGGATGTGCCGGTGGTGGGCGCCGACGACGATTTCTTCGCCCTGGGAGGTCACTCCCTGCTCGCGACCCGGCTCACCAGCCGCATCCGCACCACCCTCGGCACGGAACTCACCGTGCGCACGCTCTTCGAGAGCCCCACGGTCGCCGCACTGGCGAGCCGGCTGGACAGCGCCTCACAGCGGGTCCGCTCCGCCCCCGTGCCGGGCCCGCGCCCCGACCCGATGCCGCTCTCCTACGGACAGCAGTGGCTGTGGTCCTTCTTCCGCGGAGAGGGGCCGACCGCCACGTTCAACATTCCGCTGGCGTTGCGGTTGAGCGGTGATCTCGACCGTGGGGCGTTGGAGGCGGCGCTGGCGGACGTCGTGGCCCGGCACGAGGCCTTGCGGACGGTGTTCGGGGAGGTCGACGGGGTGCCGTGCCAGCGGGTGCTGCCGGTGTCGGGGGAGCCGTTCACGCTTGCGGTCACCCGTACGGACGGGGAGGGTCTTGGCGGGCTGTTGGCGCGGGGGGCCCGGTATCGGTTCGATCTGGCCGTGGAACCGCCCGTGCACGCCGAGCTGTTCGCGGTCGGTGCCGGTGAGCACGTGTTGCTGCTGGTCGTGCACCACATCGCCGCGGACGGCTGGTCGGTGGCGGTGCTCACGCGTGACCTGGCCACCGCGTACACCGCCCGGTGCGGGGGCGGGTCGCCGTCCTGGCAGGCGCCGGCCCTCCAGTACGCCGACTACGCGCTGTGGCAGCGGCAGCTCCTCGGCGACCCCGCCGACCCCGACAGCCTCGCCGCCCGCCAACTCGCCTACTGGACCAAGAGCCTCACCGGCACCCCCGAGGAACTCCGGCTCCCCTACGACCGGTCCGGTTCCTCCGCCGTCTCCCACAGCGGCGACCACATCAGGGTGAGCATCGACGCCGCGTTGCACGCGCAGCTGGCCGAACTGGCCCGCACCACCGGGACCAGCATGTTCATGGTGCTGCACGCCGCCCTCGCCGCCGTGTTCACCGAGCTGGGCGCCGGTCCCGACATCGTCGTCGGCATCCCCGTCGCCGGCCGCACCGACCAGGCCCTCGACGACCTCGTGGGCTTCGTCGCCAACCTCCTGGTGCTGCGGACGGACACCTCCGGCGACCCCGCCTTCGTCGAGCTCCTGGAACAGGTCCGCGAGACCGCCCTCGGCGCCTACGCCCACCAGGACCTGCACTTCCTCCAGCTGGCGGAGGCGCTCGGCGCCCCCGGCGCCCTCTACCACGTCATGCTGATCCTGCAGAACACCCCCCAGGACCACTTCGACCCGCCCGGACTGCACGTGAGCGAAGTCGACGTGGGCACCGGCACGGCCCATGACCCGCTCTGCCTCGGCCTGACCGAACGAGAAGGGGCGGACGGGAGCCCGGCCGGCATGGACGGCCTGTTCCGCTTCAACACCGACCTGTTCGACCGGAGGACGGTCAGCGACCTCTTCGCCCGCTGGGTGCGGCTGCTGGCCGCGGTCGCACGCTCCCCCCACCTCCCGATGAGCCGTCTCGACCACCGCTCGGCGCCGCTGCGCCCCCTCCCCTCCGAAAACCGGTGACCGCCGCCATGTCCCTGCTGGTACCCCTGCCCACCGCCACCCCCACCGCCACGGCCACGCCACGTCCTCCCGACGTCCGGGGAATGCTCCGCGCCCGATCGGTGATCCCCGGCAGACAGCGCTGGGACTTCCCGGAGGTCACGGGCAGGCCCTCCCTCGCCCGCCTGATCGAAGACCTCCTCGCCGAGGACGACGGGATCACCGGAGCACGCGTGAACCCGGTCACCGGCCGGCTGCTCGTGGTGCACGACCCCCGCACCGCCGCCCGGCACATCGCCCTGCGCGTGCACGTGGCCGTCGCCCGCGGCCTGATGCGGGCCGAGGCGCACGCCGCCCGCGGCTCCTCACGCGCCGGCACGGCGGGCCGTCCGGGCCCGGACGGACGCGCCGCGCCGACCCGGCGCAGCGTCCCCTCCACGGCCGTGACCAAGGGCGCCGCCCTCGCGACCGTCGCCGGCCTCGCCGCCTTCGCCACGGCCGGGCTGAAGCTGCTCGCCAACCCCGTGGTCAGCCTGGGACTGGCCGCCACGGCGACGGCGATCGTGGTCAGACGGGCGTGGCGGCAGTTCCACCGCGCACCACGACCGGCGGGTGCACCTCCGCGCGAGCGTCCGTTGCGGCGCATCATCGGCAAGCACAAGCGGCAGCTCCGCGCGGCGACGTTCCTCTCCGTACTGGCCCAGTTCGCGGAGATGGCGATGTACGCCCTCGTCCCCTCGATCATCCTGGTGCTGGCCCGGGGCGGAAGCTCGACCCTGGCGCAGTGGGGCCTGGCGAGCACCGCGGCCCAGCTGTCGGCCCTCGCCGGCGCCGCCGGGCTGGCCTGCGCCGCCATGGCCGCCCTGGGCTACCAGGCCGACGTCAGCTGGCGACGGCTGGGGCAGACCGTGGAGGACGACTGGCGCACGCGCACCTACGACCACGTACAGCGCCTGGCGCCGGCCGATCTGGAGAACGAGCGCACCAGCCGGATCACCTCGGTGCTGACCGAGGACATCGGCCAGATGGGCTCCTTCGTCAGCACCAACCTGCACGAGGTCGTCCAGCTCGCGACCAGTTTCGCGGTGCTCGTCCCCGTCTACCTGCTGCTCGCCCCGAAGATCGCCTGGGTCGCCTTCGCCCCGGTCCCGCTCGTCACCTGGCTGTCCTTCCGGTTCCACAGGCGGGCGATCGCCGACCACGGTGCCTCCGGCGAGCGGCGCGCCCGGCTGAACGGCCGCATGGCCGAGAACCTCCAGGCCCACACCACCATCAAGGCCGCCTGCGCCGAGGACCACGAGCGGGGGCGCGTCGCCGAGCTGAGCCGTGACTACCGCGAGCTCAACCGGTGCACCGACCGCAGCGCGGCGGCCCGCACCCAGGTCCTGCGGCTGTCCGCCTGCTCGGCCCTGGTCGGAACCCTCCTGCTGGGAGGCAAGGCCGTGCTGTCGGGCACGCTGTCCGGCGTGGCGTTCGGCCCGCTGATCGAAATGCCGGGCAACGCCCTCGCGAAGCTGAACCGCCTCGGCAGCGTCACCGACCAGTACCAGCGCACCCTCACGGCCCTGGACCGCGTGCAGTACCTGCACGACCTGCCGCAGGAGCGCGCCGCCGACGGCGGCCGCCCGCTGCCCGCACAGCAGGTCAAGGGGAAGATCGAGCTGCGGAAGGTCGCGTTCGCCTACCCGGGACGCCCTCCGGCGCTGCGCGGCACATCCCTGACGGTCGGCGCCGGCCAGACCATCGGCATCGTCGGCACGACCGGCGCCGGCAAGACCACCATCGCCAAACTGCTGATGGGGTTCCGCCACCCCAGCCAGGGCGGGGTACTGCTCGACGGCACGGACGTCCGCACCCTCGCACTGCCCGATCTGCGCCGCACGATCGGCTACGTCTCCCAGGAGCCGTTCCTGTTCGACGCCACGATCGCGGAGAACATCCGCTACGGCACCTTCGACGCCACCGACGAGCAGCTCGCCGCAGCCGCCCGCACCGCAGGGGCGCACGACTTCATCGACGCACTGCCCCACGGTTACGACACCCCGGTCGGAGAACGCGGTGCCGCACTGTCCGGCGGGCAGCGCCAGCGCATCGCGCTGGCCCGGGCCGTTCTGCGCGACCCCCCGGTCGTGATCCTCGACGAGGCCACGTCCGCGGTCGACAACGAGACCGAGGCCGCCATCCAAGACGCCCTCCAGAAGTTCGGGGCCAACCGCACCCTGATCATCATCGCGCACCGGCTGTCCACCGTCCGGGGCTCCGACCGGATCTACGTCCTGGGCACGGGCGGCCGGGTGACCGAGCAGGGGACCCACGGCGAACTCCTGGCGCGCGACGGCACCTATGCCGGTCTCTGGAGGCTCCAGGCCGGCCGGCTCGTATCCGCCTGACGCAAGACCGCACCGCCCAGCGAACGGATGACCATGACCGCCCTGCACACCCACGAACCCCCACGGGCCGCCACCAGCTGGGACCCGCAGCTGTACCTGCGGTTCCCGGAACACCGGCTGCGGCCCGCCCTGGAGCTGCTGGACCGGGTCCGGTTCGACGCTCCCCCCTCCGTCGTGTACGACATCGGGTGCGGCCCCGGCACCATCACCCGACTCCTGACCGAACGGTTCCCCGGCGCCGAGGTGCACGGTGTCGACAGCTCCGCGGACATGCTGCGAACGGCGGCCGGAACGGCGCCCGCGGCGTTCCTGCACCGGGAGGACATCGGCTCGTGGCGCCCCGGGCGCCGTCCCGACCTGCTGTTCGCCAACTCCTTGTTCCACCTGGTTCCCGACCACGGCGCCGTCCTGCGGCGCCTGGCCGGCGACCTCGCCCCCCGCGGTGCACTGGCGCTGCAGATGCCGGTGTTCCACCACACGCCGTGGTTCCGCCTGATCCTTCGGACGCTGGAGGACGGAGGGCCGGGAGGAGCGCCGCTGGGTCCGCCCGAGCTGCGCGCGGCGCTCTCCCGGGTGCACACCCTGGACGCGGCGGGCTACTACGGCCTGCTCGCGGGTCCCGGCGTCGAACCGGACGTCTGGAGCACCGAGTACCTGCACGTGCTGAGCGGCCCCGACCCGGTGTGGAGCTGGGTCGAGGCCGCCGGTCTGCGGCCCGTCATCGACGGGTTGTCCGCCGCGGAGTTCGGTGCCTTCCGCAGCTCCTACCTGGACCGGTTGCGCGCGGCGTACCCGTCACTCCCCGACGGGCGCACGCTCTTCCCGTTCCGGCGCCTCTTCGTCGTCGCCCACCGTCACTGAACGGCGGGAACGCCAGGACGGTCCGGGCCCAGGGCCCTGGACACGGCGGCCTCCAGACTCCGCGCCACCGTGTCCAGGGCCCCTGACCCGAGCCCCTTCATCAGGCACAGCCGCAGCACCTGCTCCCGCTCTCCGGGCCGAGAGCGGCCGGTGAGGGTGTTCCCGGAGACGTAGAGGCTGGTCAGCGGTGCCGAGGCGGCCTCGGCGAGGATCGATTCGAGCACCCGGCGGCCGGCGGCGTCCGCCGGGGACCCGCCCCCGCCGCCGTCGGCGTCCACCGGACCGACCGCCAGGTTGATCATGTTCAGGTCCGGTGGGAAACAGCTGACGATCCGGGGGTCCGCGGCGGCCGTCCCGGAGGGCCGGGGCCGACGGGCCGGTGAGAACCGCTCGTGCAGGCGCTGCGCCGTTGCGATGCACCCGCCCAGCAGGCGGCCGTAACCGTCGGCGTGCAGCCCGATCTGCCGGTGCGCCGCCCAGACGGCCGCCGCCGCGGCTCCGGGCCGCGCCCCTTCGAGCGTGTGCGGACCGAAGGGGAGGCGGCTGCCGTCCCCGTGGCCGAAGTACGCCGATTCCCGGGCCACGAGGGCGACGGCCCGCCGGTCGCGCAGCACCAGGCTGCCCGCGGGGTACGGGGTGTGTCCGCTCTTGTGCGGGTCCACGGTGACCGAGTCGGCCCCGGGGAGCGCCCGGAACGCCGCGTGGACCTCCGGCTTCATACGGGCTCCGCTGCCGCCCAGCGGCCGATCGTCGTAGGGCGCCATCCCGCCGTCGGCTTCCAGCCACAGACTGCGGCAGTACCCGCCGAAGGCGGCGTCGACGTGGACGTAGAACGACGCCCCGAAGCGCCGCTCGCAATCGGCCCGCAGCCGCAGGACGGCGTCCAGGTCGTCGACGGCGCCCTCTCCGCTGCTCCCGCACATGGCGATCACCGCCAGGATCGGGCGGCCCCGCTCCAGCAGGTCCCGCACGCGCCGACCCAGCGCGTGCACGTCCAACCGGTGCTCGGGCGTCAGCCCCACCGGCTCCACGTCCTGCGGTCCCAGCCCGAGCAGGTCGGCGCACTTGTCCCAGGCGTAGTGGGCGCTGCGGGCGAGCAGGAGCGTGCCGGCGGTGTCCGCCTCACGCCGCCGTGCGGCGGCCAGCCGCGCGACCTCGGACAGGAGCCCGCGCCCGGCCAGGGCCTCGACGAGGTCGAGGACGCGGGGGACCGGCATGTTGGCCAGGACGACCGGGGGCACCCCGGCGACGAGGTCGCGGGCGGCGGGGTGGGCCGCCACCGCGGCGGGCAGGCTGCGCAGGTTCCGCGCGATCCACACGGCCTCGTAGTTGGCGGCGTGACCGCCGGACGACAGGTGCGCCCAACCGGTGCCCGGGGCGTACCCGATCAGGCGGCACAGGTCCGCGGACACCTCGTGTTCGAGCTCGGTGGTGACCGGGGCGACTTCCGGTGTGACGTTGTTGGGGTTGTAGAGCATCGCGCAGAGATGGGCCAGGCTCGCCGCCACCGGGAGGTCCGTGGTCATGTGGGCCAGGTACAGCGGTGAGGGGAACGGGGTCGACTCCCGCGCGAGCCGCCCCGAGAGCTCGCGGACCAGGTCGCCTACGGTCTTCATGCTCTCGGACGGCCCGGCGGAGCCGTGCCCGCCGGACCTGCCGTCGGGCACGGGCGGAGCCGGTGCGGCCGCTTGCGCACACCGGGTGTGCCAGCGGTAGTAGTCGTCGGTGACGTGCCGCAGCAGTTCGACGAACGTGTCGCGGTTGTCCGGGTGCGGGAACAGGCCCGCATCCCCGTGTGCGTGCCGCATCGGCTCCCCTCCGTCCGGATCGGCGGCTCAGCGCACCATGTGGGCGGCGATGCGGTCGAAGAGCAGGTCGAGCTGGTCCCACGCCTGGCCGCAGACCTGCCGCAGCCGGGCGTACTGGTCGGCGGACAGCCCGCGGAGGTGCTCGCGGCCGAGCTCCCGGTGGTCCTCGTCCACCTCCGAGTGCAGGTCGAAGTAGGAGGTGTCGGCCGCGGACCCGTCGGTGAAGGCCGCCCCGGTGCGCTCGCCGAACACCGCGCAGGACGACTCGATGACCATGTGGACGACCACGATCTTCGCCGCCTCGTCCGCGCCGTGCATCTGCATCACGAACCAGTTGCCGACGGCTTCCAGCATGGGGTCGTAGACCGTCTCGCTGATGCCGTTCTGCTCCTTCAGCAGCACGTCGTGGCCGAACTCCTCCCGCAGGTGGCCCGCGTAGACCTCGCGCAGCTGCGGGTCGGAGCAGACCGCCTGCCGTGCGTAGAGCATGCGCTGGAAGTACACCGCCCAGACGTAGAGCGCGGAGACGAAGCGGTCGCGCATCTCGGGGTCCGCCCCCACCCGACCGCTGTCGAACAGGTCGAACATGTGGTGCTTGCCGAACGCGTCCAGCCGCTCGGCGTTGTACTGCTCCAGGTCGACCAGGGACGCGGCCGCGCCGGTGAACTCGACGCGCGGCGCCGACTCCTCCTCGTAGAGCCCGCTGCCCTCGAACTGCACCGAAAGCCCCTGGAACTCCTCACCCGGCCTGGTGACGAACCCGTGCCGGGCGCCCGGGGGGACCACGACGGTGTCCCCCTCGGCCAGCTCTTCCTCCTGGTCCCCGAGGAGGCGCACCGAGCCCTTGCAGACCAGGATCATCGACTTGGTCGGATGCTGGTGGACGTCCAGCTGTTCGCCGTCGGCCAGGCGCACCCAGGCCAGCGACAGCCGGCCCGCCTCCGGGACGAAGCCGGCCAGGAGGTCGTTGCGCCGGAAGTCGCGCTGCTCCCCGAGATGGTGGGACTTCCCGTCGACCATGACGGAGGAGATCGCCCGGATGTCCTTGCGCCGGACGGTCACGACGTCGGTGTCCAGTCGTGGCCTGTCGAGGGTGAGCGCGTCGGTCATGTCTGCCTGCTTTCCTGTGGAGGGGGGACAGGGGAATCAGAGGTGGGAACGTCGGTCGCTGCGCCGGATGGCGGAAAGCAGCAGAGCGTTTTCCTGAGGTGTTCCGACGGAGATCCGAAGGAATCCGCGCCAGCCTTCCGGCTCGGCGTGCACGGCGATGCGGGAGGCGTCCAGTTCCGCCAGGACGGCGTCCTGGTCGGCCAGTCGGACGGTCACGAATCCGGCGTCGGCGAAAACGTCCCGTACGCCCGGGCAGTCGGCGAGCTCTCTCGCCAGCCGGTCGCGTTCCGCCACGCAGGAGGCGACCCGCGACACGAGCTGCGCGGGGTCGGCCAATTCCGCGGCGGCGGCCTCGGCCACCGGGCCGGGCACGGGAAACGGCGGCCGGACCCGGCGCACCGCCCCGATGAGGTCCGGTGCCCCGAGGACCGCTCCGAGCCGCAGGCCCGCCATGCCCAGCGCCTTCGACATGGACCTCACCGAGACCAGACCCGGATGGGAACCCAGCCGGTGGGCGAGGGAGGGCCGGCCGGTGAACTCGGCGTAGGTCTCGTCGACGATCACGATGCCGTCGAACCGGTCCAGCAGCAGGGCCAGGTCGTCCGCGTCCAGGCAGGTGCTGGTGGGGTTGTTGGGGTTGCAGAGGTAGATCCCCTTGACCGGGAGCGACAGCAGCCGATCGACGTCGAGCCGGTCGTAGCGCACGCCGCCCAGCGGCAGCCGGTGCCGCGTCACGCCGTGCAGCGCCGCGAACTGCTCGAAGGAGCCGAAGCTCGGCCACGTGACCGCCACGGCGTCCCTGCCCGGCTCGAACAGCGCCCTCAGGAGGAGGTCCAGCGCCTCCGTGGCCCCACGGGTGATGGCCACGTCCGCCTGCAGGTGGCGACCGCCGCCGTCCTCCGCGCGGGGCGGGGGCGGATCGAGGACCTCGAGCGCCGCCAGATAGAGGGGTGCGAGGAAATCCGGCGAGTGTTCCGGATAACGGCGGTACCGCCCGGCGAAGGGGTTCTCGTTGGAGCGGAGGTCGACGAATCCGAGGCTTTCCGGCCTTGGTCCGGACGGGCCCAGGAACCCCAGGGAAAGAACGGACTCCCTTGCCTGCCTGGGCATTCTACGAGGCATGGGGCAACCTATCTCGCATCACAGTGACGTCACGCCTGCCGATGGAGGCGGAATGGGGGTGCTCAATTTCTTGCACAGATCCACGCCGGTGCCGCCGAATTCAGCGCACTGCCGATTCGATGGGCCACCCGCGGCGGGGGTGTTGCGCACAGTGTTACGGGTCGGCGCCGAATTGCGCAACCTTCACACAACACCCCTGCGTGGCCGTGAACATCCTAAAATCCTCCAGGGTTTCATTTCGTGTGACGGGGAAAACGTTTCGGTCGGCGGAACGCATTCCGCGCATTCGGAAACCGCGCCGCGAAGGGAGTGCGCCGTGCGGGGCCCGCGCCGGTCGCGGGCGGCCTGCCCGCGCGGCTGCGCCGGGGCCGGGACGGGCTGCGGCAGTGGGCCCTCCCCGGCAGCACCTACCCTTGTTCCATGACCAGCAGCAGCGACCGGAGCACGGCAGTGGACGTCAAGGGAACATACGAGGTGCGCACCTACGGGTGCCAGATGAACGTGCACGACTCCGAGCGACTCTCCGGACTGCTGGAAGAGGCGGGCTACACCCGGGCCCCGGAGGGCTCGGACGGCGACGCCGACGTCGTGGTGTTCAACACCTGCGCCGTCCGGGAGAACGCCGACAACAAGCTCTACGGCAACCTCGGCCGGCTCGCCCCGATGAAGACCAAGCGCCCCGGCATGCAGATCGCCGTCGGCGGCTGCCTGGCGCAGAAGGACCGCGACACGATCGTCAAGAAGGCCCCGTGGGTCGACGTCGTCTTCGGCACCCACAACATCGGCAAGCTGCCCGTCCTCCTGGAGCGCGCCCGCATCCAGGAAGAGGCGCAGATCGAGATCGCCGAGTCGCTGGAGGCCTTCCCCTCCACGCTGCCGACCCGCCGCGAGTCCGCCTACGCCGCCTGGGTCTCGATCTCCGTCGGCTGCAACAACACCTGCACCTTCTGCATCGTCCCGGCCCTGCGCGGCAAGGAAGAGGACCGCCGCCCCGGTGACATCCTCGCCGAGATCGAGGCCCTGGTCGGCGAGGGCGTCTCCGAGATCACCCTGCTCGGCCAGAACGTCAACGCCTACGGATCCGACCTGGGCGACCGCGAGGCCTTCTCCAAGCTGCTGCGCGCCTGCGGGCAGATCGAGGGCCTGGAGCGGGTCCGCTTCACCTCCCCGCACCCGCGCGACTTCACGGACGACGTGATCGCGGCCATGGCCGAGACCCCGAACGTCATGCCGCAACTGCACATGCCGCTGCAGTCCGGCTCGGACCGGGTGCTGAAGGCGATGCGCCGCTCGTACCGCCAGGAGCGCTTCCTCGGCATCATCGAGAAGGTCCGCGCCGCCATCCCGCACGCCGCGATCTCCACCGACATCATCGTCGGCTTCCCCGGCGAGACCGAGGAGGACTTCGAGCAGACCATGCACACGGTCCGCGAGGCGCGCTTCGCCAGCGCCTTCACCTTCCAGTACTCCAAGCGCCCCGGAACCCCGGCCGCCGACATGGAGGGACAGATCCCCAAGGAGGTCGTCCAGGATCGCTACATGCGCCTGGTGGCCCTCCAGGAGGAGATCTCCTGGGAGGAGAACAAGAAGCAGGTCGGCCGCACCCTGGAGGTCATGGTCGCGGAGGGCGAGGGCCGCAAGGACGGCGCCACGCACCGCCTGTCCGGCCGCGCCCCCGACAACCGCCTGGTCCACTTCACGAAGCCCGACGAGGACGTCCGCCCCGGCGACGTCGTCACCGTGGAGATCACCTACGCGGCCCCGCACCACCTCCTCGCCGAGGGCCCCACTCAGTCCGTGCGGCGCACCCGCGCCGGCGACGCCTGGGAGAAGCGCAACGCCGCCCCGGCGCAGCCGCAGGGCGTCATGCTCGGCATCCCCACGCTGGGCGTCCCCGCCCCGCTGCCGGCGTCGACCCCGTCCTGCGGCGTCACCGGCTGAGCCCGTCTGCGGCGACAGCCGCCTGCAGCCGCCCCGCCCGGCAGTGGCGGGGCGCTGCCGACGGCTGGTGCCGCGCCGGACGTCGCGGGGTGGTGAACCTTTCCGGTCACAGCACTAGGCTGCGGATCATGCTCGTAGCCGCCGCCGTCTGCCCCGCCCCGCCGCTCCTCGTGCCCGAGGTCGCCGCGGGGGCCGCCGCCGAACTCGGCGACGCCCGCACCGCCTGTTCCGACGCCCTCGCGGTGCTCGCCGCTTCCCGCCCCGACCTGCTGGTCGTCGTGGGCGCCGCCGAGGAAGCGGAAGCCGGGGCATACCGGCAGGGTGCCCGCGGCAGCTTCCGGCGCTTCGGCGTCGGGGTCGACGTACGCCTCGGAGACGGGGGGCGGGACGGCGCTGCGGGTGCGCGGCAACTGCCACCGGCCCTGGCCGTCGGGGCCTGGCTCCTCGACCACGCACGCTGGGGCGCCGCACCCCTGGAAGCGCTCGCCGTGCCCGAGGCCCTCGACACCGCCAGCTGCCTCGACGCGGGCCGTGAACTCGCCGCGCGCGCCGACCGCGTCGCCCTCCTCGTCATGGGCGACGGCAGCGCCTGCCGGACCGTGAAGGCCCCCGGCTACCTGGACGAGCGCGCCGCCCCCTTCGACGCCTGCGCCGCGCGCGCCCTCGCCGACGCCGACACCGCCGCGCTCGCCGCCCTCGACGCCGGCCTCGCCCGTGAACTCCAGGCCGCCGGCCGGGCCCCCTGGCAGGTGCTGGCCGGCGCGGCCGAGGGCGCGGGCCTGGGCGGGCGACTGCTGTACGAGGACGCCCCGTACGGCGTCGGCTACTTCGTCGCCACCTGGTCCTAGCGGGCGCACCCGGCGGCGGGTGCGGGACAGGGGCGCCTCGGCCCGCGCCCCTCACCGGCACCGCGGTCAGGAGGCGGGCGGCGGCGTATGCCCGCCGGGGGCGTCCTTGTGCGCGATCTTGCCCAGGGCTTCCTTCGCCTTGCCCGTCCCGGACGCGAGCTTGTCGCTGTACTTGCCGTGCGTCTTCGAGTCCACGGCCTTCGCGACCTTGTCCAGACCCTCGCCGATCCTGCCCTCGTTCTTGTGGGCGAGGTCGCCGACCTTCTCCTTCGCCGGAGCGAGCTTGGCCTTCAGTGTGTCCAGCAGGCCCATGGATCACCTTCCCGTGGCGGTTGAAAAACCGGTCAAACACCCCCATCTTCATTTCTTCCAACGCTACTCGTGCGGGTGAAGTTCCGCCCGGACCGGCCGCGATCGGGTGGGAGCCGGACGGTTTGCGAGACTGGGGCGGTGAGCAAAGCAGCCCCCACCCCGCCGGTCATCGCCGTCGTCGGCCCCACCGCGGCCGGAAAGTCCGACCTGGGCGTGGCCCTGGCCCGCCATTTCGACGGCGAAGTGATCAACGCCGACTCCATGCAGCTCTACCGCGGGATGGACATCGGCACCGCCAAACTGACGGAAGAAGAGCGCGGCGGGGTTCCGCACCACCTCCTGGACATCTGGGACGTGACCGAGACGGCCAGCGTCGCCGAGTACCAGCGCCTGGCCCGCGCCGAGATCGACGAGCTGCTCGCGCAGGGCCGCACCCCCGTCCTCGTCGGCGGATCCGGGCTGTACGTCCGCGGCGCCCTCGACGCCATGGAGTTCCCCGGCACCGATCCCGACGTCCGCGCCCGGCTGGAGGAGGAGCTCGCCGAGCGCGGCCCCGGCGTCCTGCACGCCCGGCTCGCCGCCGCCGACCCGGCCGCGGCGCAGGCGATCCTGCCGAGCAACGGCCGCCGCATCGTCCGCGCCCTGGAGGTCATCGAGATCACCGGGAAGCCGTTCACCGCCAACCTGCCCGGCCACGAGTCCGTGTACGACACCGTCCAGATCGGCGTCGACGTGGCCCGCCCGGAGCTCGACGAGCGGATCGCGCGGCGCGTGGACCGGATGTGGGAGGACGGGCTCGTCGACGAGGTCCGGACCCTGGAGGCCCGCGGCCTTCGCGAGGGGATCACCGCCTCCAGGGCGCTGGGCTACCAGCAGGTGCTGGCCGCCCTGGCCGGGGAGTGCACCGAGGACGAGGCGAGGGCCGAGACGGTCCGGGCCACCAAGCGGTTCGCCCGCCGCCAGGACTCCTGGTTCCGCCGGGACCCCCGTGTCCACTGGCTCAGCGGAGCCGCCGCGGACCGCAGGGAACTCCCCGGACTCGCGCAGTCGTTGGTCGAACGAGCGGTTACAGCCTGATCACGTGATGGCATCGGGACGCCCCGCGCGCGCGTTCGGGGCCCCGGGCCGTGCCATCATCAAATTCCGCGGGTGTGGTCACCGGCGGTGAACGGCA
Organism: Streptomyces pallidus (ex Mingjun et al. 2026); assembly: GCF_051550185.1. Taxonomy (NCBI): domain Bacteria; kingdom Bacillati; phylum Actinomycetota; class Actinomycetes; order Kitasatosporales; family Streptomycetaceae; genus Streptomyces; species Streptomyces pallidus (ex Mingjun et al. 2026). The sequence continues at coordinate 2,243,157 of NZ_CP196181.1, read as the reverse complement.
ACGTGCGAAGTCCGAGTGGGGAGGGCGCGTGGCGATGGAGGCCGGCCCTCGTGACACCGGGCGGGACGGGACGCGGGGGACGACGGACCCCGCGGTCCTCGGCGATCCCGCCGTCCCCGAAGAGCTCGGGCTGCCCGCCGACCCTGCCCGGCTGACCTCCGACGGCCCTGACGTCTCCGGCTCCGCCGAGGGCGAGGACCCCGGCGGCCCCGAGTTCGAGGTCGAGCTGCGCCCGCAGCGTCGGCTGCGGATCTGGCAGATCGCCCCGATCGTGATGCTGGCCGCCGCGGGCTCGCTGATGTTCGCCTTCCCCCTTGCCTTCGAGTTCGGCGACGGCGGAGCCGTGGTCGCCATGCTCGGCTTCCTGATCAGCTGCTGCGCGGCCGGCTGGGGCATGATGGCCGCCCGCCGCGTCGGCTACACCTGGCCCGGTCTCCCGCCCCGGGGCAGCGGCCGCCGCCCCGACTGGCGCATGGCCGCGCTGTACGCCCTGGTCGTGCTGGCCGTCGTAGGCCTCGCGGTCTACCGGGTGGCCCGGCTCCGGTAGCGCCCGGCTCCCGTGGCACCCGAGCGGCGTGTGGCGGCCCTGCCCGGCGGCCCGTAGGAAACCCCCTCGGTACGATGGGCACGTGACGCAGACCAGCCTCTCCTTCCTCAAGGGCCACGGCACCGAGAACGACTTCGTGATCGTCCCGGACCCGGACAACACCGTCGACCTGTCCGCCGCCGCCGTCGTGAAGCTGTGCGACCGGCGCGCCGGGATCGGCGCGGACGGAGTGCTGCACGTCGTCCGTTCCGCCGCCCACCCCGAGGCCGCGCACCTGGCCGACGAGGCCGAGTGGTTCATGGACTACCGCAACAGCGACGGCTCCGTCGCCGAGATGTGCGGCAACGGCGTCCGCGTCTTCGCCCGCTACCTGCAGTACGCCGGGCACGTCGAACCCGGCGACCTCGCCGTCGCCACCCGCGGCGGCATCAAGCAGGTGCACCTCGACAAGAGCGGCGACGTCACGGTCTCCATGGGCCGCGCCGCCCTTCCGGAGGAGCAGGTCACCGTCGTCGTCGGCGAGCGCGCCTGGCCCGCCCGCAACGTGAACATGGGCAACCCGCACGCCGTCGCCTTCGTCGACAGCCTCGACCACGCCGGAAGGCTGCTGGACCCGCCCCGGTACAGCCCCGCCGAGGTCTACCCGGCCGGCGTCAACGTCGAGTTCGTCATCGACCGCGGCCCCCGGCACGTCGCCATGCGCGTCCACGAGCGCGGCTCCGGCGAGACCCGCTCCTGCGGCACCGGCGCCTGCGCCGTCGCCGTGGCCGCCATCCGCCGCGACGGCGCCGACCCGGCCGTCACCGGGCAGCCCGTCACCTACACCGTGGACCTCCTCGGCGGCACCCTCCTGATCACCGAGCACCCCGACGGCCGGATCGACATGACCGGACCGGCCGTGATCGTGGCGGCGGGGGAGCTGGACCCCGCCTGGCTGACCGAAACGGTCTTCGCCTGAAGATTCCCTCTCATGGGTGATCCGTTTCACGCTCAGCGAGAGGCGGACTGCGCCACGTGGTGGGGCCGGTAGCATCAGACACCGGCCCTGAGGGCTCACCCCATGCCCACCGCAGCCGGTCGAAGCCGCCGGAGGTGCCCATGAGTGCAGAGGCCACGAACCCCGAAGCACGTCCCGAAGCGCGCCCCGAGCTCCGCAGACGGGGCCGGACCCGCATTGACCTGCGCCGACTCGGGCGCGCTGCCCTCCTCGGGCCAACGCCCCGGGACCGGCTGCCCGACGCCATCGGCCATGTGGCCGAGGCGCACCGCGCCCACCATCCCACCGCGGACCTGTCCGTCCTGCGCCGCGCGTACGTGCTCGCGGAGTCCTCGCACCGCGGCCAGATGCGCAAGAGCGGTGAGCCGTACATCACACACCCGCTCGCCGTCACCCTGATCCTCGCCGAACTCGGCGCCGAGACCACCACGTTGACGGCCTCCCTGCTCCACGACACCGTCGAGGACACCGACGTGACCCTCGATCAGGTCCGCGCCGAGTTCGGGGACGAGGTGTGCTTCATCGTCGACGGCGTCACCAAGGTCGAGAAGATCGACTACGGGGCGGCCGCCGAGCCCGAGACCTTCCGCAAGATGCTCGTCGCCACCGGCAACGACGTCCGCGTCATGTCCATCAAACTCGCCGACCGGCTGCACAACATGCGCACCCTCGGCGTGATGCGCCCCGAGAAACAGGCCCGCATCGCCAAGGTCACCCGGGACGTGCTCATCCCGCTCGCCGAACGGCTCGGCGTACAGGCCCTGAAGACCGAACTGGAAGACCTCGTCTTCGCGATCCTGCACCCCGAGGAGTACGAGCGCACCCGCGCCCTCATCGCGGCCCACGCCGGCGAGGCCGACCCGCTGCCCGGCATCGCCGAGTCCGTACGGGCCGTCCTGCGCGACGCGGGCATCGCCGCCGAGGTCCAGGTGCGGCCCCGACACTTCGTATCCGTCCACCGCGTCGCCCTCAAACGCGGCGAGCTGCGCGGCTCCGACTTCGGCCGCATCCTCGTCCTCGTCGGCGAGAACGCCGACTGCTACGGGGTGCTGGGGGAACTGCACACCTGCTTCACCCCGGTCATCTCGGAGTTCAAGGACTTCATCGCCGCCCCGAAGTTCAACCTCTACCAGTCCCTGCACACCGCCGTCGCCACCCCCGACGGGTACGTCGCCGAGGTCATCGTCCGCACCCGCCAGATGCACCGCGTCGCCGAAGCCGGGGTGATCGCACTCGGCAACCCGTACGCCACCGCCACCACCACCGCCGCGGCCGCAGTGGACGGCGGTGACGGCGACGAGGAACGCGTCGACCCCACCCGGCCCGGCTGGCTGGCGCGGCTGCTCGACTGGCAGCGCTCCGCCCCCGACCCCGACGCCTTCTGGAGCGGGCTGCGCGCCGAACTCGCCCAGGACCGGGAGATCACTGTCTTCCGCGCCGACGGCGGCACGCTCGGCCTGCCCGCCGGCGCCACCTGTATCGACGCCGCCTACGCCCAGTACGGGGAGACCGCCCACGGCTGTATCGGCGCCCGGGTCAACGGGCGCCTCGCCTCCCTGGGCACCCGGCTGTCCGACGGTGACACCGTGCAGCTGCTCCTCGCCCAGGACGCCTCCTCCGGTCCCGCCGCCGAATGGCTGGGACACGCCAAGACCCAGGCCGCCCGGATCGCCATCGGCAGCTGGCTCCGGGACCACCCCGACGGGGACACCCCCGCCCCCACCCCCGCCCGGGCCCCGCTGTCGGTGGTCGGGGTCCGGGGCGGCGGCGGCAACGCGGTGGCCGACCTGCCCGACGCCCCCGTGCGGCTCGCCGGCTGCTGCACGCCCGTGCCGCCCGACGAGATCGCCGGGTTCGTCGTCCGGGGCGGGGCCGTCACCGTCCACCGCGTCGAGTGCGCCTCCGTGGCCCAGATGCGCTCGCTGGGCCGCACCTCGGTCGCCGTGCACTGGCGGGCCACCGCGGACTGCCGGGTCACCCTGACCGCGGAATCGTTCGGCCGCCCGCACCTGCTGGCCGACCTGACCGAGGCCATCGCCCGACAAGGGGTCGAGGTCGTCTCGGCGACCGTGGAACCGCCCGTCGAGCAGCGGGTCCGGCACACCTACACCCTCCAGCTGCCGGACGCGTGCGTGCTGCCGGCGTTGATGCGGGCGATGCGGGACGTGCCGGGGGTCTACGACGTGGCCCGGGCGTAGGGCGGAGCCGGGAGCCGGGAGCCGGGAGCCGGGAGGCGGGGCCGGAATCGGAGCCGGAGTCGGCGCAGCGCGGGCCCGGCGAGTGACGGGGCGCGACCGCCGGGCGGGGGAGTCCGCCGCACGGCGGCCGGGCCGGGGCCGGAAGGCCCCGTTCGGGTGGACCCGTCGCGCGCCGTACCCGGGCGGGCGGCGCGCGCTGGTATGCGGTGGGGGATGCAGCTCACCTCCCCGCGCCTGCGCGCCGCCCTGCTCGCCGCGGCCTCCCTCACCCTCACCGCCGCCGCGCTGCCCCCGCCGCCGCTGGGCATCGGCGACGTGCTCTTCCCCCAGCTGGGCAACCCCGGGTACGACGTCCTCGCGTACGACCTGTCCCTCACCTACCGGGACAACACGACCCCCCTCGACGCGGTCACGACGATCGACGCCCGCGCCCAGGCGCCGCTGGAGCGGATCAACCTCGACTTCACCCACGGCACGGTCGCCTCCGCCGAGGTCAACGGGCAGCCGGCACGCTTCGAGAGCGCCGGGGAGGACCTCGTGCTCACCCCCGCCTCCCCGGTGGTCCCGGGCATCCCGCTGCACATCACCGTCAGGCACACCAGCGACCCGCGCGGCATCGCCGACGGCGGCTGGGTGCCCACCGAGGACGGCCTCGCCATGGCCAACCAGGCCGACGCCGCCCACCGCGTCTTCCCCTGCAACGACCACCCCGCCGACAAGGCGTACTTCACCTTCCGGATCACCACCCCGGCCGGGCTCACGGCCGTCGCCAACGGCCTGCAGGGCGCTCTCCCGGCCCGCAGCGCGACGGGCGGGACCACGTGGACGTACCGGACCCTGCACCCCATGGCCACCGAGCTCGCCCAGGTGTCCATCGGCGACTCGGCCGTCGTCGAGCGCACCGGGCCGCACGGACTGCCCCTGCGGGACGTCGTCCCCGCCGCCGACCGAGAACGACTCGAACCCTGGCTGAAGAAGACTCCGGGACACGTCGAGTGGATGGAGAAGCGCGTCGGCCGCTACCCCTTCGAGACGTACGGGGTGTTGATCGCCAAGGCCCGGACCGGCTTCGAGCTGGAGACGCAGACCCTCTCCCTCTTCGAGAGCGGCATCTTCTCCGGCGAGGGCTACCCCGAGTGGTACGTGGAGGCCGTCATGGTCCACGAGCTCGCCCACCAGTGGTTCGGCAACAGCGTCACCCCGCGCACCTGGTCCGACCTCTGGCTCAACGAGGGACACGCCACCTGGTACGAGGCCCTGTACGCCGACGGCCTCGGCACGTACTCCCTGGAGCGGCGCATGCGCGAGGCGTACCAGCGCTCTGACCAGTGGCGCGCGGCCGGCGGGCCCCCGGCGGCGCCCAAGCCGGCCGCCCCCGGCGAGAAGATCGGACTCTTCCGGCCCGCTGTCTACGACGGGGCCGCCCTGATCCTCTACGCGCTGCGGCAGGAGATGGGCGCGGCCGCCTTCGAGCGGCTGGAGCGGCGTTGGGTCACCGAGCACCGGGACTCCGTCGCGGGCACGCAGGACTTCGTCCGCATGGCCTCCGAGGTGGCCGGACGGGACCTGAAGGCCTTCCTGGAGCCCTGGCTGTACGGAAAGACGACGCCGGCGATGCCCGGCCATCCGGAATGGAGCGGACCGAAAAGCGTGTGACCCGGCAGGAGCGGGCATGTCACCATCGACAGGGCCGCCCGCCGGAGGGAATCTTCCGGTGACGCGACCCGTTGACCGTGACAGTACTGTGTGTCGCGTCGCGCGTGGCATGCACGGTCAGCGGAGCTGCGGCCAGGAGTGATGCCCCGGCCGTGCACCGCAGGCCGAAGGCCATCCGATGCGGGCCGAACCGACACCGACGTAAGGATCCCATGACCTCCTCTTCTTCCCCTTCCCAGGACGCGCGGGACGCACAGGACGACGTGCGCGCCTCGCAGAGCTTCACCGAGGGCCTCCGGGCCGACGCCCTGATGGAAGAGGACGTCGCCTGGAGCCACGAGATCGACGGAGAGCGCGACGGCGACCAGTTCGACCGCTCGGAGCGCGCCGCACTGCGCCGTGTCGCCGGTCTCTCCACCGAGCTCGAAGACGTCACCGAGGTCGAGTACCGACAGCTGCGCCTCGAACGCGTCGTGCTCGTCGGCGTGTGGACCTCCGGCACCGTGCAGGACGCAGAGAACTCCCTCGCGGAGCTCGCCGCCCTCGCCGAGACCGCCGGCGCCCTCGTCCTCGACGGCGTGATGCAGCGCCGCGACAAGCCGGACCCGGCCACCTTCATCGGCTCGGGCAAGGCCCAGGAGCTGCGCGACATCGTCCTCGAGAGCGGTGCCGACACCGTCGTCTGCGACGGTGAGCTCAGCCCCGGCCAGCTCATCGCCCTCGAAGACGTCGTCAAGGTCAAGGTCGTCGACCGCACGGCCCTGATCCTCGACATCTTCGCCCAGCACGCCAAGTCCCGAGAGGGCAAGGCGCAGGTCGCCCTCGCGCAGATGCAGTACATGCTTCCGCGCCTGCGCGGCTGGGGCCAGTCGCTGTCCCGGCAGATGGGCGGCGGCGGCGGTGGCGGCATGGCCACCCGAGGCCCCGGTGAGACCAAGATCGAGACCGACCGGCGCCGGATCCGCGAGAAGATGGCGAAGATGCGCCGGGAGATCGCGGAGATGAAGACCGGCCGCGACATCAAGCGGCAGGAGCGGCGCCGCAACAAGGTTCCCTCCGTCGCCATCGCCGGCTACACCAACGCCGGCAAGTCCTCGCTGCTCAACCGCCTCACCGGCGCGGGCGTGCTCGTGGAGAACGCCCTGTTCGCCACCCTCGACCCGACCGTGCGCCGGGCCGAGACGCCGAGCGGCCGGGTCTACACCCTGGCCGACACGGTCGGCTTCGTCCGGCACCTGCCCCACCACCTGGTCGAGGCGTTCCGCTCCACGATGGAGGAGGTCGGCGACTCCGACCTCATCCTCCACATCGTGGACGGCTCGCACCCGGCTCCGGAGGAGCAGCTGGCGGCCGTACGCGAGGTCATCCGCGAGGTCGGCGCGGTCGACGTGCCCGAGATCGTGGTGATCAACAAGGCCGACGCCGCGGACCCGCTGGTCCTCCAGCGACTGCTGCGCATCGAGCGGCACTCCATCGCCGTCTCGGCCCGCACCGGGCAGGGCATCGAGGAGCTCCTGCGGCTCATCGACGCCGAACTGCCGCGGCCCTCGGTCGAGGTGGAGGCCCTGGTGCCGTACACGCACGGCTCGCTGATCGCCAAGGCGCACGCCGAGGGCGAGGTGATCTCCGAGGAGCACACCCCGGAGGGCACCCTCGTGAAGGTCCGCGTCCACGAGCAGCTGGCGGCGGAGCTGTCCCCGTTCGTCCCCGCGAGCCGGTGACCTGCGCGCACCCGCGCTGACACCGGAGCACACAGTCGGCCCGGCACCGGAGCCGGACAAAGAGACCGGGGCCCCTGCACGATCGCCGTGCAGGGGCCCCGGTCGTCTCCGCGTCACGGGGACGCGCGGACTACTTGAACTTGGCGCTCACCGCGTCGAAGATCCCCTTGGCCTCGGGGCCGAGCCGCGGCCCGGCCAGCCAGCCCGCCTTCGCCGGGCCGATCGAGGTGTTCGAGATCAGCACCAGCTTGCCGTCGCTGCCCGTCGCCACCCAGCCGCCGCCGGAGGAGCCGCCCGTCATCGTGCAGCCGATGCGGTACATCACCGGGTCGTTCGCCTTCAGCGACAGCCGACCCGGCTTGTCCGTGCACTGGAAGGCCTTCTGCCCGTCGAAGGGGGCCGCCGCCGGGTAGCCCGTCGCCGTCATGCCCGCCACCTTCGGCACCGCCGGAGCGTTGAACTCCACCGGGAGCGCACCGCCGACCGTCTCCTCCAGAGACTTGCCGGTGCTCTTCTCCGGGGTCACGTGCAGCACCGCGAAGTCGTACGGGGCACCCGCACCGCCCGTCGGACCGCCCTGCGTGATCCACTGGTCCGAGGTCTGCGCCCAGTCGCTCCACCACACGCCGTACGGGGCCACCTCCTGCCGCGGCGCACCCTTGAGCTGCGCCGACGGCTTGCCCGCGTTGTTGTACGAGGGGACGAAGGCGATGTTGCGGTACCAACCGCCCGCCTTGCCCGCGTGCACGCAGTGGCCCGCCGTCCACACCATGTTGGACTTGCCCGGGTGGGCCGGGTCCTTGACCACGGTCGCCGAGCACACCATCGAGCCCTCGGGGCCGTCGAAGAAGACCTTGCCGGAGTACGGGACGCTCGAGTGGTACGGCGTGGCGGCCGGCTTCGCCGCGACGGGGGCCGGGGTCGGGTCGGTGACGCCCTGGTCCTTGCCCGCGTCCGGGTCGACGGCCGGCGGCTGCGGGGTCTTGCCGGCCTCGCGCATGCGGTCCGGGTCCCACAGGCCCTCGATGACCGGGTTGATGTAGTCGCCCGCCTCGCGCAGCCAGTCTTCCTTGTTCCAGTTCTTCCACTCACCTCCCCGCCACTTCTCCAGGTCGATGCCGTGCTGCTTGAGCTTTTCCTTGAGCTGGTCGGGGATCTTTATCCCGTCGGCTCCTGCCGGGACGCTCGCCGCCACGGTCGGCTTGGCGTCTCCGCCGGCCTCACCGTCGCCGGGTCCGCAGGCGGCGGCGGTCATCGCGAGTGCCGCCGCGCACAGAATCGCGGTGACCGGTCGGTTCGGTCGCATGTCGTCAATCCCCCTGGTGGTTCCGGGCGTGGGAGGCGGCCGCGGTGGGGTGCGGGCCGCCAAACGTGCAGCACCCCACTATGCCGCTGCTGTTGGGGACGGCACAGCCCGGGCCCGCGGTTCCCGAGCGGCGCAGCCCCAGGGCCGCCGCGCGGCGCCGCCCCAGTAAGGATCTTGGGCCCGCCCGTGTTCAGTCGCCGTCACCGTCGTTGGTACGTACGGGGGATGGGGCGCCGATCCCCTGTTCGAGGCGCAACCGGGAACAGCAGTCCGTGCGGGAGGTCCGACACTCGTGGCTTTGAGCGAGCATGGCGTGGCGTCGGCCACGCCGGCCGACCACCCGCCCGTGCCCTCCCGGCCGGGCACCGCCCCGGTGCAGGTCCCGGAACGCGGGGGAGCGGGGCGTCGTGGTGGCGGGGGCGGTGGTGGTGGCGCGGAGGCGGCCGAGGGCATCCTGCGACGCCAGGCAGTACGGGAGTCGGCCGCCCGGACGTACGCCCACTCCCTGCCGGTCGTCCCGGTCCGCGCCCGCGGCCTCACCATCGAGGGCGCCGACGGACGCCGCTACCTCGACTGCCTGTCCGGCGCGGGCAGTCTCGCCCTCGGCCACAACCACCCGGTGGTCCTCGAAGCCATCCGGGGCGTCCTCGACTCCGGTGCCCCGCTGCACGTGCCGGACCTGGCGACCCCGGTCAAGGACGCCTTCACCAGCGAGCTGTTCGCCACCCTCCCCGCCGAACTCGCCGCCGACGCCCGCATCCAGTTCTGCGGGCCCACCGCCGTGGACGCCGTCGAGGCCGCGCTCAAGCTGGTCCGCACCGCGACCGGACGCTCCGGGCTGCTCGCGTTCACCGGAGCCGACCACGGCACGACCCCCACGGCCCCCGACGCGCCGGTGACCCGGCTCCCTTACCCGCAGGACTTCCGCTGCCCGTTCGGCGTCGGAGGCGCCGAGGGGGCCCGGCTCGCCGCCCGCTGGACCGAGAGCCTGCTGGACGACCCCAAGGGCGGGGTCCCCGCCCCGGCCGGGATGATCGTCGAACCGGTGCAGGGCGAGGGCGGCGTCCTGCCGGCCCCGGACCCCTGGCTGCGCCGCATGCGCGAGATCACCGAGGCGCGGGGGATCCCGCTGATCGCGGACGAGGTGCACACCGGTGTCGGCCGGACCGGGGCCTTCTGGGGCGTCGACCACGCGGGGGTCGTCCCGGACGTGATGGTCATGTCCAAGGCGATCGGCGGCAGCCTTCCGCTCGCGGTGCTCGTGTACCGCTCCGGCCTGGACGTCTGGGCGCCCGGCGCCCACGCCGGGACCTTCCGAGGCAACCAGCTGGCCATGGCCGCCGGCACGGCCACCCTCGCCTTCGTACGCCGGAACGGTCTGGCCGAGCGCGCCGGGACCCTCGGCGCGCGGATGCTGACCGCCCTGCGCGGGCTGGCCGCCGACCACCCGTGCGTCGGGGACGTCCGCGGCCGCGGCCTGATGATCGGGGTCGAACTCGTCGACCCCGAAACCCGGGCCGCCGCCCCCGACTTCGCCGCGGCCGTCCGGCAGGAGTGCCTCAGGCGAGGCCTGATCGTCGACCTCGGCGGCCGCCACTCCGGCGTGGTGCGGCTCCTGCCACCGCTGACCCTCACCGACGAGCAGGCCGGAGCCGTCCTCGACCGCCTCGCCGACGCGATCCCCGCCGCCGCGTCCCGCCGCCCCCACTGACCCCGAAGGACCCCCGTGCCCGACCCCACCCCGGCTCCTCCGGAACCCACCGGATCCGATCCCGCCGCCGGCCAGCCGCCCACCACCCGACAGGCCGCACGAGACGCCGCCCCACCGCCGACTCCCATCCACCCCACCTCCACCGAAACCCGAGTCGAAGCCCGAACCGAAACCCCCGTCCTCTCCGGGCCCACCACCGCACACCCCGCCGCCCCCCGCTTCGCGGCCCGGCGGCTGCCGTTGCTCGCTGAAGCCGAGCTCCTCGACTCCCCGAACGGATGGGGCAGTGTCACCACGGCGGCGGGGGCCTTCCGCCTGGAATCCGTCCGCCTCGGCCGTGACCTGGAGCTGCTCACCCGGTGGATGAACGACCCCGAGGCCGCCGCCCACTGGGAGCTCGCCGGGCCCACCTCCGTCACTGCCACCCATTTGCGGGCCCAGCTCGACGGCGACGGAAGCAGCACCCCCTGCATCGGCTACCTCGACGATGTACCGATGAGCTACTGGGAGGTCTACCGGGCCGACCTCGCCCCCCTCGCCCGCCACTACCGGGCGCGCTCTCACGACACGGGTATCCACCTGCTCATCGGGGACGGCACGAACCGCGGCCGCGGTCTGGGCGCGACCCTCCTGCGCGCCGTCGCCAACTGGGTGCTCGACAACCGCCCCCGATGCACCCGCGTCATCGCCGAACCGGACGTGCGCAGCATCCCCTCCGTGTCGGCCTTCCTGGCCTCCGGTTTCCGCTGTTCCACCGAGATCGACCTCCCTGGGAAGCGCGCCGCCCTGATGATCCGGGAGCGGGCGCTGCGCAACCTCATCTAGCGGCGCCCTGGTGCTCCTCAACAGTCCTTTCACCCCGGAAAACTCTGCGCTGCGCAGCGAGGTTCCCGCGGTTCGGAGGTTCACCCGGGAGAGTGGGCAAGCCGCCCACCGGGGCCCCAGACCCCCACCCCCTCGTTCACCGCCTCGCCCTCTGCCCTCCCGGCCACCTCGCGAGCCCGCCGCCCCGGGGGGTCCCGCATGCCCTTGTATCGGCCATGCGTCCTCGCCGTGGCCGTCACTGTCGGTGGCGCCCCGTAGGCTGGTAGGTGCTATGACGAAGCCCTCCCTCACCGACCTGCTGCACGCCGCCGTCTCCGCCGTCGGCGGCACGGAGCGGCCCGGCCAGGTCGCCATGGCCGAAGCCGTCGCCGAAGCGATCGACGACAACACGCACCGGCTCATCCAGGCCGGCACCGGCACCGGCAAGTCCCTCGGCTATCTGGTGCCGGCCCTCGCGCACGGCGAGCGCGTGGTCGTCGCCACGGCCACCCTGGCGCTCCAGCGGCAGCTGGTCGAGCGCGATCTGCCGCGGACGGTGGAGGCGCTGCACCCGCAGCTGCGCCGCCGCCCGCAGTTCGCCATGCTCAAGGGCCGCTCCAACTACCTGTGCCTGCACCGGCTGCACGAGGGAGCGCCGCAGGACGAGGAGGAGGGCCTCTTCGACCAGTTCGAGGCCGCCGCCCCCACCAGCAAGCTCGGACAGGACCTGCTGCGCCTGCGCGACTGGGCCGACGAGACGGAGACGGGCGACCGCGACGACATGACGCCCGGCGTCTCCGACCGTGCGTGGAGCCAGGTCTCGGTCTCCTCCCGCGAGTGCCTCGGGGCGTCGAAGTGCGCCTACGGCGCCGAGTGCTTCGCCGAGGCCGCCCGCGAGCGGGCCAAGCTCGCCGACGTGGTCGTCACCAACCACGCGCTGCTCGCCATCGACGCGATCGAGGGCGCCCCCGTCCTGCCGCAGCACGAGGTGCTGATCGTGGACGAGGCCCACGAGCTGGTCTCCCGCGTGACCGGGGTCGCCACCGGCGAGCTCACTCCCGGCCAGGTCAACCGCGCCGTGAAGCGTGCCGCGAAGCTGGTCGACGAGAAGACCGCCGATTCCCTGCAGACCGCTTCGGAGACCTTCGAGCGGGTCATGGAGCTGGCCCTCCCCGGCCGGCTGGAGGAGATCCCGGAGGACCTCGGGTACGCGCTGACCGCCCTGCGGGACGCCGCGCGCAACGTGATCTCCGCGATCGGAGCGACCAGGGACAAGTCCGTCCACGACGAGGACGCGGTCCGCAAGCAGGCCCTCGCCTCCGTGGAGAACGTCCACGCGGTAGCAGAACGGATCATCGCCGGCTCCGAGTACGACGTCGTCTGGTACGAGCGCCACGACCGCTTCGGCGCCACCCTCCGCGTGGCCCCGATGTCGGTCTCCGGGTTGCTGCGCGAGAAGCTGTTCGAGGACCGCTCCGTGGTCCTGACCTCGGCGACGCTCAAGCTCGGCGGGGACTTCAACGGGGTCGCGGCCTCCCTCGGACTGTCCCCCGAGGGCGTCGAGGGCGACGACGCACCGGTCTGGAAGGGTCTGGACGTCGGCTCGCCGTTCGACTACCCGAAGCAGGGCATCCTCTATGTCGCCAAGCACCTGGCCACGCCCGGCCGTGAGGGCACCCGCGGCGACATGATGGACGAGCTGGCCGAGCTGATCGAGGCGGCCGGCGGCCGCACCCTCGGCCTGTTCTCCTCCATGCGCGGCGCCAAGGCGGCCGCCGAGGAGCTCCGAGGCCGGCTCGACCACCCGATCCTGCTGCAGGGAGAGGAAACCCTGGGCGAGCTGATCAAGACGTTCGCCGCCGACCCGAAGACCTGCCTGTTCGGGACGCTGTCCCTGTGGCAGGGCGTGGACGTGCCCGGCCCGAGCTGCCAGCTCGTGATCATGGACCGGATCCCGTTCCCGCGCCCCGACGATCCGCTGATGAGCGCTCGGCAGAAGTCGGTCGAGGAGCACGGGGGCAACGGGTTCATGGCGGTCGCCGCCACCCACGCGGCGCTGCTGATGGCCCAGGGCGCGGGTCGGCTCGTGCGGGCGTCCGGGGACCGGGGTATCGTCGCGGTCCTCGACCCCCGGCTGGCCACGGCCCGCTACGGCAGCTTCCTGAAGGCCTCGCTCCCGGACTTCTGGTACACCACGGACCGCAACCAGGTCCGCCGCTCCCTGGCAGCCATCGACGCGGCCGCCAAGGCGGACGGGAAGTAGGAGACGACCGCCCGACGGAGGGGGTGGCGACAGCAGCCGGACACGACGAAGCCGTCGGCACCCCACCCGACCCCGAAACAGAACTGAATCGGGCCGAGGACAAGGAGGTCGACGGCCGTGAGCTGGGCGGCTGCAAGCGCGGCACGTCCGCAGGCTCTGCGCCGGCAAGGGATACGAGACGGCTCCCGCCGAGGGGCTGCGAGACAGCTCCGGGAAAGGGATACGAAACAGCTCCGGGACCGGCGCAGTGAGTCCCGGAGCTGGACAGGGGCGCGGGCTCAGACCCGGCGCAGGACGGCGACGACCTTGCCGAGGATGGTGGCCTCGTCGCCGGGGATCGGCTGGTACGCCGCGTTGTGCGGGAGCAGCCAGACGTGGCCGTCCTCGCGCTTGAACCGCTTGACCGTGGCCTCGCCGTCGAGCATCGCGGCGACGATGTCGCCGTTCTCGGCGACCGGCTGGCGGCGGACGGTGACCCAGTCGCCGTCGCAGATGGCGGCTTCGATCATCGAGTCGCCGACGACCTTGAGGACGAACAGCTCGCCGTCACCGACGAGCTGTCGGGGGAGGGGGAACACGTCCTCCACCGACTCCTCGGCGAGGATCGGGCCGCCGGCCGCGATCCGTCCGACCAGGGGAACGTACGAGGCGGCGGGCTTGCCGGTGGTGTCGGTGGGCTGCGAGCTGGGCTGGTCGGAGGCGCGGACCTCGTACGCCCGGGGCCGGTGCGGGTCGCGGCGCAGGAACCCCTTGCGCTCCAGGGCCATCAGCTGGTGGGCGACGGACGAGGTGCTGGACAGGCCCACTGCCTGGCCGATCTCCCGCATCGACGGCGGGTAGCCCCGCCGCTGCACGGAGTCGCGGATGACTTCGATGACCCGCCGCTGCCGGTCCGTGAGCCCGGAGCTGTCGGCGCGGATGCCTGGAGGGCGCCCTGGCAGCGAGCGTGCGGGCCGGACGGACTCCGCCTCCGGGTTCAGGCTTGCTTCGTTCATGGCGTGCACCGGATCGAGTCGGCTCTGGGAGCGGTTCTGGGCAGTGATGGCGGCACTGTCTGCGGTCGTGGTCACGTCGGCGGCCCCTCTCGAAATGTTCTCCCTAGCTGGACAACGGTAGTAGCTTTCGAAAGGTTGCGCCAAACACACGTTCGAGTGAAAAATCGCAGATCGCCCGCCGTGACCACATCCGGAGGTGTATGGCAACTGTGCGGAGGGTGAGCGCTCCACCGAACGCGGGTTCGGTTCCGCGTCCGCTGTTCACGGTACCCTTCCCGCGCGGATCGGCGCCTTCCGGTCCCTGGCCAGTGTGGCACCGTGCACCTTTTCCACCCGGTCATCGGACCGCGACACGCGGTAGTGGCGTCAATCCGCCGCAACCCCATATCTAGTGGTTGGATGAGCCAGCTCACCCACAACTTGTGTTTCAGCGGGCTCGCGAGGCCTCCGGAATCGCATATGCTTGTGGCTGCTCCGCGAGCCCCCAGGGGGTGAGCCCCTGTCGTCCAGGGGTGGGCGGGGTGATTCAGTCGTGCCGAGAGGGAGGGTGAAGGATCCATGCACTGCCCCTTCTGCAGGCACCCCGACAGCCGCGTCGTCGACAGCCGCACCACCGACGACGGCACGTCGATCCGCAGACGCCGCCAGTGCCCGGACTGCTCCCGTCGCTTCACGACGGTGGAGACGGCCTCGCTGATGGTGATCAAGCGCAGCGGCGTCACCGAACCCTTCAGCCGTACCAAGGTCATCTCCGGCGTGCGCAAGGCGTGCCAGGGGCGGCCCGTCACCGAGGACGCCCTCGCCAAGCTCGGCCAGCGGGTCGAGGAAGCGGTGCGCGCCACCGGCAGCGCCGAGCTGACCACCCACGACGTGGGTCTGGCCATACTGGGCCCGCTCCAGGAGCTCGATCTGGTCGCGTACCTGCGGTTCGCGTCCGTGTACAAAGCGTTCGACACCCTTGAAGACTTCGAGACCGCCATCGCCGAACTGCGCGACCGGCGGCCTCGCTCCGATGAGTGCGAGTCCGCAGGGGCCGTCCCGGTCCCCGTGCCCGCCTCCGCCACCGACTGATCGGACGGCCGCGCGCCCGGCGCGGCCCGTCCGTTCGGCCTGGCGCCGTTCCCCGGCGGTAGCCGGGGGACTCCCGGTGTAGCCGGGAGCGAAGAAACGTAACAAGACACAGCACTGTGCCGCGGAATATCGCTGGCACTTTAGGGCGTTTTTGCCCGCATATGGGAGGCAGGCGGCATGACAGAGACGGCGAGCAGCTCGGCACGTGGTTCCCGCACCAAGGGGACCAAGGCGACCAAGGGCGGCCTGCGGATCGAGCGCATCCACACCACCCCGGGCGTGCACCCGTACGACGAGGTGAGCTGGGAGCTCCGTGACGTCGTCATGACCAACTGGCGCGACGGCTCGGTCAACTTCGAGCAGCGCGGCGTCGAGTTCCCCGACTTCTGGTCGGTGAACGCGGTCAACATCGTCACCAGCAAGTACTTCCGCGGCGCCGTCGGCACCCCGCAGCGCGAGACCGGCCTGAAGCAGCTCATCGACCGCATCGTCAAGACGTACACGAAGGCCGGCGAGGACTACGGCTACTTCGCGTCCCCCGCCGACGCGGAGATCTTCGAGCACGAGCTGACCTACGCCCTCCTGCACCAGATCTTCAGCTTCAACTCCCCCGTGTGGTTCAACGTCGGCACGCCCCAGCCGCAGCAGGTCTCCGCCTGCTTCATCCTGTCCGTCGACGACTCCATGGAGTCGATCCTCGACTGGTACAAGGAAGAGGGCATGATCTTCAAGGGCGGCTCCGGCGCCGGCCTGAACCTCTCCCGCATCCGCTCCTCCAAGGAGCTCCTCTCCTCCGGCGGCAACGCCTCCGGCCCGGTCTCCTTCATGCGCGGCGCCGACGCGTCCGCCGGAACGATCAAGTCGGGCGGTGCCACCCGCCGCGCGGCCAAGATGGTCGTCCTGGACGTGGACCACCCGGACGTCGAGGACTTCATCGCCACCAAGGTGAAGGAAGAGGAGAAGATCCGCGCCCTGCGCGACGCGGGCTTCGACATGGACCTGGGCGGCGACGACATCACGTCCGTCCAGTACCAGAACGCCAACAACTCCGTCCGCGTGAACGACGAGTTCATGGCGGCCGTCGAGAACGGCACCGAGTTCGGCCTGCGCGCCCGCATGACCGGCGAGGTCATCGAGAAGGTCGACGCCAAGGCGCTCTTCCGCAAGCTCGCCGAGGCGGCGTGGGCCTGTGCCGACCCGGGCATCCAGTACGACGGTGTGATCAACCGCTGGCACACCTGCCCCGAGTCCGGCCGCATCACCGCGTCGAACCCGTGCAGCGAGTACATGCACCTGGACAACACGTCCTGCAACCTCGCCTCGCTGAACCTGATGAAGTTCCTCGACGACGACGGCAAGGGCAACCAGTCCTTCGACGCCGCCCGCTTCGCCAAGGTCGTCGAGCTCGTCATCACCGCGATGGACATCTCCATCTGCTTCGCGGACTTCCCGACGCAGAAGATCGGCGAGAACACCCGCGCCTACCGCCAGCTCGGCATCGGCTACGCCAACCTCGGCGCCCTGCTGATGGCGACCGGCCACGCGTACGACTCGGACGGCGGCCGCACGCTCGCCGCCTCCATCACCTCGCTGATGACCGGCACCGCCTACAAGCGCTCCGCCGAGCTGGCCGCCATCGTCGGCCCGTACGACGGCTACGCCCGCAACGCCGACGCCCACAAGCGCGTCATGAAGCAGCACGCGGACGCCAACACCGCCGCGCCGCGCACCGAGGACCTCGACAACGCGATCTGGGCCGCGGCCACCGAGGCCTGGCAGGACGTCCTGCGCCTCGGCGAGAAGAACGGCTTCCGCAACTCGCAGGCCTCCGTCCTCGCGCCGACCGGCACCATCGGTCTCGCGATGTCCTGCGACACCACCGGTGTCGAGCCGGACCTGGCCCTGGTCAAGTTCAAGAAGCTCGTCGGCGGCGGCTCCATGCAGATCGTCAACGGCACCGTCCCGCAGGCCCTGCGCCGCCTGGGCTACCAGGAGGAGCAGATCGAGGCGATCGTCGCCCACATCGCCGAGCACGGCAACGTGATCGACGCCCCCGGTCTGAAGACCGAGCACTACGAGGTCTTCGACTGCGCCATGGGCGAGCGCGCCATCTCGCCGATGGGCCACGTCCGCATGATGGCCGCGATCCAGCCGTGGATCTCCGGCGCCATCTCCAAGACGGTCAACATGCCGGAGACGGCGACCGTCGAGGAGGTCGAGGAGATCTACTTCGAGGCCTGGAAGCTCGGCGTCAAGGCCCTCGCGATCTACCGCGACAACTGCAAGGTCGGCCAGCCCCTCTCCGCCAAGAAGAAGGAGCAGGAGAAGGCCGAGGTCACCGAGAAGGCCGAGGACACCATCCGCGCCGCGGTCGAGAAGGTCATCGAGTACCGCCCGGTCCGCAAGCGCCTGCCCAAGGGCCGCCCGGGCATCACCACCTCCTTCACGGTCGGTGGCGCCGAGGGCTACATGACCGCCAACTCCTACCCCGACGACGGCCTGGGCGAGGTCTTCCTGAAGATGTCCAAGCAGGGCTCCACCCTCGCGGGCATGATGGACGCCTTCTCCATCGCCGTCTCCGTCGGCCTCCAGTACGGCGTGCCGCTGGAGACCTACGTCTCGAAGTTCACCAACATGCGCTTCGAGCCCGCCGGCATGACGGACGACCCGGACGTGCGGATGGCACAGTCGATCGTCGACTACATCTTCCGCCGCCTGGCTCTCGACTTCCTGCCGTTCGAGACCCGCTCCGCCCTCGGCATCCACACCGCCGAGGAGCGCCAGCGCCACCTGGAGACCGGCTCGTACGAGCCCCTCGAGGAGGAGATCGACACGGAGTCCCTGGCCCAGTCCGCCCCGCTGGCGTCCGTCCCCGCGGCCCCGAAGGCGCAGGTCGTGACCGTCCCGGCGCCGAAGACGGCCCACTCCAGCGCCGAGCTGGTCGAGATGCAGCTCGGCGTCTCCGCCGACGCCCCGCTCTGCTTCTCCTGCGGTACGAAGATGCAGCGCGCAGGCTCCTGCTACATCTGCGAGGGCTGCGGCTCCACCAGCGGCTGCAGCTGATACCGGGCGGAACCGCGTCGGACGCACCATCCGACGTGATCCGCGCGGTTGGCTGACCAGCAGCTCACGAAGGGGACCGGCCTCAGGCCGGTCCCCTTCGTGGATCTCCGTCAGTGGGGGATGCGGCGGGCGGGGCGGGTGGTGATCTCGTCGCGGAACTCCGCGATCCGCGAGCTGACCTGTCGGATCAGCTGGGTGTCCTCGATCCGGTCCAGGTAGAGGCAGCGGGCCGCCAGGCCCGGCAGGTCGAAGACGAAGCACAGCGACATCAGCGGATTGACGAAGAGCTCGCTGTTCCTGGTCCGGTCCGTGAAGCGCACGTCGCCGAAATCACCGCGCACGGCCGCCGCGATCGACCCGTTCACGATGCTCGGGCGGTCGGGGGTCTGGTGCTGGGCGTGGGCCACCGCGTCCAGGTAGAGGGCGCCCTCCCGGGTGGCCCGCGGGATCGAGAACGCGCCCAGGTACGCTCCGTCGCGGTCCAGTGCGGCAATGTTCTCCAGGACCAGGGCGTGGCTCACCCCGTGGTAGGCGTCCACCCCGAAGCCGACCGACACCACGAGCCTTTCCGCGACGCCGTCCAGAGCGGCCAGCGCCGCGACGCTGGTCAGGTCCTCCTCCGGGGTGCCCAGTCCGGCCTCGTCCCCCCGCATCAGGATGTCCGTGCCGCCGTCGACGAGGACGACCGCGTCGATGCCGAGCCGGTCGACCAGCGCCCGGTAGGCGGCGCGCAGGGGCTGCACCCCGAGCTGGGGGAAGGCGTGGACGGTGGCCGGATAGCCGTGCAGTGCCAGCCACCGGGCCAGGGTCCGCTCCGGGAAGTAGGCCTGGTGGGGCGCGGTGTCGGGGGTGATGGCCGCGACGTCCGGCGCGACCCAGGAATCGCGGGGCAGGCCGGCGAGCGCACTGAAGGACAGGTTGGCCAGATGGACGCGTGTGCCCTGGTGGAGGAGCGAAAGGGCGATCGGGAGTCCCGAATAGACGTCGAAACCCCCGCCGGCGCCGGCGACCAGGACGTTCTCGGCGTCGGCGAGGCGGGCGAAGAGGGGGTTGGTGTGCAGGGCCGTCATGCTGATCATTGTGCGAGCGCGGCGCACGGGCGCCACGGACTTTTCGGGGCCGCGAGGCCGGAAACGGGGGAGCGTCATGTGGAGTGGTGACCGGCTGGATCTCGGGGCGTACCTCGCACGCATCGGATACGAGGGACCCGTCGCGCAGGACGGGGAACTCCGGCCCGACCTCGCGACGTTGTACGCAGTGCACCGGGCCCACGCCGGTGCCATAGCCTTCGAGAGCCTGGACGTGTTGTTCGGCCGCCCCGTCGAGCTGGACGTCAAGGCCATCGAGGACAAGCTCGTGCACGGCCGCCGCGGCGGCTACTGCTACGAGCAGAACTCGCTGCTGGCCGCTGCCCTGGAGCGGATCGGCTTCGAGGTGTCCGGGCGCGGCGCCCGCAACCGCACCCGGGGCGATGTCCTCCTCCCGGTGACGCACGCCGTCCTCGTCGTCGCCGTCGAGGGCCAACCCTGGCTGTGCGACGTCGGGTTCGGGCACCAGGGCCCCCTCGAACCGGTCCCGCTGGCACGGCCCGGAGCCGAGGTGCCGCAAGGGGACTGGACCTATGGCGTCCGTGAGGAGGAGGGCGGCGTCCTCGCCCTGTCCCTGCTGCGCGGGGACACCTGGCGCGATCTGTACGCCTTCTCCCCGCAGCGCTACCACCCCGTCGACTACGTCCTGCTGAACCACTACAGCTCCACACACCCCCGGTCCGCGTTCGTGGGACAGGTCATCGTGCAGAAGCCGGGCAACGCCGTCCGCACCGCGCTCGTCGGGCGGGAACTCACCCGTCTCCACCCGGACGGGAGCAGCGAACGCCGGTCCGTTTCCCCCGACGAACTGCCCGCCGTACTCGACCGCGAGTTCGGACTTCGTCTCGGTGAGCGAGATGTGGAGGAGCTGGACCGGGTGAACCGCGCCGGGGACTGACCCGGGCCGCGCCGGGCCCGTACCATGACGCCGTGCTGGTCAAGTGGATTCGCTGCACGGTGACGGACCGACGCGGGTTCGAGCGCGGGCAGCGCAAATGGGCGGGGCTGCCGGGGGAGCCGGGATTCCGGGGACAGGGCGGCGGTTGGAGCCGGGGGAGGCAGGGGGTCGCGCATGTTTTCGCGTTCTGGGAGAGCCGTTCCTTCTACGACTCGTTCATGGCCCGCTCGCACGACCGCCTGGCCGCGGCCCAGGCCGGCACGTACACCAATGCGCGGGTCAGCCTCTTCGACCACCGCTTCGACGTGAAGACCGGCTTCGAGCCGCGCTTCACCGATGCAGACGTCGTCCGCGTGGCCCACACCCGGGTGCGCGAGGGCCGCATGGACCACTTCGCGCTCATGCAGGAGAAGGTGTGGAATCCGGCCATGGCCGGGTCCCCCGGCATGATCCGCGGTCTGTTCGGGGAGGCCCCGGGCCGCGAGTTCCTGGTGCTGTCGATGTGGCAGGCGGCGGCCGAGCACGGCAAGTACCGCCAGGAGCGGGTCGAACGGCTCTCCTTGCGCGCCCAGACCGAGGCCGACGTCGAGGCGCTCACCGGAGACGTCGTCGACCTCGAAGCGTCCTGGACCGTATGACCGTACGAAGATCGGACGGGTGGACCGGCGCGCCCGGGTGTCGGGCGCGCCGCAGGCCGCATAGGGTCGAGGAATGGCAAGACCACGGCGCATCGTCCTCGTCCGGCACGGGGAATCCGAGGGCAACGTCGACGACACCGTGTACGAGCGGGAGCCCGACCACGCCCTCCGGATGACCGCGCTGGGCCACCAGCAGGCCACCGAGGCCGGTGCGCGGCTGCGCGAGCTCTTCGGTGACGAGCGCGTCAGCGCGTACGTGTCCCCGTACCGCCGGACCCTGCAGACCTTCCGGGACCTGAAGCTGGACCCGGCGCAGGTCCGGGTGCGCGAGGAGCCGCGGCTGCGCGAGCAGGACTGGGGAAACTGGCAGGACCGCGAGGACGTCCGCCTGCAGAAGGCCTACCGGGACGCCTACGGTCACTTCTTCTACCGCTTCGCGCAGGGCGAGTCCGGAGCGGACGTCTACGACCGCGTCGGCTCCTTCCTGGAAAGCCTCTACCGCAGCTTCGAGGCCCCCGACCACCCGCCCAACGTGCTCCTGGTGACGCACGGGCTGACCATGCGGCTGTTCTGCATGCGCTGGTTCCACTGGTCGGTGGCCGAATTCGAGTGCCTCTCCAATCCCGGCAACGGCGACCACCGGGTGCTCATGCTGGGCCCCGGCGGCCGGTACCGCCTGGACCGCCCGTTTGAGCGGTGGACCACACCCGAGCCTTATGACCTGGACGGCTAAAGTGACGCGCGATGACCGCTGACTCCTCTTCCGAACGGCGCCTCGTACGCGCCATGGCCAGCCTCCGTGGGCTGGCTCTGGGGGACTCCCTGGGCTCCCAGTACTTCGTCCCCGTCAACTACCCCCTGCTCAAGCGCCGGGAACTGCCCGCCGGCACCGGGTCCTGGCAGTGGACCGACGACACCGAGATGGCCTGCTCCGTGGTCGCGGTCCTCGCCGAACACGGCCGCATCGACCAGGACGCCCTCGCCAACTCCTTCGCCCACCACCACGACTTCGACCGCGGCTACGGTCCCGCGGTGAACCGGATGCTGCGCCTGATCCGGGAGGGCGAGGACTGGCGGACCCTCGCCGCCGCCCTCTTCAACGGGCAGGGTTCGTGGGGCAACGGCGCGGCCATGCGCATCGCGCCCCTGGGCGCCTGGTACGCCGACGACCCGGAGCAGGCGATCCACCAGGCGGAGATCTCCGCCTACACCACCCACCAGCACCGCGAGGCGGTGTGCGGGGCGATGGCCGTAGCCGCGGCAGCCGCACTGGCGGCTGACCCGCTGGGCCCGCCGACCGCCGCCGACCTGCTGGACAACGTCATCGCCCTGGTACCGCGTAGCGCCGTCGGCGCCGGGCTGCGGCGGGCGCGGGACATGCTGGACTACGGCGACGCGACGACGGTGGCCGCCGTCCTGGGCTGCGGGCGCCGCACCAGCGCGCACGACACCGTGCCGTTCGCCCTCTGGTCGGCGGCGCGCTCGCTGGACGACTTCGAGCAGGCGTTCTGGACGACCGCGCAGGTGGGCGGGGACGTCGACACGACCTGTGCGATCGTCGGCGGGGTGCTCGGCGGGCGCGGTGAGGAGGTGCTGCCGGCGGCCTGGCTGGCCCGCACCGAAGCCCTCCCGGCGTGGCTTCCCCAGGCGCCGGCGCACTAGTCGGCCCCGGTCGACCGCTTCCCGTGCGACAGCCGGGCAGGGGGCGGGGCGGTTTCCTCCGAGGACGGGGGAGACTACGTGCCGGAGCAGCAGGCCGGAGCGTCCGCCGCCCTGGCCCGCGCCCGCTCCGGGATTGTCACGGTCCTGCGACAGGCGTCCGTCGAACCCGGTAAAGCCGCACGTCGCAGGCCTACCCTGTGCGCTTCGCCGTCTCCGCAGCACAGCGGGGGCGGTCGACAGGGAGGGGAGCCCGATGGCAGAGAACGCCGACGCGGCCGCAGCGGGAGCGGCAGGAGCAGAGTCCGCAGACACCCACGCGGGGGCAGCGTCCGGAGACACCCACGCGGGGGCAGCGTCCGGAGACACCCACGCGGAAGCAGCCTCCGGGGCCGCGAACGCGCCCGCGGGAAGCGTGAGCGCGCAGGCGGCGCCCGGGGGTGCCAACCCGCAATCACAGAAGCAGAATCCGGCGACGGGCGGGCCCGGAGTCGCAGCCGCGGGCGCACCCTCGCAGGGCTCCGCCGGCCCGCCCCCGGGGTGGGACCCCACCGCCTGGCAGAAGTACCGGACCCGGCAGGACCGCAGACGCAGCGGCGCCTGGTCCATCGCCCCGCTCCCCTGGGCCGTGGCCGCCCAGCCAGCGGCGGCGGCGCCCGTCTCCACCGCCGTACTGGCCTCCGCCCTCGCCGCCGGCATCGCCGCCGCCCTGTTCCTCGGCGACGGCCTCGGCCCGGGCCTTCTGCTCGTCGCCCTGCCGGCGACGGTGGCCGCGTACGCCGCCGCTCGCACGGCCGGCCGTACCGCCCGCCCGTGGACCGTGGCCTGGGCGCTCGGCTGTGTGGCCCTCCTCGCCGTCCCCGCACTGCGCGACTCCGGGTGGCCCACCACCCTCGCGCTGCTCGGCGCCCTCCTCGCGGGTGCGCTCGCCCTGCACGGCAGCCGCACCTGGCACGGCACCCTCCTCAGCCCGCTCGGCCTCCTCGACGGGACCGTGACCGGGATCCGCTGGACCTGGGCCGGGCTGCGTTCGCGGACCAGCGGGGTCGACCGGGGCCGCTGGCTGCCCGTGATCAAGGCGGCCGGTGTGGCCGCGGTCCTGCTGGTGCTGTTCGGAGCCCTTTTCGCGTCCGCGGACGCGGCCTTCGCGGATCTGCTCGGCGGGCTCGTTCCCGACGTCTCGATCGGCGACGGCCCGGTGCGGCTGCTGCTCTTCCTGCTGGCGGCCGTCGTCGCGCTCGGCCTCGCCCGCACTGCTGCGGCGCCGTCACGCTGGGACCGGATCGAGATATCCGCCGGCAAGCCCCGCTCCCGCGTCGAGTGGGCGCTCCCGCTCATCGTGCTGAACCTGCTCTTCGCAGGCTTCAACGCCGTCCAACTCGCCGTGCTCTTCGGCGGCTACGACGAGGTGCTGCGCAGCACCGGGCTCACCTACTCCGAGTACGCCCGCCAGGGCTTCTGGCAGCTGCTCTGGGCGACCCTCCTCACCCTCGCCGTGATCGCGCTCGCACTGCGCTGGGCCCCGCGCTCCGGCCCCGCGGACCGGCGCCTCGTCCGCGCCGTCCTCGGCACGCTGTGTGCGCTGACCCTGGTGGTGGTCGCCTCCGCGCTGCGCCGCATGGACCTGTACGTGGACGCGTACGGCCTGACGCGGCTGCGGGTGTCGGTGGCCGCGATGGAGCTCTGGCTCGGCGTGGTCATCGTGCTGATCATGGCCGCCGGGGCGTTCGGTGCACGCTGGCTGCCGAGGGCGGTCGTCGGCAGCGCCGCGGCCGCCGCCCTCGCGTTCGGACTGGCCTCCCCGGACGCCCTGGTGGCCGAGAAGAACACGAACCGCTTCCAGCAGACCGGCAAGATCGATCTGGCCTATTTCCGCTTCCTGTCGGCGGATGCGGTGCCCGCCCTGGACCGGCTGCCCGAACCCCACCGCTCCTGCGCCCTGCGCGAGATCAACGACGAGCTGGCGCGCGCCGGCCAGGTGCCGTGGTACGCGATGAGCCTCGACGGGTACCGGGCCCGGAAGATCCTCGACG
Organism: Streptomyces pallidus (ex Mingjun et al. 2026); assembly: GCF_051550185.1. NCBI lineage: Bacteria > Bacillati > Actinomycetota > Actinomycetes > Kitasatosporales > Streptomycetaceae > Streptomyces > Streptomyces pallidus (ex Mingjun et al. 2026). Next base: position 2,218,509 of record NZ_CP196181.1, on the reverse strand, counting down.
ACCGTCCGGTGACCGCTCCGTACGAGGTGTGCCACCGCCTCGGCGCGTTCGCGAGCCGTTCCGAGTAGGAGACGCACCACACGCTACGAGAGCCCGGGCCCGGGACGGCATCCCGTACCCGGGCTCCGTGCGGTCGGCGGCCGTGAGCGGTGCTTCACGAATGCGATGTCCCGTCCGGGCGCCTGCTCCGTGGCCCGGTCCGGGCGGGGCGGGCGTACGTCGGATCACTGCCGGTCAGGAAACGTGCACCGGAGGTGTGAAACGGGATGGCAGGGGGTGCGGACGTTCGAGCTCCGTTTCGCTGGCGGGGATGCTGCGGCGAAACCGATGTACCGGACGAAGCGGTGTGCGGGAGCGAACGTGAGAGGGTGTGACATCGCAGAACCGACCGTTCGGTCGGTCACGTGGGGGGCGCGATGCGGGCCTTCGGGCGAGCCGTCGTGCCGACTCCACCCGGGCCGGGGTGTGCAGGCGGCCCGGGGCGGCGTAATCTTGCTGGCGCCATGGCCTACGAAGCACCCACCCACACCGTCGAACGCTCCCTCCGCGCAACCACCGGCGCCAAGGTCATCGCCGGGGTCGACGAAGTCGGACGAGGGGCCTGGGCCGGTCCGGTGACCGTGTGCGCGGCGATCACCGGACTGCGCCGACCGCCCGAAGGGCTCACTGATTCCAAGCTCCTCACGCACAAGCGGCGCGACGCCCTCCTCGACGTCCTGGAGGCGTGGGTCACCTCGTATGCCCTGGGGCACGCCTCCCCGGAGGAGATTGACGAACTCGGGATGACGGCCGCGCTGCGGCTCGCCGCGGAACGCGCCCTGGAGGCGCTGCCCGTGCGGCCGGATGCGGTGATCCTCGACGGCAAGCACGACTACCTCGGCACCCCCTGGCAGGTCCGTACGGTGATCAAGGGCGACCAGTCCTGCGTCGCCGTCGCCGCGGCATCTGTCATCGCCAAGGTCAGGCGCGACCGGATGATGGCCGAACTCGCGGTGCAGGGCGGCGGCTTCGAGGCCTACGCCTTCGGAGACAACGCCGGGTACCCCTCGCCCGTACACCGGGCCGCGCTCGCGGAACTGGGACCCACCCCGCACCACCGGCTCTCGTGGTCGTACCTCGACGCACTGCCCCGGTGGCGCCACCTGAAGAAGGTGCGCCGCAGCGAGGAAGCGATGGAGCTGGAAAACGGAGGCCAACTCGGCTTCGATTTCTGATCGCACCCAAGTGCCCCCCACCGATACGTTTCGTACCGGTGTTTGATAGATGTCAACTCACGCCTCTCATCCCCGAGGAGCCTCAGATTCACGAGAGTGCCCAGGGTCCCCGCGTAACGCCGGCCGCGAGCCGCGCCGCGCAGACCCCCCGCCCCGTACCTGGTCCGCGTCCCGCCGCCGTCCCGCGGCCCGGACGCCCCGGTCCCGCCGCCCGGCCCGCGCCGCCCGCCCAGCGTGCACCGCAGGCCGCTCCCGCAGCCGGGCCCGTTTCTCCCACCCCCACCGCACCGTCCGTCTCCACGGCGGTGCCGCAGATCCAGCTGATCCCGGCCTCCGCCGAGGGCGCGTTGGACGCGGCCGAAGAGGCCGTCGACCTGCTGCTCGACACCGGGCGCGCCCCCGGTGACATCCTGGTGCTCACCACGGGCGAGCTGCACCCGTGGGCCGCGCACGAACTGTCCTTCGGTGAGGCCGCTTACTGGGCCCTGCACGACGCCGCGGACGACGTGTTCTACGCGGACGCGGCGCAGGTCAAGCGTGCCGCCGCCCGTCCCGTCGTGGTCTTCGCGGCCAACGGCGGACTCACGGAGGCTGCCGCTGCCACCCTGCCGGTCGCGCTTGCGCGGGCAGGTGCGCTGCTGATCGTCTGCGGTGACCCGCAGCGGATCAACTCGGTGCTGGGCGCGGGCGTCTGACGCCCCGTACCCCGGTGCGGGCGAGGGGCGGGGCTGGCCGACGCCGGCCCCGCTGAAGCCAGCCCTCGAACCGCCGAACGCCCACCGGGTGTCCGGCCTTGAGGGTTGCCCGCACGCGGTTCCACGCAGGTGAGACCGCGGATGCGGGGGATCGGCCGTCGGCCGGACCGCGGGCAGGCGCCGTCGGACCGCGGACCGGCGGAGACGGGTCAGCGTGCGGCAGTGCGGCGCAGGGCCTCGGCCGCGCCGCCGCCGGTGCTCAGGTTCAGCGTGGGGAACTCGCCCACGGTGTCGCCGAGCCGCTCCGGTCGCGACTCCGAGCTGGGGCTCCTGCCGCCCCGGCCCTCACCGAGCACCTGCCAGCCGTTGCGGGTCAGCGTGATGTACGCGCCACAGCGCAGGCCGTGCAGGGTGCAGGCGTCCCGCAGGCCCCACATCCAGGCGCCGTCCTCCTCGGTCCACCGCTCGTCGCCGTCCCGGCAGTACATCAACACGGCCGTGCGGACCGGGGTGCGGCGCCGCAGGTCGTGGGGGATGACGCGGCGCAGGGCGGCCAGCAGTGCGTTGCGGTACTCCCAGCCGTCGGCCGATGCGGTCCGCTGGACGAACGACGCGCTCGCGACGAGCCGTTCCTCGGGGCCGAGGACGGCGAGCACCGCGGTCGACGGCCTGGGGTTGTGCCGGGAGTGCAGGCCGCTGACGACCTCGCGGGGATTGCTCAGCAGGGGGATGCCCGCCGCCGTCCACTCTGCGGGTTCCAGCAGTCTCCCGTGCCGGCTACCGCCGCGGGCCGCCGGTCCCAGTGACGATGTGGAGGGCGGGGCGAATCCGAAGGTCACGGTCCTCCCTTCGGGTACACGCCCGCGGACGGGCACAGCTGGGGTGCGGGCGCGCCGCAGCACGACCCAATGAGTGCCGTCGAGCCGAGCGGGAGCTCCCCAATTCTCGCGTGGTGCGCGAGTGCGCGGCAATGAGCAATTGATGCCGCCGACCGGAATTAGCCTGTATGCCGCTCATATCCTTGCCCCGCCGGGCCGACGGCGACCCATCCGGCTACGGCTGAACCGCGAGTACCAGCGGAAACACCCCCTTCGCGCCTTCCTGGCGGAGCAGTCGGGCGGCCACCGCGAGCGTCCAGCCGGTCTCCGCCCGGTCGTCGACGAGAAGCACGGGGCCGGCCGCCGCGGCCAACGCCGCAGCCAACTCCGCGGGGACTTCCAGGGCCTTGTGGAGGCCGCGTACCCGCTGGGCGCTGTTGGAGGAGGGCAGGCCGAACTCCGGGACCTGGTCGGTGTAGGACAGGGCCCCGAGCAGCGGGAGCCGGCCGACCTCCGCGATGCGCGCGGCCAGCGAGCCGACCAGCTGCGGGCGGCTGCGCGAAGGGAGGGACACCACTCCCACCGGCCGGGAGGGCGCGTCCGGGGCCCCCGAGGCCCAGCCGCCCGGGCCCCGGGCCCAGTCGGCGAGAACCGCCACCACGGCCTGCGCCACGTCGTCCGGGATCGGCTGGTCCGGGGCCCCCGCGCTGAGCATGGGACGCAGCCGGTTGCCCCAGCCGATGTCGGAGAGCCGGCCGAGCGCCCGCCCGGGAGCGGCCTGTTCCCCGGCGGGGATGCGGCCCTTGAGGTCGACGCCGACGGCTGCCAGCCCGGTCGGCCACATCCGGCGCGGCTCCAACTCCACCCCGGGACGGCCGAGCTCGCCCCGGGCGGTGTCCAGGGCGGCGCCGGAGACGTCCGCCGTGAAGCGGGCCCCGGCGCAGTTGTCGCAGCGGCCGCACGGCGCCGCCGCCTCGTCGTCCAACTGCCGGCGCAGGAACTCCATGCGGCACCCCGTGGTCGCCGCGTAGTCCCGCATGGCCTGCTGCTCGGCGGCGCGCTGGCGGGCCACCCAGGCGTAGCGCTCGGCGTCGTATACCCACGCCTCGCCCGTCGAAGTCCAACCGCCCTTGACGCGGTGCACCGCACCGTCGACGTCCAGGACCTTGAGCATCGTCTCCAGGCGGGTGCGCCGCAGGTCCACCAGCGGCTCCAGGGCGGGCAGCGACAGCGGCCGGCCCGCCCCGGCCAGCACGTCGAGGGTGCGGCGCACCTGCTCCTCCGGCGGGAAGGCCACCGAGGCGAAGTACTGCCAGATGGCTTCGTCCTCGCGGCCCGGCAGCAGCAGCACCTCCGCGTGCTCCACGCCGCGGCCGGCACGGCCGACCTGCTGGTAGTACGCGATGGGCGAGGACGGAGAGCCCAGATGGACGACGAAGCCCAGGTCGGGCTTGTCGAAGCCCATGCCCAGGGCCGAGGTCGCGACCAGGGCCTTGACCCGGTTGGCCTGCAGGTCGTCCTCGGCCTGCAGTCGGTCGGCGTTCTCCGTCTTGCCGGTGTACGAGGCCACCGTGTGCCCGCGGTGGCGCAGGTACGCGGTGACCTCCTCGGCCGCGGCCACCGTCAGGGTGTAGATGATCCCGGAACCGGGCAGCTCGCCCAGGTGGTCGGCGAGCCAGGCAAGTCGGTGCGCCGCGTCGGGCAGGGTCAGCACGGCCAGGCTCAGGCTCTCCCGGTCCAGCGGGCCGCGCAGCACCAGAGCGTCGCTCCCGGCACCCGTGCCCAGCTGTTCGGCGACGTCGGCGGTCACCCGGGCGTTGGCCGTGGCGGTCGTCGCCAGCACCGGGACGCCGGGCGGCAGGTCGGCCAACATCGTGCGCAGCCGTCGGTAGTCGGGGCGGAAGTCGTGCCCCCAGTCGGAGATGCAATGGGCCTCGTCCACCACGAGCAGTCCGGTCGCGGCGGCCAGCTTGGGCAGGACCTGGTCGCGGAAGTCGGGGTTGTTGAGCCGCTCGGGGCTGACCAGCAACACGTCCACCTCGCCGGCCGCCACCTCGGCCTGGATCCCCTCCCACTCCTCCGGGTTGGCCGAGTTGATGGTGCGGGCGCGGATGCCGGCGCGGGCCGCCGCCTCGACCTGGTTGCGCATCAGCGCGAGCAGCGGGGAGACGATCACGGTGGGCCCGGAGCCGGCGGCCCGCAGCAGCGAGGTGGCCACGAAGTACACCGCGGACTTGCCCCAGCCGGTGCGCTGCACCACCAGGGCGCGCCGCTTGTGCGCGACCAGCGCTTCGATCGCGAGCCACTGGTCCTCGCGCAGTCGGGCGGTGCCCGTGGTGTCACCCACGAGACGGGCCAGTACGGAGTCGGCCGAGGACCTCAGGTCTGCGTTCATGCCCCCATGCAACCCGATGCCTCCGACATCGCGCCAACGACGGCCCGCACCTGTGGATGTTGAACGATCAATCGTTATCCACAGGGCTTTCGGGATCGGACCCTGCGCGGGACCGTCGGGGCATGACGAACGACCACGCTTCGCGCACCCCGTCCGGCCGGCCCTCCATCAGCCCGTCCGGAGCTCCCACCGACCCCCAGATCACGCTGCGCAGCCCCGCCGAACTGGCGGACGCGCTGCCCTACCTGGTCGGGTTCCACCCCACCGACTCCCTCGTCATGGTCGCCGTGCACGGCGAGGGCGGGCGCTTCGGCGGCCGGCTCCGACTCGGCATCCCCACCGCGCCCGCCGAATGGGAGGACACCGCCCGGCTGGTCGCCGACTGCCTCGTCCAGGGCAGCGAACGGCGCGCCGGCAAGCCCGACGGCATCATCCTGTTCCTGTGCCAGGACCCGCGCGTCGGCGAGAGCGGCCAGCGGGTGATGACCCGGCTGCGGCCCCTGGCCCAGCGGATCAGGCTGGCCTGCGGCGCGCTCGACGTACCCGTCCTGGAGGCCCTGTGCATCTCCGGCGGCCGCTACTGGTCCTACTGCTGCCCCGACGAGCGCTGCTGCCCGGCCGAGGGCAGCGTCCTGGCGGCCCCCGGCACCTCGGTGGCAGCGGCCGCCGCCACCTTCGCGGGCCTGCGGATCCGCGGCTCCCTGCGGGAGATCGAGGCGCGCCTCGCACCGCTGCGCGGAGCCATCGCACGGGAGATGGAGCGCGCTCTCGACCAGGCCGCCGCCACCCTCGTACCGAAGATCCTCGACGGGGCGAGCCGCGAGGACATCGGCACCGAGACCATCACGCTGGCCCGCACCCTCATGCGGCGCCTCACCCTCGCCCCACCCGTCGAGGGCGGACCGGGGGCCGACGACTGGGACGACGCCCTGCTCGGGCACGACGAGGCCGCGACCCTCATCCTCGGCCTCCAGGACCGCGAGACGAGGGACATCGCCGCCGAATGGATGGAGGACGAGGAGGCCGCTCCCGCGCTGCGCCTGTGGCGGGCCCTGGCCAGGCGCTGCGTCGGCGCCTACGGCGAGCACGCGGCCGCCCCGCTCACCCTCGCCGGCTGGGTCTCCTGGTCCACGGGGGACGAGCCGACCGCCCGCATCGCCCTGGGGCTCGCCCTCCAGGCGGACGCCGATTACCGCTTCGCCCAGCTCCTCCACCACGCCTGCAACGAGGGCATCGACCCGGAGGGGCTGCGGGCCTGCCTGCGGGCCGAACGGCGGCGCAGGGAACCCCGCCGCAAGCGCACCGCGGCCCTCACCCGCCCGCCGGGCCGCAAGGACCGGGGAGGCCGTCGCGAGGGCCGCCGCACCACCGGGAGCGACCGGTGAGCCGGGGCCTGCCCCGGCGCTGCACCGTGACCCGGGCGGGGGCGGGGGCGTTCCCCAGGAGGGTGACGGGGGCCCGGTCCCGCCGCCCCGCGGAACCGACCGGAGCGCAGCGCGCCCAGACAAGGCGGACCATGGCCACCTCTGCAATCCCAGCCCCCAGACCCGAACTGCCGCCCGTTCACGGGGCCGTCATCTGCGTATCGGCACCCTGCCTGGTCATCTCGCCCGAGCACGGCCAGCTCACCGGCCGCGGGATCGACGGGATCTACCGGTCGGGGCGGCGGCTCCTGTCCCGCTGCGTGCTCAGGGTGGGCGGCCGGGAACCGGTCGCGGTCCAGGGGCGCAGCCTCGGCTCCGACCGGGCCTCCTTCACCGCCACCGTCCGCACCGGCACCGAGGCCGGCCCCGATCCCGACATCGGCGTCGAACGGGTGCGGCACGCGGACGGCACCGAGCGGATCACCCTGCGCAGCTTCACCGCCCGCCCGGTGCGCCTGCCCGTGGAGGTCCTCCTCGGCACGGACCTCGCCGAACTCGCCGCGGTGGCCGCCGGACGGGCCGGACCGGAACTGCCCGCCGGGGTGCACGCCGCCGGGCTGCGCTGGAGCACGGGCGACGCGCAGGCCGTCACCGCTGCCGAACCGGCCCCCGACGACGCGCTCGCCTCCGCGGGGCTGCTGCGGTGGCAGCTCGAACTGGGGCCGGGGGAATCCCGGACCATCGAACTGCGGACCACGGCCGCCCGCACCTCCCGGGCACCGGCCGGACAGGTCGCGAACCCGCTGTCCGACGCCCGGGCCGAGTGCGACGACCCGCGGGCCGGGGCCTGGTTGCGGACCAGCGTCGAGGACCTCGGCGCGCTGCTCCTGCGGGACCACGAGGAGCCGGCCGACGCCTTCGCCGCCGCCGGAGTGCCGTGGCGGCTCGGCCTGGCCCCCGCGGAATCCCTGTGGGCCGCCAGGATGGCACTGCCGCTCGGGACCGGGCTCGCCGCGGCCACCCTGCGCACCTTGGCCCGGAGCCAGACCGGCGGCCCCGGCCCCGACGCCGGGAAGATCCCGGGCCCGCTGCGCGGCGCGGGCCCGCAGCTCCCGCCGGGCTGCACCGGCACCGAGGCCACGCTCGCCTTCCCCGCGGTGCTGGCCGAGGCGCGGCGGTGGGGGATGCCCGAAGGCGAGGTGGCCCGGCTGCTCCCGGCCGCCGAGCAGTGCCTGGGTTGGCTGCGCGGAGCCCTCGGGGAGGACGGGTTCGTCGCGGATCCGGATCCGGGGCCGCGCCGCTGCGAGACCCAGGCGCACGCCCACCGCGCCGCCCTCCTCGGCGCCGACCTGCTGGACGGGTGCGGGCGGGCCGGCGCCCAGGAGTGGCGCGACTGGGCGGAGGCGCTGCGCAGCCGCTTCCGGGACCGCTTCTGGATCGACGGGCCCGACGGCGGCAGGCCGGCAGCCGCCCTGCACCCCGACGGGCGGCCGCTGCCCCGGCTCACGGGAGCCTGCGCGCACCTCTTCGACACCGGCCTGCTCGGAGGCGGGCTGTTCGCGCCCGGCCTGCTGGACCGCGTCCGCGCGGAACAGCTCGTCCGGCTCCTCGCGGCACCCGCCATGGACTCCGGTTGGGGGCTGCGGAGCATGGCCGCGCGGGAGCCCGGACACAACCCCTTCGGCCACCGCGCGGGCTCGGTACGGGCGTACGAGAGCGCCGTGGCGGTCGCCGGCCTGGCCCAGGCGGGCTTCGCGGAGGAGGCCGCCGCACTGCTGCGGGGGCTGCTGGACGCCGCGGAGAGCTTCGGGTTCCGGTTGCCGGAGATGTACGCGGCCGAGCAGCGCACCGCGGGCAGCGCGCCGCTCCCGCACCCGGCGGCCTGCCGTCCCGCGGCGGTGTCCGCGGCGGCGGGAGTCCACGTCCTGGCTGCGCTCGCCGGCATCCGACCCGATGCCCCGGCCGGCACGGTCGCCCTCGTCCCGTTGCCCGGCGCCCCGCTCGGTGCCCTGCGGCTGTCCGGCCTACGGGTGGCGGGCGAGCCCTTCGCCCTGCGGATCAGCAGGCTCGGCCTCGGCATGGTCGAGGAGGCGGCCGATGCGCTCCAACTGGGCGGGTAGGCTGCCCGTCGTCGTCTTCAGGATCACGAAAGCCCTGTTTATCGTCAGGAAGACGACTATGATCGCGGCATGTCTCCCTACGACCCGTCGGCCTATCCGCCGTTCGCCGTCACCGTCGACCTGGTCGTGCTCACCGTACGGCGCCATGCCCTCTGCGCACTCGTCGTCCGGCGCGGCGAGCAGCCGTTCCAGGGACGCTGGGCCCTGCCCGGCGGCTTCGTACGCGGGGACGAGGACCTGGCGGCCGCCGCGGCCCGGGAGCTCTCCGAGGAAACCGGGCTGTGCGCGCACGACCCCGCCGAGCCGGGCGCGGGCAGCGGCGCCCACCTGGAGCAGCTCGCGACGTACGGGGACCCGAAGCGGGATCCGCGGATGCGCGTGGTCAGCGTCGCGCACCTCGTCCTGGCTCCGGACCTGCCCGCGCCCCGGGCCGGCGGAGACGCCAACAGCGCGCGCTGGGCCCCCGTCGACGAGCTCCTCGCAGCCGAGGAGGAAGCGTCCTCCGGACTCGCCTTCGACCACACCCGGATCCTCGCCGACGGTGTCGAGCGGGCCCGCTCGAAGATCGAGTACTCGTCCCTGGCCACCGCCTTCTGCCCGCCCGAGTTCACCGTCGGTGAGCTGCGCCGGGTCTACGAGGCCGTGTGGGGCGTGGCCCTCGACCCCCGCAACTTCCACCGCAAGGTCACCGGGACCCCCGGGTTCCTCGTGCCCGCCGGCGGGACGACGACCCGTCAGGGCGGGCGGCCCGCCCAGCTGTTCCGGGCCGGCGGTGCCACCCTGCTCAACCCCCCGATGCTGCGGCCGGAAGCCTGAGTTCCCGGTCGGGGAACCGAGAACTCTGCTGCCGACACGGGTGTGCACACGCCCAAGATGCGGCGAAAATCGGACATATCTCGTTATCTTGTATGGGGTATTGACCCTGCCGCAGAGCGGTCTCACCCCCCGCGAGAGAAGCGATGCTCCAGGCCATCGGACTCACCAGCATTCCCCGTCGAGACCTCCTGCCCCGCGTGGACGACCTCACCTTCGAGGCCCCCCCGGGGGCCGTCACGGCCCTTCTCGGCGAACCGGGTTCGGGCAAGACCACCGCCCTGCGCCTCATGCTGGAGCTCGAACCAGGCCGCGGAATCACCTACTTCCGCGGGCGCCCGCTGCACCGGATCCCGCATCCCGGCCGAGAGGTCGGCGTCCTGCTCGGCGATGTGCCCGGCAACCCCTCGCGGACGGTCCGCGGCCAGCTGCGGATGCTGTGCGCGGCCGCCGGAGTGTCCGCCTCCCGGGCCGATACCGCCCTCGAGGTCGTCGGCGTCGCCGGCCTGCGCGACCAGCGGCTCGGCTCCCTCTCGCGCGGAATGGAACGCCGCGTGGCCCTGGCCGCGGCCCTGCTCGCCGACCCGTGCACCCTGCTCCTCGACGAGCCCTCCGCGGGACTCTCGCCCCGCGACCGCGACTGGCTCCACGGCCTGCTGCGCCGCCACGCCGCCCTCGGCGGGGCGGTCCTGTTCACCACTGACGACGCGAAAGAGGCCGCACGCTGCGCGGACCGGGTCGTCAGCATCGCCGCCGGCCGGCTCGTCGCCGACCTGGACGCCGCCGCGTTCGCCCGCACCCGGCTGCGGCCGCGGGTCGCCGTGCGCACCCCGCACGCCGCCCGCCTGGCCGACGTGCTCGGCCGCGAGGCCCGGGACGCCCAGCGCGCGGTGGAGATCGTCGAGGAGAGCGGCAACCTCCTGTCCGTGTACGGGACGAACTGCGCCGAGGTCGGTGAGGCGGCCTTCCGCCACGGCGTCCTCGTCCACCGGCTCGCCGACGAGACCGGCGACGCCAGCACCCTCGTCGCGCCGGAGGAGGCGCCGGTCCCGCAGGCCCGGACCGCGTCCGACGTCGAGGCCTCCGCCGGAGCGGCCGCAACCGCTGACCGCTCCTCCCCCGGAGCGGCGGCCCCGTCCCCGGCCGGGAGCCGCCACCCGCGGTCCCCCGTCCGGCCGCCGGCCTCGCCGGTGCGCAGGGTGGGCGGCCCGCTGCGGCCCCTGCGCTACGAACTGCTGCGCGTCTGCGGAACCGCCACGCCCGCCCTCACCGCCGGCCTCGTCGTCGCCGTCTCCGTCCTGATCGCCCTGGTGCTGGCGCGCTCCGGCCACACCCCGCAGAACCGCGTGCTGGCCGCCTGGCCCGAGCTGCTGCCCCTGCCGCCCGCAGCCCTCGGGGCCGGCCTCCTCGGTGCGCTGGCATTCGGGGAGGAGTACCGCTACCCCGCCCTCGCCGCCCATCGCGGCACGGTGCCGCGCCGGGTGGGACTGCTCGCGGCCAAGCTCGCCGTCTGCGCAGCCCTCGCCCTGCTGCTCGGCGTGCTCGCCGTGGCCGCCGATGCCGCGGCCCTGCACCTCGTCTTCGGCAGCGGACCGCGGGGCACCCCCGACCGGTGGGTCTCCGCGGTGAGCTGGGCCGGTCTGCTGGTCGGGTGCGCCTGGGCGGGGGTGCTGGCCTCCGGGGTCTTCCGGTCGGCGACCGCCGGCCTGGCCGCAGTGCTCGCCGTCCCCGTGGGGGTGGTACCGCTGGTGCGCGAGGTGCTGGAGGGGCCGTCTGTCCGTTCGGTGGCCGGGGCTGCGGTCCGGCTGCGCGGGCTGGCCTGGGGGCAGTGGCCCCCGGAGGCCGACCGCCTGGTCCTGGGGGCCCTCCGGGTGATGGCCCAACCCGTGGGCACCGCATTGGTGTTGTCGTTGATGGTCCTGTTGTGCGCCTATGGGTTCACAGGACTGCGCGGTCGAGTGCGTTGGTGATCGATGTGGTCCCGTTCGCGGTCGCCGGACGACCGGAGACGCCCACATCAGGTGAACGGGACCGCAACTCCCCATGAAGAGCCCGGTTCTTTACGATAAGTCGTCAATTGCGCAGGTGACGCCTATCACCCTTTCGTGTGCTTTTCACCAAAGACCTCAAGGGTCATGAGGGTGCGGCCGACAAAGGATTCGTGAGTACCCTTGCGCACACCATGATGACCGCCGCCCGCCATGCCGACTCCGGCCTCGTCGGCCCGGGCGAACTGGACCGCTATCCCTACGCGGAGTCCTCCGGGACCGACCGCGTCGGAACGCCCCACTGGGACGGCGCCGACGTCGAGTTGAGCCGGGTCGGGCGCCGCGCGGCAGGCAGCCGAGGCCGCGGACTGCACGGCCAACTCGTACAGCAGCTCGGCCAGATGATCGTCTCCGGCGACCTGGGGGCGGACCGCCCGCTCGTTCCCGAGGAGATCGGCCAGCGCTTCGAGGTCTCCCGCACGGTCGTCCGCGAATCGCTGCGCGTGCTGGAGGCCAAGGGCCTCGTCAGCGCCCGCCCCAACGTCGGCACCCGGGTCCGCCCCGTCGCCGACTGGAACCTCCTCGACCCCGACATCATCGAGTGGCGCGCCTTCGGCCCCCAGCGCGAGGACCAGCGCCGCGAACTCAACGAGCTCCGCTGGACCATCGAGCCCCTCGCCGCCCGGCTCGCCGCGGGGCACGGCCGTGCGGACGTCCAGCAGCGCCTGGCCGACATGGTCGAGATCATGGGCCACGCCCTCGGACAGGGCGACGCGATCACCTTCGCGCGCGCCGACAACGAGTTCCACGCCCTCCTCATCCAGGTCGCGGGCAACCGCATGCTGGAGCACCTCTCCGGCATCGTCTCCGCCGCGCTCCAGGTATCCGGCAGCCCCACGACCACCTGCGACCGCCCCAGCGAGACCTGCGTCGCGCACCACGCGCGACTCGTGGAGGCCCTCGCCTCGGGGGACGCGGCCGGTGCCGAGAGCGCGATGCGCCAGCTGCTGACGGTGCACCCCGAGGTCGAGCGCGTGGTGCCCGCCCCGCGCGAGCACTGACGGAGCCGCGGACAGGAGGCCCGGAGGTACTCGCACAGGTCGCCGGACCCGGCCGGGTCCGGCGACACCAGCGTGCGCGGCCTTGTGGAGCCGTCCTTCCGCGATGCCCGGATCCGGCCCCCACCGGGCCCTTTCCGGCCGTTTTGCGATGGTGCCCGATGCCCGCACACCCCGTCTGACCTGCGTATACGTCCTCCAGGGTGCACCTTTCGGCCCCGGCGTGTGACTTGGGCCACGAAGATTGGGGCGTAACGCTCTGCGAAGTCAAGCGATGACCTAGAGAGGTGATGGCCGACGGAGGGAAGACAGCAGCCCTTGCGGGTGCTGTGCAGCTCCCCGGCCCCTGCCCGCGCCCCCGGCCCATCCCCAGTCGGTGGTCGTCGGCTCCGGTCCAGCACCATCCGGCCGGGGTCGGAAGCCGTTCCCATCGTTCCGAGAGGTTGTTCGTGTCGGCCAGCACATCCCGTACGCTCCCGCCGGAGATCGCCGATTCCGAGTCTGTGATGGCGCTCATCGAGCGGGGCAAGGCCGAGGGGCAGATCGCCGGCGATGACGTGCGTCGGGCCTTCGAGGCTGACCAGATTCCTGCGACCCAGTGGAAGAATGTTCTGCGCAGCCTCAACCAGATCCTCGAGGAAGAGGGTGTGACGCTGATGGTCAGTGCCGCGGAGTCGCCCAAGCGCACCACCCGCAAGAGCGTCGCAGCGAAGACCCCGGCCAAGCGGGCGGCCACGAAGACCGCCGCGACGAAGACGACGGCTGCGCGGACCGTCGCCGCCGCGGCGCCGGCGGCCGAAACGGCGGACCCGGAGCCCACGGACGCGTTGGCGCAGGAGCCCGCAGCCGAGCCCGCCGCCAAGAAGACGGCGGCCAAGAAGACGGCGGCGAAGAAGACCGCGGCCAAGAAGGCCGCGCCCGCCGCCAAGAAGACGGCCGCGAAGAAGACGGCTGCCAAGAAGGACACCGACGAGATCGCCGAGGAAGACCTCATCGAGGAGGGGCCCGGCGAGGTCAAGGGCGACGTCGAGGAAGAGGAGGAGGGCGGCGAGACCAAGGGCTTCGTCATCTCCGACGACGAGGACGACGCCCCGGCCCAGCAGGTCGCCGTGGCCGGCGCCACCGCCGACCCCGTCAAGGACTACCTCAAGCAGATCGGCAAGGTCCCGCTGCTCAACGCCGAGCAGGAGGTGGAGCTCGCCAAGCGGATCGAGGCGGGGCTGTTCGCCGAGGACAAGCTCGCCAGCTCGGACAAGCTGGCGCCCAAGCTCAAGCGCGAACTGGAGATCATCGCCGAGGACGGCCGCCGGGCCAAGAACCACCTGCTGGAGGCCAACCTCCGCCTCGTGGTCTCGCTCGCCAAGCGCTACACCGGCCGCGGCATGCTCTTCCTGGACCTGATCCAGGAGGGCAACCTGGGTCTGATCCGCGCGGTCGAGAAGTTCGACTACACCAAGGGCTACAAGTTCTCCACCTACGCGACGTGGTGGATCCGCCAGGCGATCACGCGCGCCATGGCCGACCAGGCCCGCACGATCCGCATCCCCGTGCACATGGTCGAGGTGATCAACAAGCTTGCCCGCGTGCAGCGGCAGATGCTCCAGGACCTGGGCCGCGAGCCCACTCCGGAGGAGCTGGCCAAGGAACTCGACATGACCCCCGAGAAGGTCATCGAGGTCCAGAAGTACGGCCGCGAGCCGATCTCCCTGCACACCCCGCTGGGTGAGGACGGCGACAGCGAGTTCGGCGACCTCATCGAGGACTCCGAGGCGGTCGTCCCGGCCGACGCGGTCAGCTTCACGCTCCTGCAGGAGCAGCTGCACTCGGTGCTGGACACCCTCAGCGAACGCGAGGCCGGCGTCGTCTCCATGCGCTTCGGCCTCACCGACGGCCAGCCCAAGACCCTCGACGAGATCGGCAAGGTCTACGGCGTCACGCGTGAGCGCATCCGCCAGATCGAGTCGAAGACGATGTCGAAGCTGCGCCACCCGTCGCGCTCCCAGGTGCTGCGCGACTACCTGGACTGACCCGACCGTGCCGGCGGTGGCCGCGCGCGGGTGCGCCCGGCCACCGGGCATCCCACTCTGGGTGGAGTCATCCACACTCAGAGTCAGGAGGCCCGATGCGTCGACCCTATGCCCGTGCTCTGGCGGGTGCGCTGGCCCTGGCGGCGGGGGCTGCGGCGGCGCCGCTGGCCCGTGCACCCCAGGCCGCCGCGGACAGTGTGGTCATCGGCGGCAGGCCGGTGAAGGTCGCCGACAGCCCCTGGGTGGTGGCCCTGGCCAGCCGTGACCGGTTCGGAGGTATGCGCGGCGGTCAGTTCTGCGGCGGCGTCCTCGTGGGCCCGACCCGGGTGGTCACCGCGGCCCACTGCCTCAGCCCCGAGGTCCTCGGCGGCCCGGTCGACACCGTTCCCGACCTCCGCGTGATCACCGGCCGCACGCAGTTGCGGGCGGCCGAGGGCAGGGAGATCACGGTGCGCGCGGCCCGGGTCAACCCGGACTACGACCCGCACAGCAACACCGGGGACGTCGCGGTGCTGGACCTCGACGAAGCCGTGCCCGCAGGTTCCGTGCTGCCGCTGGCCGAGAAGGGGCATCCGGGCTACGCCGAGGGCAGTGAGGCCGTCATCTACGGATGGGGCGACACGAGCGGGTTCGGTGACTACGCGTACGCACTGCGCGCCGCCCGGGTGACGGTGCTGGCGGACGAGGTGTGTCTGCGCGCTTACCCGGGGGACGCGGACGGCCAGTACCGCCCGGAGTCCATGGTCTGCGCCGGCCACCGCAGCGGGGGAAGGGACGCCTGTCAGGGCGACAGCGGCGGTCCGCTCGTCGCGCAGGGGCGGCTCATCGGCGTGGTGTCGTGGGGGCGGGGCTGCGGCCGGGCGGACAGCCCGGGGGTCTACACGCGTATCGCGGCCTTCGCCGGCTTCGTGACGGCCTCCGAGACGTCCCCGCGGCCGGCGGCCGACCGGAACGTCCGATGGGGCGGGGCAAAGCGCTACACACCGGCCGCAGGGGCCCTTACGGGGCATTCGCGGGGAGCGGAGGGAGCGGCACACCGGGCCACTGTGGTCTCAGGAGTCCCGGCAGGAGCACCGTCGGCCCTTTCAGGGGCTGTTTTGAGCCATGATCCCAACGAGGCCCTGGGTGTGGCCGGGGCGCCGCAGGGGCCGTGAACGCGAGCCCGCATGGGCCGTAAACGCAAGGACGGGCGGCGCCTCTGGGTCTCAGAAGTGCCGCCCGTCGACCGGCTCGGGCCGGTCCTGGCTCGTCGGATGCGAGGGACAGGCTGGTTCAGCGGTCCTCGGTGTCGGCGTGCGCCGCCGGGGCGGACGTCAGCCGCTCGGTCTCATCCTGTATTTCCGCGGCGATCTTCTTGAGTTCCGGCTCGAACTTACGTCCGTGGTGGGCGCAGAAGAGCAGTTCACCGCCGCTCAGCAGGACGACGCGCAGATATGCCTGGGCGCCGCAACGGTCGCATCGGTCAGCGGCCGTCAGCGGGGTCGCGGGTGTCAGAACAGTAGTCACGTCGCCTCTTCTCTCAGCTCGACGAGCTGTCGTACCAGGGTCAACATCCAACCAGGCCGAAAACGTTCCCGCTCGCGGCTTTTCCTCGAAACTTCCTTCCGAAGCTGGCCGGCTGCTGCCGGTTGGCGGCGAAGGAGCCGTATTGCGTTGCTTTACGGTTTCGCGTTGTCAGTCGTTCGCTTGTCGCAGTTCGTCTGTCGCAGTCGTCCTCCCCGGCGCGAGTGCCGGTTGTGCATGAGGACGTGCCCGAACCCTAAATGGTTCATGCCTGGAAGGGAACGTGATGTTTGCTTCACCCCCTTGGGGGATCGAACACCCGTACGGATCTGCACTAGGCTGATCCCGGGCGAGGGTGGCGTTGCATCGGCTCTACCAGGCCTCGGTACCCTTCGACGGGCAACCGAGCCACCCTGCACCCCGATCGGGCCAGGAAAGAAATTCAGCGAGGAGCGAACTGCGTGACCGCCGACACGTCCGTGCCTTCCAGCGCGCTGCTGTCCGGAGCAGACCGGGACGGCTCCAACTACACCGCGCGGCACCTGCTCGTCCTCGAAGGCCTCGAGGCCGTCCGCAAGCGCCCCGGTATGTACATCGGGTCCACCGACAGCCGCGGTCTCATGCACTGCCTGTGGGAGATCATCGACAACGCCGTCGACGAGGCCCTGGCCGGCTACTGCGACCACATCGAGGTGGTCCTCCACGACGACGCCTCGGTCGAGGTCCGCGACAACGGCCGCGGCATCCCCGTCGACGTCGAGCCCAAGACCGGGCTGTCCGGCGTCGAGGTCGTCATGACCAAGCTGCACGCCGGAGGCAAGTTCGGCGGCGGCTCGTACGCGGCCTCCGGCGGTCTGCACGGCGTCGGCGCCTCCGTGGTCAACGCCCTCTCCTCCCGCCTCGACGTCGAGGTCGACCGCGGCAGCTCCACCCACGCGATCAGCTTCCGCCGCGGCGTCCCCGGGGTCTTCACCGAGCAGGGGCCGGACAGCCCGTTCGACCCGGCCAACGGCCTGCGCAAGGTCAAGCGGATCACCAAGGGCAAGACCGGCACCCGGGTCCGCTACTGGGCCGACCGGCAGATCTTCCTCAAGGACGCCCGGCTCTCCCTGGAGACCCTCCACCAGCGCGCCCGCCAGACCGCCTTCCTCGTCCCCGGCCTGACGCTCATCGTCCGCGACGAGCGCGGCATCGACGGCGCCGGCAAGACCGAGGAGGTCTTCCGCTTCGACGGCGGCATCAGCGAGTTCTGCGACTACCTCGCCCAGGACAAGGCCGTCTGCGACGTGCTGCGCCTGAGCGGCCAGGGCACCTTCAAGGAGACCGTCCCCGTCCTCGACGAGCGCGGCCACATGACCCCCACCGAGGTCACCCGCGAGCTCGGCGTGGACATCGCCCTGCGCTGGGGCACCGGCTACGAGAGCACGGTCAAGTCCTTCGTCAACATCATCGCCACGCCCAAGGGCGGCACCCACGTCACCGGCTTCGAGCGCTCGGTCACCAAGACCGTGAACGAGGTGCTGCGGTCGGCGAAGCTGCTGCGCGTCGCCGAGGACGACGTCGTCAAGGACGACGCCATGGAGGGCATGACCGCGGTCGTCACCGTCCGGCTGGCCGAGCCGCAGTTCGAGGGCCAGACCAAGGAGGTGCTGGGCACCTCGGCGGCCGCCAGGATCGTCGCCTCCGTCGTCGCCAAGGAGCTCAAGGCCTTCCTGACCTCCACCAAGCGCGACGACAAGCAGCAGGCCCGCGCCGTGATGGAGAAGATCGTCGCGGCGGCCCGGACCCGTATCGCCGCCCGTCAGCACAAGGAGGCGCAGCGGCGGAAGACGGCGCTGGAGACGTCCTCGCTGCCCGCCAAGCTGGCCGACTGCCGCAGTGACGACGTCGAGCGCAGCGAGCTGTTCATCGTCGAGGGGGACTCCGCACTCGGCACCGCGAAGCTGGCCCGGAATTCAGAATTCCAGGCGCTGCTCCCGATCCGCGGCAAGATTCTGAACGTTCAGAAGTCCTCGGTCTCGGACATGCTGAAGAACGCGGAGTGCGGCGCGATCATCCAGGTCATAGGGGCCGGCTCGGGCCGGACCTTCGACATTGACGCCGCGCGCTACGGCAAGATCGTCCTGCTCGTCGACGCAGATGTGGACGGTGCGCACATCCGCTGCCTGCTGCTGACGCTCTTCCAGCGGTACATGCGGCCGATGGTCGAGGCGGGCCGTGTCTTCGCGGCCGTTCCGCCGCTGCACCGGATCGAACTCGTCCAGCCCAAGAAGGGCCAGGACAAGTACGTCTACACGTATTCCGACAACGAACTGCGCCAGACCCTGCTGGAATTCCAGCGGAAGAACATCCGCTACAAGGAATCGATCCAGCGCTACAAGGGTCTGGGCGAGATGGACGCGGACCAACTGGCCGAGACCACCATGGACCCCCGCCACCGCACCCTGCGCCGGATCAACATCGGCGACCTGGAGGCGGCCGAGCAGGTCTTCGACCTGCTGATGGGCAACGAGGTCGCCCCGCGCAAGGAGTTCATCACCAGCTCCGCCGCGACCCTGGACCGCTCGCGCATCGACGCCTGACCGTTCGGCGGCGGCCGGCGCCCTACCGGGGTGCCGGCCGCCGCGGGGGAATTGCACGCGCGTCACCTGTTGGAGTGAAGAGCACCGGTACACCAGTCCGGAAACCGCCCATTCCGCTCATCCTTGTGGCCGTGCCGCCGATGCGGCAGCGGACAAGGAGAGTTCGGTGGACAAGCACGAAGGTCCCGACGCCGGAACGATCCGGCTCGACGACCCCTGGTACGACGCGCTCGCCGTCGGTTGGGGCGAGGGCGAAAACGGGTACGAGGACACACCGCCGCGGCAGCCCGGCGGCGTCGGCGGGCCCGCGCCCGGTGCGTCCGACAGCATCTACCTGGAGGTGCAGCGCAGCGCCGCCTTCCAGGAGGTCCGCAGCCGCTACCGGGGCTTCGTCGTACCGGCGACCGCCGGATTCCTCCTCTGGTACGTCGCCTACGTGGTCGCGGCGACGGCAGCGCCCGGTCTGATGGCCCGCCCCGTCGCCGGCGCCGTCAACGTGGCCCTGCTGGCCGGTCTCGGACAGTTCCTCACCACCTTCCTGCTGACCTGGGCGTACGCGCGCCACGCGCGCAGGCGCAGGGACCGGGCCGCACTGGACCTGCGCTGGACGGTCTTCGAACAGAACCGGGACCAGGCACGGGCCCGGAACAGGGACCGGGAGGCCGGCCGGTGACCACCGAACACCAGACCCTCGCGCTCATCCTGTTCAGCCTCTTCATCGCGGTCACCCTGGGCATCACCACCTGGGTCAGCCGCAACCGGCACGGCTCCGCCGAGGAGTTCTACGCGGGCGGTCGGCTGTTCTCCCCGATGGAGAACGGTTTCGCCATCGCCGGCGACTACATGTCCGCCGCATCCTTCCTCGGCATCTCCGGCCTCATCGCCCTGTTCGGCTACGACGGCCTGCTGTACTCGGTGGGCTTCCTCGTCGCCTGGCTCGTCGTCCTGTTCCTGGTCGCCGAACTGGTCCGCAACTGCGGGCGCTTCACCCTCGCCGACGTCGTCGCGGCGCGGATGAGCGAGCGGCCCGTCCGGATCGCCGCCGGTACCTCCTCGGTGACCGTCTCGGTGCTCTACCTGGTCGCGCAGATGGTCGGCGCGGGCAGCCTCGTGGGGCTGCTCCTCGGCGACTCGGGCACGGCCGCCCGGACGCTCACCGTGATCGCGGTCGGCGCGCTCATGGTCATCTACGTGTCCTTCGGCGGGATGCGGGCCACCACCTGGATCCAGATCGTCAAGGCCGTCCTGCTCATGGGCGGGGCCGTCGCCCTCACCGTGCTCGTGCTGATCCGCTTCCACGGGGACGTCGACCTGATGCTGACCAGCGCCGCCGAGCGCAGCGGGCACGGGATGCGGTTCCTCGGCCCGGGGCTCAAGTACGGCGGCGACTGGACCGCCCGCTTCGACTTCATCAGCCTCGGCCTGGCCCTGGTCCTGGGGACGGCCGGGCTCCCGCACATCCTGTCCCGCTTCTACACGGTGCCGACCGCGCGGGCGGCCCGCCGGTCGGTCGTGTGGGCGATCGCCCTGATCGGGGGCTTCTACCTGATGACCATCGTGCTCGGCTTCGGGGCGGCAGCGCTGGTCGGCCCGGACGAGGTGCGGGCCTCCAACGCCTCCGGGAACACGGCCGTTCCGCTGCTGGCAGCGCACCTCGGCGGCGGGGCCGAGTCCACCGGGGGCGCGGTGCTGTTCGCGCTCGTGGCGGCGATCGCCTTCGCCACCATCCTGGCCGTGGTCGCCGGGATCACGCTCGCCTCCTCCGCCTCGGTCGCCCACGACCTGTACGCCTCGCTCAAGCGCCGCCACGCGCGGCAGCGCAGCGAGGTCGCGGTGGCCAGGGCCGCGGCCGTCGGGATCGGGGCCGTGGCGATCGCCCTCGGGCTGCTGGCCCAGGACCTGAACGTGGCCTTCCTGGTCGGACTCGCCTTCGCGGTGGCGGCCTCGGCGAACCTGCCCGTCCTGCTGTACTCGCTGTTCTGGCGGGGCTTCACCACGCGGGGCGCGGTCTGGTCGGTGTACGGGGGGCTGGTCCCGGCGGTGCTGCTGGTGGTCCTCTCGCCGGTGGTCTCCGGGAGCCCGGATTCCCTTTTCCCCGGAGTGGACTTCCAGCTCTTCCCGCTGCAGAACCCGGGCCTGGTCTCGATCCCGCTGGGCTTCCTGGCCGGCTGGGCGGGCACGGTCACCTCCGCCGAGGAGCCCGACGCGGTCCGGTACGCGGAGACGGAGGTCCGCGCCCTGACCGGGGCCGGAGCCGTCTGAGCGGTCCGCGGGGCCGACCGGCGCGGCATCATGTGCCGTCGGCGGGCAGCCAGGAGTAGCGGTGTTCGGGGCGGCCCGTCTCGCCGTAGCGCAGGGCCAGGGTGACCCGGCCCGTGCGGTCCAGGAGCTTGAGGTAGCGCTGGGCGGTCTGCCGGCTGATGCCGGCCCGGTCGGCGATCTGCTGCGTCGACAGGGGGCCTTCGGCGGAGCGGAGGACGCGGCGGACCAGTTCCGCGGTGGTGGGGGAGTGCCCCTTGGGCAGCTCGTTGGGCGAGCCGGCCGCTGCCAGGGCACCGAAAAGCCGGTCCACCTCGGCCTGTTCGGCCTCGCCGCCGGTCTCCAGGGTGCGGCGCAGGGCCCCGTACGCCTCCAGCCGCGCCCGCAGGCCGGCGAAGGTGAACGGCTTGACCAGGTACTGGAGGGCGCCGAGGCGCATCGCGGCCTGGACGGTGGCCAGGTCGCGCGCTGCCGTCACCATGATCACGTCGGTGCGGTGGCCGAGCTGGCGCAGCCGCCGGACCAGGTCCAGGCCGCTGCCGTCGGGGAGGTAGTGGTCCAGGAGGATCAGGTCCACCGGGTGGGAGGCGAGGAAGTCCAGGGCCTCGGCCGCCGCATGGACCCGGGCCGCGACGCGGAAGCCGGGAACCTTCGCCACGTACGCCGCGTTGATCAGGGCAACACGCACGTCGTCGTCGACGACCAATACGTGGATCGGGGACTCGCTCATCTCAGGGCCTCCGGGAGTACGACGGAGAACTCCGCCCCTCCGTCCGCTGCTTCGCCGGCCCGTGCAGTACCGCCCTGCCGCTCCGCGAGGCGGCGTACCAGGGCCAGCCCCAGGCCGCGTTCGCGGTGGGCCGCGGGCTGCTTGGTCGACCAGCCCTCGGTGAAGATCTCCTCGCGGCGCGCGGCGGGGACGCCGGGTCCGCTGTCGCGCACGAGGAGGATCGCCGTCCGGCCCTCGCAGCGCAGCTCCACCTCCACCAGGGGCGCGGCCGAGCCGGCCGCCGCGTCCAGGGCGTTGTCCACGAGGTTGCCGGTGATGGTGACGAGGCCGCCGGGGTCGACGAGGCGGTCCGGCAGGAAGGTGGTGTCGGCCAGCCGCAGGGGTACGCCGCGCTCGGCCGCGACGGTCGCCTTGCCCACCAGGAGGGCGGCCAGCAGGGGGTCGCGGACCTTCTCGGTGACCTGTTCGGCGGTGCTGCGGTGGCCGCCGACGACCTCGGCCACGAAGTCCACCGCCTCCTCGTGGAGGCCGAGCTCCAGCAGGCCGAGGAGGGTGTGCAGGCGGTTGGCGTGCTCGTGGTCCTGTGCGCGGAGGGCGTCGATCAGGCCCTGGGTGGAGTCGAGCTCGCGGCGCAGGTGCTCCAGCTCGGTGCGGTCGCGCAGGGTGGCCACGGCTCCGCCGTCCTCGGTGGGCATCCGGTTGGCGACGAGGACCCGGGAGCCCTGGACGGTGAGCAGGTCCCGGCCCGTGACGCGACCGGTGAGGACGTCGGTGGTGCGGCCATCTCCGAGCAGCTCGTCGAGCGGGCTGCCGGCGAGGGTGCCGGCGGTGTCCGGGGCGAGGCCCAGCAGGCGGGCGGCCTCGTCGTTGACCAGCCGGATCCGGCCGGTGCGGTCGAGGGCGATCACTCCTTCGCGGATGGAGTGCAGCATGGCCTCGCGTTCGGCGAGCAGTCCGGCGATGTCGGAGAAGGCCAGGTCGCGGGTCTGCCGTTGGATCCGGCGGGACAGCAGGTAGGCGGCGAGGGCGCCTGCGGCCAGGGCGCCGCCCGCGTACGCCAGCAGGCCGGGGATGGCGCCGAGCAGCCGCTCGTGGACGCTGTCGTAGGCGATGCCGACGGAGACGGCGCCGACGATCTCGCCGTCGGCGGCGAGGAGCGGGACCTTGCCGCGGGCGGTGCGGCCCAGCGTGCCGTCGTCGATCTCCATGACCTCGCGGCCGGCGAGGGCGTCGCTCGGGTCGGTCGAGACGGGCATGCCGATCCGGTCGGGGGAGGGGTGCGAGCGGCGGATCCCGTCGAGGTCCATGACGACGACGTACTCGGCGCCGGTGGCCCGGCGGATCCGCTCGGCCGCGGCCTGCACCGGGCCGTCCGCGACGGGACCGGAGTCCAGCAGGCCGGCCGCCAGCGACGGGTCGGCGGCGGCGCTCTCGGCGATGGCCAGGGCGCGGCGCATCGCCTGGTCGTCGAGCTGGGCGCCGAGCGGGGCCAGGAACAGCCCCGTGGCCAGCACGGCGACGCCGGCGGCGATGGCCAACTGGGTGAGCAGGATCTGCGAGACGGCCCGTTTGGGCAGCCAGATGCGCCGAGTGCTCAGGGAGAGGAACCGCATGACCAGCAACCGTAGGTCGGCTTCGACACAAGTGGAATGGCTCCTCCTGGGCCGGGCGCCCGCTGTGGCCCACCCCACCCCGCCTCCCGCCCCGTCCCGCCTCCAGCGGGCCGGGCCCCGGGGCGCCGCCTCCGTCAGGGCATCGGCTGCGGGGGGCGCGGGCCCTGGTACTGCCCGCTCGGCCGCATGCGCAGCGGCCGCTCCTGGTACTCCTCCAGGGCGTGCGCCATCCAGCCCGCGGTCCGGGCCACGGCGAACACGGTCTCCCCGGCCTCAGCCGGCATGCCGCCGGACACCGTCAGCACCGCCAGGGCCAGATCCACGTTGGCGTGCAGCCCGTCCCGGCGCGCCGCCGTGGTGGCGACCAGATCCCGGGCGGCGGCCAGCGCGGGCCCGGCCGCGGGCACGCCCTCCAACCGCGCGAACAGGGCCGTGGCCCGGGGGTCCTCGCCCGCGTACAGCCGATGCCCGAGCCCGGGGACGCGCCGCCCCGCCCGCAGGTGGTCGGCGACGACCGGTGCGGCCGCGCCCCGGTCCAGGACCTCCGCCAGCGTCCGGTGGGCGAGCCGCCCGGCCGCGCCGTGCAGCGGCCCTTCGAGGACGCCCAGGCCCGCCGAGACCGCCGCGTACGGATGCGCCCGCGCCGAGGCGGCTACCCGTACGGCCAGCGTGGAAGCGGCCAGATCGTGGTCGATGAGCAGGGCGAGGGCCAGGTCGAGGGCGCCCAGGGCCCCCGGCTCCGGCTCCCGGGCGGTCAGCCGGGCCCACAGCCGCTCCGCCAGCAGCCCGCCGGTCGGAGCCCCGGTCGGTTCCCCGTCCGACCGCCCGGCAGCGGCGCCCTGCTCCCGCCCGGCCTCCGGCAGGGCGCCGACCAGCGTGGGGATGAGGCAGCGGGCGGAGCCGAGCACCGCCTCCGCCGACAGGTCGAAGCGCAGCGGGTCCACGACGGCGGCCGCCGCGGTGGCCACCCGCAGCCGGTCGATGGGCCCGGCGTGCTCGGGCAGGGCGGCCACCGCGTGCCGGGCGGCCGCGAGCTGCCGGTCGGGGGCCGTGAAGCGGGCACCGCGCGACAGCGCCCCCGTCCAGAGCCACTCCGCGACCTCCTCGTAGCAGTGGCGGGAGGCCAGCTCGACGGCGTCCACACCGCGGAACCAGTACCGGTCCGGCTCGATGAGCGTGAGTGAGGTCCGGACGGAGAGCTCTCCGCCCGCCGGCGCCGCCGCCTCGCGCCGGCTGCGCCGGGCCAGGGCCTCCACCTCGGTCGGGTCGAAGGTGCTGCCGCGGCCCACGGCGTCGCGGCGGCTGCTGAGCTGGCCGCGGCTGACGTACGCGTACACGGTCGCGGGCTTCACCCCGAGCAGCTCGGCCGCCTGCCGGGTGGTGAGCCGTCGTTCGCCGTGCGCCTGGTCGTCCATGACGGTCACTCTATACACGGAGACATGCATGTTGATTCAATCAATATTGACAAGGATTCAATCCATCATGGATGGTCAAACCATGGATACCGTCGTTGATGTGCCCCGCGGACTCGCGGGCGTCGTGGTCACCGAGACCGGACTCGGTGACGTCCGAGGTCGTGAGGGCTTCTACCACTACCGCCAGTACTCCGCCGTCGAACTCGCCGAGCGCCGCAGCTTCGAGGACGTGTGGCACCTGATGTTCCGCGGCACCCTGCCGGCGGACGCCGCCGAGCGGGCCGCCTTCGCCGCCGAGATCGCCCCGCTGCGTCGACTTCCCGCCGAGGTCCGCGACGCCCTGCCCGCCCTCGCCCGGGCCACCGCGCTCTCCGGCCCGCTCGCCGGGCTGCGGACCGCACTCTCCCTGCTCGGCGCCTCCGCAGGCTTCCGGCCCGTGTACGACCTCGACCCCGAACGGCGCGCCGCCGACGCTCTGGCCGCCTGCGCCGCCGTACCGACCCTCCTCACCGCCCTGCACCGGCTCGGGCACGGGCTGGAGCCCGTCGAACCGCGCGACGACCTCCCGTACGCCGCGAACTACCTGTACATGCTCACCGGCCAGGAGCCGGACCCGGTCAGGGCCCGCGCGGTCGAGCAGTACCTGATCTCCACCGTCGACCACGGCTTCAACGCCTCCACCTTCACCGCCCGGGTCATCGCCTCCACCGGCGCGGACGTCGCCGCCTGCCTCACCGGCGCCATCGGCGCCCTCTCCGGGCCGCTGCACGGCGGCGCCCCCAGCCGCGCCCTCGACACCCTGGACGCCATCGGGACGGCCGACCGCATCGACCCCTGGATCCGCGAGCGGGTGCTCGCCGGGGAGCGGATCATGGGCTTCGGCCACCCCGTGTACCGCACCGAGGACCCGCGTTCGCGGATGCTGCGCGGGATCGCGCTCCGCTTCGGTGGCCCGCTCGTCGACTTCGCCGTGGAGGTCGAGCGGCAGGTCGAGGCGATCCTCGCCGAACTCAAGCCGGGCCGGGAGCTCCACACGAACGTCGAGTTCTACGCGGGCGTGGTGATGGAGCTGTGCGGACTGCCACGGGAGATGTTCACCCCCACGTTCTGCGCGGCCCGCGTGGTCGGCTGGAGCGCGAACGTGCTGGAACAGGCCGCCGACTCGAAAATCATCCGTCCGGCCGCCCGCTACGTCGGGCCGCCGCCGCCCCGGCCGGTTCCGCTGCCGGCCTGAGTACGATCGGCCTGGTGAACAGCAGCCAGCCCCACCGGTCCGTCACGCCCATTCCCGTCGTCGTCCTCGCCGGATTCCTGGGATCCGGCAAGACGACCCTGCTCAACCACCTCCTGGCCAACCGCGGCGGCACCCGGATCGGCGTCGTCGTCAACGACTTCGGATCCATCGAGATCGACGCGATGTCGGTGGCCGGTCAGGTCGGCGACTCGATGGTCTCCCTCGGCGGCGGCTGCCTGTGCTGCGCCGTCGACGGCAGTGAGCTCGACGCGTACCTGGAGAAGCTCTCCGCGCCCGTCCACCGCATCGACGTGATCGTCATCGAGGCGAGCGGGCTGGCCGAGCCCCAGGAAATGATCCGGATGCTGGTGGCCAGCGAGAACCCGGCGATCCGGTACGGCGGCCTGGTGGAGGTCGTGGACGCGGCCGAGTTCGACGCGACCCGGACCCGCCATCCGGAGACCGACCGGCACCTCGCCGCCGCGGACCTCGTGGTGCTGAACAAGACCGACCGGGTCGACGCGGCCGAGCGCGCCCGGATCGAGGCCGAACTGGCCGTCCTGTGCCCGGGCGCCCCCGTCGTCGCCGCCGACCACGGCCGCATCGACGCGGAACTGCTCTTCGACCGCCGCCCGTGGACCGAGACCCGGGGCCAGCTGTCCTTCGAGGACCTCATCGCCGAGGCCCGGGACGGCGGCGCCGATCGCGCGGACACCAGCGGCACAGGCGGAACCGGGGGCACCGGAACCGGCGGCCCGGACCATGCCGGGTGCACGGGCCACTGCGGCCACGCCCACACCCTGTACGACAGCACGGAGTTCGTCTCCGAGCAGGCGCTGAGCCCGCGCCGGTTCATCGACTTCCTCGACAGCCGCCCGGCCGGGCTCTACCGGATCAAGGGCTTCGTCTACTTCGGCGTCCCCGGCCACGAGGAGCGCTACGAGGTCCACGCGGTCGGCCGGTTCCTCCGCTTCGCCCCGGGCCCCTGGGGCCGGGACGAGCCACGGCTGACCCGGCTGGTCCTGATCGGGTCGGGCACGGACGGCCCCGCCCTGCTGCGCGGGCTGGAGTCCTGCCGCGAGCCGTCGCCGCAGGCCGCGGGCCCGGAGGCCATGTGGGGCGTCCTGCGGTACGTCGCCAGGCCCCCGCGGACCGACGGCGCCGACGCGGCCGAGGACGGGTTCGAGGACCCCGTCGAGGAACCGGACGGGGCCTTCGAGGAGGGGCACGACCCCGGGTCCGGGGCCGCGCCGCGGCCCGCGGAGGTCTGAGCGCCCCGCGGAAGCGCCCCGCGGGAGCCCCCTGGAGCGGTTAGTGCCGGGGCACTAGGCGACCTCGACGCCGTGGTCGCCGAGGAGGTCCGCCAGACCGCCGCGGTAGCCCTTGCCGCCGGCCACGAAGTCCCAGTCGCCGTTGGCGCGGCGCCGGAACGAACCCAGGACCAGGGCGGTTTCGCCCGGGCGGCCGTCGGAGACGTCCAGCGTGCCGAGTTCCGTGCCATCGGCGGCGAGCAGCCGGATCCGGGCATCGGTGAACCCGGTCAGGTCGGCGTGCGGATCGGCCTCCGGGTCCACCGCGGCGACGAGGACCAGCCGGTCAGCGGTCTGCGGCAGGGCGTCGAAGGAGACCTCCAGTGCGGCCTTGTCGGGTGCCGCGTGCGCTCGGGCCCGCACCGCACCGTCCGGGGTCCGCGGGTTGTTGTAGAAGACGAAGTGGTCCTCGCTCAGCACCCGCCCGCCCTGGCAGACCAGCGCGCACACGTCCAGCGCGACCGGGCCGGCCCAGGACATGCCCAGCACGTTGTGGTCCGCGGCGGCGGCATCCGCGGCGGCGGCGCTCTCGGGCGCGGATCCGGCCGCCCGCCGGCCCGGAGCACCGGCCGCCGGGCCGCCGGCCGACCCGCCGGCCGGGCCCAGCCGCCCCCGCAGCCCGTGTTGGTGCAGGAGGTCCACCAGGGCGGTCCCGGGAACCAGTTCCAGCGGCTTGCCGTTGGCAAAGGTGTACGACCCGGGCCCGAAGGACGCGGTGGTGACCAGCACCCCCTTGTTCGCCCCCTTGTCCTGGACCGTGCCGTACAGATCGCGCACGGCCGTCGGCGGCACCGTGTTCCGGTAGCGCTTGACCTGCACCACGATCCGCCCGCCCCGGATCGGCGCCGGGTCCAGCGCCTCCACGTCCACCCCGCCGTCCCCCGACCGCTGCGTGGTCACCGCCTCCATGCCCATCGCCCGGAACAGCTCCGCGACCAGGTTCTCGAAGTCGATCGGGTCCATCGCGAAGAGGTCCGGCTCGTCCTCGTCCGCACCGGCCGCGGGCCCGCCGTGGCTGACGACGCCCCCGCCGACCTCGTCGGGCCGGCGCCCGGGGGGCACCGCCGTCAGCTGGTCGGGGCGCGCCGACAACTGTCCGCCCAACCCCGACACCAGGCAGTCCACCGCGCTGACCTGCTCCAGCCGCAGGCCCGCGAAGGCACTGCGTGCCGCCGGCACCGTGCCGAGCACGAACTGCGCCTCCTGCCCGGTCACCGGATCGTGGCAGTCCACGAAGCCGTTGACCACGACGGAGTCCAGTACGCCGAACTCGTCCGCCGCGTACAGCTCGCGCACCACCAGCAGCATGCACTGCGCCAGCAGGTCCCGGTACAGCGCCCGCCGTTCCGTGACCGGGCGGGGCTTGACCTTGTCCTGGTCCGTGCTCGGCAGGTACTGGACCGACCTGGCCTCCGGCACCACCGCGTACCCGGGCAGCTCCCAGTCCAGCACCAGCTGGCGCGCGGCGGGGTCGTACGCGGCCGCCACCCGCCTGGGCAGCGCCTCGGGCCAGGCCGTCGAGGCGTACAGCGCGGCCGAGAAGTACTCCACGGCCGCCTCGGCATCGCCCGAGCGCAGGGCGTCGGCCAGCTCGGCGAGACCGCTGTTGTGCGCCCGCACCCCGGCGAGCTGCTCCGCCGCCCACCGGTCGTACTGCTGGCGGTACGCGGCCAGCTGCTGCTGCCGCTGCACCTCCGCGGCGTTCGCGGCCTGCCAGGCCTCGGTGTACCGGGCGTGCGCCTCCCGCTCCGCCTGCGCCCGGTGGTTCGAGCCGATCGTCCAGCCGCTGCTCTGGTGCTGGAAGTCCTCGATGCGGGGCAGCGGCACCGGCTGCCCCAGGGTCCCGGGATCGAACGGCTCCAGCTGCTCGGGCCGGACCAGGGAGGCCATGCGGAACGCCGGCGCCCGGCAGCCCGTGACCAGCAGGCCCTTGAGGGCGGCGACCTCGGCGTCGAGCTGCGCCGTCCGCCGCAGGGCCTCGGCCTCGCGGTACTGGCGGTGGCTCCGGTTCGCCTCCCGTTCGTAGGCGCGCTGCCGGCGCTCCGCCTCACGCTGCTGGACCAGCTGTGTCTGCTGCTGCCGGCGCTGGGCCTCGGCCCAGGTCCCGATCAATCCGCCCGACCGACGACTCATCAGCTGTGTACTCCCCCCACCAACACCGAGAGGGAAAACACTAGTCGGCATTCGGGTGGTACGTCCCCCGGGTCGCACCACCCGAACGCCTTCGTACGTCCTACAGCGCGGCACCCGCCAGCACGGTGACGGTGGCGGGCAGCACGGCTCCCGAGCCGTCGCGCCGCGGGTCCACGGCCGGCAGCTCGGCCGGGGTGCCGTTCGCCGTCGCGGCACGGGCCGGGGCGTTGCCCGCCCACGCCAGCGTCAGCAGCTCCTCGCCCTTGAGGAACCGCTGGCAGCGCACGCCGCCGGTGGCCCGGCCCTTGCGCGGGAACTGGTCGAACGGGGTCAGCTTCCCGGACTGCACCGATCCGTCCAGCGTGCTGTGCGAGCCGGCCACCGTGAACACCATGGCCTCCCGCGACGGGTCCACCGCCGAGAAGTGGATCACCTTGGCGCCGGCGGTGAGCTTGATGCCCGCCATACCGCCCGCCGGGCGGCCCTGCGGGCGCACCTGGCCCGCCGGGTAGCGCAGCAGCTGGGCGTCGTCGGTGATGAAGACCAGGTCCTCCTCGCCCGTGCGCAGCTCGACCGCGCCGACGATGCGGTCGCCCTCCTTGAGGGTGATGACCTCCAGCTCGTCCTTGTTGGCCGGGTAGTCGGGCACGACCCGCTTGACCACGCCCTGCTCGGTGCCGAGCGCCAGGCCCTGCGAGGACTCGTCCAGCGAGGTCAGGCAGACCACCTTCTCGTCGGGCTCCAGCCCGGAGAGGAACTCCGCCAGCGGGGCGCCTCCCGCCAGGTTCGGCGAGGCGTGGGTGTCCGGCAGCTGCGGCAGGTCGATCACCGACAGGCGCAGCAGCCGCCCGTGGGAGGTGACCGCGCCGATGTCGCCGCGGGCCGTGGCCGCGACCTGCGAGACGATCAGGTCGTGCTTGGAGCGGGCGGCGCCCTCCTCCGCGACCACCGGCTCGCCGGTGGCGGTGCGCGCCAGCAGGCCCGTCGAGGACAGCAGGACGCGGCACGGGTCGTCCGCGACCTCCAGCGGGACGGCCGCGACCGAGGTGCCCGCCGACTCCAGCAGGACCGTACGCCGCTCGGTGCCGAACTTCTTCGCGACCGCGGCCAGTTCCGAGGAGACCAGCTTGCGCAGCTCGGCGTCGGACTCCAGGATCCGGGTGAGCTCCTCGATCTCGGTGGTCAGGCGGTCGCGCTCGGACTCCAGCTCGATGCGGTCGAAGCGGGTCAGCCGGCGCAGCGGGGTGTCCAGGATGTACTGGGTCTGGACCTCGCTCAGCGAGAAGCGCTCCATGAGCCGCTCCTTCGCCTGGGCCGAGTTGTCGCTGTCCCGGATGATCCGGATGACCTCGTCGATGTCGAGGAGGGCCACCAGCAGGCCCTCGACCAGGTGCAGCCGGTCGCGGCGCTTGCCGCGGCGGAACTCGCTGCGCCGGCGCACGACCTCGAAGCGGTGGTCGAGGTAGACCTCCAGCAGCTCCTTCAGGCCCAGCGTCAGCGGCTGGCCGTCGACCAGGGCGACGTTGTTGATGCCGAAGGACTCCTCCATCGGCGTCAGCTTGTAGAGCTGTTCCAGGACGGCCTCCGGGTGGAAGCCGTTCTTGATCTCGATGACCAGGCGCAGGCCGTGGGCGCGGTCGGTGAGGTCCTTGACGTCGGCGATGCCCTGGAGCTTCTTCGAGCCGACCAGGTCCTTGATCTTCGCGACGACCTTCTCGGGGCCGACCGTGAAGGGCAGTTCGGTGACGACCAGGCCCTTGCGGCGCGCGGAGACGTCCTCCACCGACACCGTCGCGCGGATCTTGAAGGTGCCGCGGCCCTTCTCGTAGGCGTCCTTGATGCCCGACAGGCCCACGATCTTGCCGCCGGTGGGCAGGTCCGGGCCGGGCACGAAGCGCATCAGCGCCTCGAGGTCGGCGTGCGGGTAGCGGATCAGGTGGCGCGCGGCCGCGATGACCTCGCCCAGGTTGTGCGGGGGCATGTTGGTGGCCATGCCGACCGCGATCCCGGAAGCGCCGTTGACCAGCAGGTTCGGGTACGCGGCGGGCAGCGCGACCGGTTCCCGCTCCTGGCCGTCGTAGTTGGCGGTGAAGTCGACGGTGTCCTCGTCGATCGACTCCGTCATCAGCGACGTGGCGTCCGCCATGCGGCACTCGGTGTAACGCATGGCGGCCGGCGGGTCGTCGTTGCCGAGGGAACCGAAGTTGCCGTGGCCGTCGACCAGCGGGAGCCGCATGGAGAAGGGCTGGGCCATGCGCACGAGGGCGTCGTAGATCGACGCGTCGCCGTGCGGGTGGAGCTTGCCCATGACCTCGCCGACGACGCGGGCGCACTTCACGTAGCCGCGGTCGGGCCGCAGGCCCATCTCGTTCATCTGGTAGACGATGCGCCGGTGCACCGGCTTCATGCCGTCCCGGGCGTCGGGCAGGGCGCGGGAGTAGATCACCGAGTACGCGTACTCGAGGAAGGAGCCCTGCATCTCGTCGACGACGTCGATGTCGAGGATGTTCTCCTCGAACTCCTCCGGCGGCGGGGTCTTCGTGCTGCGGCGGGCCATCGCTGCGCGGCTCCTTAACCAAGAAAGATGGTGTGCTGGGGGTCTGGCTGGGTCGGACGGGGTCCGTGGTGGTGCGGTGTCGGTGCGGTGGATCGGGGTGGTGTCCGGCGGGTCTGGTGACGGGGGCTGACGTGGGTCGTCGCGACCATTGTGGCCCGAGGCACCGACAGCCCCGACTCCGACCCTGGCGTGCGCCGGGAACTTCTCCGGTGCCCGGCGCGCTTGCATACAGTGGCAGGTCTGACGGAATTCTCTGCATCGCGATCGAAGGGACCACATGCCCATGGGTCACACGGCCACAGCCCAGGCCGGCTCCGGCGGCCTGACAGCGACGGAACACCGGCTGGCCAACGGCCTGCGCGTGGTGCTGTCCGAGGATCACCTGACCCCGGTCGCCGCGGTCTGCCTCTGGTACGACGTCGGCTCGCGCCACGAAGTCAAGGGACGCACCGGTCTGGCTCACCTCTTCGAGCACCTGATGTTCCAGGGCTCCGCGAGCGTACCCGGCAACGGCCACTTCGAGATGGTCCAGGGTGCGGGCGGGTCCCTGAACGGCACGACCAGCTTCGAGCGCACCAACTACTTCGAGACCATGCCGGCCCACCAGCTGGAGCTCGCGCTCTGGCTCGAGGCCGACCGGATGGGCTCGCTGCTGGCCGCCCTGGACGACGAGTCCATGGAGAACCAGCGGGACGTCGTCAAGAACGAGCGCCGCCAGCGCTACGACAACGTCCCCTACGGCACGGCGTTCGAGCGGCTGACCGCGCTCGCCTACCCCGAGCCCCACCCGTACCACCACACCCCGATCGGCTCGATGGCCGACCTGGACGCGGCCTCGCTGGAGGACGCGCGCGCGTTCTTCCGCACCTACTACGCGCCGAACAACGCGGTGCTGTCGGTGGTCGGCGACATCGATCCGGTCGAGACGCTGGCCTGGATCGAGAAGTACTTCGGCACCATCCCCTCCCACGACGGCAAGCTGCCGCCGCGCGACGGCACGCTGCCGGACATCATGGGCGCCGAGCAGCGCGAGGAGATCGTCGAGGACGTCCCCGCCCGCGCGCTGATGGCGGCCTACCGGCTCCCCCACGACGGCACGCGCGAGTGCGACGCCGCGGACGTGGCCCTGACCGTCCTGGGCGGCGGAGAGTCCTCCCGCCTGCACAACCGCCTGGTACGCCGCGACCAGACGGCCGTGGCGGCCGGCTTCGGCATGCTCCGGCTGGCCGGCGCGCCCTCGCTGGGCTGGCTGGACGTGAAGACCTCCAGCGGGGTCGAGGTGCCCTCCATCGAGGCGGCCGTGGACGAGGAGCTCGCGCGGTTCGCCGCCGAGGGCCCGACCGCCGAGGAGATGGAGCGCGCGCAGGCGCAGCTGGAGCGCGAATGGCTGGACCGGCTCGGCACGGTGGCCGGCCGCGCCGACGAACTGTGCCGCTTCGCGGTGCTGTTCGGCGACCCGCAGCTGGCGCTGACCGCCGTCCAGCGACTGCTGGACGTCACCGCCGAGGAGGTGCAGGCCGTGGCCGCGGCCCGGCTGCGCCCCGACAACCGCGCGGTGCTGGTGTACGAGCCGCTCGCGACCGACGCCGGTGACGGCGCCGACGACTCCGACGCGACCGAGAACGAGAACGAGGGGGCGGAGCAGTGAGCGACACCGCAGCCGTCACGATGACCTTCCACCCGCGCCCCCAGGCCGGGCAGCCCCGGCCGTGGGCCTTCCCGGCCCCCGAGCGCGGCGCCCTGCCCAACGGCCTGACCGTGCTGCGCTGCCACCGGCCGGGCCAGCAGGTGGTGGCCGTCGAGGTGAACCTCGCCGCCCCGCTGGACGCCGAGCCGCAGGGCCTGGACGGCGTGGCGACGATCATGGCCCGCGCCCTGTCGGAGGGCACGGACAAGCACACCGCCGAGGAGTTCGCCGCCGAACTGGAGCGCTGCGGCGCCACCCTCGACGCGCACGCCGACCACCCGGGCGTGCGCGTGTCGCTGGAGGTGCCCGCCTCCCGGCTGGCGAAGGCCATGGGCCTGCTCGCGGAGGCCCTGCGGGCGCCCGCCTTCTCCGACAGCGAGATCGACCGCCTGGTGCGCAACCGCCTCGACGAGATCCCGCACGAGCTGGCCAACCCGCAGCGCCGCGCCGCCAAGGAGCTGTACCGCCAGCTCTTCCCGGCCGACCTGCGGATGTCCCGCCCGCGCCAGGGCACCGAGGAGACGGTGGCCCGGATCGACTCCGCGGCCGTGCGCGCCTTCTACGAGGCCCACGTGCGCCCCGCCACCGCCACCGCGGTGGTCGTCGGCGACCTGACCGGCATCGACCTGGACGCCGTGCTGGCGGACACCCTGGGCGCCTGGACGGGCACCGCGGGCCGGCCCGTGGAGGTGCCGGCGGTGACCGCCGACGACACCGGCCGCGTGGTCATCGTCGACCGGCCCGGAGCGGTCCAGACGCAGCTGCTCATCGGCCGGATCGGGCCGGACCGGCACGACACCGTCTGGGCGGCCCAGGTGCTCGGAACGTACTGCCTGGGCGGCACCCTCACCTCGCGCCTGGACAAGGTGCTGCGCGAGGAGAAGGGCTACACCTACGGCGTGCGCGCCTTCGGCCAGGTGCTGCGCTCCACGGCCGACGGCCGGGGTGCGTCGATGCTCGCCATCAGCGGCTCGGTGGACACCCCCAACACCGGCCCGGCCCTGGACGACCTGTGGAAGGTGCTGCGCACCCTCGCCGAGGGCGGCCTGACCGACGCCGAACGGGACGTCGCCGTGCAGAACCTGGTGGGCGTGGCCCCGCTGAAGTTCGAGACGGCCGCGGCCGTCTCCGGGACGCTGGCGGACCAGGTGGAGCAGGAGCTCCCCGACGACTACCAGGCCCGGCTGTACGCGCAGCTGGCCGCGACCGGGACGGTCGAGGCGACCACGGCGGTCGTGAAGGCCTTCCCTGTCGACCGTCTGGTCACGGTGCTGGTGGGCGACGCGGCGCAGATCGAGGCCCCGGTGCGGGCGCTCGGGATCGGCGAGGTCACGGTCGTCACCAACTGACGTCCGTTCCCAGCCCGTCGGCGTACGACGGCGGGCGAATGAAGGGGCTTCGGCGGCTTGTCCGCCGGAGCCCCTTATGTCTGTTTGGCCCGGAGGTTGGCTTATGCGGTGTGGCGTGCGCAACAAAAGGCCGTGACCATTTGGTGATTGACTGGTGATCCGCCTAGCGTCGGCCGTGCTGTCCGTCAGATGTACGAGCCGCACCCGCGGCACCGGGCAGCGATCGCCGAGTCCCCGTCAGGCGCGAGCCTGGGGAGCCGGGGACCCACACGTCCCTGGGGTGAATCGGGCCGCCTCGCCAGAGGGGCCCGTAGGAGACCTTCCTGCTCCGAACCCGTCAGCTAACCCGGTAGGCGAGAAGGAAGGAAAGGATCAGCCTCTCCATGGCCTTTGGCAGCCGCGCCTCCGGTAAGCACCGTGGTTCCAGCCGTCTGAGCCGCAAGACCGCCGGTTACGCCGGTGTGGCCGCTCTCGCGACCACCGGTGTCGTGGGCACCCTCGCGGGCCCGGCGTTCGCCGCCTCGGACAACACCGCCTTCTCCGGCGAGGACACCGGGCTGAACGCGGTCGTCACCGCCGCGGACGTCGCGGGCGACGTCGAGGCCCAGGCCGAGGCCCAGCAGGCCGCCGCCGAGGCCGCCGCCGCCAAGGAGAAGGCCGAGGCCGACGCGAAGGCCCGGGCCGCCGAGGCCAAGCAGAAGGCCGAGGAGAAGGCGCAGGCCGAGCGCGAGGCCGCGGAGCGCGCCGCCCGCGAGGAGGAGCGCAAGCGCCTCAACACCTTCGTCTCCCCGCTCGACGACTCCTACGTCTCCACCCAGTACCGCGCGGGCGGCGGCATGTGGTCCTCCGGCAGCCACACCGGCATCGACTTCCACGCCGCGTCCGGCACCTCGGTGCACGCGGTGGGCGCCGGCACCGTGGTCGAGGCCGGCTGGGGCGGTGCCTACGGCAACAACGTCGTCATCAAGCACAACGACGGCACCTACACGCAGTACGGCCACATGTCCTCGCTGAACGTCTCCGTCGGCCAGCAGGTCACCCCGGGCCAGCAGATCGGCCTGTCGGGCTCCACCGGCAACTCCAGCGGCCCGCACCTGCACTTCGAGGCCCGCACCGGCGCCTCGTACGGCTCGGACATCGACCCGGTCGCGTACCTCCGCTCGCACGGCGTCGACCTCTGACCAAGGCGCGCCGACACGCGTCCGCGCCCACGCTCCGCCCGAAGGCCCCGGCTCACCGAGCCGGGGCCTTCGGCGTCGCGATCGGCGGTCGTCACGGTGGCGCGGCGCGTGGCCGTAAATACCCGTGCTTTCCGGCCGCGCTCGGAAAATTTCACTGGTTGTCATAGAGTCACCGTACGATCCCAGTACGGTCACGGCATTTCTCGCCGGCAATCGGAAAAGCGGAGGTCCGGCCTTGCGTATTCCCGCGCACGCGGTATGCACTGCAATCCGCGACGACATCGTCTCCGGAGCGTTCGAACCGGGCGGCAGGCTGACCGAGGAGGTGCTGGCCCGCCGCTACGGCGTCTCGCGCGTCCCGGTCCGCGAGGCGCTGCGGACCCTGGAGTCCGAGGGCTTCGTGACCACCCGTCGGCACGCGGGCGCCTGTGTCGCCGAGCCCACCGAGCAGGAGGCGGCCGACCTGCTGGAGCTGCGGATGCTGCTGGAGCCGCTGGCGGCCTCGCGGGCCGCCCGCCGGCGCACCGAGGGTCACCTCAAGGTGCTGCGGGGGCTGGTCAGACTGGGTCAGGAGCGGGCCAGGCAGGGCCGGGGCGAGGACCTGCGGGCGCTGGGGAGCTGGTTTCACGAGACGCTGGCGCAGGCCTCCGCCAGCCCCGGGCTGATCGCGCTGCTGGCCCAGATGCGGCACAAGGTCGCCTGGATGTACGTCGTGCAGGCGCCGGCCCGGCCGGTGGAGTGCTGGGCGGAGCACGGCGCGATCGTGGACGCGGTGGCGCGCGGGGACGCCGAACGCGCGAAGGCGCTGACGGCGCTCCACGCCGAGCGGACGAGCGGGGCCTACCGGCTGCGGGTGAGGACTTCGCAACCTGCCGTAAACACGGCGAGTGGTTCGCTTTAACAGGAGCGGCGTATGAATAGGGGGATGCCGCGTCCGCGGCTTTTCCCGCAGGCCCCCGTATTTCTCCGCCCCGGCCATACGAATTCCGGGTGCTCCGGAATTCGTATGGCCCGGGCAGGGGAGTGGAAAACAGAGAAGCCGCGGTCCCGGAATTCTCCGGACGCCGCGGCTCCACCGTCCGTGCGGTGTGAACCCGAAGGGGTCAGACGGTCTCGGGGAGCTCCTCCAGTCCCTCCGCGACCAGCTTCGCCAGGCGGTCCAGGGCCACCTCGGCGCCCTCGGCGTCGGAGGCCAGGACGATCTCCTCGCCGCCCTGGGCGCCCAGGCCGAGCACCGCCAGCATGGAGGCGGCGTTGACGGGGTTCCCGTCGGCCTTCGCGATGGTCACCGGGACGCCGGAAGCGGTCGTGGCGCGGACGAAGATCGAGGCGGGACGGGCGTGCAGGCCCTCGGCCCAGCCGACGTTGACGCGGCGCTCTGCCATGGTGATGCCCTTCAGGTTCTCACTGTTGTCTAGACCAGTCTCTCACGACGCCCCGGGTGCTCCCACCGGCCTCCGGCCGACCTCCGGACCCGGTTCTCCCGCCGCTCGACGTACCCCAGCTTGCACCGGTTCGCACGGCGCCGCCGGATGCGCCGCGCAGGAGCCTTCCCGGCCGACCTGGCCTTAAGATCGCCGCATGACCACCGCGTCGGACCCCTCGTACCCGGCCCACTGGGAGGCGGACGTCGTCCTGCGGGACGGCGGCACGGCCCGGATCAGGCCCATCACCACCGAGGACGCCGGGCGGCTGGTCAGCTTCTACGACCAGGTCTCCGACGAGTCGAAGTACTACCGCTTCTTCGCCCCCCACCCCCGGCTCTCCGACCGCGACGTGCACCGCTTCACGCACCACGACTACGTGGACCGCGTCGGCCTCGCGGCCACCGTCGGCGAGGAGTTCATCGGCACCGTCCGCTACGACCGCATCGGCCCCGACGGCCGCCCCGCCTCCGCCCCCGCCGACGAGGCCGAGGTCGCCTTCCTCGTCCAGGACGCCCACCAGGGCCGCGGCGTCGCCTCCGCCCTGCTGGAGCACATCGGCGCGGTCGCCCGGGAGCGGGGCATCCGCCGGTTCGCGGCGGAGGTGCTGCCCACCAACACCAAGATGATCAAGGTGTTCACGGACGCCGGCTACCAGCAGAAGCGCAGCTTCGAGGACGGCTCCGTCCACCTCACCCTCGACCTCGAACCCACCGCCGAGTCCCTCGCCGTGCAGCGCGCCCGCGAACAGCGCGCCGAGGCCCGGTCTGTGCAGCGGCTGCTGGCCCCGGGCTCGGTCGCGGTGGTCGGAGTCAGCCGCTCCGGCGCCGGCGTCGGTGCGGCGGCCCTGCGCAACCTGCGCGACAGCGGCTTCCGCGGCCACCTCTACGCCGTGAACGAGGCGCGCGCCCCCGGGATCGAAGGGGACCTGCTGGAGGGCGTCCGGGCCTACCGCTCGCTCCGCGAGATCGACGCCCCCGTCGACCTGGCCGTCGTCGCGGTCCCCGCCGGGCGCGTCCCGCAGGTGGTGGCCGACTGCGGGGAGCACGGCGTCCAGGGGCTCGTCGTCCTGTCCGCCGGATACGGGGAGAGCGGCCCGGCCGGGCTCGACCGGCAGCGCGAACTGGTCCGCCAGGTGCGCTCGTACGGGATGCGGCTGATCGGGCCGAACGCCTTCGGCGTGATCAACACCGCCCCCGAGGTGGGCCTGAACGCCTCGCTCGCCCCCGTCCCGGCCCCCGTCCCCGGCCGGATCGGCCTCTTCACGCAGTCCGGCGCGATCGGCATAGCGCTGCTGGCCGCCCTGCTGCGGCGCGGCGAGGGCCTGTCGTCCTTCGTCTCCGCCGGCAACCGGGCCGACGTGTCCGGCAACGACATCCTCCAGTACTGGTACGAGGACGAGGCCACCGACGTGGCCCTCATGTACCTCGAAACCCTCGGCAACCCGCGGAAGTTCACCCGCCTCGCCCGCCGCACCGCCGCCGTCAAGCCGGTCGTCGTCGCCAAGGGCGGCCGCCACACCCCGGCCGGCCACGTGGTCCCCGGGACCAGGCTGCCGGAGGCCACCGTCTCCGCGCTGCTGCGGCAGGCCGGCGTGATACGGGTCGACACCGTGACCGAACTGGTGGACGTCGGCCTGCTGCTCGCCTCGCAGCCGGTGCCGGCCGGGCCGCGCGTGGCGATCCTCGGCAACTCGGAGTCGCTCGGCTTCCTCACGTACGACGCCTGTCTGGCCCAGGGCCTGCGCCCCGGCGCCCCGCGCGACCTGACCACCGGGGCCACCCCGGCGGACTTCGGCCGGGCCGTGGCCGACGCCCTGGCCTCCGACGCCCACGACGCGGTGGTCGTCACCGCCATCCCGTGGGTGGACGAGGAGGTGAGCGCCGGCGCCGACGACCTGGCCGACGCGCTGCGCGACGCCGTGGCCGCGCACCCCGGCAAGCCGGTGGCGGTGGTCCACGTGGAGCTGGCCGACTTCGTGGCGGCCCTCTCCCGCGCCGACGTCCGCATCCCCGCCTACCCGGCCGCCGAGCGGGCCGTACGGGCCGTCGCCGAGGCCGTGCACTACGGGCAGTGGCGGCGGGCCGATGCCGAGTCCGGGCACGTCCCCGAGTACGAGGACATCGACGAGGCCGGGGCCGCCGCCCAGCTCGCCGGGCTGCTGGCCGGGGTCGTCGACGGCGACGGCGTGCTCACCCTCGCCGAGGCCGACGCCGCGGCGCTGCTGGCGCGGTACGGGATCCGGGTGCTGCCCACCCTGTCCGCGGCCACCGCCGACGCCGCGGTCAAGGCCGCCGAGGTCCTCGGCTACCCGGTGGCGCTCAAGACCACCGCCCCGCACCTGCGCCACCGGGCCGACCTCGGCGGCGTACGCCTCGACCTGGCGGGCGAGGCCGCGCTGCGCCGCGCGTACGGGGAGCTCACCGCCCTGCTCGGCTCGCCGGCCGAGCTGCTGCCCGTGGTCCAGGCCATGGTCCCGCGGGGCGTGGACACCGTCGTGCGGTCCGTCATCGACCCCGCCGCCGGCGCCGTCCTCTCCTTCGGGCTCGCCGGCGTCGCCTCCGAGCTGCTCGGCGACACCGCCCACCGGATCGTGCCGGCCACCGACCGGGACGTCGCCGGACTGATCCGGTCCATCCGGACCGCGCCGCTCCTCTTCGGCTGGCGCGGCAGCGACCCCGTCGACACCCCCGCCCTGGAGGAGCTCCTCCTGCGCCTCTCCCGCCTCGTGGACGACCACCCCGAGGTGGTCGGCGTCACCCTGGAACCCGTGGTCGTCGCCACCGAGGGCCTGTCGGTGCTGAGCGCCACGGTCCGCATCGCCCGTCCCCCCGCCCGCACCGATCTCGGTCCCCGGACGCTCCCCAGCTACTGAGCGCGTCCGGGGCGGCCGGGGCGCCCCGGACGGGCCTTAGGATGGACCCCATGGCGAAATCCGGTACGACGACCCAGGGGCTGCGCGCGGCGATCGAGCGCAGCGGCTACTACCCGGCCCTCGTGGCCGAGGCCGTGGAGGCCGCGGTGGGCGGCGAGCCGATCTCGTCGTACCTGGTCCACCAGGAGACGACGTTCGACTCCAACGAGGTGCGCCGGCACGTGACGGTGCTGGTCCTGACCGGCAACCGGTTCATCGTGAGCCACACCGACGAGCAGGCCGCCGACGCCGGGTCCCCGTCGCCGTACGCGACCACCTCCACCGAGTCCGTGAAGCTGTCCGGGATCTCCTCGGTGGTGCTCAGCCGCGTCGTCGCCAACCCCGAGTCCTACACCCCGGGCACCCTGCCCCGCGAGGTCGTCCTGACCATCGGCTGGGGCGCGGTCTCCCGCATCGACCTGGAGCCCGCCGCCTGCGGCGACCCGAACTGCGACTCCGACCACGGCTACACCGGCAACTCCACCGCCGACGACCTCAGCCTGCGCGTGAGCGAGGCCGGCGACGGCCCCGAGGCGGTCCGCCAGACCCTGCTCTTCGCCCAGGCGCTCTCGGAGGCGACCGCGGCGACCGCCTCCCCCGCCCGCTGATGTCCTACTCCGCACCCGCGAACTGGGACGAGCCCGAGCTGCTGGACCTGGCCGGCGCTCCCGTCCCGCAGTACGGGACGGGCTCACTCGCCGACCTGCTGCCGACCCTCGTGGCCGGTCAGGGGGTCCCCGGGTTCACCGCCACCATCGCCGAGCTGACGCCGGCCGACCGCAACTGCGTGTTCCTGGTCGACGGCATGGGCTGGGAGCAGATCAAGGCTCACCCGGACGAGGCCCCGTACCTGACCTCCCTGCTGGGCACCTCGCGCGGCGGCACCGGCCGCCCGATCACCGCGGGCTTCCCGGCGACCACGGCCACCTCGCTGGCCTCCGTCGGCACCGGCCTCCCGCCGGCCCGCCACGGCCTGCCCGGCTACGCGGTCCGCAACCCGGCCACAGGCGAGCTGATGAACCAGCTGCGCTGGAACCCGTGGACCCCGCCCGCGCCCTGGCAGCCGTACCCGACCGTCTTCCGGCTGGCGGACGAGGCCGGGGTGGCCACCGCCCAGGTGTCCTCGCCCACCTTCGCGAGCACCCCGCTCACCAAGATCGCGCTGAGCGGCGGCACCTTCGTCGGCCGGATGACCGGCGAGGAGCGCATGGACCTGGCGGCCGAGCGCCTCGCCGCCGGGGACCGCTCGCTGGTCTACACGTACTTCAGCGAGCTCGACGGGGCCGGCCACCGGCACGGCGTCGACTCCGACGCCTGGCGCGGCCAGCTGATGTACGTCGACCGGCTCGTGCAGCGGCTCGCCGAGCAGCTCCCGCCGCGCACCGCGCTGTACGTGACCGCCGACCACGGCATGGTCGACGTCCCGTTCGACGAGGACTCCCGGATCGACTTCGACGAGGACTGGGAGCTGGGCGCGGGCGTGGCCCTGCTCGGCGGCGAGGGCCGGGCCCGGCACGTGTACGCGGTCCCGGGCGCCGAGGTCGACGTGCTGACCGTGTGGCGCGAGGTGCTCGGCGACCGGTTCTGGATCGCGAGCCGTGAAGAGGCCCTGGAACTGGGCTGGTTCGGCCCGCCGGGGGAGTGCGACGAGCGCGTCCTCGGCCGGATCGGCGACGTGGTCGCGGCCGCGCACGCCGATGTCGCGATCACCGCGTCCGTGAACGAGCCCAACGAGTCGGGGCTTACCGGAATGCATGGTTCCATGACCGCGGCCGAGCAGCTCGTCCCGCTGCTCGAAGTGCGGACCTGACCGGCTCGACCACCCCGCCCGACTCCGATCCGACCCGTGGGGCCGCCCGGCCCCGCACCCTGCCTGACCACGACCCGGAAGGTCCCGTTTCCTCCATGCCTGAACTGGTGTTCTTCTCCGGCACGATGGACTGCGGGAAGAGTACGTTGGCGCTCCAGATCGCCCACAACCGCGACGCGCGGGGCCTGCAGGGCGTCATCTTCACCCGCGACGACCGGGCGGGTGAGGGCAAGCTGTCCTCGCGTCTGGGCCTGGTGACGGAGGCGGTCGAGGCGCGGGAGGGCATGGATCTGTACGCGTACTTGGTCGCCCAGCTCTCGAAGGGCGGCAAGGCGGACTACGTGATCGTGGACGAGGCCCAGTTCCTCGCGCCCGAGCAGATCGACCAGCTCGCCCGCATCGTCGACGACCTCGACATGGACGTCTTCGCCTTCGGCATCACGACGGACTTCCGCACG
Organism: Streptomyces pallidus (ex Mingjun et al. 2026); assembly: GCF_051550185.1. NCBI lineage: Bacteria > Bacillati > Actinomycetota > Actinomycetes > Kitasatosporales > Streptomycetaceae > Streptomyces > Streptomyces pallidus (ex Mingjun et al. 2026). The sequence goes on along the minus strand of NZ_CP196181.1, from coordinate 2,175,858 downwards.
AAGCTGTTCCCGGGCTCCCAGCGCCTGATCGAACTGGCGGACCGCCTGGAGCAGCTCCAGGTGGAGGCCCTGTGCTGGTGTGGGGCCCGGGCCACGCACAACGCCCGTACGGTGGGCGGCGAGATGGTCGTGGAAGGCGCCCAGGTGGTCGTCGGCGACGTGAACCGCCCGGCGGAGGAGATCGGCTACGAGGTCCTCTGCCGCCGCCACCACCGCCGCCGCATGACCTCGGCCGCGGCCCACGCGGGCGCCCTCTCCCCGGACGTCCTGCCGGTCAACCCGGCCTGAGGGCCGCCGCCGCGCGCGGCCCCCCACCGGGCGCCGCGGCTGCGGGGCTCCGGGCGGCCGTCAGAAGCCGTTGCCGGGGCGGAGCTCGACGAGGGCGAGGACCGCCCCCTCCGGGTCCGCAACGGTGGCGACCCGGCCGGTGAGGCCCTCCCGGGGCGGCTGGACCACGCGCCCGCCCAGCCGGTGCACCAGGGCGGTGGCCGCGTCGGCGTCGTCGACGGCGAAGTACGTCATCCAGTGCGGCCCGCGGTCGTGCGGGAGGGAGCGCCCGACGCCGTGCACGGCGGCGACCGGTCGGCCGTCCAGCAGCAGGGTCAGGTAGTCGAAGTCGGCGGCCGGGGCGGCCGGTGCCGCCGAGGCGGGGGCCATGGTGCGCTGTACGGCCTCGTGGCCGAAGACGTGCTCGTAGAACTTGCCGACGGTCGAGGTGTCCTGGGTGACCAGCTCGGCCCACACGGGGGTGCCGTGGACGCCGGAGAGCCGGGTCCCCACGCGCTCGTCGGCCTGCCAGAGCCCGAAGACCGCCCCCAGCGGGTCGGAGCAGATCGCCGTCCGGCCCGCGGCGCCGGCGTCGAGCGGGCCCACGGCGACCGTGCCGCCGCAGGAGCGGACGGCCTCGGCCGCCGTGTCGGCGTCGTCGGTGGCGAAGTACGTGGTCCAGGCCACCGGAAGGTGCCGGTCCGGCGGCATCTCGCCGATCCCGGCGACCTCCTGTCCGCCGAGCAGGGCGCGGACGAACGGGCCGAAGGGCTCGGGGCCGGGCTCGTACTCCCAGCCGAAGAGGTCGGCGTAGAAGGCCTCGGTGCTCCCGAGGCCGTGCACCATCAGACTCGACCAGCACGGGGTGCCGGGTGGGCGCCGCGTCGTGTGTGCTGCCTCGGTCATGTCAGCAGTCTCCTCCCTCGTGGGGCTGTGCCGGACCAGATGGTTGCACTCCGGCGGGTCCGGCGCGCCCCGACCGGCCGGGATTCGCCGGAGCGGGGGTAGATGACCGAATCGGTGCGGCCCGTCGGTATCGGGCTTGTTACGCGGGCCGCGGGGCGGGGAGGAAGATGGCTGCATGACTGCGAACTCTGCGATTCTCTCCGCCGCCGAGCTGGCGGCCGAGCTGGCCGGCCCGCGGCCGCCGGTGCTGCTGGACGTCCGCTGGCAGCTGGGCGGCCCCGACCTGCGGTCCGCGTACGAGGCCGGCCATCTGCCGGGTGCGGTGTACGTCGACCTCGACCGCGAACTGGCTGGTCCGCCGGGGGCGGGCGGGCGCCACCCGCTGCCGGACCCGGACGAGTTCGGGGCGGTGATGCGCCGGGCGGGTGTGAGCGCGGACTCGGACGTGGTCGTGTACGACGGGGGGCTGGGCTGGGCCGCGGCCCGCGCGTGGTGGCTGTTGCGCTGGACGGGGCACCCGCGGGTCCGGGTGCTGGACGGGGGCCTGGCCGCGTGGACCGCGGCGGATGGTGTGCTGACGGACGAGCCGCCGACGCCTGTACAGGGCGATTTCAAGCCAAGTCCGGGAGCTGTCGGTCTGCTCGACGCGGACGCCGCGGCGGCCCTCGCGCGCAGCGGGATCCTGCTTGACGCGCGGGCGGGGGAGCGTTACCGGGGCGAGGTGGAGCCGATCGACCCGGTCGGCGGGCACATCCCGGGGGCGGTGTCGGCGCCGACGACGCAGAACGCCGGCCCGGAGGGGCTGTTCCTGCCCGCGCAGGAGCTGCGGGCCCGCTTCGCCGGGCTGGGCGCGGACGGCTCCGTCCCGGTGGGCGTGTACTGCGGTTCGGGCGTCTCGGGGGCGCACGAGGTGTTGGCCCTGGAGGTGGCCGGGATCCCGGCGGCGCTCTACGCAGGCAGCTGGTCGGAATGGTCCTCGGACCCGGAGCGGCCGGTGGCCACGGGCCCGGACCCGCAGTAGCCGGGACGGTCACTCGAACGCCGCGCGGGTTGGCCGGATACGTCCGGTCCGCCCGCGCGGCGATTCGAGGGCGGTCACTCCTGCTTCTTGCGGCGGGTGCCGAAGACGATCTCGTCCCAGCTCGGGACCGCCGCGCGGCGGCCGGGGCGGACGCCGTCGGCCTCCGCCTGCCGGTCGGTGGTGCCCGTCAGGCGGTCGCGGTGGCCGGCCACCGTCCGCGGCATGAGGACGTCCGCGTACGCACTGCCCGCGCCCGCGCCCGCGGAGGCGGCCGGGGGCTCCTCGGCCTCCGCCTCCTCGGCCGGGGGTTCCTCGCGCTCGGGGACCACGAGGTCCCCGCGGAAGCTCGGTACCGCCTCCAGCAGGCTGGTCAGCGTGTCCCGCTCCTCCTCCGGCTCCGGTGCGGGTGCCACGGGGCGCTCCGGCCGGTCGAGGGTGCGGTCGAGCGGCCGGTCCCGGGGCAGCCGGGCGATCCTCGGCACGAACGGGTAGCTCGGCTCCGGGGCGGTCGGCAGGTCGTCGGCCTCGCCGATCAGCGCGCGGGCCTCGTCGTCCACGGCCACGACCAGTCGGCGGGGCGGGTCGTAGGTCCAGCTCGCCGAGTGGGTCTCGTTCACGACCCGGTAGACCAGCAGGACCTCCCAGGTGCCGTCGTCGCGGCGCCAGGAGTCCCACTGGACGGAGTCCTTGTCCACCCCCCGCAGCAGCAGGCGCTCCTGCACGGCCTCGCCGAGCTGGGGCCCGGTGTTCTCACCCGGGCGGCGGACGGGGGTCTTGCGGGCCCGCTCCGCCATGAACGCGCGCTCGGCGAGCACCGGGCCCTCGAAGCGGCGTACGCGGTCGACGGGGATGCCGGCGAGCTGAGCGACCTCCTCCGCGGAGGCGCCGGCCCGTATGCGCGCCTGGATGTCGCGGGGGCGGAGGTGGCTCTCCACCTCGATCTCGATCTGGTTCAGGCGCGCGCGGTCGTTGCGCACGGCAGCCCGAAGCCGCTCGTCGATCGGAAGCGTGTACTCCGTGCTGTCCGCAGCCTTGAGCACCAGTCGTGTGCCGTCATTCGAGACGGCCACGACACGCAGTTCGGGCATGGGGACCTCCCGGGTGGTGCCTGCCGACGTCACGTGCGTCGCTGCTTCCGCTAGTCGAGTGTGGCCTGCCCGGGTGCAGCCTGCCACAACCTTGCCGAGTTCAACCGGCGTGTCGGGCATGCGCCCTTGATCGCCGTTATGGCACGGTTACCTGTTGGGCACGCACAGTGACCAGATGGTTACTGTGCGCAGCAGGTACCCGTGCAATGCCGCGGCATCACCGGTCCGAGTGCCGCTCTCTCCGTCAACCGGCCCCCTCTCCTGGGTCCGGACAGCCGAAAGGAAGGACGACCCCAGGCCTCGCCACAGTACTCCATTCGGGCCACCGCGGTGGACCGCCGCGCCGCCGAACGTGCGGGTGTCGGCGGCTGTTGGGCTGCCCGGATCGCATCCGACCTGCAATCGTGCCCGATTTCAGGTGCCTTGGTGCACAGAATCCGCAGAAACGGAGTCACCCGCTTCGCTCGGCAGTCGTGTGACTGCCGGGAGCGACGAGGTGCCAGAGCCCAAGAGTGGTGGGACACACACCGGGTGACGGCGAGACAGGACTGGACGGGCAGGACCCGCCCCGACCGGCCCGCCCCGCCCCGGGCCGCCCCCCCCCGCCCCGGCCCGGCGCGACTCGCGCCGCGCGGTGCCGGACCGGGGCGGGGGCGGGGCTCAGTCGCCCAGCACCCGCCTCAGGTAGTCGTTGCCGAAGAGCCGGTCCGGGTCCAGCCGGTCCCGCAGCGCGGTGAACTCGCCGAACCTCGGGTAGGCCTCCGCGAGGTAGGCGGCGTCCCGCGTGTGCACCTTGCCCCAGTGCGGCCGGCCGCCGTACGCGGTGAAGATGCGCTCGGCGGCGGTGAAGTAGGCCTGGTACGGAGTGCCCTTGTACATGTGCACGGCGATGTACGCGGTCTCCCGCCCCGAGGCCGTGGACAGCGCGATGTCGTCCGCCGGGGCGGTGCGCACCTCCACGGGGAAGCTGATGCGCAGCCGGGAGCGGTCGACCATCGCCTTGAGCTCCCGCAGCGCCTCGACGACGCGCTCGCGCGGAAGGGCGTACTCCATCTCCACGAACCGCACCCGGCGCGGGCTGGTGAACACCTTGTACGGGATGTCGGTGTAGCTGCGCGCGGACAGGGCGCGGCTGGCGATGCGGGCGATGCCGGGGATGGTGGCCGGGACCGCGCGGCCCAGGGAGTTGACGGCCTGGAAGACGCCGTTGGACAGCAGCTCGTCCTCGACCCAGCCGCTCACCGGCCCGAGCGGGGCGGCGGGGCCCTGGCTGCGGTTGTTGCGCTTGGTGTTGCAGTTGCCGGTGTGGGGGAACCAGTAGAACTCGAAGTGCTCGTTCTCCGCGAAGTGCTCGTCGAACTCCGCGGTCACCCGGTCGAAGCGCATCGGCTCCTCGCGGGCGGTCAGGAGGAACAGCGGCTCGACGGCGAAGGTGATCGCGGTGACGACGCCCAGCGCTCCGAGGCCGATCCGGGCGGCCGCGAAGACGTCGGGACTCTCCTTCTCCGAGCAGGTCAGCAGCCGGCCGTCGGCGGTGACCAGCTCCAGGCCGCGGATCTGGGCGGCGATGGAGGCCGAGTCGCGGCCGGTGCCGTGGGTGCCGGTGCCGGTCGCGCCCGAGACCGTCTGCTCCATGATGTCGCCCATGTTGGTGAGCGACAGGCCCTCGGCGGCGAGGGCCCGGTTGAGGTCCTTCAGGGCCGTGCCGGCCGCCACCGTCACGGTGCCCGCGGCCCGGTCGACACCGAGGATCCCGGTGAGGGCCTGGGGGCGCAGGAGCACCCCGTCGGTGGCGGCGGCCGCGGTGAAGGAGTGGCCGCTGCCGACCGCCTTCACCCGCAGCCCGTCCTCGGCGGCCCGGCGCACGGCCTCCTGGACCTCCCCGACCGAAGCAGGGGCCACCACCCGCGCCGGTGCGGCGGTGACGTTGCCCGCCCAGTTACGCCACGCTGCCGGATTCGGCGGTGTGCCCGGTGCCCCCGGCTGCTTGCGTCCTGCTGTGACCGTCCCCATCGTCAGCTGGCTCCTCCCCTTGCGCCGACCTCGTCAGCCGGCGGTAACCCGCGAACGCGACCGCCGCCGCGGCGACACCCGCCGAGATGGAGACGACGTACCCGGTCCTGGCACCGGCGGCGTCGATGACCCAGCCGGCCACGGAGGACCCGAGCGCGACACCGACCGCGAGGCCGGTACTGATCCAGGTCATGCCCTCGGTCAGCTTCGCGCGTGGTACGTGCGCCTCGATCAGGGCCATCGTGGTGATCATCGTGGGAGCGATCGCGAGGCCCGAGACGAAGAGCGCCACGGCCAAGAACGGCAGGTTCCCGGCCAGTAGGAGGGGGATCATACTCACGGCCATCGCACACACGCCCAGTACCCAACGGCGTTCGGCCTTCCCCTTCAGGTGGAGGAGGCCGAAGACGATGCCCGCGATGCAGGAGCCGGCCGCCCAGATCGCGAGGATGAAGCTGGCCGCGGACTTGTGGCCCTGCTCCTCGGCGAAGGCCAGGGTGACCACGTCGATGGAGCCGAAGATCGCGCCGGTCGCGACGAACGTGGCCACCAGAACCTGCAGGCCGGGGGAGGACAGCGCGGAGCTGCGGCCGTCGGCGGCGGGGTCGCGCGGGTGCGGGGGCGGCTCGGTGGCGCGCTGCGCCGTCAGCCACCAGACGCCCACCAGCAGGCAGAGCGCGGCGACCAGCGGGCCCGCCTCGGGGAACCAGGTGGTCGACAGCCCGATGGCGAGGATCGGGCCGAAGATGAAGCAGACCTCGTCGACGACGGACTCGAAGGAGTACGCCGTGTGCAGCTCGCGCGGCCGGTCGCGGTAGAGCGCGGTCCAGCGGGCGCGGATCATCGAGCCGACGCTCGGCACGCAGCCCGCCAGCGCCGAGAAGACGAAGAGGGTCCAGTCCGGGAGCCCGTTCGCCGCGGACAGCAGCAGTCCGGCGACCGCGGCGAGCGCGATCAGGGTCGCCGGGCGGAGCACCCGCCGCTGTCCGTACTGGTCCACGAGGCGGGAGACCTGCGGGCCGACGACGGCGGCCGACAGGGCGAGGGTCGCGGTGAGCGCACCGGCCAGCGCGTAGCGGCCGGTGATCTCGGAGATCATGGTGAGGATGCCGACGCCGACCATCGACAGCGGCATCCGGCCTATGAAGCCGGCAGCGCTGAACCCCTTGGTGCCGGGGGCGGCGAAGATGGCGCGGTAGGGACTGGGCAAGGTGCCCTCCGTAAGGGACGTCGCTGGCCCATACAGGTTACGTGTGCCGACAGGCGCCCGCACGGGGATGATCCAGACAGGAAGTTAGGTTTACCTTACCTGCGATCGGCGGGGGTGGAGCGTGGCGGGCCCGTTCCCCGCGCGGGGCGCCGGGTGGCAGGATTCGAGGCATGTCAGACCAGCTCCGTGCCGCCGCCCCGCCCCCGGCCCAAGGCCCTGCCGGCCCCTACGACGCCCTCCTGCTGCTCTCCTTCGGCGGCCCCGAGGGCCCCGAAGACGTCGTCCCCTTCCTGGAGAACGTCACGCGCGGGCGCGGGATCCCGCGCGAGCGGCTCAAGGAGGTCGGGCAGCACTACTTCGGCTTCGGCGGGGTCAGCCCGATCAACGCGCAGAACCGCGAGCTGCTGGACGCGCTGCGCAAGGACTTCGCCGAGAACGGGCTGGACCTGCCCGTCTACTGGGGCAACCGGAACTGGGCGCCGTACCTGACCGACGTGATGCGGGAGATGGCCGCCGACGGCCGCCGCCGCATCGCCGTACTGGCGACCAGCGCCTACGCCTCGTACTCGGGCTGCCGCCAGTACCGGGAGAACCTCGCCGACGCACTGGCCGCCCTGGAGCAGGAGGGCGTCGCCGAGCTGCCGCGGGTCGACAAGCTGCGGCACTACTTCAACCACCCCGGCTTCGTACGGCCGATGATCGACGGGGTGCTGGCGGCACTGGAGTCGCTGCCGCAGGAGGTACGGGCCGGCGCCCACCTGGCCTTCACCACGCACTCGATCCCGACCGCCGCCGCGGACGCCTCCGGCCCGGCCGGGGAACACACCGCGGACGGCGCGGGCGGGGCGTACGTCCGGCAGCACCTGGACGTCGCCGAGGTGATCGCGGACGCGGTGCGCGCCGAGACGGGCGCGGCGCTGCCCTGGGAGCTCGTCTACCAGTCGCGCAGCGGCGCCCCGCACATCCCCTGGCTGGAGCCGGACGTCTGCGACCACCTGGAGGCGCTCCACGGGGCCGGCGCGCGGGCCGTGGTGATGGTGCCGATCGGCTTCGTCTCCGACCACATGGAGGTCATGTACGACCTCGACACCGAGGCCATGGCCAAGGCCGCCGAGCTGGGGCTGCCGGCGGTGCGCTCGGCGACCGTCGGGGCCGACCCGCGCTTCGCGGCGGCGGTCCGGGAGCTGCTGCTGGAGCGGGCCGCGGCGGAGCGCGGCGAGCCGGTGGAGCGGTGCGCACTCGGGCTGCTCGGGCCGAGCCACGACCTGTGCCCGGTCGGCTGCTGCCCGGCGCGCTCCGCCCGGCCGGCGGCCGCGGGGGCCGACAGCCCGTACGCGTGAGGGGGAGCGGACCGTGACATCCGAGACCCACGCGCGGCCCGGGGCCCCGGACGGGCTGGCGGCCGAGCTGCTGGAGGTGGCCCTGGAGGCCGCCGGGGCCGCCGGCGCGCTGCTGCGCGACGGGAGGCCGGCCGATCTGGCGGTGGCCGCGACCAAGAGCAGCCCCATCGACGTGGTGACCGAGATGGACCTCGCCGCGGAGAAGCTGATCACCGGGGTCCTGGAGCGGCGGCGGCCGCACGACGCGCTCCTGGGCGAGGAGGGCGCCGACCGGGCGGGCACCAGCGGGGTGCGCTGGATCGTGGACCCGCTGGACGGCACCGTCAACTACCTGTACGGCCTCCCCTCCTGGAGCGTGTCCGTCGCGGCCGAGTACGAGGGGGAGACCCTGGTCGGCGTCGTGGCGGCGCCGATGCGCGGGGAGACCTTCCGCGCGGTGCTCGGCGGCGGCGCCTGGCTGGGCGGGACCCGGCTCGCCTGTCGGGCGGCCGCGCCGCTGGACCAGGCCCTGGTGGCCACCGGGTTCGCCTATCTCCAGCCCCGCAGGGCGCAGCAGGCGGAGGTCGCCCGAGAGGTGGTCCCGCGGGTGCGCGACATCCGGCGGGGCGGGTCGGCGGCCATCGACCTGTGCGACGTGGCCGCGGGGCGGCTGGACGCGTACTACGAGCGCGGGCTCAACCCCTGGGACCTGGCGGCGGGGGTGCTGATCGCCCGCGAGGCGGGGGCGCTGACCGGCGGCCGCCCGGGGCGGCCCGCCTCCGGCGAGCTGGCGCTCGCGGGCACCCCGGCCGTGTTCGAGGCGCTGCAGCCGCTGCTGGAGGCGGCCGGGGCCTGGCACGACTGACCGCGCGGGGTCCTCGGCGACCGGGGCCGTGCCGGCCCCGCCTCCGGTCCTGGCCCGGACGTCCTCCGGTCCTGGCCCGGACGTGCAGGGACCCCGACCGCCTGGAGGGCGGCCGGGGTCCGGGGGTGGGTGGGGGAGGATCAGCAGGCGGAGACAGGCACTCCGTGTTCTGCGGCGAGGCGCTGGAGATCCTCCAGTTCGGCCTGTTCCACGTCCACGAGGTGGTGGTCGCCCGTCTCACGGGCGTGTTGGAGGTCGGACTGCGTGGTCCTGATGCGCTGCAGGAGACCTGCGGTGAATGCGTCCATGGTGGGTTCGCCCCCTCTTCATGGGTCGGCGGCGGAACGCGGCAGTCCGCCGTCAGGGAGTGGTCGGGGTGTGCTGACGTCCTCCCCGGCACCCTGGGCCCAGAAACCTCGCGAGCCCAAGGAATCCACACTTCCGCCCCGGATCGGCCCCCGTGTGGCGCCTTACAGCCGGTTTACGGCCGAAACGGGCAGGATGGTCGGCGCAATACACGTGTGCCCTGAGGGCTCGGAGGAAGGAAACGACGTGCGCGTACTCGTCGTCGAGGACGAGCAGCTGCTCGCCGATGCGGTGGCCACCGGACTGCGCCGCGAGGCCATGGCCGTGGACGTCGTGTACGACGGCGCCGCGGCCCTGGAGCGCGTCGAGGTCAACGACTACGACGTCGTCGTGCTGGACCGGGACCTCCCGCTCGTGCACGGCGACGACGTCTGCCGGAAGATCGTCGAGCTGGGCATGCCCACGCGCGTGCTGATGCTGACCGCGTCGGGGGACGTGAGCGACCGGGTGGAGGGCCTGGAACTCGGCGCCGACGACTACCTGCCCAAGCCCTTCGCGTTCACCGAGCTGATCGCCCGCGTGCGCGCACTCGGCCGGCGTACGACCGTCGCGCTGCCGCCGGTGCTGGAGCGGGCCGGGATCCGGCTCGACCCGAACCGGCGCGAGGTGTTCCGCGAGGGCCGTGAGGTGCAGCTGGCGCCCAAGGAGTTCGCGGTCCTGGAGGTCCTCATGCGGAGCGAGGGGACCGTCGTGTCCGCCGAGCAGCTGCTGGAGAAGGCGTGGGACGAGAACACCGACCCGTTCACGAACGTGGTCCGGGTCACGGTCATGACCCTGCGCCGCAAGCTCGGGGAGCCGCCGGTCATCGTGACCGTGCCCGGTTCCGGATACCGGATCTGACGCGGGTGGCACCCACCCCGGCGCCGCCGTCCGCGCCCCCGAAACCGACCTGGGACCCCGGCCAGCCCGAGGGTCCCTTCCCTTGGCTGCGTCCCACCATCCGCATACGCCTCACGCTGCTCTACGGCGGCATGTTCCTGATCGCCGGGATCCTGCTGCTGTCGATCATCTACCTGCTGGCCGCGCAGGCGCTGCGGGAGGGCAACGCCCTGCCGTTCAAGATCGTCAGCGTCAGCGGGCAGAAGATCGTCGTCTCCAGCCCGACCTGTCCCGGGGTGGGCGGCGAGCAGCCCTTCGACCAGTTCTACGCCGCGATCCAGTCCTGCATGCTCGAACAGCGCCGGCATGCGCTGGACGACCTGCTCAGCCGGTCGCTGATGGCCCTGCTGGGCCTGAGCATCATCGCCTTCGCCTTCGGCTACGCGATGGCCGGCCGGGTGCTCTCCCCGCTGGGCAAGATCACTCGTACCGCCCGCCGCGTCGTGGGCTCCGACCTGACCCGGCGCATCGAGCTGGACGGGCCGGACGACGAGCTCAAGGAGCTCGCCGACACCTTCGACGAGATGCTCGACCGCCTGGAGCGGGCCTTCACCGCCCAGCAGCGGTTCGTCGCCAACGCCTCGCACGAGCTGCGCACCCCGTTGGCGATCAACCGCACGCTGCTGGAGGTGCACCTGTCCGATCCGGGGGCGCCCGTGGAGCTGCAGCAGCTGGGCAAGACCCTGCTCGCGACCAACGAGCGCAGCGAGCAGCTGGTCGAGGGCCTGCTGCTGCTCGCCCGCAGCGAGAACCAGATCGTCGAGCGCAAGCCCGTGGACCTGGCCGAGGTCGCCTCGCGGGCCATCGACCAGGCCCGGGCGGAGGCCGCGGCGAAGGGCGTGGAGATCCGCGGCGAGCGCGCCCCGGCCGTGGTGCAGGGCAACGGCGTGCTCCTAGAGCGGATCGCGCTCAACCTGGTGCAGAACGCCGTCCGGTACAACGTGCCGGAGGGCGGCTGGGTGGAGGTCGCCACCGAGGCCCAGCACGGCCAGGCGGTCCTCGTGGTGACGAACACCGGCCCGGTGGTTCCCGCGTACGAGGTGGACAACCTCTTCGAGCCCTTCAGGCGGCTGCGTACGGAGCGAACGGGCAGCGACAAGGGTGTGGGCCTCGGCCTGTCCATCGCGCGCTCCGTGGCGCGCGCACACGGCGGGCGGATCGCGGCCACCCCGAGGGAGGGCGGAGGTCTCGTGATGCGTGTCACGTTGCCCCTCTGAGTCCCCGAATCCTTGTTCGCCTACAGCTGAATAGCTGCTCTCTGAACAAGTTGAATTCTGTGTGATCGGTCACATGGCCGAGTGTGAGGTCATGTGCGTTCAGTGGCCCAAAGAAGGCGCGGAAGAGCCGGAAAGTCCGGCAAGTCCGGGTTTCCGGCCCCCCGCCCGGCGGAAAATACACCGGGTGGCCTTTGTGCAAGGCGGTCTGCGGACCGTGTACGGTCCCGGTCGTCATCCCAGCCGGTCGCCCCTTCAGGCGCGCGGCTGGGTGTCGATTGAGTAACAGACCTTGATGTGAGGCAAAATCTCCGCCTCAGGTCGGGCACAAGTCCGGCCTCTCGCGCGTTACGTGCGCTGAGACACCGCTAAATCCCAGAGGGGGAGAGCGAAACATGGCAACGGACTACGACACCCCACGCAAGACCGACGAGGACGTCGACAACGACAGCATCGAAGAGCTGAAGGCCCGGCGGAACGACAAGTCGGCCTCCAGCGTCGACATCGACGACTTCGACGCGGTGGAGGGCATGGAGCTCCCCGGCGCGGACCTCTCCAACGAGGAGCTGGCCGTCCGGGTGCTGCCCAAGCAGGCCGACGAGTTCACCTGCATGAGCTGCTTCCTGGTGCACCACCGCAGCCAGCTGGCGCGCGAGAAGAACGGTCAGCCGATCTGCCGCGACTGCGACTGAGAGGCGTCGGCCGTGACCGGCTCGACACCCTTCCGCAGGCTTCGCCTCCGGAAGTCCGCTGATCCGGCGGAGACACCGGCGGGAGCCCCCGACCCGGAGACGGGCCAAGGAGCTCCCGGCGTGGCCGCCGAGCACTCCGACACCGCCGCGGCGGTCCCGGCGGCCGCGGAGTCCGGCGAAGGGAACCGGCAGCGGGCCGGAGCCCGTGGGCTGCAGGCCGTGAAGAGCGGTGTGCGCAAGGGCGGCGAAGGCGCCAGGGCCGCCGCCCTGTACATCGCGGACCGCATCATCGAGACCGCCCCGCGCATCCCGGTCCGGGACCTCGCGACCCTGCGGGCCCAGTTCCCGGGCCTCGGCCCCGACCAGCTGGCCGACAAGCTGATCGCCGGCGCCGCGAACGGCACGTCCACGGTGGGCGCGGGCATCGGTGCGGCGGCCATGCTGCCCGTGCCGCCCGCCATGCCGGTGGAGCTCGCCACGGAGATCACCGGCGTCGCCGCCATAGAGCTCAAGCTCGTCGCCGAGCTGCACGAGGTATACGGCCTGCGACCGCCCGGCAACGTCAAGGACCGCAGCCTCGCGTACCTGACCGCCTGGACCGAGGAGCGCGGCGTCGACCTCATGAGGCCGTCGACGCTGAACTCCGTCCTCGGCGGCCAGATGAAGCGCGAACTGCGCCAGCAGATCATGAAGCGGATGATCCGCAGCCTGCCGAACCTGATGCCGTTCATGGTGGGTGCGGCCGTCGGCGCGGTCATGAACCGCCGCGACACCCGCAGACTCGCCGAGAAGGTCCGTGCGGACCTGCGGACCCGGGCCGTGCCCTGGAACGCCCTGCCACCGCTTCCGCCGCTGCAGCTGCCCGCCCAGCGCCACCCCGAGGCCCCCGGCGACCCCGGGCCCGCCCTCGAAGGACCGCCGAGCGGGCACCAGGGCTGACACCGGCCCCGGCCCGGGAGCCCCGGCGCGCCGGGGCCGTCCGGCCGCTGCGGTCAGCCGCCGGCTCCCCTGGGGGTCAGCCGCCGGCCGGGGCAGCGGCCTTGGCCGCCCGGACCGCCGCGGCCAAGGCCTCGGGCTCCCGGGTGGAGAGGTACACGTACGGCGTCGGGTCGGCCGGGTCCGTCACCGGGATCCGCACCGCCGTCGGGACGTAGCTGCGCATCAGCATGAACGCACGGGTGTCCGCCTTGTACGTCCGCCAGGCGCGCGCCTCCTCCGCGTCCAGCACCTCCGGCTCGCCGAGAGCCGACACCGGGATCCGCGCGTCGCCGGCGGCCAGCGACCCGTTCACCACGCGCACCCGCGCGGAGCCGTACGAACTCACCAGCAGTCCCGCCAGCGCCACGCCGCCGATGAGCCCGGCCAGCAGCGGCAGCGTGCCCAGCGGCAGCAGCATCAGGGCGCCGGCCAGCCCGGTGAGGGCGGCGATGCCCCACCAGGCGCGGGGGGCGGTCAGGCGTTCGTCGTGGTGTGCGGGGGAGAGCTGCATGTCCTCAAGCCTGCCACGAGGCGACCGGCGGGTAGTGGCGCGGGTAAGGTCTGCGGCTGTGAGTGGACGAAACACAGCGTTGACGCCCCCGGACGATGCCGTGGCACCGGTCCGGCACCCCGAGGCCCCGGCACCCGGCGACCTGCTCGGCTCGCACTACGAGCACTGCTTCGGCTGCGGCGGGGACCAGCCGCACGGGCTCCATCTGGAGGCGCGGGCGGGCGACGGCGTGAGCGTCACCGCCGAGTTCACCGTCCGGCCCGCCCACCAGGGCGCCCCCGGCCTCGCGCACGGCGGCGTCCTGGCCACCGCGCTCGACGAGACGCTGGGTTCCCTGAACTGGCTGCTGCGCGTCATCGCGGTGACCGGGCGGCTGGAGACCGACTTCGTGCGGCCGGTGCCGGTCGGCACCGTTCTCCACCTGGCGGCCGAGGTGACCGCCGTCGCCGGCCGCAAGATCTACTGCACCGCGGTCGGCCGGATAGGCGGGCCCGACGGCCCCGTCGCCGTGCGCGCGGACGCGCTCTTCATAGAGGTGAAGGTCGACCACTTCATCGACAACGGTCGGCCCGAGGAGATCCGGGCGGTCATGGCCGACCCGGACCAGGTCAGGCGCGCACGCGCCTTCGAGGTGAACCCCTGATGGCTCAGAACAATCACGGCCCCCGTCACGAGATCGACGTGCTGATCAAGCGCGTCGACCCCGAGGTGCCCCTCCCCGCGTACGGCCACCCCGGCGACGCCGGCTGCGACCTGGTGACCACCGAGGCCGCCGAGCTCGCCCCCGGCGAGCGCACGGTGCTGCCCACCGGGGTCTCGATCGCCCTGCCCGACGGGTACGCGGCCTTCGTGCACCCGCGTTCGGGGCTCGCCGCCCGCTGCGGGCTCGCGCTCGTGAATGCCCCGGGGACGGTGGATGCCGGGTACCGTGGGGAGATCAAGGTGATCGTGGTCAATCTCGATCCGCGCGAGAGCGTCCGGTTCGAGCGCTTCGACCGCATTGCCCAGCTGGTTGTCCAGCGGGTCGAGAAGGTGCGCTTCCACGAGGTGGCGGAGCTTCCCGGCTCGGCGCGGGCCGACGGGGGGTTCGGCTCCACCGGAGGCCATGCGGCCGTGGCCGGAAACGGCGCTGGTCAGCAGGGTGGGAATGGCTACGCTTCGGTCGTATCCGACCGGGAAGGACAGTGACGTGTTCGGACGTCGCAAGAAGAACGACTCCGCCAAGGACGGCGGCGCGGCCGAGCAGGTCGTGGACGGCGTGGCTGCCGATGGCCAGGACGGCGAGGAGATCGACGCCGCCCCCCGCAGGGTGAACCTGCCGCCGGCCCCGCGACCCGACGGCCCGTGGGACGTCACCGAGGTGCCCGGTTCTCCGGCGGAGGGACGGGTCGACCTCGGCGGCATCCTCGTACCGGGTGTCGAGGGCATGGAGCTGCGCGTCGAGGTCGCCGGTGACGCGATCGTCGCCGCGACCGTCGTACTGGGCGACAGCGCCGTGCAGCTGCAGGCCTTCGCCGCACCCAAGAAGGAAGGCATCTGGGGCGAGGTCCGCGACGAGATCGCGGCCGGCATCGTCCAGCAGGGCGGCCTGATCGACGAGGTCGAGGGCCCGCTCGGCTGGGAGCTGCGCGCCCAGGTGCCCGTGCCGATGCCCGACGGCCAGACCGGTGCCCAGCTGGTCCGCTTCGTCGGCGTCGACGGTCCGCGCTGGTTCCTGCGCGGCGTGATCTCCGGCCAGGGCGCGGTGCGCCCCGAGTCGGCTGGCGTCCTGGAGGCCATCTTCCGGGACACCGTGATCGTCCGCGGCGAGGGCCCGATGGCTCCGCGCGACCCGATCGTGCTCAAGCTGCCGAACGACGCCCAGATGGTGCCGGACGGCGTGCAGACCGAGGACCAGGAGGGCTCCCGCTTCTCCGGCGGCATGGGCCAGCTGGAGCGCGGCCCGGAGATCACCGAGGTCCGCTGAACCCTGCGCTGCTGCCGCGGGCCGCGCCCCCTCGGGGTGCGGCCCGCAGCCGTATCCGGGGACGGGCGTCAGGGATCCGTCAGGGATGGGCGGACGACCGGCCAAAAGTGCGTGAACAGCACAAACGTCCTTGAGAATGAGCGCATGGCACGCGGCAAGCTTCGGATCTACCTCGGCGCGGCCCCCGGTGTGGGCAAGACGTACGCCATGCTGTCGGAGGCGCACCGCCGGGTGGAGCGCGGCACGGACTGCGCGGTCGGCTTCGTCGAGCACCACGGGCGGCCGCGCACGGAGCTCATGCTCCACGGGCTGGAGGTCGTCCCGGGCCGGGAGGTCGCGTACCGGGGCGCCCTGTTCCCCGAGATGGACGTGGACGCGGTGCTGGCGCGGCGGCCGGCCGTGGCGCTGGTGGACGAGCTGGCGCACACCAACGTCCCCGGCTCGCGGAACGCCAAGCGCTGGCAGGACGTCGAGGAACTGCTGCGGGCGGGCATCGACGTGGTCTCGACCGTGAACATCCAGCACCTGGAATCGCTGGGCGACGTCGTCGAGACGATCACGGGGGTGCGGCAGCGGGAGACGGTCCCGGACGAGGTGGTGCGGCGGGCCGACCAGATCGAGCTGGTCGACATGTCGCCGCAGGCCCTCAGGCGGCGCATGGCGCACGGCAACATCTACGCGCCGGACGAGGTCGACGCGGCGCTGTCGAACTACTTCCGGCCGGGCAACCTGACGGCGCTGCGCGAGCTGGCGCTGCTCTGGGTCGCGGACCGGGCGGACGAGTACCTCCAGGAGTACCGGGGCGAGCACGGCATCCGCGCCACCTGGCAGGCCCGGGAGCGCATCGTCGTCGGGCTGACCGGCGGCCCGGAGGGGCGCACGCTGATCAGGCGGGCGGCGCGGCTGGCGGAGAAGGGCGCCGGCGGCGAGGTCATGGCGGTGTACGTGGCCCGCAGCGACGGCCTGACCGCGGCCTCCCCGAAGGAGCTCGCGCTCCAGCGCACCCTCGTCGAGGACCTCGGCGGAACGTTTCACCATGTGATCGGCGACGACATCGCCACCGGCCTGCTGGAGTTCGCCGGCGGCGTCAACGCCACCCAGGTCGTGCTCGGCTCCAGCCGTCGCAGGCCCTGGCAGTACGTCTTCGGGCCCGGGGTGGGCGTCACCGTCGCCCGTGAGTCCGGACCCGACCTCGACGTGCACATCGTCACCCACGAGGAAGCCGCCAAGGGGCGCGGCCGCGGCCTGCCGGCGGCCCGCTCGGCCGCCCTGCTCGGCCGGACCCGGGTCGTCGCCGGCTGGGTGGTCGGCGTGGTCTGCCCGGCCCTGCTGGCGATCCTGCTCACGCACGTCGACGCCGACCCCGGCCTGGCCAACGAGATGCTGCTGTTCCTGGCGCTGACCGTGGCCGCGGCGCTGCTCGGCGGGCTCTATCCGGCGCTCGCCTCGGCCGCCTTCGGCTCCCTGCTGCTCAACTACTTCTTCGCGCCGCCGGTGCACCGCCTGACGATCTCCGACCCCAAGAACATCGTGGCCATCGCGGTCTTCTTCGGCGTCGCCGTCTCCGTCGCCTCGGTGGTCGACCTCGCCGCCCGCCGCACCCACCAGGCGGCCCGGCTGCGCGCCGAGTCCGAGGTCCTGTCCTTCCTCGCCGGGAGCGTGCTGCGCGGTGAGACCACGCTGGACGCGCTGCTGGAGCGGGTCCGCGAGACCTTCGCCATGGAGTCCGTGGCCCTGCTGGAGCGCGACGGCGACCGGGAGTCCTGGCGGCCGGCCGGCAGCGTCGGCCCGCACCCCGCGGCCCGCCCTGAGGAAGCCGACGTGGACATGCCGATCGGGGAGGGGATGGCGCTGGCCCTGTCCGGGCGGGTGCTGCCCGCCGAGGACCGCCGGGTGCTCGGCGCCTTCGCCGCCCAGGCCGCCGTCGTCCTGGACCGCGAGCGCCTCCTCGGGGAGGCCGAGGAGGCCCGCCGCCTCGCCGAGGGCAACCGGATCCGGACCGCGCTGCTGGCCGCCGTCAGCCACGACCTGCGGACCCCGCTCGCCGGGATCAAGGCCTCCGTGTCCTCCCTGCGCTCCGACGACGTGGAGTGGTCGGAGGAGGACCGGGCCGAGCTGCTGGAGGGCATCGAGAACGGCGCCGACCGGCTCGACCACCTCGTGGGCAACCTCCTCGACATGTCCCGCCTGCAGACCGGCACCGTCACCCCGCTGATCCGCGAGATCGACCTCGACGAGGTGGTCCCGATGGCCCTGGGCGGCGTACCCGAGGACAGCGTCGTCCTGGACGTTCCCGAAACGCTGCCGATGGTCGCGGTCGACCCGGGGCTGCTGGAGCGGGCCGTGGCGAACGTCGTGGAGAACGCCGTCAAGTACAGCCCGGCGCACGAGCCGGTCCTGGTGGCCGCCAGCCACCTCGGCGACCGGGTCGAGGTACGCGTCGTCGACCGCGGCCCCGGCGTCCCCGACGAGGCCAAGGAGCGCATCTTCGAACCCTTCCAGCGCCACGGCGACGCCCCGCGCGGGACGGGCGTCGGCCTCGGACTCGCCGTCGCCCGCGGTTTCACCGAGGCCATGGACGGCACGCTGGCCGCCGAGGACACTCCTGGTGGCGGGCTGACCATGGTGCTCACCCTGCGCGCCGCCCCGCGCGGGCGTGCGACGGCGCCCGACCGCGGGCTGGAGCCCCTACCGGCCGGGCCCGCCGGCTCCACCGGGCCCGCCGAGCCGGCCGGTCCCGCCGCCCGGCCCGCCGAACCGACCGACCCCATACGCCCCGTACGACAGAAAGCAGGACCTCCATGACCCGGGTGCTCGTGGTGGACGACGAGCCGCAGATCGTCCGAGCCCTCGTGATCAACCTCAAGGCGCGCAAGTACGAGGTGGACGCCGCCGCCGACGGGGCCGGCGCCCTGGAGCTCGCGGCCGCCCGCCACCCCGACGTGGTCGTCCTGGACCTCGGCCTGCCCGACATGGACGGCGTCGAGGTGATCAAGGGGCTGCGCGGCTGGACCCGGGTACCGATCCTGGTCCTGTCCGCCCGGCACAGCTCGGACGAGAAGGTCGAGGCCCTGGACGCCGGCGCCGACGACTACGTCACCAAGCCCTTCGGCATGGACGAGCTGCTGGCGCGGCTGCGCGCCGCCGTGCGCCGGGCCGAGCCCGTGGCCGGTGCCGGCGGGGAGGAGGTCGTCGTGGAGACCGACGGCTTCACCGTGGACCTGGCAGCGAAGAAGGCGGTGCGCGAGGGGCGCGACGTACGGCTCACGCCCACCGAGTGGCACCTGCTGGAGGTGCTCGTCCGCAACGCCGGGAAGCTGGTCGGCCAGAAGCAGCTGCTCCAGGAGGTGTGGGGCCCCTCGTACGGCACGGAGACGAACTACCTGCGCGTCTACATGGCGCAGTTGCGGCGCAAACTGGAGGCCGACCCCTCGCATCCGCGGCACTTCATCACGGAACCGGGCATGGGATACCGCTTCGAGAGGTAGTGGGGGCGCCGGTACGCTTCCTGGTATGAGTGCTGAACCGCGTCCCGAGAAGTCCGCCAAGCCGGTACGGCCGGCGGGCCGGTTCCGCCGGATGATCGAAAGGCTGTCCTCCTCCCAGGAGGAGCTGCATTCGGCGGAGCTGCAGGAGGACGCAGAAGCCGCGGGGTGCACGCGGATCTGCGATTCCCACGACCGCGAGATAGTCAAGGTCACCGGGACCCTGCGCACCGTCACCCTCCGGCCCCGCGCGGGCGTCCCCGCGCTGGAGGCGGAGCTCTTCGACGGATCCGCCGCGTTGGACGTGGTCTGGCTGGGACGTCGCTCGATCGTGGGAATCGAGCCGGGCCGCCGCATGATCGCCTCCGGCCGGATCGCCATGAGCCACGGCCGCCGGGTCCTCTTCAACCCGAAGTACGAACTCCGACCGCTCGGACAGGAGCAGTAACCGGTGACGTCACTCGACAAACCCCCGACGAACCCCGGGCAGCCCGCCCACGGGCCGGGGGGACCCCAGGGACAGGGGGCGGAAAACGCCGCAGACCAGAGCGCGGTGACCCAGGCGGCGCTCTTCGACGCCTTCGGGGGCATCCGGGGCACCGTGGAGACGATGCTCCCCGGCCTGCTCTTCGTGATGATCTACACGATCAACAAGGACGTGAAGATGTCCGCCATCGCGGCGGGCGCGGTCGCGGTCCTGCTGGTGGTCGTGCGCCTGCTGCGCAGGGACACCGTCAAGCACGCCTTCAGCGGGGTCTTCGGCGTGGGCGTGGGCGTGGCCTTCGCCCTCTTCACGGGCAGTGCCAAGGGCTTCTACCTGCCCGGCATGATCTACGGCGCCGGGCTGGGCGTGGCCTTCACGCTGTCCGCGCTCGTGGGGTTCCCGCTGTTGGGGGTGATCCTGGGGCCGGTGTTCAAGGAGAACATGTCCTGGCGGACCCGGAACCCCGGCCGCAAGAAGGCGTACACCAAGGCCAGCCTGGCCTGGGGCATCATCTTCCTCGCCAAGTACGCGATCCTCTTCCCGCTGTACTGGTGGGGCGACGCGACCCAGCTGGGCTGGCTGCTGATCGCGCTGAAGCTGCCGCCCATGGTGCTCGCCGTGTACTTCACGTGGGTGTTCCTCGCGAAGGCGCCGCCGCCGATCGACGTGATGGCGGAGTACGAGGCGGAGGAGGCCGCGCGGAAGGCGGCCAAGGCCGAGGCCGCGCGGGAGCGGGGCGCCTGACGGGCCGGGGGCCTCGCGGGTGTCGGCGGGCCTGACGGGCCGAGGGGCCTGACGGGCCCGACGGCTCGGGGAACACCTCCGGAGCACGCGAAGGGGCGGGCAGCCGATCGGCTGCCCGCCCCTTCGCACTCGTTCCTGCCCGGCCTACTGCCGAGGCGCCTGGAGCAGGTCCTCCAACTGGCCCTCGCGGGCCTGGGCGGCCACGAACAGCAGCTCGTCGCCCGGCTCCAGGGTCTCCTCCGCGTGCGGGGTCAGGACCCGGTTGCCGCGGATGATCGTGACCAGCGAGGTGTCCTCGGGCCAGTTGATCTCGCTGATCTGGGTGCCGGCGACCGGGGACTCCGCGGGCAGGGTCAGCTCGACCAGGTTGGCGTCGCCGTGGCTGAAGCGGAGCAGCCGCACCAGGTCGCCGACGCTGACGGCCTCCTCGACCAGGGCCGACATCAGGCGCGGCGTGGAGACGGCCACGTCGACGCCCCAGGCCTCGTTGAACAGCCACTCGTTCTTCGGGTTGTTCACGCGCGCCACGACGCGCGGCACCCCGTACTCGGTCTTGGCCAGCAGGGAGACGACCAGGTTGACCTTGTCGTCGCCGGTCGCCGCGATGACCACGTTGCAGCGCTGGAGCGCCGCCTCGTCCAGCGAGGTGATCTCGCAGGCGTCGGCCAGCAGCCACTCGGCCTGCGGCACCCGCTCCACCGAGATGGCGGTCGGGGCCTTGTCGACGAGGAGCACCTCGTGCCCGTTCTCCAGCAGCTCGCCCGCGATGGAACGGCCCACCGCGCCAGCTCCGGCGATCGCGACCCTCATGCGTGTGCCTCCTCGGGGCCCTCGGCGAAGGCCGCCTCGACCTTGTCGATCTCGTCCGTGCGCATCATCACGTGGACGAGGTCGCCCTCCTGCAGGACGGTCTGGGACGTCGGGAGCATGGCCTCGCCCAGGCGGGTGAGAAATGCCACGCGAACCCCCGTCTCCTCCTGCAGCTTGCTCACCTTGTGCCCGATCCAGGCCGGGGCGGTGTGCACCTCCGCGAGCTGCACCCCGCCGCTCGGGTCGCGCCACAGCGGCTCCGCGCCGGAGGGCAGGAGGCGGCGCAGCATCTGGTCGGCGGTCCACCGCACGGTGGCCACGGTGGGGATGCCGAGGCGCTGGTAGACCTCGGCGCGCCGGGGGTCGTAGATGCGGGCGGCGACGTTCTCGACACCGAACATCTCGCGGGCCACACGAGCGGCGATGATGTTGGAATTGTCACCACTGCTGACCGCGGCGAAGGCGCCCGCGTCCTCGATTCCGGCCTCGCGCAGCGTGTCCTGGTCGAAGCCGACCCCGGTGACCCGGCGGCCGCCGAACCCGGCTCCCAGCCGACGGAATGCGGTGGGGTCCTGGTCGATCACCGCGACCGTATGCCCCTGCTGTTCCAAGGTCTGCGCGAGGGCGGAGCCCACCCTTCCGCATCCCATAATGACGATGTGCACGGCCGTCCTTCCGGCTGTCAGCGCTCGCTGGTTCGCAGCCTCTTTGCATGCTCTGGCTTAACAGGGTCTCAGACCACCGCCCAAGCTACACACGGGTGGTCGCCCGTCGCAGCGCATCGCAGCTGCTGCCCGGGCGCACCACCGGCGCATCGGAGGTTCATTGCGCCGGAATACCGGCGGGGGGTTCGTCACCCCGATTTCGAACGCTTACGATCCTCTCCGTGTCCAAACTGACCGACCTGCCCAAACGGATCCTGATCGGCCGGGCGCTGCGAAGCGACCGCCTCGGGGAAACACTCCTCCCGAAGCGGATCGCCCTCCCCGTCTTCGCGTCCGACCCGCTCTCCTCGGTGGCCTATGCCCCCGGCGAGGTCCTGCTCGTTCTGTCCATCGCGGGCGTGTCGGCGTACCAGTTCAGCCCCTGGATCGCCGCCGCGGTCGTCGTGCTGATGTTCACCGTGGTCGCCTCGTACCGGCAGAACGTCCACGCCTACCCCAGCGGCGGCGGCGACTACGAGGTCGCCAACACCAACCTCGGCCCCAAGGCCGGCCTCACCGTCGCGAGCGCCCTGCTCGTCGACTACGTGCTGACCGTGGCCGTGTCGATCTCCTCCGGTGTGGAGAATCTCGGCTCCGCCGTGGATTTCGTGATCGAGCACAAGGTGCTCTCGGCGATCGTCATGATTCTTCTGCTCACGCTGATGAATCTGCGCGGTGTGAAGGAATCCGGGAAGCTCTTCGCCATCCCGACGTACGTGTTCGTCGGCGCCGTCTTCGCAATGATCATCTGGGGTGCCTGGCGCGGTCTCGTCGTCGGCGACACCATGGAGGCCCCCACCGCCCACCTGGAGATCAAACCCGAACACCAGGGCCTGGCCGGATTCGCCCTGGTCTTCCTGCTCCTGCGGGCCTTCTCCTCCGGCTGTGCCGCCCTGACCGGTGTCGAGGCGATCAGCAACGGCGTGCCCGCCTTCCGCAAGCCCAAGAGCAAGAACGCCGCCAGCACGCTGGCCCTCATGGGGCTCCTCGCGGTCACCATGTTCTGCGGGATCATCGGCCTGGCCATGGCCACCGACGTGCGGATGGCCGAGTCGCCCGCCACCAACCTGCTCGACAACGGTGTCCCCGTCGGCCCCGACTTCGTCCAGCACCCGGTGATCTCCCAGGTGGCCGAGGCCGTCTTCGGCAACGGCAGCCTCGCGTTCATCGTCCTGGCGACCGCCACCGCGCTCGTGCTGTTCCTGGCCGCCAACACCGCGTACAACGGCTTCCCGCTGCTCGGCTCGATCCTCGCCCAGGACCGCTACCTGCCGCGCCAGCTGCACACCCGCGGCGACCGGCTCGCGTTCTCCAACGGCATCGTGCTGCTGGCCGGCGCCGCCATGCTGCTCGTGTGGATCTACGACGCCGACTCCACCAAGCTGATCCAGCTCTACATCGTCGGCGTGTTCGTCTCCTTCACGCTCAGCCAGATCGGCATGGTCCGGCACTGGAACCGGCACCTGCGGACCGAACGCGACAGGTCCGCGCGCAACCGGATGATCCGCTCCCGCGCGATCAACACCTTCGGCGCGATCTTCACCGGCCTGGTCCTGGTCGTCGTCCTCGCCACGAAGTTCACGCACGGCGCGTGGGTCGCCCTGCTCGGCATGCTGATCTTCTACGGCACGATGACCGCGATCCGGAAGCACTACGACCGGGTCTCCGACGAGATCGCCGCGGCCGAAGGGCCGAGCGAGGACAGCGTCCGCCCCTCCCGCGTCCACTCGATCGTCCTGGTCTCCAAGGTCCACAAGCCCACGCTGCGCGCCCTGGCCTTCGCCAAGCTGACCCGCTCCGACACCCTCGAGGCGCTCAGCATCAGCGTCGACCCGGCCGAGACCAAGGCCCTGCGGGCCGAGTGGGAGCGGCGCGGGATCAACGTCCCGCTGAAGATCCTGGACTCCCCGTACCGCGAGATCACCCGCCCGGTGGTCGAGTACGTGAAGGGCCTGCGCAGCGAGAACCCGCGCGACGCCGTCAGCGTGTACATCCCGGAGTACGTCGTCGGACGCTGGTACGAGCACCTGCTGCACAACCAGAGCGCGCTCCGGCTCAAGGGCCGCCTGCTGTTCACGCCGGGCGTCATGGTCACGTCCGTCCCGTACCAGCTGCAGTCCTCCGAGGTCGCGAAGCGGCGGGCGAAGAAGCGCCAGGAGTGGAACGCCCCGGGTGCGGTGCGCCGCGGACCGGTGGACACGCCGCGCACGACGAAGACCGCGGGAAAGCAGTAGCAGTCCGTGGCGAACGGCCGGACGGGATCCACGTAGACTGGTGGGTCGGCCGTCCGGCCGTTCGCGCATGACCGGCCGTGCACGACCGACGCACACGCGAACACCCACCCGCACCCGCACCCTGGAGCAACCCCCACCATGACCGAGCAGAACGAGAAGCAGTCACTGGTCGGGGAGGAGTACGAGGTCGAGGTCGGCCCCGTCGCGCACGGCGGGCACTGCATCGCCCGGACCGACGACGGACGCGTCCTGTTCGTCCGCCACGCCCTCCCGGGCGAGAAGGTCGTCGCCAAGGTCACCGAGGGCGAGACGGACTCCCGCTTCCTGCGCGCGGACGCGGTACGGGTGGTGGAGGCGTCCAAGGACCGCGTCGAGGCCCCCTGCCCGTACGCCGGCCCCGGCAGGTGCGGTGGCTGCGACTGGCAGCACGCCAAGCCGGGCGCCCAGCGCCGACTCAAGGGCGAGGTCGTCGCCGAGCAGCTGCGCCGGCTCGCCGGGCTCACTCCGGAGGAGGCCGGCTGGGACGGCACGGTGGCCCCGGCCGAGGGCGACAAGCTCCCGGCCGGCCAGGTCCCGCAGTGGCGCACCCGCGTCCAGTACGCCGTGGACGAGGACGGCCGCGCCGGCCTGCGCAAGCACCGCTCGCACGACATCGAGCCGGTCGACCACTGCATGATCGCGGCCCCCGGCGTCTCGGAACTCGGCATCGAGAAGCGCGAGTGGCCGCAGATGGCGTCGGTGGAGGCCATCGCCGCCACCGGCTCGAACGACCGCCAGGTCGTCCTGACCCCCCGCCCCGGCGGCCGCCTGCCCCTGGTCGAGCTCGACAAGCCGGTCTCCGTCCTCCGCGTGGAGGAGAAGGACGGCGGCGTCCACCGCGTCCACGGCCGCCCCTTCGTCCGCGAGCGCGCCGACGGCCGTACCTACCGCGTCGGCATGGGCGGCTTCTGGCAGGTCCACCCGCAGGCCGCCGACACCCTGATCCGCGCCGTCATGCAGGGCCTGATGCCGCGCAAGGGCGAGATGGCCCTGGACCTCTACTGCGGCGTCGGCATCTTCGCCGGAGCCCTCGCCGAACGCCTCGGCGAGACCGGCGCCGTCCTCGGCATCGAGTCGACGAAGCGCGCGGTGGAGGACGCCCGCCACAACCTGGCCGACTTCCCCCGGGTCCGCATCGAGCAGGGCAAGGTCGAGTCGGTCCTCCCCCGGACCGGCATCACGGAGTGCGACCTGGTCGTCCTGGACCCGCCGCGCGCCGGCGCCGGCAAGCAGACGGTCCGCCACGTGGCGTCCCTCTCGGCCCGCCGCATCGCGTACGTGGCCTGCGACCCGGCGGCCCTGGCCCGCGACCTGTCGTACTTCGCGGAGGCGGGCTACAAGCCCCGCACCCTCCGCGTCTTCGATCTCTTCCCGATGACCCACCACGTCGAGTGCGTCGCGATCCTGGAGCCCGCCGAAAAGGGCCGCTGACCTGGCGTTTCTCTGAGTGTGCGTTATGGGCGTTACGTGCGTCAGGTGCGATATCTCGACGCATATCTGACGCACGTGACGCACGAAAAGGGTGGATTCTGACGGGTCGTCATGCTCGCTTGGCGACCGCCAGGTGGAGCCCTCGGCTGTGGGACGGTAGGCGTCTTGAGGTGGCTGGGGCACTGGCTGCGGAACTGTTGGCTGCCCCTGCCCCATCCGCTTCTCGGTAGTGACGTTCTGTGACGCTTGGCGGAGTGTCCGGTCCGTGTTGTGTCAGGGGCCGTAGGGGCTCCAGTGCCCGAGAAAGGGCCTGAGGTCGTCGGCTCGCGGTTCGCGGATGTCGGGCAGTCGGGGCGGTGTGCTCAGGGGTCGAGGTGCTCCACGCGTGCTGCTGCCCAGTCGATCCATGCTTCGGCTTCGGTTCTGCTCTGCCCCGGGGGCATGGTCTCGACTCGGGCGCGTACGGCGCTCACGTACTCCGCGCGTCGGGTGGCGTGGCGCCATGTGGCTTCCTGCGCCTCGAAGTGTCTGACGCAGTATGCCTAGGCATACTGGACGCGTGCTTCTTCCATGGCGGCTTCCCAGCGGATGCGCTTCTGGCGGGCCGCTTCGATCTCGTTGAACGACCTAGCGCCCGCCTAGGGGGTGTCCGAACCGGGAGCCGGTGGTGTGTTCGCTTTGACGCAAGGGGGCGAAGGCGCCTGGTGCTTACCGATGCAGGTGATCTTCGTCGGTGGCGAGGGATGTCAAGCGTGCTGCCCAGGGCGGGTCGGCGCCGGGGACGGAGCAGGTGAGGGCAGCCACGTGTGCGGCGAAGGAGCAGGCGTTGGCGGTGTCATCGAGGGTCAGGGTGTCGAGTCGGCCGCCGAGGTGACCGAGTGTGGTGAGGCGGTGGAGCAGCCCGGCGGTGAAGGAGTCGCCGGCGCCGACGGTGTCGACGACTTCGACGGCCGGTGCGGGGACGGTGACGCGGTGGCCGTCGAGGGAGGCGAGGGCGCCGCGGCTGCCGAGGGTGATGACGACGAGACGGGCTCCGGCCTCGTGCCAGGTGTCGCAGGCCTGCTCGGGAGTGGCTCCGGGAAGAAGCAGGGCGAGGTCGTCTTCGCTGAGACGGAGTATGTCGGCGAGGGCGCACCAGCGGTGGAGTCGCCTGCGATAGGCGGCGGGCGGCACGAGCAGGGGACGGACATTGGGGTCGATGGAAACGCTGGCGTGCTCGCGTGCGTCGGCGAGGTGGTCCTCGATGTGGCTTCCGCCGGGCCGGCGGATCAGTGCCAGGGACCCGGTGTGCAGGGCGGCGGTGTGCCCGTCCGGTGCGGTGGTCAGTTCGTCGGGACTCCACTGCCAGTCGGCGGCACCGTCGGCGAAGAACGAGTAGGTGGCCTGGCCGGCCTCGTCGAGGTGGGCGATGGCGAGGGTGCTGGGCTCGGGGGCGTTCACGCTGTCGGTCAGGTCGACGCCGGAGGCGGTGAGGTGGTTGCGGAAGAGGGTGCCGAAGACGTCGTGGGAGATGCGGGCAAGGAAGCGGGTGGGAGTGCCGAGCCGGGCGAGGGCGACAGCCGTGTTGGCGGGGCCGCCGCCGGGGAGGACGTTCAAGGCGAGTTGGGCGCGGACGGATTGGGAAGCGTCGGTGAAGGCGTCGGCGACGCATTCGCCGATGACGGTGATGCCGCAGGTGGCCGTGCTCATGAAGTGTCTCTCTGCGGGGATGGACGTGGGGTGCGCACGCAGGTGCGGGTGCTCGGTCGGTGGGTCAGCCCTTGACGGCGGAGCTGGCGACGCTCTGGACGAACCACCGCTGGAAGAAGGCGAAGACGATCAGGACGGGCAGGACGAGCAGGACGCCGAAGGCGAGGACCTGGCCCCAGTCGACGGGCGTCTGTCCCTGGAAGACGCTCAGTTCCAGCGGCAGGGGGCGGACCGAGGGATCGGAGACCATGAGGACGGGCCAGAGGAAGGAGCCCCACTGGGTGAGGAAGGTCAGGATGGCGACCGAGGCGAAGACCGGCTTCGACATCGGGACGATGATCGCGAAGAAGGTGCGCCAGGGGCCGGCGCCGTCGATGCGGGCCGCCTCTTCGATGCTGGGCGGGATGGCCCGGAAGAAGGTGGCGAACTGGTAGATGGAGAAGGCGTTGGCGATGAAGGGGATCGCCTGCATGTAGATGGTGTTGCGCTGGCTGTTGAACATGTAGAACAGCGGCACCGCCACCGCTTCGAACGGGACCAGCATCAGCAGCAGGACGAGGGCGAAGACGACGCCCTGACCTTTCCAGCGCAGGCGGGTCAGCCCGTAGGCGGCCATGGAGTTGACGATCAGGCCGCCGAGGACGACGACGGTGGACAGCAGCAGGGAGATGCCCATGAAGCGCCAGAAGTAGCCGGTGGCGTCCGAGTCGAAGCTGTCCAGGACGGCGCTGTAGTTGTCGAAGGAGAGGTGGGTGGGCAGGAAGCCGGTGAGGCCGCTCAGGACTTCGTCGGAGGGCTTGAAGCTGCCGAGGATCAGGTAGAGGACGGGCAGGACGAAGACGAAGGACAGCACGCTCAGGACGGCGTAGTCGAGGAAGCGGCGCAGGGAGTTTCGGGTCCGGGCCATGGGGATCAGTCCTCGTTGCCGGTGCGGACGACGCGGCGCTGGATGAGGGTCAGGGCGACGACGATCAGGAAGAAGACGACGGTGATCGCGGACGCCTGGCCGATGTTGTTCTGGTCGAAGGCGGTGGTGACGGCCTGGTACATCACGGTGCGGGTGGCGTCCTCGTCGAGTCCGCCGCCCTTGACGAGGACGTAGACCTGGTCGAAGACGCGGAAGGACAGCACCGAGGTGAGCATGGCGACGAAGGCGAGGGTGCCGCGGATGCCGGGCAGGGTGACGTGGCGGAACTGCTGCCAGCGGGAGGCCCGGTCGAGTTCGGCGGCCTCGTAGAGCTCGCCGGGGATCTGCTGGAGTCCTGCGAGGAGGATGACCATCTGGAAGCCGACACCTTGCCAGATGGACAGCACGATGATCGAGGCCATGGCGGTCAGACCGTCGCCGAGCCAGTCGAAGGCCCCCCAGTTGCCGAAACTCACCGCGTCCAAGGCGGAGTTGAGCAGGCCGTCGCCGCTGCGGGCGAGGATGAGCCGCCAGATGACGGCGACCAGGGCCATGGGGAAGACGACCGGCAGGAAGAACAGCGACCGGAAGACGCCGATGGCCTTGAGTTTGCGGTTGAGCAGGATCGCGAGTGCCAGCGCGAGCCCGGTCTGTACGGGGACCACGACCACGGTGAAGGTGAGGTTGTTCAGCAGGGCCCGCAGGAACGGGCCGGACATGTCGGGGTCGGTGAACAGGCGCCGGTACTGCTCGATGCCGAAGAAGCGGGGCTGCAGCGGGGAGCCGAGGCGGACGTTGTAGAAGGAGAGCACGACCGCGTAGACGAAAGGTACGCCGACGAAGGCGATCAGTCCGCCGAGGGCGGGCGCGGACATGAGCAGTCCGCGCAGCCAGTCGCGGTTCCTGCGCCCGGGTCGTATGCGCGTCCGGAAGGTCGATGGCGGGGTCGGTTTCCTGCCTGCGGGGGCGGCGGGTGCGGGGCTCAGGGTGGTCACGGTAGGGGTCCTCTCCCGGCTGCTGGATGCCGGCTATGGCGACTGACCGCCGGCTACGGCAGCTTGTAGCCGTCGTTGTCCGAGAAGTCCTGGCCGATGGCGCGGGCGGCCTTCTCGAGGGCGGCCTTCGGATCGGCCCCGCCGTAGACGCCGGACAGCGCCTGGCTGAACTTGGCGGTGACCGTGGGGTATCCGGCGGTGACCGGGCGGGTCACGGCGACGCAGGACCTGTCGCTCCGGGAGTCGCCGCAGGGCTTGGCGAGTTGGTCGGCGAAGAGCTGGAGCGGGCCGCCCTGCTTGTACAGGTCGCTCTTGGCGAGCACGGACGTGGTCCCGGGAGGGGCACCGTTGGCCGTGGTCATCGCGGTGACGTTGGTGTCGTTGAGGAGGGAGTCGAGGAAGGCACCGGCGGCCTTGCCGTTCTTGGTGTTGGCGCCGATGCCCCACTGCCAGGAGCCCTGACCGGTCTTGGGGCCGTTACCGAAGTCGGGCAGCGGCAGGACGACCAGGTCGTCGCCGAGGGCCTTGCTGTAGGTGGGGTACATCCAGTGGCCGACCCAGCTCAGGGCAACGCGGCCCTTGGCGAAGGCGTTGCCGTCGGTGTTGGGGTCGGTGTACTTCTTCCAGCCCTGGAACGTCTTCAGCGCCGACGCCACCGCCGGTGTGTCCAGGACGCCTTCCGCCTTGCCGTTCTCCAGCAGCGAGCCGCCGGCCGACCAGACGATCGGGGCGAAGCCGTAGGTGCCCCATTCGTTGGCGTAGCCGCCGCTCTCCTGGAGGTCCAGGCTCTTGCCGTCGGAGTCCTTGGCGGCGAGGTTCGTGACGGCGGCTGTGAACTCGGCCGCGGTCCAGTCGTCGGACAGCCCCGTGGGGTACTTGATCCCGGCCGCGTCCAGAAGCTTCTTGTTGCCGTAGATACCGAGCCCGGAGTCGTACATGCCCAGGCCGTAGTGCTTGCCGTTGATCTCGCCCTGGGCCTTGATGGCGTCCGTGGCATTGGCCATGGTCTGGACGGAAACGTGGTCGTCGATCGCGGCGAGCTTCTTGTTGTAGACGAAGTTCGCCATGGTCGGACCGTCGAACTCCATCACGTCCGGCAGCTTGGAGGCGTCGGTCGCGGTGAGGGTCTTGGTGTAGTCGGTGTCCGGAATCAGGGTCAGCTTGACCTTGACCTTGTTCTGGGAGGAGTTGAACGACTCCACCGCGTTCTGCAGGGCGGTCGACTCACCGGCCTGGCCCTGGTGGGCCCAGACGGTGATGGTGCCGGTGCCGCTCCCGGCCTCGGCGGAGGTGTCGGCAGGGCCGCCCGGCCCGCATGCGGCCAGCGCCACCAGGGGGGCCAGGGCCAGGCCCGTACATGCGGTGCGGCGGTACTTTCTGCTGATTGAACTCATGGCTGTGCCTCCGTGCTGGGGGGAGTTCGAGGTGCTGTCGTGCTTACCGGGCGTGGGGTGTGGGGTTCAGGGAGTTATCGCGGGCCGCGCGGGCGCGGCGGGGCGGTGGTCTCGCGCAAGACGAGGCGGATGGGCATCTGCACCTGCGCGACGGGTGGTTCGGCGTCGGGTTCGTCCATCTGGCGCAGCAGCAGCCGGGCGGCCTCGGCGCCCTGCTCGGCGACCGGCTGGGCAACGGTGGTCAGGCCGACCACGTCGGCGAGTTCGTGGTCGTCGAAGCCGACGACCGACACGTCCTCCGGCACCTTCAGTCGGTGCCTGCGCAGGGCGCGCAGGGCGCCCATCGCCATCTCGTCGGACTGCGCGAACACGGCGGTCGGCGGCCGGGCAGCGGCCAGCAGTTCGGTCATCGCCCGCTCGCCGCCCTCGACGGTGTAGTCGCCGTCCGCCTCCAGGGCCGCATCGTGGTCGATCCCGGCGTCGGCCAGGACGTCGAGGTAGGCGTTGCGGCGCTCGATGGGCGTGGTCCAGTGCAGCGGTCCGCTGGCCCCGCTGATCATGCCGATCCGGCGGTGACCCAGGTTCACCAGATGCCGTACGGCGCTCTCGGTGCCGGCCCGGTCGTCGATGCCGACCACGGTGAAGCCGGGCCGGGGGCCGCCGACCGTGGTGGCCAGCGGCACCCCCAGTGAGCGCAGCGCCGCCGACTCCTCCTCATCAGGAATGAGGAGCGTCAGCACCGCGTCCACCCGCTTGCGGACCGGCAGCCTGGTGAAGAAGCGCCTGCGGGTCTCCGGCGAACCCAGGTTGTACAGCAGCACGTCGTACCCGGCGGCGCTGAACACCTCCTCGGCAGCGTCCAGTACGGTGCCGAAGAACCAGCGGCCCACGTACGGGACCAGCACACCAACGGTGTAGGTGCGGCCACTGGCCAGGCTGGAGGCCGAGCGGGACGCGGTGTAGCCGAGTTGCGCGGCGAGGGCCACGATCCGGTCCCGGACCTCCGTCGACACCCCCGGCCGGCCGCGCAGCGCGCGGGACACGGTGGACGCCGAGACTCCGGCGGCGCGAGCGACATCGGTGATGCTGGCCGTCACGGCGGACTCCTCCCCTTGATTTTCACGTCGGTGTGATCTGTGGGTGACGTGACCGTAAACCCGCACACCTTGTTGCGCAAGCGTTTGCGTTCTTATCTACTTGGGTCTGTCCTCGGGGACCTTCTTTTTGATCAAGCGGCAGCGCACGCGCTTGCGCGCTGCGGAGCGACAGGAACTGTGCATGCGATACGCCCCGCCCGGCCTCTGTGTGAACGACTTCGCCCTCCTGCGCGACGAGGACGGCACGTATGCGGTGCTGCACCTGCAGGGACCCTGGACACCAGAGTTCGACCATCTGCGGATGGAGACCTCCTATGGCCGGGCCACCTCCACCGACCTGGTCCACTGGCAGCCCCAGGGCACCGCCTTCGGCAACGGCCTGCCCGGCCGGTTCGACCAGCAGGCCGTGTGGACCATGCACCCCTTGCGGCACGCTGGCGCGATGGCGATGTTCTACACGGGCGTCTCCGGTCTCACACCGGGGGGCTGGCCCCTCCAGTCGGTCGGACTGGCGTACTCCGACCGCACCGACGGCACAGCCTGGCGCCGCCATGGCATCGGGCCGGTCGTCGAAGCGGACCCACGCTGGTACCGCACCGATGAACGCATGGGCTGGCGCGACCCATTCGTCGTACGTGACGACGAGTCGGACGGCTGGGTCATGGTCGTCTGCGCCAGCGATGCCTCCCTCCCGGTGGAGGTCAGCGGCTGCGTCGCGCTGGCCACCTCCGACGACCTGGAGCACTGGACCGTCCATCCGCCGCTCATCTCACCCGGCGACGTCGACGAGCTGGAGTGCCCGGTCCTGGAACGCCTCGACGACGGCAGCTGGCTGCTGCTCGGCTCGATCGGCGCCACCCGGGGCTTCGAGGCGTGGACCGCCCCCCGCCTCAGGGGCCCCTGGACCCGCCGTGGCCCGCTCGGCCCGACCGGCGCCTATGCTCCGCGCGTGATCGCCGCGCCCGACGGCTCCCGCGTCGTGCTGCACACCACGCCCCGCCGCGCCGGTCTCAGGGACACCGGTGCCAGCTGCCGCGGCATGCTCGCCCAGCCGAAGGCACTCGTGATGGGGGGCGATTCGGCTCCCCGCCTGGAATGGTGGCCCGGCCTGAACACCTGGCTCGGAGAGGAGACCGACCACCCCACCCTGCACGCGGTCGGCGACATCGGCATCACCGGGCCGGTTGAGATCACCCTGCGCACCGACACACCGGACGGCAACCGTCCCGCCCTCGCCGTGGGCTGCGACGGCAAGAACCTCTGGGTCACCGGCCCCGATGGGACCCGACTCGGCGAAACCGTCCTGACCGGCCCCGCCGCCACCCTGCGCATCCTCACCGTCGGCGAATACGTCGAGGTCTACGCCGACGGCGTGTTCGCCCTGACCACCCTGTGCTACTCCGGGCACCCCGCCCGGTGGACGGCCGCCGCAGAAGGACGCCAACGCACGGTTCCGGTGCGCCCGATCCGGCTGCCCGACCCGCACCGCGACGACGCCTCGGCCATCTGGCCCGGCCCCTCGACTCCCTGAGGGGCGAGAGCCCGCGCCCAACGGTCAGTTCGGCCGCTTCACACTCAGCCGGAAGGCCGGCAGCCGCCGCTCCAGCTCCTGAAGCCACCGGTGTGCTACTTCGGCTCTGCCGATCGCGCCGCGACCTACGAGAGCGCCTCCGACCGATTCGCCCAACCACCAGGCGGGAGGATCGAACCGACCCCTCAGGGCACGAGCACGGTTGAATCGCCGACGGCTCGACCGAGCAGAGGCCGGTGACGCCGAGGTGGCTGACGGACGTGACCCTGCCGGCCCAAAGCCAAGCCCCGGGCGGAGGCGGGAGTCAGACCTTCTGACCGGGCGACAGCGGCAGCAGCAGGGCACGGCGCGGCCGGTCCGTGTCCTGGTAGGCGGGCTCGACCAGCGCGACCGCCGCGAGGTACGGCGGTACGACGAGGAGCAGCCACGCGTCCCGCCGGAAAGCGGGGTCCGCCTCACGCGGTGCGGCCCCCGCGAAGCGGACCTCGCCCGGTCCGGCTGCTGGCGGCCCGACTTGCCGGAGCCGTTGGCGCCGGCGAGGGCCAGACAGTCGCCGGGCCCCAGGACCAGACAGACGTCGGCCAGGACGGCCGCTTTGCCGTAGGCGACGTGGATGTCCTGCGCGTACAGCAGGGCAGCGTGCCGGGAGGGGTCCTCGGCGGCGTCAGTCACGCCCTCCCCCTTCGCTGCCGGCACCGGCCGTGGCCCGCAGGAGCCGGGCAGCGGCCTCCGCCACGATGCATTCACCGTGCGCGAACATACCCGTGCGGTTGAGGGCCGTAGGGGTGGGGGAGATCTCCAAGCCGGACCGGGCCGATGCGCCCCCGGTCGGCGCGGTGGAGACGGGGGCACGAGGGCTGCCGGCGCCTCGGCCCACGGCGACACCGCCGCGGTACCTGCGGTGAGCGGCCGGGGCGCTCACCCGCCCGCGCGCCACCTGGAGTTCGACCCAGTCGGCGGCATGCTGCGCGAGCAACGCCGCCGGGAAGACCTCCTGCGGTCGGATTCGTCGGTGTGCAGACGCTTTGTGGTGGAGATCGCCGTTGTGCCAGGGGGCGGCTCGGTCTGGGGGGCTTCGCCGGTCAGGAGGGGAGGGGAGGGGCGGTTGGCGGGGTGTAGCGGCGGCCTGCGGCCAGGACCAGGCGGACCGCGCGCAGGGCGGTCAGGTCGGTCAGTGGATCGCCGTCCACGACGAGCAGGTCGGCGCGGTGCCCGGGGGCGAGGCGTCCGGTGTCGCGGGCGAGGTGCAGGGCTTCGGCCGCGCCGGACGTGGCCAGGTCGATGATCTCGGCCGGCGTCATGCCGATGTGCTCGAAGAACTCGAGGCTGGAGACGAAGCCGTCGAACACGGCGCGGGGCACACCGGCATCGGTCCCGGGCAGCAGCCGGACTCCGCTCTCGGCCATCCACCGGATCCGCCGGAACATCTCCTCGGCCCGCTCCGGGCCGAAGCGGGCCGCGAAGCCCTTCCAGTCCGGGCTCGCCGCGGGGCAGACCGCGATGCCCCGGGCGGCGATGGCGGCCACCAGGTCCTCGCGTACGTCGAACCCGTCCCTCGCCATCCACGTGCAGTGCTCGATGCTGTCGACCCCGGCCGCCACGGCGGCCGCGATGCCCTCCGTGCCGTGTGCGTGGGCCGCCACCGGCAGCCCGGCCCCGTGGGCCTCCTCCACGACGGCGCGCATCTCCCGCGGAGTGAACTGGGACTGCCAGACGGGCGGGCCGCCCTTGGTGATCCCGCCTCCGGTGGCCATCACCTTGATGAGGTCGGTGCCGTTCTCGGCGTTGCGGCGCACCGCTGCGCGCATCGCGGCTTCGCCTTCGACTTCTCCGCCGAGGAACCAGCAGTGCCCGCCGGGCGCGGTCAGCGGCGTCCCGGCGGCGAGGACGCGCGGACCGGGCACCCGCCCCGCCGCGATCTCGTCCCGCAGCCGGACGGCCAGTCCTCCCCGGTCGCCGAGGTCGCGTACGGTCGTCACCCCCGAGGCGAGGAGCTGCTCCGCGCGCATCGCCATCCCGGCGTACAGCTCGTCGTCGGACGAGGTGCGCAGGGTCTCCAGGGGGTCGGGACCGGCGTCGAGCGCGAGGTGGACGTGGGCGTCGACGAGCCCGGGCAGCATCGTGCCGTCGGGGAAGTGAACCCGCGGGACCGCGGGGTCGGCCTGTGCCTCGACGACCGTGCGCGGTCCGGCGGCCTCGATCACGCCGCGCCGGACGAGCACGGCGGCGTCGGGGACCACCCTCCCCCCGGGGCCGCAGACCATGCGCCCTGCCGATATCACGGTGTCCATCATGCGCCTTCCTGCCGGGCCCGCAGCGCGTCCGAGAGCGCCACGAGCTGCCTCACGTCGTCGTCGAGGTCGTTTCCGCCGGGCAGGGCCACGGCAATGGCCCGTCCGGGTGCCGGGGCTCCCGTCGTGTACGCCGCCAGCGCCTCCTGAAGATGCACCGCCGCCCGTCCGGCCGGGAGGGGGGCCCGGGGTTCCGTCGGAGCTTCCAGCTCGGCGAGATAGGGACTGATGCGTACGAGTCCGTCCCGGCACTCGATCGCGCGCCGGTAGTACCGGCGGTGGACCCCGCGGAAGTTCAGCGCGTCGCGCCAGCCGCCCGCCGGGGTGCGGTGGAGCGAGTCCTCCGGGAACGCCTCGTGCAGCACCGTCCACAAGGGGTTCAGCCGCTGGTACATGCGACGGCGGTGGACCCACAGGCGGACGGTCGTCCACCGGGTGGCGGCGGCGGGATAGAGGAGGCCCGCGACGAAGAGCGGGATCGCGAGGTCCAGGAGCAGCTTCGCTCCCACGATGAGGGCCGCAGGTACGGATGCGCCGGCCCAGCGGGTCACGGTGAGCGCCTCACGAACCGACCCCATCAGCACCATGACGGTCAACGCGGCCGCCACCAGCACCAGTCCGGTGCGCAGCGGCCTGTGCGACACCCGTATGTAGCGCAGCGTCCACCACAGTGCCATGGCCAGCCCGTAGACGAGGTACAGACCGGCCGCGAGGTAGAAGAGGGCGACTCCCGGCTCGCGCATGTTCGCCGTCGCGTACGTGTGGGCGCGCTCGGTCCCCGGTGTGATCGTCATGGCCCATGCGGCGATACCGATGGCGGAGACCAGGGGGACCAGTTCCCACCGCGCGCGCCGGTTGCCGGCCGTGCGGTCCGAGGCCGAGTAGAGGAAGACGCACTGCAGGAGGTAGACGAGGACGAGGAGCAGACTGTTCTGCAGCAGCTTCGCGAGTCCGTCGCCGGTCAGTGAGTCGACGTACCGGGCGCCCGCCTTGAGACCCACGAGGAACGACAGCGCGGCGCAGACGATGCACAGCGTCACCGACCGCAGGACCCTGTCGGAGGGTGCCTTGACCAGCTGGCTGGTCTTCCAGGCGAGCGCCAGGAGGAGGATCGCTCCCAGGAGTGAGGAAAGTGCCACGGCTAGAGCCAACCCATCCTGTCGACCAGTGCGGAACTGATGCGCCTGGTCGACTGGGCGTCCGCCGTTCTCGGGCTCACGCGGTTCAGTACGGAGGCCCACTCCAGGATGATGGTGGCGACCAGCTCGGCTTCCCGTTCCCGCTCGTCGTCGTAGGAGGTTCGCCGGAGCGCTCGCCTGATGACGTCGCCGGACAGCTCGGGCGCCATCGACTGCCAGAACGCATCGTCCATCTCGTCGCTCTGATGGCCCGCCAGGATGTGACCGATCTCGTGCAGGATGATGTGGTCCTGGTGGGCCCTGCTGGTCTCCTTCTGGTAGAAGACGTAGTCCGCCGACTTGCTGGCGATCCACACGCCGTACGGTCCCGGCACGGGCAGGGCGTAGTCGATCAGCCGGATGGGGCGGCCCCGGTGCTCTCCCAACGCCTGGCAGAACGACGGCACATGGAGCGGCGGCTGGATTCCCAGGGACCGGAGAGTGTGCCTGCATCGGCGTCTCAGCTCTCGCTCTTTCAAGGTGTTTCTCCGCTCGTGGTGCCGTGGTGCCGTCTCATCCAACGCTGCGGTTCTACACGTCGCCAGAAGAGAATCGGTCAACTGCCCGGCTCTATCGCACGTTCTGCCTGTTCCAGGCGGTAGACGACGTCGAGCAGGTCCATCACCTGCTTCCGGTGCCCCGGCGACAGCTGACCGGCGCGCATGGCCATCAGTTTCACGTCGTTGCCCTGGGACGCCTCGTGCATGCGGGCCTGCTCGGAGGCGAGGAGCTCCAGCTGCTTCGTGATCCGGTCCGCCGCCTCGTCCTCGACGAAGTAGGCGGTCGGCACGCCGAAGAACCCGGCCAGTGCCCGAAGGTGCATGAGTGTCGGGTTGCTCTTCCGCCCGTTGCGGAGCTGCCAGATGTAGCTCTGGGAAATGGAGACGTCGGCCTCCGACTGCCGGATCGCCGCGGCGACGTACTCGTTGCTGTACTCGTGATGAGGATCGGGTCTGACCGTTGCGAAGAGGCGGTTCAGCCTGTCGGCCAGACTCTGTCCTGCTGTGTCGACCATGCTCTCTCCGGCTCTCTCCGGTCTCCACCTGTGGCAACAGCGATCGTGCCAGTCCTGTGACAAGAGTTGAAGGGGTGGCATCCGTCAAGTTAGTGTCCTGGCAGGCAAGATTTCCACTGGGATGTCGGTCAACAGCTGGCCGAACCTTCACCTGAGTTGAGCCGGTCGAGTGCTCTTCGGCCCGCTCGCCAGTGGTTCCTTCCGTCCTCAGGCACAGGGGGAGAGACGTCGTCATGCGACCGAGACAAGGATGCCCGAGTGGGTGTCGGCTCTGCACCGCGCCGGCCGACTCGGCAGCGGAACCCACGTTCTGAGGACTCCCGGCTGTCCGCGTCCTCGGCCGGTGGCCCGCAGCGGGCTTGCCCGGCGGATGTCTCCCGACCCGGCTGACAAGCAGGTTCCAGCGGCGTGACACCGCCGTCCGGGACGGCGGTACGGCCCGGCCGTGCCGGGTGGACCGTCACCCCCGCCGTCTCGCCTTTCCACCTATCCCACCGAGGTCCTTCACCTGTCCAGTCGTTGCCGCCCCGGACCGTACGGTGCGGCGACACCAGCCCAACGCCTTGTCCTGCACGTCGTACGGCGGTGCGTCATGAGGTGGCGAGCGGGCCGCAGTCCGAGGGGCCACGGCCCTGCGATCGCGGCCGTCGCGATCGCCGGCCGTGAACGCACTTCTCAGGTTTTTTCAAAAGCTACACATAACGGGGATTCGAATGCTGCAAGCAATGACCGCTTTACTGCCGGCCTCGGGGCACGAGGATACCGCGGTGGGTTCGTTCTACCCGGGGCAGCGGAGCGACACCGTCCGGGGCGAAGGCCGCTTCGATTTCCGCGTCCTCGGCCCGCTCGAGGTCTGGGCCGGGTCGCGGAGGGTGGAGATCGGTGGACCGAGGCAGCGGACCGTTCTCGCGATGCTCCTGCTCGCGCCCGACCGGGTCGTGTCGATCGACCAGCTGGTCGAGGCGGTGTGGAACGGGCGTCCGCCGGCGACCAGTCGCACCCAGATCGCCATATGCGTCGCCAGCCTGCGCAAGGCGTTCCAAGCCGCGGGGTGCACCGACAAGGTGATCGTCACGGCCGCCCCCGGTTACCTGCTGCGCAAGGGCGGACACCAGATCGACTCGGTGCAGTTCGCATCCGGCGTGGCAGCGGCGCAGACGCTCGCCCAGCGCGGGAACGCCGGCGCATCGGCCGACCTGCTGGGCCAGGCCCTCGCCCTGTGGCGGGGTCCGGTCCTGACGGACATCTCGAGCCCCGTCATCGAGTCGGAGGCGGTGCTGCTCGAGCACCGGCGGCTCGCCGCGTACGAGCAGTACGCGACCCTCCAGCTGCAGCTGGGCCGGCATCGCGAGATCATTGCCGAACTGACCACCCTGGTGTCCGACCAGCCGCTGTGGGAGCAGGCGCGGGCAGCGCTCATGCTCGCCCACTACCGGTCGGGCCACCGGTCCGAGGCCCTCAGCCTCTTCCGCCAGGCACAACGGGTCTTCCGGGAGGAGATCGGACTGGAACCCGGCCGCGTCCTCCAGGACCTGCACACGGCCATCCTCCAGGAGACCTCCGGACTGATGCCGGCAGCCGACCTTCCCGGGCCGCTGAGCGCCGGCACCGCCCTGCCCGAACTCCCCTCCGGAGCGGCGACGTTCATCGGCCGAGACCGTGAGCTCAACACTCTGGACACCCTGCTCCGCCGGGCCCGCGGAGGAGCCTCGGCCGTCGGCCTGCTCGTGGGCCGACCGGGCATCGGCAAGACCGCGCTGGCGCTGCACTGGGCGCGCGGGGCGGCCGAAGCGTTCGCCGACGGGCAGCTCTACGTCGATCTCAAGCAGACCGAGGCCGCCGATGTCCCCGGCGTCCTCCTGCGGGCCCTCGGCCTGTCGGACGCCCAGATCCCCAGGAGCCGCCAGGACCGGCTCAAGGAGTTCCACCGGCGGGTGGAGGACCGGCGGATGCTGGTGATCCTCGACGGCGTCCCCGACGACACCACCGCGGACGAGCTG
This sequence comes from Streptomyces pallidus (ex Mingjun et al. 2026), assembly GCF_051550185.1. Lineage (NCBI taxonomy): Bacteria > Bacillati > Actinomycetota > Actinomycetes > Kitasatosporales > Streptomycetaceae > Streptomyces > Streptomyces pallidus (ex Mingjun et al. 2026). The sequence continues at coordinate 2,136,535 of NZ_CP196181.1, read as the reverse complement.
GTGCCCAAGTCGGGGAGCTGCTGTTTCCTCCTGACGAGCTGCCGGGTGCTCGCGATCGCGGCGCAGGTCCGGCTGCGGCTGGCGGAGTTGAAGCCCGCGGAGGCCGTGGCGCTGCTCGGTTCCCTGGTGAGCGACGGAAGCGTCGAGGAGGGTGGCGCCGCCGCGGCGAACGAGCTCGCCGCACTGTGCGACTACCTGCCGCTCGCCCTGTCCGCAGCCGCCGCCCGGCTCGTCGCCAAACCCCATTGGCGTCTGCCCCACCTGCTGGCCCGGCTCAGCGACCCCCGGCACCGGCTGGAGGAGCTCTACACCGGCGCTCCGACGCTGCGGACGGCGTTGGGCAGCGGCTACGACGCGCTCCCGCCCGCGGCCGCGGAGCTGTACGCCCGGCTCGGGCTCATCGACGGGGACCGGATACCGGTCTGGGCGGCCCAGGCGCTCCTCGACACCGATCCGATGAACGCCCAGGGGCTTCTGGAGGAGCTCGTGGACGCCACGCTGCTCGAGGTCACGGACACGGGGGCGGACGGTTGGTTCCGCTACCGCCTGCCCAGTCTGCTGGCTCTGCACGCCGAGGAGACCGTCCATGCCGTGGAGGACGCCGCCGAGCGCCGTGCGGCGCTGGAACGGGTGAGGGCGGCCTCGGCGGACGCAGGCGATAGCGCACCGATACCGGCCCTCCGTAGCGTCTCCTGACGGCAGCCTGCCGGGCTTTCGGGGGCGCGTTCGGACCCCTGCCGCGGCCCAGGCGCACACCACGTGATCCGTGGACGTGTGCCTGGGCCGCGCTCGTCGTCTTCCCGGGACGACGACGGTTCACCGCACCGCCGTACGCACCGCGCAGGCGGGTCGGCCGAAGCCGCCGGCGGCCGCAACGAGAACAGAACGTCAACGTTCCTACGGAGGAACACCATGACTGCCATTCAGCAGGCCGACCAGTGGTTGAGGCGGTACCGACCGGCGGAACGGCCCCGGGTCCGCCTGGTGTGCTTCGCGCACGCCGGCGGCGGCCCGAGCGCCTTCCGCACCTGGCCCGCCGGGCTGGCGCCCGACGTGGAGGTGCTCGCCGTACGCTACCCGGGGCGCCAGGACCGGGTCGCCGAGCCCTGCATCGACCGGATGGAACCGATGGCCGAGGCGGTCGTCGAGGCGCTCACCCCGCTGCTCGACCTGCCGCTCGTGCTGTTCGGCCACAGCATGGGCGCGTGGATCGCGTACGAGGTGGCACAGCGGATGCCGGTGAGCGCCCTGCTGGTGTCCGGCCAGGTACCGCCCTCACGCCGGAACTCGGCGCGGCCCGGCTCGGCCCGCCGCGGCGACGGCAACGGCGTGCTCACCGACGAAGCGCTGATCGCCGAGGTCAAGCGACTCGGTGGATACGACGCCCAGCTCTTCGAGGACCCCGAGCTGCGCGAGCTCGTCCTGCCGCCGATCCGGTCCGACTTCTCGCTGGTGGCGACGTACCGGCCCGGCCCACCCAGGGCGCTCGACTGCCCGGTGCACGCGTTCCACGGCGAGGACGACGCCGACACCCGCACGGAGGACGTCGATGCCTGGTCCGAGGTCACCACGGGCCCCTTCACGCGCACCCTCTTCCCCGGTGGCCACTTCTACCTGACCGACCACGAGCCCGCACTGCTGCGCGAGCTCTCCTCCCTGCCGGCGGTGTCCCGTGTTTGATCCGACCGAAGCGACCCTTGCACAGCTGCGGGAGGCGCTCGCCGACGGGCGGCTGACCGCCCTGGAGCTGACCCGCTGGTACCTGGACCGGATCGAGCGCTGCAACGGGGAACTGCGCGCGGTCATCGAAGTGAACCCGGACGCGGAGGCGGAGGCCGCGCGGCTGGACGCCGGTCCGGTCCGGGGGCCGCTGCACGGCGTTCCCGTGCTCCTCAAGGACAACCTGGACACCGCCGACCGGATGCACACCACGAGCGGCTCCACGGTGATGCTCGGCTCCCGGCCGGAGCGCGACGCCACCGTCGCCGCCCGGCTGCGGGCCGCCGGGGCCGTGCTGCTCGGCAAGGCGAACAAGACCTCGTGGATCCTCGGGCCGGCGGGATGGAGCGCCCGGGGCGGCCAGACCCGCAACCCCTACGACACGAGCCGGTCGCCGCACGGATCGAGCTCGGGCTCGGCGGTCGGCGTCGCGGCAAACCTGTGCGCGGTGGCGCTCGGCACCGAGACCATCGGGTCGATCCTGGGCCCGGCCGCCGCGAACTGCCTCGTGGGGGTGAAGCCGACGACCGGGCTCACCAGCCGAGCGGGAATGATCCCGGCCATCCCCAGCTTCGACTCGATCGGCCCCCTGACCCGGACCGTCGCCGACGCCGCGGAAGTCCTCACCGTGATCGCCGGACCCGACCCCCTGGACGCGGCGACGGAGGGTGCGCCCACCCTGGACTACCGGCGGTTCCTCGACGCGCAGGGGCTGCGCGGAGCACGCATAGGAGTGCCCCGCAAGGAGTTCTTCGGCTACAGCGAAGCGGCGGACGAGGTAGCCGAGCGCGCCCTGGAGACCATGAGCCGGGCCGGAGCGGTCATCGTCGAGGGCACGGACATCCCGACGGCGGACAGGTTCACCTCCGATCCGGCCTTCGGTGCCGTCGTGATGCACGAGACCGCGCACGCCCTGGGCCAGTACCTCGCCCGGACGCCCGGCGACCATCCGCGCTCCATCGCCGCCCTGGTCGCGGCGAACCGGGAGAACGCGGCGGTCGAACTGGAGTACTTCGAGCAGGACGTCCTGGAGATGCTGGCCGGCTTCACGCCCGACCTGGACGACGCGGGGTACCGCGAGGCGTTGGCGACCATGCGGAGGCTGGCGGGGGCGGAGGGCATCGACACCGTCATGGACGAGCACCGGCTCGACGCGCTGGTCATGCCGACCTGCCCGCCCCCGTGGCCGATCGACATGGTCGAGGGCGACCCGGACCCGCACGGCGCCGCACTCGCGCCCGGTATCGCGGGCTATCCGGCGATCAGCATGCCGGCCGGCTGGTCGGACGGACTGCCCGTCGGCATCACCTTCACCGGCAGGGCGTTCAGCGAACCGGTACTGCTCCGACTTGCCTACGCCTTCGAACGGACGGGGCCGGTCCGCCGCCCGCCCGCCCGGTGACCCGGCCCGGTTCTACAGGGCCCCGAGGCTCCACTCCAGAACGGCCGCGGCGCTGTGCATCTTCGCCTCGGCCTGGGTGAACGCGATCGAACGCGGCCCGTCCAGCACCGCGGCGGTGACTTCCTCGCCGCGGTGCGCGGGCAGGTCGTGCATGAAGACCGCGTCCGGGCTGGACTGCAGGACGGCCTCGTCGACCCGGAACGGGACGAAGCCCTCGCGCCAGTCGGGGTCGGCCTTCGAGGTGCCCGTGGTCTGCCAGCGGGTGGTGTACACGACGTCGACGCCCGTGGGCAGGTCGGCCGCGTCGTGCCGCTCGGTCACGGTCGAACCGTGCAGGGCCGCGTACTGCTCGGCCCGGACCAGGACGTCCGGGTCGACGCCGTAGCCCTGCGGGGTCCGCAGGTGCAGCTCCGTGCCCGGGTAGCGCGGAAGGGCCAGCGCCAGGGCGGCAGCGGTGTTGTTGCCCTCGCCCATGTAGAGCACGCGCCGCCCGGCCAGATCACCGAAGTGTCCGGCCATCGCGGTCAGGTCGGTCAGTGCCTGGGTGGGGTGCTCCTGCGCCCCCATCGCGTTCACCACTGCCATGCGGTCCTGGCCGGCCAGAGCGCGCAGCTCGTCGGTGCTCCCCGCCGTGCGGGCGACCAGCGCGTCCAGCATGCCGCCCAGGACCAGGCCGGTGTCCTGCACCGTTTCGCCCGTGTTGAGCTGGAGGTCGTGCGGGCCGTACGTGATCAGGCGCGCGCCCAGGCGCAGGGCCGCCGAGGAGAACGCCGTGCGGGTACGCGTCGACGTCGCCCGGAAGTACACGCCGACGACGGCGCCGCCCAGCGTCTCGGCCGGCCACGCCCCGGTGGCGAACCGTCGACCCCTGTCCACGATCCGGTACAGGTCGGCATCGGCGATATCGGCCAGCGAGATGAGGTGGTTTCGGACCATTGCGCGACTCCTGTGCTCAGCGGGCTTCGCAATGTAGAGGGGCCGTTTATCGCGGTGGTATCGACCACGGCCCCGGGCCGGATGGGCTCGCGATAACACGCTGAAAATCCGGCTCCGTACGGTCTGCCAACGTGTCGGACGTGTGCGTGCGTCCCGGCCGTTACGAGTTGTCGACGAAGTACAGGAGTCAGCAGCGTGGACCGTCGTGCGACGCGCAATCCGATCGGGTCGAGCCTGGACGGTGATGCGGTGACGCTGCCGCTGCCCGCACTGGTCGAGGCACAGGTACGGCGGGCCCCCGACCACCCCGCCGTGGTCTTCGGCCGGACGGTGCTCAGCTACCGGGAGCTCGACGGCCGGGCCAACCGGCTGGCGCGCCGGCTGATCGGCCTCGGGGCCGGTCCCGAGCGGGTCGTGGCCCTGGCGCTGCCGAGGTCGGCGGACGCCGTGGTCGCGATGCTCGCCGTCCTGAAGACCGGGGCGGCCTACCTGCCGGTCGACCCGCGCTACCCCGCACAGCGGATCGCGTTCATGCTGTCCGACGGCCGCCCGTCGGTCGTGGTCACCACCACGGCCGCGCGCGCCACGCTGCCCGACACCACGGCCCCCGTCGTCCTCCTCGACGACATCGACCTGACCTCGGGCGACGACACCGCGCCCGACGTCACCGTCGGCACCGCGAACGCCGCCTACGTCATCTACACGTCCGGCTCGACGGGCCTGCCCAAGGGCGTGGTCGTACCGCACCAGGGCGTCGCCAACCACATGCTGTGGCAGGCCGACGAGTGGGACATCGACGCGTCCGACGTGGTGCTCGCCCGGACCGCCTTCAGTTTCGACGCGTCCGGCTCGGAGATCTGGCTGCCGCTGATCGCCGGCGCGACGATCTGCATGGCGCCCGACGAGGTGCTGGGCCTGCCGCACCTGCTGCTCGCGTACGCCGCCGAACACGGCGTCACCGTCGCCCAGTTCGTCCCGTCGCTGCTGGCCGTCGCGGTGCCCGCGATCCGGGACACCCCCGGTCTCGCGCTGCGGCTGCTCTTCGTCGCGGGCGAGGTGCTGCCGCCCTCCCTGGCCGACGAGGTGGTCACCAAGCTGGGCCTGCGCCTGGGCCACCACTACGGCCCCACCGAGGCCTCGATCGACGTCACGGCGTACGAGGTGCGGCCCGGCGAGAGCCACCGGAGCGTGCCCATCGGATCCCCGGTCGCGAACACCCGGATCCACATCCTCGACAGCTCCCTGCGCCCGGTGGAGCCGGGCGAGGAGGGCGAGCTCTACGTCTCGGGCGTCCAGCTCGCCCGCGGCTACCTGGGCCGCGCCGACCTGACCGCCCAGCGGTTCGTCGCCTCCCCCTTCGCCGCGGGCGAGCGGATGTACCGGACCGGTGACCTGGCCAGGTGGACCGCGGACGGCCTCGTCGAGTTCGCGGGCCGGGCCGACGACCAGGTGAAGGTCCGCGGCTTCCGGATCGAACTGGGCGAGATCGAAGCGGCGATCACCGAACTGGCCGAGGTGTCGCAGGCCGCCGTGACCGTGCGCGAGGACCGGCCCGGACAGCAGCGCCTCGTCGCGTACTACGTCGGCGCCGCACAGACCGCCGCGGTGCAGGACCGGCTGGCCGCCCGGCTGCCCGAGCACATGGTTCCGTCGGCGTACGTGGTCCTCGACGCGCTCCCGCTCACCCCGAACGGCAAGCTGGACCGCGCCGCGCTGCCCGCGCCGCAGCTCACCGCCGGAGCCGGCCGCGCGCCCCGCACGCCTGCCGAGGAGATCCTGTGCGGGCTCTTCGCCGACGTCCTGGGCACCGACCGGGTCGGCGTGGACGACGGCTTCTTCGACCTCGGCGGCGACTCGCTCCTCGCCGCCCGCCTGATCAGCCGCATCCGTACCGCCCTCGACCGCGAGGTCTCGGTCCGCGCCCTCTTCGAGTCGCCGACCGTGGCCGGACTGGCGGCCCGCCTCGACGAGGCCGGTGCCGCCCGGCCGCCGCTGGTCCGCGGCGAGCACCCGGATCCCATGCCGCTGTCGCACGCCCAGCGCGGACTGTGGTTCCTGCACCGGCTGGAGGGCGCGAGCGCGACCTACAACATCCCCCTCGTCCTGCGCCTGGCCGGTGACCTCGACACCGAGGCGCTGCGCGCGGCCGTCCGCGACGTCGCCCGGCGCCACGAGACCCTGCGGACGGTCTTCCCGGAGACCGACGGCGTCGCCCGGCAGGTCGTCCTCGACGCCCCCGCCGAGCTCACCGTCGTCACCACCGCGGCCGTCGAGGACGCCGTGGCCGAAGCCGCCCGGTACCCCTTCGACCTGCACACCGAGGCTCCGCTGCGGGCCACGCTGTTCTCCCGGACCGGCACGGACGAACACACCCTCCTGCTGCTGATGCACCACATCGCGGCCGACGGCTGGTCCGAGCGGCCGCTGATCGAGGACCTGTCCCTGGCCTATGCGGCCCGCTGCGCCGGCCAGGAACCGCAGTGGGAAGAACTGCCGGTGACGTACGCCGACTACACCCTCTGGCAGGGCGAGGCCGACGGCGGCATCGAGTACTGGCGGACCGCGCTCGACGGGCTGCCGCAGCTCGTCGAACTCCCCACCGACCGCCCCCGGCCCCCGGCCGCGAGCTTCCGCGGCGGCGAACTGCGCACCCGCCTCGACGCCGACCTGCACCGGGAGGTGACCGCGCTCGCCCGGTCCACCGGCCGCACCGTCTTCATGGTGGTCCAGGCCGCGCTCGCCGCGCTCATGACCCGGCTCGGCGCGGGCACCGACATCCCCCTCGGCACGCCGTCCGCGGGCCGCTCCGACGAACAGCTCGACGGACTCGTCGGCTACTTCGTCAACACGCTCGTGCTGCGCACGGACACCTCGGGCGACCCGACCTTCCTGGAGCTCCTGGACCGGGTGCGCGACACGGCCGCGGCCGCCTACCCGCACCAGGACGTGCCGTTCGACCGGCTGGTCGAGGCACTCAACCCGGCGCGGTCCCTCTCGCACCACCCGCTCTTCCAGGTGATGCTCACCTTCGAGAACCTCGGCCTGGCGGGGGTCGACATGCCCGGCCTCACCGTCGAGGTGGACGAGGCCGCCACCGGTGTCGCCAAGTTCGACCTCGACCTGCGCCTGCAGGAACGTTTCGCGGCGGACGGCGCTCCGGCCGGCGTGGACGTGATCGCCGAATACTCCACGGACCTGTTCGACGGTTCCACCGTCGACGCACTGGTCTCCCGCCTCGGCCGGCTGCTGCGCGCCGCGGTGGCCGACCCCGGGCGCCGGATCGCCACGATCGACCTGCTCACCGACGGCGAACGCCGTACACTCGGCGGCCGCTCCCACCGCGTCGTCGACGAGAACGGCGAGCTGGTGCCCGACGGCGTGACCGGAACGCTCGACGGCGCGCCGGCCCGCTACACCACCGACGGCCGCCTCGAACGCCTCGACCCGCCGGTCCTCGTGGGCGGCTCCCCGGTTGACGTCTCCCGCACCGTCGCAGCCCTGCTCGCCCACCCCGCACTCGCCGAGGCAGCGGTGGCGGACGGCCCCGTCGCCTACGTCGTGACCGCGCCCGGGCACTCCGTACGCTCCGTCGACCTGCGTGAACACCTCGCCCGCGTGCTCCCCGACTACCTGGTCCCGGACACCTACGTCACCGTCGCCGCGCTGCCGCGCACCGAGGACGGCCGCCTCGACACCGGCGCGCTGCCCTCTCCCGGGACCGATGACCCCGTGGCGGCGGGCACCCCCGAGGAAGAGCTGCTGGCCTCGCTCTTCTCCGAGGTGCTCGGCCTGGCGCACGTCGGCCCGAACCAGGGCTTCTTCGACCTCGGCGGCGACAGCATCGTCTCCATCAAGCTGGTCAGCCGCGCCCGCAAGGCGGGACTGCACATCACCCCGCGGGACGTCTTCGAGCACAAGACCGTCGCCCGTATCGCGGCGGCCGCCCGCACGGCGGCACCCGCCGCCCCCGTCGTCCAGGACGTCGCGACCGGCACCCTGCTGCCCACGCCGGTCATGGCGGACCTGCGCGACCTCGGCGGTCCCGTCGCCGGGTACCACCAGTCGATGCTGCTCGTCGTGCCCGCCGCACTCGGCACCGAGCGGCTGACCGCCGCGCTCCAGGCCGTTCTCGACCGGCACGACGCGCTGCGCCTGATCCTGGACGAGGAGTGGCAGCTCTCCGTCCCCGCTCCGGGCTCCGTCACCGCCGCCGTACGGCGCGCGGACGTCGCCGGCCTCGACGCCGAGGCGCTGGGCCGGGCCATCGAGGAGCACCGCAGGGCCGCACAGGCCGAACTGGACCCGTACAAGGGCGACCTGGTGCGCGCGGTGTGGTTCGACGCCGGAGCGCAGTCCGGTCGGCTGCTGCTGCTCGTGCACCACCTGGCCGTGGACGGCGTCTCCTGGCAGCCCCTCCTCGGCGACCTGCAGGCCGCCTGGGAGGGCGAGACCCTCGAACCCGTCGGCACCTCCTTCCGACGGTGGAGCGCCCTCCTCGACGAGGAGGCGGCCCGCCGCACCGGTGAACTGCCGCTGTGGCGGTCGGTGCTGGAAACCCCCGACCCGCTGCTCGGCAGCCGGCCCCTCGACCCCGCCACCGACGTCCGGGCCGCGGCCGGGACGCTGACGCTCACCCTGCCGGCCGACGTCACCGAACCGCTGCTCACCACGGTCCCCGCAACCGTGCGCGCGGGTGTGCGGGACGTGCTGGTCACCGGTCTGGCGCTGGCGGTCGCCGACTGGCGCGGCCGCCGCGGGGTCGACGCCTCCGCGCTGCTCCTGGAGCTGGAGGGGCACGGCCGCGAGGACATCGTGCCCGGCCTGGACCTCACCCGTACCGTCGGCTGGTTCACCAGCGCCTACCCCGTCCGGGTCGACCCGGGCAGCGCGGACGGCGTCCGTGCCCTGAAGCTCGTCAAGGAGCAGCTGCTCGCGGTGCCGGACAACGGCATCGGGTACGGCGTGCTGCGCCACCGCGACGCGCGGACCGCCGCGGAACTGGCCGGGTACGCCCGCCCCCAGCTGGGCTTCAACTACCTGGGCCGGTCCGCTGCCCCCGAAGTGGCCGACTGGGCGCCCGCCCCCGAGGCCCCGGCGCTGGGCGCGGGATTCGACGGCGCCGCGCCGCTCGGCCTCGGCATCGAGCTCGACGCCGTGACCGTGGACCACGCCGACGGGTCGCGCCTCGTCGCGACCTGGACCTGGGCGCAGGGCCTGCTGACCGAGGAGGAGGTACGCGACCTGGCCGAGGCCTGGTTCGCCTCGCTCACCGCGCTGGCAACCGTGTCCACCGGCGGTCTGACCCCGTCCGACCTGCCGCTCGTGCAGCTCTCGCAGGGCGACATCGAGGAGCTGGAGGGCGCCCTGCCCGGCCTCGTCGACGTGCTGCCGCTCGCCCCGCTCCAGGAGGGCCTGCTCTTCCACGCCCTCTACGACTCCGACGGCGCCGACGTCTACGCCGTCCAGGAGGTCTTCGCGCTGAGCGGCCCGCTGGACGCCGGCGCCCTGCGTGCCGCGGCGGCCACCGTCCTCGACCGCTACCCGAACCTGCGGGCCGGCTTCCACCACGAAGGCCTGTCGCAGCCCGTGCAGGTGGTTGTCGACGGCCTCGAACTGCCGTGGCGGGAGATCGACCTCACCGGGCTCGCCGAGGCCGAGAGGGAGCCCGCGCTCGCCCGCGTCGTGGCCGAGGCGCGCGCCGAGCGCTTCGACCTCGGCCGCCCGCCGCTGCTGCGGTTCACCCTGGTCCGGCTCGCCGAGGACGAGCACCGGCTGGTCCTCGTCAACCACCACATCCTCTTCGACGGCTGGTCCATGCAGCTGGTCCTCGACGAGCTGTTCGCGCTCTACCGCGGCGAGACCCTGACCGAGCCCGCCGCCTTCCGCGACCACCTGGCCTGGCTGGCGGAGCAGGACCGTACGGCCGCGCACGACGTCTGGCGCGGTGCGCTCGCCGGGCTCGACGCACCGACCCTGCTCGCCGAGCCGGGCACGGGGGCGCCCGCACGCCCCCTCGAGGTCTACTGCGACCTGCCCGACACCGTGTCCGGGCGGCTCCAGGACCGGCTGCGCGAGGACGGGATCACCCTCAACACCGCCGTCCAGGGCCTGTGGAGCCTGCTGCTCGCCGCCCGCACCGGGCAGGAGGACGTGGTGTTCGGCGCCACGTACTCCGGACGCGCTGCGGAGCTCGCCGGCAGCGAGGTGATGGTCGGCATGTTCATCAACACGCTGCCGGTCCGCGTCCGGCTCGACGCGGACGAGCCCCTGCGGCGGCTGATGGAACGCATCCAGGACGAGCAGTCCCGGCTCATCGCGCACCAGTACCTCGGGCTGAACGACGTCCAGCGGATAGCGGGGCTGGGGGAGCTCTTCGACACGCTGACCATCGTCGAGAACTACCCGCACGACGACGATGACGTGTGGCAGCCCGCGCCCGGCCTGCGGGCGAGCGTGCTGGAGGACCACGACGCCACCCACTACCCGCTGACCCTCTCCGTGCTCCCCGGCAAGCAGCTCAAGCTGCGCCTGGAGTACCGGCCGGACCTGCTGGACGCGGCGCAGATCGACGTGCTCGCCGCCGACCTCGTCCGCCTGCTCACCGCTTTCGTGGACGACGCCTCCGTGGCCGTCGGCGAGCTCGTCGAGGCGGGCGCCGCAGCCGTCGCGACCGTGCCGGGCACCGCGGCCGACACCGCGGCGGACCCGTTGCCTGCCGCTGCGCCGGCCGCCGCGCCGGCGATCGAGCAGGCCGCCGCGGCCGGCGCCGCCGTGCCGCTCTCCTACCGTGCGCCGCGCACCCCGGAGCAGGAGATCCTCTGCGGCCTCTTCTCCGCCGTGCTCGGCGTGCCGACCGTCGGCATCGACGACAGCTTCTTCGACCTGGGCGGACACTCGCTCACCGCGATCCGGCTGCTCAGCCGCATCCGCTCGATGTTCAGCGTGGAGCTGGCCATCCGGCACCTGTTCGAGGCGCCCACCGTCGCCGAACTCGCCGAACGGATGAAGGGCGCCGAGCAGTCCAGGCTGCCCCTCGCCCCGATGCCGCGGCCGGAGCACGTCCCCGTCTCGGCGGCGCAGTGGCGCCTGTGGTTCCTGTACCGACTCGAAGGCCGCAGCGCCACCTACACCGTGCCGCTGCTGCTGCGGATGTCCGGGCCCCTCGACCGGGCCGCCCTCGAAGCCGCCTTCGGTGACATCGTCGCGCGGCACGAGAGCCTGCGCACCCGCTTCCCCGAAGTGGACGGGCAGCCCTACCAGCTGATCACCGACGCCGAACAGCCGGAGGTGACCCTGGTCGAGACCGACGAGGCGGGCCTCGCCGAGCAGCTCGCCGTCGCCACCCGGTACGGCTTCGACCTCGCCACCGAACTGCCGCTGCGGATCACCCTGTTCCGGCTGTCGGAGACCGAGCACGTCCTGCTCTTCCTCCTGCACCACATCGCCAGTGACGGCTGGTCGGACGCGCCGTTCGCCCGGGACCTCTCCGTCGCGTACGGCGCCCGGCTGGAGGGTTGCGCGCCGGCATGGCCCGCGCTGCCCGTCCAGTACGCCGACTACACCCTGTGGCAGCAGGAACTGCTCGGCTCCGAGAACGACCCGAAGAGCATGCTGTCGCAGCAGCTCGCCTACTGGCAGGAGAACCTCGCCGGGCTCCCGGAGCGGCTGGAGCTGCCGACCGACCGGCCCCGCCCCGCCGCGGCGAGCTTCCGCGGCGACGAGGTCCGCTTCGAGCTCGACGCCGAGCTGCACGCCCAGCTGCTGGAACTCGCCCGCCACACCAACACCACGCTGTTCATGGTGTTCCAGGCCGCGGTGGCGGGACTGCTCACCCGGCTCGGCGCCGGCGACGACATCCCGCTCGGCGGTGTCATCGCCGGACGGACCGACGAGGCGCTCGACGAGCTCATCGGCTTCTTCGTCAACACCCTGGTGCTGCGCACCGACACCTCCGGGAACCCGACCTTCCGGGAGCTGCTCGCCCGGGTCCGGGAGACCGACCTGGCGGCGTACGCCCACCAGGAGGTGCCCTTCGAGCGACTGGTCGAGGTGCTCAACCCGACCCGCTCCCTCGCGCACCACCCGCTCTTCCAGGTCATGATCCTCTTCCAGAACAACGCCGAGGCGGAGCTGGGCCTGCCCGGCCTGCGGGCCGCTCTGGAGGACGTCGGATCCGGCGTCGCCAAGTTCGACCTCGACTTCGACATGCAGGAGAACCACGGACCCGACGGCGAGCCCGCCGGCCTGTCGGGCCTGGTCGAGTACGCCACCGACCTGTTCGACCGGTCCACCGTGCAGGCGATCGTCGACCGGCTGGCCCGGCTGCTCCGGGCCGTCGTGGCCGACCCCGACCAGACCCTGTGGCAGACGGACATCCTGGCCCCGGCGGAACGCCGTGAGCTCCTGGAGCAGTGGACCGCGCCGGCTCCCGAGCAGTCGGAGCCGACGACCGTCCCCGCGCTGTTCGAGGCCGCCGCCGCCGCGCACCCGACAGCGACCGCCCTCGTCGACGGCGCGCAGCGCCTGACGTACGCGGAGCTGAACGCGCGGGCGAACCGGCTCGCCCACACCCTCCTCGCGCAGGGCGTGGGCCCGGAGTCCGTGGTCGCGCTGGCCCTGCCGCGCAGCGCGGACCTCGTGGTGGGTGTCCTCGGCGTGCTCAAGGCCGGCGGCGTCTACCTGCCGCTCGACCCCGCCTACCCGGCCGAGCGGATCACGTTCGTCGTCGAGGACGCCCGTCCGGCGGCCGTCGTGACCAGCCTGGCCGCGGACGTGGCACTGCCCGAGGGCGTCACCCGCGTCGTCGTCGAGGAGCTGGCCGACGGACCCGTCACCGACCCGGCCCGCCCGGCGCTGCGCCCCGACAACGGCGCGTACATCATCTACACCTCCGGCTCCACGGGCCGGCCCAAGGGCGTGCTGGTGCCCCACCAGAACGTGGTGCGGCTCTTCACGCAGACGGAGCAGTGGTTCGGCTTCGACGAGTCCGACGTGTGGACGCTGTTCCACTCCTACGCCTTCGACTTCTCCGTCTGGGAACTGTGGGGACCGCTGCTGCGCGGTGGCACGCTCGTCGTCGTACCGCAGGACGTCAGCCGCTCGCCGCTCGACTTCCTGGGGATGCTCCGGGACGAGCGCGTCACCGTGCTCAACCAGACCCCGTCCGCCTTCTACCAGCTCATGCAGGCCGACGAGGAGAACCCCGGCACCGACCTGGCGCTGCGGTACGTGATCTTCGGCGGTGAGGCGCTCGACCTGGGACGGCTCTCGTCCTGGTACGACCGGCACGCCGACGACGCCCCCGTGCTCGTCAACATGTACGGCATCACCGAGACCACGGTGCACGTCACCCACCACGCGCTCGACCGCGTCTCGGCGGCCGCCACCGCCAACAGCGTCGTCGGCGTCGGCATCCCCGACCTGCACGTCTACGTCCTCGACCAGGGCCTGCAGCCCGTCCCGGCGGGCACCACCGGCGAGCTGTACGTCGCCGGTGCCGGCCTGGCCCGCGGCTACCTCGGCCGCCCGGGCCTCAGCGCGCAGCGCTTCGTCGCCGACCCGTACGGCGCGCCCGGAACCCGGATGTACCGCACCGGCGACCTGGCCCGCCGGGCCGCCGACGGCACGCTGTCCTACTTCGGCCGGGCCGACGACCAGGTGAAGATCCGCGGCTTCCGGATCGAGCTGGGCGAGGTCGAGTCCGCCGTCCTCGGGGCGCCGGACGTCAGCCAGGCCGCCGTGATCGTCCGCGAGGACCAGCCGGGTGACCCGCGCCTCACCGCGTACCTGGTCGGCGGCGACCCCGCCCGCGTCCGTGACCACGTCGCGGCCGAACTGCCCGCGCACATGGTCCCCGCCGCCTTCGTCACGCTGGAGCGGCTGCCGCTCACCCCGAACGGCAAGCTCGACCGCAAGGCGCTGCCCGCGCCCGCGCTGTCCGGTGCCGCGGAGGGCCGGCGCCCCCGCAACCCGCGCGAGGAACTGCTCGCGGTGCTCTTCGCCGACGTACTGGGCGTGGACCGGGTCGGCATCGACGACAACTTCTTCGAACTGGGCGGGCACTCGCTCCTGGCCACCCGGCTGATCAGCCGCATCCGGTCCGCGATGGGCGTGGAGGTGCCCGTCCGGGCCCTGTTCGAGACGCCGACCGTCGCCGGGCTCGCCGGCTGGACGGACCAGGCGGCCGAGGCCAGGCTCGCCCTGGAGCCCGTGGAGCGCCCGGAGCGGGTGCCGCTCTCCTTCGGCCAGCGCGGACTGTGGTTCATCAACCGGCTCGAAGGCCCCAGCTCGACCTACAACGTGCCGCTCGTCATGCGGTTCTCCGGACCGCTCGACGTTCCGGCGCTGCAGGCCGCCCTGCACGACGTGGTCGCCCGGCACGAAGGGCTGCGCACCCTGTTCCGCGAGGCCGACGGCACGCCGTACCAGCACATCGTGCCCGCGGACGAAGCGGTCGTGGACCTGTTCGTCGTCGACGTCGACGACGAGCAGCAGCTGGAGTCGGCGCTCGCCGAGGCCGCCCAGTACCACTTCGACCTCGTCGACGAACTGCCCATCCGCTGCACCCTGTTCCGGCTCGGCGACGAAGAGCACGCCCTGCTGCCGCTCATGCACCACATCGCCAGCGACGGCTGGTCGGAGACGCTGCTCGGTGACGACCTCTCCGTCGCCTACGCGGCACGGGCCGAGGGGCGCGCGCCCGACTGGGCGCCGCTGGCCGTGCAGTACGCCGACTACACCCTCTGGCAGCGCGAACTGCTCGGCCGCGAGGACGACCCCGAGAGCGCGATCTCCCGGCAGCTCGCCTACTGGACCGAGACCTTGCGCGGCCTGCCCGAGCTCGTGGACCTGCCCACCGACCGCCCCCGTCCGCCGGTGGCCACGTACGGCGGTGCGGAGGCGCCGCTGCGTCTGGACGCCGCACTGCACGACGCCCTGCTGCGTCTCGCCCGCCAGGCCAACACCACCCTCTTCATGACGATCCAGGCCGGCCTGGTCGCCCTGATGAGCAGGCTCAGCGGCCACACCGACATCGCCATCGGCACGCCCGTCGCCGGGCGGACCGACGAGGCGCTGGAGGACCTCTTCGGCTACTTCGTGAACACGCTCGTGCTGCGCACCGACGTCTCGGGCGACCCCACGTTCGCCGAGCTGCTGGACCGCGTCCGCGAGACCGACCTGGCCGCGTTCGCGCACCAGGACGTGCCGTTCGAGCGCCTCGTCGAGGTGGTCAACCCCGTCCGGTCGCTCTCCCGGCACCCGCTTTACCAGGTCATGCTGACGTTCGAGAACTTCGACGAGGTCTCCTTGACCATGCCCGGCCTGGAAACCCGGCTGGAGGACGTCGTCGGCGACGCCTCCAAGTTCGACATGGACGTCCGCCTGCAGGAGAGGTACGGACCGGACGGCGAGCCCGCCGGGATCGTCGGCGAGATCGAGTACGCCACCGACCTGTTCGACCGGTCGACGATGGACGCGTTCGGCGACCGCCTGATCCGGCTGCTCACCGCGGCCGCCGCCGACCCCGCGGCACCCGTCTCCGGACTCGACCTGCTCGCCGACGACGAGCGGGACACCGCGCTCGTCGACGCCGAGGGACGGCTCGTGCCCCCGGGCGTGGTGGCCACCCTCGCCTCCGGCGAGCTCGCCCGCCGCACCGCCGACGGCACGACCGAGCTGCTCGGGCGCCCCGAGGACGTACGGGTGGTGCGCGGCTTCCGCGTCAACCCCGCGGAGGTCGCGGCCCGGCTGCGCGAGGTCTTCGCGGACGCCGCCGTCGTCGCCGGCTCCGCCCGGGTCGTCGCGTACGTCGTCCACGACGGCGACGCGACGGCCGCCCGGCGCCTCGCCGAGTCCGTACTGCCCGACTACCTGGTCCCCGCCAGGTTCGTCGTCGGCACCGAGATCCCGGCCGAGCTCCCGGCCGAGGACGCCGCCGTCGCCGCCGTGCGGCGCAGCCCGCGGACCCTCGTCGAGGAGATCATCGCCGGTCTCTTCGCCGAGACCCTGGGCGTCGCCACCGTCGGCATCGACGACAACTTCTTCGACCTGGGCGGCCACTCGCTGTCCGCGATCCGGCTGCTCAGCCGCATCCGGTCGCAGCTCGGCACGGAGCTGACGGTCCGGTCGCTGTTCGCCGAGCCGACGGTGGCGGGGCTCGCCACCCGGATCGACGGCGCGGCCGCCGCCGACCGGCCCGCCCTGGCCCGCCGGGAGCGTCCCGCCCGCGTGCCCCTGTCCTTCGCCCAGCAGCGGCTCTGGTTCCTGCACCGGCTCGAGGGCCCGAACACGACCTACAACGTGCCCCTGCTGATCCGGCTCACCGGAGAGCTCGACGCCGCGGCCCTGGAAGCGGCGCTGGGCGACGTCGTGGCCCGGCACGAGACGCTGCGGACGGTGTTCCCGTCCGATGCCGACGGCACCCCCTACCAGCGGGTGCTCGGCGTCGACGAGGCCAGGCCCGTCCTGGCCACCGACGTCGCGGACCCCGCCGAAGCCGCCCGGCACACCTTCGACCTCGAAACCGAACCGCCGCTGCGCGCCACGCTGTTCAGCGACGGACCGGACGAGCACCGGCTGCTCCTGCTGGTCCACCACATCGCCAGCGACGGCTGGTCGACCGGGGCGCTCGCACGCGACCTGTCGACCGCCTACGCCGCCCGGCGGTCCGGCCGGGCACCGCGCTGGCCCGGACTGCCGGTGCAGTACGCCGACTACACGCTGTGGCAGACCGAACTGCTCGGTGCCGAGGACGATCCGCAGAGCCTCGTCAGCCAGCAGCTGGCGTGGTGGAAGGGCGCCCTCGACGGCATCCCCGAACTGCTGCCCCTGCCGACGGACCGGATGCGGCCCGCCGAGGCCACCCACCGCGGCGGCGAGGTCGGCATCCGCATCCCCGCCGAGCTGCACGGCCGTCTCCAGGCCGTGGCGCGCGAGACCAACACGACCCTGTTCATGGTCCTGCAGTCGGCCCTCGCCCTCATGCTGTCCAAGCTGGGCGCCGGGACGGACATCCCGATCGGCACCCCGGTCGCGGGACGGACCGACGACAGCCTCCAGGACCTCGTCGGGTTCTTCGTCAACACCCTCGTGCTGCGCACCGACGTGTCCGGAGCCCCTTCCTTCCGCGAGCTGCTGGGCAGGGTCCGCGACGCGGACCTGGCCGCGTTCGCCCACCAGGACGTGCCGTTCGAGCGTCTCGTCGACGTGGTCCGCCCCGGCCGTTCCCTGGGCCACCACCCGCTCTTCCAGGTGATGCTCGTCTTCGAGAACGACGACGAGGGCGACTTCGCGCTGGCCGGTCTGGACGCCTCGTTCGACGAGGACGTCGAGATGGGAGCGGCCCGCTTCGACCTGACCCTGCACGTGCAGGAGGCGGTCGGCGCGGACGGCGCGGCCGAGGGCGTCGGCATCGACCTGGAATACGCCGAGGACCTCTTCGACGCCGGCACGGCGCAGCGGATGGCCGAGCAGTTCGTCCACCTGCTGGAGACGGTGAGCGCCGATGCGGACGTCGTCGTGGACCGGATCGCACTGCCGCACGCCGTGTCCCACCGGGGCACGCAGGCTCCGCCGCAGGCGCCCACCCTGCTCGAGCTGATCGACGCGCAGCCCAAGGACGCCGTCGCGATCGTCGACGGCGACACCGAGACCACGTACGGGCAGCTGCTGGCGCAGCCGCCGGCCGGCATCCTGACCGCGCTCGTCGGCGGGGAGCCCTTCGTCCTGCGCACCCGCACCGGTACGCCCGTCCACGTCCCGCAGGACGTCGTCGCGGCCCGGATCGCGGCCCGCCAGAGCGTGCACGGCCTGGACTCCACCGACCGCGTCCGGGCGGCAGCCGCCCCCGGGACGGTCGGCGAGATCGACGAGCTGCTGTGGCCGCTGACCGCCGGTGCCACCGTCGTACGCGCCGGGCGCACGTCCGACCCGTACGGCACGGACCGTCTGCACGGTGCCACCACCCTGCACGTCACCCCCTCCGAGCTGGCCGAGCTCCTGCGTGACCCGGCGCTGCCCGAGGCGGGACTGCGGCGGGTGTTCTGCTCCGGCGAGGCGCTGGCCGAGCCGCTGCAGCGCGCCTGGTTCGAAGCCGTCGACGTGCCCCTGTGGCACGGTTACGCGCTGACCGAGGCCGCGGGCCCCGTCACCGAGCGCGCCTGCGACCCGGACGACTGGGACCCCGTGGTGCCCCTCGGCACCCCGCTGCCCGGCACCGTCCTGTACGTGCTCGACTCCGGCCTGTGCCCGGTTCCGCCGGGTGTCGTCGGCGAGCTGTACGTCGGCGGGCCGCTGCTCGGCTCCGCCCCGTCGCTGGTCGCCGATCCGTTCGGTGCCGAGGGCGCACGGATGGTCCGTACCGGCGACCTGGTCCGCTGGACCGCGGACGGCGAGCTGGAGTTCGTCGGGGCGCCGCTGCCGCTGCCGGGCTTCACCGCCCACCCGACGCAGCTGGAGGCGGCCCTGACCGAGCACGGCGACGTCGCCCGTGCCGTCGTGGCGGTGCGGGACGGCTCCCTCGTCGCGTACCTGGTACCGGCCCCCGGTGCCGCCGTCCCGACCGGCGCCGTGGCCGCCTTCGCGCGCGCCGCGCTGCCCGATCACCTGGTCCCGGCCGCCCTGGTGGTCCTGGACCGGCTGCCGCTGACCGCGGACGGCCGGGTGGACCGCGACGCGCTGCCGTCGCCCAGCCCCGCCGGCACCGGGGCCGACCGCGGCCCCGGCACCCCGGCGGAGGAGATCCTCCAGGGACTCTTCGCCGAGGTCCTCGGGGTCGAGCAGGTCGGCCTCGACGACGGCTTCTTCGAGCTCGGCGGGCACTCGCTGCGCGCCACCCGGCTGATCAGCCGCATCCGTACCGCGTTCGGTGTCGAACTCCCCGTTCGTGCGGTGTTCGAGTCGCCGACGGTGGCGGGTCTGGCGGCTCGTCTGGTGGGTGCGGATGCGGCGCGGAAGGCGTTGGTGGCGGGGGAGCGTCCGGGGCGTGTGCCGTTGTCGGCGGCGCAGCGCCGGTTGTGGTTCCTGCACGCGTTGGAGGGTCCGTCGGCGACGTACAACGTTCCGCTGGTGTTGCGGCTCGAGGGTGCGTTGGACGTGGTGGCGTTGGAGTCGGCCCTGGGTGATGTGGTGGGCCGGCACGAGAGTCTGCGGACGGTGTTCGCGGATGTGGACGGTGTGCCGTACCAGCGGGTGCTGCCGGTGGCGGATGCCGGTGTGGTGCTTCGGGTGGCGGAGGTCTCGGAGGAGGGGCTGTCGGCTGCTGTGGACGGTGCTGCGGGGTATGCGTTCGACCTGTCGGCGGAGTTGCCGTTGCGGGCGACGTTGCTGCGTGTGGGTGAGCGGTCGTCGGTGCTGGTGGTGCTGATGCACCACATCGTGAGTGACGGCTGGTCGCTGGCGCCGTTGGCGGACGACCTGTCGGCCGCGTATGCGGCGCGGGTCGGGGGCGGGGTGCCGGATTGGGCTCCGTTGCCGGTGCAGTACGCCGACTACGCGCTGTGGCAGGCGGAGGTGCTGGGTGACGAGAGCGACCCGTCGAGCACGGCCGGCCGCCAGATCGACCACTGGCGCACCGCCCTCGCCGGCGCGCCCGAACTGATCGAACTGCCGACGGACCGGCCCCGCCCTGCTGTCGCCTCCTACCGCGGCGGCGCCGTCGACCTGGCCCTCGACGCGGAGCTGCACGGCCGTCTGCTGGCGGTCGCCCGTGAGTGCGGGGTGACCCCGTTCATGGTGGTGCAGGCCGCCGTCGCGGTGCTGCTGTCGCGGATGGGCGCCGGGACGGACGTGCCGCTGGGCACGGTCGTCGCCGGCCGGTCGGACCAGGCTCTGGATGCTCTGATCGGGTTCTTCGTGAACACGCTGGTGCTGCGCACGGACGTGTCGGGCGACCCGTCGGTGCGTGAGCTGCTGGCCCGGGTGCGGGAGACGGACCTGGCTGCGTACGCGCACCAGGACGTGCCCTTCGAGCGCCTGGTCGAGGTCGTGAGCCCGCAGCGCTCCATGGCCCACCACCCGCTGTTCCAGGTGATGGTGCTCTTCGACAACAACACCGAGGCATCGCTCGCGCTGCCCGGCCTCCAGGTCTCCGCAGGCGACTCCACCACGACGGTCTCGCAGTTCGACCTGTCCTTCGCCCTGTTCGAGCGCCATGACGGCGACGGAACGCCCGCAGGGATCAGCGGCGAGATCGAGTACGCCTCGGACCTCTTCGACGAGGCCAGCGCGGCTGCTCTGGGCGAGCGGTTCGTCCGGGTGCTGGAGGGGCTGCTCGCGGACGCGGACGGCCGGGTCTCGGCGGTCGACGTGCTGTCCGACGCCGAGCGCGGCCGGGTCCTGGACGAATGGGCTGCTCCCGCGCCGTCCGGCGCGGCGGAGGACCGGCCTTCGTTCCCGGAGCTGTTCGCGGCCCGGGTGGCGTCGGACCCCTCGGCCTGCGCGTTGGTGTTCAAGGGCGTGGAGCTGACGTACGGCGAACTGGCGGCGCGGGTGGACGCGTTCGCCGGATACCTCGCCTCGCACGGCGTCGGCCCGGAGTCCGTGGTGGCCGTGGCACTGCCGCGGTCCGTGGACCTGGTGGTGGCGCTGCTGGCGGTGCTGCGGGCCGGCGGTGCCTACCTGCCGATCGACCCGGACTACCCGGCGGACCGGGTGGCCTACATGCTGTCGGACTCCCGGCCGGTACTGCTCGTCACCGACGCCGAGACGCTCCCCGGGCTCGGCGAGCACACGGTGCCGGTGGCGCTCGTGGACGAGCTGGAGCCGTCCGGTGAGGTGCCGCCGGAGGTGCGGCAGAGCCCGGACCACCCGGCGTACGTGATCTACACGTCGGGTTCGACGGGCCGCCCCAAGGGCGTCGTCGTGCCCACCGCCCAGCTGATGAACTTCCTCACGGACATGAGCGACCGCTTCCAGCTGACCGCCGCCGACCGGCTGCTGGCGGTGACCACGGTCGGCTTCGACATCGCCGGGCTGGAGCTGTTCGCGCCGCTGCTCGGCGGGGCGGCGGTGGTGCTGGCCGAGCGCGAGACCGTGCGTGACCCGCAGGCCCTGTGCGCCCTGATCGCCTCGGCGGGCGTGTCGGTGATGCAGGCCACCCCGAGCCTGTGGCGCGCCGTCCTCGCCGAGGACGCCCCGCTGCACGGGGTGCGGGCCCTGGTCGGTGGCGAGGCCCTGCCCGCCGACCAGGCCCGGCAGTTGGTGGCCCGTACCGCCTCGGTGACCAACCTGTACGGCCCCACCGAGACCACCATCTGGTCCACCGCGGCCGTCATCGACGCCGACACGGCGAGCGCACCGCCCATCGGCAGGCCCATCGCCAACACCCGGGTGTACGTCCTGGACGCGGCCCTGCGTCCGGTGGCTCCCGGTGTCCCCGGCGAGCTGTACGTGGCGGGTGCGGGCCTGGCCCGCGGCTACCTCGGCCGTCCGTCGCTGACGGCCGAGCGGTTCCTCGCGGACCCGTTCGGTCCTGCCGGCTCGCGGATGTACCGCACCGGTGACCTGGTCCGGTGGACCGCCGACGGCGAACTGTCCTATCTGGGCCGGGCGGACACGCAGGTGAAGCTGCGCGGCTTCCGCATCGAGCTCGGTGAGGTGGAGTCCGCGCTGACCGCCGTGACCGGCGTGGGCCGGGCCACCGCGGTGGTCCGTGAGGACCGGCCCGGTGACCGGCGCCTGGTGGCGTACTACGTCGGTGACGCCGAGCCGGCGGCCGTGCGGGCCCAGATCGCCGCCGGACTGCCGGACTACATGGTCCCGGCCGCCCTGGTGGTCCTGGACGAGATCCCGCTGACACCCAACGGCAAGGTCGACCGGGCCGCTCTTCCCGCACCCCACTGGACCACCACCAGCGGCCGCCGGCCCGCGGACGCCCGTGAGGAGCTGCTCTGCCAGATCTTCGCCGACGTCCTCGGCCTGCCCGCAGCCGTCGGCCCCGACGACGACTTCTTCGTCCTCGGCGGGCACTCGCTGCTCGCCACCCGCCTCGTGAGCCGGATCCGCACGTCCTTCGGGCGGGAGCTCGCCATCCGTGCGGTGTTCGAGTCGCCGACGGTGGCGGGTCTGGCGGCTCGTCTGGTGGGTGCGGATGCGGCGCGGAAGGCGTTGGTGGCGGGGGAGCGTCCGGGGCGTGTGCCGTTGTCGGCGGCGCAGCGCCGGTTGTGGTTCCTGCACGCGTTGGAGGGTCCGTCGGCGACGTACAACGTTCCGCTGGTGTTGCGGCTCGAGGGTGCGTTGGACGTGGTGGCGTTGGAGTCGGCCCTGGGTGATGTGGTGGGCCGGCACGAGAGTCTGCGGACGGTGTTCGCGGATGTGGACGGTGTGCCGTACCAGCGGGTGCTGCCGGTGGCGGATGCCGGTGTGGTGCTTCGGGTGGCGGAGGTCTCGGAGGAGGGGCTGTCGGCTGCTGTGGACGGTGCTGCGGGGTATGCGTTCGACCTGTCGGCGGAGTTGCCGTTGCGGGCGACGTTGCTGCGTGTGGGTGAGCGGTCGTCGGTGCTGGTGGTGCTGATGCACCACATCGTGAGTGACGGCTGGTCGCTGGCGCCGTTGGCGGACGACCTGTCGGCCGCGTATGCGGCGCGGGTCGGGGGCGGGGTGCCGGATTGGGCTCCGTTGCCGGTGCAGTACGCCGACTACGCGCTGTGGCAGGCGGAGGTGCTGGGTGACGAGAGCGACCCGTCGAGCACGGCCGGCCGCCAGATCGACCACTGGCGCACCGCCCTGGACGGCATACCCGAACTGATCGAGCTTCCCCTCGACCGGCCGCGTCCGCAGACCCCCTCGTACCGCGGCGGGGTGGCCCGGTTCGGGACCGACGCCGCGCTGCACGGCCGTCTGCTGGCGGTCGCCCGTGAGTGCGGGGTGACCCCGTTCATGGTGGTGCAGGCCGCCGTCGCGGTGCTGCTGTCGCGGATGGGCGCCGGGACGGACGTGCCGCTGGGCACGGTCGTCGCCGGCCGGTCGGACCAGGCGCTCGACGGCCTGATCGGGTTCTTCGTGAACACGCTGGTGCTGCGCACGGACGTGTCGGGCGACCCGTCGGTGCGCGAGCTGCTGGCCCGGGTGCGGGAGACGGACCTGGCTGCGTACGCGCACCAGGACGTGCCCTTCGAGCGCCTGGTCGAAGTGGTGAGCCCGCAGCGTTCGCTGGCCCACCACCCGCTGTTCCAGGTGATGGTCGTCCTCGACAACAACGCCGAGGCCAGCTTCGGCCTCCCCGGCCTCGACGTCGACTACGAGGGCGCCGACCTCGGTGTGGCCAAGTTCGACCTGACCTTCCACCTGGAGGAGACGCCCGACGGGCTCAGCGGAGAGGTCCAGTACGCCTCGGACCTGTTCGACGCGGCGAGCGCCGACGCGCTGGGCGAGCGGTTCGTCCGGGTGCTGGAGGGGCTGCTCGCGGACGTGGACGGCCGGGTCTCGGCGGTCGACGTGCTGTCCGACGCCGAGCGCGGCCGGATGCTGGCCGAGTGGGCCGCTTCCGCGCCGTCCGGCGCGGTGGGTGACGCGCGGTCGTTCCCGGAGCTGTTCGCGGCCCGGGTGGCCGCGGACCCCTCGGCACCCGCCCTGGCCTTCGAAGGCGCGGAGTTGACCTACGGCGCGCTCGCGGAACGCGTGGACGCGTTCGCCGGGCACCTCGCCTCGCACGGCGTCGGGCCGGAGTCCGTGGTGGCCGTGGCACTGCCGCGCTCGGTGGACATGGTGGTGTCGCTGCTGGCGGTGCTGCGGGCCGGTGGCGCCTACGTGCCGGTCGACCCGGACTATCCGGCGGACCGGGTGGCGTACATGCTGTCGGACTCGCGTCCCGCGCTGCTGGTCACCGACAGCGCGACGCTGCCGGGGCTCGGTGAGCACACGGTGCCCGTGGTGCTGGTGGACGGCCCGGAACCGTCCGGTGCGGTCCCTGCACGGGTTCGGCTGCGTGCGGACCACCCCGCCTACGTGATCTACACGTCCGGTTCGACGGGCCGGCCCAAGGGCGTCGTCGTCCCGCACGGTGGCATCGCCTCCCTGGCACGGGCCCAGCAGGACGCGTTCGGTGTGGGTCCGGGCAGCCGGGTGCTGCAGTTCGCGGCACTGAGCTTCGACGCGGCGGCCTGGGAGATCGTGATGGGGCTGCTCTCGGGCGCGACCCTCGTGGTCGCCCCGGCCGAGCGGCTGATGCCGGGTCCGGACCTGGCGGCGCTCTGCGCTGAGCAGGCCGTGACGCACGTGACCCTGCCGCCGACCGCGCTGGCGGTGCTCGCGGAGGACGCCCTGCCGGCCGGTGCGACGATCGTCGTGGCGGGCGAGGCCTGCCCGCCGGAGCTGGTGGCCCGCTGGTCGGTAAACCGCCGGATGATCAACGCCTACGGCCCGACCGAGACGACCGTGTGCGCCACGATGAGCGCGCCGCTGTCGGGCGAGGTCGTGCCGCCGATCGGCCGTCCGATCACCGGAGCACGGGTGTACGTCCTGGACGCGGCCCTGCGTCCGGTGGCCCCCGGAGTCACCGGCGAGCTGTACGTGGCGGGTGCGGGCCTGGCCCGCGGCTACCTCGGCCGTCCGTCGCTGACGGCCGAGCGGTTCCTCGCGGACCCGTTCGGCCCCGCCGGCTCGCGGATGTACCGCACGGGCGACCTGGCCCGGTGGACCGCCGACGGTGAACTGTCCTACCTCGGACGGGCGGACACGCAGGTGAAGCTGCGCGGCTTCCGCATCGAGCTCGGTGAGGTGGAGTCCGCCCTGAACGCCGTGGACGGGGTGGGCCGGGCGACCGCCGTGGTCCGCGAGGACCGTCCGGGCGACCGGCGCCTGGTGGCGTACTACGTCGGTGACGCCGAGCCGGCGGCCGTGCGGGCCCAGATCGCCGCCGGACTGCCGGACTACATGGTCCCGGCCGCCCTGGTGGTCCTGGACGAGGTCCCGCTGATGCCCAACGGCAAGGTCGACCGCGCGGCGCTCCCCGCACCGCAGTGGTCCACCACCGCCGGCAGCGGACGCCGGCCCGCCGACGCCCGCGAGGAACTGCTCTGCCGGATCTTCGCCGACATCCTCGACCTGCCCGCCGTCGACCCCGACGACAGCTTCTTCGACCTCGGGGGCGACAGCATCATGTCGATCCAGGTGGTCAGCCGGGCCCGCGCGGGCGGACTGCTGGTCGCGACGCGGGACGTCTTCAGGGAGCGCACTCCCGCCCTCCTGGCACGGGTGGCCACAGCGGTTCCGACCACGACGGAGGACCGGGACGCCGGTACGGGCACCTTCGCGCCCACCCCGATCATGCGCTGGCTGGAGGACTACGACGCCACCGACGGCTTCAACCAGTCGATGGCCGTACGGGTCCCCGGGGGCCTCGACGAGACGGCCCTGGTCCGCGCGGCCCAGGCCCTGATCGACCACCACGACGTGCTGCGACTGCGGCGCCACCCCGAGGGCACGTACGAGGTGCGCGAGCGCGGCACCGTACCGGTCTCGGTCGTGCGCGTCGACTCCGGCGACGGCGAAGCCGCGGAGACGGCCCGCCGGGAACTGTCCCCGGCGGCCGGTGAGGTCGCACGGTTCGTCTGGTTCGACGCCGGACCCGACGCGTCGGGCACGCTGCTGATCGTCCTGCACCACCTGGTCGTCGACGCGGTGTCGTGGCAGATCCTGCTGCCCGACCTCGCCGCCGCGTACGAGGCGGCCGCCGCGGGCCGGGCCCCCGAGCTCGCCCCGGTGGCCACCTCCTACCGGACCTGGTCGGCGCACCTGCACGCCGCGGACCGGCGGGCCGAACTCCCGGTGTGGCAGGAGATCGCCGCGACCGCCGACCCCCTCCTCGGCACCCGCCGGCTGGACCCCGCGGTCGACACCGCGGCCACGGCCCGGGAGATCGAGCTGACGCTGGCACCGGAGGTCACCGAGGCGCTCCTCACCAGGGTCCCGGCGAGCGTCAACGGCACCATCAACGACGTACTGCTGTGCGGGCTGGCGACGGCGGTCGCCGAGGGCCGCGGCGCCGGACCGGTGCTCGTCGACCTGGAGGGCCACGGGCGCGAGCACGTCGCCGACGGGGTGGACACCTCCCGGACGGTCGGCTGGTTCACCAGCCTCTACCCGGTCCGGCTCCACCCGGAGGGCCGCACGCCCACGGACCGCCTCAAGCGGGTCAAGGAGCAGCTGCGCGCCTTCCCGGACAACGGCGTCGGATACGGCATCCTGCGCCACCTGAGGGGCGAACCCGGTCTGGACGTCGCGCCGCAGATCGGCTTCAACTACCTGGGCCGGTACACCGACGGCGACGACACGGGTGACTGGCAGACCGTCGACGGGCCGACGCCCGCGCCGCGGTCGCCCGAGATGCCGATGACACACGCGGTCGAGATCACCGCGGTCACCGAGAACCACGAGGGCCGTCCGCGCCTCGTCGCCACCTGGACCTGGGCCTGCGGGGTGCTTGCGGAGTCCGAGGTACGGCGGCTGGCACACGCATGGTTCGACGCGCTCACCGCCCTCGCGGACGAGCGGCCGGACACGGTCGGACTGACGCCGTCCGACCTGAGCGACGACCTGACACAGAGCGAGATCGACAGCCTTGAGGCTGAACTGGGGGATTGGTAATGAAGCGCTCGCGCCTCGAAGACGTACTGCCGCTGACACCGTTGCAGGAGGGGCTGCTCTTCCACTCCCTCTACGACGACGAGGCGGTGGACGTCTACAACACCCAGCTCGTGCTGGAGCTGTCCGGTGAGGTGGACGGCGCCCTGCTGCGCCGCAGCGCCGAAGCCGTCCTACAGCGGCACGCCAACCTGCGGGCCGGTTTCCGGATGCGGGCGAACGGCCGACCGATGCAGATCATCCCCCGGGACGTGAAGCCCGGGTGGTCCGAGTCGACCCTCCGGGCCGAGGAACTGGACGCGTTCCTGACGACCGAACGGGCCACCCGGTTCGACCTCGGCAGGCCGCCGCTGATCCGGTTCAGCCTGGTCCACCTCGGGCCGCGAGAGCACCGGCTCGTCATGACCAACCACCACATCCTCCTCGACGGCTGGTCGGCGCCCCTGCTGGTCAACGAGCTCTTCGAGGTCTACGAGGCCAAGGGCAGCACCGACGGTCTGCCCCGGGTCACCCCGTACCGGGAATACCTGGGCTGGCTCGCCCGGCAGGACGCCGACGCGGGTGCGCAGGCGTGGCGGACGGTTCTCGCCGGGCTCGACGGGCCGACCACGGCGGCTCCCGGCGCCCCCGCCGGCAAGGTGCTGCCCGAGCGGATCGCCGCCGAGCTGTCGCCCGGGACCACGGCCCGACTGGTCCGGATGGCGGCCGACCGCGGCCTGACCGTGAACAACCTGGTGCAAGGTGCCTGGGCGATGGTGATCGGGCAGCTCACCGGCCGCAGCGACGTCGTCTTCGGCGCCACCGTCTCCGGTCGCCCGGCCGACCTGCCCGGCGTCGAGGGCATGATCGGCTCCTTCATCAACACGCTGCCGGTACGGGTCCGGCTGGACCCTGCCGCGCCGTTCGCCGAGGCCGTCGCCGCCCTCCAGCGCCGGCAGGGCGACGTGCTCGACCACCACCACGTCAGCCTCGCCGAGATCCAGCGGGCGGCGGGCCTGGGAGAGCTCTTCGACTCGATCCTCGTCTTCGAGAACTACCCCTTCGACGACGCGGAGGAGAGCTCGGATACGAGGCTCAAGATCGCCGACATCGAGGGCGGCGGCGCGACCCACTACCCGCTCAGCCTCATCACCGGCATCGCGGGAGACCGCCTCGTCGTCCGGCTCGACATCCGGCCCGAGCAGTTCGACAGGGCGCAGGGCACCGCCATCGCCGCCCGGTTCCTCCAGGTCCTCGAAGCCGTCGCCGCCGACCCCGACCTCCCCGTCGGCCGCATCGACGTGACCCTGCCCGCCGAGCGGGAGCAGGTCGTCGAGACGTGGAACGCCACGGGTCTCGATCTGCCCGCCGCGGTCCTCCCCGAGCTGCTCGACGCCCAGGCGGTCCGTACCCCCGAGCGGGTCGCCCTGGTCATGGAGGGCGAGGAGGTCACGTACGGGGAACTGCACGCACGGGCCAACCGGCTGGCCCGCCACCTCGTCGACCGGGGCGCCGGTCCGGGCGGGCTCGTCGCCCTCGCCGTGCCCCGCTCGGTGGACCTCCTCGTCGGCCTGCTCGCGATCGTGAAGACGGGCGCGGCGTACCTGCCGGTGGACGTCGGCTACCCGGCCGACCGCATCGCCTACATGCTCGCCGACGCCGCCCCGATCTGCGTGCTGGACGGCGCCTACCTGGCCGGTACGGACGTGGAGGGGTACGAGGACACCCCGCTCACCGACACGGACCGGCTGCGCCCGCTGCACCCGTCCGACGCGGCGTACGTCATGTACACCTCCGGGTCGACGGGCCGCCCCAAGGGCGTCGTCATCCCGCACGCCGCGGCCGTGAACCGGCTCGACGGCATGCAGCGCGCCTACCCCCTGGAGGCCGACGACCGGGTGCTGCAGAAGACCGCCACCAGCTTCGACGTGTCGGTCTGGGAGTTCTTCTGGCCGCTGCTGCAGGGCGCCACGATGGTGATGGCCAAGCCGGACGGGCACCGCGACCCCGAGTACCTCGCCGAGCTCATCCGGGCCGAACGAGTGACGACGGTCCACTTCATCCCCGCCATGC
Organism: Streptomyces pallidus (ex Mingjun et al. 2026); assembly: GCF_051550185.1. Classification (NCBI taxonomy): domain Bacteria; kingdom Bacillati; phylum Actinomycetota; class Actinomycetes; order Kitasatosporales; family Streptomycetaceae; genus Streptomyces; species Streptomyces pallidus (ex Mingjun et al. 2026). The sequence continues at coordinate 2,107,845 of NZ_CP196181.1, read as the reverse complement.
TCGCGGCCTTCGTGCAGATCCCGCAGGCCGCCGGCTGCACCAGCCTGCGCCGCGTGTTCTGCGGCGGCGAGGCACTGCCCGCCGACCTGCACCGCAGCTTCCGCCACCTGCTCGGCGTCCCCCTGCACCACCTGTACGGCCCGACCGAGGCCACCGTCGACGTCACGGCGTGGGACGGCGGCCAGGAGATAGGCCCGGGCAACGCACCGATCGGCTTCCCCGTGTGGAACACCCGCGTCTACGTGCTCGACCGGGCGCTGCGCCCGGTCCCGCCCGGCGTCGTGGGAGAGCTCTACCTCGCGGGCGTCCAGCTCGCGCACGGCTACCTGAACCGGCCGGGCCTCAGCGCGGAGCGGTTCGTGGCCGACCCGTTCGGCCCGGCAGGGTCGCGGATGTACCGCTCCGGCGACCTCGGGCGGTGGAACCCCGACGGCTCCCTCCAGTTCGCCGGCCGTGCCGACCGCCAGGTCAAGGTGCGCGGCGTCCGGATCGAGCTCGACGAGATCCGGGCCACGGCAGCCGAACTGCCCGAGGTGGGCCAGGCCGTCGTCACCGTGCGCGACGAGCGTCTCGTCGCGTACGTCGTCCCCACCGGGGACGACCGGGCCGGCGACGACCTGATCCGCACGGTCCGGGAGCACCTCGCCGCGAGGCTGCCCGAGGTGCTCGTGCCCGGCGCGATCGTGCTCCTCGACGCCCTGCCGCTGACCCCCAGCGGCAAGCTCGACACCGCCGCCCTGCCCGCCCCCGAATTCGCGGCCGCCCCGGCGGCGCGGACCGCGGCGACGCCGCAGCAGGAGATCCTCTGCGGCCTGTTCGCCGAGGTGCTCGGCCTGCAGCAGACCGGTGTCGACGACGACTTCTTCGCACTCGGCGGGCACTCGCTGCTCGCCACCCGGCTGGTCAGCCGCATCCGCTCCACGTTCGCCGTCGAGCTGCCGATCCGTGCGCTGTTCGAGGCGCCGACCCCGGCCGCGATAGCCGCCCGCCTCGACACGGCGGCCGTCGCCCGCCCGCCGATCCTCGTCGGTGCGCGGCCGGAACACCCGCCGCTGTCGTACGCGCAGCGACGCCTCTGGTTCCTGTACCGGCTCGAAGGCCCCGCCGCCACCTACAACCTGCCGATCGCGCTGCGCCTGACCGGCCGGCTGGACCGGTCCGCGCTGGAGGCCGCGATCACCGACGTGGTCGAGCGGCACGAGGCCCTGCGGACCGCCTTCCCCGACTTCGCGGGCACGCCCTACCAGCAGATCCTGCCCACCGAGGTCGAGCTGAGGGCGGAGCGCTTCTCCCCGCAGGCACTCGACGCGGCCGCCGGGTACGCCTTCCACCTGGAGCGGGAAGCACCGCTGCGCGTCACGCTCTTCGAGTCCGGTCCGGAGGAGCACACCCTGCTGCTGCTCCTGCACCACATCGCCGGTGACGGCTGGTCCGCCGCCCCGCTCGCCTCGGACCTCGCGACCGCGTACGCCGCCCGGCTGACCGGCGAGGGTCCCGCCTGGCCGGACCTGCGCGTGCAGTACGCCGACTTCGCGCTGTGGCAGCACGAGCTCCTCGCCGGCGAGGAGGACCCGGACAGCCTCATCGCCCGTCAGCTCGACTACTGGCGCACGACGCTGGCCGGTGCCCCCGAACTCCTCGAACTGCCCACCGACCGGCCGCGTCCCGCGATCGCCGGGAACGGTGGCGGGGTCGTCCGGCTGGCCGTGCCCGCCGAGGCCCACGGCGCGCTCGTGGCACTGGCCAGGGCCCACCAGGCGAGCGTGTTCATGGTCGTCCAGGCCGGTGTGGCGGCCCTGCTGACCCGGATGGGCGCGGGCACCGACATCCCCCTGGGCACGGCGATCGCCGGGCGTACGGACGAGGCGCTCGACGACCTCGTCGGCTTCTTCGTCAACACGCTGGTGCTGCGCACCGACGTCTCGGGCGATCCGTCCTTCGCAGAGCTGCTGCGCCGCGTCCGCACGGCCGACCTGGCCGCGTACTCCCACCAGGACGTGCCGTTCGAGCGGCTGGTCGAGGTGCTCAACCCGGCCCGGTCGCTGGCCCACCACCCGCTCTTCCAGGTGATGCTGACGTTCGCGAACACCGCGGACGGCGACTTCGGCATGGCCGGTCTGGAGGTCGTCCGGGAGCAGATCGGCGGGGACAGCGCCAAGCTCGACCTGTCGTTCTTCCTCGCCGAGGAGCACACCGGGGACGGCCGCCCGGACGGGCTGTACGGCGCGATCCAGTACGCCACCGACCTGTTCGACGCCGAGACCGTGCAGGCGATGGCCGACCGCCTGGTCCGGCTGCTGACCGCGGCCGCGGCCGACCCGGACCGCCCGGTCGGAGACCTGCCGATCCTGTCCGAGGAGGAACGCCACGACGTCCTGGTCGGCTGGAACGACCCGGGACACGACGTGCCCCGGACGACCGTGCCGGAGCTGTTCGCCGCGCAGGCGGCCAGGACCCCCGGAGCCGTCGCCGTGGTGTCCGGGGAGGACCGCGTCACCTACGCCGAACTGGCCGACCGGGTCGATCGGCTCGCCCGCGTGCTGGTCGCGCGGGGGGTCCGTCCCGAGACGTTCGTGGCGATCGCCCTGCCGAAGTCCGTCGACCTGGTGGTGGCGGTGCTCGCGGTGTTCCGGGCCGGGGCGGCCTACCTGCCGCTGGATCCCGAACACCCGGCCGACCGGCTCGGCTTCGTCCTCGACGACGTCGATCCGGTGCTGGTGCTGACCACCACGGCGACCGAACTCCCCGGCACGCGGCCGCGCCTCCACCTGGACGCCGACCCCTCGCCCGACGCGGACTCCGCCGCGGACGCGGCCGAGACGGCACCGCTGCCCGCGTCCGTACCGGACAGCGCCGCGGCGTACGTGATCTTCACCTCCGGTTCCACCGGCAGGCCGAAGGGCGTCGTGGTCGAGCACCGCTCGCTCAACTCCTACCTGGCATGGGCCCGCACCGCCTACGACTCCGTCGAACGCGGTGCGCTCGTGCACTCGCCGATCTCCTTCGACCTCACCGTGACCGGCGTCTTCGCGCCCCTGACAGCGGGCGGCGCGGTGGACCTCGTCGACCTGAAGGGCGACGCACCCGGCACGCGCCCCGCCTTCGTCAAGGCGACGCCGAGCCACCTCTCGCTGCTGCTGAACCTGCCGGACGCGTTCTCCCCGACCGAGCAGCTCGTCCTCGGCGGCGAGTCGCTGATGGGCGAACTGCTCGACGAGTGGCGCCGCCGCCACCCCGGCGTGACCGTGGTCAACGAGTACGGCCCCACGGAGACCACCGTGGGCTGCACCGAATTCCGCATCGCCCCCGGCGAGGCCGTCCCCAGCGGTGTCATCACCATCGGCCGGCCGGTCTGGAACACCCGGATGTACGTGCTCGACGCCAAGCTGCGGCCGCTGCCCGTCGGCGTGACGGGCGAGCTGTACATCGCGGGCGACCTGGTCACCCGCGGCTACCTCAACCGGCTCGGCCTGACCGCGACCAAGTTCGTCGCGGACCCCTACGGCCCCGCGGGATCGCGGATGTACCGCTCCGGCGACCTGGGCCGGTGGAACCGCAACGGCGAACTGGAGTTCGTGGCCCGCGTCGACCACCAGGTGAAGCTGCGGGGCTTCCGGATCGAGCTGGGCGAGGTCGAGTCGGCCGTCGGCAACCATCCGGACGTGGCGCACGCCGCCGTCGTGCTGCGCGAGGACCGGCCGGGCGACAAGCGCCTGGTGGCGTACGTGACGCCCGCCGGGCTCGACCTGGCGGGCGTGCGGGCGCACGCCGCCGAGCAACTGCCCGATTACATGACGCCGTCCGCGTACGTGGCGCTGGACCAGCTGCCCTTCACCGGCAACGGAAAGCTGGACCGGGACGCGCTGCCCGCACCCGAAGCGGTGGTCACCTCCGCCCGGGCCCCCCGGGACGCCCGCGAGGAAGCCCTGTGCGCGATCTTCGCCGAGAGCCTGGGCGTGCCCGCGGTCGGCGTCGACGACGTCTTCTTCGACCTCGGCGGGCACTCGCTCCTCGCCGCCCGCGTCGTCGCGCGGGTCCGGGACGAGCTCGGTGTCGAGATCGGCATCCGGACCCTCTTCGAAGCGCCCACCGTCGCCGGTTTCGCCGCGCGGATCGCCGAGCTGGAACCGTCGGCGGGGCCGACCCGCCCCGCACTGGCCCCCCGTCCGCGGCCCGAGCGGGTGCCCCTGTCGGCCGCCCAGCGCCGCCTGTGGTTCATGTACCGCTTCGAGGGTCCGTCGCCCACGTACAACGTCCCGCTGGCGCTGCGGCTCACCGGCCGCGTCGACCGGCCCGCGCTGCGGGCCGCCCTCTGCGACGTGGTGGGACGGCACGAGAGCCTGCGCACCGTCTTCGGCGACGAGGGGGGCGTGCCCCACCAGCGGATCGTGACCGACGAACCGGTCCTCGAGGAGGTCACCGGCGGCGACGTCGTCGCCGCGGCCGGCTACGCGTTCGAGCTCGACCGCGAACTCCCGATCCGCTCCTGGCTCTTCACCCAGGGCGACGACGAGCACGTCCTGCTCGTGCTCGTCCACCACATCGTCAGCGACGGCTGGTCGATGGGACCGCTCCTGCGCGACCTGGGCACCGCGTACGGGGCCCGCCGGGCCGGGCGCGCTCCGCAGTGGACGCCGCTCCCGGTGCAGTACGCCGACCACGCCATCTGGCAGCAGGAGGTCCTCGGCGAGGAGGGCGACCCGGACAGCGTGCTGGCCCGCCAGACCGCGTTCTGGCGCGAGACCCTCGCGGGCGCACCCGACCTGCTGGACCTGCCCCTCGACCGGCCCCGGCCGGCCGCCCTCAGCCACCGCGGCGGCTCGGCGCCGCTGACGATCGGTCCCGACCTGTACCGCGCCGTCGTGGACCTGGCCCGGCGCCGGCGCGCCAGCGTGTTCATGGTGCTGCAGGCCGCGCTCGCCGCTCTGCTCACCCGGTACGGCGCCGGCACGGACATCCCGCTCGGCTGCGCGGTCGCCGGACGCGACGAGGAGGCGGCCCGCGACCTGGTCGGCTTCTTCGTCAACACGGTCGTGCTGCGCACCGACGTCTCCGGCAGCCCTTCCCTGAACGAACTCGTCGACCGGGTGCGGGAGACCGACCTGGCCGCGTTCGCCCACCAGGACGTGCCCTTCGAGCGGCTCGTCGAGGTGCTCAACCCGGCCCGCTCGCTGGCCCACCACCCCCTCTTCCAGGTGATGCTGACGCTGCAGAACCTCGACGCCTCGGAGCCCGAGCTCGCGGGCCTCGTGGTCCGCGGGGAGCAGGTCGACACGGAGACCGCCAAGGTGGACCTGGCGTTCGTCCTGGAGGAGGACGAGGCCTCGGGGTTGAACGGGATCGTCCGGTACGCCACCGACCTGTTCGAGCCGGAGACCGCCCGCGGCCTGGTCGACGGCCTGGTCCGGCTGCTCACCGCGGCCGTGGCCGAGCCCGATGCGCCGTTGGACCGGCTCGACGTCCTCGGTCCCGAGCTGGGCCGGCTGGTCCTCGAAGGAGGGAACGACACCGCCCGCGACGTGCCCCCGCTCACCTGGCCGGAGCTCTTCGCGCGGCAGGTGGCCCGCACCCCGGACCACCCGGCCGTTCAGGACGGTGCCGAGACGCTCAGCTACGCCGAACTGGACCTGCGCGCCAACCGGCTCGCGCACGTGCTGCGCGAGCGGGGCGCGGGACCGGGGGAGACCGTCGCGCTGCGGCTGCCCCGCTCGGCCGACCTGGTGGTCGCCGTGCTGGCGACGCTGAAGGCAGGGGCCGCGTACCTGCCGGTCGACCCGGACTACCCGCCCGAGCGGATCGCGTTCATGCTCGACGACGCCGGCCCGGTGTGCGAGCTCTCGTCCGCCTCCTTCCCTGTCCCGGACGGGCTCCCCGGTACGGAACCGGTCGTCCCCCGGCACCTCGACGACGCCGCGTACGTCGTCTACACCTCCGGGTCGACGGGCCGGCCCAAGGGCGTCGTCGTGTCGCACCGCGGCATCGCGGGCCTGGTCGCCAACCAGGCCGAGCGCTACGAAGCCGGTGCGGGCAACCGCGTCGCCCAGCTCATCTCCCCGAGCTTCGACGCGAGCGTGTCCGAGTTGTGCCTCGCCCTGCTCACCGGCTCCTGCCTGGTGATCCCCCCGGGTGTCCTGGCCGGCGAAGAACTCGCCGCGTTCCTCGCCGACCGGCGCATCACGCACGCACACCTCATCCCGGCCGTGATGGCCGGCCTGCCGCGGATCGACCTGCCCGCCCTGCGGGTGATCGTCACCGGCGGCGACGTCCCCCCGGCGGACGTGATCGCGCACTGGTCCGAGGGCCGCAGGCTCGTCAACGCGTACGGTCCGACCGAGGCCACCGTGGACGTCGCGTCCTGGGTGTACGCCCCTCCCGGCCGGCAGCCGGTCCCGATCGGCAGGCCCATCGCCAACGCCGGCGTGTACGTGCTCGACCGGTACCTGCGGCCCGTCCCGCCCGGCGTGGCGGGAGAGCTGTACACGACCGGCCCCGGCCTGGCCCGCGGCTACCTCGACCGCCCCGCCCTGACCGCCGAGCGGTTCGTCGCGAACCCGTTCGCACCCGGCGACCGGATGTACCGCACCGGCGACCTCGTCCGGTGGGACCGCGACGGTCAGCTGGTGTTCGTCGGCCGGGCCGACACGCAGGTGAAGCTCCGCGGCCTGCGGATCGAGCTCGGCGAGATCGAGTCCGCGCTCGCCGAGCAGCCCGGTGTCACCCACGCCGCCGCGGCCGTCCACGCCGACCGGCTCGTCGGCTACGCCGTCCCGGCCACCGGGGTGCAGCCGGACCCCCGGGAGCTGCGCGCCCGGCTCGCCTTGGCGCTGCCGGCGCACATGGTGCCCGGCGTGGTCGTGGTGCTGGAACGCCTGCCGCTGAGTCCCAACGGCAAGGTCGACCGCAAGGCCCTGCCCGTACCGGAGGCGACGGAGGCGACGGCCGGGCGCGACCCGCGCAGCCTGCGCGAGGAACTGCTCTGCGGCCTCTTCGCGGAAGCACTCGAACTGCCCCGGGTCGGCGTCGACGCGAACTTCTTCGAGCTCGGCGGCCACTCGCTGCTCGCGATGCGCCTCGCCACCCGGATCAGCACCGAGCTCGACACCGTGACGGACGTGCGGACCCTCTTCGAGGCGCCCACCCCGGCCCTGCTCGCCGCCCGGCTCGACACCACCGACGACACCGGGCCCATGGTGGTGCTGCGCCGCGGCGGCGACCGCCCCTCCCTGTTCTGCGCCCCGCCGTCGCTCGGCCTGAGCTGGTGCTACGCCGGACTCCTGCGCGGGCTGCCCGAGGACGTGGGGCTGTACGGCCTGCAGGCGTGGGGACTCGACGGGCCCGGACCGCTGCCGGAGTCGCTGGCCGCGTGGGCGCTCGAGGCCGTCGAGCAGATACGCGGCGTGCAGCCGCAGGGCCCGTACCACCTGTTGGGGTACTCGACCGGCGGCAACATCGCACACGCCATCGCCACCGCCCTGCAGGAGCAGGGCGAGCAGGTCGCCCTGCTGGCGATCATGGACTCCCTGCCGGGCGACCCCGCCCAGCAGGGCCCCGTGGAAGGACAGCGGCTGCTCACCGCCGCCGACGTGCTCGCCGTCCTGAGCGACGACGCGGGCGGTGACCCGGACGACCGCGGTGACGAGGCGCAACAGCGGGAGCGCGCACTCGGCCTGGTGGAAGACGTCCTCGGCGGTGACGCCGACGAGCGGCTCTTCGACGTCATGATCAACACGATCATGGTGGTCACCGCGCACCGCCCCGCCGCGTACAAGGGCCAGGTCGCCCTGATCACGTCGGGCGGCGAGCAGAGGGCGGCGGAACTGGCCGCTGCCTGGGCCCCCTACGTGGACGGGGAGCTGAAGGTCACCCCCTTCGACTGCGGGCACGACGACCTGCTGGATCCCGCCCTGCTGCGCGACGTGGCGACCCGGCTCGCGGGGACCTTCGAATGCGGTCCGGAAAGGGCCGTAATAGAGGACCGATAAGGCTCCTCAATACCGTGCGGTGTATTCCTGTTGTCCTGCGGATTTCGAGGCGGATCGGTCATGCCTGACAGGCTCGTAGCAGAAACTCCATTCGTCCGTCGTGCCCGGCGGGCGAACCGGAGGGTCCGTCTCTTCTGCTTTCCGCATGCAGGAGCGGGCGCGAGCGCGTTCGCCGCATGGCCGGCCCTTTTCCCGGCGGAGGTGGAAATCGTGGCCGTGCAACTGCCCGGCCGCGAGGACCGCGTCGGCGAACCGCACCCCGCGTCGGTCGACGTCGCCGTCCGCATGGTCGCCGTGGCACTGCGGCCCTACCTCCAGGGGCCGTACGCGTTCTTCGGCCACAGCGGCGGCGCGCTGCTCGCGTTCGAACTGGCCAGGGCGCTGCGCAAGCGCGGCACGCAGCCCGGACACCTGTTCCTGTCCGGGCAGCCGGCCCCGGGCCACGACACCGCCGCGCCGCAGCTGCACCGGCTGTCCGACGACGACTTCAGTGCCGCCCTGCGGGATCTGGACGGCACGTCCGACGGGGTGTTCACCGACCCGGAACTGATGAAGCTGCTGCTGCCGACGCTGCGCGCCGACTTCACCCTCTGGGAGAACCACCGGCACGGCCCCGGCGAGCCGCTCGCAGTACCGATCACCGCGCTCGGCGGGGACACCGACCCGCGCGCGCCCGTCAGCGGCCTGCACGCGTGGGAGGAGCAGACCAGCGGGGCGTTCTCCGTCGAGGTCTTCCCCGGCGGCCACTTCTATCTCAACGACCGCGAGGCGGAGCTCACCGCGACGCTCGGCAGCAGGCTGCTGGGCCGTGAACCCGCGTACGCAGGCCAGGGGGAGCGCAACCGATGACCATGCCCGGACACGATGCCGTGGCCCAGCTGCGGGCGTCCGCCGAATCCGTCCCAGGGGTTCAGGAGGCCGTGCCGCTGCTGCGCCGCGAGGCCCGGCTCGACCGGGTGCGGCCGTCCGCACCCCGCGCCGCCGACGCCCCGCCCGTGGCGGCGGGCACCCCGGCGCTCGCGTACGGCGGCGACCTGCCGGCCGACCCCGCTTTCCCCACCACCTTGCAAGAAGCCCTCCGGCTCGCCGCCGAACTCGCCCCGGACCAGGGCACCGTCTACCTGACGGACGACGGCGAGGACTTCCAGAGCTACTCCCAGCTGCTCGCCGACGCGCAGCGGCTGCTCACCGGCCTGCGCTCCACCGGCATCGCCCCCGGCGAGTCCGTGCTGTTCCAGTTCGGCGACAACCGCGCCTTCGTCACCGCGTTCTGGGCGTGCGTCCTCGGCGGATACCTGCCCACCCCGGTCGGTGCCGCACCCGGCTACGACCGGGAGAACGCCGTCACGACCAAGCTCCGCAACGCCTGGCAGCTGCTGGACCGGCCGCTCGTCCTCACCGACGCCTCCCTCGCCCCGGCGGTGGCCAAGCTGCCCGCCCTCTGGGGCGTCGACGAGCTGCGGGTGGCCGTCGTCGAGCAACTGGGCGACGGCCCGCAGAGCACGGACTGGTTCCCGGCGACCCCCGACACCCCGGCCGTGCACCTGCTCACCTCCGGCAGCACCGGGGTGCCGAAGGTGGTCCGGCACGCCAGCCGCAGCATCCTGGCCCGCACCCGGGCCACCGCGGCGGTGAACGGATTCGATTCCAGCGAGGTCGCGCTGAACTGGATGCCGCTCGACCACGTCGGCGGCATCGTCATGTGGAGCGTGCGGGACGTCGTGCTGCGCTGCCGGCACGTCAACGCCACCATCGACGCCTTCCTCGCCGACCCGCTGCGCTGGCTCGACTGGATCGACCGGTACGGCGTCACCAACACCTGGGCCCCCAACTTCGCCTTCGCGCTCGTCAACGAGCGTGCCCCCGCCATGGCCGGCCGGTCATGGGACCTGTCGACGCTGAAGCACCTCCTCAACGGCGGAGAGGCAGTCGTCAGCCGCACCGCGGACCGGTTCATCGAACTGCTCACGGCGTACGGGATGCCGGCCGACGCGATGCGTCCGTCCTGGGGGATGTCGGAGACCAGCTCGGGGGTGACGTCCTCGACGCTGCGCGCCGGGAATCCGGACGAGGGACGCCTGCGGGTGGACAAGAGTTCACTCGGCGGGGCGCTGCGCTGGTCCACCGACCCCGACGCCGTCACGTTCACGGAGGTCGGCCCGCCGATCCCGGGCGTGCGGCTGCGCATCGTCGACGCGAACGACGCCGTGCTGCCCGAGGACCACGTGGGACGGCTCCAGATCACCGGGCCGACGATCATGGAGGGCTACTTCCGCAACGAGGAGGCGAACGCGGAGGCGTTCACCGCCGACGGCTGGTTCCGCACGGGCGACCTCGCGTTCCTGCACGAGGGCCGGCTCACCATCACCGGCCGGGACAAGGACCTCATCATCGTCCAGGGTGCCAACATCCTGAGCTACGACGTGGAGTCCATCGCGGAGCAGGTGGAGGGAACCGAGGTCACCTACGTCGCCGCCTGCGGCTGGTCCGGCGCGGGCGACACCACCGACAAACTGGTGATCTTCTTCGTCCCGGCCTCCGACGACCGGACCTCCGTCCACGACACCATCGCCGCGATCAAGGCGCGGGTGGCCGAGGCCCTGGGCCTCCAGCCCGACCTCGTGATCCCGGTCGAACGGGACCACTTCCCCAAGACGGGCAGCGGCAAGATCCAGCGAGCCCAGCTCATCGCCGACCTCGACGCGGGCCTGTACGCCGAATGGTGCGACGAGGCGGACGGCCCGTGGTACTTCGAACGGACCTGGACCGACGCTCCCGCCGAACGCGGCGTGCTGCCGCCCGGCCCGTGGCTGGTCTCCGAGGCCCTGCGGGAAGAGCTCGCCGCCGTACCCGGCGTCCCCGAGCTCGTCGTCTCCCCGACCGGACACGCCGGGGCCGTCGTCCACCTGGCCCAGGGCCCCGACCCGCAGAGCGTGGCCCTCGACGTGCTGCGCCTGCTCCAGGACCTGGCCGCGTACGATCCCGCGCCGCCCCTCCTGGTGGTCACGAGCGGCGGTCTGTGGACGGCCGCGGGCGACACCCTCGACCTCGCCGCCGCGAGCCTGCCCGGTCTCCTGCGCACGGCCGCCGTGGAGCAGGTGCTGCCGTCCGTCCGGCAACTCGACGTGCCCGCCGCGTCCGCCCCCCGCGACCGGGCCGCCGCGGTCGTCACGGAACTCGCCTGCCACGACGCCGCCGACCTCGTGGCCCACCGCGGCACGCGCCGCCTGGTGCCCCGGCTGCGGCCGATGGCCCTCGACGGCCGGGGGAGGGACGCCTTCGTCACCGGCGGCCGCTACCTCGTCACCGGTGGTCTCGGCGGCGTCGCCCATCCGGTCGCGGAATACCTCCTGGCCGCCCACGCCGCGAAACTGCTGCTGGTCGGACGGAGCCCGGCCGACGGGGGCGAGCGCGCCGAGCGCCTCGAAGACCTCGCAGTCCTGGGCGACGTGGCCTACCGCGCGCTCGACGTGGCCGACCCGGTCGCGCTGCGGGCCGCGGTGGCCGAGGCGGAGGCCCGCTGGGGAGCACCGCTCGACGGGGTGCTGCACCTGGCCGGCGCCGACGTCTCCCACCAGTGGGCGCAACTGGAACTCCACCAGGTCGCCCGCGAGTCCCCGCAGGCCTTCCGCGACGCCTACCGCGCGAAGGTGACCGGCACCCTGGCGCTCGCCGAGCTGCTGGAGGACCGTCCCGACACGCCCCTCGTGCTCTTCTCGTCGGTCAACGGCGAGTTCGGCGGAAGCTCCTTCGCGGCGTACTCGTCGGCCAACAGCTTCCTGCACGGATTCGCCGACCACTGGGGACGCGAGCGCGGCCGGCCCGTGCACTGCCTGGCGTGGAGCACCTGGAGCGGCCTGGGCATGAACCGCGGAGCACCCGAGGACGCCGCCCAGGCCCGGGGCTTTCGCACCCTCGACCCCGACGAGGGCCTCGCCTCGCTGCTCACCGTACTGGGACAGGACCGGGCCACCGTGCTGATCGGCCTCGACGGCCGCAACGAGCACATCGCGCGCGCCCTCGCCCCGGAGAGCCTGCACATCGCGGAGGCGATCGTCGTGTACACCGGGTCGGCCCCCGAGGCCGACGTCCGGGCGGCCGTGGCACCGGTGGCGAGGGAACTCGACCATCCCCTGCGCTGTCTGCGCCTCGACAGGCTGCCCGCCGACCGGGACCAGCTGCTCGCTGTCGCCGTCGCAGCGCTGGAACGCGGCGGACGGCAGCTCGTACCGCCGGCCACCGAGCTGGAAAAGGCCCTGGCCGCCCTCTGGAGCGACGTCCTCGGTAGCGACGTCGGCCGCGACGACCGGTTCTTCGACCTCGGCGGCAGTTCGCTGCGCGCCGCGCAACTCGTGAACCGCATCAACAGTGCACTGCCCGCCCGGCTGTCGGTGCACCAGCTCTACGAGCACCCCACTGTCGGCGCACTCGCCGCAGTGCTTTCCCCGCAATTGGAAGGAGAACGAGGATGACCAATCCGTTCGAGGACGCGGACGGCACCTACCTGGTGCTCGTCAACGACGAGGGACAGCACAGCCTCTGGCCGACCTTCGTCGACGTGCCCGCCGGCTGGCTGACCGCCCACCCGGCCGACACCCGCGACGCCTGCCTCGCCTACATCGAGGCCCACTGGACCGACATGCGCCCGCGCAGCCTGGCCACCGCCATGGACGCGCAATAACACCATGACTCTGGCCATCGAGGTCGAGGGCCTGGTGAAGTGCTTCGGCGCCCACCGGGCCCTCGACGGAGTCGACCTCGCGGTGCCCGCCGGGCAGATCCTGGGCCTCCTCGGACCGAACGGGGCGGGGAAGACCACCACGGTGCGCGTCCTGGCGACCCTGCTGCGCCCCGATGCCGGGCGCGCCCGGGTCTTCGGTTACGACGTGGCGAGGGAACCCCACCAGGTCCGCCGCTGCATCGCGCTGACCGGGCAGTTCGCCTCGGTCGACGGGAACATCTCCGGCAGGGAGAACCTGTACCTCATCGCCCGTCTCCTGGGAGTGCCCGCCCGCCGGGCCCGGCAGCAGGCGGACGGGATGCTGGAGCGGTTCCGGCTCGGCGAAGCGGGCGGCAAGCCCGCCCGCGAGTACTCCGGCGGAATGCGCCGTCGTCTCGACCTCGCCGCATCGCTGATGGGCGAGCCGAGGCTCATCTACCTCGACGAGCCGACCACCGGCCTGGACCCGCACAGCCGCAACGAGCTGTGGACCACGGTGAAGGAACGCGCCCTCGCCGGCTCGACCGTACTGCTCACCACCCAGTACATGGAGGAGGCCGAGGCGCTGGCCGATTCGGTGGTCGTCGTGGACAAGGGGCGGGTGATCGCCGCCGGTACGGCCGCGGAGCTCCGGGCCCGGGTGGGCGGCCGGACCCTGGAGATCCGGCCCGCGTACTCCCGGGATCTGGCGGCCCTCGCGGGAGCCCTGGCCCTGGAAGGGCTGGAGGGCCGGATCGACCAGGAGGCCTGCATGGTCCGGCTCCCGCTCGTGGAACCGGACGAACTGACCCGTGCGGTAAGGGCCGTCACCGCCTCGGCGGTGGAGGTGCTGGCCGTGGACACCCGGGTCGCCAGCCTCGACGAGGCCTTCATCGAACTGACCAGGAGCACCCCGTGACCCCGACCACCGACATCGCGCCGACCGTCGGGGTACCCCCCCTCGCCGGTTCCGCCCGGAACGGGCTGCGGGACACCGCCAGGCAGTCGCTCGCCATCGCCAGGCGCAACATGCTCCAGCTGCGCGGCGACCCCGGACAGCTCCTCGACTCCGTGGTCATGCCGATGGTCTTCACGCTGATCTTCCTGTACGTCTTCGGCGGCGCGATCTGGGGAGACCGCCCCGGCGACTACCGGCAGTTCCTCCTGCCGGGCATCATGGTGCAAACGCTGATGTTCGCGTCCCGTTCGACCGGTTACCTGCTCGCCGTCGACTTCGACAACGGTGTGATGGACCGGTTCCGCTCCTTGCCCATCGCCCGCTCGGCGGTCCTGACCGGCCGGATCGTGGCAGACATGAGCCGGCTCCTGCTGGGCCAGGTCGTCATGCTCCTGTTCGCACTCGTCATCGGCTTCCGGGTGGAGACCAACTTCCTGTTCGCGGTGGCCGCCGTGCTGCTCACGCTGCTGTACGGGACCGCGCTGGCCTGGGTGTCGGCCTTCATCGGCCTGTCGATGCGCAGTCCCAACACCGTGCAGTCAGTGGGCTTCCTGTGGATGATCCCGTTCCAGTTCGGCAGTTCCATGCTGGTGCCGACCAGCACGATGCCGGGTTGGCTGCGGGCCTTCGCCGAGGCCAATCCCACGACCCTGGTGACGGACGCGTGCCGCAACCTGCTCGCCGGGGGGCCGGTCGCCGGTCCCGTCCTCGGCACCGTGCTGTGGAGCGTTGGCCTCATGTGCTGTGCGGTACCGCTGGCGATATCCCGCTATCGACGTCGCTGAAATGTGATCGATAACGGGAGGGAAAGCCCCGCCCCTACGTTTTTCCCATTCCAACTCCCCGAGTGGAGGAACTCCATGAGGTCCGGTCATACCGCCGTTCCGCGGTGGCAGGCGACCATCGGTTCGGCACCGGGCACGGCGACCGTCGGCATTCCGCTGGAATGCGAACCGACGCCGGCAGAACTGTCCGCAGCCCACGCCAAGGTCGTCGCGATCCTCAGCGGTGAGGACGAGGTGGCCTTCGGCCCCGTACCCCTCCTCGTGCCGGTGGCCGGCACCACCTGGGCCGGCCTGCTGGACCGCGTCCGCAACGCGGCCGCCGCACCCCGCCACGGCTTCGAGACCGTGGTCGGCGGGACCCCGGGCACCCTGCCCGACGGCGTGGTCTTCGGGGTGTGCGTCACCGACGGCGAGCTGGTGCTCACGTACCGCACCGAAGACTTCGACGCCGACCACGCGACCCGAGTCGCCGGCTACCACCGCACCGCCCTCGACCGCATGGCCGCCGACCCGGACGCCCCGCACGAGAGCGGCAGCCTGCTGTCGGAGGCCGAGCGCCACCACCAGCTCGTCGGCATGGCCGGTCCGGAGCGGGAGCTGCCGGACCGACGCTTCCACGAGCTCTTCGAGGACCGGGTACGCCAGCACCCCGGGAAGACCGCCGCGATCATGGGCGAACGCCGGATCACGTACGCCGAGCTGAACGCCCACGCGAACCGGATCGCCCGGACCCTCCTCGCCCGCGGCCTGGCGGCCGAGGGCTCCGTCGCAGTGGTGACCGAGCGCAATCTGGACTGGATGGCCTGCGTCCTCGCCGTGTTCAAGGCCGGCGGCGTGTACGTGCCGATCGAGCCGCACTTCCCGGCTGACCGCATCGGCACCACCCTCGACCGCGCCGGATGCACCCTCGTCCTCACGGAACCGGGGAGCACCACCACCCTCGACGAGGCCCTGCGCGAGCGCCCGTCCGTCACGGTGCTCCGCGTCGAGGAGAGCGACGGGGCCGATCCGACGGACCTCGGGGTCGACATCGGCCCCGACCGGCTGGCCTACATCTACTTCACCTCCGGCTCCACCGGTAGGCCCAAGGGGGTGATGTGCGAGCACGAGGGCATGCTCAACCACCTCTACGCGAAGACCGACGACCTGAAGGTGGGCGAGGACGACGTCGTCGCCCAGGTCGCTCCGCAGTGCTTCGACATCTCCCTCTGGCAGCTCGTCGCGGCCCTGCTGGTCGGCGGTACGACCCTCATCGTGCCGCAGGAGGCGATCCTCGACGTGGAGAGGTTCGTGGAGGTCGTCCGCGCAGCGGACGTCGCCCAGCTGGTCCCCTCCTACCTCGAGGTGGTGCTGTCGCACCTGGAGGAGCACGGCGGCGGCCTCGGCCGGCTCCGCTGCCTCTCGGCCACCGGTGAGGCGCTCAAGAAGGAGCTGGTCGAACGCTGGTTCGCGGCCTTCCCCGGGACCTCGCTCGTCAACGCGTACGGGCTCACCGAGACCTCCGACGACACGAACCACGAGGTCATGACCGAGCCGCCGCACGGCGACCGGGTGCCCCTCGGACCGGCCGTCGCCAACGTGCGCGTCTACGTCGTCGACGCCGGCCTCGAGCCGGTGCCGCTCGGCTCGCCCGGCGAGATCGTGTTCGCCGGCATCTGCGTCGGCCGCGGCTACGTCAACGACCCCGAGCGCACGGCCGCCGCGTACGGCACCGATCCGCACCGGCCGGGCGAACGGCTCTACCGCTCCGGCGACTTCGGCCGCTGGTGCCCCGACGGCAAGCTGGAGTTCCTGGGCCGTCGCGACGCACAGGTGAAGCTGCGCGGCTTCCGCATCGAGCTCGGCGAGATCGAGAACCGGCTGCTCGGCGTCCCCGGGATCCGGGACACCGCCGTGGTCGTCGTCGGCGAGAGCCTGGTGGCCTTCTACGCCGCCGCCGCCGACGTGCCCGTCGACGAGCTGCGGACGCGGCTGGCGGCCGCGCTGCCGGAGTACATGGTGCCGAGCCGCTTCCACCGCCTCGACGCCCTGCCGCTCACCGCCAACAGCAAGATCGACAAGAAGCGGCTGGCGGAGCTCGCGGAGGCGGACGACGACGGCCCGGAACCGCCGGTCACCCCGACGGAGCGGCGGATCGCCGCCGCCTGGGCGGCCGTGCTCGGCATGGACCCCGAACGGGTCGGCCGCAGCAGCCACTTCTTCGACTCCGGCGGCACCTCCCTGTCCGCCGTACGCCTCGTCGTCAAGCTCGAGCGGGCCGTGTCGCTGAAGGACCTCACCCGCCACCCGCGCCTGAGCGACCTGGCCGCATTCGTCGACGGAACCGGCGGGCCCGAAGGGGCGGACACCGGGACCGGTCTCCTGAACCCCCTCCTCACGCCGCCCTCCCCGGCCGCCACCCTCGTCTGCTTCCCGTACGCGGGCGGCAACGCCGTCAACTTCCGGCCCCTTGCGGCCGAGCTGGCGGACAGCGGGCTCGCCGTCCAGGGAGTGGAGCTGCCCGGCCATGACCTCACGGCCGAGAACGAGCCGTTCGCCTCCCCCGAAACGGTCGCGAAGACCGTGGCGGACGAGATCGCCCGGCGCGTCACCGGACCGGTCCTGCTCTGGGGGCACTCCTCCGGCGCCGCCCTGGCCGTCCTGACCGCGCGGCTGCTGGAGGAACAGGGCCACGACCTGCGGGCCGTCCTGATCGGCGGCCAACTGGTCGGCACCCCGGCCGCACGGCGCGCGTTCAGCGCCGAGCTCACGGCCATGACCCCCCTGGAGATCGCCGCCCGTATCGGCGGCGACAACGGCTACACCGAGCTCTCCGGGACGGACACGGACCGGGCGGCGCTCGTCGGGGCGGCCTACCGGCACGACGTCCTGGCGGCGAACGCGTTCTTCGCCGACGCCGTGGAGAACCCGCCGACCACCCTGATCGCGGCGCCGCTGACCCTCGTGGCCGCCGCCGACGACCCCGCCACCCGCGGCCACGAGGACGGCCTCGACGCCTGGCGCCTCCTCGCCCGCACCGTCCGGGTCAGTGAACTGCCCGACGGAGGCCACCACTTCTTCCGCACCAGGCCGGCGCAGACCGCCGGCGTGGTGCGGGCTGTCCACGCCATGCACGAACGAGAGCGAGTGTAAAAGTGCCGTCGAACGACACGGACCCCTTCGCCGGATTCGACGGGCGGCGTGACGAGGGCCGCCCGGCCGTCGTCACCGTCGCCGACGCTGCGGACCCGGCGGCCTGGGCCGCCGAGCACCGCGAGGCGCTGTACCGGATCGTCGCCTCACAGGGCGCCGTACTGGTACGGGGCCTGGGGCTGAACGACGCCGCCGCAGCGGCCGCCGTCCTCAAGACCCTCGGGGGCGACCTGATGCCCGAGCGCGAGGCGTTCGCGCCCCGCTGGACGTACGACGACCGCATCTACTCGTCCTCCAAGTGGCCGCCGAACCAGCCGATGTGCATGCACCACGAGCTGAGCTACGCCCTGGAGTTCCCGGCCACCATGGCCTTCGCCTGCCTGAGCGCGCCCAGCAGCGGCGGAGCCACCGCCCTGGCCGATGCCGGCCGCGTCCTGCAGGGCCTGCCCACCGACCTCGTGGAGCGCTTCGAGCGCGAGGGATGGCTGCTCACCCGCAGCTACACCGAGGACATCGGCGTTCCGTGGACGGAGGCGTTCGGCACCACCGACCGCGCCGAGGTCGAACGCTACTGCGCGGCCAACGACATCACCTTCGAGTGGACCGGCGACGGGCTGCGCACCAGCCAGCGCCGTCCCGCGGTGCTGCGCCACCCCGCCGACGGCGAGCGGCTCTGGTTCAACCAGATCGCCTTCCTCAACGAGTGGACGATGGCGCCCGAGGTCCGTGAGTACCTGGTCGACGTCTACGGCCCGCAGGGCCTGCCGTTCAACACGAGCTTCGGCGACGGCGGCGAGATCACCGAGGACATCGTCACGCTGATCAACAAGGTGTACGACTCCGTCACCGTCGCCGAGCCGTGGCGCCCGGGTGACCTGATGCTCGTCGACAACCTCCGCACGGCGCACAGCCGGCTGCCGTACGACGGGGCCCGCGAGGTGCTCGTCGCGATGGCGAACCCCACCACCCGATCCGTCTAGAGGTTCGAGAAACCAGATGACGAAGCACAGCCCAACTTTCGCAGTGATCTCCGGCCAGCAGGTGCAGCGTGCGCTGAGCGGGCAGGAGAAGCTGGTCACGGAGATCGTCGAGGCGGCGTACCTCGCGCACGGCACGGGGAAGACGGTCAACCCGCCCTCGTACTTCCTCCAGTTCCCCGACCGTCCCACCGCCCGCATCATCGCCCTGCCCGCCTCGCTCGGCGGGGACGACGGGGTGGACGGCATCAAGTGGATCTCCAGCTTCCCGGAGAACGTGAGCTCCGGGCTGCCGCGCGCCTCCGCGGTCCTGATCCTCAACGATCCGCGCACCGGCTACCCGTACGCCTGCCTGGAGAGCTCGATCATCAGCGCGAGCAGGACGGCCGCGTCGGCCGCGCTGGCCGCCGACCGACTCACCCGCGGCCGGACCCGCCCGACCAGGGTGGGCTTCGTCGGCACCGGTCTGATCGCCCGCTACCTGCACACCTACCTGGCGGGCACCGGCTGGACCTTCGACGAGGTCGGCGTGCACGACCTGTCCGGCGCGCACGCGGCCGGCTTCGCCGACTACCTGGACCGCTCGGGCGAGAGCGGCCGGGTCACCGTCCACGACTCCGTGGACGACCTGATCCGCAGCAGCGACCTGGTGGTCTTCGCCACCGTCGCGGGCACGCCGCACGTCACCGACCCGGCCCTGTTCGCCCACCACCCGCTGGTGCTCCACGTCTCCCTGCGGGACCTGGCACCCGAGATCATCCTCGACTCCGTCAACTACGTCGACGACGTCGAGCACTGCCTGAAGGCCAACACCTCGCCGCACCTGGCCGAACAACTCACGGGCAACCGGGACTTCCTCGACGGAACCCTCTACGACGTCATGACGGGCCGTGCCACGGTGCCGACCGACCGCACGGTGGTGTTCTCCCCGTTCGGCCTCGGCGTGCTCGACCTGGCGGTCAGCGCCCACGTGTACGACCAGGTGTCGCGCGGCGGCGACCTGCACGTGGTCGAGGACTTCTTCCACGAGATGAACCGGTACGGCGGCTAGGGGCAACTGCCCCAGAACGGGAGGTAGCTGTGCCGATCATCTCAGAGGCGCAGGAGTACCACGAGGAGGACTTGTTCGTCGACCTCCGCCGCACCTTCGGGCGCAGGCTCTACCTGAAGTGCGAAGGATTCAACTTCGCCGGTTCGATCAAGCTCAAGGCCGCACGGGCGATGGTCGAGGCCGCGGAGTCCAGCGGGGCGCTGCGCCCCGGCTCCATCCTGGTGGAGTCGTCGTCGGGCAACCTCGGCGTCGCACTGAGCATCCTTGCCGCCAGCAAGGGCTACGACTTCGTCTGCGTCACCGACAACCGGTGCAACCTGGCGACGAAGCAGCTCATCGAGGCCATGGGCGGCACGGTCTACACCGTTACCGAACCCGCGACCGAGGGCGGCTTCCTCGGCGCGCGGCTGCGCCTGGTGCGGGAACTGTGCGAGTTGGACGACCGCTACGTCTGGCTCAACCAGTACGCGAACCCGAACAACGCGCTGGCGCACTACAGGTCGACGGCCCCGGCGATCGCCAGGCGGTTCCCCGATCTGAAGGTGGCCTTCGTCGGCGCCGGTACGACCGGCACGCTCATGGGCTGCGCCCGCTACTTCAAGGAGAACCGGCCCGAGGTCACCGTCGTCGCCGTCGACGCCGTCGGCTCGGTGACCTTCGGCGGCCCGTCCCTGCCGCGGATGATCCCCGGCCTGGGCACCGGAGTGCGGCCGCCGCTGCTCGACCGGTCCTACGTGGACGACGTGGTCATGGTCAGCGAGGTGGAGACCGTCCGCGCCTGCCACCGGCTGGCCGGGCGCGGTTTCCTCCTCGGCGGCTCGACCGGGACGGTGATCAGCGGCGCCATGCGCTGGCTCGACGAACACGCTCCGGGCGAGGACCTCACCGCGGTGGCGATCGCCCCCGACATGGGCGAGCGCTACCTGGACTCGGTCTACCACAGGGGCTGGGTCGAGGAGATATACGGCAGTTCCGCGCTCGTCGACGAACTCGAGAAAGCCGAGGAAGTACCGATGATGTCCAGTACGGGTGTAGTGCGATGAGCGATCTGCTGCAGACGGACGTCGCCGAGGAGACGGCCTTCGCGCTCGGCGGTGAGGCCGCCCTGGTGGAAGCCGTCGCGCGGGAGATACTCGACGTCGCCGGCGGCCGGGTGGACTCGCCCGAGTTCGTGGCGGCGGCCCGGGACGCCTGGGAGAACCTGCCCGGCCCGCTGCGGCAGGCGATCCGCCGGTTCCGCCGGCACTCCGGCCCCCGCGGCCGGCTGCTGCTGCGGGGCCTGCCGGTGGGCGACGTCGCGCAGGAGGACACCCCCTCGGTCGCCGACTCGGTCCAGCGGGAGGCCTCCGTGGCCGCCGCGGTCCTCCTGATGGTGGCATGCGGGCTGGGCGACCCCGCCGCGTTCCGGCGGGAGAAGTCCGGCGCCCTGGTGCAGGACGTCGTACCGGTGCCGGGCCGCGAGGAGTTCCAGGGCAACGCCGGCTCCGTGCTGCTCTCGTTCCACACGGAGAACGCGTTCCACGAGTACCGCCCGGACTACGTGATGCTGCTCTGCCTGCGCGCCGACCACGAGGGGGTCGCGGGCACCCGTACCGCCTGCGTCCGCGAGGTCCTGGACCTGCTGAGCCAGTCCTCCCGCGAGGCGCTGGCCCGACCCGAGTTCGTCACCGAGGCGCCGCCCTCCTTCGGTCCCGGCGCGGGGGGCGCTTGCGGCCATCCGGTGCTGGGCGGCGCGTGGGAGGACCCGGACCTGCGGGTGGACTTCTCCGCCACCCGGGCGACCACGACGGACGGCGCCGAGGCCCTCGCCGAGCTGGGGACGCTGTTCGAGCAGGTCTCGGCGACGTCCCAACTGCTCCCGGGCGACCTGGTCGTCGTCGACAACCACGTCACCGTGCACGGCCGCACCGCGTTCACCCCGCGCTACGACGGCAGGGACCGCTGGCTGCAGCGCACCTTCGCCCTGACCAGCCTGCGCCGTTCGCGAGGGTGGCGCCCGGACGACGGCTACGTTCTGGTTGAATGAAAGCCCAGTTGACGGCGACCAGGGGAGCGTGCTGTGCGAGTGGTCATCGCCGAGGACTCGGTGATTCTCCGTGAAGGCATGGTGGAACTGCTGACCGCCCGCGGTTGTGAGGTCGTTGCCACCGCGGGCGATGCGGACGAGCTGCTGGCGGCGGTGGCCGAGCACGTCCCCGACGTCGCCGTCGTCGACATCCGGATGCCCCCGACCCACACC
This sequence comes from Streptomyces pallidus (ex Mingjun et al. 2026), assembly GCF_051550185.1. Taxonomy (NCBI): domain Bacteria; kingdom Bacillati; phylum Actinomycetota; class Actinomycetes; order Kitasatosporales; family Streptomycetaceae; genus Streptomyces; species Streptomyces pallidus (ex Mingjun et al. 2026). The sequence goes on along the minus strand of NZ_CP196181.1, from coordinate 2,086,022 downwards.
GACGAGGGCATCCGTGCCGCCGTCCGGCTGCGGGCGGACCACCCGGGCGTGGGCATCCTCGTCTTCTCCCAGCACGCCGAGCCGTCCTGGGCGGCCCGCCTGCTGGCCGGCGAGGCGTCCGGCATCGGCTACCTGCTCAAGGAGCGGGTCTCCGCCACCGCCGACTTCATCGAAGCGCTGCGCCGGGTCGCGGCCGGCGGCGTCGCCCTCGACCCGGAGATCGTCAGCCGCATGCTGAACAGCGGCACGCGCCGACTCGACCGGCTGACCGAACGGGAGCGGGAGGTCCTGGACCTCATGGCGCAGGGCCACTCGAACCGTTCCATCGCCGGACTGCTCGTCATCTCCGAGCGTGCGGTGGAGAAGCACGCCGCCTCCGTGTTCGGGAAGTTCGACCTGCAGCCGACCGACGCCGACAACCGCCGCGTCAAGGCCGTCGTCGCCTACCTGCAAGAGGTCAGGACGTAAGGGGGGCGGATATCCGAACCCCGAAGACGGGAGGTAGCACGGTGTTCCGCACAGGCCGTGCGACCAAGAATGGAAACATGTCACTGAGCACCGGGAGTCCTGTCCGGCCCACCGTGGGTTCGGAATCGGGGCTGGAAGTCCGCACCGAGAACCTGCACCGCACGTACGGCCGCGGCCGCGACGCGGTCAAGGCGCTGCGCGGCGTGGACGTCAGCTTCGCGGCCGGCACCTTCACCGCGGTGATGGGACCTTCCGGGTCGGGCAAGTCGACCCTGCTGCACTGCATGGCCGGGATGGACCGGCAGACGGCCGGCACCGTCCACTGGGGCGCGACGGAGATCACCGCTCTGCCCGAGCGGCGTCTCGCGCAGCTCAGGCGCGTCGAGGCCGGGTTCATCTTCCAGTCGTACAACCTGATGCCGTCCATGACGGTGGAACAGAACGTCGCCCTTCCGGCCCGGCTCGCGGGCACCCGGGTGGACTGGGACGCGGTGACCGAGTCCCTCGCGCAGGTGGGCCTGGCGGACCGCAGGAAGGAACGGCCCGGCCGCCTCTCCGGCGGTCAGCAGCAGAGGGTGGCCGTGGCCCGTGCGCTGTTCAGCCGGCCCCGGATCCTCTTCGCCGACGAACCCACCGGCGCGCTCGACCGCTCCACCAGCCGGGAAGTGCTGTGGCTGCTGCGCGAGCGGGTGGACACCGAGGGCCGTACCTGCGTGATGGTGACGCACGATCCGGTCGCGGCGAGCTTCGCGGACCGGGTCGTCGTCCTCGCCGACGGCGTGCTCGTCGACGACCTCGTACGCCCGTCGGCCGCGGTGATCGCCGAGAAGCTGAGCGGGCTGGCATGCTGAGGCTCGCTCTGGGGGCCCTGCGGGCCCGGCCCGCCACCTTTGCGGGGCTCGCCGCGGCGCTCCTGCTGGCCGTCGCCGTGATCACGCTGTTCGGCTCCCTCATCGCCACGGCGATCGCGGGCGGCGGAGGCTCGCGGCTCGGGATGATCGGCGGGGCGTTCGGCGAGATCGCGATGGTCATGGCCCTGTTCGTGGTCGCGAACACCCTCGGCTTCTCCGTGCGCCAGCAGGCCCGCGACATGGCGCTGCTGCGCACGACCGGCGCGACGCCGGTCCAGGTCAAGCGGCTCATCAGGTGCCAGCTCCTGCTGGTGGCCCTGCTCGTGTCACCGCCGGCGTGGGTGCTCGGCTCCTGGGGTGCCAGGGAGTTCCTGGCCGAGCTCGTCGCGCGCGGCCTGTCCCCGGCCGCCGCCGAGGTCCCCTCCTCGCCGCTGCCCATGCTGATCGGCACCGCGGCGACCCTGCTGGTCGGCCTCGGCGCGACGAAGCTCGCCGCGCGCCGCACGGTCCGCGGCAGGCCCTCCGCGGCGATGGAGCAGACGGCTGCCGAACAGGGCCGGCTCGGCTGGGTGCGGGGCATCGCGGGTCTGCTCGTCCTCACGGGCGCCGGCTTCTGGTGCGGCTTCACGGCACGGCAGCCGATGGACAAGGCCGCTCAGGCCGCCCTCCTCGGCTCGCTGTTCCTCATGATCGCGGTCGGCCTGCTCGGACCCCTGCTCGCGCGGCTCGCGATGGTGCTGCTCGGCCTGCCGTTCCGGCTGGCCGGCGTCCGGCACCTCGGTGACGCCGGTGGCTGGCTCGCCGCCGACAACCTCCGGGGGCACGCCCACCGGCTGGCTTCCGCGGTCGTGCCGATCGCGCTGCTGGTCGGGCTCTCCACGACGTTCGCCGCGGTCACCGGCACGTTCCGGGAGGTCGCCCCGCCCGGCGCGTACGCCGAGAGCGACGTCTGGCTGCGCGGAGTGGAACTCGCCATGCTGGCCGGCTTCGGCGCGGTGGCCACCGTCAACACGCTCGTGTCGCTGACCGCGTCGAGGCGGCGCGAGTACGCGCTGCTCACCCTGATCGGTGCGACCCGGCGCCAGCTGCTGCGGATGCTGGGCGTGGAGGCGGTGCTGACCGCCGCGGCGGGAGTACTGCTCGGACTGCTGGTCGCGGCGCCCACGACCATCGCGTTCGCGGTGGCCGCCACGGACGGTGTGCTCCCCTCGGTCCCGCTGGAGACGCACGGCCCCCTGGTGCTGGGCGTGGTGGCGCTGACCGTCACGACGATCCTGTGCACCGGCGCGAAGGCCACGTCGGCACCAGCCGTGGAGGCCGCGGCATGACGGCGACCACGGCCGTGGAAACGGCCCGCACACACGGACGGAGGATACGGCCGGCGGCGATCGGCTACGCCTGCGCCGGACTGCCGCTCTCGCTGGTCGGCATCGTCTACGTCCTGGCCGTCCTCTACGTCGGCGGTCTGCTGTCCCTGACCCTGCTCGGACTGCCGTTGCTCGCCGCCGGCCTGAGGGGCGCCCGGTTCCTCGGCCGGGCCCACGCCCGGATGGTCCGGGCGCTGCTCGGCGAGCCGGTCGAAGCGCCCGCGCCGCCGCAGCCCGTCCCCGGCGTGATGCGCTGGATCCGCAGCGGCCTGTCCGACGCGACGGCCTGGCGCTGCATGCTGTACCTGATGCTCCGGCTCCCGGTCGACGTCCTCGGCTTCGCCGCGACGGTCGGCGTCCCGGTGCTCGGTGTGTGGTCCGTCGTGTGGGCGCTGATCAGCCGGCCGGGACTGCTGCCGGGCGGCGCCGCAGTGCTCGGCGGTCTGCTCGTCCTGGCGGTCGTCCCGGCGGCGGTCCGCGGGCTGCTGAACGTGCACCGGCTGCTCGCCCGGACCCTGCTCGGCCCCAGCGCCGCCCAGCAGCGGGTCCGGACCCTCGAATGGGCGCGCAGCACGGCCCTCACCGAGGGCGCCCGCACCCTGCGACAGGTCGAGCGGGACCTGCACGACGGGACGCAGGCACAGCTCGTCGCGATCGCCATCACGCTGTCGCTGACCGCGGACGCCCTGGACGACGAGGACCGCTCCGCCGACCGGACGCGCACGCTGGTCGCACGGGCCCGTACCCAGACCGACGCGGCCATCGCGGAACTGCGACGCCTCATCGACGGCATCAGCCCCGCCGCGCTCGACCTGGGACTCGTCGACGCCCTGCCGCAGTTGACGGCACAGGCCGGCGTGCCGGTCACCCTGAGGACGAACGTGCCCGAGCGGCCCGACCCGGTGATCGAGAGAGTGGCGTACTTCTGCGTCGCCGAGCTGCTGACGAACATCGCCAAGCACAGCGGGGCGAACCGGGCCTCGCTCGACGCGGACCTCGTCGGGGACCTGCTGCGGATCCGGGTCCGCGACGACGGCAAGGGCGGTGCCCGGATCGGAGCGGGCAGCGGCCTGCTGGGTCTGCGCGAACGGCTGGCCGCGGTCGACGGCACCCTCGCACTCGACAGCCCCCCGTCGGGCCCGACCACCGCTGTGATCGAACTGCCCGTCCGGATCTGACGGACCACGGCCCGACGCGGCCGGACCACCCACGCCCACGGACATGGCCGCGCTGGCGCTGCCCGGCCTGCCCCGACAGGCCCCGGGCGGCCCTCGACGCCCCCCACCATCGGAAGGAAAGCTCTCCATGCGCGCTGCGCGGACCAGACACGCGTTATTGACCGTGGCCCTTGCCGGATGCATCGTCGCGTCCGTCGCGGCCGCCGCTGCGTCGGCCGTGCCCGGCCTGCCGGCCGCTCCCCGGCCCGCCCCGGTGACCGCGGAGAACCTGCCCGACCGCTACGCGGTGAACCACCGGTACCTCACCGAAGCCGCGGACGCGGCGCGGCGGATGGGCGACGAGAGCCGCGCAGAGGCGCTGGACCACCTCGCCGACGGCGACCGGACCTTCCTGGAGGTCAGCGCCGAAGGCGACGGCCAGGCCGTGGAGGTGATCGGAGACCTGGTGCACGCGCAGCGGATCGCCCTCCTGGTGCCGGGCTCGGACACCACCGTCGACACCTTCGACCACCTCGGTTCCCCCCACAGCTCGATGGGCGGCGGAGCCCGTGCGCTGTACGGCGAGATGCGCGCCCTCGCCCCGGACTCACGGGTCGCCGTCATCGCCTGGTACGGCTACCGGGCTCCCCGGACGAAGAGCCGCGACACCGTGACCCGTACCCGGGCGGTGGAGGGCGGCAGCCTGCTCCGTGAGCAGCTCCGTCAGCTGCGGGGGCTCAACCCCGCGGCCCCCACCGCCCTGTTGTGCCACTCGTACGGCAGTGTGGTGTGCGCGGAAGCGCTGCGCGGGACCGACCAGCAGGCCCAGTCGGGCCTGACCGGGGTCGTCGTCTTCGGCAGCCCCGGCACGGGCGCCCGATCCGCCTCCGAGCTCGGCATACGCGTCCCGCTATGGGCCGGCCGGGGCAGCCGGGACTGGATCGCGAACGTACCGCACACGCAACTCCCGCTCCCCAGCGGGAACGTGGGCTTCGGCGCCGACCCGACCTCCGCGGACTTCGGTGCGCGGACCCTCCCCACCGGCGACAGCCGGCACGGCGACTACCTGCAACCCGGCAGTCTCGCCCTGCGGAACATCGCCCTGATCAGCCTCGGGCGGGATGCGGCGGTGGCCCGTGGCTGACCTCCGCGTCCGACCCGAAACCAGGCCCGCACCCGCCGCCCCCGCACCACGCCCCTCCCGGGAACGGCCCGCCCGGCCGACCGCGGTGGACCGGCTGCACCGGGCGGTGCTGCGGATCCACGCGGCCACCCCGTCCTCCAGGGACCGCGCGGTCGACACCCTGCGCGCCCTGTCCATCCTCGGGGTGGTGCTCGGCCACTGGCTGGTGACCGCCGTGGCGCTGCGGGCGGGCGGCCACCTCGGGGGCGACAGCCCGCTGCGCCACATGCCGGGCCTCACCCCGGTGACCTGGCTGCTCCAGCCGCTCGCGGTGTTCTTCTTCGTCGGCGGCCGCGTCGGATCCCAGAGCTATGCCTCCGCGATGGCGCGTCACATCGGCTACCGCGCCTGGCTGGCCCAGCGCCTGCGGCAGTTGTTCCGCCCGGCGACGGCCCTGCTGGCCGTGTGGGCGCTGGTCCTGCTGGGACTGGCCGCCGCGGGTGTCGCGTACGAGACGATCCGCACCCTCGTCCAGCTCGCCCTGTCCCCGCTGTGGTTCCTCTGCGTGTACGTGGTGATCACAGCGGCCACTCCGCTGATCCGGCGGTGCGCGGGCCGGCTGGCGGTGTCGGCCTTCCTGGTGGTCGCCGCTCTGGACCTGGTCCGCGCACTGGCGGATGACGCGGGATGGGTCGCCGCGATCCGGTCGCTGAACGTGCCGGCGGGCTGGCTGGTGCCGTACGCGCTGGGCGTGCTCTGGGCGGCGGGCGGTCTCACCCGTCGCAGGTACGCCGTCGCCATGCTGGTCGGCGGCGTGGCCGCGGTGGCGGTGCTGGTGTTGTGGTGCGACTACCCGGCGAGCATGGTCGGCGTTCCCGGGGCCGCGCTGTCCAATCTCAGCCCGCCGAGTCTGGCAGCAGTCTGTTTCGGGGTGGCCCAGTGCGGCCTGGGGCTGCTGCTGTGCGGTCCGATCCGGCGGGTCACCGGGCAGACGGCGGAGCCGATTCCCGTTCTGCCGCCCGGCCGGGTGGGGGAGCCGGCCCGAGCCACCGCCGGACTCTTCCTCTGGGCGGCCGTGGCGCTGCTGAACCTCTCGGCCATGACGGTCTTCCTCTGGCACCAGACGGCCCTGCTCGTCACCACCGTGGTGTCGGTCGGCTCCGGACAGCACTTCCCCGGCCTCCACACCGTGCCGGACAGCCCGCACTGGGTGCTGTGCCGCCTCGCCTGGCTACCCGTGTTCGCGGGCGTACTCGCCGTCTGCTGGCTGGCGTTCCGCGATCTGGAGAGGACCTCCCGACGGCCCCGCCGATAGGAGGAATATCCGGACGATTTCGGAACGATATCGGGCCGGTGTACGGTGTTCGCCATTTGACCTTCCCGTGGACCTGACAAAAAAAGGGAGAAGCTTCGTGACCGTTTCAAAGGGTGTCGAGAATTCGATGTCGCACGGTGCCGGGAATTCCGCACCCAAGGGCGCCGACAACGCACTTCGGAATCTCACCGTGGAAGTCGTGGGAGCGCTGTACGCGAAGTACCAGGACGATCTGCGCGCCGTCAGGGACCAGCAGCGCACCTTCCTGGAGCAGCGCGGCAAGTCGATGAAAGCGCAGCTCGACGACTACGAAGCCGAGATCACCTATCTGCTGCTGCGCGAACACCGCCCCGAGACCGTGGTCGAAATAGGAACGTTCTACGGCTGGTCCACGATGTGGATCCTGAGCGCGCTGCGGGACAACGGCGTGGGCCACCTCTATTCGTACGACATCGTCGACCACGTGGTGAGCAACGTGCCGGCAGAGCTTTCTGCGGACCGCTGGACGTTCACCAAGGGAGACGTCCGCGAGCAGCTCGGAGAGAACATCACCCTGACCGATTACCTGTTCATCGACGCCGACCACGGTGCCCGGTTCGCCCACTGGTACATCGACAACGTGTTTCCGAAGGTCCCCTCCGGGACTCCGACCAGCGTGCACGACGTCTTCCACGGACGCCGGCCGAAGCCGCTGAGCGAGGGATCGGTCCTCATGAAGTGGCTCAACGAGCGGCGCATCCCGTACTTCACCCCGTCGGCCGCCCACGCTCCGGAGGTCATCGAGCAGCTCCGCCAGGTGAAGGGCGACCTGGGGCTCGACGTGCCGGTTCGCAACAGCCGACACAACCCGATGGTCTTCTTCACCCTCGCCTGACGCCGCCGCCTTGCGGCGCCCCCACCCGCTCGTCGGTCCACGGCCACCCTTGACGAGGGCCGCCGCGCCCCGGCCGCGCGGCTCCGTCAACCCGGCCGGGCCGGCGGCCGGGCCGGCTGCTTTCGGGGGTTCCGCTCAGCGGCACGGATCACCGGCCGAAGACCGCGAGGGGGGTGCCGATCTCGGGCGGCACGCCGAGCACGTACTTGCGCAGGTCGCGGCGGATCTCCGCGGAGGTCCACAGCGGTTCGAACCAGGCGTTCATCACCTCGTGCGGGACCGGCCGCTTGCTCATCCAGCCCCAGGTCACGGGCAGTCGGCGTATCGGCTTCCACTTCAGCAGCCTGAAGGCGAAGTTGATGCCGCCCGGCAGCCTCGCCGAGGTGAAGAGGTTCCTTCCGGGTGCGCCCGGCGGGAAATTGTCGAAGGCCTCGCACGAGGTGATGACGAGGCGCCCGATCCGCTCGTCCCTGCCTTCGGAGACCAGGGCCTGCGCGCCGCCCCAGTCGTTCATCACCAGCGTGACGTCCCGCAGGTCGAGCCGGTCGAGGAACTCCGCGACGAGCCGGGCCACCCCCACGATCGACAGGTCCGCGTCCGGTTCCATCGGCCGACGGTGCCCACCCAGCGGCAACGTCGGCACCACGCAGCGGAACCGTGGGCGCAGCGACGCCACCACGTTCCGCCACAGGGAGCCGTCCATCGCGACACCGTGCAGCAGGACCACGACCGGGCCCTCGCCGCCGGTGTCCTGGTACTCCACGGTGCCAGCCGAAAGGTCCACCTCAGCCATTCACATCTCCTGGGAGCCGTACGGGTTCGGGCCGTCGCGAAGGGTCGTCCGCCCGGACGCGGCGCTCCAAGCGCGGTCGGGGCGGCACGGCAGCCGCCGGGCGGATGAGCCGGGGCAAGCGAAGCACCTCGGACTCGTTTTCCGCCAGCAACAACCAGGCCGGGAAGGATCACTGTGCGCACGGGCGGCGCCGGGGCGGGCGGGTGTGCGGCGTTGACAAGATCTTGAGGCGGTCGTTCTAATGGGCGGCGTGGCGCGTGGCGCCGGCCAAAGAGAACTGGGCCGGCCGGCGATCGGGCGACCACCTGTCACGCCGGGAGCCTTCCCATGCGTTCTCTCTTCACAGGCACCGCCTGATCCGGGCGCTTCCGCGCGCCCTCCCCGGCTTCCTCCGGGCTGTTCCCCGCCGTCCCGTCGTACGGGCCGGGCCGGGCCGCGCGCGCAAGCGTCCTTCCTTCCCCTTCCGCACCGCCGTGCGCACGCCTGCATGCCCGCCCGCCATCAAGGGAGACCCAGCCCGTATGTCCTCGCACTTCAACCAGTCCGTCATCGACGAGTTCCGCGCCAACGGAGGGAAAGTCGGCGGCTACTTCGAGGGCGGCAACCTGTTGCTGCTCACCACCACCGGCGCCCGGTCGGGCCGGCAGCGGACCGTTCCGCTCGGCTACGTGCCCCACGAGGGCCGGCTGCTGGTCATCGGCTCGAACATGGGCGGCCCCCGGCACCCGGACTGGTACCACAACCTCATGGCACACCCCCTGGTCCGGGTGGAGGTCGGCGCCGAGAGCTTCGAGGCGGTCGCCGTGCCGGCCGAGGGCGAGCGCCGGGACCGTCTGTTCGCGCACGTGGTGGGCGTGGAGCCCGGCTACGGCACGTACCAGGAGAACACCCCGCGGATCCTGCCCGTGGTGGTGCTGGAGCGCAACGACCCCGCACCCGGCGAGGGTCCGGCCGAGGTGCGCAGCCTCGCGGACAAGCTCGTCGAGGTGCACGTGTGGCTGCGCGGGCAGCTGCGGCACGTCGCCGCCGAGGTGGAGGCGTACTTCGAGGCCCTGCCCGCCCGCGCGAACGGGGGCGGGGCCGCCCCGCCGGCTCCCGGTCTGGGACTGCAGATCCGCCAGCACTGCCTGGCGTTCTGCCAGGCGCTGGAGTTCCACCACGTCGGGGAGGAGTCCCATCTGTTCCCGGCGGTGGAGGCCGCGAACCCGCACCTGGAGGACGTCTTCGCGCGGCTGCGCGCCGAACACGTCGCGGTAGCGCGGCTGCAGCAGCAGATCGGCGGGCTGCTCGCCGACATCTCTGGCGCGGACCCGGAGCGCTTCCGCCGGGAACTGGCCCGGATGGCGCAGGAACTGAACGCCCACCTCGACCACGAGGAGGAGGCGCTGCTGCCGCTGCTCGCCGGGATCCCGTTCCCGCCCGGTCCGCCGGCCGCCTGACCCGCCCGACCGCCTGACAGCCTGCCCCGCAGCCGACCCGGCCGTGGGTCGGTCAGCCGTTGCTGTTGAGGAAGCCGATCACGACGGCTCCCCACCAGCACACCTGGGAGACGAGCGCGGTCACCCCGCCCCACACCAGCGCGCGGCGGCGGACCGAGCCGCCCGCGGCCTCCAGGCGTCGGCCGAGCAGTCCGGCCTGGAGGCCGTTGAGGGTGAGGACGAGGACGAGGCCCAGCTTGGCCAGGGTCAGCGGGGAGCCGAGGTCGGGCCGGAGCATCATGCCGCTCAGGACGAGCCCGGCCAGGCCGGCCCAGATCGGGACGTGCAGCCGAGCCGTGGCGCCGATGGCCTCCGCGAAGGAGCAGCGCCGGGTCGCCCAGAGCAGGCCGTGGTAGTCCGCGGACAGCGTGGAGGGGGCTGCGTTCCCACGCCACGCTCCCGGGCCGCGGGGGGTACGGATCGCTCCCCGCCCCGGGAGGCAAGGCCCGCACCGCCCTGGAACGGCTGCCCGGGCGACCACCCGGGGAAGCGGGACCGGCCACCGGCCCGGCACGGGCGCGGGACCGGGCCGGGCACCGTCGGGAGTGTGTCATCCGGCGGGTTCCCGGCGCGGCGTGCGGCCGGTCGACAACCCGTCGACGAGGCCCTCCCCTAGCGTCATCGCAGACGAGAAAACCGCCGAGTTGTGGAGTCCGCGATGTCACGTACGGTCGGCGCGCCTTCTTTCGCCGTCATCCCCGGCGCCCAGGTGCACGAAGTCCTCGACGGCCGTGCGCCCGAAGTGGTGGGGTTGATCGAATCCGCGTACCGGGTGCACGGAGAGGGCGACACCGTCAATCCGCCCTCCTATTTCCTGCGCTTCCCCGACCGGCCGAGAGCGCGCATCATCGCGCTGCCCGCTTCCCTCGGGGGAGCGGCCCCCGTCGACGGGCTGAAGTGGATTTCCAGCTTCCCGGACAACGTGGCCGCGGGGATCCCGCGTGCCTCCGCGGTGCTGATCCTCAACGACCCCGCGACCGGATATCCGCTCGCCTGCCTGGAGTCCTCGATCATCAGCGCGGCCCGCACCGCCGCCTCCGCCGCGCTCGCCGCCGACCGGCTCAGCCCGGCCGGCCGCCGCCCCCGCCGGATCGGCTTCGTCGGCGTCGGCCTGATCGCCCGCTACATCCACCAGTACCTGGCCGGCACCGGCTGGGAGTTCGACGGGATCGGCGTGCACGACCTGTCCGCCGAGCACGCCGCGGGCTTCGCCGGCTACCTGGACCGGACGGGCGAGCCGGCCCAGGTCACCGTCCACGACAGCGCCGAGAAGCTGATCCGCTCCAGCGACCTCGTCGTCTTCGCGACCGTCGCGGCCACCCCGCACGTCACCGACCCCGGCTGGTTCACCCACAACCCGCTGGTCCTCCACGTCTCCCTGCGCGACCTGTCCCCGGAGGTGATCCTCACCGGCTTCAACGTCGTCGACGACATCGAGCACTGCCTCAAGGCCGACACCTCGCCCCACCTCGCCGAGCAGCTCACCGGCGGCCGCGACTTCCTCGCCGGGACCCTGTACGACGTCCTCGACGGCAGCCTCGCCGTGCCCACGGACCGGCCGGTGTTCTTCTCCCCGTTCGGCCTGGGCGTCCTCGACCTCGCCGTCGGCCGGCACGTCTACGACACCCTCCGCGCCCAGGGCCGGCTGCCCGTCGTCGAGGACTTCTTCCACGACATGCGCCGCTACGGCTGACCCCGCACCCGCCCCCGGTACGTCTCCGCCCGGCCCGCGCCACCCACGGTCCGGCAGCGCTACCGCGAACCGGCCCCGCTGCGGGCCGTCGCCGCCACCCCCCCGGCAGGTGCGGCAGCTCATCGGCCGCGAGGCGCTGATCGCCGGCCTCCTCGCCGGGGTGCTCGGCTCGGTCACCGGTCTGCCCGTCGCCTACTGGCCGCACGGCGAGTTCGCCGGCTTCGAGGCCATCCGGACACCCCGGAGGTGACGTTCAGCGTCTTCCCGTTCTTCGCTGCCCTCGGCTCCCGCCAGTAACCGGCCCTCCGTGCGTGCGGCCACCGGAGCGGGAGGTGAAGGAGGCCCGGCCGTGCACCGCCGGCCGGTTGTCGACCACCGTGAGGTCGCCGGCGCGCAAGGCCACCGCGGACATCGTCCGCAGGAACCGCGGCGCGGCGAGCACCGAGACCGTCCTCCCGGACAGCAGCGGAGGGGCCCGGCGTGTCGAGGAGGTGCACGGTTTCGCCCGGCCCGCCGCGTCCTCGCGGACGCAGAGCAGGCCCACGTGCCCGGCACGCGTTCCACGGAGCCGGGCACGGTCGGCGGCATCGGAAGCGGCTCGTCCCCACCACCGGCATGTTGCGCAGCAGCAGCAGCAGCACCGCGCCGGGCCCGGCGTCGTGCCGGAACCGCACGACGGGGTGGGCACCGGGCGCGGCAGCAGCGCTGAGGCGTCCCGGGCCTGCGGGGAAAAGGGGCAGGGCCTTCGGGCCCCGTCGACGGGTATAGCGGAACGATAGGTGCCCCGACCATTCTCATGGGGCGGCTTTGTCTCCGGATCGTCCCGCCGAGGACGGGGGGCCGTAGGTCCGCACCGCGTCCGACGGGGGAGAAGGGAGGGGGATCCCATGGCATCACGCGAGGAAGGCGCCGCCGGCCCGGCGATGTCCGTGGCCGGCGCGACGGCCGCCCGGGGCGAGGCGCATGTCTGGTGCTGGCGCCCGCCGGAGCGCACCGACCCGGCCGGCCTGCCGCCGCTGGACACCGAGGAGTTACGGCGCGCACTGTCCCTGCCCGCCGAAGGGGACGCCGCCGCCTTCGTCCCCCACCGCGCCGGCGCCCGCCGGGCCCTGGCCGGCCCGTTCCGCCTCGAACCAACTCCGCCCCAGCGAAAGGCCGTCCAGCCATGACCATCGAGTCCTACTTCCCCGTGGAGCAGTTGACCGCCGAACGGGCCGCCGGCGCCGCCCCCGCGGCGCAGGCAGCCGCCGGCCCCGTGACGCCCGGCGCATCCGGTGCGCCCGCACGGCTGCTCGGCCTGACCCCCGAGGACATCACCGCGTACTTCGCCCGGATCGCCGAGGCCGTCGAGCGCGACGACCCCGGTCCGGCGGCCCGCGGCGGCTGGGAGGAGCGGGAGCGGCTGCGCGTCTCCACCTGGGTCCGGCAGGTGTACGCCCACCCGCTCTCGCCGGCCGTGTTCGCGCTGCCCGCGGACCGGGTCATCCGTGGGGTCCAGCTGCGCGAGGCCGCCGAACTGGCCTTCCGGATCGACGCGGGCCGGGCCCGGGCGAAGGCCGCCAAGCCGTCCGCCGAGGTGCGGGCGACGGCCGCCGTCGCGTCGGCCTGGGCGATCACCGCCGACGCGCTGTCCCGGTCCCCGCGGCCGCCGCGCGAGCGGGTCGTCGGCGACGTGTGGACCATCGTCCGGGAGACCATCGAGCCCGCCCTGCGGCCGACGGGCGCGGCGTTCTCCCGCTCGCACGGCTCCTGGTGAGCCCGCCGGAGCCGGTCACCGCACCGCGGACGGCAGGACCGGCAGGACCGGCAGGACCGGCAGGACCGGTAGGGCAGGCACAGCCCGGCCGGCGTCCAGCTCACGGGTCGTCAGCGTGGCGGCCAGGAGCCTGACCAGGTCGTGACAGCGGTACGGCGGCCGGCCCTGGGCGTCCCTCCCGGACAGCTCCGGCAGGGCGCCGTCGACCAGGGCGTCCAGCGCTGCCCCGGCGTCCTCCTGCGCGGTGCCGAGGACGAGGCCGCGAACTGCGCGGAGCACGGCTCGCGGTCCCCGCCGGAGGGTCCCGTCAGCGCGGCCAGCTCCGGCCCGCCGAGCCGGCGCACCGAGTCCGCGAGGGCCTCCCGCACGCCCACGTCACCGAACGCCGGCTCGCCAGCCGGGTGTCCGGTCGGCGAGCCGGGCCACCAGCCGCGACACCGGCCAGTGCGCCCGGGCGGCGAGCCGGGCGCCGGCGACCGTCAGCGCCAGCGGCAGCCCGGCGCAGTACGCCTCCACGCGTCGGCTGCGTCCGGCTCGGCCTCCGGCCGGTCCCGGCCGGCGAGCGAGGCCGGCAGTTCCAGCGCCTCGTCGTCCTCGACGGCGGCGCGCGCCGTGGTGTCCGCCCCGGCCACCCGGGGCTCAGCGCGCGCAGCGGCCGGGCCAGCACCTCGGCGGGCTCCTTCGGGGGGCGGTCGGGGTGGCGGAGCTCCGCGTACAGCTGCCCGTCGGGCAACCGCGCGGCGCCGCAGCCGTCCGCACAGCTCGACCGGGCCCGCAGGGCGGCTCGGCGCCCGGTGAACTCCCCGTACAGCGAGGGCGTCAGACGGGCAGACCGGTGGGCCCCTTGATCCTCTTCATGATGATCTGCGAGTTGACCTCGGTGACCCCGGACAGCGCGGTCAGCTTCTCGATCCACAGGCGCTCGTACGCCCGCAGGTCCGCGACCGCGATGCGCAGCAGGCAGCCCGGGCTGCCGAACAGCCGGTACGCCTCGATGACGTCGGGGATGTCCTGCAGGGCCGCCTCGAAGGCCTCCACGGCCTCGCGGTCCCGGCGCACCTCCACCGAGACGAGCACCTCGAAGCCCCGGCCGACCGCTTCCGGATCGATCACGGCCCGGTAGCCGCGGATCACCCCGTCCTGCTCCAGCTGGCGCACGCGGCGCATGCAGGGGGAGGGGGTCAGGCCCACGCGCAGGGCCAGCTCCTGGTTGCTGAGCCGGCCGTCGGCCTGGAGCTCGCGCAAGATTTCGCGGTCGATCGCATCCATCACGCAATTATCACCCGCGTGGTATCCCGGGCCGGGCGAAACCGGCAATCGAATTGCGGGCCGGAGTCACTATCATTGCTCTCTACAGCACATCTGTACGAGATGTCACCCGTACGTGAGGAAGGGCGGCCATGGGGCGGATCGTCGTCATCAGCACCGGCGGCACGATAGCCAGCCGCTGGCAGGGCTCCGGCTTCGCCGCGGACGCCGACGGACGCGAGGTCATGGCCACCGCGCCGCTGCCCGAGGACGTCACCGTCGAGGTCGTGGACCTGTTCAGCGTGAACAGCCCCCGGCTGACCACCGCCCACCAGCTGACCCTGCTGCGCACCGTGCACGAGGTCCTCGCCGACCCCGGCGTCGACGGCATCGTCGTCACCCACGGCACCGACACCCTCGAAGAGTCGGCCTTCCTCGTCGACCTGCACCACCACGACCCGCGCAGCGTCGTCTTCACCGGCGCCCAGCTGCCGATGGGCACCGCGGAGGGCGACGGCCCGGGCAACCTGTACGACGCCCTGCTCACCGCCGCCACGACCCGTGGCCTCGGCGTCCTGATCGGCTTCGCGGGCCGTGTGCACGCCGCCCGCGGCACGGTCAAGACCCAGGCCGTCGCACTGGACGCCTTCGCCGACCCCTCGCGCGCCCTGCTCGGGAAGATCGGCTTCGGCAAGGTCACCGTGCTGCGCGAACCCGTACGGCCGCAGGCGCTGCCGCTGCCCGCCATGCCGGAGCTGCCCCCGCGGGTGGACATGGTGATGCACCACGCGGACGGCGACCGGGCGCTCTTCGACGCCGCCGTCGCGGCCGGGGCGCGGGGCATCGTCCTCATCGGCACGGGCGCGGGCAACGCCACCCCGGAGATCGTGGAGGCCGTCGAGGCCGCCGTCGCGCGCGGCATCCTCGTCGCCCTGACCACGCGCGTCGCGGCCGGCCCGGTCACCGAGATCTACACCCACGGCGGAGCGGTCGACCTGGTCGCCGCGGGCGCCGTCCCGACGGGCACGCTGCGCGCCGGACAGGCCCGCATCGCGGTCCTCTCGGCGCTCCTCGCCTCCGAGGACCCGGCGTCCCGCACCCGCATCCTCCGCGAGGCCCTCTCCCCGTCGGGCCCGGTCCTCGTCGACGCCTAGCGCTGTGGCCGGAACGGTTCCGGTCACCGCACCGGGCCGTCCCTTTCGGATCTCGTCCAACGGCGCCGGCCGGAATCCGACCTGCCGCACCCTGGCCGCGGAACTGGTCCGCCAGGCCCTGCGCACGGGCGGCGAGCGGCCCGTCGCCGCCGACGAGCAGCAGGCGGTCGCCGACGCCCTCGCCACCACCCTCCACGCCCTCGGCGACCCGACGCTGACCGACCTGGACGCGGTACGGCTGGGCGCCGCGGACTTCGCCAGGGAGCCGCGACGCGCGGCCGGCCGGCCCGAGAGGCACCTCGGCGCCGACGCCACCCACTTCTACGAGCGCCTGCTCGACGCCGCGTGCCCGCACGTCCTGCACTTCTCCACTCAGCGCTCCGCGTTCGTCGCGGGCGCGCTGGTCCGGCAGACGCGCGGCGTCGCGGAACTGACGGCCAAGGCCTGACGGCAGGGAAGGGGGAGAAGGGGCTCCAGGCGGTCGCGCGGCGGCTGCCCGCGGCCTTCCCCGGCCTCGAGGACGTCCGCCTCGCCGGGGACGACGGCGCGGAAGGGGAGCTCGACGTCGGCCCGCTCGCCGCGCTGCCCGGCCTCCGGGTGGTCCGTGTGGAGACGGGCTCCGACCGCATCCGCGGCGCCGACGTCCTGCCGCCGCACGTGCACCTGGACTGCGACCCGCCCGGCACCCGGTCCGGTCCCGCCCGAGGGGGGACCGGACGGGAGGAGGGGGAGGTCAGGCCGGCCCGAACGCCGACAGGATGCGGTCCGCCGCCAGGGTCGGGGTCAGGGAGCCCTCCCTGACGCGGGCCTCCAGGGCCGGGGCGAGTTCCCGTACGGCCGGGTCGGCCTGGAGGCGTCGCAGCAGCTCCTCACGGACCATCGACCAGGTCCACTCCACCTGCTGCGCAGCCCGCTTCGCCGCCAGCCGCCCCCCGGCGTCCAGCAGCCGCCGGTGCTGTTCGAGCCGGTTCCACACCTCGTCCAGCCCGCTGGACTCCCGCGCGCTGCACGTCAGCACCGGCGGCGTCCACGCCGCATCGGCGGGGTGCATCAGCCGCAGCGCGCCGGACAGTTCGCGGGCGGCGGCCCGCGCGTCCCGCTCGTGCGGGCCGTCGGCCTTGTTCACGGCCAGGACGTCGGCGAGTTCGAGGACGCCCTTCTTGATGCCCTGAAGCTGGTCGCCCGTACGGGCCAGGGACAGCAGGAGGAAGGAGTCGACCATGCCCGCCACCGTCGTCTCCGACTGGCCGACCCCGACGGTCTCGACGAGGACGACGTCGTAGCCCGCCGCCTCCATCACGATCATCGACTCGCGGGTGGCCTTGGCGACCCCGCCGAGCGTTCCGGCCGAGGGGGAGGGGCGGACGAAGGCGGCCGGGTCCACCGACAGCCGTTCCATCCGCGTCTTGTCGCCGAGGATGGACCCGCCCGTACGGGTGGAGGAGGGGTCCACGGCGAGGACGGCCACCCGGTGGCCCAGCCCCGTCAGCATCGTGCCGAACGCGTCGATGAACGTGGACTTGCCGACGCCCGGCACGCCGCTGATGCCGATGCGCCGGGCCCGCCCCGCGTGCGGCAGGAGCTGCGTCAGCAGCGTCTGCGCCAGCACGCGGTGCGCGGGCAGGGTGGACTCGACGAGCGTGATCGCGCGTGCGATGAACGCGCGCCTGCCGTCGAGCACCCCCTTCGCGTAGGCCTCGATGTCGATCTTCGGCACCGGCCGCCGCCTACAGCTCGTGGCCCAGATCCGCGGCGAGCCGCGTCACCAGGTCGTGGGCCGCGTCCGGGATGACCGTGCCGGGCGGGAAGACCGCCGCGGCGCCCATCTCCAGCAGGGTCGGCACGTCGGCCGGCGGGATGACCCCGCCCACCACGATCATGATGTCCTCGCGCCCCTCCTCCGCGAGCTGCTCGCGCAGCGCCGGGACGAGGGTCAGGTGGCCGGCCGCCAGCGACGACACGCCCACCACGTGGACGTCCGCCTCGACGGCCTGGCGGGCCACCTCCGCCGGGGTCTGGAACAGGGGGCCGACGTCGACGTCGAAGCCCAGGTCGGCGAAGGCGGTCGCGATCACCTTCTGGCCGCGGTCGTGCCCGTCCTGGCCCATCTTGGCGACCAGCACGCGCGGACGACGGCCTTCCGCCTCCTCGAACCGGTCGACGAGGGCCCGGGTGCGCTCCACGTTCGGGGACTCCCCTGCTTCGCTGCGGTACACCCCGGAGATCGTACGGATCTGGCTGGCGTGCCGTCCGTACACCTTCTCCAGGGCGTCCGAGATCTCGCCCACGGTGGCCTTGGCCCGGGCCGCGTCGACGGCCAGGGCGAGCAGGTTGCCCTCCAGGCCCTGCCCGGCGCCCCGCTCGGCGGCGTTGGTCAGGGCCCGCAGCGCGTCCTGGGTGCGGGCCTCGTCGCGCTCCTCGCGCAGTCGCCGCAGCTTGTCGATCTGCTGGGCGCGCACCGACGAGTTGTCGACCTTGAGGACGTCGATCTGCTCGTCGTTCTCGACGCGGTACTTGTTGACGCCGATCACCGGCTGCCGGCCGGAGTCGATGCGCGCCTGGGTGCGGGCCGCGGCCTCCTCCACGCGCAGCTTCGGGATGCCCGCGTCGATGGCCTGGGCCATGCCGCCGGCCGCCTCGACCTCCTGGATGTGCTGCCAGGCCCGGCGCGCCAGGTCGTACGTGAGCTTCTCGACGTACGCGCTGCCGCCCCACGGGTCGATGGACCGGCAGGTCCCGGACTCCTGCTGGAGCAGCAGCTGGGTGTTGCGGGCGATGCGCGCGGAGAAGTCCGTCGGCAGGGCGAGCGCCTCGTCGAGGGCGTTGGTGTGCAGCGACTGGGTGTGCCCCTGGGTCGCGGCCATCGCCTCGATGCAGGTCCGCGTCACGTTGTTGAAGACGTCCTGCGCGGTCAGCGACCAGCCGGAGGTCTGCGAATGCGTGCGCAGGGACAGCGACTTGGAGTTCTTCGGGTCGAACTGCTTGACCAGCTTCGCCCACAGCAGGCGGGCGGCCCGCAGCTTGGCGACCTCCATGAAGAAGTTCATGCCGATCGCCCAGAAGAAGGACAGGCGCGGCGCGAACGCGTCCACGTCCAGGCCCGCCTCCCGGCCGGCCCGCAGGTACTCCACACCGTCCGCGAGCGTGTACGCCAGCTCCAGGTCCGCCGTCGCCCCGGCCTCCTGGATGTGGTACCCGGAGATCGAGATCGAGTTGTACCGCGGCATCTTCTGCGAGGTGAACGAGAAGATGTCCGAGATGATCCGCATCGACGGCTTCGGCGGATAGATGTAGGTGTTGCGGACCATGAACTCCTTGAGGATGTCGTTCTGGATGGTCCCGGCGAGCTTGTCGGGGGAGACGCCCTGCTCCTCGGCCGCCACGATGTAGAGGGCGAGGACGGGCAGCACCGCGCCGTTCATCGTCATCGACACCGACATCCGGTCCAGCGGGATCCCGTCGAACAGCTGCCGCATGTCGTAGATCGAGTCGATCGCCACGCCCGCCATGCCGACGTCGCCCGTCACGCGCGGGTGGTCGCTGTCGTAACCGCGGTGCGTCGGCAGGTCGAAGGCCACCGACAGGCCCTTCTGGCCGGCCGCGAGGTTGCGGCGGTAGAAGGCGTTCGACTCCTCGGCCGTGGAGAAGCCCGCGTACTGGCGGATCGTCCAGGGCTGGTTGACGTACATGGTCGGGTACGGGCCGCGCAGGTACGGGGCCACGCCCGGGTAGGTCCGGAGGAAGTCCACGCCCTCCAGGTCCCGCCCGGTGTACAGCGGTTGCACGCCGATGCCCTCGGGCGTCTCCCACACCAGGTCGCCCGGGGCGGTGCCGGTGGACTCCTTGACGGCGCTGCGCCACTGGTCCTCGGAGGCCGGGGCGGCCCCGGCGCCGCCCGTGCCGCGCAGCGGGAGGTCGGAGAAGTCGGGGATGCCGCTGCCGGTCGTGATGCCGCTCACGGGGCCACTCCCATCCGGTCGAGAACGGAGGACAGCACCGCGACGGCGTCGCAGCCGGCGTAGACGTACTCGTCGACGGCGCCGGCCGCCGTGCCGGGCCTGCCCGCGAGGAAGACGGTCGTCGCGCCCGCCGAGCGCAGGGCCGCGGCCACGGCCTCGGCCTGCTCCTCGTACAGCGCGTCGCTGGAGCACAGTACGGCCATGCCGTCGGCGCCGCTCGCCGCGTACGCCCCGGCGGCCGTCGCCGCGTCCACCGACACCGGGTCGTGGACCGGCTGGATGCCGCCCGCCTGGAACAGGTTCGAGGCGAACGTGGCGCGCGCGGTGTGCGCGGCCGCCGTGCCGAGCGCCGCGAGGAAGATCCGCGGCCGGGCGCCGGTCGCCGCCAGGTGGGCGTCGCTGCGGGCGCGCAGCGCCTCGTACGCCTCGTCGCGCCGGACCCGGGGCAGCCCGCCGGACGGGGCCTCGGGGGCGCTCTCGCGCTCGGGCAGCTGCTCGGTCAGCAGCGGGAACTCGCTGACGCCGGTGACGGGCTCGCGGCGCTTGGCCAGGCGTGCGGAGCGCTGCGCCCAGGTCGCGGCCAGGCGGTCGGCGACCAGGCCCGAGCGCAGGGCGGCGGGCAGGCCGCCGGCCTTCTCGACGGTCTGGAAGAACTCCCAGGCCGCCTCGGCGAGTTCGTCGGTGAGCCGCTCGACGTAGTAGGAGCCGCCGGCCGGGTCTATGACACGGGCCAGGTGCGACTCCTCCAGCAGGATGGAGGAGGTGTTGCGGGCGATGCGGCGCGCGAACGCGTCCGGCAGGCCCAGCTCGTGGTCGAAGGGGAGGACGGTGACCGCGTCCGCGCCGCCCACGCCCGCCGCCATGCAGGCGACGGTGGTGCGCAGCATGTTCACCCACGGGTCGCGGCGGGTCATCATCACCGGCGACGTCACGGCGTGCTGGCGCTGGGCGCCCGCCTGCGGGGCCCCGCAGGCCTCGGCGACGCGGGCCCACAGCCGGCGCGCGGCCCGGAACTTGGCGATGGTCAGGAACTGGTCGGCGGTCGCCGCGTAGCGGAACTCCAGCTGGCCGAGAGCGTCCTCGACGCCGAGTCCGGCGCCGTCGAGGGCGCGCAGGTAGGCGACACCGGTGGCCAGCGACAGGCCCAGCTCCTCGGCGGCCGAGCCGCCGGCCTCGTGGTACGGCAGGGCGTCCACGGACAGGGCGCGCACGCCCGGCCAGTGCGCGGCCGCCTCCTGGGCGAGGGCGACGGCCGGGGCGAGGTCGGACTCCTCGCCGGTACGGGCCTCGTGGCCCAGCGGGTCGGCGCCCAGGACGGCGCGGGCGGCCCCGGGGGCCACCCCGCGCTCGGCGTACAGGGCGAACAGGGCGCGGGCGGCCGCGGCGTACGCGGCGCCGGCGTCGAGGGAGACGGGCGCCAGGTCCAGGTACACCCCGTCCAGGGCCCGCCCCAGGGACTCCACGGGCAGGCCGTTTCGGCCCAGGCTCAGCCAGAGGGAGGTGACGCCGTTCTCCAGGTCCGCGAGGACGGCCTCGTTGACCCGGGCGGGGTCGGTGCCGAGGTGCCGCTGCCGCACGTCCCAGCCGGAGGCGGACGTACCGGCGGGGCGGCCGCCGCGCACGAAGGGGGCGAATCCGGGAAAGCCGGTGTCGTGGGGCGTCTCGGGCGTTCGGGGCGCGGTGTACAGCGGGCGGGTGGTGAGCCCGTCCTCGAGCTTGGTGGACAACGCGTCTTCCGCGGCCTCGCCGGATACGTCCTTGCCGGACTTGCGCAGTACGCCTTCTACCAGGCGCTGCCACTGCTCATGTGTCGCGTCAGGGAACTCGGCGGCCAGGGAGAGCCCGTCGTCAGGCAGGACCGTCATGGCCCGAATGCTAGGGGGGTCACCTAGAGAACGACCATAACCACCGGATGTGATCTCCCCCTCTCAGGTGAGGGGGAGGGGGCACGGGCGAGCGACTGCGCCCGTGCGGGGAGGCGGGGGCCGCCGACCCGGCTGCCCGGCATCGCACCGGTCGTCGGTTCCACCGAAGCCGAAGCCGAAGCCGAAGCCGAAGCCGAGGCCAAGGCGCTCGAGCGCCGGCTCGCCGAGCTCCAGGTCCCGGAGTGCGGACTCGCTCAGCTCTCCGGGATGCTCGGTACCGACCTCACCGGGCTGCCGCTGGACGGCCCGTTGCCCGAACCGCCCGACGAGCGGGACGTCAACGGCAACAAGAGCCGCTTCGCCGTCGTCTCCGAACTCGCCCACCGCGAAGGCCTGACGCTACGCGGGCCGATCGCCCGGCTGGAGGCCGGGCGCGGCCACCGCGTGTACGCCGGGACGCCCGAGCAGGTCGCCGACCAGTTGGAGGAATGGTTCGTCGGCGGTGCCGCCGACGGGTTCACCGTCATGCCCCCGGTCCTGACGGCCGGGCTCACCGACTTCGTCGACCAGGTCGTCCCCGTCCTCCAGCGGCGCGGGCTGTTCCGGACCGAGTGCACCGGTGGCACGCTGCGCGAGCACTACGGCCTGCCGCGGCCGGTCGACCGCCACCGGGCCTTCCGCGGGTAGGGGCCGGTGGCCGCGGGGGCCCTCAGGCGGGGAGGGTGTTGCGGTGGGAGCGGCGGCGGGCCGCGCTGAACAGGGCCTGCAGTTGTACGCCGGACTGTTCCACGTCGTCGAGCGGCGAGGGGAAGGGCAGGGCGACGTCGCGGTGGCCGCGGACCTCCTCCAGGCGCAGGGTGATGCCGTAGCGGTCCATGGCGAGCGGCAGCGCGCGGACGAGGGCGGCGGTCGGCGCCGGTCGGACCAGGCGGAGCAGGAGGGTGACGAGTTCGGCGTGGTCGTCGAGGAGGTGCGTGAGCATGCCGGCTTCGTAGGTCGCGAGCGGGTCGGGGGAGGCGGCCTCCAACTCGTGCAGGCCGACGTGGGCGCGGTGGCCGTCGGCGGTTTCGAGTACGGCCCGGTCGAACTCGATGCAGCTGGAGGCGTCGGGGGAGGTGCTCGCGTCCGCGTACGGGGTGAGGAGGCGGCCCAGGAGGGTGACGCGGGCGCGCACCCGGTCCCGTACGGGGGTGGGTGCGACGTCGGTGAACTCCAGCCGGACGGACGGCCGGTGCCCGGCGTGGCCGCCGGGCTCGGCGGGGTGGAGGTGGAGCCGGCCGAGGGGGTCCGTGCCGTCGAGGTGGCGGACCTCGGTGGCCAGCCCGTCGACGGTCACGGTCATGGAATGGGCGGCGGCCAGGATCGACCGGACCCGCTCGGCGTCGGTGGACATGCGCATCTCTCCCTCGGTTACTTAGGTATGCCTAACCTAATTCACCCCCGGGGTGGGTGAACCCCGGACCGCACCACTCCGTGTCGCTGTTGGGCTGAACGGGTGAAAGGCGAGAGGATGGGGGGATGCACATGAAGCGCACGGTCGAGGCGGCCCGGTGAGCAGGTACGACGTCACGGACGAACAGTGGGAGGGGCTCGCGCAGGTGGTCCCCCTGCGCAGCCGCAACGAGTGGCCCTCCCGGGTGGACCACCGCACGATCCCCGCGACCCCCAAGGCGTCCGCGGCGGAGCAGCGCCGCTTCGTCGTGATCCGGGTCCAGATCTTCGCCGACGCCCGCGAGGTGGCCGAGTACCTGATCGCGCAGATCCCGGTGCTGCTCGACCTCACCGGCGCGGACACCGAGGTCGCCAAGCGCATCCTGGACTTCAGCAGCGGCGTCGTCTTCGGGCTCGGCAGCGGGATGCACCGCGTCGACCGGAACGTCTTCCTGCTGGCCCCCGTCGGCACCGAGGTCGAGGGGATCGCGGCCGCGGCCGTCCCCCGATCGTAGGAACGTCACCACGGCGGAACGGTTCGCCGGACCCGCAGGGGGTCCGGCGGCCCGTACCGTCCGGCGCATGGACGCCACCCCGGACACCGCCCGGGCGGCCCCGCCGCACCCCCGGCCCGCGGCGGAGGACCTGCCCGGCGCCGTGCCGCACCAGCGGCCGGCCGTCACCGAGCTGCGGCTCTCCGCCTTCGGCGCGCACCGCGCCGCCGTCTTCCCGCTCGGCCCCGTCGTCCTCTTCGCCGGACCGAGCGGCAGCGGCAAGTCCCAGGCCCTGGCCGCCCTGGAGGCGCTGGCCCGCCTCGGCTCCGGAGCCCCCCTGGACCGGGCCTTCCCCGACCCGCGGTCCCGGATCCCCGACCGGGCCCGCGCCGACGGGCAGGGCCGGCGCGGCTTCCGCATCGGCTGCACCGTGGACGGGCCCCTCGGCCCGGTCCGCCTCGACCTCGCCGTGCAGGCCGAGCCCGAGCTGCGGATCGCCGGCGAGCGGCTCTCCGCCGGCGGCCGGATCCTGCTCGGCACCGCACTGCGCGACCCGGGCCGGCGCACCGTCCAGGCCGCCTGGCTGACCGGCGGCAGCACCGGGTTCACCCGCGCCCCGCTCCCCGACGACCGGCTCGGTACCGCCCTGCTCCCCCTCCGGGTCGCCGGTGCCACCGCCGGCCAGCGGCAGGTCCTCGCCGCCGCCGAGCAGGTCGTGGTGGCGCTGCGCTCGGTGTTCCCGTGCGATCCGCAGCCCGAGCGGATGCGGGCCCCCGTCCCGCAGGGCGAGGGGCGGCTGCTGGAGGACTGCGCCAACCTGGCCGACGTACTGCGCCGGACCCGCCTGGAGTGCGGCACCCGGCACGCGCTGCTGACCGGGGCGGCGCGGACCGCGTGCGCGGGGCCGGTGGAGGGCCTCGGCGTCCGGGCCGCCGCGGACGGCCTCGTGTCCGCGCTGCTGGAACGCGGGCCCGGGCGGCCGGCCACCGAGCTGGGGCGGCTCGGCTCGGGCGAACTCCGGTTCCTCGCCATGGCCCTGGTCCTGCTCACCGGGCCCGGGGTGCTCGCCATGGACCCGGCCGCCGAACTGCTCTCCGCCCGACAGGCGCTGACCGTCCTCGCCGACGGCCTCGACCGCTGCCTCGACCCGCGGCAGAGCGCCGAGCTGCTGCGGCTGGCCCTGTTGTCCTGCGCGCGCGGCCACGTCCGCCTCGTCGCGGCGGTGGGCCCGCAGACCGCGGCGGCCGCCCGCCGGGTCCCGGGGGTCGCGGTGGTAGATCTGGAGGTATGAGCGAGACGAACGAACGGCGGCCGGACGAGGGTCGCCCCGAGGAGCGGCTGCACCGACTCCAGCGGCGGCTGGCCGACTTCGCCGCCGCACGCGGCTGGGAGCCGTACCACACCCCCAAGAACCTGGCCGTCGCGCTGAGTGTCGAGGCGGCGGAACTGGTCGAAATCTTCCAGTGGCTGACGCCGGAACAGTCGGCGAAGGTCATGGAGAAGCCCGAAACCGCACACCGTGTGACCGACGAGGTGGCCGATGTGCTCGCGTATCTGCTGCAATTCTGCGAGGTTCTCGGGGTGGATGTGCTGGATGCGCTCGCCGCGAAGATCGAGAGGAACGAACTCCGCTTCCCTGTGGAGGGCACCTCGACACCGAATCGTCACTCTTCGGAGTGATGGTGTTGTTCACAACCATGTTTGTGTCCTTAGATTTCCTAATACCCCTGGCTTTACTGGCTCATTGCCCTCACTCTGGGTAGTGGTGAGAACGGCGGATGTCGTGCGGACGGGGGACGGCATATGGATGCGGTACGGCTCATCGCGGCCGGCCGGCACGCGCTGACGCGGAGCGGGGCGGCCCTGGACATCGTGGGAGAGGCCTGGCAGGCCCAGGCACTGGCCCAGGGCATGGGTAACTGGCTCGCGGTCAGCGGACCGCGCGAGCTGAGATCGGAGGCGCGCGGGCTGGGGGAAGCGGGAGGCAGAGGCTGCGGGGTGTTCGACAGAGCCGCCCTGCGCGGTGAGGGCAGAGTGCCCGACCACCCGCCGAGAGCGGCGCAGCTGAGCGGGGTGGCCGATGTCCGGCAGGCCCTGCTCGGACTCCAGGAGCTGCTGGGCGAGGTGGGGATAGCCCTGGTCGGCGTGGCCTGCGCGACGGACGACGAGGGCCTGTACTGGCAGTGCATAGAGTCCATCGACGCGGCCGACGAGTCGAGCGACCGGGTACGGGCGATCCTGCGCCTGCTGCTGGTCCGCGGGCCGGGCTCGGCCACGGCCTGACCGGGGAACGTCCCGGAGGCCGGGCGGCCCGGCGGCGGGACCGCCCGGGCCGGGCCGCCGTAGCGGCCGCCCGGGTCAGGACATGCGGTACGAGGGGCGGTCGCCCTCCGCGGTGTGCGGGTCCCCGGGGGACGGCGTGCCCGGGGCCCGGTCCGCGGAGGTCTGCAGCTCGGCGTCGAGCTGCGACAGGTCGGCGTTCAGGGCCGCCACCAGCTCCTCCATCTGCTGCAGCAGGCCCTTCGGCGCGTCGTCCGAAGCGGCCCCGCCGGGCTCCCGGCGCGCGTCGTCGTGCCCGGACTCGTGGGACATGGCGGCCTCCTCGGCCCTGGCCCTTCCAGGGGGAAGGGGCGGTGTGCGCACCGGCGGGCGCCGCCGGGGCGGGCCGGGCGGTCCGGCTCCGTCCGAGCCAACGATCCCCGTCCGGGCCGGTCACTGGCCGGGCCCGGCGCGGACCTGCCGCTCGGCGAGATTCACCCGGCAGGGGTGGGATGGGGGCAGGATGGAGGTCATGGATCTCCGTATCTTCACCGAGCCCCAGCAGGGCGCGAGCTACGACACCCTCCTGACCGTGGCGAAGGCCACCGAGGACCTCGGCTTCGACGCGTTCTTCCGCTCCGACCACTACCTGAGGATGGGGTCGGCCGACGGGCTGCCCGGACCCACCGACGCCTGGATCACCCTCGCCGGCCTGGCACGGGAGACCCGCCGGATCCGGCTGGGCACGCTGATGACCGCCGGCACCTTCCGGCTGCCCGGCGTGCTCGCCATCCAGGTCGCGCAGGTCGACCAGATGTCCGGCGGCCGGATCGAACTCGGTCTGGGAGCCGGCTGGTTCGAGGAGGAGCACAAGGCGTACGGGATCCCCTTCCCCGCCGAGCGGATGTCCCGGCTGGAGGAGCAGCTGGCCATCGTCACCGGCCTGTGGGCCACCGAGCCCGGGGCCGCGTTCGACTTCGCCGGCACCCACTACCGGGTGGAGAACTCCCCGGCGCTGCTCAAGCCGGCCCAGGCCAAGGTGCCCGTCCTCATCGGCGGCCACGGTGCCAAGCGCACCCCGCGCCTCGCCGCCCGCTACGCCGACGAGTTCAACATGCCCTTCGCCTCGATCGCGGACAGCGAGCGGCAGTTCGACCGGGTGCGCAGCGCCGCGGAGGCCGCCGGGCGCAAGCCCGACGACCTCGTCTACTCCAACGCCCTGGTGGTCTGCGTGGGCCGGGACGACGCCGAGGTCGCCCGCCGGGCCGCCGCCATCGGCCGGGAGGTCGACGAGCTCAAGGCGAACGGCCTGGCGGGCTCGCCCGCCGAGGTCGTCCACAAGATCGGCACCTACGAGGCCATCGGCGCCTCCCGCATCTACCTCCAGATGCTCGACCTCGACGACCTGGACCACCTGGAGCTGATCTCGGCCCAGGTCCTGTCCCAGCTCCACTGAACCGGGCGCAGCAACCGTGCCCCGCGCGTCCGGCCCGCTCGCCGAAGCCCTGTCCCGCCGGGCCGTCGTCCTCGACGGCGGCCTGAGCAACCAGCTCGCCGACCAGGGCTGCGACCTCTCCGGCGGCCTCTGGACGGGCCGGGTGCTCGCCGAGGCGCCCGCCCAGGTCGAAGCCGCCCACACCGCGTACGCGCGGGCCGGCGCCGAGGTCCTGATCACCGCCAGCTACCAGGTGGGGTACGGGGCCTTCGCGGCCCGCGGCCACGACCGCGCGGAGACCACCGCCCTGCTGCACCACAGCGTCGCCCTGGCGGCCCGGGCCGCGGAGGCCGCCGACCACGAGGTGTGGGTCGCCGCCTCCGTCGGCCCGTACGGGGCGGTCCTGGCGGACGGCTCCGAGTACCGCGGCCGGTACGGTCTGACCGTCCGCGAGCTCGCCGCCTTCCACCGCCCGCGCATCGAGGCCCTGCTGGCGGCCGGCCCCGACGTGCTGGCGGTGGAGACCGTGCCCGACGCGGCCGAGGCGGAGGCCCTGGTCACCGTCCTCGCCGAGACGGGCGCCCCCGCCTGGATCTCCTACACCGTCGCCGCCGGGCGGACCCGGGCCGGCGGCCCGATGGCCGAGGCCTTCGCCCTCGCCGCGGCCTCCCCGCAGGTCATCGCGACCGGGGTCAACTGCTGCGACCCGCAGGACGTCCTGCCCGCCCTCGAAGCCGCCGCCTCCGTCACGGACCTGCCGCTCCTGGCCTACCCCAACGACGGCTCCGTCTGGGACGCGGCCACCGGCACCTGGGCCCGCCCCGCCGATCCGCAGTCCCCCTGGCCCACGGCCGCCTGGCGGCGGGCCGGCGCCCGCCTCCTCGGGGGCTGCTGCCGCATCGGCCCCGCCCGCATCGCCCGGCTGGCCGCCGAGGTCGCGGGGGGCGCAACCGGCACCGCCTGAAGAAGCGGAAGTCCGCGCCCCGAAGCGGCCGACGCCACGGCGGGCGCCGCGGGCGCCGCGGGCGGCGGGAAAACAGGAGGCGGCGGCAGCGGGCGAAGGTCGAGAATCGGGCGTGTGTTCCTGACGATCTCCACCACCGGTACCCCCGAACGACCCGCCACGGACCTGGGCTTCCTGCTGCACAAGCATCCCGGCAAGGCGCAGGCGTTCCCCACCTCCCACGGCACGGCCCACGTCTTCTACCCCGAGGCCGCGCCCGAGCGCTGCACGGCGGCCCTGCTGCTGGAAGTGGACCCCGTCGCGCTCGTGCGCCGGGGGCAGGGCAAGGGCCGGGGCGGAGCGCCCGACGCGGCACTGGCGCAGTACGTCAACGACCGCCCGTACGCCGCCTCCTCGCTGCTCGCCGTCGCCCTGCGCGGGGTGTTCGGCAGCGCGCTGAACGGCCGCTGCACCGCACGCCCGGAGCTCGTCGAGCAGGTCCGCCCGCTGCGGATCGAGATCCCGGCGCTGCCCGCCCGCGGCGGGGCGGAACTGGTGCACCGGCTGTTCGACCCGCTGGGCTGGGACCTCGTACGCCCCGAGCCGCTGCCGCTGGACGAACGGTTTCCCGAGTGGGGGGACTCCCGGTACGTACGGCTCGTCCTGGAGGGCGAGCTGCGGCTCACCGACGCGCTGCGCCAGCTGTACGTCCTGCTGCCGGTGCTCGACGACGCCAAGCACTACTGGGTCGCCCCCGACGAGGTGGACAAGCTGCTGCGGGCCGGCGACGGCTGGCTCGCCGCGCACCCCGAGCACGGCCTGATCGCCTCCCGCTACCTGGCCCGGCACCAGCGGTTCACCCGGGACGCCCTGGAGCGCCTGGAACTGGCCCGCCTCGCCGAGGCCGACGGCAGCGAGCCCGAGGACCTCGACAACGCCGTCGACGAGGACACCGACACCGCCGAGCGGCCCGTGCCGCTGGCCGTGCGGCGCCGCGGGGCGATCGTCGCCGCACTGCGCGCCGCCGGCGCCGCCCGGGTCCTCGACCTCGGCTGCGGCCAGGGCCAGCTGGTGCAGGAGCTGCTGCGGGACGCGTCGTTCACCGAGATCACCGGTGTCGACGTGTCCATGCGCGCCCTGGGCACCGCGGCCCGGCGGCTGCGGCTGGACCGGATGGGGGAGAAGCAGAGCGGGCGCGTACGGCTGCTGCAGGGCTCGCTCGCGTACACCGACAAGCGGCTGGCCGGCTACGACGCGGCCGTGCTCAGCGAGGTCGTCGAGCACCTGGACCCGCCGCGGCTGCCCGCACTGGAGTACGCGGTGTTCGGCGCGGCCCGCCCCCGCACCGTCCTCGTCACCACGCCCAACGCCGAGTACAACGTCCGCTGGGAGACCCTGCCCGCCGGCCGGTTCCGGCACGCGGACCACCGCTTCGAGTGGACCCGCGCGGAGTTCCGGGAGTGGGCCGCGACGGTCGCCGGACGGCACGGCTACGCCGTGGAGTTCACGCCGGTCGGCGAGGACGACCCCGAGGTCGGCCCGCCCACCCAGATGGCCGTCTTCACCCGCGCCGGCGACCCCGCCGAGACGACCCGCACCACCGGCACCCCGAAGGAGGGAGAGGCGGCATGACCACCGACACCACGACCACCGACACCACGACCACCGACACCACGACCACCGGTTCCCCGGCCGGCAGCACCGACCGCCGCGTGCTCCCCGTCCCCGACCTGTCCCTCGTCGTCCTGATCGGAGCCACCGGCTCGGGCAAGTCCACCTTCGCCCGCCGGCACTTCAAGCCCACCGAGGTCA
This sequence comes from Streptomyces pallidus (ex Mingjun et al. 2026), assembly GCF_051550185.1. Classification (NCBI taxonomy): domain Bacteria; kingdom Bacillati; phylum Actinomycetota; class Actinomycetes; order Kitasatosporales; family Streptomycetaceae; genus Streptomyces; species Streptomyces pallidus (ex Mingjun et al. 2026). The sequence continues at coordinate 2,056,547 of NZ_CP196181.1, read as the reverse complement.
TCTCCTCCGACCACTGCCGCGGGCTCGTCAGCGACGACGAGAACGACCAGAGCGCCAGCAAGGACGCCTTCGACGTCCTGCACCACATCGCCGGCAAGCGGCTGGCGGCCGGCCGCCTCACCGTCGTGGACGCCACCAACGTCCAGCAGGAGGCCCGCCGGCAGTTGGTGAGGCTCGCCCGCGAGTACGACGTGCTGCCGGTCGCCGTCGTCCTCGACCTGCCCGAGCAGGTCTGCGCCGAGCGCAACGCCGCCCGCCCCGACCGGGCCCACCTGCCCCGCCACGTCATCCAGCGGCACCGCCGCGAGCTGCGCCGCTCGCTGCGAGGCCTGGAGCGCGAGGGCTTCCGCACAGTGCACGTGCTGCGCTCCGTCGAGGAGGTGGAGAAGGCCGAGGTCGTCCGCGAGAAGCGGTTCAACGACCTCACCCACCTCACCGGCCCCTTCGACATCATCGGCGATGTCCACGGCTGCTCCTCCGAGCTGGAGACCCTGCTCACCAAGCTCGGCTACGCGGACGGCGTCCACCCCGAGGGCCGCACCGCCGTGTTCGTCGGCGACCTCGTGGACCGCGGCCCGGACAGCCCCGGCGTCCTGCGCCGCGTGATGGGCATGGTCCGCTCCGGCAACGCCCTGTGCGTGCCCGGCAACCACGAGAACAAGCTCGGCCGCCACCTCAAGGGCTCCAGGGTCCGGCTGACCCACGGCCTCGCCGAGACCGTCGAGCAGCTGGCCCGCGAGCCCGAGGAGTTCGTGCGGGAGGTCCGCGCGTTCATCGCCGGCCTGGTCAGCCACTACGTCCTCGACGGGGGCCGGCTGGTGGTCTGCCACGCAGGCCTGCCCGAGAAGTACCACGGCCGGACCTCCGGCCGGGTCCGCTCGCACGCCCTGTACGGGGAGACCACCGGCGAGACGGACGAGTTCGGGCTGCCGGTGCGCTACCCGTGGGCCGAGGAGTACCGGGGCAGGGCGGCCGTGGTCTACGGCCACACCCCGGTCCCGGACACGTCCTGGATCAACAACACCATCTGCCTGGACACCGGCGCGGTGTTCGGCGGCCGGATGACCGCCCTGCGCTGGCCGGAGCGGGAACTGGTCGACGTACCGGCGGAGCGGGTCTGGTATGAGCCGGTCAAGCCGCTCGCGGCCGAGGCCCCCGGGGGCCGCGAGGGCCGCCCGCTCGACCTGGCCGACGTGCACGGGCGGCGGACCGTGGAGACCCGGCACCTGGGCAACGTCGCCGTGCGCGAGGAGAACGCGGCGGCCGCCCTGGAGGTCATGAGCCGCTTCGCGGTGGACCCCCGGCTGGTGCCGTACCTCCCGCCGACGATGGCGCCCGCGGCGACCTCGAAGGAGGGCCGCCACCTGGAGCACCCGGCGGAGGCCTTCGCCCAGTACCGTGCCGACGGGATCGCCCAGGTCGTCTGCGAGGAGAAGCACATGGGCTCCCGCGCCACCGTCCTGCTGTGCCGGGACGCCGACGCCGCCCGGGAGCGGTTCGGTACCGACGGCACCGCCACGGGCTCCGTCTACACCCGTACCGGCCGGCCCTTCTTCCCCGATCCGGCGGTCACCGAGCAGGTCCTCGCCCGGATCCGGACCGCCGTCACCGACGCGGGCCTGTGGGAGGAGCTGGACACGGACTGGCTGCTCCTCGACGGGGAGCTGCTGCCCTGGTCGCTGAAGTCCGCCGGGCTGCTGCGCAACCAGTACGCGGCCGTCGGGGCGGCCTCCCGCGCCGCCTTCCCCGACGCGGTAGCCGCCCTGGCCGCGGCCGCCGGGCGGGGCGTGGACACCGGCGGCCTGCTGGAGCGCCAGCAGGAGCGGGCCGCGGACGCCGCCCGGTTCACCGACGCCTACCGCCGCTACTGCTGGACCACCGACGGGTTGGACGGCGTACGGTTCGCGCCGTTCCAGCTGCTGGCCGCGGCCGGGCGGTCGCTGGCCGCCGTGCCCCACGACGAGCAGCTGTTCTGGCTGGACCGCCTCGTCGCCGCCGACGAGGCGGCCGGCACCGGGCTGCTGCGCCGCACCGCCCGGATCCTGGTGGACACCGCCGACCCGGACTCCGTACGGGCGGGGACCGAGTGGTGGCTGGAGCTCACGGCCGCCGGCGGCGAGGGCATGGTCGTCAAGCCGCTCCAGGCGTACGCCCGGGACGGGCGGGGACGCCTGGTCCAGCCCGGCATCAAGGTCCGCGGCCGGGAGTACCTGCGGATCATCTACGGGCCGGAGTACACGCGCCCGGAGCAGATGGAGCGGCTGCGGGCGCGGCACCTGGGCCACAAGCGGTCGCTCGCGCTGCGAGAGTACGCCCTCGGGCTGGAGGCCCTGGACCGGCTGGCGGACGGCGAGCCGCTGTGGCGGGTCCACGAGGCGGTCTTCGCGGTGCTCGCCCTGGAGTCGGAGCCGGTCGACCCCCGGCTGTGACGGCCTGACGGCCTGACGGCCGGCCCGGCCGCGCCCGCCACCGCGTGGGCGCGGCCGGCGCGAGGGGGTGTGCGCCGGGGGCGCGCAAATCCCGTGCCCCGGCAGGGCCCCGAATTAGGTCGCATGGGGGAACTTTCCGGGGCCGCCGGCGCGGCCGGCCCGGCGGCGGCCGACGCGGTGCCGGTCGACGTCCCGCTGGAAGCGGTGAAGACCACGCTGGGCGTGGAGACGCCGCGCGTGGGCACCGGTGTTCCGCTGCCCGTCGTCGGCGCCCCGGAGGTCCGCCACCAGTCCGGCGACCTGCTGCCGACCCCAACCTGCTCGGCGACCCCGCGACCGACGGGGAGGGCGCGCTGGAGGCCCCGGCCACCGACCTGGTCGCCCGCACCCCCGGTGAGGTCCTCGGGGCCCCGCTGACGATGCCCGACGGCAGCAACCACGGCATCCCGAACGCGACCCTCCCCAAGCTGGGTCTGACCGGTCCGGAGCTGGTCGGGGCGTCGGCCGCGCTGCTCGGTCTGCAGTGAACCGGAGCGACCCGGGGTCCGCCGGGGCCTCCTGAGCCAACGCCACGTCAAAAAGCCGTCCGGTCTGCGAACGTGTACGCCATGGGATTCCATGTCGACTCCGAGGCCGGACGGCTTCGCCGCGTCATCCTCCACCGGCCCGACCTGGAGCTGAAGCGGCTCACACCGAGCAACAAGGACGCACTGCTCTTCGACGACGTGCTGTGGGTGCGCCGGGCCCGCCAGGAGCACGACGGATTCGCCGACGTGCTCCGGGACCGGGGCGTGGAGGTGCACCTCTTCGGCGACCTGCTGCGCGAGGCCCTGGACATCCCCGAGGCGAGGCACCTCGTCCTCGACCGGGTCTTCGACGAGAAGGAGTACGGGCCGCTCGCCACCGACCACCTGCGCGCGGTGTTCGACGGGCTGGCGTCGGCCGACCTCGCCGAGGCGCTGGTCGGCGGCATGACCAAGCGCGAGTACCTGGAGCGGCACGCGGAACCGGTCTCGGTCCGCTTCCACGCCATGGAGCTGGACGACTTCCTGCTGGGGCCGCTGCCCAACCACCTGTTCACCAGGGACACCTCGGCCTGGATCTACGACGGGGTGTCGATCAACGCGATGCGCTGGCCGGCCCGGCAGCGCGAGACGGTGCACTTCGAGGCGATCTACCGGCACCACCCGCTGTTCACCGCCTCGGGCGCCTTCCACTACTGGTCGCAGGGGCAGGCCGACTACCCCTCGACCATCGAGGGCGGGGACGTGCTCGTCATCGGCAACGGGGCGGTCCTGATCGGGATGAGCGAGCGGACCACCCCGCAGGCGGTGGAGATGCTCGCCCGCGGCCTGTTCGCCGCCGGGTCGGCGACCGCCATCGTCGCGCTCGACATGCCCAAGCGCCGGGCGCTGATGCACCTGGACACCGTGATGACGATGGTCGACGGAGATACGTTCATCCAGTACGCGGGGTTGGGCATGCTGCGCTCGTACACCATCGAGCCGGGTGCCGGCGCGCACGATTTGAAGGTGAGCGACCACCCGCCGGAGCACATGCACCGGGCCATCGCCGAGGCGCTCGGGCTGGACGCGATCCGCGTGCTGACCGCCCGGCAGGACGTCCACGCGGCAGAGCGCGAGCAATGGGACGACGGCTGCAACGTGCTGGCGGTGGAGCCGGGGGTGGTCGTCGCGTACGAGCGGAACGTGACGACCAACACGCACCTGCGCAAGGAGGGCATCGAGGTCATCGAGATCCCGGGCAGCGAACTCGGGCGGGGCCGGGGCGGTCCGCGGTGCATGAGCTGCCCGGTGGAGCGGGATCCCGTATGACCCGTACGGCGGCCCGCAGTGCGCCCGGAGGCGTCTGACGAGGCACGATGGTGCGGAGGCGGGGAAAACAGGGGCTGTATATGAATGCATGCTGTCGTATAGACTTCCAGCATTCCCCGTCACGTGACCCTGGAGTGCCGCCATGCCCACCGACCTCGTCGGCCGTAGTTTCCTCAAGGAGCTCGACTTCACCGCCGCCGAGTTCCGCGGCCTGGTCGAGCTCGCCGCCGAGCTGAAGGCGGCCAAGAAGGCGGGGGTCGAACAGCGCCGCCTCGCGGGCCGGAACATCGCCCTGGTCTTCGAGAAGACCTCGACCCGCACCCGCTGCGCGTTCGAGGTCGCCGCCGCCGACCAGGGCGCCCACACCACCTACCTCGACCCCGCGGGCTCCCAGATCGGCCACAAGGAGTCGGTCAAGGACACCGCCCGCGTGCTGGGCCGGATGTTCGACGCGATCCAGTACCGGGGCGACGGCCAGGAGGTCGTCGAGGCGCTCGCCGAGCACTCCGGAGTGCCCGTCTACAACGGCCTCACCGACGACTGGCACCCCACCCAGATGCTGGCCGACGTCCTCACCATGACCGAGCACTGCGCCAAGCCGCTGGACCGCACCGCCTTCGCCTACCTCGGCGACGCCCGCTTCAACATGGGCAACTCCTACCTGGTCACCGGCGCCCTGCTCGGCATGGACGTCCGCATCGTCGCCCCGAAGGCCTACTGGCCCGCCGAGGACGTCGTCGCCCGGGCCCGCGAGCTCGCTGCCGACAGCGGCGCCCGGATCACGCTGACCGAGGAGGTGGCCGAGGGCGTCGCCGAGGCCGACTTCGTCGCCACCGACGTCTGGGTCTCGATGGGTGAGCCCAAGGAGGTCTGGGACGAGCGGATCGCGGCCCTGGCCCCGTACGCCGTCACGATGGACGTGCTGCGCGCCACCGGCAACCCGGACGTGAAGTTCCTGCACTGCCTGCCGGCCTTCCACGACCTGGGCACCGGCGTCGGCCGCGAGATCCACGCCCGGCACGGGCTGGACTCGCTGGAGGTCACGGACGAGGTGTTCGAGTCCGCGCACTCCGTCGTCTTCGACGAGGCCGAGAACCGGCTGCACACCATCAAGGCCGTCCTCGTCGCGACCCTCGCCCGGCCGGCCGTCTGACGGCCGCCCGGGTGGCCGCCTCCACCCGTATATCGCGCTTCTGTGACGGAAGTCAGGATACGGTGATACCGTCGTTCCCGTGAGCCCCTTCATCGGTTCCACCCCGGCAACCCAGCGGTGGCGCCACCTGCGGGTGACCCGGCAGGACGGCGTGGCCACCGTCACCCTCACCCGCCCCGAGAAGCTCAACGCCCTCACCTTCGGTGCCTACGCCGACCTGCGCGACCTCCTCGCCGAACTCTCCCGGGAACGCTCCGTGCGCGCCCTCGTGCTCGGCGGCGAGGGGCGCGGCTTCTGCTCCGGCGGCGACGTGGACGAGATCATCGGCGCCACCCTCGCCATGGACACCGCCCAGCTCCTCGACTTCAACCGGATGACCGGCCAGGTCGTGCGCGCCGTCCGGGAGTGCCCCTTCCCCGTGATCGCCGCCGTCCACGGGGTCGCCGCCGGCGCCGGCGCGGTCCTCGCCCTCGCCGCGGACTTCCGCATCGCCGACCCCACCGCCCGCTTCGCGTTCCTCTTCACCCGCGTCGGCCTCTCCGGCGGCGACATGGGCGCCGCCTACCTGCTGCCCCGCGTCGTCGGCCTCGGCCACGCCACCCGGCTGCTGATGCTCGGAGAGCCCGTCCACGCCGTCGAGGCCGAGCGCATCGGCCTGCTCAGCGAACTCACCGAGGAGGGCGGGGCCGACGCGCGGGCCGCCGAGCTCGCCGCCCGCCTCGCCGCCGGCCCCGCCCTCGCCTACGCCCAGACCAAGGCACTGCTCACCGCCGAGCTCGACATGCCGCTGGCGGCCGCGGTCGAACTCGACGCCAACACCCAGGCCCTGCTGATGAACGGGCGGGACTACGCCGAGTTCCACGCCGCCTTCACCCAGAAGCGGCCGCCGGAGTGGAAGGGCAGGTAGCGCCATGCCCGTCGCGCAGCGCGGTACGGACCCGCTCCGGGTCGCGGTGATCGGCGGGGGACCGGGCGGACTGTACGCCGCCGCGCTCCTGGCCCGGCAGGGCCACGGGGTGGAGGTGTGGGAGCGCAGCGCCCCCGACCGGACCTTCGGCTTCGGCGTGGTGCTGTCCGACGAGACCCTCGGCGGCATCGAACGCGCCGACGCCGCCGTCCACGCCGCCCTCAGCGCCGAGTTCGTCCGCTGGGACGACATCGACATCGTCCACCGCGGCCGGATGCTGACCTCCGGCGGCCACGGCTTCGCCGCCCTCGGCCGGCGCCGGCTCCTCCAGATCCTGCACGAGCGCTGCACCGCCCTCGGCGTCACCCTCCGCTTCCGCACCCCGGCACCACCCGTCGAAACCCTGGCGGCCTCGTACGACCTGGTCGTCGCCGCCGACGGGGTGCACAGCCCCACCCGGCAGAGCGGGGCCGAGCACTTCCGGCCCACGCTGACGAGCGGGCGCTGCCGGTACATCTGGCTGGCCGCCGACTTCGCCTTCGACGCGTTCCGCTTCGAGATCACCCAGACCGAGCACGGAATCATGCAGCTGCACGCCTACCCGTTCTCGGCGGACGCCTCCACGGTGATCGTCGAGATGCGGGAGGAGGTCTGGCGGGCCGCCGCCTTCGACCTGTGCGACGAGACGGAATCGGCCGCCCGCTGCGCCAAGCTCTTCGGCGAGGCCCTGCGAGGCCGGCCGCTGCGCGGCAACCGCTCCACCTGGACGGCGTTCCGCACCGTCGTCAACGAGCACTGGTCGCACGGCAACGTGGTGCTCCTCGGCGACGCCGCGCACACCGCGCACTTCTCCATCGGCTCCGGCACCAAACTCGCCGTCGAGGACGCCCTCGCCCTCGCCGAGGCCGTGGCCGCCGAGCCGGACGTCCCCTCAGCCCTGGCCGCGTACGAGGCCGAGCGGCGGCCCGCGGTCGCCTCCACCCAGCGCGCGGCCGCCGCCAGCATGCGCTGGTTCGAGGAACTCGCCGGCTACGTCGACCAGCCCGACCGGCAGTTCGCCTTCAACCTGCTCACCCGCAGCCGCCGGGTGACCCACGGCAACCTGCGGCTGCGCGACGAACGGTTCACCCGCGCCGTCGAACGCGACTTCGGCTGCCCCGACGACGCCACCCCGCCCATGTTCACCCCGCTGCGGCTGCGCGGCCTGACCCTGCGCAACCGGGTCGTGGTCTCCCCGATGGACATGTACTCGGCCGCCGACGGGGACGGCACCCCCGGCGACTTCCACCTCGTCCACCTCGGCTCCCGGGCCCTCGGCGGGGCCGGCCTGGTGATGACCGAGATGGTCTGCGTGTCCCCCCAGGGCCGGATCACCCCCGGCTGCACCGGCCTGTACACCGAAGGGCAGGCCGCCGCCTGGAAGCGGATCGTCGACTTCGTGCACGGCTCGGCGCCCGGCACGGCCTTCGGCGTCCAGCTCGGACACTCGGGCCGCAAGGGCTCCACCCGGCTGATGTGGGAGGGGATGGACGACCCCCTCCCGGAGGGCAACTGGCCGGTGGTCGCCGCCTCCGCACTGCCGTACCGGCCGGGCGTCTCACCCGTGCCGCGCGCCCTGACCCGCCGAGACCTCACCGCGATCCGCGGCGAGTTCACCGCGGCCGCCGCCCGGGCCGCCGACTGCGGCTTCGACCTAATGGAACTGCACTGCGCCCACGGCTACCTGCTGTCCGGGTTCCTGTCCCCGCTGACCAACCACCGCGACGACGCCTACGGCGGGCCGCTGGAGAACCGGCTGCGCTTCCCGCTGGAGGTCTTCGACGCCGTCCGCGAGGTCTGGCCCGAGGACCGGCCCATGACCGTCCGCTTCTCCGCCGCCGACTGGGCACCGGGCGGCACCACGCCCGAGGAGGCCGTGGACATCGCGGCCGCCTTCGCCGCCCGCGGCGCCGACGCCGTCGACGTGTCCACCGGCCAGGTCGTCGCCGACGAGGCCCCCGAGTTCGGGCGCTCGTACCAGACCCCGTACGCCGACCGGATCCGCAACGCGCTCGGCGTCCCCGTGATCGCCGTCGGCGCCATCTCCTCCTGGGACGACGTCAACTCCCTGCTGCTGGCCGGCCGCGCCGACCTGTGCGCGATCGGCCGCCCCCACCTCTACGACCCGCACTGGACCCTGCACGCGGCCGCCGACCAGGACTACCGCGGCCCCGCCGCGCCCTGGCCGGCCCCCTACCGGGCGGGCAGCCGCAAACCCCCGACCGGCAAGGGCTGAACCACCGCACCGCCGGCCCCGACCGGACCGCCCCGGCCGGTCATCCGGCCAGTACCAGGACCCGGTCCTCGACCGGCCGGAAGCCGAGCCTCAGGTACACGCCGGTGCTGGTCGGGTTCGCCGTGTCCGCGAAGAGCAGCACCTCCGCCGCCCCGGCCGCGAGGGCCGCCCCCACCGCGGCGTGCGTCACCCCGGCCGCGTACCCCCGGCGCCGGTCCTGCGGCGGCGTGTACACCGGGCCGATCCGGGAGGCCCCGCCCTCCGCCGGGCTGAACGCGGCCAGCGCCACCGGCCGGCCCGTGCCGTCCTCCCACAGCAGGACGCCGTTGCCGGCGACCCGGTCACGCACGACCGCGTCGGCGGCCACCGGGTCGCCGATCTCGTGCGCGAACGCCGTGAACCACTCCCGCACCAGCGGCCAGTCCGCCTCGCCGGCCGGCCTGGCCCGCCCGGCGGGGGCGGGGTCCGGGTCCGCCAGCTCGCCGAGCCGGTACAGCCGCATCACCTCCGGCTCGGCGACCGGCCGTCCCCAGGCCGCCGCCAGCCGCCGTCCGTGCGCGAGCCGCGCGTTGAACCCGCCGATGCCGCTCAGCAGCGGCTCCCGGTGCAGCGCCTCGCAGAGGGCCGTCACCGCCTCGTCCGGTACGGTGCCCAGCACCAGCGGGTACGGCGGCGTCCACAGCAGCCCGCCGGCCACGGCGCCGTCCGCGCCGGTCCACCAGCCGAACACCGGCTCGTCGGCGGAGTACGCCTGCGGGCCCCGGCGGTGCAGCCCGCCGGCCACCGTCAGCAGCAGGGTGTTGGACACCGGGTCGGCGGCCACGGCCGGGCCCGCCGCGGCCCGCCAGGCCGCCAGGTCGTGCGTGAAGGTCCACGTCATGCCCCGCATGATGCAGCCCGACCCGGGCCGCCCGCATCCGGTTTCAGCGGCCCCCGGCCGGTCTCAGGAGGGCAGCCAGCCCGGCCACCACGGCGGCACGTTGTCCGGCCCGCACGACCCCGAATCCCCGCGGTAGCCGTCGAGGGTGCCCTGCGTGGCGAAGTACCAGACGACCACTGTCCCCAGCACCAGCAGCACGGCCGCCACCCCCACCGTCGGGTGCACCCGCCGGGCCAGCAGCCACACCAGTACCGCGAGCACCGCACACCCCGGGACGAGCCCCACCATCTGGAAGAACATCTCGAACTTCCCACCCGCCTCCCAGCCCGCGTCGCAGTAGGCGCGGGCGTTGGCGGCGAGCACGTGGGCGAGGTAGCCGGCGCCGGCGCCGAGCAGCGCCACGGCGATTACGGACCGGATGCGCGGCCACTTCCCCGACCGTGCCGCCGCGGCGGGCGGGAGCAGGGGCGGCGGGGGGACCGGCGGCCCGAAGCCGGCTGGTGGGGCCTGCGGCGGCCGGGCCTGCGGCGGCCGGGCCTGGGGTGCTGAGCCGGAAGCTTCCGGAGGAAGATCGTTTGTGGTCACGTCCCGTCGGGACGCCGGCTCCGCCCGTCACGGTTCCACGAAGCGGGCCCCCGCGTCCCGCAGCCGGGAGTGGAGCTCGGCGAAGACCGCCGCCGCCCGGTCGCCCGGCCAGTCCGACGGCAGCAGGTCGTGCGGCAGCCCCGGATCGGCGTACGGGAGCCGGCGCCAGCTGTCCAGGGCGAGCAGGTAGTCGCGGTAGGCCTTCTCCGGACGGGGGGAGCCGCCCTGCTGGAGGGCGCGCAGCACCGGCTCGTGCCGGTCGAGGAACTCCTCGTGCTCCTTGGCCAGGGCCGTCAGGTCCCACCAGCGGGCCACCGCCTCGGCGGTCGGCGCGAAGCCGAGGTGCTCGCCGCGGAACAGCTCCACGTACCCCGTCAGCTGCAGCCGGTCCAGGGTGTGCGCGGTCTCCTCGTACAGGTGGGCCGGGGCGATCCACACCCCGGGCGCGACCGAGCCGTAGCCGAGCCGGGCCAGCCGGGAGCGGAGCAGGTGCCGCTTGGCCCGCTCCTGTTCGGGCACGGAGAACACCGCGACCAGCCATTCGCCGGTGCCGCGGGCGACGCGGTCGCCGTAGATCCGCCGGTCGCCGTCGTCCAGCAGCTGCCGGGCCTCCGCGGAGAGCTCGTACCCGGCGGAGCCGTCCGCCGCCCGCGCGGGCAGCAGGAAGCCGCGCCGCTTGAGCCGGGACACCGACGAGCGGACCGACGGGGCGTCGACTCCGGCCGCGCCCAGCAGGCGGACCAGCGCGGACACCGGCACCGGGCCCTCGAAGGACCGCCCGTAGGCGCCGTAGAAGGTGACGATCAGGGATCGCGGGGTGTGCTGCTCGGCCACGAGTTCACTGTAGATCGCGCAGCCGGAACCGCTGCAGTTTCCCCGTCGCCGTGCGGGGCAGCGAGGACAGGAAGACGAACGCCCGCGGGCATTTGTGCGGGGCCAGCTCCGCCCGCATGAAGGCCCGCAGCGCGTCCTCCGACAGGGTGGCCCCCTGCCGCGGCACCGTGTAGGCGACCACGATCTGCCCGCGTCGCTCGTCCGGGCGGCCCACCACGGCGGCCTCCGCCACGTCCGGGTGGCGCAGCAGTGCTTCCTCCACCTCCGGACCGGCGATGTTGTAGCCCGCCGAGATGATCATGTCGTCGGCTCTGGAGACGTAGCGGAAGTAGCCTTCCGGGTCCCGTACGTAGGTGTCGCCCGTCAGGTTCCAGCCGTCCCGCACGTACTCCTCCTGACGCGGATCCGCCAGGTAGCGGCAGCCCACGGGGCCGCGCACGGCGAGCAGCCCCGGCTCGTTGTCCGCGACGGGCCGCCCGGCGCCGTCCACGATCCGGGCCTGCCAGCCGGGCACCACGCGGCCCGTGGTGCCCGGGCGGATCTCGTCGTCGGCGGCGGAGATGAAGATGTGCAGCAGCTCGGTGGCGCCGATCCCGTTGATGATCCGCAGCCCGGTGCGTGCGTACCAGGCGTGCCAGGTGGCGGCCGGCAGGTTCTCGCCCGCCGACACGCAGCGGCGCAGCGCCGACAGGTCGTACGCCCCGGCGTCGTACGGTCCCAGGGTGTCCAGCATGGCCCGGTAGGCGGTGGGGGCGGTGAACAGGACGGTGACCCGGTGCCGGGCCAGCGCGGGCAGCAGGGTGCGCGGCCCGGCCTGCTCCAGCAGCAGCGCCGAGGCGCCGGCGCGCAGCGGGAAGACGACCAGGCCGCCGAGGCCGAAGGTGAAGCCGAGCGGCGGGCTGCCCGCGAAGACGTCGTCGGGCCGGGGGCGCAGCACGCTGCGGGAGAAGGTGTCGGCCACGGCGAGCAGGTCGCGGTGGAAGTGCATGCAGCCCTTGGGGCGGCCGGTGGTGCCGGAGGTGAAGGCGATCAGGGCCACGTCGTCGGCGGAGGTCCGCACCGCGGGGTAAGGCGCCCCGTGCCGCTCGGCGAGCCGGAGCAGGTCGCGGGGGTCGGCACTGCCGTACGGGGTGATCCGCAGGTCGGGCACCCCGGCCTTGGCCAGGTCGTCCGTGACGTCCGCGTGGCACAGCGCGTGCCGTACCCGGGCCATCGCGCAGACGGTGGCCAGCTCGTGCGCCCGCTGCTGCGCCAGGACGGTGACGGCGACCGCGCCCGCCTTCAGCACGGCGAGCCAGCAGGCGGCGAGCCAGGGTCCGGTCGGCCCGCGCAGCAGCACCCGGTTGCCGGGGACGACGCCCAGGTCGGAGGTGAGGACGTGGGCGATCCGGTCGACCCGGTCGCGCAGCTCGCCGTACGACCAGACCTCGCCGGTGCCGGTGTGGAAGGCGGGACGGTCCGGCCCGAACCGGTCGATGGTGGCGTCGAGCAGCTCGGCCCCGCAGTTGAGCCGGTCCGGGTAGGCCAGCTCGGGCAACTCGAAGAGCAGCCGCGGCCAGGTGTGGGGCGGCGGCAGGTGGTCGCGCGCGAAGGTGTCGGCGTGGGCGGAAGGCTTGAGCTCCAAGGCGGGTGCGCCCCCTTGCGACGGCAGCGGCCCCCGGCGGGGGACCGAGGTGGGTGGAGCCGGCCGTGCGGACCCTCCCGGCCGTGGCCGGGAGGCACTGCCAGGAGCGTATCGTGATGGTGACGGCAGTCAACAGGACGCGATAGAACCGGGGATGTTCGCATGAACGGATTCGCGCTCGGAGCAGATCAAGAGGAGTGGTGCGGGCGGCTGCGCGCCCTGTCGGCCACCCGGCTGCGGCCGCTGGCCGACAAGGGGGAGCCGGGGCGGGTCAACCGGCCCCTGCTGGCGGAGCTGGGGGAGCTCGGCCTGCTGGAGCGGGTCTTCGACGCCGGCGCCCTGGAGCTGTGCCTGCTGCGCGAGTCCCTCGCGTACGGATGTACGGAAGCGGAGACGGCCCTCGCCCTGCAGGGGCTCGGCGCGCACCCCGTGCTCGGCTCGGGCACGGCGGCGCAGCGGGAGCGCTGGCTGCCGCAGGTGCGGGCCGGCCGGGCGGTGGCGGCCTTCGCGCTGAGCGAGCCGGGGGCCGGCTCGGACGCGGCGGCGCTGGCCCTGGCGGCCGAGGCCGACGGCCCGCGCCGCGGGTCCGGATCCGGTGCAGGGTCGGGGCGGGGTGCGGGGCGGGGTTGGCGGCTGAGCGGGGAGAAGTGCTGGATCTCCAACGCCCCCGAGGCGGACTTCTACACCGTCTTCGCCCGAACGGGTGAGGCGCCCGGCGCCCGCGGGGTCACCGCCTTCCTGGTGCCCGCCGACCGGCCCGGCCTGACCGGCGAACCCCTGGACATGCTCTCCCCGCACCCCATCGGCAGGCTCGTCTTCGACGGGGTCCCGGTCGGCCCCGACGACCTGCTGGGCGAGCCCGGCCGCGGCTTCGCCGTGGCGATGGCCACCCTGAACCTGTTCCGGCCGAGCGTGGGGGCCTTCGCGGTCGGCATGGCGCGGGCCGCGCTGGACGCGACCCTGGCGTACACGGCGCGCCGGCCCGCCTTCGGCGGCGTGCTCGGCGACCTGCAGGCGGTGGGGCACCGGGTGGCCGAGATGGCCACCCGGACCGAGGCCGCCCGGCTGCTGGTCTACGCGGCGGCGGGTGCGTACGACGCCGGCGCACCGGACGTGCCCCGCCGCTCGGCGATGGCGAAGCTGCTGGCGACGGAGACCGCCCAGTACGTGGTCGACCACGCGGTCCAACTGCACGGGGCGGTCGCCCTCCAGCGCGGCCACCTGCTGGAGCACCTCTACCGGGAGGTCCGGGCGCCCCGCATCTACGAGGGCGCCAGCGAGGTCCAGCGCACGATCATCGCGCGGGAGCTGTACCGGTGAGCCCGGAGCGCATCAACCCGGCGGAGCTCTCCCCGCCGGCGGGCTTCTCCCACGCCGTGGCCGCGAGCGGGTCCCGGCTGGTGTTCCTGGCCGGGCAGACCGCGCTGGACACCGCGGGCAAGGTGGTCGGGGCGACCCTGCCCGAGCAGTTCGAGCGGGCCCTGTCCGGTCTGCTGACGGCCCTGGGCGCGGCCGGCGGCACCCCCGCCGACCTGGTCCGGGTCACGGTCTACGCCGTCGACGTGGCCGCGTACCGCACCCACGCCCCCGAGTTGGGACGCATCTGGCGACGTCTGGCGGGCCGCCACTACCCGGCGATGGCGGTGGTCGGCATCGTCCGCCTCTGGGACGTGGACGCCCTGGTCGAACTGGACGGCATCGCCGTCCTCGACGACCGGCCGACCCGCCGCTAGGTGTATTGCCCTGTGAGGTTGGTGGGAAGAGCCGGTTCGCGCCGGGTTTCTCAGCTGCGCTTTTGACATGCGGCGGGGGACGAGGGAGGGTGGAAATGACCTTTGTGTCAGCTTTCGTCAATAATGCTCGGAGGTGCATGACCATGCGCCGTGGGATCATTGCGGCGGTCGTTGCAGGCGCCGCTGGCGTAACGCTCGGCCTGACACCCGTGAGCGGTGCTTTCGCCGCAGGGCTCTCCCAGACCCAGCCGGCCGTTCAGGCCCCGCAGACCAACCCGAACGGCAATTGGAACCGGTGCGACGACTGGCGCGGCAACGGTCGCTGGGGCGACTGGCGCGACTGGCGCGACTGGCGTGACTGCTGCGACCGCTGGGGCCGCGACTGGTGCTGGGACAACCACGGGCGCGGCGACCACCACCGGGGCTACTGGAACGACCGGAGCTACTGGAACGACCGGGGTTACTGGAACGACAGGGGCTACTGGAGTGACCGGGCAGGGTGGGACTGGTACTGGCGGTAAGGGTGAATGAATGACGGACTGCGGGCGGCCGCCCATGCGGCCGCCCGCAGTGCTGCGCACCCCCGAACGGCCCCCAGCGTTTGCCGCGGGCCGCTTCCCCGGCGAACGTTGCAGGTACTGCCGGACCGGAGGGACGCGTACCGATGGCGGAGAATCGAGCCCAGCGCATCGCGCGGTTCATCGAACCGCTGCGCGTCCGACCCGGGTCCACCGTGGACCTCGCCGCGGACTTCGACCCCCTCTACAAGGCCGAGATGAGCAAGGAGGAGGGTGTCGCCCTGCTGGCCGAGGGCGTGGAGGTGCTCGCCGAGTACCAGGCGCGGCTGGCCGCCCAGGACTCCCGCGGCGTGCTGCTGTGCCTCCAGGCCATGGACGCCGCGGGCAAGGACGGCACCATCCGGCACGTGATGAGCGGGGTCAACCCGCAGGGCGTGCGCGTGAGCAGCTTCAAGGTGCCCTCGGAGGAGGAGCTCGACCACGACTACCTGTGGCGCTACCAGTGCCGGCTGCCCCGGCGCGGTGAGATCGGCATCTTCAACCGCTCGCACTACGAGGAGGTCCTCGTGGTCCGCGTGCACCCCGAGTACCTCCGGCGCCAGCGGCTGCCGGGGGAGGGCCGCGACCCGGGCGTCTGGGAGCGCCGCTACCGGGAGATCAACGACTGGGAGCGGCACCTCGCCGACAACGGCTTCGCCGTGGTGAAGGTCTTCCTCAACCTCTCCAAGGAGGAGCAGCGCCGGCGCTTCCTCGGTCGGATCGACCTGCCCGAGAAGAACTGGAAGTTCTCCACCGCCGACGTCCGCGAACGCCGCTACTGGGACGCGTACCAGCGGGCGTACTCCGACGTGCTGTCCGCCACCAGCACCGAGTGGGCGCCCTGGTACGTCGTCCCCGCCGACCGCAAGTGGTTCGCCCGCATCTGCGCCGCGGCCGTCCTCGGGCACGCGCTGATGGAGATCGACCCGCAGTACCCGACGGTCGGAGAGCGGGCCCACGAGGACCTGATGGCCGCCCGGCGAGAACTGGAGCTGGAGGCCCCCGTCATTCGGTCGCGGGACGACGACAGCAAGCATCGGAAGTAGCCCGGTTCCGGATCGGAGGTACGAGGATGACGGCCCAGCCGGAACCGGCAGGCGGGGAGGACACCCCAGGAGCCTGGTACGCGCGGTCCCCGCAGGACGTCGCGGCCCGCTGCGGGGTCGATCCCGCGGTCGGGCTGCCCGCGGCCCGGGCGGCCGAACGGCTCGCCTCCGACGGACCGAACGCCCTGCCCGAGGAGAAGCCGAAGCCGGGCCTCCTGCGCTTCCTCGACCAGTACCGCAGCTACATGCAGATCATCCTGGTGGCCGCGGCGGTGGTGTCCGCGCTGATCCGGGAGTGGAACACCGCGATCCTGCTCGTCCTGCTCACCCTGCTGAACGCGGTCGTCGGCCTGCGCCAGGAGGGCAAGGCCGAGAGCGCCATGAACTCGCTGAAGTCGATGATGAAGGCGACGGCCCGGGTGCGGCGCGACGGCACGGAATCGGAGATCCCCGCCGAACAGCTGGTCGTCGGGGACGTGGTGCTGATCGCGGCGGGCGACCAGGTCCCGGCGGACGGCCGGATCGTCGAGGCCAGCGCCCTGCAGATCGACGAGTCGGCCCTGACCGGCGAGAGCACCCCGGCGGCCAAGGACGCGGCCACCCTCCCCGCCGAACGGCTCGGGCCGGGCGACCAGTCGAACATGGCGTTCATGAACACGCCGGTCACCCACGGCAGCGGGCTCGTCATCGTCACCGGCACGGGCAGTGGCACCGAGCTCGGGAAGATCTCCGGTCTGCTCTCGGCGACCAAGCGGGAGCAGTCGCCGCTCACCCGGGAACTCAACACGCTCACCCTGTGGATCGCCGGGGCCGCCGGCCTCACCATGATCGTCATGTTCGTGCTCGGCCGCAGCCGCGGCCAGGCCTGGGACGTGCTCTTCGTCAGCGCCGTCTCGCTCGCCATCGCCGCGATCCCCGAGGCGCTCCCCACCGTCAGCCAGGTGATCCTCTCGGTCGGCAGCCTCAACCTGGCCCGGCGCAACGCGATCGTCAAGGAGCTGGCGTCCGTCGAGACCCTCGGCTTCACCTCGGCCATCAACTCCGACAAGACGGGCACCCTGACGATGAACCAGGTGACCGTCGTCGAGGTGATCAGCCCCACCGACCGGTACACCGTGTCCGGCACGGGCTACCGCCTCGACGGCAAGGTCCACCACGCGGCCGGGACCTCCGCCGGCATCGAGGACGCCGTGCTGCCCTACCTGGTCGCGAGCGACGCCAAACTGGTGGGCGGCGAGGTCGTCGGAGACCCCACCGAGGGAGCCCTGCTCGTCCTCGGGCACAAGGCCGGACTGGACGTCGAGGAGACCCGGGAGCGGCTGCCCCGCCTCGCCACCCTCCCCTTCGACCCCACCTACAAGCTGATGGCCACCTTCCACGCGGCCAAGGACGCCTCGGGGCGCAAGGTGGTCCGCTGCTTCGTCAAGGGCGCCGCCCCCGCGGTCATGGGCCGCGCCACCACCGCGCTCGCCGCGGGCACCGTCATCCCCTGGGACGAGGACATGAACCGCCGGGCCCAGGAGCAGATCAACCGGCTGGCCGCCGATGGGTACCGGGTGATGGCCGCCGCCGTCCGCGACCTCGACCCGGCGGACCACGATCCTGCGGACTTCGACCCGGACGCGGACCTGCTCGCCCTCGTCACCGACCTGCACATGGTCAGCCTGGTCGGCATGGTGGACCCGCCGCGCGAGGAGTCCAAGGCGGCCGTCGCCGACGCCCAGGCCGCCCACATCCGGGTCCGCATGGTGACCGGCGACGACGTCACCACCGGCGCCGCCATCGCCCGCCAGCTCGGCATCCCCGGCGAGGCCGTCCTCGGGGCCGACTTCGCCGCCCTCCCCGAGCAGGAGCAGCTGGACCGGATCGACGGGATCGGCGTCGTCGGCCGCGTGGCGCCCGAGCACAAGGTGCTCCTCGCGGACGTCCTCAAGAAGAAGGGCGAGGTCGTCGCCATGACCGGCGACGGCGTCAACGACGCGCCGGCCATCAAGGCCGCCGACATGGGCATCGCCATGGGCAGCGGCACGAGCGTCGCCAAGAACGCCAGCCGGATGATCCTCTCCGACGACAACTTCGCCACGATCATCCACGCCGTGGCCGAGGGCCGGAAGCTCTACGACAACCTCACCAAGTACATCCGCTTCGTCCTGGTCCTGCTGGTCACCTTCGTCCTGACCTTCCTCGGCGCCGCCCTGTTCGACATCGCCGCAGGCGAGCCCTTCACGCCCCCGCAGGTCCTGTGGATCCACTTCGTCGTGAACGCGCCCTTCGGCTTCGCCCTCGGCTTCGACCGGGAGACCCCGGGCCTCATGCGGCGGATCCCCCGCCCGCGCGGGCAGACGGTGCTGACGGGCCGCCTGATGCTCACCGTCGGGCTCGCCGGGCTGGCCCTCACCCTCGCCCTGCTCACGCTGATCCGGCTGGGGCAGGAGCGCTACGGTAGCGCCCAGGTGGGCAACTCCGTCGCGTTCACGGCCTTCGCGCTCTGCCTGATCGTGGCCGCCTACGAGTGCCGCAGCGAGACGGACTCGGCGCTGACCACCAGCGCCTTCGACAGCAAGCAGATGAACTGGGCGGCCCTCGGGGAGCTGGCCCTGGCGGTCATGGCCACCCAGATGGACGGCTTCCGGCGCCTGCTCGGCACCACCGAGCTCACCCTCCGGCAGTTCGGGTGGGCCGTGCTGGCCGCCCTCGCCCTGCTGGTCCTGTGGGAGCTCGGCAAGGCGGTCCGGCGCGCCCGCGCCCGCGGCGGGCCGGCCGCCGGGTGAGGGGGCGGCACACGGTTCGCGCCGCCGCCCGCACCCACCCCGCACGCACCCCCCGCCCGCACCCACCCCGCACGCGCAGCCCGCCGTGGCGGGCGTCAGCCCTCCAGCAGGTTCCCCATCCACTCCTCGATGCCCGCCACCGTGCGCGGCAGGGCGCCCGACATCAGGCGGGCGCCCGTCGCCGTGACGACCAGGTCGTCCTCGATGCGGACCCCGATGCCGCGCAGCTCCGGCGGGAGCGTCTCGTCGTCGGGCTGGAGGTAGAGGCCCGGCTCGACCGTGAGCACCTGTCCCTCCTCCAGGACCCCGTCCAGGTAGGTCTCGGCCCGCGCCTTCGCGCAGTCGTGTACGTCCAGCCCCAGCATGTGGCCGCTGCTGCACAGGGTGTACCGCCTGTGCAGGTCGCCCGCCGCGTTCTTGAGCACGCCCCATTCGGCGAGCCCCTCCGCGATCACGCGCATGCCGGCCCGGTGGAAGTCCCGGAAGCTGGCGCCCGGGCGGAGCGCGGCGATGCCGGCCTCCTGGGCGGCGAGGACGAGTTCGTACACCTGCCGCTGGACGGGGGAGAAGCGCCCGGACAGCGGCAGGGTGCGGGTGATGTCCGCCGTGTAGAGGGTGTCGGTCTCCACGCCCGCGTCGAGCAGCAGCAGTTCGTCCCGGTCCAGCCGGCCGTCGTTGCGGATCCAGTGCAGGACGCAGGCGTGGGCGCCGGACGCGGCGATGGTGTCGTAGCCGGTGCCGTTGCCCTCGGCCCGGGCGCGCAGGTCGAAGACGCCCTCGATCCACCGCTCGCCGCGCGGGTGCGCGAGGGCGCGCGGCAGGGCCCGTACGACGTCCTCGAAGCCGGCGGCGGTGTGGTCGACGGCGAGCTGGAGCTGGCCGACCTCCCAGGCGTCCTTCACCAGCCGCAGTTCGGAGAGGGCGGTGGCCAGTTCGGGGTCGGTGGCGGCGTTGCGGCCCTCGGGGCTGCCGAGGGTGTCCAGGTGGGCGCAGCGCAGGCCGGTCAGGCGCTCGGCCTCGGCCAGGTCGGGGCGGCGGCCGACCCAGAACTCCCCGTAGCGGCGGTCGCGGTAGAACTCCTCGTTGCCGCCGGTGCGGGGGGAGCGGGGGCGCAGGTACAGCACCGCCTCGTGGCCGTGCGGGCCCGAGGGTTCCAGGACCAGGACGTGGCCGACCTGGTCCTCCCTGGTCAGGCCCGTGAGCCAGGCGTACGCGCTGTGGGGGCGGAAGCGGTGGTCGCAGTCGTTGGAGCGGACCTTGAGCTCGCCGGCCGGGACCATCAGACGTTCCCCGGGGAAGCGCGCCGAGAGTCGCGCGCGGCGGGCGGGGGTGGCGTCGTGGGCGGGGACGCGCACCGAGTCGGGCAGGGGTGAGGCGGCCCAGTCCCCGGCCATGAAGCGGGACAACTCAGGGGATACCGGTAGGTCGTGGCTGCCGGTGTGGAGGCGGGGGGATGCGTCGGACACGTCGGGCTCCCTCGGGAAGACGCGAACTGGTGGGCGCACAGGTCTTGTCAGTGCAATTTCACATTACTATGTTACAGCTCACACTGCGGCGCGTTAATCCCCGTCAAACGCCGTGTGGCACAGCGCAGTTCACGAAGCACGCGCGGTTTCCGCCTGTCCGCACCACGCACCCCCTTGCGCGCCATGTCCCCCACCTCCCCTCCCCACAGGAGTCCTTGGTGTCACAGCACAGAGTTGTGCGTACGTCCCTCCTCTCGGCCGCCGTCGCGGTCACCCTCCTCGCGACGGCGGGCCAGGCCGTCACGCAGGCCGCCGATCGGGCCGCAGCCGTTCCCGCCAAGGCGCCGGCCGCCGCCCCGGCCGCCTTCACCGGTGGGGCGCCGGGCGCGAACCCGTTCGACGAGGTCGACCGCGTGGCCTCCCCGAAGGAGTCCGTCCCCGCGCCCGACCGGGCCCCCGGCGCCGACCGGGCCGCCGCGACCGGCTCCGCAGCCGCCACTGCCGCCGACGGCCGGACCCCCGGAGCCGCCACTGCCGCCGCCGCGCCCGCCGAGCGCACCGAGAAGAGCCGCAAGGCCGCCGCCCAGGCCGCCCCCACCGGCCGGACCCTCGCCGCCGGCGTGCCCTGCACCCTCGACGGGATCACGGGCCTGTCCCCCGAGCAGTTCGCCGACTTCCTCGGCGACCAGGCCGTCCTCGCCGACGGCTGCCTGCGCGGGCTGATCTGGACCTGGGACGCCCGGCTGGCCCCGGTCATGTCCGATGCGCACGTCCAGGCCGTGTCGCGGCGGATATCCTCGCTGGCCTCCTCCCACGACGGCCGCAACTCCTCGCACCTGGAGGAGATGTTCACGTACCTCCACGCGGTCGTGTACCACGACTACTCCCGCTCCGAGATCGACGTCACCGACGCCCCTACCGTGGACGCCATGCGCCGGGCCATCGCCGACTTCGGTGCCGCGGCCCGCACCTTCGACGTCACCGCCTCCAACGCCCGCACCCTGCGCGAGGCCCTCTACGCCGGCAGCGCGCCCGGCCTGCGCCAGCACCAACTCGGCCTGATCAAGCAGGTCCTGGCCACCATGGACCCGTCCCACCCCGCCACCCACAAGGACGCGGCCTGGGCGGGCGCGGCCCTGGCCGCCCTCTCCGTGAACTACCTCGGCGTGTACCCGGGCAACCAGGACGCCGCCTTCCACGCGGCGGTCGCGGCGGACCCCGCGTACCGCGCCGTCTTCAAGGCCTTCGCCTCGTACGGCCACCTCAAGGACACCGCCAACGCCTGGGTGGCGCGCGACGCCCTGGGCGAGTACGGCCGCTTCGGCCAGGTCCCGGCCCTGAAGGAGCAGACCGTCGCGGACCTCGGGGCGCTGCTCCCGACGGCCCGGTCCACGTTCGGCGACGGCAGCGAGCAGTGGGCGAAGGTCGTCTCCTGGCTCAACTTCTACGAGGCGTGCAAGCCGTACGGGGTGTGCAAGGAGGACATCGAGCGGCAACTCTTCCCGAACACCTACACGTACGACAACGGCGCCATCAAGGTCCGCACCGCCCTCGACCGGGCCACCGTCGACCAGCTGTACTACGCCAGCAAGCAGGTCAAGACGCAGTTCCACCGGGTGCTCGGCACCGACCAGCCGCTCGCCGGAGACCCCAACAGCACGCTGAACATCGTGCTGTACGCCTCCCGCGCCGACTACGTGAACTACCACCCGATCCTGACCGGCTACAGCACCAACAACGGCGGCATCTACATCGAGAACGGCGCCACCTTCTACACCTACCAGCGGCGCGTCCCGCAGGACTCCTCGCTCACCCTGGAGGAGCTCTTCCGGCATGAGTACACGCACTACCTCAACGGCCGGTACGCCGTCCCCGGCTTCTTCGGAGAGGGCCCCTGGTACGAGGGCGACCGCACGACCGCCATGGACGAGGGGACCGCCGAGTTCTTCGACGGCGCGACCCGCGACAACGGCATCGCCGTGCGCAAGTCCCTGGTCAAGAGCATCATCAGCGACACCGCCGGCGGCGGCCCCCGCATGTCGGTGGAGCAGCTGCTGAACGCCACGTACGACGGCGACGGCTTCCGCTTCTACAGTTACGCCGGGACCTTCTTCGAGTTCCTGTGGACGGAGAAGCCCTCGCTGCTGCGCGAGATGTACACGCACCTGCGCAACAACGACGTCGCGGCGTACGACGCCTGGCGCCACCGCGCGGGCGCGGACACCTACCTCCAGCGCGACTACGACCGCTTCCTGGACGCGCAGATCGCCAAGGTGGACCAGCTGTTCGTGCCCAACACCAGCTACACGCCCAACGGGCAGCTGCGCGACTCCGCGCTCGCGAACGTGAAGTCGTCCTTCGCGGCGGCCACGTACAACACGCCGGACTGCGTGGAGAACGGGGACCCCGGAAAGCGCCGGTTCACCTGTACCGGGCGGATCACCGCGAACCTGAAGGACTGGCGCAGTGACGACCAGAACTTCAAGGACATGTCGGAGACGGTCGACTACTTCATCCTCGACCGGGCGGGCGCGGCCTCCAACAACCTCGCCGACATGAACTGCTCCTTCGGCCCGGTGGAGATCTGGGACAACCGGAAGGCCGGCACGTCGAGCTACAGCTGCGAGGGCCCGCTCCGCAGCTGACCCGGCACCGGCGGCCGGTCCCGGTTCCGACACCGTCGGGCGGGGGGCGGGACCGGCCGCCGGGCACCCGTGACCGGCCTCGGCGAGCCCTAGGCACTCCTTAAAGAATGTGACATATTACTGTCGTGCCCAAGAGACACCCCCTGGACGTCGTGATCATCGGCGCCGGCGTCGTCGGAGCCGCCTGCGCCTACTACGCGACCCGCTCCGGACTGCGCGTCGCTGTCGTCGACCGCGGCCCCGTCGCCGGCGGCACCACCGGCGCCGGTGAAGGCAACCTGCTCGTCTCCGACAAGGAGGCCGGCCCGGAACTCGACCTCGCCCTCCTGTCGGCGGGCCTGTGGCGCGAACTCGCCGGCGTGCTCCCGCAGGAGGTCGAGTACGAGCCCAAGGGCGGCCTCGTCGTCGCCCCCGACGCGGCCACGCTGGAGGCCCTGCGCGCCTTCGCCAAGGGCCAGCGCGCGGCAGGGGTCGACGTCGCGGAGGCCGGCCCGGACGACCTGCGGGAACTGGAGCCCCATCTGGCCCCCGGCCAGGCGGGCGGCTTCCACTACCCGCAGGACGCCCAGGTCCAACCCGCCCAGGCCGCGGCCCGGCTGCTCGTGGCCTCCGGGGCCGAGGTCCACCTCGGCGAGGAGGTCACCGCGATCCTGCGCGCGGCCGACGGCGCGGTCCGCGGGGTCCGCACGCCGGCCCGGGAACTGGCCGCACCCGCCGTGGTGAACGCCGCCGGCACCTGGGCCGGCCGCATCGCCGAACTCGCCGGAGTCACCCTGCCGGTGCTCCCGCGCCGCGGCTTCGTCCTGGTCACCGAGCCGCTGCCGCGGGTCGTCCGGCACAAGGTCTACGCCGCCGACTACATCGCCGACGTCGCCAGCGGCTCCGCGGCCCTCCAGTCCTCGGCCGTGGTCGAGGGCACCCCGGCGGGCCCGGTGCTGATCGGGGCCACCCGGGAGAGGGTGGGCTTCGACCGCTCCCTGTCGACCGAGGCCCTGCGCCGCCTCGCCACCCAGGCGGCCGCGCTCTTCCCGGTCCTGGCCGACGTCCGGATCCTGCGCACCTACCACGGCTTCCGGCCCTACCTCCCGGACCACCTCCCGGCGATCGGCCCGGACCCGAGGGTTCCCGGCCTGCTGCACGCCTGCGGCCACGAGGGTGCGGGCATCGGCCTGGCCCCGGCCACGGGCGCCCTGATCACCGCCGCCCTGACCGCCACCCCGCCACCCCTGGACCCGACCCCGTTCCACCCCGACCGCTTCCCGCCGGGGTGACTCCGGCCGCGGGCCGGCGGGGTCCGGCACATCCAGCCCGTCCGGCGTTCGAGGACCGGGGGTCCGGGGGCGGAGCCCCCGGGATACGGAGAAAGGGCGGGGCGGGGGGACGGCTCCGCGCAGCGGAGCGCACCACCACCCCGACACCCGGCCCCGGCACCACCCCCGACCGGACGTCAGCGACACCGAACGACCCACCCCCGAGGGAGAACCGACGATGAGCCACCCCACCGGCGCCCCGCGGCCCACGCGCCCGGACCGGAGGTCACCCCGCGGACTCGTCGGCGGCTCCCCCCGGGCCACGTACGTGCTCCGCTTCGACGGCCGCGACCTCACCGCCCAGGCGGGCCAGAGCATCGCCGCCGTCCTGTGGACCGCCGGCGTCCTCGCCTGGCGGACGACCCGTCACGGCGGCGCCCCCCGCGGGGCGTTCTGCGGAATCGGCAGCTGCTACGACTGCCTCGTCACCGTCAACGGCCGCCCGAACCAGCGCGCCTGCCTGGTCCCCGCCCGTCCGGGGGACGTCGTCACCACCCAGGAAGGGACCGGCCGTGCCGACCTCGCCGTCTGACAACGCGGCTTCGCCCGCCGCTGACCCGGCCCCCGTCGACCTGGCCGTCGTCGGCGCCGGCCCGGCCGGTCTCGCCGCGGCCGTCGCCGCAGCAGACCTCGGCCTCCGCGTCACCCTGCTCGACGCGGGAGAGCGCACCGGCGGCCAGTTCTACCGCCACCCCGCCCCCGGCCTCGGCGCCGCCCGCCCCGAGGCGCTCCACCACGGCTGGGCCGCGTTCGCCGCCCGCGACGCCGCCCTGCGCGCCCATGCGGCAGCGGGCCGCATCACCCACCTGGCCGCCCACCACGTCTGGACCGTGGTCCCGCACGACCCGGCCACTCCACCTCCCACCCCCACTCCCGCCGTCTGGATCCTGCACGCCGTGGCCGGTCCCGAGGAGCTCCCCGCCACGGTCCACGCCCGCGCGGTCCTGCTCGCCACGGGTGCGTACGAGCGCCAGCTCCCCTTCCCCGGATGGACCCTGCCCGGGGTCGTCGGGGCCGGCGGCGCCCAGGCCATGCTGAAGTCCGGGCTGGTCCTGCCGGGCCGGCGGGTCGTCGTCGCCGGGAGCGGCCCGCTGCTGCTGGCGGTGGCCGGCTCCCTCGCGGCCGCCGGGGCCCGGGTCCCGGCCGTGGTGGAGGCCGCCGCCTACACCGCGTACGCACCCCACCTCCCGGCCCTGCTGCGCAACCCCGGCAAGCTCGCCGAAGGCGCCACGTACGGCAGCGCCCTGCTGCACCGGCACATCCGGCTGCTCACCCGGCACGCGGTGACCGAGGCGCACGGCACCGACCGGGTCGAGGCCGTCACCGTGGCCCGGCTGGACCGGGACTGGCGGCCCCTGCCGGGCACCGCCCGCCGGATCCCCTGCGACGCGGTCGCGGTGGGCCACGGGCTCGTGCCCCAGCTGGAGCTTGCCACCGGCCTCGGCTGCGCCACGCGCCGTTCCGCCGACGGCACCGTCGCCCTGGAACTGGACGCGCTGCAGCGCACCTCCGTCCCCGGTATCTGGGCCGCCGGCGAGACCGGTGGCATCGGCGGCGCCCAACTCGCCCTGGCCGAGGGGGAGATCGCAGCCCACGCGGTCGCGGGCCGGCCCGTCCCCGCCGCGCTGGCCCGCCGCCGCGCCCGGCTGCGCGCGTTCGCCGACGCGATGGGCCGTGCCCACCGCCCGGGCGCCGACTGGACCGGCTGGCTGCGCGACGACACCGACGTGTGCCGGTGCGAGGAGGTGCCGGCGGGCCGGATCCGGGAGGCGGTCGCCGGCCTCGGAGCCCGGGACGCCCGTACCGCCAAGCTGCTCACCCGGGCCGGGATGGGCTGGTGCCAGGGCCGCATGTGCGGTCCGGCGGTCGCGGCCCTGGCCGGTTCGGCGGTGCCTCGGCCTCACGGGGCCGGCGCCGCAGGGGCGCCGTGCACCGGCGGCGAACCGGAGGCGGACCGGCGCCCGCTGTCCTGCCCGGTGCCACTGCGCCACCTGGCGGACCTGCCGCCCGCCGAACCCGCGCCCACGGAACCACCGCTCACCGGCCGCTGATCCGCGGCCCGTCCGCCGTCCCGCCCCGAACGGGGTGTCCGGGCCCTTGTGGCCACATTGCACCCCCTAGTAAAATGTCACACACCACACGAGGGAGCTCTCACATGACCGACGCGCAGAACCCCGCGCAGTCCCCCGCACCCGGCCCGTCCCGCCCCGACACCCGCACCCGCCCCTGGCACGGCATCATGGTCGCCACCGCGCTGCCGCTGCGCGAGGACCTCTCCGTCGACCACGACGCGTACGCCGAGCACGTCGCCTGGCTCATCGCCAACGGCTGCGACGGCGTGGTCCCCAACGGCTCCCTCGGCGAGTACCAGACCCTCACCGACGAGGAGCGGGCCCGCGTCGTGCGCACCGCCGTCGAGGCGGCCGGCGACGGCGCCCGCGTCATGCCCGGTGTCGCCGCCTACGGCAGCGCCGAGTCCCGACGCTGGGCCGACCAGGCCGCCGAGGCCGGCGCCGGCTCCGTCCTGCTCCTGCCGCCCAACGCCTTCCGGGCCGACGAGGCGGCCGTCCGCGCCCACTACGCCGAGGTCGCCGCGGTCGGCCTGCCCGTGGTCGCGTACAACAACCCGATCGACACCAAGGTCGACCTGACCCCGGCCCTCCTCGCCCGGCTGCACGCGGACGGCAGCATCGTCGCCGTCAAGGAGTTCAGCGGCGACGTCCGCCGCGCCTACGAGATCGCCGAGCTCGCCCCGGGCCTGGACCTGCTCATCGGCGCCGACGACGTCCTGCTCGAACTGGCCCTCGCCGGCGCCGTCGGATGGATCGCCGGCTACCCGAACGCCCTGCCGCGCTCCTGCGCCACCCTGTACCGGGCCGCCGTATCCGGCGACCTGGCCACCGCCCTGCCGCTGTACAAGTCCCTGCACTCGCTCCTGCGCTGGGACTCCAAGACCGAGTTCGTCCAGGCCATCAAGCTCTCCATGGACCTGGCCGGACGCCCCGGCGGCCCCACCCGCCCGCCCCGCCTCCCGCTCGCCGGCGAGACCGAGGCGGCCGTCCGCGCCGCCACCGAGAAGGCCCTCGCCGAGGGACTCAACTAGCCGATCGGGGGGACCCCATGCGCACGCGCCACATCTACCACGCGGTGGACTCGCACACCGAAGGCATGCCGACCCGGGTCATCACCGGGGGCGTCGGGGTGGTCCCCGGCGCCACGATGGCCGAGAAGCGGCTCCACTTCATCGAGCACCTGGACCACGTCCGCACCCTGCTCATGTACGAGCCGCGCGGGCACTCCGCGATGAGCGGCGCGATCCTGCAGCCCCCCACCCGCCCCGACGCCGACTTCGGCGTGCTGTACGTCGAGGTGTCGGGCCTGCTGCCGATGTGCGGGCACGGCACCATCGGGGTCGCCACCGTCCTCGTCGAGACGGGCATGGTGGCGGCCGTCGAGCCGGTCACCACCGTCCGCCTCGACACCCCGGCGGGGCTCGTCAGCGTCGACGTCCGCGTCGAGGACGGGGCGGCCACCGCCGTCACCCTCACCAACGTCCCCTCCTTCTGCGTCGGACTCGACCTGAAGGCGGAGGTCCCCGGCCACGGCACGGTCACCTACGACCTCGCCTACGGCGGCAACTTCTACGCCTTCGTCGAACTCGACTCCCTCGGGCTCCCCTTCGACCGGGCCCGCAAGGACGACCTGCTCGCCGCCGGGCTCGCCGTCATGGACGCGATCAACGCCTCCGGCGACCGGCCCGTCCACCCCGAGAACCCGTCCATCGCCGGCGTCAAGCACGTCTACCTCGCCGCCCCAGGCTCCGACGCCCGCCGCTCCCGGCACGCCATGGCCATCCACCCGGGCTGGTTCGACCGCTCGCCCTGCGGTACGGGCACCAGCGCGCGCATGGCCCAGCTGCACGCCCGCGGCCTCCTCGACCTCGACACCGACTTCGTCAACGAGTCCTTCATCGGCACCGAGTTCACCGGCCGGCTCGTCGGCCGGACCACCGTCGGCGGCCACGAGGCGGTCGTCCCCACCGTCACCGGGCGGGCCTGGATCACCGGCACCGCCCAGTACTTCCTCGACCCCACCGACCCCTTCCCCGGAGGGTTCCTCCTGTGACTCCCGCACCCTCCGCCCCCCGGCCCCCGCGGCCCCCGTCGGCCCCGCAGCCCCGGCGGGCCGTCCGCACGGTCGACTACCACACCGCCGGGGAGCCGTTCCGGATCGTCGACACCACCGAGCCGGGGTTCCCGGCCGCGCTGCCCGGGGACACCGTCGCCGAGCGGTGCGCCACGGCGATCGGGCCCGGCGGCTCCGGGACGGCCCCGCGTCCGGGCGAGCTGGACGACGTACGGCGCCTGCTGGTGCAGGAGCCGCGCGGGCACGCCGGGATGTACGGCGGCTTCGTCGTGCCCCCGGACGACGACGGGGCCCACTTCGGGGTGCTGTTCTGGCACAAGGACGGCTACTCCACCGCCTGCGGCCACGGCACCATGGCGCTCGGGGCCTGGGCCGTGGACAGCGGCCGGGTCCCCGCCCCCGAGCAGGGCGACGTGGAGGTGCGGATCGACGTCCCGTCGGGGCGGGTCACCGCCACCGTGCACCGGGACGGGGGCCGCACCACCGGGGTCACCTTCCGCAACGTCCCCGCCCGGGTCACGGCCCGCAAGGTGCCCGTCGCCACCACCCTCGGCCTCGCCGAGGCGGACCTCGCGCACGCCGGCGCCTGCTACGCCTCCGTCCGCGCCCGCGACCTCGGCCTGGACGTCACCCGGGCCTCCCTGCCCGACCTGGTGCGCGCCGGGCGGGAGATCCGGGCCGCCCTCGCCACCCACCCCGGGACCTGGCACCCCGGCGGGCCGCTGCTCTCCGGCGTCTACGGGGTGGTCCTCCACGAGGAGCTGCCCGACACCCCGTTCGGCCCGCACCAGCGCAACGCGACCGTCTTCGCCGACGGGCAGGTCGACCGCTCGCCCTGCGGCTCCGGCACCTCGGCGCGGCTCGCGCTGCTGGCGCAGGACGGTCGGCTCGGGCCGGGCGAGGACCTGCTCCACGAGTCGGTCGTCGGCACGGTGTTCACGGGCCGCGCCGTCCCGGACGCGGGCCCGGGGCCGGGCGCGGGCCCGGCCGGTGCCGGAGACGGCCTGGTCACGGAGGTCACCGGAACCGCGTACCGCACCGGCGAGCACACCTTCACCCTCGACCCGTACGACGCCCTCGGCCCGGGGTTCCTCCTGTGATCCGCCAGTTCGGGGCCGCCGACATGGCCGGGCTGCTCACGCCGGCCGCGGCCGCCGACGCCCTGGCCGAGACGCTGCGCCGCGGCCTGGACCCGGAGACCTGCCCGCAGCGCGGCTCGCTGCGGGCACCGGGCGGCGAACTGCTGCTGATGCCGGCCGCGGCGGGGGCGTACGCGGGGGTGAAGATAGCCGGGGTGGCGCCCGGCAACCCGGCGCTCGGCCTGCCCCGCATCACCGGCTCGTACCTGCTGCTGGACGGTGCCACCCTGCACCCGGTCGCCCTCCTCGACGGCGCCGCCCTCACGGCCCTGCGCACCCCCGCGGTCTCGGCGCTGGCGCTGCGGTACCTGGCCCCGGAGGGGCGGCCGCTGCGGCTGGTGCTCTTCGGCAGCGGGCCGCAGGCGTACGGGCACCTCGAAGCGGTGGCCGGAGTACGTGAGCTGGCGGGGGCGGTGGTCGTCGCCCGCGATCCGGCCGGGGCCCGGAGGCTGGCGTCGCACGCGCAGGCCCTGGGCGTCCCGGCCCGTACGGGGACGGCGGCGGACGTGGCCGAGGCCGACCTGGTGGTCTGCTGCACGACGGCCCGCACCCCGCTGTTCGACGGGCGGCTGGTGCCGGCGGACGCGGTGGTCGTCGCGGTCGGCTCGCACGAGCCGGACGCCCGCGAGACGGACACGGCGCTGGTGCGGCGGTCGGCCGTGTACGTCGAGGCGCGGACGGCGGCCCTGCGCGAGGCCGGGGACCTGCTGGTGCCGGAGGCGGAGGGGGCCATCGGTCCCGGTCATATCAACGGCACCCTGGCCGACCTGGTCGCGGGCCGTATAACGCCCGGCGGGCGGCCGGGTTGTCCACAGCTCTTCAAGAGCGTGGGCATGGCCTGGGAGGATCTTGCCGTGGCGGTGGCGCTGTACGCCGCCGCCGGGGAGAACAGCGAAACGTGACATTGTACGCTGTTCCCCTGCACGTCGGTCGTGTGCGGCGCCTCGGAGGAAAAGCAATGGGTGACCTGAAGCAGCACAGTCTCATCAAGGCCCAGGAGCGGCTCCGCGACCAGGTCGGCCATGCCCTCCGAGCAGCCCTGATAGCGGGCGAACTGCGCCCCGGCAGCGTCTACTCGGCCCCCGGCCTGGCCGCCGAGCTCGGCGTCTCGGCCACCCCGGTCCGCGAGGCCATGCTCGACCTGGCCCGCGAGGGCCTGGTCGAACCCGTCCGCAACAAGGGCTTCCGCATCACCGAGGTCAGCGAGCGCGACCTGGACCAGTACACCGAACTGCGCACGATGATCGAGGTCCCGACCGTCGCCAAGGTCACCCGGATGGCGACGAAGGAGCAACTGGAGGAGCTCCGCCCCATCGCCGAGGAGATCGTCACCAGCGCCCGCGAGCACAACCTCATCGGCTACCTGGAGGCGGACCGCCGCTTCCACCTCACCCTGCTGGGCCTCGCGGGCAACGAACGCCTCGTCGAGACGGTCGGCGACCTCCGCAAGCGCTCCCGCCTCTACGGCCTGACGGGCCTGGACGAGGCCGGCAAGCTGGTCTCCTCCGCCGAGGAACACCTCGAACTCCTGGACCTGATGCTGGCGGGCGACGCGGAAGGCGCAGCGGAATGCATGCGCCGCCACCTGGGCCACGTCCGCTCCCTCTGGGCCGAAGCCCGCAACGAACCGGTGGGCCGCCCGCCCACGACGGGCCTCGGCTCCGGCCTGTAGCCGGGTCCGGCAGCCGGGGGGACTACGGGCGTCGTCGCTTGAGTTCGGGGTGGTGCCGCAGGATCAGCACGTTCATGTCCGTGACGCGCGACCTGTCCCGGGCGACCCGGGCGTCGAAGCGATCGGCGACATGTCGGGCGCACTCGACGCATGAGTCCGGCGGGACGGGCCAGCGCGGGAACAGGTCCGTCGCCGTCATCGGACGGCTCCCGCGTCGAGGACGCGGTGCATGGTTCGCACCGTGCGGGCCAAGGCCCGTGCGCGGCTCCACCCGCCGATCGGATCGTCCTCCGGCACGTCGGAGTCCGACGGGCCGCAGGCGCGCGAGCGGGCCGCGGTGATGCGGCAGACACCGAGCAGCAGGCCGCTGTTCTGCTCGGTGTGAGCGTTCTCGTTCATTCCCTACGCTTTCCTGATCTCGATGGACCCACCGGGGTTCCGGCGGGAGCTGTTCATCCGTCCCGGAACGACGCCCCCGGCTCGACAGTCGCCGGTCGCAGGGAGCGCTCCGATAGCGGCGTGCCGCCGCAGCGGGGACACTCGCACGGGGGGTAGCGGCCGGGGTCGGAGAGGATGTCGAACCGGTCTCCTTCCAGGACTCGGGTGCCCGGCAACCACGTCCGGCCCGAATCCCGAGAGACCCGCATGCTCATCAGGACGCGGGGTTCGCCGCCCAGGGCCGTCCGCTCTGTATCAGGAGTGCCCGCCAAGTCGTTCAAGGCGGTCATCCTCGGTCGCTTCGCCATGTGCAGAAGGGTTGCGGTCAGGGCCCAGGGCCGGAAAGGTCCAGCGGATTACCCAACTTGGGTAACATCACGCACGGTTGAGACCCTGAAGCGGTCCGTAGTTCTCCCCCCGGAGCGTGCCCGATGTCCGAGCCACGTCGCATGAAGGAACTACCGGCGAGTCTGCTTACCGATCCCGAGATGATCGGTGCGTGCCGCGTGCGTGACTTCGCGAAGGTCTTCCGCCTGGTCAAGGCCCGGGCGGGTATCTATCCGTCGATGATCGCGCGGCAATGCGAGCTGACACCGAGCCGTGTGGGCGAGGTCATCGCGGGCCGGCGGCAGCTTCTCCACATGGACGTGATCGAGCGGATCGCCGACGGCTTGCGCATCCCAGGACACATGCTCGGGCTTGTCCGACGGGAGTGGGAGACCCCGGCCGCGCTTGCCGTGGCCGAGCGGGATCCGGCGGTATCCGCTCACCCGTCTGCCGAGTCCAGGCCGCTTGCTGCGTTACCCGGGGTGGAGGTGGACAGCATCCTCGCTCTGGCTGCTGGGACCAATCCGAGCCCGTCCACGCTCCAGGCGCTCCGGTCCTCGATCGAAGACTACTGGCGACGCGACGACGAGCACGGAGGCGAGACCCTGCGTCCCGCAGTGGTCGGCCAGTTGCGATACGTCGAGGGGCTGCTGAAGGACCAGCGGCCGACGCCGATACAGCAAGGCCTGTACGGCATCGCCGCAGAACTGGCACGGCTCACCGGATGGACGTACTTCGACGCCCGCCAGTACCACCAGGCGCGTGCCTACTTCTCGGAGGCCCTGCAACTGGCCCGGGAAATCGACGACCACCCGTTCATGGCCAACGTCCTCGCCTGCATGAGCTTGCAAGCGACCTACCAGGAGAAGCCGGCGGATGCCCTGGCGCTGGTGTCCGCCGCCCAGGACCAGGCCCGTGCCGCGAGCGGGACGACAGCCAGGGTGCGGTCCATGCTGGCGATGCGGGAAGCGTTCGCCCACGCCGCCTTGGGCGACAAGAGAGCGACGCACACGGCGATCTCCGAAGCACACAGCCAGTTCGAGCGCATCAGACCCGAAGACCCCGACCCGGCATGGGTGACGTATTTCGATGAGGCGAAGCTCATCGTGGACACCGGCATCGCGCATGGTCGTCTTGGTGAGGCCGCCATCGCCGAACCGTTGATCGCGGATGCGCTGGAGCGGGAGGACCAGGCGCATCAGCGGGGCCGTGCCTTTCACGCCTTCTGGCTCGCCCGTACGCAGCTCCAGCAGGGCAAGGTAGACCAGGCGTGCCACACGGCGACGGAGGCGCTGGTGCCCGCCGCCGCGGTGACCTCGGAGCGGGTGGCCGGGCACCTTCGCGAGTTCTACGAGCAGCTTGCGCCGCATCGCGAGGTGCCGACCGCGGTTGCCTTCGAGGCCCGTCTGCGCGAGGTGCTACCGGTCCCGGTCAGTGAATGCCTTCATCCATGAGGACGTAGAGGAGGCCGACGAGGGAGCCGCTGCTGACGATCTCGCGGCGGTCGATCATGCCGCGGATGTTCGCCAGCGGGATCCACTCGATCCGGTCCGACTCGTTCTTCTCGGTCGGCGGCCCCTCGTACGTCGCACCGTCGGCACGGAACAGGTGGTGCTGGGAGTCCGTGATGCCGTTCGCCGGTTCGGCGTAGACGAGCGGTTTCATCGGACCCGGCCGCCAGCCGGTCTCTTCGAGCACCTCGCGGGCGGCAGCCTCGCCGGGAGTCTCGTCCGCTTCGACCAGGCCCATCGGGAGCTCCCACGCCCAAGCGTCCGTGATGAAGCGGTGGCGCCACATCATCAGAACCTCTTGGCGGTCGTTGATCACGGCGGCCACGGCCAAGTGGCGGAGCTTGACGACGTGGTGTTCCCAGCGATGGCCGTCCGGCGTCTCGACGTCGGTGAGCCACAGGTCCACCCACTTGTTCTCGTAGATCGGACGTTCCCCGTGGATCTTCCACTGCATTGCTGCGGCCCCTCTCGATCGGCCTCCAGCATCGCAGAGTTGGGATCGGGGCGCGGGTGAGGGAGTCGCAGGGGTGTGCCCGAGGGGCGCGCGCCGATCGTCTGCGTTGGGTGGGGCGGCCTCGACTCCCCATCGCCGGACCGGATTTGGACACGGCTGGATAACGGCGGGGCTGATCTCTTGTCAGTGCAATTTCACATTACTATGTTACCGGTCACATCATAGAGCGGCCCTGCACTGGAGTGACCATGACCAAGCGCACCCAACTCGCCCTCGCCACCGCCCTCGTGGCGGCCCTCGCAGTCGGCGCCTCGGGCTGCTCCGACCCCAAGAAGGGCTCCGCCGCCCCCGGCGGCGCCAACCCCGCCGCCGCCAACGACGGCAAGGTCCTCGGCGGCACCCCGGTCAAGGGCGGCACGCTCACCGTCCTGTCCAACCAGGACTTCTCCCACCTCGACCCGGCCCGCAACTGGACCATGCCGGCCATGGACTTCGGCACCCGCCTGCTCTACCGCACCCTCGTCACCTTCAGGTCCGAGCCCGGCAAGGCCGGCAGCGAGCTCGTCCCCGACCTCGCCACGGACCTCGGCACCCCCTCCAACGGCGGCCGCACCTGGACCTTCACCCTCAAGGAGGGCCTGAAGTACGAGGACGGCACCCCCATCAAGGCCCAGGACGTCAAGTACAACGTCGAGCGCTCCTTCGCCCCCGACCTCACCGGCGGCCCCGACTACGCCGCCCAGTACCTCGCCGGCGCCGAGGGCTACAAGGGCCCGCTCCAGGGGCAGCACCTGGACTCCGTCAAGGCCCCCGACGACCGGACCGTCGTCTTCGAACTCAAGCGCCCGGTCGCCGAGTTCTCCGCGACGGCCACCCTCCCCACCTTCGCGCCCGTCCCGCAGTCCCAGGAGAAGGGCACCCAGTACGACGCCCGCCCGTTCTCCTCCGGCCCGTACAAGATCGAGTCGTACGACCGCGACAAGAAGCTCGTCCTCGTCCGCAACGAGCACTGGGACCCCGGGACCGACACCGTCCGCAAGGCCTACCCGGACCGGTTCGTCGTCGTCATGGGCCTCAAGGGCGGCCAGATCGACGACCGGATCATCGCCTCCGAGGGCGCCGACGCCTCCGCCGTGGAGTACTCCAACATGCGCCCGGAGAGCGCCCCCAAGGTGCTGCCCAAGCCGGAGGTCAAGTCCCGCCTGCTCGCCGAGTCCCAGGGCTGCACCACGATGCTGCACCTCAACAACTCCCGGGCCCCCTTCAACGACCCCAAGGTCCGCGAGGCCATGCACTACGCCCTCGACAAGGAGGCCGTCATCACCGCGGCCGGCGGCCCGGCCCTCAACGAGGTCGCCACCGCCTACCTGCCGCCCGCCCTCACCGGCGGCAAGCAGGCCGACACCCTGAAGACCGCCCCGGCCGGCGACCCCGCCAAGGCCAAGGAACTCCTCAAGGCCGCCGGCAAGGAGACCCTCAAGGTCTCCCTCGCCGTCTCCACCGGCGACAAGGGCCGCGCCGAAGCCATCCAGCAGGGGCTGGCCCGCGCCGGCGTCGAGGTCGTCATCGACACCGTCGACCCGGGCGCCTACTACGACGTCATCGGCGACCTGTCCACCACCCCGGACATGACCTTCACCGGCTGGTGCCCCGACTACCCGTCCGGCTCCACCTGGATCCCGTTCGTCTTCGACGGACGGACCATCAAGGAGAAGGGCAACCAGGGCAACTACAGCCAGTTCCGCGACGAGGCCGTGCAGAAGCGGATCGACGAGATCAACGCCATGTCCGACGCCAAGCAGGCCAACCAGGCCTGGATCGACCTCGACGCCGAGATCATGAAGAAGGCCCCCTCCATCCCGGTCCTGCTGGAGCGCAAGCCCCTCCTCGTCGGTACCAACATCGCCGGCGCCTACGGCCACCCCGTGTGGACCGGCACCATCGACTACGCGACCGTCGGCCTCAAGGACCCCTCGAAGGGCCAGGGCTGAGCGGGCCCCGGCCCCCGGCTCCCGGAACCGGCCAGGACCCAACGCCATGACCGCCCCCGCCCCCGCCCCCGGCACCGCCGTGCCGCCGCCCGCCCCCGCGACGGCCTCCGACCTTCCCCCGGGCAGCAGCCCCTGGCAGCTCGCCCGACGGGAACTGCGCCGCCGACCCGCCGTCCGCGTCAGCCTCTGCGTCGTCCTCCTCTTCGTCCTGATGGCCGCCACCGCGCCCTGGCTCAGCGCCCTGGGCGGCTGGTCCCCGGAGGAGTTCGACAAGTCCGCCGTCGACCCCTACCTGGGCGGTCAGCCGCTCGGCTCCCTCGGCGGGATCAGCCCCGAGCACTGGCTCGGCGTCGAACCCGTCACCGGCCGCGACCTGTTCGCCCGCGTCGTCACCGGCGCCCAGGTCTCCCTGCTCATCGCCTTCGCCGCGACCGCCATCGTCGTCGTCACCGGCACCGCCGCCGGGATCGCCGCCGGCTACTTCGGCGGCCGCACCGACACCGTCCTGTCCCGCCTGATGGACCTCACGATGTCCTTCCCGTCCCTCATCTTCATGATCGCGATGCTGTCGGTGGCCAAGGACGTCAACCGCATCGCCCTCATGACCGCCGTCATCGGCGTCTTCGGCTGGCCCGGCGTCGCCCGCGTCGTCCGCGGCCAGACCCTCTCCCTCAAACACCGCGAGTACGTCGACGCCGCCCGCGTCGGCGGCTCCGGCTCCTGGCGGATCCTCACCCGCGACGTCCTGCCCGGGGTCTCGGGTCCGGTCATCGCCTACACCACCCTGCTCATCCCCGGCATGATCAGCACCGAGGCCGCGCTCAGCTACCTCGGCGTGGGCGTCCGCCCGCCCACCCCGTCCTGGGGCCAGATGATCGCCGAGTCCGTCGCCTTCTACGAGACCGACCCGATGTACTTCATCATCCCGAGCGTCTTCCTCTTCCTCGCCGTCCTGGCGTTCACCCTGCTCGGGGACGCCCTGCGCGACATCCTCGACCCGCGGGGAGGCCGCAGTTGATCCTCTACCTCGCGCGCCGGCTGCTCGCCCTCGCGGGCGTGCTGCTCGCCATCGCCGCCGTCACGTTCCTCATCTTCTACGTGCTGCCCTCCGACCCGGCCGCGGCCGCCTGCGGCAAGACCTGCAGCCCGGAGCGCCTCGCCGACGTCCGCGCCTACCTGGGCCTGGACCAGCCGCTGTGGCGCCAGTTCGGTGACTTCCTCACCGGCATCTTCACCGGCCGCACCCTCGGCACCGGCCAGTACGCCGTCCGCTGCGACTTCCCCTGCCTGGGCTACTCGTACGAGAACTCCCTGCCCGTCTGGGACCTGCTGATGGACCGCCTCCCGGTCTCCGCCTCCCTCGCCCTCGGCGCCGCCGTGCTGTGGCTCCTGCTCGGCCTCGGCGCCGGCGTCACCGCCGCTCTGCGCAAGGACACCGCCACCGACAAGGCCCTCATGGTCGGCGCCGTCGCCGCCGCCTCCCTCCCCGTCTACTTCACCTCCGTGATGCTCATCTACGGGGTGATCCGCATCGCCGGGCTGCTGCCGTACCCCAGCTACCAGGCCCTCACCGACGACCCGCTCGGCTGGGCAGCCAACCTGCTGCTCCCCTGGACCGCCCTCGCCCTGCTGTACGCCGCCATGTACGCCCGCCAGAGCCGCGGATCCATGATCGAGGCGATGGCCGAGCCGTACATCCGCACCGCCCGCGCCAAGGGCATGCCCGAGCGCACCGTCGTCGTCAAGCACGGCCTGCGCTCCGGGATGACGCCCATCCTGACCATCTTCGGCATGGACCTCGGCGGCCTCCTCGCCGGCGCCGTCATCACCGAGTCCATCTTCGGACTCCCCGGAATCGGGCGGCTGTTCTACGGGGCCCTCGTCAGCTCCGACCAGCCCGTCGTCCTCGGAGTCACCCTGCTCGCCGCCTTCTTCATCGTCGTCGCCAATCTCGTCGTCGACCTCCTGTACGCCGTCGTCGACCCGAGGGTGAGGTACTGATGACCGCCCCCGCGGCCCCCGCCGCCCCCCAGGACCCCGCAGCCCCCGGCGCGCCGCTGCTGGAGGTCCGCGACCTGACCGTCACGTTCACCACCGCGCGCGGCCCCGTACGCGCCGTCGACTCGCTCGGCTTCACGGTCGCGGCCGGCCGGACCCTCGGCATCGTCGGCGAGTCCGGCTCCGGCAAGTCGGTCACCTCGCTCGCCGTCATGGGCCTGCACCGCGGCGCCGAGGTCACCGGCTCCGTCCGGCTCGCCGGCCGGGAGCTCACCGCGATGTCGGAGAAGGAGCTCTCCCGGCTGCGCGGCCGGAAGATGGCCATGATCTTCCAGGACCCGCTGTCCAGCCTCCATCCCTACTACACGGTCGGCGAGCAGATCTCCGAGCACGTCCGCGTCCACTTCGGGGCGGGCCGGGCCGCCGCCCGCCGGCGGGCCGTGGAGATGCTCGGCGAGGTCGGCATCCCGGAGCCGGCCCGCCGGGCCCGCGAGTACCCGCACCAGTTCTCCGGCGGCATGCGCCAGCGCGCGATGATCGCCATGGCGCTGGCCTGCGAGCCCGACCTGCTCATCGCGGACGAACCCACCACCGCCCTGGACGTCACCGTCCAGGCGCAGATCCTCGAACTCCTCGCCCGCCTCCAGCAGGAACGCGGCCTCGGCATCATCATGATCACCCACGACCTGGGCGTCGTCGCCCGCGTCGCCCACGAGGTGCTCGTCATGTACGGCGGCCGGGCCGCCGAACGGGCGGGCGTCGACGAGCTGTTCGCCGATCCCGCCCACCCCTACACCCGGGGCCTGCTCGACTCCATGCCGCGCCTCGGCGACAACGCGGACGGCGCCGACGACCAGCCGCTGCGGGCCATCCCGGGCTCCCCGCCCTCACTCCTCACGCCCGCCCCCGGCTGCGCCTTCGCCCCGCGCTGCTCGCAGGCCGCCGCGCCCTGCACCGGCGAGCGCCCGGCCCTCCGCGCGTACGGGGACCGGCCCGGCCGCTCGGTGGCCTGCCACTTCGCCGGATCCCCCACCCCCGAGGAGGCGGCCCGATGACCACTCCCACCCACACCCCCGCCGAGACCCCCGGGGCGCCGCGCACCCCCGTGGACACCGGGCCCGCGGCCCTGCTGTCCGTACGCGACCTGACCATGGCCTTCCCCGGCCGGCGGTCCGCGAGCGGGCGCCGGGGCGCACCCGTCCGGGCCGTCGACGGGGTCTCCTTCGACCTGGCTGCGGGCGAGACCCTCGGCCTGGTCGGCGAGTCGGGCTGCGGCAAGTCCACCACCGGCCGGATGCTGGTCCGGCTGCTGGAGCCCACCTCGGGCAGCGTCACCTTCGACGGCCGCGACATCACCCGGCTCTCGCAGCGGGCCCTGCGGCCGCTGCGCCGGCACGTCCAGATGGTCTTCCAGGACCCGCACTCCTCCCTCAACCCCCGCCAGACGGTGGCCCGGATCATCTCCGACCCGCTGCTGGTGCAGGGCTGGACGGCGGCCGACGCCCGGCGCCGGGCGGCCGAGCTGATGGACCTGGTCGGGCTGATCCCGGAGCACATCGACCGCTACCCGCACGAGTTCTCCGGCGGCCAGGCCCAGCGCATCGGGATCGCCCGGTCCCTGGCCACCAGCCCCCGGCTGGTCGTCGCCGACGAGCCCGTCTCGGCGCTCGACGTCTCCGTCCAGGCCCAGATCGTCAACCTGATGGAGCGGCTGCGGGCGGAGCTGGGGCTGGCGTACGTGTTCATCGCGCACGACCTGTCCGTGGTGAAGCGGGTCAGCGACCGGGTCGCCGTCATGTACCTGGGCCGGATCGTCGAGATCGGCGAGAAGCGCGCCCTGTACGAGAACCCCCAGCACCCGTACACGCGGGCGCTGCTGTCCGCCGTACCGCTGCCGGACCCGGCGGCCGAGCGGCGGCGGGAACGGATCGTGCTGCTCGGGGACCCGCCGAGCCCGGCCGCGCCGCCGCCGGGCTGCACCTTCCATCCGCGCTGTCCGAAGGCGCAGGAGGTGTGCCGCACCGAGCGGCCGCTGCTGCGGATCGCCGCCTCCCGCGAGGTGGCCTGCCACTTCCCGGGGGACTGACGGGGATCCCGGGAAGGGGAGGGCCCCGCGGCCGACACGATCGGCTGCGGGGCCCTTCGCCGTGCCCGGCGTCCGCGCCCGGCGCCGTGGTCCGGCGCCGGGCGCGGGGCTCAGCCGGCGAGTTCCCGGCGGAAGAACTCCAGCTCCAGCGCCATGAGCTTCTCCCGGGTGCCGTCCGGGGTCATGTGCGTGACCCCGGGCAGGGCCAGCAGTTGGTGGGGGCGGCCCGCGTCCGTCAGCGCCCGGGACAGGCGCAGGGTGTGCGAGGGGTGGACGTTGTCGTCGGCCAGGCCCGTCATCAGCAGCAGCGGCCGGGTCAGCTTGGGGGCGTCGGGGATCAGCGAGTCCCGCTCGTAGACTTCAGGGTGCTCCTGGGGCAGGCCGAGGTAGCGCTCGGTGTACGCGGTGTCGTAGTGGCGGAAGTCGGTGGGGGCGGCGCCGGCGGCGGCCGCGTGGAAGACGTCCGGGCGGCGGAGCACGGCGAGCGCGGCCAGGTAGCCGCCGTACGACCAGCCGCGCACCCCGACCCGGCCGAGGTCGAGGTCGCGGTGGCGGGCGCCGAGCGCCTGCAGGGCGGCGACCTGGTCCTCCAGGGTGACCTCGGAGAACCCGCGGTACATGGCGTGGGTGAACGCGGGGGAGACGTACGGGGTCCCGCGGTTGTCGACGGTCACCACCGCGAAGCCCTGGTCGGCCCACCACTGGCGGTGCTGCCAGCGGCGCGGCTCGGCGCTGACGTCCTGGAAGCCGGGGCCGCCGTACCCGTCCACGAGCACCGGAAGCCGCTGCCCGGGGACGTGGCCGCGGGGCAGCACCAGCGCGGTGGGCACCCCGTGCTCGGTGACCCGCTCCAGTACGGGGGCCACCCGCCAGGGCAGCGGCGCCGCGTGGTCGGCCGGGGTGAACTCGCGCCCGTCGGGGGTGCGCACGGTGCGGCGTACGCCCTCGCGGCCGGCGGCGGTCAGCAGCAGCGTCCCGGCGGAGGCGAGGACGGAGTGCACGGTGGGGACGTCGGGGTCGTCGGCGAGCACGTCGAAGCCGCCGGTGTCCGGGTCGATCAGCAGCACCTGCTGCTCGGCGGGGTCGCGCAGCCCGGCCTCGACCAGCAGCCGGCCTTGGTGGACGCCGGCGAAGCAGCGGACCTGGACCCCGTCGCCGGTGAGCCGGCGGCCGTCGAGGGCCAGGGTCCGGGCGGCCCCGTCGGCGGTGTCGGCGGCGGTGAGCATGCGCCCGTCGGGGAGCCGGGCCGGGGTGCCGGGCAGCAGCGGGTCGACCCACTGGGGGTGGGTGGTGCGCGACAGCTCCCGCGTGCGGCCGGTGGCGGGGTCGGCGCGGAGCAGCAGGACGCACCTCTGGAGCCGGTCCTGGACGGTCAGCAGGACCTCCTCGGACGACTCCCAGGAGGCGTCGGAGACGTACGGGAAGCGCTCGGCGTCCCAGTCGAGCCGGACCCGGTGGCCGCCCGGCCCGAGGACCCACAGTTGGACGTCCGCGTTGGGCCCGCCCGCCTCGGGGTACGCGAAGTCCTCGGGCGGCAGCTCGGGGTGCGCGGGGTCGGCGAAGTGGCGCCGCTGGAGGGCGGTCTCGTCGACGCGGGCGGCCAGCAGGGTGACCCCGTCGGGGGACCACCAGTGGCCCCGGGAGCGGCCGAGCTCCTCGGCGGCGGCGAACTCGGCGACGCCCCAGCGGGCCCCGTCGTCGGGGCTGACCCGCCCGCCGGGGGCGGTGTACAGGGCGTCGTCGGTGACGTAGGCGACGCGGGAGCCGTCGGTGTTGGGGCGGGGGTCGAAGACGGGCCCGGCGGCGGGCACCTCTCGGGGCTGCCGGGCGGCTCCGGCTGCGGCTCCGGCGGCTCCGGCGGCGGCCGGCTGCGCCTCGGCCTCGTAGGCGACGGTGAACAGCCGCCCGTGGAGGGCGAAGACGGCGCACCGCCCGTCGCCGGAGAGCGCGTACGAGCCGATCCCGGCGGCGGTGAGCCGGGTCCGCTCGCGCAGCCGCCGCTCGGCGACGGGGAGCGGTCCGGGTCCGGGGGCGAGTTCGCGCGGGTCGGCGAGCAGCGTTTCGGCGCCGGTGGCGGTGTCCAGGATCCAGAGTGAGTCGTGGGCGTCGGCGGGGCCGGAGGAGCGCAGGAACCAGAGGAGCCGGCCGTCGTCGCCGAAGGAGAAAGCGCGCGGGGCGCCGTACGTGAAGCGGGCCGTACGGGCGGAGAGCCTGAGGAAGTCGTCCATGGCCGGCAGTGTGCCATGTGAAATGGCACACTGCACACACCGTACGAGACGTACTCCATTGGAGTGGTGCGCCGGTGCCAGCAGGTTTAGCGTCGGGAGCGTGGACGCGAACGCTTCGCCGACCGGCAAGGGGACCGACGGCGCGGTCCGCGGGAACGGGAGCGGGCTCGCACTCTTCGTCATCGGCTCGTGCCAGCTCATGGTCGTTCTCGACATCACCATCGTGAACATCGCGCTGCCGCACATCCAGACCTCGCTCGGCTTCTCCACCGAGAGCCTGTCGTGGGTCGTGAGCGCCTACACCCTCGCCTTCGGCGGGCTGCTGCTCCTCGGCGGCCGCACGGGCGACATCCTCGGCCGCAAACGGGTCTTCGTCTTCGGCGTCCTGCTCTTCGGGCTGGCCTCGCTGCTCGGCGGACTCGCCCAGAACGAGGCCCAGTTGCTGGGCGCCCGGGCGCTCCAGGGGGTCGGCGGGGCCGTCGCCTCCCCGACCGCGCTCGCCCTGATCACCACCACCTTCCGCGAAGGCCCCTCCCGCAACCGGGCGTTCGGCGTGTTCGCCGGGGTCTCCGCGGCCGGCGGCGCGATCGGGCTGCTGGCCGGCGGCGTCCTCGTCGAATGGCTCGACTGGCGCTGGGTGTTCTTCGTCAACGTCCCCATCGCCCTGGTCGTCGGCACCCTCGCCACCAGGGTCCTGCACGAGTCCGCGCGCCATCCAGGGCACTTCGACCTGGCCGGCGCCCTGCTGTCCACCGTCGGCATGGTCTCGCTCGTCTACGGGTTCATCCGCGCGGCCCAGGACGGCTGGCGCGACCCGTTCACCCTGGCCTCCTTCGGCACGGCCGTGGTCCTGCTGACCCTGTTCGTCGTCAACGAACGCCGCTCGGTCCAGCCGATCACCCCGCTGCACATGTTCGCCGACCGCAACCGGGCCGGCACCTACGGGACCATGCTCTTCCTCGCCTGCGCGATCTTCGGCATGTTCTTCTTCCTGACCCTGTTCGTGCAGAACGTGCTGGGCTTCAGCCCGCTCCGGGCCGGGCTCGCCTTCCTGCCGGTGAGCGTGATCATCGCCATCGCCGCGGGCGTCACCTCGCGGCTGCTGCCCGCGTTCGGGCCGAAGCCCTTCATGGTGGGCGGCGCCCTGTCCTGCTCGGTCGGCCTGGGCTGGCTGACGCAGATCGACGTCCACTCCGGCTACTTCGGCAGCATCTTCGGCCCGATGCTGTTCTTCGGCCTCGGCATGGGCCTGCAGTTCGTGTCCCTGACCCTGATGGCGCTGTCGGACGTCGCCGAGCGCGAGTCCGGTGCGGCGTCCGGCCTGCTCAACACCACCCAGCAGGTCGGAGGGTCGCTCGGCCTGTCCGTCCTCGTCACCGTCTTCGGCACGGCCAGCCGCAACGACGCCCCCGCCCAGGTCGCGGACTTCATGGCCACCGCCACCCCGGCGCAGCAGGTCGCCTTCCGGCGCACCGGCCGGCTCCCGGACCCGTGGGGCGACGTGGTCCTCACCGCGGGAGTCAGCGCCGCCTTCGTGGTCGCGACCGCGTTCACCCTGGTGGGAGCGGCCATCGCGCTGTTCGCGATCCGGGTCCGCCCGGCCGACCTCGCACGTCTGAAGGGCCACCAGACGACGACGGCCGCCTGAACGCCCCGAGCGCGTCCGCATGCGGCCGCGGGCGGGGTTCGCCACACTGGCCCTGACGTGAACGCTGACCCCGCACCGGCCGCCCCCGACCG
The DNA here is from genome assembly GCF_051550185.1 of Streptomyces pallidus (ex Mingjun et al. 2026). Lineage (NCBI taxonomy): Bacteria > Bacillati > Actinomycetota > Actinomycetes > Kitasatosporales > Streptomycetaceae > Streptomyces > Streptomyces pallidus (ex Mingjun et al. 2026). Next base: position 2,012,767 of record NZ_CP196181.1, on the reverse strand, counting down.
GCCGGCGCGCCGCGACCGGCGGCCCGCCCAGCTGCTCCGGCCCTCGGCATGGCTGCCCCCGCTCGCCGCATGGCTGCTCTCCAACGTCGTCACCTGGCTGGTCGCGGCGGCCTCCGTGGCCGGCGACGGGTCCGCCGTCTCCTACTGGTCCACGGGAAGCCGCCGCCGCTGGGACTCCGAGCACTACCTGTCCATCGCCAGGACCGGCTACGAGCTGTTCCGGTGCCGGGAACGCCACCCGGACTTCCCCGACGTCCTGTGCGGGAACGCCGCCTGGTTCCCCGGCTACCCCATGGCGGTCCGGGTGCTGTCCGCCACCGGGCTCTCCTACGAGACCGCCGCCGTGGTCGTCACCGAGGCGGCGCTGCTCGGGATCTTCGCCGTGCTGTGGTGGCTGATGGGCGCCCGCCCCACCTGGGCCACCGGCCTCACCCTCGCCGTCGGCGCGGTCTTCCCGGGCGGCGTCTACTTCCACGCGATGTTCCCGATCGCCCTCGGCACACTGGCGCTGCTCGTCTGCACCGCCGGGGTGAAGCGCGGCTCCTGGCCGCTGGCCGCCGCCGGCGGCTTCGTGGCCGCGGCCTGCCACCTGGTCGGCGCGGCCGCCGTCGTCGCCATGCTGCTGCTGAGCGCGTTCTTCGCCTGGCCCGGGGACACCCGGCCGGTGCGGTGCGCCAAGGCCGGGCTGGCGGCGGCCGTCGCCGCCTGCGGCGTGCTCTGGGCCAAGTGGCTGATGTGGCGGGCCACGGGCCGCTGGGACGCGTACGAGGCCATCCAGGCCTCCAGTTACGGGCAGGGCGGCCTGCGCCAGCCCTTCACCGAGATGCGGAAGTCCTACGACTTCCCGTTCGGCCGCTGGTACACCCCCGAGGGGCGGCTGCCGTGGCTGGTCGACCACGCCCTCGCCGCCCACCGGCCCCAGTTCTGGCTGAACGCGGCCCTCGTCCTGCTCGTGGCCGCCGCGGCCGTGCTCCGGCTCGTCCGGGACCGCCGGCTCGCGGTCGAGGAGTGGGCCGCCCTGGTCCTGACCGTGGTGATCTTCCTGGTTCCGTTCTTCGCGGGCGCCGAGATGTCCTGGTACCGCAACCACGCGCAGATGTTCGTCGGGCTGGTGCTCGTCAAGGAGCTGCCCCGGTGGCTCCAGGCGCTCCTGCTGGTGTGCTGCCTCGTCCAGTACGCCCTGCTGGGGGCGATGTTCTTCGCGGGGGTGCTGGTGTAGCCGGGCGGCGCCCCCGACGCTCAGCCGGCGCCCCCGACGCTCAGCCGGTGAGGTCCGCACGCAGGCGGGCCGCGTCCCCAGGGCGGCCGGCGCGCCGGCGAGGTCGTCCGGCAGGGCGATCAGGAACCGGATCAGGCAGAACTCCGCGAGCCGCCGCAGCAGGTGCGGCCCGGCCGGGGAGCCGGGCAGTATCGCGCGGGGCGGCCTGCGCGCGTACGGGGACAGGCTCCCCAGGGTCCTCGCTCACTCGGCCCATGAGCGCCGCGGACCGCGGCTACGCGGCCGTACTCCGGATCCGGCAGCGCGTCGGCCCGTGGGTGCGCAGGGTGATCCCGGCGCTGACCGGGACCTCGGTGTCCACGGCCTCGAACTCGTACGCCCGCAGCAGCATCGCCAGCGCGATCACCGACTCCAGCATCGAGAAGTGCTGCCCGATGCAGGCGCGGGGGCCGCCGCCGAACGGGAACCAGGCGTAGCGGGGCCGCTCGGCCTCCGCCTCCGGGCTGAACCGGTCCGGGTCGAAGCGCTCCGGGTCCGGCCAGTACCGCGGGTTGCGGTGGGTCACCCACGGGGCCAGGATCACGTTCGAACCCGCCGGGACGGCGTGTCCCCCGATCTCGGTGGCGTCGACGGCGCTGCGGCCGATGACCGGGGCCGCCGGGTAGAGCCGCATCGCCTCCTTCAGGACCTGGGTGAGGTACGGCAGCCGCTCCAGGTCGGCGGCCTCGGGCGTACGGTCGCCCAGGACGCGCAGGACCTCCTCGCGGGCCCGCGCCTGGTGCTCGGGGTGCCGGCCCAGCAGGTGCAGGGAGAAGGCGAGGGAGGTCGCGGTCGTCTCGTGCCCCGCCAGCAGGAAGATCAGCACCTGGTCGCGCAGCTCGGCGGCGTCGAACTCGCCGTCCTGCGTGCTGCCGGCGGCGGACAGCAGGCTCAGCAGGTCCTCGCCCGCCCCGGAACCCGTGCCCGTGCCGGAGCCGGTGCCGGTGCCCGCGGTGCGCCGCTCGGCGATGATCCGGTCGCAGACGGCGTACAGCTCGTCCATCGCGGCGGCGGCCCGCCGGTTGCCGGGCGTGGGCCAGTTCCGCGGGACGTTGGCGGGGGAGTAGCCGCGACGCAGCACGTACTCGGTGATGACCGGAAAACACCGGTCGACGACGTCGACGGTGGCGTCCACGTCGGTGCCGAAGAGGATGCGGGCGACCGCGCGCAGGGCGAGTTCCATCATCTCGTCGGAGACGTCGACGATCCCGCCGGGGGCCTGCTCCCACGCCGTGAGCGTGGCCTGCGTCTCCTCGGCGACGGCGCCGGCGTAGCCGTCCACGCGCCGCTTGGTGAACAGCGGCTGCACCAGCCGCCGCTGGCGCAGGTAGTCCTCGTCCTGGCTGGTCAGCAGGCCGTTGCCGAAGGACTCCCGGAGCTCCTGGTAGAAGGTGTTGTCCTTGCGGAAGTTGGCCGACTGCGAGGCCAGGACCTGCTGGGCGCCCTCGGCGGAGAACACGCAGTACAGCTCCGCCCGCAGCCCGGGCGGGCCCGCGGTGATGCGGACGACGTCGCCGTGCTGCGCCTGGGCGCGCAGGTAGGTGCCGAGCGAGTCCGATTTCAGGTCCAGCAGGGAGCCCAGCAGCGGGATCCCCTCCAGCGAGGGCACCTCCGCGCCGGGACCCCGGCCCGCCCGCGCCTGCGATTCCACTGCTGCCATAGCCGCCGCCCCTCGACACCGTCACCGACAGGCCGATTCTGCACGCTCCCGCCCGGGCAGGCGAGATCCGCCGGACCGTCGGGCCGAAACCGGCCAATCCCCAGTTCACCAGTTCGGGCCGGGTGCCGCAGGCGATGCCGTCGTCGTCGCGGTCGAGGTTGCGGCCGTAGCCCGGCCGCCCGCGCCGGACGGGGGTCGCGCCCGCGCCCTCGCCTCCGCGCAGCCCTCGTACACGACGACACCGCCGCCCGAGGAGCCGCCGGACCCGCCGGACCCGCCGGACCCGCCGGACCCGCCGCCGGAGGCGGGCTGCGAGGCCGTCGGCTTCGGGGCCGACGGGGGCGGGGTGGCGTCGTCCGGCCGGGCTCAGTCCCCCCAGTCCCAGGTGTCGAAGTACGTGGCGGTCCCGGTCCGGCGGGCCTCCATGGCGGCCTCCAGCCGTGCGAAGTCCCGGGGCGGCATCAGGGCCCGCCACCGGTCGGGCGGCAGCGCCCGTACGTCGTCGTGCTCGGCCGGGTCCAGGGTGATGCGCCCGATCTGCTCGGCGGTGAGCCGGCCCCCGTCGAAGACGAAGCCGATCGAGCTGAGCGGCCACCGCCTGCCCGGCAGGCCGAAGACCGTGGCCAGGAGCCGCGGCGGGCCGCCGTGGACGATGCCGGTCTCCTCCCGGCACTCGCGCAGCGCGGTCTCCCAGGGCCGTTCGCCCTCCTCCATGCAGCCGCCGGGCCACTGCCACGGGTGGTTGCGCGAGTACACCGCCCGCAGCTGCACCGGCCGCTCCTGTTCGTCGGTGAAGAACAGGCAGGCGAACGCGGACGCCTTGGGCAGGGTGGCGGCGAACTCCTCGGGCGGCAGCCAGCCGGAGGTCACGCGCGGGGTCACGCGCCGGGAAGGGTGATCGCCTGGACGGGACAGGCCCGGGCGGCCTCCTTCAGCATGGGGTCGCCGCCGCCGTCCTCGCGCCCGGGAATCACCATCCCGAAGCCGTCGTCGTCGCTGGTGAACACCGTGGGCGCACGCAGAGCGCACTGGCTGCTGCCGATGCACACGTCGGTGTCGATCGTGATCCTGTCGGACATGGCCGGCCCTTCTGAGATCCCGTTGCACGCGGTCGCATGCGTGCTGCCCATGATCGCCGCCACGGCCCCCGGGACCGGCGAGTCGCCCCGACAACCACCCCTTCGGACCAGCCCGGGAGACCCGCTCGGCGCCACAATGCGCGGGCGTCCGGAGGCGGCCGGAGCATACGATCGGCCGCGGGGGGTGGTGCGCGATGTGGCCGAGGCGCAGGCGGGGGAACAGGGCGGGGGCGGGCGCGGGGCCCGACACCGTGCGGTCGCCGGGACCGCCGGATCCGGAAGTCGACCCGTGGCAGGACCGGCTGAGCCGTTCGCCCGGAGTGCGCGCGGTCCGGCAGTGGTGGGCGCAGGCGGCCGAGCAGACCGACCGGATCGGCGAGGAGGCGTACTGCGAGCGCCTGGGCGAGCTGCTCTCCCGGCTGTCCCCCCGCGACTTCGCGGCGCTCGGCCTCGGCTGCAGCCGCCGGATCGACCGCTCCTGCCGGGAGCCGCAGACCTGCTCGCAGGACCCCGTGCCGCCGCCCGCGGGCGAGCGGCCGTCACTGCGCCAGGGCCCGGTGGCCGGGGCCTGCAGCGACTTCTGGGACTGCTACAGCCGGTTCGGGATCCGGGCCGCGTTCACCGCTGACGACCGACACCGCGCGGTGACGGTCCAGGGCCCGTGGTCCCGGGTGATGCTCTGGGTGGACGGGGTCCGGGTGGAGGCTCCGGGCTTCCTGGACCAGACCGGCTACTGGGTGGACGGCCGCTTCTACGTCACGGAGACGTCCGGCCCGGACGACCACCCCTTGCAGGGGCACGTCGGCATGGGCACGATCGCGATCCTCTCGCTGGTGATCCGCGACGTCACCACCGCCACCACGCACGTCGTGGACCCCGAACCGCACCAGGACTGGTCCGACCCGGTCGCCGAGCTCCGCGACGGCGAGTGGCGTTTCTACCCGACCCTCGGGGCCCGTGACGCCGGCCGGCCCGACCGCATCCTCACCGCCCTGCCGAAGGCCGGCTGACCCGTGGCGGAGGACGAGGACGTGATATCCCGGGAACGCGCCGTCGAGCTCGTCGGTTCCTTCCTGGAGGGGGAGCTGCCGACATGGCCGTGGAGCGGGCCGCCCCCGACTCCGGACCTCTACCACGTGGAGGAGCACGGCGTCGGCTGGCTCGTCTTCTGGCGCTCGGCGGAGCAGGCCCGCCGCGCCGCCGGGACCGGCAGGACCGGCAGCTTCGTCGGCGGCCACTACCTGGTGGACCGGTACGACGGGAGCATCCACCACGTCCCCGCCGTCTGGTGGGACGGCGGGGGCTGGGAGGACCAGTACCTCCGCCACCGGGGCACCCCGCGGCCCGATCCACTGGCCGCCGCGGTGCGCGCGCTCGTGCACTCCGCCGGGGCCGTGGCCGCGATGGGCCATCTGCGCAGGGAGGCCCCGCGGCTGGGCCTCCTGGAGGCGAAGGCCTATGTGGCGGCCGTCCGGGACGGCGCCGAACCGCCGGAGGAACTCGCGGACCTGACCCGCCGGGAGGATCCGTCGCCGCCCCCGCCCATCGAGACGGTGGCCGGCCCGGTCCGATAGCGGCCCCGGCTCCGTCAGCCGACCGTGCAGACGTACGACACGAGCCCCGCGGCCAGCAGCACTCCGAGGCCGGCGACTCCGCCGCGGCGCCATCCGGGCACCGTGCACATGGCGACGAGCGCCGGTCCGATGCCCAGCAGCGCCAGGACCACCGCGGACAGCTCCACGTACTCCTCCCGGGAGAACACGGCGAGCACCGCCAGGGAGAACGTCTGCAGGAACACGCTGGCGGGGACGGTCGCCGCCCGGGTCCCGACGCCCGGCGGCCGCAGCGCGAAGAAGGACACGGCCAGGGCCAGGACCAGCCAACTGGCGAAGCCGGCGAACGGATAGGGCGTCAGGCACAGCGCGGTGCTGTCCGCGCAGGACCGCTCGTGCGACTCGACGGCCCACTGCCACAGGCCCGTCGCCCACCATCCGGTGAAGGCGCCGGCGACCGCCGCACCCGCCACCGGGAGGCGCCGGCTCACGGCGAGACGTCCTCGGCCCGGAGCCGGCCGCCGGCGCTGGCGGGCTCGGGCGCGCGGCCGCCGCTCCGATCCTGCGGGGGCGGGACGGTCAGTGCGCGCAGGAACACCTGGCGCAGCATCTCCGAGGTGTCGAAGTCGTCTGCGGGGTCGGTGTGCATGTCACTTGCCCTTCGCGTCGTGGGTTCCCGGGCGGTCGGGGCCCAGGTGGGCGTCCAGTGCCGCCGTGATGATCCGGTCGAGCGGGTCGCCGCCCGGCGGGGCGTCCGGTGCCGGGGCGCCGAGGACGAGCTGCAGGCTGCCCCACGACCAGAGTTGGGCGATACCGTGCAGGTTCGACCACAGGGCCGCGGCCGTGACGGCGGGGGGCGGGGGCGCGGCCACCGCGCCGGGGAGGCTCGCGGTGCCCTGATCCGCGCCGCACCGGGCGACGAGGGCGACGATGCCCTCGAACATCGGGACCGTCGACTCCCGCAGCTGCCGCTCGCCCGACGCGTGCCGCTCGCTGTCGAGGAGGTCGTGCCGGAACATCAGCTCGAACATGCCGCGGCGCTCCAGCGCGTAGCCGATGTACACCCGCGCGGCAGCCCGCAGCTGGGCCCGCGCAGAGGGCGCCCCGGCGACCGCGGCGCCGACCCGGGCCGCGAGGTCCTCGAAGCCGCGCCGGGCGATCGCGGACAGCAGGGCGTGGTGCGTGGGGAAGTACCGGCGCGGCGCTCCGTGCGACACCCCCGCCCGGCGGGCGATCTCGCGCAGCCCCAGCGATGCGGAGCCCTCGGTCAGCACGAGTTCCACGCCGACGTCGATCAGTCGCTCCCGCAGGGAGCCCTCACGGTCCATAGACACTGTCTACCAGGGTGAGTAGACAGTGTCTACCCCATGGGTGCGGCGAGGTGGGCGACGTCCCCGGTGCCGGCCCTGGTATCCGCGTCAGGCGTTCTGGAGGGCGGTGACCAGGCCGGCCACCAGCTGCGCGCGCTCGGCCATCGCCCCGACCACCACGTACTCGTGGTCGGCGTGGGCTCCGCCGCCCACCGCGCCGAGCCCGTCGAGGGTGGGCACGCCCAGGGCGGCGGTGAAGTTGCCGTCGCTGCCGCCGCCGACCGCCCGGCCTTCGAGGCCCGGCAGCAACTCACGTGCCAGCGCGAAGAGTTCGGTCGAAGCCGACTCGGGCATCGGGGGCCGGCCGATGGACCCCTCCACGGTGATCTCCGCCCCGTCGAGGTGCGGGGTCAGCGCGGCGAAGGCCGATTCGAGGCGCTCCTTCTCGTCGTCCGACTCCACCCGCACGTCGACGGTGACGGTGGCCTCCGCGGGGACGACGTTGTCCAGGGTGCCCGCGGCGGCGACGGTCGGCGTGACCGTGGTGCCGATGCCGGGCCGGCCGAGCGCCGTGATGTCCAGCACCTGGTGCGCCGCCTCGACCAGGGCGTTGACCCCGGCGGCGGGTTCGAGGCCGGCGTGCGAGGCCCGGCCCGTGATGGAGACGTGGAAGGAGCCGCAGCCCTTGCGGCCCGTCTTCAGGCCGCCGCCGTCCGCGGCGCCCTCGACCACGAGCACCGCCCCGCAGGCCAGGGCCCGTTCCTCGATGAGCGCCCGCGAGGACCGGGAGCCGACCTCCTCGTCGGCGGTCACCAGGATCTCCACGCCCGACCGGTCGTCGAGGGCGGCCAGCCCGTGCACGGCCTGCACCAGGCCGCCGAGCATGTCGAAGACCCCGGGGCCGGTCGCGTGCCCGTCCTCGACGGCGAACGGGCGCCGCTCCAGGGTGCCGAGCGGGAACACCGTGTCGTGGTGGCCGAGGATCAGGACCTTGGGCTCGCCGCCGCCCGACCAGTGCACGTGCGGTCCGGCCTCGCTGTCGACGAGGACGGCGTGCCCGCCGAGGCGGTGCTCGATGACGCCGGCGACGGCCTTCGCCGAAGCGGTCAGGGCATCGGGGTCGCGCGACGGCGACTCGGTTTCGACGAGCGTCCTGAGGTCCTCGAGCATCGCTTCCACACTCACACGGCCTGTCTTCTGCATCGTCATGTGCGAAGCCTAATCCGCGCGCCCGTAGCGCGGCTCGAGCGCCGCAGCGGGCCGCAAAGGGCCGCACGGCCGTGCGACGGAGGGGCGGACCCGGTGGGAAGGGCCCGCCCCCGGTTTCCCCGGTCGAGCGCCGCCCGGCCCTCCGCCGCGAACTGCGCACCGTCGTCGGCGGGTTGGACCTGACGCATTCCCGGACCGCGACTCCCGCGACCCGTGCAGTATCCATAAAGATACGTGAGGAATACACCTGGGCAGCCGCGGTGAATACCCGTAACGTTTTTCCCGTCACCGACAGCTAAACGGGAGGTATTCCGATGATCTCGACCGTCAAGGCCAACGTCGTCACCGCCGTCGTGCACAACCGTGCCGTCGTCCACAACCGTGCGGTCGTCCACAACCGCGCCGTCGTGCACAACCGCTCGGTCGCCAAGTGACGGTGACCTTCTGAGGTCCTTCGACCACGGTCCCGGGTTCCACCCGGGACCGTGGCCCTTTGTATAAGGAGTCATTTCCATGGGGGCTGAAATGCCGGCGGACGACACCGCCTTGGAACTCGTGGACGCCGAGATATACGACCTCGAACCGGATCTGTGCTTCCTCGCCACCCCGAACGGCGGGCAGTTCTACATTTCCGCCCCGCCGGCCGAGTTCCGCGCGTGGTTGGCGCGCTGCGACGGAACCAGGACCCGCAGCGAACTCCTGGCGGGAATGGCCCCCGAATACGCCGAAGTGCTCGACGTCCTGCGGCACGACGGCTGTCTGCGCCCCGCCGAGGCCGCCCTGGACGCCGAGCGGGCGGCGCGCGTGGCGCGCACCACGGTCCTCGTCACCGGCGCTCCGGACCTCACCGCCCCCCTCGCCCACGCGTTGGGCGCCACCGGCTACGCACGCGTCGGGCCGGCCCCGGACGACCTGTCCGCCGTCGACGTCCGCGACACCGTGCTCGTCGCCGCCTTCTCGCACCCCGCCCACCGCGAACTGAGCCGCATCGACGAGCTGTGCGCCCGGCTCGGCCTGCGCTGGCTGCCGCTGCGCCACGAACGCGGCCGGGCCGTCCTCGGCCCCGCCGTCATCCCCGGTGTGACGGCGGACTTCGCCGACGTGCTGGACCGCCGCCTCTCCGCGGCGCACGACCCGAGGATCGTCGAGGCCGTGCGGGCCGCGCCGCAGCCGACCGGCCGCCGGCTTCGCGCCGGCGACGTCCGCTGGACCGCGGCGCAGCTGGCCACCTGCCTGGAGCGCTGGATCACCGGCGAGGCCACCGTCGGCGAGGTCGAGCTCGACCCCCGCCGGTTCGGCCGCGTCGAGCGCACCGTCCTGCCGGTCCCGACGCGCCCGCGGCCCGTGGTGCGCGGCGACGCCGAGGCCGACCTCCTCGTCGACGACCAGGTCGGCGTGGTGACCGGCGTCCAGGAGCTGGCGCCCCGCCCCGGCATGCCCGCGCAGCTGCGGGTGTGCGCCGTGGACGTCGCCGACATGCGGCGCGTCGCGGACTGGCCCAACGACCGGCAGGCGTTCGGCACGTCCTGGTCCGATTTCGACGCCGCCCGCCGCAGCGCCGTCGGCGAGGCGGTCGAACGCTACTGCGGCAGCCGACTGCCCGAGGACCGCCTCCGGTTCGGCAGCCACGCCCAGCTGCGCCGGGCCGGGGTGCCCGCACTCGACCCGCGACGGCTGCACCTGTACTCGCAGCGGCAGTACCGCAGCGAGGGCTTCCCCTTCGCGCCGCTGACCGTGGACGCGGAGTGCGCCTGGGTCGAGGGCCGCTCGTGGACGACCGGCGAGCCGGTGTGGGTGCCCGCCTTCCTGGTCGCCCACGGAGAACACGACCCGGTCGCCTACTCCGACCCTCTGGTGGCCGGCGTGGCCTGCGGGGTGACCGAGGAGCACGCCGTCACCTCGGGGCTCGAAGAGGTGATCGAGCGCGACACCACCATGCTCTGGTGGGCCAACGCCGCCCGCCTCCCCCGGCTGCCGGTCCCCGACCGCATCCGCGGGCTGGTCGCCGACAGCGCGGACGCCTACGACGTCACCCTCATCCACCTGGACAACGAGTTCGACGTCCCGGTGCTCGCCGCGGTCGTGCGCGACCGCGCGCACGGCTGGCTGGCCATCGGCTTCGCCACCCGTCCCGACCCGCAGGAAGCGGCGGAGAAGGCCCTCGCCGAAGGCTTCACCCTGCACCACACCTGCCACTTCCTCGACGACGACAAGGCACTGGCGGGCGGCCTGGCGGAGCTGCCCCACCTGGGCAACCTCAAGCCGTACCGCGCCGACCGGCGCTACCTCGACTCGTACCGCCCGGACTTCGCCGACGTCCGCGACCTGCTGTGCCAGCAGCAGCTCCACCTCGACCCGCGGGCCCAGGAGCGGGTCGCACCCTGGGTCCGGGACCTCCCCACCCGCGCCTGGGACGGACTGCCCGCCCTCCCGCAGCGGAGCCTCTCGGCGTACCGCGAACGGGTCGAGGCCCGCGGATTCGAAGTGATCAGCGTCGACCTGACGACCTGTGACGCCGAAGCGGCCGGGTTCAGCGCCGCCCACACGATCGTGCCCGGCCTCGTGTCGAACTTCCCCGCCGGGATGCCCATGTGGGGCGACGGCAGGATCGGCAGCGCCGGCGTCCGGCTCGGCTGGCGGTCGCACCCGCTGGCCGAGGAGGAGTTCAACGTCTTCCCACTGCCCCACGCGTGAGGGATAACCGATGGCTGTCACCGACACACTCGGCCTGCCGAACACCAAGGGCCGCAGGCCCCTGATCGTCGCCCAGGTCGTCGACGCCCTGGGCACCGGGCTCTTCCTCCCGTTCGCCGTCGTGTACTTCCACGCGGCCAAGGGCATCCCCCTGACCACGGTCGGCCTGATGCTGTCCACCGGCGCGCTGCTCTCGCTGCCCGCGGGACCGCTCGGGGGCCGGCTGATCGACCGGTTCGGGCCGCGGGGCGTGCTCGTCGCGAGCAACCTGATCCGCGTCCTGACCTTCACCGCCTACGTGTTCACCGACACCCCCTGGCAGCTGGTGCTGCTGGTCACGGCCACCCTGTGGGGCGACAGCCTGTTCCGGCCCGCGGTCTTCGCGCTGGTGGCGCAGGTGGCCGACGACGGGCACCGGGCGCGCTGGTACGCGATGGACCGCTCCCTGCGCAACGCCGGGATCGGCGCCGGCGGACTGGTGGGCAGCACCCTCGTCGGCTGGGGCGGCACCTCGGGCTACACCGCCGTGGTCGCGCTGAACGCCGTCTCGTTCCTCCTCGCGGCCGGGCTGGTCGCGACCTGGCGCCGGACCGCTGCGCCCCGCCCTGCCGGGGACGGAGCCGACCAGGCCCAGCCCCAGCCCCAGCCCCCGGCCCCGGCCGGGGAGGCTCCGCAGGAGCGCCGCGGCGGGTACCGGGAGGTGCTCGCCGACCGGGCGTTCCTCGGAGTCCTGGCCACCGTCGGGGTGTTCGCGCTGTGCGACCTCGCGCTGACCCTGCTGCTGAGCGCGTACGTGATCGAGGCGCGCGGGCTGCCGGCGTGGCAGCCCGGCATGCTGTTCGCGATCAACACCGTCATGGTGGTGCTGGCGCAGACCGCACTGGCCAAGGCGGTCGAACGGTACCGGCGGCCCGCGGTGCTCCAGGTGGCGGCCGTCCTGTGGATGGTGTCCTTCGGCCTGTTCGCCGCGGTGCCCGGCGACCACACCGGGCTGGCCTTCGGCGGGCTCGTGCTGGGCATGGTCGTCTTCACGGTCGCGGAGCTGCTCCAGGCCCCGACCAGCAGCGCACTGATCGTGGGGATGGCCGCGGAACACCTCCGCGGCCGGTACCTGGGGTCGGAGGAGCTGATGTGGAGCCTGGCCCGGGTGCTGGCGCCCACCGTGTTCACCTGGCTGCTGGCACGCGGGGCGGGCCTGCCCTGGCTCGCGCTGTGCCTGTGCTGCCTCGCCGCGATCGTGGTGCTCCGGCGACTGCACCGGGTGCTGCCCGCGCACGTCCAGCGCGAGACCGTCGATGCCTGAGCGCGGGTCCGAGGTCCGCAGCCCCGAAGCGTTCCGCGACGTCTACCACCGGGTCTACCGCGAGCCGCCGTACCACGAGGACGCGGCGGCCGCGGACGGCTTCGCCCGCCAGCTGGCCGGCCACGCGGCGCTGCCCGGCTTCTCCGTGACCACCGTCGCCGACGGCGGCGCGCTCACCGGGTTCGCCTACGGAGTCCACCGCGAGGAGGGGTGGTGGCACCCGCGCGCCACCGCGCCCGCGCCGCCGTGGCTGCGCCGTCCGCTGTTCTACGTCTACGAGCTCGCGGTCGTCCGGGAGTCGCGGGGCCGCGGGCACGGCCGCGAACTGCTGGACCTGCTGCTGGCCGACCGCACCGAGCCGTTCGCCGTCCTCGCCGCGTCGAGCAGGGCGTCGGCGCGCGACCTGTACCGGCGGTGGGGCTGGACGAAGGTCGGCGAACTGGGCGGTCCACCGGACGGTGTGGACCTCCTGGCCCTCCCTTTGGGACCGCTGCCGTAGCGAACGCCTCCGTTCGGCCCCGGCACCCCGCCGGGGCCGACGCCGTTCCCCCGGTGCCGCCCCCGCCGGCGCACGCCCGGCGCGAGCTGACAGAGGCGGCGGTCGTTTCGGCGGCGGGAGCGCCTCCCCGTGCAAGGGTGTCCGGTATGCCCGCGACTCCCGGGTCGTGCTCGTTCAGCGGCCCCACGGCCACGCTGTCGCCGCATCGTCTCAATTCACAGGGGGAATCGAATGAGTGTCGATGTGCTGGTCCACGATGACCTCACCCTGTCCCGATATGCGCTCACGGCATTACTGGAACGGTGTCCGGACATCCGGATCGTGGGTTCGGCGGACAACGTCTACGCCGCACTCGAGTTCGCCGAACTCAACCGGCCCGACGTCGTGCTCGTCAGTTTCGACGGCCGGGACGAGGAAACCGTCGACATCGCGGAGAAGATCGCCATCCTTCCGGGCGTCCGTACGCTGCTGGTCGCCACCGCCTGCGTCCGGCCGGTCGTCCGCAGGGCCTTCACCGGGGAGATCGACGGAATGGTGCGGCGCAGTGCCCCGCCCGAGCGCCTTTTCGAGGCCGTGCACCTGGTGCACCGGGGCGAGCGGGCCTTCGACACCGAGCTGGCGGTCGCGGCCGTGTCCAACGGGGACTGCCCGCTGACCCCCCGGCAGTTGTCCGTGCTGGAACACCTCGACCGCGGCGACACGGTGGAGGAGATCGCCGCACGGCTCTCCCTGTCCGAAGGGACGGTCCGCAACTACATTTCGACCATCGTCGTCAACACGGGTGCACGCACCCGCATCGATGCGCTGCGCATCGCCCGCAACCGGGAATGGATCTGATCCCCCGTGCGGAACGCCACCCTGACGGACGCACGGCGACGGATGCACGACACGTCCGTCGCGGCGCAGGCATCGACTTCCCCTGTCCGGCTGATATCGCAGAAGAACGGGTACAAGGACGGCTCGCATGTCCCTTTCCAGTAATCCCACGGGTGGTCGGCTGCCCCGCCAGGTGGCCGACGCCCACGTCGACGCCCTCGTCGCACTCGACCCGGTCGTCGGCACCTTCCTCGGCGTCGCCGGAAGCTCCGACCGGCTCCCCGACTTCTCCCCGCAGGGCCGGGAGGCGGTCGCCGGGCTGGCCCGTACGACCCTGCGGCAGCTCGCCGAGGCCGAGGCCGCTCCCGGCGCGGACGACACGGCCGAGCGCCGCTGCGCCCGGCTGCTGCGCGAGCGGCTCACCGCCGAACTCGCCGTGGACGAGGCGGGCGAGGGCCTGCGGGCGGTCGCCAACCTCGGGTCACCGCTGCACCAGGTCCGTGACGCCTTCACCCTCACGCCCATGGAGACGGACGAGGACTGGGCGGCGATCGCTCGACGGCTGCGCGCCGTGCCGGACGCCCTGGCGGGCTACCGGGCCTCGCTGGAGGCCGGCCTCGCCCGCGCGCTGCCCGCAGGGCCGCGGCAGGTCGCGGCCGTCGTCGGTCAGTTGACCGAATGGGTCGGCACGGACCGGAGCTTCTTCGCTGACCTCACCGATCCAGGTCCCGAACGGCTGCGGGGCGAGCTCACCAAGGCCGCCGCAGTGGCCACCGGCGCCCTCGCGGACCTGCGCGACTGGCTCCGTGACGGCTACGCCCCGGCCGTCGAGGGCGCACCGGACGTCGTCGGCCGGGAGCGCTACGTCCGTCTCGCCCGCCATCACAACGGCGCCGACCTCGACCTCGACGAGGCGTACGCGTACGGCTGGTCGGAGTTCCACCGGCTGCTCGCCGAGATGCGCACCGAGGCCGAAAGGGTCCTGCCGGGCGCCGGCACCCCCTGGGAGGCGCTGGCGTGGTGCGACCGGCACGGGGAGGCCGTCGAGGGGGTGGAGGAGACCCGGCAGTGGCTCCAGGCGCTGATGGACGACACCATCGACAGGCTGGACGGCACCCACTTCGAACTCGCCGAGCGGGTACGCCGGGTCGAGTCGCACATCGCCCCGCGGGGCAGTGCCGCCGCCCCCTACTACACGGAGCCGTCGCTGGACTTCTCCCGGCCCGGACGCACCTGGCTGCCCACGATGGGGCAGACCCGCTTCCCGGTCTACGACCTGGTCACCACCTGGTACCACGAGGGCGTGCCGGGCCACCACCTGCAACTGGCCCAGTGGGCGCACGTCGCCGACCGCCTCTCCCGCTACCAGACCACCGTGGCCTGCGTCGGCGCCAACGCCGAGGGCTGGGCGCTGTACGCCGAGCGCCTGATGGACGAGCTGGGCTTCCTGACCGACCCCGAGCGGCGGCTGGGCTACCTGGACGCGCAGATGATGCGGGCCGTCCGCGTCGTCGTCGACATCGGCGTGCACCTGGAGCTGGAGATCCCCGGGGACTCCCCGTTCCACCCGGGCGAGCGCTGGACGCCGGGGCTGGCCCAGGAGTTCCTGGGCCGGCACACCAGCCGTCCGGCCGACTACGTGGAGAGCGAGATCACCCGCTACCTGGGCATGCCGGGCCAGGCCATCGGCTACAAGCTCGGGGAGCGGGTCTGGCTCGCGGGCCGCGAGGCGGCCCGGGCCCGGCACGGCGCGGACTTCGACCTCAAGGCCTGGCACATGGCCGCGCTGTCGCAGGGCTCACTGGGCCTCGACGACCTGCTCGCCGAACTCTCGGCGCTCTGACGGAAAACACCCGCCGGCGCCGCCGCCCCCCGCACACAGGGGGACGGTGGCGCCGTTCGGCGTCAGATGTCGCGGAAGGTCTCGATCTGGGCGCCGACCGAGTTGAGGCGCTCGGCGAGGTCCTCGTAGCCGCGGTTGATGACGTACACGTTGCGCAGGACCGAGGTGCCCTCCGCGGCCATCATCGCGAGCAGGACGACCACCGCCGGGCGCAGGGCCGGCGGGCACATCATCTCGGCGGCACGCCAGCGGGTGGGGCCCTCGACCAGGACGCGGTGCGGGTCCAGCAGCTGGAGGCGGCCGCCGAGGCGGTTGAGGTCCGTGAGGTAGATCGCCCGGTTGTCGTACACCCAGTCGTGGATCAGGGTCTTGCCCTGGGCGGTGGCCGCGATGGCCGCGAAGAACGGGACGTTGTCGATGTTCAGCCCGGGGAACGGCATCGGGTGGATCTTGTCGATGGGCGCTTCCAGCTTCGACGGGCGGACCGTCAGGTCGACCAGGCGGGTACGGCCGTTGTCGGCGGTGTACTCCGGCGAGCGGTCGTGGTCGAGGCCCATCTCCTCCAGGACCGCGAGCTCGATCTCCATGAACTCGATCGGGACCCGGCGGATCGTCAGCTCCGACTCCGTGACGACGGCGGCGGCGACGAGGCTCATCGCCTCGACCGGGTCCTCGGACGGGGAGTAGTCGACGTCGACGTCGATGTTGGGGACGCCGTGGACCGTCAGGGTCGTGGTGCCGACGCCGTCGACCCGGACGCCGAGCGCCTCCAGGAAGAAGCACAGGTCCTGGACCATGTAGTTGGAGGAGGCGTTGCGGATGACCGTGACGCCGTCGTGCCGGGCGGCGGCGAGCAGCGCGTTCTCGGTGACGGTGTCCCCGCGCTCGGTCAGCACGATCGGGCGGTCGGGGCTGACGCCGGGCTCGACCTTGGCGTGGTAGATGCCCTCGGTCGCGGTGATGTCCAGGCCGAAGCGGCGCAGGGCGATCATGTGCGGCTCGATGGTGCGGGTGCCGAGGTCGCAGCCGCCGGCGTAGGGCAGGCGGAACTGGTCCATGCGGTGGAGCAGGGGGCCCAGGAACATGATGATGCTCCGGGTCCGGACGGCCGCCTCCGCGTCGATGGCGTCCATGTCGAGCTCGGCCGGCGGGACGAGTTCCAGGTCGACGCCGTCGTTGATCCAGCGGGCGCGGACACCGATGGAGCTCAGGACCTCCAGCAGGCGGTAGACCTCTTCGATGCGGGCGACCCGGCGCAGGACCGTGCGGCCCTTGTTGAGCAGGGAGGCGCACAGCAGGGCCACGCACGCGTTCTTGCTCGTCTTGACGTCGATGGCGCCGGACAGGCGGCGGCCGCCGACGACCCTCAGGTGCATCGGGCCGGAGTAACCCAGGGAGACGATCTCGCTGTCGAGCGCCTCGCCGATGCGGGCGATCATTTCAAGGCTGATGTTCTGGTTGCCGCGCTCGATGCGGTTCACGGCGCTCTGGCTGGTGCCCAGGGCCTCCGCGAGCTGACTCTGTGTCCAGCCCCGGTGCTGCCGGGCGTCACGGATGAGCTTGCCGATGCGTACGAGGTAGTCGTCTGCCATGGGTGCACCGTATCTCAGATATGAGATGAGCTATGCGTCGGGTGGGGTGTTCGGGTGTCACCGACCGTCAATTCCCCCGGATGCCGCGGCCGGACGGGTGGCGGCCCGTGCCGGCCGACGAACCCGACTGGCGGGGCGCAAAAGGCGTTATGTCTCTGATGCGGGCAAAGAGTGACATACGTGGCCGTTCAAGTTGTCGACGCGGGCCGAACCGGCGCCCGTGGGGCGGGAGTTGTCGCGACCGCCGGGACGGCCCGCGCCGGCTCACCCCGCGAGGAAGTCCGCCACCGTCGAGGCGAACGCGGCGGGTTCGTCGCGCCAGGGGAAGTGGCCTGCCCCGGGCCGGACGGCGAGCCGGGCGTCCTTGAAGAGGCCGGCGTACTCCGTCATCACCGGGACCGGACCCTGGAGGTCGAGCTCCCCGGCGAGGACGAGCACCGGAGCCTCGAACCGGGAGAGTGCGGCGCGCAGCGCGGCCGGGTCGTACGCGCCGTCGCCGCCGAACGCGGCGGCCGCCTCCTGGTTCTTCCGGCCCTCGCCGTCGGCGGCGAACCGCCGGGTCGCCTCGTCCCAGCGGCCGTGGAAGAAGGGCTCGACCTCCGTCCAGTCGCCGGCGGCGGCCCGGCCCGCGACGATGCGCTCCAGCGCCGCGAAGGCGGCCGGGAACCACGGCTCGTCCCGGCGGAGCCGCGCCGCGGCCAGCCGCTGCTCGCCGTCGACCGTGATGCCGGTGGCGGCGACGCTCGGGGTGATCAGGGCCAGTCGGCCGGTGTGCTGCGGGTACCGGGTCGCGTACAGCACGGCCAGGTTGGCGCCGGCGCTGTGTGCGAGCAGGTCCATCCGCTCCAGGCCCAGGTGGCGGCGCAGCGCCTCGACGTCCTCGACCTGCCGGTCGCAGCGGTAGCCGGCGGGGTCCTCGGGCGCGGCGGAGGTGCCGGTGCCGCGGGGGTCGAGCAGGACCAGGCGGCGGTGGGCGGACAGGCCGCCGAGGTCGCCGAGGTAGGCGGAGTCCTGCATCGGCCCGCCGGGCAGGCAGACCAGGTCGGGACCGTCGTCCGGGCCGGGCCCGGAGAGGACGCGGTAGCCGAGCAGGGTGTCGTCGTACGAGCTGAAGGCGGGCATGCGGGCGACGCTCGCAGCCCGCCCGGCCCCGGGCAACCGGATTTCCCTCCGGCCCGGCTCGGCGCTGCGGTCCGCGGTCGCCAGGGCCGGAGCCGGAGCCGGAGCCGGCGGCCGCGGTACCGGTCCCGGCCGGCATAACCGCGACGGCGAGGGCGACGGTTTCGCGCGCCGTCCATGGTGCCGGAGCGGGCCTGGAGCTGCCCGTCCGTCGGGCAGGGGTGAGGGGAGGGTGCCGCCGGCGCGAACTCCGACGGTGGCGGCCGCCCCACGGCTGCGGGCCGTGGGGCCGGCTGCGGCCGCGGCGGTTCCGGCCGCCTCTACGGCCCTCGCCCCGGCCCTGGTCCTGACGGGCTGCACGGGCGCCGACGCGGCCGGCGGCGCGAAGCCTTCGTCCACGTAGACCCGGAAGGCCGCGAGCGACGACCGGGGCACCGCGGGGGTCGAGGTCCGGGCGTTGGTGCGCGCGGCCGGCCTGGACCCGGCGCAGGGGAGGACGGCCGGCGCCCCGAACGGGGTGGAGAACCCGAGCCGGGTCGACCGGACGGCCGTCCCGGACACCCCGCGCGCCGAGCGGTCGGTGCAGGCGGTGCGGGCCGAAGCGGAACGCCGCGGCTGGCACCCGGAACCCTTGGGGGAGGGGAAGGTCGTCTACGAGAAGTCCGGCTGGATGCTGATGGCGGGAGCTCTGCCGCGGCGGACGTCGTCGTCCTCCGGGACGGGGGGAGCCTGCTGGCGGTGCTCGCCGACGACTGGGGGTGAGACCGGCCGGGGGCGGGGCCGGGCGGGCCCCTGCGCGCGCCGGCGGGGGCGGTCGGGCGCGTCCGGGTGCGGCATGCGCCACGCCGTGCATGACCAGGACGCGGCGATGCACTAGAGTTATCTCGACATCGAGATATCTGCCGAAGGCGTACCGCAGCCGCCCCTGCTGGTAAGGGCTACCTAACTTAGCCTTACCTTAGCGGATTGGCCACAGGGCGTGGCGGCAGGATTGCGGTTACACGCGCGAATCATGCATGAAGGAGACTGTCGTGTCGGCGAACAGCTTCGACGCCCGCAGCACGCTGCAGGTGGGCGACGAGTCGTACGAGATCTTCCGGCTGGACAAGGTCGAGGGCTCCGCCCGCCTCCCGTACAGCCTGAAGGTGCTGCTGGAGAACCTGCTCCGCACCGAGGACGGCGCGAACATCACCGCCGACCACATCCGTGCGCTCGGCAACTGGGACTCGCAGGCCCAGCCGAGCCAGGAGATCCAGTTCACGCCGGCGCGCGTGATCATGCAGGACTTCACCGGCGTTCCCTGTGTCGTGGACCTCGCCACCATGCGCGAGGCCGTGAAGGAGCTCGGCGGCGACCCGTCCAAGATCAACCCGCTGGCCCCGGCCGAGCTGGTCATCGACCACTCCGTCATCGCCGACAAGTTCGGCACGCCGGACGCGTTCACCCAGAACGTGGAGCTGGAGTACGGCCGCAACAAGGAGCGCTACCAGTTCCTGCGCTGGGGCCAGACCGCCTTCGACGAGTTCAAGGTCGTCCCCCCGGGCACCGGCATCGTCCACCAGGTGAACATCGAGCACCTGGCCCGCACGATCATGGTCCGGGGCGGCCAGGCGTACCCCGACACCCTCGTCGGCACCGACTCGCACACCACCATGGTCAACGGCCTCGGCGTGCTCGGCTGGGGCGTCGGCGGCATCGAGGCCGAGGCCGCGATGCTCGGCCAGCCGGTCTCCATGCTGATCCCGCGCGTCGTCGGCTTCAAGCTGACCGGCGAGCTGCCGACCGGCACCACCGCCACCGACCTGGTGCTGACCATCACCGAGATGCTGCGCAAGCACGGCGTCGTCGGCAAGTTCGTCGAGTTCTACGGCGAGGGCGTCGCCGCCACCTCGCTGGCGAACCGCGCCACCATCGGCAACATGTCGCCGGAGTTCGGCTCCACCGCCGCGATCTTCCCGATCGACGACGAGACCCTGAAGTACCTCAAGCTCACCGGCCGCTCCGAGCAGCAGGTCGCGCTCGTCGAGGCGTACGCCAAGGAGCAGGGCCTCTGGCTGGACCCGAAGGCCGAGCCGGACTTCTCGGAGAAGCTGGAGCTCGACCTCTCCACGGTCGTCCCGTCCATCGCCGGCCCGAAGCGCCCGCAGGACCGCATCGTCCTGGCCAACGCCGCCGAGCAGTTCGCCCAGGACGTCCGCAACTACGTCGACGAGGTCGACGAGGCGGGCAAGGAGTCCTTCCCGGCCTCCGACGCCCCGGCGAACCACCCGGACGGCGCCCCGTCGAAGCCCACCCTGGTCACCCTGGCCGACGGCTCCTCCTTCGAGATCGACCACGGCGCCGTCACCGTCGCCGCGATCACCTCCTGCACCAACACCTCGAACCCCTACGTCATGGTCGCCGCGGCGCTCGTGGCCAAGAAGGCGGTCGAGAAGGGCCTGACCCGCAAGCCGTGGGTCAAGACCACCCTGGCCCCGGGCTCGAAGGTCGTCACCGACTACTTCGACAAGGCCGGCCTCACGCCGTACCTGGACAAGATCGGCTTCAACCTGGTCGGCTACGGCTGCACCACCTGCATCGGCAACTCCGGTCCGCTGGACGAGGAGATCTCGAAGGCGATCAACGAGCACGACCTCGCGGTCACCTCGGTCCTCTCGGGCAACCGCAACTTCGAGGGCCGCATCAACCCCGACGTCAAGATGAACTACCTGGCCTCCCCGCCGCTGGTCGTCGCGTACGCCATCGCGGGCTCCATGAAGGTGGACATCACCAGGGACGCCATCGGCACCGACACCGAGGGCAACCCGGTCTTCCTCAAGGACATCTGGCCCTCCGAGGCCGAGGTCAACGACGTCGTGGCCAACGCCATCGGCGAGGACATGTTCAACAAGTCCTACCAGGACGTCTTCGCGGGCGACGCGCAGTGGCAGGCGCTGCCGATCCCGACCGGCAACACCTTCGAGTGGGACCCGCAGTCCACCTACGTCCGCAAGCCCCCCTACTTCGAGGGCATGACCATGGAGACCACCCCGGTCTCCGACATCGCCGGCGCCCGCGTGCTGGCGAAGCTGGGCGACTCGGTCACCACCGACCACATCTCCCCGGCCGGTGCGATCAAGGCCGACACCCCGGCCGGCAAGTACCTGACCGAGCACGGCGTCGAGCGCCGCGACTTCAACTCGTACGGTTCCCGCCGCGGCAACCACGAGGTCATGATCCGCGGTACGTTCGCCAACATCCGCCTGCGCAACCAGATCGCGCCGGGCACCGAGGGCGGCTTCACCCGCGACTTCACCGTCGAGGGCGGCCCGGTCTCCTTCATCTACGACGCCTCCCAGAACTACCAGGCCGCCGGCATCCCGCTGGTCATCCTGGCGGGCAAGGAGTACGGCTCCGGCTCCTCCCGCGACTGGGCCGCGAAGGGCACCGCGCTGCTCGGCGTCAAGGCCGTCATCGCCGAGTCCTACGAGCGCATCCACCGCTCGAACCTGATCGGCATGGGCGTCCTGCCGCTGCAGTTCCCGGAGGGCTCCTCGGCCGCCTCCCTGGGCCTGACCGGCGAGGAGACCTTCTCCTTCACCGGTGTGGAGGAGCTGAACGACGGCACCACCCCGCGCACCGTGAAGGTCACCACCGACTCCGGCGTGGAGTTCGACGCGGTCGTCCGCATCGACACCCCCGGTGAGGCGGACTACTACCGCAACGGCGGCATCATGCAGTACGTGCTCCGCAACCTGATCCGCGGCTGACCACAGCGCTAGATCCGGGCTCCACCGAAGGGCCGTATCCCCGTCACGGGGGTACGGCCCTTCGGCCGTCCGGGGGCAGGGCCAGGTTTCGGCGAGGTCTCAACTCGGAAAAGCTGGCAGACATGGCTGCGCATGATCTTGCTCACATGAACGGAAGTGGACTATACCTGTGCGCGTCCGGCCCACCGCGGTCGTGCGGCGCCGGACGGGGGGAGGGGCGGGCAGCTGCGGCGACGTCCGCGCGTACCACAACCGCCTTGATCTCCGGCCTCCTTCACACTTCGGACGAAGGCGAGGACTAGAGCATGGGATCCACTGGCGAGGGCCTGGGCCGCCGCGATCTGATCAAGCGCTCGGCCGCACTCGGACTGGTCTCGGTGCCGGCGATGGGCGTGCTGTCCGCCTGCGCCTCCGGCGGCGACGCCTCGGCGAACGGCCCCGACAAGGGGCCCGTCACCAAGGAGAACCCTTTCGGCGTAGCCAAGGGCGGCAAGCTCGACGTGGTCATCTTCAAGGGCGGCTTCGGCGACGACTACGCGAAGTCATGGGAGGCCGCCTTCGACAAGAAGTGGGGCACCACCAGCTCCCACCTGGGCACCCAGGAGATCGCCGCCAAGCTCCAGCCCCGTTTCAACGGCGGCAACCCGCCGGACGTCGTGGACGACGCCGGCGCCCAGCAGATCAAGATCGACGTACTGGCCAAGGGCGGCCAGCTCACCGACCTCACCCCGCTCCTCGACGCCGCCACCCTCGACGACCCGAACCGGAGGATCCGCGACGTCCTGATCCCCGGCACCGTCGAACAGGGCACCCAGGGAGGCAAGTTCGTCGCCCTCAACTACGTCTACACGGTCTTCGGGTTCTGGTACTCCGGCAAGCTCTTCAAGGAGAAGGGCTGGAGCGAGCCGAAGACCTGGGACCAGTTCCTCGACGTCTGCACCAAGGCCCGGGACGCCGGCATCGGCGGCCTCGCCCACCAGGGGAAGTACCCGTACTACATCAACGTCGTCATCATGGACCTGATCGCCAAGAAGGGCGGTCTGGAGGCCGTGAAGGCCATCGACAACCTCGACCCGGGCGCCTTCGCGGGCAGCCCCGCCGCCCTCGCCGCCGTCGAGGCGGTCTACGAGGTCGTCGAGAAGGGCCTGCTCATGGCGGGCACCAACGGACTGACCCACACGGAGTCCCAGACCGCCTGGAACCAGTACAAGGCGGCCTTCATCCCCTCCGGCTCCTGGCTGGAGAACGAGCAGCTCAAGCAGACCCCGGACGACTTCGACATGAAGTTCCTGCCGGTGCCCGTCCTCGCCGACAGCAAGCTGCCCTTCGAGGCCATCCGGGCCGGCGCGGGGGAGCCCTTCATCGTCCCCGAGAAGGCCGCCAACAAGGCCGGCGGCCTGGAGTTCCTGCGTTCGATGCTGTCACGCGAATGGTCCACCCTCTTCGCCCAGCAGGCCAACTCCCTCACCGTCGTCAAGGACGGCGTCGACCCGGCCGTCAAGCTGCGGCCGGGCACCCAGTCGGCCGTCGCGGCCGTCAAGGCGGCCGGGTCGAACACCTTCAACTACCTGTACCCCGACTGGTACAGCGAAATGGACACCGAGATCCAGAACGCGTCCAATGAACTGATGGCCAAGCGGATCCAGCCAAAGGAGTGGATCAAGCGGGCCCAGGCTGCGGTAGACAAGGCGGCCAAGGACCCGAACGCGAAGAACAACCGCCGCAGCTGACGTCAGGGACGGACGGACACCGATGAGCCACACAGTCAGGGGACGGGGAAGGGCCGGCTTCATCACCGGCTTCCTCGTCCTGCCGCTCGCGCTGTACCTGACCTTCGTGATCTGGCCGTACCTCCAGACCTTCGGCTACTCCTTCACCAACTGGTCCGGCCAGTCGCCCACGTTCGACTTCGTCGGCTGGGACAACTACACGGCCCTGCTGGAGGACGAGGTCTTCCGCGGCGCCCTCTGGCACAACCTGCTGCTCCTGGTGTTCGTCCCGGCCCTCACCATCCTGCTGGCCCTCTTCTTCGCCTTCATGGTGAACGCGGGAGGGCGCAGCGGGGCCGGCGGGGTCCGGGGCGTGCGCGGCTCGTCCGTCTACAAGATCGTCTACTTCTTCCCGCAGGTGCTCTCCCTCGCCATCCTCGCCGTCCTCTTCGGCGCGGTGTACCGCAGCGACCAGGGCGGCCTGCTCAACGGCTTCCTGGTCGGGCTCGGCCTGGTCGACCCGGCCCACCCCGTCGAATGGCTCAACGAGCCCGACCTGGTGCTGTGGTGCCTGCTGTCCGTGGTGGTCTGGCACGGGGTCGGCTTCTACCTCGTGCTCTTCTCGGCCGCCATGCAGTCCGTGCCCAGGGACGTCTACGAGGCCGCCCTGCTCGACGGCGCGGGGCGCGCCCAGACCTTCCTCAAGGTCACCCTGCCCCTGCTGTGGGACTCCGTGCAGACCTCCGCGGTCTACCTCGGCATCGCCGCCATGGACATGTTCGTGCTGGTCTCGACGATGACTTCCGGACAGTTCGGCGGCGGTCCCGACCACCACAGCGAGGTCATGGCCACGGTGCTGATGCGCAACTTCCTGTACTTCGGCAAGAGCGGCTACGCCTGCGCCATGGGCGTCGTCATGCTGCTGCTCACCCTGATCCTCTCCGTCGTCACGCTGCGCGCGACCCGCCGCGAGCGCATCGAGTTCTGAGCGGGAGACCACGATGACCACTGTGATCAAGGCGCCCGGAGAGCGCTCGGACGAGCGGGCCGGTGGTGCCGGCGCGGGCGGCGGCTCCGGCGGCGGCTCCGAGGGCACGGCGCTGAACGTCTTCTCGCACGGGTTCCTCGCCCTGTGGGCGGTACTGATCGTCCTGCCGCTGGTCTGGCTGGCGCTCGGGTCGTTCAAGACCGACTCCGAGATCGGCGGCTCGGCCCTGAGCTGGCCCTCCAACTGGCACCTCGACGCCTTCTCCCGAGCCTGGGGCAAGGGCATCGGCGACTACTTCGCCCACACGCTGATCGTCATGGCCTTCTCGGTGCCGCTGACCATGCTGCTCGGCTCGATGGCCGCGTACGTACTGGCCCGCTACCCCTTCCCGGGCAACCGGGTCGTCTACTACTTCTTCGTCAGCGGGGCCATGTTCCCCGTCTTCCTGGCGCTCGTCCCGCTGTTCTTCATGGTCAAACGGCTCGACATGCTCAACACCTACCAGGGCCTGATCCTGGTCTACGTCGCCTACTCGATGCCGTTCACGGTCTTCTTCATGCACTCCTTCTTCCGGACCCTGCCGACGGCCGTGCACGAGGCGGCGGTGATCGACGGGGCCTCCGACACCCGGATCTTCTTCCAGGTGATGCTGCCGATGGCCAAGCCGGGCCTCATCAGCGTCGGGATCTTCAACGTGCTGGGCCAGTGGAACCAGTACATCCTGCCGTCCGTGCTGATGCAGCCGCAGACCGGATCGGACCCGGAGCGCTACCTGCTCACCCAGGGCCTGATCCAGCTCCAGTACCAGATGGGCTACGAGACGGACCTGCCGGTGCTCTTCGCCGGTGTGACCATCGCCATGATCCCGATGCTGGTGGTGTACTTGTCCTTCCAGCGCCAGATCCAGGCCGGGCTGACTTCGGCCACGCTCAAGTAGGACGCGAGGTCGCCGCCGCACGATCTAGAGCGATGTCTCTCATACTTATGACCTATAAGGGCACATTCGTGCCGTGTCCGCCTCTTGACGTGTGGATGCCCAAGAGCTCGACTTAGGGTTCACAAGTTGGAGAGACGCCGGCGTCTCGGAGACTCCAGTCCGCGACGGCCGGCCGGGGGGCGACGGCCGGCCGTCGCTTATGGGCAGGAGTGGATGAGTCGTGCAGACTCCCGGATCGCAGTCTTCGCTGCACCGTGCGAATCTCGAGCGGGTCGTGCGGGCGGTGCGGCTCGCGGGTTCGCTGACCCAGGCGGAGATCGCCCGGTCCACCGGACTGTCGGCGGCCACGGTCTCCAACATCGTCCGCGAACTCAAGGACGGTGGGACCGTCGAGGTCACGGACACCTCGTCCGGCGGCCGCAGGGCGCGCAGCGTCTCCCTCAGCGGGGACGCCGGCATCGTGATCGGCGTGGACTTCGGCCACACCCACCTGCGGGTGGCGGTGGGCAACCTGGCCCACCAGGTGCTGGCCGAGGAGACGGCCCCGATGGACGTGGACGCCTCCTGGGCGGAAGGCTTCGACCGGGCGGAAGCGCTGGTCGGAGGGCTGATCGAGGGCATCGGGGTGGGTCTGGAGAAGGTCATCGGCGTGGGGCTCGGCGTCCCCGGCCCGATCGACGTGGAGTCCGGGACCCTCGGCTCCACCGCGATCCTGCCGGGCTGGGCCGGCATCAACCCGCGCCAGGAGCTCGCCCGGCGCCTCGGCGTGCCCGTGTACGTCGACAACGACGCCAATCTCGGCGCCCTCGGCGAGCTGGTGTGGGGGAGCGGCCGCGGGGTGAAGGACCTGGCGTACATCAAGGTCGCGAGCGGTGTCGGCGCCGGCCTGGTGATAAACGGCCAGATCTACCGCGGTCCCGGCGGCACGGCCGGCGAGATCGGGCACATCACGCTCGACGAGTCGGGCCCGGTCTGCCGCTGCGGCAACCGCGGCTGCCTGGAGACCTTCGCCGCGGCCCGCTACGTGCTCCCGCTGCTCCAGGGCACGCACGGGCCGGAACTCACCATGGAGCGGGTCGTCGAACTGGCCCGGGAGGGCGACCCCGGGTGCCGCCGGGTCATCGCCGACGTGGGCCGTCACGTGGGGAGCGGCGTCGCGAACCTCTGCAACGTCCTGAACCCGAGCCGGGTGGTGCTGGGCGGTTCCCTGGCCGATGCCGGGGAGCTGGTCCTCACCCCCATACGAGAGTCCGTCGGACGGTACGCGATCCCCAGTGCGGCACGCCAACTCTCCGTCCTCACCGGCTCGTTGGGAAGCCGTGCCGAAGTGCTGGGGGCACTGGCCCTGGTGCTCAGCGAGATGGGGGATTCAACCCTTCTGTCCGATTCGCCGTCACTGAAGCTCTTGCCTTCAGTTAGATAACGGATGGCACCGTTGTCATCTCGTTAAGGATTCACTCCTTGACGGCAAACTTGCGGCCGGGGTTGACTCCATCACACCTCGGCCGCACCGTTGCGGCCCTGTCAGGGAGGTTCAGGAAATGAACACGCGTATGCGTAGAGCCGCCGTAGTCGTCGCCGCGAGCGCCATGGCCGTGTCCCTCGCTGCCTGTGGCAGCGCCAAGGAGGCCGGCGAGAAGCCGAAGGAGTCCGGCACCTCGGCCGCCGCCGCGGGCGGTGCGATCAAGGTCGGTCTGCTCCTGCCCGAGAACCAGACCGCGCGCTACGAGAAGTTCGACAAGCCGCTCATCGAGAAGAAGGTCAAGGAGCTCACCGGCGGCAAGGGCGAGGTGGTCTACGCCAACGCCAAGCAGGACGCGACCACGCAGAACTCGCAGGTCGACACGATGATCACCAACAAGGTGAACGTCCTGATCGTCGACGCGGTCGACTCCAAGGCCATCGCCGGTGCGGTCAAGAAGGCCAAGGACGCCGGTATCCCGGTCGTCGCCTACGACCGACTCGCCGAGGGCCCGATCGACGCCTACACCTCCTTCGACAACGAAGAGGTCGGCAAGGTCCAGGGCAAGGCGCTGCTGGAGGCCCTGGGCGACAAGGCCAAGGACGGCGACATCGTGATGATGAACGGGTCGGTCACCGACCCGAACGCCGCCCTCTTCAAGAAGGGTGCCCACTCCGTCCTCGACGGCAAGGTGAACGTCGGCAAGGAGTACGACACCAAGGAGTGGAAGCCGGAGAACGCCAACACCAACATGGCGGGCGCGATCTCGGCGCTCGGCAAGGACAAGATCATCGGCGTCTACTCCGCCAACGACGGCATGGCCGGCGGCATCATCACGGCCCTCAAGGCGGCCGGCATGAACCCGCTGCCCCCCGTCACCGGCCAGGACGCGGAGCTCGCGGGTGTCCAGCGCATCGTCGCCGGTGAGCAGTTCATGAGCGTCTACAAGCCGTACGCCCCCGAGGCCGAGGCCGCCGCGAAGATGGCCGTCGCGCTCGCCAAGGGCGAGAAGCTCGACGGCGTGACCACCTCCACGGTCGACAGCCCCACCGCCAAGGGCGTCCCGTCGGTCCTGGTCCCGGTCGTCTCGCTCACCAAGAACAACATCAAGGACACTGTCATCAAGGACGGTGTCTACACGGCCGACGAGATCTGCACCGACAAGTACGCGGCCGCCTGCACCTCCCTCGGTCTGAAGTAAGGCCGCAGCGGCCTCCACGCAGGCCGTACGCAGCCCTCGCCGGCCCACCCGGGCCGGCCGTGGCCCCGCACGGACCCCCGGTCCTGCGAGGCCCCAGCGTCCTGCCGGCCGGTGGCCCGCCCAGCGGCCTCCGGCCACCAGGACCCCCGCGCCTGCCCGGCGCCCCGCCCACTCATCCCCGCCACCGGCGGGACGCCGGGCAGAAACGATTCCTCATCCCACCCCGCTCCTGCACTTACTGCACGACATCCCCGCCGGTCAGGCGGCGAAGGAGATGGTTCATGTGTCCGCTGCGCCCGTGCTGGCGTTGCGAGGGGTCTCGAAGCGGTTCGGCGCCGTCCAGGCGCTCACCGACGTAGACCTCGAGATCCACGCCGGCGAGGTGGTCGCCCTCGTCGGCGACAACGGCGCCGGCAAGTCCACGCTCGTCAAGACGATCGCCGGCGTGCACCCCATCGATGACGGCGTCATCGAGTGGGAGGGCAAGCCGGTCACGATCACCAAGCCCCACGACGCCCAGAACCTGGGCATCGCGACGGTCTACCAGGACCTCGCGCTGTGCGACAACATCGACGTCGTCGGCAACCTCTTCCTGGGGCGCGAGCTCAAGCGCCGCGGCGTACTCGACGAGGTGGAGATGGAGCGCCGCGCCCGCGAGCTCCTGACCACCCTGTCCATCCGGATCCCCAGCGTCCGGATCCCCATCGCCTCGCTCTCCGGCGGCCAGCGCCAGACGGTGGCGATCGCCCGTTCGATGCTCGGCGAGCCCCAGCTCGTCATCCTCGACGAGCCGACCGCCGCCCTCGGCGTCGAGCAGACCGCACAGGTGCTCGACCTGGTCGAGCGGCTGCGCGAGCGCGGTCACGCCGTCATCCTCATCAGCCACAACATGGCCGACGTGAAGGCCGTCGCCGACCGGGTGGCAGTCCTGCGGCTGGGCCGCAACAACGGTGTCTTCAAGGTCGCCGAAACCTCGCAGGAAGAGATCATCTCCGCCATCACGGGAGCCACGGACAACGCCGTGACCCGCCGGGCGGCGCGCACCGGGGAGGCTCGCAAGTGAGCACCGAACACCACACCCATGCGGAAGAGGTGGCCCAGCTGGCCAACCCGGCCGCCCCGGCGGACGCCATTCCCGCGGTGGACCCGCGCCTGCTCGTCCGCGAGCAGGGCCTGACCGGCTACCTCAGCGAGTTCGGCCGCCGGATGAAGGCCGGTGACCTCGGCTCCCTCCCGGTCGTGGTGGGCCTGATCGTCATCTGGGGCATCTTCCAGGGGTTGAACGCGAACTTCCTCTCCCCGGAGAACCTCACCAACATCGCGATCACGATGGTCGCCACGGGCATGATGGCCGTCGGCATCATCTTCGTGCTGCTGCTCGGCGAGATCGACCTCTCGGTCGGCTCGGTCAGCGGTGTCTCGGGCGCCCTCTTCGCCGTCCTCGCGGTCACCCACGGCGTCAACGAGTGGCTGGCGATCCTGGCCGCCGTCGCGGGTGGTGCCCTGATCGGCGCGATCCACGGTTTCTTCTTCGCCAAGATCGGCGCGCCGGCCTTCGCGGTCACCCTGTCGGGCCTGCTGTTCTGGTCCGGCGCCATGCTCCAGATCCTCGGCAGCAACGGCACGATCAACATCGACCCCGACGGTGTCGTGGGCCAGCTGACCACGTACTACTTCACGGACGTGGCCGCCGCCTACGGACTTGCCGCGGTCGCCACGGTCGGGTACTTCCTGGCCGCCTTCGCCGACAACAAGCGCCGGGCCGCCGCGGGCGTCCCGTCGCGCCCCACGAGCGAGCTGCTGCTGCGCACCGGCCTGCTCGCGGTGTTCACCTTCGGCCCCGCCGCGGTGTTCAACCAGTACAAGGGCCTCCCGCTCGCGGTGGTGCTCTTCGTGCTGGTCCTGGTCGGCACGGACTTCGTCCTGCGCCGCACCACCTTCGGCCGGAACGTCTTCGCCCTCGGCGGCAGCGTCGAGGCCTCCCGCCGCGCGGGCATCAACGTCGCCGGCATCCGCATCGCGGTGTTCTCCATCGCGGGCACCTTCGCCGCCGTCGGCGGGCTCTTCTGGTGCTCCAAGATCGCGGCGGCGAACCAGAGCGCCGGCGGCGGCGACCTGCTGATGAACGTCATCGCGGCGGCCGTCATCGGCGGCACCAGCCTCTTCGGCGGCCGGGGCCGGACCTGGAACGCCCTCCTCGGTGTCATGGTCATCACCTCGATCCAGTACGGTCTGGCTCTCGAGGGAATCGCCACTCCCGTCCAGTACATGATCACCGGTGCGGTGCTGCTGGCCACCGTGGTGATCGACTCGGTCACCCGCAAGACCCAGAAGACCGCCGGTCGCGCCTGACGGCGCCCCGGCGCGGTAAGACCGGTCACAGTGCCCGGTGCCACTCCTCGTGGCACCGGGCACCTGTGCGTACATCAGTTCGTCGGCGTGTGCAGGCAAATGTGCGGATATGTACCCGAATGTGATGTATCGCATCGGGCAGATGTGCACGGGTACGACGAAGCCGTGACCCGCATGCGGCAGCCCGATGACCACGGTCGCCGACGGAACATTAGACTCGACGAACCAGCTAGCAACTGCAAGGAGGCACGGGTGCTGCTGACCCGCATCAAGGGACCGCGCGATCTGGACCGGCTCAGCCAGGAGGAGCTGGTTCAGCTCTCTGCCGAGATCAGGTCCTTCCTCGTCGACGCCGTCTCCAAGACCGGCGGGCACCTCGGCCCCAACCTCGGTGTGGTCGAGCTGACGATCGCCCTGCACCGGGTCTTCGAGTCGCCGAAGGACCGGATCCTCTTCGACACGGGCCACCAGGCCTACGTCCACAAGCTGCTCACCGGCCGCCAGGACTTCGCCGGCCTGCGCACCAAGGGCGGCCTGTCCGGCTACCCCTCGCGCGCCGAGTCCGAGCACGACGTGATCGAGAACTCCCACGCCTCCACCGTGCTGGGCTGGGCCGACGGCCTCGCCAAGGCCAACGAGGTGCTCGGCCGGGCCGACCACCACGTGGCCGCGGTCATCGGCGACGGCGCCCTGACCGGCGGCATGGCCTGGGAGGCGCTGAACAACATCGCCGCCGCCAAGGACCGCCCGCTGGTCATCGTCGTCAACGACAACGAGCGCTCCTACGGCCCCACCATCGGCGGCCTCGCCAACCACCTGGCCACCCTGCGCACCACGGACGGCTACGAGCGCTTCCTGGCCCGCGGCAAGGAGATCCTGGAGCGGACGCCCGTCGTCGGCAAGCCGCTCTTCGAGACCCTGCACGGTGCCAAGAAGGGGCTGAAGGACTTCATCGCCCCGCAGGGCATGTTCGAGGACCTGGGCCTGAAGTACATCGGCCCCATCGACGGCCACGACATCGAGGCCCTGGAGTCCGCGCTCCAGCGCGCCAAGCGCTTCAGCGGCCCCGTCATCGTCCACTGCCTCACCCAGAAGGGCCGCGGCTACACCCCGGCCCTGGAGCACGAGGCGGACCGCTTCCACGCGGTCGGCGTCATCCACCCCGACACCGGCCTGCCGGTGAAGACCGCCGCCGCCAGCTGGACCTCCGTCTTCGCCGACGAGATGGTGAAGATCGGCCACGAGCGCCCGGACGTCGTCGGCATCACCGCCGCCATGCTCCACCCGGTCGGCCTCAACAAGTTCGCCGAGGCCTTCCCGGAGCGCATCTACGACGTCGGCATCGCCGAGCAGCACGGCGCGACCTCCGCGGCGGGCCTCGCCACCGGCGGCGTCCACCCGGTCTTCGCGGTGTACGCCACCTTCCTCAACCGCGCCTTCGACCAGGTCCTGATGGACGTCGCGCTGCACAAGTGCGGCGTCACCTTCGTCCTGGACCGGGCCGGCGTCACCGGCGACGACGGCGCCTCCCACAACGGCATGTGGGACATGTCCATCCTCCAGGTCGTCCCCGGTCTGCGGCTCGCCGCGCCGCGCGACGCCGAGCAGCTGCGCGCCCAGCTGCGGGAGGCCGTCGAGGTCAAGGACGCCCCGACCGTGGTGCGCTTCTCCAAGGGCGTCGTGGGCCCGGCCGTCCCGGCCGTCGGCCGCATCGGCGGCATGGACGTGCTGCGCGCCCCGGCCCCCGAGGTCACCCGGCCGGACGTGCTGATCGTCTCGGTCGGCGCGCTCGCCCCGATGTGCCTGGAGGTCGCCGACCTCCTCGACAAGCAGGGCATCAGCAGCACCGTCGTCGACCCGCGCTGGGTCAAGCCGGTCGACGAGGCCCTGGCCCCGCTGGCCGAGCAGCACCGCGTGGTCGTCACCGTCGAGGACAACGGCCGCGCCGGCGGTGTGGGCTCCGCGGTCTCGCAGGCACTGCGCGACGCGGGCGTCGACGTACCGCTGCGCGACTTCGGCATCCCGCAGCGCTTCCTCGACCACGCCCTGCGCAAGGAGATCCTGGCCGAGATCGGCCTGACCGCCCCGAACATCGCGCGGCAGGTCACCGGCCTCGTGGCCAAGCTCGACGGACGCCTCGACAGCGAGCCGGCCGCCGCCGTCGACTAGCGGCGTCCGTCCGGCGGCCGCGGTGCGGCCCGTCCGGAAAACACCCCGCGCAGGGTGCGTAGATCGATGCGCGGTTGCACGTCACGGGCCGGGAGATCACTCTTGGAGGGTGGGCCTCCCGGCCCGTTCGTGTGCGTCGACACCTGTTCGGAGGTGTGTCGGTGAGTACGGATATGAACAGTCCCTTCCGCACCAAGACGGTGGAGCAATCCATCCGCGACACGGAGGAGCCGGAACACGCCCTCAAGAAGTCGCTGTCGGCCTGGGACCTGACCGTCTTCGGTGTCGGTGTCATCATCGGCACGGGCATCTTCGTCCTGACGGGCATCGCGGCCCGCAACAACGCCGGCCCCGCCACCTCACTGTCCTTCGTGGCGGCGGGTGTCGTCTGCGCCCTCGCGGCCCTCTGCTACGCCGAGTTCGCGTCCACCGTGCCGGTGGCGGGCTCGGCGTACACGTTCTCGTACGCCTCGATCGGAGAGCTGCCCGCCTGGATCATCGGCTGGGACCTGGTGCTGGAGTTCGCGCTGGGCACCGCCGTGGTGGCGGTCGGATGGTCCGGCTACGTGCGGCACCTGATGGACACCAACCTCGGCTGGACGATGCCCCGCGCGCTGTCCGGGCCCGATGCGGGAGGTAGCTTCGACCTGCTGGCGTTCCTGCTGGTCCTCGTGCTGACGGCGATCCTGGTCATCGGGACGAAGCTGTCGGCCCGGATCACCGCGATCGTCGTCGCCATCAAGGTGACCGTGGTCATGCTGGTCATCATCGCGGGCCTGTTCTTCATCAAGTCCGACAACTACAAGCCCTTCGTCCCGCCGGCCCAGCCGCAGCCGGAGGGCGCGAGCGGGTGGAAGGCGCCGCTGGTCCAGGTGCTGTTCGGCTACGAGCCCACCAACTTCGGCGTCATGGGCATCTTCACGGCCGCCTCCCTCGTCTTCTTCGCCTTCATCGGCTTCGACGTCGTGGCCACCGCGGCCGAGGAGACCAAGAACCCGCAGCGCGACATGCCGCGCGGCATCCTGGGCTCGCTGCTCATCTGCACGGTCCTGTACGTCGCCGTGACCCTGGTGGTCACGGGCATGCAGAAGTACACGGAGATGTCGCCGACCGCACCGCTCGCCGAGGCCTTCAAATCCGTGAACCAGCCGTTCTTCGCCGGCGCCATCAGCCTGGGGGCGTCCGTCGGCCTGATCACGGTGTGCATGATCCTGCTGCTCGGTCAGACCCGCGTGTTCTTCGCGATGAGCCGTGACGGACTGCTCCCGCGCGTCTTCTCCGTCACCCACCCGAAGTACCGCACCCCGTACCGGGCGACCATCCTGCTCGGTGTGGTCATCGCCGTCGTCGCGGGCTTCACCAGCCTGGAGAACCTCGCGGAACTGGTGAACATCGGCACCCTGTTCGCCTTCGTGGTGGTCGCACTCGGCGTCATCATCCTGCGCAGGACCCGCCCCGACCTGCACCGGGCGTTCCGCACCCCGTGGGTGCCGTTCATCCCGATCCTGTCGATCGCGGCCTCGTTCTGGCTGATGCTCAACCTGCCGACCGAGACCTGGGCCCGGTTCGCCATCTGGATGGTCATCGGCTTCATCGTGTACTTCGCGTACAGCCGCCGCAACAGCCGCCTGGGCCAGGTCGGCGCGAACGCCAAGTACTGATCCGCCCCGGCACACCGCCACGAAGCAACGCCACGGCGCCGGGCCCGTACGGGGAGCCTCCCGTACGGGCCCGGCGCCCTGGTGCGGTGGGTGCCCGGGCTCAGCCCTTGGCGGTGGCGGGTGACTTCTTCGCCTCCGCCGGGATCTTCTGGTCGGTGCGCAGGGCCTCCCACAGCTGGCCGGCCTGCGGCTGCGCGACGATGACGCGGTTGGGGTCGATCTTGTCGTAGGCCACCGGGAGCATGATGGTCTCCATGGTGTCCGGGTCCACGCCCTTCATGCTCTGCGCGAAGTCGGCGAGCGCGGTGAGGGAGGCGAGTTCGGAGTCGGTGGTGAGCGACTTGGTGCCGGCGTCCGCGAGCTTGTAGAGCCGGGCCGGGTTGCCGAGGGCGTCCTGCTTCTTGATCTCCGAGAGCATCGCCATCATGAACTGCTGCTGGAGGCCGATGCGCCCGAGGTCGCTGCCGTCGCCGTAGCCGTAGCGGGTGCGGACGAACCGGAGGGAGTCGGTGCCGTTCAGCCGGTGCGTGCCGGCGTCCAGCTTCAGGCCGCCCTTCGCGCCGGTCATCGGCTTGTCCAGGGTGACGGTCACCCCGCCGAGCGCGTCGACCAGGCCCTTGAAGCCGGCGAAGTCGACCTCGACGAAGTGGTCCACGCGGATCCCGGAGAGCTGCTCGACGGTCTTGACCACGCAGGCCGGCCCGGCCAGCGTGTAGACGGAGTTGAACATGACCCGGTCGGCGGCCGGGACGGTCTTTCCGTCACCGCCCCTGCACTCGGGCCGGGATATGAGGGTGTCGCGGGGGATGCTCACGGCGGTGGCCCGGGACCGGCCCTCCGGCAGGTGGACCAGCATCGCGGTGTCCGAGCGGGCGCCGCTGACGTCGCCGTGGTCGAGTTCGCCGTTGGCGCCGTCGCGCGAGTCCGAGCCGAGGACCAGGATGTTCTGCGCGCCGGGGACGACCTTCTTCGGGCGGTTGTCGCCGATGGCCTGGTCCAGGTCGACGCTGTCGATGTTGCCGTTGAGGTGGCTGTACGCCCACCAGCCCGCGCCGCCGGCCGCGAGGACGAGCACCGCCACCACGAGCAGCACGATCCGCAGGACGCGCCGTCCGCCGCGCCGCGGCCTGCGCCGGGTGGAGGGAGGGGTGGCCGAGGGGCGGTCGGTCATGGAGGGGGTGCCCTTCTATTATCGATGGGGTGCATCATAAGACACCCTTTCGAGTGGCTGGTTCTTTCGGGTGAAGAGCTCTGTCCCTCGGGTGTGAACATATCGGGCAGAAGGGTGGAATGCGGCGTGTTCCGCGGCAAAGACGGTAGCCGAGCCGCCTCTTCGGCTCGCGGGGCGCAGGACACCCGTACCGGCGGACCGGGTGCACACCCGTCCACCCCGCCGGCCGGACCCTGGCTCTTCAAGGGCGGCGACGGCCGTCTGACGGCCTACGCCTGCACCCCGGGCGGCCTGCTGCGCTGGACGGAGGCGGCCGCCCCCTTCACCGGCTGGACCGGGCCCGACGCCTTCGAGGTCCCGGGCTGGCTGGGAGCCGCCGCCATGGCCCGGACCAGCGAGGGGTACGTCCACTTCGCCGCCCTGCGGGCCGCCGAGGACGGCTCGGGTCTGCCCGAGGTCATCGTCTCCACCCAGTTCCAGTCCGGCCGCGGCATGATCGACTGGCACAGCCTCGGCACCCCGGTCCTGCGCGGTGGCCCGGAGGGCGACCGGCTGACCGGCCCGCCGCGCATCGCCGTCAACCAGCGCTCCGGCTCCACCCACGTCATCGTCTCCCTGCGCCACTCGGGCATCCTGCGGCGCAGCCGCAACGCCGAGGGTGCGTGGGGCTCCTGGAAGCAGGTGTCCGCGCAGCCCTATCCGGGCGACGTGGTGCCGCTCATGCCGACCGGCGGAGTGCTGGAGGTGCTCGCCGTCGGCCCGTCCGGGCCCGACCGCTGGACCGGCGTCGGCCAGGGCCGTTTCGGCCTCGCCGACCGCATCCCGACGCCCGTCGTCCCCGGCACCCCGGTCGCCCAGGAGACGGGCGCGCGCCGGGCCACGTACTTCTGGCGCTATCCGGGCGACGGCTCGCTGGTCGCCTGGCGGGCCGCCCGCCAAGGCGTCCAGGGCGGTCTGATGGGTCTCGGCGGCGCGGGCGGCAGCGGCGCGCCCGGCGTCGTCCGGGCCGTCCTCGGCGGCTACGACTGCACCGTGCTCGCGCAGATCGGGGCCGAGGGCGACGTCGAGGTCACCGCGTACGTCACCGAGAACGAGGGCTACGGAACCTGGTGGGCGTCCATCGGCGGCCACGGCGCGTACGCCCCGCAGGTGGACGTGGACGCGGCCGGCCGGGTCGTGGTCGCCGCGTTCGACGAGAGCGGCGCGCCCATGTGCGCCCGGCAGGACACGGGCGTCCAGGGGCTGGCGTTCGGCCCCTGGGAGTTCCTCGCCTGACCCGGACGGCCCGAGGGCGGGACGGCGGGACGGCGGGACGTCAGGACGGCAGGACGGCCGGGTGGTCGCGGCCGTCCCGCCGGGTGGTGGCGCGGGCTCAGGCCCGGCCCGGCAGCGGGGCCCGCTGCACGACCTCCAGGGTCAGGCCGCCGTCCTCCGCGTAGTACGGGGTCGCCGCCAGCTCCAGCCCCTGCGTGCCCGGCGCGTCCGAGATCCGCACCGGCATCCGGGCCGTGGTGTCGAGGTCGGCCGCCCGGCGCGTGCCGAGGCGCACCTCCTGGGTCACGCCCTCGAAGCTGACCGACAGGTACAGGTCCCAGGTGCCCGGCGGCAGCGGCCAGCCGCTGGAGGTCTGCGCCAGGTTGACCCGCGCCGAGAACCGGCCCATCGCCCGGGGCTTGCCCTTGGCGTTGACCAGGGTGTCGTCCCGGCGGGCCGTCACCGCGTGGGTCTCCTGGGCGCCGCTGGTCCGCTCCCGCAGCACCACCCGGGTCGCGCGCTCCTTCGTCGACAGCTGTTCGAAGAAGGCGTACCCGTCCAGCAGCAGCATCGGGCCGTCCCAGCGGGCCTTCTGCAACTGGTGGGAGACCGTCATGTCACCGGTGATGTCGAAGAGCTCGTCGGGCAGCCCGACCTGCGGGTCCCGGAAGAACGGCAGGGTGGTGAACACCCGCCCGTTCTCCACCGTCTTGCGGACGACCGGCCGGTCCTTGTCCGCCTCGAAGGCGGCGATCTGCTGCGCCTCCGCGAACCGTCCCTGCGCCAGCAGCGCGAACCGTACGGCGACCATGCGCGGCAGCAGTGCCAGCGCCCCCGGGGCTGCCTGGGCGCGCAGCACCTCCGCCGCGGCCCACAGCGTCTGGTCCCGCTCCGCCGGGTCGGCGGTCGACAGCAGCGCCTGCGCGGTGGCCCGGCCCAGCTCCACCTCCAGGTGCCGGGCCTGGAGCCGGTCCCGGCGCGGCCCCTCCGGCAGCTGGGAGGCGACCAGGGCCAGCATCCGGGAGGCCAGCGCGACCTGGTCGGGCAGGGTCGCCCGCTGGGCGGGCGCGGGACCCTTGACCACGCAGGTCGCGTCGCCGACGACGGAGACGTTGTCCGCGCCCATGAACGCGCCCGCGGTGAACACCTGCTCGTCGCCGATCGGCATGTCGGTGGGGAAGACCAGGCCGCGCCGCTGCAGCAGGCTGGTGCGGAACAGCTTGTCCGGGGTCAGCGACCAGTACACGCGCGAGCTGTAGGCGTCGGTGTGGGCCTGGTTCTTGCGGAACATCGCCGTCGGGACCGTGTGCCGGCCCGAGCTCTCCAGCTTGCCGAGCACCACGTCGGCCTCGTTGGCGTCGGCCGCGGCCACCATCCGCTGCAGCGCGTCCGGTACCAGCCGGTCCGTGGCCTCCAGGAAGATGACGTACCGCCCGCGCACCTGGCTCAGCGCCCAGTTGCGGGCCGCGGCCGGGCTCAGCCCGTGCGAGACCTGGCCGATGCGGACGAACGAGGGGTACTGGTGCGCAGCCCGGGCCAGGACGGAGCCGCTCTCGTCCGTCGAGCCGTCGTCGACGCCGATGATCTCCAGTCGGTCCGTGCCGATGGTCTGGTCGAGGAGAGAGGCCAGGCAGGCTTCGAGCGCCCGGGCCTGGTTGCTGGCCCGGACCGCGACGGACACGTCCTTGATGTCGGCGGGGAGCGCGACGGCGGTGTTCATGCTGCGGGGTTCCTCGGGCTGTCGGACGGGAACGGGGACGCGGACGCGGGGTGGTCGGCGCGGTCGGGGCGGGGCCAGGGCATCTCACCGGTCAGCTCCGGCCACTGCCAGGGCCGGAAGGCGACGTCGGTGGTCTGCGCGGGGAAGGCGCCCGGGGCGAACTCCAGGGATCCCACGAAGACGTTCACGTGGGAGGTCAGCTGCTCCCCGGAAGGGGTGCCCACCGTGTACGTGAACCGGTCGTACCCGGTGAAGCCGGGCGCCGGTTCGTACGTCACCCAGCCGTCGTACGACAGCTGCGCGTCGCCGTGGCGCGGCGCGGTCACCGCCACCGCGGTGCTGCCCGCCGGGCACGCGGACAGCACGTTCACCGAACCGGTGCGGCCCGGCTCGGCGGTGAGGCGCAGGCCGCGGGCGGTGGCCCGGCGGACCGGCAGCGCCTCGGCGTCCAGTCTGGCGGTCCGGATGAGCTTGCGGCCGCTCGCGTCGGGGACGGCCACCAGCATCTGCGGCCGGATCCGCGGCGCCGTGGCCGTGTCGCGGACGCGCAGGTGCAGGATGCCGGTGCCGGTCTCGCCGGAGTCGGCGCGGACACGGAACCAGCCCTGCCGCGGGAAGTACTCCACGCCCTGCATGCCGACGATGTCGGCGGACTCGGTCAGCGGGGCCTGGAGCAGGTAGCCGCAGCCCCGCGGGGCGCCCTGGTCGGGGGCCACGGACAGGCCGAGCTGCACCGTCTCGCCGGGCGCGACGCCGCGGCGCGGGTCGACCGACGAGTACAGGGCGGCGTACACGGCGCCCCCGTCGGGGGTCTCGCCGAGGGCCCGGCCCCGGCACAGGAGGTTGTTCACGTACGCACTCCTCAGGCGCCGGGGAACGTGGAGACGCGGGACGTGGTGCGGTGCCGGAAGGTCTCCTCGTCCAGCCAGCCCATCTCGTCGTAGTCGAAGCGCACCCGGTCCAGGTCCCGGCCCCAGTGGGCCGGGATGACGCCCTGCTCCAGCATGCTGCGGGCGATGAACCGGGCGCACTCGATCGCGCCCTCGGCCCGCGTGTGCACGTTGTCCCCGTCCAGGATGTGCTTCTGCAGGGGTTCGCCGCGCCGCAGGTACACGAAGGCCGGCTTGGACGCCTCCGGCCCGAGCTCCTCCCACCACAGCAGGCTCTGCCCGTACAGGTCGACGACCGGTACGTGCTCGTCCTCGGCCAGCTGCCGGGCCGCGACCGGGTAGTCGCCGAGGAAGCGGGCGACGTTGCCGTGCCGGTCGATCCGCCGCCGCTCGTACGGCAGCAGGATCACCGGGTGGCCCTGCCGCTCCCGGGTGCCGTGCACGTACGCGGCCATCTGCTCCGTGAAGGTGGAGAACGGCTCGGTGTGCAGGCCCGGGTCCGGCTTGATGTCGTTCTGGCCGAAGCCGAACAGCAGGTAGTCGCCCGGCGCCATGTCCTCCAGGATCCACTGGAGCCGGCCGCGCTCGCGGAAGCTCTTGGAGCTGGCCCGTGCGCGGGCGCAGTTGACCACCTCCACCGCGTCGGTGAGGAACAGCGGCAGCGCCTGCGTCCAGCCCGCCATCGGCAGGAAGCTGTACGGGCGGCTGACCGCGCTGGAACCACCGGCCACGTAGATCCGCGGGCGGCGGCCCTGCTGCGGGACGGATGCGTACGACACGCCTAGACCCCCTGGTCCTCCGACGTCCGGATGAGGACGGACGCGAGCGCTGCCTCGAAGCCGGAGCGCTGCGCCGGGGACGACGTCGGGTCCTGCCGGCGGACGTCGATCACGTGGCCGGTCATCTCGGAGACCAGCACGTCCAGGGAGGTCAGGGCCACCGACTCGGAGGTCAGCAGCGAGTCCTGGGGCTCCCGGCCGAAGGCCTTGGTGCGCATCGGGGTCGCGGTGCGCTCCGGGTTCACGCAGTTGACGCGGATGCCGTCCTCGGCCCACTCGTCGGCGAGGGCTTGGGTCAGGTTGACCATGGCGGCCTTGGTCGAGGAGTACAGGCTGTACTCGGCGCGGCCGCGCGTGTAGCTGCTGGAGGTGAACAGCAGCAGCTGGCCCTCGGTCTCGCTGAGGTACTTGTAGGAGGCGCGGGCGATGTTCACCGGGGCCAGGTAGTTGACCTCGAGCGCCTCGCGGATGGTCTCGTTGTCGGTCTCGGCGAGGCGGCCGACGCGCAGCACGCCGGCGGTGTTGACGACGTAGTCGATCCGGCCGGTCTCGGCGTAGGCCCGGGCGAGGGCCTCCTCGACGTGGTCGAGGTTCTCCACGTGCGTACCGGTGGTGGAGCGGCCGAGCGCGAAGACGCGGGCGCCGAAGCCCTCGGCGATCCGGCTGATGTCGGCACCGATGCCGTACGAGCCGCCGAAGACCACCATCGTCTTGCCGGCCAGCTGCTCGCGGTAGGCGGCCTCGCCGGCCTGGGCGGGCGCGGCGTGGGAGGCGAGCTGGAACAGCTTGTCGGCGATGAAGACGTCGACCGGCTGGGTGACCTTCATGTTGTAGTCGTCGCCGGTGACCACGTGGACGGGGACGTCCGGCAGGTACTTCACGACCACCGAGCAGTCGTCGGTCGCCTGGAAGAAGGGGTCCGCGACCGCCCGCTCGTACGCGGCGCGGATCGTGGAGAGCCGGAAGCCCTGCGGGGTCTGGCCGCGGCGCAGCCGGGAGCGGTCGGGGACCTCGGTGATGAACTCGCCGTCGTCGCCGTGGGTCCGCGTCACGATGACGGTGTCGGAGGACGGGATGGCGACGTCGACGGCCTGGTAGCGCTCCAGGGACTCGACGCACTCGCGCACCACGCGCTGGGAGAGCAGCGGGCGCACCGCGTCGTGGAAGAGGAGGTTGCAGTCCTCGCCCTCGCCGAGCCGCTCCGTGGCCGCCCGGATGGCGGTCAGGGTGGTCTCGCTGCGGGTGGAGCCGCCGCCGAGGACCTCCGTCACCTTGCGCAGGCCGGCCTTCTCGACGATGCGGCGGGCGTCCTCCAGGTACGCGGGCGTCATGAGGAGGAAGACCTCGTCGACGTCGGGC
The DNA here is from genome assembly GCF_051550185.1 of Streptomyces pallidus (ex Mingjun et al. 2026). Taxonomy (NCBI): domain Bacteria; kingdom Bacillati; phylum Actinomycetota; class Actinomycetes; order Kitasatosporales; family Streptomycetaceae; genus Streptomyces; species Streptomyces pallidus (ex Mingjun et al. 2026). The sequence continues at coordinate 1,971,431 of NZ_CP196181.1, read as the reverse complement.
GCGTTCTCGAAGATGTGGAGGGTGTGCTCCAGGATCGACTTTCCGGCGATCTTGAGCAGCTGCTTGGGGATCTCGAGCCCGATGCGCTGGCCGGTGCCCCCTGCGAGTACGACGGCGATGGTGCGGTGGGGGACAGGTCTGGAGGACACGGTCTCCTACTTCCTGAGCTGTGGTGCGGCGTGGCGGTGCGGACGCGGTGGGGGCGCGTGGGTGGGGGTGGTGCGGGGGTGCTGCCGAAGGGGTGGTGCTGCGGGGGTGGGTGCTGCGGGGCGGAGCCGGCTAGACCGGGTACGGCGCCTCCTCCGGCTCCGGGTACTCGATGGGGAAGTCCTGCAGTCCCCGCCGGTAGAGGTCGTTGGCGGCCGCGTTGAAGCGGACGATCGACGGCGGGTACTCCGGGCCGAGCAGGTAGTCCTTGAGCTGCTCGCGGTAGGGCGCCATGACGTCCCGGCCCGGGTTCAGCGTGGCGTCGAGGGCTTCGGCCAGGCCGTTGCAGTCGCCGTCGAGCAGGTACGAGGCGTAGGCGGTGCGCTGCTCGTTGCGGAACTCCTGGTCGGGCAGGCCCTCCAGGTTGAAGATCGCGTACGGCTTGCGGGTCGCCACGAAGTCGGAGACCACGCTCGACATGTCGCCGATCAGCAGGTCGGACTGGTTGAAGCAGTCGTACAGGGCCGGGATCCGCTCGGTCACCACGTGGTGCGCGGCGTCGGGGACGGCGCTCCAGTACAGGGAGCCGGCCTGGTTGCGGTAGCGGCGGATGCGCGCGGTCCGCTCCTCCTCGGTGAGGTCGGGGTACTTGGAGCGGACACCGCGCTCGGAGAGGTCCGCGATGCGCTGGTCGATGCGGGCGAGCTTCTTGGCCGCGGCCTTGGAGTCGGTGAGGTTGCGGCCGAAGCGCCGGGCGTTGTCCTCCTCCAGGAGGGCGATGACGCGGCGGTGCGCGGCAGCGGCCTCGGGGGAGCGGGAGCCGGTGAGGGGGTGCGGCTTGTAGATGATCCGGATCTCGCGCTCGTCGTCGAGCAGCGCCCGGATCAGCTTCTCGCCGGCCGGGATGACGGAGGTGTAGCAGGCGTCGTCGGTCCAGCCCTCCCAGGTGGGGGCGTAGACGACGGTGGGGACAGGGCCCGCGACCTTGCCGGTCCAGGGGCGCAGGGGCGCCAGCTGGGGGCGGCCGACCTCGACGATCTGGTGCGGGGTGACGGCGTGCTTGATGCGCTCGTAGCGGTCGCGGCCGGCCCGGCCGGCCACCCATATCTCGTCGAAGACCTTGCTGACGCGGTTGCTGCTGGCGAGCTTGTCGCTGTCGCCGTGGCCGATGAAGACGTGCTTGACCTCGGCGCGCTGGAGCATGTGCACGTTCTTGCCCGCATTGCCCGGGTAGAGGGCGACACGCAGCTCGTGCATCTCGATACGGGCGAGGTTGTCCGCTTTGGGAACGCAGATGACGGGCACGGGGGTCGCGTCGAGGTGGCGCAGGGTGGCCCGCTCGCGCAGCACGATGACGGGCCGCAGGTCGAGCGCCTCCAGGGCCTCCAGCCACATGTTCACCTGGTACATGAAGTCTTTGGAGATGGCGGCGAAGGTGAAGTACAGCGCGACCTGGGGGCGGTACTGGGCCAGCTGGTGGTTGAGCTCGTCGATGGCCTCGTCGGTGGTGGGCAGCTTGAGCGCGTTGCGCGCGTCGGGCACCAGCACCAGCAGTGAGAAGTAGGCGAGGAAGACCGTGCTGATCATGCCGTACGTGACCCAGCGCCAGTCGTCCGTCGCGATGGTGGCCAGGGATCCGGCGACCAGTGGGATGTCCAGGTGGAGGGTCTTGCGGACGTGCTTGTTCATGAGGAACGGGTGGGGCATGCGGCGGATGCCGAGGGCCTCCAGGTCCAGTCCGCGCGTGGTGAACGGCAGCTCGTTGCGCGCCTTGCGGACGTGCTTGAGCAGGGCGCCGTACGCGAGCTGGAGGATGAACAGCAGCAGCAGGCCGATGGTGGTCATCTGCGCCACGAACGACTCGATGTCGGCCACGGCCCCGCACAGGCCCAGCAGGAGGAACTGCCGGATCAGGAAGCGCATGGTCAGGCCGAAGCGCGAGTCGCGCAGCTTCTCCAGGGTCGGCGACTCGGTGTTGTGGAGCATCAGGTCGGCGACGTAGCTGAGGGCCGCGCAGCCGGCGAAGAGGGGGAGGGAGACGAACGCCACCGCGACCAGCATCCCGAGGAAGCTGAGGATGAGCCCAGAGGTGATCGCAACGCCGAGTGCGGCGCGCAGCCGCTTGGAGCGCATGGAGCGGTTCCTCCCCCGTGGAGGTATAAGAGTCGCGTGAAGTGTCGCAGTAGTATAAGCAGCCTCAAGGACGGCTCTAGAACGCGCCGTGAACCGCAGGCCAATGTTTTCGGGCCCCGTCACGGAAATGTGTGACGACCGTCCCTTTCGGCGGGCAGTCAGCCCGTGAAGCGGTACACCGTCAACTCGCGCCGGTCCTTCTCCTTCACGGAAAATCCGACGCACAAACCCGCCTGTGGACCCACCCGGCGCACCGCCATTCCCTCGGGCTCCCGGTAGGGCAGGTCAGGGGCCACGGTCACCTTGCGGCGGCCCTGCGCCTGGCCCGTGCGCACGTCGATCGCGGACACAAAGGTATTTCCGCCGGACTTCCGCGGATTGCGCCCGTTCTTCCCGGTATAGGGATTCCCGGTCAGCACGTACACGAAGTCCCCGTACAGCGCACAGCCCTGGAACCACTCTTCTTCCCTGACCTGTACACCCGCCTTGATCGTTTGGGTCGGGGTGAAGCGTCCGGCCAGGAAATCCGCCATCCCGTACACCGAGAACCGGTGCACGCCCTCCTCCTCGTGGCTCACCAGCACCCGCTGGCCGGCCAGGTCGAGCGCGGGGCAGACGGCCGTCGCGCCGGGAACCGGCTCGAAATGCCGTACGGAGTCGTCGGAGCCGTCCAGTACCGCACCGTCCTTGAACGGCACGCGGACCACCGTCCGGCCGTAGCCGTTCTCCGGATCGGCCCGGCCCTCCAGCCATATGTACGTACGCTGACCGGTCGGCTCGACGCCGAAGGAGATTCCGTGGCCGAAGCCGCGCAGGTACATGTGCCCGAGGGTGTTCCCCGCACGGTCGAGCCGTGTCAGACACAGGTCGCCGGCCGACTTGCGGTCGTCGTACGCCACGGCCTCCTGCTCGTCGTCGAGCCGGATCCCGTCCTGCACCAGCTGGAGCGTGTAGACCTGCCCGTTCGTGTCGTCGAACGCGAACGACTGCGGGCCCGTCGTGTTGAACAGCGGCGCCGGGGCCAGCAGCTCCGCACCGGTCCGCAGATCGAAGTCGCCCACCCGCGGTGGAGCGCCGGCGTCCTCCCGGTCCCCGTCCTCGTCCCCGGTACGGGGCCGCTGCGCCCAGGTCAGGCCGCCCGTGGCGAGCCCGGCCGCGGCCGCGCCGCCACCGAACAGCAGGGTCCGGCGGCTGAAGGGTCTCGTGCCGTCCGCCATGGACCGTATTCTGCCAGCCCGGACGGCCGGCCCCGGCCCGGCCCCGCAACCGCCGGACGCCCGCCCCCGGGTGGGGGACGGGCGTCCGCAGTGCTCACCCGCCGTCAGGCAGGCGCCGCCGGCGTCAGGCCGGGACGCTCGCCAGGCCCGGGGCGAGGAACTTCTTGCCGTTCACGCGCTCCGAGACGCCCTCGCGGTCCAGGTACGGCGTGATGCCGCCCAGGTGGAAGGGCCAGCCGGCGCCCGTGATGAGGCAGAGGTCGATGTCCTGGGCCTCGGCCACGACACCCTCCTCCAGCATCAGGCCGATCTCCTGCGCGACCGCGTCCAGGACGCGGTCGCGGACCTGCTCCTCGGTGAGGACCGAGTCGCCCTGCACCAGGAGCGCGGCGACCTCGGGGTCGAGCTCCGGCTTGAAGCCGTTCTCCGCGGTGTAGACGTAGAAGCCGCGCTTGCCCGCCTCGACCACGCGCTTGAGGTTCGGGGAGACCGTGAAGCGCTCCGGGAAGGCGCGGTTCAGGGTCTCGGAGACGTGCAGGCCGATCGCCGGGCCGACCAGCTCCAGCAGCACCAGCGGGGACATCGGCAGGCCGAGCGGCTCGATGGCCTTCTCCGCCGTGACGACCGGGGTGCCCTCGTCGATGACGTTCTGGATCTCGCCCATGAAGCGGGTCAGGATGCGGTTCACGACGAACGCCGGGGCGTCCTTGGTGAGGACCGCGGTCTTCTTCAGCTTCTTGGCGACGCCGAAGGCGGTGGCCAGCGAGGCGTCGTCGGTCTTCTCACCGCGGACGATCTCCAGCAGCGGGAGGATCGCGACCGGGTTGAAGAAGTGGAAGCCGACCACGCGCTCCGGGTGCCGCAGCTTGGACGCCATCTCCGACACCGACAGCGAGGAGGTGTTGGTGGCGAGGATCGCGTGCGCCGGGGCGACCGCCTCGACCTCCGCGAACACCTTCTGCTTGACGGACATCTCCTCGAACACGGCCTCGATGATGAAGTCCGCGTCCGCGAAGCCCTCGGCCTTGTCCAGGACACCGGTCACCAGCGCCTTGAGGCGGTTGGCCTTGTCCTGGTTGATGCGGCCCTTGCCGAGCAGCTTCTCGATCTCGGCGTGGACGTAGCCCACACCCTTGTCGACGCGCTCCTGGTCGATGTCGGTGAGGACCACCGGCACCTCCAGGCGGCGCAGGAACAGCAGCGCCAGCTGCGAGGCCATCAGACCCGCGCCCACGACGCCGACCTTGGTGACCGGGCGGGCCAGGGACTTGTCCGGGGCACCGGCCGGGCGCTTGGCGCGCTTCTGCACCAGGTTGAAGGCGTAGATCCCGGAGCGCAGCTCGCCGCCCATGATGAGGTCGGCCAGGGCCTGGTCCTCGGCGTCGAAGCCCTTCTGCAGGTCGCCGTCCTTGGACGCCTCGATGATGTCGAGCGCCCGGTACGCGGCCGGGGCCGCGCCGTGCACCTTGGAGTCGGCGAAGGCCCGGCCCTTGGCGACGGCCTGGTCCCAGGCCTCGCCGCGGTCCACCTCGGGGCGCTCGACCGAGACGTCGCCCTTGAGGACCTTGGCGGTCCACAGCAGGGACTGCTCCAGGAAGTCCGCGCCCTCGAACAGGGCGTCGGCGATGCCCAACTCGAAGACCTGCTTGCCCCGCAGCTGCTTGTTCTGGTTCAGCGAGTTCTCGATGATCACCGAGACCGCCTTCTCCGCGCCGATCAGGTTCGGCAGGATCGTGCAGCCGCCCCAGCCCGGGACCAGGCCCAGGAACACCTCGGGGAGGGAGAACGCCGGCAGCGCCTTGGAGACGGTGCGGTAGGTGCAGTGCAGACCGGCCTCGACGCCGCCGCCCATCGCCGCACCGTTGTAGTACGCGAAGGTCGGAACGGCCAGGCCCGCCAGACGCTTGAAGACGTCGTGGCCGCCCTTGCCGATGGCGAGCGCCTCGTCGTGGGCCTTCAGCAGCTCGACGCCCTTGAGGTCGGCGCCGACCGCGAAGATGAACGGCTTGCCGGTCAGGCCGATGCCGGTGATCGCGCCCTCGGCGGCCTCCTTCTCGACCTGGTCGATGGCGGCGTTCAGGTTCGCCAGCGACTGCGGGCCGAAGGTGGTCGGCTTGGTGTGGTCGAAGCCGTTGTCCAGCGTGATGAGCGCGAAGCGCCCGGCGCCGTACGGCAGGTCGAGGTGGCGGACGTGCGCCTGGGTGACGACCTCGCCCGGGAACAGCTCGGCCGCGCCCTTCAGGAGCTCAGCGGTGGTGCTCACTTGGAGTCTCCCTCGGTGTCGAAGTGCGGGTTCTCCCAGATGACCGTCGCGCCCATGCCGAAGCCGACGCACATGGTGGTCAGGCCGTAGCGGACGTGCGGCTGCTCCTCGAACTGGCGGGCCAGCTGCGTCATCAGGCGGACACCGGAGGACGCCAGCGGGTGGCCGAACGCGATGGCGCCGCCGTACTGGTTGACGCGGGCGTCGTCGTCGGCGATGCCGTAGTGCTCCAGGAAGGCGAGGACCTGGACCGCGAAGGCCTCGTTGACCTCGAAGAGGCCGATGTCCTCGATGGACAGGCCGGCCTGGGCCAGGGCCTTCTCGGTGGCCGGGATCGGGCCGTAGCCCATGACCTCCGGCTCCACGCCCGCGAAGGCGTAGGAGACGAGGCGCATCTTGACCGGGAGGTTGTTCTCGCGGGCGAAGTCCTCGGACGCGATGAGCGCGGCGGTGGCGCCGTCGTTGAGGCCGGCGGCGTTGCCCGCGGTGACCCGGCCGTGGGTACGGAACGGGGTCTTCAGGTTCGCCAGGTTCTCCAGCGTGGTGCCCGGGCGCATCGGCTCGTCGGAGGTGACCAGGCCCCAGCCCGTCTCACCGACCTCCGCGTTGGTGTTGCGCACCGAGATCGGGACCAGGTCCTGCTGGATCTTGCCGTCGGCGTACGCCTTGGCGGCCTTCTCCTGCGAGCGCACGGCGTACTGGTCGGCGCGGAGCTTGGTGATCGTCGGGTACCGGTCGTGCAGGTTCTCGGCGGTCATGCCCATGAACAGGGCGGACTCGTCGACCAGCTTCTCGGAGACGAAGCGCGGGTTCGGGTCGACGCCCTCGCCCATCGGGTGGCGGCCCATGTGCTCGACACCGCCGGCGATGGCGACGTCGTACGCCCCGAAGGCGACCGAGCCGGCGACCGAGGTGACGGCGGTGAGCGCACCGGCGCACATGCGGTCGATGGAGTAGCCCGGGACGGACTGCGGGAGGCCCGCGAGGATGCCGGCCGTGCGGCCGAGGGTGAGGCCCTGGTCGCCGATCTGCGTGGTGGCGGCGATGGCCACCTCGTCGATCTTCTTGGCGTCCAGGTCCGGGTTGCGGCGCAGCAGCTCCCGGATCGCCTTCACGACGAGGTCGTCGGCGCGGGTCTCGTGGTAGATGCCCTTCGGGCCCGCCTTGCCGAACGGGGTGCGGACGCCGTCGACGAAGACGACGTCCCTGACGGTACGAGGCACGTTGGCTCTCCTCCAGGTGCGGGTGTGCACTGCTGCGCGGGGGCATGCTCGGTACACGACCTGAGCGCCCGCTCACCCGGCCCATGCTACTTGTGGGTAACCAATGTGCACACCCCCTCCCCGAACAGCGGTGAAGGTCACACCGCCGCGCGGGCCCCGGCCCGGGCGGGGACCGCCGGAGCCGGGCCGTCCGACATCGTCGCGGCCATCGGCGCCGACGAGCCCACCACGTCCGACAGGAAGGCGCGCCGCGAGACCCCGACCTCCCGCAGGGCGGCCCCGTGATCGGCCGCCACCAGCAGCGCCGCGGCCGCCACCATGGCCCGCCAGCCCGTGGTCGCGGCCCTGCGGGCGGGCCGGGGGAGCCCGGCGAGGCCCTCGTGCAGGCGGCGGCAGTGGAACGGCACGTGCCGTTCCTCGTCGGCCAGGATCCGGGCCGCGACCTCGGAGGTCAGCGGGTCGGCCGAGCCGTCGCGCAGGGCCCGGTAGTACCGCAGGGCGACGACCTCCGCGACCATCAGCACCATCAGCTCGACCCGCAGCCCCAGCAGGCGCCGCACCCGGACGAACGCCGCGTCGCTCCAGTGCCCGTCGAGGGTCCCGGCCCCCGCCGCCGACAGCAGCAGGGCCAGCAGTCGGGCGTGGTTCTGCTCCTCGGCGACGAACAGCCGCGCCGCGGCCGCGTAGACGCGGTCCCCCGCGCTGTCCGCCTTCGAGACCAGGGCCGCGCCGTCACCGTCCTCGCCCACCTGGAACGTCTGGATGCTGCGGACCAGCGCAGGGGACAGCCGCGCGCCGCGCGCCCAGTCCGGGTCGCCGAGGGCGGCCCGGAGCTCCCCCTCGGCCTCGAAATGACGGACCCATGCGTCGTAGGCGCCGATCTCGCCCGTCGCGCCGACCGTGTGATCGTCCCGTGTCTCGTCCTCGTTTTTGATCATGTTCAAGAACCTAGCGAGTCTTGAGCGTGTTCAAAAGAGTCGGAACGTCCTGACTGTGTAACGGAACGTCATGGCCGGCGGCCGGGGAGAGCGGGCGGGACCGGCCGCGCACGCCAAGGAGCCCCCGACCGGGCGGTCGGGGGCTCCTTCGGGTGGTGCGCGTCAGGCGGTGGCGGCCAGGGCGGTGACCAGGGCCGGGGTCACCTGTTCGATCTGCCAGGGGCGGGCGCCGTAGCCGGCCAGGGCCTCGGCCACCGCGTCCTGGTCGAGCCGCCTGGGCGGCTCCCAGCACAGCCGCCGGACGGTGTCCGGGGTGATCAGGTTCTCCTGGGGCAGGACGAGCCGCTCGGCGAGCGCGGACACCGCCGATCGGGCGGCCGACAGGCGGGCGGCGGCGGCCGGGTCCTTGTCGGCCCACGCGCGCGGCGGCGGCGGGCCCGCGGGGCTGGCACCCGGCTGCGGCAGCGCGCTCTCCGGCAGGGCCTTGGCCCGGTCGACGGCGGCCATCCACTGCTCCAGCTGGCGCCGGCCCATGCGCTGCCCGTACCCGGGCAGGGCCGACAGCGCGTGCACGTTCCCCGGCAGGGCGAGCGCGGCCTCGACGATCGCGGCGTCGCTCAGCACCTTGCCCGGCGAGACGTCCCGCCGCTGTGCGATCCGGTCGCGGGATTCCCACAGTTCGCGGACGACGGCCATCTGTCGGCGCCGGCGCACCTTGTGCATGCCGGACGTGCGGCGCCAGGGGTCCTTGCGCGGCGGGGCGGGCGGGGCGGCGGCGATGGCGTCGAACTCCTGCCGGGCCCACTCCAGCTTGCCCTGCCGGTCCAGCTCCTTCTCCAGCGCGTCGCGCAGGTCCACCAGCAGCTCGACGTCGAGCGCGGCGTAGCGCAGCCAGGGCTCGGGGAGCGGGCGGGTCGACCAGTCGACGGCGGAGTGCCCCTTCTCCAGCGCGTAGCCGAGCACGCTCTCGACCATCGCGCCCAGTCCCACCCGGGGGAAGCCGGCGAGCCGGCCGGCGAGCTCGGTGTCGAACAGGGAGGTCGGGACCATGCCTATTTCGCGCAGGCACGGCAGGTCCTGGGTGGCGGCGTGCAGGATCCACTCGGTACCGGACAGGGCCTCGCCCAACGCGGCCAGATCGGGGCAGCCGACGGGGTCGATCAGCGCGGATCCCGCGCCCTCCCGGCGCAGCTGCACCAGGTAGGCGCGCTGGCCGTAGCGGTATCCGGAGGCGCGCTCGGCGTCGACCGCCACGGGGCCGGTGCCCGCGGCGAAGGCCGCGACCACCCGGGCGAGGGCGTCCTCGGCGGCGACCACCGGGGGGATCCCCTCGCGGGGTTCGAGCAAGGGAATCGGCGCCTTGTCGACGTCGTCCGGGGGGCCGCCCCCGGTGGTGGTGCGCAGGTCTGCTGCGGTCTCTTGGGCGTCGGTCACCGCTCAAGGGTATCCGTGGATGAGACGCGCCCGTCGCCGGAACGTTCCGTCGACGGGCGCGGTGGGGGAGTGCGGCGGTTTCCCCCGGGTTCTCCCGGAGGAAACCCCGGTGCCGGCGATTCGTGGGGGGAGCGGTCACCGGAGGGGCGGGCGGGGGCCGAGGGGGAGGGCGTGGGCTGGTGAGCGGCAGGGGAGGGAGAGGGCGGAGAGGGGGAGGGAGAGGGTGGGAAGGGGAAAGGGCAGGGGCGGCAGGGACGGTCGGGGCAGGGGGAGCGGGAGGGGTCAGTGGATGATGCCGGTCCGCAGGGCGACGGCGACCATTCCGGCCCGGTCGCCGGTGCCCAGCTTGCGTGCGATCCGGGCGAGGTGGGACTTGACGGTCAGGGCGGACAGGCCCATCGAGACGCCGATGGCCTTGTTGGACTGGCCCTCGGCGACGAGGCGCAGGACCTCGACCTCGCGGCCGGAGAGCTCGCGGTAGCCGCCCGGGTGGCTCGGGGCACCCGGGGGGCGGCGGTGCATGCGGGCGGCGGCGGCACCGATGGGGGCGGCGCCGGGGCGGGTGGGGAGCCCGATGTTGGTGCGGGTGCCGGTGACGACGTAGCCCTTGACCCCGCCCGCGAGGGCGTTGCGGACGGCGCCGATGTCGTCGGCGGCGGACAGGGCCAGGCCGTTCGGCCAGCCCGCCGCACGGGTCTCGGACAGCAGGGTCAGCCCCGAGCCGTCCGGCAGGTGCACGTCGGCGACGCAGATGTCGCGCGGGCTGCCGATGCGCGGGCGGGCCTCCGCGATGGACGACGCCTCGATGACATCACGTACTCCGAGGGCCCACAGGTGGCGGGTCACGGTGGAGCGGACGCGCGGGTCGGCCACGACGACCATGGCCGTCGGCTTGTTCGGGCGGTAGGCGACCAGGCTTGCGGGCTGCTCGAGAAGAACGGACACCTAGGCCTCCTGGGGGAGTGGCGGGACGGCCGGCTCGGGGAAGAAGCCGGTGCGAACCGTGCGGATGGTCACTGACTCCTCCTTCGGCACGTCACCCGCCCGGCTTTAGGGAATGATCACGATTTGGTGAGTAACAATTCGGGCAATTCGGACGCACGATCGATCATCGGGTGATCAGAAGCCCGCACGCTGCGCCGTGTTCCGGCCCTCCCCGGCAGCATTTCGACCAGCCGTTCCACGGACGGCGGCCGGCCGCCGGAGGGACCCTGCACTGCACCCCCCGGGGTGACCCGGGCCGCCGACGGGACGGCCCACCGCTACGGGTGGTGCGGACCGCGCCGCTGCGGCAGCGAGACCACCCCGGGCCCCGACTCCCCCGGGCCGAGCGGCGGCAGCCCCGCCACCTGGCACAGCAGTTCGCACCACGCCGCCAGATGGCCGGGCGTGTCCGGCACCCCGCCCACGCCCTCGCGCGGCGTCCACGAGGCCCGGATCTCGATCTGCGTGGCCGGCCGCCGCCCCGCCAGCCCGCCGAAGTAGTGCGAGCCGGCCATCGTCACGGTGCCGCTCGCCTCCCCGTACGACAGGCCGCGCGCCTCCAGCGCCCCGGTCAGCCAGGACCAGCACACCTCCGGCAGCAGCGGGTCCGCGGCCATCTCCGGCTCCAGCTCCGCCCGGACCAGCGTCACCAGCCGGAAGGTGCCGCGCCAGGCCTCGTGCCCGGCCGGGTCGTGCAGCAGGATCAGCCGGCCGTCGGCCAGGTCGTCCTCGCCCTCGACGACCGCGGCCTCCAGGGCGTGGGCGTACGGGGCCAGCCTCTGCGGCGGTCTCGCGGGGTCGATCTCGATCCCCGGCCGCAGCCGCGCCTTCCCCAGCCCCTCGACCGCCCGCCGGAACGGGAGCGGGACGGAGCTCTCCTTCCCGCTGTCCATACCATCGGCGCCATCTGAAAATCGTCCCTGAGCCGCAGCCATGCCCGGAAGACTAGGCGGAACGAGGGCCCGCGCGGCGCAGGGACACCCGCGCCGGGTGGGCCTCTTCGCCGTACGTGCGAAGATTTGCGGCGTGAGCGCCAACGACCGCCCGACGGGCCAGCCGAGTCAGACGTACGATTCCGCCTTCCTGAAGGCGTGCCGCCGGGAGCCGGTACCCCACACCCCGGTGTGGTTCATGCGTCAGGCCGGACGCTCCCTGCCGGAGTACCGCAAGGTGCGCGAGGGCACCGCGATGCTCGAGTCGTGCATGCGCCCCGACCTGGTCACCGAGATCACCTTGCAGCCGGTGCGCCGCCACAAGGTCGACGCGGCGATCTTCTTCTCCGACATCGTCGTGCCCCTCAAGGCCATCGGCGTCGACCTGGACATCAAGCCGGGCATCGGCCCGGTCGTCGCCCAGCCGATCCGGCGCCGCGAGGACCTCGCGCAGCTGCGCGACCTCACCCCGGACGACGTCTCGTACGTCACCGAGGCGATCGGCATGCTCACGGGTGAACTGGGCTCCACGCCGTTGATCGGTTTCGCCGGCGCGCCCTTCACCCTCGCGAGCTACCTCGTCGAGGGCGGCCCGTCCCGCAACCACGAGCACACCAAGGCCCTCATGTACGGGGACCCGCAGCTGTGGGCGGACCTCCTCGACCGCCTGGCCGAGATCACCTCCGCCTTCCTGAAGGTCCAGATCGAGGCCGGCGCCTCGGCGGTCCAGCTCTTCGACTCCTGGGTCGGCGCCCTCGCCCCGGCGGACTACCGCCGCTCGGTGATGCCCGCCTCGGCGAAGGTCTTCGACTCCGTCGCCTCCTACGGGATCCCGCGGATCCACTTCGGCGTGGGCACCGGCGAGCTGCTCGGCCTGATGGGCGAGGCCGGCGCGGACGTCGTCGGCGTCGACTGGCGCATCCCGCTGGACGAGGCGGCCCGCCGCGTCGGGCCGGGCAAGGCGCTGCAGGGCAACCTCGACCCCGCCGTGCTGTTCTCCACCACCGAGGCCGTCGAGGCCAAGACGGACGAGGTCCTGGCGGCCGCCGCCGGGCTGGAGGGCCATGTCTTCAACCTGGGTCACGGCGTCCTGCCGACCACCGACCCGGAGGCCCTGACCCGCCTGGTGGACTACGTCCACACGAAGACCCAGCGCTAACCGGCGCGAGCCCCAGCGCCAGTCGGCGCCGCGGGCTGCGCCGCTGCTGCCGCTGCGCGGAGCCGTTGCCCCACCCCGCCCCGTCCCGAACCTTGACCCCCGCGCCGCACACGCCGGCGGGGCCGGAATCGCCGCGCAGCGGCACGATCCGGCCGGCGCGGCGTGTGAGCCCACCGGGCGCGCAGCCCCGGAGGGGGTCCGGGGCGGAGCGGCGGCGGTAGCTGCGGTCGAGGGGCCGGAGCCGCAACCCCGGAGCGGGGGCCTACACCCCCGCGGCGCGCACGGCGGAGACGGCCTTGCGCGCGGCCACCAGGACGGGGTCCCAGACCGGGGAGAACGGCGGGGCGTAGCCCAGGTCCAGGGCGACGACCTGCTCCACCGTCATGCCAGCGGTGAGGGCGACCGCCGCGACGTCCACCCGCTTCGCGGATCCCGCACCGCCCACGATCTGCACCCCCAGGAGCCGACCCGTACGCCGCTCGGCCAGCATCTTGACCGTCATGTCGGCGGACGTCGGGTAGTAGCCCGCGGTGGTCGTGGAGCTGATGGTCGCCGTCACGAAGCGCAGGCCGGCTTCGAGCGCGTCCCGCTCCCGCAGCCCCGTCCGGGCGATCTCCAGGTCGCAGACCTTGCTCACCGCCGTGCCGACCACCCCCGGGAACGTGGCGTAGCCGCCGCCGACGCCGGAGCCGATCACCTGGCCGTGCTTGTTGGCGTGGGTGCCCAGCGGGATGTGCCGGTGGCGGCCGGCCACCAGGTCCAGCACCTCCACGCAGTCGCCGCCGGCCCAGACGTCGCCGTGGCCGCGGACCCGCATCGACAGGTCCGTCAGCAGACCGCCCGAGGTGCCGAGCGGCAGTCCGGCCGCCCGGGCGAGGGCGGTGCGCGGTTCGACGCCGATGCCGAGGACCACCACGTCCGCCGGGTACTCGTCGCCGGCCGCGGTGGCCACCGCGCGGGCCCGGCCCTCCTCGTCGGTGAGGACCTTCACGACCTCGGCGCCGGCGACCGTGGTGATGCCCATGCGGTTCATGGCGCCGTGCACGAGGCCGCCCATGTCCGGGTCGAGGGTGGCCATGGGCTGGGCGCCGCGGTGCAGGACGGTGACCTCGTAGCCCCGGTTGACCAGGGCTTCCGCCATTTCGACGCCGATGTAGCCCGCGCCGACGACCACGGCCCGGCGGCCCGGCGTGCGCTCCAGGGTGTCCAGCAGCCGCTGGCCGTCGTCCAGGGTCTGCACGCCGTGCACGCCGTGCGACCCGATCCCGGGCAGCCGGGGTCGGACCGGCCGGGCGCCGGTGGCCAGGACCAGCTTGTCGTAGCCCGTCCAGGACTCCTCCCCGGAATCGAGGCCGCGGGCCCGGACCCGGCTGCCGGCCAGGTCGAGTTCGACGACCTCGGTCCGGGTGCGCAGGTCGATGTGCCGGGCCCGGTGCTCCTCGGGGGTCCGGGCGATCAGGTCGTCGCGTTCGGCGACCTGGCCGCCGATCCAGTACGGGATCCCGCACGCGGAGTACGAGGTGAAGTGCCCCCGCTCGAAGGCGATGATCTCCAGCTCCGCCGGGCCCTTCAGCCGCCGGGCCTGTGACGCGGCGGACATCCCCGCCGCGTCGCCGCCGATCACCACCAGTCGTTCCGCTGCCATCGTCCGCACCGTCCCTCCACAGCCGTTCCTGGGGAACACGCTACGGGCGTACGGGTGTTCAGTCCGCCATGCGCGGCGATTCCGTCGGGTCCGGGGCCGCGTCCGGGTTCGCGTCCGGGGCCGGGGCCGGCGGGCGGGGTTGCGTCGGGACCGGGCGGGCGGTCGGCGCGAACCCCGTCTTCGGGGCCGGCGGGCGCAGTCGCCGGTACAGCCGGAACGCCAGCGCGCCCAGCGCGGCCGTCACCGCGAACGGCAGCACCACGGCCACCACCAGCACCACGTACCGCAGGACGGTCGTGAAGGCCTTCCAGCCGCCCGCCAGGGCGCCCGTGACGGAAGGCGGCGCGTCCTCCTTCTCCTGCGCCGGCTTGTCCGCCGGCTCGGCGACCTCCACCGTGATCGTGCCCATCGAGGTCTGGTCCCGCAGTGCGTTCTGCTGGGCGAGCAGCGCCTCCAGGTCCGACTGGCGCCTGGAGAGCTCGCCCTCCAGCATCACCACGTCGCCGAGTGCGGTGGCCTTCTCCATCATCTCCCGCACCCGTGCCACGCTCGCCTGCTGCGACTTGACCCGGCTGTCGACGTCCGCGACCTTCTCGGTCACGTCCTGCGCCTCCACCTTCCGGTGGAGCAGCTTGCCGCTGCCCTCCAACGCGCCGAGCACCGCGTCGAACCGGTCCGCGGGCACCCGCAGGGTCAGCGTGGACTTGATCCGTCCGTTCTCGCCGCGCTGGGTGGACTCGTTGCCCACGTACCCGCCCGCGCCTTCCGCCGCCGTACGGGCCGCCGCCAGCACCTTCGCCGCGTCCTGCGTCTCGATGCCGACGTTCGCGGTCCGGATGACCTGCGGGCGGACCGCGGCCGGTGCCTTCTGGCTCCCGGCCGCGCCTTCCGCCGGTGCCGGGGCGGCCGCGCCCGCGCCCGCCTTGCCCCGGGATGCCGGGCCCTGCGGGGCCACCGCCGCCTTGTCCGCCGAGGCCGTGCCGGGGCCGTCGGCGCCGCATCCGGTGAGTGTGAGTGCGAGTGCGCAGGTCAGGCCGAGGCCGGCCAGCGCAGCCGTGGCGCGCCCGGTGCGTGAACGGCCGCCGGCGCGCGGGCCGTCGGGGCGGGCCGGGCCGTCCGGGCCGGCCGGGTGGTTCCGAGTCTGCACTGCTGTCCCCCCAAGGGTTGCTGCCGCTGTGCGGTTTCGACGCCCACCGTCGCCCCACGGGTTTCGCTCCCGCGGTCCCGGGACGGTCCCGATGCGGTCACGGTCCGGCCTCGGTGATCGCCCGTTGATCGGTCTGAGACGATGTGTCCATGCACGAAGCGGACATGCGTACGGACCCGACGGCCCCCGGGGCCCGCCACGCCGTCGTCATCGGCGGCGGCATCGCCGGCCTCGCCGCGGCACACCGGCTGCTCGGCGCGGGCGTCGGCGTCACCCTGCTGGAAGCCGGGCCGCGCCTCGGCGGCAAGCTGTACGCCGGCGAGCTCGCCGGCGCCCCCGTCGACCTCGGCGCCGAGTCCGTCCTGGCCCGCCGCCCCGAGGCCCTGGAACTGGCCCGGGCCGTCGGCCTCGGCGGGGCGCTGCAGCCGCCGGCCACCACCACCGCCCACCTGTGGACCCGTGGCGCGCTGCGGCCCATGCCGCGCGGTCACGTCATGGGCGTCCCCGGCGACCTTGCGCCGCTGGCCGCGTCCGGGGTGCTGTCCGCGGAGGGCCTGGCCCGGATCGAGGCCGAACGCGACCTGCCGCCCGCCGAGATCGGCGACGACGTCGCCGTCGGCGCGTACGTGGCGGCCCGCCTCGGCCGGGAGGTCGTCGACCGGCTCGTCGAGCCCCTCCTCGGCGGGGTCTACGCCGGTGACGCCTACCGCCTCTCGATGCGCGCCGCCGTGCCCCAGCTCTTCGAGGCCGCCCGGGCGCACGCCTCGCTCGCCGAGGCCGTACGGGACGTCCAGCGCCGGGCCGCGGAGCAGCCGCTGCAGACCGGTCCCGTCTTCTCCGGCATCGCAGGCGGCATCGGGCGGCTCCCGCAGGCCGTGGCCGACGCCTGCCGGGCCGCCGGCGCCCGGATCAGCACCGACACCCCCGTGCGCGGGCTCCGCCGGACCCCCGGGGGCTGGCAGGTCGTCACCGACACCGGCACCGTGGCCGCCGACGCCGTCGTGCTGGCCGTCCCGGCGGAGCCGGCCGCCCGGCTGCTGGACGGGCTCGCCCCGGCCGCGGCCGCCGAGCTGCGCACCGTCGAGTACGCGTCGATGGCGCTGGTCACCCTGGCGTTCCGGCGCTCCGACCTGCCCGCCGCGGTCAGCGACGGCCGGGCCAGCGGGTTCCTCGTCCCGCCGGTCGACGGGCGGACCATCAAGGCGTCCACCTTCTCCAGCAGCAAGTGGTCCTGGGCCGGCGCCGACCCCGACCTCTTCCTGCTGCGCACCTCCGTCGGCCGCTACGGCGACGAGGCCGACCTGGGCCGCGAGGACTCCGAGCTGGTCGACGTCTCGCTGCGGGACCTCGGCGGGGCGGTCGGCCTCGCCGCCCGCCCGGTGGCCTCCGCGGTCACCCGCTGGGACGGCGGCCTCCCGCAGTACCCGGTCGGTCACCTCTCCCGGGTGGAGCGGATCCGCGCGGCCGTCGCGGCCCTGCCGGGCCTCGCGGTGTGCGGCGCCCTGTACGACGGCGTCGGCATCCCGGCGTGCATCGCGAGCGCGGGGAAGGCCGCCGACGTGGTGATCGCCACGTTGGGCACCCCTGGCGCCGACCACTGATCAGCACACGGGACAATGGACACATGACTGCACCAGAGAAGATTCCCAACGCGGGGAAGAAGGCGAAGGACCTCAACGAGGTCATTCGCTACACCCTGTGGTCCGTCTTCAAGCTCAAGGACGTCCTCCCCGAGGACCGCTCCGGGTACGCGGACGAGGTCCAGGAGCTCTTCGACCAGCTGGCCGCCAAGGACATCACCGTCCGCGGCACCTATGACGTCTCCGGTCTGCGCGCGGACGCCGACGTCATGATCTGGTGGCACGCGGAGACCGCGGACGAGCTGCAGACCGCGTACAACCTGTTCCGCCGCACCAAGCTGGGCCGTGCGCTGGAGCCGGTGTGGTCGAACATGGCCCTGCACCGCCCGGCCGAGTTCAACAAGTCGCACATCCCGGCCTTCCTGGCCGACGAGGTCGCCCGCGACTACGTCAGCGTGTACCCCTTCGTGCGCAGTTACGACTGGTACCTGCTGCCGGACGAGGACCGCCGCCGCATGCTCGCCGACCACGGCAAGATGGCCCGCGGTTTCCCGGACGTCCGGGCCAACACCGTCGCCTCGTTCTCGCTGGGCGACTACGAGTGGCTGCTGGCCTTCGAGGCCGACGAGCTCTACCGCATCGTGGACCTCATGCGCCACCTGCGTGCTTCCGAGGCCCGTATGCACGTCCGTGAAGAGGTTCCGTTCTTCACCGGGCGCCGCAAGTCCGTCGCCGATCTGGTGGCCGGGCTCGCCTGAGACCTCCCCAGGGGGGAACGGCCGGAGGACTGACCTCCTCCGGCGGATCGGGAGGCACCGCCCCCGAAACGACGCAGCCGGAGATCCCGCCCCGGAAGTTCAGACGACCGGCGGCAGCAGAGCCCTGGGTACCGCGGGTACCTTCCCGGGCCCTGCTGCCCGGTCGTCCAGCGACACCGGTGCGGGCTCCGGATGCGGCGCACACGTGACACGCCGCCCGGGGGTGGCCCCTGTCAGCAGGTACCGCTCCACGTGCCCGTCCACGCACGCATTGCGGCCGCCGACCACCCCGTGGGTGCCGGCCCCCGCCTCCGTGACCAGCGACGACCGCAGGCCGAGCCGCCGCTGGAGCTCCAGGGCCCCCGGGTACGGGGTCGCCCCGTCCCGCTCGGCCGCGACCACCAGCGTGCCGGGGAGCGCGGCCGGCTGCTCGCCGGGGACCGCCGCCGAGCGCGCGCCGACCGCCACCGGCTGCTGCCGCTCGCGGACCGGCCAGTACGCGCACGGCAGGTTCAGGAAGGCGTTCGCCCACGTCTCGAACGGCGCCCGGCGCGCCAGCCGCGTGTTGTCACGGTCCCAGACCGCCCAGTCCGCGGGCCAGGGCGCGTCGTTGCACATCACCGCCGTGTACACGGCCCGGGAGTTCTCCCGGGCGGCCGCCGACGCCGGGTCCGGCCGGGCCTGTTCGGTCAGCGGGCCCGGATCCCCGGCCAGGAACGCCGACAGCGCCGCCGCCCGCTCCGGCCACACCTCGTCGTAGTAGGCGGCCCGGAGGTACGCCGACTGCAGCTCGCCCGTCCCGACGACGCCGCCCGCCGGGGCGCGGGCGACCGCGTCCCGCACCCGCTCGTAGCTGGCCCGCACGGCCGCCGGGGTGGTGCCGAGCCCGTACACCGCGTGGTGGCGGGCCGCCCAGGTGAGGAAGTCCCGCCAGCGGCGCTCGAAGCCGGCCCCCTGGTCGAGGTTGTTGCGGTACCAGATGCGGCGCGGGTCGGGGTTCACGGCGGAGTCGAGGACCATCCGGCGGACGTGGCCCGGGTGGCGGGTGGCGTACACCGCGCCCAGGTAGGTGCCGTACGAGGCCCCCATGAAGGTCAGCTTCGGCTCGCCGAGCGCCGCCCGCAGCACGTGCAGGTCGCGGACGTTGTCGAGGGTCGAGTAGTACGCCAGCGCCGCCCCCGACCGCTGCGCGCAGCCGCGGGCGTAGGCCCGGGCGGCGGCGATGCGGGCGCGCTTGTCCGCCGGCGAGGGGTCGGCCGGGAGCGGGGTGGGGCCGGCATGGGCCGGGGCGGCCGGGTCCTCGCAGGACAGCGGGGCCGGGCCGGCGACGCCCCGCGGGGCGTAGCCGACGAGGTCGTAGGCGGCGCCGATGCGCTCCCATTCGGGCAGGTCGGCGACGAGGGGGAAGAACAGCCCGGAGGCGCCGGGGCCGCCGGGGTTGTAGACGAGGGCGCCCTGGCGGGCGGCGCCGCCGCGGCCGGTTGCGGGGACCCTGCTGACGGTGAGCGGGATCTGCGGGCCGTCGGGGCGGGCGTAGTCGAGGGGGACGCGGAGGGTCGCGCACCGCACGGGGGAGGGCAGTTCCTCCGCGGCCGGGCAGGGGCCGAAGGCCAGCCCGGCGCCGGCCGGCCGGCGGGCCAGCCGCCGGGCCGCGACCTCGGCCCCGGCGTCCGCGGCGGCGGCCCGGCGGGCGGCGTCCCCGCCGGCGGGGACGGTGGGGACGGGGGCGGCGTGGGCCGGGGGCGGGCTGCCCAGGGTGGTGAGGCAGAGCAGGGCAGCGGCGGCGGCGTGCCGGCGGCCGAGCAGGGTCCTCGTGGTGCTCGTGGCCCTGGCGGTCCCGGTGGTCCTCGTGGTCCCCATGGCGGCCTGCCCTTCATCTCCTCGGATCATCCGATGAGATGCGCCGGGCGGGTGGTTGTACAGGACCCCCGCCGGGTGTCGGCCGCCCGTCGCCCGGTTGAGGGAGCGTCAGGAGGTGCTGCTGCAGCTGGAACCGCTGGAGCAACTGGAGCCGCTGGAGCAACTCGAACTGCTGGAGCAACTCGACCCGCTGCCGCAGCTCGATCCGCCGGAGCAACTCGACCCGCTGCTGCCGCAACCCGAACCGGATCCGGACCCACCGGAGTCGCTGCCCGCGCACCAGACGACCGGCAGCACGTCCGGGGCGGAGGACCCGCAGCCGTCGTCCGAACCGAAGCGGCGGGGGCTGCCGGTCGCGCCGGAGCCGACGGGTCCCGCGCGGCGGGACCGGTGTTGGGCCGCGGCCAGCCGGGTGTCCCGGGCGGCCGGCGCCAGGAGGGACTTCAGGTACGGGTCCTGCAGGCCGCCCAGCCCGAACAGGGCGGTCCGCACCTGCGGGCTGCCGTCGCCCCCGTACAGCGCCCTCATCCCGGACAGGGCCTGCTGCCCGGCCGGGGTGATGCGCCGCTTGGCCCGTGACGCGCACACGGCGCCCACGGCGAGGCCGACGATCAGGGCCGGGTACAGGCCGAGGAAGGCCGGCGCCGCGGAGGCGGAGCCCACCGTGACCGCGAAGAGGAACATCGGCACCGACAGGAACAGCAGGACCCCGCACACGACCGCCTGGATCCGGCCCCAGCGCCGCCACGTGCGCCCCCAGCCGGGCGGGGCGAGCAGCCCGCGGTGCGCCAGGACGTCGCCGGTCTCCTGGACCGAGGGGTCGATCATGGCGGCGTACCGCACCTGGTACAGCCAACCGGACGGGGCCTGCGCGTACGCCCGGAGCACGGCCCGCTCGGCCGGGTCGGCGGCCCGGGCCCCGGACCGGACCTGGACGATGCCGGGCCCGCCCCCGGCCATCCGGCCGTCGCACAGGAGCGAGACGAGCGCGGTGTCCACGACCCCGCCCGGCCCGCCGGTGAGGAACGCGGCCTCGGACAGGTCGTGAAGCCGCGGCGCCGGGTCCGTCGTACGCGGCCGGCCGCGCCGCAGCCCGGAGACGAGCAGCAGCGAGGAGACGAGGACGGCGATGCAGAGGCCGAGGACGAAGGAGCTCACGCGGCCCTCCCCAGCAGGGTGCGGGCCCAGCGCACGATGCGCCGCGGCGGCCTCGCCCCGGCCCGCTCCTGCCACCAGGCCGTGAGTCGGCGCCGGGCGGCGGGGTCGGCGGGCAGGTCCCGGATCAGCAGGTCCTCGGCGAAGTCGAGGGCGTCCCGGCGGTAGCCGCCGGTCATGGGGCGGGTGCGGGCGTACGCGAGGAAGGCCGCGCGGAACGGTGCCCGCCCGCCCAGGATCCCGGGGAGCTCGGGGGCGATCTTCGCGACGACGTCGGCCCGCTTCGCGGCCAGGGCGCGCGCCTGCACCCGTACGCGCCGGAGGTCGAAGCCCTCGGGCACGGGCGTCCCGGCGACCAGCGCGGACAGCAGCGCGGCCTGCTCCAGCCCGACCCGCATCCGGGCGGCACCCGGGTCCGCCACCGCGGGGCCGCCCGCGCCCGCGACGGGCGGGGCCGGCTGCGCGGCGGTGTCGAGGGCAGCACGGATGACGTCCAGCTCCGCGGCGAGCTCCTCCTCCGCCGGGAAGTCGTCGTCGCGCTCCAGCAGCACCCCGGCCGGGGCCGTCCGCCGGCCCAGCTCCGCCAGGACGTCCAGCACGGCGGGCGGCACCGGGTGCGCGTGCGTGTCGTGCCACACCCCGTCCCGCTCGACGCCCCCGGCGACGTGCACGTACGCCAGCGCCTCCAGCGGGATCCCGTCCAGCACCGCGGCCGGGTCCTCGCCGCGGTTGATCCGGTTGGTGTGCAGGTTGGCGACGTCGATCAGCAGCCGGACCCCGGTCCGCTCGACGAGCTCCGTCAGGAACTGCGCCTCCGTGAGCTCCTCGCCGGGCCAGCGGACGAGCGCGGCGATGTTCTCCAGCGCGAGCGGCACCGGCAGGGCGTCCTGCGCGATCCGGACGTTCTCGCACAGCACGTCGAGGGCCTCCCGGGTCCGCTGCACCGGCAGCAGGTGGCCGGCCTCCAGCACCGGCGAGGACGTCCGCACGAACGCGATGTGCTCGGTGACCAGCGGCGCCCCCAGGGCCGCCGCCCGGTCGGCCAGCGCGGCCAGCTTCTGCGCGTCGGGCCGGTCGCCGCCGCCGAGGCCCAGCGAGACCCCGTGCGGCACGACCCGCACCCCGCGGTCGAGCAGCCGCAGCAACGGGTCGGGCAGGTGGCCGGGGCAGATGTTCTCGGCCACCACCTCGACCCAGTCCAGGCCGGGCAGTCGCTCGATCGCGTCGGCGATCTCGGGCCGCCAGCCGATGCCCACCCCCAGTCGTTCCATGGGCTTCATGTCCCCTTGCCCCCTCTCAGCGGTCCGCGTACGGGCCCGTGTGCCGGTGTCATGACCCCGCCGGAGCAGGGCCAACCACGGGAAGGGGACGTTCAGAGCAACATCTGAGGTTCCAGCCACCGCCCCACGATTCCCAACCCGGCAGGCGGGCGGGGGCCGCGGGTCAGTGGGGCGTCAGGCGGGAGCGGAGGGACGGGTGGTCGGCGATGACCGTGGCCGAGCCGGGGGCGATCTCCGTGAAGCCCGCGTCGCGGACCAGGGGGAGGCCGCTCGTGGTCAGGGCGGGCCAGGTGGTGCGGTCCGCCGTGCGGACCTGGAGGGGGAAGCCCGACCGCTGCCAGGCCGCCCGTTCCGCGGTGGTCAGTTCCCACCAGGCGAGCTGGGCGGCGTGGCCGGCCTGGGCCATGGCCTTGCCTGCGGACATCTCCAGGTCCGGGTTGAGCCACAGGACCGGGACCTCCGGGGTGGGCGGGGCGGGCGGGGCCGCGTCGTCCAGGTCGGTGCCGGACACCTGGAGCTTGGCCAGTTCCCTGGGCCAGCCGTCGAGCGGGATCGGCGGGAAGACCCGTACCTCCGCCGCTGCGCCGTGCACCGTGATGCCGGGCAGGGCGCCGGCCTTGCGCCACTCCGCGCCGCGCGCCCGCCGCACCACCTTCCGGATCCGCGCGTCCTGCCAGTCGCGCACCGCCGCGGCCCACTCGCCCTCGCCGTGCGCCCGCTCGTCCGACAACAGGACGAGCACCGCGCGGGCCGCCGTCTCCAACGCGTCCGTGCGGGCCGGGGGTTCGGCCTTCTCGATCCGTACGACCAGGGGGAGCACGAACTGCGGCGCGTCGTCGCGGGCGACGCGCCCCTGCCGGAACGGGCTGTCGGCGCCCACGGCGGGTACGTCTGAAGTGTGCTGCGTGTCCTGGCTGCTCATCCTGCCAAGGATGCCAGGTTCCGCCTCCGGGATGATGCCGAGGGGGTGCCGGCCGGGTGAGGATCGGGCTCATGAAGAGCGACCTTTTCTCGTCCGAGAATCTCGTCCGGCCCGCGGACGCCTCCGGTATGTCCCTGCAGAACGCCAAGTCGGTGAAGTACGCCGTCAACGGCGAGATGTTCGCCCGGCAGGGCTCGATGGTCGCCTTCCGCGGCGACCTCCGGTTCGAGCGCAAGGGCCAGGGCATAGGCGGCATGCTCAAGCGCGCCGTCACCGGCGAGGGCCTGCCGCTGATGTCCGTACGCGGCCAGGGCGAGGCCTGGTTCGCCCACCAGGCCGGCCACTGCTTCATCGTGGACTTCGAACCGGGTGACGCCCTGACCCTCAACGGGCGCAACGTCCTGTGCTTCGACTCCACCCTCGCCTACGAGATCAAGATGATGAAGGGCTCCGGCATGACCGGCGGCGGCCTCTTCAACAGCCTCTTCACCGGCACCGGCAAGCTCGCCGTGGTCTGCGACGGCCACCCGATCGTCATACCCGTCACCGCGCAGTCCCCGGTGTACGTGGACACGGACGCGGTGGTCGGCTGGAGCGCGCAGCTGGAGACCCACCTGCACCGCTCCCAGTCCATAGGCTCCATGCTGCGCGGCGGCTCCGGCGAGGCCGTCCAACTGAAGCTGTCGGGCGAGGGCTTCGTCATCGTCCGGCCCAGCGAGGTCACCGAGGCTACGGCGGCGGCCCACTGAAGCTGACCGGCGTCGGACGCCGCCACGGGCCCCGGCGGCCCTGGGTGCTGCGCGGCGTCTGCCTGGAGCTGCCGCCGGGGTCGTTGGCGCGCATCGAGGGCCGCAACGGCGGCGGCAAATCGACGCTGATGCGGATCATCGCCGGGATCGACGCCCCGACGGAGGGGCGGGTCACCGGCCGTCCGCGCCGCACGGCCTTCGTACCCGAACGCTTTCCGGCGGTCCTGCCGCTCACGGCGGGCTCCTACCTCACCCACATGGGTCGGGTGCACGGGCTGCCGCGGGCCGAGGCCGCGCGCCGGGCCGCGTACTGGCTGGAGCGGTTCGGGGCCGGCGGGCAAGCCCGCACCCCGCTCGCCGAACTGTCCAAGGGCAGCAGCCAGAAGGTCGCCGTCGCCCAGGCCCTGCTGGCCGAGCCCGGTCGGCTCGTCCTCGACGAGGCCTGGACCGGCCTCGACGCGCCCGCCCGCGTCGAGCTGGACCGGGCCGTGGCCGAGCGGACGTCCGCCGGCGGGGCGGTGGTCTTCGTCGACCACGACCCGGCGCGGCTCGCGGGCGCGCCCTGCGCCCGGCACCGGGTGGAGGGGACCGGACTCGTCCCCGTGCCGGTGGTCCCGGTGGTCCCGGTGGTCACGGCGGGGGAGGGCGCGTACGGGACGGCCGGAGCCCGGCCCCGGCCGCAGACACGGGTGCGGATCCGGGCGGCGGCCGGAGCGGCCGGTGCGGCGCCACCGCACGGGCTGGACACCGCCTCGCTCACGCCCGACGGGAACCTGCTGGTCACGGTGGCCGAGGACCGGTCCGACGCCGTGCTGCGCGCCCTGCTCACGGCGACGCCGCCGTGGCACGTCCGCAGCGTGGAGGAACTGTCATGACCGTCTTCGCCGGGCGTGCCCCGCTCCCCGGGCTGGTCCGCTACCAGAGCGCGCTGCTGCTGCGCTCGCAGCGGTGGCTCGGGCCGCTGCTGCTCTATGCCGCCTTCGTGGCCGCCGGGGTCCGGCCCGGGGAGCCGGTGCTCGACGCGCTGGGCTGGGCGGCGGCCGGGCTGGTGCCCGTCGCCGCCTGGCTGGTCCGGGTCTGCGTCACCGGCGAGCCCGATGCCGCGCGCGATTGCGCGGCCGCCGCTGCAGGTCCCGTACGGGTGCACGCGGCGGCCCTGCTGACCGCCCTGGGCGGGGCGTTGCTCGCCGGGGCGGCGGCCGCCGCGGCCGTGCTGCTGGTCGGCGGGCGCGCCGGGGTGCCGGCCGGGACGGCCGAGGCCGCCGCGGCCCTGGCGGTGTCGGCCTGCGCGCTGGCCGGTACGGCGGCAGGGACGCTGGGCAGTCGGCCGCTGGTGCGCCCGACGGGCTTCGCGGTCCTGGCCGGCGGCCTGGGTTCGCTGGCTGCCCTGGGCCTGCCGGGATCTCCGGCCCGCGTCGCGGTGACGGCCCTGGTCGTGGGGTCCCGTACGGGCACGGTGGCGTCGGGCGGGCTGGCGGCGGCCGCCGCGTCGGCGCTGCTGCTCGCGTGCGGGGCGGGGGCGGTGGCCTGCCTGGTCGCGCGGCGGCGCGGCTGAGCAGGCCCGGCCCGGCCGCTACTTCCCGATGAGCTCGGACACCTTCACGAAGCGGTAGCCGCGGGTGCGGAGCTCCGGGACGATCTTGCGGATGGCCTCCTCGGTGACCGGGGCGGCGCTGCGGGTGCAGTGCATGACCACCACCGAGCCCGGCTTCACCCCGGCGAGCACCTGCTGCGCCACCGCGTTCGGGTCCTTCGCGAAGGCGTCCCCGCTGACCACGTCCCACTGGACGGCGGTGACCTTGGCCGTGGACAGGGCCCGCAGCGCCTGGTCGTCGTAGCAGCCGCCGGGGAAGCGGAAGTAGGGGACGGTGTTGACGGCGCCCGCCGTGCGGAAGGCGGCGAAGGCCCGGTCCACGTCGGCCCGGGCGGCCGCGGCGTCGAGGGCGGGCAGCCCGTAGCAGGGGGACTTGAAGGCGTGGTGGCTGTAGGAGTGGTTGGCGATCTCGAAGTTCGGGTCGGTGCCGATCGCCTTCGCCTGGTCGGGGTACTCCTCGGCCCAGCGGCCCGTCATGAAGATCGTGGACGGCACCTTCAGGGTCCGCAGCGTGGAGATCAGCTGGGGGTTGTCGAAGTGCTCGCCGCCGGCGGCGCGCGGGCCCTGGTCCGAGGTCATGTCGGCGTCGAAGGTCAGGGCGACGGTCTTCTCGGTCTGCTGCTTCGCCCGTTCGAAGACCGGGGTGAGGCCGTTCGGGCCGAGCGGGAGCATCGGAGCCTTGCCGGGGCCGGCGCCGGGTGCGGCGGACGGGGCGGACTCGGGGGTGTGGGGGGAGGACGCCGCCGGCGCGGGGGCGGCGGGGGTGCCCAGACGGGCCTGCCCGCCCTGGCCGGAGGGGGTGCCACCGCCTCCGCACCCGGCGAGGGCGGTGCAGAGCGCGGCACCGAGGGCGGCCGTGGCCACCGCATTGCGCACAGAAAGGGTCACGCAGGCAAAATATATGACGATCTGATCGGCAGATGTTCGCGGCACGGTGACGGGCAGGCCAATCCCCCGTCCGGCGCGGGGAGCGGCCTCGGCGGGGGCCCCGTCGGCGGTGACGGGGAGGGCGGGGCCGGGCGGGTCGGGTCGGGGGTCCGGGCCCGGGTCGGGCCCGGACCGGTCAGTGCCAGGGGCCGGTCACGGCGAAGGTGGTGCCGGGGGTGTAGGCGTTGACGTACATGGTGCGTCCGTCCGGGGAGAAGGTCACCCCGGCGAACTCGCCGTACTCCGGGGCACCGGGCCGGCCGATGTCGTCGGCGTTGCGGGCCACCGGGTAGACCTCGCCGACCGGGGTGACCCCGAACACGTACTGGGCGCCGCCGCCGTCCTCGCACACCATCAGGCCGCCGTCGGGGGCCAGGCAGATGTTGTCGGGGGAGTCGCCGGGAAGCCGTACGTCGGTGGCCGGCCCGAAGACGACGTCCAGCCGGACCGTGCCCCGCCGCGGGTCGTGGAACCACACCTGGCCGTGGTGGTCGGCCGCGGACCCCTCGCTGCTGCGGGCGAAGCTGGAGACGAAGTGGACACCGCCGTCGCCCCAGTAGCAGCCCTCCAGCTTCTGGGCGTGGGTGATGCCGCCCGGCCCGAAGTCCTGGAAGCGGATCGGGGTGTCGGCCGCCGAGGGGTCGGGTACGGGGACCCACTCCGCCGGGAACTCGGTGCCGGGCTCGGTGACCACGGACAGGTCCGGCACGCCCGGCACGCGCAACGCCTCCAGGCGCCCGCCGGCCCGCAGGGAGCCGGGGCCGCCGAGGGGCTGCGCCGGCAGGAAGCGGAAGAAGAGCCCGAACGGTTCGACGAAGGCGTCCTCCGTCTCGAAGACGGTGCCGCGGTGCGGGTCCACGGCGACGGCCTCGTGCGCGAAGCGGCCCAGGGCGGTCAGGGGGACGGCGCCGGAGCGGTGCGGGTCGGCGGGGTCGACCTCGAACACGTAGCCGTGGTCCCGGGTGTAGCCGGAGGTGCCCGCCCGGTCCTCGGTCTCCTCGCAGCTCAACCAGGTGTTCCAGGGGGTGCGGCCGCCCGCGCAGTTGACGGCGGTGCCGGCGAGGGCGACGCGCTCTGTCGTGACGGCGCCGGCCGGGTCGAGGTCGAGGAGGGTGCAGCCGCCGAGGGCGGCGGGGTCGTAGGTCAGACCGTCGACGGCCGGGACGCGCACGGAGGCGGTGGTCCGGTTCTCGTGGTTGCGGACGAGCCGGACCCCGCCGGCGGCGCCGGCTGCGAAGGCGGCCATGCCGTCGCAGTTGGCGGGCACGGTGCCCTCGCCGGAGCGCAGCGGGTCGCCGGCGCGGGACAGCACGCGGTACGTGAACCCGGCGGGCAGGTCGAGCAGGCCGTGGGGGTCGGGCAGGAGGGGCCCGTACCCGGCCCGTGCCCGGGCGGCGGCGCGCGGATCGGCGGCGTGGAGCACGCCGATGCTCCCGGCGAGGGTGATGCCGGCGGCGGCGAGCAGACTGCGGCGGGAGAGGGACATGGCGGTTCCCCGGGGCGAGGGCGGCAGTTGACCGGCCCGTGGTACCACGCCCGCCACCCCACTGCCGGGCACCCCGCCGCCCCCTCACCCCACCGGCCGCCCGCACCCCCGCCCCGCGCCCGGGACTCCGGCGCCGCATCGAATATCCGGGCCGGTCCGCCGGAACCGGCCCGGGCCCTGCCGTCCGACGGGGTCCCGGCGTGGGCCGGCGGGATGCAGGTGCCGCGCCGGGTAGGCGCGGACGTGGGCAGGGCGCGTACGGAACCAGGGCGCGCCCCGGCTCGGACGTCCCGCGCAGCCGTGCCGGGCGCTCGTAGCGGGACCCGGCACCGCCCCGGCGGGACCGAGGCGTCGCACCGGGCGGGGGCCGGGGCCGTGGTGGGGCGTCAGGCGAGGCTGGCGCTCAGGGTGATGGTCGTGCCGGTCAGCGCCTGGCTCACCGGGCAGTTCTTCTTGGCGTCCTCGGCTGCGGCCTGGAAGCCCGCCTCGTCCAGCCCGGGAACGACGCCCTCCACCGTCAGGTGGATGCCGGTGATGCCCTCGCCCGGCTGGAAGGTGACGTCGGCCTTGGTCTCCAGGCGCTCCGGCGGCGTGCCCGCGCCGGCGAGGCCGTGGGACAGGGCCATCGAGAAGCAGCTGGAGTGCGCGGCCGCGATCAGCTCTTCCGGGCTGGTCTTGCCGTTCGCCGCCTCCGCGCGCGAGGGCCAGGAGACGTCGTACGACCCGATGCCCGAGGAGTCGAGGGTGACGACACCCTTGCCCTCCAGCAGGTTGCCTTCCCAGACGGTGTGTGCGTGACGGGTGGTGGCCATGATCGCGGTATCCCTTCGCAGGAGAATGAGGAACAACCGGTCCGCCCGTGAGGAAAGCGGCCCGGTGCCCCCAAACCTACTGGGCCACCAGGGGTTTCGCGTCGCGCGCCAGGGCCGTGAGCCGGGATATGGCGCGGAAGTACTTCTTGCGGTAGCCGCCGTTCAGCATCTCGTCACTGAACAGCTTGTCGAACGGCACGCCCGAGGCGAGCACCGGTATCTCACGGTCGTACAGCCGGTCCGCGAGCACGACGAGCCGCAGCGCGGTCGACTGGTCCGGCACCGGGACCACGTCGGTGAGGCAGACCGCGGTCATGCCGTCGGTGAGGGCGCCGTACCGGCTCGGGTGCACCTTGGCCAGGTGGTCGAGCAGGCCGGGGAAGTCGTCGAGGCTCGCGCCCTCGGTGGCGTACGCGGCCTTCGCCACCTGCTCGTCCGAGAACGGCGCCGGCGCCTCCGGCAGCCCGCGGTGGCGGTAGTCCTGGCCGTCGATGCGCAGCGGCCGGAAGTGGGCGGAGAGGCCCTGGATCTCGCGCAGGAAGTCCGCGGCCGCGAACCGGCCCTCGCCGAGCTTTCCGGGCAGAGTGTTGGAGGTGGCGGCGAGCGCCACGCCCCGTTCGACGAGCCGGCTGAGCAGCGAGGAGACGAGCACGGTGTCGCCCGGGTCGTCGAGCTCGAACTCGTCGATGCACAGCAGCCGGTGCCCGCCCAGGGTGTCCACGGTCTGCTGGAAGCCGAGGGCGCCGACCAGGTTGGTCAGCTCCACGAAGGTGCCGAAGGCCTTCAGTGCGGGCTCGGCCGGGGTGGCGTGCCACAGGGAGGCCAGCAGGTGGGTCTTGCCGACGCCGTAGCCGCCGTCGAGGTACACCCCGCGGGGCGCGGCGGGGGCCGCGGCCTTCGGGGTGCGGGAGAACCAGCGGCGCTTGCCGGAGCCGGTGGCGTGCGCTCCGCCCAGCCCGGCGGCGAAGCCGCTGAGGACGGTGACCGCCTCGGCCTGGCTCGGCTGGGTGGGGTCCGGCACGTAGGTGTCGAAGCGCACGGAGTCGAAGCGCGGCGGGGGCACCATCTCGGCCACCAGCCGTTCGGCGGGCACCCGGGGCTCGCGGGCGCACAGGGACTGCGGGCCCGCGTCGGCTATCGGGGATCGCCCGTGGGTGGAACCGGAGGCGGAGAGTGATGTTGGCACAGCTCCTCACTGTACGCGGCGTGGCACACTGCACCGATGCGACGCCTGTTCCCTGTGACCGATCAGACACCCGGCCCCGCTGACCGCCCCGCGACCCGCCCCGCGGCCGGCCCCACGGACGGCTCCGCCCCCCTCCCCGCGCACTGCGAGGACCGGGAGTGGTCGCTGGACGAGCTGGCGGAGGCCTACGCGTACCCCGAGATCGGGCCGGACGGCCACTGGCTGCGCGCCAACATGGTGTCGACCCTGGACGGGGCCGCCCAGCACGACGGCCGCTCGCAGCCGATCTCCGGCGAGACCGACATGCGGATCTTCGGCACCCTGCGGGCGCTGGCCGACGTGGTGATCGCCGGCGCGGAAACGGTTCGCCAGGAGGGCTACCGCCCGGCCCGCGCGCGGGAGGCCTTCGCCGCGCGCCGTGCGGCAGCCGGGCAGGGGCCCGCGCCCGCCATCGCCGTGGTCACGGCCGGGGCGGACCTGGACTACTCGCTGCCGCTGTTCACCTCCCCGCTGGTGCCGACGCTGCTCGTCACCGGTGCCGGCGCGCCCTCCGACAAGGTGGCGGCCGCGGCCAAGGCCGGGGTCGAGGTCGTCGTCGCCGGGGACGGGGCCGCCGTGGATCCGGCCCGTGCGGTACGGGAGCTCGCGGACCGCGGGCTGCGCCGCCAGCTCACCGAGGGCGGGCCCCGGCTGCTGGGCCAGTTCGTGGCCGCGGACGTGCTCGACGAGCTGTGCCTGACGATCTCCCCGATGCTCACGGCCGGTGACGCCCAGCGCATCGCCGGAGGGCCCGCGGTGGCCGTGCCGCACCGGCTCGCGCCGGCCTCCGTGCTGGAGGAGGCCGGGTTCCTCTTCACGAGCTACCGTCGGATCTGACAAAAGCGGAATTCCTCGTTCCGCTCTGCGTCCGCTGGGCACATATATCTGCGCACGCCCCGTGCGAGAGCGGGGCAGGATGGTTTCCGCAGGGCGCGGCCGCCCGGTCGCGGCCCATGGAGGAGAGGGCGTCCGTGTTCACGAGCGTTTTGATGATCGAGCAGCCGTTGACCGCCGTCGACGCGGACTTCGTCACCACCCTGCACGGGGACGACCCGGTCTCCTTCATCGTGCTCATGCAGCCCAGGGGCGACCAGGACCGGCTGCTGCGCGCCATCGACGACGTCGCCCTCGGCGAGCTGCCCGAGGCGATCCACGAGGCCGACATCCCCGAGGGGGAGGCCGCGCTCGGCCCCGCCGAGCAGGCCCTCGCCCACTCGCTGGAGGTCCTGCGGAGAAAGGGGGCCCGGGCCGACGGGCAGATCGTGCAGCACCACCCGCTCGACAGGCTGCGCGAGGTCGTCGAGGGTTCGAACGCCGACGAGGTGATCGTTCTGACCGCCCCGCACTTCGTCGAGGAGTTCTTCCACCGGGACTGGGCCTCCCGCGCCCGCCACAAGGTCGGGGTTCCCGTGCTCAAGCTCTTCGCCCACAACGAATAGGCTGGCGTCCGACACACCCGTCGAGCCCGTCGGGCCGGCCCGTACCGCGGGCCGTCCGGCAGACCCGCTCGGCACGCACGGACAAACAGCCCGTACAGCCCGTACCGCCCGACCCGCACCTTGGGGAGCCCCGATATGACGCCGCCGCCCGGCCTGCCGAACGCCATGGAACGCCCGCACTTCATCGGCATCGGCGGCGCCGGGATGTCCGGCATCGCGAAGATCCTCGCCCAGCGCGGCGCCCGGGTCGCCGGCAGCGACGCCCGCGACTCCGACACCGCCGGGGCGCTGCGCGCCCACGGTGCGACGGTGCACATCGGGCACGCCGCCGGCCACCTCGCCGACGACGCCACCTGCGTGGTCGTCTCCAGCGCGATCCGCGCCGACAACCCCGAGCTGGCCCGCGCCGCCGAGCTCGGCGTGCCCGTCGTGCACCGCTCCGACGCCCTCGCCGCCCTGATGGACGGCCTCCGGCCGATCGCCGTCGCCGGCACCCACGGCAAGACCACCACCACCTCGATGCTGGCGGTCTCGCTGTCGGCCCTCGGTCTGGACCCCTCGTACGCCATCGGCGGCGACCTCGACGCCCCGGGCTCCAACGCCCACCACGGCACCGGCGACATCTTCGTGGCCGAGGCGGACGAGAGCGACCGCAGCTTCCACAAGTACGCGCCGCAGGTCGCGATCATCCTGAACGCGGAGCTCGACCACCACGCGAACTACGCGTCGATGGACGAGATCTACGAGTCCTTCGAGACCTTCGTCGGCAAGATCGTGCCCGGCGGCACCCTGGTCGTCGCCCACGGCCAGGCCGGCGCGGCCGAGATCGCCGCCCGCGTCAGCGGCAACCCCCAGCTGACGATCACCACCTACGGTGAGGACGAGGGCTCCGACGTCTGGATCCGGAAGATCACCCCCCGCGGCCTGACCAGCGAGGTCTCGGTCGTGATCGACGGCCGCGAGATCGTCTTCACCGTCTCCGTGCCCGGCCGCCACTACGCGCACAACGCCGTCGCCGCCCTCGCCGCCGGCGTGGCCCTCGGCATCCCGGCCGAGGACCTGGCCGCCGCGCTCGGCAAGTACACCGGCGTCAAGCGCCGCCTCCAGCTCAAGGGCGAGGCCGCCGGCGTGCAGGTCATCGACTCCTACGCGCACCACCCCACCGAGATGACCGCCGACCTGGAGGCCATCCGCGGCGCGGCCGGCGACTCCCGGATCCTGGTCGTCTTCCAGCCGCACCTGTTCTCGCGCACGCAGGAGCTGGGCAAGGAGATGGGCCAGTCCCTCGCCCTCGCCGACTCCGCCGTGGTCCTGGACATCTACCCGGCCCGTGAGGACCCGATCCCGGGCGTCACCAGCGAGATCATCATCGCGGCCGCGCGCGCCGCGGGTGCCGACGTCACCGCCGAGCACGACAAGGCCGCCGTCGCCGAGGTCATCGCGGGAATGGCGAAGCCGGGTGATCTCGTTCTGACGATGGGCGCGGGAGACGTCACGGACCTCGGTCCGGCGATCCTGGCCCGCCTGTCCGGCTGACGGGCCGGACACGAGGGACAGGGCACGAAGGGAGCGGAAGAGTCATGGCGTACGAGGTCGAGAAGACGGACGAGCAGTGGCAGGCGGAGCTGACGCCGTCCGAGTACCAGGTCCTGCGGCTGGCGGGGACCGAGCCGGCGTTCCGCGGTGAGTACACGGACACCAAGACGCCCGGCGTCTACAGCTGCCGGGCCTGCGGCGCCGAGCTCTTCCGCTCCGACGAGAAGTTCGAGTCGCACTGCGGCTGGCCGTCCTTCTACGACCCGAAGGACACGGACGCGGTCGAGCTGCGCGCGGACACCTCGCACGGCATGGTCCGTACGGAGGTCCTCTGCGCCCGCTGCGGCTCCCACCTCGGCCACGTGTTCGAAGGTGAGGGCTATCCGACCCCCACGGACCAGCGCTACTGCATCAACTCGATCTCGCTGCGCCTCACCCCCGACGAGGGGTGATCCAGGGCGAGGGCTGACGTCCGCCCCCGCCGGGGTCGGATGGGGCCGTTGGCGGGGCGCGGGCGACCGCGTGGGCGCGGTGACGGAAGGCCACGGCAGTACCGTCGCCTTCCGCCATCAGGGTGAGCACCGCCGTCTGGCGGCCCGTGATCCGCGGCGCGCCCCCCGCCCCGCCGTACCGCGGGTCGCGGCCACCGACCGCTCACAGGACCGCGCCACCGCCGTGCCCGGGCGGCCGCCCGCAGCGGCCAGGGGGCGGCGGGCCGGGTCGCGTTCGGCGGCGACCTCGCCGACCGCCCGGTCGCACAGGGGCGTTCGCGTGCGAGAGCCGCGCAGCGCGCCCGAGCGGACCCGTGCCAGCAGGCCGGCGAAGGGGCGCAAAGCCTTGACCGCCGCCCCGTACCGGCCAACGGGCCGGTACGGAACGGCGGTTCGTCATGGAGGGTGAAGTGCTGGCCGCAGTCGGCTCGTAGACTGGTGAGTACCGGGGGGAGGCACGGGGCCCGGGCCGTGCGGCACACGCCGTGCCACGCCGCGCCACGACGCACCAAGAGGTGGACGAGCCATCCTGTACGTGATCATTGTCTGCGACGTGCTCTTCTGGGTGCTCCTGGCGGCCGGCCTCGCCGCCCGCTACGCCAAGGGATGGAGACGCTTCGGCGGCGCGCTCCTGCTGTGCGTCCCGCTGATCGACGTCGTGCTGCTCGCGGCCACCGTCCTCAGCCTGCGGGACGGGGCCGGGGTGAGCATCTGGCACGGGCTCTCGGCCGCCTACCTGGGCTTCACCGTGGCCTTCGGGCACGACACCCTGCGCTGGGCCGACGCCAGGTTCGCCCGCCGCTTCGGGGACGCCGCCGAGGAGCCGGAGCCGCGGCCCGTCCTGTACGGCCGGGCCCGCGTCCGGCAGGAGTGGCGCTCCTGGCTCCGCTTCCTGCTGGCGTACACCGTCGGCTGTGCCCTGCTGCTCGGCATGGTGTGGCTCGTCGGCGGCCTGGAACGCGGAGCCCTCCTCCTCGCCTGGCTGAACCCGCTCACCAAGATCCTGCTCTACAGCCTCCTCTGGCCGGTCATCGTGACGCTCCGCCCCGGCCGCGCCCCGGCCTGACGCTCACCCACGACCCCCGTCCTGCCCGCAGCCCTCGTCCACCGCCACGAAGCGCAGCTCGGAGGTGTACGCGTTGCCCCCGTCGTCGGTCGGTCACGTCTCCTCGGACGGACACGGGGCTGTCGAAGTCCACGCAGAACGGCCGGGTTTCGGCCGGCAGGACCGTGACCACGAACCGAGGCAGCCCGTCGGCGGGTCGGCCATGCATCCGCCGCGGTCGGGCTGCGGGGTGGCCGCGTGCCGGCCGCGGCTACGCGCCGCCCGGCAGGGTCGTCAGGTAGTGGTCCAGGGCGTGGCGCGGGGTCCAGCCCTGGGTGCGGGCGCGGGTGAGGTCCAGGACCACGGAGTGGGCCAGCTGGTCCACCGCGTAGCGGCTCAGCAGCGGTTCGCCGCCGCGGGCCAGGGCCTCCGCGGCGCGGGCGGCCGTACGGGCCAGGCCCGGCGGGAGGTGGCGGATGCGGGCCGTGATGCCGTGGGCGCGCAGCACCCGGAGCACCGTGGCGTCGCGGGCGTACGGGTCCGCGTCGGCCACGTTGTACGCGCCCGGCGTCCAGCCGGCCGCCGCCAGCGCCGCGTCGGCCAGGTTCTCCACCGCCGTCAGGCTGAGCAGGACGTCCGGGCCCGGCAGGAACAGGGTCCCCGCCCGCACCCGGGACACGATGCGGGGGAGCAGCGTCGTGTCCCCCGGGCCGTACACCGCCCGCGGCCTCAGCACCACCGCCCCCGCGGCGAGGGCCAGCGCCTCGCCCTCCGCCTTGGTCCGTCCGTAGGCGTTCAGCTGGCCGGTGCGCGGATGGCCCTCGCCGACCAGGCTGCGGTCCGGGCGGGGGTCGTACACGCTCGCGCTGCTCACCCACACCACCGGCCTGCCGCCCGCGGCCCGCAGCAGCCGCTCGGTGCCGCCCACGTTGACCGCGTGCATCTGCGCCTCGGCCGGTGAGCCGGGGGCCGGGTCGCCGACCGCTGCCGCGCAGTGCACGACGAGGTCCGTCCCGGCCAGGTCCGGCAGTTCGCCCGCGGCGTCCCAGAAGCGGTGCTCCCCGACCGGTCCGGGCCGCCGGCCCACGCACACCACCTGCGCCCCGCGGGCGGCGGCCGCCCGGGCCACGTGCCCGCCGCAGAAGCCGCTCGCCCCCGTGACCGCGATCCGGATCACGCGCCCGCCCCCTTCACGGTGAGGACCCGCCAGCCGGGCAGGGCCGCCCGCCGGTCCACCCGGGCCCGGACGACCTGCGGCCGGTACGGGGCCAGCGCCGCCAGTACGTCGGCCAGCTGGGCCCGGGCCAGCCGGGCGCCGGGGCAGGCGTGCGGGCCTGCACCGAACACCAGGTGGGCGTCGGCCGGAGCGGCCGGATCCAGGGGGTCGGGGTCGCGCCGGTGCGCCGTGGCGGCATGCCGGGCGACCAGCAGCAGCCGGTCGCCGCCGCGGACCGGGCAGCCGCCGACGCTGCCGTCCGAGGCGGCCACCCGCGGCAGCACCGGCGAGGCGGCGGTCACCCGCAGCAACTCGTCCACCAGCCGCGGCTGCAGCGCGGGGTCGGCGGCCTGCTCCCACAGCCCGGCGTCGGCACACCAGCCCACGGCCCGGGGCAGCGCGGCAACCGTGGTGTTGACGGCAGCCACGGCCACCATCGCCGCCAGCGCGCCCTCCGCCGCGGGTGCGCCCGCGCTCGCGGTCCCGCCTCCGCCCAGCAGGTCGCGCAGGGTGCGGGCCGTGCGGGCGGCTGCTGCCGAAGCGTCGGGGCGGCGGACGCCCGGGAGGTGGTCGCGGACCGAGGCCGCCGCGGCGTCGGCGGCCGCGAGGGCCACCGCCACCGGTTCCGCGTCCGTGCCCAGCAGGTCGCGGACCACGGTCCCGGACAGCTCCCGGGCCAGGGCCACCAGGTCCACTTCGCCTCCCGCGGCGAGGGGCGCGAGCCGTTGTTCCAGCAACGGGCGCCACCTCGCGCGCAGTTGCTCCACCCCGGTCGCGCCGAGCCCGTCGGCGAGGGAGCGCCGGTCCGCCCGGTGGGCGCTGCCCTCCTGGTCGAACAGCACGCCGCCGCCGGGGGAGCCGGACCCCGCCAGCGCCTCGCGCGCCGCGCCGCCGGTGGTGCCGGTGGCCGTACGGTCGAGCGGGAGCCGGGTCAGGACCTCCCGGTACGCGGCCGGGTCGTGGACCAGCACGGTCCGGCCGAGTCGGCGCACCCCGCGCCCGCCCCGCGTCGCGGCGAGCAGCCCGAACAGCAGCGGGTGGCTCCGCAGGTACACCCGCCGGTCCCGCCGCCGCGCCCGCCGGGCCGCCGCCGACACGCCCCCGGCGTCCGTGCCGGTACGAGCCCCTGCCGCGCCCGGGGGCACCGGATCCGTGCCCGCCGTTCCGGGCCGCAGTTGCGTCGGGGCGCTGGGTGCCGACGGGTTCGGGGCCGTCACCGGGCACCCCGTCGCGGGTCCGGGCGCGGCCGGAGGCGGTGTGCCGCGTACGGCTTCGGGGCCCGGGGACGCCGCCGCGGGCGGCGCGGCCGCCGCTGCCACGGTCGGCGTCGGGCGGGCCGCCGGGGCGGTCATCGGCCGGCCCCGAGGCGGGTGGCGGCCAGGGCTGCGGTCGCCGCGCGGTCCGGTTTGCGGGACCGGCCGGCGAGCGGGACGTCCGCGAACACGACCGCGTCGGGGCGGGCGGAGCCCATCCGCCGCAGCGGGTCGGCCAGCGCGGCCCGCAGCTGCGGTTCGGCGACGCCGCGCCGCGGCTGGACGACGGCCACGAGCCGCTCGTCGCCCGCCGCCTCCGCGGCCGCGCCGGCCGGGACGCCGACGAGCACGGCCAGCTCCACGCCCGGCACGTGCAGCGAGGGCTCGTACAGACCCGGGTAGATGTTCTCGGCGCGGCGCAGCACCATGTCCTTCGTCCTTCCTTCCAGCACGATGCGTCCCGTCCCGTCCAGTCGGGCGCGGTCGCCCGTCCGCACCCAGGGGTCGGGCTCCTCGCCCAGGTAGCGGTGTCGGGCCGCCGGCCCGGACAGGAGCAGCTGCCCGTCCTCGTCGGTCTTCGCCGCCACGCCCCGCAGGGGGGCGCCGACCAGGTCGCCGGGGCCCTCGTACGCGGCCTTCTCCCGCGCTTCGACGGCGGCCGCCGGGAACAGCTCGGTCAGCGCGTACACCCCCCAGGCCCGGGCGGCGCCCGCCTCCCGTACGCGGCCCAGC
Source organism: Streptomyces pallidus (ex Mingjun et al. 2026) (assembly GCF_051550185.1). Taxonomy (NCBI): domain Bacteria; kingdom Bacillati; phylum Actinomycetota; class Actinomycetes; order Kitasatosporales; family Streptomycetaceae; genus Streptomyces; species Streptomyces pallidus (ex Mingjun et al. 2026). The sequence continues at coordinate 1,934,149 of NZ_CP196181.1, read as the reverse complement.
AGTTCGGCGCCGGCCGGGGCCGATCCGGTCCACACGCGTCCGTGGAACCGGGCTCCCGCGGCCAGGGCGTCGCGTAGTTGGGGTGGCGTCAGGTAGGTGTCGGCCGGCTCCAGGCGGTGCAGCTGGCGGGCCAGGACCCGCGGGGAGCGGGCGGGGAGGGCCACGGGGGCGCCGCGGGTGAGCGCGGGTACGAGCACGAAGAACGTGCCCCCGAGCACCGGCCGGTCCTCCCCGCCGCCCCCGAGCCCTCCGGGCCCTCCGAGCCCCCCGGCCCCCGCCGACTCCCCGGCCTGCGTGAACAGGGCGCTCACCGTCTCCATGCCGGCGGCCAGGCTCGCCCGCGTGTGCACCACGGCCCGCGGCTGCGAGGTGGTCCCCGAGGTGAAGACGATCACCGCGTCGGCGTCGGCGTCGGCGGTCCCCGCGGCCCCCGCCCCGGCTCCCGGCCGCGGCGCCCCCCGGTCCAGCGCCGGGGCGCACCCCGGCAGTCGCGGCCCGACGGTGGCCACCGGCCCGCCGAGCCCGGCCAGGTCGGGCAGGGCGAGCCGGGCCCTGCGGGCCAGCGGCCGGGCCCATCCGGCGACGGCCTGCGCGGCCGCGTCGGCCAGCACCAGCGAGGGCCGGGCCAGCGCCAGCCGGGCCCGCAGCACGTCGGGTCCGGCCCCGGGGTCGAGGACGGCCCCGCGCAGCCCGAGCCGCCACAGGGCCAGCAGCACGGCCAGGGCGCGCGGGCCGGGCCGGACGGCGACGCCGACGGTGTCCCCGGCGCGCAGCCCCCGCGCGTGCAGGGCGGCGGCGTACGCGTCGGCCAGGTCGGCGAGTTCGCCGCACGTGGCCCGGACCCGGGGTGCGCCCGTGCGGGAGGCGGTCAGGACGGCGGGCCGCTCGGGGCGGCTGCGCAGCGCGTGGTCGAGTCGGTCGAGCATCAGCGGGGGTCGTCCGTTCCGTGCGGGCCGCTGCCCTGGTCGAGGTACCAGCGGGCGGTGCCGAGGATCCCGTACGCCCGCAGCCGGCGGGTGGAGTTCTCCACGACCATGGACCGGCAGCGGCTGATCCGGTCGGTGTGGCGGCGTACGGCGTTCAGGAAGAGCCGGTCGGTGGGCGAGGGCCGGCGCGGCATGCCGCCGACCGCCAGGTACAGCTCGGCGGTGATGGCCATGTTGTTCCCGGCGTGCATGCGGTACGGGGCCCGGAACTCGCCGCGCCGCACGTGCTGCGGCCGCAGCCGTCCGAACAGCGCCGCGAGGGACACCAGGGCGGTGAACCCGGCCCGGCCCAGCGGGCCGTGCTCGTCGCGCCGGGCGGTGATCCGCCCGCACACCAGGCCCGGCCGGGCCGTCAGCGCCGCCCGCGCGGCCCCGGCCCAGCCGGGCCGGGGGAGGCAGTCGGCGTCGGTCCGGGCCAGGAGGGTGGCGCCCTGCCCGATCGCGTACCGGAAACCGGTGTCCACGGCGGACCCGACGCCCTTCTCCGGCTCCACCAGGACCCGTACCGGGAACGGCGCGCCCGCCGCGAACTCCCGGGCGATGTCCCCGGTCCGGTCGGTGGAGGCGTTGTCGACGACCAGCAGCGTGAAGTCCCGGTCCCGCTGTGCGGCGAGCGCGGCGAGGGTGTCGGGCAGCCGGGCCTCCTCCTGGTGGGCGGGCAGCACCACCCACAGCGCGTGCCCGCCGCTCACGACTTCTCCCAGACCATCGTCATGATGCTGATGCCGCCGCCCAGCCCCACGCACAGCACCCGCTCGCCCGGGGCGAGTTCCGCGAACACCCGGTCCAGCTGTACGCCGATGCTGGCGCTCGCGATGTTCCCGAGCTCGGGCACCGTCACCACCAGCTTGCCGTCCGGCACCCCGGTCAGCTCCGTGAACCGCTCCAGGTAGGGCACGGTGACCTGGTGCACCAGCACCTTGGCGACCCCGTCCCAGTCCAGGCCGGTGCGGTGCAGCGTCCGGTCGATGACGGCCGTGCCCACCTTCTCGAACACGCCCCGCAGTTCGTGCCCGTCGCCGCGGAAGTAGGTGTACGCGTCCCCGCGCGGGTGCCGCGACCCGCCGCCAGGGATGCCCCCGACCTCCCAGTGCTCCGAGTGGGTCTCGGTGTCCACGTCGAGGATCCCGCCGCGCTCCACGGCCTCCACGACCACGGCCGCGCCCGCGTCGCCGAAGGTGTAGCCGGCGAATCCGTCGCGGAGTTCGGCGGGGCTGCCCGGCGCGTACTGCACGGCCCGGCTCGGGGTCTCGCCGGTGACGACGAGGGCCCGCCGGGCCCGGCCGGCCAGGACCATCGCCCGGGCGAGGTCGATGCCGTTGATGAAGCTGTTGCAGGCGTTGGTGACGTCCAGGGCGTGGGCCCGCGTCCCCAGCTCCGCCTGCACGATGTGCGCGGTGGCCGGCTCGACCACGTCGCGGGACGCGGACGCGAACAGCAGCAGGTCGATGTCGGGCCCGGTGAGCCCGGCGGCGTCCAGGGCCCGGCGGGCCGCGCCCGCGGCGAGGGTGGACGCGTACACGCCGGGGCCGGCGATCCGGCGGGAGCGGATCCCGGTGGCCTGCGTGAGCAGCCTGGGCGGCAGCGCGAGGCCGCTGCGCCGCGCCACCTCCCGCTGGAGGGAGTCCGAGGTCAGGACCTCCTCGGGCAGCACGCTGCCGACGGCGGTGATGCCGGCGGCCCGGGGCTGCGGTTCGTACGACTGAAGGAACATGTCCTCACGATGGCAAGGCGCGCGCGGCCCGGGCCTGAGTACGCATGCTCAGATCGCACGCGCGTGCGCACGTTCCCCGGTGAGTACGACGACCCGCTGATCACACCCAACGGGGCGACAGGCGGGGCCCGTTTACATAGGGTGAGGGCAGACCACGGGGGAGGGGCCGCATGGCAGCACGCAGCTTACCGACGCTGGCGCAGTACCGGACCGACGGTGTGACCCGCCACCTGTGCGCGGGCGCCCACCTCGACGAGGACTTCGCCCGCGACGTCGACACCGAGCTCACCGAGGACCGGCTGAAAGCCATCGGCCTCACCCTCGGCATCGACCTGATCGCGCTCGCCCGCCACGCCCGCGCCGCGGTCCGCCGGATCGACTGCCGAGACCGGTACCTGACCTGGATCTGCGCCGTGTGCGTGTGGGCGGCCGTGCCGACCCTGCTGTACGCGGCGGTCGACGGCCCGGCCGGGCTCGGCTACGCCGCCGGCGCGGCGATCGTCCTCGGGTACGCGGCCGCCTGGGGGCTGGTCCACCGCACCGAGAGCGGGGCCCGCGGCGCGGCGCTCGCCGTCGAGCACGGCTCCGAACGGGCCGCCGACCTCGCGCCGGCCGTCGAACCGGAGGCGGAGCAGCGGCTCCTCGAACAGAGGAAGGCCAACGTCGTCCCGTACACGGCGAGCGCCGAACGCACCAATCCCTTCGTCGGCAGCGGCTCGAAGCTGAAGGAGATGGTGTGGCAGCCCATCGACGTCAGCCGGCCCGCCGATGACCCTGCGGGCGGCAAGCTGACCATCAAGCCGTTCGACGCGATCGACCTGCACACCTTCGTCGCCCGCGAGATGGAGAACATCGCCGGCCTCAAGGGACTGCGGGCCCGCAACCGGCTGTACGTGATCGGCAACCACGTCCCGTACGTCGGCCCCGAACTGCTCCCGGACCGGCTGCGCATGCCCCGCTCCCAGATCCCCAAGCAGCTCGTCCAGGCAGGCCTGGTCCAGTCCGGCGCGGGCATGCGCACCTACCTGAGCCTGGAGCGCGCCGGCGAGGGCGGCCGGGCCATCGTCTCCATGCACCTGCGGGCCCGGCTCCAGCACCCGAGCCTCACCTGGGAGGTGTCGGCGTACGGGATCCCCCCGCTGCAGGCCCGCTTCGACCGGGTGAACCAGCTGCCGGTGGACGGGTTCGAACGCTGGTGGAGCCTGGTCTCGTACACGACCGGCGCCACCCTTTCCCTGCTGCTCGGTGCGCCCCGGAGGGCCTCGCGCCGTTCCGCGGACCGGCGCCGGCGGGCCCGGGGTCTGGAGAAGTGGCGCCGCGAGATCGACAAGCGGCACCTGCTGTACGACTACGGGGCCGTCGACAGCATCCGCGAACGGGTCTCCGACTGGAAGCAGTTGGGCTTCTCCGAGCGCACCGACTCGCAGGACTTCCTGCAGCGGCTCCAACAGGGCGTGCTGATAGCGACGGAGCGGTTCCTGAAGGACCACAACGTCGACACCAGCTCCTACGACCAGGCGCAGCAGGTCATCAACACCCACACCTACAACTTCCAGGGCGACATCCACGGCCCCGGCAACTACGGCCCCGGCGGCACCATCAACGGCCACGGGGCGGGGGCCGGCGCCCACCCGTCCGGCGCCGCCCAGGGCCCGTCGCACCCCTGAAGCGGCCCCCGACACCCACCCACAGCGCGAGGAGGACCACATGGGCGGCAACTACACCTTCAACGGCAACATCAACGGCCCCGCCAACTTCGGGGACAACGGCGTCATCAACGTCGGGCGGCAGGACGGCGCCGCCGAGACCCTCCGGCTGGCGACCCAGCTCGCCCAGTGGCTCCGCGACCAGGGCGCCGCCCCGGCCCGGATCGAGGCGGCGGAGGTCCTGCGCGGCGAACTGGACCGCGCCGCGCAGGAACGCCGTCCCGCCGAGCCGGGGCTGATCCGCCGCTCCCTGGAGACCATCACCCTGGGCCTGGGTGCGGGCAGCGGCGGCCTCGCCCTGGCCCAGGAGATCGGCCGCCTCGTCGCCGGCGGCTGAACCCGCCCCGCCCCGCCCCGCCCCGGCCGGGGGCGGGGCGGCTACTTCGCGCGGACGACGGCGCGGGCGCCGCCGAAGTCCAGTTCCAGGCCCGAGCGCAGCGGGACCGTCTGGCCCGGGTCGATGCGCTGGGTGGTGCCGTCCGCCCGGGTGCCGGTCCACGCGTCGGCCGACCGGTTGGCCAGCCCGAACCGGCCCGGCTTCTGCGGGTGCTCGGTCAGCTGCGCCACCAGCGTCGTGTCGCCGTAGTCGTGCCGGACCGGCTCGGGGGCCAGGTGGTGCGCCTGCACCCGCGAGGACCGGTGCAGCAGGATGTGGTGCTCGGTGCGCGGCGGGGGAGTGGTCAGCACCAGCCGGGGCGGCAGTACCAGGGTGTTCCCGCAGCCCCAGCAGGCCCCCGGGGTTGCCGACCGGGGCTCGGTCATGTTCTGCCGCCCGCAGTGCGCGCACTCCACCACCGCGTCGTACACGGCCCGCAGGGTGTCCCGCCACTGGCCCTCGCGCACCCGGGAGGCCGGGTCGTGCAGGCCCGTGGTGAAGTTCTTGGTGAACAGGTCCCGCAGCGAGTCCGGGGCCGCCGCCCAGGTGGCCAGCACGGTCTGCTGCTCGGCCGGGTCGGGTGCGTTGGAGCGGTCCTGCGGGTCGAAGACGAACAGCGGCTGCTTCCCGTACAGCTTGCGCTCGGCGGCCTCGTCCAGGCAGTGGATCGCCAGCTCGCGCCGCCCCTTGAGCGGGTGGTGGTTCATCAGCAGCATGAACAGCAGCACCGACAGCGAGTGCAGGTCGCTCTGCGTGCCGGGGGTGGCCCCCGGGTCGCCGCGCACCAGTTCGGGCGCCATGAACTCCATGGTCCCCGAGATGCCGGTGCTGTCGCCCTCCACCACCGCGTTGTCGTTGTCGCAGACCAGCACGTCGCCGGTGGCCGGGTCGAAGAAGATGTTGCCCCAGGAGATGTCCCGGTACGCGATCCCCCGGGAGTGCAGCGCCTGGTACGCCTCGACCGTGTACAGGCAGGCCTTCAACAGGGCCCGCGTCGAGGTGCGCAGCTGCCGCCGGAACAGCAGCGGCAGGCCCTTGAACCGGTCCGGCCGGATGTCCATCAGGTAGCCGAAGCCGCCGCGCCCGTCGGCCACGAAGTCCAGGGGCCACAGGAAGCGGTCGTCGTCGAAGCCGCGGCCCACCAGCTGGCGGACGATGGCCTCCTGCGCGGGCGTCGCGCAGGCCGGGTAGTACCACTTGAGGGCCTGGTCCCCGGCCGGGGTCCGGACCCGGTAGACCTCGCCCTGGCCTCCTGCGCCGAGCAGGTCGAAGACGTCCACGGCGAGGCCGCCGTCGGTCGTCAGCCGGGTACCGCTGTCGAGCATGCCGCTCATGTTCCACTCCCGTGCGGGTCTGTCGTCGTGTCGAGCCCGGTCGCCGCGGGGCCGGCGTCCGCGACGCCGCCGTAGCCGCCGTAGCCGGCGGGGCCGTGGTCCGCGGGACCGGGACCGGGGCCGGGGCCGGTCAGGGCTTGGGCCGTGCCCGCGGTCGCGTCCGCCGCCCCGGCGGGCACCGCGGGGGGCGTCGCGGGCGGCGGGGGCGGCGGCGCCGGTTCCGGTACGCTGCCGGCCGCCGCGGCCGTGTTCCAGGCGGCGACCAGCGTGGTGTCGTCGCCCGAGTGCTGCGAGGCCTTGCCCAGCCATGCGGGCAGCACGGCCCGGACGGTGGCCGCGCCCTCCGCCGACAGCCGGTCGTCCAGCCCGGCCATGAACTGGAGGAACCCCCGGTCCGAGGCGAAGCTCTTGGACAGCCCGTCGGTGGAGACCGCAATCAGCCGGGGCGTCCGGGAGGGGGCCGTGACCGGCGCCCAGTGGGTCCGGACCCGCAGCCAGGCCTCCGGGGTGCACAGCGATTCCGTCTCGTCGCCCAGGTCGGCCTCCACGGGGGCCAGCGGCACGCTCACCCGTCCGTCGTCCCCCACCACGGTCAGCTCGCCGTCGCCGAGCTGCCAGGCCGCGAACACGCGGGGCGTGAGCACGGCGCCGACGAGCGTGCTGCCGTACAGCAGCAGCTTGTCCTCGTCGGTCAGGCCCGGCTCCTCGTGGGAGCTGGTCCGCGCCCAGTTGCCGAGCACCCGCTCCCGCCAGGCGCTGACCAGTTGGCGGGGGAAGGTGTGCTCGGCGTAGTGCATCAGCCAGGCCAGGCTCGGCGGCCGCTCGTCGCCCCGCGGCCGGGCGAGCTCCCCGAACTGCCGGGCCTGCTCGACGAAGAGGTCCACCGCGAACCGGGAGCCCAGGTGGCTGCGGGCGTGCACCGCCGACCCGTGGCCGTCGGCGACCGCCAGGATCAGCGGCTCCTCGGCGGTCCCGCGTCCCAGCGCGTCGCAGTAGTCCTGGTTGCGGGTCTTGTTGACGCCCTGCACGCTCTGCCGCAGCGTCTCCCACGGCGCCGCCGTCACGGACGGGACGGGCCGTGACACGGACGACGGCGCAGACGGCGGCTCGGGCGACGGCTCGGACGGTGCCTCGGGCGACGGCTCGGGCGGTGGCTCGGGTGACACGGGGCCGCTCACCACACGTCGTCATCGTCGTCGTCGAGCACCGGCGGGGCGTACGGCGGCTGCTTGACCATGCCGTCGCCGCCCGCCACCGGCTGGGAGGCCGCCTTGACCGCCGCCGTCGACGCCCAGCGGATCGCCGCCGCCAGCTGCTTGGGGCTGTTCGCGTCGAGCGGCTGGAGCTCCGGATTGCCGAGGAACTCCTGCAGGACGGTGCGGTCCGCGTCCGCGCCGATCGCGATGGCCACCCGGACGGCCTTGCGCCCCCACGGGGTCGCGTCCACCGCCCGCAGGCCGGCCTTCCAGTCGTCCGTCGGCACCCCGTCGGACACGAGGGCGAGGACCGGCTTGAGCGCGCGCTGCGGCATCGGCGGGGTGTCCAGTTCCCGGGCGACCAGCTGGAGCGCCTCGCCCAGGTTGGTCATGCCGTCGACCTGGACGTCCTGCCAGGTGAAGTTCTCCACCGGCACCGGGTCCTGGTGGTGCCAGCGTGCGGTGGTGGAGAACGTCATGGTCCGCAGCAGCAGCTGGGCCGCCGGATTGTCCTGCGCCACCGAGCGCATTTCCGGAACGGCCTCTCTGATCGCGTAGTTGAGCTGGCCGATCTTCTCGCCCTGCATCGAGTACGAGCAGTCGAGCAGCCAGATGAAGTGGACCGGCCGGTTCGCCATCGGCCCGCCGGGGATGTCACTCACTGCTGATCTCCTTCAACTCCCAAAGCCATTGCGGTACGTACTGCACGAGCGCCGCCAGTGCGACGGCCGCCGTCAACGCGACCGCCACCACGAGCAGGGCCAGCATCAGCCGCCGGCCGCGCGTGATCTGCGGTGTCACCATGGGGTGTTGCTCCTCTCCGCGACCCTAACCAGTCGCCCCGGCCCTCGTCACAGGCTTGATCGATCCGGTGTGCCGCGGCCGGCGGAACCACGCGGCCGGGGCAGCCGCGGGATGCGCTGCCGACCCGGCGGCCGCCCTGCACCGGCCTGGCCGTCGTTACCGCCGCCCCGGGCGGACGGGCCGCCGACCCGCAGCCCCGTCCGCGCCAGCAGCCACAGCACCGGCTCCGCCGCCCGCAGTCGCTCCGACTCCAGGGCCCCCGCACCGGTGGCCGCGCGGGCGCTGACCGCCCAGAAGCGAGCCGCCGCGAAGTCGTGGCCCAGCGACCGCACCAGGTCGCCCAGGCCGATGTCCTCCAGCCAGGCGTCCACCGGCCCGTCCCCGGGCCGCGGCAGCGAGTCCAGCCGGTCCAGCACGTCCCGCTTGGTCACCACCGCCGCCACGCCCAGGCGCCGGCGCCGGCCGCCCAGGCCCTGGAGCTCCCCGGTGAACCCCGCGTACGTCTCCACCGGGCCCAGGTCGGCGGGCCGGGCGGCCACCGCGAGCTGGCCGTCGCCCGCGCGCAGGGAGCGGCGCACCACGGGCGAGGCCAGCACGTCCGTGACCAGCAGCACCCCGTCGGCGTGCGCCAGGTACTGCTGGCGGCGGGTGGTGTCCGCGTCCCGCAGGGACTCGCCCATCGGGTCGTACACGTACAGCAGCCGCTGCCGCCGCAGCCGCCCGCGCCCCTTGCCCACCAGCAGCATCAGCGCGCGCGGCTGCCCGCCCTGGGTCTTCAGCGCCCAGCCGGTGGTGTCCACCTGCCGGCCGAGGGTGGTGCCGTCGCGCCGGTCGGTGGGGGAGGCGTAGTCGACGGTCAGCCGGGACCGGTGCGACCAGGCCGTCAGCCCGTCCAGCACGGCCGCCAGCAGCATCGTCTTCCCCGCGGAGGTGCCCCCGACCAACGGCAGGTGCACCACCCGCGTCGTGCCGACGGCCTGCGGCAGCCCCTGGTCGCAGTGCGGGCAGCGCGCGGCCAGCCCGCTCCGCCCGGCCAGCGCGGTCGTGGGCAGCGCCCGCCCGCAGCGGCAGACGTGCCGCACCACCCCGTACCGGCCGGCCCGCAGCTCGCGGTGGGCGGCGCCACAGCCCGGGCACACGTACACGGCCAGCGGGAACGGCCGGTAGCAGCCGGGGTACGGGCACTTCATCCGGATGCCGCGGACCAGCTTCCACAGCCGGTCCGCGCCCCGCCCGGCCAGCACCCCGGCCAGGACGACCGCCGTCACCAGCACCAGCTGCGCGGCGAACGCGACCGCGATGCCGGCCAGCAGCACCCAGGACAGCAGCGCGGACAGCACCGCGGCCAGCGCCATCCCGGGCGCGATCAGCCGCAGCACCAGGCGGCCGATCCAGTGCTCGGCCTCCTCCCCGGTGTAGCCGCTGCACCCGCGCAGCAGCCTGCCCCGCACCATCTCGTCCAGCCAGTGCCGGGTCAGCAGGTACCACACCAGCTCGGCGGCGGCCCGCGCGGCCCCGGCCGCGTCGGTCCACATCTGCAGCGCCCAGTAGGCCAGGTGCGCGGGCTCCGCCCCGGGGTGCGGGGCGGAGATCCGCGGGTCCGGGGCGCCGGGGGTGCGGGGCCCGAACGCGGACGCGGCGGCCTGTACCGCCAGGCCGAGGAACCGCCAGAGCGCGTACCCGAGGCAGACCAGCACCCCGATGGCCCCGGAGGCGTACAGGAGGATCTGCAGGCCCAGTTCGGGGCTCACGGCCGCCCGCCCTTCCCGTCGGCGTCCCGGCCGGCCGTCAGGTCGGGGTCCTGGGGGTCCCGGTGGGGGTCCCGGTCGGCGGCAGCGGGCGTCCCGGCCGGGCGGCCGGGGTCGACGGGCCCGCCGCTGCCGCCGCGGGGCGGCGGATCGGCGGGGGCACCGCCCCGGCCGCCGCCCTTGGCCGCGCGGCGGCCCGTGCCGCGGCCGGCCCCCCGGCCCGCGCCGGTGAAGCGGTCCCGCAGCCGCCCGAAGGCGCCCGGCCGCTGCCAGCCGCGGAACTCCTGCGCCCAGCGCCCGCCCAGGCGGCCCAGCTCCTCCTCCAGGGCCGCGAGCCCGTCCGGCGGCAGACCCCGCACCACCGGCCGCAGCACCCCGTCCAGGAGGTCCGTACGGGCCTCCTGCCACACCGCACCCGCCTGCGGCTGCGAGGACCAGGTCGCGAAGCACTCGGCCGCGTAGTGCGGGTCGAGGCGGAGCCGGTCCACGACCCGCGGGTCGCGCGCGGCCCGCCGGTACGCGGCCAGCAGTACCGCGTCGTCGCTCTCGATCAGGGCCCGCAGCTCGCTGTCGGGCCGGCCCTCGGCGGCCAGCAGCCGCCCGGCCACCGCCCCGTAGGCGTGGTCCCGGGCGGCCGGCGACGGTTTCAGCGTCCCCAGGTCCAGGGCCTGGCGCACCCAGCCCGGGCCGGCCGCGCCCGCGCGCAGGTTCCGGGCCAGCTCCAGCATCAGCAGCGACGGCCGCAGCGCGGGCGGGAGTTCGGCCGTGAAGTGTCGCAGCAGCTCCGGGGCCAGCTCCTCCGCCGCCCGGTCCTCGGCCGGGGCGTCCACCGCGGCCCGCGCGAGGAGCTCCCAGGTGCCGGACTCCCGGTGGGGGCCGGGGCCCGTCGCCGTGAGCAGCAGCCAGGCCTCGTGCGCACCCGGCGCCCCCTCGGGCCACACCAGTCGCATCGCGGTCCGCAGCACCAGCGGCTCCGCCTCCAGCGGGACCCCGGCCGCCTGCACCAGCTCGGCCAGCGCCCGCACCCGGTCCCCGCCCGGCTCCGCCCCCCGCTCACACATCCGCAGGTGCGGCAGGGCGTCGGCCGTCGCCAGCTGCAGCGGGGTCCGGGCGAACACCCGGGCCGCCGCGGCGGGATCGCCCGCCGCGAGGCGGTCCAGCCGGTCCAGGACGAGGGCCCGCAGCCCGGGCAGCCCGTCCAGCGCGTCCCGCACCGGTGCGCCGTACGTCCCCTCCGGGTCGGCGAGCAGCGCCCGCGCCAGGTGCCGGGCCACCTCCGGCAGTACGTCGGCGGTGTCGATGCCGAGCTCGCCGCCGACCCGCAGCAGGTCCACCCGGTCCGCCGGCCCGCGCTGAGGGTCGGCCAGCGCCGCCCGCAGCTCCGGCTCCAGCTCCGCGCCGAGCTGCAACCGGGCCGGCCCGCCCAGCAGCCCGGCCGAGGGGGCGGGGCCGCCGGAGCGCACCGCCCGGGCGAGGGCGAGCGCCGCGAGGGGTTCCGTCACCGCCACGGGGGCCCACCCGGCCAGCGCCGCCAGGAGCCGTCCGCACGCGGCGGCCTCGGCGGCCGCAGCCTCAGCGTCCCCGCCGCCCGCGTCCCCGCCGCCCGCGTCCCCGCCGCCCGCGTCCCCGCCGCCCGCGTCCCCGCCGCCCGCGTCCCCGCCGTCCGCGCCACCGCCTCCGCCGCCGTCCCCGGCCCGGTCCCTGCTCCTGTCCGCCGGCTCGCCCAGGGCAGCGGCCAGTGCCTGGAGCCGCCCGCCGTCCAGCGCCTCCCGGTGCTCCGCCGCCCAGTCGGCGGCCGCCGCCCGGCCCGCCGGGTCCAGGCGGATCCCCGCCGTCAGGGCGAGCGCTGCCAGCGGCCCGGCCGCGTACGGCTCCGCGGACAGCCGCCTGACCTCCGCGAACAGCTCCTGGCGCGCCGCCCGCCAGACCCGTGCCGCGGTCTGCGCCCAGGCGTCGGGGGCAGGGGCGGGGCCCGCCGCCCGGGCGGCGTCGTACACCCGGTAGCGGTGCTCCTGTCCGGCCAGGCCGAGCCCGTCGTCCGGGAGCACGCCGACGATCTGCTGCCGGGCGAGCTGCGGCCGCCGGGTGTACGTGGTGAAGGTCAGCCACTGGCCCCGCTGGTGCGGCAGCACGCTGCACGCCAGCATGATCCAGCGGGCCGCGGCCTCGCTGTCCGGCTCCACCACGACGATCTGCGGGGCCGCGGGATCCTCGCCGAGCCGCCGCACGTCTGCGAAGAACCCGGCGAGCCAGCGCCCGCGGGCGGTCACGAACTCCGCCAGCGCCCGCCGGTCCAGCGGCCCCGGCGCGGGCACCGAAGCCAGGGGCGGCAGGGGCGTCCCGGCCGGCGGGCTCTCGTCGGCCCACTGCGGGGAGCCCCAGGACGTGATCGGCAGCGGCCCCCCGGCCGGCCGGTCCGGCCCGGCGGGCTGCGGCAGGTGCACGGCGTGGGCGTGGAAGTTGCCCCAACGGCCGCTGTAGTCCGCGCCGGTGTACACGGAGCGGGCCAGCAGCCGGCTGCCGTCGGCGAGCACGTTCAGGCTCAACGCCTGCGGGAAGGCGCGCAGCTGCTCCGGGCCGGGGCGCGGCGGGGCGTCCCGGGGCGGCTCGTACCCGATCAGCTGCTCGGCCTCGCGCAGCAGCGACGCCGGCACGCCCGGGCTGACCGCGGTGAACCGGAAGCCCGAGCCGTCCGGGCCGGGCGGGGCCGAGGTGTAGTGCAGTTGCGCGAGGTTCACGCCTCTCCTCCCGATCCGGTACGCCGGATGCCGGCGCCCGCACCACTGGCGGCCGGGGTGCGCCGCAGCAGCCCGTCCAGCCCCAGCAGCCACAGCAGCGGGTCTTCGACGCGCAGCGGCTGCGGACCGGACTTGGGGGCGTCGGACGGGGACCCCGCGGGCGGCGGGGAGCCCAGCGCCGAGATCCCGAACAGCGACAGCTGCGCGAAGTCCCGCTCCAGCTGCCGGAACAGCGCCCCCGAGTCCCAGCTGTCGAGCAGGGCGCGCATCTCCTCGTGCACGGCCAGCCGGTCCTCGTCGTCCACCGCACCTCCCGAGTGGTCGGCGTTGCGCCGCAGCGGGGAGTGCGGGCCCACCAGCGAGAACAGGGAGTCCGTCTTGGTGACGGCGACGGCCACAGGGGTGGTGACCCGGCCCCGGCTGCTACCCCGGCCGTGGGCGCGCAGCTGCGCCGCGAGGTCGGCCGCGATCTGCTGCGGCGGGGTCTCCACGGTCGGCAGCGGCAGCCCGGAGTCCACGGGCAGCTGGTCCCGTACGGCCCGCATCTGCAGCGGGTCGACGAGCAGGACGATCCCGTCGGCGGCGGCCAGGTAGTGGGTGTAGCGGTCCATGGCCTCGGCGCTCCCGAGGTCCTCGCCGGCCGCGTCGAAGAAGACGAGCGCGGTGTGCCGGCTGCCGTCGCCGAGGAGGCGGCGGCGCAGCGGCAGGCTGAGCCGGTACAGCAGCGGGTCGTTGAAGCCCAGTGCCGCCGGCCTGGTCGCCTCGGGCAGCCGCAGCCGGTCGTACAGGTCCTCGGCCATCTCCCGGTCGCGGCGCTGGGTCTCGCCGCCCATCGCCGTGATGGAGGCGCCGTACGCGCGGCCGACCCGGTTGCGGAGCTCGTTGATCAGTACGGAGACGTACGTGCTCTTCCCGGAGGCCTTCGGGCCGAGCAGGGCGATGATCCGGGTGTCCTGGTCGCAGTAGTCGCTGGGGAAGTCGCTGTGGCAGCGCAGGCAGACCCGGACCGGGGTGGACACCCCGCAGTGGGGGCAGTCCGCGCGGGAGGCGCCGCCGACGCCGAGACGGCCGGCGAGGCCGCGCGGGCCGGGGAAGACGGGGCCGCGCAGGGTGAGCGCGGGCGGCACGCTCGGACCCATGAACTCGGCCCACACGGTGTCGAGTTCGGCGGTGCAGGGTTTGCCCCCGCGCACCCCGGTCGCGGACATCTGGCAGCGGAACGGCAGCCGGGCGGCGGAGGAGCGGTCGAAGCAGTAGGGGCAGACGACGGAGGTCATGTCAGCGGACCACCAGGGAGGTGAGGGAGGGCTCGTCGAGCCGGACGGAGGCGGCACGGCCGCCGAGGAGGAAACCGCGTACGGCATACGGGCCGGCGGCGGGCGGGTGGGGGGCGATCTCGCGCTCCACGGTCCCGGCGGCGGCGAGCTCGCTGCCGGTGACGCGGCACAGTTCGGTGCCCTCGGCGGCCCGGTGGGGGCGGGCGGTGCCCCCTGCGGCGCCGGCCACGAGGACGAAGTCGGGCAGGCCGGCCCCGGGGTCGCCGCCGGGGGCGAGCAGGGTGACGCGGAGTACCGAGGGCCCGCGGCGCAGCATCCGCCGCTGCCCGGGCAGCACCTGGTAGGCGATGGCGACGTCGGCGGGCAGCAGCACCTGACCGGCGTCGCCGAAGGGGGCGGCCACCGTCGCGAGGGAGCTGCGGGGGGCGGCGTACGCGGTGATCCGGACCGCGCCGGGCCCGACCGGCAGCTCCAGTCCCTCGCGCAGGAAAACCGCCCGCACGACGGGGTGTTCGGAGGGTTCGCCGGAACGGCCGCCGGCCGCGGGGGCGGTCGCGACGACGACCCGGCCCGCGTCCTCGGGCCAGTCGAAGGTGATGCGGGCGCGGCCGGCGGTGGTCCGGTGGGCGGCGAGCCCGACCACGGGCTGCGGGGCCTCGACGGCGGTGCTCGGCCCGGCCAGGGCGCGTTCGCCGAGCACGGCCACGGCGCTGACGGTGGCCAGCGTGCCGGGCGGCGGGTCCGCGGCCCCGGACGCGTCCACCCAGGGAAGTGCCGGCGGCAGCGCGTCGGCGGCGAGCTCGGTCCCCTCGGCGGGGGCCGCGCCGGGCCACTGCACGATCCGTACGTCGGCCCCCGCACCCCCGGTCCAGTGGAGCCGCAGCCCGCCGCTGTCCCGGGCCCGCGCACCGAGGCCGACGACGGCCTCGGGCCACGCGTGCACGGTGACGTCCCGCTCGACCCCGACCGACGACACGTCCCCCCGGGCCCCGGCGTACCGCGCCCGGACCCGCACGGCGTACGGCCCTGCCGCGAGCCCGCCGACCCGAACCCCTTCGCTCCCGCCCCCGCCGGGATGCGCGCCGGGCGCTACGGGATCCGCTCCCGCGTCACCGGAGCCGTGGGCGGCGGGTGCGGTCGCCGCCGTGCGACCCGGCCGCGGGTTCCCGGAGGCTGCGCGGGCGGCCGTGGCGGGTGCGGCTGCAGTGAAGCCGGGTATCACGGGCCCGTGCGGCACGGTTCGGCCGTCGGGCCCGGTCACGGTCACCTCGACGCCGACGGCCCCGGCCGGGCGTAACCAGGAGGCCTCGATCCGGGCGCGCCCGTCGGCGAGGACCAGCTCTCCCACCTCCGGCGCGACCAGCAGCACCGCACTGACCAACGGCCCGACCTCGCCGACCTCCCCGACTTCCCCGGCCGCCTCGTCCGCCGGGGCGCCGACCCGTACCCGGGCCGGGGTACGGGAGCCGGATGCGCGGGCGGCGTCGGGGCCGACCCCGGCCGCGGCAGCGCTCCCGGCCGCCGCGCCGCCGGCCGTAGCGGTTCCGCGGGGGAGGGCCACGTAGCGGACCTCGCGGGTCAGGGGGGCGTGCGGGTCGGTGACCGGGCCGTCCGCCGGGTCGCCCGGGACCTCCGTCAGCGGGACGGTGAGCGGTTCGCCGCGGGTCAGCCTGACGACCCGCCAGGACGCCCCGGACAACCCACCGACCCCGGCCGCCTCAGAAGCCCCGGGGGGTTCGTCCTCGGCGGTCGGGAGGTGCCGGAGCTCGACCGCCCCCGTCGGGGCGAGGGCGGCCGTCAGGCGGCCGTGGGACGGGGTGTGGGTGCGGACCAGGCCGCGGACCGCGCGGGGGCAGTCCCAGGCCAGCCGTGCGGCCCGCCCGTAGCGGGCCGCGGCCCCCTCCCGGTCCCCGGCGTCCTCGCGGGCCCGGGCCTCCTCCAGCAGCGCGTCCGTGTCCCGCACCCGCGCGGCGATCCCTATGAGCCGGTCCGTCAGCAGCCGGTCCCCGCCCGCCGGCGGCAGTGCGGCCGCGCACAGGGCGGCGGCGCGGATCCGGCCCTGCGCCCACGCGTCCTCCAGGCCCTCGGCGGCGGCCCGCCCGGACGCGTCCAGCCGGGCCCGCCCGGCCGCGGCCTGCGCCAGGGCGGCCGCCTCCGCGGGGTCGATCCCGAGGGCGGCGGCCGTTTCGGGCCGGTTCCCGCGGGGGTCGTCGTGCAGCAGCTGCACCAGCTGGTAGAGCAGGATCCGGCGGAGCGCGGCGGGATCCCGTTCCTGTATCTCGGCGAGCCGTTCCACGAGGCCCGCGGTCGCGGGTCCGCCGCGCGCCGCGACCGGCCCCCGCAACACCGCCGCCCCCACGTGCCGCCGCCGGCCCGGGCCTTCGACGACGAAGACCCCGTCCAGGACGCGCAGCCGCCCGCCCGGCGGGACCAGTAACTCTCCCAAGTGGCCGAGGCCGAGCTCGTGTTGCGCGGTGGCGAGTTCCCCGTACCGCTCCACCAGCGGAGCCACCGGCAGGCCGGTGAGCGCGCGCGACAGTCCGAGGGCATGCCCGAAGCCGGTCCCCGTGCCCGTCCCCGTCATGCCCCGTGCCCCCTGCGCCATGTGTCCTGAAGGTCATTCCAGCAGATCCGGGCGCCCACCGGGAGGGCTTTGCGTTCTCCCGGCGTACGGCGTGGCCGCACGGATCGCCGGGAGAGAAAGTGCTGAAGCCGGTGCGGGCCCGGATGTCCCAGCGCCTCGGCGAGCGTCCGGCAGTTGCGCCGTTCCAGCTCCATCAGCATGGCCTGCGTCATCTGCCGTGCCAGCAGTCGCGAGTCGCGACGCGGGAAGCAGCAGTCCACCTCGGCCATCACCGATCCGAACACTGTCGCCCACACCTGCTCGGTTGCCGTGGCCTCCACGGCCACCTGGTCCTCGATCGTCCTCACAAACGTTCATGGTCACGGTGGCCGTTCCCGGGCCCGCCCCGCCGACCTGCACGAACGCAGTGACTGAACGCCACAGTTGACCAACCTGAGCACGCTTGCTGGTCAGCGCCCCTGGGGCTATCCGGGGATAGTGCCGAGATCGACGCCGGTCAGGACACGGCTGGCGTCCCACAACCGCGCCGCTACGGAGGTGTCGGTGAGGTGGTTCCACGCCCGTTCACGTTGGGGCTTGCCGCGCAGGCCGAAGATGCGCGGTCCCCACAGCTGCCCTCCGCGCACGGTGGGGTCCAGCACCGCTCGGACCGCGGGCCATGCGCCGGCGTGCTTGCCCTGGACAAGGATGGCGGCTGGTGCACCGCGCAGCCGCGCACCAGCGGTCCGCACATGGACGGGCGGCCGTGACGGGGTCAGGGAGTCCAGCGCGCCGCCGGGATGGACCACCACGCTTGCCACCGTGCTGTCGACGGCGCGCAGACGGCGGTCCAGTTCGAGGCCGAAGTACATCTGCGCCAGCTTGGAGCGTCCGTAGGTGCGCTTGGGCCGGTAGTCCTTCAGGGACTGCAGGTCGTCGAGGTCGAGCCGCCCGGACTTCGCCGCGAAGCTGCCCATGGTCACGATGCGGGCCGCAGGTGCGGCCGACAGCAGCGGCATCAGCCAGCGGGTCAGCGCGTAGTGCCCGAGGTGGTTCGTGCCGAACACGAGCTCGTGACCGTCCCCGGTCTCCCGGCGCGGCGGGGCGTCGAGCGCGACGCCGGCGTTGTGGACCACCGCGTCGAGGTGTTCCACACCCAGTGATTCCACCGCCACTCTGAGCGACGAGAGGTCGGCGAGGTCCAGCCGTACGGCCCGCACCCGCGCGCCAGGGACACGCGAGCGGATCGAGGCCGTGGCGACTTCGGCCTTCGCGGGATTCCGGCTGCCCAGTACGACAGTGGCTCCGGTTGCGGACAACTGCTCGGCTACGAAGTACCCGATGCCGGCGTTGCCGCCGGTGACCAGGAAGACGCTGCCACCGGCACGCGGCAGCCGTTGCGCATCCCAGGGCGGGGTGGAGTACGTGGACGACATGGCGGCGGGGCTCCCCTGCTGTTGAAGGCGGCTGCGACTGCCCGGTCGACACCCACGGTTCCAGCGGCCCCCGACACATCGCCTACGGATCGCCGACAGCCTCGCCGGACAGCCGACATCCTGCCGAGGCGGTGCTGGGCGGTGCCGGCCCGTCGCGTCAGCGATCAAGACGTACAGTTACCGTTTCAGAGCCTGTCCGACGGGTCACGGGACCGGCGATGGACGAGACCGTTCCGGCTGCTGTGGGGTGGGGCGACCTTGTGACCGCAGCGGGCTCGGTCGGAGCCGTACCCCCGCCGGGGGCGGCTGCAGGCCCCCGGCGGCGCCGATCACGCCGGCGCGGTGGGGCGACGCACCTCAGTTGGGATGCCGGTCCTTGAGCGCGTCCGCGCACCACGGCCGGGTGGCGGTCGCCCGCGCACCCGGCCTGATCACCACAGCGGCGACGAGGCGTACTGACCGCCGCAGCCGTTCGCCTCTGGCTGCGCTCATCGCCCGCCCGGACCCCTCACGGTGACATGCGGTCAGCTCAGGCGGGCATCGGCGTAGACGGTCATCGCATCGCGCTGGTAGACGGCGAGACCGTCGGCGATCCTGTCGAAGTTGGCCCGCATCCGCGGGTCGTCGACATAGGTCTGGCCCACTCCCTTGTACGCGGCTGCGGTCGGGGTCCAGAACCGGCAGATGCCCTGGTAGTTGGCGTCCACCTCGGCCTGTACCGCGGGGTCGGACACCGGTGTGCCGGCCACCATGAACTCCGCCATACGGATCATCTGCGCCGTCACCTCACGCTGCCAGCGCTCCGTGTCCTCGGCGGTCATCGCCTCGACGGCCTGCCGGGACTGCTCCCAGGCCTGCGGCCACCGCTCCCGGACCTCGGCCTCGGCCTCCGAGGACGGCTGGAACCCCTCGAACAGGTTCTCCGGCTTGTTGATCTTCGTCATGTGGCTCTTGTCCTCACCTTCTTCCAGTTCGGCGATGGTGCGGCCGACCGTACGGGCCAGCGTCTCCAGCCGGTCCCGTTCCGCGAGCAGGCGTTGGCGGTGCTCACGGAGCACGGCCACCTGGTCGAGCCGGCTGTCCAGGACCGCCTGGATCTCGCGCAGCCCCAGGTCCAGTTCCCGCATCAGCAGAATCTGCTGCAACCGCAGCAGATCTGCCTCCTCGTAGTAGCGGTGCCCGTTGCTCCCGATCCATGCTGGCGGCAGCAGGCCGATCTCGTCGTAATGCCGCAGCGTCCGCGATGTCACCTTGGACATCCGCGCCACCTCCGCGATCGACCAGGCCATTGCCCGTGCCTCCCTCGCCGGGCCGGTCTCTCCGGCCACACGCATGACCGTAGAAGTTGCCGCAGCGGAAGGCGCAAGCCCGAAGCCCTGCCGGACGGGCACCCGGCCCTGACCCGTGGGGGTTTGCGTTCTCCCGGCGTACGGCGGGGCGTCACGGATTGCTCTCCGTCCGGTACCCCGGGGCCGCTGTTCTTGGGTCGCCCCTCGGTTCCCCGTCACCGCTCCCGGTCCCGGTCCCCGTCCCCCTCACCCGTAGAGGTCGTCATCCCCATGGCTGAACTCAACCGCCGCAGGTTCCTCCAGATCGCCGGCGGCACCGCCGCCCTGGCGATGCTGAACGAGAGCATCGCACGGGCGGCCGCCATCCCGGCGCAGGGCACCACCGGCACCCTCCAGGACATCGAGCACATCGTCGTGCTCATGCAGGAGAACCGTTCCTTCGACCACTACTTCGGCACCATGAAGGGCGTCCGCGGTTTCGGCGACCCGCGCCCGGTCGTGCAGGACAACGGCAAGTCCGTCTTCCACCAGTCCAACGGCACGAAGGACGTCCTCCCCTTCCACCCGGACGTGCCGGACCTCGGCATGCAGTTCCTGGAGGGCCTGAACCACGACTGGGCCGGCGGCCACCAGGCCTACAACAACGGCAAGTACGACAAGTGGGTCCCGGCGAAGACCGCCACCACCATGGCGTACATGACGCGGAACGACATCCCGTTCCACTACGCCCTGGCCGACGCGTTCACCGTGTGCGACGCCTACCACTGCTCCTTCATCGGCGCCACCGACCCGAACCGCTACTACCTGTGGACGGGCTACACGGGCAACGACGGCACCGGCGGCGGCCCCGTCCTCGGCAACCAGGAGGCCGGCTACGGCTGGAAGACCTACCCCGAGCGCCTGGAGGCGGCCGGGATCTCGTGGAAGGTGTACCAGGACGTCGGCGACGGCCTGAACGCGGCGGGCTCCTGGGGCTGGATCGACGACGCCTTCCGCGGCAACTACGGCGACAACTCCCTCCTCTACTTCAACTCCTTCCGCAACGCCCAGCCCGGCAGCCCCCTGTACGAGAAGGCCCGCACCGGCACCGACGCCAAGGCGGGCGAAGGCTACTTCGACCGGCTGCGCGCGGACGTGGTGAACGGCACCCTCCCGCAGGTCTCCTGGATCGCGGCCCCCGAGGCGTTCAGCGAGCACGCGAACTGGCCGACGAACTTCGGGGCCTGGTACATCTCCAAGGTCCTGGACGCGCTGACCGCGAACCCGGCGGTCTGGGCGAAGACCGCCCTGTTCATCACGTACGACGAGAACGACGGCTTCTTCGACCACGTCGTCCCGCCGTACCCGCCGGCGTCCTCCGCGTGGGGCCTGTCCACGGCCGACGTCAGGGGGGACCTGTACGCGGGCGGCGGGGGCTACGCGGCCGGACCGTACGGCCTCGGCCCGCGCGTCCCGATGATCGTGGTCTCGCCGTGGAGCAAGGGCGGCTACGTCTGCTCCGAGACCTTCGACCACACCTCGGTGATCCGTTTCATGGAGAAGCGGTTCGGCGTGCAGGAGCCCAACATCTCGCCTTGGCGCCGCGCCGTGTGCGGTGACCTGACGTCGGCCTTCGACTTCACCCGGGCCGACTCCGCGCCCGCCGCGCTCCCGTCGACGGCCGGGTACGTGCCGGCGGACAAGAACCGCCACCCCTCCTACCACCCCGTCCCGCCGGCGGCCGGCGCCCTGCCGCGGCAGGAGTCCGGCGCCAAGCCGACCCGTGCCCTGGGCTACGCCCCGTACGTGGACGGCCGGGCCACCGTCTCCACCGGCAAGTTCACCCTGACCTTCGCGTCCGGCCCCACCCTCGGCGCCCACTTCCACAGCACCTCGGGCAACCGCACGGACGGGCCGTGGCCGTACACGGTGGAGGCGGGCAGGACCCTGTCCGACACCTGGTCGACGAGCGGCTCCACCGGCAACACGATCGACCTCACGGTCTGGGGCCCCAACGGGTTCCTGCGGACGTGGAAGGGCCCGGCGAAGAGGACCGGCCCCGAGGTGACGGCCCGCCACGACGCCGCCACCGGCAACCTGGACCTGACCCTGACCAACTCCGGCACGGCCGCCGTCGACCTCACGGTGGCCAACGCCTACGACGGCGCGGCGACCCGCACCCTCCGGCTCGCGGTCGGCGCGACCGTCACCCACACGGTGGACCTGCAGGCCTCGTCCCGCTGGTACGACGTCACGGTCGTCTCGGACCGCGAGGCCACGTTCCTGCGCCGCTTCGCGGGCCACGTGGAGACGGGCGCACCGGGCGTCTCCGACCCGGCGCTCAGGACCGTCTGACCCGGCCCGGCGCACCGCGCGGCAGCCGCCGCTCCAGGACCTGCCGGTCCCGGGGAGGCGGCTGCCGGCGTGCGACGGGGGCGGAGCGGTATGGGCGCGGGCCCGGTGGGCAGTACGTACGGCGTCGGATTCCGCCACCTCCGTCACAGAGGGAGAACGCATTGGCCATCGCCCACCGCAGGATCGGCACCGGACCGCTGCGCGCCATCGTGCTGCACGACTGGTTCGGCACCTCCGCCAACTGGGGTTCCGTGCTGGACTTCTTCGACCCGGAGGGCTTCTCGTACGCCTTCCCGGACTACCGCGGCTACGGCGACCGCCGGGACGTCCCCGGCCGCTACAACCTCGCCGAGATCGCCGATGACGTCCTCGCCCTCGCCGACGAGCTCGGCTGGGCCACCTTCTCCCTCATCGGCCACTCCATGGGCGGCAAGGCCGTCCAGCAGGTCCTGGCCCGCGCCCCCGAGCGGGTCGAGAAGCTGATCGGCGTCAACCCGGTCCCGGCGGGCCCGTACGAGATGGACGACGCCACCCACGCCCTCTTCCACGGCGCGGCCGCCAGCCCGGAGAACCGGCGGGTCATCCTCGACCTGGTCACCGGCCACCGCGCGAGCCGGCACTGGCTGGAGCGGATGGTCGCGCACTCGGTCGCCGTCTCCCGCCCCGAGGCCTTCGCCGCGTACCTGTCGAGCTGGCAGTCGCTGGACCTGTCGGCGGCGGTGAAGGGCAGCACCGTCCCGGTGCTGGTCCTCGCGGGCGAGTACGACCTGGCGCTGAGCCCCGAGGTGATGCACGCCACCTGGCAGGTCACGTACCCGAACTGTCGGGTCCTCCCGCTCCCCGGGGCCGGCCACTACCCGCCGCACGAGACGCCGGTGGCCTTCGTCACAGCGGTCGAGGAGTTCCTCCGCTCCGACCGTGAAGGCAGGGAGTAGCGGAAACGCCCGCAGGGGCACGAGGAAGAACCTCGTGCCCCTGCGGTACGGAAGGGTGAGTGACGGGACTCGAACCCGCGGCCACCTGGACCACAACCAGGTGCTCTACCAACTGAGCTACACCCACCACGACGGGCGGCGGACCGCCCGTTCGATGTGCACGCACAGCATAGCCGATCAGACGGGGGGTCCTGCGACGCGATATCCGGCCGGGCCGGGAGCCCGCGCCCCGCGCGCGGCCCCGGGCCCGCCGGGCGCGCGGCTACGCGGTCGGCGCGGCGGCGGCGTGCGCGACGGCCGCGGCGGCGAGCGCCCTCACGATCGGGTGCGGCCGGCTGCCGTCGCCGTGCAGCTCCGGCTGGAACAGCGTGGCCAGGAAGAACGGGTGGCCCGGCAGCTCCGCGATCCGCGGCTGTCCGTCCTCGTCGTGCCCCGACAGGCGCAGGCCGTGGGCGGTGAGCGCCGGCAGGTGCCGGGGCGCGGGCCCGTAGTTGCAGTGGTAGCGCTCGGTGGTCCGCTCCGCGCCGAGCACGGACTCGGCGAGCGAGCCGGACTCCACCCGGACGACCCCCTCGTGCCCGACGAGCGAACAGGCCAGCGGGCCGATGAGGAGGTCCTCGGCGCCGGGGTCGTTCTCGGCGTGCGCGACGTCGGACAGCCCGCAGACCGTGCGGGCGTACTCCAGCAGGGCGTGCTGGAAGCCGCCGCAGGTCCCGAGGAACGCAATGCCCTCCTCACGCGCCACCCGGATCGCCGCCAGCGCCCCGGCCTCGCTGGCGTACGGGCTGCCGGGCAGCACCCAGACGGCGTCGAAGCGGGCCAGGGCCCCGGACGCGGCCTCGGCCTCCGCCTCGGCGGTGGAGATCCAGTACGCGTCCAGGACCAGCCCGTCTCGGGAGGCGAGGGCGTCGAGGAGGAGCGGGATCCGGGTGTGGGAGGTCACGTGCGGGGAGCGGTCGCCGACGAGGGCGATCCGGGCGACGGGGGTGACGCCGGTGGTGTCGGTGGTCGTGTCGGTGGAGGTGCCGCGGGTGGCGTTGCTGGTCATGACGATCATCCTGGGGGCGACCCCCACTTCAGCACCAACGATTGTTCCTGGTTGCTCCATAAGCAAAGCTGATGACCATGGATCCGCACCTCCTGCGCACCTTCGTCACCGTGGCCCGGTTGGCCTCCTTCTCCGCCGCCGCCCGCGAGCTGGGCTACACCCAGTCCGCCGTGTCCCAGCACGTCGCCGCCCTGGAGGGCGACCTCCGCACCGAGCTGCTCACCCGCCGGCCCGTCGCCCCCACCCCCGCCGGGCTGCGGCTGCTGGAGCACGCCGCACCGCTGCTGCTGCGGCTCGACGCGGCCCGGGCCGACGTGCTCCGGCTGGCCGCGGCCCCACCCGGCCGGGTCACCCTCGCCGTCTCGCCGCTCGCCGTCGGGCCGAGGCTGCTGGCCGCCCTGCCGGCCACCGGGGTCGAGCTGCGGGTCGTACCGCCCGACCAGGTGCCGGCCGCCGTCGCCACCGGCGGCTGCGACCTCGGGCTCGTCGACGGCCTCGCCGCCGCCAGCGACCCGCTGCGGCTGCCCGACGTGGCCCCGCTGACCGTCACCGGCGTCGGGGAGGAGCCGCTCGCCGTCCTCCTCCCGGCCAGGCACCCCCTGGCCGGGCGGGCCGCCCTCCGCCTGGACGACCTCGCCGACGCCCGCTGGCTCGACGCCCCGCACGCCGGCCTCGCACCGCCCGCCGCCGTCCGCACCGCCCCGGCCCTGCGCTACGACGGCACCGACCTGTACGCCCTGTGCGCCCTGGCCGCCGCCGGGCACGGCCTGGTCCTGCTGCCCCGCCGGGTCGCCGTGACCGCCGTGACCGCCGCGGCCGGGGTGGCCGTACCCCTGGCCGACCCCCGCCTCGTCCACCGCACGGAACTCCTCACCCCCCGTACGCCCACGCCCGCGGCCGCCGCCCTGGCCGCCCGGCTCGCCGCCCCGAACTGACCGGCGAGACTACGGCGCCAGCAGGACCGCCGACTCGGCCGGGACGTGGACGCGGCCCTCCGGGTCCGGGGGATCGACGGCGGCCCAGGAGGCCAGCACCCGGACGCCGTTGCGGCCCAGGGCGACCACCGCCGGCTCGGGGGCGAGGTTCACCACCACCCGTACGTCGCCCCGCCGGAAGGTGATCCAGCGCCGCTCCTCGTCGTACGCCACGCGCACCGAGGCCAGGTCCGGGTCCCGAAGGTCCGGGTGGCCGCGGCGCAGCCCGACCAGGGTCCGGTACCAGGCCAGCAGGCGCGCGTGCGGGTCGCGTTCGGGCTCCGCCCAGTCCAGGCAGGACCGGTCCCGGGTGGCCGGGTCCTGCGGGTCCGGGACCTCACCGGCCCGCCAGCCGTGGGCCGTGAACTCCCGCCGCCGGCCGGTGCGGACCGCCTCCGCGAGCTCCGGGTCGGGATGGTCGGTGAAGTACTGCCACGGAGTGCCGGCCCCCCACTCCTCGCCCATGAACAGCATCGGCACGAACGGCCCGGCCAGCACCAGCGCCGCCGCGCACGCCAGCAGCCCGGGGGAGACGGACGCGGCGAGCCGGTCGCCCTGCGCCCGGTTGCCGATCTGGTCGTGGGTCTGGCTGTAGCCGAGGAACCGGTGCGCGGGGGTGCGGCGGCGGTCCACCGGCCGGCCGTGGGTGCGGCCCCGGAACGCCGACCAGGTCCCGTCGTGGAAGAACGCCCGGGTCAGGGTCTTCGCCACGGCCGCGAGCGGCGCCTCGGCGAAGTCGGCGTAGTACGCCTGGGATTCGCCGGTCAGCGCCGCGTGCACGGCGTGGTGGAAGTCGTCGTTCCACTGAGCGTGCAGGCCCTGCCCGCCCTCCGTGCGCGGGGCGGTGGTCCGCGGGTCGCACCGGTCGGACTCGGCGATCAGGAACAGCGGCCGGCCGGTCTCGGCGGCGAGCGCGTCCACCGCCGCCGACAGCTCCTCCAGGAAGGTCAGCGCCCGCCCGTCGGCCAGTGCGTGCACCGCGTCCAGGCGCAGCCCGTCGATGCGGTAGTCGCGCAGCCAGGCGAGCGCACTGCCGGTGAAGTACGCGCGGACCTCGTCCGAGCCGGGCGCGTCCAGGTTCACCGCCGCACCCCAGGGCGTGTGGTGGGTGTCCGTGAAGTACGGGCCGAAGGCGGTGAGGTGGTTGCCGGAAGGCCCGAGGTGGTTGTGGACCACGTCCAGCACCACCCCGAGGCCGGCCGCGTGCGCCGCGTCCACGAACCGGGCGAGCCCCGCGGGGCCGCCGTACGGCTCGTGCACCGCCCACGGCGCGACCCCGTCGTACCCCCAGCCGTGCCGGCCGGGGAACGGGCAGACCGGCATCAGCTCGACGTGCGTGACGCCGAGCGCGACCAGGTGGCCGAGGCGGGCGGCGGCCGCGTCGAAGGTGCCCTCCGGGGTGAACGTCCCCACGTGCAGCTCGTACAGGACCGCGTCCTGCAGCCGGATGCCGGGCGCCGGCGCCCCGGGCGCCAGGGATGCGACGTCCACGACGGCCGAGGGGCCGTCCGGCCCGTCCGGAAGCCGCCGCCCCCGCGGATCGGGCCGTACGGTCGGGTCGTCGCCCAGCAGGAACCCGTACCGGTCCCCGTCGGCGGCCGGGGCGGCGACGGCCCACCAGCCGTCCCGGTCCGGGTCGCGCTCCATGTCGTACACGGCCCAGGCCTCGGCCCCGGCGTGCGCGAGCCGCAGGGCGACCCGGTCTGTCTGCGGTGCCCACACCTCGAAATGCACGGGCGGCTCCCTCGTCTGCGGCGGTACCGGAACGTGAGCTTTGCCATGTGTCGTACCCATCATCGCCGGTGGCCGGAGCGCTTCTGGACACTCCGGCCCTGACGGGCCGACAATCACCCTGTGACGTCGAGTTTCGAGTTCCCCGCCTACCCCGCGCCGCGCCTCTCCGATGCTGAGCGCGACCTCGCCCTGGGCAAGCTCCGCGAGGGAGCCGCCCTCGGCAAGCTGTCGCACGACACCTTCCTGCGCCGGATGGAGCTCGCCCTCGTCGCCCGTCGCCCGGAGGAACTCGCCGTCCTCGTCGCCGACCTCGACGGGCGGGACAAGGAAGCCGCCTGGACGCGCCGCCTGTTCGGCTGGGTGGGTCGGGTCTCGGCCCTGTCCGCCGGGGTCCGGCGCGCCTGGCACGCGGAACGGCTGCCGAAGCTGCTGCTCCCGCACCCGGGCGCGCAGCCCCTGCGGATCGGCCGCGACCCGGGCAACGGGCTCCGCCTCACCGACGAGACCGTCTCCCGGGTCCACGCCGAACTCGGCATGCGCGACGGGATGTGGGTCCTGACCGACCTCGGCTCCTCGAACGGCACCACCGTCAACGGCCGCAGGGTGACCGGCTCCATCGTGGTCCGGGACGGCGACCAGGTCGGTTTCGGCCGCATGTCCTTCCGCCTGTCGACGGTCTAGCCCCTTCCGGCGGGCGGGGAAGGGGCGGCGCGCGCCTGCCCCGCCTCGTCGAGCTGATCGGCCGGATCGAGCCCGTGGGGCCCGTGGGGCCCCTGCGTGGGGCCGTCGGACCCGTACGGCCCGTCGGCCGGCGCCGGCGTCAGGGGGAGGCGCGTTCGGCGTCGGCGAGGCGGGTGTACGCGGCGAGGACGGTGCGCGTCTGGTGCTCCACCTGGTCGGCGACCGGGACCCGGCGGGCGTGGAACCGGGTGGCGAACTCCGCGCACCAGCCGGTGACGAGCCGGTCCAGGCCGGGCGCGGCCGGGTGGTCCTGGGCGTGCAGCACCCGCAGCAGCATCGCGGCCGCGCGCAGGGACAGCCGCCGCCCGAAGGCGTCGATGCTGGCGATGCGGGCGGTCGAGGCCTCGGCGGGGGCTCCGGCGCCCGTCCACTCGGCGGTGATACCGGGGATCAGGCCGAGCGTCCAGTCGACGGCGCGCAGCAGCGGGGCGGCGTCCGGGGCCGCGCCCGGCAGCGCGTCCGCGGCCCGGTCCCGCACCGCGGAGACGAGCGCTGCGTCCCCGGCGAGCCGGTCCGCGAGGAGCCGCAGCGCACCGCGCGGGTCGGGGTGCGGGGCCGGGTCGTCCACCAGGTCGGAGGCCCACATCGGGACTTCCACGATGGCGGTGGTGCCGGCGTAGCGGTGGGTGCGGTACCAGGTGCTGAGCCGGATGTCCTCGGGGTGGAACGCCCCGGCCGCATCGTGCCCGTGCGGGGGCATCACGAAGATCCCGGGCCCGGGGGAGGGCCAGCCGACCGCGTCCGAGGCCCCGGTCTCCACGGGGATCCGCAGTTCGGCGGCCGACTTGGCGAACGGCTCGGCGAGCCCGGGTATGTTCCGCGTGACCTGCACCCAGGAACCGCCGAGGTCGGTGCCGTGCAGGGAGACCTGGAGCATCGGCCGCAGCTTGTCGATGAGGCCGGTCAGCGCCCGCGTTTCCGGCGGCAGCCGGTCCGGGGGCAGTAAGGACGGCGCCCACTCGGGCTGCTCGGGGCCGGGCGGCCGGTAGAAGTTCCGGTGGTAGTCGAGCAGGGAGTCCGGGCGCGGGGCCCGGTGCAGGGCGGCGCCGTCGGGATCGGCGCACAGGAGGAAGTGCCAGGTGCGGTCGGCGGCCTCCGGCGGCGTCCCGGGCCGCCCGGCCGGGGCGAGGCGGCGGGCCAGGGCGAGGGCGGTGGCGCCGCCGACGGGCTCGTTGGCGTGCGCGCCGGCCACCACGAGCACGCAGCGGTCCTGCGGCCGGCCGCCGTCCGCGGCGGCCACGGACAGCAGCCAGAGGGGTTCCCCGCCCCGGGAACTCCCGACCTGGCGCAGCCGGATCCGGCGGGGGTGTTCGTCCGCCAGAGCGCGGGCGGCCAGCGCGAGTTCGTGCGGTGTGGGGTAGCGCAAATCGCGGAGGTGGGTCACGTCTGATGCAATGCCCGCCGCGCACGCCCCCTACTGCTCCGCGCGCCCCACACTTCCCGATATCCCCTGGCCAAAGCCTCCCCCGCGGGGGAGGCATCCCGCCGTCCACCGCTGGTGCAGGCCGCGGCCGGCCAGCGTCAGGAACACCTCGCCCACCGCCTCCGACAGCGTCGGGTGGGCGTGGACGTGGCGGGCCACGTCGGACGGATCCGCGTCCCAGCCCACGACCAGCTGGCTCTCCGCGGTCATCTCCGACACGTGCGGCCCCACCAGGTGCACGCCCAGCACCTGCCCGCCCCGCTCCGCGACCACCTTCACCCTCCCGCCCTGCCCGTGCACCAATCCCCTTGCCGACGGCCGGCAGCGGCATCGAAGCCCACCACCACGTCGTACGCCAGGCCGCGGGCCTTCGCCTCCGTCAGCTGCTGTCCTTCGACCCGCCGTGGCACCGGCCCCTCGCCGTCTTCTCCCGCGTCCCGCTCACGGGCGCGGCGGAGGCCTTCGCCGGCCTACTGGCCGTCCCGCCCCGGGCCGCTCCCGCCGGGTCCGCCGCTCCCGCCGCCCCCGTCGTCCCGTAGGAGGACCGCCACCGGCCGGGCCGCCAGCAGCTCCGCCAGCCCCACCCCGCCCTCGTACGGGCCCTGCGGCGGCGCCGTGCCGGCCGCGGGCGGCAGGACGGGCCGCCACCGCCCCGGCGGCAGCGGCAGGACGGTGCCGCGCCAGCCCCCCGACCGGGCCAGCCGGAGCGAGAGCCGGGTCGCCACCGCGACCAGGCCGCCCGGCCGGACGAAGGCCAGGCAGTGCCCGGCGGACGGGCCGCGGGCGGCCAGCGCCGCGTACCCGGTGAACACCCCCGGTCGGTCCCGGCGCAGCCGCAGCAGGGCGGCCGTCAGCGCGAGCTTCTCCTCCGCCACCCCCTGGGGCGCGGCCCCCGCATCGAGCCGGGCCAGAGCCTCGCGGGGGAACAGCGCCGCGCGCCGGTTGTCCGGGTCCACCAGCGCCCGGTACTCCGTCTCGGCGCCCTGGTAGACCTCCGGGACCCCGGGCATCGCCAGGTGCAGCAGCGCCATCCCCAGCAGGTTGGCGCGGGCCGCCTCCGCGAGGGCCCGCGGGAGCTCCGCCCCACCGGCTCCCGCGGAGGCGTACCGGGCGACCGAGGCCTCGTACGCCGGGTCCTGCTCGGTCCAACTGGTGCGCAGGGCGGCCTCCCGGACGGCCTTGAGCAGCGCCGCCCCGAGCCGCTGCGCGCGGTCCGGGACCTCGCCGAGGCCGTACGCCGTCTGCCGCGCCACCCAGGCCAGCTGGGGGTCGTCCCCCGGGGTGGCCGCACCGGCCCCGGCCGGGTCCATCGCCTCCGGCGCCTGCGACAGGGCCGCGATCCGGGCCCGGACGTCCGCACTGCGCTTGGTGTCGTGGGTGGACAGCACCGTTCCGGAGCCCGGCCAGTCCTGATCGAGGGCGGCGCAGTACGCGTGGAACCCGTCCGGGTCCACCGCGGGCCGCCCGGGATCCCCGCCGACCTCCGTCGCCGACAGCAGCGGGGCGTACCGGTAGAAGGCCCGGTCCTCCAGCGCCTTGGCGCGCAGTGCCGCCGAGGTCTGCGCGAAGCGCGCCGCGAACGCCGAATCCCCCCGCAGGAGGTCCCGTACGCCGTCCGCCGCCCGCGCGCCGGCCCGTCGGGCGGCCTCCGCCAGGGCCCCCGCATCCGGCTCCCCGTCCCCGGGGTACGGCCGGTAGACGGGGTAGGCGATCAGCGCCTCGCGCACGGCCGGCGCCGCCTCCGGCCCGGCCGCCCGCTCCAGCGCCCCCAGCTCGGCCGCCAGGTCGCCGGTCAGAACCTCCCGGGCGCAGGCGCGGGCCGTCTCCTCCCAGCCGGGCAGCCCCGTGGACTCCCGGTAGCGGCGGTCCAGTTCGGCGGCGCCCGCCGGGTCGACGAACACCCCGTCCACCCGCCGCAGCGCGTCGTACCCGGTGGTCCCGGCCACCGGCCAGCCGGCCGGCAGCCGCTCCTGCCCGGCCAGGATCTTCTCCACCACCACCCAGCAGCCGTCCCCGACGGCCGTGCGCAGCCGCCGCAGGTACGCCGCGGGGTCCGCGAGCCCGTCCACGTGGTCGATCCGCAGTCCGGCGGCGACGCCGTCGCGCACCAGCTCCAGTACCTTCGCGTGCGTCGCCGCGAACACCTCCGGGTCCTCCACCCGGACCCCGATGAGCTGCGCGATCGTGAAGAAACGGCGGTAGTTGAGCCCAGTGCGGGCCTCCCGCCAGCACGCCGGCCGGTACCACTGGGCGGCCAGCAGCTCGGGCAGCGGCAGCCCCTCCGAACCGGCGCGCAGCGGGAACTCCCAGTCGTCGCCGACCCGCAGCAGCCCCGCGTCGGCCGTGCACGCGGCCGGGTCGAGGGGCTCCCCGAGCACCGGCAGCAGCAGCTGCCCGCCGCCGGCCTCCCAGTCGATGTCGAACCAGCGGGCGTACGGAGAGCGCGGCCCCTCCCGCAGGACCTCCCACAGGGGCCGGTTCAGCCGCAGCGGGGAGGGCACCGCCATGTGGTTCGGCACGATGTCCAGCACCAGCCGGAGCCCGTGCTCCCCGGCCGTTGCGGCCAGCCCGCGCAGCCCGCGCTCGCCGCCGAGCTCCTCCCGCACCCGGGAGTGGTCGGTGACGTCGTAGCCGTGGGCCGAGCCGGGAACCGCTTCCAGGACGGGGGACAGGTGCAGGTGGGAGACCCCGAGCGAGGCGAGGTGCGGAACGGTCTTCTCGGCGGCGGCGAAGGGGAACTCCGGGCACAGCTGAAGGCGATACGTCGACGAGGGCGACGGGGGCGACGAGGGTGACGAAGACGTCGCCCGGGCGACGGCTGTCGGAACGTCAGATTCTGTTGTGAGGTGAGTATGACGCCGGCTCATGAGAACGTACGTACCCTCCTCACCGGATTCCGTGCCCTGACCCAATGCATTCGGGTGACTGCGCCGGGTCAGCGTCTCCCGAGTGGTTGGAACCGTCGCTACCTATCGAAGAGGCGTCGCCCCGACCGGGCCCTCCTCCGCTCGTCTCCTTTCTCGCCCGGCAGCCCGTCGCCATGACGCAGTTCGGGAACGTGCTGCTGGTCGTCTCGGGGCGGCTCGCCGAGGCGTACGGGCCCGGTGGCGCCTTCGCGGTCGCCGTCGGCGCGGCCGCGGCGGCCCTGCTGCTCGCCCTCACCACCCGCGTTCCGGCCGCCCGCGGGCATTCCGCCGGCCGGGCCTTCATCCCGGCCCGGCAGACCGCGCCACCACAGGCGGTGGCCGCTCGGGCCGAGGCGCCGCGGGAGGTCGCACCGCGCTCCGTCTGACCGAGGCGCCGCCGCCCGGTCCCATCCGTCACGCAGGCCTTTGGAGCACCACCAGGGAGCGTCCCGCCAGCGTCACCCGGTCCCCGGCCGCGAACTGCGGCCCGGTGCCGGGTGGCAGCACCTCCGGCCGCGCCGTGTCCACCACGAGCCGCCACTGCGCACCGTGGCCGGCCGGCAGCGCGAACTCCTGCGACTCCGCGCCCGCGTTGAACATCAGCACGAACGAGTCGTCGACGATCCGCTCCCCGCGCGCCCCCGGTTCGGAGATGGCCTCCCCGTTCAGGAACACCGTCAGCGCCCGCGCGTGCTGCGCCTGCCAGTCGCGGGCCCGCATCGGCTCCCCGTACGGGGTGAACCAGGCGATGTCCGACAGCTCGTCGTGGGTTCCCTCGACCGGCCGCCCGTGGAAGAAGCGGCGCCGCCGGAAGACCGGGTGGTCCCGGCGCAGCCACACCATCCGGCGGGTGAACTCCAGCAGCGGGGGCACCTGTTTGCCAGGTTCCGGCCACTCCAGCCACGACAGCTCGTTGTCCTGGCAGTACGCGTTGTTGTTGCCGTTCTGGCTGCGGGCGAACTCGTCGCCGTGGCTGAGCATCGGCACCCCCTGCGACAGCATCAGGGTGGCGACGAAGTTGCGCATCTGCCGCTCCCGCAGCTGGAGGACCTCCGGATCGTCGGTGGGGCCCTCCACCCCGCAGTTCCAGGACCGGTTGTGGGGCTCGCCGTCCCGGTTTCCCTCCCGGTTCGCCTCGTTGTGCTTCTCGTCGTACGAGACGAGGTCGTGCAGCGTGAAACCGTCGTGGCAGGTGTGGAAGTTGATGGAGGCGAGGGGGCGCCGGCCGTCGTCCTGGTAGAGGTCCGAGGAGCCGGTCAGCCGGCTCGCGAAGTCCGCGAGCGTCTTCGGCTGCCCGCGCCACAGGTCCCGCACCGTGTCCCGGTACTTGCCGTTCCACTCGGTCCACAGCGGCGGGAAGTTCCCCACCTGGTAGCCGCCCTCGCCCAGGTCCCAGGGCTCCGCGATCAGCTTCACCTGGCTGACCACCGGGTCCTGCTGGACCAGATCGAAGAACGACGACAGCCGGTCCACCTCGTGGAACTGTCGGGCGAGCGTGGCCGCCAGGTCGAAGCGGAACCCGTCCACGTGCATCTCGGTGACCCAGTAGCGCAACGAGTCCATGATGAGCTGCAGGACGTGCGGGGAGCGCATGAGCAGCGAGTTCCCGGTCCCGGTGGTGTCCATGTAGTGCCGCGGATCGTCCGCCAGCCGGTAGTACGAGGCGTTGTCGAGCCCCCGGAAGGACAGCGTCGGGCCCAGGTGGTTGCCCTCGGCGGTGTGGTTGTAGACCACGTCCAGGATCACCTCGATCCCGGCCTCGTGCAGGGCCCGGACCGCCGACTTGAACTCCAGCACCTGCTGGCCGCGGTCGCCCGAGGCGTAGCCGTTGTGCGGGGCGAAGTAGCCGATCGTGTTGTAGCCCCAGTAGTTGGTCAGCCCGTCGTCGACCAGCCGGTGGTCGTGCACGTACTGGTGCACCGGCATCAGCTCCAGCGCGGTCACGCCCAGCTTCGTCAGGTGCCCGATGACCGCAGGGTGCGCGAGGGCCCCGTACGTGCCGCGCAGCTCCTCCGGGAGCTCGGGGTGACGCATGGTCAGCCCCTTGACGTGCGCCTCGTACAGCACCGTCCGGTGGTACTCGTGGCGCGGCGGGCGGTCGTTGGCCCAGTCGAAGTACGGGTTCACCACGACCGAACTCATCGTCCGCGGGGCCGAGTCGAGGTCGTTGCGCGAGTCGGGCCGGCCGAAGTGGTAGCCGTACACCTCCTCGCCCCAGTCGATGTCCCCGGCGATCGCCCGTGCGTACGGGTCGAGGAGCAGTTTGGCCGGATTGCAGCGCTGCCCGCGCTCCGGCTCGTACGGCCCGTGGACCCGGAAGCCGTACCGCTGGCCCGGCATCACGCCCGGTAGGTAGGCGTGCCGGACGAAGGCATCGGTTTCGCGTAGTTCCACGGCCGTCTCGGAGCCGTCATCGTGGAGCAGACACAGCTCGATGCGGCGTGCGGCCTCGGAGTAGACCGCGAAATTGGTGCCTGCGCCGTCGTAGGTGGCACCGAGCGGATACGCGTGTCCCGGCCAGACCTGCATGGACAACGACTCTTCTCCCGTCTTCCCCTCGGCGTCGGGCGGCCCGTCCGCGGCGCTTGGGCCGCCGATCCGTGCCATGGGCAGGATCTTCCCCGAAAGAGGGGCTGTACGCGGGGACTTGGGATACTCCTGCCGGGTGACCCGGTGTGGCGATATGCGGGTCAGCGGACTGTGTGCGCATCCGATAATGGGTCAACAGATCACCTGTGTACGGTCCATCGGGTCGCATCGGGCTGCACCGGGCGCCGACCTCGGAGTACCCTTCCGTGATCACTGGAGACGGGCGTCCAGAACGCAGAAGGCGGTGCACGGGTGAGCTCGGGAGGGCTGGAGCTTCCCCCTGGTGACGGCGGTCACGAGGGTGGCTCGGCGGACGCCCCAGGAGGCGCACCCGGCGGTGCCTCCGGCGGGGTGCCGGAAGGGGCCGGGGGCGGCGGGATCGGGGGGCCTGGCGGGTCCGGGGGAATCGGGGGCTCCGGGGGGCCCGGGGGATCTGGGGGAACCGGAGTACCCGGTGGGTCCGGAGTGCCCGCAGGTTCCGGCACGGTACCCGGCGGGACGGTGTCCCTGGCGGTGCCGGAGGCGCCCGGGACGGTACGGGCCGGCGCCGAGCTGGACTGGGGCGCGGACGCCTGGACCGAGGTGCGCACCCGGGCGCAGCGCGCGGGCCGCGCGTACATCTGGCTGAATCTGATCGAACAGCGGCTGCGGTCGGTGGTCGGCGCGGTCCTGCGCCCGATCTACGAACCCGTCCACGGCGAGGACGACTGGGTCGTCGCCGCCGCCGGACCCGCCGGACAGGAATGGGTGCAGCGGGCCGTCGCGGTCCGCGAGGTCAGCCGCCGCAAGGGGTACCTCCTCGACCCCGCCGACGACAACGTCCTCAGCTTCCTGACGCTGCCCCAGCTGCGCGAGCTCATGGTCCAGCACTGGCCCTGCTTCGAACCGTACTTCGACGACCGGCGCGAGATCGAGCTCGCCCTCGACGAGCTCGAAGTCACGCGGAACGTGGTCTCCCGCAACCGCGCCCTGTCCCGGCCCGTGCTGGAACAGGCCGAGCGCGCCTCGGCCCGGCTGCTGGAGGTGCTGGGAGGGGGAGCCGGCTCCCCGTCGGCGGACCGGCTGCCGATCGACGCCGTCGAGGACCTGGTGGGCGACCGGTACGCCGACGTGGTCTCCGTCCACCCCGACCGGGTCCGGCTCCAACGGCAGCTCCCCGCCGAGGACCTCTTCGGCGGGGCGCGGCGGCTCGACGCCATCGGGATAGGGCTCAACCTGCTCGTGCAGAACTACTCCGGCCGAAGACTCGTCCGGCTCACCGAAGCCGGCTGCCGGGTCCGGCTGCTGTTCCTCAACCCGGCCAGCAGCGCCGTCAAGCGCCGCGAACGGGAGCTCGGGCTGCGCAAGGGCGAGCTGAGCCGCTCGGTCGAGATGAACATCCTCCACGTCCGGCGGGTCCGGGCCGGGCTGCGGGACCCCTCGCGGTTCGAGATCCACGTCTTCGACGAGACCCCCCGCTTCACCGCCTACCTGGTGGAGGGGGAGAACTCGGGCATCGCGGTCGTCCAGTCGTACCTGCGCCGGGCGCGCGGCATGGAGGCCCCGGTGCTGGTCCTCCGGGGCGGCGGGGCGCGGGCCGCCGCAGCCTCGCCGCGTGATGTGGAACACGGACTTTTCCCCACGTACCGGGAGGAATTCGAGTCCATCTGGCAGGACTCCCGCCCGGTGTCGTGACTGTCAGTGGGTCGTGGCAGGCTGAAAGTCGTTGGCCGGGGGATGTGCGCCGGTCGACGGCTCATGGCTGACGGCTGGCCTATGGCCGACTAGTGGTGCCGGGAACCGAGGACTTGCGGCCCGGACGGTACGGGGGAGGGGCGCGTGATGGGGGACCGGCACGCCGGAGCGGGGGGTACGCGATGACCTGGATCAGCGGGCCCTTGGTGGCGTTCGACCTGGAGACCACGGGTACGGACGTCGAGAACGATCGCATCGTCACCGCGGCCCTCGTCCGGCTGGAGCCGGACGGGGTGGTCTCGGCGGAGCGGACGTGGCTGCTCGATCCGGGGGTGGCGATACCCGAGCAGGCCTCCGCCATCCACGGCATCTCCACGGACCACGCCCGCGAGCACGGGATCCCGGCCCCGTCCGGGGTCGAGGAGATCGCTCGGGACGTCGCCGAGGTCCTGCGCTCGGGGACGCCGCTCGTGGTGATGAACGCGCGCTACGACCTGTCCCTGCTGGACCGGGAGTGCCGGCGGTACGGGCTGGAGTCGATCGGGGAGCGACTCGGCGGCGAGCCCTCGCCGGTCATCGACCCCCTGGTCATCGACAAGCACGTCGACCGGTACCGCAAGGGCAAGCGCGCCCTGCACGCGCTGTGCGCGCACTACGGCGTCTCGCTCGACGACGCGCACGACGCGCGGGCGGACGCCGTGGCCGCCGCCCGCGTGGTGCGCCGCATGGCCGAGAGGCACCGACCCGTCGGGGCGATGGCCCTGACCGACCTGCACGACCTCCAGGTCCGCGCGGCGGCGGCGCAGTCCGCGTCCCTGCAGGCCTACCTGCGGCGGACCACGGACCCGGCGGCGGTCGTCGAGCCGTCCTGGCCGCTCATACCGCGGAGCCGGTAGGTCTCGGACTAGAAGGCGTGCCAGCGCAGTTCCGTGTCGCCCTCGCGGAGGGATGTCACCCGGCGCCGGAACTCGGTCAGGGCCTGCGGGTTGGTGGGGGC
Organism: Streptomyces pallidus (ex Mingjun et al. 2026); assembly: GCF_051550185.1. NCBI lineage: Bacteria > Bacillati > Actinomycetota > Actinomycetes > Kitasatosporales > Streptomycetaceae > Streptomyces > Streptomyces pallidus (ex Mingjun et al. 2026). Next base: position 1,897,627 of record NZ_CP196181.1, on the reverse strand, counting down.
GTGCTGGGCGACCCAGGCGCAGCTCGCGGTCTCGCGGGCGCCGCGCAGGACGGCGCAGCCCTCCCAGTCGCGCACGTCCCATCCGTAGGCGGTCGCGAACGCGTCGTACGACGCGGCGGGCAGGCCGTACCGGTCCCGGGACAGGGCCATGACGACCAGGTCGTGCTCCCGCAGGTCCGTCGAGACGGTCTCCAGGTCCACCAGGACCGGACCGTCGGGGCCGACGTGCACGTTGCGGGGGAGCGCGTCGCCGTGGATGGGGCCGGGCGGCAGGTGCGGGGTGAGGGCGGCGACCTGGTCGGCGTAGCCGTCGCGCCGGGCCCGTAGGTACGCGGCGTCCGCCGGGTCGACGGCGTCGCCGGCCAGCCGCAGCCATCGCTCCACCCCGCCCAGCAGGTCGCGCGCGGGCAGCGCGACCTGCGGCGCCGGCAGTGCGTGGATGCGGCGCAGCAGCACCGCCAGGTCCTCCGGTCCGGCGGGCCGGACCGCGTCCGGCAGCCGGTGCCACACCGTCACCGGATGCCCGTCCACCAGGCGCGGTTCCGGCTCGGCGGCCCGCACCGCCGGGATACCGGCCTGCTCCAGCCAGAGCGCCACGGCGAGTTCCCGCTCGGCCCGCGGGAGGAGGGTGTCCTCCCGGCCGACCTTGACGACGAGGTCGGCGATGGCGAACACCGCGTTCTCGCCGAGAGAGAGGAGGGTGGCGGTGGCGGACGGTTCTCCGGGCGGTCGGGTGAACCCTGCGGTCGCCAGTACGTCTCTGGCCCGGGCCTCGTCCATGGGGGTCACGGCCTTCTTCCGGATGGGGTGGTGGGGTGGGTGCCTTGAGGCGTTCAGTCTCGCACTGGGGGGAGGGTGCGCCGGTCACGCCCAGGGTGCGCGGGGGCTCGCCCGCTTTCCGCGGGAACACCACATCACCGTGGTGGAGGTGGACCGGCTCTACGGGCGGTGGTGTGCGATCAGGGTTGAACGAGACGTCTCGTCTCGTTATGGTTCTGGGCATGACCTCAGCCAAGGCCGCACACATCGCCATGTTCTCGATCGCCGCCCACGGGCACGTGAACCCCAGCATCGAGGTGATCCGCGAGCTCGTCGCCCGCGGGCACCGTGTCAGCTACGCCATCCCGGCCTCCTTCGCCGAGAAGGTCGCCGCGACCGGCGCCACGCCGGTCGTGTGGTCCTCGACCCTGCCCACCGACGACGAGCCCGAGGCCTGGGGCACCGAGCTCATCGACCACCTCGAGCCGTTCCTCGACGACGCCGTGCAGGCGCTCCCGCAGCTCGCCGGTGCCTTCGAAGGGGACGAACCCGATCTCGTGCTGCACGACATCACCGCCTATCCGGCGCGCGTCCTGGCCCACCGGTGGGGAGTGCCCGCGGTGTCGCTGTCGCCGAACCTCGTGGCCTGGGAGGGGTACGAGGAGGAGGTCGCCGCGCCGATGACGGCCGCGCTGCGGGCCTCCGAGCGGGGGCGCGCGTACTACGCCCGGTTCGCCCGGTGGCTCGCCGAGAACGGGATCGACGACGATCCGGACCGGTTCGTCGGGCGGCCGCGGCGCAGCATCGTGCTGATCCCGCGGGTGCTGCAACCCCATGCCGATCGGGTCGACCCGGACGTGCACACGTTCGTCGGGGCCTGTGAGCGCGGGGTCGAGGGCGTGTGGGAGCGGCCGGCCGGGGCGGAGAAGGTGCTCCTCGTGTCGCTCGGGTCCGCGTTCACCAAGCAGCCCGCCTTCTACCGGGCGTGCATCGAGGCGTTCGGGGGACTGCCCGGCTGGCACGTCGTGCTGCAGATCGGCCGGTTCACGGATGTCGGGGAGCTGGGGGAGGTGCCGGCGAACGTGGAGGTGCACCGGTGGGTTCCGCAGCTGGACGTGCTGAAGAAGGCGGACGCCTTCATCACGCACGCCGGGGCCGGGGGCAGCCAGGAGGGGCTGGCGACGGGGACGCCGATGGTCGCCGTGCCGCAGGCCGTCGACCAGTTCGGGAACGCCGACATGCTGCAGGCGCTGGGCGTCGCCCGGCACCTGCCCATGGAGGAGGCGAACGCCCGTACGCTGCGGGAAGCCGTCGAGGCTCTGGTCGCCGACCCCGAGGTCGCCCGGCGGGCCGCCGAGATCCGGGCGGAGATGGCCCGCGAGGGGGGCACGCAGCGGGCCGCCGACCTCGTCGAGGCTATGGTTCGGGCATGACCACATACGCGGCCCTGCTGCGCGGCATCAACGTCGGCGGGAAGAAGAAGGTTCCGATGGCCGAGCTGCGCGAGGTGCTCGAAGGCCTCGGGTACGAGGACGTGCGCACGTACCTGCAGAGCGGCAACGCCGTCTTCGGGGGCCGGGACGCCGCTCCGGAAGTGCTGGCCGCGGAGATCGAGCGGGGCGTCGAGGAGCGGTTCGGGTTCTCCGTGGCCTGCCTCGTGGTGGACGGCCCGTATCTGGAGTCCGTGGTGGAGGGGTGTCCTTATCCCGCTTCCGAACTGGAAGGGAAGCAGTTGCACGCCACCTTCCTCTCGGCGCAGCCCGACGAGGGGCGGTTCGCCGCCATCGACCGGGAGGCCTTCCTGCCGGAGGAGTTCAGCGTCGGCGAGAAGGTCGTCTACCTGTACGCCCCCGAGGGGCTGGGGCGGTCCAGACTGGCCGAGGCGGTGTTCCGGCCGGCGGTGTTCAAGGGCATCGACGCCACGACCCGGAACTGGAACACGGTCGTGAAGCTGGTCGAGATGACGCGCTAGCCCCAGTCGGTCCGGGCCGGAGCACGCGGCCCGCCTCGCGGCCCGCCCCGGCGGCCGCACCGGCCGCCGCATGTGCCAGGCTCCGCACATGCGCTACATCATCATCGGCGCCGGAGCGATCGGCGCGACGATCGGCGGCCGGCTCGCCGAGGCAGGCAACGAGGTCGTCCTCGCCGCGCGGGGCGCGCACGCCCGGGCCCTGCAGGCGGACGGGCTGCGGCTCACCACGGCCGACGGGACCCGGGTCCACCGGCTGCCCGTCGTCGACGGTCCGGCGGAACTCGGCGAACTGCGGCCCGACGACGTCCTGCTGCTGGCGGTGAAGACACAGGACGCCGTCGCCGCGCTCGACACCTGGGGCGCCGCGGAAGTCGCCGGCGGCGGGACGGCCGCCCAGCGGCTGCCGGTGCTGTGCGCACAGAACGGCGTCGAGAGCGAACGCCTCGCCCTGCGGCGCTTCGCGCGGGTGTACGGGGTCTGCGTGTGGCTGCCGGCCACCTTCCTGGAGCCGGGTGTCGTCAGCGCCCTCGGCGCACCCCGGACCGGCATCCTGCACGTCGGCCTGGCCGTCGGTGGTTCGGACGCGCGGGCCCGGCGGATCGCCGCCGACCTGGCCGACGCCGGCTTCGACGCGCCGGTCGTCGGGGACGTGATGCGGTGGAAGCACGCGAAGCTGCTGGGCAACCTCGGCAACGCGATCCAGGCCACCACCGGGCCCGAGCCCGACCCCGCCAAGGCGGCGCTGTACCGGCGGGCCCGCCGGGAGGGCACGGCCGTCCTCGCGGCGGCCGGCATCGGCTACGCCTCGGAGGCGGAGGAGACCGCGGCCTGGGAGGGCCGGGCCGTGCAGCCGGCGGTGCTGCGGGGCGGGTCGTCCTGGCAGAGCCTGCAACGCCGGACCGGGTCCATCGAGGCCGACTACCTCAACGGGGAGGTGTGCCTGCTGGGGCGCCTGCACGGGGTGCCGACGCCGGTGAACGAGGTGCTGCGGCACGCGGCGAACATCTTCGCCCGCGAGGGCATCGCGCCGGGCTCGATGTCCATCGCCGACCTCACGGCCCTGGCCGACGAAGCCACGGCCCGCAACTAGCCACCGTGCCCGGGGCCTCGCCCCCGTACCCCCGACGCCTCAAGGGGCTGGATCGTGCCGGCAGTGTCGACGCTTCGGGAAGGGGCGGGGTCGGGGAACGGCTCCGCGCGGCGGGACCCGGTGCTGCGGCTCGGCCCGGCGGAACGCGGCTTGCGGCCGAGGGAGTCGGCGCGGGGCGGCGTCAGGGCGGGGCGGTGCCGGGCCGCGTCACGCCGAGAGGGGGGTGCGGTGGCGGCCGGCGGGAGCCACGGCGGCGGCGGCGTACCGCCGCAGCAGGAGCCGGGCCAGCTGCGGGGCGGCGCCCAGCACCCCGGCCACCACGTCCGCCCCGGCCTCCCGCGCCCCGCCGGCGATCCGGTCCGGCAGCCGCCCGGGGGCGATGACGTAGGACGCCACCGCGACCCGGCGGGCACCCTCGGCCCGCAGGGCCCGTACGGCGTCCTCCGTACGGGGCAGAGCGGCGGAGGCGAACGCAGGCCGCACGGCGCACCAACCGGTGTGCCGCCACTCCCGCGCGGTTTCAGCGATCACTGCGATCGCCTCCGGGTCCGATGAGCCGGCGGACGCGAGCACCACACCGGTGGTGGCCCGGTCCGCCGGGGTGATCCCCGCCTCCCGCAGCCGCAGCTCCAGCGCCGCCGTCAGCAGCGGGTCGGGGCCGAGGACGTCGGCGACGCGGACGGTCAGGCCCGGCAGCCGGACCAGGGCCTCCGCGAGCACCGCGGGGACGTCCGCCTTCGCGTGGAAGGCGCGGGTGAGCAGCAGCGGCTGCGCGACCACGTCGTGGACGCCGTCGGCATGCAGGGCGGACAGCACCTGCTCGACCCGGGGGGCGTTGAAGTCGAGGAAGGCCGTCTCCACCCGCAGACCAGGCCGCAGCGCCCGTACGCGCCGGGTGAGGGCGTGCACGGTCGCGGCGTGCCGCGGGTCGCGGCTGCCGTGGGCGATGACGAGGAGGACGGGGGCGGGGGACACGGCGATCAGCTCCGGGCCAGCAGGCCGCGGCTGCGCAGCACCCACCGCTCGACCGGGCTGAAGATCAGCAGGTCGATGGCGATGCCGACGACGAGGATCAGGATGATCGCGAGGAAGACGCCGGGCAGGTCGATGTTGTTGCGGCCGTTCTCCAGCAGCTGGCCCAGGCCCAGACCGAGGTCGGGGGAGGAGGCGATGATCTCGGCGGCCATCAGGGACCGCCAGGAGAACGCCCAGCCCTGCTTGAGGCCGGCGAGGTAGCCGGGCAGCGCGGCCGGCATGACCACGTGCCAGACGCCCTTGACGCCCGTCGCGCCGAGGGTGCGGCCGGCCCGCAGGAACAGCGGCGGCACCTGGTCGACTCCGGAGACGAGGCCGTTGGCGATGGAGGGGACGGCGCCCAGCAGGATCACCGTGAACATCATGGCGTCGTTGAGGCCGAACCAGAGGACGGCCGGGGGCACCCAGGCCACCGACGGCAGGGACTGCAGGCCCGACAGGATCGGGCCGAGCGCCGCGCGGACCGCCTTGACCCGGGCGACCAGCAGGCCGAGGGGGGTGCCGATGGCCAGGGCCAGCAGGAAGCCGAGCAGGCCGCGGGAGACGGAGGTCCATATGACGTCGAGCAGGGTGCCCTTGAGCCACATGTCGGCCAGGCTGGCCCACACCGCGGACAGCGGTGGCAGCTTGCTCTCCTCGGTGACGCCCGCGGTCACGAGGACCTGCCACACGGCGAGGACGAGGGCGACGGCGAGGACCGGCGGGAGGACCTTCGCGAGGAGGACTTCGCGGACCGGGGTGCGGCGGACCTCGACGGCGTCGAGCGCGTCGAGGCCGGCTTCCAGGCCTGCGAGGTCGTCCGTCTTCGCCTTCGTTTCAGTGCTGGCCATGGCGGCGGATCTCCCCACGCAGGTGTTCGGTGATCTCCAGGGACAGTTCCGCGACGTCCGCGTCCTCGATGCGGCGCGGCTGCGGGATGTCGACGGCCCATTCCTTCGCGACCCGGCCGGGCCGGGACGAGAGCAGGACCACGCGCTGGGCGAGGCGTACGGCCTCGCGCACGTTGTGGGTGACGAAGAGGACCGACAGGTCGGTCTCCTGCCAGATGCGGGTGAGCTCGCCGTGCAGCACGTCACGGGTGATGGCGTCGAGCGCGGCGAACGGTTCGTCCATCAGCAGCAGCCGGCTGTCCTGGGCGAGGGCGCGGGCCAGGGCGACGCGCTGGCGCATGCCGCCGGACAGCTCGTGGACGCGCTTGCCGTACGCCCCGCCGAGCCGGACCAGTTGCAGCAGCCGCTCGGCCTCCGCCTTGCGGTCGGACCTGGGCACGCCGCGCAGCCGCAGGGCGAGTTCGATGTTCTTGCCCGCGGTCAGCCACGGGAAGAGGGCGTGCTCCTGGAACATCAGGGCGGGGCGGCCGGCGGTCTGGATGCTGCCGGCGGTGGGCCGGTCGAGGCCGGCGACCAGGTTGAGCAGGGTGGACTTGCCGCAGCCCGAGGCCCCCAGGATGGTGACGAATTCGCCGGGAGAGACATCGAGACTGATGTCGTCCAGGACGAGCTGCGATCCGGCCGGGCCGGTGAAGGACTTCGAGACGTGCTCGATCCGGGCGGCGGGGGCGGCCGTCGCGACGGCGCCCTCGGCGGCCTTGGCAAGCGTGGTGGCCATGGTCGTCACCTCCTGGGGGTTGTTCGTGCGGACTTACTTCGCGCCGAGGCCGGCGTCGGCGACCTCGGGCTTGCCGGCTTCCTTCAGCACCTTGTTCAGGAGCGTCAGGTCGTAGATGCCGGCGAGGTCGGGCTGCTCGATGAGCTTGGCCTTGACGGCGTGGTCGGCCTGGGATTTGAGGGTGGCGGCCAGCGGGTCGTCGGTGACGAGGATGCTCTTCCAGGCCGGGTCGAGGACGGCCGCGTCCAGCTCCTTGCCGGTCTCCTTCTTCAGGGCGGCGTTCGCGGAGGCCTTGGCCTTGTCCGGGTTGGCGTTGATCCACTCGTTGGTCTTCACCGTGCCCTTGAGGACCGCCTCGACGACGTCGGGGTGCTCCTTGAGGAACTTCTGCGACACGATGACGTTGGTGATCACGAACTTCTTGTCGGGCCACAGGTCGGTCTCGTCGAGGAGGACCGAGGCGCCGTCGGCGACCAGCTTGGAGGCGGTCGGCTCGGGCACCCAGGCCCCGTCGACGGAGCCCTGCTTGAAGGCGTCCGGGGTGACCTTGTTGTCGGTGCGGACGACGGAGACGTCGCCCTTGCCGGACTCGGGGTCGACCTTCCAGCCCTTCTGGGCGATCCAGTTGAGGAAGGCGACGTCCTGCGTGTTCCCCTTCTGCGGGGTGGCGATCTTCTTGCCCCTGAGGTCGTCCGGGGTCTTGATCTTCTCCGGGTTCACGACGAGCTTCACGCCGCCGGATGCGGCGCCGGAGACGATCCGCAGGTTGGATCCCTTGGACTTGACGTAGCCGTTGATGGACGGCGAGGGGCCGATGAAGCCGATGTCGAGGGAGCCGCCGCTCAGGGCCTCGATCTCGGACGGGCCGGCGTTGAAGGTCTGCGGCTTGATCGCGGTGCCGCCGAGCTCCTTCGCGATCAGGCCTTCCTGGAGGCCGACCAGGGCGGTGGCGTGCGTCAGGTTCGGGAAGTAGCCGATGCGGACCTCGGACGCGGACAGCTTGCGGCCGGTGTCGGCCGCGGCGCCGGCCTTCGTGTCGGTCCTCTCCGCCTCGGATCCGTAGCCGCACGAGGCGAGCGCGCCGATCAGGAGCGGGAGGGCGGCCGCGGCGGCGAGGCCGCGGCGGGGGGTCTTGCTGGCGGTGCGGTGGGTGGCAGGCACGGGAGGACTTCCTCTCGTGACGTCGTCGTCATGACGCACGTCTTCGTCTGTGGAGCGAGGTCGGGTCGAGCTCGTGGCGCTCGTGGGCGGTGGGGGTGCGCCGGCAGGATGCCGACGGCGATTCGGTCATCGCACACATCGCGCCACCCCTCCCTGGCCGCTGCCGAGGGCGCCGCTGCCGACGCGGCCGCCCTCCTTGGCGAAGGTCGCGAAGACGTCGCTGTCCATGGTGTCCATCGGTTAGAAGTCCCACCCCTCGTCGTCGGCGGGCGCGCCGGCCTCGGCGGCGCGGGACGCGAAGGACTCTCCGGCCATGCCCGCCGCGAGGGTGGTGCCGTCGGCCGGGTCGATGAGCAGGAACGATCCGGTGCGGCGCGAGTCGGCGTACGCGTCGAGCGCGAGCGGCTCGGCGGTGCGGACGACGACGCGGCCGATGTCGTTGGCCACCAGCTGGCCCGGGGCGGGGTGCTGGGACAGGTCGTCCAGCGTCAGGCGGGACGGGATCTCCTTCACGATCGCCTTGACCGTGCGGGTCGTGTGCTTGAGGAGCACCCGCGCGCCCACGGCCAGCGGCTGGTCGGCGACGTGGCAGACGGTCGCGACGACGTCCTGCGTGGTGGCGGGGGCCGCGGCGGCCGGCGCGATCAGGTCGCCGCGGGAGATGTCGATGTCGTCCTTCAGGCGGAGCGTCACCGACTGCGGGGCCCAGGCGATGTCGACGCTCCGACCGAGTGCGTCGATGCCCTCGATGACCGAGGTGCGGCCCGACGGCAGGACGGTCACCGGCTCGCCGACGCGCAGCACGCCGGAGGCGATCTGGCCGGCGTAGCCCCGGTAGTCGGGGTGTTCGGCGGTCTGCGGGCGGATCACGTACTGCACCGGGAAGCGCGCCGGGCAGGCGGCCAGGTCGTGGCTGACCGGGACGGTCTCCAGGTGCTCCAGCACCGTCGGGCCGCCGTACCAGTCCATGGTGGCGCTGGGCTCGACGACGTTGTCGCCGGCCAGGGCCGAGATCGGGATCGCGGTGATCTCCGGGACGCCCAGCTCGGAGGCGTACGCGGTGAACTCCTCGGCGATGCCCGCGAAGACGGCCTCCTCGTACCCGACCAGGTCCATCTTGTTCACGGCCAGGACCACGTGCGGGACGCGGAGCAGGGCGGCGACCGCCGCGTGCCGGCGGGTCTGCTCGACGACGCCGTTGCGGGCGTCGACCAGGACCAGCGCGAGGTCGGCCGTCGAGGCGCCGGTGACCATGTTCCGGGTGTACTGCACGTGCCCGGGGGTGTCCGCGAGGATGAACCGGCGGCGGGCGGTGGCGAAGTAGCGGTAGGCGACGTCGATGGTGATGCCCTGCTCGCGCTCGGCCCGCAGGCCGTCGGTGAGCAGCGCCAGGTCCGGGGCGTTCTGCCCGCGGTCGGCGGAGACCCGCTCCACGGCCTCCAGCTGGTCCTCCAGGACCGACTTCGAGTCGTGCAGCAGCCGGCCCACGAGGGTGGACTTGCCGTCGTCGACGGAACCCGCGGTGGCGAAGCGCAGCAGCGTCGTCGCGCTCAGCTGCTCGGTGGTGCTGGTCATCGTTAGAAGTACCCTTCGCGCTTGCGGTCTTCCATCGCGGCCTCGGACAGCTTGTCGTCCGCCCGGGTCGCGCCCCGCTCGGTGAGGCGGGAGACGGCGATCTCGGCGATCACCGCGTCGAGCGTGGTGGCGTCGGAGTCGACGGCGCCGGTGCAGGACATGTCACCGACGGTCCGGTAGCGGATCAGCCGCTTCTCCACCGTCTCGCCGTCCTTGGGGCCGCCCCAGTCGCCGGCGGTGAGCCACATGCCGTTGCGGGCGAACACCTCGCGCTCGTGGGCGAAGTAGATCTCCGGGAGCTCGATGCCCTCGCGGGCGATGTACTGCCACACGTCCAGCTCGGTCCAGTTGGACAGCGGGAAGACGCGGACGTGCTCGCCCGGCGCGTGCCGGCCGTTGTACAGCTGCCACAGCTCGGGGCGCTGGCGGCGCGGGTCCCACTGGGAGAACTCGTCGCGCAGCGAGAACACCCGCTCCTTGGCGCGGGCCTTCTCCTCGTCACGACGCCCGCCGCCGAACACCGCGTCGAAGCGGTGGTTCTGGATGGCCTCGGTCAGCGGGACCGTCTGCAGCGGGTTGCGGGTGCCGTCGGGGCGCTCCCGCAGCTTGCCGGCGTCGATGTACTCCTGGACGGAGGCCACGTGCAGCCGCAGGCCGTGCTCGGCGGCCGTGCGGTCGCGGTAGTCGATGACCTCGGGGAAGTTGTGCCCGGTGTCCACGTGCAGCAGCGCGAACGGCACCGGCGCCGGGGCGAACGCCTTCAGCGCCAGGTGCAGCATGACGATGGAGTCCTTGCCGCCGGAGAACAGGATCACCGGCTTCTCGAACTCGCCCGCGACCTCGCGGAAGATGTGCACCGCCTCCGACTCCAGGGAGTCCAGGTGCGACAGGGCGTACGGGGCGTCCGCGTCGGCGGCGCTGTCGTGCAGGTGCGCGGCGGTGGTCATGCCAGTCCCTTCTCGGTGAGCAGCGTGAACAGGGACGCCGCGGACTCCTGGACGGTCTGCGTGTGCGACTCGATGCGCAGGTCCGGGGTGACCGGGGCCTCGTACGGGTCGTCGACGCCGGTCAGGCCGGAGATCTCGCCCGCCGCCTGCTTCGCGTACAGGCCCTTGACGTCGCGGACGGAGCACACCTCGACCGGGGTGGCCACGTGCACCTCCAGGTACGTCGTGCCGGCGGCGGCGTGCCGCTTCGCGACGGCCTCGCGGCTGTCGGCGTAGGGGGCGATCACCGGGACCAGGGCCTTCACGCCGTTGCTGGCGAGGAGTTCGGCGACGAAGCCGATCCGCTGCACGTTGGTGTGCCGGTCCTCGCGGGTGAAGCCCAGGCCCGCCGAGAGGAACTCGCGGATCTCGTCGCCGTCGAGGACCTCCACCCGGTGGCCGCCGCCGCGCAGCCGTTCGGCCAGCGCGTGGGCGATCGTGGTCTTGCCCGCGCTCGGCAGACCCGTCAGCCACACCGTGGCTCCCCGGTCCGTCACGCTCATCTGCTTCTCCGTAGGTTCCGTCATCAGCCGTGCAGTCCGCACTCGGTCTTGGCCCGGCCTGCCCAGCGGCCGGCCCGGGCGTCCTCGCCCTCCGCCACGCGGCGGGTGCAGGGGGCGCAGCCGACCGAGGCGTAGCCGTCCATCAGCAGCGGGTTGGTGAGGACGCCGTGCTCCGCGACGTACGCGTCGACGTCGTCCCGGGTCCAGCGGGCGATCGGGGAGACCTTGACCTTCTGCCGCTTCTCGTCCCAGCCGACGACGGGCGTGTGGGCCCGGGTCGGGGACTCGTCGCGGCGCAGCCCCGTTGCCCAGGCGTCGTAGCCGGTCAGGCCCTCTTCCAGGGGCTTGACCTTGCGCAGGGCGCAGCACAGGTCGGGGTCGCGGTCGTGCAGCTTGGGGCCGTACTGGGCGTCCTGCTCGGCGACCGTCCGGCGGGGGGTGAGGGTGATGACGTTGACGTCCATCACGGCCTCGACCGCGTCGCGGGTGCCGAGGGTCTCCTCGAAGTGGTAGCCCGTGTCGAGGAAGACGACGTCCACGCCGGGGAAGGCGCGGGACGCCAGGTGGGCGACGACCGCGTCCTCCATGGACGAGGTCACGCAGAACCGGCGGCCGAACGTCCGCGCCGCCCAGGCGAGGATCTCCGGGGCGGGGGCGTCCTCCAGCTCGCGGCCGGCCCGTTCGGCCAGCTCCTTGAGCGTGGTGGTGGTCATGTGTCCTCCCCTCCTGCGGTCGCGGACCGCAGACCGCGGGCCAGCAGTCCCAGGTACTTCAGCTGGAAGGCCCGGTTGCACGAACGGCACTCCCAGGCGCCGTGGCCCTGCTCGTTCGGGAACAGGTCCTCGTCGCCGCAGTACGGGCAGTGGAACGGGGCTGCGCGCTCGCTCATGCCAGGCTCTCGTCACTCGCGCGGGCGACCCAGGCGGCGAAGCGTTCGCCGTCCTCGCGTTCCTCCTGGAAGCGGGTGACGACCCGTTCCACGTAGTCCGGCAGCCCGGCCGAGGTGACCTTCAGGCCGCGGACCTTGCGGCCGAAGCCGGCCTGGAGGCCGAGCGCGCCGCCGAGGTGGACCTGGTAGCCCTCGACCTGGTTGCCGTCGTCGTCGAGGACGAGCTGGCCCTTGAGACCGATGTCCGCCACCTGGATGCGGGCGCAGGCGTTCGGGCAGCCGTTGATGTTGATGGTGAGCGGCTCGTCGAAGTCCGGCAGGCGGCGCTCCAGTTCGTCGATGAGCGAGGCGCCGCGCGCCTTGGTCTCGACGATCGCCAGCTTGCAGAACTCGATGCCGGTGCAGGCCATCGTGCCGCGCCGGAACGGGGACGGCTTGACCCGCAGGTCCAGCGCCTCCAGGGCGGCCACGGCCGAGTCGACCTGGGCCTCCTCGATGTCGAGCACGATCATCTTCTGCTCGGCGGTGGTGCGCAGGCGGCCGGAGCCGTGCTGCTCGGCGATGTCCGCGATCTTGGTGAGGGTGGCGCCGTCGACGCGGCCGACGCGCGGGGCGAAGCCGATGTAGTAGCGGCCGTCCTGCTGCTGGTGGACGCCGACGTGGTCGCGCCACCGGCCGATCGGCTGCTCGGGCGCGGGGCCGTCGGTGAGCTTGCGCTCCAGGTACTCGTCCTCCAGGACCTGGCGGAACTTGGCCGCGCCCCAGTCGGCGACGAGGAACTTCAGCCGGGCGCGGGTGCGCAGTCGGCGGTAGCCGTAGTCGCGGAAGATCGAGATGACGCCCTCGTAGACGTCCGGGACCTCCTCCAGGGAGACCCAGGTGCCCAGGCGCACGCCGAGCTTGGGGTTGGTGGACAGGCCCCCGCCGACCCAGACGTCGAAGCCGGGCCCGCGCTCGGGGTGGTTCACGCCGACGAACGCGACGTCGTTGATCTCGTGGGCCACGTCCAGCAGCGGGGAGCCGGAGATCGCGGACTTGAACTTGCGGGGCAGGTTGGAGAAGTCCTTGTTGCCGACGATGCGGCGGTAGATCTCCTCGATGGCGGGGGTGCCGTCGATGATCTCGTCCTTGGCGATGCCGGCGACGGGCGAGCCGAGGATGACGCGGGGCGTGTCACCGCAGGCCTCGGTGGTCGACAGGCCGACGGCCTCCAGGCGGCGCCAGATCTCCGGGACGTCCTCGATGCGGATCCAGTGGTACTGCACGTTCTGGCGGTCGGTGAGGTCGGCGGTCCCGCGGGCGAACTCCTCGGAGACCTCGCCGATCACGCGGAGCTGCTCGGTGGTCAGCCGGCCGCCGTCGATGCGGACGCGCAGCATGAAGTACTTGTCGTCCAGCTCCTCCGGCTCCAGGACGGCGGTCTTGCCGCCGTCGATCCCGGGCTTGCGCTGGGTGTACAGGCCCCACCAACGCATGCGGCCGCGCAGGTCGTTGGGGTCGATCGAGTCGAATCCGGACCTGGAGTAGATCGTCTCAATGCGTGTCCGCACATTGAGACCGTCGTCGTCCTTCTTGAACTGCTCGTTGCCGTTGAGGGGAGTGTGGTGTCCAACGGCCCACTGGCCCTCGCCGCGGTGGCGGCCGGGCTTGCGGCGCGCGGCGGCGGGTGTTGCAGGGGTGGCGGCCATGGCGGTACGTCCTTCTTCGGCGGCTCAAAAGCAAGGGCAGGGGGAGTCGGCGGCGCGGCCCCTGTGACGTCGCTGATGCGGAGCAGGTGCGGCCGACCGCCGCGCGGCTCCGGTTGTGCCGGAGGTCAGGGGCGGGGTCTGGCTTCAGGGGGCTGGCGGGGTGACGGCGCACCCGCGACGACGCTGTGCGGTGCGCTGTGCGGCGGTGGCTGGTTCTGTCAGCTCGCCGGACAGATGGCGCTGGACATGCGGCCGAGGTCGACGTGCCGCCGACTCACCAAGGCTGTTCCAGCTCCATTCATGGCCGAAGCGTGTCACGGGGCTATTGGAGGAGTCCACTACTGTCCATCATGCGGACGATGTGGTCCCGAAATGCGAGACGAAGTGACGGGGGTCACGTACGGGAGGGGCGCCCGGGGCCGGTGGTTCCGACCCCGGGGGGCGCGCAGGGCGTACGGGAAGGGGTGCAGGGGGCAGGTGGGGCGTGCCGGCGCCGGAACTACGCGCCGGGCCAGGGGCCGGGCGTCGGGGTGTCCTCCTTCTCCTCGGTCTCCGTCCTGAAGACCTTGAAGCCGCGCCGCAGGTAGTTGTCCATCGCCGTCGGGCCGTCCTGGCTGCAGGTGTGCACCCACACCCGGCGCGTGGGCGTGCGCCCGGGCCAGCGCTCCGCCAGCGACCAGGCCGCGGCAGTGCCGGCCGACAGCAGGTGCCCGCCGATGCGGCGGCCCCGGAAGTCGGGCAGCAGCCCGAAGTACATGATCTCCACCACGCCGTCGTCCTGCGGGTCGAGCTCGATGTACCCGGCCGGCGTCCCGCGGTCGTACGCCACCCAGGTCTCCACCCCGGGCCGGTCGAGGTACTCGACCCACTGGGCCCGGGTCAGCGACAGCCGGTCCGTCCAGTGGATGTCGCCGCCCACCGAGGCGTAGAGGAAGCGGCTGAACTCGGGCGAGGGGACCTCCGCCCGCTGGACACGTATCTCGGATCCCGGAACGGCGGCCGGGACGAGGTCCTCCGGGGAGGTCATCTCCAGGGACCAGGTGGTGAGGGTGATGGTGCTCATGCACGTCAGGGAACCACGCCGGACCCCGAACGGCCCAGGCGGGCCCTCACCACCGCCGGCGCGGTGGAATGCGGCAGCAGCCCCGCCGGGTCCGCGGGCCGGACCAGCTCCACCTCCACGTCCTCCGCGAACCGGTACGGGCGGTGGGCCAGCACCCCCGCCAGGTGCCGCCGCACCCGCGACAGCTCCGCCCGGACCGTCACCGTCCGCGTCGGGTCCCCGAACAGCTCCTCCGACAGCTCGGCCGCCGTCCGCCCCCGCGGGCTCTGCGCCAGCAGGAACAGCAGCTCGGCGTGGCGCGGGCTCAGCTCCAGCGACCAGCTCCCGGCGGCCCCGTACACCGTCGCCGTCCACACCCGGGGCCGGCTCAGGTCCAGCACCACCCGGCCCGCCGCCGCCCCGACCGGCGGCGCCTCCGCGACCCGCAGCAGCCAGCCGCCCGGCAGCGGCTCCACCGCGCACTGCCCGAGCTGCGGCAGCCACCCCCGCCCCGGCCCGAAGCCCTTCGGCAGCGGGATCCGCTCGGGCGGGGCGAAACCGGTCACCGCCGCCGTCCAGCCGTGCGGGTCCACCACCGCCGCCCGCGCCGGGTGCAGCCGGGCCAGCAGCGGCGCCGCCACCGCCCGCAGCCGCTCCAACGACTCCAGGTGCCGCACCCGCAGCTCCCGCTCCGCGAGCCGGGCCACCGAGCTCACCCAGGCCAGGGTGGCCGGGTGCATCGTGGCCAGCGGGCCGCTCACGTCCACCACGCCCAGCAGCCGCCCGTCCCGCGGATCGTGCAGCGGAGCCCCGGCGCAGGTCCACTCGTGGTGGCTGGAGACGAAGTGCTCCGCCGAGAACACCTGGACGGGCCGCCGCGCCACCAGGGCGGTGCCCACCCCGTTGGTGCCGACCACCGCCTCGTCCCAGTCGGCGCCCACCCCGAAGCCGAGCCGGTCCGCCGCCCGCAGGATCGGCGCGGCCCCCTCCCGCCACAGCAGCCGCCCGTCCGCGTCGGCGACGACCATGATGTGCAGGGTCGTGTCCAGCGCCGGCAACAGCCCCTCGCGCAGCACCGGCAGCATCTCCCGCAGCGGCGACCCCTGGCGCCGCTCCTCCGTCTCGGACGCCGACAGCAGCCGCGAGCGGTGGTCCCGGTCCGGGTGCACCCCGCGCTCCAGCATCCGGCGCCAGGACTCCGCGATCTCCGGGCGCGGCAGCGCCGGCGGGCGCTCCCCGGCCAGCGCGGCCGCCCGCACCCCCTTGAGCAGCCGCGTCGCCTCCCGCGGCTCCATGGCCGAGATGCGCGCCACATCGACCGTGCTTCCTGCGGTGTCGGCCACCGGAACCTCCCCGTGCGGAACAGGACGTACGAGGGAACCCGCCCGGGTCGGCCCGGGCGCGCGCTTCCCCTCGCGCACCCGGCGGACGGTTCCGTCTCAGAGGGTTGCAACGGTATGCAACCCTCGCCAAGTCCCGGTCACCCGACCGAAACTGTCCGCGCGCCGTGAGCGGCGTGACAGCTCCTCCTCGGGGCTTTCGGGCCAGCGGTGGTGCCGAGTCGGCGCGGCGCCACCCCTGGTCCGGTCAACGGGTCCGGATCCCGGCGGCGGCGTGGTTTGGGGACCCGCCTATCCCGTGATCCGCGCCCGTTCCACCAGCGCCCCCAGGTCCAGGGTGTGCGGCAGCGTGCCGAAGGCCCCGCCCCGGTCCCCGCCCAGCCGTCCCGCGCAGAACGCGTCCGCCACCTCCGGCGGGGCCCACCGCACCAGCAGCGACGCCTGCAGCACCAGTGCCATGCGCTCCGACACCCGCCGCGCCCGGGCCTCGATGCCCGTCAGGTCCGCCAGCTCCGTCAGCAGCCCCCGGACCGCCGCGTCCAGCCGGTGGTCGGCGCCGCTGGCCTGCCCGATCTCCCGCAGGAAGGCGTCCAGCGCCTGCGGCTCGCGCCGCAGCACCCGCAGCACGTCCAGGGCCTGGACGTTGCCCGAGCCCGCCCAGAGAGAGTTCAGCGGGGACTCGCGCAGCAGCCGCGGCAGCCCGGACCCCTCCAGGTAGCCGCTGCCGCCCAGGCACTCCAGGGCCTCCGCCACCATCGGCGTGCAGCGCTTGGTCACCCAGTACGTCGCGACGGGCACCGCGATGCGCAGGAAGGCCCGCTCCCGGTCGCTGTCCGCGTCGCAGGCGGCGGCCAGCCGCAGGGCGAGGGTGGTCGCCGCCTCCGACTCCAGGGCCAGGTCGGCGAGGACGTTGCGCATCAGCGGCTGCTCGACGAGCGGAGCTCCGAGAACAGAGCGGTGCTCCGCATGGTGGACGGCCCGGGTCAGCGCCTGCCGCATCAGCGCCGCCGACCCGAGCGCGCGGTCCAGCCGGGCCGCCGCCACCGTCCCCATGACGGTCCGCACCCCGCGCCCCTCCTCACCGACCCGGCGCGCCCACGCCCCGTCGAGCTCGACCTCCGCCGAGGCGTTCGACCGGTTGCCGAGCTTGTGCTCCAGCCGCTGGACCCCGAAGGCGTTGCGCGTCCCGTCCGGCAGCACCCGCGGCACCAGGAAGCAGGTCAGGCCGTCCCGTCCCGCCCCGGCCGCCGCCCGCGCCAGCACCAGGAACCCGTCCGACATCGGCGCCGAGCAGAACCACTTGTGCCCGGTCAGCTCGTACGCGCCGGACCCGCCGCCCAGCGGCCGCGCCGCCGTCGTGATCGCCCGGACGTCGCTGCCGGCCTGCTGCTCCGTCATCGCCAGGCCGAGGAGCGCGCCCGCCTTCCGCCCGGCCGGCCGGAGCCCCTCCTCGTACACGTGCGAGGTCAGCCGCGGCTCCCACTCGGCGGCCAGCTCCGGCTCCGCCCGCAGCGCCGGCACCGCCGCGTGCGTCATCGACACCGGGCAGCCGTGTCCCGCCTCGGCCTGCGTCCACACGAAGAACCCGGCCGCCCGCCGCAGGTGCCCGGCCGGCCGGGTCCGGGCGTCGGTGAGCCCGGCGCCCACCGCGTGCCCCAGCAGCCGGTGCCAGGCCGGGTGGAACTCCACCTCGTCGATCCGGTTCCCGTCCCGGTCGTGGGTGCGCAGCCGCGGCGGGTGCTCGTCGGCCTGCCGGGCCCATTCCTGCACCTCCGCGGACCCCGCGGCCCGCCCCAGCTCCGAGAGCTCCCCGCGCACCCCGGCGAGCAGTCCGGGCGGTGCGTCGCCCAGATGACGCTCCACGTTCTCGGTGAGGACCCGGTCGCCGGCGTAGACGTCGTGTCCCACCAGGGGAGGAGCCTGATTCGTCACGGTGTGGGTGGTGGCTGCCATGCGGATACCGTAAGGACGTGCAGCCAGTAGAAGAAACTCCCGGGCGGGTCCCCGGGCGACTCCACCGGGCCCGAGCCCTCTACCGCAACGTCTCCAAGCGCAGGATGGCGTGGCTGCTCCTCAAGGACACCGTGAACTCGTGCATCGAGTACCGGATCCTGGGACTGGCCGCGGAGGCGGCGTTCTTCACGCTGCTGTCCCTCCCGCCGCTCTTCCTCGGCCTCCTCGGCGTCCTCGGCTACGTCGACGGCTGGACCGGCGGCACCTTCGTGGCCTCCATCGAGGAGAACATCCTCCGCGCCGTCGGCACGGTCCTCTCCGACCGGGGCGTCCAGGAGATCGCGAGACCGATGCTGGACGACGTGACCTCGCGCGGCCGGCCCGACATCATCTCCCTCGGCTTCGCCTTCGCCCTGTGGTCCGGGTCGCGCGCCGTCAACGTCTTCATCGACACCATCACCGTCATGTACGGGCTCGACGGCCACCGCGGCATCGTCAAGACCCGGCTGCTGGCCTTCCTGCTGTACGTGATCGCCCTGATGATCGGCGCGGTCGTGCTGCCGCTGATGGTGGCCGGGCCGGACGCCGTCGTGCGGTGGCTGCCCTGGAGCACGGAAGTGATCGCCGTGCTGTACTGGCCCACCGTCACCCTGCTGTCCATCGTCTTCCTCACCACCCTCTACCACGTGTCCGTGCCCGTGCGCTCGCCGTGGATCGAGGACGTCCCCGGTGCGCTCGTCGCGCTCGCCATGTGGGTGCTCGGCTCGTTCCTGCTGCGGCTCTACCTCATCAACACGGTCGAGGGCCCCACCATCTACGGATCACTGGCCGCCCCCGTCGCCGTGCTCCTGTGGATCGGCGTCTCCGCCTTCGCGGTCCTCGTCGGCGCCGCCGTGAACGCCGCCATCGACCGGGTCTGGCCGTCCGTGGCGACCGCCGCCGCCCGCGAGGCCAACGAACGGGCCCGCGAGGCGGAGGCCGCCCAGCTCGTCGCGCGGGCCGCCGCCTGGCGCGCACTGGCCGAAGGAGAGTCCGAGGACGAGGACGACGAGGACGGCGACGGGGACGCCGGCACCCCCTCGGAGTTCCCCGAACGCTGGTCGAACTTCCTCCCCCCGGAGGACTACACGGCCCGCCTGCGCAAGCACTGACCCGGCCGGTGGACGCGGCGGAAAAACAATTGGTGCCGCCGCGGGCGTACTTGCTACGGTGGATCCGTCCTCGCCGAACGGTGCGGGGCCGATCGAGCGTTACCCGAGCGGGAGGTGAGTCCATTGATGACTGTCACTGCGCAGAGTGCTGTCCGCACTCAGAAGACCATCAATGCCACTCCCGTGGCCTCCGGCTGACCTCGCACCCTCTTTCGCGCGCCACAGGCGCATGCGAGGCCGGGGCCACCCTGTGAAGGGTTCCCCTTGACGCTCTCCTCCTTCTCCTCTGCTTCCGCTTCTTCTTCTTCGGCTGCTGCCGTTTCCCCGATCTCCTCGGGACCCTCGGACTCCTCCGCGCTGACCTCCCTCGGCTGGGACGCGGCCTGGGAGGCCGAGTTCGCCCCGTACGCCGCCCAGGGCCTGCTGCCGGGCCGCGTCGTCCGGGTCGACCGCGGCCAGTGCGACCTCGTGACCGCCGAAGGCACCGTCCGCGCGGACACCGCCTTCGTCACCCCGCACGACCCGCTGCGCGTCATCTGCACCGGTGACTGGGCCGCGGTGGAGCCGGCCGGGAACCCGCGGTACGTCAAGGCCTACCTGCCGCGCCGCACCGCGTTCGTCCGCTCCACCTCCTCGCAGCGCTCCGAGGGGCAGATCCTCGCCGCCAACGTCGACCACGCGATCATCGCCGTCTCCCTCGCCGTCGAACTCGACCTCGGCCGCATCGAGCGGTTCCTGGCCCTCGCGTGGGAGTCGGGCGCGCAGCCGCTCGTGGTCCTGACCAAGGCCGACCTCGTACCGGACCCGGCCGCGCTGGCGTACCTGGTCCAGGACGTGGAGACCGCGGCGCCCGGCGTCCAGGTCCTCACCGTCTCCTCCCTCACCGGGGAGGGCACGGACGTCCTCGCGGCGATCGTCGCCGACGGTACGAGCGTGCTGCTCGGCATCTCCGGCGCCGGCAAGTCCACCCTGGCCAACGCCCTGCTCGGGGCCGACGTCATGGAGGTCCAGGCCACGCGCGACGTGGACGGCAAGGGCCGCCACACCACCACCACCCGCAACCTGCTGGCCCTGCCGGGCGGGGGCGTGCTGATCGACACGCCGGGGCTGCGCGGCGTGGGCCTGTGGGACGCCGGGACCGGCGTCGGACAGGTCTTCTCCGAGATCGAGGAGTACGCCGCCGACTGCCGCTTCCAGGACTGCGCCCACGAGGCGGAGCCGGGCTGCGCGGTGCTGGCGGCCATCGCCGCCGGGGAGCTGCCGCTGCGCCGCCTGGAGAGCTACCGCAAGCTGATGCGGGAGAACCAGCGGATCGTGGCCAAGACGGACGCACGGCTGCGCGCCGAGATCCGCCGCGACTGGCGCAGCAAGGCGGCCGAGGGCCGCGCCAACTACGCGGCCAAGCGGGGCCGGAACGCCTGACCGGCCTCCGGCGGTGCCCGGTCCGACGGGGCCCGGGTGCGGGCGGGGCGTGGCGGGTGCTGCCGGGGCGGGGGCGGTGGGGCGGTGGCGGCGGCCCGGGCGGTACCTGCCGTCGCCGCCCCCGCCCCTGCCGCCGCCCCGCCCCGTCCGGCTCGTCCGTCCTGCCCGACCCGTGGCTCACGGGCCGTCGAGGCCCCAGGCGAGGACCCGGTCCGGGTGGATCCGGATGACCTCCGGGCTGAAGTGGGCGCCCAGGGCGTGCGGTCCGACCTCCAGCGTGGCGCGGCCGCGGATCTCGATGCCGCGGACCCGCCACGGCCGGGTGCTCACCAGGTCGTCGACGACCAGCGCCAGCCGCGGGTTCCCCTGCAGGTTCCGCCACTTCTTCGTCGTCCCCATGGCGAGCCCGCCGACCAGGATCGTGCCGTCCTCCTGGGTGAAGAACCCGACCGGATTGGCCTGCGGCTGGCCCGTCGCGTCCACCGTCGCCAGCCGGCCCAGCGGCTGCGACCGGAGGTATGCCAGCTCCGCCTCGCTGAAACCCTCGAACTCCCTCATACGCACACGGTCCCGCATCCCGGCCGGCGCCGCATCGGACGGCAGGCCGATACGGGACCCGTACCGGACCCAGGTCCGCGGTCCCGGCCCGGTGCGCGGCGCGTCGGCCCCGCTTCCGGACGCCCGAAACCCCGTCCGTGCCCCGTTCGTGCTCCCGTCCGGCCCTTCGGCCGGCCGGGGGTACGGGAGCGTCAGCTCGACAGCACCATGCCCACCCACGCCCCCACCACCATCAGACAGGCCAGCAGCTCCACCAGCACGCTCGTCCCCACCG
Organism: Streptomyces pallidus (ex Mingjun et al. 2026); assembly: GCF_051550185.1. NCBI lineage: Bacteria > Bacillati > Actinomycetota > Actinomycetes > Kitasatosporales > Streptomycetaceae > Streptomyces > Streptomyces pallidus (ex Mingjun et al. 2026). Next base: position 1,876,621 of record NZ_CP196181.1, on the reverse strand, counting down.
CCCGCATCACCGCCCGCACCGACGCCCACGCCTCGCCGTGCGTGCCCAACCGCATGCGCTCGCACAGGTAGATGCCGCCGACGAAGCCCGGGACCGCGCCCACCACCGGCAGCAGCACGAAGCCGAGCAGCGTGCCCACCCCCGCGTACACCGCCATCCGGCGGGACGCCCCGACCCCCTGGAGCCGGCGCGGCGGCAGTTGCCACTTGACCACCTGCACCACCAGCAGCAGGGCGGTCGCCGAGACCAGCAGCGACCAGGCCGCCGCCGACCGCTCCCTCAGCGCCCACCACAGCACTCCGGCCCAGACGAGCAAGGTTCCGGGAACACCGGGGACCAACACCCCGGCCACCCCGAGCAGCAGCACCAGCCCCACCAGGAGCAGCTGTGGCAGATCCACATGCTCAGCGTGCCCGACCAGGGGCTACCGGGCCACCCAGCCCCGCTCCCGCGCGTGCCAGCCGAGCTGGAGCCGGGTCGTCACCCCGGCCAGCTCCATCAGCCCCTTGACCCGCCGCTGCACCGTCCGCAGCCCCAGCTCCAGGTGCTTGGCCACGCTCGCGTCGGTCAGCCCGGCCAGTAGCAGCGTCAGGATCTCCAGGTCCGTGGCGTCCGGCACGCCGCCCGACTCCTCCGCCGCCCCCGTCGTGCCGAGCCGCAGCGGTACCGCCTCCCGCCACACCGCCTCGAACAGGCCGGTCAGCGAGTCGAGCAGCCCCGACGCATGCACCACCAGCGCCGTCGGCTCCGCCCCGCGCGCCGTCAGCGGGACCATCGCCAGGGACCGGTCTGCGATCACCAGCTTCGTCGGGACCCGGTCCGTGACCCGTACCTGCTCCCCGCGCGCCAGCGCCGTCGACGCCTCCCGGATCCCCGTCGGCCCGCCCAGCACGTCCTGGTCGACCACCACCCGGAAGACCACCCCCCGCGCGGCGGCGGCCCGCTCCTCCTCCTCGTTGTCGGCCGCCGTCACCGCGTGCGGCCGGCCCGTGACCAGCGCGCACACCTCCTGCACCGCGCCCAGCTGGAGCTGCCGGAACCGGTGCGCCACCGCGCTCGCGCCCGTCACCACCTCCAGCAGGTCGTGCACCGTCGGCTCGGCCGCCTCCCCCCGGTACTCCTGCGCGAGCAGCGCAGCCGACAGCTCCGCCTGCTCCAGCTCGCTGCGCTGCCGCGCCAGCAGCGCAGCCAGCGCCACCCCCGGCGGGGCCGCCACCCAGCGGCCCGGCCGGGCCGAGGACTGCGCGGCCAGGCCGTGCCGTTCCAGATGGCGCAGCGCCCGCTCGGTCTGCGGCACCGGCAGCGCCAGCCGGTGCGCGAGATCCGGCACCTCCGACGCCCCCAGCGCGACCAGCGCGCGGTACGCCGCCTCCTGGCCCTCGTCGAGCCCTATCGCCGTCAGCACATCCGTCCACCCCCACCTCGCGGCACACCGCCCCTGGCGGGAAGCGGCCACGGCGCAAACCCGCCGCGGACATCATCGCCGTACGCCCGGCCGCAGCACCAACACCCCCCGGTCGAAAGCAACTTGTGCGACGGTTGCCCGGAAATCTCCGGGAGGGGCAAATGCACCCGATTTCGCGAGCGGGAGCGGGGCCGCGTCGGGCCGGTCGGACGGCCGGGCGAGCGGCCGTACGGATGTGCGGAATTCGCGGAGCTGCGGGAAAGAAACGGAAGGGACCCCATTTCGTGTATTCCGCGTTCTCCGCGGCGGCGGGGGGCCGAGAATAGCGGCATGAGTCAGCAGGGCGCGGACGACTGGTGGCAGAGGCTGTACGAGGACCCCGACGCGGGCCCGGACCCCGACCCGGGGGACACCCTCGAAAGCCGGTACGACTCGGCGGCCTCCGTGACCGCCCCGCTGCCCCCGCCCGCACCGGTCGCGGCGCCGCCCGGAGTACCGCCGCAGCCGGGGCCGCCGGACGCGCCGCCCCTGCCGGACGGGCCGGTGGGGGCCGGGGGATACGGTGCGGCGCCGGGGGACCGGCCGGGGCTGCCCCGGCCGCGGGATCCGCGCGAGGGCGGGATGACCGGGTACGGGCTGGGGGACGTGACCGTGCCGCCCGTCCTGGCCGAGGAGGACACGCCCCCGCCCCCGCGGCCCGCACCGCAACCCGTACCCGAACCCGCGCGGCCACCCGCCCCGGTCGCCCCGCGCGTGCCACCCGCCCCGCAGGCTCCGCCACCGTCCGCGCGGCCCGAGGTGCGCCACCTCGGGGACCGGGCGCCCACGTACGCCCCCGAGCCCGGCGCACTGCCCCTCGCCGACCCCGCCGCGCTCGACGCCCTGGTCCCGGACACCGTCCTCGAAGGCGCCCGTCACGGGATCTGCACCCTGCGCGCCGCCTCGGTCCGCGGGGACTCCGCCCGCTACCGCGGTGAGGCCCGCCGGGACGTCCTGCTCACCGCCCGCTTCGGCACCGGCGACGACGCCCTCGTCCTGGTGGTCCTCGCCGGCGGCGACCGCGCCGCCCCGGCCGCCGCCGACGCCGCCGCCGAACTGTGCCACTGGATCGGCGCCGCCGTCGGCCGCAGCCAGTCGAGGCTGGCCGACGACATCCGCTCCGGACGCCGCGAAGCCCTCCGCTCAGGGCTCCAGCGGCTCACCGACCGCGGCTACGGGCGGCTGCGGGCCCGCGCCGCCGAACTCGGCCACGCGGAGGACGCGTACACCGCCGGGCTGCGCGCCCTGCTCCTGCCCATCGACCCCGAATGCCGCACCCGCGTCTGCTTCGGCGCCGGCGCCGGCGGGCTGTTCCGGCTCCGCTCCGGTGCCTGGCAGGACCTGGAGGCCGCCGAGCCGCCGCCCGCACCCGCACCCGCACCTGCGCCCGCGCCGACCGCCCGGTCCGACCGGAACCCCGGCCTCGACCCGGGGCCCGGCTTCCGGTTCCGTGCGGCCGTCGCCCGTCCCGGCGACACCCTGCTGCTCTGCTCCGGCGGCCTGGCCGAACCGATGCGGGAGGAGGAGCTGCTGCCCGCCGAGCTCGCGGCCCGCTGGTCCGACGGGGAACCGCCCGGCCTGGCCACCTTCCTGGCCGACACGCAGCTGCGCGTCAAGGGGTACGCCGACGACCGCACGGCCGCCGCGGTCTGGGAGTCGTGAAGCGCATTCGCGTCCCGGTGTCCCGGCCGCGCGGAACCGAGGGGAGATTTCCTGGCCCTCCTGCAGTACGGCCCGACCGTCAAAGTAGTCCCGTCCGGTAACGCGCCCCCGCGGAACGGGCGTGTGGGGAATGCCGCTTTCCGGCCTTTTTCCGGACGGGACCCCGTTCCGGTCCTTGAGTGCTCCGGAGCGGACCCTTCCTCGTGGGCGGGGTGACCGGCCCCGGACCGCCGTACGTTCCACCGGGGAACGGACCCGGGACGGTGGCCGGATTCGGACCTTCCGACGGGGCGTCGGTGCTCGGCGGCGGGGCGGCCGGGAGACCGGGATGGCCGGATTACCGCGCTGCGACGTGATGCGGCCGGGAGCCCGCAGGAGTGCGGAAAACCCCCGCGGGCATGCATTCCGGAGACCTGTTCGAGATCCAGGGGATACGGGGGAGGGGCATCGCCGTGCGGGTGGAGGCGAAGACCGGGAAGCAGTGGCGCAGAGGGCGGCCCCTCCAGCGGGAGCCGTCCGCTACGGAGCCGGCGGCGGGCAAGGAGGCGGCCATGGAGCTGCGGCACAGTGTGCGCCGTGCCGATCTCAGGGCCGTCGGCGAGGTCCGCAGGGCCCTCAGGGAGCTGATGCGGCACCGCTGCCGGGCCGACACCGCCGAGGCGGCCGAGCTCCTGGCCACCGAGATCGTCACCAACGCCCTCGTCCACACCGACCAGGGCGCCGAGGTGTCCGCCCGCCTCTGCGCGGGCCGGCTCCGGGTGGAGGTCCGCGACCACGCCGCGGGCCGGCCCCCGCTCCCGTACGTACCGGCCGCCGACGACGGTACGCACGGGCGGGGGCTCGTACTCGTGCAGGCGCTCGCCGACGCCTGGGGCGTGGACACGGCGGGCGCCCCGGCGGCGGGCAAGGTGGTGTGGTTCGAACTGCACGGCGTCGCCGAGGCCTGAACGACCTGAGCTACCTGCACGACGTGCGCGACGTGTGCGACGTGAACGGTTCGAACGTCGAAGGGCCCGCCTTGACCAGGCGGGCCCTTCGGGCTGACCGGCCCCCGCCCGGCGACGGGCGGGCGGGACCGGCGGGACGGCGGGACCTCAGCCGAACTGCTGTTCCAGGTCCTTGAGTTTGCGTTCCAGGGAGTCGAGCCGGGGGATCGTCTGGGTGTCGTCCTCGGCTGTCAGGTCGACCGTGCGCGGGCCGGACACGTCACCGAGGTCCGATCCGGTCACGGCCTGCAGGGAGAGGTGTCGGCGCGGGGAGGGCAGCTGTCCCTGATCCGCTATGGCCGGCTCCGCGCCGACCGGCGCGGAGCCCGTCGCGGAGGCAAGCCCCGCCATGTCCACCTGGCGCCCGCGCGAGCGCCCGAACACGAACGTCCGGTTCTGCCGGCCCAACGCCTTCAGCCGGGCCCGGTTCAGCCGGTTCTGGTCCCGCCTGCGGTGGCGGTCCAGTTCCTTCTCCCGCTTGTCCTCGCGCACCTCCTCGACGGCCTCGTCCAGGGTGCGGACGCCCTCCAGCAGCATCAGTGACCATGCGCCGAACGTCTCGCGCGGCGCCCGCAGCCAGCGGACCATGCGGATCTGCGGCAGCGGTCGCGGGATCAGGCCCTGCTCGCGCAGGGCGGCCCGGCGGGTCTGCTTGAGGGCCCGGTCGAAGAGGACGGCGGCCGACAGCGACATGCCGGCGAAGAAGTGGGGCGCCCCGTCGTGGCCGATGCCGCGCGGCGCGTGCACCCAGTTGAACCAGGCCGCCGCGCCCGCGAACAGCCAGACCAGCATGCGGGAGCCGAGGGCGGCGTCACCGTGGCTCGCCTCGCGTACGGCGAGCACCGAGCAGAACATCGCGGCGCCGTCGAGGCCGAAGGGGACCAGGTACTCCCAGCCCCCGGAGAGGTTCAGGTTCTGCCGGCCGAAGCCGACCAGCCCGTGGAAGGAGAGTGCGGCGGCCACCGCCGCACAGCAGAACAACAGGGCGTAGGAGGCGGTTCCGTAGACGGCTTCCTTGCGCCGCCGCCGTTCCTCGCTGCGCTCCCAGGAGTCGTCGTTCGCCGCCTTCTCGCTCTCCCGCTTGCCCCGGGCCAGTACCGCAACTGCCGCAAGTACGCCCAGGATCAACAGGCTGCCGGGCAGCAGCCAGTCCAGCGATATGTCGGTCAGTCTCATGCGGATGTCCCTCGCCTTTGCATCGACTTGCGGCCTACCGGGGCCATGGTGGCGCAGGAGATCGGCTCGGCATGGGGGTTTCTGGGCAAGTGGACGCCATCGGGGTGCGCGGCCCGCCGGATAGGGTGTTGTCGTTCGAACTCCCGCCCGCGTGGCGGGAGTTGTGTTCGATTAAGGTCAGCCGGACGGGTGGGTTGGCGCGCGAGCCGCTTGACGGGGACCGGCGGCTACGCCTCGGGGAGGAGGACTCCTTCGAGGACGGTCTCGTCGATCAGGGGCCGGTCCCACAGGGCGAGCAGCTCGTTGGCGACGGCCACCACGCTCCGCCGGTCCTGCCCCTCCTCCCTGACGGCGGCGGCCGACAGGGTGCGCGGTACGGCGCCGGCGTCCAGCAGGGTGCGCCATTCCTGCGGGCCGAGTGCCAGGAACTCCAGCCCGGTGAGCCCCGGGATCTCCAGGGGGTCGGCGAGCGTCCCGGGGGCGGCGGTGAGGGTGCGCAGACGGGGTAGCCCGGTGACGGGGGCGAGGCCGAACGGCGCGCCGTGCCCGGCGCCGACGGTCAGCACTTCGAGGGCCGGATGGGCTGCCGCCCGGACGGTCGGCAGGCCGGCGCCGCCGACCTCGGCCACGACCGGAAGCCCCTCGTGGCGGGCCCGGGGCCGCTCCCCGTTCCGGCCCAGGACCAGGTCGGTGAAGGAGTCGGCGACGAGTTCGGCGCCGAGGCTCTGCTCGTGGTCGATCAGGACGACCTGCCCGAGGTACCCGCCCGGGCCGGGGGTCAGGTCGACGGCTATCTCGTCGCCGCCGTTGCTGCCGAAGACGATCCAGCCGGGCGAGCCGGCCAGGCCCTGCACCGCGGCGTCGGGCGCGGTGCGGAGCCCCTTCGTCGCGCCGAACCTCCAGCGGGAATGACGGACCGCCGGGTCGGCGGCGTACAACTCGTCCAGGGCGCAGACCTCGTAGCCGACCGCCTCGGAGGCCCGGTCCAGCTCGTGCAAGTCGCTCCGGTCCTCCCCCTGTACTCGGGTCACCCGGTAGAAGACCTTCAGCTCGTCCGGGAGGGTGACGCCGAGCCGGGCCTCGGCCGCGGCGATGTCCTCCTCCGTCGCTCCGACGGCGTCCGGGAGCTCCTCGCGGAGCGTGCGCTCCAGCAGCTCCAGGTCGGCCGAGGGGGCCGGAGCCGCCCCCGGCACCGGGTCGGGGAGGCGGCGCCAGGGCTCGGGCACGGAGCCGTCGACCAGGACGAGCACGCCGAGGTCCGGGTAGCCGACGGCGGCTTCCACGGCCGGGCAGGGCCAGACCAGGCGGAGGGTCGTCCGCCCGGTCGGCGTGATCTCCGCCGAGAACGCGACCTCCTCGACACCGCCGCGCGCGAGCGCCCGCTGGACGTGCTCCACCGCCGCCGGCCTCTGCGGGGACATCCCGCCCGGCAGCCACAGGCTCCAACCGCGCCGGCCGATGCGTCCCGCCACGCGGGCGGACCCGTCGGGACGGATCTCCGGGTGGCCGGCGAGCAGGAGCCGCAGCACCGGATCCCAGGGGGCGAAGTCGTGGAGCGAGGACAGCGGGGGCCTGTGGTCGATCATCCGCTGACCGTACGCGCCACCACTGACACCCGGTGCGGGGGTTCCGGAGGGTGCCGTCGGACGGCGGGCGCTCAGCCGGTCGCGGCGGCGGCGGCGCGGGCCGTGAGGCGGGCGACCCGGTCCACGTCACAGGTCCGGGGGCAGGTCACGCAGGTCTCCTCGGGCCGGATCGTGTAGAAGAGGCAGCAGCTGACCCGGTCCCGGGTCGCCAGCGGCTCGCCGTCCGGGCCCGCCAGCGTACGGAATCCGGCGCCCCCGGTGTACGGGGCCGTGGCGCCGGGCAGCAGGGCCTGAAGCTCGGCGATGGCCCGCGGCTCCTCGTCGAGGAGCTTCGCCGCGTACCACAGGCCCGCCACCAGCGAGTCCGTCGCGAGGCCCCACAGGGCGCGCTGCCTGCGCCGGGTGCGCGGGCCGAAGCCGTCCAGCACCGGTTCGAGGTGCTGCGCCACCGCAGCGCGCACCTCGGCCCGCAGGGCCTCCCCGTCGGGCACGACCCGGGCCCCGGGGAGGACCGCCGCCGGATCGTCCGGCAGGCAGGCGAAGGACTCGGCGCGGACGCTGATCCGCCCGAGGGGCCGGTGGACGGCCACGTCCGCCGGGCCGAACCGGGGCACCCGGCGGTCGAGGAACCACGGAACGGTGGTCAGCAGGCACGCGCGCCACGCGTACCGGTGCAGGCCGAAGGTGGCGACGACGTCGGGGCGCGCCTCACGCCCGTAGTCCTTCATGACCTGGGCCCTGTCCCAGGCCAGGAACGCGTCCAGGGCCGGGCCGCCCGCCGCGAGCTCGTCCGCGCCGATCCACCCCGCGCCGCGGGGGGCGGGTGCGTGCGCGGCGTGCTCCTCCACCCGCAGGCCCTCGTAGACCGCCGTCAGCCGTGCGTACGCGTCCGCCAGCGGGGAGGCGGGGGGCGCGAGTACGGGGGCGGGGGTGAGGGCGAGGGCAGGCGCGGGCATGCGGCATCACCGATCAGAGGTCGTGATCGACATAGGTAAGCCTTACCTTAGCCGATCTGAGGCCGTCTGTATCCACACTTCCCGGACGGATTCAACTATTCTCCCGACAGGCCGAGACCCACAGGAGGACCGAGTGCACAAAGCGGCCCGTGTCGGGGTGTCGGCTCTGATCCCGACCCAGAAGGTACTGCGCCACTCCGTACGCGGACAGGTGCTGGAGGCGCTGCGCGCCGCGCTGGTCGACGGCGAACTGGTACCGGGAGAGATCTACTCCGGGCCCGTGCTCGGGGAGCGCTTCGGCGTCTCCGCGACGCCGGTGCGCGAGGCGATGCAGCAGCTCGCCCTCGAAGGGGCCGTGGAGTGCCTGCCGAACCGCGGCTTCCGGGTGCTGGAGCGGACCCCGCGGGCGCTGGCCGAGCTGGCCGAGGTACGGGCGCTGATCGAGGTGCCGGTGATGCTGCGGCTGGCCCGTACGGTCCCGGCCCGGACCTGGTCCGCCCTGCAGCCGGCCGCCGCCGCCACGGCGGCCGCCGCCGCTGCCGGGGACCTGGCCGGCTACGCGGACGCCGACCGGGCCTTCCACCGGGAGGTGCTGGCCCTGGACGGCAACGACCAGCTGGTCCAGGTCGCGGAGGAGCTCCACCGGCGCTCGCAGTGGCCGGTCCCCGGTGCGGCACGGGTGCGCCGGGCAGACCTGGTCGCGGACGCGGCGGAGCACTCGGCGCTGCTGGAGGCGTTGATCGCGGGCAACCTGCCGGTGGTCGAGTCCCTGGTCCGGGAACACTTCGCCGGCTCGGCCGCCGCCTGACGCCTACCGCCGCCCTGCGCCTCAAACGCCGGCGAGGCTGCACCGGGCAGGCTGCGCCGCCCCGGCTCGCTGCTCGTGCGGGGGCGCGCCGCCGTGCCGGGGCCGGCCCGGACCCCCGCGCCTCATCGCCGGCGGGGCTGGTTCGTCCCGGCGGGGCCGGATTGCCAGGGCAGGGCTGGATCGGTCGGCTCCGCCGCCTGCCCCTGGCGTGCCCGTTCGTGGGCGGGCGCGGCGCCGTCGCCGGGGGCCGGCCCCCGCACCCCGGCCCTCGATCGGCGGCCGGGCTGGACTGCCGTGGCGGCCTGCGGGCTCGGCCATTCAGCCTCGCCGGCGTTCGAGGCGAATGCTCGGGCGGAGCCCGGCCCGTCCAGCCCCGCCGGCGTTCGAGGCGGTTGGCCGGGCGATGCTCGGGAGTGCCGGGTGCCTGCCCGGTCGATCCAGCCCCGCCGGCGTTTGAGGCGCGGGTCCGGGCAGCGCCCGGGCTGGGGGCCGGGATCGGCAGCCCAACCCCCCGCCGCCGATCGAGGCGAGGGGTCGGGCGGGGTCAGGCGGCCGGGGTCGGGTGGAGTTGGTCGGCGAGCCAGGTCGGGATGCCGCCCAGGAGGCGGAACAGGCGGCGGGCCTCGGCCCGGAGCCGGCTGGCCTCCGGCTCGGGTTCGGCCTCCGCGAGCGCCGCGAGGGCCGGGGCGGTGCCGACCAGGAAGCCGAGTTCCTCGCGGATGCGGAGCGACTCCGCGAAGCCCTTGCGGGCCTCCGCGACCTCCCCGTCCCGCAGGGCCAGCGCCGCCAGGTGCCGCCACGTGAACGACAGCAGCAGGGTGTCCCCGTGCGCCGCGGCCCCGGCGTGCGCCCGCCGGTACGCCGGCCGGGCCGACTGCGGGGCGTCCGCCAGGTGCTCCGCGACCAGCCCCCGCCGCAGGTCCAGCAGCGGTCGGGTGCGGGAGTCCGGCGACAGCAGGGCGGCGGCACGGCCCAGCGCCGCCCGCGCCTCGTCCGCGCGGTCGCGTACGCCGAGGACCGTGGCCGCGTACGCCAGGTGCCCCCGCTCGCAGGCCGCGGCCCCCCGCTCGTCGTCGTCCGCGGCCACCGCCTCGGCGACGCGCAGCGCGTCCTCCGCCTCGGCCCAGCCCTGCCCGGTGAACAGGCACCGCTCGATCAGCAGCGCGGTGCGCTGCACGGCGGCGCCGGCGTCGTCGTCGACATGCGGGGCCAGCAGGGCCGCCGCATCGGTCCAGCAGCCGCGCGAACGCAGCCGCCATATCGCCCGCTGGAGGGGGTCGTCCCCCCCGGTGGTTCCGGCACCGGACATGGCGGTGTCCGCCACATTGCCCTCCCCAAAGCAACAAGCAGCAAGCACGTCTTCGAGCCCTGGGGCGAAATGAGAGCACGGATCGGCGGGTTCGGCCAAGGGGTCGGGTGAACTCTTTCACAAAGTCCGGACGCCGCGTCAGCACTTTCCGGAACACGCCCCTCCCGCCCGTGCGGCGGAATGCTCAGCTCATGCGCAGGGCCAGGAAGAAGTCGAGCTTGTCCTCCAGCCGCGACAGGTCACGCGACGTCAACTGCTCGATTCGCCCGACCCGGTAGCGCAGCGTGTTGACGTGCAGGTGCAGCCGCGAGGCGCACCGCGTCCACGACCCGTCGCAGTCGAGGAACGCCTCCAGCGTCGGGATGAGCTCGGCCCGGTGCCGGCGGTCGTAGTCACGCAGCGGGTCCAGCAGCCGCGCGGTGAACGCCCGTCGCACGTCGTCCGGCACGAAGGGCAGCAGCAGGACGTGCGAGGCCAGCTCGTGGTGGCCCGCCGCGCAGACCCGGCCCGGGCGCGCCGCGGCCACCCGGCGGGCGTGCCGCGCCTCCTCCAGCGCCCCGCGCAGCCCCTCGGCGGAGTGCACGGCCGCGCTGACGCCCAGGGTGAGCCGGCCGTCGCCGTCCAGCCCCGCCTGCAGCGGCTCGCGTACGGCGGCCAGCAGCTCGTCGGCGTGGAGGGCGGCGGCCGGGCCCTTGTCCTCGCCCGGCTCCCCGGGGCGGGAGGGCAGCGGCACCAGCGCGATGGCCTCGTCTCCGGTGTGCGCGACGGCGATCCGGTCCGAGGGCTCCGGGCCCGAGGCGGACGGGTCGACGAGGATCTCCTCCAGCAGCGACTGGGCCACCGGGCCGCCGGGGACGTCCCCGCCGTCCCAGTCCACCCGGGCCACGACCACCTGCCAGTGCGGGGCGGCGCCCAGCCCCGGCAGCAGCACCGGGGCCGCCACCCGCAGGCGGCCCGCGATCTCGGCGGGCGCGGCACCCGTCTGCACCAGCTCCAGCACCTCCTGCGCCAGCCGGCGGCGCACGGTGCGGGCCGCGTCGCGCCGGTCCCGCTCGACGGCGATCAGCTGGGTCACGCCCTGCAGCAGGTCCAGCCGCTCGGCGGGCCACTCGCCCGCGTCCGCCTCGACCGCCAGCAGCCAGTCCGACAGCACGCTCTCGCGCACGTCGCGGCTGCCGGGCCCGCCGGGGCCGGCCGCGCCGCGCCCCCCGCTTCTGATCGGGAACAGCGAGTAGGTAATACCCTGGATGGAGATCCGGTGCGGGCCCCTGCGCCCGGTGCGGACCGCCGCGAGGTGCTCGCCGGCCAGAGCCGCACAGATGCCCGGCGCCAGGGGTTCTCCCGCTCCGGCGATCTGCCGGCCCGTGGGGGACAGCACCCAGGCGCGCAGATCGAGGTCGGTGGTGAGCAGATCGAGCACCACGTCCGGCCCGCCGCCCGCGGGGCCCGAGGTCATCAGACGGCGGTGGCGGTCGACGACGGCCGCGAGGTCGCCGGCGCGCTCCCCGGAGACCTGCCGTACGACGTACTCGGTGATCGTGGCGAATGCAACGTCCTCGTTCACGGCGAACAGCGGCAGGCGGTGGTGTGCGCAGGCCGACACGAGATCGTCCGGGATGTCGCCCAGCTCGGCTTCGCCGGCGGCGAGTCCGGCGACGCCCGCGCTCGCGAGGATTCGTACGAACGGCTCGGAGTCGGCCGAATTTCTTCGCCAGGCCAGCCCGGTGAGGACGAGTTCGCCCCCGGTGAGGTATCGGCTGGGATCCCTCAGGTCGGTCGTCATGACGCCGCGGACCGTCCGGTCGAGTTCTTCCTCGCCGCCCAGCAGCCGCAGCCCCAGCGCCTCGGTTTCCAGCAGTGCGCGCAGCCGCATGGTGTCGCCGCCGATCTGTCTCGAATGTTGCCGTTGGAAATCGGGCAGGTCGTTGCATCCTGCCTTTCATACGAATCTACAAGACGAGGGAGGCCGCCAGCCAACTCCTTCATGGTTTCAGTGACTGCACCCGAGGGACACCCGGCTTGTGTACTGGCTCCACACCGCGTTAACACCACGTGAACGACCAGTCGAGGGCCCGTCCGCCTCCTGGCTTGAAGTGAACGACCCGATTACAAGAAGAGAGCCGCGCATGGACTTCCTTCGCCCCGCCAGCTGGGAGGAGGCGCTCGCCGCGAAGGCCGAGCACCCGACAGCTGTGCCGATTGCGGGTGGCACCGACATCATGGTCGAGATCAATTTCGACCACCGCCGTCCGGAGTACCTCCTCGACCTGGGCCGCGTCGAGCTGCTGCGGGAGTGGGAGGTCGGCGAGGAGGTCACCAGGCTCGGAGCCTCCGTCCCCTACACCCAGATCATGGAGAACCTGCGGGAAACGCTGCCGGGTCTCGCGCTCGCCTCGCACACGGTCGCGTCCCCGCAGATCCGCAACCGCGGCGGTGTCGGCGGCAACCTCGGTTGCGCCTCGCCCGCCGGCGACTCCCACCCGGCCCTGCTCGCCGCGGGCGCCGACGTCGAGGTCGAGTCCGTACGCGGCACCCGCATGATCCCGATCGACGAGTTCTACACCGGCGTCAAGCGCAACGCGCTCGCCGCGGACGAGCTCATCAAGACGATCCACGTCAAGAACGCCACCGGCCCGCAGCAGTACTCCAAGGTCGGCACGCGCAACGCCATGGTCATCGCGGTGTGCGCGTTCGGCCTGGCCCTGCACCCGCGGACCCGTACGGTCCGCACCGGCATCGGCTCGGCCGCGCCGACCCCCATCCGTGCCCGGGCCGCAGAGGAGTTCCTGAACGCCGCGCTCGAGGAGGGCGGGTTCTGGGAGTCCGGCAAGGTCATCACCCCGTCGATCGCCAAGCAGTTCGGTGAGCTCGCCTCCGGTGCGTGCAACCCGATCGACGACGTCCGCGGCACGGCGAAGTACCGCCGTCACGCGGTCGGCATCATGGCTCGCCGCCAGCTGGTCTGGACGTGGGAGCAGTACCGCGGCACCAACGGCCGCTCGCTCGAAGGGGCTGCGTAACCATGCGCGTCAATTTCACCGTCAACGGCCGTCCGCAGCAGGCTGACGACGTCTGGGAGGGCGAGTCCCTCCTCTACGTCCTGCGCGAGCGCCTGGGCCTGCCCGGCTCCAAGAACGCCTGCGAGCAGGGCGAGTGCGGTTCCTGCACGGTGCGCCTCGACGGCGTGCCGGTCTGTTCCTGCCTCGTCGCCGCCGGCCAGGTCGAGGGCCGCGACGTCGTGACCGTCGAGGGCCTCGCCGACTTCGCCAGGCAGCGCGAGGAGCACGGCCACTCCTGCGGCACCGGTGCGTGCGGCGGCGGCGCCCAGGGCGTCTCCACCGACGAGGCCCGGCGGTGGACCGCCAAGGGCACCGACTCGCAGACCGGCGAGGGCGGCGGGCTCTCCCCGATCCAGCAGGCGTTCATCGACGCCGGCGCCGTCCAGTGCGGCTTCTGCACCCCGGGCCTGCTGGTGCAGGCCGACGCGCTGCTGGAGAGCAACTCCGACCCGTCCGACCAGGACATCCGTGAGGCCCTCTCCGGCAACCTCTGCCGCTGCACGGGCTACGAGAAGATCCTCGACGCGGTCCGCCTGGCGGCCGCCCGCCAGGGAGAGGCGCTCTGACCATGGCCAACACCCGCACCGCGCCCTCCGGTACGCCGACCAACGTCTCCCAGAAGCACAACCAGGGCGGCATCGGCGAGTCCACGCTCCGCCCGGACGGCACCCTGAAGGTCACCGGCGAGTTCGCGTACTCCTCGGACATGTGGCACGAGGACATGCTGTGGGGCCAGACCCTGCGCAGCCCCGTCGCCCACGCCGAGATCGCGAGCATCGACATCTCCGAGGCGCTGGCCGTGCCCGGCGTCTACTCGGTCCTCACCCACGCGGACCTGCCGGCCGCGATGAAGAACTACGGCCTGGAGATCCAGGACACCCCCGTCCTCGCCGACGGCCGCGTACGCCACCACGGCGAGCCCGTCGCCCTCGTGGCCGCCGACCACCCGGAGACGGCCCGCCGCGCCGCCGCCAAGATCAAGATCGACTACCGGGAGCTGCCGGTCGTCACGGACGAGGCCTCCGCCCTCGCCCCCGACGCCCCGCTGCTCCACCCCGGCCGCGACGACCACCACGCCGGCCACGTCCCGCACCCGAACGTCGTGCACCGCCAGCCGATCGTCCGCGGCGACGTGGAGGAGGCCCGCAAGCGGGCCGACGTGATCGTCGAGGGCGAGTACACCTTCGGCATGCAGGACCAGGCCTTCCTCGGCCCGGAGTCCGGCCTCGCCGTACCCTCCGAGGACGGCGGCGTCGACCTGTACGTCGCCACCCAGTGGCTGCACTCCGACCTCCGCCAGATCGCCCCCGTCCTCGGCCTGCCCGAGGAGAAGGTCCGCATGACGCTCTCCGGCGTCGGCGGCGCCTTCGGCGGCCGCGAGGACATCTCCATGCAGATCCACGCCTGCCTCCTGGCCCTCGCGACCAACAAGCCGGTCAAGATGGTCTACAACCGCTTCGAGTCCTTCTTCGGCCACGTGCACCGCCACCCGGCCAAGCTGTACTACGAGCACGGCGCCACCAAGGACGGCAAGCTCACGCACCTGAAGTGCCGGATCGTCCTGGACGGCGGCGCCTACGCCTCGGCCTCTCCGGCGGTCGTCGGCAACGCCTCCTCGCTCTCCGTCGGCCCGTACGTCGTCGAGGACGTGGACATCGAGGCCATCGCCCTCTACACGAACAACCCGCCCTGCGGCGCCATGCGCGGTTTCGGCGCCGTCCAGGCCTGCTTCGCGTACGAGGCCCAGATGGACAAGCTCGCGGCCAGGCTCGGCATGGACCCGGTCGAGTTCCGCCAGCTCAACGCCATGGAGCAGGGCACGATCATGCCCACCGGCCAGGTCGTGGACTCCCCGGCCCCGGTCGCCGAGCTGCTGCGCCGGGTCAAGGCCCGCCCGCTGCCGCCGGAGCGCCAGTGGGAGTCGGCCGGCGAGAGCGCGGACGTCCGTGCGCTGCCCGGCGGCCTGTCGAACACCACCCACGGCGAGGGCGTCGTCCGCGGCGTCGGCTACGCGGTCGGCATCAAGAACGTCGGCTTCTCCGAGGGCTTCGACGACTACTCCACCGCCCGCGTGGTGCTGTCGGTGGTGAACGGCGAGGCCGTCGCGATGGTCCACACCGCCATGGCGGAGGTCGGCCAGGGCGGTGTCACCGTCCACGCGCAGATCGCCCGTACCGAGCTCGGCGTCACCCACGTGACCATCCACCCGGCCGACACGCAGGTCGGCTCCGCCGGTTCCACGTCCGCCTCCCGGCAGACGTACATGACCGGCGGCGCCGTGAAGAACACCTGCGAGGCCGTGCGCGAGAAGGTCCTGGAGATCGGCCGGCGGAAGAACGGCTCCTACCACCCGGCGTGGGCCACCGCCGAGCTGCTCCTCGAAGGCGGCAAGGTCGTCACCGACGGCGGCGAGGTCCTCGCGGACATCGCCGAGCTGCTGGAGGGCGAGGACGCCATCGACATCGAGCTGGAGTTCCGCCACCGGCCGACCGCCGCCTTCGACCTGGTCACCGGCCAGGGCGACGGCCACGTCCAGTACACCTTCGCCGCCCACCGCGCGGTCGTGGAGGTGGACACGGAGCTCGGCCTGGTCAAGGTCGTCGAGCTGGCCTGCGCCCAGGACGTCGGCAAGGCCCTCAACCCGCTCTCCGTCGTCGGCCAGATCCAGGGCGGAACCACCCAGGGCCTCGGTGTCGCGGTGATGGAGGAGATCATCGTGGACCCGAAGACCGCGAAGGTGCGCAACCCCTCCTTCACGGACTACCTGATCCCGACGATCCTCGACACCCCGAGCATCCCGGTCGACTACCTGGAGCTCGCCGACCCGAACGCGCCGTACGGCCTGCGCGGTCTCGGCGAGGCCCCGACCCTGTCGTCCACCCCGGCCGTCCTCGCGGCGATCCGGGCGGCGACCGGCCTGGAGCTCAACAAGACGCCGATCCGTCCGGAAGCCCTCACCGGCACCCTGTAGGACGGCGTCCTCCGGGGGCCGCGAGGCCCCCGGACCCCAGACTCTCCGGGCGGTGCGACAGCGGAACGTCACACCTTCGGCGAAGCACCGCCCGGAGCACACGGAGTCCGGCACACGGGGACCGCACCGCTCGCGGTCCGCCCCACCGGCAGTACCCCCGAAGAGAAGGAAAGGCGACGCCAGCACCCCGGCACCGTCTCCCGTACCGCAGAACCCCCGCAGTACCCGTAGTACACGCAGTTCGCAATCGCGTCGCCTCGGGCCGTCACCCCGGGTCGTGCAGCCAACGGCATTTCCCAAATCCCGCCTCCGAAGACTTCGAGCGGGTGCCCCTGTGAACCTTGGGAGTTAGGCACCATGACCCAGTCCTCCGTGGAGCCCAGGACCAGCGCGGAAGAGGCCGGCGACGGCTCTCGCCACCCCGCCGGGCGTTCTTGGCTCGACCGGTACTTTCACATCACCCATAGAGGGTCGAACGTCGGCAGAGAAGTTCGTGGCGGTATCACGACCTTCATGGCCATGGCGTACATCCTCCTGCTCAACCCGCTGATCCTCTCCGGCAAGGACGTCGCCGGGGACACCCTGAGCCAGAAGGCCCTGATCACGGCCACGGCGTTCGCCGCCGCCGTGACCACGCTGCTGATGGGCTTCGTCGGCAAGGTCCCGCTCGCGCTGGCCGCCGGCCTGTCCGTCTCGGGCGTGCTGGCCTCGCAGGTCGTCCCGCAGATGACCTGGCCGCAGGCCATGGGCATGTGCGTCATGTACGGCGTCGTGATCTGTCTCCTGGTCGTCACCGGCCTCCGCGAGATGATCATGAACGCGATCCCGCTCGCGCTCAAGCACGCGATCACGATGGGCATCGGCCTGTTCGTCGCCCTCATCGGCCTGGTGAAGTCCGGCTTCGTGCACGAGAACCCCGCCCCGGGCGGTGGCCCCGTGACCCTCGGCCCGACCGGCGAGCTCGCCGGCTGGCCCGTGCTCCTCTTCGCCGCCACCCTGCTGCTGATCTTCATGCTCCAGGCCCGCAGGGTCCCCGGCGCCATCCTGATCGGCATCGTCACCGGCACCGTCCTCGCCGCCGTCCTGAACGTCGTCATCGACATCGACGACAAGGCCTGGGCCAGCGGCCCGCCCGTCCTGGAGGGCTCGGCCGTCTCGATGCCCGACTTCTCGCTCTTCGGCCAGGTCGAGTTCGGCGGCTGGGGCGAGGTCGGCGCGATGACCGTCGGCATGATCGTCTTCACCCTGGTGCTGGCCGGCTTCTTCGACGCCATGGCCACCATCATCGGTGTCGGCACCGAGGCCAAGCTGGCCGACGACAAGGGGCGGATGCCCGGCCTGTCCAAGGCCCTGTTCATCGACGGGGCCGGCGGCGCCATCGGCGGCTTCACCGGCGGCTCCGGCCAGACCGTGTTCGTCGAGTCCGCGACCGGCGTCGGCGAGGGTGCCCGCACGGGCCTCGCCTCCTTGGTCACCGGCCTCTTCTTCGCCGCCTGCATCTTCTTCACCCCGATCACGCAGATCGTTCCCGGTGAGGTCGCGGCCGCCGCCCTGGTGGTCATCGGCGCGATGATGATGCAGAACGCCCGCCACGTGGACTGGGCCGACACCGCGACCTCGATCCCGGTCTTCCTGACCGTCGTGCTGATGCCGTTCACGTACTCGATCACGGCCGGTGTCGCCGCCGGTGTGATCTCGTACGTCGCGATCAAGGTCGCCCAGGGCAAGGCCCGCGAGATCGGCGGATTCATGTGGGGACTGACGGCTGTGTTCATCGTCTTCTACGCACTGCACCCCATCGAGGGCTGGCTCGGGGTCCACTGACCCTGACCGAAAAGCACTGACCCTCCACGCATCCGATACTGGAACCCGAACCTCCGAGGAGGCCGCAATGCTGGACATCGCCGAAGAACTGAACCGGTGGGTCGAGCAGGGACGCGACTTCGCCGTCGCCACCGTCGTGGCGGTCGGGGGCAGCGCACCCCGGCAGCCCGGGGCGGCCCTCGCCGTCGACAGCGAGGGCACGGCCATCGGCTCGGTCTCCGGCGGATGCGTGGAGGGCGCGGTGTACGAGCTGTGCCGCCAGGCGCTGGAGGACGGCGAGACCGTCCAGGAGCGCTTCGGCTACAGCGACGACGACGCCTTCGCCGTCGGCCTGACCTGCGGCGGCATCATCGACATCCTCGTCACCCCGGTGCCCGTCGGCTCCCCGGGCCGCGCGGTGTTCGCCGCCGCCCTGGCCGCGGCCTCCCGCGGCGAGGCCGCGGCCGTCGCCCGGATCGCCGAGGGCCCGGACGAGCTCAGGGGCCGCGCCGTACTGGTCCGCGGCGACGGCGGATTCGAGGGCGGCCTCGGCGGCCACCCCGAACTCGACCGCACCGTCGCGGAGGAGGCGCGCGCCATGCTCGACGCCGGCAGGACCGGCGTGCTGGAGATCGGCGCCGACGGCCGGCTCTGCGGGGAACCGCTGAAGGTCCTGGTCGAGTCCAGCGTCCCGCCGCCGCGGATGATCGTCTTCGGCGCCATCGACTTCGCCTCCGCCCTGGTGCGGATCGGCAAGTTCCTCGGCTACCACGTGACGCTGTGCGACGCGCGGCCCGTGTTCGCGACGAAGAAGCGTTTCCCCCAGGCGGACGAGATCGTCGTGGACTGGCCGCACAGATACCTGGAGACCGCCGACGTCGACGGCCGGACCGTGCTGTGCGTGCTCACGCACGACGCCAAGTTCGACGTCCCGCTGCTGCAGCTGGCCCTGCGGCTGCCCGTCGCCTACGTCGGCGCCATGGGCTCGCGCCGCACCCACGAGGACCGCAACCGGCGGCTGCGCGAGGTCGGCGTGACCGAGCTCGAACTGGCCCGGCTGCGCTCCCCGATCGGCCTGGACCTCGGCGCCCGCTCCCCGGAGGAGACCGCGCTGTCCATCGCCGCCGAGATCGTCGCCAACCGCCGCGGCGGCTCCGGGGCGGCCCTGACCGGCGGACACATCCCGATCCACCCCGACACCTCGACCACGGTGGTCGGCAGGATCGGCTCGGTGGCTTGAAGGGGCGGCCACCGGATCAGCGGGGACGGCCACCGGGTCGGTG
This sequence comes from Streptomyces pallidus (ex Mingjun et al. 2026), assembly GCF_051550185.1. NCBI lineage: Bacteria > Bacillati > Actinomycetota > Actinomycetes > Kitasatosporales > Streptomycetaceae > Streptomyces > Streptomyces pallidus (ex Mingjun et al. 2026). The sequence continues at coordinate 1,857,578 of NZ_CP196181.1, read as the reverse complement.
GCCCGCAGGCATGAGGATGTGAGCCCATGAGTGCATGAGGCCAGAGGCCAGAGGCCGATGACGCCACGAGGGCATGAGGAAAAGGGCGCAGCCAGGGGGGTTGCGCCCTTTCGCTGCACCCTCTATTTTACCCGCCGGTAACAGCGCCTGCCCGCAACGGAGTTGAGCGAATGTCCCGGACCGACCGGCCCGCCCGCACGCCCGTGCACCGCACCCTCCTCGCCGTGGGCGCGCTGGCCGCGGCCGCCCTCGCGGCCGGCACCGCGACGCCGGCGGCCTCGGCGTCCGCGCCCGACGCAGCGCCGCCCCCGGCCTCCGCCGTCTCCGCGGGGCTGCGCGAGGTGCTGTTCGTGGGGAACAACTGGGAGGGCACCGCCGACGTCCTCGCCTCCACCGGCAACCTGGAGCACGTCGGCCGCATCAACGTCGTCCCCGACAAGGAGGAACGCCTCCGGGAGATCTACCTCAACCCGATCAGACTGGGCTTCTTCCTCGGGATCCGGCACACCGCCGGCGAGGGCCACGACCAGTTCGTCGACGACATGTACACCACCCCGGACGGCTCCGCCGTGGTCGTCTCCCGCCCCAGCTTCGCCGACGTCGTCTCCCTCGACCTGCGCACCGGCCGGGTCAACTGGCGCTTCCCGGTGGCCGGGTACCGCTCCGACCACATGGCCGTCTCGCCCGACGGCACCCGCGTCGCCGTCTCCGCGTCCACCGCGAACACCGTGCACGTCCTCGACATCGCGACCGGCCGCCAGGTCGGCTCCTTCACCACCGGCGACAAGCCGCACGAGAACACCTTCACCCGCGACGGCCGCTTCCTGTGGAACAGCTCCATCGGCGACGTGACCTCCGCCCTGGACGCCCCCTGGTTGGACTGGACGAAGGGCGACCGCAAGATCACGGTGGCCGATGCGCAGACCTTCCGCACGGTCCGCACCATCGACATGCGGGAGCGGCTGGACGCCGCCGGTCGCAAGGACCTCTCCGACGCCGTGCGGCCCGTGTCGATGAGCCCCGACGAGTCCACGCTCTACTTCCAGGTGTCGTTCTTCAACGGGTTCGTCGAGTACGACGTCGCCGCCGACCGGGTCACCCGCGTCAAGACCCTCCCGCAGAACCCCGCCACCAGCAGCGACCGCACCACCTGGGTCAACGACTCCCGCCACCACGGCATGTCGATGAGCCCCGACGGCGCGAAGCTGTGCATCGCCGGCACCATGGACGACTACGCCACCGTCGTGGACCGGGCCACCCTCGCCGAGGGCCCGCTGGTCCCCGCCGACAAGCCGTACTGGGCCACCGTCGACGGCGACGGCACCGGCTGCGTGATCTCCGAGAGTGGCTCCGACCGGGTCACCGCCATCGACTTCGCCACCGGCGCGAAGCGGGTGTCCGTCCCCGTCGGCGACCACCCGCAGCGCGTACGGATCGGTCACGTCCCGGCCGGCTGGACGGGCCCCGCGAGGTGACCGTCCAGCCGGTGGCGGCGGGTCAGGCGGGCCGCCGCCCCACGGCGGCCGCCGACACCCCGAACGCCGGCAGACCGAACGAGGCGTGCCCCGGGGCCGGGGCCGGGGCCCGGGCCGGGGCCGGGGCCGCCGGCACCCCGGCCGGGGCGCGGCGCAGGTCCTCCTCCCCGAAACGGCTGGTGCTGCGGTGCCAGTGGAGGTTGGACGCCATCCAGTCCTCCAGCCCCCGTACGTACGCGTCCAGCCAGGCGCGCGCCGTCCGGTCGAGGCCGTGGTCCTCGTACAGCACCGGGAGCTGGTGGTCGCGGATGTGCTCGAACTCGCGGATGCGCTGGACGAGCAGGTCGGAGACGATCCGGAACGCCTGCGGGTAGTCGATGTCGAAGAAGTTCTGGGTGACGAGGACGTGGTTGTGCAGGCCGCCTTCGAACTCGACGTCCCGCTGGTACGAGAAGAGGTCGTTGACGAGGCACCCGACGTCGGCGGCGGCGCTCTCCAGCGAGCGCACCGCCCCGTCCCGCCGGACCGCGGGCGGCACCCCGCCGTCCCCGCGCCCGGCCCTGGCCAGGAACATCGTCAGCTGACTGCCGAAGGTGAGGCGGCGCATCTCCGCGTAGTCGACCGGGTCGGGGATCCGGTTCACGGCGGTGTTGCCGATCTCCCACACCCAGCTGTCCAGCGTCCCGGCGACGTGGCCGCGGAACTCCTCCAGGTCCGCCCCGCCCATCAGGGCGGCCGTCCGGGCCCACAGGTCCTTCAGGGCCCGCTCCATCACGGTGGCCGGCTCCACCCCGGCGCCGTCCCCCTCCGGGCCGAGCGGCATCAGGGCGATCAGCCGGTCCGTCGCCGCCCTCGCCGCTGCGGGCGACTTCGCCCGGCCGAAGACCCTGGGGTAGTAGTCGTCCGCGTACGTGCCCCAGGCCAGCCACATGGCGCTCAGGCACAGTGCGCCGGCCGTGGCACGGGGGTCCATGCCCGCGGAGCACAGGGCGAGGTCCATGCCCACCAGCTCGTCCTCGGTCCACAGGTCCGAGCCGGGGTCGCCGGGCTGCGACCCCAGCAGGCCCGTGTCCCGGCACCAGTCGACCAGTTCGCGGCGGGCCAGGTCGAGGTGCGGGCTGAGGGACAGCGGGAACGGCATGCCGAGGTCGGGCAGCAGCGACGGCCCCACCTTCCGGTACGGCACGTGCGTGAAACTGCGCCGCCGCAGCCCCTCCGAGCGCGGGGTGAGGACGGAACGCCAGTCGAGGGCGGCGGTGCCCGGACCGCCGGGCACGAACGGCAGGGCGACCGGCCCGGCCCCCCGCGCCCCCTCGTTCATGTACCGGCTGGAGACCATGTGCCACTCGTGGCCACCGGACTGCCAGTCCTGCAGGCCCTTCGCGTACGCCAGCACGGCGGCCGCCTCGTCCGGGCCCAGGCCGTGCTGTACGGCGAGGGCGGGCACCTCGGCGAGCGCCGTGTACTCGAACTGCTGGAGCCGGGAGGTCAGCAGGTCGTTCGACAGGTCGGCGGCCTCCTGGGTGGAACAGCCCAGGAAGCTCTCCAACACCAGGACGGCGTTGGAGAGTTCACCCTCCTGCTCCACCTCGCGCTGATAGGAGAACAGGTCGTTGCGGATGTGCACCGCGTCGGCGAACGCGTCGCGCAGCACCTGGAGCGGGCGGGCGTGCGCGACCCGGGCCGGCACCTCGGCGGCCACGTACTCGACCAGACCAGCCGACCAGGGCGCGCCGCCGACCTTGCGGCGCATCTCCACGTACTCCAGCGGGTTGGCCACCCGGCCCATGTTGATGTTGTGGAGCTCCCACATGGACTCGTCCAGGAGGTTCCGCGTGGACTCGGAGAACCGTTCCCTCCAGTCCGTCGACATCACGGGCACGGTCCGCGTCCACAGGTCCTTCAAGCCCGCCTCGACCGGGTTCGTCGGCTCGGGGAACCCCTCCGCGAGGTCCATCGGCATGAACGCGGCCAGCCCGTCGAGGTACGCCCGGGCGCCCTCCCGGTCCTGGGTGCGCTTGTACACCTCCAGGAAGTGGTCGTCGAAGAAGAACACCCACACGTACCAGTCGGTGACCAGGTTCAGCGCGTCACTGCCGCAGTCGGGGTGGGTGTAGGAGCACAGCAGCGCGTAGTCGTGCGCGTCGAGGTCCTCCTGGGTCCAGACGCCCGACCCCTCCAGCATCCCGAAGCCGCGGGCCCACTGCGTGGTGTGGGCTCTCGCCGCCTCCAGGTGCGGGTTCAGTCGGGCCGGGTAGGGGACGTAGAACTCCGGCAGTCGGAACGGCTGCGTCACGGCGGGTCAGGCCTTTCGGTCCGAGGGCACGGGCGGCCCGGACAGCGGCCCCCGCACGAGATCAGCACGGGCCTACCCGCGGCCCCACCGGGACAAGGGGGAGTTCACCGCTTCAGGTGACGCGGCCGCCGATGCCATGACGCCCCCGCCCCGCGGAGGGTAAGCGGACGCCACTCGCAGCAGCCGGGCCGTCTCCTCGCGGGGTGTCCGCCCGCCGCTGGTGCGTGCGAGCGCGGCGGGCAGCGGGGGCACGGGGCGGCCGTCGGCCCGGGCGCGCACGGCGGAGTGCAGCCACCGCGCCTCGGCGCGGGCCGGGTCCTCGTCAGTGTCGTGGCCGGTGTACCCGTCCGTGGCGTCGCCGGGGGCGATGGCGTCGCGGAGGGCCAGTGCGGCGTCGCGGACCGCGAAGGCCCGGTGGGCCACGTCGAGGCTGCGGTCGCCGAGCGTGAACAGGTCCCGTACGCGGCCGACCTGGGTGCCGAGCACGACGTCCGGGACGGCGGTGGTGAGGTCGGACCAGAGCGGGTGGAGCCGCCACAGTGTGTACTGGTCCCGCAGGTAGCGGTAGAGGGCGTCGGCGGGCGGGAGGGACACGCCGAGGACGAGCAGGACCAGGGCGACCGCGGGCAGCACCTCCGAGGTGGTGTCGAGGAGCGGGACGGGGCGGCCGTCGGCGTCCAACGCGACCGCGTCGCCGTGGGTGCAGACGAAGTAGACGCGGTACAGCGTGTAGGCGAAGCCGACCGCGGAGGAGGTGGCCAGGCACCGCACTCCGAGGCGCAGCGGGCCGCGGCGCACGCTGTTGCGGTTACCCCAGAACATCCAGGCGGCCCGGGCGGTGGAGGCGCCGAGGAACAGGTAGAAGATGCCGAGGTAGAGCTTGACCCCGGGCTTGCCGTAGTGGGCGTCGATCCCGAAGGCGCCGCTGCGGTCGTGCGGGAGGAAGAAGACGAAGAGCACGGTGAGGGCCGTGCCGGCCAGTGCGGCGATCAGGTAGCGCAGCCGGGTGTCCGCGAGCCGGGCGCCGGGTTTGGCGTGGACGGCGTACATGTAGTCGAGGATGAAGCAGATCGCCGCCATCGACAGGAGGTGCTTGAGGAGCAGGGTGACGTCCTCGACGCCCGTGCTCGCCTCGAGGAAGCGGTCGATCGCGGGCGGGCGCAAGCTCAGCGACAGGGCGATCGCGGTGAGGGTGGCCCACAGGGAGCGCGAAGCGGTGGTGCGCAACGCAGAGGGCGCCCGCCAGATCGCGACCGCCCAGAGCAGGGCGGGCATCAGGACGGTGAGCACGGGACGCATCAGCGCTTCCTCCAGCGTCGCAGTGGTCGTACGGGGTGCAGCAGGCTTTCGGCGAGACGGTGGGCGACGCCGGCCCCGGGGTCCTTGCCGGCGGTCTCCGCGTCGGCCTCCACGAGGTCCGCGAGGAGCAGGGCGATCATCTCGGCTTCCTGTTCCTCGACGGTGCGGTAGCTGGTGCGGCCCGAGGCCATCGCCTGGCCGACGAGTTCGGGGGTGAGGTCGGGCAGCAGGGCGGTGAGGCGGGACAGGTCGAAGACGCCGGTGTGGCCGCAGATGACGTGCCCGAGCTCGTGGAGCTTGATGAGGTCCTGATGGGCGGGGCTGGTGTGCTGCTCGTAGAAGACGACGTCGAGGCTGGGCAGGGCGATCCACAACCCGCAGGGGGCGTCGGGACCCAGCTCGGGCAGGGGTTCCATGACGATGGGGCGCCCGCGGTGGGCTTCGAGGGAGGCCCGGAACTCGTCGATGGTGAAGGGGGTGGGCAGCGTCAGCTCGGCGAGGATCCGCTCACAGCGTTTGCGCAGGCCACGGGGGAGCGGCATGGCGGGAAAACGTTTCCTTGGGTCGTCGGGTCCCGCCCTGCGGCGGTCACGGAGGGAGTCCGGCCGCTGCCGGGAAGTCCAGGGCCACGTCGAGGGCCTGCGGCGCGGCGACCGGTCGCGGATGCGGCAGCGGCGCGGGCGCCGGAACGTCAACCGTGCGGCGGCTTCGGCCGGTCGGTTCCACCCTGCGCGTCCTTCTCTAGCTGCTGGAGCTTGTCCGCGAGGGCGGCGAGCACGTGCAGACTGGAGTCGGACAGGCCGGACGCGCGCTGCACCAGGCTGATGACCTCCGAGTTGCCGAGCGCCTGCTTCAACCCGCCGATCTTCTCCAGCCGGTCGAGCTGCTCGTCGACGGCGGCCGCCTTGGCCTCGTCCACGAAGTAGGCGGCGCCGACGCGGATGCCGAAGCCGCGGCCCAGCCAGTCGAGGGTGTCGACCGTCGGATTGGGCAGCTGGCCCTTCTGGTTCACACCGTGGTGGAGGTTGCGGATGGTGTCCTTCGAGATGACGTCGCGACCGGCCAGGGTGTTGATGCGCTCGGCCAGCTCGCGGTAGGTGGGGGCGCGGCCCGTTCGGGCGCTCTCGCGGGCGATCAGCCCGTCCAACCGGTCGGCAATGCGCCGGGCCCGCTCCGTGGCGGCGTTCGGTCCATCCGGCAGGTCTCGGCCGGATGCGGCTGCGTTCACCTCTGTGCCTCCGATCGCGATTTCCCTACGGTACCGCCGCAGGATCTTCAGTCGATTTTGATCGATTTCTGAGCAGGAAGCGGAGTCCCTCGAGGGTCTTTCTGTCAGGTGCCCGACTCCGCCGTGCAGTACCGCGGGCGCGCATTGGCTGTACCCGAGTATGCGTTACAGCCTTCCTGAAGTGGAAGTTGTCACACCATCGAACAAGGGTTCCGGAGACGGCGGTCCGGTTGGGCCGGCGGGTGGCCTCGCCTACAGTGACGGCTGTCTGGCGATTTAAATCGCCACCGCGGCGTGTGGGGGCATGAGTCTGCACGCACCGCGGTGTCAGCCATGCCTTCCTCGCAGCCTCACACCGGGAGCACAGCCATGCCCATACGACCCCGAAAGCCCGCGGCCGCCGCCGCATCGGTGAGCCTGGCGCTCTGTGTCGCGGTCCTGGCCACCGGTTGCGGGGGCGGGGGAGGTGGTGGCGGCGAGCGCGCCGCGGAGACACGGGGTGCGGCCGGTGCCGCCGGCGCGGCCTCGTCCACCCCGGCGCCCGGCGCGGCGTCCGCCTCCGCCCCGACCGGGTCGACGTCCGGTTCGCCGGCGGCAGCCCCCTCATCGAACCCCGGTACCAGCGGCGCGACTTCGGCACCAGCCCCCCAGGCGGGGGGCGGGGGCCGAACGGCCCCTGCGGGCGGCGAGGGGACGGCCCGGACGGCGGCGGTCACGCCCGAGTCCGTCGAGAGGATCCCTGGCCAGAAGTCCTTCGGATGGAAGCCGGACGGCCCCCTGAGCAGCCAGGAGATCAAGGGCCGGAAGATCACGCTCAACGAGTGCGCCGCCATCGCCGGGGCCACCCTCTGGCAGCAGCAGGGCTATCTCAGCCCGGCCAAGAACCCGGCCGGACAACAGCTGTTCGCGTTCCCCGACACCACGGCGGCCCAGGCCGCCTACCGCAGCCTCGTCGCGGACATGGACCGCTGCCAGGACTCCTCCCGCAAGGCCCAGGCCACCGGCGGCGTCTCCCAGGACGCCACGGTCGCCGCCACCGCCACCGCCCAGGACTCCGCCGCCTGGTCGCGGCGCTGGACGGGCGCCGGCGGCCTGTCCGCCCCCGAGCGGCAGACGAACCACCTCTACGCGGTCCAGCGCGGCGAGCTGATCGCGCTGTTCCAGTTCGACGAGCTGGCCGATCGCCCCGGCCCTGCCTACGACATCGCGAGCGACGGCCAGGTACTCGCCTCCCTCGCCGAACTGGCCGTCCAGCGCTGACGCGACGCCACGCGACGCGCACGCCGCACAGGACCGCAAGAACCGCAGCCCCGAACACCCTCCGACACCCTTCACCAGGAGCAACTTTGTCCCTCAACCGGAACACCATCGCGCGAGCGGCAGCCGCCGTCACCGCAGCCTGCGTGGCCTCCCTCGTGCTCGCCGGCGCACCCGCCCACGCCGACAGCATCCAGGCGAACTCCGCATCCGTCACCTCGACCGGATCGCTGGGCCAGAACGCCGCCCCCGACGGCCAGGTGACCCGCAGCCAGGTCCTCGCCCGGGCCCAGGCCTGGGTGGACCAGCGCGTCCCGTACAGCTCGAACGGACTGAACGCCCCGTACAGCTGGTGGGCGGACTCCAAGACGGGCGGTCGCTACCGCCAGGACTGCTCGGGCTTCGTCTCCATGGCCTGGCAGCTGGGCGCCAGCCCCAACACGTACGGACTCCCTGCGTACTCGACCGAGATCGACAAGTGGGACCTGCAGCCCGGCGACATCCTCAACAGCTCCGAGCACGTCGTCATCTTCGCGGGCTGGCGCGACAAGTCCGCGGGCACCTTCAACTACTACCAGGAGAGCGGCCGGAGCCGCCCGACCAACTACAACACCGACGGCGACCTGTACGCCTCCAAGCTGTCCACCCATTACATGAGCAGCTACCACGCCCTGCGCTACAAGAAGATCGTCGACGGTGCCGGCGCCTTGTTGGCGGCGTCCGTTTCGGGTGATGTGGCGCGGGTGGGGTTGGTGGGTTCGGATGGTGCGTTGTACAGCACGGAGGCGAATTACGGGGTGGGGCAGTGGACGCCGCGTGGGTGGGCGCGTCAGGACGGTGCGGGTTTGTCGAACCTGGCGAGCGTCACGGTGGGTGGTGTGCAGCATGTGTACGGGATCGGTGGTGACGGCAAGGTCTTCATGAAGGATCAGAATCTGGATTCTGGTCAGTGGAGTCCTTGGTACGAGGTTCCGGGTGGTGCGGGGGGTGCGCGGGGTCTGACGGTCGCGGCCGTGGGTAACGGGGCGTGGTTGGGCATCATCGGTTCGGACGGTGCGCTGTACACGACGACGGTGGATTATGCGGGTGGTGGTTGGGCGGGTGTCTGGACGCGTCAGGACGGGGCTGGTCTGACGTCGCTGGCGAGTACGGTCGTGGACAACGTCCTGCACCTTTATGGCATCGGTGGTGACGGGAAGGTCTTCATCAAGGACCGGAACCTGGAGTCCGGTGCGTGGAGTCCGTGGGTGGAGGTCCTCGGTGGTGCGTCCGGTGCGAGGGGCATCACTGCGGCTGTCACCGGGCGTGCGGCGCGGGTGAACATCATCGGTTCGGACGGCACGTTGTACACCACGACCGCTGATTATGCGGCGGGTCAGTGGACGGGGAGTTGGGTGCAGGTCGATCGCAGCCCGGTGCGTTCCGTGGCGAGCGTCGCGATCGGCAATGTGGTGCACGTGTACGGCGTGGGCATGGACGGCCGGATCTACACGATCGACGCCGACTACAACATCGGTCGCTGGCTCGGCACCTGGGCCGAAGTTCCCGGCGGCGCCGTCGCCTGACAGCTGCCGCCCCGTGGCGTCCGGCCCGCCCGCTCCGCGGGCCTGACGCCCTCCCGGTACGGCCGCCGCCCCGTTGGCAGCGGCCGGTCCAGCCCGGCACCACACCGAACTTCCGATGAGGACGACACCCTTGATGAAGACGTACGTTCGCCATGCCCTCTCCGCCGCCACCGTCTCCGCCTGCCTGCTGGCGCCCGCGGGCCTTTGGTCCGGCACGGCCCACGCGGCCCTGCCCAACCGCTCGTGCGGGACGATCACCTCGGCGGACACGGCCACCGCGAACCGGCTCAGCCCGCTGCTGACCGGCAAGCTCAGCAACCACCTGACCCCGTACCGGCTCTCCTGCGCCAAGGCCATCGTGAACGAGGTCGAGCACCGGGGCCTTTCCAAGCGGGCCGCCGTGATCGCCGTCACCACGGCCATCACCGAGTCAGCCCTGGAGAACAACCCGAACAAGCTCGACCACACCAGCGTGGGCCTCTTCCAACAGCAGGACTGGTGGGGCAGCTTCGAGCAGCGCCTCGACCCGGCCTACTCCACGGACGCGTTCCTCAACGCGATGCTCAAGGCCTACCCGGGCAACTCCTGGGAGAGCGCCCAGATAGGCGCCGTCTGCCAGAAGGTCCAGGTGTCGGCCTTCCCGAACGCCTACCAGCCGAACGCCGTCGACGCCCAGCGCATCACCGACGCCCTCTACGGCACGACTGAGACCGGCGCCTTGTTGGCGGCGTCCGTTTCGGGTGATGTGGCGCGGGTGGGGTTGGTGGGTTCGGATGGTGCGTTGTACAGCACGGAGGCGAATTACGGGGTGGGGCAGTGGACGCCGCGTGGGTGGGCGCGTCAGGACGGTGCGGGTTTGTCGAACCTGGCGAGCGTCACGGTGGGTGGTGTGCAGCATGTGTACGGGATCGGTGGTGACGGCAAGGTCTTCATGAAGGATCAGAATCTGGATTCTGGTCAGTGGAGTCCTTGGTACGAGGTTCCGGGTGGTGCGGGGGGTGCGCGGGGTCTGACGGTCGCGGCCGTGGGTAACGGGGCGTGGTTGGGCATCATCGGTTCGGACGGTGCGCTGTACACGACGACGGTGGATTATGCGGGTGGTGGTTGGGCGGGTGTCTGGACGCGTCAGGACGGGGCTGGTCTGACGTCGCTGGCGAGTACGGTCGTGGACAACGTCCTGCACCTTTATGGCATCGGTGGTGACGGGAAGGTCTTCATCAAGGACCGGAACCTGGAGTCCGGTGCGTGGAGTCCGTGGGTGGAGGTCCTCGGTGGTGCGTCCGGTGCGAGGGGCATCACTGCGGCTGTCACCGGGCGTGCGGCGCGGGTGAACATCATCGGTTCGGACGGCACGTTGTACACCACGACCGCTGATTATGCGGCGGGTCAGTGGACGGGGAGTTGGGTGCAGGTCGATCGCAGCCCGGTGCGTTCCGTGGCGAGCGTCGCGATCGGCAATGTGGTGCACGTGTACGGCGTGGGCATGGACGGCCGGATCTACACGATCGACGCCGACTACAACATCGGTCGCTGGCTCGGCACCTGGGCCGAAGTTCCCGGCGGCGCCGTCGCCTGATCCGGTCGGGCGGTCCGGTCGGCCAGCAGACCCTGCCGGACGCACGGCCGCCCGGCCCACCACGGGGGTGGGCCGGGCGGCCGTGTTCGGGGCGGAGAGGGAGTGCGGGCGGTTATTCCGCGTCCGCCTCCAGGTTGCCCTCCGTGTCCAGGTACACCTGGCGCAGGGCCTCCAGGACCTGCGGGTCCGGCTTCTCCCACATGCCGCGGGACTCCGCCTCCAGGAGGCGTTCCGCGATGCCATGCAGGGCCCAGGGGTTGGCCTCCTCCAGGAAGGCGCGGTTGGTCGGGTCCAGCACGTAGGTCTCGGTGAGCTTGTCGTACATCCAGTCCGCGACCACGCCCGTCGTCGCGTCGTAGCCGAACAGGTAGTCCACCGTCGCCGCCAGCTCGAAGGCGCCCTTGTAGCCGTGGCGGCGCATCGCCTCGATCCACTTCGGGTTGACCACGCGGGCGCGGAAGACCCGGCTCGTCTCCTCCACCAGGGTGCGGGTGCGCACCGTCTCCGGGCGGGTCGAGTCGCCGATGTACGCCTCCGGCGCCGTGCCGCGCAGCGCGCGGACCGTAGCCACCATGCCGCCGTGGTACTGGAAGTAGTCGTCCGAGTCGGCGATGTCGTGCTCGCGGGTGTCCGTGTTCTTCGCGGCCACCGTGATCCGCTTGTACGCCGACTCCATCTCCTCGCGCGCCGGCCGGCCCTCCAGGCCGCGGCCGTACGCGTAGCCGCCCCACACCGTGTAGACCTCCGCGAGGTCGGCGTCCGTACGCCAGTCGCGGGAGTCGATCAGCTGGAGGATGCCGGCGCCGTACGTGCCCGGGCGCGAGCCGAAGATCCGGGTGGTCGCGCGCCGCTCGTCGCCGTGGACGGCGAGGTCCGCCTGGGCGTGGGCCCGGACGAAGTTCCGGTCCGCGGGCTCGTCCAGCCCCGCCGCCAGCCGCACCGCATCGTCCAGGAGGCCGATGACGTGCGGGAAGGCGTCCCGGAAGAAACCCGAGATGCGCAGGGTGACGTCGATCCGGGGGCGGCCCAGCTCGTCGAGCGGGATCGGCTCCAGGCCGGTGACGCGGCGCGAGGCCTCGTCCCAGACAGGGCGGATGCCGAGCAGGGCGAGGGCCTCGGCCACGTCGTCGCCCGCCGTGCGCATCGCGCTCGTACCCCACAGCGAGAGGCCGACGGAGGCCGGCCACTCGCCGTTGTCCGTGCGGTAGCGGGTGAGGAGCGACTCGGCGAGGGCCTGGCCCGTCTCCCACGCGAGGCGGGACGGGACGGCCTTCGGGTCCACCGAGTAGAAGTTCCGGCCCGTCGGCAGGACGTTGACCAGGCCGCGCAGCGGGGAGCCCGAGGGGCCCGCCGGGATGAAGCGGCCGTCGAGGGCCGCCACCACGTGCGCGATCTCGTCCGTCGTGCCGGCCAGCCGCGGCACCACCTCGCGGGCCGCGAAGTCCAGTACGGCCGCCACGTCCGCCGAACGGCCCGCCGCGACCTCGGCCACCGCGGCCGGGTCCCAGCCCGCGTCCTCCATCGCCTGCACCAGCGCCCGCGCGGTGTCCTCCGCCTCGTCGGCGGACGTACGGGTCGCCGCGGACTCGTCCAGGCCGAGCGCCTCACGCAGGCCGGGCAGAGCCGTCGTACCGCCCCAGATCTGGCGGGCCCGCAGGATCGCCAGGACCAGGTTGACGCGGGCCTCGCCGACCGGGGCACCGCCCAGCACGTGCAGGCCGTCCCGGATCTGGGCGTCCTTCACCTCGCACAACCAGCCGTCGACGTGCAGCAGGAAGTCGTCGAAGCCGTCGTCGTCCGGGCGCTCCTCCAGACCCAGGTCGTGGTCGAGCTTCGCCGCCTGGATCAGCGTCCAGATCTGCGCGCGGATCGCCGGCAGCTTCGCCGGGTCCATCGAGCTGATCTGCGCGTACTCGTCCAGGTGCTGCTCCAGGCGCGCGATGTCGCCGTACGACTCCGCGCGCGCCATCGGCGGCACCAGGTGGTCGACCAGGGTGGCGTGCACGCGGCGCTTGGCCTGCGTGCCCTCGCCCGGGTCGTTGACCAGGAAGGGGTAGACGAGGGGGAGGTCGCCCAGCGCGGCGTCGGGCGCGCACGCCGCCGACAGGCCGGCGTTCTTGCCCGGCAGCCACTCCAGGTTGCCGTGCTTGCCCAGGTGGATCATCGCGTCGGCGCCGAAACCGCCGTCCTCGGCGCTGGCCTGGATCCACCGGTACGCGGCCAGGTAGTGGTGCGACGGCGGCAGGTCCGGGTCGTGGTAGATCGCGATCGGGTTCTCGCCGAACCCGCGCGGCGGCTGGATCAGGATCAGCAGGTTCCCGCGGCGCAGCGCCGCGAGGACGATGTCGCCGTCAGGGTTCTGCGAGCGGTCCACGAACATCTCGCCCGGCGCCGGACCCCAGTGCTCCTCGACCTGCTCGCGCAGCTCCGCCGGCAGCTGCGCGAACCAGCGCCGGTAGTCGGCGGCCGGAATGCGGACCGGGTTGCGGGCGAGCTGCTCCTCGGTCAGCCAGTCCTGGTCGTGGCCGCCGGCCTCGATCAGGGCCCGGATCATCTCGTCGCCGTCACCGGAGACCAGACCGGGGATCTCCTCGGCCGGCCCGAAGTCGTAGCCGGCGTCGAGGAGGGCGCGCAGCAGCACCATCGCACTGGCCGGGGTGTCGAGGCCGACCGCGTTGCCGATCCGCGAGTGCTTCGTCGGGTAGGCGGAGAGGACCAGCGCGATCCTCTTCTCGGCGCGGGCGATGTGCCGCAGCCGCGCGTGGCGCACGGCGATCCCCGCGACCCGGGCGGCCCGCTCGGGGTCCGCCACGTACGCGGGCAGTCCGTCCTCGTCGAACTCCTTGAAGGAGAACGGGACGGTGATCAGACGGCCGTCGAACTCGGGCACGGCGACCTGCGTCGCGGCGTCGAGCGGCGACAGGCCCTCGTCGTTCTCCTCCCACGCACTGCGCGAACCCGTCAGGCACAGCGCCTGGAGGACCGGCACGCCCAGGCCGGCGAGCGCGCCCGCGTCCCAGGACTCGTCGTCGCCACCGGCGGAGGCGGTCGCCGGGCGGGTGCCGCCGGCCGCGAGCACGGTGGTGATCACCGCGTCGGCCCCCTCCAAGGTGGCCAGCAGATCCGGTTCCGGGGTGCGCAGGGAGGACACGTACAGCGGCATCGGGGAGCCGCCCGCCGCCTCGATCGCGTCGCACAGGGCGTGTACGAAGCCCGTGTTGCCGCTCATCTGGTGGGCGCGGTAGTAGAGCACCGCGATGCGGGGGACGGGGGTGGGGTCGGGGGTGGCCGCGGGCGCGGGCGTGCCGGGGGCCGACGGCTTCGGGCGCTCCAGGGCGCCCCAGGTGGGCGCGGCGGCCGGAGGCTCGAAGCCGTGGCCGGTGAGCAGGACGGTGTCGGACAGGAAGCGGGCCAGCTGCTCCAGGTTGGCGGGGCCGCCGTGCGCGAGGTAGGCGTGCGCCTCGGCCGCGATGCCGATCGGCACCGTCGACGCCTCCATCAGCTGCGCGTCCGGGGCCTGTTCGCCGGTCAGGACGACGACGGGACGGGTCTGCTCGGGCGCCAGCAGCAGGTCCAGGCCGTCCTGCCAGGCGCGCAGGCCACCGAGCAGGCGTACGACGACCAGGTCCGCGCCGTCGAGGAGGCCGGAGAGGTCGTCGAGGGGAAGGCGGGAGGGGTTCGCGAACCGGTACGGCACAGGGCCGTCCGCGGCCGCTCGGGCGCTGAGCAGATCGGTGTCGGACGTCGACAGCAGCAGGATCATGCGGCGGCAGGCCTTCCTCGGGGTTTCCGCGCCCCGGGCAGTGAGGACGGCGGGAGTTCCTGACTCACCCGGGTCGGCGGCTGCTCTGCCGGGTTCACAGTGGCGGGACCGCGCCGGAATCGCACCGGGCTTCCTCCCATGTCGCCGTCCTCGGCGATGAGCGGGCCGAATGGCACGCCGAAGGTCATCTTAGGTGTCCTCTCCCCGGGCCGGGAGTGGGGGTCGCCGGGCACCCACCGCCCGCGGCGACCGGGGCCGCGGAGCCGGGACACCGCTGGTGGGAAGGGGTGCGGACGGGCCCGCGGGTGACCTTCGTTGGGGGGCGGGGGTGGGCGTGCGGGGTGGGCGCGCGGGGGTGTGGTGGGGGTGTCCGGGGGTGCGATGGGGTGCGATGGGTGCGCGATGGGGTGCTATGGGGTGCGCCGGGTGTGCCAGGTGCGGTGGGAGCGCACTTCTGCCGTGCGACGGCTGCCCGCCCCGCCCCGCCCTGGGCCGCCCCGCCCCGCCCTGGGCCGCCCCGCCACGGCCCGCCCCGCCCCGGGCCGCCCCGCCCTGGGCCGCCCCGGGCCCCCACGCCCGCCTCGCCGGAGTTCCCGCGCCACGACCGCCGCGCCAGGTCCCACGCCGAGCCCCCGCGACCTCGCTCCCACCACAGGCCCGTTCGGCCTCCGCCCTGCGGAACCCGTGCCGGTTGCCGGTGGCCGCAGGTCGGAGGTGGTGACGGCCACAGGTCGGGGGCCGGGATTCGTGGGTATGCTCGCCGCCATGCCCACACCCCCCTCCGCCCCCGCCGCACGGGACGAACCCGTCATACGGGAGCGCGGTGACGCCTGCCCCGGCGCACTGCGCCTCCACGCGGCCGACGACGGATACCTGGCCCGGGTGCGGATCCCCGGCGGGATGCTCGGCGAGGACGCGGCGCTGCTGCTCGCCGACGCCGCCGACCGGCTCGGCGACGGGCACATCGACCTCACCTCGCGCGGCAACGCCCAGCTCCGCGGCCTCGGTGCGAGCTGCGGTGGCGAACTGGCCGGGGTGCTGGAACGCGCCGGGCTGCTGCCCGCGCCCACCCACGAGCGGGTCCGCAACATCGTCGCCTCACCCCTGACGGGCCTGGACCTGCCGGCGCTGCCGGACGTGGCCCCGTGGGTGGCCGAGCTGGACCGACTGCTGTGCGCCGACCCGACCGCGGCCGCCCTGTCCGGCCGCTTCCTGTTCGCCCTCGACGACGGCCGCGGCGACGTGGCGTCGCTGGACGCGGACGTCACCGTCATCGCCCGCGACGCCGAACACGCCCACGTGTTCGTCGCCGCCACGCCGACCGCCGGTGCGCAGATCGCCGACCTGGCCGCCGAGGGCGTGGTGGCCGCCGCCGGTTCGGTGTCGGGCGGTTCGGTTTCCGGCGGTCCGTTGTCCGGCGGCGGTGTGGCGGGCGGCCCCGGGGGCAGCATCGGATCCGGAACGGCCAGCTGCTTCACGGGCGTTGTGACGCCGGCGGTGCTCGTGGCCGCGGCCGATGCGCCGCGCGCCGCGATGGCCGCCGCCCGGTACTTCCTCGACGCGGCCCGCGCGGCTGGCACCCGTGCCTGGCGGGCCGTCGAACTGCCCGCCGAACACGCCCTGGGCGCGCCCGGGTTGGCTGCTCGGTTGGTGGCCGCCGGTGTTCCGGCCACCGTTGTGCCCGTGCCCGTGCCCGTGTCTCTGCCTGTTGCCGGCGTTGCTCCCGCGGACGGGCCCGGGCCCGAGCCCGGGGTCGTCGTCGGGCCGGCCGGGGCCGCCGCGCTCAGCGTGCTCGCGCCGCTCGGCCGGCTGACCACCGCTCAGTGGCGGCTGCTGGCCCGGCTGACCGGCCGGATGCGGCTCACGCCCTGGCGGGGGATCGTCGTCCCCGGTCTGGCGGCCGACCGGGCCCCCGAGGCGCTGGCGGCCCTCGCCGACGCCGGGCTCGTCACCGCCCCCGACCACCCCTGGCGTTCCGTCACCGCCTGCACCGGGCGGCCCGGTTGCGCCAAGTCCCTGGCCGACGTCCGCGCCGACGCCCGGGCCGTCGCGGCCCGCGCGACCGGACCGCTGCCCGTGCACTGGTCCGGCTGCGAACGCCGCTGCGGCCACCCCCGCGGCACCGCGTGGGTCGACCTCGTCGCCACCCCCGACGGCTACGCCCTCTCCGCCCCCGGCGGCAGCCCCCCGCACCACGGCGGCCTCAAGACTTCCGACCAGCTGGCCGCGGCCCTCGCGTCCGCACGCCGCACCACCTCCCACGACGACGCAGCGAAGAAATGAGCGAGTACACAGTGTTCGAGTACGAGAAGGACGGCGCGGAGATCTACCGCCAGTCCTTTGCCACGATCCGCGCCGAGGCGGACCTCTCCGGGCTGCCCGCCTCCGTCGCGCAGGTCGCGGTACGCATGATTCACGCCTGCGGAATGACCGACCTGCCCCGGGACCTCGGCTACACCCCGGACGTCGTCCTGCGCGCCCGCGCCGCCCTGCACGCCGGGGCGCCCATCCTCTGCGACGTGCAGATGGTCGCCAGCGGTGTCACCCGCAAGCGCCTGCCCGCCGACAACGAGGTGATCTGCACCCTCTCCGACCCGGCCGTCCCCGCCCTCGCCCAGCGCATGGGCACCACCCGCAGCGCCGCCGCCCTCGAAGTATGGCGCGACCGCGGCCTGTTGGAGGGCTCCGTGATCGCCGTCGGCAACGCGCCGACCGCCCTCTTCCGACTGCTCGAAATGATCGAGGAGGGCGCGCCGCGCCCCGCCGCCGTCATCGGCGTGCCCGTCGGCTTCATCGGCGCCGCCGAGTCCAAGGACGCCCTGGCAGCCCACCCCTCGAGCCTCGACCACCTCGTCGTCCGCGGCCGCCGCGGCGGCAGCGCCATCGCGGCCGCCGCCCTCAACGCGATCGCGAGCGAGGAAGAATGAGCACCAGCAGCACGAGTGCCGGTACCGGCACCGGTACCAGCAGCGCGAAGGGCCGTCTGTACGGGGTGGGGCTCGGGCCCGGCGACCCGTCCCTCATGACCCTGCGCGCCGTCGAGGTGATCGGCGAGGCCGACGTCGTCGCGTACCACAGCGCCCGCCACGGCCGCTCCATCGCACGCTCCATCGCCGCCCGCCACCTGCGCGCCGACCACATCGAGGAGCCGCTGGTCTACCCGGTCACCACCGAGACCACCGACCACCCCGGCGGCTACCAGGGCGCGATGGAGGAGTTCTACGAGGCCTCCGCCGCCCGCCTCGCCGCCCACCTGGACGCCGGCCGGACCGTCGCCGTCCTCGCCGAGGGCGACCCGCTGTTCTACGGCTCGTACATGCACATGCACAAGCGGCTCGCCGACCGGTACGAGGCCGAGGTCATCCCCGGCGTCACCTCGGTCAGCGCCGCCGCCGCCCGCCTCGGCACCCCCCTCGTGGAGGGCGAGGAGGTGCTCACCATCCTCCCCGGCACCCTGCCCGAGGAGGAGCTCACCGCGCGCCTCGCCGCCACCGACTCCGCGGTCGTCATGAAGCTCGGCCGCACCTTCCCGGCCGTGCGCCGCGCCATGGAGGGCAGCGGCCGTCTCGCCGAGGCCCGCTACGTCGAGCGCGCCACCATGGAGGGGGAGCGGACCGGCGTCCTCGCGGACACCGACCCCGACACGGTTCCCTACTTCGCCGTCGCCGTCGTCCCCAGCCGGGTCGGCAACCCCGGCAGCGTGCCGTCCGGGCCCGGCGAGGTCGCCGTCGTCGGCACCGGGCCGGCCGGGCCGCTGTGGCTCACCCCCGAGACGCGCCGGGCCCTGTCCGACGCCGAGGTCCTCATCGGCTACACCACCTACCTGGACCGCGTCCCCGCCCGGCCGGGACAGATCCGGCACGGCTCCGACAACAAGGTCGAGTCGGAGCGCGCCGAGTTCGCGCTCGACCTGGCCCGCCGCGGCAAGCGGGTCGCCGTGGTCTCCGGCGGCGACCCGGGCGTCTTCGCCATGGCCACCGCCGTCCTGGAGGTCGCCGCGCAGCCCGAGTACGAGGACGTCCCCGTACGGGTCCTGCCGGGCGTGACCGCCGCCAACGCGGCGGCCGCCGCGGCCGGGGCCCCGCTCGGCCACGACTACGCCACCGTCTCCCTGTCCGACCGGCTCAAGCCGTGGGACGTGATCGAGGAGCGGCTGCGCGCTGCCGCCGCCGCCGACCTGGTCCTCGCCCTGTACAACCCGGGCTCGCGCAGCCGGACCTGGCAGGTCGCCAAGGCGCGCGAGCTGCTGCTGGAGCTGCGCTCCGCGCAGACACCGGTGGTCGTCGCGCGGGACGTGGGCGGGCCGGAGCAGTCCGTGCGCATCGTGACGCTGGGGACGTTGGAGCCGTCCGAGGTCGACATGCGCACGATCTTGCTGATCGGTTCCTCGCAGACGCAGGTCACGCAGCGCCCGGACGGGTCGTCCGTGACGTGGACACCGCGTCGTTACTCCTGAGGGAGCGGGCGGCGGGTCCGGGTGTTGCCCGGGCCCGCGCTGTCCGGGCTTTGCCTGGGGCCTGTTGTCCGGGTCTTGCCCGGGCCCGTGTGGTCCGGGCTTTGCCTGGGGCCGTGTTGTCCGGGTCTCGCCTGGGTCCTGTTGTCCGGGCTTGCCTGGGTCCACGGCGTCCTGGCCTGTCCCACTCGGGCGGGGTCGGTGGGGGTCCGGGGGTTTCCCGGCCGCCTATTGTCCTTCCGGGGCGGGCCGGTCCCTCAAGGGCGCTCCTCCTTCGTCGTCGCGTCGCTGCGCGATGGCCTTCGGCCACCCTTGACCGACCGACCCGCCCCGGAATGCCAAAGAGCTGCCGGGAAGCCCCCGAAGGACGGGCCGGGAGGTTCGGGTCAGGGGCGCGGCGTCGTAGATGCGGCGGCCTGTGTTCCCGTGCCCGTTTCCTGGGTCTCCGGATCCGATCGGCTGGCCGCCCGTGTGTGGTGAGCCGCGGTCGGCGCGTCGGATCGCTACGTGCTGCTCATTGGTCGGCGGCTGGCGGGGGTTGGTGCTTCGTCATGGCGTGGTCGTGCAGCGCGTGGAGTGCTCGTGCAGCCAGGCGGCCGCGGCCGTCGCGGTGCCGGCCTCCGGGACGCCCTCGGGGATCGGGGGGCGGCGGACGACGAGGACCGGGATGCCGGCCTCGCGGGCCGCGGTCAGTTTGGGAGCGGTGGCCGAGCCGCCGCTGTCCTTGGTGACCAGGAGGTCGATCCGGTGCCGGGACAGGAGTTCTCGTTCGTCGTCCAGGGTGAACGGGCCGCGGGACAGGAGGACTTCGAGGCGGGGCGGTACCGGGCCCGCCGGCGGGTCCACCGAGCGGACCAGGAACCATGGTTCGGCCAGGTGCGCGAAGGTGTGCAGGCCCGTCCGGCCCGTGGTGAGGAAGACCCGGCCGGCGCCGAGCCCGGGGAGGAGGGCCGCCGCCTCGTCGAGGTGCGCTGCGAAGGTCCAGTCGTCGCCGGGAGCCGGGGTCCAGCCGGGGCGGCGCAGCGCCAGCAGGGGGACCTCGGAAAGGGCCGCCGCGCGGGCCGCGTTGAAGCTCATCCTTTCGGCGAATGGGTGGGTGGCGTCCACCAGGTGGGTGACCCGGTGGGCGGAGATCCAGGCCGCGAGGCCCTCCGGGCCCCCGAAACCGCCGATGCGGATCCCGCCGGGTGGGAGGACGGGCGCGGAGACCCGACCCGCCAGCGAGGTGGTCACCCGGAACGGGCCCGGAGGCGGGGCGGGTTCGGCTGTCAGGGCCTCGGCCAGGCGGCGGGCCTCCGTGGTGCCGCCCAGGATGAGGACGTGCGGCCCCTCAGCAGACATGCCGGTCGCGTTCCGGGGAGTACAGGTGGCTGTCGCGGAACTGCTCGGCGCCGAGCGTGCGGCCCACGACGATGACCGCCGTGCGGACCAGGCCCGCCTCCTTCACCTGGCCGGCGATGTCGGCCAGCGTGCCCCGCAGGATCAGCTCGTCGGGGCGGCTCGCCATCGCTACCACCGCCACCGGGCAGTCGGCCCCGTAGTGCGGCAGCAGTTCGTCGACGACCCGGTCCACGTAGCGGGTGGCCAGGTGCAGCACCAGCAGCGCGCCGCTGCGGCCCAGGGTGGCCAGGTCCTCGCCGGGCGGCATCGGGGTGGCCTGCTGGGCGATCCGGGTCAGGATCACGGTCTGGCCGACGGCGGGGACGGTCAGCTCCCGCTTGAGTGAGGCCGCGGCCGCGGCGAACGCGGGCACGCCGGGCACCACCTCGTACGGGATGCCCGCCGCTTCGAGCCGCCGCATCTGCTCGGCGACCGCGCTGAAGATCGAAGGGTCGCCCGAGTGGAGCCGCGCCACGTCCTGGCCCGCCTCGTGGGCCCGTACGTACTCGGCGACGATCTCGTCGAGGTTCAGCTGCGAGGTGTCGACCAGGCGGGCGCCGGGAGGGCACTCCGCCAGCAGCTCGCGCGGGACGAGGCTGCCCGCGTACAGGCAGACCGGGGCGGCGGCCAGCGTCCGGGCACCGCGCACCGTGATCAGGTCGGCGGCGCCGGGGCCCGCACCGATGAAGTACACGGTCATGTTTGATCCTTGTCGTTTGCGTGGGTGGGCTGCGTCGTCAGCGGGTTTCGCGAGGCTTGGTGACGGACCACTGGGTGACCGGCATCGCCTGCCGCCAGCCCGTGAAGCCGCCGACCGGCACCGCGTGCGCGACGGCCAGTTTCACCAGGTCGCCGCCGTGCCGCCGGTACCGCTCGGTCAGGACCGCTTCCGATTCGAGGGTGACCGTGTTGACCACCAGTCGGCCGCCGGGCGCCAGGGCCGCCCAGGCCGCGTCCAGCAGGCCGGGCGCGGTCAGCCCGCCGCCGATGAACACCGCGTCGGGGGCCGGGAGTCCGGCCAGCGCCGCCGGTGCGGCACCCGTGACCACCTTCAGGCCAGGCACGCCGAGCGCGGCCGCGTTGCGGGTGATGCGGGCCGCCCGATCCGGGACGCGCTCCACCGCCACCGCCCGGCAGGAAGGGTGCGTCCGCATCCACTCGATGCCGATGGAGCCCGAACCGCCGCCGATGTCCCACAGCAGCTCGCCGGGGGCCGGAGCCAGGGCGCACAGGGTCGCGGCCCGGACGTGCCGCTTGGTCAACTGGCCGTCGTGCTCGTACGCGGTGTCCGGCAGCCCCGGCGTCGCGCCGAGCCGCGGGCGGTCCGACGCCGGGTCCCGGCGGCAGTCGACGGCCACCACGTTCAGCGGGTCGCCGGGCGGGTGGTCCCACGTGTCCGCCCGGCCCTCGTACGCGTCTTCGCGCTCGGAGCCGAGCTGCTCCAGCACCCGCATCCGGCTCGGGCCGAAGCCCTGCTCACAAAGGAGAGCGGCGATCTCGTTCGGGGTCGCTGCTCCCGCACTGAGCACCAGCACCCGCCGCCCCTCGTAGAGGGCCGCCGCGAGCCGCGCCACCGGGCGGCCGACCACCGTCACCACCTCGGTCTCCTCCACCGGCCAGCCCAGCCGGGCGCAGGCGTACGACACCGACGACGGGTGCGGGTGGACCAGTAGCCCCCCGGGCCCCAGCTCCTGCGACAGGGCGCGCCCGATCCCGTAGAACATCGGGTCGCCGCTCGCCAGCACGGCGATCCGGCGCCCGGCGTGCTCCGCCATCAGCTTCGGCACCGCCGGCCGCAGCGGACTCGGCCAGGCCACCCGCTCGCCCCGGCAGTCCGCGGCGGGCAGCAGGTCCAGCTGCCGGGGCCCGCCGATCAGCACCTCCGCCGAGACCAGGGCGGAACGCGCGGCGGCGGTGAGCCCGGCCCAGCCGTCGGCGCCGAGGCCGACGACCGACACGGGCATGGGGGACGGCGGTGCGGGGCTCACTGCGCGGTACCTCGGGGCGTAGGGGACGGGCGGACCGCCGGCGGAGTCGGACCCGCCGGTCAGGGGACGGACCCGCAGCCTACTGGCCGGCATGCCCGGCCCCGGGTCCACCCCCGGGCAGCGGCCGGTCTACCCTCGGTAACTCACCGCCGTGAGGAGAGCGAGGGAGCTGACATGCCCGGCTTGAGCGCCTGGAGCGCCCGGAACATCCCCGACCAGAGCGGCCGCACCGCCGTCGTCACCGGCGCCAACAGCGGGATCGGATACGTGGCCGCCCGCGAGCTCGCACGGGCGGGGGCGGAGGTCGTCCTCGCCTGCCGCAGCGCGGCGCGCGGCCACGCCGCCGCGATCCGGCTGCGCTCCGAAGTCCCCGGCGCCGAGGTGGAGTTCGCCCCACTGGACCTGGCCGACCTGGACTCCGTACGGGAGTTCGCGGACGGCTACGCGCGCCGCCGCCCCGCCCTGGACCTGCTGGTGAACAACGCGGGCGTGATGGCCCTGCCGTTCGGGCGGACCGCGGACGGGTTCGAGACCCAGTTCGGCGTCAACCACCTCGGCCACTTCGCCCTGACCGGCCTGCTCCTGCCGCGGCTGCTCGACGCGGCGCCCGGCGCCCGGATCGTCAACGTCTCCAGCGGCTTCCACGTGCTCGGCGACATCGACCACGACGACCTGGGCAGCGAGCGCGACTACCGGCGCTGGACCGCGTACGGCCGCTCCAAGACCGCCAACCTGCTCTTCACGCACGAACTGGCCCGGCGGCTGGCGGCCGCGGGCTCCACCATCGTCGCGGCGAGCGCCCACCCCGGCTACGCCGCCACCAACCTCCACACGGGCGCCACACGGCTCGGGAGCGGGAGCGGGAGCGGGAGCGGGAGCGGGAGTGGGGAAGGCGCACGGCTCATGGCCCGGCCGACGGCCCAGCTGATGGCCCGCCTGATGGAACTCGGCAATGCCGTCATCGCCCAGCCCGCGGCAGCAGGCGCCCTCCCGACGCTGTACGCGGCCACCGCGCCCGGAGTCCGGCCCGACGAGTTCATCGGGCCGCGGCTCGGCTGGCGCGGGGCGCCTGCCCGCTCCTGGCGGGCGAAGTGGACCCTGGACGACGACTCGGGCCGGCGCTTGTGGGCCGCCTCGCAGGAGCTCACGTCGGTGACGTACGCCGCTCTCGCCGGCGGCTGAGCTCCTGCTGTCGCCGTCACACCTCGTCGGGTCCGGCCCAGTCGAACGGGATGTACTTGCTGGACTGCCCGGGCCGACTCCACTCGAAGCCGAAGGCGCCGGCCCGGTTGGCCGTCGCCCGGCCCCAGGTCACGACCTGCCCCGGCCCGGTCTCACAGCCCGGCATGTTCGTCGACTGGACCCGCGCCCCCTCGGGGGTGGTGGGCCCGGTGAGTGCTTCGCCGCGGGCCTCGACCAGGCCGGGGACGGACGCCCACCAGGAACTGAGGTCCGCGGAGACCTCCATCTCGACGGGGGCGAAGTCCATGCCCCGCATCTCCGCGCCGAGCGTCTCCCCGAGCCGGGCGGGCCATCCGCCGGCCTGACCACTGAAGATCATCTGGAGTGCCTCGCGCTGGGCGTCGTCGGCGCTCTCGTCGAAGAAGACCGCCGCGAAGGCGTCGGAGTGCTCGGCCCACAGATTGCCGACGAAGGAGCCGAGCATCAGCACGTTGAGCCCGTCCAGGGGCACGTCACCGTACCGCCCCTCACGGATGTGCCAGGCCAGGACGCCGTCGCAGGCGCCGTACGTGGGCGGCTGCGCGAACGTGCAAGGACAGGGCACCTGGCAGCGGCACGTGTCGAACCAGTCACCCACCGCGTGCCACTTCGGGACCGTCACCGTTTCCGCGGACATCTCGCCGCCTCCTCGTGACCGTGAAGACCGTCCTCCTCCATCCCATTCTCCCCTCCACCGCGAGGCGGGGCCGCACGAGCGACCGCGTGCGACGCCGCAGCGCGGCGGGGAGGGGCGGCGCGGCGTCGTACGCGGCGTCGTACGCGGTCGGCGCGGAGGCGGGTACCGCGCGGGGAGCGCGGCCCTGTGCTGTCCTGAACGTGTGCGCCGCCTCGACCGCAGGGCCCTCACACCACCGCTGAGACCGGCGAACCTCCTGCCGGCGCGGGAGCTCGCCCTCGCCTGGTCCCTGATGGCGGTGCTGGCACTGCTCGCCTGGGTCGTGGTGCTGGGCCAGGCCCGGGGCATGGGCGTCGAGCCGGGCACCATGGGCCTGGGCCTGCCGCTGTTCCTCCTCCTCTGGGTGATCATGATGATCGCCATGATGTTCCCGTCCGTCGCACCGGTCGCGGTGACCTGGGCGCGGTCCATCGGCCGCGGATCGGCCGGCGCGGCCCGCGCGGTACGGCTGACGGAGTTCGCCGGCGGCTACCTGCTCGCCTGGACGGCGTTCGGGCTGCTCACGTACGGCATCCTCACCCTGACCGGCTCCGCGGTGCAGGAGCACCCCGACGCGGGGCGCTGGATCGGCGCGGTTGCGTTCCTGCTGGCCGGGCTCCAGCAGCTGGGCCCGCTGAAGGACGTCTGCCTGCGGCACTGCCGCAGCCCCATGGCCCACCTCGTCCGCTACGCGGGCTTCCGCCCTTGGGCCCGCGACCTGCGGGTGGGGATGCACCACGGCCTGTACTGCGTCGGCTGCTGCTGGGGTCTGATGATCGTCCTGATCCCGCTGGGCGTGATGAACGTCCTGGCCATGGCGGCCCTGTCCGTGGTCATCTTCGTGGAGAAGCTGTGGCGGCTCGGACC
Source organism: Streptomyces pallidus (ex Mingjun et al. 2026) (assembly GCF_051550185.1). NCBI lineage: Bacteria > Bacillati > Actinomycetota > Actinomycetes > Kitasatosporales > Streptomycetaceae > Streptomyces > Streptomyces pallidus (ex Mingjun et al. 2026). The sequence continues at coordinate 1,832,534 of NZ_CP196181.1, read as the reverse complement.
GGTGTTCTCCCTCGCGGTGGGCGCCGCCTTCCTGGCCCTCGCGGTCCTGGCCCCGTTCCACCCCTGGCTCCTCCCGGGCCTGCAGGCGCCACCGCAGCCGATGCCGGACACGGAGCACATGAAGATGCTGGCAGGGGTGGGGCACGGTGGCTGACCGGCTCCGGTCCTGAGCCGGACGTACGGGCGGCGGGGGCCACCCGGGCTCTGAGCCGAGCGGCTGGGCGAGGCTCCGGTGGCGGGAGCACGGCGGGGCTGGTGGCCGGATGCGGCGGGGCTGCGGCGGGCGGGATCACGGCGGGGCGGGGGGCGGAGGGGGCGGGCCGGGAGTGGAGGAGGCGGGATGCCCGCGCCGGGGTCGGAGGAGCATCCGGGGGTTTCCCGGTAGCCCATCGTCCTTCCGGTGCGAGCCGGTCCCTCAAGGGCGCTCCTCCTTCGTCGTCGCGTCGCTGCGCGATGGCCTTCGGCCACCCTTGACCGACCGGCCCACCCCGGAATGCCAAAGAGCTACCGGGAAACCCCCGAAGGATGGCCAGGGGGCACGACAACCAGAAACGGCCCCCGCCAGAGCAGCAGACCCCCGGCTCCGCCCCGCGGCATCCCAGGCGCCCGGGACCGCCAGCTGCCGACCGGCACCGGGCACGCGGGCACAAGGGAGGCCCCAAGACCCCCCGTCGCAGCCCCCAGCCCCGCCCAACGCCCCAGATCGCTACGCGCTCCTCGCGTCTCGGCGACCGACGCCCGTCTGGGGCTGGTGGGCGCAACAGATCGCTACGTGCTCCTCGCGTCTCGGCGGCGGACGGCCGTCTGGGGCGGATGGCCCAGCAGACCGTGCTACCGGCGCCCGTTTTCCGGTGCCTGACGGCCGTCTGGAGCGCGGACGCGCGACAGATGGCCGCGAGCTGCCGTGGACATGGGCGTCTGACGGGCGCCTTGCCGCTTCAGCCGCCAATCTGCCGCGCTACCGGTGAGCGCATGACGGCTGTGGGGCAGCAGGCAGCGTCTCGGGCGCTTCCCAGCTCCAGCCGGCCGTCCGCCGCCGGGAAGGGAGGAGCGTGTAGCGATCGCCGTGCCCACCAGCTCCAGGCGGCCGTCCGCCGCCGAGAAGGGAGGAGCGTGTAGCGATCTGTCGCGCTCCCGGCCCCAGGCGGCGGTCAGTCGCCGAGAAGGGAGGAGCGTGTAGCGATCTGTCGCGCTCCCGGCCCCAGGCGGCGGTCCGCCGCCGAGACGCGAGGAGCGTGTAGCGATCTGTCGCGCTCCCGGCCCCAGGCGGCGGTCAGTCGCCGAGAAGGGAGGAGCGCGTAGCGATCTGGGGCGTTTGCGGGGCTGGACGGGCTTCTCGTCGACATTTCCGGCGGGTTGGGCGCCCATCGCTTCTGATCGGGCTCGGATCCGGGCTTCGGGAGGGGACTTTGGTGCCGGCGCCTGGCGGTCCGGGGGCGGAGATGCTGCGAGGCGGAGCGCGAGGCCTGCGTCTCGGACGTTGCCCGTCCCTCGAATTGCCCCCTGACCGTCCTTCGGGGGCTTCCCGGCAGCTCTTTGGCATTCCGGGGTGGGTCGGCTTGTCAAGGGTGGCCGAAGGCCATCGCGCAGCGACGCGACGACGAAGGAGGAGCGCCCTTTACTGGCCGGCCCGCCCTGGAAGGACAATGGGCGGCCGGGAAACCCCTCGGGCCGTTCGCCCCGGAGTCAGCGAGCGCTGTCGGCCTTCTGGGCCCGGCTTTTGGCTCCCGGCCAACCCGGGCCGCCGCCGTCCCGTCCCCCCGTCCCCCCTCATTCCGTCATCCCGTCATTCCGCCCCCGCCCCCCACCCCCCTCCGCCCCCGTCCCCCCGCCTCAGTGGGTCGGCTGTGACTGGCCCTGGCCCTGGCCCTGGCCTGCGGGGGGTCCGGCCTGGCGGCGGCCCGGGTTGGCCGGTCCCGTGGTGGCCCGTTCGTACAGCGCGCGGATGCCTTCGCCGAAGCGGCTGCTGTACGAGGTCCGCTCGTCGCCGCCCCCGTCCCGGCCGCCGATCAGCCCGATCAGGGTGTGCCCGTCGGTCAGCATCGGGCCGCCGCTCGTGCCGTTGGGCACGTCCGCGCAGTCCAGCCGTACCTGCGTGGGCCCTTCGGCGCGGGCGGTGTTGAAGCACTCCAGCGGTTGTTCGGCGGTGTTCGGGTAGCCCACCAGCCGGGCCGGCGCCGGCAGTTCGGCGTCGAACCGGGCCGTCTCCGCCCCCGTCACGTCCTCCAGCTCCTCGCCCGGCCGCCCCGGCCGCCGCAGCCGTAGGAAGGCCACGTCGTGGTCGGGGTCCTGGTCCTCGGTCCACCGCGGGTCGACGTCGATCCGGGTGGGCACCCACACCCCGTACGGGGCCTGCCCGTCCCGGTAGCCGGGCACGAACGCGAGGTTGGTGCGGAAACCGAGGGCGGCCCGGTACACGCAGTGCGCGGCGGTGGCGACGAGGTCTCCGGCCGGGGAGTGGACGACGACGCCCGAGCAGTGGTGGTCGGGGTCCCCGTCGCTGCCGGGGGAGAACAGTGCCCCGACCGTGGGCTCGCCGGCGGCGGGCCGTGCCACCAGGGGGTCGGAGGGCCGCCACCCGCCGGTGCGCCAGTTCGTGGTGCGTCGCGGGGTGGCCTGCCGGGCGCGCAGCCCCGGATCGGCCTCGGTCTCCCGTACGATCCCGTCCAGTACGGCCGATGCGGTGCGGTCGGCGGTCTCCGGGTCCTGCAGGTACGTTCCGCGGGCCCGGTCGCCCGCCGCCGAGTTCGTCACGATGCCGCGCAGCTGCCACGCGTACGCGGCTACGCCCGCCAGCACCGCGCAGCACGCGACGATGAGCAGCCGGCGACCGATGCCCCGCCGCCTGTGCCCTCTGGTGCTCATGTGACTCGTGACTCCCGCCCGCTGCCTGCCCTGATTCCCGACTCCGCCTCCTGTTCGACGGGGGCGGCCGCGGCGGGAGTTCCGCATCCGGGTGTGGCCGTCCTCACAACCGTCCGGCCCGCTCCGGCCAACTTCCTTTCAGGGGGGTGGACCTGACCGCCGTCGGGTTGTCCGTACCGCTTCCTTGACGGTCATCCGTCGGCCTTCCCGTAGACACCCGACTGCCCTAGCCTCGCGGCGATTTGCCAAGTGACCAGGCAGTAGGGAAGTGGTCGTTCGGTCTGCTGCGCATGCGCCGCAGGCGCCGGGCCACGTCCCGTACCGAGGGGAGTCGACACCATGGGATCGCGGATCCGGATGACGGGCGGCGGGGCGACGGGTGAGGTGGTAGAGCCGGCAGCGGTCGGCGCGGTCGGCATGGTCGGCACGGCCGGGATGACGGGCGCCGCGCGGGCAGCCCTCACGGCCCTGGCGGCTGTGACGGCCCTTGCGCTCCTGATCGGCGGCGCCGCCCCGGCGGGCGCCAGCCCCGGTGCCGCGGGCGCCGACCTGCCGTACGCGGCCTCGACCGGCGTCGGCGTGCACAACGCCTACGACAAGAACAAGAACGCGTACTTCGCGGACGCCCTCGACTCGGGCGCGGCGATGCTGGAACTCGACGTCTGGACCAACTTCTTCGGCAACTCCTGGCGGGTCTCCCACGACAACCCGTTCGGCAACGACAGCAACTGCGAGAACGCCACCACCCCCGCCCAGCTGCGCACCAAGTCCCGCAACCAGAACCTCGCCGGCTGCCTCTCCGACATCCGCAGCTGGCACGACGCCCACCCCGGCCACCGCCCCGTCGTCCTCAAGCTCGAACTCAAGGACGGCTTCGCCGCCAACCTCGGCCGTGGGCCCGCCGAACTCGACGCGCTCCTCGCGTCCAAGCTGGGCGACGCCCTCTACCGGCCCGGCCAGCTCGCCGCCGGCCACTCCGATCTGGACACCGCGGCCCGGGCCGGCGCCTGGCCGGGCCGCGCCGCGATGGCCGGGAAGTTCCTCGTCGAGCTGATCCCCGGCACCCTGGAGGAGGGCAACGCCAACGACACGTTGCGGACCGACCGGGAGTACGCCATGCACCTGCGCTCCCTCGCCTCCGCCGGCCGGCTCTCCCAGGCGGCCGCCTTCCCCGCCGTGCACCGCGCCGAGGCCGGGGATCCGCGCGCCCGGTACGCCGACGCGTCGCTGCGCCCGTGGTTCGTCGTCTTCGACGGCGACGCGAGCGCCTATGCGGGCGGCGGCATCGACACCGCCTGGTACGCCCGCAACGGCTACCTGCTGATCGCCACCGACGCCCACGCCGTGGCCCCCGCCATCGACGGGGTGCACCCGACCGAGGCCCAGGCCCTGGACCGGGTGCGGCTGATGGCGCAGCGGCACGCCTCGATCGCCTCGTCGGACTGGTACCCACTGCCGTCGGTGCTGGCGACGGTGGTGCCGCGCGGCCTCTGACCATCGATGGGGGCGGCGGGAAGCCGCGGCCCGTAGCCCGGTAGCCTTATTGCGAAATACTCGCAATAAGGTGTGAAGGTGGCGGCGGCAGCACGATGGGCAAGACGACGGCATCTCCGGTGGTCCTGGGCATCGAGTCGTCCTGCGACGAGACCGGCGTGGGCATCGTGCAGGACGGCCGCCTGCTCGCCCACGTCGTCGCGTCCAGCATGGACGAGCACGCCCGCTACGGCGGAGTCGTCCCGGAGATCGCCGCCCGCGCCCACCTGCACGCCCTCAACCCCGTCGTCCGCCGGGCCCTCGACCAGGCGCGACTGCGGCCCGGCGGGATCGACGCGGTGGCCGTCACCACCGGCCCCGGCCTCTCCGGCGCGCTCCAGGTCGGACTGGCCGGCGCCAAGGCCCTCGCCTACGCCGTGGGCGTCCCGCTGTACGGGGTCCACCACCTCGCCGGGCACGTCGCCGCCGACACCCTGGAGCACGGGCCGCTGCCCGACCCGTGCGTGGTGCTGATCGTCTCCGGCGGCCACACCTCGCTGCTCCTCGTACGGGACCTCGTGCGCGAGCCGATCCTGCACCTCGGGGACACCGTGGACGATGCCGCGGGGGAGTGCTTCGACAAGGTGGCCCGGGTCTTCGGGCTGCCGTACCCGGGTGGCCCGGCCATCGACCGCGCCGCGCGCGGCGGCAACCCGAAGGCCGTGGCGTTCCCCCGGCCGCTGACGGGCGGCGCGGCGGGCCGCCGCGGGCAGGACGCACACCCGTACCAGGCTCCGCACCCGTACCCGGCCCCGCCCCTGCACCCGGCCCCGCCCCCGCACCCGCTCGCGTCCCCCTACTCCTTCTCCTTCTCCGGGCTGAAGACCGCCGCCGCCCGCTACGCCGAGGCCTGCCGGCAGCGCGGCGAGGAGCTCCCGCTCGCCGATGCCGCCGCGTCCCTGCAGGAGGCCGTCGCCGATGTGCTGACCCGCAAGGCGGTGGCGGCGTGCCGCGACCACGGCGTGAAGACGCTGGTCGTGGTCGGCGGGGTCGCCGCCAACTCCCGTGTCCGCGAACTCGCGCAGCGCCGCTGCGCCTCGGCGGGGATCGAACTCCGGGTGCCCCCGATGACGTTGTGCACCGACAACGGGGCGATGATCGCAGCGGTCGGTGGCCTGCTGGTCCGCGCGGGAACCGAACCCGCCCCGTACGACATGACCGTCGACCCGTCGGCGCCCCTGCACCACGCTTCCCTGCACCCGCTGTCCGGCAGCGGCGCCGGCCGCCCGCCGAGCCCGACCGTTTCCGCAGCCGCGCACCGTCGTTGACCACCCGGACGGCGGCGCCGGGCCCCGTTCTCCCGCGAAGGGGTGCAGCGCATGGACAGGACCGCCGACACGGCGAAGACGGTGCCGATCACCCCGGAGGTGTACGCGTACCTGCTCGCCCAGACCGACCCGCCGACGCCCGCGCAGCAGCAACTGGTCGCCCGTACGCGCGAACTGGGCGACGTCGCCGTCATGCAGGTCCCGCACGAGCAGGCCCGCCTCCTGACCCTCCTCACCCGGATCACAGGTGCCCGCCGCGTCGTCGAGGTCGGCACGTTCACCGGCTACTCCACCCTCGCCCTCGCCGAAGGCCTGGCGCCGGGAGGGCGCGTGGTGACCTGCGACGTCTCCGAGGAGTGGACGGCGATCGCCCGGGAGGCCTGGCGGGCGGCCGGTGTCGCCGACCGCATCGACCTGCGGCTCGGGCCGGCCGCCGACACCCTCGCCGCCCTACCGTACGAGGCCGAGATCGACCTGGCCTTCCTGGACGCCGACAAGGGCGGCTACCGCACCTACTGGGACGAGCTCGTGCCGCGGCTGCGGCCGGGCGGGCTGCTCCTCGCCGACAACGTCCTGTACGGCGGGGACGCGGCCCGGCCCGACGCCACCGGAAACGCCCTGTCGATCCGCGAGTTCAACGCCCGTGTGCGCGCCGACGCCCGGGTCGACTCCGTCCTCCTCCCCCTCGCGGACGGCCTCACCCTCGCCCGCAAACGCTGAAGGCGGAACGGACCGCCCGACGTACGCCCACCCTGCGGCCCGTCCACGGGGCAGGCACGTGCATCCTTGGTCGCACGATCAACAACCGACCAGGGAGCGCCAGTTGAAGAACGCGCCGCACGGAACGCCGCCGCCGCACCCCACGGCGACATCGACACACCACCACCCCCACCGCCGCCACATCCCCTTCGACCGCCTGCACAACTTCCGCGACCTGGGTGGCTACCGCGGTGCCGACGGCCGTACGGTCGCCTGGGGCGCGCTCTACCGCGCCGACTCGCTCGGCAAGCTCCGGGTCGGTGAGGGCGCCGACTGGGACCGTTTCCTCGCCCTGGGCGTACGCACGGTCATCGACCTGCGCTACCCGTGGGAGATCGAGGCCAAGGGCCGGATCCCCGAGCAGCACCGCTTCACGTACGCCAACCTCAGCATCGAGCACCGCCCGTACGATCAGGCGGCCATCGACCCCGACATCGACCCGTGGCGGTACCTGGCCGACCGGTTCGGGGAGGTCGCGGAGGACGGGGTCGAGGAGATCCGGCAGGTGATCGAGCTGATCGCCACCGGGCCGGCGGGCCCCGCGGTCTTCCACTGCACCTCGGGCAAGGACCGCACCGGACTCGTCGCCGCCCTCCTCCTCACCCTCCTGGGGGTGTCCGAGGAGGACGTCCTGGCCGACTTCGCACTGACCGAGCTGGCCACCGAGCGGCTCCTGGCCGACTGGCACGCCTCCAACCCGGACCGCACCATGCGCTGGCCCTCGTACGGTCGGGCGCCGGCGGTCGTCCTGTCCCTGGTCCTCGCCGACCTGTCGGCGCGCTACGGCTCGACGGCCGGCTACCTCGCGGACCGTGTGGGCATCACCGCGTCGACCGAGCGCGACCTGAGAGCCCGCTACCTCACGGGCGTACCCAACCAAGCCACGCCCATTGCCAGTTGAGCCCCGGGCCCCAACAATGCGCATGACAATCGAGGACCGGAATCACGATGTCCGGTTGCCCAGTCGTCAGCAGAGGGGACCCCCACATGAACAAGCCTCTCGTCGGCGCCGCGCTGTCGCTGCTCCTGTCAGGTGCGGCGACCGCCCCGGCCACGGCCTCCACGCACCGGGACCGCACGGAGGCCGCGGCCGTCGCCGTGAACTTCGCGGGCACGGTCGCGCTCAGCAACTGCTCCGGCTCCGTCGTCCGCACGCCCACCTCGCAGCCGAACGACCCCGCCCTGGTCCTCACCAACGGCCACTGCATCGAATCCGGCTTCCCGGAGCCGGGCGAGGTGATCAGCAACCAGCCGTCCAGCCGCTCGTTCACGCTGCTCAGCGCGTCCGGATCACGGCTCGGGACGGTACGGGCCGGCAAGATCGCGTACGCGACGATGACCGACACCGACGTCGCGGTCTACCAGCTCACCAGGACGTACGCCCAGATCCAGAGCCAGTACGGCATCAGCGCACTCACGTTGAACGACGCCCGCCCGGTGCAGGGCACGGCCATCAAGGTCGTCTCCGGGTACTGGAAGCGGATCTACAGCTGCAACGTCGACGGGTTCGCGTACCGCCTCAAGGAGGGCGACTGGACCTGGAAGGACTCGCTCCGCTACACCCCCTCGTGCAACACCATCGGCGGCACCTCGGGCTCCCCCGTGATCGACGCGACCACCAACAAGGTCGTGGCGGTCAACAACACGGGCAACGAGAGCGGCGGCCGCTGCACGGTCAACAACCCGTGCGAGGTGGACGAGAACGGCACGGTCACGGTCCGCCAGGGCATCAACTACGCCCAGCAGACCTACCCCCTCGTGGCATGCATAGGCTCCGGCAACCTGTTCGACCCCACCCTCCCCACCTGCACCCTCCCCAAGCCCTGACCCGGGCCGCACGCCACCCGGCCCCGCCGTGGTCGACGCCCCGGGCGTCGACCACGGCCCCAGTCGCGGCATTGTCCGTCCGACGTCGTGATCTGCCAGGCTTCGACCGGGTCTCCCCGCCGGGATGACGGTGACCGATCCGCTTCACGGCTGAATCCACGGCGGAGGCGGCCGGGACGGCGGGCGTGGCGTAGGCATGTGTGCGGGGTGTCGGGTGATGATGACGCAGTGCGACTTGATCACGTGTCCTATGCGGTGGCCCGCGACAGCTTCGTCTCGACCGTCCAGTGGATCGGATCGGCCCTCGGCGCCGGGTTCGTCGACGGGGGCGTGCACCCGCGGTTCGGCACCCGCAATTTCATCCTCCCGCTGAGCGGCGGCACCTACGTCGAGGTCGTCACCACTCTCGACCACCCCGCCGCCGACCGCGCCCCCTTCGGCCAAGCGGTCGCGCGCCGCGCCGCCGAGGGCGGCGGCTGGCTCGGCTGGGTGGTCTCCGTCGACGACATCGCCCCGGTCGAGGCCCGCCTCGGCCGCACCTCGGCCGAGGGCCACCGCGTCCGCCCCGACGGATTCGACCTGAGGTGGAAGCAGATCGGCCTGCTGGAACTGCTGGAGGACCCGCAACTGCCCTACTTCCTCCAGTGGTTGGTCCCCACCGAGGAGCGCCCGAGCGCCGACCCGCGAACCTCCACCACCATCCACGGGCTCTCCATCGCCGGCGACGCCGCCTCCATCGCCGAATTCCTCGGCGAACCGGCCGACCACCCCCTCGACCAGATCGACGTCACCTGGGTCGAGGACGAGGAGCCGGGCCTGGTCTCGGTTGAGTTCGCCACCGCCCACGGCCCGGTCACGATCTGACGCGGTGAAGTGCCTCGCCAAGGACAAGGACCCGCGCCACATGACGGCCGGACACTGATCAGCGAAGCGGACCTCGCCGGGCACCTGGACGAGCAGCAGGTCGGGAAGTTCGTCGAGGCCGTCTGCGCCTGACACGACTACGGCACGAGGCCACTGCCGGTAGGGACGGTGGCCGGTCCCCGGTGGGAACCGAGGGATGCGGGGACCAGCCGCGAACCGTCTCCTGGCACGCGAGCTGAGCCACTGGCTCCGGGCTCCGGCGATCGGTTCGCGTCGCCGGTCCACCGCACCACGGTCATCTGCCGGTCGGTCGATCTGTGGCCGCCGAACGCCGCCGGGGAGAGGCTTGAGACGGGGGCTGAGCGGAGGAGAACCGTGAGTGGTCTGGTGATCGTGGGAGCGGACGGCTCGGCGTCGAGCCTCGTCGCAGTGGAGGCAGCGGCCCGGGAGGCCCGGTGGCGAGATGCGGGGCTGCGGATCGTGCACGCCTTCCACTGGCCGGCGGCGTGTGTGCCGCTGTGGGGTGCCCTGCCGATGCCGGACGAGGGCGAGGTCCGGAAGATGGCCGAGGGCCTGCTGGCCGAGGCGGTGGAACGGGCCAGGACAGTGGCGCCTTCGGTGGACTTCACCCATGCCGTGGTGACGGGGGATCCGGTGACGGTCCTTGAGGCGCAGTCGCGTGCGGCGGAGCTGGTGGTCGTCGGGTCCCGGGGCATGGGCGGGTTCGTCGGGCTCATGGTGGGCTCCACGGCGGTGCGGCTCGCGGCGCACGGCCGATGTCCCGTGCTCGTCGTGCGGGACTCGCCGGAGCCGGCCGGGCCGATCGTGCTGGCGGTCGACGGTTCCCGGGCGGGCGCGGCGGCGGTGGACTTCGCTTTCGCGGAGGCCGCGCTGCGCGGCGTCGGCCTCGTCGCCCTGCACGCCTGGACCACGTGGAACGCACCCGTGCCTCCGCCGCAGGATCCCTCGGAGCCGTACGCGAGCGCACCGGGCATGCTCGCCCGGGCCGAGGAGCGTCTGCTCGCCGAGGCGCTCGCGGGGCGCCGGGAGAGGTACCCGGACGTCCCGGTCGAGCATCGCGTCGTGCACGGAGCCACACGTGAGGCCCTGATCGAGGCGAGCAGCACCGCGCAGCTCCTGGTCGTCGGGGCTCGGGGCCTCGGTGGTTTCAGCGGCCTGCTGCTGGGCTCGGTGAGCCAGGCGGTGCTGCATCACGCGCACTGCGCGGTCGCTGTGGTGCGCCGGCCGGGCGGGCACTGACCCCGGGGCCCTCCCCGGCGGTCGGTTTGGACGACCGCTCGGGCCGGGCCGCGGTTCGAGGCGACAGCTCGGGCGGGGGTGGCGAGACTGGAAGCGAAGTGAGAGAGGAGGTCGCCTGATGCGACTGCGGACCTTTCTCGCACGGTTCCGGCTGGTGGGCGCGCCCGGTGCGGCCGTCGCCGCGGTGCCCGCCGACCGGACGGGCGATCCTGCCGCAGAGCTCGGTCCGGTGCTCGCTCGGCTCGCGGGAGTCCAGAAGGAGGCGTCGGAGATCCGCGCCAGAGCCGGGGACGAGGCCGCGGCCCTCGTGCGGGAGGCGGCCCGGCAGGCCGCCGGCATCGTGGCCGACGCCCAGGAACAGGCGGGTCGGGTGCGGGCGGAAGCCGTGGCTTCCGCGCTGGCGGCGGCTCGCCGTGAGGAGACCGCCCTTCTCGCGGGTGGCCGGAGTGCGGCGCAGCAGGTGCGCACGCGGGCCGCCCTGCGGATCCCCGGTCTCGCCGACCGCGTCGCCGCGTACGCTCTCGGACGCCTCGACGCCATGGGGAGCGACGAGTGGGCGCCGGGTGGGTCGCCGGTGTGATCAGGGCCAGGGCTCTGACGTCCCAGCGACTGGGTGCCGCCGCCGCCCGGGAGCTGGCCGCGAGCGCGTCCCTCGGGCACGCGCTGCGCGGCCTGGCCGGCTCGCCCTACCGAGAAGCCGCCGCCGCGGACTCCTCGCTCGCCGACGCGCAACGCGGGGCCTCCTCGGCGCTCCTGTGGAATCTGCGGGTCCTTGCGGGGTGGCTGCCACCCGCCGGAGCCCGCCTGCTGCGGCCGCTCGCCGCAGGCTTCGAGATCGCCAACGTCGAGGCGCTCCTGAAGTCCTTCTCCGGGGCCTCGCCCCCTCCGCGGGCCTACCGTCTGGGTGCGCTGGGCACGGCGTGGCGACGGCTCGAACGGGCCGATTCCGCAGGTGCCGTCCGCCAGGTGCTCGCTGCCTCGCCCTGGGGCGATCCCGGTGCCGAAACCGCCTGGGCCGTCTCCGTCGGCATGCGCATGGCCGCCGCCGCGCGGACCGCGGAGGTGGGGCCCGCACGCACCTGGGCCGAGGGCAGGGCAGCCCTGTTGACGGCCCGCGAGATGTTCCTCCACGGCCGCGTCCTGCCGACGCCGGTACGGCACCGAGCGGCGGACGTCCTGGGAGACCGGGCCCTGAAGGCATCGGGCTTCCGTGACTTCCGCGACCGGCTGCCCGCCGGAGCCCGGTGGGCCGTGGAAGGCGTCGACGACCCGGCGGACCTGTGGCGGGCGGAGGCCCGCTGGTGGGCGGTTCTGGGCCGGGACGCGGAGGACATGCTGCGCGGCTCCGCGTACGGACCCGCCACGGTGGTGGGCGCGGTGGCCGCGCTGTCCGTGGACGCGTGGCGCGTACGCGCGGCCCTGGAGCTCGCTGCGCGGGGCGGAGGCCCCATGGAGGTCTTCGATGACCTGGTCGGTTGAGCACCTTCTGCCGGTACGGATGCGGCGAGTGGCCCTCGTGGCCCCGTCGGCGGCGATGCGGGACACGCTCGTGCGCATCGCCGACGAAGGTTGCGTCGAACTGGACCGGGCGGAGAGCGGGGAGTCTGCCGGGGCGGCCGCGGCATCGCGGGGACTCCCGTCCGACCCGGGTTCCGGAGCGGTGCTCGCGCCGACCACCCCCGACCTCGACGCGCTGCGGCGGGCACGTCGCGAGGACCTGCTGGCCGGTGAGGCACAGGTGGCGGCCATCGGCCGGGCCGCTGTCCGGCGTGGGGAAGTCGCGGCACTGGCGGGCTGGTGCCCCGCCACGGACGTGCCACGGCTGGCCGCACGCCTCGCCGCCGTGGGAGCAGCCGTGGTGGTCCTCCCGACACCGCGCGGGGTCGAACCGCCGACCCTGCTGCGGGGCTCCCGAGGAACGGCGGGCTCCTTCGCGGGGCTGGTGACCACCTACGGCACGGTGCCCTACCGGGACGTGGACCCGTCATGGCCCTCCGGCGTCGCCTTCGTCGTGATGTTCGGCGTCATGTTCGGGGACGCCGGATACGGCCTGCTGCTTCTCCTGCTGGCCCTCGCACTGCGCCGCGGTCTCCCTCCCTTCCCCGCGCGGTACCGCCGGATCTGGCCCTTCCTGGCCGGGGCCGGGTCGGCCACCGTCCTGGCGGGCATCGCGTACGGGGAGTTCTTCGGGCCGACCGGGGTCCTGCCCGTCCTGTGGCTGGCCCCCCTGGACTCGCCCGAGCGGCTGCTGACCGCCTCGATCGTGTTCGGCGGGGTACTCCTCGCGCTCGCCTACGTGGCGGGGACGGTCAACCGATGGCGCGAGGGCGGCCCGGCGCGTGCCGTGTACGCCCCGTCCGGCTGCGCGGGCTTCGTCGTGTACGCGTCCCTCGCCCTTGTGGGCGCCGGGTTGTATGCGGACCAGCGGGCCTACGTCGTCGCGGGGGCCGCGCTCGCCCCCCTGGGCCTGCTGCTCGCGGGCGCGGGATTCCTCGCCGCCACGCCCGGCGGTGCGGCGGGTGCGGCCGAGACCGGCGTGCGCCTCTTCGAGGTCGTCGTGCGAGCCGGCACGAACACGGTCTCCTTCGCTCGTCTCGCGGCGTTCGGCCTCACCCACGCGGCGCTGGCGCACCTCATCTGGCAGGGAACCACCGGTCTTGCACGTCAGGGGCCCGGGCCGCTCGTGGCGGCTGTCGTCCTCTTCGCCGTCGCCACGGCCGCCGCGTTCGCCCTGGAGGCACTGATCGCCGGAGTCCAGGCCCTCCGCCTGGAGTTCTACGAACTGTTCTCACGGGTCTTCGAGGCGCAGGGGCGCCCGTTCCGTCCCTGGTACGTACCCCTGGCCGACCCGGAGGTGACCACATGACCGCCTGGCTGATCGCACTCCCCTTCCTCGCCGCCGGCTTCTGGGCCTTCCGCACGCTGGCCCGACGCGACGGGAAACGCTCCGTCCGATGGCTCCTCGTGTCGAACCTGCTGATGCTCGTGGGAGCCCTCGGCCTCCTGGTCATGGGCCTCGCCGGGGTCGCACTCGGCGCCCCGGCCCAGGCCGCGGCGGCCGAACCCAACGGGACCGCCCTCATCGCCGCGGCCATCGCGGTGGCCGGGGCGTCGATCGGCGCGGCAGTGGCCGTCGCCTACACCGGTGCCGCCGCGCTCGCCGCGCTCAGCGAACGGCCCGAACTCTTCGGCCGGGCGATGGTCATCGTCGGACTCGCGGAGGGCATCGCCGTCTACGGTCTCGTGGTCGCCATCCTTCTGATCGGAAAGGCATGAGGCATGGGGACCGTCGCGGCCGTCGGCGAGCACACGAGGGTGAGCGGACTCGCCCTCGCCGGTGTCGACGTGTTCGAGGCCGAGTGCGCGGAGGATGTACGCGAGGCATGGTGGTCGCTTCCGGACGACGTGTCCCTCGTGATCCTCACCCCTGCGGCGGCCGGGGCTCTGGGAACGGAGCTGCCGGACCCCCGGTTCCTCACGGCGGTGATGCCGTCGTGATCGCGAGGCGGCCCCGCCACAGTCGGCGGGCACGGCTGGAGCGGGAACTCCTCCCGGTGCGCGACGCCCTGCTCCGTGCGGCGCACGCCGATGCCGACGCCGTCCTGGCGAGAGCGGCCCAGGAGGCGGACGAGCTCGTGGCGGCGGCACAGGACGAAGCCGCAGCCATCCTGGAGCGGGCCGGGCACCAGGGAAGAGCCGAGGGGACGGCAGCCGCGAAAGCCCGCCGCACCGCAGCCCGCCAGGCCGCCAGGGAACTCGAACTGGCGGCGGAGTCCGAGGCGTACGCGGACCTGCGCGCCCGGGTACGCGAGGCGGTTCGGCGCGCAGTCGCCGACCGGACCGCCCAGGACCGGCTGCGGCGTCGCGCCCACGCGCTGCTGGGCCCCCGAGCCGCCACAGCCGCCGCTCCGGGAGGCGGGCTGACGGTGGTGGCCCCCGGCCGCAGGGTCGACCTCACTCCGGACACCCTGAGCGACCGAGCCCTTGAGCGGTTCGGAGCGGAAGCGGAGGCCCTGTGGGTGCCGTGACCCCGCCGCCCCGGGTACGGCGGGTGGCGGGCCCTCTGGTGGAGGTGGACTACACCGACGGCTTGGCCATGGGGGAGCTGGTCCTGCTGGGCGAGGCCGGGCTGACCGCGGAAGTGGTGGCGATCAAGGGCGAGGTGGCCACCCTCCAGGCGTACGAGTACACCGGCGGCCTCGCCCCCGGCCACCCGGCCCGCCGGCTGCGTAAGCCCCTCTCGGTGCGGCTGACCCCCGGGCTGCTCGGCGGTGTGTTCGACGGTCTGCTCAGGCCCCTCACCGGCGTCGGCGACCGACTGTCGCCGGGGGCCTCCGCGTCACCACCGGGCGAACGGACCTGGACCTTCAGCCCACGTGCGGCGGCCGGACAGCACGTGACCCAGGGCAGCGTACTCGGCGACCTGGGCGGAGCCACCCGTTCGGTTCACACCCTGCTCCTGGCACCGCCCGGCTGTACGGGACTCGTCGACCGCATCGCGCCGGAAGGCCGGTACGGGGAGGACGAGGTGCTGGCTGTGGTCGCGGGCACCGAGGTGCGCATCGCGTCCGAGTGGCCGGTACGCGTCCCGCGCCCTGTACGGGAACGCCTCGTCGCCCGCGAACCGCTCACCACCGGACAGCGGGTGATCGATCTCCTCTTCCCCGTGGCCCGGGGGAGCACGGTCGGCGTGCCCGGCGGGTTCGGCACCGGGAAGACCATGCTGCTCCAGCAGATCGCCAAGTGGTGCGACGCCGATGTCATCGTCTACGTCGGCTGCGGAGAACGCGGCAACGAGATGGCCGACGTGATCGACGAGCTGTCGCAGTTGGAGGACCCGCGCACCGGTGGCCGGCTCTCCGATCGCACCGTGACCGTCGCCAACACCTCCAACATGCCGATGATGGCGCGCGAGGCGAGCGTGCACACCGGTGCCACGGTCGCCGAGTACTTCCGGGACATGGGACTCGACGCCGTGGTCATCGCCGACTCCACGTCCCGCTGGGCCGAGGCACTGCGGGAGTTCGCCGCACGCATGGGCCGGCTGCCGGCCGAGGAGGGCTACCCGGCCGACCTCGCCTCCGGACTGGCGGCGTTCTACGAGCGCGCCGCCGCCGTACGCACCCTGGGGGACACCCCGGGCTCCGTCACCGTCATCGGAGCGGTCTCCCCGGCCGGCGGCGACCTCACCGAACCCGTCACCGCGCACACGGAACGCTTCGTACGGTGTCTGTGGTCCCTGGACCGCGACCTCGCGTACGCCCGGCACTACCCGGCCGTGTCCTGGCCCGACTCCTTCTCCAGGGATGCCGCCGCGCCGGCCGGGGAACCCGACGGGGCCGCCGAGCGGCGCGGAAGGGTCGCGGCACGCCTCGCCGAGGCCGACCGGCTCGCCGGCCTCGTCGAACTCCTCGGACTCGCCGCCCTGCCGCCCCGCGAACGGGTCAGCGTCCTCGGCGGCAGGCTGATCCGCGAGGGCGTCCTCCAGCAGAACGCGCTCTCGCCCCGGGACGCCTACTGCACGCCGCGCAAGACCGCGGCCCTCGCGGACGCCCTCCTGGCCGTGGTCGACCGGTGCCATGCGCTCGTCGACGCCGGAACGGAGGTGGAGACCGTCGAAGCCGTCGACTTCACTCCGGTCCTGCGGGCCCGCGACACAGCCGGGCCGGACGATCCGACCGCCGTCACCGCGGCCCGCGACACGGTGCTGACACGGCTGGCGGAGCAGGCGTGAGCGGCGGCTACGAGATCGAGTACACGGGCGTGCGGGAGCTGCACGGCCCGCTCGTCGTGGTCGAGGGGATCACGGGCGTGGGGTGGGACGAGTACGTCCGGATCACGCTCGACTCGGGCAGCCGGCGCCACGGGCTCGTCCTGGAGGTCGACGGGGACCTCGCCGTGGTGCAGGTCTTCGAGGACACCGCCGGGATGAGCCCGGACGCCACGCGGATCGCCTTCGCGGGAACGCCGCTGCACGTACCAGTCGGTGACGGCTGGCTGGGCAGGGTGTGCAACGGACGGGGCGAACCCGTCGACGGCGGGCCGCCGGTCCTGGGCAGGGTCCGGGCGGCGATCGGCGGCACACCGATCAACCCGGCCCGCAGAGAACCGCCGACGGAGCCGGTCCTGACCGGTGTGGCCGCCATCGACGTGCTCACCACCCTGGTACGAGGCCAGAAGTTGCCCCTCTTCTCCGTCGCCGGACTGCCGCACCTCGAACTCGCGATCCAGGTCGCCGCCCAGTCCTCGTGCGGGGACGAGCCGTTCAGCGTCGTCTTCGCCGGGATGGGCCTGACCCACGCCGACGCCGCCCTCGTCCGAGAAGGACTCGCGGAACGCTCCGCCGACGGCGAGCTGGTCCTGCTGCTCAACACCGCGGACGACCCGGTGATCGAGCGGCTCCTGACACCACGGCTCGCCCTCACCGTCGCCGAGGACCTGGCGTTCCGCGGCGGCCGTCACGTCCTCGTCGTCATGAGCGACATGACGGCCTACGCGGAAGCGCTGCGCGAGGTCTCCGCCGCCCGCGGAGAGATCCCGGCACGGCGCGCCTACCCCGGCTATCTGTACAGCGACCTGGCCTCGTTGTACGAGCGCTGCGGAAGGATCCGCGACCGGCCGGGGTCGGTCACCGTCCTTCCCGTGCTCACCATGCCGGCCGGGGACATCACGCACCCCGTCCCCGACCTCACCGGATACATCACAGAGGGCCAAATCGTGCTGTCGAACACGGTCCACGCCCGGGGCGTCTACCCTCCGGTCGACGCCCTCGCCTCGCTCTCCCGGCTCATGCGCAAGGGCGCGGGGGCGGGCCGCACGCGCGACGACCACCTTCCGGTCGCCGCACAGCTGATCGCCGCGCTCGCCCGGGCCCGCCAGGTGCGGGAGCTCGCCGATCTGATCGGCGAGCAGGCGCTGAGCCCCGTCGACCGGCGGTACCTGGACCTGGAACATGCTTTCCTGCGCCGCCTTCTCGCTCAGCGGCCCGGTGAGCCACGCTCCCTGGACGAGTCCCTCGACGAGGCGTGGCACGTCCTCCTGACGCTGCCCGACGGCGAACTCGGGATGCTTCCGGAGGCCCTGCTCGTGACCAGGAGGGCATCAGCCGACACAGAGGACGAGGGATGACAGGGCGACGAGTCCCACCGGGGCGGGCGGGTCGCCTGCGCCTGCGCCTGCGTCTCGACACGGCGCTGAGGGGAGCCGACGTACTGGAGCGCAAGCTGCTGTTCCTGATGGACCGGGAACGAGCGCTGCGGCAGGCCGAGGAGGCCGCCGCCCGGCTCTGGTCGTCCCGGCTCCGCGAGGCCGAGACGTGGCTGCTGCGCGGCACGCTGCTGAGTGGCGAGCAGGCCCTCTCCCAGGCGGCCACCGCCGACCGGGCGACGGTCACGATCGCGTACACGACCGCCATGGGCGTACGGCACCCCGGCGGTGTGACGTGCACACCCGCCGCCCGCTCACCGGACGATCCGACGCCGCGCAACAGCGCGCTGGTCCAGGCCGAGGCGGCCTACCGCGACGCGGTCACGACGGCGGCCGAGTACGCGGCCGCGTGCGAGGCCACCCGCCGCGTGGCCGCCGAGGTCCGCAGGACGCGGCAGCGCGTCCGCGCGCTACGCCACCACTGGATCCCCCGGCTGAGCGGGGAGCTGGCCGCCGCCGAACAGAGTCTGGAGCAGACGGAGCACGAGGAGTCCGTCCTCAGACGGTGGGCCTCCGCATCGGGACGGGCGGCGGTCACGGGTTCGAGACGCGTCTGAAGGCGGGAGAACACCATGCGGCCGACGTTCGTTCTGGGGCGGATCGCAGGTGTCGGCCCCCTGGTGGGCCTCGTTCTGGGAGCGCTTCCTCCGGGGGACGCCGGCGGCGGACTGTGGCTGGCGGTGATCGGCTGGTTCTTGGCCGCCACCGCCACCGTGCAGGGGCAGCAGGCGCACCTGCGGGGCGTCCTCGCGGGCGTTCCGGTGCGACCCGGGAGGGCTTGCGACGGCTGAGCGGGGCGATTCCTCAGCCGGTTCCCCTCCGGGCCTGCGCCTGGCCGGGAGCGTTCCCCGGCGGACCTGTCAGCCCCCGGGGAGGGCCGTTCGGCCCCTGCGGGTCTCGCGGATCGAAGGAAGACTGGATGAGGGGCGACAGGCGTTGGCCGGAGCCGAGCTCCGGGGGCCTGGGGCGTCCACGGCACCCGCGTCGACGGGCCGCAGGTCTCCCGCCCCGGCACACGGGAGGAGGAATCCCCGGTGGCCCGCTCGGCTGGTCGCACGCCTGGTACCGCTCGGGGTCGTCAAGGGATGAAAGAGCCGGGCGGGTGTCCGCGGAGGGAGGTCCGGGTGGTTCCTCGATCGAGTACGCTCCAGCCGACCGGGCCCAGGAGGTCGGCCAGGCCCTGGAAGACGTCGATGAGCATGTCGTCCACGGTGAGGACGCCCACCACTCGGTGGTCCTCCAGGACGGGCAGGCGACGGACCCCGGCCGTGCGGAAGGTCCGGTAGGCCACGTGGATCGTCGGTGACGTCCACCGTGATCACGGGCGAGGTCATCACCGAGTCGACCACCTCGTCCGCGTAGAGGCTTCTGGCGACAGTGGCCAGCCCTCACAGTCCCTGGGCCAGGAGCAGTTCGTGCGCCAGCCGGGCGCCGTGTGCCGCTTGCCTCTCCCGCTCGACCTCCTCCGAGGGGATCTCCTCCAGCCCTTTGGCCAGCGCTTTCACGGCCTGGGCCAGGACCTGCACCTGGGTCTCCAGTACGCGCAGCCTCTCGTGCTCGTCCGGGGCGATGTTCTCGGACATCTCGTCTCCTTTCGCGGGGAAAAAACGGGGGAGCGGGCTCGCCCTCTTCGACCAGGATGACGCCGGGTGGTAGCTCGTGGCGAACGGCAGTTCGGGTACCTCCACCCGGTGCGGCGGCATCCCGGATGATGGCACGCGGCGCCGAGAGCCCGCTCGGGAGCGATGACGAGACCCTCCTTCCTCCACCCCTGTACGGCCAGCAGGAGCCGTGGCGGGAAGGCGCGGGGCGCCGGGGACGACTGAGGGCCGGCGCCGCACTCAGGACACGCGAGTTCTCACGTATGGGCCTGGAACTCGCTCTTCACTTCGGGCAGGAGAGCTCGGGCCACTTCCGGGTGGAAAGGCTCGGTGCTGGGGGTGAGCATCGCTGCGGCGGCCACGGCCACCAGGGCGCAGGCGCTGACGGGGTCGTCGCCGGCGGTCAGCCGTGAGGCGATGGCGGCCACCATGCCGTCTCCCGCGCCGGCATCGCTCAACGGCTCCGGCGGTGTGGACGGCAGTGGCCCGTCCTCCGAGCCGGACGACACCACGGGCGACGTTGATCCCTCCGCCCCCGGCGGCCACCGGCCTGACCCGGGCACGGTTCTTGCCGATGGCTGTCAGGTGCCCGACCTCCCAGGCGAGATCGACGGTGGGGTTGATCGTCAGGGTGAGCACTGACGGCCCGGCGGCCTCGCTCCGGGCGCCCGGGGCCGGCGGTTCGGGGGAGCTCATCGTGGTACCTGGGCGGTTGGGCCCATCCCGGCTCGGCGTGTCGTCGGCTTGACGTGGTCCTGCGTCATCGCGCCCACCTCCGCGGACAGGGAGACGACTCGCTTCCCATGCTGGGGCAGCGCGAGGTCACCCGCATGCCGACCCGCTCGGCCCAGCCCGGGCCGACCCGCACCGCCCTGCATCCGGTGTACAGAGCGTGGGCCTTTCGGTCCGCCGTAGGGGACCTGGCCGACGTGTGCGGGGGCCGCGGAGCGCCGAGCCGCTCACTCCGTACGGCTGGCCGACCGTCGATGCCGTGCACCGTGCGGTCAAAGGGCAGGGAACTCGGTCGGTGCGTATCAGCGCTGATGGTAGCCATGTGCCCCGTACAGGCGGACGAAGTGGGCCGCTGTGACCGTTGCACGGTGCATCAGGCCGTGGTCCTGCCGCTCGTACAGCTCCACGTGTTCCCGTCCGCCCGGGCCGATGGGCTGGACGAGCCGGCCACCGGTCCGCAGCTGTGCGACCAGCGGCTCCGGTACCTCGGGGAAGGCCGCGCAGACGATGACGGCGTCGTACGGTGCACGGTCCGGCACTCCGAGGGTTCCGTCGCCGAGGACGATCGTGGTGTTCTCGATGCCCTGCGCGGCGAGTCGGCGGCGGGCCCCCTCCACCAGATCCGGCCAGCGTTCGACGCTGACCACATCCGCGGCGAGGCGGGCCAGCAGCGCGGTCTGCCAGCCGTAGCCGGTGCCGATCTCCAGGACGCGTTCGTCGCCGGTGAGGCCGAGTGCGGACACCATCATGGCGACCAGCGAGGGCTGGGTGGTCACCTGGTCGCGCGGGAGCGGTACGGGCGTGTCCCGGTAAGCGGACGCCACGTGCTCGGCGGGCACGAACTCCGCCCGCGGGGTGGCCCGGACAGCCTGGAACAGCCGCTCGTCCGTCACCCCTGCGGCCCGCGCCGCTCGGACCAGATCCTCGGGAGATGGCGCGTGCTTCATGGGCCAGAGCCACGTTCAGGCGAGGCCGGCGATCAGCAGGAGGACTGCCGAGCAGGTCAGCAGCGCGGGACAGATATTGATCCGTTCCCGGACCGGGATCCGGCGGTTGTCCGTGGAGATCTGCGCGAATCCGCCGACGACGACCCGGGTCGGGATCGCGTGCGAAACCCCCCACAGACCGGCCAAGCCGGCGGCGACATACGCGAGAACCTCTTCCATGCTCCCAGGGTCCGCTCGCGGCCCGACCCGCGCTACACCAGTCGGTCTCCCCGGTGAGGGCCCCTGGCCGCTCCGTCCGTCTCGCGTCCTCGCCCCGATCCCCCCGATGGGGGACCTCACCCGTCTGCGGTCTCTGATGCGACGGGTGGGCGGGCAGCTCGCGGGGTGCACGCTGTGCCCGCCGACCGACCCGAGGAGCATCCCGGTGAATGCCCCGCGCCCGCGGCCGCCGACCACCAGCAGGCCGGCGTCCCCGGATTCCTCGATCAGCACGGCCGCCGGGTGACCCTCGACGACCCGGGGGCCCACCGGCACCTCCCGGTGTGGCCCGAGGACCTCCACGGGCATCCCGAAGGCAGGGCTACGGGTTCGCCTCCGCACGGAACTCCCGGAACGCGGCGAAGGCGCGCGGGCCGTAGGCGGGTGGAACTCGCCTCCTCCGGTGGTGACCCGGGGCGGCTGATCGGGATGTGGCAGGGCGCGACGCTCGGCATCGTCGTCGATGCCGCGCACGCCCGTCCCGGGTGCCCCGGCCGGGTACACCGGCTGGAGGTGACGCAAGGGGAACTGGCAGCGTCGGCAGCGGCCAGCTCGCACGGCATGGGCTTGGGCGAGGCCGTCGAACTGGCTCGCGTCCTGGGATGGCTGCCGCAGCGGCTGATCGTCTTCGCGGTCGAAGGCGAGGGCGCCTCGGTCGGCCGCGGCCTCTCCGCGCCGGTCCAGGCCGCTGTCGCGTCGGTGGCCGACCGCGTACGGCGAGAGATCCTGCGCCACCGCGGGGCCCTGAAGGGGCTGTCGGCATGAGCGGACCGAGGCAGGCGTGGCGCGTCGAGATCTCCGGCACCGTCCAGGGCGTGGGTTTCCGTCCGTTCGTCCACCGCACGGCCAACGCGCTGGCCTGGACGGCTGGGTGCGCAACGTCGACGGCGCCATGTGGTCGCGGCGGCGGCCGGGCCGCGGGAGGCGCTGGAGGAGTTCCTGCCCCGCTGCCGGGATCAGGCCCCGCCCCCGGCTCGGGTTTCGCCGTGCTGGAGAGCGCGGCGGGAGGGGTGGCCGGACCGGTGCGCCAGGTCCCTGCGGGGCCGCAGCGCCGGCCCGCACTCGTGGAAGTACTACCTCCGGAGCGAGTAGGCAGTGGAGCGCCGCTGCTGGCCCGGAGGGCGCGGTGACGGTGACCGAGGAGGAGGACCGGCCGCCGGCCTACGCGCTCCTGGGCGTGCGCCCCTGCGATCTGGCCGCCATCGCCACACGGGACCGCGTGCTGATGGGCGGTCCGCACAGTCGACCATTGGTGTTCGGTGTGTCGACTAAAGGCCAGTCCCGCCGCTTGAAGACGAAGTACAGGCTCGTGCACACCGCCGCCATCAGCAGGATCGCGAACGGATAGCCGAACGTCCAGTTCAGCTCGGGCATCGCGTCGAAGTTCATCCCGTAGATGGTTCCCACCAACGTGGGTGCAAACAGAATGGCGGCCTACGCGGACTCCTTGAAGTTGTCGTTCTTAACGCGTTGACCTGCGCGGATCGCTGCATGAGGCGCGCTGACCTGCGGCGTTGCGTGTTTCCGACGCCTTCATGGTGACGCTGAATTCCCCAGATTCTCCCCAGCGGCAGCGGGGTCTCGATGGTGCTTTCCGCTGGTGAGGCGGCCCTCCTCAGGCTTGCCGAGCCACTTCGCGCCGGCGCGGCGGACGGACTCGGAGGCGACGGTGAAGAAGCAGGCCGGGCTGACGGGTACCGACCCCGGGGCCGAGGCGGCTGCGTGTGGGTTGACGAGGCGATCCACGGGCCTGTCCTACGCGTCACCTCTCGGTCTGTTGCCAGACGGAGGTGAGTGCCGTGACGGGGTCGCCGTCGGCCGGTGCCGCCGGCCACCAGTCGCCGTCGTCATCCTGGAGGTAGGGGTACCAGCGGGTGTCGGGGCCCAGGCGCAGCTGGATGCCGTGGCCGGTGAGAGTGAGGCGGTTGCGCCAGGCCCGGAGGGCGACCGGGGTGGTGGTCATTTCGGTGAGGGTCTCGGTCAGGGCGCTGCGGGCTGCTGTCATCGCCGTCGGGTCGGGGGTGTGGGGCTGTTCGGCGACGGTGATGCCGGTTGGGCCGCCATACCGCCAGGCGCGGGCGAGTCGGGCGAACGCGATCGGTTTGGCACCGGTGTTCTGGATGAGGTGGTGGAACCACTCGGGTCCGCAGTCGCTCGCGGCGATCCGTGCCGCGTCCTCGCGCTGGGTCAGGTGCAGGCTGGTGGTGTCCTCCGCGAGCAGCCGGGCAGCACGTGTGGCGGTGTCCGCCATGAGGCGTTCGAGGTCCGCGGTGGACAGACCGGTGCCGGGTGGCGGGGCGGTGGGCAGTGCGGCGGTGTGGGGGGCCGGTTCGGGGAGCTCTGGAAGCGGTGGGTGTTCGGCCAGGGCGGCCCAGGCCGCGTAGGCGCCGACCGCCGGGAGGCCGGCTGGGGCCGGTGGGGTGGCGGTCGCATGGGCGGCCGCACGGCGGGCCCGCAGCTGGGCGAGGACCTCCTCCCGTCCGCGGCCGCGCAGGGCGAAGACCACGAAGGGGTCGGCGTCGATGGTGGAGGCGATGGCGTAGCAGAGCGCGGCGGCGTGTTTGCAGGGGTAGCCCCAGTCGGGGCAGGAACATTCGGGGTCCAGTTCGGCGGGCTGCGGGAGCAGGGGGACGCCGGCGTGGCGAGCGTCGTCGACGAGTTCGGCGGGCATCTCGCCGTCGAGGAGTGCGGCGAGATGCCCGGCCCGGGCCGCGATGGTGTCGAGGAGGGTGTCCCACTGGGTGTCGGTGAGGACGGGCAGGTGGACGGCGGAGCGGTAGGGGCGGGGCCTGCTGCCCTGGACGGCCGCTGTGACCTGGCCGGGGGCGACGATGGTCGGGCCTACCATGCCCTGGCGGGCGTAGGTGCGTCCGCGGGACAGGCGCCCCGAGTCAAGGGTGGAGTCCTCCAGGGCCGTCACCCATGCCTGGCCCCACCAGGTCGCGGCGAAGGCGCGCCTGCCGCGGGCGGGCGTGCGGCGCGGGCCGGGGATCGAGGGGCTCATGCCTGCCTCCCCAGGGCGACGAGTTCGGCGAGGTCGGCGTCGGACAGTTCGGTCAGAGCAGCCTCACCGGAACCGACCACGGCGTCGGCGAGAGCGCGCTTGGATTCGAGAAGCCTCGCCACCTTGTCCTCCACCGTCCCCTCCGCGAGCAGCTTGTGGACCTGTACGGGTTTGTCCTGGCCGATGCGGTAGGCGCGGTCGGTGGCCTGGTCCTCGACCGCCGGGTTCCACCATCGGTCGTAGTGCACGACGTGGGTGGCACGGGTCAGGTTCAGGCCGGTGCCCGCGGCCTTGAGGGAGAGCAGGAACACCGGCACATCCCCGCGCTGGAAGCGGTCCACCGTCTCCTCGCGCGCGGCGACGGGGGTGCCGCCGTGCAGGAAGAGAGTGGGGACGCCTCGTTCCGCGAGGTGCTTGTGCAGCAGGGTCGCCATCTGCCTGTACTGGGTGAAGACCAGCGCCGACTCGCCTTCGGCGGTGATGGTGTCGACCAGTTCGTCGAGCAGGTCGAGCTTGCCGGATCGGCCGTGCAGCGGTGTGGACTGGCGCAGGTACTGGGCCGGGTGGTTGCAGATCTGCTTCAGCGCGGTGAGGAGCTTCAGGATCAGGCCGCGGCGGGCGATGCCCTGGGCTTCGGCGATCTTCGCCATGGTCTCGCGGACCACCGCCTCGTACAGGCTTGTTTGTTCGGCCGTCAGCGGCACGACGCGGTCGGTCTCGATCTTGGCGGGCAGTTCGGGCGCGATGCCCGGGTCGGACTTCCTGCGGCGCAGCAGGAAGGGACGCACGAGACGGGACAAGCGCTCAGCGGCCTGTGGGTCCTCACCCGACTCGATCGCGCGGGCGTGGCGGTCACGGAAGACGGCGAGCGGTCCGAGGAGTCCGGGGGTGGTCCAGTCGAGGAGCGCCCACAGTTCGGAGAGGTTGTTCTCCACTGGGGTGCCGGTGAGGGCGACGCGGGCGCGGGCGGGCAGGGCACGCAGTTCGCGGGCGGTGACGGCGTAGGGGTTCTTGACGTGCTGGGCCTCGTCGGCGGCGATCAGCGACCAGGCGTTCTCGGCGAGGGTCTCCCGGTCGCGGCGCAGGACGCCGTAGGTGACCAGGACGATCTCGTCGTCGGCGAGGTCCTTGAGGTGGCGGTCGCCGCCGTGGTAGCGGCGCACCGGCGTGGCCGGCGCGAACCGGGCCGCTTCGCGCTGCCAGTTGCCCAGCAGCGAGGCGGGGCAGACGACGAGCGTGGGGCCCGCGGTGGCGGGGTCGGTCTGGCGGTGCAGGTGCAGAGCGAGCAGGGTGATGGTCTTGCCCAGGCCCATGTCGTCGGCGAGACAGCCGCCGAGACCGAGCTCGCACATCTCGGCCAGCCAGGCGAGGCCCCGTTTCTGGTAGTCGCGCAGCGTGGCCTTCAGCGCGGGGGGCTGCGGGGCGGGGGTGCGGGATCCGGGGTCGCCGATACGGGCGACGAGGTCGCCGAGCGCACCGACCGCCGTACAGCGAAAGGTCTCTCCGCCCCGCTCCGCTTCGCCGGTCAGCGCGGCGCCCAGCGCCTCCATGGGAGTGAGCGGTTCCATCCGGCGGCGCTTGGCGCGGGCCACCAGCTTCGGGTCGGCGATCACCCACTGGTCGCGCAGCCGGACGAGGGGGCGGCGTGTCTCCGCGAGGGCGTCCATCTCGGCCTCGGTGAGCGGGTCTCCGCCGAGTGAGAGCTGCCAGCGGAAGTCGAGGAGGGCGTCTGTGTCGAGCATGGCGCCCGCACTGGAGCCGGGCGCGGTGCGTTGCCCGATCTCCGCGGTCGCGGTAAGTGCTTTGACGAGTTCGCGCGGCCAGTGCACGTCGACTCCGGCGGCGCGCAGCGTGTCGGTGGCGTCGCCCAGCAGGTCGAGGGCCTCGTCGTCGGTCAGCCGCAGCTGGTCCGGAGCGGCGCTCTTCAGCAGCCGGTCGAGCGGTGGCCAGACCTGGGCGCCGCGGCGCAGTGCGAGCAGCGTCTCGGTTTCGGCGCGCGGGCCGAGCAGACGCTCGGTCTCGGCCGGCTCGCTCCACAGCTGTGCGGCCTCCACGACGAGCGCCGGATCCACAGCGCTGTGCAGCTGGAGGACGGCTCGGAACTGCCGGCGGCGTCCCTCGGGTACGTCGACCCGCAGCGAGAGCCTGACGTCGGCGGTGAACGCGGCGGCGGTCTCCTCGGCCCACTCGTGCAGGGTGGGCACGGCACGCGTCTCGCGCCAGGCATACGGCAGGGCTCCCACGGCGAGCGGAGCGGCCGGAGTACGGACCAGGGCGTCGGCGACCGCGTCGCAGAACCGGCTTACCAGCGGGGCCGGTTCGGCGATCCGAAGCGGGGCGGGTCCCGGCTCCGGCAGGCAGTGGCCGTGAGGCGGGAAGGCGGCGGCGAGGGCGTCCAGCGTCCGACGCTGGGCGGCGGTGAAGGGGCCCGCCTGCCAGGTGTCGTAGCCGGCGGGGGTGAGGGCCGGGTGGAGACGGCCGTCGGCGAGCAGCCGGAGCGCGAATCGGGCGGCGGCCTGCCAGGCGGCGGCGGACGGGTGCGGTGGCTGCGCCCCGGACAGCGCGGCAATACCGAGGGCGACGGGCAGCGCGTACCCCTCCACCTTGCGCAGTCTGACCGAGCGGCCGTGCGGCAGCACGAGTTCCGCCGCCGCGGTCTCGACGCCGGGTGCCGTGCCCTCGGCGGCGGCTGCCCCGGCGGGCTGCCAGAGCAGCAACCGGCCGAGGCGGGCAGGCTCACCGGGCAGGAACACCGCCGCCCAGCCGTCGTCGAGCAGGCTCCTTGCCCAGGCAGTCGACTCCGGTGCGGCCAAGGGCGGCACGCCCCCCGTGCCCGTGCCCTGCTCCCGTACGAGGACTCGTGCCACTCTCTTTCGCCTCACCGTCGCCCAGGCGGTCTTCACCGCATCTTCGTTCACCAGCAGGCTGGCGCTGCCGTCACCGGCGGGAGTGGGCCTTGTTCGCCGCGGTACGCATGCGTTTGGCCAGCCGCTTGTCGACGCCGCGCAAGCCCTCGCCCAGTTCGGCGAGCACTTGCGCGGTGGCTGGGTGCTCCACTCGCCACAGCTCGTCCACCCGCTGTTCGAGCGCTTCCGGCGACGTGTTCCAGTTCTCCAGGAAGCCCCGTGTCAGCTCCTCGCTCTCCTCGGTACCGGCGAGGACCGACAGCCCGTCGACGAGCAGCCACAGCCCGGCTTCCTCCGCCCGCTCCGGTTCCACGCCCGATTCCGCCCCAAGGCGTGCGCCCAGGGTCGCGGTGGCCACCTGGCGGCACCCGTCGGCGTCGGAGTCCGCCGCCTTGCGCAGCACACGCAGTGCCCGGGGGTCATCGAGGTCGGCCAGCACCAGTTGGGCCACGGCGCGCTTCGCCGCTGCCTCGGGACCGTCTCCCGCGCATGCGTCGAGCAGCCCTACCGCGGCATCCGTCGCCGAACGGTGTGCCAGCCACCCTTCGACCTCCCGGCGCATCTCCGCGGGGGAGTAGCCCAGGAGTCCCCGGAGCAGAGCGTCAGCGTCCGCTTCGGCGTACTCACCGAGCAGGGGCGCGGACACACCGCACTCCATCAGGTACGCGCGGAGCCCGTAGCGGCCGAGTGGGGTGAGCCGCATACGGTGCCCGCGCTTGTCGTCCCACGACCGGTCCGATGCTGCCGTCGAGGTTCCCGAACCGCCGCCCAGCTCCTGTCCGACCATGGCGTTCAGGAGTGTGTGCAGAGGCTCCTCGGCCGAATCGTCGCCGTCACCGCGCTCGTACTCCACCGCGCCCAGCAGGAGGAGCCCTTCCCCGAGCTCCCGGAAGGACGCCGCGAGCAGCGCATGGAAGAGATCGAACTCCGGCCCGTCGTCGCCCACCTCGCGGGCCTTTGCACGCAGGTCGTCGACATCCACCCAGGCATCGTCCGAGGCGTCGTACAGCAGGCCGGCCAGTCCGTCGGCGATCTCGGCCGTCAGCTCGCCCAGCTCACCGTGCCACCCGTCCAGCACCCCCGTCTCACCGATCTCCTCCAGCAGATCGCCCATCGTGGCGGCCCAGAACTCCAGGAGGCCCTCACCGGTGAAGTCGGTTGCCGCGCCACCCCACGCGCGGCCCCCGCTGATCGTGATCAACCCGCCGTCCACGGCGAGCCACCACGGATCATCGAGAACGGCCACGTCCTTGGCGCTGCGCAGCGACTTCAACGCACGAGCCCGCGCGACGGCATCGGCAAACGGCGAGTCGTCGCCGGCCAGCTTCCACAGCTGGAGCTCCTCGACGGCCTCACGGGCGAGCGCGGGCCGCAGCACCCGGCCGGCGGTGACCTGCCGGCCCTCGTGGCACCAGGCGGCGAGCCGCAGCGCAGCGTCGAAGAGCGGAATGCCCCGCACGGTAGCGACGAGGTCCTCCCGCGGAGCCAGGGTCACTGGGCGCAGCACAGTCGCATCCTCGGCCGGTCCGTCGACTCCGGCATCGACCGGATCGCCCACCCCGCAGTGCCCGCACGTACACAACGCCACGTCGTCGGCAGTCAGCCGACGGACATTGCTGCGTCCGACCCGGTCACCGGTCGGCGGCTTCGCCTTGCCGGACACCGTGTCCGGCGTCAGCTGGGCCAGCCGCGCGGTGATCCCGTCCCGGTCGAAGGCCGCCGGATCGTAACCGGCCGCCCGCAGCTCGGTGACGAGCTCGCCGTACGGGCCATCCCCGGCCCCGTCCGAGGTCTCGAGGAACTCCAGCACCTCGGCCAGCCCCCACACGCCGCCGATGTCCTCGGCCGGTACATCGGCGCGACGCCCGCCGACGCAGCGCACCGTCCGCTCCGCGCCGACCGGGCGCGGCAGTGACTTCTCCAGCGTGATCCCGTGCTCCCAGTCATCGCCGAAGTCGTAGACGTAGCGCAGCCGTGTTCCCTCCTCGGCCAGCACGTCGCCGAGCGCGGTGGCGTCCTCGTCGCCGACCTCGTGGCCGAAGCCGAGATCGATTCCGGTGAGTCGGGCCGCATCACCGTACCCCCGGCCGAACTCGTCGGTGAAGAGATGCAGATGGCCACCGTGCCATCCGAAGGCGACCTGGATGGCGTCGTGCAGCGTCCCGAGCGAGGTATCGGACGGCAGCACGAGGCGCCGCCACAGGGGCGGTCTCGTGCCGTGCAGCACGATCTTCAGCTGGAGATCGGACGGGGCCGTCTTCCCGTCTCGCCGCATCTGCTGCTCCTACCGCACCAGGGCCACTCGAACGGCCCCATCATGGCGCTGCCGGTGTGCCCGGCTCAAACCCGGTTGTGGCGGCCAACGTCCTTCTGGATGCACACGGTCCCGACGCCGCCCGCAGCGGATATCCTCTGCCCTCGCGAACTTTCGGGGTGGCACAGGCGCTCGGGAGCGCATGGCCTACCGGCCACGGCTGTCGCAGCCCTCGGCATGTGCGGGACGCGGCGTGACTTCGGGATTCGTCGCCTGACCAGGTGCGGTCTCGTCCGGATTCGATCAGCGCATGGCCTACCGGCCACGGCTGTCGCAGCCCTCGGCATGTGCGGGACGCGGCGTGACTTCGGGATTCGTCGCCTGACCAGGTGCGGTCTCGTCCGGATTCGATCAGCCGATGTCCGGATCGTCGGACTCTCCGAGGAGTCGGGCCGCGAGGTCATCGGCCCACTCCACGGCCCAGGTACGAAGAGCGGCGATGGTGGTCTCGTCCAGACCGTAGGCGGCGAAGGCTTCGTCATCGGTCCACTCGGTGCCCAGGAGCCGCCTGTGCAGCTCCGCATGTCCGTCACGCGGCTGCCCGAATGCGGGAGGCGAGCCGGGGGAAGGCGTCCTCCCACACGGTGCGCACGGTGCGCCCGACGAGGGTACGCAGCACGGGCCACAGCTGGAGGAGCAG
The DNA here is from genome assembly GCF_051550185.1 of Streptomyces pallidus (ex Mingjun et al. 2026). NCBI lineage: Bacteria > Bacillati > Actinomycetota > Actinomycetes > Kitasatosporales > Streptomycetaceae > Streptomyces > Streptomyces pallidus (ex Mingjun et al. 2026). Next base: position 1,802,550 of record NZ_CP196181.1, on the reverse strand, counting down.
ATCCCGGTTGAGGTGGCGGGGCAGGTCGTCGTGCAGACCGTCGTGCAGGACGATGCGGTACAGACCCATGCGCTGGCGAGGCTTGTGCAGGTCGTATGAGGTCATCCCGGACCAGGCCAGGTGCAGCGGCAGCTCTACGACACCACGCGTCGGCCGGTGCAGCTTCTCCAGCGACTCCGGCACACGGCGCCGGAACTTCTCGCGGTACAGCGCGAGGTCCTCGGCGTCCGCGCCCGAGAAGTCCCTCGGCGCGGGTGCGGGGTACTGAGGGCTGGAGGACATGCCTCCATCATGACGGCCGCAGAAGCGGTGCGGGCCATGATGCGAGCCCGCGCCCGGAGTGAGTAGCGCAGACCCGGTGGCAGTGGCAGAGGCTCTCCGGTGCGAGGGTGAGGAGATCGCCCGCAACACTTCTCCCCAGGCACTCCCCAGAGTCCGAGATGGGCGGTTCGTGTGGGAGGTGCAGGTGCAAACCGTGTGCGCTGCACGAGTGGGCCGGTCGCCCCCTATAGCCAGTCCCGCCGCTTGAAGACTACGTACAAACTGACGCAAACGACCCCCATCAAGCCGACCGCGAAGGGGTATCCGAAGCTCCAACCCAGCTCCGGCATGGAGTCGAAGTTCATGCCGTAGATGGTGCCCACGAGAGTGGGTGCGAACAGGATGGCGGCCCAGGCGGAGATCTTCTTGAAGTCGTCACCCACACACCGCTGACCTGCGGAAACCGGCTGGTCAGGCGCTCTGACCTGCGACGATCCGCCTTTCAGGCTCTTTCGCCGTGCTGCCCGTTGATGCGCCCGGCCCTCCCCAGCCGCTCCCCAATGGGGCTGCGTTCTCCCCAGTTTCTCCCCAGCCGCAGCAGCCTGGGAAGACGGATCGTCACCGGCCAGAGCCTGATCCGAGCGTCGCTCCGAGTAGATCGTTTTCCCGGGACGTCGCGGCCCGGCGCAGGGCCTCGTTCTCCTGTGTCAGCACTTGCTACGCCAACGTGCTTCGAGCTCTCCTGGCTGGTTGTTCCGGGCTTGGTCCCATCGTCGATGTCCGCCCGGCACACCCACTTCCCAGCGTCATCGCGTGGACTCCGAAGTCGGCGGCCACCTGCTCGATCGTTACGCCCGGGCCGCGGATACTCGCCACCCCGCGACGTCCTGGCGGGATTGTTCCGGGTTGGGGGTTTAGGCGCAGCGACATCCTTTCCACGCGCCCCGCAGTGCAAGCCAGATCAGATGGCACCCGACGTGCGGCAGCCCCGGTGCCCACCGGCAGCCCCTGCTACAAGCAGTTGGTGGCTGATACCTGTATCTCTCTGCTTCGCCGATCCATGCCTCTCAGGTAACAGTAGAAACAGTAGGCATCGCGCGTCACATTAACCTAGTGAATCTGATGGCGGAAACAGGTCGCGAGGTGGCTTGCAGAATCAAGTGAATTTCGGATTCTCCGTCATCTCGCCGGACCGTGTGGACGCTACGGCTATGCGACTTCATCTCCTGCGCTGGATCCTCGACCCCGTCACCAGCTGGCAGGCGCTTCGGGTGTCCACGGCCAGCCGTGGACGCACTTCATTCGACGTGGCCTGGCGGCGGGCCAGGGTCGCTAGACACCCTGAAGAGGCTCCCTATGTGTGGCTCGGACACAGGGCTCCCGCTGGCACCGAGCAGCATGACCAGACCGGCAACAACCGGCCACATGGCCCGATTCGACACGACTAGTTTTCGGTCGACAACAGCGGTGATCGAGAAGGCCGTGGGCTTTCCGCCACATTCTGAAAAGGATTCCTCGACGCTTGGCCGGTTCGTGAGAATCAAGAGCCTGCCAGCCAGACAACGGGGGAGAGTGTCATGCCGGATCCTGTAGAGATCGCCCTGATCAGTTCAGCCGTGCCCGCCACGCTAACCTTCCTGTTTCAGCGACTGGAACACCTGCTCAGCCCACGCCGCCGTGAGAACGAGCCCGACGTCAGCCTTCCCGACACCCTGGTCGGAGCGCTTCAGCTGCCCCTGCACCCGAACGAGGAGCGCCTTCAGGTCTACGAACGTGAACTCGAAGTGCTCCACCTCGTCCTCCAGGGTTACGCCGGCCGTAGCCTGGACACAGACATCACAGACCCGAACCTGCTGCGCAGCATGACGATGCTGCGGGCCGCTCTCGAGGACATCTACGGGCAGCGCCTGACCTTTGAAGGCGAGAACCGCCCAGCCTCCGGGCCGTTCGTCGAACAGAAGCTGACCACACTCACCGGTGAGGCCACCGGCATGGATGCCGACGAGATTAACGGGAACGCCCGGGTCGCTCAGCAGGTGGAAACGGTCGAGGCAAACGCCAAGCTTATCGGAATGAAGGCGCGCCGGATCGGCGGATAGCAGCGCCGAAACGCCACCCGCTGCGCACCCGCGCAACGGCGCCATCCGTCCGAAGGGCCGTGTGTTGACACTGAATGAACCGACCGTCCCCAGCCAGCCCCGCGGCCTGCCGGCACTGGCTCCACCCTCCAACGGCACCGACGAGACCAAGCCTCCCGCCGCCCTCCCCTCCGGGGCCGCCTCTACTACCCCTGCGCCTGCCACAGTGCTCGCGCAGGACGGCGTCCAGCCCGCTGCCGAGCAGTCACCGGTGCCTGCGGAGGCGACCACCACAGCTGATCGCGTGTCCGAACCGGATCGCCATGCCGAAGACCTCACCAGCGACGCCGACTTCGCGCTGAGGGTCGAACAGAAGGTTCCGAACAACCAGGGCACGGTCATCGGCGTTCAGAACAACCACGAGATCCAGCGACTACGCGGAACCCCTCTGACCGACGACTGGGTCCGCGGGCGCCTGCGCAGCTTTGCCAGCAACGACGAAACGACGAAGGCACTCGAGACGATCCTCGAAGCCCACCGCGTCGTGGTCATCCACGCGCTGCCCGGTACCGGCCGTTACACCACTGCCCTGCACATCCTCACCACCTTGCGTATGCGCTCCATCCGCCAGGTCAGGCGTCTCCCCGACGACAAGATCGAACTCGAAGGGCTTCTGGACCAGGACACCGGCTGGATTTTGGACCTGCGACACGAGACACAGCCGCTACCCACCGCCACCGGACTTCATCTGAGAGAGATCGCGGATCATCTGCGCGAGACCCGATCGTTCGTCGTCGCCGTCGTCCACACCGACACCTGGACGAGCGTGGCTGTCGAAGCATCAGATCTGGATCATCAGCTCAAGCCCGCGGACGGGCTCCGTGTCGCCCGCGCGCACCTCGCCGACCAGCCTCTCAAACCGAGCGAGGTGGACCAGTGGCTCAGCGACAGCGGGATCACCAGCCACCTCCAGCACGCCACACCAGCGATGGCGGTCAGCTGTGCCCACACAATCGCGTCGGCCGTCACGCTGAACCGCTCAACGGCGGAACCGAAATCCTTCGACGAACTCGTCGGCTTCGTCATCCAGTCCGCGCAGAACTGGCGTAGCGAACTCCTCAATTGGCACAGGGAGCAAACCGACAGCGGTCACCGCACCTACCTGCTCGCAGCCGCCGTACTCGACGGAGCAACAGCCCAGACCGTCTACGACTCCCACCTCAAGCTCGGCACGGCACTCGAAGACACACCCGTACCCACTAAAGGCCAGCGTGGCCCCGGCATCATTGAACTCACCAACACCATTAATGCAGACCTCGGCGCCGACGACCGCGTCCGCTTCCTACGCCCGGGATACGCCGAAGCCGTCGTCGACTACTTCTGGGTCGACCGCCCCCACCACGTCGAGGCCTTCACCCACTGGACAGCCGAGCAAGCAGCCCTCCTGTCCGGCGGCCTCGGGATCCGTCTGGCTGATCGCGTCAGCCAGTGGGTCATCCGCTACACCCTTACCAAACAGAGCCTGACTGTCCTGCGCGCGACCGCCACCCACTGGGCAGCCACAAAGAACCTCAGCGGCCACGCGGTGGACCTCCTGGTTGCCGCCGCCATTGACCCGCAAACCGGCAAGCTCGCCCGCGATAAATACCTTCAATGGGCCAGCGCCCCCGACCAGCCACCCCCCGATGAACGCGGTCACACCCCGGTCGCCCTCAAGCGCGTCCTCGCCGAAGCAATGGCACAACTCGGCCCCGCCTATCCCAGGGTCGCAGTGAGGCGACTGGCAGACCTCGCCGCCCACACCGGCAACGCCACCGTCACACAAGCCGTTGGCGAGGCCCTGATGGCCATGTGGGACCAAGAAGGCTTCGCGGAACGGATCCGCGACACACTCACCACGTGGTTCACCGCAGCACAGCACCATCAAACCGCGGCCGCCCGCCGCGCCTTCCTGCATCTCGCAGAACGGACCGGCCCCTACGGCATCCCCATCCTCCTGGCCACAGACAACAGCGGACCAGACCCTTGGACCCTCACGGGCTGGCGCCGATCCCTCGACGACGCCAGCAGTAGCCAGATCCAAGGCGCCGTCAACGCCTGGCTTGACGCCGCGCTCGCACACCGCGACCTCCGCACCACAATCGTCACCACCTTCACCGAAGCCGTCTTCCGATCCGATACCGATCGCACCTACCTCGCTCAGCGGTACATCGTTCTCAACCACGCCGCCAATGGATGGGAACCTGCCCACGCCGGGCAGCAGCCCACGGAACGTACCCGCCTGCGCGACGAGGTGCTGATCGCCATCCGAGAGGCAGACCCCACAGCCCCGATCCACGCCGGCGATGCGCCGACTACGGCGTAGAGGGGGTGGCTGGCCTCAACCCCGGGCGGGCAACCTCAGCATTACTTGCCCCATGCCCAATGTGATGCCCGGCCACCCCTTCACCCTCACCCTCACCGGGGCGTGGGAAGAACTCCCCTCGCCGCGTCCCCACCACAATCCCGACGCTGCCGCCAGCCACCACGCCCTGACCATCGTCCGCAACATCACCTCGAACCTCACTCCGGCTGACGCCGTCCTGGCGGCGGCCCGCATCAACACGCTCCTCGGTCAGGCCTCCGACATCCCGGGCATCCCTGTCAGGCTCGTCTGGGCCCACGTCGACCTGAGCACGGACCTCGAGGCACTCAGCGCCACGACCCGACACCAACGTCACCAGTACGAGGAGGAACAACGCCGCGCCGAACAGGCCCGCCACCTGGAGACGGCTCGCGCCTTCCGGACCACAGTGATGAGCGACCCCTCCCTGGCCCTGGCCTACTGGTACGCCACCGCGCCGCACACCATCGACGAAGACACGCTTACTCGCCTCGAACAACTGCATAGCCAAGTAGCTGCCTACGCACCACAAGGTCGCTGGGCACTCCTCGCCCGTCTGCTTCACACCTTCACCAGTGACCTGACCACCGATGCCAAGAACCACCTGATCGACACGATGGCTGCCCTCACCGACCGTTACGGGCAACCTGACATCGCCAGCGAGATCCGCACCCTGCACACCCCAGACCTGGCCGAGCAGCATGTCACCGCTCAGGGGTCAACCCCCTGAGCGCCCCAGATGCGACGAGGGCCGCCGATGACAACGGGGAACACTCACGCAGCGCCGGCCGCCGAATTGGCGGGCCGACGGCTGGCGCGGGTAAGCCGCAGGTCATCACCACTCCGCCTGGAACAGGCGAAGCTAGGTCCATGGCTCTCGACTTCGGCCAGCCGCACTTCAAGCGCGCTGCATCGATCCGGTGCTGCGTTGTCCAGGCACCGTACGAGTAGCGTCCGCACGCCCTGCTGCATGAGGCGTCGCTCGCATAGTCTCCCAACTCACAAGACCTGCCCCTGCCCTGCAGCTTGGAAAAGAATCATGTGATTCGCACGGGCACTTGGCGACCGTCCAATAGTTGGGCCAGCGCGTTGATCTCCTCCTCGGGCAGGGCGATGGCGGCCAAGCGGCGGGCGCGAGTGACGGCGACGTACCAGACACGCAGCACCTCGTCGGTGGCCGGATCCGAGGTGGCCCATCGTTGGACACTTCCGAGGTCGGGCAGCAGTAGCAGGACCCCGTCGGCTTCGTCGCCTTTGAGCTGGTGGACGATGTTGGTACGTATGCCGGTGGCCGGCTGGGAGCGGGGCAGTGTGGGTTTTCCTGCAAGGCGGCCCTTGCTGCCCTGCGGAGCAGCCCCGGGCAGAGGGGGCCAGGCCTTCATGGCCTGCCACACCTGTGGACCCCATTCCTTGTGGGGTGCAGGCAGGCTGTGGAGGAACGCGAAGGCCGTGCGGTAGATCTGACCTGCCGATAGGCGGTGAGCAGCCGTGATGCGGTCGAGGCCGCCCGTTTCGCCTGGATACCAGTAGCCGAACAGGGCGCGTATGGCGGTGGCGCAGGCCCGGGCGAGGTCGTCGCTGGAGGCGCCCGTGGTGTGGACAGCGGTGCGGGCCCAGGCCAGGCTCGTGATGGCGTTGGTGTTGGGCTTCTCCCGGGCAATTCCCGGCAGGGTGGCGTATCTGTAGGCGGTCACGAGGCAGTCCTTGGCCTCGATGGCGTACTCCTCGGCGCGTGCACGGAAGGCATCGACGATGTTGTCACCGGTCGGAGAGTGCAGGTGACGGCTGCCGGAGGTGGCGAACCGGGTGGGCAGCAGCAGGACAGGGATGTCGTCGTCGCGCATGACGGATGTGTCCGGTGGGCGTTGTCCCGTGCGCAGGGTGGCCGCCAGGTGGCAGATGACGGGAGAGCTTCGCCAGTTGCCCGTCAGGCGGTGAGGAGTGTGGGACAGACGGGCTGCGAAGTTCGCAAGTGCGTGCGGTTCGGCGCCGCGCCAGGCGTAGATGGCCTGGTCCGGGTCGCCGACGAGGATCAGCGGTAGGCCGGCGTCGTGCAGTAGCTGGAGAATTGCCAGGTCGGCGGCTGAGCAGTCCTGGGCCTCATCGACGACGATTTCCGCGAACCGGGAGCGTAGCGGGGGCAGTAGCTTGGCTGAGGCCTCGGCGTTGTGCAGGTTCCACAGAGCCAACAACCGTGCCTCATGCCCGGTGAAGTATCCCTGCTGGCACAAAGACTTGCGGGTGGCGAAGATCTTCTCCTGCCAAGCCATGCGGTCGTAGGCGCTGGCTTCGATGAGCTGCCTGGTGTCGTAGTCGAGGTTGTTCCAGACCACCTCCTCGCGCGCTGGATCGTGCGAAGGGTGCAGGGCCATGGGGAAGCGGTGCAGTGAGATTTCGCGGTCTGTACCCGGCACCGGGGCCTTGATGCTCGCCCACGAGTCCAGTAGCCGGGGCACGGGCTCGGCTGGACGCCGAGGCTTGACCAGGAACTCCCACAAGAACGAATCGAGCGTGCCGATGAAGTGTGGTGCCTGGACGAGGTCGGCGCGGCCCGCCTGGCGGCAGCGGCGGGCCATCTGATCCCGCGCTACCCGAGTAAACGAGATCAGTGCCCGGCCTTGGCGTAGCAGCCGTCTGGGCGACTGCAGATGGCGGTTGGTGATCACATGCGTTTTGCCCGCGCCTGGGCAGGCGGGTACGTAGGCCGGAGCGATCACCGTTGTTGCGGTGTTCTGCTGTGCCTCGGCGTCGGCTCGCACCGTCTTCGTCTGCTCCGGCTCGCTCATGGCGTGATCAACCCGGCAGCGCTGTCGATGGCGACGATGAAGCGGATGGCGTCCGCCAGGTAGTCGGGCACGGTGAACTCAACTGCCGGATCGCCCAGCACATCGGCGAGCTCCTGGGCGAAGAGGCCCTTGGAGATCTCGGTGCCCTTCACGACCTGCTCGTCCGCGCCCGTGGCAGTCCTACTGGTCTTCGCGACGAACAACTCCCCGAATGCCAGGGCGGGGTCCTTTGCCTGGGCGACTTGCTCCCAGCGTTCCTTCGAGCGCGGCGCACACCGCAGGAACGCGGCCTTCAGGGCGGCGATGTTGTCGGCCGACCACAGCGCCGGTTCCAGCGTGCGGGGTGCCGCGGCCAGGTGTAGCTCACCAGGCGAACCCCAGCGGAGGGGAAGCGCCCGCAGTGACTGCAGCCGGCGCGGTTCCGGCTGGTCGGGTGCCACATCGGTGTCGGTGATCAGCACCACCCGCCGTCCCAGGCTCATCCCGTCCACGGGTGCCAGAAGTACCCGCAGATAGACCTCGAATCCGACGCCGTCGACGATCACCCGGGTGGTGCCGAAGAAGCGTTCCAGTGCTTCGGACGCTTCCCGGACTGCTCGTGCGTCTGAACCCGCCGGGGCGGCAAGGACCCGCTCGGCCAGGGCGGGCAGCAGAAGAAGTTCGGAAATGCCCTCCACCAGAATTGCTCGTGACGCGAATAGTAGGGCGCTCTTCGTGGCATCCAGGTAGCGGTCCAGATGCCTTATCCGATCTGGGCTCAGATGCAGCCGGGGAATCGGCAAAGGATGTGCCTGCCAGCCGCTGGACCACCCGGCCGGGCACCGGGCCATAATCACCAGATTCTCCACGCTGGCGGCAGCCGACAGGATCGGGGAATGGGTCGTGACCACCACCTGCAGATGCCCGGCCGGCTGGGACGGGTCACCGGCAGGACGACAGCGCGAGGCCCGCGCCCGCTGCTGCAGGTAGCGCAGCAGCAGCGTCTGCAGTTGCGGATGCAGGTGCGCTTCAGGCTCCTCGACCAGCAGCAGGGTCAGGTCGGCGTCCGCTGCTGCGTCCAACTCTGCCATCACTGTGGCGATGAACAGGGCATTGGAGTAGCCCAGCCCCGAGGCCGACAGCGGAAGAGGCTGGCCGACGGCATCACCCAGCAGCACCCGGAGCGACCGGGCGATCGACGCGAACGTAGGCTCGGCCAGCGCGAGTTGACTAGTCTGGGGGTGTGCGCCGACGGTCATGTTCCGCAGAGGGTCATTAATTTTCTCGCTGACTCTAGCCACGTCCGGATCCGCAGCCACCCTCTTCAGATCGCTGCCGATCCGTTCCACGAAGGCATCAACCTGCTCATCGTCCCCCAACAGCCCGCGAAGGATCATCCGCACCCGGTCCCCGCCAGCCGAGGCCAGCTCTCGCTCCGCGTCGCGCAGCGCGGGCAGGTAGACATGCCGCACGCCCCCACGAGCGGGAGGATCGCCTGTGACGGGGAGGCCCACGCCCTGCGTCCAGACGGTACTTCCTCGGCGTCCGCCCGGCTGTGGTGGTGTCCAGGACACCTGCCACCGCGCGGTACGACTATCGGGAGCTCCTTCGGGCAGCAGTGCCTCCAAGTACGCCCCACTGTGCTGCGGACCGATGCCTGCTACGTCCAGTTGCAGGAGAGGGCCGCCCAGCGTGGCCGCAGCCTGCAGGACGTCAGCTTCCTCGAAGTACCGTATTCGGCGCCCATCCAGGGGATCCGCGAGCAGTCGGAGCGCGTCGATCACGCTCGACTTGCCTGCGTTGTTCTCCCCGACCAGGACCGTAACTTCCGGCCGCAGCGGGATCTCCACCCGCTCGCATGATCGGAATCGCTCTACCAACACCTTGGACGCGTACACCGCTCGCCCCACCCCTGATCCGTCACCCAGAGCAACAGTGATCATATGATGGTAGGTGTTGTGTGGCGTGATCTGTCCGTCATCTCCAACACTTCTTGCCGCAAGGGCACGTCGAGTCTTGGCTGCGCTCGGCGATCGTTTCCCGGCGTGGCATCCGTCGGCTGCCCGATCGGGATACCGCAAGCGCCGCCCGCTACGTGCATGCCGCCATGGCGGCACCTCGCCGTGAAGAACGTTGAAACGTCATGCTCTCCGGGTGCGATGCGGCGAGGTAAACCCGGCCGTGCGGAAGGTGTTGCGGATCTCCGCCAGGGGCTCGCGAACGCGGTTGTAGCGGAGCTTGTTGGTGAGGAGGACTGCCCAGCGGTCCTGGGCAGGGCTGATCCACATGCCCGTGCCGGTGAAGCCGTAGTGGACCCAGACGTCTTCGGCGGGGTCGGTGCCGGGGGCATGGTGCCAGAAGAGGCCGCGGGCGGGGGTAAGGGTGCCGGTGTGGATGCGGAGGGAGTCCGCGGTCCAGGTGGGGCCGAAGGCGGCCTGGGTGGGGGCGAGCATGTGGCGGAGGAAGAGGGCGAGGTCGTCGAGGACCGAGAAGGCGCCGGCGATGCCGCAGACGCCGCCGAGGAGGCGGGCGGAGAAGTCGTGGGCGGTGCCCTTGATGTGGGTGCCGGTGGTCTCGTCGTACTCGGTGGGGGCGCAGCGGACCGCCTCGGTGGCGGGGAGGGGGCCGAAGCGGGTGCGGGTCATGCCCAGGGGGTGCCAGATGCGGTCGGTGGCGAGTCGGTCCAGGGGCTGGCCCGAGAGGTGTTCGGCGAGGTAGCCGAGGATCAGGGCGGCCCGGTCGGTGTACTCGACTGCCTCGCCCGGCGGGCGGTGGAGGGCTTCGTGGAGGACGCCGTCCCGGATGTCCTGGGGGTCGGTGCCGTAGAGGTTCTTCAGGTTGGCGCGCAGGGGCAGGCCCGCGGTATGGGTCAGGAGGTGGTGGGCCGTGGCCCGGGCCAGGGGGTGGCCGGCGACCTCGTCCCAGAAGGTGCCCAGAGGGGCGCGGAGGTCGAGCTTGCCCTCTTCGGCGAGCGTGCCGATCGTGGACCAGACGGCGAGGATCTTGGTGAGGCTGGCCACGTCGAAGACGGTGTCCAGCCGCATCGGTTCGTCGGGCTGGTCGGGGTCGAGGAGGCCGACGGCTCCGCTCGCGCTGGTGCCGGCGGCGTCCCCGACCGCCCACACCGCGCCGGGGTAGACATCCCCGCGCACGCCGGTCTGGAGGAGGTCTTCGATACGGGCGGTGGAGGGCGTGGTCATGGTCTCCCGATCGTCGTACGGCCGCGGGCGGTCCGTCGGTCAGGGTAGTGAGGCCACCGGGGCGCTTCCGGCTCCGCCACGGGCAGAGTCAGGTGAGCCGGTGGTGGAGGGGGATCCTGGCTCGCATCTCCCGCCGACTCTCTGCGGGGACCTGGGTGACGAATTCGGGTGCGAAACTCGGCGTCGGCGTACCGTGCTGGGGGTGACGGATACGACTCGAGAAGACGGTCTGGCGGCAGTGCTGCCCACCCTGTCCGACGCGTTCGGGCTGGGCGCGGTAAGCGATCGGCAGTTCCTTGCCCATGGCCTGATGAACCGGAACTGGCGTCTCGTGACGGCTGCCGGCGTGTACGCGCTCAAGGAGATCACCGACGTTCCTCTGCCGAAGGCTCGCAGGAACCTCGCGGTCCTCGTGGACCTGGCTCGGGAGGGCATCCCGGTGCTGGCGCCGCTGGCCGACGCGAATGGGGACCTGGTGGTCGAAGTAGGTGGTCACGGCTACTGCGTCCTGCCGTGGGTGGACGGCGAGCACGTTCAGGGGACGGACCTCCCGCTCGACCAGGTCCGCGATCTCGGTGCTCTCCTCGGCCGCCTGCAAGAGGGCCTGCGGCGGCACGGGCCCGGCCCGGTTCCGGAGCGGGCACCGGTTGCGAAGGTCCGCGACGTGGCGGAGGCCGATCGGGCCGCCGCTGCTCTCGCGAGTCGCCTCCCGGCCGATCCGGTCACCGACTTGGACAAGGCCGCCGCCGAGGCCCTGCACAGCCGCCGAGGCCTCCTCGCCCGGTACGCCGGTGCCCGGCCGGACGGCGAGGTGTCGGCCGGGCCGTACGGGTGGACGCACGGCGATTTCCAGTACCGCAACTTGCTGCGCCGCGACGGCCAGGTGGTGGCGGTACTGGATTGGGACCGGCTCGGGGTCCGTCCGTACGGGGAAGAGGTGGCGCGGACCGCGCAGGTGCAGTTCGGGGTCGGTGGTGTCTTCGACCTCGACCGTGTCGCCGCGTTCTGCTCCGGGTACCGGTCCGTGATCGATCTGTCCGAGGGCGACCTCGCCGACGCGGTGAAGCGGCTGTGGTGGAAGCGGCTGACCGACTTCTGGCAGCTGGAGTTCTACCTCGACCGCCAGGACCCCACCTTCGGCGAGATGTTCCTGACGGACGAGGCACTGCTGAACTGGTGGACCGACCGCGCCGACGAGGTGCAGGCCGCCTACGCGGCTCGTTAGCCGGCGGAGGCTGCCGCCGGGATGAGCCCGGCGGCAGCAAGCTCGGGCAGGCACGGCCGGACCAGCGGCGCTGCGCCGGCACGGGCCTTCGCGCCGAGGTCGGCCCGGTCAGCCGTCTCGATCGCCTGCACCCAGGCGTCCACGTCGTCGGGGTGGACGATGATTCCGCCGTCTCTCACCGCCTCGGGAATGCCGCCGCGGGACGAGCCGATCGTGGGGACGCCGTGGAGCCCGGCTTCCACAATCACCCGGGGGAAGGCGTCGTCGACCTGAGAGGGCACGAGCAGCAGGTCGTTCGCGGCGTAGATCGGGCCCATCGCGTAGGTGCGGGGAACCCAGCGGACGTTCGGGTACGCGCTGAACTCGCGTGCCGTGTCCCACCAGCCCTCGACGAGGGTGAACCGGAGGGCGGGCAACCGGTGGATCAGCTGGTGCAGGAGGGCCGCGCCCTTGGCGGGGATGGGGTTGACCATCAGCACGCCGCCGGGGACGCGGGCGGCTGTGCCGTGCTCCGCGGCGAGGAGGGGCCCGGCGCCTTCGGCCGGCGCGAACGGCGGGTAGAAGACGACCGCCTTCGTGTCGGTGTGGGCCTGGGCCCGTCCGGCGACGAACTTCGACGTGGCGAGGGCGACGTGCGGTCGGCCGTGGAGGACACCCATGCTGTTGGCCGAGACCGAGTGCAGCCATCCGGCGACCCGCGAGGACCGGCGTGCAAGGGCGGCGAGGTCGGCCGCCCGTTCCTGCGAGGTCACCACCAGCTCCGGCCGGGCCTCAGCCAGGAGGCCCTTCAACGTCGCTCCCACCCTGTCCTGCGGCACGGCCCGGCACGAGACGCCGTTCCACTGGTAGCGGACCTCCCCGCCGGCCTCCCCCCACACGGTTCCGTGGGCCCGAAGGTGGGCGTGCAGGTGGCCGATCTGGGGAGACCCATTCCAGGGGGCCTCGTGGCTGCCGAGGTAGACGACCCGCCAGCCGGCCCGGACGAACTCTTCCGCCAGGAGCTGCTGGGAGACCTCCGCGCCCCCGACCAGCAGCGGTGGCGGGGTCCGCCGCCATGCGAACAGCACCGTCGGGCCGGTCACCGGACACCCGCCCAGTACGTGAAGAGGGCCTGCACCACGGCGGCAGTCTCCGTCCGGTCGCCGTCCCCGGAGGCGACGGCCAGCTCCGCAGTCGCCGGGCTGTGGACGGGGCGGCAGAAGTAGTCGCGGAAGTGCGTTAGGAAGGCGGGGTCGTGGAGGAAGTAGTCGGGCTCGACCTCGTGGTGTCCGGCCGCCTTGCGCCGCAGGTGCAAGAGCTCGGGCGTCACGTCCAGGTACAGGGTGTGGTCCGGCCTCAGGTGCGGCATCTCCTCGACCCGTCGGCACAGTTGCGGCAGGATGCCGAAGCCGTGGATCTCGTCCATGGCGTGGGCGTGGGCGAGGAGGGTGTCGACGGTTCGGTCCAGGATGACCAGCCCGCCATGCCGACGGGCGGCGCGCACGCGGTCGCCCTCGATCTCCATGAACGTCATGAACGCCTCCACCTGCTCGGCGGCCGACCGGGTGGCGGGGGTAGGGATGTCCTCGCGGCGCGCGAATGACTTCACGTAGCAGGGGAAGAACATCGCGTCCCGCATCGCCGGCACCCGGTGCAGCCGTCCCAGGGCGGAGGTCTTGCCCCCGTACGAGGGGCCTTCCAGGCCGAGGATCACCACGACCCCCCGACTCGGTGGAAGCGTTCCGCGAACTGGCCGCGCGGACGGCCGTCCGGGTCGGGCAGCAGGTTGGCGGCGACGGTGTGGGCGTGCCGGATCGGCCGGTACATCTTCCGCGCGGGGTGCATCTGCGAGCCGTGCATGTGGAGCAGGGTCACCTTGTCCAGGACGGTGTCCGTGATGTCCTCGACCTCCGGGGTGAGGATGTCGCGTGCCCGCTGCCGGAACAGTTGCCGGTCGCATCCGGACAAGGCGTATGTGGACCAGAAGGCGGCGTCCTCCCAGAACCACCGGCAGCCCAGGCGGCGCGCCGCCTCGTGGACGGCGAGGTGATCGGGGTGTCGGGTGACGGCGGCCGGGGCGAGCAGTTCCGCGTCGTCCATCCCGTCCAGCACCTCGGCGAGCTCGGAGGTGATCCGGTCCACCTGCGCGGGCACGGGTGCCCGGTACGGCTTCTCGGCATCCTTGTGCCCCAGACCGACCCGGGCCGCTCCCAGGGGCAACAGGGACTGGGCGGCTTCGCGGTCGCGGAGTTCGGAGACCGCCTCCACGCTGTTGTAGGTGCTTTCGAGGGAGGGGTGGACACTGCGCGAGCGGGTGAAGACGGTGACCACGGTCAGCGGTCGGGGACGGGCGAGGAAGGTCCCGGAGGCGGACAGGACGAAGTCGTCGTGGTGGGGTTCGATGACGACCACCGGCCGCCCGGACGGCTTGCGCGGCTCGATCCAGTACGGCGCGAGGGTCAGCGGCGCCGTCAGCGTCATGATCTCCTTCGACCCGGTCAAGGAGTCCATCCAGGACCGGTGCGCGGTCAGGAGGTCGGTGGGGAAGGTGTAGATGCCGTCGGCGTCCGGCAAGGGAAGGCGGGTCACCTGAGGTTCTCCGATCATCGGACGGTGGTGGCGTACCAGTTGCGCCAGAAACGGGGCGAGGTCAGGCCGACGCGGACGATCAGCGGGTTCTGCCACCAGAGCATCCGGGCCGTGGACCAGGCGTCGTAGCGGCGGGTGGAGGGCCGCACCCGGAGGTCTTCGAGGACCGCGACCGGCCCGCCCGTGCGGCGGCCATAGGCGGTCAGTCGGGCGAAGAACTCCATGTCCTCGCTCATGAAGTAGTCCGGCCGGTACCCGTGTACAGCCTTGAAGGCGTTTCGGGTGCAGAACTGGTTGACGCCTTGGGCGCCGCCGTGGCGGGCGCGGTGGTGGTCCCAGTAGGCGCAGAGCAGACGGGCCCCGAACCGGGCGGGGGTGTAGAGCGGTGGGATGGCCCCACCGACGGCCCCGGCGTCCATCGCGGCGACGGCGGCCGTGATCCCCTCCAGCGGTAGGGCCACGTCGGCGTCGATGAAGAACAGCATCCGGCCCTCGGCCGCGCGGGCTCCGGTGTTGCGGACCAGGCCGATGCTGCGGACCGGCTCCGTCACCACCCTGGCCCCCAGCTCCTTCGCGATGGTCGCGGTGTCGTCGGTGGAGGCGTTGTCCACCACGATCACTTCCCCGGTGAGGCCGGACAGGGCCTCCCAGGCCCGGAGGGAAGCGAAGACGGTGGGCAAGTAGCGGGGCAGGTACTCGGCCTCGTTGTACGCGGGGATGATCACCGACAGATCGGGATCGGTCACAGCACGGTCCTTCCTGGTTGCGGGGACAGGGCAAGGTGCAGGCGGGCCGCCCAGGCGTCGTGGTCGCGGCCCTCCCGGTGGGCGGCGTAGGTCCAGCCGCGAACGGCCTGGAAGGCCACATAGGCGTCCAAGAGCCGGGTATCGACGGGCCGTCCGTAGGCGGCGGCCATGAACACCCGGTCGGACGGCTCCAGGGCGTCGCAGGTCACGAGGGTCTGGGCGAGGTCGTACTCGGGGACCTCGACGGTCGCGGCCTCGAAGTCCACGAGGTAGTCGGGGAGGCGGGGCTGGCCGTGTTCGCCGGCGGTGAGGCGTCGGGCGCATCCGCGGATCACGTTCTCCAGGTGGAGGTCTCCGTGGCACCACACCAGCCGTTCCACGCGGGCCCCGGCTGCGATGACCTCCAGGGCGGGCGCGAGCCGGACGAAGACCTGTTTGGGGCAGTGCGCGGCCAGGGCGCTGACCTGCTGGCCGATGCCCGGCGCCAGCGGGACGCCGGGTGGGGCCTTGGTGCTGTGGAAGGCCGCCATCAGCAGGGCGAGCCGCAGCAGGACAGCCGGACGCGGGATCCGCCCGGCCCGGACGGCGTCGCCCAAGGTGCTCGTTCCGGCATCGGCGGTGACCAAGGCGGAGACGGGCAGACCGGGAACGGGGCCGTGCCCGATCACGGCCGGTACCCGCACCCGCCCGGCGGCGGTGACTGCGGCCAGGAGACGGGCCTCGTCGGCCGCTCCGTGGGTGGTGTCGGCTGCGAACAGCTTGACCACCACCGGGCGGCCGTCGGCGAGACGGACGCGGTAGACGGTCGTCTTCGGCCCGTGGCGGACCTGCACAGTCTCGGCCGGAGCCGACCCGGCCAGCTCCGTGCAGGCCCGCTCCACTGCCGGGAACGTGCCGCCGCCGGTCACCGTGCGCCCGCCCCGGCCAAGTGCCGCACTGTGCGGCGCATCTGCTGCCGATAAGCACGCACGTCCTCCGTGCCGGGGCACGAGCGCATCCACGGCTTGTGGCCCCCGACGAAGTGCACCACGTGCCCGTCCCGGCAGGTGACCGGGCGGCGGAGGACCCGGCGGACCCAGTCCCCCCGTTGGAGGAACCGGTCCACCTCGAACCGGTTGAACACCGGCCCGACCGGATGCACGGCCCCGGAGGACAACAGCCAAAGGTTCAAGGCGCACTGGTCGTTGTGCTTGATGTACCGCCACCCGCCGACCAAGGCCCGCTGGACCCCGGCCCGCATGGGGGAGAGCATCGGCGCGGGGACCCACAGCATCCCGGCGTTGAAGTAGGTGCGCCCCACCAGGTGGGGCCAGCGCTCGGCGACCCCGGGGAGTGCCGGGCACTGCCCGACGGCCGGGTTGAACTCGTCCTGAACGGCGCCGATCCGGTCCGCAGGCAGTCCGTCCAGGGGCGCGGAGACGTCACCGCGCACGTGTACGTCCGCGTCCACGTAGATCAGGAACGGCCGGTCGAGGAAGCCCGGGGTGAACCCGAACCTCAGGTGGGTGGCGACGGAGATGTAGGCGGTGTCCGCCATGACGCTCTCGGCCGGCGGGGTCTGCCAGCGCAGGTCGAAGGAGCCGAACCCGCAGCGGCGGGCGAAGGACTCCATCACGGCGGCCTGCCCCGAGGACAGGCCGTTGGTCAGTACCCGTACCGCGCTCTCGCGGCGGTCGGCCACCGGCAGGTGGTCGGCGACCGACCCGAGGGTGACCAGGGCGGGCAATAGGTAGCGGGCATCGACGCACATGCCGATCGCGTACATGCGGGTGCCTCCAGGGCGAGGTTCGACTGAGCCCGGCGCCGGGCCGGGCAGGTGGCGGGCTTCCGGCACCGGCGCCTCCGGGCAGGCCGATGCCGGAAGCGGTTCAGGACTGACGCAGGAGGTCCGTGTACCGGGCGAGGTGGGCCACTGACTTGGCCAGCAGCCGCAGCGCTATCGCCGGATCGCTCCCGCAGTCCCGGGCGACCTTGCGGGCGAACCGCACGGTGGCGGCTGCGATGTCCTTCTGCCGGCTCTCCGGCAGCATGTCCGCGTACCGTTCAGCGGGTGCCGCGAGGGTGCGGACGCGCTCGCGCAGCCGCTCCCGCAGCCGGACGGACGCCTCCCCGGCCGGTTGGTGGTCGGCGAGGGCGAGGGCGGCCTCGACGTCCCCGGCGACGGCGGCAGTCGCAGAGGTGATCGCGGTCTCCTGGTCGGCGGAGGTGACCGTGGCTGCCTCGCTCGGTACTGCTGCTGCTTCGTGCGCGAGTACGGTCACGATTCCGCTCCCATCCGGCTGCTGCCAGTTCGGCTGTGCGGACAAGTAACCTGCGACCGAGCCGCGTTGGACATGACGAATCGGCTCGTGCCTACTCGCGTGACCACTGACGAAAAGTCCCGACCTCCGCTACCTCGGATGTCAGCCCCACCCCTACCGTGGCTGCATGGTGCGGAAGCGGAACGCGGAATTAGAGACCTGGATGAAGGAACACGGGCTCAGTGCGGGCGCTCTTGCCGAGCAGGTCAACGACGCCATGGCAGACCTCACAGGCCACCGAGGCGCCGTCACCGAACGGACGGTCTACCGGTGGCTGTCGGGAGAGAACCGCTCGCCCCAGGATCGCCAGTGGCAGGCTCTGGAGGTCGTCTCCGGGCTTCCTGCGACCGACCTGGGGTTCGTGCCCCGTGCCCGCCCCCGCCCCGCAACGCCCTCGGCACGACTGGAGGACCCTGTGCTCGGCCGTCGAAGCTTCATCTCCGTAGCCACCGGCGCCGCCGTCGCCGTGTCCACCGGCACTGCGACCGCAGCCCCCCGACCCACCGTCGGGCATTCCGACGTCGACCGCCTGCGCGTTCTGCTGGCCGAACTGTGGCTCCTGGACGACCAGAACGGCGGCGGCCCCGTTCTGGAGAGGCGCGCCGCCGACCTCGCCGCCCGTACGCTCAGCCTCCAGCAGCACGGTTCCGCCAGCCAGCGCGTCCGCTCCCGCCTCTACGCCGTCGCCGCGTCCTTCACGGCCTTCGCCATGTTCTCCGCCATCGACGCCCGCCGGCTGGGGGAGGCCCAGCGCTACCTGGAGCAGTCCGTCACGCTCGCAGGGCTCTCCGGAGACGGTCAGGTCCAGCACCAGACCTGGCGGTACGCCGCCATGCTCGCCGGACAGCGCGGGCGGTACGCCGACGCCCTTGCCGCGGCCGAAGCCTGCACCGGTACCCGGGCGCATCGCACCGACCCCCTCTACGCCTCGCTGACCCATTCCCGGATCGCCCTGACCTCCGCCAGCCTCGGTGACAAGACCCGGGCCCTCCGAGCCCTGGACCGGGCCCACGGTGCCTACGACCGGGCCGATCCCGCCGAGGCCCGCCCGTCTTCCGTCGCCTTCTACACGCGGGGCGAACTCCACGGCCTGACTGGCATCACCCACTACCGGCTCGGCGAAGCGGAGAAGGCCGAGTTCCACGCCCACCGGTGCATCGCCGACCTCCGCGACGACCAGCACCGCAACCGTGCCTACTACCTGTCCCAGGCGGCCCTCGCGCAGGTCGCGCAGGGCGACGTCGAGCAGGCCGTGGCCACCGCCACCCGCGTCATCACCCCGACGGGCGCCGACTCGGGCCGGGTCCCGCACCTCCTGGGCAGCTTCACCTCCGCACTCAACCAGGCGGCCCCCAAGTCCGCCGTCACCCGCCAGTGGAACGACCGCGCCCGCACTGCCTGAACCGTCACGAGACAAGGAGCACCATGCCCGCCCCGGAGATCACCCTTCACCGCTACGGCACCGACCAGCTGCCCACCATCCGCCCCACCCTGGTCGGCGTGTACGCCGAGGTGTACGAGAAGGAGATCGGCGAGGACCCGTTCTTCTCCGTCGACCGCTTCGAGGGTCGTCTGACGGGCCACTCCTCCCGCCCGTCCTGGGAGGCCGTGGTCGCCTACGACGGTGGCGAGGCCGCCGGCTACGCCTACGCCGCGGCCCTGCCCCAGAACACCGGCTGGTGGGCCCACATGCTCCAGCCGCTTCCCGAGGCGGACACGACCGAGGACGGCACCCGCACCCTCGCCCTCTTCGAAATCATGGTTCGCGCACCCTGGAGGGGCACGGGCCTGGCGCACCGGATCCACGAGGAACTGCTGGCCGGTCGCACCGAGGAACGCGTCACGCTGCTCGTCGAGCCCGGCCACCCGAAGGTGAAGGCCCTCTACGAGGGGTGGGGGTACGAGCACATCGGTGATCAGCAGCCGTTTCCCGATGCTCCGGTGTACACCACCATGCTCCGCGCACTCCGGTCTGATGGCAGTCCATCTGTAGGGCGGTCCTGAGGCCTGGAACCGTCCTGAGGGCGGCTCGGGCGAAGCCGGCGACGGTGACGCCGACGGCCCTGGCGGCGGTCGCAACGAGCGCGTGCTCGTCGTTCAAACGGACGCTGCACACTTTGGAGTGCTGACCGTCCCTGTGGATACGTCATTGTGCACGAAGCTCAGGCGCGGTAGCGAAGGTGCACGCGACTTCGCGCACGCAGTCTGCTGCTCTTTCCTCGGCTGCGATCCGCCCTCGGTCGCTGCCTGGTGGACCGGTCCCCCTGGCTCCGGTCCGCTCCCGCAACTCCAGGGGCGGGATTGGTCGAGACACTCTCCCCCGACGGGGAAGAGCGTCTTGGCCGATAACTTGCTCCATCTGGGGCTTGGGTAGGGGTCGCCTGCTTGGAGGTTGTGGGGACGCGTGGCAGTGGGGTTGTCGTGCAAGAGCGTCCCTCCTGTCGGTCGGGCTGGAATGGCATCGAGGCTGTGGGGATGGGGAGTAGGAACGCCAGCTCGCCCCGCGACGGATGCGCGGGGGAGCAGCGTGATTTTCAGACCGGGCCTACGCGGCGTCTGCTTGGCTGCTGTTGAGTTCGGCCTGGACCTGCCGGGTGATCTTGTTCCGCCGGTCCCTGCCGATGGGGAGGCCGCGAGCGCGGACAGCCGTCTCGATGTGGCGGCTCGACGCGCGTCCGTCGCGTCCGAGCGGGGCGGTGAGGGCGATGGCGAACAGCTCGTCGTCGGTGGCGGCGGGCTTGCGGCCGGTGCGCTTCTTCGGCGGGACGTGGGCTTCCGCCACTTGATCGGACTCTTCCGCCACATCGACTGATGCGCCCTGTACGGCGCCAGCCGGAGTGGGGCGGTCACCCTGGCGGCCTGTGTGCCGTTCCGGGTCCGGGAGCTGCGGTGTGGCGGAGTGCCCGCGGGGACGCTCCAGGTCCGCGGGATGTGCTGAGGGTTCCCCTGCCGGACGGCGACTGTGGCGGGACTCCTCGGCAGCGACGTGGCGATGGATCTGCCGCATGAGGACGCCGAAGGCGAAGAGCGCGGCTGCTGGTGGGACAGCGGCAACGACGTAGTCGAGGGCCGGGGCCGGGAGTCCGCCGGACCTGCTGACGCCGGCGACGTTCAGGGCGATCGAGCCCAGCGATCCGGCAGCGGTGAGGGAGATCGCCCACCCGTCGGATTCCTGGCGGAGGCTGGCGCGGAGCATGAGCACTTCGCCGGCGACGATGAAGGCATCGAGCGTGGCGGGCCATGCCCACTGGCGGGTGGGGGAAGTCCCGAGGCCGTGCCGCCCCGCGACTTCGGCGAGGTGGGCGTAGGAGAGCCAGAAGCCCGCGGCGGTGAGAGCGACGATGACGCATCCAGCGATGGCGAGGGCGTACCGCTCGGCCGTCTGCGTGCGGGGGGAGGTGGTGGTCAAGCGGGTGATGCTCCAAAGGGGTGGGCGCGCTCAAGCGGTGGGGGAGGTGCGGCGGCGGTCGGGCCCGTTGAGGATGACCCGGTGGGTCATCTCGGAGAGGCGGGAAGCGACGCGGTCACCGAGGGCGGCGCGGAGATCGTCGATGGGGAGGTTGGTCGTGAGAAGGGTGGGGCGCAGGTACTCGTACCGGTGGTTGATCAGCCGGTAGGTCAGCTCCTCCGTCCACTCGCTGCCCTTCGCGGCGCCGAGGTCGTCCAGGACCAGCAGCGGGCAGCGGGCCAGGGTGTGCAGTTCACGCTCGGCGTCGAGTCCTGGTCGCGGCCTCAGGCGGGCGTACAGGTCGGCGGCGGTGACGGCTTCCCAGCGCAGGCGGACGCCGGCCGCGAGCAGGCTGCGGACGGCCCCGTAGGCCTGGTGGGTCTTGCCGGTGCCGGTGGGGCCGGCGATCAGCAGCGACGGGCCCTCTGCGATGCCCCGTGTGCCGGACGGGCCGGGGCGCCCGGCACGCCTGATCTCGTCCACCCAGGCGGTGACCTGGGGGTGATCGGCGAGGGCCTGCCGGTAGCGCGGGGGGATGCGGGCGTCGGCCAGTTCCAGGGAGGTGACCGGCTGGGGCGCAGGCTCCGGTTCCTGCGATTCCATGACGGACGGGTCCATGCCCCGGCGGCGCAGGATGCCAGCCATGGCCCGGACGCTGTGGTCGGCGGGCTGCGGGAGGGCGGTGGTGGTCAGAGGGCACCCCCGTAGGCGGCGGCGACGTCGGTGGGGTTGGTCCAGGGGCGGTGGGCGGCGATGGGCGTTGAGGCACCCGCGTTCATGACCTCGTGCACGAGGCTGGGCAGGGTCTTCGGGTGGAGGCCCTTGGCACGGTGGCGGTCGAGACCGGCTCGTACGTGGGCGGGGTCGATGCCCTCGTCGAGGAGCTTCTTGGCCTCCTGCCCGAGTTGGCCGAGCACGGTGGAGGGAGGGCGGTGCTCGCAGGCCGCGGCGTACTCGGTGATGAGGTCCTGCGCCGAGACGGTCTGGGGCGCGGGGGCGCTCACGCCTCCCAACGGGGTAGTTCCTAGATCCCTGTTCCTAGGTCCTAGATCCGGACGCTGAGGGCTCACGTCAGGCGCAGTGAGCCCTCCCTCAACCGGCTGTGAGGGCTCACTAAACTGCCCCTGACCTGCGGATTCCCTGCTCATGGCGGGCTCACTGCCTGTGGCCTGACCCGTCCTGGAGACCTCAGTGACGGCTTCGTGCACCGGCAGTGAGGGCTCACGCGGGACGCCGAGGTCGTGGTGCGGGCAGGACGGGATCCTGCTGATGCTGGGGCGGTTGATCTTCTGGTGGAGGGCGAAGGCGACGACGTGCAGGTACTGCCTTCCGTCCTTGCCCTCGTAGCGGCAGATCAAGCCGGCCGCGTCGAGCTGCGTCAGATCGTCCTCTACCTCCACCGGGCCGTGTTCGCGGCGCAGCGACCACAGCTGTCCGGCGATGACGGCGGACTGGTCGCGGATGCGGCCCTTGTCGTCGGCTTGGGTGAGCAGACCGAAGAAGGTCCGCTCGGCGCTCAGGGACACGGCCGCCAGGGACTCGGAGGCGAAGGCCTCGGGCTTGATGGTGCGGATACGGGCGATGGAGATCGACCGCCTTTCGAAATCGGGGCAGGCAAACCGGCGGGGCCGGGGTACGTGGACAACACAGCCACACCCCGGATCCAGAAGTCCAGACCTGGCTCAAGCGGCCGTGAAAGGTTTTCCGGTCGCACGACCGTAAACCCGAAACCCCGGTCGGCGAAATTGCCCGCGATATCCGATGTCGGCCGGGGATCGCTCACAGCAGACGGGGAATGCCTTCCCGAGCCTCCGGCGGGCAAGCTACAACACACCAATGCCGCCACGCCCTCTTGAAATCGGACCCGCCGGACGCGCCGCCGCCCAGGCCATCGAACGCACCCGCGTGGCCCGTGGATACTCCCAGCGCCAGCTCGCCGCCCGGGTCACCGCACTCGGCCGCCCCATGACCTTCACCGCTCTCTCCCGCATCGAACGCACGGTACGCCGCTGCGACATCGACGACCTCGTCGCCATCGCCGCAGCCCTTGGATCCTCGCCGAACGCGCTTCTCGCTGGTCCGTCGTGCCGCCCCGAGTCGCTGAGGGTGGGCGGAATATAGCCGACGATCCCCGGTTTCCGAAACCGGGGATTCTCCGCACCATTGGTGGTTCCTGGAGGCTGCTGCGCCTGTGAGTGGCCAGTGCTCTATTTCCCCGTTCCCTGCGTAAGGAACTTCGCTTGTCCGTCATCGATCCGATTTCACCTGTCGGTGCCCCCGAGTTTCGTCACCGTTCCACCGTCGGCCGTGCGTTTCTCGGGGTCCAGGACACGGCAGCGTATCTCGGCATTTCACCCAAGACGCTTTACGTCTGGCGTCACCGGCGGCAGGGTCCGCCCAGTTTCCGGATGGGCGCCCGCGGGCGGGTGACGTACAGGGTCGATGAGCTCGACGCCTGGATACGTGCGCAGGAGCAGGCTGACTCCCGCTCCAACCCCGACCTCAACCCCGTGAGCGCCGCACCGAAGCGGCGCGCTGCCTGCCCGGCAACCGTCTGACGCTTCCGGCCGACCGTCCCGAACCCCTATCTGCAAGGAAGCACTTGGCCGGCTACATCGAAGACCGCTGGATCAACAAGAAGAAGGACCCCGTCACCGGCAAGCGCGAGCGCACCGCCCGGTACGGCAAGGGCAGCCGGTATCGGGTCACGGGCATCCCGGGTGTCCGGGGCATGTCGTTCGACACCCTGGAAGATGCCAAGGCGTGGCTCCGCCGGGCCGGCACCGACAGCGAGCGGGGCGAGTTCGTCGACCCGCGCGACGGTTCTATCACCTTGGCCGACTTCGTCACGTGCCACTGGCGCGTTGGCGTTCGCGGCGCGCCCGGCACGATCAAGCGGATCGACGAGCGTGTACGACTCCACATCCTTCCGCACCTCGGTGCGGTGGCGCTGCGCGACGTGTCGGCGACCGTCCTGCGTGGCTACATAGCCATGCTCGAAAGCGAGTGCTCTCCGCGGTACGCCCGGCAGATCCTGACCTCGCTGTCGAACATCTTCGAGACCGCGATCGACGACAAGCGCTTGGTGCGCAATCCGATGCGGGCCAAGACGGTGCGCTGGCCGAAGGCGCCGGACGAGGATCGTGACGCGTGGCCACTGGCAACGGCGCAGAGGGTGCGGGACGTGATCAATCCTCGCTATCGGATCGCGGTCGTCGTCGCGCTGGGGTGTGGGCTGCGCCAGGGCGAGGTGTTCGGGCTATCGCCGAAGGACATCGACTTCGAACGCGGAGTCATCCGGGTGCGCAGGCAGGTGCAGCTCCTCTCCGGGCGCCTCTACTTCGCCCTACCCAAGGGTGGCAAAACGCGCATCGTCGACATGCCCCGGTCGGTGGCCACGGAACTGGCCGCGTACTTCCTCGACCATCCAGCCGTCGACGTCGAGCTCCCCTGGGGCGGACCGGAACCCGACCGGGAGAGGCAGAGTTTCCCGCTCATCCTGACGACGACGTACGGGAATGCCATCCGCGCCAACATCTTCAACGACGAGGCCTGGAAGCCGGCCCTCGCAGCGGCCGGAGTCATTCCCGTACGGGAGCGGGGCACCCGGTGGAAGGCCTCCCGCAAGGACGGTTTCCACGTGCTCCGGCACACTTACGCCTCGGTCCTCCTCGAAGCGGGCGAGTCCATCGTCACGCTCGCACGGTGGCTTGGCCACTCAAGTCCGACCATCACCCTCGACCACTACGCCCACTTCATGCCGGAGGCCGGCGGCAAGGGCCGCGCGGCCATCGACGCACTGCTCGGCACGGTGCCCGAGTACGTGCCTCAAGGCCTGGTCACGGCGTGATCAATGGGTGGCTGGCTGCCGGATGTCAGTGGTGTTGGCGGCGTTTCCAGCGTGACAGGGCCCGGAGGCGTCGGTCAGAAGCGGTCGGTTGGATGGCGCTCCAGGTCTAAGCGCAGCTGACCATGATGGACTCGGCACACTACGCGGCGGCCTCGTGAGCCGTTGGGGTCGGGTTCGGCAGTCGTAGCGGTGGGTGTAGGGCGTGTCCGGACGGGTGGGAAGGCGACGGCCATCCCACCCGTGCTCTCGGCGCGTTGTGTCATCGCGGGTCCCGAGGAAGCGTCAGAAGCCAGCGCCCTGACCTGCATCAGCCAAAGAGCGCCGAGCCTGCCGCGATGGTGGCCTGCAGGCCCTGGTCGGTTCCGGCTGTGACCAGCGCGGGCGCGATCATCCGGCGGATGGACCGCCAGATCCTGGCCCCGCGCCCGGGATCGGTGCCTTCCCGTTCCAGGCTGTCGATCTCCCCGGCGAGGTCCTGGGCGTCTTGTTCGGGCAGTTCAAGGCTGGGCGCGAGCTCCCGGAGTTGGGTAACCAGCGCGGAGAGAGCAGCCGGGGCAACACCGTTGTTGGTCAGGGCGTTGCCGCTCCCGGTGGATATGGCGCTGTTGGTGATGTCGCCGTTGAAGAACATGCTGCCGATGTTGTTGGTGATGCTCGGCCCGGGCGCCTGCTGGTTGTTCATGAAGGTCCTCAAGGTTGTAGGGCCATGTGCGAAGTCGGTGCCCATGGCGGTTGGCGCGATGTCGGTGTAACCGGGGGTCTGCTGGACCCGGAGAAGTCCGCGCTCGGCGAGGTAGGTGACTGCCGCGTTCACTTCGTCCCACGTGACCTGCGTCCCACAGAACCACCACGCCTCGTCCAGGGCGAACAGCTGCAGGCTGGCCCAGCCGCCCGCCGGGGCGTTCTGATAGGCCCAGCGCACCAGCATGTTGTGCAAGTGGGTCTCACGCTTTGCCTTGGATTCCGAATCCGTCCGCAACTGGCACGCCTTCTCCAGACCGCCCGCCGTCAGCCTGATCAGGGGTGAGGAGCCATCCGCCTGGTCGACCACACGTGTCACCAGCCCGCGGGAGAGCAGCGACGAGATGATCGCCCGTTCATCGGCTTCGTCCAATCGGGCGCTGCTCAGGATCTGCTCAGTGTTCAGGATCTCCTGCAGATCACCGCCTGAGACGTCGAGGGCACACTGCATGAACTGGTCGGCGTACCGCTCGATCGACATCCTCAGATCGTATTACTGGGCAGGCGACCCAGCCCACTGCTCGGCCGTGATCTCCGAGCTTTCCCGGGCATGTGACAGTCCCCTGCCGGGCAGGTCTGGTCTGCTGGGTGCGTGCAAGATGTCGGTCCATGGATAAGTGGTTCGATTTCTTCAAGGACAACCCCGAGGTCTTCACGGGCCTCGTCGCGGGTGTTGCGCTCGTCTCCTCGTTCCTCGGGAGCTGGCTCTCGGCATGGGTGCAGGCCAATGGTGGCAAGGCGCAGGCTGCTGCCGCACGGGATGCGGCTCGGATCACCGCTGAGGCGCAGCACCTGGCCGCCCTGCGGGACGACCGACGCGTACAGATAGCCGCGTTCATCCGCGCCTCTCGGGACGCGACGAGGCACGCGACCGGGATGTTCCTGCGGGAGGGGCAGGTGGAGCAAGTGGGGGCGGCCTGGGAGGAGGTCGGTCTACGGAAGGCAGAGATTGAGCTGATCGCCCCGGCAGCGGTCGTGGCCCTGACCGGCCCTGTGTACGACGCGGTCGACGAGTACACCACCCTGGCACTGCTGCGCGCACCCGCCTTCCGCGCCTTGAAGGCCCTGGCGGGCGTCGCTGCCGGCACCGCCGAGTACTCAATCGCCCACCAGGCGTACTCGGCGGTCGAGGAGCTGCGCAGGTCGTGCGTCGATGAGTTGGCGGAAGAGAACGAGCGCAACGGGCACCGCCAGAATGCCTACGGACTCCTGGCGCGGGCTGACTGGCTGACGCAGGACCAGAGGGACCAGATCCTGGCCGACGCGGAGCTCCCGGCGGTCAGAGCAGAGCAGGAGCAGCTGTTGAACGCCCACTCGGTGGCCGTGCTCGCCCTGGCGGAGGCGACCCGGGAGGTACTGCGTGCCAACGACGTCAATGCCCTACCGGCTGCGGTACCCGCCGCCCGGTCGTGGTGGCGGCGTACCGGTGACTGACCCGGGGTTCGCGCCCGGACCAGGAAAATCATGTGCCCGAGGTCCCGTCGCCCTGAACAGGACATTCAAGGATTCGAGGTCCGCTCATTGCCCCTTTGGCCCTGATCTCGGCCAGCCCGGCGAATAGCCACACACCCGACGGCATCGACGCCGAGCAGGTGCTGGGGCCGTGTGAGGGTCAGGGGTTGGGATCGCCGCTGTGGCCGAAGATCAGCGCGGCTTTCACCGTGTCGAGATGCTCAGGACACGAGAAGTACGCCTTCCGCTTGCGGAAGAGGCCCCGCGACTTCGAGACACGATGCGTGGCCCATTCGGGCATGTTGAAGTCAGCCGTCTCCGGCCGCCGGTAAGTGCAGCTTTGGATGTCACAGCCTGGAGGAACCATCCGCGAAGGGTCGATGAGGTACAGCGCGTTCTCGACCACATCACGCGTAGTCATGCCCATCTCGCGGCGCTGAGCGGGGGTGATGTAGGTGACCTCCTGGGTGACGACGAGCGTGCCGTGTATGAGCTCTTGATGCTGTGGCATGAGCGGACCCTACTGAGGGCGCGGGCCCTTGCGGAACGGCCCCAGCCGTCCGTCACTCGTTCGGGGTTTCGTCCTGGCCCTCGGTTCGGCGGGCCCGGACGACCCTGGCCCGCTCCGGCACCGTTCTGGACGCGCCATCCGCGAGTTTGGCTACGCCCCCCTTCGGGAAACTCGAACCCATGGCCTTTGCGTTTTCCCCATCCTGCGCGAGGCGACATGACGTGTCACTGAAGGCGGTTGACGGCACGGGCGCAGCGCGGAGCGTGGGGGAGTGGCCTGCGGGGGCGGGCTGCGCATTCTCCCCAGATTCTCCCCAGGGGGCCCTGCGGGCCACTTTCAGGTGTTCGCAAGAGCTAAGTTGATCAACGGTGTTGATGTGTGGTCTACAGCCAGTCGCGCTTCTTGAAGATGACGTAGAGGCTGACGCAGACCACTGCCATCAGCAGGATCGCGAAGGGATAGCCACCCGCCCACTTCAGTTCTGGCATGTCTTCGAAGTTCATGCCGTAGATGGTTCCCACCAGTGTGGGTGCAAAGAGGATGGCCGCCCACGAGGAGATCTTCTTGATCTCCTCGTTCTGTTCGAAGCCGGCTTCGGCCAGGGCGCGCATTTCGGCGTTCTGCTGTTGGGAGACCAGGGTCGCGTTGACCGTCAGGATCTCCGTCAGGGCCTGGCGGAAGCCGTCGACGCGTTCGCTGGTGTGGGTCACGTGGTCGGCGACGTCGCGGAGGTAGCGCTGGAGCTCCTCGTCCGTGCCGTACTTCGCGAAGCCCGCCATCAGGCCGTGGAGCATGGCCACCAGGGGGCGGGTGGCGCGCTGGAACTCGACCATCTCCCGGGAGAGTTCGTAGATGCGGCGGGAGACCTCCGGGTCGCCGCGGAACACCTCGGTCTCGATCTCGTCCATGTCGTTCTGGACGCCCTCGACGACCGGGGCGTAGCCGTCGACCACCGCGTCGAGGATCGCGTACAGGGCCGCCTCCGGGCCGAGGGAGAGGAGCTCGGGGGTTTCTTCCATGCGGCGGCGGACCGCGGGGAGGTCGGGGGCGGCGCCGTGCCGGACGGTGATCAGGAAGTCCGGGCCGACGAAGATGTGGAGCTCGCTGAACTCCACCTCCTCCGGGGCGTCCAGGTAGCGGGCGGCGCGCAGGACCACGAACAGGGTGTCGCCGTAGCGCTCCAGCTTCGGGCGCTGGTGGGCTTCGAGGGCGTCTTCGACGGCCAGCTCGTGGAGGTTGAACTCCTCGGCGAGGGAGAGGAGTTCCGTCTCGGTGGGGCGGTGCAGGCCGATCCACGCCATGCGGTTGGGCTGTTCGCGCAGCCGGCGGAAGGTTTCCGCGAGCGTCGCCGGAGTCGCCACGCGTCTGCCCTGGCGGTAGACCGCGGAGTCGATCACGCTGCGGTGGTCCCCGGGCGTCTCGGCCGGTGTCTCGGCCGGCGGGGGCGTGGCGCGGCGCCACCCCGGTCGCTTCGGCGACGGCGGGGGGCGGCGGTCTGGGCGCTCCGGCATCGCAGGTCAACTCCCGGCGGGTCGAGGGTTCGGGCAATGAGTGGCGGGTGGTGGGTGGTGGGTGGCGGGTGGTGGGTTGCTTTCCTGTGCGTTCCGGTTCGTTCCCCGGTTTGTTGCGGACAGAAGGTGTCCGCGATCGGGGATAGCTTGGCGGCATGGCCTCCAGGACGACGCATCCCGTACTCGACACCCGTTCACTGAACCGTGCCACGCTCGCCCGCCAGCTACTCCTCAGCCGCGCCGAGATGCCCGCGTCGGACGCCGTCGCGCACCTGCTCGGGCTCCAGGCGCAGAACGTCAGGCCGCCGTACTTCCAGCTGCACGCACGGCTCGCCGGGTTCCGGCCCGCCGAGCTCGCCGGGCTGATGGAGTCCCGCCGGGTGGTCCGGACGGTCACCCTGCGCTCCACCATCCACACCCACACGGCCGAGGACGCGCTCACGCTCCGCCCCCTCGTGCAGGCGCCCCGGGACCGGGAGCTGGGGAACTTCCGCAAGGGCCTCGTCGGGGTGGACCTCGAACGCCTCGGCGAGCTCGCCCGCGCGTTCGTCGAAGCCGGGCCGCGCACCCCGGGGGAGATCCGCGAGGAGCTGCTGGAGCACTGGCCCGACGCCGACCCGCAGGCCCTGTCCGTCGCCGCGCGCTGCCTGCTGCCGCTCGTCCAGGTCACGCCGCGCGGGGTGTGGGGGCGCAGCGGGCAGGTACGGCTCACCACCGTGGAGCGGTGGCTCGGCGTCGAACCGGCCCGGGAGCCACAGGGGGGCGAGCCGGGCCGGGACGGGCTCGTGCTGCGCTACCTCAGCGCCTTCGGGCCCGCCTCCGTGAAGGACATGCAGGTGTGGGCCGGGCTCACCCGTCTGCGGGAATCCTTCGAGCGGCTGCGGCCGCAGCTGGCCGTCTTCCGCGACGAGAACGGCGTGGAGCTGTTCGACCTGCCCGACGCGCCCCGGCCCGGGGCGGACACGCCGGCGCCGCCCCGTTTCCTGCCCGAGTTCGACAACCTCCTGCTGTCGCACGCCGACCGCACCCGGGTGGTCCCCGCCGACTTCAAGGGCCGCACCTGGACGGGCAATCAGGCGCACTGCACCCTCCTCGTCGACGGGTTCCTCGCCGGGCTGTGGCGCCTGGACGCGGACGGCCGGCTCACCGTCGAGCTGTTCGGCAAGGCCACCCGGCAGGAGGAGGACGCCGTCGTGGCCGAAGGCGAGCGGCTCGTCACCGACATGGCCGGGGGCCCGGCCGGGGCGGGCGCCGTCCGCTTCGGGTCAATCCACGGCTGACCCGCCTCTGGTGGGGCGCGCGGCCCGCACGGCACGATGCCCCTCATGACGCACAACACCGTCGAGAATGCAGGGGCGGCGGCCGGGAACGGCGCCGCCGCCGGGTTCCGTGCCGCGCGGGACTTCCTCCTCGCCCACCGCGAGGACTACGAGGGCGCCCGCGCCGGATTCGGCTGGCCGCGGCCCGAGCGCTTCAACTGGGCGGAGGACTGGTTCGACCACCTCGCCCACGGCGACACCGGCTCCGCCGACGCCCTCCGCATCGCCGAGGAGGACGGCACCAGCCGCGGCCTGACCTTCCGCGAACTGTCCGAACGCTCCTGCTCCGCCGCGAACTGGCTGCGCGAGCAGGGCGTCGCCGCCGGCGACCGGGTGCTCGTCATGCTCGGCAACCAGCGCGAACTGTGGGAGGTCATGCTCGGCGCGATGCGGCTGCGCGCCGTCGTCATCCCCGCCACCCCGCTGCTCGGCCCGGCCGACCTGCACGACCGCATCGAGCGGGGCCGCGTCCGCCACGTCATCGTGCGCGCCGACGACACGGGCAAGTTCGACGGGGTCCCGGGGAACTACACCCGGATCGCCGCCGGACCGCAGGTGCCCACCGGCTGGCGGCGCCTGGAGGACATGTACCGGGCCGCCCCGGTCTTCACCCCGGACGGCGAGACCCTGGCCGGCGACCCGCTGATGCTGTACTTCACCTCCGGGACGACCGCCCGCCCCAAGCTCGTCGAGCACACGCACGCCTCGTACCCCATCGGGCACCTGTCCACCATGTACTGGCTGGGCCTGCGCCCCGGTGACGTGCACCTCAACATCGCCTCGCCCGGCTGGGCCAAACACGCCTGGTCCAACCTCTTCGCCCCCTGGAACGCCGGCGCCACCGCCTTCGTGTACAACTACACCCGCTTCGACGCCGAGCGGCTGATGGCGGAGATGGACCGGCACGGCGTGACCACCTTCTGCGCCCCGCCGACCGTGTGGCGGATGCTGATCCAGTCCGACCTGGGCAAGCTGAGCAACCCGCCGCGCGAGGCGGTCGCCGCCGGCGAGCCCCTCAACCCGGAGGTCATCGAGAAGGTCCGCGACGCGTGGGGCGTCACCATCCGCGACGGGTTCGGCCAGACCGAGACCACCCTCCAGATCGGCAACTTCCCCGGGGCGCGGGTGAAGCCCGGCTCGATGGGGCGGCCCGCGCCCGGCTACGAGATCGTCCTCCTCGACCCGGTCACGGGCAAGGTGTCCCCGGACGAGGGCGAGGTCTGCGTGGACCTCGGCGCGCGCCCGGCCGGGGTGATGACCGGCTACCGCGACGACGAGGAGCGCACCGCCGAGGCCATGGCGGACGGGCTCTACCGCACGGGCGACATCGCCTCGCGCGACGCGGACGGCTACCTGACCTACGTCGGGCGCTCCGACGACGTCTTCAAGGCCTCCGACTACAAGATCAGCCCGTTCGAGCTGGAGAGCGCGCTGCTGGAGCACGAGGCCGTGGCGGAGGCGGCCGTCGTACCAGCCCCGGACCCGCTGCGACTGGCGGTGCCGAAGGCGTACGTGGCGCTGGCCGCGGGCTGGGAGCCGGGTCCGGAGACGGCGCGGGCGCTGTTCGCGCACTCCCGCGCGGTGCTCTCCCCGTACAAGCGGATCCGCCGGATCGAGTTCGCGGAGCTCCCGAAGACCGTCTCCGGGAAGATCCGCCGGGTGGAGCTGCGGGAGCTCACCGCGGCGGGCTCGGGGGCGGAGTACGACGAAGCCGAGCTGGGCTGACGGCCGGCGCCCCGGTCGGTGCCGCCGGATGCCGCCCGGATGCCGCCCGGTGCGGGCTGATCGTACGGTCGGCCCGCACCGCGTGCGTCGGGTGGTTACGCGGGCAGGTGCGCCTCGATCGCCGCGACGACCTCGGCGGACTCGGGCTCGACCCGCGGCCGGAACCGGGCGACGACCTCGCCGGCGGGGGAGATCAGGAACTTCTCGAAGTTCCACTGGATGTCACCCGTCTCGCCGTCCGCGTCCGGGGTCTTCACCAGTTCCTGGTACAGCGGGTGCCGGTTCTCGCCGTTGACCTCGGACTTCTCCAGCATCGGGAAGGTCACGCCGAAGCCGGTCGCGCAGAACGTCTGGATGTCCTCGGCGGTGCCGGGCTCCTGCTCGCCGAACTGGTTGCAGGGCACGCCGATGACGGTGAAGCCCCGCTCCTCGTACGCGAACTGCAGGCGGGCCAGCCCGGAGTACTGCGGGGTGAGCCCGCACTGCGAGGCGGTGTTCACCAGCAGGATGACCTTGCCCTGGTACGCCCCGAGGGTGGTGGGCTCGTCGGACAGGGTGGTCAGCGGGATGTCGTACAGGCTCATCGGGCTCTCCTCGGCAGGGGCGGGACGGGTCGCGGCCAGCGGATATCGCCTCCGAGCCTACGTGCTGGCCGGTGGGGCGCCGGGTCAGGCCCCCGCGGTGACCAGTGCGTCCGCGGAGTCGTTGAGCGGCTGGGGCGTGCCGGTGAGGTCCATGACGAACAGCGGGATCCGCAGGTCGTCGGCGCGGGTACGGGCCTCGTGGGTGTACCCGGCGAGCGCGAAGTAGACGCTGGTCGCCGACGCCGTCAGCCCGTTCAGCCAGACGCACTCCACCGCCCGCAGCCCAGCCGGCGCGGTCGTCGGGTCGACCTGGGCGACGAGGCCGGGGGCCCGCAGGTCCACGGCGGCCGTCGGGACCGACGGTCCGTCGGGCTGGCGGACGTCCCGGAAGCCGAGCCAGCGCAGGTAGAGCGCGGCCGCGGCCACCGCGTCCCGGGCGGTGCGGATGGTCATCGGGCGGAAGGGCTGCCGCGGTACCACAGGGACCCCGGCCCCGGGCTGCTCCGGACCGTACGGACCCGGCGGGCCGACGGGCGCCGGCCCGTGGGCCTCGGCGGGGATGTTCGCTGCCGCCCGCGAGTCCGCCGCCCGGGCGTCAGCCGCCCCCGAGTCCGCCGCCCGGAAGTCCGCCGCTCCGGCGCCGGTAGCCCGGGGTCCGGAGCCCCGTGGACCTGCTGACCCGTCCGTATCCGTATCCGTGGGCCCGTCCGCCCCCGCGGTCCCTGCCAGCCCCGCGGTCCCCACCGGCCCGACCGGCCCCACGGGGTGCACCGCGACCCGCACCACCGTCCCGCACGAACCGCAGCCCACCTCGGGCTGCGGCCACTCGCTCACCAGCCCGCAGGCCCCGCACCGCGCCGCCACCCACGAATCCGACCAGGTCCGGTGCGTCAGCGGTACGGGCGGCGCCGTCAGGTCCAGCGGCAGGGCGGCCGGGGTCCCGCAGGCGCAGGGGAAGACCGGGGCGGCGTAGCTGCTCTCGCGCAGGCACACCGGGCAGCGCACCGGCACCGCTTCCGTCATGACCTCGTCCCCCTCCGTCGCCGTGCGTGGATCCATGCTCCACCACCTGCGACCGGCGCCGCGCCCGTCCGGTGATTTTCCGCCGGGCGGCCGCCCCGCGGGGCCCGTTTGTGCGACCCGCGCCCTCCGGAGGCGGCTTTTGGTGGGTTCCGCGGTGTGGACGCTCCTTGACGCACGCGAAACAGACACCTAGCTTGTTTCGCATAACAGAATAAGACTTCCGCATTGCGGAAACAGTCTGCCCGCCGGACCGCCAGGAGTTCTCGATGCCCCGTATGACAGCCGCAGCCGCCGCCGTGGAGATCCTCAAGCGCGAGGGTGTCGCGCAAGCGTTCGGCGTGCCCGGCGCTGCGATCAACCCGTTCTACCGAGAGCTCAAGAACGTGGGCGGCATCAACCACACCCTCGCCCGCCACGTCGAGGGCGCCTCGCACATGGCCGAGGGCTACACCCGGGCCAAGGCGGGCAACATCGGTGTCTGCATCGGCACGTCCGGCCCCGCCGGCACCGACATGATCACCGGCCTGTACTCCGCGATCGCGGACTCGATCCCGATCCTGTGCATCACCGGCCAGGCGCCGGTCTCCAAGCTCCACAAGGAGGACTTCCAGGCCGTCGACATCGCGGCGATCGCGAAGCCCGTCACCAAGGCCGCGACCACCGTGCTGGAGGCCGCGCAGGTCCCCGGCGTCTTCCAGCAGGCGTTCCACCTGATGCGCTCCGGCCGTCCCGGCCCGGTCCTGATCGACCTCCCGATCGACGTCCAGCTGACCGAGATCGAGTTCGACCCGGAGACCTACGAGCCGCTGCCCGTCTACAAGCCGTCCGCGACCCGCGCCCAGATAGGGAAGGCCCTCCGCTTCCTGCTGGAGTCCGAACGCCCGCTGATCGTCGCCGGCGGCGGCATCATCAACGCCGACGCCTCCGACCTGCTCGTCGAGTTCGCCGAGCTGACGGGCGTCCCGGTCATCTCCACCCTGATGGGCTGGGGCACCATCCCGGACGACCACGAGCTGGCCGCCGGCATGGTCGGCGTCCAGACCGCCCACCGCTACGGCAACGCGACCTTCCTGGAGTCGGACTTCGTCCTGGGCATCGGCAACCGCTGGGCCAACCGCCACACCGGCTACAACATGGACGCGTACACCAAGGGCCGCACGTTCGTCCACGTCGACATCGAGCCGACCCAGATCGGCAAGATCTTCGCCCCGGACTACGGCATCGCCTCCGACGCCAAGGTCGCGCTGGAGCTGTTCATCGAGGTCGCCAAGGAGCTCAAGGCCGAGGGCGGGCTGCCGGACTTCTCCGCCTGGGCCGCCTCCGCGCAGGAGCGCAAGGCCACCCTGCAGCGCCGCACGCACTTCGGGAACGTCCCGATCAAGCCCCAGCGCGTGTACGAGGAGATGAACAAGGCCTTCGGCCCGGAGACCCGCTACGTCACCACCATCGGCCTCTCCCAGATCGCCGCCGCCCAGTTCCTGCACGTCTACAAGCCGCGCCACTGGATCAACTGCGGCCAGGCCGGCCCGCTCGGCTGGACCATCCCGGCCGCCATCGGCGCCGCCACCGCGGACCCGGAGACCCCGATCGTCGCCCTCTCCGGCGACTACGACTTCCAGTTCATGATCGAGGAGCTGGCGGTCGCCGCCCAGCACAAGGTCCCCTACGTCCACGTCCTCGTGAACAACGCCTACCTGGGCCTGATCCGCCAGGCGCAGGGCAACCTGGGCATCAACTTCGAGGTCAACCTCGAGTTCGACAACATCAACACCCCGGAGCTCGGCGGCTACGGCGTCGACCACGTCAAGGTCGCCGAGGGCCTGGGCGTCAAGGCCATCCGCGTCACCGACCCGGAGGAGCTCGGCGCGGCCTTCGAGCAGGCCAGGAAGCTGGCCGTCGAGCACCAGGTCCCGGTCGTCGTCGAGGCCATCCTGGAACGCATCACGAACATCGCGATGAGCAAGACCGTCGACATGAGCGACGTCACCGAGTTCGAGGAGCTGGCCACCGAGCCCGGCCACGCCCCGACCGCCATCAAGGCCCTGAGGGTCTGACCTGCCCCTGACCGGAAGGTCGGGCAGGAACGTACGCGAGCGGCCCCCGCCCCTCCCGCGAGGAGGAACGGGGGCCGCTCGCGCGTCCGTCACGCACGCCTACCGGCGGGGGCCGAGCTCCGCCTCGACCGCGCCGGCCAGCAGCTCACGGGCCCGCTCCACGTCGAGCGAACCGCTCAGCCAGCGCCCACTGAGCCCCTCCACGAGGGCGGTCAGCCGCTCGGCGACGTCCAGCGGCTCGACCCGCGGATCGGCCAGGCCGGCCGCCCGGGCGTCCGCGACGAGCCCGGCGGTGTCCCGGACCCAGTCCCGGGTGGACCCGACGAGGTTGCCGCGCAGGCTGTCGTCGAAGACGGCGCTGGCCCGCAGCTCGCCCCAGGCGACGCTGTTCTCGCGGACCGCGCCGGTCTCCTGCACCTCGCTCAGCAGCAGCCGCAGCAGGGCGTCCCGGGCGTCCTGCGCGCCCTGCAGCGCCTCCTCCGTGTAGCCGACGGCACGGTCGTTGATGAAGGCGAGGGTGCGCTGGACCAGCCCCGCGCGGTCCTTGAAGTGGTAGTAGATCAACGCGGTGGACACGCCGGCCTCGGCGGCCAGGTCCTCGACGCGCAGTCCCCTGATGCCGCTGCGGGCGATGACGCGTACGGCTGCTTCCAAGATCAACGCCTGGCGGTCGGCCACGGTTGCTCGTACCTCTCGGTCGATCGGCTCTGACTGATCATTCAGTCAGCAGTCACGATAGCGCCGGGGCGCCCTGACCGAACCCCCGGTCAGGGCGCCCCGGGCGGACCGGGAATCCGGTCGGACGCGCAGGTCCTCGACCTCCACCGACAGCTGCGGCCACACGGCGGCGAGCCGTACGAGGAGGTCCGCGGCCAACGGCCCGCCGGCCGTGCGCAGTCCGGGGACGGGCAGGAAGCGGACGGACGTCCCGGTGGTCCCGTCGTCGTCGATCGGCGTCAGACCGGTCGCGGGAACCCCGTACGCGTACTCCTGGACCCAGGCGCCGCCCGCGCGGCGGTTGGTGTGCACGAGCCGTTCGCTGAGGGCCGCGACGACCGACATGCCCCTGCGGGGACGGCCGTCGGGGAGCAGCTGCGCATCGGGGTGGTCGAAGAACCGCAGGTCCTTCGTCGCCATCACCGGCTTCTTCACGACGCGGCCCGCGGAGTCGAGGCGGGTGTCCGTGCCCCGCCCGTCGTCCGTGACGGACACGGAGCCGTCGGTGTGGAGGGTCACGGTGCAGTGCCCGCCGCCCGTGCACTCCGCCTCGTCGGCCGCGTAGGCGACGACTTCGAGGACCAGGTGCGTCAGGCCGCCCGGGGCGAAGGCGGCCGGGTCGTTGCGGATGAGCGTGAGGTGGTCGGTGTCCACCGTGCTCGCCCAGTCGTGCGTCGTGTTGCGCCAAGAGGCCGCGGAACCGTCCATCGGGGCAGTATGCCGACCGTCCCGCCGCCGCGAACCACCCACCGGGCAGGACGAAGCGCCGGGTTCACGGGACCGTCCGTGAACCCGGCGCTTCGGATGTGACCGCCCGACGGTGCGAGGCTGGCGCGACAGGACGTTCGCACCGCCGGACGGAGTGTGGGGAAGGTGGTGCTCCCCCCTACGGGCAGGGGGCGCTGTGCGCGGCCCTGCACGGACGGGGAGAGCGGCTGGGACCGTGGCGGTCGGCGACGGGCACCCGGCTCCGTCTCCCTCAGGTCAAGAGACGGGCCTCGGAACCCATGACCACCGCACTGGCTCGCACGCCCGCCACGGTCCTCACGCGGCGCCGGCCACATGGACCGGCGCGGTCTGCCCGTACTGCGGACCACCCCTCATCCGGGTCCGCAGTACGGGCCCAGCACCCGGAGCCGGACCTCCCGCCCGGCTCCCGGCGCAGCCTGCGGCTCTCAGCCCTCGCGCAGGGCGCGGACGGCCTCCTCGACGCGCCTGCCGTAGTCGGCGTCCGCGGCGTGGAAGTGAGCCAGGTTCTTGTCGATGACGTCCTCGCGGCCGACCTGGGAGAGGCCGCCGGCGATGTTCGCCACCAGGCGCTCCTTCTCGGCCTCCGACATCAGCCGGTAGAGCTCACCGGCCTGGAAGAAGTCGTCGTCCTTGGTGTGCAGCGGGGCCGCGTGGGTGCCCGTGTAGCCGGAGACGGCCTTCGGGGCGCCCAGCGCGAGGCCGGTCTCGGCCGGCCCCAGGTACGAGTTGGGCTCGTAGTTCTTGTCGGTCCGCGCACCGTTGCGGGTGGCCATGAAGCCGTCGCGGCCGTAGTTGTCCGCACGCCCGCCGGACACGGCCTTCGGGGCGTTGACCGGCAGCTGGGTGTGGTTGACGCCGAGGCGGTAGCGCTGGGCGTCGGCGTACGCGAACAGGCGGCCCTGGAGCATCTTGTCCGGCGAGGCGGTGATGCCCGGGACGAAGTTGTTCGGGGAGAAGGCGGACTGCTCGACCTCGGCGAAGACGTTGTCCGGGTTGCGGTCGAGGACCAGGCGGCCCACGCGCTGCAGCGGGTAGTCGGCGTGCGGCCACACCTTGGTGAGGTCGAACGGGTTGAAGCGGTAGTCCGCGGCCTCGGCCGCCGGCATGATCTGCACGTAGAGGGTCCAGGACGGGTACACGCCGCGCTCGATGGCCTGGAGCAGGTCGGTCTGGTGCGAGTTGGCGTCCTTGCCGGCGAGCTCGGCGCCCTGCTCGGCGGACAGGCAGCGGATGCCCTGGTTCGTCTTGAAGTGGTACTTGACGAAGAAGGCCTCGCCCTGGTCGTTCGTCCACTGGTAGGTGTGCGAGCCGTAGCCGTTCATGTGCCGGTACGAGGCGGGGATGCCGCGGTCGCCCATCAGCCAGGTGATCTGGTGCGTCGCCTCGGGGGCGTGGGCCCAGAAGTCCCAGACGTTGTCCGGCTCCTGCTTGCCCGTGAAGGGGTCGCGCTTCTGGGAGTGGATGAAGTCGGGGAACTTGATCGGGTCCTTGATGAAGAACACCGGGGTGTTGTTGCCGACGAGGTCGTAGTTGCCCTCTTCGGTGTAGAACTTCAGCGCGAAGCCGCGCGGGTCGCGGACCGCGTCCGCGCCGCCGAGCGAGTCCGCCACGGTGGAGAACCGCAGGAAGGTCTCGGTCTTCTTGCCGACCGTGTTGAGGAACGCGGCGCTGGTGTAGGCGGTGACGTCGTCGGTCACCTCGAAGTAGCCGTACGCAGCCGAGCCGCGGGCGTGCACCACGCGCTCCGGTATCCGCTCGCGGTTGAACCGGGCGAGCTTCTCGAGGAGCTGCTGGTCCTGGATCAGGAGCGGGCCACCGACGCCGGCGGTGGCGGAGTTCTGGTTGTCGGCGACCGGGGCGCCGGACTCGGTCGTCAGCGTGCGCTTCGACATGGTGACCTTCCGTACGGGAAACTGCTGACGGAAAGCGTTTTCCGTCATGCGGAACAGCCTAGGTTCGGGCCGATCGCAGCGTCAACAGTTTGTTGAAACATGGTGGGAGAGGTGATCCGGACGGTGCCGGCGCCTGGGCGCGACAGGACAGGTGTCAGCGCCGGCACCGTCCGGAAACTCGGGTCCCCGGCGGGGGAGGGGCGGCCCGATCGGGCTGCCGGGTCGACTCGGGCGGACTCGGGCGGACCGGGTCGACCCCGTCGAACGCGGGCGGTCGGACCCGTCAGACCCGGTCGCCGGAGAGGCGCTCGACGGAGCGCAGCAGGGCCGAGTGGTCCAGGCCGCCGTCGCCCTGGGCGCGCAGCGAGGCGACGAGCTGGGCGACGACCGCGCCGACCGGGAGGGCCGCGCCGACGTTGCGGGCGGCGTCGGTGACGATGCCCATGTCCTTGTGGTGCAGGTCGATCCGGAAGCCGGGCTTGAAGTCGCGGTTCAGGAAGTTGTCCTTCTTGCGGGTCAGCACGGTGGAGCCGGCCAGCCCGCCGTTCAGGACGTCCAGGGCGGCCGCCAGGTCCACGCCGGACTTCTCCAGGAAGACCACCGCCTCGGCGCACGCCTGGATGTTGACGGCGACGATGAGCTGGTTGGCGGCCTTGACCGTCTGGCCGGAGCCGTGCGGGCCGCACAGGACGATCGTCTTGCCGAGGGCCTGGAGGATCGGCAGGGCCGCGTCGAAGTCGGCCTGCTCGCCACCCACCATGATCGACAGTACGGCCTCGATGGCGCCGGCCTCGCCGCCGGACACCGGGGCGTCGATGACGCGGATGCCCTTCTCGGCCGCGTTCCTCGCCAGGTCGACCGAGGTCTGCGGGGTGATCGACGACATGTCGACGACCAGCGCGCCCGCCCTGGCGTTCTCCAGGATGCCCTCGGGGCCGTAGGCGATGGCCTCGACCTGCGGGGAGGCCGGCACCATCGTGATGATCACGTCGGCGTCCTCGACGGCCTCGGCGATGGAACCCGCCGCGGTGCCGCCGGCCGCCGCGAGGCGGTCCAGCTTGTCCTGCTCCAGGGTGTAGCCGGTGACCGGGTAGCCGGCCTTCAGGAGGTTCTCGGACATGGGGGAGCCCATGATGCCGAGGCCGATCCACGCAATCTTGGGGAGGTTGTTGCTCATTGTGACGGGGTCCTTCTCTGAAAAGCTCTGGAAGCGGGTACGAAAAGCGGCGGGCGCGTCCGGGGGAACCTCCGGACCTCGTCCCCCTACCGGGCGGCGCGGGCCCCGGCCGGCAGCCAGTCGAAGGACGCGGCGGCGTCCGCGGCCTTGTACTCCAGGCCGACGAACCCCTGGTAGCCGGCCTTCCGCAGCTGGTCGAGGAGGTCCTCCAGGGGCAGGTCGCCGGTGCCCGGGGCGCCCCGGCCCGGCTTGTCCGCGATCTGGACGTGGCCGGTTTTGGCGGCGTACTTTTCGATGACCTCGGAGAGGTCCTCGTCGTTCATCGCCAGGTGGTACAGGTCGAGCAGGAACTTGGCGTTCCCGAGGCCGGTCGCCGCGTTCACCTTGTCCACGACCTCGATCGCGGACGGCGCGCTCACCAGCGGGTAGAGCGGCGACTCCGGCTGGTTCAGCGTCTCGATCAGCAGGAGCGCACCGACCCGGTCCGCGGCGCGGGCCGCGATCGCCAGGTTCTCCAGGGCGAGTTCGTCCTGGACGGCCGGGTCCACCCCCTCGACGCGGTTGCCGTAGAGCGCGTTCAGCGCCTTGCAGCCGACGGAGGCCGCGAAGTCCGCCGCGACGTCGATGTTGGCGCGGAAGCGGTCCGACTCCTCGCCCGGTACGGAGACCGCGCCGCGGTCGGGGCCCGGGAGTCGCCCCGCGTAGAAGTTCAGGCCCACCAGCTGGGTGCCGGCGTCCTCAAGGGCGGTCTTGAGGGCGTCGAGCTCCGCCCGGGCGGGGGTGGGGGTGTCGATCCAGGGCCACCACAGCTCGACCGCGGTGAAGCCCGCCGCGGCGGCGGCCGCGGGGCGCTCCAGGAGCGGGAGTTCCGTGAAGAGGATCGACAGGTTCACATCGAAGCGCTGGTCCGTGTATCCCATGAGGGGCATGCGCTCCTTCCGTATTGCGGAAGTTTGTTTCTGCTTGATGGAAGACTGCATGGGCCTGTGCGTGGATGTCAAGTGGGGGCTGCCGGAAATTCCGTACCTCGGGGTAGCTTGACCAGGTGCGATTGAGAGTGGAGTTCACGACCGAGCCCTTCGACCTCGAAGAGGCCCCCGCCCATGCCGTGGCCGCGCGCGAGGTCATCCAGAAGGCGCAGCTGGACGCGGTCGACGTCGGCCCGTTCGGCAACACCGCCGAGGGCGAGGCCGGGCAGGTGCTCCAGGCGGTGTCCGCGCTGCTGCGCGACTCGCTCGACGCCGGGGCCACCCGGGTCTCCCTGCAGGTGAACGTGATCGGGGAGGGGGGCGCATGACCGAGCCTCGCGACCACCCGTTCGTCGCCGCGGTCAAGCCGCTGGTCGACGCGATGGGCGGGGTGCTGATGGACCCCGCCCAGGCCGAGCCCGACGACGTGGTCCTCGCCTGGGAGGGGCAGGACGTGCTCGCCGTGCGCCTGCCGCAGCTGGGTGAATCGCTGGACCACATCCTGGCGGCGCTGGAGCGCCGCCACGGGGTGCCGCTCGCGCAGCTGGACCGCAAGGCCAAGCAGGACGTCGTCCGGATACTGGAGGCGCGCGGCGCCTTCACCGTCCGCCACGGCGTCGAGACCGTGGCCACCGCCCTCGGCGTCAGCCGCTTCACCGTTTACAACTACCTGAACAGGGAAAACCCCAATAAAACCGATCCGAGGTGATGTCGCCGTCACCCCTGGTCGCGAGCCGCCGTCCGGATCAACCGGACGGCGGCTTTTGTCTACGCGAAGTTTCAACAAACTGTTGACGCCGTGTTGTCGAGGGCGTTAGCTATGCGCAGCCCGTCAAAGCAATCAGGCCAGCGATCAAGCAGGCCACGGAGGCTTCCCGTGACTTCGAGTCCGACCCCGGGGCTTTCCCGGTTCAACACCTTGGACGATGCAGCGGCCGCGGCTGAACTGCACGAGGTGTGCGCCAGCGCGGCCTGGGGCGGCCGGCTCCTCGCCCGGCGCCCCTTCGCCGACACCGCCTCCCTCTTCGCCGCGAGCGACGCCGCCATGGCGGAGCTCACCCCGGCCGACCTGGAGGAGGCCATGGCCGGCCACCCCCCGATCGGCCGTCCGAAGCCGGGCGACCCGACCTCTGCCCGCGAGCAGCGGGGCATGGCCGGGGCCTCCGAGGAGCTCAAGGCCGAGCTGCTCGAACTGAACCTGGCCTACCAGGAGAAGTTCGGGCACGTCTTTCTGATCTGTGCGACCGGTGCGACCGGCGAGCAGATGCGGGACGCGGTCAAGGTCCGGATCCGGAACACCGCCGAGGTCGAGCGGGAGATCGCCCGCGGAGAGCTCGTGAAGATCAACCGGATCCGTCTGACCCGCCTCGCCGAAGGAGAGTGACACGCCACATGAGCACCGAGACCACCGCGTCGGTGTCCACGCACATCCTGGACACCAGCATCGGCCGCCCCGCCGAGGGCGTCGCCGTCTCGCTCGCGGCCCGCAGTGGCCACGACGCCGAGTGGACCCCCCTGGGCGGCTCGGCCACCGACGCCGACGGGCGTTGCAAGGACCTGCCGGCACTGCCGGAGGGCACCACCCACGTACGCCTCGACTTCGAGACCGAGGCGTACTTCGCCAAGAAGCAAGCCGCCGAGGCGCAGCAGGACGCCCCCCGCGTAAGGGACAGCGGTGCGTTCTTCCCCGAGGTGACCATCACGTTCGCGGTCGACCCGGGCGAGCATTACCACGTACCGCTGCTGCTCAACCCGTTCGGCTACTCCGTTTACCGAGGGAGCTAGCAGACCATGCCCACGATTCTCGGCCAGAACCAGTACGGCAAAGCAGAGAACCGCGTCGTCAAGATCACGCGGGACGGCGACACCCACCACATCAAGGACCTGAACGTCTCCGTCGCCCTCTCCGGCGACATGGACGACGTGCACTACTCCGGCTCGAACGCGAACGTGCTGCCGACGGACACCACCAAGAACACGGTGTACGCCTTCGCCAAGGAGTA
Source organism: Streptomyces pallidus (ex Mingjun et al. 2026) (assembly GCF_051550185.1). NCBI lineage: Bacteria > Bacillati > Actinomycetota > Actinomycetes > Kitasatosporales > Streptomycetaceae > Streptomyces > Streptomyces pallidus (ex Mingjun et al. 2026). The sequence continues at coordinate 1,759,299 of NZ_CP196181.1, read as the reverse complement.
CGGCATCGAGTCCGCCGAGCAGTTCGGCATCCACCTGGCGCGCTGGTTCGTCGGCAGCCAGGAGCCGATCTCCCGGGCGCGCATCCGCATCGAGGAGTACGCCTGGGAGCGGATCCAGACCTCGGACGCCAACTCCCGGTTCATCGGCGCCGACGAGGTCAAGCACTCCTTCGTCCGCAAGGGCCAGGAGACCCGCGTCACCCAGATCACGTACGACGGCCGGAGCTGGGAGGTCATCTCCGGCCTCAAGGACCTGATCGTCATGAACTCCACGAACTCCGAGTTCTGGGGATACGTGAAGGACAAGTACACGACCCTGCAGGAGGCGTACGACCGCATCCTGGCCACCCAGGTGTCGGGCCGCTGGCGGTTCAACTGGACCGACGACGAGCAGCGGATGCCCAACTGGGAGAAGTCCTACGAGGCCACCAGGAAGCACATGCTGGAGGCCTTCGCGGAGACCTACTCCCTCTCCCTGCAGCAGACGCTGTACCAGATGGGCTCGCGCATCATCAACCACCGTTCGGAGATCGACGAGGTCCGCTTCTCGCTCCCGAACAAGCACCACTTCCTGGTCGACCTGGAGCCCTTCGGCCTCAAGAACGACAACGAGGTCTACTTCGCCGCGGACCGCCCGTACGGTCTGATCGAGGCCACGATCCTGCGGGACGGCGCCGACGCGCGCATCCCGGTGGACCTGACCAACCTCTAGGCCCCGCCGGCACCCGGTGTCCCGGGGCTCCGCAGTGGCCCCGGGACCCGGACCCGCCCGCAGCACGCACCGACCGCGCCCCACCCGCACCACCTTCGAACTTCCCGAACTCGGCACCCGGAGCATCACACGGGGCGGCAGTACTGTCAGCTGCCAGGCCCCCGGTTTCGGCACTCAAACCCCTGGGTCCTGCCGTGCCCGCACCGCCACTGAAAGCACGAGGAAGCCCCCATGGCAGCCACTGACAGCGAGACCCGGCGCATCGTCATCGAGAACTGCGCGATCGCGACCGTCGACGCGAACGACACCGAGTACGCCTCGGGTCACATCGTCATCGCCGGGAACAGGATCGAGGCCATCGGCGCGGGCGACGCCCCCGAGAACCTCGACGACGTCGTACGCCGCATCGACGGCACGGGCCACCTCGTGACCCCCGGTCTGGTCAACACGCACCACCACTTCTACCAGTGGATCACCCGCGGCCTGGCCACCGACCACAACCTCTTCAACTGGCTCGTCGCGCTGTACCCCACCTGGGCGCGCATCGACGAGCAGATGGCCTACTCGGCCGCGCAGGGCTCCCTGGCCGCGATGGCCCGCGGCGGTGTCACCACCGCGATGGACCACCACTACGTGTACCCCAAGGGGGCCGGCGACCTGTCCGGCGCGATCATCCGCGCCGCCTCCGAGATGGGCGTCCGCTTCACCCTGGCCCGCGGCTCCATGGACCGCAGCGAGAAGGACGGCGGCCTGCCGCCGGACCACGCCGTCGAGACCCTCGAAGGCGCCCTCGCCGACACCGAGGCGACCGTCAAGAAGTTCCACGACGCGTCCTTCGACTCGATGACCCAGGTCGCCGTCGCCCCGTGCTCCCCCTTCTCGGTCTCCACCGAACTGCTCAGGCAGGGCGCCGAGCTGGCGCGCCGCCTCGGTGTGCGCATGCACACCCACGGCAGCGAGACGGTCGAGGAGGAGAAGTTCTGCCACGAGCTCTTCGGCATGGGCCCGACCGACTACTTCGAGTCCACCGGCTGGCTCGGCGAGGACGTGTGGATGGCGCACAGCGTCCACATGAACGACTCCGACATCGCGGCCTTCGCCCGGACCAGGACCGGTGTGGCGCACTGCCCGTCCTCCAACGCCCGCCTGGCCGCCGGCATCGCCCGCGTCCCGGACATGCTCGCCGCCGGCGTCCCGGTCGGCCTCGGCGTCGACGGCACCGCCTCCAACGAGTCCGGCGAGCTGCACACCGAGCTGCGCAACGCGCTGCTGATCAACCGTCTGAACCCGGTGCACCGCGAGGCCGCGCTGAACGCCCGCCAGTCGCTGCGCCTCGGTACGTACGGCGGCGCGCAGGTCCTCGGCCGCGCCGACAACATCGGCTCCCTGGAGGTCGGCAAGCTCGCCGACCTGGTGCTGTGGAACCTCAGCACGTTCCTGCACTCCTCGATCGCCGACCCGGTCACCGCCCTCGTCTTCGGTGCGGCCGCCCCGGTCACCGCGTCGTTCGTCAACGGCAAGCAGATCGTCGAGAACAACCGGCTGCTCACCGCGGACGAGGACGCCATCGCCCGCTCCACGCGGGACGAGGCCCAGCGCCTCGCGCGCATCGCCGCGCAGGGCTGATCCCCCACCGGCTCCGGCCGGGGGGGACGGCCCCCGGCCGGCGGCCGTGGACCCGAGCGGGGTCCGCGGCTCCCGTTCCCGGGCGGCACCGACGGCTTGCCCGAGGTGCCCCCCGGGGTCGGTGACGGTGACTCGTGCCACCTGCCACAGATGCCGCCTCACACAGGTGCCACCTGCCACTCGTGACACTCGTGCCACCTGGCGCCCGTACGGCGGAACGACTCGGGCGAATCGCTTCCGCACCTCTTTCGACTCGCACCGCTTTCGCACCACCTCCTTGACACCCACGTCCCTGCCGACGTGTCTAACCGACCGGAGGAAGCCGTGGCCCAGGCGCCCAGGTTTCGCAAAGATGCAGCATCAGCATCAGCAGCAGTCGCAGTAGCAGTGCCGCGGGAGAAGCATCCGGTCGACGAGACCCTGCCCCCGCTGAAGATGTTCACCAGCGGCCTCCAGCACGTGGCCGCCATGTACGCGGGCGTCGTCGCCCCGCCCATGATCGTCGGCCCGGCCGTCGGACTCTCCGCCCGGGACACCGCCTTCCTGATGGGCGCGTCCCTGTTCACCGCGGGCCTCGCCACCCTGCTCCAGACGCTCGGCGTCTGGCGGATCGGCGCCAAGCTCCCCTTCGTCAACGGGGTCTCCTTCGCCGGCGTCACCCCGATGATCGCCATCGGCAAGGACCGGGGCGCCGATGCCATCCCGATCATCTTCGGCGCGATCATCGTCGCCGGGCTGCTCGGCTTCCTGGCCGCCCCCTACTTCGGCAAGCTCGTCCGCTTCTTCCCACCCGTGGTCACCGGCACGGTCATCACCCTCATCGGCATCTCCCTGCTCCCCGTCGCCTTCAACTGGTCGCAGGGCGGCAACCGCACCGCCACCGACTACGGCTCCGTGCAGAACATCGGCATGGCCGCCGGCACCCTCCTCGCCGTCCTGCTGCTGCGCAGACTGCTGCGCGGCTTCCTCCAGCAGATATCCATCCTGCTCGGCCTGGTCGTCGGCACCCTCGCCGCCGTCCCGCTCGGCATGGTCGACACGGACGCCCTGCGCACCGCCGGCCTGGTCGGCTTCCCGACGCCCTTCCACTTCGGCGCCCCGCAGTTCCAGGTCGCCGCCATCGTCTCCATGTGCATCGTCATGCTGGTCTGCATGACCGAGTCCACCGCCGACATCCTGGCCCTCGGCAGGATCGTCGACCGGCCTGCGGACGCCCGCACCATCGAGGGCGGGCTGCGCGCCGACGCCCTCGGCAGCGCGCTGAGCCCCCTGTTCAACGGGTTCATGTGCAGCGCCTTCGCCCAGAACATCGGGCTCGTGGCCATGACCAAGGTGCGCAGCCGGTTCGTGGTCGCCGCCGGCGGAGGCATCCTGATCCTGCTCGGCCTGTGCCCGGCGGCCGCCTCGGTCATCGGCGTGGTCCCGCTGCCGGTCCTCGGCGGCGCCGGCATCGTCCTCTTCGGGTCGGTCGCGGCCAGCGGCATCCAGACCCTGGCGGGCGCGGCCATGGAGCGCGGCGAGAACGCCCTGATCGTCGCCGCCTCCGTCGGCGTCGGCCTCATCCCCATCGCCGCCCCGGACTTCTACCACGCCTTCCCCAAGGACCTGCTCGTCGTCCTGGACTCCGGCATCAGCACCGGCTGCGTGGCGGCCATCCTGCTCAACCTGGCCTTCAACCACCTCGGCGCCAGGCGCGGTACGGCCGCGGCGGCCACCGCCGACGGCCGAGCGGAACCGGTGCCCGCGCACTGATCCCCGTACGGTCCAGCCGGCGCGCGGCGGTGCGTACGCCACCCACTGCGGGCGTGGCGTACGCACCGCCGTGCCGGCGCTCGCGCCGTTGTGCGGAACGACCGCTGACGCCGCTGCCCGCCGCCCCGGCGCCTCTCGACAGGCCCGCCAGCCGCGCGCCGCCGGAGGCCGAACCGTGAACCGGCGCCCGGTGCAGCGGCGTCGGGTGAGCGGCTCTGCCGTGCCCGGAGGGGTTCACCACCTCACGGCTTCCAGCACCCGCTCCGCGCTCCAGGTCACCGGCCGCCCGTCCGTCGTGATCCGCACCGTGCCCGGCGGGGCCTCCCGGTCCAGGACGGCAGCCATGCGCAGGCTCCGCCCGATGTGCTCCGCCAGCCCCGAGCCGATCTCCCGCCGGGCCAGCCGCTCCCCTACGGTCGCCTCCCGCGCGGTGAGCAGCACGCTCGTCGTGCGGACCGGTCGGGCGTCCGCGCCGGTGCCGCCCATGGCGCGGACGATCAGAGGACGGTCGAGGATGCTGACGGTGTTGGCGTAGACGAGGCGGTGCTGCCCCAGCGCGGCGTAGTTGGCCCAGACCGGGGCCAGGTTCTGCTCGGTGATCGCAGCCCGGTCCGGATCTCCGTCCGGAGCCGGGTGGATCTGGTCCAGGAAGTCGCCCTCCACGTGGCAGTGGGCCGTCCCGCGGCGGCGCAGCACGGCGGACACCTCCCAGCCGACCGTCGACTTCCCGCCGCCCGCCGCCCGCCGCCCGCCGCCCGCCGCGCCGCCGGTGAGCAGGACCTCGTACGCAGTCACGGTCCCCGGCGTGGCAGCTCCCGGCCCGCCCCCGCCAGGCCCCTTCCCCGGGCCGGCAGCGAGGCCGGGTCCCCCCTCGACGGCCGCTACGGGTCCTGCTATCCAGAGGAGGTGACTGGCGACCGGGGGGCCCGAACCCCCTTCGACGCGCTGCTCTGCGACCTCGACAACGTGATCCGCTTCTACGATCCGGGCCTGCTCCCGGAGTTGGAGCGGCGGGCCGGGCTGGCGGAGGGCACGACCGCTCGGGTGGCCTTCGCTCCCGAACGGGACGTGCCGCTGCTCCTGGGCGAGATCACCAAGCGGCAGTGGGTGGATTCCATCGTGCTGGGCCTGACCGACTGCGTGCCGGAGCCGGTCGCCCGCGAGTTGGGCACGGCGTTCGCCGAGGCCCCCTTCCGGGCCGACGAGGCGGTGGTGGCGCTGCTCCGCCGGGCACGGGCCCACATGCCCCTGGTGCTCGTGACGAACGCCACCGAGGAACTGGAGGCGGACCTGGTGACGCTGGGGCTGGCCGACCTCGCGCACCACGTCGTCAGCAGCGCCCGGGTCGGGGTCGCCAAGCCGGACCACCGGATCTACGAGATCGCGGCCGAAAGGGCCGGCGCCGCCGTGTCCCGATGCCTGTTCGTGGACGACCGGGCCGAGAACGTCGAGGCGGCGGTAGCGATCGGCATGACGGGCGTGCACTACCGAGAACTCGCCGACCTCAGCGCGGCGCTGGACTTCCTACCGGCCCGCTGAAACCGCCGCGCGGGGCGCCACGGCCCGGCCGGTTCGGTTTGCGCCGCGCAGTCCCCGACCGCACGGCGCGCGCTCAGCGGGCCTCGGCCGTGTGCCGGCGGCATTCGTCCAGGACCTGCGCGACCTGCGCCGCCGTCGCGCAGTCCGCGGGCGGGGGCGGAAGGGCGCCCGCGGCGGCCAACGCCGTCCAGGACGGGGCGGTGTTGCCCCGGGGTATGCGGACGGGCTACCGGGCGAGCAGCGGGAACGCCGCGGTGAGCTCGCCCTTGACGAAACGCCGGGACAGGCCGTGCCCGACCCCGCCGCGGACCCCGCCCAAGGCCGCCCCGGCGGCCTGCAACAGCCCCAGCACCTCCTGCTCGCGCTCGTCCAGCGCCCGCGGCACGTCGAACGACCCGAGCAGCTCCGGGATTTCGCCGAGCCGCCCGTCCTCGTCCGGACCGAACCCGGCGAAGAGCTCGGCCGACCGGCCGAGCTCTTCCCGTACCCGCGCGTCCGCTCCACCGAGCGCCTGGCAGACGGCCCACGCCGCGGCGGGCCGGTCGCCGCTGCGCGCCGCCAGTGCGGCGAGCACGCCGACGGGGCCCTGCCCTTCCGCCGGCAGGCGGCGGGCCGGCGCCACCGTGTCCGCGGCGGGGCGGGCCCGCCGTCCGCGGCACCGTCGTGCCTGTTCGGGCGATCCCGTCCATGTTCCCCCCGGTCGCATGAGGCGCCCGTCGCGCTCCGCGCCAGGCGCCTGGCGCCTGGCGCCCGGCGCCCGTGCGGAGCCGTGAGGCTACCGGACGTCCCCGGCGGTACCGACGTCGGTACCGGTACCGCTACCGGCCTCCGCCGGGCCCTGCCACAGCATGAGGTTGCTCATCAGTTCCGCCTGTTCGATCGCGTCGTCGAGCGCGTGGTGGGTGTGGCGGCGGCGGGAGCGGAGTTCGGCCGGCATGCGGCCCTTGACCGCGGCCCGCAGTGGGACCCGTGCCTTCGCCGCGTAGAGGGTCTTCATGTCCAGGCAACCGGAGTGCCCGAAGGGGCTGTCGCCGCCGAACCGCATCAGGTACCAGTAGAGGAAGGTCCAGTCGAAGGAGGCGGGGTAGCCGCACATCACCGGCTGTGCCCCCGCGTCCTCGGCCACGTTGCGCACCCATCCCCGGAACGCGGCCATGGCCGCGCCCGGGTCGGTGCCCTCGCGCAGCAGCCGGTCCCGGTCCAGTCCGCTGACGGCCAGGGCCTCGGGGTCGTACTGGTCGCTGATCGGCCGCAGTTCGCGGTAGAAGGTCCGCCGCTCGGGATCGGTGGCCGTGTACCGGGCGCCGTCCTGCCGGCCGGCGACGGCGGCACCGAAGCTGATCATGGAGTAGGGGCCGGGGATCGGGCCGTCGGCCTCGATGTCGACGGAGATGTAGATGCTGGGGCGCGCGGTACGGGCTGACATGCGCCGAGCATGCCAGCCCGTACGGCGGTCGTTCATCCGGATTTACGGGAGCGGGGTGAGGTACATCCCCGTCTGGTCCGTGCCCGCGGTGTTCTTGCAGCCGACGCCCGAGGTGGGGCCCTGGCCGACGGCGAGCGCCAGGCAGCGGCCCAGTGCCAGCTGGCCGAAGTGGTTCGGGTGCATGGACTCCTGGACGAGCCCCTGCGTCTCGCTGCTGTCGATCCAGCGCGCCCACTCGCTCGTCTTCGCCGACGCCGGCGCGGCGGAGGTGACCTGCTTGCTGGTCTTCGCGCACACCTCGCGGCCCTGCATCATGTCCCGCAGGTCCAGGAACTGCACGCCCTTGGCCGCCGCCACCGCCTTGAGGCGGTTCGCGATCTGCGGGACGAGGGAGTCCCGCGCCCAGTCGGAGTCCCGGTTCCAGAAGGGGCAGCCGCCGGTGTTCAGGCGGCTCCAGTCGCTCTGGGCGTAACGGTTCTCCGCGCCGCGCGGGATCGGTGACGGGTAGGACTGGAGCACGATCCTGTACGCGGAGTCGCCGTAGCCGGCGGCGCGCATCACGGCCCGTACCTCGTCCACGGACTTCCCGACGTTCGCCATGACGCCGTCGATCTTCTGGTCGACGCCGTACTGCTGGTCGTCGTAGCAGTACGAGTTCCAGATCACGAAGTCGAGCGCGCAGTCCTTGATGATGTCGGCGAAGCCGAGGTCGTTGCCGCCGATGGAGAGGGCGATGACCTTGACGTCGTGGCTGGCGGCGACGGCGGCGAGCTGGTCGGCCTGCGGGGCCTCGCCCTTGTAGGGGACGCCGCCGTTGGCGGAGCGGAAGACGTTCTCGGTGGTGGCTCCGGAGCAGGCCAGGTTGATCGCGACGTCCGCGATCGCCCCGGCGCTCCTGACCTCGGCGGAGTCGGAGCGGTGGCATCCGCCCGCGGTGGTGCCGTACACCTTCGAAGGGTCGTACACGCTGCCGCTGACCCAGGCCCGGTCGGTGCCGCTCCGACTGCCGGTGTTGGTGAGGCTGTTGCCCTTCCAGCGCCCGGCCTCGCCGGAGATGTAGCTGTCGCCCATGGACACCACGGCGGTGGGCCCGGACCCGGGGGCGGCGGCCGCGGTCCCGGCGGGGGCGGCGACCAGTGCGCCGACGGCGAGCGGCAGGGCCAGCCCGGCCCCGGCCAGTCGGCGCACCCGGCGGCGTGTCCTGTCCTTGCTGGCGTAGCGGAATCCGATCACGACGGAACTCCTGCGGTAGGCCATGCCGGAGCCGGAGCGCGCGAGAACTCCGGGGCATGGCTGGGGAAGTGGGGGACACCGCCGGCCGGTGGCACGGAGAAGGTGACACGCCCTGGCTTGTTACCGCTAGGTAGCCGCAGATTACGATGACGTAACGACCGACCGGTCGTTCGGCCGCCCGAGTTCCGCTTCAGGCGGCCCGGAATTCCGTGCGCACCGCCCCGCCGTGCCCGGTACGGTCACCCGACCGGACCAGGAGATACGGGGGTTGAGGGTGGTGCGACGGCAGTACGACCAACGGGTGCTCACCCTGGTCGAAGTGCGCGGCGGGACAAGGGACTTCGACCAGGCCAGAGCCGTGTTCGGCGCGCAGCAATGGCCCGTCGTGGCCGAGTTCGGCCGCGGGGAGGGCCCCTCCGCCGGAGTCCTCAGCGTCGATTCCGGGGCGCACCTGTTCTGCGTCGAGGTCCGGTTCTTCGGCGCGCGCAACAGCCGTACCGAGCGGGCGGCCGGCTGGCGGATCCGTCAGCTCGCGAAGTCGGCCGTACTCGAAATGTACGTACGCCGCACCGAGCTGGTGGACGCCGACCGGGAGCAGTTGGAGGAGTACCGCTCCCACACCACGGCCCACCGGACCGACCCGCGGCGTGCGGCGGGTCGGCGCGCGCGGGTCCTGGAGCGCTGGGGCCGCTACGACACCGGGTCCATCGCACTCGGCACGCCGTCCGAGGCCAGGCGGCTGGCCCGCATGGGCCTTCCGGGCGGCTCACCCGCCCGTCCGGGACTGGACGTACGGATGTCCCCGCGGCGCGGCGGGCGCGACCGGGAGCTGCCGCGCGAGGACGAGTTCGACAGGCGCCTGGGGCGGGTCTTCGGCTGGCTGCTCGTGATGGCCTTCACCGTCGGCTGCTTCCGGCAGGCACAGGGCCCGTTGCGCTGGCCGTTCCTGCTGATCGGCTGCGGGTGCCTCGCCGGTGCGCTGGTCTGCGCCGCCCGGGGCGGTGCGGTACCGCGGACGGCGGCCGGCGGCAGCGGCCCGGGAGCCGCGCCCCGGCGGCGGGCGGACCGGGCGGCACGGCTGCGCGGGCTGGTCGGCGGGGCGGTCGCCGCCGCCGTCTTCCTCTGCCTGGTCTACGGGGTGCCCGGGGGGTCCCCGTGGACACCGCTGCAGATGCTGGTCACCGCTGCGGTTACGGTGACCGTGGTCGGAATCTGGCTCCTGATGCGCCAATGGACCACGTGGACGGAGTGGCTGACGGCCACCGTGCCGCTCGCGGTGACCCTCGTGACCGGCCTGGTCGTCGCCTCCGGTTCCGTGCTCCACGGGCTGTATGCGGACGGCCTCGACCTCACCCCGGACGAACTGGACGTGCCCGGCCTGTGGCAGGTCGCGGCCGGGGCGAAGCTGGTCTCCTACTTGGGCCTGGGGTTGCTCGGCCCGGCACTGTGGGGGATCGCCAAGCACTTCCACTTCCCCTTCACCAAGCCCGGTGAGCACCTCAACGCGGTGGTCTACGTCCTCCTCTACGTCGGGGTCGTCGCCTCCCTCGCGGGGCTCGCCCTCGACAACGCCGCGCGGGCGGTCGCCCGCACCCAGGAGGCGGCCGAGCAACGCCGCGCCGCGCCCTCCTACTTCGGGGTGGAACCCGAGTGGACCTGCGTCCAGCCGACCGTTCCGCTGGCCGGGCTCAACGCCGAGGGAGGGCTGCTCGATCCCGGCCGGCCGTACCTGTTCTTCGGTGTCGCCGACAAGATGGCGCTGCTGTGGAACACGGAGACGGACGCGCCGTTGAAGGAACCCGTCGGTCAGGTCCGGCTCGTCCCGGTGGAGGACCCGGCGCGGCCCTGCCCGCCGCCGACCGGATGACCGGCTGGCCGGCGGTAGCGGGCGGAGCCCGGGGCCGGACGTGACCGGCCCCGGACGTGACCGGCCCCGACCCTCGCGGGCCGGGGCCGGTCACGTCCGGCGGGCGGGTCAGCCGATCAGGTGGGTGTAGGCCGGGAGGGTGAGGAAGTCGACGTAGTCGGTGTCCAGGGAGACCTGGAGGAACAGGTCGTGGGCCTCCTGCCACTTGCCGGCCGCGAAGGCCTCGTCGCCCAGCTCGGCCCGGATGGCGGCCAGTTCGTCGGCGGCGATGCGGCGGGTGAGTTCGGCGGTGGCGCGTTCGCCGTTCTCGAAGACGACCCCGGCGTTGATCCACTGCCAGACCTGCGAGCGGGAGATCTCGGCGGTGGCCGCGTCCTCCATCAGGCCGAAGATGCCGACCGCGCCGTGGCCGCGCAGCCAGGCCTCGATGTAGCGGATGCCGACCTGGACGGCACCCAGCAGGCCCTCGTACGTGGGCTTGGCGTCCAGGGAGTCGATCGCGATGAGCTCGCCGGGGGCCACCGAGACGTCCTCGCGGAGGCGGTCCTTCTGGTTCGGCTTGTCGCCGAGGACCGCGTCGAAGGAGGCCATGGCGATCGGCACCAGGTCGGGGTGGGCGACCCAGGAGCCGTCGAAGCCGTCGTTCGCCTCGCGGTCCTTGTCGGCCTTGACCTTCTCGAACGCGACGCGGTTGGCCTCCGCGTCCTTGCGGGACGGGATGAAGGCCGCCATGCCGCCGATGGCGTGGGCGCCGCGCTTGTGGCAGGTGCGGACGAGCAGTTCGGTGTAGGCGCGCATGAACGGAGCGGTCATCGTGACCGCGTTGCGGTCCGGCAGGACGAACTTCGCGCCGCCGTCGCGGAAGTTCTTCACGATGGAGAAGAGGTAGTCCCAGCGGCCCGCGTTCAGGCCGGCGGCGTGGTCGCGCAGTTCGTAGAGGATCTCCTCCATCTCGTACGCGGCCGTGATGGTCTCGATCAGGACGGTCGCGCGGACCGTGCCCTGCGGGATGCCGACGCGGTCCTGGGCGAAGACGAACACCTCGTTCCACAGGCGCGCCTCCAGGTGGGACTCCGTCTTCGGCAGGTAGAAGTACGGGCCCTTGCCGAGGCCGATCAGGCGCTGCGCGTTGTGGAAGAAGTACAGGCCGAAGTCCACGAGCGCGCCCGGCACCGGCCGGCCGTCGACCGTGAGGTGGCGCTCCTCCAGGTGCCAGCCGCGCGGGCGCATCACGACGGTCGCGAGCTCCTCGGCGGGCTTCAGGGCGTACGCCTTGCCCGTGCGCGGGTCGGTGAAATCGATGCGGCGCTCGTAGGCGTCGATCAGGTTCAGCTGGCCGAGGACCACGTTCTCCCAGGTGGGGGCGGAGGCGTCCTCGAAGTCGGCGAGCCACACCCTGGCGCCCGAGTTGAGGGCGTTGATGGTCATCTTGCGGTCGGTCGGACCGGTGATCTCCACACGGCGGTCGTTCAGGGCGGCCGGGGCCGGCGCTACCTGCCACTCGCCCTCGCGGACCTGTGCGGTGTCCGGGAGGAAGTCGAGGTGGGAGGTGCGGGCGAGCTCGGCGCGGCGCTCGGCGCGGCGCGCGAGGAGCTCGTCGCGGCGGGGCGTGAACCGCCGGTGGAGCTCGGCCACGAAGGCGAGGGCCTCCTCCGTCAGGACCTCGTCCTGGCGGGGCAGCGGCGCGGCGTCGACGATGGCCGGCGATGACGGCGCTGGTGCGGACATGTCTGTCACTCCTTCAGCGGCGGTGCCTGGCGGCCGCGGGGAATGCTCGCGCGGGACGGCACGCAGTGCCGTCGGGTGTGGAGAGTTCCGGGATACGGTCGCGGGCGCCGTCTGGGGTTCAGGGCGCTTCTGACCAGTGGATAGTAATTTCCTTATGGTGGAAGTTCAATGGTTTGTTGATGTCGAGATTCTCCGAGTCGACACACTCCGGCCGCAGTGGCCCTCAGTGCCACCCCGGTCACAGCCCGCTCAGGGCCGCCCCCGCCCGCCCTCAGGCGAGACGGTCCAGGTCCGGCGGGGTGTCGATGTCGTACGCCTCGGCGACGTCCCCGCACTCCACCAGCGTGAGCTCGTCCGCGTGCCGTGTCAGGTGCACCCGCGCGCCCCTGTCGCCCGTCGCCGTGGCCGCGATGTCCGCCCAGCGGTCCGCGCCGAAGAGCACCGGGTGCCCGCGCTCCCCGCCGTACGCCGCCGCCACCAGACTGGCCGGGGACCGGTACGCGGCGAGGACCCGGGCCACCGCCGCCGGCCCGATGCCCGGCTGGTCCACCAGCGAGACCAGGGCCGCGCCCGCCCCCGTACCGGCCAGGGAGGCGAGACCGGCCCGCAACGACGAGCCCATGCCCTCGGCCCAGTCCGGGTTGTCGACGAGCACGCAGCCGCTCAGGTCCGCCCGCTCGCGGACCTCGGCGGCCGAGGCGCCGAGCACCACGTGCAGCGGGCCCAAGCCCGCCTCGCGCAACACCCGCACCGCGTTCTCGACGAGTGGCCGCCCGCGGTAGGGCAGCAGGGCCTTGGGGCGGCCGCCGAGGCGGCGGCCGCCCCCGGCCGCGAGCAGCAGCCCGGCGATCACCGGGCCGGAGGGCCGCCCGGACGCGGCGGAGCGGTCGGGGAGGGAATCGGAGGGGGAGTCGGTCGGCATGGCAGCGATTCTCGTCCCTGCACCGGGCCCGTCGTGTGCGGCGGCCGGGCGAGCGTGCGCCACAGGGTCCGGCGCAGCGAGGCGACCACGGCGCCGAGCCGCAGCGGCTCGCAGATCCGGTTCTCGACGGCGGCCACCAGGGCCCGCTCGTCCCGGTCCGTGAGGACGGCCGGCGGGGTGGCCTGGGCGGCGGACGGGGTCCGGACAGCGGGCATCGGGCATTCTCCTTGCCAATCGGGGGCCAATGCCGCGAGTCTGGACCCCTGATTGGCCTGGTAGGCAGAGCCAAACGGGGGAGGTTGGCATGGCAAACGGGGGAGTGGGCCGAACGGTGGACAGGACGATCGGCAGCCGCGCCCTCGCGGCGCTGCTCCCGGCCGAGGTGCGGGCCCGCCCCGGCTACCGGTCGCTCGCCGAGGCCGTCCGCCGCCTGGTCCTCGACGGCCGCGTCCCCCTGCACGTCCGGCTGCCGGCCGAACGCGAGCTCGCCGAGGCGCTCGGCGCCAGCCGGGCCACCGTCACCGCCGCCTACGACCTGCTCCGCGAGAGCGGATACTGCCGCAGCCGGCGGGGCTCCGGCACCTGGACCGAACTGCCCGACGGCCACGGCCCGGTCGGCGCCCACCTGCTGAGCGCGACCGGCGCCCCTCCCGCCGACCGGGACGACGGCATCGACCTCGCCATCGCCGCCATGGGCGCCCCGCAGGAGGGCCTCGCCGAGGCCCTCGCCCAGGTCGCCGCCCGGCTGCCCGCCCTCGCCGACGACCCCGGCTACCACCCCTTCGGGCTGCCCGAGCTGCGCCGCGCCGTCGCCGACCGGTTCACCCGCCGGGGCCTGGCCACCCGCCCCGAGCAGATACTCGTCACGGCCGGGGCACAGCACGCCTTCGTCCTGGTCGCGAGCCTGCTCTGCCACGCGGGAGACCGCGTCGTGACGGAGAACCCGACCTACGCGAACGTCCTCGACGCCCTGCGGCACGCCCGACTGCGCACCGTGCCCGTCGTGGTCTCCGACGCCGGCTGGGACATGGATCACACCGAGTCCACGCTGCGCCAGACCGTGCCGAAGCTGGCGTACGCGATCCCCGACTTCCACAACCCGACCGGCGCGCTGATGCCGGCCGAGGAGCGGCTGCGGCTGCTGTCGGCGACCCGCAGGACCGGCACCTGGCTCGTGGTCGACGAGACGATCGCCGACATCGCCCTGGACGTCCCGGCCCCGCAGCCACTGGCCGCCCTGGCGCGGCGGGGCGCGGCGGACCACGTCGTGACGATCGGCTCGCTCAGCAAGACGCACTGGGGCGGCCTGCGGGTGGGCTGGATCCGGGCCACGGAGAAGCTGGTCACCGAGCTGGCCGCGGTGCGGGTCGCGGCCGACCTGACCGGCTCGGTGCTCGACCAGCTCGTCGCCCTGCCCCTGCTCGAAAGCGCCGAGCGGGTCCTGCCGGCCCGCCTCGCGCAGCTGCGGGACCGGCGCGAGGCACTCGTACGGGCGCTGCGGCGGCACACCCCCGAGTGGTCCTGGCGGGTTCCGCCGGGCGGGCTCTCTCTGTGGGTGGACCTGGGCGGGCCGGTGGGTTCCGCGCTGGCGGAGCGGGCCGCGGCCGCCGGGGTGCACATCGGGCGCGGGGCCCGCTTCGGCGTGGACCCGGGCACCTTCGAGCACCGGATCCGGATCCCGTACACGCTGCCGGCGGACCGCCTGGAGGAGGGGATACGCCGCCTCGCCGCGGCCTGCTACGACGGCGCGCCGCTGGCCCCGTCGGTGGAGCGGCCCCACTGGGTGGCTTAGCGGCCGCCCGTGGCACGCGCGGCTCGCGCGGCTACGGGGTGCGGATGAGGCGGCGGGTCGCGGCCGCGGCCACCGCCGCCGTACGCGAGTCCACGCCGAGCTTGGCGTAGACGTGCACCAGGTGGGACTTGACCGTGGCCTGGCTGAGGAAGAGCCGCTTGGATATCTGCTGGTTCGACAGGCCGTCGGCCACCAGCTGGAGCACCTCCAGCTCCCGCTTCGTCAGCGCCTCCGCGGGCGTCCGCATCCGGTCCATCAGGCGCAGCGCCACCGCCGGGGCCAGCGCCGACTGGCCCGCGGCGGCCGTGCGCACGGCCGCGGCCAGCTCTTCCGGCGGGGCGTCCTTGAGGAGGTAGCCCGACGCGCCGGCCTCGACCGCCGCGAGGATGTCCGCGTCCGTGTCGTACGTGGTCAGCACCAGCACCCGGGGCGCCCCGGGTCGGGCGGTGATCTGCGCGGTGGCCGCCGAGCCGTGCATGCCCGCGCCGAACTGGAGGTCCATCAGGACCACGTCCACGTCCCCGGCGGCGGCCAGCTCCACCGCCCGCTCGGCGGTCGCCGCCTCCGCGACCACCGAGAAGTCCGGTTCCGTGTCCAGCACGGCGCGCAGCCCGGCCCGCACCACCGGGTGGTCGTCGGCCAGCAGCAGTCGGATCGTCATCGGGAAGCCTCCAGGTGGTCGGCGGCGTCGACAGCGCCGTCCGCGGCAGCGTCCGCGGCGTCGGCGGTGTCGGGGGCGCACGCGGGCAGCGGCAGGGTGACGGCCACGGCGGTGCCCTGGCCCGGCGCGGACTCCACGGTGAACAGCCCGCCCAGCGTCTCGGCCCGCGCCCGCATCGCCGGCAGCCCGAAGCCGCCTTCGCCGGAGGGGGCGCTCGCCGGGTCGAAGCCGGTCCCGTCGTCCACGACGTCGAGCGTCACGGAGCCGTCCATGAAGGTCAGGGTGATCCCGGCGCGCCCGGCCCCCGCGTGCCGCACCACATTGGCCAGGGCCGACTGCGCGATCCGCAGCAGCGCCACTTCGTACGGGGTCGGCAGCTCCCGCGGGGTGCCGCTGACCGAGAACCGGGCCTGCGGCACCCCGGCGCACAGCCGCTCCAGTGCCGCGGCCAGCGAGCCGTGCTCCAGGTCCGGCGGGGTCAGTGCGCGGACGAACCGGCGGGCCTCGGCGAGGTTGTCCTGGGCGGCCTCCCGGGCCCGGCCGATGTGCTCCAGGGCCGGGGCCAGCCGCGGATCCCGCTCGGGCAGGGCCCGCTCGGCGGCCCGCAGCAGCAGCTGGATGGAGGACAGCCCCTGGGCCAGCGTGTCGTGGATCTCCCGGGCCAGCCGCTCCCGCTCCGCCACGGTCCCGGCGTCGCGCTCGGCCGCGGCCAGCTCGGCCCGGGTGGCGATGAGCTCCTCGATCAGCTCGCGGCGGCGTTCGCTCTCCCGGTACAGCGCCTGGTAGCCGAGGACGGTCGCCACGGCCACGGCGGCGCCGAGCAGCGGCCCGAGGAAGGCGCCCGGCGTCACGGTGCCGCTGTGGCCGAGGAACGAGGCGATGGCCGCGCCGGCGGTCACGGCCACGGCGGCGACGCCCCAGCGCAGCCGCAGCAGGTGCAGCTCCAGGAAGTACAGCGGGAACGCGATCCACAGCCCGTCGGGGGACAGCACCAGCAGCGCCGCCCACACCGTGCCGAGCGCCGCGAGCCATCCCCCGGCTGCCGCGGCCGACCCGCGGACGGCGGGGGAGCGCGCACCGGCCCCGTACAGGGCGGCCAGCACGGCGCAGACGGCGACCACCGCGCCCGCCGAGGGCAGGGAGTGGGCGACGGCCCGCCCCGCGGCGAGCCCGAGCAGGGCCAGCAGCAGGGCGTGCAGGCACAGCCGCAGGACGCGGGAGACGGGGGTGAGGGGGCGGAGGGGTGACGCGGTCATGGCCCGACCAGGGTAAGGGGGTCCGGGGCGGGCACGGTCAATCGAAAGTTTGATGTCGGGATGCGTCCTTCGATACGAGGATCGCTCCCGTGGCGCGATGCCCGGCGGACATGCGGGAGACCAAGGTGGGGGCATGTTCGTTGCTTGGAGAGATCTGCGGTTCGCAAGGGGCCGCTTCGCACTCATGGGTTCGGTGGTCCTGCTGATCACCCTGCTGGTCGGCCTGTTGTCCGGGCTCACCGCCGGCCTGGCCCGGGAGAACATCTCGGCCCTCACCGGCCTGCCGGCCACGCACCTGGCCTTCGCCGAGCCCCCCGGGGACCAGAAGGTGTCGTTCGCCAACTCACAGGTGTCCGAGAAGGCCTGGCGGGCCTGGCGGGCGCAGCCCGGGGTGAGGTCGGCGCAGCCGCTCGGCATCCGCACCACCAACGCCGCCGCGGGCGAGCGCACGGCCGCCGTCTCCGTCTTCGGCGTGGACCCGGCCGGACCGCTCGCGCCGGCCGACACCGGCCTCGGCCCGGGCCGGGTGGTCCTCGCCGAGAAGGCCGCGAAGGAGCTCGGCGGCCTCACCGCCGGCTCCCGGCTGAAGATCGGCCCGCTCGAACTGACCGTGGCCGCCGTCTCCGGCACCGCCGCCTACAGCCACACCCCTGTCGTCTGGGCGGACCTGACCGACTGGCAGCGCATCGGCAGCCCCGGCACGTCCCCCGACACGGCCGCGACCGTCGTCGCCCTCGATGCGCCCGACGCCACCGGCGCCGGCCTCACCGCCGGCGACCGGGCCGCCGGCACCCGGGCGCAGACCATCGGGGAGGCCCTCGGCGCCATAGGGTCCTACCAGGCCGAGAACGGCTCCCTCCAGCTGATGCGCGGCTTCCTCTTCGCGATCTCCGCCCTCGTCATAGGGGCCTTCTTCACCGTCTGGACCATCCAGCGCGCCGGTGACATCGCCGTCCTGAAGGCACTGGGCGCGTCCACCCCCTACCTGCTGCGCGACGCCCTCGGTCAGGCCGTGGTCATGCTGGCGATCGGCACCGGGCTCGGCACCGCGCTCGCGGCCGGCATCGGCGCTCTGATCAGCGGCGGCGACGTGCCCTTCGTCCTCGACGCCGCCACCGTCCTGGCCCCCGCCGCGATCATGATCGTGCTCGGTGCGCTGGGCGCGGCCCTGTCCATTCGGCGGATCACCGCCGTCGACCCCCTGATCGCGCTCGGGAGCGCCCGATGACCCTCCTCGTCCACGACGTCACGCTCACCTACCCGGACGGCGAGGGCCGGCTGACCGCCCTCGACGAGGTCCGCCTGGAGGTGGCCGCGGGCACCCTGACGGCCGTGGTCGGGCCGTCCGGCTCCGGCAAGTCCAGCCTGCTCGCGGTCGCCGCCACCCTGGTCACCCCCGACTCGGGCCGGGTGGAGGTGGCCGGGCAGGACACCACCGTCCTCGGTCCGGCAGAGAAGGCGGCCCTGCGCCGGGAGAAGATCGGCATCGTCTTCCAGCAGTCCAACCTGCTGGCCTCGCTCACCGCGGCCGAGCAGCTCCAGGTCATGGCGCACCTGTCCGGCCGCCCCTCGAAGGCGCTGCGCCGCCGGGCCCTGGACCTGCTGGACGCCGTCGGGATGGCGGACAAGGCGGACAAGCGGCCGCACCAGCTCTCCGGGGGCCAGCGGCAGCGGGTGAACATCGCGCGGGCCCTGATGAACGAGCCGGCGGTGCTGCTCGTCGACGAGCCCACCAGCGCCCTGGACCACGAGCGCGGCGCGGCCGTCCTCGACCTGCTGGTCACCCTCACCCGGGAGCGGGGCACGGCGACGGTGCTGGTCACCCACGACCGGGCCCACCTGGAGCGGATGGACCGCACGGCGACGATGACGGACGGCCGCCTCACGGAGGCCGCCCCGCGGACCGGCGTCCCGGGCGGTGCCGTCCCCGCGGCCGGGGCGCCGGAGACGGCGGGGGTTGCCGGGGGTGCCGGGGTTGCCGGGACCGCCGTTCAGCCGGCGGGCCGCGCCGACGGCGCGAGGTAGGCGCGCCACGGCCGTTCCCCGGGCAGGCCGGGCAGCGGGTGCGGGCGCCAGCCCCGGGCCCACGGCGGAGCGGCGGCGCCGCCCGCGACCAGCACCGCGGCGGGCTGCCGGGCCGCGAGGGCGGCGAGGCCCGCGGCGCTGATGCTGCCGTCGTGGCCGCCGTACACCTGGCGCGAGGCGCAGCCCGCGCGGTACGCGACCCGGACCGCCTCGACGCCGCTGACGACGCACGGCGGCCGTACGCCCTGGCGGTGCAGCTCGGCCGCCACGGCGGCGAAGGCCGTCCGCGCGGCCCGGCTGCGGTCCCCCACCTCGGCCGTGAGGAGCAGCTGGAGCGCGAGGTGCCCGGCCAGCGCCAGGCACAGCAGGCCGCGGACGGCCGGGCGGCCGCGGGCCGCGCGCAGCAGCCGGGCCAGGCACAGCGCGGCGGGCAGCGCGAGCAGGGCGTAGGCGGGGAGCAGGAAGCGCGGGGCGGCGTACCCGACCATCAGCAGGTAGGGCGCGGCCAGGGACAGCCCGGCGGCGGTGGCCGCGAGGACCGGCCGCAGCAGGCCCGTCCGGTACGCGGCGGCGAGCCCGCCCGCGGTCAGCAGGGGCAGTGCGAGCCACCACAGTCCGGTGACCGGCTGGTCCCAGGGCACGTCGCACGGACGGCACAGGGTCCGTCCGGCGAGGGCCCGCAGATGGTCCCCGAACGCGGGGTGCCAGCCGATCCCGCCCTGGATCTCGGCCGCCCGGTGCAGCCGGGCGGGTACGCCCCCGTGGTCCAGCTGCGCCTCGACCAGCCACGGGGCCCAGCCGGCCAGGGCGCCTGCCGCGAGGACGGCGGGCAGGGCCGGCCGCCGTCGGCCCGGAACGGCCAGCGCGGCGCACACCAGGGGCAGGACCAGCCAGAAGGCGTCGGCGGGCCGCATCAGCGCGGCGAACGCCACGGCGACCCCCGCCCCGGCGAGGGCACGCAGGTCCCGCCGGTCGGCGGCGGCGCGCAGGAAGCAGCCGACGGCGGTCAGCGCCGCGAAGGCCACCCAGAGGTTGGGCATGGCCTGCGGCCCGTACGTCAGGGTCGGCCACAGCCCGGCGAACAGCAGGCCGGCGAGGGCGAGCACCGGGACGGGCAGCAGCCGGCGCCACACCCACAGCGCGAGCAGCAGGGCGGCCGCCGACAGCAGGGCCAGGTGGACCCGCAGGGCGAGGACGGAGGACGTGTACGCGGCGACGGGGGCGGCGAGCCAGCTGATCCCGCGGGCGCGCGGGGCGCTGAAGAAGGCGGCGGGGGCGTCCCGGGCGACCTGGCTGACGTACACGGTCTCGTCCCAGCCGAGGCCGGTGCCGGGCACGGCGAGGAGCAGCTGGACGAGGGCGTAGGCCGCGGCGACGGGCGCCAGCCTGGCCAGGTCCCGGCGGCGCGCCGCCGGGACCGCGGGCGGCGGGTGCAGGGCGCGCCCCGGCAGGGGCGCCGTGACGGAGTCGCGGGCCATGGGCGGACCTCGGTGACCTCGGGGACGCGGGCAGTGCGCACCACGCTGCCCCGGGCGGCCCGTCCCCGCCACGGGAGCACCGGCACCCGGCCCAACGCCTCGCCTCCGGGACCCCGCCCCGGGAGATCCTCGGCATCCCGGCACCGCACCCCGCCGCAGGCGCCCGCGGGGCCGGATCCTGCTCGTGGGGTCAGGCGGGGTTCTGGCTCTGCAGGGCCACGGACAGTTCGGCCGCCACGTTCTGCAGGATCGGCACGATCGACGCGGTCAGGTCCTCGGTGACCCGGCCGGCCGGACCCGAGATGGAGATCGCGGCGGCGGTCGGCGAGTTCGGCACCGACACGGCCAGGCAGCGGACTCCTCTTTCCTGCTCGTTGTCGTCGACCGCGTAGCCCAGCCTGCGGACCTGCTCCAGGGCGTCGAGGAAGCCCTCGGGCGTGGTGATGGTCTTCTCGGTCGCGGCCGGCATGCCGGTGCGCGCGAGCAGGGCCCGTACCTCGTCGGCCGGGGTGTGGGCGAGCAGGGCCTTGCCGACGCCGGTGGAGTGCGGCAGCACCCGGCGGCCCACCTCCGTGAACATGCGCATGGAGTGCTTGGAGGGCACCTGGGCGACGTAGACGATCTCGTCCCCGTCGAGCAGGGCCATGTTGGCCGTCTCGCCGGTCTCCTCGACCAGCCGTGCCAGGTAGGGCCGTGCCCAGGTCCCCAGCAGGCGGGAGGCGGACTCGCCGAGGCGGATCAGGCGGGGGCCGAGGGCGTACCGCCGGTTGGGCTGCTGCCGGACGTAGCCGCAGGCGACGAGCGTGCGCATGAGACGGTGGATGGTCGGCAGGGGCAGGCCGCTGGCGGTGGACAGCTCGCTGAGGCCGACCTCGCCCCCCGCGTCGGCCATGCGTTCGAGCAGATCGAAGGCGCGCTCAAGGGACTGGACGCCACCGCCGCCGGCGGTGGACTTGGCGGAAGCGGCGGTGGTGCTGGCGCTGGACGTCGGCACGGCGCGGTCCTTTCGGTGCAGGCAGGCGAGGAAGCAGCCTACCGGGCGGCCGGCCTCGGCCCCAGTGGCGGGGCGGTGCCGTCCTCGCCGGTCAGAGCGGGTTTGTCCGGGTGGCGGAGGTGCTCGCGAAGGTACCGGGCCGGTCCGCCGTGGCGATAGCTACATTCTGTATGCCGAAATCCTAATTCCATCTCGTGGAAACATCCAGTTGGCGGTCCGATGTGTCGGTGCACCGTCCGGACGGTCTTGACTGGCCCCGGATCGACATGAAGACTCCGTCAACAGAACGTTGAATTTCGCTCTGTGGAAGTAGATGGGGAGGTTCCGGCGTGTCCGACGACGTGGAACTGGTACTGCGCTCGACTCGCGTCATCACCCCCGGGGGCACGCGCGCCGCCTCGGTCGCCGTCGCCGCCGGAAAGATCGCCGCCGTCCTCCCGTACGACGCCGAGACCCCGGCCGGCGCCCGCGTCGAGGACTTCGGCGACGACGTCCTGCTCCCCGGCCTGGTCGACACCCACGTCCACGTGAACGACCCCGGCCGCACCGAGTGGGAGGGCTTCTGGACGGCCACCCGCGCCGCCGCGGCCGGCGGCATCACCACCCTCCTCGACATGCCGCTGAACTCGCTGCCGCCCACCACCACGGTCGCCAACCTGCGCGTCAAGCAGGACGTGGCCCGCGCCAAGGCCCACGTGGACGTCGGCTTCTGGGGCGGCGCCCTCCCCGACAACGTCGAGGACCTGCGCCCGCTGCACGACGCCGGGGTGTTCGGCTTCAAGTGTTTCCTGTCCCCTTCCGGCGTCGAGGAGTTCCCGGAGCTCGACCAGGACCGGCTGGCGGCCTCCCTCGCCGAGGTCAGCGGCTTCGGCGGCCTGATGATCGTGCACGCCGAGGACCCCCACCACCTCGACTCCGCGCCGGTCGTGCCCGGCCCGAAGTACGCGGACTTCCTCGCCTCCCGGCCGCGCGACGCCGAGAACACCGCGATCGGGAACCTGATCGCCCAGGCCCGCCGGCTGAACGCCCGCGTCCACGTCCTGCACCTGTCGTCGAGCGACGCGCTCCCGCTGATCGCCGCCGCCAAGGCCGAGGGCGTCGCGGTCACCGTCGAGTCCTGCCCGCACTACCTGACCCTGACGGCCGAGGAGGTGCCCGACGGAGCCAGCGAGTTCAAGTGCTGCCCGCCCATCCGCGAGGCCGCCAACCAGGACCTGCTGTGGGACGCGCTCGCCGACGGCACCATCGACTGCATCGTCTCCGACCACTCGCCCTCCACCGCGGACCTCAAGACCGCCGACTTCTCCACCGCCTGGGGCGGCATCTCCTCCCTCCAGCTGGGCCTGCCGGCCATCTGGACCGAGGCCCGCCGCCGCGGCCGCACCCTGGAGGACGTCGTCCGCTGGATGTCCGCCGCCCCCGCCCGTCTGGCGGGCCTGGACCGCAAGGGCGCCATCGAGGTCGGCCGCGACGCCGACTTCGCGGTCCTGGCCCCCGAAGAAACGTTCACTGTGGACCCGGCCGAGCTCCACCACCGCAACCAGGTCACGGCGTACGCGGGCAGGACCCTGCACGGCGTCGTGAAGTCCACCTGGCTGCGCGGGCGGAAGATCGCCGACCACGGCACCCCGTCCGAGCCCACCGGCCTCCTCCTCGAAAGGCAGAACTGACCGTGGCAGCGATCCCCTCCTTCACCGGCAACGCGAACCCGTACGGGGGCGGCGACCCGTACGCCGACTACCGCTCGGCCGAGTTCCCGTTCACCCAGTACGCGAACCTCGCCGCCCGGGAGCTGGGCGCCGGTGTCATCGCCGCCAACGACGAGTTCTTCGCCCAGCGCGAGAACCTGCTGGTCTCCGAGGCCGCGCACTTCGACCCCGAGGACTTCGGGCACAAGGGCAAGGTCATGGACGGCTGGGAGACCCGCCGCCGCCGCGGCGTCTCCGCCGAACAGCCCTGGCCCACCGCCGAGGACCACGACTGGGCCCTCGTACGCCTGGGCGCGCCCGGCGTGATCCGCGGCATCGTCGTCGACACCGCCCACTTCCGCGGCAACATGCCGCAGGCCGTCTCCGTCGAGGGCACCAACTGGGAGGGGGCGCTCGCCCCCACCCCGGAGGAACTCCTCGGCGCCGACGTCAAGTGGACCACCCTCGTCCCGCGCACCCCGGTCGGCGGCCACGCCGCCAACGGCTTCGAGGTGAACGCCGAGCAGCGCTTCACGCACCTGCGCGTCAACCAGCACCCGGACGGCGGCATCGCCCGCCTCCGCGTCCACGGCGAGGTCCTCCCGGACCCGAAGTGGCTGCGGGCCCTGGGCTCCTTCGACGTCGTCGCCCTGGAGAACGGCGGCGCCGTCCAGGACGCGTCCAACCGCTTCTACTCCCCGCCGACCAACACCATCAACCCGGGCCGCTCCCGCAAGATGGACGACGGCTGGGAGACCGCCCGCCGCCGCGACGACGGCAACGACTGGATCCGCTACCGGCTGGTCGCCGAGTCCGAGATCCGCGCCGTCGAGATCGACACCGCCTACCTCAAGGGCAACTCGGCCGGCTGGGCCGCCCTGTCGGTTCGCACCGGCGAGGACGGCGAGTGGCAGGAGTTCCTGCCGCGCACCCGCCTGCAGCCCGACACCAACCACCGCTTCGTACTGGACACGCCGGCGGTCGGCACCCACGTCCGCATCGACATCTTCCCCGACGGCGGCTTCTCCCGGCTGCGCCTGTACGGCTCCCTGACGGAGGCGGGTACGGCCGAGCTCGCCGCCCGCCACCAGGAACTGGGCGGCTGATCCGGGGCGGGGCGGCCGACGCCGCCCCGCGACCGCCCCCTCCCGCCTCCGGGCGGGAGGGGGCGCTTTCGAGTGGTCCCGCGGGTGCCCGGTCAACTCCGGCAGGGCCTCCGGGAACACGGCCGCGGCGACTGCCCAGTCCTGGCATGCGGCCGCCGCCGATGCGGCCTCCAGGCGGGCCCTCGTCGGGTCGAGCCAGTACGGCCAGCCCGGCGTTTCGCGTGTCCTTCAGTCGAGTTCGGCGAGCATGTCCACCAGCGCCCGGCCTTCCGGGGCACCCTGCCGGAGCAGCAGGCCGCCCACCTTGTGCAGCTCGCCCCATGCGTGGGGCCGACCGACCTCGGAGGCATCGGTCAGGATGCCGGTTGCAGTCGTCAGGGCTGCTTCTGGTTCCCCGGCGCCCGCGTACGCGTGGGCAAGGCACGCCCCGTACCAGGCGCGGTCACGGCGGAACCCGGCGGCGAACCCGGCCAGGCCGTCCGTCAGATTCCTGATCGCGTTCGGCCAGTCCCGCAGGTGCAGGTCGGCCATGCCGCGCTGTGCGGCGAACCAGGGCTCATCGTAGAAGTACAGCCAGGGCGGGACACCGACGGCGTTGGCGATGATCAGCTGCGCCTCGTCGAGGCGACGGTACGCCGAGTCCCTGTCTCCGTCGAGGGCATGGCCTCGGCCGGCCATCTGTACGGCCATGGCCCGGGTTCCGTCGCTCGCCCCCTCCGTCGAGGCCGCGGCCTCCCCGAGGCGGATGGCGCGCCGGGCGCGGCCCTGGGACCAGGCGAGGTGGGCTTTCATGCTCATGGTGGTGGCGGCCATGTCGCCGTACCCGGATTCGAGGGCCCAGTCGTAGGAGCGGTCGAACCAGGCGAGTGCCAACGCCGCGTTGTCCTGGTCCTGGGCCATCCACGCGAGGAACTGCGCGTACTCGGCCATCACCTTCACGAGCCGGTCAGCGAGCGGGCCGCGCGCCTGCTCGTAGAGTCCGGCCACAGCTTCGAACTGCTTGGTCACCACCGCGTTCATGACCCGCGAGCCGAGGGTGTCCTCGGCCCGGCGGTGCTCCGCCAGCAGGCGTTCCAGCGCGGCGAGCGAGGCCGCGTCCAGCCTCATCCCGGACGTGGTGATCTGCTCTAGGCGCTCGGTCTCCGGATCGGCCACCAGGCCGCCCGGCAGGGCCAGCGAGGGCAACGGCGTCTCGGCGCCCGTTCCGCCGAGGAGTTCGGCCGGGATGCGGAGGCCATCGACGATGCGCTGCCGGACCTCAACGGAGGTCACCGCGCGCCGCCTGTTCTCGATCGCTGAGATGTCCGGCTGCGCCAGGCCGACGAGGGCACCGAGCCTGCTCTGGCTACTGCGGGTCGCCTTCCGCCACCTCTTCAGCAGCGTCGGCCAGTCCTCCGCTGCTGCGGCTGCGCGTAGGTCGGGGTGCACCCATACGTCCAACTCCGGCTCCATCCTCGGAATATAGGACGGCCCTATAGGTCCGGGAAGTGGATTGGGCCGGCAGTCAGCCGACATGGTGGTTCCAAGCAGGGGCGCACGCCGGTGCCAAGGGCACGCTCGCCAGTCCTGCTCCATCACCCGCTGACGACGGTAGGGAGCACCGCAATGGGTACGCCGCAGGAGCACGTGGACGCGACCGCCCTGATCGCCCGGGCGCTCTCCCCGTACGGGGAACGCCCCGGACCGGAGGATGTCGCGGCGCTCATCGACGACCTGATCACCTGCGGGCAGAAGCTCCACGGCGCCCTCTGCGGGACATCCACGCCGCAGCGCCCCGCCGGGGCGTTCGAGGCCCTCGCCGAATGGGAGTACTTCGCGGCGGTCGGCCCGCTGGGGTCCGGCCCCCACGCGAACTGGAACCACGCCCGCGGCTTGGCCAGGATCATGCGGCAGCTCGTGCGCGCCCTGGAGCACGCGGCCGAGGCGAGCGCGTCGTGACCCGGCGTGCCCTCGAAGTCCCGTACGCCGTCGTCCTGATCGCGGCCCCCGGCCTGCCCGTCGCCGGAAGGCGCGGGCCTCCGGGCCCCGGCCCCGCCCCTCGCTCCCGGCCGGGGCTACTCGCCTACCGGGTGCGAGGGGGGCGCCGGTCGCGTCGGCGACGGGACCGGTGCCCGACCTGCTGCCGCCCCGGGTCGGACCGGTCACCCGGCTACGCCGCGTGGCCGCCGTCCACCGAGAACTCGGCGCCGGTCACGTACGCGGCCTGCTCGCCCGCCAGGAACGCCACCATCGACGCGACCTCCTCGGGCCGGCCGAACCGCCCCACCGCCGTCAGGTCGGCCTGCGCCTTCGCCATCGGGCCGTCGGCCGGGTTCATGTCGGTGTCCACCGGCCCGGGCTCCACCAGGTTCGCCGTGATGCCGCGCCCCCCGAGCTCGCGGGCCAGCGCCCTGGTCAGGCCGGACAGCGCGGACTTGCTCATCGTGTACAGGGTGCCGCCCGGACCCGGGACCCGGCGGGCCATGCAGCTGCCGATGGTGATGATCCGGCCGCCCTCGCCCATCCGGTCGGCCGCGGCCTGCGCCGCCAGGAAGGCGCCGCGCACGTTGACCGCGAGCACCCGGTCCACGTCGGCCAGGGTCAGCTCGCCGAGCGGGCCGAGCACCCCGATGCCCGCGTTGTTCACCAGGACGTCGAGCCGGCCGAGGGTGTCGGCGGCCCACTCGACGGCGCCCGCCGCCTCGCCCGGGTCCCCGACATCGGCGCGTACGGCGTACCCCCGGCGTCCCAGCGCCTCGATCCGCCGCACCACCTCGGCCGCGGCCCGCTCGTTCCCGGCGTAGGTGACGACGACGTCCGCGCCCTCTTCGGCCAGCCGCAGCGCGACCGCCGCACCGATGCCCCGGCTGCCGCCCGTGACCACCGCGGTCCTGCCGTTCATGGCCCCTCCTCGTTGTTGGTTACCTGTTCAACGAGTCCTATCGAACCGGGGCGGGGAGGCCGGTGCTGGCGGGAATCCGACCTCGCGTTCGGCCGGGCCGGGAGGCGTCAGGAGGCCCGCCAGACCGTCATGTCCGCCGTGACGAAGCCGGGTACCCGCGGCACCGCCGCGACCGACTTCACCTGGACGACGAGCAACGCGATGTCCCCCGAGGGGTGCTTGACGCAGATCTCGCTGCCGGCCGCCACCGCGGCCAGCGACAGGCGGCGCTGCCCGGCGTCGCCGAAGTCGGCGCGGCCGAGGAGGGCGCGGCAGTCCTCGAAGGAGGCACCCTGCTTGGCGAAGGCCAGGTTCATCACGCTGGTGTCGCTCACCAGGGAGCAGTCACCCTCGTACTTGCCCCCGTCGCACGTGAAGCGGATGTCGCCCTTGGCGTTCTCCTGCCGGGTCGGCTCCTTGACGTTCACCGACGTCTTGTCGTCGAGCCACTGCTGCACGTACGCGGTCGGTCTCGGCGTTCCCTGCGTGCCCGCCACGCCGCGCGAGGCCCCCGACGACCCGGACGTGCCGGCGGCGGGGTTGCCGGTGCTGCTGCCGCCGACCTTGCCGGCGGCCGCGGTCGTCCCGGGGGCGCCGGACGCCGAGCCGCCCGGCCCTGATCCGCCCGAACCCGCGGCGCGCGGATTGCCGCCGTCCGATGCCGCCTTGGCCGAGGACCGGCCGCGGTAGGCGTCGAGGGCGTCCGAGACCGTCCAGGCCCCCGCACCCAGAGCCACCGCGCAGCCCACGGCCACGGCGGCGATCAGCGCCCTCCGCCGGCGGCGGGCCTTCCCCTCCTCCGGCCCGCCCGGTGTCGCCGTCACCTCCGGCGGCGCCCAGGGCGACCCCGCCCGCGTACGAACCGGGGTGGGGTCCGGTACCGGAGCCGGGACCTCCACCTCCGGGCCCATGACCTCCCGCCACACGGCCGGGCCGCCGCCCCCGTCGACGTCCACAGCGGCGTCGGCGTCGGCGCCCAGCCGCTTGCGGCACCAGTCCACGATCTCCGCCGGGGTGGCCCGGTCCGCCGGATCGGCGGCCAGGCACCGGGTGAGCAGCGGGCGCAGCGCCTCCGGCACCTCCTTCATGTCGGGTGCCTCGTGCACGATCCGGTACAGCACGCTCACCGAGGGCCCGTCCCCGAACAGCGGCCGCCCGAGGGCCGCGAACGCCGCCGTCTGCCCCAGCGCGAACACGTCGGTGGCCGCCGTCACCTCCTCCCCGGACGCCTGCTCGGGGGCCATGTAGGTCGGCGTGCCGATGGCCGCGCCGGTGGTCGTGTGCCGGGTGATGCCCGAGGCCAGCGAGATGCCGAAGTCGATGACGCGTGGGCCGTCGGCGGCCAGCAGCACGTTCGACGGCTTCATGTCGCGGTGCACGATCCCCGCGGCGTGGATGGCCTGGAGCGCCTCGGCCACCCCCGCCACCAGCCACAGCACGGCCGGCACCGGCAGCGGCCCGCGCCGCGCCACGGCCTCGGCCAGCGAGGGCCCGGGCACGTACAGCGTGGCCAGCCAGGGCGGGGTGCCGTCCGCGTCGGCGTCGATCAGCTCCGCCGTGTACGCGCCCCGCACCCGGCGGGCCGCCTCCACCTCCTGGCGGAACCGCCGGACGAAGGCGGTGTCCCCGGCCAGCTCCGGCCGCACCACCTTGAGCGCCACCGGGCGGCCGCCCCGGGTGTGCGACAGGTAGACCCGCCCCATGCCCCCCGCCCCGAGCCGGGCCGCGAGCCGGTAGCCCGCCACCACCTGCGGATCGTCGCCTTGGAGCGGCTGGAACACCTCGGCCGCGCTCGTCATGGGTCTTCTCCCCCTGCTGTCCGCGATCAACAGATGAGTTGATCAACCTGAGAGCTTAAGCGGCGGGCGGCGGCGGGAATCGGACGGGAGTCCGTGCGCGCCGCGGCGATGAGTTCGGGGCGGAGCGGGAGTCTGAACCGGTGCATCGGCGGCCCCCAGCAGGCAGCCGCAACCGACCGCGATCCAGGAGCGCAGAGCCATGGGCAAGCTGACCCTCACCACCTTCCTCACCCTCGACGGCGTGATGCAGGCACCCGGCGGGCCGGACGAGGACCGCCGGGGCGGCTTCGCCTGCGGCGGCTGGGTGGTGCCGTTCTTCGACGACGCCGCGGGGGAGTTCGTCGAGGAGAACTTCGACCGGGCCGGGGCGTTCCTGCTCGGGCGCCGGACGTACGAGATCTTCGCCGCGTACTGGCCGCAGAAGACGGACCCGGCGGACAAGATCGCGAGCCGGCTGAACGGCCTGCCGAAGTACGTGGCCTCGACCACCCTCAAGGACCCGGCGTGGGCCGGGACCACCGTCATCGACGGGGAGGAGATGCAGAGCGACATCGTGCGCGTCAAGGACGCCCTGGGGGAGGACCGGGAGCTCCAGGTGCACGGAAGCGGGCTGCTCGCGCAGTGGCTGCTGGCGCGGGACCTGGTGGACGAGATGCACCTGATGGTGTTCCCCGTCTACCTGGGCGGCGGGCAGCGGCTGTTCCCGACCGGCGGGCTGCCGACTGCCTGCGAGCTGGTCGCCTCGCGCACGACGCCGAACGGGATCGCCATCCACACCTACCGGCCGACGGGGCGCGCCGCCTTCGGCACCTTCGACTGACGCGGACGGACGGGTGTCGGTGCGGGTGGGCGGGCGGTCGGCCGGTCCCGCCGCCCCGCCCGGCACCGACCCGCCGCCGCACCGTCCCGGCCCCGCCCCCGCCCGCAAAGTGATCGACCGGCGCGATCGGGCTCCGGTACGGTGGGGCCGCCCCGTGCGAGCCACCGAAGTCTCCACCCGCCCCCAGCCGTTGGAGACGACCGCCGGTGACCGCTTCCCCCCTCCTCGACCGCCGCGCCGCCGCTGCCGCCCCCGCCTCCGGTCGCGCCACCCGCCTCGCCCGTCTCACGGACCTGCCCGTGCTGGCCGTCGCCGCGGTGTGGGGCGGGAGCTATCTCGCCGCCAAGGGGATCACCGCCGCCGACACGGTGATCGCCGTGCTCGTCCTGCGGTTCGCGCTCGTCCTTCCCGTGCTGCTCGTCGCCGGGTGGCGTCGGCTGCGCGGCCTCACCGGCCGCCAGCTGCGCGGCGCGGGCCTGCTGGGCCTCGTACTCGGCGGGATCTTCGTCCTGGAGACGTACGGCGTCGTCCACACCTCGGCCACCAACGCCGGCCTGATCATCAGCCTCACCATGATCTTCACCCCGCTCGCCGAGGCCGCCCTCCGGCGCCGCGCCCCCTCCGGGGCGTTCCTCGCCGCCGCGGGCCTCTGCGTCGCCGGGGTGGTGCTGCTGACGCAGGGCGCCGGGTTCACCGCGCCCGGCGCCGGCGACCTGCTGATCCTCGGGGCGGCCCTCGCCCGGACTGTGAACGTCCTGCTCACGGCCCGGATGCCGGCGGTGCGGGACGCCGACTCGCTGTCCTTGACCGCCGTTCAGCTCGGCGCCGCCGTCCTGGTCTTCGCCGCCCTGGCCGCCCTGCCCGGCACCGGCGCGACCCCCTGGGCGGCGGCCGCCGCCTTCGGCCCCGCCGACTGGGCCGGACTCGTCTTCCTCTCCATCTGCTGCACCCTGTTCGCGTTCTTCGTGCAGATGTGGGCCGTACGCCGCACCTCGCCCTCCCGCGTGAGCCTGCTCCTGGGCACCGAACCGCTGTGGGCGGCCGCCGCCGGCATCGCGCTCGGCGGCGAGCAGCTCGGCCCGGCCGGTCTCGCCGGCGCCGCCCTGATCCTGGCCGGCACCGCCTGGGGCCGCCGCGCCACCGACCCGGCAGCCTCCCGAAAGGCCGCGGCCGGCCCCGCGGAGTGACCGGAAAGCGCCGGGTCGTTGGATCAACTGCCGCCGTAGGGTGGCCACATGCCTCAACCGGACATCAGCGGGAACTCCCCGGACTTCCAGGCCGATCCGTACTCCTTCTACGCCGGGCTGCGGGCCGCCGGCCCCGTCCACCCGGTCGGGGTGTCGGCGCCCGCGTACGAGCCCGGCTGGATCGTCGTCGGCCACGAGGAGGCCCGGCAGGCCCTGAACCACCCGGACCTGTCCAAGGACTGGAGCAGCAGCCTGCCGGACGTCGCGCGCACCGCGGCCAACCTCAACATGCTGGAGTCCGACCCGCCCCGGCACACCCGGCTGCGCCGCCTGGTCGCCCGGGAGTTCACCGCCCGCCGCGTCGAGGCGCTGCGCCCCCGCGTCCAGCGGGTCACCGACGAGCTGATCGACGCGATGGCCGCCCGCCCGCAGCGCACCGCCGACCTCGTCGAGGCCGTCGCCTTCCCCCTGCCCATGACGGTGATCTGCGAGCTGCTCGGCGTACCCGACCTGGACCGGGCCCGGTTCTCCTACTGGTCCAAGGAGGTCGTCGCCCCCTCGGGCGACACCCCGGACACCCGGGCCCACCGGGAGCTCGGCCTGTACCTCGGGGAGCTCGTCGCCAGCAAGGCCGAGGAGCCCGGCGAGGACCTGCTCAGCGCCCTGATCCGGACCCGGGACGAGGACGGCGACTCGCTCTCCCCGGACGAGCTGATCGGCATGGCCTTCCTGCTGCTGGTCGCCGGCCACGAGACCACCGTCCACCTCGTCGCCAACGGCGTCCGGGCCCTGCTCGCCCACCCCGACCAGCTCGCCGACCTGCGCGCCGACTACGAGGGCCTGCTCGACGGGGCGGTCGAGGAGATGCTCCGCTACGACGGCCCGGTACAGAACGCCACCTTCCGCTACGCCCGCCGGGACGTGGAGATCGGTGGCACCACCGTCCCGGCCGGGGCCACCGTCCTGGTCTCGCTGGCCGCCGCCGACCGCGACCCGGACCGCTTCCCCGACCCGGACGTCTTCGACATCCGGCGGGCCCCGCAGGGCCACCTCGCCTTCGGCCACGGCCTGCACTTCTGCCTCGGCGCCCCGCTGGCCCGGATGGAGGGCCGCATCGCGATCCGCGGCCTGCTGGAACGCTTCCCCGACCTGGCCGAGGACCCGGAGGCGGGGCCTGCGTCCTGGATCGGAGGCAGCCTGATGCGGGGCGTCACCCGGCTGCCGGTGCGCTGGTAGCCGCGCGCCATGCCCGCACCCGTCCGGCCGTCCAGGCTCGGCCCGTCACGGCTCCGGCCGTCACGGGCGCGACCCTCACAGGTCCGGCAGCTCCGCCAGGGCCACCCGGCGCCGCTCCCGCCGCGACAGCTCGCAGGCCTCGGCCACCCTCAGCGCGGCCAGCGCCTCCCGGCCGTCGCAGGGGTTGGGGCCCTCGCCGCGCACCAGCCGGACGAAGGCCGCGAGCTCTGCCTCGTACGCGGGTCCGAACCGCTCCAGGAACCCCGACCACGGCTTGGGGGCCGGGGGCGGGCCGTGCGGTTCCGTCGAGGCGATCGGCGTGCGGTCGTCCAGCCCGGCGGAGACCTGGTCGAGCTCCCCGGCCAGCTCCATCCGCACGTCGTACCCGGCCCCGTTGAGGCGCGTGCCCGTGCACGTCACCAGGGTGGAGTCGTCCAGCACGAGCACGGCCGCCGCGGTGTCCACGTCACCGACCTCGCGGAACCGCGCCGGGCCGGCGTCCGAGCCGGTCGCGTACACCTCCGTCACCTCCCGCCCGGTCACCCAGCGGATCATGTCGAAGTCGTGCACGAGGCAGTCCCGGTACAGGCCGCCGGAGCCGGCCAGGTACGCGGCGGACGGCGGCGAGGGATCGGCGGTCATGGTCCGCACGGTGTGCAGCCGGCCCAGCGCTCCGGAGCGCACCAGCTCCCGCGCCGTGCGGTAGCCCGCGTCGAAGCGGCGCATGAAGCCCAGCTGGAGCACCCCGCCCGCGGCGGCCACCTCGCGGAGCACCGCCAGGGTCCGGTGCAGGTCGGCGGCCAGCGGCTTCTCGCAGAAGACGGGCAGCCCGCCGCGGACGGCCCGCAGCACCAGCTCGGCGTGCCCGTCGGTGGAGCAGGCCACGACGACGGCGTCCACGCCCCAGGTGAAGACGTGGTCCACGGAGGGCGCGGCCGTGGCTCCCAGCCGGTCGGCGAGCCGTGCGGCCCGCGCGGGATCGGCGTCGGCGAGCAGCAGCGAGCCGGCGTCCGGATGGCGGGCCAGTGCGGCCGCGTGGAAGGAGCCGATCCGGCCCGTTCCGATCAGCCCGATGCGCATGCACTCAACCTGGCCCGCCGGGCGGAGGCTGTCAATCCGCATGACGGTGGCGGGCGGTCGCGGGGCGTCGGGAAGCCCCCGATGACCTCACATGCGCCACTGTGGCGGATACTGGGCGGCTGAAACCGGAATGACCGCTTTGACATCGGCGGACGCAGAAGAGCGGCGCGCAGCACGACGCCGCGCGCAAGAGCGCGGCACGAGGGAGGGGCACGCAGACGTGGCCAGGACAGGGACAGGGGTACGCGTCGTGGGCGCCGTGCTCGCGGCGGTGCTGGGGGCCTCCCTCGCGGGCTGCAGCAGCACGGGTGGCAAACGCGCCGAGGAGCGGGCGAAGGCCGCCGCGGCGGGACGGCCCGCCGTGTCCACCCCCCGCTGGACCTTCGCGATGATCACCCACGCGGGCGACGGCGACACCTTCTGGGACATCGTCCAGAAGGGCGCCAAGGAGGCCGCCGCCAAGGACAACATCAACTTCGTCTACGCCCACGACGACCAGGCGCAGCAGCAGGCCCAGTTCGTGCAGAACGCCATCGACCAGAAGGCCGACGGCATCATCGTGAGCCTCGCCAAGCCCGAGGCCCTCAAGGACGTCATCGGCAAGGCCGTCAAGGCCGGCATCCCGGTGATCACCGTCAACTCCGGCTCCGCGCAGTCGGCGGAGTACGGCGCCCTGACCCACATCGGCCAGGACGAGCAGGTCGCGGGCGAGGCCGTCGGCACCGAGCTGACCAAGCGGGGCCGCACCAAGGCCGTCTGCGTCCTGCACGAGCAGGGCAACGTCGGCCACGAGCAGCGCTGCGCCGGAGCGAAGAAGACCTTCGGCGGCACCATGGAGAACCTGTACGTCGAGGGCACCAACATGCCCTCCGTCCAGGCCGCCGTGCAGGCGAAGCTCCAGGCGGACCCGTCCGTCGACGCGATCCTCACCCTCGGCGCCCCCTTCGCGCCGACCGCCGTCAAGGCCAAGGAGGCCGCGGGCAGCAAGGCCGAGGTGGACACCTTCGACCTGAACGAGTCCGTCGCCCGCGACCTGAAGTCCGGGGCCCTCGGCTTCGCCGTCGACCAGCAGCCCTACCTCCAGGGCTACGAGGCCGTCGACCTGCTGTGGCTCTACCGCTACAACGCCGACGTGCTCGGCGGCGGCCGCCCGGTCCTCACCGGTCCGCAGATCGTGACCGGCGCCGAGGCCGCCAAGCTGGAGGAGTACGTCAAGCGGGGCAGCCGATGACCGCGCTCGCCCCCACTCCGGCCCCCGGCCCGGGGCCGGCCCCGGGCCGCTCCGGCGACGAGCGGCTCGCCCCCACCTCCCTGCTGCGCCGCCTGCTCGGCCGCCCCGAGCTGGGCGCGGTCGTCGGCGCCGCCGCCGTCTTCGTCTTCTTCTCGTTCGCCGCCCCCAGCTTCCTGCAGGCCTCCAGCCTCAGCACGGTCCTGTACGCGGCCTCCACCATCGGGATCATGGCGGTCCCGGTGGCGCTGCTGATGATCGGCGGCGAGTTCGACCTCTCCGCCGGCGTCATGGTCACCACCGCGGCCCTGGTCAGCTCGATGTTCAGCTACCAGATGACCGCCAACGTGTGGGTCGGCGTCGGGGTGTCCCTGCTGGTGACCCTGGCCATCGGCTTCTTCAACGGCTTCATGCTGACCCGCACGAAGCTGCCGAGCTTCATCATCACGCTCGGCACCTTCCTGATGCTGACCGGCCTCAACCTCGGGTTCACCAAGCTGATCAGCGGCACCGTCTCCACCAAGAGCATCTCCGACATGGAGGGCTTCCCCTCGGCCCGCGCGCTCTTCGCCTCCCAGTGGACCGTCGGCGAGGTCACCCTCAAGGTCACCGTCCTGTGGTGGATCGCCCTGGTCGCCGTCGCCACCTGGATCCTGCTGCGCACCCGCGCCGGGAACTGGGTCTTCGCGGTCGGCGGGTCGGCGGACGCGGCCCGCGCCGTCGGCGTGCCGGTCGTGAAGACCCGGATCGGCCTGTACATGGGCGTCGCCCTGTGCGCCTGGATCTCCGGGCAGCACATCCTCTTCTCGTACGACGTCGTCCAGTCCGGCGAGGGCGTCGGCAACGAGCTGCTGTACATCATCGCGGCCGTCATCGGCGGCTGCCTGCTCACCGGCGGCTACGGCTCCGCGATCGGCGCGGCCGTCGGCGCCTTCATCTTCGGCATGACCAGCAACGGCATCGTGTACGCCCAGTGGAACCCGGACTGGTTCAAGTTCTTCCTGGGCGCGATGCTGCTGCTGGCCGTGCTGCTCAACGCATGGGTCCGCAAGCGGGCGGAGGCACGGGCATGAACACGCCACAGGAGAACACCGGCACGCCGCTCGTGAAGCTGACCGGCGTCAGCAAGTTCTACGGCAGCATCCGGGCCCTGAAGGACGTCTCCCTGGAGGTCTCCGCGGGCGAGATCACCTGCGTGCTCGGCGACAACGGCGCCGGCAAGTCCACCCTCATCAAGATCATCTCAGGGCTGCACCGGCACGACGCCGGCACCTTCGAGATCGACGGCGAGGAGACCGTCCTCGTCAACCCGCGCGCCGCCCTCGACCGCGGTATCGCCACCGTCTACCAGGACCTGGCCGTGGTCCCGCTCATGCCCGTCTGGCGGAACTTCTTCCTCGGCTCCGAGCCCACCCGCGGCCGCGGCCCCTTCCGCCGCCTCGACGTGGACCTCATGCGCGAGACCACCCGCACCGAGCTGCTGCGCATGGGCATCGACCTGCGCGACGTCGACCAGCCGATCGGCACCCTGTCCGGCGGCGAACGGCAGTGCGTGGCCATCGCCCGCGCCGTCCACTTCGGCGCGAAGGTCCTCGTACTCGACGAGCCCACCGCCGCCCTCGGCGTCAAGCAGTCCGGCGTGGTCCTCAAGTACGTGGCCGCCGCCCGCGACGCCGGCCTCGGCGTGGTCCTCATCACCCACAACCCGCACCACGCCCACCTGGTCGGGGACCGCTTCGTCCTGCTGAAGCGCGGTGCCATGGCGGGCAGCCACACCCGCGACTCGATCACCCTGGACGAGCTCACCCGCCAGATGGCGGGCGGCTCCGAGCTGGAGGAGCTGAGCCACGAGCTGGAGCGGGTGGCAGAATCGGACGGGCACCCCGCATCCGACCCCGCCGCAGACGGCACCGCACACGGCACCACCGCACCCTGAGGGACGACACGACTCGATGAGCACGTACCGGGACTTCACGCTCTCCCACCGGGGGTCGGCGCGGGGCACCGTCCTGCGGACCATCGGAACCCGTGAGCGCCGGTCGCACCTGACCGCCCCGCGCGTCCCGACCGTCGGCATCGACATCGGCGGCACCAAGGTCATGGCCGGCGTCGTCGACGCCGACGGCGTGATCCTGGAGAAGATCCGCACCGAGACCCCCGACAAGTCCAAGAGCCCCAAGGTCGTCGAGGACACCATCGTCGAGCTGGTGCTGGACCTGTCCGACCGGCACGACGTCCACG
Organism: Streptomyces pallidus (ex Mingjun et al. 2026); assembly: GCF_051550185.1. Classification (NCBI taxonomy): domain Bacteria; kingdom Bacillati; phylum Actinomycetota; class Actinomycetes; order Kitasatosporales; family Streptomycetaceae; genus Streptomyces; species Streptomyces pallidus (ex Mingjun et al. 2026). Next base: position 1,722,983 of record NZ_CP196181.1, on the reverse strand, counting down.
CCGTGGGCATCGGCGCGGCCGGCTGGGTCGACGCCGACCGCTCCCGCGTCCTCTTCGCCCCCCACCTGGCCTGGCGGGACGAGCCGCTGCGCGACGCCCTGCAGTCCCGCCTCGCGGTCCCGGTCATGGTCGACAACGACGCCAACACCGCCGCCTGGGCGGAATGGCGCTTCGGTGCCGGCCGCGGCGAGGACCAACTGGTCATGATCACCCTCGGCACGGGCATCGGCGGCGCCATCCTCGAAGGCGGCCAGGTCAAGCGGGGCAGGTTCGGCGTGGCCGGCGAGTTCGGCCACATGCAGGTCGTCCCCGGCGGCCACCGCTGCCCCTGCGGCAACCGCGGCTGCTGGGAGCAGTACAGCTCCGGCAACGCCCTGGTGCGCGAGGCCCGCGAGCTGGCCGCGGCCGACTCCCCGGTCGCCCACAACATCATCGCCAGGGTCGGCGGCAACATCCCCGAGATCACCGGACCGCTGATCACCGAGCTGGCCCGCGAGGGCGACGCCATGTGCGTCGAGCTCCTGGAGGACATCGGCCAGTGGCTCGGTGTGGGCATCGCCAACCTCGCCGCCGCCCTCGACCCCTCCTGCTTCGTCATCGGCGGCGGTGTCAGTGCCGCCGACGACCTGCTGATCGGCCCCGCCCGGGACGCCTTCCGGCGCCACCTCACCGGCCGCGGCTACCGGCCCGAGGCCCGCATCGCCAAGGCCGAGCTCGGACCCGAGGCCGGTATGGTCGGCGCCGCCGACCTCGCCAGGCTCGTCGCCCGCCGCTTCCGCCGCGCCACGCGCCGGCGCGTCGAACGCTACGAGCGCTACGCGCAGCTCGGCCGGCGCGCCGCCCCCCGCCCCGAGGACCAGGACACGCAGTGACATCCCCCACCCTGCCCCGCCAGGCCCCCGCCCCCGACGAGGTGGCGGCGCCGACCCCGGCCGAGGACCGCAAGCACGTGGTCCGGCGCCGCTGGATCACCGCCGTCATCATCCTGCTGCTGGTCGGCGTGCCCGCCGGCTACCTCGCCGTCTCCGCCCAGCAGAGCCGCGCCAGCGGCCGCGACAAGGCCGCCAAGGTCGGCGCGAGCAAGGTGCGCCCCGGCTGGCCCTCCCGGGTGCAGCGCAGCATCTACGACGTCCCCATCCCGATCAAGGCCTGGCGGGTGGGCTTCCTGGAGACCAACAACTGGCACACCAGCCGGCTGTACGTGCAGTTCGCCGTCACCCCGGCCGAGCTGGACACGTTCCTCACCTCCCTCGGCACCAGCCGCTCGGCGCTGACCCCCGAGGTGTCCATCTCCGCGCACGACGCCGCCGTCGCCGGCTGGAGCTGGGGCGCCGCCAACCGCTGGTACGGGATCACCCTGGAGCAGCCCGACCCGCGCCCCACCCGCGACGTCACCGTCGACCTCACCGACCCGGCCAAGCCCCGCGTCTACGTGGTCTCCACCGCCGTCCCGTAACCACCCGGCCCGGGCGGGGCGTGCCGCTAGCCTGGGATCATGAAGCTCACCAAGCGGCTGCACTCCTGCGTCCAACTGGAGAAGGACGGGCGCGTGCTCGTCATCGATCCCGGCGCCTTCAGCGAGCCCGACGCGGGCCTCGGGGCCGACGCCCTGCTCGTCACGCACGAGCACCCCGACCACTTCGACGAGGGCCGGCTGCGGGCCGCCCTCGACGCCAACCCCGCGGCCGGGCTGTGGACCCTGCGCAGCGTCGCGGAGCGGCTGGCGCCCGCGTACCCGGGCCGCGTGCACACCGTCGGCGACGGCGACGCCTTCACCGCGGCCGGTTTCGAGGTGCAGGTGCACGGCGAGCTGCACGCCGTGATCCACCCGGACCTCCCGCGGGTCACCAACGTCGGCTACCTCGTGGACGGCTCCCTCTTCCACCCCGGCGACGCACTCACCGTCCCCGGCACACCGGTGGAGACCCTGATGCTCCCGGTGCACGCCCCGTGGAACAAGGTCGCGGAAGTGATCGACTACGTCCGCGAGGTCAAGCCGGTCCGCGCCATCGACATCCACGACGCCTACCTCTCCGACATCGCCCGGCCCATCTACGACACGGCCCTGGGGAACCTGGGCGGGGCGCCGCACGGCCGGATGGCCGCGGGGGAGAGCACCGCCCTCTGAGCGCCGCCCGCCGGGAACCGGTCGGGTGTCGGTGCCGGGCGGTAGGTTGTCTGGTATGCGTATCGCCACCTTCAACGTCAACTCCATCACCGCCCGGCTGCCGCGCCTGCTGGCCTGGCTGGAGTCCTCCGGCACCGATGTGCTCTGCGTCCAGGAGACCAAGTGCACCGCCGAGCAGTTCCCCTTCGACGAGCTGCGCGAGCTGGGGTACGAGGCCGCGGTCAACGCCACCGGCCGGTGGAACGGCGTCGCCCTGGTCTCCCGGGTCGGCCTGGAGGACGTGGTCGCGGGCCTGTCCGGCGGGCCCGACTACGAGGGCGTGCAGGAGCCCCGGGCGATCTCCGCGACCTGCGGCGGGGTCCGCCTGTGGTCGGTGTACGTGCCGAACGGCCGCGAGGTCGAGCACGACCACTACGGCTACAAGCTGGACTGGTTCCGCGCCCTGACCACGGCCGTGGCCGAGGACGCCGCCGGCCCCCGCCCCTTCGCGGTGCTCGGCGACTTCAACGTGGCCCCCACCGACGAGGACGTCTACGACGTGGCGGCCTTCGCCGGCCTCACCCACGTCACCCCCGCCGAGAGGGCCGCCCTGGAGGCGCTGCGCGCCGCCGGCCTGTCGGACGTGGTGCCGCGCCCGCTCAAGTACGACCGCCCCTACACGTACTGGGACTACCGCCAGCTCTGCTTCCCGAAGAACCGCGGCATGCGCATCGACCTGGTCTACGGCAACGAGCCCTTCGCGAAGGCCGTCAAGGACGCCTACGTGGACCGCGAGGAGCGCAAGGGCAAGGGCGCTTCCGACCACGCACCGGTCGTCGTCGACCTCGACCTCGACGCGTAGCCCCGGATCCAGGCGCGCCCTGTGGCCAGCCGGGCGCCACGGTGCCAGGCTGGGCGACATGAACATCCCCTTCCTGGACCACTGGCTCAACCGGAACGACACGGAACGGGGTGCGGGACTCGCCGCCGCCCTCGCGCACGATCCCGAAGGCATCAGCGAGTTGTTCTCGGAGTGCGAGATGCTGCGCGTCCAGGCCCGCGCGGCCGGACTCGAACTCGACGAGACCCCGGCCTCCTTGGAAGCGCTGGACCAGCTGATGCCGCGCTGGCGCCGGGACCCCGAGATCGTCCCGTGGCTCGGCAACGACGCGGGCCTCTACCTCGGCACGGTGATCATCCGGACCCGTCCGGGCGCGACCTGGCAGGTGCGCCCCGACGGGCAGCCGGTGATCCTGCTGGCCTCGGGCCGGGAGCTGAACGTGGTGGAGTCCGGGGTGTCCTGGGCGATGACGGGATCCCCCGAGCTCTCCCAGGCGTACGCGGAGGCCTCCGAAGGCATCATCTAGGTTCCGGCAGCCCCAGGGCTGACGGCGACGGAACGGCGGCCGCGGCCGCAGCAGCCCCGCAACCGCAACGGAACCGGAACGGAGCCCGGATGGCCGTCGACATCGTCTTCGAGACGCACTCGCTCACCGAGGACAACGAACGGGGCATCGCCACCGGCCGGCTGCCCGGCAGGCTCTCCCCGGCGGGCCGGCGCCTCGCGGCCGAGCTCGGCGCACGCCGCCGCGACGACGGCCTCGCGGCCGTGTTCGTGTCGGACCTGCACCGGGCGGTGGAGACCGCCCGGATCGCCTTCGCCGGCAGCCCCGTCCCCGTGCACCGCGACCCGCGGCTGCGGGAGTGCGACTACGGCGCGCTCAACGGCCGCCCGGTGGCCGACCTGGCCGGCCGCCGCTCCCGGCACATCGCCACCCCTTTCCCCGGCGGCCAGAGCTACCGCCAGGTCATCGCGGCCACCGCGGACTTCCTCCGCGACCTGGCCGCCTCCCGGGACGGCCAGCGGGTCCTCCTCATCTCCCACTCGGCCAACAAGTGGGCGCTCGACTGCCTCCTGCTCGGAGCGTCCATCGAGGACCTGGTGGACGCCCCCTTCGGCTGGCGGGAGGGCTGGTACTACCGGCTGCCCGCGGACCGGCCGCCGGCAGGACCCGCCTCCCGCGCGGGCGCACCCGGGCGTGTCGACGGATGAAGTCCGTGCGCAGCGTGGATGGTTGAGCCCGGATCCGGCACACCAACGAGGGGGCGGGCATGGCCGTCGAACCGCTGATCGAGCTGCGGAACGTCAACAAGCACTACGGGCAGCTGCACGTCCTGAAGGACATCAGCCTCACCGTCGGCCGCGGGGAGGTGGTCGTGGTCATCGGCCCCTCCGGCTCCGGGAAGTCGACCCTGTGCCGGACCATCAACCGGCTGGAGACCATCGAGTCGGGGACGATCACCCTCGACGGTCGGCCGCTGCCCGCCGAGGGCAAGGACCTGGCCGCGCTGCGCGCCGAGGTGGGCATGGTCTTCCAGTCCTTCAACCTGTTCGCGCACAGGACGGTCCTGGCCAACGTCTCGCTCGCACAGGTCAAGGTCAGGAAGCGCGGCCGGACCGACGCCGACCGGCGCTCCCGTGAGCTGCTGGAGCGGGTCGGCCTCGCCGACCAGGCCGAGAAGTTCCCCGCCCAGCTCTCGGGCGGCCAGCAGCAGCGGGTGGCGATCGCCCGCGCCCTGGCCATGGACCCCAAGGCCCTCCTCTTCGACGAGCCCACCTCCGCCCTCGACCCGGAGATGATCAACGAGGTGCTGGAGGTCATGCGGCAGCTGGCGGCGGAGGGGATGACCATGGTCGTGGTCACCCACGAGATGGGCTTCGCCCGGTCCGCCGCCCACCGCGTCGTCTTCATGGCCGACGGCACGATCGTCGAGGACCGCACGCCGGAGGAGTTCTTCACCGCCCCGGCGAGCGACCGCGCCAGGGACTTCCTCTCCAAGATCCTCAAGCACTGAGCTCAGCGCAGGGGGACCGCCACGTACGAGGGGTCGGCCGCGGGGGAGGTGAAGGTGAGCTGGGCGCCGAAGGGGTTGTACTCCGCGTAGAGGGGGTCGACGGTGTCGACGACGAGGGCCAGCCGGTGGCCCGCCGGGACGTCGTAGGCGGTGGAGAACAGGTCCAGGTCCACGCCGAAGGCGCGGCCCGGGGTCGCCCCGTGGAAGGTGTACGGGGCGTGGGTGACCAGCTTGCCGATGCCGAGCGGGCCCACGTCGTACAGGTACGCGACGAACGTGCCGTCGGACCGGGTGGGCGTGACGGTGGTGTGCAGCCGCGCCGTGCCGCGGACGTGCCGGTCGCTGCCGTACCGCTCCGACTGCCAGACGGCGGAGAAGGTGCGCGGCAGCAGCGGGATGGAGGCCGTCGGCGGGATCTTGGCGAACTGGTCCAGGGCGCTGGAGAGGAGGACGACACCGCCGTCGGCCCCGGTGTTGACGCCGGTGAACAGGTGCTCGGTGTCGTTCAGCGCCAGCTTCTCGGTGGCTGCCGCGCCGACCGACTTCCAGTCGGCGTAGCCCTCGTAGCCGCCGGCGCTGCGGGACTTGATCTGCACGGGGGCCTCGGTGTCCACCCCGTTGCGCTCTCCCCTGAGGTGGCGGTCGAACCAGCGGCGGGCGTTGGTCCAGGTGTCGTTGGGCAGGCCGAACAGGCCCGTGACCTCAGCGGTGGCGTGGTCGCCGGGGCGGAACTCCAGCCGCTTGGGCCCCTTCAGCTTCTCGAAGAAGGAGGCGTACTGGTTGGGCGGGAAGATGGTGTCGCCCCAGGCGTTGCCCAGCATGACCGCGGTGCCGTGGGCGTTGATCCGGTCCACCTGCTCCGAGGCCGAGCGTACCCGGCCCCACTCGATCATCTCCTGCTCCCGGTCCAGGCGGGAGTTCATGAAGTCGTCGAGGATCCGGTCCAGTTCGGGGCCGGGGCGGCCGGTGGCGCGGCCGACGGCGCCGAGGAGGCCGGTCGCCTGGAGGTGCTGGGTGCGGCCGGAGTAGATGGACTCGATGAGGTCGGCCCAGCCGCTGAGCGCCACCACGGTCGTGATGCGCGGGTCGTGCGCGGAGGCGAGCAGGCTGATGCCCGCCCCGTACGAGACCCCGCCCACGCCGATGCGGCCGGGGTCGGCGGGGGTGTGGGCCAGGGCCCAGTCGATGACGGCGGAGACGTCGGCGACGTCGGGCGGGCCGGCCACCTCGATCTGCCCGCCGGAGAGCCAGAAGCCGCGGGAGGCGTAACTGACCACGACGTAGCCGGAGTCGGCGAGCTGCTTCGCCTGGGCGACGTACTCGATCTGCGGCATGCCCCAGCTGCCGGGCAGCACGATCAGCGGGTATGTCCGACCGGCCGTGGCGTCGGCGGGGGCGAACACGTTGCCCTTGAGGGTGATGCCGCCCGAGCCCGGGATGTCATGGAAGGTCAGGTCCGGCGAGGCCGCGGCCGTGGCGGCCGGGGAGCCGGCGGGGGCGGGGGCCGCCGCCCGGGCCGGCTGGGGGGTCAGGCCCAGGGCGGCCACGGTCAGGGCGGCCGCCACGGCCGCCGCAGTGGGGGTGCGGACCATCGGGGGCTCCTCGAATGCGCCGTGTGGAAGTGACCCGACGGTAACGGGAGTTGCTTACCTGAGGTAACCCGTCAGTAAGTTACGCACTGGTAACGATTGATCGAATTCTCGGTGCAGTCCAGTGCAGCCCAGTCCAGTGCAGCGCGGGGCGGGTCGGTGTGGTCCGGTGGCTGCGCCGACTCCGGCCGCCGCCCCGGCCGGGGCGGCGGCGTCGTCCCCGGTCAGCCGTTCTGGGTGGCGCCGTTGAGTGCGCTCTTGGTCTTCCACTCGTCCCAGGACAGGTTCCACTCCCCGTACCCGTTGCCGATGTCCGCCTTGCCCTTGGAGCCGCTTCCCGTGACCTCGACGGCGTCGCCGATCTGAGAGGAGTCGAACAGCCACTTGGCGTCCGCGTCGCTCATGCCGACGCAGCCGGAACTGGCGTTGGCCCGACCGAAGTTGCCGGCGTTCCACGGAGCGGCGTGGATGTACATGCCCGACCAGGTCACCCGCATCGAGGAGTCGACCATCTTGTCGTAGGAGTCGCCCAGCCCCACGGTCTGGGAGTCCATCCGGATGGTGCCCTCCTTGGTCATCAGCACCATCTTCCCGGACCAGGAGGCCTTCTTGCCGCCGGGCGTGCCCGCCGAGACCGGGATCGACTTCACCGTCTGGCCGTCCTCGACCACCGACATCTTCTTGCTGTCGAGGTCGACCTGGAGCCGGCGGTCCTTGCCTATCTTGAAGTTGGTGTCGTAGTCGCGGACGAAGTAGCCGCCGCCCTGGCCGGAGTCCACGCCGTTCAGGCTCATCTCCACCTTCACCTCGGTGCCGGACTTCCAGTAGTCCTTCGGCCGCCAGTCCACCCGGTCGTTGCCGGTGTAGTCCTTGAACCAGCCCCAGGAGCCCTCGGTGTTGTTCGAGGTGGTGACCTTCAGGTGCTTCTCCACCTCGGCCTTGTTCTTCACCGGGTTGTCGAAGACCAGCGAGACGGGCTGGGCCACGCCCACCGTGCCGCCCTTGCCGGGGTTGATCGTGACCTTGTTCACCTTGTCCGCGGCCGCGGTCTTGAACTGGGCGCTCGCGCTCTGGCTGTCGGTGTCCTGGGCCTCGACCTTGTAGTCCGTGCCCGGTGCCGCGTTGCGCTCCGAGGTCCAGGTCCGGCCGTCGTCGGCTATCTTCCCGGGCAGCTCGCCGCCCTTGCCGTCGGACACCTTGACCTGGGCGAACTTGCCCGCGGCGAGCGTCACCTTCACGGGCTCGCCGGGCTTGGCCTGGTCGCCCGTGAGGTTCACGGAGATCGCCATGGCGGGCTTGTTCTTCGGGTCCGCCTTGCCGTCGGCCTTGTCGCCGCCGTCGGCGCCGCCCGTGCAGGCGGTCAGCGCTGCGGCCATGAGTGCGGTGCCCGCCAGCAGGGCGTGACGGCGGTGTGCGTAACGGCGTGTGCGGCTCAACGAAAACCCCTCCAAAGCAACGGTCGTCCGCAAATGGAGATGCGGACAGGGCGACTCTAGGTTGCGCAATCCGCAGAAAAGATCGGTCTTCGTTCTTGTGACGTGCACCGCAGCGAAACGGTCATCGTCCGGTCACAAACGCCGTGCAGATCCGTCACGGATTCCTGTGAGAGTCCTGTGCGACCGCCCCGGACGTACAGGAAGGCCGATCCGCCGTGTGCGCACTGCTCGCCACCCCCGCCCACCACCAGCAACGGAACCAGGGCCGGGAGCGCGGCCGGAGCCATGACCGGAACCGGGAGTTGGAGTTCCGCTCCTTGTCGGCGGCCGAGTACCGCTCCTTCCTTTCCCAGAACCGGAATGCAAGCTTTCTACAGTACCCGTCCTGGGCAGGGGTAAAGGACCTCTGGCGCTCGGAAACCGTCGGATGGCACCACCCCGACGGGGAAATCGCCGGGGTCGCGCTCGTGCTGTACCGCCAATTGCCCGGCACCCGCAAATACTTCGCCTATCTCCCCGAGGGCCCCGTCGCCGACTGGTCCGACCCGCACCTCGACCGCTGGCTCACCCCCCTGCTGCGCCACCTGCGCGCGGCCGGCGCCTTCGCCGTGCGGATCGGGCCCAGCCCCGCCTACCGCCGCTGGGACGCCGCCGCCCTCAAGGTCGCCACCGGGCCCGGCAGGCAGTTGTCGGACGTCCTGGCCACCGAGGTCGACCCGGTCGGCGCCGCGCTCGCCGACCGGCTGCGCTCCCGCGGCTGGCGGCGCTGCGGAGGCGAGGACGACGGCGACGCCCAGCCCCGCCACGTCTTCCGCGTGCCGCTGGCCGGCCGTTCCGTCGACGACCTGTGGGCCGGGCTCAACCAGGAGTGGCGGCGCAACGTGCGCAAGGCCGAGAAGGCGGGGGTGCAGACCGTCCTCGGGACCGCAGCCGACCTGCCCGAGTTCCACCGGCTGCTGGGCATCACCGAGGAGCGCGACGGCTTCCGGCTCGGCCGCTCGCTCGCGTACTACGAGCAGCAGTACGCGGTCCTCAACGCCGAGGCCGAGGGCCGGATGCGGCTCTACCTCGCCGTCCACGAGGGCGAGGTCCTCGCCGCCCACACCATGATCGCCGCCGGTGGCCGGGTCTGGTACCAGACCGGCGCCTCCGCCGACCACCGCCGCGAGGTACGCCCCAGCAACGCCCTGCAGTGGCGCATGATGCTCGACGCCCACGCCCTCGGAGCGGACGAATACGACATGCGCGGGGTACCCTCCACTCTCGACCCCGCCGAACGCTCATTCGGACTGCTCCGCTGGAAGCTCGGTACCGGCGGACACGTCGTCGAAACGCTCGGAGAGTGGGAGATCCCGTTGGACGGATACGCCAACACGGCGCTCTACAAGGCCTTCCAGGCCTACCTGGCCCGCCGGTGACGGCCGCCGCCCCCGCCCCCGCCGCCGCGACCGACGGGGCGTCCGCCGCGACCGGCGGGGCCGCCCCCGCCGCGGCGGCACCCAAGAGCTCGGTGCTGCGCAGCGGCGCGCTCATGGCCGCCGGTTCGATCGTCTCCCGCGCCACCGGGTTCGTCCGCTCCGCCGTGGTCGTCGCGGCGCTCGGCACCGGGCTGCTGGGGGACGCGTACGCCGTCTCCAACACGGTCCCGAACATCATCTACATGCTGCTCGTCGGCGGCGCCCTCAACGCCGTCTTCGTGCCCGAGCTGGTCCGCGCCGCCAAGGAGCACCAGGACGGCGGGGCCGCCTACACCGACCGGCTGCTGACCGCCTGCACGGCCGCGCTCGTGCTGCTCACCGCGGCCGCCGTGCTCGCAGCGCCGCTGATCGTGGCCGCGTACACCCCGTACACCGGCAGCCAGGCGAGCACCACCGTGGCGCTGGCCCGCTACTGCCTCCCGCAGATCCTGTTCTACGGCCTGTTCACCCTGCTCGGGCAGGTGCTGAACGCCCGCGGCCGGTTCGGCGCGATGATGTGGACCCCCGTCCTCAACAACCTCGTCATCATCGGCGTCTTCGGCCTCTTCCTCTACCTCTCGCACCACGGCGCGCAGGGGCTGACCGCCGGCGAGACCCGGCTGCTCGGCCTCGGCACCACCGCCGGCATCGTCGTCCAGGCCCTCGCCCTCATACCCTCCCTGCGCGCCGCCGGCTTCCGCTGGCGCCCCCGCTTCGACTGGCGCGGCCAGGGGCTGGCCCGGCCGCTGCGCAACGCGGGCTGGCTGGTCATGCTCGTGTTCACCAACCAGATCGGCTACTGGGTCGTGACCCGGCTGTCCACCACCGCCGGCCGGCAGGCCGTCGAGGCCGGACTCGCGGGCGGCGCCGGCTACACCGCCTACAGCAACGCCTACCAGCTGTGGATCGTCCCGCAGGGCATCATCACCGTCTCCCTCGTGACCGCCCTCATGCCCCGGATGAGCGCCGCCGCCACCGACGGCGACCTCGCCGCGGTCCGCCGTGACGTGTCGTACGCGCTGCGCTCCAGCGCCGCCCTCGTCGTCCCCGCCGCCGCGGTCCTCGCCGCCCTCGCCCCCTGGGTGATGGGCAGCGTCTTCGGGTACGGCCGCACCGGCGCCGCCGACATCGAGGTCATGGCCGGCATGCTCGCCGCGTTCGCCCCCGGCCTGATCGCCTTCTCCGGCCAGTACGTCCTCTCGCGCGGCTTCTACGCCCTCTCCGACACCCGGACCCCGTTCTTCCTCAACCTGGTCATCGCCGGGCTGAACGCCGGCCTCTCGGCCACCGCCTACCTGCTGCTGCCCCCGCGCTGGGCCGTCACCGGCATGGCCGCCGCCTACACCGTCGCGCTGTTCGCCGGCCTCGCCCTCACCGCGTACGTCCTCGGCCGGCGGCTCGGCCCGCGCCGGCCCGACCCCGCAGCCGACCCCGCCACCGCGCTCGGCACCCACCTGCGGCTGCTGGTCGCCGCCCTGCCGGCCGCCGCCGCCGGGTACGCGGCCGCCCGCGCCGCCGACCGGTGGGGCCTCGGCGACCTCGCCGCGGCCGGCGCGGGAACCGCGGCGATCGCCCTCGTCGTCGTCCTCCTCGCCGGGCCCCTGCGCCTGACCGGGATCACCGACCTGCTGGACTCCCTGCGGCGCCGGACCGGCCGCTAGCGGGGGACACCGCCCACCACCACCCTTGGACACGACCGGATGCCACGCGTACTGCTGATCGAGGACGACCCCTCCGTACGGGAGGGGGTGGGCCTCGGGCTGCGCCGCCGCGGCCACGAGGTGAGCGCCGCCGACACCGGCGAGACCGGCCTCGCCCTGATGGGGAGCTTCCGCCCGGAACTGGTGCTGCTCGACCTCATGCTCCCCGGCATCAACGGCGTGCAGGTCTGCCGCCGGATCCGCGAGACCAGCCAGGTCCCCATCATCATGCTGACCGCCCGCGGCGACGACTTCGACATCGTCGTCGGCCTGGAGGCAGGCGCCGACGACTACATCGTCAAGCCCGCCCGCACCGAGGTCATCGAGGCCCGCATCAAGGCCGTGCTGCGCCGCCTCGGCGACGGCGCGGCCGCCCGGCCCGGGGTGGAGTTCCACGGGGAGCTCGCCGTCGACCGCGCCGGCCTGACCGTCGCCAGGAACGGCGAACGGGTCCCCCTCGCCCCCAGCGAGCTGAAACTCCTGCTGCACCTGTCCGCCTCGCCCGAGCAGGTCTTCTCCCGCCAGCAGCTGCTGGAGTACGTGTGGGAGCACAGCTACCACGCCGACGCCCGGCTCGTGGACGCCTGCGTCCGCCGGCTGCGCCACAAGATCGAGGACCCGGCCGGGAACCCCCGCTACATCCAGACCGTCCGCGGCTTCGGCTACCGCTTCGGCCCCCTGTAGGCAGCCCCGTGGGACGCATCGCACGCATCGCACCCCTCGGGCTGCGCACCCGCCTGATCGCGGCCTTCCTGCTGGTCGCCGCGATCAGCGCGGTGAGCACGGCCGCCCTCACCTACCAGCAGGCCCGCAACGGAATCCTGAAGCAGAGCCAGGACACCGCCGTCAGCAGCCTGCGCGACCTGGTCGAGACCCAGTCCATCACCCTGCCGATGGACCAGCCGCGGCTCCAGAGCATCGCCAGCGACCTCGGCAAGCGCGGCAAGCCGCACCCCTGGACCGTCTTCGCGGAGTACGGCAGCCTGCGCGCCGCCAGCTCCGGCGAACCCGTCTCCACCGTGGTCACCGACCAGCTCCGCCGGCAGGTCGGCAAGAACCCGCACGGCGCCTTCCAGCGGGTCGTCGACGACAGCGGCACCCCGTTCCTCGCCGTCGGCATGCCCGCCGTCTTCGACCGCCACGGCGTCCGCCGGCCCACCGGCCTCGTCGTCTTCGCCACCATGCCGCTCGTCACCGAACGCCAGACCGCGGAAGCCATGGTCGAAGCCGCCAAACAGGGCGCCGTGCCGGGCCTCGCCATCGCCGTCATCCCGGCCCTGCTCGCCGCACGCAGCGTGCTGCGCCCCGTACGGGACATGCGCAGGGCCGCCCAGAACCTGGGCAGCGGCCGCCTCGACACCCGCATCGAGGTCCGCGGCGCCGACGAACTGGCCGGGCTGGCCCGCACCTTCAACGAGACGGCCCGCGCCCTCGAACAGTCCGTGAGCGAACTGCAGGAGGCCGAGACCCGGGCCCGGCGCTTCGCCTCCGACGTCTCCCACGAGCTGCGCACCCCGCTCGCCGGGATGCTCGCGGTCACCGAGGTCCTCGACGAGGACGCCGAGCGCCTCGACACCGACACGGCCTCCGCCCTCCGCCTGATCAGCGCCGAGACCGGCAAACTCGCCGTCCTCGTCGAGGACCTGATGGAGATATCCCGCTTCGACGCCCGCGCCGCCGAGCTCAACCTCGACGACGTCGACGCCGCCGAAGCCGTCCGCAAGACCCTGGAGCGCCGCCACTGGGACGACGAACGGGTCGTCACCGACCTGCCCCGGCAGGTCCGCGCCCGGCTCGACCCTCGCCGCTTCGACGTGGTCCTCGCCAACCTCGTCGGCAACGCCCTGCGGCACGGCAGCGCCCCGGTCCGCGTCACCGTGCGCAGCGAACCCAGGATCGGCGGGCCCCGGCTGCTGATCGAGGTCGCCGACAGCGGTCCCGGCATCGCCCCCGAGGTGCTGCCGCACATCTTCGACCGGTTCTTCAAGGCCGACGCCGCCCGCACCCGCTCCGCCGGCAGCGGCCTCGGCCTCGCCATCACCCTGGAGAACGTCCGCCTGCACGGCGGGACCCTGCGCGCCGAGAACGGGCCCGCCGGGGGAGCCGTGTTCACCATCGACATGCCGCTGGAGGCCGACGCGTGACCCGGAGCCGCCCGGCGGCCACCGCCGGACTCCCCGCCCTGCTCGCCTGCGCGGTCCTCGCCGGCTGCGGGATCAAGCCCACCGGGGTCGTCGAGAGCGGCGCCCCCGCCAAGGTGACCGTGGCCGTGCCCGCCGAGCGGCCGCTGGTGTACTTCGTGGACCCCGACGGCCGGCTCCTCGCCACCCCGCAGACGGTGATCCCGGTGGACGGGCTGGAGTACGGGCTGGTCCGGCTGCTCACGGGCCCCACCGATCTCGACAAGGCCGCCGGGCTGCGGACCGCGCTGCCCCCCGTCGAGTCCAGGGCGGCCACCGACACCCGGATCACCGCCCTCGCGGACGACGTGATCGAGGTGCGGCTCCCGATCAGGGTCGGCGACCTGTCGGAGCTGGCCCGCCGCCAGGTGGTGTGCACCGCGCTCTCCACCAGTGCCTCGCACGTCCGCGCCGTGCTGCGCGGCCCGGACACCGCCCTGGCGGCCGGGCTCTGCGACACGGGCGTCACCCTCTGACGCCGAGGCCGACGCCGACGCCGACGCCGACGCCCGTTCCGGGCACCGCCCCGGCCGGGCTGCGCCACCCCCCGGCCCCCTTGCGGGGCGCGGTCCCGCGCCGCCACCGTGGGCGCATGCATCCCGCGCACCCGCGGCCCGGAGCCGACCTCCCCCGCCTCCCCGACGTCTTCGACCCCCGCCGCTACGCCGAGGGCGTCCCGTACGGGAGCTACCGGCTGCTGCGCGACCGGCACCCGGTGGCCTGGCAGGACGAGCCCGAGGTCCAGGGCTGGCCGGCCGGGCCCGGCTTCTGGGCGGTCACCCGCCACGCCGACGTCGTCCGGGTGCTGCGCGACCACACCACGTACTCCTCCTGGCTGGGCGCCACCCAGATCCGCGACCCCGAACCGTCCGACCTGCCCTTCCTGCGCCGCACGATGCTCAACCAGGATCCCCCGGACCACGGCCGACTGCGCCGGCTGGTCTCCCGCGCCTTCACCCCCGCCCGCGTCGACGCCTTCGCCGCCCGGGTCCGGGAGCGGGCCCGTACGCTGCTGGCCGCCGCCCGGGAGAAGGCCGAGGACGGCGCCGCCGACGTGGTCGCCGCCGTCACCGACGAGTACGCGCTGCTGAACCTGACCGACCTGCTGGGCGTCCCGCCGGGCGACCGCGGCCTGCTGCTGGAGTGGACCGTACGGGTCATCGGCTACCAGGACCCCGAGGACGCGCCCGAACCCCTGCGCGGCCCCGACGGCACCCCCCTCAACCCCCGCTCACCGGCCCTGCTGGGCGAGATGTTCGGCTACGCGCGCGAGCTGGCCGCCCACAAGCGGCGCCACCCCGGCGACGACGTGATGACCTCCCTCGCCGAGGCCGGTCTCGAACCCGCCGAGCTGGAGATGTTCTTCTTCCTGCTCACCGTCGCGGGCAACGACACCGTGCGCAGCGCCGCCCCCGGCGGGCTGCTCGCCCTCGCCCGGGACCCGGACGCGTACCGGCGGCTGGCCGACGGGGAGGTATCCGTCGACCGGGCCGTGGAGGAGCTCCTGCGCGTCCACCCGCCGGTGCTCAGCTTCCGCCGCACCGCGGCCGTCGACACCGAACTCGCCGGGCAGCCGGTCCGGGCCGGGGACAAGGTGGTGGTGTTCCACGCCTCCGCCAACCACGACGAGCGCGTCTTCACCGATCCCGACCGCCTCGACCTCGGCCGCCACCCCAACCCTCACGTCTCCTTCGGCGACGGCCCGCACGTCTGCCTCGGAGCCCACTTCGCCCGGCTCCAGCTGCGCGTCCTCCACGAGGAATGGCGTACGGCCATGCCCGCGCCGGAGCTCGCGGGCCCGCCGCGCCGGCTCGTGTCGAACTTCATCAACGGGATCACGCGGCTTCCGCTGCGGGTGTCCGGGCCGGCCCGGTGACGTCCGCCATCAGCTCGGTCAGGTCCGGGCCGTAGGCCTCGGAGTTGGTCACCTTCAGCACGAGGCAGAACGAGTCCCCCCGGTACTTGCGGGCCAGCTCCCGGTGGTTGCGGGCCAGGTACCTGGCGCCGGCCTGGTTGCTGACCGCCGTCTGCCCCGATATCAGGAACACCGGTCGGGTTCCCGGACCGGTCGTCAGTCGGGCCAGCAGCACGTGCTCCGCCTGACCCTTGTCGTAGCGGTAGGTCTCCGTCCCGACGTGGATCGCCAGGCGGTCCGGTTCCGGTTCCTCGAACGCGCCGATCCGCACGCCCGGCAGCATGGAGGACAGGTGGGCCACCGTCCGGGTGTTCGAGGAGGGGCCGCCCACGCAGAACTCCGTGCGCTCCCCGATGCCCTGGCGGACCTCGTCGTGGGAGACCAGCTGGAGGGTCGCGCCACAGTCCTTGATCAGGGCCGATATCTCCAGCAGCGCGAAGGCGTCGTTACGGTGTACCGACCACGCATCGGCGTCCGGCTTACGGTTGACCACGAACAGGCAGTCCGAGCCGGTGGGCAGGCCGAAGAGCGCCTGTTTGCGGCGCAGCGCGCGGCGCCACAGGAAGGTGCGTGCGAACCAGCCGAAGCCGCCGCTGACGGCGGTGGCCGCCACCCCGAGCACGATGTTGCGCAGGTCGTCGTTCATGCGCGGGATGCTAGCCCGCACCGGGTCTTCCTGACGCGGGGGCTTCGGTGAAGTTACAGTGCCGACCGCAGCCCTGTCGCAGGGGGCCTGACAGGCCGTCGACCGGAGGTACGCCATGCGTCGTCCCGCTCCACGCCACTTAGCGCTCGCCGCCGCCCTCGCCGGGGCACTCGTGTCCACCGGCGCCGCGGCCCCGCCCCCGACGGCCGGCGGACCTCCGGCCAAGGTGCCCGTCGCCGTGGGCTACGGCGGGGTCGTCGCCAGCGTCGACCCCGACGCCACCGCCGTCGGCATCGCCGTCCTGCGGGCCGGCGGGAACGCGACGGACGCCGCGGTCGCCACGGCCGCAGCGCTCGGCGTCACCGAGCCGTACTCCGCCGGCATCGGCGGGGGCGGCTACTTCGTCCACTACGACGCCCGGACCCGCCGGGTGCAGACCATCGACGGCCGCGAGACCGCACCGAAGTCGGCCACCGCCGGGCTCTTCCTGGAGAACGGGGTGCCCATCCCGTTCGCCGAGGCCCAGACCAGTGGCCTCTCGGTCGGCGTCCCCGGCACGCCCGCCACCTGGCAGAGCGCCCTGGACGCCTGGGGAACGCGCCCGCTGTCCAAGCTGCTGCAGCCCGCCGAGAAGCTGGCCCGCGACGGGTTCAAGGTCGACGCCACCTTCCGCGCCCAGACCGAGGCCAACCAGGAGCGCTTCAAGGACTTCCCGGCCACCAGCGAGCTGTTCCTGCCGGGCGGCGCCCTGCCGGTGGTCGGCTCCACCTTCAAGAACCCGGACCTGGCGGCCACGTACGCCGAGCTCCGGCGCAACGGCGCCGGAGCGCTGTACCGGTGGCCGCTCGCCGACGAGATCGTCAACACCGTCCGCAAGCCCCCCGTCGACCCGGCCGCCACCCGCACGGTCCGGCCCGGCGACCTGACCACCCAGGACATGCGGGCGTACGGGACCAAGCGGCAGGAGCCCACCCGGGTCGAGTACCGCGGGCTCGACGTCTACAGCATGGCGCCCTCCTCCTCCGGCGGGACCACCGTCGGCGAGGCCCTGAACATGCTGGAGCGCACCGACCTGGGCGCCCTCTCCGAGGCGGAGTACTTCCAGCACTTCATCGAGGCCTCCCGGATCTCCTTCGCCGACCGGGGCCGGTGGGTCGGCGACCCGGCCTTCGAGCAGGTGCCCACGCGCCAGCTGCTGGCGCAGCGGTTCGCCGACGCGCGCGGCTGCCTGATCAACCCGGAACACGCCCTGACCAGCCCCCTGGCCCCCGGAGACCCGTACCACCCCAAGCCCTGCGACACCGCCGGCCGGCCCGCGCCGACCACGTACGAGGGCGAGAACACCACCCACCTGACGGTCGCCGACCGCTGGGGCAACGTCGTCTCCTACACCCTCACCATCGAGTCCACCGGCGGCAGCGCGATCACCGTCCCCGGCCGCGGCTTCCTCCTCAACAACGAGCTGACCGACTTCTCCTTCGCCCCGGCCACGCCCGGGGTCCCGGACCCGAACCTGCCCGGGCCGGGCAAGCGGCCCCGCTCGTCCATGGCCCCCACCATCGTCCTGGACCACGGCCGGCCGGTCCTCGCGGTGGGCTCGCCGGGCGGCGCCACCATCATCACCACCGTCCTGCAGGTCCTGACCGAGCACCTGGACCGGGGCATGCCGCTGGTCGACGCCATCGCCGCGCCGCGCGCCAGCCAGCGCAACCAGCCCACCACCGAGCTGGAACCCGCCCTGTGGAACGGCCCGCTGCGCGGGCAGTTGGAGAAGCTGGGCCAGGCGTTCCGGCTGAACCAGGAGATCGGTGCCGCCACCGGGGTCCAGCGGCTGCCGGACGGGCGCTGGCTCGCGGCGGCCGAGAAGACCCGGCGGGGCGGAGGCTCGGCGATGGCCGTCCACCCGCAAGGCAAGCCGTAGGACGGCGCGGCCCGTCGGGTCCGCCCGTCGCGGGGGCCCGAACGTCACAGGGTGGTGAGGATCCTCGGGCCGTCGGCGGTGATCGCGACCGTGTGCTCCGCGTGCGCGGCGCGGCTGCCGTCGACGGTCCGCAGGGTCCAGCCGTCGCCGTCGCAGCGGTAGTCGTCCCTGCCGCCCGCCATCACCATCGGCTCGATCGCCAGGACCATGCCCGGGCGCAGCTTCATGCCGCGCCCGGGCCGGCCCTCGTTGGGCACGCCCGGGTCCTCGTGCATGCTGCGGCCGATGCCGTGGCCCCCGAAGTCCTCCGGGATGCCGTACCCGGCGTCGCGGCAGACCGAGCCGACGGCGTGGGCGATGTCGCCGATCCGGTTGCCGGGCACGGCGGCGGCGACACCGGCCGCCAGGGCGGCCTCGGCCGTCCCGATCAGCCGCAGGTCGGCGGGGCGGGGGCGGCCGACGGTGAAGCTGACCGCCGCGTCCCCCACCCAGCCGCCGAGCCGGGCCCCGCAGTCGATGCTGACCAGGTCGCCGTCGCGCAGCCGGCGGTCGTCCGGTATGCCGTGCACGATCGCGTCGTTGACGGAGGCGCAGATCACCCCCGGGAAGGGGACCGGCGCGAAATGCGGCCGGTACCCGAGGAAGGGCGATGCCGCCCCTGCTTCGGCGAGGACGCCGCGCGCCACCCGGTCCAGCTCCAGCAGGGACACCCCCACGCGCGCCGCATCCCGTACGGCGGCCAGGGCCTGGGCGACCACCCGGCCCGCGGCACGCATCTCGTCGATCGACTCGTCCGTCTTGATCTCCACCATGCCAATAACTATACCGGTATAACAATACCGGGATGATTGTTGGGTCGGCCGGTAGGATGGCCCCATGGTCCGAACTCCCCTGACCCCCGAAGAGCGCGAACGCGGCGAGCGCCTCGGTGCGCTGCTGCGCGAGGCCCGCGGTGGGCGCAGCATGGTCGAGATCGCGGCGACCGCCGGGCTCTCCGCCGAAACCCTCCGCAAGATCGAGACGGGCCGGGCGCCCACGCCGGCCTTCTTCACCGTGGCCGCCCTGGCCGAGGCGCTCGGCCTCTCCCTGGACGACGTCGTCCGCCGCTGCGCGCTCGTCCCCGCCTGACCCGGTCCTGATCCGGTCGGGCCGCTCTGACCCGTTCCGGTAACCGCCGGCCGTCGTTCGGGCGGCCGCACGGGCCGAACGGCGCAATCGGCGGGGCCCGCGGCCGGGCGCGGGGCAACGTGAAGGGGTGTCAGCCAGCAACGCAGCCGAACGGCTCGGACTCGGATTCCTCGGCGCACTCCTGGCGGGAGGGCTGCTGATCGCTGCCTGTGCCGCCCCCGACGGCGGCGCGGCCGACGCGGGCCGCCACCCGGCCGCGCCGCCGACCGCCCCCGCCGGGAGGGCCATGTCGAGGTGACGCGGCGCGGCATTCGGGTGAATGGCCGCCCCTCAGCCCAGGGCGAAGCGTTTCAGCAGGTCAGGGCCCTCCTACGCTGCACGGATGCACAACCGCACCACCACGGCCGGCATCGCCGCCGCCTCCTCCTTCCTGCTCCTGTCCGCCGTCGGCCCGGCCGATGCGCACCCCGTGCCCGGACAGCTGTCCTACGCGTACACCGACGGGGACGGGCGCCCGGACGCCGACGTCCTCCGGGCCCCGGAGAGCGGGCTGTGCATCGACCTGCCGGCCCTCCGCGACGCCCCGGCCGTGCACCTGCACAACGACAGCCCCGCCACGGTCGAGCTCTACGGGACCCGGGACTGCCTGGGGCAGCCGCTCGGCACCGTGCGCGCCGGTGAACGCTCCACGGTCCCCACCTTCTCCGTCTGGCTGGCCCTACCCCGCTAAGTGCTGTGACCGGAAAGGTTCACCGCCTCGCGACGCTCCCCCAGCTACCGCTGGGAGGTGCCCCCAGGCACGGCACCTCGCCGCGTTGTCGGACCGCGCAAGTACGTCCCGTACGAGCCGCGGCCCTCCGCCTTGCGATGCACCGCACCGGACGCCGCGAGCCGGCAAACCTTTCCGGCCACAGCACTGGGAACACCCTGCAGGGGACCGGGCCGTCCCGCCCCGTCCGCCCGGGCCGCGTGCTGTTCGTCGGGACCGGGCCCCGGGCGGCCGGGGCCCGTCGCGGGCGGTGCCGTAGCCTCGGAGGATGACCCTCGAAGAGCTCGGGCGGGCGAAGTACGTCAGCCTCACCACCTTCCGCAAGGACGGCACACCCGTCGCGACGCCCGTGTGGGCCGTCGCCGACGCCGGCGAGCTGTACGTCTGGACCCGGTCCGACTCGTGGAAGGTCAAGCGGATCCGGAACAACGGGCGGGTCACCCTCCAGGCCTGCGACGTGCGCGGGCGCGTCGCGCCCGGGACCCCGGTGCTGGAGGGCCGGGCGCGGCTGCTGGACGAGGCCGGGCTGAAGCGGGTGCGGCGGCTGATGTCGCGGAAGTACTCCTGGCAGTTCTGGTCGGTGGACGTCCCGGGCGCGCTCGTCCGGTTCGGGCGGCGCCCGCACACGGGGATCGCCGTCAAGGTTTGAGATTCCCGTAGCCCGCCTGTAACACCCGTGGGTTCCAATGCGGGGCATGGAGACCGCGGCTTCGCTGGTGATCACCCAACTCTCGGACTACTTACGCGGGTTGGCGCAGAGACTGGACCCGGGGGCGGGGTGGTACGGGGAGTTCCTGCGCCGGGACCCGGAGGGGATGCGGGCCTGCCTGGACGGGGCGGCGATGCCCCCGTGGGACGTGGTGGAGTCACTGCTCGGGGACCTCGCCGAGGCACGGGGCCCGGAGTTCGCGGCGCGGGAGGCGCAGTACGCGGCCCGGCTCCGGGCGGAGGCAGCCGCGGCCTGGGACCGGCTGCCGGGCGGGGCCGAGGAGTTGCAGACCCTGATCGTGGCCGCCGCAGAACAGCGGGACGCCTCGGAGGCGGCGGCACGGAGCCTGACGACGCGGCTCACCACCACCGCGGACCGGGCGGAGGCGGACGCGGTCGCCGGGGAACTCGCGTGGCTCCGCGACGACGCCGCCCGCGCCGCCTCCCGCCACGCCGACCTCACCGCCCGCCTGACCGCCCTGACCACCCCCACCCCCGCCCTCCTCCCGGCGGTCCCCCGCCAACGCCCGGAACCCCCGGCCGCCGCCGCATCACCGCCGGGCGGAGCCACGGGCCACCCCGGTACACCCCCCGCGCCCGCCCCACCCCCCGCGTCCGCCCCGGCCGCCGATCCGCAGGCCGGACACCCGGACCGAGACCCGCACGAGGGGCCGTACGAGGGGCCGGGCGGGGCACCGGGGGCGGGCTCCGGCGGTGCGGCACCGGGGAGGGCGGGGCGGGTCGAGGGGCGGTGGCCGCGGGGCCGCACCCGCAGGGCCGGCGGGGCGCGGTACGCCGGCTCGGCGGCCCCAGAGCCGACGCCCTTCAGTCCGCCGCCCGGACACCCGGCGGGCCCCGGCACCGGCAGCGCCCTGCCGCGCGGGGCGCGCTTCGGACACCTCGAACCGCACGTGCCGGAGCTGCCGGAACAGCCGGAACGGCCGGAGCGGTCAGCGCCACGAGAGCAGTCGGCCCAGCCGCAGGGACGCGGCCCCGCGGTCGGCCCGCCGCGCGGCGCCCGGTTCGGCCGTCCGCAGCCGCAGCCGCAGCCGGAGCCGCAGCCGGAGCCGGTGGCGGTGGTGGTGGAGCCGCAGGGCGCGGGGAGTGCGGACGGGTGGCCCGGGGCGGGCTCCGCGCCGCAGGGCGGCGGTGCGGAGGCGGTCCGGGGACGGGGCGTGCGGGGGACCGTGACCGAGCTGATCACGCTGCGGGCGCAGGGACGCAGCGGCGAGGCGCACGCCCTGTTGTGCGAGGCCGCGGCCTGGTCGCCCGGGCTGCTGCCGGAGCTCGCCGCCGAGCTGGTCCGCGCCGGGCTCGCGGCCGACTGGGCCACCCTGCTGTGGGAGGCGGCCTCGCTCCCGCCCGAGCGGCTCGCCGCGGTGGCCGCGGCCCTCGGCGCGGCCGGCCGGCACGCCGACTGCGAGGCGCTGCTGCGCCAGGGCGTGTCCCGCCCCGCCGCCGAGCTGGCCGAGGCGGCGCTGGCCCTGGTCGAGGCCGGCCGCCCCGGCGAGGCCGACGCCCTGCTCGGTGCGTTCGTCCGCGCCCGTACCGCGGAGGAGTCGGCCCGTCTCGCCCGCCGGGACCCGCAGTGGTTCGTCCCGCGCCTGCTCAGGGCCGCCGAGGCCGTCTCCGCGGGGCACCACCGCGACCTCGTGCACGCGCTGCGCGTGGGGAAGTTCTTCGCCTCCTGAGTACCGCCCTCGGTGTCCGAACCGAACCGCAGTCCGACCGTTCCAAGTCGAAATCGACCGACTGTGAACGTTTCTCGACCCAGTCGGACCGACTGCGCCATCAGTGCAAGGCGGTCTTGCCCCGGGGTGTGACGAGGCCTACGTTCTAGTCCCTACGCACACCGTCTACGTGCGTAGAAGTCGGCGTTCCCGTCGCGAGGAGCAGCTCATGGCCCAAGTCGTCCGCGCCGCGCTCGTCCAGGCCACCTGGACCGGAGACACCGAGTCGATGATCGTCAAACACGAGGAGCACGCCCGGAGAGCGGCCGCCGAGGGTGCGCGGATCATCGGCTTCCAGGAGGTGTTCAACGCCCCCTACTTCTGCCAGGTCCAGGAGCCCGAGCACTACCGCTGGGCGGAGCCGGTCCCCGACGGCCCGACCGTCCGCCGGATGCAGGAGCTCGCCCGCGAGACCGGCATGGTGATCGTCGTACCGGTCTTCGAGGTGGAGGACTCCGGGTTCTACTACAACACCGCCGCCGTCATCGACGCCGACGGCAGCTACCTCGGCAAGTACCGCAAGCACCACATCCCGCAGGTCAAGGGGTTCTGGGAGAAGTACTACTTCCGCCCCGGAAACCTCGGCTGGCCCGTCTTCGACACCGCCGTCGGCAAGGTCGGCGTCTACATCTGCTACGACCGCCACTTCCCCGAGGGCTGGCGGGCCCTGGGCCTGGCCGGCGCCCAGCTGGTCTACAACCCGTCCGCCACCCACCGCGGCCTGTCCGCCTACCTGTGGCAGCTGGAGCAGCCCGCCGCGGCCGTCGCCAACGAGTACTTCGTCGCCGCGATCAACCGGATCGGCCGGGAGGAGTACGGCGACAACGACTTCTACGGCACCAGCTACTTCGTGGACCCGCGGGGCCGCTTCGTCGGTGAGACGGCCAGCGACAAGGAGGAGGAACTCCTCGTCCGCGACCTCGACTTCGGCCTCATCGAAGAGGTCCGCACCCAATGGGCGTTCTACCGCGACCGCCGACCCGACGCCTACGGAGGGCTCGTACAGCCGTGACCGACCCGATCCCCCTGCTCAGCCGGCACCGCTCCGTCCTGCCCGACTGGCTCGCGCTCTACTACGACCGCCCCATCGAGCTCACCCACGGCGAGGGACGACACGTCTGGGACGCGGACGGCAACCGCTACCTCGACTTCTTCGGCGGCATCCTCACCACGATGACCGCCCACGCCCTGCCCGAGGTCACCAAGGCCGTCGCCGAGCAGGCCGGGCGGCTCATCCACTCCTCCACCCTCTACCTCAACCGCCCGATGGTCGAACTGGCCGAGCGGATCGCCGCCCTGTCCGGCATCCCCGAGGCGCGGGTCTTCTTCACCACCTCCGGCACCGAGGCCAACGACACCGCGCTGCTGCTCGCGACCGCGTACCGCCGCTCCAACCAGATCCTGGCGATGCGCAACAGCTACCACGGCCGGTCCTTCTCCACCGTCGGCATCACCGGCAACCGCGGCTGGTCCCCGACGAGCCTCTCGCCGCTCCAGACGTACTACGTCCACGGCGCCGTCCGCACCCGCGGCCCCTTCGCGGAGCTGTCCGACGAGGCGTTCACCGCGGCCGCCGTCGCCGACCTGGAGGACGTGCTCGGCCAGGCCCGCGGCTCCGTCGCCGCCCTGATCGCCGAGCCGGTCCAGGGCGTCGGCGGGTTCACCTCGCCGCCCGACGGCCTGTACGGGGCCTTCCGCGAGGTGCTGGACCGGCACGGCATCCTCTGGATCAGCGACGAGGTGCAGACCGGCTGGGGCCGTACCGGCGAGCACTTCTGGGGCTGGCAGGCACACGCCCGCAGCGGACCCCCGGACATCCTGACCTTCGCCAAGGGCATCGGCAACGGCATGTCCATCGGCGGGGTCGTCGCCCGCGCCGAGATCATGAACTGCCTGGACGCCAACTCCATCTCCACCTTCGGCGGCTCCCCGGTCACCATGGCCGCCGGCCTCGCCAACCTCGGCTACCTGCTGGAACACGACCTCCAGGGCAACGCCCGCCGCGTCGGCGGCCTGCTCCTGGAGCGGCTGCGGGCCATCGCCGCCACCGTGCCCGCCGTACGCGAGGTACGCGGCCGCGGACTGATGGCCGGAGTGGAGCTGACCCGGCCCGGCACCGACCGGGCCGACCCGGAAGCGGCCGCCGCCGTCCTGGAGGCCGCCCGGGAGGGAGGCCTGCTGCTCGGCAAGGGCGGTGGGCACGACACCAGCGTGCTGCGCATCGCGCCGCCGCTGTCCCTCACCGTCGCCGAGGCGGAAGAGGGCGCCGAGATCATCGAACGGGCCCTGCGCAGCACCGTGTAGCCGGGAGGCGCCGCACATGTCCATCCGCACCCTGATCCGCGGCGGCCTCGTCATCACGGCCGCCGACGAGCTCCACGCCGACGTCCTGGTCGAGGACGGCCGGGTGACCGCCCTCGCGGCGCACGGCTCCGACACCGCCGAGGGCTGGACCGCCGGCGCCGGCCGCGTCCTCGACGCCGCCGGGAAGTACGTGATCCCCGGCGGGGTCGACGCCCACACCCACATGGAGCTGCCCTTCGGCGGCACCTCCGCCTCGGACACCTTCGAGACCGGCACCCGGGCCGCCGCCTGGGGCGGCACCACCACCATCGTCGACTTCGCCGTGCAGAGCCGGGGCCGCGCGCTGCGCGAGGGACTCGACACCTGGTACGACAAGGCCGACGGCAAGTGCGCCGTCGACTACGGCTTCCACATGATCCTCTCGGACGTCAACGAGGGCACCCTCAAGGAGATGGACCTCCTCGTCGGGGAGGGCGTGACCTCCTTCAAGCTCTTCATGGCCTACCCGGGGGTCTTCTACAGCGACGACGGGCAGATCCTGCGCGCCATGCAGCGGGCCTCCGGCAACAGCGGGCTGATCATGATGCACGCGGAGAACGGCATCGCGATCGACGTGCTCGTCGAGCAGGCCCTCGCCCGCGGGGAGACCGACCCCCGCTACCACGGCGAGGTCCGCAAGGCCCTGTTGGAGGCCGAGGCCACGCACCGGGCGATCCAGCTCGCCCGCGTCGCGGGCTCCCCGCTGTACGTCGTCCACGTCTCGGCGGAGGAGGCCGTCGCCGAGCTGGCGGCCGCCCGCGACAAGGGCCTGCCCGTGTTCGGGGAGACCTGCCCGCAGTACCTCTTCCTGTCCACCGACAACCTCGCGGAGCCGGACTTCGAGGGCGCCAAGTACGTCTGCTCGACCCCCCTGCGGCCGCGCGAGCACCAGGCCGCGCTGTGGCGGGGCCTGCGCACCGACGACCTGCAGGTGGTCTCCACCGACCACTGCCCGTTCTGCTTCAAGGGGCAGAAGGAGCTGGGCCGCGGCGACTTCTCGAAGATCCCGAACGGGCTGCCGGGCGTGGAGAACCGGATGGACCTCCTGCACCAGGCGGTCCTGGACGGGCACATCACCCGCCGCCGCTGGATCGAGATCGCCTGCGCGACGCCGGCCCGGATGTTCGGCCTCTACCCGCAGAAGGGCACCATCGCCCCCGGCTCGGACGCGGACATCGTCCTCTACGACCCGCACGCCGAGCAGGTCGTCTCCGCGCGGACGCACCACATGAACGTGGACTACTCGGCCTACGAGGGCAAGCGGATCACCGGGCGCGTCGACACCGTCCTCTCCCGCGGCGAACCCGTCATCGAAAACCGCGAGTTCACCGGGCGCGCCGGCCACGGGACCTTCGTACCCCGCTCCGCCTGCCAGTACCTGTAGCCCCGCCCGCACCCCGCACCCCGCACCCCGCAAGGAGCCGCCCATGGACTTCGGCCTCGTCCTGCAGACCGACCCGCCCGCCTCCGAGGTCGTCAGCCTCATGCGCCGAGCCGAACGCAACGGCTTCCGCTACGGCTGGACCTTCGACTCGGCCGTGCTGTGGCAGGAGCCCTTCGTCATCTACAGCCAGATCCTGGCCAACACGACGAAGCTGACCGTCGGCCCGATGGTCACCAACCCCGGCACCCGCACCTGGGAGGTCACCGCCTCCACCTTCGCCACCCTCAACGACATGTACGGCAACCGCACGGTGTGCGGCATCGGCCGCGGCGACTCGGCGATGCGGGTCGCCGGACGCAAACCCAACACCCTGGCCCGGCTCGGCGAGGCCATCGACGTCATCCGGGACCTCGCCGAGGGCCGGGAGGCCGAGGTCGACGGCCAGCCGCTGCGGCTCCCGTGGGTGAGGGAGGGCCGCCTCCCCGTCTGGATGGCCGCGTACGGGCCGAAGGCCCTGGCCCTCGCCGGACAGAAGGCGGACGGGTTCATCCTCCAGCTCGCCGACCCCTTCCTCACCGAGTGGATGGTGCGCGCGGTCCGCACCGCCGCCGAGGAGGCCGGCCGCGACCCGGACGCGATCACCGTCTGCGTGGCGGCGCCCGCGTACGTGGGCGAGGACCTGGCCCACGCCCGCGAGCAGTGCCGCTGGTTCGGCGGCATGGTCGGCAACCACGTCGCCGACCTGGTCGGCCGGTACGGCGAGCACTCGGGCATGGTGCCCGACGCCCTCACCGACTACATCAAGTCCCGCGAGGGCTACGACTACAGCCACCACGGGCGGGCCGGCAACCCGTCCACGGACTTCGTCCCCGACGAGATCGTCGACCGGTTCTGCCTGCTCGGCCCGGCCGAGGCGCACGTCGAGAAGCTCCGGGCCCTGCGCGCCCTCGGCGTCGACCAGTTCGCCGTCTACGACATGCACGACGCGAAGGCGGCCACCATCGACGCCTACGGCCAGCACGTCATCCCGGCGTTCCAGGACTGACGGCCCGCGCCGACGGCCGGGCGGGGCGCGGGTCCGCCGTGATCCCGGGGCGTGCCCCGCGGGACCGGACCCGCGGGGCACGCCCTCCGCCGGCCGTGCCGCCCGGGGAGGCCCGGGCGGGGGCGGGTGGGTTCACCTGACGGTCACCCGGGGGGCGCCGGCTCTTGGGGGAATGCGGTGGGGATCGCGGGGCGCGCATGTTCTGATGGAGGCATGATCGAACAGTTCCTGGCACGTGACCTGTCCGCCGTCGAGGAAGCCGTCCGCAAGGCGGCCGCCGCCGAGATCATGCCGCGGTTCCGGCAGCTCGCCGACCACGAAGTGGACGAGAAGAGCGGCCCGCACGATCTGGTGACCGTCGCCGACCGCAAGGCGGAGGAGCACCTCACCGCCGCCCTCACCCGGCTGCTGCCCGGCTCGGCCGTCGTCGGCGAGGAAGCCGTGCACGCCGACCCGACCGTGTACGGGGCCCTGCGCGGCGACGCCCCGGTGTGGATCGTGGACCCCGTCGACGGCACCCGGCAGTTCGTTTCCGGCGACCCCGCCTTCTGCACCCTGGTCGCCCTCGCCCACCACGGGGAGATCCTCGCCTCCTGGACCTTCGCCCCGGCGCTCGACGAGATGGCCACCGCCGTGCGCGGCCAGGGCGCCCACCTGGGGGAGGAGCGCCTGTACTGCGGCTCCCCGGACCCCGGCGCCGACCTGCGCGTCGCCATCGCCCACCCGCTCTACACCACCGACGGCGACAAGCGGATCCTGTCCCGCCTGGACGTGCCGGGCGTCGACCCCCGCCCCTGCGGTTCGGCCGGACTGGAGTACCTGAAGGTGGCCCGCGGCCAGGTCGACGGCCTCGCCTTCACCTGGCCCTCGGCCTGGGACCACGCGGCCGGGCTGCTGCTCGTCGCCGAGGCCGGCGGCGCCCAGAGCACCGTCGCCGGGGTGCCCTTCCGCATCGACCGGGACAACGAGCTGCCCTTCGCCGTGGGCCGCGACGAGGCCACGGCCGTACGGATCCGCGAGCTGCTCCGCGGGGTCTGAACCCGTCCCGATCTGACGAACCCCGGGGCCGCGGCGGCCGTACCCGGGGCCTGCGGTGGCGGTCCGAATATCCTGGAGGTGGTGGCGCCGCCGGACGAAGGAGTCGCATAGTGCCGTCGATTCTCGATGCGGTCGTGGTGGGGGCGGGGCCCAACGGGCTGACGGCCGCCGTCGAACTGGCCCGGCGCGGCTTTTCGGTGGCCGTGTTCGAAGCCGCGGAGTCCGTCGGGGGTGGGGCCCGTACGGAGGAGCTCACCCTCCCCGGGTTCCGGCACGACCCCTGCTCGGCCGTCCACCCGCTGGGCGCCGGCTCCCCGGCGTTCGCCGCGATGCCGCTGGCCCGGTACGGGCTGGAGTGGGTGCACTCCCCGCTGCCGATGGCGCACCCCTTCGACGACGGCACGGCCGCGGTGCTCTCCCGTTCCGTGGCCGAGACCGCGGCCTCCTTCGGGCCGCGCGACGCGGGCGCGTACCGGCGGCTGGTCGCCCCGTTCCTCGGCCGGTGGGACACCCTGGCACGGGACTTCATGTCCCTGCCCGCCACCGCCCTGCCCCGCGACCCGGTCACCCTGGCCCGCTTCGGGCTGGCCGGACTGCCGCCGTCCACCTGGCTGTTGCGGCGGTTCCGGGACGAGCGGGCCAGGGCCCTGTTCGCCGGGCTCGTCGCGCACGTCATCGCCCCGCTGGACGGCATCGCCACCGGCGCCGTCGGCCTCGTCTTCGCCCTGGCCGCGCACGCGGGCGGCTGGCCCATGGCCCGCGGCGGCTCCCAGTCGGTCTCCGACGCCCTCGCCGGGTACCTCGCCGACCTGGGCGGCAGCATCCACACCGGGTTCGAGGTCAAACGCCTCGACGAGCTCCCGCCGGCCCGTGCGTACGTCTTCGACACCTCGCCGACCGCGCTGGCCCGGATCGCCCGCCTGGGGCACGCGTACGACGGCTACCGGTACGGCGCCTCCGTCTTCAAGATCGACTACGCCCTGTCCGGGCCGGTGCCGTGGACCGCCGAGGCCCCGCGCCGGGCCGGCACCGTCCAGGTCGGGCCGCGCGCCCGCGACATCGACGCCGCCCTCCAGCTCGCCTCCGGCGGGCGGGCGCCCCGCACCCCGTTCCTGATCACCGCCCAGCCCAGCCTCGCCGACCCTGGCCGCGCCCCCGAGGGCAAGCACGTCTTCTGGGCGTACGGGCACGTCCCCGCGGGCTGGGAGGGCGACCTCACCGACGCCGTCGAACGCCAACTGGAGCGCTTCGCACCGGGCTTCCGCGACCTCGTGCTCGCCCGGGCCACGGCTGGCCCGCCGCAGCTAGCCGCCCGCAACCCCAACTACGTCGGCGGGGACATCGCCTGCGGCGCGGCCTCCGGGCTCCAACTGCTGCTGCGCCCCAAACTGTCCCTCTCCCCGTACACGACCTCACACCCCGCCGTCTTCCTCTGCTCCTCCGCCACCCCGCCCGGCCCCGGCGTGCACGGCATGTCCGGCCACAACGCCGCCAAGGCGGTCTGGCGGCACCTCCGAAAGGCCGGCTCCTGATGGTCCGCATCACGCTCGTCCAGGGCGACATCACCGCCGAGCAGGCGGACGCCCTGGTCAACGCCGCGAACTCCTCGCTGCTCGGCGGCGGGGGAGTGGACGGAGCCATCCACCGGCGCGGAGGCCCGGAGATCCTGGAGGCCTGCCGCGCGCTGCGCGCCTCCCACTACGGCAAGGGCCTCCCGACGGGCCGGGCCGTGGCCACGACCGCGGGCCGCCTGCCCGCCCAGTGGGTGATCCACACGGTCGGCCCGGTCTGGTCGGCCACCGAGGACCGCTCGGACCTCCTGGCCTCCTGCTACCGCGAGTCACTGCGCGTCGCGGACGAGCTGGGCGCCCGTACGGTCGCCTTCCCGGCCATCTCGACCGGCGTCTACGGCTGGCCGATGGACGACGGCGCCCGCATCGCGGTGGAGACGGTCCGTGCAGCCGCCACCTCGGTGGAAGAGGTCCGCTTCGTCCTCTTCGACGCCCCGGCCTACGCGGCCTTCGCCGACCGGCTCCGCTGACCGCGGGCCTCCGTCCCGGCCGCGCGTCGCCGTACGCCTGCCCCACGGCCAGGACCCCGGAGGAGCGCACCCCGTACGCGCAGTCAGCGTACGGGCGCACAGGGTAGACGGTACGGTGTGACCGTCGTCACCCTGGGTGGGTCGAGCGCGGGACGAGCCCGCGGGGGCGTACGTGGAGGTGACCGCGCATGACGGTGGTCGAGGGTGGAGCAGGCAGGGCGGGCGGGGACGGGGAGCGGGAGCCGGACCCCTCGGACAGCCTGAGGACGTTCGGCGCCGTGGTCCAGGCCCTGAGGGAGCACGCCGGGCTCAGCCGGTTGGAATTCGGCGCGAGGGTCCGGTTCTCCAAGCACACGGTGGAGTCGGTGGAGCTGGGCCGGCGGATGCCGGACGTGGCGTTCGTGGAACGGGCGGAGGGGGCCCTGGGCAACACGGGCGCGCTCAGGAAGGCGGCCAAGCACCTGACCCGGGGGGAACCCGGGCTGGCGGCATGGTTCCGGCGGTGGGCGCGGTTGGAGAAGACGGCGGTCAGCCTGTACACGTACGAGTGCCGGCTGGTGCCCGGGCTGTTGCAGTCGGAACCCTACGTGCGTGCTGTGTTCGACAACAGCATCCCGCTGCTGACGGACGCACAGGTGAAGGCTCAGGTTGCCGCTCGGCTGGACCGACAGAAGATGTTGCGCGCGCGGCCGCATGTCCCGTTCAGTTTCATCGTGGAGGAGGCGGTGTTCCGGCGGAGGCTCGGCGGTCCGGAAGTCACGCGAACCTTGCTCGATCACGTGCTGGAGCAGAGCGCGCGGCGCAATGTGACGCTTCAGGTGGTACCGCTGGGGGCGGAGTCGCATTCGTGCTTGGACGGACCACTGCAGCTGCTGGAAACTCCGGAGGGCAGGCGCCTCGCGTACTCCGAGGGGCAGCAGAACGGGCGGCTGGTCAGTAGCCCACGGGAGGTGAGCTTCCTTCACCAGCGCTATGACACACTGCGCTCGCAGGCCCTGAACCCCCAAGAATCGCAGGGCTTGTTGGAGCAACTGCGAGGAGAGCTATGAGCGCATCGGAACTCGTATGGTTCAAGTCCAGCTACAGCGGCACCCAGGGCGACAGCTGCGTGGAGGTCGCCTTCGCTCCACAGGCCATCCACGTACGGGACTCCAAGGACCTCACCCGCCCGGCCTTCACGGTCGGTCGGGAGGGCTGGGCCCTGTTCGTGCAGTACGCGGTCGACCGTTGAGTTGATCGGACGCCGGCGCCCGACCTGCGCGCGGCCCGGGCGGGACTGAGCGTTCCGCCCGGGCGGGTAGCTGCCCGAACCCCGGCCCAGGCACCGGCCGTTGCGGGCGCTGCGGCACCTTCGACGGGTCAGGTCCTGGCCTTGCGCAGGCGCTGGCAGCCGCGCACCTGGTCACGGCCGTCGGAGTCGCAGACCTCGAACCACACGTTCTTCAGGCCGTAGCGGATGTCGTCCTTGCCGCCGTCGGGTTCGCCGTCCGGGTTGTCGGTGAGGTCCACGGTGTGCGTGCCGAAGCGGTCCTCGAAGTGCATCCGGAGCTTGCCGCCCCAGCCGTCCTGGTAGGCGTCGGGTTCGTCACGGGAGTAGGGGGTCACGTACTCGATCCCGAACCAGCCGTCCCCGGTGTCCCAGAACCGGTAGCCCACGCTCGCCGCCGTCGTGCCCTTGAGGGACCGCCCCTCGAAGAGGGTGAACCCGGCGGCGGGCTGCTTCGCCGGAGCCGGCGCCGGTGTCGCGGAGGGCGGCGTGTCCTTCGCGGGCGGGCTCTGGGCGGCCCCCGGGAGCCCTTTCGCCAACCCGTAGCCCAGCCCCAGCGCGGCCACGACCGCGCCGCACGACGCCAGGAGGCGGCGCGGTCGTAAGCGTCGGCCGGGTGAGGTCCCCGGCGTCGGACCGGGCTGCCGGGAGTCGGCGGGAGCCGCCGGGGCCCCGGCCGGGCCGGAACCGCCCTCCGACTCGGCGGCGAGCCGGTCCCGGGCGTCGAGCCAGGCGGCGGTTTCGGGTTCGTGGCCGCACGCCGCGACGAAGGCGGCCAGCATGTCGCGGCGCGGGAGGGCGGGCCGGGTGAGGGCGTACGAGATCGTGCTGCGCGTCAGGATCCGCCCCTGCTCCGCGGCCCGGTGCTCCAGCCGGCGATAGCTCAGACCGGAGCGGTCCTGGAGGTTCCGCATGAGGGCCACCAGCTCGGCGGCGTTCCGTGCGCGGCTCGGGTCGATGTCTTCGTGGAGTCCCATGGACGGCATCCTCGGCGACGGGCCGGGGCGGGAAAAGCGCCGCACCGGACACCCGCGCACGTCGGCCGGCCCGTCGCAGCGACCGCCCGCGGCACCGAGCGCCCCTGCGCCCGGACGTACTGTCAGGTAGTGGCCCAGGCCCTCGGCGCGACCCCTTCGCCAACGCCCTGCGCGACGCGACGGGCGTCCGCTTCGCCGAACTGCCCGTCACCCGGGACGTGATCTGGCGGAAGATGCAACCCGTGCACGGGTGATTGCCGTTGATCTGCCAGCCAGAAGTCCTGCGAATCCTTGCAGATGAGGTTCGCAGGGCGGAGCGAACGGGCATGAGGAACCCATGGCCGAACTCCTGCTTCACGGAGACCTGGACCAGCCGGCGCGGCTCAGCGTCGCGGACCTGCGGGGCTGGGCGCAGCACCGGGCGGCGGTCACCTTCGACCGCGCCACCAACGGCCCGCAGCACCACGTGTTCGAGGGCGCCCTGCTGCGCGGGGTGGTCGCCGACGCGGGCCCGGCCTTCGACGCCCGCCGCCGCAAGGACCGGTCGCGGTTCCTGCTGGCGGTCAGCGGCGGCGACGGCCACCACACCGTCCTGTCCTGGGCCGAGCTCGACGCTGACTTCGGCGACAGCCCGGTGCGGGCCCGGGCCGGCCGGTGAGGGCGGGCCCCGCGCCGCTGCGCGCCCGTCCGCGCCAGCCGTCCGCGCCGGCCGTTCACGGCCGCCCGCTATCGTCTGCCCCGGTCGGGGCCCGGTCGGGGCCCCGCAACGAGGGGAGCGGGGCATGGTGGAGCCGACGGACGCGGCCGCGGGGCCGGACGCGCTGCGGCGGCGGCTGGGGGTCACCGACGCGGTGGTCATCGGCCTGGGGTCGATGATCGGCGCGGGGATCTTCGCCGCCCTCGCCCCCGCCGCCCGCGCGGCGGGATCCGGACTGCTGGTCGGCCTGGCCCTGGCGGCCGTCGTCGCGTTCTGCAACGCCACCTCCTCCGCCCGCCTCGCCGCCCGGTACCCCGCCTCCGGCGGTACCTACGTCTACGGCCGCGAGCGGCTCGGGGACTTCTGGGGCTACCTCGCCGGGTGGGCGTTCGTCGTCGGCAAGACCGCCTCCTGCGCGGCGATGGCCCTGACCGTCGGCGCGTACGTCTGGCCCGGCCAGGCACAGGCGGTCGCCGTCGCGGCCGTGGTGGCCCTGACCGCGGTCAACTACGCCGGGGTGCAGAAGTCGGCCCTGCTGACCCGGGTGATCGTGGCCGTCGTCCTCGCGGTGCTCGCCGCGGTCGCCGTCGCCGCCTCCACCTCCCCGGCGGCCGACGCGGCCCGCCTCGCCCTCGGCTCCGGCACCGGCCCCGCCGGGCTGCTCCAGGCCGCGGGCCTGCTGTTCTTCGCCTTCGCCGGGTACGCGCGCATCGCCACCCTCGGCGAGGAGGTACGCGACCCGGCGCGGACGATCCCGCGGGCCGTTCCGATCGCCCTCGGCATCGCGCTCGTCGTCTACGTCCTGGTCGCGCTCGCGGTCCTGGCGGTGCTCGGCCCGCAGGGGCTGGCGGACTCCACCGCCCCGCTGTCGGACGCGGTCCGCGCGGCCGGCGCCGACGGGCTGGTGCCGGTCGTCCGGGCCGGGGCGGCGGTGGCCGCGCTCGGCTCGCTGCTGGCGCTGATCCTGGGAGTCTCCCGCACCACCCTGGCCATGGCCCGGGACCGGCACCTGCCGCACGCCCTGGCCGCCGTCCACCCGAGGTTCCGGGTCCCGCACCGCGCGGAGCTCGCGGTCGGCGGTGTCGTCGCCGTCCTGGCGGCGACGGCCGACCTGCGCGGCGCCATCGGCTTCTCCTCCTTCGGGGTGCTCGTGTACTACGCCGTCGCCAACGCCTCCGCATGGACCCTCACCCCCGGCGAGGGCCGGCCGCCGCGGGTCGTGCCCGTCCTGGGCCTCGTCGGCTGCCTCGTCCTGGCCTTCGCCCTGCCGGCCTCCTCGGTGGTCTCCGGGGCCGCGGTGCTCGCTGCCGGAGCGGCCGCCTACGGCATCCGGAAGGCCGCGGAACGCCGTCGTCCGTAGCCGCCGGCGCACGCCTGGACCATACGCCATTACCGGCCGACTCCCCTCCCGGCAAGGGGTGGTGAGAGTGTGCCGGGGGTGTGTGGTGGTGTACGGGATCTCGACATGGTCACAGGTCACCGGGTTCCGGAAATGGATCTTAGGGCTGCCTTACCTAAGTTGTATGGTGACGCCGGGAACCCGAGACGGGGGAGGGACGCGGTGGCGTTAGGCGACGTCCGGCTGGTGGCGGAGGAACTCGACGTCGGGCATGCGGGCCGACCGGTGCTCAAGCAGGTGGACCTCTCGCTCCGCGCGGGGGCGATCACGGTACTGGTCGGCCCCAACGGCTGCGGGAAATCCACCCTGTTGCGCACGGTGGCCGGACTGCTGCCCCCCATCGGCGGCGAGGTGCGGATAGACGACGCGCCGCTGGGCTCCTTCGGCCGCCGGACGCTGTCCCAGCGCCTGGCCTTCCTGCCGCAGACCTCGCAGGCCCCCGCCGGGGTCACCGTACGCGAACTCGTCCGCCACGGCCGCTACGCCCACCGCGGCGCCCTCGCCCGGCACACGGGCGAGGACACCGGGGCGATCGACTGGGCCCTCCACGTCACCGACGCCGCCCCCCTCGTCGACCGGCGGCTCGACGAACTCTCCGGCGGCGAACGCCAGCGCGCCTGGCTGGCCATGGTGCTGGCGCAGCGGGCCGGCGTGCTGCTGCTGGACGAGCCCACCACCTACCTCGACCTGCGCCACCAGTTCGAAGTGCTCGACGTCGTACGCCGGCTGGCCCGCGAGCACGGCATCGCCTGCGGCGTGGTGCTGCACGACCTGATGCAGGCCGCGGCCTACGCGGACGAGGTCGTGGTCGTCGCGGACGGCGGCATCACGGCGGCGGGCGACCCCGCCGCCGTGCTGACCCCCGAGGTCATCGACCGGGCCTTCGGCCTGCGCGTGAGCGTGGTCCGCGACCCGGCCACCGGCTACCTCGCCTGTTTCCCGCAGCGGCCGCCCGCCGGGGCCGAGCCGCCCGCGGGAGCCGCGCACTCCGCCGAGGCCGCACCCCCCGCCGGTTGAGTCCGCCGTCGGCCCGGCACCGCGCCGTCGGCCCACACCCAGCGCCACACCCCACGCGCCACACCCCACAGGCCGTGCCCCGCCGCCGTGCCCCCTGCCCCTTTCGCCCGTCCCCCACCTCCCTCACCTCCCGCCCCGCCCGTCGGCCCGTCCGGGCCGAGGGTGACGTTCACCTAGGAGAGTTCGCCATGCAGAGGATGTCGCGCGCCGTCACGACGGCGGGTGCCGCCCTGGCACTCATGCTGGCCGCGGTCGGCTGCGGGTCCGGGACCGTCGGCGAGACCGCGGACCCCGAGAAGGGCGGCGACGCCCCCAAGGGCGCCGCCATCGTCCTCGACACCGCCCAGGGCCAGGTCACCCTGACCAAACCCGCCACCAGGGTGGTGGCGTTGGAGTGGACGTACACGGAGGAACTGGTCGCCCTCGGCGTCACCCCCGTCGGCAACGCCGACAACAAGGGCTACGGCACCTGGATCACCGCCAAGGGGGCCGACCTGCCCCAGGGCGTCACCGACGTCGGCACCCGCAGCGAACCGAGCCTGGAGAAGATCCGGGCCCTCCAGCCCGACCTCATCGTGATCGACAACGACCGCTCCAAGGCGAACCTGAAGCAGCTCCGGGAGATCGCCCCGGTGGTGTCGTTCACGTACACCACCAAGCCGCAACTCCGGACCATGAAGAAGAACTTCGCCGAACTGGCCCGGGCCGTCGGCAAGCAGGACAAGGCCGCCGAGGTCACCGGGCAGATCGACGCCCGGGCCGCCGACCTCAAGGCCCGCCTCGACAAGGCGGGCAAGGGCGGCCTCACGTACGCCGTCGGGCAGGGCTTCACCGCCAACGGCGCCGCCACCGTCCGCATGCTCACCGACGACGCCATCGCCCCGCAGGTGCTGAACCTCGCCGGCCTGAAGAACAGCTGGAAGGGCGAGCCCGACGCCTGGGGCATGACCACCGTCGGCGTCGAGGGCCTGACCAGGGTCGAGGGCGACGCCACCTTCCTCTACGTCGCCGCCGAGAAGGACGACCCGTTCACCGGGGCCCTCGCCGCCAACGCCGTGTGGAAGGGCCTCGACTTCGTCAAGAACGACAAGGCCGTCCCGCTCGACCCCGGCACCTGGCTCTTCGGCGGCCCGCTCTCCGCGCTGCACATCCTCGACGAGACCGGCAAGGCCCTGAAGGTCTGATGGCCCCGGACACCCTGACGGCGGCCGCCGGCCCCCGGTCGGCGGCCCGCCCGCCCGCCCGGGGCCGCACGCGGGCCCTGCTCACGGTCGGCGTCCTCGCACTGCTCCTGTGCCTGGTCGCCCTGGTCCACCTCGGGCAGGGCGCCTCCGGCGTGGGGCTCGGCGACATCGCGGACCTGCTCCGCGGCCGCGGCGACCCCCGCACCGCCGACATCCTGCTCGGCAGCCGGCTGCCCCGCACCCTGACCGGGCTGGTCGTCGGCGTGGCGCTGGGCGTCTCCGGCGTCCTCGTCCAGGGCGCGACCCGAAACCCGCTCGCCGCGCCCGACACCCTCGGCGTCAACGCCGGGGCCTACCTGGCCGTCGTGCTGGTCGCGTTCACCGGAGTGAGCCTCGGCCCGCTGCCCGCCGGGGGTGCCGCCTTCCTCGGGGGGCTCCTCGCCGTCGCCGTGGTCCGCCTGCTCACCAGCGGCGGGGTGTTGACCCCCGGCCGGGTGCTGCTCGCCGGGGCCACCGTCGCGCTCGCCGGGACCGCGGCGGCGGAGTTCCTCCAGATGCTCGACGTGCAGGCGACCCGGGGACTGTTCTTCTGGGGCAACGGCACCCTGATGCAGTCCGGGCTGGAACGGCCGCTGGTCCTCGGCGCGCTGGTCGCGGCCGGTGCGCTGGCCGCCCCGCTCCTCGCCCGTCCGCTCGACCTGCTCGCCCTCGGCGACGAGACGGCCGAGGCGATGGGCGTCCGCGTGGAGCGGATCCGGCCGGCGGCCTTCCTCGTCGCCGTACTGCTGTCCGCGGCGGCGGTCTCGCTGGCCGGGCCGATCGGCTTCGTCGGGCTCATCGCCCCCGTCGCCGTACGCCGGCTGGGCATGCGCAGGCACGCCGAGCTCATCCCGACCGCGGCCCTCCTCGCCGCGGCCCTGGTCCTCACGGCGGACGCGGCCGCCCAGCTGATCGCGCCGCCGTCCGCCACCCAGCCCGCGGAGATCCCGGTCGGCGTGGTCACCGCCCTGCTCGGCGGCCCCGTCTTCATGGCCCTGGCCCGCCGGATCAGCACCGGCGACGCGGACACCGGCGCGGCCGTCGCCGTCTCCGACCGGCGGCGCGCCCCCGGCTTCGCCGCCGTGCTCGCCGGCGGACTGATCGCCCTGGCCGCGGCCGTCGTGGTGTCGCTGCGGCTCGGCGACGTGGAGGTCGGCTGGGGCCAGCTCGCCGCGCTGCTCTCCGGGTCCGCCGAGCAGATCACCGAAGCGGTGGTCGGCTACCGGCTGCCGCGCGTCCTGGTGGCCGCCGTGGCCGGCGCCTGCCTGGCCGTGGCCGGCGCCGCGGTACAGGCCGTCGTACGCAACCCGCTGGCCGAGCCGGGACTCGTCGGCGTCACCGCGGGAGCCTCCCTCGGCGCGGTCACCGTCATCCTCGCCGTGCCGTCCGCGCCGGCGGCCGCGCTGCCGGCGGCCGCGGCCGCCGGCGGCCTGCTGATGCTGGTCCTCGTGGTCCTCGTCGCCCGGGGGAGTGCGGGCGGGGGCCGGCCCGGACTGGACCCGACCCGGGTGGTCCTGGTCGGCCTCGGCGCCGCCGCCACCGCGATGGCCCTGGTCAACATCCTGGTGGTCGGCGCGCAGATGAACGTCTCGGCCGCCCTCGGCTGGCTCGCCGGCAGCACCTACGGCCGCGACCTCTCGGCGCTCGGCTGGCTGGCCCTGCCCGCCCTGGTCGCGGTGGTGCTGGTGGTCGCGGCACGGCCGGTGGACCTGCTCGCCCTGGGGGAGGAGCTGCCGCGCGCCCTCGGTCTGGAACTCGGCCGCGCCCGGCTGCTCGTCCTCGGCGCCGGCGCGGTGCTGGCCGCGGGTACGGCCGCCGCCGTCGGCGCGGTCGGCTTCGTCGGGCTGGTCGCCCCGCACCTGGCGCGCCGCCTGGTCGGCGCCCACACCGCGCGGGCGGTCCCCATGGCGGCGGTGCTGGGCGCGCTGCTGGTGGTCTGCTCGGACGCGCTGGGGCGCTGGCTGCTCGCACCGGTCGAGATCCCGGTGGGCGTGGTGACGGCGCTGGTGGGCGCCCCGTACCTGGTGTGGCTGCTGCGCCGGACTCAGGAGGTCTGAGGGGTACCGGCCCGGGCGGGTTTCCCGGCCGGGCCGCCGGCGGCGCCGGCAGTGCCGTCCCGGAGCGTACGGGCAGCGAGGGCGCCGATCAGGCAGACGGCGGCGGAGGCCAGGCAGACGGCCGTGTAGGCGCCGGAGAACGCGGACCGGGCCAGGGGCCGGAGCGCGGGGTCGAGGAGTTCGAGGCGGCCGGTGCCGACGGCGTCCCGCGCAGGGCCGTCCGCGGCCCCACCGAGCCCGGCGTCCAGGCGGGCGGCGAACAGGGCGCCGAAGGCCGCGACACCGGTTGCGGTGCCCAGCGGGTAGCAGGCGTTGGTCAGCCCGGAGGCGAGGCCCGCCCGGTCCTCGGGCACGGCGCCCACGGCGACGCCCATCAGCGGCGGGAAGATGACGGCCCCGCCGACGCCGAGCAGCACCAGCCCCGCCGTCGTGGCGGCCGCGTCCGCGCCGGCCGTGCCGAACACCCCGGACACCCCGGACGCCGAGACCGCCGCCCCGGACGTCCCGGCGCCCACCGACGCGGCGGCGGCCAGCGCCAGCAGGCCCAGCCCCTGGAGCCCGAAGCCGCCCGCGACGAGGGCGTGCGGGGCGCACATCCGCTGGAGCCGCGCCACGAACAGGCCGGCCAGCAGCAGACTTCCCGTCAGCGGGAGGAGGTGCAGCCCGACCTCCAGGGGCGTGTACGCGCGGGTGCTCTGCAGCCAGAGGGTGGTGAAGGCCAGCACGCCCAGGCTGGACATCCGGGCGAGGAACCCGAGCACGGCGGCGCCGGAGAGCGCCCGGACGCGCAGCAGGGCCAGGTCGATCAGCCCGTCCCCGTGGCGCTGGGCGGCCACCAGGGCCGCGGTGAGGACGATCCCGGCGGCGGCCGGGAGCAGGACGCGCGGCGAGGTCCAGCCGGCCTCGGGCCCCGCTGTCAGCGGGTAGTGCAGGGCGAGGAGGGCGGCCACGGCGAGCAGCGCCCCCGGGAGGGCGATCCGGCGGCGGGCCCCCGCCCCGGTGGCGGGCGGCCGCGACGCGGGCATCCGGGCCAGCGCCCCGGCCACGGCCAGGACCCCGATCGGCACGTTCACCAGGAAGATCCAGCGCCAGCCGAGCCCGCTCACGAAGAGGCCGCCGACCACCGGTCCGAGGGCGCCGGCCGCCGAGGCGGTGGCGGCGAACGCCGCGATGGCGGCCTGCCGGCGGGCGCCCTCGTACGCGGCCGCGAGCAGCGCGAGGCTCGGCGCGAACACCAGGGAGCCGCCCAGCCCCTGGACGGCGCGGGCGGCGACGAGGGTGCCGGCGTCCGGCGCGAGCCCGCAGGCGGCCGACGCGAGCGTGAACAGGCCCATTCCGGCCACGAACACGGTTTTGCGCCCGATGCGGTCGGAGAGCGCGCCTGCGGTGAGCAGCAGCGCTCCGAAGGCGAGGGAGTAGGCGGACACGGTCCACTGCACGCGGGCGAGACCGACGTCCAGGGATCCGGCGATATCGGCCAGCGCGACGTTCACCACCGTGACGTCCAGCGTCATCATCACGCCGCCGGCGCTGACCAGAGCGAACGTCCAGCGGGGAGAGCGGGGAGGGCGGGGAGGGCGGGGAGAGCGAGGGGAGCCACTGCGGGAAGGCGTCACTGATTCACCCCGAGGCGCGTAGACCCTTGAACGGGCATGCGAATTGGTAAGCCTAACCTAAGTTCAGATCCGAGAGAATCTCATCTGCCCCAGTATGGCCGAAAGTTGCGATTGCGACTTAGGTAAGGCTTCCCTAATCTGACCTCGCCTGGACGGATTGCCTCCGGGCGCCACGAGACGGATACAGGAGCTGCCAGATGCCCCTGCCCCCCGACCATCCCGTGCCGGACCTGCCGGACGTCTCCCCGGCGGCCTGGCGGGAAGCCAACCGCCGCCTCCTCGCCAAAGCGCTCGGCGAATGGTGCTTCGAGGACATGCTCAAGGCGGTCGAAACCGGCGACGGCCACCGCGTCGACCTCGCCAGCGGCACGACCTACGCCTTCCGCGCCGAACCGGGCGCCTACGGCTGGCTCCGCGTCGACCCGGACTCGATCACCCGCACCGCCACCGGCATGCTCGGCAACTCCCTCGCCCGACCCGCCTGGGACGTGCAGCAGTTCCTCGTCGAGGCGGCCACGACCATCGACAGCGACCCGTCGACGATCGCCACCTACCTCACCGAGCTCTCCGCCACCCTCGCCGTCGACGCCGCCCGCCTCACCCACGGCGGCGAGACCGCCGCCGAACTGCGCGCCCTCGGCCACACCGAGCTGGAGTGCCGGATGACCGGCCACAACCTGCTCGTCGCGAACAAGGGCCGGATCGGCTTCTCCGCCACCGACGTGCGCCGCTACGCCCCCGAGTCCGCGCAGCCGCTCACGCTCCCCTGGGTGGCCGTGCACCGCGGCCT
Source organism: Streptomyces pallidus (ex Mingjun et al. 2026) (assembly GCF_051550185.1). Classification (NCBI taxonomy): domain Bacteria; kingdom Bacillati; phylum Actinomycetota; class Actinomycetes; order Kitasatosporales; family Streptomycetaceae; genus Streptomyces; species Streptomyces pallidus (ex Mingjun et al. 2026). Next base: position 1,681,947 of record NZ_CP196181.1, on the reverse strand, counting down.
CGCCGAGTTCCGCGGCACGTCCGAGCTGTCCGAACGCGAGGTCCTCGCACGGGAGCTGGACGAGGGGACCCGGGCCCGGTTCACCGCCGTCCTGGAACGTGCCGGAGTCGATCCCGCCGCCTACGTGTGGCTGCCCGTGCACCCCTGGCAGTGGGACCACGCCGTCCAGGTCCTGCACGCCGCCGACGTGGCCCAGCGCCGCATCGTCCCGCTCGGCGAGAGCGCCGACGCGTACCTCCCGGGCCAGTCGATCCGTACGATGGCCAACGTCACCACCCCCGAGCGGTACGACGTCAAACTCCCCCTGAAGATCCTCAACACCCTCGTCTGGCGCGGCATCCCGCCGCACTGCACGGCCGGGGCCCCCGTCGTCACGCAGTGGCTGCGCGGCCTGGTGGAGCGCGACCCGTTCCTGACCGGGGAATGCCGGACCGTCTTCCTCGGCGAGGTCGCCTCCGTCACCGTCCACCACCCCTACCTGTCCCGGCTCGACGGGGCGCCCTACCAGTACCTGGAGACCCTCGGCTGCATCTGGCGCGAACCGGTGTCGGCGCGCAAGGACCCCGACGAACGGGTCCGCACCTTCGCCTCGCTGCTGCACACCGACCACACCGGGCGCGCGTTCGCCGCCGAACTCGCCCGCGCCTCGGGCCTCGACCCGCAGGACTGGCTGCGCCGCCTGTTCGGCACCCTGCTCGTACCGGTCCTGCACGTCCTCTACCGCTACGGGATCACCTTCAACCCGCACGGCCAGAACACCCTGATCGGCTACGACGAGCACGAGGTCCCGTCCCGCCTGTACCTGAAGGACTTCGTCGACGACGTGTGCGTGTCCTCCACCGACGTGCCCGAACGCGGCCCGGAGCCCGACGGCCACGACCACGTCCTGCCGCGCAAACACCCGTCGGTCATCCGCCAGCACGTCGTCGACCAGGTCTTCGTGGGCCACTTCCGCTACCTCGCACCGCTCTGCGCCGACCAGCTCGGCGTGCCCGAGCGGACCTTCTGGCGGCTGGTCCGCCAGACCGTCCTCGACTTCCACGAACGCTTCCCCGAACTGTCCGACCGTTTCACCGAGTACGACCTGCTCACCCCCGAGATCCCCCGGTACGGCCTGAACCGCGACCGGATCGTCGTCACCCGCTACGGCGACCGGGCCCTGCGCCACGCGCTGTACCCGAACGGCACCCACCCCAGCCCGCTCGCTGCCGACTGAGGAGGCCAGAGCGTGATACCGCTGACCGCAGTACCGCCCCGGCCCGCCTCCGCACCGCCGTCGCCCGCCCTCTGCCTCGACGGGCTCGGCGAGGTCCACGGCCTGCTCGGCGAGATCGTCGACACCCTGGCGGCCGCCCGCCGCCCGCCCGGCCCCGTCCCCGCCGGCGCCCCCGCCGACGTCCTCGCCGCCGCCGCGGACGCACTCGGACCGCCCCGCCTCCCCGACGAGGGACTCGGCGCCAAGGCCGCCCTCCAGCGGCTGACCACCGTCCTGGTGGAACAGGGCCTCGACCTGGCCCACCCCCGCGCCGCCGCCCACCTCCAGCCGCCGCCGCTCGCCGTCGCGGTCGCCGCGGACACCCTCGCCGGCGCCGGCAACGCCTCCCTGGACACCTACGACTCCGGCCCCGCGGCCATCGCCGTCGAACGCTGGCTGATCGCGGCCCTCACCGGCCTCGCCGGACTCGGCGAGCACGCGGACGGCGTCCTCACCCCCGGCGGCTCCCTGTCCAACCTGATGGGACTGCTCCTCGCCCGGGACGCGGCCGCCCTCCGCCGCGGCGTCGACGTCCGCGCACAGGGCGTGGCCGCCCTACCCGCACCAGTGGTCCTCTGCTCCGAGCACGCCCACTTCTCCACCCACCGCGCCTGCGCCACCCTCGGACTCGGGGAAACCGCCGTACGCGTCGTCCCCGCCGACGAACACCGGCGCATGCGGCCCGAGGCCCTCGCCGCCGCGCTCGCCTCCCTCCATCCCGACCAGACCCCGGTCGCCGTCGTCGCCACCGCCGGGACCACCGACTTCGGCTCCGTCGACCCGCTCGCCCGGATCGCCGAGATCGCGGCCGACCACGGGACGTGGATCCACGTCGACGCCGCGTACGGCTTCGGCGCCCTCTTCTCCGACCGCCTCGCCGACCGCCTGGCCGGACTCGAACTGGCCGACTCCGTCACCCTCGACCTGCACAAACTGGGCTGGCAGCCCGCCGCGTCCAGTGCCCTGCTGGTCGCGGACCGCAGCGCCTTCACCGTGCTCGCCCGCGAGGTCGCCTACCTCAACCCGGCCGACGACACCGAGGCCGGCTACGGCGGGCTGCTCGGGCGCAGCCTCCAGACCACCCGGCGGCCCGACGCGGTCAAGGCCGCCGCCACCCTCCTCGCGTACGGGCGCTCCGGCCTGGGCCGCATGGTCGACACCTGCCACGACCTGGCCCGGCACGCCGAGCGGCGCATCCTCGCCGAGCCGGACCTGGAGCTGGTCGCCCCGGCCGAGCTGACCACCGTGGTCTTCCGCTACCGCGGTGGCGCGGACCCGGCGGCCGCCGACGCCCTCAACGGGGCCGTCCGCCGCCGCCTCCTCCGGTCCGGCAGAGCCCTCGTCGGCCGTACCGACGCCGCGGCCGGCGCACCCGGCGAACCGCCCCGGGTGTGCCTGAAGTTCACCCTGCTCAACCCCACCGCCACCGCCGACGACATCGACGACCTCGTGGACACCGTCCTCGACGCCGGACGCACCTGCGAACGACTCATGGAGGAGACCGCCGCATGACGACCACCGCCGCGGCAGCAACCCCCACCCCACCGGCCGGCCCACCGCATGCCGCCGACGCCCGGACCGCAGGCGGCCCAGCCCACGCCGCCGACCCCCTGCACGCACCCGACGCCCGGACCGCCGCCGAACACGCGCACACCGAGGCCCTGTTGCGCTGCTGGCTGCTGGAGACCGGCACGCCCGTCGCCCCCGGCCCGCTGCGGGTCGAACTGCCCACCGCAGGGCTGGCCCTCCTCACCGAGGTCACCCACCGCTCGCCCACCGGCTGGCACCGCTTCGCCCCCGTCCGCCTCGAAGGCCCCGGGGGCGCGCTCGGCGACCCCGCCGACCCCGTGACGGCCGTCGCCCTGCTCGCCGCGGAGGCGGCCGTACGGGGCGGCGCACGGCCCGGCGGGATCCCCGCCGGTGAGGCCGCCGACCTGGTCGAACGCACCGCCGAATCCGTCCGCCGCGTCGCCGCGTTCCTCACCCACCGCCGCGCCCACCCCGCGCCGCCACCCGGCACGGACGGCTTCCTCGACGCCGAACAGGCCCTCCTCCTCGGCCACTTGAACCACCCCGCCCCCAAGAGCCGCGACGGAATCTCCGACCACGACACCGCAGCCTTCTCGCCCGAGCTGCGCGGCTCCTTCCGCCTGCACTGGTTCGCGGCCGACCCCGCGGTCGTCTCGCACGACGCCGTCGCCGGCGCACCGTCCCTGGCCGGCAGGAGCACCGTCGCCCTCCTCGCCGACCTCGCCGGACGGCCCCCCGCCGACGGCCGTGTCCTGATCCCCGCCCATCCCTGGCAGGCCCGCGAGCTGCTGCACCGCCCGCGCACCGCCGCCCTCGTGGCCTCCGGGGCCCTGGAACCGCTCGGTGCGCTCGGCCCCGCCTGGTGGCCGACGTCCAGCCTGCGCACCGTGTACCGGCCCGGCGCCGAGGTGATGCTCAAGCTCTCCCTCGGCCTGCGGCTGACCAACTCCCGCCGCGAGTCCACCCGTACGGAACTGCGCCGCGGCCCGGAGGTCAACCGGCTGCTCGACGCCGGCCACGCCGACGGGACCTTCCTCGCCCACCCCGGATTCACGATCACCCGCGACCCCGCCTGGCTCGCCGTCGACGAACCCGGCCGCCCGGAGGGCCCCGAGGTGACCGGCCTCGACGTCGCCGTACGGGAGGTCCCGCACGGCATCGCCGACCTGCGCTGCCTCGTGGGCCTGGTCGCCCCCCGCCCCGGCCTCGGCCGCAGCGCGCTCGGCGAGCTCGTGGCCGCGCAGGGCCCCGGCGCCGCCGAGCGGTGGACGGCCGACTACACCGACCGGGTCCTCGTACCCATGCTCCACCTGTACGCCGCCACCGGCATCGGTCTGGAGGCCCACCAACAGAACACCCTGGTCCGGCTGGACGCGCAGGGCCGGGTGGCCGGCGGAGCCTTCCGCGACAACCAGGGCTACTACCTGGCCGCCTCCCACCTGCCGGAACTCCTCAAGCGCACCGGCGCCGACTCCTCCACCCTCGCCGTCGTCGACGACGCCCTCGTCGACGACCGCCTCTCCTACTACCTGTTGCGCAACCAGGCCCTGTCGGTCGTCGGCTGCCTCGCCGTCGACGGCCTCGCCGCCGAGCGCGACCTCCTGGCCGTGCTCGCCGGCCGGCTGCGGGCCGCCCTTCCCGGCCTCGCCGCCGCCGGCCCGGACGGCGACCGGCTGGCGCGCCGCTGGCTGACGGCCCGCACCCTGCCCGGCAAGGCCAACCTGCTCACCCGGCTGCACGGCATCGACGAGGTCCTCGCCCCCCTCGACGCCCAGTCCGTCTACCTCGACGCCCCCAACCCGTTCCAGGAGGCCGCCGCATGACGCCCGCCCACCCGCTGCCGCCGGAAACGGACCGGCCGGGCGCCGCCGTCCCAGGCCCCCCGCTGCCCCTGCTGCCCGGACCCTGGTCGGCCCGCACCGCCCGGGCCGACGGGCCCGACCTCGACCTGGTGCACGGCTGGATGCGGGCCCCGCACGTCGACGCCTTCTGGCACCAGGCCTGGACGCGCGAGCGCTGGCACGAGGAGATCGCGGGACACCTCGGCGGCGTCGCCGTCCGGCCCGTCCTCATCGGGCTCGACGGCGAGCCGCTCGCCTACGTCGAGGTCTACCGCGTGCTGCGCGACCGGCTCACCGAGCACTACGCCTACCACCCCCGCGACCTGGGCGTGCACATCGCCATCGGCGAGGAGGCGCGCACCGGCAAGGGCCTCGGCCGGACGCTGCTGCGGTCCCTGGCCGAGGGGCTGCTCGCCGCCGATCCCGCCTGCCCCCGGGTGGTCGCCGAACCGGACGCGGCCAACACGGCCTCCCTCCGGGCGTTCGGCGCCGCCGGCTACCGCCGCATCCGGGAGATCACCCTGCCCGAGAAGACGGCCGTCCTGCTCTGCCGGCCGCGCCGCGAGGAGGACCTGCCCCGATGACCGGACACGATGTGATCGCCATCGGCTGCGGCCCCTTCAACCTGGGCCTCGCCGCCCTCGCCCGGGCCGTCGACGGCCTCGACCTGCTGGTCCTGGAGGAGCAGCCCGAACTCACCTGGCACCGCGGGATGATGTTCGCCGACGCCTCTATGCAGGTGAACTTCCTCGCAGACCTCGTCACGCTCGTCGCCCCCGGCCACCCGCTGTCGTTCCTGCACTACCTCCACGACATGGACCGGCTGTACACCTTCACCGTGCGGGAGAACTTCTTCCCCTCCCGCCGGGAGTACGAGGACTACCTGCGCTGGGCCGCCGCCCGGCTGCCCTCGGTCCGCTTCTCCCACCGCGTCGAGGAGGTCCACTGGGAGCCCGGGCCCGAGCACTTCGCCGTGCACGCGGTGCGCGGCGACGGCACCCGGCTGCGCCTGGCCGCCCGCGCCCTCGTTCTCGGCATCGGCACCGCCCCGCACGTGCCGCAGGCCCTGGCCGGCCTGCCGCGGGAGCGGCTGCTGCACACGTCGGAGTACCTGTACCGGGCGGCCGACGTGCAGGGCGCCGGCAAGGTCACCGTGGTCGGCTCCGGCCAGTCGGGCGCCGAGGTCATGGTGGACCTGCTGGGCCGGAACACCGAGGGCGGCCCGGCGGCGGCCTGGCTGACCCGGACCCCGTCCTTCGCGCCGCTCGACTACACGAAGCTGGTCCTGGAGATGACCACGCCGGCGTACATGCAGTACTTCCACACGCTGCCGGAGCACGTACGGGACCGGCTGGCGGGCGAGCAGTGGCAGCTCTACAAGGGCATCTCCACCGACACCCTCGACCAGATCCACGAACTGCTCTACCGGCGCCAGCTGCAGCACGGCCTCGCCGACGTCGAGCTGCGCTTCGGCATCACCGTGGAGGCCGCGGCCGTCGACGGGGCGGGTCGGGCGGTGCTGACCTGCCGGCACCGCGACACCGGGGCGGTCTTCGAGCACACCACCGACCTGGTGGTGGCCGCGACCGGCTACCGCAACCGGCCGCCCGGCTTCCTCGCCCCCGTCGACCACCTGCTGCTGCGGGACGGCCGCGGCCGCCACCGGGTCCGCCCGGACCACTCCGTCGAGCTCGCCGAGGGCGTCACGGGGCGCATCTTCGTGTCCAACGCCGAGGTGCACAGCCACGGGGTCTCGGCGCCCAACCTGGACATCGGGGCGGTGCGCAACGCCACCATCCTCAACGCCGTCGCCGGCCGCGAGGCCTTCCGGCTCCCGAAGCGCAGCGCCTTCACCACCTTCACGGCCCCCGCCAGAACCCCTGACCCGTAGGACCGCTGACACCGCCCGCGCGGCCCGGCCGCGGGCACCGCGGGCACACAGCAGCCCCCGGCAGCCTTGCCGATCTCCGAGGGTCGTCGGTCGTCGCCGACGGCTCCTCCGGTCGGCAGTCTCCGCCGGGGGCCTGGCCAGAGCCTGGACAAGTGTCACGCGGGCTCCCGAACGTCTTCGGGAGGCGGTGTGGCTCTTTCTGGTATTCCGGTGTAAGGACCACTTTCCTCCCTATTCCCGCGGAGTCAATGGGTTTGCCGGAATTTTCGGTCGGCGGACCCGGACGTAAGATGAAGGTGATCCGCGTCGTGTCAGGTCAGCGGCCCGACGGAGGTTCCGCGATGACGGCATGGCCCATTCCGCTCGGGTCCGGTGCCACCGGCTGGGCTCCGGAGACGGTGACGTCCGACCCGTACAACGCCCAGACGCCGGCGGCCGCGCTGGCCGAGCCCGTGACGCCCGTCGCCGCCCTGTTCGTCCGCGACCACTTCGGCGTGCCCGAGACCTCCCCCGACGGCTGGCGGCTGCACCTGGGCGGCGCCGCGGCCGCCCCCTTCGCCCTCGGGTACCCGGACCTGCTCGCCCTGGAGCACCGGGAGCTCGACGTCCTCATGGAATGCGCGGGCAACGGCCGCACCCTGATGGACCCCCGCCCGCCCGGCCTCCCCTGGGACCAGCGGGCGGTCGGCTGCACCCGTGTCGCCGGGGTGCCGTTCGCCGTCCTGGCCGCCCGGGCCCGCTTCGATCCGCGCACCGTCGAGGTGGTCTTCACCGGGGCCGACTCCGGCAGCGTCCACGGCCGCGCCGTCCCCTTCGAACGAAGCCTCCCCCTCGACGTGGCCCTCCACCCCGACACCCTGGTCGCCACGCACATGAACGGCGAGCCGCTCACCCCCGCGCACGGGGCGCCGGTCCGCCTGGTGGTCCCCGGCCGGTACGCGGTCGCCGACGTGAAGTGGCTGGTCGGCGCCCGCGCCGTGACCGAACCGTTCACCGGCGTCTTCCAGGCCGAGGAGTACCTCTACACCGACTCCCGCGGCACCCCCGAGGGGCCCGTCACGACCGTCCGCGTGAAATCCCTGATCACCGCCCCCGAACCGGACGCGGACCTGCGCCGCGGCCACGAGACCCTGGTGCAGGGCCGGGCGTGGTCGGGCGGCGGCGTGCCCGTGCGCCGGGTGGTGGTGCGCGCCGAGTACGCCGGTGACGACACGGACGCCGCAGCCCCCGACGGCGACGCGGCCGAGGGCCCCGCCGCCGCAGGGCCCGGCGCGGGCTGGCACCGCGCCCGGCTCGAAGCCCCGGCCGGCCCCTACGCCTGGACCGCCTGGTCGTACCGGTGGACTCCCGTACGTCCCGGTCCCCACCGGCTGCTGGCCCGCGCGACCGACGCCCGCGGCGACACCCAGCCGGCCGGCGCCCCCTGGAACGCCCGCGGCTACGGCTGCAACCCCGTGGCCCGCGTGGACGTGGTCGTCGTCTGAAGGGCCGGTGCACCGATGACCGAGATCGAGATCATGACCACCGCCTCGCTCGGTGACACCAGCTACCTCCTCGTCAGCGGGGACGAAGCCGCCCTGATCGACCCGCAGCGCGACAGCTGGGAGCTGATGGAGTCCTGCGCCGACCGCGGCGTACGGATCCGGTACGCCCTGGACACCCACGTCCACAACGACTACCTCTCCGGGGCGCTGGAGGTCCGCGCCGCCACCGGGGCCACCGTGGCGGGCCCCGCCCGCGCGCCGTACGCCTTCGACCACCTCGGCCTGGCCGAGGGCGACGAGATCACGGTCGGGGACGCGACGCTGCGGGCGCTGGAGACCCCGGGCCACACCGCCGAGCACACCTCCTACCTCGTCCTCGACGGCTCCCGTCCGGACCGCCCGGCGGCCGTGTTCACCGGCGGCAGCCTGCTGGTCGGCACCGCCGGCCGCACCGACCTCTCCGGCGCCGACCACACCGAGGAACTGGCCCGCGCCCAGTACCGCTCGCTGCGCCGCCTCGCCCTGCTCCCCGACAGCACCCGCGTCCTGCCCACGCACGGCGCCGGCAGCTCCTGCTCGGCCGGCCCGGCGGCCACCGGGCGGACCACCACCGTCGGCGCCGAGCGGCGCACCAACCCGGCGCTCACCGTCGCGGACGAGGAGGAGTTCGTCAGCGGGCGGATGGCCGGCCTGCCGCCGTACCCCGCCTACTACCACCACATGGCCCCGGTGAACCGGTCCGGCCCGCCCGTCCTGGGCGGGCTGCCGGCGCTGCGGCCGCTCACCCCGGCCGCGGTCGAGGGGCTCGCCGGCGGCGGCGCGCAGATCCTCGACGGCCGCGACCGCGCCTCCTTCGCCGCCGGCCACCTGCCCGGTTCGATCTGCGAGGAGCTCGACGACCGGTTCGCGAGCCTGGTCGCCGAGGTCGTCCCGTTCGGCACCCGCCTGGTCCTCGTCCTGCCCGAACCGGCCGGCGAGGCGGGCCGCGAGGCGGTCCGCCAGCTCCTGCGGATCGGGTACGACAACATCGCCGGGCACCTGGCGGGAGGCGTCGGGGCCTGGGCCGCCGCCGGCCGGCCCCTGCGCTCCTTCCGCACCGCCGACGCCGCCGAACTCGTCGGGCACCTCGCCGACCGGCGCATCCTGGACGTCCGGCCCGAGGGCCCGGACGGAGGCGTCCCCGGCGCCCTCGTCGTACCGCTGGCCGAACTGCCCCGGCGGCTCGGGGAACTGCCGCGGGACCGGGAGGTCTGGACGGTGTGCACCAGCGGCCGCCGGGCGACCATCGCGGCCAGCCTCCTGGACCGGGCCGGCATCCCCGTCACCGCCGTGATCCGCGGCGGAGCGGAGGACCTGGTCCGGCCCGCGTGACGGCCCCCGGCGCGCCCGCGGGCGGGTCCCCCCGGTCGGCGCCCGCCCGCGGGCGCGCCCCCGCGCGGGTCAGCGTACGGCGGCCAGGACCCGGCTGCTGCCGTACTGCCAGACCGTGCCCACATGGCGGAAGCCGGCCTGGCGCAGCAGCGCGGCGTGGGCCGACACCGGCAGGTCGTCGGCGGCGCACGGCGGATGGCCCGCGGCGTCCGGGGAGGACAGCAGAGGGGCCAGTTCCGGGTCCGCCGCAGCCCCCGACCACCAGGACGACCAGTCCTCGTGGGTGAAGGCGAGGTGGCGCTCGCTGTGGCGGCGGTCGAGGTCCTGGGCGAGGGCCCGGACGGGCGCCTCGTCGGGGGCGATGTGGTCGCCGTTGACGAACACCCCGCCCGGGCGCAGCCGTTCGGCGAGGTCCCGGTACACGCCGCCCAGGGTGGCCCGGTCCAGGTAGTGCAGCGCCGTGGTGGACACGGCCGCGTCCACCGGCCGGTCGAGGGCGAGCGCGTCGAGCCAGCCGGGCCCGCCGATCAGGGTGCGCACGTACCGCAGCCGGTGCCCGAAGTGCGCCCGCCCCAGCTCCAGCAGCAGCGGGTCCGCGTCGACGGCCAGCACCTCGGACCCGGGCAGCCGGTCGGCCAGGCGCGCCGCCAGCGTGCCCGGACCGCTGCCCAGGTCGAGGAGGAGCCGGCGGCCGGACGCGGTGTGCGTGACGCGCTCGACCACGTCCGTGATGACCGTGAACCGCTCCTCGCGGTCCACCGCGTACCGCTGCTGCTGGCACTCCCAGCGCTCCACCCACCGCGCGGCCGTCACTGCGCTCATACCCATAGTGAAAATCATTGCAGGTTGGCGAGCACCGTCAGCAACTCCTCCATCTCTTCGAGCGTGTTGTACACGTGCAGGCTCACCCGCACCGACCCGTCCCGTACACTCCGCCCGGCCTGGCAGTGCTCGTCGGAGCGCACCATGAAACCGTGGCTGTACAGGATGAAACCCAGGTCCTGCGAACCGATCCCGCGGTGCCGGAACGTCACGATGCTGCCCCGCCGCTGCACCGGGGACCCGGCCGCCAGACTGGTCCGGCAGCCCAGCACCTCGTACGCGGGCAGTCCGGCCAGCCCGTCGGTCAGCACCGCCGCCAGCGCCTCCGTCCAGCGCGCGATCCGCCCCACACCGGCCTCCCGCAGCCAGTCCAGGGCGGCCGCCAGGCTCGCGATCCCGGCGGTGTTGGGCGTACCCGGCCAGCCGCCGGGGCGGAACGCCGGACCGCGCGCGCCCCGCGCCCACACCGCGCCGGTGCCCGGCAGGGCGAGCGCCTTGTGCCCGGAGAACACCAGGAAGTCCACGTCCAGTTCGGCGAGGGAGACCGGCTGGTGCCCGACGCTCTGCGCGGCGTCCAGGCAGATCGGCACCCGCGGCCCGACCGCCCCGCGGACGCGGTGCACGTTCATGTCGGCGCCGTACACGTGGTGCACGTGCGTCACCGCCACGAACCGGGTCCGCGGACCCACGAGACCGGCCAGCGCCACCGGGTCGTAGTCCCCCGACCCGGCCTGGCAGGGCAGTTCCCGTACGGCGATCCGCACCCCGCGCGCGGCCAGCAGGTCCCGCGCCTCCAGCCAGGGGTCGAGGTTCGCCCGGTGGTCGCCGAAGGGGACGACGATCTCGTCGCCGTCGGCGAGCAGCTCCGGCAGCCAGTCACGGGCCACGGTCCGCAGGCCCTCCGAGGCCCCGCTGGTGAAGTGCACCGACGAGCGCCCGGGCTCCGGATCGCCCAGGAACGCCTTCACCTGCTCGCGGGCGCCCTCCACCAGTGCCGTCGTCGCGTTCGCCCACGGATAGGAGCCGCGGGCCGAGTTGGCGTTGGAGGTGGTGAGGTAGGACTGCACGGCGTCCAGGACCGCCTGCGGCTTCTGCGCGGTCGCGGCACTGTCGAGGTACGCCTGGCCGGGGTGCCCGGCCACGATGGGGAACCCGGCGCGCAGCGGGCGCTGCCACGCGGCCAGCTCCCGCAGCTCCGCGCGCGGATCCGGCGGGGGAGGGGACCCGGCCATCAGTCGCGCACCAGTGGGGCGCCCGCGTCCCGCCAGGCGATGACGCCGCCCGCGAGGCTGCGCACGTCCGGATGGCCCATCCGGGTCAGCAGGGCCGCGTACCGCTGCGACTGCTCGCCGACCGGGCAGGCCAGCAGCACCGGCCTGCTCGTGCTGAACGGCAGCCCGCCGCGCACGAGTTCCGCGAACAGCTCGTCCACGATGTTGACCGAGCCGTCGATGTGCAGCGCCCGGTACGCGAACGGCCCGCGCAGGTCGACCACCAGCGGCTGCCCCGACTCCACCCACTTGCGGGCCTCGGCCACGTCCATCACGCGCACGGCGGCCAGTTCGGCCCCGGTGACGGTGGTGGCGGAGTTGCGGACGGCGGGCCGGCCCAGCAGCTCGGGCCGCCGCTGCCGGACGTAGCCCAGATAGCTCTCGGCCCGGTCGCAGACGATGAACACGGCCGTCCGGCGCTCGGTCAGGGCGGCGTCCAGCGGCCGTAGGTGCCGGACCGCACCGTGGTAGGCGGCCCCGCCGGTCGGGCCGGACAGCAGCCCGCAGCGGCGCAGCAGGACCAGCATCCCGTCGAGGGCCTCGTCCGCGCTCACCGCCTCGATCGCGTCGTACGCGGCCGGGTCGAACAGGCCCACCTCCTGCACCTCGTCGGCGGTGCGGATGCCCGGGATGAAGTCCGCCTTCGCGCCGACGAGCCCCACCACCCGTACGGCCGGGTCGTGGGCGCGCAGGGTCCGGGCGATCCCGGTGGAGGAACCGGCGGTGCCCACGCAGGCGATGAACCAGTCCGGGGCGCGGCCGTCCAGGTCGGCGATGATCTCCGGGCCGGTGCCCTGCGCGTGGGCCTCCGCGTTCAGCGGGTTGAAGTACTGGTCGGTGTGCAGGTGGGGGTTGCCGGGGAGGCTCAGCTCCCGGTGGAACAGGGTCAGCGGATCGGCGGTGTCCGTGGGGTCCAGACACTCGCTCTGCCCGGGCAGTTCCTCGATCTCCGCGCCCAGCAGGAGCAGCAGGTCCTTGATCTCCGGGACGCGCATGCGGTTGGTGACGCTCTTGAACGGCAGCCCGTGCAGGCCCGCGATCAGGGCCAGGGCCTTGGCGGTGTTCCCGCTCGACAGCTCGACCACCGTCTCGCCGCCGGCCGCGGCACCGGACAGGCGGTCGCGGACCATGTTCCAGGCGGGCCGGTCCTTGAGCGAGCCGAACGGGTTGAGCATTTCGAGCTTGGCGTAGAGATCGATGTTCCGCAGTCCGTGCACGTCCGGATCGATGCGCACCAGCGGGGTGTTGCCGATGGCGTCGGTGATGCTGTCGTACCTCATGTGCTCATCCCCCCGTTTCCGTGACCGGCCAGTACTGCTCGTCGAGGCACCAGCGCCAGGCTCCGCCCTCCCCTCCGGCGTCGCCCGCGGCGGCGGCTCTGACGGCCACCTTCCGGGCCAGGGGCCGGCGTTGGGCCCGGGTGGCGGTGAAGTCCATGCAGTACCCGGCGGTGTTGGGGAAGGCCAGCAGGTCACCGGGGCGTGGCGGGCGGGGCAGGAAGACGGTCCGGCGGGTGATCAGGTCGGCCTCCAGGCAGAGGTTGCCCATGAGGTGCACGCCGACCGCGCCGCCGCCGGCGGGGCCCGGGCCCGGGGAGGCGGCGGTCGGGCCGTCGTCGCGGGGGACCAGGACCGGGTCCACGAGCACGCCGTGCTCCTCCAGGCCGACGTCGGCCGCGTTCAGCGCGAGCCGTACCCGCGGCGGACCCCCGGCGTCGTCGCGGACTTCCACGACCCGGCCCAGGGTCAGCCCGCACTGGTCGACGAGGGCGCGCCCGGGTTCGGCGTACAGGTCGCACAGGCTCTCCAGCAGCAGCGTGCCCAGCGGCCGGCCCAGTCCCGGCGCGGGCCGCGAGAGCAGCTCGTCGAGGTAGGCGGCGCCGGCGGCCGGCCGGTACGCGGGGTAGAGGGCGGGCGCGCCCTTGAGGACGCCGTTCTCCACGCGGAGGCCGTAGCCGTACCCGCCCCAGGCCAGCGGTGCGCGGCGGCCGAGCACGGCCTGAGTGAGGGCGGTCGTCCAGCGTTCCCACTGGGCGGCGTGCGCGAGGTAGCTGATGCCGAAGCCGCCGCCGACGTCGATCGCCCGCGGCTGGAAGCCGCGCAGCCGCAGTGCGTCCACGGCCCGCAGGCAGCCTTCGAGGGCGACGGCCTTCTCGTCCGCGCTGGTGGTGTCCAGGTGGTAGCCGACGCCGACGGGCTCCAGGGCGTCCCGCAGCCCGTCGAGCAGGCCGAGCAGCCGGTCAAGGTCCCGTTCGGGGGTGCCGAAGCGGGTCGGCCGGGACAGGGTCCGCGGGCCGGCCCCGCCGAACTCCGACAAGCGCAGCACCACGCGCAGCCGGGGCAGGTCGTACGTGCGCACCAGCCGGGCCGCCGCGGTGAGTTCGCCCGGCCCGTCGGCGTGCACGGTGGCCCCGCAGCGGGCCGCGAGCCAGAGGAAGTCGGGGTCCTTCGGCCCGGTCGTGATGATGCGGTCGCCGGTGAAGCCCGCCCCGAGGGCGTGCTGGAGCTCCTCCAGGGAGGCGGCGTCAAGCCCGGCGCCGGTGGCGGCCGCGTGGCGGACCAGGGCGCTGGAGCCGGTGGCCTTGTGGGCGAACCAGATCCGGCCGGGCAGCCGGTGTCGGCGCAGGACCCCGGCGAACGCCTCCGCGTTGCGTTCGAGCTCCGCGGGCAGGACGACGTTCAGGGGCGACCCGAGCGCGTCCACGAGGGCGTGCAGGAACGGCCCGGAGCGCAGCAGGGCCGCAGGGCCCGAGGTGAGCCGCGGTTCCAGGTACAAAGGGGCGTCGCTCATCCCGGCCGTCCCTCCCCGACGACGCATGCGGACCCGCATCCGCGATCACTCGTACGGCTCCGCCCATCATCGCTCCCCGTCTGCCGCAGCTGAAGGGGGCGTGGGAGCACGCGGGGGCGGTTGGCCGGATCGGTTCGGCCGGTTCAGAGGGCGAGGCTCATCAGGACGTCGTCCCGGTCGTCCCCGGGCGCCACGCGCAGCGCGCCCGGCCACCGGCCCACCTCCACCCACCCCAGCCGCCGGTAGAACCCCTCCAGGCCGCACCCGGACCGGGCGCTGAGCTGCAGCCGTTCCAGGCCCAGCTCGTCCCGGGCGATGGCGGCCACGCCGGTCATCAGGGCGCTGCCGACGCCGCGGCCGCGCAGACCGGGGAGGGTCTGGAGGTGGTTGACCACCCCGCAGTGGGCCACCAGCGGGTGCGGGTCGTGGCGCAGAACCAGCCAGCCGGACAGGGACTCGCCGTCGACGGCGACGAGGATCCGGCAGCGCAGCGGATCGAGCGAGTGCACCAGCCGGTCCACCGCGGGCGCGACCTCGGTCGCGGACACGGGCGGCATCGGCAGCTCGTGGGCGATCACCGCGCCGCCCGCGTTGACCACGGCCGTCCAGCAGTCGGTCAGCTGCCGCGCGGTGGCGGGCGGCACGCCGGCCGGGGTCGTCAGCTGGACCAGTTGCACCCTGGGCGGCTCGGGCACCTCGGGCGACTGCTGTGGCTCGGGCGACTGCTGTGGCTCGGGCGGCTCGGGCATCGCACCTCGGGACGGCATGGCCCCAGCCTGCCACGGGGGACGTCAGTCGTGGGGCGCCTCTCCGCTCACCCGGTGGTCGGCGTGGCTCAGCGCCTCCACCACCAGGCGGCGCAGGTGGCCGTCGCGGAGCCGGTAGTGGACGTGCCGTCCCTCCTTGCGGGACTCCACCAGCTGGGCCAGCCGCAGCTTGGCCAGGTGCTGGCTGACCGCCGTCCGCGAGGCGGCGCACTGCTCGGCGAGGGTGCCGACGTCGGACTCGTCCTGGGCGAGCAGCCACAGCAGGTGCAGGCGCGTGGGGTCGGAGAGCAGCGCGAAGACCGATGCCGCCTCGGCCAGCCGGGCGCTGTCGGGGGTCCGCAGGTGCGAGGCGGTCGCAGGTGGCAGGGGATCGCTCAGGGCCATGGGGACAGCGTAGGGCCGGGCGGTGCGGTGATGTCCGGGGCGGGTGGCATCAGTTCGTCATGTGCGCATCTGCGCACATGACGATACGGTGGAGGAGTGACCCCCGCCGAGCGGAAGGCCGCCCCGTGCTGTCCGTCCTGCGCAACCGCACCTACCGGCACCTGTTCGCCGCCCAGGCCGTCGCCCTGAGCGGCACGGGCCTGGCCACCGTCGCCCTCGGGCTGCTCGCCTGGGACATCGCGGGCCCGCGGGCCGGATCGGTCCTCGGCACCGCACTGGCGATCAAGATGGTGGCGTACGTGGCCATCGCGCCCGCCGTCGCCGCCGTCGCCCACCGGCTGCCCCGCCGCACCCTCCTGATCGGCGCGGACCTCGGCCGCGCCGCGGTGGCCCTGTCCCTGCCGTTCGTCGACCGGGTCTGGCAGGTCTACGTCCTGATCTTCGTGCTCCAGGCCGCCTCCGCCGTGTTCACCCCCGCCTTCCAGGCCGTGATCCCCGACGTGCTGCCCGCGGAGCGCGACTACACCCGGGCGCTGTCCCTGTCCCGGCTGGCCTACGACCTGGAGAGCCTGTTCAGCCCCGCCCTCGCCGCCGCCCTGCTCGCCGTCACCAGCTACGACCGGCTCTTCCTCGGGACCGCCGTCGGCTTCCTCGGCTCCGCGGCCCTGGTCGCCTCCGTCGTCCTGCCCGCGCCGGTGGCGGTGGCCGCGGCTGCCGGGGGCTCGGGCTCCGGTGCAGGCTCCTGCTCGGGTGCAGGTTCCGGCTCGGGTGCGGGTTCCGGCTCGGCCGTGGGCAGCGGCCCGTCCGCGGGCCGGCGCGGGCGGCGGGCTCACGCGGCCGCGACCGCGGGGGTCCGGCTCTTCCTCGCCACCCCGCAGCTGCGCGCCCTGCTGCTGCTCAACCTCACGGTGGCCGCGTCCGGTGCGCTCGTCACCGTCAACACCGTCGTCTACGTCCGCGACCACCTGGGCCGCCCCACCGGGGACGTCGCCCTCGCCCTCGGCGCGTATGGGGCCGGCTCCATGGCCGTGGCCCTGCTCCTGCCCCGCGTCCTCGACCGCGCCGCCGACCGCACGGTGATGCTGCGCGGCGCCCTCGCCCTGACCGGCGTCTTCGCCCCCGCCGGGGCCCTGACCGCGGCCGGCTCCGGCGGCTGGCGCTGGCCCGCCCTGCTGGCGGCGTGGGCCGCGTTCGGGGCCGCCGGATCCCTCGTGCTCACCCCCGCCGGACGGCTCGTCCGCCGTGCCGTCCCGGCCGAGCGGCGCACCGAGGCCTTCGCCGCCCAGTTCTCCCTCTCCCACGCCTGCTGGCTGCTGACCTACCCGCTGGCCGGCTGGGTCGGCGCCGCCGCCGGCCTCACCGCGGCCGCCGCCGTCCTCGGCGCGCTCGCCGCCGTCTCGGCCGCCGCCGCGGTCCGCCTGTGGCGCCCCGCCGGGGCCGCGGAGCGGCCGCGCGGACACCGTCCCGCGGGCCCGGTTCTCCACAGGGCGGAGCGGGGTGTCGCAGGAGGTCGGTAGGCTGCCGGACATGACCCTTTCGGACGCGTCCCCCGAGACCAGCGATGCCCAGCAGGTGCTTCACCGCGTCTTCGGGTACGACTCCTTCCGCGGCGAGCAGAAGGAGATCATCGAGCACGTCAGCGCCGGCGGCGACGCCCTGGTGCTGATGCCCACCGGCGGCGGCAAGTCGCTCTGCTACCAGATCCCGGCCCTCGTCAGGGGCGGCACCGGCGTGGTGATCTCCCCGCTGATCGCGCTGATGCAGGACCAGGTGGACGCGCTGACCGCGCTCGGGGTGCGGGCCGGCTTCCTCAACTCCACGCAGGGCATCGACGAGCGGCGCACCGTGGAGCAGCTCCTCCTCGCCGGCGAGCTGGACCTGCTGTACCTGGCCCCCGAGCGGCTGCGCACCGAGGGCACCCAGCGGCTCCTGGACCGCGCCGAGATCTCCGTCTTCGCCATCGACGAGGCGCACTGCGTCGCCCAGTGGGGACACGACTTCCGGCCGGACTACCTCGCGCTGTCCATGCTCCACGAGCGCTGGCCCAAGGTGCCCCGGATCGCCCTGACGGCGACGGCCACCCCGGCCACGCACGCCGAGATCGCCGGCCGCCTCGGCCTGCAGGACGCGCGGCACTTCGTCGCCAGCTTCGACCGGCCGAACATCCAGTACCGGATCGCCCCCAAGAACAACCCGGTCAAGCAGCTGCTGGAGCTGATCCGCACCGAGCACGAGGGAGACGCCGGCGTCGTCTACTGCCTCTCCCGGGCCTCCGTGGAGAAGACCGCCGCCGCCCTCGTGGAGCACGGCATCAACGCCGTCGCCTACCACGCGGGCATGGACGCGGCCACGCGCGCCGCGAACCAGGCCCGGTTCCTGCGCGAGGACGGCGTCGTGGTGGTGGCCACCATCGCCTTCGGCATGGGCATCGACAAGCCGGACGTCCGCTTCGTCGCCCACCTCGACCTGCCGAAGTCCGTAGAGGGCTACTACCAGGAGACCGGCCGCGCCGGCCGCGACGGCGAACCGGCCACCGCCTGGCTGGCGTACGGCCTGCAGGACGTGGTCCAGCAGCGCAAGATGATCGACGGCTCCGAAGGCGACGACACCCACCGCCGCTCGCTGACCGCCCACCTCGACGCGATGCTCGCCCTGTGCGAGACCGTCGAGTGCCGCCGCGTACGGCTGCTGGCCTACTTCGGGCAGGAATCCGGGCCCTGCGGCAACTGCGACACCTGCCTGACCCCGGCCGAGTCCTGGGACGGGACGGTCGCCGCGCAGAAGCTGCTGTCGACGGTGTGGCGGCTGGCCCGGGAGCGGCGGCAGAAGTTCGGCGCCGGCCAGATCATCGACATCCTCCAGGGCAAGAAGACGGCCAAGGTCATCCAGTTCGACCACGACGCGCTGTCGGTGTTCGGCGTCGGCGCCGACCTGAGCGCCGGCGAATGGCGCGGGGTCGTACGCCAGCTGCTGGCGCAGGGCCTGCTGGCGGTCGAGGGCGACTACGGCACGCTGGTGCTGACGGACGCCAGCGGCGAGGTGCTGGGCGGCCGGCGGCCCGTACCCCTGCGCAAGGAGACCGCGCCCGCGCCCGCCGCGGGCCGGGCCCGCAAGGAGGCCGCGGCCCGCTCCGGCAAGGGCGCCCGCGTCCCGGCCGACCTGCCGGCGGCCGCCGTGCCGGTCTTCGAGGCCCTGCGGGCCTGGCGGGCCGCGACGGCCCGCGAGCAGGGCGTACCGGCGTACGTGGTCTTCCACGACGCCACCCTGCGGGAGATCGCGACCCGGCTGCCCGGCACCGTCGAGGAGCTCGGGACGATCAGCGGCGTCGGCGAGGCGAAGCTCGCCAAGTACGGCGAGGGGATCCTGGACGCCCTCGCCGAGACCGGCGCCGGCACCGCGCAGCCCGCTGCCCCGGCCGCCGCGCCTGCCGAGCCCGCAGCGCCGGGGCGGAACCCGGGGCAGCACCAGGAGCCGTGGGACGACGAACCGCCCCTCGACCCGGAGGAGACGGATCCGCCCTGGGACGACTGGGAGTAGTCGGCCCCCCGGCCCCGCCGGCCGCGGTCATCCGGCCGCGGTCATCCGGCCGCGGTCATCCGGCCGTGGCCGCCGGGACCGTTCGGCGGCCGTGCTCCGGGGCGGCGCGGCGGTGGATCCGACGCCGGGCCGCCCGACCGCTGCCCGAACCGTACGGCCGGGGCGCCGCCGGCATCAGGGCGCCGCGGCCGGGACGGGTTCCTCCTCCTCCGCGTCCGCGTCGGCCTCCCGGTCCGGTTCGCCGTGCGCCGTGCAGGGCGGGCACAGCCGGGCGTACTCGGCCATCACCTCCTCCACGGTCTCCTGCTGCTTGCGCTCGCACGCCCGGCGCCGGGTCTCCTCCTTGCACAGCAGCTCCGCCCGGGCGCCCTCCAGCACCGCGATCGCCTGCCAGCCCTTCAGGACGCACAACAGCGCCTTGCACAGGCAGTCGACGAACTCCGAGACGCTCCCGAAGCCCCGGAAGGCCTCCGCGATCCGCCGCAGCAGCACCAGCAGGCGTGCGTAGAGGCGTACCACGTCCTGGCCGAGCACCGGGTCGCAGACGTCGGCCAGCAGCTGCACCGCATCCGTCCTGATCTTGACTGCCCGCTCGGGCAGCGCCGTCACCTCGCCGTCCAGCGCCGTGAAGCAGGCCGCCGCCTTCTGCGTGTCCTGCGTGTACCGGGCGATCCGGGACGCGAGGGAGGCGACCGTGTCGTCCGGGTGGACCACGTCGGAGAACTCGCACCCGCAGTCGTCCGTGCAGCAGCCCCAACCGCCCGCACACCTGCGGATGTCGTCGAAGACCCGGTCCACGGCCTGGGCCAGGCAGTGCCGCTGCTCGTGCCCGACCCGGCAGCGGATCTGCTCGCGGACCTTGCCGAGCGTCGCGGCCGCCTCGTCCAGATCCGCCTTCGCGGCCAGCCGGGCCCGGGTGTACCGGGTCCGGGCCCCGTTGAACTTCTCCTGGAACTCCCGCAGCTGTGGCAGGTGCTCCTGGGTGACCTCGGCCCGGCGCTGGATCCCCGTGGCGATGCAGGCCAGTTCGTCGATGGCGCCGGGGTCGCAGCCGCCGGTGCTGCTGCCGGCCGGGTGGGTGTGCACGGTGCTGCTCATACTGGCTCTCCTGGTCGATGCGGGCAGGCGCGACCCGAGTGTGGGCCGGGCGGTGTCACCGGCCCGTCGCCCGGCCCTCGCGCACCGGGCGCGGACGGCCGTGCCCGGGTTCGGCCGCGCGCCCGGCAACGCGTCCGCCAGCGCGCCCGGCAACGCGTCCGTGACGCGGCGGGCCGCAGCATCGCCCCATGGCTGGATACCGGGCTCTCGCCGCCGTCGGGCGCAGCGTCGTCGCGCTGCTCAACCGGCGTTTCGCCGAGGAGCTCCCCGCGGGGCGACGCCCGGAGGCCGTCCTCGCCGGCCCCGTCGACTTCGACAAGGTCGACACCCCGGGCTCCGTCATCCGCAACCCCGCCGTCTCCGTCTACTGCTACCGCCTGAGCATCGACCGGGAGACCCGGCCCGCCCTCGCGGCGCTGGCCGCCCAGGACGGGCTGCCCCGGCTGCCGCTGCGGATGCACCTGATGGTCGCCGCCTGGGACCAGTTCGTGGAGGCCGAGCTGGAATGGCTCGGGCTCGTCGCCCGGATCCTGGAGACCGAGGCCCTGCTCACCGGCCCGCTCCTGCACCCGAGCGGCGACTGGCTCCCCGGCGACTCGGTGCAGATCGTCCCCGACGAGCTCGCCATGGACTCCATGAGCGAGGCCTTCCAGGCGATGACCACCGACTACCGGCTCTGCCTGCCCTACCTCGCCCGGGTCGTCCGCATCGACGGCCGGGCGGGGCCCGCCCCCGGCGCGGTCACCACCGTCGCCGCCGGGCCCGTGTCCGCGGAGCGCGCCCGATGACCGGCGCGGCCGCCGGGCGGGAGGGCCCCGCCGCGCTCCGGGAGGACCCGATAGCCGTCGCGGCCGGCCCGGCCGAGGTGCTGCACCGCCTGGCCCTCGCCGTCCGGCCGCTCGACGCCCGCACCCGCGCCCCGGCCGGGCCCGGGCTGAGCGTCACCTGCGAGTACGAGCCCGTCCCCGGCCGCCGGCCGCGGCCCGCTGACCTGCTCCGGCCGCTCGAAGGACACGGTGCCACCGGGTTCGTCCTGCGGCACGGCGCCCCCGGTGCCCTGCCGCGCACCGTGACCGTACGCGTAGACGACCCCGCCCGGCGGTGGGTCCCGCGCCGCTTCCGCGTCCCGCTGTGGACCCGGCCCGAGCTCGCCGGAGCCGACGCCAGCCCGCCCACCGCCCCGTACGTCCGCGCCGACGCCCGGCTGCTGCTGCCCTGGCTGCTGCCCGGCCCGGCCCACCCCGTACCGCTCGGCACGACCGGCCTCCGGCTGCGCGTCGTCACCCCCGCCGGGACACCCGTGCGCTGGCCGCGGGTGGACGCCTTCGGGCCCGGCGGCGTCCCGCTCGGCTGGGCCCACGGCGACGAGCACGGCCAAGTGCTGCTGCTGGTCGACGGGGTGGGCGTGCTGCCCTCGCCGCCGCCGTCCCGGTTCGACGTCGCGCTGCGCACCCACGCCCCGGACCCGGCCGCGGCCCCGCCCGCCGCGCCGCCCGCCGACCCGCTCGCCGGTCTCGTGGCCGAACCGGTCGTGCGCAGCACCTCCCCGCCCCGGCCGCAGGACCTCGACAACGCGGTGCTGCGCGGGACCGCCCGGCCGGCCGGGTACCGCACCGGCGCCGCCGACACCGTCCGCACGCTCACCGTCGGTCAGCTGGTCCATGCCGTCGACCTGCCCCACAGTCCCGCCTGACCGCGACCGAGGAGAGCCGCCGATGCCCGAGTACCTGACCCCCGGCGTGTACGTCGAGGAGACCAGCTTCCGATCCCGCTCCATCGAGGGCGTGCCGACCAGCACCTTCGGCATGGCCGGGCGCACCGAGTACGGCCCCGTGCCGTACGCCCTGCCCGGCGGCCCCGCCGTCCTCCCCGCCCCGGTCCTCGTCACCGGCTTCACCGAGTACGAACGCGCCTTCGGCGGCCTGCGCATCGGCGACGAGGACTGCCCGCTCGCCCTCGCCGCCCGCGCCTTCTTCGCCAACGGCGGCCGCCGGCTCTACGTCTCCCGGGTCTTCCGCTTCCCCCGCACCGCCGCCGGCGCCATCGACGTCCCCCGCGCCTTCGCCTCCCTGGCCCTGCCCGCCCAGGGCACCCCGCTGCTGCGCTGGCGGGCCCGCTGGCCCGGCTCCGCGGGCGCCCGGATCGGCGTCGCCGTCACCTTCCGGCGCGGCAAGAACATCCTCGTCACCGGCCCCGGCGGGACACCCCGCCTGACCGGGGTCCAGGAGGGCGCCGCCGTGGAGGTCGTGCCGCTGTCCGGCGGAGCGCCGCCGGTCATCGCCGACACGGTCCCCCCGCAGCCGGGCAACGTCCGGGTCGTCGCCCGGCGCGCCGACGGCGTCCTCGGCTACCGGGACGCCCAGGGCGGCTTCGAGGCCGTGACGGCCGGTTCCGCCGCCTTCCACCTGACCCTCGCCGTCACCGTACGCCTCGACGACCGCGCCGACGTGTACAACGAACTCGAACTCGACGACCGGCACCCGCGCTCGGTCGGCAACGTCCTCCAGGCGGCCGATCCGGCCGACGAGTTCTCCCTCGTCTGGCTGGAGACCGTACCGCCCGCGACGGGGGCGCCCCCGACGCCCCCCGGCGCGCGGCTCGCCGCCCTGCTCCTGCCCGGGCAGGGCGGCCTCCACCTCACCGACGGCGGCGACGGCGACCAGCTGGGCGCCGTCGACCTGGCCGGACGGGAGGCCGACCCGGACAGCCTCGCCAACCCGGCCCTCGGGCTCGGCGCGCTCGCCGAGATCGACGACATCGCGATCGTCGCCACCCCCGACACCGTCACCCTCCTCCCGGCCGACCAGAAGACCGCCGTCGACCACCTGATCGGACACTGCGAGAAGCTCCGCTACCGGATCGCCGTCGTCGACCCGCCCCGCGACAGCTCGATCTCCGAAGTCCGCAGGTTCCGCGCCCAGTTCGACAGCAAGTACGCCGCCCTCTACTACCCGTGGGTCCGCATCACCGACCCCACCCGGCGCCCCGACCCCGGCGCCCCCGCCCCCCTCCTCGACGTCCCGCCGTCCGGATACGTCGCCGGCGTCTACGCCCGCAGCGACGCCGAGCGCGGGGTGCACAAGGCCCCCGCCAACGAAGTCCTGCTCGGCGTCGACGACTTCACCGTCAACGTCACCTACGACCGGCAGTCCGTGCTCAACCCCGAGGGCATCAACGCCCTGCGCTTCTTCGAGGGCCGCGCCCGGCGCGTCTGGGGCGCCCGCACGATGAGCTCCGACCCCGAGTGGAAGTACGTCAACGTCCGCCGGCTCTTCATCTACCTGGAGCACTCCATCGAGAAGTCCACCCAGTGGGCGGTCTTCGAACCGAACAACGAACGCCTGTGGGCGTCGGTCCGGCAGTCCGTCGAGGACTTCCTGTTCGCCACCTGGCGGACCGGCGCCCTGCTCGGCACCAAGCCCGAGGAGGCCTTCTTCGTCCGCTGCGACCGCACCACCATGACCCAGAACGACCTCGACAACGGACGCCTGATCTGCCTGGTCGGCGTGGCCCCCACCTACCCCGCCGAGTTCGTCGTGTTCCGCATCGGACAGTTCACCGCCGACGCCCGGCGCAGCTGACCCGCCCGCCCCAGAACGGGAGACACACCGCCCATGGCCACCCGCAACAACCCCTACGGCGCCTTCAACTTCCTCGTGAAACTCGGCGACACCGGCGGCGAGGACCAGATCGCCGGCGGCTTCTCCGACTTCAGCGGAGCGGGCAACGAGATCAAGTACTCCGAGTACCGCAACGGCAACGACCCCGAGAACCACGTCCGCAAGATCGCCAACACCAACACGACGAACGACGTCACCCTCAAGCGCGGCATCATCGGCGACCTGCGCCTCTTCAACTGGATCAAAGCGGTCCGCGAAGGCGCGTACGACGCCCGCACCGTCACCGTCACCCTCCACGACGAGGGCCGCACCCCCGTCTGCGCCTGGGTGCTGCACGCCGCCCAGCCGAAGAAGTGGGTCGGGCCCACCCTCACCGGCAAGGGCGGCGGAGAGGTCGCGATGGAGGAACTCCACCTCGTCGCCGAGCGCATCGACTTCCAGTCCCTGTGACCGGGCCCGGACTGCGCCTCGGGGGCACCGGCGTGTACCGCGACGCCCGGCCCGCGGCGCCCGCCGCCGCGCCCGTCCGGCTCGACGTCGCGGGCTTCGTGGGCGTGGCCCCGCGCGGACCCGTCGACCAACCGGTGCCCGTCGACCGCTGGTCCGACTACGTGCGCCGGTTCGGCGGCTTCGAGGGGCCCGGGCTGCTGCCGTACGCGGTCCGGGCCTTCTTCGCCCAGGGCGGGGCACGGGCGTACGTGCTGCGGGTGGCGCCGCTGCCGCGGGCCCCGCACCCCGCCGCGCAGGAGGCCTGTGCCCTGCACCGGGTCGCGCTCGTCCGCGCGGACGGGCCCCCGGGCACCGGGCCGGGCGGGGCGCCGTACGAGATCGGGCTGCGCGCCCGCGACGAGGGCGGCTGGGGCGGGCGGCTGTCGGTGCGCTGGGACTTCACCGCCGCGGAGCGGTTCGACGCCGCGGCCGACGGGCGGGAGCTGGCCCTGCCGCCCGGGCGCACCCCGCCCGCCGGATCGGTGCTGCGCGTCCGGGGCCCCGGGCTCCCGCCCGCCGGCGGGTTCTTCCGCATCCTCGAACTGGCCGAGCGCAGGAACGGCTCCGGCCCGCCGGCCGTGGTCGCCCTGCTCGACCGGGCCCCGGTCCCGGGCACGGGCTCCGGGGCAGGAGGTCCGCGGGCGGTGGCCGTCGAGGCCGAGGTCGTCACCGCGGAGGTGACCGTCGCCGACGGCGACCCCGCCCAGCCCCGCCGCGAGCGGTTCACCGGGCTCGGCCTGGGCCGCGGGCACCCCCGGTACGCCGCCGCCGTGCTCGCCGCCGAATCCCTGCTCGTCAGCCCCGACGGGGAATGGCCCGACGCGCTGTTCCCGCCCGACGCCTTCCTCACCTCGGCCCCCTCCCGTCCGGTCCGTCCCGGCGCGGACCGGTACTCCGCCATCAGCGCCGACAGCTTCCACGGCGCGCTCCCCGTCGAGCTGCTGCCCGCCACCGCGGCCGACGACGACAGCGGCGGCGAGGGCGACGGCGGCAGCGGCGCCGCTGCCGCCGCCATCGGCATGGACCGGATGGCGCTGGTCCCGGAGATCGGACTGCTGTCCGCTCCCGACCTGCTCTGGCAGTACGGCGAGAACGCCCCCGCCACCGAGACCCCGCCGCGCCCCCTCGGCAGCCGCTTCGCGCCCTGCCCGCCGCCCGCCGTGCCGCTCACCCTGGCCCCGGCCCGGCCCCGCCCCCTGCTGCTGGACCCCGTCACCCAGTTGCCCGAGATCCTGCGCCGCCAGCAGCGCCTCGTCGCCCTCGCCGAGCACGGGCGCCGGTTCGTCGCCCTCCTCGACGTACCGCCCGGGCTGCCGGTCCGCTCCGTCGCCCGCTGGCGCGCCGCCTTCGACAGCAGCTACGCGGCCGCCCACCACCCCTGGCTCGGCGTCGTGGACCCCGACGACCCGGACCGCCGTGCCGTGCCCGTACCCCCCTCCGGCTTCGCGGCCGGCATCATCGCCGAGCGGGAGCGCCGCCTCGGACTGCCCTGGGGCCCGGCCAACGCCCTGGCCGCCGGGGCCGTCACCGCCGCCCAGCAGCTCGGCGACGCCGACTGCGACGAACTGCACCTGCTCGGCATCGACGTGTTCCGTCCCGAGCGCGACGGCTTCCGCCTCGCCTCGGCCCGCACCCTCTCCCGAGACCCCGACTACCGCCAGCTGAGCGTGCGCCGGCTGATGACCGCGCTCCGGCTCACCCTGGACCGGCAGGCCCAGGCCCTGGCCTTCGAACCCCACACGCCGCAGCTGCGCGACGAACTGCGCGGCTCCGTCCTGCAACTGCTGCGCGGCCTGTACCGGGCCGGGGCCTTCGCCGGCGACAGCGAGGACACCTCCTTCTTCGTGCGCTGCGACGAACACCTCAACCCCACCTGGTCGCAGGGGCTCGGCCGGCTCGTCGCCGAGATCGGCGTGGCCCCCGCGCAGCCCCTCGAATACCTCGTCCTGCGGATCGCGCAGGACGCCGACGGCTCCGTTGACGTGAGGTGAGACCGGCCGTGCCCGAGCACCCGCCCGAACTCGTCCAGGCCTTCCGGTTCCGGATCCGCCTCGTCCGCAGCACCGCCCCCGGCCGCACCGCCCTCCCACCGCCCCGCCTCCCCGGCCCGACCGCCGCGGCCGCCCCCGGCCGGAGCGCCGCGGGACCGGCCGCAGCCGGCCCCGCCCGCACCGGCGGGCCGGACCGCGCCCCCGACCGGCTGGGCGACGGCGGGTTCCAGGAGTGCTCCGGGCTGGGCCTTGAGGCCGACCTGCGGGAATACGCGGAGGGCGGGGCCAACGACGCGGTGGTGCGCCGCGTGGGCCGGGTCCGGCTCCAGCCGCTGGTCCTGCGGCGCGGCATGCTCGTCGCCACCGACGGCGGCAGCGCCGACACCGCCCTGTGGGACTGGCTGCACGGCATGGTCGCCGGCGGCGCCCCGGTGCCCCGCTACGACGGCGACGTCGAGGTGCTCGACACCGCCGGCCGGCGGACGCTGGCGCGCTGGACGTTCAGCCGAGGCCTGCCCCTGAAGATCACCGGGCCGGCGCTCAACGCGAGGACGGGGGAGATCGCCGTGGAGGAACTGCACATCGCCCACGAGGGCCTGCGCCTGGAGCGCACCCCGTGACGGGCACCGCCCACGCCACCCTGACCCCCCTCAAGGTCACCGGCGAGCAGGGCCCGCAGCACACGCCCCGCGTCGAAGAGGCCGGCAGCCCCCTCGAAGTCCAGTTCAACCCCACCACCCTGCGGATCTCCCGCAACAACAACGTGGACCGGGGCGGGGCGACCACCCGCACCCAGAAGGTGCAGCACCCCGCCCAGGAGGGCTCCACGCTCACCTTCGACCTGGAATTCGACACCGCCGAGCAGGGCGGCGCCGGCGGGTACGTCGACGTACGCCAATGGACCGCCCTCGTCCGGCAGTTCGTCGAGCCGTCGGCGGCCGCCCCCGCCGATCCGCCGCCGCCCGTCCGCTTCGTGTGGGGGACGCTGCGCTACAACGGCATCGTCACCCAGGTCAACGAGGAGCTCGACCACTTCGCCCCCGACGGCACCCCGCTGCGCGCCAAGGTCGCGGTGACCATCGTCGAGCAGAACTTCGCCTACCAGGCCAACGCCCTGGGCCCCGGAGCCCGGGACGCCGGGGCCGCCACCGAGGCCGGCGACCAGGGCGCCGGCGCCGCGCCCGGCACCGCCGGCACCAGCCGCCCCCGGCAGGTGGTCCAGGCGCACGGCGGGGAGTCCGCCCAGCAGCTGCTGTCCCGGGTCGGACTCGACCCGGCCGCCTGGCGCGGGGCGATGAGCGGACTCGACAGCCCGCTCGGCCTGGCGGCCGGGGCCGGCGTGGTCCTGGGCGCGGAGGCCGAGGCGGGCCTGGCCGCCACCGCGGGCATCAGCCTCTCCGCGGGGTACGCCGGGGAGGCGGCGGCGACCTCCACCGCGGGTCTGGCCGCCGCCCTCGGCATCACGGGCGGCGCCGCAGCCGGCCCGGCCGGGGGCGGCGCACCCGCCGGTACGGCCTCGGCGGGCCCCACCGCACAGGGCGGCCCGCGCGTCCCCGGCGCCCTCCCCGGCACACCGGGCGGCCCCGCCGGCGCCACCCCCGGCAGCCCGGACGCGGCGGCCCGGGCCGGCTTCGTCCTCAGCGCCGGCGGTGGGATAGCCGCGGCCGCGCAGACGGTCACCGCCGCCGCGGTCGACCTGGCCACCGTGCGCGCCCGCGGCTCCTTCGAGGTCCCCGCCGCCCGCCCCGCCCCGCCCGCCGGGAGCGGCGCCGCGCCCCCGCCCGGACGCCTCCCGCCGGCCGGCCCCGACCCGCGGTCCACCACGTACGGCCGCGGCATACCGCTGCGCGCCCGCGCCGACCCGGGGACCCTCGCCGAGGTCCGGGCCGGCGGCGCCCGCAGCCTCGCCGACCGGGCCCGCCGCGAGGAGGTCCCCGCCCCGGACCCCGGGGCCGCGCCCTGGGAGCGGCTCCCCGCCGACCCGCCCGGCCGGGCCGCGGCCGACTGCGAGCAACGCGGCCGTGACGCGGCCCCCAGCACCCTGGGGTGGACACCGCGAGGAGGCCCGCCATGAGCGTGTACATCGGAGAGCTGCACACCGAAGTGCTGCCCGCGGGCAGCGGCGGCCCGCCCGCCCCCGCCCGCGGTGAAGGCTCCGGTTCCGGCGCCGGCGGCAGGTGGGCGGCCGCCGACCGGCACCGGGAGGACACCGAACGGGCCGCCTGGCTCGCCGCCCGCACCGCCGCAGAGGGCTTCGATGACTGACGCCGCCGTCGCGGCCGTCTCGCCCGTCTTCGAGGTCGGCGGCAGCCTCGTACGGGACCTCGCCCGCGACTGCGTACGCCTGGAGGTGGCGGAGGGCACCGAGGGGCTGCGCACCCTGCGCGCCCACTTCCTCGCCGTCGGCCCGGGCGCCACCGGCCCGCAGGACCGGCTGCTGCACCTGGACGGGTCCACCGTCGGCCTCGGCAGCACCCTCAAGGCGGCCCTCGGCCCGCCGTCAGCCCGGCGGTACGTCTTCGAGGGCGTCGTCTCGGCCGTGGAGCTCGTCCTCGGCGACGGCGAGCCGCCGCTGCTCCTCGTCCACGCCGAGGACGCGCTGATGCGGCTGCGGATGACCCGGCGCCTGCGCACCTACCGCGACGTCACCGATGCCGACGTCGCCCGCGAAGTGGCCCGCGAACACGGCCTCGACGCCGACGCGGACGCCCCCGGCCCCCGCTACGACGTCGTCCAGCAGCTCAACCAGAGCGACCTCGCCCTCCTGCGCGAGCGGGCCCGGCTGGTCCAGGCGGAGCTGTGGGCGACCGGCACCACCGTGCACTTCCGGCCCCGCGGCAGCCGCACCGCCCCCGTCCAGACCCTCGTGTACGGCAACCAGCTGATGTCGGTGCGGCTCGCCGCCGACCTGGCGCACCAGCGCAGCGAGGTCGTCGTCACCGGCTACGACGCCGAACGCCGCGAACCCATCGACGAGCGGGCCGGCCCCGAGGTCGTCGAGGCCGAGACGACCGGCGGCGCCCGCACCGGGGCCCGGCTGCTGGCCCGCGCCATGGGACCGGCCACCAGCCTGCGCGTCCGGGAGGCGGCCCTGACCACCGGGGAGGCCGAGAGCTGGGCCCGCGCCGAGATGCTGCGCCGCGGCCGCCGGTTCGTCACCGTGGCCGGCACCACCAACGGCAGCCCCGACCTCGTCGTCGGCGGCCGGCTCACCCTCCGCTCGGTCGGCCGCCCCTTCGAGGGCGACGGCTACCACGTCACCCGGGTCCGCCACACCTTCGACCCCGACCGGGGCTTCCGCACCCGCTTCGACGCCGAACGCCCGACCCTGAACGAGGTGGTGTGATGTCCCTGCCCGCCCCCGCGGACGGAGCCGCCCCCGGCTACTTCGGCGTCTACCCGGCGCTCGTCACCGACATCGTGGACGAGAAGCGGCTCGGGCGCATCGAGGTCCGCTTCCCGTGGCTCGGCCGGGACGGCGACCGCGACGTGCGCGCCTGGGCCACGCTCTGCTCCCCGTACGCCGACGACCGGCAGGGACTCCTCGCCCTGCCCGAGGTGGGCAGCCAGGTCGTCGTCGCCTTCGAGGCCGGCAACCCGCGCCGCCCGTACGTCCTCGGCGCCGCCTGGAACGGCCGCGCCGCCCTGCCCCACGAACCCGAACCCGCCAACAACGTCCGCCAGTTCAGGTCGCGGGCCGGCAGCAGCCTGGAGTTCGACGACACGGCCGGTGCGGCCCGGGTCCGGATCACCATGGCCTCCGGCCACGAGGTCGTCCTCGACGACGCCGCCCGCCAGGTCGTGGTCCGGCACGGCGGTGGCTGCACCGTCCGCCTCACCGACACCGCGGTCCAGGTCGAGGCCAACGCCTCCGTCGACGTCAAGGCGCCCACCGTCACGGTGAACGCCCCGCTGTCCACCTTCACCGGCCTGGTCAAGTGCGCGACGCTGGTCACCGACCAGATGGTGGTCTCCCCGGCCTACACGCCCGGCGCCGGGAACATCTGGTGAGCGGGACCGCCGCCGGGCACGGCTTCAAGCTCCTCGCCCCCTGGTACGTGTGCGAACGCGGCGGGTTCGACCGCTTCGCCCCCGCCGCCCGCACCCCCGCCCTGCAGAAGTACGCCTCGCCCGAGTTCGTCCGCGCCCTCGTCGCCGACCCACGGGACTCGCTGCGCTTCGACGCCACCGAGGACGTGTGGTCCTGCCCCGTGCCCGTCCCCCTCGCCGAACGCGGCCCGGGCCGCGCCCGCTTCGCCACCCACCGGCTGTACCGCAGCCGGCTGCGCAAGCTGTACCAGCCCGGCCACGAGCGCTTCTACGCCGTCGTGGTCGAACTCTTCTGCGACCGGCCCGGGTGGCCCCGCCCGCAGTCCGCCGAGGGGCTGGAGGTCGGCTTCGTGATGCGGCGCCGGCAGGTGGACATGAGCGCCCCGCCGCAGGTGCTGCGCCGGCTCGCGCACCGGCTGACGGCCGGACTGGCCGCCGCCGACCGCTCCGCGGACCGTGTGCCGTCCGGGCCGGCCCCGTACGCCTCCGAGGTCCGGGACGTCCTGTGGGCCGACCTCGCGCACCGGGAGGCCTTCGAGGACGCCAACCGCGCCCTGATCGACCAGGTCGGTCTGGAGACGGAGGTCCAGGCCTGGATGGAGGGCCCCGCGGGCGGCTCATGGCGCGAGGTCGGCGCCCCGCCGCCCGCGGGCCGCCCCCCGGACCGGGAACGGGAACTCCCGATGTGGCGGCTCCCGCCCCGCTCCGGCGACTGCCCGCAGACCGGCCCCCGGCCGCCCGAGCGCTCCCTGTGGTTCGGGGTCGTGCCGACCTGCTCCGGCGACCACGACGACCAGGGCGCCCCCCGACTCGACGACCGGTCCGTCTACGAACTGCGCTGCTTCGTCCGCCGCACCCCCGCCCCGGGACACGAGCACTGCCCGCCGCAGGTCTCCTGGAGCGAGCCCACCGAGCCCTTCAGGCTGGCGCCGTTCTACGACCCCGAGGGCACCAAGAACCGCAGGACCTCCATCACCCTGCCCGACCTACGGGCCCTGGCCGCACGGGCCGGCGCACCGCCCGGCCCCGGCGGGGTCGCCATCACCAGCCCGCCCGGCTCCCAGCTGTCCTTCGACCCCGGCGGCGGCACCCCGAGCGGCGGCTCGGTCGGCGGCACCGTCCCCCGGATCTGCACCTTCGCCCTCGAACTCTTCATGATCGTGGCGTTCTTCCTGTTCAGCATGTTCCTGCCGATCGTGGTGTTCCTGTTCCAGCTGTGGTGGCTGCTCGCCCTGCGCTTCTGCCTGCCGCCCTCCGCCGCGGCCATCGCCACCCTCAAGGCCCACTTCGACGCCGGACTGACCCTGAGTCAGATGGGCGACGCCGAACGGGACGCCCTCGACGGGCTACTCGGCGCCCGCGGCGCCACGGCCCGGCTCCAGGCGGGCGAGGGCGGCTTCCGCGACGAGGACGGCAAGGACCTCTTCGAGGCCGTCACCCCGCCCGACCCGCCGCCCGTCCCCGTACGCCCCGAACCGGAGCCGCCGGTCCGCGACCCGCTGTGCGGGAGCGGGGGATGAGCGGCCGGGCGGCCCCCGCACCGGCCCCGATACCGGCCCCCGCTCCCGTCCCCGCCGCTGCTCCAACCCCGCGTGCCGCCGCTCCGGCGTCCGTGCCCGCCCCCGGTCCTGCGCCCGCGCTCCTACCGGCTCCGGCCGCCGCGGCCCCCCGGGCCGCCGCCACCGCCACCGGCTCCGGGCCGGCCGGGGCCTCCGTACCCGCCCCGCCCGGCCGGCTCGCGGACGAGCTGGCCCGCGCCCTGCCCGCCCCCGCCCCCGACATGCCCAAGGAGGAGCTGGCCCTCGAAGGCGGCGCCCCGCTCACGCCGCCACCCGCCGTAGCCGCGTACCTGGAGCGCAAGGGCGCCGCGGGCGGGCCCGTCCGGGTGCGCCTGGGCCGGACCGCCGCCGGCGTCCTGCACCTGTACGGCACCGACCGGGGCCCGGCCACGGCCGCCGGCGGCGCGTTCCAGCCCGTCCCCCTGCTGCTCCCGTTCCTCCAGCCGCTGCGCACCGCCGGCATCGAGCCGGTCCTCGCCGTCCGCGTCCACGACGGGGTCCTCCAGGGGCACGCCTCGGTGGTGGTGCAGGGCGCCCTGCTCGGCGGCTCCCGCGCCCTCCTCGACCGGATCGAGAGCTGCGCCCGGATCCTCGGCTGGCTCGGCGCAGGCGGCCTGAAGCTGCCCGGCGCGGAGAACGAACTGCGCGGCCCGACCCTGGTCGTGCGGGCCACCGGCATGAGCTTCACCCTCGGGGGCTTCCTCACCGCCACCGGCGGCTTCGGCCTCACCGGCGACACGGTCACCTTCGACGCGGTCGCCCGCGGCACGGTCGCCGGGCTCGGCTCGCTGGAGGTGCCCGTCGTCCGCGGCCCGGACGGCGCGCTGTCCGGCAGTGCGACCGTGGACGTGGCCCTGCGCGGCTTCACCGGACAGGTCACGGCCGCGTACGCGGGCGGCGCGGTGGACGTCCGGGGCACCGTCGGCTACTCCAACGACCGGTTCGACGGCCAGGTGACCTTCGTCGCCACCGACCCGGCCACCGCCGCGGAGCTGACGGACAGCCGGCTCGCCGAGCAGGTGAAGACCGCCAAGGCGGTCACCGGCGAGCCCGGTCCCGCGCAGGCCGCCGGCCCCGGCACCCCCGACGGGGCAGCCGCCCCGCGCCCGGGCCCCCGCGTGCTCGCGGGCTGGGGCACGGTCGCCGTCCGGCTGGCCGACTGGCTGAGCGGGGAGGCCCTCGTCGTCGTCGACCACCGGGGGGACGTGACCGTCGTCGGCAAGATCGTGCCGCGGATGGACAAGCCGCTCTTCGAACAGAAGGACTACGTCAAGCAGCTCGCCCGCTTCGAGGTGCGCACCCTCTACGGCATTCCGCTCGTCGGCAACGTCTTCCTCTTCGCCGGCATCGGCCTGGAGGCCGTCGCCAAGATCGGGCCCGCGACCCTCGACCGCATGGAGCTCACCGGCACCTGGTCCACCAAGCCCGAGGTCCTCAAGGACTTCGGCCTGACCGGCACCCTCAACGTCTCCGCCTTCGCCGGGCTGCGGCTGAAGGCCGA
Organism: Streptomyces pallidus (ex Mingjun et al. 2026); assembly: GCF_051550185.1. Classification (NCBI taxonomy): domain Bacteria; kingdom Bacillati; phylum Actinomycetota; class Actinomycetes; order Kitasatosporales; family Streptomycetaceae; genus Streptomyces; species Streptomyces pallidus (ex Mingjun et al. 2026). Next base: position 1,648,696 of record NZ_CP196181.1, on the reverse strand, counting down.
GGGGGGCGCAGGCCTCCAACTCCTCGGCCACGACATCAAGGCGGGTGTCGCCCTGCACGCCCTCGCGGGCGTCCGCGGCTACGTGGAGGCCACGCCCCGCATCGGATTCCGCGAGGTCGCCGACCCCAAGGCCGGCAAGCGCGGGGAGTTCTTCCTCGCCGGACACATGGAGATCGCCGCCCAGCCGTTCCTGGCGCTCGGCGGGGACCTGTTCGTCGAACTGGACAGCCCCTGGTGGTCGCCGGCGCCGGACAAGCGCTGGGACTGGCCGGTGGGGCGGCTGGAGTACCCGCTGCCGGGGGAGTTCGGCATCGGGGCGGACGTGGAGCACGTCCTCGGCTCCGGCAGGGTTCCCGAAGTCGCCTTCAGCGAAGTGAAGTTCAACCCCGACAAGTTCATGACCGACCTGGTCAACGACAAGGTCCCGGCGAAATCCGCTACGGAGGAACAGAAGAAGGGCGCCTGGAAGGAGCCCGGCACCCCCGCGACCCCCGGCGCCGCCGCCCCGGCCAGGGCCCCGGGCACGGCCGCCCCGGCCGCCGCCCCCGCCAGGGCGCCGGGCGCCCCGGCCCGGCCCACCGCCCGCCCGGGCCCCGCCTCCGGCACCGGCCCGGCTCCGGCCGCTCCCCGCAAGGACCCCGCGGACGTCCCCTCCCCGGCCAAGCAGAGCCGCTGGCTCTCGGGGCTACAGGCCCTGGGCAGGATCGCGGAGAAGTCGCACTCCCACCCGTACGAGGAGGCCGACCTGCGCGCCGAACTCGCAGGGGTCCGCAGGACGTACGGGTTCAGGGTGCTGGAGCCCGAGCTGCACGGCGGCAAGTGGCAGGTCACGGCCGCCATGAGCCCGAAGGCGCAGAAGCTGCCGCTCATCGACGCCGCCACCAAGGGCGCGGCGAAGGACAAGGACGAGGACAAGGACGGGAGCGGGGCGAAGGGATCCTCGAAGGGCGCGGCCAAGGGCCCGGCGGAGGAGGGCGGCAAGGCGGGCGTCGACCGCCGCGACCCGGCGGAGCTGCCCGCGTTCCGGGGCGGCCGCTACGACGAGCTGAAGAACCCGAAGACCGGCCTCAACTACGCCGGCACCGAGATCAACCACATCCCCCCGCACAGCGTCACCAAACAGGTCAGCACCCTCTCGTACGGCCGCGGACCGGCCATCCAGATGGACCGGCAGGACCACCGGGGCCGCAAGAACCCCGACGGCAACTGGAGTTCCCACCCGCGCGCCCTGAGCACGGGCAGCTGGACGGAGTCCAAGGAGCACCGCGCCCGGCAGCTGGAGCTGATGGAGGCCGAACGGTTCAAACAGGCCGTCAAGCTGGACGTCAACGACATCCGGTCCAAGTTCGGCGCCAAGTACGACGGCGCCCTCAACGAGATGAAACCGGCCCTGCGCGCCGAGGGCTGGGGATGACGGGTGGCCGGTGGCCGGTGGTGGGTGGCTGATGGCCCGTGGCCACTGCTCGGGGCCCGTCGCGCCGGGGGAGACGGCGCGGTGACGCCCGCCGCGCAGCATGGAGCCATGGCAGCATCTGACGCCCTGACATCCGCCCCCGCCGGCGGCCCGCTCCCCGCGGCCGCGGCCCTGCCCGCGGGCGAGGCCTGGTCCGGGACCGGGATCCGGTTCCCGCTGCGGCCGCAGGACGGCTACGGCAACGGCGGCAACGGCGGCCCGGCCGGCGGAGCCGAGGGGACCGGCGCGGGCGGCGGTGCCGGCCGGCTCGGCTGGGTGGCGGGCAGCGCCGCGATCCGCCAGTCCGTGGAGACCATCCTCGACACCGAGCCCGGCGAACGCGTCATGCGCCCCACCTTCGGCTGCGGCCTGCGCCGCCACCTCATGGCCCCCAACACCCCCGCCACCCGCGCCGCGATCGCCGCCGAGATCGGCGAGGCCCTCGCCGCCTGGGAGCCCCGTGTCCAGGTCACCGAGGTCTCCGTGACCCCGGGGGAAGAGCCGACCCTGGTGTGGATCGACATCGCCTACGTACGGCTGCTCGACCTGCGCCCGGACAACCTCGTCTACCCCTTCTACCTGCGATAGAGGGCCGGGTGACGACTCCATGCCGCTGATCGGCCCCATCCTCGACGACCGCACCTTCGAACAGCTCCGCGACGAGCTGGTCAAACGGATCCCCGTCTACGCCCCCGAGTGGACCGACCACAACGCCGGCGACCCCGGCATCGCCCTCCTCGAACTCTTCGCCCACCTCGGCGAGTCCCTGCTCTTCCGCTTCAACCAGATCCCCGACGCCACCAAGGTCGCCTTCCTCCGGCTGCTCGGGGTACGCCCCCGCCCCGCGCTCACCGCCCGCACCCTCCTCACCCTGCGCACCGAGCGCTCCGAAGGGGTCCAGGTACTGCGCGGCACCGAGGCCCGGGCCGGCGCCGTCCCCTTCGAAACCGACGACGAGACCGTCGCCTGGCCCCTGGACACCCTCGCCGCCGGCAAGACCCCCGTCGCCCCCGCCCCGCCCGGCAGCGGGGAGGGCCGCCGCCGGGACAACGCCGTCGAGGCCCTCCCGCAGGCCGAACGCGACCGCGTCGCCGCCGGCGCGCCCGTCACCTTCTACACCACCACCCGCGTCCCCGCCGATCCCCTCGACCCGGACCGGCCGCCCCTCGACGTCAGCACCACCCTCGACCAGAGCCTGTGGATCGCCCTCCTCGCCCGCCCCACCACCGACCCCGCCCGGATGCGCGGCCAGACCCTCTTCCTCGGCGTCGTCCCCGACGAGGAGGTCCGCCGCCCCTACGACCTGGTGGCCCGCGATCCCCGCGACCCCACCCGGCTGCGCGCCGGAGACCTGCTCAGCGCCCCGCCCGGCTTCCTGTGGGAGCTGTGGAACGGGCCCGGGGCCCGCACCCCCTTCACCCCCCTCGCCGTGCTCGGCGACACCACCCGCGGCCTCACCACCGCCGGCGTGGTCGGCGTCGCCCTGCCCACCGCCTTCCCCGCCCACCCGCAGGGCCCGCCCCCCGGCACCGGCGGCCTGGACAGCCCGCCGCCGCTGGACGACGGGCCGACCGCCGCCCGCGTCCTCGGCTGGCTGCGCGTCCGCCGCCCCGCCGGGGAGAACGACGCCATCCACCGCATCCGCTGGGTCGGCGTCAACGCCGTCGGCGCCGTCCAGGCCCGCACCGCCGCACCCGAACTCCTCGGCACCGGCACCGCCGAACCGGGGCAGGTCCACCGTCTCACCCAGCGCCCCGTCCTGCCCGGCACCGTCCGCCTGGAGGTCGAGGAACCCGACGGCTGGCAACCCTGGACCGAGGTCGAGGACTTCGCCGCCAGCGGCCCCCTCGACCGGCACTACACCCTCGACCCCGACGCCGGGCTCGTCCGCTTCGGCACCCGGGGCCGGCTGCCCCGGATCGGCGAACGCATCCGCGTCCTCGGCTACCGGTACGGCGGCGGCGCCGCCGGCAACGTCCCGGCCGGCGCCGTCACCGCCCTCACCGGGGTGTCCGGCGTCCGGGCCGGCAACCCGCTCCCCGCCACCGGCGGCGCCGACCCCGCCTCCCTCGCCGACGCCCTCGAAGCCCTGCCCGCCGAGGTGCACCGCCGCGACCGCGCCGTCACCGCCGACGACCACCGCGCCCTCGCCCTCCAGGTCCCCGGCGTGCGCCGCGCCGAGACCCTGCCCCTGCTCCACCCCGACACCCCCGGCCGGCCCGCCGCCGGCGTCGTCAGCGTGCTCGTCTTCCCCACCGAGGACCTGCGCGACCCCGGCGCCCCGCTGCCCGACCTCGCGCTGCTGCGGCAGGTCGCCGCGTACCTCAACCCCAGGCGCCTCGTCACCGCCGAGCTGTACGTCATCCCGCCCACCTACGTGGACATCGCCGTCTCCGTCGGGATCCGGACCCGGGAGGGCTACCAGCCCGACGCCGTGCGCCGCTGGACCGAGCTGATCCTGCGCCAGTACCTCGCCCCGCTCCCGCCGTACGGGCCCGACGGTGCGGGCTGGCCGCTCGGCCGGGCCGTGCGGCGGGCCGAGCTGGAGGCCGTCGCCGTCCAGGTGGAGGGGCTGGAGTACCTCGAGGGCGAACTCGCCCTCGCCCGGCGCGGCCCGGCCGGCTGGAGCCCGCTGCCGCTCGTGCCGCTGAACCAGTGGGAGGTGCCGCGGCTCGCCGAGATCACCGTGGTCACCGGCAGCCCGCTGCCCGTCGGCGCCGGCTACGGCAGCCCGCCGGTGCCGCCCGGAGACCCCGTCGTCGTACCGCTCCCCCCGGAGGTGTGCTGATGCACGGCGACCGCACCACCGCCCTGATCGCCGACCCGGACCAATGGGTCCGCTGCCGCCACGAGTCCACCGCCCTCCTCGACGGCGGCGGCGTCCAACTCGCCTGGGAACCGGAGCCCGACGCCGGAGCCGAGGCGGGGACGGGGGCCGGGACCGGAGCCGCCGAGACCGGGCCCACGGCGACCGGGCCCACGGCGACCGGGGCCACCGCGGACGGGGCCACCGCGGACGGGACCGCATCCGGTTCCGCGACCGGGCCCGGTCCGGGAGACCCCGGGTACGGTCCTGCGGGGCTCGCCTTCGACCGATGGGGGCGCGCCTACCGCTCCCACCCGCGCGCCGGACGCGTCGACGTCCTCCCGCGCGGCGCCACCGCCGCCCCCGCGACTGGCCCCGCCCCCCACCGGACCGGGACCCTGTGCGTCCCCCGCGGCCTCGCCGTCGACGCCGGCCAGCGGCTCCACATCGCCGAATCCGGCGCCGCCGCCGTCCACGTCGTCGACCTGTGGGGCGAACGGCTCCTGCGCCGCGTCCCCGTCCGCACCCCCGCCCACCCGCACCGCCGACCCCTCGACGTCACCGCCCACTGCGGCGCCGTCGCCGTCCTCGTCACCCGACCCGCCGGAATCGTCCTCCTCCAGGGCCGCCGCGGCCCCCTGCGCGGCCCCGCCCTGCACCGCCCGCCCGGCGCCGACGGCCTGCACCCCACCCGGATCGCCGACCACTCCGGCCACCTGTACGTCCTGTGGACCGGCCCCGCGGGCCCGGCCGGCGGCGGCCCCGCCGTCATCGCCCGCGCCGACGGCACCCGCCCCCTCGCCGTCGACGGCGCCACCGACCTCGACCTCACCCCCGACGGCACCCTCGTCGTCGCCCGCACCCCCGGCCGGCCCTTCCGCCGCTTCCGACCCGACGGCACCACTGCCTGGGCCGAACTCGAACCGCTGCGCGCCCCCGACTACGACGGCGGCGCCCTGACCGTCGACCCCGAGGGCCGCACCGCGTTCACCACCGTCGCCGGCATCGCCCGTACCGCCGGACCCGCCGCCCGCTACACCCCCACCGGCACCGTGATCTGCTACCGCCTCGACGCGGGCGAGTACCGCACCCGCTGGGGCCGCCTCTTCCTCGACGCCTGCATCCCGCCCGGCACCGACGTCCGCGTCAGCTTCCTCACCGACGACGAGGACACCGTCCCCGACCCCCTGCCCTGGCAACCCCCCGTCCGCGGACCGCGCGCCGTCCACCGCCCCGACCTCACCCCGCCGCTGCCGTCCCGCGCCGGACACGCCGCCCGCCTCCCCGCCCCCGCGCCCCTGTTCCGGCGGCCCACCGGCCGCGAACTGCCCTGGACGCAGATCGACCCCGACGACGCCTACGAGACGTACGAGGCCCCCGTCCAGGCCCCGCCCGGCCGCTACCTGTGGATCGTGCTCCGGCTCACCGGCACCCTCCGCCTCACCCCCCGCGTCCGCGCCCTGCGCGTCGAACGGCCCGGACACCGGCTCTCCGCGACCCTGCCCCGGGCCTGGAGCCGGGACGAGGCCGACGCCGCCTTCCTGCACCGCTTCCTCGCCCCCGCCGAGGGACTCCTGCACGAGACGGACTCCCGCGCCGCCCTGCGCACCCTGCTCATCGACCCCCGGACCACCCCCCAGGAAGCCCTCGGCTGGCTGGCCGGACTGCTCGGCCTCGCCCTGGACCGGCGCTGGCCCGTCGCCGCCCGCCGCGAACTGATCGCTCAGGCGTACGATCTCTTCCGTATCCGCGGCACCGCCGCCTGCCTGGAACGCATCCTGCGCCTCTACCTGCCCGTCCCCGTCAGCGTCGTGGAGCACTGGCGGCTCCGCGGACTCGCCGGCACCGTCCTCGGCACCGCCCCCGGCGGGCCGCCGGCCCCCGCCGTCGGGGGCGCGGCCGCCGCCTCCGGGGCGCTGGGCCGGTTCACCGTCGGCGGCACCCGGCCCGGCGAGGACGGCTACACCGCCACCGCGCACCGCTTCAGCGTCCTCATCCCCGCGGCGCCGACCCCCGCCCAACTGGAGGTCGTACGCGGCATCGTGGAATCCCACAAGCCGGCCCACACCCGCGTCGACATCTGCCCCCTCGGCACCGGCATGCGCCTGGGCCGCACCCTGCACCTCGGCCTCACCTCGGTCGTCGGCCCCGGCGCGGCCTGGGCCCCGGCGGTAGCCGGCCACCTCACCCTCGGAGCGAACGCCGTCGTCGGCGTCCCGGCCCAGGGCTCCCGCATCGGCGAAACCACCATCCCGGGGGCGGTGCGCGTCGGATGACCCCGAACCCCTCGGCCCCCGGCCGCCGCCGCACGGCAGGTCGGGCACAACGGCCCGACCACCGCCCGGACGCCGCGGACGCCGGCGGTGGGCCCGCCGCAGCCCGCACGGGCGTGCTCCGCACCCCGCACGATCCGGCCGAGCCGCGGGAGCGGGCGGCCCGTGCGCCACTGCCCGGCGACGGCCGCGACTCCGCCGGCCGGGCCGCACCGCACCGGCAGGCGGCCGTCCCGGCGCCGCCGAGCCGTGCGCACGGGCGCGGCGGACGGGACGGGGCACCCGGTACGGGCGCGCCCCGTACCTCGCCGGTACCGGACGGCACCGGCACGCGCCGCACGGACCGGCGGAACGGACCGCACCCCGGGAGCGGGCCGCGGTGCAGGGCCGTACCCGGCGTGCTCGTGCCGGGCGACGCCCGTGGCGCGGCTGCGGCGGGCCGGGGGCCGGCGGCGCGCGGTGCGCCGAGCACCCCTGGGCGCGGCGGCGGGCCGCTCACCCCGTCCGGGGCGCGCGTGACTCCCGCCCCGCACACCCCTGCCTGCCCGCACGCGCCCGCCCCGGCCGGGGCTCCGCGGGCGGCGGCCACCCGGCCTGTGCGCCGGACGGCCGCGGTCGTGCGGCCGGGCGGGGATCCGGGTCCGGTGGGGTCGCGGTCCAGGGGTCCGGCGGGCGCGGTGGTCCGGTCGGGTGGGGGAGCTGCGTGCGCCGGAGCGGGGTGGGTGCGGTGAGCGAAGGGCGGCTGGAAGGTGCGGCGGGGCCGGCGCTGGTCGTCGGGCGGTTGTCCGCCACGCTGCGGTACGGCCCCGGAGAGGCGCCGCCCGCAGCGGACCGGCTGCGCGGGCCACTGCGGCACGCCGTCGACGGCCACCTCGCGGCGGCCCTGCGCGCCCTCGCGCTGCCCCCCGGGCGGTGGTGCCTGGCCCGGCTCGACCTGACCCTGCCCCTCGACCTGGACCGCCCCGACCCGGCGCTCGCCCGCGACTGGTCCCGGGCCGTCGCCGCCGCGATCGAGCGGACCGTGCGGGAGGACCGCGGCGCCGCCGTGCACTACCGCAGCGACTCCGATCTGCTCGCCGACGCCGTCACCGGCATCGCCACCCGGCGCCTCGAACGGCTCTGGGCCTGGCGCCAGACCGGCCTCGTACACCCCGACGACCCTGCGCCCGGGGCGGCCCCGGGCGGAGCCGTGCTCGCCGTGCTGGAACGCCACCCGCGACAGGCCGCCGCGACCGTGCTCCGCGCCGCCGAACGCTGCGGGGTGGCGCCACTGGACCGGGCCCTGGGGCGTCGCGGCTGGCAGCGGCTGGCCGCACTCGCGACCGACAACGTCCCCTCCCCGCCCGGCGGCCCCGCCCCCGACCCGGCCACCCGAGCGCTGGCCCGGACCCTGTGGGGCGGATCCCGGTTCGCCGCCCTCGTACGGGCAGCCCGGCTGCGCCCGGCCGAACCGACCGCAGCCGCCTGGGCCGTGCTCGTCCTCGCCGAGACCGATCCCGCGGCACTGCACCGGCCGGGGGCGCGCCCGGGACTGCACCGCCTGTTCGCCGAGGCGTTGGGCGCGCCCGACGGCTTGCCGACCGGGTTCGACGCCGAACCCCGGCCGCCGGCGGCGGCGTCGGGGCCCGAGTCGGAGCGGGAGGCTCCCACCCGCCCGTCGCCCGCCGAGCCGGCGGGCCGCGAGGCGCTTCCCCCGGCCCCGTACGGGGAGGCGGGAGACGCCCCGCGGCCCGAAGCCCCCGACGTGGTCGGGCCCGGCCTCCGCTCACCGGCGCCGGACACCTCCGCCGAGCGGGCACCCGTACGCGCTTCCGGGCCAGTGGACCTCCAGGGGGCGCAGACGCGCCGTGAACCCGCCCCCGGGCCGGCAGCGGAGCCGTCGCCGTCGGCGGAGGGCGGCCTGCCGACCGACTGGGCCGGGCTGCCGTTCCTGTTGGCCACGGCGGCCGAGGCCGGCCTGCCGGACCGGGTCCTGGACGATCCCGCCCTCGCCGCACGGCCGTTGTGCTGGGTGCTGCACGCCGTCGCGCGCGCCCTCGTACCCGCCGCGCCCGTGGACGATCCGGCCGCCCTCGCCCTCGCCGGCCTCGACCGGGCCCGGGCCGCCCGCGTCCTGGCCGCCGACCCGCCCACACCGGCCGAGCGGGCCCGGATCGACGCCCTCGCCGCCGCCTGGGCCCGCTCCACCGCCACCCGCCTGACCGCAACGGCCGAGCGGCCCACCCCCGTTGCAGCTGCCGCCCCCGCCCCCGCCACCCCCGCCGAGCCGCCCGTACCGCTGCACGATGCGAGCACCCCGTCGGCTTCGGCGCTCGGCTTGCCGGCGTCCCCGCCGGCCGCGGATCCGGCCGCCACGGGACCGACGCCCGACGCGGTGGCGCCGGCGCCCTTGCCCGATCCGGTGGCTTCGGGCGTGGCCGAGCCGTCCGTGCCGCCTGCGGCGTCGGGCGCGGCCGGGAGTGCGTGGGCCTCCGTTCCCGCGGTCGGCCCGGGCGGTGCGGGCAGGGCGCTCGTGTCGGGCGTGGCGGGCGGGCAGGCGGAGCCCGTGGTGGTCGGCGCGGACGCGCTCGGCGTGGTCGGCTTCGTGGCGCGGCGGCGGGGGCGGGTGGTGGCCGAGGCCGGGTGGATCGAGGTGGTCCTGGCCGCCGGGGACGCGGATCCGCGGCTGCGGCGGGCCGGGCTGGACCTCGACCCGGGCTGGGTCGGCTGGCTCGGGGCCGTGGTGAGGTACCGCTATGTCTGACCGGACCAGCCGGGACCTGTCGGTCCGGGCCGCCGCCGTCGCCGTGCGCGTCGCCGAGCTGCTGGAGGCCACGTGCAGCGAGGAGGCCGGTGCCGAGCCCGCCGCCTTCCTGCGCGACTGGGCCGCGGCGGCCGAGCGCCGCGCCCCCGGCCCGGCCGCCCCCGGCCACGGTTCCGCCCCCGGCCAGGGCTCCGGATCCGCCCCCGGTCGGACGCCGTTCGAGCGGCTCGTGCGCTGGTACGGGCTCGGTGCCCTGGAGGCCGAGCTCGTGCTGTTCGCGGGGCTCCCCGAGGAGCACGAGGGCCTCGCCCGTACCTTCCGCACCATGCACCCGGCCGGCGCCCCGCACCCCAGCGTCGGCCTCGCCGGGCTGCTCATCGACTGCGCCGCCCGCACCACCACCGGCGCCGCTGCCCCCGACCGGGTCGCCCTGCGGCGGCTGCTCCACCAGGGACCCGCCGTGCGTGCCGGGATGCTCGCGCTGACCGGTGACGGCCCCTTCCACGAGCGTTCCCTGACCCTCGCCGACCAGCTGTGGGAGGCCCTGCACGGCCACCCCGCCCGGCCCGCCGCGCTGGAGCCGGCCGACGCCGGCGCGCCCGTGCCCGGGCTGGACGGCTGGCTCGCGCTGCCCGAGAGCGTCCGGGCGGTCGCCGCGCTCCGCTCCCGCGCGCCCCGTACCCTCCTCGTCAGCGCCCGCGACGAGACCGTCGCCCTCAGCCGCTGCGCCGCCCTGGCCGACGCCGCCGGGCTCGGGGTGTTCGCCGCCCGCGCCCGCCCCGAGGACCCGGCGGCCCTGGGCCTGTTGGGGTTGCACGCCGCCGTCCGGGGGGCCGTGCCGCTGCTGGTGGTCGCCGCTCCGCCGGCCGGAGCGGGCCCGGTCACCCCCGCCGTGGACCGCATCCCGGGCCCGCTGCTGGTGTGCGCCGCGCCCGGCGCCGTACGCCCCGGCCCGCAGCGGCCCGTGCTCACCGTGCCCGTCGGCCCGGTCGGGGTCGCGGACCGGCGCCGGGCCTGGCGGGCGGCGCTGCCCGAAGCCGCCGCCCGGGCACCCGAGCTGGCGGCCCGTCACCCCCTGGACCCGGCGCTCACCGCCCAGGTCGCCCTCGACGTCCGCAGCCGCGCCGCCCTCGCCGGGCCCGACGGGGACGGCGGCGACGGCGGCCGGCCGGACGTGTCCGGGGCCATCCGGGCCCGGGCCGGGGCCCTGCTGCCCCCGGGCGTCGACCTGGTCGGCCCGCGGGCCCCCTGGTCCCGGCTCGTGCTGTCCGCGGAGGCCGACGGCCAACTGCGGGACGCCGTCGCCCGGCTGCGCCACCAGGCGCTGGTCCTCGACGACTGGCGGCTGCGGGAGGCCGCCCGGGCCGCGCGCGGCGTACGGCTCCTGCTGACCGGCCCACCCGGCACCGGCAAGTCGCTGGCCGCCGAGGTGCTGGCCACCGAGGCCGGCCGGGACCTGCTGGTCGTCGACGGATCCGAGCTGGTGTCCAAGTACATCGGCGAGACGGAGAAGAACCTCGCCGCCTGCTTCGAGGCGGCCGAGCGCACCCAGGCGGTGTTCCTGCTGGACGAGGCCGACGCCCTGTTCGGGACCCGCACCGAGATCTCCGAGGCCAACGACCGGTTCGCGAACATGGAGACCGCGTACCTGCTCCAGCGGCTCGACCGGTTCGACGGCCTGGCCGTCCTGACGACCAACCTGCGGCAGAACATCGACGCGGCCTTCATCCGCCGCATGGACTTCGTCGTGGAGTTCCCGCTGCCCGACGAGGCGGGCCGGCACCGCATGTGGGACCTGCACCTGCCGCCCGCCCTCCGGCACCCCGACGTCGACCTGGCCGCCCTCGCGCTGTGCTACCCGGTGCCGGGCGGCTGGATCCGCAACGCCGCGATCGGGGCGGCGTTCCGGGCGGCCGACGAGGCCGGGCAGGTCCGGCAGGCCCACCTGGCCGACGCGATGCGGCGCGAGTACGGCAAGGCCGGCCGGCCCTTCCCCGGGGACCCGGTCACCCCGGGCGGCCCCGGCGCGGACCGCCGGGCCGCGCAGGCACTGGCCGCGGCAGACGCGGCGAGCGACAGGCTCACCCGGAAGGAGAACCCATGACGGCCCTCGGCACCGGCGGCGCCCCGTGCGGCTGCGGCTGCAGCGGAGGCGGCGCGTCCGCCCCGGACCTGCCCACCGGACCCTCGCCCGGAAACGCCCCCTGCGGAACCGGCCCCTGCGGAACCGCCCCCTGCGGCGGGGAGGAGCTGCCCGCCAACCCCTTCCTGGCCCTGCGGGTGGCCTTCGGCATGCTCCTCGGCGAGGACGACTTCCGCGTCCTGATGGGCAATCCGCGCGGCAAGCTCATGCTCCACCACGCCTGGCTGCACGGCCCGGGCGTGATCTGGGGCCTGGGAGTCGCCCGGGACGGCGACGAACTGGCCGTCCTGCCCGGGCTGGCCGTCGACGGCCTGGGCCGCGAACTCAACCTGGAGGCGCGCTGGTGCCTCTCCCTCGGCCGGTGGGCGGCGGACTGGGCCGAGCAGCACCCGGAGCCCCCCACCCGCCCCGCCGAGGACCAAGAGCCCTGCCCGCCGTGCCGCCGCACGGCCGAGGCCTGGGTCGTCGCCGAGTTCGCCTCCTGCCCCGACCGCCCGGTGCCGGCGCTGGCCGATCCCTGCGACGTGACGCGCCGTCACGACGACTTCTCCCGGACCGTCGAGACGGCCGCGGTCACCGTCCGCGTCCTCCCTCCCGAGCCCTGGCGCCCCTACCACCGCGTACGGGTCCTGCTCGGCCTGGAGGAGGCCGGTGAGGGGGACGCCGCCGGCCGGGAGGCGCTCCGCGAGGCGGCCGAGGTCGCCCGGGTCCCCGCGCACCAGCGGGCCCCGGCGCTGCTCGCCGCCTTCCGCCGGCTCGCCGCCGCGGACGCCACCGAGCTGGTACCGCAGTGCGAGGAGGGCGACGCCTGCCCGCCCCGGGCTCCCGTGACCGAGGAGCGGGCGGCGGTCGTCCTGGCCCGCCTCACCGTCGAGTTCACCGAGTACGACGGCTGCGTACGCGTCGAGGAGGTGCGCGTCGACCCGTCCGTGCGCACCGCCGTCCTGCCCACCACCACCCTCCAGGAGCTGACCTGCGGCCTCGCCCCCGGGCTGGTCGGCGCCCTCCCCGAGGCGGACGCCGGCGGCCCCCGCCTGCTCCGCGACTCCGTCTCCTGGAGCCGGGAGCACACCGTGCTCACCTTCGACGTCACCGCACCCCTCGCCCCCGGCTGCGCCGAACCGGGAGGCGTCGAGGTCACCTCCCTCTCCGACGGCGGCCGCGGCTGGGCCACCGACGAGGTCGCCGGGATCCGGATCTCCGCGGACGGCCTGCGCGTACGGGTCGACCTCGACCAGCGGCCCGCGTACGAGACCGTCCGCATCCGCATCCGCGGCACCGGCCCCACACCGCTGTACGGCGACGCCCCCCGCGCCCCCTTCGCCGGCCCGGCCGGCGGCCCGCCGGGCACCCTCGACGAGGGCCACGACGCCGTCGTCACCGTCCGCCTGCCGCGCGGGGCGGCCCCCGAAAGGACCGAGGAATGACGATCACCGAAGGGACCGCCGACGGCGGCATCGACCGGCTCAACGCCTTCGACGGCCTGTTCCTGCGGGCCGAACACCTCAACCTCATCCAGGACTACGCCCGGGGGCTCGCCCTCGCCGTCGGCGCCGCCGCCGGCCCCGGCGTCGTCGAGGGCTACGAGGTCAGCGTCCAGGACGGCACGCTGCGGGTCGGCGCCGGCCTCGCCGTCAACGCCGAGGGGCGGCCGCTGCGTTCCGAGCGGCTGGTGACGATCCCGCTCACCGGCCTCACGCCCGGGCTCGACGGGTTCTGGTGGGTCGAGGTCGCCCCCGCCACCCGGGACCACGGCGACGCCCCCGTCCAGGGCAGCTACTGCGACGACCCGTGCTCCGGGACGGGCACGACCCGCCACCCGTACACCGCCGAGGGGGTGCGGATCCGGCTGGTGGAGGACCGCGAGCGCGGCCTCGACGGACAACTCCCCGCCTCCCGGCGCAACTTCCTCGCTTCACGCGTCTTCGGGGCCGAGCGCGCGGCGCACTCCGCCTGGCCGTACGGCAGCGCCGCCACCCTGCCGGGCGCCTGGGGGCCGCCGGCCGTCGCCCCCGGCCGGCCGACGGCCGTCCGCCTCGCGGTGCTGCTGCGCGTCCCCGGCACCGCCGACGGCTTCGAGGCCGACGTGTGGACCGCCCGCCGGGACCGCGGTGCGGCCCCGCCGTACCGGTACTGGCAGTCGCGGCTCGGGATGCGGCCCTGGGACGTCTACACGGCCCAGATCCTGCAGTTCCAGAGCCAGCTGGCACAGGTTCTGGGGGCCCGCGCGGCGGCCCGGGCGGCTGCCGGTGAGACGCCGGGGCCGGGGCCCGCGGCCGCCGGGCCCGGGTTGGGGCCGCTGCTGGAGCAGCTCGCCCTCCTCGGCGACCAGCAGTTCCTCAGGACCCACACCAAGGACCAGCTCGGCCGCGAGGTGGCCCGGATCGTCGCGGACCTCGGCGCGCACGGCGGCCCCGCCGCGGCCTCGGCGGGCGCGGTGATCGCGGCGGAGGCCGAAGGCCCCTACTCGCTGGAGCAGTTGGGCATCGCCGAACTGCCGCCCGCCGGATACCTTCCGGTCCGCGCCGACGACGAACCCGAGGACGGCGACGGGGACGCAGACGGCGACGGGGATGGAGGCGGGGATGGAGGCGGAGGCGGGGACGTCGGGAACGGTGGCGGCGGCGTGGACCGCAGCGTGCCGGGCCGGATCGAGACCCTCCTCGGTCCGCAGGCGTACCTGCGGTACTGCCGGTGCGGCCCGGCGGACATCGCCGAGGCCGTCGAGGAAGCCCGCAACCGCGACCGGATCAGGCTCGACACCCCCTCCTATCTCGACATCCTCGTCCCCGTGGACGACGAGGGGGAGCCGTCCGGCGACTGGGTCGCCTTCGTCCGCAGCCGCCGCCGCATCTGTTACAGCCCGGGGAGCTACGGCCCGGCGGCGCGACGGCGGGCCCCGCACGGCCGCGGGGCGGAGGCCAAGGGTGAACTGTAGCACTCGGTGACTGATCCGTGACGGTATGCGCATAGCATGGGCGGTCGGACTTCTCTGCGGGAGGACCGCCCATGAACCAACAGTTCCTCGAGTCGCCGTCCCGTACTCCCGGGGCGGGTGAGGCGCCGATGCTCCATCTCCTCGGCGGCCCGCGCGTGGTCCACCAGGGGAGATGGCTGGACGTCCCGGAAGGGGGGAAGCGACTGCTGGCGTTCGTCGCGCTCCACGGGGGCCGGGTAGAGCGCAGGCACGCCGCGGGCACGCTGTGGCCGTCCGGGGACGACCTGCGGGCGGCGGGGAACCTGCGGTCCGCGCTGTGGCGGCTCAAGGCCGCCGGCATCGACCTGCTCGACTCCGACAAGTGTTCGCTCTCCGTCCGCGAGCACACGGTGGTTGACCTGTACGTGTTGTACGGATGGGCCGCCAGGCTCATCAACGGCACCGCCACCGCCCAGGACCTCTCCGCGCTCAAATGGCGCACGGACGCCCTCGACCTGCTGCCGGGCTGGTACGACGACTGGGTGCTGCTCGAACGCGAACGGGTGCGCCAGCGGCTGCTGCACGCCCTGGAGGCGCTCAGCCGCGAACTGGGCCGCGTCGGACGGCACGCCGAGGCAGTGGAGTCCGCGCTGGTCGCGGTCAGTGCCGAACCACTGCGCGAGAGCGGCCAGCGGGCCCTCATACAGGCGCACTTGGCGGAGGGCAACCTGGTGGAGGCCATGCGGGCGTACGACTCCTACCGCGCCCTCGTCCGGCGCGAACTCGGCGTGGAACCGGGGCGCGAACTCTCGGCACTCATACGCGACTTCTGCCGCACCGCCACCCGCTCCCGCGAGGTCCTCGCCGCCCGGGTGCGGCACGCCTGATCCCGGGTCAAGCTGGGGGCATGAGCGACGACCCACTGGGCGGGCACAGCTCCGAGCTGCGGCTCGCCCTCGCGATGCGGGGCGGGGTCAGCCTCGCCGTGTGGATGGGCGGGGCGTGTTGCGAGACGGCGGCCCTGAGGGCGGCGGCTCCGGCGGCGACGCCGGAGCCGGAGGCCGCCCCGGAGCCGGGCACCCCGGAAGGCGGTACCCCGGCACCGGGTCACAGCCAGGGCCAGGGCGCGGGCGGGGGACCAGGCCAGGGCCAAGTTCCGGTCCGGGGCCCCGGGGAGGGCGTCTACCGCGGCCTGCTCCAGGCCTGCGGCTACGACCACGTCGACATCGACGTCCTCGTCGGCACCAGCGCCGGCGGTCTCAACGGCGTCCTGATGGCCTGCCACCTCGTCTACGGAATGCCCTTCGGCTCGGGCGTCCGCGACCTGTGGCTGCGCCTCGGCGACCTCGAAGGGCTGCTCCGCCGCTCGCTCCCGTTCCGCCTGCCGGCCTCGCTCCTGCGCGGCGACGAGGTCTTCTACCGGGAACTGCGGTCCTCCCTCGGCACCCTCGTCGACCAGGCCCCGCCGAACTGGAAGGCCCCCGCCTCGCTCCGGCTGATCCTCACCGCGACCCGGCTGCGTCCCCGCCGCGACTGGGTGCGCCCCACCCTCGGCCGACCGCTCCTGGTCGGCCGGTCCAACGCCTACTTCCGTTTCCGGCACCGCAACGCCCTGACGGACTTCCCCGACGACGCCACCGGCGCGGCCCGCGAGACCGCCCTGAACCGGCTGGCGTACGCCGCCCGCACCACCTCCTCCTTCCCCGGCGCCTTCGAACCGGGCCGGATGTACGTGGGCAACGGCGCCCAGCCGTTCACCGACCCGCTGCCCGTGGACATGCGGGGCGTCAGCAGCGAGTCCGGCTACCCGGACGAGAACCTGGGCGGCTGCATCGAACTCATGGACGGGGGGCTCCTGGACAACATCCCCGTCGCCTGGGCCGTCCGCGCCGTCGCCGCCGCCCCCACGGACCGCCCGGCCGAGCGGTGGCTGCTGTTCCTCCAGCCCGTCCCGCCGTTCCCGCCGCCGCCCGAGCGCGGCACCAGCCGCCGCGTCCCGCGGCTCGTCCGCACCGCCGCGGCCTCCCTGGCGGTGAAGGTCGGCACCGAGTCCCTCCGTGACGACGCCCTGGAGATGCAGGCCGCCGCGGCCGCGGCCCAGCAGCGGCAGAGCGCCGCCGGGGTCCTGCCGCCGGCCCTGGAGGAGCTCCAGGCCGCGGCCCTCGCCCGGCTCCCCGGGTACCGTGCCAAGGTCGGCCTGGCCGAGGCGGCCCGCCTGATCCGGCTGCTGGAGGACCCCGCCGAGATCACCGGCCCGGACGGGCTGCCACTGCCGGCCGGCCCCGGCCCGCTGGAGCCGCTGGACGCCACCGGCCAGGGTTCGGTGACCCTCTTCGGGCGGCTGCGCGCACGGGAGACCGCGGCCGGGCTGGTGCTGCCCGAGGGGTCCGGCGCGCTCCCCGAACCGGGCCACTCCCCCCTGGCCCTGGCCCGTACGGTGCGGCTGCTCATGGACTGGGTCCGGGCCCGGGAGACCGGCGGATCCCCGGTGGACCCCGCCCTCGCCGAGGACCTGCGGCGGCGGCTCTACGCGTTCCGGTTCGCCGTCGCCACGCTGATCGCCGCGCGGGACCGCCTGCTGCTCGCCGCCTACCGCGACGAGCTCGCCCTGGGCCTGGTCCCCGCCGACGCGGCCGCCCCCTACCAGGCCGCCACCCTCGGGCTCGGCGCCCTGATGCCGGTCCTCCCGCCGCCCGGGGCCGACCCGGGGCAATGGAACGCCTGGGCGGTCAACCTGGCCCAAGCGGTGACCGGCGGCCCCCCGCCCCCGCCCCCGGCACCGGTGGCGCGCGCAGCCGCCCCCGCACCGCTCGCGGACGTCTACAGCGGCCTGTGGGAGCGCCTCGCCGAGCTGGCCGGCGCGATCGGCGCGGCCCTGCCGGCCGGCACCGACGGCTACGAGGCCCTGGAGGAGGCCGTCGGCACCGGATTCCCGACCATGGCGGACGCCCTGGCCTTCGCCGAGGTGCTGCTCGGCCCGCTGCGCCCGGGCCCGCTGTCCGAGGGCACGGACCTCTCCTTCCACACCGTCTCCGCGGCCAACACCAGCTGGGCGACCGCCACCGTCCTGCACGGGGTGGACCCGGACTCGCCGAAGGACCTGGTCAAGGCCAAGCTCAGCGGCAACCAGCTCAGCAACTTCGCCGCCTTCCTCAGCGCCCGCTGGCGGATGAGCGACTGGACCTGGGGCCGCCTCGACGGTGCCGCCTCGCTCGTCTCCGTGGTCGCCACCGACGAGCGCCTGGAGGCGGCCTTCGGCGGCATCGAGGACCCCGCGGCCCTCGGGGAGAGCGTCGCCGAGGCGACCGGACTCGGTTCGGCGTTCATGGAGGCCTGGGCGGCCGACGTCGTGACCGCCCCCGACCTGCCGCCCTGGGACCGCGTACGGGGCGTCCTCACCCAGCTGCGCCAGCGCGAGGTCCTCGACGAGGAACTACCCCTCATCGCCGACCTGCACCGCACCGGCCCGCACGGCGGCAACCGCCCGCCGCCCTCCCCGCCCGCCCCGCCGCCCCTGGCACCCGGCGCCTTCGACGGCGCCCTCGGTGCCTTCCGCGAGATCGGCGCCGAGGGCGTCGGCCGACTGCTGAGGGCCCGCGACCCGCGCCGGGCCGCCCTGCGCGCCGGACTCATCGCCTGGCCGGCCCTCCAGCCCAGCGGAAGGGGCGGCGCCCGCCTGGTGCGGGGCGTGCTCAAGGCGCTGAACCCGCTCCTCTACCTGCCGCTGGTGTGCGCGGTCCTGGCGCCCTGGCACGCCCTGGCCGCCGCCGTGCTGATGTGGACCGGCATCGCCTTCAGCACCGGCCACTGGTCCTCCCTCCTCGGGCACGTCCCCGTCTGCCTGTACGCCATGGCCGCGCTGGCGGGCACCGCGGGACGGCTGGTCCGCCCGGCCTGGCCGCGGCGCATCACCGCCCTGGTCCTCGCGGCCGGCCCGCCGCTCGCCCTGTGGCTGCTGCGCGGGGACCATCCCCCGGACGTGGGCGCCGGCTGGCGCACGGTGATCGTCGGGGCCGCGTTCGCCCTCGCCGCGGGGGCCCTGCTGGAGGTCGGGGCGGACCGGTGGGAGCAACTGCTCCCCGCGGCCGCCGCGGCGGGCGTGCTGGCCGCGCTGGTCCAGTTCGGCCGGGGGCCGCTCGGCGGCTGGTGGGGCCTGGCGGTCCTGTACGCCGTCCTGTGCTGGGTGACGCTCGTCCTGCCGTGGCTCTACCCCCGACCGCGCCCGAGGGGCGAGGAGGCAGGGCCCTCCCCCTGACGCTCGGATAGGGTGAATCGGTAGGAATCGGACCCCCCGGGGTGAGGTCGGTGAGGTGGACGCTTACCAGTCGACGAGCGAGGTCCCGGAGCAGCCGGCCGCGGCTGTCGGGTACGCGGGTGTGCTCCGGGAACTGCTGCCGATCGCCCTGTGGCGGGAGGACGCCGACGGCCGCGTCGTCGAATGGTCGCTGGCCGCCCAGGACCTGCTCGGCCACCGCCCCGAGGACATCCTCGGCCGACCCGGCACCGACGTGCTCGTCCCCGAGGCCAACCACGAGCTCGCCGACGAGCTGACCCACCGGGTCCAGGCCGGCGAGACCGTCGTCGGCACCCTGCCCGTCCGCCACCGCGACGGCCACCGCGTCACCATGGAGATGTGGATCGTCCCCGCCGCCGACGCGCAGGGACGCACCGGGGCCATGCTGATCGCCGTGGAGACCTCCGCGGTGCTGCGGATGCGCGACTCCCTCGCCGCCCTCCAGAGCCTGTTCACCCAGTCGCCCATCGGCCTCGCCACCCTCGGCCCCGACCTGCGGTTCGTACGGGTCAACGACGCACTCGCCCGGATGAACGGCGTCAGCCCCGCCGGCCACCTCGGCAAACGGCTCACCGAGGTCGTGCCCGGCGTCAACGCCGACGCCCTCGAAGCGACCATGCGGCAGGTCCTCGAACGCGGCAGCGCCGTCGTCGACGTCCGCCGCACCGGCCGCACCCCCGCCGACCCCGACCACGACCACACCTGGTCCTGCTCGTACGCCCCGCTCCTCGACGGCTCCGGCCGCCCGCTCGGCGTGATCGCCTCCCTCATCGACATCACCGACAGCCAGCGCGCCCAGATCGAGGCCGAGCGGGCCCGGCGCCGCTTCGCCGTGCTCGCCGAGGCCGGAACCCGCATCGGCACCACCCTCGACCTGCGACAGACCGCCGAGGAGATCGCCCAGGTCCTGGTGCCGCAGCTCGCCGACTCCGCCGACGTACAGCTGCTGGAGGCCGTCCTCGCCCCCGACGACGCCGCGGGCTCCCACCGCGGCGTCCTGCGCCGCCTCGCGGCCGTCTTCCCCGATCCGGGCGCACCCACCGCGAAGCTGCTGCCCGGCCAGACCTTCAAGATCCCCGCCGGAACGGTGTACGAGCAGGTCATCGCCGCCGGCCGGCCCATGAACCTGTACCGGTCGGACATCCCCACCCTCATCCCGGACCCGCGCGCCGAGCCCCTGCGCGCCTACCTCGCCACCCTCGGCTCGGCCCGGCTCATCCCCCTGGTCGCCCGCGGCAGCGTGCTCGGCGCCGTCACCGTGACCCGGCTGGCCAGCCGCGAGCCCTTCGACGAGCAGGACTGCATCCTGATCGACGAGGTCGTCGCCCGGGCCGCCCTCAACATCGACAACGCCCGGATGTACACCAACCAGCGCCGCGCCGCCCTCACCCTGCAGCGCAGCCTCAGCAACAGCGCGCTGCCCCGGGTCACCGGCCTGGAGCTGACCGGCCGCTACCTGCCCGCCAGCGACCACGACGTCGGCGGCGACTGGTACGACGTCATCCAGCTGTCCGGCGGCCGTACGGGCCTGGTCATCGGGGACGTCATGGGACACGGCATCCACGCCGCGGCCGTCATGGGCCAGCTCCGCACCGCCGTGCGCACCCTGGCCCGGCACGGCGTGCCCCCGGCCCAGCTGCTGCGCTCCCTCGACGCCGTGGTCGCCGACCTCGGCGAGGACGAGATGGCCACCTGCGTGTACGCCGTCCACGACCCGGCATCGGGCGGCTGCACCATCGCCCGCGCCGGCCACCCCCCGCCCGCCGTGGCCGCCCCGGGCGGGCAGGTCACCTTCCTCGACGGCCCGCCCGGCACCCCCCTGGGCACCGGCGGCCGCGAGTTCCGCACCGAGGAGGTGGCCCTGCCGCCCGGCAGCCTCCTGGTGCTCTACACCGACGGGCTCATCGAGGCCCGCGACCGCGACCTCGACCAGGGCATGGCGCAGCTCGGCCGGGTGCTGCGCGACCCGGACGTCCCCCTGGACCGGCTGTGCGACGCGATCCTGACGCGCCTGCTGCCGACCGCCCCGCAGGACGACGTGGCCCTGCTGCTGGCCCGCACCGCCGCCGGCCGGTACCCGGAGCCGGGCCGGCCCGGGTAGCGCCCGCCGCCGACGGCGTACGGTTCACCAGGCCAGGTCCTCCAGGGCGTCGAGGTCGGGGGTGGGGACGGCGGGCCCGCCTCCGTTCGTGAGCGACAGCTCGGCCCAGATCACCTTGCCCCGCTCGGTGTAGCGGGTGCCCCAGCGGTCCGCGTACTGGGCCACCAGGAACAGGCCCCGGCCCCCCTCGTCGGTGGTGGCCGCGTACCGCAGGTGCGGGGAGGTGCTGCTGGCGTCGGACACCTCGCAGATCAGCTGGCGGTCCCGCAGGATCCGCACCCGGATGGGGGCGTTCCCGTACCGGATGGCGTTGGTGACGAGCTCGCTGAGGATCAGCTCGGCCGCGAACGCGATCTCCTCCAGCCCCCACGCGGCCAGCTGCCGGGCGCTCGCCCCCCGCACCCGGGAGACGGCCGCCGGGTCCGCGGGCACCTCCCACTCGGCGATCCGGTCGGCCTCCAGCCGCCGGGTGTCGGCGATCAGCAGGGCGATGTCGTCGCTCGGCGCCGGGAACAGCAGCGCGTCCAGCACGTCGGCGCAGGCCTGGTCGGGGTTGCGGCCGCGCCGGGAGAGGGCGTCGGCCAGCAGCACCTGGCCGGCGTCGAAGTCCCGGTCGCGGTCCTCCAGCAGGCCGTCGGTGAACAGCACCAGCCGGCTCGCCTCCGGCAGCCGCAGCTCCACCGCCTCGAACGGCATGCCGCCCACCCCGAGCGGCAGGCCGACCGGCAGCTCCGGGAACTCCACCCGGCCGTCCGGCCACACCAGCGCGGGCCCGGGATGCCCCGCGCTGGCCATCGTGCAACTGCCGGACACCGGGTCGTAGACCGCGTACAGGCAGGTCGCGCCGGTCACCGCGGCCGCCTCGCCCGCCGGGTCGTCGGCGTCCGGGCCGGCGGCGGCCGCGGACTCGTTCTGGTCGATCCGGTCGATCAGCTCGTCCAGGTGGCCCAGTAGCTCGTCCGGCTGCATGTCGAGGGTGGAGAAGTTGTGCACGGCGGTCCGCAGCCGCCCCATGGTGGCCGCGGCGTGGACCCCGTGGCCCACGACGTCGCCGACGATCAGCGCCACCCGGGTGCCCGCGAGCGGGATCACGTCGAACCAGTCACCGCCCACCCCCGCCTTCGCCGGCAGGTACCGGAAGGCCGCGTCCACGGCGCTCTGGTCGGGCAGCACCCGCGGCAGCAGGCTGCGCTGCAGGGTGACCGCCGTCGCGTGCTCCCGCGTGTAGCGGCGGGCGTTGTCGATGGAGACCGCCGCCCGGGCCCCCAGCTCCTCCGCGAACGACAGGTCCTCCTCGTCGAACGCGTCCGGCGTGGCGGCCGCCCGCCAGAAGTTCGCCATGCCCAGCACCACGCCGCGGGCCTGCAGCGGCACCGAGATCAGCGAGTGCAGCCCGTACTCCAGGGCCTGCCGGGTGCCCGCCTCGTCCTGCGCCCGCCAGCCCATCGCCGCGTCGAGGTCCGCCGCGAGCACCGCCCGCCCGGCGTTCAGGGCCGCCGCCATCGGGGCCGTCGGCACGTCGAACCGGATGAGGTCGCCCACCGGCTGCAGCGGCTGGTCCGTGCGGACCCCGTCCATCGCCGCCCGCCGCATCTCCGAGTGCATGCCGGCGGTGAGCTCGGGATCGTCGCCGTGCAGCACCGGCTCCAGCAGTTCCACCGTCACGAAGTCCGCGAACCGGGGCACCGCGACCTCCGTCAGCTCCTCCGCGGTGCGCACCACGTCCAGCGTGGTCCCGATCCGCACCCCCGCCTCGTACAGCATCTGGAGCCGTTCCCGGGCCACCTCGGCGCGGCCGGAGAGCGCGGCGAGCTCCGTGGAGTCGCGCAGCGTCATGACGCTGCCGGTGGGCCGCCCCCGGTACGGCTTGGTGGGGCGCACGTTGACGGCGAGGAGCCGGTCACCCGCCAGGTGCACCTCGTCGGTGGCGACCCGCCCGGACAGCAGCAGCGAGGTGGTGCGGGCGTCCAGGCCGAGGTCGGTGACGTTACTGCCCTCGGCCTGCGGCGGCAGGTCCAGCAGGCGCCGCGCCTCGTCGTTGGCCAGCAGCAGGCGGTGGTCGGCGCTGATGATGAGGACACCCTCGCGGACGGCGTGCAGCACCGCCTCGTGGTGCTCGTTCATCCGGGCCATCTCGGCCGCGCCCAGGCCCCGGGTCTGGCGCCGCAACCGCCCGCTGACCAGCGCCGCGCCGGCCGTGCCCAGCAGCAGAGCGGCCCCCGCCGCCCCCAGCAGCAGCGGCAGCTGCCCCTCCACCACGTCCGAGACCTTCTTCACCTCTATCCCGGTGGCCACCAGGCCCACGACCATCCCGTGCGCGTCCCGCACGGGCACCACCGCACGGACGGCGTCGCTGGGCTCCCCGCGGAACCGCTCGGTGAACGACTCCCCGGAGACCGCGCGGGAGAGGTCACCGCCGGCGCGCGAGCCGATCAGCTCCGGCCGCGAGTCGGTGTAGCGGATCCCGTTGGTGCTCGTCACGGCGATGAAGTCGACGCCCGCGCCCCGGCGGGCCCCCTCCGTCAGCGACTGCAGGGCGCGCGTCGGATCGGACGAGTCGAGGGCCGCCGGCAGGCCGGGCGCGTGGGCGAAGGCCTCGGCGGCCGCGAGGGAGCGGTTCCGGGCGTCGCGCTCGCTGTCGTAGCGGGCCTGGAACACCAGCGCCAGCGCGGCGGCGGTGATCAGCAGCAGCACCAGCGAAGCCTGGAGCGCGAAGACCTGACCGGCGACGCTGCGGGCACCCCGGGAGATGCGCGCGAGCAGTCCCGGGTCGAGCTCGGTCGACAGCCGGGGCGGCGACTCCCCGCGCGGCCGACCAAAACGTCCGGTCATGAGCCATTTCTAACACTGTCCCCGCCTTCCGCGCGTGGCCGCGAACCCGGCGCCGCCCGCTGTACGGACGCCCCCGCCGCCCCTGCCGAGACCCCTGCGGAAGCCCGCCCGGCCGCCGGACCCCACCGCCCGCCCGGCGGCCCACCGGCGGCGGGCGGTCCGGGCTCCGCCCGCCCCGCGACCGCAACGCCGGCCGACGGCCCGCGCCGGCGACCGCGCCGCACTCGTACATACCGCCGCACTCGTACATACGGAGCACCGCCCCCTCCGCCGACCCCCGCGTCGAGCCACCCGGCCGACACTCCGCTGCGGGCCGGCGCGGCCGCCGCGCACACACCGGAGCCCGGCACCCCTGGGTCGGGGCGCCGGGCTCGGGCACGCATGCACGCACAACGCATGCGGGATTGCGGGGACGGCGGCTCAGAGGGTGTCGGCCGCGATGGTGGCCGCGACCCGTTCCAGCAGCGGGCCCGCGTTCGCGATGCACTTCGCCGGGTCCGCTTCGAGCTCCGTCAGCGGGTACGCCCGGCGGATGCCCGCCGCCTGCAGCGCCGACTGCTCCAGCAGGAGCCGCCCGCACACCGCGACGACCTCCTTGCCCGCCGCCCGGGCCGCGGCCGCGACCCCGGCCGGGGCCTTGCCGTGCAGGGTCTGCTCGTCGAGCGAGCCCTCGCCGGTGATGACCAGCGTGGCCCGCTCCAGCGCCGGGGCGAACCCCAGCACCTCCAGCATCAGCTCGATGCCGGGCCGGAAGCTCGCACCGAGCAGCAGCGCCCCGTACCCGATGCCGCCCGCGCCGCCCGCGCCCGGCGACGCCGCCAGCTCGGCGGCCTTCGGTCCGACCGCCTGCTCCAGCACCAGCGCGTAGTGCGCCAGCGCCGCGTCCAGCGCCGCCACGTCCTGCGGGGAGGCGCCCTTCTGCGGGCCGTACACCGCCGCGCAGCCCTTCGGGCCCGTCAGCGGGTTGTCCACGTCGCTGGCCAGGACGAAGTCCACCTCCGCGAAGCGCGCGTCGATGCCGGACAGGTCCGCCGAGGCCAGCCGGGCCAGCGCGCCGCCGCCCGGGCCGACCGGTGCGCCGTCCGCGTCCAGGAACACCGCGCCGAGGGCGGCCAGCATGCCCGCGCCGCCGTCGGTGGTGGCGCTGCCGCCCACGCCGAAGACGATGGTGCGCGCACCCGCGTCCAGCGCGGCCTTCAGCACCTCGCCCGAGCCGTACGTCGTCGCCGTCAGCGGGGCGAAGACGCCCGGCGGCAGCAGCTGCAGCCCGGAGGCCTCCGCCATCTCGACCACGGCGGTGCCGTCGCGCAGCGCGAACGCGGCCGTGACCTGCTCGCCGAGGGGCCCGGTGACCCGTACCTCCCGGCGCTCGAACCCGGCCGCGACGGCGGCCGCGACCGTGCCGTCGCCGCCGTCCGCGACGGGGAGGGTCTCGACCTCCACGCCCGGTACGGCCCTGCGGAGCCCGGCCGTCACCCGCTCGGCGACCTGAACGGCCGTGAGCGAGCCCTTGAATTTGTCCGCGGCGATGAGCACGCGCGCGGCACCAGTTACTGCTCCGTCCGTCACCTTGCTATCCCTTGCTTTCGAACGTGCAGTCGCGCCCCCATGAGCCTATCCGGAGGATCCTCTAATGCCCATGGGTGGCCTGCGCCACACGCCGCACCCCAGGCCCCCAAAGGGGGGCGTTCCCTACCGAACCGCGGGGTGCGGGAGTCCGGCGGCGGCCCGGATCACGAAAGCCGGTAGACGGACACCCGGCCGTTGTCGAAGACCTGCTCTGCGAGCTCGCGGAGGTGCGGCGACTCCGGGCCCGTCGGACGGTGCACGACCACGTAGCGCACGTGGTGCCGCTCGCGGAGCCGCCGCAGGCCCGCCTCGCTCGGCCGGTAGACCGCGTCCTCGTTGAGACGGAACAGCTCCTGGTCCCAGAACGGGCCGTCGTAAGCCGTGCCACCCCGCGTCAGCGCGACGGCCCGCGGAGCGTATGCCCACCCCTCGATCAGTACCGACCGCTCCGAGTAGCCGCTGAGCCACTGCGAGCGGACGTTGGTGCAGTCAGGCCCGTTGGCGTAGTCCTCGAACTCCCAGCAGTGGCTGTTCGTGACCAGGACGTCCGCCGGGTCGCTGTGTGCCCGGACCCAGCGCGCCGCCTCCACCTGGGTGCCCGGCAGCACCCAGGTTCCCGCCCAGACCTCCTGGCGGGACTGGAGCACGTCGTGCACGAGCCCGGGGGTGCCCACGGTGAGGGCCGCGGTCAGTAGGACGACACCGCCCCGGCCGCGCAGCGCCGGGCGGATCCGGCCGGCCGCCCACCAGAGCACCGCGCCGACCAGTGCGCACACGGCCAGTGCGGCGGCTGCGCCGAGCGCGGGCAGGAGGAGCGCGTACGACGTGGTGCCGTCCGGGTCGTCGCAGACCCGCCGGACGAACCGCGCCCAGCTCTCCGAATAGCGGTGGATCGCGAACGTGAGGACGGCGGCGAAGGCCAGGGCGGCGACGGCGAGCGCGGCCTTGGCGCGCCCGGGCAGTGCCGCCCGCTCGAACAGCTCGCAGTAGCCCCAGGCGGAGAGGACGGCACCGAAGGGCAGGGCGGCGATGGTGAAGTAGCTGGAGTTGTAGCCGTTGACCGCGAGGTAGGCGGCCGGGCCGGCGACCGCGGCGCCGAGCAGGAACCACTGGACCGGTTCCAGCCGCAGCCGGCGACGCCCGAGCAGCGGGACCATGCCGAGCAGCTTGACATGGTGGTTCAGCACGAAGGCGAACAGCGTGGCCGCAACCACCAGCGCCTGGAACGCGGCCGGGCGCGCGTCCCCGGGATCGGCCCAGAACTGGTCGACGTTGCTGAACGGCAGCACCTGCAAGCCGTAGCTCTCGAAGTGGAAGACGACTGCCGTGGCGAAGAGCTGGGCCGCGGCGAGGATCGCCCCCAGCCCGACGACGGTCCACGGGACACGGCGGGTGCCGATCAGCACGGCGACGCCGGCGAGCGCCAGCCCGGCAAGGGCCACCGGCAGGGTGCTCGCCTTGGCCGCACTGGAGGCCATGGCGAACAGGGCGGTCAGGACGAACACCCCGCGCCCGAACCGCGGGGCACGGTCGCGGCCCTCCCCGCCACCGGCCTCCCCGGTGCGGCCGCCTCGCCGCAACGCCTCGCCGACCACGCCCAGCAGGGCGACGAGCAGCGGCTGGCTGTACGCCAGGGACAGGCTCGACCAGAACATCAGCCGGACGGCCGGTGCGCCCAGAGTCCAGGTGTTGACGTTGTTCGGGTACATCGCGGTGAACTCGCCGACCGCGAAGACCAGTAGCGCGGCCAGCGGGCCCGCCCAGGCGCGACCGGTGAGCCGGCGGGCCACCACCGCGGTGATCACCGTGCTGAGCGCAGCCAGTGCCGGAACCATCAGCCGGGACTCGACGACCGGCAGGTCGATGTGCCCGACCATGTCGGTCATCGCCATGTGGGCGAAGGAGAGCCAGTGGTAGTACAGCGGTTCACCGGCGACCTGTGGGACGGTCAGCGGAGCGTGCTGCTTCGCGTTCGCGGCGAGCGACAGCATGTACGGCATGTCGCCGAAGATCCGGCCGGCCTCCCCGGAGGGCACCACCGGGAAGCGGGCCAGGAACACCTGGTGGAAGTAGACGCCGGTGAGCATGACCGTTCCGGCCACGGACCAGGACCACCCCGCGGATGTGCTGCGGTAGCCGCGGGGCCGCCAGTGGCGCCGCAGCCGCGGCACCGCGGCGAACGGGATCACCACCGCGAGGGGCCAGGCGGTGGCGTACGACTGGGCGCCCAGACGCACCAGGGCGAACCAGGCGGCCAGTTCCAGGACCAGGCCGGTGACCGCCCCGTACGCGAGGTCCTCGATCAGGTTGTGCGGGCGGCGGCGCAGCGCCCGGAACACCAGCGTGCCGGGCAGGAGGACACCCCACAGCACGTAGCCGGTGTACCGCGCGACATCGCTCGCCGGAGTGTCGGCGTGCAGCAGCAGCCCCACGAGGAAGACGTACGCCGTGATACCGGGCAGGAACCGCCGGAGGGCGGCCGCGCCAGGTCTTCCGACGCCCTCCGCCGGGTGGGGGCCGACGTGCCGCCGTGCCGAGGGGGTGGGGCGCTCGAGGGCGACGCCGTCAGTGGTACCCATGCCGTTTTTCCTACCTGCTGTGCGTCGGCTGAGCGGCTGTCTAATCAGGCCGCGTATTCGGAGGCCCGCGGCTGGGCCGTTGGGGCCTCCTCCGCGGAGTCGTAGCCGACGAAGTAGGCCGGACGCGCCTGTACGGCCGAGTAGATGCGGCCGATGTACTCGCCGAGCAGGCCCACGCAGACGAGTTGGACACCGCCGATGAAGAGCATCCCCATGAAGAGGGAGGACCAGCCGGGCACGGTCGAGCCGAACGTGTACTGCAGCGTGGTGTAGATCGCCAGGGCGAAGCAGACCAGGAAGCTCGTCAGGCCGAGCCACGTGGCGAGCCGCAGAGGCGCCGCGGAGAAATTGGTGATGCTGTCGAGGGCGAGCCGGATCATCTTGGACAGCGGGTAGTGGGTGCTGCCGGCGACCCGCTCCTCACGGACGTAGACGACCTCTCCACTGTTGAATCCGAGCCACGGCACGAGCAGGCGGTAGACCGGCTGGTGCTCGGGCAGCGACTTCAGCGCGTCGACGGCGGCCCGGCTCAGCAGCCTGAAGTCTCCGGCCTGGTTGGGCATGTTCTTGCCGACCAGCTTCCGCATCAGCCAGTAATAGGCGCCCGCCGTACGCCGCTTGAAGAAGGTGTCGGTGCCGCGGTCGCCGCGCACGCCGTAGACGATGTCGAGGTCCTCGTCCCGGGCGAGCGTGAACATGTCCACGATCTTCTCCGGCGGGTCCTGGAGGTCCGCGTCGATGCTGACCACGTACTGGCCGAGCGCCCGGTGGATGCCCGCGGTCAGCGCAGCCTGGTGACCGGAGTTGCGGGCGAAACGCACGATCCGGAGTTCGGGCCATTCCTGGCGTATCTTCTGCATGATCACCGGGGTGGCGTCGGTGCTGCCGTCATCGATGCCGACCACCTCGTAGTCGACACCGAGGCCGTCCAGGATCGGGCGCAGGCGGGCCACCGTCAGGGGCAGCGCCTCCTGCTCGTTGTAGATGGGGATCACCACCGAGAGCACGGGAGCGGGCCGGGCGGTCCCGCCCCCTGCCGAGGCTGCTGCGTTGTGCATGGCTGGTTCGCCTGTCCTCGATATCTGAGCGCGAAAGAGCGTCGGCTGACGCGCCGACGCTCTTGCTGGTCGCATGCGGCCGGCCGGAGAAGTGCGGTCGGCCGGAAAGTTGCACTCCGGCCCCAAGACCTTTGATGTGTGCCGGTGGTCACCCAGCGCCAGGTCCTGGACGGGTGGTCAGAATATCACTCACGTGTGATCGTCATCTGGCCGCCCTGGCCTCGCCGCCGCGCAGCGGGACCCGGTGCCGAAACCGGCCGCCCCGACCGTCCGCGCCCTCCCGTGCACCCCTCTGCTCCCGCGCTCGATAGGGTGGCCGGGTGACCACCACGGATGACTACGCCACCTACATCGCGAGCCTGCCCCGGGTCCTGGCCGGCTCGGCCGCCCTCTTCCGGGACGTGCGCGGTCGGGTGCTGATCGTCGAGCCCAACTACCGCGAGGGCTGGGCGCTGCCGGGCGGGACCATCGAGTCCGACCGGGGCGAGTCGCCGCGGGCCGCCGCACGCCGCGAGACCGCCGAGGAGATCGGTCTCGACGTGCCGCTCGGCCGGCTGCTCGCCGTGGACTGGACGCTCGGCCCGGGCCGGCCGCCGCTGGTGGCCTACCTCTACGACGGTGGTGTCCTCGACGAGGCGCAGCTCGCCGCGGTCCGGTTGCAGGAGGAGGAGCTGCTCTCCTGGCGGCTCGTCGAGCCCGCCGAGCTCCCCGTGCACCTCCTCGGCTCCCTCGGTCTGCGCGCCGTGGAGGCGTGCCGGGTCCTGGCGTCCGGCGAGGGCACCGTGGAGCTGGAGAACGGCCGTCGTCCCGACGCCTCCTGACACCGGGTCGGTGACGCGGGGCTTACCCAGAGCAGGACACAATCATCCGATGATCACGATGTACGCGTGGCCGAGCACGGCCGACGGGCCGGACGCCCTGCCCATGGTCCACTTCACCACCGACAGCCAGGAGGGCGGCGAGGTCGCCCCCGACGGGACGCCGGTGTGGCTGTTCGACACCGCGATACGCGAGGGCGGCTGGGCCCTGTTCACCGACTTCGACGGCTGGGCCAGTCCGGCCGAGGGCTGGCGGGCCCTCTACCGCCGAGAGGACGACCTGCTCGCCGTCTCCGGCCCCGGCCCCTGCGAGGGCTGGTACCAGGGCAACCTCGGGGCGGACGCCGACTGGGTGGAGGCGGCCGCCGCCCGGCAGAGCGTGGTCCTGCTCGCCGCCCCCGTCCAGCACCCCTCGCTGTTCCCGTACGCGGTCGAGGCGGGCGCGGCCTTCGCACTGCTGGTGCCCCTGGCCGTGGTCTAGCTGTTCTGTCCGGGGAGGTTGTGTACAGGTGATGCAGGTCTCGGTTGGAGCATCTTGAACGGGTGAGGGCCTTCCGGGTTCGGTGTGGATTGCGACATCTCCACCGAACGACAGAAGGCCCTCATGCCCCACCGTAATGCACCCCTGACCGAGACCGGTCGTCTGCGCCTGGCCCGCTGCGTCGTCGAGGACGGCTGGCCCTTGCGGAGGGCAGCCGAGCGTTTCAGGGTCTCGCCGACCACGGCCCAGCGGTGGGCGGTCCGCTACCGGGCCCTGGGTGAGGCCGGCATGGCAGACCGGTCCTCCCGCCCCTTGCACAGCCCTCGCCGCACGCCGACCCGCACCGAGCGCCGGATCATCAAGGTCCGTCTCGCCCGCCGGTGGGGCCCGGCCCGCATCGCGTATCTGCTGGGGCTGGTGCCCTCGACCGTCCACCGGGTCCTGGCCCGGTTCGGCCTGGCCCGCCTGGCGCACCTGGACCGGGCCACCGGCCGGCCCATACGCCGCTACGAACGCGAGCGGCCCGGGGAACTGGTCCATGTGGACATCAAGAAGCTCGGCAACATCCCCGACGGCGGCGGCCACAGAACCCTCGGCCGTGCCCGCGGCGGGCGCAACAGCTCGGCACACCGGGACCCCGCCCGGCCCCGCACCGCCCACGGCCGCCCCAACCTCGGCTACAGCTACCTCCACACCGCCGTCGACGACCACTCCCGCCTGGCCTACAGCGAGATCCTGGCCGACGAGACCAAGGAGACCGCCACCGCGTTCTGGACCCGCGCACAGGCATTCTTCGCCGACGCCGGGATCACCGTCGAACGGGTCCTGACCGACAACGGCTCCTGCTACCGCTCCCACACCTGGCGGGACACCCTGGCCGCGGCCGGGATCGCCCACAAGCGAACCCGGCCCTACCGGCCCCAGACCAACGGCAAGGTCGAACGCTTCAACCGCACCCTCCTCGACGAGTGGGCCTACGCCCGCCCTTACCGGTCAGAGACCGAACGGCGCGAGGCATTCCCGCAGTGGCTGCACTCCTACAATCACCACCGCGGACACACCGCACTCGAAGGCAAGCCACCCTCCAGCCGCGTCCCCAACCTCACAGGGCAATACATCTAGCCCGTGGCCGGCAGACCCTTCCGAGCGCGGTACTAGCCGGCCGCACCGCCGCGCGGATCACCCGCGGATCAGAAGAGGCCCTGCGGCTCCGGGGCGGCGGTCGTCCCGCCGGACTCGAACTCCAGGAGGCGGACCTTGCGTTCGAGGCCGCCGCCGTAGCCGGTCATGCCGCCCGAGGCGCCGATGACGCGGTGGCAGGGGACGATGATGCCGATCGGGTTCCTGCCGTTGGCCAGGCCCACCGCCCGCGAGGCGTTCGGCTTGCCGAGCCTGGCCGCGAGCTCCCCGTACGACCAGGTCTGCCCGTACGGGATGCGCACCAGCTGGTCCCAGACGCTGCGCTGGAAGTCGGTGCCCTCCAGGCGCATCGGCACGTCGAACTCGGTGAGCTCCCCGGCGAAGTACGCGGAGAGCTGCCGCACCACCTCGGGGAACGGCTCCTCGGCCGCGGCGACCCGCTCCCCGAACGACTCCTCGGCGGGGCGGTGCCGCTGCCCGGTCATGTACAGGCCGCTGAGGACCCCGTCGGTGGCGACGAGCGTGAGCGGGCCGTACGGGCTGTCGACGACGGTGTGCTGCTTGGTGTGCGTCATGGTGCTGCGTGCTCCTCAGACGGGGAGGTGGTTGATCGGGTGGTCGTAGGTGGCCCACAGGTACTGGACGGCGTACGCGCGCCAGGGCCGCCAGCCGGCCGCGCGGGCGGTCAGCGCCCCGGGGGTGGCCGGCAGCCCGAGCTCCGCGGCGGCCTTCCGCAGCCCCAGGTCGGACGGCAGGAAGGCGTCGGGGTCGCCCAGCGCCCGCATGGCGATGACCTCGGTGGTCCAGGGGCCGAAGCCGGGCAGGGCGGCGAGCCGGGCGCGGGCGGCCTCCCAGTCGCTGTCGACGCCGAGCGCCAGCGAGCCGTCGGCCAGGGCCGCGACCAGGGTCGTGAGGGTGGTGCGGCGGCTGCGCGGCAGGGCGAGCCGCTCCGGGTCCAGGGCGGCCAACGCCTCGGGCGAGGGGAAGAGGTGGGTGAGCCCGCCCTCGGGGTCGGGGTCGGCCACGGGCTCGCCGTACGCGGTCACCAGCCGGGCGGCGTGCGTCCGGGCCGCCGCGGTGGAGACCTGCTGGCCGAGGACCGCCCGTACGGCGAACTCGGCCGCGTCGACGGTCCGCGGGACCCGGCGCCCGGGTGCCTTGTCCACGAGCGGGGCGAGCAGCGGGTCGGAGCGTAGCTGCCCGTCCACCGCCTCGGGGTCGGCGTCGAGGTCCAGCAGCCAGCGGCAGCGGCTGATGGCGAGGGTCAGGTCGCGCAGGTCGGTGAGGGCGAGCTGGCAGCCGACGTGGTCGGGCTGCGGGGTCAGGGCGACGACCCCGGTGCCGTAGGGGAGCCGCAGGGTCCGGCGGTAGGCGCCGGCCCGCCACTCCTCGACGCCGGGGACGGCGGTGGCGGCGAGGTGGCCGAAGAGGTTGTCCGGGTTGAGTGGGGCCCGGTAGGGCAGCCGCAGGCTGATCGATCCGGGGATCCGCGGCTGCGACGGGCAGCTCCGGCGGCCGGCGGCCCGGGCGCGCAGCTCGCCGGGGGCGAGGGCGTACACCTCGCGCACGGTCTCGTTGAAGGTCCGGATCGAGGAGAATCCGGCGGCGAAGGCCACGTCGCCCATCGGCAGGCCCGAGGTCTCGATCAGCAGCCGGGCGGTCTGCGCCCGCTGGGCCCGGGCGAGGGCGAGGGGCCCGGCCCCGAGCTCGGCGTTCAGCTGTCGCTCGACCTGCCGGGTGGAGTACCCGAGCCGCGTCGCGAGCCCCGGTACGCCCTCGCGGTCCACGACGCCGTCCCGGATGAGCCGCATGGCCCGGGCGACGGCGTCGGCGCGGGCGTTCCACTCCGGGGAGCCGGGGGAGCTGTCGGGCCGGCACCGTTTGCAGGCCCGGTACCCGGCCTGCTGGCAGGCGGCGGCACTGGGCAGGAAGGTCATGTTCTCGACCTTCGGGGGCACGGCGGGGCAGCTGGGCCGGCAGTAGATCCCGGTGGTCCGGACGGCGGTGAAGAACCACCCGTCGAACCGGGCGTCCTTCGACTGCACGGCCCGCACGCAACGCTCGGTGTCGGTGTACATGGCTCCAGCATTCCGGCCCACGCCCACCCGGGCTGGCGGTTTTCCGACATCAACCTTACGCCGCCGCTCACGGAGCCCCGTCCTCCCGCCTCGGCTCCGGGCAACGCGAAGGCCCCGGGTCGGGGACCCGGGGCCTTCGTCGCAGGAGCGGGGGCAGCGCTACGGCAGCTGGGCCGCCCGCGCCTCGCGCCGGTTGTGGCGGAACGTGTTCGCCCGGCGGGTGGTCGCGAACAGCGGGATGGTGGCCGCGAGCGCGATCTGGAGGGCGCAGCCGGTCTGGAGCAGCAGCTGGCCGCCGGGGGCGTCGAACGCCCAGGCCGCCAGCAGGCCCATGGCCGAGACGATCCAGCTGAGCATCGCCACCGCGAGGACGCCCCGCGGCTTCGGGTACTCGACCCGGCTCACCATCAGCCAGGCCACACCGATGATCGCCAGCAGCGTCGGGACGAACGGCAGCTCCAGCAGCACGACCGAGACGACCGTGAGCGCACCGAAGGGGCTCGGCATGCCCTGGAACATGCCGTCCTTCATCGTCACGCAGCTGAACCTGGCGAGCCGCAGCACCACGGCCAGCAGCACCACGATGGCCGCGAGCGCGGACACCTTCTGGTGGGCGTCGTCGGCGACCATGCCGTAGACCAGCACGAAGTACGCCGGCGCGAGGCCGAAGCTGATCAGGTCGGACAGGTTGTCCAGCTCGGCGCCCATGGGGGAGCTGCGCAGCTTGCGGGCGACGATGCCGTCGAAGAGGTCGAAGACCGCCGCGAGCAGCATCAGTATCACCGCGGTCGCCGCGCTGTGCCGGGCCATGCCGGACTCGCCGCTGCCGGTGAGGTGCGGGATGAGGATCCCGGTGGTGGTGAAGTACACCGCCATGAATCCGCAGGTCGCGTTACCGAGGGTGAGGGTGTCCGCTATCGACAGCCGCAGCGAGAGCGGCATGTCGTCTTCGGCGGGCTCCTCCTCCGCGGCCTCGGGCACCCATCCACCCGACGGTGTGGTGGGAGTTTCAGGGTCAGTCACGGTCAATTCGGGTCACCCCCGCGGTGGTGGCCTGACCGACCTCGACCGCGACCTCGACGCCCTCGGGGAGGTAGATGTCGACGCGGGAGCCGAAGCGGATCAGACCGATGCGTTCGCCCTGCTCCACCTTGGTTCCGGCCGGCAGGTACGGGACGATGCGGCGCGCGACGGCGCCGGCGATCTGCACCATCTCGATGTCGCCGAGCTCGGTGTCGAAGTGCCAGACGACGCGCTCGTTGTTCTCGCTCTCCTTGTTGAAGGCCGGGACGAACCCGCCGGGGACGTGCTCCACGGACGTGATCGTGCCCGCCAGCGGCGCGCGGTTGACGTGGACGTTCAGCGGGCTCATGAAGATCGCGACGCGGGTCCGCCCGTCCTTCCACGGCATGATGCTCTGCACCACACCGTCGGCGGGCGAGATGACGCGGCCCTGGGCGATCTCCCGCTCGGGGTCGCGGAAGAACCACAGCATGCCCGCGGCGAGCGCGGTGGCGGGCACGGCCGCGGCGGCCCAGCGTCCGGACTTGCGGGCCCGGGCGAGGCTGAGCGCCGCGGTGGCGACGGTCGGCAGAAGCCACGGCGATGCTCCGCGCGCGAGGCGTACGCCCAGGAGGCTGTCGCGAGGTGCAGAGGTTTGGCTGTGGGGCATGGATGACCTTCGTAGCGGTGGATTGCCGCGCCGCAAACAGGGGGACGGGACGGCGGCTTTACTGGAATGCTATCGGTTGCGCGCGACAACTGGGCAAGCCAGAAGCCGAGTCGATGCCCGTCAGCCAGTCACTGCAAGTGATTCTTTCGCGGCGAACCCCTGGAGGATTCGCCGCAAAAGGGACTTTCAGCCCTGGAGTCGGTACTCCTCGAGCAGGCGTCGCCCGATGATCATTTTCTGGATCTCGGCGGTACCTTCACCGATCAGCAGCATGGGAGCCTCGCGGTAGAGGCGCTCGATCTCGTATTCCTTCGAGAAACCGTAACCGCCGTGGATGCGGAACGCGTCCTCCACCACCTCCTTGCAGTACTCGGAGGCGAGGTACTTCGCCATCCCTGCTTCGAGGTCGTTTCGCTCCCCGGAGTCCTTTTTGCGTGCTGCGTTGACCATCATGGCATGGGCCGCCTCGACCTTGGTAGCCATCTCGGCCAGCTTGAACTGGATGGCCTGGTGCTGGGCGATCGGCTTCCCGAAAGTGTGACGTTGCTGGGCGTAAGAGACACCGAGCTCGAACGCACGCTGCGCAACGCCGCAGCCACGGGCCGCCACGTTCACGCGGCCGACCTCGACGCCGTCCATCATTTGGTAAAACCCTCGGCCGGTGACCCCGCCCAGGACCCGATTGGCCGGAATGCGCAGTCCGTCCATGATGAGCTCGGTCGTGTCGACGCCCTTGTAGCCCATCTTGTCGATCTTGCCCGGGATGGTCAGGCCCGGCCGGACCTCGCCGAAGCCCGGCTCCTTCTCCACCAGGAAGGTCGTCATCGACCTGTGCGGGGCCGTGCCCTCCGGGTGTCCTTCGTCACTCCGGCACAGCACGGCCACCAGCGTCGAGGTGCCGCCGTTCGTCAGCCACATCTTCTGGCCGTTCAGGACGTACTCGTCGCCGTCCTTGACCGCCTTGGACGTGATCGCCGACACATCGGAGCCCAGCCCCGGCTCCGACATCGAGAACGCGCCGCGGACCTCGCCCAGCGCCATCCGCGGGAGGAAGTGGTCCTTCTGCTCCTGCGTGCCGTGCTGCTTGAGCATGTACGCGACGATGAAGTGGGTGTTGATGATGCCCGAGACGGACATCCAGCCGCGCGCTATCTCCTCCACGCACAGCGCGTAGGTGAGCAGCGACTCACCGAGACCGCCGTACTCCTCCGGGATCATCAGCCCGAAGAGGCCGAGCTCCTTGAGCCCGTCCACGATCTGCTGCGGGTACTCGTCGCGGTGCTCCAGCTCGGTCGCGACCGGGATGATCTCCTTGTCCACGAACTCGCGGACGGTCTTGAGGATCTCCTGCTGGACGTCGGTCAGCCCGGCGGTCTGGGCGAGTCGTGCCATGGCTACTTCCCCTGTTCCTTCAGCTCGGGCCGGCCGGGCTGCTCGCCGCCGCGCTCCTTGATGTACGTCTCGGTCGGGACCATCACCTTGCGCCGGAAGACGCAGACGAGGGTGCCGTCCTGCTTGTAGCCCTTGGTCTCGACGTGGACGATCCCGCGGTCGCTCTTCGACTTCGACGGGGTCTTGTCCAGGACCGTGGTCTCGCCGTAGATCGTGTCGCCGTGGAACGTCGGGGCGACGTGCCGCAGGGACTCGATCTCCAGGTTGGCGATGGCCTTGCCGGAGACGTCCGGCACGGACATGCCGAGGAGCAGCGAGTAGATGTAGTTGCCCACCACCACGTTCTTGCCGAAGTCCGTGGTGTTCTCCGCGTAGTTCACGTCCATGTGGAGCGGGTGGTGGTTCATGGTCAGCAGGCAGAAGAGGTGGTCGTCGTACTCGGTGACCGTCTTCCCGGGCCAGTGCTTGTAGACCGCCCCGACCTCGAACTCTTCGTAGGTGCGTCCGAACTGCATGACCTCAGGCCTCCGGGATCTCGAACTTGGTGGTCCGCTGCATGCCGGCCGCCCGGCCCTTGCCCGCGATGACCAGCGCCATCTTGCGGCTGGCCTCGTCGATCATCTCGTCGCCGAGCATCGCCGAGCCCTTCTTGCCGCCCGCCTCCGAGGTGCACCACTCGTACGCGTCGAGGATCAGCTCGGCGTGGTCGTAGTCCTCCTGGGAGGGGGAGAAGACCTCGTTGGCCGCGTCGACCTGGCCCGGGTGCAGCACCCACTTGCCGTCGAAGCCCAGCGCCGCGGCGCGCCCGGCGACCTCGCGGTAGGCGTCCACGTCGCGGATCTGGAGGAAGGGGCCGTCGATCGCCTGGAGGTTGTGCGTCCGGGCCGCCATCAGGATCCGCATGAGGATGTAGTGGTAGGCGTCCGCCGGGTAGCCGGGCGGCTGCATGCCCACGACCAGCGACTTCATGTTGATCGAGGCCATGAAGTCGGCCGGGCCGAAGATGATCGTCTCCAGGCGCGGCGAGGCGGCGGCGATCCCGTCGACGTTGACCAGGCCCTTGGCGTTCTCGATCTGCGCCTCGATGCCGATCTTGCCGACCTCGAAGCCCATCGTCTTCTCGATCTGCGTCAGCAGCAGGTCCAGGGCGACGACCTGCTGGGCGTCCTGGACCTTCGGCAGCATGATGCAGTCCAGGTTCTGGCCCGCGCCCTCGACGACCGTGATGACGTCGCGGTACGTCCAGTGGGTGGTCCAGTCGTTGACGCGCACGACCCGGGTCTTGCCGGTCCAGTCGCCGTTGTTCAGCGCGTCCACGATCGTGAGGCGGGCGCCTTCCTTGGCGAGCGGGGCGCAGGCGTCCTCCAGGTCCAGGAAGACCTGGTCGGCGGGCAGGCCCTGGGCCTTCTCCAGGAAGCGCGGGTTCGAGCCCGGCACCGCGAGGCAGGAGCGGCGCGGCCGCAGCCGGTTCACGGGAGAGGTGGGCGTGGTCATGCGGGGACCTCCAGAGGGTCGAGCTTGTTCGCTTTCCGGATCTCGTCGACGATACGGCCGATGATCTCCGTGATACCGAAGTCCTTGGGTGTGAAGACGGCGGCGACTCCGGCCGCCTTGAGCGCGATGGCGTCGGCGTTCGGAATGATGCCGCCGAGGACGACGGGTATGTCACCCGCCCCCGCCGTGCGGAGGCGTTCCAGCACGTCCGGGACGAGAGCGCTGTGCGATCCGGACAGGATGGACAGTCCCACGCAGTGCACGTCCTCGGCCAGCGCCGCCGTGGAGATCTCCTCGGGCGTCAGCCGGATGCCCTGGTAGACCACCTCGAAACCGGCGTCGCGGGCGCGGACGGCTATCTGCTCGGCGCCGTTGGAGTGCCCGTCCAGGCCGGGCTTGCCGACCAGCAGGCGCAGCCGTCCGGAGCCCAGGTCCTCGGCGGTCCGGGCGACCTTCTCGCGGACCAGGGCCAGCGGCGTGCCCTCCTCGGCGGCGACGGCCACCGGGGCAGAGGAGACCCCGGTGGGGGCGCGGAACTCACCGAACACCTCGCGCAGGGCGTTCGCCCACTCACCGGTGGTGACACCGGCCCGGGCGCATTCGAGGGTGGCCTCCATCAGGTTCTCGGTCCCGGCGGCGGCCTCCTTCAGCCGGTCCAGGGCCTGGCCGACCGTCGGGAAGACGAACGGGTCGCCGCCGCCCTGCCGGTCGGAGGACTCCTGGCGCTCGGCCCGCCAGCGGCCGATGCGCTCGACGGTCAGCGCCTCCACCGCCCCGTCCACCGTCATGATGGCGCCGTCCAGGTCGGCGGTGAGCGGGTTCGGCTCGGTCTGCTGGAAGCAGTTCACTCCGACGATCTTGTCCTCGCCCGCCTCGATCCGGGCGCGGCGCTCGGCGTGCGAGGCGACCAGCTGGGACTTGAGGTAGCCGGACTCGACGGCGGCCATGGCGCCGCCCATCTCCTGGATCCGGTCGATCTCGGCGAGGCAGTCGGCGACCAGCGCGTCGACCTTGGCCTCGATGACGTGCGAGCCGGCGAAGATGTCCTCGTACTCCAGCAGGTCGCTCTCGTGGGCGAGGACCTGCTGGATGCGCAGCGACCACTGCTGGTCCCAGGGCCGGGGGAGGCCCAGGGCCTCGTTCCAGGCGGGCAGCTGCACGGCGCGGGCCCGGGCGTCCTTGGAGAGGGTGACGGCCAGCATCTCGAGGACGATGCGCTGGACGTTGTTCTCCGGCTGGGCCTCGGTCAGGCCGAGCGAGTTGACCTGGACGCCGTAGCGGAAGCGGCGCTGCTTGGGGTTCTCGATGCCGTACCGCTCGTGGGTGATCTGGTCCCAGATGCGGCCGAAGGCGCGCATCTTGCACATCTCCTCGATGAAGCGGACGCCCGCGTTCACGAAGAAGGAGATACGGGCGACCACCTCGCCGAACCGGTCGTCGGGCACCTGGCCCGAGTCGCGCACCGAGTCCAGCACGGCGATGGCGGTGGCCATCGCGTAGCTGATCTCCTGGACCGGGGTGGCCCCCGCCTCCTGCAGGTGGTAGCTGCAGATGTTGATCGGGTTCCACTTGGGGATGTGGTTGACCGTGTACGCGATCATGTCGGTCGTCAGGCGGAGCGAGGGCCCGGGCGGGAAGACGTGCGTCCCGCGCGAGAGGTACTCCTTGACGATGTCGTTCTGGGTGGTGCCCTGGAGCTTGGAGATGTCCGCGCCCTGCTCCTCGGCGGCCACCTGGTAGAGCGCCAGCAGCCACATGGCGGTGGCGTTGATCGTCATCGAGGTGTTCATCTGCTCCAGGGGGATGTCCTGGAACAGCCGCCGCATGTCACCGAGGTGGGAGACCGGGACCCCGACCCGGCCCACCTCGCCGCGGGCGAGGATGTGGTCGGGGTCGTAGCCGGTCTGGGTCGGCAGGTCGAAGGCGACCGACAGGCCCGTCTGGCCCTTGGCGAGGTTGCGGCGGTAGAGCTCGTTGGACGCCTCGGCCGTGGAGTGGCCGGCGTAGGTCCGCATGAGCCACGGACGGTCTTTCTGGCGCTCTGTCATCTCAGGCTGTCCCTTTGGCCCTTGATCGGTCCGACGGCGGTTCGGGTGTTCCGGTGTTTTGGTTGAGTCAGGTGGGTCAGATGTTGCGGAAGCGGTTGATGGCGTCGATGTGCTTGTCGCGCATCTCCTGGTCGCGGACGCCCAGGCCCTCCTCGGGGGCGAGGCAGAGCACGCCGACCTTGCCCTGGTGGAGGTTGCGGTGGACGTCGTACGCCGCCTGGCCGGTCTCCTCCAGGGAGTAGACCTTCGACAGGGTGGGGTGGATCTTGCCCTTGGCGATGAGGCGGTTGGCCTCCCAGGCCTCGCGGTAGTTGGCGAAGTGGGAGCCGATGATGCGCTTGAGGGACATCCACAGGTAGCGGTTGTCGTACTCGTGCATGTAGCCCGAGGTGGAGGCGCAGGTGGTGATGGTGCCGCCCTTGCGGGTGACGTAGACGGAGGCGCCGAAGGTCTCGCGGCCCGGGTGCTCGAAGACGATGTCGATGTCCTCGCCGCCGGTCAGCTCACGGATCTTCGAGCCGAAGCGCTTCCACTCCCGCGGGTCCTGGGTGCGCTCGTCCTTCCAGAACCTGTAGCCCTCCGCGTTGCGGTCGATGACCGCCTCGGCGCCCATCTTCCGGCAGATGTCGGCCTTCTCGGGGGAGGAGACGACGCAGATCGGGTTGGCGCCGCCGGCGAGGGCGAACTGCGTGGCGTACGAGCCGAGTCCGCCGCTCGCGCCCCAGATCAGGACGTTGTCGCCCTGCTTCATGCCGGCGCCGTTGCGGGAGACCAGCTGGCGGTACGCGGTGGAGTTGACCAGGCCGGGGGAGGCGGCCTCCTCCCAGCTCAGGTGGGCCGGCTTCGGCATCAGCTGGTTCGACTTGACCAGCGCGACCTCGGCGAGGCCGCCGAAGTTGGTCTCGAAGCCCCAGATGCGCTGCTCGGGGTCGAGCATCGTGTCGTTGTGGCCGTCGGAGGACTCCAGCTCGACGGAGAGGCAGTGCGCGACGACCTCGTCGCCCGGCTGCCAGGCGTTGACGCCCGGGCCGGTGCGCAGGACGACGCCCGCGAGGTCGGAGCCGATGATGTGGTACGGCAGGTCGTGGCGCTTGGTGAGCTCGCTGACGCGGCCGTAGCGCTCCAGGAAGCCGAAGGTGGACAGCGGCTCGAAGATCGAGGTCCACACGGAGTTGTAGTTGACCGAGGAGGCCATGACGGCCACCAGGGCCTCGCCCGGGCCGAGTTCCGGCACCGGGACCTGGTCGAGGTGCAGGGACTTGCGCGGGTCCTTCTCGCGGGACGGGAGTCCGGCGAACATCTCCGTCTCGTCCTTGTGCACGGTGATCGCGCGGTACGAGTCGGGGAGCGGAAGGGCCGCGAAGTCTGCGGCGGTGGCGGCCTGGGACTGGATCGCGTCCAGGATGTCCTTCACGGTGTTGCCTCCTGGGGTCCTCCCGGGCGGGGCCGGGGGAGAGCGCTGGCTGAGGGTGCGCTGAGGGGTGCGCGGGTGCGTTCGGATACGTGAGGGGCGGTGCTGCGGTGCTGCGGTGCTCTGGTGTTGCGGTGCTGTGGTGCCGTCGGTCCGGCGCAGTGGTGGTGCGGGGCGGCGCCGGTGGTGCGG
Source organism: Streptomyces pallidus (ex Mingjun et al. 2026) (assembly GCF_051550185.1). NCBI lineage: Bacteria > Bacillati > Actinomycetota > Actinomycetes > Kitasatosporales > Streptomycetaceae > Streptomyces > Streptomyces pallidus (ex Mingjun et al. 2026). The sequence goes on along the minus strand of NZ_CP196181.1, from coordinate 1,607,202 downwards.
CGCGCGGGTGCCTGGTGACGCAGGCGTCCGGGGCGCGTTCCGTGCCGAGTGGGCGTGGACCGCGGGGACATCCGGACGAGATTCAACGTATGGCACCCCGTGTCACTCAGCAAGGCACCGCGTGCCAAAACTTTCTCTCATTTGCCGATTGACCTGCGCAGATGAGCGATGATCGATCAGAGTTACCGGTGAGTAGGGGCAACTCGGACAAACGAAAGCGGCCGCTCCCGAGAAGGGAGCGGCCGCTGTGACGAGCGTCGCCTCGTGGGGTTCTTCGTGTGGCTCAGGACCCCGCGCCGGGTGGCTGGGTGTTGCGCAGGGCCTCTTCGATGGTCCGCATGACCTCTTCCAGCGGGGCGTCCGTCCGCGCCACCGCCACCAGCACCTCGTTCTGTGCGCGGACCGCGGCCGCCGGAGCCGCCGCCGAGGGGGCGGGCGCCGAGGTCAGGGACCGGCCCGCACCGATGCCCGTGCCGAAGGTCTTGCGCACGATCGCGAAGGCGTGGTCGAGCTGCGCCTCCACGTCCCCCTGGCCGCCGGACCGAAGCCAGCGCCGCAGCACGTGGTTGTGGGCCGTCACCACCGCCGAGGCGGCCACCTCGGCCAGCAGCGGGTCGTCGTTGCCGTCGTGGGGCTCGGTCTCGTCGAAGTGCGCCAGCAGGTAGCGGGTGAAGAGCCGCTCGTACCGGGCGACCGAGGCGATCTCCCGCTCCCGCAGGGCCGGTACCTCCCGGGTCAGCCGGTAGCGCTCCACCGACACCGCCGGGGAGGCGGCGTACATCTTCATCACTTCCTTGATCCCGCGGCACACCGTGTCGAGCGGGTGCTCGTGCGCCGGGGCCACTTCCAGCACGGCCTCGGCCCGGATCAGCGTGTCGTCGTGGTCCGGGAAGATCGCCTCTTCCTTGGACCGGAAGTGCCGGAAGAAGGTCCGGCGCGCCACTCCCGCGGCCGCGGCGATCTCGTCGACCGTCGTGGCCTCGTACCCCTTGGTCGCGAACAGCTCCATCGCGGCGGCGGCGAGCTCGCGGCGCATCTTCAGCCGCTGCGCGGCCGCCTTGCTGCCGGCCGCGCTCTCCGGGGCGTCGGAGGCCGCAGCGGCGCGGGGTGAGGTCTTGGCGGACTGGGACATAGAGCGAAAGTACTTCATTCGCGCCGGGGCGCGCGCCTGAGGGGGGCGGTACGGGGACGGATGCGGGGGAGGGCCCGCACTGGGCTCGGAGGGAACGGCCCGCCGTGAGGGTGCGGCAGACCCGAGCAGCCCTCCCCACGCATCCGGATCGGGGGCCCCGTGGGCCGGGGGCGGCTTACCGGCGGGCGTACTCACGGAATCCGCGGCCGGTCTTGCGGCCCAGGCAGCCCGCCGCCACCAGGTGCTCCAGCAGCGGGGAGGGGGCCAGGCCGGGCTCGCGGAACTCCTTGTGGAGCACCTTCTCGATGGCCAGGGAGACGTCCAGGCCGACCACGTCGAGCAGCTCGAACGGCCCCATCGGGTAGCCGCCGCCCAGCTTCATCGCCGCGTCGATGTCGTCGAGCGTGGCGTAGTGCTGCTCCACCATCTTGATCGCGTTGTTCAGGTACGGGAACAGCAGCGCGTTCACGATGAAGCCGGCCCGGTCACCGCAGTCGACGGGGTGCTTGCGCACCTTCGTGCAGACCGCACGGACCGTGGCGTGCACGTCGTCCGAGGTCAGGACGGTCCGGACCACCTCGACGAGCTTCATCGCCGGCGCCGGGTTGAAGAAGTGCATGCCGATCACGTCCTGCGGGCGCGAGGTCGCGCGGGCGCAGGCGATCACCGGCAGCGAGGAGGTCGTGGTGGCGAGCACCGCGCCCGCCTTGCAGACCTTGTCCAGGGTCGCGAACAGCTCCTGCTTGACCGCCAGGTCCTCGGCGACGGCCTCCACGGCCAGGTCGACCTCGGCGAACGCCTCCAGCGACCCGGCCGGGGTGATCCGCGCCAGCGTCTCGGCCGCGGCCTCCTCGGTCAGCCGGCCCTTCGACACCGCGCGGCCCAACGACTTCCCGATGGCGGCCTTCGCCGCCTCGGCCTTCTCCGGGCTGCGGGCGGCCAGCACCACCGCGTAGCCGGCCTGCGCGAAGACCTGCGCGATGCCGCTCGCCATCGTGCCCGAGCCGGCCACGCCGACCGAGGAGACCGGGCGGCCCTCGCCGAGCCGGCCCCCCTCCAGCGGGGTCTGCGCGTCACGGACGATCTCGGAGCTGCCCGGCTCCGCGTACGTGTAGAAGCCGCGCCCGGACTTCTGCCCCGTGAGCCCGGCCTCGGCCAGGTGGCCCAGGATCGGGGCCGGGGCGTGCAGCCGGTCGCCGGAGGAGGCGTACATGGCGTCGAGGACGGTCCGCGCGGTGTCCACGCCGATCAGGTCGAGCAGGGCGAGCGGGCCCATGGGCAGACCGCAGCCGAGCCGCATCGCCGCGTCGATGTCCTCGCGGGAGGCGTACTTCGACTCGTACATCGCGGCGGCCTGGTTGAGGTAGCCGAAGAGCAGGCCGTCCGCGACGAACCCGGGGCGGTCGCCGACCGCGACCGGCTCCTTGCCCAGGTCGCGGGCGAGTGCGGTGACGGCCTCCACGGCCGGCGGGGCGGTCAGGACGCTGGAGACCACCTCGACGAGCTTCATCGCGGGCGCCGGGTTGAAGAAGTGCAGCCCGAGGACGCGCTCGGGGCGCAGCGACTCGGCGGCGAGCCGGGTCACCGACAGGGCGTTGGTGCCGGTGGCCAGGATCGCGTCGGGGCGGACGATCACGTCCAGCTCGGTGAAGATCCGGTGCTTGAGCTCGTAGTCCTCGGGGACGACTTCGATGACGAGGTCGGCGCCGGCGGCGGCCTCCAGCTCGGTGTAGGTCCGCAGCCGGGCGAGGACGCCTTCGCGCTCCTCCTCGGTGAGGCGGCCGCGGGCCACCGAGCGGGCCGTGGCGGCCGCGAGGGAAGCGGTGGCCCGGCGGGTGGCGCCCTCGCTGCTGTCGATGCCGATGACCTCGCGGCCGGCCCGGACGAGGACCTCGGCGATGCCGGTGCCCATCGTGCCGAGGCCGACGACGGCGATGGTCTGGAGGGTGGACTGACTGGACGTGGACGGAAGGTCCATCGCGGGACTCCAGTGGATGAGGGTGACGACTGGGGCGGCGCGCGGCGCACGACGCGCGGCCGGAAGAACGGGAGAACGGGAGACGTCCGCACAGGGTGCCGTGATGGGGCGGGGCGGAGCGGAGAGCGGCGGGCCCTGTCCCGGGGCCACGCCGTGCGTGAGCGCAGTGCGCGGACGGCTGGCGGCCGCATGCTGCGTGCGGTACCTGGCGGTACGGGTGGTGCGAGCGGTACCTGGGTACCGGACCGACTGCACGAGGCGGCTGCGTCACCAGGCCGGCTCCGTACGTGTTGCAGTGAGACTAACTCGTCGGTAACTCCTTGGCCAGAGCGCGGAGGAGACGGCGGGTGTGACGTACGCCGCCCGCCGCAGCGCCCGTTCGCGCGGACCGCCGGCCGGGACGCCGGTGGGGGACGGTCCGGTCGGTGCGGCGTCGGACCCCCGCTGCCGCCCCGGCCGTGGGAGGGGAGCCCGTACGGAAGAACGCGCCACGGGCCGGCCCGGCAGCCCCTAGGGTGGGCCGCGTGAGCGACGGACAGCACGGTCGGGACGTACTGGAACGCCTGCGGGCCGAAGCGGACGGCTCCCCCCGCTACCGGGAGCTGCTCGACGCGGACCCGGACGCGCTCGCGGCCTCGCTGCTGTCGGCCGGGCTGCCGCTGTGGGCCCGGGAACTGGCCGCGTACCGGCTGGGGCTGGCGGGCGACCGCCGCGCCTTCGAGCCGCTGGTCCTGCTGCTCAACCACCGCGACCCGGCGCGCTGCGCGGCCGCCGCCGAGGCGCTGGCCGCGCTCGGCGACCCGCGCACCGCCCGCGCGGCCGCCACGCTGGCCACCAACGAGCTGCGCACCGCGTACGCCCTCCAGCCCGTCCGGCTCCTCGTGCTGCTCCGCGCGCCCGAGTCCGCCCCGGCCCTGATCCGCACCCTGTCCCGGCGGCTCGTGCCGCACGATCCGTACTGGCGGGTGGCCCTGGCCTGCGTGGAGGGCCTGGGCGCGCTCTCCGACCCGAGCGCCCGCGAGGTCCTCACGCGCGCCCAGGCGCATCCCCGCCTGGCGGTGGCCGCCACCCGGGCCCTGCGCGCGCTGCTCTGACGGCGGCCGTCAGGGCCCGGCGGGCTCCGGGACGACGGCGAACGCCTCCACCTCCATGAGGAGGTCCGGGTGGACCAGGGCCGCGACCTGTACCGCCGAGGAGGCCGGCAGGCGGTCCGGGGCGACCACCGCGTCGCGGGCCGCCCGCAGGGCCGGGAGGTTAGCCATGTCCGTGACGAAGTAGGTCAGCTTCACGACGTCGTCGAAGCCGGCCCCGGCGGCGGCCAGGCACCGGCGCAGGTTCTCGAAGACCTGTCGGGCCTGCGCCGCGGGGTCGCCGACCCCGACGACGCCGCCCTGCCCGTCGAACGCGCACTGGCCGGACACGGCGACGAACGTCCCGGTCCCCAGGACCACGTGGGCGTAGCCGGTGCAGGGGGCGACGCCCTCCGGCGCCGCGATACGGGTGAGGTGGTTGTCGGTCATGGTCGATGATCATGCCGGCAGCGGCGGGCTTCCGGCCAGCCCGCCCGCCCCGGCCGCCGGGCGGGTCAGCTGCGGAAGCCCAGCAGCCCGTGCAGTGCCGCGCCGCCCGCCGAGGGTGCGGCCGCGCGGCCGGCGGACGTCGGCTTCGGCTCGGGCTGGGCCGGGCAGGTCGCGTCCGCCGCCTCGCCCGTGCGCAGGTAGGCCGACACCTTTTCGTCCAGGCAGGTGTTGCCGCTCAGCGAGACGCCGTGGTTGCCGCCGCCCTCCTCCACCACCAGCGCCGCGCCCTTCAGCTTGTCCCGCATGGTCAGGGCGCCGCCGAACGGAGTCGCCGCGTCCTGCGTGGCCTGGAGCAGCAGCGCCGGCGGGAGGTCGGCGTTGGTCACGTCCGGCGCCCGGAGCGGCTCGGTCTTCCAGAACGCGCACGGCGCGTTGTACCAGGCGTTGTTCCAGGTCATGAAGGGCGCCTGGGCGTGCGTCCGCCACATGTCGCCCCGCCAGGTGTTCCAGTCCTTCGGCCAGGCCGAGTCCCGGCACTGCACCGCCGTGTACACGCTGTACCCGTTGCCCGCCGAGGGCTCCACCGCCCCGAAGCGTTCGTACGCGGCCACCAGCGGCTTGGCGTTCCCCTCCACGGTGTACGCGGAGAAGGCCTCGGCCAGGTTCGGCCAGTAGCCGTTGTAGTAGCCGCCCGGCATGTACGTGTCCTCCAGCTCCGCCGGCCCCACCTTGCCGCCGGCCGGCTCCTCGCGCAGCGCCGCGCGCATGGCGTACCAGCGCTGTTCGACCGCGGCCGGGTCGGTGCCCAGCCGGTACTCGGCGTCGTGCTCGGCCACCCAGGCCAGGAACGCCTTGTGGCGGGCGTCGAAGGCGCGGTCCTGCGCCAGGTTGTCGTCGTACCAGACGCCGCCCGGGTCGACGACCGAGTCCAGGACCATGCGGTGCACCCGGCCCGGGTGCAGCTTGGCGTACACCGCGCCCAGGTAGGTGCCGTACGAGTAGCCGAAGTAGCTGAGCTTCGGCGCGGCCAGCGCGGTGCGGATCGCTTCCATGTCGCGGGCGGTGGAGACGGTGTCGATGTACGGCAGCACGTCCGCGTGCTTGGCCTGGCAGGCCTCGGCGAAGGCCCGCGCCCGGTCCAGGTTGGCCTGCTCGGTCTGCCGGGTGTACGGCACGGAGTCGGGGCGCACGGGGTTGAAGTGGCCGGTCCTGCAGTCGAGGGCGGGCTCGCTCTTGCCGACCCCGCGCGGGTCGAAGCCGATCACGTCGTACTCGGCGGCCACGTCCTTCGGCAGGGCGGAGGCGATGTACGGGGCCAGGCCCCGGCCGCTGCCGCCGGGGCCGCCGGGGTTGACGAGGAGCGGGCCCTGGCTCCTGGCGGCGGTGTGCGGGACGCGCGTGAGGGCCAGGGTGATCTGCCGCCCGGCCGGGTGGGCGTGGTCGAGGGGGACCTTGAGGGAGGCGCACTGCAGCGTCGGGTAGCGGCTGGTGGCGCAGGCGGTCCAGCGCAGCGCGGTCGCCGGAGCGGACGCGGCGGCGCGGGCGGTGGCGGCGGCCGCGGGGGCCGGCGCGGCCCCGAGCTGGCTGGCCACCGCGGCGGCGGTGGCGGTGGCGATCGACAGCAGGACGGCGGCGCGCTTCTTCGAAGGACGGGTCATGGGGCCTCCCAGCCGAGGGTTCTGGGCGGAATCGTCCCGGAAACGCGGCGCGGAAGGCGGGATTGGGCCCTCGATTGGCCCGATGGGATGAGGTGGGGTTGACGGCTGTTCAAGTGCCGCCGGTGTTCACAGCAGGGTGAGCTGCGCCGGACCTGCGTCCGCGGGCCCGGCCGGCCGCTCCGGCAGTACGATCTTCCGGGCCGCGCCCCGCCGGGCCGGCCCGATGCCGAATTCCGCCGCGAGTTCGTGGACTTGGCGGGTGATCCGGCGCTGGTACCAGGTGGGCGCGTACGCCCCGCCCGCGTACATCCGCGCGTACCGCCCGACCAGGTGCGGGTGGTGCCGACCCAGCCAGGCGGTGAACCACTCGCGCGCCCCCGGCCGCAGATGGAGTACCAGGGGTGTCACGGAGGTCGCGCCGGACGCGGCGACGGCGGCGACGGTGGCCCGCAGCTGCTCGGCGGAGTCCGAGAGGAAGGGGATCACCGGCGCCATCAGCACCCCGCACCCGATCCCGGCGTCGGTGAGGGTGCGGACGGCCCGGAGCCGGGCGGCGGGGGAGGGGGTCCCTGGCTCGACGGTCCGCCACAGGCCGGGATCGGTGAACCCGACGGACACGCAGACGCCGACCTCGGTCACCTCGGCGGCCTGCCGGAGCAGGGGCAGGTCGCGCAGGATCAGCGTGCCCTTGGTGAGGACGGAGAAGGGGTTGGCACGGTCGCGCAGGGCTTCGATGATCCCCGGCATCAGCCCGTAGCGGCCCTCGGCGCGCTGGTAGCAGTCGACGTTGGTGCCCATGGCGATGTGCGCGCCGGTCCAGCGGCGCGAGGCGAGCTCGCGGCGCAGCAGCTCGGGGGCGTTGGTCTTGACGACGATCTGCGAGTCGAAGCCGAGGCCGGTGTCGAGGTCGAGGTAGGCGTGCGTCTTGCGGGCGAAGCAGTACACGCAGGCGTGGCTGCACCCGCGGTACGGGTTCACGGTCCACTCGAACGGCATCCGCGAGGCGCCGGGCACCCGGTTGAGGAGCGAGCGGGCGCGGACCTCGTGGAAGGTGATCCCGCGGAACTCGGGGGTGTCGAAGGTGCGGGTGGTGACGGAGTCGGCACCGAACAGCGCGAGGGGTCCCGCGGGCCCGGCGGCCCCGTCCGTGCGGGCTCCCTCGTCCCCGGTCAGGTTGTCCCAGCGCATGGCACTCCTCCCTCGGTCGTTCCCGGCCCCGAGAATAGAACAAACGTTCCCATGATCGTGCGCGGCCGGGCACCGGCCGCGAGAGGCGGCGGCGGTGGTCTCGGCGGCGACCGCCGTCGCCGGGCTGCTGCTGGCCGTCTTCGGCCTCCCCGGATCGGTGGTCTCCTCCGGGGTCACCGCTGGACGCGGCCAGAGCGGGCCCCGCAGACGGGTCGAGCTGTTCGTCGCCGGCGCCGCGGGGCAGGTCCACCAGCCGTTCGTCGACAGGGGGGCGGTCTCCGGCGGGCCCGCCGAACAGACCCGGCTGTTCGACACCGCACGCGCCCGGCTCCGTACGGACGTCCGGTGACCCCGGGGCCCGATTTTGGGCCGCCGCCCCCGAAGTGGTTGGCTTGCCGCCGACGAGGCAACACAACTGCTGGAGGAACAGCTATGGCGCAGGTCGAGGCCACCACGGAGCGCATCATCGCCGCGGACGCGGACACCGTGTTCGACGCGCTGGCGGACTACACCGGTACCCGGGGCAAGCTGCTGCCCGAGCACTTCAGCGAGTACGAGGTGCGCGAGGGCGGCGACGGCGAGGGCACCCTCGTCCACTGGAAGCTCCAGGCCACCAGCAAGCGCGTGCGCGACTGCCTGCTGGAGGTCACCGAGCCCACCGACGGCCAGCTCGTGGAGAAGGACCGCAACTCCTCCATGGTCACCACCTGGCTCGTCACCCCGGCCGGTGAGGGCAAGGCCAAGGCCGTCGTCACCACCGTCTGGAACGGCGCCGGCGGCATCGGCGGCTTCTTCGAACGCACCTTCGCTCCCAAGGGCCTCGGCCGGATCTACGACGCCGTCCTGGAGAACCTGGCCCGCGAAGTCGAGGCCTGAGCCCCGCCGTTGCCGGTGGGGCCGGGGTACGGCCTCACCGGTTCGGGTGGATTCCGGGCGCCGCCGCTCCGGTGGCGCCCGGGCGCGCCCGTCGGGCCGCGGAGGGCCCGGAAAGCTAGGGTGGAGACCCGCGTGGACGGGGTCGTACGCGTTCGTCCGCGCCGCCCGCCGCGCCGTGCGCGCACCCGACCTCCGGGGGCCCGATGAAGATCCTCATCTCCGCCGACATGGAAGGCGCCACGGGCGTCACCTGGCCCGCCGACGTCCTGCCCGGCACCCCCGAGTGGGAGCGCTGCCGCCCGATGTTCACCTCCGACGTGAACGCGGCCGTGCTCGGCTTCCTCGACGGCGGCGCCGACCGGGTCCTCATCAACGAGGCCCACTGGACCATGCGGAACCTGCTCCTCGAACAACTCGACGAGCGAGCCGAAATGATCACCGGTCGGCACAAGACCCTGTCCATGGTCGAGGGCGTCCAGCACGGCGACGTCGACGGGGTCGCCTTCATCGGCTACCACACGGGCGCCGGCACCGAGGGCGTCCTCGCCCACACCTACCTCCCCAACACCATCACCGGGGTCTGGCTGAACGGCGTCCGCGCGAGCGAGGGCCTGCTCAACGCCCACGTCGTCGCCGAGTACGGGGTGCCGGTCGTCCTCGTCACCGGGGACGACCTGACCTGCCGGGACGCCGCCGTGTACGCCCCGGACGCGGTCACCGTCGCCGTCAAGGACCACGTCTCCCGCTACGCCGCCGTCTGCCGCACCCCCGCCCGCACCGCCGCCGACATCCGGGCCGCCGCCAAGCAGGCCGCCGCCCTCGCGGTGCGCCGGGACCCCGTGCCCGGCGGCCCGTACACGGTGGAGCTGGAGTTCGACGCCGAGCACCTGGCGGCGTACGCCACCCTGGTCCCGGGCGTCGAACGCAGCGGGGAGCGCCGGGTCGCGTACACCAGTGATGTGATGTACGAGGGGATCCGGACGTTCAAGACGGTCACGACGGTCGTCTCCTCGGCCGTGGAGGAGCAGTATGGCTGACATGTCCGTAGCCACGCCCCAGCACCGGGCCGACGGGTCCCCGGTCGACCGGGCGGCCCTCGACGAGGTCGTCGAGTTCACCTCCCGGCTCATCCGCATCGACACCACCAACCGGGGCGGCGGCGACTGCCGCGAGCGCCCCGCCGCCGAGTACGCAGCCGAACTGCTGGCCTCCGCCGGGCTGGAGCCCGTACTCCTCGAACGCACCCCCGGCCGCACCAACGTGGTGGCCCGGATCGCCGGCACCGACCCCTCCGCCGACGCCCTCCTCGTCCACGGCCACCTGGACGTGGTCCCGGCCGAAGCCTCCGACTGGAGCGTCGACCCCTTCTCCGGGGAGGTCCGCGACGGCGTCGTCTGGGGGCGCGGCGCCGTCGACATGAAGAACACGGACGCGATGGTGCTGGCCGTCGTCCGGGCCTGGGCGCGGGCAGGCGCGGCCCCCCGCCGGGACATCGTGATCGCCTTTACCGCCGACGAGGAGGACAGTGCGGTCGACGGCTCCGGTTTCCTGGCCGACCACCACGGCGACCTCTTCGAGGGCTGTACCGAAGGGCTCGGCGAATCCGGCGCCTTCACCGTGCACACCGGTCCCCGGCAGCCCCTCTACCCCGTCGCCGCCGGCGAACGCGGCACCGCGTGGCTGAAGTTGACCGCCCGCGGCACCACCGGGCACGGCTCCAAGCCCCACCCGGCCAACGCCGTCACCCGGCTCGCCGCCGCCGTCGCCCGCATCGGCGAGCACCGGTGGCCGGTCCGCCTCACCGGCACCGTCGCCGCCTGCATCGCCGAACTCGCCGCCCTGCAGGGCCTCGCGGTCGACCCGCGCGACGGCCGGACCGACCTCGACGAGCTCCTGGCCAAGCTCGGCCCGGCCGCCGCCCTCGTCGAGGCGACCCTGCGCAACAGCGCCAACCCGACGATGCTCGACGCCGGCTACAAGCTCAACGTCGTCCCGGGCACCGCCACCGCGTACGTGGACGGCCGGATCCTGCCCGGCGGCGAGGAGGAGTTCCTCGCCACCCTCGACGAGCTGACCGGACCCGACGTCACCTGGGAGTTCCACCACCGCGAGGTGGCCCTCGAAGCCCCCGTCGACGGGCGGACCTTCGCCGTGCTGCGCGAGTCCGTGGAGCGCTTCGACCCGGCAGGGCGGGTCGTGCCGTTCTGCATGGCCGGCGGCACCGATGCCAAGCAGTTCTCCCGCCTCGGGATCACCGGCTACGGCTTCTCCCCGCTCAAACTGCCCCCCGGCTTCGACTACTGGTCCCTCTTCCACGGCGTGGACGAGCGGGTCCCCGTCGACGCCCTGCACTTCGGCGTCCGCGTCCTCGACCACGCGCTGCGGACGCTGTGATGGGGAGCCGGTGAAGGCCTCCCGACCGGACCCGGCGGCCGGCGCCGCAGCCCCGGCTGCAGCCCCGGCCGCGGCCGCGCAGGAACCGTACGGGAGCTGGCCCTCGCCCCTCGACGCCGGGCTCGCCGCCTCCCTCGACGGCCGGCCCGAGTACGTCGGCACCATCGGCCCCGAGGTGTGGTGGACCGAGCCCCGCCCCGCCGAGGGCGGCCGCCGCACCCTGGTGCGCCGGCCCGCCGGCGGCCCGGCCGCCGAGGCCCTGCCCGCCCCGTGGAACGTCCGCAGCCGGGTCACCGAATACGGCGGCCGCCCCTGGGCGGGCACCGAACGGCCCGCCGGCGGCCCCCTGGTGGTGTTCGTCCACTTCGCCGACCAGCGGATGTACGCATACGAGCCGGACGCCCCCGACGGCCCCGCCCCGCGCCCGCTCACCCCGCTCTCCCCCGTCGGCGGGGGGCTGCGCTGGGCCGACCCGGTGCTGCGCGGCGCCGAGGTGTGGTGCGTCCTGGAGGAGTTCACGGGGCCGGGGCCGACCGACGTCCGCCGGGTGCTGGCCGCCGTACCGCTGGACGGGTCGGCCGCCGGCGACCGCTCCCGCGTGCGGGAGCTCACCGACGACCGGCACCGCTTCACCACCGGGCCCCGGCTGTCCCCCGACGGGCGGCACGCGGCCTGGCTGGTGTGGGACCACCCCCGGATGCCCTGGGACGGCACCGAGCTGCGGCTCGCCGCCGTCGCCGCCGCCGGCACCCTGACCGGCGCCCGCACCGTCCTCGGCGGGCCCGAGGAGGCCGTGGCCCAGGTCGAGTGGGGCACCGACGGCAGCCTCCTCGCGGTCAGCGACCGCAGCGGCTGGTGGAACCCGTACCGGGTCGACCCGGACAGCGGCGCGGCCGTCAACCTGTGCCCGCGCGAGGAGGAGTTCGGCGGCCCGCTGTGGAAGCCCGGCCTGAGCTGGCTGGCCCCGCTGCCCGACGGGCTCGTCGCCGTCCTGCACGGGCAGGGCTCCTCCGTCCTCGGCGTCCTCGACCCGGAGAGCGGCGACCTGGTGGACGCCGCCGGCCCCTGGACCGCCTGGCAGCCCACCCTCGCCGCCCACGGCCACCGGGTCTACGGGGTCGCGGCCAGCCCGCGCAGCGCCTACGAGGTGGTGGAACTCGACGCCGAGAGCGGTCACGCACGCGTGGTCGGCGCCGCCGGCGTCGACCCGATCGACCCCGCCCACTACCCCGAACCCCAGACCCGCACCTTCCTCGGCCCCGACGACCGGGAGATCCACGCCCACGTCTACCCGCCGCACCACCCGGCGCGCCGGGCCCCCGCCGACGAACTGCCCCCGTACGTCATCTGGGCGCACGGCGGCCCCACCGACCACGTGCCGCCCGTACTGGACCTGCACATCGCGTACTTCACCTCCCGCGGCATCGGCGTCGCCGAGGTCAACTACGGGGGCTCCACCGGCTACGGGCGCGCCTACCGGGAGCGGCTGCGCGAACAGTGGGGCGTGGTCGACGTCGAGGACTGCGCGGCGGTGGCCCGCGCCCTGGCCGCCGAAGGCACCGCCGACCCGGACCGGCTCGCCATCCGCGGCGGCAGCGCCGGCGGCTGGACGGCCGCGGCGTCCCTCGCCGCGACCGACCTGTACGCGTGCGCCGCCATCCGCTACCCCGTCCTGGACCTCCGGGGCTTCGCCGAGGAGACCCACGACCTGGAGTCCCGCTACGTCGAAGCCCTGGCCGGCCCGCCGCAGACCCTCGCCGTACGCGACCGCGAGCGGTCCCCGGTGGCCCTCGCCGACCGGATCACCGCACCGTTCCTGCTGCTCCAGGGCCTGGAGGACCCGGTCTGCCCGCCCGCCCAGGCGGAGCGGCTGCTCGCCGCCCTGCGCGGGCGGGGCGTCCCGTACGCGTACCTGGCCTTCGAGGGCGAGGGGCACGGCTTCCGCCGGTCCGACACCATGGTCCGCGCCCTCGAAGCGGAACTCGCCCTGTACGCACGGGTGTTCGGCATCGAACGGACCGACGTGCCACCGCTCCGCCTGGACACCAGCTGACGGCCCGATCCGGGGCCGGGCGCCGCCCGGCCGGGCGGCGCCCGCGTAGAGCGGTGCTCGGCGCCGGGCGGTGCTCAGGCCGTGTGCAGCCAGACGCGGAGCGGGCCCAGTGCGGCGAAGCCGTGCCGGAGGGCCGTGCGGAGGTCCTCCCCGTGCTCGTACCCCACGACCGGCAGCCTGGGCCACAGCTCCGCGGTCCCGGCGAGGGCGCCCGCCCAGGCCTCGTCGTCCCCGACCCCGTCGGCGGCGAACACGTTCGACACCCCGACCACGCCGGCGGCCGCGTTCGCGACGGCCCCCGCCAGGATCCGCCCGTCCGCGTTCCGCCCGGCGAGGAAGGCGACGTCCCCGGTCAGCAGCGCCGGGTGGAACAGCCCCGAGCCGCCTTCCCCGCCCCAGGCGGCCTCCCACCGGTCGAGCTCCGCGGCGTCCCCGACCCGCGACCACGACAGTGCCGGCGCCGGCGTCCGTACCGGCGCGGCCGTAGCCGCCGGGCGGTGGATCCACTGCGCCTCGAAGAGCACCTCGAAGCCCTGCGGGGCCAGGTCCAGCACGGCGAAGCTGTCCTTGACCGAGCAGCCGGGGGAATCCGTGTCCAGGGCCGCGACCAGGGCGGCCACCGCGACGTCCCGGGTCAGGGTCACCGCGTCCGGGTAGTAGGGCGGGGTGCGGCGCGCACTGGTCCAGGCGTCCGCGCCGAACGCGCCGCCGGCACTGACCGCCGCGCACCAGGCGGCGTTGTTGCGGGCGGCGGCGCGCAGGAGTTCTTCGGTGTTCGGGAGGGTGATCACCGCGGGATGATCACACACGATCTAGCCTGGCACGATGCGAATTTCCACCTACGTCGCCGAGGGGGAGCGCGTCGGGCTGCGCCCCTTCCGGCCCGCGGACGGCCCCGAGTTCACCGCCCGGGTGCGCGAGAGCCGGGACCTGCACCACCCCTGGCTGTTCCCGCCCGCCACCCTCGAGGAGTACGAGCCGTACGCGGCCCGCCTGGCCGAGGGCGACGGCCGCGCCGGATTCCTCGTCTGTGAGCTCGCCACCAGCGCCATCGCCGGATTCGTCAACGTCAACAACATCGTCCGCGGAGCCTTCCTGTGCGGCGCCCTCGGATACGGCGCCTTCGCGCACGCCGCCGGGCGCGGGCTCCTCGGCGAAGCACTCGGCCTCGTCGTCGGCCACGCCTTCGCCGACGAGCCGTCCGGTCTCGGCCTGCACCGCCTGGAAGCCAACATCCAGCCCGGCAACGCCGCCTCCATCGCCCTCGTCCGGGGCCGCGGCTTCCGGCTGGAGGGGCTGTCGCCCGACTTCCTCTTCGTGGCCGGGGCCTGGCGCGACCACGAACGCTGGGCGATCACCGCCGAGATGACCCGGCCCGGCGCGGCCGGCACTCCTGCGCCCCTCCACCGCCATGGCGCAGGATGAGGAGATGCGAAACCTGGTACTCCTCGACGCCCCCTCCAACCTGGGGCTGCGCCCGCCCGCGCCCGGCACCGTGCCCGGCGTGTACAAGCTCGCCGGAGCCCTGCGCGAGCAGGGCCTGCTGGCCCGGCTCAGCGCCCGCGAGGGCGGGGTCGTCGTACCGCCCCGCTACGACCGCGGCGCCTGGCAGGAAGGCGACGGGGTGTTCCACGCCGAGCAGCTGGCCGCGTACACCGTCACCCTCGCCGACCGCATCGAGAAGCACCTGCGGGCCGGGGAGTTCCCCGTCGTGCTCGGCGGGGACTGCTCGATCCAGCTCGGCGCCTCCCTTGCCCTGCGCCGCCTCGGCCGCTACGGGCTCGCCGCGATCGACGGCTCCGCGGACTTCCGCCACCCCGGCAACGAGGCCGTCAACGGTCCGGTCGGGGCCGCCGGCGGGGAGGAGCTCGCCCTCGCCACCGGCCGGGGACAGGCCGACCTCACCGACCTGGAGGGCCTCGGCCCCTACCTGCGGGACGAGGACGTACGCCTCTTCGGGCTGCGCGACGGCGACGCGGACCTGTCCGAGCTGCGGGCCGCGGGCATCCGCACCGCCACCGTCGGCGAGATCCGCGCCCGCGGGGCCGAGGCCGTCGCCCGGGCCGCGCTGGACGGGCTGCACCCGCCGGTCACCGAGGGCTTCTGGGTGCACCTGGACGCCGACGTCCTCGACCCCGAGGTGATGCCCGCCGTCGACAGCCCCGACCCCGGCGGACTCCTCCCCGGCGAACTGGCCGCGCTGCTGCGGGAGCTGGTGCGCTCCCCGCGGTGCGTCGGTCTCAACGTCACCATCTACGACCCGGACCTCGATCCCGACGCGCGGGCCGGCGCGCTGCTCGCCGACCTCGTCGCCGGTGCCTTCGAGTGACGGCCCGGGCCACGGCTTTGCGTAATCCTGACCGGTGGTGATCCGCGGAACCCCTGTGCACCGGCCGCCGTGGCGTGTTCCATTTCCTCCATGGCCACCACCGTCCGCCGTGCCGTACTGACCCTGCCCGCCGCCCCGTTGGGCCCCGAGAACCCGCTGCCCGCGCTCGGTGCGCCCACCGGCGTCCACGTCCTGGACGAGCGCGCCCGGGCCGGCCTGCCGCGCGACATGGCCCGGCAGGCCGGCTACGCGCCCCCGCGCTCGCTGCTGCCCGTCCGCATCCGCGACGGGTACGGACGGCAGCGCCGGGAGCGGGACTTCGAGGCGATCCTCCTGGAGAACGCCCACCTGCGCGCCACCGTCCTGCCCGGCCTCGGCGGCCGCGTCCACTCCCTCGTCCACCTGCCCACCGGCCGGGAACTGCTCTACCGCAACCCGGTGTTCCAGCCCGCGAACTTCGCCCTCAACGGGGCCTGGTTCTCCGGCGGCATCGAATGGAACATCGGCGCCACCGGCCACACCACCCTCTCCTGTGCCCCGCTGCACGCGGCGACCGTACCCGCGCCGGACGGCGGGGTGATGCTCCGGTTGTGGGAATGGGAACGGCTGCGCGACCTGCCGTTCCAGGTGGACCTGTGGTTGCCGGACGACTCCGCGTTCCTCTACGCCGCCGTCCGCGTCCGCAACCCGCACGAGCGGCCCGCGCCCGTCTACTGGTGGTCCAACACCGCCGTCCCCGAGGACCACGGCACCCGCGTCCTCGCCCCGGCCGACGAAGCCTGGTGCTACGGGTACGAGCGCGCCCTGCGCCGCGTCCCGGTCCCCGAATGGCAGGGCGTCGACCGCACGTACCCGCTGCGCAGCGAGTACGCGGCGGACTTCTTCTACGAGGTGGACCCCGCCGGCGGGACCGGGACCCGCCCCTGGATCGCCGCCCTCGACGCCTCGGGCAGCGGCCTCGCCCAGACCTCCACCGCCGTGCTGCGCGGCCGCAAGCTCTTCGTGTGGGGCGCCGGAACCGGCGGCAGGCGCTGGCAGGACTGGCTGACCGAGCCGGGCAGCGGCGGCTACGCCGAGATCCAGGCCGGGCTCGCCCGCACCCAGCTGGAACACGTACGCCTGGAGGCCGGGGCGGAGCTGAGCTGGCTGGAGGCGTACGGGCCGCTGACCGCGGACCCGGCGGCCGTGCACGGCCCCGACTGGGCGGCGGCCCGCACCGAGGCGGGCCGGGCCCTGGACGCGGCCCTGCCGCGGAAACGGGTCGAGGAGGCGTACGCGGCCTGGCGCGACACGGCCGACGCCGAGCCGGGGGAGCGGCTGGCCCGCGGCTCGGGCTGGGGAGCCCTGGAGGTCCTGTGCGGCGGCCACAAGCTCCCCGGAACCCCCTTCGCGGAAGCCGACCTGGGCGAGGAGCAGCAGCCCTGGCTGGAGCTGTGGCGCAGCGGGGCCTTCCCCGCCCCGGACCGCGCGGCGCCCCCGGCGCCCCCCGGGCCCAGCCTGGTCGCCCCGCACTGGCGCGACACGCTGGAGACCGCCCCCGCCGACCCGCTGACCGAGTACCACCTGGGCGTGGCCCAGTGGCACGCGGGCGACGTGGCCCAGGCCGTCCGCAGCTGGGAGCGCGGTCTCCCCCGGGCCGCCTCGCGCTGGCCGCTGCTGCGCTGCCTGGCGGCCGCCGACACCCTGGCCGGCGATCCCGTGCGCGGGGCCCGCCGCTACGCGGAGGCCTTCGCCGACCTGGCCCGGGAGAGCCGCGGCGACGCCGCCTGGGAGGCCGCCGAATCCGCCCTCGGCCGGGAGGCGATGACCGCCCTGCTGGAGACGGGCCGCCCGGCCGAGGCCCGCTCGGTGTGGGACCGGCTGAGCCCCGCGCTGCGCGAACAGCCCCGCTTCCGACTGCTGGCGGCGCTGCTGCTGGCGGAGGAGGGCCACATGGCCGCGGCCCGCCGCGTCTTCGAGGACGGCTTCGAACTCCCGGACCTGCGGGAGGGCGACGAGATCCTGGCGGAGGTCTGGTCCCGCATCACCGACCGCCCCCTCCCCCCGGCGTACGACTTCCGCATGCGCCCGCCGGGCTGACCGGTCGACGACGGCCCTGCCGACGGCGCCGGCCTCCCCCGCCGCACCTCCGCCCGCAAGCCGCGCCGCGCCGCCCGCCCTTGGGTGGCGTGGCGCAGCGGGGGCGAGGAGAGTGGCTTGGAGGGGAGCACGCCCACGGCAGGAGGCGGTGAGACCCATGCCGGAGACGCTGCTCGAACAGCACGCCGCCGCGCTCAGGCTCTTCGGGGAACACGTGCGCGCCGTCGAGGACGACCAGTGGGGCGCCCCGACCCCGTGCACGGAATGGAACGTGCGCGACCTCGTCAACCACGTCACCGGCGAGCAACTGTGGATCCCGCCGCTGGTCACCGACGGCAGCACCGTCGCCGAGATCGGCGACCGGTTCGCCGGCGACGTGCTCGGTGACGACCCGGTCGCCGCCTGGGAGCGGGCCGCCGGGGCCGCGCACGCCGCGTTCGCAGCGCCCGGCGCGCTGGAGCGCACCGTCACGCTGTCGTACGGGCCCGCGAAGGGGACGGCGTACTGCTCGGAGCTGACCGCGGACTGCGTCGTGCACGCCTGGGACCTGGCGCGGGCCATCGGCGCCGACGACCGGCTGCCCGTCGGGCTCGTCGAGTTCTCCCTGAAGGAGGTCATGCCGTACGCGGACGGGCTCGCCGCCAGCGGCATGTTCGCGGCGCCGCTGGAGGTCCCGCCGGGTGCCGACGCCCAGACCAGGCTGCTGGCCCTGGTCGGCAGGAAGGGCTGACAGAACGGGCGAAATCCGGCGGAGAATCGTATAAAGGGCATGGTCGGTCGGTCTGCGGAGCGGTACCGGCACGTCAGGACGAGCCGGGGAAGGCAGGGCCAGGTGGAGGGGATGCGGCGCACGGCGGAGGGCCGGGGGCCGGTCCGGTTCGGGCCGCTCCCGCCCCCGCAGGGCCTGCCCGTGCCGCCGGAGCTGACCGCCGTGCTCGCCGCGGCCGCCGAGCGCTCCGCCCCCGAGCCCCCGGGCGGCGGCGCACCCGTGCACGAGGCCGCGTGCCGGCACTGGCGGCGCCGCGGCCTCGCCGTCGATCCGGAACACGTGGCCGCCGCGCCCGGCGGGCCCGCGCTGCTGCTCGCGCTGGTCGGCGCGTACGGGGGCGACGTGCTGCTGCCCCGGCCGTGCCCGGCCTGGTGGACCCCGCAGGTCCGGCTGCTGGGGCGGCGGGCGTACCACGTGCCGACGCCGGCCGAGTGCGGGGGCGTGCCCGACCCGTACGCCCTGCTCGAAACCGTACGCCGGGTGCGGGCCGAGGGCGGCGACCCGCGGGTGCTGCTGCTGTCCGTGGCCGACGACCCGACCGCGACCGTGCCGCCGCCCGAGCTGCTGCTCGAAGCCTGCGAGGCCGCCGTCACCGCCGACCTCTTCGTCATCAGCGACGAGAGCTGGCGCGACACCGTGCACCGGCCGCACGACACCCTCGTCCTCAGCCCCGCCGAGATGCTGCCCGACCGGGCCGCCGTCCTCCTCGACCTGTCCGGAGCCCTGCTGCCCGCCGGCTGGCCCGCCGCCGTCGCCCGCTTCCCCGACACCGCGCAGGGCACCTGGCTGCGGGCCCGCACCCTCGACGTCCTCGCCGCCACCGGCGCCCTGGTCGCCGCCCCCGTCGCCGCGGCCGCGGCCCACGCCCTCCGCGAACCCGCCGCCGTCGCCGAACGCGCCCGCGCGGCCGCCGCCCTGCACGGGACCGTCGCCGCCGCCGTCCACCGCCGTCTGCTCGCCGCCGGAGCCCTGGCCCGACCGCCACAGGCCGGGCGGCACGTGTACGCCGACCTGACACCGCTGCGGCCGGGACTCGCCCGCCACGGCGTGGGCGACGCCATGGAGCTGGAGGACTGGCTCGGTGCCCGACTCGGCGCCCCCACCCCCGGCGGCCAACGCTTCGCCGACGAGCTCGGCGAACTGCGGGTCCGCCTGTCCACCGGCCCGCTGCTCGGCGCCGACCCGCAGGAACGGCTCGCCGCGCTCACCGCCCCCGACCCCCTCCAACTCCCGCACATACGCGCCTGCCTGGACCAGCTCGATGCGGTCCTGGCCGGATTGGCCGGCTGACCGTGTCCCACGCCGACCGACACGACGAGCGGAGACTTCTCGATGAGGGACCACCCCCGCGCCGCCGCCCCACCGGCCCACGTCCCCCCGACGTCCGCCCCGCCGCCCGCGGTCCCGCCGTCCCCCGCCAGCTCGGGCCCGACCGCGCCGGTGCCCGTCACGCCGGCGGCCGCCCGGCGCGGGGTCGGCGGGTTGCGGCCCGTGGGGGAGCGGCGGAGGTGGCCGCGGTCGTTCGCCGATCGGCTGACCACTCCGCTGCCCGGGCTGCGCGCCTACGCCCGGCTCGCCCGTGAAGGCGTCTTCCGGCCCGGCCCCGAAGGCCTGCGCGGCATCCCCGACCTGCCCTACGCGCCGGGTCCGCTCCCCGACCTCGCCCCCGGCACCGCCTGCGTCACCTGGGCGGGACACGCCAGCTGGGTGGTGCGGACCGGTGGGCTGACCATCCTCACCGACCCCGTCTGGTCCCGTCGGATCCTCGCCACCCCGCCCCGGATGACCCCCGTCGGGATCCGCTGGGAGGACCTGCCGCCCGTCGACGCGGTGGTGATCAGCCACAACCACTACGACCACCTCGACGCCCCGACCCTCCGGCGGCTGCCCCGGCACACCCCCCTCTTCGTCCCGGCCGGCCTCGGCCGCTGGTGCCGCCGCCGCGGCTTCACCCGCGTCACCGAGCTCGACTGGTGGGAGGCCGCGGAACTGCGCGGTGTGCGCTTCGACTTCGTCCCCGCCCACCACTGGTCGAAGCGGTCCCCCGTCGACACCTGCCGCACCCTGTGGGGTGGCTGGGTCCTCACCGACACCCGGTCCGCGACCCCGCGCACGGTGTACTTCGCCGGCGACACCGGGTACGGCCGCTGGTTCGCCGAGATCGGCCGCCGCCACCCCGGCATCGACCTGGCCCTGCTGCCGATCGGCGCCTACGCACCCCGCTGGTGGCTGTGCGACGTCCACACCGACCCCGAGGAGGCCGTGCAGGCCTGCCGCGACGTCGGGGCCCGCCGGATGGCGCCGATGCACTGGGGCACGTTCGTCCTGTCCGCCGAGCCGGTCATGGAGCCCCTGCACCGGGCCCGCGCCGCCTGGGCCCGCGCCGGCCTGGACCGCGGCGACCTGTGGGACCTGCCCGTGGGGGCGTCCCGCGCCTGGTGACCGTCCCGCTAACGCGCCTCCCGCGGCCGCGGCCGCAGCCGACGCCATACCGCCGGCGCCGCGCTCACCAGCAGGGCCAGCGCGACCGCCGCCACCACGCCCTGCCACGGCTCCGTGAACAGCGCCCCGCCCAGGATCCCGATCAGCCCGTACGTCGCCGCCCACGCCACGCACGCCGGCAGGTCGCCCCGCGCGAACCGCCCCAGCGGCAGGTGCGCCAGCAGGCAGGCCACCATGACCGGGATGCGCCCCGCGGGTACCAGCCGGGACAGCACGAGCACCAGCACCCCGTGCTCGTCCAGCCGCCGCCGGGCCTGCGCAAGCCGCTCCGGCGCGGCCCGGGCGCGCAGCGCCTCCACCCACCGGGAGCCGCCGGGGGACCGCACCCCGCGCTGCCCGATCCAGTACAGGGCGACGTCCCCGGTGAACGCCGCCGCCGCGGCCACCGCGAACACCGCCAGCACCCCCACCGGCGGCTGCTGCTGATGGAACGCCACCACCGCCGCCGAACTCACCAGCGCCCCCGTCGGCACCACCGGCACCAGCGCCCCCAGGGCGACCAGCACGAACAGCGCCGGGTAGCCGACCGCCTGCTGCGTGGTCTCCGGCGGCACCCGCCCGACCGCCGTCACCGCCGCCGTCGTCACCGACACCGCCGTCGTCGCCGCCAGCCCGGGCGCCGTCACGGCAGCCGCACCCGATCCCCGTGACCCGGCACCCGGACCGCCACCTTCGGCGCGAGCCGCCCGGCGTGCCGCAGGAACTCCTCGCCCGGCGCATGGAACTCGTGCGGCCGCACCGCGTCCAGCCCGATCGGCCAGTACGTCCCGTAGTGCACCGGCACCGCCGCGGCCGGCGCCAGCGAGGCCAGCGCCCGGGCCGCCCGGCCCGCGTCCAGGTGCCCCGGCCCCAGGTAGGGGCCCCAGCCGCCCACCGGCAGCAGCGCCACGTCCACCGGCCCGACCTCCTCGGCCATCGACGCGAACAGCCCCGTGTCCCCCGCGAAGTACGTCCGCCGGGTGCCCTCCACCACGTACCCGAGCGCCGGCGCCAGGTGCGGCCCGAACGGCAGCCGCCGCCCGTCGTGCCGCGCACTGACGGCCCGCACCGTCACCCCGGGGCCCACGCCCACCTCGTCCCCCGGGACCACCTCCGTCACCGTCAGGGACCGCACCGCGGCCAGCCGCCCCAGCTGCGGCACGGCCTGCCGCGCCCCGCGCGGCACGACCAGCCGGGTCCCGGGCGCCAGCCGGGCCAGGGAGGGCAGGTGCAGGTGGTCGGCGTGCAGGTGCGACACCACCGCCACGTCGGCCCGGGCGGCCTCCGGCGGCGGCAGCGCCCCCCTCCGCCGGCGCAGGTGCGCCAGCCGCCGGGCGAACAGCGGGTCCGTCAGCACCCGCACCCCGGAGTCCTCGACCGTGCAGGCGGCATGCCCCCACCAGGTGATCTCCACCGGCATCCGGCACCCCCGTCCCGTCGCGGCCCGGCACCGCACGAGCCGCACCCATGAGCCTAGATGCTGCCCGGCACCGGCGCCCGCAACCGAAAGCGTCCGCACCCCTCCTCCCGGGCCCCGGATCGGAGTAGGGTCGGGCGGCATGGATGAGCTGCGCGTGGCCGCGATCGCCAGCCTGGCCCCGCTCGAGGATCTGGACACCGACCCCTTCGCCGTGGACACCCGTAGCCAGCGCGCCATGTGCGACCGCTGGGCCGCCGACCAGGGCTACGTCGTCACCAGGGAGCTGCTCGTCTACGGGCTGCGCCCCGACCACTGCGCGTTGTGGTGCGACGTGGACGCCGGGCAGGTCGACCTGTTCGTCGCCCCCAACCACCGCGTGCTCGCCCGGGCGCTGCGCTCCGTCGAGGAGTTCGTCGCGGAGTGCCGGCGGCGCGGGGTGCGGCTGGAGACCTCGGGGCTCGACGAGCCGCAGTACACCTCGGCGATGAAGGCCGAGGTGCACCGCCGGCTCTCCATGCCGACGGCCGGATACGACGGCACCTGAACGCCGGGGCCGCACCTGACCGTCGGGGCCGCAGCCCCGTTCCGCCCGGCCCCGTTCCGCCCGGCCCGCCCGCGCCCCGGCCCCCGCTGTGCGACGCTGGACGAGGCGGCCAGGACCGCGGGCGGCGCGCGCGGGCCCGGGGTGCGTCCGGGCCGTGGCCGGGGGCGACACGAGGCGGGTGCGGCGTGCGGCGAGGACGGGTGCGGAGCACGGGCGGCGCCCTGCTCCGCGTGATCGTGGTCTGGGCGGTGTCCACCCTGACGATGCTGGCGCTGGCCGGCATCCTGCCCGATTTCCGGCTGCAGTCCGGCGACGGCGGGAGCATCACCCAGGTCGGGCTGACCGCGGCCTGGGGCGCCGGGGTGTTCGGCCTGCTGAGCGCGCTGGTGTGGCCGGTGCTGGTACGGGCCCTGCTGCTGGTCCCGGCCCTGGTGCTGGGGCTGCTCGTGTTCTTCCTCAACGGCTCCCTGCTGCTGATGGCGCTCCGCCTGGTCCCGTCCGGGCACGGTGAGGCGGCCCCCGAGACCGCGGTCGTGGTGGCCGCCGTGATGTCGGCCGTGGCCTCGGCGACCTCGACCGCCCTCGCGGTCCGTGACGACGACGCCTACCGGCGGCGGCTCCACCGGCTGGCGCGGCTCGCCGACCGGCGGCGCCGGCGCCGCCCGGGGGCGGGTGCGCCCGGTGCCCGGCCCACCCCGCCGGGCCTGCTCTTCCTCCAGCTCGACGGCGTCGGCCACCGGGTGCTGCGCGAGGCCGCGGCCGGCGGGGTGATGCCGACGGTGGCCGACTGGCTCGGGCGCAGCCACCGCATCACGTCCTGGCGCACCGACTGGTCCAGCCAGACCGGCGCCAGCCAGCTCGGCATCCTGCACGGATCCACCTTCGACGTGCCCGCCTTCCGCTGGTACGAGAAGGAGAGCGGCGAGGTGATGGTCTGCAACCGGCCCACCAGCGCCGCCGAACTCCAGCGCCGGGCCGTCGCCCGCACCGGGGACGGCGGGCTGCTCACCCTGGACGGGGCCAGCCGCGGCAACCTGTTCAGCGGGGGCGCCGACCAGCTGGCCCTGGTGCTGTCGGTCTCGGCCCGACGGGGCCGGGCGAACCGCTCGCGGGCCGGCTACTTCGCGTACTTCTCCGACCCGGCGAACGCCGTCCGCACCGCGGTCTCCTTCGTCGCCGAGGTCGGCCGGGAGATCGTCCAGTCGGTACGGGCGCGCTGGCGCGGCGAGGGGCCCCGGGTGTCCCGGGGCGGCCTGTACCCGCTGATCCGGGCCTTCGCGACGGTCGTCGAACGCGACGTGGTCGTGGCCGCGGTGATCGGCGACATGCTGGCCGGGCGCTCCGCGATCTACGCCGACCTGGTCGCGTACGACGAGGTCGCCCACCATTCGGGCCCGCGCGGCCGGGACACCGACCAGGTGCTGGCCCGGCTCGACCGCAGTCTCGCGCTCCTGGCGCGGGTCGCCGAGCACGCGCCGCGCACCTACCGGATCGTGCTGTTGTCGGACCACGGGCAGAGTCCGGGGGAGACCTTCCTGAGCCGGTACGGGCTGACCCTGAAGGACCTGGTCCGGGCGGGCTGCGGGCTGCCCGTCCCCCGCCGGGCCGGCACCACCCCCAGCGGGGCCGAGGCCCGGGCGGCGGTGCTGGCGGCCCTGCACCGGCCGGTGGAGGAGGGCGAGGAGGAGCAGCCCCGGCCGGGGCGCCCGGATCCGGTGGTGCTGGCCTCCGGCAACCTCGCGGTGATCTCCTTCCCGGACGTTGCGGGCCGGGCCCGGCGGGAGCGGATCGAGGAGGCGCACCCGGCCCTGCTGCCGACCCTGGCCAACCATCCGGGCATCGGGTTCCTGCTGGTGGACGGGGAGGTGCTGGGTCCGGGCGGGGCGACGGCCCGGCTGGCCGTGCCGGGGGAGGCGGAGGCCCTGCTGGCCCCGTTCGGGCCCGGGGCGGCCGAGGCGGTCCGGCGCAGTGACGGCTTCCCGCACGCCCCCGACATCATGGTGAACTCGGCGTACGACCCGGAGACCGGGCAGGTGCACGCCTTCGAGGAGCAGATCGGCTCGCACGGCGGCCTGGGCGGGGAACAAGGAGAGGCGTTCCTGATGTGGCCGGCGGAGCTGTCGGAGCCGGACCCGCCGGACCTCGTCGGCGCGGAGGCCGTGCACCGGGTGCTGCGGGGCTGGCTGCGGGAGCTGGACGGGCCGGAGGTGCCCTTGGGGCTGGCAGCGCCCCTCGGTCCGGAGGTGCCTCCGGGGCCGGGGGTGCCTCCCGGGCCGGAGCTGCCCTCGGGGGCGGAGGTGAAGGATCGGCGGTCAAGGGCCCCGCAGAACGGAATCCTTCCGTCCGCAGGGGTGTCCGCACCGGACGAAAGCCGTTGATTTGGCGGGGTCCCCACCGTGCCGGAGCATGTGTCGACCTGTCCGGCATGTGAAACACCCGAGGCGCGACCCCTTGAGCACCACCCCTGCCATAGCCCCGGCCCCCGAGGCCCCCGCCCCCGCCCCCGAGACCGCGGAGGGGAGCACGGGCGGCCCCCACGCCCGCCGCTTCGGCCTCCCGATCGCGACCTGCCTGGTCATGGGCAACATCATCGGCGGCGGCATCTTCCTGCTGCCCGCCTCCGTGGCCCCGTTCGGCACGATCAGCCTGGTCGCGTTCGGCGTGCTCACGCTCGGCGCGATCGCCCTCGCCCTGGTCTTCGGCCGGCTCGCCGAGCGCCTCCCGCAGACCGGCGGCCCGTACGTGTACGCCCGCGCCGCCTTCGGCGACTTCGCCGGCTTCCTCGCGGCCTGGACCTACTGGATCACCTCCTGGGTGTCGAACGCGGCCCTCGCCGTCGCCTCGGTCGGCTACCTGTCGGTGCTCTTCCCGGCCATCGGCGCGCACAAGTGGTCCATGTGCCTGGCGGCCCTGGCCATGCAGTGGCTCCCGGCGCTCGCCAACCTGGCCGGCACCCGCTGGGTGGGCGCCGTCCAACTCGTTTCCACCGTGCTGAAGTTCGCCCCGCTGCTGCTGGTGGCCGTGGGCGGGCTGTTCTTCTTCGACCCGGCCAACCTCGGCCCGTTCCAGGCCACCGGCCAGAGCCCGGCCGGCGCCCTCTCCGCCTCCGCGGCGATCCTCCTCTTCAGCTACCTCGGAATGGAGTCCGCCGCCGTCAGCGCCGGCGAGGTCCGCGACCCGGCCCGCAACGTCGGCCGGGCCACCATCCTCGGCACCATCGGCGCGGCCGTCGTCTACCTGCTGGGCACCCTCTCCGTGTTCGGCCTGGTCGCCCACGACCGGCTGGTCGACTCCGAGGCCCCCTTCACCGACGCCGTCAACGCCATGTTCGGCGGGACCTGGGGCGGCACCGTCGTCGCCTGCGCCGCCGTGATCTCGATGGCGGGCGCCCTGAACGGCTGGACCCTGCTCAGCGCGCAGACCCCGTACGCCGCAGCGAAGGACGGCCTCTTCCCGAAGGCCTTCGAGAAGAAGCAGCGGGGCGTCCCGGTGACGGGCGTGCTCGTGACCACTGCCCTGGCCTCCGCCCTGACCGTGTACAACTACACGGCCGGCTCCGGCGGCGTCTTCGAGGTCCTCGTCCTGGTCACCACCTTCACCGCGACCGTCCCCTACCTGCTCGCCGCCGCCGCGCAGATCCGTTTCCTGCTGGAGGGCAAGACCGAGCAGGTCGACCGCGGCCGCCTGGTCCGGGACGCCTCCCTCGCCGTCGCCGCCTTCGGCTTCTCGATGTGGCTGGTCGCGGGCTCCGGGTACGCCGCCGTCTACCAGGGCACCCTGTTCCTCTTCGCCGGTGTCCTCGTCTACGCGGTGATCGCCGCCCGCAAAGCCCGTGCGGCCGCCTGACCTGCGGGCGTAGTTTGGAATGAGAGGACAAGCAGGGGGGCGCTAAGGGGTCGCCATGTCCGCGATCAGAGAGACCATCGACATTTCCGCCAGTCCTGAGGACGTCTACGCCTACGTGACGGACCCCAGACACCTCCCGGAGTGGCAGGAGAGCGCCGTCTCCGCCCGAGCGCTGGACGGCGCGCCGCCCCACGTCGGGCAGCGGGTCGCCGTCACCCGGAGGATGGGCAAGCGGGAGTTCCCGATGACGATGGAGGTCAAGCAGCTCGACCCGCCGCGCAGTTGGCACATGGCGGGCGTGGACGGGCCCCTGCGCGGCCACGTCCACGGGGCCATCGAGCCGCTCGACGGCGGCAAGCGCTCCCGCCTGACCCTGGACCTCGAACTGGAGGGCCACGGCATCGGCAAGGTCATCGCCCCGCTCGTGGTCAAGCCCCACGTGCGCAAGGAGATGGCCCGCAACGAGGAGCGGCTGCGGAACCTCCTGGAGCACTGAACCCGCCGGTATGCGCAAGGCCCCCGTACCCCGCCCGTGAGGGTGGGTACGGGGGCCGGCGTGTTTCCGGCTGACCCGAGGATCAGTCGAGGTAGTCGCGCAGCACCTGGGAGCGCGACGGGTGGCGCAGCTTCGACATCGTCTTCGACTCGATCTGGCGGATGCGCTCACGGGTGACCCCGTACACGCGGCCGATCTCGTCCAGGGTCTTCGGCTGGCCGTCGTTCAGGCCGTAGCGCATGGAGACGACGCCCGCCTCACGCTCGGAGAGCGTGCCCAGGATCGACTGCAGCTGCTCCTGGAGGAAGGTGAAGGAAACCGCGTCGGCCGGGACGACCGCCTCGGAGTCCTCGATCAGGTCACCGAACTCGCTGTCGCCCTCCTCACCCAGCGGGGTGTGCAGGGAGATCGGCTCGCGGCCGTACTTCTGGACCTCGATGACCTTCTCCGGGGTCATGTCGAGCTCCTTGCCCAGCTCCTCCGGAGTGGGCTCGCGGCCGAGGTCCTGGAGCATCTGCCGCTGCACGCGGGCGAGCTTGTTGATGATCTCGACCATGTGGACGGGGATGCGGATGGTGCGCGACTGGTCGGCCATGGCACGCGTGATCGCCTGCCGGATCCACCAGGTCGCGTACGTGGAGAACTTGAAGCCCTTGGTGTAGTCGAACTTCTCCACGGCGCGGATCAGACCGACGTTGCCCTCCTGGATCAGGTCCAGGAAGAGCATGCCGCGGCCGGTGTAGCGCTTGGCGAGCGAGACCACGAGGCGGAGGTTGGCCTCCAGCAGGTGGTTCTTGGCCCGGCGGCCGTCCTCGACCAGGATCTCCAGCTCGCGCCGGTACGCGGGCTTGAGGTCCTCCTCCTCTTCGAGCTTGTACTCGGAGAACAGGCCCGCCTCGATGCGCTTGGCGAGCTCGACCTCCTGCTCGGCGTTGAGCAGCGGCACCTTGCCGATGAGCTTGAGGTAGTCCTTGACCGGGTCGGCGGTGGCACCGGCCACCATGACCGTCTGGGCCGGGGCGTCGTCCTCGTCCTCGTCGGACAGCACGAAGCCCTGGGCGCCCGGGGTCTCCTCCTCGACCTCGTCGACGAGCTCCTCGGTCTGCCAGTCCTCGCCCTCGATGGACGGGTTCTCGGCGTCGTCGCCGTCCTTGGCGGTGGTCTTCTTGGCCGCCGCGGTGGTCTTCTTGGCGGCGGTCTTCTTCGCCGCGGCCTTCTTGACCGTCCGCTTCTTCGGCTCGGCGGCGGCCTCCGCCGCCTCGGCCTGCGGTGCGGCGGCCGACGTGGCGGATATTGCCGGGGCCGGGACGGTGGCGGCCGAGGCAGCGGCCTGCGCCGCAGCGGCGGCGGCAGCAGCGGTCGCGGCCTTGCTGCGCGCGCCGATCGGACGCGGTGCGGCGACCTTCTTGGTCACGGTGCGGGCCGGGGCGGCGGCAGCCTTGCGGGGCTTCTTGGCGGCAGCCTTGGTGGCGGGGGCCGCGCTGACGTGGAGGGCGACACCCTCCTCGTCCAGGACCTGGTTCAGGCTGCGCAGGACCCGCTTCCACTGGTCCACCGGGATGCGGCCGGCCTCGAAGGCCTGGCGCACATCGTCACCGTTGATGTGACCCTGCTCGCGGCCGCGCTCGACGAGCGCGACCAGGGCCTCGGAATCGGCGATCTCCGGAGGGAACGTACGGGACGGGCTGAGCGACACAAGAAGCCTCTCGTTGCGAACAGATAAGGAGTGGGCGGACATCATCGCGCGGACTCGGGAAACAGACCGCGAGGGGTCTGTATTCCGGGGCCGCGCGAGGACACCTGTCGGTTCATCGGATGCCCGAGTCGATTCGTTACGCGCTGAATTGAGTGACCTGCGCCACGCTGTGGAGGCGCAACCGATCGGCCGGAAATCCGTCCGCGCGCCCGCGCCCCCGACACCGACCCTCGGTTCAGTCCGGTTTGCGGGCTTCGATGAGGAATCGGGCGGTATGGGCCACGAACGAGCCGTTCCGTTCGATCTCCTCGTGCAGCTCCTGCAGGCGGTCACGGTACTGGGCGACCGTGAAACCCGGAACCATCCAGATCACCTTGCGCAGGAAGTAGATCACCGCCCCGATGTCGTGTAACTCCGTCCGCAGCCGCTCGGAGCGCAGGTCGACGACCTCCAGCCCCGCCTTCGTGGCGTCGGCGACCGCGTCGTCGGGGTGCCGGGCCCGCCGGACCTCCTCCGGCTGCGGCCCGAGGAAGTCACTCGGTCGCCGCCGTCAGCCGAGGCAGCGGCCCCGCCCCGGCGAGCACCTCGCCCCCGCCGGTCTGGACGTCGAGCGCGGAGCCGACCCGGGCGAGCCGCTCGCCCAGCATGCGCTGGTAGCCCCAGGACGGCCGCTGCTCGGTGGCCCGGCCGTCGAGCCAGGAGAAGTCCCACCCCTCCACGGAGGCGGACTCGGCCTCCGCCACCTGGGGGTCCCCCCGGACGGAGTCTGGGGGAGGTCAAACGTGCGTGTCATGTCCCATATCGTTCCAGGGTCGGCGCCGGTGATCCACCGATTTGCCCGGGTCGCCCGCCCCGCAGCGGGCCCCCTCCGGCCGTCCGGGCCCGTCGACTACAGTGGAGGCGGGCCGTGACTGGCGTTCGGGTGGATCACCACCGGGGAGCGGCCCGGCGTACGGCACACCCGTCGTGCGTCCGGCGTACCGCGGGTACGCCGACTGCCGCGCGCCTGGGCGAACCGCGATCCGCAGCGACGCCCAGGAGACCCCTATGACGACTGCCACCGCCCGCCTCATGGACGGCACCGCCC
Source organism: Streptomyces pallidus (ex Mingjun et al. 2026) (assembly GCF_051550185.1). Taxonomy (NCBI): domain Bacteria; kingdom Bacillati; phylum Actinomycetota; class Actinomycetes; order Kitasatosporales; family Streptomycetaceae; genus Streptomyces; species Streptomyces pallidus (ex Mingjun et al. 2026). Next base: position 1,577,656 of record NZ_CP196181.1, on the reverse strand, counting down.
TCGCCCGCCGCATCACCGAGCAGACCGCCGCGCACGCCGCCGCCGTCACGGAGCGCACCGGGAAGGCTCCCTGCCTCGCGACCGTCCTGGTCGGCGAGGACCCGGCCTCCGTCACCTACGTACGGATGAAGCAGAACCGCTGCGCCAAGGCCGGCATCACCTCCCGCCACGTGGAGCTGCCCGCGCAGACCACCACCGAGGAACTGGTCGCCGTGATCACCGGCCTCTCCGAGGACCCCGAGATCAGCGGCATCCTGCTCCAGCACCCGGTCCCGCACCACATCGACGAGCGCGCCGCCTTCGAGGCCATCGCCCCCGGCAAGGACGTCGACGGCGTCACCATGCACTCCTTCGCCGCCATGGGCTTCGGCCTGCCGGGCTTCGTCTCCTGCACCCCCGGCGGCATCATGCGCCTGCTCGCCGCCTACGACGTGGACCTCACCGGCAAGCACGCCGTGGTCGTCGGCCGCAGCGCCATCCTCGGCAAGCCCGCCGGCATGCTGCTGCTGGAGCAGAACGCCACCGTCACCTACTGCCACTCCCGTACGAAGGACCTGTCGTCGATCGTCCGCCAGGCCGACGTCCTGGTCGCCGCCGTGGGCAAGGCCGAGTTCATCCGCGGCGAGGACATCAAGCCGGGCGCCGTCGTCCTGGACGCCGGATACAACGAGGGCAACGTCGGCGACGTCCACTTCGAGTCCGCCGCCGCCCGCGCCTCGCTGATCACCCCGGTACCCGGTGGCGTCGGCCCGATGACCATCGCCGTACTGCTGGAGCAGACCGTGCAGGCGGCCGCCGCGCAGGCCGGCCTCGCCCTCGCCGACCTCTGACCGGCACCCCCTCGCACCCCGTACGTCCCGTACGTCCCGTACGTCCCGCACGCCCCGGGCCGCCCCGCCCGGGGCGCCCCGGGGCGCTGCGCGTTCCCGGGCGTCCCGGCCGGCAGGGGACTGACGCTTCTCGGACAGGTGGCGGTATCTTGTCGGCCGGATACGGATGACACGTGCCACACGCGGTCCGGGGGGAGCGCAGATGGACCTCTTCACGCCACTCGACCTGCCCCACGGCGGTCGACTGCCGAACCGACTGGCGAAGGCCGCGATGGAGGAGAGCCTCGCCGGGCCCGGCCAGCTGCCCGACGGGCGCATCGAGCACCTGTACCGCCGGTGGGCGCAGGGCGGCGCCGGACTGCTGATCACCGGGAACGTGATGGTGGACCGCCGGGCCCTGACCGCCCCCGGGACGATCGTCCTCGACGCGCACGCCCCGCTCGGCCCCTTCCGCCGCTGGGCCCGGGCGGCCTCGTCGGGCGGCGGCCAGGTCTGGATGCAGATCAACCACCCCGGCCGGCAGGTGGGCGCGGAGATGCCCGGCACCGCCTGGGCGCCGTCCGAGGTCGGGGTGAGCCTCGGCAGGCACACCAAGCGGTTCGCCCGCCCCACCGCGATGACCGAGGCCGAGATCCTGGCCACCGTGCACCGCTTCGCGGTCACCGCCCGGCGGGCCCGGGAGGCGGGCTTCCACGGCGTACAGATCCACGCCGCCCACGGCTACCTGCTCAGCCAGTTCCTCTCCCCGCTGGTCAACCGGCGCACCGACGGCTGGGGCGGCAGCCTCCCCAACCGGGTCCGGCTGCTCACCGAGGTCGTCCGGGCCGTCCGCGCGGAGGTCGGGAACGACTTCGCGGTCTCGGTCAAGCTGAACACCGCCGACTTCCAGCGCGGCGGCTTCGACACCGAGGACGCCGCCCGGGTCCTCGACGTCCTCGGCGGGCTCGGGGTCGACCTGGTCGAACTGTCCGGAGGCAGCGTCGAGAGCCCCGCCACCCTGGGCCGCACGGCCGACCTGCGGACCCTGGAGCGCGAGGCGTACTTCCTCGCCTTCGCCGAACAGTTCGTCGAGGCGGCCCCCCTGCCGCTGATGCTGACCGGCGGGATAGCCCGCAGCCAGACCGCGGGCCGGGTCCTGGACCGCGGCTTCGCGGTGGTCGGCCTCGCCTCCGCCCTGGCGTTCCGCCCCGACCTGCCGGCCCGCTGGCGCGCCGGGGAGGACGTGCGCGTCATCGTGGAACGGCTCCCGTGGAAGGACCGGGACCTGGCCGGCGCCGGGTTGCTGGCCTTCGTGCGCTTCCAACTGCACCGGCTGGCCCGCGGCCTGGAACCGCGGCCGCAGGCCTCGGCCCGGGCGGCGTTCGCCCTCGACCAGCTCAAGCACTGGCGCCGGGTCCGCGCCTACGGGGCCTGGCTCGCCAGCAACCCCGAACCCGGCCCGGAGGAAGCCGTGGCTGCCTGACGCCTGACGCCTGACGCCCGACGCCCGCTCGGCCCGCGCCCCGCTGCTCGGCCGCTGTCAGCCGCCCGCCGCCCGCCGGCCGCGGCCCGGCTCAGGCCGGACAGCCGTCGTGGCCGCCGCGCACGGCCGCCACGATCGGCGACGAGCGGAACTCCCGGGCCAGCGCCGCCAGCGGCGTCGAGTCCAGCCGGTACGGGTCGGGCGGCCCCTGGTCGGCGCCCTCCCGGTGCTCCCCGACGCAGCCCGCCAGCTCGGCGGCCTCCCGGCGCCGCACGGCCGCCGCGAGCATGGCCGCGTCCGCCACCAGCAGCGCCCGCGGCTCGGCCATCCCCTGGGCGCGCGCGGCCTCGTACGCGGCGCACCGCACCCCGGGGTCGAACCAGCAGCCCAGCGCCAGGATCCCGTCGTCGATCACCGACTCGCGGTGGATCAGCCGGATCCCGATCGGCGACCACCACGTCAGCGGTACCGTCCGCACGCTCGGCGAGGCGAAGCCGCGCAGCGCCTTCCACAGGGGGCGCAGCCGCCGGTAGCGGCTGTAGTCCCGCCAGGCGTCCGAGCCGCCCACCAGCGGCACGATGAACCCCGCCCCCACCATCAGGGCCGCCGACGCCGCGAGCGGCGGGGCCGCGTACGTGGACAGCCCGTCCCAGTCGCGGCCCGCCCACCGGGCGCCCACCGCCGCCCACTTCGCCCCCAGGTAGCCCAGGTCGAGCACCCCGCCGAGCACGATCAGCCCGAGCCCGGTGCGCAGCGGCCGCAGCGAGTGGTCGGCCCGCAGCAGCCACTTCCAGGCCAGGCCGGTCAGTGCCGAGCTGCCCGCCATGTGCGCCAGCAGGTAGCAGACGATCATCTCGCGCAGCCAGGGCGTGTTGGCGTAGTACGTGTCCAGGTCCCGCAACCGCTCGACCGGTGCGTCCCCCATCACGAACAGGAAGACGATGAGCAGGGCGACGCCCCCGAAGACCGCCGCGGTGAGCCGGGTCGCCCGGCGCAGCACCGCGGGCGGGCCGCCGCCCCAGTGCAGCACCAGGGCGACGCACGAACCCGAGAACGCGGTGAGCACCGCGTACACCAGCGGCGCCGAGAAATTGGTGATGCCCGTCGCACGGTTCACCGCGGAGATCGTCGGCGGTGCCGCCAGGAACATCACGAGGCAGCCGACCACCAGCAGGGTGCACACCGCCCGCATCAGCGGTTGGTCCCAGTTCCTCCGCAGGGTCGGCGCCTTGATCAGCAGCGCCAGGATCAGCACCGACCCCGGGACGTACAGGATGAGCCCGTCGTTCATCGCGCCTGGCCGACGGGGCCCACGGGATCGACGGGCCCGCCCGGGCCGGGGGCGGCCGCCGGTCCGGCCGCCGGACCGGCCCGCCCGGGTACCGGGTCGAGCCCCGCGACCGCCCGCTCGGCCGCGGTCAGCGGCGGTGCCTGCAGCGCACCCCGGTCGGAGGCGCGCAGCACCTGCCACACCACCGAGGGGCGCAGCCAGTACGTGGGCGGGCTGCTCATCGTGATGACCTGGAGGAACGCCGCCGTCAGCGCCTCCCGGGTCGTCGCGCCCGTCATCAGCCGGTTGACGTACGCGTTCAGCAGGCCGACCCCGGCCCGCGGCCGCATACCGGTGGCCCCGGGGTAGAGGATGTCCTGGGACGTGGCCAGCTCCCAGGCGGTGGCCACCATCGGGGCGAGCGCCCGCTGCGCCTCGCGGCCGAACGACGGGTGGGCGATCCCCTTGGTGCGCAGCAGCGCCCGTACGGCCAGCAGGCCCTGGGCGGCGACGGTCATGCCCTGCCCGTACAGCGGGTTGAAGGTGGCCACGGAGTCCCCGACGGCGAAGAACCCGTCGGGGAGGTCGGCCTTCTCGAAGTAGACCCGCCGGTTGGCGGTGCCCTGGGTGACGGCGACGTCGGTGAGCGGCTTGCGGCCCTTGAGGAGCTCCCCGACGATCGGGTCCCGGACGCCCTCGGCGAACGGGATGAACCGGTCGGGGTCGCCGGTGGGCTGGCCGCCGCGGGTGCCGGACAGGGTGACCTGCCACTGGCCGTTCTCGACGGGCACGATCGTCGCGGTCTGCCCGGGCACCGGAACCCGGGGGTCGGACTGCACGTTGACGATGGGGAAGCCCATCTCGTGCGCCCCGGGGGGCGCTTCGAAGATCCGGGTCGCGTACACCAGCCCGGAGTCCACCTGGGCCTGCCTGATCCCGCCCACCCCGAGCTGCTGGAGCCAGGCCCGGGCGCGGGAGCCGCGTCCGCTGGCGTCGACCACCAGGTCGGCGGTGACGAGCAGCCCCTCCTGCCCGGGGGTGTCGACGCGGACGCCGGTGACGCGGGCCGCCGTCCCCTCCAGGGCCCGCACCCGGCTCTGCTGCAGGGTGGTGACCCCGCTCAGGCCCGTGACGCGGGCGCGGACCACCGCGTCGAGCAGGTCGCGGCTGCACGAGATGTTGAACTGCTTCTCGCCGCAGCGGGGGATCCAGCCCTGTGCCGTCTTGGTGACCAGGTCGGTGGGCAGGCTCCGGCGGATGGCGCCGGCCGCCGTCCAGGCCCGGGTGATGCCCGGCAGGATCTTCTCGATGGCGCGCGCCCCGCCCGACCACATCACGTGGACGTGCCGGGCCTGGGGGAGTCCGCGCCGCGGCGCCGGGCTGTCGGGCAGCGTGTCGGCGTCGATGATCGTGACCTTCGCGTGCTCGGCGAGCACGGCCGCCGCGAGCAGGCCGGCCATGCTGCCGCCGATGACGACGGCGTGGCGGGGCGGGGTGGACTGGGTCATCGTGTGTGGTGGGCTCTCTGTCGGGGCCGTGCGGGGGCAGCGGCGCGTGAGGTGCGTCGGCGGGGCGGCGGGGCGGGCGGTCCGGTGGCCGCCGCGACGCCGGTCCGCGCCGCAGAGGGTGCACTCAACGGCCCCAGCCGAGCGAGGTCTTGATGCGCTCGATAGCCTCCGGGAACTGCTCCTGGCGGGGCGGCTGCAGGAAGGTCTTGAGGATCTTGCCGAGGTGCAGGCCGAAGGTCTCCGCGCGGATCTCCGCCGGGTCCTCCCGGTCGGCGCGGGCGGCCGCCTGCCGTACGACGCTGCCCAGGCCGTTCTCGGAGTGCAGCAGGTCCGCGAGGTCGCCGTGGCGTCCTGCGAGGCGGGCGGCCACCGCCATGCCGGGGCCGTGGCTGTCGCAGGTCCCCTCTTCGAGGTGCCATAACTCATGGCAGGCGATGACGAGTTGGTGCTCGGGCCGGGTGCGTTCCTCGATGATGAGCAGGTCCCGGTCGGCGAGCTCCAGCCACAGCCCGCTGGCCGTGTCCGGCGGGAACCCGGCGAACCGGAAGTCCACGCGCCGGCCGCCGCGCCTGCGGCCGTACGCCTCGCAGAGGCTTCCGACGATCGCGGCGGCATCGGCCGGCGGCGCCAGGCGCACCTCCGCCAGCAGATCCGCGCCGAGCTTCCGCATGGTCCGTGTGGTCCTCATGGCGCTCCCCCCTCGGCGGTGTCCGCACGGCCCCGTGCCGTGCGGGCGGGGTGTTCACGGTGTGCGGCCGGGCCCTCGATCAGGCCTTCGCGTGCCAGCAGGTCGTCCAGGTGGTCGGCGAGCGACTTCCAGCCCGCCGCGGACAGGCGGCCGGCCCGGGTGACGATGCTGCGGACGTCGTGCGCCCGCAGGACGGCGAGCATCGGGTCCTCCGCGTCCTTTTCGGCGGACCGCAGCTCGTACTCGATGCCGGCGAGGGCGGTGGCGAGGGCCTCGGTGTCGTCGGCCAGCAGGTAGCCGCCCTCGACCCCGTAGAAGCGCTGGATCCCGGCGGCCGCCGCGAGGTTGGGTAATCCCTCGCCGCGGGCCAGGCGGGTCAGCGACTGGCCGGACGCGTCGAAGGATTGGGCGATGGCGGTCAGCGAATGCGCCTGCCCGTCGGGCCGTCGGCGGGTGCGGCGCAGGTGCGTGAAACGCTGGTGGACCTGCTCCTTGAGCGGGAGCCGGGGCGGCCGGCCGTCGAGGGTCTGTGCGACCGCGTGCGGGGGCATGCCCGTCAGGTACGACAGGTGCTCCAGGTCGTCCGCGGCCCCGGATCCGGTCACCGCCGCGCCCGCGGCGGCCCTGGTGCATGCCTCGGCCGCGGTGGTGGCCAGGGCCCGCTCCACCGCGCTCTTGCTGTCGGCGAGGAGGAAGCCCGCGTACACCCCGAAGAACCTCTGCACACCGGCTGCGTGGCCCAGCCGGGGCAGCCCCGTGCCCGCGTTGAGCGGGCCTAAGGAGGCCCCGGGCGCGTCGAACTCGTCGGCGATGGTCGCCAGCGGCCACTCCCGGCCGTGCCGGTCGCGGCGCGTGCACCGCAGCCGCAGGAACCGCCGGTGCACCCGGTCGCACAGCGGGACCGGCGGCGCCGTCCCCGCCACGACGGCGGGAATCAGCTCCGGCTCCACCCCGCACAGCCGGCTCAGCCGCTCCGCGTCGAGCACCTCGGCCGGGTCCTGGCCGCGTCCCTCCGCCAACGCCGCGACGCGCGACCAGGTCGCGGCGAGGTCGGGCCGGGCGTCGGGTGTCACCGTGAGGTTCTCCGTGTGTCGACTGGACGTTCGAGAGATTCGGCAGTGTGAAGCCTAGCCCTCCGGGTCGCAGCGGAACACAAGAACCCCAACGTTTCTTGCGATGTGAGTCAAAGAAGGTTGGCCCGCCCCCACCCCGCCCACCACCCCGGCCTCCGCCTGTCCCTGCCCGGTCCGCCGCCGCACCGGGCCGACCGCCATGACCTCGGAGGTAATCGACCGCGCCGACGGGCGCGGGGCACAGTGGTCGCACCGGTTCGCGGAAGGGCGCGGGGCAATCCGCCGCCCCTCCCGGCCGGTCCGCCGCCGGCGCGCGCCGGCATCCGACCCCGACGCTCCCGGAGGCTGATCCGCCGTGTCCGCAACCCTGATCACCGGCCTCGCCCGCACCACCGCCCCGCAGACCGCGCTGCGCCGCTTCCTCGCCCTCGACGCCGTCGTCACCGGCGCCAACGGCCTGGCGTACGCCGCCTTCAGCGGCCCCGCCGGCCGGCTGCTCGGCATCGGGCCGGCCACCCTGTTCGGGCTCGGCCTCTTCCTCACCGCCTACGGCGCCGGCGTCGGCTGGCTGGCCTCCCGCCGCCGGCCCCCGGTCCTCGGCGTGCAGCTCGTCATCGAGGCCAACTGCGCCTGGGTCCTGCTCAGCCTGGCCTCGCTCCTCCTCTGGGACGCGCCCACCGCGGCGGGCCTGGCCTGGATCCCGGCCCAGGCCCTCACCGTGGGCGCCTTCGCCCTGCTCCAGCAGTTGTCGCTGCGCGCGGCCACGGCCACGGCCGGCACCGGGGCGTCACGGTCCCAGTGAGCGGAGGTACTTCACCGTTGCCGGGTCGGCCGGGAGCAGCGTCTCGATGGCCAGCTCGGCGACGGTCACGTCCATCGGCGTGTTGAACGTCGCGATGGACGACACGAACGACAGCCGGTGCCCGTCGTGCTCGATGACCAGCGGCAGCGCGACGTACGCAACGGGCTCGGCCGGTCCGGCGTCGCCCGGGCGGTCGGCCACCGGGTACGCGGCGACCTCCTCGTACAGCGCGCGCAGCGGGGCGGAGCGGGCCAGTGCGATCTGCCGCTCCATCTGGGCCAGCAGGTGGCCCCGCCACTCCTTGAGGTTGTGGATCCGCGGCGCCAGCCCCTGCGGGTGCAGGGTGATCCGCATCGCGTTCAGCGGCGGGGTCAGCAGGTGCTCCGGCAGCCCGTCGAGCAGCATGGCGACGCCCCGGTTGGCGGCGACCACGTCGTACACGGCGTTCACGACCAGCGCCGGGTACGGCTCGTAGCCCGTCAGCAGCCGCTCCAGGGCCTCGCGCAGGGTGCCCATCGCCGGGTCGTCCAGCGGGGTCTGTGCGTACCGGGGGGCGTATCCGGCTGCGAGGAGCAGCGCGTTCCGCTCGCGCACGGGGACGTCGAGGCGGTCCGCGAGCCGCAGCACCATCTCCTGGCTGGGCCTGGACCGGCCGGTCTCGATGAAGCTGATGTGACGCGCGGAGGAGTCGGCGCGGCCCGCCAGCTCCAGCTGGCTGATGCCCCGCCGCTCGCGCCAGGCGCGCAGGAGGGAACCGACCGACCCGCTGTCCGCCCGTGTCGTCGTCGCCATGCGCATGACGCTACCTCAGGAAGCCTTCCCGCAGGTCGACCGCGTTCCGCCGAGCGGGACCCGGCCGTCGCGGAAAGGACCCGCGACCGGCCGCGCGCACCCTTCCCCGAGGCGCCCGGTGTGGGAACCTTGACCCCACGTCAGGAGTTCGTCCCGTACGGGGAAGGAGCATGCCGATGGCAGCCGAACCGCTTTCGCAGAAGGAGATCGAGGACCGGTTGCGGGAACTGCCCGGATGGGCGTTCGAGGACGACCGGATCATCCGCACCTACCGGCTGGGCTCCCACGTCGCGGCGAGCGCGCTCGTCGCCCACATCGCCGCCGTGCAGGACGAGCTGAACCACCACTCCGACCTCACCCTCGGCTACAACACCGTCCGCCTGTCCGTGAACACCCACAGCGCCGGCGACTCCGTCACCGAGACCGATTTCGCCCTCGCGGAGCGCGTCGAGGCCCTCGCCCCCGCCCACGGCGCGAGCTGACACCGCCCGGGGCCCCGGGGCCGGGCCCCGGGGCGGGGCAGCGGTCAGACGGGCTCCAGCCGCCACCACTGCGCGGGCGAGTCGGTGTCCTCGCACTGCCGGGCGAGGCCCTCCTCGTCCGCCTCCAGCGACAGCCCGCTGATACAGGCGACCAGGGACACGACCCCCGGATCGTCGAGGTGCTCCTCGACGATCCACTCCTGCGCGCCGAACGCGTTCGGCCGCCACACCTGGACCCTGGCCCCGCTCTCCGTCGACGCGTTCGCCACGTCCAGCCGCCTGTCGCTGTGCACGTTCACGACGTGGACGATCCCGCCGCCGCTGTGCACGGGCGAGATCCGCCACTCCAGCGCCGCCGGCGGCGCCGGCGGGCCCTGCGGGCCCACCCCCACCCGGTTGCCGCTCTCCTCCCGCAACAGCAGCCCGCTCGCCACGTTCCGTACCCGGTACACCCCGTCGGGGACACCCATTGCGGCCCCCGCTCAGAGGTCGCAGACGGCCGGGTCCGGCCCGAGCCGCCCCGCCTGCGGACCCTCGGCGAGGGCGCCGAGCGCGGCCATGTCGGCGGCGTCGAGCTCGAAGCCGAACACGTCCAGGTTCTCCCGGATCCGCGACGGCGTCACCGACTTCGGGATCGCGACGTTCCCGAGCTGCAGGTGCCAGCGCAGCACCACCTGGGCCGCCGAGCGGCCGTGCCGGGCGGCGACCTCGGCGACCTCGGGCAGCCCCAGCAGCGCCGGCCCCTGGCCGAGCGGGGACCACGCCTCGGTGACGATGCCGCGGCGCGCGTGCTCGGCACGCAGTTCGGCCTGCGGGAACAGCGGGTGCAGCTCGACCTGGTTCACGGCCGGCACCAGCGAGCTGCGCCCCGCCAGCCGGTCCAGGTCCACCGGGCGGAAGTTGGACACGCCGACGGCCCGGGCCCGCCCGCCCGCCGCGATCTCCTCGAACACCTCCCAGATGTACAGGAAGTCGTCGCGCATCGGACGCGGCCAGTGGATCAGGTACAGGTCGACGTAGTCGAGGCCGAGCCGGGAGAGCGAGTCCTCGAACGCGCGCAGCACCTCCTTGCGGCGCCACCGCCGCTTCGCGCTGTTCCACAGCTTGGTGGTGACGAACAGCTCCTCGCGCGGCAGCCCGGACGCGGCGACGGCCTTCCCCGTGCCCGGCTCGTTGCGGTACACGGACGCCGTGTCGATGCTGCGGTAGCCCGCCTCCAGCGCGGTCCCGACCGCGCGTTCGGCCTCGTCGTCGGGGATCTGCCAGACACCGAAGCCGAGCCGGGGCATCGAGCTGCCGTTGTTGAGCGTGATCGCGGGGACCTGGTTCACGTGCTGTCGTTCCCTCGGGGGTCGCCGGGGCGCCGCCGCGGGGGCGTCGCCGGATCTCATCGGATGTCGTCGGGAACCGGCCGCCGCACCGCCGTATTCCCGCTGCGCGGCCCGAATGCACCGGGCGCGGCGTCGGGCCCGTACAGGGCGGCGACCTCCTGCGCGTACGCCTTCTCGATCGCCCGCCGCTTCAGCTTCAGAGAAGGCGTCAGCAGCCCCCGCTCCTCCGTGAACTGCTCCTCCAGCACCCGGAACGCCCGGATCGCCTCCGCCCGGGACACCAGCGTGTTCGCCGCCACCACCGCCCGCCGCACCTCCGCCTTCAGGTCCGGGTCGTGGACGAGCTGGGCCGGCGGCCGCTGCGGCAGCCCGCGCATCGACAGCCAGTGCGCGATGCCCTCCGGATCCAGGGTGACCAGCGCGGCCACGTACGGCCGGTCGTTGCCGACGAGCACGCACTGCGCGACCAGCGGGTGCGAACGCACCCGCTCCTCCAGGGCGGCCGGTGCGACGCTCTTGCCGTTGGAGGTCACCAGGATCTCCTTCTTCCGCCCGGTGATGGTGAGGTAGCCGTCCTCGTCCAGCCGCCCCAGGTCACCGGTCGCCAGCCAGCCGTCGCGCAGCACGGCCCGCGTGGAGCGGGAATCGCCCAGGTACCCGGAGAAGACGTGCGGCCCGTGCAGCCACACCTCCCCGTCCTCGGCGATGTGCACCGCACTGCCCGGGATCGGCCGGCCCACCGTGCCGTACCGGACCGCCCCCGGCGGGTTCGCGGTCGCCGCCGCGCAGCACTCCGTCAGCCCGTACCCCTCGAACACCGTGATCCCGGCCCCGTCGAAGAACAGCCCCAGCCGGCGCGACATCGCCGACCCGCCCGACATGGCGTGCCGCACCCGCCCGCCCAACGCCGCACGGACCTTCCCGTACACCAGCCGCTCGAAGAGCCGGTGCTCCACGCGCAGCGCGGCCGACGGGCCGGCCCCCGTACCGAACGCCTTCTGCTCACGCGCCTCCGCGTACCGCACGGCCGTCTCGACGGCCCGGTCGAAGGGCCCGACGCGCCCCTCCGCCTCCGCCGTGCGGCGGGCCGCCGCGAACACCTTCTCGAAGACGTGCGGGACGCCCAGGACGAACGTCGGCCGGAACGCGGCGAGGTCCGGCAGCAGCTCGGCCGCGGCCAGCACCGGCTGGTGCCCCAGCTTGACCCGGGACCGGACGGCCGCCACCTCCACCATCCGGCCGAAGACGTGCGCGAGCGGCAGGAACAGCAGGGTGGACGGCTCCTCGCCGGGTCCGGCCCGGAACACGGACTCCCAGCGGGCCACGAGCGTGTCCGCCTCGTACATGAAGTTGCGGTGCGTCAGCACGCAGCCCTTGGGGCGCCCCGTCGTCCCGGAGGTGTAGATGACGGTCGCGACGGCGTCGGGCGTGACCGCGGCGCGGTGCCGGTGGACCACGTCCTCGGCGACCCCGCGGCCGGCGGCGAGCAGCGACTCGACGGCCCCGGCGTCGAGCTGCCACAGCCGGCGCAGCTGCGGCAGCCCCTCGACGACCGAGCCGACGGTCATCGCCTGGTCCTCGTTCTCCACGACGCACGCCGTGCACCCGGAGTCGGACAGGATCCACTCCACCTGCTCGGCGGAGGAGGTCGGATACACGGGGACGGGCTGCGCGCCGACCGCCCACAGCGCGAAGTCGAACAGCGTCCACTCGTACCGGGTACGGGACATGACGGCGACCCGGTCCCCGAACCGGACCCCCTGTGCCAGCAGCCCGCGCGCCAGCCCGAGCACCTCGGCGGCGAACTCCCCCGAGGTCACGTCCTGCCAGCCGCCGCCCCGCTTGCGCCCCAGCACCACCCGGCCGGGATCTTCGAGGGCGTACCGGAACACGCAGTCGGCGAGCCCGCCGACGGGTGCGTCCGTGACGCCCGGTGGGACCGTGACCTCGCGCATGCCCCGCTCCTCTCCCCGCAGCGCGGCGACGCTACCCGACCCCTCCGCCGCGGTGATCACCCCCGAAGGACCTCCACAACACCTCCCCACCGTCCCGCACCCCCGAACCCGGAAGTCCCCTGCAAAGACGCCGGGCCTCCGGCGGCCTTGCACTCGGGCCCGCCGACACTGAGCAGGGCAGCCTGGGAGGTCGGGCCCACGGCGCCCAGCACGGCGAGCATCACGGCGGCCGCGAACCGGGAATGCGTGTGTGCATGGCGGAACTCCCGTGATGGCGGCGATGGAGTCGTCTCCAGGCTCGCTCCGCCCGGCGGCCCGGCGCACGCCCCATCTACGTGGACGTGACACCGCCCGGGGAGAGGAAGAAGTTCGACTCCGACCACCCCAACGAGAACGAGGAGATCACCGACCGCTACGGCCTCACGCTGGTGCGCGGCTCGGTGACGCAGGTCCCGTTCCCGGACCTCCTGAAGAGGGCCCAGGCGGCCCGCCCCGTCATGTGAGCGCCCGGCCGCAGTGTGGGCAACGCAGAAGGCCCCCGCTTTCGCAGGGGCCTTCCCGATGTGTCCGAGGGGGGACTTGAACCCCCACGCCCGATAAAGGGCACTAGCACCTCAAGCTAGCGCGTCTGCCATTCCGCCACCCGGACTAGGTGATCCGCCCCGGTCTCCCGCGGCGACATGGACAACAATAGCAGCAGTTCGGCGTGGTTCCGACCAGGTATTCGGCTCGGGGTGCGCGCTGACCTGCGGGCATGCCACCGGGCGGGTGCGGGACACGTCGTCTCGCACCCGCCCGGTGCTCCCACGGCCCCGACCGCCCGGCGGCGGCCACGGGCCACGGCTACGGGCAGCGGATGACCTGGCCCGCGTACGAGAGGTTCCCGCCGAAGCCGAAGAGGAGCACCGGGGCGCCCGAGGGGATCTCCCCGCGCTCCACGAGCTTCGACAGCGCCATCGGGATGCTCGCCGCCGAGGTGTTGCCCGAGTCGACGACGTCACGGGCGACGACCGCGTTCACCGCGCCGAGCCGCTGGGCCAGCGGCTCGATGATCCGCAGGTTCGCCTGGTGCAGGACCACACCGGCCAGGTCCTCCGGCGTGAGCCCCGCCTTCTCGCACGTCTGGCGGGCCAGCGCCGGCAGCCGGCTCGTCGTCCACCGGTACACGGACTGCCCCTCCTGCGCGAAGACCGGCGGGGTGCCCTCGATCCGGACGGCGTGCCCCATCTCCGGCACGGAACCCCACAGCACCGGCCCGATGCCCGGCTCCTCACAGGCCTCGACGACGGCCGCGCCGGCCCCGTCGCCCGTGAGGACGCACGTGGTGCGGTCGGTCCAGTCGGTGATCTCGGTCATCTTGTCCGCGCCGATGACCAGCGCGCGCCGCGCGGAGCCGGCCCGGATGGCGTGGTCGGCCGTGGCCAGGGCGTGGGTGAAGCCCGAGCAGACGACGTTGAGGTCCATGACGGCCGGACCGGCGCCCATGCCCAGCTTGGCGGCGACCCGGGCGGCCGTGTTGGGGGACCGGTCGATGGCCGTGGACGTGGCCACCAGCACGAGGTCGATGTCGTCCGGGATCAGGCCGGCGCTCGCGAGGGCCTTGCCCGCCGCGTGGTAGGCCAGCTCGTCCACCGGCTCGTCCGGACCCGCCATGTGGCGCGTGCGGATGCCGACCCGCGAGCGGATCCACTCGTCACTGGTGTCGACCATGGCCGCGAGGTCCTCGTTGGTGAGCACTCTCGCGGGCTGGTAGTGCCCCAGAGCCACCACGCGTGAACCGGTCATGGGCGGGAACCCCCCTCGTACGACTGCAGGACCATCCAGCCTGACCGGCTACCGATGGGTACGCGGGCGCGTGACCCAACAGGTTCCGCTTGCGGAATTTGGAGATTCCGCGGCATCGCCCCGGTCCGGGACAATGGGGAGCTCAGGTGCACGACGACGTGCACCGCCAGGAGAGAACGGGCGGTCTGATCACATGGGACGGGTCACCGAACGCCGTCGCGTCATACGGGTGCGCAACGGAACGGCCGGGGTGCGCCCGGACACGCTGGTCGCGGAGGAGCCGCTGGAGGTGCGCCTCAACGGCAAGCCCCTCGCGATCACCATGCGCACCCCGGGCGACGACTTCGCGCTCGCCGTGGGCTTCCTGGTGAGCGAGGGCGTGCTCGGCTCCGCCGCGGACGTCCAGGCCGTGACCTACTGCGAGGGGGCCGCGGAGGACGGCTCGAACACGTACAACGTGGTGAACGTCCGGCTCGCGCCGGGGGTTCCGGTTCCCGACATCACCCTGGAGCGGAACGTCTACACCACCTCCTCCTGCGGCCTGTGCGGCAAGGCCAGCCTGGACGCCGTCCGCACGGCGACCCGGTTTCCCCTCCCGCCGGCCGCCGGTGACGGCGTGCGGATCCCCGCGGACCTGCTCGGCCGGCTGCCGGACCGGCTGCGGGCGGCGCAGAAGGTCTTCGACCGCACCGGCGGCCTGCACGCGGCCGGTCTGTTCTCCGCCGACGGCGAGCTCCTCGACCTCCGGGAGGACGTCGGCCGGCACAACGCCGTCGACAAGATCATCGGGCGGGCCCTCCAGGCGGGGCGGCTGCCCCTCGCGGACGGCGTGCTGCTGGTGTCCGGCCGGGCCTCCTTCGAGCTCGTGCAGAAGGCCGTCATGGCCGGCATCCCGCTGCTGGCCGCCGTCTCGGCGCCGTCCTCGCTGGCCGTGGACCTGGCGCTGGAGTCGGGGCTGACGCTGGTGGGCTTCCTGCGCGGCGGCAACATGAACATCTACGCGGGCGAGGACCGCATCGACCTGGACGCCCTGGAGGACCCGGCCGCCGCACCGGAGCCCGCACCCGTCCGTTAGCGGTCCCGGCCCCGTCGGCGGCCGCGGCCCCCGTCAGCGGCCCCGGCGGCCGCTGCCCCGGCGGCCGGCGGCGCCGCCCTTCGCCTTGCGGCCCCCGCCCGCGGGACCCGCCGGCGCCGGCGGGTCGATCCGGTGCAGGTCCAGCGTCGCCGGGAGCGGGGCGACACCCGGCCCGCCCGCCTCGGCCCACGCGATGACCTCGTCGGTGGCGGTGTCGTCCAGGGCCCAGCCGAACCACGCCGCGCGGGCGCCGCGCCTGCGGGCCTCGGTCGTCGGCTGCACCACGATCACGTTGGCCTGCGCGCAGGGGCCGAGGCAGTCGCTCGTACGGACGGCCAGGCGCCCCCCGGAAGCGGCGGCGGCCTCGCGCAGCCGGGCCAGCTGCCCGGCGTGGTCGGTGCCGGGGTTCTTGCGGGGGTCGCCGCAGCAGCAGCCGCGGCAGACCACGAGCGTGCAGGGGCGTTCGGCGTGGGCGGCGATCGGGCGTATCCAGGTCACCGCCGCACGTTACCGGGCGCGCGGCTCGGGGTGTTGGGGGCCGGGGGAGACCTCCGCCACACGCCCGGCGGGGAGTTCGGCCTCGGCCGGAACGCCGAGGGCCGCCCCTGCGTCCCCGGCACGCCGTCGGGCCAGCACCGCACACACCATCAGCTGCATCTGGTGAAAGAGCATCAGCGGCAGCACGGCCAGGCCCGCCTGCGCCCCGAACAGCACGCTGGCCATGGGGAGTCCGGCCGCCAGGCTCTTCTTCGACCCGGCGAACTGGATGGCGATCCGGTCCGCCCGCCCGAACCCGAGCCGCTTCGCCCCGTACCAGGTCACCAGCAGCATGACGGCCAGCAGGACGGCTTCCACCGCCAGGAGCCCGCCCAGCCGCCCGGCGCTGACCCGGTGCCAGATGCCCGCGGCCATGCCCGCACCGAACGCGGTGTAGACGACGAGCAGGATCGAGCCGCGGTCGACGTACCCCAGGACCGCCTTGTGCCGGACCAGGAAGCCGCCGAGGCGCGGCCGCAGCAGCTGCCCGAGCAAAAACGGCAGCAGGAGCTGGAGGGCGATCTTCAGCACGGAGCCGGAGGAGGGCCCTCCGGCGCCGCCACCCAGCAGCCCGGCCGCGAGCAGTGGCGTGAGCACGATCCCGGCGAGGCTGGAGAACGAGCCGGCACAGATCGCGGCGGGCACGTTGCCGCGGGCGATCGAGGTGAAGGCGATGGAGGACTGGATGGTGGACGGCACCAGGCAGAGGAAGAGCAGCCCGCTGTGGAGCGGCGGCGTCAGCACGCCCGGAACGAGGGCGCGCGCGGCGAGCCCGAGGACCGGGAAGACCACGAAGGTGCAGGTCAGCACTGTGAGATGGAGCCGCCAGTGGCGCAGCCCGTCCAGCGCCTCACGGGTGGACAGCCGGGCCCCGTAGAGGAAGAACAGCAGCGCCACCGCCGCGGTGGCGACACCTTGGGCGACGGCGGCGCCCGCGCCGCGCGCCGGGAACAGGGCGGCGAGGCCGACGGTGCCGAGCAGGGCGAGGACGTACGGGTCCAGGGGCAGCCACGAGGGCGGGGACGGGCGGCGCATGTACGGGGCTCACTTGCTGTCGGAGACGGATCGTCCTCATCGTCGGTCGGCGCCCGGTCATCGGGAAACCCGTACACCGATCTGACTGCCATTGCGTTCCGTGATGACCGTGCCACCATGGGGCCATGTACGACCCGGTCCAGCTGCGCACGTTCCTCACGGTCGCCCAGACCCTGAGCTTCACCCAGGCCGCCGGGCGGCTCGGCGTCCGCCAGTCCACGGTTAGCCAGCACGTACGCCGGTTGGAGGAGGCGGCGGGGCGCCCGCTCTTCCTCCGGGACACCCACAGCGTGGAGCTGACGGAAGACGGGGAGGCGCTCCTCGGCTTCGCCCGGACGATCCTGGAGGCCCACGAACGGGCGGCGGCCTACTTCACCGGCACCCGGCTGCGCGGGCGGCTGCGGTTCGGGGCGTCGGAGGACTTCGTGCTGACCCGGCTGCCGGAGATCCTCGAAGGCTTCCGGCACCAGCACCCGGAGGTCGACCTGGAGCTGTCGGTCGAGCTCTCCGGGACCCTGCACGAGCGGCTCGACGCGGGCCGCCTGGACCTCGTCCTCGCGAAGCGGCGCGGGCCGGGGGACGAGCGGGGCCGGCTGGTGTGGCGGGACCGGATGGTGTGGATCGGGGCCGAGGGCCTGCGGGTAGACCCGGACCGGCCGGTTCCGCTGATCGTCTTCCCGCCGCCGGGGATCACCCGGGCCCGCGCGCTGGACGTCCTGGAACGGGCCGGGCGGGAGTGGCGGATCGCCTGTACGAGCGGCAGCCTGAGCGGCCTGATCGCCGCGGCCCGGGCCGGGCTGGGCGTGATGGCGCACACCCGGGGGCTGATCCCGCCGGGCCTGGTCCGGGTGCCGGGGTTGCCGGACCTGGGGCCGGTGGAGTTCGCCCTGCTCCGCGGGGAGCGGGTGTCGCCGCCGGCGGAGGCGCTGGCGGCGGCGGTCCTCTCCGGCGCGGACCGCCTGACCCGCGCCGGCTGACGCGTACCCCCGCCAGTACCCACCGGTCCCCGCCGGTCCCCCTGTCCGTACCCCCGCCGGTACCCCGGTTGCTCAGGTGCCGAGGACCACCAGCCCGTCGTGGGCCCGGAGGCTGCCCGGGGTGAGGGGAGCGAGGGTGCGGGGCAGTGCGAGGCGGGGCGGGCCCGTGCCGTCGGGGGCGGCGTCGAAGAGGTACGCCGCCTCCGACGCGCTGTCGCTGACCAGGTGCGGCCCGGCCGCGCAGGCCGTGGAACGGGCCAGCGGAGTGCGGAACAGGCTGCGCAGGTGGCGCAGGGTCTCGGCCGTGACGGTGGTGACCGGGGGGCCCGTCGAGGCGGTCGGGGCGGCCGGGACGGCGTCCTGCCCGGGCCCGGGGGCCTCGGACGCGGTGCCGTCGGGCCCGGCCCCCGCCGACCCCCCGGGAGCCCCTGTCCCCGCGGGGGCCCCGGGCGTCGCCGCGGCAGCGGCCGCGACACCGGCCCCGGCGGACGCGTCGGCCGGAACCGTGTCCACCGGGGCCGGGGCTTCGAGTGCGTCCGGCGGGATCGCGCCCGCCAGGAGCAGGGCCAGCAGGATCGGAACGGCCTTGCGGCGCAGTGCCTCGGTCGCCCCGGGCAGCCGGTGGGAGTGCACCGCGGGCAGGGACAGCGCGAGGCTGCCGACCGCGCCGCCCGTGGCGATGGGGACGGCGGAGCAGACCACGCCGGGCGAGTATTCGCGCAGGTCGAACACCGGCGAGCCCGGGGCCACCGCGTCCAGGGCGGAGAACAGCACCCGGCTGTCGGTGATCGTCCGGGCCGTGAACCGGGCGGGCCGGTGCCGGGCGACGTGGTCGCGGCGCAGGTCGGGACCGAGCTGGGTCAGCAGGCACTTGCCGACCGCGCTGGCGTGCGCGGCGTCCCGGAAGTCCACCCACTCCCGCACGGGCGGGGTCCCGGGCCCGTCGGCCATCTGCGTGATCCGGACCTCGCCGTCGGCGTACCGGCTCAGGTACACGGCGGCCCCCGCGCTGTCCCGTGCCAGTGCCAGGGTCCGCTGGAGCTGCCCCACCAGCCCCCGGCCGCCGGGGGCGGCGAGCCGGTCGAGGGCGGGCCCGCGCGCGTAGACGCCCGCGCCGGGCCGGAACGCGTACTCCTCCTCGCACAGCATGACCAGGAGCGGCCGTAGCTCTTCCTCGGCCAGCGCGGACTCCCGGGCCAGCTGACCGGCCCGCACCCCGAGCGGGTGCTTCTCCAGGACCCGCACGACGGCCAGCGCGCGGCGGGCCGCCGCGAGGGCCTCGCCGGAGCCGCCCACCGTCACCCGGACGCCGAGGCCGGCGGAGCGGCCGTTGCCGCCGCTGCCGATCGGGCTCCCGTGGCCGGGCCGGCGCCGGCCCGACGCCCGGGGCGGCGGTCCGGCACCCGGCGACTCCGGGGCGGCGAGCGTCGCCTCCGGCCCCGTCTGCCTTCCCGGCCCCGTCTGCCTCCCCGGCCCCGGTGTGCCCCCCGAGCCGGAGGTGCCGCCCGGGACCGGGTCCGGGTCCGGGTCGGGGTGCGCCCCGTCCGCCACCGCCGCCAGCGGTGTCCGGAACCCGGCGAGCACCGCCGGCAGCCCCGGCCTGGGCAGCGGCACGGCGCCCAGGTCGGGATCGTCGCGCTGGTCGACGTACCGCAGGACGGCGGCCTGCGTGCACAGCCGTACCTCGCGCAGGTCCCGGCGCCCGCCCGGGCGGTAGCCGCGCGCGCCGAGCTCGCGCGCCCAGACCCGGGCGTCGTGGTGTTCGCCGCGCCGGGAGTGGTCGAGGAACAGGCAGTAGGCGGCGGCCGCGGTCCGGGCGCGGCCGGAGCCGGCGGCGAACTGCCACCAGAACCTGGCCCCCTCGCGCAGCCCGGCCAGGTGCAGCAGACAGCCGAACACGACCGCACCGGCCAGGTCGGTGTGCGCGCTGGCCAGGAACGCGGCGAGCTGCGCCTCGGCCCCCGGCGCGCACACCGCGGCGAGGCAGACGGCCTTCAGGTCCCGACGGGCCCGTTCGGAGTCGAGGGGGCTGTCCCGGGCGGGGTCGCTCCACAGGTACGCCCGCCGCCGGGCCGTGGCGGCGGTCGGGGCCGGGGCGCCCTTGCGGCGGGCGGTGCGCAGCAGCCGCGCCTCGGCCGCTCCGAGGTCGTAGTGGGGGTACCGGTCGCGGACGCCGGCCCGGGTCAGGAAGTCGGCCAGGGAGCGGCGGGCGGCGGCCCCGCGGCCGGGCTGCTCGTCGTCCTCGCGCCGCCTCATGATTCGGCGGAGGTGTCGAGCAGGCGGGCGAGCCGCCGTTGGGCCTGCCCGAGCTGCGAGCGGACGGTGGCCTCGTCGACGCCCATCACGGAGGCGGCCTCACCGGGGGTGCACTGGAGTCCGTAGCGCAGCAGCACGGCGTCACGCTGGCGTTCCGCGAGCCGGGAGACGGCGGAGTAGAAGCGGATGGTGTCGGTGAGCACCTCGTACCGGTCGGCGGCGGCCTCCTTGAGGGCGGCTTCGAAGGCGGTGACGTCCATGGGGTCGGGCCAGGAGCCGGGCAGCTCCCGCCGGTCGACCAGCCGCTGCTTGAGGATGGTCCAGGCGTAGGCGTCGAGCCGGTCCATGTGCAGCATGCGCAACCACTCGTTCATGATCGAGTCGAACGCGGCGTCCACCGCGGCCTCGGCGGCCGAGTCGGAGCCCAGCTGGAGGTACGCGAAGCGCATGTACGAGGGTCTCCGGTTGGCGTGGAAGGCCCAGTAGGACAGGCGTGCCGTCGGGTTCCACTGGCTCATGGGCGTCGGCCGCCGCCGTCGGCTGGGGAGGCCCACCGCCCCGCCGGGCTCCTCAGGTCCGCCATCGCTCACCGCTCCACCTCACCTCATCCCTGTGGGCGGCAAGACTGGCAGCGCGGGCGCATACGCGGGGCGCAGAAGGAGGAAGGTGGAGGATTACGTTCGGTGATGACCGGCCGCTGACAGACTTCGACCGTGCGCGGGCGCAGCCCGTACGTACGCATATGCCCCCGCCATACGTAATGCCAGGTCGCGCCGGTGGTGCGCCAGGCCGCGCCAGGGTCGCGCCACGGCAGCGCCAGGCCCTCCGGCCGGGCCTCGCGCCGACCCGTGGCGGTCGGTGGTGCGCCGGGCTGCGGGCCCGGTCCGAGCCGATCGCGTCCCGGCTGTAGCATGACCCCATGGCGAGGGCCGTGACGCAGAGGTCACAACCCTCGCTTTTGCGTTACGTCCACCCAGCGAAATGCGGGCGCGTGGCCTTTCGACGGTTCGATACGATGACCCCATCACAATCCGTCACGGCTCGAACGCTGCAACCGCATACATGAATGGAGCATCCGAGGATGGCTCGACACCTGATCACCAGCGCGCTTCCGTACATCAACGGGATCAAGCACCTGGGCAACATGGTCGGGTCGATGCTTCCGGCGGATGTGTACTCCCGGTACCTCCGCCAGCGCGGCCACGACGTCCTCTACATCTGCGCCACCGACGAGCACGGCACCCCCGCCGAGCTCGCCGCCAAGGAAGCCGGCCTGTCCGTCGCCGACTTCTGCGCGCAGGCCCACGACGCCCAGAAGGCGGTCTACGACGGCTTCGAGCTGTCCTTCGACTACTTCGGCCGCAGCTCCTCGGAGCAGAACCGCGAGATCACCCAGCACTTCGCGCGCCAGCTCCAGGAGAACGGCTTCATCGAGGAGCGCGCGATCCGGCAGGTCTACTCGCCGGTCGACGGCCGCTTCCTGCCGGACCGCTACGTCGAGGGCACCTGCCCGCACTGCGGCTACGACAAGGCCCGCGGCGACCAGTGCGAGAACTGCACCCGCGTCCTGGACCCGACCGACCTGATCGAGCCCCGCTCGGCGATCTCCGGCTCCACCGACCTGGAGGTCCGCGAGACCAAGCACCTCTTCCTGCTCCAGTCCAAGCTGCAGCACGAGGTGGAGGCGTGGGTCGCGCAGCACGAGGCGGAGTGGCCGCAGCTGGCGTCCTCCATCGCCCGCAAGTGGCTGACAGAGGGCCTGCACGACCGCGCCATCACCCGCGACCTCGACTGGGGCGTCCCGGTCCCGGCGGACACCTGGCCCGACCTGGCCGCCGAGGGCAAGGTCTTCTACGTCTGGTTCGACGCCCCGATCGAGTACATCGCCTCGACCAAGGAGTGGGCGGACGCCGACCCGGCGAACCGCGACTACAAGGCCTGGTGGTACGAGGCCGAGGACGTCCGCTACACCCAGTTCATGGCCAAGGACAACGTCCCGTTCCACACGGTGATGTTCCCCGCGACCGAGCTGGGCACCCGCGAGCCGTGGAAGAAGGTCGACTACGTCAAGGCCTTCAACTGGCTGACGTACTACGGAGGCAAGTTCTCCACCTCCCAGAAGCGCGGCGTCTTCACCGACCAGGCGCTGGAGATCCTCCCGGCCGACTTCTGGCGCTACTTCCTGATCGCCAACGCCCCCGAGTCCGACGACTCGTCCTTCACGTGGGAGCACTTCGCCGCCACGGTCAACAAGGACCTCGGCGGCACCCTCGGCAACTTCGTCAACCGCGTGCTGACCTTCTCCCGCAAGAAGTTCGGCGACGAGGTCCCGGCCGGCAACCCCGCCGGCGAGGCCGAGGCGAAGCTCGGCGAGCAGATCGCCGAGCTGCTGGCCGAGTACGAGGGCCACATGGACACCCTCCAGTACCGCAAGGCCGCGGCCGCCCTGCGCGCCCTGTGGTCCGCCGGCAACGCCTACCTGGACGAGAAGGCCCCCTGGCTGGAGGTCAAGACCGACCTCGACGGCGCCGCGCTCACCCTGCGCACCGCGATGAACCTCATCCACCTCTACTCGGTGGTCTCCGAGCCGTTCATCCCGGCCTCGGCACGTGCCATGCGCTCGGCCTTCGCGCTGGCCGACGACACGGCGACGTGGGTGACCCCGGAGCAGGCCAAGGCCCTGGCCACGGTCCCGGCGGGCACGCCGTTCACCGTTCCGCCGGTGCTCTTCGCGAAGATCAGCGAGGAGGACCTGGAGTCCTACCGCGAGCGGTTCGGCGGCTCCGAAGCCGGCTGACGGCAGGGCAGGACCAGACGAGGGGCGCGATCCGGGCACGGATCGCGCCCCTCGCGCATGCCCGGGGAACTCCGTTGCGCACCGGTCGGACCCCGTCGGCAGCGGTCCGGTGCTCCCGAAGGGCTGAATCCCTTCCCCCGTCGGGGAGCTTGTCGCGGCTGCGGCGTGTCGTAGCGGTGCCGTGATCGTTTCTTCAGCCGGAACCCTCGGTTCTGCTCCGGAACGAAAGGACGCGCGGTGGCCGCTTGGCAGTACTTCGCGGGGGCGGGCCTGGTGGCGGTGTGCTGCCCGCTGCACGGACAGGTGGCGGTCGACGACGGTGGCGGCAGCCACGCGGCCCGGGCCTCGGCCCGGGCCGACGCGTGTGTGCCCGACGTGCCTGCGCCGGACCCCGGGGGCCGTGCGCCCGTCGGCAGCCCGCCCGCCGTTCGTCCGCCTGGCGGCAGCCCCGTCGTCCGTCCGCCCGTCGGCAGCCCGCCCACCGTTCGTCCGCCCTGGGGCCGGGCCCCTGCCGTCGTGCCGCCGGTGGTGCGGCTGCCCGCGGTGCGGCTTCCGGGCCTGCCCGCCCCGCATGCCGGGGTCCCGGCGCTGCCGTTCGTCGTGCCCGGCGCGGACCGGCCGACCGTGCGCCACCCCGGGCTGGGCCCGCTGCCCGCCGCCGGAGCCTCGGCCGGATCGCCGGCGGCGAAGGCCCTGGCAGCGGCTGCGCAGCCCCCGGCAGCCGCGGCGGATCCCGCGGTGGCTGTCGGGCCGGCGGCGGGCGGAGCCGGGGCTCCGCCCGCGCTCGGAGCCCCGGCCGGGCGGGTCTCCGCCTTCCATGTCCGCCCGTACCGCTCCCAGGCCCTGGCCCGGCGGGAGCCGGGCGGCCTGTCCACCGTCATGCTCATGGCCGCCGTCACCACCCCGGCCGTCCTCGCCGCGGCGGCACTGCGCCCGCGGTCGAAGAGCCGCACCAGCTGATCCCCTGACCGATCCAGCAACGGGAGAACCCTCGTGTCCGAATGGCTGATCCTGGCCATTGCCATGGCGCTCGTCTGCGCCTTCGTCTTCGCCTGCACGGTCATCCGGCACCGCCGGGTCGCGCCCGACGAGGACACCAGCGAGACCCCCGACGTCATCGAGTACATGACGATGATGGTGGGCGTGGTCTACGCGATCGTGCTGGGCCTGGCGATCGCCGGCGTCTGGGAGGCCCGCGGGGCCGCCGAGGACAGCGTGCGCCGCGAGGCCCAGGCGCTGTACGAGGTGAGCCAGCGCGCCGACGTCTACCCGGCCGCCGTCCGCGACCGGATCCGCGGCGAGGTGGACGCGTACGTCGCCCACACCGTCTCCGTGGACTGGCCGCGGCTGACCTCGGGCGACGCGGCCAGCGAGGAGGGCGCCGAACTCCTCGCGAAGCTGCGCGGCGACGTCACCCACCAGAGCCCGGCCACCGAGCTGCAGGCGCAGGCCTACCAGCCGCTGCTGGACCACATCGCCGCCGCGGACGACGCACGCCACGCGCGCGTGCAGAGCGACGAGTCGACGCTGCCCAGCGTGGTCTGGTTCGGGCTGCTGACCGGCGGTGTGGTCACGGTCGGTCTGATCTTCACGCTGCAGATCCGCCGGTCCGGGCGCGAGCTGCTGCTGGCGGGCCTGTTCAGCGCGCTGATCGTGTTCCTGCTGTTCATGGTGTGGAGCTTCGACGCCCCCTTCGGCCGCGAGGGAATCGATTCCGCGGGTCCCTTCCAGGACCTGTTCCCGAAGGTGGCCCTGGCGGCGGCCCTGCGCTGACGCCCGTGGCCGTGCCCTGTGACGCCCCGCGGGGCGTCGGCGGGGGTCCGGGTGGCGCGGCGGCCCCGGTTTCGGTCGGTCAGCAGACCGCCCCGGCCGCCCCCTGCCGCACGCACGCGACGACCGGCGAGTCCCGCAGGGCCCGGGAGACGCGGACGAGGTCCCTCGGGCGGGGCGTGGCCCGGGCGGCCCCGTCCGCGCCCTCCTCGCCGTCGATGGCCGCCCCCTCGGGGTCAGCGGCGCGGGCCCGTACGGCGGCGGCGACCATGGCGGCCTCGCCGACCGCGCGGGCCGTCTCCTCGTCCGATCCGCCGGCCAGGGCGAGGTCGTACGCCCGCTGCCGCTGCCGCTCGTCGAAGTAAGGGCCCAGGTGCAGGAACGCGTCGTGGATGTCCGACTCGCGTTGGATCATGCGCAGCTCCGGCGGCGCCCACCACGCCATCCTCACGCAGGGCGTGCCGGTGGGCGCGCACGGCTGCACCTCGTCCCACAGCGGCCCGAGCCTGCGGTACGTGGTCCAGGTCTGCCAGTGGTCCGACAGCCGTTGGCAGACCAGCGGCAGGACGAAGCCGATGGCGCTGATCAGCGCGCCGAGCGAGGCGAGCGGCGGCGCGACGTACGTGCTCAGGTCGTCGAGGTCGTGGCCGGTCCAGCGGGCCACGACCGCGGTGATCTTGGTGGCGTCGTAGCTGAGGTTGAGGATGTAGCCCGCCACGATGATCATCAGGCCGGTCCGCAGCCAGCCGCGCACCTGGAGGGACCAGCGCCAGCACATGGCCACCATCACCACGGCCGCCACCAGGTGCGCGGTCAGGTAGAGGGCGATCATCTCCCGGACGTACGGCGCGCTCGCGTAGTACGTGTCGAAGTCCCGCAGCCGCTCGTCGGGCGCCTCGCCCATCGAGAAGAGCACGACGAGCACCACCACCACCCCGCAGTAGCCGCCGATCCACCGGCGCGAGATGCGCCGGGTGACGTCGGCGGGGCCGCCCCGCCAGTTCACGATCAGCACCAGGCAGGCGGCGCTGAACAGGGTGATCAGGCAGTACACGAGCGGCGCCGAGAAGTTGGTGACGCCGGTCAGCTCGTTGACCGCCACGATGGTGGGCGGGGCGGCGAAGGCGAAGACCGATCCGGCCAGGACCAGCAGGGAGCACACCGCGCGCAGCAGGGGGTCCCGCCAGTTGTTGCGCAGCGCCGGCAGTTTGAAGGCGAGTGCAATGCCCAGCGCGGCTGCCGGGATGTAGTAGTCCTGGCCGTTCAACGGTCGTTCCTGTGCCCCCGGTATCCGAGCGAGGCCTCGATGCGCCCCGCCAACTGGTCGCGCTGTGCGGGCGCCCGGTGGCTCGCCGACCCGGCGAGCCAGGTCCGGCACCGACTGCCCAGCAGTAAGCCGAAGGTCTCGGCCTCGGTCTCCTCACGGATGTCGGCGCGGGTGCGCGCGGCCACGCGCCGTACGGTCTCGCCGAGGTCGGCCTCGTCGGACAGCAGGCGGGCGGCGACGGCGGCCCCGTCGACGTGGTGGCTGCAGTGGCCGGCCTTCATGTGCCACAGTTCGTGACCGAGGATCACCAGCTGGTGGTCCGGGGCCGTGCGTTCCTCGATGACCACCAGGTCCCGGTCGGCCATGTCGAGCCACAGGCCGCTCGCCGTCCCGGGCGGGAACGCGGCCATCCGGAAGTCCACCCGGCGGCCGCGGATCCTGCTCATGCCCTCGCAGAGGGCGGCGTAGAGGTCCAGGGGTTCCACGGGCGCGGTCAGCTGGAGGCCGGCCACCAGCTCGCCGCACAACCGGCGCTGCTCTCTGCCTATGCTCACCGTTCTCCCCGTCGGCGTGGCTCCGGATCAGGACTCAAGGATCAGACGGACCCAGACTCAGACTGCTGTCGACTGGGCCGGATCAGGAATCGTTCGGTTTGACGCTCTCGAGGAGCATGTCCAGCCACTCGGCGACCTTGTCGCGGTGCTTGTCGCTGGGCAGCTGCGCGGCGCGCCAGGCGATGCCGCGCACTCCGTGGTTCTGGAGCAGTCTCGCCAGGGGATCGCCCGCCGGGGAGGCGGGGGCGGGCACGGTCTCGCGGGTCCGGCCCGCGTAGTCCTGGAGCAGCTGCTGCTCGGTGCGCAGCAGCGCGTCGGTGAGGGCGTCCGCGTCGTGCGCCGTGAGGAACCCCGCGTGGACGCCGAAGAAGCGCTGGATCGCGTCGCAGTGCTCCATCGTGGGCCGGCGGTCGCCGTTGATCAGCGCACCCGCCTGCTGCCGGGACATCCCGGCGCCGTCGGCGATCTCCTGCTGGGTGTAGCGGCGCCCGTTGGGTTTCAGCCTGGTGCGGCGGAGCAGGTCGAGCCGCTGGAGGAAGCGGGTCTGCAGGCAGGGTTCGCCGGCCGGCCTGCCGTCCAGCAGGCTCCGCACCACGTCCATGGGCACGCCGGAGGCCTCGGAGAGGCGGCGCAGGTCAAAGACCTTGTTCGGGTCGCGGCCCATTTTGCCCGCGAGTTCTGCGACGCGCGTGACGGTGGCTGCCAGGGACGGGTTGGCCACCGCGACGGGAGCCGGGAAGCCGTCTGTCACCAGTGGTTCTCCTAGATCGCGGCGAGTCGGTTCGGGCACATGGTCGGCTTTTGGAATCTAGCCGTTCTCCCGCCGCAGGGCCAGAAGTTGCCACAGCTGTGGCGGGAATGAGCTGTCAAGAGGCTGGAATTGCCACGATAGTTGACACTCGAATGACGTCGGTAGCAGGATCGCCAGAGGAAATTGAAGATCCAGACCGTGAGGAGGGGGAGCTCTCGGTGCTACATCTCGCAGCGGTGGGCCCGTCCGATGGCCTCGCCCGAGCCGGTGAGGGGCGCCTGGCGGGCGAGGAGTCCGCACGCGGCGCAGTGCGGTCGGAGCGACGCAAGGAGATTTTGCGCCAGCGCCGCGAGGAACTGGGCCTGAGCCAGGAGGACCTCGCCGCGCGGTTGCGCATCAGCGTTCGCGCATATGGAAACTGGGAACGCGGACTGGTCAAGGAATGGACCGACCGCAAGCTGCTCGCCCTGGCCGAGGCCCTGGAAATGAGCGAGCGGCAGTGTTTCTGGCTTTTCCGCATCATGGTCGACCGGGACCCCCCGCCGACCTGGCGGGCGGCCGAGGAGAACCGGCTGCCCGAAGACCCCGCCCAACGCGACTACCTGTGCGACTACGCGGCCCTCATGGAGGCCGTGCCCTACCCCAGCTTCCTCGTGGACCACCGCTGGGACGTCGCCCTCACCAACTCGGCGTTCGACAGGCTCTTCCAGTCGGTGCGCCCCCACCCCACCGCCCTCCCCGACGACAACTTCCTGCGCTTCGTACTGTTCCACCCGGACGCGGCCGCCGTCCTGGAGGACCACGAACCGGCCTGGTGCGTCCCGCTGCTCGCCCAGTTCGCGGCGGCGCTGGAGGCCGCCCCCGAGGACGAGGGGCTGCGCAGCATCCGCCAGGAGGTGGCCCGCGACCCGTTCATGGAAGCGGCCTACCGCTACGGCGTGCCGCACTGGCTCGCCACCCACGGGGCCGAGGCCGCCGAGCGCGACGGCGCCGTGCGGACCGTGCGCCACTGGGACCCCCAGTGGGGCGTCGTGCGGTGCAGGCTCGTGGCCGAATCCAGCCGCATGCTCGACGCCATGGGGCTCACCCGGATCACCATGGTCCTCCCCGCGGCACCCCAGGGTGCCGCGTCCGGACCCGTCCGCGGCGGCGCCGTCCCGCACCACAAGGGGCCGCGGCTGCGCGCCGTGCCGGCGCTGGAGGACTGACCGGCGGGGGGAGACTGGAGCCCTCACACGTGTGCCGCCGAGCGGATGTCGCGGATCGTGGCATTCGCCGCGGCACTGGCCGAAGGGCGGTAGGGCGTGCGGCTGACGATCCTCGGCGGGGGCGGGTTCCGGGTACCGCTCGTCTACGGAGCACTGCTCGGCGACCACGCCGAAGGCCGGGTGTCCCATGTGACGCTGTACGATGCGGACCCGGGCCGGCTGGCCGCCGTCTCCCGGGTCCTCGCCGACCAAGCGGCCGCGGCCGCCGACGCCGCAGCCGCGCGCCGAGCCGAGGCCGGCACGGGCGCGGGCCCCGCCCCTCGCCAGGCCCCGGCCGTGGCCACCACCACCGACCTGGACGAGGCCCTGCGCGGGGCCGACTTCGTCTTCTCCGCCATCCGCGTCGGCGGCCTGGACGGGCGCGCCGCGGACGAGCGGATCGCCCTGGCGGAGGGCGTCCTCGGCCAGGAGACGGTCGGCGCCGGCGGCG
Source organism: Streptomyces pallidus (ex Mingjun et al. 2026) (assembly GCF_051550185.1). Taxonomy (NCBI): domain Bacteria; kingdom Bacillati; phylum Actinomycetota; class Actinomycetes; order Kitasatosporales; family Streptomycetaceae; genus Streptomyces; species Streptomyces pallidus (ex Mingjun et al. 2026). The sequence continues at coordinate 1,548,961 of NZ_CP196181.1, read as the reverse complement.
TCGCGTACGGTCTGCGGACCGTACCGGTGGCCCGGGAGATCGCCCGCGCCGTCGCCCGGCTGGCCCCCGACGCCTGGGTCATCAACTTCACCAACCCGGCCGGGCTGGTCACCGAGGCCATGGCCGAGGTGCTCGGCGACCGGGTGATCGGCATCTGCGACTCCCCGGTGGGGCTCGGCCGGCGCGTCGCCCGCGCGCTCGGTGCCCGCCCGCAGGACGCCTGGATCGACTACGTCGGCCTCAACCACCTCGGCTGGCTGCGCGGGCTGCGCATCGACGGCCGCGACGAACTGCCCCGGCTGCTGGCCGACGCGGCGGCGCTCCGGTCCTTCGAGGAGGGGCGGCTCTTCGGGGCCGACTGGCTCCGCTCGCTCGGCGCGATCCCCAACGAATACCTGCACTACTACTACTTCAACCGTGACGCCGTACGGGCGTACCAGGCGGCCGAGCAGACCCGCGGGGCCTTCCTGCGCGACCAGCAGCGCGGCTTCTACGCCGAAGCCGGCCGCGACGCGCTGCCGCCCGGGGCGGCGCTGGCCGCCTGGGACCGGACCCGGGCCGAGCGGGAGGCCACGTACATGGCCGAGAACCGCGAGGCCGCCGGCGCCGGAGCACGCGACGGGGGCGACCCGGGGTCCGGTTCCGGTTCCGGCTCCGGCGGCTACGAGGAGGTCGCGCTCGCGCTGATGCGGGCCATCGCCCGCGACGAGCGGACCACGCTCGTCCTCAACGTCCGCAACCGCTCCACCCTCTCCGTCCTCGACGCGGAAGCCGTCATCGAGGTCCCCTGCCTGGTCGACGCCAACGGCGCCCACCCCGTGGCCGTGGACCCCCTGCCGCTGCACGCCGTCGGCCTGGTGACCGCCGTGAAGGCCGTCGAACGCGCCGTCCTCGCGGCCACGGCCGGCGGCTCCCGGGCCGAGGCCGTCAAGGCCTTCGCACTGCACCCGCTGGTCGACTCGGTGGGCGTGGCCCGGCGCCTCCTCGACGCGTACGCGGACGCCCACCCCGGCCTCGGCCACCTGCGCTGATCCCGGCGCCGGGTCCCCCGTACGGCCCCGTGCCACATGCGGGCGGGCGGGGCCGCTGTGAGAGTGCGAGATGTGACCACTGCCCCCGCCCGCACCACCGGCGACGCGGCGGCGCCCCCCGTGCTCGACCGGCGGCGGCGCAACGTCGTCTTCGGGACCATCATGCTGGGCGTGCTCCTCGCGGCGCTCGACCAGACGATCGTCGGGACCGCCCTGCCCACGATCGTGGCGGACCTCGGCGGCGGCGACCACATGTCGTGGGTGGTGACCTCCTACCTGCTCGCGGAGACCGTCGTCACGGTGCTCGTCGGCAAGTTCGGCGACCTCTTCGGGCGGAAAGTGGTCTTCCAGGTCTCCGCGATCGTCTTCATCACCGGCTCGTTCCTGTGCGGCCTGGCCGGCAACATGACACTGCTCATCGTGTGGCGGGGCGTGCAGGGCGCCGGCGCCGGCGGTCTGATGGTCACCGCCATGGCCCTGATCGCCGACGTGATCCCGTTGCGCGAACGCGGCAAGTACCAGGGCGCCATCGGCGCCGTCTTCGGCGTGGCGACCGTCGTCGGGCCGCTGCTCGGCGGCCTGTTCACCGACCACCTCAGCTGGCGCTGGGCCTTCTACGTCAACGTGCCGATCGCGATCCTCGTCGTGCTCGCGGCGGCCCGCACCATCCCCTCGGTCCGCGCCGCGGGGCGGCCGGTCATCGACTACGCGGGCATCGCCCTGGTCGCGGTCGGCTCCAGCGCCCTGATCCTCGCCACCAGCTGGGGCGGCAACGAGTACCCCTGGAACTCGGCCGTCATCATCGGCCTCTTCGCGGCCGGGGCGATCGCCCTGGCCCTGTTCTGCCTGGCGGAGACGCGGGCGGCCGAACCGATGCTGCCGATGCGGCTCTTCGGCAACCCCGTCTTCACCGTGTGCTCGGTGCTCAGCTTCGTCGTCGGCTTCGCGATGCTCGGCGCGATGACCTTCCTGCCCACGTACCTCCAGTACGTGGACGGCGACTCCGCCACGGTGTCGGGCGTCCGGACGCTGCCGCTGGTCCTCGGCCTGCTGGTGTTCTCCGTCTTCAGCGGCAACGTCACCAGCAGGACCGGCCGCTACCGCGTCTTCCCCATCGTCGGCTGCCTGGCCATGGGCGTCGGCCTGTACCTGCTGTCGCTGATGGGCCCCGGCACCCCCGCCTGGCTGGAATCGCTGTACATGTTCGTCCTGGGTGCCGGGATCGGCCTGAGCATGCAGGTGCTGACCATCGCCGTGCAGAACACCGTGGACTACGCCGACCTCGGCACTGCCACATCCGGTGTCACGTTCTTCCGCACGCTCGGCTGCTCCTTCGGCACCGCGGTCTTCGGGACGATCTACGCCAACGGCCTCGGCCCGAGGCTGGAGGCGGCCGTCGTCGAGGCGGCCCGCGCCACGGGCGGCGACCCGGAGCAGATCGCCGCGGCCGCGGGGAGCCCGAAGGGCGTCCACGGCCTCCCGCCGGAGGCAGCCGTTCCGATCGTGGACGCCTACGCGGACACGCTGCACACCGTCTTCCTGTGGACCGTGCCGGTCGCGGCGGTCGGGCTGGTCGTCGCCCTCTTCCTCAAGGAGGTCCGGCTGCGCGACAGCGCCCGCGCCGCCTCCACCGACATGGGCGAGGGCTTCGCCTCGCCGACCACCGCCTCCGGGGACTCGGCCAAGCTGCTGGAGCTGGCCGTCGGCAAGCTCGTGCGCACCATGGGGCCGGACACCGCCCGGTCCATCGTGGCCGGCTCGGACACCCGGCTGGACATCGCGGGCGCCTGGGCCGTGATGCAGGTCGAGCTGATGACCCGTACGGTCGGCCACGCCAGCCTCGGACTGGTGGCCTCGCGCCGCTCCGTGCCGCCGGAGGTGCTCCTGCCCGTCTTCGACCGGATGGTGGACGAGGGCTACCTCAGCCGCGAGGGACACTTCCTCTCGCTGACCGCGGCGGGGGAGCGGGAGGCCGCGGTCATTTCGAAGGCGTGGGCCGACTGGCTGGGTGACCAGCTGGAGAGGGACCGCGGCCGGCCGAGCGGCACGGAACTGCGGGCCGCGGCGGACGCCATCGCCAAGCGGCTGCTGGCGGAGGACCTCCGCGAGGGCACGTTCGCGCAGCGGGCGCCGGCGGGGGTGTAGGCGGGAACGGGGGACGGACCAGCCGCCCGGTGCGGCCGCCCGGTGCGGCCGCCGGGTCGGCCGGGGGCACGACCGCAGGCCCCTACGCCGCCGCCCTCTCCCGGTGGCTGCGGGGCGGCGGCCCCCGCAGCCGGCAACCCCGAGGAGGAGGTGGCCCTCTTCCTCGACTTCGGTCTCGGAGCGGCTTCCTCTTCCGCAGCCCGGACCACCGGGGGAAGGCCGGTTCCTGGGGGACTGCAGTCAGGGTTGTGGCCGGGCTCCGGGCGCTTCCGGATCCTCCGGCCCCGCGGAGGCCGTCGGGTAGTCGTGCGGCGACACGGGCGGCAGGGCCGGGGCGAGGTCGGGGCGCCAGCTGCGCAGCACGCCCGCGGAGGGCGCGTACAGGGCGTGCGGGATCTCGGCCGGGGCGAACCACTGCCAGCGGACGATCTTGTGCGGCTCGGTGACCTCGGGCGTACCCTCGGCAGAGCCGGTGACGGCCGCCGCGGTCAACCGGGTGACCCCGGATTTCGCATCGATCCGGACCGACAGGATCCGGATGTCTGCGGGGTCCACCCGCAGGCTCGTTTCCTCCGCCAGCTCCCGGGCCGCCGCCTGCTCGAAGCCCTCCCCGGGGTCGACCTTGCCGCCCGGCAGCTCCCAGCGGCCGTCGTGCGCCTGGCCGAGCAGGACCCGGCCCGCGGAATCGGCCACGACGAGCCCGACGCCGACGACGCCGTTGGCACGGGGGACGGCCCGCTCGGGGCGCTCCGCGGTCGGCCCGCTCGGCCCGCTCGGCTCGGGCCGCCCGGGAGGCGTGGGCGGGGTGGGTGGCGTGGATGTCATCCGGTGGTTCCTCGTCCCTCTTCGCACGGCATGGCCGGCCGGCGGATCCGGCGCGCTCCTGCATCATCTTGCCGGTTCGGCAACGGAACGCGCCGCGCCGCGGCCCGCGGCCCCCGCACCACCGGAAGGACGACGCCATGAACACCACCGCGCAGACGGAACGCACCTTCGACGTGATCGTCGTGGGCGGCGGGACGGCCGGCCTGGCCGCAGCGCTGACCCTCGCCCGCGCCCGCCGCTCCGTACTGGTGCTCGACTCCGGCAGCCCCCGCAACGCACCCGCGGCCCATCTGCACGGCTACCTCGGGCGGGACGGGGCTGCCCCGGCCGAGCTGCTGGCCGTGGGGCGGGCGGAGGTGGCGGCGTACGGCGGTGAGATCCGGTCCGGGGCGGCCGGTACGGCCGTCGCCGCGGACCGGGTGCCGGAGGGCGGGTTCCTCGTGCGGTGCGGCGACGGCTCGGCGGTGCGGGCCGGCCGGCTGCTGCTCGCCACCGGGCTGGTGGACGAGCTGCCGCAGCTGCCGGGGCTGCGCGAGCGCTGGGGGCGGGACGTGCTGCACTGCCCGTACTGCCACGGCTGGGAGGTCCGCGACACGCCCGTCGCCGTGCTGGCCACCGGCCCGCTCGCCGTCCACCAGGCGCAGACGTGGCGGAACTGGAGCGACCGGGTCACGCTGCTCGCCCACACCCGTCCGCCCACCGCCGACGAGCGGGAGCTCCTCGCAGCCCTGGGCGTCACGGTGGTGGAGGGCGAGGTGACCGGTCTGACCGTGGCCGGGGACGGGCTGGCCGGGGTGACCCTGGCCGGCGGCGGGTCCGTGGCCTGCCGGGCCCTGGTGGTCGCCCCGCGCTTCACCGCCCGCGCCGGGGTGGCGGCCGGCCTCGGGCTGCCCGTGGTCGCCGTCGAGCGGGACGGCGCGGTGGTCGGCAGCTGCCTGGAGGCGGACCCGGCCACCGGGGCCACCGCCCTGCGCGGCGTGTGGGCGGCCGGGAACCTCACCAACCCGCTGGACCAGCTCGCCGCCGCGGCCGCGGCAGGGGTGCGCGCGGCGGTGGCCCTGAACGCCGACCTCATCGAGGAGGAGACCCGGCGGGCTCTGGAGGCGTACCGTCGCCGGAGCAGCCGCGACCGGACATGACCCCTCGGACTGGTGTGCGGGTTTCGGTCGGGGTCCCTCCGTGCAGGCTCTGTTCGATCCGACGGGCTACGGTCCGCCGGGTCGCGGTTACGGGGTCGGGGTACGGCGATCGGGGGCGCGCAATGGCACACGTGGTGGTCATCGGCGGGGGCGTCGGCGGGCTGGCGACCGCGCTGCTCGCCGCGCGGCACGGACACACCGTCGCGCTCTTCGAACGGGACACCCGCGCCCCCGGTACGGCGATCGACCGGGACTTCTTCGGCTGGCACCGGCCCACGGTCCCGCAGGCCACGCAGCCGCACGTCCTCCTCGGTGCCGCCCGCGCGCTGCTGCGGGACGAACTCCCCGACGTGTACGCGGACATGCTGCGGCTCGGGGCCCGCGAGCGCCACGAGCTCGACTGGTTCGACGTACGGCCGCCCGCGCGGCCCGGGGACGAGGACCTGGTCATGCTCCAGGCCCGGCGCATCGTGCTGGAAAGCGCGCTGGTCACGGCCCTGCGCGGGGAGGCGGGGGCCGTGCTGCGGTACGGGGAGCCGGTGACCGGGCTGATCACGCGGCCGGGTGCGGGCGCGGGCACGGGGGAGGGGGCGGCGGGCCCCGTCCGGGTCACCGGGGTGGCCACGAAGGGCGGGGTGCACGCGGCGGACCTCGTCGTGGACGCGGCCGGCCGGCGCGGCGGGACCGAGCGCTGGCTGGCCGCGGCGGGCTGCCGGCCCCCCGTGGTGGAACGGCACCGCACCGGCCTCGCGTACTTCTGCCGCTGGTACCGGCTGCCCGACGGGATGCGGGAGGGCCCGCGCCGCCCGTGGGCGGTGACCGGAGGGCCCTTCGCCGGCTGCGCCGTGTTCCCGGCCGACAACCGCGTCTTCGCCGTCACCCTGATCGTCCACACCCGGGACGCCACCCGGTCGGCGCTGCGCGACCCCGCCCTCTTCGAGAGCGCGGCCCGCGCCTTCCCGCCCGGAGCGGCCTGGCTGGACCTGGGCGCCGAGCCGCTGTCCGACGTCCTGGCCGCGGCGAGCCTGGACAACCGGTGGAGCGCGCTCGTCGACGAGCACGGGCCGGTGGCGGCCGGGCTGGTGCCGATCGGCGACGCGATCACCCACACCAACCCGACGCTGGCCCAGGGCACCTCGCTGGCCCTGTGGGCCGCGCTCCGGGTGGCGCGTACCGCCGGGCAGGAGCCCGGGTCGGCCCGGTACGCCGCCGAGCACCACGCGTGGGCGGTGCGCACCCTGAAACCGTGGTTCGACTTCCAGGTCGTCGCCGACGCGGCGATCGGGGAGCGGTTCGCGACGCGGGCCGTCCGGGCGGGGGCGGCCCGGGAGACGGCCGCGCTGTTCGACTGCGCCCTGGAGGACCCGGAGGTGATGCGGGCCCGGGCGAGGGTACGGCACCTGGTCGAGCCGCCGGAGCGGGCGTACGCGGATCCGGAGGTCCGGGCCCGGGTGGCGCGCTGGCTGGCGGCGCGGCCCGGTTACGTGCCGAACGCGGTGGGCCCGGACCGGGCGGAGTGGGAGAAGCTGACGTCGGGCTGAGGCCGGCCCCGGCGCTGCGGGATCAGCCGCCCGGGCCCGTCCCGAGGTCCGTGCCGAGCACCTCGGCGAGGTCGTAGCCGACGACCTCCTCCAGCTGGGCGTACGTACAGCCCTCCGGGGTCCGGTCGGGCCGCCAGCGGCGGAACTGGGCGGTGTGCCGGAAGCGGTCGCCCTCCATGTGGTCGTAGGCGACCTCGCAGACGCGCTCGGGGCTCAGCGGCACCCAGGAGAGGTCCTTCCTGCCGGTCCAGCGGCTCTGTGCGCCGGGCAGGCGGGCGCTCTCGTGGGCGGACTCCTCGGCCCAGGCGGCCCAGGGGTGTACGGCGGCGTCCGCCATCCGCAGCGGCGCGAGCTCCTCCACCAGCTCGGCGCGGCGCTTCATGGGGAAGGCGGCGCACACGCCCACGTGCTGGAGCGCACCGTGGCCGTCGTACAGGCCCAGCAGCAGCGATCCGACAATCGGACCGCTCTTGTGGAAACGGAAGCCCGCGACGACGACGTCGGCCGTACGCTCGTGCTTGATCTTGAACATGAGGCGGGCATCGGGCCGGTAGGGCAGATCGAGGGGTTTGGCGATCACGCCGTCGAGCCCGGCGCCCTCGAACCGCTCGAACCACTCCTGCGCGAGCGCGCGGTCGGTGGTCGCGGGCGCGAGATGGACGGGGGGCCGAGCAGTGGACAGGGCAGCGGACAGGGCGGTGCGGCGGTCGGCGAGCGGGGTGTCGAGGAGGGAGCCGTCGCCGAGCGCGAGCAGGTCGAAGGCGACGAAACTGGCGGGGGTCGTCCGGGCGAGGAGGTCGACGCGGGACCGTGCGGGGTGGATCCGCTCGGTCAGCCGGTCGAAGTCGAGCCGCCCGTCATGGACGATCACGATCTCGCCGTCGACCACGCAGCGGTCCGGCAGGTTCTCCTTCAGAGCGGTGACCAGCTCGGGAAAGTACCGGGTCAGGGTCTTGCCGGTGCGGCTGCCGATCTCCAGCTCGCCGCCGTCGCGGTGCACGATGGCGCGGAAGCCGTCCCACTTGGCCTCGTACTGCATACCGGGCGGGATCCGGGACACCGACTTGGCCAGCATCGGCTTCACGGGCGGCATCACGGGCAGATCCATGCCAATGATTCTGCGGTGATATGCACCGGTCCGCCCGGTATGCGCGTCGGGCCGGGCCCGCCTACCGTGGCGCACATGGGTGCATCCGGAAACGCGATCGAGCTGGAGGCGGGCGGACGGACGGTACGGCTGTCCAACCCGGACAAGGTGTACTTCCCGGAGCGGGGCCTGACGAAGCTGGACGTGGCCCGGTACTACCTGGCCGTCGCCGACGGGATCACGCGCGCCCTGCACGACCGGCCCACGACCCTGGAGCGCTACCCGGACGGGGTGGAGGGCGAGTCCTTCTTCCAGAAACGCGCTCCGAAGACCATGCCCGACTGGATCCCGACCGCCCACATCTCCTTCCCCAGCGGGCGCTCGGCCGACGAGATGTGCCCCACCGAGCCCGCCGCCGTCCTGTGGGCCGCCAACCTCGGCTGCCTGACCTTCCACCCCTGGCCGGTGCGCCGGGCCGACACCGACCGGCCCGACGAGCTGCGCATCGACCTGGACCCGCAGCCCGGCACCGACTACCACCACGCGGTGATCGCCGCGCACGAGCTGCGGGACGTCCTGGAGGACCTGGGGCTCCAGGGATGGCCGAAGACCTCGGGAGGCCGCGGCCTGCACGTCTTCGTGCCGATCGCACCGCGCTGGACCTTCACCGAGGTCCGGCGGTGCGCGATCGCCATCGGCCGGGAGCTGGAGACGCGGATGCCGGGCCGGGTCACCACCGCCTGGTGGAAGGAGGAGCGCGGCGAGCGGATCTTCGTCGACTACAACCAGACCGCCCGCGACCGCACGATCGCCTCCGCCTACTCCGTGCGCCCCCGACCACAGGCCCCGGTCTCGGCCCCACTGCGCTGGGACGAGCTCGACTCCGCCGAACCCCGCGACTTCGACATCACCACCATGCCCGCCCGCTTCGCCGAAGTCGGCGACCTGCGCGCGGACATGGACGACCACGCCTTCCCCCTGGACGCCGCGCTGGAACTCGCCGACCGGCACGAACACGACCACGGCCTGGGCGACATGCCGTACCCGCCGGACTACCCGAAGATGCCGGGCGAGCCCAAACGCGTCCAGCCGAGCCGCGCCAAACGCGAGAAGTGACCGCACCGACAGCCTCGGGGCGCTCCCGCCGGAGAAGACCCGGCGCGCGCGGAGTAGGCGACCCACCGTTCGCACAGCCTCGCCGCACCCTGCCGACCCCGCACGGTCGTCCGGTCCGCCGCGGGGCCGCTGGGGGCCGCTGTCAGTGCCGCATGCGATGCTCGACGCGAGGACGGGCGGGACATCCGTGAACGTGTGTTGATCGGTCGTTGATCGGACGTCCATCGGAGGCCGTGAGGATCTTCGGCATGTCGATGAACACCGTCACCACCATCATGTCCGCCACCGCTGAGCCCGCCGCCGCGGCCGCCGCGCCGGCCTGGTACGAGGTCGCCCTGTGCGCCCAGACCGGCCCGGAGTTCTTCTTCCCGGAGCCGGGATCCTCGCTGCGGGAGGCGAAGCGGCTGTGCGCCGCGTGCGAGGGGCGGGCGGCCTGCCTGGAGTACGCCCTCGCCAACGACGAGCGCTTCGGCGTCTGGGGCGGCCTCTCCGAGGCCGAGCGCCACGCCCTCCGCCCGCGCCGCTGACCCCGGCCCGGGCCCGGGGCGGGGGCCGGGACCGGGACCTGCCGGGACCTGGGGTCAGCCCTTGCGGGCGGCCAGACGGGCCGCGCGGGCGGCCAGGCGCTCGTCGAACTTGCGCGCCTCCGAGTCGAGGCCGTTCATGAACAGGCCCAGCTCGTCCTGCGCCTTCTGGCCTTCCGGGCCGAGGCCGTCGATGCTCATGACCTTCAGGAATCGCATGACCGGGCTCAGCACGTCGTCGTGGTGGATCCGCAGGTTGTAGACACCGCCGATCGCCATCTGGGCGGCCATCCGCTCGAAGCCGGGCATGCCGTGTCCGGGCATCCGGAAGTTCACCACGACATCGCGCACGGCCTGCATCGTCAGGTCCGGGGCGATCTCGAAGGCGGCGCCCAGCAGGTTCCGGTAGAAGATCATGTGCAGGTTCTCGTCCTGCGCGATCCGCGCCAGCATCCGGTCGCAGACCGGGTCACCGGACTGGTGACCGGTGTTGCGGTGCGAGATCCGGGTCGCCAGCTCCTGGAAGGCCACGTACGCCACCGAGTGCAGCATCGAGTGCCGGTTGTCGGACTCGAAGCCCTCCGACATGTGCTGCATGCGGAAGTTCTCGAGCTTGTCCGGGTCCACCGCGCGAGACGCCAGCAGGTAGTCGCGCATCACGATGCCGTGGCGGCCCTCCTCGGCGGTCCAGCGGTGCACCCAGGTGCCCCAGGCGCCGTTGCGGCCGAACAGCGTGGCGATCTCGTGGTGGTAGCTGGGGAGGTTGTCCTCGGTCAGCAGGTTCACCACCAGCGCGATCTTGCCGATGTCGGTGACCTTGGACTGCGCCGGGTCCCAGGCCTCGCCGTCCTCGAAGAAGGCGGGGAAGTTCCGGCCGTCGCTCCACGGGACGTACTCGTGGGGCATCCAGTCCTTGGTGACCTTCAGGTGGCGGTTGAGCTCCTTCTCCACCACCTCTTCCAGCGCGTACAGCAGCTTGGCGTCGGTCCACGCCTGAGAGCTGCCGAGGTGGGGAGAGGTGATCGTCACGGGTGCTCCTGGGGACAAAGCGAATTACCTACGGTTCCGTAGCCTACGACGCCGTAGGTTAAGCGGACCGTGAGGGTGAGCCAAGCCCCAGGCGTTCATATGCCCGGTTACGTCCGGTAATCTATGCAGTTGATGAGCGTGTGCGCGGGCGCGCGCGGGGCGAATGTCACGCGCGCAGGTGGTTTCGCGACGCCGCCTTGACGATGACCGGCGACCCGACACCGGAGCCGGGGCCGAAACGGGGTCCGGGCCCCGGTCCGAGAGGCGCCGGGCCCGGACCGGGGGCCGGGACGGCTCGCGACGCGGTGGTCGCGTCGGGTTGCGTCGGTCCGCCGGGTCAGGCGGACCAGAGCGTCTCCCGGACCTCCTCGGCCGTGGTCGGCCGGAGCGTGCCGTCGAGCAGCAGCCAGCGCGTGATCCCGATCGACTCCAGGAACGGCACGTCGTGGCTGGCGACCAGCAGCGCGCCCTCGTACGCGTCCAGCGCACCCGCCAGCTGCCGTACGCTCGCCAGGTCCAGGTTGTTCGTCGGCTCGTCCAGCATCAGCAGCTGCGGGGCCGGCTCCGCCAGCAGCAGCGCCGCCAGCGCCGCCCGGAACCGCTCGCCGCCCGACAGCGTGCCCGCGGGCCGGTCCGCCCGGCCGCCGCGGAACAGGAAGTGCGCGAGCCGCGCCCGGATCAGGTTGTTCGAGGCGTGCGGGGCGAACCGGGCCACGTTCTCCGCCACCGACAGGCCGTCGTCGAGCACGTCCAGCCGCTGCGGCAGGAACCCCACCGGAACGTGCGTCGCCACCTCCCCGGACAGCGGGTCGAGCAGCCCGGCGACCGTACGCAGCAGGGTCGTCTTGCCGGAGCCGTTGCGGCCCACCAGCGCGATCCGCTCCGGACCGCGCACGTCCCACTCCCCCGGCACCCCGGCGCCGTGGGCCAGTCGCACCCCGCTCAGCGTGAGCACCCGGCGCCCCGGCGGGACCTGGGTCGCGGGCAGCACGATCCGGATGTCGGCCTCGTCCCGGACGGCCTCCACCGCCTGGTCCAGGCGCTCCTTCGCCTGCGCCAGCCGCTCGGTGTGCAGGGCGCGGTGCTTGCCCGCGGACTCCTGGGCGGTGCTCTTGTTGCCGTTCGCGATGATCTTTGATGCGCGCTTGGTGTCGTACATCTTCTGCGCGTACTGCCGGCGGCGCGCCAGCTTCATGTGCGCGTCGACCAACTCCCGCTTCTGTCGGACCACATCGGCCTCGGCTGTTCGGACCAACCGCTCGGCCGCCTCCTGCTCCGCGGCGAGCTGCGCCTCGTAGTCCGAGAAGTTCCCGCCGTACCAGTGCACTTCGCCGTCGTGCAGGTCGGCGATCTGGTCGACCCGCTCCAGCAGCTCCCGGTCGTGGCTGGCCAGCAGCATGACCCCGGGCCAGGACTCGACCGCCGCGTACAGCCGGCGACGGGCCCGCAGGTCCAGGTTGTTCGTCGGCTCGTCCAGCAGCAGCACGTCGGGTCGGGCCAGCAGCAGGGCCGCCAGCCGCAGCAGCACGCTCTCGCCGCCCGAGAGCTCACCGACCGTGCGGTCGAGGCCGATCCGGGCGAGACCGAGCTGGTCCAGGGTGGCCAGGGCGCGCTCCTCGACGTCCCAGTCGTCGCCGACGGCGGCGAAGTTCTCCTCGGTCGCCTCGCCCGCCTCGATGGCGTGCAGCGCGGCGCGGGCGGCCCGGATGCCGAGCGCCTCGTCGATGCGCAGGGAGGTGTCGAGGGTGACGTCCTGCGGGAGGTGGCCCAGGGTGCCGGCGACGGTCGACTTGCCGTCGGTCGGGGCCAGTTCACCCGCGACGAGTTTCAGCAGGGTGGACTTCCCGCTGCCGTTGCGCCCGATCAGGCCGGTGCGGCCGGGGCCGACGGCCAGTTGGAGCCCGTCGAAGACGGTGGTGCCGTCGGGCCATTCGAAGGACAGGTTGGAGCAGGTGATGAAAGCAGCGGACGTCGTACTCATGGAGGCCTCCAGGTTGCGTGGATGGTGTCTGCAACGGGGGAGACGGCCGAGGACGGACCCGGTGGCGAGGTCCCGCGGGGTGACGCGTGTGGCATGCGCTGCACGGCGGCACGGGCACTGTTGTCGCCCAGGGGCGGCGTGCGGCGTGCGGTGGCGGGATCGGCTGTAGGACCGGGGTGTTGGTGTCGGTGTCGATCGGCGTCTCGGCCTCAGAAGTCCAACGTACTGGCTCCGTTCGAAGAGGAGGGGCGACGACGAAGCTACGGGCGGCCGGGGCCGCCCGCAAACGATTTACGTGCTGCCCGGGGCGCCGGGCTCAGTGCGGGCCTCGCATGAGCTCGGCCAGGCCGTGGTCCACGTCGAGGTACAGGTGCTCCAGGCCCGGCGGAACGATCTCGGCCGCACGGTCCAGGAAGCGGTGCAGCTCGGCCGTGGCCATCAGTACGATCGCGACGCCCTCGGGTGCGTGGAACTCGATCGTCGTCCGCTCGGCGTCGTACGGCCGCACCCGCACGTCGCCGTACCCGGTCGGGCGGTCCACGCCCGACTCGAGGAGCTCCCGCCCGAACGTCCACGAAACCTCGACGCCCTCCAGCGTGGCCGGAGCGGGGAAGGCCATCCTCACGGCGAACGGATCCGCGCGGTCGTAGCAGAGAGTGACGGGTACGGTCTCGACCTTTGGCGCGGTGGCCACCAGACGTGCCTGCACAGCCTGCTCGATAACAGTGATCAAGGCTCGCTCCCTTGCGGCGGAATTCCTGCCGGGCGTGGGTGGGGCCCGGCATCCGGATAGACGCCGCAATCGGCAAATCCGTGCACGGCAGATGACGTGAGCTGTGTCACCGCTTGGCTGGATCGCATCCGTTCGATCGCACAGAGTGACGGTGGCGGGGTTGTGTCCGAAGGGTCGTCACTCCTTGCCACATGATCCGGAGTGGTCACAGAAAGGCTGGTTCCCGCTCACTCCACAGGCGCAGAGCATCGCCCTGGTTTCGGTGTGAACGATTCCGTCCGGGGTCGTCACGCGCAGTTCGCCACGGAGCACCACCTGCCCCGCCGGCGTTCGTGCGACCGTCGTCGGCCGGTCCGGCTCCTCGGGCGGCCCGTCGGCGAGCCGGTACTGGAGCGCGCCCGACGGGCAGCGCCGGATCACCTCGGCGACCCGATCCGGATCGGCGCCGTCCGGCTGCACCCAGGGGCGCTGCCCGCTGTCGAACACCTCGGGCAGGCCGCGTACGCACTCCGCGGCGTGCAGGCACCGTCCGGTCTCGTAGGTGACGGTGATCTGCCTGCCCGGATAGGCCTTGGGGCGGCTGGGCTCCTTGGGGCGGCTGGGCTGGTTGGGCTCCATGCGCTGCGTTGGCTGCTCAGGCTGCTTGGAGGACATGCCCTCACGGTAGGAACGCGGGGGCGGGGACGCACCCTGGACGGCGAATCCGGGGTGCATTAGCTTCCGGCGCCATGAGACTTCTGGGAGTTGGCATGCTCGCGGCGGCTTTGATGCTGGGGCCCGCGGTGGCACCGGCACGGGCGCACAGTGGCGAGGCGCGGGAGGGTGGCGGGGCACCGGATGCCTCTGGGGCCGGGGAGTTACGCGAGCTGAGTGGTGTGGGCTGGGCGCTGAAGGAGACCGGCAAGGACGCCCGGTTCCGCGGACTGGCCGCCGTCAGCCGCACCACGGCCTGGGTGGCCGGCTCCAAGGGCACCGTGCTGCGCACCGTCGACGGCGGACGGAACTGGCAGGACGTCTCGCCGCGGGCCGCCGAGGCCGATGCCCTGGAGCTGCGCGACATCGAAGCCTTCGACGCGCGGCGCGCCGTCGCCCTTTCGATCGGGGAGGGGGAGACCTCGCGGGTGCTGCGCACCGAGGACGGCGGCAGGACATGGACGGAGGCCTTCCGGAACACCGACCCGCGTGCCTTCTACGACTGCCTCACCTTCTTCGACTCCCGGCACGGCCTGGCGGTCAGCGACCCGGTGGACGGCAGGTTCCGCGTGCTGTCGACGGACGACGGCGGCCGGAGCTGGTCGGTGCTGCCGGACGCGGGCATGCCGGAGGCCCTGCCGGGCGAGGCCGGCTTCGCGGCGAGCGGGCAGTGCCTCGTGAGTTCCGGGCCCCGGGACGTGTGGCTGGCCACGGGTGGCGGCACCGTCGCCCGGATCCTCCACTCGGCGGACCGCGGCCGCACCTGGCGGGCCGCCGAGTCGGGCATCCCGGCGGGCGACCCGGCCAGGGGGGTCTTCGCCCTGGCCTTCCGGGACCGTACGACGGGGCTCGCCGTCGGCGGGGACTACCGCACCGGCCAGCCGTCCCCGCTCGCCGCCGCCGTCTCGGCGGACGCGGGCCGCAACTGGAGTCCGTCCGCGACCCCGCCGCCCGCCTACCGGTCGGGCGCGGCCTGGCTCCCGCACACGCGCGGCGCGGCCCTCGCAGTGGGGCCGACCGGCACGGACGTGACGGGGGACGGGGGCCGTACCTGGCGGGCGCTGGAGCCGGGCTCGTTCGACACCGTCGACTGCGCGCCCGACGGCAGCTGCTGGGCGGCGGGGGAGAAGGGGCGAGTGGGGCGGCTGGAACGCCGCTGATCAGGCGGTTGGGTGCGTGAACAGGCCCATGCCGCCGAAGTGGCCGGGCAGGAACCCCGCCGCCTTGTAGACGGGGTCGCCGGCGGCACTGGCGTGCAGCTGGACGTAGTGGATCCCGATGCCGTTCGGCCATGCGACGAGCCCGTCGACGATCCGGCGGGCATGGCCCTGCCCGCGGAAGGCGTCGTCGGTGACGATGCCGTCGAGGTATCCGCGGCGGCCGTCGGTGTACCGGGGCCTGGGCAGGTGGTACGTCACCCAGGCCATCCCGGTGGGCACGAGGGGCTAGCCGGGGGCTCCGCCGACGACCGGACAGCGCACGTCGGACCGGTCGCCGATCCCGCGGTGCGTGCCTCCCGCACAGGGGGCGCCGCCCGTGTCGTCCCCGTCCCACTCGCCCGTCGCCGCCCGGGACGCCTTCGTCCTGCCCCCGGCCCGGCCGCCCTACGTCGCCAGGTGTTCGCGGACCGGGGTCAGGTCCGCCGACGTCTTCGTGGCGATGAACTCCGTGATGCGGTACTCGCAGACGCCGGCCACCGTGAACGGGTCCTCCTCCGCGATGCGTTCGACCTCGGCGCGGGAGACTCCCGCCGCCAGGATGATGCCGCCGTCCCGCGGGACCTTGCGGCCCGAGGCGAGGAAGACGCCCGAGGCGTAGTAGCGGTCGAGCCAGGCGATGTGGGCGTCCAGCTCCTCTTCGACGGCTTCGATGGGCGCTGTGTACGTGAGCTCCATGACGAACATGATCGTCAGGTTACTCTCGCACCATCATGACGAGTGTGAAGACCCCCGCCGACGAGGCCGAGGCCCGGGCGATACAAGATGAACTGCGCAATCTGGTCGTGCTCGACGAGCCCGGTCCGCTCCCCGGCCGAGGGCTCGTCGCCGGCGTCGACGTCGCGTACGACGACGAGCAGGACCTGGTCGCCGCCGCGGCCGTGGTCCTCGACGCCGCCACCCTGGAGGTCGTCGAGGAGCGGACGGCGGTGGGGCACGTGAGCTTCCCGTACGTCCCCGGACTGCTCGCCTTCCGGGAGCTGCCCACCGTCCTGGCCGCCCTCGACGCCCTGACCGCCGCCCCGGACCTCGTCGTGTGCGACGGCTACGGCCTCGCCCACCCCCGCGGCTTCGGTCTGGCCTGCCACCTCGGGGTGGTCACCGGGCTGCCGAGCATGGGGGTGGCGAAGAACCCGTTCACCTTCACCTACGAGGAGCCCGGCGCCCGGCGCGGGGACGCCGCCGCGTTGCTCGCCTCCGGCGGTGCCGTCGTCGGGCGCGCCCTGCGCACCCAGGACGGGATCAAGCCGGTGTACGTGTCCGTCGGCCACCGGATCTCGCTCGACAACGCCTGTGCCCACGCCCTCGCGCTGAGCCCCCGGTTCCGGATCCCGGAGACCACACGGCACGCCGACTCCCTGTGCCGCCGGGCCCTGCGCGAAGCCTCCTGACCCCGGAGCCGCCCTCCTGACCGCGGAGCCGCCCGAGCCCCGCCGCCGGGTTCAGTTCACCGATGCCACACGGAACCGGATCCCCGTCTTCTGCAGCCGTTCCAGCAGGGCGTCGCCCATCGCCACCGCCGTGGTGAGCTGGCCCGCGCGCTGCGGCAGGGCGTCGTACGCGAGGCACAGCGCCGATTCGGCCAGCATCTTGGCGGTCTCGCCGTAGCCCGGGTCGCCGCCCGACACCTCGGTGAACACCCGGCGGCCGCCGCCCTCGCCGACGAAGCGGAGGGTGAACCAGCTGCGGGCCCGTCGCTCGGCGTCGGGGCCCCGGCCCGGCTCCCAGCGGCCCATCAGCCAGCGGCGGGCCGGCGGCAGCTGGGCCAGGGCCGCGGTCGCGCCGACCGCCACGGTGGCGCCGACGGCGACGGGGAGGTGTTTGACCGAGGCGTAGTGCCGGTAGCGGAAGTCCGGCCCGTACCGCTCCAGCGCGGCCGCCGACCGGCTCACGACCTGCGGGTCCAGGGAGGGCAGCGGCATCGCCCAGGTGCCGGTCTCCCGGCTGAACCGCGGTGCGCCCAGCGGCCCCCGGACGCGCCGCCCGGGCAGCCGGGGTTCGTGCAGCCGGCGGGCGCGGGCCGCGGCAAGGGCCTGGGGGCCGCGGCCCATCGCGGTGAGGGCGGAGGCCAGGGTGCCGCCGGAGAAGAAGGCGTTGGACCGCACGAACCCGTCGACCCGCAGTGCTGCGTCCTGCGGAAGCCGCTGCACCGTGAAGTAGGTGCCGAGGTCGGCCGGGATGCAGTCGAAGCCGCAGGCGTGCACCAGGCGCGCCCCGGTCTCCCGGGCGCGGGCGTCGTGCTCGACGTACATGCGGTCCACGAACTCCGGCTCGCCGGTGAGGTCCACGTAGTCGGTGCCCTCCTCGGCGCACGCGGCGACCAGCTCCTTGCCGTACAGGACGTACGGTCCGACGGTCGTGGCGAGGACGCGGGTGGAGGCCGCGAGCTCGCGCACGGCCGCCGGGTCGGCGGCGTCCGCCCGCAGCAGCGGCACGTCGGCGCAGCCGGGGTGCTGGGCGGCGAGCCGTTCGCGCAGTCGTTCCAGCTTGCCGGGGTCGCGGCCCGCGAGGGCCCACCGGCAGCCGGCGGGGGCGTGCCGGGCGAGGTACTCGGCGGTGAGCGACCCGACGAACCCGGTCGCGCCGAAGAGCACGATGTCGTGGGCCCGGTGCCCGCGCCCCTGTCCGCTCCGCCCAACCTCTTCGTCCATCACGGCTCCTCCCGGCTCGTATCGGTGGCCGAGGCTAGCGTGCGGCGCGTGTACGACGGCCAGCGCCCCGCCAGTGGCCCGGAGGCCGCCGACGGGGCGCTGCGCCACACGTGCGCGGAGGCGGACCGACCGCACGCGCGGGATCGACCGCACATGACGGATCGACCGCCGGGGTCAACCGGCCACGGGGTCAGTTGTCCTGGTACAGGCCGAACACGTCGACGATGAGGTCGACGTTGCCGTCGCTCTGGTTCCAGAAGTCGACGATGCCGTTGGCGCCGGTGCTGGCCTGGACGAGGTTCGGGACCGTCTTGCCCACCGTCCAGTTGAGGGTGGAGGAGGTGGGGGCGGCCGGCCAGGTGGCCGTGTCGTCGATGTACGCGTCGATGGTGTTGGGGTCCGGGGAGACGGCGAGGTAGCCGTTGTCCTTGGTGTTGGTCACCGTGGAGTTCAGCACGAAGCCGGTGATGCCGGGCTCGCCCGCCGCGAGCGGCAGGTAGACGTAGCCGCGGCCGCCGAGCGGGCCCTCGCCCCAGGTGGCGTTGTCGCGGGTGTCGAGCAGGCGCTCCGGCTGGAACGGCAGGTAGGCGCCGGCGCTGGCGGGGCTGTAGTAGCCGACGACGTCGACGATGACGTCGGCCGGGTTCCAGCCGCCGTTGCGGACGACGATCCTGCCGTCGGGGCCGACGGGGACGATGACCGAGTTGGCGATGGTCTGGCCGGCGGTGAAGTTCACGTTGGAGGCGGTCGGGGCGGACTGGCCGCTCGGGTAGACCGTCAGGTGGCCGTCGCTCTTGGGGTTGGTGACGGTGACGTTGAGGGCGACTGCCTTCACGCCGGAGGCCGGGACCTTGCCCTGGCCGGCGATCTGGACGCTGAAGGAGCCGTATCCGGCGACCTGGCCCTTCGCGGTGCCGGTGCCGTTGCGGGTGTCGACGAAACGTTCCGGCGCGAGGGGGGTGTAGCCGCTGGACGCGGACTGGGTGAAGTAGCCGGTGACGTCGGCGATGAGGTCGACCGACTCCCAGCCGCCGTTGTACAGGTTGACGTAGCCGTTCGCGCCGACCGGGACGATGACCAGGTTGGGGACGGTCTGGCCGGGGGCGAAGTTCACGTTGGACGTCGTGGGGCGGTCGTCGCCGTCGGCGAAGGCGGTGACGTGGCCGCCGCTGGTGGTGTTGGTGACGGTGACGTTGAGGACCACCGCGGTCACGCCCGCCGGGATGCCGCCGTTGCCGGCGATCTTCACCTTGGCGGAGGTGTACGGGGCGACCTTCGTCTTCGCGGCGCCCGTGCCGTTGCGGGTGTCGAGCAGGCGGGTCGGGCCGTACGGGGTGTAGTCGGAGCCCTCGGTGGTGACCTGGACCTCGTTGGTGACCGCGGTGGCCGTGGCGGAGTCCGTCACGGTGACCTTGACGGTGTACGTGCCGAGCTCCGCGTAGGTGTGCTCGCTGGCCACGGGCTGGCCGCTGCCGTCGTAGGCGGCGTTGGTGGTGGCGCCGTCGCCCCAGGCGACGGTGACGGAGGCGCTGGTGGCGAGGTTCTGGACCCAGGTGTCGAGGGCGAGGCCGTGGGCGCTCGTGGTGTACGCGTCGACGCCCACCTGGAAGTCGGCCGCGCCGGTCTCGGCCGTCATCGCGCCGGCGCCCGGGGCGGTCGGCTGCGGGGCGGAGAGCCCGGTCCTGGCCGTCGGCGCGGTCTCCCGGGTGGACTCGGCGGCGGGGCTGCTGAACCTGGTCTTCTCCACGGCGTCGGCCGGGACCAGGTCGGGCGTGGTGAGGCCCTTGGCGCCGCCGTCGGTGGCCGGGCCGGTGGCCTGGGCGGCGGTGCCGGGAAGGAACGAGATGCCCGCTGCGAGGACGGCGGCGGACGCTGCGAGTCGGCGGTAGGACACCGAGGCCCCCAATGATCAGGTAGCCCTCTGTCAGGGCTGGAAACCCGCTCAGACTACAGAGGCGGTTTTCGGCCATTCACCGGCCCCCGCCTTTGCTCCCGGACCCCATGGGAAACGCCCCGGAAAGCGGCCTGACCAGCCGTTTCCGGGGCGTTGTGGCGGGGTTCCGCCGTTCGGATCAGTTGTCCTGATACACGCCGAAAATGTCGACGACGAGGTCGATGTCGCCGTCGCTCTGGTTCCAGAAGTCGATGATCCCGGACGGGCCGCTCGCGGCCTGGACGAGGTTCGGGACGGTCTTGTTCCAGGTCCAGTTCAGGGTGGACGAGGTGGGGGTGGGCGGCCAGACGTCGCTGCCGTTGTCGTAGTCGCTCAGCGAGTTCGGGTCCGGGGTGACGGCGAGGTAGCCGCTGTCCTTGGTGTTGGTCACCGTGGAGTTCAGGACGAAGCCCTTGGTGTGGGGGAGGCCGTCGGCGAGCGGCATGTAGATGTAGCCGCGGCCCTCCAGCGGGCCCCACTTCCACTGCGAGCCGTCGCGGGTGTCGAGCAGGCGCGAGGGCTTGACCGGGACGTACGCGTTCGCGCTGTCCGGGCTGTAGTAGCCGACGACGTCGACGATGACGTCGGTCGGGTTCCAGGCGCCGTTGCGGACCGTGATCCGGCCGTCGGGGCCGACGGGGACGATGACCGAGTTGGCGACGGTCTGGCCCGTGGTGAAGTTCAGGTTGGACGCGGTCGGCGCCTGCTGCCCGCTCGGGTAGACGGTGAGGTGGCCGTCGCTCTTCGGGTTGGTGACGGTGACGTTCAGCGCGACGGCCGTGGCGCCGGGGGCGACCCAGCCCGTGCCGGCGACCTGCGTGGTGAACGTGCCGTACCCCTTGACCTGGCCCCGGGCGGTGCCGGTGCCGTTGCGGGTGTCGACGAGGCGCTGCGGCGTCAGCGGCGTGTAGCCGCTGGACGCGGACTTGGTGAAGTAGCCGGTGACGTCGGCGATGAGGTCGACCGACTCCCAGCCGCCGTTGTAGAGGTCCACGTAGCCGTTCTTGCCGACGGGGACGATGACCAGGTTGGGGACCGTCTGGCCGGGGGCGAAGTTCACGTTGGACGTGGTGGGCCGCTCGGAGCCGTCGGCGTAGGCGGTGACGTGGCCCCCGCTGGTGGCGTTGGTGACGGTGACGTTGAGGGCGACCGAGGTCACGCCCTCGGGGATGCCGCCGTTGCCGGCGATCTTCAGCCGCGTCACGCCGTACGCGGGGGTCTTGCCCTGCGCGGTGCCGGTTCCGTTGCGGGTGTCGAGGAGGCGGGTCGGGCCGTACGGGGTGTAGTGCGATCCGCGGGTCCAGACGGCGACCTGGTTGACGGCGGTGGCCTGGGTGACCTGGTCCTTCACGGTGACCTTGACCGTGTACCCGCCGGGCTTGCCGTACTGGTGGGCCGAGGTGGTCGTCTGGCCGCCGGTGCCGGACTCGTTGCTGACGGCGCCGTCGCCCCACTCGACGCTGATCGACACCGGGTTGGTGGTGCCGGTGGTGACGGTGTCCAGTTCCATGCCGTGCGCGCTGGTGGTGAAGGCCTGCAGGCCCACCTCGATGTCCGTCGCGGCGGTCTCGGCCGTGGCGGGGGCGGCGCCCTTGCCGGCGGCGGGGGCCTGCTTGACGGAACGATTCGCCGGGCTGTTGAACGTGGTGGTCTCGGGCTTCACCTTCGTCGCCGTGTCCGGCACGGTGACACCGTGCGGCTTCGGCTTGCCCCCGGCCGGGCCGGCGGCCTGCGCCGCGCCCGGGGCGAGAGTGGCGAGAGAGACGCCGGCCGCGAGGACGGCGGCGGATGCTGCGATTCGGCGGTAGGACACCGAGCCCCCCCAAAAAAAGTTTGTTGAGCCCTTGATCAAGGCTGAAGCCCGCTCAGAGTACATAGCCCCGCCGACATCCGGGACACGGGTTTGTGCAGGCCGGAGGGGCAATTGCCGGAGCAGTGCGGTCCGGTTGCCCGCCCGGCGGTGGTGGGCGGGGCTAGCGTGAGCGTGGGTGGGCCCGCGCGGGTGCGGGCGGGCGCTGGTGAAGGGAGAGGCGCGTGAAGGCTGCGCTGCGCAAGTGGGAGGCGGTGCGGGAGTTTGCGCTCGGGCTTCCCGAGGTGGCGGAGGAGTTCCCGTGGGGTCCCGAGGACTGCGTCATGAAGGTCAACAAGAAGATCTTCGTCTTCCTGGGCAGCGCCGACGGCCCGCAGCCGCTCGGCCTCTCCGTCAAGCTGAAGGACGAGGCGCTGCACGGCCATGCCCTGTCCGCTCCCGGGGCGCAGCCGACCGGCTACGGGCTGGGCCGGTCCGGCTGGGTGTCGGTGCCGCTGGAGGAGAAGGGGGCGCCCTCCCTGCAGGTGTTGTGCGAATGGGTGGAGGAGAGCTATCGGACCGTGGCCCTGAAGCGGCACGTCAGGGCGCTGGACGAGCGGATCGCGGCAAACGGCTAAGCGCTTGCTCTTGTGCTGAGTGGGGCACGTTCCTAGCATCGCTGGTGTTACATCAGTTGTGTCACACTCGCACACCAGGACGCTGGGGACTCGATGGCACTGACAGGCGCCGGGCACGAGCCCGGGCACGGGTACGGGCGCGGGCAGGGCCACGGGCACGACGCGCAGCAGGACGGCCAGGGCCGGCCCCTCGGGCGCGGCCCCCGCGGCCCGCTCTCCGGCGTGCGCGTCGTCGAGCTGGCGGGCATCGGCCCCGGCCCGTTCGCCGCCATGCTCCTCGCCGACCTCGGGGCCGACGTCGTACGGGTGGACCGCCCCGGCGGCCCCGGCCTGGCGGTCGACCCCGCGTACGACGTCACCAACCGCGGCAAGCGCTCCGTCCTCGTCGACCTGAAGTCCCCGCAGGGCGCGGCCCGGGTCCTGGACCTGGTCGAGCGGGCCGACGTCCTCATCGAGGGCATGCGCCCGGGGGTCGCCGAGCGGCTCGGCGTCGGCCCGGACGACTGCCTGGCCCGCAACCCGAGGCTCGTGTACGGGCGGATGACCGGCTGGGGCCAGGACGGCCCGCTCGCGCACGCCGCCGGGCACGACATCGCCTACATCGCCGTCACCGGAGCCCTCGGCATGATCGGCGCCCCGGACGGGCCCCCGGCCGTCCCCGCGAACCTCCTCGGGGACTATGCGGGCGGCTCCCTCTACCTCGTCATCGGCGTCCTCGCCGCCCTCCAGCACGCCCGCACCCCGGACGGCACCGGCCAGGTCGTGGACGCGGCGATCGTCGACGGCACCGCCCATCTCACGGCCATGATCCACGGGATGATGGCGGCCGGCGGCTGGCAGGACAGGCGCGGCGCCAACCTCCTCGACGGCGGCTGCCCCTTCTACGGCACCTACGAGACCGCCGACGGCGGCCACATGGCGGTCGGCGCCCTGGAGCAGCAGTTCTACGACCGGTTCACCGAACTCCTCGGCCTCGACGGCCTCTCCTCCGCCCGCAAGGACCCGGCCCGCTGGGGCGAGCTCCGTGAGGCCGTCGCCGCGCGCTTCAAGTCCCGTACGCGCGAGGAGTGGACGGCGGTCTTCGAGGGGACGGACGCCTGCGTGGCCCCCGTCCTGTCGCTGCGCGAGGCCCCGCAGCACCCGCACCTCGCCGCCCGCGGCACCTTCACCGACGTCGGCGGTATCGTCCAGCCCGCCCCCGCGCCCCGGTTCTCCGCGACGCCCGCCGCGCCGGCCGGTGGCCCCGCGCAGCCGGGCGCCGACACCGCGTCCGTGGCCCGTGACTGGGACGTGCCGGGCCTGGCCGGGAAGGGCGGGGACGCCTGATGGAAGGGGACGCCTGATGGAAGGGGACGGCTGATGGAACTCTCGATGCTGCTCGACTACTCCGGTGATCCGCGCCGGGCCGCCGACGAGGCCGCCGCACTGGAGTCGGCCGGCCTCGAGGCGGTCTGGGTCGCCGAGGCCTGGGGCTTCGACTCCCCGACGATCATGGGATACCTCGCGGCCCGCACCGAGCGCATGAAGATCGGCTCGGCCATCGTCAACGTCTACTCCCGCACCCCCGCCCTCATCGCCCAGACGGCGGCCGGCCTGGACGCCCTCTCCGGTGGCCGCGCCCTGCTGGGCCTGGGCGCCTCCGGCCCGCAGGTCGTCGAGGGCTGGCACGGGAAGCCGTACGACCGGCCGCTCGGCCGGACCCGGGAGACCGTCGAGCTGTGCCGCCGGATCTGGCGCCGGGAGACCATCGACCACCACGGCATCACCGACATGCCGCTGCCGCAGGAGAAGGGCGGCCGGCACGGCAAACCGCTGAAGATCCTCACCCGACCCGTCCGCCCCTCCGTCCCCGTCTACATCGCCTCGCTGGGCCCGGCCAACGTCCGGATGACCGCCGAGATCGCCGACGGCTGGCTGCCCACCCTGTTCATCCCGGAGAAGGCCGGCGCCGTGTGGGGCGGCCCGCTCGCCGAGGGCGCCACCCGGCGCGACCCCGCGCTCGGCCCGCTGCAGACCGTCGCGGGCGGCCTGCTCGCCATCGGCGAGGACGCCGCAGCCGTACGGGACCTCGCGCGGCCGCAGATCGCGCTGTACGTCGGCGGGATGGGCGCGGTCGGCAAGAACTTCTACAACGACCTCGCCGTCGCCTACGGCTACGAGGAGGAGGCCCGGAAGATCCAGGAGCTCTACCTCGCCGGCCGCAAGCGCGACGCCGCGGCCGCCGTGCCGGACGAGTTCTGCGAGCTCATGACGCTGTGCGGGCCCGCGGGCTACGTACGCGAGCGCGTGGAGGCCTTCCGCGAGGCCGGGGTCACCATGCTCAACGTCACGCCCGTGGGCCCCGAGCCCGCCCGGCTGATCGAAACCGTCAAGAGCTGGCTCCAGTAGGGGGATCCGATGCAACGCCGCATCTTCGACGCCGACCACGAGGCGTTCCGCGAGACCGTCCGCACCTTCCTGGCCAAGGAGGTGCTGCCGCACTACGAGCAGTGGGAGAAGGACGGCATCGTCAGCCGCGAGGCCTGGCGGGCCGCGGGCCGGCAGGGGCTGCTGGGCCTCGCCGTCCCGGAGGAGTACGGCGGCGGCGGGAACACCGACTTCCGCTACGCCGCCGTGATCGCCGAGGAGTTCACCCGGGCCGGCACCCCCGGCCTGGCCATCGGCCTGCACAACGACATCATCGGCCCGTACCTGGCCAACCTGGCCACCGAGGAGCAGAAGCGCCGCTGGCTGCCCGGGTTCTGCTCGGGCGAGACGGTCACCGCGATCGCGATGACCGAGCCGGGCGCCGGATCCGACCTCCAGGGCATCCGCACCAGCGCCGAGGACCGCGGCGACCACTGGCTGCTCAACGGCTCCAAGACCTTCATCTCCAACGGCATTCTTGCCGACCTGGTGATCGTGGTTGCCAGGACCACCCCGGAGGGCGGGGCGCACGGGCTGTCGCTGCTCGTCGTGGAACGCGGCGCGGAGGGCTTCGAACGCGGCCGCAACCTCGACAAGATCGGCCAGAAGGCGCAGGACACCGCCGAGCTGTTCTTCAACGACGTGCGCGTCCCCAAGGAGAACCTGCTCGGCGAGCTGGGCGGCGGCTTCGTCCACCTGATGAACCACCTCGCGCAGGAGCGGCTGGCCATCGCGATGGCCGCCATCGCCGGCGCGGAGCACCTGCTGGAGACCACCACCGGGTACGTCAAGGAACGCGAGGCCTTCGGGCGGCCGCTGGCCAAGCTCCAGCACGTCCGCTTCGAGATAGCGGAGATGGCCACCGAGTGCGCCGTCACCCGCACCTTCGTGGACCGCTGCATCTGCGACCACTCCGCGGGCGAACTCGACCACGTCCACGCCTCCATGGCGAAGTGGTGGGCGACCGAACTCCAGAAGCGGGTCGCCGACCGCTGTCTGCAACTCCACGGCGGCTACGGCTACATGACCGAATACCGGGTCGCGCGGGCGTTCACCGACGGCCGCATCCAGACCATCTACGGCGGCACGACCGAGATCATGAAGGAGATCATCGGTCGTTCCCTGCTCGGCTAACCTCCCTCGAAAGGCTTGACCAGTGAGCACCGAAGCGTACGTGTACGACGCGATCCGCACGCCGCGCGGCCGCGGCAAGGCCAGCGGCTCCCTGCACGGCACCAAGCCGATCGACCTGGTCGTCGGCCTCATCCACGCCCTGCGCGAGCGCAACCCCGGGCTGGACCCCGCCGCGATCGACGACATCGTCCTCGGCGTCGTCGGCCCGGTCGGCGACCAGGGCTCCGACATCGCCCGCATCGCGGCCGTCGCCGCGGGACTGCCGGACACCGTGGCCGGCGTACAGGAGAACCGCTTCTGCGCCTCCGGCCTGGAAGCCGTCAACATGGCCGCGGCCAAGGTCCGCTCCGGCTGGGAGGACCTGGTCCTCGCGGGCGGCGTGGAGTCGATGTCCCGGGTCCCGATGGCCTCGGACGGCGGCGCCTGGTTCAACGACCCCATGACGAACTGGGACGTCAACTTCGTCCCGCAGGGCATCGGCGCCGACCTGATCGCCACCATCGAGGGCTTCTCCCGCCGCGACGTCGACGAGTACGCGGCCCTCTCCCAGGAGCGCGCCGCCCACGCCGTGAAGGAGGGCCGCTTCGCCCGGTCCCTCGTCCCGGTCACCGACCGCAACGGCCTCGTCGTGCTCGACCACGACGAGTTCATCCGCCCGGGCACCACCGCCGACACCCTCGCCAAGCTCAAGCCGTCCTTCGCGGACATCGGCGAGCTCGGCGGCTTCGACGCCGTCGCCCTGCAGAAGTACCACTGGGTCGAGAAGATCGACCACGTCCACCACGCGGGCAACTCCTCCGGCATCGTCGACGGCGCCTCGCTCGTCGCGATCGGCTC
Source organism: Streptomyces pallidus (ex Mingjun et al. 2026) (assembly GCF_051550185.1). NCBI lineage: Bacteria > Bacillati > Actinomycetota > Actinomycetes > Kitasatosporales > Streptomycetaceae > Streptomyces > Streptomyces pallidus (ex Mingjun et al. 2026). The sequence continues at coordinate 1,522,512 of NZ_CP196181.1, read as the reverse complement.
CCGCGAGGCGGGCGAGCGCGCCGGCCTCACCCCGCGCGCCCGGATCGTCTCCGCGGCCGTCTCCGGCTCCGAGCCCACCATCATGCTCACCGGCCCGGCCCCGGCGACCCGCAAGGCCCTCGCCAAAGCCGGCCTGACCATCGACGACATCGACCTCATCGAGATCAACGAGGCCTTCGCCGGCGTCGTCCTGCGCTTCGTCAAGGACATGGGCGTCTCCCTCGACAAGGTCAACGTCAACGGCGGCGCCATCGCCCTCGGCCACCCGCTCGGTGCCACCGGCGCGATGATCCTCGGCACCGTCATCGACGAACTGGAGCGCCAGGACAAGCGCTACGGCCTCGTCACCCTCTGCGTCGGCGGCGGCATGGGCGTCGCGACCGTCGTCGAGCGCCTCTGACACCGTCCTGCACCCCCTGATCCCCTCCGACACGGCTGACACGGAAGTAGCGAACATGAGCGAGTCCACCACGATCCGCTGGGAGCAGGACGAGACCGGCGTCGTCACCCTCGTCCTCGACGACCCCGACCAGTCCGCCAACACGATGAACCAGGCCTTCAAGGACTCCATCGCGGCCATCGCGGACCGCGCCGAGGCCGAGAAGGACTCCATCCGCGGCATCATCTACACCTCCGCCAAGAAGACCTTCTTCGCCGGCGGCGACCTCAAGGACATGGTCCGGCTGCGCCCCGAGGACGCACGGCTGGCCTTCGACACCGGCACCGAGATCAAGCGCTCGCTGCGCCGCATCGAGACCCTCGGCAAGCCCGTCGTCGCCGCCATCAACGGGGCGGCCCTCGGCGGCGGTTACGAGATCTGCCTCGCCTCCCACCACCGGATCGCCCTCGACGCGCCCGGCTCGAAGATCGGCCTGCCCGAGGTCACCCTCGGCCTGCTCCCCGCCGGCGGCGGCGTCACCCGCACCGTCCGCCTCATGGGCATCACCGACGCCCTGCTGAAGGTCCTGCTCCAGGGCACCCAGTACACCCCGCAGCGCGCCCTCGACAACGGCCTCGTCCACGAACTGGCCGCCACGCCCGAGGAGATGCTCGCCAAGGCGCGCGCCTTCATCGACGCCCACCCCGAGTCGCAGCAGCCCTGGGACGTCCCCGGCTACAAGATCCCCGGCGGTACGCCGTCGAACCCGCGGTTCGCCGCCAACCTCCCGGCGTTCCCCGCGAACCTCAAGAAGCAGCTGAACGGGGCCCCGTACCCGGCCCCGCGCAACATCATGGCCTGCGCCGTCGAAGGCGCCCAGGTGGACTTCGAGACGGCGCTGACCATCGAGGCCCGCTACTTCACCGAGCTGGTGACCGGCCAGACCGCCAAGAACATGATCCAGGCGTTCTTCTTCGACCTCCAGGCCGTCAACGCGGGCCGCAGCCGCCCGCAGGGCTCCGAGCCGCGTCCGGTCCGCAAGGTCGCCGTCCTCGGCGCCGGGATGATGGGCGCGGGCATCGCGTACTCCTGCGCCCGCGCCGGCATCGAGGTGGTCCTCAAGGACGTCACCGCGGAGGCGGCGGCGAAGGGCAAGGCGTACTCCGAGAAGCTGCTCGACAAGGCGCTCGCCAAGGGCCGCACCACCGAGGCCAAGCGGGCCGAGCTGCTGGCCCGGATCACCCCGACCGCCGACACCGCCGACCTGGCGGGCTGCGACGCCGTGATCGAGGCCGTCTTCGAGGACACCGGCCTCAAGCACCGGGTGTTCCAGGAGGTACAGGACGTCGTCGCCCCCGACGCGCTGCTGTGCTCCAACACCTCCACCCTGCCCATCACCGGGCTCGCCGAGGGCGTGGACCGGCCGGGCGACTTCATCGGGCTGCACTTCTTCTCGCCCGTCGACAAGATGCCCCTCGTGGAGATCATCAAGGGGGAGCGCACCGGCGACGAGGCCATCGCCCGCGCCTTCGACCTGGTCCGGCAGATCAACAAGACCCCGATCGTGGTGAACGACTCCCGCGGCTTCTTCACCTCGCGGGTCATCGGCCAGTTCATCAACGAGGGTGTCGCGATGGTCGGCGAGGGCATCGAGCCCGCCTCCGTCGAGCAGGCCGCGGCCCAGGCCGGCTACCCGGCCAAGGTGCTCTCCCTGATGGACGAGCTCACCCTCACCCTCCCGCGCAAGATCCGCAACGAGACCCGCAAGGCCGCCGAGGCCGAGGGCCGCTCGTGGACCCCGCACCCGGCGGACGTGGTCATCGACCGGATGGTCGACGACTTCGGCCGCCCCGGCCGCAGCGGCGGCGCCGGCTTCTACGAGTACGACGAGGCGGGCAAGCGGGTCCGGATCTGGCCGGGGCTGCGCGAGCACTTCGCCAAGCCGGACGCGGAGATCCCCTTCGAGGACATGAAGGAGCGAATGCTCTTCTCGGAGGCCCTGGACACCGTGCGCTGCCTCGACGAGGGCGTGCTGACCTCGATCGCCGACGCCAACATCGGCTCCATCATGGGCATCGGCTTCCCGGCCTGGACCGGCGGCGTCATCCAGTACATCAACGGGTACGAGGGCGGTCTGCCCGGGTTCGTGGCCCGCGCCCGGGAGTTGGCGGCCCAGTACGGCGAGCGGTTCACGCCGCCCGCCTCGCTGGTCGCCAAGGCCGAGCGCGGCGAGACGTACGCCGACTGAGCAGGCGTACGGGGCCGGTCCGCCGGAACGGACCGGCCCCGCACGGACCGGCCCCGCACGGACCGGCCCCGGAGCCGCCGGGACTGGCCGGCCCGGCCCGGGACCGATCGGCCCCGGAGCGCCGGGTCAGGCCGTGGTGCCGGGCAGGGCGGCGAACACCCCGCGCTGCGCGGTTCCGTCGGGCAGGGTCCAGCCGGTGACCACGGCGGCCGCGCCGTCCGGCGGCGTACCCGGCCGCAGGACGCGCGTCACGGACAGGGTGGCGGGCAGCCCGGCCACCCGGACCTCGGTGCCCTGCGGCCCGTGCGCGGGCTCCGGGTCCGCCCGCGGGCCCGGGTCCGGCAGTGCGGTGGCCGCGTTCTCCACGGCGACCGTCGGGTCGGGGGTGTCGGAGACGCTCTGCGCCTGCGGCTCGGCCTCACCCCGCAGCAGGGCGAGCAGCCGCTCCACCGCCACCGGGTCGTGGGTGGCGTCGTACAGCCAGCGGGTGCCCAGCACGCCGTGCTCCGACGTGCCCAGCAGGCCCGCCTCGGCGCCGGCGAGCGGGGCGCCCCGGTAGGTCATCGGCACGTGGTAGGCGACCGGCGGCTCGGCGGAGGCGTCGGCCACGACCATGAATTCGATGCCCACCTCGCCCTGCGGGTCGTCGAGGCGGAACCCGCCGATCTTCACCGGCTCCGGGGCGCCCCCCGTGGCCGTGTACCAGGGCTGCTCGGGGAGCCACGAGGCGAGGAGCTCCAGCTTGGTGGGGGTCATCGTCGTTCTGTGGATCAAGGACATGCAGCCGAACCTACCCTCTCCGCAGCGAAGTTGGCCGACCCGTGCGGTGATCCGTGCGGGGCCGTGTCAGTCGCCCGTGGCGAACGCCGCCCGCAGCTCCTCCTTCAGCGACCGCTGGAACGCGGTGACCAGGGCCTGCACCACCATCGGCTGCATGTGCGCCGACAGCGCCTTCATGGACTCCACCCGCTCCGGGTCGTCCTCGCCCTCGGTGAACGGCCCCCACACGTCGTCCCGGAAGAGGCGGGTCAGCTCCTGCGCCGTCGCCCGGGCGTGCTCCAGCATCACCCGGCGCGCGGCGAGGATCGTCGCGTGGGAGATCGGCACGTCGAGCAGCGCCACCCCGAGCCGCAGCAGCGCCGGGTCCACCCGGAACCCCCCGCCACGCGCCGCGATCACGTCCATCGCCGCGAGGCGGTGCAGCTCCTCCTCCGGCAGCGGCCGCCCGGCCCGCTTCTCCAGCTCCTCCCGGGACACCTCCTCGGCCGAGTCCGGCGCCCAGGACGCCACCAGCGCCCGGTGGATGGCCAGGTCGTGCGCGTTCAGGTCGTCGGGCAGGGCGTCGAGGTAGCGCTCGATGGCGGACAGGGTCATTCCCTGGTGCTGGAGCTCCTCGATCAGCGCCAGCCGCGAGAGGTGCTCCGGCCCGTAGTGCCCCACGCGACGGGGTCCGATCACGGGAGGGGGCAAAAGGCCGCGCGTGCTGTAGAACCGTACGGTGCGGACGGTGACCCCCGCCCGGGAGGCGAGCTCGTCGACGGTGAGCGTGGGCTCGGGTGCCCGGGTGGTCATGGTCTCTCGCCCCGCTCTCTGCTCAGCACGTCCCGTTCCAGTACCGCGGTTCAACAGTATTGCTGTCGCACCAACGATGTGAAACGGCCAGGAGCTGCCCATGACCACGAAACTGCGACTGCCCGGACGTCCCGAAGAGCTCACCCTCCCCGCCCTGCTGGCCCGCAACGCCGCCGAGTACGGCGACCTCCCCGCCCTCTCGTGGCGCACCGCCCCCGGCTCCTCCGACTGGACCACCCTCGGCTGGGCCGAGGTCCGGCGCAGGGTCGCCGTCCTCGCCGCCGGGTACGCGGCCCTCGGCGTGGAGCGCGGCGACCACGTCCTGATCATGATGGGCAACCGGCCCGAGCACTGGCTCAGCGACCTCGCCCTCGTCCACCTCGGCGCCGTCCCGGTCACCGTGTACGGGACCTCCGCGCCCGGGCAGGTCGCCCACATCGCCCGCCACAGCCGGGCCCGCCTCGCCCTGGTCGAGGGCGCCCGCGAGCTCGCCCGCTGGGAGCCGCTGCTCGCCGACCCCGCGGTCCCCCTGGAGCGGCTGGTCGTCGCCGAGGCCGCGGACGCCGCCGGGCACGGCACGTACGCCTCCCTGTACGCGAGCGGGGCCCGGCTGCACCGCGCCGACGCGTTCGAGAAGGCCTGGCGGGAGGCCCGGCCCGGGGACCCGCTGACCGTCGTCTACACCTCGGGCACCACCGGGGACCCCAAGGGCGTCCGGCTGACCCACCGCAACATCCTGCTCCAGGCCGTGCGCCTGGACCGGCGCGTCGCACTGCCCGAACACGCCGAGCACATCTGCTACCTGCCCTTCGCGCACATCGCGGAGCGCATCCTCGGGATCTACCTGCCGCTGCTGCGGGCGGCGCACGTCCGGATGGTCGCCGACCCGGCGGCCGTGGCGCCGGCCGTCCGCGAGCTGCACCCGGTGCAGTTCTTCGGGGTGCCCCGGGTGTGGGAGAAGCTCGCCGCGTCCGTACGGGCGGTGCTCGCGCAGCTGCCGGCCGGGCAGCGCGAGGCCATCGAGGCCGCCAACGGCCTCGCCCGCACCCGGGCCGGGCACCGCGAGCGCGGCGAGGCGGTCCCGGCCGCGCTCGAAGCCTCGTACGCGCGGGCCAAGGAGCAGGTCCTGGACCCGCTGCTGGGGCTGGCCGGGCTGGACCGGCTGGTGTGGACGGCCAGCGCCACCGCGCCGATGCCGATCGACGTGGTCCGCTTCTGGGCCGGCTGGGGGATCACGATCATGGACGCCTGGGGCCTGACCGAGACCTCGGGCGTCTGTACCGTGAACAGCCCCGACGCCTTCCGCCTCGGCTCCGTCGGCCGCCCGATCGACGGCCTGGAGCTGCGGCTGGCCGAGGACGGGGAGGTCCTCGCCCGCGGGGAGACCGTCTTCGGCGGCTACCTGCGGCCCGACGGCTCGCTGGAGGCCGCGCACGACGCCGACGGCTGGTTCCCCACCGGGGACGTGGGCCGGCTCGACGAGGACGGCTTCCTGTGGCTGACGGACCGCAAGAAGGAACTCATCGTCACCTCGACCGGCAAGAACGTCTCGCCCGCCCTGGTGGAGAACACCGTCAAGGAGCACCCGCTGATCGGCCAGGCCATGGTGCACGGCGACGGCCGCTCCTACCTCGTCGCCCTGCTCGTGCTGGACGCGGAGCTGGCTCCGGCCTGGGCCGCGGCCCGCGGCATCGGCGCCACCTCCGGCTCCGGCACCCTGGCCGAACTCGCCCGCCACCCGGCGGTCCGCGAGGAGGTCGCCCGCGCGGTCGAGGCGGCCAACGCCCGGCTCAACCGCACCGAACAGATCAAGCGCTACCGGCTGCTGACCGCCGAATGGGGCCCGGAGTCGGGGGAGCTGACGCCCTCGCTGAAGCTGCGCCGCAGGGTGGTCCGGGAGAAGTACGCAGACCTGATCGAGGGCCTCTACGCGGAACCGTACGAAGCCCCGTAACCCGCCCCGCACCGGCCCCGGCCCCCGGCCCCCGGTCCGCGGCGGCCGGGGGCCACGCCGCCAACGCGACCGGACACACCCGGGCGGGTCCGGGGAAGCGCCGGGTCACGACGCGCTCGCCCCGGCCGCCTGCTCCAGCGCGCGCATCAGCTGCCGGATGATGCGGGCGAGGCCGCGGGCGTGGTTCCAGTTCGCGTGGGGGCCGGACCCCAGTGGGCCCACCGCCGCGAAGTACTCCCACTCGGCGAGGGCCTCGAACGCCCCGGCGGGCCGCTGCCGCGCAGGCGTCTCGCAGAGGACGCGGTGAAGCCGCTGCCCGCAGGTGATCAGGGCGTCGGTGAGCGCCGCGACGCCTTCCGGTCCAGGCCGCTCCCCGTACGGGACGAGCGCCCGGGCCACCAGGGCGGTCGCGTCCACGTGATCCTGATCCTGCGGCATGGCCATGCCGGTGCTCCCTGTCGTCGTGAAGAGGAGGAGACACCAGCGTGACGGTTGGGCGAGGGCTGAACGCTCACAGAATTGTGAGTGCTACATGCCGATCCAGCGGGCCATGCCCCCGAGACCGTCCGGGGCCCGCCGCGACATGTGCACCAGTCCGCGGATGGTGGCCCGGGTACCGGACAGATGCCGTGTCTGTTCCGGCGCCAACTTCCTGGCCTCCGTCAAGTACCGCAGCGACGTCTTGGCGGAGCCGGCCTCCATCTCGACCAGCGCCCGATCCACCAAATAGCGGGCCCGGCGCGACGTCAGCATCGACTCCGGCAGCTTCAGCGCGCGGGCCTGAGCGAGAGCATCGTCGAAGCGGTGCATCGCGATCGATGCACCGAGTTCGTGCAGTTGGACGTTGACCCGCCCGAACGAGAGCCAGTGCACCTCCGTGGCTTCGCCGCCAACGCGGTCCGCCAGGTCCCGCGCGGCGGCCAGATGCGTTGCCACCGCGGTGGCGTCCTCGTTCTTCGCGGCGACAGAGGCCGCTCCGAGGTGGAGCTGCCCGGCCACCGCGAGGGCCTCGCGGCCCGTCTCCTCGGCCAGGAGGCAGTGCCCCGACGAGATCAGCGGCAGGCTCGTCGCGCAGCGCCACAGGATCGCCCGCTTGTACCGCTGCACCGCCTCGGTACACGGGTCCGAGGCCCTCCCCGCGGCCCATCCCATCCGGTCCAGAGCGACGCGGGCGAGGTCAGGGTGGTCAAGCTTCAGCGCCACGTCGTGGGCGGTGCGGTACGCCGAGGCGAGGGCCCGCCACAGCGGCGTTGACGGGGCGGTCCACACCGTGTGGGTCAGTTCCACGATTAGGCCGGGCAGCGCATTGGCCGCCGCACGCAGGTGGGCGGCACGCACCTGTCGGCACAGTGCGTCCGCCTCGGCGATCAGCGTGTGCGCCGGCCGGACAGCAGTCAGGCCCGGGTTCGGTCCGAGGTCGAACCGGTCGAGCGCCTCCCGGATCGGGGCGAGAAGGGCGAGCAGCCGCTCGGAGGGCAGTGGTGCCACGGCTGGCGGTCCTGTCAGCTTGGACGCGTCCACCCCGAGTGCTCGCGCCACTGCCGCAACGAAACCGGGAGTTGCGGAGCGGGCACCGCACTCGACCTGGTTCAGCAGGCTGAGGCTGTACGGAATCCGGTCGGCCAACTCGCGCTGTGAGAGACGCCGTAAGCGACGCTGCTCCCTGATCCGGGAACCGGTGTGGTCGTCGTGTAGAGGCATGCTGGTCTCCGTCCAAGACTCGTCATCAAGGACGGTACCGGTGCCCACGGCGCCGGGGGCGTGGTCTCGTGGTCGCCCCGGGCGCCCTTCGGAGCTGGGGGGCGATTGCATAGGCTCGGGGGCCATGACGACGAGGACCTTGTACCTGCTCTGCTCGGCCGCCCCGCCCGTTTTCGAGATCGCCGCGGTCGTGGAGGAGGCGCAGGCTCGCGGCTGGGACGTCTGCCTGGGCCTGACCCCCACGGCCGCGGACTGGCTGGAGGACAGTATCCCGGGGCTGGCAGCCCTGACCGGGCATCCGGTGCGTACGCGGTACAAGCGTCCGGGAGAGCCGGACGTGTGGCCGTCCGCGGACGCCGTGCTGCTCGCCCCCGCGACCATGAACACCGTCAACCGGTGGGCGCTGGGGATCACCGACACGTGGGTCGTCGGGGTCGTGGCGGAGGGCATCGGCAAGGGCGTCCCGATGGCCGTCATGCCGTGCGTGAATGCCGCGTACGCGCAGCACCCCCAGTTCCCGCTGTCACTGGAAACGCTCCGGTCGGCCGGTGTCCGCGTGCTGTACGGCGAGGGCGGGTTCGTGCCGAACCAGCCGGGCGAGAAGAGGCCGTACCCGTGGGGCCAGGCCCTCGACGCCGTGGACGGCATGGCGCCAGTGCGCGGGGCCTGACCGCACGAAAGCTCCCCCTGCCACGGCTCGCGGGCGTGGCAGGGGGCGGGCCGGCGGACGGCTGGGGCGGGGGTTAGCGGCCGATCACCGGGTAGTGGTCGGAGAGGTTGGTGTACGTGTAGGACGTGCCCCAGCTGGAGACCGTCCAGGGGGCCGTCTCCTCCTTGACCACGTTGTTCTCCCAGCCGGCCGGGCGGGCGTTGCCCTTGCGGTACAGGACGTAGTCCAGGTCCTCGCGCGGGTCGGTGGGGTAGCGGTAGTTCGCGATCGAGTTCAGGGCCGTGTCGAAGGAGTACGGGTGTCCCGTGCGCGCGTCGGAGCCCGCCAGGTCGGCGTTGGCGAGCATGGACGCGTACTCGGGTGTGCGGGAGTCGACGTTCATGTCGCCGGCGACGATGACCTGCTCGTCCGCCGGGATGTTCTTGCCGTCCAGGAAGGCGTCGATCGCCTGGAACTGACGGGCGCGCATCTGCGCCGCCTCGCCCGCGCCGCAACCCGGGTCGGTGGACTGCGCGTGCGTGCCGACCACGTGCACCTTCGTGCCGCCCACGTTCAGCACGACGTAGGCGAAGCCCTTGTTGGACCACCAGTCGGCGCCGCAGGCGTCCTTGTAGACGACCTGCTCCTTGCGGACGATCGGCCACTTGCTCAGGATCGTGACGCCGCCGTCCTCCGGGGTGGTGGTGGAGTAGGCGCCGCCCGTCGCGTCCCAGCCGGTCCTGCTGCGCCCGACGACCGGGGTCTGGTACGGGTACTGCGCCGACGAGTTGGCCTTCAGCGCGTCCGAGGCGCCGTTGTCGAAGGCCTCCTGGAGCACGACCACGTCGTGGCCCTGGAAGAAGGGGGCCCGCGGTATCTGCGCGGCCCGGTGGTCCTGGCCCCAGTTCGGGTACAGGTTCTTGCTCATCAGGAACACGTTGTACGTGAGGACGCTCAGCCGGGGGGCGGCCGCGGCGTTCTCGGCGGCGCCGGCGGCCGGAGCGGTGGCGGCGGTCAGCGCGCCGGCGGCGACCGCGGCGGCAGCGGCGACGGCGGCGCGGCGGCGACGGCTGTGCTGGACGGGAGGCATGAACTCTCCAGGAATCCGTGGGGGAGAGGGACTCCGTCATCCAAGCAGCCGCGGTTACCTCGGGGTAACAGCCGTGACACGACTTTCTGACGCCGTCCTTACAGTGCGGGCTCGGCGAGCAGTTCCAGAAGCCAACGGGCGCTGTCGGAGTGGCCGTTCGCACTGTTTGTGCTGTTCGCCGTGCTCGTTCCGGCCGCCTCGGGGAAGACGCGGCCCCACGACGCGGCGCGGCCGATCGCGCCGAGCCGCCAGGCCAGGGACACCGCGCGCCGCAGTTCCCCGGCCGTGGCCCCGTCGCCCGCCCACGGCTCCAGGTAGGCGTCCCGGAGCCGGGGCAGCATCCCGGCCCCGTACCGGGCGCGGGCCGCCCGGGCCGGGACCAGCAGGCTGCAGAACGGGTGCGACACGGCCGCGTCGCCCCAGTCGAAGAAGGTGAACCGGCCCGGCCGCGGGGCGAACGGCTGACCCGCCCGCTCCGCCGGGGCCGCGGTCCAGCACGCCCCGGAACAGGGGACCGCCGTCGGGCAGCAGGACCCAGCCGCGGTCCGCGGCGACCGCGAGCGGCGCGAGCACGTGCTCGGGCACCCAGCGGGCCAGGGCGTCGGCCAGGGCTCCCCGTCCCAGGGCGTCACCGCCTCCGGATAGCCGCCCCGGTCCACCACTGCCGCCGTGTCGTCGCGCATGCGCCCCATGACACCACCGCGGACGGCCCCACCCCCACCGGGTTTCGCCGCCGGGCCGCCTACCTGGGGAAACGGATGCCCCCTTGGCCATACTGGACGTACGGAGCACCGAACCAGGGGGACGCGCATGACCGCCGCACAGCAGCCCGCCGCACCGAGCCCGCGCCCGGCCGGCACCCGCCGGCCCGACCCGCGGCCGCCGGCCCCCGGAGGGGTGCTGTGGACCATCTCCGGTGACGTCCGGGCCCTGCTGATGCTGCCCGCGGCCTTCACCATGCAGGTCGCCCACCCCGCCATCGGCGCCGGCGTCGACGAGCACTCGGTCTTCCGCACCGACCCCTGGGGGCGCGGCGAGCGCTCGCTGCGCTCCGTCCAGCTGTGGGTGTACGGCGGGGAGCAGGCCGCCGAGGAGGGCCGCCGGGTGCGCCGCCTGCACAAGGAGATCCAGGGCGTCGACACCCGGGGCCGGCGCTACCACTCCCTCGACCCCGCCTGCTACGCGTGGGTGCACGCCACCGGCTTCCCGATCTACCTGTACGCCGGGCGCTACCTGCTGCGCCGCTTCACCCCGGCGCAGGAGCGGCAGCTGTACCGCGAATGGCTCCAGGTCGGGCGGATCCTGGGCCTGCACGACCGGGACATGCCCCAGACCATCGAGGAGTACTGGCCCTACTACCGCCGGATGCTGGCGGAGGAGATCGAACCGACCAAGGTCGCCCGGGAACTCGTCGCCACCGACGTGCCCCTGCCGCGGCCCACCGGCGGCCCGCTGCCCGTGCGGCTGCTCCTGCCGCTCTTCTGGCCGGCGCTGCGGGCGGCCTTCCTGCGGTTCCGGGCCTTCGTCACCGTCGGGTACATGCCGCCCGACGCCCGCGCCGCGATCGGGCTGGAATGGACCGCCGCCCAGGAGCGCAGGCTCAGGCGGTTCAGCACGGCCGTACGGCTGCTGGTACCGCTGCTGCCGGAGCGGCTGCGGTACCTGCCCATCGCCCGCCGGGCCCGGGCGCAGTGGCGCGCCGGCGCCCGCTGAGGGACGCCGGCGCGCACAGGACCGCACGGACCCGGTTCGGGGCGGTGCGTCAGCGGCCGTGGGCGTGGCCGTGGCCGCTGCCGTGCTCGCTGCCGTGCTCGCGGTCGTGGACCGAGTCCGTCGCGGCGATCTTCTTCCAGGACTTCGGCTCCACCCGCTCCGCGGCCGGCGCCCGCAGGGCGCGGGCGTCCTTCGACGCGCCGGCCGGCGGGGCGAACTGCGGCTTGCCCGGCGTGTACAGCCAGGTCTCGAACAGCTGGGCCAGCGGCTTCTTCGACACCTTCTCGGCGTACCGGACGAAGTCGCCGACCTTCGCGTTGCCGTAGGCCCGCTCGGTCGGCCAGCCCTTCAGGATCGCGAAGAACGCCTCGTCGCCGACCTCGTTGCGCAGCGCCTGGATGGCGATCGCGCCGCGGTCGTACACGGCCCCGTGGAACTGGTTGTCCGGGCCCGGGTCGCCCGGCTTGACCTGCCAGAACGGGTCGTCCGCGGCGCGCAGCCCGTACGCCCAGTCGGCCAGCTCCTGCGCGGTGCCCTCGCCCTCCTTCTCCGACCACAGCCACTGGGCGTAGCGGGCGAAGCCCTCGTTGACCCAGATGTCCTTCCAGCCGTCCACGGACACGCTGTCGCCGTACCACTGGTGGGCCAGCTCGTGCACCACCACCGACACGTTGGAGCCGTTCGCGAACTGGCGCGGGCTGTAGAACGGGCGGGTCTGGGTCTCCAGCGCGAAGCCGCTCGGCACGTTGGGCACGTAGCCGCCCAGGGCGTTGAAGGGGTAGGTGCCGAAGACCCCCTCCAGCCACTCGGCGACCTCCGCGGTCCGCTCCACGCTGGCGCGCGCCGCGCCCGCGTTGTCGCCGAGGTCCCTGCTGTAGGCGTTGAGGACGGGCAGGCCGCTCGCCGTCTTGTCGGTGGTGACGTCGAACTTGCCGACGGCGAGGGTGGCCAGGTACGTGGCCTGCGGCTTGTTCGAGCGCCAGTTGTAGCGGGTCCAGCCGAGCCGTGAACTCTGCGACTGCAGGACGCCGTTGCTGATGGCCTGCGTGCCGTCCGGGACGTTCACCGAGATGTCGAAGGTGGCCTTGTCCAGGGGGTGGTCGTTGCTCGGGAACCACCAGGCGGCCGCGTCCGGCTCCTGCGCCGCGACCCCCCCGTCCGGGGTGCGCTGCCAGGCCGACCAGCCGTCGACCTTGAACTCCGAGGGCTTGCCCGCGTACTTGACGACGACGGTGGCAGGGCGGCCCTTCGGCAGCGCCTGGGCGGGGGTGACCTCCAGCTCGTGCGCGCCGGAGGTGGCGAACTTCGCCTTCGCACCGTTGACGCGGACCTCGCTGACCTTCAGCCCGAAGTCGAGGTTGAAGCGGGACAGGTCCTGGGTGGCGGTGGCCAGCAGCGTGGCGGTGCCCTCCAACAGGTCCGTCTTCGGCTGGTACTGCAGGCGCAGGTCGTAGTGGGACACGTCGTACCCGCCGTTGCCGCTGGCCGGGTAGTAGGGGTCGCCGATACCCGGCGCGCCCGCGGCGGAACCCGCGGCCGACGCCGGGATCACCAGCAGCAGGGACGCGGCGAGCACGCTCGGGGCGATGACTTTGCGGTGCACAGGTGCTCCAAGTGGTGAGGGGGGTGGCTTTGTCCGACCGTATTCACGCCCGGTCCGCCACGTCATGTCCATGGCCCCTGCTGTCACACGATCGCCATCCGGTCGCAAGGAAACCGCCCTTCGGACGGCGTACCCCGGCACCCGGCCCGGCCTGCGCATCCGCCGTGTCCCCGGGCCGTTCGGGCCCGTGGCGGTGCGGGCGGGTGTGCCGGGTGCGTCGTACGGGGCGGGCGGCTTGTCCCGAATCCTCCGCGGTGCATCTCCGGGCGGCTTTGGCGAAAACCCTGCGGTTCCTGTCTGACCATCAGACAATGAACTCCCGCTTCCGGGTGCGGCCCGGGAGGAGCGGCGGGCGCACGCGCCCATCACGACGAAACGTCGCGAGGAAGCCCCGTGACCTTTCCCGCGCAGTACCCCCGTGCCCACGTCCGGACCAGGTGGTGGTGGCAGCACCCCGCTCTGATCGTCGCCCTGCTGGTGCTCCTGCCGCCGATCGGTATCGCCCTCGCCTGGACGAGCCGCTGGCGGACGCCGGGCAAGGCCGTCGCCACGGTCCTCGCCGGTCTCTGGTTCCTGGTGCCGCTGCTCGGCGACCCGCCGGACGGGACCGCGGGCGACGCCCGGCCCGCGGCCGCGCCCGCCACCACCGCCCCGGGTGGGACGGCCGCAGCCCCGCCCCCCGACCAGGTGGGCCGGAGCCTGCGGCAGGCCAAGGCGGCCGCAGCGGCGCTCGGATGGCGCACCGCCTCCCACGACGCCGGCCCCGAGGACGCCGCCCAGGCGGACGAGGACGCGTGGCGCGTCTGCTTCCAGACCCCGGCGGAGCAGCCACCGGCCGGGCCCGCCACGCTCGACTTCGCCGTGGTGCGCACCGAGTGGCCCTGCCCGGCCAGGGACGGCGACCCGATCCCGTACCCGGCGATGCCCAAGGTGGTCGGCCGGACCTTCGCCGAGGCCGGCCGGACCCTGGCGCCGTTGGCCTTCCGGACCGTCGAGCCGAAGGGCGCGTACGCGGACGTCGTCCCCGCCGCCGCCGCGGCCGACGGCTGGACCGTCTGCTTCCAGGATCCGGAAGCCGGGCAGGAGGTCCGCTCCGCCCGGACCGCCACCGCCGTCCTCCACCTCGCCGCACCCGGCACCGGCTGCCCCGCCGCCCCGGGCGCCCTGCTCCACCCCAGCTCCGCACCGCCCCCGGCGGCCGCCGGCGACGACGACGGTGCCGACGAGCGCCCGGGCACCTCGGGCGGGTCAGCCCCGGCCGGTTCGTCCGGCGGTTCGTCCGGCGGTTCGACCGGGGAAGGGCCGGGCGCCGGCACCGTGACGCCCGGGGCCTTCTGCGCGCCGGCCGGGGCCACGGGCGTGAGCAGGTCCGGCGCCGTCTACACCTGCAACGGGCCCGACCGGAACCGCTGGCGCCGCTGAACCCGAGGCCCCGGCACCCGGCAGGCTGCGCCGCACCCGTCTCCTTTCGGCCGGTTCGACGTCGTTAGCGAGGCGGAACCGGTCCTGCCGGGGACCCGGCGGACCGGCATACCGAGCAGTCGGTAACCTGCTCGCATGACGCTTCCCGAGCACGCCGCACGCAGCGCCTGGCACGGCGCGATCAACCCGCTCCACGCGACCATCTACTTCTCGCCCGACCTGACCGCCGAGTTCGCCGCCCTCGGCGTCGACGACCACACCCGGGCGGCCCTGTCCTCCCGGGCCGCCGCGATGGGCGCCGTCGGCACCGGCACCGTCGCCGCCACCTTCTACAACTACCGCTACGACCACCTCGCCCGGCACCTCCCGGCCGTCTGGGACACCATCACCCCCGAGCAGGCCCTCGCCGCCCGCCTGCGCGCCGCCGACCGCACCCTGCGCCGCCTCCTCGGCGACGACACCGTCGCCTCCCCGGAGCTGGCCGAAGCCGCGGACCTGGCCATGCGCGCCACCGAGGCCTGCACCCGGCACGCCCGGCCCCTCTACGCCGCCCACGCCGACCTCCCCGTCCCCGAGGAGCCGCACCTGCGGCTGTGGCACGCCACCACCCTGCTGCGCGAGCACCGCGGCGACGGCCACGTCGCCGCCCTGCTCCTGGCCGGCCTGGACCCCCTCGAAGCCCTGGTCACCCACAGTGCGACCGGCCGCGGCATGAACGCCAAGTGGATCAAGGCGGTCCGCGGCTGGGAGCAGGAGGACATCGACGCCGCCGCGGCCCGGCTGCGCGCCCGCGGGCTCCTCGACGACGAGGGCGACCTCACCGCCGAGGGCACGGCCGTCCGCGAGCACCTGGAGGACGAGACCGACCGCCTCGACGCCGCCCCGTACCGGCACCTGGGCGCCGAAGGCCTGGCCCGCCTCGCCGAACTCGGCGGCGGCTTCGCCGCCCGGGCCGTCAGCGCGGGCGCCTTCCCCTCCAACGCCTTCGGCAAGGCGGCCTGACGCCCGGGGCGGCCCGGACGCGCCCCGGGCGCGCCGCCGGGCCGCCGGGGCGCGGGGCCGCCGGGGCGCGGGTCTCCCGGCCGTCGTCACCGCCACCTGCCACAATGGGCAGCCGTCCAACGCACAACGAAGGCAGACGGGACCGATCGTGACGACGTCCATCGAAGGCAGGATCGCCGAGGAGCTCGGCGTACGGGAACGGCAGGTCAAGGCCGCCGTCGAGCTGCTCGACGGCGGCTCCACCGTGCCGTTCATCGCGCGCTACCGCAAGGAAGCGACCGAGATGCTCGACGACGCCCAGCTGCGCACCGTCGAGGAGCGGCTGCGCTATCTGCGCGAGCTGGAGGACCGGCGCGCGGCGATCCTGGACTCCGTCCGGGAGCAGGGCAAGCTCGACGCCGAGCTGGAGGCCCGGATCAACGCGGCCGACACCAAGGCCCGACTGGAGGACATCTACCTCCCGTTCAAGCCGAAGCGGCGGACCAAGGCGCAGATCGCCCGCGAGGCCGGCCTGGAGCCGCTCGCCGACGGCCTGCTCGCCGATCCGTCGGTGGAACCGGCCGCCGCCGCGGCCGCGTTCGTCGACGCGGACAAGGGCGTCGCGGACCCCGCGGCGGCCCTCGAAGGCGCCCGCGCCATCCTCACCGAGCGGTTCGCCGAGGACGCCGACCTCATCGGAGAGCTGCGCGAGCGCATGTGGGGCCGCGGCCGGCTGGCCGCGAAGGTCCGCGAGGGCAAGGAGGAGGCGGGGGCGAAGTTCGCCGACTACTTCGACTTCGCCGAGCCGTTCACCGCGCTGCCCTCGCACCGCGTCCTCGCCATGCTGCGCGGCGAGAAGGAGGACGTCCTCGACCTCACCCTGGAGCCGGAGGACCCCGACACGGCGGCCACCCCCGGCCCGTCCGCGTACGAGGGCATGATCGCCCGCCGCTTCGGCGTGGCCGACCGCGGCCGGCCCGGCGACAAGTGGCTCGGCGACACGGTCCGCTGGGCCTGGCGCACGAAGATCCAGGTGCACCTCGGCATCGACCTCCGGATGCGGCTGCGCTCCGCCGCCGAGGACGAGGCCGTCCGGGTCTTCGCCGCCAACCTGCGCGACCTGCTCCTCGCGGCCCCCGCCGGCACCCGGGCCACGCTCGGCCTCGACCCGGGCTTCCGCACCGGTGTGAAGGTCGCCGTGGTGGACGCCACCGGCAAGGTCGTGGCCACCGACGTCATCCACCCGCACGTCCCCGCGAACCGCTGGGACGAGGCGCTGGCCAAGCTCGCCCGCCTCGCCGAGCAGCACCGGGTGGAACTCGTCGCCATCGGCAACGGCACCGCCTCCCGCGAGACGGACCGCCTGGCCGGCGAGCTGATCTCCCGCCACCCCGGGCTGAAGCTGACCAAGGTCATGGTCTCCGAGGCGGGCGCCTCCGTGTACTCGGCCTCCGCCTTCGCCTCGCAGGAGCTCCCGGACATGGACGTGTCGCTGCGCGGGGCGGTGTCCATCGCCCGCCGCCTGCAGGACCCGCTCGCCGAGCTCGTCAAGATCGACCCCAAGTCCATCGGCGTCGGCCAGTACCAGCACGACCTGTCCGAGGTGAAGCTGTCCCGCTCCCTCGACGCGGTCGTCGAGGACTGCGTGAACGGCGTCGGCGTGGACGTCAACACCGCCTCCGCGCCGCTGCTCGCCCGCGTGTCGGGCATCAGCGGCGGACTCGCCGAGAACATCGTGGCCCACCGCGACGCCAACGGCCCGTTCCGCAGCCGCAAGGCCCTCAAGGACGTGCCCCGGCTCGGCCCGAAGGCGTACGAGCAGTGCGCGGGCTTCCTGCGGATCCGCGGCGGCGACGACCCGCTGGACTTCTCCAGCGTGCACCCCGAGGCCTACCCGGTCGTCCGGGCCATGGCGAAGACCGCCGGCAGCGAGGTGGCCGCCCTGATCGGCAACGCGTCGGTGCTGCGCTCGCTGAAGCCCGAGCAGTTCGTCACCGAGGCCTTCGGTCTGCCGACCGTCACCGACATCCTCGGCGAGCTGGAGAAGCCGGGCCGCGACCCGCGGCCGGCGTTCCGGACGGCCGCGTTCAAGGAGGGCGTCGAGAAGATCGGCGACCTGGCTCCCGGCATGGTCCTGGAGGGCGTCGTCACCAACGTGGCCGCCTTCGGCGCGTTCATCGACATCGGCGTCCACCAGGACGGACTGGCCCACGTCTCGGCCCTGTCGAAGAACTTCGTCAAGGACCCGCGCGACGTGGTCAAGCCGGGCGACATCGTCCGGGTGAAGGTCCTCGACGTGGACATCCCGCGCAAGCGGATCTCGCTGACCCTCCGACTGGAGGACGAGGCCGGCTCCGCCGCGGGCGCGCCCCGCCAGCGCGAGGACCGCCAGGAGCGGCGCGGCGGCGGCCGTCCCCCGCAGCAGCGCGGCGGCCAGGACGGCCGGCGCGGTGGCGGTGGCCGGTCGGGCGGCGAGGGCCGGTCGGGCGGCGAGGGCCGGCGCCAGGGCGGCGGCGCCCCGGCCCCCGCCAACAGCGCCATGGCCGACGCGCTGCGCCGGGCCGGGCTCGCCGGCCCGGGCTCGGAGGACCGCCGCAGGCGGTAGCGTCCGGAAGCGTCGCCCGGGGGTACGGGGGGTGGCGCGCAGGTGGCCGAAACGGAACCCCGCGCAGGGACGCGCCTTGCGAACTCCCGTACGTGATCTGTAGGCATGGTGGAACGCCCGTTCGTCGTCAGGCGGACGGGCGTTCCGTTTCCCTCAGGACCCCCACCCCCCGAGGCCCCCCTTGACGGCACAGGACGCCATGCCCATGCCCGCCCATGCCTACCGACGCTGCCCGCGAAAGGGTCCGAAGAGGGATCACATGCAGCACTCTCAACTCGGCCTCCGCAAAAGGTGCGAGAAGATTCTCGGCCATCTGGAACTGCCGCACCCGTTCTCCCTGGAGGGGCTGTGCGGGCGGATAGCCGAGCAGCGGGGCCGCCCCATCCGCCTCCACCCCCTCCCCAAGGAGGCCGCGCAGACCGGCGTCTGCGGCCTGTGGGTGGGCACCGCCCGCGTCGACTACGTGTTCTACGAGGAGAACACCACCCCGCTGCACCGCGAGCACATCGTCCTGCACGAGCTCGGCCACATCCTCTTCGGCCACCACTCCCCGGAAGGCGAGGAACGCGACGGCCGGGCCCCCGTCGTCCTCGGCCGCGCCGACTACACCACCCGCCAGGAGCAGGAGGCGGAGATGCTCGCCAGCATGATCCGCATCCGCACCGCCACCCCCTGCCCGCAACCGGCGGCCGAACTCCGCGGCACCCTCGCCCGGCTGGAGTCCGCCATGGGATACGAGCGGCGCCGCCGTGGCCACTGAGCTCACCGCGCTCGGCGACTGGCTCGCCGTCCCCAGCGTGGCCTGCCTGTGGGCCGCGGTCCTGCTGCGGGCCCCCGCCGCGCTCCGCTCCCCGCAGCAGCGCGGCCTGTGGCTCGCCGTCGCTACGGCCGCCGCCGCGATGACCCTGAACCTCCCCGACGTCGTCGCCCACGCGATGCGCGACCCCGGCTACGCCCACGGCGTCGCACTCGTCCGCAACCTCACCGGCGTGCTGTCCGCGGGCGCCGTCCTCTACTTCGTGGCGTCCGCCACCCGCGGACGCACCCTGCAACGAGCTGCCTGGACGGGCACGGTGGCCTGGCTGACCCTTCTCGTCGCCCTCGACCTGGCCGCGCCCGCGCACGGCGCGCACACCATCCCGCCGCAGGGCGACCCCGTGCCCTCCCTCGGGTACTGGCTGCTCCTCATCGCCGCGCACCTGCTCGCCAACACCGCCTGCGTCGCACTGTGCTGGCGCTACAGCTGCCGCACCGAGAGCCGGGCGCTGGCGCTCGGGCTGCGCCTGTTCGGCCTGGGCACCGCCCTCGCCGGCGTGTTCTGGTTCTGCTACCTCCTCAAGGCCCTGTTCGGCAGCTCCTGGGCCATGCCCGCCCTGCCGCTGATGATGAACCTGCACGGACTGCTGCGCGCCGCCGCCATCCTGGTGCCGACCGCGTTCCTGCTGCGCCGCGCCGCCGCCGACACCGCCACCGCCTGGCTGCTGTGGCCGCTGTGGCGCGACCTGGTGCACGCCGTGCCGCACGTCGTGCTCACCAAGCCCCGGACCGGCCGGCTCCTGGAGCTGCTGTGGCCGCCGGTCCCGCGCAACATGCTCGTGTACCGCAAGGTCATCGAGACCCGCGACGCGATCCTCATCCTCGGCGAGTACGTCGCCCCCGGCATCCCCGAGCTCGCCCACAGCCACGTCACGCTCCGCGGGGTCCCCGAGCCGCGGCGCACGGCGGCCGCGCTGGCCTGCGTCCTGAAGGAGGCGCGCGCGGCGCTGCTCGCCGGACAGCCCGGCAAGCCCTGGCAGGCGGCGTACTGGGTGCTCCCGGCCGTCATGCAGAACTCCGCCGGGAGCGAGGCCGGCCTGGAGGACGAGGCCCGCTTCCTCGTCGACGTGGCCCAGGCCTACGGCTCGCCCGCCACCGCCGACTTCGCCCCCTGAACCACCCGTGCGACCGCAGGGAAGTGACGCCGTCTTGACCACCGTACTGATCACCGGGGCCAGTGCCGGCCTGGGTGCCGCCTTCGCCCGCGGCTTCGCCGCCAAGGGCTGCGGGCTCGTCCTCGTCGCCCGCGACGCGGACCGCCTGCACGCCGTCGCCCGCGAACTGCGCCGCGACTTCGGCACCACCTGCGAGGTGCTGCCCGCCGACCTGCTGGACGACGTCGGCTGCGCGGCCGTCGCCGAGCGCCTCGCCGACCCCGCCCGGCCCGTCGACGTCCTCGTCAACAACGCCGGCTTCGGGCTGGCCGCCCCCTTCCCGTACAGCCCCGTCGAGGACGAGGAGCGCATGCTCGACCTGCTGGTGAAGGTCCCGCTGCGGCTCACCCACGCCGTGCTGCCCGGGCTCCGGGAGCGCCGCCGCGGGGCCGTGCTGAACGTGTCCTCGGTGGCCGGACTGCTGCCGACCGGCACGTACGGGGCCGCCAAGGCCTGGCTGACCGCGTTCAGCGAGTCCCTGCGGGTCGACATGGAGCCGTACGGGGTGCGGGTGCTGGCCGTGGTCCCCGGGTTCACCCGCACCGAGTTCCAGGCGCGCGCCGGCATGGACGTGAGCTCCCTGCGCGAGGCGGTCTGGCTGGAACCGGAGGCCGTCGTGGCCAAGGCCCTGCGGGACCTCGCCCTGCGCCGGCCGGTCAGCGTCACCGGCCGCCGCTACCGGGTCTACGCGCTGGCCGCCCGGCACCTCCCGCGCGGTTTCGTGGCCCGGAAGATGGCCCGCACGCGCCGCCCTCCCGCCGGACGGTAGCCGGCGGGCGCGGACGGGCGGCCCCCGCGGGCCGACCGCCGGTACTACAGCTCGACGACCTTGCCGTCCGCGACCTGGAGGCGGCGGGTCACGCGCACCGCGTCCAGCATCCGCCGGTCGTGCGTCACGAGCAGCAGCGTGCCCTCGTACGCCTCCAGGGCCGACTCCAGCTGCTCGATCGCCGGCAGGTCCAGGTGGTTCGTCGGCTCGTCCAGCACCAGCAGGTTCACCCCGCGGCCCTGGAGCAGCGCCAGGGCCGCCCGGGTCCGCTCGCCGGGGGACAGCGTCGCCGCCGGCCGCAGCACGTGGGCCGCCTTCAGACCGAACTTCGCCAGCAGGGTCCGCACGTCGGCCGGCTCGGTGTCCGGGACCGCCGCGCAGAACGCCTCCAGCAGCGACTCCTCGCCGAGGAACAGACCGCGCGCCTGGTCCACCTCGCCGATCTGCACGCCCGCACCGAGCGTGGCCGCACCGGAGTCCGGGGCCAGCCGGCCCAGCAGCACGGCCAGCAGCGTCGACTTGCCCGCGCCGTTCGCGCCGGTGATCGCCACCCGGTCCGCCCAGTCGAGCTGGAGGCTGGCCGGGCCGAAGGAGAAGTCCCCGCGCTGCACGGCCGCCTCGCGCAGGGTCGCCACCACCGACCCGGAGCGCGGGGCCGCCGCGATCTCCATGCGCAGCTCCCACTCCTTGCGGGGCTCCTCGACCACCTCCAGCCGCTCGATGGCGCGCTGCGTCTGGCGGGCCTTGGCAGCCTGCTTTTCGCTCGCCTCGCTGCGCATCTTCCGGCTGATCTTGTCGTTGTCCGAGGACTTGCGGCGGGCGTTGCGGACGCCCTTGTCCATCCAGTTGCGCTGCATCAGCGCCCGGCCCTCCAGCGCGGCCCGCTTGTCGGCGTACTCCTCGTACTCCTCGCGGGCGTGCGTGCGGGCCAGGGCCCGCTCCTCCAGGTAGGCGTCGTAGCCGCCGCCGTAGAGGTTGATCTGCTGCTGGGCCAGGTCGAGCTCCAGGACCTTGGTGACGGTCCGGGTCAGGAACTCGCGGTCGTGGCTGATGACGACCGTGCCGGCGCGCAGCCCCGTGACGAACCGCTCCAGCCGCTCCAGGCCCTCCAGGTCGAGGTCGTTGGTCGGCTCGTCGAGCAGGAACACGTCGTAGCGGGACAGCAGCAGCGAGGCCAGGCCCGCACGGGCCGCCTGCCCGCCGGACAGCGCCGTCATCGGCAGGTCCAGGCCCACCGCGAGGCCGAGCTCGTCCGCGGTCTCCCGGGCCCGCTCGTCCAGGTCCGCGCCGCCGAGGTTCAGCCACCGGTCCAGGGCCACCGCGTACGCGTCGTCCGCGCCGGGCGTCCCGTCCACCAGGCCCTGCGTCGCAGCGTCGAGCTCCGCCTGGGCTGCGGCGACACCGGTGCGCCGGGTCAGGAACTCGTACACGGTCTCCCCGGGCCGGCGCTCGGGCTCCTGCGGAAGGTGGCCCACGGCGGCGGTGGGCGGGGACAGCCGCAGCTCACCGGACTCGGGGGTGTCCAGGCCGGCGAGCAGCCGCAACAGGGTCGACTTCCCGGCGCCGTTGACACCGACGAGGCCGATGACGTCGCCGGGCGCGACGACGAGGTCGAGCCCGGCGAAGAGCGTGCGTTCGCCGTGCGCGGCGCTGAGGTTCTTGGCGACGAGGGTTGCAGTCATGGTCCACCGATCCTATCCGCGCCGGGCCGGCGGCCGGCCCGGCGGCCGGGGCACGTTCAGGCGGCGCCCGGTCCGGCCGGGGCACGTTCAGGCGGCGGCCGGTCCGGCCGGGGTGGCCGGAAGGTGGGGGAGGGGCGGGTGGCCGGATAGGTGGGATGCCCGTCATTGCGGCCGTCGCCGCCGGTCTCACACCATGGGGCCATGTCGTCGCACCACGTGCTCGTCGTTCTCTACGACGGACTGCAGAGCCTGGACGTGAGCGGTCCCGTCGAGGTCTTCGCCGGGGTGGCCCGCTTCCCCGGGCAGCCCGGCTACCGGATCCGGACCGCCTCCCCGGGCGGAGCCCCGGTGCGGACCAGCAGCGGGCTGACGCTGGTGCCGGACGGCGGTCTGGAGCACGAGCGGCCGGGCCCCGGCACCACGCTGCTGGTGCCCGGCGGCCGCTACTCCGGTGACTTCGACGCCCGGCTCACCGACTGGCTGCGGTCCCACGGGGGTGGAGCGCAGCGACTGGTGTCCGTGTGCACGGGCGGGCTGCTGCTCGCGGAGGCCGGGCTGCTGGACGGCAGGCGCGCCACCACGCACTGGTCCGTGTGCGAGCAGATGGCCCGGGACTACCCGCGGGTGGCGGTCGAACCGGACCCGATCTACGTCCGCGACGGGCGGGTCGCCACCTCGGCGGGCGTCACGGCCGGGATCGACCTGGCGCTGGCCCTAGTGGAGGAGGACCACGGCCGGGACATCGCCGCGCAGATCGCCCGGCACCTGGTGGTCTTCCTGCGCCGGCCCGGCAACCAGGCACAGTTCAGCGCCCAGCTCGCGGCCCAGTCGGCCCGCCGGGAGCCGCTGCGCGAGGTCCAGCACTGGATCACCGAGCACCCGGCCGCGGACCTGAGCGTGCCGGCGCTGGCGGAGCGGGCCCGGCTCTCACCCCGGCACTTCGCCCGGGCCTTCCACGCGGAGACCGGGGTGACGCCGGGGCGGTACGTGGAGCGGGTCCGCGTCGAGCACGCCCGCCGGCTGCTGGAGGACAGCGGCGAGGGCGTCGCCCAGATCGCCCGGGCCTGCGGCTACGGCACCCCGGAGGCCCTCCGCCGCGCCTTCGTCAGAACCCTCGGCCAACCCCCGGCCGAATACCGCCGCCGCTTCGCCCACCCCTGACCTGCAGCGCAGGAACCCGCGCACTCCCCCCAGCCCGGGGCACCTGCCGGGGCGCGGGGAACTGCGCGCCCCACCACGGCCGACCCCCACCCGACGACGCCGGCACCCCCCGGGCGCCGGGAACTGCGCGCCCAACCACAAGCAACCCGCACCCGCGGCACCCGCCCACCCACCGACCCGCCCCACCATCCACCGACCCCGAAACCCCACAGGAGAAGACATGCAGACAGCCGTCCTGCTCTACCCCGGCTTCACCGCCCTCGACGCCATCGGCCCCTACGAGACCCTCGTCCAACTCCCTCACTCCGAAACCGTGTTCGTCGCGGAGCGCCCCGGCCCCGTGCGCTGCGACAGCGGCCGCCTCTCCCTCGTCGCCGAGAAGGGCCTCGACGAGGTGACCCGCCCCGACATCGTCGTCGTCCCCGGCGGCCCCCACCCGGAGACCGAGATGGACAACCCCGCGGTCCTCGACTGGCTCCGCGCGGTCGACGCGACCACCGCCTGGACCACCTCCGTCTGTTCCGGCTCGCTCGTCCTCGCGGCGGCCGGCCTGCTCGACGGCCGCCGCTCGGCCTGCCACTGGCTCTACCTCGACCGGCTGCCCGCCTTCGGCGCCGAGCCCACCGGCGAGCGCGTGGTCTTCGACGGCAAGTACGTCACCGCGGCCGGGGTGTCCTCCGGCATCGACATGGGGCTGACCCTGCTCGGCCGGATCGCGGGCGACGAGTTCGCCCGGACCGTTCAGCTGATGATCGAGTACGATCCGCAGCCGCCGTACGACGCCGGTTCCCCGGACAAGGCCCCGGCCGAGCTGGTCGCCCGGCTGCGCGCGTCCAACCCGCTCACGCGGGCCAGCTGAACTTCGGCGTACGGCGCTCCAGGAACGCGGCGACGCCCTCCGCGGGGTCGCCGCTGTCCTGCTGCTGCCGGGCCCAGTACCCGTCCCGGTCCGTGCGCCCGTCGACGAACTCCTTGGCCGCGGCCTGCGTCAGCGCGGACCGGCCCGTCAGGATGCGGGCGAACTCCGCGGTCCGTGCGTCGAGCCGGCCGGCGGGCAGCAGCTCGTCGACGAGTCCCGCGCGCAGGGCGTGCCCGGCGTCGATCAGTTCGGCGGAGTAGAGCAGGTACTTGGCGGTGGCCGGCCCGACCAGTCCGGCGAGCCGCCGGGTGGAGGAGGACGGGTAGACGAGGCCCAGCCGCGCCGGGGTCACCCCGAACGAGGCCCCCTCCTCCGCGAAGCGCAGGTCGCAGGCGGCGGCGAGCTGGCTGCCCCCGCCGACGCAGAACCCGCGGATCGCGGCGAGCGTCGGCTTGGGGAAGGCGGCCAGGGCCTCCTCGGCGGCGACGGACAGCGTCTGCGGGTCGTCGTCGCCGGTGAGGGAGGAGATGTCGGCGCCGGCGCAGAAGGTCGGCCCGGCCCCGGTCAGGACGAGCACCCGCACGGCGGGGTCGTCGGCGAGGCCCGCCAGCAGCCCGGGCAGCGCCCGCCACATCGCGGCGGTCATGGCGTTGCGCTTGGCGGGGTGCGAGATCACGACCGTGGCGACCCCGTCGGCGACGGTGTGCAGCAGGGCTGCTTCCTCGGCGGTCCCCTGGGCTGCTTCCTGGGCTGCGTCCATGCGCCGGATGCTATCCCGGGCCGCCGATCCTATGATCAAGGGAGTCCGTACGGGGGGCTGCGGAAAGGTGCGACCCCCATGGGCGCAGACCGGGCAGACCGAGGCCGGGACCGAGCAGACCGGGACCGAGCAGACCTGGGCCGAGCCGAGCGCGCCGGGCCCGAGGCCGCCCGGCGGCTGGGCCGCCGGTTCGGCTGGCTCGCCGTGCTCGGGGTGGTCCTGGTGCTGGCCGGCCTGCTGGGCCTCGTGTACGCCAACGTGGCGGCCCTCACCTCGATGTTCCTGTTCGGTTGGCTGCTGCTGGTCGGCGGGGCGGTGGGGCTGCTCCACGCCGTCCAGTCCCGCAGGAGCAACTCCTTCTGGCTCGCGGTCATCGTCGCCGCGATCAACATCGCCGCCGGCTTCGTGGTCCTGCGCCGTCCCGAGGCGAGCGCCGAGGCGCTGACCATGTTCGCCGCGCTGCTGTTCCTCACCGCCGGGGTGTTCCGGCTGGTCGGGGCGCTGGTGGTGCGCGGTACGCAGTTCGGGCTGATGCTCGTGCAGGGCGCCTTCGGGATCCTGCTGGGTCTGCTGGTCCTGGCGGACTGGCCCGGCAACAGCCTCTACGTGATCGGAACCTTCTTTTCCGTCGCCCTGTTGTTCGACGGGCTGAGCCTGCTGGCGCTGGGTCTGGGCGGCCGCCGCATCCTGGGCGTGGTCAGGGAAGACGGGGAGTCCGGGGCCGGGGGTCCCGCGGGCGGGACGGCCGGTGCGGCCGGAATGCGTCCCCCGAAAGGGCAGGAACGGTCGAACGGATGACGTCGGGATACGTTCGCGGTCAAAAGGTGTCCGATAAGCGCTGACTTGTTGTCAGCGGTCCGGTCCGGACCAGCCGGGTCCCCACCCTGGACGCGTGGAGACGATCGAGCGCGAAGGACGGGGCCGGAAGATGGATCTCAGCGGGAGTGTCCCGCCGGCCGAGGTGGGTGAGCCGGAGCCCCCGGCCGGCCCACGTGCGTACGAAGGTGTGTGGCGGTTCACCGTCCCCGCTGTTGAAGAATCCGTTCCGCAGGCCCGGCGGGCCGTCCGCGACCTGCTGGCCCGCCAGGGCGTGCCCGCCGACCGGGACCTGGTGTACACGCTGCTGCTGATCGTCTCCGAGCTGGTGACGAACTCGGTCCGGCACGCGGCCCTGCTCTCGCCGGAGGTCGCGGTCGAGGTCGCGATCGGCCGCGCCTGGGTGCGGGTGGCCGTCGAGGACAACCACCCGTACCGGCCCAAGGCGCTGGAGGCGGATTTCGGCCAGACCGGTGGCCGGGGCCTGCTCCTGGTGCGCGAGACCACCCGGGAGGCCGGCGGGGTCTGCGACGTCGAGCACACCTCGACCGGCGGCAAGGTCATCTGGGCGGCCCTGCCGATCACCGCCCCGGCCGCCGGCCCCGACCGGGGCTTCCCGCACCCGGCGCGCTGACCGGCGTACCGGACGGCCGACGTACCGGCGGGCGTGCGGTCTACCAGCCCGCAGCGTCGCCCGTCAGCTCGCGGATCGCGGGCCGGGCCGCGTCCAGCACGGTCATGAACCAGGCCGAGAACGGCACGTCCGCGTGCCGCTTGGCCAGCTCCTCGGCCGTGACGAAGGCGGTGTCGGCCACCTCCTGCGGATCCGGTCGCACCGCGGCCTGCGCAAGTCCCACGAACAGGTGGTTGAACTCCTGCTCCACCAGGCCCGACGCGGGGTCCGGGTGGTTGTAGCGCACCGTCCCCGCCTCCGCGAGCAGCGAGGGCGACAGGCCCAGCTCCTCGTGCGTCCGCCGGGCCGCCGCCGCGAACGGCGACTCCCCGGGGTACGGGTGGCCGCAGCACGTGTTCGACCAGACGCCGGGGGAGTGGTACTTCCCGAGGGCCCGCTGCTGGAGCAGCAGCCGGCCCTGCGCGTCGAAGAGGAACACGGAGAAGGCCCGGTGCAGCAGACCGGGCGCCTGGTGGGCGGAGAGCTTCTCCGCCGTGCCGATGGTGTTGCCGGACTCGTCGACCAGTTCGAGCATGATCGGTTCTTGAGTGCCGGTGCCGTGGGGTGCGCTGCTCGCGGCGGTGGCTGGTGTGGTCGGCATACCCATCCTTCGCTTCGGACTCTGGCCCTCAGTCTGCCGTACAAGGGAGTCTTGTCCCCACTTCGGCGATCCGCGCATGTCTGCCCCCCGACGCGTGATAAGCGCCGGGCGGTGGTGGTCCGCGTGCGGGGCGCACGCGGACCACCTGCGGATCAGACCCCGAAGGGGGCCGGATACGTGATCGTTCCCCGCGGAACGGAAACGGAATCGTCGAGCACCAGTGCCATCAGTGCCTCGTCCGGGACCTCGAAGGGCGCCCGGATCCCGAACCGGGAGGCCGGCACGAAGCCGAACCGCGGATAGTAGTCGGGGTGCCCGAGGACGAGGACGAGCGCCGCGCCCCGCTCCTTCGCGGCCGCCAGCAGCGCCCGGACGACGGAGCTGCCCGCGCCCGAGCGCTGGACCGCCGGGTCGGCGGCCACCGGAGCGAGCGCGAGCGCCGGCACGCCGTCGACCTCGCAGCGGGTCAGCAGGGCGTGCGCCGCGATCGAGCCGTCGGGGCCCTCGGCCACGTACGACAGTCCCGGCACCCAGGCGGGGTCGGCGCGCAGGGCGTCCACCAGGTCCGCTTCGAGGGGCGTGTCGAAGGCCGCGAGGTTGACGGCCCGTACCGCGGCCCGGTCGGCGGCCGTCTCCGGCCGGGCCGGCCAGGCGCCGCCGTCTCCGGCGGTCACCGGGCGCAGCACGTAGCCCGTGTACCCGTACTCGTGGCCGTGCCGGGCCCGTACGGCGATCTCCTCCCGGGCGCCGGCCAGCGCGGCGGCCGTCGCCGGATCCGGGTCGGACCCGGCGCCGGCCCCGACCTCGTCGGCCCGGGCCGCGAGCGGGCCGTAGTACGCGGCCCAGTCGGAGTCGGGCAGGCGGTGGACGCCCAGCACCCGGTAGCCGGCCGCCTGGGCGGCGGCGATGTTGCGGGCGGTGGAGCGCAGGCCGCCGTGCGGGGCCCAGAAGGCGCGGGCGTCGGCGGACGGCTCGTCCACCGTCCACTCGCACTCGGTGAGCACGAGGGTGCCCCCCGGCGCGATCAGGTGCTTCCACCGGGCCAGCGCGGTGTCGAAGCCGAGGACGTAGGCGGAACCCTCCGCCCAGACGAGGTCGAAGGACCCCTCGGGATGGGGGAGCGCGCCCATGTCGGCGTGGACGGGGTGGACGCGGCCGTCGAGCCCGCGGTCGGCGGCCGCGGCCCGCAGCTCGTCGAGGAAGTCCTCGTGCAGGTCGACGGCGGTCACCTCGGCGCCGTGCGCACCGGCCTCGGCGGCGAGCAGCAGGGCGCTGCGGCCGGGGCCGCAGCCGAGGTCGAGGGCGCGCGGCCGCTCGGGCAGCGGCCCGCACAGGGAGAGCAGGTGCCGGGTGGTCGCGTCGGAGCCCGGCGCCTGCCGGGGCAGGCCGCGGTGCAGGGCGAAGAACGCGGCGGAGAGGTCGGCGGGGGAAGCGGAACCGGAGGTGGAAGCTGCGGTGGAACCGGAGTGGTCGGTCACTGTGAACCCTTGGTGAGGGGGCACCGGCCGACGGACCGGATCGCGGTGATCAGGCCCGGTCGGCGGCCCGGAAGGAGATGGGGACGAACCGGAGTGCGCTGCGCTCGGCAGCGACCGCTGCGACGGTCATCAACCCACCTCCTGTCACTCAGATCACTCGTGCCGCTCATATCACACGCATTTCGCGTGAGCCGGCCCACTTTAACACCCGGAGGGTTTGTCGGACCTCGACGCGATCACCGATGATGATCCCACCGGGCCTCCGAGGCCCGGAATCTTCGGCTTGTCGGGCGGCAAACGGGTGGTGAACCCCGGCTTCCGTTCATCCGATAGCCTCTGCCGACGTGCCGCCGCCCCCGTGCGGCGCCCGCTGCCGTGTTCGCTGCAAGGAGTGAGTTCGTCTGTCGACCGTCATCCTCACCGGCCTACCGGTCCCCGGATCACCGCTTAACGACGATCTGCGCTCCCTCGGCTTCGACGTCCGCCCCGCCACCGGGCCCGATGAGGCCGCCACGGTGCTGGCGGGCGTACCCGCCGGGCAGCGGGTGGCCGTGGTGGACAGCGGCTTCGTCGGGCACGTCCACGCACTGCGGCTCGCGCTGACCGACCCCCGCTTCGACGCCTGCGCCGTGACCGGCGCCTTCACCGTCCAGCCCGCCGCCCGCGCGGCCCTCGACGAGGCCGTCGCGGTCCCGGCGGACGGCAGCGGCCCGTACGCCGACCGGCTCGCCGCCGCCGTCGAGGCCGGCGGGACCGCCGTCCAGCGGCCCGAGCTCGGCAGCCTCGTCGCCGCCGTCCCCGCCGACGGGGCCGAGCGCGAGGCGGCCACCGCCGCGGTCGCCGCCGTGGACGAGGAGGCCGTCCGGCTGCGCTCCGCAGTGAAGTCCCGCGACGGGTTCTTCACCACCTTCTTCATCAGCCCGTACTCGCGCTACATCGCCCGCTGGTGCGCGCGCCGCGGCCTGACCCCGAACCAGGTCACCACCGCCTCGCTCGTCACCGCGCTGATAGCGGCCGGCTGCGCCGCCACCGGCGAGCGCTGGGGCTACGTCACCGCGGGCGTGCTGCTGCTGGTCTCCTTCGTCCTGGACTGCACCGACGGGCAGCTCGCCCGCTACTCCCTGCAGTACTCGACGATGGGCGCCTGGCTCGACGCGACCTTCGACCGGGCGAAGGAGTACTCCTTCTACGCGGGCCTCGCCCTCGGCGCCGCCCGCACCGGGGACGACGTCTGGGGCCTCGCCCTCGGCGCGATGATCCTCATGACCTGCCGGCACGTGGTGGACTTCTCCTTCAACGAGGCCAACCACGACGCCACGGCCAACACGAGCCCCACCGCCGCCCTCTCCGACCGGCTCGACAGCGTCGGCTGGACGGTCTGGGTCCGGCGCATGATCATCCTGCCGATCGGCGAGCGCTGGGCGATGATCGCGGTGCTGACCGCGTTCACCACCCCGCGGATCGTGTTCTACGCCCTGCTCGTCGGCTGCGCCTTCGGCGCCCTCTACACCACCGCCGGCCGGGTGCTGCGCTCGCTGACCCGCAAGGCGAAGCGGACCGACCGGGCCGCGCAGGCGCTGGCCGACCTCGCCGACAGCGGGCCGCTCGCCTCCGTCCTGGCGTCGCCGCCCGACAGGGCCCTGGCCGCCAGTGCCTCGGTGGGGCTGGCCGTCGTCGGCTCCGTGCTGATCGTCGGGGGAGCGGCGAGGCAGGCCTTCGGCGATCCGTGGCTGATCGGCGCCGCCGCCGCGTACGTGATCTTCTCCGGGGCGGCCGTCTCCCGCCGGCTCAAGGGCCCCCTGGACTGGCTGGTCCCGCCGCTGTTCCGGTTCGCCGAATACACCACCGTCCTGGTGCTCGCCGCCAAGGCGGACGTCCCCGGAGCCCTTCCGGCTGCATTCGGACTGGTCGCGGCGGTCGCCTACCATCACTACGACACGGTCTACCGCATCCGCGGAGGCTCCGGCGCGCCCCCGCGGTGGCTGGTGTGGACCATCGGCGGCCATGACGGCCGGGTCCTGCTGACCGTGGTCCTGGCCGCGGTCCTCGCCCGGGACGCGTTCCCCGTCGCGCTCACGGTCCTCGCCGTGCTCGTGGCACTCGTGGTGCTCGTGGAGAGCATCCGCTTCTGGGTCTCCTCCGGGGCACCCGCCGTACATGACGAAGGAGAACCAGCATGATCGGCCTTGTCCTCGCTGCCGGTGCCGGACGCCGCCTGCGTCCCTACACCGACACCCTGCCCAAGGCCCTCGTGCCGGTCGGCCCCGAAGGCGACGAGGAGAGCCTGACGGTCCTCGACCTGACCCTCGGCAACTTCGCCGCGGTCGGCCTGACCGAGGTCGCCGTCGTCGTCGGCTACCGCAAGGAGGCCGTCTACGCGCGCCAGGCCGCGCTGGAGGCCAAGTACGGGCTGAAGATCACGCTGATCGACAACGACAAGGCCGAGGAGTGGAACAACGCCTACTCCCTGTGGTGCGCCCGTGAGGTCCTGAAGCAGGGCGTGATCCTCGCCAACGGCGACACCGTCCACCCGGTCTCCGTCGAGCAGACCCTGCTCGCCGCCCGCGGCAACGGCCAGAAGATCATCCTCGCCCTCGACACGGTCAAGCAGCTGGCCGACGAGGAGATGAAGGTCATCACGGCCGACGGCCAGGGCGTCCGGAAGATCACCAAGCTGATGGACCCGGCCACCGCGACCGGCGAGTACATCGGCGTCACCCTCATCGAGCCCGAGGCGGCCGAGGAGCTGGCCGACGCCCTCAAGGCGACCTTCGAGCGCGACCCCGACCTCTACTACGAGGACGGCTACCAGGAGCTGGTCAACCGCGGCTTCACCGTCGACGTGGCCCCCATCGGCGACGTCAGGTGGGTCGAGATCGACAACCACGACGACCTCGCCAAGGGCCGGACGATCGCATGCCAGTACTGACGAGGCTCATTCCCTCCCCGGTCGTCGTCGACATCAGCAACGGGGCGATGGACAAGCTGGACGGCATCCTCGCCGACCAGCGGATCTCCTCGTCCGGCAAGCTGGCGATCGCGATCAGCGGTGGCTCCGGCCGGGCGCTGCGCGCCCGGCTGGCGCCGGTCCTGCCGTACGCCGACTGGTTCCCGGTCGCGGACGGCACCATCGACTCGGCGGTCAAGCTCGCCGACGACATAAAGGGCCGCCGCTACGACGCCGTGGTGGGGTTGGGCGGCGGCAAGATCATCGACGTGGCGAAGTACGCCGCGGCGCGGGTCGGGCTGCCGATGGTGGCGATCGCCACCAACCTCTCGCACGACGGGATCTGCTCCCCGGTGTCCATCCTGGACAACGACAACGGGCGCGGCTCCTACGGCGTCCCCACGCCGATCGCCATGGTGATCGACCTCGACGTGATCCGGGAGGCCCCCTCCCGGTTCATCCGCGCGGGCATCGGGGACGCCATCTCCAACATCTCGGCGATCGCCGACTGGGAGCTCTCGCACAAGATCACCGGTGAGGCCGTCGACGGCCTCGCCGCCGCCATGGCGCGCAGTGCCGGCGAGTCGGTGCTGCGCCACCCCGGCGGCTGCGGGGACGACGAGTTCCTCACGGTGCTCTCCGAGGCCCTGGTCCTCTCCGGCATCGCCATGTCGATCAGCGGGGACACCCGGCCCTCGTCCGGCGCCTGCCACGAGATCAGTCACGCCTTCGACCTGCTCTACCCGGGGCGCTCCGCGCTCCACGGCGAGCAGGTGGGCCTCGGCGCGGCCTTCGCGATGCACCTGCGGGGGGCGGCCCAGCAGTCCGGGCTGTTCGTCGAGGTGCTGCGCCGCCACGGGCTGCCCGTGCTGCCCGAGGAGATCGGGTTCAGCGTGGACGAGTTCGTCGCGGCCGTCGCATACGCCCCGCAGACCCGCCCGGGACGCTTCACCGTGCTGGAGCACCTCAACCTGTCCGAAGCCGATATCAGGGACGCGTACGCCGACTATGCCAAGACCATCCGTAGCTGAACTCCGGCCCGTCGTGCACCCGGCGGGCGTCAAGGACCGGCGCAGCGGCGAGCACTGGGGCGGCCGCCTCTACATGCGCGAGGTCTCGCTGCGCATCACCCGCGTCCTGGTGGGCACCAAGGTCACGCCCAACCAGCTGACCTACCTGATGACGCTGTGCGGCGTGCTCGCCGCCCCGGCCCTGCTGGTGCCGGGCGTCTGGGGCGCCGTCCTCGGCGTGGTCATGGTCCAGCTGTACCTGCTGCTCGACTGCGTGGACGGCGAGGTCGCCCGCTGGAAGAAGCAGTACTCGCTCTCCGGGGTGTACCTGGACCGCGTCGGCGCCTACCTGTGCGACGCGGCCGTGCTCGTCGGCCTCGGCCTGCGCGCCGCGGACCTGTGGGGCGGCGGCCGGACCGACTGGCTGTGGGCCTTCCTGGGCACCCTCGCGGCGCTCGGCGCGATCCTGATCAAGGCCGAGACCGACCTGGTCGGGGTCGCCCGTCACCAGGCCGGCATGGCCCCGGTCAAGGAGGCCGCGGCCGAGCCGCGCTCCTCCGGCATGGCGCTCGCCCGGCGGGCGGCGTCCGCGCTCAAGTTCCACCGGCTGATCCTCGGCATCGAGGCCTCCCTGCTGGTGCTGGTGCTGGCCGTCGTCGACCAGATGCGCGGTGACCTGTTCTACACCCGGCTCGGGGTCGCCGTCCTCGCCGGCATCGCGCTGCTGCAGACGGTGCTGCACCTGGTCTCCGTCCTCGTCTCCAGCAGGCTGCGGTGACCGCCCCGCTGCGCGTCGGCGCGGTGATCATCACGATGGGCAACCGCCCCGACGAGCTGAAGGCGCTGATCGACTCCGTGGCCCGCCAGGAGGGCGACCCCGTCGAGGTCGTCGTCGTGGGCCAGGGCGTCGAGGTCACGGGGCTCCCCGACGACGTGCGCACCGTCACCCTGCCGGACAACCTGGGTATCCCCGGCGGCCGCAACGTCGGCATCGAGGCCTTCGGCTCCGGCGGCGGCGACGGCTATGACGTCGACGTGTTGCTCTTCCTCGACGACGACGGGCTGCTGGAGCGCACCGACACCGCCGAGCTGTGCCGGCAGGCCTTCACCGAGGACCCCGGGCTCGGGATCATCAGCTTCCGGATCGCCGACCCGGAGTCGGGTGAGACCCAGCGCCGGCACGTGCCCCGGCTGCGCGCCGCCGACCCGATGCGCTCCTCCCGCGTGACGACCTTCCTGGGCGGCGCCAACGCCGTGCGCACCTCGGTGTTCGCGCAGGTCGGGGGCCTGCCCGCGGAGTTCTTCTACGCGCACGAGGAGACCGACCTGGCCTGGCGGGCCCTTGACGCAGGGTGGTCGATCGACTACCGGGCGGACATGGTGCTGCTGCACCCGAAAACCGCCCCCTCCCGGCACGCGGTCTACCACCGTATGGTGGCCCGTAACCGCGTGTGGCTCGCCCGCCGCAACCTGCCCGCCCCGCTGGTACCGGTCTACGTGGGCGTCTGGCTCCTGCTGACGCTCCTGCGCAGGCCCTCGGTCCCGGCCCTCAAGGCCTGGTTCGGCGGTTTCAAGGAGGGCTGGACCACCCCCTGCGGTCCCCGGCGCCCCATGAGGTGGCGCACGGTCTGGCGGCTGACCCGGCTGGGGCGACCGCCTGTCATCTGACGCTCCGGCGTCTGAGAACATGGCGCGGTCACGGTCCGTACGCCCAGGTCCGATGCCACCTACTGCCGCATCTTGAAGACGGAAAGTTTCAACTTGTGAGTGACACAACCCAGGACGGCGCCCTCGCCACGAGCAAGCCGCCGTCCGAAGACGCGGGGCTGTCCCCCGCCGAGCTCGCCCGGAAGTACGGCCTGTCCGTCAGCGGCGCCCGGCCCGGCCTCGCCGGGTACGTGCGGCAGCTGTGGGACCGGCGGCACTTCATCCTGGCGTTCTCCCGGGCCAAGCTGGTCGCTCAGTACAGCCAGGCCAAGCTCGGCCAGATCTGGCAGGTGGCGACTCCGCTGCTCAACGCGCTGGTCTACTACCTGATCTTCGGCCTGATCATGGACGCGGGCCGCGGGATGGGGAAGAACGTCTACATCCCCTTCCTGGTGATCGGCATCTTCGTCTTCACCTTCACCCAGAGCTCGGTGATGGCCGGCGTGCGCGCGATCCCGTCCAACCTCGGACTGGTCCGCGCCCTGCACTTCCCGCGGGCCTCCCTGCCGATCTCCTTCTCGATGCAGCAGCTCCAGCAACTGCTGTACTCGATGATCGTGGTGTTCGTCACCGTGGTGGCGTTCGGCAACATGCCGCGGCTGTCCTGGCTGCTCGTGGTGCCGGTGCTGGTGCTGCAGTTCGTCTTCAACACCGGTCTCGCGCTGGTCTTCGCGCGCATGGGTGCCAAGACCCCGGACCTCGCGCAGCTGATGCCGTTCCTGACGCGCACCTGGATGTACGCCTCCGGGGTCATGTTCTCAATCAACGACATGCTCAAGGAGAGGTCCGCGTGGATCGCGGACGTGCTCCAGTGGAACCCGGCGGCGATCTACATGGACCTGATCCGCTTCGCCCTGATCGACGACTACGGCCGGGAGAACCTGCCGCCGCACGTCTGGGCCTTCGCCCTGGGCTGGGCCGTCGTGATCGGCGTCGGCGGATTCGTGTACTTCTGGAAGGCTGAGGAGCGTTACGGCCGTGGCTGAGAACAACGGGGGCCGCGTCCCCACCGTCATCGCCGACGACGTCCACATCGTCTACCGCGTCAACACCGGCAGCTCCGGCAAGGGCAGCGCCACCGCGGCGCTGAGCAAGATAATGCGCAGGGGCAAGGGCGACGCTCCGGGCGTCCGCCGTGTCCACGCCGTGCGCGGCGTCTCCTTCACCGCCTACCGCGGCGAGGCCATCGGCCTGATCGGCTCCAACGGCTCCGGCAAGTCCACCCTGCTGCGCGCCATCGCGGGCCTGCTGCCCTGCGAGTCCGGCAAGGTGTACACCGACGGCCAGCCCTCGCTGCTGGGTGTCAACGCGGCACTGATGAACGACCTCACGGGCGAGCGCAACGTGGTCCTCGGCGGGCTGGCCATGGGCATGAGCCGCGAGCAGATCCGCGAGCGCTACCAGGACATCGTCGACTTCTCCGGGATCAACGAGAAGGGCGACTTCATCTCCCTTCCGATGCGCACGTACTCCTCCGGCATGGCCGCGCGCCTGCGCTTCTCCATCGCCGCGGCCAAGGACCACGACGTGCTCATGATCGACGAGGCGCTGGCCACCGGTGACCGCAAGTTCCAGGTGCGCTCCGAGGACCGCATCCGCGAGCTGCGCAAGCAGGCCGGCACCGTCTTCCTGGTGAGCCACAACAACAAGTCCATCCGCGACACCTGCAGCCGCGTCCTGTGGCTGGAGAAGGGCGAGCTGCTGATGGACGGGCCCACCGAGGAGGTCGTCTCGGCCTACGAGAAGGCCACCGGGCACTGACCGCCGCCGCCGCAGGCCCCCGCCGCCCCGAGCGGTCGGGGGCCTCGGCGCGTCCCGGGCGCGGGCCGGGTGTGTCGCCGGCGTGTCCCCCAAGGCGCGTCCGGGGCAATTCGGGCCGACATTCGGTAGCGCTGCGAATACCCCGGAAGGTTCCGCGGCGTTGTACAGCGTAAGCTGGAGCGGCCCTGAACCGCGGCAAGAGGGGACGATTCCCCGCAGGTGAACGGCCTGGGACAGCCCGGGGAAAGTCCGGCGGCGTGTCCGAAATAGGATGTATTGCGTCGGCAGTGTAGAACGGGAGATGTGACGGCAATGGCTACGGGAATTCTCCGGCCCCCAGGCTTCACGGCCGTCCGCGCCGCGGGCGGCGGGCGGTGACCCCGGCGCACGGCATCCGTCCCCGGCAGACCCCGGCCCCCGACGCCCACGCGAACGCCACCCTCGGCAAGGCCCGGACGGAGAACTTCCCCGTCGCCCCCGCCTTCCTGCCCCGCGCCTGGCGCGACGGGCTGATGGCCGTGTACGGCTACGCCCGCCTCGTCGACGACATCGGCGACGGCGACCTCGCCCCCGGCGGCCGCGACGCCGTCCTCCTCGGCCTCGACGCCGCCGACGCCGACGACCGGCTCGCGATGCTCGACGCCTTCGAGGCCGACCTGGGGCGGGTCTTCGGATCCGGTGGCGGCGCCCCGCGCCACCCCCTCCTCCAGGCCCTGCAGCCCGTGGTCCGCGCCCACGGCCTCACCCCCGAGCCGTTCCTCGGGCTGATCGCCGCCAACCGCCAGGACCAGCAGGTCACCCGCTACGAGACGTACGGCGACCTGCTCGCCTACTGCGAGCTCTCCGCCAACCCCGTGGGCCGCCTCGTCCTCGCCCTCACCGGCACCGCCACGCCCGAACGGATCCGCCGCTCCGACGCGGTCTGCACCGCCCTGCAGATCGTCGAACACGTCCAGGACGTCGCCGAGGACCTCGACCGGAACCGGATCTACCTCCCCGCCGAGGACCTGCGCCGCTTCCACGTGGCCGAAACCGACCTCAAGGCCCCCACCGCCGGCGCCTCCGTCCGCTCCCTCGTCGCCTACGAGGCCGCCCGCGCCCGGGACCTGCTGGACGAGGGCACCCCGCTCGTGGGCAGCGTCCACGGCCGGCTCCGGCTGCTGCTCGCCGGGTTCGTCGGCGGCGGCCGCGCCGCCCTGCGCGCCGTCGCCGGCGCCGGCTTCGACGTACTCCCCGGCCCTCCGCGGCCCACCCGGAGCGGCCTGCTCCGCGAGGTGGCCGCCGTCCTGCGCACCGCGCCGAGAAAGGGGTGAGCCCGACCGTGGAGGGTTCCGCACACACCACCGCGCCGTCCGCGCCGGTCCTGGCGGCCTACAGCTACTGCGAGGCCGTCACCGGGGCGCAGGCGCGCAACTTCGCGTACGGCATCCGGCTGCTGCCCACCGACAAGCGCCAGGCCATGTCCGCTTTGTACGCCTTCTCCCGGCGCGTCGACGACATCGGCGACGGCACGCTCCCCGCCGGGGCCAAGCTGACCCGCCTGGAGGAGACCCGGGCCCTGCTCGGCCGGATCCGCGACGGCGAGGTCGACGAGGACGACACCGACCCCGTCGCCGTCGCCCTCACCCACGCCGCGCGCCGCTTCCCCATCCCGCTCGGCGG
Source organism: Streptomyces pallidus (ex Mingjun et al. 2026) (assembly GCF_051550185.1). Classification (NCBI taxonomy): domain Bacteria; kingdom Bacillati; phylum Actinomycetota; class Actinomycetes; order Kitasatosporales; family Streptomycetaceae; genus Streptomyces; species Streptomyces pallidus (ex Mingjun et al. 2026). The sequence continues at coordinate 1,484,739 of NZ_CP196181.1, read as the reverse complement.
CCTCGACGAGCTCATCGACGGCGTACTGATGGACGTCCGCGGCGAAACGTACGCGACCTGGGAGGACCTGGAGCTCTACTGCCGCTGCGTCGCCGGGGCCATCGGACGGCTCTCCCTCGGCGTGTTCGGCACCGCCGCCGGCGCGGCCGGCGCCGAGCGCGCGAGCGAGTACGCCGACACCCTCGGCCTCGCCCTGCAGCTCACCAACATCCTGCGCGACGTCCGCGAGGACGCCGGCAACGGGCGCACCTACCTGCCCGCCGAGGACCTCGCCAAGTTCGGCTGCGACAGGGGCTTCGCCGACGGCCAGCTCCCCGCCGGAGCCGACTTCGCCGGCCTCGTCCACCACGAAGTCCGGCGCGCCCGGGCCCTGTTCGCCGAGGGCTACCGGCTGCTGCCGATGCTCGACCGGCGCAGCGGCGCCTGCGTCGCGGCCATGGCCGGCATCTACCGCCGCCTCCTCGACCGGATCGAACGCGAACCCGAGGCGGTGCTCCGCGGCCGGGTCTCCCTGCCCCCGCACGAGAAGGCGTACGTCGCCGTGCGCGGCCTGTCCGGCCTCGACGCCCGGACCGTCTCGCGCCAGCGCACCAGGAGGACCGCGTGACCGCGACCGCGCACCACGCCGTGGTCGTCGGCGGCGGCCTCGCCGGCGTCACCACCGCCCTGGAACTCGCCGACGCCGGCGTGCGCGTCACCCTCCTGGAGGGCCGCCCCCGGCTCGGCGGGCTCGCCTTCTCCTTCAAGCGCGGCGACCTCACCGTCGACAACGGCCAGCACGTCTACCTGCGCTGCTGCACCGCCTACCGGTGGTTCCTCGACCGCATCGACGGCGCCGCCCTCGCCCCGCTGCAGGACCGGCTCGACGTACCCGTCCTCGACGTCGGCCACCCGCGCGGGCCGCGCCTGGGCCGGCTGCGCCGCAGCGCCCTGCCCGTCCCGCTGCACCTGGCCGGATCGCTGGCCCGCTACCCGCACCTCTCGCTCGCCGAACGGGCCGCCGTCGGGCGCGCCGCCCTCGCCCTGCGCGGCCTGGACCCCGCCGACCCGGCCCTCGACGGACTGGACTTCGCGACCTGGCTCGGCCGCCACGGCCAGAGCCCCCGCACCGTCGAGGCCCTGTGGAACCTCATCGGCATCGCCACCCTCAACGCCACCGCCGAGCACTCCTCGCTCGCCCTGGCCGCCATGGTCTTCAAGACCGGCCTGCTCTCCGAGAACGGCGCCGCCGACATCGGCTGGGCCCGGGTCCCCCTCGGCGACCTCCACGACACCCTCGCCCGCACCGCGCTCGACGCCGCGGGCGTACGGACCGAACTGCGCACCCGGGTCACCTCCGTCTCCCGCACGCCGGACGGCAACTGGCGCGTCGCCACCGAGGCCGAGACCCTCGACGCCGACACCGTCGTCCTCGCCGTCCCGCAGCGCGAGGCCCACGGTCTGCTCCCGGCCGGCGCGCTCGCCGACCCCGACCGGCTCCTGGACATCGGCACCGCGCCCATCCTCAACGTCCACGTCGTCTACGACCGCAAGGTGCTGCGCCGGCCCTTCTTCGCCGCGCTCGGCACCCCCGTCCAGTGGGTCTTCGACCGCACCGGGTCCTCCGGCCTGTCCGACGGCGGCCAGTACCTGGCCCTGTCCCAGTCCGTCGCCCAGAACGACATCGACGAACCGGTGACCGTCCTGCGCCGCACGTACCTGCCCGAGCTGGAACGGCTGCTGCCCGCCGCGCGCGGCGCCAAGGTACGCGACTTCTTCGTCACCCGGGAGCGCACCGCCACGTTCGCCCCCACCCCCGGCGTCGGCCGGCTGCGCCCCGGGGCGTGCACCGACACGCCGGGTCTCTATCTCGCCGGTGCGTGGACCGCCACCGGCTGGCCCGCGACCATGGAGAGTGCCGTCCGGAGCGGCCTGAGCGCGGCGCACGCCGCGCTCGCCGCACTCGGCCGCCACCGGGCCCATCCCTTGCAGGAGGCGGCATGACGATCACCAACACCACCGGCACCGCACGCACGGAGAACAGAGGAGAGCCAGTGAACCCGGGGAACCCGGCCGTCGAGAACACCGAAGCCGGTAACAGAGCGGCGGAAGCGGCGCAGACGGAGGTCGCGGACACCCTCGCCCTCCTCGAACGCGGCCGCACCCTGTCCACTCCCGCACTGCGTGCCGCGGTGGAACGGCTCGCCGCGCCCATGGACACCGTCGCCGCCTACCACTTCGGCTGGATCGACGCCCAGGGCAACCCCGCGGACGGCGACGGCGGCAAGGCCGTCCGCCCCGCCCTCGCACTGCTGTCCGCCGAGGCCGCCGGGGCCCCCGCCGAGGTGGGCATCCCCGGCGCGGTCGCCGTCGAGCTCGTCCACAACTTCTCCCTCCTGCACGACGACCTGATGGACGGCGACGAGCAGCGCCGCCACCGCGACACCGTGTGGAAGGTCCACGGCCCGGCCCAGGCCATCCTCGTCGGCGACGCGCTGTTCGCCCTCGCCAACGAGGTGCTCCTGGAGCTCGGCACCGTCGAGGCCGGCCGCGCCACCCGCCGCCTGACCACCGCCAGCCGCAAGCTCATCGACGGCCAGGCCCAGGACATCTCCTACGAGCACCGCGAGAGCGTCAGTGTCGAGGAGTGCCTGGAGATGGAGGGCAACAAGACCGGCGCCCTGCTCGCCTGCGCCATCTCCATCGGCGCCGTCCTCGGCGGCGCGGACGACCGCACGGCCGACAAGCTGGAGGAGTACGGCTACCACCTCGGCCTCGCCTTCCAGGCCGTCGACGACCTCCTCGGCATCTGGGGCGACCCGGAGTCCACCGGCAAGCAGACCTGGAGCGACCTGCGCCAGCGCAAGAAGTCCCTGCCGGTCGTCGCCGCCCTCGCCGCCGGCGGCCCCGCCGCCGAGAAGCTCGGCGAGCTCCTCGCCGCCGATGCCAAGAGCAACGACTTCGAGAACTTCTCGGAGGAGGAGTTCGCCGCCCGCGCCGCCCTCATCGAGGAGGCGGGAGGCCGCGAGTGGACCGCGGAGGAGGCCCGCCGCCAGCACGCGATCGCCGTCCGCGCCCTCGACGACGTCGACATGCCCCAGCGGGTGCGCGAACAGCTCGTCGCCCTCGCCGACTTCGTCGTCGTACGCAAGAGGTGATCGCCACCCCCGTCACCCGGGTACGGATATGACGCGCGAGTCGCCGGCCGGCGCCACCAGCCCGTAGCGCCGGCCGACGGCAGACCCCAGCACAGCAGAAGCACAGGCCACTGCACGTTAAGGGGAAGCCATGACAGCGACGACCGACGGCGCCGGTCCCCGCGGCGCCGATCCGGATGACAGCACCTCCGGCAGAACGGCCGGCAGCACCATCAGCAGCACCGTCAGTGCCACGGCCGGGAGCACGGACGCGGCACCGCCCGGCGTCCGCGAGGCCGTCGAGCGCGCCACGCGGCACCTGCTGCGGCAGCAGGACCCGGCCGGCTGGTGGAAGGGCGACCTGGAGACCAACGTCACCATGGACGCCGAGGACCTGCTGCTGCGCCAGTTCCTCGGCATCCGGGACGAGGCCACCACCCGGGCCGCGGCCCGGCACATCCGCGGGGAACAGCGCTCCGACGGCACCTGGGCCACCTTCCACGGCGGCCCGCCCGAACTCTCCGCCACCATCGAGGCGTACGTCGCCCTGCGCCTGGCCGGAGACGCCCCCGACGCCCCGCACATGGCCCGCGCCTCGGCCTGGATCCGGGCCCACGGCGGGATCGCCGCCGCCCGCGTCTTCACCCGCATCTGGCTCGCGCTCTTCGGCTGGTGGAGCTGGGACCACCTCCCCGAGCTCCCGCCCGAGCTGGTCCTCCTGCCGTCCTGGGTGCCGCTCAACATCTACGACTTCGGCTGCTGGGCCCGCCAGACCGTCGTCCCGCTGACCATCGTCTCCGCGCACCGGCCGGTCCGACCCGCCCCCTTCGCCCTGGACGAGCTGCACACCGACGCCCGCCGGCCCGTCCCCGCCGTACGGCTCGCACCGCTGTCCAGCTGGGACGGGCTCTTCCAGCGCATGGACCGGGCCCTGCACGTCTACCGCCGGTTCGCCCCCCGCCCGCTGCGCAGGGCGGCCATGGCCACCGCCGCCCGTTGGATCGTCGAACGGCAGGAGAACGACGGCTGCTGGGGCGGGATCCAGCCGCCCGCCGTGTACTCCCTCATCGCCCTGCACCTGCTCGGCTACGACCTGGGGCACCCCGTGATGCGGGCCGGCCTGGACTCCCTGGACCGCTTCGCCGTCTGGCGCGAGGACACCGCCCCCGGCCCCGACGGCCGGCCCGGCGAGCCCGGGCCCGTCCGGATGGTCGAAGCCTGCCAGTCCCCGGTCTGGGACACCTGCCTCGCCGCCATCGCGCTGGCCGACGCGGGGCTGCCGCCCGACCACCCGGCCCTGGTCAAGGCGGCCGACTGGATGCTGGACGAGGAGATCACCCGCAGCGGCGACTGGGCGGTGCGCCGGCCCGGACTCGCCCCCGGCGGCTGGGCGTTCGAGTTCCACAACGACACCTACCCCGACATCGACGACACCGCCGAGGTCGTCCTCGCCCTGCGCCGGATCCGGCACTCCGACCCGGCCCGGGCCGAGGCCGCCATCGCCCGGGCCGTGTCCTGGACCCTCGGCATGCAGTCGAGGAACGGCGGCTGGGGCGCCTTCGACGCCGACAACACCAGCTCCCTGCCCAACCGGCTGCCGTTCTGCGACTTCGGCGAGGTCGTCGACCCGCCCTCGGCCGACGTCACCGCCCACGTGGTGGAGATGCTCGCCGCCGAGGGCCGCGCCGCCGACCCGCGGACCCGGCGCGGCACGGCCTGGCTCCTCGCCGAACAGGAGCCGAACGGAAGCTGGTTCGGCCGCTGGGGCACCAACTACGTCTACGGGACCGGGTCGGTGGTGCCCGCCCTGGTGGCCGCGGGCATCGCCCCCGGCCACCCCGCGGTCCGCCGGGCCGTGGCCTGGCTGGAATCCGTACAGAACGACGACGGGGGCTGGGGCGAGGACCAGCGCTCCTACCGGGACCCGACCACCTGGGCGGGACGCGGCGACTCCACCGCCTCGCAGACCGCGTGGGCGCTGATGGCCCTCCTCGCGGCGGGGGAGCGCGACGGCAAGGCCGTCGAACGGGGCGTGGCCTACCTGACCGGGACGCAACGGGCGGACGGCTCCTGGGACGAGCCGCACTTCACCGGCACCGGCTTCCCCTGGGACTTCTCCATCAACTACCACCTGTACCGGCAGGTGTTCCCGCTCACCGCCCTCGGCCGCTACCTGTACGGGGACCCCTTCGCGCCCGGGACGCCCTGATGCCCGCCGCCCGGGCCGGTGGCCCCGAGCCCCGACCGCTGCTCGTCGCCTGCGCCCTGCGCATCGAGCGGGCCGCCCTGCGCAGCGGCGGCGACCGCGGCGCCCCCCTCGGGTACACGGTCCTGCGCACCGGCATGGGGCCGCGCGCCGCCGAGCGGGCCGTCACCCGCGCCCTCGCCGCACCGGGGCTGGAGCGGGCCGCCGTCCTCGCCACCGGGTTCTGCGCGGGGCTCGTACCCGGCATGCACCCCGGCGACCTGGTCGTCGCCGAGGAGACCCGCGACCCGCGCGGCACCGTCGCCTGTGCGGGAACGTCCCTGCTGGCCGAGGCACTGGCCCGGGCCGCTCCCGGCCGGACCGTGCACACCGGCGCGCTGACCGGATCCGACCGGGTCGTACGGGGCCAGGAGCGCGCCCGGCTGCGTGCCACCGGCGCCATCGGCGTCGACATGGAATCGGCGGCCACCCTGTGGACCGCCGCCCGCGCCCCCGCGCCCGGTGAGCACCGCCCGGTTGCCGCCGTCCGGGTGGTCGTGGACGCCCCGGAGCACGAGCTCGTCCGCATCGGGACGGTCCGCGGTGGAATATCGGCCTTCCGTGTACTGCGTGCCGTACTGCCCGCGTTCTACGACTGGCACCGTTCTTTGCCGCTCCCCAGGAGGTGAGTCAGATGGCCATGCCGCTGCGACAGTCCATCAGGGTCGGGACCTACCTACTCGAACAGAAGCTCCGCAAGCGCGAGAAGTTCCCCCTGATCGTCGAGCTGGAACCGCTCTACGCCTGCAACCTCGCCTGCGAGGGCTGTGGGAAGATCCAGCACCCCGCCGGGGTGCTCAAGCAGCGCATGCCGGTGGCCCAGGCGGTCGGCGCCGTCCTGGAGTCCGGTGCCCCCATGGTGTCCATCGCGGGCGGCGAGCCCCTGATGCACCCGCAGATCGACGAGATCGTCCGCCAGCTGGTGGCGAGGCGGAAGTACGTGTTCCTGTGCACCAACGCCCTGCTGCTGCGCAAGAAGATCGGGAATTTCACCCCCTCGCCCTATTTCGCCTTCGCCGTCCACATCGACGGACTGCGTGAACGCCACGACGAATCGGTGGCCAAGGAAGGCGTGTTCGACGAGGCGGTCGCCGCCATCAAGGAGGCGAAGGAGCGCGGATTCCGCGTGACCACGAACTCCACCTTCTTCAACACCGACACCCCGCAGACCGTCATCGAGGTCCTCAACTACCTCAATGACGACCTCAAGGTCGACGAAATGATGATCTCGCCCGCCTACGCCTACGAAAAGGCACCCGACCAGGAGCACTTCCTCGGCGTCGAACAGACCCGGGAACTCTTCCGGAAGGCCTTCGCGGGCGGCAACCGGCGCCGCTGGCGGCTCAACCACTCCCCGCTGTTCCTGGACTTCCTGGAAGGAAAGGCCGACTTCCCCTGCACCGCCTGGGCCATTCCGAACTACTCCCTCTTCGGCTGGCAGCGCCCCTGCTACCTGATGAGCGACGGGTACGTGCCGACGTACCGCGAACTCATCGAGGAGACCGACTGGAGCAAGTACGGCCGCGGCAAGGACCCGCGCTGCGCGAACTGCATGGCGCACTGCGGCTACGAGCCCACCGCCGTCCTCGCCACCATGGGCTCCCTCAAGGAGTCCCTGCGCGCGGCCAGGGACACCATCGGCGGCAACCGGGGCGGATCGGCATGAACCCGGCGCCGGGGGGTTTCGACCTCAAGGCCCTGCTGGCCGAACGCGGCGCAGAGCGGTACGAGCTGCACGCCCGGCACCTGAACCCGCAGCTGCCGCGCATGCTGCACACGATCGGCTTCGACAAGGTCTACGAGCGGGCCGAGGGCGCCCACTTCTGGGACGCCGAGGGCAACGACTACCTGGACATGCTGTCCGGGTTCGGGGTGATGGGCCTGGGCCGGCACCACCCGGTCGTCCGCCGCGCCCTGCACGACGTGCTCGACGCGCAGCTCGCCGACCTCACCCGCTTCGACTGCCAGCCGCTGCCCGGGCTGCTGGCCGAGAAGCTGCTGGCGTACAGCCCGCACCTGGACCGGGTGTTCTTCGGCAACAGCGGCACCGAGGCCGTGGAGACCGCCCTGAAGTTCGCCCGGTACGCCACCGGCCGGACCAGGGTCCTCTACTGCGACCACGCCTTCCACGGGCTGACCACCGGCTCGCTGTCGGTGAACGGCGAGGCGGGCTTCCGGGACGGCTTCGCGCCCCTGCTGCCCGACACCCGGATCGCGCTCGGCGACCTGGCCGCCCTGGAGCGGGAGCTGAAGCGCGGCGACGTCGCCGCCTTCGTCGTCGAACCGATCCAGGGCAAGGGCGTGCACGCCGCCCCGCCCGGCTTCCTGCCCGCCGCACAGGAGCTGCTGCGCCGGCACAAGGCGCTGCTGATCGCCGACGAGGTGCAGACCGGCCTCGGACGGACCGGTGACTTCTACGCGTACCAGCACGAGCCGGGCGTGGAGCCGGACCTGGTGTGCGTGGCCAAGGCACTGTCGGGCGGCTACGTACCGGTCGGCGCCACCCTGGGCCGCGACTGGATCTTCAAGAAGGTCTACTCCTCCATGGACCGGGTGCTGGTGCACTCCGCCAGCTTCGGGTCCAACGCGCAGGCGATGGCGGCCGGGCTGGCAGTGCTCTCCGTCATGGAGGACGAGTCGGTCGTCGCGAACGCCCGCGCCATGGGGGACCTGCTGCGCGGGCGCCTAGCGGCGCTCGTGGACGCGTACGAGCTGCTGTACGAGGTCCGGGGCCGCGGCCTGATGATCGGCATCGAGTTCGGCCGGCCGGCCTCGCTGCGGCTGCGCAGCCGATGGACCATGCTCCAGGCGGCCCGCAAGGGGCTGTTCGCGCAGATGGTGGTGGTGCCGCTGCTCCAGCGGCACCGGATCCTGACGCAGGTGTCCGGGGACCACCTGGAGGTCATCAAGCTGATTCCGCCGCTGGTCGTGGACGAGGCGGACGTCGACCGGTTCGTCGCCGCCTTCCGCGCGGTCATGGACGAGGCGCACGCCGGCGGCGGGCTCCTGTGGGACTTCGGGCGGACCCTGGTCAAGCAGGCCGTCGCGGGCGGCTGACGTCCCCCTGCCGCCGGCCCGTCCCCGCCGGCCGGCAGCCCCGCCGGCGGTCGGGTGCAGCCGCTAGTCGAGCAGCCGCTCGCGGAGCCGACCGAGGGTCCCGGAGGTCAGTCCGAGGCCCTCGGCCAGGTAGCGGTCGACGCCGCCCCAGTGCGTGTCGATGGTGTCGAAGGCCGCGGTCAGGTACGCGGCGCGGGCGTCGAAGAGCGGGGCGAGCAGCTCCGTCACCTCGGGGGAGCGCGGCCGGGGCGCGTCGCCGCCGCGGCGGAGCCGGTAGCGGCGGTGCGGGGCGTTCGACTCCAGGTAGTCCGCGAGGATCGCCTCGCGCTCCACGCCCAGCGCGAGCAGGGTGACGGCGATCGACAGGCCGGCCCGGTCCTTGCCGGCGGCGCAGTGCATGAGCGCCGGGAGGCTGTCCTCGGCGAGGGCGTGCAGGACCCGGCCGTGCTCGGCGGTGCGGTCCACGACCATCGAGCGGTACGAGTCCACCATCCGGGCGAAGGCCTTTCCGTCGCCGAGGATCCCGCGGAGCTGCCCCAGGTCCCCGTCGCGGACCATGGTCCAGAATTCCTTGCCGGCGGCCGGATCGGACATCGGGATGTTGACGTTGCGCACCCCGGGGAGCTCGACGTCGGGACCCTCAAGGGCCTGGTCGGCCGTGTTCCGGAAGTCGAAGACGGTGTGCAGTCCGAGCGATGCGAGGAATTCTGCATCGGTTTCAGTGGCATGTGCCAGATGTCCGCTTCGGAAGAGTCGTCCCGTCTTGACCCTTCGCCCGTCCGCGGTCGGCAGCCCGCCCACATCGCGGAAGTTGCGCACACCGGACAGTTCGGGCTCGGGGAGCGGGGTGCTCGGCGGGGAGGGTGGTATCTGCTGGGTCAAGGGAAATCCTCCACATCGTCATCGAGTGTCCGAATTGCTCTGCTTGGGGCCAACTTGCCGGCGCCGGGGGAGGGATCGGGTGCAGCCCCGTGAGCCAGATCATACGGTGACGGTGCGTGCCTGATCGTCAAAAGCGAATGGCCCGGCCGGAGCGGTTGTTGGCGGTCGTGAATGGACGCAGGGTGACCGGAAATCCACCGAAGTCCCGTCCCTGTGAATGCGTCAGGAAATTCGCGGCTTGTTCCGTGCGGTCCCGCTCGATTACCTTCGCGATCGATCCGGATGGACCGCCCAATCCTGCCGCCGTCCGGAATAAGAACTCGACCGAACTCGCGCGGCAGGAGCGGGGGAACCAGGTAGGCCGCCGCGCCGGAGTTCTGCTCCGGGGCGGCTAGGGGTGAAGCCGTACGTCATCCGTTCACTTCCCGTGCACGGTTGCGTTGCACGTCCACGGACGGCCGGACATCTCCAATCCGAACCCGACAGCTCACCTCGCAGGCGCCGGAGAGGAATTCGCCATGCCGGCAAAGGGTAAGCACCGCCGACCGAAGTCCCGTGCCAGAGCCCGTGGTCTCGTCGCCGCCGTCGCGGGGACCGGCGGAGCCGCTCTGGCCCTGCCGCTGATCGGCGCCGGCGGCGCCCACGCCGCCGCCCCCGCCCCGGCGGCGGCGACCACCGCGCTCCCGGCGGCGGCCCCGCAGGCCGACGCCGCCGTCCCCGCCGTCCCCGCTTCCGCCTCTCCGGCCGTGTACACGGTCCGGACGGGCGACTGCCTCTCCGCCATCGCCGCCGACCACGACCTCCGGGGCGGCTGGCAGCGGCTCTACGCCGACAACCGCGAGGCCGTCGGCGGCGACCCCTCCCTGATCCACCCCGGCCTGCGACTGACCCTCGGCGCCCCCGGCGACCGGGCCCCCGTGCAGGCCCCGGCCGAGCGGCCCGCCCCCGCGCCGAAGCCGAAGAAGAAGGCCCCGGCCGCCGGTTCCCCGCTCGCCGCCGCCCCCGCGCCGGCCAGGAAGAGCGCGGCTGCCGCCGCGTCCACGGCGGGCGCGTCCACGGCGGGCGCCACCGCCGCCGCGGCCGCCTCCGGCGCGGTCACCGCGGCCGGCTTCACCGCACCCGTCTCCGGCGGCATCTCCACCCAGTACAGGACCGCCGGCGCCATGTGGTCCAGCGGCTACCACACCGGCGTCGACTTCATCGCGAGCTCCGGCACCACCGTCAAGGCGGTCGGCGCGGGCACCGTCGTCTCCGCCGGCTGGGCCGGCGCGTACGGCAACGAGGTCGTCATCCGGCACGCGGACGGCAGGTACTCCCAGTACGGCCACCTCTCGCAGCTCTCCGTCTCCGTCGGCCAGAGCGTGAGCGGCGGCCAGACCATCGGCCTCTCCGGCTCCACCGGCAACTCCACCGGCCCGCACCTGCACTTCGAGATCCGCACCGGTCCCTCGTACGGCTCGGACATCGACCCGATCGCCTACCTGCGCTCCAAGGGCGTGACCATCTGACGGCACGCGCCGCCGGAGGCGAAGGACACGCGTGAGGCCGGGACCCGAGGGGGTCCCGGCCTCACGCGCTGTTATTCCGCACCGACCGGGTGGTATAGATCACGGTCCGTCAACCCCTTCCTACGGTGGCGTAGGTCACGTCCCGCGGTGAAGGATATGGTCCCGTGGCAGCGACGACGATGACAGAGACGACAGAACAGACTTACCGGACCATCGGCTCGTACGCGGCACTCGGGGACAGCTTCACCGAGGGTGTGGGGGACCCGGGGCCCGACGGGCTCTTCCTCGGCTGGGCCGACCGGTTCGCCGTGCTCCTGGCCGACCAGCGGCCGGAGGGCGACTTCCGGTACGCGAACCTCGCCGTGCGCGGACGGCTGCTCGACCAGATCGTGGCCGAGCAGGTCCCCCGGGCCAAGGAACTCGCCCCCGACCTGGTGAGCTTCTGTGCCGGCGGCAACGACATCATCCGCCCCGGCAGCGACCCGGACGCCGTCGCCGAGCGGTTCGAGGCCGCCGTCGCCGACCTCACCGCCTCCGTCGGCCAGGTCATGATCACCACCGGGTTCGACACCCGCGGCGTGCCCGTCCTCAAGCACCTGCGCGGCAAGGTCGCCACGTACAGCGCGCACGTGCGCGCCATCGCCGACCGGTACGACTGCCCCGTACTCGACCTCTGGTCGCTGAAGTCCGTACAGGACCGCCGGGCTTGGGACCACGACCGGCTGCACCTCTCGCCCGAGGGGCACACCCGGGTCGCGCTGCGCGCCGCCCAGGTGCTCGGGCTCGACGTGCCGGCCGACCCCGACCAGCCGTGGCCGCCGCAGCAGCCGCGCGGCTCGGTGGACGTGACCCGCGACAACATCCAGTGGGCCCGCGAGCACCTGGTGCCGTGGATCGGCCGACGGCTGCGCGGGGAGTCCTCCGGGGACCACGTCGAGGCGAAGCGGCCGGACCTGCTGCCGCTGTAGGTCGGCGGTCGGCGGCCGACGGTCGGCTGTCGGGGCGCCCGGAGGGCGGTGGTCGGTTGCGGGACGGTCACAGGTGTGGTGCGGGCGTGCCTACCGGAATCCTCCGGGGCCGCCCTGCGTTGGTGGTGGTAGACCAGTAGGAAGCAGACCGCCGGCCATGGCCCGCGGCCGCCCGCCCCATCGCCCAGGAGGCGCTTTGACCGGCTCCCAACCCCTGCGTCCGCGGCTGCGCGCCCTGCGCCCCGAAGCCTTCGGCGCGGATCCGTCCGGCGCACGGCTGGAGCGGATCCGGCGCTCGCCGAACTTCGCCGACGGCTCCTTCCGGAACCCGGTGGGTGCCCGGACCAGGCCCTCCGCCTCGATGCTGGAGTTCGCCCAGGTCTACTTCCACAGGGAGCAGCGGATCCGGCGCAGCCCGGCCGCGGCCGTCCCCGTCCACCCGACGACCCTCGCCGACCTGGCGAAGCCGCCGGCCAGCGGGCTGCGCCTGACGTGGATGGGGCACTCGAGCGTCCTCGCCGAGATCGACGGACGCCGGGTCCTCTTCGACCCGGTGTGGGGCGAGCGCTGCTCCCCCTTCCCCTTCGCCGGGCCCAAGCGGCTCCACCCCGTGCCGGTGCCGCTGGCCGCCCTGGGCCCGGTCGACGCCATCGTGATCTCCCACGACCACTACGACCACCTCGACCTGCCGACCGTCAAGCAGCTGGCCGGCACGGACACGGTCTTCGCCGTCCCGCTCGGCGTCGGTGCCCACCTGGAGCACTGGGGCGTCCCGGCCGACCGGATCCGCGAGCTCGACTGGAACGAGACCACCCGGATCGCCGGGCTGTCGCTGACCGCCACCCCGGCCCGGCACTTCTGCGGGCGCGGGCTGCGCAACGAGCAGCACACCCTGTGGGCCTCGTGGGTCGTCGCCGGCGGCGAGCACCGGGTCTTCCACAGCGGTGACACGGGCTACTTCCCCGGCTTCAAGGACATCGGCGCCGAACACGGCCCCTTCGACGCCACGATGATCCAGATCGGCGCCTACTCCGAGTACTGGCCGGACATCCACATGACCCCCGAGGAGGGCGTCCGCGCCCACCTGGACCTCCAGGGCTCCACCCCGCACGGCGTGCTCCTGCCGATCCACTGGGGCACCTTCAACCTCGCCTTCCACCCGTGGGCGGAGCCGGGCGAGTGGACCCTCGACGCCGGGACCGAAGCGGAGCAGCCCGTGGCCGTCCCCCGGCCGGGCGAGCCGTTCGAGCCGGCCGGCGTCCTCCCCACCGAACCCTGGTGGCGCCCGGTGTCCCGGCCCCTCGACCACCCGTGGCGGCGTCCCGCGGCGGCTTCCGGGGCGACTGCCGACGCGGCCCCGCCGGCCGACCGCGACCTGGACCTCGCCGGCGAGCGGTGACCCCGGACACGGAGCTCACGCAGGCGGCCCGTCCAGGGGGCCGATCGACGCCCGAGGCAGCGCGAGCGGGCGGTCCTGGACCTTGACGGGCCCGCTCGCGCGGAACAGCCGGAAGGAGGCGTGGAGTCGGGGAGCGGCTGAGTACGCGTACTCATGCGCCACCGGTGAGCGCCCCGTCAGGCTGGGGCCATGACCAAAGCACCCCCTGCACCGCCCGTACCGCCACGGCTCCCCTGGCGGCCGTGGTCCCGGCGGACGGCCACGGGCGCGGACGTCGCTTCCGGCGTGCTCCTCCTTCTCGTCGAGGTCGCCGTGGCCGTCCTGCACGGCTTCGGGACCGGCATGGAGGTCTGGGCCGCACAGGGGCGGGTCGAGCGGATCGAGGCGGCAGAGCTCGCGGAGCTCACCTGGCTGTCGTACTACCTGGTCGTCGTCCTCGGCCTCGCCGCGGTCGCGGCACTGTTCCGCGCACGCTGGTCGGTGGTGCTCCAGTTGCTCGCCGCGCTGGGCGTGGCCGCGCTCCTCGTGCTCGCGCAGCACGACTGGGACCGCGCCCACCCGAAACCGCCGCCGCGGCCGGGCCCCGAGTACGTGCCCTGCTACAGCGGCAGCGGCAAGTGCAACTGACCCGGCTGCCACCCGGGACCCGTGCGGTGGGCGGGGAGCCGACGGCCCGCCCCGCGGGGTGAGGGTCCGGCGGGCGCGCACCTGGCCCGCACGTCCGGCCCGGGTCCGGCCCGAACAACCGCTCCCGGCGGATTCGGGCTGCCGTACGAGCGCCCCCTCGGGAGCGGGAAGCACCCCGGTGAAGTTCCCCAACTGGCTGTCAGCGGCGGGATCCTGCGGTCTAGCGTGGGTATCCGGTGATCAACGCCGGCCCCGGAACCCCTGGGGGCCGGGCCCACGTAAGAGGACGCCTGAGGACGCCGATGTCCGGACCCCGCGCCGCCCGCCACACCCCGTCGAGACACGCCGCCACCGGTCCGGAGCGGCAGATACGGCCCCAGATGGTGCGCGCCGCCGTACTGCCCACCCTCGCCGCCGGTCTCAGCGGAACCGCCGCGGTGATCTTCACCCTCCAGCTCGGCGGCGGCTACGGCCACCGGGACGTCCGGCTGTGGCCCGTCCTCTTCGGCTGCGCCCTGCTCGTCGTCGGCGCGCTCGCCGCGGCCCTGCTCGGCGCCCAGCGCAGCGCCAAGGCCGTCCGGGACCGCTGCGAGGCCCTGCGCCGTTCCAGCGTGAGGGGCCGCCAGGAGCTGCGGACCGCCGCCGAGCGGTTGGAACGCGGCGAGCAGCCGGCCCGGCCGGTCCGCGGCGGCCCGACCGAGCCGCCGCCCGGCGCCGACCCCGGCCGGGTCGACGAGTTCTGGCTGCTCGCGCAGGAGCTGCGCGGCGCCCGCGAGCAGGCGCACACCGCCCTCGTGCGGGTCGCCGGGCCCGCCGCGCCCTCCGACAGCGACCGGAAGGTCGAGGTCTTCGCCAACCTCGCCCGTCGTCTCCAGTCCCTCGTGCACCGCGAGATCTCGCTGCTCGACGGGCTGGAGGACACCGTCGAGGACCCCGACCTGCTGAAGGAGCTCTTCCACGTCGACCACCTGGCCACCCGGATCCGCCGGCACGCCGAGAACCTCGCCGTGCTCGGCGGGGCCGGCTCCCGCCGCCAGTGGACCCGCCCCATCGACCTCAGCGAGGTGCTGAGGTCGTCCGTCGCGGAGGTCGAGCAGTACACGCGGGTCAAGGTGGTGCCGCCGGCCGGGGGCACCGTACGCGGGCACGCCGTCGCCGACGTGGTGCACCTGCTCGCCGAACTGATCGAGAACGCCACGGTGTTCTCCGCCCCGGACACCGACGTGGTGGTGCGCGCCGAGCGGGTCACCGCGGGCATCGCAGTGGAGGTCGAGGACCGCGGGCTCGGCCTGCCGGCAGCGGAGCAGCACCGGATGAACGCCCTCCTCGTCGACCCCGACCAGGTCAGCGTGCGGCACCTGCTGGCGGACGGTCGGATCGGCCTGTACGTGGTCTCTGCGCTGGCCCGGCGGCACGGCATCGCCGTCGAGCTCAAGTCCAACATCTACGGCGGGGTGCTCGCCGTGCTCGTGCTGCCCCAGGACCTGCTCGGTGCGCAGGCCCCCGGCGAGGCGGACGCCCTCAGCGGCTCCCGGCCCACCTCGTGGGGGAGCGGGCAGGGGCCCGCAACCGGGCCGGCGGCCGCTGTCGGTCACGGCTCCGGTTCCGGTTACGGCTCCGGAGCCGGGGCGGCGGGGTCGGGGTCCGAGCACGTGCCGGGGCCCTGGGGGCCGCCGCTGGAGCCCGCCCGGGTGTCCGTGCCCCGGCCGGAGCCGGCCGGGGCACGGCCGACGGCGCCGGCCTGGGCGGCGCCCGCCCCCGGCCCGCGGGCCGGCCGTTCGGGGCCGACGGGACCGGTGGCCCCGCCTCCGGCACCGGCCCCCGCACCGGCTGCTGTTCCGGCGCCGGCTCCGGTCCGGGCCCGGCATGCGGCGACGGGGGAGCCGTCGCAGCCGCGGGTACCGTACGCGGCCGGGTCCCGGGCGGTGCCGGCCGCGGGGACGACCGCCGAGGGCCTGGCGACCCCCGCCCCCGGGCGCGGTCCGGATCCGCGGCTCGGCACGCACCCGGCGGACCCCTGGCCCGTGGCCGGGGCACGGCCGCCGGGTGCCCTGCCCGGGGTCCCGGCACCGTCGGGGGCGGGGCCGGCTGCCGCGTCCGTACCCGCCGCCCGGACCGCCCCCGACCGCCCGCCCCTGCCCCGGCGGCGGGCGCAGGCCCACCTGGCCCCCGAACTGCGGGACGCCCCCGCGCCGCGGCGGGCCCACGCCTGCGACCCGCCCGTTCACGACCCGGGCCTGATGGCGGCCTTCCGGCGCGGCTTCGGTCTCGCCCAGTCGGAGGACGACGCATGACCCCGAACCCCCACCCCGGCAAGGAGCGCACCACCATGGGCGGCGAATCGTCCAC
Organism: Streptomyces pallidus (ex Mingjun et al. 2026); assembly: GCF_051550185.1. Lineage (NCBI taxonomy): Bacteria > Bacillati > Actinomycetota > Actinomycetes > Kitasatosporales > Streptomycetaceae > Streptomyces > Streptomyces pallidus (ex Mingjun et al. 2026). The sequence goes on along the minus strand of NZ_CP196181.1, from coordinate 1,468,588 downwards.
CACGACGGCCCCGACAGCGACAGCGACAGCGACCACGACAGCGGCGGCGACCACGACGGCGACGACGCCGCCGGAACCGGCACCGGCAGTCGGCCGGCTCTCCGATCTGGACTGGCTGCTCAGCGGCCTCGTCCAGCGGGTCCCGTACACCCGCAGCGCGGTGCTCCTGACCGCCGACGGCCTCGTCACCTGCCTGCACGGCCTCGACGCCGACAGCGCCGACCACCTGGCGGCGCTGGCGTCCGGCCTGTACTCCCTCGGCCGCAGCGCCGGATCCCGCTTCGGCGAGGGCGCGGAGGTCCGGCAGGTGGTCGTCGAGCTCGACAGCGCGCTGGTCTTCGTCTCGGCCGCCGGATCCGGCACCTGCCTGGCCGTCCTCGCCGACCGGGAGGCCGACGCGGGCGTCCTCGGCTACGAGATGGCCATGCTGGTCAAGAGCGTCCGCCCGTACCTGACGGCCCCGCCCCGCCGACCGGCCCCGGGCCGGGAGTGATGCGGGCCCGGGCCGTGCACGGCAGGGGAGCCCCGCCCGAGCCGGCGCCCTGGCTCGACGACTCGGCCGGGCGGGTGATGCGCCCGTACACGGCCAGCGGCGGGCGGACCCGGGCGGCCGTCGCCCTCGACCTGCTGTCCCTGGTCACCGCGACCGGGGTGCGGCCGCGTACCGCACTCGGCGCCGAGCACGTCCTCGCGCTGCGCCTGTGCGCGGGCGCCGCGGCCGTCACCGTCGCCGAGGTGGCCGGGCAGCTGCGGCTCCCGGTGGTGGTGGTGAAGGTGCTGCTGTCCGACCTGATGGAATCCGGGGCCGTCACGGCGCAGGCGCCACGGTTCCCGGGCGGCGGACCGTTCGCCGCAGCCGACGACCAGACCCTGCTCCGGGCGGTGCTCGATGGCCTACGCCGACGACTGTGACACCCGTACCGACCCCCGCGCGGCCGCCACCGCCGCGCTGCCCGCAACGCTGAAGGTCCTCGTCGCGGGCGGGTTCGGGGCGGGCAAGACGACATTCGTCGGCGCGGTCAGCGAGATCGAGCCGCTCTGCACGGAGGAACTGCTCAGCGGCATCGGCGGGGCCACCGACCCGCTGGACGGCGTCGAGACGAAGACGACCACGACCGTCGCCCTCGACTTCGGCCGGATCACCCTGGACGAGCGCCACGTCCTCTACCTCTTCGGCACGCCCGGCCAGCAGCGGTTCTGGTTCCTGTGGGAGGAACTGTGCATCGGCGCGCTCGGCGCGGTCGTGCTCGCCGACACGCGCCGCCTCGCCGACTGCTTCCCGGCCGTGGACTTCTTCGAGCGGCGCGGCATCGGCTTCGTCGTCGCCGTCAACGAGTTCGACGACGGACACCGCTACACCGCGCAGGAGGTCCGCGAGGCGGTGGGCCTCGCGCCCGACGTGCCCGTCGTACGGTGCGACGCGCGGCTGCCGGGCTCCGGGACGGGGGTGCTGGCGGTCCTCGTGCACCATCTGCTGTCCCTGGCCGCACCACAGCGGCCGGATCGGTATCCGTCTAGGGGGGAACCGTCATGACGTACTACGAGTCGACCGGACACCTGCTGCTCACGCCGGTGGACCGGGAGGCACCCGCGCGTGCCGTCCGGCTGCGCGAACTGGGCCTGGGGCAGCGGGAGGACACCGAGCTGGACGCCTTCGCGCGACGCGTCGCCGAGGTGCTGCAGGCGCCGTACGCGGGGGTCAACTTCGTCGGCGAGGAGAGGCAGTTCTTCGCCGGCCTGCACCACGCGCCGGACGCGCCGGCCAGCGGCTATCCGGCGCGGGTGCTGCCGCGGGACCACGGGTACTGCCCGCACGTGGTCGTGCGTCGGCGGGCCCTGGTGCTGGAGGACGTACGGGACTTCGCGCGGTTCGCCGGCAACGCCGTCGTCGACGAGAGCGGCGTGCGGTCGTACGCGGGCGCGCCGCTGACCGACCGCCAGGGAATGGTCCTGGGCACGGTCTGCGCGGTGGACGTGGAGCCCCGCCGGTGGGGGACGGAGGGCGTGGCGACCGTGAAGTCCCTGGCGGCGGAGCTCGCGGACCTGGTCCGGACGCGGGAGGACGCGGTGCGGGTGGGCTGACGGGGGCGACGGTTGTCGGTGCCGGACGCCACGGTCACTGACGCGGACCCGCTGACCGCCGAGCCCGTGGATCCGTGGATCGGACCGGGCGGAGCCGCGGGCGATCCTCGTCGACTCCTGGCGGCAGGCGGCCCCCACCGCCTGCCCGAGACCCACCCCGACCTGGCAGGGAAGTGACGGTGCCCGGCGGGGGCGGGATCACCGCAGGAACGCGGTGATCCGTTCCCGCAGGGACCGGGCGTCCAGCCCGTGGGCCGCGGTGTGCTGCTCGATCGTGCCGTAGCGGCGCAGCTCCGCCCGGCCGACGCCCAGCCCGAGCACCCGGTGCGGCACGTCGACGAGCGCCTGAGCGGCGGCCGCCGAGGAGGTGCCGGCCAGGTACGGCTCGACGAGGACCACGTCGGCCGTGGCCCGGCCGACGGCCGCGCGCAGCGCCGCACCGTCGAAGGGCCGCACGGTGGCGGCGTACAGCACCGTCACGTCGAGCCCCTCGGTCGCCGCCAGGACCTCGTCCAGCAGCGGGCCGACGGCGACGACCACCCCGCCGCCACCCTCCCGTAGGGTCTCCGTCCGTAGACCGTCCACCGGGCGCGGGGCCGCGTTCGACTGGAGCGAGAGCCGGACGTAGACCTTGTCGTCGCCCGCGGCGTAGGCGTGCCGCAGCAGCGCCTCGGCCTCGTCGGGGTGGCCGGGCACGTGGACCGTCCAGCCTTCCAGGGTGTCCATCAGCGCCACGTCACCCGGTGACATGTGCGTGAAACCGCCGGCCGGCCAGTCGTAGCTGGCCGCCGCGCTCACCAGGACCCCACCCGTTCCCTGGTGCCCGAAGTCCAGCTTGAGCTGCTCGAACGGCCGCTCGACCAGGAAGCTCGCGAAGGTGTGCATGACCGGTCGCACGCCGGTCAGGGCCAGCCCGCCGCCCACCCCGACCAGCAGCTGCTCCCGGATACCGACGTTGATCACCCGGTCCGGGTGGCGCTCCCGGGCGGGCCGGAACCCGTCCATGCTGATCTCGGCCAGCACCAGGGCCAGCCGGGGGTCCTCGTCGAGCAACCGCGACGTGACCGCGATGAACCGCTCCCGCATGGTGTCCATGGCTTCTCCCCTCAGGCCTTCTTCTCGACGCGGGCGACCACGGCGTGCGGCCGTCCCGGATGCGGCGCGGTGAACGCGGCGTACAGCGCCTCGTGGTCCCGGCCGTCCACGGTCACCGCCGACCAGCCGGCCGCCTCGAAGCGGGAGGCGATCCCGCCCCGCCAGCCGTGGGTCGCCGAATCGTTGTCGATCACCACCGTGTGCAGCCGATCCAGCCCGGCCGACCCCGCGTAGGCGAGGGCCTCGTGGTTGCTGCCCTCGTCAAGCTCGGCGTCGCCGATCAGCACCCACACCGCCGGACCGGCCAGCCCCTGGGCCCGCAGCCCCAGGGCGCTGCCGACGGCGAGCGGCAGCCCGTGCCCCAGCGAGCCGCTGGCGATCTCCACGCCGGGGACCAGCACCCGGTCGGGGTGGTGGCCCAGCGGGGAGTCGTACGAGCCGAAGCCGCTCAGCCAGTCCACGGGGAAGAACCCCTTGGCGGCGAGCACGGCGTAGTACGCCATCGGCCCGTGCCCCTTGGACAGCAGGAAGCGGTCCCGAGCCGGGTCCTCGGCGGTCTCGGGCCCGACCCGCAGCACCCGGTCGTAGAGCACCCACAGCACGTCGAGGGTGGACGTGGCGGCGGGCCCGTGCTTCTCGGCGCCGGTCATGAGCGCCATGAGCCGGCCCAGGTCCTGGTGGCGGAACTCCGTGTCCGCGGTTCCTTGTGTCATGCATCGATCCTGCAACCTCAACCGCGGTCGAGGTCAACCGCCGACCCCCACGCCCCGCGACCGAAACCTGCGCGCGACCACCCCGGGAAGTGCGGTATTGTTCTTGTGCGCGTACGGCCGGGGGAAACCCCAGGTCAGCGGGCATCGGGACGTGGCGCAGCTTGGTAGCGCACTTGACTGGGGGTCAAGGGGTCGCAGGTTCAAATCCTGTCGTCCCGACTTTGCGAAGTCGCAGGTCAGGGGCCGTTTCAGAGGAAATCTGAAACGGCCCCTTGATCATTTTCGTGGGCCGGCTGGGGGCCGCTGGGGGCGGGTCGATTGGGCTGCTGCGCACCTCGGCACAGCCGGATGCGCCATACGGTCCGTCACGTGCGCGTTTTCCGTTGACCGGGCCCGGTGGCAGTCCGTGAGCGTGCCCATGGCCCGGTATCCGACCAGTGACAGGTGCCGCGGCGCCGTCGTGGCGGCAGGAGGCGCGAGGGGGTGACGTCCCAGGTGCTTCCTGTTCGGCGGCTCGTCGGTGTGCTACGGACATCGGGGTGCCGTGTCGGCAAGGAGCTGGTCGGCGCCTATGCCGGATCGCGCATTCCCCTGTAGTCGCGGACTCCTCGCTGCGAGGGCGGCTCAGTTGCAACGGCCCCTGGAATCCACCGTGTTCTGGTGGCGCTTGGCGCGCCGTGATCGTGTGTCCGACGGATCCTTGTGCCCGTCGGGTACCCCTCCGGCGGGCCTGACCAGTCATCGTCCTGGCTCCGAGGTGAACGCGGACGCTCCCCTGCCGCCTTCCGGTGTACCTCTGCGGTGTCGCAGCGCCCACAGCGCGACGGGAGCTCCCGCCCCCACCAGTGCTGACGCCAAGCACAGACCGGCCTGGTAGCCGGAGAGAAAGGCATCCGAGTCCTTGGCCCCGGCTGCGGCTGCGGCATGTTTCACGAACGACGTGACGGCGCCCACCAGACCGATCCCGACGACTCCGGACGCCTCCCGGACGGCGCTGAATAATCCGGCCGCGATTCCGGAAAGGTGATCGGGTGAGGATTCCAGAGCACGGGTGGTCAGCGGAACGGCCAGCGCAGAGCCGAAGCCGATGGCCGAAAGCCCGGGCAGGATATGGGTGAGACTCCCTCCGGAGCTGCCCAGTGCGACCATCAGCAACCCGACGCCGACCAGGAGCAGGCCCGCAGCGGAGATCCGGCCGTCTCCCCAGCGGCGCGCCATACGCGCGATGAAAGGGGTGGTGATGATCAGGAAGAAGGCCACGGGAATGAATGCGAGCCCAGCTGGGGTCGGGGCGAGGCCGAGGCCGTTCTGTAGGAACTGGGACGTCAAGAAGAAGACTCCGCTCACGCTCAGGCCCCACAGTAGTTGAATAATGACTCCGCCGGTGAAAGGGCGTTGCCGGAAGAGGGGCCGCAGCACGGTGTTCCGGCGCGATGTCAGTTCGTAGGAAAGACCGACGGCCGATGCGGCGATGATGCCTGCTGACGTGGCGAGGGGAATGTCGCCGAATCCCTTTTCGGGCCCTTCGATCAGGCAGTAGGCGAGGGCCGCCAGCGAGCAACAGGCCAATGCCACGACGCGGAGCGAGAGTGTGGCCGAGGGCGTGGACGCGGTACGGGGCGAGGGCCCGGGCCGGGGGACGAGGAAGCCGGCGAGGAGGCTCGTGCAGCCGAGTGGCGTGTTCATGGCAAACACGGATTGCCAGCCCAGGTGCTGTGTCATGACCCCGGAGACCACGGGGCCGCAGGCCAGCGCAGAAGCCAACGCGGCGGTGATGGCGTTGAATGCCGCATTGCGCGCGCGAGGCGGCAGGTCGTGGGAAAGGACCGCCAGTGAGGCCGGCAGGATCAGCGCCGAGCCCGCTCCCTGCAGCCCCCGGCAGGCGATCAGCGCCATTCCCGAGGGCGCCGCACTGCACCCGACCGATGCGACGGTGAAGAGGGCGACACCGAGCCACAGCGTCGCACGCCGCCCGACGGTGTCGGCCAGATGCCCGCCCAGCAGCAGAAGGCTGGCGAGGGTGAGCGGATAAATGGCCGCAACCCATTTGAGGTCTGCCTCGCGCAATGCGAGTTCGGCCTGGATCTGAGGCAGGGCCACATTGACGACGGTGTTGTCCAGGGCCGTCATGAAGGACGGCAGCAGTACAGCCACGAGGATTGCGAGGACACGCAGTCGGCTCACGATACCTGCCTTAAGCGGCGTGGGCGCTGGTAAGGCGCCGCCACGTTCTGCGCGCCCTTTCTGCGTACTCTGCCCCGTGGGCGTGCAGGCGCGACTACCGTTTTGAGGCCCCCCCGCCGGGGAGATGCTGAATAGCTGGTCGGGTGGGTCGGCGTGATTTCAGGTTCGCCTATTCGGTGGCTGCCTGGTTGGCGTATTGTTTCTGCTCGAACCCGATGGGGCTGAGGGAGCCGGGCCGTTTCCGGATACCGCGGGGGTTGTGGAAGCCGCCGGTGTACTCGAAGAGCGCTGGATCGGCCTCGGCCCGGGCCCCGGCTCCGGTGACGAAGACGTGGCCGCGGACGCACTCGGTCCTGACCGGCACCCACAGGTTCTCCGCCAGGGCATCGTCACACGAGTCTACGATCGAGCCCACGGATACCTGGGCTCCGGCTCTGACCAGGCGTGTTGTGAACTCGATGGCGTGCACTGCCCGGGCTCCGCATGATGCACGAGCTGCCGGGCGGCCTCGCGACCGACCAACGCGCACTCCCGCGAGGTGAGGACCAGACCGGCGTCCGCGTGGGCGGAGGTCTGCCAGGCCACGACCCGGCGGGAGAAGGCGTCCCGGATCGCCGACAGCCACAGCGCGGTCCCTCCGGGGTGGCGATCACGGCGAGATCGGTGGTACCCGGAGTACGGGCTCGCCCCCGGGAGGGGGTGCTTGCTCGCCGGGGAGCGCGGTCGCCTGGGCCGGGTCGGGCCGTCCCTGATGAGTCCCATCTGACCTGTTGCCACCTTTTCGTTTCTCGGGGGAGCCCCAGGCACCCTGATGACGGTATCCGGTGGGGAAAACGCCGCTCGGGTTCCGTACGCCGATCGGGCGTGGCCCTCGGCGTGGCGCTGCCTCTCGGTACCCGGCCGTGTTTGGCTGATCGCCCACCATTGCAACTATCCGTTGCGAAGCGGTGATGGGCAGCGGCGGCTGCCCATCAATTCGCCTGACGGGCTGACGGCCGAGGCGTCCCGAATGCCTGTCGAGAACGAAGGTCCGGTGAGTTAGTGCTGAAAGCCATGAAAGACACGATCAGTCATCATCTCGCCCGGGCCGCGGCGCAGACCCCAGATGAAAAAGCGTTTACTCTGGTGGACTTCAGCACCGATCGTGACGGTTCCTACAGCTGTCTGACGTGGCGCCAGCTGGAGCAGCGGGTACGTACCCTCGCGGCTGTCCTGCGTCACGGCGGCGCGGCCGGCGAGCGGGTGGCGGTCGTCGGTCCGCAGAACCTCGACTACGTCGTCGGCTTCCTCGCGGCCACGTGCGCCGGTGCGATCGCCGTACCCCTTTTCCCCCCGGCTCTGCCGGGCCATGCGGAGAAACTGGCCGCCGCGCTCACCGACGCCAACCCGGTGCTCGCCCTCACCAGCCCCGACTCGCTTCAGGCCGCGGAGAAGTTCTGCGCCAACCAGGACGGCCTCCGCGTGCGAGTGGCCACCGAGGAGGACCTGCTTTCGGACTGGGCGGCACAGGCCGCACCGACGGACGGCGAGCCCTCTCATCCGCGCCCCGAGGACTGTGCCTACCTGCAGTACACCTCGGGTTCCACCCGCATGCCGTCCGGCGTGGAGATCTCCCACGCCAACGTCTGCGCCAACGCACGCCAGGCGCTGAAGGCGTACGACATCCGAGCCGGGCGCAACTGCACCGTCGGCTGGCTTCCGCTGTACCACGACATGGGGCTCGTGCTGGCGATCGTGCTTCCTGTCGTCGGCCGCATCCATTCCGTGCTCATGGATCCGCTGTCCTTCGTACAACAGCCCGTCCGGTGGCTGCGGCTGCTCAGCGAATACCCGGGTGCGCTCACCGCCGCCCCCAACTTCGCGTATGACTACTGTGTGCGCCGCGTCACCGACGAGGAGCGCGCGACGCTGTCGCTGGGATCGGTCGCCGCCATGGTCAACGGCAGTGAACCCATCGCCGAGAAGACGCTCCAGCGGTTCCAGCAGGCCTTCGCCCCGGTCGGAGCGGTCCCCACAGCGATGCGCCCGTCCTACGGGCTGGCCGAGGCGACTGTGTTCGTCTCCGCCTCACCGGCCGGTGCGGAACCGACCGTCACCTCCTTCGACCGTGACGCGTTGGCGGCCGGCACCGCCCGGCCTGCCGAGGGCACCGACGGACAGGCCGTGACCCGCCTGGTCGGCTGCGGACGGCCCACCGACCAGGAGGCCGCCATCGTCGACCCGGTCGGCCTCGTCCGGCTGGAGGACGGGCGAGTGGGCGAGATCTGGCTGCGCGGCCCCAACGTCGGACGCGGCTACTGGGGACGCCCGGAACAGAGCGAGGCCACCTTCCGTGCCACCCTCCACGGCGACGACCCGGCTGAGGGGACGCATCACTGGTTGCGCACGGGAGACCTCGGTCTGTGGCACGACGAGCACCTCTACATCACCGGTCGCATGAAGGACCTCGTGATCATCGACGGGACCAATCACTATCCGCAGGACATCGAGCACAGCGTCGAGAACGCCCACCCGGCGATCCGCCGCCACCACACCGCGGCGTTCTCCGTCCCCGGTGATGACGGAGAACGCCTGGTCGTCGTCGCCGAGCACACCCGTGACCTCGCGGAGCCCCACAGGGTCCAGGACGAGGTGACACGCGCCGTACGCGTGGCGGTGTCCGCCGGTCACGCCATCGCGATGCACGACTTCGTCCTCGCCCAGCCCGGCACCGTACCCCACACCACCAGCGGGAAGGTCGCCCGCAGCGCCTGCCGCGAGCACTACCTCAGGGGTGCGTGGACCTCCGACCCCCAGGTACAGAGGGAGACCGACAACGTATGAACCAACCAGGCGGACACCAGGAGTCAGTCGAGGACAACGCCCAGGCCGCCACCTCCACCACGGATGGCCGCTCCGGACCGGGCGTGGCAGAACTGCGAAACGCACTGGTGCAGTTGGTCTCGAACATCAGCGGTATCGCTCCGGAACAACTCGACCACGGCCGACCTCTGGCGGAGTACGGCCTCACCTCCCGAGACGCCGTCGGACTGACCGGCGAACTGGAGAAGATGCTCGACCGACCACTGGCCGCCACGCTGCTGTGGGAGCACCCCACCATCGAACAACTCGTCGCCACCCTGACGAAGGCCGACCAGGCCGATGCTGCGCAACCGGACCGGCAGCCCCGTGCCGCCGATGAGACAGCCTCCACCGCCCGCTCCGACGACGGTGCGATCGCCGTCGTCGGCATCGGCTGCCGCCTGCCCGGCAACGTACAGGGGCCGGACGCTTTCTGGCAGCAGCTCACGGCGGGAACGGACGCGGTCGGCCGGGTGCCAGAAGGCCGCTGGCCGAACTTCGCCGGCACAGCGCCCGACGTCACGGCCCTGATGGAATCCACCACCCAGTGGGGCGCCTTTCTCGACGACATCGAGGGATTCGACGCCAAGTTCTTCGGCATCACGCCCCACGAGGCCGAAGTCATGGATCCCCAGCAACGGCTGGTACTCGAAGTCATCTGCGAGGCCCTGGACCACGCGGGGGTACCCGCCCACGCCCTGCGGTCCACCCCCACCGGCGTCTTCGTCGGCTTGAGCGCCCTGGAGTACGGGTATCTGACCACCTCGGATCCCGCGCGACTGACCCCGTGGACCAGCACCGGATCCGCAGGCAGCATCGTCGCCAACCGCGTGTCCTACCTGCTCGACCTCCGCGGCCCCAGCATCACCACCGACACGGCCTGTTCGTCGTCCCTCGTGGCCGTGCACCTGGCCTGCCGCAGCCTGCGCAGCCGGGAGTGCGACACGGCACTGGCCGCGGGAGTCAACCTGCTCCTCTCCCCAGCGGTCACGGCCTCGCTCGAACAGGCCGGCCTGCTGGCCGCGGACGGCAGGTGCAAACCCTTCGACGCCGCGGCGGACGGCATCACCCGCGGTGAGGGCTGCGGCGTCGTCGTGCTCAAGCGGCTTGCCGACGCCCGGCGCGACGGCGACAGGGTGCTCGCCGTCATCAAGGGCACCGCCGTGAACCAGGACGGCCGGTCGGCGGGCCTCATGGCACCCAACCCGGCAGCGCAGGAAGCGCTGCTGCGCGACGCCCTGCGCGACGCACGCATCGACGCGGCCGACGTCGACTATGTCGAGGCGCACGGCACGGGCACCCTGCTGGGGGACCCCATCGAGGCGGCCGCCCTCGGAGCGGTCGTCGGACGCGGCCGGCATCCCGACCGGCCACTGCTGATCGGATCCGTCAAGAGCAATCTGGGCCACCTCGAAGGCGCGGCCGGCATCATCGGCCTGATCAAGACCGTGCTGGCCCTGCATCACGGCCGTATCCCGGTCAGCCTGCACTTCCACAGCCCCAACCCCCACATCGACTTCGCCGAGCTGGGCCTGCGCGTGGTCACCGAACCGACAGTTTGGCCCACGGCGGGGGGCCGCCCGGGGCGCGCCGGTGTGTCCGCCTTCGGCTTCGGCGGCACGAACGTCCACGCCGTGCTTGAGCAGGCACCGCCGACCGCTGCGAATCCCGCACAGCCTACGCGGGCCGACGACGAAGAGGCCGGCCACCCGCACATCCTGGTGGTGTCGGCCCGTTCCTCGGACAGGCTCGCCGACGTGGCCGCGAGCCTGTCGCGATGGGTGGCCGCCGACGACGCGCCCGCCCTCACCGACATCGCCCACACGCTCGCCTCGCACCGCCGCGGCCCGTCCTGCGCCGCCGTCATCGCGCGGACCCGCTCCGAGACGGCTGCCGGACTGGCCGCGCTGGCCCGGGGCGAGACGGTTCCCGGCGTGGTCGCCGCGTGCACCGACGCGCGAGGATCGCAGTCGTTCACAGCGTGCCGACCGGTCTTCGTATTCTCCGGCTACGGCTCACAGTGGGAGGGCATGGGGCGGCGCCTGCTGACCGACGACGCTCTCTTCGCCGCCCAGGTGTCCGCGCTCGACGCGAACTTCCTCGCGGAAACCGGCTCCTCACTGACCGACATGCTCATGTCCGATGCCGCCCGGACAGTGGACCGGATCCAGCCGCTGGTCTTCGGACTCCAGCTGGCCCTGGCACGTACCGTGCAGGGCTACGGCGTGGAGCCCGCCGCCGTCATCGGCCACTCGATGGGCGAGGTCACAGCCGCCGTGGTCGCCGGCGCTCTCGACGAACGCGACGGACTGCGCGTCATCGCCCGCCGATCGGCCTACCTCGCCGTCCTCGAAGCCGAAAACGCCGGCGCGATGGCCGCGGTGGAGCTTCCCGTACAGTCCCGTGCGGCCGTCCTCGGCCGCTTTCCCGGTGTCGAGGTCGCCGTCCACTCCTCGCCCCAACGCTGCACGGTGACCGGACCGGCCAGAGCGGTGCGCGACCTGGTGGACGAGCTGACCGAGCAGGGCTGGCTCGCCCGACTGCTCGAGACCGGCGCAGCCGCACACTCAGCCTTGGTCGATCCCGTCCTGCCGTCCCTGCGCGAAGATCTTGTCGACGTGCACCCGCACACGCCCACCACACCCTGGTACAGCACAGTCCTCGATGATCCCCGCGCCGGCACGGCAGCCGATACGAGCTACTGGTGCGCCAACGTCCGCCGCCCGGTGCGCCTGCAGCAGGCGGTGACCGCGGCAGCGGAGGACGGCCACACCCTGTTCCTGGAGATCTCGCCCCACCCCATCGTCATCGTCCCGCTCGCGGAGAGCCTCGACGCCACCCCGGCGGGGGACCAGGCGCTGGTCGTCCCGACCCTGCACAAGAACACCGACGACGCCGTTCAGCTAAGGGCCGCACTGGCCAGACTGCACTTCGCCGGCGTCACGCTGGACCCCGGGCTGTGGCCCGCCGGTGCGCGCACCTCACTGCCCACACCCGCCTGGCGGCACGAACGCTTCTGGTTCCCCTGCCCCGCCCGGACGACCGAGGCCGGCGGCCACCCTCTGCTGGGGGGCCGCACCGACGACCCGAGGACCGGCGCAGTGCTGTGGCGGGGAGACGTCGGCACGCGCCGGCACGGCACCCGCAGCACGGTCCACGGCAGAGCGGTGCTGACCCTCGTCGAGGCGGCGGAGCTGGTGATCGAAGCCGCCCTGGACCTGTGGGCCCGGGAGGGCGTCACCCACCTCGGCATCGAGGACCTGCAGATCCATCAGTGGCTCGCCATCTCCGGCAGCACCCCCCTGACCGCGGTGTGGGAACCGACCTCCGGCACCCACGGAACCATCACCCTCCACGCCCGCGGCCCCGGCACCACGTGGCGCTGCTACGCCTCGGCCCGCGTCACCCGCGACCCGGAACCCCAGGACGAGCACGACCCCGAATCGGAACCGGCCCCCGCCCTCGTCCGGCACTTCGCCCCCGAAAACCCCCGGTCCCCCCACCGGTCGTCCTACGCAGATGTTCTGACCGCCATGCTGTGTCCGCAAAGCGCTGCGGACACGCCACCGGGCAGCGCCCCCGCCGTCGAGGCCGCCGCACACACCGTCCCGGTCGGTGTACGGTTCCTGCACATCAGGGGGCAGGGCCTCCTCGACACCGGCTATGACATCCGCTGCACGCCCGTCGACGGCGCCGACCCGGCGGAGGCGGGCGTCGACCAGTGGCACGTCTCCGCCCGGGGCGCCACGAGCGAGATCGTCGCCCGGTTCGTCCAGATGCAGCCCGTCGAGCGGCGCGAGGTCCCCCGGTCCCTGGAGACGTTCACTTACGACATCCAGTGGGAGAAGTCCACCGTTCCCCTGCCGGCGCGCCGTCTGGAACGAGCCCTGCTCCTCAGTGACGAACCGGACGCCGGGGGCGGTGCCACGGCCTCGCTCGTGGCGGCCCTGGAAGCCGAGGGCGTCGACGTCACGCCGACCGACGCCCTGGACGAGGCCTGCGACGCCGTCCTCGACGCCTGGCTGGAGGCCCCGCAGGACGGCCCGAGCGCCGTAGTCCTGTTGTTCCAGCATCACGAACGCGACGACGACATGCGGCCACTGCACAGAGCGGCCCGGTTGGCGCGCCGTCTGGCCGGCGCCACGCGCCGGGAACCCCCGCGTCTGTGGATGGCCACCGTGCTGGCACAGGCGACGGGGGCCGGGGAACCCGGGACGCCGTATCTCGCCTGCCTGCGTGGACTCGTCCGGGTCCTGGCGCTCGAACACCCTCATCTGAGGGCCTCGCTGGTGGACATCGACAAGCAGCCCGGCGCGCTGGACGACCTCGCCCGCGAACTCCTCGCGGGCGGCGACGCGGACGAGATCGCCTGGAGGGCCGGCACACGCCTCACCGCCCATCTCGCCCGGGCCGACCTCAGCGCACAGCACAACGACAAGGTGGCCTTCACCCGTCCCGACGGCGCGTACATCATCACCGGCGGCCTGACCGGACTGGGCTTGGCGACAGCGGGCCGGCTCGCCGAGCAGGGCGCCGGGCGCATCGTCCTCAACGGACGCCGTGCCCCGGGACCCGAGGCCCAGGCCGCCCTGGCCGAGCTGCAGGACCGGGGAACCTCCGTCGTCCTGGTCCAGGGGGACATCGCGGACGCAGACGTGTCCACGGACCTGGTGCGCGCCGCCCTCGCCGAGGGGCACACCCTGCGCGGCATCGCGCACTGCGCCGGCGTCCTGCACGACCGCGTGATCACCGACCTCGAACCGGCGGACATCGACACGGTGCTGCGGCCGAAGGCCGTCGGAGCCCGGAACCTCGAGGCGGTCATCGCCGACCACGATCTGGACTGGTGGGTGATCTACAGCTCCGCCGCGGCACTTCTCGGCTCACCCGGACAGTCCGCCTATGCAGCCGCCAACGCCTGGCTCGACGCCGTGGCCCTCCGCCGCAGAGCCAGCGGCCTGCCCGCGATCTCCATCGCCTGGGGCCCCTGGGCGAACGTCGGCATGGCGGCCGGGAACCCGGTGTCGGCCCTGGAGCCCATCCAGATGAGCGAGGGACTGGACGTCCTGCAGGCACTCGCCACACTCAATCGCGCGCACGTGGGCGTCGTCCACCTCGACACGGAACGCGTGCTGGAGGCGTTCCCCGGCCTGTCCGCCATCCCCTTCTTCTCCGACGTCCTCGGGGAAGGCTCTCCCGGCGCCGACGACTGGGTAGGCCCCCACGGCATCGCGAATCTCGGCAGCTCCGCCCCGGACACGGTGTACGCACGCCTGGTCAGGAGAACGGCGGCCATCATGGGGTTCACGGCCGCCGAACTGAGCGAGACGATCCCGCTGACCGAGCTGGGCCTGGACTCCCTGGTGGCGGTGCGCATCCGCAACGCGTTCCGCCAGGACTTCGGCATCGACCTGCCGGCTCCCCTGCTGCTGCGTGGTGCCAGCCTGCGTGAACTCGGCCGCGCGGTGCTCGAACAACTCGGTCTGGAGGCTACGCAGCCGACGGCCCCGATGGCGCCCAACGACACACGACAGGCAGAGCCTTCCACACCCGCGCTGCCGAGCTTCCTCGGCCCCAGGGACGCCGCGGAGCGGCTGGTTGCGAGCACCTGGGCCGAAGTCCTGCAACAAGGGCCCAAGGACATCCGGGAGGACTTCACCACCGCCGGCGGGGACCAGGCCGCCGCCGCGGCCATGGCGGACGCCATTCGCCGGCGCCTCGGCGACGACACCGAGTTGAGCCTGACGGCCGACGCCATTCTCGCCCAGCGCACCGTCGCCGCCGTCGCCGAACTGATCCGGCCGGTCGTCAACCGAACCGGCCGGTCGGCGGTCACCACCCTGCGCCCCCCACTCGCCGGGTCGGAACGGCCCCCGCTGTTCACCTTCCACCCGGCCGGCGGCCCGACCTCGGTCTACCTGCCCCTGATCGGGCTGTTGCCGGCCGAACAGCCTGTGTACGGCCTGGAGCGCGTCGACGAGTTGGGCACCATGGAGGAGAAGGCGGCCCACTACCGCACACTCATCCGTGACCTCCAGCCGGAAGGGCCCTACCACCTGCTCGGCTGGTCCTTCGGAGGATGTCTCGCCTACGAAGTGGCTTGTCAACTGAGGCAGGAAGGACGGGGCATCGGGTTCCTCGGACTGATCGACACCATCCTGCCGCCCGCCTTGCCGCAATCGGAATCCCGGGAGTTCCTGCTCGAGCGTTTCGGTCGTTTCGCCGAATACATCGAGAAGACGTACGGGCACCGTCTTGACCTGCCCTACGAAGAGCTGGCGGCCACCCCGGACGATCAGCAGATCGACGTGGTCATGCGTCTGGTCGCCGAGGCGGGCCTCGACATGAGCCCAGGAATCATGGAGCACCAAAGGACCTCGTACGTCGATGCCCGCGTCGGCGAACGGTATGTCCCCCGTCCCCAGGAGGGCCATGTGGTCCTCTACCGGGCCAAGCAACCGCAGCTGCTCACCGCCGCTCTGGACCCGCGCTACCTCCGGCAGGACGCCGACCTCGGATGGGCGCCCCTGTGCGGGACCCTCGAGATCGTCCCCGTCGAGGGCGACCACCTCTCCGTCATCGACCCTCCCCACGTCCAAACCATTGCGCGGCACGTCACCCGCTCCATGGGGTGGCCGACCCAGTGATCGTGCACCGCGCCTGTTCCGTGGGCCCACCTGCGGAACAGGCGCGACCGCACGTCCAACACGGAGGTGTACGGGACACTGGTCAGCACGCATCGCGATCACAGTGAGTGACGGGCGTTTGCGGGGAATGGCCGATTCGCTGGCCTCGCACCTTCGTGGAGCGGCCTGTCGAACAGGTGGTCAGCGAAGCAGGAAATGCCTCTGGCCAGCGAGAATGAGGGCCGAAGTCCTGTTCCCGCTCCCGGCGGAGGCGCTTTGCTGCTCCGATCGAGTGACGCGGCAACCTGGGGCTTGCGGCATATGCCGGGTCCTTGCGTTACTGGATGTATTCCAACCACTGGGCAGCCCGTACCGCTCGGGAAACGTGGTACCGGGGTTGACTGCCCCCTCCACACGTGGGGAGGGTTGCAGGTTCGCCGGGATCACGATGGGCATCCCGAGAGGGGTTGGATCGCCAGTCGGTGCCGCTTGCGCGGTGCCGACTGGCCTGTTTTCTGCTGACCCTGCAGAGCGAACTGTTACGGGTTCGGTGGAGAATCAGACGCGTCTAGGTCGTGTTTCAGGAAGCGCGGGCGGCTAGCCACTTGGTGAGGTCGCCCGCGATGCGGTCAGTGCTGGTCTCGACGGTCACGTCGTGTTCGCGGCGCGTGGTGTCGCGGCGGACGACCTCGTATCCGCCCTCGTCCAGGACGGCGACAGAGGCAAACCAGACAGGGGCGTCCTGGTCAGGCTGGATCACGACGAACGTGTTATCCGAGTCGTTCAGGTCGCCGATCAGGGTGAACAGGGCGTTCTCGGACGGGTCGTCGACGTGGTCGCCGTTCTCGCTGTCGGCGCAGTGGTACCTGGCGGCCCGAAGCCCTCCCCAAAGATGTGCTGCCCAATGCCGTGATCAGCATGGTAAGGCCGTGCGGGCATCCGCTGATTCACAGCCACTGGTGGATCGCCGCGATCTGGACGGCCGCCTCGAACCGGACGGCGAGCTCGTCATACCGGGTCGTGACAGCCCGGTTGCTTGTGGCGGCTGATTGCGCAGTCGACCGCGTGGCGGGCCTTGTGGTCCTCCCGGTCGAAGGCCGGCGGTCGGCCACCGGCCCGGCCGCGGCGCTTGCGGTTGCGGACACGGGACGGCCACCGCCGACCTTGGGCACGGCGCTCGCTTCGAGGACCGGTTCGAACTGCGGACTGTCACCCCGCTGACCCGCCGTGACCAGCAACGACAGCGGCTTCTGCCCCTGCTCGCAGGCCAGATGGATCTTCGTGGAGAACCCGCCCCGCGACCGGCCCGGCCCGTCATCCTCCGGCTCGGCCCCGACCCCTCCGGGGGGCTCCTTCTGCCCGGCCCCGTCCCGGCGGGCACCAGCCGCGTGCTGATGGGCCCGGCAGACCGTGGAGTCGACGTTCACCTCCCACGTGATCAGCCCGGCCGCGTCAGCCCTCGCCTGCAGCAAGGTGAGAATCCGGGCCCACACACCCTCTAACTGGGTGTTTCATCCCTGATTTGTGGATCATGTTCCGCGCCAGGTCGGGGTGGTTTCGTTGGTCAGTCGGCGGGTCATGAGGTTGATCATTGCGACGTGGATCACGGCTTCGGAGCGGGCTGGGAGGGCTTCGTAGTCGCGGGCGAGGCGGTGGTGGTTCATGAGCCAGCCGAAGGTTCGCTCGACGACCCAGCGGCGGGGCTGGACAACGAATCCCCTGGTCGTGGGGTCGCGGCGGGCGATCTCGACGTCGATGCCGAGGGTCGCCCCGTGTTCGATGACGGCGGTCTCGTAGCCCATGTCGGCCCAGGTCTTGCGTACGGTGGGGTGGTCGGCGGCGACCGCGGTCAGCAGGTGCTGGCCTGCGGTGCTGTCCTGGACGCTGGCGGCGGTGACCAGGACGGTCAGCAGGAGTCCGATGGTGTCGGTGACGATGTTCCGCTTCCGGCCGGCGATCTTCTTACCGACGTCCACGCCCTGGGTGGCGGACGGGGCGTTGGTGGAGGTCTTGACGCTTTGCGAGTCGATGATGCAGGCCGTCGGCTCCGGATCGCGGCCCTCGCTGGCGCGGACCAGACGACGCAGGAGCCCGTTGAGCTGCTCGAACACGCCGTCGCGTTGCCATCGGGCGAAGTAGGCGTAGACCGTTTGGTGGGGCGGGTAGTCGTGCGGCAGGTAGCGCCGGGGGATGCCGGTGCGGTCGACGTAGAGGATCGCGTCGAGGAGGTCTCGCAGGTCGTGCTCGGGCGGCCGGCCGAAGGCGAGTGCGCGTGCGGTCCGGGCCTGGCGCCAGGCTGTCAGGGTTGGTTCCACCAAGGCCCAGCGGGCGTCGGACAGGTCGCTCGGATATCGTCGACGATCCGTCATAACGACGGCATACTGCGGAATCGCCGCTCCGGCCAGGGTCCGCGGGAGTAGGCAGACAGATGCTCTCCGGCCTGGCCTTTTGGAATGAGACAGAACGAAGTGCACGGTTCCGGCGGACATGCGCGCGCCAGCGACACTCCTGCCACCACAGCTTCCGGAGTCACCGCAGCAGAGCCGATCACACACCCCGCGAACCGGCTTGAAACGGCGATTTCGGAGACGAAACACCCAGTAAGGGCTGAGTCATGGCATGGCCTTCCTCCTGCTCGCTTGAGTTGCGTCGACGTGCGGTGCGTATGGTCGCCGAAGTGCTCGGCGACCACCCGGCCGAGCCGGCCGCGCTGAAGGCCGTCGCCCAGAAGCCGGGAGCCGGTACGGCCGAGGCACTGTCCAAGTGGGTGCGGCAGGACCAGACGGGCTCCGGCCGGCGGCCGACCGCGAAACCCCGGCTCGCGCCCGACCACCGAGATCTCTGCCGAAGCCGGACCGGTTCAGAGATCGATGGCGTACGCCGGTGACATTCAAGCGCCCGTGTGGCGCGCTCAGCCATCCAAGTGCATTGATTGACGCCTTGTCAGCGATATGGCCGTGTGGGTTACTTGAACCAGCGAACCGGTGGGCCGCCCATCCCATGGCCGGGGATCACGATAGAGGGCGGTGTCTGCCGGTTCTTCCTTTGTGCTCCTACGAGGGAACTCCGTTGACCCGGCGGCACGGTTCAGCCGTCCGTCCTCCCGTGAGGGTCTTCCGCGAAGGTCGGCCCGGCGGTCCCCCGGTTCCGCTGTGTCCTCTGGCCCCGTCCTGTCAGCGAGGAGTCTCTCCATGCCCATCTCTCCGAACCAGGGATCCACCGGCGGCGGCACACTGGTGACCATCACCGGTGCGAACCTGTCCGGCACCACCGCCGTCACCTTCGGCACCAAGCCGGCCACCAACGTCACCAACGTCTCGCCGACCCAGGTCACGGCTGTGTCGCCGTCGGGCTTCGGCAGCGTCGGGGTGACCGTGACCACCCCGGGTGGCACGAGCAACCCGATTCCGTTCTTCTACGTCGGAGCCCCGTTCAAGTCCACGCTCCAGCCGCTGTCCGGCGCCCTCGCGGGCGGCAACACGGTCACGCTCAGCGGTGTGGGGCTGGCGACGGCCACCAGTGTGTCTTTCGGTGCCAACACCGCCACGCCGACGGTCCTCTCCGACACGCAGCTGACCGTCACCGTGCCGGCGGGCGCAGCGGCGGGCCCTGTCGGAGTGAGCGTGACCACCGCGGGCGGGACGCACAACGGCATGTCCTACACCTACGTGGACGTCCCCACGGTGACCGCTGTCACGCCGACCTCGGGACCGACGTCCGGCGGTACCGGTGTGACCATCACCGGCACCAACCTCGGCACCACCGAGTCGGTCACCTTCGACGGCAACCCGGCACCGTTCTCCGTGGTGAACTCCACCACGGTCTCGGCGGTGACCCCGCCCGGGACCGCCGGCGCAGTCGACGTGGTGGTGACCAACCCGGCGGGCTCCGTCACGGCCGACGACGCGTTCACCTACGTCGCGGCTCCCGGCATCTGACCCTCAACCGCGCTGCCGCCCGGTCTTCACCGGGCGGCAGCGCGATCGTTGTTTCCCGCCCTCCCCGCCGTCCGGCCACGTGATCCTCAGTGGGCGGACGCCCCCATCCGCCGAAGCCAGACGCGACGGTTCCCCCGGCGCCGGATCGGCATCCGCGTCAACCGGGTTTCGTCCAGGCTGCCTAGGAGCATCCTCATGCCGCCCACGATCAATACCATCAATCCCTCGCAAGGGCCGACCACCGGGGGTACCACCGTCACCCTCACCGGCACCGGAATGACGGGGTCCATCGCCGTACGGTTCGGC
The DNA here is from genome assembly GCF_051550185.1 of Streptomyces pallidus (ex Mingjun et al. 2026). Taxonomy (NCBI): domain Bacteria; kingdom Bacillati; phylum Actinomycetota; class Actinomycetes; order Kitasatosporales; family Streptomycetaceae; genus Streptomyces; species Streptomyces pallidus (ex Mingjun et al. 2026). The sequence continues at coordinate 1,448,803 of NZ_CP196181.1, read as the reverse complement.
AGCACCAACGCCACCTCCTTCACCGTCAACTCGGCCACCCAGATCACGGCTGTGAGCCCGCCCTACGCCGCAGGTGCGGCGGCGGTGACCGTCGTCCATCCGACCGGCACCAGCAACTCGGTGATGTTCACCTATACAGCGGCGCAGGTGCCGGTGGTCACGGACATCGCGCCCAACAACGGTCCGACGTCGGGCGGTACCAGTGTCATCCTCACGGGAACGGGGTTCACCGGCGCCACGGCCGTGAAATTCGCCGGCGTCCCGGCGACGTCGTTCACGGTGAACTCGGCCACCCAGATCACCGCCGTAACCCCTGCCGGAAATGCCGGAGCCGCTGCCGTGACCGTCACGACACCGGCCGGCACCAGCGCCCCGGGCGCCTTCTTCTACGTCGCGCCTCCCGTCCTGAACAGTGCCGATCCCGCCCAGGGCCCGACGGCCGGAGGCGCGGTGGTCACACTGACCGGGAGCAACCTGCTCAATGCCACTACCGTACGGTTCGGCAGCACCAACGCCGCCTCTTTCACCGTGGTGTCAGCGACACAGATCACAGCCACCGCCCCGCCCGGAACGGGCAGTTCACCGATCACGGTGATCACATCGGGTGGCACAAGCAACCCCGTCGCGTTCACCTATGTCGCCACACCCGCCCTGACAGCACTGGTGCCCATTGCCGGTCCGACGTCCGCGGGCACCGTGGTGACCCTCACCGGCACGAACCTGGCGACCGCCAAGGCCGTCACTTTCGGGGGCACGGCCGTCTCGTTCACCGTCGTGTCGGACACACAGATCACGGGGGTCGCACCCGCGGGACCTGCAGGTCCGGTTACTGTGACCGTCACCACTGCGGGTGGCACCAGCCCCGGGCTGACCTACACCCGGAAAGCCCAGCCCGGCATCTGACACCCGGACAGCGGGGAATGGAAGCACGCCGCCCCCCGCACCTCGTACGGCCCTTGTGCCGCTCCCGCACTCGTCTGCCGACGACCGGTTCAGGCGGTGATCCGACCAGGCTACTTGCGCGCGCCGCCTTCCCGGAAGGCAAAAGGGGTCGCCATAACGTGAAGCTCCACGGCGCCGGCAACCCGCCGGCCCGCGACAGAACGAGGAGTTGAACCGGTGAGGATCACACAAGGAAGAACGAGACTGGTCTTCGTCACAGCCCTGGCTGCCGTGCTGGGGCTGGCCTCGCCCGCCTGGGCCGTAGCGTCGGGCACCACCGTGACGGCCACTCCGCAGTCCGCCGCGGCGGGCGCTCCGGTGCAGCTGGTGGCCACGGTCGACTGCCCTGCCGACCCCGCCGGCGGGCTCGGCGTGACGTTCTTCGACGGCAGCGACCTGCTCGGCACCGTGCCCGTGCACGCCAACGGCCAGGCCAGCTACACCGCCACGTTCGCCACCGCCGGCTCGCACAGCATCACCGCCGCCTACAACGGCAACGCGGAGTGCGACGCCTCCCACGACACCACGACCGTCCAGGTCACGTCCGCCCCGACGCTGCCCGCCCCCGGATTCTGTCTCCTCGTCTGCGGCGGCCTGATCAACTTCTCCGTCGGTGACATCAACAACACCGTCAACATCTCCGAGGGCACGTACAGGGCCCAGGTGCAGCGACACCTCCGCTAGCGTCCGGCCCCGGGAATCCGTCGAACCAGTAGGCTGCCGCCATGGTCAGGGGCGGTACATCGTTCGGCTCTGACGAGACTTTCGTAGTCGTTGATCGTCTTCTCGGTTCCGGCCTCGGTGGGTGGCCCGTTCGGGGCAGGCTGGTGGAGTACGGCGTCGAGTTGACGGCGCTACTTCCCCCCTGGCTTCGGTGCTGTTCGAGGTGGTGGAGACAGGCAGTACTGCGAGAAACGGGCTGCTCCAAGACCACGTTCGTCGAGCAGGTCCCGGGCTGACGCTGCTACAGCGGCGTACCCCCGGTGCTGCAGAAGGCGATCGCGGCGGTCGCGTCGGCTCCGGCCGGGAGAGCCGGGGCCCGGCTGCTGCTCCCCCTGCACGGAAGAGCCCGCCGTGGGCGAGCGTGCCGACCCGCTCGTTACGCATCCCCTGCCCCCAGTAGGGGTGCCCCCAGTGCTCGGTGCTGACGACTTCACCATGCGGTGAGGCCGCCGCTACGCCACGATCCTGAACGACGCCGCAACCTGCGAGCGCGTCGACGCGCTGCCCGACCGAGCCGTTCGTTGGACAGACCCGGAGTCCTGGCGACGCTGTGCGGCTGTACGGGCTACTGGCCTCCGTTGAACGGAGTGTCTGGTGGTGATGACCAGCGCATTTCGTCATGCTCCCAGCTGTGTGGGTCACTTTTCTGAAGTACGCAAGAACGTATCTGGTGTGCCTTTGGCTCGCCGCCGCTCTCCTCTCGACCGAGGCGCACGCAGCTGAGCGGAGCCCGGACGGCACGTCCGGGCCGCACCACGCAGAGGCTCGTGTCACTGCCGTAACAGTCATCGACGACCGGATTCACGATCTCACGGTCCGTTCTCCGGCGATGGGAATGACGATCCCGGTCCGCGTCATCCTTCCAGCGAGCTGGAAAACAAAGCCGAAAGCCACCTTTCCGGTTCTCTACATGTTCCACGGCGGAGACGACGACTACACGTCCTGGGTGCGCGAGACGGACGTGGAAGAGTTGGCGAGGGACTCCGACGTGCTCATCGTCATGCCGGACGCCGGAAGGGCCGGCTACTACAGCGACTGGTTCGCCGGTGCTCCCCGCTGGGAAACTTTTCACACCGGCGAACTCGTGAGGCTCATGGAGAAGAAGTACCGTGCGGGCCCCTCACGGGCCATCGTGGGACTGTCCATGGGAGGCTTCGGCGCCCTCAACTATGCGGCGCACAACCGGGGGATGTTCCGTTACGTGGCCTCAATGAGTTCTTACGTGGATCTGAACGATTCTGCCGTGCGCCTGGAACTCTCACTCGGCACCTGGAGGGAGGGAATCGACATCAGAGAAGTGTGGGGCGATCCGGTGGACAACGCCGAAGTCTGGCAAGCCCACAACCCCGCTGCCATGCCGCGTTCGTTCCGCGGAACGCACGTCCACCTGTCCGCGGGCAGCAGCAAGCCCGGACCGTTGGACACGGGACGCCCACACGATGTGCTGCTGGTGAGCATGCTGGGCGAGGCACCGCTGTCGAAGCAGACCAAGAGATTCGCGCGGTCGCTCCGCTCGGCGGGTGTAGACGTCACGACGCACGTGTACACACCGGGGACGCATTCCTGGCCGTACTGGCAGAACGAGTTGCACGCCATCTGGCCGACGGTCATGAAGTCACTCGGGTAGCGGTTTCATGCGGACAGTGGTGATCTTCGCCGCGGGGTCCCGCGGCGACGTCCAGCCCTGCCTGGCCCTGGGGCGAGCACTGCTCCGTCGGGGCGACACGGTAAGGATCTTGGCCAGCGTCCGCTACGGGCGTCTGATCGCCGAGGCGGGCCTGGACCTCCATCCCCTTCCGGTCGACCCCGCGGAGATCATCGAGTCCGCAGAGGGGCAGGAACTCCTCGCCGGACGACGGAACCCGGTGGCGTTCATCCGCCGCATGGACCGGGTCCTGCGGCCCTGCATCATGCCGATGCTGCAGGAGACGCAGGCCGGTGCGGAGGGAGCCGACCTGGTTCTGGCGCCGACCTTCAGCTTCCTCGGAGTTCACCTGAGCCAGTACCTCCGAGTCCCCCACGCTGTAATCCACTTCCAGCCGAGCCAGCCCACGAAGGCCTTTCCGCACCCGTTCGCACCGGCTGCACGGATGCTGGGGGGCGTGGGCAACCGGCTCAGTTACGGTGCGGTCGACCTCGGGTCCTGGATGGTGTTCCGGCGGTTCGTCAACGCATGGCGCCGGGAGAGCCTCGGCCTCCCGGCGCTCTCCCTATCGGCCCCCTTCCGGCAGGTTCGCCGAGCCCCCGTGCTGTGTGCGTTCAGCCCGACGGTCGTACCGCGGCCGTCCGACTGGGGACCGAACGTCCACGTCACCGGCTTCTGGCACCATGACCAGCCGCTGTGGAAACCCCCACGGCGACTGCTTGCCTTCCTGGCCGACGGCCCCCCGCCCGTCTACGTCGGATTCGGCAGCATGAGGACCGGCGACCCCGAGGCGACCGACGCCCTCGTACGGACGGCCCTGCGTCGGGCGAACCTGCGCGGAGTGCTGCCAGGGGACCCCGCCACCAGCGAGGACGACGTCCTCGTGGTCGGCGACACCCCCCATGACTGGCTGTTTCCCCGGATGGCCGCTGTCGTCCACCACGGCGGGGCAGGCACCACGGCCTCGGCGCTGCGCGCCGGAAGACCATCCCTGGTCTGCCCGTTCTTCGGGGACCAGCCCTACTGGGCCGCACGGGTGCACGAGCTCGGCGCGGGGCCCGCGCCCCTGCCGGTCCGTGAGCTCACCGCCGCCGCCCTCGCCCAGCGCCTGCAGGCCCTCACCCGGCACGCTTCCTACGCTGAGGCCGCGCGTCGGCTCAGCCGGGCACTGGAAGCCGAGGACGGCATCGCTCGGGCCTGTCAAGTCCTGGAACGGTACGGGGTCGGCTCTGGGTGACGGGTGATCAAAACGTCCTCGAACGCTCCCGTCGGAGAACGCGGTGTCCAGGCCCGACGTGCGGACCGTCTCGGCCGGCAGCGCCGCCCGGGCCTACGAGACGACGGGGCGGCGATATGTGCTTGATCTTGACTTATGCGGCATTTAGTATCTGCCGGGACGCGAACGCTGCGAGGCCCGAGCCCCGTGCCACCGTCCGGAAGCGAGGTGTGGAGCGCGTGCACGCGAGGTGCGGCTGCCGGCCGGTTCCGGGTCGGAGGGGAAGTCGCAGAGGGACGCGCTGGCTGCGGGCGTTCGCCGTGATGCCGTTGCTGGCGTCGGTGCTCTCCGCGTGTGGCGGTGACGAGGGCTCCGGCAGGCCGACCCTCAACTGGTACAACTTCCCCGACGACTCCGGTGCGCTCCAGAAGGCGGCCGACCGGTGCAGCCGGGCGTCGGGCGGCCGCTACCGGATCAGCTACAACAGGCTCCCGCGTGCCGCGGACGGCCAGCGCCAGCAGCTCGTACGCAGACTCGCCGCCGAGGACGACTCGCTCGACATCCTGGGCCTGGACGTCACCTGGGCGGCGGAGTTCGCCGAGGCGCGCTGGATCCGGGAATGGACGGGGGCGGCGAAACAGCAGGCTGTCGAGGGCACCCTGCGCGTACCGCTGCAGACCTCGACCTGGAAAGGCAAGCTGTACGCCGTCCCGTACAACACCAACACCCAGCTCCTGTGGTACCGCAAGGACCTGGCGCCCACCCCGCCCAGGACCTGGGCCGAGATGCTGGACATGGCCGGCGCCCTCGCCCGGCAGGGCAAACCGCACTTCGTCGAGATCCAGGGCGCCCAGTACGAGGGCCTGACCGTCTGGTTCAACACCCTGACCAACAGTGCGGGCGGCTCCATCCTCAACGCGAGCGCGACCGGGCCCTCCCTCGGCCCTCCTGCCGTGCGGGCCGCGGGGATCATGCGTGAACTGGCGAATTCCCCGGCCGCGAACCCCTCCCTGCCCAACCAGATGGAGGACCAGAACCGCCTCGCCATGGAGGCGGGGACGGCGGCCTTCGAGCTCAACTACCCGTTCGTCTATCCGTCGATGAAGGCGAACAACGCCGAGCTGTTCAAGAACTTCCGCTGGGCGCCGTACCCCCGGGTCGACGCGAACCGTCCGGCACGGCCCACCATCGGCGGCATCGATCTGGCTGTGAGCGCCTACTCGCGCCACCCCGACCTGGCCTTCGAGGCGGCGCTGTGCCTGCGCAACCGGGAGAACCAGCTCACCGCCGCGATCGAGGGCGGTCTGCCGCCCACCCTGCGCGCCCTGTACGACGAGCCCGCGTTCATGAAGGAATACCCCTTCTCCGAGGCGGTGCTGGCCGCCCTGGAGTCGGCGAGCGTGCGCCCGCTCACCCCGGCCTACCAGAACGTGTCGATCGCGGTTTCCCACACGCTGTCTCCGCCGGCCGGGATCGAGCCGGAGAGGTCCGTCGACACCATCAGGGAGCAGATCGACGATGCCCTGCGATCCGAGGGTGTGATCCCGTGAACCACCACCTCCTCCCGCCCCGCTCTGCCGGCCGGCGCCGCAGTGCGCGGGCCTCGTCCTCGGGCGGCCCGACATGAGCACGCGAGCGCAACCGGCCGGAACCCTGCCGCCCCCCGCGGCGAGCACGCAGCAGGCGGGGCCGGACCGGGCGGCACTCTCGGCGGGCGCCAGGCAGGAGAGGCGGCTCGGCTGGCTGCTCTGCGCGCCCGCTGTCGTCGTCATGATCGCCGTGACCGCCTACCCCATCGGGTACGCCGTCTATCTGTCACTGCAGCGGTACGACCTGCGCTTTCCCGGACGAGCGGAGTTCGTGGGCCTGAGCAACTACGGGGCGGTGCTGTCCTCCCCGTTCTGGTGGGACGCCTTTTGGGTCACCCTGTTCATCACTGTCGTGTCCGTGGCGATCGAACTGGTCCTCGGCATGGGGCTCGCCCTGGTGATGCACCGCACGATCTTCTGGCGCGGCGTCGTCCGCACATCGGTCCTCGTGCCGTACGGGATCGTCACCGTGGTCGCCGCCTTCTCCTGGCAGTACGCCTGGACCCCGGACCTCGGATACCTCGCCGGGCTGTTGCCCAGCGGAGAGGCGCCGCTGACCGAGCACTGGCCCGCCCTCTGGCTGATCATCCTCGCCGAGGTGTGGAAGACGACGCCGTTCATGGCCCTGCTGCTGCTCGCGGGCCTCGCGCTCGTCCCCGAGGAGACCTTGAAGGCGGCCATGGTGGACGGTGCCACCGCCTGGCAGCGCTTCACCAAGATCATGCTGCCGCTGATGAAGCCGGCCATCCTGGTGGCACTGCTCTTCCGCACGCTGGACGCGTTCCGGATCTTCGACAACATCTACATCCTGACCGCCGGCGCCCAGGACACGGGCTCCCTGTCGATCCTCGGGTACGACAACCTGTTCACCGCGTTGAACCTGGGCATCGGGTCGGCGATCTCGGTACTGATCTTCATTTGTGTCGGGGTCATCGCCTTCGCCTTCGTCAAAATGTTCGGCGCCGCCGCACCCGGCGCGGAGACGAAGCGCTGATGGCCGCGGCAGGAAGGACGCATGCCGCCCGATGGGGCGTCGTGAACGTGTTGGTGGTGCTGTACGCGCTGTTCCCGGTGTGGTGGATCGCCGCCCTGTCGTTCAAGGACCCCAGCACCCTCACGGACGGCGACTACATCCCCAGGGACTGGACCCTGGAGAACTACCGGGGCATCTTCGACACATCCGAGTTCACCCGCGCACTGATCAATTCGATCGGCATCGCCCTGATCACCACGGTGATCGCGGTGGCGCTCGGCACCATGGCCGCGTACGCGGTGGCCCGGCTGCGCTTTCCCGGCAAGCAGGTGCTCATCGGCATGTCGCTGCTGATCGCCATGTTCCCGCCGATCTCCCTGGTGTCACCGCTGTTCAACATCGAGCGGATCGTGGGGATCTTCGACACCTGGGTCGGGCTGATCATCCCGTACACGGCCTTCTCCCTGCCGCTGGCGATCTACACCCTGTCGGCGTTCTTCCGGGAGATCCCCTGGGATCTGGAGAAGGCCGCCAAGGTCGACGGGGCGACGCCCGCGCAGGCCTTCCGGATGGTCATCGTGCCGCTGGCCGCGCCGGGCGTGTTCACCACGGCCATTCTCGTATTCATCTTTTGCTGGAACGACTTCCTGTTCGCGATCTCGCTGACTTCCACCGAGTCCGCGCGCACAGTACCGGCCGCGATCGCGTTCTTCACCGGGAGCTCCCAGTTCCAGCAGCCCACGGGGTCGATCGCCGCCGCCGCTGTGGTCATCACCGTCCCGATCATCGTTTTCGTCCTGTTCTTCCAGCGGCGGATCGTCGCCGGACTGACCTCCGGGGCAGTCAAGGGGTGAACGGGCCGACCGCGGCAGACGGGCCACCGGTCCGAGACATCGACCGCAGTGCTCGGACCCCGGAGGAATGAAGGCAAGGAGGCACCATCCATGGCCGAGATCATCCTTGAGGGAGTCACCAAGCGCTTTCCCGACGGGGCCCTCGCCGTGAAGGACGTGGACCTCGAGATCGCCGACGGCGAGTTCGTCATCCTGGTCGGTCCGTCCGGATGCGGCAAGTCCACCACCCTGAACATGATCGCCGGACTTGAGGACATCACCGAGGGCACCCTGCGCATCGGCGGCCGAGTCGTCAACGAGCTCGCTCCCAAGGAACGCGACGTCGCCATGGTGTTCCAGAGCTATGCCCTGTACCCGCACATGACCGTCCGGGAGAACATGAGCTTCCCGCTCCGCCTGGCCAGGGTGGACAAGGACACCATCAACGCCAAGGTGACGGAAGCCGCCCGGATCCTCGACCTGACCGAGCACCTGGACCGCAAGCCCGCCAACCTCTCGGGCGGTCAGCGCCAGCGGGTGGCCATGGGGCGGGCGATCGTCCGTGATCCCAAGGCGTTCTTGATGGACGAGCCGCTGTCCAACCTGGACGCCAAACTCCGGGTACAGATGCGCACTCAGGTCTCCCGGCTGCAGCGGCGCCTCGGTACGACCACCGTGTACGTCACCCACGACCAGACCGAGGCGATGACACTCGGGGACCGCGTCGTGGTCATGAGGCAGGGCCTGGTCCAGCAGATCGGCACCCCTGCCGAACTGTACAACTCGCCGCGCAACATCTTCGTCGCCGGTTTCATCGGCTCCCCGGCGATGAACTTCCTGAACGCCACTTTGGAGGACGGTGCCCTGCGCTCGCCCCTGGGCGACCTGGCCCTCGACGACCGTACGAGGCAGGCGCTGGAAAGACGGAACGCGCCCCGCGAGGTCATCGTAGGGCTACGGCCGGAGGCATTCGAGGACGTCGCCCTGTCACAGGACCGGGACCGGACGGGCCCGGTCTTCACCGCTACCGTGGAGGTGCTGGAGTCGCTGGGCTCCGATGCGTATGTCTACTTCACAGCGGAGGGGCGGCCGGCGACGACCACCGAGCTGGAGGAGCTCGCCAAGGACTCGGGCCTGCGCGACACCGGCGCCGACACCCATCCCGTCGTGGCCCGCCTGGACGCCGCCACGCGTGCCCGGGAAGGCGATCCGATAGAGCTGCAGGTCGACATGGCCAAAGCCCACGTGTTCGACCCGGCGACAGGAGCGAATCTCAGCCATCCGGTGGGGGCGGACTGACGATGCGCCACGCAGGGCTGCCCTCGCCACGCAGACGCCCGCACCCCAGCAGCTCGGCCGGGCCCCGGTCGGCTGCTGTTCACGGTCGGTCTCCGACACCTTCCCGGACCCCGGCCGCTGGGGTCCGTGTACGTGGTGTCCTTCATCCCGAGATCCCTGGCAGCGGCGTTCATCTTCTCCACGAACGCGGCCTCGGAGTCGCTGCCGCTGTCCCAGCGGGCCAGCAGCCGGGCGGCGTTGTTGCCCGACGGGATCATCAGCATCTTGAGCATGTCCTGCTGGCTGAACTTCGACCCGGCCGTGAGCCCCTTGATCCGGGACTCGTTCTCGGAGGTGCCCTCGGCCACGGCCTTCGCGTCGACCGTGATCTCGGGACCGGGCTCGTTCTTGCGCAGGGGGTGGTCCTTGAGGATCACGTAGGCCGTCATCACCTTGGCCACGCTGGCCGTGGGGACGGGCTTCTGCTCGCCGAACGTGCCGATCTCGCCGGAACCGGGGATGCGGACCGCGCCTTGGCCCTTGGCGGGCCAGGGGACGGAGAACTGCCCGTCGACGGTGCGGCTGGCCTCGGCGGCGACGAGCCGGGGGGCGGGGAGCGGCCGCAGCAGCTGGGCGCCGGCGTATGCCCCGGCGAGGACCAACAGGATCGGCGTCCACACCTTGACGCGGCGCACCGCGGTCCGGCGGGGGGTTTTCCGGCGGGGGAGGGGTGTTGGTGAGCTCGGCCAGCAGATCCAGCGGTGCCTTGGGCGTCGTGGGGGTGGAGGCCTGCGGGGCGAGCGGTCGGCCTTCCGTCTGGCCTCGGCTTCGGGCTGGGCTACGGGGCTGTCGCCGGACGTGGCGGCGCCGCGCGCGGGCTGCGTGCCACCGGTCGGCCTGCGGGCTTCGGCTGCGATGTCGGCGTGGCTGTCGGCCGAGGACCGGGCCTCCGCCCCGCTGCTCGCGGCTTCGTTGCCTGCTGCGGCAGGGGTGGCTGCGAGCGGCGGCGCCGCGCCCACGTGGTCGCCCCCGGGATCCGTCTTGTGCCGGACGGTGTCGCGGGCAGGCTCGGGCCCGTCGGACTCGGCCCTGCTCTCGGGCTCGGCGCCCGGTGCACCAGCACCGCGGGTGAGGAGCGCGCCGTCGGCGTCGGTCTCGGCCGTGTTGTCGGCCGGCGGCAACGCCACGGCAGGCGCGACTCCGGTCTCGGCGACATCCGCGGTGACCGGGTCCGTTGGCGCGTCGTCAAGGCCCGCCCCAGCTGCGGTGACTCTCCCGGGCTCCCGGTCGTTCGCAGAACCGCCCGCCACCGTCATCGCCTTCATCGGCGGACGCCGGCCGCGGACGGTCAGGGTCGCCCGCCCGCCTGACCGTGCGCACGCTGTGCGGCGAGTGCACGGTCCGCACCGCCGCCCGGGTGTCCGTGCGCTGGTCAGACCGCACCGCCCGGCGCCTGCTCCTCCAGGACACCGACGGCCGGCACGCCGAGACCGACCCCGGCGTGCCGTTCGCCGATCCCCGCATGGGCCCCGGTTCGGCACCGACGCGCGGGCCCCGCGCGGCGCGGCGCGCTGCGGTACGGGGCGTCCGCGCTGCGGCGACTGGCCGCACGCGTCTACGGGGAGGCAGCCGAAGACCGTGTTGGGGGCCGCCGGACTCCGGCTGACCTCGTGCCAGGTCGTCAGGACGACTGGTCGGTCAGGATCGCCGGGTCGGAGAAGCCGGCGGCGCCGGTTTCGACCTTGCCCGCGAAGCGGCGCACGAAGTCCGGAGCCCCGGACGCGGTGACCGTCACGTCGTACCAGCGGCGGCTGTTCTTCAGCGGGACGCTGTGCGTGACCGTGGTGCCCTTGGCGACCGTGAGGCGCTTCGGGTCGCCGCCGTAGGCGTTGGCGACCGTGAGGATGGCCGTAGAGCCGCCGGCGTTGGTGCAGGTGAGGTCCAGGTTGCCGGTGGCGGCGTTGTGCCGGGCGGTTACCTCCGGGCCCGGGGTGGTGCCGGGGTTGCGGAAGCGGCGCAGGAAGCCGTTGGGGCCGTGCACGGTCAGGTCGGTGACTCCGGCCGAGTAGCGGGTGTTCCAGGTGTCCGCGATCGACTTGCCGGCCTCGGCCGTGTACGTCCAAGGGGCGTCGGTGCGGTTGCCGGAGGTGACGTAGAACTGCGCGCCCAGGTCCGGGCCGGCGCCGAAGGCCAGCCGGAACTTCCCCTCGCCGGTGAGGGCTGTGCCGTCCACGTACGGGGCGTACTTCAGCGGGCGGGTGGGGCGCAGGCCCCTCTCCTGGCGGGGCATGCTGCCCACCGCCGGAGGGACGGCGTGGAAGTCGGGGTGGCGCTCGCGGTCCTGCGGCTGCCAGGCGCCGGTATCGGGCAGCCGGACCTCGCCGGTGTCCTTGCGGGCGAAGTCGAAGGCGGAGGTCAGGTCACCGCAGACGGCGCGGCGCCAAGGCGAGATGTTGGGCTCCAGGACGCCGAAGCGCTTCTCCATGAAGCGGATGACCGAGGTGTGGTCGAAGGTCTCGGAGCAGGAGTAGCCGCCGGTGCTCCACGGGGATACCACCAGCATCGGCACGCGCGGGCCCAGGCCGTACGGGCCGGCGACGTAGCCGGGCTTGCCGCCGAAGACGTCCAGCGCGGTGGGCGTGGTCGACAGGCCCTGGCCGGCGTCGGTGGGGGCGTACGGCGGGACGACGTGGTCGAAGAAGCCGTCGTTCTCGTCGTAGGTGATGAACAGGGCGGTACGGGCCCACACGTCCGGGTTCGAGGTGAGGGCGTCCAGTACCTGTGCGATGTACCAGGCGCCGTAGTTGGAGGGCCAGTTGGAGTGCTCGCTGAAGGCTTCGGGGGCAGCGATCCAGGAGATCTGGGGCAGCTTGCCGGCCTGGACGTCCGCGCGCAGCCGGTCGAAGTAGCCTTCGCCCGCCTTGGCGTCGGTGCCGGTGCGCGCCTTGTCGTAGAGCGGGTTGCCTGGCTGGGCGCCCCGGTAGTTGTTGAAGTAGAGGAGCGAGTTGTCGCCGTAGTTGCCGCGGTAGGCGTCGTTGATCCAGCCCCAGGAGCCGGCCGCGTCGAGGCCGTCGCCGATGTCCTGGTAGACCTTCCAGGAGATGCCGGCCGCTTCGAGGCGCTCCGGGTAGGTGGTCCAGCCGTAGCCGAGCTCGGCGTTGTTGAGGACCGGGCCGCCGCCCTTTCCGTCGTTGCCGGTGTGGCCCGACCACAGGTAGTAGCGGTTGGGGTCGGTGGAGCCGATGAACGAGCAGTGGTAGGCGTCGCAGATGGTGAACGCGTCGGCGAGGGCGTAGTGGAACGGGATGTCCTCGCGCGTCAGGTACGCCATGGTGGCGGGCGTCTTGGCGGGCACCCAGTTGTCGTACCTGCCCTTGTTGAAGGCGCTCTGTCCGCCCGCCCAGTCGTGGTTGAGGCCCTGGAGGAACTCCATGCCCAGATCGTCCGAGGGCGGCCGGAACGGCAGGGTCTCCTTGCCCGCGTTGTCGGCCTGGTGCCAGACGGACTTGCCGCTGGGCAGGGTCACCGGGCGCGGGTCGCCGAAGCCGCGCACACCGCGCAGCTTGCCGAAGTAGTGGTCGAAGGAACGGTTCTCCTGCATGAGCACGACGATGTGCTCGACGTCGGCGATGGTGCCGGTGGTCCCCTGCGCGGGGATCGCGGCAGCGCGCGCGATGCTGTCTCCCAGCATGCTCAGGGCGGCGGCGCCACCGGTGAGCTGCAGGAACCGGCGGCGGTTGAGTTCTGCCATGGCGGATGACCTCTGCGGTTGAGGGGGTGCGGAGCGCCCCCAGCACAGCGGGCCCGGGGGACAGGAGAGGGAGCCTGGCGTGACCGCGGGGGATACACCAGGCGAACGGCAGCCGGATTCCGCAGGGGTTCGGCCACATACTGCCGCCGCCCGCCCGCCGGTGCCATGCCCGATCGCACCTGACGAGACGTCAAATGATGTCGCGCTAGGGTGAGTACGGTGAACCTTCATGTTGTCGTGGGATTCGGGCCCGCCGGAGCCGCGACCGCCCGGCTGCTGGCCGCGCAGGGCAAGTCCGTACGGGTCGTCACCGCGTCGGGACGCCGCCCGGAACCCGGAATCGAGCACGTCGCGCTCGACGCGCGGGACGCCGAGCGGCTGACCGAGGCCGCGAAGGGCGCGGCCGCCGTCTACGGCTGCGCCGCACCCCCCTACCACCGCTGGGCGGGCGAATGGCCGGCGCTGTCCTCGTCGCTCTGTGCCGCCGCCGAGGCCACCGGGGCCGTCCTGGCCGTGCTCGGGAACCTCTACGGCTACGGTCCGGTGGACGGCCCCCTGACCGAGCGGCTGCCGCTCGCGGCGACCGGCACCAAGGGGCGGGTCCGCGCCGCCGCCTGGGAGCAGGCGCGGAAGCTGCACGAACAGGGCCGCATCAGGGCCGTCGAAGTGCGGGCCTCGGACTTCTTCGGACCCGGCGTGACCGACGGCGGACACCTGGCGGCCCGGGTCGTGCCGGCGCTGCTGCGCGGCAGGCCGGTCTCGACCCTCGGGGACCCGGACGCCCCGCACAGCTGGACCTATCTGCCCGACGCGGCCGCCGCCCTGGTGGAGGTCGCGGGCGAGGAACGGGCCTGGGGGCGCGCCTGGCACGTCCCGACGGAGCCCGCGCTGTCCGTCCGCGAGACGGCCGGCCGCCTGGCCGGGCGGGCGGGGACGGGGCCGGTCGCGGTGCGCAGGCTCCCCGCGGCCGTGCTGGCGGCGGCCGGGCTGTTCTCGCCGCTGCTCCGCGAACTGAAGGAGGTCCGCTACCAGTTCGACGGGCCGTTCGTGGTCGATTCCCGTGCCTACGAGGCCCGGTTCGCGGTCCGGGCCACGCCCCTCGACCGGCAGATCGAGGCGACCGTGGACTGGTGGCGCGACCGCCTCGCGCCCCCCGGCTGACGGGCGGCCCGGGTCCTTACGCGGCCCTGCCCGGGGCCGGAGCCGTCAGGGAAGGGTTGAGGCGCGCGAACCCCTCCTGGCGCTCGTACGGGAAGTAGGGGTAGGGCGCCGGGCGGTGGCTGACGGCGTCCAGGCGCGCGCTCTGCTCCGGCGTCAGGCTCCAGCCGACGGCCCCGATGTTCTGGCGCAGCTGCTCCTCGTTGCGGGCGCCGATGATCACGGAGGACACGGTGGGCCTGCCGAGCAGCCAGTTGAGGGCGACCTGGGGCACGGTCCGGCCCGTCTCCTGCGCCACGTCGTCGAGCACGTCGACGACGTCGTACAGCAGGTCGTCGTCGACCGGCGGGCCGTAGCCCGCGGTCGCGTGCAGCCGGCTCCCGGAGGGCAGCGGACTGCCCCGGCGCACCTTGCCGGTGAGCCGGCCCCAGCCCAGCGGGCTCCACACGAGGGCGCCGACGCCCTGGTCGCTGCCGAGCGGCAGCAGCTCCCACTCGTAGTCGCGGCCGATGAGGGAGTAGTACACCTGGTGGGCGACGTACCGGGGGAAGCCGTGGCGGTCGGCCGCGGCCAGGGACTTCATCAGCTGCCAGCCCGCGAAGTTGGAGACGCCGACGTAGCGGATCTTCCCGGCGCGCACGAGCCGGTCGAGGGCGGACAGGACCTCCTCGACCGGGGTGGCCGCATCGAAGGCGTGCAGCTGGAACAGGTCGATGTGGTCGGTGTCCAGGCGCCGCAGGGCGTCCTCGGTGGCCCTGATGAGGCGCGACCGGGAGGTGCCGGCGTCGCCGGGGCCGTCCCCCAGGGGGAGGCCGGCCTTGGTGGACAGCAGCACCCGGTCGCGGCGGCCCCGCACGGCCGCTCCGAGGACGGACTCCGAGGCGCCCGCCGAGTAGACGTCGGCGGTGTCGAAGAGCGTGATCCCGGCGTCGATGCAGATGTCGACGAGGCGGCGCGCCTCGCGGACGCCGGTGTTGCCCCAGGCTCCGAAGAGCGAGCCCTCGCCGCCGAACGTGCCGGCGCCGAAACTCAGGACGGGAACGGTGAGACCGGAAGTGCCGAGCTGCCTGTAGTCCATGATGAGCCCCCTCAAGACTGTTAACGGAACTGTGGACCCCTTAAGCTGTTCCCACCGTAACAGCTGGAGCGTGCTAATGGAACTGGAGGACCGTTATGGTGGATGAGGGCGCCGTGGAGCCGGGCACGCTGCGGCCGGGCGGCCGCACGGCCCGGGTACGGGCCGCGGTTTTGCGCGCGGCCGGCGACCTGCTGGCCGAAGCCGGATTCGACCGGCTGGACCTGGCGGAGGTGGCCCGGCGCGCGGAGGTGGGCAAGACCACCGTCTACCGCAGGTGGGGGACACCGTCTGGGCTCGTAGCGGACCTGCTGGGCGACATGGCCGAGCAGTCCGCGCCCCGTACCGAGACGGGCTCGCTCGACGGCGACCTGCTGGCCAACGCCGGCCTGGTCCGCCGCACCCTGGCCGACCCGCGCCAGGGCCCGCTCTTCCGGGCCGTGATCGCGGCCGCCGGTACGGACCCCAGGGCAGCCGAGGCCCTGCACCGCTTCTACGCCGTACGCGTGCGGGAGTGGGCGCCGTGCGTCCGGCAGGCGGTGGACCGCGGCGAACTGCCGGAGGGCACGGACGCTGAGGAGGTCATCCGGTTCGTCTCCGCGCCCCTGTACTACCGACTCCTGACGGCCGGCGCACCTCCGGACGCGGCCGCGGCCGAACGCGCCGCCCGCGCCGCCGCAGCGGCCGCCCGCGCAGGCGTCTTCACCTCACCGGGACCGGGGGCGGCGGCGGTGGCGGGTGCTGCGGAGGACTGAGCGTCAGGTGTACAGGAAGACCGTGTCGAACCAGACCCGGTCGTCCTTCTCGTGCAGGAGGAACCGGCCCTCGGCCTCCTCGCCGGACGGGGACTGCGACGGCTCCCGGGCGAGGACCCGCAGGTCGTACGCCGTACTCGCCCGCCAGCCGGCCCGGTCGGGCACGTGCTTCGCCAGTGGCGCGGGGAGGTCGGCGGGCAGGGACACCGTCTCGAAGCGCTCCCCCGCCGGGGCCGCCGCGAGCGTGGCGGCCACCGCGCCGGCGGCCAGCCGGGCCACACCGACCAGCCGGATCCGCGAGTCCTGGCCAGGGATGGTCTGCCGCTTGCCCGCCTCGTCGAGGTCGTACCCGAGCCAGTGCGCGTCGGACAGCTCGCCCAGCGCCGGGAACCGCTCGCGCAGCGGTTCGGTGCCGGTCCGTACGCGGAGGTGGTCCTCGTTCGGCCGGAGCTCCGCGCAGCCGGCCGTCGCGGCGAGGGGCAGCAGCGCGGCCCCGCCGAGCAGGGTGAGGAACCGCCGGCGCTCCGTGCCGCCGCTCCGCCGTCCGGTCATCGGTTCCCCCCGCTTCGTGCGTGCCACCGGGCCCGGCCCCCGTCCTTCCGCCGTGCCGCGACGGCCGGGATACCGGAGAGACGCTCTCGGGACGCGGGCGGTTGCGCCGCGTACCCGCGGTCCGCTTCCACCGGCCGGAGCTCGACCCGGGTCACCGGCCCCCGCCGTGCCGCTCGGGCGGGCCGGACCCGGCGATGACGAGGGACCGGCCTTCGGCGGCGTACGGCGGCACGGACGCCGGCCGGTCCCGTCCGGCGGCTCCGGGCAGGGCGAAGACCCGCAGGAAGAACTGGGCGAGCGGGCCGATGGCCAGGGCGTAGAGGACGGTGCCCAGGCCGACGCTGCCGCCGAGCAGGAAGCCGGCCGCGAGCACGGTGAGCTCGATCCCGGTGCGCACGAGCCGCACCGACCGCCCGGTTCGCCGGTGCAGCCCCGTCATGAGGCCGTCGCGCGGGCCCGGCCCGAAGGCGGCCGCGATGTACAGGCCGGTGGCGACGCCGTTGAGGACCACGCCCGCCGCCAGTGCACCCGCCTGGGCCGGAGCGCCGTGCACGTCGGGCACCACCGCCAGAGTGGCGTCCATGGACAGCCCGACCGCGAACACGTTGGACACGGTGCCCAGGCCGGGCCGCTGCCGCAGCGGCCACCACAGCAGCAGCACCAGCGCCCCGACGGCCACGGACACGGCGCCGATGGTCCACCCGGTGTGCTCGGCGAGGCCCTGGTGGAAGACGTCCCAGGGGCCGAGCCCGAGCCCCGCCCGGACCAGGAGCGCCGAGCTCGCGCCGTAGAGGGCGAGGCCGGCGTAGAGCTGGAGGAGCCGGCGGGGGAGGCGCCCCGCGGGGCGTGCGGAGGGTGGGGCGGTGGACACGGGTGGTGCCTTTCGTGCGAGCCAAAGACCGTCGTCCCACACGGTGTGGCATGCGCTCCTGGTCCGCACAGGGCCAATTCCGGGTAAGTGGCCCTACTTCCGTTCCGTGCTGCTGTCCGGCATGGGGGCGGACGTGATAACACGCACATTTTTGGTCGTTTTCGTCCGAATTGGTGAATCCTGGTGAGCGGTCCGGCGCACGGTTCGTGTCTCGGGTGGGTCGCCGGCCGCCACAGCCACCACTGCGATACGGCATACCGCCGCCACGGGAGAGACATGCGACGCGCACACCGCCTGCTGAACGACTGGCGTACGGCCCTGCCCCTCGCGGGCGGAGCCGTCGTACTCGGTTTCGGCGGCCTGTACCTCGCCGGCCTCGCCGCGGGCGACGTCATCGCCGACGGTACGAGCGTGCGCGGCGTCGACATCGGCGGCATGAGCCGCGCGGAGGCCCTGACCGCCCTCGAGCGGAGCCTCGGCCCGGCGGCCGCCGCGCCGATCACGCTGCAGCTCGAAGGTGGCCGCACCGCGCAGGCCGTGCCCGCCTCCTTCGGCCTCACCCTCGACGCCGAGGCCACCGTCGACCGCGCCGCGCGGTCCGGCTCCGACCCGGTCACCGTGATCGGGCGGCTGGTCGCACCGGCGGAGAACCGCGCCGTCGAGCCGGTCGTCCGCGTCGTCGACGGCTCAGCCGGCCCGGCCCGGGCGGCCGAGGAGCTCGCCGACTCCGCCGGGAGCGCGCCCCGCGACGGCGCCGTCACCTTCAGTGACGGCGAGGCCCGGTCCGTCGCCCCCGCCCAAGGGGTGACCGTACGGGCCGACCAGGCGGCCCAGGTCGTCCGCGCCGCCTACCTGAGCCCGCAGGCCGGCCCCGCGACCCTGCCGGTGGTGCTCACCGAGCCGGCGGTCGACCAGCAGGAGACCGCGCGGGCCATGAAGGAGTTCGCCGAGCCCGCGATGTCCGGGCCCGTCACCCTCACCGCCGCCGGGAAGCGGATCGTCCTCACCCCGGAGGTCCTCGGCCGGCACCTGACGCTGGAGGCCGACGCCGCGGGCCGGCTCGTCCCGAAGCTCGACTCCGCGGGGCTGCTCGCGGAGAAGGACGTCGCCCGGCAGGTGGCCGCGATCACCAAGGCCCCGCGCACGGTCGCCTTCGACGCGGACGCCGCCGGCCGGGCCGTGGTCACCAGGGACGCGCGCAGCGGCGTACGGGTCACCGCGAAGGACCTCGGGGACGCCGTCCTGCCCCTGCTGACCCGGACGGGCGCCGACCGTACGGCGGAACTCGCCACGACGGCCGTCCCGCCGCGGCTCACCGCACAGGAGGCCCGGCAGATCGGCATCAAGGAGCAGCTGTCGACCTTCACGGTCAACTTCCCGGCCGCCCCGTACCGGACCACCAACATCGGGCGGGCGGTGGAGCTGATCAACGGCTCGGTCGTCCGGCCGGGCGAGACCTGGAGCTTCAACAGGACGGTCGGCGAGCGGACCGAGGCGAACGGCTTCGTCGACGGGATCATGATCAACGACGGCCGGTTCGTGAAGTCGCCCGGCGGCGGCGTCTCGGCGGTCGCGACGACGATGTACAACGCCATGTTCTTCGCCGGGCTGAAGCCGCTGGAGCACGGGGCGCACTCCTTCTACATCGAGCGCTACCCCGAGGGCCGCGAGGCCACCGTCGCCTGGGGCACCCTCGACCTGCGCTGGAAGAACGACTCCGGCAACGCGGTCTACGTCCGGGCGAAGTCCACGGACTCCTCGCTGACCGTCACCCTGCTCGGCACGAAGGCGTACGACGAGATCCGCGCCGTCAAGGGCCCCCGGACCAACGTCACCCCGCCGAGGAAGATCGAGGACTCGGGTCCGAAGTGCGAGGTGCAGACGCCGCTGGAGGGCTTCGACGTGGCCGTCGACCGGCTCTTCCTGCGGGGCGGGCAGGAGGTCAAGCGGGAGACGTACCACACCCACTACATCCCGCGCGACGAGGTGACCTGCGACCCGAAGACCCCCGCGGCTCCGGCCGCCCCCGCGGCCCCCGCCGCTCCGGCCGCCCCCGCGGCCCCCGCGGCTCCGGCCACTCCCGCGGCCCCCGCCGCTCCGGCGGCGCCCGCTTCCGCGTAGACGCCGCCGGCCCCGGCGGGGGCGCCGTCCGCCCCCGCCGCCCTCAGTGGGTGAACGGGGGACGCGGACGGGCGCGCCAGGAGTGCACGGGATGCTCGACCAGGGACGGCAGGTTGCGGTCCCAGTGGGCGCGGTGACGCCGGGTCGAGTGGTGCGGCACCGCCATGGCGCCCGTACGGGCCAGCATCATCAGGGCGGCCGTGAGGGCCGCCAGTTCTATGTGGTCGGGGCGGCCCCGCACCACCCGGATCCGGTGCCGGCGTATCACCAGGACACCGGGAGGGACTTGGGTCCGCGGATCAGCCCGCCGGTCTGCCATTCGACCTGCTCCGGCGGGACGGCCAGGGCGAGGCGCGGGTAGCGGTCGAGCAGCGTGGCCAGCATGAGCTCGGACTCCATCCGGGCCAGCATCGAGCCGACGCAGTGGTGGGGGCCGTTGCCGAAGGCCATGTGGGCGATCGGGCCGCGGTCGAAGTCGAGGGTGTCGGGGTCGGGGAAGACCTCGGGGTCGCGGTTGGCGGCCAGATACGAGGAGTAGACCGCCTCCCCGGCCTTGATGGTGACCCCGGCGATCTCGACGTCCCGCATCGCGATCCGCGGCAGGCCCACTCCGCTGCGGTGCGGGATGAAGCGCAGCAGTTCGTCGACGGCCTGGGGGATCAGGTGCCGCTCGGCGCGCAGCCGTTCGAGGTGCTGCGGATGGGTGAGCAGGGCGTAGACCATGTTGGCGCTGTTGTTGCGGACCGCGTGCGCCCCGCTCACCAGGATGGCGGTGGCCAGGGAGACGGCTTCGTCGTCGGTGATCTCGCCGGCCGCGGCGGCGGCGGTGAGCACTCCGGCGAGGTCGTCGCCGTGCTTCTTGCGGCGCATGTCGAGCAGGGCCACGATCGTCTCGCGGACCGTCTTCAGGGCGTCGACGCTCTGGGCGGGGGCCGGGCCCGGTGTCATGGCCACGTTCGCCCAGGAGGTCATGTCCGCCCGCATCTCCTGCGGCATGCCCAGCAGGTCGGCGACGGCCGCGAGCGGGAGCGGGCCGTGCAGGTGCTCGACCAGGTCCGCGGGGGATCCGTGCCGCTCCATCGCGTCCAGGAGGCCGTCGAGGGTCTGCTGCACCGTCGGGCGCAGCCGGTTCATCGCCTTGCCGGTGAAGGCCCGCGCCACCACCCGGCGCATGTTGTTCAGGCGGGGCGGGTCCGCGTAGTTGAGCGACGCCTTCTGAGAGGCGATCGCGTGCGGGGAGGAGGCCGTCACCGAACGGCCGACCAGCTCCTCCCGGCTGAAGCGGGGATCGGTCGTGGCCGCCTTGACGTCGCTGTAGCGGGACATCAGCCACGCACTGCCCTGGCCGAACGGCAGCTGGATCCGGGCGGCCCGTTTCTCCTTCAGGCGGTCGTGCAGGAACGGGTCGAACTCGAGGGCCTCGAAGTCGTCCAGGCTCCAGCAGTGCACCGTCTCGTCCGTGGCCGGGTCCTTGCCGGGCTCCACGGCCGTGTGCGGGTCTGACGTCATCGTTCACATCTCCCTGCGTGGATGGCACCCCCCGCGGCTCGATCCCGCGGAAAAAGGACTTCCGCGGACATATCGACCAGCTCATCCTTTCCCGCTCGCCCCGCGCACCGCTGCCTTCCTCCGGCAGCGTCACCGGATTGGCCCATGTCCCCCAACGCCGTAGTCCCGCGCGCGCATCGGCCCGGGGTCCGTGAGGCTGTGTCAGACACGAAAGGAGAGCCACCCATGGCGACTCTGTGCAGGCCAACGGTGTCCGTACCCGAGCACGTGATCACGATGGAGCAGACCCTCGACCTGTGCCGGTCCGTCCACGCGGACCATCCTCAGCTCGAACTGGCGCTGCGCCTGATCCGGAACACCGGCGTAGCGAAGCGGCACATCGTGCAGCCCATCGAGGAGACCCTCAAGCACCCCGGCTTCGAATCGCGCAACGCCGTGTACGAATCCGAGGCCAAGGCCCGGGTCCCCGCGGTGGTGCGGCAGGCGCTGGAGGACGCGCAGCTGCGCGCCAAGGACATCGACATGATCATCTACGTGTCGTGCACGGGCTTCATGATGCCCTCGCTCACCGCGTGGATGATCAACGAGATGGGCTTCCGGACGGACACGCGGCAGCTGCCCATCGCCCAGCTGGGCTGCGCGGCGGGCGGGGCGGCGGTCAACCGGGCGCACGACTTCTGCACCGCGTACCCCGAGGCGAACGCCCTGATCGTTTCGTGCGAGCTCTGCTCGCTGTGCTACCAGCCGAGTGACCTGGAGGTCGGCAACCTGCTCTCCAACGGCCTGTTCGGCGACGGCGTGGGCGCCGCAGTGGTCCGCGGCCGCGGCGGAACGGGCATGGAGATCCACCGCAACAGCTCGTACATCATCCCCAGGACCGAGGACTGGATCATGTACGACGTCAAGTCCACCGGGTTCCACTTCAAGCTGGACCGGCGGGTGCCCGGCACCATGGAACCGCTCGCCCCGTCCCTCAAGGAACTGGCCAAAGCCCATGGCTGGGACGCCGCCGCCCTGGACTTCTACATCATCCACGCGGGCGGTCCGCGCATCCTGGACGACCTCAGCAAGTACCTCGGTGTGGCACCCGAAGCATTCCGCTTCAGTCGGGCCACACTGACCGAGTACGGCAACATCGCCAGCGCCGTCGTCCTCGACGCACTGCGTCGACTCTTCGAAGAGAACCGCACGGCCGACGCCGCGAAGGGCCTGCTGGCCGGATTCGGCCCGGGCATCACCGCAGAGATCTCACTGGGCAGCTGGACCTCGCAATGAGGAACCGGGTGAGGGAGGAATCCGAAGCATGCTGAAGGACGGCCCCGCAACCGCACGGCCACCCATCACGCACTGGCCCACCCCGGCCCTGGACGGGGTCGACTTCGACCCCGTCCTCGCCGGCCTGATGGAGGCGGGACCGGTCACCCGGATCCGCCTCCCCAACGGGTCCGGCTGGGCCTGGCTCGTCTGCCGGTACGACGACGTGCGGATGGTGGCCAACGATCCCCGGTTCAGCCGCAAGCTGGTCGCCGAACACGACGTCACCCGGCTGGCCCCCCACTTCATCCCCGCACCGGGCGCGGTCGGCTTCGAGGACCCGCCCGACCACACCCGGCTGCGGCGCACCGTCGCGGCCGCGTTCACCACCACCGGGGTCGAGCGGCTCCGCCGCCGCGCCCAGGAGATGCTCGACGTCATCGTCGAGCGGATCCTGGCCGACGGGCCGCCCGCCGACCTCACCGAGCGCCTCCTCGCCCCCTTCCCGCTCGCCGTCGTGTGCGAGCTGATGGGCGTTCCCGAGGAGGACCGGCCCATGGTCCACGAATGGACCACGCTCATCCTCTCCTCCGCCCAGGGCGCCGAGCGCAGCGAGCGGGCGAAGGACGAGGCGTTGGCCTACCTGGCCGCCCGGTTGGGCTCGGGGGAGGTGCCCCACGACGACAGCGTCATCGGGCTCCTCGACAAGGCCGTCCGGGACGGCGAGGTCACGCTGGAGGAGGCCACCGGCCTGGGCCTGCTCATCCAGATCGGCGGCGAGGCCGTCACCAACAACGTGGGCAACATGGTCTACATCCTGCTCACCCGGCCGGACCTGATGCAGAAGCTCCGCGACGACCCCTCCCTGCGCCCCGCCGGCCTGAACGAGCTGCTGCGCTACATCCCCCACCGCAACGCGGTGGGGCTCTCCCGGATCGCCCTGGAGGACGTCACCGTCGCCGGCCACCGCATCCGGGCCGGCGAGGCCGTCTACGTCTCCTACCTGGCCGCCAACCGCGACCCGGACGTCTTCCCCGACCCCCACGAGCTGCACCTGGACCGCAGCCCCAACCCGCACGTCTCCTTCGGGTACGGCCCCCACTTCTGCCCCGGGGCCATGCTCGCCCGCCTGGAGTCCGAGCTGCTCGTCGACGCGTTGCTCGACCGCTTCCCGGACATCCGCTTCACCGTCCCCCTGGACGAACTGCACTGGCGGCCGGGGGCGCTGATCCGCGGCCCCGAAGGCCTGCCGGTGACCTGGTCATGACCGCGCACGTGGCCCGTGACGGCCTGCTCGTCCCACCCGGCCACGGGCGCACCCTCCACACCGAGGCCCAGCAGGTCACCTTCAAGGTCACCGGCGAGCACTCCTCGGTGGCCTCCAGTTTCGAGGTCGTCGTCCCGCCCGGATTCGACGTCGGGGCCCACCGGCACGTGCGCAGCGAAGAACTGTTCTACGTCCTGGAGGGTGAACTCGACGTCATGGCGTTCGAGCCGCGCGTGCGCAGCGGCGACGACTGGCGACACTGGGAGTCGCTCGACGGGCGCCAGGTCGTACGGGCCACCCCCGGCACCGTGATCGTGGTCCCGCCAGGCTGTCCGCACGCCTTCGCCAACCCCACCGGCCAGCCGGCCCGCATGTTCTTCCAGGCCTCACCGCCGCCCGACCACGAGCGGTACTTCGAGGAGCTCCTCGCCCTGCTCGACGCGGGTACCTCCCCGGATCCCGCCGAGATCAGCCGACTGCGGGCCCGCTACGACATCGAACAGCTCACGCCGCTGCGCCACGGGCTGTCCTGACCGACCACCACGCACCACCCCCACCACCACACCCCCACGCTCGGGAGAACCTGATGTTGCGCACTCGCCGCAAACTCCGCACCGCCACGTACGCTCTGGCCGGCTCGGTCATCGCCGCCGCCGCGCTGGCGGCGGGCCCGGCCCAGGCCGCCGATTCCCTGCCGTCCTACTGGTGCTACCTCAACGGTGTCGAGGTCCGGTCCGGGCTGACGGTGGTGAGAGGCACGCCGGGCGTCGACACGATCCTGTGCGAGAACGACGTCGAGAACGTCATCATCGACGGCGCCGGCGGCAACGACAACATCCGGGTCAAGGGCATGGTCGTCGACTCCCAGGTGCTCGGCGGCGAGGGCGACGACACCATCCAGGTCAACAACCTGTACCCGCGGGGCGGCAACTCGTCCGTGCGCGGCGGCGCGGGCGACGACACCATCATCACCGCGCTGGTCATGGGCACGGCCGAGCACGGCGCCACCGTCTACGGCGACCACGGCGCCGACAAGATCACCACGGGCAGCGTGCTGGGCGAGCCCGGTGCGTACCAGCGCGGCGGCGGCCAGGTGTTCGGCAACGACGGCAGCGACACCATCCGCACGGGCAACGTGGACCTCGGCGGCCGGGTCCTCGGCGGCAGCGAGCACGACATCATCGAGCCCAAGTCGGTGGGCGCGGAGTCCGCGGGCACCGTCCAGGGCGGCCCCGGCAACGACAAGGTCCGCGGTCAGGACGACTCCGTCCTGACCATCGGTCCCGGCTACGCCCAGGTCGACGGCGGCCTCGGGGTCAACTCCTGCAAGCTGAAGCACTTCTCGACCGGCGAGCGGGTCCGCAGCTCGGTCGCGAACTGCGCGGTGGCCACGACCCCGGCCACGTCCACGACGCCGGCGGCTCCCGCGAACCCCGCGACGCCGGCGAACCCGGCGATGCCCGCGGCCCCGGAGGGCTCCGCACCCGCGGCGCCGTCCGTCTCCTCCCCCTCGACCCCCAAGGAGCCGGCGGCGCCGGGGCGTCCGTCGCGTCCCTAGGGCTCAGGCCCCCGAGGGACGGCGGCCGCCGGGAGCGCCGTGCGCGCGCTCCATGGACAGGCCGCCGGGCAGCAGGAACAGGGTCAGCACGGCCCCGGCGGTGAAGATCGCCGCCGAGGCCGTGAACACCGTGTGGTAGCTCTCCAGGGAAGCCCGCGCCATCAGTTCCGGCGCGGGCTGCCGGCCTGCCAGGACACGGGAGACGGTGCCCGCGGCCAGGGTGCTCATGAGGGCCGTCCCCACCGACCCCCCGATCTGCCGCATGGCGTTGACCGTCGCGGAGCCCACCCCGGCGTCCCGGGGGTCGATGCCCGCCGTACCGAGGTTCATGGCCGCCGCCGTGATCAGCCCCATGCCGAGGCCCGTCGCCATCTGCCCGGGCAGCACCTCGACGACGTACGGGCCCGAGGCCGACAGGTGCGACATCCAGGCCATCCCGCACGCCGAGAGCAGCATGCCCGTGACGATGCGGGGCCGCCCGCCCGCCTTGCCCAGCAGGCCCAGGTTGCTGCCGATAGCGCTGAGCATGGTGCATCCGGACATCGGCAGGAACGCCAGGCCGGTCCTGGCCGGGCCGTACCCGCGGGTGTGCTGGAGGTAGTACGTCAGGAACAGGAACACCCCGAACATGCCCACGCCCGTGATGAACACGGACATCAGGGCCGTCGCCCGGACCCGGTCGAGGACGATCCGCAGCGGCAGCAGCGGGTGCGTGCTGCGCCGCTGCCACCAGGCGAACGCGGCCAGCAGTGCGGTGCCGGTGGTGAGCAGGCCCAGCGGCTCCAGCGAGCGCCAGCCGTGCGGGCCCGCGGTGGCCAGCCCGTAGACCAGGCAGAACAGCCCCGACGAGGCCAGGACCGTGCCCGGCAGGTCCAGCCGGGGCGGGGCGGTGGGCGCCGAACGGCGCAGCAGCAGGACGCCGCCGGTGACGGCGACGGCCGCGAACAGGACGTTCACGTACAGGGTCGAGCGCCAGCTCAGGTGCTCGGTGATCACCCCGCCGAGCAGCAGCCCCACCGCGCCCCCGGACGCGGCCAGCGCCCCGAACACGCCGAAGGCCTTGCCGCGTTCGGCGGGCGCCGAGAAGGTCGTCGTGAGCAGCGAGAGCGCGGCCGGGGCGAGCAGGGAGGCGAACACGCCCTGCAGGGTGCGGGCCGTGACGAGGACGCCGAACGTGGCCGCCGCCCCGCCGACGGCCGAGGCCGCGGCGAAGCCGATCTGGCCGGTGAGGAAGGCCCGGCGGCGCCCGATCAGGTCCGCGAGGCGTCCGCCGAGCAGCAGCAGGCTGCCGAAGGCGATCGCGTACGAGGTGACCACCCACTGCCGCTGCTGGTCGGAGAAGCCCAGGTCTTCCTGGATGGAGGGGAGGGCGATGTTCACGATGGTCGCGTCGAGGACGACCATCAGCTGGGCCAGGCCGATGACGGCCAGGACCCACCAGCGGCGCGGATCGGGTGGGGCGGCGGCGCCGGCGGGCGGGGCGGTGCCGGTGGCGGGCCCGGATCCGGGCCCGGTGCGGCGTCCGGGGGTGGAGCCTGGGCCGGCAGCTGAGCCGGTCGGTTCTGCGGACATGGTGGACTCCATGGGTTCCGCTCGTTCCCGCAGGCGAGAACGTGTGGGCGTGGGGGGACTGTCTCCTCCGACGATGCGTGAGACCGGCCCGCCGTCCGCGCGTCGCCACGCCACGGGGCCGCCCGGATGGCCCAGCAGCCCCTACCGCTTCCGGTCGGCCGCCCCGCCCGCACCGACCGGGCGGCCCGCGTGCAGCTCCAGCGGGCCGGTGCCCTCCGCGCGCGCCCGCAGGCAGGCCTCGATCTGCCGGCGCAGGTTCGGCTTGACCAGACCGCGCAGCTCCCCGGGGGCCGCCGTGCGCCAGCGCAGCAGTTCGCCCGGGGCCAGGCGGATCCGGGCGAGCGTGCCGGCGTCCAGGACCCCGCCGTCGTAGAGGAAGCGGATCCGGGCCGGGTAGCCCGGCTTGTGGGCCCAGTTGACGCCGAGCAACCGGCCCGGCTCCAGTTCGAGGCCGAGCTCCTCGTGCGCCTCCCGCCGGGCCGCGGCGCGCGGGATCTCCCCGAGGTCGCTGTCGATGCCGCCGCCGGGCAGGTGCCACCGGCCGGGCCTGCCGTACGCGGGCTCCACCAACAGGACGCCGCCGGCCTCGTCGGTGCACAGCATGCTCGCCGCGGTCAGGGCCTTGGGCCGGGAGGCGCGGTGGCTCGCCGCGTCGAACAGGCCCGCGTGCTCCAGGGCCGTGCGCCGCTGCGGGTCCAGGCCGGCCGGCGAGCCCGCCTGCGGCACGCCGCCGACGAGGTGGGCGATCGAGCCCGCGCGCAGGGCGGCCAGCCCGGCGCGCAGCCGGGGCGCGATCCGGGCGGGCAGCACCGCGTACGCCTCCTCCGGTGGGAGCCAGTGGGCCCCGCGGACCTCCCCGTCGGGGAACGACAGCGCGGCGGCCTGCGCGCGGGACAGCGGCCCGACGAGGTGGACGTGCACGACGAGGGAGCGCCCCAGGGACCCCGGGGTCCGCGCGTCCACCGCGAGCAGCCGGCCGACCGGAACGCTCAGGTCCAGCTCCTCCTTCAGCTCGCGGGCCAGCCCCTCCTCCGGTGTCTCGGTGTCCTCGACGGTGCCGCCCGGCAGCTCCCGGCCCGCCTTGTAGGAGGGGGTCAGGACCAGGACCCGCCCGGCGTCGTCCAGGACGATGCCCGTGGCGGCGACGAGCGGGGCCGGCTGGGCGGCGTAGTACGCGCGCACCTGCTCGGGGGAGGGGCGGTCGGTCGGGCGGTCGGGCGGGGTGTCGGGCACGGCGGGCTCCTGTGGTCGGGCGGAGGCAGGGTGTGCGTACCCCGCGCCCCGCCGGGCCACGCCCCGCCGGGGTCGGGCCCGGGCGGCGGTCAGGCGCGGGCCAGCAGCATCCCGCCCATGGTGACCATGGTCGCCGCGACGAGGCCGTCCAGCACCCGCCAGGCCCTGGGCCGCGCGAGCACGCCGCTGAGCAGGCGGGCCCCGTAGCCGAGGCCGGCGAACCAGATCAGGCTGGCCAGCCCGGCCCCGATGCCGAAGGCCCAGCGCAGGTCGCCGCGGTCGGCGGCGAGGGAGCCGAGCAGCAGCACGGTGTCCAGGTAGACGTGCGGGTTGAGCCAGGTCATGGCCAGGCAGGTGAGGACGGCCCGGCGGCGGGAGGAGGAGGCGGCCCCCGCGGTGTCCAGGGCGGCGCCGGGCTCCGGCCGCAGCACCCGCCGGGCGGCGAGGACCCCGTAGCAGACCAGGAACGTGCCGCCGGCGAGGCCGACGGCGGTCAGTGCGGCCGGCCAGGCGGTGACGAAGGCGCCGACCCCGGCGACGCCGAGGGCGATCAGGGCGGCGTCGGAGAGGGCGCAGATGGCGACCACGGCGAGGACGGCCTGGCGGCGCACCCCCTGGCGCAGGACGAAGGCGTTCTGGGCGCCGATGGCGACGATGAGGGAGAGTCCGGTGCCGAAGCCGGCGAGGGCCGCCGTGATGATGCCGTGTGTCATGTGTTCGACCATATGAACGGCGCGGGGCGCAGTACAGCTAAAGATTTTTACGTACCCTTAGCGATCGTGATGGACGAACTCCCCCTGGACCAGGTCCGCACCCTCCTCGCCGTGGTGGACGAGGGCACGTTCGACGCGGCCGCGGCCGCCCTGCACGTCACCCCGTCGGCGGTCAGCCAGCGGGTCAAGGCCCTCGAACAGCGGACCGGGCGGGTGCTGCTGATGCGCACCAAACCGGTCCGGGCCACCGAGTCCGGGCAGGTCGTGGTGCGGTTCGCCCGGCAGTTGGCCCGTCTGGAGCGCGACGCGCGGGCCGAGCTCGGCATGGCCCAGGAGGAGGGCGGCCCGGTGCGGCTGCCCATCGCCGTCAACGCGGACTCGCTCGCCACCTGGTTCCTGCCCGCCCTCACCCGCGTGCCGCAGGACCCGCCGGTCCTCTTCGAGCTGCACCGGGAGGACGAGTCCCACACCACGGCGCTGCTGCGGGAGGGACAGGTCATGGCGGCCGTCACCTCCTCCCCGGACCCGGTGGCGGGCTGCACCGTACGGCGGCTGGGCCTGGCCCGGTACCTGCCGGTGGCGAGCCCCGCGTTCGTCGCCCGGCACCTGCCGGGTGCGGGTGCGGGGGAGCCGGCCGTGCGGGCGGGTCTGGGACGGGCGCTGCGCCGGGCGCCGGTGATCGTCTTCGACCGGCGGGACGTGCTCCAGGACGCGTTCGTACGCTCGCTGACGGGCGACGAGGACGCCGCTGCCGGCCCGCTGCGGCACCACGTGCCCACCTCGGAGGGGTTCTGCGACGCGGTCGCCGCCGGACTGGGCTGGGGGCTGGTCCCGCAGCCGCAGGCCGAGCCGCTGGTCCGGTCGGGCGAGCTGGTGCTGCTGCTGCCCGGGCGGCCCCTGGACGTTCCGCTGTACTGGCAGCAGTGGAAGCTCGACTCGCCCGCCCTGTCGCTGGTCGCGGGCGTGGTCGCGGCCGCCGCGGCCGGGGCGCTCCTGCCCGGGGCGCCCGCGGGGCCGGGGTCCGGCCCGTAGGCTGCGGCCATGGACTCCTACACGATCGGCCAGGCGGCCCGGCTGCTCGGCGTGAGCGTCGACACGGCCCGCCGCTGGGCGGACGCCGAGCGGTTCCCGACCCGCCGGGAGGGCGCGCGGCGCATGGTGGACGGGCCCGACCTCGCCGCGTTCTGCGTCCAGGTCGCGCGGGAGGCGGCCGAGGCCGGGGAAGCCTCGTCCACCTCGGTGCGCAACTCCTTCCCCGGCATCGTCACCGCGGTGAAGCTCGGCATCGTGGACGCCCAGGTGGAGATCCAGGCGGGGCCGCACCGGGTGGTGTCGCTGCTGACCCGGGAGGCGGTGGAGGAACTGGGCCTGGAGGTGGGGGTACGGGCCGTGGCCCGGGTGAAGTCGACGAGCGTGTTCGTCGACCGCGCCTGACCCTCGGCGCGGGGCGCGAGCACGGGCGGGCACCGGCGGCGGTGGCAGACTGGCCGCTGATCCGCCGAAGGGAAGTACACCGTTGTCCATGTTCAGCAACCTGCGCCGGGCGGTGCGCCGCGGCTACCGGCGGGCCGTCGACCTGAGCCACCCGGCCCGTTCCCCGCTCGGCAGCGCGGTGGTCAACTGCATCGTCTACCAGGACGGGGTGCGCCAGGAGGGTTGCGCCGAGGTCGAGGAGGCGCTGCGGCGGGTCCGCAAGACGGGCGAGGGCTTCGTGTGGATCGGTCTGCACGAGCCGACGCAGGAGGAGCTCGCCGGGCTGGCCAGGCTGTTCGGCCTGCACCCGCTCGCGGTCGAGGACGCCGTGCACGCCCACCAGCGGCCCAAGGTGGAGCGGTACGACGACATACTGTTCGCCGTCTTCAAGACCGTCCGCTACGTGGAGCACGAGGAACTCACCGCGACCAGCGAGGTGGTGGAGACCGGCGAGCTGATGGCCTTCACCGGGGAGGACTTCGTCATCACCATCCGGCACGGCGGCCGCGGCACGCTCGGCCCGGTCCGCGAGAGCCTGGAAGCGGCCCCCGAGCAACTGGCCAAGGGTCCGGCGGCCGTTCTGCACGCCATCGCCGACCACGTCGTCGACGACTACGTGGCCGTCACGGACGCGGTGCAGAACGACATCGACGCCGTCGAGACCGCCGTGTTCAGCGACGACGGCGCCCGGGGCGACGCGGGCCGCATCTACCAGCTCAAGCGCGAACTGCTGGAGCTGCGCCGGGCGGTGGCCCCGCTGGCCCGGCCGCTGGAGCAGCTGGCCACGCAGCCGATACAGGCCATCCCGCTGGAGGCGCGCGCGTACTTCCGGGACGTCGCCGACCACCTGACCCGGGCGACCGACCAGATCAACGGCTACGACGCCCTGCTCGACTCCATCCTCCAGGCCCACCTCGCCCAGGTGACGGTGGCCCAGAACGAGGACATGCGGAAGATC
Source organism: Streptomyces pallidus (ex Mingjun et al. 2026) (assembly GCF_051550185.1). Classification (NCBI taxonomy): domain Bacteria; kingdom Bacillati; phylum Actinomycetota; class Actinomycetes; order Kitasatosporales; family Streptomycetaceae; genus Streptomyces; species Streptomyces pallidus (ex Mingjun et al. 2026). The sequence goes on along the minus strand of NZ_CP196181.1, from coordinate 1,417,784 downwards.
ACCGCATGGGCGGCCATCGTCGCCGTGCCGACCATGGTCTGCGGGGTCTACGGCATGAACTTCGACCACATGCCCGAACTCCACTGGACCTACGGGTATCCGGCCGTGCTCGGTGTGATGGCCCTGGCGTGCTTCGTCATCCACCGCGGGTTCCGCCGCAACGGCTGGCTCTGACGAGGTCGCGGTGGCGTAACGATGTGGCCAACGGAGGGCTGCGATCCGCAGGTTGCCGGGCCTGAGGCGGTGCGGTTGCCGGCTCCGGCGAACCGGGCAAAACGGCACGCGCGCCCCCCTGGGCACCTCACGCCACCTCCTTTTCGTCACGCCGCGTGACAGGTGGTCGCCGGTGTGTTCCAAGTGGCCCCTGAGGGCGCTGGAATTGGTCGCCCAGGGCGCCGGAATGAGTCATTCCGCCTACTCCGCAAGTGGCTTGACCGCGACGTAAGCGGGGCATAAGTTCTGCCCCGGCTTGCTCCAGCAGGACGGGCCGACGAACCGTCCTCTGGGGGGACCTGTGAACCACTACACCGACGTTCTCAAGAAGTACGCCGTCTTCTCCGGCCGCGCCCGCCGGCAGGAGTACTGGATGTTCTTCCTGTTCAACATGGCCGCCGCGATCATCCTCGCCATCGTCGACGGCGCGCTCGGCACCTACCCGCTGCTCTACGGCATCTACGCCCTCGCCGTGCTGCTCCCGAGCCTGGCCGTCGGCATCCGCCGCCTGCACGACACCGGCAAGTCCGGCTGGTGGATGTTCATCGGCCTCGTCCCGCTGATCGGTGGCATCTGGCTGATCGTCCTCATGGCCACCGAGGGCCAGCCGCAGCCGAACCAGTACGGCCCGAACCCGAAGGCCGTCCAGGCCTGACCCGGCCGTCCGCCGGCCGACCGGCCGGTACGTCCGAACGCCTGAGCGCCGCCCCCGCCGGAAACGGTCGGGAGCGGCGCTCTCGCCGTCTCCGGGCCGGGAATCCGCCGGTCAGGGCGCCCCTTCCGGCGCAGGGGTGACAAGCGTCTCGCGACGCATCGGGCAGGGGACTGTCCAGACCTGCCCGATCACGAGATATCTTGATGTCGAGCAATCTTGCAGACGTGAGACGCAGACTGTGGAGCGGAGCATCCGGTGACTGACTCGACCATCATCTACACGCACACTGACGAGGCCCCGGCCCTCGCGACGTATTCCTTCCTGCCTGTGATCCAGGCCTACGCGTCGACGGCCGGTGTGAATGTCGAGACCCGTGACATCTCCCTGGCCGGTCGCATCATCGCCTCCTTCCCCGAGTACCTGGAGGAGGGCCAGCGCATCGCCGACGCCCTCGCCGAGCTCGGCGAGCTGGCGAAGACGCCGGAAGCCAACATCATCAAGCTGCCCAACATCTCGGCCTCGATCCCGCAGCTGAAGGCCGCGGTCGCCGAGCTCCAGGGCCAGGGCTACGCGCTCCCGGACTACCCGGACGACCCGAAGTCCGACGAGGAGCGCGAGATCCGCTCCCGCTACGACAAGGTCAAGGGCTCCGCCGTGAACCCGGTCCTGCGCGAGGGCAACTCCGACCGCCGCGCCCCCGCCTCGGTCAAGAACTACGCCAAGGCCCACCCCCACCGCATGGGCGCCTGGACCGCCGACTCCAAGACCAACGTCGCCACCATGGGTGAGAACGACTTCCGCTCCACCGAGAAGTCCGCCACCGTCGCCGAGGCCGGCACCCTGCGTATCGAGCACGTCGCCGCCGACGGCGCCGTCACCGTCCTGCGCGAGTCCGTCCCGGTCCTGGCCGGCGAGGTCGTCGACGCCTCCGTGATGCGCGTCGCCGCCCTGCGCACCTTCCTGTCGGAGCAGGTCGCCCGCGCCAAGGCCGAGGGCGTGCTGTTCTCCGTGCACCTCAAGGCCACGATGATGAAGGTCTCCGACCCGATCGTCTTCGGCCACGTCGTGCGCGCCTTCTTCCCGCAGACCTTCGCCAAGTACGGCGAGGTCCTGGCCGCCGCCGGCCTGTCCCCGAACGACGGCCTCGGCGCCATCCTGAACGGGCTGGCGTCCGTCCCGAACGGCCTGGGCGACGAGATCAAGGCCTCCTTCGACGCCGAGCTCGCCGAGGGCCCGGCCCTGGCGATGGTCGACTCGGACAAGGGCATCACCAACCTGCACGTCCCGTCCGACGTCATCGTCGACGCCTCGATGCCGGCCATGATCCGCACCTCCGGCCACATGTGGGGCCCGGACGGCCAGGAGGCCGACACCCTCGCCGTCCTCCCGGACAGCAGCTACTCCGGCGTCTACCAGGCCGTCGTCGAGGACTGCAAGGCGCACGGCGCCTTCGACCCGGCCACCATGGGCTCCGTCCCGAACGTCGGCCTGATGGCGCAGAAGGCCGAGGAGTACGGCTCCCACGACAAGACCTTCGAGATCGCCGCCGCCGGTACCGTCCGCCTGGTCGACGCCGCCGGCAACACCGTCCTGGAGCAGGAGGTGTCCGAGGGCGACATCTTCCGCGCCTGCCAGACCAAGGACCTGCCGATCCAGGACTGGGTCAAGCTCGCCGTCACCCGCGCCCGCGCCACCGGCGCCCCGGCCGTCTTCTGGCTCGACGAGACCCGCGCCCACGACGCGCAGCTGATCGCCAAGGTCAACACCTACCTCGCCGACCACGACACCGAGGGCCTGACCATCAAGGTCCTCTCCCCGGTCGAGGCGACCAAGTTCTCCCTGGAGCGCATCCGCCGCGGCGAGGACACCATCTCGGTGACCGGCAACGTCCTGCGCGACTACCTGACCGACCTCTTCCCGATCCTGGAGCTGGGCACCAGCGCCAAGATGCTGTCGGTCGTCCCGCTGATGGCGGGCGGCGGCCTGTTCGAGACGGGTGCCGGCGGCTCCGCCCCGAAGCACGTCCAGCAGCTGGTCAAGGAGAACTACCTGCGCTGGGACTCGCTCGGCGAGTTCTTCGCGCTGGCCGCCTCCTTCGAGCACCTCGCCACCACCACCGGCAACGCCCGCGCCCAGGTCCTGGCCGACACCCTCGACCGCGCCACCGGCACCTTCCTCAACGAGGACAAGTCGCCGACCCGTCGCGTCGGCGGCATCGACAACCGCGGCAGCCACTTCTACCTGGCCATGTACTGGGCGCAGGAGCTGGCCAAGCAGACCGACGACGCGGAGCTCGCGGCCGCCTTCGGCCCGCTGGCCAAGTCGCTGACCGAGGCCGAGCAGACCATCGTCGGCGAGCTCGTCGCCGTCCAGGGATCCCCGGCCGAGATCGGCGGCTACTACCAGCCCGACCCGGCGAAGGCCGCCTCCGTCATGCGTCCGTCGGCGACCTTCAACCAGGCGATCGCCACCCTGGCCTGAGGCCGGACGGCCCCGTGACCGGGCCGTCCGCAGGTCTTCCCGGGTCCGCCCCGGCCGGCAGCAGCCGGCCGGGGCGGACCCCGTGTCCGGCGGTGCGCGCACCGTTCGCGGGCGGTGCGGAAACCGTTTGCGGTCCCGGCCGGAGCGGGGCTAGGAAGAACGGGTGATCCAGGGACAACTCGCCGGACTGCGCGCCCGGCACGCCGATGACGTCGCCGTACTCCACGCCGAGCTGTACGAGGACGTCGCGACCCGCTCGCGCGCCGACTCGCGGCCCTGGCGGCCGCTGGCCGCATCCGGCGGCCACTCCCCGTACGAGCCCGCCGCCCCGACCGACGACGCGGCCGTCTTCTCCGTGGTCGAGCGGGCCTCGGGCGAGCTGGCGGGGGAGGCGCTGCTGTGGGGCATCGACACCCACAACCGCTGCGCCCACCTCGGCATCTCGCTGCTCCCCGGCAGCCGGGGCCGCGGGCTCGGGGCGGAGACCGTGCACCTGCTGTGCCGGGGTACGGGTTCACCGTGCGCGGGTTGCACCGGCTCCAGGTGGACACCCTCGCCGACAACACCGCGATGATCAGTGCGGCGCGGCGGGCGGGCTTCACCCTGGAGGGCACCCTCAGGCGGTCCGCCTGGGTGTCCGGGGAGTTCGTGGACGAGGTCGTCCTCGGCCTGCCCGTCGACGAGTGGAAGCAGCCCTGACGGGATCCGTATGACCCGTCGCAGGTGCGCCACGACTGTCCAACAGTGGCCCCTGGCGCGGGTGTTGCCCGTGCGTTAGCGTGCGGCCCCGGAGTGGGGGGAGGCTTGGTGACACGTCGCGACAACACGTCACGCGCGGGAACCGGCTGCGCGGGCTACCTGCTGCTCAACGTCGTGGGGCTGGTCGGCTGCCTGCTGGCCCTCCCCGTCCTGCTACCGGACCTGATGGCCGAGCAGCCCCCGCCGCTGGAGGTGGAGGGCGCCGGCCGGTGGGCCGTCGTCTACGGTGTCCCGGTCGCCGCGGCGTGCGTGCTCACAGCCGTGGCGGGCGGGGCGGGGCGCTTCCTGTGGTGGCTGTTCCTGCTGCGGGCCGCCGTCCTCCTGGTCGCCGCCGCCGGGGCCGTGCTGTACGCCGAGACGCGGGTGGCCGGACAGCCGTGGCACGTGCGGGCCCCGGTCGAGGCCCTCTCGGCCGGGCTCGCGGCCCTCGCCGTGCACCTCGTCGTGCGCCGGTGGGACAAGCGGCGCGGGGCCCGCCCGCTCGCGGGCGAGGTGTGGCTGGCCATGGTGCCGTTGCGGGAGGACCCCGAGCGACAGCTGCGGCACTACTGCGTGGTGCTGCAGACCGGCTCCGGCGCGGCGCAGGTCGCCCAGATCACCAGCAAGGACAAGGACGGGCGCCGCGACCACATCCGGATCCCGAACACGGGCTGGGACGAGGTGTCGGGCCGCCCGCACTGGGTGGAGATCGGCCGGCAGCCCCGGGTGGTGCCGTACCGCAGGTTCCTCAAGTCCCGCCCCCAGGGCCGCTGCCCGGACGCGGTCTGGGCACAGCTCCGGGCCCGGCGGCCGACCCCGGTCGCAGCACCCGCGGGGGCCGGTGCGGCGGGCCCGCAGCGGGCGGCGGCCCGGCTGCTGCGACTGGTGCTCGGCCGGAACCGCGGCTGACCGGGGCCGCGTACCCGCCCGCCGCTCAGAGGCGGTGCACGCGCTCCCCGGCCAGTCCGAGCGGGAACCGCCCGGCAGCCAGGATCCGCACCCCCGGGGCCGCCGCGAGCAGCTCCCCGAGCCAGGGCAGCGCCTGCGGGGTGAGGAACTCGCCGCCGTCCAGGACGAGCAGCATGTCCCGCTCGGCGAGCCACGAGAGGGTGCTCGCCGCCCCGCACGGCAGGAACGCCGCCCCCGGGACGCGGCCCAGGGCCGCCGTCAGCTCGCCGATGCCGAAGCGGCGGTCGACGCGGACGACGGCGGTGCCGTCGCAGAAGTTGGACGCGAGCCGCTCGGCCATCTCCCGCACCAGCAGGCTCCGCGGCTCCCGGAACCGACCGGTCACGGTCAGCACCCTCCCGCGCCGCACGGCGGTGAGCAGCCTGGACAGTTCGTCGGACGTCGCCGGGAGCGTCCCGGCGCGACCTGGTTCCCTCATCGGCACGATGCCCCCCATTGCATGCGTGTCCATGCGCGGCCAAGGGTGGATTCGGGCCGCGTGTCGCTGATTATCCGCCACTCCTGACGCAGTGCCAGGGGAATAACCCACTCCGGAGAAACGACCCGCTCGTCCGCGGCCGGCGTAACCCTCCTGGGCCGCACGCTGTACGCGCCAGGGCGAACGGTTGTCCGGGAGGCGGTAATCGGCTCTACTGCTCTTCAGCCCGGACCCCCGGGAGGGCTCCAGGGAGGACACGCACCATGAGAGCGGACCGGACCACGGGCCGACGCGCGCAGCCGCAGGCCGGAACCCGAGCCGAACGGCGCCGCGCCTCGCACCGGCGGCGGCGCGGCTTCCGCCGCCGGCCCCTGCTGACCCTGCTGCTGTCCGGCTCCCTGCTCCTCGGCGTCCTCGCGGCCGGCCTGGCCCTCGACCCCTTCACGGCGGGGGCCGGACAGGACACCGCAGCCCCGCGCACCGGTGAGCCCCGGCCCGCCGCCCCCGCCGCCCCCGGCGGCTCCGGCGCGAGCGGGCGGGACGGCCCCGCCCCCACCCCCGGCGCGGGCCAGGACGGCCCCGGCAAGGGCAAGGCCCCGGCCCCGGTCCCGGACGCCGGCGACAGCGGCGACCACCGGCCCGCCGGCGCCCTGCCGTTCGACATGCCCGAGCCGGCCGCCCTGCGCGCCGCGGCGGGCCCGGGCCGCAAGCCGGTGTTCGCCCACTACTTCACGCCGTACCCGCTCTCCCTCGACAACGTCCGGGCCGACCAGGACTACTACACCCGCAACTACCTGAACCCCGACGGCGAGAACGGCAAGCACGAGCGGTACGGCGGCCTGCTGCGCGACCGGCCCCTGCCCGTCAAGCCCAAGAGCGGCGACTGGGAACTCGCCAACCTCCGCCAGGAGGTGCGCACCGCCCGCACCGCCGGCCTCGACGGGTTCACCCTCGACCTGCTCTCCCTCAGCGGGCAGAACTGGGACCGGGCCAATCTCCTGATGGAGGCTGCCCGTTCGGTCGACCCCGGCTTCAAGATCATGCTGATGCCGGACATGACCTCGTTGTCGACCGAGGACCCGGCGGTCCTCGCCGACGCCGTCGCCGCCCTCGGCGGGGCCCCCGCCGCCCACCGCCTCGGCGACGGCCGCCTCGTCGTCTCCCCCTTCAAGGCGGAGGCGAAGGACCCGGCCTGGTGGAGCCGCTTCATCGACCTGCTGAAGTCCCGGCACGGCATCCGCACCGCGCTCGTCCCGACCTTCCTCGACTTCGACTCCCACCACGAGCGGTTCGCGCCGATCAGCCACGGCTTCTCCGAGTGGGGTTCGCGCAGCTACGTCGGGCAGGAGGGCGCCGCCCGCGACGTGCGGCGGGCGCACGACCTGGGCAAGGTGTGGATGCAGCCCGTCTCCGTCCAGGACGCCCGCCCCAACCAGGGCGTCTACGACGAGGCCGGCAACACCGCCACCCTGCGCACCACCTGGACCCGCGCCATCGAGGACGGGGCCGACTGGGTCCAGCTGACCACCTGGAACGACTACTCCGAGGGCACCCAGTTCGCCCCCTCCGTGCACAACGGCCACGCCTACCTCGACCTGACCTCCTACTACCTGACCCGCTTCAAGACGGGAAGCTGGCCGGAGATCGTCCGCGACACCCTGTACGTCACGGCCCGCACCCAGTTCGCCGCCGCCGACCCCGTCGGCGACCAGTCCCTGGTGATGTCCCTGCGCAAGGGCAGCGCCGCGGCCCGCGACACGGTGGAGGTGCTCAGCTTCCTGACGGCACCGGCGGCCGTCCGCACCCGGACGGGACCGGCCACGGGCACGTACGGGGCCCCGGCCGGGCTCCACTCCGAGCTGCTGCCGCTACGGACCGGCACCAGCGCGGCGGCCGTCGTCCGCGGCGGGAAGACGGGCGCCCGGGCGGAGCTGCCCGTGCCCGTGCAGGGCACGGTCAAGGTCCAGGACCTCCAGTACCACGCCGTCACCAGCGGCCGCAGCTGACCCGTCACCCGTGGCCGCGGCCCCGCGAGGTGGGCCACCCTGGCGCGATTGGCCCTTCCGGCCCGCCCCGCAGCCCCCGATGATCCGGAGACGACCGCACCGTCCACTCCGCGGAGGATCCGTGACCCAGCCGACCAGCGACGCACCGCACGCCGCCCCGTCCGTGTTCCCCGGCGGGCCCGGGCTGTTCCGACTGGACCCGGGCGTCGCCCACCTCAACCACGGTTCGTTCGGCGCCGTCCCCGTCCCGGTCCAGGAGGCCCAGGCCGCACTGCGCGACGAGGCGCACGCCGACCCCGACGCCTTCTTCATCGGCGCCCCCGACCGGATCGCCGCCGCCCGCACCCGGATCGCCGCCCACCTGGCGTCCGACCCCGACGGCATCGCGTTCATCTCCAACGCCACCGAGGGCGCCAACCTCGCCCTCGCCGCCGTCCCGCTGGCCGACGGCGACGAGATCCTGGTCACCGACCACGGCTACGGCACCGTCACCGCGGCCGCCGCCCGCCGGGCCCCCGTCACCACCGTGGCCCTGGACCCGACCCTGCCCGACGAGGACGCCGTCCGCGAGACCGTCCTCGCCGCCCTGACCCCCCGGACGAAGGTGGCCGTACTCGACCACATCAGCTCGCCCACCGCCCGGGTCCTCGCCACGCCCCGGCTGCTCGCCGACCTCGCCGCGCGCGGGATCACCACCGTCGTCGACGGCGCCCACGCCCCCGGCATGCTCGCCGACCCGCTCGCCGTCGGCGCCGACTTCTGGTTCGGCAACCTGCACAAGTGGGGCTACGCCCCCTCCGGCAGCGCCGTCCTCGCCGTCGCCCCCGCCCACCGCAGCCGGATCCGCGCATTGGTCCCCTCCTGGGAGGACCCGCACGGCTTCCCCCGCTCCGTCGAGAACCGGGCCACCGCCGACTACACCGGCTGGCTCGCCGCCCCCGAGGGCCTGGACCTCCTGCAGCGGCTCGACCCCGCCAAGGCCCGGGCCCACAACGCCGCGCTCGCCGGCTACGGCGCGGAGCTCCTCGCCGGACTCCCCGGCATCACCCCGCTGCCGTACACCGAGGGCCTGGCGATGCGCTCGCTGCGGCTGCCGGCCGGGCTGGCGGGCACCCCGGACGAGGCCCGCGCCCTGCGCGAGCGGATCGCGGCCGAACAGGGCATCCGGGTGCTGATCTGGCCGTGGCCGGGCGGCGGCGGCCTCCGCGTGTGCGGGCAGCTGTACAACCGCCCGGAGGAATACGAACGCCTCGCCGCCGTCCTGCCCCGCTACCTCAGCCGCGCCTGAGCAGGTACGTGTCCATGATCCAGCCCTTGCGGGCGCGGGCCTCGGTCCGCAGCTCCTCGATCCGGCCGGAGACCTCCGCCAGCCTGCCCTGCACCAGGATCTCGTCCGGGGTGCCGACGTAGGCGCCCCAGTAGATGTACAGGTCCTGATCCAGGTGGGCCGTGAAGGCGTGCCGCGCGTCCAGCATCACCACCACGTCGTCCGCGTCCGCGGGCCAGCCCTCGGCCAGCCGACGCCCGGTGGTGATCTGGACCGGCCGCCCCACCCGGTTCAGGGTGGTGCGGTGCCGGGCCAGCAGCGCGGAGATGCTGCTGACGCCGGGCACCACCTCGTGCTCGAAGGTCACCCGCCCCCGCTCCAGCACCTCGTCGAGGATCGCGAGGGTGGAGTCGTACAGCGAGGGGTCGCCCCACACCAGGAACGCGCCGGTCTCGCCGTCCGCGAGGTCCTCGGCGACGAACCGCTCGAAGATCTCCGCCCGCGCGCTGCGCCAACCGTCGACCGTCGGCGCGTACGCGGCCGGGGTCCGGTCCCGGTCCGGGTCCCGGCCCTCCACGATCCGGTGCCCGGGGCGGGCGTGCGCGGCGAGCATCTCGCGCCGCAGCCCCGTCAGGTCCGCCTTCTCCTCGCCCTTCTCCAGGATGAGGAACGCGTCCGCCGCGCCGATCGCCCTGACCGCCTGCAGGGTCAGGTGGTCAGGGTCGCCCGCGCCTATGCCGATCACTGAGAACTTCTTCACGCGGCTATTCTGCCTTCCGTGCGTGCCGCCCTGTTCGTCACCTGCGTCAACGACGCGCTGTACCCCCGCACCGGGACCGCCGTCGTGCGCCTGCTGGAGCGGCTCGGCGTCGAGGTGGACTTCCCCGCGGCCCAGAGCTGCTGCGGGCAGCCCCCGTACAACACCGGCTACCGGCGCGAGAGCGAACCCCTGCTGCGGCGCACCGCCGAGGCCTTCGCCGGCCACCGCTACGTCGTCACCCCCTCCGGCTCCTGCGCCGCGATGATCCGCACCCACTACCCGCGCATCGGCCGCCTCGCGGAGCGGGAGGGCCGCGGCCCCGGGACGGCCCGGCTCGCCGAGGACCTCGCCCCGCGCGTGTACGAGCTCACCGAGTTCCTCGTCGACGTGCTCGGCGTGACCGACGTCGGCGCCTACTTCCCGCACACCGTCACCTACCACCCCTCCTGCCACGGCCTGCGCGGCCTCGGGCTGGGGGACCGGCCGCGCCGGCTGCTCGCCGCCGTCAAGGGCCTGGAACTGGTCGAACTGCCCGGCGCCGAGGAGTGCTGCGGCTTCGGCGGCACCTTCGCCGTGAAGAACCCCGACGTGTCCGCGGCCATGGGCGCCGACAAGGCCGCCGCCGCGGCGGCCACCGGCGCGCAGGTGCTCTGCGGCGGCGACAACTCCTGCCTGGCCCACCTCGACGGCGTCCTGCGCCGCCGCGGCACCGCGCTGCGCACCCTGCACCTCGCCGAGATCCTGGCCTCGACGGAGGAGGACCCCCTCGTATGACGGGCACGTTCGTCGGCATGCCGGCCTTCCCACCGTTCCCGCCCTTTCCCGCTGCCGCGCGCGAGGCCGTCCGGGACGAGGTGCTGCGCGCCAACCTGCGGCACGCCACGCACACCATCCGCGCCAAGCGGGCCCGCGCCGTCGCCGAACTCGCCGACTGGGAGCGGCTCCGCGCCGCCGGCAAGGCGATCAAGGACCACACGCTGCGCCACCTCGACCACTACCTCCTCCAGCTGGAGGAGTCCGTCACGGCCGCGGGCGGCACCGTCCACTGGGCGGCCGACGCGGCGGAGGCCAACCGGATCGTCACCGACCTGGTCCTCGCCACCGGCGAACGGGAGGTGGTCAAGGTGAAGTCGATGGCCACCCAGGAGATCGGCCTCAACGAGGCCCTGGAGGCCGCCGGGATCGCCGCCTACGAGACCGACCTCGCCGAGCTCATCGTGCAGCTCGGCCGGGACCGCCCCTCCCACATCCTGGTCCCCGCCATCCACCGCAACCGCGCCGAGATCCGCGAGCTGTTCGCCCGGGAGATGGGCCGCTGGGGCCGCCCCGCCCCCGACGGCCTCGGCGACGACCCGCGCGAACTCGCCGAGGCCGCCCGCCGCCACCTGCGCGAGAAGTTCCTGCGCGGCGGGGTCGCCGTCTCCGGCGCCAACTTCATGGTCGCCGAGACCGGCACCATGGTCGTCCTGGAGTCCGAGGGCAACGGCCGGATGTGCCTCACCCTCCCCGACACCCTGATCTCGGTGGTGGGCATCGAGAAGGTCGTGCCGACCTTCCGCGACCTGGAGGTCTTCCTCCAGACGCTGCCGCGCTCCTCCACCGCCGAGCGCATGAACCCGTACACCACCATGTGGACCGGCACCACGGACGGCGACGGCCCGTCCGCCTTCCACCTGGTCCTCCTCGACAACGGCCGCACCGACGCCCTCGCCGACGAGGTGGGCCGCCAGGCACTGCGCTGCATCCGCTGCTCGGCCTGCCTGAACGTCTGCCCCGTCTACGAACGCGCCGGCGGCCACGCCTACGGCTCCGTCTACCCCGGCCCCATCGGGGCCGTCCTCAGCCCCCAACTGCGGGGCACCGGCAGCGCGATCGACGCCTCGCTGCCCTACGCATCCACCCTGTGCGGGGCCTGCTACGAGGTGTGCCCCGTCGCCATCGACATCCCGGAGATCCTCGTCCACCTGCGCGAACGGGTGGTCCAGGGCGGCCCGGTGACCCGTGGGGGCGTCCGTGTGCGGCTCCGGCCCGCACACGGCCACACCGCCGAGCGGGCCGCCATGCGCGCGGCCCGCCTCCTCCTGGACCGCCCGGGCGCGCTGCGCGCCGGGGAACGCCTGCTGGCACGGGCCCGGCGCATCCGGCCGCGCCGACTGCCGGGGCCGGGGCGGGCCTGGACCGACAGCCGCGAGCTGCCGCAGCCGCCGCCCGAGCCCTTCCGCGACTGGTGGGCCCGGGAACGCGGCGACCGCACCCCGGGCGGCCGGGACCGAGGGGGCCTGGCATGACCAGCAGGGACCGCATCCTGGGCCGCATCCGCCGGGCGGTCGCCGCCGACCTCGGCCGGCCGGGCGTCCCGGACCGACCCCGCCCGACCGAGGACCCCGTCCCGCGGGACTACCTGCGCGTCCACGCCGCCCGCAGCCGCGCCGAGAGCACCGACCTGCTCGCCGCGAACCTCACCGAGTACCGGGCCCTGGTCCACCGCGCGGAGGAGGCCGCCCTGCCGGCCCTGCTGGCGGCGCTCCTGGCCGACCGGGGCGCCCGGACCGTCCTCGTACCGCCGGGCCTGCCCCCGCACTGGCTCGCCGCGGCCCGGCAGCAGCGTGTTCCCGACCTCGCACGGGCCACCCCGTACGAACTGGACGCCGTGGACAGCGTGGTGACCGGCTGCGCCCTCGCGATCGCCGAGACCGGGACGATCGTCCTGGACGGCGGTCCCGACCAGGGCCGGCGGCGCATCACCCTCGTCCCCGACCACCACGTCTGCGTGGTCCGCGTCCCCGGACAGCTGGTGGACTCCGTCCCCGAGGCGCTGGGGCGCCTCGACCCGGCGCGCCCGCTGACCTGGATCTCCGGCCCCTCCGCCACCAGCGACATCGAGCTCGACCGGGTGGAGGGCGTGCACGGCCCCCGGACCCTGGAGGTCGTCCTGATCACGCCCTCCGCACAATAGGAGGCATGTCCGCACGCATCGCCCTCACCGCACTCCTGGTCCGCGACTACGACGAGGCCATCGACTTCTACACCCGCGCGCTCGGCTTCACGCTCGTCGAGGACACCCCGCGCCCCGACGGGTCCCGCTGGGTCGTGGTCCGCCCGCAGGGCGCCACCGAATCCGCGCTGCTGCTGGCCCGCGCCAAGGACGGCGCCCAGCAGGACCGGGTCGGCGACCAGACCGGCGGCCGTGTCGGCTTCTTCCTCCACACCGACGACTTCGCCCGCGACCACGCCCGCATGACGAAGGAGGGCGTCCGCTTCATGGAGGAGCCGCGCCACGAACCGTACGGCTCGGTCGCGGTCTTCGAGGACCTGTACGGCAACCGCTGGGACCTCCTCCAGCCGGCCGGGGAGGCCTAACCGCCGGACCCCCCGGGAACATCGGGGAGGTCCGGCACGCCAGGGACATCAGGGATACCGAGGGCATCAGGGGCGTCCGGCGCGGCGGGGTCGTCCGGAAGCAGGCGCGGGGCCTCGGTCGCGGCGTCGACCGGTTCCCCGGCCTCGACCCGCCGGGCCAACTCCCGCGCCCAGGCCACCAGCCCCGGCACGTCGATCCCGTACGCCTCCGCCACCGGGGCGGGATCCAGGGCCCCGGCCCCGCGCCGCAGCAGCCGGGCCCCGCCCACGGCGTTCCCGCGGGCGGCATGGGTCAGGCCGACCGCCAGCTGTGCGAGCCCCCGCCACAGCGGCGCCTGCGGCGCGGGCCCCGACTTCCAGGCGTCCTCGAACACCTCGTGCGCGTGGAACGGCATCCCGGCGTCCAGCAGACGCTGCGCCTCCCCGACCGTTTCCGACGGCGTCCGCACCACCCCCTCGGGCTGGCGCGGCACGCCGGCCTCCCCGTAGGGCAGCGGCCGACCCAGCCCGTCCCGCGGCCGCGCGCTGCGCGCCCGCCCGGCGGCATCCCGATCCCGTCCGTCCATGCGGCCATCCTGCCCCGCGACGGATACCCGTGCATACGCACCCCTCAACGTGGGGTAATGTTCTGCATGTGCCGCCGGGACGGCAGAACCCCAAGTGGGAAGCCCCGCCGGAGCACATCGGGACGTGGCGCAGCTTGGTAGCGCACTTGACTGGGGGTCAAGGGGTCGCAGGTTCAAATCCTGTCGTCCCGACCACGCGGAAACGCAGGTCGGAGGCCGTTCTCTCAACCATGAGAGGACGGCCTTTCGTGCGTCCGGGACCATGGTGGTCGCCATGTGGTCGCACGTCCAGCCTGAGGCCGGTTGGCGGCGACACAGAAGGCCGGCGGCGCAGGGGAGCGCAGTCGGCCGAGGACTTCGCGGAGCCCACCCGCGGCTCGACCGGGTCTTCGGTGCCGTGATCGTTCCGGTGCCGGCGGGCGGCGTCGCCGAGGGCGCTGGAGAGGGTGGCCGGGCAGCGGTAGAGGGTGGTGCGGCAGCGTCCGGCGGCGAGCTGGCAGGTGACGAAGGCGGAGACGTGCCGCCATGGCGCCCACGGCGATGGCGCCGGGGACACGAGGTCGTACCCCGGTGCAGGTGGGGCCGGGCTGGGCGGTGCCGTGGCTGCGACCTCCCCCAAGCTCTCGGCTTCGCTCGAGCAGGGGGGACCCCCATCCCAGCCCGGAGTTTCAGGCTGCCTCTGCGGTGTGCTCGTGGACGTCGCAGGCGTCGTCGTTTCCGTACGTCCCCCACGCGGGGAACTCGTCACCGTCCGGTGCGGCTTCGTCCGGTGCGAGCAGGCAGGCGTCAAGCGCCGCCAGGAGGGCTGCGTGGCGCAGGCCCGTGCCGATGAAGACCAGTTCCTGGCCTTGGGCGGTGCCGGGTCCGCGGGTGCCGGAGGGTTCGAAGCGGGCCACGGCGCCCGCCTGGGACCACAGACCGGTCACCTGGGGGCGGCTGGCGAGCCAGAAGAAGCCCTTGGAACGCAGGATGCGCCCGAAGGTTCCGCTGTCGAGGCCCTTGGTGACGAACGTCCACAGCCTGCCGGGATGGAAGGCCGTGCCAGCGCGGAACACGACCGAGGAGACCCCGTACTCCTCGGTTTCGGGGATGTGGTCGCCGTTGAGCTCCTGCACCCAGCCCGGCGCCTGCTGAGCCTTCTCCACGTCGAACAGGCCAGTGCCCAGGACCTGTTCGAGGGCGACGTGCCCGCGCACGGCTGGCACGAGGCGGGCGGCCGGGTTCAGCCGGGTCAGTGCGGCCCGCAGGCGCGCGGCCTGGTCCGGCTTCACCAGATCGAGCTTGTTGAGGACGATGACGTCGGCGAACTCGACCTGGTCGACGAGCAGGTCACTGAGGGTGCGCTCGTCGTCCTCGTGCGCGGCGAGCCCGCGCGCGGCCAACTCGTCCCCGCCTTCCAGCTCGCGCAGGAAGTTCGCGGCGTCGACGACCGTCACCATCGTGTCCAGGCGGGCGAGATCACCGAGGGTGGCGCCGTCGTCCCGGGGGAAGGAGAAGGTGGCGGCCACCGGCATGGGCTCTGAGATACCGCTTGACTCGATGAGCAGGTAGTCGAAGCGGCCTTCGCGGGCGAGCCGGTCGACCTCCTCCAGCAGGTCGTCGCGCAGGGTGCAGCAGATGCACCCGTTGGTCATCTCGACCAGCCGCTCCTCGGTGCGGGAGAGCGCCGCCCCGCCGCCGCGCACGAGCGCGGCGTCGATGTTGACCTCGCTCATGTCATTGACGATCACCGCGACCCGGAGGCCTTCGCGGTTGCCGAGCACATGGTTGAGCAGGGTGGTCTTTCCCGCGCCCAGGAAGCCGGACAGTACCGTCACCGGCAGGCGGTCGTACGACGTCACGGACTCAGCCCTCGGGGCGGAGCAGGCCGCGCTCGTATGCCTTCACCAGGCGCTGCGGGACCTGGTAGACGGAGCCGTCGACGGTGACCGGCACCAGCTGGGGTGTGGTCGCCTTCCACCGGGCCCGGCGGTGACGGGTGTTGCTGCGGGACATCTTCCGCTTGGGAACGGCCATGTGAAGCTCCTCGCCTCGGTTGATTGCATGTTCCGCCGTGACGGCACGGCTGACTCGTGAGCCCGTGTACGGCACCCCGCGGAGCCCCCTTGCTTGCCCGTAGGGGTGCCGCACACGGACCGACGCACCCTAAACCGTAACGGTAATCATTTTCAATAGATGATTCCGGCGCGCGTGCGGCTGGTCTCGACTACCAGGACGACTTGGTGACTCCGGGCAGGAATCCCGCGTGCGCCTGCTGTCGCGCGCGTACGCGGGAGAGTCCGAACTTGCGCAGGTGGCCCCGGGGGCGGCCGTCCACGCTGTCGCGGTTGCGCACCCGGGTGGCGCTGGCGTTGCGCGGCTGCCGGCGCAGCTCGGCGAGGGCGGCGTCCCGGTCGGCCGTGCTGGAGGACGGCCGGCGGATGACCTCCTTGAGTTCGGCCCGCCGGGCGGCGTGCCGCTGGACGACCGCCTTGCGCTTCTCGTTCTGAGCGATCTTGCTCTTCTTCGCCATCAGACCTTCCCTCCTCGTGCGCGGATCCGGGCCACGGCCGCCTCGATGCCGATCGCGTCCACCGTCTTGATCGCCTTGGCGCTGAGCGTGAGGCGGACGTGGCGCCCCTCGCTGGGCAGCCAGTAGCGCTTGTGCTGGATGTTCGGGTCGAAGCGGCGCGAGGTGCGCCGGTGCGAGTGGGAGATGTTGTTGCCGAATCCCGGCTCGGCGCCGGTCAGTTGGCAGTGCGCTGACATGGGTCTGTCGCCTCTCTCGATGGCCGTGCATGTTGGTAATGGAAATCATTGTCATATACTGGCGCCATGGCACGCAACGAGATCCGCCCGATCATCAAGCTCCGCTCCACGGCGGGCACCGGATTCACCTACGTCACCCGCAAGAACCGGCGCAACGATCCCGACCGACTGGTGCTGCGCAAGTACGACCCCGTCGCCCGGCGCCACGTCGACTTCCGCGAAGAGCGCTGACCGCCCCCCAACCCCGCCCCACCGCCGAAAGGTTCCAGCCATGAAGCCCGGAATCCACCCCGCCTACGGCCCCGTCGTCTTCCGCGACACCGCCTCCGGCACCGCCTTCCTCACCCGCTCCACGATGACCAGCGACAAGACCGTCGACTGGGAGGACGGCAACACCTACCCGGTCGTCGACGTGGAGATCTCCTCCGCCAGCCACCCCTTCTACACGGGCACCGCGCGCGTCATGGACACCGCCGGCCGCGTCGAGAAGTTCGAGCGCCGCTACGGGGCCCGGTGATGGGCCACGAGCACCAGCTCCCCGTCGTGATCGTCGCCGGGATGCACTCCGAAGCCCGCAGGGAGGTCGTCGATCGCCTCCTGCGGACCGTTCCCGGGAGTGTGGCGCTGCACCACGACCTGTCCGCTGCGCCCGACGGCACCGTGCTCCGTCGGATCCGCGACGCCTCCGGCCCCCTCTCCAGCGGTGAGACGCCGCTGGTCAACGACTGTGCCTGCTGCGCCCTGCGCGAGGACCTCGTCCCGGAACTGGAGCGGATGGCGGACAGCGGGCTCACCCGGCTCGCCGTGGTCGAGCTGTGGGACTCGGTCGAACCGAAGGCCATGGCGGAGGTCGTCGCCGGGTACGGCGCGGACCGTCTGGTGGTGACGAACGTGATCACCGCCGTGGATCCCGCCCTCGTCCTGCCCTACCTCGCCAACGGTGACGACCTGGCCGAAGCCGGCCTTGCTGCGGCCCCCACCGACCAGCGGACCGTCGGCGACACCTGGGCCCGCCAACTGGAGTACGCGCCCGTCCTCGCCCTCGTCGACAGCGAGGGAGCCGACGACGAGGACCGGGCACTGCTCGCTCAACTGCACCCCACGGCACGGCGCGTACCGGCTGCTTCCGTCGACCTCGCCCGGGCCGCGTTCGCCGGGTTCGACGTCGAGGCGGCCGCAGCCGCGCAGCACCCGGCGTGTGCGCTACTGCCGCAGGCGGCGGACGATGCCGGCGTGACCACGCTGGTCTGGCACCGCCGACGGCCGTTCCATCCCGAGCGCCTGTACGAGGCGTTGGAGGACCTGTGCTGTGCGGCCGCCCGAAGCCGCGGCAGGTTCTGGCTCGCCGACCGCCCGGACACCCTCTTGACCTGGGACGCCGCGGGCGGCGCGCTGTGCGTCGAGAGCGCCGGGCCGTGGCTGGCGTCATTGCCCGACGCGGCGTGGGACTTGGTCCCCCCGATGCGGCGGGCCGCTGCGGCCCTGGACTGGCACCCCGAGCACGGCGACTGCTGCCAGCACCTGGTCTTCACCTCGCCGGGCCTTGACCGGGACGGGCTGGAACGGCTGCTCGACTCCTGCCTGTTGACGGACGCGGAGTACCTGCCGGGGCGCGAGGCCTGGAAGGACCTGCCCGCCGCCTTCGACTCCCTCCTC
Source organism: Streptomyces pallidus (ex Mingjun et al. 2026) (assembly GCF_051550185.1). Taxonomy (NCBI): domain Bacteria; kingdom Bacillati; phylum Actinomycetota; class Actinomycetes; order Kitasatosporales; family Streptomycetaceae; genus Streptomyces; species Streptomyces pallidus (ex Mingjun et al. 2026). The sequence goes on along the minus strand of NZ_CP196181.1, from coordinate 1,399,947 downwards.
GACGCCGCCTGACCTCCGTACCCACCACCTGCTCACGGCCTCGTGCGGCCGTGAGCGAAACGCTCACCCAAGGAGACGCCGCCATGGCCCGACGCCCCGTTCCCCACAAACCGGTCAAGTCCCGGCCCAACCCGCTCGACGCCGCCGGGATCACCTACATCGACTACAAGGACACCGACCTGCTGCGGAAGTTCATCTCCGACCGCGGGAAGATCCGCAGCCGGCGCGTGACCCGGGTGACGGCCCAGCAGCAGCGGGCACTCGCCGCCGCCGTCAAGAACGCGCGCGGGATGGCCCTGCTGCCGTACGCCGGTCGCTGAAGGAAGCCCGGCGAGCGGTGATCGCGGGGGCCGCCAGGGCCTCCACCGGGTGGGCGAGCGGGAGTCGACCGGCGAGCCCGCGCCAGCAGAGGCGACGGCGGGGCGCTGACGTGCCCCCACGTCTCCGGGGCGGGCGGTGGTCGCAGCCACGGCACCGCCCGCCCCGGTATTCCTCGCATCGCATCCGACCGCCCTGGCCCTCACGCCGTCCAGAAGAAGACCGCCGTCATGCGCTTGTCCTCAAATCATGTGGGCGGTGTAGAGGAGCAGCCGGTTGTAGCGGTGCGGTACGCGGATGTTCGGTTCTGGCCGGACAGCGGGTCCGGACGGCGTCCACGTCGGGCAGCGCGTCGTCGGCAGCCGCAGCGGCGGCACCCGCGCTGACCAGGGGAAACGGTGCTTGGCGTGGGTCCCCGGCGGCGCGCTCGATCACATGGCGCGCAGCCTCGTTCACAGGGCCGGGTCGGAGGGCGGAGGGGTGGAGGCCGTGCGGCGGATGGCGACGAGGGCTGCGTCGTCGTCGAGGTGTGCGTGGACGTGGGCCAGGAGGTCGGCCTGGAGATGGCGGAGGAGTGTGTCGGGGTCGTCATTGGTCCACTGGGGTGCGCGCTCGGTGAACGGGTAGAAGAGTCCGTCGGTGTTGCGTGCCTCGATGACGCCATCGGTGTAGAGGAGGAGCAGGTCGCCGGCCTCGAACGGGAACGTCTGGACGTGGTAGTCGGCGAGGCCGAAGGCCCCTCCGAATCCGATCGGCAGGTGGCTGGCCTCGGCCACGAGCGGGATGAGCCGGTTTCCGCGGAGGATGACCGGTGGTGGGTGCCCGCAGCTGATGAGGTGGACGACCGGATCGTGGTCGGGGATGTCGAGCAGCACGGCGGTGGCGAAGTCCTCGACGGTGTCCTGCTCTGTCTGTGACCCCCACTGGCTGGTGTCCCAGCGGAACGCGGCGTCCAGGTGGACGGCGAGACGAGGAAGGGTGGCCTGCCGATGGGCGGCCGCCCGGAAGGCGCCGAGGAGCAGGGCGGTCTTGCTGATGGCGCCCAGACCGCTGCCGCGTACGTCGCCGATGAGCAGCCGGGTGCTGTGGTGGGTGGTGCGTGCGGCCGCGTACAGGTCTCCGCCCAGCTCGGCTTCCGCCTCGGCGGGGATGTACAGGCCGGCGATCCGCAGGGGGCCGGCGCGTGAGGGCAGCGGCTGCAGCAGCACTCTCTGGGCTGCCTCGGCCACCGACCGCACCTGGTGCAGCTGCTGCTCGCGCCGGTCCCGCAGCACGCAGACGGTGACGCAGACGGCCGAGACGACGATCAGGGCGGCGATCTGAGCCTGGATGTTGGCGGTGTCGAAGACTCCCCTGAGTACGCCGATCAGCACCTGGGCTGCTACCGCGAGAGCCCCCATCACCGCCGTCGTACGGGCCCCGCCGAACGCCACCGTGATCGCGGGCGCCGCCACGAGCAGTGGCCCGAGATGGATGTGCGGCGGGGCCAGTACATCCACGACGCAGACGGTGACGATCAGCCCGAGCGGGATCACCAGCAGCGCGGGCGCGTGCCCCGCCCGCCAGGAACGCCGGGCGTCCAGCCAAGCTCGAAGGGCCATGCCTCAAGCCTTCCATCTGCCTCTGCAAGGTGAGGACGCGGCACTCCGGGGGCCGCTGTCCGTGGCTGTGCGAGACGGGACGAGAACGCGAAGAGCGCCCGACTGCCTTGCCCCCCCCCGCAGCCACGTGGGCGCGGGGGCGGTGTACGCGCGGGCGATCTGGTCAGGACGTCGACCGTCGCGTGCAGGGCCCGGCCCGGCTCGGTGAGGTGTACTCGACACGTGGCGGCACAGTGGGGTCCGTGCATCCCGGGACGGTCCGCCGTCTTCGGGTCCGCCCCTACCCTCTCCGCTAGCATGTTCGAGTCAACGCTGACCAAGTTGAATCATGAACATCGGCTGAAGAATTGATATCTGCGGAACCGCGAGTGCTCTCGCGAACGGACGGGGGCACCGACTCCACCGCACGGCGCCGGCCGCGGGTCGTGCTGTGGGCCGCGGTGGGCACGGTGGCCCTCGGCTTCCTCATCGCCCTGGAGATCGCCGCGCGCGGCTACGGCGAGCCCGGTCCGATCACCGCCCAGGCGCGGGAGGTGATCTTCGCCCCCGCATCGGGCACGGTGCTGTACGCCAGCATGATGTTGATGCTGGTGGTGCTCACCTGGCGGCAGCGGTTCCTCGCGGTCGGCGCCGCGATCGCCATCGACCTGGTTTTTTGGCTCGTACGGTGGGCCGTCGGCGCCGAGATGATGTACGGCAACGGAGCGCTGTGGGTGACCCTGGCCTGCGCCGTGATCGCCGTGACGCGCCGCACCGGGCGGGAGCGCGTCCTGCTGCTCCAGGGCGTGGGGCTGGCCCTGCTGCTCGTGGCCGGCCGCAAGACCGGCTACACCTGGCTGCTGATCACGTCGAAGACCCGCCCGGTGGTGCTCGACCAGTACGTGGCCACCGCCGATCACGCCCTGGGCAATCCGTCATGGGTGGCGGGCCGGATCGTCGAGGCCACCGGCACGGTCGGCGCCCACGTCCTCGACTGGGTCTACGTCCAACTCGCGGTGGCCGCCGTCATCGTCGCCCTCTACCAGCTGCGCAACGTGGCGGTCGAACGCCGCTTCCCCGGCCACCACCTGGTGCGCACCTTCCTGGTGATCGGGCTGCTCGGGCCGGGTATCTACATGGTCTTCCCGGTGGTCGGCCCGATCTTCGCCTACGGCGCCGACGGCGGCCACTGGGCGCTCGCCGACCTGTGGCCGAACACGCCGTCGCCGGTCGGCACCCCGCAACCGATGCCCTTCGACGGGGTCACCCCGCGCAACTGCATGCCCAGCCTGCACACGGCATGGGCCACCGCGATCTTCCTGCATTCCCGCAGGGGCCCGCGGGCCCTGCGCTACCTGGGCACGTTCTGGCTGGTCAGCACGCTCGGTGCGACCCTTGGCTTCGGCTACCACTACGGCGCGGACATCGTCGCCGGCGTGGTGTTCACCCTCACGATCGACGCGGCGATGCGCTCGCTCGACCGCGGCTGGGACCGGGCGGGGGTCCAGCTGGTCTGCTACGGCGCCGCCGTGTTCGTCGGGCTCCTGGTGGCCTACCGCTACCTGTCGCAGGAGATGGCCGCACACCCGTGGGTGTTCGGGCCCCTGGTCCTGCTCGCGATGGCGTCGGTGGCCTACGGCTACGTACGCACCGGCAGGCGGGGGGAGCAGGGGACGGGGGCGGTGCGGCTGCCGGAACCGCGACGGGAGCGGCAGCCCGAACCGGTGTGAGGCGGGCGGCACGGGGTCGGGGCGCCGGCGCGGGTGCCGGCGCCCCGGGCCGTCAGCCGAGGTTCGCCGTGATGCGCTGGAGCGGGACGAACTTGAAGTTCTGGTTGCCGCTCGTGCCGGGAGAGCCGTTGGAGCCGTCCTGGCAGACGAAGACGCCCTGCGGGAAGGCCGGTCCGAGGTCGGCGGCGGTGGCGTCGATGCCGTCGGTGTCCTCGCAGTCGTCGGCGGCGGTGCCGTTCCCGACGGAGAAGCGGCCCAGGTAGGCGTGGCTGGTGCGGTCGTAGACCGTGAAGTCGTTGCTGCCCTGGGAGGAGACGAAGATCCGGTTCCCGGCGGCGGTGATGCCCTCGGTGTCCGCGGTGATGTGGCCGCCCGAGCCGGTGGAGTCGAGCCTGCTGCGGCCGGTTCCGGCGGTGGGCTCGGCGCCGTAGATCCAGACGCCGACGTCCTCCTCGCCGAGGTAGAGCTTGCCGGTGGTGTCGTCGGCGTAGCAGCCCTCGACGGCGGAGCCCGCGTCCCACAGACGGACCGAGGTCGCGGTCACGGCGTTCCCGCTGACAGCCAGCTCCCACTGCTCGACGCGGCCGGAGGTGGAGTTGGGGAACGCGTACAGCCTGCCCGAGACCGGCGAGGAGTACAGGCAGATGCCGTGCGCGGTGACCTCGGTGGGGACGTCCTTCAGCAAGGTCAGCTTCCGGGTGCCCGGGTCGATGCGGTACACGTGCATGGCGCCGTTGCCGCCGGCGGCCTCGTCGTCCGCCGAGACGACGATGTTGCCGCGCAGGTCGACGTTGTTGCCGTAGTCGCCGCTGATCCGCTGGATCCGCGCGCCGGTCATGTCGTAGACCTCCAGCGCGCCCTTCTTGTCGGTGGCGACGACCACGGACTTGGCGGGGTCGGTCGGGTGGACCCAGATCGCGGGGTCGTCCGCGGCGTCCCCGCTGTGCGAGACGGGCGCGGTCTCCACGGTCGCGGTGACGGAGGCGCCGGCCGCCTGCGCGGGCGCGGAGGGCATGAGCAGTGCGGCCAGGGCTGCGGCGGGGAGGGCCGCGCGGCGGACGGAGACGGTGACGGACACCGGGTTCCCTTCCGGTCGGGGGGTGGACAGGGGGAGGTTATGGTTCCCCAACGAGCCCTGGATGAACGCCACTTGAACCTGCGGTGAGGGCTGCGGCGGCCGCGAAGAGCCGGGCGCAGCGCTGCGTCATGGCCTCCGGGGACTGCTCCGGGTGCTTCACCCACCAGCGGACGAGGGTGGAGACCAGGTCCCGCCAGACGTACTTGAGCGCGTCGGCGTCCAGCGGGTCGGTGGATCCGGCCGCGCGCAGCACGTCGGCGGTGCCCTCGGCGGCGAACCGGTCGATCGGCGCGCGGTACTCCGCCGCACGGCGGGCGGCTTCGCCGTCCGCGGGCAGGGAGGGGTCGTAGAGGACGAACCAGGCCTCCCGCTGCCCCTCCAGGGCGGTGAAGACGCCGTGCAGGACGCGCAGTGGCGCGGGCGGTGCCGCCCCGGCGCCCGCCCCGTCCGGCTCCATCGCCGCCCGGACGGCGCCGAGGAGCCGGTCCCCGACGGGGGCCAGGCAAGCGGTGTAGAGCTCCTCCTTGGTGCCGAAGTACTGGTGCAGCAGCGTCTTGGTGACGCCGACCCGCGCCGCGATCGCGGCGAGCGAGGCCCCCGCGTAGCCGCTGGTGCCGAACTCCTCCGTGGCGGCGGCCAGGATCTGCCGCCGGCGCTGCTCCCGCGGGACGCCCTTGGTGCCGGCCTTCGAGGAAGGGGTTGCCATACCCCCATATTATCAGTAAGTAATTTACCGCTCGGTAAATTCGCTTCCGTCTCCTTCGACGACCCTTGGAGCGCATCCCATGGACGGCACCACGGGCATCACCCCCCGAACCACCGACACCGTCGCCGGCGGACGGCCGGCGTCCCGGACCCGCTCCTGGTGGGGGTGGGGCTGGGCCGACGCCCACCCCGCCGACGCCGAATGCGTCGCCATGGGCGCCCTGCTCCCCGGCACCCTCGCCCGTCCCCTGCCCGTCCCGCGCGTGCGCGACCTCGGCATCGGCAGCCCGGCCGTGCAGGCCCCGCCGAGCCTCGCGCACCTGGTCACCGCCGACCCCGCGGACCGCGCCGCGCACGCCATGGGCAAGGCCTACCGCGACGTCGTACGCGCCCTGCGCGGGCGGCCCGGACGGACGCCGGACCTCGTCGCCCGCCCCACGGACGACCGGGAGGTGGCCGACCTGCTGGACTGGGCCGGGGAGCGGGGGGTCGCGGTCCTCCCGTACGGCGGGGGCTCGTCCGTGACCGGCGGCGTCGAGTACCGGGGCGACGCCCACCGCGCCGTGCTGTCCCTCGACCTGACCGCCATGGGCAGCGTCCTGGAGGTGGACGCCGCCGGCCGGGCCGCCCGGATCCAGGCCGGGACGCTCGGCCCGAGCCTGGAGAACCAGCTGCGGCCCCACGGGCTGACGCTGCGCCACTTCCCGCAGAGCTTCGAGTTCTCCACCCTCGGCGGCTGGCTCGCCACCCGCGCCGGCGGCCACTACGCGACCGGCCGCACCCACATCGACGACTTCGTCCAGTCCCTGAACGTCGTGACCCCGGCCGGTACGAGCACCTCGTGGCGGCTGCCGGCCTCCGGTGCAGGGCCCTCGCCCGACCGGTTGTTCCTCGGCTCGGAAGGGGCGCTCGGCGTCATCACCGAGGCCTGGGTCCGCCTCCAGCGGCGTCCCGTCCACAAGGCGTCGGCCTCGGTGGCCTTCACCGACTTCCACGACGCGCTCCGCGCGGTGCAGGCCGTCGCGCAGTCCGACCTGGCCCCCGCCAACTGCCGCCTGCTGGACGCCGGTGAAGCCGGGCTCGCCGGCGCCGCGCAGGACGGGTCCGCCGTGCTCGTACTGGGCTTCGAATCCGCCGACGCGCCGGTCGCCGCCCTGCTCGACCGGGCCCTCGACCTGGCCCGCGCCCACGGCGGACGGCACGACGCGGTCCCGGCCGCCGGGGCCGCAGCAGCCGCGGGGGCCGGACCGGCCGTCGGTGCCGACGCCGCCGTCAGCGCCTGGCGGGCGGCCTTCCTGCGGATGCCGTACCTGCGCGACGGGCTGGCCCGGATGGGGGCCGTCGCGGAGACCTTCGAGACCGCGGCCACCTGGGACCGGATCCCCGGCCTGATCGAAGCGGTGCGCTCCGAGGTCGGCGCGGCGGCCCTCAAGGCCACCGGCCACCCCGCGACCGTCAACTGCCGGCTGACCCACGTCTACCCCGACGGCGTGGCGCCCTACTTCACCGTCCTCGCCGCCGGGCGGCCCGGGGACGAGGCCGCCGTCTGGGACGAGCTGAAGGCCGTCGCGAGCGAGGTCCTGCACCGCCACCGGGCCACCGTGACCCACCACCACGCCGTCGGCCGGGACCACCGCCCCCACTACGACCGCCAGCGCCCGGACCCCTTCGCCCTGGCCCTGCGCGCCGCGAAGGGCGCCCTCGACCCGCGGGGGATCCTGAACCCGGGCGTCCTCGTCGGCTGAGCCCGCGGTGACCGTCCCCGGCTTCGGCCGGGGACGGTCACCGGCCGCGGGCCCGTGCCCCGGCCGACCCGGCTACCGCGTGCGCAGCCGGGCCGGCCGGCGGCGGGAGATGCGGGACCTGCGCCCGGACAGGGCCGGCGCGGCCAGCGCGAAGGTCACGGTGATGTGCGCCCCGCCCAGGGGGCTCCGGCCGATGCGCATCGACCCGCCCGTGGCGGTCGCGGCCCGCTGCGCGATGTCGAGGCCCAGCCCGGTGGAACCGGTGCTGCTCCCCCGGGAGAGCGCCCGCTCCGGCTCGGGGATGCCCGGTCCGCCGTCCTCCAGGACCAGTTCCACGGCCTGCGCCGTGCGTACGACGTGGACGCCGAACGGGGTACCGGGGGCGGTGTGGCGGAAGATGTTGCCGATCAGCGCGTCCACCACGGCGGCTATGTCGTCGTCCGAAAGGCCGACGGCCGTGGGCTCCGGGGTGAGGTCGACGGAGCACGACCGGTCCTGTTGTTCCGCCAGGACCGCCCAGAACGCGGTGCGGCGGCGGACCACGTCGGCCACCTCGCAGCGCGGTCCGGCCCCCTCCGGCGTACCCGCGGCGCGCACCCCGCTCGCCGTGGGGGTTTCCGTGCCGAGCATGCCCTGGCCCATGGGCCCCACGGCGAGCGGGGTGCGCGCCGCGGCGATGATGGCCTGGAGCTCCGTCTCCAGTTCACCCACGGCCGCCTCGACCCTGGCCGACTCCGGTGTGCCGGCCATCCGCTCCGACGCCAGGTGCAGGGCGGTCAGCGGGGTCCGCAGCCGGTGGGACAGGTCGGCGACCAGTTCGCGTTCGACGGCGAGCAGTTCGGTCATCCGGTGGGCCATCGCGTTGAAGGCGACGCCCGCGTCCCGCAGTTCCCTGGGGCCCATGGGATCGACTCGGGTCTCCAGATCGCCCTGGCCGAGGGCGTGCGAGGCCTGCGCGAGCCGCTTCGAGGACCGGACGACCTTGGCGCCGAGGCGGTCGGCGACCAGCACCGAACCCGCGATCAGCCCGACGGCGAGGAAGCACATGACCGCCCAGGACTCCATCACCCCGCGGGTCAGCTCCTCCTCGGGGACGAAGTTCTCGATGACGGCGACCCGGTCGCCCGGGAGCACCACCGGCTGCAGGCAGATCCAGCCGCCCGGGACCTCCCGGGAGATGGACTCCCGTCCCTTCTGCGCCCGTTCGAGCAGGGCCGCGGGGGCCCTGGAGCTGCCGAGCGGCCCGGAGTCCGGCAGGTGGACGACCAGGTGCTCGGCCGCGTCGAGGCTGGCCGCGGACTCCCGCAGGGCGGCCGGGTCCGTGGTCAGCGTGAGGACGGGGGCCAGGGCCGCGGCGCGCTGTTCGGCCGCGGTGACGCCCTGCTCCTTCACGAGCGACATCACCAGGGCGGCCAGCGGAATGAGGAAGGACAGCGCGACCATGGAGGTCACGGCGAGCGCCACTCCGGCCAGTGAGCGTCTCACCGCGGAGCCACCAGCTTGATGCCCACGCCGCGGACGGTCAGCAGGTAGCGCGGGGCCGCCGCGCGTTCGCCGAGCTTGCGGCGCAGGGACGACAGGTGCACGTCGACGGTCTGGTCGTCCACGTACGGCTCCCGCCACACCTCGGTCAGCAGCCGGCGCTTGGAGACGACCTGGCCGGTGTGGTGTGCGAGGAACGCCAGCAGGTCGAACTCGCGGCGGGTCAGGCGGAGCTCCCGACCGGCCAGGTACGCGGTGCGCGCTCCCGGGTCCACCGTCAGTTCGCCCACGGTGGTGGCGCGCAGGGGATCCGCCGCCGCTGTCGCCACCGGCGCACCCGCCGCCGCGGGACCGGCGGCGGGCAGCTGGCCGGTGCGCCGCAGGACGGCGGACAGACGGGCGATGAGCTGGCCCCCGGAGAACGGCTTGACCAGGTAGTCGTCGGCGCCCGCGTTGAGGAGGCTGATGATCTCCCGCTCGTCGTCGCGGGCGGTGGCCACCAGCACGGGCACGGAGGAGATGCCCCGGATCATGCGCAGGGCGTCCCCGCCGTCCAGATCGGGCAGGCCGAGGTCGAGGACCACGGCGTCGACGGGCGTCTGGGTGACCTCGCGCAGGGCGCCGAACCCGTCGGCCGCGCTGCGCACGGCGAACCCGTGCTCCGCCAGGACCTCGATCAGTGACTGGCGGATGCTGGGGTCGTCTTCCACGACCAGGACGCTGGGCATGGGGACACCTTAGGGGCTCGGCCGACCGTGTTCTCGGGCACCCTAGCGGGCATCGAACACCGGTCCGTCTGGGGTGACGCGCAGGCGGACGGGGCGGTCGGAGACCGGGATGGTGCAGCCCTCCCGCTCGCTGCAGCTCGCGTAGCCGAGCAGTACCGTCGCCTCCCCGTTCGCGTCGGCGCGGACGGGCAGGGTGGTGGTGACCGGGCCGTCCGGGTAGACCGGGACCGGGGCGCCGACGCCGGGCACGGTGATGGACCGTACCTTCGCGGCCGCCGTCAGCCTGCCCTCCGCCTTGAGGGCGCCGGTGACGGACACCGCCGTGGGCCGGCCCACTCCTTCGATGCCGTCGGCCGGCAGGTCGGTGCTGTAGAGGTGGAAGCCCTTCTCCTCGGGGGCGAAGACCGTGGTGAGGGTGCCCTTCGAGCCCTGCCAGTCGGACACCGAGAGGGTGACGGTGACCCCCTTCTCGCTGAAACTCGTCCTGGGGCCGGGCGTCGGAGGGGACGCGGACGCGGGTGCGCTGGCGGGTGCTGCCGGTGCGGCGGCGCCGGCGTCCGCCGCGGGCTGCCCGCCGCACGCCGTGAGCGCCCCCAGGGACAGGAGGGCGGCCGCGATACGGGCCTTCCGGGCACGTCCGGCCTGCGGGGAAACGTTCATGTGTGCCTCTGCGTCAGGTGGGTCGGGTCTGTCAGGTTTGTGGGGTGATACGGGGTCGGTTCGGTTCGTGTCCGGGGTCGCGCGGCGGGGCGGAGGCGGCACGGGGCGGAGCGCCGCCCTACAGGGCCGGGCTGAAGTCCGCGCTCCACAGCTGGAGCACGTACACCAGGTCGTTCCACACGCCGGTGGCCAGCAGCGCGCCGACGAGTACGAGCATGCTCCCGCCGGTCCGCAGGACCCACGGGTAGTGCCGCTTGACCAGGCCGAAGGCGCCCAGTGCCCGGCGGAAGGCGAGCGCGGCCGCGACGAACGGCAGGCCCAGCCCCAGACAGTACGCGGCCGTCAGCAGCGCTCCCCGGGCCGCGCTCGCCTCGGTCCAGGCGAGTGCCTGGACGGCGGCCAGCGTCGGGCCGATGCACGGGGTCCAGCCGACCGCGAACACCGCGCCCAGCAGCGGGGCTCCCGCGAGCCCCAGCGCGGGACGGCGGTGGCTGCGCAGCTCCCGCTGGGTGAGGCCGGGCAGGAAGCCCATGAAGGACAGCCCCATGAGCACGGTGAAGACGCCGAGCACCTGGGTGACCGCCTCCTGGTGGGCCAGCAGGCTGCGTCCGGCGTAGCCGAACAGGGCGCCCCCGGAGACCAGGACCGCGGTGAAGCCGAGGACGAACAGCAGCGCGCCGCCCACCATGCGGCTGCGGTGCCCGCTGCGCGGGTCGGCGAGGTCGGCGACCGACAGGCTGGTCACGTAGCTGAGGTAGCCCGGGACGAGGGGCAGGACGCAGGGGGAGAGGAAGGAGACGAGCCCCGCGACGAGCGCCACCGGGGCGGCGACGAGCAGGGTCCCACTGACGAGGGAGGGGGCGTCCGCGACGGCGAGGACCGGTGGTGCGAGGGGTGTCATGACGGCTCCCCCGCCAGGCGCGCGAGCAGGGGCCGCAGCTCCTCGGCGGTGACGGCGCCCCCGATCCCGGCGGCGATGCGCCCGCGCCGGTCGATCACCAGGGTCGAGGGGATGGCCTGCGGGTTGAGCAGCGCGGGCGGGAAGCGGAGCAGGAGTTCGCCCGCGGGGTCGTGGAGGCTGGGGAAGGTCACGGCGTGGGCCCGTACGAAGGACCGGGCCGCGGCCCGGTCCGGGTCCCGGGTGTTGATCCCGAGGAACCGGACCCCGTCCGCCCGGGTCTGTCGGCTGAGCAGCTCCAGGTCGTCGGCCTCCGCCCGGCAGGGGCCGCACCAGGAGCCCCAGACGTTGAGGACGACGACCTGCCCCCGCAGTTCGGCGAGTCCGACCGGGTTCCCCTCCAGGTCCTCGCCGGAGAGCACGGGCGCGTCCTGCCGGGCGGCGGGGGCGATGACCGCAGCCCCGGCCGCGGCCGTGACCGTGCCCGCCTGGTCGTCGGCACCGGTGGCCGCACCGGCCGCGCCGTCCCGGCCGTCCGCCCCGTCCGTCGCGAGGCCGACGAGGACGCAGCCGGCCGCGACGGCGAGACCGGCCGCCGCGGCCCGTACCGCTCGTCTCACGACGCCCACTGGCGCAGGAAGGCGTTGATGCCGTCCGCGGTCAGGGACGGGTTGCCCGTGGCGTGGGTGTCGGTGCGCACCGTGCCGGACGGGGAGACGACCACCAGGACCGGCATCTTGTAGGTGCCGCCCCCGGGGCTGTACTTGCGCAGGAGCGCCGAGTTGGCGGAGCTGTTGCCGCCGATGTCCACCTTGACCATGTGGTACGAGGCCCCGAGGACCGCCGCGGTCGGCGCCTGGGCGAACACCTTGTCGGCGGCCTTGCAGTTGCCGCACCAGTTCGCACCGAAGTCGAGCAGCACCATCCGCCCGTCGGCCTTGGCCGCGCGCAGCGCCGCGTCGATCTGCTTCTGGGCGTCGGCCGAACTGTCGTAGCCGGGGCCGGGCACCGGGGCCGGCGCGGCCGCCGCCGACGTACGGGCCGCCGGCTTGGCGGACGTACGGGCGGGGGCGGCGGACCCGGTGCCGCCCTGCGCCGGTGCGGCCGACGCGGAGGCGGAGGCGGAGGCGGACGGCGATGCGGAGGCGGACGGGGAGGCCCCGACCGAGGCTCCGGCGGACTCCGGGGCGGAGGGGAGGGCCTGTGCGGACTGGCGTGCCGCCTTCGGCGCCGCCGATCCGACGGGCTGGGAGGACGGCCCGCAGGCGGCGGTCAGGCCCGCCGCGACCACGGCCGCGGCGGCCAGCGGAAGGCGCTTGCCCAGGGCGGCGGCGGAGCGGGACGGTGCCGTACGGCGGTCGGCGCGGACGGGTCGGAGCATGCGGGAACTCATGGCGAAGACACCCCAAGGCACGGTTCGGACTGCGGGACGGGCGCGACGCCCTCCGCACGGTGGAACGGCGGCCCCACGGTCCGCCGGGAGGCGCGTCCCGGCGCCGAGGCCGCTCGGCTGACGCGAGCATAGGACCGCTCGGGGCCTTCGGAACCCTCTCGGCGGGATCTTCAGACTGCCCTAAGGAACAGCTCACCTTCCGCTTCGCCGGAGCTCCGCAAAAGGTGCAGGAAGGGCCCCGGACGTGCGGGCGAGCGGAACGGCGGGGGTCAGAAGGACGTCTCGCGGACGCTGGCCCTCGGCCCCGGGACGATCGTCGCGGTGACGACCGACCGGTGGTCGTCGCTGCTGAAGGTGACGGTGAGGGTGTCGTCCGCGGTCTGCGCGGTGCTGGTCTTGAAGCCGCGACCGGGGATCGCCGAGATCAGGCACACGCCCCGGCTGCCGTACCGCACGGTGACCTTGCCGCCCTGCGCGGGCACCGTGTGCAGGCCCGCTCCGCCGTCCTCGCAGTCGACGTCGGGCTTCGGCGCGGTGGCACGGGGCGTTCCGGACGCCGCCTTGGCGGGGGTGGCGCTCGCGGCGGAGGGGGAGGGCTTCTGCGTCGCCGAGGGCGAGGGGCTCGCGGACGTGCTGGGGGAGGGCGAGCCGGGCGAGGGCTCCTGGCCCGCCTGCCAGGCCGGCGGGGTCTCGATGACCGTCGGAGCGGACCGCGCGACCGGGGGCGTGTGCCGGGTCGTGCCGACCACGAACTGGACCGTGAGGAGCACGGCAGTCACGCTGGCGGCCGTGCACGACAGCCATATGAGCAGGTAACGCGGAAGTCGGGGCACGGCCCCATAGTGGCCGACGCCCCGGCCGGGCCGACACCGGCTCCCCCCCGAAGCGCCCCGACGGGCCGGAGGCGCCCGGGGCCCCGCGGCGCCGCCCGACGCCGACGTCCCCCGGACCCGCGGACGGGTCGGGGGACGTGACGGTGGGGTTGTGGGGGGTGGCGGTACGGGGGACGCGGGGGATGAGGGAGGAGCGGGAGGGGGCTCCGTTACCTCGAGGCGCCGAAGTTCTGGGTCCACCACGGGCCGCCGTCGCCCTTGTGGACGCCTATGCCGATCTCCTTGAAGGCGCAGTTGAGTATGTTCGCCCGGTGGCCGGGGCTGTTCATCCACGCCTTCATGACCGCGTCGGCGTCGGCCTGGCCGCGGGCTATGTTCTCGCCCAGGTTGGACCACTTGTAGCCGGCCGCCTCGACCCGGCTGGTCATGGTGGACCCGTCCGGTCCGGTGTGCGACATGACGCCGGCGCGGGCCATCGTGTCGCTGTACGCACGTGCGGCGGCGCTCAGCTTGGAGTTCGTGCTCAGCGGGCCGCAACCGGCGGCCGACCGCTCCTTGTTGACCAGGGCGAGGACCGCGGACTCGGCGTCGGCGTTCACGGTGCCGCCGGAGCTTCCCGAGCCCCCGGACCCGCCGGACCCCCCGGACCCGCCGGACCCGCCCGAGCCGCCGCCCGTGGCCGGCTTGCCCGCCGGCTTGTCGCCCTTGTTCGACGCCGACTTGGCCGCCGTGCCCTCCTCCTCGCCCGCGGGGGCCGAGGCGGAGGCGGATGCCGAGGCGCTGGCGCCGGGCGTCCCGGACGGGCTCGGACTGGCCGAGGCCGAGGCCTCGGTGGTGGGGGTGCCGGGGGTCGGGGCTGCGGTGGCCGACCCGTCGCCGGCACCCGCCGCGGACGCCTTGCCGGTGGCGCCACCGGCCCGCTGGTCGACGCGGCCGTCACCGTCGGAGTCGGCCACCGCGACCCCGACCGCCACCGCCGCGGCCGCCGCGGTGACAGACAGGACGATGCGGGTGCGCACCGTCTTCCTCCGCCGGGCCTCGGCGCGGGACGGGGTTCCGGTGGTTCGGCTGCGGCTCATGCCGGTGACACCTCACTAAGCAGGGGAAGTGGAACTCCGTCCGAGCCTAGGGCGGTGACCAGCGGGAAAACCCTCCTGGAGGGGTTCTTCAGGTTCCCTTAAGGAAGCCCGAAGGGTCGACTCAGGAACGAGCCGGGCAAACGCGCCGAATCGGAACTCCCGGCGGGTGTTGCGGGGTTGGTGCCGGGCTGGTGTCCTCAGCCGCCGAAGTCCGGGAGGACCAGGGAGCCGTCCTCGGCGAGGGTGAAACCGGGGTTGTGCGCGATCTCCCAGGCGTGCCCGTCGGGGTCGGTGAAGACGCCGGAGTAGAAGCCGATCGCATGGACCGCGGCGGGCCGGGTGACGGTTCCCCCGGCGGCCGCGGCGGCGTCGAGGACCGCGTCGACCTCGGCGTCCGTACGCACGTTGTGGGCCAGTGCGATGCCGCCGAAGCCGGCCGCCGGCGGGGCGTCGCGCAGACCGCAGTCGGCGGCCAGCTTGGCGCGGTCCCAGAGCACCAGGGCGAGGCCGCCCGCCTGGTGGAAGACCGTCTCCTCGACCTCGGTCCCGCGCCAACCGAGCGCCGTGTAGAAGCGCTTGGAGCGGGCGAGGTCCGCTACGCCCAGGGTGATCAGGCTGATCCGCTGTTCCATCCCGCCACCGTAGCGGCCGGGCGTGGCCGAGCCCGGCAGGCGGGCGGGGTCAGGGCAGGAGCTGGCGTACGAGGGCGTCCGCCGCCCACTCCTCCCAGCGGGCCGGGCTCCAGCCGCGCCGGGTGACGAGCAGGTCGTAGGTTTCCGGGCCGAGCACGGTCACCGCGATGTCGGCCGCGGCCGCACGGTCGTGGCCGGGCCGCAGGGACCCGCCGGCCTTCTCGTACAGCGCCTCGGCGAAGCGGAGTTGGACGGCGTGCCGCTGCTCGTGGTTGAGCCGCCACAGCTCGGCGAGCTCCGGATCGGCGGTCGCGGCGCCCCGGACGACCTCCAGGACCGGCGCGGCCCGCTCCAGGATGCGCCGGGCGCCGGCGGCCTGGAGGGCGAGCTGGACTGCGGGGTCGGGTTCGTCGAGGACCTCGCGGGCCCAGGGCCGGTCGAGGGTGGCGACCGGGTCCGCGTCACCGGCGACGGCGGTGTCCAGGAGTTCCTTGAGCAGTGCTCGCTTGCTGCCGAACGTGAAGTACACGGTCTGCACGCCGACCTCCGCGGCGCGGGCGATGTCCTCGACCGTCGTCCCGGTCCAGCCCTTCTCGGCGAACAGTCGGGCGGCGGCGTCGCGCATCCGCTGCCGGGTGCGGCGGGCCTTCTCCGCGCGGGTCAGGGGTGCGGCCACCGGTTCTCCTCGGGTCCGGGAATTTTGACTGTAGTGAGACTACAGTGTAATTCACTGGAGCATGACTACAGTGAAATCGGGTCGCGTCCTGGTGGTGGGTGGCTACGGCGCCGTGGGCGCGACGGTGGCGGGTACGCTCGGCGCCTGGTTCCCCGGGCGGGTCGTCGTGGCGGGACGCGACGGCGCCAGGGCGCTGCGGCTCGGCGGCGTCCGCGTCGACGTGACCGATCCGGCCGGGTTCGGGCGCACGCTCGACGACCTCGGCGACGTGGCGGCGGTCGTGCTGTGCGTGGAACCGCCCGATGCCGCTGTCGCCCGGGCCTGCCTCGGCCGCGGTGTCCACCTGGTCGACGTCGGCGCCACCAGGCGGCTCCTCGACGGCGTCGCCGAGCTGCACGGAGCGGCCGTCGGCCGCGGGGCCACGGCCGTGCTCAGCGTCGGCGTCGCCCCGGGGCTGACCAACCTCCTCGCCCTCCGGGCGCACGAGGCCGTCGGCGGCGCGGAGCGCATCGACCTCACCGTGCTGCTGGGCGCCGGCGAGCGGCACGGCGCCGACGCGGTCCGCTGGACGGTCGAACACCTGGCCGCACCCGCCACGGCCCACCCGCTGCGGGCGGAGCTGCCCGGATACGGCACGCGCACCGCGTACCCCTTCCCCTTCTCCGACCAGTACACGCTGCCGCGCACGCTCGGGGCCGCGCGCGTGACGACCCGCCTCTGCCTGGATTCGAGACCGCTGACCTCCACGCTCTTCGCGCTGCGCCGGGCCGCCCGCCGACCGGCGGTGCGACGGGCCCTCACCGCCGTCTTCCGCCGGGTCCACGCGGGCGGGGACGGCTTCGCCGTACGGGTCGACGCCCGACGCGGCGACCTGCACGCGGCCTACGCGCTCACCGGGCGGGCGCAGGGCCGCGTCACCGGGCTGGTCGCGGCGCACGTCACGCGGGAGCTGCTCGCCGGCACCCTGCCCGCCGGGGTCCACCACATCGAGCAGCTGCCCGCCCTGGCCCGGCTCCCGGAGGCGCTGGCCGGGCACGGGGTCGCCGTCCGGCGCCTCGACGGCCCGCCGGAAGGGTGACGGGCGGGGTCCCCGATCGCCGCACCACCTCCCCCGGCAACACCCTCCGGAATACCCCTAGGGGGTATATGGTTTGCGGTGTGGAGAGCAGGGCACGGTCCTGCACCGGACGGACACGGGGACGAGGGTCATGGGCGACAGCGCACACCAGCACCACTCCGCCGCACACCAGCACGATGCCCGCCACGACGCGGGCGGGGCGGGCCACACCGGCCACGCGGGCCACAGCCACGCGGACCACGGGCAGGGCCGTGGCGGCGCCTCGTGGGGCACGGCCGCCAAGGCGACCGTGCACTGCCTCACCGGATGCGCCATCGGCGAGATCCTCGGCATGGCCGTCGGCACCGCCCTGCTCTGGGGCAACGTCGCGACCATGGCCCTGGCGATCGCCCTCGCGTTCGTCTTCGGCTACTCCTTCACCCTGTTCGCGGTCCGCCGGGCGGGTCTGGACCTCAAGGCCGCGATCAAGGTGGCGCTGGCCGCCGACACGGTCTCGATCGCCGTGATGGAGGTCGTCGACAACGGCATCGTCCTCCTCGTACCGGGCGCGATGGACGCCCACCTGGACGAGGGGCTGTTCTGGGGCGCCCTGCTGGGCGGCTTCGTCGTCGCGTTCCTGGTCACCACCCCGGTCAACAAGTGGATGATCGGCCGCGGCAAGGGCCACGCCGTCGTCCACGCCCACCACTGACGGCCGGAAAAAACGCTTGGACGGCGCGCACGGCCCTGCGGGACACTGCGGATCCTGTCCTGCCGGTCCAACAGCACAGGGTTGCGATGGGATCGTCTGAATCGCCTCGACCGCCAGAAAACCCACCGCGCAGGGGCTCGGTGCTCCTCGCACTCCGCCACTACTCCAAGGAGCTCGCCCGGCTCCGCCGTCTGACGGCGCCGGCGATGCTGCTCCCGGCCCTCGGCAACATCGGCATCAACTACATCGCGCCGCTGATCGTCGCCAAGCTCGTCGGCCGGATGGCCGCGGGCGACGACGACATCGGCATCGGCGCGATGCTGCCCTACGTCCTCGGCTTCGGCGGCGTCCTGCTGCTCGCCGAGTCCCTGTGGCGCATCGGCCTGCACTGCCTCAACCGCCTCGACGCCCTCGGCATCGAGCACCTGTACGTGATCGGGATGGACGAGCTGTTCGCCAAGGACGCCGCGTTCTTCCACGACAACTTCGCCGGATCGCTGACCAAACGGGTCCTCAGCTTCGCCTCCCGCTTCGAGGAGTTCGTCGACACCCTCACCTTCTCGGTCCTCGGCAGCCTCGTACCGCTGGCCTTCGCCTCCGTGGTGCTGTGGTTCTACGAACCGCTGCTCGTCGTGGGCCTCCTGGTGATGATCGCCGTGACGGCCCTGGGTGTGGCGCCGCTGATCCGCCGCCGCCAGGCCCTCGTCGACCAGCGCGAGGAGGCCATCGCCCGGGTGTCGGGGCACGTCGCCGACAGCCTGATGAACATGGACACCGTCCGGGCCTTCGCCGCCGAGGAGCGCGAGGCCGCCGAGCACCGGTCCCGGGTGGCGGAGTCCCGGCGGCTCACGCTGCGCTCCTGGGACTTCGGCAACCTGCGCATCGACACGGTGGTCGCGCCCATGTCCGTACTGACCAACGCGCTCGGCCTGCTCGTCGCCGTCGCGCTCGGCGCGGGGGAGCACGGGGTCGAGGCGGTCATCGTCGCCTTCGCCTACTACTCCAGCGCCACCCGGATCATGTTCGACTTCAACCAGATCTACCGCCGTCTGGAGCGCTCGATGACGGAGGCCGCCCAGTTCACCGAACTGCTGCTGACGCCGCCGGCGGTGCTCGACCCGGAGTCGCCGGAGCCGCTGCGGCCCCGGGCCTGCGCCGACGTGCGCTTCGAGCGGGTGACCTTCGCCCACGGGGGAGCCGAGCCCCTCTTCCGGGACCTCGACCTGGACGTGCCCAGCGGCGCGAGGATCGGCCTCGTCGGCCGGTCCGGCGGCGGCAAGACCACCCTGACCCGGCTGCTGCTGCGGATGACGGACATCGAGGCCGGCCGGATCCTGATCGGCGGCCAGGACATCAGCCGGCTGAGCCAGGCCGACCTGCGCAGCCGGATCGCCTACGTGCCGCAGGACCCGGCGATGTTCCACCGCACCCTGCGGGACAACATCGCGTTCGCCCGGCCGGACGCCACGGACGCCGAGATCCGCCGCGCCGCGGAGGCGGCACACGTCACCGAGTTCGCCGACGCCCTGCCCGACGGCTTCGACACCATGGTCGGCGAACGCGGCGTCAAACTCTCCGGCGGACAGCGCCAGCGGGTCGCCCTCGCCCGGGCGATCCTGCGCGACGCACCGATCCTGCTGCTCGACGAGGCCACCAGTGCCCTGGACTCCGAGAGCGAGATCCTCGTCCAGGAGGCGCTGTGGCGGCTCATGGACGGCCGGACCGCGCTGGTCGTCGCACACCGGCTGAGCACCGTCGCCAGCATGGACCGCCTCGTCGTCCTCGACCGCGGCCGCATCGTCGAGCAGGGCACCCACGACCAACTCCTCGCCTCGGACGGCACCTACGCCCGCCTCTGGCACCACCAGTCCGGCGGCTTCCTCGACGACACCCCCGCCCCGGACAACGTCGTCTGACCACCCCCCGGACCCGCACCCCGCGTCCCGCAGGGCACGTCCGCCTCGGCGCACGTGCCCTGCGGGCAGTGGTCCGGGACGCGTGCCCGCCGGTCCTCCCGGCGGTCACGGCAGGCCCCGCCGGTGCGCCCCGCTCACCCGCCCGGAGCAGGTGCACCTCCCGTGCGGGCCGCCGGCCCCGCTCCACGCCGGCGTCCGAGCACGGGGCGGCGCCGCGTAATCCGCGCCGGAGCACCGCCCCGCCCGGCCCGCGCCACGGGGCTCCCGCAGCAGGCGCCCGGCGCCGCCCGCGGCCTTAGCGTGGGGGCGGGGAGGAGAGGACGGGACCGCTACGGCGAAGGGACTCGTATGCGCCGCTATCCGCCGATCGGGGACCACGGCCTGATCGGAGACCTGCGGACGGCCGCGCTGGTCTCCTCCGACGGGGTCGTCGACTGGTTCTGCGCCCCGCGCTTCGACTCGCCCAGCCTCTTCGCCTCCCTCCTGGACCACGACCGCGGCGGGTACTTCGCCGTCACCGCCGACGACCCGGATGCCGTCACCCGCCAGCTCCACCTCGCGGACAAGGCCGTCCTCGTCACCCGGTTCATGACCGAGAAGGGGGTCGGCGAGGTCATCGACTTCATGCCGCTGGGCGAGGCCGAGGCCCCCGCCGACCGGCACCGGATCATCCGGATCATGCGGGTCCCCCGCGGTACCGTGCGCTTCCTGATCGACTGCCGGCCCGCCTTCGACTACGGGCGCGAGGAGCACGGCCTGGCCGTGGCCGAGGACACCGCCCACTTCACCACGCCGGACCTGGCCGCCTTCCTCCAGGCCGGGAGCCCGTTGCGGCTCACCGCGGACGGGCCGGGCGTACGGGGGGAGGCGCTCCTGCGGGCGGGCGACACCACCACGGCCGTGCTGACGGTGTGCCACGACCCGGCGGCGGGCGTGCCCGAGCCGCCGACCGCGGCGGGGGTGCGGCGGGCGTTCCTCGGCAGGTACGGCTACTGGCACCGCTGGGTGCGTCGCAGCAGGTACCGGGGCCGCTGGCAGCAGATGGTGAACCGGTCCGCGATCACCCTGAAGCTGATGACGTACGCCCCGACGGGCGCACCCGTGGCCGCGGTGACCGCAGGACTGCCGGAGCGGGTGGGCGGGGAGCGGAACGGGGACTACCGCTACACCTGGGTGCGGGACGCCTCCCTGTCCGTGAAGGCGTTGGTGGACCTGGGCCGGGACTTCACCTACAGCCGGCTCAATGTGCTGGACGGCCTTCGACCGGGGGATCCGGCTGGCCGGCCAGCTGGCCCGGCCGACCGACGCCGCCGGCTGGACCGCGGCGCGGGACGCGGTGTTCCAGCAGGTCGTCGACCGCGGGTACAGCGCCGCCCGGCAGGCGTTCGTCCAGTACCTCGACGGTGACGTGCTGGACGCGTCGCTGCTGCTGATGCCGGTCGTCGGATTCCTGTCCCCGCGCGAACGGCGGTGGCTGTCGACCCTGGACGCCATCGAGGCCGACCTGGTCTCCGACAGCCTGGTGCACCGCTACGACCCCGAGCGGGCCCCGGACGGGATCTCCGGCGACGAGGGGACCTTCTCCCTGTGCACCTTCCTGTACGTGGGTGCCCTCGCCCGGGCCGGGCGGCTCGACATGGCCCGCTACGCCTTCGACAAGATGATCGCGTACGCCAACCACGTCGGGCCGTTCGCCGAGGAGATCGGCCCGACCGGTGAGCAACTGGGCAACTTCCCGCAGGCGTTCACCCACCTGGCGCTCATCACGGCGGCCATGGCCCTCGACGAGGAGCTGGACCGCGCAGAGCGCTGAGGGAGCCGTGCCGCAGACGACCTCCGGCCGGTCCGGCGGTCAACGCTGGTCAGGAGCAGTCAGTGGTGGTCGGCGGGCTCAGCGGTGGTACGCCGCGGCCGCCGCGAAGGGGGCCGCGCTGGCGGCCGGCGTGGCCAGGACCGCGACCCACGAACCGTCGGTGAACTCGATGTCCATGCGGCCCTTCTGGAGCAGGCCCTTCGGGTTGGCGCGCAGCGCGGAGACCGCCGCCCGCGGGGCCTCCCAGTACGGCTTCATCACCGGCGTCGACCGCCACAGCGGCGAGACGTCGGTCAGGGCGAGCCAGCGGCGGTCGGTCACGGCGAGGACGCCCTGGACCGAACCGCGGGCGGCGGCGCGGCTGATGAGGAAGCGTCCGGCCGCGCTCTGCCAGCCGCCCTCCATGCTCGTGCCGTGCATCATGCGGGCGCCGAGGTCGTCCACCGCGTGCGGCAGCCGGTCGACGGCGGCCGCGGCGGCGGCCGGCCCGGAGTGGCGGGGGTCGAGCGCGTGGGAGGCCAGCAGCCGCCGCAGCGGGCCCGGTATCCGATCCTCGATGCGCTGGGCGAGCGCGGTGGGTTCGGCCGGGGGGATCAGCTGCTCGGGCGGGGACGGCACGCCGGGGCCGAGCTCGTAGCCGCATGCGGCGATCAGCCGCTCGCCCTGGTGCATGAAGTTCTGGGCGTGTTCGCGCGCCTGACGGTTCAACGCGTGCGCTCCTGTTCCGTTTTCCGTGGTTCGGTCCGTGAATGGGCTGCCGGACTGAGGATGATCTTGCCCGGTCGAGGGCCATTGTCCCTGGGGGGAAGGTTTTGTTCCGCACTGGGTGTCCTGTAAACCGGACGGGCGTGCGAACTCCATCCGACCGGCTCATGAATGGGATTCGGCTGGAACTGGAGCCCGCAACACCCTTGCGGTGTCCGGAACGTGACCTGCTGTCAAGTGACGTGCTCAAAGCCGCTAAGATTCCGGGCCGTTGTCATATGATCATTCGCTTTCGATCGTTTGAGGGTTCTGATGGTTCGCGTGGGATCGTCGCCCGGAAGTCCAGGGCCCACCTCACCCGTCGTATGGGCGCTCCCCGCCCTGGCGACCGCCGCAGCCGCGGTCGCCGCCCTGGTGCTCGTGTCCGCACCCGCCCGCACGCCCGTGGCCTGGGTCGGTGCCGTCGCCTGTGTCGCGGTCGCCCTCGCCTGCGGTGAGGCGGCCCGCCGGGGCAAGGCCATAGCCGCACTGCGGGCCGTGGCCGCCGCCCAGGAGGCGGCGCTCGTCCGGCAGCAGGTGGAGACCGTACGGCTGGCCCAGGAGCTGCTGCCCGACGTCGTGGAACGCCTGCGCAAGGGTGAGTTCCCGGAGGAGGTGCTCGCCTCCCTGGAGGAGCCCGGTACGCACGGGCCCGGCCTGAGCCCCGAGTTCAGGGCCGCCCACCAGGCCGTGCTCCGCTCGGTGCTCGACGCCGTCGTCGCAGAGGAGGACCTGCGCGACTCCGCGCAGCGCGCCTTCGTCAACATCGCCCGTCGAGTTCAGGCCATTGTGCACCAGCAGGCCCAGGAGCTCCGCGAGATGGAGGACCGGCACGGCCGCAGCCCCGACGTGTTCGGCGATCTGCTGCGCCTGGACCACGGCACCGCGCTCATCGGCCGGCTCGCCGACTCCATCGCCGTCCTCGGCGGTGCCCGCCCGGGCCGCCAGTGGTCCAAGGCCGTCCCGCTGTACAGCGTGCTGCGCGGCGCCATGTCGCGGATCATCGACTACCAGCGCGTCGAGCTGCACTCGGTCTCCCAGGTCGCCGTCGTCGGCCCGGCCGTCGAACCGCTCATCCACGCGCTGGCCGAGCTCCTCGACAACGCCACCCGCTACTCGCCGCCGCAGACCAAGGTCCACCTGACCGCGGTGGACGTGAACTCGGGCATCGCCGTCGAGATCGAGGACGGCGGCGTGAGCATGAGCGAGGAGGCCCGCCAGCGGGCCGAGCGCATGCTCCGCCAGGCGCAGCAGGGCATCGACCTCACCGACCTCGGTGAGACGCCCCGCCTGGGCCTCGCCGTCGTCGGCCGGCTGTCGCAGGCGTACGACTTCCAGGTCTCGCTGCGCTCGTCGGCGTACGGCGGTGTGCGCGCCGTCCTGGTGATCCCGCAGGCCCTGATCACCGCGGCCTCGTCCGCGACCGGCGTCGCACACGGCATCGGCACCTCCTCCGGCCCCCGGGCGGCCCTGCAGCCGGGGTCCGCCCCGGCCGTCGCACCGGCCTTGACGGGCGTGTCGGCCGCGGCGGGCGTGTCGGCCGCGACGAGCGCGCCGGTCGCGACGCGCGCGCAGGCCGAACGCGTCGTGCACACGCGGCCGGTCACCGGCCCGCAGCACCCGCTGGAGATCGACGAGGTACCCGTGGTGACGGAACGCACCGCCACCGGTCTCCCGCAGCGCCGCCGCCGGACCCGGACGGCCGCGCCCGACCTGCCCGGCACCCACACCGGCGGCGGCGCCGGCACCGACCCGGTCATCGACGCGGCGGCGGCCGCCGCGGCCCGGGCCGGAGCCGCCCCGGCGCCCGCACCGGCGCCGGAACCGGAGGTGCAGCCCGGCATGTGGCTGGCCGCCTTCCAGGGCGGCCTGACCGGAGAGAGCAGCAGCAGGACCGTCGCCGGCCGCAGCGGCGCAGCAAGCCAGAACACAGACGCCTCGCCGAGCCCGGCGAGCAAGGGGGAACAGCCGTGAGCCAGCAGCAGAGCAACATGGACTGGATGCTCAAGGACCTGGCCGAGAGCGTTCCGCAGACCCGGCACGTCATCGTCCTGTCCGCGGACGGCCTGCGCATGGCGCAGTACG
Organism: Streptomyces pallidus (ex Mingjun et al. 2026); assembly: GCF_051550185.1. Classification (NCBI taxonomy): domain Bacteria; kingdom Bacillati; phylum Actinomycetota; class Actinomycetes; order Kitasatosporales; family Streptomycetaceae; genus Streptomyces; species Streptomyces pallidus (ex Mingjun et al. 2026). The sequence continues at coordinate 1,376,083 of NZ_CP196181.1, read as the reverse complement.
GCGCGGAGACCGACACCGCCGACCGGCTCGCCGCCGCCTGTGCCGGGCTGCAGAGCCTCGCCGGCGCCGTCGCCACCGAACTGCCGCACAGCAGCGGCCGCATGCGGCTCGTGGTCATCGAGATGGACGGCGGGTTCTTCTACCTGATGGCGGCCGGTGCCGGCGCCTACCTCGCCGTCCTCGCGGACGAGGGCGTCGACGCCGGCCTGATGGGCCAGCGGATGCGCGACCTCGTCGCCCGGATCGGAGAGCACCTGAGCAGCCCGCCGCGGCGCGACGGGCAGCCCGCGTGAGCAACCCGGGCCGGGACTGGGAGGAGGGCACTCCCGAGCGGCTGTACGTGATCACGGGTGGGCGCAGCGGGGCGGACACGCCCGCCCCGCTGGACCTGGTCACCCTGATCATCGCCAAGTCGGGGCCCAAGCCCGGGATGCAGCCGGAGCACGCGGCGATCATGCGGCTGTGCCAGTCGCCGCTCTCGGTGGCCGAGGTGTCCGCCTACCTCGGACTGCCCGTGAGCGTGGTCACCGTGCTGCTCGGCGATCTGATCAACGACGGCCGTGTGCTGTCCCGCCCGCCCGTCGCCCCCGCCAAACTCCCCGACCTGGCACTGATTGAGGCAGTCATCGATGGACTTCGAAAGCTCTGAGCCGTCCGCGGCATCCCACCACGGGCACCTCCGGGCCGGCCCGCGGCGCGAGGAGGTGCTCCCCGCCACGGCCGCCGCCGCGGTCAAGGTGGTGATCGTCGGCGGTTTCGGGGTCGGCAAGACGACCCTGGTCGGCTCCGTGAGCGAGATCCGGCCGCTGACCACCGAGGAAACGATGACCCAGGCCGGGGTCGGCGTCGACGACACGGCCGGCGTGGAGCGGAAGACCTCCACCACCGTGGCCATGGACTTCGGCCGCATCAGCATCAACGAGGAGCTGGTGCTCTACCTGTTCGGCACCCCCGGCCAGGAGCGCTTCTGGTTCCTGTGGCGGGGCCTGTTCGAAGGCGCCCTCGGCGCGGTGGTCCTGGTCGACACCCGCCGGCTGGAGGTCAGCTTCGACGTGATCGGCCGGCTGGAGGAGCGCGGCGTGCCCTTCGTCGTCGCCGTCAACTCCTTCCCCGACGCGCCCGAACACCCCCTGCAGGACGTGCGCGCCGCCCTCGACCTGCCCGAGTCCGTACCGCTGGTCGTCTGCGACGCCCGGCGGCGCGACTCCAGCCGTGACGTCCTGATGACGCTCATGCGCTACCTGCACTCCCTCGCCGTCACCCCGGAGGCCTCGTGAGCACCCCCCCGCCGTCCGATCCCGCAGCCCCGCCGCCGGGCTGCCCGGCCCACCGGCTCTACGGCCCCGAAGCGGAAGCCGACCCGTCGGCCCTGTACGAGAAGCTGCGCGCCGAGTACGGTCCCGTCGCCCCCGTACTGGTCCAGGGCGACCTGCCCGCCTGGCTCGTCCTCGGCCACCGCGAGAACCTCGACGTGGCCCGCACCCCGTCCCGCTTCTCGCGCGACCCGCGCCGCTGGCGGGACATGCAGGAGGGCAACGTCCCGCCGCACCACCCGCTGACCCCGATGACCGCCTGGCAGCCGGTGTGCCACCTCGTCGAGGGGGCCGAGCACGAGCGGCTGCGCGGGGCGGTCACCGAGTCGCTGGAGCGCTTCGACCGGCGCGGGATCCGCCGCTACGTGACGCGCTTCGCCAACCAGCTGATCGACGGGTTCGTGCAGACGGGCCGGGCCGACCTGGTCTCGGACTTCGCCGAACCGCTGCCGATGCTGGTGATGACGCAGCTCGTCGGCATGCCGGACAGCTACGGTCCCCGCCTCGTGGAGGCCGCCCGCGACATGATCAAGGGCTCCGAGACCGCCGTCGCGAGCAACCGGTACGTCACCGAGACCCTCGAACAGCTGGTCGACCGCAAGCGGGTGGTCCCCGGCCGGGACTTCACCTCCTGGCTGCTGGAGCACCGCACGCAGCTCTCCGACGAGGAGATCGTCGAGCACCTGCGCCTGGTGCTGATCGCCGCCTTCGAGTCGACGGCCAACCTGATCGCGAACACGCTGCGCGTCATCCTGACCGACCGCCGCTTCCGGGCGAGCCTCTCCGGCGGCCACATGACCCTGCCGGACGCCCTGGAGCAGGTCCTCTGGGACGACCCGCCCTTCATGACCATCCTGGGGCGCTGGGCCACCGGCGACACCGAGCTCGGTGGTACGCCGATCAGGGCCGGGGACATGCTGCTGCTGGGCCTGGGCCCCGGCAACGTGGACCCCGAGATCCGGCCCGACCTCGCGGTGCCCGTCCACGGCAACCGTTCGCACCTGGCGTTCAGCAGCGGGCCGCACGAGTGCCCCGGCCAGGACATCGGTCGTGCCATCGCCGACACCGGCATCGACACCCTTCTCACCCGTCTGCCGGACCTGGAGCTGGCGGTGTTCGAGGGTGAGCTGCAGTGGAAGTCCTCGCTGATGTCGCGCCACCTGGTGGAGCTGCCCGTCGCCTTCTCCCCGCACGGGGCTACGGTCACCGGCGCCAACCCGGTCCCGCCGCGGGTTCCGGCACCGGCCCCCGTGCGTTTCGCCGCGCCCGCGCAGCCCGAGCGGCCGGCCCGCCGGGCCTCCTGGTGGTCCAGGCTGCTCCGGCGGGGCTGAACCGCCCTTCCCGGGTCACCCGTCGAGCTGCTGCCACCACCCGGCGAGGGTCGGCACCGGCAGCGGCTCGGCGCTCGGATCCGCAGGCGCGTCGGCGTACACCACGTCGTACGAGGCCCCCTCGACCGGCAGGACGTTCCGGTTGCGGGGGCTCGTGTACCGGGGGGCCCGGTTGTGGTATTCGGCGTCGCCGGCGATCCAGTGCTCCAGTGACCGCAGGTACCGCAGCAGCTCCGGGGCGGCGCCGCACGCCACGCGGTCGCGGAGCCTGACGAAGAGCCCGACCACGCGGTCCCTGAGGGCCACCGCCTCCACCAGCGCCTGCGCCGGCGTCATGCCGCGTTCCTGGGCGAGGACGTTGACCAGGTTCTCCTCCAGCGGCTCCTGGTGGTCGTCCTTGTTGTACGAGAACAAGTCGTTGTCGCAACCGACGATGAAGCCGGCCGCGTCGGTCAGGGCCTGCACGGGCGCCGAGTGGAGGACCTCCGGCGGCAGGTCGATCCCGTTGGCGGCATCGCACCACGTGAGGGTGAAGCGGGTGCCGTTCACCGCCATGCGCATGGCGGCGAACTCGTTCAGCGCGGGCATGAGGCCCCGCTCCCCGTATCCGGTCTGCCAGGTCGAGCCGAACACCCAGTCCTGCATTCCCTGGAGGAACCGGTGCAGCTGGGTCGGGGTGAGCACGGCATGGGTGCGGACGGCCAGATCCTCCAGGGCGGCCGTGAACGGCCCGGGGGGCAGCAGACCGGACCCAGGGGCCTTGACGGACCGCACGAGCCGCGCGCCGTGGTCGGCCACGACGGCCGTGCGGGACAGCCCGGAAGGGGAGCCGGAGTCCTGCCAGTCGTCGATGGCGAACGCCCAGTAGTTCCACTGGGCGAACAGCAGCATCGTCTCCACGTCGCCGTACGGGATGATCCGGGCGGTGAACTCCGCGCTGCGCGTGGCCAGGCCCCACGCCCGCTCGGTGTCGTCGGCGTACAGGCGATGCCCGTCGAGCCACGCCACCGCGCGTTCTTCCAGCTCGGCGGCCTTCGGATGGATCAGGTTCCGTTCGAAGGGGCAGTAGAGCGGGGGCAGCTGCCAGCCGATCCGGGAGGGGGCGGAGGCCTTCGCGTACGAGGGCGGCACGGCGTCAGTTCCTCCCGGTCAGACGGAACAGCAGCAGCCGGGTCTCCAGCGCGTGGTCGCGCCAGATGCGGAACAGCTTGCCGTGCGTGATCGTGGACTCCTGGAGCCGCTCGCGCGACCAGGCGGAGCGGGCGCCCTGGAGTTCCACCCGGTCCAGCTCGGCGGTGTTCCAGGCCATGGACTGCACCCAGAACTCGGCCACCCGGTCGGTGACGTCCTCGTCCTGCTCCAGTTCGAAGCCGGCCGTCTCGGCGGCGCGCAGGTACTCGGTGAGCGTGCCCAGGCGGGTCTTGTAGTAGCCGTCGATGAACTCGGTCCACTCCGGCCGGCAGATGAAGTGCTCCTGGATGCCGAACCAGCCGCCGGGCTTCAGGCAGGAGGCGACGACCTGGAAGAGCCGCCCGCGGTCCATGTACCCGGAGCTCTCGTTGGCGTACGCGCCGTCGAAGTCGCCGCCGCCGGTGTACTCGTGGACGTCGGCGAGGAGCGGGGTGACCCGGTCGGCCACCCCGGCCTGGCGGGCGAAGTCCTGGATGACGGGTATGTGGTCGGCGGCCACGGTCAGGCCGGTGACGTGTGCGCCGTGCTCCTGCGCCCAGTAGAGGGAGCCGCCGCCGACGCCGCAGCCGATGTCGAGGAGCCGGCCGGGCGGGTTGGCGTACGCGCCCCACGCGCGGGCGGCGTGCTCGACGATCGCCTCCTGCGACTCGACGATGCGGCGCTTGATCACGCGCTGTGTGACGGTGGTGTTGGGGGTGGCGCCGGGTCCGAACAGCCCCATGTGGAAGTGCACTCGGGGGCCGGGTCCGTACTTGTGGAGGATGTCCGCGGTCTTGCGGGTGTAGTAGAGCGGCACTTGGCTCTCGTCGAATGCCTTGCCACCCCGGGGGGTCTGGATGACGAGGTTGCTGTCCATCGGTTCTCCGGTCCTGCGGTCCTGTGGGGGTGTTTCTCGGCCGCCCCACTCTGCCCATAAGTGATCGATAAAACTCCTCGACCACTCAAGTCATGAGCATAGCCACAGCTGAAACAGCTACAATTCCGGCCATTTGATGGCACGTCAGCGATCGGCGCCGGCCAATTTCCTTGAACCAGCCGCAAGTTGCCCGGAATACCTCCCCCTTCGGCCGCCCGGTGGTGCGGTTCGGGGCGTTCGGGCGGTCCGGGGCCTGCGGTGGGTGGTCGCCGGTGGGGCGCTGCGGCCGCTAAAATGGGAACGTGAGTACGAATATCGAGGAGTCCCGGCCCGCGCTGAATTCGGAACTGTCCGGAGCGGAACTGCGGCGCTGGTACTGGACCCTCGCCGAGCTGACCTCCCTGGCCCGCACCATGGGCCTGTCCACCGGAGGCGGCAAGGCCGCGCTGACCGACCGCCTGGCCGCCGCCCTCGACGGCCTCCCGGCCCCCGCCCCGGCGCGGCGGCGGACGGGCCGCCAGCTCGCCGCGCCCGTCGACCGGGACAGCGTGATCCCCGAGGGCCAGCGGTGCAGCCAGGTGCTCCGGGAGTTCTTCGTCCGGGAGATCGGGCCCGCCTTCCACTTCGACGCCTTCATGCGGGACTACGTCGCCGGGGGCGCCGGCCGCACCCTCGGCGACGCCGTCGCCCACTGGCACGCCACCCGTGCGGAGGCCGCCGGGCCCCAGGAGGTCGGGGCCCAGTTCGAGTTCAACCGGTTCCTGCGCGACTGGCACGCCGGCCACCCGGACGGCACCCGCACCGAGGCCCTGACCGCCTGGCAGGCCCACCGGGCCCGCCCCCGCGGCTGACCCCGTCCCGTCCGCCCGTCCGCACGGGTGCTAGGAGCGCGCGTACGCCAGCCGGACCACCCCGTTGCCGAACGTGCGGGTCCCCTCCAGCCGGAGCGGCGTCCTCCCGTCCACAGGAGCGAACAGCGGCTTGCCGCGGCCGATCCGCACCGGGTGCACGTAGATCCGGTACGCGTCCACCAGGTCCTGGCGCAGGAACGACGCGGCCAGGTCGGCCCCGCCCAGCATCAGGTCGCCGCCCGGGGCCGCCTTGAGCGCGGCCACCTCCTCCGGGACGACGTCCCGCACCACGGTGGTGTTCCAGGCGAGGTCCTCCTGGCGCAGGGTGCGCGAGTACACGTACTTGGGCTTGTCGCGCCAGATGGCCGCGAACTCGGCCTCGGGCCCGGTGCTCGCCGGATCGGCGTCCGCCGTCGGCCAGTAGTCGGCCATGAGCTGGTGGACGACCCGCCCGCTGAGGAAGGCGCCCGCCCGGCGGAGCTCCTCGTTGAAGTGCCGGTGCAGCTCGTCGTCGACGACGTGCCAGTCGAGCTGCCGGTCCGGGCCCTCGACGTACCCGTCGAGGGAGACCGACATCATGAGGACGATCTTTCGCACGGCACCCCACGCTACACATACTGGCTGCCGTGAAGAGCGAAAACGCCGCAGACGACCCCGTCCTGTTCCACACCGAAGGGCGAACGGGGGTGATCACCCTCAACCGCCCCCGGGCCCTCAACGCCCTCACCCACCCCATGGTGCTGCGGATGGAGGAGACCCTGCGCGCCTGGGAGCGGGACCCGGCAGTCGCCCAGGTCCTCGTCCGCGGGGCCGGCGAGCGCGGCCTGTGCGCCGGCGGGGACATCCGCGCCATCCACGACGACGCCAAGGCCGGCAGCTCGGCCTCCGCCGCCTTCTGGCGCGACGAGTACCGGCTCAACGCCCTGATCGCCCACTACCCCAAGCCGTACGCGGCCCTCATGGACGGCATCGTGATGGGCGGTGGCGTCGGCGTCTCCGCGCACGGCAGCGTCCGCGTCGTCACCGAACGCTCCCGCGTCGCCATGCCCGAGACCGGCATCGGCTTCGTCCCCGACATCGGCGGCACCCACCTCCTCGGCCGGGCCCCCGGCCTGCTCGGCACCCACCTCGCGCTCACCGGCACCGCCGTGGGCCCCGCCGACGCGATCCTGTGCGGCCTCGCCGACCACGTCGTCCCCGCGGCCCGGCTCCCCGAGCTCACCGCCGCCCTCGCCGACGCGCCCGTCCACGAGGTGCTCGCGCACCACACCGCCGCCCCGGACCCAGGCGAGCTGGCCGCCCGCCGGGACTGGATCGACCGCTGCTACGCCGCCGACACCGTCGAGGAGATCGTCGAGCGGCTGCTCGCCGAAGACGACCCCGCCGCCAAGGAGACCGCCGAGACGATCCTGACCAGGTCCCCGACCGCGCTCAAGGTCACCCACGCCGCCGTCCGCAGGGCCCGCGGCCTGGGCAGCCTGGAGCGGGTCCTCGCCCAGGAGTACCGGATCTCCTGCCACGCCCTGCGCTCACCCGACCTGGTGGAGGGCATCCGCGCCCAGGTCGTCGACAAGGACCGCACCCCGCGCTGGTCACCGCCCGCCCTGTGCGACGTCACCGACGAGGACGTGGCCCGGTTCTTCGCCCCGCTCGGCCCCGGCCGCGAACTGGAGCTGCCCGAACCGCCGGCTCACCGGTAGCCGGTGGTGTCGGCCGGCCGGCCCGGGTCCTGGACCTCGACCAGGTACCGCCAGGCGTCCGGCCGGCTCCCGTCGAGGTCGGTGAAGCCGTACTCCCGGGCCAGCTGCCCGCTGGACAGCGACCGCCCGTTCCAGCGGGCCACCTCCGGGTCCGCGGCCAGCGCCGCCACCGCCCGGCCGACGTACGACGGGGTCTCGGAGATCGCGAAGTGCGGGGACCTCGCCACCGCGTCGCGCCAGTTCGCCTCCGTCACCCCGTGGGCCTCCAGCATCATCTCTGAGCGCAGCCAGCCCGGCGTCAGGGCCACCGCCGTCGCCCCGCGCGGCCCCAGCTCGTGCCCGAGCGAGAACGCCATGCGCAGCACGGCCGCCTTGGCGAGGTCGTAGAAGAACGACACCCGGTAGTGGCCGCTGTTGTAGTCGGCCGTCCCGTCCGTCATCTCCACCACCAGCCCGCCCGGCTCCCGCAGCAGCAGCGGAAGCGCGAAGTGGCTGGTGATCACATGGGTGTCCACGGCGAGCCGGAGCAGCCGCAGCCCCTTGTCGAGGTCGTGCTCCCACACCGTGCTGTCCCACTCGAACAGCCGCTCCCCGCCCCAGATGTCGTTCACCAGCACGTCGAGGCGGCCCCGCTCGGCGGCGATCCGCCCGACCAGCGCCTCCACCTCCTCCGCCACCAGGTGGTCCGCGCACACCGCGATCCCCCGCCCGCCCGCCGCCGTGACCAGCTCCGCGGTCTCCTCGACGGTCTCCGGCCGGTCGTACTCCGAACGGCGGCCGCGCGTGCTGCGCCCGCTCACGTACACTGTCGCGCCCTGCGCTCCCAGCTGGACCGCGATGCCCCGGCCCGCGCCCCGCGTCGCCCCCGCCACCAGGGCGACCTTGTTCTCGAGAGTCCGCCGTGTCTGCGTCATCCCCCAAACTATGCCGCCCGGGCGCGCGCCACGAGCGGTGCTCCGGCCCTGTCCCCGGCCGTGTCCCCGGCCGTCTCCGGTGGCCCGCCCGCCCCCGTGGCCGGACCCGCCGTCTTCCGGTGGCGCCCCTGCCCGGATACGACAGGGAGCACGGACCGCGCCCCGCCCCCACCGAAGCCCGAGCCCCCACCGAAGCCCAAGCCCCCAAGCCCCCTCCGAAGCCCCCCTCCGGCCCTCCGAGGAGAACCGCCCCATGAGCCCGACCGGCATGACCAGCTTCGACGAGGTCTACACCCTCCCCGACCCCCGCGGATACTTCACCCGCCTCGGACCGTACGCGTACCAGACCCCCGCCCACGCCCAGCCGGTCTTCCGCGCCCTCGCCGCCGAACTCGGGCCCGCCCGGCCCGCGATGCTCGACCTGTGCTGCTCGTACGGGATCAATGCCGCGCTGGTGAACCACGACGTGACGCTCGACGAGTTGTACGCGCACTACACCGCCCCGGCGGCGGCCCGGCTCACCACCTCCGGGCTCATCGCCCGGGACCGCGACTTCTACGCCGCCCGGCGCCGCCCCGACGCCGTTCCGGCCATCGGCATCGACGTCTCGGAGCCCGCCGTCGCGTACGCGGTCGCGGCCGGACTCCTCGACGAGGGCCACGCCGTGGACCTGGAGACCGCCGAACCGGGGGAGCGCCTGCGGCGCTCGGCCCCGGGAGTCGGCCTGATCACCGTCACCGGAGGCACCAGCTTCCTCACCGAGCGCACCTTCGGCCGGCTGCTCACCGCCGTCGGACGGCCCGTGCCGGTGGCCGCGTTCGTCCTGCGCACCCACGACTACCGGGCGATCGCCGGCTGCCTGGAGTCATACGGGCTCACCGTCGAACGGGCCGACGGCACCAGCCCGCAACGGCGGTTCACCGGCCCCGAGGAGCAGCGGCGCGCGGTGGAGGCCGTCACCGCCCTCGGCGAGGACCCGGCCGGGAAGGAGGCCGCGGGCTGGTTCCACACCCGGCTGCACCTGGCCCGCCCGGCCACCACCGTGATCACGGCCCGGTAACCCGCTCTTGTCCAACCCGGCCTCCACATCGCACTGTTGGCCGGGAATCGCCGACACGGTCAGGAGAGCCCGCTTGTCACCCGACATCCCAGCCCACACCACCGCCCCCGCACCGGGGGCCGAGCCCGCGTCCCCGTACGCCATCGACCCGTCCGGCGGCTGTCCGCACGCCCTCAACGCCTCCCTGCGTACCCGGGGACCCGTCGCGGACGTGGTCCTGCCCGGCGGGGTGCCCGGCGCGGTCGTCCTCGGCCACGATGCGCTCAGGGAATTCCTCGCCCACCCCGACGTGGCCAAGGACTCCCGGCACTGCCCCGCCCTGAACGACGGCACCATCCCCCCGGACTGGCCGCTGCGGGTCTTCGCCAACGCGCAGGGCATGCACACCGCCGACGGTGCCGACCACCGCCGGCTGCGCTCCCTCGTCGGCAACGCCTTCACCGCCCGCCAAGTGGAGCGGCTGCGCCCGCGTATCGAGGAGCTCACCGCCGGATTCCTGGACGACCTCGGCCGGGCCGCCACCGCGGACCCGGACGGCGTCGCCGACCTGCGCACACACCTGGCTCTCCCGCTGCCGATGAGCGTGATCTGCGAACTCCTCGGCGTGGACCCCGAGCACCGCGAGCGGTTGCACCACCTCTCCTACACGGTGATCATCGACACGGGCACCGGACCCGCCGAGAAGACGGCCGCCGCCCGCGAGCTGATCGAACTGATGGGCACCATCGCGGCCGCCCGCCGGGCCGCTCCCGGCGACGACCTGACCAGCGCCCTCATAGCCGCCCGCGACGACGACGGCGACCGGCTCAGCGAGGCCGAACTCATCGGCACCATGCGCCTGATGCTGGTCGCCGGCCACGAGACCACCCTCAACCTGATCAGCAACGCCGTCCGTGCGCTGTGCACCCACCAGGACCAGCTCGCGCTCGTGCTCGACGGCAAGGCGAGCTGGTCGGACGTGGTGGACGAGACCCTCCGCTGGGACGGGCCGGTCAGCTGGTTCCCCTTCCGCTACCCGACCCGCGACCTGGACCTCGGCGGACACCTCATCCCGCAGGGCACCCCGGTCCTCGCCGGCTACACCGCGGCGGGCCGCGACGAGACCTTCCACGGCCCGGACGCCGGCCGCTTCGACCTCACCCGCCCCGGCGCGGCCCGCCACCTCTCCTTCGGGCACGGCGTGCACTACTGCGTGGGCGCCCCGCTGGCCCGACTGGAGGCCGTGATCGCCCTGGAGGGGCTGTTCACCCGCTTCCCGGACCTCGACCTCGCCGTCCCCGAGACCGAACTGCCCCGCCAGCGCAGCTTCATCGGCAACAGCGTCGAGACCCTCCCGGTCCGCCCGAACGGATGCGGACACTGGACCACGTGACGGAACATCAGCCCGGCTCGACCGGACCCTGCCGGTGGCGGGCGCATCCAGCTGCGCGCGGTCCCGTGCGCGGCTGGCATCGGCCCCGGTCGTTGCCGGGCTGATCACCGCCCCGCACGGCACGCCGCTCATCCGGTCATGCTCCCGATTGTCGTGAATTCGTAACAACGCGCGTCGTCCGCACGGTTGTTGCAGGTCAGGCGGTGGGGCTTGCATAAGCTCGCCTTGTCCATATGCGTAGAAGCAGAGGCGAACCCGGACGCATGCAGGTGAATCCCCGCGATCCTGGCGTCCGTGTCGAGGGGGTCTCGGGCGGGTGCCACAGCAGGGAGCGGCGCCGGGGCGGGTGCCGGGTTGCCGGCAGGAAGACCTTTCACGGAACGGGGGAGCATCGTGTTCGACTGGGACATCAAGCCGGACGGCGTGCGCGGGGTCCTGAGCAAGACCGCAGAGGCCGCGAGCAAGTTCGAGGAGGAGTTCACGTCGTACGGTGACGGCCTGGTGGGCGCCGCCACGTCGGCGGGCACGATGGTGCTGGGCGGGACCGAGGTCCCCAAGGGCGGAGCGTTCGGTCCGGTGGCTCAGGCGTTGCAGGAGTTCCAGCAACGGACCGAGAACGACCTGAAGTTCCTCCCCGTCCGGGCGGGGAAGTCGATCACCGGAGCGCGCCTGGCCACCGAGGAGTACGTCAAGGGCGACCTGGAGATGGCGGCGAACAAGCAGAAGGAGTACTCCAAGGCTCCTACCGCGGAAGAGCTGAAGGGCCCCAAGAAGTGATCGACCTGGGGAAGATACCGACCTTCACGGGCAATCTGGAGACGCTGGAGAAGCAGGCGGCTTCGCTGAAGACGACCGCCTCCAGCATCCGTGGTACCGGCAGGGACGTCCACAACGCCTTCCAGGCCCTGGATCCGGTCTACGACGCTCCCGAGCAGGAGCAGTTGCTCAGTTCGACGGTACCGGTGCGTGACAAGGCGGACGACTTCGCCAAGAAGCTGGAGTCCGTCAGTGGTGCGCTGACGGGTTTCGCGTCGAGCGCCCGTCCGCTGGTGGAGAAGATGAAGCAGCTCCGCGTGGACGCGGAGAAGTTCGTCGCCGACAACAAGGACGATGACGACTGGCAGCAGGACCAGGGCAAGATCGACGAGAACGCCCGCCTGGTCCGCGAGGTCGGGACGACCTGGGTGGCGTTCCAGGGCGTCGAGCGCGACGCGGCCAACAAGATCACTGCGTTGGTGGGCGGTACGCACTTCGTCGTCGACGACGGTTCGCACAAGGCCGGCATGTACGGCTTCAAGGAAAGCGACGTCAAGGATGCGAAGGAGACGCCCTGGGGGACGGCCGACGAGCGTGAGTACACGGGCCTGCGGGCTGCGTGGGAGTGGACGAAGGACAACGTCGGCGGCGCGCTGAAAGGTTTCTTCGTCGACGGTGTCGGAGGCACCCTCAAGGGCCTGGGCAGCATGCTCAACATCTTCGACTGGGACAACTTCAAGAAGACCTGGTCGGGCATCGGCGACGTCTTCGGCGGCGTCAGCGGGTACCTCATCACCCCGTACGACTGGGCGATGGACAAGATGTTCGGCCCGGCCGACCACAGTGAACGCGAACGCCAGAAGGCGGCCCTGCGCAACTTCGGCAAGTCGATGGTCGCCTGGGACGAATGGGACAAGGACCCCTCCCGCGCGTTCGGGACGGTGGTGTTCAACGTCCTGACCCTCGGCTCGGGCACGGCGCTCAAACTCGGCAAGGCCGGAAAGCTGGGCGTGGGCGCGGAAGCCCTGACCGCGGTGGGCAAGGCGGGCGCACTCGTGGACCCGATGAGCTACCTCGGCAAGGCGGCGGGCCTCACCAAGCTCAAGGTCGGCGACCTCATGGAGAGCCTCAAGGCCAGCCGGGCGGGCGTGGACGACATGGCCAAGAACATGCCCACGGGCACGTCCCCGCACCCGACCGACGCGACCCCGGCCCCCGGACACACCGGGGACTCGCCCTCGACCCCCGCCGGCTCCGGCGACAGGACGCCCCCCGGCCGCGAGTACGTCGACCACGCGGGCAACAAGCGCGTCATCGGCAACGACGGCGCCATCAGGGACGAGCACGGCAACGTCGTTCCCGACACCGAACCCGTCCGGGAGCCGCACAAGGACGACCTGCCCAACGTCAAGGAGCACGAGACCGCTCCCGCCAAGGAGAAGGTCCTCGAAGGCGCCGGCGGCCCCAGCCGCGTGGAGAACGGAACGGGCCACCCGACCGCCTCGGCACACCCGCCCGGCGGCTCCCACCCGGCCGGCGGGGGCGGCGGCACGCACGGCACCACGGGCGGCGGGTCCCACTCGCCGGGTGGTGGCGGCGGTCAGGGCACCCCGGGGCACTCCGGTCATGACTCGTCAGGCACCGGAACCGGCTCGGGCAGCCACACTCCGGGCACTCCTGCCGGCCACACACCCGGCGAGACGGGCGGTCACGGCCCAGCGGACTCCGGCCACGGTCCCGGCGACCCGGGCAAGGGCGACCCTGGGAAGGGCGACCCGGGCAAGGGCGGCGACTCCGGTTCCGCGGACGGCGGCGGTACGCCGCCGCCGAGTGATGGTCCGTACGCTCCCCGCCCCGGCGAAGACGTCCCCAACCTCCGGCGCCAGGACAACGACTTCTCGGACCAGTACAACGCCAAGGGGCAGCGCAAGAGCTACATCAACGAGGACGGTGACCTCGTGCCCGCCAATCCCGATGGCAAGGCGACGATCGTCGACCACGTCGTGGGGCGTGAGCCCAGGAAGTCGGACAGTCCGTTCACCTCGACCAGCAAGGACGGGGCCGACGCCAAGGACTACGGTGGCAAGACGATCACCGTGGACCTGCCGCGGCTGATGGAAGACATCGCCAACGGCAAGGTCCAGGGCGTGGAGGTCTATTCGCCGAAGGAAGTCGAGGCGGCTATTCAGGCAGCCGCTGACAAGGTTGCCGGGCGCCCGATCGACATCTCGGTCCCGCCGCGTACGAGCTATGAGAAGATCCGCGAGATGGCGGAGGGGCTCGGCTTCGGCAGGAAGAAGACGGACAGCCTCGAACAGCGGATGAAGGACATGATGCACACGCGCCGTGACTCGGAGTGGCTGGTCAAGGGCGTTGTGCCGAAGGAATACATCACCGGGCCGTTCTAGTATCCGGATCTGAACACGAAGGGAGGCCAGTCATGACACGATTCAACGAATTGCTCGCCACGGATTTCAATGGCGAGCCGACAACAGATATCGACGATGTGATCGACAGTGGGATCGATGAGCCCGGGCACAGGGATCGTGTCCCCGGCCTCGTCGAGCTGATGAACGATCCGGGTGAACCCGAGAAGGAGCGCTTCCTGGCCTGCCTGGCGCTGACGACATGGGCTGAGCCGGCCGGCTTCGAGGCTGTGATCCGTGCGGCTGCGAACCCCGAGGGCACGCCCTGGTACGACTTCTCGATCGACCGGAAGTTCTCGGTGGACAGCACCTTTTCGCAGCTGGCGGTGGCTGTGGACAGCAGCCGTCACCTGATTGAGGAGAAGGGGACGACGGCATTGCGTGGGCAGGCCTTCCGTGCTCTCGTGCAGATCGCCGACAGCCAGTACTTCGAGGACAGGCTCGGTGAACTGATCGACAGCGCCACGGTCAGGGGCGTACTGGGCGACATCAAGGATGCCGTGGGCCGTGGTGTGCGTTCTCTGGCCGAGGGCGAGAAGCAGCGGTTTGATCTGGCAACGCAGTTGGTGGACCTGGCGTGTGCCGTGGCACCCGTCGACGGGGCCCTGTCGGTGGAGCTGGCCATGAGTGTGCTGCACGTCAGCGCCTCCCCCCGCACGGTGGACCACGCCGTCACCATTGTCTTCCGCGCCGAGGGCCCGGAGGTCCGGCAATTCGGCGAGTACCTGCTGACGGTCGGCGACGCGTCAGTGCGCGCGGAGGTCCGCCAAGCGCTGGGCCACGCCGAGTAGGGGGCTTCTCAGCCGAACGGCCTGGTGGCCGGTGTAGCGCTGCGGCGGTGCACCGGCCGCGTGATCCGGCCCTGCGCGCCCGGCCGTTGCCGGGCGCGCACCTTCAAGGTCACGGTCGACGACGCCCCGGTTGCCCGCGGCCTGACAGGCACCGTTCTCGGGCAGATGGCGGTCTTCGGCGGAGGATCCTTCCGAGAGTTGGCCTGAGCGGAGCTGGAAGCGTGGAGCGGTGAACGGGGTGGGAAGGCCGAAGTGACCGCTCCCGGTAGCCCCCATGGTTGTTTCGACCGATGAGGCGTGACGCGCAGACCGTTTACCCGCTCATGCCGTAGCAGGCGAGGAGGAGAACAGAGCAGTGTCCCGCACCAAGTACCACATCGAGGACGCGTTCGAGGTGCCGTCCTTCTCCGAGCCTGACGAGCTGATGTTCCTGGGAGAGTGGGTGACGGCCGGCATCCAGCTCTCGCCGCTGTCCGGAATCCGTGACTTCTCAGGGTGCGACGCCCTGCCGAGCCGCCCGCGCCGGTCGCGACCGCGGGTGGCTGAGCGGTGACGGGTGTGGGGAAGGACGTGGGGGAGATCGTGTCATCCGGTATCCGCAAGGACTGGAAGCCGGCTGTGCTCCCGGCCGATCCGGAAGCCATACGGCAACTGCGGGAGTGGCTCGCCTCAGAGGAATACGACCTCAATGGCATGCAGCGCGACTTCCGGGGCGCCGACCTTTCGGGCGGGGACTTCTCGGATGCGTGGTTCACCGATGCCGTCCTCGCGGGTGTGCGACTTGCCGGCGCGTCTTTCTACCGGGCCGACCTGCAGTCGGCGGATCTGACCGGTGCGGATCTGACCGGCGCGGACCTCGTCAGGGCGAACCTCGACGGGGCCGTGCTCAGGTCGGCGCGGCTCGACGGTGCCGACATGGTCAAAGCTTCGCTGCACGGGGTCGACGCGTCCGGAGCGAGCTTCAGAGGAACGCGGATCATGGGGGCCTCGCTCTTCGGCGTCGACATGAGGGGCGCGGACCTGACCGACGCGGTCCTGTTCCAGAACACCTTCAAGGTCACGGTCGACGACTCCACGACGGTGCGCGGCCTGACGGGCACCGTCTTCGGGCCGATCGCGCTCTTCAGTGGCGAATCCTCCCGACAGTTGGCCGGCGCGGAGCTCGAGGCATGGATCGGTGAGCGGGGCGGGCAGGTCGAAGTGATCGCTCCACGCAGGCCCTTGCAGTAGGGCGGATGTGCCCCCTTTCCGTAATCCGCGACTTTCATAGCAGGTGGCAGGTCGGCCCGTACACGGTTGTCGTGCGGGCGAGGAGGAGAACAGAGCAGTGATCCGCACCCGGTACTACATGACGAACCAATTCGATACGCCGCACTTCTGCGGGCCTGCCGAGCTGAGTGTCCTGGGGCACTGGGTGACCGGCGACATCCAGCTCTCGCCGCTGTCCGTCCTGGAGGCGATCGACCTGGTGGCCGAGGCCAGGGGCAACCCCGGCTTCGTGCCGGAGGACTTGGACGGGAACGCGCACACCGCCACCGTCAGCCCGCAGGGCGTGCGGGTGGAGAACCACTTCGTCGAGCACGTCCAGGGCGACTTCGCCCTCGACGACGCGTTCCGGGTGCTCGTCGACTTCTGGGACTACTGCTGCCTGGCCGATCCCCAGAAGGCCGACGCGCGCCGGCGCGAGTACGCCGACGAGTTCGGACGTGATCCCCTGGCCGGGATCCGCGACCGCCGCGACACGGGATTCGAGATCCGTGAGGGCCGCTGCCCCGTCGGGCCGCGTCGGATCGCCGAAGCCGCTGATCTGGCGGATGCCGTCGGTCAGATGTACTCCTCCGAATCCGAGGACGCCGTCCTCGTGTGGAACCGGGTGCCGATCCGGCTGACGTACCGCTACGACATCGCGGTGTTGCTGGACGACCTGGTACCGCTGCTGGAAGAGGTCCGGCGACCGGGATTCTCCGCGGCCGAGGTCTTCTGGGGGTCGGACACCTTCTGCGCCGAATGGGAGCTGGCCCGTGAGGGCGGCGGCCTGAGGATCCGGGCGCGGTGGCACAGCACGCCCGGGAACCACGAGTCCCTGCTCACCGAGCGGGGCGATGTGGCGGTGGCGGCGGAGGAATTCGTCAGGGAGTGGTCCAAGGTCCTGTGGCGCATCGTGACCGATGTCGAAACGGGCTCCGTGGAGTTGGCGGACGACGACCTCCTCGTCCGCGCCAAGGCGCTGCTCGGGACGACGGCGACCGAGCAACCCGGCTGATCCAGGTGGCGACGCCGAGATGACAGCCGATCAGATATGAGCAGAAGGAACGACACTGCATGACCAAGGACGTGATCGCGCTCACCGAGCGCATGCCGGACCCGCTGAGCGTCCTGGCGGGCCTGCTCGCGGGCGGACCGGACCTGCGGGTCGAGACCACCGGCGAGGGTGCCGTGGTCCAGCTGTGCGACGCGGAGGGCCGGCCGCTCGTCTCGATCGAGGTGCCGCTGCTGCTCCAGGTGCCGGGCGAGGCGGCCCGGCTGCTGGGGCCCGGCGCAGGGCCGTCCGGTGACGGCCCGCTGTGGTGGATCGAGGCCCGCGCCGCCGCGGGCGTCCCCCAGGCCGAGCAGCTCGCCGGTACCTTCGCGGCGCGTCTGACCATGCTCCTGGGCGGCCGGGTCTGGCCGCCGGACGCCCCCGGCACCACCGGTGCGGCCCGCCCCGTCGACGTCTCCGGCCTCACTGCCGTACCGGTCCCCGCCGCCGCCCAGCCGGCCGTCGACATGCTCACCGACAAGGCCGCCGTCATCCTCCAGGACCGACCCGTCGTCCCCATGACGAGCTGGCTCTCCGAGGCACTGCGGGCGACCCTGGAGAGCGACCGGACCCTGCAGATCGTCACCCCGCAGCACTGCCGCCTCTCCCTCCCCACCCGCCTGCTGCTCCAGACCACGTCCTCGCGCTGGGTGGTGCAGGACGAGAGGTGCGGCTACTACGACGGGCTGACCGGCGCCGTACTGCGCTGGCAGGACGACGCCTTCTCCCCGGCCCGGGACGAGAACGGCGAGACCCCGGTGGCGGACGCCTTCGAGGAGGTCTCGCCCACCGGCGAGCGCCAGCTCGTCGTCTCCTTCCGCACCCTGCACCGTCCCACGGCGGACCTCGTGCTCGGCGGCGCACTGGAAGCCGCCTGGCAGGCGCTGACCGGCGGCCCGCCGGCCAGCTGGGGAACATCGGAACCGGCCGGTCTGACCTGGTCGCGGCGGCAGCTGACCGATTTGGCGTACGAGCGCGCACCCCGGTCCACCTGGATGGTGGCCGTCGGCACCCCGGACCGGCCCGCCGTCGCCACCCTGCGCGTGATCCGGTCCACGGAGGGCGTCGAGGAGGACGTCACCCTCACCCTGGGCTACGGCCCCGGGGAGGAGCCTGCCCTGGAGGCACTGCCGGGGCTGGCCGAGGAGCTGGTGACGCGGTACGGGCTGAAGACCATGATGTGCCAGTTGCGCGAGGCACGCCGGGACCTGAGCGCCCCGCCCCGCTTCGAACACCCGCCGCTGCCGTACGCCTTCGTGCTCGGCCCCGCGGAGGTCCGGGAGGCGGGGCTCGACACCGCGAGGAGGACGCCGCTGAAGGAACGCCCGGTACAGCTGGGCCCGAGCGCCCGGCCGGGCTTCTACTACCCCCTCGGCGGCGGGACCGCCGAGAGCTGGACCGCCCTGGAACAGCTCGTGCGTCATCTGCGCGGGGCGCCGCCCCTCTAGTGCGGTGGCCGGAGCCGCTCGGTTCACGATCGCGGTCGGCTTCTGCCGATGCCGATGCCGATGCCGATGCCGGTCAGTGGTCGGCGGTGGGCGGGGAGAGTTCGGTGCTCAGCCAGCCCAGGGCGTCCCCGTACATCCCGCTCCACGACTGGAAGTTGTGGCCGCCGACCGGGCGGACCAGGGTCCTGACCCGGACCCCGCTGCCCGCCGCGGCCACGCGGAACGCCTCCAACTGCCCCGGCGGGCTGGACCGGTCCTGCTTGGAGGTGGCCAGGAACAGCCCGACGTCGGCCCGCTTCACCTGCCGGACCAGCCACAGCGGGCTGTTCCGCTCCCGCAGCACCGGGTCGGGCAGCACCTCCGGATCACCGGCCAGGGGGTCCGGGTCCAGGGCCGCGCCCGCCCGGAACGCCTTCGGGTACTGCAGCGGCAGCTTGGCCGCGCACAGGCCCCCGGTGGAGACGCCGAGCAGGCCCCAACCGCCGGGGCCGTGCAGGGTGCGGAAGTGCCGGGCGACGACGTCCGGGACGTCCTGGGCGAGCCAGTCGGCTACCTTGCGCCCGGGGACGTTGCTGCAGTCGGTGTTCACCCCGCCCGGGTAGACCTCCGGGATGACGAGGATGAACG
Organism: Streptomyces pallidus (ex Mingjun et al. 2026); assembly: GCF_051550185.1. Taxonomy (NCBI): domain Bacteria; kingdom Bacillati; phylum Actinomycetota; class Actinomycetes; order Kitasatosporales; family Streptomycetaceae; genus Streptomyces; species Streptomyces pallidus (ex Mingjun et al. 2026). Next base: position 1,357,148 of record NZ_CP196181.1, on the reverse strand, counting down.
GACGCGCCGCGCCCCGCCGGATCAGCTCCTCCGCGGCGCCCGGCATGTTCCCCAGGTCGAGCCAGGTCCGCGGCGATCCCGGGTAGCCGTGCAGCAGCACCACCACCGGGAACCGGGTGCGTTTGGCGCCGGGGGCCGCGTACTCCGGGGGCGTCCACACGATCACCTGCCCGGCGAGCTTCGACCGGGAGCCGCGGAACCAGGTGCTGCGGGTGCCGTCGGGGCCGGGGTCGAACGTGGCCCGGCCCGGCGCCGGCCCGCTCATCGCCGAGGGGTCCCGGGTGCCGCCGGTGCCGAGCAGGTCGTCCCAGGAGGTGTAGAGCCCGAAGCTGCCGTTGATCCAGGCGCCGGTGACGGCGATGGCGGTGGTCTGGCACAGCGCGAGCATCACCACCCGGGCGGGCCAGCGCAGCCAGCCGGGCCCGGGCATCCGGTTCCACAGCAGCAGTGCGGCGAGCATGGCGAGGACGGTGACGGAGATCAGCGTGACGAGCAGCGGCGTACTGGTCAGCTCCACGGCGGCCGGCTCCTGGCGTGCAGTCGGGCGGGGGTGCGGCGATGAGGCGCGGGACGGGTTGGATTATCCCGGTGCCGCGGCGGGATCGCGGTCACGTCGTCAACTCTCCCGCGCGGCAGGGCCGGGCCGGACGTGCACGGTCACGGTGTGCAGGCCGGTGGCCCCGTCGGGAACGGTCGGCGTGCTCCGCTCCGTCTGCACCGCCCCCGTGCCGTCCGTGGCCCGGACCTGGAGGGTGTGCCGGCCCGGAGCCGCCTCCCAGGGCCAGGTCCACAGCCGCCACGTGTCGACGCCGTCCGCATCGGCGAGCCGGGCCTCCTGCCACGGGCCCCCGTCGACGCGCACCTCCACCCGGGCGATCCCCCGGTGCTGCGCCCACGCCACGCCCGCCACCGCCACCCGGCCCGCCGCGGGTGCGGCGCCCGCCCGCGGCGTGTCGATGCGGGACTGCGTCTTGACCGGTGCCTGCTGGGCCCAGGACCGGCGCACCCAGTACGCGTCGTACGCCGCGAACGTCGTCAGCTCCAACTCCCGCAGCCACTTGCAGGCCGAGACGTACCCGTACAGGCCGGGCACGACCATCCGTACGGGGAACCCGTGCGCGAAGGGCAGCGGCTCGCCGTTCATCCCGACGGCCAGCAGCGCCTCCCGGCCGTCCATGACCGCCTCGACGGGGGTGCCGATCGTCATCCCGTCGACCGAGCGGGCCACCAGCTGATCGGCCGGGCCGCCCCGCGAGGGCGGCCGTACGCCCGCCTCGCGCAGCAGGTCGGCCAGGCGCACGCCGAGCCAGCGGGCATTGCCCGCGTACGGGCCGCCGACCGGGTTCGACACGCAGGTGAGGGTGATGTCGTGCTCGACCAGCGGGCGGGACAGCAGCGCGGGCAGGTCCAGTTCGAGGGGGCGGGCGACGCCCTTGCCGTGGATCCGCAGCCGCCAGCTACCGGCGTCCACCCGCGGGACCACCAGGGCGGTGTCCACCCGGTAGAAGTCCCGGTTCGGCGTGAGGAACGAGGACACCCCGGGCACCGCCAGGTTCGCCCCGGGCGGCACGGGCGCGGCCGGCACCTCCGGCGGGGGCAGCGAGAAGGCGGCCCGGGAGGCGGTCGCCCCGGCGGAGCCGTGCGCGCCGAGCCGCCGGCCCGCGTAGCCGATCCCGGCCGCCCCGACCAGCGTGGCCACGACGAGCCTGCCGAAGCCGCGCCGGTCCAGCGCCCAGGTGCCGCCCGGCGGGGCGCCGGCCGGGCGGGGTGTGCGCAGTGCGCGGACCAGCAGGCACAGCACCGCGGCCGTGGTCAGGGCGCCGACAGCCGACGGCAGGGCGTCCTGCCAGGACGCCTGGGGTCGGCTGACCGCGGCCAGCGCCCCGAGCAGGCCGACCGCGCCGACCAGCGCCAGGGCTGTCGGCAGGTGACGCAGGGCGAGGACTCCGGCGGTGGCGGCGAGCAGGCCGAGTACGGCGAGGACGCCGAGGGTGAGGACCAGCTTGTCGGCGGTCCCGAACTGGGCCACCGCCCACTCCCTGAGCCCGACGGGCGTGCGGTCGACCACGGCGCCGCCGACGGCGGTGACGGGGGCGGCGTCGGGACGGACCACCGCGGCGGCCAGCTGGGCCACGGCGAGGCCGGCGCAGGTGGCGGCCAGGCCGCAGGCGGTGCCGGTGGCGAGGGTGCGGGGGTTCGGGTGCGGGTGGGGGGTGGCGCGGTGCGGGCGTTCGGGTCCCGCCTGATCGGAGGTCATGTGCACCTCACCGTTCGCTCGCCGGTCCGGTCCGGTCCGGTCCGGTCCCGCCCTCCGGTCCAGTGTGCACCGGTGCCGTCGTCCTTCCTGGCCGCCGTGGGTGCGGCGCATTCCGCTGCGCGGAGCGGTCCCCCGCCCCGCCCCTTCCCGAAACCGTGGGCTGCGCCCCCGGACCCTCTCCCAGCTACCGCTGGGGGCACCCCCAGCGCCTGAAACGCCGGCGAGGCCGGATTGCCGGACGCACGGCGAGGCCGGATTGCCGGACCCCCGGCGCGGCTGGGGGCGGCGGTCCCCGGCGGGGCCGGGGTGTCGGGACCGGGGACGGTTCCGTCGGGCTCGGTCAGCCTCGGGGGCGGCGGTCGGCGGCCACGCGTTCCGCTGCCTGGCGGGCCATCGCCTCCAGAGGATGCGCCGCCTCCCCGTCGGCCGGGCCGCCCCGTTTGCGCAGCTCCACCACGCCGTCCGCGGGCCAGGGGGCCGGTAAGCGGTCGGGGGGCGCGGTGCCCGGCCCGGCGGTGGGGGGCTCCGGAGCCGGTGGGGCGTCCGGGCTTCCGGTGGTCGGTGACCCCTGCGCGGGGACGTCCGGTGCGGGGACGTCCTGCCCGGGCCGGTCGGGCCGCTCGTGTCCGGTCTGGGACATGCTCGGTGCACTCCTTCTCGCGTCGGGCCGTCACGGCGTCGGGAGGGGCGGCTGCCGTATCGATTCGGCGTCCACCCCGATCGCTTCCGGGCCAGTGAAACGACTGCCCGCCCGCGAAACGGGTGCGCGGGCGGGTTCTCCCCCACAGGGGGAGCGAGAATCCCCCGAAGGGGTGACCCTTCGGGGGCGGTCCGATCATCCGCTCGTCGGATCGTGTAGCAGCGCGGCGACCGCCGTGGCCAGTGCGTGCGGATCCCCGCTCGGGCCCTTCGCGCCGCTCGGATGCCCGGTGGTCCGGCGGGCCCACGCCTCCTCGAAGGCGTGCCAGTCGATCTGCGGCGGGGCGGTCTTCGTGACCAGCGCCTCGTCCAGCGTCTTGAAGTACGCCGCCCAGCGCGGCGCGTACAGTTCCCGGACCAGCCCGCTCCACTCCCGGTTCGCGTAGTCGTGCAGGAATCCGCCCTCGCTGGTGCCGCGCTCGCCCCACACGCTCAGGATCGAGCGGGCGTCGTACTCGTACCGGTCCTGCTCCGCCCGGTCGGCGCCCGCGGCGCGCGCCGCGGCCAGCCAGTCGCCGAGCAGGAAGTTCGGGTCGGAGCCGATCAGGGCGTCCAGCCGCTGCTCCGCGTCCTGCCAGGCGGCGGTCAGCGCCCGGAACCGCGCCAGGTCCCCCGCCTCGTACGCGGCTCTGATCGCCGGCAGCAGCACCCGCGAGTGGTTGGCCAACGCCTGCCGCGCGGTGTCCACCAGGTCGAAGCGGTACGCGCTGGAGCGGCGCAGCCGCGGGTCCACCTTGAGGAGGTGGTCCAGGGCCCGGCGGACCGAATCGGCCGGGTAGCGCATCGAGCGGGGGCTCCAGTACGCGGCCCCCGCCGCGGTCAGGCTCGGCCGGGCCGTGAACAGGCTGTCCTGCGACTCCGACCACAGCCCGGACGAGGTGCTGTACGGGCCCGTGCGCAGTTCCTCCCAGGCGGCCGCAGCCTCCGCGTCGGGGCGCCCGTACCGGCGCGCCGCGAAGTCCGCGAACCAGGCCTTCTGGTCGATCGGGCCCGGCTCCCACGCCAGATCGGTGAACAGGTCGAAGGCGGCCGGATTGGTTCCGGTGGCCTCCGGCAGGTAGGCGGTGCCGCTCAGGGCGCTGTTGCCCTTGGTCCGCCAGGCGCCGAACCGGTCGATCCACACGGAGGTGTTGGCGCCTACGGTGGTGTGCCCGCCGAAGTTGTAGATCGTCCCCAGGGCGTACGGCACCCCGCCCCAGCGGGACTCCCGGTCCAGCCGGTTGTACCGGTCGGACAGCCCGTCGAGGATCAGCACCTTCGAGGTGTCCACCCCCGCCAGCAGCTCCTTGCGGGGGCTGTCCTGCCAGCCCAGCACCGCCCACAGCGCGCCCGGGTGCGCGGCGTGCAGGGCCGACTGGACGGCTCCGGCCGCCGCCCGCACGTCGACCGGACCCACCGTCCCGCCCTCGTGGAGCGGGCTCATCCGGTACATGGTGCTGTCGCCGAACACGGCGCGCTGCTCCGCGTAGTACGCGGCCGCCACCTTCGGGAAAGCCGCCGAGGACGGGTCCAGCCAGTCGGGCCGAGTGAAGCCCGCCCAGTCGCCCTGCGGCACCGTCGCCGCGCCCGGGTTGCGGTCGGCGAAGCCGGGCGGCACCGTGCCGAAGTAGCCGGGCAGGACCGGGGTCATGCCGAGCCCGCGCAGCTGCTCCGCGATCCGGCCGCCGAGGGCGGCACGCTCGCGCAGCAGCCGCTCGGAGACCGGGCCGCCGAACCCGCTGAGGTTCTGCAGCAGCCACCAGCTCTGGTGGCCCGGCGCGGGGATCCACCCCCGTAGCTCGGCGGGCGAGTAGCCGAAGCCCTGGAGCGCCCGGTAGTAGGGGTACTCGGCGCCGACCTGCACGAACACCTCGTTGATGCCGTGCAGGGCCAGCAGGTCGATCTGCCGCTGGTGCTGGGCGAAGGTGCGGTACGGGCCCGAGTAGCCGTCGTCGGTGTCGTTGAGGGCGTACCGGTGCGGGACCAGCGCGCTGCGGGTGACCGGCGCGGGCACCGCGGGCAGGCGGGCGGGCAGCATCCCGATGCTGTCGCCGGGCCAGCCGATGTCGACACCGGCGACGTGCTGGAGGTACCAGCCGACGCCGGTCAGCAGGGTGGCGCCGGTCGACCCGCGGACCGTGATCGCCCCCGCCCGCCCGGACACGGTGAAGGTGTCCCCTCCGGCAGCTCCGGCGTCCCCGGCGGGCGCGGCCGGTACGAGCGTGAACTGGGCGGCATGGCGCGGCAGCAGCCGTTTGAGCGCCGCCCGTGCCGGCCCGGCGTCGAAGGCGGCGGAACCGGGCGGCCTGGCCCCGGCGGGTCCACCCGGTGTCCCCGGTGTCCCCGGTGCCCCTGGTGTGCTTGGTGCGCCCGGGGCGCCCGGCGCGGCAAGAGGCACCGTCGGGGGGTGGGACCGTACGCCGGCGAGCGCGGGGGAGGCCGCGCACAGCAGGGCCAGCAGGGCGGCGAGGGCTGCGGGGCGCAGCGGCCGGGCGGGCCGGCGGCGCCGGCTCACGGTGCGGAGGTTCGTCATCCGGATGCCCGTCAGACCGGCAGAGACCAGGCCTGGTCGACCCGGTGGTCGCCGCACTCGGCCAGCCGCAGCCGCTCGGCCGGGGCGTCCGCGGTCGCGGGTGCGGGGGGCGCCGTCAGGCACAGCCCGCTCACCTTCTCGACCAGGGTCCCGTTCCGCAGGTGGGTCCAGCCCTGCCGGGCCTTCCACGGCACGCAGCGGGCCAGTTCCACCAGGTCGCCGCCGCTCGCCGTCAGGCACTCGCCGTCCAGCCGCAGGCTGTCCCCGCCGCCGAGGACCCACCGCTGGTCGGCGGCCGCGGTGCACGCGGACAGGACGACGGCGCCGACTCCGGTCGTGTTGGCGCCGTCCGCGCACCTCACGCCGTCACCGGTGATCTGTCCGGTGGGCACGGCCCCGCCGCAGCCGCGGTGCGGGGTGAGCCGCCACACCGCCGTGTCGTGCGCGGCGAGCCGCCCGGTCAGGGACGCGGAGACCTCGGTGCGGCTCCCGGTCCACAGGTCCTTGGCGTCGACCGTGCAGTCGTACAGGCCGATGTCGGCGAGCGGGACCGAGATGTCGCGGGTGCTGCCCGACCGGTTGAGGACGGCGACGGCGCGGTCGCCGTTCGCCAGCGGCCGGGCGAGCACCTCGAAGGTGGCGTTGGCGGAGACCACCGCGCCCTGCCGGCCCATCCGGTCCTGGTCCAGGGCGATCAGGTCGGCGTTGCCGAGGGCGGCGAGCCCGCCCGGCGTGAGCGCGGAGACGTCGGAGGACAGGATGAAGGGGGCGGCCATCATCGCCCACAGGCCGACCTGGCTGCGGCTCTCCGCGTCGGTGAGGCCCGGGGCGCCCGCGATCAGGAAGTCGGGGTCGTTCCAGTTGCCGGGGCCCGCGTACCGGCCGAGCCAGCGGTTGTAGCCGTAGTTGCCGAGGACGGAGCTCCACCGGGAGGTCGCCGGCGCGGCCGGGTTGTAGACCTTGATGTCCTTGCCCTCGCGCCACAGCTGGCCGGTCGAGCCGACCCAGCCGAGCACCCGGTGCCAGTCGGAGCCGCCCCACTCGCCCTGCTGGAAGTAGGCGGGCGCCGAGGCGGACAGCACCATGCTGCGGCCGCTCGCCCGCAGCGCCCCCGCGACGGCGACGTACGCGTCGCGGTACGCCTGCTCCCTGGTCCTGCCCGGCGGCACCCACAGGTTGCAGCCGTCCATCTTGACGTAGTCGACCTTCCAGGACGCGAACTGCCGTGCGTCCTGCGCGTAGTGGTCCGGGCCGCCGCCCTCGGGGGAGCCGCTGCCCGGGTACTTCTCGCAGGTCAGGGAGCCGACGTCCTGGTAGATGCCGAACTTCAGGCCCTTGGCGTGCAGGTACTCGCCCAGCCAGGCCATGCCGTGCGGGAACTTCTGCGCGTCCACGACCAGCGCGCCCTGCGCGTCGCGGCTCCTGGTCATCCAGCAGTCGTCGACGGTCACCGTGTCGTAGCCCTTGGCCGCGAGGCCGCTGGAGACCAGTGCGTCGGCGTTGGCGACCACCTTGGCCTCGTCGACGTCACACATGTAGTGCGCCCAGTTGTTCCAGCCCATGGGCGGGGTCAGGGCGAGCGGGGTGTCCGAGGTCGCGGTGGGCTCGGCGGCCGCCGGGGCGGGGGCGAGGCACAGGGCGAGCAGGGCGGCCGCGGTCAGGCAGGGGAGCGACGCACGCAGGCGAGGCGGCACGGAGACTCCTTGCGGTGGGGGGCGGGCGGGGCTTGACGGCGCTGTGGTGCGCCCAGTGCAGCGATGTGACTACCCGCTGTCAACAAAGGTCGCCCGATGTGCGGTGATGACCAGCAATATGGGTGTAGGTCCGTCATGCGATCGCGGAGATACGGCGTATGTGACAGCGGCTGATACGCTGTATCTCATGCCGAGGAGATCAGCTGCCCTGGACCGGGCCACACCGGAGGCGATCGCGGTCGCCGCCCTGCGGATCATCGACGAGGAAGGCCACGGCGCGCTCAGCTTCCGCGCCCTCGCCGACCGGCTCGACGTCTCCCACGCCACCGTCCAGCGCCGCTGCACCGACCTCGCGGGCCTGCTCGACCTCTGCACCGAGCACCTCGCGGGACAGCTGCCCGAGGTGCCGGCCGGCACCGACTGGGCCGAGGCCACCGAGCGCCGCTTCACCGCCCTCTACCGGCTGCTCACCGCCCACCCCGGACTGCTGGTGCTGCGCGGCGGCCGGCCGTGGCTGGGCCGCCGGCTGCTGGCCCGGCTCGTCGAGCCCGCCCTCGCCGACAACGTGGCGGCCGGGATGACCCCCGCCGAGGCGATGACCGCGTACCGCCGCATGTACCTGCTCACCCTGGGCTGCGCCGCCTTCGTCGACCACCGCGACCCGGCCGGGGCCACCGCCGCGTCGCGGGCGGCCCTGGCGGCGCTGGACCCGGGGGAGTTCCCCGTCCTGACCGCCGGGATGGACGCCGTACTGCCCGCCCTGACCGACCACGACGTCTACCACGGAGCCCTGCGCCAGCTGATCGAGGCCGCCCGGCCCGGACCCTGACCACCCCTCACGTCCCCGAGGAGAGCGACCATGGAACAGCAGCTCGACCGCGCCGCCGTGCGCGCCGCCGCGCACCGCATAGCCGGCGCCGTCCGCCCCGCCGCCGTGGTGCCCGCCGCCCAGGGCGTCTGGTACGCGCTGGAACACCTCCAGCACACCGGCTCCTTCAAGGCCCGCGGCGCACACAACTTCCTCGCCGCCCACCGCGAGGCCGGCGCCCTGCCCGACGCCGGAGTGACCATCGCCTCCGGCGGCAACGCGGGCCTGGCCTGCGCCTGGGCGGCGCGCGCCCATTCCGTGCCCGCCACCGTGTTCGTGCCGGTCGACGCGCCCCGGGTCAAGGTGGAGCGGCTGCGCCGGTACGGGGCCGAGGTACGCCTCGTCGGGGACCGGTTCGCCGAGGCGCAGGCCGCCGCCCAGGAGTTCGCGGCGGCGTCCGGGGCCCTCGGCAGCCACGCCTACGACCACCCCCTGGTCGCCGCCGGCGCGGGCACCCTGCTCGACGACATCCGGGCCGGACTGCCCGGGGTGGACACCGTGGTCGTCGCCGTCGGCGGCGGCGGGCTGTTCGCCGGTGTCGCCACCGCCGCCCGGGAGCACGGCATCCGCGTGGTCGCCGCCGAACCGGAGAACTGCCGGGCGCTGAACGCCGCGCTGGCGGCCGGCCGGCCCGTCGACGTCCCCGTGGACTCGGTGGCCGCCGACTCGCTGGGCGCCACCCGCGTCTCGGCGGACGCGCTGGCCGCCGCGCACCAGGGCGACGTCCGCTCGGTCCTGGTCCCGGACGCGGAGATCACCGCCGCCCGGCGGGCCCTGTGGGAGGAGCACCGCATCGTGGTCGAAGCAGGCGCGGCGACGGCCCTGGCCGCCCTGCGCACCGCGCCCGAACCGCTCGGCGAACGCGTCGCCGTGGTGCTGTGCGGCGCCAACACCGACCCGGCGGACCTCGCGACCGGCCCCGCCCCGCACTAGCCGCCGGGCGCCACCCGCCGTACGGACGACCATCGTTGCTCCGGCCTGCGACTTTCGGGGACAGCGCACGCCACCGTCCCCCTGCGAAGGTCTGCGTGTACCACCGGAACACCACGGATCGAACACGCACGGAGGAACGGGCATGGCTCAGCGCAAGGGTTGTCTCATCGGCTGCGGAGTGGCGCTGGTCGTCGGCATCGCCGTCGCCGTGGCGCTGGCGTTCGGCATCGGGAAGGTGGTCGACGCCGCCGGCAAGACCGTCATCGAGCCCGCGGTGTACGCCTCCGTGAAGGTCGGCGACCCCGAGGACGCCGTCCGTGAAAAGCTGCCCTCCGGGGAATCGTTCCTCACGGACGCCCTGAAGGAGGGCGGCCCGGCCCAGCCCGCCGGCAGCGCCTGCTCCTGGTACCTCGCCGCAGGCGACAGCGCCGTCGGAGAGGAGACCGTGTACCGCTTCTGCTTCAAGGACGGCAAGCTCGCCGAGAAGGCCGACTACCGCATGAAGTAGGGGAGCGGGGCAGCGGCGCGGCAGGAGCCCGGAACAGCTTTTCGGCCTCCTTGCACCGCCCGGGCGTTCCTGCCCGGAGCACCGTGCACGGGCTGCTGAAGCGGTTTTGCTGCGCGCGAGCTAAAGCGCATCAGCGCAGTACCGGCCATGCCCGCCCGCGGCCGCATTGACGCGCCCCGCTACCGGGCCCAGCGTGGGCAGGCGATCCGGCAGCGAGGCCGGAACTACCCCCGAGGCGGCCGACGATGAACCGTTTGCACCTGCCCCGCACAGCCCTCGCCACGCTCGTGGCCGGCGCCCTCCTCTCCGCCTCCGCGTGCGGCCTGAGCGGCGGCCCCGCGGACACCGAGGACGCGCGGAGGACCGGCGAGGTGGCCGGCGAGATCACGTTCCGCACGCTCCAGCTCAAACCCAAGTACACCGCGTACGTCCAGGGCGTCATCGACGCCTTCGAGCAGCAGCACCCCGCGGCGAAGGTCCGCTGGGAGGACGTCCCCGGCGACGGCTACAACGAGAAGCTCGTCGCCGACGCCCAGGCCGGCACCCTCCCCGACGTCGTCAACCTCTCCACCGACTCCTTCCAGCTCCTCGGCGACCGCGGCCTGCTCGCCGACGTCGCCAGACTCGACGGCGGCTCCGCCAAGGAGTACGTCCCCGGCGCCTGGGAGCAGTTCAAACTGCCCGGCAGGGGCGACGGCGTCTTCGCGTACCCCTGGTACGTCACCCCGGAGGTCCTCACCTACAACGAGGAGCTCTTCCGCCAGGCCGGCCTGGACCCCGACCACCCGCCGACCAGCGTCGAGCAGTTCTTCGACTACGCCGAGCAGATCGCCGCCCGCTCCGGAGGCCGGTTCTCCGCCTTCATGGCCGACCCCAAGGGCCGCCTCCCCGGCGACTGGCAGAAGATGGGGATCCCCCTCCTCAACGACGCCCGGGACCGCTTCGTGTTCGACACCCCCGGGGCCGTCGCCTGGGTCGAGCGGATGAAGTCCCTCTACGCCAAGGGCGCCATGCCCAAGGAGTCCCTCCTCAAGGCCGACGACATCAACCAGCTCTACGGCAGCGGCAAACTCGTCTTCGGCCCCGGCTCCCCGGGCTTCGTCAAGGACGTCAAACAGAACGCCCCGCAGGTCTACGCACGGACCCGGGTCGCCGGCGCCGTCACCGGCAGGCTCGGCCACATCGGCATCTACGCCCAGTCCCTCGGCATCAGGAAGGACACCCGCCACCTCGACGCGGCCGTCGAGTTCGCCAAGTGGGTCACCAACGGCCCCAACCAGGTCGAGTTCTCCAAGAACGCGACCATCTACCCCTCCAACGCCCAGGGCCTCGCCGACCCCCGCTTCTCCGACCGGGGCGACGGCAAGGACGCCGACACCGTCGCCCGCGCGGTCGGCGCCGAGCAGTTGAAGTCCGCCGCACTCGACGCCAACACCCCGGTCCAGTGGACCAACCAGGTCGGCGACGCCGTCGTCCGCGAGGTGCAGAAGGCCGTGAAAGGTGAGCAGGACGCACCGACGGCCGTGCGCAGGGCCCAGGAGGAGGCCAACAAGCTGCTCGCCGACGCGGCCCGGAAGTGACCCGGGCACGCAGGGCGGCCCTGCGGGCCATGGAGGCGGAGCCGGGGCTGGCCCACCGCCGGTGGTGGACCCCGTACCTCTTCCTCGCCCCCGGGCTGGTGACGGTGGCGCTGTTCAGCCTGTGGCCGTTCGCCAACACCGTCGTCCTGTCCCTCACCGACGCCCGGATCCTGCGCGGCGGAACCTTCACCGGCCTCGACAACTACCGGCGCGCCCTCGCCGACCCGGACTTCTGGACCGCCGCCGGCAACAGCGTGGTCTACCTGCTGGTCGTCGTCCCGTGCCTGGTCCTGCTGCCCCTGGCCCTCGCCGTCCTGGTGCGGGCGAGGATCCCGGGCATCGGGTTCTTCCGCTCCGCGTTCTACACGCCGGTGATCGCGTCGGCGGTGGTCGTCGGCCTGATGTGGCAGTGGGTGCTGCGCAGCGACGGGCTCGTCAACACGCTCTTCCTACGGCTGCGGATCGTCTCCGAGCCGGTCCCGTTCCTGACCGACAGCACCATGCTGCTCGTCTCCGCGATGATCGTGACCGTCTGGAAGGGCCTCGGCTACTACATGGTCTTCTACCTCGCCGCCCTCGGAAACGTGCCCGCCTCCCTCCACGAGGCGGCCGCCCTCGACGGCGCCGGCCCCGTCCGCCGCTTCGTCAGCATCACCATCCCGCAGGTCAAACCGATGATGCTGCTGGTGGGCACGCTCTCCGCGATCTCCGCTCTGCGCGTCTTCACCGAGATCTACATCCTGGGCGGTGAGAGCGGCGGCCCCGGCGGCGGGGCCCGCACCCTGCCCTTCCTCATCCGGCAGGTCGGCCTCGGCTTCTCCGGCGAGACCGGCTACGCCTCCGCCATCTCCCTGCTGCTGTTCCTGCTCACCCTCGGCTTCAGCCTGCTGGGCCGCCGGCTGGCACGGGGGGACGAGACATGAACACCACCGCCCCCCCGCCGCGCGCCGGCGTACGGGGCCGCCGGCTGGCCGGCCTGGCCGCCCGGTACTCCGTACTGCTGCTGATGCTCGCGGTGCTGATCGGGCCGATCGTCTGGCAGTTCCTCACCTCGATCCGCGGCCGCACCGAGAACGTGTACGACGGGGTGCTGCCCGCCCGGCCCACCCTCGACAACTACGCGCGGGTCGCCGAGTCCTTCCCCCTGATCCAGTACACCGGCAACACCCTCACCGTCGCCGCCCTCGCCGTCACCTCGAACCTGCTCTTCTCCGCCATGGCCGGCTACGCGCTGTCCCGGGCCGGCTGGAAGGGCCGCAGGACCGTCTTCACGGTGCTCGCCGCCACCCTGATGTTCCCCTTCGAGTCCGTGATGATCTCGATGTTCCTCACGGTCCGCGGCATGGGCCTGGTCGACACCCTCGTCGGCGTCTGGCTCCCGGGAGCGGTCTCCGTCCTCAACATCATGATCATGCGCGCGGCCTTCCTCGCCGTCCCCCGGGAGATCGAGGAGGCCGCGGTCCTCGACGGTGCGGGCGAGTGGACCCGCTTCGCCCGGGTCTTCCTGCCCGCCGCGAAGGGCTCCCTGGCCGTCGTCTGCATCACCAGCTTCATGGGTGCCTGGGACGACTTCCTCTGGCCGCTGCTCGTCCTCACCGACAGCGAGCACTACACCCTCCAGCTCGGCCTGAAGACCCTGGCCGGCGCCACCACCACCAACGACCAGCGGATCATCGCCGCCGGCGCCATGGCGGCGCTGCTGCCGATGATGCTCCTCTTCTTCGCCCTCCAGCGTTACTTCTTCAAGGGGGTGGGCGAGGGAGCCGTCAAGACCTGAGGCGCGCACCGCGCCCCGACCCGGACCCGCACCCCTCCTGTTCGACGACCGCCCCCTCCACCCCTGGAGCCGCCGTCATGCACGACGACCGCAGCATCACCGAACACCGCCTGCGCCGCGTCCTCAAGGAGCGCATCAAACCGGCCGTCCACTCCCACCCGGTCCCGCTCGCCGTCGAGCGGTGGGAGGCCCCGGGCGAGCCCGTGTCCGTCACCGAGGGCCTGGCGGCCCCGTACGAGCCCTGCGCGGTCGGCGCGCAGTGGGGACCGGCGTGGGGCACCACCTGGTTCCGGGTCACGGGCACGGTCCCGGCCGACTGGGCCGGCCACACCGTCGAGGCCGTCCTCGACCTGGGCTTCGACCGGATGATGCCCGGCTTCCAGTGCGAGGGCCTGGTCCACCGCGCCGACGGCAGCGAGGTCAAGGCTCTCAACCCGTACAACGACTGGGTGCGCGTCGCCGACGCGGCGGAGGGCGGCGAGCGCATCGAGTGGTACGTCGAGGCCGCCTCGAACCCCGTCCTCGTGGAGCACACCCCCACCTACGAGGGTGACCGGCAGACCAGCGGCGACCGGCCGCTCTACCGGCTCGCCCGGATGGACCTCGCCGTCTTCGAGACCGAGGTCTGGGAACTCGTCCAGGACCTCGAGGTCCTCCACGACCTGATGGTGGAGCTCGACGGGGCCGACGCCCGCCGGTACGGGATCCTGCGCGCCCTGGACGCCGCCCTCGACGCGGTGGACCTCGCCGACGTCCCCGGCACGGCGGCCGCCGCCCGCGCCCGCCTCGCCCCGGTCCTCGCCGCCCCCGCCCACGCCTCCGCCCACCGGATCAGCGCCGTCGGCCACGCCCACATCGACTCGGCCTGGCTGTGGCCGCTGCGCGAGACCGTGCGCAAGGTCGCGCGCACCACGTCCAACGTGCTCGGCCTGATGGACGCACACCCCGACTTCGTCTTCGCGATGTCACAGGCCCAGCAGCTGGACTGGATCAAGACCCACCGGCCCGAGCTGTTCGAGCGGATCAAGAAGGAGGTCGCCGCGGGCCGGTTCGTGCCGGTCGGCGGCATGTGGGTGGAGTCCGACACCAACATGGTCGGCGGCGAGGCCATGGTCCGCCAGTTCCTGTACGGCAAGAAGTTCTTCCTGGACGAGTTCGGCATCGAGACCCGCGGCGCCTGGCTGCCCGACTCCTTCGGCTACACGGCGGCGATGCCGCAGATCGTCCGGCTCTCCGGCTCCACCTGGTTCCTGACACAGAAGATCTCCTGGTCCCAGGTGAACCCCTTCCCCCACCACACCTTCTGGTGGGAGGGCATCGACGGCACCCGCGTCTTCACCCACTTCCCGCCCGTCGACACCTACAACAGCGACCTCGGCGGCGCCCAACTCGCCCGCGCCGCCCGCAACTACCGTGAGAAGGGACGGGGTTCCCGCTCCCTCGCCCCCTTCGGCTGGGGCGACGGCGGGGGCGGCCCCACCCGCGAGCACCTGGCCCGGGCCCGCCGGCAGCGGGACCTCGAAGGCTCCCCGCGGGTCGAGGTCGAGCCGCCCGACGCCTTCTTCGACAAGGCCCGCGCCGAATACCCGGACGCGCCCGTGTGGGCCGGCGAGCTCTACCTGGAGCTGCACCGCGGCACCTACACCTCGCAGGCCCGCACCAAACAGGGCAACCGGCGCAGCGAATCCCTGCTGCGCGAGGCCGAGCTGTGGGCGGCGACGGCGGCGGTGCGGGTGCCCGGGTACGCGTACCCGTACGAGGACCTGGAGCGGATCTGGAAGACGGTGCTGCTGCACCAGTTCCACGACATCCTGCCGGGATCGTCCATCGCCTGGGTGCACCGCGAGGCCCGCGCCACGTACGCACGGGTGGCGGACGAACTGCGCGCGATCACCCTCGCCGCGCAGGTCGCACTCGCCGGGGAGGGCGACGACCCCCTGGTCTTCAACTGCGCCCCGCACGCCCGGCGCGGTGTCCCGGCGGGCGGCGCCGGCGTGCCGGACGCGCCCTCGCGGGCGGTGGACCTGGGGGAGCGGCCCGGTGGCGGATGGATCCTCGACAACGGCCGGCTGCGGGTGGAGGTCGACGGCCGCGGGCTGATCGTCTCGGCGTACGACCTACGGGCCGACCGCGAGTCGGTGGCCCCGGGGCAGGCCGCCAACCTGCTCCAGATCCACCCGGACTTCCCGAACATGTGGGACGCGTGGGACATCGACGCGTTCTACCGCAACAACGTCACCGACCTCGTCGACGCCGACGCCCTGGAGGTCGCACAGGCAGGACCGGACGCGGCCGCGGTCCGGGTCGCCCGGTCCTTCGGCCGCTCGAAGGCCACCCAGTGGATCACCCTGCGGGCGGACGCCGCGACGGTGGACATCGTCACCGAGGTCGACTGGCACGAGACGGAGAAGCTGCTGAAGGCCGCCTTCCCGCTCGACGTCAAGGCCGAGCGGACGGCCTCCGAGACCCAGTTCGGGCACGTCCACCGCGCCACCCACACCAACACCTCCTGGGAGGCGGCGAAGTTCGAGATCTGCGCCCACCGGTGGATCCACGCGGAGGAGCCGGGCTGGGGTGCGGCCGTCCTCAACGACTCCACCTACGGCCACGACGTCACCCGCTCCGTACGGCCCGACGGCGGCCAGACCACCACGATCCGCCTCTCCCTGCTGCGCGCCCCCCGCTACCCCGACCCGGAGACCGACCAGGGCGCGCACAGCCTGCGGTACGCGCTGGCGCCGGGCGCCCGGATCGACGACGCGGTCCGCGAGGGCCACGCGCTGAACCTGCCCGAACGGGTGGTGCCCGGCGCGGGCCCGGTCGCCCCGCTGGTGTCGGTCGCGGGTGCGGGCGCGAGCGGGGGAAGGGGTGACGACGGGAGCGGCGGCGCCGACGGGGCCGGGGCGGTGGTGGTCGAGGCGGTCAAGCTGGCCGAGGACCGCAGCGGCGACGTGGTCGTCCGGCTGTACGAGTCCCGGGGCGGGCGGGCGAGGGCGACCCTCGTGGCGGGCTTCCCGCTCGCGGGGGCCGTCGAGACCGACCTGCTGGAGCGGCCCCTGCCGGGCACGGCGGTCGGCCCCGTCGCCGCGGGGGACACCGTCCCGCTGGCGCTGCGCCCCTTCCAGATCGTCACGGTCCGGCTGCGCCGGGCCCTCGGCAGGTGAACTGCGCCACAGTGGGGGCCCGGCCCCACCGGGCCGGGCCCGTACTCCCGGCGCCGAGGGGTCCGGGCGCTCCGCGCTCGGTTATGCACCTAGTTGCAAAAGGTGGGGCGCCTCGCTACAACAGGGTCATCCCACCCGCGCGAGGAAGGCGCCCCCCATGAGTTCCCAGAGCCGGTACCCGCACCTGCTGAGCCCGCTGGACCTCGGCTTCACCACCCTGCCGAACCGCGTCGTCATGGGCTCGATGCACACCGGCCTCGAGGAGCACGAGCGGGGCTTCGAGCGCCTCGCCGCCTTCTACGCCGAGCGCGCCCGGGGCGGCGCCGGCCTCATCGTCACCGGGGGCATCGCCCCGAACGACGCCGGCCGCCCCTTCGAGGGCGGCTCCCGCCTCACCACCGAGGAGGAGGCCGCCGAGCACCGCCTGATCACCGAGGCCGTGCACGCCGAGGGCGGGAAGATCGCGATGCAGATCCTCCACTTCGGCCGCTACGCCTACCACAAGGACCTCGTCGCCCCCAGCGCCCTCCAGGCCCCCATCAGCCCCTTCGTCCCGAACGAGCTCACCGACGCCGAGGTCGAGCAGACCGTCGAGGACTTCGTCCGCGCCGCCCGCCTCGCACAGCTCGCCGGCTACGACGGCGTCGAGATCATGGGCTCCGAGGGCTACCTGATCAACGAGTTCATCGCCGCCGCCACCAACCGCCGCGAGGACCGCTGGGGAGGCTCGTACGAGAACCGCGTCCGCTTCCCCCTGGAGATCGTCCGGCGCACCCGCGAGGCCGTGGGCCCCGACTTCATCCTGATCTACCGCCTGTCCATGCTCGACCTGGTCCCCGGCGGCTCCACCCTCGACGAGGTCGTCCACCTCGCCAAGGAGATCGAGGCGGCCGGCGCCACCATCATCAACACCGGCATCGGCTGGCACGAGGCCCGCATCCCCACCATCGCCACCTCCGTCCCGCGCGGCGCGTACACCTGGGTCACCCAGCGGCTGATGGGCGCGGTCTCCGTCCCCCTCGTCACCAGCAACCGCATCAACACCCCGGAGAAGGCCGAGGAGATCCTCGCCGAAGGCCGCGCCGACCTGGTCTCCATGGCCCGCCCCTTCCTCGCCGACGCCGACTTCGTCGCCAAGGCCGCCGCCGGCCGCCCCGAGTCCATCAACACCTGCATCGGCTGCAACCAGGCCTGCCTCGACCACACCTTCAGCGGCAAGATCACCAGCTGCCTGGTCAACCCGCGCGCCTGCCACGAGACCGAGCTCGTCCTCTCGCCCACCCGCCTGGCCAAGAGCGTCGCCGTCGTCGGCGCCGGCCCCGCCGGCCTCGCCTGCGCGGTCACCGCTGCCGAACGCGGCCACCGGGTCACCCTCTTCGAGGCCTCCGGCCACATCGGCGGACAGCTCGACGTCGCCCGGCGGATCCCGGGCAAGGAGGAGTTCGAGGAGACCATCCGCTACTTCGGCAACCGGCTCGCCGAGGTCGGCGTCGACGTCCGGCTGGACACCGTCGCGGACACCGACACCCTCCGGGGCTACGACGAGGTCGTCGTCGCCACCGGCGTCACCCCGCGCATCCCCGACATCGACGGCATCGGCCACCCCAGCGTCGTCAGCTACCTCGACGTGCTGCGCGACGGCGCCCCGGTCGGCGAGCGCGTCGCCGTCGTCGGCGCCGGCGGCATCGGCTTCGACGTCGCCGAGTACCTCACCGACAGCGGCGAGGGCGCCTCCCAGGACCCCGCCGTCTACTTCCGCCACTGGGGCGTCGACACCGCGTACGAGGGCCCCGGCGGCCTCACCGCCCCCGAGCGGCCGGCCTCCCCCCGGCAGGTCCACCTCCTGCAGCGCAAGACCACCAAGGTCGGCGCGGGCCTCGGCACCACCACCGGCTGGATCCACCGCGCCGAGCTCAAGCACCGCGGCGTCGTCTCGGTCGCGGGCGCCGCCTACGACCGGGTCGACGACGAGGGCCTGCACATCACCGTCGACGGCGAGCAGCGGCTCGTCCCCGCCGACACGGTCGTCCTGTGCACCGGTCAGGAGCCCCGCCGCGACCTGTACGAGGCCCTGCGCGCGGCCGGCATCGAGGCGCACCTGATCGGCGGCGCGGACGTCGCCGCCGAACTGGACGCCAAGCGGGCGATCCGCCAGGGCACGGAGCTGGCCGCCGCGCTCTGACCCGCGGGCCGGAACGTCACAGAGGGATCAAGGGTGTTGTGGCGGCCCCGCCGGGCCGCCACAATCTCCCGGTGACTCTGACACCGGCAGATGCAGACAAGGTCCTCAAGGACAACTTCGCCCCCTGGGTCCTCGACCTGGGGCTGATCGTGGAGGAGACCGGCGAGCGGCACGCCGTGCTCCGGCTGCCCTGGTCCGGCGCCCTCGCCCGGGACGGAGGCGGCCTGTCCGGGCAGGCCCTGATGGCGGCCGCCGACACCGCCACCGTCATCGCGGTCAGCGCCGCGCGCGGCGGGTACGGGCCGATGACCACCGTCCAGCAGTCGACGAGCTTCCAGCGGCCCGTGACCGGCACGGACGTGCTGATCGAGGTCCGGGTCACCAAGCTCGGCAAACGGATGGCCTTCGCCGACATCACCATGACACCGGACGGGGCGCAGGAGCCGGCCGCCACGGCCTCGACCGTGTACGCCCTCCTGGGCTGACGGGGTGCCGGACCCCGTCCCCCTCTGGCGGAACCGGGACTTCAACGTCTTCTGGCTCGGCCAGGCGCTGTCCGTCCTCGGCGGTTCGATCTCGCTGCTCGCCCTGCCGCTGCTCGTCCTCGACGCCACCGGATCCCTGGTCCAGATGGGCGTGATCACGGTGATCTCCGGGGTCACCGGCATCGCGACGGGCACGTTCGCCGGGTACGCGGTGGACCGGACGGACCGCCGCCGCCTGATGGTCGCCTGCGACCTCGCGCGGGCCGTGCTGCTGGGCGCGGTCCCGGTCATCTGGCTGACCGGGCCGCGCGTCTGGGTGCTGTACCTGCTGACGGCCCTGGTCACCGCGCTGAAGACGCTGTTCGACGTGGCGTACGTGAGCTCCGTGCCGAACCTGGTGCCCCCGCGGGACCTGACCACCGCCAACGCACGGCTCATGGGCACATTCGCCGTCGGGACCCTGGCCGGGCCGGTGGCGGCCGGGTCCATCACGGCCTCGGTGGGCGCCGACTGGGCCCTCGGGGTGGACGGGGCGACCTTCCTGGTCTCCGCCGTCAGCCTGCGCTGGGTGTCCTTCACCCGGTACGGGGGCGACGGCGCGGCCGGCCCCGCCACGACCCCTCCCCGCGCCTCGGGTGCCGGCGGCGGGCGGATGCGGGAGATGTTCGTCGTCGGCTTCCGCTTCCTGTGGGCCCATCCCCTGCTGCGCCCGCTGACCGTACTCCTCACCCTGCTGACCTTCGTCACCATGGGCGCCACCGACCTGCTGATCTACCGGATCCGGCAGGACCTGGGCCAGGACGCGGCCACCCTGGGCTACGTGGTCGCCGTCAGCGGGACCGGTGTCGTCGCCGCGGCGCTGGCCGCCGGAAGACTGCGCAGGACATTCGGTTTCGGCACCTGCTGGCTCGGCTCGGTCGCCCTGGTCGCGGTGGCCGTGGCGGGGACCGGCGTCAGCCGGAGCGTGCCGGTCGTCGCCGTCCTGGCCGCCGTGTTCATGTTCGGCATGACCCTCGGCGGCGTCATCTCCATGACCCTGCGCCAGGAGGTCACCCCGGACCGGCTGCTCGGCCGGGTCACCTCGGCCTTCTGGACCGTCCACAACGCCTCGGGTCCGGTCGGCGCGGCCGTGCTGACCGTGCTCGCGGCCCGGCACGGGGTCCCGGCCGTCAGCGTGGCGGCCGGGGCGTTCTGCCTGCTCATCGTCGGCGCGGGGCTGCTGACCCCGCTGCGGGGCGGCGGCCGGACCGGGGCCGGCCCCGCTGTGGCCGGGGTGTCGGCCCGCCCGCGCCAGCGGCGGTAGCCGGTCCGTTCCGCCGGTCCGTTCCGCCGGTCCGTTCCGCCGGTCCGTTCCGCCGGTCCGTTCCGCCGCCCGGGCTGCCGTGCGGCACCCGGGCGGCGGCGGTCCGGTCCCGGATCAGAACCGGTGGGGTGCCGCGCCCGGGAAGCGCTGCGGCGACGACGGCACGAGGTCCGCCCGGCGCTGGTCGCCGGCCGGGGCGGCCTGGCAGGTCACGTCCCCGGCGGGCAGCCTGCCGGTGCCGAGGTAGGCGTTGACCGCGGTGTCGGCGCAGGACGCGGGGTCGTTGAGGTACACCCCGTGGCCCTCACCGCCCCGGACCAGGAGCATCCGCGAGCCCTTCAGCGCCCGGTGGAGGCCCTCACCGCTGGTGAGCGGGGTCTGGGAGTCCCACTCGTTCTGCACCGTCAGCACGTTCGCCCGGGTGTTCATCTTCGTCGGCGGCTCGACGGGCCGCTGCCAGTACGCGCACGGCTTGATGTTGGACGCGAAGTCCCCGTACAGCGGGTACTTCGCCTTGTCCGCCGCGGCCTCCTTCGCGTACTGCTCGGGGTAGCGCGGCCACTCGACGTCCCCGCACACCACGGACCAGAAAACCGCGGTGCTCGTGTCCGAGGCCGGCTCCGCCGCCGGCTTCAGCAGCCTGCGCTGCTCCGCGGGGAGCGCGGCGGGCTTGCCCTCGGCCGCCTCCTTCAGGGCCTTGACGGCCGGTGCCGCCTGCGCCGGGTAGAAGAACATGGCCCGCCCGGCGCGGATGTCGTCGCCCGAGTACTTCTGCCCCTCGATCTCGATCGGCTCCCGGTCGGCCCGGGCCACCAGGTCCCAGAAGGTCCTGGACACCGCGTCGGGGGTGGCGCCGAGCCCGAACTCGGCGTTGCGCTCGGCCGTCCACTGCGTCCACCGCTTGAACGCGGGCTCCGCCTCGGTCGCCCACACCTGGAGCATGCCGCGCCAGGCGCGCTGCGGGTCGACGCCGCTGTCGAGGACGAAGCGGTCGGTGCGGTTCGGGAACAACTGCGTGTAGACGGCGCCGAGGTAGGTCCCGTACGAGTAGCCCACGTAGCTGATCTTCTTCTCGCCGAGGGCCGCACGGATCGCGTCCATGTCGCGGGCGGTGTTGCGGGTGGTGATGAACGGCAGCACCGACCCCGACTTCTCACGGCACTTGTCGGCGACCCGCTGCGCCCACTCCACGTCCGCGGGGAAGGTCTCCTCCCGGTAGGGCCGGTTGATCTCCTGCTCGGCGTCGGTCATCCCGCAGGTGATCGGGCTGCTGGCCCCGGTGCCGCGCGGGTCGAAGCCGATCAGGTCGTACTGCTCGCGGACCTCCTTCGGCATCAGCTCCCGGGCCATCAGCGGCATGTCCAGCCCGGTGCCGCCGGGGCCGCCCGGGTTGAAGAGCAGCGCGCCGTGCCGCTTGGCCGGGTTCTCGCTCCTGATCCGGGATATGGCGACGTCGATGGTGCGTCCCTGGGGCCGCCGGTAGTCGAGCGGCACCTTGAGGGTGGCGCACTCGTACGAGGCCGGCTGGTCGGCGCTGCACCGCGTCCACGCCGGCTTCTGCGGGGTGAACTCCGCCGCCGGGGCGGCCGAGGCCTGCGTGGCGGACAGCAGGGGGATGGTGGTGGCGAGGAGACCTGCGGCGGCGAGTGCCGGCCCGAGGCGTGTGATGTTCACGTAGAGCGGTTCCCTTCCCGTGAAGTCGCTTGCTCCACCACCCTGTTGCACGCCGGCGCGGGGCGGAATCCGTCCGAGGGTCCGGCTCGTATGCTCCTCACGAATGATTGGACATTCGGACAACTGGCCGACACGCCAGCTGTGTTGGTGCCGCATGCCGGCCGCCGGCCCGTGATCGCGGGCGGCGCGGGACATCGGGGCAGGTCAGCGCGGGTCCCACCGGCACCCGCGAGGTGGTTCGGCGGATGTACGACTTGGGGAGGAGAGCGAGAGCGGGCGCCCGCGGCGCACGGCACCGCGGGCGGGACGCGCCCCCGCGGCGCAGCAGCAGTGCCCCTGCCCGCCCCCGGTCCGCCGCGGCGCACCGGCCGGCCGCCCCGTCACCCGTACGGCCTTGCCGCCCCCTCCCCGTCTCCTTCCCGCCCCCGTCCCCGCCCCCGTCCGGCACGCGGCGGCACCGGGCCCTCGTACGGCCGAACCCGCGGGCGCCTGCGGCTGCCGTGCGGGCACGTCGGGGGGAGGATGGAGGCACCCGGGGGTCGGAGCCCGGAGCACCACGAGCGGCCCGACGCACCGCTCCCTCGGCGGCGGACGGGAAGGAGCGGTCGGCATGAACACGGCGGACGACCTCCCGGCCGGCCCCGGGCCCCGGTCGGGGGCGGGCCCCGGACCCCGTGGCGCCCCCGAACCCGTCGGCCCCTCCAGCGGGCGAGGTCTGCTGGACGTGCTGGGCGTCGCCGCCGTCGTCCTCGACGAGGAGGGGCGGATCACGCTGTGGAGCCCGCAGGCCGAGGAACTGTTCGGCTACACCGCGCAGGAGGCCCTGGGCCGGCCCGCGGCCCGGCTGCTCGTCGACGAGGAGCACCTCGGCCTGGTCCTGGCCCTCTTCGACAAGGTCATGGGGAGCGGGAAGCCCTGGGCCGGGGTGTTCCCCGTCCTGCACAAGGACGGCAGCTCCCGCCTGGCCGAGTTCCGCAACATGCGCCTGGAGGACCAGCGCGGCCGGCACTACGCCCTCGGGATCGCCTCCGACCAGGCCACCCTGCGCCGCCTGGAGCGCGACCTCGCCCTGTCGCTGCGGCTCGTCGCCCAGTCGCCGATCGGCCTGGCCGTCATGGACACGGACCTGCGCTACGTCCTGGTCAACCCGGCGCTCGAACGGATCAACGGCCTGCCGGCCGCGCAGCACCTGGGCCTCAGGATCCACGAGGCCCTGCCCCACATCGACTCCGCGGTCATCGACGCGGCCATGGCCGAGGTGCTGCGCAGCGGCGTGCCCCTGCTGGACCAGTTCACCACCGGCCGCACCCCCGCCGACCCCGACCAGGACCACGCCTGGTCGGTCTCCCTGTACCGGCTCGACGACCCCGGCGGGCGGCCCATCGGCATCGCCGCCTCCATCGTCGACGTCACCGACCAGTACAAGACCTCCAAGGCCGTGGCCCAGGCCCGGCAGCGGCTCGCCCTGATCGCCGACGCCTCCGTGCGCATCGGCACCACCCTCGACCTCGGCGTCACCGCCCGCGAGCTGGGCGACATCGCCGTGCCGCAGCTCGCCGACGTGGCCACCGTCGACGTCATCGACGAGGTCCTCACCGGCGACCACCCGCCCGATGTCGGGGCCGGTGAGACCGTGCAGTTCCGGGCCCTGGCCGTCAGGGCCGCCCACCCCACCCCCGCGACCCGGGCCGCGGACCCGGTGGGCTCGCTCGCCCGCTACGACGCCACCCGGCTGGTCACCCAGTGCGTACGCACCGGCCGCCCGGTCCTGCTGGCGCACGCGGAGCGGCAGGACCTCGCCCGCGTCGCCCGCGACGCCGAGGCCGCCGAACTGCTCGCAGAGGCCGGACTGCACTCCTACCTCGCCGTGCCGCTGATCGCCCGCGGGGAGGTCATCGGCGCGCTCGGACTCCAGCGCACCTCCAACCCGTTGCCGTTCGACGAGGACGACGTCCTGCTCGCCGGCGAGCTGGCCGCCCGCGCGGCCGTGTGCATCGACAACGCCCGCTGGTACCAGAAGCAGCGCCACACCGCCCTCACGCTCCAGCGCCACCTGCTGCCGCACCACCCGACGCCCTCGCCGGGACTGGAGATCGCCTACCGCTACCAGCCCGCCGGGAGCGCCGCCGAAGTCGGCGGGGACTGGTTCGACGTCGTCCCGCTGCCCGACGACAAGACCGCCCTCGTCGTCGGCGACGTCATGGGCAGCGGCATCAACGCGGCTGCGGCCATGGGGCAGTTGCGGACCGCCGCCCGTACGCTGGCGGAGCTCGACCTCGACCCCGCCGCCGTCCTGACCCGGCTGGACCACACCGCCACCGGCGTCGGCCACACCATGGCCACCTGCGTCATCGCCGTCTACGACCCGCGCCGGGGCACGTGCCGCATCGCCACCGCAGGCCACCTGCCGCCCGTACGGATCGGCCCGGGCCGCCGGCCCGAGCTGCTGGACCTGCCGACGGGCGCACCCCTGGGGGTCGGCGGCGTGCCCTTCGAGGCCACCGCCCTCGACCTGGCGGTGGGCGACGAACTGGTCCTGTACACCGACGGGCTCGTCGAGACCCGGGACCAGGACATCGACACCCGGCTCCAGGCCCTCACCGCGCTCCTCGACGATCCTGGGCGGCCCCTGGAGGAGACCTGCGACCTGCTGCTCGGCAGGCTGCGCCAGCCGGACGACCGCGACGACGTCGCCCTGCTCATCGCGCGCGCACGACCGCTCTAGGCGCGGCGCGGTGCGGCGCAGTGCGCGGGCAAGGCGGCGCCGGGGCACAGTACCAGCCGTTCGAGGTCTTGCCCGGATGTTTGTCCATTCGTGATGGTCCTTCCGAACGGACACCACAACTGGCACTAGCGTCCCGTGGCACCCGGGGAGCGCGGGTGCACTACGGCATGACTGCCGCGGCCCACCGCCCCTGCTGACCCTCCCGGTCACTCGCAGCAAGGAGGAACAGTGCTGTCATTCCGTCGGTCGGCCGTCGGCAGCTTGTCGGTCGCTTCGAAACACGTGCTGGGCACGGGCGCCGTCATCGGTGCCCTCGCCTTCACGCTGATCGCGTTGCTGATTCCGGTGCAGAGCTTCGGCAGCAGGTCCGCCGCGGCGACCACGCCCGCCGCGGGCGACGACGACGGCATGGGCACCTTGAGCACGGCCTTCGGGCCGCTGACCGCCCAGGACCGGGACTTCGTCCGCAAGGTGCGGCTCGCCGGCCTCTGGGAACTGCCCGCAGGAAAGGAGGCGCTCCAGCGCGGCAAGCGCCCCACGGTCCGCACCGCCGGCGAGCACCTCATCGAGGGCCACACCGAACTGGACCGCCGGGTCCTGGAAGTGGGCCAGGCCCTCGGTATGGAACTGCCCAACCAGCCCAGCGCCCAGCAGCAGGAGTGGCTGGCCCAGCTCGCCGCGGCCCAGGGCCCCCAGTACGAGCAGTTGTTCGCGCAGCTGCTGCGGCGGGCGCACGGAAAGGTGTTCACGGTGGTGGCCCAGATACGCGCGCAGACCCGCAACTCGATGGTGAGGGAGCTGGCCAACGACGCCAACACCACCGTCCTGGACCACATCTCCGTACTGGAGGCCACCGGGCTCGTCGACTTCGACGGACTCGCGGACACCCCGCCGGCCGGTTCCCGCCCCGCCTCGGGCTCCGGATCGGGCTCGGGCGTCGCTCCCGTACCCGTGCCCGCCTCCTCCACCCTTTCCCGACCGACGAAGTGAAGTGATCGCATGAGCCAAAAGGGACACAAACGCCGTCTGCGCACGTCGCACAAGGTCCTCGTCATGATGTCCGCCCTCGCCCTGGGCGGCGGCGGGGTCCTGTTCGTGTCGCAAGGCGCCTTCGCCGGGCAGGACGGCCGCGCATCGGCGACGTCCACCATCGACTGCCCCGATGTGGGCGACAAGCTCAACAACGTTCCCCAACAGGCCAGGGGCGAGGTCGACAAGAACCTCGCACAGCTCGACACCCAGGTCGCCGACGCCTACGCCAAGCTCTCCTCGGGCGGGGCCAGGGCGGACGCCCTGCTCGGCGGCCTGAAGCAGCAGCGCAGCAAGACCATCTCCGCCATCGGTGACGCGCTCGGCAAGGCCGGCGCCCGGCAGCAGGGGCTGGAGGGCCTCAGCGGCTGCCAGATGCAGAAGGCCGCGGGCGCCGATCCGAAGGACGATCCGGCGGCCGCCGCGCAGGGGGCCGCCGCGAAGAACGGCGGTGCCCAGCAGGCCAAGGGCGGCCCTGCACGCAGCGACTTCGTCGCCATCGGCCAGGTCAAACCGAACGTCAACAAGCCGGCGGCCCGTGGGGGCGCGTCCAAGGGATCCTTCTCGGTGAGCTGCGGCCGCAACGAGAACGGCCACTTCAACCCCGACAACGTCATCGTCGCGCCGGGCGTCAGCAACGGTGCCCACCACATGCACGATTACGTGGGCAACCTGACCACCGACGCCTTCTCCACCAACAACAGCCTCGCGGCCTCCGGGACCACCTGCACCAACGGCGACCAGTCCACCTATTACTGGCCGGTGCTGCGCGTGCAGGACGGCCGGGCCGAACGCGACGCCAAGGCGCCCGGCGGCGGCCAGGACCTCAACGTCGGCACCATCCTGAAGCCCAAGCAGGTCACGATCGATTTCAAGGGCAGCCCCGTCTCCAAGGTCGAGGCCATGCCCCGCTTCATGCGGATCATCACGGGCGACGCCAAGGCCCTCACCAACGGCAACGGCAACGCCAACGCGTCGTGGAGCTGCACCGGCTTCGAGAACCGCCAGCTGAAGGACAAGTACCCGGTCTGCCCCAAGGGCAGTGACGTGGTCCGGACGTTCAACTTCCAGAGCTGCTGGGACGGGAAGAACATCGACAGCGCCAACCACCGCACCCACGTGGACTTCGCGAAGAAGGACGGCACCTGCAAGCCCGGCTTCAAGGCCATTCCGCAGCTGGTGCAGCGCATCGTCTACAGCGTGCAGCCCGGTCAGCGCATCGCCGTGGACAGCTTCCCCGAGCAGTTGCACAAGCCGGCGACCGACCACGGCGACTTCATCAACGTGATGTCGGACGGCCTGATGCAGCGCGCGGTGCGCTGCATCAACGACGGGCGCTCCTGCCGCTGACCCCCGGTCCCTCGGCGGCGGCGCTCACCCCTCCCACCTCCCCGGCGTCGCCCCGAGAGCGGTGCCGGCCCGAAGTTGGACTTCGGGCCGGCACCGCACGTCTGTCCGTGCCGCCGCCCGCAGGGGCCCGAGGGCCCCGGAACGTCTCCAGGAGTGCCCGCCATGCCCGGCTCCCGCCGTCCCACGGCCCTTCCGCAGTGCGCGGAGGGGCCTCTTGCCGTCCCCGCCCGCCCTTCCGCAGCCGAGTCACCGCCCCGGTTAACGCACCGGCCCGGGCCCGAAACCGCCGGCGACGACCGCGCGGCCGGGCGGTGCGAACCCTCCGACGGGGACCTGATCCGCCGGCTCCGCCAGGCGTACGCGTCCGGTACGGGCGCCCCCGAGGTCTGCGAGCTCCTCCACCGGCGGCACGGAGCAGCCGCCTTCGCGTGCGCGCGCCGCTGCTGCCGGGCCCCGCAGGACGCCGAGGACCTCGCCTCCGAGGCCTTCATCCGCACCCTCCAGGCCGTCCGTTCGGGAGCCGGGCCGCGCGACCACTGGCGCCCGTACCTGCTGACGGTGGTCCGCCACACCGCCATCGAGTGGCGGGCCGGGGCCGGGCGGACCGTCCTGACGCCCGACGTCGAGCCGTGGTGCCCGCCCGGGCAGGGCGGGGACGACCCGCAGCGCCGGATGCTGGAGCACGAGGACCGCAGGCTCGTCGCCCGCTCCTTCCACACGCTGCCCGAGCGGTGGAAGGCGGTGCTGTGGCACACCCTCGTCGAGGACGACTGCCCGCATCCCGTCCCCCTGCTGCTGGGGATCACCCCGAGCGCGGTGACCTCGCTGGCCTTCCGGGCCCGTGAGGGGCTGCGCGAGGCGTACCTGCGGGCGCACGTCGAGACCGCCACCACCGCCGACGGCCGCTGCCGCCGCTTCGGCAGCGTGCTCGGCGCGGCCGTCCGGCGCCGCGGGACGCCGCGCGGCGGCCGGAGCCTGGCCCGCCACCTGGCGGGGTGCCGGTCCTGCTCGCGGGCGTACGCCGAACTCCTCGACCTCAATGCCGCGTTGTGCCCCGCGGCCCCGCAGGCCGCCGCCGGCCGCTGACGCACCGCGGCCCCGGTTCCCTCGCGCCGTGCGGGCGGCGAGGGGACCGGGGCCGAAGGGGGTGTCGGGCCGGGCCGTGGCGGGACGCGGTGGAGGAGGCTCCGTCCCGTGCACGGCGAGCGGCTGCTACAGACCGTTGACGCGGGCCATCCGGTCCACGCCCAGAGAACCGAAATCGCTCGTGGCGGCGCGCGCCTTGCGCCCCACCCGTGAGTACTGGCGCCGCACCTGGGCGATCAGGCGGCGGCTTCGCAGGGCCATCTCCAGTTCGAAACGGGTCCGGGGGTCGCGCAGCCCCGGACCGAAGAGCTTCTCCAGTTGGCGCATGCGGTAGCGCACCGTCTGCGGGTGCACGCTCAGCGCCTTGGCGGCCTCGGGTGCCCCGCCGCCCTCCAGCCAGGCGAGCAGGGTCACTTCGAGCCGTTCGCTCTGGCGGGGTGTCAGATCGGCCAGTGGTCGCAGCCAGCGCGCGGCCAGTGCGTGGGCGAGCGGCTCGTCCTGCAGGAGCAGCAGGGTCGAGAGGTGGTCGTCGACGAAGAGGGGCCGCCCGTCGAGACCGGTGCGGTTCGGGGTGAGCGCCAGCAGTCGCAGCGCCCAGCGCAGGGAGTGGGAGGTGTCGCGGGGGGCGACCGGGTGGCCCACGGCGGCGAACCGGCCGCGCAGCAGGACCTCCAGGGAGGCGCGGGCGTCCGGGTCCTCCGGGCTGGGGACCAGCAGGCAGGGCTGGCCCCCGACCATGCCGGCGAGGGCGTCGTCCAGGGCGGCCGCGAGCTGCTGGGTCTCGCCCGGCGTGACCAGGGCGATGGCGCGGATCTCGGGGGGCAGCGGCCAGTTGGCCGCGCGGGCCAGCTCGGACAGGGCGATTTCAGCCATGGGCATGTCAGACGTAAGGGCGGAGAACAGCTCCCGCCGCGCCCGT
Source organism: Streptomyces pallidus (ex Mingjun et al. 2026) (assembly GCF_051550185.1). Taxonomy (NCBI): domain Bacteria; kingdom Bacillati; phylum Actinomycetota; class Actinomycetes; order Kitasatosporales; family Streptomycetaceae; genus Streptomyces; species Streptomyces pallidus (ex Mingjun et al. 2026). Next base: position 1,328,403 of record NZ_CP196181.1, on the reverse strand, counting down.
TCGGAGGCGTTGCCCGTGCGGTGGTCGGACGGCACCACCGTCAGCGGGGCCGCGATCCTCCTGCGGCCCTGCTTCGGAATCCGGCCGTGGATCTCGGCCAGCACGGCCTCCTCCGGTTCCGGCTCCCGGGCGGGGGCCGGGTACCGGCCCCCGCCCGGGTCCTCGTACTCGTCGACGCGGCAGTCCTCGTCCAGGTCGGGATGTCCGGCCGCGGCGTCGTACGCGCCCGCACCGGGGGTCGACCGGGGCCGCTGGTCGGGGGCGGTGTCGTGCTCCGCCCGCGGTCCCTGGTCCTGTGTCACCGGCTCGCGGTATCCGAGGGCGGTGAGCAGGGCCGCCTCGAACTGCGCTCTGACCACCTCGTCGTCGAGGTCATCGACCAGTGCGGCGAAGCCGGGGATCCCGTCCCTCAGCTCCTCCACCATCCCGGACGCCAGCGCGGGCAGTTCCCTGCGCAGGACCCGGGTCCATTCGCCGCGGGGGCGGGCCCAGATACGGTTCAGCAGTTCGCACATTGTTACCTCGTTCATGCCGGGGTACGGCCTGTCCCATGGGGGTGTGAACAGGCCCGTCGAGTGGCCTCCCTCCCTCGTCCGCGCCTGGGCCGACTGAGGAGTTGAGCACTCGTACGCCCTCTCAGGAGAGGGTCATCCACTTGCGGTCCCGCGACTTTGCCTCGTTTTTGCCGACGGGGAGGTGTGGTGGCGGACAAGGCGTGACTCGGCTTCCACCACACCGTTGGAACGGAATCTTCCGGGGCCGGTCGGCAGGACGATGCCACACGCACAAGAACTTGTCACGATTCGATAAATCCTGTGGAGGCGTTGCAAAGGTCCACGATGCTTCTGCACTCCGGCCCCCCGCTCCCGGCCGGCGCGGTCCTCATCTCCGGCCCGCCGCGGAGCAGTTCCGTCGACTACCCCGGGCGCCGAGTGCGAAGTGGAGAGCCTCGGGCCCGGGCGTATGGGAGAACCCGATGCCCTTGTCCCAGACCCGCGCGCCCCGCTCCCACCGGGCACGCAGTACCAGACGCCGTGCCGACGCGGCCGCGGCCGCCGGCCGGCGTGCCCTGCGTCGGCCGCTCATGCTGTCCGCGGCCGGTGGTCTGCACCCCGCGGCGCTGGCCGCCGTCGCCCTCGCCGTCCTCCTCCTCCTGGGCGTGGCCGCCCGGGCGGGCGGGCTCACCAACCTGTGGGACTTCCTCGACTTCGGAGCGGGCGTCCTCTCGCTCGTCTCCCTCACCTCGGCCGTCCTGTGGGGCCTCGCGGCCACCGACCGACTCCTGTTCACCTCCGGCCTGCGGATCGTCGCCCAAGGGGTGCACCGCGGGCTCGCCGTCTCGGGCCTCGGCTTCCTCGCCCTGCACATCTGGATCAAGATCGCGGAGTCGCGGACCAGCGCCGTCAACGCCCTCATCCCCTTCACGGACGAGGAGCAGCCGGTACTGATCGGGCTCGGCAGCCTGGCCGGATACCTCTTCGTCAGCGTCGCCGTCTCCGGCGCGGTCCGCAGCGCGTTCGCCACCAAAGGGCGCTCCCTGTGGTGGCGGGCCCTGCACGTCGGCGCCTATCCGGCCTGGGGCGCGTCGCTGGTGCACGGCCTCCAGTCCGGCCGCGTCGCGGCCGGCTGGGTCACCGTCGCGTACGGGATGTGCCTCGTCGGCGTCGCCGGGGTACTCCTCATCCGGCTCCGCAGGAGGCTGCGCGCGGAGCGCGACAAGCCGGCCGCCGCACAGCCGCAGGCCGCGCCCCGCAGCGCCGGACCGGACCGCCCGCGTTCGAACGACGGGTTCCTGCGCAGGCCCGCGGAGTGGGCCGCCGAGCGCCTGACCGCGCGAATCGCCCGGCAAACGGACGGCAGCCCCGACGGCCCCCCGACGCGACCGCTCGCCGAGCAGCCCGCCGACCCGTACGCCGGCACCTTCGCCGACCCGGTGGCGGACCCGCTGCTCGCCTCCGCCACCGCACAGGGCGTTCCCTCGCAGCGGCCGCCGCTGCGACCCGTACCCGCGGCCCCGCCGTACGGTGAGGCCTCCACCTTCGGCACCCGCCGCTTCGACGTCTCCACCGACCGGCCCGGCGGCCGGCCCGCGGGCGGCGGACGGAGGCGGTCGTGACGGTGACCCCGGCCCTCGGCTGCGTGGGCCAGCCCCGGGTGCTGGCAGGACTCGACGCCCTGCCGCGCCTGGACCGGGAAGACCACCTCGTCGTACACGGGCCCGTGCCCTCGTACGGACCCGAGGAACTCGTCGAACTCGCCGAGGACATCGACCTGCGCGGCCGCGGGGGAGCCGGGTTCCCGTTCGCCCGCAAGCTGCGCGCCGTCATGCGCACCGCCCGCTCGCGCGACGGGCGCACCGCCCTCGTCATCAACGGCAGCGAGGGCGAGCCGAGCTGCCTCAAGGACAAGGCGATCCTGCTCAACTCCCCGCACCTGGTCATCGACGGGGCCCTGCTCGCCGCCTCCGCCATCGGCGCCGAGGACGTCGTCTTCGGCGTCACCCGGGACGACGTCGAACGGTCCCTGCGCACCGCCATCGCCGAACGGGGGGCCGGCAGCCTGGTGCGCGTCGCCATGCTGCCCGAGCGCTTCGTCACCGGCGAGGGCACCTCCATGATCAACGGCATCGAAGGCGGGCCCACGCTTCCGTCCGGGCAGAAGGTGCGGACCAGCGACCGGGGCCTCGGCGGGCTGCCGACCCTGCTGTCCAACACCGAGACGTACGCCCAACTCGCCATCGCCGCACGGATGGGCGCCGCCGGCTACCGCACCGCGGGCACCCCGACCGAGCCGGGCACCACCCTGCTCACGGTCGCAGGCTCGACCGTCCTCGAAGTGCCGCTCGGGACCTCACTGGCGTACGTCCTCGACCTGTGCGGCACCTCGCCGGGTCAGGGCGTCCTGATCGGCGGATACCACGGCAAGTTCCTGACCGCCCAGGCGGCCCGCAGCGTGCTGCTGTCCCGGCAGTCCCTGGCCACGGTCAAGGCCGTGCTCGGGGCCGGGGCGGTGCTGCCGCTACCGGAGGACACCTGCCCGGCGGGGGAGATCGCCCGGGTGGCCCGCTGGATGGCCGACGAAACCGCCGGCCAGTGCGGGCCGTGCTTCCGAGGGCTGCCCTCCCTCGCCTCCGCCCTGGAGGACGTGTGCACCGGGGGCGGCCGCGCCGCCCTGGACGCGATCGAGCTGCGCATGCAGGCGGTGCGCAAGCGCGGTGCCTGCAGCCATCCGGACGGCACCGCGAACTTCGTCGCCTCCGCACTCGCCACCTTCCCCGACGAACTGCGCGACCACGCCCTCGGCAGCGGCTGCGGACGCCGTGTCATCGGCTGCCTGGCGCTGCCCGACGACGACGAGAGCCCCGAACAGCTCGTCGTGGACTGGACCCTGTGCAGGGGCCACGGCCTGTGCGTGGACCTCCTGCCGGAGGTCGTGCGCCTCGACATCGACGGCTACCCGGACAAGGCCGTCATGCCGCTCCCGGGACGCCTGCGGCCGAAGGCCGCGCGCGCGGTGCGCCGCTGCCCCGCGCTCGCGCTGCGCATCCAGGAATGAGCCCGCCGCAACCCCGGGGCGGACACCCGGAGTTCAGGGATTAGCGGGATCTTACAAATTCCCGGTGATTTCAATTTCGGAGCCGCTGCAGGGTTTATGAATTACTCAGCAAGACAACCCCCCGGGACCAACCCGAAGGAGTGACCGTGAACAAGATGCGCCGCGTGACAACTGCCGGATCGGTGGCCGCCGTACTGTTGCTGGCGGCCGGCTGCGGCAGCGGCGGAAACGCCGCCGGCGGCGGGAATTCCGTACAGCCCGTAGGTGCCGGAAAGGCCCTGGCGGACGGGTACGGATCGGGGAGCGGGACGGGCGGGTACGGGGCGAACCCCGGACAGCTGAGCGGCTCCGGCGCCGGGGCGGACGCCGCCGCCAAGGGCAAGGGCGAGGCGGCGGGCCAGCTCGCCGTCCGGGAGATCGCGAACGTGGGCAGCGTCGTCACCGACAGCGGCGGCAACACCCTCTACCGCTTCGACAAGGACACCCCGCAGCCCCCCAAGTCCAACTGCGACGGGGGCTGCGCCACCACCTGGCCGCCGGTCCCCGCGGACGACGCGTCGGCCTCGGCCGGCATCGAGGCGGGTCTCCTCGGTGCGGTCACCCGCTCGGACGGCACCAAGCAGCTCACCCTCGCGGGCTGGCCCGTGTACCGGTACGCCAAGGACACGAAGGCGGGTGAGGCGAACGGCGAGGGCGTCGGCGGTACATGGCACGCACTGGCGCCGGACGGCAAGAAGGCGGTCGACAAGAAACAGAAGACGGGCGGTGATTCGGGAACGGACACAGGGTCGGGATCCGGTTCGGGAATGGGATCCGGATACGGTTCTGGCTCCGGATCGGGCGACCAGTCGGCGAAGAAGGAAACGGAACTCTCCGTGGCGGCGAACGAAAAGCTCGGCAAGATCCTGGTGGACGGCCAGTGGCGCACCCTCTACCGCTTCGACAAGGACAGCGCCTGGCCCATGAAGATCGGGTGCGTCGGCGCCTGCACGGACACCTGGAAGCCCGCCGCCCCCGTGGACAAGACGAAGGCCGTCGGCGTCAAGCCCGAGCTGATCGGCACGGTGAAGCGGCCGGACGGAACCGAGCAGCTGACGATCGACTGCTGGCCCGTCTACACCTTCACCGGGGACACCGAGCCCGGCCAGACGAACGGCCACAAGAAGCAGAACCTGTGGTTCGCCGTCACCGAGAACGGCAAGAAGGCCGCCTGACGGCGCGCCGGCAGTCCCCCCTCCCCCTCCACCAGAACCCCCTGTGAGGCAGCCGTGTCCCCGACCCCCCGCCACCTCGCCGCCTGCGCCGTCCTGCCGGTGCTGCTCCTGTGCGGCGGCTGCGCCGGCGGGGGCACGGCCGCGCCGCAGGGCTCCGGCGCGGAGGACCGGGCAGTCGCCGGCGCAGCCGCCACCGGCGCGGCCGGGGCGCCGGGCGCCAGTCCGTCCGCGAGTCCGTTGGGGAACACGTCCGCGAGCCCGTCCGCCCGCCCCGACTCCTTCCAGGAGATCGCCGCCGCGCTCGGCTGCACCCCCGAGGTCACCGTCGACGCGGAGGAGATCCGCGAGGGCGCGTGCGGGACGGGCCCGCAGGCGTACCGGATGGCGACCTTCACCACCGAGGAGGGCCGCAGCGCCTGGCTGGCGGAATCCCGCATGTACGGCGGGAACTACCTCGTCGGCCCCCGCTGGGTCGTCACCGCCGCCACGCCCGAGGCGCTCGGCCCCCTGCACGACAAACTGGGCGGCACCCTCGAATCGGGCGCCGCCCACGGTTCCACCCCCCACGAGGGCCACACCTCCCAGTGAGCCGCCCGGGGGCGCCCGGGCCCGACTACGCGCGCTTGTGGTGGGAGGTCACGTGGAAGAGGCGGGGCTGCACGTCCGTCGCGATGGCGGCCGCCTGGTCCATGTGGACCCGGGCCTCCGGGTTGGCGAGCATGGCACGGTAGTGCGTCTCGCTCTCCCACTGGGCGTAGTTGATGACGCGCTCGCCGTCCTGGCTGGCGTGGAAGTTGGCGCAGACGAAGCCCGGCTGGTGCTTCATCGTCTCCTCGGTGGCGTGCGTCAGCAGGGCGATCAGCTCCTGCTGGCGCTCCGGCGCGACGGTGAAGACGTTGATCAGGGTGGCGACGGGGCGACTGCTCTCGATGTTCGCGGTAACGGTCATGCCTTGATCGCTCCCCTTACGGACCCCGTCCAGTCGTCGAGGAGCCGCCCATCACCCGAAGGGGTGGGCACGGTGACCCGCACGGCCTACGGGTGCTGCGCGTCGCTCTCCACCCGGGAGAGGAACGACTCCAGGCCGGCCCGGTACCGCTCGGGCTCCTCGGCCGTCGACAGGTGCGCGCTCTCCTCGAAGACCCCCCACTGGGCCGCGCGGATCCCCTCCACCAGGGGCCGGACGACCGCCGGGGTGATCTCGTCGTACCGGCCCGTCGTGACCAGCACCGGCAGGTCGAGCTCCCCGAGGCGCTCGGTGACGTCCCAGTCCGCGAGCGTCCCCGTGATGTTCCACTCGGCGCCGAGCACGGCCCCGTACAGCTCCGCGTTGACGGCGGCGGAGGCCCGCGCCACGTGCTCCGGGAGCGGCGAGAGGCGGCACATCCAGAGCGTGAAGAACGAGGCCGCGGCCTCCTGGTACTCCGCGCTGTCGGTGGTCCCGGCCGCCTCGTGCCGGGCGAGGTCCCGCGCACCCCGGCCGGCAGCCGGTCCATGAGGCGCCGCACCTCGGAGGCGAGCAGCGGGACGCTCGCGCAGGTCCCGGCGAGGACCAGGCTCGCCAGGCCGGGCGGGCGCCGCAGCGCGTACTCGAGGCGAGCATGCCGCCCCAGGAGTGGCCGAAGAGGTGCACCCGGTCGAGCCCGAGCCCCTCGCGGACGGCGCCCACCTCCTCCACGAAGGTGTCCGGGGTCCACTCCGCCGGGTCGTCGAGGGGATCCGACCTCCCGCAGCCCGCCTGGTCGTAGTAGACGACGGTGCGCCCGGAGGAGGTCATGTCGTCCAGGTCCGTCAGGTAACCGTGCGGCACCCCCGGGCCGCCGTGCAGCACCAGCAGCGGCGGCCGCGTCCCCTCGGCGGGCCAGGGGCCGGCGATCCGGTACCAGGTGCGCCGGTCCCGGACGGACACGGTCCCTTCGCTGATCTCCACGACGCCTCCAGCCGCTCGGGGGGCCCCATCCTCGGCGCAGGCCGCTGCGCGCGCCCCCGCGACGCGCCGCCGCGGACCCCGGGCTACCCCCGGCCCGCCTCCGACCGGTCCGCCCCCGCGTCGCCCGCGCCCGGCCGGGCGGTCTGCGGCGGTGCCGCTCCCCGCCGCGCCGCCAGTACGACGAGCAGCGCGGCGGCGGTCCCCACGAAGTAGGGGGACGGCACCAGCAGGACACCGCCCAGCGCGCTCCACGCGGCGAGGCCCCAACCGACCCGGGCGGGCACCGTCACCCCGCGCCCGGCGAGGTGCCACATCAGGCAGCCCAGCACGATCAGCGGCACGGCGAAGCTCCCCGGCCCGGCCCAGAACGCGACCTTGGTCCGCAAGGCCTCCAGCGTCGGGTCGGTGCCACCGTCGGCGAGACCGAGCGGGACGGCAGCCCAGACGCCCCGGTCCACCCACCCGGCGATGTCCTCCCGGGCGGCGTAGGTCAGGAGGGCCAGGTGGCCCGTCCCCAGCCCGACCAGGATCCCGCTCGCCCAGCGGACCAGGCGCTTCCCGCTGTCACTGACCTCTGTCTCCGGCACGGCAGGGCCCCCTCAGTTCTATACGGCACCGTATAAGTGATGTGTACGGTAGCGCACAACTTGGCGTGGTCGATGAGGTGGGTGCTGCCGGCGCCCCCGGGCGCCCCGGGCGCCCCGGGCGCCCCCGGGCGCCCACGGCGATCCGGCCAATCCGTCCGCCCGCGGACGCCCGTGCGCCCGCCGGCCCCGGGCCGTCGACGGTGTCCCGGCCACCCCGGCCGCCTCCGTGAACCCGCGGGCATGTGAAGGGCGTACGGTCGCCCGCTCCGGAAATGCCGCACGCGGTGCGGGAATTCCGCCCGTACCGCCCGAAGTCCCCCTTGGCCGGATCGAACGCGCGCCCAGGGGTGCCGCGTTGCCGCTGTGGCATCATGGCCCGCGTCGTCTGCTCGGAGATGGGGATGAAGATACCTGGCGCAGGATTACCGACTTCGGAGGGCAGACTGCTCAGGCGCCGGCTCAAGCAGGTCCGCCGCACGTGCGAGACGCGGATCGCGGAGTGGGGCATCGAGCAGGGATTCGGCATCGACGAACTCCACCGGTATTTGTGCGCACGGCGCGGACGCCCGATCCATCTGATTCCCACCTCATTTCCGGACCGCCATCTCTTCGGCATCTGGCTGAAGTTGGACGAATTCGACATCGTCGCCTTCGAGAAGTCGGCGTCCCCGGCGCACAAGGAACACATCATCGCCCACGAACTCGCCCACATCGCCTTCGACCACCAGGGCCCGGTCCAGCTCGGCGGCCAGGACGATGCGGGCCGCCTGCTGTCCGACGTCGACCCGGCGGAGGTGCGCGGCCTGCTGATGCGCTCGCGCTACAGCGACGACGAGGAACAGGAGGCGGAGACCCTGGCCTCGCTGCTGCTGTCCCGCGCCAGCCAGCGCTGGGTGGAACCCGCCTGGAGCGCCCCCGCCGAAGCCGCCGACGTCGTGGCCCGCATCGAACTCGGCCTCGGCCGCACGGACCAGCCGTGACCGCGGTCTACACCGCCCTGGCGTGGATCTGCACCGCCGTCGGCCTCGCCGCCTTCGCCTACCGGCTGCCCGACCTGCGGCGCCGGCCCCGCGACACCGCCCTGTGGGCGCTGTGCGTCTACTTCCTCTGCTCCGGCGTCAGCTTCCTCGTCGACCTGGACCTGATCCGGCTGAAGATCTCCGCCTTCTTCGGCCTGCCGAACATCACCTCCCTGATCACCCAGGTCGCCGTGGTGGTCCTCACCGCCGCCCAGCAGGTCGTGCTCGTCCACTGGTCGGCGCCACCGGCCGAGGCCCGCCGCAGGAGCCGCCGCCGCGTGCTCTTCTTCGCCGCGGCGCTCGCCGCGCTGGTCGCGGCCTCGTTCCACGTCGGCCCGGTCGCCAAGTCCGAGACGGCCACCTCGACGATCCTGCTCAGCATCCAGGACGGCGGATACGCCCTCTACATGTCCGGCTACCTGCTGATCTGCGCCATCGGACAGTGGGAGACGGTACGGCTGTCCCTGCGCTTCACCCGCGTCGCCAACCGCCAGTGGCTCGTCGTCGGCATGCGCACGGTCACCGTCGGCGCCAGCCTCATCCTCGTCTACTGCGTCACCCGCGGCATCCAGATCGCCGGCACCCGGCTGCACTTCGACGGAGCCGCCCTCGACCCCGTGCAGTGGACCTGCGGCAGCGTCGGCGCCCTGCTCCAGGTCACCGGCTGGACCATCCCCTCCTGGGGCATCCACCTCACCCGGGCCAGCGGCTGGATCCGCAGCTACCGCGCCTACCTGCGACTCCGGCCGCTGTGGCAGGCCCTGCACCGGGCCACCCCCGACATCGCCCTCGACCCGCCCCGCTCCTGGCCGCGCGACCTGCTGCCGCCCCGCGACCCGCACTACAGCCTCTACCGCCGCGTGGTCGAGATCCGCGACGGCCAGCTGATGCTGCGGGCCTGCCTGCCCCAGGCCGAGTTCGCCCGGGCCGCCCGGGACCGCGGCCTGCCCGAGGACCCGACCACCCCCCTCGGCGAGGCCCTGCAACTGCGGGTCGCCGTGGACCGGCCGGCCGCCGCGCGCGCCGCCGAGCCGCCCGACACCGCCGACACGTCGGCCCGACCCCCGTACGAGGACTTCCGCGCCGAAGTGGCCTGGCTGACCGAGGTGGCCGCCGCCTTCCGCGCCCTCGGCAGCGGCGGCAGCGGCGCCGGCAGCGGCAGCGGCCACGGGACCGACGAGGGCACCGACACCGGCTCCGGTTCCGGTTCCGGTTCCCGGACCGTGGCCCGGTGAGCCGCGCCGCCCTCCGTGCGGTCGAGCGGCTCGTGGCCCTGGACGCCGAACACGGGGCCACGGCCGCGGTCCCCGCCGCCCGCGCCGCCGTACGGGAGTTCCCGGAACTGACCGCCGCCCCCGGCAGCCTGTCCGCCCGGCGCCGGGACCGCGACCGGCTGGCCGCCGTCGCCGAACTGTGCGAGGTCGTCGGCTGGATCCTGTTCGACGCCGGCCACTACGCCCCCGCCGGCGCCGCCAACCGGCGGGCGCTGCACCTCGCCCATCTCGCCGGGGACCACTGGACCGCCCGTCTCGTCCACCTCAACCACGCCATGCTCCAGACCCACACCGGCCGGGGCCGCGCCGCCCTCGACACCGTCTCCCGGGTGCCCGGCCGCCGCCCGCTGCCCGCCCGGGTCCACAGCCTCACCCTGATCCGCCGGGCCCACGCGACCGCCCTGCTCGGGGCCCGCCGCGAACCCCTCGACCTCATCGACCGGGCCCGCAGCCGCTTCCTCGACGGGATCTCCCGCCGCGACCCGCACTGGGCCTGGTGGATCGACGAGACCGAGCTGACCGGCCACCAGGGCTGGGTCCTGGCCCGGCTGGGCGACTGGGAGCGGGCCGTCCCGCTGCTGCACCGGGCGGCGACCGCCCCCGGACCCTCGTACCGGCACCTGTTCACGGCGCAGCTGCTGGCCGCTCTGGCCGGCGCCGGCGCATGGACCGACGCCGAGCAGCTCATCGCCGACCTCGCCCTCCGGGCCGCCGGCATCGGCTCGGCCCGCACCACCGAAACCCTCGGCAGGACGGCCGCAGCACTGTGCCGCACGGTCGGGGTCCCCCCGCGCCTGCGCGACGCGGCCGTCCACCTGCGGGCCGCACTGCCCGCCTGAGCACACCGCACCACCTTTCCAAGCCCCCCGACGCACAGATAAGGAAGCCCTGCCATGCGCCACATCCGGATCCCGATGTCCGCGGCCGTCGCCGTACTCGTCTCGGCCGTCTTCTTCGCCGCCTCCGGCGGCCCGGTCTCGGACGCCGCCCCGGCCGCACGCCAGGAGGCCGCGGTGGAGCGCGGCCTCCCGTACGTCTCCACCCACCTCTACTTCGGAACGGGCCGGCACGGCGGCCAGCCGCCCATCCCCGACGAGGAGTTCTCGAAGTTCGTCGCCGACGTGATCACCCCCCGCTTCCCGGCCGGCCTGACCCTCCAGGAGGCCAGAGGCCAGTGGCGCGACAAGGACGGCGACATCAACCGCGAGAAGTCCTGGGAGCTCACCGTCCTCTACCCGGTCGGCGAATCCCGCGCCCGGGACCGCGACATCGAGTACATCCGCTCCCTCTACTGCCGCACGTACGGCCTCGAATCCGTGGGCCGCGCCGACGCCCGCGTCCACGCCGACTTCTGACCCGCCCGCCGGGGGCAGGGGCAAGAGCCGGTCCCGGTCAGTCCTCGACGGCCTTCGCCCAGTTGCGGTTGACGGTCCGCCTCGCCTTCTCCGTCTGGGCCTCGGTCGGGAACGTCGGCGTGCCCTCGACGGTCGGCAGCTTGTCCGCTGCCGCCTTGTCGAGCGTGCCGTTCTTCTCCATGGCCTCCATGAGGACGGGGCGTGCGTAGCCGCCGAGCCTCAGGTTCTGGCCCTCCGGGCTGAAGGTGTACTCCTGCCACAGCCGTGCCGCCGCGGGGTGCGGGGCGTCCTTGTTCACCGCCTGGGCGTAGTACTGGGCGAAGCTGCCGTCGAAGGGGATGGCGGTCCGCCAGTCGATGCCCTTGCTGCGGAACTCGTCCGCGTACCAGAGGTTGAGGAAGTCCCAGTCGATGCTGATCGGGGTCTCGCCCTTCTCGATCGTCGCCGGGGTGGACTGGACCGGGATGAAGTTGCCCTTCTTCTTGAGCTCGGCGAAGAAGTCGATACCGGGCTGGATGTCGTCGAACGAACCCCCGTTGGCCAGGGCTGCCGCGTACACGCCGGCCAGGGCGGAGTTGGACATCGTCGGGTCGCCGTTGAGGGCGACCTTGCCCTTGTACTCCGGCTTGAGGAGGTCGGCGAAGGTCGCGGGGCAGGTCTCGACGCGCGCGGCGTCACAGCCGATCGAGACGTAGCCGCCGTAGTTGTTGGCCCAGCGGGCCCGCGGGTCCTTCTGCTCCTTGGGGATGTCGCCGTAGGCCGCGACCTCGTACGGAGCGAGCAGGCCCTGCCGGGCCGCGGGCTGTGCGAACGAGGTCCCGACGTCGATCACGTCGGGGGCCCGGCCGTCGCGCCGGTGCTCCTTCAGGGCGGCGATCTCGTCCTGGCTGCTGCCCTCGGGGTTCTCCACCGTGACCTTGATGCCGTACTTCTTCTCGAAGCCGTCGATCAGGGCGCCGTAGCCCGCCCAGTCGTCCGGGAGCGCGATCGCGTTGAGCGTCCCCTCCTTCTTCGCCGCCGCCGTCAGCGCTGCCATGCCGCCGGCGTCCGCCGCGGAGGTGGCCGCCGCGGGTGTCGCGGGGGTGGCGGCGGGCTCCTCCCCGCACGCGCCGAGGGGCGCCGCCACGAGGGCCAGCCAGACGGCGACGGAGGCTTTCCGGAGGCGGGGTGCGGGCACAAAGGCTCCATAACGGTCGCGTACCGATCAAGGCCAGCGTACGTTCGGCGGCCCCGGCAGTGCAGTTCCAGCCGGTGGTGTCCGCCGCCTTCCCCGCCGCTGCCGCGCCGTCGCCGCTCTCAGAACGCCTCGTCGTCCCAGCCGGCCAGGAGCGCCTCCTCGGGCACCGCCACGGGCGGTGCCGCCCCGTCCTGGAGGGCCTGCTCACTCCAAATGATCTTGCCGCGGGCGGTGTAGCGGGTGCCCCAGCGCTGGGCGAACTGCGCGACGAGGAACAGGCCCCGACCGCCCTCGTCGGTGTCCTCGGCCCGCCGCAGGTGCGGGGAGGTGCTGGCCCCGTCGGAGACCTCGCAGATCAGGCTGCGGTCGTACAGCAGCCTCACCCTGATGGGCTCGCTCCCGTAGCGGATGGCGTTGGTCAACAGTTCGCTGAGGATGAGCTCCGTGGTGAAGGCGATGTCCTCCAGGCCCCAGTCCTCCAGCCGGCGGGCACAGGCGTTGCGCACCCGGGACACCGCGGCGGGGTCGGGCGGCACGTCCCACTCGGCCATCCGCGCGGGATCGGTCCGGCGGGTGCGGGCCACCAACAGCGCGACGTCGTCGACGGGCTTCGCGGGCAGCATCGCGTCGATCACCGCGGTGCAGGTCTCCTCCGGGGTGCGGGCGGGCCCGGCCAGGGCGGCGCGCAGCGCTGCCAGGCCCGCGTCCGGATCGCGGTCGCGGCTCTCGATGAGCCCGTCGGTGAACAGCGCCAGCCGGGAGCCCTCGGGCAGGGTGAGCGTCGTGGTCTCCACCGGCATGCCCGCACCGAGGCCCAACGGCGGGGAGACCGGCACCTCGGGGAAGGACACCGTGCCGTCGGGGAGGACCAGTGCGGGGCCCGGGTGACCGGCGGTCGCGGTCGTCACCTGCCCCGTGACGGGATCGTAGACGGCGCACAGGCAGGTGGCTCCGGTGATCCCCTGCCACTCCTGCTCGTCGGCGTCGATGTGGGAGACCAGCTCGTCCAGGTGGCTCAGGAGCTCGTCGGGGGGCAGGTCGAGGGTGGAGAAGTTGTACACGGCGGTGCGCAGGCGGCCCATGGTGGCGGCGGCGTGCAGCCCGTGGCCGACGACGTCGCCGACCACCAGCGCCACCCGGGTCCCGGGCAGGGGGATGACGTCGAACCAGTCACCGCCCACACCGGCCTGGGCGGCCAGGTAGCGGTGCGCGACCTCGACGGCGGACTGCTCCGGTACGCCCCGGGGCAGCAGACTGCGCTGCAGGGTGTCGGCCACGGTGTGCTCGCGGGTGTAGCGGCGGGCGTTGTCGACGGACAGGGCGGCCCGCGCGGTCAGCTCCTCGGCGAACGACACGTCCTCCTCGTCGAACGGCGGGGAGTCCTGCCCCCGCCAGTAGCCGGCCATCCCCAGCACGACCCCCCGGGCCCGCAGCGGCACGGCGATCATGGAGTGGATGCCGCGGTCCAGGATCCGCAGGGAATTGGCCGGGTCCTGGGTCCGCCACCCGTGGGTGGCGTGCAGGTCCGCCTCCAGGACCGCGTGGCCGCCGGCCAGCCCGGTGGCCATGGGGCTCGCGGGGACGAACCGGATCAGCTTGCCGACGGGGTAGAGCGGGTGCTCGCCCCGGAGGCCGACGGCGGCGGTGCGGCGCATCTCGGTGTTCACGTCGGGCGGCTCCTCGCCGCGCAGCACCGGGTCCAGCAGGTCCACGGTGACGACGTCGGCGAACCGCGGGACCGCCACCTCCGCCAGCTCCTCCGCCGTGCGCTCCACGTTGAGCGTCGTCCCCACCCGTACGCCCGCGTCGTAGAGCAGCTTCAGCCGCTCGCGGGCCACCTCGGCCCGGCCGGACAGCGCCCGCAGCTCGGTGGTGTCCCGCAGGGTGACGACGGTCCCGGCCGTCCCGTAGGGGGCGGTGGGCCGGATGTTCACCGCCAGGAGCCGATCGCCGGCCATGTGCACCTCGTCGGTCGCGGAACGGCCCGACGCGATCCGCTCGGCGATCCCCTCCTCCAGCCCCAGGTCCGTGACCGGGCGCCCCTCCGCGTCCGCCGGCAGGTCCAGCAGCCGGCGCGCCTCGTCGTTGGCCAGCAGCAGCCGTCCGCCGTCGCCGACGATCAGCACGCCCTCGCGGACCGCGTGCAGCACCGCGTCATGGTGCTCGTACATCCTCGTCATCTCGGCCGGCCCGAGTCCGTGGGTCCGGCGCAGCAGCCGGCGGCTCACCAGGGCGGTGCCGCCGGCGGACAGGGTGAGCACCACGGCCGCACTGCCGAGGACGACCGGCAGTTGCCTGTTCACCATGCTCTGCACGTTCTGGACCGTGACCGGGGACGAGACGACGGCGATCACGCGGCCCGAGGGGTCCTTGACGGGGACCACCGAGACCACGGACTGCCCCAGGGACCCCGCGAACGTCTCGGTGAAGGACTTGCCGGCCGCCGCCCTGGAGAACGGACCGACGACGTGCTTCCCGATCTGCTTCGGATTGCTGTGGGTGAGGGTGAACCCGTCGAGCGTGTACACGTTGATGCCGTCGACCCCGGCGATCTTCCGGGCCGCCTCGGCACTCGGCTGCAGCACCGCGCTGGGATGGGCGCTGCGCAGGGCCGCGACGATCCCCGGGGACTCCGCGAACGCTCCGGCCGCGGCGAGCGTACGGTGCCGGGCGTCCAGCATGGCCGCGCTCCGGGCCTGCACCACGAGCGCCACCACCGCGGCGACGACGAGCAGCACCACCACGCCCAGTTGGAGGAGGAACACCTCGCCGGCCACGCTGCGCACGCTCAGGAGCGCGGACAGGCGCTGCGGGCGCCCCCTCGCCCCGGGGGGCGGGGCCTGCCCCCGGGGCTCCCGGCGGCGCCCTGAGCGGCGCCTTCGCGGGCCGGCGGAAGCGCCCGCGTCCGAGCGGAGCAGCCGGCGCCGGAGGTCCCCCAGAGAGTTGCTCATAGTCCATTTTCTAACCTCCGCGCCCGGTCGGCAGCGGGCGGCGACGCCCCGGGCGCCGACCACCGCCCCCGAAGCCCCGCGGACTGCGGTGTCCCCGTGCTTCGCACCACGTACAAGTCCCAGAAGCACCGGCTCCGACGGGGAGGAAATAGTAAGAAAGGGATGTTTCCCTCTCCGGCTGCGGGGTAGCCAACAAAGTAGGCCTATGAAGTGAGCGAGGGAGCTCGACAGGAGTAGCCGATTGCGGCGGAAGAGAAGGACGTCCGCCGGGACCGACAGCAGCTGTCTGGCTGAGAGGCCGGAGGGTGCGGTGACCCGAAGGCGACCCCCACCACCTGATACGGGCAATGCCGGCGCAGGGAGCCCGCTTCATAGGTCGTCTGCATGCGCCCTGCCGGGAGTCCGTCCGTTAGGCTCGGCCCATGCCGGACCTGGTGATCCTTCGGCACGCCAAGAGCGCCTGGCCGCTGGGCGTGCCCGACCGTGAGCGCCCCCTCGGCCCGCGCGGACTGCGCGATGCCCCCGCAGCCGGCCGGCTGCTGGCCCGGACCGCCCTGCGACCGGACCTCGTCCTGTGCTCCCCGGCCCGGCGCGCCCGGCAGACCTGGGAGCTGGCCGGCGCGGAACTCCCCGACCAGCCGCCCGTGCGCTTCGCGCCGCGACTGTACGGGGCCGACGCCGAGGACCTCCTCGACGCCGTACGGGACACGCCGACCGAGGTCGCCCGTCTTCTCCTCGTCGGTCACAACCCGGGCCTGCAGGAGCTGGTCCTGCTCCTGGCCGGCGAAGGCCCCGGCCCGGACCCGGACCTGGACCGCATCGCGACCAAGTTCCCGACCTCGGCCGTCGCCGTCCTCAGCTGCCCCGCCCCCTGGTCCGCCCTCGACCCGGCCAGCGCGACGCTCACGTCCTTCGCGATCCCGCGCGGCTGAAGGGGACTGCTCAGAGGCCGTGCTGGTCGAGCACCGCCATCAGCTTCCGCTTGCGCTTCTGGTCGGCGCGCAGGGCGGCCAGGTACGTGGCGAACTCGGCCTCCGTGCCCAGCGCACGGTGACAGGCGCGGACACCGAGCAGCAACTCCGCCATGCGTGCGTACGCGCCGTCGCCGGTTCGGCTGCGCAGGGGCTCGATCCCGCGCAGGTAGACGGTCAGTGCATCGGCCGGCCGCTGGTCGCGGACCGCGTCGGCCAGGGCCAGCCACTGCCGCTGGTCCCCGTATCCGTCGGCTGCGGCCTGCCAGGCGGCGTCGAGGTCGCCGTCGTCCAACAGTGCGTCGACCAGCGCCGAGCCGCCGCACCAGCGGCCTTCGCAGGGGTGGGCGGCGGCCTTCAGCGTCTTCAGGGCGTCCGCGCGCTCCGCGCCCTCCCAGGTGCCGGCCGCGGTGGCCGCCGTACGTACGTGCTGGTAGGTGGCCAGCGAGGGGCGGGCCCGCAGGAGGTCCCGGCGGACCGTGACCACGTCGGCGAGGCGGCCGGCCCGTGCGTAGCGTTCGCAGACGAAGGCGACGAGCTCGTCGTCCGGACCCCCGCCGGGCACCGCCTCCCGCAGGCCGCGTTCGGCCCACTCCAGGGCCTCGGCCGCGCGGCCCGCCGCTCCGAGCTCCTTGGCGATCACGAGGTGCGTGCGGCCGTTCGGGGCGAGGTCCGCAGCGTGGACGGCGACGAGTGCGTCCACGTCCCCGCCGTCGGCCCTGAGGAAGCGCTCGACGAGGTGTTTCTTCGCCCACCCCTTGGGATCGGCCCGCCAGGCGGCCACCGCGATGTCCCGGGCGCGGGCCAGGCCCGGCTCGCCCAGCACGTCCTGGTAGTCGGAGAGGTCGATGTCGGTGGCGTGGTGCACGTCGTCCAGCAGGTGGTGCACCAGCCATTCGGCGGTCTCGGCCGGGTCGGGCCGGGCCGTACGGCAGGCCTCCAGGTGCGTTGCGGCCAGCTCGGTCGCCACGTCGCCGATCAGGCCGTCCGAGTCGTCGATCTCCCCGTACGACCGCCCGAGCTCCGTCAGCGCCTCGCGCGCCACCCGCACCGCGTCCGCCGACCTGCCGCCGGCCGTCAGTGCCCGCAGGGCGGCGACCGCCTCGGCCGCCTGCCGCCGGTAGGCGCGGGCATCGGCGCGTTCGACGTAGCCGTAGCGGGCGAAGGGACGGGTGTCGAACAGGCTCAGGATGCGCTCGCGGACGACGTCGGCATCCTCCCCGGCGGCCGCTGCGCGCAGCTCCAGGCGGCGGCGCAGGCCGCGGTCCTCGGCGAGCTGTTCCCGCACCAGGGCGAGCAGTTCCTCACGGGTGCGGGAGTCCAGCCAGGTGTCCAGCGCCCGGGTGCGCGAGGCCGCCGCCGACCGCTGCCGGGGCACGGCTCCGGCCTGTGCGAGGACGGTGAGACCCACCGCGACACAGTGTTTGCAGAAGTTGCCCTCCTGGCCGTACGGACAGTCGCACCAGGCGCTGAGCCCGCCGTCCCCGTCCTCGGTCAGCTCCACCTCGTAGGTGTCGCTGCCGTCCACGGTCGCGGTGATCGATTCGGCTCCGATGTCCAGCCGGGTGACCGCGGACAGGTAGCCGCGTCCCCGCTCGAAGGAGCGCGCACCCGCCAGTCGGCGCAGGTCGGTTTCATCGAAGCCCGGAGAACGCGTCACGGCGTCCATTCAACCGGATGGGGAACGCCACCACGGGACGCCCCACGGGAATGCCCTCCCACGGCTGACCGAAGCGGAGGTGCGTCCCAGCACGGCGGCACCAGCACGGGCTGGGTCGGATGGTTCGCCGACATGACCCAACAGCTCGCCCCGCGGCATGGGTTCCTTCTTCAAGGACTGCGGCTGCGCCGGGCCCACCCGCTGTCCTCACCCGTTTTCGATCCGTTTCCAGGACGCGCGCGGCAGGCAGCGCGAGGAGCCTGGATACGCCACGCCGGACGACGCGATCGAGCGATACGGGGAGAAGCCCGGTACCACGGAGGACGGCTACCTTCTGCGAGGCCTGCGCGGTTACTTCAGCGAGGGCATGGAGCGGCGGCAGTGAAGAGGGTCTGTGCGGACCTTCCGCCGGAGGAGGTGGGGATGCACAGCTTTCAGCACTACTTCGCCTTGAACGCTCTCGGCGGTGGAAGCCCCTCACCGATGTCGCGGAGTGGAGACGACACGAGTCATCGAGGAGACGTACCGCACTTACCGGCACCTGGTGCCAGGCAGTATTACCAAGGCCGACCGGATCCTGGGCGTCGGCCTCTGGGAAGCGGCTCAATTCGTCACGGGAGCGCCGCCGGTTGGCAGTCTGGCTGGGCGACCGGCGGAGGCCTCTTCCGTGTGCGGGATCTGGACAGGGCGCTGGCCCCGATGTGTGCCCCCCTTCACGGGGGAGGATCCGTCAGGCCCACCGACTGCCTGGTGGACGACTTGATCAGCAAGAACGCTGCGCGACGCAAGCAGGAGCGCATCGGCGCCCGTCCGAGGAGGAAGTCCGGAGTGGCTGCTGGTGAAGGGACGGCTACTCCGTGGCCATGTGCGGCAGATGCGGCTTCCGGTTTCTCGGGGGCAGGTAGCACCAGCCATATACTCGTACGGCGATGAACAAGCTGCCTCAAGAGCCGACCGCTAGTGATTGGTCCCCGCCGGAGGGATCGTGGGCGTCCTCTGCTGCGAACCGCCGCAGCATGCTCGGAAACCGGAACCGGGATACGGCTCCAGAGCGTGCGCTGCGCTCTCTTGTCCACGCGGCCGGGCTTCGCTACCGGGTCGCGGCCAAGCCGCTTCCAGGGATGCGTCGGACCGCTGACCTCGTCTTTCGCCCGACCCGTGTCGCGGTCTTCGTCGACGGCTGTTTCTGGCATGGCTGCCCTGAGCACTTCGTGCCGCCGAAGACGAACCCTGACTACTGGCGTGAGAAGATCGGGAAGAACGTACAGCGCGATAGGGACACGGATACGCGTCTTGCGGAAGTCGGCTGGCTTGTCCTGAGGTTCTGGGAGCACGAGTCCCCGGCAGCGAGCTCTGCGGTCGTCTGTGCCGCAGTTGAGTCACGTCGGCGCACGGCAGCGGTTCGGGCAGAGCCGGAGACGTAGCGCTGGAGCTCTGGCATGGGAACGTGCCGATTTGAACGGTCCAGGCGCGTAGTAGGTCTTGCCTCGTCTACCGTATCGATCAGCGCAGTGGTGATTGCGCTGGTCCAGGCTGTAAACAGCCTGATTCAGAACGGCAGGGGTGGGGCAGCAGGGCATGGCAGTCGAACGTACGAACCGGGACATCAGGACGCTCATCAGCCAGATCTCTGACGGGGAGATCATGCTCCCGGAGATCCAGCGCGGCTATGTCTGGAAAGCGTCGCAGGTCGCGAAGCTTGTGGAGTCGATGTACCTCGGATACCCGGCGGGAACACTCCTGCTATGGAAGACGGACGAGGGGGCCGAAACCCGCGCTGCGGCGATCGGGGCCGGACAGGGGCTTCCCAGCGTCATGCCGCTGTACCTCCTCGACGGCCAGCAGCGACTCACCTCGCTGTACCGCGTCTTCAACGATCACCCGACAGCGCAGGTCGTTTTCAACATCGAGACGGAGGCGTTCCAGAACCAGAGCAACGCCACGCTCAGAAGTCCGAAGTGGATCAAGGTCTACGACGTCGTCGGACCGCACGCTGATTCGTTCACGCTTCAGACGCAGCTCCGTTCGGCCGGGCTGTCGATTGACGGCGCAGAGATCGGGCGCCGCCTCAAGGCCCTCGAAGCGATCTCGCAGCGCGACTTCCATATGGAGGTCCTCCACGGCTTCAGCTACGAAGAGGTCACCCAGATTTTCGTGCGGGTTAACAGCGGCGGCCGTCCGCTGAAGACGACCGATCTGGCGATGGCGACGCTCTCCGCTCGCTCACCAGGATTCCTCAGGGAACTTGAGGAGGAATCGGCCCGGTGGGCAGGGCGCGGCTACCGGGCTGTCGACGTCAACTTCCTCATCAAGGCGATCACACTCAGCCTGTCCATCTCTGGCAAGCGGACCTCGTCGGTCTCCAGACTGCCCACTGCCAGCCCGGAGTCCGTCAGGGAAAGCTGGGAGCGGGTGCGCCGCGGGCTTGAGCGCGTTGTTCCGCTGCTCTGCGAGCAGCTGCTCGTTCCGACCACGGCACTCATCCCGTCTGTCACGGCCTTGCATCCGCTGATCGTCTTCTACGGCCGCCTGCCGGAAGGCGCCCGTGTAGACGCTGAGGTGGAAAAGGGGCTGCTCTACTGGTTCCTGGCCGCGAGCGGGAGCAACCGCTACGGCGGTGCGACTGACAGCGCATTGACGCAGGATGTCAATGCCCTCGACTCGGACGAGCCCGTTCGTGCGCTCCTTGCCAACCTGCGCTTGGAGGAGAAGGGCTTCAACGTGACCGCCCGAGACCTGTCCGGGCGCAATATCCAGAGCCCGTACATCATGCTTTCCTACCTGGCTGCAGCCCACTCCGGGGCAGAGGACTGGTGGGCTGGCGGGCCGATCTCTGTTGCTTCCGAGGGAATGGACAAGCTGCAGTACAGCATGCTGCACCCGGCCGCCCAGCTGCGGAACCACGGCAATAAGTACTCCTCTGCGGAGATCAACGAACTGGCGAACATCGTCTTCGTCTCCCAGCAGACGGCCAAGAACATGATCGGCAATCGGGCTCCTGCTGAGTACATCAAAGAAGTTCAGGCCGACGACTTGGCAGCCCATGCTGTTCCGACCGATGCCAAGGTCCTCGAAGCCGATGGGTTTCGAGAGTTCCTTGTCGCCCGTCGCATGCTCCTCGCGGGGCGGATCTCCGCTCTCCTCGATCGTTTCCGCCCGGCCTTCATCGATGAGGGAAGCGCCGGTGGCGCGCGGCCTGAGACACCCCGCAAGTCCCTCGCACTCATGGGGTACACCGCTGGAAGCCGCACCCTGCTGCTTGCCGAGACGCAGGTCGGGGTGCGGCACTGGGCCGGACGGATTGACACGGCTGAACTGGACACCGCGCTTGATGCAGCCGCCAGTGGTCTCGACAGCGATGTCACTGTAGCTGGGGAAACGGCGCCGATGAAGGTCGATGAGGACGGTGTGACCCTGCTGGTCGGGCCCTTCAGGCTCCGTGGGACTGCGGACCAGTGGCGGGCGGCGCTGAAGGATGCCTTCTCCGACGCCTTGCCCGCAGCGGACTGCCCTGAGGCGGAGTCGCCAGCGTGGGATGGCGAGATCGAAGAGTTCCTTCTGGCGGACGCCGGTGTCCAGAGGGCGTAAGGCCGTCCTGTCTGAGGCGGGAGCGCTGCCGCTGCGCTAGGCGCTCCCGCCTTCAGCCGTTCCGTGTGTCTGGTTGCAGCGGCCCGGCTGTTCCTGGCCTGAGTAAAGGGGCCAGCCGCGGGATGCCGGAGACGAGGGCGTCCGGCGGAACGTCGAGTCGGCAGGCCTCCCAGCGTCCGAAGGACCCCTTGTCCTGCGGCACCTGGAGACTTATCCATTCCGCGGAGACGGAAGCGGTCGCGGTGATAGCAAGATCTCGGGTGAGCTGGACGAACACGAGCTGCCATGCCGGGTCGCGGCGCATCGTCTCGTACTCATGCCGGGACAGGTAGAAGGTGACCCTTCCGCGCCGCACCGTGCTCTTCGCCTCTATGTGCAGTGAGTGCCGCCGCGTATGTACAGCGATGTCGTACCCGAAGCCGTCGGAGTATGCAGCGACGTGCTCGACCCGGGCATCCGTAGCCTCAGCGATGAGGCGGACGAGAGCCGACTCGCCGGCATTGCCGATGAGCGCTCGCGCCTCCGTGTCCACTTTGCCCCAGACCGCTCTGACCTGATCGTATGCATCGCTCTCAGGGATGCCTAGGGCCTCTGCGGCCCGTAGGGCGTCGTCTGGGAGCTCCTCCGGGCCGCGTACCAGGATGTCTGCGTCCGGGAGCCAGGCCGCGCCGCTGGAAGCGAGGGCGGCACGGAAGACGCGTTCGCTCACCGCGGTCCTGTCGTGCACAACCAGGAGCAGGCCGTTCTCTCCGAGCCACGAGTACGCCGCCTCGTACTGAGTGGGGGTGAGATCGCTGAAATCGGCATGGTTGGTGAAGAACGCGCGGCATCGTGCGGCGCTGGAGTCCGGAAGCAGCTCCAGCCACCGCACAGCGGCACGCAGGACAGGGCTAGGCGGAACGGGCACGGAGATGGCCCATCAGCGATTGGAGGTCCCGCTGGTCAAGGCCTCCGCCGACAGCAGGCTCATCATCAAGATCCGCGAGCTCCTGGACAGCGGGGTCATCAAGGATGCGTCCCATGAAAAGCAGCTTGTCGGCTAGCCGCTGGTCGACGACCTCGTCGATACTCCCCTCGGAGGCGAGTACGGTGACCCGGGTCTCGGTTTCGGGTGCGAGACCGAGACGGTGGATCCGGTCGAGGCTCTGCAGGAAGCGTCCTGCTGCGAAGTCGCGGTCGACGTACACCGCGTCGTGGCAGTCATGGTGCAGGCTTATGCCTTCACCGAGCGTAGCCGGGTTGGAGAGCAGCACCATGCAGTCCGGATCCTTCCGGAAGCGCTCGATCTCTGCTTCGCGGTCCTCCGTGCCTCCGTGGACCATCGCCGGACGGAACTCCTTGAGCATCCTCTCCAGCGTGTTCAGACTGCGGATGAATGTGGACCACACCAAGGTCTTGCGGCCCTTAGCCGCGTTCTCTGCGACAATGGCCAGGACCTCACGGTACTTCGGCGACAACTCGTAACTCGGGAGGTCCCGCATGAGGTCGAAAAGAGGGCTCCCTTCAGGGACGGCCAGGGGCGGGACCTGGTACATCAAAGGCTCATACCGCGTCGTACCGACGGCGAGCAGGGCAGGACTGGTAGCCGCCATCAGCATGTAAACGATGATCTTGCCGAGGGCCTGGAAGTCGCCTTCGGCTCCAGCAGCCCGGGCCGAGAACCGGCCGATCAGGGCTTCGTACACCTCCTTGTGCAGCGGGGGCATCGGAAGCGTCCGGAGGGTTGTCGTCACCGGAGGCAGGCCCAGCTCGTCCTTGGTTGTGCGGGTGAACAGCGGGCGCAGGACCTGGCTGGCCTTGGCCAGGTCGCCGCCGGCCACAGCCTGCGTCACCTTCTGGCGGCCGTGCCCAGGCCACACGAAACCGAAGAGGTTCTCGATGTCCTTGACGCCGTTCGGCGCCGGAGTGCCGGTCAGGATCAGCCGATGGCGGGCCCGCGGGCCCAGAGCGAGGCAGGCCGCCCCGTACGTCCCCTCGGCGCCGAGCTTCATCCTGTGCGCCTCATCGAGGAGGATCATGGAGGGGCGGGCCGTGAGCCACCGGCCGAGCTCGTCAACCGACGGGCTGAGGCGCTCGTAGTTCACGATGAGCACGTCTGCGGCCGGGTCGACGTTCCGGGACAGGACCTCCATGCGCAGCGGCTCATCTAGGCATTGCGTGTTCTCGTACTGCCACGACTCGTAGCACGACTTCGGCCCGACGATCAGCAGGCGCTCGATGCCCTTGGTGCGGCGCAGCGCGTGGAACACAGCGAGGCCGACGCGTGTCTTGCCGGCACCGGGGACGGAGAAGTTCGCACCGTGGCGCAGAGAGAGGAGCTTGGCGATGTCCCGGCGCTGGAAAGGTGTGAGGTCGGCAGTCCAGGAGGGCCCGAGCAGCCCGTCGACCTCATCGCTCGGTACTTCGCTGACGCCCTTGGACGAAGGGTCGAGGCGGTCGGCCACAGTCTGGGCATCCACAGCGGAGTCCGTTGCGAGAGCCGCCAGTTGGTTGTCCCATGAAACGCTCGACTGCGCAGGCCACGTCGTCAGCGCTACGAGGTTCGTAAGCAGGTCGTCGATGTCTACGTCCATGCTTCCAGGGGAGCGCTGCACACTGCTGCGGAAGCGCAGGGCGAGGCGGTGCAGGTCACCCTCGTGTCCGGTGCCGGCCCGCAACCGGGCTTTCGTCACGCTGTCCCCGAACGCGATCTCCAAGCTCGGTGCAGTTGCGGTCATCAGTTCTCCCGGACGGCGTTGAGCAGCCACTCGACGCCGTCCCCCGGCGAACTGAACGTGCGGCCTGCCTGCTTGGCCAAGCGCGCGAGGCTCGCACGTAGGGTAAGCAGCGCGTCGTCGAAAGCGTCCTCGTCGAGTGCGCGCTTCGCCTTGGCTTCGGCGAACTCAGCCGCACACTGGTTCACATAGTCGGCCGCGTCCGTCAGACGCTCTGGTACTGCGATCTTCCGCTTCTGCAACTGGGCGTTCTGGCCAGCCATCTTCACAGCGACGTCGAACGTGCTGCGGGCCGCCTTGATCTTTGCGGCGGCCTGGGTGACGTCCGAGGGCGTGAGCTTGTCCCCGGCTAGAGACGCGGCCTTGGCACGCAGCAGGCTGTCGGTAAGGGCCCGGATCGCCTTCACGGTAGCAGTAGCGTCAGGGACCGCGACCCCCGGCAGCCCAGGGATGGATACTGCGGCGGCGGCCTGTGCGACCGGGCGCAGGTCGTCCGGCAGCCGCTCGTCGACGTAGCGGGCGTGGAAATCGGCCTCAGCGAGCCGGACCGAGGTCTTCGGGTAGTTCAGGACGACCATCGCGAGCCGGGACTCCTTCAGCTGCTCGGCCGCATCCGGATCCGTCTTCGCGAGCCTCGTGTAGTCGCGCTGAAGTTCCCGGAGCTTCTCCTGGTGGTCCTCGAAGTCCACCAGCCGCAGCTCGACGCCGCTGACAGGGCCCTTGCTGCGATCGATGGCGTCGATGACCAACTGGTAGACCCATCGGTCCTGGTGGAGTGTGGTGGTCTTGATGTTGAAGTCCCGCGCGACGTCTTCGACCCGGCGCCCGTTCGCCAACTCCTCCTCGATCGCGATCAGCCGGTTGATGTAGGAGTACTCGCGCCGCTTGTCCCGCCGCAGCTGGAGCGCGAGTTCGACACTGTTGATGTCGCGCCGAGAGGTGTCGGAAGGAAGCACACCAACACGGATGTTCTTGATGCCGAGTTTGCGGAGGGCCGCGCAGCGGGTGTTGCCGTCGACCAGGATGCCGTCGGGGCTGATGATGCCGGGTTCCTTCTGCCCGAAGTCATCCAGCTCGTCCCGCAACGCGATGAAGTCCGGGTCGGTCTGGCTCGGATTCGACGGACTGCGGCTGAGGAGCGTGGCGAGGTAGTCCTGGGCGGACTCACTCCAGGGCTGCTCTTCCAGTACCCGGTTCTGCTCGGGGTCCAGCGTGCGCTGCGCGCGGATGCGGTGGGTGTCGGGGTTGAAGTAGAGAAGGTCCACCGGCATGGAGATCACGCTCAGGTGCTTCTGCTCACCACGCCACTCCACCGTGACCTTGGCGCCGTTGTCGGCCATTGCCTGCTTGAGTCGCTCCTCGACCATGGACCGGATCCGCTCACCCTCGGGCGGGACACCGAACTTCACTGTCATAGACAGACCTCTCCTCAGCGGCAGTCGCGTCACTCGTCAGGAATAATGACAGGAACCGCTGACAAGCGGACTGGTGATCACCCAGACTCGGACATCTGAGGACCAGAAGAACGGAGCAGAGGTGACCCTCCCCGCTTGGAACGACCCTGAACTCAAAGGCGGAACCATGATCAGGGGCGCGCTGTGGCTCGTCCAGGAGATCGGCGAAGGCAACATCTTCACCAAGCAGCAGCTCCGCGACGCGTTCCCCGGCATTTCCCAGGCCGACCGCCGCCTCCGGGACCTCCGGGACTTCAAGTGGGTCATCCTGACGAACACTGAAGACGCCTCACTCATGGCCGAGGACCAGCGGTTCGTGAAGGTGGGAGTGCCTGTGTGGGAGCCGGCTGCGCGCAGAGCAGCCGCGCCGCGGAAGAGAGCCACCGCCAAGCAGACGCGGGAAGCGTATGAGCGCGACGGCCACATGTGCACTGTGTGCGGTATCGGCGGTGCGGAGCCGTACGTCGACGACTCGAACCAGACCGCAGTGCTGTCAGTCGTCCAGCGGGCCACAGTCCTTCCTGATGGCAGGGAAGAGGCGGTGCTTGTCACGGAGTGCAAGCGATGCCGCGCCGGGAGTGACGGGCGGCCTGCGCGCGCTGACGAGGTTGTCGCCGAGATCAAGAACCTGGATCCGGCTGACCGGCAGCGGCTGGCGCGCTGGGTAGAGCGGGGACGCCGGGGCTCGACGCCGCTTGAAAGGGCGTGGAACGCCTACCGCTGTCTTCCCTGGGAGGCCAGGCAGCAGGTCCGAGAGGCGCTGGATGTCTGACCAGCGCTGGAGCGCTCCCACTGTGGGCGTTCAAATGGAAGCTGTCCGACCTGCCGCGTAGACTGCGCATCCTTGTCCGGCATGCAGTGGCGAATGGCCGCCCGGTACCACTACCTGCGCTTATGGTGCTGTCGCGAAGCCTGCGCTGCCGGATGCCTGTGTGTCCACTGAGGCGGCTGCAGCGGCACCGTCAGTTCTACGCTGGGGATCCCGGCGTACCCGGAGGGAGATCAGTATGTCGGCCATCGAGCCTGCAAAGCCGCTTGAGGTCGTCGAGATCTGCGCGGGTGCGGGTGGTCAGTCCCTCGGGCTGGAACGGGCAGGTTTCCGCCACCGCCTTGCTGTGGAGTTGGACCCACAGGCCGCCAAGACTCTGCGCTGCAACCTTGTGGAGTTCCTCGGTTACAGCGAGGAAGAGGCGGAGGCGTCCGTCAAGGTCGGCGATGTCGCTGACCCCACTGTCTGGAATCCGGTCCTTGACGCGGAGCAGCTTGATCTCCTTGCCGGGGGAGTTCCGTGCCCCCCCTTCAGCATTGCAGGGAAGCAGCTGGGCACGAACGATGAGCGCGATCTGTTTGCTTGGGCCATCGAACTCTGCGGCAAGGTGCAGCCGAAGGCGCTGCTTCTGGAGAATGTGCGCGGACTCAGCGCCAACCGCTTTTCGGGCTACCGCCAGCATGTGCTCGATCGGCTCAAGGAGCATGGGTACATCGCCGAGTGGCAGCTCCTTCAGGCAGACGACTTCGGGGTCTCCCAGTTGCGCCCGCGCTTTGTCCTGGTCGCGCTCCAGAGGGAGTTCGCCCCCTACTTCGAGTGGCCGGAACGTCGGCCGGGGAGCGCCAAGTCTGTAGGCGAGCTCCTGGTCGACCTCATGGCGGAGAAGGGCTGGAAGGGCGCCCAGGAATGGGCTGAATCGGCGACAGGCATCGCGCCTACTATCGTGGGCGGGTCGAAGAAGCACGGTGGTGCCGATCTCGGCCCAACGCGTGCTAAGCGCGCATGGGCAGAGAAGGGCGTAGACGCAATGGGCGTTGCCAATGAGGCGCCTTCAGTTGAAGGTCCTCCTGTCGTCGACGGCCGGCCGCTTCCGAAGCTGACCACGGCCATGGTCGCCCGCATCCAGGGCTGGCAGGACGCGGACAGCGAGGGCGATGGAGGCGAGGACGACTTCCGTTGGAGGTTCCACGGCCAGAAGACCAGCGTGTACCGCCAGATCGGAAACGCATTCCCGCCGCCCGTGGCCAAGGCCCTCGGCGTATCGATCAGGAACGCGCTGAAGAAGGTCGGCGAGCCCCGCGAGCTTGTCGAGACCGCTGACGCTGTTACCGACCCTGTGTACAAGCTGCTGCGCAGCAGCGCGCGGGCGCTGTCGGTCGAGCAGATCATTGCCAAGCTCGAGGCGTCGGGAACAGTCATGGATCAGCCGACGGTCGAACGGCACCTCAACCACCTCAAGCATGACTTCGAGATGACCGCGGCGACGCGTTCCAATGGAGTGGTCGCCTACAGCATCGGCGAGTTCAAGGCGTTTGTAGGCCAGGATGACCACCAGCGCCACGACCTCTTCAGTCAGCACCGTTCCAAAATCAGCTGATCCCGTAGATCGGAGCCGCGGCCCCATCTGCCAAGGGGTCGCATACCTGTCAAGTCGACTGCCCGTTTTCCGGGCAGCCTGAAAAGGGCCATTACTGGTGCCGCCGTCTGTGATGGCGGCCAGAATGAGGATTCCCCGTTTTGTGGACGCCTCTTGAGGCCCGGATTGATCCGGTTCGAAAAGCCCGGTTCGGCGCCCCTATTAAAAAATGGGAACCGAACCTCAGGTGCCGCGAATCCCGTGATCGGTGCTGTTATTTGAGCGGATGCTTTGTCGGGAAATCGTCGATGAAGACCACTTCTGATGCGCGTCAGCTGCATGCGCAATCGGCTGCCTTGACTGAGGTGATCCGCGGAGATTCCATTCCTCCTCCGGTTGCTTCGAATGGGCTCTTGGCCGCGACTCAGAATCGTTCCTCGAACAGGACGGCAGGGCCCGTTCCGTCGAGGTCTGCCACGGATTCTGCGTCGCCCTTCGGGGAGTCGCCGGATCAGTTTTCAAGACGTAGCCCAGCTCGGCGCGGCTGAACGCTACCACCGAGGTTCCTTCCGGGCAGGTTTTCGAAAAGATCGGAGGCGAGGGCCCGTAGGTGCCGTCGAACGGGACGAGGCGGCGGTGGTCGGCTGGTTGCAGGACGTGTGGCCGCACGTGGAAACACCGCGGCGGCGCTCGGGGCCTGGATCGTCTTCGAAGACGAAGCCGACTTGGCGATGACGCCGCCGACCGCACGCACCTGGTCCAAATGCGGCCGCACACCGGTCGTCCGCGTCCGCGGCCGTTCCCAGCGCCGCCCTGTGCTGCTAGGGCCTGTGTGATGTTGTGATCAGTCGGCGGTCTTCAGGAGGTCGTCGATCCAGATCATTGCGGCGCGGAGGTGGAGGCCGGCGAGGTAGCTGTCTGGGGATTTGTCGTATCGGGTGGCGATGCCTCGCCAGGCCTTGAGCTTGTTGATCAGGCGTTCGACCGTGTTCCGTTCCTTGTAGAGGTCGGCGTCGTGGCTGACGGGTCGGCCGCCTCGTGCGCCCTTCTTCCTGCGGTTGGCGGCCTGGTCCCGCTTTTCCGGAATGACTGCCTTGATACCGCGTCTGCGCAGGTAGGAGCGGTTGCCGCGGGATGAGTAGGCCTTGTCCGCGGCGACCGCGCCGGGCCTGGTTCGGGGGCGGCCGACAGGCAGACGGACTCTCACCCTCGCGAGCCCAGGGATGAACTGGGGGCTGTCCCCGGCCTGCCCGGCGGTCAGGACCAGCGCGAGCGGACGGCACCTGCGGTCCGCGGCAAGATGAATCTTGCTGGTCAAGCCGCCCCGGGACCTGCCGAGCAGGGCTTCCTTCAGGCGGAGCTTGTGTCTGCGTCGGATGCGCCGACGCTCGGCCTGTCCGTTCTGTTCCTCCGGTCCGCCCCTTTTTGTCGGGCCGCTTCCTGCTCCTGCGTGGCTTCTTCCAGGGCCTTCATGAGGTGCTTGCTGACGCGCAGCCCTGCGGCGTCGTGGTGGGCGCGGACCGTGGTGGAGTCCACGCTGACCAGCGACAAATCTGTTCTTCCCCCGCGTGCAGCCTCGGCGATCAGGCCTTCCAGCAGGGCGGTGAAGGCACCGGCGTCCCGCCAGACGCGGAAGCGTCCGTAGACGGTGGCCCAGGGGCCGAACTCGGCAGGCATCTCCCGCCACTGGGCACTGGAGCGGAACCGCCAGATCACCCCCTCGAACTGCTCTCGCAACCGTTTTGGGTACGGGCCGTACCTACCGATCGGCAGGTACGGCTCAATGAACTTCCACTGCGCATTCGTGAGTTGCCTGCGTGTCACGACCACAGTCGTACCGGGTCCCGCCCCGAGAAGAGAGCAGAACCCAGGAACTGATCACGACATCACACAGGCCCTAGAAACCCGGCGAACGCTCCCGTCTCGTCTACCGGCCCAAACGGCATACCGATCACAAAGCCAGCGGCCGCAAGAGGTTCGCCTGGACCGAGTACCGAGACCTCGGTCATCGCCGCCCACCAGCAGCTCGGCGAACCCACCGTCCTCGTCTCGGGCAACTTGAACGTCCACAAAGACCGCCGCATGCGGGCCTTCATCGACGCGCAGGACTGGATCACGGCCTACCACCTGCCGCCGTACACAACCCCGTGGAAGGCATCTGGTCCATCCTCCGCCGGACCACCCAGGCCGACACGGCTTTCACCGACCCGAGCCACCTCATGCGCTGACTCCGACGCGGCCTGCGCCAGATCCAGTACCGCAGCCACATCATCGACGGATGCCTCGCCGGAACGGGACCCACACCGACGACACCACGACTACAAACTCAGTAACCGGGGCCATGTTCCTCACAGCCATCGGACGGGGGTGTCGGTGTAGGGTCGAGGCCGCACTTGACCTGCACAACCGCAGGCAGGGAGCAGATGAACCGGGAGTGTCCGCATGCTTCGCACCATGTTCAAGTCCTACATCTGACATCTGGGCGTTTCCGCAGGTCGGCGGCGTGGCGGCGGGGCTTTGGTCAGCAAACGGTCAGCATCAGCCTCTTGGCTTGTTCATGGAGGCACACCAGCCGGCGGTCGCGCATCCTGCTGACACAGGCGGCTTGTCGGTGCGCCATGACAGCCTCTGTCACGTGGAGCCCGACGTCCTTGAGGCTGCCGCCCGGACCTATCCGCCAGGGACAGGGGTGCAGTCATCCACTGGATGGCGAGGGTGTGGAGCAGGGCGGTGGCAACCTCCTCTCCTTCGTTCAGGGGAAGAGAACGCTATGTGCGCAGCGGCAGGAGTGTTTCGCTGAGAAAGGGGAATCGAACCTGGCCGACCCTGCTGTAGCGCGCCGACTTCCCGGTCGGGCGAAGCGGCGCACGGACGTCCTGCGCGAATACGAGGAATTCAATTCCGATCGCCGCAGGGGGATTCCTCCGGTGCTGTGGCCGTTCTTCGCACCGGACCCGGACCGGTACTACCGATGGTGGGTTCAGCTGGATTGCGCTTGCATCAGGGAGCTGCTGACACCGGACGACTGCACCGCCGAGCGAGAGGTGGTGGCGTGGTCGCGGGGATGGTGAAGCATTGCCGCCGGGACAGGCGTACTGCCGGCACGATGATTCCGCTGATGCCCCCTACCGCGACATCTTTGAGTGGGGAGACCGGCAAGAGGTGAGCTTTCTCGCGGACCCGGTGGGCCCCCGAATGGGCCGATGCCGATGTGTGGGCCGTGATCCGCCACGATGAAGCACACACGTCGGCCGTCCACCGTAACCGTCTCGGCTTGTGGAACAACGGCGCCGCACTGTCCGCCCTCGCCTCTGTCAACTGGCAGCGCCGGCACATCGTCCGGCTGCGCCTGTTCGGCTGGGCTCGTGCGCTGATCGCCGCCGCGCTGGGGGCTCAGGTGATCGGCCTCCTGGCGGTCGGTCCCGTCTACCGTTCCGTCGTCACCATGCCGGGTGTGGTGGTCCTCGTCCTCGGTTTGGTGCTGATCACACGGGCCCAGCGCCCGCCTCGCACTTGGCAGGGCTGACGCGGCGCCCGGCCGCACGGTCGGCGAGCTTCCGCGCAGGACGGAGTGCGGGAGAGCACCATGGAAGGAGGACGGCGAGCGGTGTGACGAGCGGGCAGGAGCCCGTCGATGGTGCGTGGCCGATTGCGGATCTACCTCGGGGCCGCCCCGGGGGTGGGGAAGACGTACGCGATGCTCGAGGAAGGGCAGCGTCTGGCAGCGGCCGGTGCCGATGTGGCCGTCGGGTTCGTCGAGCCGCACGGGCGACGGCCCACCGCGGCCCTCGCCGAGGGCCTGGAGATCATTCCCCGGAGCACCCTGGAGTACCGGGGCGCGACGTTCACCGAGATGGACCTGGACGCGGTGCTCGCGCGCCGTCCGCAGGTCGCCCTGGTCGACGAGCTGGCGCACACCAACGTGCCCGGCTCACGCCGTACCAAGCGATGGCAGGACGTCGAGGAACTCCTGGACGCGGGCATCGACGTCGTCACCACGCTCAACGTCCAGCACCTGGAGTCGCTCGGTGACGTGGTCCGGCAGATCACCGGTGTCCCGCAGCGGGAGACCCTGCCCGACGAGGTGGCGCGCCGCGCGGACCAGATCGAACTGGTCGACCTGCCGCCCGAGCTGCTGCGCCGGCGCATGCTGCACGGCGAGATCTACCCCTCGGAGCGCATCGAGGCCGCTCTCACCCACTACTTCCGTGTCGGCAACCTCACCGCGCTGCGGGAGCTCGCCCTGCTGTGGCTCGCCGACCGCGTCGAGGAGGGGCTCCAGCGCTACCGCGCCGAGCACGGCATCACCACCCCCTGGGAGACCCGCGAGCGCATCATGGTCGCCCTCACAGGAGGTCCCGAGGGCGGCACACTGATCCGCCGCGCGGCCCGGATCACGGCCCGCGTCCCCGGAAGTGAGCTGCTGGCGCTGCACGTGGTCCCGAGCGACGGCCTCACCCATGGGGATCAGGCGAGCCTCGCAGCCCAGCGTGAGCTGGTGGAGTCGCTGGGCGGGAGCTACCACCAGACCACCGGCGAGGACATCCCCGAGGCGCTGCTCCAGTTCGCGGAAGCCGAGGGCGTCACGCAGATCGTGGTGGGCGCGAGCCGTCGCGGCAGGCTCTCCACGTTCCTCCGCGGCGGCGTCGGGCACCGGACGATCCAGCGGTCCGGTCCCATCGACGTGCTGGTGGTGACCCACGAACACGCCGCGGGTTCGTCTGCCGCCCTGCGGTTGCCGCACCCGAGCCGCGCCACCGGGCCACGGCGGTTCTGGACGGCGATCGTGCTCGCGGCGATCGCCCTACCGGCCTTGACCTTCCTGCTGGTTCTGCTCGGCGAGCACGTGGACCTCTCCCTGGCTCTGGTGCTGTACCTGCTGGCCGTCGTCGTGATCGCCCTCGTCGGGGGCCTCGCTCCCGCCCTGCTGGCCGCACTCGCCGCCGGCCTGCTCGCCGACTACTACTTCACACCGCCGCCGCACTCGCTGCGCGTCGACCACCTCGCCGACGTTCTCGCACTGGTCGTGTACGTCGTCACGGCCGTCGTCGTCGGCACGGCCGCGGGCACGGCCGCCCAACGCACGTACCGGGCCGTCCGCGCGAGCTCCGAGGCCAGGGCGCTGAGCCGGCTGGCCACCGCCATGATGCACGGCCAGGACCTGCCGGCCTTGCTCGAACAGGTACGGGAGGACTTCGGCCTGGACGCGGTCAGCCTGCTGGAGAGGGATACCGGGCATGCCGCCGAGCCCCGCTGGTACGTCGTCGCCAGCACCGGCGCTGATCCACCCGAGCGACCCTACGACGCCGATGTGGAGAGCCCCGTCGGCGACGACATCTCGCTGGCCGCCCGCGGACGACCGCTGAGCAGCGACGACCAGCGCGTCCTGGCAGCGTGCGCTGCCCAGTTGGGTATGGCGTACTCCCACGGACGGCTTGCCGCCCACGACGCCGAAACGGACCTGCGCGCCACAGCCGAGCACACCAGGGCCTCACTGCTCCTCATCGCGAGCCGAGACCTGCGGGGGCCGCTCCACACGGCTGAAGACGCGCTGAGCAGCCTGCGTGACCTCGTGGACCCTGCGGAGGCCCGTCTCCTTGACACGGCCCGAGGGGCCTTGCGCCGGGCGGACCGGCTGGTCTCGGATCTCGACGATCTGAGCCGACTGCATGCGGGCGCACTCGACCTCTACCTGCGCCCGGTCGACCTCGAAGAACTGCTGACGGCCGTGATGGACGATCTCGGTCCCGGCCATACGCTGCGCTGCGTCCTTCCGGAGCGGCTGCCCGACGTGATCGCCGACGCGGCCGTCCTCACCCGCGTGCTCACCACGCTGGCGGCCGAGGCCCAGCGGCACAGCCCGCCGGACCGGCGCGCGCAGCTGACGGCTGAGACCCGCCCCGGCTTGGTGGAGATCCACATCACCGACGGAAGCCGCGAGGGGGCGGAGGGGACAGCGTCCCGGGCACACTCGAGCGGCACCGTCGACGGTCTGGCCCTGCGGATGTCCCGCGACCTCACGGAGAGCATGGGCGGCACTCTCGAACCCGCCACCGAAGCGCCCGGGTTCGCGGTGATGCTCACGCTTCCAGCAGCAGCAGCACGCAAGCAGGATCACTGACTGGTGAGAGGCGTGAGCGGTCACCCCAAGCCGGAGACCCTGAAGACCGTTCGGGCCGTCTCACGATCGATGCGCTGCGCCAGTTGGTGCAGGGCGGTCACGCCAGAGAGCAGGGTGCCGCGCTGGACCGATGCGCGCGTGTCCGTGTCGAGGAGGCGCCACATCGCCGGGTTGCGGACCAGGACGGCCGGGTCGATCTCGACCTGGCTTCCGTCCGTGTCGCGAAGGATCATCCGCTGGGCCACCCCGTCGGACCACCGCACCGAGACGAGGCGGTCGGTACGGACCGTGTCCGTCATCAGCAGTCCGCGGGCGCTCAGCAGTCCAGGACGTACGGAGACCCGAGACGGGTGCAAGATCACGAAGACGAGGCAGGTGAGGCCGGTCCATAGGGCGCCACGTGTCGGATCGAGGCTTCCGAAGCCGGCGTCCATGGCGAACAGAGCCGTGAAGAGGAGGAACGCGACACCGATCGCAGAGCGCCGCTCACCGGCCCAGTGGATGTCGTGTGCGAAGGGCCCGGGAGGCGCCGTTGCGGCGCCGTGTGCGCCGGTCGCGGCATGCGTGAAACGTCGTTCCATGAGAGCGACGTTAGGGCTGGTAGAGGCTCTGGAGTCGGACCCTGACGCACCGCTGATGCTGTGGCTACGCCATTTTGATGGGGCTTCCAAGGCGGGAACCCCATCGACTTCAAGGACCTGATGGGCTGATCGAGGGCGACGGCCGGAAGTAGTCGTACGGCGGCGGGCTCCATGGTGCGGGGGCGGGCGAGGGCTTGAAGGGCCCTGCCCGGTTTGCCATGAGGAACAGCATCGTCCCGACGAAGAGCAGGGTGATGATGATGAGGGCGAGCCCGACGGGGTGGTGGGGGTTGTAGTAGTAGCGGTTCGTACCCCACTTGCTCCGTCTGAAGACCGGTTCATCGTCGTACCGCACAGGCCGTCTCCTCAGGTCGAATGGTGCTTCTGATCAAGGGGTGCAGCCGGCTGTCTTCTGCGCGGCCGGCAGGTAGGCGGCGATGAAGCGGGCGAGGTCCTCGCGGCGTTGGTTGACGTCGGTCGGAGCCTTCTGTACCCAGACCCCCACCACGTACCGGTGCGGCTCACCTTTGTACGTGCACGCGCTGTACGCCATCGCCGCGCCGTCCGCGATCCGCGCATCGGTGCCCATGTCCGCCTTTCGGGGATTCCCGGCGCCCAGGAGGTTACGGCTCTTGACCTGCAGAGGGTCCACATCGGCAGCCACCAGGCTTGCCTGGAACGTCAGCTCGCGGCGCTTGTCCACCTCCATCCCGCAACCGGTGATGTCTCCACCGCGGTCGAGGGTGTCGCCCTGCTTGAACGAGCCACCCGGCGGAAGCAGCGGTTTCAGCAGGGCGGACCGGACCTCGACGCCGCACACATCGCCGGGTACCGCGTAGTCCTGGCCCTGCGTGCACCCTGCCGCACCGGCCAGCAAGAGCAGTGCCAGGGCTGTGGCACGGTGGCGGCTCACTGGGCGCCTGCCAGGCCCTGGGCCTTCTGGTTGCCGTCGAAGGCGGCCCCGTTGATCTCGGACGTGAGCATGTAGCGGTTGTTGCCGGCGCCGGGATTGGCCTTCGCCCATTCGTCAGCGAGAGCCTGGAGCTGCCGCTCGCGGCCCGTGAAGGTGGCGCCGTTCTGGCGGGTGGTCTCGGCGTTGATCCGTGCCTGTTCGTCGAGCTGCCACTGGTAGGCGAGCGCGTCGACGCCGCGCTGTGCGGCGTCGCCGACGACGGGGATGAAGTTCGCGGCGCCGCCGAAGCCGTGGTAGAGCCACTTGGCATCCCAGGAGGGGTCGTCCTTGTCGGTCTTCAGGGCCTGGTAGCGGGCTTCTTCCAGGAAGCCCACGGTGGCGCCGGCTCGCACGAGGTTCTCCTTGGGGTCGCTGGGGTGGTCCCCGTGGATGTCCTTGATCATTTCGCGGTTCATGGCCTCGTTGAGCATGCCGTAGGAGTCCTGGTCGCGGGAGATCTGCTTGCTGACCTCCAGCAGCTGGTGGCGGTCCAGCAGGCGGGGGTCGTTCTCGTCGTCGGCGAGTGAGCTGGCCGAGTGGTGGACGACGTCGCTGTGGGCCGAGAGCACCTTGGCCATGTCGTCGCGCATCTCGGACGGGAACTCGTCGCCGCGCTCCGAGAGGTACTTCAGAGAGCGGTCCAGCACCTGGCGGTGTTCGGGGGTGAGGTCCGCGGGTCGAGCCGTGGGGTCGTTGGGGTTGACGCCGGTGGCGGCGGAGACCAGGGCGGCGCCGGTGGCCTCGCGGGCCGGGTTGCCGTCCTTGCTGTCCAGAGGGGTGTCGTCGAAGGTCTGGCGGTCGCCGAGGACGTACTGGGCGATGTCGGTGGGCTGGGTGGTGCTGAAGAACTCGGTGGCGGCGTTCGGGCTGGCGGCGAGGGCCGTCATGAAGCCGGTCATGGGGTCGCGGCCGAAGTCCTCGCCGATGAAATTCATCTTCGGCACCGGCGGGACGCCGCCGTTCCAGTAGTTGGCGGGGAGTTTCATCTTCTTCTCGGTCGCGACGAGCGCGTTGCCGTAGTCGTTCAGGAAGCGGTTGTCCCAGTCACCGCTGCGCATGAGGTTGCTCATCACCTGGTAGCCGTAGACCTGGCTGCCGCGGGTCTGGATCCGCTCCTCGCCGAGCTTGACCATGTCGTTCTCCCAGGTGCGCATGGCCGCGCTGTCGGACTGGGTGGCGCCGGCCAGGGTGAGGGAGAGGTTGCGCTGGAAGTCGCCGAGCTGGTCGTGGCGGGAGGGCTGCAGGGCGCCGCCGTCGGACGGGTCGGCCAGGTCGGCCCAGAAGTCGAGCAGGCCGCGCGGGCCGATGGTGGTGGCGAGCTTCTCCTGGAAGAGCCGGTCGTCCTTGTACTTGGCCAGGTCGGCGTTGAGCCTGTCGAACTCCTCGGGGGACATGTCGTCCCCCTTGGTCTTGAGGAGCTTCGCGATCCGGTCGGCGTCCTTCATGGCGTCCGCCGCGCGGTCGCGGTCGTAGTAGGCGGCGTCGGAGAAGCCGTACGGGGTCTGGCCGACCAGCATCGTCAGAGCCTGCGCCGCCGTCGTGTCGCTCTCGGTCGCACCCTCCAGGATCCGCTGCACCTCGTCCCGCAGTGAGGTCGCGTCGGCCTCGGTGTGCTCGGGCACCGAGGTGCCCTTGGCGGCGCGGTCGGGGTGGATGTTCATCGTGACGGTGAAGCAGCCGTCACCCGTCCCCACCACCGTGAGGTTCTTCTCCAGGCCACGCCGGATGGCCTCGTTCAGCCTGGCCTTGTAGTCGACGAGCTCGCTGTGGGTGTCGCGCAGGATGTTCCCGATACTGGTCGCCTCGGTCGCGGCGTCGGCGAACTCCTTGGCGGTCTTGCCGATGAACTCCCGCGTCACGGTCGCGTTCACCCCCGCCCAGTCCGCCTTCGCGGCCTTCCCGCCGAGATCGCCGCGGGCATCCGACTCCAGCTCCCACAGCTTGGTGGCCATGGCCGTCCAGTCGGCCACGGCCGTGGACAGCTTCGTGAAGTCCGCGAAGCGCAGTGCGTCCAGGTCCATCAGTGCTGCGCCCTTTCCTCGAAGCCTGCGTTGAGCTGCGCGAACTTGAACTGGGTGGCGATCCAGTACTCGCCTTCGGCGTGCGCGTTCTGGGTGTAGTCCAGGTGGTTGGAGATGTGGGCGCAGGCGTCCAGCAGGGTGCCGACCTGGTCGTGCCACTTGTCCGCGACCGTCGAGAGGGCGGCACCCAGGGCGAAGTCCTTCTTCAAGGAGCCCGCAGCCTCGTATGTGCTGGCCTTGGCGTGGTCCCCGTCCGTGCCGAGCCTCTGGCGGAGCTTGAACGCCGCGTCACCGACAGCGGCCAGATCCTTCTGGGTGACCACCAGGTCCCCCTGCGGCCCCGATCCGCCACCCCCTCCGGAATCCAGCTGATTGAGCCGCATGGCGGTCTGTTTCTCGGCAGCGGCCGACTTGAGCTGCGCCCATTCCTCGTCGAATGACATGTGTTCCCCCATGGTGGAAATGGCTTCCCCTGTGCGATCCAGGGTTCGGACTGACCGGCGCGGCTATTCCGGTTCAACCGAGGTCAATCGGCCCGATACCGGCCCGGGTGGTGGGTTGGGAAGGACATGCTGGTCAGAGCCGTCCTGCGGCCGCATCAGTGGCCGCAGGCAGGGACAGGACCATGGTCAGACCGCCGCCAGGGGTGTCCTCCGCCGTGAGCGTGCCGTCCATCGCCTCCGTGAGCCCGCGGGCCAGAGCGAGCCCGAGGCCGAGACCGGCGGTGTTGTCGCGGTCGCCGAGGCGCTGGAAGGGCTCGAAGGCCCGCTCACGGTCATCGGCGGCGATCCCGGGACCCCGGTCGGCGATCCTGACCTCGACCCGGCCGGCCAGGGCGCTCGCCATCACCAGCACGGGACGGTCCCCGGGGGCGTGGCGGACCGCGTTGCCGACCAGGTTCGCCAGCACCCGTTCGAGAAGAGGCGGGTCGGCCTGGAGCGCCGGTACCGTCTCCAGGCTCTGTACGTCGATGCCGGGCCCGTCCGCCGGTTCCAAGGACTCCAGGGCGGCCGGCAGGACTTCCTCGAGGGTGGTGGCCCGCAGTTCGAGGGTGAGGGCGCCGGCTTGCAGGCGGCTGAGGTCGAGCAGGTTCTCCACGAGCCGGTTCAGCCGGTTCAGGGAGAGCTCGGCGGATTCGAGCAGCTCGGCCCGGTCTTCCTCGGAGAAGTCCACGTCCGGGGTGCGCAATGAGGTGATCGCGGCCAGTGCCCCTGCCAACGGGGTGCGCAGGTCGTGGCTGACGGCCCGCAGCAGGGCGGTGCGCAGCCGGTCGGCGGCCTTGATCGGTTCGACTTCGGCAGCGGCCTCGGCCAGGCGGGCCCGCTCGACCGCGGCGCCGACGTGCGCGGCGAAGGCGGCCAGAACGCGGCGCTCCGAGGAGGGCAGCGCACGGCCTCGCAGGACGAGGAAGGCCCCCGATCCGGCCGCGACCACCAGGGCGGGGTCCGAACCCGCGCGGACGCGGCGTCCGCTCTCGGTGCCGGAACCGGTGTCCGGGGCCTCCGGAGCCAGATCGACGGTGTCCATGCCGAAGGTCTCCCTGGTGCGTTCCAACAGCGCCGGTATCGTCTGGTCGCCTCGGACGATGCTGCCCGCGAGGGAGGACATCGTCTCTGCCTCGGCCGTGGCCCGGGCGGCGCGGCGGGAGAGCCGCAAAGACCTGTCCGCCGCGGCGGCCACGGTGGCGGCGACGACGGCGAAGACCACCAGTGCCAGCACGCTGTCCGGGTCGCTCATGGTGAACTCGCCTATGGGCGGCATGAACCAGTAGTTGAGGAGTAATGCGGCGGTCAGCGCCGCGACCAGGGCAGAGACCA
The DNA here is from genome assembly GCF_051550185.1 of Streptomyces pallidus (ex Mingjun et al. 2026). NCBI lineage: Bacteria > Bacillati > Actinomycetota > Actinomycetes > Kitasatosporales > Streptomycetaceae > Streptomyces > Streptomyces pallidus (ex Mingjun et al. 2026). The sequence goes on along the minus strand of NZ_CP196181.1, from coordinate 1,289,117 downwards.
CTCCGCCGACGCAGGCCACTGCGACGACGGCTACCAGGAAGAGCAGGGCTTCGCTGGTGAGGTTCAGCGTGTCGCGCATCCGGTCGAGGCCGAGGGTGAGCAGCACCGGGAGCACCACACCGGCCACGGGTCCGGCGACGAGCCGGGAGGTGGGCAGCGTGCGGCGGCGGGACGGCAGCAGCCGGCCGTGCCCCGCCCGCTCGTGCGTGACCATGTGCACGTCGATGTCCCCGGAGAGCGCCACCACGGTCTCGCCGATGCCCCAGCCGGTGAGGAAACGTTCCAGCCTGCGGCGGCGGCTGGTACCGAGGACGAGCTGCGTGGCGTTCTCCGCCACCGCGAAGTCCACCAAGGCTGTCGGTACTTCGTCGCCGACGACGGAGTGGTAGCTGCCGCCCAGATCCTCGACGAGGGCCCGCTGGGCGGCGAGCGCCGCGTGCGAGACCCCCGCGGCGAGTCCGTCGCTGCGCGCGATGTGCACGGCGAGCAGCTCGCCGCCGGCGGACCTGCCGGCGATGCGGGCGGCTCGGCGGATCAGGGTCTCGCCCTCGGGGCCGCCCGTGAGCGCCACCACCACCCGTTCCCGGGTCTCCCAGACGTCCCCGATGCCGTGCTCGGTGCGGTACTTGTGCAGGGCCTCGTCCACGCGCCCGGCCAGCCACAGGAGCGCCAGTTCCCGCAGAGCGATGAGGTTGCCGGGCCGGAAGTAGTTGGCGAGGGAGGCGTCGATCCGCTCCGGGGGATAGATGTTGCCGTGGGCCATCCGGCGTCGAAGTCCCTCGGGGGGTATGTCGACCAGCTCGATCTCGTCGGCGCGGCGTACGAACTCGTCGGGCACCCTCTCGTGCTGCGGCACTCCGGTGATCTTCTCGACGACGTCGCTCAGTGACTCCAGGTGCTGGATGTTGAGCGTGGTGACCACGTCGATCCCGGCGGCGAGGATGTCCTCGACGTCCTGCCAGCGCTTCGGGTGCCGGTCTCCTCCCGGAACGTTGGTGTGGGCGAGCTCGTCGATCAGCACCACCTGCGGACGCCGGGACAGCAATGCTTCCCGGTCCAACTCCACGTACCGGCCACCACGGTAGTCGTGGCCGGCCAAGGGAAGTATCTCCAGGCCGTCGAGCTTCGCTTCGGTGTGCCGGCGCCGGTGGCACTCCACGAAGCCGGCCACCACGTCTGCGCCGCGGGCGACCCGGCGGTGCGCCTCGTCGAGCATCCGGTACGTCTTGCCGACGCCGGGAGCCGCGCCCAGGAAGACCTTGAGCCTTCCGGGCCGGAGGTCTGGCCGCGCCCCGGCTGCCGGACCGGCCTCGTGCATGGTCGTCACGCTCAGAACTTCTCGGGGAAGAACAACGCCAGGACCAGATACCCGACGAGGCCGACCGCCACGACGATGCCTACGACATTCTCCGTGCTCACCCGTACACCGACCCCTCCGTACATCCTCAACCTCACCAGCGAAACTCAACGAAACCCTGAACGAAACGGCCCTGACGGCTTCCTGATGCGGGTCGGCCGGGACTTTGACGGTGTATTGACGGCCGATCCATCGATAGGGTGAAGGCGGTGTGCCGGGAAGCCTGGTCGGCGTCGCGTGACCGCACGGTCCGCGTCGACTCGGGCGCGGGCGGAATGCGCAGCGTCGGTACGGTTTTGTTCCTCGTGGTGCTGGCCACGGTCGTGGCCACGGGTGCCCGCCGCTGGCGAATCCCCGCGCCCTCACTGCTCGTTGTCGCAGGCCTCGTCGTCGCGCTGATACCGGGCACCCCCGAGATCCGGGTCAGTCCCGAAGTCATCGGGCTCGTCGTGACTGCCGCCCTTGCTCTACGCGAGCGCGGAGGAGCTGTCCTGGCGCGAGCTGCGCCTGGCGTGGAAGCCGGTCAGTGTGCTCGCCGTCGGCCTGGTGCTGGCCTCGGCGGCCGCGGTCGGGGTAATCGCGTCGCTGATCACTCCGCTGACGTGGCAGATGGCGCTGGTCTTGGGGGCCATCCTCGCGAGTACGGACCCGGTGGCGGTCACCGCCCTGGGCCGGCGCCTTGCCCTGCCTCCCCGCGTCCAAGTCCTCGTACAGGCGGAGAGCCTGTTCAACGACGCCACCTCGCTCGTGCTCTTCCGCGTCGCCGTCGTCGTTGCCATGGCCTCCGCCGGGGTGTCCTGGCAGGCGGCGGGCACCGAGTCCGCGATGCTCGCCGGGGGCGGCACCCTCATCGGAGGAACCGTTGCGGGGGCGGTGGCGCTGATCCGCCGCCGGACCGAGGACCCGGTACTGGAGACCGTCATCGCCCTCGTGACCCCCTACGCCGCGTATGTGCTTGCGGAGGCGGTGCACGCATCGGGCGTGACCTCGGTCGTCGTGGCCGGCGTCGTACTCGGTGGCCGGGCCGACCGGTTGACCAACGCCCGCATCCGGATCCAGCTGCACGCCGTCAACGGCACCGTGGTCTTCCTGCTGGAGAGCGTCGTCTTCAGCCTCATCGGGCTCACCCTTCCCGGGTAGGTCGCCGCACTGACCGAAGGCGACGGTCTCTGGCCGCTGTACGCCCTGGCGGTCGCCGCGACGCTGGTCACCTTGCGCCTGCTGTGGGTTCTGCCGCTCTCGGCCGTCGTCCAGCGGAACGCGGGCGTACGTCCCTCCTGGCGTGTCCCGGTCGTACTGACCTGGGCGGGCACGCGCGGAGTCGTCCCGCTGGCCGCGGCCCTGTCCATCCCCGTCGCCGCGGACGACGGCAGCCTCCTGGCCCAGCGGCCGCTCGTACTCGTACTGACGACATCCGTGGTGGTGGTCACCCTTGTGGCCCAGGGTTTCACCCTGGCCGACGTGGTGCGCCGCTCGGGAATCGCCCCCGAACCGGACCACACCGAACGGGAGGAGGCTTCCGCCCGGTGTGCGCTCGCGGCCGCCGGCATCCGGCGACTGGACGAGATGTCCGACCTCGAAGCAGTACCGGACGTCGTGGCCGACCGGCTCCGGCGCAGCCTGAATGCCCGCCTCGAACACGCCCGCGACCGCCTGGAGGAAGCCGACCTGGCCGAGTCGGCCGACCACGTGTACCGGCTGCTGCGCCGCGACCTCATCCGGGTCGAGACGGCCGAACTCCAGCGGCTCTACGACGAACACCGCATCAGCGATGCCACCCACCGCAGCCTCCAGCGCTCCCTGGACCTGGAGGAGGCGCGGCTTGATCTGGCGAGATGACGCATACGGCGGCCCAGGCGACCGACGGCTGGGGGACCAGCGGTCCGTGCTGTTCGACAGACGCGGAACTGAGCCGTAGCCGGTCTGCTGTCCGGGGGTGTCTTCCTCGCCGGTGCGCAGATATCCATTGTCCGGGCGAACCTGGATCACGCGGACTGGCGACAGGCCGATCCCGTGAGCGTGTGAGCCGTGCTGACGTCCGGCGTGGCGGCGACCGTGGCGGGGCTGGCCGGGTGGGCGGTGACCCGCCGCGATCGGGCGCCGGCGACACCGGGCGTGGTGACGAGCGGGCCGAACACGGAGATTCCGGCCGGCGAGAGGTTCGTGTGGCTCTCCCGGACGGCGAACCCGTGGCTCCATTGGATCGGGGTTGTGACCGGCTTGGTCGCGCTGGCCGCCGCGCTGGTGGGGGCGAGTGGAATGGTCGGGGTGCCGTGGGCGGTCGTCGCACCGTTCGCCACGGTCTCCGTCGTGGTGCTGTCCTGCGCCTCCGTGCAGGTGCGCGTCACCGAGAAGGGCCTGAGCTCGCCTTCGGCCCGCTCGGCTGGCCCGTGCGACGCTGGCCCGTTCAGGACATCGAATCGGCGCGTGCCGAAGCCCGCACTCCCGCTCAGGTGGGGGCTGGGGATACCGGCTGAGCGGCATGGGGACGACGGTGATGCTGCGCAGCGGTGAGTGTCTGGTGATCCGTCCCCGGCGGGGGAACGAGTTCGCGGTGAGCGTGGACGACGCCGAGCGCGCTGCTGGCCTGCTCAACGCGATGAGCGCGCAGCCTACCTGCTGACGCGTCGGCCATGCCTGGTTCATGCGGGGACCAGGGTCGCCCGGACCTCGCGTGCCAGGGCCCGGCCGGTGGCGTGATGGACGTATTCGCGGGTCAGCCGGAAGCCGGCCATCCAGGCCAGCAGCCGGCTGGCCCGGTTGTCGCGCGAGCAGCACCAGCTCGGGATGTGTCCGCGTGCCCGGATGTCCGCTGTCAGGCCGGCGACGCAGGCCAGCGCCAAGCGCTCGCGGCGGCGATCGGGCACGGTGACGACCGCGACGTCCTCGTGGGCGCTTCCGAGGAAGTAGGTGCAGGCGACAGAGAGGATCCGGCCCTTGGCGAACGCCGCCCAGCCGTGGCCGGACGCTGCGAGCCCGGCAGGCCCGCCCCAACTGGCATGAATCCAGGCGCTTTCGGGACGCAGGTCGGCGAGTGCCGGAGCGTCCTCGGGCGTCAGCCCCCGTACCGTCACGCCGCGCGGTGTGCGGGGGAGGGACACCGGTGCCTGGGCCTAGTGGACGTACAGCATCCGTTCCCAGGGGACGACGCGCTCGAAGGCGGACCCGAGAGAAGGCCAGAACCGGGCCGGGGCCTCCACGTACCGGCCCGCGAACGGGGACAGGGCAGCCGGGGTGAGCGCGCTGGGGTCGCCGCGCAGCAGTACGTGGTCGGCGCAGGTGACGGCGAGTACACGGGGCCGGTCCGGGCGGTCGGCCCACCAGGTGCCGCGACCCGTGGTCAGCACGTGTTCGGTGAGGGCGCCGGTACCGGGGGAGCCGGTGGGAAACCAGCGGCTGAGGGCGGGGAGCTGCTGCGGCGCGATCTCGATCACGAAGGGCCTCCAGGGGGTGCACGGGTTCTTCGGTCCGGGGAGCGGGGCGTACTGGCAACCGGCTCTTCCAAGCGACGGATGGTGCGCTCCGTAGTGGCGCAACCAGGTGGGGCCACGTGCGCGTCCCGGTCGGCTCAAGAGGCAGCCGCGATCCGAAGATGTCGGGTGGAATACGGTGCCGAGTGCTGACCGGGTGAGCGGACCCGAAGCCTGCGAAGAGTGGGGCCTGGTGCCTGCCCGGGTGGGGGCAGACACCAGGCGGAAGCGGCCGCCCGCTTTACGGGCGGGGCGGGCGGCCGCAGATCGTGCGGTGGCTCAGTGCACCGGCAGGTGAGCAGCGCGCGGGGCCGGGCGCACCGTATGCGGTGGCCGGTCGTCGTGGCGCAGACCGCTGTTCACGTCACTCATCCAACTGCCTTGCACAACAGAGCTCAAGGCAGTCAGCCAGTCCTTGACAAGGCTCTGATGCCGGGATGACCCGGACGGGTGATGCCCACCAAGGTGCAGAGCACGACTCCCTGACGGCGTCCCCCACGCCCCGCCATCAGCGGCGCGTCAAGAAGTGCAGGCCTGTCGTCAGAGTGGCGTCAACGTGGCGCATCGGCTCCTGCAGGTGGTCGCAGACTGAGCGGCAGGGGGAAGCGGACGGCCGTCCGTGATGCGAGGTTGGAGGGCGCGAGCGATCGCCGCCGAGACCCTGTCCAGTCCGGACCGCGGGGGGTCGGACTGGTGACGGGACGCACCACGGTCGGCCGTCTCCTCCGGCGGAACGTCAACTGGTCGGTCCGGACCTCCAAGGGACTTACGTACGACAGGAAGGTGGCGCGCCGATGACCAGGGTGCTGGTGGTCGATGACGAACCGCAGCTCGCGCGGTTGCTGGTCATCAATCTGAAGGCGCGGAAGTACGAGGTGGACTGCGCGCAGGACGGGGCCGCGGCCCTGGACGCCGTGGCGGCCCACGGCCCGGACGTGGTGCTGCTCGACCTCGGGCTGCCCGACATGGACGGGATCGATGTGATCAAGCACTTGCGCGGATGGTCGCTGGTGCCCGTGCTGGTGGTCTCCGCCCGCCACGGCTCCGAGGAGAAGATCGCGGCGCTGGACGCGGGCGCTGACGACTACATCACCAAGCCCTTCAGCATGGACGAACTCCTGGCCCGGCTCCAAGCGGTCGCCCGCCGCACGCTGCCACAAGGCTCGGCAGCCTCGGAGGAATCGGTCGTCGAGACCGACGAGTTCACCGTCGACCTGCTCGCGAAGAAGGCCAGGCGCAGAGGGGAGAGCATCAGGCTCACGCCGACGGAATGGCATCTGCTGGAGGTCCTGATCCGTAACCAGGGCCGGCTCGTCAGCCAGAGGCGTCTGCTCCAGGAGGTGTGGGGCTCCTCCTACGGAACGCAGACCAACTACCTGCGGGTGTACATGGCTCACCTCTGCCGGAAACTGGAGGCGGACCCCTCGCACCCGCGCCACCTGATCACCGCCCCTGGCATGGGATACCGCTTCGAGGCGTGAGCCGGGCGTAGCCGACGGGGTGCAGTCGAGGCCCCGTCGATGCCGAGCCTGCCGCGCACGTCACGTCACACGCCCAGCTGTGCGCGAATGAGCGTGTCGAGCCGCCGCCATGCGGGGGACGAGGCATTGACCGACCCCTGGATGAGGGCGGGGATGTCGGAGGCTGCATCCAGCCCGGGCAGGGCGTCGGATCCGTAGCGCTCTCGGGTCGCCACGGCGATGCGGCGGGCAAGGTCGTCGATGCGGGGGTCGTCGGCGTCGAGGTCGTACACATGGTCGTAGTCGAGGTAGAGCTGCCGTAGCGTCGGGTCGGACAGGGTCTCGGCCTGGTCGTGGAACAGTGCGAACGCGCGGTCCGCGTGGGTGGCGAAGACGAGGATCCACAGGTCGCGCTGCAGGTCCACCCATCGAGGCGTGAATCCCCAGCGGCCCAGGCGCTCCAGATGCGCGCCGACCTCGGCCGGCAGCGGTGCCAGATTCCCGGCGGCGAGCCGGCGCAGGTGCCCTTGCGTTGCCCGCAGGCGGCGGATCCGTGCGGTGAGCTCGTCGTCGATCTCGCGCAACGCCTGCTGGAACTCCTGGTCGGTCGCCGACCTCAGCTCCCGGATGCGGGCCGGCGGGACTCCGGCGTCGGCGAGTGTCCGGATCTTGATCAGGTCGACGGCGTCGTGCGCACCGTACCGCCGATAGCCGGAGGCATCCCGGTCGGGCTCGGGGAGCAGGCCCTTGTCGTGATAGACGCGGATGGTCTTGATCGACACTCCGACGTACCTGGCCAGCTGCCCGATGGTGATCACCCGGCCATCGTCCCACTTGACCTTTCCCCTGGGGCAGGGTTGCAGCATGGCGCCATGACGAACTTGGACATCGATCGAGAGACCCTGCGCGAGCTGGCCGATGAGGGCAACGAGGCCGCCTTGGACCGGCTGGCCGACCTGGCTGACGCGGCCGGGGACCTCGGGGAGCTCAGCGAATTGTTGGATGAGGGGTGCACGCGCGCCGGGTTCCTGCTCACCCGACGGGCGGTCGCGAACGGCGACGTGCCCGAGCTGCAACGGATCTCGGACGCCGGGTACGACGAGGCCGGGTGCGAGCTGAACCGGCTGCTGGAGGCACCAGCCGGCGGGCACGTGGGCCCGGGATCCGACCTGCCGTAGCGGGACTCCAGGCCGCAGCCATCGGGTGCGGCTCGCGATCGGCGTGCCAGGGCCGTGGTGGACGGAGCCCAGGCGGCCAGCCTCCCCCGTCAGCTTGCGGACAGTCTTCCGGCCGGCACCGGGGCACCGACCGCGTAGTGGGCGTACTCCCGCTCCGGGCGGAAGCCCGCCGTCCAGGCGAGCAGGCGGCCGGGGCGGTTGCTTGTCGAGCAGGTCCAGCTCGGCGTGTGACCGCGGGCTGCTACGTCCGAGCACAGGGCGTTGACGCAGTCGAGCGCCAGGTACTGCACGCGGGGGTCGGGCACGGTGACGCAGGCGACGTCCTCGTACGCGGTGCCGAGGAAGTAGGTGCAGGCCACGGCCACGATGCGGTCGCCGTGGAAGACGGCCCAGGCGTAGCCGGAGCGGGCGAGGGAGTCGGGACCGCCCCACGTACGGTGGATCCAGCCCATGGCGGGCGGAAGCGTGGTGAGCGCCCGGGTGTCCCGCGCGTTCAGCCTGCGTACGGTGACACCCCTCGGCGGTCGGGCCGCCGGCACCTGGGAGCGCTTGACGTACACCACACGCTGCCACGGCACCACACGCTGGAACGCGGCACCGAGCAGCGGGAGGAATCGGCCGGGGGCTTCGACGGAGCGATCGGCGAAGACGGCGAGTTCGCCCGGCGTGAGTGCCCCCGGTTCTCCGCGCAGGAGTACGTGGTCCCCGCATTCGACAGCGATCGCGCGCGGCTGGATGACGCGGTCCACCCACCAGCGGCCGGCCTCGGTGGTCAGGACGTGCTCGGTCAAGGCGCCGGAGCCCGGGGCTCCGGTGGGGAACCAGCGGACGAGGGCCGGGAGGCGATGCGACGGCAGGTTGATCACGGAACTTCCTTGAGGTGCCATGGAAGTGGGGCGGCCCTGTCGGAGGGCCGCCCCACGGGGTGGGCTGGTGCCTAGCAGGAGGGCTTGCTGCCGTGGTTGGAGCCCTTCTTGCGACGGGCCCTCTTCTTGCGTGCGCGCTTGGACATGTCAGTGCATCCCTTCAGGCGGTGTGGCCGACGAGGAGGTCGGCGAGCTTGTTGAGGCGCTTGATGGTGCGGTCCTCGGTGGCGGCGGGGGCCGGGGCGACGCGCTCGGAGCGGCCGTAGTAGGCGCCGTTGACGATCTCGGTGGCCGGGTCGCAGAGCCGAACGACGTGCCGGGCGCCCTCGGCGGCCGGCGCGCCCTCGTGCCCGTACAGCGGAAGGAGGCCGGTCTCGCACACGCCGGGGTCGACGGAGACGGCGGTGACGCGCGGGTCGGCGGCGAAGACGGTCAGCGCGAGCTGCGACTGGGCGTACGCGGCGAGGCGGGAGTAACGGCGCACGCGCTGCGGGTCGTTCCACTGGATGGCGCCGGAGCGGTGCAGCGCGGAGGAGACGTTGACGACGCGCCCACCGGGGTCACTGGTGAGGGCGGGTTCCAGGAGGTTGGTGAGGAGGTAGTGGGCCAGGAAGTTGACCTGGAAGGCGATCTCATTGCCGTCGGCGGTCAGGGTGTGGCGCTCAGGCGCGGCGATGGCCGCGTTGTTGACCAGTACGTCCAGGCGCGGGTGGTCGCGTACGACGGCGTGGGCGAGGTTCTCGACCTCCTCCAGGCGGGTGAAGTCGGCTGCGAGCGGGCGGAGCTGGGCGCCGTTGATGCCGGAGGTGGCGATCAGCCGGTCGGTGGCGGCCTGGGCCTCCTCCGGCGTGCGGCCATGGAGGAGGACGATAGTGCCGAGCTCCGCGAGCTGGCGGGTGGTCTCGTAGCCGATGCCGGAGGTGGCCCCGGTGACGAGGACGGTACGGCCGGACAGGGATGAGGACATGGCGAATTCCTGGAAGAGGGCATGCCTGACGTACCCGGCGCCCCGGCGCGAGGCGGGGGTATGGGCTCAGGTCATGCGGTGAAGGTGAGGATGCGTACGCGGCCTCGGGCAGCGCCCTTCAAGGGGGCTGGTGGCAGGTACGCGGAGGACGCGCGGCCGATGTCAGAGGGCGGCCGGGCGGACAGCGGGCGCCGTCGGCTGCACCGGATTCGGTGGCCGATCGTCGTAGCGCGGACCGCTGTTCATGGCGCAATCCCAGCGCATCGGGGAGTTGGAGGCAAGGGCTCGAGGCCTTCTTGACGGCCTTCTGATGCTCATCGTCAGGGCTGCATCAAAGATCGACTTCCGCGCGGAAGGAACCCGTCAAGGAGTGCTGCCAGGGCCGTCGGCCGGATGCAGACTGGTGTGGCGACGGAGCCGGAAGACGGTCCGGCGGCACGCGGCTGGCGGCGGTGACCTGAACACCGCCCGAAGTGGCGCAGGGTCCCACCGTGGGGGTACGGATCGAAGCGACCGCGTGCCGGTCACACGTCGCACGACACATGAGCCGTCCGGCTCTCCGGTATGGGGATACCGGGGCCGGACGGCTCGCGTGTTTCGGTCGGCCGCCTCGACGTCAGGTCACCGCGGAGGTCGGGAGCTCCGGTGATACCGGAGGACCGTCCCCCGCTATGGGGAGGGTGAGGACCATGGTGAGGCCGCCGCCCGGGGTGTCCTCAGCCGTGAGGGTGCCTCCGATGGCCTCGGTGAAGCCGCGGGCGACGGCGAGGCCGAGGCCGACTCCGGCGCCTCGTGGGGCGTCGCCGTGGCGTTGGAAGGGTTCGAAGATGCGGTCCTTGGCCTCGTCGGGGACTCCGGGTCCGCGGTCGACGACGCGCAGCTCGACGCGGTTTGCCAGGGCGCTGGCGGAGACGTTGACGGGGTGTCCGTGCGGGCTGTACTTGACGGCGTTCTCGACGATGTTGGCGACGGCCCGTTCCAGCAGGCCCCGGTCGACGGCGACCATCGGCAGGGTTTCGGGGATGTCGAGTTCGACGCTGTCCTCCGGTACGCCGCCCAGGGCCATGGGGACGACCTCGTCGAGGTCGGTCTCGCGGATGAGGGGGACGACGGTGCCGGTGTTGAGGCGGGACATGTCGAGGAGGTTGCCGATCAGGGCGGCGAGACGGTCGGCGCCGTCCTCGATCCCTTCGAGGAGTTCGGCCTTGTCGTCGTCGGACCATTCGACGTCGTCGGAGCGCAGCGAGCTCACGGAGGCCTTGATGCCGGCGAGCGGGGTGCGCAGGTCGTGGCTGACGGCGGCGAGGAGCGCGGTGCGGATGCGGTTGGCCTCGGCGAGCTCGCGGGACTTCTCGGCCTCGTCGACGAGACGCTGGCGGTCGAGTACAACGGCCGCCTGCGCGGCGAAGGCGCCGAGGACACGGCGGTCCTCGGCGGGCAGGACCCGGCCGGTCAGGGCGAGCGCCATGGTGTCGCTTATGGGCAGGTCCACGTCCGCATCCTCGGGCCGGCCGACAGGGCCGGTGCCGACGGATGCCGCCGTCGTCCAGGGGTCGACCTCGCTGGCGCGTTCCAGAAGGACGACCGACTGCATACCGAAGGTTTCGCGGAGCCGTTCCAGGAGGGCGCCGAGGGAGTCCTCGCCCCGCAGGACACTGCCCGCGAGGAAGGAGAGGATCTCGGACTCGGCGCGCAGCCGGGCGGCCTGGTGGGTGCGCCGGGCGGCCAGGTCGACCACGGAGGCCACCGACACGGCCACGCCGACGAAGATTGCGATGGCGACGATGTTCTTCGGGTCGGAAATGGTGAACTTGTGCAGCGGCGGCGTGAAGTAGTAGTTCAGCAGCAGGGACCCGAACGCCGCCGAGGCGAGCGCGGGGAGCAGCCCGCCGAGCAGGGCCGCCGCCACCGTGAAGGTGAGGAAGAGCAGCATGTCGTTCGCGAGCCCGAGCTCGGGGACGAACTGGCTCAGCAGGACGGTGAGCAGGGCGGGACCGGCGATTCCGGCCAGCCAGCCCCAGATGATGCGCGAGCGGCCGAGTCGCGCACCGCGGGGGACGGGCAGGCCGCGGCCCTTGGCCGCCTCGTCGTGGGTCACGATGTGCACGTCGAGGTCGGGGCCGGATTCGCGGGCGACGGTGGCGCTGACGCCGGGGCTGAAGACGTACTGCCAGGAGCGGCGGCGGCTCACCCCGAGCACGATCTGCGTGGCGTTGCAGCCGCGGGCGAACTCCAGCAGGGCGTCGGGGACGTCGTCGCCTATGACGTGGTGGAAGGTGCCGCCGAGATCCTCGACCAGGGTGCGCTGGACGGCCAGTTCTTTGGGGGAGGCGGAGGCGAGGCCGTCGCTGGCGGCGATGTAGACAGCGAGGACCTCGCCGCCCGCCCCCTTCTCGGCGAGACGGGCGGCGCGGCGGATGAGCGTACGGCCCTCGGGACCGCCGGTGAGGCCGACGACGATCCGCTCGCGCGCCTGCCAGGTGGAGCGGATGTTGTGCTCGCCCCGGTACTCCTGGAGGTACTCGTCCACCCGGTCGGCCACCCACAGCAGCGCCAGCTCACGCAGTGCGGTCAGATTGCCGGGGCGGAAGTAGTTCGAGAGGGCCGCGTCGACCTTGTCGGGCTTGTAGACGTTGCCGTGCGCCATGCGGCGCCGCAGTGCCTGCGGGGACATGTCGACCAGTTCGATCTGGTCGGCCCGCCGGGCCACCTCGTCGGGAACGGTCTCGCGCTGGCGGACGCCGGTGATCGTCTCGACCACGTCACCCAGCGATTCGAGATGCTGGATGTTCACGGTCGAGACGACGTCGATGCCCGCCTGGAGCAGTTCCTCGACGTCCTGCCAGCGCTTGGCGTTGCGCGAGCCGGGGACGTTCGTGTGCGCGAGCTCGTCGACCAGTGCGACGGCGGGGCGGCGGGCGAGGATCGCGTCGACGTCCATCTCGGTGAACGTGGAGCCGCGGTACTCCAGCTCGCGCCGCTCGATGAGCTCGAGACCGTGCAGCATCACCTCGGTGCGCGGCCGGCTGTGGTGCTCGACGAAGCCGACGACGCAGTCGGTGCCCCGCTCGACCCGGCGGTGCGCCTCGGAGAGCATCGCGTACGTCTTGCCGACGCCCGGTGCCGCACCGAGGTAGATGCGGAGCTTGCCGCGTCCCATGTTCAGACTCTTCTTCTCTGTTGACGATCAGGCGGTGATCAGGGTTCGAAGCGGTAGCCCATGCCCGGTTCGGTGATCAGGTACCGGGGGTGCGAGGGGTCCGCCTCCAGTTTGCGCCGGAGCTGGGCCATGTAGACGCGCAGGTAGTTGGTGTTCTCCCCGTACGTGGGACCCCAGACCTCCAGCAGCAGCCGGGCCTGTGTGATCAGTCGGCCCGGGTGGGTGATGAGGATCTCCAGCAGGTGCCACTCCGTCGGGGTCAGGCGTACGGTGCGCTCCCCCCGCCGTACCTTCCGTGCGACGAGGTCGACGGAGAACTCGTCGGTCGTGACGACGGCGACCTCGTCGGGCTGAGATGCAGCCGGGGCCTCCTGCCTGCGGGCGGCTGCGCGCAGGCGGGCCAGGAGCTCGTCCATGCTGAAGGGCTTCGTCACGTAGTCGTCGGCGCCGGCGTCCAGGGCCCGGATCTTGTCCTCCGAGGTGTGCCGGGCGGAGAGGACCAGGATGGGCACGCGGCTCCAGCTGCGGACGTTCTTGATCACGTCGACGCCGTCCATGTCGGGCAGCCCGAGGTCCAGCACGATGACGTCCGGCTTGCGTGCGGCCGCGAGCCGCAGGGCCGAGCCGCCGTCGGAGGCCTCCTCGACCTCGAACTTGCGCGCCTGAAGGTTGATCTTCAGCGCGCGGACGAGCTGGGGATCGTCCTCCACCACCAGCACCCGGGTCATCGGTGTGCAGCCTTTCCTTCGTTGCGGGCACGGTGAGGAGCCGGCGGGACGCGGACGTCCGCGCCCCGCCGGCTCCCGGTCCGTTCGATGTCGAACATCAGCTCTTGCTCAGTGCCTTGAGGGCGGTGTTGAGTTCGAGGACGTTGACGCGGGGCTCGCCCATGAAGCCGAGGGTCCGGCCGGTGGTGTGGTCGGCGACGAGCTTCTCGACCTGCTTGACGTCGAGCCTGTTCCGCTCGGCGACCCGGTGGACCTGGAGCTTGGCGTACTCCGGGGAGATGTGCGGGTCCAGGCCCGACCCGGAGGAGGTGACGGCGTCGGCCGGCACGTCCTCCGCCTTGACCTTGTAGCCGGCCGTGGAGTTGTCGGCGATGACGGCTTCCTTGGCGGCGACGACCTGGGCGCAGAGAGTGCCTTCCTCGGCATTCTTGGTGCACTTGCCGTTCACGGCCCCGTTGTCGGCGGAGCGGTTGGTGGCGCCGGACAGGATCAGCGAGTACTGGGTGTTGACCGAGTTGCTGCCCAGCCCGTTGGAGGGGCGCGGCTGGAACCACTTCAGGTCCGGCTTCGGGGCCTCTTCGGCGTCGTCGCCCGTAGTCGAATCAGAACGAGCCTGCTTCGGGAGGTTGTAGGTCTGCCCGATGAGGGAGGACCCGACGACCCGCCCGCTCTTGTCCTTGATCTCGGAGCCGTTGGCCTTGTCGTGGAACAGGGCCTGGGCGATGCCGGTGACGGCGAGCGGGTAGATGACCCCGCAGATCACGGTCAGGACGAGCAGGGCGCGCAGGCCTGCCCCGATCAACCGTGCTGTGTTGCCTACAGAGTTGTTCATGGGGGTCAGCCGATTCCGGGGATGAGGGTGATGATCATGTCGATGAGCTTGATGCCGATGAACGGGGCGATCAGGCCGCCGAGTCCGTAGATCCCGATGTTCCGGCGGAGCATCTTGTCGGCGCTGGTCGGCTTGTACTGCACGCCCTTGAGGGCGAGCGGGACGAGCGCGATGATGATCAGCGCGTTGAAGATGACGGCCGAGAGGATCGCCGACTCGGGGGAGTGCAGGCCCATGATGTTGAGCTTGTCGAGGCCCGGGTAGACCACGGCGAACATGGCCGGGATGATCGCGAAGTACTTCGCGACGTCGTTGGCGATGGAGAACGTGGTCAGGGCGCCCCGGGTGATGAGGAGCTGCTTGCCGATCTCGACGATCTCGATCAGCTTGGTGGGGTTGGAGTCCAGGTCCACCATGTTCCCGGCCTCCTTGGCGGCCGAGGTGCCGGTGTTCATGGCCACGCCGACGTCCGCCTGGGCGAGCGCCGGGGCGTCGTTCGTGCCGTCGCCGGTCATGGCGACGAGCTTGCCGCCCGCCTGCTCCCGCTTGATGAGGGCCATCTTGTCCTCGGGGGTGGCCTCGGCGAGGAAGTCGTCGACGCCCGCCTCTTCGGCGATGGCCTTGGCGGTGAGCGGGTTGTCACCCGTGATCATGACGGTCTTGATGCCCATGCGGCGCAGCTCGTCGAACCGCTCCCGCATGCCCTCCTTGACGACGTCCTTGAGGTGGATGACACCCAGGACCCGGGCGCCCTTCTCGTCCTTGACGGCGACCAGGAGCGGCGTACCGCCCGCTTCCGAGATCCTGTTCGCGAGGAGGTCGGCGTCGTCGGCGACCTCGCCGCCCTGCTCCTTGACCCAGGTGATGACCGAACCGGCCGCGCCCTTGCGCGTCTGCCTGCCGTCGACGTCCACACCGGACATACGGGTCTGGGCGGTGAAGGCGATCCACTCGGCATGGGCCAGTTCGCCCTGGTGCCGCTCGCGCAGCCCGTACTTCTCCTTCGCCAGGACGACGATGGAACGCCCCTCGGGGGTTTCGTCGGCCAGCGAGGACAGCTGGGCGGCATCGGCCAGCTCGGCGGCGGTGGTGCCCTTGACGGGGACGAATTCCGAGGCCTGTCGGTTGCCCAGGGTGATGGTGCCGGTCTTGTCGAGCAGCAGCGTCGACACGTCGCCCGCCGCCTCGACGGCCCGGCCCGACATGGCCAGGACGTTGCGCTGGACCAGGCGGTCCATGCCGGCGATGCCGATCGCGGAGAGCAGGGCGCCGATGGTGGTCGGGATCAGGCAGACGAGGAGAGCCGTGAGCACGATCATGGACTGCTCGGCGCCCGCGTAGATCGCGAACGGCTGGAGCGTGACGACCGCGAGTAGGAAGACGATGGTGAGGGACGCGAGGAGGATGTTCAGCGCGATCTCGTTCGGCGTCTTCTGCCGGGCCGCACCCTCCACGAGAGCGATCATCCGGTCGATGAAGGTCTCGCCCGGCTTCGTCGTGATCTTGATGACGATCCGGTCGGAGAGGACCTTCGTACCGCCGGTGACGGCCGAGCGGTCGCCGCCGGACTCACGGATGACGGGAGCGGACTCGCCGGTGATGGCGGACTCGTCGACGGAGGCCACGCCCTCGACGACGTCACCGTCGCCGGGGATGACGTCCCCGGCCTCGCAGACCACCAGGTCGCCGATCTTCAGCTCGGTGCCCGGTACGGACTCCTCGCCGCCGTCCTTGGTCAGGCGGCGGGCGACGGAGTCGGTCTTGGCCTTGCGCAGGGTGTCGGCCTGGGCCTTGCCGCGGCCCTCGGCCACGGCCTCCGCCAGATTGGCGAAGATCGTGGTCAGCCAGAGCCAGGCGGTGATGGCCCAGCCGAACCAGTCCGTCGGGTCCTTGATGGCGAGGACGGTGGTGACCACGGAGCCGATCAGGACCACGAACATGACCGGCGACTTGATCATCACGCGCGGGTCGAGCTTGCGGATCGCGTCGGGGAAGGACTTGACCAGCTGCTTCGGGTCGAACAGGCCCCCGCCAACGCGGCCGGCCGGCGGCTTGTGGCCCGTGGGCAGGTCCTCGTGCGGAGCACGGGTCTCAGTGGCGGTGCTCATGATGCGAGCCCTTCGGCGAGCGGTCCCAGCGCGAGGGCGGGGAAGTAGGTCAGACCGGTGACGATGAGGATGGTGCCGACGAGCAGGCCGGTGTAGAGCGGCTTGTCGGTACGGAGGGTGCCCGCCGTCTCGGGGACTGGCTTCTGCTCGGCGAGCGAGCCGGCCAGCGCGAGGACGAACACCATGGGCAGGAAGCGGCCCAGCAGCATCGCGATGCCGATGGTCGAGTTGAACCACTGGGTGTCGGCGTTCAGGCCCGCGAAGGCGGAGCCGTTGTTGTTGGCGCCCGAGGTGTAGGCGTACAGGACCTCGGAGAACCCGTGCGCGCCGGAGTTCGTCATCGAGTTCACCGGGGTCGGCAGGGCCATGGCGGCGGCGGTGAAGCACAGCACCAGCGCCGGGGTGACCAGGATGTAGCAGGCCGCGAGCTTGATCTCGCGGGTGCCGATCTTCTTGCCCAGGTACTCGGGGGTGCGGCCGACCATCAGCCCGGCGATGAACACCGCGATGATCGCCATGATCAGCATGCCGTAGAGGCCGGAGCCGACACCACCGGGCGCGATCTCGCCGAGCTGCATGCCCAGCAGCTGGATGCCGCCACCGAAGCCGGTGAAGGAGGAGTGGAAGGAGTTGACCGCGCCGGTCGAGGTCAGGGTGGTGGACACGGAGAAGATGGCCGAGGCGCCGATGCCGAACCGGGTCTCCTTGCCCTCCATCGCGCCGCCCGCGGTCTCGAAGGCGGGGCCGTTGCCGGCGAACTCGGTCCACATCATCAGGGCGACGAAGCCGACCCAGATGACCGCCATCGTCGCGAGGATCGCGTAGCCCTGGCGCAGGCTTCCGACCATGCGGCCGAAGGTGCGGGTCAGCGCGAACGGGATGACGAGGATGAGGAAGATCTCGAAGAGGTTGGAGAACGGGTTGGGGTTCTCGAAGGGGTGGGCGGAGTTGGCGTTGAAGTAGCCGCCGCCGTTCGTTCCGAGTTCCTTGATGACTTCCTGGGAGGCGACGGCGCCGCCGTTCCACTGCTGGGTGCCGCCCATGAACTGCCCGACCTCGTGGATGCCGGCGAAGTTCTGGATCGCGCCGCAGGCCACGAGGATGATCGCGCCGATCACGGAGATCGGCAGCAGGATGCGGAAGACACCCCGCACCAGGTCGGCCCAGAAGTTGCCCAGCTCACCGGTCCGCGAGCGGGCGAAGCCCCGTACGAGGGCGACCGCGACGGCCATGCCGACGGCGGCGGAGACGAAGTTCTGCACCGCCAGGCCGCCGGTCTGCACGACGTGGCCCATGGCCTGCTCGCCGGAGTACGACTGCCAGTTGGTGTTGGCCACGAAGGAGGCGGCGGTGTTGAAGGCCTGGTCGGGGTCGATGGCCTGGAAGCCGAGCGAGCCGGGCAGGATGCCCTGGGCGCGCTGGAGGGCGTAGAGGAAGAGGACGCTGACCGCGGAGAAGGCGAGGACGCCGCGCAGGTAGGCGGGCCAGCGCATCTCGGCGGACGGGTTGGCGCCGATCGCCTTGTAGATCCACTTCTCCGGCTTGTAGTGCTTCTCGGAGGAGTAGACCTTGGCCATGTAGTCGCCCAGCGGGCGGTAGGCCAGCGCGAGGGCGGCGATCAGTGCGAGGAGCTGGAGCACACCAGCGAGAACGGGACTCATCGGTGGCTAGAACCTCTCCGGCTTGACGAGGGCGAGGACGAGGTAGCCCAGCAGGGCGACGGCCACGACGAGGCCGACGATGTTCTCGGCGTTCACAGCTTGGTCACCCCCTTGGCGATGAGAGCCACCAGCGCGAACACCGCGACCGTGGTGACGACGAAGGCCAGATCGGCCATCGCGAGCTCCTGAGTGAAGTGGGAAGTAATGAATCGGCCAGATGGCCGATGACGAGATAACCGTGTCTTCATCCCGGCGTTAAGACACCTTGACGGTGTCCATACGGGCGCACGGGAACTCTTAACGCCACCCTTACGGGCAGGGACCAGAAAGGCCCCGGTCAGCCCAGGTGGGCCAGGCCGGCTGAGTCCAGGGCGGAGCCGGCCTGTGCCGCCAGCGCGACGGCCACCAGGCGGTCCTGTTCCGGGGGCAGCGGGCCGGGGATGGGGTCGAGCAGGAAGCGGCCGTAGTAGTGTCCGCCGCCTACGACGCGCAGCTCGGTCTCGCCGTCCGGCCAGTCGGCGTACTCCGTGATCCGGCCCGGGCGGCGCAGCCACAGGCCGCCGTCGTGCTCCAGGCGCGGCAGGTTGCCCATCAGGGCTCCGTATTCGAAGCGGCAGCCGCGCAGCCGCAGCAGGCGGACGAGCTCCCGGCGCACGTACTCGACGACCGCCTCCGGCGAGCGGCCGTCCTCGGCCATCCGGGCGGTGCCCTGGAGGCTCGACAAGTGGGCGGCGTCGGTGATCACGGTCGTCTGCAGCCGGCGTGCGCGTACTGCCAGCTGGGAGACGATCAGGCCGACGACGAGCAGTAGGACCGCCGTCTCGACGTCGTCACGGTCAGTGATCGCGAACCGTTGATAGGGCTCGGTGAGGAAGAAGTCGAACCACGCGGCCGCCGACAGTGCGGCCACCGCTCCGGCGGTCCGCGTGCCGATGGCGGCGACCGCGACCACCGCGACGACGAGCAGGAGTGCGGCGTTCGTCGCCGAGAGGTCCGTGCGGAAGGGCACGAGCCCGAGCGCCACGAGGAAGGGGACCACGAGGGCCGCGAGCAGGGCGCCGGAGTCGTGCAGGCGATACCCGGACATGTGATGCCTCCTGTCCGGACATGAGGGCTTCGGATCAGAACTTCTCGGGCCTGATCAGTGCGGCCACGAGATAGCCGAGCAGAGCGAGGGCGACGACCAGCCCGACCACGTTCTCCGCTTCCATCTGAACCTTCTTCCTGTGTCGAGGGCGGGGCTGGGGAGCGCCCTTGTGCATTCAACCCTGCCCCCTGTCAGAGGGAAGGCCACGCACCTCGGCGAGGTCTTGACGCACCTCATACGGGTGTCCCGCTGTGGCATCAAGGGCGCGTGAGGACTGGCGCGGCGGCCGTATGGACACCGTCAAGGACCCTGGTGATCCGGCCGTGGAATTCCGACGCTGTCCTCACTTTGTCCAGCGGAGGAACAGCGAGAGATGTCGATAGACACGGGAAAGACGGGTACTGCGGGACGGGCTCCGGGCACGGAGGAACCTCCTGATACCGGGGTCTGCGCACCGGCGCCGGGGGACCGCCACCGGCTGACCGCCCTCCAGGGCCTGGCCGCGCTGTCCCTGGACGCCATGGCGTCCGTGGCGTACGGGCCGGAATCGATCGTGCTCGTCCTGGCCGCGGCCGGCGCCTACGGCATGGGCTTCACCCTCCCCGTCACCCTGGCGATCGCCGCGCTCCTCACGGTGCTGGTGGCCTCGTACCGGCAGGTCATCGCGGCGTTCCCGGACGGTGGCGGCTCCTACGCCGTCGCCAAACGGCACCTGGGCCGTCGTACGAGCCTGGTTGCCGCCGCCTCTCTGATCCTGGACTACGTCCTGAACGTCGCCGTCTCCGTCACGGCCGGCGTGGCCGCCCTGACCTCGGCCTTCCCCGAGCTGTACGCGGAGCGGGTGTGGATCTGCCTGGGCATCCTGCTCCTGGTCACCGCAGTCAACCTGCGCGGGGTCGTGGAATCCGCCAAGGCCTTCCTCGTGCCCACCGCCGTGTTCGTCGGCTCGATCCTTGCGATGGTCGCCGTCGGCCTCTTCCGTGACGGCCCCGTCAGCACCGCCTCCGCGGCCGGGCACGCCTCCGCCCTCGGCGAGGGCGCGACCACCGTGGGCGCGCTCCTGCTGCTGAAGGCCTTCGCCGCCGGCTGCTCCGCGCTGACCGGAGTCGAGGCCGTCGCCAACGCCGTGCCGTCCTTCCGCGCCCCGGCCGCTCGCCGGGCCCAGCGCACCGAGGTCGCCCTCGGCGCGCTCCTGGGCGTGATGCTCATCGGCCTGTCGATCCTCATCGGCCGCTTCCACCTCCAGCCCGTCGAGGGCGTCACCGTCCTCGCCCAGCTCGCGGACGCCTCCTTCGGTCACAACGCCGCCTTCTACGTCGTCCAGTTCGCCACGATGGTGCTGCTCGCGCTGGCCGCGAACACCTCCTTCGGAGGGCTGCCCGTCCTGATGAGCCTGCTGGCCCGTGACAACCACCTGCCGCACGTCTTCGCCCTCAAGGCCGACCGCCAGGTCCACCGCCACGGAGTGGTGTGGCTGGCGCTCGTCTCCGGCCTCCTGCTCGTCTTCTCCGGCGGAGACACCAACACCCTCGTCCCGCTCTTCGCCATCGGCGTCTTCATCGGCTTCACCATCTGCCAGGTCGGCATGGTCCGCCACTGGTACGGGGAGCGCCCGCGCGGCTGGCGGGCGAGGGCGGGCCTGAACGGCTTCGGTGCGCTGCTGACCGGGGTCTCGGCGGTCGTCGTCACCGCCACCAAGTTCACCGAGGGCGCCTGGCTGATCGTCGTCGCGCTGCCGCTGCTCGTCCTCGGCTTCCAGCAGGTCCACCGCGCGTACACCGAGATCGGCGAACGCCTGGAGCTCGGCCGGATCCCGCAGGCACCGCGGCGCTCCCGCTCCGTGGTCGTCGTCCCGGTCTCCGGTCTGTCCCGCCTGACCAGCCAGGCCCTCACCGCCGCCCGCTCCCTCGGCGATGAAGTGCTCGCCGTGACCGTCACCCACCCGGCTCCCGAGGACCGCCAGGTGGCCGAAGCCCTCAGGCGGGACTGGGAGTTGTGGAAGCCCGGCATCGAGTTGGTCGAGCTCTCCTCGGAAACCCGCTCCCTCGGCCGCCCGCTGTCGGCGTACGTACGCAAACTCGCGCAAGTCCACCCGGGCGCCCAGGTGACCGTACTGATCCCGGAGACCGAACCCGCCCGGCTGTGGCAGCGGATGCTCCAGAACCAGCGCGGCTCCGTCGTCGCCCACGCCGTCCGTCGCGACACCGACGCCGTGATCTGCCGACTGCGTTTCCGCATCACGGCCGACGCACCCTGACGGGTGTTGACGCACCTCTGACGGCGACTTGACGCGCCTCGTGCGCCGCCATCAAGAAGGTGCCAATTCCCACGCCCACATGGGTATTTCTGATGGAACGGGCAGTAGTTTCCTGCCTGTTGCGCCGCCGGGGACCTCGAATACTCACATGACGGCCGAGGGGGTCCATGGAGACTGTCCCCGGCGGCGACACCCCTCCCGCACCTGGCCACCAGCCGCCAGGGCTGCCACGCCTCAAACCCATCCAGAAGGTCTTCATGCCTCCCGCCGCCGCGCAGCACGTTCCTCCGGGTCTCGGGACCCCTCCGCGGACTCCGACCAACCGACCGTCCCGGAAACGCTCCGGCCAGGTGAACGTGGTGGACCCCGAGCTCCTGGCCGCCTCCGCACGGGAGGCCGTCGGCAAGCTCCATCCGCGTGAGCTGGTGAGGAAGCCGGTGTTGTTCGTCGTCGCGGTCGGATCGGTGCTGACCACGCTCTCGGCGCTCATCCACCCGTCCGTGTTCACCTGGGTGATCAGCGTCTGGCTGTGGCTGACGGTCCTGTTCGCCAACCTCGCAGAGGCCGTCGCCGAAGGCCGGGGCCGGGCCCAGGCCGAGTCGCTGCGCAAGGCCCGTACGGACACGGTCGCCGTGCGACTGAACCACTGGACGTACGGCGCGAACCTGCGGCACGCGGAGACCGAGGTGGTCACACCCGCCGAGCTCCAGCCCTTCGACTTCGTCCTCGTCGAGGCCGGCGAGCTGATCCCGGCCGACGGCGACGTGGTCGACGGGGCCGCGATGGTGGACGAGTCGGCCGTCACCGGCGAATCGGCGCCCGTGCTGCGGGAGGCGGGCGGCGACCGGTCCGGGGTCACCGGCGGTACGACCGTGCTGTCCGACTCGGTCGTCGTACGGGTCACCTCGCGCCCGGGGCACAGCTTCATCGACCGGATGATCGCCCTGGTCGAGGGTGCCACCCGGCAGAAGACCCCGAACGAGATCGCACTGAACATCCTGCTGGCCGCCCTGACCGTCGTCTTCATCCTGGTGGTCGTCGCCATCCAGCCGATGGCCGCCTACGCGCACGCCGCCCAGTCCACGACCGTCCTGGTCGCCCTCCTCGTCACCCTCATCCCCACCACGATCGGCGCCCTCCTGTCGGCGATCGGCATCGCCGGCATGGACCGGCTCGTCCAGCGCAACGTCATCGCGATGAGCGGACGCGCGGTCGAGGCGGCCGGGGACGTGAACACCCTGCTCCTCGACAAGACCGGCACCATCACCCTCGGCAACCGCGAGGCCGCGGCCTTCATCCCGCTGCCCGGCGTGGACCACCTCAAGGTCGCGGAGGCGGCCCAGCTGTCCTCGCTCGCCGACGAGACGCCCGAGGGCCGCTCCGTCGTCGCTCTCGCCCACCAGTACGGACTACAGCCGGCCGCCGCGGAGGACCTCAGCAATCCGCGGTTCACCGAGTTCAGCGCGCGCACCCGGATGAGCGGCGTGAACCTGAGCTGGGACAACGGCGCCGGCTGCGCCATCCGCAAGGGTGCGACGGCGCAGGTCTGCGACTGGGTCACGATGCGCGGCGGGACCGTACCGCCGGAAGCCGAGGCGTGGTCGGCCTCCGTGTCGGAGTCCGGGGGCACTCCTCTGCTGGTGGCGGTCCACGACTGGGACGGCCCGAGGGTGCTCGGCATCGTCCACCTCAAGGACGTCGTCAAGGAGGGCATCCGCGAGCGCCTCGCGGAACTGCGCAGCATGGGCATCCGTACGGTCATGGTGACCGGCGACAACGAACTGACGGCCCGCGCCATCGCCGCCGAGGCGGGAGTCGACGAGTACCTCGCCGAGGCGACGCCCGAGGACAAGCTCGCTCTCATCAAGCGGGAGCAGGCGGGCGGCAAGCTCGTCGCGATGACCGGTGACGGTACGAACGACGCGCCCGCACTCGCGCAGGCCGACGTCGGCGTCGCGATGAACACGGGTACCTCCGCTGCCAAGGAGGCCGGGAACATGGTGGACCTGGACTCCAACCCGACCAAGCTGATCGAGATCGTCGAGATCGGCAAGCAGCTCCTCATCACCCGCGGAGCCCTGACCACCTTCTCGATCACGAACGATGTCGCGAAGTACTTCGCGATCATCCCGGCCATGTTCACGGCGGCCTACCCGGGACTCGAAGCCCTGAACATCATGGGCCTGAGCAGCCCGACCTCGGCCATCACCTCGGCGATCATCTTCAACGCGCTGATCATCGTCGCCCTCATCCCGCTCGCGCTACGCGGCGTTCGCTACAAGCCGACCTCCGCGCACGACCTGCTGCGTCGCAACCTCGGCGTCTACGGCCTCGGCGGCCTGATCCTGCCCTTCGTAGGCATCAAGCTCATCGACCTACTGGTGTCCACGATCCCCGGCCTCGGCTGACATCAGTCAGGCGCCAGACCACTGCCGCACGAGGCCGGCCAGCGTTGATCCACACTCCGCCGGTTCCCCTGCGGGGGCGGCCCCCGTCCGGGCCGTCCCCGCTCACTTCGTCCTGCACCCTCCGATCGAGCATGAGTGTGCGTTCACTACGCCACAGGTGGCACTCTTTGCGTTAAGGACGCGTCAGGATTTGCCCGCTCGCGTGCATGAGTGATCAGTCTGCGTACGCTTGCTCAGCCGTCGATGTCGATGGCTGATTCTTTGCCGTACGACAGGAGCCCCCACGATGGCCACCCCTGCCCGCACCTCGCGCCTGCGCGCGTGGATGCTGGAAGGCCTGACCGCCGAGAAGAGTTCGCCCGCTGCCAAGGAGACGGCGGCCCAGCCGCACGGCCGGCCGTGGTGGCGGGTCATGTGCCTGACCGGTCTGGACTACTTCTCCACCCTCGGCTACCAGCCCGGCATCGCGTTCCTCGCGGCAGGTCTGCTGTCGCCGCTGGCGACCATCGTGCTCGTGCTGCTCACCCTCTTCGGCGCACTGCCCGTCTACCGACGCGTGGCCGAGGAGAGCCCGCACGGCGAGGGCTCCATCGCCATGCTGGAGAAGCTGCTCTCCTTCTGGAAGGGCAAGCTGTTCGTCCTGACCCTCCTCGGGTTCGCGGCGACCGACTTCCTCATCACCATCACCCTCTCCGCCGCCGACGCGACCGCGCACATGGTGGAGAACCCGCACCTCACCAGCACCCTGCACGGCCACGAGGTACTGATCACCCTGATCCTGATCGCGCTGCTCGGCGGCGTCTTCCTGAAGGGGTTCAGCGAGGCCATCGGCGTGGCCGTGGTCCTGGTGGCCACCTATCTCGGCCTGAACGTCGTCGTCGTGGCGGTCGGGCTGTGGCACGTGTTCACCGCACCGCAGGTCATCACCGACTGGACGACGGCACTGACCGCCGAGCACGGCAACGTCTTCATGATGATCGCCATCGCCCTCGTCGTGTTCCCCAAGCTCGCGCTGGGCCTGTCCGGCTTCGAGACCGGTGTGGCGGTCATGCCGCACGTCCAGGGCGACCCCGCGGACAGCGAGGAGAAGCCCGCCGGCCGGATCCGCGGCGCCAAGAAGCTGCTGACCACAGCGGCCGTGATCATGAGCGTCTTCCTGATCTGCTCCAGCCTGATCACGACCCTGCTCATCCCGGCCGCCCAGTTCCAGCCCGGCGGCGAGGCCAACGGGCGCGCGCTCGCGTATCTGGCCCACGAGTACCTGGGCTCCGCCTTCGGCACCGTCTACGACATCTCCACGATCCTGATCCTGTGGTTCGCGGGCGCCTCGGCGATGGCCGGTCTGCTGAACCTGATGCCGCGCTACCTGCCCCGCTACGGCATGGCCCCGCACTGGGCCCGCGCGCTGCGACCGATGGTCATCGTGTTCACCCTCGTCGCGTTCCTCGTGACCTGGATCTTCAACGCCGACGTCGACGCGCAGGGCGGCGCCTACGCCACCGGCGTCCTGGTCCTGATCACCTCGGCGGCGGTCGCCGTGACCATCGCGGCCCGGCGGGCCGGGGAGCGCGGCTGGACCATCGGCTTCGGGATCATCTCGGCCGTGTTCATCTACACCACGGCCGTCAACGTCGTCGAGCGGCCGGACGGCGTGAAGATCGGCGCCTGCTTCATCGGCGGCATCATGGCGCTCTCCCTCCTCTCCCGCCTGGCCCGCGTCTTCGAGCTGCGCGTGACGCACATCGAGTTCGACGACATGGCGCAGCGGTTCATCCGCGACACCGCCAACCGCACGATCCGCTTCATCGCCAACGAGCCCGACAAACGCGACCTCGACGAGTACCGGCAGAAGAAGGCGCAGATCCGCGCGGACAACGACATCCCGGCCGAGGACGACGTCATGTTCGTCGAGGTCACCGTCACGGACGCCTCCGAATTCGAATCCGGCATGCGCGTACGCGGTGAAGTCCTGCACGACCGCTACCGCGTCCTGACCCTGGAGAGCTCCAGCATCCCCAACGCCCTCGCCGCACTCCTCCTCCACGTCCGCGACGAGACCAGCCAACGCCCCCACATCTACTTCGAGTGGACCGAAGGCAACCCCATGGCCAACTTCTTCCGCTTCTTCCTCTTCGGACAGGGCGAGGTCGCCCCCGTCACCCGCGAGGTCATCCGAGAGGCAGAACCCGACCGCTCCCGTCGCCCCCACGTCCACGCCGGCTGACCCCTCTGCATCAAGGCGCCGACAGGAATCCCGCCGGACCCTCGCCATGGCGAAGTTCCAGCGGGATTCTCAGTACCGTGACCACTCGCTCGCCCGCCGACCGCGGAATCCGCAGGACCGTACTCGCCCTCGCGGCGGCCGGACTGGCCGTCATCGCCACCGGCGCCGTCCTCGACGCCATGTGGCTGCTCGGCATCGGGGTCTGGGGCGTCATTGCAGCGATGGCGCTCGAGCTCGTCTACCGGCCCTAGCCTCAGCACCCTGCCTGCAGGTCCCGCCGGATCGACGAGGTGGCCCTACCCGCCGATGTCCCGGCTGCGGAAGTCCTCGAGAGTCTCGCGCCGGACCAGCACCCGGGCCGAGCCCTCGTGGACAGCGACGACCGCCGGTCGGCCCACGAGGTTGTAGCCGGAGGCCATGGACAGCTGGTAGGTGCCGGCCACCGGTACGGCGAGCAGGTCTCCGGGGCGGATGTCGGTCGGCAGTTCCACATCGGCTGCGAGGATGTCGCCGGCTTCGCAGTGCCGGCCGACCACCGTGGCCGTACAGTGTCCGGCCGTCGACGCGCGGCCGGCCAGGCGGGCCGCATAGCGCACCCCGTAAAGGGCGGGACGCGGGTTGTCGCTCATCCCTCCGTCGACGGCCACGAAGACCTTCTCGCCGGTGTGCTTGACGGTGAGCACGCGGTACAGGGCGACTCCGGCCGGCCCCACGATGCCCCGCCCGGGTTCGACGACGAGACGGGGTACGGTCAGCCCGGCGGCCGCGCAGCCTTCGACGAGCTCGGCGCGCATCCTGCGCGCGAGTGCCGTGAGGTCGAGGGCGGGTTCGCCGGGACGGTAGGCGATGCCGTGGCCACCGCCCATGTCCAGCTCGGCCAGGACGACCCCGTGAGCGTCACGGACACGGGCCATCAGTCCGACCATGCGGCGCAGGGCGACCAGATAGGGCTTCACGTCGGTGATCTGGGATCCGATGTGGCAGTGCAGTCCGGTGAGTTCGAGCTGCGGCTGACCGAGTACCCGGGTGATGGCGTGCTGTGCGCCCCCGTCGGTGAGGGAGAGGCCGAACTTCTGGTCGTCGGTACCGGTACGGATCTTGTCGTGACCGCCGGCCGAGACACCGGGCACCACCCGCACCATGACCTTCTGGCGCCCGTCGGGGCCGACGGCCGCTGCGATCCGGGCTATTTCCGACGGGCTGTCGATGACGATCCGCCCCACACCGAGGCGCAGCGCGGCTTCCAGGTCACGGGGCGACTTGGCGTTGCCGTGCAGCACGATGCGCTCGGGAGGAAAACCGGCGGTGACGGCGAGTTCCAGCTCGCCGGCGGAACACACGTCCAGGCCCAGCCCCTCTTCCCGCACCCAGCGAACCATGGCGCGGGACAGGAACGCCTTGGCGGCGTAGAGGACGTCGGCTTCGGGGAACGCGTCCCGATAGGTCCGACAGCGCTCGCGAACCTCGCCTTCGTCCAGGACGTAGGCGGGGGTGTCGAACCGCTCGGCGATCTCTGCCAGCGGTACTCCGCCGACGGCCAGCCCACCGTGCGCGAGCCGAGTCGTGGATGCCGGCCAGATCGACAGATCACCCGCACGGGGTTGTACCCCGGACTGGACGGCCGTCGCCGCTGTGTGATCCCCCATCAGGCGATCCGGGCTGCGATCGGGGACGCCTGGGGCAGCGGCGTCGCGACCGAAGGCTCCGCGGCGACCGCTGGAGCGGTGAACGTCGGGTCCACCGTCAGCAGAGATACGCCGAGGGGCTCGGCCATCGACCGCAGCGCGGACTCGGAGAGCCGGACCCACGGCTGCTCGGCGCCGAGCGTGGCGGCAAGACGGTCCGGGCTGGTGAAGCCGACGCTGGTGCGCGCTCCCAGCGGGGTGCGGAAAAGACGCACCACGACCTCCGCTCCTCCCGGCCGGACCGGCACGTACAAGGGCCCGGCCAGGATCCGTTCTTCAGGCTCGGGATCGTCGTCGTACTGGAACAAGCACATGGGGCCCTCCCTGGGGAACCACGAGTCGGCAGGTGCCGCCCCGGGTGCGGGGAGGCAGTCCGGGGCGTGCCACCGAAGCTATCCCCGCATCCCTGTGCCTACGGCAGCCCCGTAACGAGACCCATACGGGGGCGGGCCAAGTCCTGACGGATCACTGACGCGGGAGCGGGACGGCATCAAAAGTCCGTCATGGTTACGGATCTCTGCGCTAGAAGGCCGTCAACACCCGCACCTCACCCTCCGCCGAGGCCCTTCCATGGGGACGGTCGGACGAGGCGAGAGGGAAGAGGCCGTGCGAAGAGTCGTAGTCGGCGTGACCGGAACCCCAGGGAATCTGGCCGCGCTGCACCGGGCCGCCGCGGAAGCCCGCGTGCGCGGTGCGGAGCTGTTGGCAGTCCTGGCCTGGCAGTCGCCCGGCGGCGAACTCGGAAGCCGCCACAGCCTCGGAACCTCTGCCCTGGCGCAATGCCGCGCCGCGGCTGTCGAGAGACTCTGCGAGGCCCTCGACACTGCCTTCGGCGCCGTGAAACCCGGTGTCACCCTCGCGAGCCTCACGGTACGGGGAACTCCGGGCGCGGCCCTCGTTGACGTGGCACGTGACACGGAGGATCTCCTCGTGGTCGGCACGGGATCCCGCGCGTTGGCTCGCCGCCTCATCCGCCCTTCGGTGGCCCGGTACTGCCTCGCCCACGCGGCCTGCCCTGTCCTGGTGGTCCCTCCCTCTCCGCTCCAAGCCGAGCTGGAATCCGTACACCGTCGCAACATCTGGAGAGTTCCGCTCGACCTGCGGGAGCTGATCCCGTAAGGCGTCACCTTTCTTGGCACGAGTTGTTCCAGCGGGTGGTGCCGGAGGTGCCGACCCACGACCGCGGGGCGGTCGTGGGTCGGCACGGCCACCAGGAGGTGCGAGGCACACGCCGCGGGCACCCGCGTTGGATTCGCTGGGTCGTCGAGTCCGGGCCGCTTCGCGACGAAGCGTCGTACGGGTGCCGGTGGAACCCGAAGCGCCGCGCGGCTCGCTCTCCCGCCGGTGAAGCCACTGAACTGCGCGCGTGCCCACTGGATACCCGCACTATTCAGCCCTGCTGAGTACCAGTAGTCAGTGTTACGTCGTACCGGTACTCAATAGCGCTGACTAGTGCTGTGACCGGGAACGTTTGCCGGGTCGGGTGGTCAGGCTGCGGTTGGTAGTGGTCTGCCGCCCCAGCGGAGGCCTTTCTCGCTTCGGATGCGGGCGCGTTCGCGTCGTTGTGCGGCGAGGACGTCGGGGTGGCGGGCGTTCTGGTTGCGCCAGCGCAGGTAGGCGTGCAGGGACCGGGTCTGGACGGTGTGGTTCGGATGGTTGGAGTTGGCCAGGGTGAACTGCCGCAGCGGCCCGAAGTGGGCCTCGATGGGGTTCGCCCAGGACGCGTAGGTCGGCGTGAAGCACAGCTCGACCTTGTTTCGGTCCGCCCACCTGCGGATTTTCCAGTTCAGGTGGGCGGAGAGGTTGTCGAGGATCACGTAGATCGGGGCGCCGTCCGGGCGGGCGGCCCGGATCGATCGCAGGGCGGCCCAGGTGTGGTCGATGCCTTTGCGCCTGCGGTTGATGCCCCACAGTTTGTCGTCGCCGACCGAGTAGCAGCCGTGGAAGTAGGTGATGCCGTGGGTGCGGCGGAAGGTGGCCGGCAGCCGGTCGGGCCGGCCCTGCTTCTTCCAGCAGGATCCGGCGGTCGGACGGATGCCGAGGGGGCCGAACTCGTCGAAGGCGAACGTGCGGTCGGGACGCTTGTTGACCGCGTATTCGATCCGGGCCAGCTTGGCGTCGAAGGCCGGGTCCGGGGACTCCTTCCAGGTCTTCGTGCGCTGGAAGGAGATCCCCCGGCGGGCCAGCAGGCAGCGCAGGGCTTCCCGGCCGATCCGGACGGGCCGGGAGATGTTGCGCCGCAGGTGATCGGCGAGTTTGCGGACCGACCAGCGGGTGAAGGGCTTGCCCAGCGCGGTCGGGCGGGTGGTGGCCGTCTGGACGACGAAGTCCTCGTCGTCACGATTCAGCAGGCGGGGACGGCCTCCCGCCCACCGAGGGTCCAGGCATGCGAGCCCGATCTCGTTGAAGCGGTGGATCACGTCGCGGACGGTGTCCTCGTCCGCCTGGACCAGCCGCGCGATCACCGGGACCGTGCTGCCGCCAGCGGAGGCCAGCAGCATCATCGCCCGCCTGAACCGCACCGAGCTGGTGCTGCCCCGCCGAACGATGTGCTGAAGCTTCTGCCCCTCCTGCTCGGTTAGCCCGCGGACCCTGACCGGTAACGCCATCCCGCCTCCCCATGCCAGTCGAAGTCGTCACATCCGACCAGCACAACGAGCAACCCGGCAAACGTTCCCGGTCACAGCACTAGCTAGGGGAGGAGGTGTTCCATGGCCAAGCTGCTGACGGAGATGCTCAAGGGCACGCTGGAGGGCATCATCCTCGCGTCCCTGTCCGGCCGCCCCGCCTACGGCTACGAGATCACGGCTCGGCTGCGGGAGCAGGGCTTCTCGGACATCGCCGAAGGAACCGTCTACGCGCTGCTCATCAGGATGGAGAAGCGCGGTCTCGTCGACGTGGAGAAGGTCCCCTCCGAGAAGGGGCCGCCACGCAAGGTGCACTCCCTCAACGCTCAGGGTCGGGAGTACCTCGAAGAGTTCTGGAGGACGTGGAGCTTCCTCGCGGAGCGACTGGAGCAACTCCGCGGAGGATCAGGACCGGCTTGACTTGTTCCGCAAGGCGTTCGGGCTCCTCCAACCCTCCGCTGTCTACGGACAGGCTTCCCGAGACCTGATCGAGTCGGCGCTGGCGACGATCTGATGGTCGCCGGGTTACAAGGAGGGCGATGCCGGCCGCCGGCATCAGGAGGAGGATCCCGTCCGTTTCCCATGCACGCGTGATGCACCGTCAGGTAAGTCAGCATCTGGTCAGCATCAGTCCCTGAGCGTTCCGAAGTGGCTGTCCGATTCGGTTCCTGTCCGGCCGCGTCGCAACAGCATGGTTCTCCCGAAAATGCAGGCCAGGAACCTTCTCGTCTGAGGCGATCGATGTTCCTTTTTATCTTCGATCCGACGCGTGCCCGTGTAGAGTGAAGACCGCCCTTGACCTGCAGAAAGCTGGCAGGGAGCCGTCCTCTAGGAGCTCAAATTGCTGCGCACCATGATCAAGTCCAAGATCCACCGGGCTACCGTCACGCAGGCCGATCTGCACTACGTCGGTTCCGTGACCGTCGACGCCGATCTGCTCGACGCCGCCGACCTGCTGCCCGGGGAGCTCGTCCACATCGTCGACATCACGAACGGGGCGAGGCTGGAGACGTACGTCATCGAGGGCGAGCGGGGGTCCGGGGTCATCGGGATCAACGGCGCCGCCGCGCACCTCGTGCACCCGGGCGACCTGGTCATCCTCATCAGCTACGGGCAGTTCGAGGACGCCGAGGCCAGGACGTTCACCCCGCGCGTCGTGCACGTGGACGCGCAGAACCGCATCGTCGAGCTGGGCGCGGACCCGTCCGCCCCGGTGCCGGGCACGGACCAGGAGCGCAGCCCCCACGCGGTGGCTGTCTGAGAGGAGTCGGGGACCATGACGCAGGCCGGGTCGATCGAGTTCAGGGACGAGCGGGAGGCCGGACGGCTGCTCGCGCTGGAGAACGGGGAGGCCGTCGGCCTCGTCGCGTACTTCGTGCTCGACCGGGAGCCCGGCGCGCTCGTCGCCGTGCACACCATCGTCGAGCCCGGCCACGAGGGGCGGGGCATCGCCGGCGACCTGGTGCACGCCCTCTACGGCATCGCCGCCGCCGAAGGGGTCCCCGTGGTCCCGTTCTGCCCCTACGCCGCGAGTTGGGCCGCCCGGCACCCCGACCAGGCGCCCGAGGCCCCCGCCGAGGTGGTCGCCGCGGCCCGGGCGCAGCTGGACGCCAGCGCCGACCTGTGGTGACCTGCCTGACCCTGCTGCACACCTCGCCGGTCCACGTCCCCGTCTTCGACGCACTGCGGGACCGGAACCACCCGGGGGCCGTACTGCGCCACCTCGTGGTGCCGCAGCTGCTGGACCGGGCCCGCGCACAGGGCCCGGGCTCGGTGGCCGCGGACCTGCGGGCGCTGCTGGCGGACCGCGCCGGCCCGGTGCTGGTGACCTGCTCGACGATCGGGGCGGTCGCGGAGTCCGTGGCCGCCGAGCGGGGGGTGCCGGTACTGCGGGTCGACCGGCCGATGGCCGCGGCCGCCGTCCGTACCGGCCCGCGGATCGTCGTACTGGCGGCCCTGGAGTCGACGCTCGGGCCCACCGCCGAGCTGCTCGTCGAGGAGGCGGGCGGCCGGCGGGTGGTGATCACGCCCCGTGTCGTCGCCGGAGCCTGGGAGCGCTTCGAGGCGGGGGACACCGCCGGGTACCTGGCACTCGTGGCCGAGGCCGCCGACGCCGTGGCCGACGCGGACGTCGTCGTCCTGGCCCAGGCCTCCATGGCCGCCGCCGCGGCCCTCGCGACGACGACGGTCCCGCTCCTCTCCAGCCCGGCCCCCGGCCTGGCCGCCGCCCTCGCCGCCGGTGGCCGTGGCTGACCCCCGCCCGGTCCGGGCCGGGAGGCGTACCCGCCTGGATCCGGGGAAGGTGGGGCGTATGGTGCAAGACGTTCAAGGTGTGCGTGATGTGCGGCGCCGAACTGCCGAGGGCACGCAGCCGCCCGTGCCCGAGCCGCCGCCCAGTCCCGGGCCGAACCCGTTCCCGGATCCCGAGCCCATCCCGCGGCCGGTTCCGCCGGTGCCCGGTCCGTTTCCCGAGCCGGATCCCGTGCCCGCACCGCCCGGGCCCGAGCCCGTCCCCCAGCCCGGCCCGCTGAGCTGACGCCGCGGGCCGGCACCGTCGGCGACGGCGCTGCCGCCGACGGTGCCGCCGGGCGGTCGCGTCAGGCCGTGCGGACCTCCGAGCGGTCGCCGCTCCAGAGGGTGTGGAAGGAGCCCTCGCGGTCCGTGCGCCGGTACGTGTGCGCACCGAAGAAGTCCCGCTGCCCCTGGGTGAGCGCCGCCGGGAGCCGCTCCGCGCGCAGCGCGTCGTAGTAGGCCAGCGAGGCCGCGAACGCCGGCACGGGGATGCCCTGGCCCACCGCGGCCGTCACCACGGCCCGCCAGTCGTCCTGGGCCGCGCCGATCTCCTCCGCGAAGCCCGCGTCCGCCAGCAGGCTCGGCAGGCCGGGCTGCGCGTCGTACGCCGCCCGGATGCGGTCCAGGAAGGCGGCCCGGATGATGCAGCCGCCCCGCCAGAGCGAGGCCATCGCGCCGAGGTCGATGTCCCAGCCGTACTCCTGGCTGCCCGCCTGGATCTGGTGGAAGCCCTGCGTGTACGAGACGATCTTCGAGGCGTACAGGGCCTGCTCCACCCGGGCGGCGAACGCGTCCGCCTCCGCGGCCGGCAGCGGCTCAGCCGACGGGCCCGCGAGCCCCCGGGCGGCGGTGCGCAGCTCCGCGTGGCCCGACACCGCGCGGGCGAAGACCGCCTCGGCGATCCCCGACACCGGCACGCCCAGGTCCAGGGCGATCTGCACGGTCCAGCGGCCGGTGCCCTTCTGCTCCGCCGCGTCCGCGACGACGTCGACGAACGGGCGCCCGGTCGCGGCGTCGGTGTGCGCGAGCACCTCGGCGGTGATCTCGATCAGGTACGAGTCGAGCCGGCCCCGGTTCCAGGCCCGGAAGGTCTCGGCGATCCGCGCGGGGGAGTAGCCGGCGACCTCGCGCAGCAGGTGGTAGGCCTCGGCGATGAGCTGCATGTCGGCGTACTCGATGCCGTTGTGCACCATCTTCACGAAGTGCCCGGCGCCGTCGGGGCCCACGTGCGAGGTGCACGGCGTTCCGTCGGCGGCCTTCGCGGCGATCTTCTCCAGGAGCGGGCCCAGGGAGTCCCACGACTCCTCGGAGCCGCCGGGCATGATGCTCGGCCCGCGCAGTGCGCCCTCCTCGCCGCCCGAGATGCCCACGCCCACGAAGTGGATGCCCTGCTCGCGCAGTTCCCGCTCGCGCCGCCGGGTGTCCTCGAAGTGGGCGTTGCCGCCGTCGATGATGACGTCGCCCGGCTCGAGCAGCGGGGCGAACTCGCGGATCACGGCGTCGGTCGGCTCCCCGGCCTTCACCATGATGACGAGGCGGCGCGGCCGCTCCAACGCGTCCACGAACTCCTTCGCGGACGCGGCGGCGACGAAGGACCCCTCGTGCCCGAACTCCTCCACCAGGGCCTCGGTCTTGGCCGCCGTGCGGTTGTGGACGGCGACGGTGAACCCGTTGCGGGCGAAGTTCCTGGCGAGGTTGCTGCCCATCACCGCAAGCCCGGTGACACCGATCTGGGCCGTGCTGCTCATGCGTGCGCTCCTGAGTGCTTCGACGTGCGGGGACTTCGACGCTACCCCGGTGCGGACTCCCGCGGATCTTTCTACTCACAAAACAATGTCAACTTGTTCTTCCGTGCGCCCGGTTGCGCCCCTTGTCAGGGCCTGTGCTCGTCGTTAGGTTGTGGGATTCCTGATGTCGTGGAGGGGGCTTCCATGGGGGTACGGGGCCGGCACCGCCGGTACCAGCCGAGCAGCATCAACCGCGCGTCGCTCGCCGTCACCGCCGGCGGAGCCGGCATCGCGCTCCCGCTCGTCGGAGCCGGGGCGGGAACCGCGCAGGCCGCATCGGTGGACACCTGGAACAAGGTCGCGGACTGCGAGTCCACGAACGACTGGCACATCAACACGGGCAACGGCTACTACGGCGGACTCCAGTTCAGCCAGAGCACCTGGCGGGCGTTCGGCGGCACCGTGTACGCCCCCCGCGCCGACCAGGCCACCAGGGAGCAGCAGATCGCGGTCGCGGAGAAGGTGTTGCAGGGCCAGAGCCCGCAGGCCTGGCCGAACTGCGGCAAGCACGCCGGGCTCGCCCGCGGCGGCCCGGCCCCCGACCTGACGCCGCAGAACAAGGTCGTCACCGTCCAGGCACCGCAGGCCCCGGCGGGCGACCCGCCGGCCACCGAGCCCCGCCCGACGGGCACTTCGGTCCTGCCCAACCCGTACGTGGTCGCGCCCGGGGACTCGCTCTCGTCGATCGCCACCCGCCGGCACGTCGAGGGCGGCTGGCAGGCGCTGTACGAGACCAACCGGGCCACCGTCGGCAGCAACCCGAACCTGATCTTCCCCGGGCAGCGGCTCACCCTGCGCATCACCGCCGCCCCGCCCGCGCAGAACCCGGAGAAGCCGCCGCGCACCGCCGAGCCGGTGCCGCCCGTGGCACCCGTGGAGCAGAAGCCCGCCGAGCAGAAGCCCGCGGAGGCGCCGGCACCGAAGCCCGCCGAGCGGCCCGCGGAGAAGCCCGCCGAGCAGCCGGCCCCGAAGCCCGCCGACGGGCAGGCGGCCCGGCCGGCCGCCAAGCCCGCGGAGAAGCCCGCGTCAGCCCCGCAGCAGCAGCCGGCCGCGAGCGGGTTCGTCGCCCCCGTCGACTCCGCCATCGGCACCGCCTACCGCAAGGCCGGATCCGCCTGGTCCAGCGGCTATCACACGGGCGTCGACTTCCCGGTCGCCACCGGTACCGCCGTCAAGGCGGTCGGCCCCGGCGAGGTCGTCTCCGCCGGCTGGGCCGGTGCGTACGGCTACCAGGTCGTCATCCGGCACTCCGACGGCCGGTACTCGCAGTACGCCCACCTGTCGGCGCTCGGGGTCAAGGAGGGGCAGCAGGTCTCCGGCGGCCAGCGGATCGGCCGCTCCGGATCCACGGGGAACTCCTCCGGGCCCCACCTGCACTTCGAGATCCGCACGACGGCCGGCTACGGCTCCGACATCGACCCCCTGAAGTACCTCCGTGCCCACGGAGCCGGCATCTGACCCCCGCACGTGCGGCGGCACGGCCGTGAGCACCACCAGGCCGGCCGCCGCCAGCGCGGCGCTCGCCAGGGCCACCGCCCCGCCCGCAGTCCCGTACCGGAAGCCCTCGCCGAACAGGGTGATCCCGACCACCGCCGCGACCACCGGGTTGACCACGGTCACGGTGGCCAGCGGCGCGGTCAGCCCCGCACCCCGGTAGGCCGCCTGGGACAGCAGCAGCCCGCTCGACGCCAGCACCGCGATCGCCGCCGGATCGGGCCAGACCTGACCCGCGGCGCCCACCCCCGCGGTGACCCCCTCGGCCACCGACTTGGTGAACACCGAGGCCATGCCGAAGGACGTGCCGGCCGCCGCGGCCAGCAGCACACTGCGCAGCACGGCCCGCCGCATCCGGTGCGCCGCCAGGAAGAGCACGCCGACGGCGGCCCCGGTCGCCGCCAGCAGCAGGATCCGCTCCCCGCCCGCCGGCAGCCGGCCCCCGTCCCCGCCGGTCAGGGCCAGCAGCCCGGCCAGGCCCACCGTCGCCAGGACCGCGCCCCGCCAGGCGGCCGCCCCGGCCCGGCGGTGCACGAGGACGGCGGCCATCGGCAGCGCGAAGACGATGGTGAGCGCGCCCAGCGGCTGCACCAGGCTGAGCGGCCCGTACGCCAGGGCGACCACGTGCAGCAGCGCACCGAGGCAGTTCAGCGCGACCGCAGCCCACCACGCCGCCCGGCGCAGCGGGGCGTACGGCCGGTCCGGGGTGCTCTCCGCCACACGCTCCTGAACGATCGCACCACCCGCGTACGCGACGGCCGACACCAGACAGAGCAGAACCGACAGCACCAGGGCACTCATGGAATCCACCATGCCCCACCCGACCGGCCATTTCCTCCCCCTGCGGGAGGGCATCGGTCCTGCTCCGGACGTACTCCTCGAGCAGTACGCGACCCCCACCCACCGCGTGCGCACCCGCCCGGCATCCCGCCCGGCACCCACCCCGCCCCGCGCCCAGCGTGACGGGTCCCTCGCGGTCCGTGAAAGTGCGGCCGACGGGTTTGGTTCCGGGCGCGCCGGATCCGTACAGTTGCCGTTTTGGGGACTTCCGCAGCAGGCGGACGCGGACGAGTGATCAAGGAACGGCAGCGGCCATGACGGTGACCGAGACCGAAGAGAACCAGGAATACGGGCCGGGCATCGACCCCGAGCGCATGGCCGTCTGCCTCAGCGTTTTGGAGGAGCTCGACCGGATCGAGGTCGACCACCCCGACGCGATCACCGTGCGCCGCGCCACCGCGGGCATCTACCGCACGGTCAAGCAGCGCCGCCGCCAGGAGCGCCGCGCCGCCAAGACCGCCAACGACAAGGCCGTCACGGAGGCCACCGCCACCGGCTCCGCGCAGCGCATCGACGACGAGACCGAGGGCATCCTGCCCTCCTCGGTCACCGAGGCCGGCCGGATCGCCGGGATACTCCAGCGCCCGCGCTCCTGCTACGTCTGCAAGACGCGGTACGTCGAGGTCGACTACTTCTACCACCAGCTCTGCCCGGACTGCGCCACCGTGAACCGCGCCAAGCGCGAGGCGAGCGCCGACCTCTCCGGCAAGCGCGCGCTGCTCACCGGCGGCCGGGCCAAGATCGGCATGTACATCGCGCTGCGGCTGCTGCGCGACGGTGCCCACACCACGATCACCACCCGCTTCCCGAAGGACGCCATCCGCCGCTTCAAGGCGATGGAGGACTCGGCGGACTGGATGCACCGCCTGGAGGTCGTCGGCATCGACCTGCGCGACCCGGCCCAGGCCGTGGCGCTCGCCGAGCAGGTGGCCGAGGCCGGCCCGCTGGACATCCTGATCAACAACGCGACGCAGACCGTGCGCCGCCTGCCCACCGCCTACGCCGCGCTGGTCGAGGGCGAGGGCGCCCCGCTGCCGGCCGGTGAGCTCCCCGCCCACCACGTGATCGGCGCCTTCAACTCCGGCGCGGTCGACGGCCTGGCGGCGCTGCCCGTCGGCGTGAGCGGGCTCGAAGCGCAGAAGGTCGCCGACCTCGCCCTGGTCGCGGGCAACGCCAGTCTCGAACGGCACCTCGACGGCACGGCCATCGATGCGGGCGGCCTGCTGCCCGACGTCGTCGAGACCAACACCTGGGTGCAGACCATCGACCAGATCTCCCCGGTGGAGCTGCTCGAAACCCAGCTGTGCAACTACACCTCGCCGTTCATCCTGATCAGCGCGCTGCGGCCGGCCATGGCCGAGGCGGCCCGCAAGGCGGCCAGCGGTCGGGCGTACGTCGTCAACGTCTCGGCGATGGAAGGCGTCTTCAGCCGCGGCTACAAGGGTGCGGGGCACCCGAACACCAATGCCGCCAAGGCCGCCATGAACATGGTGACGCGGACCAGCGGCCAGGAGATGTTCGAGACCGACCGGATCCTCATGACCTCGGTCGACACCGGCTGGATCACCGACGAGCGCCCGCACTTCGACAAGCTGCGCCTGGCCGAGGAGGGCTTCCACGCCCCCCTCGACCTGGTCGACGGTGCGGCCCGGGTCTACGACCCCGTCGTCCGCGGCGAGGCCGGCGAGGACCTGTACGGCGTCTTCCTCAAGGACTACTCCCCGGCCAACTGGTAGGCCCGCACCCGCACCGTTCCGGACACGCTCCGGTCCCTCCTCCGAGGGGCCGGAGCGTGTCCGTTTTTGTGTTGTACGTCCGGGCAACGGCACGGAACCACCTCCTGAACAACTCGGAAATTCGGGCCGTCGGGGTGGATTTGACCAATCCTTAGAGCGCCACCGCGCTCAAATGTGTAATCTGATGGGCAGCAGAACGGCCCCACCGGGTCAGCTCCACCATGACGCCACCGCGTCTGGAAATCCTTTATCCCCACATTCCCCGGCGTGCCGAGGCCGCCGGTTCGAGCGACACGAGGAGCGCGCGGTGACAGACACGAAGGCGAAGTCCGACGAACTGCTGGAGCGCACGGGTTGGCGCGTCCGCCCCCACTCCGACGAGCTCGGCAGCCTGGAAGTCTGGGCGCGTTCCGCCCCGATCCGGCTCGCCGGGTACGAGGAGGACCTGGCGGAGTCCCACATCCTGCCCGGTATCGACTGACCGCCCGCGTCGCCGGGCCCCCGTCCCCGGGGCCCGGCGGGTCGGCGGAGTTCCCGTTCCGCGTACGCCGTGAGCGTCATCGCTGACGGCGATCACCACTTCGCCGGCCCGCCCCCACCGGGCAGGCTGGGCCGCATGACGAAACTGCTGATGCTGGGCGGCACCGAATTCGTCGGCCGCGCCCTCACCGACGACGCCCTCGACCGGGGTTGGGACGTTACCGTCTTCCACCGGGGCCGCCACGCCCCGCCGCCCGGCGTGCGCGCCGTGCACGGCGACCGCACCGCCCCCGGCGGACTGGACGCCCTCGCCGCGGCGGGGGAGTGGGACCTGGTCGTCGACACCTGGTCCGGCGCCCCCACCGCCGTCCGCGACGCCGCCCGCCTGCTCGCCGACCGCGCCGGGCACTACACGTACGTCTCCAGCCGCTCCGTGTACGCCTACCCCGCCCCGATCGGCATGGCCGAGGACGGCCCCCTGGTCGAGGGCTCGCCCGACGCGGACGCCACCGCGTACGCCGAGGACAAGGCGGGCGGCGAGCTCGCCACCACCGCCGCCTTCGGCGACCGCGCCCTGCTGGTGCGCGCCGGCCTGATCGTGGGCCCGTACGAGAACGTGGGCCGCCTCCCGTGGTGGCTGAACCGCACCGCCCGCGGCGGCCCCACCCTCGCCCCCGGCCCGCGCGACCTGGCCCTCCAGTACATCGACGTGCGCGACCTCGCGACCTGGATCCTGGACGCGGCCCGGGCCGGGCTCGGCGGCCCCTACAACGCGGTCTCCCCGCTCGGGCACGCCACCACGGGCAGCCTCCTGGAGGCCTGCGCGGCCGTCACCGGCGGCCGCGCCGAGCTCCGCTGGACGGACCCGGAGGCCATCGTGGAAGCGGGCATCGAGCCCTGGACGGAACTGCCCATGTGGCTGCCGCCGGGCGAGCTGTACGACCACATGGTCGGCGGTGACGTCTCGAAGGCGCTGGCGGCGGGGCTGAAGTGCCGCCCGGTCGAGGAGACCGTCGCCGACACCTGGGCGTGGCTGCAGTCGCTCGACGGGCCGCCCCCGCACCGCCCGGACCGCCCCGCCAAGGGCGTCGACCCCGAGCGGGAGGCCGCCCTACTCGGCCTGTGATCCGCCCCCGGCACCGCCGGCACGGGAATCCACCGCGAGCCGGGTCGGCGGCAGGTACTCCCGCACAGGCCGGCGGTGCCACCACGCCCCCGTCTCGCGCAGCTCCCGCCAGGTGGTGAACCGGTAGCGGTACAGCCGGGCCCGGACGTAGCGCGGCGGCGCGTCCGGGAACGGGTTGCTGCGGATCAGCCGCAGCGTGTCCCGGTCGCCCGCCAGCAGCCGCTCGACGAACTGCCCGAACCAGGGATGGGCGTAGCCGGGGGAGAGCGCCGCGAACCACATCAGCCAGTCCAGGCGCAGGTGGTACGGGGCGAACTGGCGCGGCATCCGCCGAAGGCCGCCCGGCTTGCCCTTGAACTCGTACTCCCGCCAGTCGCCGTCCTCCCGCGGGACCCGGTCCGCCGTGCCCTCGACCACGACCTCGTCGCGGATCCGGCCCACCGTGCCGAACGCCCCGTAGGTGTTGACCAGGTGGAGGGCGTCGAACGAGCGGTTCATCACCTGGCGGCGCGAGATCATGTTGGCCACCGGGCGCCGGCTCAGCCACAGCACCAGCACCGTCACCGCGCACACCGGCACGGCGAACCACAGCGGCGCCCCGGCCGAGGCCGCGGCCGGCGGAGGTCCCGCGAGCCCGGTGAAGTCGACCGCCGACACGGCCAGCGTGATCGTCAGCCAGTTCAGCCAGGCGAAGTTGCCCGACAGCACCAGCCACAGCTGCGTGGCGATGACGGCCCCCGCCGCGTACGAGGCAACCGGCTGCGGAGTGAACAGCAACACCGGCACGAACAGCTGGGTGACGTGGTTCGCGGCGCACTCCACCCGGTGCAGCGGCCCCGGCAGATGGTGGAAGAACCAGCTCAGCGGCCCCGGCATCGGCTGGGTCTCGTGGTGGAAGTACAGGCAGGTGAGCTCGCGCCAGCAGGCGTCCCCCCGCATCTTGATCAGCCCGGCGCCGAACTCCACCCGGAAGACCACCCACCGCAGCAGCCACAGCACCAGCACGGGCGGCCCCACCCGCGCATTGCCGAGGAAGACCGCGAGGAACCCCACCTCCAGCAGCAGCGACTCCCAGCCGAAGGCGTACCAGGTCTGCCCCACGTTCACGATCGACAGGTACAGCAGCCACAGCACGGCCCACATCGCCATCGCCGCGCCCAGCGGCACCAGGTCCCCGGCACCCGCCGCGAGTGCCGCGGCGACCGCCGCCCCCGCCCAGGCGCAGCCGGCGAAGAACCGGTCGGAGTAGTGCAGGTGGAACAGGCTCGGGGCGCGCCGGAAGGGCACGTGCCGCACGTACCGCGGCACGGGCAGCATGCCGTGCGCGCCGATCAGGGCCCGGAACTGCAGGGCGGCTCCGAGGAAGGCGAAGAGGTAGACACCGGCCAGGGCCCGCTGGAAGACCAGCCGGGCCAGCCAGTAGCCGGGCGCCGTGAACCAGTCCATCGACTCCAGTATCCGGCCATCGGGTCGATCAGGCCGCCGCGGCCAGCCGGCGCAGCATCCGGCCCAGCCAGCGGGCGTAGCACCGCTGGAGGAAGGGGACCAGCGGGCCCGCCAGGCGGGTGTACCAGCGGGCGGGGCGGCTGAAGGCGGTCACCTCGAACCAGACCGTGCCGTCGGGGTCCCGGAGGACCAGGAAGGACTCCTCGCCCTGCTCCGGATGGCCGGACAGGGTGCCGTAGGCGAATCCGGTGCGTGCGGGCCCGTACTCCGTCCAGATCACCTCGCACGGGACGTCGATGCGCAACGGCCCCCAGCCCATCCCGATGCTGACGCGGCTCCCGGGCCGGACCGCGCCGTCGGTGCAGCGGACCCGCATGCCCGAGGCCCGGTGGAGGCCGAGGGTGGTGACGGCGGTCCCGGCGGCCTCGTAGGCTGCCCGCCCCCGGCCGATCCGGGTCCGGTGGTGCAGGTGGTGGTAGCCGGCGGGCAGCGCTCCGCCCTCGGCCGTCGCGCCGCGTTCGGGGTAGCTGAGCGCGGGTCGGCCCGCGCTGGTGATCCGGGTCACTGGGTGGTCTCCTCCGGTCGTGGGCCGGCGGTGAGCCGGCGCCAGGCCAGTACCGAGCACAGGGCGAAGCCGAGTGCGTTGCCGAGGCCGTGGGTCGCGGCCATCCAGGTCAGGGTGGGGTGCGGGATTCCGGTGGCCTCGCCGAGCGCCCACCACAGGGCCAGCACCATGGTGGCCCCGAGGACGGTCGCCGAGACCGCCAGCAGCCCGCGGGTGCGCCGGTCCGGGCCGGTCGGCCGGATCTCCTGCCAGGTCACGAGCGCCACCAGCCACATGCCGGCGGTCAGCACCACCGCGCCGGCCAGTTCCGCCCAGTCGTCCACGAAGTAGCCGAGGAGGACCAGCAGGGTCCCGCCGGGGACGCTGTACGCCGCCCAGCGCGCCCGGTCCGCCCCTCCACCGGTGGGCCCGGCCGCGGCGGCCCGGCACACCAGTCCGGCGACCAGGGCGGCCGTGAACCCTGCGTAGTGGAAGTGCGGCACGGTCAGGGCCAGGACGTCCAGGTCGAAGCCGAACAGCCGGTACCCGGCGCGCTCGGCGACGAGGGCGGTCGCGGCGACCGCGGGCGAGGCCAGGGCGGTCAGCACCGCGGCCTCGGCGGCGGCCCCGCCGCGCGGGCGGGACCCCCCGGACGGAGTGCGGGCGAGGGACCGGGCCCTCGCCCGCAGCAGCCGGGCCGGGACCCGGGCGGCGAGCGCCAGCGCGGCCACGGCGTACACGGCGGCGAGCGCCACGGCGGGGGCGCCGCGCGGCAGCCAGAGGCACAGGGCCCCGGGGGCGGCGGCGGACGGCCAGATCCGGGCCGTCCTGCGCAGTCCGATCGGGTCGATGAGCAGCAGACCGGCGGGGACGATGCCGAGCATGCCCAGGGTGACGATCGCGTTCACCAGTACCGTCACCGTGGACTCCCCTCCCCGCCGCGGCCGAGCGCTTTGAACGCGTTCAATCCGCGGTCGCGACCTTACGGGGTTTCCTGAACATGTTCAAGATTCTGGGTCGACGGTGGCCCGCGGACGCCCCGTCGCGGCCGACGCTCGGGTTGCGGGCCCTGCGCGGATACGGCAGACAGGAGGGAGCAACCGGGGCGAACAGGGAGAATCACGTGCACGTTCCGACACCGCGTCAGACGCTGCGTCGTCACACACCGGCCCGCGCAGCCCTCTTGACCCTGCTCCTCCTGTCCGCCGCGGCCTGCGGCGGACAGGAGGAGCCCGCGAGCGCGCCCGGCCCGGAGAGCCAGAACCTCCACCTCCAGCCCGTGGCCAACGCGGGCCCCGACCCCTTCACCCCCTCCAGTGCGGTCGGCGAGTCCGCCCCCGTCCAGCCCCCGCTGCCCAACCCCACCGGGCAGGGCGTCCGCACCGTC
The DNA here is from genome assembly GCF_051550185.1 of Streptomyces pallidus (ex Mingjun et al. 2026). Classification (NCBI taxonomy): domain Bacteria; kingdom Bacillati; phylum Actinomycetota; class Actinomycetes; order Kitasatosporales; family Streptomycetaceae; genus Streptomyces; species Streptomyces pallidus (ex Mingjun et al. 2026). The sequence goes on along the minus strand of NZ_CP196181.1, from coordinate 1,245,910 downwards.
AGCGGCGGCACCCCCGGCGTGTACGGCGGCACCCGGCGGCTCGGCAGCTGCGACGTCGAGCAGCAGCTGCGCGCCCTGACCGCCGACGAGGCCAAGGTCCGCGCCTTCGCGGCCATCTCCGCCGTCGAGGAGGCCAAGGTCGCCGAGTACGTGCGCGGCCTGACCCCGGTGGTGCTCCGCGCCGACACCCGGGTCACCAACCACGGCTTCCGCGACGGCGGCGCCTACGCCTACCAGTCCGTCCTCCAGGCGGGGACCGCCGTCCTCGTCGACGGCGCCGGCATGCCCCGGGTCCGGTGCGGCTGCGGCAACCCGCTGCTCGCGCCGCGCACCCCCAAGGGCGATCCGGTGCTGCAGGGCGAGCAGTGGAACGGCTACCGGCCCAACCAGGTCATCGTCATCGAGCCCACGCCCCAACTCCTCGGCAGCCTGCTCATCGCCAACGCGGCCGACAACACCTGGATCGAACGCCGCACCGGGGACGACGGAGCCCAGGACCGCGTCCCCGCGGTGCAGCCCGCCCACAACCCGGCCGACGGCATCCCGACCGGCTCCCCGCCCCCCGCGCAGCCCACCGGGCCGGCCGCCCCGCCCGACGGCACGGGCCGGCCGTCGGCGCCGGGCGTGCCCAACGCCCCCGCCGCGCCACCGCGCCCCGACCCGCAGCCGAGCCGGCCCGGCGGCGCCCCCGCCGTGCCGCCGGCACTGCCCCCCGGCGAGGTGCCGGCGGATCCGCAGGGGCCGCAGGACCCCGACCTCTCGCTGTCCTGGCCGGTCGACCCCGCCGTGCCCGCGGACCCGCCGCTTCCGGTCGACCCCGCAGTTCCGGTCGACCCCGCAGTTCCGGTCGACCCCGCAGTTCCGGCCGATCCCGCAGTTCCGGCCGATCCCGCGTTCCCGGCGGATCCCGCCGCGCCGGCGGACCCCGCGGTCCCGGCGGACCCTCCGCTTCAGGCCGATCCCGCGGTCCCGGCCGACCCCGTCCAGCCCTCGGACCCGTTCGACGCCTTCGACCGGTACGACGTGTACGAGGAGCCCGCGCAGGGGAACACCTACGAGAACAGTGCGTTCCCCGTCCCGGACCAAGCGCTTCCGCCGGCCACCGCCCCGGATCTGGAGAGCGCCTGACCCGCCCGTGTGTCATGGTGGACCGGTGCCGACCACCGTATCGCTGCCGGACGACTGGCCCGCACACCCGGACCGGTCGCTCTCGCTCAACCGCATGGGCAGTTTCGACTGGGACCTCGTCGCCGGCGTCATGCACATGGACGAGGCCGCCCTCGACGTGTTCGACACCCTGCCCGAGGAGTACGACGGACGGCCCGACTCGCTCGCCGCGCGGGTTCCGCAGGCCGAGTCCGTCCGGCTCGACGCCCTCGTCTCCAGCACCCTGAAGGCCGGCGACGACAGCTACGGCGCCTACTTCCGCATCCGCTGCCGGGACGGACGGATGCGCTGGACCCACACCCAGGGCCGCGTCATGCGCGACGGCGACGGCCGCCCGTACCGGATCATCGGCATCGTCCGGGACGCCACCGAGGAGCTCACCCACTCCGCCGAACGCCTCGGCCTGGACGAGGAACGCCGCCGGCAGACCTCCGTCGTGGAGAGCACCACCGCCGCCCTCGCCCACGCCCGGACCGTGCGGGACGTCATCGACGTCATCGGCGACGCGCACGGCCTGGAGCGGCTCGGCTCCATGGGCATGGTGATGGGCCTGGTCGAGGCGGGGCGGATCCACCTGGTGGCCGAAGGCCCCGAGGGCAGCTTCGTGCCCGGCACCCGCTACACCCGCATCGACGAGAACTACCCGATGAGCGAGGTCGTCCGCTCGCTCCAGCCGCGCTTCCTGGACTCCGCGCACGAGTTCGCCGAGGACTATCCGGGGCTCTGGCAGAAGATCTCCTACATGGACATCTCGGCGGCCGCCTATCTGCCGCTGGTCGCCCAGGCCCGCCCGATCGGCGCGATCGGCCTTCTCTACCAGGACAAGGCCGGCTTCACCCAGGACGAGCGGAACCTCCTCGTTGCCCTCGGCAGCAGCATCGCCCAGAGCCTGCAGCGCGCCATGCTGCTCGAACAGGAGCACGACCTCGCGGAGGGGCTCCAGCAGGCCATGCTGCCGCGCCGGATCCCCGCCGTCGACGGCGGGGAGATCGCGGTCCGCTACCGGTCCGCCCGGATGGGCCAGGACATCGGCGGCGACTGGTACGACGTCATCCCGCTGCCCGGAGGCCGGGTCGGCGCGGTCATCGGCGACGTCCAGGGCCACGACACCCACGCCGCCGCCGTGATGGGCCAGCTGCGCATCGTGCTGCGCGCCTACGCCGCCGAGGGGCACTCGCCCGGCACGGTCGTCGCCCGCGCCTCGGTGTTCCTGCACGAGCTGGACACCGACCGCTTCGCGACCTGCACCTATGTCGAGGCCGACCTCGCGACCGGCGTCCTGCAGGTCGTACGGGCCGGGCACATCGACCCGCTGCTGCGCACCCGGGACGGGGACTGCCGGCCGCTGTCGGCCGAGGGCGGGATGCCGCTGGGCCTCTCGGCGGAGTTCGGCCGGCTGGAGTACCCGGTCACCACCGTGGAGCTCGACCCCGGGGAAACCCTCCTGCTGTGCACGGACGGCCTGGTCGAGCACCCCGGAGCGGACCTCGACGACGGCGTCCGGCTGCTCGGCGACCTGGTCCGCAGCGGGCCCTCTGACCTCCAGGAGCTCGCCGACCGGCTGTGCGAGGCCATCGACGAGCGGGGCGGCGACGACGACATGGCACTGCTCCTGCTGCGCCGCCGCGTGGAGGAGACCGCGCAGGGCGGCGGCCGGCTCCAGCAGCACGTGGCCCCGGGGGACCCCGAGGCCCTGGTGGCCGCCCGCCACATGATCGGGGCCGCGGTGCGGGCCTGGGGTGCGGGGGAGCGGGCCGACGAGATCGAACTCATCGCCGACGAGCTGATCGTCAACGCCCTCATGCACACCGACGGGCCCGCCATCGTCACCCTGCGCGTGCTGACCGCCCCGGAACGCAGGCTCCGGGTGGAGGTGGAGGACCGCTCCAGCGCCCTGCCGCGCCGCCGCGAGGCCGGCGACTCGGGAGTTTCGGGCCGCGGGCTGATGCTGGTGGACCGCCTCGCCGACGCCTGGGGCGTGGAATCGCGCGGCAGCGGCAAGTGCGTGTGGTGCGAGTTCCTGATGGACTGACCCCGTCCGCTCGCCGATCGCCGCAGCTCGGGTCAGGCTGGGGGCATGCCCGAGCTGCCGGAGGTCGAGGCCCTCAGGGAGTTCCTCGACGAGCACCTCACCGGGCGGGTGGTCGCCCGCGTCCTCCCGCTCGCCGTCAGCGTGCTCAAGACGTACGACCCGCCGCCGAGCGCCCTCGAAGGGAGGACGGCCGGCCCCACCGCCCGGTACGGCAAGTTCCTCGCCCTGCGGATCGGCGACCTGCACCTGGTCACCCACCTGGCCCGGGCCGGTTGGCTCCGCTGGCACGACACCGTGCCCGACCGCCCGCCGCGACCCGGGAAGGGACCCCTCGCACTGCGCGTGGTCCTGGAGGACGGCAGCGGCTTCGACCTCACGGAGGCGGGCACCCAGAAGCGCCTGGCCGTCCACGTCGTCCGCGACCCGCAGGAGGTTCCCGGCATCGCCCGCCTGGGCCCGGACCCCCTCGCCGACGACTTCGACCGGGACGCGTTCGCCGCGCTGCTGGCGGGGGAGCGGCGGCAGATCAAGGGCGTCCTGCGCGACCAGAGCGTGATCGCGGGCATCGGCAACGCCTACAGCGACGAGATCCTGCACGCCGCGCGGGTCTCCCCCTACAAGCTGGCCTCCGCCTTCGACGACGAGCAGGTCACCCGCCTGTACGAGGCCGTCCGGGGCACCCTGTGCGAGGCCGTGGAACGCGCCCACGGCGTGGCCGCCGGGGGCCTCAAGGCGGAGAAGAAGAGCGGGCTGCGGGTGCACGGGAGGGACGGGGAGCCCTGCCCGGTGTGCGGGGACACCATCCGCTCGGTGTCCTTCGCGGACTCCTCGCTCCAGTACTGCCCCACCTGCCAGACCGGCGGCAGGCCGCTCGCCGACCGCAGGCTCTCGCGGCTGCTCAAATGACCTCCCCCGGTCCTCGCCGGCTGCGTAGACTCGCGCAGCATGTCGCAGGATCAGCCGTCCCCGCGGGAGCGTCCGCTGCCGCCGCCCCGGCGGGAGACCGTCACGGGCGTCCCGCGCGGCGCCCGCCGACGGCCTCCCGCGCACACCCCGGCCCGCTCGGAGATCTCCGAGCAGACCACCCTGGGGGCCACGTACGTACGGGCCCTGATGCGCAGTCAGCTGCGGGCCGGGCTGGGAGCGCTGGCCGCCCTCGCCCTCCTGGTCGGGACGCTGCCCGTGCTGTTCGCCCTCGCCCGACCCGCGCCGGGGCCGCTGGTGTGGGCGGTGCTCGGCCTGGCCGTCTACCCGGTGATGTGGCTGATCGCCCGCTGGTACGTCGCCCGGGCCGAGCGCAACGAGGCCGACTTCACCGGCCTGGTGACGGACCCGGCCGAGGCGCCGGTACCACCGCGGCGGCCGTAGGGCGGCCCCGGGCGGCTCGCCGGTACGCGGTCGGGCCGGCTCGGGAGGTGCGGGAGCGGTGCCGGGCCTCAGAAGAGGTGCATCGCCAAGTGGCCGAGAGGGAGCCCGAGCTGCCAGGCGGGGGTCCAGACCCGGGCGTTCTCGTCCAGGGCCTGCGGGCCGTCTTCGGGGCCGGACCGGCCTGGGTCGAGGTTGGTGGCGAACAGTTCCGTGCTGTCGAGCCAGCGCCAGGCCGCCCGGGCCAGTTCCAGGTCCGGGTCCTCGTCGCGCCCGCCGTCCCGGGCCTCCTCGCCGAGGGTGAGGAACCTGGTGTGCACCCAGTCGCGCCAGGGGTGCCCGTACGCGGTCAGTGAGAGCCACTCGTCGAGCTGCGAGACGACCCGGATCCCGGAGAGCTCGCCGGCCGCGTCGGAGAGGTAGATGGTCAGGGCGAGCGTGTCGCGCCCGGCACGGAACTCCAGGGTACTGACCGGGATCAGCCGTCCCGTGCGCAGCAGTTCGTCGGCGATGTACTCGGCGTAGAGCCATGCCATGGGCACCGCGAGCCCGCCGTCACTGGTGCCGTTCGTACCCTCGGGCTGCACCGTTCCACCTTCTCCCGCGTGTCGAGCTTGCCTCCGTCAGCGTCGAGCCTTCCTCGACCGGCTTGCACGACGGGGCGTGTTTACTCAACTTGAACGGTCTGCGGCCGATTTCCATGCGCTTTCTGTCCGATCCCGGTCCATTGGGATCGTTCTGCGCGTGATTCCTCCGGGATTCCACGGGATTCCTCCTGGGAGTCCCCCTACGTCACCTCGCTGCGCTCAGGCGCCGAGGCCGTACCCGTAGCCGTATCCCTGGAGCCCCTTGCGCAGGGCGCGCAGGGCGTAGTGGGTGCGGGACTTGACGGTGCCGGCCGGAATGCCGAGCTCCGCGGCGGCCTCGGCCACCGAGCGGTCCTGGAAGTAGACCTGCATCAACACGGCGCGGTGCTCGGGCCCGAGGGAGCCCACCGCCCGCCGGACGTCGATGGCGATGACCGAGCCGGCCACGGCGTCCTCGGCCGCCGGCGCCTGTTCCAGGGACTCCGCGTCGACCTCCTGGGGCCGCGACAGGCGTGCCCGGCGGGCGTCGATCGCGAGCCGCCGCGCGACCGTGAACAGCCACGGCCGCATGGAGTCGTGACTGCTCGCCAGGACCTCGGGGTGCTGCCAGGCCCGTACGAGGGTCTCCTGGACGAGGTCCTCGGCGCGCTGGGGGTCGCCGCCGGTGAGCCCCAGCAGGAATCCGAACAGGGCCCGCCCGTGGTCGCGCTGGAGTTCGGCCAGTGCATCGGGGTCGGTGCGCGGGAGGGTGGGGGGAAGCGGCACGGGTGGCTCCTTCCTGGGGCCGTCGGGTCCTGGGGAACCCACCCTCACCTGCGGGGAGCGCCTCGGGAACCGTCGCGCCGGGGCGTTGCGCCCAAGCGCCCGGGCCGACCGGTCAGCGGGCGCGACCGGCGACGAACGGTCGAACGGCGCGGCGAACGGCCTCCGGGACGCGGCGGCTCCACCGGGCGGTGCCGGCCGGAGCCGTTCCTGGACGGGCGGCATCCCTCTCCATGACATAAAAGATGATCAGATAGTCGTACTAATGGGAGATGGTCCACATGACCACACAGATCCGGCGGGCCCTCGCGTTCCTGACGGCGGCCCTCCTCGCAGGCGCCGCCGCCGGCCGCTCGGCCGGAGGGGAGCCCCCGCCCGCCCGCCTCGGCAAACCCCACGACCCACCCCCCGCCCGGCGGCGAGGGCACCGCGCGCGGCTGCACCCTCGTCGCGAGCGGCGACGTCCTGCCGCACGACTCGATCATCAAACGTGCCGCCGCCGACGCGGACGGCGCCGGCCACGACTTCCGCCCGATGTTCTCCCGGGTCAAACCCCTGGTCTCGGCCGCCGACCTGGCCCTGTGCCACATGGAGACCGTCTACGGTCCGGACGGCGGGCCCTTCACCGGCTACCCGGCCTTCGTCTCCCCGCCGCAGGTCGCCGACGGCCTGCGCGACGCCGGCTACGACGGCTGCTCCACGGCCTCGAACCACACGCTCGACGCCGGCCCCGAGGGCATCAAGCGCACCCTCGACGCCTTCGACCGGGTCGGACTGGGACACGCGGGCTCCGCCCGCACCGCCGCCGAGGCGGCCGCACCGAAGGTGTACCAGGCCGGATCCGCGAAGATCGCGCACCTCGCGTACACCTACGACACCAACGGCTACCCGCTGCCGAAGGGGCAGCCCTGGGCCGTAACCTCATGGAGCAGGACAAGATCATCGCCGATGCGCGGGCCGCCCGGAAGGCCGGCGCGGACGTGGTCCTCGTCAGCCTGCACTGGGGCACGGAATGGCAGACCGAACCCGACGAGCGGCAGCTCTCGCTCGGCAAGGCGCTCACCGCCTCCCGGACCGGGACCCGTCCCGACATCGACATGATCCTCGGCACCCACGCGCACATCCCGCAGGCCTACGAGAAGGTCAACGGGACCTGGATCGTCTACGGCATGGGCGACCAGATCGCCGGCGAGATGTCCAACCACTCCGGCGCACGGGACCTGCGCGGCAACTACGGCTCGATCGGCCGCTTCACCTTCGCCCCGCCGGCCGCGGCCGGGGAGCGCTGGCAGGTCACCAAGGCCGAGTTCGTCCCGCAGATGATGGACCTCGCCGCGGGCAAGGTCGTCATCCTGCCCCAAGCGCTCGCCCAGGACCCCGACGACGACCGCTACCGCACCGCCCAGGAGGCCATCAGCGAAGCCGTCCTCTCCCGCGGCGCCGCCAAGAGCGGCCTGACGATGGGCAGGTAGCCGGCACCGTCCGCCGGGTTTCCGGCCGGCACCCCCGCCGGGCACCCTCCGGAGGGCGGTCGGCGGGAGCGCGGCCCGTCACGGCACCACCGTGACGGGCCGCCGCCCCGCCTGCCAGCGGTGGCCGGGGGAGGGGCGCCCCGGAACGTGTGGAACTCCCGACGCACGTCGTAGATCCCCTTGAGCCGCTCCGCCGCCTCCCGGACCTCGGCGACCAGCCCCTGCGCGACCTCTCGGTCGTCCCTGCCGCCGGCCCCCCGGGGGTAGGCCGCTCGGCGCGCGGACCTTCGCCGCCCTCCCTACAGTGCGAACCATGAGTGCCACCCTGGAACGGACCAGGGGCACCCGGAACCGCTTCCTGGGCCGGGTGCCCGACGCGTACGCCGCGTTCTTCGGAGTCCTCGGGCTGGTCTGCGCCGTCCTGGCGCTCTCCCCGACACTGCGCCACCTCCTGCGGCACGTCGTCTGGTTCCTCGACGCCTTCGTGGTGCCGGTCAGCGCCAACCTCGCCTACGCCGTCTTCCTCTTCCTGCTCGCCGCCGCGCTCGGCACCCGCAAGAAGGTCGCCTGGTGGATCGTCGTCACCTACCTGGCCCTGCTGATCCTCGTCGACGTGCTGATCATGGTCCAAGGGGACTTCTGGATCGGCGGCCCCTCCCTGGTCATCGCCGTCGCCGCGCTGGTCCTCCTGATCGCCGCCCGCCGGGAGTTCTACGCCGCCTCCCGCCCCGGGGCCTTCTGGCGGGCCCTGCTCGTCCTGGGCCTCGGCCTGCTCGCCGCCGTCCTCCTCGGCTGGGGCCTGGTCGCGCTCTTCCCCGGCACCCTCCCGCCGGACCAGTGGCTGGACTGGGCCGCCAAACAGGTCTTCGGCGGCCTGTTCTCGGCCCGCCAGTTCGAGGGCCACCCGCCGCGCCCGCTGTACTTCCTCCTCGGCCTGTTCGGCGCCCTCGCCCTGCTGAACGCCGCCGCGGCCCTCTTCCGCTCCCAGCGCCTGACCGCCGCCCTCCACGGCGACGAGGAGCCACGCATCCGCGCCCTGCTGCGGGCCTACGGGCGCAGCGACTCCCTCGGCTACTTCGCCACCCGCCGGGACAAGGCCGTCGTCTTCGCCCCCAACGGCCGGGCCTGCGTCACCTACCGCGTCGAGGCGGGCGTCTGCCTGGCCAGCGGCGACCCCGTGGGCGACCCCACCGCCTGGAGCCCCGCCGTCGACGCCTGGCTGGGCGTCGCCCGCCGCTACGGCTGGCAGCCCGCCGTCATGGGCGCCTCCGAGGAGGGCGCCACCGCGTACGCCCGCTCCGGGCTCGGCGCCCTCCAGCTGGGTGACGAGGCCATCCTCCACGTCGCCCACTTCGACCTCGACGGCCGTGACATGCGCGTCACCCGCCAGGCCGTGGGCCGCGTCCGGCGGGCCGGAGCCACCACCCTGATCCGCCGGCACTCCGCTCTCGCCGAGGAGGAGATGCAGCGGATCATCGACCGCGCCGACACCTGGCGCGACACCGAGACCGAGCGCGGCTTCTCCATGGCCCTGAACCGGCTCGGCGACCCCGCCGACGGTGACTGCCTGCTCGTCGAGGCCTTCGACCGGGAGGGCGAGCTGATCGCCCTGCTGTCCTTCGTCCCCTGGGGCCCGGACGGCATCTCCCTGGACCTGATGCGCCGCGACCGCACCGCCCCCAACGGCGTCATGGAGTTCATGGTCGCCGAGCTGTGCGCCGCCGCACCCGGCCTCGGCGTCCGCCGGATCTCCCTCAACTTCGCCGTCTTCCGGTCCGCGTTCGAGGAGGGCGCCCGGATCGGCGCGGGGCCGGTGCTGAAGCTGTGGCGCAGGCTCCTGCTGTTCTTCTCCCGCTGGTGGCAGCTGGAGGCCCTGTACCGCTCCAACGTGAAGTACGGCCCCGAGTGGTACCCGCGGTTCCTCTGCTACCAGGACGCCGGCTCGCTCGCCCGGGTCAGCCTCGCCTCCGGCATCGCCGAGGGCTTCGTCTCCGTACCCAGTCTGCGCAAGCTCTGGGGCAACGCACACCTCAGGGGCCTGACCGCCCCCGCCACCACCGAAGGGCTGCCCCCGCTCGACGCCCTCGGCCTGGAAGGCGTGTCGCAGGAGCCGCCGGCCGTCCCCGCCGAGCGGCTCCCGGAACAGGTGCGCGTCCGGCACGACAAGCTGGAGCGGCTGCGCGCCGCCGGAGTCGACCCCTATCCCGTCGGCATCCCGCAGCGCACCCACACCGTCGCCGCCCTCCGGGCCGCCCACCCCGGGCACCCGCCCGGCACCCGCACCGGTGAGCGGGCCACCCTCGCCGGCCGGGTGATGGTCGTACGCGACCTCGGCGGCGTCGTCTTCGCCGTCCTGCGCGACTGGTCCGGGGACCTCCAACTGATGCTCACCCGCGACGAGGCCGGCCCCGAGGTCCTGGACTCCTTCGCCTCCCGGGTCGACTTCGGCGACCACGTCCTCGTCACCGGCGAGGTCGGCACCAGCCGGACCGGCGAGCCCTCCCTCGTGGTCTCCTCCTGGCTGCTCACCGGCAAATGCCTGCGCCCGCTCCCCGACAAGCGCAAGGGCCTCGCCGACCCCGAGGCCCGCGTCCGGCGCCGCTACCTCGACCTGGTCGCCAGCCCCGACGCCCGCGACGTCGTACGGGCCCGCTCGGCGGCCGTCCAGGCACTGCGCCAGGGGCTGCTGGACCGCGGCTACCTGGAGGTCGAGACCCCGATGCTCCAGCAGATCCACGGCGGGGCCAACGCCCGGCCGTTCCGCACCCACATCAACGCCTACGACCTCGACCTCTACCTGCGCATCGCGCCCGAGCTGTACCTCAAGCGGCTGTGCGTCGGCGGCCTGGAGAAGGTCTTCGAGATGGGCCGCACCTTCCGCAACGAGGGCGTCTCCTACAAGCACAACCCCGAGTTCACGATGCTGGAGGCGTACCAGGCCTTCGCCGACTACGACGTGATGCTGGACCTCACCCGCGAACTGATCCAGGGCGCCGCGACGGCCGCGTTCGGCGCGCCCGTCGCCCACAAGGCCGGCCCGGACGGAAAGCTCGTCGTCCACGACATCTCCGGCCCCTGGCCGGTCAAGACGGTGTACGGAGCGATCAGCGAGGCACTCGGCGAACAGGTCGACGCCGACACCCCGGAGCACGCGCTGCGCCGGCTGTGCGACCGGTCCGGGGTGCCGCACGCCCCCGACGACACCCGCGGCGACGTGGTGCTGGAGATGTACGAGCGGCTGGTGGAGGAGAAGACCCTGCTGCCCACCTTCTACAAGGACTTCCCGACCGACGTCTCCCCGCTCACCCGGCAGCACCGGCGCGACCCGCGCCTCGCCGAGCGCTGGGACCTGGTGGCCTTCGGCACCGAACTGGGCACCGCGTACTCGGAGCTCACCGACCCCGTCGAGCAGCGGCGCCGGCTCACCGCCCAGTCGCTGCTGGCGGCGGGCGGCGACCCGGAGGCGATGGAGCTCGACGACGACTTCCTGGACGCGCTGGAGTACGCGATGCCGCCGACCGGTGGTCTGGGCATCGGCGTCGACCGGCTGGTCATGTTCCTCACGGGCCTGACGATCCGCGAGACCCTGCCGTTCCCGCTGGTACGGCGCGGCTGAACGGGTGAGCGGAAGCGGCCGCGTCCGCGCCTCCCGACATCCGCGGCGGTCTCGTTGGTACGTAGTAGTAATGAAAAATGACGAGCCGACAGTAGGGCGGCGCGTGATCCTGCGCACCGCCGTCTTCCTCGGAATCGCCGCCGCCTCCGGACTCCTCGCCGCCGGAGAGGACGCGCTGCCCGGCCGCCGGCCCCCCGCGGGCGGAGGCGGGCCGGGGGCGGGCACCGCTGCGGGCACCGGCGCGGGTGCCGGAACCGCCCTCGGGCAGCCCGGCGCCGACGGAGCCGCCGGACCGGGTGGGGTCCGCGCCGTGCGGCCGCAGACCCCGGGCCGCACCGCGTACCGGCTCAGCCCCATGACCGCCGAGGGGCCGCTGCGCCCGCCGGTGGCGAGGCCCGTCGTACGCACCCGGCCCATCCTCGAACTCCCGCCCGCAGCCAGCACCGCCAGCGCCATGGTGCTCAGCTTCGACGACGGCCCAGACCCCCGCTACACCCCGACCATCCTCGACACCCTCGCCCGGTACCGCGTCCCCGCCCTCTTCTTCGTCTGCGGGGAGAGGGCCGACGAGAACCGCGACCTGCTGCGCCGGATGGCCGACGAGGGCCACGTCATCGGCAACCACACCTGGTCCCACCCCCGCATCCCGCGGCTCAGCCGGCCCGGACTCACCGACGAGATCGCCTCCACCAGCGAGGTCGTCGCGAAGACCGTGGGGGAGGCGCCCGTCTGGTTCCGGGCGCCCTACGGGGCCTGGAACCGGGCCGCGTTCGAGATCGGCGCCGAACTGGGCATGGAACCGCTCGCCTGGACCGTGGACAGCATGGACTGGACGGATCCCGGCACGTCCGTGGTCGTCTCGCACGTCCTGCAGGGCGCCGCCCCCGGCGTGATCGTGCTCAACCACGACGCCGGCGGCGACCGCACGCAGAGCGTCCGGGCCCTCGACACCTACCTGCCCCAGCTGATCGCCCGCGGCTACCGGATGACGCTGCCCACGCTGCCGCCCCGCTGAGGAGGCGTCTCCACGGCGGGGCGGGGCGGGCGGAAGCGGTGGGAGGCCGGGAAGGGCGCTCAGCGGGCCTCCACCATACGGGCGAAGACGACGACGTTGCCCTCGTAGCCCCGGGCCTTCGAGTAGCCGCCGCCACAGGTGATCACCCGCAGCTCCGGCCGGCCGGTGTCCCCGTACACCCGCGATCCGGGGAAGGCGTCCTTCGAGAACACCTCCACGCCGTACACCTCGAACACCGCCGTGCGCCCGTCGTAACGGTCCACCTCGATCCGGTGGCCCTTGCGCAGCGAGCCGAGCCCGTAGAAGACCGCCGGCCCCGCCGCGTTGTCGACGTGGCCCACGATCACCGATGACCCGAGCTGGCCCGGCGAGATGCCGTTGAGGTACCAGCCCGCGAGGTTCGGGTCCTCGGGCGGCGGGGCGGCGACCCAGCCCTGTGCGTCCAGGCCCACCGTCATCACCGGAGCGTCCACCCGGATCGCCGGGATCCGGATGCGCTGCACCGACGAGTGGTCCAACACCTGCGAGGCGGTCGCAGGACCCGGTGACGCAACCGGCGGCTGCCCCACGGGCGCCGACACCGCCGCGGCGGCGGTCGGCTGCGGCGGACCGTCCCCGACGTCCGCTCCGTTGCGCATCATGGCGAGCCCGCTGAGCATGACCAGTGCCAGCACGCCCCAAGGCGACCATCTCCTGCGCGGCTGCTCGCTCTCGTCCTCGGTCATGGCAATCCCTTCCCGACGCGGGGGTCCCGACCCGCGCTCGCGTCCCACCCCTGTACGCCCTTTCCCCCGCACGCTAAGGCCGTTTCCGCAAGACGGCGATCGCTGAACGGCGAACGGGTGGCGGAGTCCTACGGGGTGCGCCCATCCAGGTATTCGTCACATAAACAGCTGACGGGTCGTGACCTGCGGATCCGTCAGACGACGCGCGCAGCACCCGGCGTGTCGCTCAACCGTGCGGCCCAAAGCCGGACATGCGCTGGTTGCGGGCCCGCCCGAGGGTCGTGCTTGGGAGGCGTTCTCGTCGATCATCCCGGGCGACCGCTCCGGGGCGCTTTCCGCTGGAGGTTCCACCATGCGTGTTCTGCGCGCTCTCACCGTGGCCGCTGCGGCCAGCGCCACCATCGGACTCAGTACGCCCCTCGCCGCGGCGAACGACGCCGCGGCGGCCGGTCAGCCGGCGGCCGGCGTGCCCGCGGCCGGTCAGCCAGCGGCCGGATCGCCCGCGGCCGGTCAGCCGGCGGCCGGCGTGCCTGCGGCCGGTCAGCCGGCGGCCGGCGTGCCTGCGGCCGGTCAGCCGGCGGCCGGCGTGCCCGCGGCCGGTCAGCCAGCGGCCGGATCGCCCGCGGCCGGATCGCCGGGGGGCGGCGGCAACGGGCCCAGCAACGTGACGGTCAACCCGTACTCCGTGCACCAGGGCTCCAGGATGCGGGTCAGCGCGGCCGGCTGCCTGCGCGGCGGCACCGTCTGGTCGCCCAACAACTTTCAGCAGGAGCGGCTGTCGGCCGGGCCCATCGGGTTCGCCACCGTCCGGATCTTCAACCACGCCTCGCCCGGCAACCACACGCTGTCGGTCAAGTGCGACGACAACAGCCTGGTCGCCACGCACCGCTTCACGATCCTCGAGGGCCGGGGCGCCGAGGGTGGTCTCGGCGGCTCCATCGGGCCGTCCACCGCCGAGACCGCCATCGGGTCGAGCCTCGTGGGGGCCGCGGCCCTGGGAGCGGGCGCCCACGTGCTGCGCCGGCGCCGCCCCGTCCGCAGCCGGGCCTGACGACCGGCCGGGCCTCCCCGGTCGTAGCCCCGGACACCGCCGGTCGCCCCGGGTCCCGCAGGACCCCGGGCCGCCGGCGGTCGGCGGTTGCCGGTCGGCGCTCCGGCGGCGCGCACGGCGTCGACGCGCACGGCGTCAGTGTCCGCGCGCGCCCGCGCGGCGCCGGACCGCGTACCCGGTGCCGGCCGCGGCGGCGAGGAAGAGGGCCGCGCCCGCGCCGACCGCCCAGGGGTCCATTCCGGCGACGCTGCCGCCCAGCCCGCCCCGGACCCCGCGCGGGGGGCGCGGCGCAGGAGGGGGCACGGCGACGGCCGGGGCCCCGAACGTGGAACTCGTGGTGGGACGGGTGCTGCCGCCGGTGATGGTGAGGTCGGTCGAGCCGTTCTCGCCGTTGCACGTGAAGGTCACCGAGTACACGGCCCCGCGGCGGGCGTCGCGGTCCACCGTGACCCGGGCGGTCCTGCCGCGTTCGATGGTCACGGTGTCGAAGACCCCGGAGGAGACGGTGGCGTGGGCGGCGTTGCAGCCGCTGAGGGAGAGCGTCACCTGGCCGCCCGGGGCGACCGTGGAGGGGGTGACGGCGAAGCCGAACGAGGTGATCGGCTGGGCCCCGGCCGCCCCCGCACCGGGCGGGCCGAGGACGCCGAACGCGATCAGGGCGGCCGCGGCGCCGGTGCCGACCAGGGCAGTGGCGGAGGTACGTATCGCACCCATGAATGGTCCTCCGGATCCCGAGGAGCAGCCGCGGAACCGTTTCCGCACGGGGAGGGGGATGCACCTCGACGCTCGACACGCTAGGCGCGGGCGGGGTGGCCCGCGATCAGGGACGGGCGAACGGGGCACATCGGTGGGCCGAACCGGGGACGGAGGACCCCTCCCCGGTTTGACTCCCCTGCCCGCCTCGTCGCCGCCCGGGTCGGCCGCCGGTCAGCCGCCCAGGTCCAGGTGCGGGAACTGGGCGAGGAACGGCTCCGCGGTGGCCGCGATGCCGCGCCCGAACGGTGCGTCGAAGTCCCAGATGAGGAACAGCAGGAACGCGATCAGCGCACTGAACAGGCCCGCCAGCAGCAACTCCCGGAACGAGCGCCGGATCTGCAGGGTGAAGACCAGGCCCACGGTCACCAGCGCCCCGGTGATCAGGCCGAACCACACCACCCCCGGCATGGTCGCCCCCGCGCTCCCGGCCCGGGAGCTGCGGGCGTCGTCCACCAGCGCCACCTGGTCCACCAGCGGCTGGTAGGCCTGCCCCTCGTGGTCGGTCTGGGGCTCGTAGTCGGTCACGTCCCGGCGGATGCGTTCCAGCAGCTCCCCGCCGCGGTCGGTGAGGGTGCCCTGCTCTGCCATCTGCTTCCACTCGGTGTCCACGACGTGGGACACGTACGCGTCGACGTCGGCCCGGATCTTCTTGCGCACCTCGGTCGGGTAGACCTCGGAGCGGACGCTGATCTCGTGCAGGGCCTGGGCCTCCTGGCGCACGTACTCCTGGGCGGCCCCCCGGCCCTCCCAGACGCCCGCGATGGCCAGGCCCAGCACGATGGCGTAGATCACCCCGATCATCATCGTCATGTACTCGATGACGTCCGGGGTCTCGCTGGGATCGTCGTCGTCGCCGATCCGCCGGTGGTTGATGAAGACGATGGCCAGCACCACGGCACAGGCCGCGGCCATCGCGATGGTCAGGACGAGCCATTCCGACAAGACGACTCCCAAGGGGGCGCGGGTGGACGGGGCCGGGGTCGGGGCCTAGCGCGGGCGCAGTGCGGCCATCGCGAGCACCGCGGGGGCCGCGGTCATGAGCGTGAAGGTGACCGGTGAGACGTGGTGCTCGACCGGCTTGCGGGCCGGCGCCCGGTAGACCGGCCTGGCCACGGCCTTCTTCGCGGGCGGTGGCGGTGCCGGCGGGGACGGGGGTGGCGGGGGCGCGACCGGGGCCGCGTAGTGCTTCGCGGGAGCCGGCTTCGGCTGTGGCTTCGGCGGGGCCGGGGGAGCGGGCTCGGGCGGCGGCGGGGGCAGGGGCTTCGGGACGGGCGGGGGTGTCGGCTCGGGCGGCGGGGTCGGCTTCGGCGTGGGTTTCGGGGCCGGCGGCGGGGTCGGCTTGGGCGTGGGCTTCGGCGGGCAGGGCGGGGGAGGCGGCGGCGGGCAGTGGTGTCCGTGGCCCTTTCCGCGGCCCTTGCCGTGGCCCTTTCCGCGGCCGCCGTCGTGGCCGCTTCCCCGGCCGGTCCCGCGGCCGTCTGACGGACCGTCGGCGTGATGTGCGCCACCCCGGACCACGGCCACGGCCCCGCTGCCGGCGACCGCGACCGCCGTGACGGCCGCCGAGCCCCCACCGGACCGGATCGTCGCGTATGCGCAGCTATCGGCCATGGCCGGGGTGGCGGACAATGCCGCCCACAGCAGGACCGGGGCCACCATCAGGTGCCTGGCAGAGGCTCTGTTCACGCCGGGATCATGGGCTCGGGCGCGCCCGCGCACGCGGGGACGGGCCCGGGTTCGTCCGAACGGGTGGCGCGCGGACCGTAGAGGTTTGAGCCATGAAACGGTGTGACTCGGTCGCGACCTTGTTGCTCGGCATAAGAGACTTGTCGGTTTCGGTCATTCGTGGCGGCGGTGGCCGCCGAGGTCTTTGGTGTGTGATGAAGAACGGATCACCAATTTCCGCTTTTGCTCGCTCCCTTGGGCAATGATCAGTACATTCGGCTCGGACAGGTGTCCTACCCCGGACGACCGCCACGGACTACGGCTTGGAGACCGCGATGGAGCGCCCCGCCTGGGCCCCGCCAGGGATCGACATATCGGTGCCGAGCGTGTCCCGGATCTACGATTACTACCTGGGCGGCTCGCACAATTTCGAGGTCGACCGCCAGGCCGCCCGCCGCGCCATGGAATTCACCCCGGGCCTGCCCAAGATCATGCAGGCGAACCGGGCCTTCATGCGCCGCGCCGTCCGCTACGCCGTCGACCAGGGCGTCACCCAGTTCCTCGACATAGGCTCCGGAATCCCCACCTTCGGTAACGTCCACGAGGTCGCCCAGGAGGCCAGTCCCGAGGCCCGCGTCGTGTACGTGGACCACGACCCGGTGGCCGTCGCGCACAGCAGGGCCGTGCTCGCCGGCAGCGACCGCGCCGGGGTCGTCACCGCCGACCTGCGCAAGCCGCAGGACGTCCTGGGCTCCTCCGAGGTCGCCCGGCTGCTGGACCTCGAGCGCCCGGTCGCCCTGCTCCTGGTCGCCGTGCTGCACTTCGTGGAGGACGCGGACGCCCCGTACGCAGCCGTCGCCGAGCTCCGCGACGCCCTGCCCTCCGGTAGTCTGCTCGTCCTCACGCACGCCTCCTATGAAGGCCTGCCGCTGTCCGAGGAGGTCGCAGGCGGGATGGTCGACGTCTACCGGGACATCCGCAGTCCCCTCGTGATGCGCACCCGCGAGCAGGTGGTCCGCTTCTTCGACGGGTTCGAACTCGTCGACCCCGGGCTCGTGTCCATGCCGAACTGGCAGCCCGAAGGCCTCGCCGCCCCGCAGGACGGCGAGATGCCGGAGGACCCGTACGCCTTCGCGGGCTTCGCCGGAGTGGGACGCAAGGCGTGAGATCCCCGGCAGCGGTGCCTCCCGGCACACCGACCCCGAAGAGCGCGCACCCCGCGCAGGGCGAGTCCCTCCAGGCCCCGCCCGCCGGCCCGTCGGCGACCCCGGCGGGCCCCGCCGCGCTGCGCAGCGGGCTGGAGGACCGGATCGGGCGCTTCGCCACCATCTGGGGCCGAGCCATCTTCCCGTTCACGGCGACCTCGCTGACCCGCGTCGAGTTCGAGCAGCACCTGGTGCCGCTCACCCGCACGCTCGCCGAGGCCCTGCACGCCCGGCCCTTCGACGCGGCCGCCGCCCAGCGGGTCGGCGCCGAGCTCGTCGCCGTGCACTGCACCGACCCGGAGGCGCTGGCCGGCACGCTCGGCGTGGTCGAGTCGTACCTCGTGCTCTACTGCGGCCCCGACGGTATCGGCGTGGAGGGCGCCGAGGAGTACCGCTCCCGGTGCGCCCGGCTCCAGCACCAGATCGCGGCGGGCTTCGCCCGGGCCCTGCGCGAGCGCACCCTCAAGGAGCAGGAGGCCATCGCCCGCTCGGCGCTGACCGCCCGCGTCGACGCCCAGCAGGCCCTGCACGCGAGCGAGGAACGCTTCCGGGCGGTCTTCGAGGGCGCGGCCGTCGGCATCGGCATCGCCGACCTCGAGGGCAACGTCCTGGAGGTGAACGACGCGCTGCTGCAGATGTTCGGCGGCATGGGCGGGCACGTCCGAGGCCGCAACGTCAGCGAGTGGGGGCACCCCGACGACGCCCCGCAGGTGTGGCGCATGTACGGCGAGCTCGTGCGCGGCGAACGCGAGAGCTACCGCGTGGAGAAGCCGTACTACCGGCACGACGGAACCGTCCTGTGGACCAACCTGACGGTGTCGCTGCTGCGCGACGCCGACGGCACCCCGCAGTACCAGCTGGCGCTGATGGAGGACACCACCGAGCGCCGGCTGCTGAACCTGAGGCTGCGCTACGAGGCCACCCACGACGCGCTGACCGGCCTGCCCAACCGGACCCTGTTCTTCGAGCGGCTGGAGAAGGCCCTGAGCGGCGTCGGCGGCAGCCGCTTCGGGCTGTGCTACCTCGACCTCGACGGGTTCAAGGCGGTCAACGACAGCCTCGGCCACTCGGCCGGCGACCGGCTGCTCGTGGAGGTCGCGGACCGGCTGCAGAGCTGCGTCACCGGCCAGAGCGAGGTCGTCGCCCGGCTCGGCGGCGACGAGTTCGTCGCCCTGACCACCGGCCCGGACACCGAGGAGAAGGTGACCGAGCTCGCCGTCCGCATCCTGTCCGCCCTCTCGGCGCCGATCCGCATCGAGGGCCGGGAGCTGTCGGTGCGCGGCAGCATCGGCATCGTGGAGGGCCCCGCGGGGGAGCGCACCCCGGCCGAGGTGCTGCGCAGCGCCGACATCACCATGTACCGGGCGAAGGCGGCCGGCGGCAGCCGCTTCGAGTTCGCCGACGCCGAGGCCGACGCCCGCGCCATCACCCGGCACGGCCTGACCAACGCGCTGCCCGCGGCGCTGGAACGCGGCGAGTTCTTCATCGAGTACCAGCCGCTGGTCCACATGCTCGACGGCAGCGTGCGCGGCGCCGAGGCGCTGGTGCGCTGGGAGCACCCGCAGTACGGGGTCCTCGGCCCGGACCGGTTCATCCCGCTCGCCGAACGCACCGGGCTGATCGTGCCGCTCGGCCGCTGGGTCCTGGAGGAGTCCGTCCGCCAGGCGCGCACCTGGCAGCGCGAGCACGGCGGCTCGCCGCTGCGCGTCAACGTCAACCTGTCGCCGACCCAGCTCCAGCACCCCGGGCTGGTCGCGGACACCGTCGCGGTGCTGGAGAGCGCGGGCCTCGCCCCCGGCGCCCTGTGCCTGGAGGTCACCGAGTCGGCCCTGATCGGCGCTGACGACGAGCTGCTGGAACCGCTGCACCGGCTCGCCGAGCTCGGCGTCGACATCGCTCTGGACGACTTCGGCACCGGCTACTCGAACCTGGCGAACCTGCGCCGCCTGCCGGTCAGCGTGCTGAAGCTGGACCGCTCCTTCACCAAGGGGATGCAGCAGCAGCCCGCCAACCCGGTCGACGTCAAGATCGTGGAGGGCATCGTCGCGCTGGCGCACAGCCTCGAACTCGCCGTCACCGTCGAGGGGGTGGAAACCGGCGCCCAGGCGGCCCAGCTGCGGGCACTCGGCTGCGACACCGCTCAGGGCTGGTACTACGCCCGCCCCGGCGCCCCCGACCGCATCCACGCGCTCTCCCTCTCCGACGCGGTCCCCGCCCCCTCCTGACCCCGCGCCCGGCCGGGCGGGCAGCCCCGCGGCGTTACGCGGCCCCGACCTCGGTCCCGTTGCCGGGGGTGCGCACCGCTTCGACCACCCGCTCGTACCGCCGGGTGGTGTCGGCCAGCACCTCGGCCGCGACCGGCAGCCGCTCCGCTTCGTATGCATCGAGCACGTCCGGCCCGGCGGCCCCGGTGAGGGCCGTGGCCAGGGTCCGGGCGAGGGCGGCCGCGTCCTGGATGCCGGTGTTCATGCCGAACCCGCCGGCTATCGGGTGGACGTGGGCCGCGTCGCCCGCGAGGAAGACCCGGCCCTCGCGCATCCGGGCGGCCATGCGCACGTTGACCCGCCAGGACGACAGCCACGTGGGGTCCGCCAGCCGGATGCCCGGCATCCGGGCGTGCCGGTCGAAGAGCCGCTGGAAGCCTTCCAGCGACGGCGGCAGCTGCCTGCCCTCCGCGTCCCGCTCCGGCGAGGCCTGCAGCTGGAAGGTGTCCGTCCCCGGCATCGGGCAGAGCAGGATCCCGCCCCCGTCCGAGGTGAACCACTGGTGCCAGAACTCCCGGCTGAGCCCGGGCGCCCGCACGTCCCCGAGCACCATCTCCTCCTCCTGCGCGGTGTGCCCCTCGAAGGGGATCCCGAGGAGCTTGCGCGTGGTGCTGCCCCCGCCGTCGCAGCCGGCGAGGTACGCCGCCCGGACCACCGTGCCGTCCGCCAGCTCGGCGTCCACGCCCGTCCCGTCCTGTCGGACGGCGACGAGCCGGGCGCCGTACTCGACGTGCACGCCGCATTCGGCGAGCCGGTCGCGCAGCACCTGTTCGACCTGCCACTGGCCGATGAGCAGACCGTCGCCGGCGGTGGGGGTGTCGCGCACGGGGGCGCCGTCGAAGTACTTGCGCAGCACCAGCCCCTTCCGGCCGTGGGCGGCCATGCGCCCGCCCACGCCGAGTTCGGCGAAGACGTCGAGGCTCTCGCGCTGCAGGCCCTTGCCGCGCGATTCGCGGTGCGGTTCCGCGCGCTGCTCCACCACCCGCACGCCCAGGCCGCGGCGGGCCAGGTCGCACGCCAGCGTCAGTCCCGTCGGGCCGGAGCCCGCGATGAGTACGTCGGTCATCGGATGTCCTCTCCTCGTCGTTGCCTCAAGGAAAGCGGTCCCCACAGAAAAAAGCAACCCGGTTACGAAATTTACTCGGTCACGAAGATGTGGTAGGTTCTGTCCATGGAGAGCACGAAGGGTCTGCGCGAGAGCAAGAAGCTCCGCACGCGCCGCCTGCTGGCGGCCACCGCACTGGAGCTGTTCCTGGAGCGGGGTTTCGACGCGGTGTCGGTGGCGGACGTCGCCGCGAAGGCCGAGGTCTCCAAGCCCACCCTGTTCCGGTACTTCCCGAGCAAGGAGGACCTGGTCCTCGACCGGTTCGCCGACCACCAGGACGAGGCGGCCCGCATCGTCCGCGACCGGCCCGCCGGTCGGACCCCGGTCGCCGCGGTGCACGAGCACTTCCTGACAGCCCTCGCCGAGCGCGACCCCATCACCGGCCTGTGTGACCACCCCGAGGTGCTCGCCTTCCAGCAACTCCTCTTCGGCACCGCCAGCCTGGAATCCCGGCTGGTCCACTACACGGCCCGCGAGGTCGAACTGCTCGCCGCCGTACTGGAGTCGGAATCGGTCCCGCCGCTCCCGGCGCGTCTGGCGGCGGCGCACCTGGTGACGGTCCGGCACGAGCTGGCCCGGGAGAACTGGCAGCGGATCGCCGGCGGAACGACCGCCGACGAGGCCCACCCCGCGGCGGTCGCCGACGCCGACCTCGCGTTCGGCATGCTGGCCGGCGGGCTCGACAAGGAGTTGCCCATACCCCGCCCCTGAGGGCCGCCCGCCCCGGGCCGCGCCGCCGGCCCGCGGGTCAACCGCCGAGCAGCATGCGCTTCAGCTCGCGGGCCGCCCGCGGCGGTGCGACGTCCGTGCGGTGGGCCAGCGCGATCGTGCGGCGCAGCGGAGTACCCTCCAGCGGAGTGCGGCGCAGGCCCGGCCCCGCGTGGCCGACGACCATCGCCGGGACCACCGCGACCCCGAGACCCGCGCGGACGAAGCCCAGCACGGCGTCCATCTCGCCGCCCTCCACCGTGAACACCGGCTCGAACCCCTCCGCCCGGCAGGCCGCCACCGTCAGGTCCCGCAGATCGTAGCCGTGGCGGAACATCACCATCGGCTCGTCCCGCAGACCCGACACGGTCAGCGGACCGCCGCCCCCCGGAGGCGGCAACTGCGCCGAGGAGACCACCACCAGGTCCTCCGTGAGCAGCTCCACCGTGTCCAGCGCGGGCGCCGAGGGAGGCAGCGGCAGCGCGATCAGCGCCAGGTCCAGGGCCCCGCGCGCAAGCTCGCGGACCAGATCCAGCGAGCCGCTCTCCTCGATCAGCAGCTCGATCCCCGGATGCTCCGTGTGGAAGGCGCGCAGGACGTCCGGGAGCAGGCCGGTGCACACGCTCGGCGTGGCCCCCAGCCGGACCCGCCCGCGCCGCAGCTGCGCCAGCTCCTGCACCTCCAGCCGCGCCGTGTCCGCGTCCGCCAGGATCCGCCGCGCCAACGGCAGCAGCGCCTCGCCCGCGTCGGTCAGCGCGATGTTGCCCCGCGCCCGGCTGAACAGCTCCGCCCCCAGCTCGCGCTCGAGCGCCTTGATCTGCTGGGAGAGCGACGGCTGGGCCACGTGCACCCGCTCCGCCGCCCGTGTGAAGTGCCTGGTCTCGGCGACCGCCACGAAGTACACCAGCTGCTGGAACTGCATCCCCCCATGCTAACCGCTCCCATAGGACAGGACTATCGGTATCAGCATCATCATGTCTTGGACCTCTCGGGATGCCCGTCCGTACCGTCTTGTTCCATGGCTCTGGCAACGCGGACGGGCCGACGGCCGTCCACCACGCGCACGCTCTGGGAATCCACCGTCGGCAAGAAGGCCGTCATGGCGGTCTCCGGCCTGATCATGCTCGGCTACCTGGTCGTCCACATGATGGGCAACCTCAAGATCTTCTTCGGGGCGGACGACTTCAACGGCTACGCCCACTGGCTGCGCCACATGGGCGAGCCCTTCCTGCACAGCCACTGGGGCCTGTGGGCCGCCCGCGTCGTACTGCTCGCCGCCGTCGTCGCCCACGCCGTCTCCGCCTTCCAGCTCAGCCGCCGCGACATCAAGGCACGCCCGGTCGGGTACGCCCACAAGCGACGCCGCGCGAGCTACGCCACCCGCACCATGCGCTGGGGCGGCGTCATCCTCGGCCTGTTCATCGTCTGGCACCTGCTCGACCTCACCACGCTCACCGTCAACGAGCGCGCCTGGGCCGGCCACCCGTACGAGAACGTCCTCGCCACCTTCTCCACCTGGTACGGCAACGTCATCTACATCACCGCGATGGCCGCCCTCGGCCTGCACGTCCGGCACGGCTTCTGGAGCGCCGCCCAGACCCTCGGCGCGGGCAGCGCCCGCCGCGACCGGACCCTGAAAGCCCTCGCCAACGCCCTGGCCCTCCTCCTCTTCGCGGGGTTCGTCTCTGTCCCCGTCGCCGTCATGACCGGAGTGGTGAACTGACCGTGAACGACTACGCGCACTACACCACCGGCGAACCCCTCGCCGACACCACGGCCCCGGACGGCCCCATCGCCGAGCGCTGGGACCGCCGCCGCTTCGAGGCCAAGCTCGTCAACCCGGCCAACCGCCGCAAGCACACCGTCATCGTCGTCGGCACCGGCCTGGCCGGTGGCGCCGCCGGCGCCACCCTCGCCGAACAGGGCTACCACGTCGTCCAGTTCTGCTACTCCGACTCCCCGCGCCGCGCCCACTCCATCGCCGCCCAGGGCGGCATCAACGCCGCCAAGAACTACCGCAACGACGGCGACTCCATCCAGCGGCTGTTCTACGACACCGTCAAGGGCGGCGACTTCCGGGCCCGCGAATCGAACGTCCACCGACTCGCCCAGATATCCGTGGAGATCATCGACCAGTGCGTGGCGCAGGGCGTGCCCTTCGCCCGCGAGTACGGCGGCCTCCTCGACACCCGCTCCTTCGGCGGCGTCCAGGTCTCCCGCACCTTCTACGCCCGCGGCCAGACGGGCCAGCAGCTCCTCCTCGGCGCCTACCAGGCGCTGTCCCGGCAGATCGCCGCCGGCAACGTGGAGATGCACGCCCGCACCGAGATGCTCGACCTGCTCGTCGTCGACGGCCGGGCCCGCGGCATCGTCGCCCGCGACCTGGTCACCGGCGCGATCTCCACGTACCGGGCGGACGCCGTCGTCCTCGCCACCGGCGGCTACGGCAACGTCTTCTACCTCTCCACCAACGCCATGAACTCCAACGCGACCGCCGTGTGGCGGGCACACCGCCGCGGCGCGTACTTCGCCAACCCCTGCTTCACCCAGATCCACCCGACCTGCATCCCGCGCACCGGCGACCACCAGTCGAAGCTCACCCTGATGAGCGAGTCCCTGCGCAACGACGGCCGCATCTGGGTCCCCAAGGCCAAGGGTGACACCCGCCGGCCCGCCGACATCCCCGAAGCGGAGCGCGACTACTACCTGGAGCGGATCTACCCCTCCTTCGGCAACCTCGTCCCCCGCGACATCGCCTCCCGCGCCGCCAAGAACGTCTGCGACGAGGGCCGTGGCGTCGGCCCGGGCGGCCAGGGCGTCTACCTGGACTTCGCCGACGCCATCCGCCGCATGGGCCGCGACAAGGTGGAAGAGAAGTACGGCAACCTCTTCGAGATGTACGAGCGGATCACCGCCGAGGACCCGTACGAGGTCCCGATGCGGATCTACCCCGCCGTGCACTACACGATGGGCGGCCTCTGGGTCGACTACGACCTCCAGACCACCGTCCCCGGCCTCTTCGCCATCGGCGAGGCCAACTTCTCCGACCACGGGGCCAACCGCCTGGGCGCCTCCGCCCTCATGCAGGGCCTCGGCGACGGCTACTTCGTCCTCCCCTCCACCATCAACGACTACCTGGCCCGCCACCCCCGCCAGGATCCCGTCGACGACGACCACCCCGAGGTCGCCGCCGCGGTCCGCGAGACCCGCGACCGCCTGGAGCGACTCCTCGCCGTCGACGGCGACCGCACACCGGACTCCTTCCACCGCGAGATCGGCGAACTCATGTGGGAGTACTGCGGCATGGCCCGCAACGACGCCGGACTGCGCAAGGCCCTCAACCGGATCCCGCAGATCCGCGAGGAGTTCTGGCGGCGCATCAAGGTCCCCGGCACCGGCGAGGAGTTCAACCAGTCGCTGGAGAAGGCCAACCGCATCGTCGACTACCTCGAACTCGCCGAGCTCATGTGCCTCGACGCCCTCCACCGCTCCGAGTCCTGCGGCGGCCACTTCCGCGAGGAGTCCCAGACCCCGGACGGCGAGGCCGCCCGCCGCGACGAGGAGTTCGGCTACGCGGCCGCCTGGCAGTTCCGCGGCACCGGAGCCCCGCCCGTCCTCCACAAGGAAGACCTCCTCTTCGAATACGTCCACCCCACCCAGCGGAGCTACGCATGAGGCTCAACCTGCGCGTCTGGCGCCAGCAGAACCCCGACACCCACGGCGCCATGGTCACCTACGAGGTCGACGGCGTCTCCCGCGACATGTCCTTCCTGGAAATGCTCGACACCCTCAACGAGGACCTCATCCTCCGCGGTGAGGACCCGGTCGCCTTCGACCACGACTGCCGCGAGGGCATCTGCGGCGCCTGCAGCCTCGTCATCAACGGCGACGCCCACGGCCCCGAACGCACCACCGCCTGCCAGCTGCACATGCGGTCCTTCACCGACGGCGACACCATCGACGTCGAACCCTGGCGCGCCGCCGCCTTCCCGGTGGTCAAGGACCTCGTCGTCGACCGCAGTGCCTTCGACCGGATCATCCAGGCCGGCGGCTACATCACCGCCCCCACCGGCTCGGCCCCCGAGGCGCACGCCACCGCCGTACCCAAGGAGGCCGCCGACCACGCGTTCGAGAACGCCGAGTGCATAGGCTGCGGCGCGTGCGTGGCGGCCTGCCCCAACGGATCCGCCATGCTGTTCACCTCCGCCAAGATCAACCACCTCAACGTGCTGCCGCAGGGCTCGCCCGAGCGGGAGACCCGCGTCCTGGACATGGTCGCCGCGATGGACGAGGAGGGCTTCGGCGGCTGCACCCTCACCGGCGAATGCGCCACGGCCTGCCCCAAGGGCATCCCGCTGCCGTCCATCGCCGCCATGAACCGGGAGTGGCTGCGCGCCCTCGGCAAGGGCGGCAGGACCCGGGGCTGACCCCCTCCTTCCCGAGATCCGACGGCTGATCCGATCGGCTGATCCGATCACCCGCCCGACCGGCTGTCCGCTCGGCCGACCGGGCGCTCGTACCCGGGCACGACGCGCCGCACCCCCGACCGCTCCGGCACATGGGCAACAGTGGCGCCATGCCAGAAGCCCTCCGCTGGTCCGGGCCGCGACGCCGAACGGTCCTGGCCGCCGCCCTCACCGCACTCGCGACGGCCGGCTGCTCCGCGGAGGAGCCGGCCCGCCCCCCGGCCCCGGGCCCCGGGGGAGCCGCGGCCGAGGACGCGCTGGTCATGGTGATCCCGCACGCGGAGGAGCCGTACGCCGGGGACACCGGCGAGGACGGCGCCGGCCACGAGAGCCCCGGTTTCCTCGCCGCCCGCGGCCGGCGTCGGGCCGAGGCACTGCCCCGCCTGTTCACGCCGACCCGCAGCGCCCTGCTGCCCCGCCCCGCCGCCGTCTTCGCCGCCGGCGGGGCCGCGGCTGCGGCCCACTGCCGCCAGACCGTCGCCCCGCTGGCCGCCGCCCTGCACACCCGTATCCGCACCGAGTTCACCGTCGGCGCCGAAGCCGCCCTGGCGGGCGCCGTACTGGCGGCCCCGAAGCCGGTGCTGGTGTGCTGGGAGCACCAGGGCGTCCCGCACCTGATCCGCGCCCTCGGGGCGCACCAGGTGCTCGGCGTCCCGGCCGTCTGGCCCGACCGCCACGACCTGGTGTGGCTGTTCACCCGAAGCCGGGGCCGCTGGAGCTTCCGCGAGGTCGGGCAACACCTGCTGGCCGGCGACGCCTAGCTAGTGCTGTGACCCGGTGCACCTTCCCGGTCACAGCACTACCGGGGGCTGAGTCGCGGGGCCCCGCGTAGGTGGCGCACGAGCCGTTCCAGGCCGGCCCGGCATCCCGCACCGCCGCGAGCGCAACCAGAGCGAACTCCCGGACTGGAAGGAGGAACACAACAAGTCCCACAAACAGGTCCGTGTCCGCTTCGAGCACGTCTTCGCCCGCAGGAAGACCTGGAAAATCCCTCGTGACTGCCGCTTGAAGGGGGACGGCGTCCACCACGCCATGCTCGGCATCGCACGGATGCACAACCTTGCCCTCGCCGGGCAGATCAGCTGGTCACATTGCGGCCGACCACACCCGAGACGACTCGTAGATCATTTACGGGACGGCCCTTTGTTTCGTACCGGTACCGTCGAATCGAGCAACTGCTCCTGCGCGGGGGCGTCGTAGACCGGATCCAGGGCCTGGAAGGCGGTGCGGACGTCCCTGCCGGTACCACGGATGCTGGAGGCGTTCGTCTTCAGCGAGGCCGGCATGCTTCTCCAACGTCTCCAGGTTGCCCGTGAAGGTCGGTATCTTCGCCAGGTCGCTCACTTCTTGGGGCCCTTCACCTCTTCCGCAGTAGGAGCCTTGGAGTACTCCTTCCGCTTGTTCGCCGCCATCTCCAGGTCACCCTTGACGTACTCCTCGGTGGCCAGGCGCGCTCCGGTGACCGACAGGCGCGCTCCGGTGATCGACTTGCCTGCCCGGACGGGGAGGAACTTCAGGTCGTTCTCCGTCCATCGTGCCCACCGACGTGGCGGCGCCCACCAGGCCGTCACCGTACGACGTGAACTCCTCCTCTTGCTCAGGACCCCGCGCACGCCATCCGGCTTGATGTCCCAGTCGGACACGATGCTTCCCCCGTTCCGTGAACAAGTCTTCCTGCCGGCGGCCGCCAGGCCCCAGCGCCGCTCCTTGCCTTGGCGGTCACTCGGTGACGCCATCGGCCGGAAGCCGGGTTCATCCCTACTCCTGTGCAGAAGAACGACAGGGGCTTATGCGTGCGCCCCACCGCCTGACCTGCTACAACCGCCCGCACGGCGTGCGTTGTCACGAATTCAGGACAATCGGAGCGATCCGTGGCCGACGGAAACCGCGGCCGCTGGCGCAGGGGTGAGGTAGGTTTTTGATCATGAGCATGCCGCCGCCCCCGCAGTCCCCGGGCCCCTACGGGCCGCCGCAGTCCTCGAACCCGTACGGCGGCCCGCACTACGCCCCACAGTCCTTCCAGCCGCAGTACCCGCCGCAGCCGCACCCCGGCCACCCCGGGCACCCCGGGTGGGGGCAGCCGCCGTTCGGCCCGCCCCAGCGCACGTCGCAGCCCTGGAAGGTGATCGGGATCGTCGTGGCCGTGATCGTAGGGGTCGGCCTCATCAGGGCGTCGGCCGAGGCCGCGTCCAGAACGAGCGGAGTCGGGTTCCCCAAGGCCGAGTACCGGCTCACGGTGCCGAAGACCCTGCTGGGCGGCACGTACGAACTGGCCCAGGACCTGTCGCAGACCAAGGGGGAGGAAGGCCTCAAGAACACCTACAGTTCCAACATCCGCAACCCCAGGGCCGCCGTCGGCCAGTACACCTCCGGCTCGCCGAGCCGCCCGGGCGTCCTCGCCCTCTCGGGGATCTACGGCCAGTTCAAGGACCCCGCGGAATCCCGCAGGAAGATGCTCCACGGCGCCGCGGGCGCCCAAGGCGCGACCCTGGCCGTCCCCGCACGGGACATCACACCCGCCGGCTCCGGCATCACGTTGAGCTGCCAGGTGTTGACGTACCAGGCGGACGGAGCCACCTCCACCCTGCCGATGTGCGCCTGGGCGGACGAGAACACGAGCGCGTCGGTCGGCCTCGTCACCCCCGAGACCGCACAGCAGGCCCCGGGGGCGGTGGACCTCGACAAGGTCGCCGAAGCCACCGTCAAGGTCCGGGCAGAGGTCCGGCAGCCCCTCGGCTGACCGGGCGGCGCGCCGCGGCCCTGCTCACACCGTGCGCAGGGCCCGGTCCAGGTAGCCCGCCGTGCGGCCCCGTCCGGCCCGCGCCACCTGCTGCGGTGTGCCCGCGGCCACGATCCGGCCGCCGTCCGCGCCGCCGCCGGGACCCAGGTCCACCACCCAGTCCGCGCCCGCCACCACGTCCATGTCGTGCTCCACGACCACCACCGAGTGCCCGGCGTCCACCAGCCCGTGCAACTGCCGCAGCAGCACCCGCACATCGGCCGGGTGCAGCCCGGTCGTCGGCTCGT
Organism: Streptomyces pallidus (ex Mingjun et al. 2026); assembly: GCF_051550185.1. Classification (NCBI taxonomy): domain Bacteria; kingdom Bacillati; phylum Actinomycetota; class Actinomycetes; order Kitasatosporales; family Streptomycetaceae; genus Streptomyces; species Streptomyces pallidus (ex Mingjun et al. 2026). Next base: position 1,216,925 of record NZ_CP196181.1, on the reverse strand, counting down.
CCAGCACGTACAGGGTGTGGTCCCGGCGCTGCCGCTGCAGCTCCGTCGCCAGTTTGATCCGCTGGGCCTCTCCGCCCGACAGCTCGGTCGCCGGCTGCCCGAGCCGCAGGTAGCCCAGCCCGATCTCCTCCAGCGCCCGCAGGCTCCGCGCCGCCGCCGGAACCCCGGCGAAGAACGCGGCCGCGGACTCCACGGTCAGCGCCAGCACCTCCGCGATGTTCAGTCCCTCGTACCGCACCTGGAGGGTCTCGGCGTTGTACCGCGCGCCCCCGCAGTCCGGACACGGGGCGTACGTACTGGGCAGGAACAGCAGCTCCACCGAGACGAAGCCCTCGCCCTGGCAGGTCTCGCACCGGCCGCCCGCCACGTTGAACGAGAACCGGCCGGCCTTCCAGCCGCGCGCCCGCGCCTGCGGAGCGGCCGTGAACAGCCGGCGCACGACGTCGAACAGTCCGGTGTACGTCGCCAGGTTGGACCGCGGCGTGCGGCCGATCGGCTTCTGGTCCACCTCCACCAGCCGCCGCACCGGGTAGTCCGGCTCGGCGAGCCGCTCCCCGACCTCCCGCGCGAGCACCTGCCCCACCAGCGTCGACTTGCCCGATCCGGAGACCCCGGTGACCGCGGTGAACACCCCGAGCGGGAACTCCACGTCCACGTCACGCAGGTTGTGCCGGTCGACGCCCTCCAGTCGGACGGCACCGGTCGCCGCCCGCAGCGCCCGCCCCTCCCGTACCGGGCCGGCCCCGCCAGCGTCGAACAGGTACCGTGCCGTCGCCGACTCCGCCACCGCGGCCAGCTCGTGGGGCGGCCCGCTGTGCAGCACCCGCCCGCCGTGCTCGCCGGCCCGCGGACCCACGTCCACCAGCCAGTCCGCGTGCCGCACCACGTCCAGGTGGTGCTCCACCACGAACACCGTGTTCCCCGCCGCCCTGAGCCGGTCCAGTACGCCGAGCAGCGCCTCGGTGTCGGCCGGATGCAGCCCCGCCGACGGCTCGTCGAGCACGTACACCACGCCGAACAGCCCCGACCGCAGCTGCGTCGCCAGCCGCAGTCGCTGCAGCTCGCCCGCCGACAGGGTGGGCGCGGTCCGCTCCAGGCTCAGGTAGCCGAGCCCGAGCTCGACGACGGGCCCGATCCGGGACCGGAGGTGCTCGGCGAGCACCCGCGCAGCCTCCCTGCTGCCACCACCGGACCCGCCGGACCCGCCGACCCCGCCCGGCCCGGCGGGCGCGGCCTCCGCCAGCACCCGGTCCAGGGCGGTCAGGGGCAGCGCCGCCAGCTCCGCGATCGTCCGGCCCGCGAAGGTCACCGCCAGCGCCTCCGGCCGCAGCCGCCGCCCCTCGCAGCCCGGGCAGGGGGAGTCGGTCAGGAACCGCTCGGCGCGGGCCCGGAGCGTGGCGCTCTTGCTGTCCGCGAAGGTCCGCATCACATAGCGGTGGGCGCTCATGTACGTGCCCTGGTAGGGCCGTTGGATCCGGTCCGCGTCCCGCACCGGGTGCACGGTCACCACCGGCTGCTCCTCGGTGAACAGGATCCACTCCCGGTCGGCCGCCGGCAGCTCCCGCCACGGCGCGTCCACGTCGTGGCCGAGCACCTCCAGGATGTCCCTCAGGTTCTTGCCCTGCCAGGCGCCGGGCCAGGCGGCGATGGCCCCTTGGCGGATCGACAGCCCGGGGTCGGGGACGAGGAGTTCCTCGCTGGTCCTGTGGATGCTGCCGAGTCCGTGGCAGGAAGGGCAGGCTCCGGCGGCCGTGTTGGGGGAGAAGGCGTCGGAGTCGAGCCGCGGCGCACCCTCCGGGTAGGTGCCGGCCCGGGAGAACAGCATGCGCAGGGAGTTGGACAGCAGTGTCACCGTGCCGACCGAGGACCGGGAGCCGGGGGAGGAGCGGCGCTGTTCCAGGGAGACCGCGGGCGGCAGCCCCGTGACCGAGTCGACCTTCGGCGCGCCGATCTGGTGGATCAGACGGCGGGCGTACGGGGCCACCGACTCGAAGTAGCGGCGCTGGGCCTCGGCGTAGAGCGTGCCGAAGGCCAGCGAGCTCTTGCCGGAGCCGGAGACCCCGGTGAAGACGGTCAGGGCGTCGCGGGGGATGTCCACGTCGACGCCGCGCAGGTTGTGTTCGCGGGCACCCCGCACCCGGATGAACGGATCACGGCCCTGGGGCGGGGCGGTCGGGCGTTCGGCGGGTGCGGGAGGCTCGGCGGGCTCGGCGGTCTGGTGCATTCGCCCCACTTTACGGGGCTCCGTTCAGGGACCGGCCAGCCCGGCCAGGCGGGCCAGCCGCCCGAAGGAGTCCAGCAGGGCGCCGCGGTCGTACGTGGAGGTGGTCACCAGCAGCTCGTCCGCCCCGGTCAGCGCGGACACCTCGGCCAGCTCGGCGGCCACCTGCTCCTCGGTGCCGTGGACGTGCCCGGCGAGCGCGCCCTCGTACAGCTCCCGCTCCTTCACGGTCATCTCCACACCCTCGATCTCCTGCGCCGGGCGCAGCGGTGGGAAGCTGCCCCGGGTCCGCGAGCGGGCGAGCGACCAGGCCTCCGGCACCAGGATCCGGCGGGCCTCTTCCTCGGTGGCGGCGACGGCGACCGTCCCGGACACCACGACGTACGGCTCCGGGTGCCGCGCGGACGGCCGGAATCCGGCGCGGTACCGCTCGACGATCTCGGCGACCCGGTCCCGGCGCCGCAGGTCGCCCGCGACCAGGGGCAGCCCCGCCCGGGCCGCGATCTCCGCGCCCTCGCCGGTGGCCAGGACGAAGGCCGGGACGGCCAGCCCCTCGGCCGGGTGGGCGTGCACCTCGGGGTGGGCCCGCTGGGTGCCGTCGAACCAGCCCAGCAGCTCGGCGAGCTGCTCCTCGAACCGGTCGGCGTCGCCGGTGTCCCGGCCGAGGGCGCGGCGGATCCCGCCGGTGAAGCCGACGGAGCGGCCGAGCCCCATGTCGATGCGGCCGGGGAAGAGGGACTCCAGGACCCCGAACTGCTCGGCGACGACCAGCGGCCGGTGGTTGGGCAGCATCACCCCGCCGGTCCCGACCCGGATGCGGCGGGTCGCTCCGGCGACGGCCGCGGCGAGGACCGTCGGCGCGGAGCCGGCGACTCCGGGCACGCTGTGGTGCTCGGACACCCAGAACCGGTGGTACCCGAGCCGTTCCGCCTGCCGGGCGAGCTCGACGGTGTCGCGCAGGGCCTGGGACGCGGGGTGGCCCTCGCGGGTGCGGGACCGGTCGAGGACGGAGAGTCTGCGGATCACACAGGTCCCAACGTTTCGCGCGCGCCGGGATTCCCGCCCGGGCGGTAGCGGTACAGGTCGCGCAGCACCGCGATCTCGGCCCCGTGGTGCAGCAGTTCCTGGTTGACCCACCACACGATGTCGAGGAGGGGCTCCTCCGGGTCGCTGCCGTGCGGGTAGGTGCAGTAGCCGGTGGTGTCGAGGGCGGTGTCGTCGAGGCCCAGCAGCGCCTTCCGCCAGGCCGCTGCCCCGGCCTCGAAGGCGGCGACCGCCTCCGCCGCGGTCCCGCTGACCGGATGGTCGTCCCGGGTCAGGGCGTGGGTGCCGGCCGTGTGGTCGGCGCGCAGGGCCAGCATCTCGCTGAGGTGGCTCAGCCGCCACGCCAGGGTGGTGAACGGCGGCGGCCAGGGGTGCGGGTAGGCCGCCGCGTCGCGCCCCCAGTCGCCGGCGCCGGCCAGCAGGGTCGCCCGCGGTCCCGGCCCGTCGGTGCGGCGCCGTACGGACCAGCAGTCCGGCACCGGCTCCCAGAGGTACTCCTCGTCGGTCAGTGGGGCGTCGACCTGCGTCTGCGTTCCGTCGCCGCTGTCCATGAAGGGTCCCGACATGCGTGCGGCGAGGCGTTCGTACGCGAAGTCGAACTGCTCGACGAGGGGGATCAGCCGGGGTGGTGTCAAGGGTGCTCCCGTGGCGGGGGCCCGACCGCATGCGGCGGCGGGGCGGGGGACGGTCCGTCAGCCCGCCAGCCTCGCACGGCCGGCACCCCACGGCGTACCGGTTTTCCGGCGGCAGACGGCGGCGCGCAACTCCTTAGGCTGGCCCGTATGAGTGAGCGAACCGATCGTCCGCCGCTGGCCGTCTTCGACATAGACAACACCCTGGCCGGCACCGACCACCGCCAGCACTTCCTGGAGCGCCGTCCCCGGGACTGGGAGGGCTTCTTCGCCGCGGCCCCGGCCGATCCCCCGCTCGCGCGCGGGGTGGCTCTGGCGGTGGAACGCGCCGCCGACTGCGAGGTCGTGTACCTGACCGGCCGCCCGGAGCGCTGCCGGGCGGACACGGTGGAGTGGCTGGCCCGGCACGGGCTCCCGGAGGGTCGGCTGTGGATGCGGCGGAACGGCGACCGCCGGCCCGCCCGCACGGCGAAGCTGGAGGTGCTCCAGCGGATCGCCCGCGGGCGCGAGGTGCGGATGCTGGTGGACGACGACGAGCTGGTGTGCCGGGCGGCGCGCGCCGCGGGGTTCCGGGTGGTGCCGGCGACCTGGGCGGCGGACGCGCCGGAGCTCCGCGCCGCACAGGAGGCGGAGGGCCGTACCTGATCCCTGCCGTTGCGTGCGTCAGTCCTCCTCGTCGAGCCGGAAGCCCACCTTCAGTCCCACCTGGTAGTGCGCGATCCGGCCCTCCTCCAGGTGGCCGCGCACCTGGGTGACCTCGAACCAGTCCAGATTGCGCAGCGTCTGGCTGGCCCGGCCGATCCCGTTGCGGATGGCCTGATCGATGCCCTCGGTGGACGTGCCGACGATTTCGGTCACCCGGTAGGTGTGGTTGGACATGGAGGTCTCCCGAGAGTGGGGGCTGTGTCGTGTTCTACGGTGCCCCAGTACGTCCTCTTACGCGAACTGTGCCCCGCCAAGTCCCGGGTGAAAGAGCCTTGACCAGCCCATTGGTCTATGCCAATTTTCAAGCCAACTCCGATCACCCGGAAGGTGGCCCTACGTGAAGATGCGTTTCCCCGCCGCGTGTACCGCCCTCGTGGCCGCGGCCGCCCTCACCGGGTGCAGCGGCCCGGGAGGCGCGGCCCCCGAGCCGCAGAAGGTGACGCTCTGGCTGATGAAGGGCAGCGCATCGGAGGACTTCGTCGCCCGGTTCACCGCCTCCTTCGAGAAGGAGCATCCCGGTACCGACCTCGACGTCAGGATCCAGGAGTGGACGGGCATCGGCGACAAGGTGAACGCCGTGCTGTCCGGCGGGAGCCGGGAGGGCGCCGACGTCATCGAGGTCGGCAACACCCAGGTCGCCCAGTACATCGAGACCGGCGGTCTGTCCGAGCTCACCCTCGAAGGGCTCCGCACCTGGGGCAACCAGGACTGGCTCGAAGGCCTCGCCGACCCCGGCAGCATCAACGGCGCCCAGTACGGCGTCCCCTGGTACGCGGCCAACCGCGTCGTGATCTACCACAAGGACCTGTTCGCGAGCGCCGGGATCAAGAACCCGCCGAAGACCCGCCAGGAGTGGCTCCAGGCCACCCGGAAGCTCGACAAGGGCGACCAGCAGGGCATCTACCTCCCCGGCCAGAACTGGTACGTCCTGTCCGGCTTCATCTGGGACGAGGGCGGCGACCTCGCCACCGACGGCAACGGCACCTGGAGCGGCGCCCTCCACGACGACAGGGCCCTGGCCGGCATGGACTTCTACAAGCAGCTCCAGGCCCTCGGCGACGGCCCGAAGGACGCAGACGAGGAGACGCCCCCGCAGGCCGACGTCTTCGCCCGGGGCGACGTCGCCCAGATCATCGCCCCGCCCGGCCAGGCCGCGGCCATCGAGGCCGCCAACCCCGCCCTCAAGGGCAAGCTCGGCTTCTTCCCCGTCCCCGGCAAGACCTCCGACAAGCCCGGCGCCGTCTTCACCGGCGGCTCCGTCCTGATCATCCCCGCAAGGACCGGGCAGCGCGACCACGCCCTCGACGTGATCACCGACCTGGTCAGCGAGCGCTGGCAGACCGACCTGGCCCGCACCATGAGCTACGTGCCGAACAAGACGACCCTCGCCCACGTCGTCGAGGGCGACGAAGGCGCCGCGAGCATGGCCGCCGGCGCCGCACAGGGCCGGGCCACTCCCAAGTCCGCCCGCTGGGCCGAGGTCGAGGCCGACAATCCGATCAAGCCCTACATGACGGCCGTCCTCAGCGGCCAGGACCCCGGGAAGGCCGCCAAGGCCGCCTCCGAGAAGATCACCAAGGTGCTGAACCCGGCCCGCTGACCCCGGCGAGTTCAGACTCCGCACATCCGCCTGCCGCGAAGCGGTCATGTCGAATCCAGCCGGTCACGGAAGAAGTAGAGGAGCCGGGTCGCCACACCTGCGGCCCGCACTCCGTGCCCGGACCAGGAGCCGCCATGACCATCGCCCCCCTCTCGCCGTCCGCCCTCTCCCCCCTCGCCGCTCCCGCCCCCGTCCCCGCCCTCATCCCCGCCCCCGGCGCCGAGCCCACCGCCGTCGCCCCCGCCGCCACCCCCCACTACACCGTCCGCCTCGCCCGCGACGAGGACGAGGTGCGCGCCGCGCAGCGGCTGCGCCACCAGGTCTTCGCCGGGGAGCTCGGCGCCCGCCTCGACGGCCCCGAGCCCGGCCTCGACTCCGACGCCTTCGACGCCTACTGCGACCTCCTCCTCGTCGTCGAGGAGGAGACCGAGCAGGTCGTCGCCACCTACCGGCTACTGCCGCCGGAGCGCGCCGCCATCGCCGGACGCCTGTACTCGGAGAGCGAGTTCGACCTCTCCGCCCTCGCCCCCATCCGCCCGGACCTCGTCGAGGTCGGCCGCTCCTGCGTCCACCCCGACCACCGCAACGGCGCCGCCATCGCCCTGACCTGGGCCGGCCTCGCCCGCTACATGGACCGCTCCGGGCACAACTGGCTCGCCGGCTGCTGCTCGATACCGCTCGCCGACGGCGGCGTGCTCGCCGCCGCCACCCGCGACAACGTCCTGCCCCGCAACCTCGCCCCCGTCGAGTACCGCGTCACCCCCCACACCCCCTGGAACCCGGAGGGCATCACCTTCCCCGAGCGCAGCCAGCTGCCGCCGCTGCTCCGCGGCTACCTGCGGCTCGGCGCCTGGGTCTGCGGAGAGCCCGCCCACGACGCCGAGTTCGGCTGCGCCGACCTGTACGTCCTGCTCTCGCTGCGGCGCACCCACCCGCGCTACCTCAAGCACTTCCTCTCGCTCGCCCCCACCGCATGAGCGTCTGGCTGCCCACCTCGCCCTGCACCCCGCAGGACTGCGCCGGCCACGACGGGCACACCGTCGGCGTCCCGCACGCGGTCCTGCGGCTCACCGCCGCCGTCGGCCTGGTCCTCCTCGGCGTCCTGGGCGCGCCGCCGGTACGGCTCCTGCCGGCCGGCCCCCGGCACACCGCGATCCGGGCCTGGTCCGCCGCGCTGGTACGGGCCTTCGGACTGCGCATCACCGTCCACGGCAGCGCGGGAGCGGACGGTGCCCGCCTCGTCGTCGCCAACCACGTCTCCTGGCTGGACATCCCCCTCGTCGCCGCCGTGCTGCCCTCCCGGATGCTCGCCAAGAGCGACATCCGCGCCTGGCCCGGCCTCGGCCGGCTCGCCGCCCGGGCCGGCACCCTGTTCATCGAACGCGACCGGATCCGAGCCCTCCCGGACACCGTCGCCACCCTCACCCGCGCCCTGCTGGCCGGCGACCGGGTCACCGTCTTCCCCGAGGGCAGCACCTGGTGCGGACGCGCCCAAGGGTCCTTCCGGCGGGCCGCGTTCCAGTCCGCCCTCGACGCACGCGTCCCCGTCCAGCCGATCCGGCTCGACTACCGGCTGCCCGGCGGGGACACCGCCGGGGCCGCCTCCTTCGTCGGGGACGACCCGCTGACCGCCTCCCTGTGGCGGATCCTGCGCGCCCGCGGCGTCCGCGCCGAGGTGCGGCTGCTGCCGCGGATCCCGCCGGGCCGGTACGCGCACCGGCGGGACCTCGCGGCCGCGGCTCAGGCCGCGATCACCTCCGGCGACCCGCTCCCCGTACCCACCCCCTCGGCACTGCTGCCGGGCCTGCCCGCCCAGCCGGAGCCGCCGTCGGCCACCGACAAGGACAGCGCGAACCGGCCCTCGGCATCCGTCCACCACCGGGCAAGCTCCAGCCCGGCCGCCGCCAGCTCCTTGCGCACGCCCTCCTGACGGAACTTCGCGGAGACCTCCGTGAGGATCTCCTCACCCTCCTCGAACGGCACCAGCAGATCCAGTGCCCGGACCTTCACCACCAGCTCCGACCGGGCCCGCAGCCGCATCTCGATCCACTCCTGCTCCCGGTTCCACACGGCGACGTGGGAGAAGTCCTCGGCGCGGAAGTCCGCACCCAGCTCCCGGTTGATGACGGCCAGCACGTTCCGGTTGAACTCGGCCGTCACCCCCCGGGCATCGTCGTACGCGGCCACCAGCACGGACTCGTCCTTCACCAGGTCCGTCCCCATCAGCAGCGCGTCCCCCGGCGACAGCATCGCCCGTACGGAGGACAGGAACGCCGCCCGCTCCGGCGGCAGCAGGTTCCCGATCGTCCCGCCGAGGAACACCACCAGCCGCGGTCGGGGCGTCTGCGGAAGCCGCAGCGGCTCGGTGAAGTCGGCCACCATCGCCCGCACCCGCAGCTGCGGGTGCTCGGCCTGCAGGGTCCGCGCCGCGCCCTCCAGCGCGCTCGCGCTCACGTCCACCGGGACGTACGTGTCCAGCGCGGGCATCGCCGCGATCAGGTGCCGGGTCTTGTCCGAGGAACCGGAACCCAGCTCGACGAGGGTGCGGGCGCCGCTCACCGCGGCGATCTCCTCGGCCCGGGCCAGCAGGATCTCCCGCTCGGCGCGCGTCGGGTAGTACTCCGGCAGCCGGGTGATCTCGTCGAACAGCTCGCTGCCGCGGGCGTCGTAGAACCACTTGGGCGGCAGCACCTTCGGCGACCGCGTCAGCCCGTTGAGCACGTCCTCGCGCAGCGCGGAGTCGGCGGTGTGCTCGTCGAGGGTGCGGGTCAACTGGAAGTCACTCACTGGACGGTCTCCTTGAGCGGGGTCAGGTCGACCCGTGTGCGGTGTGCGGTCAGCAGGGTCCGGTCGGGCACCTCGTGCCAGCGCGGATCGTCGTCGTACGGCTCCGACGCCACCACGACGCGCTGCGCGGCCGGGTCGGCGAGGTACCACAGCGAGTCCCCCCAGGCCGTCGCGGCGATCGCGCGGCCGTCGGTGAGCAGCAGGTTCAGCCGGGAACCGGGCGCGGCCTCCGCGAGTTCCCGCACCGGCTCGGCGAGCGCCGTGCCCAGGTCGTCGCCCCGGCGCAGCCGGTGCAGCACCATCGCCCAGACCAGGGCCGAATCCGTCGTCGCGGCCAGCGCCAGTACGTCCGCGGGCGGCAGGGCCGCCGCGAGCGGGGCCACCGTGCCCGGCCAGCCCCGTATCGCGCCGTTGTGGCTGAACAGCCACCGCCCGCCGGTGAACGGGGCGGCCGCGGCCTCCCCCTCGGCCCCCGCCAGCGTGGCGTCCCGTACGGCGGCCAGCGCCGCCCCGGACCGCACCACCCGGGCCAGGTCCGCGAAGGTCAGGTCACCCCATATCGGCCGCGCCCGCCGGTAGCGGGCCGGCACCGGATCCCCCTCCGCGTACCAGCCCACCCCGAAGCCGTCGGCGTTCACCGTGCCGTGGCGCTGCCGCCGCGGCCCCCACGACTGCCGGACGAGCGAGTACTCCGGATCGCTCAGCAGCCGCCCCAGGGGCACCTCCGGCCCCACATAGGCGATATGGCGGCACATCAGGCATCCCTCGCCGTCCGGAACCCGGAGAAGATCTGCCGCCGCACCGGCAGGTCCCAGTTGCGGAACGTGCCCCGGCAGGCCACCGGGTCCACCGCGAACGAGCCGCCGCGCAGCACCTTGTACTCCGGCCCGAAGAACACCTCCGAGTACTCCCGGTACGGGAACGCCCGGAACCCCGGGTACGGCAGGAAGTCCGAGGACGTCCACTCCCACACGTCGCCGATCAGCTGGCGCACCCCGAGCGGGGACGCCCCCGCCGGGTAGCTGCCCGCCGGCGCCGGACGCAGGTGCCGCTGACCCAGGTTGGCGTGCGCGGGCGTCGGATCGGCGTCCCCCCACGGGTAGCGGGTGGAGCGCCCGGTCGCCGGATCGTGCCGGGCCGCCTTCTCCCACTCCGCCTCCGTCGGCAGCCGCCGGCCCGCCCAGCGCGCGTACGCGTCCGCCTCGTACCAGCTCACGTGCAGGACCGGCTCCTCCTCCGGCACCGGCTCGGTCACCCCGAAGCGGCGGCGCAGCCACTGGCCGGCCTCCCGGTGCCAGAACAGCGGCGCACCGATCCCGTGCCGGCGGATCTGCTCGAAGCCCTCCGGCACCCACCAGCGGCCGTCGAGGTAGCCGCCGTCCGCGATGAACGCCTGGTACGCGGCGTTCGTCACCGGCACCGTGTCGATCCAGAACGGCCCCGTCTCCCGGACGTGCGCGGGCCGCTCGTTGTCCAGCGCCCACGGCTCCGCCGAGGTCCCCATGGTGAACGGGCCGCCCGGAACCAGCACCTCGGACAGGGCGGGCGGCGGCCCCGGCGGCGGCGCCGGATCCGGGGCGGCCAGTACCGCGGCACCCCGCCGCAGCTGATGCGTGATCAGCATCGTCTCGTCGTGCTGCTGCTCGTGCTGCGCGATCATCCCGAAGGCGAAGCCCGAGTCGAGCAGTGCGGTGCCCTCCAGCGGCGTCCGCTCCAGCAGGTCGAAGACCCGCCCGCGCACCTCGGCCGTGTACCGGCGGGCCTCGGCGGGCCCGAGCAGCGGCAGCTTCGGCCGTTCGGAGCGCGGGTGCTCGAAGGCGTCGTACAGCGGATCGATCTCCGGGTGCATGGCGTCGCGGCCGCCGACCCGGCGCAGCAGCCACAGCTCCTCCTGGTTCCCGATGTGCGCGAGGTCCCACACCAGCGGCGACATCAGCGGCGAGTGCTGGGCCGTCAGGTCCTCGTCGGTCACCGCGTCGGTCAGCGCGGCCGTGCGGACCCGGGCCGCGGTCAGGGCCGCCAGGGCCCGCTCACGGAGCTCCGCGGGCCCACCGGGCGCAACGGATTCGGACACGAACGGTTCAGCGGTCATGGGCGGGCCCCCGTCCCGGTGAGCTGGTAGGCGTTCTCGTCGGCCGGGCAGCGCCCGCGCAGCACGAAACGCTCGATGAAGGCACCCACCGTGTCCTGCACGTGCGTGCTCGCCCCGAGCCGGGGCAACGCCTCCGCCGCCGCGCGGAAGCAGAAGGCGGCCGCCGCCCGCAGCACCGGATCGGCCAGACCGTACCGGGCCGCGGACTGCCACAGCGGGTTGCGGGGTGCGCGCACCTGCCCGTACCGGTCGGCGAGCGCCTTCGCCACCCGGTACCCGGTCTCGGCGGCCTCCGGGTCGTCGAACAGGGCGTGCACGACCGCCACCGGCACCAGCCAGCCGTCGTCCCCCGGCTGCGCGTCGATCATCCGCAGCTCCAGGTGGCCGCGCGGGCGCACCGGTGGGAACAGCGTGGTCAGGTGGTACGCGAGGTCCTCGGCGGTCGGCGGCCGCAGCGTGCCGGGGGGCGGCGTCGAGGGCAGGGCCGGGGCCGGGGTGGCGGCGCGCAGCCAGTCGCGGAACGTCATGCCGCGGGGGGCCGTCCAGGGCCCGTTGCCGTTCGCCCGCATGCACATCAGTTCGATGTCCAGCGCGTGCCGGACCCACCCCGACCGGGGCTTGGCGTCCAGCGGCGGGGCGAGCGCCCGCCGGGCGTCGAGGTCCCGCCAGATCCCCTGCCGGGCGCACACCCATCCGGCGTACGGGCCCCCGGTCGCGGGGGAGTTGGCGAACGCCGCCACGAACACCGCGCCGAGCAGGTGGCCGAGCCGCCAGCGCCGCCCGTGGCCGAGCGGGCCCGGCTCCTCGTAGCCGGCGTCCACGCAGACCTGTACGGAGGCGGAGGTGCGCATCATGGCGCGTCCGGCCGGGCCGAAGCGGTCGAGGTACGCCTCCATGGCGTCGTAGCGGGGGCTGTGCACCAGCCGGTGCACGGGGCTGCGGGGGTCGCGGCCGATGCCGCGCAGGACCAGCCCCTGGGAGCTCAGGGCGCCCCGGACGGCGGTGAGGTCGGCCTGCAGGGTGTCCACGCAGGCGGAGAGGGAGTCGGCGGGGGCCGAGCTCAGCTCCAGCTGGCCGCCGGGTTCGATGCTGAGGCGGGAGTGCAGGGGGAGGGTGCGGGCCGCGTCGTGCGCGGCCGTCAGCCGGGCGGGGGCCAGTGGTTCGCCGGGCCGCTCGGCGTCCATCACGAGCCATTCGAGCTCGGCGCCGAGGACCCGGGGCGGGCCGGTCTTGAAGCAGATGCCGTGGACCAGGTCCTCGGCGGCGCCCTCGGTGATGGGGGAGGGGGCGGGTGAAGGCGAGGTGGGTGGTGCGGGTGAGGGTGGTGCAGGTGTGGACGTCGGTGCGGATGGAGCGGATGAGCCCTGGGGCATGGCCGAATCTCCCGTCCTGGACTGTGACCTGACCATGCCTACCCGTCCTTGTCCGACTGAAGAGCCGAATCCGGTCGCGTTTGCGCAAATGTGAGTGGAATCGGTGCCCGACTGCGACTGATGATGGCCCGATGAGCAGCAGACTGCGCGAGATCGCGCGGGAGAACGCGACGATCCTGGCGTCCGGTGGGTACGGAACGCGAACGGGGCGGCACGTCTCCCTGGCCGCCGCCCTGGCGGAGGCCAGGGCAGGAACCAGAATATATGGGCCGAACCAGGTCATTCCAGACGGACGGCTTCCGGCCAGGCGGTACCGGACGGCCATCGAGGTGACGGGGGAGAGCAGCACGGCCGCAGCCCGCAGGCTCGCCGCGGACGCCTCCGGACCGGGCGCGGTGGCCGTCCTGAACTTCGCCTCGGCCCGGAATCCCGGAGGCGGCTACCTCCGCGGCGCCGAGGCCCAGGAGGAGGCCCTGTGCCGGGCCTCCGCCCTGTACGAGACGCTGCTCCGGGCCCCCGAGTACTACGAGGTCCACCGCGCGGAACGCAGCACCTTCTACACCGACCGGGTGATTCACTCGCCCGGCGTGCCCGTCTTCCGCGACGACCGCGGCGAACTCCTGGAGGAGCCCTTCAGGGCGGGCTTCCTGACCTCCCCGGCCCCGAACGCCGACACCATCCGCCGCCAGGAACCGGAGCGCGCCGCCGAGATCCCGGCCGCCCTGGCCCGGCGCGCGGAGCGCGTCCTGGAGACCGCGGCCCTGCACGGGTACCCGCGGCTGGTGCTGGGCGCGTGGGGCTGCGGGGTGTTCCGCAACGACCCGGCGGACGTCGCGGAGGCCTTCCGGGGCCTCCTGGCGGGCCGCTTCGCCGGCGTCTTCGAGCGGGTGGTCTTCGCCGTCCTGGACCGCGATCCGACACCGCGGAAGGCGTTCGAACGGGCCTTCGGGTGCAAGGGTGGGGGCGCTCCCACCGGCCCGGAGGTGGTGCGGGAGGGCTGAGGGGACGCGGAGCGCGTCGGGTCGGGCCGTGGCGGGGGCCCGCAGGCGGAGTCCGGTTCCGGCGGGCTGCTACGCCCAGCCGTACCGCTCCCGCAGCCGGTTCGCGACCAGCCCGAACCGGCCGCGGTCCAGCGCGCACGCCTCCCGCCGCATCCCCGCCTCGTGCACCCGCAGCACCCGGTCCACGGACACCCACGACTCCCGCCCGGCCCGGTCCCACGGCCCGACCCCGATCGGCACCCACTCCCGGTCGTCGTCGTGCCGCTTGCTGGACAGCTGTACGGCGAGCAGCGTCGGCCGGCCCGCCTCCCGGGCGACGATGAGCACCGGGCGGTCCTTGCCCCGGCCGTCGTTCTCCTCGTACGGGACCCAGGTCCACACGATCTCGCCCGGGTCGGGATCCCCGTCGCGCACGGGAGCGTACGACGTCCGTACGGGTCCGATCGCTCCGGGGTCCGCCTCGGTGGTGGCGGCGGTGCCGCTGCGCCCGGGGTGCTCGACGGGGTCGGGGTGGTGGTGCGCGTGTGCCGTCACGTGCGCGAGGCTACCGCCCCGCGCGCGGCGGGGGTGGGAGAGGGGTGGGGGAGTCAGTCGGTGACGAGGGCGAGGACCAGGCCGTCGTAGCCCTTGCTGCCGACGGTCTGCAGGGCGGTCGCCGTCAACCGCGGGTGCTCGGCGATGAGTTCGGTGAACCGCCGCACGCCCTGGACGCGGGGGTCGGCGCTGTCGGCGTCGACGACGGCGCCGTCACGGACGACGTTGTCGCCGATGATGATGCTGCCCGGCCGGGTGAGCCTGACGGCCCACTCCAGGTAGGCCGGGTTGGACGGCTTGTCGGCGTCGATGAAGACGAGGTCGAACGGGGCGCTGCCGAGGAGCCCGGGCAGCAGTTCGAGGGCCGGCCCGCTTCGGACGTCGACGACCTCCCCGAGCCCGGCCCGCGCGATGTTCGCGGCGGCGACTCCGGCGCGCGCCTCGTCGACCTCCAGGGTCACCAGCTCCCCGCCGGCGGGCAGCGCCCGGGCGAGCCAGATGGTGCTGTAGCCGCCGAGCGTACCGATCTCCAGGATGCGGCGAGCGCCGTGGATGCGGGCGAGGAGGTTCAGCAACTTGCCCTGGTTCGGGGCGACCTGATGGCCGGGCAGACCGGCGGCGGTGGAGTCGGCGACGGCGCCGACGAGCGCCTCGTCCTCACGGACCAGCAGTCCCTCGAAGTACGCGTCCACAGCCGTCCAGGTCTGCTGGTCCATCGCTGCTGCTCCCTCGCCCTCTAAGTTTTTAATGGGAACTTACAGGACGGCGTGGGCGCCCGACACCCTTGGGAGCCGGGGGCGGTGGCTCGGGACGCCGCCCCCGTTGCCTTCCGCCCGTCAGGCCGTGGCCCTCTCCCCCGGCCAGTGCCGCTGCCACCGCTCCTCCGCCTCCAGTTGCGCGGCCAGGCTCAGCAGGACGGGCTCCGAGGACTCCGGGCCCAGGAGTTGGGCTCCGACCGGCAGGGCCGAGGCCGTGAATCCCGCCGGGACGTTCACCCCGGGCCAGCCCAGGACGTTCCACGTCCAGGCGTACGGGCAGGCGGCGATCATCGCCCGGTCCGTGGCCAAGGCGCCCAGCCCGGCCAGCGCGCCGATCCGCAGCGGCGGGGTGGCCGTCGTCGGGGTCAGGACCACGTCGAACCGGCCGAAGAGCTCCCCGATCCGCCACCGCAGGTACGACTCCGCCCGACGCGACACGCGCAGCGGGAGCCCGCCCAGGATCCGGCCCGTGCGCATCGCCCCGTGCGTGCGGGGGTCCAGCAGCCCCGTGTCCGGCACCCGTACCGCGTGGTCCCGTACGCCCGTGGCGGCCCGGGGCACGAAGGTCAGGCCGATCTGGCCGTACCGCGGGTCCTCCGGGACCACCTCGTGGCCCAGCGACTCCAGCCGCCCGGCGAGCCGCTCCACCGCCGCGCGGACCTCCGGGTCGAGGGGCTTCGGGGTGGCCGTGAAGGCCGTGCCGAAGGACAGGGCGATCCGCAGCCGCCGGGGGGCCCGGGCGGCAGCCGCGACCGCCGTGATCGGGGCCGGACGGTGCCGGTCCCGGGGGTGCGGCCCGCTCGCCGCGTCGAGCAGCAGGGCGGCGTCGGCGACGGTGCGGGCCAGGACGCCGTTGACGGTGAGCCCGTGGAACGACTCCGGCTCGGGCCAGGTGGAGATGCGGCCGCGCTGCGGCTTGACCCCGACCAGGTGCGTCCAGGCCGCCGGGATGCGGACCGATCCCGCGCCGTCGGAGCCGAGGGCCGCCGGGACCAGGCCGGCCGCGACGGCGGCCGCCGAGCCGCCGGAGGACCCGCCGGGCGTGTGGTCCGGGTTCCACGGGTTGCGGGTCGCCCCGAAGGCGTGCCCCTCGGTGAACGGCCACTGCCCCAGCTCCGGCGTCTGGGTCTTGCCGACGACGACCGCGCCGGCCTCGCGCAGCCTGCGTACCGCCTTGCTGTCGGCGGCCTTCGGCGGGAAGTCCCCCGCGCAGCCGAACGCGGTCGGCTCCCCGGCCACGTCCATGTCGTCCTTCACGGCCAGCGGCACACCGAGCAGCGGCAGCCGCTCGCCGGCGGCCAGCCGTCGGTCCGCGGCGTCGGCCTCGGCCAGCGCGGCCTCGGTGCGGACGATGCGGAAGGCGTTGAGCCGGGGCTGGGCGGCGGCTATCCGCTCCAGCGCCCGCTCCGTCAACTCCCTTGAGGTGACGTGTCCTTCGGCGAGCTCCTGCGTCATGGCCGCCAGGCCGGCGGTCGGCGCCTGCGTACCGGATGAGACGGCCATCGGCCCTCAACCCCTCCCCGTTACCGATCAGTAGAACCGACGGTAACGCCAGAGGCCGTCGATTCCCTAGAGCTAGACCCATCCCTCCAGCGAGGCCATGAACCCGGCGAAGTCGTCGCGGTGGACGGTGTGTCCGGCGCCCGCGACCGTACGTGTCTCGAAACCGCGCTTCTGGAGCTCGGCCACCTGCTCCGCCGACAGGAAGAGGCTGGGGTCGGCGAGCTGGACCAGCGAGGGCACCACCGGCGCGTCCGGCAGCAGGTCCGCGTCGACCAGCGGGGCCAGGCCCTCGGCCGTCGCCTCGTCCCACACGGCGAGGCTCGCCAGCTCGTTGTCGACGTCCTCCTCCTCCCAGCGCGGGTTGAGCGCCTTCACCTGCTCCCGTGGTGCGTGCTTGAACTGGGCGAGGAACCCCAGGTTGACGCCCTGCATGGCGCCGGCCAGCCCCCAGGCCGGATCGGAGTACACCGCCCGCTGCGGCCGCAGCCGGTCGACGGCCAGGGACAGCGCCAGCCCGCCGAGCGAGTGGCCGACGGCGAGCTCCGCCCCGGTGGGCAGGGTCTCGGCGACGTCGTCCGCGAAGATGTCCGGGCTGTACGCGCCGCGCCCGCTGGCGCCGTGCCCGCGCAGGTCGACGGCGACGACCCGGTAGCCGCGCTCGGCGAGGGCGGGCCCGACGCGCCGCCACGTCCGGTGGTCGGACATGATGCCGTGGATGAGCAGGGCCAGCCGGTCGCCCTCGCCCCAGGTACGGGTGTGCAACTGCATGCCGCCGATTCCTTCCAGTTCCGAACGGGCTTGCGATACACGGGCATTGTCACCACCGCCGGTCCGGGAGGGGCGTGATCGCGCCAGAGCCCCGTGACCACCGGGCCGTGGTACCGGCACCCGCGGGAGCAGCGGCGGGTCCGCTCCCGGGGGCGGTGCGGGGGCGCCGCCGTGCGGGCCCACATCCGGCCACATGCCCGACCCCGGCCGCCACCGGTCTGGAAGGATGCCACGGCGATGTCACAGTCACCGAAGCCGCCGAAGCCGCCGAAGCCGCCGAAGCCGTCCCTCCCGGCGCCGACGACGCCGTCCGTGCCCACCAGCGCCGACGTGGCCCGCCTCGCCGGGGTCTCGCGCGCGACGGTCTCGTACGTCCTCAACAACGCCCAGGCGGTCCGCATCAGCGAACCGACCCGCCGCAGGGTCCGCCGGGCCGCCGAGGAGCTCGGGTACGTGCCGCACGCCGCCGCGCGCAGCCTGCGCGCCGGCCACACCCGGATCGTGCTGCTGCCCGCCTCCGAGGGCCCGGTCGGCCCGCTGCACAGCGGCTTCCTCAACGAGCTGCAGCGGGCGCTGCGCCGTCTCGACTACACGGTGGTCCAGTACGGCAGCCTCGGCCTCAGCGGTGACGAGGCGGCCCGCGCCTGGGCGGAGCTGCGTCCCGTCGCCGTGGTCTGCCTCGGGCGGATCACGCTGTCGGCCCACGACGTGGGCACCCTCAAGCGGGCCGGGGCCCGTGCGGTGATCACGATGGGCCCGGCGCCGGTCCCCGGGGCGCACGCCCTGATCGCGGACCAGGCCGAGGTGGGCGCGCGGGCCGCCGCCCACCTGCTGGAACGCGGCCGCCGGCGGATCGGCGTGGTCGTCCCGGCGGAGGAGGGGCCGGCGCTGTCCGCCGCGGCCCGCCTGGAGGGAGCCCGCTCGGCCGTCCGCTCGGCCGTGCCCCCGGTCGTTCCCCTCACCATGGCCTACACCGAGGAGTCCGCCGCGGGGCTCGCCGCCCGCTGGCGCTCCCTCGGCCTGGACGGCGTGTTCGCGTACGACGACGAGTACGCGATGCTGCTGATGCGGGCCCTGCTGGACGAGGGGCTGCGGATCCCCGAGGACGTCGCCGTCATCGGGGCGGGCGACCTGCTCCTCGGCCGGCTGCTACGACCCCGGCTGAGCACCGTGCGGTTCGAGATGCCGACCGGGGACCACCTCGCGGAGCTCGTGGACCGGGCGGTGCGGGAGCCTGCCCAGACCCCCGACCGGCACGGCCCGGTGGCCGCCACCGCCGTCGGCCGCGATTCCACCTGATCCACCCGATCCACCCGATCCCCCTGGTCCACCCGATCCCCCTGGTCCGCCCCGCGGGTCCGGCCGACCCGGCCCCGGCACGCCGTGCCACCCGACCCCCTGCCGCCGTTGACAGGCGGTGACCGGCGGACGGAGACTGCGGGCGCGCCCCACCGGGCGCGCCCGGCGTCGTGCCCGGTGCCGACGGCGGCACCGTCCCGCCGCCGCCCGCACGGATCCGCCCAGGAGAGACGCGATGAGCATCCGCACCGTCCGCGACGTGTACGTCGTCGACGCCGTCCGCACCCCGATCGGCAAGTTCGGCGGCGCCCTCGCCGGGGTCCGCCCGGACGACCTCGCCGCGCACGTGGTGCGCGCGCTGGTGGACCGTACGCCCTCCCTCGACCCGGCCCGGATCGACGACGTCGTCTTCGGCGACGCCAACGGGGCCGGTGAGGACAACCGGGACGTGGCCCGCATGGCGGTGCTCCTCGCGGGACTGCCCGTGACCGTGCCCGGCGTCACCGTCAACCGGCTGTGCGGATCGGGCCTCGAAGCGGTGATCCAGGCCGCCCGGTCCATCGCCCTGGGCGACTCGTCCGTCGCCATCGCCGGCGGCGTGGAGTCGATGACCCGCGCGCCCTGGGTGGTGCAGAAGCCGGAGCGCCCCTTCCCCTCCACTCACCAGCAGATGTGGTCGACCGCGCTCGGCTGGCGGATGACCAACCCGCGGATGCCCGAGGAGTGGACCGTCTCCCTCGGCGAGGGCGCCGAACTCGTCGCGGAGAAGTACGGCATCACCCGCGAGGCGCAGGACCTGTTCGCGCTGGACAGCCACCGCAAGGCGGCCGATGCCTGGTCTGCCGGACTGTACGACGACGAGGTCGTGCCCTTCCCCGGCGTCGACCTCGTCCGCGACGAGTGCATCCGCGAGGGTTCCACCCCGGAGGCGCTGGCCCGCCTGAAGCCGGTCTTCCGGACCGACGGCAGCGGTACCGTCACGGCCGCGAACGCCTCCCCGCTCAACGACGGCGCCGCGGCGCTGCTCCTGACCGACGAGGCGGGCCTGGCGGCCACCGGCCGGGAGCCGCTCGCCCGCATCAGCGCCTCCGCGGTGACCGGGATCGAGCCGCAGCTGTTCGGGCTGGGCCCCGTCGAGGCCGTGCAGCGGGCCCTCGCCAAGGCGGGCACCGGCCTGGCCGACCTCTCCGTCATGGAGTTGAACGAGGCCTTCGCGGCGCAGGCGCTGGGCTGCCTCGCCGCCTGGCCGGAGCTGGATCAGGCAGTCGTCAACCCGCGCGGCGGGGCCATCGCGATCGGGCACCCGCTCGGCGCCTCGGGCGCCCGGCTCGCCGGCTCGGTGGCGCACCAGCTGGCCGCGGCGGGCTCCGGCAAGGGCATCGCGGCGCTGTGCATCGGGGTCGGACAGGGCATCGCGCTGGTCCTGGAGCGCTGAGTGACGACGGGCCCGCGGCGATCGTTTCCGGTCAACGCGGGCCCTGAACTGCCCGAAACTGAACAGATGTGGTGCCTGGCGGTCTGGCACGATGGCGCGGGCTGCTCTGCCGCCGCCCCCGCCGCCAGCCGCTCCGCCGACCCCTCCGGAGGCACCGCGCCATGCCGCTCCTCGAACCGACGCTCTGGCAGGACGGACCGACCCTCACCGGCGGCACCGCGCCGGTCGTCGAGCCCGCCACCGGCCGCACCCTCGCCACCGTCGACCTGGCCGCACCCGCCGACGTCGCGGAGGCCGCCGCGCGGGCCCGGGCGGCGCAGCAGGACTGGGGCCCGGCCCCGCACCCCGAGCGGGCCGCCGTCCTGCGCCGGGCCGGCGACCTGTTCACCGCCCATGCCGCGGAGCTGCGCGACTGGCTGGTCCGCGAGTCGGGCTCCATAGCCGGCAAGGCGGACTTCGAGCTGCACGTCGCCGCCCAGGAGTGCTACGAGGCCGCGGCCCTGGCCTCCCGGCCCGCCGGGCAGGTGCTGCCCAGCGAGGCGCCCCGGCTCTCCTTCACCCGCCGGGTCCCGGCCGGCGTGGTCGGGGTGATCGCCCCGTTCAACGCCCCGCTGATCCTGTCGATCCGCTCCGTCGCCCCGGCGCTGGCCCTCGGCAACGCCGTGCTCCTCAAGCCGGACCACCGGACCGCCGTGTGCGGGGGCCTCGCGCTCGCCGCCGTGTTCGCCGCGGCCGGCCTGCCCGCCGGGCTGCTGCAGGTGCTGCCCGGCGGCGCCGACACCGGGGCCGCGGTGGTCGTCGACCCCCTGGTGCGGGTGGTGTCGTTCACCGGGTCCACGGCCTCCGGCCGGGCCGTCGGCGAACTGGGCGGCCGTCACCTCAAGCGACTGCACCTGGAGTTGGGCGGCAACTCCGCCCTGCTCGTCCTGCGCGACGCGGACGTCGAGGCCGCCGTCGCCCAGGCCTCCTGGGGGTCCTTCTTCCACCAGGGCCAGATATGCATGACCACCGGCCGGCACCTCGTCCACGCCTCCCTGTACGACGAGTACGTCGAGCGGCTCGCCGCCCGCGCCGAGTCGCTGGCGGTGGGGGACCCGTACCGGGAGCAGGTGCACCTGGGGCCGCTGATCGACCGCACCCAGCTCGACCGGGTCCACGCGCTGGTCGGGGCCAGCGTCGAGCAGGGCGCGAAGCTCGTGGCCGGCGGCACCCACGAGGACCTGTTCTACCGGCCGACCGTACTGGCCGGCGTCGGCGACGACACGCCCGCGTACGCGGAGGAGGCCTTCGGGCCCGTGGCACCCGTCCGGTCCTTCGCGACGGAGGACGAGGCGGTGGAACTGGCCTCCGCCGGCCCGTACGGCCTCTCCCTCGGCATCGTCACCCGCGACGCGGCGCGCGGACTGGAGCTCGCCGCGCGGATCCCGACCGGGATCGCGCACGTCAACGACCAGACGGTGAACGACGAGGCAGTGGCCCCCTTCGGCGGGGTCGCCGCCTCCGGCACCGGGGTCCGCTTCGGCGGCGAGGCGAACCTCGACGCGTTCACCGAGCTGCGCTGGAGCACGCTGCGGTCCGCACCGGCCGGGCACCCGTTCTAGTGCACCAGCCGGTGCGTTCCGTCCGTCGGCGCCCCTTCCCCCCTTCGGCCCCTGGCCGGAATGCGCGGGGCGGGTCGTTCGTTCAAGGACCGTACGAGCCAATCAGGAGGTCTGGAAACGTGGCTACCGTCGAGCTCACCAAAGAGAACTTCGACCGAACGGTCAGCGAGAACCCGTTCGTGCTGATCGACTTCTGGGCGGGCTGGTGCAGGCCCTGCCTGCAGTTCGCCCCGGTGTACGAGAAGGCCTCCGAGGCCAACCCCGACCTGGTGTTCGCGAAGGTGGACACCGAGGCCCAGCAGGAGCTGGCCGCGGCCTTCGCGATCACCTCGATTCCGACACTGATGATCGTCCGGGACCAGGTGGCCGTCTTCGCCCAGCCCGGCGCGCTGCCGGAGCCGGCCCTGACGGACCTCATCGGGCAGGCCCGCGCCCTCGACATGGACGAAGTCCGCGCGAAGATCGCCGCCGCGGAGCAGGACCGGGGCTAGTGTGACGGGGACCGGCCGGGGGACCTCCCCGATCACCGGCCCCGACATCCCGGGAAGGCGCGCATGGCGGACGAGGTGGAGTACGACGTCGTGGTCCTCGGCGGCGGGCCGGCCGGCGAGAACGTCGTGGACCGGACCTGCGCCGCCGGGCTCAGCACCGCCCTCGTGGAGGCCGAGCTCATCGGCGGCGAGTGCTCGTACTGGGCCTGCGTCCCCAGCAAGGCGCTGCTGCGCCCCGCGCTGGCCAGGGCGGACGCCCGCCGGGTGCCCGGGCTGGCGGGTGCCGTCACGGGCGGCCTCGACACGCGAGCCGTATTCGCCCACCGCGACTACTGGACCGGGAACTGGAAGGACGACGGCCAGGTCGACTGGCTGGACTCGATCGGCGCCCACACCTACCGGGGCCACGGCCGCCTCGCCGGGACCCGCAAGGTCGTCGTCGAAGGCGCCGAGGGCGAGCACCACGTCCTCTCCGCCCGGCACGCCGTGGTGGTCGCCACCGGCAGCCGCGCCGTCATCCCGCCGCTGCCCGGGATCGCCGGGGCCCGGCCGTGGACCAGCCGCGAGGCCACCTCCGCCCGGGAGGTGCCGGGCCGGCTGGTGATCGTCGGCGGCTCGGTGGTGGCCGCCGAGATGGCGACGGCCTGGCAGGCGCTCGGCTCCCGGGTCACCGTGCTGGCGCGCGGTTCCGGGCTGCTGCCGCGGATGGAGCCCTTCGCCGGGGAAATGGTCGCGGACGCGCTGCGCGAGGCCGGGGCCGAGGTCCGTACGGGCGTCTCGGCCGAAGCGGTCGTGCGCGACGGGCCGGCCGGACCGGTCCGGGTGGTGCTGGAGGGCGGCGAGATCGTGGAGGGCGACGAGCTGCTGATGGCGACCGGCCGCGCGCCGCGGACCGACGACCTGGGGCTGGAGACCGTCGGGCTGACGCCGGGCGACTGGATCGACGTGGACGAGAGCTGCCGGGTGCCGGGGCACGACTGGCTGTGGGCGGTCGGCGACGTCAACCACCGCGTCCTCCTCACCCACCAGGGCAAGTACCAGGGCCGGATCGTGGGCGCGGCCATCGCCGCCCGCGCGGCCGGCACCCCCGAGCTGGACGACGGCCCCTGGGGTGCGCACGCGGCGACCGCCGACCGGCGGGCCCTGCCGCAGGCGGTGTTCACCGACCCGGAGGCGGCGGCGGTGGGCCGCACCCTGGCCGAGGCCGAACGGGCCGGCCACCGGGTCCGCGCCGTGGACTACGAGATGGGGAAGGTGTCGGGGGCCGGGCTGTACGCCGACGGCTATCGAGGGCGTGCCCGGATGGTCGTCGACCTGGACCGGGAGGTGCTGCTGGGCGCCACCTTCGTCGGCCCGGGCGCGGCCGAACTGGTGCACGCTGCCACGATCGCGGTCGCCGGGGAGGTGCCGGTCGACCGGCTGTGGCATGCGGTTCCGTCGTTCCCGACGATCAGCGAGGTGTGGCTGAGGCTCCTGGAGGCCTACCGGGGTTAGCGCCGCCGCCTTCGGGCCCGTACGGGCGCGGCCCTTAGGGCCCGTACGCTCGGCAGGCAAGGCCCGCCCGCCCCCGGGAGGTCCGGGGCGGGCGGGCCCGCCCGTACGCGGGCCGGCCGGGGGTCAGGGGCCGACGGTGATCTGCTGGGCCGGGTCGGTGGTGTCGGTGATCTTGTAGACGGCGTTGAAGGTGGACGTCGTCGCGCTGGTCGGGCAGCCGAAGCCGCCGGTGACCGTCACCGGCACGGTGGCGTTCGTGAAGGTCAGGCTCGGCGGGGCGCCGTTGGCCCAGGTCCCGGAGACGTTGGCCGGGCCGGAGGGCGCGGCGGTGACCGTGCAGTTGGCCAGGCCGCTCGTCTGCACGACGAGCCCGCCGGCCGGGACCGTCATGGTGGCGGTGACGGGGGAGCCGTACTGCATCGACACCGACCAGGCGCCGCTGGTCGTGACCGTCGGGGTCACGCCCGGCAGGCTGGCGGTGCACGAGCTGTACGTCGGCGGGGTGATCGGGGACGACACCGGCCCGGCGGGGTTCTGGTTGCCGGGGGCCGCCGGGACGGCGCCGGTGGTGACCGAGACCGTGCAGGTCACCGTGACCGCGCCGGCCTTGAGGGTGGCCTTCCCGCCGAGGGCGGCCTGGAAGGAGTGGCCGGCCGGGGTGACGGTCGTCGACCCGGCGACCGGCCGGGGCACGGCGGTGGCGGTGGCCGAGGCCACCGACAGCACTCCGGCGGCTGCCATCCCGAGGGCGAGCGCGGTGCGCTTTCGGCTCATGGCTGTGCTCCTTGGGGATCGTGGTGCGGGGCGGAGGGGGGAGCGGGGGCGGGTGCGGGTGCCTGCGGGGGTGTGGGGGAGCCCTCCGCGGGCGTGCCCTGCGCGGGCGCTGTCTCCTGCGCTGGCGCGGGGCGCGGGGCGGCGTACGGCTGCCAGGCGAACATCAGGCCGCCGCCGAGGATGCCGAGCAGGGTGCCGATCAGGAACCCGCCGAGGTTGGACAGCACCAGCGCGGCGGTCGCGATGAGCGTGGTGAGGATCCCGGCGAGGCCGCGCTGGGCGGGGGCGAACCAGGCGGTGAGACCGAGCACGATCATGACGATCCCCATGAGGACCGACGGGATGCCCGCCACGCCCTGCTGGAGCATGACCTTCAGCGGTGCCAGCGGCAGGACGCATATCTCGGCTCCGGCGAGGACGGCGAAGAGCCCGCCCCAGAACGGCCTGGTGCGCCGCCACCGCCGCCAGCGGCTCAGAAGCATTCCTTCTTGCCCTTGCTGATGCCCATGCTCAGCCCGGAGAGCTTGAACGTGCCCGCGTTGGTCGCCCACGCGGTCTGCTGGAGATCGGTGATGCTGACGGTGTCCGCCTGCTGCGCGAACAGGTCCTGCATGCCCACGGCCTCCGCCGGGCCCTTGTCGAGGGTGGAGGCGTCGCGGCCGATCTCGATGTTGGTGAAGACGGCGTTGCCGGAGAGCTGGGTGGCGTCGACGAAGAGGTTGCTCGCCTCGACCGGTGCGTTCTTGCCGGCGGTGAGGTTGAGCGAGATGTCGCCGACCAGGGGGAGCGAGGTCACCACCGACTGGCACAGGTTGTGCAGGCGGGCCTCCTTGATGGCGGTGACCGCCACCGGGATGAGCTCCTGGCGGGCGTTGACGTCGACGCTGCCGTACTGGGCGAAGCCCTCGCCGTCGAGGCTCGACGCCGCGACCTTGAACTGCTGGCCGGAGACGGCGAAGGAGGCGGCGAGCGCGCCCTGCGCGAGGGCGATGCCGAGGCCGGCGGTCACGGCCACGGCGGGGAGGGTCAGGACCGCGAAGCGACGCCAACGGACCCGGCCGGCACCCTCGTCGCGGGCCGAGGCAGCTCTGCCGGGAGGGCCGGATACATCGGGTAAGTGCGGGGAATCGGTCATGGGGATCGTCCCTTATATCGGCTGTGCACCGTTGTTACCGACGAGTTGAATGTAAGAGTGCCAATGGGGGTTGGCAAGGTTGCTCGGGCGTACCGTTTCGGCCGAGTCCTACCCGTCGGTCCCGTCCCGCCTACCGCTCCGTGCCCAGGAGTTCGGCGACCTCGTCCTCCATCCTCCGGGCCATCGCGCGGGCGAACTCCGTGGCCACGACCTCGCCGGCGACCGGACGCAGCGCCGCCGCCGCGCTGCTGATGTGATCCAGTTGCGTGGCCGAAAGGTGCTCCAGCCCGTCCGGGCCGATCACATGCCGCCGGAACAGTCCGACGAACCGGTCGGCGAGCGCCGCCGCCTGTGTCTGGACGAGGTCCCCCGCGTCGAGGATCTCCGTAAGCGGCACGCCCTGCCGCACCAGCGTGAGCGTCGCCTCCAGCAGCCGCCGGCTCCGGTGCGTGACCCGGTCCCCGTCGATGCGCACGTACCCCAGCCGGGCCGCCCGCCGGGTGTCCTCGGCCGTCGCCGCCGGCCCGAACAGCTCGGCCAGCTCCGCCAGGGTCATGGTGACCGGGTCCTCCTGCACCCAGTCCCGGGTCATCGCCCGCTCCAGGCCCAGCAGTTGGGACAGGCCCCCGCCCGCCTCCCACGCGTGCAGCAGCTCACCGATGCCGTTGACCGTGTAGCCCCGCCCGAGCAGATCGCTGATCAGGCGCAGCCGGGTCAGGTGGTCCTCGGAGTACCAGGCGATCCGGCCCTCCCGGCGCGGCGGCGGCAGCAGCCCGCGCTCCTGGTAGTAGCGCAGGTTGCGCACCTTGACGCCGGCCGCCAGCGCCAGCTCCTCCCGGCGGTAGCGGCCCGGAACCGCAGCGGTGCCGCCGCCCTCCCGGCCCTCCTGGCCGCTCTCGTCGTCCACGTCGTCCACGCCGTCCACGTCGTCCCGCACCAGGCTGCTCACGCGGCCGAGTGTAGGACGTACCGGCTGGTCACATGGGGCGCGGACGCTTCTCCCGCTTCACGGCCCGCAGGACCACGAACCGCGGCTCGCTCGCGGCGACTTCACTGTTGCCGAAGAGGCGGCGCAGGTGCGTGTGGTAGCCGAGGTGGCGGTTGGCGACGATCCACAGCTCGCCCCCCGGCCGCAGCGCCCGCCGCGACTGGGCGAACATGCGCAGCGCCGTCGCGTCCGTCGTGGCCTGGTGGGAGTGGAACGGCGGGTTGCACAGGACGAGGTCCACCGATCCGGCCGGCAGCATCGACAGCCCGTCGCCGACGAGGAACTCGGCCCGGTCGCGGGAGCCGCGCCGGACGTTCGCCTCGTACGTGGCCCGGGCGGAGGCCACCGCCTGGTAGGACTCGTCCGCGAAGACGACCTCCGCGTCCGGGTCGGCGACCGCGACCGCCGTGCCGACGATGCCGTTGCCGCAGCCCAGGTCGACGACGCGGGCGCCGTCCGTGTTGGTCGGGATGCTCTGCAGGAAGAACCGGGTGCCGACGTCGAGGCGGTCCGCGCAGAAGATCCCCGCGTGGTTGACCGCGGTCAGCCCGGCCCCCGAGCCGGCGTCCCGGTCCAGCGTGTACGTGAGCGGCCAGCCGCCCCCGGCCGGCGCGGCGGCGGTCGCTGCCGCCGTGACCGCGGGATCCGGGGTGCAGAAGATCAGCCGGGCCTTCTTCTCGGCGAGGGAGGTCCTGGTCGGGCCGAGGATCCGCTCGAAGAGGTTCAGCGTGGAGGTGTGGATCTCCTTGACCATGCCGGTGCCGACCACGACCGTGCCCGCATGGACGTGCGGGGCCAGCCGCAGCAGCTGGTCCTCCAGCAGGGCCAGGCTCTTGGGCACCCGCACCAGCAGCACGTCGATCCGCTGCGGCGGCGCGTCCTGCGTGGTCAGCAGCGTGACCGTGCCCGCGGCCACCCCGGCGCGCGCCAGGTTGGCCTCGGTGGCGGCCCGGGTCAGGGCGGAATCGGTGATCTGGGTCGGCCGGTACGCGGCCAGCGCCGTCACCAGCGCCCCCCAGCGGTCCCCGAGCACGGTGACCTGCCCGGCGCCGGCCAGGTCCACGGGGCCGCGCTTGCCCGTCCCGGCGTCCAGGTGGCGCAGCAGGTACTCGTCGGCGGCGTCCCAGGCCCGGAGGCGGTCGCGCGGGTCGGCGGGGAAGCGGGTGAGCTCGTGGGAGCCGAAAGGCGTGGTCAGACGGTTCATCGTGCCCCCAGGCTAACCGAGCCGGCCCCCCGCCCCCGCACGTACGCGCGGCGGGAGGGGGCGGGACGGCGTGCGCGCGTGCGGGGAGAAGCGGCAGACCTGGCCGCTACTCGGGGAAGTCGCCGGCCATCGCCGCGGCCAGCCGCAGGTACGGCGCCGCCTCCGCGGCGCGGCCCCGACGCTCCAGGGTGCGGCCGAGCAGCAGCTGCGCGTAGTCCTCCACCGGCCAGCGCTCCAGGATCGCGCGGAGCTCCTGCTCGGCGCGCGAGAGCTGCGCGGAGTGGTAGTAGGCGCGGGCCAGCAGCAGCCGGGGGGCGAGCTGCTCGGGGACCTCGGCGGCCAGCGCGTCCAGCACCTTCGCGGCCGTGGCGTACTCCTTCGCGTCGAAGAAGAGCCGGGCGCGCGCCCAGCGCTCGGCTGCCGTCCCCTGCTCGTAGTACGTCGTCGGCGCGTCCATCGGGTTCCTTCCGCTGCTCGGGTGCTGCGTCCGCCCCCTCCAACACGGGAGGGGAGCCTGGCATTCCACGGAACACGGCGCCCGCGGCGGTACTAAGTTGGTCCGCATGAGCAATCTTGATCGCCAGCCCGCTCTCTCCGCCTGCGGCGGCCGCGGCTTCGTCGTGGCCGAACCCGTGCGCGAGCTCCTCAGCCCGCGCACGGTCAAGCTCGGGGAATCCACCGAGGTCCGCCGACTCCTGCCGAACCTGGGGCGCCGCATGGTGGGCGCCTGGTGCTTCGTCGACCACTACGGCCCGGACGACATCGCGGGCGAACCCGGCATGCAGGTTGCGCCCCATCCCCACTCCGGCCTCCAGACGGTGAGCTGGCTCCACGACGGGGAGGTGCTCCACCGCGACAGCGTGGGCAGCCTGCAGACCATCCGGCCGCGCGAACTGGGCCTGATGACCTCGGGCCGCGGGATCAGCCACTCCGAGGAGAGCCCCCGCACGCACGGCCGGTACCTGCACGGCGCCCAGCTGTGGGTGGCCCTCCCCGACGCCCACCGCGACGTCGAGCCGCACTTCCAGCACCACGCCGAGCTGCCGCACGTGACCGCCCCGGGCCTGAGCGCCACCGTGATCCTGGGCACCCTCGACACGGCCACCTCGCCCGGCACGGCGTACACCCCGATCGTCGGTGCGGACATCGCCCTGGCGGCGGGCACCGAGGCCCGGCTCCCCCTGGATCCGGACTTCGAGTACGCGGTCCTGTCCATGTCCGGCGAGGCCCACGTCGACGGCGTCCCGGTCCTCCCGGGCTCCATGCTCTACCTCGGCTGCGGCCGCACCGAACTCCCGCTGCGCGCAGCCTCGGACGCGGGCCTGATGCTCCTGGGCGGCGAGCCGTTCGAGGAGGAGATCGTGATGTTCTGGAACTGGATCGGTCGCTCCCACGAGGAGATCGCCCAGTTCCGCGAGGACTGGACGAACGGCACCCGCTACGGCGAGGTCAAGGGCTACGACGGCCCTCCGCTTCGTGCTCCCGAGCTCCCGCCGACGCACCTGAAACCCAGAGGAAGGATGCGTTGACCTGCTTGTTTGCCTGGGGCGAGGGTCGGGTGTGGTAGCTGCTCCCGGCCCTCCGGGGGGCGATTCGTGGATGAAGCGTGTGTGGCGGATCTTGTGTACAACTGACAACGTCCTTGCCTATCCCGCCGAGGCATTCTCGCCCTGGCGGCCGTGGTCAAGATCGAAGGACGACGAGCGAACGCTGGTCCCGGCAGACCCCATGGAGCTGTTCGCGGGTGTCCCGGCCGACGGCCAGGTCCGCCACGGCCTGGTGCACGAGCGGCTGGTCGATCAAGCCCAGGCGCTTGCCGGCCATGCTCCAGGCCTGGCAGGGCGGTTCCCCGTCAAGTTCAGCGTGTTGATGATTCCCTTCAAGGATGCGTCTCGCGGCGGCTGACTGCGGTTGGCGTATCAGCTCGGGGAAGCTGTGGTGTCGGGTGGCAGATCACTTCCGGTCGAGAGGGTGAGGCGTCGTCTCACCTCGTCTGTCAGGGCGGCCAGTCGGGGCGAGATGGCGGCCACCGGTGCGCGGGGTTTGTCGATTCGGCGTGCCGCCTCCGGCGCCTGTGCGAGATCTGTCTCGAAGCGGGTCCGTGCCGATGCCAGGGAGGGGTGCGGGCCGACCCGGCGTCCGTTGCGCATCACGGTCCGCAGCAGCCGCTCCGTCCCTTCGGGGACGTCCTCGTCGCGCAGGCCGACGACGTCCTGGAGGCCTGGCTGGCGGAAGACCTGTTTGGGGGCGGGTGCGGTCGCTTTGGCGGAGGAGAGCTTCATGACCGGGCGGCCGTCGTACGCGACGAGCTTGTACGCCGCGTCGAGGTACGGGGCGTCGGCGGACACGCCCATCTTTGTACCGACCGCGTAGACGTCGATCGGCGCCCCGGCTCGCACGAGATCGTCGACCGCGTACTCATCAAGGCCTCCGCTCGCGATGATCCGCACGCCAGGCAGCCCCTCGGCGTCGAGCAGGGTGCGGGTGAGCCGGGCGAGGGCGTCGAGATCCCCGCTGTCGAGCCTGACCGCACAGTCGGCCGGGTCGTCCAGTTCATGGAAGACCTGCGCGGCGGCCTTGACCCCGTGCTCGGTGTCGTAGGTGTCGACGAGGAGGGTGACTGGACCGGGGTGGGCCCGGACGAAGGCCCGGAACGCGTCGCGTTCGGTGGGGAAGGACTCGACGTACGAGTGCGCCATCGTGCCGGATGCGGGAACGCCGTACTGCACGGCGGCGGCCACGTTGCTCGTCCCGGCGAACCCCACCATCGCGCTGAGCCGCGCCGACGCCTTTCCTGCGTCGGGTCCGTGGCTGCGGCGCAGCGAGAAGTCGATCACGGGGTGTCCGGCGGCGGCCAGGACACACCGGGCGGCCTTGGACGCGACAGCGGTCTGGTGGCAGACCAGGGTGAGCAGGTACGTCTCCACCAGCTGCGCCTGCGGCAACGGCGCGGTCACCTCCAGCAGTGGCTCCCCGGCGAGGACGAGCCGTCCCTCCGGCACGGCCCGCACCTCCCCGTCGAACCGCAGGCCGAGGAGGGGCCGGAGCTCATCCGGCCGCCGGTGCAGTGCCTCCGCGAAGTCCCGCACGTCGGCCCGGGTGACCGTGAAACCGGAGAGGAAGTCGAGCGCGGGCTCCAGCCCGGCCGCCACCAGGAACCCACGGCTCTCGGGCAGATCCCGGACGAACAGACTGAACGTGGCCGGCCCTCGCATCCCCTCGCGGAGGTACGACAGGGCCATGGTCACCTCGTAGAGGTCCGTGGTCGTCACTCCGGACATGCTTCCTCCTCTGCGTCGGGCCGTTCGGCACGCAGCTTCCGCTTCGTGAGCGGTCATGCGCGTCCACTTCGCCGCGCGGCTCCCTGAGCTGCTGCGCGGTTCACCGGCCGGTTCGGCGGGGGGCGTCACGCTCGGGTGTTCCCCTCGACCTTCGGTACGACCGCGAAGGGGCAGAGCGCGTGGTGGAGCAGGGTGTGGGCGCCGCGGCCGAGTTGCAGGCCCCGAGTGTGCTCATGGCGGTGTGCGCCGACGACCACGAGGTCGGCCGCCGCGGTGCGTTCGAGGAGGATCTTGTGCGCGGGCCCCTCCGCCGGAGCTCTGCGTGGCCGGACCGGCAGGTGCTCCCGCAGCGGCCCGGTGAGGACCTCGTCGAGGAGGGTGTCGGCACGTGCCTGGTGGTAGACGCAGGTGCCGTCGGCGAGTGAAGGGTGGTCGACGGTGCCGTGTGCGGGACATCGCCAGGCGCGGACCGCGTGGAGGTCGCAGTCGCGCGTGGCGGCCTCGCGCAGGGCGAACCGTGCGGCCGCCAGGCCTGCGCGGCCGTGGGCGACGCCGAGCAGGACGCCGTCGTGCGCCCCGTCGAGGCCGGGCCCGTCGCCGCGGACGACGATGACCGGGCACCGGGCGCGGGCGGCGACGGACAGGCTGACCGAGCCCAGCAGGAGGTCCGCGATCTCGCCCCTGCCCCGTGAGCCGGTGACCAGGGCCCAGGAGGTGAGGCTCTCCCGAGGCAGCGCGTGCACCGGGTCTTCGGCGAGCACCTCTGTATCCACCCTGAGGTCAGGGTTGCGCCGCGCGGCGCGCCTGGCGGCGACGCGTACGACGTCATCGCCGACCAACCGTCCGGCGGACCGGTCCCGGTCGGGCGCCGGGATCTCGTTGCGTTCCCACCGGGAGGCGTACACGACCCGCAGAGAGCGTTTGTGCAGCGCGGCTTCGTCCACGGACCAGTCCAGTGCCCTGGAAGCCGGGGTCGGAGCCGTCGAGACCGACCGTCAGTGGGTGTTCCATCGGGGGCCACCACCTTCTCAATCGTCCGGTACGGCCGGTTCGTCGATCACGGAGCGCACGGCGCTGGGACGGTGCGCCGGTGCGGCGTCGGCAGCGCGGAGGCTCGGCCTCGGGCACCACGCCCACGGCCTGGTCGTCGGCGTCGAGGACGGGCAGTGATCCGATGCGGTGCTTCGAAGGGGTCGAGCGATGTCGTGGAGGTCCGCCGTGGACACACCTGCGCCAGCCGGCATCCCCGCTGTGCCGAGCGGTACAGGACGCCGCCTCTTTGGGGCCCGAGGTCGGCGACTTTGGGGCCCGAGGTCGGCGACGGAGACGAGCTTCCCGTGCTCGTACTCACCCGACGGGAGAAGCCGGCCCATGAGCGGTGTGCTTGTCCGCGGATTCCGGGTGGGCCTCAGGTCCGGGGAAGAAGACCGTCTCCCGGTCGTCCTCCGTCCAGCGCACGACGTGCGGCGGTGTGCCGTTTGGATGCTCGAGTCGCACGATCTGGCCTCGGCGTCGCTGCACGCCCAGGTGCAGGGACTCCAGTCTCCGATGTGCGCGCGCATGGGCACTTCCTCCACCTGCTGCTCACCGGCATCCCCCACCAGTTCGAGAGTACGCTCCGGGCAGCTGCGCGTCCGGTCCGCACCCAGTCGGCGCGGGGAGTTTCGGTGCCCGACTCGCCGTCCGGGCCGCGGAAGCGGAACATGGGAATTGACCCCCGAAGTTGGCGTTCCGTGGAGGTGAACCGCTATGACCCTGCCTGAACGCCACAGGCCAGGTCGGCTTCTGGAAAGGACGTTTCCCGCGCTGAGCTGGGGCGAACCGATGGCCAGCGAGTTCGACGAACTCTTCGAGCGGATGAACCAGCTGCTCGCGTCCGCCGCTCCCGCCGGGACGTGGTCCCCCCTTGCAGACATGCACGAGACGGACAGCGCCTACGTGGTCGAGGCCGAGCTCCCCGGAATCAAGAACGAGGACATCGACGTCGAGATCAGCGACCGGGAGCTGCGCATCACCGGGGAGTACAAGGAGCGCGAGCGTGAGGGCGTGCTGCGGCGCAGTACCCGGCGCACGGGGCACTTCGAGTGCCGGGTGCTGCTGACGGCCGACGTCAAGGCGGAGGACGTCACGGCGACGATGGCCGACGGAGTGCTGACGGTGACCGTTCCCAAGGCCGAAGCCGGCAAGGCCCGGCACATCGAGATCACCGCAGGCTGACGTACCGACACATCTCCGCCGTGTTCGGGACGGACGGCGGTGCTGCACTGTCTGCCTCGCCACCTCGCATCACCGCCCCTGGGTGCCGCGCCGAGGCCCGTCTTCGATCGAGGAGCTTTCCGGAGCTCCCACGGGTCCGTCTGGCGGGCCGTCACGTGTCGCGGTCGGCCACGCGGGCCGTCGCGTGAGCCGCCGAGGCCTCCGGCGCCGTCGGCCCCCGGATGGCGGCCGTGGCTGTTCCCCTTGCCACGCTGATCGTGCTTCTCGTCATGCTGGCTCGGGTCGTCCCCGCAGGGGACGTCGTTCCCGTACAGCGAGTTCGTGGGCAAGGTGAATTCGGGTCTGGTGAAGACGGCTTCGACCAGAGCAGCGGCATCGTCGTACTCGCCGCGACCCACCGGCCCGAGGCCCTCGACCCGGCCCTGCTGCGCCCCGGCCGCTTCGACCGGCACGTGACCGTGCCGCTGCCCAACCAGGCCGAGCGGGCCGCGATCCTCGCCGTCCACGCCCGCGGCAAGAACCTGGCACCCGACGTCGACTGGAGCACCGCCGCCCGCGCCACCCCCGGCTTCTCCGGAGCGGACCTGGCCAACCTGGTCAACGAGGCCGCCATCAACGCCGTCCGCGCCGACCGCGTCGTCATCGACGCCGACGACCTGGACACCGCCCGCGGTTCGACGAGGAACAGGCCGACGGCCATGACGGCCGCAACAGCAGCTTGCACACCTGACCGGCTCGGGCTGTGGTCGCGAGCCTACGCGCGCGGCAGGCTGGCCGACCCCGGCTCAGGTGGACACCAGGCGGCACCGCACGTCGACGACGCCTTCGACGGCCTGGGCGAGCCGGGTGGCCAAGGGAATGAGGTGGGCGTCGCGGACGTGTCCCGTCAGGGTGACGACGCCGTGCGTGACATCGATCTTGACGTCCTGTCGCGAGAGCGGGAAGACCCGCTCGACGACCTCCCTGAGGACTTCGGCTGCGAGGTCGTCATCGGAGCGCAGGAAGATCTTCAGGAGGTCGGAGCGGCTGACGATGCCCTTGAGCGTGCCGTCGGCATCGACGACAGGAAGGCGCTTGACACGACGCTCGGCCATGAGACGGGCCGTCTGGGAGAGGGTGGCGTCGGGGCGGACGGTCACGGCGGGGCGGGTCATCAGTTCCCCGGCGTGCAGTGACCCGGCCTTCGCCGTGCCGCTGGGATGGATCACATGCTCGATCAAGCCGGGGCGGTGTCCGCGGAACTCCTCCTTGGGCAGCAGGTCGGCCTCGGAGACCACGCCGACGACGTGGCCCTCGCCTTCGATGACGGGGACGGCAGTCACCTTCCACAGCTCCATGGCGGCGACGATCTCCTTGAAGTCCGCCTCGGGGGTGACGGTGACCACGGTCTTCGTCATGACGTCGCTGACGGTGCGCGGGGCGGAGGTCATGGCACCTTCCTCTGTGTGCGTGGGCGGGGTCACAGACCTCGGTGTCGTGCATCGGTCTGGAGCCTGGTCCGCACCTGGGAGCGGAGGGACCGGGCCACGTCCGGGTCGAACGGTTCGGTGCTGGGGGTGAGCATCGCTGCGGCCGCTGTGGCCACCCCCAGCGCGCAGGCGCTGACGGGATCCCTTCCGGCGGCCAGCTCCGCGGTGAGGGCGGCGACCATGCTGTCTCCCGCCCCGGCATCGCTCAGCGGCTCGCCCGGCAGCGGCGGCACGTAGAGCTCGGTGTGGCCGCGGCCGGTCGAGCACAGTGCGCCCAGTGCTCCGAGGGTAGTGACGGCGATCTCGGCGGCCCCTGTGGCGAGCAGGCGCTCATTGAGGGCCCGGGCGTCGTCGAAGCCCCTCACGGCCCGGCCGGTCAGGCTCTCTGCCTCCGTCCGGTTGCACCTGAACAGGAACACGCCCTCCGCGAGCGCTGCCCGAAGCGCCGGCCCGGAGGTGTCCAGGATGACCCGGGATCCGGCTTCCCTGACACGGCGGGCGACGGCCGCGTAGAAGTCGTCGCGCAGGCCGCGGGGCATGCTGCCGCTGGCCACGACGTACGGGCAACCGTCGACGGCCTGCTCCAGCAGGTCCAGGCACCGTCGCCCCTCATGGTCGTGCAGTTGTGGGCCGGGTGGCACGAGGTGGTAGCTGCGGCGCGATTCAGCCTCGAACAGTACGAGTGCTTCGCGGGTGTCCTCGTCGATGTCGACGGCGATGTGGTCGATGCCCTCTTCGTCCAGCAGCCGGTTCAGGCGCAGGCCGACCTCGCCTCCGGCAGTGTGGATGGCGGTGGCCCGTCCTCCGAGCCTCACGATATGACGGGCGACGTTGATCCCTCCGCCCCCGGCGGCCACCGACCTGACCCGGGCGCGGTTCTTGCCGACGGCCTCCAGATGCCCGACCTCCCAGCAGAGATCGACCGTGGGGTTCATCGTCAAGGTGAGGATCGACGGCCTGGCCACACCCCCTGATCCGCCCGCGCCGCCGGTCGTCCTGGCTGTGGTGCGGCCCGGCGTCGCGGCCGCGCTCATCGCGGTGCCCTGGTGGTCGAGAAGATCGGGGCCCGTTCCCCCGCGTTGCGGTTGATCCTGATCCCGGCTACCGCCAGGGACGGCTTCGGCCCGCCAGTCGGGTGCCGCGCGGGAGGCGTCATCGCGCTCACCTCCGTGCACAGCGACACGTCCGACCCGCTTTCCATACTGAGACAGCCTGGCCTCACATGCATGCCGGCTCATGGCTGGACGCCTGTTCAGGTCCCGGTAGCGCTCGGTAGGGGCCGAGCGGGGCTCTTGCGGGGGCCGATCGGCCCTCACGGATCCTGCCTCGGCTCGTACATTGGGATGCACGAGGTCATGCCCCCTACCTCGTGCATCACCATTCGTGTCGGGGCTCTGGCGTGTGCTGCCGCGGATCTGCTTCGTGGAGCGCGCTGCAGAGGCAGGAAGGTGACCGTGACGGGCAACGAACGGCCGACCCACCTGAAGGAGACCAGGACAGGTCTTCGGTCCGGGAGACGGGAGATCCCGGGCGACGTACTGCCCATCTAGGGCTCGACGATGTACAGCCCGGCGAGGAGAGCCCGGGTACGCCCCCGGCGACCGGTGCACACCGTCCGTGTGAGCGCCCCCGTCCTCTGACGGCGGGCCCTACGCAGAAGAGGCGGGCGACCGTCGATGACGGGGGGCGCGAGGAGGAAACACCCATGACGACCGCACGGGAGATCATGCACGTCGGCGCCGTCTGCGTACGCGAGGAGGAGACCCTCGTGGACGCGGCGCGCCGCATGGACGAACTCGGCATCGGAGCCCTGCCGATCTGCGGGCCGGACGACCGGCTCCACGGAATGATCACCGATCGCGACATCGTGGTGAAGTGCCTCGCCAAGGACAAGGACCCCCGCCACATGACGGCCGGGCTCCTGGCCCAGGGCAAGCCGATCACCGTCGACGCGGATGCCGACAGTGCTGAGGTGCTTCAGGCCATGCGGGAGCATCGCATCCGCCGAGTCCCTGTGATCAGCGATCACCGGCTCGTCGGCATGATCAGCGAGGCTGACCTCGCCAGGCACTTGAACGAACAGCAGGTCGGCGAGTTCGTCGAGGCCATCTGCGCCTGACACCAGGCGGAATGCGACCACTGCCAGCAGGAAAGGTGGCTGGCCCCCGGGCGGGAACGAGGGATCCGGGGACCAGCCCCCGAACGTGCCTCGGCGCGGGAGCCTCAGGCGGTGCCGGGTAGGGGCGGTAGGGCGGTCCACCGCACCGATCCGCCGCGCCACGAGGCTCCGGCGACCGGCTGGCCCGGTGACGTCGGGTCCCGGGGCATGGGCGGTTTCGTCGGGCTGGTGGTGGGTTCCACCGCGGTGTACCTCGCGGCACACGGCCGATGTCCCGTGCTCGTGACACGGGAGCAGGCGCAGCCGAACGGGCCGATCGTGCTGGGGGGAGACGGTTCCCCCGCCGGCGCGGCGGCGGTGGACTTCGCCTTCGCGGAGGCCACGCTGCGCGGGGTCGGACTCGTCGCCCTGCACGCCTGGACCACGTGAAACGCGCCGGTGTCCCCGCCGCAGGATCCCGCCGACCCGTACGTGAGCGGCCCGGGGGCGCCCGCGCAGGCTGGGGAGCGCCTGCTGGCCGAGGCGCTCGCGGGCTGCCGGGAAAGGTATCCGGACGTCTCGGTCGAGCTCCGTGTCGAGCGTGCTGCCACCCGTGACGCCCTGATCGAGGCGAGCGGTGCCGCGCAGTTGTGCTGGTCGTTGGCGCTCGGGGGCTTCGCCGGCCTGCTGTTGGGCCCGGTGAGTCAGGCCATGCCGCACCCTGCGTGTTGTCCGGTCGCCGTGGTGCGCAAGCCCGGTGTGCGCTGACCGTGGGCGTGTTCGGCCCGGCCGTGGACCGTTCGGCCCCAGCGACGACCTGCCCTGCAGGGGAAGACTGGTCGAGGGGAATGGCCAACAGCCGCGGCACCGCCTGCCCCGAGTCTTCTTCTCAAGGAATCGGCTCCCGGCGAGCGGCACGGCGGCCCCGACGGAAACGCACAACGATCACAGCCCACGGAGCCCCGGCGTCGGGGAACCGGCGTCGTCGGGCTCGCCGACGATGGGAGCGCGTCATGGGAACTACGACGTCGGTCAACGACGGCATCCTGAGAAGCTTGTGCGGGATGCGCGGGCCGACGACCTCGGTGTATCTGCGGCTCGAGCCGAGTCCGCAGCGGGAGAACGATGTCAGGTTGCGCTGGCGCGCGCTCGCTCGCCGGTTGGCGGACCTCGGTGCCGACGAGGACACCATCGCCGTACTGACAAGGAGTGTCGACGAGGCGCTCCCCGGTACCGGGACGCTCGCGGCCTTCGCGGCCGACGGCGAGCTCCGCTACTCCACGGTCCTTTCCGGTGGCCGGGACGCCGACATCGGCATCCACGCACCCCTGCCGCACCTGGCACCGCTCCTGGAGTGGCGCCAGGAACACCCGGCCCGCGTCCTCGCCATGGTCGACCGCGCCGGTGCCGACCTGGAGGCGTACCCCAGAGGGGACACCGAGCCAGTCAGGCGCACCGTGACCGGCCCCGACGACGAGATCGAGCGCAACGCTCCCGGCGGGATGTCCCAGGCGCGCTTCCAACGGCGGGCGGAGGACTCCTGGGAGCACAACGCCGTACGCGCGGCAGAGGCTCTGACCCGTGCCGTGTCGCGGGTCTCCGCCCGTCTGGTGCTGCTCGCCGGAGACGTGCGGGCGCTCCAGCTCCTCGCCAAGCACCTTCCCGACGGCGTCCGGCGTCAGGTCTCCGTGCGCCATGTGAGCGGCGGACGCACACCGGACGGATCCGCCCGGATCCGGCAGGAGCAGATCGAGGCCGAGACCCATCGCGCGGCGGAGGAGCAGACGAGGGAGCTGCTGCGACGGTTCGCCGAGGAGCGGTCGGCGCGAGGGCGGGCCGTCGAGGGCGTGCACTCCACGCTGGGCGCGCTCTCCGAGGGCCGCGTCGAGACGCTCGTGCTCGTCGACGAGCCGGACGACCCGCGAACGGCGTGGTTCGGCCCGACCGCCTCCGACGTGTCGGACCATCGCCCCACGCCCTCCCGCGCCGCCGGCCCCGTGATCCGCGGCCCGCTGGCCGATGTGGCCGTCCGCGCGGCCGTGCTGTCCGGGGCGGACGTACGCGTCCTGCGTCCCGGTTCCGTCGGCGCTCCCGGCCACGGCATCGGCGCGCTGTGCCGGAGCGTGTGACAGCCGCTCCGCATCGCCGACTCCTTCTCACAGCGGAGACCATCATGAAGCGAACGCCGTCACAACCCCTCGCGGACGTACAGGTGGAGACCCGGGGCGGGGTGTCCGCAGAGGACACCGCCTACGCCCGGGACAAGGTGCGGGCCGTGTTCGGCCAGGCACCGGGGCCCGTGCTCTTCGCCCGGGTGAAGCTGACCCGGTTCGCGAATCCGGCGATGGAGCGCCCCGTCATGGCCCAGGCCAATCTGGACGTCAACGGCAGGCCCGCCCGCGCACACGTGGCGGGCACCAACGCCACGGAAGCGGCCGATCTCCTGCGCGAGCGGCTCAAAGGCGCGCTGGCGCGTATGGCGGAGCAGCAGGAGGCCCGGCACCGCCGGACGCCGCCGGGCCCCGCCCACGCGTGGCGGCACGGCGATGAGCCCACCCACCGTCCGGGCTACTTCCCGCGCCCGGTCGAGGAACGGGAGGTCGTCCGGCACAAGGCGTTCGCCCTCACCTTCGAATCGCCCGACGAGGCGGCCGACGACCTGGAGACGCTGGACTACGGCTTCCAGCTGTTCACCGACGCCGGATCGGGCGAGGACAGCGTCCTGTACCGCTCCGACCCGGAGGGATACCGGCTGGCGCAGGTGCATCCGCGCCCGGACCTGATCGGTCCGGTGGCGGTGCCGCTGACCGTCAGCCAGGCCGCCGCGCCGCGCATGACCGTGGCGGCGGCGAAGGAGCGCCTGGGCGTCACCGGCTGGCCGTTCGTGTTCTTCGCCGACGCCGGCACCGGCCGCGGGAACGTCCTCTACCACCGCTACGACGGCCACTACGGCCTCATCACCCCCGTCGCCCCCACCGCCCACGGACTCTCGCACACAGCCACCTGAGCCGGACGGGCCCGCGCGGCCCGTCCCAGGCCGGGACGACAGGGACCCCGACTGGAGGCACCGCCATGAACCAGCATGAGAATTCCGCAGCGGGTGCCGAAGCCCGCCGAGTCGCGCCCCGACACGCCTGGCGGTCCGACGAACCGCAGCGGCAGGACGCCCTCATGCGTTATCTCGGCGCGCTGGCGACCCTGTCCGCCGCAAAGACGCAGCGGCCCGCCGCCCAGGCACCCCGGCCCGCCCCGCCCGCGCCCTTCCTGGTGCGCGACCTGATGGCCACCTCCCCGCCATCGGTCGCCCCCGACACCGCCCTCCCCGGCATCGCCCGGGCGCTCTCGGAGCACGGCACGGGGTCACTTCCCGTCGTCGACACCGACGGCAGGGTCATGGGCGTGGTGTCCGAGGCTGATCTGCTCGCAGTGGTCGCCGCGCGGACACACCGGACCAGCACCGCGAGCAGGATGGGGGAGACCGCGCCGACGGCCCAGCCCAGTGGGGAGAGGGCCGAGACCCTCATGACCAGTCCCGCCATCACCGTCCAGCCGGACACCACGGCCTCCGAGGCCGCCTGGCTGGTGGCTCTGGCCCGTCTCAAGCGCGTTCCGGTCGCGGAGCCGGACGGGCGGCTCGTGGGCACCGTCCACCGCCACACCTTGCTGGACGCCCTGCTCCGGGACGACGCGGCCATCCTGGAGGGCGTGCGGGGGCGCATCAGGCAGGTGTCTCCCGGGGCGGCCGACTCGGTGCAGGTCACAGTCGAGGACGGGGTGGTCCGCCTGCGTGGCGACGTGGCGGGTGACGAAGCAGCACGGCTGCTCGCCGAAGTGAAGGGGCTCGAACCGGTCACCGATGTCATCGACGAGCTGACCATACGGAACCGCTGAGCCCGCCCGCCGGCGGAGCACCGCCTCGCGGCGCTCGACCAGCCGGGCCCGGGGACGCCGTCCGATCGCGGGGGTCCGTGCGGCCCGGCCCGAGAGACCGAGGAGGCCGTCATGGAAGAGCAGCAGGAACTCCTGGCGCGTACGGTCGCAGCCGTGATGCGCCCCGCCCCGGTCACCGTCGAGGTCGGCGAAACCGCGCTCGTGGCATGGGAACTGCTCCAGCGGTCGGGGTCCCGCCACCTTCCGGTCGTGCGCCCGGACGGCCGCTGCGCCGGCTTGCTGGACCGGGCCGACGTGGCGGTCGCCTGCGCGGCGCCTGCCGTTTCGCTGTCCGCCCTGCGGGTGGACGAACTCCTCCGAGGCCACGGGACGGCGCTCGTCCACGCGGAGCAGAGCGTGCGCCACGCGGTCGACCTCATGGCGTGCACCGAAGCCGACGCCCTTCCGGTGCTGGCTGAGGACGGGAGGCTTGCCGGGCTGCTGACCGCGGTCGACATCGTCGCGGCCCTCGCCGGCCGTCCAGTGCGGGAGGAGCCCGCGGACCCGCCGCCGCAGGCCCCCACGGTGCTGCCCGGGCTGCCGCCACGGCGCAGTGACCGGGGTACGGCCTTTCCCTGACCGCCGGACGCGACGCGGGAGCGAGGCAGGGGTGTGATGAGAGCGGACCGCGCTGTTGGCGGAGGTCGTGCACCGGCTCGACACCGAAGGCCGTCACGCTGCACGATCTGGTCACGGTTCGCGGGCCGGAGGGCTGGAAGTGCTTTGGTGACCTCGTTGCGTGACTCCCGAATGCGACGGTGTCGCCTCCTTGCCTCAGCGGGCCCGGTCCTTGCGGAGGAACCGGCGCAGCCGTCGCAGTGGCCAGGTGCTGATCACGTCGTCGGGGGTGAGCCATCCGCGTTGCGCCGTTGCGACGCCGTGGCGGAGGTGGGCGAGCTGGGGGACCGGGTGGGCGTCGGTGTCGACGGCGAACTTCACCCCGTGGCGTCTGGCGCGGAGGATGTTCTCGTCGCCCAGGTCGAGGCGGTCGGGCTGGGTGTTGATCTCCAGGGCGGTGCCTGTGCGTGCGCAGGCGGCGAACAACTCGTCGAGGTCGACGTCGACCCCGGGCCGTTTGCCGATCAGGCGGCTGGTGGGGTGGCCGATGACGTTGATGTGGGGATTTTCGCAGGCTCGCACGATCCGCCGGGTCATCGCCGTGCGGTCCAGACCGAAGTGGGAGTGCACCGAGGCCACGCAGAGGTCGAAGCCCTGGAGGAACGCGCCGGGCCAGTCCACCTCCCCGTCCGGTCCGATGTTGAGTGGTGCCGGCCGTCCAGGGACCGTACGCGTTCGCGCTGTGCCAGAGCCTTCTCGTCGGTCATGCGCTGCATGGATAGGTCGGGGGCGTCCTGGCTCGGCGGCCGCCCGCATGGCGGCGGCTGCGCCCGTGCTGGCGCCGAAGTACCCCAGGGCCAGCCCTTGGGCCTCGGGCTGTTCGCGCAGCCAGGCGGTGGCGTCCGTGAGCCGCCGGGCGAGCAGACCCGTGTCGAAGACATCGGCCCGGTCGGTCTCCTCTTCCTCGGTGAGCAGGTCGAACAGCAAGGTGCCCGGCCCCGCGCGGTTCAGGCCCGCCGCGACGTACTGGTTGCGCGGACTGTGTCGGCTGCTGCCACTGCCGTGGGCGAACACCACGATCCCGATCACGTCCTCGGGACCCGTCAACCGGCCTCGCAGCATCAGCGGGCCCGCCCGCACGTCGACTTCCCGGTCCGTCGGCCCGGCCGGCCCCCGCTCCGCCGCCGCGTGCCGACCGGACGCCTGAGGGCCTCCTCCAGGCAGGCGACCACCTCATCGTCGTCGACCTGGGAGAACTCTGCGTAGTACTGCCCGACGGCGTAGAAGTCGTACGGAGCGTGCAGGCACACGAACTCGTCGGCGTCCGAACCCAGCCGCGAAGCGAAGTCCCGCGGCGCCACGGGCACTGCCAGAACGACCCGCGCGGCGCCCCGGGCCCGGGCGATCGACAGGCCGCCCGCGCCGTCGCCCCCGTCGCCACGCCGTCGTCGACCACCAGCGCCGTCCGGCCGTCGAGCCTCACCGGTTCCCGCCCGCCCCGGTAGCGGCGGGCACGGCCGTCCAGCACCTCCTTTTCACGCGCCTCCACCACGGCCAGCTCGTCCGAGGCGACGCCCGCTGCGCGGACCACCTCCTCGTTGAACACACGGACGTCTCCCTCACCGATCGCTCCCATTGGCCACCTCCGGCTGGAACGGCACGCCCAGCTTCCGTACCAGGCACACGTCCAGCGGTGCGCCCAGCACACGGGCGGCCTCCCCCGCGACCGGAACCCCTCCGCGCGGCAGCCCCAGCACCACGACGTCGGACCCTCTGAGCTGCTTCAAGCGGCCGGCCGGTTGTCGGCCCGCGTCTCGCCGATTCATGAAGAACACGATGCGACCTCCTCATCCCGCAAGGCGGGGCGTACGGCCGGGCCCACGCCCTGACCGCCGTACCTCCCTCCTCAGTCCGGCGAAGAACCGCCGCTCACCGCCGTTCCCGGTGCGGCTGCCAGGCCGGGGATCCGGATGCCGGACGGGTCTCGGTCACACATCCCGCGCCGGGAAAGATCTCTGTCTCGTGACCGTCTTCGTAGCGCACCCGGTAGGGCGGCTCACCGTCGTGGCCGAGTGCCGGCGTCGGACGCGGCACGGCTCGTACCGCGGGGGCATTCTGGAGTTGGAACGAACCGTGTTCGCACGCCGGCCCAAACGCGCCCCGGTACGGCGACATCGGAGGGCGCCAATGCACGTGGTGTCGAGAGCCCGACCGGGAGTGGCCATGAGGCCTTCCTTCCTCGAACCTCTGTACAAGCACCTGTCCGCGAACTGACGGTGCGCACCGCACCGTGTGGGAGCAGGGCCAAGCCCGCGTCGCGGTCCAGTACGAGGCGGGCGGGGAGTGATACGCCTCGGCCAGCAGCCCGTGGCCTGCCCCGATCCGCAGGCGAGCCGGTCGATCCACCAGAGCGCCGTGGAGGCCATTCGCGCGGGCGGCGCTGTGAGCTTCGCCCCTGTCCGGTGACCCCGGCGGCCTGAAACCCTGACGCCCCCGCTCACTGGCCACCTCGGACACGGTCCGGGATGCCCCGAAGCGGGCGACACACCGGCGTGGCGCGGGCGAAGGGCACGGCAGACCCATCACAATGCGTGGTTGGCCACCCGATGGCAGGGAGACGCTGGAACATGCCTGACCGGAGAACGAGCGGAGCCGGTCGACAGGGATGAGGAGTTGCACGTGGCGGACCCGGTTCGCACCCGGACAGATCGGGACGTCGCCCGCGTGGCGAGCCTGTTGCAGCAGACGCATGCCGCACTGGGCATCGCCAGTGACGTGGTCAGGGCGGCGGGCGGTGTGGACACCGTGCGACGGATGGCGGACCTAGGCAGGACGCTGCGGGCCCTGCGGGGCGAGGCTGACGACCTCGCAGCCACGGAACTCGGCGCCGGGCCTCAGGAGAGGGACCGCGAGTCCGTTCTCACGGCGCTCTACGTGAC
This sequence comes from Streptomyces pallidus (ex Mingjun et al. 2026), assembly GCF_051550185.1. Lineage (NCBI taxonomy): Bacteria > Bacillati > Actinomycetota > Actinomycetes > Kitasatosporales > Streptomycetaceae > Streptomyces > Streptomyces pallidus (ex Mingjun et al. 2026). The sequence goes on along the minus strand of NZ_CP196181.1, from coordinate 1,172,994 downwards.
GGAGGACGTGGCGCGCATCGGCGTACTGATCGAGCAGGTGGGAGAGATCGCCGGGGCCCGGAGCTCCGGGCCCCGCCTCGCCGCACCTGTCCGCGTGCCGGTAGGGGACCTCGGTGAGGCGTGCCTCCGGTTGCTGGCGCGGGCCCGCGACGTCCTCCAACTGGCCGCGCCCCCGGCCGTCATGGACCGGGACCTGGCGGACGTCACCGCCCGCCAGCGAGGGCTGAGCCGCCTGCTGCTGACGGGCGGCACGGTCTGTCCCGTGCGCGACGCGGTCGACGCGGCCGTGCTGGGCCGCTGCTACGAGGAGTGCGCCCACCGGGCCGCCGCGATGGCCCGCATCGCAGCAATGCTGCGCGAGGGCGCCCCTCGGGGGTGATCCACCGGCCCCGAAGCCCGCTGTCGGCCAGGCCGCGTCCTTCAGGGCAGGCCGGCCAGCGCGGTCTGGTCCAGGATCGAGCGCCAGACGTCCCGCTGCCGCACCAGTCCGCCATGCGTGACCAGCACCGCCGCCAGCACGGGGTCCGACGGGTCGATCCACAGCACCCCGTCCGAGACGATGCAACCCAGCAGCGCGACGACATGGCGCGAAAAGGCTACGGACGCCGCTTGGGGCAGGCACTTGGCGAGCGGGCGAGCCCCGGCCACCGTCGGCCCTGGTCCCGTCGTCGACACGGTCCCGGGTCGCGCTCCCACCACGTTGCCGCCGTCGGGCCCGGCGGCCGCGTCGACGACCACGGAGCCGGGCCGCATGGTCGCGAGAGCCCGCGCTGTCACCAGGACCGGAGGCCGCCCCGGCAGGCGGGGCCGGACCGCCGTCACGACGATGTCCGTGCTCTCGGCTCCCGGCAGCCCATTACCGGGACGGCCATCCTCGACGCGTACCTCCGCCCCGCAGTCGCGCAGGGTCCGCGCCGCCTGCCACGCGGCGGGACCCCATCCGATGACGAGGGCCCGGGCGGCGGCCTCGGGAAACCCGGGACCGTCTCCGCCCGGCACCGGCCGGTCCAGGAGGTCCGCCGCGAGCAGAGCAGCCTTGTAGCCGGCCAACCGCTCCAGGGAGGCGGCGGCATCCACGGCACGGGCCACGTCCAGCCCCTCGGGTACGAGGTCGAGTCCGATCACGGTGACTCCGTCGTCGGCCCATCGCCGCACCTGGAACGGAGTGCTCAGCGGATCGACGAGCGCCACCACCACCTGCCCCCGCCGGAACCGGGAGTCGGCGGACAGGGCGGGAGGCCGCAGGCCCACGACGACGTCCGCCCTCGTGAGGACCTCCTCGCGGGGGGCAACCCCGGCACCCGCCGTCCGGTAGGCGCGGTCCGGCAGCCGGACCCCCTCGCCGGCACCGGTCTCCACCAGTACGTCCAGGCCCAGGGCCTGGACCTCGTGCACGGCGCCCGGGACGAGGGCCACGCGGAGGTCCCCGGGGGTGGTCTCGCGGCAGACGCCCAGCCTCAGGGGGATCACGGCCGGCCACCTCCCGGGATCGCGGTGTCCGTCCAGTATGAGCGCGCCCGACCGCAAAGACATCCGGGCGCTCCAGGCTCGCACGCCCCGCTCGCACCGGCCATGCTGGACACGGCCCGGCGGCGGCTCGCCGGCGCAGAGAGCGAGGGAAGGAGGCCGTCGGCATGCCCCCCAGCGCACGGACCGGCTGGCAGTTCTGGATCGACCGGGGCGGTACCTTCACGGACGTCGTCGCGCTGGCGCCCGACGGCCGCCTGCGTACCCTCAAGCTCCTCTCCGAGAACCCCGCCCGCTACGGCGACGCCGCGCTCGAAGGCATCCGCACGCTGCTCGGCCTGCCCCCGGGCGAGCCGGTCCCCGCCGCTGCCGTGCAGGCGGTACGCATGGGCACCACCGTCGCGACCAACGCCCTGCTGGAGCGCACCGGCGAACGCACCGTCCTCGTCATCACCCGGGGCTTCCGCGACGCCCTGCGGATCGGCTACCAGAACCGCCCGGACCTCTTCGCCCGCGAGATCGTCCTCCCCGAGCCCCTGTACGAGCGCGTCATCGAGGTCGACGAACGCGTCACAGCCGAGGGCGAGGTCCTGCGCCCGCCCGACCTCGACACCCTCGCCGCCGACCTGCGGCGCGCGTACAAGGACGGCATCCGCGCCGTCGCCGTGGTCTGCCTGCACAGCGCCCTGCACCCCGCCCACGAGCGGGCGATCGGCGAGCTCGCCGATCGCCTCGGCTTCACCCAGGTCTCCCTCTCCTCCGCCACCGGGCCGCTCACCCGGCTCGTCCCGCGCGGCGACACCGCCGTCGTCGACGCGTACCTCTCTCCGGTCCTCGACCGGTACGTACGCCACGTCGCACAGGAGCTCGACGGTGTCCGGCTGATGTTCATGCAGTCCAACGGAGGCCTGGCCGCCGCAGGCCACTTCCGAGGCAAGGACGCCGTCCTGTCAGGACCGGCCGGCGGCATCGTCGGCATGACCCGGCTCTCGCAGCAGGCCGGCCACGACCAGGTGATCGGGTTCGACATGGGCGGCACGTCCACCGACGTCTCGCACTTCGCGGGCGAGTACGAGCGGGTGTCCACCGCCCAGGTAGCCGGGGTCCGCCTCCAGGCACCGATGCTGGACATCCACACCGTTGCCGCCGGCGGCGGCTCCGTGGTGCGCTTCGAGGGCGGCCGTTACCAGGTCGGCCCCGACTCCGCGGGTGCGCACCCCGGTCCGGCCTGCTACCGCGCGGGCGGTCCACTGACGGTGACCGATGCCAACGTGATGCTCGGGCGCGTCTCACCCGCCCACTTCCCGGACGTCTTCGGCCCCGGCGGCGACCAGCCCCTCGACGAGGCCGTCGTGCGCAAGGAGTTCACCGCCCTCGCCGACCGAATCCACCAGGCCACCGGCGACCGCCGGACCCCGGAGGAGGTGGCCGAGGGCTTCCTCCAGGTCGCGGTCGCGAACGTTGCCGCGGCCGTCAAGCGGATCTCCGTACAGCGCGGCCATGACATCCGGCGGTACGCGCTGACCTCCTTCGGCGGCGCCGGCGGCCAGCACGCCTGCGCGGTCGCCGACTCGCTCGGCATCCGCACCGTACTCGTACCGCCCCTGGCCGGGGTCCTGTCCGCGCTCGGCATCGGCCTCGCGGACACCACGACCGTACGCGAACGGTCCGTCGAACTACCCCTGACAGAGGCGAACATGGCGCGGGTCACCGCCACCGCCGCCGAACTCGAGGACGCAGCCCGCGCCGTGCTGCGTGATGAGGAGGTCCCCGACGACCTCGTACGCGTCACGCGCACCGTCCGGCTCCGCTACGACGGCACCGACACGCCCGTCACCGTACCGCTGGCCGAAGCCGCGGTGATGGGGAGGGAGTTCACCGAACGCCACCGCGGGCTCTACTCGTTCCTGCTGGACCGGCCCGTGGTGGTCGACGCCCTGTCCGTCGAGGCCCGCGGCCTGACCCCGCAGCCCGACCTCGGCCACCTTGGAGGGCCCCCCGAAGCCGTCGGGGCCGATGGGGTGGCGTACGACGATGCGACCGTCCCCACCACCCGCCTCCACACCGGAGGGGCCTGGCTGACCGTCCCGCTCCGCGAGCGCGAGCGGCTGGGGCCCGGCGTCGTGGTCCGCGGACCCGCCGTGATCACCGAGGTGAACGCCACCACCGTCGTGGACCCCGGCTGGGAGGCCACCGTCACCGACCCCGGCCACCTGCGCCTGGAACGGGTAGCGGTCCCCGCCGCGGCCGAGGTCGAGACCCGGGCCGACCCGGTCATGCTGGAGATCTTCAACAGCCAGTTCGTCTCCATCGCCGAACAGATGGGCGCCCGGCTCGCCGCCACAGCCCAGTCCGTCAACATCAAGGAGCGGCTGGACTTCTCCTGCGCCCTGTTCGACCCCGAGGGCAACCTCGTCGCCAACGCACCGCACATCCCCGTCCACTTGGGATCCATGGGCACCGCCGTCCGCGAGATCGTCCGCCGCCGCGCCGGGACCATGCGGCCCGGCGACGCCTACGCGGTCAACGACCCGTACCACGGCGGCACCCACCTGCCCGACATCACCGTGATCACCCCCGTCTTCGGCGAAGTGGGCACCGCGCAGGAGGACCGCATCCTCTTCTTCGTCGCCTCCCGCGGCCACCACGCCGAGATCGGCGGCCTGACCCCCGGATCCATGCCGGCCGACAGCCGCCGCATCGACGACGAGGGTGTCCTGTTCGACAACTGGCTGCTGATCCAGGACGGCCGGCTGCGCGAGGCCGAGACCCTCGACCTGCTCACCGGGTCCGGCCACCCCTCCCGCGACCCCGCGACCAACCTCGCCGACCTGCGCGCCCAGATCGCCGCCAACGCCAAGGGCGTCGACGAAGTCGCCCGGATGATCCGCCACTTCGGCCTCGACGTGGTGCAGGCGTACATGCGGCACGTCCAGGACAACGCCGCCGACGCGGTCCGCGAGGCCCTCGACACCCTCGCCGACGGCGCGTACGGTTACGAGACCGACTCCGGCGCCGTGATCGCCGTGCGCGTCACCGTGGACCGCGAACAGCGCTCCGCCACCGTCGACTTCACCGGCACCTCGGCCCAGCTCGACACGAACTTCAATGCCCCGACCTCGGTCGTCACGGCCGCCGTGCTGTACGTATTCCGTACCCTGATCGCCCAGGACATCCCGCTCAACGACGGCTGCCTGCGCCCGCTGCGCATCATCGCCCCGCCCGGCTCGATGCTCGCCCCCGCGCCGCCCGCCGCCATCGTGGCCGGGAACGTCGAGACCTCCCAGGCAGTCACCGGGGCCCTGTACGCGGCGCTGGGCGCCCAGGCGGAGGGCAGCGGCACCATGAACAACGTCACCTTCGGTAACGAACACCACCAGTACTACGAGACGGTCGCCTCCGGCGCCGGGGCCGGCCCCGGGTTCCACGGCGCCTCGGCCGTGCAGACGCACATGACCAACTCCCGCCTGACCGACCCGGAGGTGCTGGAGCTGCGGCTGCCCGTCCTGGTCGAGGAGTTCTCCGTACGCACCGGCAGCGGCGGCGCAGGCCGCTGGCACGGAGGCGACGGCGTGGTGCGCCGGATCCGCTTCCGCGAGCCGATGACGGTCAGCGTGCTCTCCGGACACCGGCGCGTACCACCGTACGGGATGGCGGGCGGGGCCCCGGGCGCCCTCGGCACCCACCATGTTGAGCGGGCCGACGGAACCGTGGTCCCCATGGCGGGCTGCGGCTCCGTGGCGGTGGGCCCCGGGGACGTGTTCGTACTGCGCACACCCGGCGGCGGTGGCTACGGCAGTGTCGTGCCGTCGGTCTCGTAGGCCAGGCGCGCGGTCACGTGGACGACACCGTCGATGATGCGGCACAGCCGCTCGACCACCGGGATCAGGCTCTTGAGGCACACCGCGCCGTGCAGGATGACGCGGCCGTCCTGGACCTCGACGGCGACGCTGCGGGATCCAGGCGCAGGGTCCGGTCGAGGAGGTACCGACGGTGTCCGGGGTATCGACCCAGGGTGTGAGGGGAAGGCCCATGGGTAACTCGTCGAGGTAGGCAGCGAGCTGGTCAGCCCGGGCGAGGACGGTCCCGGCCGGATGGGGCCCCGGGGCGCGGGCAGCTTGGGCGCGGAGACCGGTATGTCGGCGCAGACGACGGGCGTCTCCGGAGCGGACACCTGTCGTGGGCATTGGACTGGGCTGCCAGGCCGACACCGTTCCGCTCCATGGTGCGGATGAACCCGTCGACGACCTTGTGGTCGAGCTGCTCATCCTGCGCGTGCCGAGGGCCGGGAAGATGTGGTGCTGCAGGAGCGAGTCCAGGTGGCTGAGGGACGCCGGCGCCAGGCAGCGCGCCCGGCGCACGCGTTCCCGTCGTGGGCGTTCCTACCGGAGAGGCCCAGCAGACCGACCTTGAGATCCGGGCTCTCCTGGTTCACGGCCGCCGCCCAGCACGATCTTCCACACTCGGGTCGCCACCTGGAGGTTGAGCCGGTCTTCGACGTTCGCGAGGTCGTTGCCGCTGATCTCGCGGATGCGCTGCAGCCTGTAGCGCAGCGTGCTGCGGTGGATCGCGAGGGATACGGCGGTCTCGTCGTAGTTGCCGCCGCAGTCGAAGTAGCGGGAGAGGGTCTCCACCATGGCCGCGTGATGCCGGGAGTCATAGTCGATGAGCTGCCCGAGCCACTCGTGAACGAACGCCTCCAGTTCCTGGTGATCGGCGCCAGGTCCCAGGCTGCGGTACAGGCCGAGCTCGTCGAAGAAGGTCGTCCCGTACCGCTCGCGGGAGTTGAGGCGCACTTCGAGGGCGCGCTGCGCCTCCTGGTAGCGGTGGGGGATGTCGGGCACGGAGTCGGAAGGGGCGCTCACCCCGATCGTCCCGGACCGTGTTCCGGTCTCCCGGGCGAGCGCCTCGTGCAGCGCGCAAGCGTGCGGCCTGTCGTCGACGACCAGGACGATGTGGTCGGAGCGTCGGGTCAGCAGCGAGCGCATGCCGATGGCAGAGGCCGCCCGGCCCACGGTCTGGGCGAACGAATCATCCGCGGTCCGGTTCGACCACTCCACGACGACGACGTAGTGGCTGCGGTGCAGGTCGTGTCCGACTGCCTCGGACCGAGCGCAGGCGCTCGCGGCGTCCGTCCCCGCCAGGAGGTCGTCGACCAGCTCGCGGTGCAGCCTCAGCTCCACTTCGGCCAGGTTGCGCAGGTGCGCCAGCGCCAGGGCGAGCAACGTGGCGGCGTGTGCGAGCGCGAACACGGTGTGCTCGTCGGCCTCGTCCAAGGCATCGACCAGTGCCAGCACGCCCAGGATCTCACCGTGTGGGCGGACCAGAGCGATCAGCCGGTCCCTTATCCGTACGGGCCCGAACTCCCGGGCGACGGCGTGCAGCATGTCGTTCTGGCGCACGGGGTCCGGTTCCGGGTAGGGGTCGGGTCGGCCGGGACCTGACCAGGACTTCAGCCGGCCGAAGCGGTCTTCGACCAGCGCCGGAAGTCCGGTGAGCTCATGCAGTGCGCGCGTGGCGGCCTCCGCACCGCCGCCGGAGGCGGCGATGTCGGCCATGAGCGCGTGAACGGCCTGCTGGTACCCCAGCTCAGCCACCACGGAGACCAGCTGCTGCTGAAGAGTGGCGCGTTCCGTCCTGAGCCGGTGGAGCTCCAGCGCGTCCTCGCGTCGGCGGCGCTGCGCGAAAGCGACTGACAGAGCAGCAGCGGTGTGCCGGACGAGCGTGGCGAGCAGGGACCGCTGGGCCCCCGTGGGGCGGGCTGGGGACGTCACCACAAGGTATCCGTGAAGCCTCTCCAGCCCGCGCAGCCCCAGAGCCCAGCCCCAGGGCCTGCCGGGCACGGTCACAGGGCCGTCCTGCCCCTCCAGCTCCCGAACCCTCCGGTCCACGGATGCGGCATGGGTCTGACCGTTCCTCGGACTGGGGACCAGGTCACCGTCGACCTCGAGGTATCCGGCTTCGGCGCAGTACGGCCCGGCGGCGGCCACGTGGTGCATGGCCAGGCGCAGGATCTCGCCTTCGTTCGAGGCTTCGAACAGGGCGCGGGAAAGCAACTCCAGCCGGTGGAGGCCATGGTCGACCGGACTCGTAGCGGATGGGCGCAGCTCTCTCCGTGCATGCGTGGGGTGCCGCCCGGCGCTACCCGGCGGAAGGCTGCCCTCCCGGTCGGAGCAGCGGCCGTACACGTTGCGTGCCCGGCTGCCGGCCATGATCCTGACCCGTCAGGAGCAGGCGCGAAGCCACCCGGCCGGCCACCCTGGACAGGGTGCGGAAGCCTCCGCGGGCATCGGCAGCCGAGCCGGTACGAGGTCGTCGCGGACGAGGAGGTCGCCGACGAGGCTGTACGGCTGTTCCGCGTGCTGCGGACCACCGGCGGAGATCCAACCCGCACCTGAACGCACGTGATCCGGAGAGTCGGCGCAGGACCGCCGCACCGGGAGGAGATTTCTCATGGCCAAGGCAGTGGGTGTCGACCTGGGTACCACGAACTCGGTGATCGCTGTGTGGGAGGGCGGCGAGCCGTCCGTGGTGCCCAACAGCGAGGGCAACCGCACGACACCGTCTGTCGTGGCCTTCACCGACACCGGCGAGCGTCTGGTGGGCCAGATGGCCCGGCGCCAGGCGATCCTCAATCCCAAGGGGACCATCTACTCGGCCAAGCGGTTCATCGGCCGGCACTTCGACGAGATCTCCGACGAGGCCAGGGCGGTAGCGTACGACGTCGTCGAGGGCGACGGCGGGGCGGCCCGCTTCAAGGTGCGCGACAAGTTGTACGCACCTGAGGAGATCAGCGCCCAGGTGCTGCGCAAACTCACCGAGGACGCCTCCAGACAGCTGGGGGAACGGGTCACGGAGGCGGTCATCACGGTGCCCGCCTACTTCAACGACGCCCAGCGCACCGCCACCAAGGACGCCGGTCGGATAGCCGGACTGGAGGTGCTGCGGATCATCAACGAGCCGACAGCCGCAGCCCTCGCATACGGCATGGACAAGCAGCAGCACGAGACCGTCCTCGTCTTCGACCTGGGCGGCGGGACCTTCGACGTGAGCATCCTCGACGTCGGCGACGGCGTGGTGGAGGTGCGCTCCACCGCCGGTGACAGCCACCTGGGCGGCGACGACTTCGACCGGCGCCTGGTGGACTACCTCGCGGACGACTTCCAGAAGGAGAACGGCATCGACCTCCGCAAGGACCCGCAGGCGCTGCAGCGACTGTTCGAGGCGGCGGAGAAGGCCAAGACCGAGCTGAGTTCGGTGACGCAGACGCAGGTCAGCCTGCCGTTCATCACCGCCGACGCCGCGGGCCCCAAGCACCTCACCGACTCGATCATGCGGTCCACCTTGGAACAGATCACCAGCGACCTGGTGGAGCGGTGCCTCGGACCGGTCCAGCAGGCCATGACCGATGCCAAGGTCGGCGAGAGCGACATCGACGAGGTCATCCTCGTCGGCGGCTCCACTCGCATCCCCGCTGTTCAGGCCCTCGTCCGCCGGCTGACCGGCGGCAAGGAACCCAACATGAGCGTCAACCCCGATGAGGTCGTGGCCCTGGGCGCCGCGATCCAGGCCGGGGTGCTCAAGGGCGAGGTCAAGGACGTCCTGCTGCTCGACGTCACCCCCCTGTCGCTGGGTGTCGAGACACGCGGCGGTGTGATGACGAAGATCATCGAGCGGAACACCACCATCCCGGTGCGCCGCTCCGAGACCTTCTCCACCGCCGAGGACAACCAGCCCGCCGTCGACATCGTCGTCCTCCAAGGCGAGCGCGAGCTGGCCGCCGACAACCGGGTGCTGGGGCGGTTCCAGCTCACCGACATCCGACCGGCGCCACGGGGCGAACCACAGATCGAGGTCGTCTTCGACATCGACGCCAACGGGATCCTCAACGTCACGGCCCGCGATCGGGACACTGGCAAGGAACAGGGCATCACCATCAGCGAGAGCTCCAACCTGGACCGCGGTGAAGTCGAACGCATGGTCCAGGAGGCCGAGCGCAACCAGGGCCAGGACCAGGCACTCCGCGAGGCCGTCGACGCCCGCAACGAGCTCGACGCCGTCGCCTACCAGGTCGAGAAGAGCCTCACGGAGCTGGGCGACACGACCCCCGCGCACGAGAAGGCACGCGCCGAGATGCTGGTATCCGATGCCCGGGCTGCGGTCAAGGAAGAGGCGGGCGTCGAGCGCGTGCGGCCCCTGACCTCCGAACTCCAGCAGTTGCTCGCCGGGCTGGCGGCCCACCGGGGCTCCGCCGCCGACACGGGCGGACCCGGGCAGGACCCCACCACCGGCGGTCCCACGAGTGGCAGTGACGACGACGTCATCGACGCCGAGTTCCAAAGGGACTGAGGAACCGCCATGCCCATCCACCCCGAGCAACCCGACCCGGCCGTGCCCGAGCACACCGATCCGGCCTCGGAGGGCGCCGTAGGCCCTTCCCCCGAAGATCTGCCGCGCTCGGACCCGCCGACGGGGCGGGGCCCGTCACGGACGAGCAACCCGGCCCCGGCGCGGCCGGCGGCGGCACCGCACCGTCCGAGGACGAGTACACGGCCGAGCTCGAGGAACTGGAGGACCGCTGGCGGCGCGCGCTCGCCGACCTCGACAACCTGCGCAAGCGCCACGCCAGGGAACTGGAGCGGGAGCGGACGGCCGAGCGTTCCCGGACGGCCGCCGCCTTCCTGCCCGTCCTGGACAACCTCGAACTCGCCCTGACCCATGCCGGCGCCGATCCCGGTGCCATCGTGGAGGGCGTCCAGGCGGTCCGCGACCAGGCGGTGAACGTCCTCGAACTGCTCGGCTACGCGCGGCACGCGGAGACCGGCGTCGCGTTCGACCCGGCCCGGCACGAGGTGATCGGCGTCGTCCAGGACCCCGACGCCTCGCCGGGCACGGTCGTCGACGTGCTGCGCCCGGGCTACGGGGACGGCGAACGGCAGCTCAGACCCGCCGCCGTGACCGTCGCGAAGCGGGAGTGACCGGCGATGGCACAGGACTTCTACGAAGTGCTGGGAGTGTCGCGAACCGCGAGCCAGGACGAGATCCAGCAGGCCTATCGCAAGCTCGCCCGCAAGTACCACCCCGACGTCAACAAGGACCCGGGGGCGGAGGAACGCTTCAAGGACCTCAACGAGGCCTACAGCGTCCTGTCGGACCCGAAGACCCGGGCCCGTTACGACCGCTTCGGCGAGGACTTCCGCAAGATCCCCGAGGACTTCGACGAACGGGTCGCGGCCGGCGCGGGCGGCGGCTTCCGCGCCCGGAGGACCGCGGGCGCGGGCGGCCCCCGAGTCCGGTACGCCACCGGCTTCGGCGACGACTTCGCAGCGGAGGACATCGACATCGGGGACCTGTTCGGCTCGAGCTTCGGAGCAGGCGCCGCCCGCGGCGGTGTACCGGGAGCCGACCAGGAGGCCGAGCTGCCGCTCACCGTGGAGGAGGCGTTCAGGGGCGGCCGTCGCGCCGTCACGCTCGCCGGGCCCACCGGGCAGCCGCGGCGGTACGAGGTCAACGTGCCGCCGGGCGTCACCGACGGACAGCGCATAAGGCTGGCGGGGGAGGGCGGTCGGGGGAGTGGTGACGCCCCCGGAGGCGACCTGTACCTGCGGGTGCGCATCCAGCCCCACCCACAGTTCCGACTGGACGGCCGCGACGTCCACGTCCAGGTACCGGTCACTCCCTGGGAGGCGGCCCTGGGCGCGACCGTGCCCGTGCCCACCCCGGGCGGTGGTACGGCCAAGGTCACCGTGCCGGCGGGCTCGTCCAGCGGTCGGCGACTGCGGCTGCGCGGCGAGGGCATGCCCAACCCGCGCGGTGCCGACGGCGACCTGTACGCCGAACTCCGCGTCATGGTGCCGCCCACCCTGGGCGACCGGGAGCGCGAACTGTTCGAGGAGCTCGCCGCCACTTCCTCGTTCGACCCCAGGAGGATGCGATGAACGACCGACCCGCGGAAGCGGCAGGCACCGGCCGGGCCGGCTTGGGCGACCGTCCGGTACGAACGGGCGCCGACATCACCGCCTCGACGGCCGTCCGGTACGCGCTCGTGCCCGTCCGCAGACTCTCCCTGGACGCCGTGGCCCGTCTCTCGGGCCTCCACCCCGACCTGATCCGCCGGTTCGTCGCCCTCGGACTGGTCGACGCCGACCGCGACGCCGGGGGGCAGCTGGTGTTCGACCCCACGGCCCCGGCAGTGCTCGCCCGCATCCAGCGGTTGCGCTCCGGACTCTGCCTCAACTACGCCTCGATCGGCCTGGTGCTCGACCTGCTCGATCGCATCAGCCTGCTCGAAGCCGCCCTGCGAGGGCGCGGCACGAGGAGTGAAAACCCGCCATGGACATGAACCGCCTCACCCAGAAGTCCCAGGAAGCCCTCCAGGAAGCCCAGACCGCGGCCGTCAGCATGGGGCAGACCGAGGTCGACGGGGAACACCTGCTGCTCGCACTCCTCGACCAGGAGGACGGTCTGATCCCGAGGTTGCTGCAGCAGGCCGGCACCGAGCCGAGCGAACTGCGCGCGGCCGTGCGCGAGGAACTCTCCCGCCGTCCGAAGGTCACCGGCCCCGGCGCCTCACCCGGCCAGGTCTTCGTCACCCAGCGCCTCGCCCGCCTGCTCGATGCCGCCGAACGGGAGGCCAAACGCCTCAAGGACGAGTACGTGTCCGTGGAGCACCTCCTGCTCGCCCTTGCCGAGGAGGGCTCTTCGACCAAGGCCGGGCGCCTGCTCAAAGAGGCCGGCATCACCAGGGACTCGTTCCTGAGCGCGCTCACCCAGGTCCGCGGTAACCAGCGCGTCACCTCCGCCAACCCCGAAGTCGCCTACGAAGCCCTGGAGAAGTACGGCCGAGACCTGGTCGTGGAGGCCAGGGCCGGCAGGCTCGACCCGGTCATCGGCCGGGACGCCGAGATCCGCCGCGTCACCCAGATCCTCAGCCGCAAGTCCAAGAACAACCCGGTCCTCATCGGCGACCCGGGCGTCGGCAAGACCGCCATCGTCGAGGGCCTCGCCCAGCGCATCGTCCGCGGCGACGTGCCCGAAGGACTCCGCGACAAGATCGTGTTCGCCCTGGACATGGGTTCCCTGGTCGCCGGGGCCAAGTACCGCGGTGAGTTCGAGGAACGCCTCAAGGCCGTGCTCAGCGAGGTCAAGGCCGCCCAGGGGCGCATCCTGCTCTTCGTCGACGAACTGCACACCGTCGTGGGCGCGGGTGCCGCCGAAGGCGCCATGGACGCGGGCAACATGCTCAAGCCGATGCTCGCGCGCGGAGAACTCCACATGATCGGCGCCACCACCCTCGACGAGTACCGCAAGCACATCGAGAAGGACGCCGCCCTCGAACGCCGCTTCCAGCAGGTGGTGGTCGACGAGCCGAGCGTGGAGGACACCATCTCCATCCTGCGCGGACTGCGCGAACGTCTGGAGGTCTTCCACGGCGTGAAGATCCAGGACACCGCCCTGGTCTCCGCGGCCACCCTCAGCCACCGCTACATCACCGACCGGTTCCTTCCGGACAAGGCCATCGACCTCGTGGACGAGGCGTGCGCCCGGCTCCGTACCGAGATCGACTCCATGCCCGCCGAACTCGACGAGATCACCCGCCGCGTCACCCGCCTGGAGATCGAGGACGCCGCCCTCTCGAAGGAGACCGACCCCGCCAGTGCGGCCCGCCTGGAAGAGCTGCGCAGGGAACTGGCCGACCTGCGCGCCGAGGCCGACGCCAAGCACGCCCAGTGGGAGGCCGAGAGGCAGGCGATCCGCCGCGTGCAGGAGCTGCGCCAGGAACTGGAGCAGGTCCGCCACGAGGCGGAGGAGGCCGAACGCGCCTACGACCTCAACCGCGCCGCCGAACTCCGCTACGGCCGCCTCCGGGACCTGGAGCGCCGACTCGCCGCGGAGGAGGAGCAACTGGCCGTCAAACAAGGGCAGAACCGGCTGCTGCGCGAGGTCGTCACCGAGGAGGAGATCGCCGAGATCGTCGCCGCCTGGACCGGTGTCCCCGTCGCCCGCCTCCAGGAGGGCGAACGCGAGAAACTGCTGCGCCTCGACGAGATCCTGCGCGAGCGCGTCATCGGCCAGGACGAGGCCGTCAAGCTCGTCGCCGACGCCATCATCCGCGCCCGCTCCGGCATCCGCGACCCCCGCCGCCCCATCGGCTCCTTCATCTTCCTCGGCCCCACTGGCGTCGGGAAGACCGAGCTGGCCAAGACCCTCGCCCGGGCCCTGTTCGACTCCGAGGAGAACATGGTCCGGCTCGACATGAGTGAGTACCAGGAGCGGCACACCGTCAGCCGGCTCATGGGCGCACCGCCCGGATACGTCGGCTACGAGGAGGGCGGCCAGCTCACCGAGGCCGTACGCCGCAAGCCGTACTCGGTCGTGCTGTTCGACGAGATCGAGAAGGCGCACACTGATGTCTTCAACACTCTGCTGCAGATCCTCGATGACGGCCGTATCACCGACGCTCAGGGCCGCACCGTCGACTTCCGCAACACCGTGATCATCATGACGTCCAACATCGGCTCCGAGCACCTCCTCGACGGGGCCACCGCCGAGGGTGAGATCAAGCCCGACGCCCGCGCCCTGGTGATGGGCGAGCTGCGCGGACACTTCCGCCCGGAGTTCCTCAACCGCGTCGACGACATCGTGCTGTTCAAGCCGCTCGGTGAGCGGCAGATCGAGCGGATCGTGGAGCTGCAGTTCGACGAGCTGCGGCAACGGCTCGCCGAGCGCCGCATCACCGTCGAACTCACCGATGCTGCAAGGGAGTTGATCGCCCACCAGGGCTACGACCCGGTGTACGGGGCCCGGCCGCTGCGGCGTTACATCTCCCACGAGGTCGAGACGCTGGTCGGGCGCGCCCTGCTGCGCGGCGACGTCCAGGACGGTGCGACGGTGCGCGTCGACGCCGAGCACGGAGAGCTGGTGGTCACCTACGACCAGCAGGAGGGGTTCCAGGAAGCGAGGGCGGCGTGAACACCACCCGGACGACGACGGTGACCTGCCCGAACTGCGGGCGCGGCAACCGGATCCCCGTGGCCGCCGAGGGACGGCCCAGGTGCGGCCACTGCAAGCAGCCGCTGCCCTGGCTCGTGGACGCCGGCGACGACGACTTCGCCGAGGTGGCCGAGCGGGCCACCGTCCCCGTGGTCGTCGACCTCTGGGCCACCTGGTGCGGCCCCTGCCGCATGGTCAGCCCCGCCCTCGAACAGGTCGCCCGCGACCTCGCCGGACGGATCAAGCTCGTCAAGGTCGACGTCGACAGGAACCCGCGGCTCAGCCGCCGGTTCGAAGTGCAGGCCGTTCCGACCCTCCTCGTCCTTGACCAGGGCGAGCAGGTCGCCCGGCAGGCCGGCGCGGCACCCGCACACGTTCTGCGCGCGTGGGTCGAGCGGGCGATGTCGGGCCGGCAACCCACTGCAGGAGGGTGAACACGGTGCGGTCACCTTGGAGGACGACAGCCGCCGACCGCGGCTGAGCATCACGTTCACGGAAGGAGAACCCCTCATGGCCACGATTCCCGACCCGCACTTGGCGATGGTGCGCCCAGTGACACCGCGTACACCGGAGGGCTGCGAGGAGTGCCTCAGGGAGCATTCCCCGTGGGTGCACCTGCGCCTCTGCCTCACCTGCGGCCACGTCGGCTGCTGCGACTCCTCGCCCCTCAAGCACGCCAGGCGACACGCGGGGAGCGTCGGTCACCCCGTCGTGCAGTCCTTCCAGCCGGGAGAGGACTGGCGCTGGTGCTTCGTCCACGAGGCGATGGTCTGATGGGCACGGCCGAGCACAACCACGGTGCGGTCCGTGAGACACCTGACCGGTACGGGGCGTTTCCGCGTCTGACACCGGAGCAGCTCCAGGACCTGACCGCACACGGTGAACGCCGCCAGGTCGCCGAGGGCGAGGTGCTGTACCGCGAGGGTGAGCCGTTCCGCGAGTTCCTGGCGGTCCTCAGCGGCACCGTCGAGATCCTCCACGACCACGGTGGGCCCGCGGAGCGCACGGTTGCCGTGCACGGGCCCGGCAGGTTCCTCGGCGAACTCGGTCTGCTGGAGGGCCAAGCCGCGTTCGACACCGCCGTGATGCGCCAGACGGGCGAGATCCTGGCCGTGCCGGTGGAGCGGCAGCGCGCCCTGGTCGACCGCGACCCCGTCCTCGGTGATCTGATCCTCCGCGCCTACCTGGGCCGCAGGTACCTGCTCATCGGCCTCGGTGCCGGCTTCCGGATCCTGGGGTCGTGCTACTCACCGGACACGGTGCGGCTGCGTGAGTTCGCCGCCCGCAACCGACTGCCCCACCGGTGGGTGGATCTGGAGAAGGACCAGGAGGCCGATGCGCTGCTGCGTCGGTTCTCGATCCGACCCGAGGAGACCCCGGTGGTCCTCTGGAAGGGCGAGCGGGTGCTGCGCAATCCGAGCAACGCCGAACTCGCCCGGCTCATCGGGCTGCCCGCCCCCTCGCCGGAGGCTGCGCGGTGCGACGTGATGGTGGTCGGTGCGGGCCCCGCGGGGCTCGCCGCCGCCGTGTACGGTGCCTCTGACGGGCTCACCACGGTCACCGTCGATGCCGTGGCCACCGGAGGCCAGGCCGCCACCTCGTCCCGCATCGAGAACTACCTCGGCTTCCCGTCGGGCATCTCCGGGGGCGAGCTCATCGAACGCGCGGTGCTCCAAGCCCACAAGTTCGGCGCCCGCCTCCTGGTGCCGGCCCAGGTCGCGGGGCTCACCCCGCAGGACGGCGAGTACGTCGTCACCTTCACAGACGGGTCCAAGGCGCAGGCGGGCGCCGTGGTGCTCGCCTCGGGCGTGTGGTACCGCAGGCTCGAGGTCCCGGACATCGACCGTCTGGAGGGCATCAGCGTCTACTACGCGGCGACCGTCCACGAGGCCAGTCTCTGCCAGGCGGATCCGGTCGCCGTGGTGGGCGGCGGGAACTCCGCCGGGCAGGCATCGCTGTTCCTCGCGAACCACGCGTCCCGGGTCCATCTCCTCGTCCGGGGCGGCGACCTCAACGCGGACATGTCGCGTTACCTGGTGGATCAGGTGGAACGGCACCCGAAGATCGAGGTGTTGCTCCACACCGAAGTCCGGGGCGTCTCCGGGGAGGAGAAGCTGGAGTCGTTGACCGTGGAGGACAACGCAAGCGGTGAGCGCCGCGAGCTGCGGGCCGCGGCGCTGTTCGTGTTCATCGGGGCCCGGCCGCGCACGGAATGGCTCAAGGGCGTGCTGGCCCTGGACGAGAAGGGTTTCGTCCTCACCGGCGCCGACGCCCGGGCGGTGGCCGACGCATCCCGGTGGGACTCGCTCGGCCGAGATCCGCTGCTGCTGGAGACGACCCTCCCGGGGGTCTTCGCCGCCGGCGATGTCAGGAGCGGTTCGGTCAAGCGAGTGGCCTCGGCCGCCGGTGAGGGGGCCATGGCGATTCGCTTCGTGCACGAGCACCGGGAGGTGACGGGCAACCTGGTCCGCCCCGCAGTGGCGCGCGGAGTGTCGACGTCGCCGTGAAGGCACCCTGTGGGCACGTCGATCATGGAGGTAGCCGACGAGAAGGGTCGGATCATGCATATGTCGCCTCAGGACGTTACGGTCGTAGCCCTTCTGGCGGATCCGGACGCCCCGACGGACATCGCGCAGCGCATGGCCCGGGTACTTTCCACTCGACTCGCTGACAAGTCGGGCCAGGGGCGGCGCTTCGACGTCAGGGTGGTCAGTGAGCCCTTCACCGCAGGGACCGAGGACCCGCGCACCTTGATGCGCCGGATCAAGGACCGCGGAAGTGCGGAGGACTGGGACATCATCGTGGCCCTCACCGACCTTCCCCTGCACTCACACGGGCGCAAGGTCGTCGTGGATCTGAGTCACGAGCATGGGCTGGCGCTGCTTTCGCTTCCTTCTCTGGGGGGTCTGCGCCTGCAGACGAGGGCCCAGCGGGCCGTGGAGGAAGCCGTGCTCGGCTTGGCGGGTCCGCAGGACACCGGTGTTGAGGAGCCTCCTCGAAGGCAGCGGCATCCGGGACCGTTTGCCGGTCGTCTCACGCCCGTTCATCCGGGCCAGCTCGGTGAGGAGGAGACGGCCGATCTGCGGTACGTCCTCAGCGGGCCACGCGGTTACCTACGGGTGCTCCTCGGTATGGTCCGCGCCAACCGGCCTTGGCGCTTGGTGCCGGGGCTGTCGAAAGCTCTGGCGGCCGCACTCGCCACGGGAGCGGTCGCCACCGTGAACTCCACCGTCTGGAGTCTCGCTGACGCCCTGAGCGCACCGCGCCTCGTGATCGCCATGGTCGGGTCCGTCGCGCTCATGATCGGCTGGCTGATCGTGGACGCGGAGCTGTGGCACCGCTCAGCCGAGGGTTCGCCGGAGGCGAGGCAGAAGGCGAGGCTCTACAACGCGTCGACGGTCCTGACCGTGGGTATCGGGGTGCTGGTCTGCTATGTGGGTTTGCTGCTCGTCAACATGGTGTGGGCGCTGTTCATCCTCAATGAGCAGGTGTTCGCTTCCACGACACGAGAACCGATGGACGCAACGGACTACTGGACGTTGTCATGGTTCGTCGCTTCGACTGCGACGGTGGGCGGCGCGCTGGGCTCCGGCTTGGAGAGCGACGAGGCCATCCGGGCAGCCGCCTATTCCAAGCGCGAACAGGAACGACGCCACATGCTGCAGGACGACCAGGGTGTCCAGCGGATGACCTGAGTCCGAGCAGGGGCGCTGGTTTGTTGCCGACCGGAGCTGCGCTCCCACGAGGAGATCGAGCAGTTCCGCCACGACTGGATGGAGGACACCCGCTACGGCGAAGTGAAGGGCTACGACGGCCCTCCGCCTCCTACCCCCGAGCTCCCGCCGACGCACCTGAAGCCCAGGGGAAGAGTGCGTTGACCTGATGGTTTGTGTGGGACGAGGGCGGGGTGTCGTGTTCGCGCCCGCCCTCCGATTTCGGTTTCGAAGGGGGAGGCCGCCAAACGCGGTGCGAGGGCATTCGCAGCGGGTGTCCGCCGCTGCCCCGCCGACTGCCGCGATCGTGACTTCGGGTCCGGCCGGGGCGTGCGATTCGTCGATGAAGTGTGCGTAGCGGATCTTGTTCACAGGTGACAAGGCCCTCGCACGCCATGCCTTGCCGGAGGGCCGTGGCACCGGCCCGGCCCTGCGGCAACGAAGTGTTCGCGTTCGCCCCCGCTCCGCCCTGACACCCGGGGCGAGGCGGCGGTGAGCGTGTGGATGCCGTGTGGCCTGTCGGGCCGGCGGCGCGCATTCTTGAGGGTGAGACCCGGTACGGGTTCGGCTGAGGTGCCTGATCGGCTCCGCGCGGGCGGGGCGGGCTGCCCCCGTCCCACGGCGGTGCCGGACCCGGGTTGCGGAGCCCGCGCGGTGGGAGGCGCCTGATGGCAGCGGGACAGCGTGGGGGTCCGGATCGCTCCGAGAGTTTCGGGGAGGAGCTGTTGGGTGGGCTCCTGGACCTCGCCCCGCAGCTGCCGCCCCACCTGGTCGGTCCGGCCGTGGCCGGCGCGCTGGCCCGCCTGGGAGGGCGGCAGGTACAGGTCCTCCTCCAGGATTACGGGCAGGAGAAGCTGGTTCCGCTGGAGGGCGAGGGGCTGGCGGGGGGTGAACCGCTCTGCATCGACCGCTCGGACGCGGGCCGGTGTTTTCTCACGTCCCGGCCGGTCGAGGTGGTGCTGGGCGAGGGGGTGCGGGTCTTCGTGCCGCTGTGGGACGGCGGCGACCAGGCGGGCGTTCTGGCCGCCACACTGGACCGGGTCGATGACGACGACCGCCGGATCCTGCGCAGGGTCGCGGGGCTGGTCGCCGACATGATGGAGAGCAAGAACGGCTACACCGACCTGTTCTTCCGCACCCGGCGCGGCGAGCCGATGAGCGTTGCCGCGGAGATCCAGTGGTCGCTGATGCCGCCCCTGGTCATGGTGACGCCGCGCGTCACCGTCGCAGGAGTCCTGGAGCCCGCCTACGACGTGGCGGGCGACAGCTTCGACTACGCGCTGAACGGGGACACCTTCCACCTCGCGATGATCGATGCCATGGGGCACGGCCTCAACGCGGCCACCATGGCCACGGTGGCGATCGGCGCGTACCGGCACGCCCGCCGGATCAGCATCGAGCTCGCCGAGATCTACCTCTTCATGGACCGGGCGGTGGCCGAGCAGTTCGCCCCCGACCATTTCGTCACCGCCCAGATGATGCGCCTGGACACGGACACGGGCCGCCTGCAGTGGGTCAACGCCGGCCACCCCGCCCCCATGCTGGTCCGCGGGCACCGCGTCGTACGCCGTCTGAACAGTCCCACGACCCTGCCCGTCGGCTTCGGGGGAGCACAGCCGCAGGTCAGCGCGGTGGCGCTAGAACCGGGGGACCGCATCCTCTGCTTCACCGACGGGCTGGTCGAAGAACATCAGAGCGGGCAGGAGCAGTTCGGCGAGGACCAGCTGATCGACTGGGTGAACCAACTGGAGAAGACGGACCGGGCGGTCCGCGCGGTGGCACGGGACCTCTCCCACACGCTCAAACGGGCACGCGGCGACGTCACCTCGGACGACGCCACCCTCGTCCTTGTCGAATGGCGCGGATGACGGAGAGCCCGGGAGCCGCCGGTACTCCTGAAACATCTCGTCCGCCCCCACCGCGGAGTAGGCTGGAATTACCGGGAGTAACTCGTGCACCCGCACCCACGCGGACGTCGTTTCCGGCGATCAAGACATGCCCCGCCCGGCAGGGCGGTCCGGAAGTGAGTCCACGGTCATGACTACCACCCCACTTCGCATCTCTGCACGCTTGGCCCTGACGCCGAAAACCGCCCTTGCCGGTCTGCTGGACGGCGCCTGGTGGCCCAGGTCGCGCGATCTTGCAGCCGAGCTACCGCCGCTGGTCGACGCGCTGGAGCGCCGCTTCGGCCGCATCACCCGCGTCCTGGTCAACCCCACCTGCTGGCCGGTCATCCCGCACAAAACTCCCGTTCAAGGGCACACCGTGCACGTGGGATGGTTCACGGAACAGGATTCCGACAAGATGATCCTGCTTTCCTACGCCGGAGGCCGCTGCGATCTGCTGGTGATCCCGCCCGAGACCGAGCCGGCCGCCGCTTCCCGGCTCATGACCGCCGCAGCCCTCCCGGGCAACCTCCGGGCCGTCGGCACCCTGATGACCGACGAAGCCGCAACCGCACTCCGCATCCGAAACGCGCGGAGCGGTGAGGAGGCCTGGGAAACCGACGGCGGGACTGCCGCCATGCCCCGACAACACCCGGTCGTCGGAGCGCGGATGATCCCGCTGCCGTGGTACCTGCGGAGGTGACGGGACGCGCTTCACCTCGCACCGGTACATCACAACGCCTCGAATGAGGCGCCTGCGCAGCGTCCCTTCCGCCGAGCACTCATCTGCGAGCAGCACGGTCGAAGCTGTCCGCGGCTGCCCCGTGCGGTGCCGCCCTGCGGCGGGGGCGCGTCAGCTCTGTGCGGTGTCGTCGCTCGACTGCCCGGCTTCCTCGGCCGCGCGTGCCTTCTCGCGCATCTTGCGCACCAGCTCCGCCTTCTGGGCGGCGGCACCCTGACGGTCGAGGTTGCGGTGCGGACCGTTGTTCTGCCGCTCGCTGCGGGACAGCCTCTTGCGCTGGCCGCCGCCCTGGCCCACGGGGTTGTTGATGTTCTTGCTGTCGGTCACGGGTTCTCCCGGTGGTGATGTGAAGTGATCTACGGGTTCGTCGGTGGGGGGACGGGTGCGGCGACGTCGAAGGACGTCAGCGGGGCCCGTCCCGCTCTCACTCGTACATCGGCGTCTGGAAGAACATGACAAAGACGTTACCCGGTTCCGTCGGCCCCGTGTGCCAACCCTCTGGCCGCCCCGGCGGCGGCCGGGCCTTCGACGGAACACCGCGGGGGTGGTGCAGCCGCTGGTGAGGGGCTCGACGAGTCCGGCGGTGTCGGCGAGGCCGGTGTGCATCTCCGGCCCCGTGGCTGAGGGCGATCCCTCGACCCGTTCGTCTTAGGGTGGAGACCGCCGCAGCAACGGATGGGGGAACGATGCATTCACGGGAGAGCGCGCTCGTGCTCGGGCCGGGTGGGCCCGTCGGTACCGCTTGGACGGCTGGACTCGCCCATGGCCTGCGCGGACTGGGCGTCGACCTGGCCGCGGCGGATCTGGTCGTCGGTACCTCGGCCGGCGCGATCGTGGGCGCCGCGCTGACCAGCGGCCGGAACCTCGCGCGCTTCGCCGACCCCGCCGGTGGCAGCGGCGGCGGTCCCAGGCCGCCGCAGGCCGACCCGCGGCTCATGGGTGAGGTCTTCGCGGTCCTCGGTGCCGGCCTGCCACCGGAGGAGGCCCGGCGCCGGGTCGGGCGGATGGCCCTCGGCGCGGCCGATCCGGAGGCCGAGCGAGCCCTGGTCGCGGCACGGCGCCGACTCGTCGGCACGGACACCTGGTCGGCCGGGCACCGCCTGCTCATCCCTGCCGTGGAGGCGGGAAGCGGCGAGCCGGTGGTCTGGGACCGCGACAGCGGCGTCCCGTTGGCGGTTGCCGTCGCGGCCTCCAGCGCGTTCCCCGGAGCCGCGCCTCCCGTTTCGGTCGGCGGGCGCCACTACATCGACGGCGCGCTGCGGGCGGGCACCAACGTGGACCTCGCGGCCGGCGCGCGTACGGTGGTCGTCGTGGAGCCGATGGCGCGTCAGGCTGCCGGGCAGGAAGCGCCCGTCGCGAGGGACGCGGAGACGTGGGTGTCGCTGTTCCCCGACGAGGCCTCGGCAGCGGTGCTCGGCACCGACCCGTCGGACATGTCGGCGTGGGTCCCCGCGTTCCAGGCGGGGCAGCGGCAGGCCGCTGCCGCCCGGGAGCAACTGGCCGGAGCCTGGGCCGTCGGTGCAGAACGAGTCCGACACCGGTCGGCGGCGTGCTGACGGGGGTGCGCAACCCGACGCCGGGACGGGTGTTCCCGCAGTAAGTCCTTCGGCCGTGTCGTGCGACGGGGTCAGGCGCCGGCCGGCCAGGCGCTCCGGGCCTTGGTGGCCGGGCCTTGGTCCGCGTCCTCGGCGAACGGGTGGTGGCCCGGCCGGGTCAGCTGACGGCCGAGGTGGGGAGCTCGGCCGTGACCGGGGGTTCATGCCCCGCCATGGGCAGGGTGAGGACCATGGTGAGGCCGCCGCCCGGGGTGTCCTCCGCGGTGAGGGTGCCGCCGATGGCCTCGGTGAAGCCGCGGGCGACGGCGAGGCCCAGGCCGACGCCGGCACCCCGGGGGGCGTCGCCGTGGCGTTGGAAGGGTTCGAATATGCGGTCCTTGGCCTCGTCCGGGACGCCGGGGCCGCGGTCCACCACGCGCAGTTCGACCCGGTCGTGCAGGGCACTGGCAGTGACGAGGACCGGCTGTCCGCCGGGGCTGTACTTGACGGCGTTCTCGACGATGTTGGCGACGGCGCGCTCCAGCAGGCCGCGGTCGACGGCCACCATGGAGAGCGTTTCGGGGATGTCCAGGTCGACGCTGTCCTCCGGTACGCCGCCCAGCGCCATCGGGACCACCTCGTCGAGGTCGGTCTCGCGGATCAGGGGCACGACGGTGCCCGTGTTGAGGCGGGACATGTCGAGGAGGTTCCCGATCAGCGCGGCGAGGCGGTCGGCGCCTTCCTCGATGCCCGCCAGGAGTTCCGCACGGTCGTCCTCGGACCAGTCGACGTCGTCGGAGCGGAGGGAGGTGACGGAGGCCTTGATGCCGGCCAGCGGGGTGCGCAGGTCGTGGCTGACGGCGGCGAGGAGCGCGGTGCGGATGCGGTTGCCCTCGGCGAGGCGGCGGGCTTCCTCGGCCTCGCCGACCAGGCGCTGCCGGTCGAGGACGACGGCCGCCTGGGCGGCGAAGGCGCCGAGGACGCGCCGGTCCTCGGCGGGCAGTACCCGGCCGGACAGGGCCAGGGCCATGTTCTCGCCGATCGGCATGTCGACGTCGGCGTCCTCGGGCCGGGCCACGGCGTGGCTTCCGACCGCCGCCGCCGTGGTCCAGGGGGAGACCTCGTCGGCCCGTTCCAGCAGGGCCACCGAGTTCATGGAGAACGTCTCCCGGAGCCGTTCGAGGAGGGCGGAGAGGGAGTCCTCTCCCCGTAGGACGCTGCCGGCGAGGAACGAGAGGATCTCGGACTCGGCGCGCAGCCGGGCCGCCTGGTGGGTGCGGCGGGCCGCGAGGTCCACCACGGACGCCACGGAGACGGCGACACCGACGAAGATGGCGATGGCGACGATGTTCCGCGGGTCGGAGACCGTCAGCCGGTAGAGGGGCGGGGTGAAGAAGTAGTTCAGGAGCAGCGAGCCCACCGCCGCCGAGGCGAGTGCGGGCAGCAGCCCGCCCAGCAGGGCCGCCGCCACGGTGCACGTGAGGAACAGCAGCATGTCGTTGGCGAGCCCGAGTTCGGGAACGACCTGGCTGAGCAGCAGGGTGAGCAGGACCGGACCGGCGACGCCGGCGGTCCAGCCCCACAGGATCCGGGCCCGCCCGAGCCGGGCCCGGCGGGCGACCGGCAGGCCGCGGCCCTTGGCGGCCTCGTCGTGGGTGACGATGTGGACGTCGAGGTCCGGGCCGGACTCGCGGGCGACGGTCGCGCTGACGCCGGGCCCGAGCACGTACTGCCAGGACCGTCGACGGCTCACGCCGAGGACGATCTGGGTGGCGTTCACCCCGCGGGCGAACTCCAGGAGGGCGTCGGGGACGTCGTCCCCGATGACGTGGTGGAACGTGCCGCCGAGGTCCTCCACCAGGGTGCGCTGGACGGCCAGTTCCTTCGGGGAGGCGGAGGACAGCCCGTCGCTGCGGGCGATGTAGACCGCCATGACCTCGCCGCCGGCGCCCTTCTCGGCCAGCCGCGCGGCACGGCGGATCAGCGTACGGCCCTCGGGCCCGCCGGTGAGGCCGACGACGATGCGCTCGCGGGCCTGCCAGGTGGTGCGGATGTTGTGCTCGCCGCGGTACTCGCGCAGGTATTCGTCGACCCGGTCGGCGGTCCACAGCAGGGCCAGTTCGCGCAGGGCGGTGAGGTTGCCGGGCCGGAAGTAGTTCGACAGGGCGGCGTCGACCTTGTCCGCCTTGTAGACGTTGCCGTGCGCCATCCGGCGGCGCAGGGCCTGCGGGGACATGTCGACCAGTTCGATCTGGTCGGCCCGCCGCACCACCTCGTCGGGCACGGTTTCGCGCTGGCGTACCCCGGTTATGGTCTCGACGACGTCGCCCAGGGATTCCAGGTGCTGGATGTTCACCGTGGAGACCACGTCGATCCCGGCCCGGAGCAGTTCCTCGACGTCCTGCCAGCGCTTGGCGTTGCGGGAGCCGGGGACGTTGGTGTGCGCCAGCTCGTCCACCAACACCACTGCCGGGCGCCGGGCGAGGACCGCGTCCACGTCCATCTCGGCGAACGTGGTGCCCCGGTACGCGAGGTCCCGCCGCGGGACCAGCTCCAGGCCGTGCAGCATCACCTCGGTGCGCGGCCGGTTGTGGTGCTCGACGAAGCCGACCACGCAGTCGGTGCCCCGTTCGATGCGGCGGTGTGCCTCGGAGAGCATCGCGTACGTCTTGCCGACGCCCGGTGCCGCGCCCAGGTAGATGCGGAGCTTTCCGCGTCCCATGATCGTGACTCTTCTTCCGTTCAGGGTTCGAAGCGGTAGCCCATGCCCGGCTCGGTGATCAGATACCGGGGGTGGGACGGGTCCGCTTCGAGCTTGCGCCGCAGCTGGGCCATGTAGACGCGCAGGTAGTGCGTGTTCTCACGGTAGGTCGGGCCCCAGACCTCCAGCAGCAGCCGGCTCTGCGGGACCAGGCGACCCGGGTGGGTCACGAGGATCTCCAGCAGGTGCCACTCGGTCGGGGTGAGCCGGACGGTGCGGTCGCCACGCCGGACCTTCTTCGCGAGCAGGTCGATGGTGAACCCGTCGGTCTCGACCACGGTGACGTCGTCGGCCCTCCGTACCGGATCCGCCTGTCTGCGGGAGGCGGCCCGAAGCCGTGCCAGGAGTTCGTCCATGCTGAACGGCTTGGTGACGTAGTCGTCCGCGCCGGCGTCCAGTGCCCGGATCTTGTCCTCGGAGGTGTGCCGGGCGGACAGCACCACGATCGGGACGCGGCTCCAGTCACGCACGCCTCTGATGACCTCGATGCCGTCCATGTCGGGCAGCCCGAGGTCCAGGACGATGACGTCGGGTGTGCGGGCGGCGGCCAGCCGCAGGGCCGAGCCGCCGTCGGGGGCTTCCTCGACGTCGAACTTGCGTGCCTGGAGGTTGATCCTGAGCGCGCGGACGAGCTGGGGATCGTCCTCCACCACCAGCACCCGGGTCATGGGTGTGCAGCCTTTCCTTCGTTGCGTGCGGCACGGTGGGGAACCGGCGGGGTGCGAGAAGTCGCACTCCGCCGGTTCCCGTTCGCGGGGGACGGACCGTCAGTTCTCGGACAGTGCCCTGAGGGCGGTGTTGAGCTCCAGCACGTTGACGCGGGGCTCGCCCATGAAGCCGAGCTGCCGGCCCTCGGTGTGGTCCTTCACCAGTTTCTCGACCTGCTCGACGTCGAGGCCGTTCTTCTCGGCCACCCGGTGGACCTGGAGTTCCGCGTACGCCGGGGAGATGTGCGGGTCGAGTCCTGAGCCGGAGGAGGTGACGGCCTCGGCGGGCACGTCCTGCGGCTCGACCTTGTAGGTGGTGGTGGAGTTGTCGGCGACGACGGCGGCCTTGGCGGCGGTGACCCACGTGATGAGGTCCTCGTTGTCGCCGGCGCGGTTCGTGGCGCCGGAGAGGACGAGGGAGTACCGGGTGTTGACGCTGTTGGTGCCGAGGCCGTTGGAGGGGCGGGGCTGGAACCACTTCAGGTCCGGCTTCGCCGCCTCTTCGGCGTCGTCGCCCGTAGTCGAATCAGAACGAGCCTGCTTCGGGAGGTTGTAGGTCTGCCCGATGAGGGAGGACCCGACGACCCGCCCGCTCTTGTCCTTGATCTCGGAGCCGTTGGCCTTGTCGTGGAACAGGGCCTGGGCGACGCCGGTGACGGCCAGCGGGTAGATGACCCCGCAGATCACGGTCAGAACGAGCAGGGCGCGCAGGCCGGCACCGATCAACCGTGCTGTGTTGCCTACAGAGTTGTTCATGTCGTCTCAGCCGATTCCGGGGATGAGGGTGATGATCATGTCGATGATCTTGATGCCGATGAACGGGGCGATCAGGCCGCCCACGCCGTACAGCCCCAGATTGCGGCGGAGCATCTTGTCGGCGCTGGTCGGCTTGTACTGCACGCCCTTCAGGGCGAGCGGGACGAGCGCGATGATGATCAGCGCGTTGAAGATGACGGCCGAGAGGATCGCCGACTCGGGGGATTGCAGGCCCATGATGTTGAGCTTGTCGAGGCCCGGGTAGACCACGGCGAACATGGCCGGGATGATCGCGAAGTACTTCGCGACGTCGTTGGCGATGGAGAACGTGGTCAGCGCGCCCCGGGTGATGAGGAGCTGCTTGCCGATCTCGACGATCTCGATCAGCTTGGTCGGGTTGGAGTCCAGGTCCACCATGTTCCCGGCCTCCTTGGCGGCCGAGGTGCCCGTGTTCATCGCGACGCCCACGTCGGCCTGGGCCAGCGCCGGGGCGTCGTTCGTCCCGTCGCCGGTCATGGCGACGAGCTTGCCGCCAGCCTGCTCCCGCTTGATGAGGGCCATCTTGTCCTCGGGGGTGGCCTCGGCGAGGAAGTCGTCGACGCCCGCCTCTTCGGCGATGGCCTTGGCGGTGAGCGGGTTGTCACCCGTGATCATGACGGTCTTGATGCCCATGCGGCGCAGCTCGTCGAACCGCTCCCGCATGCCCTCCTTGACGACGTCCTTGAGGTGGATGACACCCAGGACCCGGGCGCCCTTCTCGTCCTTGACGGCGACCAGGAGCGGCGTACCGCCCGCTTCCGAGATCCTGTTCGCGAGGAGGTCGGCGTCGTCGGCGACCTCGCCGCCCTGCTCCTTGACCCAGGTGATGACCGAACCGGCCGCGCCCTTGCGCGTCTGCCTGCCGTCGACGTCCACGCCCGACATGCGCGTCTGGGCGGTGAACTCGATCCACGTGGCCTGGACGAGTTCGCCCTGGTGGCGTTCGCGCAGCCCGTACTCCTCCTTGGCCAGGACCACGATCGAGCGGCCCTCGGGGGTCTCGTCGGCCAGGGAGGACAGCTGGGCGGCGTCGGCGAGCTCGGCCCGGGTGGTGCCCTTGACGGGGACGAACTCGGCGGCCTGGCGGTTGCCGAGGGTGATGGTGCCGGTCTTGTCGAGCAGCAGGGTGGAGACGTCGCCGGCGGCCTCGACCGCGCGGCCGCTCATGGCGAGGACGTTGCGCTGGACGAGGCGGTCCATGCCGGCGATGCCGATCGCCGACAGCAGGGCGCCGATGGTGGTCGGGATGAGGCAGACCAGCAGCGCGGTCAGCACGATCATCGACTGCTCGGCGCCGGCGTAGATCGCGAACGGCTGGAGGGTGACCACGGCCAGGAGGAAGACGATGGTGAGGGACGCCAGGAGGATGTTGAGGGCGATCTCGTTCGGGGTCTTCTGTCGGGCGGCGCCCTCGACCAGGTTGATCATCCGGTCGATGAAGGTCTCGCCGGGCCTCGTCGTGATCTTGATGACGATGCGGTCGGAGAGGACCTTCGTACCGCCGGTGACGGCCGAACGGTCGCCGCCGGACTCCCGGATGACCGGGGCCGACTCGCCGGTGATCGCGGACTCGTCGACGGAGGCGACGCCCTCGACGACGTCGCCGTCGCCGGGGATGACGTCGCCGGCCTCGCAGACCACCAGGTCACCGATGCGCAGGTCGGTGCCGGGCACGGACTCCTCGGCGCCGTCGGTGGTCAGCCGCCGTGCCACGGTGTCGGTCTTGGCCTTGCGCAGGGTGTCGGCCTGGGCCTTGCCGCGGCCCTCCGCCACGGCCTCCGCCAGGTTCGCGAAGATCGTGGTCAGCCACAGCCAGGCGGTGATCGCCCAGCCGAACCAGTCCGTCGGGTCCGTCAGCGCCAGCACGGTGGTGACCACCGAGCCGATCAGGACCACGAACATGACCGGCGACTTGATCATCACGCGCGGGTCGAGCTTGCGGATCGCGTCCGGGAAGGACGTGACGAGCTGCTTGGGGTCGAACAGCCCGCCACCGACGCGGCCGCCGTCCGGTGTGTGGCCGGAGGGCACGTCCTGGTGCGGGGCGCGGGTCGGAGCCACGGTCGACATGACGTCCTCTTGCTTCCTGGTGTCGGAGGTCATGACGCCAGCCCTTCGGCCAGCGGGCCCAGCGCGAGCGCCGGGAAGTAGGTCAGACCGGTGATGATGACGATCGTGCCGACGAGCAGGCCGGCGTAGAGCGGCTTGTCGGTGCGCAGGGTGCCCGCGGTCTCCGGGACCGGCTTCTGCTCGGCGAGCGAGCCGGCCAGGGCCAGCACGAACACCATGGGCAGGAAGCGGCCCGACAGCATCGCGAGGCCGATGGTCGAGTTGAACCACTGCGTGTCGGCGTTCAGGCCGGCGAAGGCGGAGCCGTTGTTGTTGGCGCCGGAGGTGTAGGCGTAGAGGATCTCGGAGAACCCGTGCGCGCCGGAGTTCGTCATCGAGTCCACCGGGGTGGGCAGCGCCATCGCCGCGGCGGTGAAGCAGAGCACCAGGGCCGGGGTGACGAGGATGTAGCAGGCGGCGAGCTTGATCTCGCGCGTGCCGATCTTCTTGCCGAGGTACTCGGGGGTGCGGCCGACCATCAGGCCGGCGATGAACACCGCGATGATCGCCATGATCAGCATGCCGTAGAGGCCGGAACCGACGCCGCCGGGGGCGATCTCGCCGAGCTGCATGCCCAGCAGGGTGATGCCGCCGCCGAAGCCGGTGAAGGAGGAGTGGAAGGAGTTGACCGCGCCGGTGGAGGTCAGCGTGGTGGCCACGGCGAAGATCGACGAGCCGCCGATGCCGAAGCGGGTCTCCTTCCCCTCCATCGCGCCGCCGGCGATCTCGAAGGCCGGGCCGCGGCCGGCGAACTCGGTCCACATCATCAGGGCGGTGAAGCCGATCCAGATGATCGCCATCGTGGCGAGGATCGCGTAGCCCTGACGAACGCTGCCGACCATCCTGCCGAAGGTACGGGTGAGCGCGAAGGGGATGACGAGGATCAGGAAGACCTCGAAGAGGTTGGAGAACGGGGTGGGGTTCTCGAAGGGGTGGGCGGAGTTGGCGTTGAAGTAGCCGCCGCCGTTGGTGCCCAGCTCCTTGATGGCCTCCTGCGAGGCGACCGCGCCACCGTTCCACTGCTGGCTGCCGCCCATGAACTGGCCGACCTCGTGGATGCCGGCGAAGTTCTGGACGGCCCCGCAGGCGACCAGGACGATCGCGCCGATCAGGGCGATGGGCAGCAGGATGCGCACGGTGCCGCGGACCAGGTCGGCCCAGAAGTTGCCGAGCTCACCGGTACGGGAGCGGGCGAAGCCCCGGACGAGGGCGACGGCCACGGCCATGCCGACGGCGGCGGAGACGAAGTTCTGCACCGCGAGGCCGCCGGTCTGCACGACGTGGCCCATGGCCTGCTCGCCCGCGTACGACTGCCAGTTGGTGTTGGCCACGAAGGAGGCGGCCGTGTTGAACGCCTGGTCCGGGTCGATCGAGGCGAAGCCGAGCGAACCGGGCAGCGAGCCCTGGAGCCGCTGGAGACCGTAGAGGAAGAGCACGCTCACCGCGGAGAAGGCGAGGACACCGCGCAGGTAGGCGGGCCACCGCATCTCCGTGCCGGGGTCGGCACCGATGGCCCTGTAGATCCACTTCTCCGGCGCGTGGTGCTTCTCGGAGGAGTAGACCCGGGCCATGTGGTCGCCGAGCGGGCGGTAGGCCAGGGCCAGGGCGGCGATCAGCGCGAGCAGCTGGAGCACACCGGCGATCTGGGGACTCATGTCGGCTCAGAACCTCTCCGGCTTGACGAGGGCGAGGACGAGGTAACCGAGCAGGGCGACGGCGACGAGGAGGCCGACGATGTTCTCGACGGTCACAGCTTCGCCACCCCCCTGGCGATGAGAGCCACCAGCGCGAAGACCGCGACCGTGGTGACGACGAAGGCCAGATCGGCCATCGTGAGCTCCTGGTGAAGTGATGAGACGGAATCGGCCGGAGTGGCCGAGACAGAGCAAACCGCGCCCCGTCCCCCGCGTTGAGGGACCTTGACGAGGTCCATACGGGCCCACCGGAACCTTTAACGCGGCCCTGACGCCGACGGGTGTCGCCGGCCGCGGAGGGCGGCACGGACCCTGGCGCGGTGTTGCGCCGCCCCCCGTACGACCGCCCGTATCCGGCGTATGGAATGCGTGAAGAGCGGCCGGACCGGCGTATGGATCTCGCCAAGGTGGCTGGCGGGGGTGGCCGCGGGACTTCGACGCTGTCCTCTCTCTGCTCACTTCGGAGGAACACGGCGACATGGCCATACACACAGGGAAACCGACGGCTCCCGGACCGGGGCCGGGCCAGGAGGAGCCCCCTGTCACCGGCACCACGGCGGTTGCGGAGGCGGGGGAGCGGCACAGGCTGACCGCCCTCCAGGGGCTCTCCGCCCTGTCACTGGACGCGATGGCCCCGGTGGCGTACGGGCCCGAGTCGATCGTGCTCGTGCTCGCGGCCGCCGGTGCGTACGGGCTCGGCTTCACCCTTCCGGTGACGCTGGCGATCGCCGCGCTGCTGGCGGTGCTGGTGGCCTCGTACCGGCAGGTCATCGCGGCCTTCCCGGACGGCGGCGGCTCGTACGCGGTGGCCGCGCGGCACCTGGGGCGTCGGACGAGCCTGGTCGCCGCGGCCTCGCTGGTCCTCGACTACGTGCTCAACGTCGCGGTGTCGGTCACCGCCGGTGTCGCCGCCCTGACCTCGGCCTTCCCCGGGTTGTACGGGGACCGGGTGTGGATCTGCCTGGGCGTGCTGGTCCTGGTCACGGCCGTCAACCTGCGCGGGGTGGTGGACTCCGCCAAGGCGTTCCTGGTCCCGACGGCCGTCTTCGTCGGCTCGGTCCTGGCGGTGATCGCCGTCGGTCTGTTCCGGGACGGCCCGGTCTCCACGGAGACCGTCGCCGGGCACGCCTCCGCCCTCGGCGACGGCGCCACCGCCGTCGGCGCGCTGCTGCTGCTCAAGGCCTTCGCCGCCGGCTGCTCGGCCCTCACCGGTGTGGAGGCCGTCGCCAACGCCGTGCCGTCCTTCCGCGCGCCGGCAGCCCGCCGGGCCCAGCGCACCGAGGTCGCGCTCGGCGCCCTGCTCGGGGTGATGCTGATCGGCCTGTCGGTGCTGATCGGCCGCTTCCACCTCCGGCCGGTCGAGGGCGTCACCGTCCTCGCCCAGCTCGCGGACGCCTCGTTCGGCCACGGTGCCGCCTTCTACGTGGTCCAGTTCGCCACCGTCGTGCTGCTGGCGCTCGCCGCCAACACCTCCTTCGGTGGTCTGCCCGTCCTGATGAGCCTGCTCGCCCGCGACAACCACCTCCCGCACGTGTTCGCGCTGAAGGCCGACCGGCAGGTGCACCGGCACGGTGTCGTCTGGCTGGCCCTGGTGTCCGCCGCCCTGCTGGTGTTCTCCGGCGGCGACGCCAACACCCTCGTGCCGCTCTTCGCGATCGGCGTGTTCGTCGGGTTCACCATCTGCCAGGTCGGCATGGTCCGGCACTGGGCGCTGGAACGCCCGGGCGGCTGGCGGCGGAAGGCCGCCCTCAACGGGTTCGGCGCCCTCCTGACCGGTGTCTCGGCCGTGGTCCTCACCGCGACCAGGTTCACCGAGGGCGCCTGGCTGGTCGTCGTCACCCTGCCCCTGATCGTCCTCGCCTTCGAGAAGGTGCACCGCACCTACGGGCAGATCGGTGAGCGGCTGGAGCTGGGTCGTGTGCCGCAGCCCCCGCAGCGTTCCCGCTCACTGGTGGTCGTCCCGGTGTCGGGGCTGTCGCTGCTGACCTCCCGGGCGCTGACCGCCGCACGCTCGCTCGGCGACGAGGTCCTCGCCGTCACCGTCACCCACCCCGCCCCCGAGGACCGGGCGGCCGCGGAGGCACTGCGCCGCGACTGGGAGCTGTGGGACCCGGGCGTCGAGCTCGTCGAACTCCCCTCGCCGACCCGCTCCCTGGGCCGCCCCGTGTCCGGCTACGTCCGCGAACTGGCCGAGCAGCAGCCCGGCACCCAGGTGACCGTCCTGATCCCGGAGACCGAGCCGGAACGGCTGTGGCAGCGGATCCTGCAGAACCAGCGCGGCTCCGTCGTCGCCCACGCGGTCCGCCGCGACACCGACGCGGTCATCTGCCGCCTGCGGTTCCGCATCACGGCCGACGTCCGCTGACGGTCGCCGACGCCCGCTGACGGTCGCCGACACCCGCGGCTCCCGCCCGCCGGCGCTCCCTGGTGCTCGACGGTGTTCGCTGCCACGCTCTGGACGGCGGCCTGACGCAGCCCGTGCGCAGCCCGGCAGGAAGCTGGCGATTCCCCCTTGATGGAGCCGCTCTCCGGGCTCGACCGATCCCGCTCAGCGGGAGAGCTGGTGGCCTTCCGCGGGGCCGCCGGTTTCCGGCTCGTCGAGGGTGATCGCCCCGGAGGGGCAGACGCCGGCAGCCATCCGCGCGGACGCGAGCTGCGCGGCGGCCGGTTCCGCGTGCAGCAGGAGCACGAGACCGTCCTCGGGGTCCTGGTCGAAGACCTCGGGGGAGGTCATGGCGCACATCCCGGCGCCGATGCAGCGCTCTCGGTCGATGCTCAGGCGGGTCGTGCTCATTTCTCGTCCCAGGTGACCGGGAGGCTCTTCACGCCGAAGATGTCCGCCGTCTCCGGGCGCAGGCGGACCTCGTCGGCCGGTACGGCCAGGCGCAGGGTGGGGAAGCGGTCGATCAGGGCGCGGAACGCCACCCGCATCTCGATACGGGCCAGTTGCTGGCCCAGGCACTGGTGGATGCCGTGGCTGAAGGCCAGGTGCCCGTCGTACGGCCGGCGGACGTCGAGCACGTCGGCGTCGGTGAAGCGGTCGGGGTCGCGGTTGGCGGTGTGGAACGACAGGACGACCGTCGTACCGGCCTCGACGGTCTGGCCGCCCACCTCGACGTCCTCCAGAGCCGTCCTGTGGAACGTCTTGGCGACGCTCAGGTACCGCAGCAGTTCCTCCACCGCCCCGTCGGTGAGCGCGGGGTCGGCGCGCAGCGCGGCCAGTTGCTCCGGGTTCTGCAGCAGCGCGAAGGTGCCGAGGGACAGCATGTTGGCGGTGGTGTCGAAGCCGGCCGCCAGCAGGATGAGGCTGATCCCCTTCAGCTCCTCATCGGTCAGATCGCTGTCGGTGAGCTCGCTGAGGACGTCGTCGGTGGGATTCGCGCGCTTGGTCGCCACCAGCTGCGCGAGGTACTCCTGGGTCGCGGTGTAGGCGGCGATCAGCTCCTCGTCGCTCACCTCCCCGCCCATGAAGGTGTCGATCTGCTCCTGGAAGGAAGCGCGGTCCTCGTACGGCACGCCCAGGATCTCGCAGATCACGATGGTGGGGATGGGCTTGGCGAACGCCGTCACCAGGTCAGCCGTCGGCCCGGCCTGCTCCATGGCGTCCAGGCACTCGGCCGTGATCTGCTCGATGCGCTCGGTCAGCAGCCGCATCCGCCGCACGGTGAACTTGCCCACCAGGGGCTTGCGGTAGCGGCTGTGCTGCGGCTCGTCCATGAGGAGGAACTCGCCGGGCGGCGCCGGAGGGAGCTCGAAGTCGACGACGTTCATCAGCTCCTTGCGCGAGCTGAACCGGGGGTCGGCCAGGACCGACCGGACCAGGTCGTACCCGGTGATCAGCCACCCGGGCTTCCCGCCCGGGTGGGTGAAGCGGCTGATGGGGCCCTGCCGCCGGGCGTCGGTCAGCTGTCCCGGCGGATCGAAGGGGCAACCGCGCTGACGCTCCGTCGGCAGCGCGGTGACGGTGTGGACGGATTCGCTCATGACCATTCCTCGTCTCGCGATATGACGTGTTTGACGTATCTCGAAAGCTACGTTGCGTTCAGGACCTCGTCAATCGTGCTGACGTGTAACCCCAGGTCAGACACGGCGAATTGATGCAATGGGCTGCGATCGAACGCAACGTCGCATTGCAATGAATGAAGGCGAAAGCAATCCGGGCGGCATGCCGTGGATCATCGGGCTGGCGTCGCTCGAAACGGCGCGGGCCGCGATGGCGGCGGCGGAGGCGTTCGGGCCGGGCAGCCCGCCGGGAGCGGCTGGTCGGGGGCGGGTCGTTCCTGGAACGGGTCATCCACGACATGCGGGAGTCCGCCGACCGCCGGCGCCCCCTCCTCACGTGACGGTTCCGGAGCCGGGGCCGCGGCCGGGGAGGGGGCGGCGCAGGTGTCCTGCGCCTCGGAAAGGTTTGGACGGGCAGCCGCACCCCGGCTGCCCGCACTCCCTTCATACCGCACGAGTGTCCGCGGCAGGGCCTTCTGCACCGCTCTTTAGCGGAAGTTGCGCAACCGGCTCCGTCGGTGACCGTCACCGCCGAGACTGCCTGGTCATGCACACCGGATCGCCTCCGGCCAGGAGGTCGCTGACCGTCCTGGCCCTGGTCGCCGCCACGTTCGCCCTGCTCCTCGGCGGGGCCACCCCGGCATGCGCGCACGCCGGTCTCAGTGGCTCCGACCCCGCCGACGCCGCCGTCCTCCAGACGGCGCCGAAGCAGGTCACGCTCACCTTCACCGAATCGGTCGGCCTCTCCGAGAACTCGCTCAGAGTGCTGTCGCCGGACAACGAGCGCGTGAACCCCCGCCCGGCGCAGCACGTGGACGGTAAGGACAACACCGGCCGGGTGGAGCTGTCCGGCGAGCTCCCCCAGGGCACCTACACGGTGGCCTGGCGGGTCGTCTCCGCCGACGGCCACCCGATCTCCGGCGCGTTCTCCTTCTCCATCGGCAAGCCGTCAGGGACCGCCGCCGGGAGGCCCACCGGCTCCCCGGACGACACGGCAGCCGGCCGCCTGTACGGCCTGTTCCGCTACGTCGCCTACAGCGGGCTCGCCCTCCTCATCGGCGCCGCCGCGTTCGTCCTGCTGTGCTGGCCCACCGCGGGGGCCGTCCGTGCGGTGCGCAGGCTGCTGGTCATCGGGTGGGCGGCCCTGGTGGTGTCCACCGTGGCGCTGTTGCTGCTGCGCGGCCCGTACGCATCGGCCGGGCCGCTGACGTCGGTGCTCGACCCGTCCCAGCTGGGCCGCACCGTCACCGGGAGGCCCGGGGGAGCGCTCATCGCCCGGCTCGTGCTGCTCGCCGGGGCCGCGGTGCTGCTGAGGTGGTCGGCCGTGCGGCTCCGGGGCCCGGGCGGCTGGGCGCAGCCGCAGGAGGTCGGGCCCCGTGTCCGGGCGGCCGCGGCTCTGTTCGCGCTGGGGCTGGCGTTCACCTGGGCCGGCGCCGAGCACGCCTCCGCCGGCATCCAGGTGCCGCTGGCCGTACCCGCCGCCGTACTGCACCTGCTGGCCATGGGGGTCTGGCTGGGCGGACTGGTCACGCTGGTGGTCGTCCTCGGGGGCCGGGGGGCCTCCGGCAGCGGCCCGGTCCCGGCGTCGGCGATCGGGCGCTTCTCGACCCTGGCCTTCACCGCCGTCGCCGTTCTCGTCGGTACGGGGGTGTACCAGTCCTGGCGTCAGGTCGGCTCCTGGGAGGCACTGTCCACCACGTCCTACGGGAGGATCCTCACCGTGAAGATCGCCGCCGTGGTCCTCGTGCTGTGGGTGGCCTCGTTCTCGCGCCGTTGGACCGCCCGCCTCGTCCACGCGGGAGCCACGACCGCGGAGCCGGCGCCGGTGCCCGAGGCCGCGCCCGGCCCCGCGCCCGAGCGGGCCAAGGTCGCACAGATGGCCGGCGCGTCGGCTTCCCCCGGGGCAGTGGACCTCGTCAGCAGCACACCCCGTACGGGCGGCAGGGGCGATGCGGACGGCGGTACCGAGCCGCCCGGTACCGAGCCGCCCCGCTCCGAGGCCGACGGACACCAGCGCCGCCTGCGCCGCACGGTGGCCGTCGAGGCCGCGCTCAGCGCCGTGGTCCTGGCGATCACGACCCTGCTCACCGGTACCCAGCCCAGCCGCGCCGCCGCCGACAGCGCCGTGGCCGCGGCCGCGGCGCAGGGGCCGCAGGTGAAGGTGGTGACGGTCCCCTTCGACATGGGGACCGCCCACCGCCAGGGCACGGTCCAGATCACCCTGGGGCCGGGACGGGTCGGCGAGAACACCGTCGAAGCCGTGGTGTACACCGCGGACGGAGGCCTCGCCACCGTTCCCGAACTCCGCCTGACGCTCACCCGGGAAGAGCTGGACATCGGTCCGATCGACGCCGGGCTCAAGAACCAGAAGGGCTACTGGGCCGCCTATGACCTGCGGCTGCCCATGCCCGGGGAGTGGACCCTGAACGTCACGGTGCGCACCACGGAAATCGACCAGGTCACCGTCAGCGGGACCGTCCGGATCACGTCGCCGCCGCGGTGACGGTCAGGAGTTCCTCGACCGTGCCCCGCTCCGGGAGCTGCGGGTCGAGGCCCGCCAGCCGCCGGTACAGCCGCTGCCAGGCCGCCCCGTCGTCCACCGGCAGGTGCGTGCGGACCAGCGCCCTGAGTTCCTCCACGGCTTCCGCGATCTGTGGAGGGGCGTCCGGCCGGAGCCGGTCGTCGCCGAGGCGGCGCAGTACGCACGGGGCCTGGCCCACGTGCCGCAGCAGGTCGTCGGGGGTGATGAGCCCCTTCGTGAGCAGGTCGTCGAGGTGTCCGGTGGCCTTCTCGTGGTCGGCGCGGTAGCCCAGCCCGGCGCGCAGCGCGGCCTTGTCGGTGATCCAGACCTCCGCGTAGGAACGGTGGCTGCGGTAGTCGCGGCGTATCGCGTCGATGTGGCGGGCCGCGACGGCGGGCGGTGTGCCCGGCCGGTTGACCATCTGGGGCCAGTACCGGAACGGCTCGCGGGCGTGCTCGGCTTCCAGGTGATCCCAGTCGGCGTTCGGGAAGAGCTCCATCAACCGGTCGGCGGCATCCGCGCCGGCCTGCGGGCCGAGGCGGCGCAGGCGCGAGGCCAGCTTCTGCGTGGTGAGCTCCTTGTCCACTCGGGCGCTGAGGGCCGCGAGCGGGTCGGCTGCGGTCAGCGCCTTCTCACAGATACGGGTGACCGCCGGGCTCACCCGACCGGTGGCGAGCAGTGCCGACAGCCGGGCCGGGCCTGCGTGCCGCAGCAGGTTGAGGCAGCCCGTCAGCTGCTCGGGCATTTTGAACGTGGACAGGTGGCTGCTGGCGAACGCCGCTTCGACGAGCTCCGGTTCGACGGCGTGCAGGCAGTCGGGGAGCGCGTTCCACGGAATGCGGTCGACGTACGGTGCGAGCGGGACCGACGGGTCGGTGACGGCCGCGCGGCGTTCCTCGGCGCAGATGGAGAAGTGGAGGTCCAGGACGGCGAGGTGGATCTCCGGATCGCCGTGTTCCAGGAGCCGCAGCGCGGTGCCCCGGGTCAGGTCGATGCCGCGGGCGATCACCAGGAGGGCCTCCTGGTTCCGGCTGCGCAGGAGGTGCTCTAGCACGGCTGAGGGGGTGCCGCGGCGTGCCGCGACGACGTACTGCGCCAGCAGCGTGCCCGTTTCCGGCGGCAGTTCGGGCATCAGGGCGTCCAGGACGTCGGCGTCGCACCGCCGCAGGACCTCGCCCGTGGGCCACCACCACAGTGCGCGGGACAGCTGGTCCTGGACCTTCCGGCCGGTCGGCGCGCGGTCGGGCAGCAGCCGGGCGGGCGCGACCGCCGCCGTGTCCCGGGAACGCTGCACCAGCGCCGGCCAACTGAGCAGCCGGTCAGGGTCCCTGCCGGCCGGCCGGCACAGTGCGTCGGCGGTGGTGAGCAGCCCCAGCCAGGCGGCCGGGTCCGTCCCCAGAGCGGTCGTCAGGTGCGCGCGCAGTTCGCGCTCGAAGGCGGGGCCCGCCGCGTCGCGGTCGGACAGCGGCCGGAGCTGCATCGACCAGCGCGCCGGGAACGCCCCGACGATGTCGGCGGCCCGCAGCGTCCCCGCCGCGTAGGCCGCCGACAGCCCGTGGAGGTGGGCCGAGCGGCGGTGCGGTGCGGGATCGCCGTCCGCGACGTCCTGCCGCAGCAGTTCCAGCGCCGCCGCTCCGTCGGCCGCCGGGGACGCCGGGCGGGGCGCGTTCTCGTCCGTCGGCAGGCCGGAGCGGCGCCACGCCTCGGCCAGCCACTCGGGGCGGCCGACGGACTTGGGGTACCGGTTCGGGTGCGTACGCCCCAGGAAGCGCACGACCTCGGCGTCGGCGGGCAGCGGAGGGGCGGCACCCCCGCACCGCTCGGCAGCCAGGCTGCGCAACAGGTCGACGGCGGCCACCGCCGCCTGGTGGACTTCCTCGCACGGTGCGTCGTACGGCCGGGCTCCCACGGACCACCCCTCCCCTCGTCGTTCTCGCGATCAGGAACAGTGCACCACGCGGGTCTGACAGCGCGACGGCCGGCGGTGCGGGGGAGGGGGTGCGTCAGGCGGCCGGCTTGCCGGGCTGGTCGTGGGTGGAGCAGTGGATGCCGCCGCCGCCCGAGGCGATCGTGTCGATGGGGACCGGGACGACGTCGCGCTTCGGGAAGTGCTCCTGCAGGATGCCGCGGGCGCGGTCGTCGGCCCTGCGGTCGCCGAACCGGGGCATGAACACGGCGTCGTTGGCGATGTAGAAGTTGGCGTAGGTGGAGACGAAGTCGTCGCCGCGGCCCGTGATCCGGTTCAGGTCGGGCTGTGGGAGGTCGATGACCTCGAAGCGCCGTCCGCGGGCGTCCGTCGCCTTCGACAGGACGGACTTCGCCTGGTCGGCGGAGCGGGACCAGGAGTCCGGCGGGGTGCTCGGGTGGGCGCGGTCCAGCAGGACCACTCCCGGCCCGGTGAACCGTACGAGGCTGTCGACGTGGGCATCGGTGATGTCCTCGCCGCGCACGCCGGCCAGCCAGATCACCTTCTCGACGCCCAGCGTCCGCTTGAGCTCGGCCTCGACGGTGTCACGCGACTTACCCCGGTTGCGGTTGTCGTTGACGATCGAGCTCTCGGTGATCAGCAGGGTGCCCTCGCCGTCGGGCTCGAAGGAACCGCCCTCCGCGACCAGCGGTGCCTGCACCCGGGGGATCCGGTACTGCTGCAGCAGGGCGCTCGCCACCTTGGCGTCGTGGGCGTGCACCTGCTTGCCGCCCCAGCCGTTGAAGTTGAAGTCGACGCCGGTGACCCCGCCGCCCTCCTCCTCGGCGAAGACGGGGACGGTGTCGCGGGCCCACAGGTCGTCCACGGCCAGCGGGACGACCTCGACCTGGGAGCCGCACGCCCGCTGCGCGGCCGCCACCTGGTCGGGGCGGGCCATCACGACCACCGCCTCGTACTCCCCGACGGCGCGGGCGATGCGGGCGATGTCCTCGCGGACGTGGCGCAGGTCCTCCTCCCACACCCCCTTGGCGAGGGCGGGCCAGGACATGAACGTACGGGTGTGGCTCTCCCACTCGGCGCCGAGCCGGCGCCTCGGGCCGCCGCCGGACGCCGACGAGGCGGACCCGGTCGGGGTGCCGGACCGCAGGGCGGCCTCGGCGCGGCCGCAGGCCGCGGTGCCCAGGGCGAGGGCTCCGAGCCCGGCGAGGGTGCGGAGGCTGGTCCGGCGCGTGGGGGGCGGGTTCGACACGGGGACTCCGATCGTGGACCGGCGGGACGCGGTCGTCCGGCCGGGGCGGGCGCGGGGGCGCGACGAGGTCCGAGGTCCGCAGGCCGAGGGCCTCCGGGCTCCTACGGCAAGGGTGCGCGCCGATCCCGCGATCGGCCGTCCAGCAGGAGGGCGGAACGGCCGCGTGCCGCCACTCTGGCACTGACTGAATTTTCAGTCAAATGGCGTCCCGCGCAGCAGCCCGTCCCGTAGCGGGCGGCCGACCAGGGACGTTCGGCCCCCGGTACGAAGGGCCGGGGGACGTTCGGGCCCTTTCGGCTCCGGCGCTGCCGCGTGTTCACTCGTGATGCGGGTCCGCCCGTCGATGACGGCGGGCGGACCCGATCACATGCGGGACGAGTGGAGGGCGCCGTATGGCGGGGAAGCGAGCGGACGGATGATCGCGGCGGTGGGCCATGCCGATCTGTCCCCGGAGACGCTCGAACGGGTGGAGCCCGAGGTGCGGGCGTGGCTGGAGCGCTGGGCGGGCAGCGCCACGGTGGTGGTCCGTGCGGCTGCGGGGCTGCCGGTGGTGATCGGACGGGCCGTGCGCGCGTCGGGCCGGAGGCTGGTGCTGCTGCTCCCGGCCGACGGGGCGGTGTCCGCCCCGCTGCCCCGGCACGACCGCGCCGCCGCCGGCGAACTGCTGCTGCTCACCGACCGGGTGCGCCTGCTGGACTTCGACCCGGACGGCCGCGAGGCCTGCATCGGCGCCGACGAGCGCATGGTCCGCGGCAGCAGCCGGCTGCTGGCCGTGTGGGACGGTTCGCCGTCCGACGGCCGGGACGCCACCGCGCACCTGGTGGCCTACGCCAGGGCCCGCGGCATTCCCGTGGACGTCGTCTGGCCCGAGGGCGCGAGCCGCGCCCAGGCCCCCGTCCGGCACCTCCCGCATCCCCCGCACCCCCCGTACCTCCCCGCGGTGGGGCGCGCTCCGATCGGTACACCGGCACGACGGGAGGGCGGCCGTGTCCGGCACCCTGCTTGACCGCCCGGCGGACGCGCAGAGCCGCCCGGCGGGCGGCGGCGACCGGCCCGGCCCGATCGGCGCGGGACGCGCCCTCGCCTGGCTGCTCGTCGTCACCGGCGCGGCCGGGATCCTCGCCTCGTTCGTGATCACCCTCGACAAGTTCGAGCTGCTCCGGGACCCGGACTTCGTCCCCTCGTGCAACCTCAGCCCGGTGATCTCCTGCGCCGACGTGATGCGCAGCGGGCAGGCGTCCGTGTTCGGTTTCCCCAACCCGCTGATCGGCCTCGTCGCGTACGCGGTCGTCGTCGCGGTCGGGTGCGGCCTGCTCGCCGGTGCCCGCTACCGCCGGTGGTTCTGGGCCGGGCTCAACCTCGGGACCCTCCTGGGCGCCGGCTTCTGCATGTGGCTGATGAGCCAGGCGCTGTACGAGATCGGTGCCCTGTGCCTGTGGTGCTGCCTGGCATGGGCGGCCACCATCGCCATGTTCTGGTACACGACGGTGCACAACCTCCGGCACGGCGTCATCCGCGCCCCGCGCGCGCTCGTCAGCGGGGTGCAGGAGTTCCACTGGGTGCTGCCGGCCACCTGGTACGGGGTCGTCGTGCTGCTCGTCGCCACCCGCTTCTGGCCCTACTGGGCGAGCCTGCTGTGACGTTACGCCGGTCGGCGGCGCACGGAGGGTGCACGGCGAGGGCCTGCCGGCCACCGCCCGCGGAACGCGACGGCAAGGAGGCAAGCACAACCGGAAGAAGCACACGACGTGAACCAGCACGACACCCACGACACCTACGACAGGTACCACGCGCTCCTGGCACGGCAGGACGCCATGCGGCTGCGCCGGCAGCTCATGGCCCCCGCCCGGCAGCCCGCCGCGCTCGGCCCCGGCTCCTACGACGGCGCGGCGGCGGACCAACGGCTGATCGCCCTGCACCTGCCCCTGGTGAGCCCCTCGGGGGAGCTCATCGACCGCCTCTACGACGCGATGTTCGCGCACCACCCCTACCTCCGCGGCCTGTTCCCCGACTCGATGGCGTTCCAGCGCGCCCACCTGGAGAGGGCGCTCCGGTACCTCGTCGACCACCTGCACCAGCCGCAGGAACTGGCCGCCTTCTGCTCCCGGCTCGGCCGCGACCACCGCAAGCTGGGCGTGCGACCGGTCCACTACGAGGTCTTCGAGGCCTCCCTCGTCGAGGCGCTGCGCGGGTACGCCGGCGGGCGATGGAACGACGCCCTCGAACAGGCGTGGCTGCGGATGCTGCGGTTCGCGGTCGCGGCCATGGTCGCCGGCGCCGAACAGGCCCTGGCCGAACCGCCCTACTGGAACGCGGTGGTGACCGGGCACCGGCTCTGCGGCCCGGACCTCGCCGTGCTCCACGTCCGCACCGCCGAGCCGTACCCGTACCGGGCCGGGCAGTACGCCCAGCTCCAGACGCCGCTCCTGCCGCACGCCTGGCGGCCCTACTCCCTCGCCTGTGCGCCCCGCCCCGACGGCGAGCTGGAGTTCCACGTCCGCCGCACCGGCCCCGGGGACGTGGGCGAGGCGCTCGTGGCGCGCACCGGCACCGGTGACCCGCTGCGCATCGGGCCCGCCCAGGGGACCATGACCGTGGACGGCGCACCCGACCGGGACGTGCTGGTCGTCGCTGCGGACACCGGCTGGGCCACCGCCAAGTCGCTGCTGGAGGAGCTGGCGCGCGGGCCCCGACCGCGCCGGACCCACCTGTACCTCGGGGCCGGCACGCTCGACGACCTGTACGACACGCCGGCCCTGGCGGGGCTGGAGGACCGCTGCCCGTGGCTGCGCGTGGTCCCCGTGATCGGGGAGGGCGCTGCCGCCGCCGACCGCGGTGCGGTGGTGGAGGCGGTCTCCCGGGGCGG
Source organism: Streptomyces pallidus (ex Mingjun et al. 2026) (assembly GCF_051550185.1). NCBI lineage: Bacteria > Bacillati > Actinomycetota > Actinomycetes > Kitasatosporales > Streptomycetaceae > Streptomyces > Streptomyces pallidus (ex Mingjun et al. 2026). The sequence goes on along the minus strand of NZ_CP196181.1, from coordinate 1,130,027 downwards.
CGACTGGTCCGGGCACCTGGCCTACGTCAGTGGGCCGCCCGCGATGGTGGCGGCGACGGTGGAGCGGCTGGTCGCCCTGGACGTGCCCGCCGACCGGATCCGCCACGATCCCGGGCGCCCCGCATGAAGTATCCGCTGCCCACGGCCGGTTCCGGCGGTGCCGGACGGCACTCGGCGGGGGCCATACGTCCCTGATCGGGCAGGGGACGCAGGGACTGTTCGGCCCTGCCGGTCCCCTGCCCCCCGCACCGATCATGGGGCGGCGGCCGGGCGGTGCCGTTTCCCCGTACGTACGGCACCTCCCGGTTCGCCATGGGTACAGCTACAGGGAGGGCGGCGTCCGGTGGACGTGACAGGGAAGAAGCAGGCGGCGAGCGCGGAGCCGGAGACCGTTCGAGGGACGTCGGCGTCTCCCGGATCCGGAACCGGAGCGGCCGTCGGATCCGGAGCAGGGAACGGGCCGGCGCAGCGGGCCTCGTGGGTCGACTGGCTGACGACCACCGACCACAAGCGGATCGGCACGATGTACCTCGTGAGCGCGTTCGCGTTCTTCATCATCGGCGGCGTGATGGCGCTGATGATGCGGGCCGAGCTGGCGCGCCCGGGCACGCAGATCATGTCGAACGAGCAGTTCAACCAGGCGTTCACCATGCACGGTTCGATCATGCTGCTGATGTTCGCGATGCCGCTGTTCACCGGGTTCGCCAACTGGATCATGCCGCTCCAGATCGGCGCGCCGGACGTGGCGTTCCCGCGGCTGAACATGCTGTCCTTCTGGCTGTTCCTGTTCGGGTCGCTCATCGCGGCCTTCGGCTTCCTCACTCCCGGTGGCGCCGCCGACTTCGGCTGGTTCCTCTACGCGCCGCTGTCGGACTCGGTGCACTCGCCGGGGCTCGGCGCCGACATGTGGATCATGGGTGTGGCGCTGTCCGGCTTCGGCTCCATCGCGGGCGCCGTCAACTTCATCACCACGATCCTGTGCATGCGGGCCCCGGGCATGACGATGTTCCGGATGCCGATCTTCACCTGGAACGTGCTCCTCACGGCGCTGCTGGTCCTGATGGTCTTCCCGGTGCTGGCCGCGGCCCTCTTCGCCCTCGAATGCGACCGCAAGTTCGGCTCCCACGTCTTCGACGCCGCCAACGGCGGTGCCCTGCTGTGGCAGCACCTGTTCTGGTTCTTCGGCCATCCCGAGGTGTACATCCTGGCGCTGCCGTTCTTCGGCATCGTCAGCGAGGTCGTCCCGGTCTTCTCCCGCAAGCCGATGTTCGGCTACATAGGCCTGATCGCCGCCACCATCGCGATCGCCGGCCTCTCCGTGACCGTGTGGGCGCACCACATGTACGTCACCGGCGGTGTGCTGCTGCCGTTCTTCTCCTTCATGACCTTCCTGATCGCGGTCCCGACCGGCGTGAAGTTCTTCAACTGGATCGGCACCATGTGGAAGGGCTCGCTGTCCTTCGAGACGCCGATGCTGTGGACGGTCGGCTTCCTCGTCACCTTCGTCTTCGGCGGGCTGACCGGCGTCATCCTGGCCTCGCCCCCGATGGACTTCCAGCTCTCCGACTCGTACTTCGTGGTCGCGCACTTCCACTACACCGTCTTCGGCACCGTCGTGTACGCGATGTTCGCCGGCTTCCACTTCTGGTGGCCCAAGTTCACCGGCCGGATGCTGGACGAGCGCCTCGGCAAGATCACCTTCTGGACCCTCACGGCGGGCTTCCACCTCACCTTCCTCGTCCAGCACTGGCTGGGTGCCGAGGGCATGCCGCGCCGGTACGCGGACTACCTCGCCGCCGACGGCTTCACCACCCTCAACACCCTCTCCACCGCAGGATCGTTCCTGCTCGGGCTGTCGCTCCTGCCGTTCTTCTACAACGTGTGGAAGACCGCCAAGTACGGCAAGAAGATCGAGGTCGACGACCCCTGGGGCTACGGCCGTTCCCTCGAATGGGCGACCTCCTGCCCGCCGCCGCGGCACAACTTCACCTCCCTGCCGCGGATCCGGTCCGAGTCGCCGGCGTTCGACCTCCACCACCCGGAGATCGCCTCCCTCGAACCCGCCCACCACTGAGCCGGTGGCCGGCCGCCAACGCACTCCCAGGGAGAGGTGCTCATGTCCCACGCAGTTCCGGCACTCGCCGTCGCGGTCCTGTGCGCCGCGGGTTGTGTCTGGTACGTGCCCGCGATCGCGGACGTACGGGCGGGCGCCGACCGCCCCGCATCACGCCGGACCGCGGCCACGGCCTGCCTGACCGGCTGGGGCACCGCGGCGCTCGTCATCCCCCTGCTGCTGGCGTCGGCGCCGGGGGCGCTCATCGCCGTCGTGGCGGGAACGGGGGCCGCGGCGACGGCCGCCCTGCTCCTCCACGGCCGGGCCCAGCACGGCGCGGAGCAGCGCGAAGCGGCCCGGCGCTGGGCCGCGCTGGGCTGCGTGCAGTGGGCCCCCGCGGGACGCCGCCGGCCCGGTCGCGCGGGGGTCGCCTGGGCCCTGGCCGCGGCCACCGTCGTGCCCGGTGCGGCGGCTGCGGTGCTCCTGGCCGGCCGGTGACGGCGCGGCACCTCCGGGTGGCGGGCGCCGGTCAGACCAGCGCGGCCACCAGGTCGGGGCGTTCCTCGACCAGGAGGTGCCCGGCGTCCGCCACCACGTCGAGCCCGGTGCCGAGCCGGGCCCGCACCGCCGGGCCGAGCCGGCGCGGCGGCAGGAAGGTGTCGTGGGCGCCCGTGACCACCTGGTACGAGACCCTCCGGCGGGCCTCGGCGAGCCCGGGCGCCCCGCTCGACCGGGCGTGCCGGGCGACCAGCGTCATCCACTCCACCAGGTCGGGGCGGGGCACGTAGCCCGGAGCGCCCATGGCCCGCAAGAGCCGCGCACTGCGGGCCGGGGCGGGACACACGTACCAGGCGGCCGACGCGGCCAGCAGGCGGGGCGTCAGGCGCAGCCGCCCGAAGCCGCCGGGGGAGAGCAGGACGAGCCGCTCCGCACGCAGCGAGGGGCAGGACAGGGCGATGGCCGCCCCGAACGAGTGCCCCATGACGGTGACGGCCCCCTCCCCGCCCGCGCCCCCGACCGTGTCGAGCACCTCGCCCAGCCATTCCCCGTACCAGGACAGCCGGCCGCTCCCCGGTCCGCGCACGCCCGAACTGAGCCCGGGCTGCCCGGGAACGTCCGGCAGGACGACCCGGTGCCCGGCCGCGCACAGCGCCTCGGCGAGCGGGAGCGAGACCGCGGCGTTGAAGTTCGTGCCCGGGACGTGCACGACCGTGACCGGACCGGAGCCCGCGGTCACCACGTGGGTACGGGCTCCGGCCGCGGTGAACTCGGCCCGCTCGTGCGGCCGCTGCCAGCGGTCGAGCCGGTCCAGACACCAACGGCGCACGGCCGCTTCGCCCTGCCGACTCCGGTAGATCGACGTCACCGGGAGAGTATCGCCGCTCGGCCCTCCCCCTGTCCGGCGTTGTCGGCCGACGGATGCCGGATCCCTGCGCACGGCGCGGCCGACGGGCGGGCCGAGGCCGGTCGTGCCGGCCCGGGCCCCGTGTCAGGGGCCGTCACACCGTCACGCCGGCGTGCGCCGTCACACGGGCGTCCTGCACAGCGGCGCACCCGCCGGCCCGCGGGCACGAGCCGGCGCGTGCGGCCTCGACGCACCTCCGGCGGCATTGCGCGCCGGTCGGCGTGACCTCGGCCTCCCCGCGGCGGTTCCCCTGCCGGAGCGGCTCCCGTTCGGGGGCCGCCCCGGCCTCCCTTCCGCCCGTTCCGAGGTGTGACCCGCCGTGATCGAGCTTCCCGCCCCCGCCGAACTGCCCCGCTGCTTCCCGTCCGGAGCACCCGGAGTGCCCGCCCTCGCCGAGCACGCGCTCGCCACCGGCCACGGCCGCTGGTTCGCCGACCGTGCCGCCGAGCCGCGCGTCCTCGCCGTCGCCTGCGGCGGCCACGCGCTGCTCCGCGGCCGCGCCGGAGTCCTGCGGGCACAGGACGTACGCCCCCTGGCGTCCGGCTACGTAGAAGCCCCCGCCCACTTCGTCCCCGTGATGCGGGCGGCGTTCACCCGCCTGGACCCGTGGGAGCGCATGGTCTACGTGCACGAGGAGCCCGCGCGTCCGGCCCGCCCGCCGCACGGGGTCACGATCCGCCCGCTGACCGCCGAGGACGCGGAGGCGCTGGCGGCCCTGGGGCCGCAGGCGCAGTGGATCCACGGCACCTGGGGCGGCCCGCACGGCCTGGCGGGCTCCGGGGCCGCCCGGGGCGCCTTCCACCACGACCGGCTCCTGGCGCTGGCCTGTACGTACGTCCTGGGCAGCCGCTACGAGGACGTCGCCGTCTTCGCCGCGCCCGGGCACCGGCGCCGGCACCTCGCGCTGGCCTGCGTCAACGCCCTGTGCGAGGACATCGCCGACCGCGGCCGCACCCCCAGCTGGACCTGCTCCCGCGACCACCGCCCCAGCCGCCTGCTCGCCTGGCACGCCGGCTTCCGCCTCCGGCAGGAGTACGTCCACCACGCCACCGGGGCCGGCCGCGCTCAGGAACCGGCCGCGTCCCAGGCCGTGGTCAGCCCTTCGAGCCAGGCGGGCGGCAGCTCGGCGGCGTCCCACTCCTCCCGCAGCTCCGACGCCACGGTGAGGAGGCGCTCCAGCACGGCGACGCTGGTGGGGGAGTGGAGCAGCGAGTAGCGGCCGTGGATGGCGATGGCGCTGCCGGGCCCGTACTGCGCGTACATCCGCTCCAGGCGCGCGTGGTGGGCGGTGGCGAACCGTGTCAGCCGGCCCGCGTACCCGGTGCGCTCCCGGGTGCTCATCGTGCCGAGTACGGCGGTGAGCACCTGCTCGGACACCTCGGGATCGAGGTCGGAGACCGTGGTGAACGACAGGTAGAGCGGCAGCACGGCCACCTTCGCCCGCTCCAGCTCCATCCGCCCGGCGGGGGGACGCCCGTCCAGGGCGCGCCCCGGGGCATCGGCGCCCACGGCATCCCGCAGCGTCCGCTCCGCGATGTCGCCCAGCTCGTCGGCGACGGCGCGGGCGCCGTCGAGCCAGCCGGACGCGTACGGCTCGCCCTTCTCCGTGGGGGCGGTCCCCGCGCTCCCGCCGATCCGCTCGTGCGCGACGGCGAGCGTGCCCGCCTCGACGAGCCCGATCAGCTCCCCCGCGTCACCGGGGTGCACCCCCGCCCGGAGCAGGAGCTGGACGAGCGTCGTCTTGGCGTTGAGGACGCTGACCGCGTCCAACTGCTGTAGCCCTTCCCCGGCGGGGTTCATGGGGTCCTCCTCGTTGCATGGGGCGCATGAGCGAGCCTATGCAACGACCGTGCGGGTTCGGGCCCGCGAACCCCGGGCCCGCCCGAGCGGACCGGGGCGGGCCGGCGGGCCGGCCCGGTCAGCGGACCGCTGACCCGGCCGTCGGGAGGGCGGGGCCGGCAGCGGGGGACGCGCCGGCCGCCGCGGCGATGAGCATGTCCAGCAGGGCGAGCAGCACACCGCGTACGTCGTCGCGCTCGCGGGCGTCGAGCATCAGCACGGGGGTGTCGGGGTTGCGCAGGCGAAGGGCCGCGGAGATCTCCTCGGCGGTGTAGGGCTGTTCGCCGTGGAAGCAGTTGGCACCCACCACGAACGGCAGGCCGCGGCTCTCGAAGAAGTCGACGGCGGCGAAGCTGCGGTCCAGGCGGCGGGTGTCGACCAGGACGATCGCGCCGAGCGCCCCGCTCAGCAGGTCGTCCCACATGAACCAGAAGCGCTCCTGGCCCGGCGTGCCGAACAGGTACAGCACCACCCCGGCTTCGGTGAGCGTGATCCGGCCGAAGTCCATCGCGACGGTGGTGACGGCCTTGGACTCGATGCCGTCGAGGTCGTCGACGCCCACGCCCGCGGCGGTGAGCCGCTCCTCCGTGCGCAGCGGTTCGATCTCGGAGATCGTCTCGACGAGGGTGGTCTTGCCGACGCCGAACCCTCCTGCGATGAGGATCTTCATGGCGGCCGCCTGCGGGGCAGGCTGGTCATATCCGGGCAAGGTTGTCCCTGATTCTCCTGAGCAGGTGGACATTGGTGGTCTCGGCGCCCTCCAGGGGCGGCTGGTGGTGGATCAGCCCCCGCTCCGCGAGCTCGCCGAGCAGCATCGTCATCGGGGTGAGGCGGATGTGCATCCGCGCCGCGATCTCGGCGACCGCCCGCCCGTCCGGCGGCACGCACATGGCCAGGACGGCCCGCCACTCGCTCGGTAGCCCGCTCCAGGCGTCCTCGGTGACCGCCGCCGTGATCGTTGTGTCCATGGTGAGGACGGTGCAGGAGGCGGCGGTACGGCCGTCGGTGAGCGCGTACAGCCGTGTCCGCCGGCGGCCCCGGGGCCGCTGCTCCCGCAGCGGCCCCCCGGGCTCCGGGGACCCGTCAGGCCCTTCCCGCCGCTCGGGCCCGTCGTCCTCGGCCGACCCTTCAGGCGCGGCCGAGGACGACGGCTCGCGTGGTGCCGCACCCGTCGCCGGGTCCGCCGCCGGGTCCGTCACGTCGTCCGGCATTACGAGGCCGGAGGCTGCGCCTGCGCGCGCTCCGGCGTGCCCAGCCACTCGCCGAGCGCCTGGGCGGTCCGTACGGCCTCGCCGCCCAGTTCGCCCAGGCGGGCCTTGCGGGAGGTCACGACGATGAGGGTGCTGCCCTCCCCGCACCCGACGATGCACAGGTAGCGGTCGTCCATCTCGACGAGCTGGCGGATCACCCGGCCCCCGTCGATCTCTCTGGAGATCGCCTTCATGGTGGAGGCGATCCCGGAGCAGGCGGCGGCTATGCGCTCCGCCTGGTCACGTTCGAGCAGGTAGGCGCTGAGCCCGATCCCGTCGTTGGACAGGAGCACGGCGCCCTGGATGCCGGCGATCCTGCTCAGGTTGTTGTCCAGGACGCTGTAGATCATGTCGTTCTGTGTCGTCGTCATGGCTGATCCTGTCGGAGCTCTTCTTCCACTTTCTGGGTTCCGTGTTCATAGTCCGCCCACGCGTCGGCCACCTCTTCGGGCGTGGCCGGGTCCGGGGCGACGACCGCCGTCTCGGGTGCCCGCGGCCCGCGCAGTCGTTCCGTCATATGGGTCTGCGGGACGCGCTCGGGGAGGGCGGGGCGTGCGTTCCGCTCGGGGAGGGCGGGGCGCGGAGCGCCGCCGCCGTCGCGGGTGGCCGGCGGTTCCGGCCGGCGGCGGCTCGGTAGCCCGGCGGAGGTCGGCAGCGGGGCCGGGTCGGCTGCCTGCGGACCGGTCGCGGATGCCGGTACGGCAGCCGGCACCGGTACGGGCGCGGGAGCCGGCGCGGGCTCCGCGGCCGTGGCGGGTACGAGGTCGGGGGCGCGGCCCGGTGCGGGTTCCGGGCGGGCGGGAGCGGGCACGCCGGGCGCGGAGGCGTCCGCCCGGGCCGGCTCCGCCGCGGGGGCGGCCGCCGGGACCAGGAGCTTCGCCGGCAGCACCACGACCGCCGAGGTGCCCCCGTACACCGAGCGCCGCAGCGTGACCGTGGCCCCGAGCTGGTCGGCGAGGTGCCCGACCACGAACAGGCCGAGCCGGTGCGCGTTCTCGGCGAGGACGGCGTACGGCGGGGCGGTGTGCAGGCGCTGGTTCATCTCCTCGTAGCGGGAGCCCGGCACGCGCGGCCCGCGGTCCTCGACCTCCACCGACACCCCGTCGGCGACCAGTTCGGCGCGGATCACCACCTTGGAGCGGGGCGGGGAGAACCGGGTGGCGTTGTCCAGCAGCTCCGCCAGCAGGTGGCTGATCTGGCTGATGAACTGCGGTTCCACACTGGCCTCGTCCAGCGCCTGCCGCTCGATCCGCCGGAAGTCCTCGACCTCCGCGGCGGCTTCGCGCAGCAGGTCCGCGATGCGCATCGGCTCCGTGTGCGGGTCGGGGATCTCGCCGTCCGACAGGATGAGCAGGTTCTCCACCTGGCGGCGCATCCCCACCGTCAGCTGGTCGGACCGCATCAGCTGGGCGAGCAGGGCCTCGTCGTGGCCGAAGGAGTCCTGGATGTCCTCGGTGAGGGCGAGCTGGCGGCTCACCAGGTTCCCGGTGCGCGAGGCGATGCCCGAGGCGAACGCGCCGAAGCCGTGGCGCTCGGCGGCGAGCTGACGGTGCCCGTCCACGGACACGGCGACGACCCGGGCGAACGCGTCGTTGATCCGCCCGACCTCGTCCCGGTGGCCGGTGACGCGGGGCAGCGCGGACTCGTCCACGGGACGGCCGCTGTCGAGCCGGGCCACGACGTCCGGCAGGATGCGCTCGGCGACCGCCACCGTACGCCGGTGCAGGCCGTCCAGCCGGCGCAGCACCGACCGGGTGGTGAACACGACGACGGTCACGACCAGCAGCAGGCCGGCACCGCTCCCGCCGACCAGCCAGGCGACCTCGGTCTGCAGGGCGTCGGCCTTGGCCGCGCCCAGGGCGATGACGTCCTTCGCACGGTCGGTGTTGAGCGTCGCCATCTGCACCGAGACGTTGCTGTGCGCCGCACTCCAGCCGTTGACCTCGGAGGGCAGCTTGATGCCGGTGTCGGTGTCCTTGTTCTCGTGGATGATCGCGTTCTCGATGCGGACCTTCGTCTGCCAGTCCGGGGAGGACACGATCCGCTCGTAGAACTGCCGGTCCCGCTGGGGCAGGTACGGCTCGACCCAGGTCTCGTACAGGTAGCGCTGGGCGCCGACGGAGCTGGTGAACTGGTCGAAGCTGGTGGAGCTGAGCTCCTTCGAGGGGCCCGCCAGGGCCAGCACCGCGTCCTCGCGCGCCACCATCTCGGAGGCCGAGAGCATGGACACCACCGGCCGGCTCACCTGGGTGAGTTCGCCGTCCTGGGTGTGGCTGAACTCGTGCTGGTACACGCCGATGATCTCGTTGATCGCCGCGGTGTAGGAGGCGAGCAGCCGGTCGGGCGTTCCGGTGCGGACGTCCGCGCGCTCCCGGTACCCGGCCAGGTCGCCGAGACGCCGGGTCACGTCCCCGAGGGAGGCGGTCGATCCGGCGGCCAGCCGGCGGAGATTGGCCGCGGCCCGGTCCGTGGCCATGCGCCGTTGCCGCAGCTCCTCCTCGGAGCCGGGGGTGCCAGCCCACCGGGCGGCGGTCGCCGTGCGCTCGGCCTGCAGGTCGACCAGGAGCGTGTACAGCGGGATGCCGATCTCCTCGCTGGCCGCCACGTCGGCGCGCAGGTGCGCGGACTGCTCCAGCAGCCGCTCGGCGTTCATGACGGTCTGGGTCCCCATGGCCACGGTGGGGGCCACCGCCAGCCAGATCAGCAGGGTCCGCAGCCGCACCGTCCGCCGCCGAGGCTGCCGCTGCCGGGGCGTCACGGGTGCTGCTGGGCCTTCGGGTTCTGTGGAAGACATCGTTCCTCGGGTCGGCCGGACAGGGGCGGAGACGGGGTACAGCCAGTCGGGAGCGCGCTGATCATAACCAGCCACGGGGCGCGAACGGATACGTTGAATCCGTTATCTACACGTGCTATGAGCTGGGCATTCGTTGCCAACCGGAGTCCTGATCGGAACCCAACCGCGATGTGCGGGTGCCCCGGTCAGGACAGCAGGCCCCGCTCCAGCGCCGTGATCACCGCCGCCGTACGGTCCGACACCGACAGCTTCTTGAACGAGCGCAGCAGGTGCGTCTTCACCGTCGCCTCGCTGATGAACAGCCGCCGCCCGATGTCCGCGTTGGTCAGGCCCTGTCGGACCAGTTGCAGCACCTCGCACTCCCGTTCGGACAGCACCGGCGCCTCCGGCACCCGCGCGGCCCGGAACAGCTTCGGGGCCAAGGACGGCGTCAGCACCGTCTCGCCGCGCGCCGCCGCCTTCACCGCGTGCACCAGCTCCTCGCGCGAACTGCCCTTCAGCAGATAGCCCGCCGCACCGGCCTCCACAGCACGCAGGATGTCCGCGTCGTCCTCGTACGTGGTCACGATGACCACCTTGGTCCGCGGCGACTCCCGCAGGATGTGCCCGGTCGCCGTCACCCCGTCCATCCCGCCCATCCGCAGGTCCAACAGGACGATGTCCGGCTGCAACCGGGCCGCCTGCGGCACCGCTTCCTCACCGGACCCGGCCTGCCCGAGGACCCGGATCCCCTCGTCCAGCTCCAGCATCGCGGACAGGCCCTCCCGGACCACCGGGTGGTCGTCGACGAGCAGCACCCCGATCGGCTCGCGCTCACTCACCGGCCGACTCCCGCACCACCGGGGCCAGAGGCACCGTCACCTCGACGACCGTGCCCGTGCCCGGGCTGCTGCTGACCTCTGCCATTCCGCCGATCTCCTCCACCCGGGCCCGCATCCCGCGCAGCCCGTAACCGTTCCGCCCGCCGTCCTGCCGGCCGTCGCGGCCGTCCTGCGGCCCGTCCGCCAGGACGGCGTCCGCCTCGAAGCCCGCGCCGTCGTCGCGGACCACGAGCCGTACCTCGTCCGGCGCGTACGCCACCAGCACCTCCACCCTACGGGCGTGCCGCGCGTGCTTGCGGACGTTGGCGAACGCCTCCTGCGCCGAGCGCAGCAGCACCACGCTGACGGCCGTCGGCAGCGGCTGCTCCGCACCCCGGGCCGTGCACCGCACCGTCAGCTCCGTCTCCTCCATCAGCAGGTCGGCCTGTCGGCGCACGGCCTGCACGAGGGAACTCCCGCGCAGCGCCGGCGGAGTGAGCGCGGAGACGAAGGTGCGCGCCTCCGCCAGGCTGTCCTGGGCCACCCGGCCGGCCAGCCCCAGCCGGGAGCGGGCCCGCTCCGGATTGGCCACCACCTCCGACTCGGCCGCCTGCACCAGGCTGATGATGCTGGTCAGGCTCTGCGCCAGGGTGTCGTGGATCTCCCGGGCCAGCCGCTCCCGCTCGGCCGAGATGCCGGCCTGGTGCGACAGCCGGGCCTCCCGCTCCCGGCTGAGCCGCAGCTCGTCGATGAGCACGGCCCGGTCCGCGCTCTGCTGCACCACCCGCGTGATCCACAGCCCGAGCAGCACCGACAGGGCGATGCCCAGCAGCGAGATGGGCAGCACCGACATGATGTGGGGGTCGAACTGCCCGCCCCGCAGCCACACCACGATCAGCGGCCACAGGTTGGCCAGGACGACCAGCACGATCGCGGACGGCATCGGCAGGCTCATCATCAGCATGGGCACCACCGCGAACAGCGCGAAGGAACCCCCGAGGTCGAGCGTGCTGGAGGAGGCGAACAGCAGGAACAGCCCGGCGCAGAAGACCATGTTCCGCCGGCTCTTGGTCCGTAGGATCATGGGTCGGCGGCCGACACCCGCGTACCAGGGCACGATCAGGGTCAGCGCACCGATCGCGAACGCCCGGTGGACCTGGTCCTCTTCGGACGTGAACAGCAGGGCGACGGTGACGAGGTAGGAGACGGCGAAGTAGCCGTCCCACAGCCCGAACCAGCGGCTCCCCGACTCGGGGCCGTACTGCGCGGTCGCCAGCGGGGACCGTGCGGGCCGTGGGGTCCGGGGGGACCGGGAGTCCTCCTCCTGAGTGTGTATGCGCACGTCACCAGTCCTACCACGCGTGCTGACGCTGTCCGTCGACCGGTTGACAGCCGGTCCCACCGATCGGTCGTCCCGGCGGCCCGCACCCCCCGCCTACCGTGGGAGCAGCGGAGGGAGAACCGCCGCACGGGATGCCGGGGGAGTACGGAAAGGGCGGGGCCGGTCAGGTGGGTCAGTTCACGACGGCAGTCATCATCTGCGGGACGATCCTGGCCGTCATCCTCGTGACCGATTCCGGCAACCGGCGGATCACCGCCGCGCGGATCGCCGGCCCCGCACTGGCGGCGGCCGTCGTCATCGGCGCCTGCCTGCGGTCCTTTCCGACCGAGGGCAACGACCCCTCGCTGCACCTCGCCGCCCTCGGCACGGGGGGCATCTGCGGGCTGGTCGCGGCCTCCCAGCTCACCGCCCACCGGGACCGTGCGGGGGACGTCCGCAGCACCGGGGGCTTCGGCCACGCGGTGGTCTGGGTCGTCCTGACGGGCCTCCAGATCCTCTTCGCCTACGGCTGCGAGCACTGGTACGGGGCACGCATGAGCCGGTTCACCGCCGACTTCCAGCTCAGCGGCAGCGAGGTGCTGGTGAGTGCCCTCGCCGTGATGTCGCTGTCGATGGTGGTGGCCAGGACCGCGGTCGTGGTGTCGCGGCTGCGCGCCGTACGGGCCGCGACCGCGCCGCTCGCGGACGGGGACGGGAGGGCGAACTGAGAGCAGTGCGATACGGGTCGAACGCCGACCCGACCGATGTCCGCCGAGGTTTTGAGATCGTTTCAGGAATTTGGGTGAAGCAGTGCTAGAAAACCATGAATTGAGGCTCCGGCCGCCCCGCAACCGGGTCGAGAGCCGTGCGATCGGCTGGTGGACCCTCCAGTCGTCGCTGTTCGCCCTGCCGCTTCCGCTCGTCTTCGGTGTGCTCTACCTCTGCATCCCGCCGGCGCGGACGGTGTTCGGCTGGCTCTTCCTCAGCACGCTCGTCCCCGGACTCCTGTACATGGCGGTCATGCCCGTCTGGCGCTACCGGGTGCACCGCTGGGAGATGACGGAGGACGCCGTCTACGCCGCCTCCGGTTGGCTGTGGCAGCGGTGGCGCGTGGTCCCGCTGTCCCGCGTGCAGACCGTCGACATGCTCCGCGGCCCGCTCCAGCAGATGTTCGGGCTGTCCGGGATCACCGTCACGAGCGCCTCCTCCGCGGGCGCCGTGAAGATCAACGGGCTGGACCACCAGGACGCCACCGGGCTCGTGGAACACCTGACCCGGTCCGTCCAGGTCGTGCCGGGAGACGCCACGTGACCCGGGACGCCTCGGTGCAGAGCCCGGCCGACACCACCGGGCAGGACGGCTGGGGCCGGCTCAACCCCCGCCTGGTCCTCGTCAACCTGAGCGTGATGGCCGCTCCGGTGGCCATGTTCGCGGCCACCTCCGTCCTCACCGGCGGCGAGCTGAACCTCCAGGCCCTGATCACGCTCGCCTCCTTCTTCATCACCTGCCTCGTCATCGCCGGCATCAGCATCATGCGGCTCATCACCACCCGGTACCGGGTCACCGAGGACCGGGTGGAGCTCCACAAGGGACTGCTCTTCCGCAGCCAGCGCTCGGTGCCCGTCGACCGCATCCGCAGCGTCGACCTGACCGCCAACCCCCTGCACCGGATCTTCGGCCTCACCTCCCTGAAGGTCGGCACCGGCGAGCAGGGCGGCTCCGAGACCGGCGGCCTTTCCCTGGACGGCCTCAGCGTCAGCGACGCGACGGCACTGAGCCGGCGCCTGACCGAACTGCGGCGTGCCCGCCGCGGCCACGCGTCCGCCGGGGCCGACGCCGACGCCGCCCTGGCCGAACTGGACTGGGCGTGGCTGCGGTACGCGCCGCTGACGGTCTGGGGCGTCGGCGGTGTCTTCATCGCGGTCGCGAGCACCTACCGCACGCTGCACGAGATGAAGATCGACCCGCTGGAACTCGGCATCGTCAAGGACCTCACGGACCGCTTCGGCTCGGTGCCCCTCTGGTTCGGCATCCTGGTGACCCTCGTCGTCATCGTCCTGATCGGCATCGTCGGATCGACGGTCACCTTCATCGAAGGGTGGGGCGGCTACCGGCTGGAGCGCGCCGAGGCGGGCATGCTCCGCGTCCGCCGCGGCCTGCTGATCACCCGCTCCGTCAGCATTGAGGAGCAGCGCCTGCGCGGTGCCGAGGTGGCCGAACCGCTGCTGCTGCGCTGGGCCGGCGGCGCCCGCCTGAAGGCCGTCGCCAGCGGCCTGGGCGACGAGGACGAGAACAGCAGCCGCAGCCGGCTCACCCCGGCCGTACCGCTGGCCCTGGCCCAGCGGATCGCGGCCGACGTCCTGGGCGAGGACACCTCCCCGACGGCCGAGGCGCTGCTCGTACCGCACCCCCGGGCCGCCCTGCGGCGCAGGTTCAACCGCGCCCTGATGTACGCGGCCCTGGTCGCCGCGGTCCTCATCGGCCCCGGGCTGTGGCTCACGCCGGTGCTCGTGCACACCGGCTGGATCACCGGCCTGGCCCTGCTGGCGGTCGGCGCGGCCTTCGCCCTCGACGCCTACCGGAGCCTCGGCCACGCCCTCCACGGCCACTACCTGGTCACCCGCGCGGGTACCTTCAACCGCCGCACCGTCGCCCTCCAGCGGGACGGCATCGTCGGCTGGTCCATCACCCGCTCGTTCTTCCAGCGCCGGGCGGGCCTGCTCACCCTCGGCGCGGCCACGGCCGCCGGCAGCGGCGTCTACAAGGTCCGTGACGTGTCGGTCCCGGAGGGCCTCGCCTTCGCCGAGGAGGCGGTCCCCGGCCTGCTCGCCCCCTTCCTCGAACAGCACCGCCGCCACGCCCCCGGCTCCCGCTGAACCGCCGGAGCCGGTACGGAGAACGGCACTGCACCCGACGGGCCCGTCGGGTGCAGTGCCGTTCTCGGGTGAGGCGCGGTCAGGAGGTCCGGTCCGTCAGCGGGCCGGGGAGGCCTCCGTGTTCTGCGGCTGGGACGGGGGGCGGCCCGGGCCGCCGCCAGGGGGGCCCTGGGGGACGAAGTCCTTGGCGCGGATGAGGGCGAAGGCCAGGACACCGCCGACGAGCGCCAGGATGCCGCTGACGAGCAGCAGGTCGTTCAGGGACGTGGCGAAGCCGGCGTGGGCCGCGGTCCGCACCTGCTCGTGGAACTCCGCGGGGGCCGCGGAGATCGCCCGCTCGGGGGCGCCCATGCGGATGGCGTCCGCGACCTGGTCGGTGCGCCCCTGGAGCGCGGGCACGCCCGAGAGGCCGTCCCGCAGGGAGTCGTGCAGCGACGAGGTGAAGATCGAGCCGTACAGGGCGATACCGACGGCGATGCCGACCTGGCGGAAGGTCTGGTTGACACCGGAGGCCATGCCGGCGCGCCACACCTGGACGACGCCGACCGCGGTCGAGGCCAGCGGCGGGTTGACCATGCCGGCGCCGATGCCCGTGACGATGAAGCCGGGGATGAGGTGGGTCCAGCCCGACTCGGCGGTCACGCCCCGCATGAGCAGCAGGCCGATGCCCACCACGACCAGGCCCGGGCCGATCAGCCACTTGGTCGGGACGCGGTTCATCACCCGGCCCGTCACCATGGCCGCGACGAGGGTGCAGCCGGAGCTGACCAGCAGCCGGATGCCGGTGCCCATCGCGCTGAAGCCGAGGCCGTTCTGCAGGTAGAGCACGATGTAGATGAACATCGCGAACAGGGAGGCGTTCATCGCGAACGCCGCGATCGAGCCGCCCAGGAACGTCGGTGTCTTCAGCAGCGACAGGTCGAACATCGGCTCGGAGACCCGCGACTCGATCACCGCGAACGCGACGAGGAACACCGCCGCCAGGCCGAAGCAGATCAGTACGCCCTGGTCGTCCCACGCCGTGTCACTGGCCCTGATCAGCGCGTACACCAGGCTGAACAGACCCACGGTGAGCGGCACGATGCCCAGCCAGTCGACCCGGGAGGCACGCGGCGGCCGGGACTCGTCCACCAGGCGCAGGGTGATGGCGATCGCGGCGATGCCGATGGGCAGGTTCACCAGGAAGATGCCGCGCCAGCTGATCCCGCTGGTGATCACACCGCCGAGCACCGGGCCGAGCGCGGTGGCGACACCCGCGACGGCACCCCAGATGCCGAAGGCCGCGCCGCGCTCCCGGCCCTGGAAGGCGCCGGCGAGCAGGGCGAGCGAGGTCGCGAACAGGATCGCGCCGCCGACCCCCTGCACGGCGCGCGACAGGACGAGCGTCAGCTGGTCCTGGGCGATGCCGCAGAGCAGTGATCCGGCGGTGAAGACCGTCAGGCCGATCAGGAACAGCCGCCGCCTGCCGTACAGGTCGGCGAGGGACCCGGAGGTGAGCAGGAGCGCCGCGAGACTTAACGCGTAGGCGTCCGTCGTCCATTGCAGGCCGCTGAAGCTCGCGTGCAGGGACTGCTGGATGTCCGGGAGTGCGACTGCGACGATCGTGACGTCGAGCAGCAGCATGAACGTGGCGGCGCACACCACGATCAGCGTCCACCATTGGCGTTTCATTGTTCGGAGCCCTCCTCGGCTCGTAACTCGCGTTCATACAAACGTGGTTCAAGGAATCGGCGCATGCTAGCATGCTAGCATGCGTGCAGAAGTCAAGCAGTTCAACGTCTACTTGCCGGTGGATCTGATCCGGCAGATAAAGCACCATGCGATTGAGAACGAGCAATCGCTCTCGGCACTGGTCACCGAGGCGTTGCGCACGTATCTCGCCGACCAAGAGCAGGAACACTCGAAGGGAAAGCAGGCATGACCACCGAAGGTATCGAAGGCGTCTACCTCGAGACCCACAACTGGGGCAAGGCGGCCAAGTTCCTCCAGGCGCTGGGCTACAACGTCGAGTTCTCGACCGAGGAGGGGTCGGGGATGCTCCGCAACGGCAACGGCGCGTACGTCCTGCTCGCCGAGGTCCCCGAGGACCAGAAGCCCGAGGCCCAGGTCGTGCTCCGGGTCGCGGACGCCGGCGAGTTCAGCGCCGACCCGTCCCTCGACGTGGTCCAGCCGTTCGAGGACACCCACTACGGCACCCAGGAGATGAAGGTGCGCGACCCCGACGGTCGCATCTGGAGCCTCCAGGCGCCCAAGAAGTGACGCCGCGGCAGCACTGAACGGCCGCGGCGGCCCCTGTCGCCGCGGCTGCGCGGGCGGTCCTCCCGCGACCCCGGTCGGTCGATCGACGCAGGCTGCCCTCATGCGCCCCATGCTCCGCCTCCCCGGCGCGCAGGCCGACGAGTTGACGGATGATCCGTCAACTCGTCGACTGCCCCGGCCGACCTGACACATGTGCGCCGCGGTTCTTTGGCCGGTTCGCAGCGGCTCTCCATGATTTCGGCTGATTCAGCCCATCGGCCGAACGAACACCCCCGTACCTCCGCCGTTCGGGGTGCGGGTCGACGCGGGTAGGCCACGTCACGGGAGATTGCGCATGTCCGATCAGAAGAACACGGCGGAATTGGTCGTCATCGGCAGCGGGGTGATCGCGGCCTCCGTCGCCTATCACTGCGCCGCGGCGGGTGCCGACGTCGTTCTGCTCGAGCGGGATCAGGCCGGCGCCACCGCGACCCAGACCGCCGGTGCATTCCGTACGTATTTTCCCGGACGGGTGTACGACTCGGAATTGGTCGTGCGGAGTCTGGCCGATTTCCGATCGTTCGGCAGCACCCTCGGGATCGATCTGGAGGTGGCCGAGACCGGAATGCTCGTGGTGGCGACGACACCCGAGCAGGCGGCCGAACTGGAGGCCGAGCTGCCCGCACAGCGCGAGGCGGGCGTCCGGCTGGAGCAGCTGACCGTCGCCCAGGCCGTCGAACGGAACCCATGGCTGGATCCGGCCGGCGTCGAGTTCGCGCTCTGGTGCCCGCAGATGATCCGCCTCAGGGCGGACGAGGTGCTCCGCGGCTATCTGGAGGGCGCCCGCAAGCACGGCGCGCGCGTGGTCCCCGGCGTCACCGTGACCGCGCTGGACGCGTCCACCGGCCGTGTCGCCACCTCGGCCGGCGACTTCGCCGCCGGAGCCGTCGTGATCGCGGACGCACAGGGCAGCGGGGAGGTCGCCGAGCTGGCCGGCCTCAAGCTGCCGGTGTGGGGCCAGTTCGCCGAGCTGTTCCGCACCGACCCGGTCGGCGAGGAGGCCGTCACGACACCGTTCACGTTCCACCCCGGGGCCGGGCTGAAGACGATGGGGATGGGGCCGTCCTTCCTGGTCGGGTTGGAGCGCTTCTCCACCGAGCCGGACATGCGGGACATCTGGCTGCGGGAGGCCGCCGACGAGGTGGGGCGTTGGTACCCGCGCCTGCGGGGCACCACCCTGCACAGTGCGTGGACCGGAACCCTCGACATCACGCCGTCAAGGTCGGGGATCGTCGGCCGGGCCGACGGCGGGCACGACCGCGTCCTCTTCGCCACCGGGTTCACCGGGCACGAGCTCAGCCAGGCGCCCGCCGTGGGAAAGATCGTCCGGGACCTGCACCTCGGCCGGCACCCCGGCGTCGACATCACGCCGTTCTCGCTGGCCGCCAACGAGGCGTGACCGCACGCGCTCCGGCCTGAACCGCCGGCTCGGCCGCAGGGCCGCCCACTGTTCACCGTGGGCGGCCCTGCGGCGTTTCCGAGCCGCTCCGGTGGGGGCGCCGCCCCGGGCGTGACCAGCAGACATGGGGAGTCCTTTACCTCCAGTTTCCCTGAACGAATAATTCCGGCAGCGTTGCGGCGGTGCCGGAATTTGGTATTCCCTGAATGGGGTCATGGCTTGAAGTGACACAGAAGCTCGGATTTGACAGAAAAACCAGGCCTGTCGATCGGGTGAACGGCCGCTATCCCTATATTCGATTCGCGACGGCATCGAGCCCGTTGTCGGTATCCAACTCCCTGGAACCTGTCATGCGCTCTCTCCTGGGCGACAGGGGCCGAATAGCAGGAGATAGGAGTACAATGCGACAAATTGAGATCGCCTGGGAGCCCATCGGCGCCAAGGTTCGTGTCACCCTCGACGAGGGGCGCAACTCCGACCTCGTCGAGCCGCTTTGGGCGTCATTGCCGTACAAGACCCTGCAGGGTCACGCCCTCGTGGCCGGCGACTGCTTCTACCACGTGCCGCCGGCCCACGATCTGCTCCACGCGGTCCCGGATTACAAGGTGAACCGGAAGATCCAGCCCAACGGCACGGTTTTCCTTTCCGCGGTGCAGCACCTGACCATCAAGTACGGCGAGCTCACCGAGCCCATGCCGACCTCGCCCATCGGACAGGTCGTGCCCGAGGACGTCGACCAGCTGCCCAAGATCGGGCAGATGATCTGGGAGTCCGTGTACGGAAACGGCGAGCCGATCATCGCCCACGTCCGGCGCGTGGACGGCCCGGCCGGCCACGGCGTGAAGCGGGTCGACGTCGGCAACGAGAAGCTCCGCGGGCTGATCGAGCGGATCGCCGCGGAGACCGAGCGGGTCCTGGTCGACCCGACCGACGAACTCCTCGACATCCACGAGGGCAAGTCCCGCGGCACCTCCGGGGCCGGCACGAAGAACTCGGTCCTCACGACCCTGGTCGCCGTGAACGGCGAGACCCGTCCGCTGGGATACGTGAACTACACGACCCTCGTACGGGCCGGCCGGAACATCGAGATGCCGCTCTCCTCGCTGATCGAGCTGGCGAAGATCCTGCTCGTGAAGCCGACCGAGTTCCTCGGCTACACCGGAATGAACACCCTTTGGGACATCACCAAGGAAGTGGTCGCCGCATTCGACGTCATCACCACGCGCGAGGACTTCGTCGCCCTCATGGCGCAGATGGCCACGTACGTGAATGCGCTCGGTGCCTGGAACCTGCAGCTGTTCCCGTGGGACATCGAAGGCGACAACTGGACCTACCGTCCGACCATTACGAGGGGTGCGAATGTCTGAGCAGAAGAACACGGCGGAAATGCTGGTCATCGGCGGAGGGGTGATCGGCACGTCCATCGCCTACCACGCCGCAAAGGCGGGCGTTGACGTCGTGCTCGTCGAGAAGAACCAGTTCGGGTCCCGGACCACCTCCCAGACCGCCCGTGCCTTCCGCACCTATTTCCCCCGGAAGCCGCACGACTCCGAGCTGGCGACGCGCAGCCTCGCGGACTTCCGGCAGTTCGCCGCGACCACGGGCGTCGACGTCGGCCTGGAGGACCTGGGCCTGCTGACGATCCTCACAAGCCCGCAGCAGGCGGCCGAGCTGGAGGCCGACCTGGCGGACCACCGCGAGGCCGGCGCCGCGGTGGAGATGCTCACGGCCGAGCAGGCCGTCGAGCTCAACCCGTGGCTGGACAAGGACACCATCGAGGCCGCGGTCTGGAACCCGGCGACTTACCGGATCAAGCCGGAGGCGATCGTCCAGGGGTACGCCGAGGCCGCGCGGCAGCACGGCGCCCGCCTGTACTCCCACGTCTCCGTCACCGGGATCGACAGCGACAGCGGCGTGGTCACCACGACGATGGGCGACTTCACCGCCGGCGCGGTCGTCATCGCGGCCGGTCCCTGGAGCGGCGACGTCGCCAAGCTCGCGGGCCTGGACCTGCCGGTGTGGGGGCAGTTCGCCGAGCTGCTGCACAGCGACCCGCTCCGCACCGACCGCGACATCCACAACCTGCCCTTCACCTTCCACCCCGTGTCCGGGCTGAAGACGATGGGCATGGGCAAGTCGATCCTCGTCGGCCTGGAGCGCATCTCCAAGCAGGACGGCCTGCGGGACATCTGGTACCAGGCCGCCGTCGACGAGCTGCCGAAGTGGTACCCGGAGCTCGACGGCCTCAAGCTGCACAGCGCCTGGACCGGCACCCTGGACGTCACGCCCACCAAGTCGGCCATCATCGGCAAGGGCAGCGGCCAGCACGACCGGATCTTCTTCGCCGGCGGCTTCACCGGCCACGGCCTGGCGCAGGCCCCCCTCGCCGGCCAGATCATCCGGGACCTCTACCTCGGCAAGGCGCCGGGCGTCGACCTCACCCCGTACTCCCTCGCCACCAACCTGGCCCGTCTCGAGGCCTTCTGAGCAGGTCATTTCACGCGGCGGGCGGTGCCTTTGCGGCCCGCCCGCCGCATTCCTGAGAGGTGTAGACGATTGTCGCCGGTACACGCTTTGACTGAACAGTGGCGGGGCCAGGCGCCCACACCGCTGAACCCCGACACCGCCTTCAACGGCTTCATCTGCGCCCACGTGCTCCACGCACTGGAGCGCCTCGGACTGTTCCAGAGACTCCAGGACGACGGCTCCGTGGAGATTGCCGCGTTCTGCCGGGAGAACGACCTCGATCCCGCCGTCGTCCGCTCCCTGGTGAGCGGAGCCGAATCCTTCGGATACGTCGACGTCCGCGGCGACCGCGTCGAAGCGACCCGCAGCGGCGAGGACGTCCGCCAGGCCATCGGCTTCTTCACCTGGGGCGTCGGCGGCTACCACGACATCTTCGCGAACGCCGCCTCCGTCGCCCGGGGGGACCGCCGCTTCGGCGTCGACCTGCACCGCGACGAGGGCATGGTGGCCCTCGGCTCGGCCCAGGCCGACAGCGCCCTCATGCGGCACCTCCTGGACCAGGAGATCGCCCGGCTCGACTTCACCACCCTCGTCGACCTCGGCGCGGGCGTCAGCGAGCGGGTCTCCCGGCTGGTCAAGGGGCGCCCCGGCAGCCGCGGGATCGGCATCGACATCAGCAAGTCCGCCACCGAACTCGGGGCGGAGACCGTCGAGCGGTACGGGCTGCGCGGCACCGTCGAGCCGGTGTGCGCGGACGTGCTGGACATCCTGTTCAACGACCACCGCGTCGAGGGCGCCGACCAGGCCGACGTCGTGATGAGCTTCATGTTCCTGCACGACCTGCTCGTCGACCCGCAGCGCCGCGACCAGGTGATACCCCGCCTGCGCGCCGCGTTCCCCAAGGCCAACACGTTCCTGCTGGGCGACACCACCGTCCGGCCGAGGAACGGCGACGGCACCCTGCCGATCTTCTCCAGCGGCTTCGAGCTGGCGCACGCCCTCATGGGCGTCCCGATCTACACCCGCGAGCAGTACGAGGAGCTCTTCGACAAGGGCGGCATGCGGCTGCGCAACGCGGTGCCCTTCGGCGCGCCGCACACGTACCTCTTCGTCCTGGAGGCAGCGTGACCACCCAGACCACCCAGACCACCCAGACCACCCCGACCACCGCAGAGATCGTGTCCGAGCTGCCGATCCCGCTCGCGGTCGCAGGACACCACCAGCCCGCCCCCTTCTACCTGACCGGCGACATGTTCGGCGGCATGCCGGTGCAGATCGCCGGCGGTGAGCTCAGCACGCTCGTCGACAAGCCCGTCGCCGCGCCGCACACCCACGACGTGGACGAGATCTACCTCCTCGTCTCGCCGCTTCCGGGCCAGGCCCGCATCGAGGTCCACCTCGACGGGGTGCTCCACGAGCTGACCTCCCCGGCGGTCATGCGCATCCCGGCCGGCAGTGTGCACCAGTTCGTCACCAAGGAAGCAGCGGTGGGCAGTTACTGCTTCGGCATCCTGTTGGGATCCGACCTGTGACTGCGCCCGCCCGGCCGGAGCCGAAGGTCTACAACACCAGCGTGCCCGACGCGGACTCGATGGTGCGCCTGCACCTGAGCGAGAGCCCGTACGGCGCGAGCCCCGCCGCGGTCGCCGCCGCGACCGGGGCACTGGAACGCGTCAGCCGCTACCCGTCGCCGCAGCGGGACACCCTCGTCACGGCGCTCGCCGCGCACTGGGGCGTCTCCGAGGACCGGATCGCCGTGGCCAACGGCAGCGACGAACTGGTGCTGGCGACCGCGTTGACCCTCGGTGACCTCGCGCGGCCCGGCCTGGTCACCGCGGGAACCTTCCCCGGCTACCAGGAGGCCCTCGAACGCATCGGCCGCGGAGCCGTCGCCCGTCCCCTGCGCGACGGGGTCATCGACATCGGGGACTTCGCGGACGCACTGCCCGAGCACGGCATCGGGTACGTGTGCAACCCGCACAACCCCTCGGGGACGGCCCTGGCGAAGGAGGACTTCGCCGCCCTGGTCGCCGCGGCGCGGGCGAGCGGCGTGCCGCTGGTCTTCGACGAGGCGTACCAGGAGTTCGGCGACCCGGGCCTGCCCCAGACCCGGGACTTCCTCGACGGGGACGCCCCGGTGCTGGCGCTGCGCACCTTCTCGAAGGCGTACGGGTTGGCGGCCCTGCGGATCGGCTACGCGGTCGGCCCCGCCGACCTCATCGCCGAGGTCCGCCGCACCCTGACCGTCCTTCCGTTCAGCGTCAACCGCGTCGCCCAGGCGGCCGCCCTGGCCGCGCTGGCGGACCAGCCGTTCCTGGACGGCATCCGCCGGGGCGCCGCGCAACGCCGGGAGTGGTTCTACGCGGAACTGGAGCGGCGCGGCTACCAGTACGTGCCGTCGGAGACCAACTTCGTCGCCGTCCGGGTCGACGCCTCCCGGGAGGCGCAGGACGCACTGGCGAAGGACCACGGGATCCTCGTCCGGGACACCGGCATGTTCGGCTACCCCGGCCACCTGCGGGTCTCGCTCGGCACCGAGGACGAACTGCGCACCTTCCTCGCGGCACTCGACCGGATCACCGCCGCGTAGCGCCCGACACCCGACACCCGACCCCACACCCGATTCCCTTACCCGAACAACCCAAGAGGTCAAGAATGGTCAAACCGATTCCGGACGGCTACGCGGAGCTGACGGCCTACCTGTCCGTGGACGGCGCGAGCGAGGCGATCGCCTTCTACGCCGAGGCCTTCGGGGCGCAGGAGCTGGCCCGCTCCACCGCACCCAACGGCAAGATCATGCACGCGCAGATCAGGATCGGCAGCACGATCGTCATGCTGTCCGACGAGCTGAAGGAGGCCGGTCTGCTCGGCCCCCACGCCATCGGCGGCTCCCCGGTCACCCTGTACCTGTTCGTCGAGGACGTCGACGCCACCTTCGCCCGGGCGGTGAAGGCCGGGGCGACGCCGCAGCGAGAGGTCCAGGACCACTTCTTCGGCGACCGGACCGGGCAGGTGCTCGACCCGTTCGGGCACCGGTGGACGATCGCCACCCACATCGAGGACGTGCCGCACGAGGAGTTCGAGCGGCGCGCCGCCGAGCACATGCGCAAGGCGGTCGGCGGCTGACACGGCCGGCCGGCCCTGCTGACGGCCCGGGCCCGGGCGCGGCGCGACACCGCCGCGCCCGGGCCCTCCGTGGCAGCGGACCCGCCCGGCCCGCCCGCGCCTCCAGTCGGCCGAACCCCTGCCGTTCGGGGCGGCCCGGGCATAGCCTCGTGGCATGACCGCGACCAAGGACACGACGTACGGCACGACGTACCGCCTCCGCACCGCCCGACCCGAGGACGCGGAGGCCATCGTGGCCCTCGACGGGTCGTTCACCACCTCCACCGTCTTCGAAGTGGCCGTCACCGACGGCGGGTTCGCGCTCCGCGAGGTGCCGGTGGACCCGCCGCTGGTCAAGGTCTTCCCCGACGCGTTCGATGACGACGACACGGACGGCGACGGCGACGGCGACGGCGACGACAGCGGAGCGGAGGGCGACAGCCGCACCTTCGTCGCGGTCGGTGAGGACGGGGCCGTCGCCGGCTTCGCCGCCGTCTCCTACGCGGCCTGGAACCGGCGGCTGACCATCGAGGACATCGAGGTCGCCCCGGCCCACCGCGGCCAGGGCATCGGCCGCGCGCTCATCGGGCACGCCGCCGACTTCGGCCGCGAGCGGGGCGCCGGGCACATCTGGCTGGAGGTGACCAGCGTCAACGCCCCGGCCATCCACGCCTACCGGCGGATGGGCTTCGCCTTCTGCGGCCTGGACACCAGCCTTTACCAGGGCACCGCGTCCGAGGGCGAGCAGGCGCTCTACATGAGCATGCCCTGCCCCTGACCCCCTTCCGCCGCCCGTCCCGCGGCACGCCTCCGGCGCCGCGTGTTCACGCGGGCGGCCCGGACACCGCCCGGAACCCGGCCGGGACCGCGGCGCCCGGGCCGGCGGACCGGTCGGGCACGTCGGGCGCGTCACCCCGGTCGCTCCGCTCGGACCTGGCCGGGTGCGGGGTGCGGGCGAGCGCGGCCTCCACCTCGTCCAGGGCCCGCCGGGCCTCCGCCAGCCGGGCCCGGAGCTCGGCGGACGTGGGGCCAGCGGGCTCGGGGCGGCTCTGCCGTCTGAGTTCGAGCCGGGCCTGCCGCTCCTGCTCCCGGGCTTCCTCCAGGGAGCCCAGCACCACCCCGATCAACACGTTGACCAGGACGAACGACGCCAGCAGCACGTACGAGGCGTAGTAGAGCAGCGTCAGTCGCGACAGCTCCAGCCCGGCCCGCACCGCGTCTGCGAAGCCGTCCATCGTGGTCAGCAGGAACAGGGTCAGGCAGGCCCGGCCCACCGACCCGAAGTGCACCGGGTCGGTGCCGGCGAAGCACATCCAGCCGACCATCGCGTACAGGTACACCACGAGCGCGCCCACGCACAGGAAGCTGAGCGTGCCCGGCACGGCCCGCCCCACCGCGATCAGCAGGACCCGCAGCTGCGGCAGGAACCGGGCGGTGCGCAGCACCCGGCTGAGCCGCAGCAGCCGCAGCACGCTCGTGTTCTCCCGGATCAGCGGCAGGAACGCGGCCAGGAGCACGGCCAGGTCGAAGAGGTTCCACGGGTCCCGGAGGAAAGCTTTCGGCCGGTCGGCGCAGGCGACGGCGCGCACCGCCAGCTCCACCGCGAACAGGCTCAGGAACAGGTTCTCGGCGCCCGCGAGCAGCTCCCGGTGCGTGTCGGCGAACCCGTGGTACGTCTCCGCGCCCAGCAGCACCGCGTTGCACAGGATCAGCGCGAGCACACCGGCCCCGAAGGCGGGGGAGTCGACGACGGCCCGGCAGCGCACGGCCAGACGGATGCGGGGCGGAGCGGAAGGGGCGATGACGGTCAAGGCCGGTCCTCGAACGATCGGGCAGCGAGGGGCTGCGGTGACGCGGAGCCGGCGGTGATCGTGACACCCCGCGCGGCCCCGCCCGCCTCGAGATCACCCGCATGAGTGGCGTATCCGCGCTTTCTCACGCCATCGGGTGACCGGCCGGTCGGCAGGTGCCGGAACGGGCGCCCCCGAGGGTTCGCTGCGTGCGGTCGCGCATCACCCGGCACAGGTGATCCGAAAGGTGTCCCGCCGACACCGGACGTACGATCATGCCGAAAGGGTTCCGCACGCGCGGCCGCCCCGTCCTTCCTGGTGATAGGCATGGGTGAGACAGCAGCCCCCCGCTCCACCCCCCGCACGGCGGCCCGGGAGCCCCGCGGCAGCCGGGCCTTCGGCGTTCCGGTCCTGCCCACCCGCTTCGCGGTCCCCTCCGTCCCGCACACCTTCGTCCGCAGGCCCCGCCTCACGCAGCGCCTCGCCGACGGCGTCGACCGCCCCCTGGTCCTGGTGAACGGCCCGGCCGGCGCCGGCAAGACCCTGCTGGTCGCCGACTGGCTCGCCCGGGACCCCCTCCCGTGGCCGGTCGCCTGGCTGACCACCGAGACCGACGACAACGCCCCGGGCATGTTCTGGGCGTACGTCCTGGAGGCGCTGCGCCACCACGGACTGCCCTTGCCCGACGACGTCGGCACCCCGGCCCGCGCCGAGGAGGTCGACCACGCACTGCTCGTCCGGTTCGCCGCCCACCTGAGCGGTCTGAGGGACCCGGTCCTGCTCGTCCTGGACGAGTTCGACCGCGTGTCCGCACCCGTGATCGCCGAGCAGCTCGCGTTCGTCCTCCAACACTCCCGCCCCGCCCTGCACCTGGTCCTCATCAGCCGTACGGAGCCCCTGCTGCCCCTCCACCGGTACCGGGCCGGCGACGAGATGGTCGACATCCGCAGCGCCGACCTGGCCTTCAACCAGGACGAAACGGCCGCCCTCCTGGACCGCCACGGCCTGGACGGGGGCCCCGAGGCGGCCCGGCTGCTGACCGAGCGGACCGAGGGCTGGGCCGCCGGCGTAAGGCTGTGCGCCCTCGCCATGCACGAGACCGACGACCCGGCCCGCTTCCTGAAGGAGTTCGAGGCGGGCCGCAGCACCGTCGCCGACTACCTGCTGGGCGAGGTCCTGGCCACGCAGCCCTTCGAGACCCAGGACCTGCTGCTGCGCACCAGCATCCTGGAGCAGACCCACCCCGACCTGGCCAACGCCCTGACCGGCCGCGAGGACGGCGCGACCATCCTGGCCTCGCTGGAACGGGCCAACGCCTTCGTCACGGCCGTCGGCCACTCCTGGTACCGCCACCATCCGCTGTTCGCCGAGATCCTCCGCGTCCACCTGCGGTCCGGGCAACCGGGTCTGGAGCGGGAACTGCACCGGACGGCGGCCCGCTGGCTCAGCGGGGCCGGGCAGCTCGTGAGCGCCCTGCCGCACGCCGCCGCAGCCGGCGACTGGGAGTACGCCGCCGCGCGGTTCGTCGGCGACCTCGCCGTCGGCGGCCTCTTCACCGGCCTCGACGCCGACCGGCTGGGCGAGGTCTTCGCCGCGATGGCCCCCGGCACCCCGGGCCCCGCCCCCGAACTGGTGCGGGCCGCCCTGGCCTTCGCCCGGTACGACGTCACCCGCGGCCTGGACCGGCTGCGCGCGGCCGAGGAGCCGCCGGCGCGCGACCCGCACGACCCGGAGAACGTGCCGGAGCTGCCCCCGGTGCGGCTGACCCGTGCGTTCCTGCGCGTGGTGGCGGGCAGGCTGGCCGGCTCGGCGGCCATGGCCGAGGCCGGAGCAGCCGACGCCGCGGCCGCGGCCCGACAGGTGCCGCCCGAGCACCTCGCCCGCCATCCGGAGCTGGACGCCCTGCTGCTGACCGGCCTCGGCGCCGCGCGGCTGTGGGCCGGGCACTTCGACGCCGCGGCGGAGGCACTTCGGACCGCCGCCGACTCCTGCGAGGGACCCGGGACGGCTTCGCCGCGGCACGAGGCCCTGGCCCGGCTCGCCCTGATCGACCTCCTGCAGGGGCGGCTCGGCCGGGCCGAGGCCCGGGCCCGGGAGGCGGGCGCTGAGGCCACCCGGAACGGCCTGCTGCCGGCCCACTGCAGTGGGGCGGCCGATCTCGTCCCGGCCGCCGTCGCCCTGGAACGGGACGACCTGGCGGCCGCGGGCGCCGCCCTGGACCGGGCCGCGGAGTCCGCCGGCGCCCACGACGACCCCGTCGTCGCCGCCGGCCTCGCCGTCCTGCGCGCCCGCCTGCTGCTGGCCGGGGGAGACCCGACGGGATCCCTCGCGCAGTCGGCAGCTGCCGTCGCCCACCCCCCGGCGGGAGAACCCTCCCCCTGGGCGGACGCCCACCTCGCCCTGGCTGCATCGGCCGCGCACCTGGCCCTAGGGGACCCGAAGGCCGCGCTGGCAGCCCTCGGGGCCCGGGCCGGGCTCCCTGCGGTGCCGACCGCCGACACCGCCGGGGCCACGGACGCCGACCCCGCCGACGCCGCCGCGCGACCCGAGGCCCCCTGGGCCGCGGAGTTCGCCGTCGCCGCCGCCCGTGCCTGGATCGCGGGCGGCGAGAGCGCCCGCGCCGTCGAGGCCCTGGACCCCCTCACCACCGGCGGCGCCGCCTGCCCCGCCGTGACCGTGCGGGCCCTGTTGGCGCGTGCCGAAGCGGCGGACGGCTCGGGCGACCCGGCGGCGGTGCGCCGCCTCGTCGTCCGCGCCCTCGCTCTGGCCCGCCCCGAGCGGCTGCGCCGCCCGTTCCTCGACGCCGGACCGTGGCTGCGCCGGGCCCTGCACGGCCGCCCGGTGCCCGGCCACGACTGGCTCACGCCCGGCCCCGCCGGAACCCGGGCCGGTGGCGGATCCCGAGCCGGCGCAGGATCGGGAGCGGGAGCCAGGCCCGGAGCCGCCCGGCCCGCGGATTCCGGCGGGGCGGGGGCGGTCCTCGTCGTCGAACCGCTCAGCGAACGCGAGCACGACGTCCTCGCCTGCGCGGCGCAGCTGCTGTCGACCGAGGAGATCGCCGCCGAGCTGAGCCTCTCCGTCAACACGGTCAAGACACACCTGAAGAGCATCTACCGCAAGCTCTGCGCCAACCGCCGCGGCGAGGCCGTCCGCCGGGCCCGGGAACTGGAGCTGCTCTGACCCGTTCGCGTCCTACGGCCCCCGGGGCAGGGCGCCGGCAGCACTCACCTCCACCGGGTGATGCCCGCGGGCGGCGAGGCGCCCAGCATGGAGGGAACGGGCCTTCCCGGCCGGGAGAAGAGTGTGCTCATGCGATACGAGATCCGCATCGACGGGCAGATGTCGGAGACGCTCAGCGGGGCTTTCCCCGAGCTGAAGAACTTCGTCATCACCGACGAGACGGTCCTGTTCGGCCCCGTCGTCGACGAGGCCCACCTGTACGGCCTGCTCGCCCGCTTCCAGGCCCTCGGCCTGCACGTGGTGGAGATGCGCCGGCTCCCGGAGTGACCGGGAGCCCGCCCTGCGCCGCCGCGCCACCCGGAGCGGGCGGGGCGGCGGCGTCGGCTCACCCGCCCTGCGGAGGCGGCGGCCCAGCCGGGCGCTCCGCACCGCCGCCCGCACCCGCACCCGCACCCGCACCCGCACCCGCGCCCGCCCCCGCGGTCACGCGGCCGCTCGCGGCGAGCAGCGCGATCAGGGCGAGCAGCACGAGCAGGATGAGCACCAGCAGCAGGATGGTCAGCACCGTCGGGTGGTTCCACAGGGCGAAGACCAGGACCACCACGAGCATGGCGCCCAGCGTGAGCCAGCGGCGGTTGGCCTCGACCCAGGTCCCGGCGCGGCCGGTGTGGATCCGGTGGTGGTCCGCCCAGACGGCGGCGGAGTCCGCGGTGCGGTCGGAGGCGCCGCGTACCGCCTTCGGCAGCCGGCCGGGGCCGATCAGGTAGGCGCCGAGGGCGACGACGATGCCCAGGGCGATCGCGGTGCGCAGGCTGATCCGCAGGAACCGCACCAATGCGTCGAAGATCGCCGCGGCCGCGGCCGGGGACTGCACCTGCGGGGGCAGGTGGTCGAGGTAGTAGCGCCGGCCGATGACCAGGCCGATGGCCACCACCAGGCAGGCGAACGCGGCGCCCAGCGCCGTCCGGGCGAGGGCGCGGCGCCGGTGCCGGGCCAGCAGCACCCCGCCAGCGCCCAGCAGCACGGTGATGACGGGCAGCCAGTTCCCGACGACGTCCAGCAGATGGGCGGCGTTGCGGATCTTCCCGAGCTCGTCGGAGTGGAAGAGCACCATCTGCTTGTCCACTTCCGGGATCTTGCTCGCCGGGGACAGCCCGGCCTTCACGAGGGCGTCCTTGATCTGGTCCACCAGCGTGCCGATGTTCAGGGTGACGGTGCCGTCGGTGACGCCGACCGCGCCCCGGCCCTGGCCGGTGAGCGCATGGACGACGGCCGTGTGCGCCACCCGGTTCGCGCCCGTCCAGACCCCGTCGAACTGTTCGCTCTCCACGACGCGGGTGGCGACCTTGGTGACGGCTCCGTCGATGGCGGAGTCCAGTTGGGGGGCCAGCCCGCGCACGGCGTTGGCGGCCCGGGGCGGCAGGCCCTGCGACTCCAGCCAGTCGGCCACGTCGTCGGTGACCACCCGGGCGTCGACGCGGGCGTCGACGGCCTCGGTGGCCCGGTGGACCGCGGCGGCCTGGACAGCCTCGTTCCGGGCGAGGGGGGCCATCGTGGCCACGTACCGGTCGGTGTCGAGCACGATGTCGTGCACCCACACCGTGAGCACCGAGACGGGCACCAGGATGCAGGTCAGGACCAGGATGACCGCCGAGACCGTGCTCTGTACGATGCGGCCCGCCGGCGATCCGCGTGCCGCGCCGTTCGCCTCGCGCGCCGGGCTCCCGGAGCGCGGCGGTTCCGGAGCGGACGGTTCGTTCGGAGAGGACATGGCAACTCCAGGGGATGGGTGCTCTGCCTCCATTGGCGCCCGTACGGGGGCGCGCGGCACCCCTGGTGGGTCCGTCCGGGGGAGGGCGCCGGCAGCCATGCCCGCTGCGTTGGGCCGCCCGCCCTCGGACCGGAACCCTGCCCGGACGGGTCAGTCGAGCCGGGTCACCCGCTGGCTGCTGAGCTCGTACCGGGCGCCGACCACGGCCAGGCGGCCCGCCGCGATCCGGGCCGCGAGGTCCGGTTCGGCGGCCAGACTCGCCCGCACCCGGCGAACGTTCGCCGTGACGGCCGCCTCCACCCGGGCGGGGCGGGGCAGGCCGGGGTCCACCGCGGGGCGGATCTGGTCGGCGAGGTAGCGGACGTGGGCCGGCAGCGGGTCGCCGGTCCCGTCCGCGTCCACCGCGGCCGCGACCGCCCCGCAGCCCTGGTGGCCCAGGACCACGACCAGCGGAACGCCCAGCTCCAGCACGCCGTACGCGACGCTGCCCAGGACCGCCTCGTCCAGCACCTGGCCTGCCGAACGCACCGTCAGCAGATCGCCCAGCCCCTGGTCGAACACCAGCTCCGGCGGCACCCGGGAGTCGACGCAGCCCAGCACCACGGCGAACGGGTGCTGCCCGGCCATCAGGACCCGCCGTACGGCCCGGCTCTCGTCCGGGTGGCGCTCGTGGAGCGTGCGCCAGCGCCGGTTGCCCGCCGCGAGCTCCCGCCAGGCCGGTTCGGGCCCTGCGGGCCGGGGCCCGCCCACCCCGGGCTCCGGGCGGCTCCCCGATGCCGCTGACGCGACGCAGAGCAGCCCGGTGCCCAGCAGGGCGGCGCCGCCCAGCCCGGCCCGCACCAGCCCGCGCCGGGCGAGCGGGGACGCCGGCCCGCCGTCGTTGTCGACACTCATGTGCGCTGAAGCTAGACGCCCCGGAGCGGCGGTCCGGGCAGCCACCGCGGAGGCGGCACCCCCTTGGGCGAGACAATCACCGCCCGTGCCGGCCGCCCGTGCCACCGGTCGCCCGCCGTCCCCCGCCCGCGCCCGGGCGGGCCCGCGGCGGTCAGTTCCCGCCGGGCTGCTCGGCGGCGCTGCCGACGCCCCCGTAGAGCCGGAACAGCCGCAGCCGCGCCGGGTCCTGCGCGTCCCCGGCCGCGAGCGCGTCCCAGCACCGGGCGGCGAGAGCCCGGGCCCGGGTGCCCGGCCAGGGCTGGGGGAGCAGCTCGGGCGGCAGCAGCGGGTCGGGTTCCATCGCGTCGGTGAAGGCCGCGGCCAGTTCGATGGCGAACGTCAGCCGCTCGATCCCGGTGGGCCGGTCCGGGCCCGACAGCAGGGCCAGCCGGGCCGCGGCGAGCGCGGCCAGCGCCTCGTGCCGCTCCGCGACCGCCGGGAGCGGCCAGAGCAGCGCCGCCAGCCGGGCCGGGTCGTCCTCCTCTCCGACCCGCAGGTCGCGGCTGGTGAGCCGGGTGAGGGAGGAGAGGACGCCGAGCCCGCGGGCGTGGGCCTCCACGATCTCCCCGATCGCGTTGGCGCTGACGTACAACCCGCCCTGGAGCGGGGCCGCGCCCAGGTGGAGCAGGGTGTCGCGCAGTGCGTCGCGGGCCTGCCGGGAGGACTCGGGGATGGCGAAGGCGAACAGGTGCCAGGTTCCGTCCCAGGGGGCGAGCCCGCGGTCCTGCCGGAAGGCGTGCCGGACGTACTCCACGTCGGGTGCGACGGATCCGGTCGCGTCGGCGGTGGCGTGCAGCCGGGCCTTGCGGCCCCGGCCCTCCTGGGTGAACCGGCCCTCGCCGACCAGCCGTTTGACGCACAGCCGGACCTGCTGGTCCGTCATGCCGAGGGCCTCGGCGACGGCGTACAGCTCGCCGGCGTCGACGGTGCCGTCCTCGCGGACGAGGGCGTGCACGAGGGTCCGGGTCCCGATCCCGGGCGCGGCCGGCCCCGCCGTGCTCCGCGCCGACGGCCTGCTCGTCATCGCTGCTGCTCCAAGGGGTTTCCGGGGCCCGCGCCGCCGGGGTGTCCCGGGACCGTCCGGTGCATCGTAGTCACTGCGCCGAAGCCCATCAGCGCCCGGAGGTACGGGGTCCGCTCCGTGCGCACCGCGGCGAAGCCGTGCCGCGCGTACAGGGCGCGGGCGCGCGGGTTGACGTCGACGACGTCCAGACGGATCCGGGAGCAGCCGTGTCCGGCCGCGACCGCCGCGATCTCCGTGAGCAGCAGGCTGCCGATGCCGGCGCCCCGGTGGGCCGGGTCGACGGCGATGCCGTCCATGACGAGCTCACCCCGTTCCGCGGTGCGTTCGAGCAGGGCCAGCGCGGCGAGCCGCGGCAGGCCGCGGAAGAGCCCGTACGCGCGGAGCACGTCCCGCACCCCGCCGCCGGTCAGGGCGCGCCCGCCCAGCTGGTAGCCGGCCACCCCGACGACCCGGTCCCCGCCCGGGGCGAGGGCGACGGCGGCGCGGTCGTGGTTCAGGTGCCGGGCGATGAACGCCCGGCCGCGCTCCGGCGGGTCGAGGGCGGCTCCGAGTTTGCGGCCGAAGGCCTCCCAGTACAGCTCGGCGACCCGCTCCTCGGCTCCGCGGGGTACGCCGCGCCGGATGACGACTGCCGTGTCCATGGTTCCTCCTTGCTCGCATTCCTCGTACGAAGATAGTACGGTCGATTTAGAAACGATCGTTTGGAAGACGATAGTTCCTTTGGGGGTTGGATGACATCCGCACGCACGACGCGCCGCCGCCGGGCGGTACGGGCCGTGCTCGCCACGCTGGCCGCACTGACGGTGCTGGCCGCCGGCCTGGGCGGCCTCGTGGTCTGGCAGAACACCTACGACCTGAGCGAAGAGGCGGTGACCGTACGTCACGGGGGCCGGACGCTGCAGGGCGTGCTGGCCCGGCCGAAGACGGGGAGGGGGCCGTTCCCGCTGGTGGTGTTCGTCCACGGCGACGGGCCCGTCGACGCCACCCACGACGGCTTCTACCGGCCGCTGTGGGAGTCCTTCGCCCGCGCCGGCCACGCCTCGCTGTCCTGGAACAAGCCGGGCGTGGGCGGCGCCCCCGGAGACTGGCTCGACCAGACCATGGACGACCGGGCCGCAGAGGCCGCCGACGCCATCGCCTGGGCCCGGCAGCGGCCGGACGTCGACGGGCGCCGGATCGGCCTGTGGGGCGCCAGCCAGGCCGGCTGGGTCCTCCCCAAGATCGCCGCCAAGGACCCGGGGGTGGCCTTCGCCATCGCCGTCTCACCCGCCGTCAACTGGCTCCGGCAGGGCCGCTACAACCTCCTCGCCGAGCTGCGCCGCGACGGCGCCTCCGACACCGAGGTCGCCGCCGCCCTGCGCCGCCGCGAGACCGGCCTGGACCTGCTGGCGCGGGGCGCCCCCTACGAGGAGTACGTACGGGCCGTCGGTGACGCGCAGGGCATGACCGCCGCCCGCTGGCGCTTCGTCTCCAGGAACCACACCGCCGACGCGAGCGCCGACCTGCCCGCACTGCGCAGGATGCCCGTCCTCCTGGTGCTCGCCGGCCACGACGTGAACGTGGACACCGCCGAGACCGAGGCCGCCTACCGGCGCCTCCTGCCCGGGCCCGCGCTGCGCGTCGCGCACTACCCCGACGCCACGCACGGCCTGGTCGACCACGCCGTCGAGAGCTCGTCGTCCCGCCTCATCCTGACCGCGCTGTGCGCGCCGCGGTCCCTGTTCGCCCGGGGCTTCCTGGCCGACCAGCGGGACTTCCTGGCCTCCGTGGCCGGCGCAGGAGCCCAGAGGTGACCGCCGGCCGACCACCCCCGAGGCCCCGGGAGTCAGCCGCACCCGCCGCAGCCTCAGCCCTAGCCCCCGGTGGTGCCGCCGGTGCCGCCCCGGCCGCCGCCTCCACCGTCGTCGGGGGCGCCGCTTCCGCGTCGGTCCGCTCCGACGGCGGCCACCCCGGTCACCGCGAGCACGCCGAGGAAGGCCGCCACCGCCAGCGGCCAGGGGCCGCCCGACGACCCCACCACCAGGGCCGCGATCGCGAGGATCCACCCCAGGCAGCCGGCCGCGGTCGCGAGGCGCTCCGGTTCCTCCGACCCCCCTGGCCGTCCGAAACCCGCCTTTCCCCGTTCCGCTCCGTCCTCGTCCATGCGGAATCCGCCCCCTCCGCTCGCGCCGTCCGGAGGGTTCTTCCCACCCGGCGCACGGGGACACCCCCGCCCGGAACCGCGGGCGGGGGTGTCCGAGGGCGATCCCGGCCGGCCGTCACATGCCGAGCGCCCGGCGGAGTCCGACCCGGTCGGTGCCCAGCTTGGTGAAGGCCGCGGACAGCAGCTCCGTCACCGTCGGGGCCTCGACGTGCAGCTCCTTGGCGATGGCCGCGTTGTCCAGGCCGAGGGCGGCGTGCCGGGCGGCCGCGTGCTCCGCGACCGTCAGCGTGTCCTGCTCCGAGGTGTGCAGCCGGCGCGGGCGCAGACCGGCCGAGGCGAGCTGCGAGCGGGCCCGGTCGGCGAGGGCGTCCGCACTGCAGGCGACCGCGGTCTCCATGCCCCGGTACAGCTGCTGCGCCGCCCGGTGCGGATCGCCGACGGTCTGCAGGGCCGTGCCGTGGTCGATCAGCGCGTGCGCGAACTCGTAGGCGGCGGGCGACTGTTCCAGGTGGGAGACCGCCTCCTGGAGCAGGACGGTCGCCTGCACCGGGTCCGTGGTCGCCGCCGCGACGCGCAGCGCCTGGCCGATCACACTGGGCGCGCCGAACGCGCGGGCCCGTGCCACGGCCTCGGCCGCCGTGGCCCGCGCCAGCTCCTGGTTGTACGTCGCCTGCGCGAGGGCCAGGTCGAGCTGCCACGGACTCCACGCGGGGTTCCGCGTACCGCGTAGGTCGAGGCGCCGTCCCGCCTCGCCCAGCTGCTGCTCCGCTTCCTCGATGCGGCCCTGGGCCAACAGCAGCCTGCCCCACACGGCCTGCGGATCGGGGTAGACGATGGCACGCGGGAACCCCTCCGACAGCCCGTAGTTGCGGGCGACCTCCTCGGCCTGCGTGAGGTCGCCGCGGGCGAGCAGCGTCTCGATGAGGGTGCCGATGGCGTACCACTGCGCCGGGATGTCGTGCCCGATGCGGTTGGCGATCTCCAGGCCGTTGCGCACGAAGTCCTCGGCCTCGGCGAGTCGCCCGCGCCGGTAGCGGACGTAACCGAGCAGGGTGTACACGAACGACAGGTGGGCGCCGCGCCATCCCTTCGACTCGAAGTCGAGGATGCCCTCGTTGAACAGTTCCTCGGCGCGGCCCGGCTGGTCGCAGTACATGAGGGTGACCGCGATGACGGCGGGCACCTCGAACCCGAAGTCCAGGTCGGTCCAGCTCATGCCGCCGTCGAGGGCCTGCTCCACGTAGCCGAGGGAGGTGGCGACGGGTTCCCCGCGCACGGCGGCGTCCCAGGCGCGCAGCCCGAGGATGTGCCGCTCGGCCAGACCGCGGCCGCTGAGCCGCTTGGCGAACTGGGCCAGGAGCCGTGACCTGGCGGGAGAGTCCTCCTCGTCGACCCGGACCGAGTTCCACTTGAACTGCTCGGCCTGCATGCGCAGCCGGGTCTGGGCACTCGTCGCACTGCGCGCTTCGTCGGCGAGCAGCCCGGCGGCCTTCTCCAGCTGGCCCGTGTGCGCCAGCGCCTGTGCGAGCCGGTACGTGATCGACTCCCGCAGGCCCTGGGCGATCTGCGGCTCCTCCAGCGCCGTCCTGAGCTGGTTGATGGTCGTCACCGGGTCGTGCAGCAGGTTCGCCGAACCGAGTTCGAACAGCACCTCGGCCCGGTCCTCGGCCTCGGGCGGTTCACGCAGCGCACGGGCCAGATAGCGACGGGCCGCGGCGGGTGCACCGGCGGAGAAGCTGTCGCGCGCCGCCTGCCGGAGCTGCTGCACCACCCACGGGTCGCCCTCAGGGTGCATTTCCAGTAAATGGCGGGCGGCGGCGGACGTCCCGTGCCCGTCGTCGATCAGTGCCTGGGCGGCCATGCCGTGCATCGCGACGCGCACGCCCGGCGGGATCGACCGGTAGACGGCGGTGGCGATCAGGGGGTGGAAGAACTCCACGACCTGCTTGCTCCGCAGGCTGGGCAGGACGGTCAGGATACGGGCGGCGTGCAGCTGCTCGATCGCGTCGGCGGCCTGCGCCTCGCCGAGCGCCGCGACACTGCCGACGATGCCGGTCGGGACCGCGGTGCCCAGCACCGCGGCGGCCCAGGCGAACCGCACGGTCGAGGTCCCGAGCTGCTCCAGGCGCTCGATGAGACCGCTGCCCTTGACCGCGGAGGCCAGGTCGCGGAGCTGCGCGATGTTGTCCTGGTGCGGTTTCAGCCCGCGGTCACGGCCCTTCATCGCCAACTCGACGACCTCGAAGGGGTTTCCACCGGTGATCGCCCAGCACTCGCGGCAGAACACGTCGTCGGCGCTCGACCCGAGGGCGTCGCGGACGATCTGCGCCACCGCGCCGGTGGTGAGCGGAGCCAGCTCGTGCGGCCGGGCCCCGCGCCGCCCCATCAGGTTGCGCAGCCCGGCGGCATCGGTGGGGATCTCGTCCGGACGGCAGGCCACCATGATCAGCATGGCCAGTTCCTCTGCGCGCGCCGCGAACCCGGTCAGCCACGCCAGGGACTCGGCGTCCGCCCAGTGCGCGTCGTCGAGGATGAGCACGACGGGCGCGGCGCGCACCGTCAGCTGGGTGACGACCCAGTCCAGGCCGTCGCGCACACCCTGCGGGTCCGGCACCGTCGGGCCCTTCCGGGCGGCGGTCAGGCCGAGCGCCGGTGCGACGATGGAGTGCCAGTTGCCGAGCGCGGCCCGCCGGTCGTCCTCGTTCATCGCGGCGAACGTCGGCTGGGTGAGCTGGCGCATCACGTGGAACGGCACCTGCCGCTCCTGTTCGCCACCGCGTGCGAACAACACCGTGCAGCCGCGGTCGGTGGCGTACCGGCGGGCCTCACCCAGCAGCGTGGTCTTGCCTATGCCGGCCGATCCCGCGAAGGTCAGCACGCCTCCGCGGCGGGTGGACGCGCCCGTAGCCTGATCGGATACGCCGCGCAGATCGTCCACCGCGCGTCGGATCGCCAGCAGTTCGGACTCCCGCTCGAGCAGGGGCTTCGGCGCCCCTCCTCTGGGTTCCATGGCATACGACATTCCTGCCCCCTCCTGCGCGTGCGGCCGAGTGTATGGCCCTGGGGACGAGACGTTGTCGAATCACGTTGCATTCTCCGTATCCCGCCACTCGTGCGAGTGCAATGCTGTACCCTCCGCGCACTTCCTCGTTGGGGATTGATCGAGAAATGGCGCGAAGCGACCGGCGGGAGAGTGGGGACGATCCGACCGCGCCGGGGATCCCGGCGCGGTCGGATGGGCCGGCCGGCCCGGATCAGCGGCGGGCGACCGGGATCATGGGGAGTGAGCTGGGCTGCGGTATCCCGGCGGGAACCTCACGGACGGCGACCCCCGGGGCCGGTTCGAGGCGCCACCGGGAGGCCACGCTCGCCACCGCGGTCAGGATCTCCGCCACCGCGAACGTGTCCCCGATGCACTTGTGCTGACCCGCCCCGAACGGGATGTACCGGTGGGCGCGCGGCCGGTCGCCCTCGTCCCGCCGCCAACGGTCCGGATCGAAGACCTCCGGATCGCGGAACAGCGCCGGGTCGCGGTGCAGGGAGTACGGGCTGTAGGCCAGCTCGGCCCCCTCCGGGATCGACACGCCCCCCAGGGTGAGCGGGACCAGGGCGCGCCGGGTGAAGAGCAGCGGCGAGTGCAGCCGCAGCGCCTCCTGGAAGACGCGATGCGCGTACGTCAGCCCGGACAGGTCCGAGGGGCGTACGGGCCGGTCGCCGACCACCGCGTCGACCTCGGCGTGCAGGCGCTCCTCGACCTCCGGGTGGCGGCCGATCTCGTGGAACGTCCAGGCCAGGGTGGTCGCCGAGGTCTCCGTACCGGCGAACATGATGGCGATCACCTCGTCCCGTACCTGCTCGGGGTCCATCTTCCGGCCCGTCTCCGGGTCGGTGCTCGACAGCAGGTGCGAGAGCAGGTCGTGGCGGCCCTCCGGGTCCCGGACCGGGTACTGGGAGATCACCTCGTCGATGACCCCGCGCAGCCGCTCGGCGGCGGTGTCGAACCGCCGGTTGAGCGGAAGGGGCAGCCGGTCCAGGGACTTGGGCATGACCGCGCGCAGCAGCATGCCCTCCAGGACGACCGGCAGGGAGCGGTGCACCTCGTCGACGGCAGGGCGGCTCAGCTCCCCCGAGAAGATCATCTCGGCGACCGAGGACATCGCGTAGCGGCGGGTCTCGGTGACGATGGAGACCTCCCGCCCGTCCGTCCACGAGGCGGCCATCGCCTCGGCCTGCCGGCACATCGCCTCGGCGTACCCGGTGACGTGGTTCCGCTGGAACGCCGGCTGCATCATCCGCCGCTGGCCGCGGTGGAAGTCCCCGTCGGTCGTCACGATGCCGTTGCCGAACACCGGGCGGAGTCGGTCGAAGATCCGTCCGCGTCCGAACCGCTCTGCCTGCTGTACCAGGACGGAGTGGACGTGCTCAGGGGTCGTCAGGACGTGCACCGGCCAGGTGCCGATGTCGATCCGGACGACCTCGCCGTGGTCCCGCAGCGACTCCAGGAAGGCGATCGGCTGCCGCCACAGCGGTAGGGCGTGGCCGAGGAGCGGTAACCGCCCCGGGGCCACGGGGGCGCCGACCGCGGGGGCCCCTCGTTCCACGTGTGCCACGGGCGGACCCCCTCGTCATGCCACCGATACCAGGTCCGGGCGGGTGTACGCAGACTCCAGCCCGGCCGCGAACCGTTCGTCGCGG
Source organism: Streptomyces pallidus (ex Mingjun et al. 2026) (assembly GCF_051550185.1). Classification (NCBI taxonomy): domain Bacteria; kingdom Bacillati; phylum Actinomycetota; class Actinomycetes; order Kitasatosporales; family Streptomycetaceae; genus Streptomyces; species Streptomyces pallidus (ex Mingjun et al. 2026). Next base: position 1,090,885 of record NZ_CP196181.1, on the reverse strand, counting down.
TACCGCGTGCACTCGTAACGCTGCCACAGATCCGCGCCGATCATCCAGTCTTCATAACTGCGCACGCACCGGGCGACCTGTGTGCGCAGGGCCGGGTCGGTGCCCTCGCCGCCGTCCAGGGTCTGGAACAGCCGCTGCCTGCAGTCGAGGTAGTCCTCGATGCGCGCGTGGATCCGCTCCTCCACGGCCCGCAGTGCGTCGTCGAGTGAGCACCGCTCCCAGGTGGCGGTGAGGGAGACGAGGTTGTTGTTGTCCCCGCAGGAGTGCTCCTTCGGTAGCGAGAACACGTCGTTCTCCCACCCGATGACGTCCAGGGCGCTCGCGACGAGGTCGCGGAGCTCGGGCAGGTCGTGGATCCGCTGCGGCAGGTCGATGCCCAGGCCGGCCTCCACCATGTCCATCATGGGCAGCAGTTGGGCACTGTGCCGGCGCAGCAGGACGTACTCCTCGACCGTCGGGCGGCCGTCTGCCCGCCGGTTGCCCGCCTCCTGGTCCAACGAGCCCAGCACGAGCCGGAAATGGGCCCGGAAGCGTGCCGCCGCCGGCTCGGACAGCCCGGCGAGGATCCGGTCGCACAGCTCGGTGAACCCGCGCACGAGCGGGTTCCCGCGCGCCGGTGCATGGTCGATCCGGCCCGTACCCAGGTACTCGGTGATGGCGCCGACGACGGGCCGCCATGCGGCGAGTTGGCCGTTCCTGATGAGATGGTCGTGCTGGTCGTCCAGGACGAACGACCAGGCCATCCACTCGGCGAGCAGGACGACCGTCTCGTACGGCACGTCGCCGCTCACCCGGCCCGCGAGGTGGCCGAAACCGATCCCCGCGAACTGGTCCACGGCGTCGGTGACGAGTTCATGACGCACCGCCCAGGAGGTCGCCTCGGCATTGGCGAGCGCGGCATGCGGGTGCTTCGCGTTACCGAAAGGCAGATGGAAATCCGGAACGGTGAAATCAGCGAGCTCGGCCATTTGGTCCCCCCATGAGGAAGTCTCGTCCGTCAGTTGTCGTCCACCATGGAACATGGAGGCCGCGACCTGGAGCGTTCCCCTCTCCGCTACGGAATTTTCACGGGAATGTGTGATGTTTGTGGGGAGGAATCGGTCGCCTGTCGAAAGGATCCGGCCATCTGCAAAGCAATTAACCCCCAGGGGGGACTGCGCTGTCAATGTTGAGCGGCGGAAGATGGTGAATTGGTCCCGAAAACCCGTGCTGTCTATTCGTACAGAATATGTGGATGGCATAGTCGGCGACGGTCGTGGGTGCCGTCGCGTACGTCCGTGGCCCGTTGGCCGGGACGTTGCGGAGGAGCCGGCAAGTGCGCGAAGAACGCCTTGGGGACGGGGGGTTCTGCCTAGACTGCGGGTGGACATGGCCGTCCGGGAGGGGTGGGAACGTGGTCGAGAACCGTCCGGCTGAACCGGATGACGGCGACCCCGGGGCGGACGTCCTGGGCTCCTATCTGGAACGCGTGCGGGCCCGCCTGAGCGGGGAACGGTTCGAAGTGCTCATCCGTGCAGTCCAGACCACCTGCGACCTGCTGTGGGAGGGTCGCCCCCAGACCGTGCTCGAAGTGCCCGGCGGCGGCGAGCTCGCCCCTGACCTGCAGCGCGAGTACGTGTCCCTGCTCGCCGTGATGATCACCGGGCGGAGCGACCACCACCTGGTCGAACTCGCCGCACCGGATGGCGACAAGGGCTGGGCGGTCGTCGAGAACACGGGCCCCCGGCGCGTCGACGCCGAGCGGATGTGGATCCAAGCGGAACTCGAGGGCATCCTGCGCGCCGGCAACCCGGCGTCCCCCGGACCGCCCGCCTGACGTCGGGTCAGCCGATCTGCGTCACCGGGGCGTTGCCCGGCCAGGGTCCGCAACTGCCGTACGGTCGAACTCGGTGCCGTGTTGCCCGTGGCGTGCGGGACGGCGGGGCCGGGCCGTCTACCGTGGACCGGTGCGCCTCGCCCCCCTCGCCGTCGCCATGGTCGTCGTGCTCGGTGCCGCCGTCCCGTCCTGTACGCGCAGTGCCACGCTCCCGCCGCCCGGACTGCGCGTGGCGGACCGGACACGGGACCTGGCGGCCCGGGTGACGGAGGTCCCGGCGGTCGTGCTCGGTACCACGTACCGCCCCGGGTGCCCGGTCGGCCCGGACCGGCTGCGGCTGGTCCGGATGAACCACTGGGGCTTCGACGGCAAGGTCCACCGGGGGGAGCTCGTCGTCCACCAACGCGTGGTCCGGCCGCTGCTGTACGTCTTCGGCGAGGCGTTCCGGGCCGGGTTCCCCATCCGCCGGATGCGGCCCGTCTCGGCGTACGGCGGCGACGACGCCAAGTCGATGGCCGATGACAACACCTCCGCCTTCAACTGCCGCCGGGTCGCCGGGGACCACTCGCGGCTGTCCCGGCACGCGTACGGCGACGCCGTCGACATCAACACCGTGGAGAACCCGTACGTGGACCGCACCGGCGTCGTCCACCCGTCGGCCGCCCGGCCGTACCTCCGCCGCGACCGCACCGCGCCGGGCATGATCCGCCCCGGCGACGCCGTCCCCCGGGCCTTCGCGGAGGTCGGCTGGCGCTGGGGCGGGCGCTGGTCGAACCCGGACTACCAGCACTTCTCGGCGACCGGTGGCTGATCGGGCTGCCGGACCCGCCCGGGGTCAGGCGGCCTCCGCCCAGGCCCGGGCGTGGATGCGGGCGAGCCGGCGCAGTTCGACCAGATCGGCGTACGAGTGGGCGGCGTCGGTCCAGTACGGATGGGAGTACAGCAGGCGCAGCTCGAGGATCAGTGCGCGCCGCATCCTCGTGGTGCCCGCTCCGGGCTGCCGGGCGAGGGCGGCATAGGTCTGGATCACCCTGACCTGGGTCAGGAGGAGATCGTCGGGGAACTCGGTTCGCGCCATACAGGAATTAGCCCACTTGTTCGATTTATGGCGCAAGCGGAACCTGCCTGCCGAGGGTCTCGTACATGCGTGCGGTTGATCACCCGTGCCGGTGGTCCGCGGGGCGGGACTCCTCGGCCGCGCGGCGGTACGCTCCCGTCGCCTTCGCGGTCCCTCCGGGTTCGGCAGCGGCCGCCCCCGCGACACTCGGCGTTGGCGTGGACGCAACGCCCAGCCCCTAACTTCCTCAGCGCTCCCCCCGCTCTCCCCTTCTCCGAGGAGTGACCGTGGAACGTCGTACCTTCCTGCGCGGTGCTGTGGTCGGCACCTCCGCCGCCGCCTTCGGTGGCACGCTCATGCGCGGCGCCGCCTACGCCGCCCCCGCCCAGCCTGGCCCCGGCCCGTACGGGGCGCTACGCCCGGCCGACGCGAACGGGATCATGCTGCCCACCGGTTTCACCAGCCGCGTCATCGCCCGTTCGGGCCAGACCGTCCCCGGCACCGCGTACCAGTGGCACAACGCCCCCGACGGCGGTGCGTGCTACGCCGACGGCACGGGCTGGATCTACGTGTCCAACTCAGAGGTCAACCCCTCCGGCGGCGCCAGTGCGGTCCGCTTCGACTCCTCCGGCACCGTCACCTCCGCGTACCGGATCCTCTCCGGCACCCGCCAGAACTGCGCGGGCGGCAAGACGCCGTGGAACACCTGGCTCTCCTGCGAGGAGGTCAGCCTCGGCTACGTCTACGAGACCGACCCGTGGGGCGTGAACGCGGCCGTCCGGCGGCCCGCGATGGGCAGGTTCAAGCACGAGGCGGCCGCGGCCGACCCGGTTCGGCGGGCGGTCTACCTGACCGAGGACGAGCCGGACGGCTGCTTCTACCGCTTCCTCCCGGCCGCCTGGGGCAACCTCAACGACGGCACCCTCCAGGTGCTGGTTGCGGGCTCCGCCACCTCGGGCTCCTTCACCTGGCAGAACGTACCGGACCCGGACGGCTCGCCCACCACCACCCGCAACCAGGTCTCCGGCGCCAAGCGCTTCAACGGTGGCGAGGGCTGCCACTACGCCAACGACACGGTCTGGTTCACGACGAAGGGGGACAACCGCGTCTGGCAGCTCAACCTGGCCGACAGCACCTACGAGCTGGCCTACGACGACTCGCTCGTGGTCGGCGGCAGCGCCCCGCTCACCGGCGTCGACAACGTCACCGGATCCTCGTTCGGAGACCTGTACGTCGCCGAGGACGGCGGCAACATGGAGATCTGCGTGATCACCCCGGACGACGTCGTCGCGCCGTTCCTGCGGATCACGGGGCAGTCGTCCTCCGAGATCACCGGGCCCGCCTTCGCGCCCGCCGGCAGCCGGCTGTACTTCTCCAGCCAGCGCGGCACCAGCGGCAGCTCTTCCGCCGGCATCACGTACGAGGTGACGGGCCCCTTCCGCACCTGACGTCGCCCCCTGGCGGCAGCACCCGGCGGCCCCGCCGACCGCCCCGGGCGGGCTCGCCCGGCCGTGTGGAGCCACCGAAGAGGGGTAAATGACCCGTATGTCGCTTCCCTGGCCGGCTGAGGCATGCTCTCGGCCGGCCGGGCTGGACGCGGGCCGCAGCCCGGACGGGAGAGGTGAGACGTATGACCGCTGACCTGGCCGACCTCATCGGCTACAAGGTCGAGGCCGCCGACGGCGCCATCGGCAAGGTGGACCGGCACAGCGAGTACGTCGGACGGCAGTTCATGGTGGTGGACACCGGCCCGTGGATCTTCGGCAGGCACGTCCTGGTGCCGGCCTCGGTCGTCACCCGGGTGGACGAGGAGAACGAGACCGTCCACCTGTCCGCGACCCGGGCCGAGGTCAAGGACGCGCCCGAGTTCGAGCGCGGCCAGCACGGCGACGACATGGCGGCCATCCAGATCATCGAGCACTACTCCTCGAAGAACAGCCACACCTGAGCCGATGCCCGAGCCGATGCCCCGCGGCAGATGCCCGGCGCGGGCGGTCAGTGGCGCGCCGGGCGCTCCGCGGCGGATTTCAGGTACCGGCGCAGGGCGGCCCCGTCGTCCATCACATCGCGGTCGCCCTCCGCGACGGGTCGGCCGTTGACCTCCATCGACGGGGTTCCGCGGATCCAGGACGCGCTGAGGGCCCGGTCGGCGGCCTCGACGAACTCCCGGTGCCGGGCCGTGCGCACCGCGTCGTCGAAGTCGGCGTCGCGCAGCCCCCCGACCGTGGCGGCCAGGTCGAGCAGGCCGTTCGTGCTGAAGCCGCCGCGCTGCTTGGCCGAGGCCTGGCCGTCGTAGACCGCCTGGTGCAGGTCGACGAACCTGCCCTTGTCCAGTGCGGCCCGCAGGGCGTTGACGGCCCGCTTGGATCCGGGGCCGAGGAACGAGCCCAGGGCGAACCGGAGCTGTAGTTCGCCCGCCGCCGCCATCCGGAGCAGTCGGGGGCCGGTATCCGTGGTCTCGAACTCGGCGCAGGCCGGGCAGCTCGGGTCTTCGAAGAGCGTGACGGTGAGGCCCGCCGACGGGTCGCCGACCCTGACGCTGGTCCCGTCCGGTCCCAGCGTCTGCGCCACGGGCCCTATGGGCCCGCTCTCGCGGCCGCTGTCGTCCGGCCTTCCCAGCGGCAGGCAACCGGCGGTCGCCGGCGCCAGTGCGGCCGCCCCGATCGCCACGAGCAGCTGCCGTCTGGACCTGACCTGCATGTATGTCTCCTCCCCTGGTCCGGAGAGGTGAGCGTACGCACCCGCGCCCAGCCCCTCGACCCCGGGGCCGCCCCGTACCCGGTCGGACGGACGGGTGCGGGCCCGGCACCCGCGGCGCGCCCCGTCGCCGCGCCGCGGGTGCCGACGGCCCCGGTGGTCAACCGACGGCCGGCGCGGCGCCGACCGACGGGCCCGCGACCCGGACCGCCCAGTCCGCCAGGTCGGCGGCTCCGGCCGCGGAGGACGCGGCCCAGGCCGTGTACCCGTCGGGGCGGATCAGGAACAGGCCGCGGCCGTAGGTCTCGTAGGCACCTATTCGCGCCGTGCGCAGCTGGGGCAGCTGCGGCAGCTGTTCCGGCAGGTCGGTGTCGACGGCGAGCAGGGTGAAGTGCGGCCCCCGGAAGAGGTCGAAGAGCCGCAGCCCGTCGCGCCGGCCGTCGGGAGCGCGGTCGCCCGCGGCGAGGGTGCCGTCCGGCAGGCCGGACCGGGTCTCCCGGGAGAGCGACGAGTCCCGGAGGTGGATGCCGAGCTGCCGGGTGGCGGCCCCGCGGCGGGCCTCGCCGCGGTGGATCCGTGTGGACAGCCCCAGCACGGCGGCCGCCTGCGGCAGCCGCTCCTCCTCGTACGTGTCCAGCAGGGCCTCGGGCGCGCCGTCGCACAGTACGGCGGCGAGCTTCCAGCCCAGGTTGTAGGCGTCCTGGACGCTGGTGTTGAGGCCCTGTCCGCCGGCGGGGGAGTGGATGTGCGCGGCGTCGCCGGCGAGGAAGACCCGGCCTTCCCGGAACCGGTCGGCGAGTGCCGCGTTCACCGTGAAGTCCGATGCCCAGCGGACCTCCCGGACGTCCTCGGCCCGGACGTGGGTGAGCTCGGCCACCAGGGTGTGGATGTCGTCGGCGGAGAGCTCGGCGCGTATCTCGGGGCACTGGCCGACGAACTGGAACTCCTGCGTGTGGGGCAGCGGGCACAGGGCCGCGTAACCCCGGCTGCCGTCCTCGGCCGGCGGGAAGAGGTGCCAGTTGTCGCGGTCCAGGTGGTCGACGACCACGTCGGCCACGACCAGCGGGGTGGGGTCGACGCGTTCGCCGGACATCTTGATCCCGGTGAGCCGGCGGACCGTGGACCGGCCGCCGTCGGCGCCGACCAGGTACCGCGCGCGGACCGCGACGGCCGGGCCGCCGTCCGACGCGATGAGGGCCTCGACACCGTCGGCGTCCTGTGTGAGGGCGGTGAACTCCACGCCGAACCGGACGTCACCGCCCAGTTCCCGCAGTCGGGCCAGGAGGATCTCCTGCGTCCGCCACTGCGGCAGTATCCAGGGGCCCGTGTACGGATCCTGCTCGGTGGCCTCCGCGTCGTCGAACATGCGGTGCTCGCCGAGCCGCACGCCGTCCTTCCATGCCATGCCGACCGGCGCCGGCCCGCCCCAGCGCAGCACCTCGTCCAGCACTCCGAGGTCGTCGAAGACCTCCAGCGTCCGCGGCTGCAGCCCCTTGCCGCGCGAGCCCGGGAACAGCCCGCCCGCCCGCTCCACCACCAGCGGGCGCACACCCCGCCGCGCCAGGCAGCAGGCCAGCGCCAGGCCGGTCGGGCCCGCCCCCACCACCAGCACGTCCGCCCCGCTGCCGGACCCACCCGCGTACGCGTCCACGTCCACGTCCACCGCGTTCATCGTCATCCCCGTTCGTCCTGCGGCGGGCAGCGCGCCCGCCTCCACCGAGACCTCTCGGTCGACCTTTCCTTAACGCCGTTAAGGAGCTGATGCCACGAGGATGCCCTTAACGTTGTTAAGCTGTCAACCCCGATGATCCGGACGCCGCACCTCCGCGCGGCCCACAGGAGAGAGGCAGGCGATGACCCCCAAGCCCGAGCGCACGCCGCCCCGCGTCCCGCCGCTGAGCCGTGTGACCGTTGCCGAAGCCGCGCTGCGCCTGCTGAACGAGACGGGGCTGGAGAAGCTCACGCTCCGGGCCATCGCCGCCGAACTGGACGTGAAGGCGCCCGCGCTCTACTGGCACTTCAAGAACAAGCAAGAACTCATCGACGAGATGGCCACCGAGATGCACCGGCGCATGACCGCCGACCCGGCGGCGCTGCCGCAGGCGCACGGGGCCGGGGCGGACGGGCCCGCATGGCGCGCGCTGATGCTGGCCAGCAACCGCCACCTGCGGCGCACGCTGCTCTCGTACCGCGACGGCGCGCGCGTCTTCAGCGGATCCCGTTTCACCGGCTCCGAACACGGCGAGCAGGTGGAGGCGCACCTGCGGGCCCTGCAGGACGCCGGCCTCGGACTGCCGCAGGCCGTCCGCGCCCTCGCGACGACCTTCGTGTACACCCTGGGCTTCGTCACGGAGGAGCAGGGCGTCCACCCCGTGCCGGGTGAGCGGCGGGAGGGCTTCGACGTCGCCGAGCGCGGCGAGCGCCTCGCCGACTACCCGCTCGCCGCAGCCGCCGGAACGCACCTCTTCGAGGACTACGACGCCCAGTTCGAGGAAGGTCTCCAGCTCATCCTCGACGGCATCGCCGCCCGCTACGGCGCCAGCTGACCCCCGTACCGGCCTCACCCGGCACAGGAACGGGAGCCGGGGCCGCGCCCCGCCGGCACCGCTGCGCCCCCAGCGCACCGCCGCCGGCGGCGGGCGGCGGCGGGCGGCGGCGGGGGCCGGCGGCGGAAAGGAGCAGCACGTGGGAGGCTCAGTCGTCCTCCCCGTCGCCCGGCAGCTGCTGCTCCGACCAGATCACCTTCCCCTCCGGCGTGTACCGCGCCCCCCACCGCCGACTGAGCTGGGCCACCAGGAAGAGCCCGCGGCCCCCCTCGTCCGTGGTCGTCGCGTAGTGCAGGCGCGGTGAGCTGCTGCTGCCGTCGAAGACCTCGCACGTCAGCATCCGGTCGCGCAGGAGGCGTACGCGCACGGGCTCCGCGCCGTGCCGGATCGCGTTGGTGATGAGTTCGCTGAGCACCAGCTCGGTGCTGAAGGACAGCTCCGACAGCCCCCACTCCTCCAGCTTCTCCACGGCGACCGCGCGCAGCGTCGCGACCGCGCTCGGCTCGAACGGCACCTCCCACTCGGCGATCCGGTCGGCCGGCAGCACCGAGGTCCGGGCGACCAGCAGGGCCACGTCGTCGCGGGCGCGCACCGGCAGCAGTTCCTGGAGCACCGCCTGGACGGTGTCCTCCGGCTTGCGGTCGGCGTGGGCGAGGGCGGCGCGCAGCAGGTCGAGCCCGTCGTCGATGTCGCGGGCGCGGTCCTCGATCAGCCCGTCGGTGTACAGCACCAGCTGGCTGCCCTCGGCGAGATCCAGCTCGGCCGCCTCGAAGGGGAAGCCGCCCAGCCCCAGGGGTGCTCCGGCGGGCAGGTCGGGCGTCTCGACGCGGCCGTCCGGGTACACCACCGCCGGCGGTACGTGGCCGGCGCGCGCCACCGTGCACCGCTGGGCCACGGCGTCGTAGACGGCGTACAGGCAGGTGGCGCCGAGCAAGCCGCCCTCGGCTCCGCCGCCCTCCCCGTTCTGGTCGGTGTACTGCACGAGGTCGTCGAGGCGGGCCAACAGCTCGTCGGGCGGCAGGTCGAGGGAGGAGAAGTTCAGCACGGCGGTGCGCAGCCGGCCCATGGCCGCGGCCGCGTGCAGCCCGTGGCCGACGACGTCGCCGACGACGAGCGCGACCCGGCCGCCGGGCAGCGGGATCACGTCGAACCAGTCGCCCCCCACGCCGGACTGCGCGGGCAGGTAGTAGTGGGCGACCTCCACGGCGTTCTGCTCGGGCAGGTCGCGCGGCAGCAGGCTGTGCTGGAGGGCGACGGCGAGCGCGTGCTCGCGGGTGTAGCGGCGGGCGTTGTCGATGCTGACCCCGGCCCGGGCGACGAGCTCCTCGGCGAGCGAGAGGTCCTCCTCGTCGAACGGCTCCGGCTTCTCGGAGCGCCAGAAGTTGACCACGCCGAGGACGACGCCGCGGGCCTTGAGCGGGGCCGTGATCAGGGAGTGGACCCCGTAATCGATGATGGCCCGGGCGCGCGGCGGGTCCTGTGCGTGCCAGCCGGGGGCGTCGTTCAGGTCGGCGATCACCTCGGCCTTGCCGCTGCTGAGCCCGCGCGCCTGCGGGGTGGAGGGCAGGAAGTCGATCAGCCGGCCGCGGGGGTAGAGGGGCACGTCGTCGCGGATGCCGGCGACGCCGGTGCGCCGCAGGTCGACGGCGGCTGCGGTGGGCTCGTCGCCGAGCAGGACCGGTTCTGCGAGGTCGACGGTGACGAAGTCCGCGAAGCGGGGCACGGCGACGTCGGCGAGCTCCTGGGCGGTCCGTTCCACGTCGAGGGTGGTGCCGACGCCGACCCCGGCGTCGTACAGCAGCCTCAGCCGTCTGCGGGCGGCCTCGGCCCGGGTGGTGAGGACCTGCATCTCGGTGGAGTCCCGGATGGTGACGGCCATGCCCTCGGTCCGGCTGCCCGAGCGCCGGGTCGACCTCTGGTTGATGACCAGCAGCCGCTCGCCGGCCTCCATCACCTCGTCGGTGGCCTCCCGGCCGGAGAGCAGCAGGTCGGCCAGGTGTCCGTCGAGTTCGGGGAGGTCGCGGATGTGCCGGCCGTCGGCGTCGGGCGGCAGGCCGAGGAGTCGTTTCGCCTCGTCGTTCGCGAGGAGCAGTTGTCCGCCGCCGTCCGTGATCAGCACCCCTTCGCGCACGGAGTGCAGAACGGCGTCGTGGTGTTCGTACATCCGGGTCATCTCCAGCGGGCCGAGGCCGCGGGTCTGGCGGCGCAGGCGCCTGCTGATCAGCGCGGCGCCGGCGGTGCCGAGGGCCAGGCCGGCCGCGCTGGTGCCGAGGATGACGGGGAGCTGCTTGTCGACGACACCGGTCACGTTCTCCACGGTGAGCCCCGCCGACACCAGTGCCTGGACCTTGCCCTTGTCGCCCTCGGAGAAGACGGGCACCACCGCCTGGATCTCCTTGCCCAGCGGGCCGTCCACGCTCTCGGTGTACACGTGGCCCTTCAGCGAGGGCTCGATCGTTCCGACGAAGCGTTTGCCGATGCGGTCGGGCAGCGGATGGGAGTAGCGGATGCCGTTGGTGTCCATCGCGACGATGAAGTCGACCCCGGCGGCCTTCCGCGTCTGCTCCGCGAGTGGCTGGAGGGACTTGGACGGGTCCTGGGTCCGCAGTGCGTCGCGGATCGCGGGGGAGCGCGCGAAGGTCTCGGCGACGGCGACGGACCGGCTGAGGGCCTCCCGCTCGACGTCGTGGCGCGACTGCAGGACGAGGGCCAGTACCGAGCCGGCGGCGAGCAGCACCACGATCGCCACCTGGAGGACGAATACCTGTCTGGCGACGCTCCGCGGGCGCTTCCGGCTCAGTGACCGCACCGACGTCCCCGGCACGGGTTGCAAGGATGGGCCACGAGACCATTTGTAGCACTGTCTATGGCTGTCGGCCGGGAGTGCCGGAAGGTCACCGGCGGTGCCGGCCCCTCGGGGCCGCCGCGCCCGGGCCCGGGTCAGCCGGTGCGTCCCGCGCGCCAAGCCGCGAGGACCTCGTCGACGTCGAAGACGGCCAGGCGCAGCGGCGGCCCGGGCGGCGGCCTGCGCAGCGCGGCGCGGATCTTCTCGTTGATCTCCGTGAGCACCGCGCGGACCTGCCGCTCCGAGCGGGCCGAGCGCACCGCCTCCAGCGCGTCCTCCGCCTCCTTGCGCAGGGCGAGTGAGGGCGGTAGGGCGGCGAAGCCCTCGCGGTGCAGCTTCTCCTTGACCCACCACATCTCGTCGTACGGGGCGTCGGCGGAGGCCAGCGGTCTGCCCAGGCCCTCCAGCCGGTCGAAGGCGCCGCGCTCGGCGGCCTCCCGGATCTGCCGGTCCACCCAGGACTCGAAGCTGACGCCCGGCGGCTTGCGCTCGGTCACGGTTCCTCCCTCGGCTCCGGCTCCGGGGCCCGTGGCCCCAAGTCCCCCTGCCCTGAGGCCCGCCGCGGGCTCCGGGGCCAGCGTAACGCCGCGCTAAGTATCTTGACGTCGAGATTGATGTCCGGCAGGCTACCGCGAGATATCTCGATATCGAGATATCTTCACGGGGGACTCGGAGGCCCGGCATGAAGCGGCGGAGCGCGGAACGGCACACCGGCGGGGCGGAGGGCGGCGGAGGCGGCCTGATCGCGCAGTTGCGCCGGCCGCCCGGCGGCCGCGACGCCCGGATCATGCTGTTCGGCCAGCTGCTGGACCGGACCGGAACCGGGGTGTGGGCCGCCGCCTCGGTCCTGTTCTTCACCTTCGTCGTCGGGCTCGACGCCGGACAGCTGGGCCTCCTGCTCGGGGCCGGCGCGATCGCGGGCATCGCCGGCTCACCGCTCGCCGGGCACCTCGCCGACCGCTTCCCGCTGCGCCCGCTGCTGATCGCCTGCCACCTGGTGCGCCTCGCCGCCCTCTGCGCCCTGCTCGTGGTCACCCGCTTCGACGTGCTGCTGCTCGTGGTCGCCGTCACCCAGCTGGGCGACCGTGCCGCCAAGACCCTGGAGATGCTCTTCGCGACCCGGGTCGTCGGCGAGCGGCGCGCCACCTACCAGGCCCTGTCGCGCAGCGCGGCGAACGCCGGCTACGCCGTCGGCGCGGGCATCGCCGCCCTCGGCCTCGCCGTGGGGACCCGGGAGGCGTACGCGGCCCTCATCCTCGGCAACGCGCTGTCGTTCCTCGCGGCCGCGGTGCTGGTCGGGCGCACCCGGGAGCCGCACGGCCACGGCCGCCTGACCGCGCCGGCCCCGGCCGCGGGGAGCACGCCGGCTGGGAAGACGCCGGCGGGGAGTGCGCCGGCGGAGTGCGCCCCCGGGGCGAGCGCCCCCGGGAGCGACGGACGGAGCCCCTGGCGGGACCGCGGCTACCTCCGCTTCGTCCTGCTCGACATCCCGCTCAACCTCGACGACTCCGTCCTCAACGTCGGGCTGCCGCTCTGGCTCGTCCACCGCACCGACGCGCCCCACGCCCTCGTACCGGCCTTCCTCGCGATCAACACCGTGCTCGTCGTCGTCCTCCAGCTGACCGTGTCCGCCCGGGTCGAGGGACCGCGCCCCGCCGCGCGCGCCGCCGCCTGGTACGGGCTCCTGCTGTTCGCCTGCTGCGCCGTCCTCGCCCTCACCCCCGCCCACGGCGCCTGGGCCGCCTCACTGGCCCTGCTGGCCGCGGCGGTGCTGGCCACCGCGGCGGAGCTGGTGCGCTCGGTGAGCTCCTGGGAACTCGCCGTGTCGCTCGCGCCCCACCAGGCCAGGGCCTCGTACCTGGGGGTGGCCGGGATCTCCCCGTCGGTGCAGAAGGCCGCGGGCCCGCTGCTGCTGTCCGGCGCCGTCATGGCGGCCGGGCCCGCCGGCTGGATCGCGCTGGGCGCGGGGGTCGCGGGGCTGTCCCTCGTCCAGCGCGGCGCCGCCCTGCGCCGGCTGGACGCCGTCCGCCCCGAGCGGTCGGAGCGCACCGAGCAGGCCGCACGTACCGAGCCCGCCCGGCCGGGGCTCCCGGCGCGCGGGGGCGGCACGCCCGTAGGTTGAACGAGGTCCCCGGCGAATGTTCCCGGCCCGGCCGGGTAGGCGGATCTCGCCGGGTCGCTCGGCAAGGCCAAGTCGCTCGGCAAAGGAGGAACGGGGCACCATGCCATGAGCGAGGAGATCCGCAGGCTGGCACTCGGGGGTGGAACGGGTGGCGTCGTGGCCCGCTGCCGTCGGTTCACCCTGGACGCCCTCACCGCCTGGCAGTGGATCGTCCGACCGGCCGGCGGCGACCGGGCCCGGGCGGACGGGCACCGCGGCGGGGACCCGGACGGTGCCGACCCGGACCGGGCCGAGGCCGTCGAGGACGTCCTGCTGATGGTCTCCGAACTGGTGAGCAACGCCTGCGTGCACGCGGGCGGCCCCAGCGAACTGGTGCTGCGCCGCACCTCCGACCGGCTCCGGGTGGAGGTCGGCGACGGGAGCCCCGAGCACCCCCGCCGCCGAACGGCCGACGATCCCGCCCTCCCCGGCGGGCACGGCCTGCTGGTGGTGGACCGGCTCGCCCGCGACTGGGGCTGGGAGCCCCGCCCGGACGGGGCCGGCAAGACGGTCTGGGCAGAGGTCCCGTCACCGCAGCCCTGACGACCGCGGTCGCAGTGAGGCGCAGTTGGGCGACGACGACACCGGTGCGGAGGAACGGCCCGGCCGCGGCCGGGCGGAGGGCGGTCAGTCGTCCTCGAGCAGGCTCGCCCGCAGTGTGGCCAGGGTCCGGCTGAGCAGCCGCGAGACGTGCATCTGGGACAGACCCAGCCGCTCGCCTATCTCGGACTGGGTCAGCTCGTCCCCGAAGCGCAGGGACAGCAGGGTTCGCTCGCGAGGGGGCAGCGCGGCCAGCACCGGCTTGAGGGACTCCAGGCACTCGATGCGGTCGTAGGCCGTCTCCTCCTCGCCGAGCGAGGGCCGGTCGGATCCGGGCTGCCGGTCGCCGTCCTCGCGCGCGGGAGCGTCCAAGGAGCGCGCCGAGTACGCGTGCGCCGCCTTCTGCCCCTCCGCGAACTCCTCCTCGCTGACGTGCAGGTGCTCGGCGACCTCCCCGTCCGTGGGCTCGCGGCCCAGGTCCTGCTCCAGGGCGTCGTGCGCCTTGGCGGCGCCGATCCGCAGCTCCTGAAGCCTCCGGGGCACCCGGACGGCCCAGCTGGTGTCACGGAAGAACCTCTTCATCTCCCCGGTGATGGTCGGCAGGGCGAACGTGGTGAACTCCACGCCCCGCTCCGGGTCGAACCTGTTGATGGCCTTGATCAGGCCGATCGTCCCCACCTGGACGATGTCCTCCATGGGCTCGCTGCGCCCGCGGAAGCGACGCGCCGCGTACTTCACCAGGCTGAGGTTGAGTTCGACGAGGGTGTTGCGCACGTAGGAGTACTCGGCCGTGCCTTCCTCAAGGGCCCGCAGCCTGCGGAAAAGGGTCTCCGACAGGGCGCGGGCCTCGCCGGTGCTCACACTCAGCGTGTCCTGCGGGATTCCTTCGGTGACCTCTGAATACAGCATCTCGGCTCCTCCGACGGATGGTCGCGCCGCACTGCTGTACGACCCGGCCGTCTCGCGAGCTTTCCTGAGGGATATACCCCCGCCGGACCCCCGCGAAAGCAGCCCGCCCGATCGGGCCGGGATCAACCCCCGCCGGCCCGGTCCCGCAGGGCCAGCCGGACCGCCCACAGCACCGACACCAGGGGTACGGCCACCACCGCGCCCACCAGCCCCGCGCCGATGGTCCCCGCGGCCACCGACAGTGCGACCACGAGCGGGTGCAGCCGCACCGCCCAGCTCATCACCATCGGGTGCAGCACGTGCCCCTCGAGCTGCCCGATCAGCACGATCAGTGCGACCACGAGGGCGGCGATCAGAGGCCCCTTGGCCGCCAGCGCGACGACCACGGCGACCGCGAGGGCGATCGGCGACCCGATCAGCGGGATGAACGCGAGGAAGAACTCCAGCAGCGCCAGCGGCACCGCCAGCGGGACCCCCAGGGCGTACAGCGCGATCCCGACGAGCACGGCGTTGGTCGCGGCGACGAGCACGATCCCGTGGGTGTACCCGGTGAACGCCCGCCACGCCGCCCGGCCCGCGACCTGCGCCCGGTCCCGCCCGCCCGGCGGCAGCTGGCCGCACAGCCAGTCCCACTGCCGCTCGCCCGACGCGATGAAGAACACCGCGCAGAACAGGCCCAGCGCCCCGATGGTCAGCGCGTGCGCCAGTCGGCCCGCGCTGTCCAGCGCCGTGCTGAGCAGCGAGGTGCGATGCCTGGAGAGGTACTCGCCGATCCGCTCCCGCAGGTCGGACAGCGCGCCCGGGGCCAACCCGAACGGCGCCCGGTCCAGCCAGGTCTGGAGCCGGCCCAGGCCGACCCGGAACTCCCCGACCAGGGACTGCCACTGCATGGCCACCGTCTCGCCGATGCCCGCGAGCACGCCCAGCAGGAGCACCGTGCTCCCGATGACCGCGCAGGCCACCGCCAGCGGACGCGGCATCCACCGGTCCAGCAGGTCCGCCGCCGGACGCAGCAGTGCGGCCCCGACCAGGCCGAGGAAGACGGCCACCGCCACCTCGTGGAACCGGCCCAGCACCACGAAGACCGCGTACACGGCCGCGCCGACCACCAGCAGCCGCCAGGCGTAGGCCGCGGCCGTCCCCAGCAGCGGGGACGCCGCGCCCGGGCCCGTGTCCGCACCCGTGCGGCCGCCCTGACCGGGCGGCGGCCTGCGGCCGCGCGCACCGGCGCCGCCCCGGGGCCCGGCCCCGTACCGGGCGCGGGAACGGCGGGCCGCCACCCGGATGGAGGAGCGCGGGCCGTCCCCGCGCGGCTCTTCGGGGCGACGGTCCGGCCGCGCCGCGGATCGCCTGCTCATCTACGCGTGTACCGCCTCTGCCGGTGCCGAAGGGTCCGTCCCCGTACGAGGTGCCACGCACGGCCGGACGGCGCACGCGTCCCTGCGGACATTCGCCCGAAGGGGGCGGCCGGACGCCGGATGTCCGGAAGTCCGGAGTTCCGCACACGGGCATCCCTGCCATGCTTGAGGTGAGTCCTACCGGGCAGACGCGGAACCCACCTGGGGCGCCGGCCGCCCGGGCCCCGGACCGAAGGAAGTGAGCCTGGTGCGCATCGCCTTTCTGACCGCGCCCGCGGGCGTGGAGGAGATCGAGCTCATCGAGCCGTGGAAAGCCGTGCTCGACGCCGGCTGGGACCCGCGGCTCGTCTCCACGGAGCCGGGGGAGGTCCGCGCCTTCCGGCACCTGGAGAAGGCCGGCCGCCACCACGTCGACGACGTGCTGGGGGACGACCCGGCCGCGATCGCGGACGGCTTCGACGCGCTCGTCCTGCCGGGCGGCCTGGCCAACCCGGACGCCCTGCGCCTGCACGAGGGCGCCGTCCGGTTCGTCCGCTGCTTCTTCGACGCGGCCAGACCGGTCGCGGCCATCTGCCACGCGCCCTGGGTGCTGGTCGAGGCCGACGCCGTACGGGGCCGCACGCTGACCTCGTGGCCCAGCCTGGCCACGGACGTCCGCAATGCCGGCGGCACCTGGGTGGACGAGGAGGTCCACGTCTGCCGTGCCGCCCCCGCCACCCTGGTCACCAGCCGAAAACCGGCTGACCTGGACGCCTTCTGCGGGGCGCTCGTCAGTGAGTTCGACAGGGAGTTCGACACGAGGTTCGAGGCGGGGGCCAGGACGGGGTTCGAAGCGGCTACTTCGACGAGGAGTTCGGCGGGACATGACCACCACGGTCGGGGTTGAGGAAGAGTACGTACTGCTGGACCCCGTCACCCACCTCCCGGTGGCCTGCGCCGAGGAGGTTCGGGCCAGGGCGGGCATCGGGACCTGGGCGGACGAGGGCGAGGTCCAGCACGAGCTGCTCCAGGCACAGGTGGAAGTGGCCACCCCGGTCTGCACGGACCTGGAGGAGGTCGGCGGCCACCTGCTGAGGCTGCGGCACGCGGTGGCGGCCGCCGCCGAAGCGGAGGGGTGCGTGGTCGCCAAGACGGCCACGGTGCCGCTCCGCGACGGCGTACCGGTGCCCGTCACCCGGGAGACGCGCTACCTGAAGATGCGCGAGGAGGCCGGCCGGCTGGTCGACGAGCAGCTGATCAACGGGATGCACGTGCACGTCGCGATCCCGGACCGGGACACCGGCGTGGCCGCCATGAACCGGCTGCGGGTCTGGCTGCCGACCCTGCTCGCGATGTCCGCGAACTCGCCCATGTGGGACGGGAGGGACACCGGCTTCGCGAGCTGGCGCACCATCGTCTTCGGCCGCTGGCCGGTCAGCGGCCTGCCGCCGCACTTCGACTCGCTCGCCGACTACGAGCAGCGGGTCGACTCGCTCGTGGAGTCCGGGATGATCCCGGACCGGGGCCAGTTGTACTGGCAGGCGCGGCTGTCCGAGCGCTACCCCACGATCGAGGTCCGGTGCCTGGACGTACAACTGGAGGCCGACGACGCCGTCCTGCTCGCCGGCATCGCCCGGGGCCTGATCACCACCGCGGTCAACGAGGAGAAGGCGGGCGTCCCGCAACCCTTCTGCCCGCCCGAGCTGCTCCAGGCCTCCCTGTGGCACGCGGCCCGCTACGGCCTCAGCAGCACGCTCCTCGACCCGCACGGGCACCGGCAGAGCGCCGGCGACGTCCTGTACATGCTGGTCCAGCACATCACGCCCGCCCTGGAGGAGGCCGGCGACCTGCGGGAGGTCAGCGCGCTGCTGCACCGGCTGCTCCAACAGGGCACCCCCGCGGACCGGCAGCGCCGCGCCTTCACCGACGGCGGGATGCAGGCCCTGACCGACCTCATCACCACCAAGGACGCCGCGGACTGACCCGGCCTCCGCGGCGGTCCGACCGGGCCACATTGCGGCGCGCCGCCGCACCGCCGCGCCCCCGCAGCCTGTAGCAGAGGGGGTACCGGTACGGCGGCCGCCGGGCCGCGGTGCGGTGGCGAGGGCTCGGGAGGCCGGATGACGTCAGTGGACCCCTCACCCCACGGCCCCCCGCCCTCCGCACCCGAGGGGTCCGCCCGGCCGGCGGAGGCGGGGCAGCGCACCGAGCGGCGCGTCGGCCAGGGCGCGGCGGTGCTGCGCTGGCTGTCGACCACCGACCACAAGGTGATCGGCAACCTCTACCTCGTGACGGCCTTCGCCTTCTTCCTGTTCGCCGGGGTCCTGGCCCTGCTCATGCGGGCCGAACTGGCCCGCCCCGGCAACCAGCTCTTCTCGAACCAGCAGTACAACGAGCTCTTCACCGTGCACGGCACCGTGATGATGCTGCTGTTCGCCACCCCCACCTTCACCGGTTTCGCCAATGCGGTGATGCCCCTGCAGATCGGCGCGCCCGACGTCGCCTTCCCCCGGCTGAACGCGTTCACGTACTGGGTGTACCTGTTCGGCGGCCTGATGGTGGTGTCCGGGTTCCTCACCGAGCAGGGGGCGGCAGCCTTCGGCTGGTTCGCGTACGCCCCGCTCAACGGGGCCGTGTTCGCGCCCGGCCCCGGCTCCGACCTGTGGGTGATGGGGCTGGCGGTGTCCGGGCTGAGCACCATCCTCGGCGCCGTCAACTTCATCACCACCATCGTCTGCCTGCGCGCGCCCGGGATGACCCTGTTCCGCATGCCCATCTTCACCTGGAACGTGCTGTTCACGTCGATCCTGGCGCTGCTGGCCTTCCCCGTCCTGGCCGCGACCCTGCTGGCCCTCGAAGCGGACCGCAAGTTCGGCGCGCACGTCTTCGACGCGGCGAACGGGGGAGCCCTGCTGTGGCAGCACCTCTTCTGGTTCTTCGGCCACCCCGAGGTCTACATCGTGGCCCTTCCGTTCTTCGGGGTGGTCAGCGAGATCGTGCCCGTCTTCAGCCGCAAGCCCATGTTCGGCTACGCCTCCCTCATCGGCGCCACCATCGCCATCACCGGGCTGTCCGCCACGGTCTGGGCGCACCACATGTTCGCGACGGGCGCGGTACTGCTGCCGTTCTTCGCGCTCCTCTCCTTCCTGATCGCCGTACCGACGGGGGTGAAGTTCTTCAACTGGATCGGGACCATGTGGAGCGGTTCCCTGTCCTTCGAGACCCCGATGCTGTGGTCGGTGGGTTTCCTCGTCACCTTCCTCCTCGGCGGGCTGACGGGCGTCGTCGTGGCCTCCCCGCCGCTGGACTTCCACCTGACGGACAGCTACTTCGTCGTCGCCCACCTGCACTACGTCCTGTTCGGCACGATCGTCTTCGCGACCTTCGCCGGCTTCTACTTCTGGTGGCCCAAGCTCAGCGGCCGCATGCTGGACGAGCGGCTCGGCCGGATCCACTTCTGGACCCTCTTCACCGGCTTCCAGACCACCTTCCTCGTCCAGCACTGGCTCGGCGAGGCCGGCATGCCCCGCCGTTACGCCGACTACCTGGCCGGGGACGGGTTCACGGTCCTCAACTCGGTCTCCACCATCGGCGCCTTCCTGCTGGGGCTGTCCACCCTGCCGTTCCTCTACAACGTGTGGCGGACGCAGACCCGCGGTGCGCGGGTGACCGTCGACGACCCCTGGGGCTGGGGGCGGTCACTCGAATGGGCGACCAGCTGCCCGCCGCCCCGGCACAACTTCCACGCCCTGCCGCGGATCCGCTCCGAGTCCCCGGCCTTCGACCTGCACCACCCGGAGGTGACCCGTGAAGGGTGAGGCCTGGCTGTTCACCGGCACCGCCCTGTTCTTCGGGGCCACCATGGTCGTCTACGCCTGGTTCTCGGGGGAGCCGGCGGGCACCGCCGCCCTGGCCGTGTCGTTCCTCATGACGGCCCTGGTCGCCGCGTTCCTGTGGCGGCAGCACCTCCGCGGCGGCAGCCGGCCGGAGGACCGGGGCACCGCCGAGGTGCAGGAAGCGGGCGGGCGGCGCGAGTTCTTCCCGGGCCGCACCTACCTCCCGGTCGCGGCGGCCGCGGGCACCGCCCTGATCGGCCTGGGCGTGGTCCAGGGGCTGTGGCTGTGCCTGGTCGGGTTCGGCGTCCTGGCGCCGGCCGTGGTCGGCTTCGCCTTCCGCACCCTCGACCACCCGCAGTGACGGGACGGTACGGACCCGGGGGCGGACCGCGGGGATCCGGCTCAGTCCCCGTCCGCGGGCGGCCGCCGGTCCGGTCCGGCCAGGACGTCCTCGACCCGGCGGCGCTGCCCGGCGGTCACCGGGTAGCGCACCCGGTCGGCGTAGTACCAGGAGGAGAGCGCGGACCGGGCCCGCCGCGCCAGGGGCCGCAGCCGTTGCCGCAGCCGCCCGGCACCGGCCGCCCGTTCGGGGCCCGCCGCCGGCAGGGGCCGCGGTCGTTCCCGTACGAGCAGCCCGTACCGCTCGTCGGCCGACAGCGGCCGGTGCTGCGGGTGGAAACCGCCCTCCACCCCCTGCACCACCAGCCCCGACTCCGCGCCCCCGGCCAGCTCCGCGGCCTCCCGCGCCTGCAGCGCCAGGCACAGCCGCCGCGTCATCCAGAACACGGCCACCGGCACCGCGAAGAACGCCACCCGCAGCGTCCAGGTCACCCCGGCGACCGGCACGTCGAACACGAACGCCGCGATGTCCTGGCCGCCCGCGACGAGCAGCACGGCGTAGCAGGACAGCGCCCCCGCCGCCAGCCCGGTGCGCACCGGCCGGTCGCGCGGCCGGTCGCACAGGTGCCGCTCGCCCGGCCCGGGCGTGATCCAGCGCTCGAAGAAGGGGTACGCGTACAGCACCGCGAACAGCAGCCCCGGCAGCAGCACTGCGGTGACCAGCGGGTTCCAGCTCACGGTGTGGCCCGCGACGCGGGTCTCCACGGCCGGCATCAGCCGCAGCGCCCCCTCCAGGAACCCGATGTACCAGTCCGGCTGGGAACCCGTGGAGACCAGGTCCGGCCGGTAGGGGCCGTACACCCAGATGGGGTTGACCTGGGCGACGCCCCCCAGGACCGCGAGCACGCCGGCCGAGGCCAGGAGCAGCCCGCCGGACTTGGCCACGTAGTTCGGGAAGAAGGGAAGGCCGACGGCGTTGCGGGCGGTCCTGCCGCGGCCGGGCCACTGCGTGTGCTTCAGCACGAAGACCAGCAGCACGTGCGCGGTGACCAGGGCCACCAGTAGGCCCGGCACGAGCAGGATGTGCAGCGGGTACAGCCGCGGCACGATGTCGTCGCCGGGGAACTGGCCGCCGAAGACCAGCATGCCCAGGTACGTGCCGACGACCGGAACCGACAGCATGATCCCCTGGGCGATCCGCAGACCGGTGCCCGACAGCAGGTCGTCGGGGAGCGAGTAGCCGGCGAACCCCTCCAGCAGCGCCAGCATGAAGAGCGTGACCCCGATCGTCCAGTTGAGTTCGCGCGGCCGGCGGAAGGCGCCGGTGAGGAACACGCGCAGCATGTGCACGCCGATCGCGGCGACGAACACGATGGCGGCCCAGTGGTGCATCTGGCGGACCAGCAGCCCGCCCCGCACGTCGAAGCTGATCCGCAGGGTGGAGGCGTACGCGCGGGACATCGGCACGCCCTGCAGCGGCTCGTACGGCCCCCGGTAGACCTCCTCGGCCATCGACGGGTCGAAGAAGAAGGTCAGGTACACGCCGGTCAGTAGCAGCACCACGAAGGCGTACAGGGCGATCTCGCCCAGCAGGAACGACCAGTGGTCGGGGAAGGCCTTGCGCAGCACCGACCGGGTGAGCTCCGCCAACGGGAGCCGCGCGTCGAGCGCCTCCGCACCGCCCACCACCGCGCGCCCCGCCCTGGCCTTGCGTCCTGTCGTCCGCGTCGACGCCGGCACCCGGTGCACCTCCTGTCGGAGCCCTCGCCGTCGCAGGGAGGGGGAGGGAGGGCCGGGCGGCCGCCCGGAGTAGCCGCAACGCTACAGAAAAGGGCCAATGCGGATCAATTCAGACACGGTGCTCCCCGTCCGGGCGCATCATGGGGGTACCGCCACCGGATGGGCGCGCGGCCGGGTGGCTCCCGTGCCACCGCGCCCGACGTGCGGGCCACCGCCCCTGAGGTGAGGATGGGGCGGGACAAGGACGGAGCGTGAGTCGTCGTGGAGATTTCTACGAGAGAGGTCTTCGGCGCCCCGTGCTGGGTGAGCCTGATGGCCCGCGATCTGCAGCGGGCGCAGGAGTTCTACGGCGCGGTCCTCGGGTGGAAGTTCCGGCCCGCCCGCCTGAGCGACGCGTTCACCATCGCCGAGCTCGACGGGGTGGCCGTCGCCGGCATCGGGGCCCTGGCCGGGGACCTGACCGTCGCGCCGACCTGGACGCCCTACTTCGCCGTCGACGACGCCGACGTGGCCACGGACCGGATCCGCGAGCGCAGCGGCACGATCGCGGTCGGCCCCGTCACCTTCGCCGGCGGCGGCCGCGGCGCCGTCGCCGCCGACCGGGACGGCGCCGTCTTCGGCATCTGGGAGGGTCGGGTGTCCTCCGAATGGCGGGTCGGCCGCGGTCGGGCGCCAGCCTGGCTGGAACTGCGCACCCGCGACGCCTTCGAGGCCGCGTTGTTCTACGGCGAGGTGCTGGAGTGGGCCACCGGCCGACCCGGCTGCTGCGAGGTCTCGTACGAGGACGACCAGGTCGTGCTGCGCCAGGCCGGCGAGCCCGTCGCCCGGCTGAACGGCGGGCTCGGCCCCGACTCCGCCACGCACGCCCCCGAGTCACGGCCCCGCTGGCACGTCTACTTCGGCGTCGCCGACCTCGACGACGCCATCGACGCGGCCCTCGCGGCCGGCGGGACCACCCTGTCGACGATCGTCTCCAGCGCCACCGAGCGCTGGGTGACCGTCCGCGACCCCGAGGGGGCCATGCTCACCCTGACGGCCGCCCGGCCCCAGGGCGCCTGACGCGGATGGCCGGCGTGCCAGTGGAGCGACTGCGCTCCCTGCCCGGCCTCGCGTGGTGCATGGAACTCCCCCCGGCCGCGGGCGGCGCGGTGATGGCCCCCGGCATCCTCTCCGTCGGCCTGCACCTGATCGGCCGGGAGGTGCTCTCCCTGGCCGCGCTGGCCGTGTCCGGGCTCCTCTGGCTGCTCCTCGGTCTCGCCTTCGCCTGCCGGCTGGTCTGCGACCGGCCGCGGTTCCGGGCCGCGTCCTACAGCCCGGCGGCCCTGACCGCGGTCGCCGCCACCGGCGTGCTCGGCTCGCGGATCTCGATGCTGGGCCGGCAGGCCGCCGCGATCGCACTGCTGGTGCTGGCCGCGGCCCTGTGGCCCTGGCTGACCGCCGGCGTCGTACGGCACTGGAAGCGGCAGATGGCCGGCGGGGTGTTCCTGGTCTGCGTCGCTACCCAGGGGCTCGCGGTCCTGGCCGCCACCCTGGCGCTCGCCCTGCCCAGCGGCTGGCTCGCCCGGGCGGCGCTGGCCGCCTTCTGCCTCGGCCTGGTCTTCTACGGGGACGCGCTCGCCCGGTTCGACCTGCGCGAGGTGGTGCGCGGGGCGGGCGACCACTGGGTGGCGGGCGGCGCCCTGGCCATCTCGGCGCTCGCCGCGTCGAAGCTCACGGCGGTGCCCTGGACCGGCCCGCTGCGCACCGCGCTGCGCTGGGCCACGCTGGTCACCCTCGCCCTGGCCCTCGCCTGGTACGTGCTGCTGCTGGCCGCCGAGCTGCGCAGCTGGCGGCCGCACTACGACATCCGGCGCTGGGCGACCGTGTTCCCGCTGGGCATGACGGCCACCGCCTGCTTGTCGGCGGCCGGGCCGACGGGCCTCGGCGTACTGTTCGGGCTGGGCGAGGCGCTGCTGTGGATCGCCGTGGGCGCCTGGCTGCTGACCTTCGTCGCCTTCGCCTTCGCCTTCGCCGTCAGCCGCCGCCGCGCCCGGTGACCGGACCGCCGGCCGGCCGCGCCGCGGCCCGGCCCGCCGCCGCGATCCACGCGAGCAGACCGGCCGTCAGGGCCAGCGCGGCCCCATGGCCGTGGTGCAGCGTCAGCACGGCACCGGCCAGCGCCCCGCAGAACAGCGCCGCGACCGACACCAGCCGCCGCACCGCGGCCGGCCCCCGCCGGTCCGCGGCCAGCCCCGTCAGCGTCCGGGTGACGACGGTGGTCGTCAGGTCGGGTACCGCCAGCCGGTGCACGACGGCGTTCTGGATGCCCATGCTGAACGCGAGCAGCCCCACCGCGGGAAGCCGACCCGCGCCGGCCGCGGACACCGCGAGCGCACCCGCCACCAGCACGGCCTGCGCCGCCACCAGTGGCCCGAACAGCCGTCCGGCCGGGGGGTCGCGGCGGGTCCGGCCGGCCGCCGCCGCCCCGGCGGTGAAGGCGGCGAGTGCCAGCAGGGACGCGGCGGCCGAGAACTCCCGGTCGCCCGCCAGTGCGAAGCCGAGCAGGACCACGTTGCCGGTCATGTTCGCCACGAACACCTGGTCGAGGCCGATGAAGCTCACCGCGTCGACCAGCCCGCTCACGAACGTCAGCCCGATCAGCAGCGGCGGCAGCACCCCGTGCGCCCCGCCCCCGCCGCCCTCCCGCGGCGGGAACAGCCACCCGCCCAGCGCCCGCAGCATCCGTTCCACGCGTTGTCAGTGCCCCTCGGTAGGGTCGGATCCATGGCCTACACGTTCCAGGTGACCATCGACA
The DNA here is from genome assembly GCF_051550185.1 of Streptomyces pallidus (ex Mingjun et al. 2026). Taxonomy (NCBI): domain Bacteria; kingdom Bacillati; phylum Actinomycetota; class Actinomycetes; order Kitasatosporales; family Streptomycetaceae; genus Streptomyces; species Streptomyces pallidus (ex Mingjun et al. 2026). The sequence goes on along the minus strand of NZ_CP196181.1, from coordinate 1,066,268 downwards.
GCGCCGACCCGCACTCCCTCGCGGACTGGTGGGCGGAATCCCTCGGCTGGCAAGTCGAGCCGACGGACGAGGAATTCATCCGCCGGACCGTCGCGGCGGGGCACGCTTCCGAGGACGACACCACCACCCACCGCGGCAGGCTCGTCTGGAAGGCGGGCACCGCCATCCGCCACCCCGAGGGCACCGACCGAGCGCCCCGGGTCCTCTTCCAGTACGTCCCCGAGCCCAAGACCGTGAAGAACCGCGTCCACCTCGACGTCCGCACCGGAAACGACGACCCCAAGGCGGTCGTCGAGCGCCTGATCGACCGCGGCGCCACCTTCCTGCACGACGCCCGCCAGGGCCCGTTCGCCTGGACCACCCTGGCCGACCCGGAGGGCAACGAACTCTGCGTGTCCGCATGACCCCGCCATGGCCGGGTCGGCCGCACCCCTGCGACCAGCGGTAATTCGGTACCGGGCACTCCCTCCCGCAGTCGAGAATGAGACATCTCGAAAACGGGAGGGACCCCATGGGCCACAGCCAGGCCTACCTGACTCTGGACGACCTGATGCCGCGGCAGGAGCTGGCGGCAGCCATCGACGCCGGACACGTCAGTCGCAAGCCGCACCCCGAACTGCCGCTGTCCATCTACACGTACACCAGGACGGCGCAGTACGAGCGGGTCTGGAACCAGGTGACCGTCCGCTGCCGCGGACTCGTCGCCGACGACACCACCGGTGCCGTCGTCGCCCTGCCGCTGCCGAAGTTCTTCAACGTCGGCGAGCACGAGTCCGGACAGCCCTACGCCCCGGCCCTGCCCGACGAGCCGTTCGAGGTGTACGAGAAGGTCGACGGCAGCCTCGCGGTGGTCTTCCACTACGCGGGCGCCTGGCGGGTCGCGTCCAAGGGGTCGTTCATCAGCACGCAGGCGGTCTGGGCGCAGCGCCGCCTCGACGGCCGGGACACCTCGGCCCTCGTGCCCGGCACGACCTACCTCGCCGAGATCCTGTACCCGCAGAACCGTATCGTCGTCGACTACGGCGACCGCCGCGACCTGGTGCTCCTCGCCGCCTTCGGCCCCGACGGCGCCGAGGTGCCGCTCGCCGAGGCAGCCGGCCACTGGGAGGGCATCGGATCGGTCGTCACCCTGTGGCCCGCCATGCCGATCGACGAGCTCGTCGCGCTGACCGGGGCGAGCACCCTGCCCGGGGGCCGCGCCGCCACCGGCACCGACGCCGAGGGGTTCGTGCTGCGCTTCGCCTCCGGCGTGCGCGCGAAGGCCAAGCTGGCCGAATACGTTCGCCTCCACAAGGTGCTGACCGGTGTCACGGAGCGGGACATCTGGCGCAGCCACGGCGTCCAGCGGTTCGCCGGGCTGCCCGCCAAGCAGGTCGCGCAGGGGCTGGGCTGCACCCTCGCCGAGGTGGACGCCCGGGGCGGCAAGCCGCTGGACGCGCTGCTGGAGCAGGTGCCGGACGAGTTCGACACGTGGGTGCGCGGGGTCATCGCCCGCCTGGAGGACGAGGCCGCGCGGCGCGAGCGGGCCATCGACGAGGCCTTCGCGCAGCTGGCGCACCTCGCCTCCGACCGGGGCGCGTTCGCGCGCGCCGCGAAGGCGCTGCCCGACAGCGGGATCCGCGCAGCGCTGTTCCTGCGTCTGGACAACCGTCCGACCGAGCTCGTCGTGTGGCGCCATGTGCGGCCGCAGGCGTCCGACCCGTTCACGACCGATGAGGAGAACTGACCAGTGTCCGCACGACCCGAAGAGCCCGTACGGCCCGTCGTCCACGTCATGACGGGGCTGCCGGCCTCGGGGAAGACCACCGCCGCGCGCGCCCTGCAGGCCGAGGCTGCCGGCCGGATGCGCCGCGTCAACCTCGACGACCTGCGCACCATGCTCGACGTGCCCGCACCCGAGCGGGGCCGCTCCTACCGGCACGAGCAGACCGTCCTTGCCGTCCAGGACGCGGCGGTCAGCGCCGCCGTCGAGGACGGCTTCGACGTCGTCGTCGACAACACGCACCTGACCTCGCACATCCCCAAGCGGCTCAAGGCCGCGGTCGCCGGCCGGGCCTCGTTCGTGGTGCACGACTTCACCCACGTCCCGGTGGAGGAGTGCCTGCGCCGGGACGCCGGGCGCGAGCGGCCGGTCGGCGAGGAGGTCATCCGGATCCTCGCCGACAAGCACGCCAAGGCGCGCAGGGGCGGGTGGCGGCTCACCGCGGACTGGCTGAACGACGAGCCGGTCGTGCAGCCGTACGTGGCCGACCCGGCGCTGCCCGCGGCGGTGATGTGCGACATCGACGGCACCCTCGCGCTGACCGGGGCCCGCAACCCGTACGACTTCTCGCGCTGCGGGATCGACGCGCTGAACGAGCCGGTCCGCCACGCGCTGCACGCCTTCCGGCACACCTCGGGAGACACCGTCGTGCTGCTGTCCGGGCGCGGTGAGGAGCACCGCCCGCAGACCGAGGAGTGGCTCGCCCGCCACGGGGTGCCGTACGACGAGCTGTGGATGCGCCCGGCCGGGGACACCCGCCGCGACGACATCGTGAAGGCCGAGCTGTTCGACGCGCACGTGCGGCACCGGTACGCGGTGCGGGTGTCGCTCGACGACCGGGACCGGGTGGTGGCGGTCTGGCGCCGGATGGGCCTGCCCACCTGGCAGGTCAACTACGGCGACTTCTAGAGCCGGGGCCGGCCACCCATACTGGGACCGTGAGCGTGCTGATCGTGGACGGGGCCAACGTCGTCGGATCCGTCCCGGACGGCTGGTGGCGGGACCGGCGCGGCGCGGCCGAGCGGCTGCGCGACCGGCTGGCGCGGCGGGACCGGGTGGCCGGTGAGGAGGTGGTCCTCGTCGTGGAGGGCGCCGCCCGGGGCGTCGAGTCCGTGCCCGGAGTACGGGTGGACCCGGCGCCGGGCAGCGGCGACGACCGGATCGTGGAGCTGGTGGCGTCCTTCGCGGACAGCGGGCGCGACTGCACCGTGGTCACGGCGGACCGGGAACTGCGGGCCCGGGTCCGGGCGTACGGAGCGCAGTGCGTGGGGCCGCGTGCCGTACGCCCGGAGCACTGACCGGGCGGTCCCGGGTCAGTCGCAGGAGCCGACGCGGTCCAGGTTCTTCACGTAGCGGGCGGAGACCCAGGCCTTCTTGCTGCTGTCCTTGCTGCTGCTCGCCCGCTTGGCGGACAGGCCGGCCTCTTCGTCGGAGTCCTCGGCGAGCTCGTCCTCGACGTCGCCCTCGGCCTCCTCGTCGGTCTGCTCGTCGGCGTCCTCGGCGGCGTCCTCCTCGCGCTGGTCCTGCTCCTCCTGCGCATCCTGCTCGTCGCGCTGGTCCTCGCGCTCTTCCTGCCGCTCCTCGTCCTCGCCGCCGTTCTCCTTCTCGTCCTCCTTCTTGTCGTCCTTCTCGTCCTTGTGGGAGTCCTCGTGCTCCTTCACCAGGAGGCGGTACCAGATGTCGTTGCCGTCGACCTTCTGGCCCTTCACCTTGCACAGGATCGCGACCCTCTGGCCCGACTTGACCTTGCCGACGGAGCGCGAGTCGGTCGTCGGCAGGCTCCTGACCGTCAGGGAGCCGCGGGAGACGACCTTGCCGACGGTGTAGTGCCGGCCCTCGTACTTCCCCGACGACCCGTGGTCCGGTTCGACGAAGAGGTCGCGGGACGACCCGTTCCCGCCGTCCGCTGCGGCGGCCGCGCCGCCCAGGCCGCCCAGGCCGAGCACCAGGCTTCCGGCGGCGAGAGCGAGGACGGCCCTGGTGGGCTTCAGCATGTGCAGGCTCCTCTGCGAAGGCATCCGCCCGGCCGCGATGCGCCGCGGTCCGGTGCGGCGACCGGGCGGTCGCCAGGGACGACTATGACGAGGGCGCATCGCGCCGCCCCGATGACGCACCGTCATCTCGCCCGAAATGCCCAACGGGTGTCGCTCAGGTGTACGTGGGGCCGTGCCCGCCCCCGTACGGGCACGGCCTCGCCGCGCGGCGCCGGAGACCGGGGCCGGTACCGGACAGCGCCACCACGGCGAATGTACGCGGACGGAGCCGTCCCGCTCACCCGTCCGCAGGGTGAATCCCGCCTACACCCGAGGGCGGCCCCCGCGTACAACCGGGGGCGTAGTCACGCGGGCGGGCTGCGGGACAGGCCGTACCGGCAGCCGCGTCTCGGTCACCGTTGCGGGACCGGCCGGCCGAGGGCGAACCAGTTCCTGATCGGGTCCGGGCCTGCCGCCCGGCTGACCTGGCCCCGCGCCGCCCCGGCCCGCCGCCCCGCCCGCCACCCGGCCCGCCCGATCCGCCACCCGACGGGCGGCGCTGCGGATGCGCGGCCGCGGGCCCGCCGCCACAGTGGGTGCCATGGGTATCGACGACTACACCGGCGGCCCCGAGGCCCAGCAGACCGGAGTCCTGGTCGTGACGACCAACGACGTCCCCGGGTACCGGGTGGAGCAGGTGGTCGGGGAGGTCTTCGGCCTCACCGTCCGCTCCCGCCACCTGGGCAGCCAGATCGGCGCCGGCCTGAAGTCGATGATCGGCGGCGAGCTGAAGGGCCTGACCAAGACCCTGGTGGAGACCCGCAACCAGGCCATGGAACGGCTCATCGAGGCAGCCAAGGCCCGCGGCGCGAACGCCGTGCTCATGATGCGCTTCGACGTGACCGAGGCCGCCGACGTGGGCACCGAGGTGTGTGCCTACGGCACCGCCGTCGTCCTCGTCCCCGCCGGCTCCTGACCCCTGCCCCGCCGCCGCGGCCCGGTCCCGGCTGCGGGAGCGGTGCCCCGCGAACCCTATGCTCAGGGCATGTACCACCAGTTCGTGCCCGACGTTTCCGTGATCATCGCCGTCTACAACGCGATGCCCTACCTGACCGAATGCCTCGAATCGGTCATGGCGCAGGGTTTCGGGCCCGACCGCCTGGAGGTCATCGCGGTCGACGACGGCTCGACGGACGGCAGCGGCGCCGAACTCGACCACTTCGCGGCACGCCACCCGCAGATCCGCGTGCTGCACCAGCCGAACTCCGGCGGCCCCGGCGCACCGCGCAACCGGGCCCTGGACCTGGCCCGCGGGCGGTACGTCTTCTTCGTCGACGCCGACGACATGCTGGGCCCCGAGGCCCTCCAGCGGCTGCTCGCCATGGCCGACGCCCAGGGCAGCGACGTCGTCCTCGCCAAGCAGGTCGGCCTCGGCCGGTCCGTCTCCGAGAAGGCCCACAAGCACGCCCCGGAGGCCGACCTCTACACCTCGGAGGTCTACCGCTCGCTGCACTCGGCCAAGCTGATGCGCCGTACGACCATCGAGGACGCACGGCTGCGCTACCCGGAGGACCTCTGGTACGGCGAGGACCAGATCTTCGTCACCTCCGTCTTCCTGGCCGCCGGGAAGATATCCGTGGTCGGCGACTACGACTGCTACTACCTGCGCCGCCGCGACGACGGCGGCAACCTCACCTCGCGCCCCCGCACCGCCCACGACACCGTCGCCCACATCGAACGCGTCATGGCGCTGGTCGCCGACCGCGTCCAGGACCCGGTGGGACGGCGCCGGATGCTCGGCCGCCACTTCCGCAGCCTGCTGCGCACGGCCCTGCGGCCGGCCGTCACCGCCCGCCACGGCGACCCCGCGTACACGGCCGAGGTCTACGGGCGGGCGCGGACGCTGGTCGAGACGTACTGGACCCCCGACATGGGCGGGGAGCTCGCCCGGATCGACTGGATCCGGTTGTACGCCTTCGCCTGCGGCCCCCTCACCGCCTTCGAGCAGTTGATGGAGTACGACCCGGCGAAGGAGCCGGCGCCCCGGGAGGTCGTCGAGAACGGTCGCGTGTACCGCTGCTACCCCCTCTTCCGTGATCCGGTCGCGGGCCTGCCCGACGTGCTCTTCGACGTGACCGGGCAGCTCAAGACGCAGCACCAGCTGGCCTCGATGACCTGGCAGGGCCGCCGGGTCCGGCTGACCGGGCACGGCTGGATCCAGAGCCTCGGCACGGACCGCATGGACAGCGAACTCGTCCTGCGCGAGCGGGACACGGGACACGAGTACGCGGTGCCCGCCGCCCCGTGTCCGGCCCCCGAACTCGCCGAGCGCGAGCCGGGGCTGGACATGGCGGGGTTCCTGGCGGAGTTCGACCTGGCGACGGTGGCCGGGGGAGCGCCGCTGCCGCCGGGCCTGTGGGACTGCTTCCTGAAGGTGCGCGCGGACGGGGTGGCGCGCACGGTCCGGCTGGGCCGCCGGCACGCGCCCGACCTGGACCGGACGGCCCGCCGGGCCAAGGTCCTGGCCCGCGAGGCGGGCGGGGCCACCGAACTCGCGGCCGCGCCCTTCTTCACCGCGTACGGAAACCTCAGCTTCGAGGTCGTCCGCCGGATGATCCCGCAGTCGGCGGGATGACGGCGGGCGCGTCCCGACCCCCCCGCGGCCACCCGACCCCGCGCGGCCAACCGGTCCGACGCAGCCAACCGGTCAGATATTCGCAGAAACTTTTCTGCGCACGGCGGCAACCTCCCCGGGGGTCGCGCGTCGTGCGGGGGTGAAGGGCGTCATCCCGCGTCCCCGACCCGACCGTGGAGAACCACCGTGACCAACCCCAAGCGCGTTCCCGTGCCCGCCCGCCCGTCGCTGCGCCGGGCGGCCGCCGCCGCCCTCGTGGCCGCCGGGGCGGCGGCCGCCCTCGCCGGGACGGCATCCACCGTGCACGCGGCATCGGCCACGCCGTCGCCCGCGCCCACCGCGACGCGGAGCGTGCCGCCGAGCGCCACGCCCAGTGCGGCCCCGAGCGCCGTGCCGAGCGCGCCGCCGACCACCACCCCGGGCGGCCGGCCGACCCCGTCGGTCAGCGTCCCCCCGACGGCCGTGCCCAGTGCCGCCCCGAGCGCAGCGCCGAGCCAGCCCGGCCGGACGCCGTCCGCGTCGCCCTCGCCCGCCGACGGCGAACTCGCGCAGACCGGATCCTCCTCGACCAACGTCGCCCTGGGAGCCGGGGCCGCCGTGCTCCTGGCCGCGGGCGGCGGGACCCTGTACGCCGTCCGGCGCCGCACCGACGGCTGAGGAACTCCGTGCTCCACCTCGCACCACCGGTCCCCCTCGCACGGCCCCTCGCGCCCGGCCTCGGCCGGGCGTGGCGGGGCCTGCGGGCGTGGGCGCTGCGCCGCGAGCGGCCCGCCCCGTCCGCTCCGGTCCCGGCCGTCCCGCCGCAGGCCGCCGCACGCCCCTACGGAGCCGGGCCCGCGGCCGGGGCCTCGTACGCGTACGGCGGGTCCGCGTACGACGGCATCCGCAGCGGCGACGGCGATCCGCCGCGGCCGACGGTCTCCGAGCTGTACCACGCCCACCGGCTGCCGATGGTCCGCCTGGCCGTCCTGCTCGTCGACGACCTGGCCACCGCCGAGGACGTGGTGCAGGACGCCTTCACGGCCCTTTACCGCCGCCACGGAGAGCGGATCGCCGAGGTCGACAACGCCCTGGGCTACCTGCGCACGGCCGTGGTCAACACCGCCCGGTCCGTCCTGCGCCGCCGGCGCACGGCCCGCGCCTGGACCCCGCCCGCGGCGCAGGACCTGCCGTCCGCGGAGGAGCACGTGGTCCTCGACGAGGCCCACCGCGAGGTCCTCGCCGCGCTCGCCCGGCTGACCCCGCGCCGCCGGCAGGTGCTGGTGCTGCGCTACTGGGCCGAACTGAGCGAGGCGGAGATCGCCGCCACCCTCGGGATCAGCCGGGGTGCGGTGAAGTCGAACGCGAGCCGCGCCCTGGACGCGCTGGAACGGATTCTGGAGGGACGCATATGACGTACGGCGAGCGCCCCGGCGGGGGCGCGGGCAGACCCCCGGGCAGGCACTCGGGCGCGCCCCCCGTCGAGCGCCCGGTCGAGCGCAGGCTGCGGGCCGCCCTCGACGCCCGGGCGACCTCGGTCACCGTCCGCGAGCTGCGCCCCGCCGCCCCGCCGGGGCCGCACTCCCGCCGGCCGGCCGCCGTGGTGTGGCTGCGGTCGCGGCGCTGGGCGGCGCCGCTGGCAGGACTGGCCGCGGCGGCCGCGGCCGTGGTCGGGTACGCCGTCCTGGCCCCCGATGCGCCGCCCGCCCGCCCGCTGCCGCCGGCCTCGCCGCCCGACCCGGGTTCCCCGGCCCCGGGGCCGGGCCCGTCGTCCGGAAGCCCCGGACCGTCGGCGGTGCCGTCGTCCCCGCCCACGGGGGCCGGGCCCCGGTCGACGCCGTCGCCCGGCATGTCGCCGGGCCCGACGGGGACGCGGTCGACGTCGCCGACCCCGAACCCGTCGCGGTCGGCGGGCGCGCCGCCCACGGGGACCCCGGTGCAGTCCTCGCCGCAGCGCAGCCCGTCCCCGAGCGCGAGCAGACCGCTCTAGTCGGCGGTTTCGGCCGGGCCGGAGGCGGTGGCGCAGGCGAGGTGCCCCCAGCGGGCGCCGACCTTGGCGATGGTCTCGCCGGAGGCGTAGGGCTTCCCGCAGGGGCAGCTGCCGGGGAACTTCGCCTTGACGGAGGCCCGGCTGCGGCCCGCGGCCGCCTTCTTCGCCGGGCTGCCGGAGGGCCGCCGGACGGGGGTGGCGCGGCCGGGGTCGGGCACGGGCAGGTCGGTGCTGCCGAGCGCGGTGCCGGCGGCCTCCTGGGAGACGGCGGCGTCGCTGGCGGCCTGGTCGGCGATGGCGTTCAGCCGGTCGCCGTCGGTGCGGTGCGCGGGGACGTAGCGGAACTGCACGTCCCGCTCCGCGAGGAGCTGGTCGATGCGTTCGACGAGCTCCCGGTTGGCCACCGGCTTGCCCGCAGCGGTCTTCCACCCGTTGCGCTTCCAGGCGGGGAGCCACTGGGTGACGGCCTTCATCGCGTACTGCGAGTCCATCCGCACCTCCACGGCCGTCCCCGGTTCGAGGGCCTCCAACAGCCTCTGCAGGGCGGTCAGCTCGCCCACGTTGTTGGTGGCCCGGCCCAGCGGGCCGGCCTCCCAGCGTTCCGGGCGGCCTTCGGCGTCGGCGATGACCCACGCCCATCCGGCCGGCCCGGGATTGCCCTTCGCCGCCCCGTCGCAGGCGGCAATGATCCGTTCAGACATCCCTCGATCATGCCCCAACCGCGGGGGTGCCCGTGCCGGGCCGGATGTTCTCCACGGCGTCGACCAGCGGGGCGAGCTCGGGCTTGAGCCTGGCCGCGGCCAGGGCCTCGCGCAGCGCGGCGTCGTTGGTCGGCCGGGCCGCGGCCAGCAGGGCCAGGCCGGCCCCGCTCACATCGGTGTAGATGCCGCGCCGGTCGGTGTCGCAGAGGTAGCGGTTCAGCAGCCCGCGGTCCTCCAGTCGGCTCACCAGCCGGGTGGTGGCGCTCTGGCTGAGGACCACCGCGTCGGCCACCTGGTTCATGCGCAGGTGGCCGCCCGGGCCGTTGTGCTGGCGGCTGAGGACGTCGAGCAGCGAGTACTCGCGGACGCTCAGCCCGTGCTGCGCCTGTAGGGCCCGCTCGATGTGCGCCTCGATCCGCCCGTGCAGCAGGGAGAGGGCGCACCAGCCCTGGGCGAGGGCGGTCAGCGCGCTGTCCGTGGCCGTCATGGGCTCCTCCTTGCAGGTCCCCGGGCCGGACCGTTCCCCGTCCCGAGTGCCTCCAGGATAGGCGACTGATGCAATAGCCCGCGTTTGCAAATATCCCGCGTCTGCAATTAATGTGGACGCAGGCAATCGGCGGTCGCATTGTTTCGGTGCTTCGTGCTTCGTGCTTCGTGCTTCGTGCTTCGTCTCGTGCCTTCCGTGATGCCACCGCGCCTGTCCACCCCCCACCCCTGAAGGGCACCTCCCTCATGCCTCTCGCCCTGCTCGCCCTGGCCATCGGTGCCTTCGGGATCGGCACCACCGAGTTCGTGATCATGGGCCTGCTCCCCGAGGTCGCCGCCGACTACGGCGTCTCCATCCCCACCGCGGGCTTCCTCGTCACCGGATACGCCCTCGGCGTCGTCCTCGGGGCCCCGCTGATGACCGTCCTGGGCACGCGCATCCCCCGCAAGCGCATGCTGATGCTGCTCATGGTCCTGTTCGTGGCCGGCAACGTGCTCTCCGCCCTCGCCCCGGTCTTCGGCGCCATGCTGGCCGGGCGCGTCGTCGCCTCCCTCGCCCACGGGGCCTTCTTCGGCATCGGCTCGGTCGTCGCCGCGGAGCTCGTCGCACCCGAGAAGAAGGCCGGCGCCATCGCCATGATGTTCACGGGCCTGACCGTGGCCAACGTCGTCGGCGTCCCCCTCGGCACCCTCGTCGGCCAGACCTTGGGCTGGCGGACCACTTTCCTGATCGTCGCCGCCCTCGGCGTGCTCGGCCTCCTCGGCATCGCCCGGCTCGTCCCGGAGCTGCCCCGGCCCGAGGGCGTCCGGATCCGGCACGAGCTGGCCGCCTTCCGGAACGTCCAGGTGCTGCTCGCGATGGCCATGACCGTCCTCGGCTTCGGCGGCGTCTTCGCCGCCATCACCTACATCACGCCGATGATGACCGAGGTCGCCGGCTTCGCCGACGCCTCCGTCACCTGGCTCCTCGTCCTCTTCGGCCTCGGCATGGTCGGCGGCAACCTCCTCGGCGGCCGGCTCGCCGACCGCGCCCTGATGCCGATGCTGTACGCCTCCCTGGGCGCCCTCGCCCTCGTGCTCGCCCTGTTCACGCTCACCGCCCACTCCAGGGCCGGCGCTGCCGTCACCGTCGTCCTCATCGGGGCCCTCGGCTTCGCCACCGTGCCGCCCCTGCAGAAGCGGGTCCTCGACCAGGCCGCCGGCGCGCCCACCCTGGCCTCCGCCGTCAACATCGGCGCCTTCAACCTCGGCAACGCGCTCGCCGCCTGGCTGGGCGGGCTCGTCATCGCCGCCGGGTTCGGCTGGACCGCCCCGAACTGGGTCGGCGCCGCGCTGGCCGGCTCCGCCCTGGTCCTCGCCCTCGTCTCCGGTGCGCTGGAGCGGCGTACGGCCCCCCGCCCGGGCCGCATCGCCGCGGCCTCCGCGGCCGGGCCGGCCGCGGAGCCGGCCGCGGCCGCAGCCCGCCGCTGATCCACGGGCCCACGGGCCCACGGGTCCACGGCGCCCCGGTCCACCGGTCCGCCGGTCCGCCGGTCCGCCGGGCCCCCGGGCCGGCGATCCACTGCCCCACTGCCCCACTGGCCCACCGGGCCCCGCTTCACCGATCCGCGGCACGCCGCCGCACCCCTCACCGTCACCCGACCACCGCACCACCCCGGGAGAACCCGCCATGTCCACCGCCACCCGCCCCCGCACCGCCGTCGCCCCGCTGACCACCGACGACGCCGAACTCCTCGTCGCGGCAGCCCGGGCCGCCGCCGAGGCCGCGGGCGCCGCCGTCAGCGTCACCGTCCTCGACGCGGGCGGCCACCTGCTCGCCTTCCGCCGCGACGACCGCGCCGTGCTGATCTCCGGCGAGACCAGCACCCGCAAGGCGTACACCGCCCTCCAACTGGACGCCCCCACCGCCGACCTGGTCGACGCCGTCCGCCCCGACGGGCCGTTCCACACCCTGCCCACCGCCCTCGACCGGCCGCTGCTGTTCATCGCCGGCGGGCTGCCCGTCCACCGCGCGGGCCGGATCATCGGCGCCGTCGGGGTGGGCGGCGCGGCCCCCGCGGAGGACCACGGCTTCGCCGTCGCCGCCCTCGCCGAGCTCGCCGCCCGCGACGAGGCCGGGGCACCGGACGCCTGAGCCCGGCCGACTCGCGCACCCGTGTCCCCCGTGCCACGTTGGTACGGGGGACACGGGTGCACCATGAGAAGAGCCATGCGACACAGGACAGCCCACGCCCTCGCGACGGCCACCGCCGCCGCGCTCGTCGCCCTTGCCGTCCCCGCCTGCACCGCCGCCCCCCGCGACGGCCGCAGCGCGGGAGCCCCCACCGGCCCGACCGGGCAGGCCCCCGGCACCGGCCCGGCGGCCGCCGCGACCGAACCCTCGCCGACGCCGTCCTACCCGCTGTCCTCGGCCCCGCGCACCGTCCCGGCCGTCCGCGAGCACACCCCCGCCCGCGGCCCCGGATGGAAGCCCGCCCCGGGCGCGCGGGTCGTCGTACCCGCCGCGAACCGCGCGGCCCTCGCCGACGAGGGCATGCTGCTCGCCGGTGAACTCCGGCTCGGCTTCACCGACTCGGCCGCCGCCCGCCCGGGAGACGTCGAACTCGCCCTCGCCGCCCCGGGATCCGGGCCCCCCGAGTCGTACACCCTCACCGTGAAGGACGGCCGCGCCCGCATCACCGGCCCCGACCAGGCCGGCGTCTTCTACGGCACCCGGACCCTCAAGCAGGCGGTCAGGGCGGCCGGTTCGGCCCCCGAGGGCACCGTGCGCGACGCCCCCGCCAAACCACAGCGCGGACTGAACCTCGACATCGCCCGCAAGAACTACACCGCGGACTGGATCGAGGCCCGGCTGCGCGAGATGGCCGACTTCAAACTCAACCAGCTCGGCCTGCACTTCTCCGACGACCAGGCCTTCCGGATCCAGTCCGACACCCACCCCGAGATCGTCTCCACCCCCCACCTGACCAAGGCCGAGGTGCGGAGGATCAACGAGCTCGCCGCCCGCCTGCACATCACCGTCGTCCCCGAGATCGACTCCCCGGGCCACCTCGGCGCCGTGCTGCGCGCCCACCCCGACCTGCAACTGCGCGACGTACAGGGCCGGGCCGTCAAGGGCGCCGTGGACATCTCCGATCCGGCCGCGGCCCGGCTCGTCGACGAACTGGTCCGCGAGTACCTCCCGCTGTTCCCGGGCGCCACCTGGCACCTGGGAGCGGACGAGTACCAGGCGCTGGTCTACCGCAACCCGGAGGCCTCCTTCCCGCAGCTCGCGCAGGCGGCACGACAGCGGTACGGGCCCTCGGCGAAGGTGCGCGACCTGGCCACCGGCTGGCTGAACGACCGGGCGGGCGTGGTGCGCCCTGCGGGCCGGCTCCCCAAGGCGTGGAACGACGGGATGTTCGCCGGCGGGGTGGTGCGGCCCGCGCAGGACATCCAGGTCGAGTACTGGACCGGCCGCGAGAACGGGGCCCGGCCGCCGGTCTCGTACCTCGCCGAGGGCCGCAGGCTCGTCAACCTCAACGACGAGTACCTCTACTACGTGCTGGGCCAGCCGAACCAGTTCACCTACCCCACCGGTCGGCGGATCTACGAGGAGTGGACCCCGCTGGTCCTGCGCGGGACCACCCCCGTGCCCGCCCGGTACGCACCGCAGATCCTGGGCGGCCGGCTCGCCGTCTGGAGCGACCTCGCCGGTGCGCAGACCCAGGCGCAGGTGGCGGAGGGCATCCGGCTGCCGCTGGCCGCGCTGTCCCAGAAGGTCTGGGACGCGCGGCCCCCGCAGCAGCCGTGGACGGGGTTCACGGCCCTCGTCGACCGGGTCCGCCCCGCCGGTTCCTAGTCCCGCTCGGGGGCGGCCGGTCGGCGAGGGCCCTGCTTCGGCGGCCCGCCGGCCCGGCTGGAGACCCGGACCGCCCCGACCGGACTGGGGCGGGGGAGCGTCGGCCCGCCCGGCGTCAGCCCGCCCGGCCCGTATGGTCGCGGACCTGCCAGCGGTGGCGCAGCCACTGCGCCAGCAGCGGCAGCGCCATCGCGACCGTCAGGGTCCAGGCGGCCGCGAAGCCCCAGATCAGCGGCAGGGACACGGTGACCGAGGCCGCGATCAGCAGCCCCACCGTCACCAGGCCTAGCGCGCCCGCCGCCATGGCGTGGTGGCGCAGCCGGCCGAAGCGCAGGATCCGGTCGAGCGAGCGGTCCTGCCGCAGCTCCGCCTCGGACGCGGAGAGGGCGCGCTGCTCGCGGCCGGAGAGTCCGGCATCGTCCATGACGACCTCCGTCGGCTGCCGCGCTGGGTGCGTACTGCAGCCGCTGACCTGCGGATACCCGGTCCGCGAGGGGGCAATCCTGGGTCACCAGATGGAGTCGACCCACTCCGGGTGGTCGATGAACGGGTTCCGGTTGTGCTGGTAGGTGTCGTAGATGACCTGGTTGCGGCGCTTCTCGAAGGCGTCCGGCGGGTCGATCCGGTTCCATTCCTTGAGCACGCTGATCCGGCCGATCGCCGGGGCGCTGCCGTTGCCCACGAGGTCGTTCACCTCCAGGTCCGGGAAGCCGTCGCCACCGTCGTAGCGGACCGCCATGTACAGCAGCATCCGCGCGACGTCGCCCTTGACCGCGTTGCGCGGTTCGAAGGAGTCGGCGTCGGTGTAGCTGCCCGGGGCCTCGGCGACCGGGCTGCCGCCGCGGTCGAAGTCCTTGTTGCCGCGGGTGCTGTTGACCGTGACGTCCTCGGGGCGCAGGTGGTGCAGGTCCGTGCCGGGGCCGGTGGCCGTGCCGAAGTCGCCGTGGCTCTTGGCCCAGACGTGCTCGCGGTTCCAGTCGTTGGCGCCGCCGCCGTTGGTGGACTTGGACTGGGAGCGGCCCGAGTAGACGAGGATGACGTTGTTCGGGTTCGCCGGGTCCTGGTCGGTGACCTTCAGGGCGTTCCACACGGCGTCGTAGCCGATCTTGGACTGGTTCTTGACGATGTCGTGCAGCGCGGTCTTCAGCGCCGCCCCGGTCTTGCCCTCGGCGGGCGCGTAGTACGCGTCCACGGCGGCGCCCGCCGCGGTCGCGGGCTGCGCGGTCGCGGCGGCCTGGGGAGCAGTACCCGCCGTGGCGGCGGCCGGTACGGCGACCAGGGTCGCGACGGCGAGGCCGACGGCCCAGCCGGTTCTCCGGGAGATGGTCATGACGTGGGGGTTCCTCTCCGACGCACCGTCCCCGCCGGTGCAGTCGGCGGGGTGTCGGGTGGCGGAGCGAGGGTTGCATTGTCATGTGCCGTACAGATGAAGCGCACGTGTCGGGAAACCGGACAGTCCTTGTGGACCGGGGCTCCCCCGATCGGGTGACGGCCCCTTGGCAGGGGGTCCGGGCGCGGGCAGGGTGGCCGGGGCCCGGTAGCGACCGGGCGCGAGCGAGACCACGACGGCGTGAACACCCTTACCGGGAGCAGCCCATGGCAGTGAAGATCCTCATCGTGACCGGCGACGCGGCGGAGTCGCTGGAAGTCCTCTACCCGTACCAGCGGCTGCGCGAGGAGGGGTACGAGGTCCACATCGCGGCCCCCGCCGTCAAGCGACTGCGCTTCGTGGTGCACGACTTCGAGGACGGCTTCGACACCTACACCGAGAAGCCCGGCTACACCTGGCCCGCTGACGTGGCCTTCGCCGACGTGGACCCCGGGCAGTACGCGGCCGTCGTCGTCCCGGGCGGCCGGGCGCCCGAGTACCTGCGCAACGACGAGGACGTGCAGCGGATCCTGGGCGCCTTCGCCGCCGCCGGCAAGCCGGTCGCGCAGATCTGCCACGGCCCGCTGATCACGGCGGCGACCGGCTCGCTGGCCGGGCGCCGGGTGACCGCGTACCCGGCGCTCCAGCTGGACATGAAGGCAGCCGGCGCCGACTTCGAGGACGCCGAGGCCGTCGTCGACGACAAGCTGGTCTCGGCGCGCGCCTGGCCCGACCACCCGGCGTGGATGCGCGAGTTCCTCAAGGTCCTCGCCGTCGAGGCCCCGGTGGCCTGATCCCTCCGGTGACGAAGGGGACGTTCCCCATTCCCTTGTGAAGGTCCCGGCCGGGGCCTGACGGGGCGGCGGTGGTGTGCTGAGGTGGAAGGGCCCGACCGAAGCCGCCTCCACCACCGCTGTCCGCACGGCGGTCGAAAGGACACACCGTGACTGGACCCCTGGCCCGGCGCAGGTTCATCGGCGCGGCCGCAGCACTGGCGGGCGCGGCCGTCGCGGGGCCGCTCGCCCCGTTGGCCGAGGCCCGCGGGAACGGACGGCCCACCGGCCCGCGCCCCGACGCCCTCGCCACCCCGGCGGGCTTCCAGCCCGAGGGCATCGCGGTCTCGTCCGGCGGGCTCCTCTACACCGGCTCCCTGATCGACGGCTCGATCTACCGGGCGGACCTCGCCACCGGGGCCGGCCGGATCATCACCCGGGGGCAGGGCCCCATGTCGGTGGGGATGAAGCTCGACGGGCGGGGCCGGCTGCTCGTGGCGGGCGGCTCCAGCGGGCAGATACGCGTGGTCCACGCCGGGGACGGCCGGGTCCTCGCCACCCACCAGGCCGCAGGCGGGACCGCCTTCGTCAACGACGTCGTGGTCGGCTGCGGCGGCGCCTGGTTCACCGACTCCTTCAACGACGTCCTGTACTTCCTGCCCGACGGCCGCGACCCGGCCGCCGCTCCGCGCCCCGTGGCGCTCGGCGGCGCATGGGTGCCCACCCCGCCCGACGGCACCCACTGGGGCGCCAACGGGATCGAGCGGACCCCGGACGGCCGGGCCCTGCTCGTCGTCAACGACACCGCGCAGGCGCTGTTCCGCGTCGACCCGCGGACCGGCGCCGCGGCCCCGGTCCCGCTCGACGGCGGGTCCGTGGGCAACGGCGACGGCCTCGCGGTCCGCGGGCGCACCCTGTACGTGGTCCGCAACTGGGACTACGCGGTCGACGTCTTCGTACTCGGCGCGGACGGTCGGCGGGCCCGATTCGTGAAGCGGATCACCGACCCGCGTTTCGACGAGCCGACGACGGCGGCGGTGCACGGCGGGCGCCTGTGGGTGGTCAACGCCGCCTTCGACTCCGACTGGTCGGACCCCGCCACCGCGTCGAGCGTCGTCAGCTGCCCGTTGTGATCTGCGGTGCGGGCTCGTTGCGGTAGTTGGCCGAACCGAAGTTCTTCTTCACGGCCGCGTCCCAGGCGCCGTCCGCGACCATCTTCTTCAGGGCGGCGTTGATCTTCTCGACGAGCTCCTTGTTGCCCTTCTTCACACCGATGCCGTAGCTCTCGTTGCTCAGGCTCAGGCCGAGGAGCTTGAACTTGCCCGTGTTGCCCTTCTGGGCGGCGTAACCGGCGAGGATGGAGTTGTCGGTGGTCATGGCGTCGGCCGAGCCCTCCTGGAGGGCGATGACGCACTCCGAGTTGCCGCCGAGCTCCAGCAGGCCCGCCTTGGGCGCCAGCTTCTCCTTGACGTTCGTCGCCGAGGTGGAGCCGGACACGGAGCAGAGCCTCTTGTTGTTGAGGTCCTCGGCCTTGGTGATGGAGTTGTCGTCGGCGCGGACGAGGATGTCCTGGTGGGCCGTGAAGTACGGGCCGGCGAAGTCGACCTTCGCCTTGCGCTTGTCGTTGATCGAGTAGCTCGCGGCGACGAACTTGACCTCGTTGTACTGCAGCAGCAGCTCGCGGTCGGAGCTGTCGACCTTCTTGAACTCGATCTGCTCGGGCTTGTAGCCGAGCTCCTTGGCGATGTAGGTGGCGACGTCCACGTCGAAGCCGGTGAAGGTACCACCGGGCTCGCGCAGGCCCACACCGGGCTCGTCGAACTTGATGCCGATCGACAGGGTCCCCTGGGGGCCTTCGTCGCCGCCGCATCCGGTGGCGGTCAGGGCGAGGCCGACCACCACGGCCATCGCACCAGCCTTGGGAACCCTCATGTTGTGCACTCTTTCCTAGGGGCGCGGACGCGGAGCGGGATCGCCGGATCGCGTGGAACCGCGGGAACTGAAAAACGTCAAGACGCGTGTACGAGGAAGCTAGGAATCCCATCGCCGTGGTGTCACTGCAATTGAGGGAAACTTGAGGTAACGATCCGGCTCGACCGGTGTTTTCTGCGGCGATTTCGGTTTCGAACGGGATGAAGGGGGAAGAGCGGACGTCCCCAGCGGGGTGAATCCGTTGAAATGCCCTACTTGGGGCGAAGGGGTGTATATCCGTCTATCCGGACATGACGCCTTCCGGAGTCGGGTGCGTGACCGCCCCTGCGGACACTCTCACCCGCATCCGGCCGGATCAAACCCCCTCCGGAAATGTGACGAGAGCACGGATTCAAACTGGTGATCGACTTTGGCTGAAAAGCCGCTATGATCTCCGCAGCAAGGCCGTAGCGCAGAGGTCGTCGCGCCCAAGCATCGAGCTGGAGGACGTCGGTTCGAATCCGACCGGTCTTGCGCCTTCTTTCATGCCGCAGTGGACGCCGGACACCGGCGAAGGAACCGGTGGAGTGGTGATGACACGGTCGATACCCGTACGGTGCCCCGCGATCGAGCACCCCGACCTGCCGCTCACCGACCCGGCCGGCCTCGACCCCCTGCTCGCGCGGCTCGCCGCGGCCGAGGAAGTCGCGGCCGACGAGACCTTCCCCCTCGGCACCCTGCGCGCCGACGGCCGCGTCGACCTGTGCAAGCAGGGCCTCGGCCCGGCCGGAGCGGCCCGCGTCGCAGCCGTCGCCGCCCGCTCCCCGCACGCCCGGCACCTCCTGCTCGGCACCAACTCCATCGGCGACGAGGGCGCCCGCACCCTCGCCGGCGCCCTCGGGGACGGCCACGGCCTGCACACCCTCTACCTCGGCTGCAACCGGATCGGCCCGGACGGCGTCGCCGCCCTCGCCGACGCCCTCGCCGACGACACCTCCGTCAGGGCCCTCTGGCTCAAGCGGAACCCGGTCCTCGCCGGCGGCGCCGCCACCCTCGCCGCCCTGCTCCGCCGCAACCGCACCCTGCGCACCCTCGACCTGGTCAACACCGGCATCGGCAGCGACGGCGTCCGCCTCCTCCTCGACGCCCTGCGCACCCGCGAGACCCCGCTCGAACGCCTCTTCCTCGGCGGCAACGGCCTCACCGCCGACGACGCCCCGCTCCTCGCCGCCCTCATCCGCGAAGCCGGCGTCCGCGAGCTCTACCTCCCCGCCAACCACCTCGGCGACGAGGGCACCGCCGTCCTGGCCGCCGCCGCGGCCGCCGACACCGGCCGCCCGGTCCGCCTCGGCCTCGGCGGCAACGGCATCGGCCCCGCCGGCGCCCGGGCCCTCGCCGACGCCCTCGGCGGCATCGAAGCGCTCGACCTCGGCCGGGCCCTGTCCGAGCGCAGCCTCGGCTCCACCGGCAACACCACCGGCGACGAGGGGGCGTACGCACTCGCCGCCGCCCTGCCCGGCAGCCCGCTGCGCCGCCTGGAGCTGCGCCACACCGGACTCACCGGACGCGGCGCCAAGAGCCTGCTGGCCGCCGTCCCCGACGCCTCGCCCCTGGAGTACGTGGGCCTCGGCCCCGGCCTGCCCCGCAAGGTCAAGCGCTCCTTCGCCGGCCGGCTGCGCCCCTCCCGGGGCGCCCACCCCGACCTCGGAGCCATCACGAGCGTGTACCGATGAACGCGCCCACCGACCGCCCCGGCACCGACCGGCTGCCCGGCGGCTTCCTCCCGGAGGACGGCCCGGCCTGGCGGCGGATCCGCCGCTACGCCGTGCCCGGCTGGATGATCGAGCGCGCGACCGGGCACCGGCTCGCCGGCGACTGGCGCGCCGCCTGCGCGGCCGCCGCCGTCGACATCACCTTCGACCTGCCCGGAATCGCCGCCGCCTACGGCCCGTCGGTCGCCGAAGCCGTCGAGGACGACCTGCGCCACCTCGCCCCGGACCTGGTGCGGTGGCACCTGCCGCGGGTCCTGGGCGGCCGCACCACGCTCCTGCCCGAGGTCCGCGTGATGCTCGCCCGCTACGGGTCCGGCGCCGGAGCCCCGGTGCTGTCCGCCACCACCGGCCCGATGATCGACGGCTCGCAGCGGCTGCGGCTGCACTGCGCCCCCGTCGAACCGGTGGAGGAGAACCACGTCCCGTACTCCGTCACCACCTTCACGCCCGAGAACTGGATCGCGGCCCGGCCGCTCTGGGACGCCCGGCACACCGCCGAACTGCGCGAGCGCCACACCGCGGGCGCGGGCCGGCTGCCGTTCTTCCGCGCCGACGCCACGCCGCTGGGCCCGGACGAGCTGCCGACCGCCGACCCGGGCCACGCCGACCCGGCCGCCCGCGCCGAGTGGATCGCCCTGCTCCAGGCCCGCGGCGACTTCGAGGGGGCCTACGCGGCCGCGGGCCTCGAACGGGACCTCACCGTGCCCGAGGACTCCCTGCCGTACGGCCGCCCACTGAACCCGCAGGCCCTGATGGACACCGACGGCGTCGACCTCACCCGCCTGGAGGCGGAGGTGCGCCGCCTGGCGGCCGCCGGCGAGGGCGGTCGGTTCCGCGTCCACGCGGACTGGCGCGGCACCCTGGTGCTGGAAGCGTCCGGGACCACCGGCCTGCGCGTGTCGGCCGCCCGCAGCAACCGCTCGGACACCCCCGCGGAGACCGTCCGGCTGCCCCGCCAGGCCTGGCAGCGGCTGCCCGACCTCGAACTCGTGCGCACCGGCCGGATCACCCCCCGGGAACTGCACCCGCTGGTGAGCGCCGCCCTCTTCCCGCAGGCGGGCCCCGCCGACGGCCCGCCCGCCCCGGACGCCCCCGGCACCGTACGCGTGCGCTGCCGCGGCGTCTGGCACGAGGTGCGCTCCCGGGGCGGCGCACTGGACCTGCTGGCGCACACCGCCGAAGAGCAGCAACGCGAGCGCGCGATGCGGGCGTTCGGCGGCGCCGTCGCAGGCTGCTTCGCCGTGCAGCACGACTGGACCACCGGCGAGGGACGGCTGCCGCGCGCCCTGCGGGACGAGCGGCGCGACCTGTTCCTGCGCGCCCAGCACGGCGACACCGCGGGTGTCCTCGCGCTGTTGGACGCCGGCACGGACCCCCGGGTCCGCGACCGCCGCGGCTACACGCTGCTGCACGTGCTCCACCTGCTGGACCACACGGAGCTGCTGCCGCGGCTGCGGGCGGCGGGCCTGGACCTGGAGGCCCAGTCCCGACAGGGCCTCACCCCGCTCCAGGTGGCCGTCCAGTTCGGCGGCTCGGCCGAGCTGGTACGGGCACTGCTCGAAGCGGGCGCCCGGATCGACGTCGTCGACGACATGGACCTGTCGCTGGCCCAGGTGGTCCGCCGCTACAGGCGCACCGACCTCGCCTTCCTGCGCAGCCGCGTGGAGGAGGAGTTCCCCGACATCGGCTCCGAGTGGTTCGACGAGTACATGGACGAGCGCGAGGCCGACGAGGACGAGGCCGACGACCACGAGGACGAGGACGCATGAGCACCCCGCCGCCCGGCCCCCTGGCGGCCGCCGACGCCCTCGGCGCCCGGCTGCGCGCCACTCGCACCGAGCCGGCCACCAACCCCCAACTGGAGGCGCTGGCCCTGGCCGTGACGGCCAACCAGCCGGTCCTGCTGTGGGGTGAGCCGGGCATCGGCAAGTCCGCCGGCATGCAGCAGCTCGCCGACGCCCTCGGCATCGGGCTGGAGACGGTCATCGCCAGCGTCCACGAGCCCTCCGACTTCGCGGGCCTGCCCGTCGTCGGGGACGACCCGGCCACCACCGGTGTGCCGATGGCCCCGCCGGACTGGGCGGTACGCCTCGCCCGCACCGGGCACGGCCTGCTCTTCTTCGACGAGCTGTCCTCCGCCCCGCCCGCCGTGCAGGCGGCCCTGCTGCGCGTGGTCCTCGAACGCCGTGTCGGCAGCCTCGTCCTGCCCGAGTCGGTGCGGATCGTGGCCGCGGCCAACCCGCCCTCCAGCGCCGCCGACGGCTGGCACCTCAGCCCGCCGCTGGCCAACCGGTTCGTCCACCTCGACTGGACCCACAGCCCGCGCACCGTCGCCCGCGGCATGGCCGGCACCTGGCCCGAGGTCGCCCTGCCGGCCGTGGACCCCGCCCGCGTCTCCGGCGCCGTCGCCCGGGCCCGCGGCGTGGTCTCCGGCTTCCTGACCGCCCGGCCGGGCCTCGTCCACCACATGCCGAACGAGGCCGAGGGCCGCGGCCGTGCCTGGCCCTCCCCGCGCACCTGGGAGATGGCGCTGCGGCTGCTGGCCACCGGGTACGCGGCCGGCGCCGGCCGGGAGGCCCTGGCCACCGCGCTCACCGGTGCCGTCGGGGAGGCCGCCGGCATCGAGCTGCTGTCGTACCTGGAGAACCTGGACCTGCCCGACCCGGACCGGGTGCTGGCCGATCCGGAGGCCTTCGCCCTGCCCGAACGCGGCGACCGGCAGCTGGCCTTCCTCATCGCCGTGGTCGCGGCCGTCCAGGGCGAGCTCACCCGCCCGCGCTGGGAGGCCGGTTGGACGGTGCTCGCCAAGGCGGTGGACGCGGGTGTGCCGGACGTGGCCGCACGGGCCGCCGCCGACCTCGCCGCGATGCGCGACCTGGACTGGCCGGTGCCCTCCGGCATCGACGCGTTCGTCGAACTGCTCCAGCTCTCCGGCGCGCTGCCCGGCGGCGGCTGACGGCCGTGGATCCGGCGCAGCCCCGCCTGGACCGGGCCAAGCTGCTCGCCGCCCGCTACCGGGCGGCGGAGCACCGGCCCTACCTGGCCTCGGCCCTGTACGCGCTGACGGTGGTGCCCTCG
This sequence comes from Streptomyces pallidus (ex Mingjun et al. 2026), assembly GCF_051550185.1. Classification (NCBI taxonomy): domain Bacteria; kingdom Bacillati; phylum Actinomycetota; class Actinomycetes; order Kitasatosporales; family Streptomycetaceae; genus Streptomyces; species Streptomyces pallidus (ex Mingjun et al. 2026). Next base: position 1,043,998 of record NZ_CP196181.1, on the reverse strand, counting down.
GCGGCCGTCCCGACCATGGGCGTGGACCGGCACTGGCGCTGCTACGTCTCGCCGGCCTTCGTGGACGCGACCCCCGTGGCGGAACTGGCCGGCGTGTGGATCCACGAGGTCGCCCACCTGCTCCGTGATCACCACGGCCGGGCCGAGCGGCTCCCGGCCGCCGACCAGGGCGACCAGGTGCGGATCAACATCGCCGAGGACTGCGAGATCAACGACGACCTCCTCGCCGACGGGCTGGCGCTGCCCGAGGGGCGGATGGAGCCCCGGCTGTTCGGACTGCCGACCGGCGGCATGTTCGAGGCCTACCTGCCGTCGATCCCGCCCACCCCGCGGCACCGCGTCGACTGCGGCTCGGGCGCCCACGGCGTACCGGGTCCCTGGGAGCTCGGCGAGGCCGCCGGCGCCGCCCGGATCAGCCCCGTCGAGGCGGAGGCGCTGCGCCGTCAGACCGCCCAGGCCATGCGCGCCCACCAGCGCAGCCGGGGCACGCTCCCGGCCGGCTGGGAGCGCTGGGCGACGCAGGTGTTGGAGCCCACCGTCGACTGGCGGCGCGCGCTGACCGGGGCGGTACGGGAGGCCGCCGCGTGGGCGGCCGGAGCCGTCGACTACACCTATCGGCGGCCCTCGCGCCGCACGCCCGCCCTCGGCGGCCGGGTGGTGCTGCCGAGCCTGCGCAGGCCGTTGCCGCGGGTCGCGATCGTCATCGACACCTCCGGCTCGATGGGGGAGGACGACCTGGCCGCCGCGCTCGCCGAGGTGACGGGCGTGCTGCGGGAGGTGGGCGTGCGCGGCAACCGGGTCTCGGTGCTGGCCTGCGACGCGGACGTGCAGGCCGTCGCCCGGGTCACCAGTGTCGACCAGGTGGCACTGGCCGGCGGCGGCGGGACCGACATGCGGGTCGGGATCGGAGCCGCGCTGGCGGTGCGGGACCGGCCGAACATCGTCGTCGTGCTGACCGACGGTTTCACGCCATGGCCCGACGAGCCCTCGGCCTGCCGGCTGATCGCCGCGCTGATCGGGGAAGGGGCCCCGCAGCCCCCGGACTGGGTGGAGACCGTGCGGGTCGTCCCCGGGACGTAGGGGAGGACCGCCGGTGCGGGGCCGGGCACCCCGGAGCCCGCATGGCCGGGAACGTGCGGTCGCCCGCGCCGGAGCCGCCCCCGCATGACAGCATGACCGGGCAACGCCCGAGAAGCGGAGGGGGAGTTCGGTGAGCGGTCCCGTGAGCGGAGTACGCAAGAGCCTGGCGAAGGTCGAGGTCGCGCTGCGGTGGGACCCGAGCCCCTCGGGCACGCCCCCGCACGACCTGGACATCGTGGCGGCGGTCTACGGGGCCGCCGACCCGTACGGGCAGCCCGTCCAGGTGGTGCACTTCGGCAGCCGTTCGCCCGACGGCACGATCAGCCTCAACCGCGACAGCCGCACCGGCCAGGGCTTCGGCTACGACGAGGTGATGGTGCTCGAACTGGACCGGATGCGGCCGGAGTCGGTGCGGGTCGTGGTGGGCGTGCTGATCCAGGACGCCGGGCCGCGCGACGGTCACCGCAAGACGTTCGCCGCCGTAGGGGGGACGGGCGTCCGGATCCGCGAGGGCCACACCGACCTCGCGGTGACCGACTTCGGCTCCGTCCCGCACGCCACCGCGGCCACGGTCGCCCGGTTCACCCGCGACGACGCGAGCGGCTGGCTGCTGGACACCGCCGTGCACGGCTTCGACGCCGACGCGGAGGAGTTCGTCCGGGCCATGGGCGCCGAACGGCCCTGATCGGACAGCGGCGAAAGCGCAGCGTCCTCTGACCCGGCAGGGGCGGAGGGTGCCGGCCGTGCGGACCGGGCGGCCGCCACCCCCTCGCGCGGGTGGCCGCCGCCCGGTCCGGTCGGCGCGCTGCCGCCGTCCCCACGAGGCAGCGCGGGGCGGGCCTCCGTCAGGTCATCGGTGACGGGGCCCACCGGTTCAGGGGGCCGGAGCCGGGCCCGGTACGGGCGCCCGCCGCGCGTCGGCGGCGCCGGGCGGCGCGTCGGCGGTCAGGCCGAGGGCGGGCAGCAGGGCCGCGTCGACGAACCGCACCAGGTAGTCGGCGTCCGCGTAACGCCCCTCCAGCACCGGCCGGATCCGCAGCACGCCCATGAGCTGCGCCGGCAGGAACTCCGCGGCCGGATGGTCCGGGACGATCTCCCCGCGCTCCACGGCCCGTGCCACCATCGCCGCGAACGCGGCCAGCTCCGGCTCGACCAGCGCCTCGCGCAGGGCCGTCTGCAGCTTCTCGTCGCTGAGCACCGCGTGCCCGAGGGCCTGGGTGAGCCGGGTGTCGCGCCCCGACGTGCCGGCGGCGATCCTCGCCGCCGCGCGCAGGTCGCCGGCGAGCGAGCCGGTGTCGACCTCGGCCAGCGTGCCCTGCCGGTGCGCGCGCAGGGCCGCCGCGACCAGTTGGGGCTTGGTCTTCCACTGCCGGTAGAGCGTCGACTTGCCGCAGCAGGCCCGGGCGGCGACGCCTTCCATGGTCAGGGCCTCGTAGCCGTGCTCGCGCAGCTCGTCCAGGACGGCGTCGTAGAACTCCTGCACCCGCTCGGGGGTGATCTTGGAGCGGCGCCCGGTGGGCTGCTGCGTCGACGTCATGGGGTGCGGCTCTCCTCGGGGGCCCGCGGCGGATGGTGTCCCTCCCCGAAGTGTAGAGGAACGCTCGCGTATCGCTACACCCCCGTATCGATACGCCCATGTATCGATACACTGGCGTCTCGACACCGGAGGCTGGTCCAGACCAGCTGGCCCTCCGGTTGCGGACCCAGCCGTCCTCGGGCGGCACCCGAGGACAGGAAGCGAGACCGGGGGATGACCTCCCACACCACACCCGCGGAGCCGGCGGGCACCGGCCCGGGAACCGCCGGCCGCCGCCTCCTGCGGGAGCTCCTCCTCGTCGCCGGCCTCTTCGCCGTCTACAAGGCGGGCCGCCTGCTCGCGACCGACCGCGCGGACGAGGCCCTCCGCAACGCCGCCCGGGTCTGGGACACGGAGCGGGCCCTGCACCTCCCGGGTGAGGGAACGATTCAGCGACTGCTCCTCCACTGCACCGAAGGCCCCGCCGCCGGCACCGGGGAGGCCCTGGTCCACGCCGCGAACACCTACTACGCGGCCGTCCACTTCCCGGCCACCGTGCTCTTCCTCGGCTGGCTGTACCAGCGCAGACCCGGCCACTACCGCTGGGCCCGGCGCGTCCTCACCGTGCTGACCGGCGCCGCCCTCGCCCTGCACCTGGCCTTCCCGCTGGCCCCGCCGCGGATGCTCGCCGCCGCCCAGCTCGTGGACACCGCGCAGGTGTACGGGCCCTCCGTCTACCGGGCCTCGCCCACCGCCGACACCCTCGCCAACCAGTTCGCCGCCATGCCCTCGCTGCACTTCGGGTGGGCGCTGATGCTCGCCCTCGGCATGATCGCCGCCGGCCGGACGCGCTCGCCATGGCGCCTGGTGTGGCTGCTGCACCCGCTGCTGACCCTGCTCGTCATCGTCGGCACGGCCAACCACTACTGGCTCGACGCGATCGTCGCGGGCGTGCTCCTCGGTGCCGCACTGCTGGTCGTACCGCGCCCGAAGGACTCCTCGCCCCCGTCACGGGAGGCGCCGGCCCGCCCGCGCACCGCCGTACCGCACCTGCCGCGGGCCCGGCGCGCGGCAGAGCCCGCCGGAGCCGGCCGATGAACGCCACCGCCCTCGCCGTGGGCCTCTGCCTCGCCTCCGCCGCGGCCTACGCGGCCGCCGCCGTCGCACAGGAGCGGCTGGCCCGGGCCGCCGTCGCCCGTACCGCCCGCGCCCTGCTCGGCAACGGCGCCTGGTGGTGGTCCGCCGGCCTCAACACCGCCGCCGCACTGCTGCACGCCGCCGCCCTGCGCTACGGGCCGCTCACCCTCGTCCAGCCGCTCGGGGCGCTCACCCTCGTGGCCGCCGTCCCCATGGGCGCCCGCGGAGCCGGCCGCCGGGTCGCCGCCACCGAGTGGCGGGGCACCGTGGCCACCGTCCTGGGGCTCGGCCTGCTGCTGCTCCCGGCCTCCGGGCCGGCCCCGGACGACACCCTCACGCTGGCCGAGGCGCTCGTGGTGTCGGGTGCCACCGCCGCCGCCATCGGCCTGCTGACCGCGCGCAGGGACGTGCGCTCGGGGCTGCGGCACGCGACCGCCTCCGGGCTGGCCTCCGCCGTCGCCTCCGCACTGACGCAGACGGTGGCCGTGGCCGGCGGCCGCGGCGGCTCCCTCCTCAGCGGGCGCGTCCTCGCCGTGGCGGGACTCGTCGCCGTCTTCGCGGTCGGCGGGATGCTCCTGTCCCAGCGGGCCTACCGGGGCGGTCTCGGCGCGCCCCTCGCCGTGGTCAACCTCGCCAATCCGCTCGCCGCGGCCGCCATCGGCATGGTCCTGCTCGGCGAACGCCTCCAGGGCGGCCCCGTCGGCCTGCTGCTCGCGGTCGCGGGCGCGCTGGCGGCGGCCCGCGGGGTGCTGCTGCTGACCCGAACGGCCCCCGGCGGCGGGCCTGCGGAGCCCGCCGGGAGCCCGCGGGCGGCCGGCCGTGTGGCAGCATGACCGCATGAGGCACATGACGGGCGCGGGTGCGGGCACGGCCGCTGACGGATCGTTCCTCTCCCTCTGGTCCAAGGACTCGGTGCTGTCGATCGGGTCGGTGGGCTCGGTGCTCTCCATCGGCTCCGTCGGCAGCGTCCTGTCGGTCGGCTCGATCGGCTCCGCACTGTCCGTCGGCTCCACGGGCTCCTGGTTGAGCTCCGGCTCCCTGTTCAGCGCCCTGTCCCACCGGTCGGTGCTGTCCTACGACGCGAACCGGTCGCTGCTCGCCGCCGGCTCGCACGGCACGGCCGCGCGCTGCCGCCGCACCGCCGGGGGACTCGCGGCGGCCGCGGCCGCCGCGGTGGTCGTCGCGGCGGTCGCCCGGGTGCGGACGCAGCGGGGCTGAGAACCGTTTCTGCACTCCGTGCGTCCTGCTTCACGAGAGCGACCACACACGCAGAGCGGAGTGAACACGGCATGGGGATCGTCAGCTGGATCGTCCTGGGGCTGCTCGCCGGCGCCATCGCCAAGCTCCTGCTGCCGGGCCGCGACCCCGGGGGCCTGATCGGCACCACGCTCATCGGCATCGTCGGCGCCTTCATCGGCGGCTGGCTCTCCGCGAAGTTCCTCGACAAGCCGATCGCCAACGAGTTCTACGACCCCGCCACCTGGGGCTCCGCGATCGCCGGCTCGCTGGTTCTGCTCATCGGCTACCGGATCCTCTTCGGCAACTCCCGCGACTGAGCGGGCGGCCCGACCGCCGCCACGGCCGGGCCGCCGCCGACGGCGCACGAGGGCGTCCAGGACCGGCCCCTGCACGTCCCCCTCGCCGACCTGCGCGCGTCCTTCGACGTGCGGCGCCACATCGAACGGACCGCCGCAGCCGGCGGCGCCGACACGCCGACCCGCCCTGCGGCGGGGGCGGCGGGATCCGGCCACGGCCCGGACGGCGGGCCTGGCGGCGGACGGCGCGGGCGGGCTTCACTGCGGGGCCATGACACGACACCGGATCACCGGCCTGCTCGGCGCGCTCGCGCTCGCCGCGGCCACCCTGGCCGCCGCGGGCCCCGCCCACGCCGCAGGACCCCCGCCCGCGCCGCCGGCCGCCGCCACCGCGGGCGAGCCGCCCGCCGAGTTCGGCACCGACTGGCACGACCCGCTCACCGCGGCCCCGCCGATCGGGCGCCCCACCACCCGGTCCTGCGAACTGACCCTCGCCGAGGCCCAGTTCCGCGACTTCACCCCGTACACCGGCACCTACGCCCCGCCCGCCGGCTGTGGCACCGGACCCTGGGCCAAGGTGGTCCTCCGCCTCGACGGCAAGGTGAAGGGCCGCCAGTACGACCGCCTCGGCCACCTCTCCGTCGGCGGCGTCGAGATCCTGCGCACCTCCACCCCCGAGCCCTCGCCCGACGGCATCACCTGGTCCGTCGAGAAGGACGTCACCCGCTACCGCGACACCCTCAGCCGGCCCCAGCCCGTCGAGATGCTGATCGGCAACGTCGTCAACGAGACCTACACCGGCGTCATCGACGTCAAGGCCACCCTCACCTTCCACACCGCCGACCGGCACGCCGCGGCCCCCGACACCCCCGACCGGGTCCTGCCGCTGACCAGCCCCGCCGTCACCACCCCGCGCAACACCGAGCGGATCCTCGCCGAGGTGTACGCGACCGGCTCCGGCGGCGGCTGCGAGGAGTACTGGTACATGACCACCCCGGACGCCGCCCCGTACTCCTGCAAGGCCTCCGGCGGCCCCTACCGCGAGGTCCGCATCTCCGTCGACGGCCGGCTCGCCGGCATCGCCGCACCCTTCCCGAACGTGTGGACCGGCGGCTGGTCCAACCCCTTCCTGTGGTATGTGGTCCCCGCGCCGCGCGCCTTCGACGTGCGGCCGGTCGTCTACGACCTGACCCCGTTCGCCGCGCTCCTCAACGACGGCCGCGAGCACCGCATCGAGGTGTCCGTCGCCGGCGTCCCGGCCGGGCAGACGGGCTGGAGCACCCCGGCGAACCTGCTGCTGTGGCAGGACGAGGGCCGGGCCGTCGTCACCGGCTCCCTGACCCGCCACGAGGAGGGCGAACCGGCCAACTCCAGCCGCTGGACCCCCGGTACGGCCGGCACCCCGCACCGCCTCGACACCGAGGGCGGGCACCGCCTGACCGTCTCCGGGCGGCTCGACACCTCCCACGGCCGGGTCACCACCACCGTCACCCGCACCGTCCGCAACACCTCCGCGCACCGCTGGACGGACGGCGAGGGACAGGACGCCCTGACGGGCACCTGGACCGACGAGGAGAGCGTCACCCGCGGCCCCGCCACCACCCGCACCGCACGCACGTACACGATGGACGGCGAGACCGCCCTCGGCGCCGGGGACCGTCTGCGCACCGTCATCACCCTCGGCGACCGGGCCGAGACCACGACCCTGCGCGGCGGCCGGACCGTGGACCGCACCCGCCTCGACGACACGTACACGGGCGATGCGAGCTACACCGCGAACGTGCCGCGCGAGCAGCGGCACGCGGTCGGCACCAGCACCGAGCGCTACCGGCTGTACGGGGCCGGAGCGCCGGGCGGATGTTACGACCGCACCGTCGCCACCGCGCAGGGCACGCTGACGGAGGACCGGCGACGCTGCTGACGGCGGGGCCGCCTACGATGTCCCGCCATGGACAGAAGTGAGGCCGGCAGACAGCTGGTCGATGGCCGATTCGAACTGGTGGCGCCGCTCGGCGCCGGTGGCATGGGCACGGTGTGGCGCGCCCGCGACATCGCCCTGCACCGCGATGTCGCCCTGAAGGAGGTGCGCCCGCCGGACCCGGCGGCGGCCGAGGCCACACCCGGCCTCACGGTCCAGTTGCGGGAGCGCGCGGTGCGCGAGGCCCGGGCCCTGGCCCGCCTCGCGCACCCGAACGTGGTGACCATCCACCACATCGTCGAGCCCCCGGCCGGCACGGACGGACACCCCTGGATCGTGATGGAGCTGGTCAAGGGCGGCTCCCTGCACGACCGGCTGGAGTCGGGGCCGATCCCGGTCGCCGACGCGATCCGGATCGGCCTCGACGTCCTGTCCGCCCTGCGCGCCGCGCACGCCGAGGGCGTGCTGCACCGTGACGTGAAGCCGGCCAACGTGCTGCTGCGAGCCGACGGCTCGGCCGTGCTCACCGACTTCGGCATCGCGGCCCTGCACGGCTCGACCGCCCTCACCTCCACCGGTGTGCTCATCGGCTCGCCGGAGTACATCGCGCCCGAGCGGGCGCGCGGCGAGGAGGGGCTCCCGGCCTCCGACCTGTGGTCGCTCGGCATGCTGCTGTACGTGGCGGCGGAGGGCACGCACCCGATGCGCCGCGCCACCAGCCTGGCCACGGTCGTCGCCGTGCTGGAGGACCCGGTGCCGGCCCCGGTGCGGTCCGGCCCGCTGGGCCCCGTACTGGAGCAGCTGCTGGTACGGGACCTGGCCGTGCGGCCCGACGCGGCCCGGCTGGAACGACTGCTCCGGGACGCGAGCGCCGCTCTCGGGGCTCCGTCCTCCCCGCAGACGCCCGCGGCGGGCGCCGGCCAGTACGGCCCTCCGAGCACCCAGCTCTCCGCACCGCAGCCCGCCACGGCCCCGGCGCCCGGCGGGCTGCCCGGCGGGCCCGGCGGCGGGACCGCCCCCGCCGGGCCGTACGCGCCCCCGCCGTTCACCCCCGGCGGCGGGAACCCGTACGCGGGCACCGCGCCCGTCCCGGTGCCCTCGCACGCCCCGCGGCGCCGCCCGGCCCTGATCGGCGGCCTCCTCGCGGTCGCCCTGGCCGGCGGAGCGATCGCCCTCGTCAACGGGCTCCCCGACGGCAAGGACGAGAACGCCGGCAAGGGTGGCAGCGGCTCCGGCGGCTCCAGCGCCTCCTCGCCCGCCACGCCGGCGACCGGCGGCGCCAAGTCGGCCGCGCCCAGCGCCAAGGGCGGCCCCGCCGCGCCGAAGGGGAGCCTGCTCACCCCGGCCAACGTCCGCACCGCGATCGAGGCGTTCAAGCAGAAGACGGGCACGACCACCTTCGTGGAGATGACGGTCTACGAGGAGTACGTCATCGCGTCGATCCCCACCGCCCCCGGTGCCAAGACCTACGACCGCTGGGACTACCGCGACGGCGAGGCCAAGCGCAGCGGCCCCGGCGGCACGGTCAAGCCGGACGAGCCCCCGATCGACATGAGCGGCGTCAACTGGGACGCGCTGCCCGGTCTGCTCGACACGGCCAAGCAGGAGTTGGGCGTCGCCAACCCGACCTCGCGCTACGTCATCATCGAGCCCTGGCTCTTCGACGCCAGCCCCTCCATGCGGCCCTACCTCAGCGACGAGTACGGGCAGGGCGGCTACATCCACGCCGACACCCAGGGCAAGGTGAAGAAGGTCTACCGCCTTTGAGATCGTGGACCCGTACGCATGTCGCACGTGCGTGCGTACGGTCCGACCGGTTCGAGGAGCACGACCACCATGCCCACCTGGCGCACGACCCTGACGGCGGCCGGCATACGCGACGCCCGGCTGCGCGACGACTTCACCCGCGTCGCCCGCCGGGTCCTGCGCCGGGAACCGGCCCCGTACCTGACGCTGCGCCTGCTCGCCGCGCCCGAGCTGGTGCCGTGGATGACGGCCGGGGTCGGCTTCACGAACCTCGTCGACGACGTGGCCGAGACCGGCACCCCGCAGCAGCGCCGCGACGGCCTGGCCGCACTGGCCGAGGGCGTCGACACGGCCCTGCGGACGACCGGCGGCAGCCCTGACCCGCTGCTGCGCGCCTACGCGCACGCGACGGCCACGCGCGGGCTGCCCGCGCACTGGATCACCCGGTTCCTGGACGGCGCGGCCACCGCCGAGGCCGGCTTCGACGGCTTCGACACCGAGGAGGACTTCCAGGCCTACCTCGACGCCTACGCCTGGCCGGGGCTGATGGCCTTCACCGGGCTGCAGTACGAGGGCGGGCCCGACGAGGAACAGGCGGCCGCCTGGCGACGGTTCGTGGACGCCGCCCAGCGCGTCGACTTCCTCGCCGACCTCGCCGGGGACCTCGCCGACGGCCGGCTCTGCCTGCCGCGGGCCCTTCTCGCCGAGCACTCCGTGACCCGGGCCGACCTGGAAGGGGCCCGGGACACCCCGGCCGTCCGCGCCCTCCTCGACGCGGCGACACGGCGTGCCCGGGCCGCCCTCGACGCGACCGACGGCATCCTCGGCCTGGTGGAGCCGGGGCTGCGCCCGGTGGTCGCCACGATGACCGAGCTGATGGGACACCAGCTGGCGGCGGTGGAGCGGGCCGGCGCGGCCGCCCTGCGCCGCGACGTCGGCTACGGCCTGGTGGCCCCCCTGCGCACCCTGGTCCGCGCCCGCGCGTCCCGGGCGGCGGCCGCCCGGACCGGTCCGGTCAGTACGCGCCGTTGACGTTGTCGATGGAGCCGTAGCGGGCGGCCGCGTAGTTGCAGGCGGCCGTGATGTTCGCGACCGGGTCGTACGAGTCCGTCGAGGTGCCGGGCACGTGGTAGGCCCGGAAGGTGGGGTCGATGACCTGGAGCAGGCCCTTGGAGGGAATGCCGGCCGCGGCGTTGGAATCCCAGTTGTTGATGGCCCGCGGGTTGCCCGAGGACTCGCGCATCACATTGCGGTGGATTCCGTTGTAGGTGCCGGGGATTCCGTGCTTGGCCATGATGGCCAGGGACTCCCGGATCCACCCGTCGAGGTTGTTCGGGTAGGAGACGGCCTTCGTCTTGACCGCGGCCTTCGCCTTGGCCGCGGCCGCCTTCGCCGCGGTGCCCAGGCTCAGCTTGAGGCCGGGGCGGATGACCGACGGGTTGCTGCCGATGACGCTGCGGTTGGCCTCGTACAGGGCGGGCCAGCCGCCGCTCACCGCGTGCTGGGCGGCGATCTGCGAGAGGGTGTCGCCCGCGGCCACGGAGTAGGTCGTGGGGGCGGCTGCGGGAGCCTTGGCGGGCGCCGCGGCAGGAGCCGCCGCGGGCAGGGCCGCCGCGGCGAGGGCGGGGGAGACGGCCGGCTGGGCGACGGCCGCACCGGCCGTGGTCGCGCCGATCAGCGGGAGGGCCAGGGCCGCGCCGCCGGTGCCCGCGAAGGCCAGCTTGCGGGTGATCGGACGCTGCTTGGGGCGGCGGTGCTTGCCGTGTCCGGGCATGGCGGAATTCCTCACGTGCGGATGCGGGGGGAGCCCTGGCGGCGGCCGGGTTCGGCAGCTGCCCGCCGGGAACGACGTGACCGTAAGCGAGTCCGCGGGAACGGAACAAGGCACGAAATCGCCCCGGTGATCGAATGGCCCGCGCGAGCCCGGGAAATGACCTTGGTGGATGCTTCGGGAAATGCCGGAATTCCTTTCCATAAAAGGGAACAGCGCCTTCCGAATAAATGATGTTGCAGCCGTGCGCGTGACCCATATCACGGGTTTCGGGCGCGAAGCGCAAAACGGACAAGTGGTCCCTCTGTGTACCTGATTCGGGCATCCGTGTCGTTCTTTTCCAACCGCTCATGACGGGCGCATTCCGGCGCGCCCGCCGCGGTCCAGGGCATTCCGTGGAGCGCCCGGGTCCGCGGCGGACGCGCCGACCTGTCTACCCGATCCGGCTGAAATCCGGACGTTCCAACTCGTCCAGTCGCTCCAGCGCCTCCGACACCGCCCCTGCACTCGCCGGCAACAGCGGCAGCCGCACGTCCGGGGTCGGGATCCGGCCCCGGGCGTGGAGCACGCCCTTGACCACCGCCGGATTGGGCTCGCGGAAGGCGGCGGCGGACAGTGCGGCCAGGGCGTGGCCCAGCGCCCGGGCCCGCGGCACATCGCCGGCCCGCCAGGCCGCCGCCAGCTCCGCGTACCGCCCCGTCGCCAGGTGCGCCGAGGCGGGGATCCCGCCCGCCGCGCCCAGCGCCAGCATCGGCGACAGGTACTGGTCGTCGCCCGCCAGCACCGCGAAGGAGTCCGGCAGGTCACCGAGCAGTGCGACGGTGTCCTGGTCGATGCCGCCGGCCGCGTACTTCACGCCGGCCACCCCCGGCAGCCGGCCGAGCCGCCGCAACGTCGCCGCGTCCAGCGGCTGCCCGGTCCGGTACGGGATGTGGTAGACGACCAGCGGTACGGGGCTGGCCTCCGCCAGCCGTGCGAAGTGGGCCACCACCCCCTCCACCCCGGGCCGTACGAACGGCGGTACGGTCACCAGCGCGGCCCGCACCTCCGGCCGGTGCGCGAGCCGGCGGAGCGCGGCCTCGGCGGCCCGGGTGCCGCTCGCCCCGGCGCCCACGGTCAGCACCGCCCCCCGCTCCCGGCAGACCCGGGCGCAGACGTCGGTGACGAGTTCGCGCTCGGCCCCGTCCAGCGCGGCGGTCTCGGCGGTGGTCCCGAGGGCGACGAGGCCGGTGGCCCCCTCGTCGAGCATCTGGTGGGCGAGTGCCTCCAGCGCTTCGGAGGCGACGTCCCCGGTCCGCGTGAACGGGGTGATCAGCGGTACGTGAATCCCGTGGAGGGAGATGTCCTGTGTCATGTCGACGATCCTCGAACGCCCCGACCGTCGAATCCAGTTCGCGTTTCTTACCCGTACCGTAAGCTGAGCCGATGCTCGACGTACGACGCCTGCGCCTGCTGCGCGAACTCGCCCGCCGCGGCACGATCGCCGCCGTGGCCGAGGCCCTCGCCTTCAGCCCTTCGGCGGTGTCCCAGCAACTCGCCGTCCTCGAACGCGAAGCCGGACTGGCGCTGCTCGAACGCACCGGCCGCAGCGTCCGCCTCACCCCGGCCGGCCAGAACCTGGTCCGGCACGCCGAGGCCGTGCTGGAGCGGCTGGAAGAGGCCGCGGCCGACCTCGCCGAGGCGCGCAGCGGCCTGGCCGGCGCCCTGCGCATCGGGGCCTTCCCCACCGCCACCAGGGCCATCGTCCCGGCCGCCCTGGTCGCCCTCGCCCGGCGCCATCCGGGACTGGAACCGATGGTGTCCGAGACCGACCCGGCGGCCGTGGCGCACGCCCTGCGCGCCGGCGACCTGGACGTGGCCCTGGTCCACGAGTACGACTTCGTCCCCGCGCCGCCGGAGCCCGGCCTCGCCGCCGAACCCCTCTACCGCGAGGCGATGTACCTGGCCACACCCGCGCCCGCAGCCCCGGCCGCACCCGTGCCCGCGCCCGCAGTCGCACCCGTATCCGCAGCCGAGCCCGCCGCGCCCGGCCCCGCCCCCGACCAGGGCTCCGTCCTGCGGGCCCACGCCGGTTCCCCCTGGATCACCGCCACCCCGGGCACGCTCTGCCACGCCATGACCGTACGGGCCTGCCAGGCCGCCGGGTTCACCCCGCGCGTACGCCACCAGGTGGACGAGTTCGCCACCGTGCTCGCCCTCGTCGCGGCGGGCCAGGGCGTCGCCGTCGTACCGCAGCTCGGCATCCCGGACCACGGCGCCCCGGCCGTGGTCCTCACCCGGCTGCTCATGGAGCGGCGCACCCGGGTGGCCTTCCGCAGCGGAGCCGCCGCCCACCCGGCCGTGGCCGCCTTCGGGGCGGCACTGCGCGCGGCCGTACCGCCGGAACTCGCCACCGCGGAAACGCCGGGCGGGACACAACTCCCGGACCCCGCCCCGTCCGTGTACGTTCGTTGATCCAAACAGATCCAAACAGATCCGAACAGAGCGGGGTATGACGTGACGCATCGCGTACGCGGGGTCATCGCACGGAGCAAGGGCGCACCGGTGGAGACGACGACGATCCTCGTGCCGGACCCCGGCCCGGGCGAGGCGCTGGTCCGGGTCCAGGCCTGCGGGGTCTGCCACACCGACCTGCACTACCGCGAGGGCGGCATCAACGACGAGTTCCCCTTCCTCCTCGGCCACGAGGCCGCCGGCATCGTGGAAGCGGTCGGACCGGACGTCACCTCGGTCGCGCCCGGCGACTTCGTCGTCCTCAACTGGCGTGCGGTGTGCGGCACCTGCCGGGCCTGCAAGCGCGGCCGCCCCTGGTACTGCTTCGCCACGCACAACGCCACCCAGCCCATGACGCTGGAGGACGGCACCCGGCTGTCCCCGGCGCTGGGCATCGGCGCGTTCGCCGAGAAGACCCTGGTCGCCGCCGGCCAGTGCACCAAGGTCGATCCGGCCGCCTCGCCGGCCGCGGCCGGCCTCCTCGGCTGCGGCGTCATGGCGGGCCTCGGCGCCGCCCTGAACACCGGCGGCGTCGGGCGGGGCGACTCCGTCGCCGTCATCGGCTGCGGGGGGGTGGGCAACGCGGCCGTGGCCGGTGCCCGGCTGGCCGGAGCGGCCCGCATCATCGCCGTCGACCTCGACGACCGGAAGCTGGAGTGGGCCCGCGGACTCGGCGCCACCCACACCGTGAACGGCCGCACCGAGGACGTGGTCAAGGCGATCCAGGAGCTCACCGGCGGGAACGGCGCGGACGTCGTCATCGACGCGGTCGGCCGCCCCGAGACCTACCGGCAGGCCTTCTACGCCCGGGACCTGGCGGGCACCGTGGTCCTGGTCGGCGTCCCCACCCCGGAGATGAAGCTCGAACTCCCGCTGCTGGACGTCTTCGGCCGCGGCGGCGCCCTGAAGTCCTCCTGGTACGGGGACTGCCTGCCCGAGCGGGACTTCCCGCTGCTGGTCGACCTCTACCTGCAGGGCCGCCTCGACCTCGACGCCTTCGTCTCCGAGACCATCCCGCTCGACGGGATCGAGGACGCCTTCGCCCGGATGGAGCGGGGCGAGGTGCTCCGCTCGGTCGTCATGCTGTAGCCCGCGTTCCGCCCGGCGCGGAGCCGCCCCGACGGCCGCCCCGGCGCGGCCCGGGGCGGCCCCGGCCCCCACTACACTCGGCCGCACCGCCACATCCGCACCCGGGGCCGCGATCCGGCCGGGGAGCCGTACACCCAGGGGCCGTCCGTGACCGTCGAGCACCGCTACCGCCAGCCCGGTGTCGTCCTGACCGACCACCGCTTCTCCGTGCCCCTCGACCACGACCGCCCCGACGGCGAGCACATCGAGCTGTACGCGCGCGAGGTCAGCGCCGGCGGCAAGGACCCCGAGGCCCTGCCCTGGCTGCTCTACCTCGAAGGCGGTCCCGGCTTCGGCGCCCGCCGCTTCACCGGCCGGCAGGCCTGGCTGGAGCGGGCCCTGACCGAGTACCGGGTGCTCCTCCTCGACCAGCGCGGCACCGGGCGCTCCACCCCGCTGAACCGGCAGACCCTGCCCCTGCGCGGCACCCCCGAACAGCAGGCCCGGCACCTGTCCCGCTTCCGCGCCGACTCCATCGTCCGCGACGCCGAGGCCATCCGCCCCGCCCTGACCGGCGGCGCCCCCTGGACCGTCCTCGGCCAGAGCTTCGGCGGCTTCTGCACCACCCGCTACCTGTCCACCGCCCCCGAGGGGCTGGCCGCCGCCCTCGTCGCCGGCGGCCTGCCCTCCCTCGACGCGACCGCCGACGAGGTGTACGAGGCCGCCTACCCCCGCATCGAACGCAAGAACCTGGCCCACTACGCCCGTTATCCGATGGACGTCGAGCGCGCCCGACGGATCGCCGCCCACCTCGCGGAGCGTCCCGCCGAGCTGCCCGGCGGACACGTGCTGACCGTCGAGGCCTTCCAGTCCCTCGGGATCCTGCTCGGGGCCGGGGACGGCAGCCACCGGCTGCACTACCTGCTGGAGGACGCCTTCGTCCCGTCCGCCGCCGGCCCGGTCCTCTCCGACGCCTTCCTGGAGGCCGTGCGCGGCCACCTCTCCTTCGCCGCCCACCCCCTGTACGCGCTGCTCCACGAGTCCATCTACGCCCAGGACCCGGCCGTGCCCACCGCCTGGGCCGCGGACCGGGTCCGCGCCGGCCGGGCCGCCGCCGGCTTCGACGCGGGGAAGGCCCTCGCGGGCGACGGCCCGGTGCTGTTCACCGGCGAGACCATCCACCCCTGGCACTTCACCGTCGACCCCGCCCTCGCGCCGCTGCGGGAGACCGCCGAGCTCCTGGCCGCCCGGACCGGCTGGGAACCCCTGTACGACCCGGCCCGGCTCGCCGCCAACGAGGTCCCCGCCGCAGCCGCGGTCTACCACGACGACATGTACGTCGACACCGCGCACTCCCTGTGCACCGCCCGGGCCGTACGGGGCCTGCGGACCTGGGTGACGGACGAGTACGAGCACGACGGAATCCGCGCGAGCGGCACCCGCGTCCTGGACCGGCTGCTGGCGCTCATCCGCGACGAGGCGTAGGCCCGGATCAGCAGCCCTGGACGGCCATGTCTCGCCTATTGTGCGAGACATGACCGAACATCAGGAACAGCCCGCGCAGCTCGAACCCATGCCCACCGACTGGCGGCGCGCCCTCGCGGTGGTCGCCCACCCCGACGACCTGGAGTACGGCGGCGCCGCGGCGATCGCCGACTGGACGGACGGCGGACGCGAGGTGGTCTACCTGCTGGCCACCCGCGGCGAGGCCGGCATCGACACCATCCCGCCGGAGGAGTGCGCCCCGCTGCGCGAGGCCGAGCAGCGGGCCAGCGCGGCCGTCGTCGGGGTCTCCACCGTGGAGTTCCTCGACCACGCCGACGGCGTCCTCGAGTACGGCCTCGACCTGCGCCGGGACATCGCGGCCGCGATCCGGCGGCACAAGCCCGAACTGCTCATCACCCTCAACCACCGCGACAGCTGGGGCACCCAGTACGGCGGGTTCTGGAACACCCCCGACCACAAGGCCGTCGGCCGGGCCGCGCTGGACGCGGCCGCCGACGCCGGCAACCGGTGGATCTTCCCCGAGCTGCTGACCGAGCAGGGCCTCGAACCGTGGAACGGCGTGCGATGGATCGCCGTCGCGGGTTCCCCGACCCCGACCCACGCGGCGGACGCCACCGCCGGACTGGAGCGCTCCATCCAGTCGCTGATGGAGCACAAGACGTACATAGAGGTCCTCACCGACCAGGACCCGCACGAGTACTGCCGGAACTTCCTGACCGGGTTCGCCGAGCGGGCCGCCGTCCGCTTCGGGGGCCGCCCGGCCGTGACGTTCGAACTGTTCTCGCGCTGAACCACCCTCCCGGGCCCCAGCCCCCGTCACCCCGTTCCCAAGACGGCAAGCGACCGCTTAGTATGCGCGCGGAGCGTGGTTCCCCGACGGCGGCTGGAGGCCCCGGATGCAGGCATGGCGAGTTCACACCACCGGCGAACCCCGCGAGGCCATGCGCCTCGAAGAGGTTCCGGAACCCGTGCCCGGTGAGGGAGAGGTGCGGTTGCGGGTCCTCGCCGCGAACGTCAACTTCCCCGACGCGCTCCTCGTCCGCGGCCAGTACCAGATCCGTCCGCCGCTGCCCTTCACCCCCGGCGTCGAGGTCTGCGGCGAGACCGAGGACGGCCGCCGCGTCATCGCCAACCCCAGCCTGCCGCACGGCGGCTTCGCCGAGTACGTCACCGCCCCCGCCCGGGCCCTGCTGCCCGCCCCCGAGAGCCTCGACGACGCCGAGGCCGCCGCCCTGCACATCGGCTACCAGACCGGCTGGTTCGGCCTGCACCGCCGGGCCCGCCTCCAGCCGGGCGAGACCCTGCTGGTGCACGCCGCCGCCGGCGGGGTCGGCAGCGCCGCCGTGCAGCTCGGCAAGGCCGCCGGAGCCACCGTCATCGGCGTCGTCGGCGGTGGGGCCAAGGCCCGCACCGCCGAGCGGCTCGGCTGCGACCTCGTCGTCGACCGCAGCGCCGAGGACGTGGTCGCCCGGGTGAAGGAGTTCACCGGCGGCCGCGGCGCCGACGTCGTCTACGACCCCGTCGGCGGCGACGCCTACGCGGCCTCCGCCAAGTGCGTGGCTTTCGAGGGCCGGATCGTCGTCGTCGGCTTCGCCGGCGGCACCGTCCCCGCCCCCGCCCTGAACCACGCGCTGGTCAAGAACTACTCCATCCTCGGACTGCACTGGGGGCTGTACGCCGCCAAGGACCCGGCCGCGGTCCTCGCCTGCCACACCGAACTCACCCGGCTCGCCACCGAGGGCGCCGTCACCCCGCTGATCAGCGAACGGGTCCCGCTCGCCGGGGCCGCAGACGCCGTACAGCGCCTCGCCGACGGCACCACCACCGGCCGGCTGGTCGTCGTACCGGGCACGGACGGGGGTGCCCGCCGGTGACCACCGCCGAAGAACTGGCCGGGCGGGTCCGGGAGCTACTCGTTGCGCACCCGCCCGCCACCACCGACCGCACCGCCTTCCTGCGGGCCCGCTTCGACGCCGGCCTCGCCTGGGTCCACTACCCCGTGGGGCTCGGCGGGCTCGGCGCGCCCCGTGCCCTCCAGGCCGCCGTGGACGCCGCGCTCGACGCGGCCGGAGCCCCCGACAACGACCCCCGCCGCATCGGCATCGGCCTCGGCATGGCCGCCCCGACGATCCTGGCGTACGGCACCGAGGAGCAGAAGCAGCGCTTCCTGCGGCCGCTGTGGGCCGGCGAGGAGGTCTGGTGCCAGCTCTTCAGCGAGCCCGGCGCCGGCTCCGACCTCGCCGCCCTCGGCACCCGGGCCGTCCTCGACGAGGCCGCGGGGGAGTGGGTCGTGGACGGCCAGAAGGTGTGGACCTCCAGCGCCCACACCGCCCGCTGGGCCATCCTGATCGCCCGCACCGACCCGGCCCTGCCCAAGCACCGGGGCACCACCTACTTCCTGTGCGACATGCACGCCCCCGGCGTCGAGGTCCGCCCGCTGCGCCAGATCACCGGCGAAGCCGAGTTCAACGAGGTGTTCCTCACCGGCGTCCGCATCCCCGACTCCCACCGGCTCGGCGCCGTCGGCCAGGGCTGGGAGGTCGCCCGCACCACCCTGATGAACGAGCGGGTCTCCATCGGCGGGATGCGCATCCCCCGCGAGGGCGGCATGATCGCCCCCGTCGCCGCTGCCTGGCGGGAACGGCCCGGCCTGCGCACCCACGCCCTGCACCAGCGCCTGCTCCAGCTGTGGGTCGAGGCGGAGGTCGCCCGGCTCACCGCCGAGCGGCTGCGCCAGCAGCTGGCCGCCGGGCAGCCCGGCCCCGAGGGCTCCGGCATGAAGCACACCTTCGCCCGGCTCAACCAGGAGATCAGCGGCCTGGAGGTGGAACTCCTCGGCGAGGACGGCCTGGTGTACGAGGACTGGACGATGCGCCGGCCCGAGACCGTCGACTTCACCGGCCGCGACGCCGGCTACCGCTACCTGCGCGCCAAGGGCAACAGCATCGAGGGCGGCACCAGCGAGATCCTGCTGAACATCATCGCCGAACGCGTCCTCGGGCTGCCCGCCGAGCCGCGCGACGACAAGGACACCCCCTGGAAGGACCTCTCCCGATGACGACCTTCCCCCCGACGGCCCCCGCGGCCGAGCTCGACCTGCTCTACTCCGACACCGAGGACGCCCTGCGCGCCGCCGTACGGGCCCTGCTCGCCGACCGCTGCGCCCCCGCCGACCTGCTCGCCCGCATCGAGACCGGCCGGCCCCACGACCCCGCCCTGTGGCACACCCTCGCCGCGGAGATCGGCACGGCCGGACTGCTCGTCCCCGAGAAGCTCGGCGGCCAGGGCGCGGGCCACCGCGAGGCCGCCGTCGTCCTGGAGGAACTCGGCCGCGCCGTGGCCCCGGCCCCGTACCTGAGCAGCGCGGTGCTCGCGACCGAGATCCTGCTCGGCTGCGATCCGGACGATGCGCTGCCGCTGCTGCGGGATCTGGCCGCCGGCCGGCGGATCTGCGTACCTGCGCTGCCGCTGACCCTGGCCCCGGGGGCGCCGCTGCCGGCGCCCGTGCACGACACCGGGGGCGGGCTGCTGACCGGGCGGGCCACGACGGTGGCGGACGCGGCCGCCGCCGACGTGCTGCTGGTCCTCGCGGACACCGGGCTGTACGCGGTCGAGGCGGCCGCCGTCTCGCTCGCGCCGCTGGTCCCGCTGGACCTGACCCGGCCGCCGGCCCACGTCGTCCTGGACCGGGCGGCCGGGACCCGGCTCGCCGACCCGGGGACGGCCCGCGCGGCCGTGGCCGGAGCCCTGCTGTCGGGGGCGGGCCTGCTCGCCTCGGAGCAGGTCGGGATCGCCGAATGGTGCCTGGCGCAGACCGTGGCCCATCTGCGGACCCGCCACCAGTTCAACCGGCCCCTCGGCTCCTTCCAGGCCCTCAAGCACCGACTGGCCCGCCTCTGGCTGGACGTCGCCTCGGCGCGCGCCGCGGCCCGGGCGGCCGCCGACGCCCTCGCCACCGCCTCCCCGGACGCGCCGCTCACGGTGGCCGTCGCCCAGGCCCACTGCTCCGGCGTCGCGGTACGGGCGGCCGAGGAGTGCGTACAGCTGCACGGCGGCATCGGCATGACCTGGGAGCACCCGGCCCACCTCTACCTCAAGCGGGCCAAGGCCGACGCGCTGGCCCTCGGTACGTCCGGCCACCACCACGGCCTGGTCGCGGACTTCACCGAACTGCCCGCGCCCTGAGACCGCCGGTCATCCGGGCCGCCAGGTGACCTCGCCCGCCGCGCCGCGTTAGACCCCGTAGCGCGAACCACCGAGCGAGGGAGAGAACGTATGCACGCCGCATCCGCCTGGGCACGACCGACCCGCCGCGCTGTCCTGCGCACGGCCTTCACCGCGGCGGTGCTCGCCGGCACCGCCGCGACCCTGGCCCCCGTCCTGCGTGCCCGCCGGCCCCGGCAGACCCTCACCCCGGCCCCGCTGGCCGAGGAGACGGAGACGTACCGCGGCCGGCACATCGCGGTGACCGAGGCCGGTGTCAGCATCGACGGCCGGCCGCTGCACGTGATGCGGCGCGCCGACGGCAGCTACCTCAGCGGGGTCAACCACTTCGAGTCCTTCGCGACCCCGCTGGAGCTCGCCCGCGCGGCCGTGGACGAGCTCGGCACCACGCAGCTGGCGCTCGCCGCCCCGCAGCACGGCTGACGCACGGATCGCAAGGAGCTCCGCGGTGTACACCCGGCACAACCAGCGTGACCTGACCAGCGCCCAGAAGAGGCGGTTCACGGCGGCCGTCCTGCAGCTGAAACGCACCGGCGCCTACGACGACCTGGTGCGCACGCACGACCGGTACTTCGTGGCCGACCGGGACACCAAGCTGCGGGTGGGCCACATGTCCCCGTCGTTCTTCCCCTGGCACCGGCGCTACCTGCTGGAATTCGAGAGGCTGCTCCGGGAGGTCGACCCGGGGGTGACCATCCCGTACTGGGACTGGACCAGCGACAGCAGCCCGGCCTCCTCCCTGTGGGCCGAGGACTTCCTCGGCGGCACCGGCCGGGACGGCGACCGCCAGGTGCTGACCGGCCCGTTCGCCCACCGACAGGGCAACTGGGAGATCACGGTCGGCACCTCCGAGGCCCGCTTCCTCACCCGCAACCTGGGCCGGCCGCAGAACCCCGTCACGCTGCCCACCCGGGCCGAGCTCCAGTGGGCGCTCGACGACCCGGTGTACGACACCCCACCGTGGAACTCCACGGCGCGCGACGGCGGGTTCCGCAACAAGCTGGAGGGCTGGGCCGCCCCGAAGAGCGAGCGCTGGCGCAACCACAACAAGGTCCACCAGTGGATCGGCGGCCACATGACCGGCGGGACGGCTCCCAACGACCCGGCGTTCTGGCTGCACCACGCCTTCGTCGACCTGCTCTGGGACCGCTGGCAGCAGCAGCACCCCGACTCCGGCTACCTGCCCGCCGCCCCCCTGGAGCTCGGCGACCTCCAGCGCGGCCGGGTGATCTCCCTGGACGAGCCGATGCCGCCGTGGAACGTCACCCCGCGCGAGATGCTCGGCCACCGGGGCCTGTACCGCTACGAGTGAGCCCGCTCGCCGGCCCCGGCGGCCCCCGGCCCGGGACGCGCACGGCGTACGGAAAGGCCCCCGCCGTGAGGCGGGGGCCCTCTTCGTCAACGGCCGCGGCCGAGCGGGGACGGCGGTCAGTCGCCGTAGCTGCCCTCGGTGTGGTGCTCGCCGCCCGAGGCGTTGATGCAGGTGTTGCCGAACGCGGGGTTCAGCAGGCCGGCCGCGTTCACGGAGTTGCCGCAGACGTTGACCGGGACGTGCACCGGGACCTGGACGACGTTGCCCGACAGGACACCGGGCGAACCGATCGCCGCACCGTGCGCTCCGGCGTCGGCGACGGCCAGACCCGCACCGGCGGCCAGGGCGCTACCGGCGGCAGCGGTGACGGCGACTGCCTTCGCAATACGCGACATCGAGAATCTCCTCCTGAGGTGGGCGCCGCAAGGAACTGCGGCATGTGACATGGCGTACAACGCGGCGGGGGCCCGGGGGGTCACGGCCGCTGGGCCGTCGTGGTGATCTCGAACCGGACGGACGCGAACCGCGGGGTGATCTGGCCGCCCGCACCGGGCCGGAGCACCGCGACCGCCCGGCCCGTGCAGCGCGGCCCCGACCAGAGCGTCGCGGTGGCGGGCGTGTCGTTGACCACCCCGCGGGCGCCGCCGCCCCGGGCCTCCTGGCAGCCCTCCGGCGTGTTCACCCGGTCGATCTGGTCGCGCTCGTTCACGTACTGGAAGTCGCCGGAGCCCGCCCGGGCGGTCCCGACGGCCGCGAGCAGGAGCAGGGGCACCGCGCCGGCGAGGGCGAGCGGGCGGATCCGGCGGAGACGGACGGTACGGGGGATGTGCAGGGATGACATGCCGGTCCAACCCGGGCCGGCCCGGGCGGGGCACGCCCCGTCACCCGTGGGGCGCCTGTGCGAACGTGCGCGGCCTTTTGACGGCACACTGGGAGACCGCGCCGGACGTGCCGGACGCAACGGTTCCTCGGAGGACGCGATGAGCGCAGCGGGCGTCGACGGCAGGCCCCGGGCCACGACCCGGTACGGCGTGGTCGAGGGGCGGACCGGCCCCGGCGGGATCGCCGTCTTCCGCGGCGTGCCGTACGCCGCCCCGCCCGTCGGGCCCCTGCAGTTCGCCGCCCCCGAGCCCCCGACCGGCTGGGACGGCGTCCGCGACGCCGGGGCGTACGGGCCCACCGCCCCCAAGGTGCCCTACCCGCCGCGGTTCGCCGCCCTGCTCACCGACCCCGACATCCCCGGCGACGACTGCCTCAACCTCAACGTGTGGACCCCGGCCCCGGACCCCGCCGCCCGACTGCCCGTCATGGTCTGGCTCCACGGCGGCGCGCTCACCCGCGGCTCCTCGGCCGTCCCCGTCTACGACGGCTCCGCCTTCGCCCGTGACGGGGTCGTCCTCGTCTCGGCCAACTACCGGCTGGGCGTCCTCGGGTACGGGCTGTTCCCCGACGCCCCCGCCAACCGGGGCCTGCTCGACCAGATCGCCGCCCTCGTCTGGGTGCAGGAGAACATCGAGGCCTTCGGCGGGGACCCCGCCCGCGTCACGGTGTTCGGCGAGTCCGCCGGCGCGATCAGCGTCGGCGCGCTGCTCGCCGCCCCGCGGGCCGCCGGGCTGTTCACGCAGGCCGCCCTGCAGAGCGGCGCTCCCGAGGCGCTGCCGCGCGAGCGGGTACGGGCCATGGTCCGGCGGATGGCCGCCCTGCTGAAGGTGCCCGCCACGGCCGAGGCCTTCGGCGCGCTCCCGCCGGCGGACCTGCTCGCCGCCCAGAGCGCCGCCTCGCGCCGCTCCGGCCCGCTGGCCGCCGGGCCCGCCTTCGGACTGGTCACCGACCCGGCGACGCTGCCCGGCGACCCCCTGCGGGAGGCCGCTGTCCGGGCCGCCGGCGTACCGCTGCTGCTCGGCTGGACCAGCGAGGAGTACCGGCTCTGGCTCGCCCCCACTGGGGCCATGCGCCTGCTGGACCGGCTCGGCCCGCTCGCCGTCGCACTGGCCCGGGCCCGCAGCGGCAAGGACCGCGCCGCGGTCCAGGCCCTGCGGGAGACGCTGCCCGGGGCGAGCCCGGCCGAGATCGTCGGCCAGCTGCTCACGGACCGGCTGCTGCGGGACCCGCTGCGCCGGCTCGCCGGCGCGCGGGCCGCGGACCCGGCGGCGGCGCCGAGCTTCCTGTACGAGTTCGCCTGGCCCTCCGGCATCCCGGGGCTGGGCGCCTGCCACGCCCTGGAGCTGGGCTTCGTCTTCGACACCCTCGGGCTGCCCGAAGGGGAGCGCCTGGCCGGGCCGGGCGCCCCGCAGGAGCTGGCCGACCGGATGCACGCGGCGTGGGTGCGCTTCGCCGCGTCCGGCGACCCGGGCTGGGCCCCCTGGAACGGCGACGGCCCGCCGATGGTGTTCGACGGGCCGGAGCGTACGCGGGCGGAGGAGCCCGTAGCGGCGGTTACTCCACCGGGCCTTCCATGACCTTGCTGATGAACTGGATCGGGCCCTCGCCCATGCTGGGCACGTAGGTCTTGGCGTTGTGCTGGCCGCCCGGGATGACGCGCATGCTGGTGTGGACGGGTCCCTTGCCGTAGGTCGCGATCCACTTCTGCGCGTCGGGCAGCGTCTTCTTGTTGTTCTCGTTGTCGCCGACCTGGAAGGCGAGGTAGACCTCCGGACCCTTCTTGTCGATCAGGGCCTTCGCCAGCGTCCCCGGGTCGTTCTCGGCCTTCTCCTTCTCGTGGCCCTTCCACAGCGGGGAGTCCGGTACGACGTCGGGGCCGGAGCAGATGGCGGCCTTGAACTTGTCCGGGTGCTTGAGCACGGCCTTCAGGCTCGCGAAGCCGCCGGTGGAGGAGCCCATGAAGGCCCAGCCGTCACGCGACTTGATGGTGCGGAAGTTCGCCTTCATCAGGTCCGGCACGTCCTCCGTGAGCCAGGTGCCCATCTTGGGCTGGCCGGGGATGTCGGAGCCGTCCCAGTAGATGCCCTTCTCGTCGCCGGACGGGTTGAGCACGGGCATGGCCAGCAGGAACGGCTTGCTCTTGCCCTCGGCGTACCACTTGCTGATGCTGGTCTGGAGGCCCAGGTCGGTGCCCATCCAGTAGTTGCTGGGGTAGCCGGCGCCGCCCGGCAGGGCGATCAGGACCGGGAAGCCGCTCTTGGCGAACTTCGGGTCGTTGTACTCCTTGGGCGCCCACACCCAGACCTTGCCCTTGAAGCCGGACTTCTTGCCGTCCAGCGTGGTGACGGCGACGTGGGTGCCGTCGTTCAGGGTCATCGAGTTCTTGAACTCGGCCGCCGGGCCGGTCGGCATCAGCGCCTTGGCGTTCGGGTTCTGCTTCGGCTCGGCCCCGCCCTTGGCGCCCGCGGCCGGCTTTCCGAAGGAGACCTCCTTGCCCTTGTCGGTGAAGGGGGGTATCTCGAAGTGCCACATCACGCCGGCGGCTATACCGGCGAGGGCGAGGAAGGACACGACCGCGATCAGCCAGCGGCGTCCGCGCCGCGGACGCCGTACGTCCTCGGGCTCCTGCTCCTCGTAGTGCGGCTGCGGGGGCCCGTACGGGGGCTGGTGCTGCTGCTGGGGTTCGTACGGCTGTGCGTACGAGGTGCCGTAGGGCTGCTGACGGTACTGCCCTTCCGACCGGTACGGCTGGTGCTGTCCGTCGGGTGAGTACGACATGTGCGGTTGCTCTCCGGCTGGTGCTGCCCCGTCGGGGGGTCGGTCTCTTCTGTTCGAAGGATGAGCCTACGTGTTCCCCGGTTCCGCTTTTTTCCAGCTCTTGGGTTGCTCTGGGGTCGCACGTTGCCGAACACCTGACGGACCGACGGAGCTCCGCGCCCGCCCCGGCCGGGGCCCCCGCGGAGGCCGCACGACCCCCGACAAGTGATGCCCTCGGTTCCGCTTCTGTCGCGGGACGCCGACGGCCCCCGCCCCGGACCCCGCCCGGCAGATGCCGGGCGGACGTCGGGACGGGGGCCGCAGGACCGTGTGCGGGACCGGGCGCAGGGCCCGGTGCAGGACCGTTACGCCGGGACGAGCGTCTTGCGCCGGCGCTTGCGCGGAGCCCGGGCCGACATCTTCAGCTCGATGATCGACCGCACGGTCGGCCACTCCTCGTCGAGGATCGAGTAGAAGGCGGTGCTGCGCACGACCCCGTCCAGCCCTCGCGAATGGGCCCGGCGCACCCCCTCGGGGGTGAACCCGAGGCGCTCCATCGCGGCCCGCGAGCGGACGTTGCGGGCGTCGGCGCGCAGCGAGATCCGCCGCACCCCCCAGGTCTCGAAGGCGTGGCGCAGCATGAGCAGCTTCGCCTCCGTGTTGATCCCGGTGCCCTGGGCGCTCGGGGAGAGCCACGTGTTCCCGATCTCGGCGGCGTCGGGGATCGCCGTCAGCGGATCACCGAAGGGGACCCCGGGGACGGCGGGCCACACCAGCGGCCCCTGCCAGTAGTCCAGCTCCAGGAACCGGGTGGAACCGACAACCAGGCCGTCCGCGGCTCTCACCACGGCGAACGGGAGCGACCGGCCCGCCGCCTGATCGGCGAGGGCGCGTTCGATGTACTCGTGGGACGCCTGGACCCCGTGGGGGACGGGGGTGAAGGCGTAGGTCGTACGATCCTCGGCCCCGGCCATGGCCAAGGCCTCGGCGTGGTGCGGGGCGAGGGGCTCCAGCCGCACGGTGCGGCCGGCGAGGAGTACGGGTACGGGCACGGAGCCTTCGGTCCTTCTGGGCGGTGGGGTGGTTGTACAGTCTGCGCTCCTGACGTCACCCCCCGCGCAAAACGTGGGTGAAAGGCAACGCGATGTCAGGTGAACGCGAGTGGCTCAATGTAGCCCGATAACGGGCTCGCATGAACCCCCAAAATGGCAACGGCGCGGCCATGTTTTTCGACGGCCCCCCGGACGGCCGCCCCGGAGATCGCCGAACACCGTTTTTATCACCTCTGACCTGCGAAGATGTCCGCGGGCTGGGTTGCCGCCGAACACCCGCCCGGCGCGCCCCCGCGGGCGGCCGTCAACCGGATGTTGCCGGACATCCCGCCGGGGGTGGCGGCAGCGGTCCGGCGGACCCCCGCCGGCACCGAAGTGGCCCGCCGGAAGGGGGGTCGATTGGACCACTCCCACGGGCCACTCCACTGATGGAATGAGCGGGTGACGACACGGATACTCCCCGCGCCCGGCCCCCCTCGCCGGCTCGCCGCCGCCCAGCTGGCCAACTCGATCGGCGACGGCGCCTACTACGTCTGTTCGGCCCTCTACTTCACCCGCGTGGTCGGCCTCTCGCCCGCCCAGATCGGCCTCGGCCTCACCCTCGCCTGGGCCGTCGGCTCGGTCGCCGGCGTCCCGCTCGGGGCCCTCGCCGACCGGCGCGGCCCCCGCGGCACCTCCGTGCTGCTCGCGCTGGCCACCGCCGCCTGCGTCGCCTCGTTCCTGGTCGTCCGCTCGTACGGGGCCTTCCTGGCCGCCGTCACCTGCTACGCCACCGCCCAGTGCGGGCTCGCCGCGGCCCGCCAGGCCCTGCTCGCCGGAGTCGTCCCCGCCGAGCAGCGGACGGGCGTCCTGGCCCACCTTCAGGCCGTGCTCAACGCCGGCCTGGCACTGGGCGCCGCCCTGGGCGGCCTCGCCCTCGGCGCCGGCACCGAGCGGGCCTTCCTGGCGGCGCTCGCCCTCGACGCCGTGGCCTTCCTCGTCTGCGCCGGCTTCCTGCTCCGCCTGCCCCGGGTGGAGCCCGCGCCGGGGCCGGCGGCGGGGGAACCGCGCCTGGAGGTGCTCCGGGACCGGCCCTACGCCCTGGTGACCCTGCTGAACGCGGTGCTGCTGCTGCGGATGCCGCTGCTCAGCCTGGCGATCCCGCTGTGGATCGTGGAGCGCACCAGCGCCCCCGGCTGGCTCGTCTCGGCGCTGTTCGTGCTCAACACGGTGGCCGTGACGCTGTTCCAGGTCCGGATGGCCCGGCCGGTGACCGACCTGGCCGCGGCGCGCCGGGCGGTGCGGGTGTCCGGCCTGGTCATGGCCGCCTCCTGCGCGGTGTTCGCCCTCTCGGCGCTGCCCGGGGCCGGCTGGGCGGCCGCGGCGCTGCTCGTCGCGGGCGCGGTGCTCCAGGCGGACGGGGAGATGCGGCAGTCCGCCGGATCCTGGCAGATCGGCTTCTCGCTGGCCCCCGCCGAGCGGATCGGCCAGTACCAGGGGTTCTTCGGGACCGGCGTGCCGATCGCCCGGACCGTCGGCCCCACCGTGCTCACCTCCCTGCTCGTGCTGTGGGGGATCCCCGGCTGGCTGCTGCTCGGCGCGGTGCTGCTGGCCGCCTCGTACGCCATGGGCCCGGCCGTCCGCCGGGCACAGGCCGGCCGGCCGGGGGCCGGACCCGCCCGCGGCGGCGTCCCGGCAGGGGAGCCGACGCGGCAGGGGGCCGGGTCGGGCGCCGTCGGCGACCCGTCCGCCGCCTGAGATCATCTCCGCCATGGACATGGACGACGTACTGCGCCGCCTGGCGGCCGTGGGGCCGTTCTTCGCCGTCCCGTACGGACCCGAGCCGCCCGGCGCCGGCTTCCGCCCCCTGACCGCGCTGTACGGGGACCACCTCGGGCCGTACGTGGCCGAGGTGGGCCGGCGGATCGGCAGCGGCCCCGGCCGGGTGGCGGCCTCGACCGCGCAGTTCGGGATCGCCTCGCGGCTGTGGTCCCTGGGCCTGGGCTGCGCAGCGCTGGGCGGGCGGGTGCCGGACCTGGCGCCCGACCGGGTGTGGTGGCGTCTGCCCACCGCCGGGGCGCTGGAGCTGTGGCTGCCCGCGCCCGGCGAAGGGGACCGGCCGGCGGCGGAGCTCGGGGCGACCGTCCTCGGCAACCTGGAACCCCTCGGGGCGGGACTACGGGAGCGGTACGGGGTGTCGCCGCAGGTGCTGCGCGGCAACGCCGCCGCCGGGCTGGTGGGCGCGCTGCGGGTGCTCCTCGACCGGGTGCCGGGCGGCCCGGCGGTCGGCCTCGCGGCCGGCCTGCTGGCCGAGGACGGGCCGCTCGGCGGGACCGGCACCTTCCTCCACGAGGAAGGGCTCGGGGTGGCCTTCGTACGGCGCAGCTGCTGCCTCTACTACAAGGTGCCCGGTGGCGGTCTGTGCGGGGACTGCGTGCTGCGGACCCGGACCCGGTCGCGGTAGGCGCGGGGCGGGAACGGCGCAGGCCACCGGGGCGGATCGCCGCTCCCGATGGCCTGCGTACGTGCGTTCGTGCAGTCACGCGCGGGGTCACGCGCGGGTCGACTGCCTCAGAAGGTGAGGTTCCAGGCGTCGATCCGGCCGGTGTCGCCGCCCGCGTTGTCGTTCACCCGGAGCTTCCACGTGCCGTTCGCCACCTCGGAGGAGGCGTTGACGGTGTAGACCTGGTTGATGTTGTCGGTGCCGCCACCGGAGCGGTTGTGCAGTGTGTACACGCTGCCGTCCGGGGCGACGAGGTCCACCTTCAGGTCGCCGATGTAGGTGTGCACGATCTTCACGCCCACCTTGAGGGTGGCCGGTGCGTTGCCGGTGACGCCGCTGACGGTGATCGGGCTCTCCACGGTGGTGTTGTCGCCGATGGCGAAGTCACCGGGGTTCTCGAAGTACTTGCCGGGCGGCGGCGTGCTGCCGACGGCCTTCAGGGCGTCGACCTGGCCCTCGCCGAAGAACCCGTTGTTGGCGGTGGTGCCGGTGCAGCGGCCGTCCGCCGGGCAGGCGATGTCGTTGGCCTGGGTGGCCAGCTTCTCGCGGATCTGCGCCGGGGTGATGCCCGGGTTGGTGCTGGCGATCAGCGCGGCGACGCCCGTCACGTGCGGGGACGCCATCGAGGTGCCGCTCATGGTGCTGTACTTGCCGCCGGGGACGGTGGAGTAGACGTTGCTGCCCGGGGCGGAGACGTCGATGATGCCGCGGCCGAAGTTGGAGAAGGAGGCCTTCGTGACGCCGTCGCCGTTGGCCGCGACCGTCACCACGCCCGGCAGCTCGGTCGGGATGTCCATGCAGGCGTTGGTGATGGTGCGGGTGACCGGCGTCGAGTCGTTCGGGCTGGCGCTGTCCGTCGTCTTGTTGGCGAGGTCGTAGTTCTCGTTGCCCGCCGCGGCGACCTGGAGCGAACCCTTGCCCTCGGCGTACTCCTGGGCTCGCCGGACGCCCTCGATGATGGCGGCCTGGTCGGCGTTGTCCGGGCAGTTGAACTGCCACGGGTCCGTGTAGTAGCTGTTGTTGGTGACCTTGAAGCCGTGGTCGCCGGCCCACACGAAGCCGCAGATGGTGTTCTCGGCGAAGAAGAGCGAGGTGTTCGGCTCGGCGATGCGGACCGAGGAGATCTTCACGCCCGGGGCGACGCCGACGACGCCCTTGCCGTTCTTGGCGGCCGCCACCGTACCGGCGACGTGCGTGCCGTGTTCGCCGACGTCCCGCCACGCGCCGGCACGGGTGTCGGGCTTGCCGTAGGCGCAGGAGACCGAGTCGGCGGCGTTGAAGTTCGGGGCCAGGTCCTGGTGCTGGTCGTCCACGCCGGTGTCGAGAATGCCGACCTTGACCGCGGACGAGCCGGTGGTCACGGCCCAGGCCTGGTCGGCCTTGATCTGGCTCATGTCGGCGCGGACGGGCTCGCCGGCCGGGGTCGTCGACTGCGCGGGGTTGGCGGGCAGCGCCGGGTTGTAGGCGTCGGCCGGGACGTCCGAGGTGCGGGTCGCGCCCACCTGCTGCACGCCGCTGACGCCGCGCAGGGCGGTCGCGAAGTTGGCGGAGGAGGAGTGGGCGACGATCACGCCGATGGCGTCGAACGTCGAGAAGACGGTGCCGCCGTTGGCGGTGATGGCCGAACGCACGGCCGAGTTGTCACCGGGGGCGGTGATCACGAGGTAGGCGCGGGTGCCGGCGGCCCAGGTCGCACTCTGGGAAGTCGACGCCGCAGCCGGCGCCTTGGCCGGCGCCTTGGCGGGGGCGGACGGGGCGGACGGCACCACGGGGGTGCCGGCGAAGGCCGCCGGGGCCCCGAAGGCGAGGGCCGCGCCGAGCGACGCGGCCAGAACGAGGGTACGTCGGGGTCGGCTGGATATGTGGGGTATCAATGCGTCCTCCGATGACCCGGTGCGCCGATGGCAGTTACCGGGCCGTACGAAACGAGTGGTGGACGCAAGATGTCAGACGCGTGGCCCTCGGGGGAAGTACCTTTTAGCGCAGCCGAATTGAAGTTCGACTGGCTGAAAACGATCGGTGGAATCGGTGGAACTGCTGGCCGGCCGGGCCGGGTGCCGCGGGGGCGGTCCCTGCCCGGCCGGCACTGTGGCCGGGACCGGCTACGCCGGCACCCCGTCCCTGGCGGCGGCCGACTGACCGGGTACGGAGGGGGGTTCCGCACCGTGTGCGTCGTCGACCAGCGTGGTCTCGTCGAACTCCAGCCGTCCCGCCAGGACTTCGGCGGCCCGCTCGCGGTCGAACTCCTTGGTCCAGCTGCCGATGAGCACCGTGGCCACCGCGTTGCCCGCGAAGTTCGTCAGGGCGCGGGCCTCGCTCATGAACCGGTCGATGCCCACGATCAGCCCGACGCCCTCGACCAGCTCGGGCCGGTGCGTCTGCAGCCCGCCGGCCAGGGTGGCCAGTCCCGCACCGGTCACCCCGGCGGCGCCCTTCGACGCGATGATCATGAACAGCAGCAGCGACACCTGCTCGCCCAGGGCGAGCGGCTTGCCCATCGCCTCCGCGACGAACAGCGAGGACATCGTCAGGTAGATCGCGGTCCCGTCCAGGTTGAAGGAGTAGCCCGTCGGCACGGTGATGCCGACCACCGGCTTGGAGACGCCCAGGTGCTCCATCTTCGCGATCAACCGCGGAAGGGCCGATTCCGACGAGGAGGTGGACAGGATCAGCAGGAACTCCCGGCCCAGGTACCGCAGCAGCGCGAGGACGCTGATCCCGGTGCACAGCCGCAGCAGGGCGCCGAGCACGACGAACACGAACAGCAGACAGGTCGTGTAGAAGCCGATCATGATGACGGCCAGCGACTTCAGTGCGTCGATCCCCGTCGCCCCGACCACCGCGGCGATCGCACCGAACGCGCCCACCGGCGCCGCCCACATGATCATCGCGAGCACCCGGAACACCAGCTTCTGCACGTGCCCGATCCCGCGCAGCACCGGCTCGCCCGCCGGCCCCATGGCCTGCAGCGCGAACCCGCACAGCAGCGCCACCAGCAGGGTCTGCAGCACCTGGCCGCCGGTGAATGCGGACACCAGGGTGGTCGGGATGATCCCGAGCAGGAACTCCGGCGTGCTCTGCGCCCCGCCCGCCTTGGCCTGGACCTCTCCCGCGTGCTTCGCCGCCTCCGTCAGATGCAGGCCGCTGCCCGGCTCCAGCAGGTTCCCGACCAGCAGGCCGATGGCCAGCGCCACCGTGGACATGATCATGAAGTAGCCGAGGGCGAGACCGCCCACGGCGCCCACCTTCGCCGCCTTGCGGACCGACCCGATGCCCAGCACGATCGTGCAGAAGATCACCGGCGAGATCATCATCTTGATCAGGTTCACGAAGCCGGTACCGAGCGGTTTGAGCTCCACGGCCACGCCGGGAGCGGCGAAGCCGACGATGATGCCGAGCAGCACCGCGGCGATCACCGCGATGTACAGGTAGTGGGTCTTGTCGCGTCTGGCGGCCACGTTCGCCTCCTGGTGGTGAAAATCGTCCCGCCAGACCATCGCCCAGTACTGTGACCCCGGTCACCGTTGCGTTCATTGAGTTCTCGGCGCGGTGCACACTGAGCGCCATGCTCCGCCTCCCCCGTCCGCCGCGCAGCCTCGCCGGCCAGCTCTTCGCCATGCAGGTGCTGGTCGTCGCCGTGGTCGTCGCCGGCTGCGCCGTCTTCGCGTACGCCACCGCCCGCGGCCAGGCCGAGGACGCCGCCCGGCGCCAGGCCAGGGCCGTGGCCCGCGCCGTCGCCGACTCGCCCGCCGTCCTCGACGCCGCGCGCGGGGCCGCGCACGGCGACGACCCGACGGCCCGCCTCCAGCCCTACGCCGAGCGCGTCCGCGTCGACTCGGAGGTGGACTTCGTGACGATCATGGCCCCGGACGGGCGGCGCTGGACCCACCCCGACCCGCGCCGCATCGGCGAGCCCTTCCTCGGCACCACCGCGCCCGCCCTGCGCGGCGAGACCTTCAGCGAGACCTACACCGGCACCCTCGGCCCGTCCATGCGCGTGGTCACCCCGATCCTGGACGGGGGCCGGGTCGTCGGCATGGTCAGCGCCGGCATCACGGTCCGCGTGATCAGCGCCCGGCTCGCGGCCCAGCTCTCCGCCGTCGTCTGGGTCGCGGCCGGGGCCCTCGCCCTCGGCGCGGTGGGCACCTATGTCGTCAACGCCCGGCTGCGCCGCCATACCCACGGCATGAACGCCACCGAGCTGAGCCGCGTCTACGACTACCACCAGGCGGCCCTGCGCGCCGTCCGCGAGGGGCTGCTGATGCTCGACGGGCAGCGCCGGATCACCCTGATCAACGACGCCGGCCGCGAACTGCTGGGCCTGCACGGGGACGTGCGCGGCAGCTCGATCGTCGACCTCGGCCTGCCGCCGCCGCTGACCGGGGCGCTGCTCGCCGACCGGCCCCGAGTGGACGAGGTGCACCTGACCGCGGAGCGGGTGCTGGTCCTCAACAGCGCGCCCGTCGCGGGCGGCGGCCGCCGCGGCACCGTGGTCACCCTGCGCGACCACACCGAACTGCAGTCCCTCACCGGAGAGCTGGACCACGAGCGCGGGTTCACCCAGGCGCTGCGGTCGCAGGCCCACGAGGCGGCCAACCGGCTGCACACCGTGGTCTCGCTGATCGAACTGGGCCGCGCGGACGAGGCGGTGGAGTTCGCCACCGCCGAACTCCAGCTGGCCCAGGCCCTCACCGACGAGGTGGTCACCGCCGTCGGCGAGCCCGTACTGGTGGCGCTGCTGCTGGGCAAGGCCGCCCAGGCGCACGAGCGCGGGGTCGAGCTGGTCGTGACCCGGGACAGCCGTGCGGCCGGATCGGGCCGCGGCGCCCCGGGGGTCCAGGCGCTCCCGGCCCGCGACCTGGTCACCGTGCTCGGCAACCTCCTCGACAACGCCGTGGACGCGCTGACGGGCGTCCCCGGGGCCCGGATCGAGGTCACGGTGCGCCACGAGGAGGACGGCCTGCTGATCCGCGTGGCCGACAACGGCCCCGGGCTGCCCGAGGGGGCCGCGGCCGAGGTGTTCCGGCGGGGCTGGTCGGGAAAGGGGGAGGGGCGTGGGCTCGGCCTCGCGCTCGTCCGGCAGGTGGCCCTGCGGCACGGCGGCAGTGCGGAGGCCGCCGGAGTCCCTGGTGGGGGAGCCGAGTTCACCGTACGACTGCCCATCGGGAAAGGGGTGCCGGCATGACCGGGACGGGTGCGGGCCGGGGGCCCGCGGTGCGCGTGCTGGTGGTCGAGGACGATCCCGTCGCGGCCGACGCGCACGCGTTGTACGTGGGCCGGGTGCCCGGCTTCAGCGTGGTCGGCGCCGTCCACTCGCTGGCGGAGGCCACCCGGGTGCTGGAACGCACCGGGGTCGACCTGCTGCTGCTCGACCTGGGCCTGCCCGACGGCCACGGGCTGCGCTTCGCGCGCGGGCTGCGGGCCGCCGGGCATCCGGTCGACGTGATCGTGGTGACCTCGGCGCGGGACCTGGCCGTGGTCCGCGAGAGCGTCTCGCTCGGGGTGGTCCAGTACGTACTGAAGCCCTTCGCCTTCCCGACGCTGCGCGAACGGCTGCTGCGCTACGCCGAGTTCCGCGCCACGGCGGGGGAGGCGGCGGGACAGGACGACGTGGACCGGGCGCTGGCGGCTCTGCGCACCCCGCTCCCCGCCGAGCTCCCGAAGGGGCTCAGCGCGCCGACCCTGGACCGGGTCGCCGCGCTGCTGCGGTCCTCACCCGGGGGGCTGACCGCGGCCGGAGCGGCGGAGGCGGCCGGGATCTCGCGGATCACCGCCCGCCGCTACCTGGAGCACCTGGTGGACACCGGGCGTGCGGACCGCACCCCCCGGTACGGCCAGGTGGGCCGCCCCGAGCTGCACTACCGCTGGCTGGCGGCGGCCGCGGCCGGCTCGGTGTCGAAGGTGTAGAACTTGCGGTGGTCGAGCATGTCGGCCGGGGTGACGTCGTTCCACGGCCGCATGGTGTCGTTCAGGTCCACCACGTTCGCCGTGCCGGCAGCGGGCAGGTAGGGCGACTGCGGGTGGCGGGCCTGCCACTCGGCCCACAGCTTGTCGACGTAGGCGTGGTGCATCCAGAACACCGGGTCGTTGGGGGAGACGCCGGTGGCCATCTGCCCGCCGACCCACACGTGCACCCGGTTGTGCAGGTTGGCGCCGCGCCAGCCCTCCAGGTTGTTGCGGAAGCCGTTCGAGGAGCTGTTCCACGGGGCCATGTCGTAGACCGGCATGTTCAGGACCGCGTCGACCTCGGCCTTGGTCGGCAGTTCGGCCACGCCGGAGCCGAGCGAGCGCCGCAGGTACGCGCGCCCGTCCACCCGTACGTTGATCGGGAACTTCCCGGCCGCGTACGCGAACGGGCCGTCCATGACCTGGCCGTCACGGGCCCGGCCGGTGCCGCCCATGAAGTCGGCGGCCCAGATCGAGGCGCGGGAGGTGCGGTCCGTGGTCCAGTCCCAGTACGGCAGGGCGACCTTCGGGTCCACCTTCTGCAGTTCGGTCTCGAACTCGATCAGGAAGCGGCGGTGCCACGGCAGGAAGGAAGGGGAGCGGTGGCCGACCCGGTCGCCCGAGTCGGTGTCGCTCATGATGAAGCCGTTGTGCGTGGTGACGAACCGGTCGTAGGCGCCGGTGCGCTTGAGCTCGATCAGCGCGGTGGTGAAGGCGCGCCTCTCCTCGGCGGTGAGGGAGGCCTGGTTCTTGCGGACGATCATGCCGGGCCTCCCATGGGCGCGAACGGGGCGAGGACGGCGCCCTGCAGCTCGCGCACGGCGGC
Source organism: Streptomyces pallidus (ex Mingjun et al. 2026) (assembly GCF_051550185.1). Taxonomy (NCBI): domain Bacteria; kingdom Bacillati; phylum Actinomycetota; class Actinomycetes; order Kitasatosporales; family Streptomycetaceae; genus Streptomyces; species Streptomyces pallidus (ex Mingjun et al. 2026). Next base: position 1,008,747 of record NZ_CP196181.1, on the reverse strand, counting down.
GCGGGCGAGCGTGCGGGGATCCGTGAAGGTCTCGTAGTGGTTGACCACGCTGATCCAGGTGCCGTCGGCGTTGCGCATCACGTGGAGCTCGCGGCCGTCTATGAGGACCGTGGGCAGCCCGGCGGAGTGGCCGCCGCCGTGGCCGCCGTGGCCGCCGTGGTGGCCGCCTCCGGCGGGGGTGATCTGGATGCGGCGGCCCTGGTACACCTCGTCGACCGCGCCCACGGGTTGCGTGGCGCGGGAGTCGGTGGCGGCTGCGTGCGCGGTGGCGCCGGCTATGCCGAGAGCGGTGAGTGCGCCGGCGGTGGTGCCCAAGGCCTGCCGGCGGGTGATCTTGTTCATGGCCGAAGAGTTAGCAGGCGGTCACGGAGAGTTGACCGTTATTCGGACATGAGTGGATAAGTTGCCAATAGAACAAGTTGGTCGATCTTCCCGTTCCAGCCGGTTTGAACGCCCGGAACGGGAAGATCATCGGAAATCATCTTACTGGACAGTAATTTCTTCTGCTGCGGCCGACCGGGTATGCGCGGGGTCACATCGCGGAGACGGCTGGAACTCGAGGCGGGGATATGGGGGTTATGTCACCTATAGTCCGAACATGGCTCTTCACAAGACGAAGGACGCCGGCGACGCCGACACCGAAACGGATGTGTTCACGTCCGTCCTGAGCGGCCAGGTCCTCCCCAAGTACCGGATGCCCGAAGACCATTCGCCCACCGAGGTGGTCTACCAACTCCTCCACAACGAACTGCTCCTCGACGGCAACGCCGCCCAGAACTTCGCGACCTTCTGCACCACCTGGTCCGACGACGGCGTGCACAAGCTGATGAACGAGTGCCTCGACAAGAACATGATCGACAAGGACGAGTACCCGCAGACCGCGGAGATCGAGGCCCGCTGCGTCAACATCCTGGCCGACCTGTGGCACGCCCCGGCGGGGGCGGGCCCCGGCACCGGCTGCTCAACCACCGGCTCCAGCGAGGCCGCCATGCTCGGCGGACTCGCCCTCAAATGGCGTTGGCGCGCCCGCCGGAAGGCCGAGGGCAAGTCCACCGACCGGCCCAACCTGGTGTGCGGGCCCGTGCAGGTCTGCTGGGAGAAGTTCGCCCGCTACTTCGACGTCGAGCTGCGCCAGGTCCCGGTGGAGGAGGGCGCGACCGGCCTGCGGGCGCACCAGCTCGCCGCGTACGTGGACGAGAACACCATCGGCGTGGTCGCCATCCTCGGCGTCACCTACACCTGCACCTACGAGCCCGTCGCCGAGATGGCCGCCGAACTCGACCGCATCCAGCGCGAGTCAGGCTGGGACGTGCCGATCCACGTGGACGGGGCAAGCGGCGGATTCGTCGCCCCGTTCCTCCACCCCGACGTGGTCTGGGACTTCCGGCTGCCGCGCGTCGCCTCCATCAACACGTCCGGCCACAAGTACGGGCTGGCGCCGCTCGGCGTCGGCTGGATCGTGTGGCGCACCGCGGACCTGCTGCCGCCCGAGCTCGTCTTCGACGTGGACTACCTGGGCGGCGACATGCCGACCTTCGCCCTCAACTTCTCCCGCCCCGGCGGCGAGGTCATCGCCCAGTACTACCTGTTCCTGCGGCTCGGCCGCGGCGGCTACCGGCGGGTCCACCAGGTGTGCGCCGACACCGCCGCCTACCTCGCGGGCGAGATCGAGGCGATGGGCCCCTTCACCCTGCTCTACGACGGCCAGGGCGCCCTGCCCGCCGTGTCCTACCGGCTCACCGACCCCGCCTCGGCGGGCTTCACCCTCTACGACCTGTCCGACCGGCTGCGGATGCGGGGCTGGCAGGTGCCCTCGTACCCGCTGCCCGCGAACCGCGACGACACCGTCATCCAACGCGTCCTGATCCGCCACGGCGTGACCCGGGACCAGGTCGCGCTGCTCGTCGAGGACCTGCGCCGCGCCGTCGAGCACCTCAAGGCCGCACCCCCGCCCCCGGCGCCGGTCCAGCCCCGCTCGGGCTTCCACCACTGAGCGGCCGGCCGGCGGCCGGGCCGGGCGTCAGCGTGCCGCGCCGCTCCGGGGCCGGGCCCCGCCCCGGCTCCGGTCCCGGAGGATCCCGGGGGTCCCGCGGGCGGCGGTGCGGCGGGCGACGAAGCCGGTCACGCCGGCCGGCGTCGCCCGGGTCGACCACCCGGCCGTCGCCGAGGTCCTCCAGCGGGTCGTCCGTACCCGGCTGGGCCACCGCACCACCCTCTTCGCCGACCTCGGGCTGCCGCCCCGCAGCGCCCGGCAGCGCGCGGTGGCCGTGTGCGCCCCACCTCGGCCGGATCGAGCTCCGCCGGGCCGTGCCCCCCACGGCCCCGGCGACGGCGGCCGACGGGGAGGGCCGCGGCGGCGGCCCTGGAGCACCCGGTCGGGATGTCACGGCGGGCATCCACGGGGTTGAGGTCCCCGCCGGTCCGCCGGTCCGCCGGTCCGCCGGCTTGCGGGGCTCCCAGGGCCGTGGGCCCTGGGAGCCCAGTGGGCCAGCGGGCCCGTGGGTCAGCGGGGCCGTGGGTCAGCGGGCCCGTGGGTCAGCCGGCGGCCGACCAGCGCATGCCCAGCGCGTCCAGGGCGGCGACGCGCTCCGGGGCGAGGGCGGCCGCGCGGGAGCGCTGGTTGGCGATCCAGGAGCCCAGACGCACATCCCGCCCGCCGACCCGCTCCACGTGCGCGCGGGGGACCCGCAGGTGCTGCTCCCGGGCGTGGAACTGCCGGGCCGCGTCGAGGTGGTCCGCCCACTTCTCGGCCTGGCTGCGCCGCGGCCGGGGTCGCTCGGCGGCGTCCGCCGCGGTCACGCCCAGCGTGTGCTCCAGCAGCCAGCGCTGGGCCCAGCCCAGCCCTTCCCACCCGAGCCGCTGGGCGCGGACCCACCGGCCCAGGTCCTCGCCCTGGACGAGCACCTCGCCGGGGCGGAGCGGCAGGCGGCCGCCCGCGTCCAGATGGACCCGGGTCAGGTGGAACGCCCGCTGCCAGGACACCTCCCAGGCCGGGCACCACGACGCGTCCACGGCCTCCAGGGCCTCCCGGCGCTCCTCCGACAGCGAGCCCGGGCCCTGGCGGCGCGCCGCGGCCCGCTGGTTCTTCACCCAGATCCCGACGGGCGCGCCCCGCCAGGTGGCGTCCGCGGGCGGCAGCAGGTGGCCGTGCTCCGCCGCCCAGCCGCGGGCGGCGGCGAGCCCCTCCTCGAACGCCACGTCGAAGTGGCTCCACACCATGCCGAGCTCGTCGAGCTGTGCGGCCCGCTCCCGGCCGAGGGTGCCGCGGCGGTGGTTGCGGCGCGCGTCCGCGATCCACTGGCCGAGCGGGAAACGGGCCAGTCCGGGCGGCCAGGCCCCGGCGCCCGGCTGGGGCTGCTCGGGCACCCGGAAGGCGAACGGCACCTTGAGGTCCCCGGTCTCCGCGGCGTAGATCCGGGCGGCCTCCACCCCGCGCCGCCAGTGCTCGTGCTCCGGGCGCAGCACCCGCAGCCGGATGAACGCCGCCAGCAGCGCCGGATCCCGGGGCGTGGAGAAGCTCAGCAGTGCCTGCGCGCCGACGCGCAGCCCGGAGCCCGGTACGGACTCCATCGCCGCGGGGCCCGGCCGGCTCGGCACCTGCTGTTGGGCCAGGGCCTCCACGAGCCGAGTGTCGTGGGCCCGCAGCGCCTCCAGCAGCCGTGCGAGGTCCCCGTATGCCCGTGAGGTCAGCATCGACTCGGGAGTCTCGCCCGGCCCCAGCAGCACCGGCACCACCAGGGACGCCACCTTGCCCTCGCCGGGCCGGATGCGCAGGGCCCGCCCGACCGCCTGGACCAGGTCGGGCATGGAACCGCGTACGTCCGCCCAGAAGACGGAGTCGCACTCCTTGGTGTCCACGCCCTCGCCGAGCACCCGGACACTGCCGAGGAAGGCCTTGTCGGCGACCCCGTGGGAGGCGAACTCGGCGAGGACGCGCCGCCGGTGCACGGCCGGGTGCTGGCCGCACAGCCAGTCCGCCCAGACCGTGCGCGGGTACGCGGACCCGGTGTCCGCCCGGTTCCCACCGCCGGCCGCTGCCGCCGTGCGCATCCGCTCCGCGACCGCCGGCAGCCCGGCCGCGAACGCCTCGGCCTCGCGCGTGAGGTGGTGGAAGACGAGGGTCCGCCGGAAGCCCTGGTCGGCGGCGGCCTTCAGCAGGGCCGCCTGGAGGGCCGCGAGGCGGACCCCGCGCACCTCGTCCGAGCGGCCGTCGGCGCCCAGCAGCACCGCCGCCTGGAACGCGGGATCGCTGACGTCGACGCACACCACCCGGTACGGGGCGCAGATCCCCCGGTCGATGGCGTCGGCCAGGGTGAGGGTGTGGCAGCGTGCGCCGAAGGGGCCGTCCGGGTCGTCCTCCATCGATGCGACGAGTGCGCCGCGGCCCCGGGAGCCGGCCCCGTCGGCGGAGCCCTCCGGTCCGGACGCCCCAGGCTCCTCGCCGTCCTGCCAGACCCGGGGCGTGGCCGTCATGTAGAGCCGTCGCAGGGCCGGGATGCGGGTGTTGTCGTGGACGACGGCCCACGGCTTGCCGATCCGGCCGGACGTGCGGTGCGCCTCGTCGACCACCACCAGGTCCCAGCCGGGCAGCCCGGCCGCGTGCGCGCTCTCGATCGTGCCGAGGCCCAGCGAGGCGTACGTGGCGAACACCGTCACCCGGTCCACCCGGTCGGCCGGGCCGCGGCCCCAGCGGGCCAGTTCGGCCGGATCAGTGGTGGCGGGCACGCCCGCCTCCTCGGCGCGCAGGGAGCACACCGCGAAGGCCCGGCCGGTGCGGCCGCCCGCCCGCCAGGAGGCGACCGTCTGCACGAGGAGGTCGAGGGAGGGGACGAGCACCAGCACCCGCCCGGCCCCCAACTCCTCGGCCGCGCGCACGGCGACCAGGGACTTGCCGGAGCCGGTCGCCATGACGACCTGGGTGCGCAGCCCGGCCCCGGGCACCCTCCCCCCGGGGGGCAGCGCCAGCGCCCGCACGACGGCGTCGACCGCCTCGCGCTGGTGTGGACGCAGCTCCTGCCGCGCGGTACGTGCCACCACGCCTCCCCGTGTTCCTGCGAGCCGCTCGTCGAGAGCCCGCTGATCTGCTCGTTGCGCTCCAGGTTCTATCCTGCCGCGAAACTGAAGCAGCCGGGGGGAATGCGGCGCGGGCGGCGCGGCGTCACCGGGCGCCGAAGTTCTGCGTCCACCACGGGCCGCCGGAGCCCTGGTGGATTCCCACCCCTATGTCCTTGAACGAGCAGTTCAGTATGTTCGCCCGGTGGCCGGCGCTGTTCATCCAGGAGTCCATCACCGACTCGGGCGTCTGCTGGCCCTTGGCTATGTTCTCCCCGTACGTGGACCAGCGGTACCCGGCAGCCGTCGTCCGGTCGCCCGGATCGCTGCCGTCGGGGCTGGTGTGCGCGAAGAAGTTCCGGCCCGCCATGTCGTCGGAGTGCGCCTGGGCGGCCGACCTCAGCTGCGCGTCGTCCCTGAGCGGGCCGCAGCCGGCCTTCGCCCGCTCGGCGTTGACCAGGGCCACCACCTGGCCCACGGGCCCCTGCGGCGCGGGCCCCGGGTCCGGGTCCGACGTGCGGGGCGCGGTCTTGGACGGGGTCGGCTTCGGGCTCGGGCTCGCGCCGTCGGCGGAGGGGCTCGGCGGGGCGGACGCCGACGGGGAAGGGGACGCGGAGGCCGAGGCGGAAGCGGACGGCGAGGCCGCCCCCGAGGCCGTGGCGGCCGCCGACTCAGGGGCCGAGAGCGCGTTCACGGGGGCGGCGGTGTCCCGGCCGTCCTCGCCGCCCGAGCCGGGGAAGCCGCCGAGGTAGGCGAGCCCGCCGCCCGCGACGCACGCGGCGAGCACCGCACCGCCGACCGCCCGGCGGCGGCTGCGGCGGCGCTTGCGCAGCAGACTGCGGCCGCCCGTCACGGCCGCTTCCGGGTCCCCTTCCGCGTACGGAAGGCCGCCCTGCGCGGAAACGGTGGGAACCCACTGCGTGGCCGCGTCGGCCAGCTCCGTACCGGCGAATTCCGCGCCGCCGGAACCCGTACCGCCGGAGCCCGGGTGGCCGAGGCCGGAGCCACCGAGCCCGGAACCGCCGTCGCCGCCCGCGTGGACGGCGTCCCCCGGATGGCCGGAGCCGCCCGGGTGCGCGCCGGGGTGGGCGGAGCCGCCCGGGTGGGCCGGGTAGGCCGCGCCCGCGGGGGCGAAGCCGCCCGTCGCGGCGGCCGCCGACCGTACGCCGTCCAGCAGGGCCAGCGAGACCGGCACCAGCGCCAGCCCCGCCAGCAGGCCCTCCGCCGGGAGCAGCCCGCCCCACAGCCCCGCGCACCGCATGCACTCCCGCGCGTGCCGGGCTATTCGCTTGCGCCACAGCGTGGACGGGTGCCCGTCCCAGCCGGCCGTCACCGCCTGGAGCATCTCGCACGGGGGCTGCGCGTCCAGCGCCCGCTCCACCACCCGCGCCGACTCCAGCTGGGCCTTCATCCGCTGCACCCGCACCGCCGTGTGCTGCGGGGACAGCTCCAGCGCCGTGGCCACCTCGGCCCGGGTCAGCTCGCCCGCACACTCCAGCCACCACAACGACAGCAGCGCCCGGTCGTCGGGCTCCAGCCAGCGGGTGGCCCGCGCCGTCTCGCGCCGCTGCCCCTCCAGCTGCAGCCGTACGACGGTCAGGTCCACGAAGTCGGCACCGGGGTCGGCGAGTTCCCAGGCGGCCTCCAGGCCGCTCTCCCCGGGCGCGGTGCGCCGGGCCTGCCAGTACGCCCGTACCCGGTTCATCGCGATGGCCACCAGCCAGGACCGGAAGCTGTCGTCCGCGCGGAGGGTGCCCAGACCGTCGAGCGCGCGCAGCATCGTGTCCTGCACGACGTCGTCCACGTCGACTGACCCGTTCAGGGCACGCCCGACGACGTTGTAGACGAGCGGCAGGTAGGCGCCGACCAGCTCGTCCTGCGCGCGGGGATCGCCCGCGCGGGCGGCCGCGACCAGCTCTGCCGTGTGCTGTGTAGTCATATGAGGTTCCCTGTCCGTACCGGCGGTCGATGATGCCCGATACCTGGGAGACCGTCGAGCAGCGGCCGGATAACAGTTATTCGGAGGAAGTTCTCGAAAACCGGTTTCGGACGGGCGGGCGGGTCGAGGCGCTGGGCGGCCCCGTCGGGACCCCGGCTTCTGCAGAACCGGCGACAGGCCAGGGCGGGCCCGATAGGGTCTGCGCAAGGAGTTCCGTCGCGTGGAACGACCGGGGGGTCGCCTCGTGTCCTGCCATCCTTACGCAGCCCTCGCCGCCCAGCGACTGCTACCGGTGCTGCGCACTCCGGGGGCGGACGACGCCGTCCGCCGGACCGCAGCCCTGCTGGCCGCCGGCTGCCGCGTGGTCGAACTGACCACCACGACCCCCGGTTGGGCGCGGGCCGTCGCCCGGCTCGCGCCGCTCGCCGACGCGCACGGCCGCCCCGCGATGATCGGGGTCGGCACGGTCACCGCAGCCGCGCAGGCGGAGGCCGCCCTGGACGCCGGCGCCGCCTTCCTGGTCTCCCCGTACCCGGCCCCCGAAGTCCGGGACACCGCCGCCCGACGCGGGGCGGTGTTCGTCGAGGGCGGCTTCACCCCCGGCGAGATCGCCGCCGCGGTGCGGTACGCGGGCGCCGCCAAGGTGTTCCCGGCGCACCTCGGCGGCCCCGGCTTCATCCGCTCCCTGGCTGCGGTGCTCCCCGCGGCCCTCCTGCTCCCGACCGGCGGCATCCGGCCCGCCGAGGTCCGGGACTGGCTCGACGCCGGGGCCGCGGCCGTCGGCATCGGCAGCGGCCTGCCGGACGATCCCGCGGAACTGGCCGCCGTCTTCGCGGAGCTGGCGGGCCCGTGCTGCGCCGCCTGCCGGGGGACGGGCCGCTGAGATGCCGGGCGGGTACGCGGACGGTGGCGCGGGGGGTACGGGCGGCGGCCCGGACGACGGAGTGGCCGGCGCCCCTGTCGGCGCGGGGATCGGAGCCGCGGACGAAGGGGCCGTGGCCGGCCCCCGGTACGACGTGGTGGTCCTCGGCGAGGTCCTGGTCGAGATCCACGCCGACACCGCCCTGAGGGCGGTCGCCGACGGCACCCCGGCCCGCATCTCCTACTCCGGCGACGCCCTGAACGCCGCCGCGGCGGCCGCGGCGGCGGGCGCCCGGACCGCCCTCCTCGCCGTCGTCGGGGACGACGAGCTCAGCGTTCCGCTGCTGCGCCGGGTCGCCGAACTCGGCGTGGACACCGCCCACGTCCACCGGGCCCCGCGGCCCAACGGGGCCTACCTGCTGGCCGCCGGCACCGCAGGCGCCCGCGAGTTCGTCTACTGGCGTACGCACAGCGCCGGATCCACCCTCTCGCCCGGGCACGTGGAAGCCTGGCGGAGCGTGCTCACCGGAGCCGGGGCCCTCATCACCAGCGGGATCACCGGGGCCCTGTCGGCCGGCAGCGGCGAGGCGGTGGTGGCCGCCGCCGAGACCGTGCACCGGGCCGGCGGGCACGTCTCGTACGACCCCAACTTCCGGCCCCGGCTGACCGGCCGGGCCGCCGCCCGGCAACTGCTGGCGCGGGTCGCCCCGCTGACCGGCCTGCTGAAGACCTCCTGCCCCGACGACGCGCTCGCCCTCGTGGGCACCGCCGACCCCGGCGCCGCCGCGGCCCGTTACCGCGCGCTGGGCGCCCGTACGGTCGCGGTCACCGCGGGGGCGGACCGGCTGCTCCTGGACGACGGGACGCTGGCCGAGTACCACTGCGTGCCCGTCAACCCGGCCCCGGTCGACGCCACCGGGGCCGGGGACTGCTTCACCGGCACCGTCACCGCCCGGCTCGCCCTCGGCGACAGCCTCGCCGACGCCGTGGCCCACGGCATCGCCGCCGCGTCCCTGTCGGTCTCCGGGCGGGGCGGCACCGGCCGCGTCCCGACGTTCGCCCAGACCGCGGCCCTGGCCGCCACCCACCGCCGGCGCCGCGCCCCGGGGGACACGCACCCTTAATCGAGTGGATCTTCTCGCCGCGGCATGGCATGGTTGTCCCCATCGAAGGGGTGTAGCTCAGCTGGTCAGAGCGTCGGTCTCCAAAACCGAATGTCGCAGGTTCGAATCCTGTCGCCCCTGCCACGGTGAACCGGTGGTTCACGTGTGAAGGCCCAGGTCCGGGTTGGCGGAGCTGGGCCTTCGTCATGTCACCGCGCGGTCCGCGGCGTCTGGCAGACTGGTGTGGACCAACTCGGCGGTGCAGGACAGGAAACCGGTGCGAATCCGGTGCGGTCCCGCCACTGTGACCGGCCCGCCTCCCGCGGGCCGGAAGCCAGATACTGACGCGCCGCCTCTTCACGTCGACCAGGGGACGAGGATCCCCCGGAGAGGCTTCGCCATGCCGCGTTCCCGCGCCCTGCTGCGCGCACTCGCCCCGATCACCCTGCTGGTACCGCTCGCCGCCTGTGGCGGGTCGAGCGGGGCCGGACAGGGCGCCGCCCCGGGGACGGCCGCCGCGCCCGGGTTCCCGTACACCACCGCCAACTGCGGTGTCACCAGCACCTACCAGGCGCCGCCGCAGCGGGCCGTCACCATGAACCAGCACGCCACCGAGCTGCTGCTCGCGCTCGGCCTGCAGGACCGGATGGCCGGGACCGCCTACCTGGACGACGCGGTGCTTCCCGCGTACAAGCCCGCCTACGACCGGATCAAGGTGCTGGCGAAGGAGTACCCGTCCAAGGAGGTGCTCCTCGGCGCCAACCCGGACTTCGTGTACGGCGGTTACTCCAGCGCCTTCGACAAGGCGCAGGGCCGCGACCGCGAGGCGCTCGCCGGGGCGGGCATCAACACCCGGCTCAGCGTGGAGTACTGCACCGACGGCCCGGTGGGCCTGGAGCAGCTGAAGACCGAGATCACCGAGGTCGCCCGCACCTTCGGGGTGCCCGAGCGGGGCGAACGGCTCATCGCGGAGCAGCAGCGCCGCATCGACGCCGTCACCGCCCGGGTCAAGGACAGGGGCCGGCCCTCCGTCTTCGTCTACGACTCCGGTCAGGACAGCGCCTTCACCTCGGGCGGCCACGGCATCGGCAACGAGATCGTCTCCCTGGCCGGCGGGACGAACACCTTCGCCGACCTGGGGGACACCTTCGGCGACGTGTCGTGGGAGAAGGTCATCGAGCGCAAGCCCGAGGTCGTCCTCATCTACGACTACGGGGGCACCACCGTCGAGGCGAAGAAGCAGCGCCTGTTGAACGATCCGGCGCTCGCGGAGGTTCCAGCGGTCAAGAACCGGCGGTTCGCCGTGCTGCCGCTGTCCTCGGCCGTCCTCGGCGTGCGCGTCGCCGACGCCGTCGAGGCCCTGGGCCGCCAGCTCCACCCCGACGCCCCGTGACCCGCCCCCGTACGGGCCCTGCCCGGCGTCCGCCCGTCGCCGTGGTCCTGCTCGTCCTGGCCGCCGCGCTCCTCGCGTCGGCCGTGGCGGGGCTGGCCCTGGGGCCGGTCCGGATCGCCCCCGGGCAGGTGCTCGACCTGGTGCTCCGCGGACCCGGGCCGGGCGGCGGGGCGTTCGGCTCCATCGTGTGGGACGTGCGGATGCCGCGGGTGCTCCTCGGCGCCGTCGTCGGGGCCGGGCTCGCGGTGGCCGGCACCGTCCTGCAGGCCCTCGTCCGCAACCAGCTCGCCGACCCGTTCCTGCTCGGCGCCTCCTCGGGTGCCTCGGCCGGCGCGGTCCTCGTCATCGTCCTCGGGGCGGGAGCCGGCACCGCCGGGACGGCGGGCGCGGGCGCCCTCGCAGGTCTCGCCGGTATCGCGGGCGGGGCCGGGGTGCCGGCGGCCGCGTTCGCCGGGTCGATGTGCGCGCTCGTCGCCGTGTACGCGATGGCCCGGCGCGGCGGGAGCATGACGACCGGGCGGCTGGTCCTCGCCGGCGTCGCCGTCCAGTACGTCCTGTCCGCGCTCACCAGCCTGGTGCTCGTCCTCGCCGCGCGCCCCGACCAGGTGCGGTCCGTCCTCTTCTGGACCCTGGGCGGCCTCGGCGGCGCCCGCCCGGACGAACTGGCCCTGCCCGCGGCGGTGCTGGCCGCCGGCACCGCCCTGCTGACCGCCCTCGCCCGGCCGTTGGACCTGCTGCTGGCGGGGGAGGAGGGTGCGCACACCCTGGGGCTGGACGCGGGCCGCTTCCGCGCCGCCGTCTTCGTCCTCGTCTCCCTCGTCGTCGGGGTGCTCGTGGCGTACAGCGGGGCGATCGGCTTCGTCGGGCTGATGGTGCCGCACGCCGCCCGGATGGTCGTCGGGGCCGCGCACCGGTCCCTGCTGCCGGTCGCCGCCCTCGGCGGGGCGGTGTTCCTGCTCCTGGCCGACCTGATCGCGCGCACGGCCGCGGCGCCCGAGGAGATACCGGTCGGCGTGGTCACCGCGCTGGTCGGCGGACCGTTCTTCCTGTGGATGCTGAGGCGTTCCACGCGCACCGAGGGGCTGCCGGCATGACCGCGGACGGGCGGGCGCACCCGCTGGACCTCACCGTCGACGGCGTGGGCTACACCACCGGCGGACACACCCTGCTCCACGGAGTGGACCTCACCGCCCGGCCCGGCGAGACGGTCGGCGTGGTCGGCCCCAACGGCAGCGGCAAGACCACGCTGCTGCGCTGCGTGTACGGCACCCTGCGGCCCACCACCGGCCGTGTCCTGCTGGACGGCGCGGACGCGGCGGCGCTCGGCGTCAAACACCGGGCCCGGCGCACCGCGGTCGTCCCCCAGGACGCGACCGGCCTGCTCGGACTGACCGTCCGCGAGGTCGTCGCCATGGGGCGCAGCCCGCACAAGCGGTTCTGGGAGCAGGACGGCCCGGACGACGCCCGGCGGGTCGCCGAGGCACTGGAGACCGTGGGCGTCGCCGCGTTCGCGGACCGCCGCTTCGACGAACTGTCCGGCGGCGAACGCCAGCGCGCCCTCGTGGCCCGCGCCCTGGCCCAGGACCCCGGCCTGCTCGCCCTGGACGAGCCGACGAACCACCTCGACGTCCGCTACCAGCTGGAGCTCCTGGCCCTGGTGCGCGCCCTGCCCGCCACCGCCGTCCTCGTCCTCCACGACCTGAACCTGGCCGCCGCCTTCTGCGACCGCCTGTACGTCCTGTCGGCCGGCCGCGTGGCCGCCTCGGGCCCTCCGCCCGAGGTCCTGACGGAGGACCTGCTGGCCGAGGTGTACGGGGTACGGACCCGGATCGGCGTCCACCCGGCCACGGGCGTCCCGAACGTCGTCTACCTTCCCCTGGACGCGCAGCCGGCGGCCCGCTGACCGGGACCGTACCGGAACCGGCAGGACGCGGCCGTGCTCCGCCCGGCGGGGAGCACGGCCGGCGCAGCGCCTACCCGGCCGAGGCCTCCTGATGGCCGTAGGGGCGGGTGATCAGTTCCAGGGCGTGGCCGGACGGGTCCAGGAAGTAGATGCCGCGGCCGCCGTCGTTGTGGTTGATCTCGCCCGGGTGCTTCTGCCGGGGGTCGGCCCAGTACTCGATCCCGGCCGCCCGGATCTTCTCGTACGAGGCGTCGAACTCCGCCTCGGAGACCAGGAAGGCGTAGTGCTGGACGGTGATGGACCCCGCCGGGACGGTCGCGAAGTCCAGGGTGACGCCGTTGGCGGTTTCGACGGGGACGAACGGTCCCCACTCCTCGCCGACCTCAAGGCCGAGGAGGTCGGCGAGGAACGCGGCCGACTCCCGGTTGTCCCGGGAATGGACGATCGTGTGGTTCAGCATGACTGACATGTGTGAATGCCTCCGCAAGGCACATCACGGGCACCTCCATGCCTCACCCGGTCGGTGACCGACACGCGATGCCGTGATCACGATCCTAGACGTCCGCTCCGGGGGGAGTCCACCGAGCGGGCGGGAGCGCCCACACCCCCTACCCGTACACCTCCTTCACGTTGTCCCGGGCCGGGTGCGTGCGGCCAGCGGGGCCCGCCGCGAAGGCGCGGAGCAGGTTCTCCGTCACGCGGGTGGTCAGGGCGCCCGCCCTCGCGTCCAGGCCGTGGACGGCGCCGCTGCTCCCGTCGCCGGTCGCGTCCAGCGCCTCCACCCAGCGCATGGTCCCGGTGGCGAAGACGCCCGCGCCGCTCGGCACCGTGTAGTACGCGGTGTCCTGGTGGCTGGACCGGCCCTCGCACACCACCGGGGAGTGCGCCAGGATCTCGATCGGCCGGGGCGTCGGGAAGCCGGTGTCGACCTTGTCGTACTCCACACCCACCAGGTGCGCGAAGCGGTCGCCCGCCTTCACGCCGGTGCCCTCGAAGAGCCAGTGCCCCGGGTGCGTCACCACGTACGGGGCGTCCACGGGGTAGCCGTCGTAGATCACGCCGAGCAGCGAGCTCTCGGGGTCGGCGCCCGGCGCCGAACGGAAGTCGGTGGTCGCCGGGTGGCCCCGCTCGTGTCCGGGGTCCCGGTCGTAGGAGGACTTGTAGCAGACGACGGTGCGCTCGGGCCCCAACTCGGAGGGCTCCAGCCGGATCCGCCGGAAGCAGCAGTTCGCGCCCAGGAAGGCGAGGTTGGTGCCGGCGTCGCGGGCGGCGGTGAAGTGGGCGCGCTGCTCAGGCGACCAGTACTCGTCGTGCCCGAGGGACAGCACCGCCGCCGCCCCGTTCAGCAGCCGCTTCTCGCGCGCCACGTCACTGGTCGTCGCGTAGGCCAGGGGTATGCCGAGCCGCTCGGCCAGGGCGAGCAGCGGGGCCTCGTACACGAGGAACAGGCCGGCGCCGTCGTCGTAGTCGTACGGCCGGTCGAAGGTCACGGCCAGGGAGCGGGAGGCGAACCCGCCGCTCGGGCCGTCGTAGCTGCTGTAGCCGCCCCACCGGTTGTACGCCTGCCAGGTCGCCACCGCGTTGACGACGACCGTACGCCCGGCGGTGGCCGCCGACCGCACCGTGACCGGCACGAAGCGCTGGCCCTCACCGCCCTGTGCGTCGAGCCGCAGCAGGTAGCAGCCCTCGGGCCAGCCCCTGGTGTCGACGGTGGCCGTGCGGGGCCACCGGGCGCGGACCGTCCGGGTCGCCGGATCCACGGTGTGCTCCGGCTGCCGCACCCCGGGCAGGGCCTCGGAGCGCCACACCAGGCGGGCCCGGGCGCCGCCGTACCAGCCCATCCGGTAGGCGGAGACGGTGAACCGGGGCGCGGTGGTCGACACGTGCAGGCCGAACGGCTCGCCGGGCAGCACGCTCACCTTGTCGGCGAAGCCCTCGATGGCGCGGGCCGGCCCGGCCTTGGTCACGTGCCAGTCGGCGTTGCCGGGCCTGGTGTTCTCGGCCTTGACGTCCAAGCCGCCGCCCGGTGCGGCCGCCGTCGCACCGCCCGGCACCGCCGGTCCGTCCGCGGCCGGTCCGCCGCCGGCTCCGGGTGCCTTCGCCCCGTCGGCGTCGCCGGTCCCGCAGCCGGCCACGGCCCCGAGGCCGGCCGCGGTGGCCGCTCCCGTCGCGAGGGTGAGGAACCGCCGCCGGGCGGCCCCCTCGCCGTGTCCGGTCATATGATCCTGATGCATGCGGGGCACGCTATGCCACCGCCCGCGGCCCTGCGCCACCGACGTGCACTCCAGGGTGCCGAACGGACCCCACCAGCGTCCGACCGCGCGCCCCCGCCTTCCCCCTGCCGCCCGTCCTCCCGCGCCTACACTGGCCGTTCGCCCAACGATCATGAACGACAAGGGTGGAGGAACCCTCATGCGCTACCTGCCCCTGGGCAGTTCAGGACTCCTGGTCTCCGCCGTCGGCCTCGGCTGCAACAACTTCGGCGGCCGGCTCGACGCCCGGGCCACCCGGTCCGTCGTGGACGCGGCCCTCGACGCCGGGATCACCCTCCTCGACACCGCCGACATCTACGGCGACCGCGGGGGCTCCGAGTCCCACCTCGGCGAGGCCCTCAAGGGCCGCCGCGACCAGGTCGTCCTCGCCACCAAGTTCGGCTACGACGGCGTGGACATGGGCTACGGGCCCGCCGCCGGCTCCCGCGGCGGCCGCGCCTACATCCGGCGCGCCGTCGAGGAGTCCCTGCGCCGCCTGGGCACCGACCACATCGACCTGTACCAGCTGCACAGCCCCGACCCGGCCACCCCCGTCGCCGAGACCCTGGCCGCGCTCACCGAGCTCGTCACCGAGGGCAAGATCCGCTACATCGGGCACTCCAACCTCAGCGGCTGGCAGCTCGCCGAAGCCGCCCACGTCGCACGCGAAACGGGCGCGGTGCCGTTCGTATCGGCACAGAACGAATGGTCGCTGCTGCAGCGCTCGGCCGAGGCGGAACTCGTTCCGGCCGCCCGGCACTACGGCCTCGGCGTCCTCCCGTACTTCCCCCTCGCCAACGGCCTGCTCACCGGCAAGATCCGGCGGGGCGCGCCCGTACCCGCCGGGTCCCGGCTGGCGGGGCGCGACGCCTACCTGACCGAGGCGCGGCTCGACACCGTCGAGGCGCTGGCCGCCATCGCCGACCGGCACGGCCGCAGCATCCTCGAACTCGCCGTCGGCTGGCTGTCCGCCCAGCCCGGCTGCGCCTCCGTCATCGCGGGCGCCACCTCGGCCGAGCAGGTCCGCGCCAACGCCGCCGTCGCCGACCGCCCGCTGGAGCCGGAACTCCTCACCGAGATCGACGCGGTCGCCGGAACCCCCGGGCGCGCGGTGTGAGACGCCGCCGGCCCGGGACCCCGTACGGGTCCCGGGCCGGCCACGGCTCGCGCTGGCGGACGGTTCAGGACACGATGTCCTTGCGGGCGAAGCCCCGGAACGCGAGCGCGACCAGGACGATCGCGCAGGACACCGAGACGGCCGTCCCCTTCACCATGCCCGCCCACTCCAGGTGCGGCTGGAGGGCGTCCGCCCAGGCGAACTGCCAGTGCGCGGGCAGGAACTCGCGCCAGGACCCCAACGCCGTCACCGCGTCCAGCACGTTGCCGACGATCGTCAGGCCGACCGCCCCGCCCACCGCGCCCAGCGGCGCGTCCGTCCGCGTCGACAGCCAGAACGCCAGACCGGCCGTGACCAGCTGGGACACGAAGACGTACGCCACCACCAGCGCGAGCCGCGGCAGCGCGTCCCCGGCCTCCAGCACCCCGCCCGCCGGCAGCTTCAGCGGTCCCCAGCCGTACGCGACCGTACCCGCCGCCAGCGCCACCGCCGGCAGCAGCACGATCGCCGCCAGGCTGAAGCCCAGCGCCACCACCAGCTTGCTCCACAGCAGCCGCGCCCGGGGTACCGGCGAGGCCAGCAGATAGCGCAGCGACGACCAGTTCGCCTCCGACGCCACCGTGTCCCCGCAGAACAGGGCCACCGGCACCACCAGCAGGAACCCGGCCGACACGAACAGGCAGGTGGCCGCGAAGTTGGCGCCCGACGCCGTCGCCGTGTCGATGAACGTGATCCGGCCGTCCCGGCCACCGGCGTCCCGCCCGCCGCCCACCGCGAACGCGACGATCATCACGAAGGGCAGCGCGGCGAGCACCCCGCCCATGACCAGCGTCCGGCGCCGGCGCCACTGCCGCAGGGCCTCCACGCGCAGCGGCAGGGTGCGGCCCGGTCGGTAGCCGGGAGCCCCTTCCGCCACGGCGGGCCCCGCGCTCTTCACACCGCTCAGACCGCTCGCGCCGCTCACGGCGTTCCTCCGATCAGGGTCAGGAAAGCGTCCTCCAGCCGCCGGTGCGGGCCCACGCCGCTCACCGGCACCTCCAGCCGCACCAGTTCGGCGACCAGTTCCGCGGCCGTCGCACCGCCGAGCCGCACGAGCAGCCCCTCCCCGTACGGCGCGGCGGACTCCACGCCCTCCAGGGCCGCCACCTTCGCGACGGTCCCCTCCTCCACCGGCCCGTCGACCGCCACCAGCAGGGTGTCCCCGCCACCGGTGATCTCGGCGACCTCGCCCGCCTGCACCAGCCGCCCGCGGTCCATGACCACCAGGTGCGTGCAGGACTGCTCCACCTCCGACAGCAGATGGCTGGAGACGATCACCGTGCGGCCGGCCGCGGCGTACCGGACCATCACGTCGCGCATCTCCCGGATCTGCGGCGGGTCCAGGCCGTTCGTCGGCTCGTCGAGGATCAGCAGGTCCGGCAGCCCGAGCATGGCCTGGGCGATGGCGAGCCGCTGCCGCATGCCCTGCGAGTACGTGCGCACCGCGCGTTCCAGCGCGTCGCCGAGGCCGGCGATCTCCAGGGCCTCCGCCATGTGCGCGTCCCCGGCCGGCCGCCCGGTGGCCCGCCAGTACAGCTCCAGATTGGCCCGCCCCGACAGGTGCGGCAGGAACCCGGCCCCCTCGACGAAGGCCCCGACCCGCGACAGCACCGGGGCGCCGGGCCGCACCGGGCGCCCGAACACCCGGATCTCCCCGGCGTCCGGGGTGATCAGCCCCATCAGCATCCGCAGCGTGGTGGTCTTCCCGGCGCCGTTCGGCCCGAGCAGGCCCAGCACCTGCCCCCGCTCCACCCGGAACGACAGGTCCCGCACCGCATACCGGTCCTGCCCCTTCGCGTACCGCTTCGTCAGGCCCGTGATGTCCAGGGGGACGTCGTCGCCCGGCCCGGGAGCGGGGAGCGCCGCGGCCGCCGGGCCGCCGGGCCGCGACCGGTCCTGCGGACCTCCCGCCGCCCCGGCCCGGCCGGGGCGGCGGATCCCCAGCAGTGCCGCCGCCAGCAGCACCGCGCCCAGCGGCAGGCCCCAGGTCCAGGCGGGCAGCCCCGCCGCGGCCGTGCGCACCCCCTCGGCGACGGGCACCGCCAGCGGGCCCTGCACCGCGACCGTGTACGAGGCCGGGGCCGTCGGCGAGGCGTAGCCGAGGTCGGTGGCCGCCACGACGAGCCGCAGCCGGTGCCCGGCCTGCACGGCGTGGTCGACGGCGGGCAGCCGCAGCTCCACGGTCCGGCCCTGCTGCGCGTCCTCCACCCGCAGCGGGGCGACCAGCTGGTGCGGCAGCACCTGCTGGCGCCCGTCCGGCCCCACGTCGTACACCTTGCCGAACAGGACGGCCGATCCGTCGGCGGCCGTCGACCGCACGGTCAGGGCGACCGTCGGTGTGCCGGTGATCCGCACCTCCTCGGAGAGCGGCTCCGAGTCGAACCGGGCGTGCTGCCCCGGGAAATCCAGGGACAGCCCGGCCAGCCCGGCCCCGAAGGCGGCCAGCTGCCCGCCGATCCCCGGGACGGAGGACATCGCGGTCGGCGTGCCGCCCGCCGGGTTGGCGAAGGTCTGCTCCCGGCCACCCCCGCTCCCGCCGCCGCCCGGCAGGGCGAACTCCCGGCGGCCCGCGGTCAGCCCGGGATAGGTCTCGCCGCTCGCGCCGCGCAACCGCACCGTGCCGTCGGTGGAGTCGATGCCCCCGGAGCGCGAGACGCGGAACGCCGGTCCGGTCTCCGTGCCCGCCCCGCCCTTGAGATGGCGGTCGAACCAGGCCGTCACCCGGGCCTCGACGCGGCCCGCCTCGCGCGTCCCGCCGTCGTGCCCGCCGGCCGCCCAGTCGACGGCCACGGGCGCGCCGTTCGCGGCGATGGCCCGGGCCATGGCGTCGGCCTGGTCCAGCGGGAAGAGGGAGTCGTCCTGGCCCTGCACGATCAGCGCCGGAACCCTGATCCGGTCCGCGACCGCCGAGGGGCTGCGCCGCTCCAGCAGTGCGCGGGCCTCGGCGTCGGGCTTCCCGGACGCCGCGACCCGCTCGTACATGGCGCACAGCTCGGGCTGGAACCGCCCGCACGCCGTGGCTCCGCCCGTGGCTCCGGCCGCGGCTCCGGTTGCGGCGGCGGCCGCGGACGGCTCCGCCGGCCGGCCCGGCTGCACGCCGCCCGCCGAACCGGTGGTGAAGAACAGCCCCGCCCACAGCTTCTTGAACACGCCCTGCGGGAAGAGGGAGTCCGCGAGGTTCCAGTACGTGATCTGCGGGGCGATCGCGTCCACCCGCTGGTCGTACCCGGCGGCGAGCAGCGCGACCGCCCCGCCGTACGAGGCCCCGGCGACGCCGACCCGCGGGTCCCCGGCGGCGTCGAGCTGCACCTCGGGCCGCGCCGCGAGCCAGTCGAGCAGTCGGGAGACGTCCTTGACCTCGTACTCGGGGTCGTTCAGGCCGATCTGCCCGCCCGAACGGCCGAAGCCGCGGGCCGACCAGGTGAGCACCGCGTACCCGTCCCGGGCCAGCCGTTCCGCCTGCGCGCGGACGTCGTCCTTGCTGCCGCCGAAGCCGTGGCCCAGCAGCACGGCGGGACGCTTCTGCCGGCCCGGGGCGGTGAAGTACGACGTGTCGATGCCGGTGCCCGCCGACTGGAGCACCCGGTCCTCGCGGCGAACGGGCGGCTCCCCGCCCGGAGCGGCGGCGGTCCAGGTCCCGGCGCCCGCGACGACGGCGAGCGCGGCCGCCCCCGCGAGCAGGCGGTTCCGGCCGCGCCGGGGCAGCGGGAGCTTCGGTGGTCGGAGCGTCATACGGGCACCCTAGACGGCGTACCGGCGCCGGCTGAGCGCCCCCAGGCGGAGCCGCCGACCTCCTTGAGGACTACCCGGGCGGCTGCGGGCGTACCGCGGCTGCGGTACGCCCGCGGGTTCGGCCCGGCGTCCGCCGCCGGTTCGGCTGGCAGGTGCGCCGCGTGCTCCGGCTGCGGGGTGCGCCCCGCTGGCTGTCTTCCCCCGCCCCGCCCCGCCCCTTCCCGAAACCGGGGATCGCGACCCCGGCCGCCGCTGCCCGAGCTTCCGGGGCTCCGCCCCGGACCCCGCTCCTCGAACGCCGGAGCGGCTGGATGTCCCCCGGGCTGGATGTCCCCCGAGCCGGATTTCCCCGGGGCGAGGACTTCCCTCGGAGGGGCTGGATCTTCCGCCGCCCGGCCTGCGGTGTGGGCCGGGGGGCGGGAGGATGGCCGCATGTTGCTCGCCGAGGTCGCGCGGGTGTCCCGGGAGGTCGCCGGGACCTCCGCCCGGTCCCGTAAGACCGCCCTGCTCGCGGAGGTGTTCGCGGCCGTCCCCGCGGACGAGGCCGCCCTGGTCATCTCTTACCTCGCCGGGCGGCTCCCGCAGGGCCGGCCCGGCCTGGGCTGGCGCACCCTCGGCCGGCCCGTCGCACCCGCCGACCGGCCCACCCTCGGCGTCGCCGCGGTCGACGCGGCGGTGACCGAGCTCGCCGCCCTGGCCGGCCCCGGTTCCCAGGCCGCGCGCAACCGGCTCGTCGACGCCCTGTTCGCCGCCGCCACCGAGCCCGAGCAGCGGTTCCTGCGCAGCCTGCTGTCCGGCGAGGTCCGCCAGGGCGCTCTGGACGCGGTGGCGCTGGAGGGCGTGGCCGCGGCCGCCGGGGTGCCGGCCGCCGAGCTGCGCCGGGCCGTGATGCTGGACGGCTCCCTGCCCCGGGTGGGCGCGGCGGTCCTCGCCGGGGGTCCGGCGGTGCTCCGCGAGGTCACCCTCCGGGTAGGGCAGCCCGTGCAGCCGATGCTGGCGAACACCGCCGGGTCGGTGGCCGAGGCGCTGGCCGCGCTGGGGCCCTGCGCGCTGGAGGAGAAGCTCGACGGGATCCGGGTGCAGGTGCACCGCGACGGCGACGCCGTCCGCGTCTACACGCGCTCCCTCGACGAGATCACCGACCGGCTGCCGGAGGTGGTGCGGGCGGCGCGGGACTGCGCGGGGGAGCGGTTCATCCTGGACGGCGAGGTGATCGGTCTGGGCCCGGACGGGCGCCCGGTGCCCTTCCAGGACATCGCGAGCCGCGTCGGGTCCCGGATCGACGTCGAGACGGCCCGCAGGACCCTGCCCGTCGCCCCGTACTTCTTCGACGTGCTCGCCGCCGGCGACGACGTCCTCCTCGACCTTCCCGTCCGCGAGCGGTACGCCGTCCTCGCCGGGCTCGTGCCGGAGGACGCCCGGGTCCGTCGGCTCGTCGTCGAGGACCCGGCGGCCCAGGCGGAGGAGGCGGAGGAGTTCTGGGCCGAGACCCTGCGCCGCGGCCACGAGGGGGTCATGGCCAAGTCCCTCGACTCCGCGTACGCCGCCGGTCGGCGCGGCAGGCACTGGCTCAAGGTCAAGCCCGTGCACACGCTGGACCTCGTCGTGCTCGCCGCCGAATGGGGCCACGGCCGGCGCACGGGCACCCTGTCGAACCTGCACCTGGGCGCGCGGGCCGGCGACGGCTCGTACGCCATGCTCGGCAAGACCTTCAAGGGGCTGACCGACGAGATGCTGCGCTGGCAGACCGGCCGCCTACAGGAACTGGCGGTGGAGGACGACGGGTACACGGTGCGGGTCCGGCCGGAGCTGGTCGTCGAGATCGCCTACGACGGCCTGCAGCGCTCCCCGCGCTATCCGGCCGGGGTGGCGCTGCGCTTCGCCCGGGTGCTGCGGCACCGGCCGGACAAGAGCGCCGACGAGGCGGACACCGTGGAGACGGTGCTCGGCCGGCCGCCGACCGGTTCGTAACCCGGCCCGTGAGCGGGATTTGCCTCAGAGGTAAGGCGGATTGCCACTCAGGCAAGCTTCTGGCTCAATCGAGGCATGACACCTGGTCCCCCCGGTCCGGCCGGTCCCGACGCCGACGCCGACGCCGACGCCAACCCCGGCACCGAAGCCGACGAGCTGCCCGCCGTGGCCCCGCAGCTGCGCGAGCTGCGCCGCCGCGCCGGACTGACCCTGGAGGCCGCCGCCGCGCGGGCCCGGCTCTCGCCCGCCCACCTCTCCCGCCTGGAGACGGGGCGGCGCCAGCCCTCGCTGCCGCTGCTGCTCGGGCTCGCCCGCACCTACGGTACGACGGTCTCCGAGCTGCTCGGCGAGACCCCCGCCGCGGCCGATCCCGTCGTACGCGCGGGCGGTCCGGGGGCCCGCGAGGCCGACGGCTGGACGTACTGGCAGGCCGGCGGCTCGGGCCGCGGCATGCAGGCGCTGCGGGTGCACGTCCCGTACGGCGAGCGCAGCCCGGGTGAGTTGGTCCGCGTCCATCCCGGCGAGGAGTGGCTGTACGTCCTCAAGGGACGGCTGCGGCTCCACCTGGGCGAGACCGAGTACCTGCTGGAACCCGGCGACAGCGCCCACTTCGACTCGCTCACCCCGCACCGGATCGCCGCGGCCACCGGCGCGGGAGCCGACCTGCTGTTCGTCCACACGCTGGTGCAGAGCAGCCTCGCCGGCCTGTGCCTCGGAGGCAGCAGCACCGTCCGCGGCGCCGGCCCGGCCGCCGGCAGCGGCGGCCGCCCGACCACCCACCCCTGACATCCAAGGAGCAACCCCCATGAGCATGCAGATGAAGTTCCCGCGCGGACTGCTGATCCGGCTGGTCGCCTACCTGTTCGTCGGCCACCTCTTCGCCTTCTTCGTCTACCTCCTCTTCCTCCTCGGCGGCCAGAACCAGTAGCGGCGGCCCGCGGAGATTTCCCCGCGCGGCTCTGGGAACCTCGGGATCCTGTCGCTACCCTCCGCGCATGATTCCCACGGTTGTCTGGGGCACCGGCAACGTCGGCCGTCTGGCCATCCGTGCCGTGGAAGCCCATCCGGCGCTGCACCTGGCCGCCGTCATCGTCCACCGTCCCGACAAGGTCGGCCGCGACGCGGGCCGGCTCGCCGGCCTCGACCACGACACCGGGGTGATCGCCACCGACGACGCCGAGGCCGTGCTCGCGACCCGGCCCCGGGCCGTCGTCTACGCGGCGACGGGCGACGTCCGCCCCGACGGCGCCCTCGCCGACGTCACCCGGGCGATCCGGGCCGGGGCGGTCGTCGTCAGCCCCGCCCTCTACCCGCTCTACGACCACCGCAGCGCCCCGCCCGAGTTCCGTGAGCCGGTGGCGGCGGCCGTCGCGGCGGGCGGCGGCTCGCTGTTCGCCTCCGGCGTCGACCCGGGCTGGGGCAACGACGTGCTCCCGCTCCTGGTCAGCGGTCTGGGAACCGCCATCGACGGCATCCGCTGCCAGGAGGTCTTCGACTACTCCACCTACGACCAGCCCGACTCCGTACGCGACCTCGTCGGCATGGGCCGGCCCATGGACCACCAACCGATGATGCTCCTGCCGTCCGTCCCGACCATGGTGTGGGGCGGCCAGATCCGCATGATGGCCCGCGCCCTCGGCGTCGAACTCGACGAGATCCGCGAGACGGTGGACCGCCGCCCCCTCGAAACCACCGTCACCACCCGGACCATGGGCGTCTTCGAGGCCGGCACCCAGGGCGCGATCCGCTTCGAGGTGCAGGGCATCGTCGACGGCGAACCGCGCCTCGTCATCGAACACGTCACCCGCATCCACCCCTCCTGCGCCCCCGACTGGCCGGTGCCGCCCGACGGCGGGGACGGCGCCCACCGCGTGGTGATCGAGGGCCGCCCCCGCATCGAGGTCACCGTCGAGGCCACCGACGAGGGCGAGAACCGCTCGGCCGGCGGCAACGCGACCGCCGTCGGCCGCCTGGTCGGCGCCATCGACTGGCTGGTGGACGCCGAACCGGGCCTCTACGACGCCCTGGACATCCCGCTGCGCCCCGCCGTCGGCAGACTCGGAAGGAAACGGCCATGACCGCCATGAGGATCGACGTCCCCGAAGGGCAGCACCCGATCGAGTACGTGTGGGGCGACATGGTCCCCGGGATCGGGCCGGCCGCCGCGAACTTCTCGCTGTCGGTGTACGCCCACACCACCCTGGGGCTGCGCGAGTTCGAGGCCGCGCGGCTGCGCGTCGCACAGATCAACGGGTGCGCCTTCTGCCTGGACTGGCGCACCGAGCGCGACGGGGAGAAGGTCGAGGAGGAGTTCGCCGACGCGGTCACCGAGTGGCGCACCACGGACCGCTTCGACGAGCGGACCCGGCTCGCGGCGGAGTACGCCGAGCGGTACACCCTGGACCACCACCACCTCGACGAGGCGTTCTGGGAGCGGATGACCGCGCACTACAGTCAGCTGGAGATCGTGGAGCTGACCATGAGCATCGGGTCCTGGCTGGCCTTCGGCCGGCTCAACCACGTCCTCGGCCTCGACGGCGTGTGCGTCCTGCCGGGCCACTGAGGGGCGCGGGCGCACCAGGCTCCGGGGCCGGCCGGCGCATCGGGCGGCCCCGGTCCTGTCCGCGCGGTCGGGTGCACCTCCCTCTGATACTGCGAGCGAACCTTGTCAGAGGTCGGTGGCGATGATCTTCTCGATGTTGCGTTCGGCGAGGGCCGTGATGGTGACGAACGGGTTCACGCTGGTGTTGCCGGGGATCAGCGCGCCGTCGATCACGTACAGGCCCGGGTGGCCGTGCAGGCGGCCGTGGTTGTCGGTGGCCTTGTCCAGGACGGCGCCGCCGAGCGGGTGGTAGGTGAGGTGGTCGCCCCAGACCTTGTTCAGGCCGAACAGGTCGCTGCGGTAGATCGTCCCCTCCCGTGCGTTGATCCGGTCGAAGATGGTGCGGGCCATGTCGATGGACGGCTGCTTCCAGGCGGTCTGCCAGTTCAGTCCGACCCGGCCCGAGGCCGCGTCGTACGTGAACTCGGCGCGGTGCGGGTTGCGGGTGATCGACAGGTAGAAGGAGGCGTACGTCTCGATTCCCGTCGGCAGCGGTGCGATCTCCGCGAAGGCGCCGCCGGCGTCCCAGTTGTCGATGCCGCCGCAGGGGATGGAGGCCTGGACCTTGCCGGTGGGGTCCCAGAGGTGGTTGGCGCGCCCGCACATGACGTTGCCGTTGTCACCCCAGCCCTTGCCGATCTCGCCGTTCAGGCCGGGCAGTGCGCCGGTGGCCTTCAGCCTGACGAGCAGTTTGCTGGTGCCGACGCTGCCGGCCGCGAAGAAGACCCGGTCCGCCGTCACGGTCTTGGTGGCGGTGGTGGTGCCCGCGGTGTCGATCTGCTCGATGGTGACGGTGTAGCCGCCGCCGGACGCCGGGGCGACCGAGGCGACCTTGTGGAGGGCGGAGACGGTGACCCGCCCGGTGGCCCGGGCGCGGGCCAGGTAGGTCTGCTGGAGGGACTTCTTGCCGTGGTTGTTGCCGTAGAGGATCTCGCCGGCCACCGCCGACTTCGGGACCGTCCCGGCGGCCTCCTGCTTCATGTAGTCCCAGTCGTAGACGTCCGGGACGAACACGAAGGGGAACCCGGAGCGCTGGGCGTGTTTGCGGCCGACGCGGGCGAACTGGTAGCAGTCCACGGTGTCGAACCAGGCCGGGTCGACGAGGCCGACACCGAGCCCGGCGTTGGCGCGCGGGTAGTAGGTGGCGTACATCTCGTCGGCGTCGACGGACGGCAGGATGGCGGGGAAGTTCGCCCGTCGCGGGGTGACGGCCATGCCCCCGTTGACCAGTGAGCCGCCGCCGACCCCGCGGCCCTGGTAGACGGTGATGCCGCCCATCTCCTCGGCGTCCAGGATCCCGGTGTAGCGGGGCACGTCCTTGTCGAGGGGGAATCCGAGGAAGTTGCTCAGCGGCTGCTTCGTCCGCGTCCGCAGCCAGTACGCGCGGTGGTCGGGGCTGGTGGTGTTGCAGAACACCTTGCCGTCCGGCCCGGGGGTGTCCCAGGCCATGCCCATCTCGACCATGTGGACGTCGACGCCCGCCTCGGCGAGACGCAGGGCGGCGACGGAGCCCCCGTACCCCGTGCCGACGACCAGGACCGGTACGCGGGCCCCGGACTCGATGGGTCCGGCGGCCGCGGCCGGGGCGGCGGACCGGGTGCGGGCCTGGGCCGGCCGGGTGTGCCCGGCGAGGGCGGCGGCCCCGAGAATGGAACCTGTTCCTGCGATGAATCCGCGGCGCGATATACCTTGGGGAGCTCCTCCGGGCCAGGTTCTGTCGCTCATGTGACGTTCCTCACTCTTGACGGAATGGGAACGAGTTCTACTGCCGCTGGGTTGTGAAGTCACTACCCGTGAAGGGGAAACTTTCGGCCGCTCACGCCGTCCGCGGCGGCGACTCCCGGCGCCGCACCCACCCCAGGACGAGCAGGGAGGCGATCGCGGCGAAGGTGCACCAGGTGGAGGCGAATTCCAGCCTCCACAGCGCTGAGCAGGCCAGGGCTCCGGCCGCCAGCACCCCGCCGAGGAGCCGCAGCCGGCGGTCCGCGGCGAGCAGGAGGGCACCGAGCGCGGCGAAGAGGTAGCCCGCGAGGACGAGCGGTGTCCACGGAACATTCACGCCGTACGCAAGGGTGTGACCGTGGACCGAGGCGTCGGCGGGTGGCTCGTGAGGCGGTACGAGACCACTGCGGCGGTGGCGAGCCCGGCCGCCGCCGGCCAGAACAGGCGGCGGGGGGCCGCGGGCGTGGCCGAGAGCAGGACGCCGAACGGCACCCACACCGCGAGCAGGGGCATCGCGATCACCGCCCAGGCGGTGGTGGCGGCCCCGGGCCCGCCGCCCGCGCGCCAGACGGCGGCCTCGACCAGCTGGTGGGCGCCGAGGAGCAGCGGCAGCGCGGCGACGGGCAGGTCGCGGGCCCGGCGGACGCGTGCCAGGCACACGACGCCGACGGCGGCGATGGCCGTACCGGCCGTCAGGTCGGCCGTGGCGCTCCAGCACAAAGCTTCCGCTCCGGTTGCTGCTCCGGCTGGGTCATGCGCTCCGTCTCCGGGGGCGAGCGGCGCCCCGATCGCAGTTCCGGTCAGGGCGCGGGGCTACTGGCCGGGATTTCAGTCAGGTGAGCGGTGGGGCTGCTCCGGCGTCTCCAGTGGGGGAGAGGTCAGCGCGCAGTGGGTGTGGCACTGCGGGTGGCACGCCCCAGGCCGGGGCGTGCGTACGGTCGCCCAGGCCAGGGCCGAGCCGACGGCCAGTGCCCCGGCGCACCACACCATGGCCCGACCGAAGGCGCTGTCGAAGAGGGCCGCGGAGAGGTACGCGTCCGGCCCCATCCCGGCCAGCAGCGGCAGCGCCGCCACGGCCAGCAGGCCGGCCACCCGCGCCGCGGCGTTGTTGATGCCGCTGGCGAGGCCCGCCCGGCCCGGGTCCACCGAAGCCAGCACGGTCGCGGTCAGCGGTGCCACCAGCGTCACCATGCCCATGCCCAGCACGACCATCCCGGGCAGCACGTCCTGCACGTACGAGGCCCCCGGCCCCACCCGCAGCATCAGCAGCATTCCGGCCGCGCACAGCAGCGGCCCCACCGTCAGCGGGATCCGCGGCCCGATCCGCTCACCGAGCGCCCCCGCCCGGGACGACAGCGCCAGCATCAGCGCGGTCGTCGGCAGCAGCGCGGCGCCGGCGGCCAGCGCCGAGTAGCCGGAGACCACCTGGAGCTGGAGCACGATCAGGAAGAAGAAGCCGCCGAAGGCGGCGTACACGCACAGCGTGACCAGATTGACCGCGGTGAACTGCCGGGACGCGAAGATGTCCGGCGGCATCATCGGCTCGGCCCGCCGCCGCTCGACGTACACGAACGCGACGGCCAGCAGCACGCCGACGACCGCCGACGCGATCACCGCGGGCGACCCGGAGCGCGCCTCGATCAGCGCGTACGTCACCAGGCCGAGGCCCACGGCGCCCAGTACCGCGCCGAGCACGTCGAACCGTCCGCGCGTCGTCGGGTCCCGGGATTCGGGAACGTGCCGCAGGGCCACCGGTACGCACACCGCGGCCACGGGCACGTTCAGCAGGAAGACCCAGCGCCAGCCGGGCCCGTCGACCAGCCAGCCGCCCAGGAACGGGCCCACGGCCGCGCCCACGCCGCCGAAGCCCGACCACAGGCCGACGGCCCGGGCCCGGTCCGCGCTCGCGATCGAACCCTGGATCAGGGCCAGGGATCCCGGGGTCAGCAGGGCCCCGCCCACACCCTGCAGGGCGCGCGCCGCGATCAGGACCCCTTCGTCGGGGGCGATGCCGCACAGCAGGGACGCGGTGGCGAACCACGCCACGCCGAGTACGAAGATCCGGCGCCGCCCGAAGCGGTCGCCGAGGGCCCCGCCGACCAGGATCAGCCCGGCCAGGGTCAGCAGGTATGCGTTCACGATCCACTGGAGGACGGCCAGGTCGGCGCCGAAGTCCCGGCCGATGCTGGGCAGGGCGACGTTGACGACGGTGGAGTCGAGCATGGCCATCGTCGAGCCGAGCACCGTGACCAGCACGATCCACCGCCCCCGAGCGGTGCCGAGCGCCACTGCGGGCCCGCCCGCGCCTTCGGGCCCCCTCCCCGTCCCGGTACCGGGCGTCGCGTCGGGGCGGCCGGCGGGCGCCTTCCGCCCGCCGTCCGGCGCCGGCTCACGAGCTGCTGGTCCGGTCATGCCCTCAGCCTCGCTCTCCCACCGCAGAAGGGCCACCCGGACGCCGTACCCCGATCCCCGCCCCGGGACGCGCGTCCGCCCCGGGGGCCCGGCCGGGGGCTGCGGCTCGTTAGGCGGTCTTGTAGTGAGCATGACCGGTCCTTCACCATTGCCGCGCATGTCACGCACGTCCTATCCGCACGACCTGCACACGGCGTACGAGGAGACACACGTGGCCCAACGCGACACACGACGACCCCGTCGATCCCGAAACCCCTTGCGCGCGGCGCTCGCCGCCCTCACCGCAGCCCTGCTGCTGCCCCTCGGCGCGGGCGCCGCAGCCGCCGCACCCGAGCCCGGCCCCACCCCGAGCGCGGCCGAGCGCAAGATCGAACCCAGGCTCCGCGCCCAGCTCGACGACTCCGGCAAAGCCGCCTTCTGGGTGTACCTCGACAGCGCCGCCGACCTGAGCGCCGCGCAGCGGCAGACCACCCGGGCGGCCAAGGCGGAGACGGTCCTCAAGACCAAGCGCGAGCACGCCGCGCGCTCCCAGGCCGGGCTGATCAAGGCCCTGGACGGTGCCCAGGCCGAGTACACCTCGTACTGGATCGTCAACGCGGTCCGCGTCGTCGGCACCCAGAAGCTCGCCGGAACCCTCGCCCAGCGCTCCGAGGTCTCCCGCATCGACGCCGACGACAAGGTCACCCTGCCCGCCCCCGCCGACGGCAAGCGGGAGAAGACGGCGGCCGACGCCGTCGAGTGGAACATCGACCGGATCAAGGCCCCGCAGGTGTGGGACCAGTTCGGCGTGCGCGGCGAGGGCATCGTCGTCGCCAACATCGACAGCGGTGTCGACCACACCCACCCGGCCGTGGCCGCCCAGTACCGCGGCCGGAACGCCGACGGGACCTACGACCACAACCACAACTGGTTCGACCCCGCCGGCGTCTGCCCCACGGCAGCCCCCTGCGACAACAACGACCACGGCACCCACACCATGGGCACCATGGTCGGCGACGACGGCGCCAACCGGATCGGCGTGGCCCCCGGCGCCCGCTGGATCGCCGCGAAGGGCTGCGAGACCAACTCCTGCTCCGAGGCCTCCCTCCTCGCCGCCGGCCAGTGGATCGTCGCCCCGACCGACCTGAACGGGCAGAACCCGCGCCCCGACCTCGCCCCGCACGTCGTCAACAACTCCTGGGGCAGCGCCGCGCACGACGACTGGTACCGCCAGATCGTCGACGCCTGGCGGGCCGCCGGCATCTTCCCCGCCTTCTCCAACGGCAACGCCGGCCCCAACTGCTCCACGAGCGGGTCCCCCGGCGACTACGCCAGCTCCTACAGCTCCGGTGCCTTCGACATCAACGGCACCATCGCCGCGTTCTCCTCGCGCGGAGCCGGCCCCGGCGGCATCGTCAAGCCGAACATCGCCGCGCCCGGCGTGAACGTGCGCTCCTCGGTCCCCGGCGGCGGCTACGAGGCGTTCTCCGGCACCTCGATGGCCTCCCCGCACACCGCGGCCACCGTCGCCCTGCTCTGGTCCGCCGCCCCCGCCCTGGAGGGCGACATCGCGCAGACCGAGGCGCTCCTCGGCGCCACCGCCCAGGACACCGACAACGGCCAGTGCGGCGGCACCGCCGCCAACAACAACGTCTTCGGCGAGGGCAAGCTGGACGCGCTCGCCGCCGTCACCAACGCCCCGCGCGGGGCGACCGGCGCGCTGAGCGGCACCGTCCGCTCCGGCGGCACCCCGCTCGCCGGCGTCAAGGTCACCGCCACCGGCCCGATCGCCCGTACGGCGACCACCGGCGCCGACGGCAGCTACTCCTTCCGCTCCCTGTCGGTGGGCTCGTACACCCTGACGGCGGCCAAGTTCGGCTACGGCCAGGAGACCGCCACCGCGACGGTCACCGAGAACACCACCGCCACCGGCGACTTCGCCCTCACCCAGGCCCCCTCCGGCAAGGTCACCGGCACCGTCACCGCGCCCACCGGGCCCGCCGCGGGCGCCACCGTCACGGTCGCCGACACCCCCGTCACCGCGACCGCCGACGACCAGGGCCGCTTCGAGGTCACCCTGCCGCACGGCACCTACGAGATCCGGGCCTCCCACGCCTCCCGCTGCGTCACCGGCGGCAGCGCGCAGGCGGTCGTCGCGGGCGACACCACCGTCGCCGTCGCCCTGCCCGAGCGCACCGACGGCTACGGGTACGCCTGCTCCACCCCGGGCGGCCGCCCCTACCAGGCCGGCACCCGGCAGCTCGCCCTGACCGGCGACAACACCACCGAGCGCGTCGACCTGCCGTTCCCGCTCCCGCTGTACGGCAAGACGTACGGCCAGGCGTGGATCGGCACCAACGGCACGGTCAGCTTCGGCGGCGCCCACACCGGCGACATCAACGGCGACCTCCCGAGCACGGCCACGCCCAATGCCGCGCTCTACCCCTTCTGGGACGACCTCGTCGTCGGCCCGGCCGGCAGCGGCTCGGGCGTCTTCACCGCCGTCACCGGCACCGCCCCGCACCGGCAGTACGTGATCGAGTGGCGGGACGTGGCCCACTGGTCCGCGCAGGCCGACAAGTTCTCGTTCGCGGCGGCGGTCGGCGAGGACGGCAGCGTCACCTACACCTACAAGGGGACCGGCGGCTCCGGCATCAAGGGCGGCTCCACCGCCACCGTCGGCGTGGAGAACGCGACCGGCACGGACGCCTTCAAGTACTCCTTCAACACCCCCGTCATCAGCGACGGCATGACCGTCTCCTTCCGCACCACCAAGACCGGCGTCGTCGCGGGCCGGGTGCTCGACGGCAACGACGGCGGCGGTGTCGCGGGCGCGACCGTCACCGTCGGCACCGGCAGCGACGCCGTCGCGGCGACCACCGCGGCCGACGGCAGCTACGCCCTCCAGGCCCGGGCCGGCCGGAGCACCGTCACCGTCCTCGCCGAGTCGTACCGCGGCCTCACCGAGGCGCTGAACGTCCAGCCGGGCGACGTCACCCCGCTGAGCCCGTCCCTGGCCACGGGCCGGGTCACCGCCTCCCAGCCGTCGGTGGAGGTCGTCCTCACCGCAGACCGCAAGCGCACCCGCACCCTCGGCCTCACCAACACCGGCGGCATCGACACGGCCGTCACCGTGGCCGAGGACGCACCCTGGCTGACGGCCACCGCCGACACGGCGAACCTGCCGGTCGGGGGCAAGGCCACCGTCACCCTGGCCGTCGACACCACCGGCCTGGCCGCCGGCTCGGTCCTCACCGCCGACCTGCGGATCGGCTCGGTGAGCGGCCGCAGCCCGGTGCTCACCGTCCCGGTCAAGGTGGTCGTGCCGCGCTACCAGGTCGCCCTGGACGCCGGATCCGACCGCGCGGTGACGGACACCCTGGGCGACAGCTGGTCCCCGGACCGCAGGTACGGCCCCGGCTCGTACGGCTACCAGGGCAGCAGCTCGGTGCGGTCCACCGGCCGCGGCATCGCCGGGACGGACGAGCAGCAGCTCTTCCGCAGCGCCCGCGAGGGCATGTACGAGTACCGCTTCGACAACGTCCCGAACGGCACGTACACCGTGGAACTCGGCTTCGCGGAGCTGTCGTCCACCAAGCCGCACAAGCGGGTCTTCGACGTCCTCGCCGAGGGCACGCAGGTCCTGCCGTCCCTGGACGTCGCCCTGGAGGCGGGCAGCTACACGGCCCTGACCCGCACCTACACGGTCACGGTCACGGACGGGGTCCTCAACCTCCGCTTCGTCACGCACACCGGATTCGGCAAGCCGCTGCTGAACACCCTGCGGGTGACGGACCGGCCCGACCGGAACCAGCCGGTCAGCCGGCCGGGCAACCCGCCGGCCAGGTAGGGAGCCCGACCCGTAGGCCGACGGGGGCGGGGCGCCGCGGGCGCCCCGCCCCTCCCGCCGCCGCGGCGCATTCGGGTGGCCGGCGGCGGCCCCGCTGCGGCGCGGCCGGGCGGGCGCCCCGCCGGTCGCTAGCGTGGGGCACCATGACGCTCCTCAGCGACGACCGAACCGGGTGCGGCGACGCGGCGGACCGGATCCGGCGGGTGCTGGAGGCCGCCGACCCGGAAGCCGTCTGGGCGGTCGGCGGACCGGACGGGATCCTGGCCCGCTCGGACGCCCCCGGGACGGGCCCCGGCCACGGCGGAACCGGGTACGACGCCCCCGGGCACGACGTCGGCGCACTCACCGCCGTCCTCGCCCTGTGGCCGGTGATCGGCAGCCTCGTCGCCGAAGAGGCCCTGCACCTGCACACCCCGCTGACCGCCTACGGGGCCGCGGCCGCCGCCGGCGCCCCCGCCGGCACCACCACCCACCACCTCCTCACCCGCGCGGGCGGCCGGGCCGGCCCCGCCGCGGCCGCCGCGCTCACCCGACTCGCCGAGCACCTCGGCGGCAGCCCGCTCCCCGAACTCGCCGCGGCCCGCATCTGGCACCCCCTCGGCATGGCCGGCACCCGCTTCGCCGACGACACCCTGTACGCCCCCCTGCCCGACCTCGCCCGCTTCCTCGGCCACCTCCTGTCCCCGGCGGACCACCCCGTCCCGCGCGCCTGGACGGCCGAGTCCCTGCGCATCCGGACCGGGGAGCTCACGCCTCCCCGCGGCCTCCTGTGGCACCCCGCCGCCCACCACACCTGGACCCACGGCGGCACCGCCGCCGTCTGGGTCCGGCCCCGCGACCACCGCTGGGCCGTCCTGCTGCCGGCCGCCCCCCGAGGGCCCCTGCGCCGGCCGTTCCGCGAGGCGGTGTTCGCGCCCCCGCCCGGCCCCTGAGCGCCCGTCGCCGTCGTCCCGGCTGCCGTACACCGCCGCCGCAGCCCCGGCTGCCGTGACGCCGCCCGTCACACCGCCGTCGCAGCCGCGTCGCCCGGACGGCTGTGCCCGCCGGAGCGCGGCCGCCCGCCGCCCCGGCCCCGGCCCGCCCGTACGGACGCGCCCGGTCGGCTGCGGCCCGGCCGTGCTCGGAGCGCGGCCCCTCCAAGATCGACGTACGGTGAGCTCGATGTCACCGACCGCTGGTTCCCGGCTGTGCGGAGGTACCGGATGCGCATGCTCCACTACGCCGCCCCCGGCGGGCCGACCCGGGCGGCCGTCACGCGGGGCAGGCGCGCGCCGGCGGAACGGGCCGGGCGTGCCGACTCCGTACGGTTCGCCGCCACCCGGGCGATCCCCTTCTTCGTCCGCGGCGTTCCCGGCGCCCGCCCGGCGTTCTCCGCGCAGACCCTGCGGCAGCTACGGGCCCGCCACGGCGGGGCGCCCGTCCCCGTACGCGGTGTGTCCGGCACCGTGCTCGTCCTGCTGGACCCCCGCGAACTGCGCCAGTTCTACGCCGAACCGGTCGGCGGCGCGGGCGCTCCGGCCGGCGCGGGCCGCACCCGCGCGGAACCCGCGCTGCTCACGGGCGAGGCGCTGCACGCCGTGATCACCGAGGAGGCCCGGCAGCTGACCGCGGCCAGCAGCCTCGAACTGGTCCGCGTCCGACAGGCCGTGGCCCGCGCCGCCCGGCGGATCGCGCTCGCCGACCGCGTCCCCGTCCCCGTCCCCGTCCCCGGGCTGGGGGAACGCGGCTCCGCGGGCCTGCTCGGCCTGCTGCGCCGCCGGGGCCGGGCGGCGCGCGGCGTCCCGGCCGACGGACACGCCCCGGCCGACCGCACCGCCCCGCACGCCGACCCCACGGGCTCCCTGCACTCCTGGCTGCGGGCCGTCGACACCGTCCCCGCGACCGTCCTGCGCACCCTGCTCCTGCTCGGCGCGCATCCCGCCGAGCAGGAGGCGGCGGCCGCGGAAGCCGCCGCGTGCCCCCTGCCCGAGGGCCTCACCCGGCTCGACGCCTGCGTCCGGGAGTCCCTACGGCTGTACCCGGCGGTGCCCGACCTGGTCCGGGTCACCCGGACCGAGACCGAATGGCGCGGGGTGCGGCATCCGGCCGGCACCCGCGTGCTGCTGCCCGTCCACTTCCTCCAGCGCGATCCCGCACACGTGCCCGCCGCGCACGTCTTCGTCCCGGGACGCTGGAAGACGCCCGGCGCGGACGAGGACGTCCGGATGTCCCCGTTCGGCCACGGCCCGGGCCGCTGCCCGGGCAGCCGGCTGGGACTGCTGGTGACCACCGCACTGTGCGCCGAGGTGCTGCGCCACTGCCGGATCACGGGCGTCCGACCGGTACTGGACCCGCCGGGCCCGCTGCCCGCCGTCCTCGACCCGCGCACCATCCGGCTGCACCTCACCCGCCGCTGACGCGCCGTCGCCGACGGCGCACCGCCGCTCCACCCTCCCCCGACACCTCATCCCGCGAGGATCCCCATGTCCGACGCCGCGACCTCCTCCGTGTCCACCGACCCGGACGCCGATCTGCTGGGCGCCGTGTCCCGCGAACTCGCCGAGGCGGCCGACGCCGTCGCGGAGGCCGCCCGCTACGCCTCCGAACTGGCCCTCGGCCCCCGCTTCCCGGCCGCAGCCCCCGGCAGCACCCCCGGCCATCCCGGCCACCGCAGCCGCGGCGGCCGGAGCCGGCTCGCCCGCCGCGCCCTGCTGCGCACCCTCACCGACCCGGCGGGCCTGGGCTGGGCCCCGCGCGGCCGGGGCATGGCGCGGGCCGGCTGGCTCGCCGGGATCCTCACCGGCCGCGAGAGCCTCGCCGTCAGCCTCGCCGTCTGCGGGCTGAAGGCCCGGCTCCGGGCGACCGGCCTGGACCGCCCCGAACTGCTGGCCGATCCGGACGGGGCGGCGCTGCTCCAGGCCGTGGACGAGGACCGGCAGGCCGCCGCCGCCCGCGTGTTCCGCCGCGCGGTGCGCGAGCAGGGCCCCGAACACGCCTTCACCGTGCTGGCCCCGGCCTTCGCCGACGTGTTCGCCTGGCGTGCCCTGACCGACGCGAACCCGTTCAACGACCACGCCGGCTGGCAGGTGGCCACCGGCCGGGCCGCCACCGCCGAACCGCTCCTCGGCCTCGGCGCCGCCGTCCGGGCCTTCCTGCACCGCGACGGCGCCCGCGGACGCGCCCAGGGCCGCGGATCCGGGCACAGGGCGGCGGGCCCGGACCCGGAGTCCGCCCCCGTCCCACCGCGACCCGCCGGACACCGCGGCTGCATCCACACCATGGGACTCCTCGGTACCGGCGGCCTCCTGCTCGTCCAGCCCTGGCGGGCCCGGTGAAGGCGGCCCCCCGGCTGCGGACGACCCGGCCGGACCCGGTCGAGGGACTGCGCGCCCACTGCGCGGCCCTGCGCGCCCACGCCGACCGGCTGGCCGCGGCCGCCGGGGAACTCGAACGGCAGGACAGCCCGCACGCCGACGCCTTCCGGGCCGAGGTCGCGGCGCTGGCCCAGCGCTGCGCGACCGCCGCGAGCGGTCTCGCCCTCGCCGTGGCCCGGCTCCAGGGCCGGTGAGGAACCGCGCCTCAGGGGTGGTGCGGGGCGGGCAGCGCGGCCAGGGCCGCGAGGGCCCGCCCGGCGGTCTCCTCCGGGCTGCCGGAGACGTCGACGGCGACGCCCGTCTCGTCCGCCTGGAGCGGCTCCAGCACGGCGAACTGCGAATCCAGCAGGAGGGCGGGCATGAAGTGCCCCGTCCGCGCCGCCACCCGCCGCCCGATCAGCGTGCGGTCGCCGGTGAGGTGGACGAACACCGCGTCGGGCGCGGCGGCACGCAGCCGGTCGCGGTAGGCCCGCTTGAGCGCCGAGCAGGACACCACCGCGCCCCGGTCGGCGGGGAGCCGGCGGAGCACGTCGCCTATGGCGTCCAGCCAGGGCCGGCGGTCCTCGTCGTCGAGCGGGACGCCCGCGGACATCTTGGCGACGTTGGCCGGCGGGTGGAGGTCGTCGCCCTCCGTGTACGGGACGCCGAGGGCGCCCGCGAGCAGCCGGCCCACGGTCGTCTTGCCCGTGCCGGTCACGCCCATGACCACCAGCACCACGCGCCGGCCTTCGCCGTCCTGGCCTGCCACCGCCCGCCACCTCGCCGTCCCTCGTCGCCAACGGCCCCGTACACCGCCGCCTGACGCCGATTAAGCCATACGGGGGCCCCGGCCGCTCACCGGCCGGGGGCCGCCGTGCGCGGGGTGGTCTGCTGCACGGCCCAGCCGTTGCCGTCGGGGTCGCAGAAGCGGACGAACGAGCCCCAGGGCAGGTCCTCGATCTCACTCACCTCCACGCCCCGGCCCCTGAGGTCCGCGTACGCCTCCTCGATGTCCTTGACGACCACCTGGAGGTTGTCCAGCGATCCCGGGGCCATCCCGGTGAGTCCCCTGCCCAGGGCGATCGAGCAGGCCGACCCGGGAGGCGTCAGCTGCACGAAGCGGATCGCCTCGCTGACGGTGACGTCGTGGTCGGCGTGGAAGCCGACCCGCTCGTAGAAGGCCTTGGCCCGGTCGACGTCGCTGACGGGGACGGTGACCAGCTCCAGCTTGATGTCCATCTGCTGCTCCACGATGCCTGCTCGGTACCTGCTCGGTGCTCTTCGGTTGTTCCGGGCGCGGGGCCTTCCCGCATCATGCGCCCGCAGGCCGGCCCCCGCCGCCCGGCGCGCGCGGAGGGCCTGGGCGGGCCCCCGCTTCAGGCGCCGGCCGGAGCCGTCCCGGCCGGCGCATCCCCCGCCGGCGCGAACTGGGTCCGGTACAGCTCCTCGTACCGGCCGCCTGCGGCCAGCAGCCCGGTGTGCGTACCGCGTTCCACGATCCGGCCGTCCTCGACCACCAGGATCTCGTCCGCCGCCTGCACGGTCGACAGCCGGTGCGCGATCACCACCGCGGTCCGGCCCGCCAGGGCCTCGCCCAGCGCCTCCTGCACGGCCGCCTCGGAGGTGGAGTCCAGGTGTGCCGTGGCCTCGTCCAGGATCACCACCCGCTGCCGGGCCAGCAGCAGCCGGGCGATGGTCAACCGCTGCCGCTCCCCGCCCGACAGGCGGTACCCGCGCTCGCCGACCACCGTGTCCAGCCCGTCCGGGAGCGCGGCGACGAGCCCGTCCAGCCGCGCGCGGCGCAGCGCCTCCCACAGCTCCTCCTCGGTCGCCCCCGGCCGGGCCAGCAGCAGGTTGGCCCGTACCGACTCGTGGAAGAGGTGCCCGTCCTGGGTGACCATGCCGAGGGTCTCGCGGATCGACTCGGCGCTGAGGTCCCGTACGTCGATCCCGCCGAGGCGCACGGAGCCCGCGTCCGCGTCGTACAGGCGGGGCAGCAGCTGGGCGATGGTGGACTTCCCGGCGCCGGAGGAGCCCACGAGGGCGATCATCCGGCCGGGTTCGGCCCGGAACGACACCTCGTGCAGCACCTGCGTGCCGCCGCGGGCGTCGAGGGTCGCGACCTCCTCCAGGGAGGCGAGCGAGACCTTGTCGGGGGAGGGGTAGCCGAAGGAGACCCGGTCGAACTCGACGGAGACCGGCCCGTCCGGGACCCGCCGGGCGTCCGGCTTCTGCGCGACGAGCGGCTCCAGGTCGAGGACCTCGAAGACCCGCTCGAAGCTCACGAGGGCGCTCATCACCTCGACGCGGGCGCCGGCCAGGGCCGTCAGCGGGGCGTACAGCCGGGTGAGCAGCAGGGCCAGGGCGACGACGCTCCCGGCGTCGAGGGTGCCGCGCAGCGCGTAGTACCCGCCGAGCCCGTAGACCAGCGCGAGGGCGAGGGCCGAGACCAGGGTGAGCGCGGTGATGAACGCCGACTGCGCCATCGCCGTACGGATGCCGATGTCGCGCACCCGGCCCGCCCGGGCCGCGAACTCCGCGGACTCGTCGGCCGGCCGCCCGAACAGCTTGACCAGGGTGGCGCCGGGCGCGGAGAACCGCTCGGTCATCTGGGTGCCCATGGCGGCGTTGAGGGCGGACGCCTCCCGCTGGAGCGCGGCCATGCGCACCCCCATCCGGCGGGCCGGGACCACGAAGACGGGCAGGAGCACCAGCGCGAGCAGGGTGATCTGCCAGGAGATGCCCAGCATGACCGCCAGGGTCAGCAGCAGGGTCACGGTGTTGGCGACCACTCCGGACAGGGTGTTGCTGAACGCCCGCTGGGCGCCGATGACATCGTTGTTGAGCCGGCTGACCAGGGCGCCGGTCCGGGTCCGCGTGAAGAAGGCGACCGGCATCCGCTGGACGTGGTCGAAGACCGCCGTCCGCAGGTCCAGGATCAGCCCCTCGCCGAGGGTGGCCGACAGTTTGCGGGTCAGCAGCCCGAGACCGGCCTCCGCGACCGCGATCACTGCGATGAGCAGGGCGAGCCGGACGACGGTGGAGGACTCCCGGCCGTCGACGATCGAGGTGACGACCCGGCTGGCGAGGACCGGCGTGGCGACCGCGAGCAGCGCCGTCACGACGCTGAGGAGGAGGAACAGGGTCAGCCCGCGGCGGTGCGGGCGGGCGAAGGCGGCGATCCGGCGCAGGCTCGCCCGGGAGACGGGGCGGCGGTCCTGGCGGGCCTCGACGGCGCTGCGCAGCGAGGTCCAGGCGGTGACTTCCATGTCCATGAGGAGCACGCTAGAACCTCGACCATTGTCGAGGTCAACAGCCGGGTCCCGTCGGGAACCCCACGGCCCGCGCCGGGTCTTTACCCGTTCCTGACCTACCCATGGTCCGGGGTCGGTCGGTGCGATAGATTCGGCCACTCCCGGGCCCTCCCACCGGTTCCGTTCCACCCCCGCGAAGACAGGCTTCACAATGAGCGACATCATCAACGGACTTGGCCGTACCAGCGCCTACGGCGCCCTGGGCCTGGTCCTGCTGATCCTCGGGATCGTCCTGGTGGACGTGCTGACCCCCGGGAAGCTCCCGAAGCAGATATGGGAGGAGCGCAACCGCAACGCGGCCATCACGCTCAGCTCGGCCCTCCTCGGCATCGGCGGGATCGTGTTCACCTCGATCTGGACCACCTACGACGACTTCGGCAAGGGCCTGCTGTCCACGGCGGCCTTCGGCATCCTCGGCCTGGTCCTGATGGCAGTGGCCTTCCTCGTGCTGGACTGGGTGACCCCGGGCAAGCTCGGCGCCATCGTGGTCGACCCGGAGCCGCACCCGGCGGTGTGGGTGACGGCCTGCTGCAACCTGTCCGTAGCCGCCATCGTCGCGGCCTCCATCGCCTGACCGGCCCTCCGCAGCCGACACGAGAGCGCCGCCCCCGGAAGGGAGCGGCGCTCTCGTCGTACCCGTGGGCCCGGGTTCAGGCCAGGCCCAGCGCGAACACCGCGTACCCCGCCGCCAGCAGCCCGGCGGCCGCCCGCCACGCCGCGGTCGCCCCCGCCCACGGCTCCTCGAACCGCCGCGCGTAGCGGGCGATCCCCACCAGCAGCACCGCGAACACCGGCAGCCACGCCAGGCGCGCCACGACCCAGGCCTGGCCGTCCGGAGCCGTCGTCAGACCCGCCACCCCGCCCACGAACGAACCGGGCACCGCCGCCGCCAGCATCGCCGTCTGGTGCCAGCACAGGATCGTCATCGCACACAGGTTGACGACCACCACCGGCGCCCACAGCGCCGGCCGCGCCAGCAGCCGCGCCAGCCGGTCCCGCAGCAGCATCGCCGCCCCCGACTGCGCCGCGGCCAACGCCAGCACCAGCAGCGACGGCGGGTGCGAGTTGGTCCGCGCCGCACCCGGTACGCCGACCATCGACGCCGGGTAGTGGAACACCACGAGCAGCACCGCGAACAGCAGGCCCCCGCCCACCAACAGCAGCCCGGCCCCGCGCCGCCCGATCCGCCGCTCGCCCCACGCCACCCCCAGCTGGTAGGCGAACAGCCAGCCCGGCAGGACGTTCAGCACCGCCACCCAGCCCGGCACGGATCCGGCGAACGGCCCGTACCGCAGGAAGTCCACCACCGCGACCGAGACGAGCAGCGGGGCCGCCGCCCACCCGCCGAGCCGTCGGGCGGCCCGCACGCAGTACGGGGTCAGCGCGGTCACCACCAGGTACACCCCGACGAACCACAGCGGCTGGACCACCAGCGTCGCCGCCGTCCGCAGCGTCACCTCCGGCACCCCGGCCGCGTACAGCGGCGGCGCGGCCAGCGCCCACACCGCCGTCACGCCGAGCACCGGCCTCCCCAGCCGGGCGAACCGGCCCCGCAGCCAGGCCCCGGTGGACCCCTCACGCCGGTGGTACGACA
The DNA here is from genome assembly GCF_051550185.1 of Streptomyces pallidus (ex Mingjun et al. 2026). Taxonomy (NCBI): domain Bacteria; kingdom Bacillati; phylum Actinomycetota; class Actinomycetes; order Kitasatosporales; family Streptomycetaceae; genus Streptomyces; species Streptomyces pallidus (ex Mingjun et al. 2026). The sequence continues at coordinate 968,580 of NZ_CP196181.1, read as the reverse complement.
GCACCGAGGCGTAGCCGCCGACCAGGAAGAAGATGCCGAGCATCTGCAGCACCCAGCTGGCCGGCGCCAGCGCCGGGAGCGCGGAGAGCGGGCTCGCGTTGTGCAGGCCGCCGTCGGAGTCCAGGGTGAACCCGCCGAGCAGCCAGTGCCCGGTCGGCACGGCCAGCAGCGCGAGGGCCCGCAGCCCGTCGACCGCCCGGTCCCGGTGGGCGGGCGTGCGCCGTTCGATGCGGCCGGCCGCCCGCCGCAGCGCCGCCCCGGCGCTCACTGCGCCTCACCCTTCGCGATCGCGGCGAACGCCGCCAACGACCGGGTGCCGAGTACGAAGTACCCGGTGTGGCCCTGCACGTCGGAGGGCGGCACGCTACGGGCGCCGAAGGCGCGCGAGGTCGGGTCGGCGCCGTGGCCCCGCCCGGCGAACGCCACGTTCGGCACGTCGGCGATCCGGACCGCGTCGAGCCCCGCGGTGAACCGCGCCAGCCGGACCGCCCCCGCCTCCGCGAGCCGGCCGGTGGCGGCGTCCAGGCCCACCCCGACGGGCGTCGTGCAGCCGGTCCACGCCACCACGGCGGTCTCCCCGCCGGCCGCGGCGTGCAGCGAACGGGCCATGCCCGCCGGGCCGGTGTGCGGGGCGCGGCCGGCGCCGTACGAGGCGGCGTCGTCGTCCGACCCCGGTACCACCACGGCGACGTGCGCGGCCCGCTCCAGGTCCCCGAACACCTCGGCGACCTGCCCCCGCCCGCGCGGGTCGAAGGCGAGGACCTGCCGCCCGGGCGCGGCGAGCGAGGCGAAGCGGGCCCGCCCCGAGGCCGCTACCGCCAGCCGGTTCGCCTCGTACCGCAGGGCGACCGGGGCGCCGTCCAGGTTGCCGACCACCAGCGGGTCGCGCCGGACCGGTTCGCGCCGCCCGGCCTCGTCCAGCCCGGCGAGGAAGCGGGCCACCTCGTACGCGGACGCCGTCGCCGGCTCGGGCAGCGGCCGCCCGGACGCACTGTCGGCCCGCCACGCGGACGCGCCCGGCGGCGGGCCGGTGACCGCCGCCTGCACACTGTCCCCGGCGGCCCAACCGGCGGTCCCCGCGACCACGGCCACCGCCAGCGCGGCGGTGGCCAGGGTCCTTCCGAAGCGGCGCATTCCCCTTCTCCTCTCCTCGTGACGCCGAGGAAGGTAGGAAGGAGGTGTCCACCGGCACGTCGGACCGGGGAGCCAAGCCGGATCTCATACCCCGGTAGGGGGTGGAGGAGACCAGGGCAGGGGAGAGGGGAGAAAGAGGGAGTCAGCCGCCGTCGCCGGGCCGCACCACTCCCGCCTCGTACGCGAAGATCACGGCCTGTGCCCGGTCGCGGAGGTCCAGCTTGGCCAGCACCCGCCCGATGTGCGTCTTCACCGTCTGCTCGGCCACCACCAGGTGCCCGGCGATCTCCTGGTTCGACAAACCCCGCGCGATCAGCTCCAGCACCTCGCTCTCCCGCGGGGTCAGCCCGTTCAGCCGGAGCGCCGGGTCCCGGCGCGGGGCCGGCCGCCGCTGCACGAAGTCCGCGATCAGCCGCCGCGTCACCGAGGGCGCCAGCAGCGCCTCGCCCGACGCGACGACCCGGACCGCCGAGATCAGGTCGGCCGGCGGCGCGTCCTTCAGCAGGAACCCGGACGCACCGGCGCGCAGCGCCTCGTACACGTAGTCGTCGACGTCGAACGTGGTCAGCATCAGCACCTTCGGCCGGTGCACCACCCCGGGCGGCGGGTCGAGGACCTCCCGGGCCGCGCTCAGCCCGTCCAGCTCCGGCATCCGCACGTCCATCAGGACCACGTCGGGGTGCACCGACCGGGCCAGGGCCACCCCCTGCCGCCCGTCGGGGGCTTCGCCCACCACATCGATGTCGGCCTGCGCCGACAGCAGCGCGGCGAACCCGGCGCGCACCATGGCCTGGTCATCGACGACGATCACTCGGATGGTCAACTGGCTTCCTCGCTCGGTCCGTTCAGGGGCAGACGGGCGGCGACCCGGAAGCCGCCGTCGGGCAGCGGACCGGTGTCCAGCGTCCCGCCCGTCAACCGTACGCGCTCGCGCATCCCCACCAGACCGTGCCCGGTGCCCGCCGTCTCCAGTACCGTCGCGCCGTCCGGGCCGGGCCCGTTGACGACGAGGACGAGGACCTCCTGCGCGTCGTACGTCACCGAGACGCGGGCCCGCGCCCCGGGCGCGTGCCGCACCACGTTGGCGAGGGCCTCCTGCACGATCCGGTACGCCGACAGGTCCACGGCCGGCGGCGCCGCCCCGTCCGCCCCGGCGGCCAGCGACAACTCCACCGGCTGCCCGGCCCGTACGGTCGCCTCGACCAGCTGCTGGATGCGGCCGATCCCGGGCTGCGGGGCCCGTTCGGCTCCGCTGCCGCCGCCCGGGCCGCCGTAGGTTCCGGGCGCTCCGCCCGCCCCGTCCGCCCGGTCGCTGCGCAGCACGGTCAGCAGCCGCCGCATCTCGCCCAGCGACTCCCGCGCGCTCGCCGCGATCGCCGCGAACTCCTCGCGCACCGGCTCCGCCATGCCCGGCAGCCGGTACGGCGCGGAATCCGCCTGGACCGTGATCACCGACATGTGGTGGGCCACGACGTCGTGCAACTCCCGCGCGATCCGGGCCCGTTCCTCCAGCAGGGTGCGCCGGGCCCGCTCCGCCTCGCTGATGCTCTCCTGCTCGGCGACCCGCTGCTGGGCGTCGCCGAGTCCGCGCAGGGATCCCGTCACCGCGAGCAGGGCCCCGCTCAGGACGAACAGGAGGGCGATGGTGTTCGTCGTCACCGCCGGGTGGAAGAACCCCAGCACCACCCCGACCGCCCCCGTCGCCAGCCACACCCCGATCAGCGTCCTGACCGGCTCGCGCAGCCCCAGGCACACCATCACCAGCAGGTAGCCGACGATGCCCATCGGGGTCCACGGCCAGGCGAGTCCCGCCAGGCCCTCGGACCCCAGCACCAGCAGCGCCCCCACCGTGTCCGCGGCCAGGACGACCGCCCAGGCGCGCACCGGCCGGGTCACGGCCAGCAGCAACGGCAGGGTCTGGGCCACGCCCAGCGCTCCCGCCCAGCCGCCGCCGGCCCCGTAGGCGTCGGTCAGCACCACGACCGTGACCGGCAGGAGGGACGCCACGAACACCGCGGCCACGGCGAAGGGCAGCAGCCGCTGCCAGGCCTTCGGTGCCTGCGCGAACAGGGGTTCCCCGGGCCGGGCGGGGGAGCGCAGCAGCCGGCCGAGCCGCGCCGCCCGCGCGCCCCGCGCGGCGCCGGCCGGGGCGGGTGCCGGGGTCCTTTCCGCGGCGCGCCCGGTCGCGCCGTCCCCGGACGGGGCGGCGGCGCGGGCGGCCGCCGCGGGCTCGGAGGTACGGGGGCGCCGGCGGAACCGGGAACGGCTGCGGGGCTCATCGCGATCGCTCATGGTCCGCCCAGCGTATGCGCCGGGGCGGTGCACCGACCCGGCCGGGAGGCGGGCCCGGTGCCGGCCCGGCGCGCCACCGGGCCTCCGGAGAAGGGGAGTTCGGCCGAATACCGCTCCTGCCGCGGCCGCCGATCTTGCAGACTGTGGCCCATGAGCGCACCCGGAACCACCGTCACCCCCATGGCACCGGCCACCGGTCCGGCCACCCTCCCGGCCGGTGTCACCGCCGCCGCCACGCTGGGCCTGCTGGCCGCCTGGGCCGTGCACGACACGGAGGAGATCGCGACCATGGGGCGCTGGTCCCGCGACCGGGTCCCCGTCCTGCGGGCGCGCCACCCCCGGGTGCCCGACCGGGTGTGGGACCGCCTCGGGTCCGTGGACAATCGGGAGTTCGCCACCGCGGTCGCCGTCGCGGCCGTCGTGGTCGGCGCGGCCGCCGCCGACGGGTACCGCACCGGTGGGCGCTCCGCCTTCTACCAGGCCTCCCTCAACGCCTTCGGCCTGCACGGCCTGGTCCACGTCGCCCAGGCCGCCGCCACCCGCGGCTACACCCCCGGCGTGGTCACCTCGCCGCTGCTCGTGGTCCCGTTCACCGTCTGGGCCCGCGGCCGGCTGCGGCGCGCCGGGGTGCTGCGGCCGACCCGGCCCCGTGATGCGGCGCTCGGTCTGGCGCTGGCCGCCGCCGTCGCGGGCGGTGCGCAGGCCGCCGCCCGCCGGATGCGGGGCCGTACCCGGTCGGCCGCCTGACCCGGGCCCGTCCGGGCGGCCGGCTCGTTCCCCGCGGGCGTCCCGCTCGTTGACCCGGCATGGAGCAGTTGCCGACCATCGCGGCCCCGGGCGTCGGCGAGCGGGCCGACGCCGCGGCCGACGCCGCCTGTCACCTCTACGACGCCGTCGCCCCCTGGAGCGGCGTCCGGCCCGGCGGGTGGAGCCGTACGGCGGCCGAGGACGCCGCCGACACCATCGAGACCACCGCGCACGCGTTGGCGCACCTCCACCCGAGGGCCGAGGTCATCCTGGCACCGGTCCACGCCGCCCTCGCCGACCTGCGCCGCCAGTTCGCCCTCGCGCCCGCCGACCGGTCGACCGCCGAGGAGCTACCGGCGACGCCCCGCAGCGTGGGCAATCCGCGGCGGACCCGCCGGGTGCGGGTGGTCAGCCCACCGCTGCCTCGGCGACCGCCTTCTGGTAGAGCTTCCTGACGTCCGCTCCGAAGTAGGAGCTGTACGAGGTGTCGGCGGTGTCGCCGCCGGTCTTCCAGCCGCCGATGACCCCGACCACGTCCCCCGTCTCGGACACCTCGTCGTAGTGGGTCAGGAAGGGGCCGCCGCTGGTGCCGCCCGGGTAGCCGGTGCAGTCGATGCGCAGGAACGAGCCGGGGATGCCCGGATCGGTGCTGGTGAACTTGGTCGTGCGGTTCACGCACAGCCGCGGCCGCGCCGCGGACGCCGGGTAGCCGATCAGCGTCACCTGCGGGTGGGCGTAGCCGGCGTCGGTGGCCAGCCGGTTCCCGCCGACCACCTCCTCGACCGGGTACCCGTCGGCGTCCGGGCCGACCTGTGCGAACGCCACGTCGAGGGTGGCCGCCCTGTCCGCCCCGAGGCTCTTGTAGCGGGGGTCGATCCACACCTTCGACCGCCCCTGCGCGTCCCGCAGCACCGGGAACATGCCGTACGGCTGCGGGTTCTCCGCCGTGTACAGCGGGACGAACGCCACCTGCCGGGCGTCGGTGCCCAGCAGGCAGTGCGCCGCGCTGAGCACCAGGTTGCGGCCGGGGGAGGAGACCACGCTGGCGGTGCAGAAGTAGGCGCCGCCGTCCTTCATGACGAACATGCGGCCCACGACCGGGATCCCGTCGAAGTCCGTGCCGGTGCCCGGGTCGGCGGCCGCGGCCGACCCGTCGGGGCCGCCCGCGTTGACGGGGGCGGCGGACGCCATCCGGTCGGCGGTCCAGAAGGCCTCCGCCTCCCGGGCGGACCACCGGCCGGTCACCGGCGGTGGGCCGCTGCCCGCCTCGGCCACGGGCAGCGGCCCGCTCGGCAGCAGCAGGGCGGCCGCCATCGCCGCCACCGTCAACAGTCGTCGCATGTCGGGCTCCTCGGGCTCCGCTAGACGGCCTGGGGGAAACGGAACAGCCGCCCCGGGTCGTGGGCGCGCCGCACCTCTTCGAGGCGGGCGAGGTTCGGCCCGTAGTAGGCCGTGCGCCAGTCGGGCAGCTTCGGATCGGTGTAGTTCTGGTACGCGCGCCCGCCCGCCCACGGGCGCAGGTCCTGCCAGAGCCCGTCGAGCCAGGCCAGGTGCCGGGCGGTATCGGCGGGCGCGGCGGTGGCCGGCCAGTAGGCCAGGTACTGGGTGAGGAAGGCGCTGTCGCGGTGCACGAACGCGGTGTCGGCGGGCGCCGGCCGGTTCACGGCTCCTCCGCAGTCCCCGGTGAACTGCACGACGCCCAGCCCGCCGGCGGGCACGTCCTGCGCGTACCGGCGCACCCGGGCCAGGACCGCGGCCACGGCGCCGTCCGGGAGGCCGGCGGCGGGCCAGAAGTCCGAGCGGGCGCCGTACGAGTCGCGGTCGACCCCGCCCTCGGGGCCGCGGCCGGGCAGGGTGCCGGGCAGTCGGCACTGGGCGGCGGTGCGCTCCAGGCAGCCGGACATGGCGCTCAGGGTCTCCCCGTAGCCGCGGACGACGGCCCAGGAGCCCCGGGGCGGGCTGCCGACCAGGTCGGCCAGCCGGGTCAGCTGCCGGTCCAGCTCGGTGCGCCCGTCGAGGCAGAGCACGCGGACGGCGGGCGGGGGCGGGGGACCGGCCGGGAGGAGGAACTCCACCTGGCTCCAGAACGGTTCGGGCAGGTCGGCCAGCCAGCGCTGCCAGCCGCGGAGCACGGCCGCGCAGTCGGCGTCCGTGGCGGACCAGTGGAGTTCGGCGTAGGCGCAGTCGGAGGCCGGGTGGGTGGCGAAGCGGAGTTCGGTGACCACGGCGAAGTTGCCGCCCCCGCCGCCGCGCAGGGCCCAGAAGAGGTCCGGGTCCCGGGTGGCGTCGACCTCCCGGACGACCCCGTCCGGGGTGACCGCGGTGGCGCCGGTGAGGCGGTCGCAGGTGGCTCCGTACGCCCGGGAGGCCAGGCCCAGCCCGCCGCCGAGGGTGAGGCCGGCGATGCCCACGGTGGGGCACAGGCCGGTCGGGATGCCGCGGCCGTGTGCGGCCAGGGTCCGGTTGACCTCGCCGAGGCGGGCGCCCGCGCCGATCCGCACCGCCGTCCCGGACACGGCCACCGCGTCCATGGCGCTGACGTCGACGACGAGCCCGTCGGCGCGGGTCGACCAGCCGGCGTAGCTGTGGCCGCCGGAGCGCGGCACGACGGGCACCGCCGAGCGGCGGGCGAAGTCCAGGCAGGCGGCGACGTCCCCGGCGTGCGCCGGATAGGCCACGGCGGCCGGGGCGGCGGTGTCGTAGCGCGGCTGGAACAGCTGCCGGGCCTGCGGGTAGTCGGGGTCGGCCGGCAGGACGAGCCGCCCGTCGAGGCCGCGGGCGAGCGCCCCGTAGTCGGGCCCCCGGGCGGGCGCCCGCCTCCCCGCGGCCGGCCCGGCGGCGGACCCGGTGCCCGGCCGGGCGGCAGGGCCGGCGGCGGCCTCGACGGCGGCGAGGACGGCCAGGGGTGCGCCGGCCAGGAGCTGGCGTCGGTGGAGGGTCATTCCTCCTTCCTGCCATCGCCCGCGCCGATCGCCGTGCAGGCGGGCCCGCCGCCGCCGTGCTGCCCCCCGAACGGCCGACGGCCGTCCGGCGGGCCGTCAGTGCCCCGCAGCGGCCCCCTGCCGGGCGATCGCGGGTCCCGCCTCCAGGGCCGACGGCTGCTCGCCGCCGGCCCGGCGGGCCAGCAGGAAGCCCTGTGGGCCCGACTCGCCGGGGCCGGGCTGCCGGACCAGGCGGGCCACCTCGGCGAGCCCGGCGTCGGCGAGCCGTCCGGCGACCAGGTCGGGCGGGGTCCAGTACACGTCCAGGTCGACCCGGTGCCCGTACGCCTGCTCCAGGCGGATCCGCCGGTCGCCCGCCCTGAACGCGATCAGCAGGTGGCCGCCCGGCGCCAGAACCCGGGCGAACTCCGCGAAGAGCGGCGGCAGCCCGGCCGGTGGGGTGTGCACGGTCGAGTACCAGGCCAGGACCCCGCCGAGCACCCCGTCCGCGATGTCCAGCGCGCCCATCGAGCCCACCTCGAACCGCAGGCCCGGATAGGTCCGCCGGGCCACCGCCACCATCGCGGGCGACAGGTCCACACCGAAGGCCCGCAGGCCGAGCGCGTCCAGGCGGGCCGTTATCCGGCCCGGACCACAGCCCAGGTCGGCGACCGCCCGGCCGCCCGCCCCGCCGCCCCCCTCGCCCCGCACGCACTCGGCGAAGGCCGTCAGCATGGCCCGGTCGAGCGGTCTGCCGTCCAGCTCCGACCCGAGCAGCCGGGCGTAGTCGACGGCGACGGCGTCGTAGGACGCCCGTACGGAGCTCAGGTACGAGGTCTCGCTCATGCCCCCGGAGACTAGTGCGGCGACGGGAAAGGTTCACCACCCCGCGACGCCCCGCGCACCCCCGACCAGCGGGTTGACGAGGCCGGTCCACTGGTCGCCCGGGATCCCCGGGCTCAGCCGCATCAGCGTCAGCGCCTTGGTCGGCAGCGGGGCGCCCAGCAGTGCGTCCGTGTCGGCGGTGGGCGCCAGCCCGTCCACCGCCCGCCCGAGGACCTCCGCGAAGACCTCCGCGGAGCCCGCCGTGGCGCCGAGGGCACCGGCCAGCAGGGAGCCGAACAGCTTGCGCCGCAGGGCGGTCACGTCGTCGGTGACGAGCCGGCCCGACACCGGCGGTACCGGCAGGCCGTGCCGGGCGAGGCGGGCCGGGCTGATCCGGACGTCGGCGAGGTCCCGGTAGACCAGCCGCAGCGGGGTGCCGTCGGCGGAGAGGACCACGAGGAGGTTCTGCCCGTGGGCCTCCAGCGCCACCCCGAGGTCCAGCACCCGCAGGCACACGGAGAGCGCCAGCCGGGCGAACGCGGCCTGCCAGGCCGTCGAGCGGGCGAACGGCGCCCCGGCCAGCGCCGCCACCGGCAGCACCCGCTCGCCCGCCGCCGGGTCCGCGTATGCCTCCGGCGGCTCGCGCAGCACCGCGGCCAGGTCCGGGCTGTGCGCCGATGCGGCCCCCAGGGTGCGGGTGAAGTGCAGCCGCCCGTCCAGCCGCTCGGCCAGTGCCTGCGCGAAGGCGGACACCACGGCCGTCGTTTCGACCGAATAGCCCGAGATGTCCCGCACGGAGGAGGTCAGGCGGGTGCTCAGCGCCGTCTTGACGTGCGCACCGCCGGCCGCCGGGCTGAGCGTGCGCAGCGCCATCAGCGGGTGCGCCGCCGCGCCCGGACGCAGGGCGTCGGGACCGAGGCCCGTCTGCCTCAGGCCCCCCTGGTTCAGGACATGTTCGGCCTGCCAGGGGTGCACGGGCAGCAGGATCCGGCCCTCCTCCCGCAGTTCCGCCGGCCAGGCGCCCGTGACCAGGCATTCCTCCGCCCGTACGGCCACCAGCCCGAGCCGGACCACCGGCCGGTGCTCGGGTGCGTACGCCAGTTGCTCGGCCACCGAGAACCCGGGGCGGGAGCGGCAGTTCGGGTGGTACGGGTGCCCGTCGACCACCCGTTGCTCCCACTCCCAGGCGGTCTCCGGGTCCGGCTCGCCGGCCGGGGGCTGCCCCGCCCGCGACAGGGCCAGCGAGGCGGTGCTGCCGTCGAGCTCTGCGGCGAACGTGTCCCCGTGCGGCACCCGCAGGGCCGCCATCAGCCGCCCGGCCTGCCGGAACGGGGTGCCGTCGAGGAGCAGCTCGGTCACGTGCCCGCCGGTGGCGTACGGGTCCGGCGGCGGGCCCTGAAGCCGCCTGCCGTCGGACAGCAGGACGGCCAGGCCGCCGGAGCCCCGCTCGCGGCGCACCACCCACGGCAGCGGCTCGTACGCCAGCGCCCGCCACAGCCGGGTCAGCACCGCGGCCCGCGCGCCGCCGAGCGCGGACTCGTACGGGGCGCCGAGGGCAGGGCGCACGTCGGCCAGTTCGGCGGATACGGCCTCTTCGGCCGGGGAGTCGGGGAGGTTCATGCTGGGGTGCAGGGCCCTGTTCCTCTCGCTGACGCGGATGGTTGTGGTGATCGCGTCATCATCGCGGATACTGATGATCACGGCCGGTGGCCCGCCCAGCGGACCCCCGGCGCATGGGATGGACCGAATGGAATCCGTGGACCTCAACGCCGCCGCCGACGCACGCGCCGCCGCTCCCCTGCTCAACTGCCTGCTGCGGGAAGCGGCCGACCCCGAAGGCGGAGGCGTCCACCGGCTGCGCGGCAGCGGACGCCTGCTGCGGGTGCGCCCCGGCCGACGGCCCGCACACCCGGAACTGGGCACGGCCGACGGCTGGCGCCCGCTCAGCCACACCGAACTGGTGAAGCTGGTCGCCGACGAGCTGCACCGGTACACGGGCGCCCCGAACGACGAACTGCCGGTCGAGATGGCCGACAGTCGCGAGGCCCTCGCCGTCCTGCTCGCCGCCCGGGCCGTCGCCGTACCGCCCGAGGACCCGTACGTCCTGTCCGAGCAGTCCCTCGTCACGGGCCACCCGTACCACCCCGCCCCCAAGGCCCGGGGCGGGGCCCCCGCCGCCAGCTGGCTGCCGTACGCGCCGGAGGCCCACGCCCGCTTCCCGCTGGTCTTCCTCGGACTGCGCGAGGACCAGGTGGTGGAGGAGGGCGGGCCGGGCGCAGCCGAGGCGATCGACGCCCTGGCCGACCTGCAGGACGGGCCCCGCCCGCCCGCCGGGTACCGGCTGCTGCCCGCCCACCCGTGGCAGCTGGAGCTGCTCGAAGGCTCCACCGCGGTGCGTGCGGCCTTCGCCGACGGGCGGTTGCTGCACCTGGGCCGCGGCCGGCGGCCGGCCTGGCCGACCGCCTCGGTCCGGACCCTGTACGTGCCCGCCGGCGAGCCCGTGGGCGACCGCGCGGGGGACCCTGCGGGCGGGCCCGTGGGCGCATCCGCGGGCGACCTCTTCGTGAAGTTCAGCCTCGACGTCCGGATCACCAACGACGTGCGCCGGCTGTGGCGGCACGACCTGCTGAAGCTGCGCCGCACGGACGCCGCCGTCGAAGCCGGCTTCGCCGCGCTGCGGGAGGACGGCGGATCGACCGCGGCCTGGCTCGCCGACCGCGGCTACCGCACCGCGGCCTTCGCCTTCGAGGAGCTCGCGGTGCTGGTCCGCGACGGGCTGCGCGCCCACGTGGTGCCCCGGGCCGTGCCGGTGCTCGCCGCCGCGCTCGCCGAGGGGTACGCGGACAGCCCGCTCGCCCGCACCGACGACCCGGCCGGGTGGTGGCGGGCGTACCTGCGCCAGGTCGTGCCGCCCGCGCTGGAACTGTTCGCCCGGCACGGGGCCGTGCTGGAGGCCCACCTGCAGAACACCCTGGTCGCGTTCGACGGCCGGGGGATGCCGGTGCAGGCCCTCTTCCGCGACGCGGAGGGCGTGAAACTGCTGCCGGAGCCCGACCGGGCCGCCGCCTGGCAGCGGCTGGTCTACTGCCTGGTCGTCAACCACCTCGCGGAGGTGGCCGGCGCCCTCGCCGAGGCCCACCCGGGGGTGGCGGCCCTGGTGTGGCCGGCGGCGCGGGAGGAGTTCCTGCGTTACGACGCCGAACGGGGCCTGCCCGAGATCGCGGAGCTGCTCGCGGCCCCCGCCCTGCCGGCCAAGACGAACCTGCTGCTGCGCTGGACCCGCGCGGACGGCGCGGACGCCCGCTACATCCCGCTGCCGAACCCGCTGCGGTAGGGGGTCGGGGCGGTGGCGGCGGGTTCCGGCCAAGGTGCTCCGCGGACCTGCCACCATCCCCACAAGAGGTATAGACCAATGCTACGTTGGGTGGGCAGTCCGCCATTCCTTGACCATCCGTCAGAGGAGAAGCCATGCCCTCCCCTTCGCGGGACGGCGGCCCGGCCGCCGTCCCCAAGTACCAGCGGATCGCCGCAGCGCTGCGGCAGGAGCTCGAAGCCGCCGTGCACGGCCCCGACGGCAGACTCCCCTCGGAACGCACCCTGGCCGCGCGCTACCGAGTCAACCGCCAGACGGTCCGCGCCGCGCTGCAGCACCTGCGGGAGGACGGCCTCATCGTCACGGAGCGCCGCGGCACCCGATCGGCACTCCCCGCGCCGCCCCCTGTGGGACGCACGGCGGACGCGGCGGCCGCGCCGGCGCCCCGGCCCGGGAGTGCGGGCGGTTCGGTCACCGCCGGGCCGGAGGCCGGGCCCGGCGGCCTGACGGAGGCCCGGCCCGCTCCCGTGCCCGCGGCCGGCCCCGCTGCGGTGGCGGCGCCGGCGGCGGTGATCGCCCAGGACTGGCTCGCCCGGGTGAGCGTGCCGCCCCCTCTCGCCGCCCTCCTCGGCATGCGGGACGGCGAGCGCACCCTGGTGCACCACCGCCGCGAGCGCCGCCCGGCGGGGCAGACCCTCCAGCACGCCGTGACCTACCTCTGCCCGCGCGCCCTGGCGCGGACCCCCGAACTGGCCGCCTACCGCGACCCCGCGACGGTCCGCGACGAGGACCTCGGCCCCCTGCACCGCTGGCTGGACCGGGCCGCCGAGCACGGCCGCGTCGCCGAGACCCTCACCATGACCCGCAGCAGCCACCCCGGGCCCGCCGCCCCGGCCTGCGGCCTGACCGTCCGCCGCACGCTGCACGACGACTCCGGCCGGCTGCTCGCCGTCACCGACCTCGCCTTCCCCACCTGGGACCGGCTGACCTTCCACCGGGACCGCGCCGCCGGCGCGTTCCGCGTCGGCTGACGACGGGGGGCGCGGACCGCGGGCCCGCCCGCAGCCCCCAGCCCGCGCCCCCGCCCCCGCCCTCCCGGATCCCGGCGCGGGGCCGCCCGTGCGCCCGCGGCCGGTCCGTGGCACAGTGCCAGGACCACGACCGCCGCCCCCGGGAGCCGCCATGCGCGATCCGCATCCCCTGCCGCGCTGCCCCGTGTGCGTGCAGGTGCCGGAACGCATCTTCTGGCGCCAACGCCCCGGCCGGCCCGTGGTCCTGCACTTCGCCCCGTGCGGCCACCGCCATGCCACCGCGACCCCTCCGACCCTGGCGGTCACCCCGCCCCGGCCGTCCGGCGGCCGCCCCGCCTGAGGAGCGCGCATCCCCGCGGGTGCGCGGACGCGGACACCGGTGGCGACGGCATCTCGGCCGAAGGCGTGCTCGAAGCTGCTTGGTTATCGGACAGTTCGAGCAGCTTCCTCCAAGTGATCTCCGCGGATCGCTATGTTGCCAGGCGCATGCCACATCGGTGTGTCCGTGACACGGACCGCACGAGGAGCTGCCCCATGACACTTTTCGGCATCCGCACGAGCGCGCGCAGGCGGCGGCGCGCCCTTCTGGCCGGGTTGGCCGCCGGGGGGCTGGCCATGGCGGGGCTGGCGGCCGCCGGCCCGCTGAGCCTCCCCGCCTCCGCAGCCCCCGCCTCCACCCCCGTCCCCGATTCCGCCGCGGCCACGGCGGGCGACGTCACCGCGTTCTCCCGGTCGGGCAACACCTTCACCGTCAACGCGTCCAGCGGAGCCAGGGCCCGCGTGGTCGTCGCCCGCGCCGACATCTTCCGGCTCTGGCTCTCGCCCGACGGCAGCTTCACCCACGACCCGGCCGGCTCCGCCCTCGCCACCACCACCGACTTCGGCCCGGTCGGCGCCGGCTGGAGCGACGCGGGCTCCCACTACCGGATCACCACCGGAGCCCTGACCATCCGCGTCCACAAGTCCCCCCTGAGGTTCTCCGTCTACCGCGCCGACGACACCACCCTCGTCTGGGAGGAGAGCCGGCCCACCGCGTGGACCGGCAACCGCACCACCCAGTACCTCACCCGCGGTGCGGACGAGCAGTTCTACGGCACCGGCCTGCGGCTCGGGGAGTGGGCGCTGCGCGGTAGGACCGTCCCGGTCGCCGTCGACAACACCTGGCGCGAGAACGCCAACGCCAGCCCCGCCCCCTTCTACATGTCCACCAACGGCTACGGCGTCATGCGCAACACCTGGGCCCCGGGCTCGTACGGCTTCGGGGCCCCCACCACCCTCACCCACGACGAGAAGCGGTTCGACGCCTGGTACTTCACCGGCGACTCCCTCAAATCCGTCCTCGACGGCTACACCGACGTGAGCGGCAAGCCGTTCCTCGCCCCGCTGTGGGGCCTGGAACTCGGCAACGCCGACTGCTTCAACGCCTCCAACCCCGACTACCAGGGCGACCACGGCCGGCCCCGCCACCAGACCACCCCCGACGTGGTCGGGTACGCCGACGACGCCCGGGCCGCCGACATGCCGTCGGGCTGGTTCCTGCCCAACGACGGCTACGGCTGCGGATACACCGCCCCCCTGAAGCAGACCGTCGACGCGCTGCGGGCCAGGGGCTTCCGGACCGGCCTGTGGACCTCCACCGGTCTCGCGGGCATCGCGGACGAGGTCGCCGGGGCCGGTTCCCGCGCCGTGAAGACCGACGTGGCCTGGATCGGCAGCGGCTACAAGTACGCCTTCGAGGGCGTGCAGCAGGCCGTCGACGGCATCGAGGAGAACTCCGACGCCCGCCGCTTCGTCTGGACGGTCGACGGCTGGGCCGGCACCCAGCGCAACGCCGTCGTGTGGACCGGGGACACCCACGGCACCTGGGACGACATGCGCTGGCACGTCCCCGCCATCGCCGGAGCCGGCCTCTCCGGCCTCAACTACGCCGCCGGCGACGTCGACGGCATCTTCGGCGGCAGCCCGCAGACGTACACCCGGGACCTGCAGTGGAAGGCGTTCACCCCGGCCTTCATGACCATGTCCGGCTGGGGCGCCGCCCATCCCTCCGCCGGCTACCAGGACAAGCAGCCCTGGCGCTTCGCCGAGCCCTACCGCTCCGTCAACCGCAAGTACCTCCAGCTGAAGATGCGGCTGATGCCGTACCTGTACACGATGAGCCGCACCGCCCACGAGACCGGTGTGCCCAGCACCCGCGCCATGGTCCTGGAGTACCCGAACGACCCGGTGGCCCGCGGGAACCTCACCAGCGGCCAGTTCATGGCCGGCGACTCCTTCCTCGTCGCGCCGGTCGTCTCCGACACCTCCGTCCGCGACGGCATCTACCTGCCCGCCGGCACCTGGACGGACTACTGGACGGGGAAGACGTACGCCGGGCCGGGCTGGCTGAACGGCTACCGGGCACCCCTCGACACCCTGCCCCTCTTCGCCAAGGGCGGAGCGATCGTCCCGATGTGGCCGCAGATGAACCACACCGGCGAGAAGCCCGTCTCCACCCTCACCTACGACATCCACCCGCGCGGAGCCTCCTCGTTCAGCCTGTACGAGGACGACGGGCTCACCCGCGCCCACCTGTCCGGCGCGTACGCCCGCCAGCAGGTCGCCGTCACCGCCCCGGCGGCCGGATCCGGCACGGTCGCCGTCACCGTCGGCGCTCCCGTCGGCGACTACGCGGGCAAGCCCGTCGCCCGCGGCTACGAGTTCACCCTCCACGTGGCGTCCGCCCCCGACCGGGTCGGTGTCGACGACTCCGCCCTCGCCCGCCTGGGCTCCAAGGCCGCCTACGAGGCGGCCGCGACCGGCTGGTTCTTCGACCCCGCCGACCGCGGCGGCATCCTGTGGGTGAAGTCCGGCAGCACGTCGGGCGCGTTCACCGTCACCGCCACCGGCACCTCCGTCCCCGCAGCCGAACCGGTCCCGGGCGCCGCCGCCCCGCCGACCGCACCCTGACCCGGGGCCGGACCCGGCCTGCCCGGCCCCGGGCGTCAGGCGTCCCCGAGTACGGCCCGGCACTCCCGGAGTGCCGGGCCGCTCAGCAGTTCCTGCCAGCGGTCGAACAGGGCGCGCAGGCCCGGGCCGTGTGCCGTGCGGAACGCGGGGTCGGTGCGGGCCAGGTCCAGCTCGTTCGCGGCCGTCAGCTCTGCGAAGTCCCGCCGCGCCTGCAGGCCGGGGGAGTGGACCCGGCCGGTGAACCGGTCCCGGAAGGCCGGTTCCGCGGCGGTGAGCGAGGGATACGAGGCCGAACGGTCGCAGCCGGCGTACAGATAGGCGATCCCCTCGGCCGTGTCGCCGATGACCGCGGCCAGTTCGGCCCGCCGGCCCACCGGCAGCAGGGCGGTGGCGAAGCCGTCCGTGCCGTAGAACGCGTGGCACAGGCCGGCGAGTCGCAGCTCGGGCCGCGCGCCCCAGGACGCGAGCAGCGCCTCGACGCGCGTGAGGTGCGCCAGGAGCGTCCCGCCGGGATGCGGGATCCGCTCGGCGCCGAGTCCGCGCAGCAGCGCGAGGGCAGCAGGGGTGGCCATGGCTCGACTCCCGTTCTCGTGAGCGGGTCGGCACCCGTCACCGCCCACCCCCCGCGTCCGGACCGACGGCGCGGGCGGGGACGGGTTGCCGCCCTGGGACCCGCGAACGATCGTGGTCCACCCCCACCTCCAAGTCAATCCTCTGATTTCCTATCAACACCCAAGCGATAGCTTGGGTGCATGACCCTCGACGACCTGCGTGTCTTCGTGGCCGTCTGCCGGGCCGGCAGCCTCAGCGCCGTCGCCCGCGACCTCGGCTGCACCCAGTCCGCCGTCAGCCAGCACGTCCGCCGCCTGGAGAAGCAGATCGGCACCGCCCTGCTCGCCCGCCACGCCCGCGGCGCCGTCCCCACCGAGGCCGGCCGGATCCTGCAGGCGGCCGCCGCCGACGGCATCGCCGGCCTCGACGGGGCGCTGCGCCATCTGGCGGACCTCGTCCGCGGGGACACCGGGTCGGTCCGCATCACCACGGGCGCGACGACCGTACGGCACTTCATGTCCGAGGCCATCGTCGGCTTCCGCCGCCGCCACCCGGACGTCAGCCTGGAGTTCGAGACCAAGAACTCCGGCCGCGGCTGCTTCGACGCCCTCGCCGCCGACGACCTGGACCTCGCCTGGATCACCATCGGCAAGCCGGTGCGCGGCATCGAGCAGCGCCCCGTCCTGGAGCTGCCGTGGGTCCTCGCGGTCGGCGCCGACGACCCCCTCGCGTCCCGCCCCCGCATCGACACCCCCGACCTGGCCGGCATCCGCCACATCCGGCTCCCGCAGAACTCCACCTCCCGGTCCCACCTCGACGCCGCCCTCGCCGAAGCCGGTGTCACCGTCCGCTCCGACACCAGCGTGGCCGACTGGGACACCGCCCTGCTCCTGGCCGAACTAGGGCTGGGCCACGCCCTGGTGCCCGCCCTGCCCGGCTGGCAGGTGCCCGGATCAGGCGGGCCGCTGCGCCTCGTCCCGATCCCGGCGCTGCCGCCCCTCCCGGTCGGCTGGGCCGTCCGCAGCTGGGACGCCCTGTCCCCGCTGGCCCGGGTCTTCGCCGACGACGTCGCCCGCAGCTGCCGGGCGCGCGCCGCGCGGCAGGAGTGACGCCGCCAGGAGGCCCGCGGCGGGCAGGGCGGCCAGTGCGAGCAGTGCGCCCGGCGAGGCCCCCGCGCCCGCGGCGACGGCGATCCCGAGGACGGGGCCGACGTTCATCGCCGTCTGCTTGAGCCCTCCGACGACCCCCGCGCAGCCGGGCGGGGCGTCCCCGACCACGGTCCCGGTGGCGGTCACCATGACGGCGGCGAAGCCGGCGCCGAGCACCGCGAACGCCGCGGTGACCGCGGGCCCGGCCCACAGGCAGAGCCCGGCCACACCGGCGATGACCAGGGCCGTGCCGCCGAGCGCGGTCCGACGCGGCCCCCAGCGCCGCAGCAGCATCCCGGCCGCCGGCGCCCCGGCGACCATGCACGCGGTCAGCGGCAGCACCAGCAGGCCGGTGGCCAACGGGTCCAGGCCGCGCCGCTCCTGGAGCAGGAAGGTGGCCGTGAACAGCGCCCCGAACATGCCCGCGGAGACGCACAGCAGCAGCGCCATCGACGCGGCGACCGGCACCGACCGCGCCACGGCGGGCGGCACCAGCGGCTGCGCGGAGCGCCGTTCGCGGTGCACGAACAGCGCGGCGATCGCGGCGGCCCCGCCGAGCCCCAGCAGCGTCGGCGCGGACAGCCACCCGTGCCCGGGTACGCCGGCCAGCGCGTGCACGAGGACCGCGAGGGCGGCGGCGAGCAGCACCGCCCCCACCGGCTGCGGCCCGCGCGGAGCGGTCCGGTCCGGCGCGGGTGCCCGTACGGCCGGCACCAGGGCGGCGATGGCCACGGCCACGGGGACGTTCAGCCAGAACACCGACCGCCAGCCCGCCTGGGCGACCAGCAGCCCGCCGAGCAGCGGTCCGGCCGCCGCGGCCACCCCGATCGCCCCGGTCCGGACGGCCACCGGGCCGGCGAGCCGCTCCGCCGGGTACGCCAGCCGCAGCAGGGCGAGCGTCGCCGGCTGGAGCAGAGCCCCGAACACGCCCTGCACCGCCCGCAGGGCGATCACCCAGCCGATGCCGGGGGCGGTGGCGATGGCCGCCGAGGCCGCGGCGAAGCCGAGCGCCCCGACGAGCAGCAGCCGGGCGTGCCCGTACCGGTCGCCGAGGCGGCCGGCGACGACGAGGAACGCGGCCACGGCGAGCAGGTAGGCGGTGCTGGTCCACTGCACCTGCCCCACGCTCGCCCCGAGGTCGCCGCCCAGGGCGGGCTGGGCCACGCTGAGCACGGTTCCGTCGAGGGCGACGAGGGCCGCGCCGGCGACGCTGACCACGAGCGCGGGCCGCTGCCTCATGACGCGACCCGGCCGGGGCGGGCGTGGTGGAACACCAACTCGAACGCGGCAGGGTGCTCCGGGGCGCGGTGCGCTGTCTCCTGGTCCATGGCCCATGTCTAGCCGATCATCGTAGACAGTGTCTACTCGCTGGCCGCGGCCGGGCCGAAAGGGCCCGTGGAGGGGATGATGGAGTCACCAGGTCCGTCGGTGACGCAGAGCGGGAGGTGTAGCGGTCATGGCTGAGCACGACGGCGGTCCGTCGGCGCGGAAGCTGGAGGAAGGCAGGCTGCTCAAGGAGCTGGAGGCCATCCACCGCACCCGCCACGAGACCCTGCTGCACGGGTCGGACGACGCGCTGGTCACCCATACGCAGCGGATGAACGAGCTGGAGCACGAGTACGTGCGCCGCCATCCGCAGCGCGCCCAGACGGCATCGCGCACCCGCTCGGGCGCCCGCGCCCGCACCAGCGGGGAGCAGGAGACGCCCGACGGCACCTGACACCCCTGCACGTGCACCCGCCCCGGGCCCGCACCGGAGGCGGACCGCCCGGACGGCCAGCCCCGGTGAGGCCGCCCGGACCGGTCGGGCCGTTCAGTCCCCCCGGACCGGCCGCCCCGGACCGCCCCCGAGCACCGCCGGCGGGGCCGCCGGCGCCGGGCCCAGCGTCGTCGTGCCCGGCGCCGCGCGGTGCCCCAGGCCGGTCCGGTACGCGTCGAGCGCGGCCTCGGTGCGGCCGGTGCGCCGCAGCAGGTCGCCCAGCAGCCGGCAGAGGTCCGCCAGGTCCCCGCTGGCCCCGCTCCGCTCCAGCAGGCCCAGTGCCTGTACGTAGTGCCGCTCGGCGCTCTCGGCCTCCCCGCGCTCCTCCGCCATCAGGCCGAGCAGCCGGTGCGCCCCGCCCGCGTGCACCGCCCCGTGGCTGTCGCCCAGCTCCAGCAGGCCCGCGAGCAGCTCGGCCGCCTCCTCGCCGCGGCCCAGCCGGCGCAGCACGTCCGCGAGTTCCACCTCCACCTGCGCCGTGTACAGGGCCGCCCGCCGGGCCGCCAGCATGTCCCGGGCCGTGCGCAGCTCGGCCTCCGCCGACACCAGGTCGCCGTCCTGCGCCTGCACGTAGCCCCGCATCCAGTGGCAGTGCGCCAGGTCCGTCTGCAGCCGCAGTTGCCGGTAGATCGACTGGGCCTTGGCGAGGGAGGCGTCGGCGTCGGCCGTCCGCCCCGCCGCCAGGAACGTCCGCGCCACCTGCCGGTGCATGCCCGCCACCAGCGCCGGGTCGTCGACCCGCGGGGCGAGGGCGAGGGCGATCTCGGCGGCGCGGGCCGCCCGGGCGTGGGCGCCCATGTCGATGTACGGGCCGATCACCGCCGCGTACAGCAGGACCAGCGCCTCGGGGTCGGCCAGGCCGCTCGCGTCCAGTTCGTCGATCGCCGACTCCAGCAGGTAGCAGGCGTAGCGCAGCTCCCCGGCGAGCAGGTGGGCGACGGCCCGACCGCGGACCGCGCGGGCCCGGCGGGGCGGCGGCTCGGCGGACAGCAGGCGCTCGACGGCCTCGAAGTGGCCGATCGCCGCGCCCAGTTCTCCTGACTCCAGGGCGCAGTCGCCGAGCCCGAGGAGCGCCTCCGCCCGCTCGGCGGCGAGGTCGAGCCGCTCGGCGTCCGCCAGGAGGCGCCGGTAGTGGGCGGCGGCCTCGGCGGCGTCGCCGGTCGCCAGCGTCACCTGGGCGTCGGTGAGGGCGAGCCGGAGCTCGGTGGCCAGCCGGGCGGGGCGGCCCGTGGCGAGCTCCTCGTACGAGGTGCCGAGCCGCTCGGCGAGGTAGCGCAGCGCCGCCTCCGACGGCCTGACCCTGCCCGACTCCAGCGTCGAGATGTAGGCGGCGGTGTACGCGGGCTCCGCCAGCGCCCGCTGCGTCAGGCCGCGTTCGGCGCGCATCCGGGCAACCCTGCGGCCGATCTCGGCCGGTTCGTCCATGAAGACCCCCTGCTGGTTCCAACTCCCCAGTATTCAGCGGCGACAGGCCATTGCGCACGCCCCGGGCCGCCCCTAGGTTAAGTAGCCGGTTCACTGCACTTATGTGACCGCTTAACTGCCTTACCCGGGGGAGGACTTCATGGACCGAGCCGTCCGAACGGCCCTGCGCGCCGCCGTCGCCGCGGCCGGTGCGACCGCGCTGCTGCTGGCCGCGGGCCCGGTCGGAGCGACCGCCGCGCCCGCACCGCCGTCACCGTCCTCACCCGCCGCGCCCGCCGCACCGGCCGGAGTCGGTCCCCGCGTGGAGGTGCCGGGCCCGGAGGGCGGCACCGTCGCCGGTTCCGGCCACGTCCGGGTGCGCGCCGCCGGACGCGCCGGGGCCGGGGCCCGCCTCTCCGAGGCCGAGCGGGCCGCCGACGGCACCGTCACCAAGATCGTCGACGGGGGGCCCAGCGCGGACCGCCTCGACGTCGTCGTCGTGGGCGACGGCTACACCGCCGCCGAGCTGGACCGTTTCCACGCCGACGCCCGGGCCAAATGGGCCGAGGTCACCGCCGTCGAGCCGTACGCCACCTACCGCAACCTCTTCAACGTCTGGACCGTCGACGCCGTCTCCCGCGACTCCGGCGTCACCGGCGACCCCACCCCCGCCACCGTCCGCGACACCGCCCTCGGCTCGTACTTCTGGTGCGAGGACATCGAACGGCTGCTGTGCATCGACCAGGCGAAGGTGGACGGGTACGTCGCGAAGGCACCCGACGCCGACCTCGTCCTCGTCCTCGCCAACAGCGCCAAGTACGGGGGCGCCGGCTACAACGAGCGCAGCGCCACCCTCGGCTACGAGGGCATCTCCACCGCCTCCGCGGGCAACGCCAAGTCCGGCCAGGTCGCCATCCACGAGACCGGCCACTCCCTCGGCAAGCTCGCCGACGAGTACTTCTACCCCGACACCCCCGGCTACGAGAAGTACGAGGGCCCCGAGCCCGCCGACTCCAACACCTCCACCCTGACCGCCGACCGGATGGCCGCCGAACGGGCCAAGTGGTACCGGTGGCTCGGCGAGCCGTCACCCGACGGCGGCACCGTCGGCACGTACGAGGGCGGCGGCTACTACGTCACCGGCCTCCACCGGCCCACCGACAACTCGCTGATGCGGGTCCTCGGCAAGCCCTTCAACCTGCCCGGCACCGAGGCGATGATCGGCGGCTTCTACCAGCACGCCCGGCCCGTCACCGCCGTCACCCCGACCACCCGCACCCTGCGGCTCCACCACACCGCCAAGGTGTCCGTGCCCCGGCTCACCGGCGCCGACGGGCGGCAGCTCGACGTCCGCTGGCACCTCGACGGACGCGAGCTGAAGCGCCTCGCCGGCCGCACCGAGGTCGCCGTCGCGGAGCTGTGGCTGCTCGACCGGCGCAGCCACCGGCTGTCCGTCACCGTCGAGGACCGCACCCCCGCCGTGCGCGACCCGAAGACGGCCGGCACCCTGCGCGCCACGCTCGGCTGGACCGTCCGCCTCTGAAGCCCCCGCCCGCTCGACGGCCCGGCTACGCCGCCGGGTGCGGGCGGGCGGCGTACGTCCAGAACGCGCGCATCACCGCGGGCGCGCTCGGGCTGCTCAGCTCGACCTGGGTCAGCAGCACGGCGACGGTGCCCGTCGACGGCGTGATGTGGGCCGCCGTCCCCGTGCCGCCGATCCAGCCGTACCGCCCGACCACGTTCCACGGATCCCGCGGAGCCACGTCGACGGAGCCGCCGAACCCCCACCCCTGGCCCTCCAGGAACAGCTCGGCCCCCGCCCGCTGATCCGGCGTCAGCCAGTCCGTGGTCATCCGCTGCACCGACCCCTCGGTCAGGATCCGGCCCCGGCCGCCGTCCAGGGCGCCCCCGGCGAGCAGCATCCGGCAGAAAGCGGCGACGTCGTCGGCCGTCGAGACGAGGCCGCCGGCGCCCGACGGGAACAGCGGGGCGCTGCTCCACTGCCCGTGGGGCGGATCGAGCAGCTGGAGCCCGCCGTCGGCCGCCCGGTACTGGCCGGTGAACCGGCCCAGATCGGCGGTCGGCACCGCGAAGCCGGTGTCGGACATGCCGAGCGGATCGAAGACCCGTTCCTCCAGGAACTCGGGCAGGGGCCTGCCCGACACCCTGGCGACCAGCACGCCCAGCACGTCCGAGCACGTGTGGTACAGCCAGGCCTCGCCCGGCTGGTGCAGCAGGGGGATCCGCGACAGCGCCCGCATCCAGGCGTCCGGCGCCGGCACCTCCTGCGGCCGCGGCGGCCCCTGCCGCAGCTCCTCGAAGAGCAGCGCGACCGCGGGCAACGAGAAGTCGTCGGGGAAGCCGATCCCGGCACGGAAGGTGAGCAGGTCGAAGACGGTGACCGGACGGGCCGCTGGCACCACGTCCGCCACCGGGCTCGCCGGCGTCCGCACGACGACCGGCGAGGCCAGCTCCGGCAGCCACGGCGCGACCGGGTCGTCCAGTGCGCACCGGCCCTCCTCGACCAGCATCATCACCGCGGCGGCCGTGACGGGCTTGGTCAACGAGGCGATCCGGAAGATCGAGTCCCGGACCATCGGGGAGGTCCCCTCCGCGTCCGCCGACCCGATCGCGGCGACCTCCACCTGGCCGGCGCGGTCCACCAGGGCCACCGCCCCGGGCACCGCCCCGCTGTCCACGAAGGGCGCCAGGACCTCGCGCAGACCGGTCATCACTTCCGCCTCTCCGCCGCGCCACCGCCGCAATCCGGACGCGCGGCCCCGGTTCGCCCGATATCCGCTGGCCCGGGCACCTGCCGCATCCTAGGGTTCCGCCCATGAAGATCACCGGCGCCCACGCCATGGACCGAGCCGTTTCCCTCGTCACGCGGGCACTGCGCGACGTGTCCCACCTCGACTGGACCGCGCCCGCGGCCGGACTGGAATGGAGCTGCCACGACACGGCCGTCCACATCGTCAACGACTTCACCGTGTACGCCGCCCGCCTCACCGCCCGCGCGCAGGGCCCCATGGAGGCCGAGCGGTACACCGCCCCCGGCGCCCCGCCCGCCGAGGTGATCGGGGCCGTCGCCGCCACCGGCGCCCGGCTGACCGCCGCCGTGACCGCGGCCGCCCCCGGCGACCGCGCCTGGCACCCGTACGGAACGGCCGACGCCGAGGGCTTCGCCGCGATGGGCGTCGTCGAAGCGCTGGTCCACACCCACGACGTCCTCGACGCCCTCGGCGCCCGCGGCTTCGCCCCCGACCCGGAGCTGTGCACCTTCGCCCTGGACCGGCTCTTCCCCCACACGCCCCGCGACGCCGCCGCCCCCTGGCCGACCCTGCTCTGGGCGACCGGCCGGACCGCCCTCCCCGGGCTGCCCCGCCTCGCCGCCTGGCGCTGGTACGCCGACCCCGTCCCGGCCGGCGACCGCGTCGTGCTCTGCGAGGTCACCCCGGACGTCGCCGGCGACCTCCGCGACGGCGGCAGCGGCGGCTTCGCCTGGCCCGCGGACGGCCCCGCCGAGGGCACCCGGTTCGCCGCCGGGATGACCGCCACCGCCTACCGGGACGGCACGTACCGCCCGGGCTGGGGCGCGTACGCCGTCATCCGCACGGACGACCGCAGGGCCGTCGGCGGCATCGGCTTCCACGCCGCCCCCGACGCCGACGGGAACACCGAGGTCGGCTACGACCTCGTCCCCTCGGCCCGGGGCAACGGCCTCGCCACCGACGCGCTGAACGGCCTGGCCGCATGGGCCTTCGGGCAGCCCGGCCGGGCCGTCCTGCACGCCTCGGTCGACGAGGACAACGCCCCCTCCCACGGGGTGCTCGAACGGGCCGGCTTCGAGCGCACCGGAACCGCCGGAGGGCAGGTCCGGTACGCCCTGCGGGCCCCGGGAGGCGGCGGTCAGTAGCCGCAGTTGTTGACCCACTTGTGGGAGGAGATCCGGTCGTTCCACTCCCACGGGACGTTGCCGGCGGAGCCGTTGGGCGCACAGGTGGAAGCCCCGCCGTAGTTGATGTCCTCGTAGACGCGGACGTCCCCGTAGGAGCCGGCGTAGCCGTTGTTCCACCAGGACGACGCCTTGTCGTTCATGTCGAAGGTGCCGGTGGCGCCGCACGTGCGCCAGTCGGTGTCGTTGCCGGCCCAGCCGCACGAGGCGCCGCCGCGGTTGGTGTGCTCCCAGACCCAGTAGTTGCCGTCCGCGGCGAGGCCGGAGGCGTCGGCCGGGGCGGCGCCCGCCGTGGTCAGCACGGCGGGAACGGCCAGCAGCGAAACGGTGAGCGCGCCGGCCAGGAACAGGCTGCGGTACTTACGCACGGGACCCTCCAGAGGTCTCGGTGGTGGTGTCGTGCTCGGACTGCGCGAGGCGCCGCGCCTTCGGCAGCGCCTCGCTCTGGAGCCGCCACCTCAGCGTGAGCTCCGCCCGGTACCGGGTACGGAGCTCCTCGCCGTAGGCGCGGTCCAGGGACTGGGAGACCCGGGCCAGCGGGGTGCCGGTCGCACAGGTCGCTTCGACGACGGCCAGCTCGGCCGCGGCCGCGTCCGCCTCGGCCGGAGGCAGTTCCTCGCCCCACCGGGCTGCGGCCCGCCGGGACTCGTCGGGGGTGGCGTGGGGCCGGCCCGCCGCCTTCATGCACGCCGCCCACTCGGCGACCGCCCCGGCGTAGCGCGCGTCCTCGAGGACCCGCGCCTCCCGCACCGGCCGCAGGTTCATCGTGACGACCTTGACCCGGAACCAGGTCGCCGGATCGCCGTACAGGGTGCGCTGCGCGTCGGCGATGCAGCCGTCCGCGGAGGCGGTGATCGTCACTCCGGTCGGCGCCTTCGCCGACAACCCCACGGGGGCGGCGCCCATCAGCGCGGTACGTGCGGCCGCGCGCCGGGCCGCCGGCAGCTGCCGGAAGTACCGCTGGTTGGGGTCGTCCTCGCGGGCCCGGGCGGCGGCCCGCTCCTCGGCGCCGCCGTAGCCGTGCTCCCGGGCCCACGCGACGTCGTCCACGACGTACGGGAAGGAGCGCGCGCCGTCCTGCGGCACCTCGGCCACCTCGTACGGGAACCCCCGCGCCGCCATGCACCGGCTGATCAGGACCTGCTCGGCCCGCGCCAGCGTCCGGGACTCGGCGGCGCTCGGCTCGCGGGCGTCGGGCCCCCGGGCGGGGGACCCGCAGCCGTCCAGGACCAGGACGACGGCCAGGGCCGCGGTCGTGGCGGTGGCGGCGAGCGCCGCGGCGGCGATGCGGTGTCGGTCCACCCGGGCTCCTTCCTGACGCGGTGCGGTGTGCGGTCGACCCAGGTGTAGCGGCGATCCGTTGTCCGGCGTCGGGGGGGTGCGGGCGAACAAACAACCGCCGAACAATCCGCACGGGGAGGCAGGAAACCGGTCCTCCGGGGAAGGGAAGGGGCATGGCCCGCAAGGAGCGCCCCCTGGACGACGGCGACGGACCGCTGCTGCGGTTCGCCGCCGCCCTGCGCCGCCTGCGCCACGACGCGGGCTCCCCGCCGTACCGCCGCCTCGCGGCCAGCGCCCACTACTCGGTGGCGACCCTGTCCGAGGCGGCGGCCGGCCGGCGGCTGCCGAGCCTGGACGTGACCCTCGCCTACGTCCGTGCCTGCGGCGCAGACACGGGGGAGTGGGAGCGGCGCTGGCACGCCGTCGCCGCCGAACTGTCCGCCGGGAGCCGCGACCCGGCCGTCGAACCCGCGGACGGGCCGGGCGCCGACCCGCCGCAGGACGCCCCCGAGGGCGTCCCGTACGTCGGCCTGTCGGCGTTCCGGGCCGAGGACGCCGGCCTGTTCTTCGGCCGGGAGCGGCTCGTCGAGGACCTCCTCGCCACCCTCGCCCGCCACCGGGTCGTCGCCCTCGTCGGTGCCTCCGGAGCCGGCAAGTCCTCCCTCCTGCACGCCGGACTCCTGCCCCGGCTCCACCGGGACGCCCCGCACACCGCGGCCCGCGTCCTCACCCCGGGACCGGACCCCCTGGGCCGGCTGGAGGAGGCCCTCGCCGCCGCCCGAGAGCCCGCCACCGCCGAAGAACTCGTCCTGGTCGTCGACCAGTTCGAGGAGGTCTTCACCGTCTGCGCGGACCCCGCCGCCCGGGCCCGGTTCATCACCGCCCTGGTCGACGGGGCGCAGCGGCCCGGCTCCCGCTGCCGCGTCGTCCTCGGCGTCCGCGCCGACTTCTACGCCCACTGCACCCGCCACGCCCCGCTCGTCGCCGTCCTGCGCGACGCCCAGACCGTCGTCGGCCCCATGACCGCGGCCGAACTGCGCCGCGTCGTCGTCGAACCGGCCCGCAGGGCCGGCCTCACCGTCGAAGGCGCCCTCCAGGCCACCCTCGTCGCCCACGCGCACGGACAGGTCGGCGCCCTGCCCCTGCTGTCCCACGCCCTGCTGGAGACCTGGCGGCGCCGCCGCGGGGCGGCCCTGACCCTGGACGGCTTCCACGCCGCGGGCGGCTTCGAAGGGGCCCTCGCCCAGTCCGCGGAAGCCCTGCACGCTTCCCTCACCGGCCGCCAGCAGCAGCTGGCCCGGCAGACCTTCGTCCACCTCATCGCCCTCGGCGAGGGCACCGAGGACACCAAACGGCCCGTCGCCCGCGACGAACTGCCCTCGGACGCCGACACCGCGACCGTGCTGGCCCGCGCCGCCCGGCTGCGGCTGCTCACCCTCGACGACGGCCGGGTCGAACTCACCCACGAGGCCCTGATCCGCGCCTGGCCCCGGCTGCGCGGCTGGCTCACCGACGACCGCGAACGCATCCGGCTGCACCGCCGCCTCACCGAAGCCGCCCGGGCCTGGGAGCACCTGGGGCGCGACCCCGGAGCCCTCTACCGCGGCACCCGGCTCGCCCTCGCCCGCGACCTCGCCGCCGGCCACGCCACCGAACTCACCGCCGCCGAGCGGGACTTCCTGGACGCCGGACTCGCCGCCGAGGAGGCCGCCGGGAACTCGGCCCGGCGCCGCGCCCGCCGCCTCGGCTACCTCGTCGCGCTGCTCGCCGCCCTCGTCGTGGTCGCGGGCGTCGCCACCGCCAGCGCCGTCCGGGCCGGCGCCGAAGTGACCCGGCAGCGCAACGACGCCGTCGCCCGGAACCTCGCCGACAGCACGGGCGACCTCACCACCACCGAGCCCGGGCTGGCCGTCCAGCTCAGCCTGGCCGCGTACCGCCTCTCGCCCACCCCGAAGACCCGCGACAGCCTCGTCAGTGCGCTGATGACCACGCTGCCGGCGCACCCCAAGGAGGTCGTCGCGCTCGCCTACCGCCCCGACGGCCGGCAGCTGGCCACCGCCAGCGGCGACCACACCGCCCGACTGTGGCGGACCCGGGGCACCGACCGGCCCGAACCCGTGGCCACGCTGACCGGGCACGGCGGCGACGTCCGCGCCCTCGCCTACCACCCCGACGGCCGCACCCTGGCCACGGGGTCCGCCGACGGCACCGCCCGTCTGTGGGACGTGTCCGACCCGGCCCGACCCACCGCACTGGCCTCGCTGACCGGACAGGGCGGCGAGGTCCGCGCCCTCGCCTACAGCCCCGACGGGCACACGCTCGCCACCTCCGGCAGCGACGGCAGCCTGGGCCTGTGGGACCTGGCCGACGCCGCCCGCCCCGTCCTCCTCGCCCGGCTCGCCGGCCACCGCGACGCGGTCCGCGCGGTCGCCTTCGCCCCCGACGGCCGCACCCTGGCCAGCGCGGGAGAGGACGCCACCGTCCGGCTCACCGACGTCACCGACCCGCGCCGCCCGACCCCGCTGGCCGCCCTGGAGGGCCACGACACCGCCGTGTTCTCCGTCGCCTTCAGCCCCGACGGAGCCGTCCTCGCCTCCGCGGGCGGCGGCCGCTCCCCGATCCGGCTGTGGAACGTCGCCGACCCGCGGCGTCCCGCCCCCCTCGCCACCCTCACCGGTCACACCGACGTGGTCGGCGCCGTGGTGTTCAGCCCCGACGGCCGCACCCTGGCCAGCGCCGGCGACGACCGCACCGTCCGCCTGTGGAGCGTGGCCCGCCCCGCCCGCCCCGGGCTGCTGACCACCCTCACCGGCCACGCCACCGCCGTCGGCTCGGTCGCCTTCAGCCCCGACGGGGCCGTCCTCGCCTCCGGCGGCTTCGACACCACCGTCCGGCTCGCGGGAACCGACCTCGCCCGGGTGATCGCCGAGGCCTGCGCCCACACCGGTCCCCGGATCACCCGGGCCCAGTGGACCGCCCACCTCCCGTACGTCCCCTACTCGCCGCCCTGCGCCGGACTGGAACGCCCTTGACGGGACGGGCCCCCGCCGGCGGGCGGGCGCGTCCGCGATCCCCCGTCGAGCCCGGTGGCCGCGTCCACGGGCCGGGCGGCCCGTCACGGCGCTAGCCTCGATGGCGGACGTCCGGCAACGGCTCGGAAAGGCAGGTCCCCATGGCGAGTTCCCCGCGTGCGGCGAGCGGCGGGGGAGCGGGCTACCCGATCCCCGTGATCGACCTCGGGCCGTGGCGGTCCGGCGACCCGGCGGCCCGCGCGCGGACCGCCGCCCAGGTCGACGGGGCCCTCAGAGCAGCCGGATTCCTCCTGGTCACCGGGCACGGAATCGACCCGGCACTGCCCGCCCGGATCCGGGCCGCCGCCCGGACGTTCTTCCGGCTGCCCGCGCCGGTGAAGGAGCCGTACGCGGTGACCGTCGGCGGCCGCGGCTGGCTCGGCCCGGGCGCCGAGGCCAACAGCTACGCCGAAGGCGCCGCCTCCCCGCCCGACCTGAAGGAGTCCTGGTCCTGGGCCGCGGACGAGCCCACCGGCGACCCCGCGGTGGACGCCGAGTGGTTCCGCCCGAACGCCTGGCCGGCCGAAGTGCCCGGGCTCCGCCCGCCGGTGGAGGAGTACCTCACCCGGATGCGGGCCCTGTCCGACGAGCTGCTGGAGCTCCTCGCCGGCGCCCTCGGCCTCGACGGGGACCACTTCACCCGGCACACCGGCCACCCCACGTGGGGGTTCAACCTCAACTGGTACCCGGGCACCGAGGTCGTCGGCCCGCCGCTGCCCGGCCAGTTCCGCATCGGCGCGCACACGGACTTCGGCACCGTCACCGTCCTCGACCGCGAACCCGGCGCGGGCGGGCTCCAGGTCCACACCGACGCCGAAGGCTGGCAGGACGCCCCGTACGACCCGGCCGCCCTCACGGTGAACATCGGTGACCTGCTGGCCCGCTGGACGGGGGACCGGTGGCGGGCGGGCCGCCACCGGGTACTGCCGCCGCCCACCGACGCGCCCGCGGAGGAACTCCTGTCGCTCGTGTACTTCTACGAGTGCGACCCGCACACGCGCGTCGAGTCCCTGCCGGAACCGATCGGCCGCGTGGCCCTCGAGCCGGTCGACTCCCACGCGTACCTGCGGGCGAAGCTGGACGCGATCAGCGTCTCCTGACACCGCGCCGGCCGCCCTCCCGTCCGTCCCCCTCGGGACGGACGGGAGGCCCTCCTGCGGGCGGAGCCCGGGATCCGCCTGCGAGACGACGATCAACGGGCCGTCCGTTGCGTAGCGTCGACTGCATGAACCGACGCCGAACCACCGCGGCCGCCGCGTTAAGCGCCCTGCTCCTGCCGCTCGTCCTGACCGCCGCCGGGACCGCCTCCGCGGCCGGGCCCGCCCCGGGGGCTCCGGCCGCGTCGGGCGCCGTGGCCGCGGCCGCCACCACCGGTCTGGTGCTGCCCGAACTGCCCCGCCCGAGCGGCCGGTTCGCTGTCGGGCAGGAGACCCTCCACCTCGTGGACCACGACCGCACCGACCCCTGGGCCGGGTCCGGGCCGCGCGAGCTGATGGTCACCCTGCGCTACCCGGCCCACCGCGGCACGGGCGGGCCAGTGGCCCCGTACCTCACCGGCGACGAGGCCCGACTCCTCCTCGCCGACCGGGGCCTGGAGCAGCAGGTCCCGGCCGAGAGCCTCGCCGGGACCGAGGCGTACGCCCGCTCCGGAGCGCGCCCCGTCGCCGGACGCCATCCCCTGGTCGTCCTCTCGCCCGGCTTCACCGTGCCGCGCGCCACGCTCACCGCGCTCGCCGAGGAACTCGCCTCCCGCGGCTACGTGGTCGCCGCCGTCGACCACGCGTACGAGACCGCCGGCACCAGCTTCCCCGGCGGGCGCGTCCTGACCTGCAAGGCCTGCGAGATCGTGCAGCAGACCCGGGACTACCGGCCGGTGGCGGACAACCGGGCCCGCGACGTGTCCTTCCTGCTGGACCGGCTCACCGGCCGGCACTCCGACCGGCGGCACGCCGGGCTGATCGACCGCAGCCGCATCGCCGTCGGCGGCCACTCGATGGGCGGCTCCGCGGCAGCCGCCGTGATGGCGGCCGACCCGCGGGTCCGGGCCGGCTTCGACATGGACGGTGGACTGTTCTCGCCCGTTCCCCAGGGCGGACTGCACGGCCGGCCCTTCCTGCTGCTCGGCGGGGCCGGCACCGTCCCCGGCAGCGCCCCCGACAACCCGGCCGGCTGGGACGCCAACTGGCCCCGGCTCGACGGCTGGAAACGCTGGATCACCTTCGCCGACTCCCACCACTTCACCTTCACCGACTGGCCCGCCGTCAGCGACGACCTCGGACTGCCGAGGATGACCCCGCTGCCCGGTGACCGCTCCGTCGAGCTCACCCGCCGCTTCGTGGGAGCCTTCCTCGACCTTCACCTCAGGGGCATACCGCAGCCGCTGCTTGACGGACCCGCCGCCGAGGTGCCCGAGGCCCGCTTCCACCAGCCCTGACCGCGCCGATTTCCGCAGGCAGGGGGCGTTTCGGCAGGATGGGTCCATGACCGAGATCCGCACCCCCCGCCTCCTCCTGCGCCGATGGGACGACGACGACCTCGTCCCCCTGTCGGAGATCAACGCCGACCCGGCGGTGATGCGCTGGACCGGCGACGGCACCCCGCTCGACCTGGAGCAGACCGCCGACGAGATCGAGCGCTGGGAGGACGAATGGGACGAGGAGGGCTTCGGCCTCTTCGCCGTCGAACTGCTCGCCTCCGGTGAGCTGATCGGCGCGGTCGGGCTGTCGGTGCCCGAGGAACTGCCCGAACTGCTGCCCGCCGTCGACATCCGCTGGCGCCTCGGCCGCCCGTACTGGGGCCAGGGCTACGCCTCCGAGGCCGCCCAGGCAGCCCTGGAGTTCGCCCTCCAGGACCGCGGCCTGGACCGGGTGATCGCCGTGGTCCGGGCCGGTGACCGGGCCTCCCACAACGTGGCCGACAAGCTGGGCATGGCGCCCGAGCGGGAGGCCACCGACCCGGAGCACGGGCACCTGCTCCAGGTGTACGGCATCGACCTCACGGAATACGACGGCTGACCGGGCACCAGCCACCCTTCCGCCCGCCCACCCGCCTGACCGGGCGGGTGGGCGGGTCGGCCCGGGTGGTGCTCCCGTCCGGCACCCTGCCGCGGTGCCGTCAGGCCGCGCAGGTGTCCAGCATCGTCGTGAGCACCTTCTTCTCCGCTTCCGTGACCGTCAGCCCGTAGGCGGACTTCACCGTCGTCCACGCCCGCCCGTAGACGCACCAGCTCGACCGGTCCGGCGGCTGCCACAGGTCCGGGCCCTGGTCGCCCTTCGACCGGTTCGACGCCGCCGTGACCGCCAGCAGCTGGGGGCGGGCCAGGTCGTTGGCGAACGCCTTCCGCTTGGCGGCGTCCCACGCGGCCGCGCCGGAACGCCACCCCTCGGCGAGCGGCACCACGTGGTCGATGTCCATCTTCGCCGCGTCGGTCACCACCGCCCCGTCGTAAAGGCTCTTCCACCTCCCGGAGACCGCCCGGCACTCCGCGTCCTGCACCACGTCCGCGCCGTCGCGCCGGAGCACCACCTCGCGGGTGTCGCACGCCCCGCCCTGCTCCGCCCAGTGCGTGAACATGGCCCGGCTGTATCCGGCCATCGTTCCCCCGGGCGCCACCGTCAGCCCGGCCAGCTGCGTACGGGCCACGGCGACGCCCGCCAGGCCCGGCAGGAGCTCCCCGCCGCCGCCTGCCGGGCCGTCACCGGCTGTCGGCGGCGCCGCGGACGACCCGGTCGGCGCCGGCGCCGGGGGCGGCGCGGAGGGGGAGCCGGTCCGGTCGCCCGTACCGTTCGCCGTGCACCCCGTCGCGGCCAGCAGCAGCGAAGCCGCCAGCACCGCGCCCCGCACCCGTGTCTGACGTCCCATGAACCCCACCCCGAGACCCCGGTTCGCGCACTGTCTCGAAAACAGTACCCAGAACCGGACATTCAGCCCAGTGCCCGGCTCCGGCGGCAGCCCCTCGCCCCCGATCCGAGCCCCCTGGCGGGGCGTTGTCAGTGGCCCTCGCTAATCTCCCCGCATACCGCAGCTCAGGGGGGCTTTTCGGCCGTACCCGACGCTGCGCGGAATCGGATCGGGCAGGCGGAAGGGCGCGAGGCAGATGGCTTGGCTGGCGGCGGGCGAGGGATACGAGATCGCCCTGGTGGAAGGAAAGGTGGCGGCGCGGTCCACCACCGGGCGCACGGCGGGACGGCAGCTGAAGTCACTGCCCAAGGCGCTGCGGGACCACCCCGAGGTGGACCGGCTGCGTCGGCTCGCCGAATGGCTCGACCGGCACGAGGCGGCCTGCATCGCCCAGGTCGACACCTGGATGGTGTCCTCCCTGCCCGTACCCACCGCGCTGTTGGCCCGGGTCTGGCCGGACGAGGCCTGGCAGAACGCGCTGCGCGACCTCGCCGTCGTCGGTGACGACCCCGACGAGGTGGGCTTCCTGCGCGACGCCACCGCCTCCGGCGAGCTGAAGGTGGTCAACCTCGACGGCGAGACCGTCCGGCTCTCCCCGCGCACCGTGACCCTGCCCCACCCCGTGCTGCTGCCCGACCTGGACGACGTACGGGACTTCGCGGCCGAACTCGGCATCGTGCAGCGCGTCGAGCAGATCCACCGGGCGACCTGGCTGAAGCCCGAGGGGCTCGCCGCCAAGGACACCGAGGTCCGCGACTACGCGGGCGGCGTCTTCCCCAACCGGTTCGGTCTGGCCGCCCGCGCCACCGGCCTCGGCTACCGAGTCTCCGGCGGCTACGCCACCTGCGCGGTCCGCGACACCGGCCGGGCCACCGAGGCGGCCGTCTGGATCGGTGAGCCGTACTACGAGGACGAGGCCACCACCGGGGCCCTGACCTGGCACGACGAGGACGGCCGGGCGGTACGCCTGACCGAGGTCGGACCGGTCGCCTGGTCCGAGGGCATGCGCATGGCCGCCGCACTGTACGCCGGACGCAAGATCGAAGAGGGCAAGGACGCACGATGACCACCACGACCACGACCACGAACGCGGCCCCCGGCACCACCGCGACCGGCACCGCGACCGAGGCCGCACTGCTCCTGAAGGCCGGCGCCGTGCTCCCCGTCGGCACCGACGGAGCGGGCCCCTCCGCCGTCGACCTGACCGCCCGCAGCTACCACCACCCCGCCCTGCCCGACGGCCGCGTCGTCGTCCGGCTCGCCGCCGCCGAACTCGGTCCCGCCGAGGACCTGGCCGCCGGCTTCCTCGGTCTCGTCCCCGACGAGGGCGAGCCGCCCGTCGTCGGCCTCGGCCAGCGCCAGGCCCTCGGCTTCCCCGAATGGGTCCTCGTCCACCACCCCGAGGACGGCCACCACGCCCTCGCCGTCGTCCCCGAACTCGACCGGGTCGCCCGCCAGGCCAAGACCAAGCCCAAGGCCGCCCTCGACGCCGTCCACGAGCTGGCCGGCCGGCTCGGCGCCGCGGTACCGCACTTCCTGCCCGTCTTCTACGAGCAGGCGGCCCGCCTCTTCCTCGCCGTCGAGAACACCGCGTACGCCTCCCAGCTCTTCGGGCGCGCCCGCACCAGCGAGGCCCAGCACGGCCTCACCGTCGACGAGGACCGCCTCGACGCCGTCTTCCTCGAGTTCGCCCTCGTCGGCGCCCTCCCCGTGAAGGTGCTCACCGGCTACGCCAAGGAGCTCTCGGCCCGCGTCAGCCCCGCCGAGGCCCACGCCCGCTTC
This sequence comes from Streptomyces pallidus (ex Mingjun et al. 2026), assembly GCF_051550185.1. Classification (NCBI taxonomy): domain Bacteria; kingdom Bacillati; phylum Actinomycetota; class Actinomycetes; order Kitasatosporales; family Streptomycetaceae; genus Streptomyces; species Streptomyces pallidus (ex Mingjun et al. 2026). The sequence goes on along the minus strand of NZ_CP196181.1, from coordinate 934,516 downwards.
CGCCGCCTGTGCGTCCGCCGCACCGCCGGCGGCCTGCCGCCCTCCGCCCAGGCCGCGACCGAGCTGCGCCGCCTCGCCCGGGCCGCGGGCCTGACCGGCAGCCAGGCCGAGCAGGACTACCTTGCCGAGCTGCTGCCGCTGCCCGCCACCCTGCGCGCCGCGTACGGCTGGTGGAAGGCGCACCGCACCGCGCTGACCGCCCTGGCCCGCCGCGAGCCCGCCGTCCGCGGCGCCCTCCTCGACCTGATGCCGCCCGGCGGCGGCGACGGCGAACTGTCCGCGCTGTGGCTGGACATCCTGGAGGAGTCCGGCGCCACCGCCGGGCTCATCGACGCCGGACTGCCCGCCGAGCAGCGCTGCGCCGACGGCGCCGCCGGCTGGCTGGAGCGCTTCCACCACGCCCGCCACACCGGCTGGGGGCAGCGCCCCACCCTGCCCGCCCTCCTCGACCTCGTCACCCGCGCCGCGGACCGGCTGCGCGCCGACCTCGCCGAGCCCGGACGCGAGGCCGGGCTGCGCATCGGCGTCCAGGACGTCGACCTGCTGGACCTGCTCCTCTCCCTCCGGATCCCGGTCGCCGACCCCGAGGAGAACCCCCGCTCGCACTACCGCCACAACCAGCTGAACCTGTCCGACTGGGCCCGCGCCGACCAGCGCCGCGACCTGCTCGCCCTCGCCGCCGACCAGCGGTTCCGGCCGGCGTTCCGCCGCGCCGTCAACTCCTACGGCGACGCCAACTCCGGCGCCGACGTCATGCGCCGCCTCGCGGCCTCGCCCGGCGGCCGGCCGATGCTCACCGAATGGATGCAGGAGGTCGCCCGCAACTCCAAGGCCGCCGGCCTGCCCGGCCTGCCCGACGCCATCAACCGGCTGACGTGGCTCCCCGCCGAGGCCCTCGAACTCGCCCGCGAGGAGGTGGCCGACGCGGCCGCCGCCGACCTCGGCGAGATCCTCGCCCGCACCTTGCGCGGCGGCCTCTTCGAGGAGTACGTCTGGCCCGCCTTCGAGGAGGCCGTGGTCGAACTCGCCGACCGCAAGGCGCTGCACCGCGGCAACCTGACCGTCGTCGAGGCCTGGCCCCACCTCATCGTCGCCAACCCCGTCCAGGTCCGCGTCATCGACGCCGACTCCACCGTGCTCACCCACGACCTGCGCGTGCCGGCCGGCGGCTCGTACCAGTACGGCTTCCACTACGTCGACGGCGCACTGCTCGTCTTCTGGTCCACCTGGGGAAGCGAGGTCCGGGGCTACTGGCACACCGACCCGCAGAACGTCTTCACCCTCAGGACCGACCGCTCCCACTGGTCGCTGCGCTCCGACGAGATCAGCCTGCCCCTGCCCGGCGGCGGCCGCACCGTAGGCGGCGGCGTCCTCCACGCCGGGGACACCGAACTGCCCCCCGAGCAGGCCCTGCTGTCCGACGGCACCTCGTACTGGGTGTGGCGGCGCCGCGAACAGGACAAGCCCGCCGGCTGGTGCGAGTACAACCCAGCGGACGGCACCCACGGCCGCTTCTCCCAGCCCGCCTTCCTCACCGACGTGCTCAGCGCCCACCGCGGCCACGACGACTTCGGCGCCCATGCCGCCTGGCTGCGGCCCGCACCCACCGTCGAGGGCTCGGCCCTCGGCACGCCCGCCGACGGCCTCCTCGGCTGGTGCGCCGTCCGCGTCAAGGGCGACGGCTGGTACGGCCGCGACACCGCCGGCCGCACCGTCCGCCTCCCCGAGGACGCCCACATGCCCGCCGCCGCCCTCGCCCTCCCCGGCGACGACCGGCCGCGTGCCCTCACCCACCGCTGGCGCGAGCTGAGCATCACCGACCCCGACGGCGTCGTCACGGTCAAGACCAGCGGCGACTACCGCAACGAGGGCCTCGCGACCGGCAGCGTCACCCTCCCGCCGGTGCCCTTCTGGTACGCCCTGCGCCCCCGCGACCCCGAGGGCTCCGCCGCCCTGCGCGCCGCCGACCGGGACACCGTCGCCGCCCTGATGGCGGCGGCCGCCGCCGCGGAGAAGGCGTCCGACCTGCCCGGTCTGGTCGGCGCCGCCTTCCCGCAGGTCACCGCGTCCGAACTGGTCGGCGGCATCATCGAGGTGCTGCGCTTCGCCCTCACCCAGCAGAAGGCCCTGGACGGCATCGCCGCCCGCCTGGACTCCGCCGCGGCCGACGGCCCCGGCGAACCGGAGGGCCCCACCGACCAGCTCGTCGAGAACGCCCTGCGCGGCGTCATCGGCACCGGCTACTACCACTGGGGCGCCGAGCGCGACGTCGCCCACCAGTACCTGCACCGCCTCGCCGCCGCGATCACCGACACCGGCGCCACCGCGGTGCCCGGCCGGCTCCACTTCGACACGCCCGGACTCGAGTACTCCGGGCTGCCGTTCACGCCGATGCTCGACCACCCCGCGGCCATCGCCTACCGGGCCGTCGCGCCCGGCGCCACCGACGAGCAGCGGGCCGCCCTGTGCGGACTGCTCGGCACGATCGACGCCCTCGGCCTGGCCTCCGCCGCAGGATCCGCCGACCGCTGGCGCCGCGTCCTGGTCCACCTCGACGACCACCACCTGAGCACCCCCGACGGCCTGGGCCGCAACGTCTCGCACCGCAGCCTGCTCCCGCTCGGCGGCGGCGCCGTCCTCGCCCTCACCGAGCACACCGAGAGCGTGCCCGCAGGCGGCCGCGAGTTCGGGGCCCTGCTCCACGACCCGTCCGGCCGGTTCGCCGTCCCCGGCCCCTACACCCTGCGCGGCGAGGCCCCCGTCGGCGACCGCGAGCGCGACCCCGGCTGGCTGACCGCCTTCCTCACCGAGGCCGCCGCCCGCGGCCCTGTACCACCGCGGCCCGAGGCCGCCGACGCGTTCGCGCAGCTGACCGGCGTCTCCGCCACCACGGCCAGGCTGCTCCTCGCCGGCCTGCCCAACATCGACAGCTACGAGCACCACTTCCTGTCGGCCGAACTGCGCACGACCCTCGGCGTGAAGGCCGCCGACGCCAAGCACGCCCGCACCGAGCTCAAGGCGCTCGACATCGACCTGCGCCGGTCCCTCGTCGCGGCCCTGCTGCCCGCAGACCCGGCCCGGCTGTGGACCGACGGCCCCGACGTCGCGGCCGCCGCCGAGCTGTGGAACCGGCGCGTGGGCCGCCGTACGCCCGTCCCCGAGTGGCTGCTCGCCGAGGCCACCCGCGCCGTGCGCACCTCCTCGGCCACGCACCGGGCCCTCGTCACGGTCCTCGACCCCGCGGCGTCCCCGGCGCTGGGCGCCGACACGGAGTGGTGGGTCCGGGGCGACCGGGTGGAGCCCAGCACACCGTGCGCGGAGCCGTTCGACGGATCGGTCCTGACCGACACCGTCGCCCTGACCGCCTGGCTCGCCCACCGGCTCCCCGCCGGCGACCCCGTCCGGGCCCTCCTGCCGCCGGCGCTCACCGCCGTACGGCAGCGGCTCGCCTCCCCCGGACTCCTGCTCGACCTGGGGTACTACGCGTACCTCCCCGACTTCCGCAAGGCCGCCGGCACCCCCACCGAGACCGCGGAGGGCTACGAGCGCTACGGCGCGGTCGTCATGGCCACCCACGACGACCGGCCCAGGCCCGCACTGCGCACCGCCCTGCTCGACTCCACCGGCTCCGACCCCTACCTGCCGGCCCTGCGCGGCGCCGACCAGAAGCCGTCCGCGGCCGAGGCCGCCCTGCGCTGCGTCCACGACCCGCGGTTCGCGGCGCTGCTCGCCGACCCGGGGACGCCGGCCGCGGGGGAGGCGGGCCCGGAGGGTACGTGGTGGCCGCAGGATCCGGGCCGGTCGGTGCCGGAGCTGGTGGCCGAGGTGCGGGCCGCGCACGGGCTGGGTGCGGATGCGGCGGTGCTGTACCTGATGCTGCTGGCGATGGCCGACCCCACGGACCGGAACACGGCCCGGTGGACGGGCTGGAAGCCGGCCCGGCTGAAGGCGGCCCGCGCCGAACTGGCCGCCACCGACCTGGTGGTGACGGCCGCCCGCACCCGGGCCGGGCGCACCCTGTTCCTCCCCGGCCCCTGGGCCGAGATGGCCTCCCCGAACCTGCCTGTCGAGCAGTGGAAGCTGCCCCTGTACGAGGGCCTCGCCCCCGGAGGCAGCCCGGCGCTCCGCGTCCTGGTGCCCGCCGAACCGGCCGCGGACCTCTACCGCCGGGCCTGGCAGCGGGTCACGGACGGCGACGTACCCCGCTTCGAGGAGCTCAAGGTCAAGCGCACCCGCACCCGCCGCCGCTGACGGCACTGCCGGCCGGCCGCACCCGCGGCCGGCCGGCGGGCTCCCGCCTCCCACACCCCGACCTGCCCGTCCCTGCCCCTTTCCCTCCCCTTCCCGTTCCCCCTTCCTTGCACTTGTTCGAGTTTCCGAGGACTCCCATGACGACCGTCACCGAAGACGCCGCCGCCACCCCGGCCCGCCAGACCCTGCCCGCCGAGGAGCGTCACGCCACCGAACTCGCCTTCCTCGCCGCCCAGGACACCGGCCCCCGCCCGCCGGGCTGGGCGCTGACCCCGCGGGCCGTCGTCACCTTCGTCTGCGGCAGCGACGGCACCGAGCTGGCCCTGCCGAAGCGCCGGGCGGGCCTGCCCGCCAAGCTGGTCATCGCCCCCAAGTTCGTCGGCGAACGCGCCCTCGTCGAACGCTGCGTCGTCACCCTCGCCGGTGAACGCGGCCTCCTCCTGACGGGCGAGCCCGGCACCGCCAAGTCGATGCTGTCCGAACTGCTCGCCGCCGCCGTCTGCGGCACCAGCGCCCTCACCGTGCAGGGCACCGCCGGCACCACCGAGGACGCCTTCCGCTACGGCTGGAACTACGCGCTGCTCCTCGCCCAGGGCCCGACCCCGCAGGCCCTCGTCGACTCCCCGGTCCTCTCCGCCATGCGGACCGGGCGCGTCGTCCGCGTCGAGGAGATCACCCGCTGCCTGCCCGAGGTCCAGGACGCCCTCGTGTCGATCCTGTCCGACCGGCGGGTCAGCGTGCCCGAACTCGCCGCCACCGAGGACGCCGTGGTCAGCGCCGCCCCCGGCTTCACGGTCATCGCCACCGCCAACCTGCGCGACCGCGGCGTCTCCGAGATGTCCGCCGCCCTCAAGCGCCGCTTCAACTTCGAGACCGTCGACCCGATCGCCGACGCCGACGCCGAGGCCACGCTGATCCGCCGCCAGGCGGTCGCGGCCGTCCAGCGCGCAGGCGCCCCGTTCGGCGTCGACGACGCCGTGCTCGACGCGCTGGTCACCGTCTTCCGGGACCTGCGCTCCGGGCGCTCCGCCGAGGGCTGGGACGTGGAACGCCCCGGTACGGTCATGTCCACCGCCGAGGCCGTCCAGGTGGCGACCTCGCTGGGCGTCGCGGCCGCCTACCTGCCCGGAGGCGACGTCCTGGACCTGCTGCCCGGCCACCTCCTGGGCGTGGTCCGCAAGGACGACCCCGCGGACCACGGCCGCCTGCTCGGCTACTGGGACGGCCCGGTCCGCCGCCGCGCCGAGGACGGCTCGGCCATGTGGCGCCGCCTGTGGGACCTGCGCGGGAGCCTGCGATGACCACCACCACCGCCCTGCCGGCGGGCGCCGCGGCGCCCGCCGCCGTCCCGGATCCGGACGCCGATCCCCGGGACACCGTGGAAGCGCTCGCCGCCTCCCGGACGCCGTACCTGCTGGGGGTGCGCCACCACAGCCCCGCCCTGGCCGCCGTCGTCCCGGCCCTGCTCGACGCCTCCGGGGCCGAGGTCGTCTGCGTCGAGCTGCCCGCCGAGTTCCAGCCGTGGCTGGAACACCTCGCGGACCCGGAGACGCAGGCCCCGGTCGCCCTCGCGGGCACCGGGCCCGACGGCGGACTGGCGTTCTACCCGTTCGCGGACTTCTCCCCGGAGCTGGCCGCGATCCGCTGGGCGCGGGCGCACGGCGCCGAGGTGCTGTGCTGCGACCTTCCGCTGTCCGACCCGCGCTGGACCCTGCGCGCGACCGCCGTCCCGGACACGGCCGAGGAACCGGTTCCGGACGCGCCCGTCGACGCCGCCCCGGACGCTGGTACCTCCGGCGGCTCCGACTCCGGGGCGCGGGCGCGTTCGTACGCGGGTGCCCTCAGCGCGGCCGGCACCGGCCGGGACGGCGACGACCTGTGGGACCGGGCCGTGGAGGTGCTGGCCCCCGGGTGCACCCCGGAGGCCGTCCGCCGGGCGGCCCTCGGCGTCGGCTGGGCGCTGCGCCAGGACGCGGCCGCCGGCGTCCCCGCGGTGGACCTGGCCCGCGAGGCGCGGATGCGCGAGGTCATCGCAGCCGCGGCCGCCGGAGGCCGGCGCGTCGCCGCCGTGATCGGCGCCTTCCACGCGCCCGCCCTCCTCGACTCCGGCTCCGGGGCGGATGACCGGGCCGCCGGGGACGGCGCCGGCCGGGCCGCCGGGGCGGTCGCGGGGGCGGGCGGTGCCGGGGCCGCCGTCACCTCGTTCGTGCCCTACTCCTTCGACCTGCTCGACTCCCGCTCCGGCTACCCCGCCGGCATCCGCGACCCGCTGTGGCAGCAGGCCGTCCTGGAGGCCGGCGGCGACCCCGAACGGGTGCGGACCGCGGCCTCCGCCGCCATCACCGGCCTGTGCCGGGAACTGCGCCGGGCCGGCCACACCGCCGGCACAGGTGAGGCCGCCGAGACCCTGCGCCTCGCCTGCGACCTGGCCGTCCTGCGCGGCCTGCCCGCCCCCGGCCGCGGCGAACTCCTCGAGGCCGTCACCACCGTCCTCGGCCAGGGCGAGCCCCTGGGCCGCGGCCGGGCACTGGCCCGCGCCCTCGAAGCCGTCCTCGTCGGCGCCGGCCGGGGCCGCACCACCCCGCACGCCCCCCGCTCCGGACTCGGCCCCGGCGTCGAGGCCGAGGTCACCGAGCTGAGGCTGCCCGGCCCCGAGGACCCCGCCCCCCGCGAGGTCCGCCTCGACCCGCTGCGCTCCCCGCTCGACCGGCGCCGCGAGGTGCTGCTCCAGCGGCTGGCCGTCCTGGGCGCCGGATACGGGGAGCCGCTCGACGTGGCCGCCACCGGCGACGGCACCGCGCTCGGCACCAAGTGGCGGCTGAAGTGGACCCCTTCCGTCCCGGCCCGCCTCGACCTCGCCGGTGTCCGCGGCGTCACCGCCGCCCAGGCGGCCGCCGGCACACTGCGCGACACCGCCCGCCGGGCCGCCGCCGACGGCGGCCCGACCCCCGCGCAGATCCTGGCCGGTCTGACCGCCGCCGCACGCTGCGACCTGCCCGAGCTGGTCACCGTACGCCTGGAGGAGGCGGCCGCCGTCCTGCCGCAGACCGCGGCCCTGCCCGAGCTGTTGGAGGCGCTGGACCTGCTGGAAGGGCTCTCCCGCGGGCACTTCCCCGTCGACTCCGACACCGTGCGCGCCACCGCGGGCGTGCTGGCCGACGAACTGCTCGACGCCGCCGTACGGGCCCTGCCCGGCCTCGCCGGCAGCGAGGACCCGGCCGACGCGCGCGCCCTCGTCGCCCTCGCCGACCGGACCGCCGCCCGGCACCTCGGCCTACGCATGGACGAGGCCCTCGCCGGGCTCGCCGCCGACGGGTCCCCGCTCATGCAGGGCGCGGCACACGCCGTACGCGTCGTCCTCGACCTCGACGCGGCCGCCGCGCTCGGCGACCGCGCCGCCGGCTGGATCGACAGCGCGACCGCCCCGGACGGCCGGCGCGCTCTGACCCGCAGGCTCGGCGGCCTGCTGGCCGCGGCCGGACCGCTGCTGCAGTCCTCCGCAGCCGCCCTGGTCCCGGTCCTCGACCGGGTCGACTCGCTCACCGACCAGGACTTCCTGGACCGGCTCCCGGCCCTGCGCGGCGGGTTCGACGCGCTCGCCCCCGCCGCCCGCGACCGGCTGCTGGCCACCGTCACCGAACGGCTCGGCGACCGCATCGACCTCTCCCTCGACGCCCCGCCCGCCCTGCTCGCCCTGTGGGCCGCCGCCGACGCCGCCGGGGCCGCCGCGCTGAAGGCCCTGCCCCACCCCGAGCACGCGGCCCCCGCCGGGAGCCCGACCGTGGCGGCGGATCCGGCCCCGCCCGCCCCGGCCGCGGATACGGCCCCTGCGGCCGAGGCCCACAGCCCCGTACGCGGTCCCGAGCCCGGAGCCGGTCCCGGAGCCGAGGCGGCCGCCGAGCCGCAGCGGCTCACCCCCGCCGACCGGTGGCGGCTGCTCCTCGGCCGGCAGCGCGACCGGCTGCCCGACGGCGCCCGCCGCTACGCCCGCGCCCTGGACGAGCTGTACGGCGCGGGCCGCGGCGAGGGCTCCGCCGACCTGGACGCCGGCGGCGGCGGAGGCCAGGAGGCCTCGTACCCCACGGCCCGCGAATGGGCCGACGAACTGCAGGCGCTCTTCGGCACGGACGTCCGCGAGGAGGTGCTCGCGGCCGCCGCCGACTCGGGCCGCACCGACGTGCTGACCCAGCTCGACCCGGCCGCCGTACGCCCCTCCGTGGAACTCCTCAGCTCGGTGCTGTCCCTCGCCGGCGGCCTGCCGGAGGCCCAGCTCGCCAGGCTGCGCCCGCTGGTGCGCCGCCTCGTCGACGAGCTCGCGAAGGAGCTGGCCACCCGGCTGCGCCCCGCGCTGTCCGGCCTCGACACCCCGAGGCCCAGCCTCCGTCCCGGCGGCCGGCTCGACCTGGACCGCACCCTGCGGGCCAACCTCGCCCACACCCGCCGCCTCGACGACGGCAGCCTCGCCGTCGTCCCCGAGCGGCCCGTCTTCAGCACCCGGGCGCGCCGCGAGGCCGACTGGCGGCTGATCCTGGTCGTCGACGTCTCCGGATCCATGGAGGCCTCGGTCATCTGGTCGGCGCTGACCGCCGCCGTCCTCGGCGGCGTCCCGACCCTGTCCACGCACTTCCTGGCGTTCTCCACGCAGGTCGTGGACTTCACCGACCGGGTCGACGACCCGCTGTCGCTGCTGCTGGAGGTCCGCGTGGGCGGCGGCACGCACATCGCGGCGGGGCTGGCCCACGCCCGTTCCCTCGTCACCGTGCCGAGCCGCACCCTCGTCGTCGTGGTCAGCGACTTCGAGGAGGGCGCACCGGTCGGCGGACTCCTCGCGGAGGTGCGCGCGCTGGCCGCGTCCGGCGCCCACCTGCTGGGCTGCGCCGCGCTCGACGACACCGGCACCCCCCGCTACTCGGTGTCCGTCGCCCGGCAGCTCGTCGCCGCCGGCATGCCGGTGGCCGCCCTCAGCCCGCTCGCCCTCGCCCGCTGGGTGGGCGACCGCCTCCGTGGAGAAAACCGTTGAGCACCGCCCCGTCGCCGCTGCCGCCCGTCGCCCCCGAGGTCCTCGCCGAATCCGTCGAGAACCTCACCGCCCGGCTGCGCAAGAAGCTCGACGCCGCCATCGAGGCCTGCACGGCCGGTAGCCCGGCCGCCGAGCCGGCCCCCGACGGCAGCATCGGCTTCCGCTTCGGCGCGGACGCCGTCGTGACCCTGCGACCCGGCCCCGGCGGCGCGGTCACCACCGCCGAACAGGCCGCCTGCAGCTGCCTGCTGGCGCCCCGCTGCCTGCACCGGGCCGCCGTGCTCGGCGCCGCCCCGCTGGCCGACGCGACACCGACCGACGCCCACGCCGAGCCCGAGCCCGTGGCCGAGCCCGAGCCCGTGGCCGAGACCGAAGCCGGGGCCGCGCCGCAAACGTCGGCGCCTGCAGCGGCCCTCGCCGCGGCGCAGCCGGCGGTACCGGAGGAACCCGCGCCGGCGGAACCCGCACCCGCCCCGGCCCTGACCGCCGCCCAGACCGCCGCAGCCTCCGCGCTGTGGCGGGCCGCCGCCGAGGCCCTCGCGGCGGGGGCCACGGCCGGCGGCGCGGTCGTCCAGGCCGAGTTGCTGCGCGCCGCCCACACCGCGCGCCTCGCCGGGCTGCCCCGCGCCGAGGCCGCCGCCCTGCGGCTCGTACGCGGCCTGCGCGCCGCCCGGGAGCGCAGCGGCACCCACCGGCTCGCCGACCTCACCGCCGCCTTCCGCGAACTCCTGCACACCGCCGCCGTCCTGGCCTCCGGGTCCGCCGACCCCGCCCTGGCCGGCAGCGCCCGGCGCGCCTACCGGCCGGGCGGCAGCCTGCGGGTGCACGGCCTGTGCCGCGAGCCCGTGCTGTCCGCGACCGGCTACGGGGGAGTGGTCACCCACCTGCTGGCCCCCGACGGGGGGCGCTACTCGGTCTCCGACGTCCGCCCCGGCGGTCTCGCCCGCGCCAGGGGCGCCGGCTCCGCCTCCGTGGCCCTCGGCGGCGCCGTCCTCGACCACGCCGGCCTGGCCCGCGGGGGGCTGCGCATCGCCGGGGCCACGGTGTCCCACGACGGCCGGCTCGGCGCCGGGCGCGGGGTGCAGGCGACCCCGCTGCCGGGCATCCGCTGGACCGAGGAACCCGTCGCCGCCCTCTTCGCCCGCCCCGCGGCCGAGGCGGTGGCCGCACAACTCGCCGACCCCGACCCGGACGCGGCCGGTCCCGCACTGCTGGGCTGCGACGTGACGGTGGTCGGCGCGGCCGGCGAGGACCTGCTGGTCCGCGAGATCCGGGCCGGGCAGGCCACGGCCGCCCCGCTGCTGCGGCTGCGGGCCGCCCACCCCCACCCGGAGCTGCCGCACGGGGAGAACCTGCGCCGCATCGCCGCCCACCCGGGCCTCGCGCTGCGCGTCCTCGGCCGGCCCGACCTGGACCGCGCCGCCACCCTGCGGCCCCTCGCCGTCGGCCCGGTGCCGGATGCGGAGCACACGCTGCGGCTGCCCGACGAATGGTTCGGCCGCGCCGACCTCGGCTACGAGCGCCTCCAGGGCAGCCACTTCCCGCCCGGCGCCGCCCCCGGGGCGGGGCCCCGCCCCGCGGACCCCGGGCCGGACCCCCTGGCCGACGCGCCGCTGTGGCGGGTGCGCCGCCTGCTGGAGACCGGGGTGGCGGGCGGGCGGCGGGCCGTCGCCGAAACTGCCCGCGGCAGCGGCTCGCAGGCGGCGTACGGGCCGCTGCGCCGGGCCGGGTTCACCACGGCCGCGGAGCTGGCGACGGCCCTGGCCGCGGAGGCGGACCGGCGCCCCCGCGACGCGTTCGGCCGCCTCACCGACCCCTCGGCCGACGGCTACGCCCGGGCCTGGCTGTCCGCGGCCACCCATCTGGCAGCCGCCGAACGGTCCCTGGTGGCCGCGTCCTGGGCCTGAACCGGCCGCGTACGGGCACGGCGCGCACGGGCGCTCAGCGCGTGCGGGCGCTCAGCGCGTGCGGGCGCTCAGCGCGTGCGGGCGCTCAGCGCATGCGGGCCCGGCCGAGCCGGGCTGGCCCGCGCAGCCAGGCGTCGAGCGCGGCGAAGTCGGCGTCCGTGAGCCCGAACCGGGCGTCGACACGGTGCAACAGGGCCCGGCCCGGGTGGTGCGCGTCCACCCAGGCCCGGTCCGCGGCGGCGATCTCGTCGTCGACCCAGGCGAACGGCCGCCCGGCCGCGTGATCGAGGAGGACGCGCACCTTCCAGTGCGGCCGCCTCCGCCCGGCCCCCGGCCCGTCCTCCTCGGCCGGCTCGGGCAGGGGCACGACGGGCAGCTGCGGCAGCCCGATCCGCGGCCCGACCCACGCGTTCGCGTCGTCCATCCAGGTCGTGGCCCACACCAGGGAGCAGGGGAGGGCCAGCAGCCGCGGGCCGATCGCGGGATCGAGCCGGGCCAGCAGCGGGTTCCCGTCGTCAGCGGGCCCGTACAGCGGGTAGCCGTGCGGGAGTTCCCGGGGCGTCGCCCCGAACGGGATCAGCGGGCCGTCGACATCGAGGAAGAGGAGGGGCTGGAGGGGCCGTACGGATTCCATCAGCGCAAGCATGCCGCAGACACAGCGGCCGCCGCAGCCGAGGTCCCGCCGAGGGGACCCGCTACACCTGACCCTGGCGCGGCTTGGCCCGTACGTGCACGCGCTCGCTCTGCGGGCCGAACAGGCTGAGGATCTCCACCGGTGCCTCGCCGGTGGAGCCGAACCAGTGCGGCAGCCGGGTGTCGAACTCCGCCGCCTCGCCCGCCCTGAGGACGAGGTCGCGTTCGGCGAGGACCAGCCGCAGCCTGCCGCTCAGCACGTACAGCCACTCGTAGCCCTCGTGCGTCCGCGGGTCCGGCGTGCTGCGGGCGGCCGGGATGACCATCTTGTAGGCCTGGAGCCCGCCCGGGTTCTGGGTCAGCGGCACGATCGTCGTGTCCGCCCGCCTGATCGGCTTCAGCCGCACCCGCGGATCGCCCACGGGCGGCGCCCCGACCAGCTCGTCGAGCGGCACGGCGTACGCGCGCGCCAGCGGCAGCAGGAGTTCCAGGTTGGGCTTGCGCTCGCCGGACTCCAGGCGGGACAGCGTGCTGACCGAGATGCCGGTGGTCTCCGAAAGCCGGGTCAGGGTGATGCCGCGCTTCTTGCGCAGGGTGCGCAGCCGCGGACCCACGGAGGCCAGGACAGCGGCATCGTCGTTCGCCATGACGGCAAGCCTACGGGGCCGGCTCCGCGGCCTCCCGGGCGTCCCGCAGGTCGTGGGGCGCCCGCGCCCCGGCCCTTGCCCGGTGTCGACGGGGTCGCCGGCCCGTGCGGTCCCGGTCCGCACCGTCCCGCCGGGGCCGGCCGCGGGGGCGGCGCCCGCCGCGACGGCCAGCAGGAGGGTGCACAGCAGGGTGGCCACACGGCCGGCGCGGTGCGTTCGGTCTCGGTCGACCGCCTTCCGTCCCGGGGGCGGGGGAGGCGGGTGGCGTGGCGTGGCGTCCGGCGGGGCTCACTGCCGGCCGAGCACGCCCCGTACGTAGGCCGCTTGGCCGGCGTGCTGCAGGTCGTCGGCGAGGACGCTGACCAGCCGCACGCCCAGGGTGACCGCAGGGTCCCAGCGGTCGTCGACGATCCGTTCGAGGTCGGCCGCGGCGAGGCCGCGGATGAACCCGAGGCTCTGTTCGTGCACGGCGTCGAAGTAGCCCAGCAGCAGCTCGCCGGAGTCGACGCGGACCGTCCCGACCTGCTTGGCGCTGTGCCCGAACCCGGTGTCCGCGGCGGGCAGCGGCAGTGCGAACCGGGCCGCCCAGTCCTGGGCCGTCCAGACCTGTTCGAGGCCCGACGCGTCGGCCACGTGGTCGTCCTGCACCCGGGTCAGGTGCCACACGAGCCAGGTGATCGAGTTCGCCTGCGGGTCGATCCGGGCGTTCAGCCCGTCCGCCGACAGCCCCTCGACCGCCTCGTGCACCACCTCCCGGATCCGCTCGTACCCGTCGGCCAGTACCTGTGTCGCCTTCATCCACCGTCCCCGGATCCGTCCCTACCGCTCCCGCTGCCGTCCGCCCACGGCATCGGCCGGAGCCCTGCGGCTGCCGGCCGATGCTCCTGGCCATCGACGCCTACATCGGATCCATACCCCGATCGTCGATCTTGCTCTCCTGCTCGCTCTGCTCCTGCAGGCGGCGGGCCTTGTCCTGGAGCCGGCGCCGCTCCTCCGGGTCGGTGGAGCGCTCGGCCGCCCGGGTCAGCTCCTGCGCCTTCTCGCGCAACTGCCTGACACGGCCGCCGGATCCGCTGGAAGCATTCATGATCACTCCTCGGGGGTGGGGGTAGGAAGAGCGCATTCAGCGAAACAGCAGTGCCGCGGGGACGCATCTCGAACCAGCGCCGCGCGCGGTCCGTGCGGGGCGGGTGTCCTCCGTTCGCCCCGTGCGCACGGCGCAGCGCGGTCGGGTGCCCCCGTCCCGACGCCGCTGCGGCGGCGCCCGCCCCCGGGCGGGCCGGGATCCGTCTCCCGGCTGCGGGCCGTTGGTGGTTCCCCGCGCGGTTCCCCGTGCCCCTGAGGGCGTGCGGGGAGCGGGAGTCCGGCTCGGCTGTGAGGTGGCGGTCGGGGGATGCCGCCCAGGGGCGCGGGGAACCGCGCGCGCAGCCACGGACGGCCCGCCGACGGGACCCGTCACTCCGGCGGCACCGCCGGAGCCGCCCCGGCCGAGCGGTCAGCCGGCCGGGGCGGCGGCGGGAGCCGGCGGCTCAGCGTGCCGACGCGGAACCCGCACCGGTCCGGCTCCGCCCCCGCGGCGGCCTGCGCGTACGGGTCCAGGCCAGCAGGTCCTTCTCCCGCCACGTGTTCACGACCCGTTCGGTGGGCACCCCGCACTCCACGGCCCGCTCGCAGCCGGTCGGCTGCCAGTCCAGCTGGCCCGGCGCGTGCGCGTCCGTGTCGATCGCGAAGAGCGTCCCCGCCTCCACCGCGAGCCGCAGCAGTCGGCGTGGCGGGTCCAGCCGCTCGGGGCGGCTGTTGATCTCCACGGCGGTTCCGGATTCGGCGCACGCCGCGAACACCGCCTCGGCGTCGAACTGCGACTCGGGGCGGGTCCGGCCGGTCACCAGCCGTCCCGTGCAGTGGCCCAGCACGTCCATCAGGGGGTTGCGCACGGCGGTGAGCAGCCGCCGGGTCATGGCAGGCGCGTCCATCCGGAGCTTCGAGTGGACGGAGGCGACGACGAGGTCCAGCCGGTCCAGTAGTTCCGGTTCCTGGTCGAGGGTGCCGTCGGGCAGGATGTCGCACTCGATGCCGGTCAGCAGCCGGAAGGGCGCCCAGGTCTCGTTCAGCTCCGCCACCACGTCCAGCTGCTCGCGCAGCCGGTCCGGCGACAGCCCCCGTGCCACCGTCAGGCTCGGGGAGTGGTCGGTGAGCACGGCCCACTCGTGGCCCAGGTCGGCCGCGGTCCGGCCCATCGCCTCGATGGTGCTGCCGCCGTCGGACCACTCGGAGTGCAGGTGGCAGTCCCCGCGCAGGGCCCGGCGCAGCGCTCGCGCGGCGGGTGTGGCGGGCGGGCCCTCGGGGTGCGCCGCGACTTCGTCCTCCAGTTTCTGCAGGTAGCCGGGGACGGCCCCGCCCAGCGCCTCGCGCACCACCTGGGCGGTCTTCGGTCCGATGCCCTTGACCGTCTCCAGCGTTCCGGCGGCGGTCCGCTGCGCGACCTCGTCCTCGCCCATCCGCGTCAGGGTGTCCGCCGCCGTGCGGAAGGCCCGTACCCGGTAGGTCGGCGCCTGGCCGCGCTCCAGCAGGAAGGCGATCCGCTGCAGTGCCGCTACGGGGTCCATCGACCACCTCCTGATCCGGTCGGTTTCCTCCCAGTTTCCCCCGTGATGTCCCGGCCGCAGATCGGCCCCGAGACTCAAAGCGCAGCTTTGAAGGGTCATAAGTTAGGGTTATGAGGCTATAAACGGGGGGCGGGTGCCGGGTTAGGGTGCCCTTAGTTTAAGGTGCCCTTTGATCCAGTTTTTCGGTCGAAGGGAACAACTCATGCCTCGCCCTCTGCGGGTAGCCATCGTCGGAGCCGGCCCGGCCGGAATCTACGCCGCCGACGCGCTGCTGAAGTCCGAGGCAGCCGCCGCCCCGGGGGTGTCCATCGACCTCTTCGAGCGGATGCCCGCCCCCTTCGGCCTGATCCGGTACGGCGTCGCCCCCGACCACCCGCGGATCAAGGGCATCATCACCGCCCTCCACCAGGTGCTCGACAAGCCGCAGGTCCGGCTCTTCGGCAACGTCGACTACCCGGGCGACATCACCCTCGACGAGCTGCGCTCCTTCTACGACGCCGTGGTCTTCTCCACCGGTGCCACGGCGGACCGCGCGCTCCCGATCCCCGGGGTCGAGCTCGACGGTTCCTACGGCGCCGCCGACTTCGTCTCCTGGTACGACGGCCACCCCGACGTCCCGCGCACCTGGCCGCTGAAGGCCGAGAAGGTCGCCGTCCTCGGCGTCGGCAACGTCGCCCTCGACGTCGCCCGCATCCTCGCCAAGACCGCCGACGAGCTGCTGCCGACCGAGATCCCGGCGAACGTCTACGACGGCCTGAAGGCCAACAAGGCCCTGGAGATCCACGTCTTCGGCCGCCGCGGCCCCGCCCAGGCGAAGTTCAGCCCGATGGAGCTGCGCGAGCTCGACCACTCGCCCAGCATCGAGGTCATCGTCAACCCCGAGGACATCGACTACGACGAGGGCTCGATCGCCACCCGCCGCTCCAACAAGCAGGCGGACATGGTCGCCAAGACCCTCGAGAACTGGGCGATCCGCGACATCGGCGACCGCCCGCACAAGCTGTTCCTGCACTTCTTCGAGTCGCCCGAGGAGATCCTCGGCGAGGACGGCAGCGTCGTGGGCCTGCGCACCGAGCGCACCGAGCTCGACGGCACCGGCAACGTCAAGGGAACCGGCCAGTTCACCGACTGGGACGTGCAGGCCGTCTACCGGGCCGTCGGCTACCTCTCGGACGAGCTGCCCAAGCTGCCGTGGGACGTCGCGACCGGCACCGTCCCGGACGAGGGCGGCCGCGTGATGGAGGCGGGCGAGCACCTGCAGTCCACGTACGTGACCGGCTGGATCCGGCGCGGGCCGATCGGGCTCATCGGCCACACCAAGGGCGACGCGAACGAGACGGTCGCGAACCTCCTGGAGGACCACGCGGCCGGCCGCCTGCACACCCCCGCCGAGCCCGCCCCGGAGGCCGTCGAGGCCTTCCTCGCCGAGCGGAACGTCCGCTACACGACGTGGGAGGGCTGGTACCGGCTGGACGCCGCCGAGAAGGCGCTGGGCGAGCCGCAGGGCCGCGAGCGCGTGAAGATCGTCGAGCGCGAGGACATGCTGAAGGCCAGCGGGGCCTGATCCCGCGGCAGGGGCCCGCCGGAAGCGGCGGGCCCCGCTGCACACCCGCCGGTACCCGGGACCTCCTGCCCGCCGGGCCCCGTCCGCGTCCGGCCGGCGGCCTTGCTAGGTTCCTGTCCGGCAACGGGAAACAGCGCAGTCGCAGGAGGCCGCCATGCACGTCGTACGGGGTGGCGCAGCCGTGCCCGGCGGGAGCCGGGTCAGGGTCCTGCGCGCCGGCGTCCGGCCGGCGGCCGCGTGGAAGAACGGCGGCGGCGTGACCCGGGAGATCGCGGCCTGGCCCGAGGGGGCCGGCGTGGACGACTTCGTCTGGCGGGTGAGCCTCGCCGAGGTGGCCGCGGACGGGCCGTTCTCGGCCTTCCCCGGCGTGGACCGCACGCTCACCCTCGCCGAAGGGGCGGGCATGGACCTCACCGTGGCCGGCGCCCGCCGCGTGGTCGGCGAGCGGTTCGCCCCGCAGGACTTCCCCGGCGACGCCCCGACCGACTGCCGGCTGCTGGCCGGGCCCGTCGTGAACTTCAACGTCATGTACCGCCGGGGCGCCACCCCGGCCGAGACCGCCGTCGTCCGCGGCTCGCTCGCGCTCACGGCCGCGCCGGACGACATCCTGCTGGTCGTCCCCCTGGAGGGCGGGGCCCGCATCGAGGTCCCCGGTGCCACCGGTGAAGCCGACGGCGGGAGCCTCGCCCTCGGGCGCCACGACGCCGCCCTCATCGGCGGGGTCCCGGCCGACGGGCCGTTCGCCGGGCTGCTGCGCAGCCCCGGACACACCGCCGTGGTCCGCCTTCCGGGCCGCCAGCCCGCCTGACGCGCCCCCCCCGCGGGCGCGCGTTCCACGCGTTCGTACGGCGCGCTCGTACGGCGCGTTCCGTCCTACGCGTTCTTCTCCAGGCCCGGGCGCAGGCGCCCCAGCAGGGCGTACAGCGTGGCCCGCTCGTCCTCGCCGAGGGTGTCGAGCGCCCCGTGAGTGGCCTGCATCTCCTCCCGGACCCGCCGGATGATGTCACGGCCGGCATCCGTCGCCACCACGTTCTTGACCCGGCGGTCGGCGGGGTCGGGCTCGCGCCGTACCAGGTCACGGGCCTCCAGACGGTCCACGATCCCGGTGACGTTCGATGCGTCGCACACCAGCAGCGTGGCCAGCCCGCGCATCGGCAGCGGGCCGTCGAGCTGGGCGAGGACCTTCGCCTGCGTGGAGGTGAGCCCGTAATGGGCCGCCGCGGTGGCGAAGTCGCGCCACTGGGCCGTGCCGATAGCGGCGAGCAGCTCCAGCAGCTGGAGCTTGGTGGGGGTCTCGGGGGCGGTGGTGCTCATGCTTCGAGCGTACTCAAGATCATTGACATTATCAACTATTTACTTGACCACCTTAATCATTGACCCCTACCGTCTGTGGAGTTACTTGATGACATCAAACATCTGCGTTCTGAAGCAGCGAGAAGGTTTCCCCGGAACATGAGCACCGCCGCCCCCACTCCCGCCGACGGCAGGACCCGCAACGAGACGGTCATCGTCTTCGCCCTGAGCCTGGCCGCCATGGTCGTCTCGATGATGCAGACCCTGCCGGTCCCGATCCTGGGCCTCATCCGCACCGACCTCGGCGCCTCGACCGCCGGCGTGAGCTGGGTGACCACCGCCACGCTGCTCTCCGCCGCCGTCTTCACCCCCCTGCTCGGCCGCTTCGGCGACCAGCACGGCAAGAAGACCACGCTGGTGGCCGTCCTCGGCGTCATGGTGGCGGGCTCCGTCATCGCCGCCGTCGCGACCTCGCTCCCCCTGCTGATCCTGGGCCGCGTCCTGCAGGGCGCCGCCACCGCGATCTTCCCGCTGGCCCTGTCGGTGCTGCGGGAAGAGGTCCGGCCGCAGAAGCTGCCCGGTGCGATGGCCCTGGTCAGCGGCACCCTCGCGTTCGGCAGCGGCCTCGCGCTCGTCGCCACCGGCCTGCTCACCTCCGGCGACGACGCCGACTACCGCAACGCCTTCTGGATGGCCACCGGCTTCGCCGCGCTCGCCCTCCTCGCCGTCGTCTTCCTGGTCCCCGCGACCCGCCACAAGACCGGCGGCCGCACCGACGTCCTCGGTGCGCTCACCCTCGGCCTGACCCTCCTGCTGCTCCTGCTGCCCATCTCGCAGGGCCACGACTGGGGCTGGACCTCCGGCCGCACCCTCGGCAGCTTCGCCGGCGCCGCCGTCATGGCCGCCCTGTGGGTGCTCACCGAGCTCAAGGTCGCCGAACCCCTCGTCGACATGCGGATGTTCGTCCACCGCCCCGTGCTCATGGCCAACCTGGCCGGCGTCCTCGTCGGCTTCGGCATGTTCGCGAACTTCCTCGGAGTCTCCTACCTCGTGCAGATGCCCGAGGCCCTCACCGGCTACGGCTTCGGCGCGTCCATCCTGCGCGCCTCCGTGCAGTTCCTGCTGCCCGGCGCGATCGTCTCGCTGCTCGCCTCGCCCGTCGGCGGGCAGCTGGTCCGCCACCGCGGCCCGCGCGCCGCGCTGGCCCTGGCCGCCGCCCTGGGCGCCCTCGGCTTCGGCTGGCTCGCGCTCGACCACGGCCACACCGCCTCCGTGATCGGCGCAGGCGTCGTCGTCGGTGCGGCCGTCAGCTTCGGCTACGCCGCGATGCCGGCCGTGATCATGGCGAGCGTCCCGCACCACCAGAGCGGCATCGCCAACGGCATCAACTCGATCTCCCGCTCCACGGGCAGCGCCATCGGCAGCGCCGTCGTGACGACGATCCTGGCCTCGAAGACCGTCGAGCACCTGCCCGCCGGCGTCCCCGCCCTGCCCGCCGAGTCCGGCTTCACCACCACCTTCTGGATCGGCGCCGCGGCCTTCGCCCTGGTCGCGGTCATCGCCCGGGTGGGACTGCGAGGTCGCCCCGGCCCCGCCGGCACCGCCGCCGGCGCGGCCGACCGGTCCGCCCCCGCCCCCGCGGAGGCGGCCGCCCCCGCGAAGCTCGCCGAGCAGGTCTGACCCCGCCCCGGCCCCGCAGTCCGGGGGACGGCACCGCACACGCGGACGCCGTGTCCCCGGACCGCGGCGTTCGGGTGTCGGGGTGTTCGGGTGCTCGGGTGTTCTCAGACGTCGATGCGGCCCATCAGGCCGCGCTGGTAGTCCAGCTGCGCCCGGCGGATCCCGGCGGCGTCGTTCATGACGAACGGGCCGGTGCGGGCCACCGGCTCGCCGATCGGTTCGCCGGCCAGCACCAGCACCTCGGCCGGGCCGCCGGGCGCCGAGACGGCGAACCGGTCCCCGTCCCGGGCGAGGAGGGCCAGACGGGGGTGCTGCGGTCCGCCCTCGGCCAGCAGTTCGGGGGTCGGGCGGGCGAGGTGGACCAGGCCCGAGCCGGCGGTCAGCCACTGGACCCCGCCGGGGTACACGACCCGCCTGTGCCCGTCGGAGTCGATGTCCTCCACCGCGCCGTCGATGACGTACTGGACGGTCTCGAAGCCTCGGCGGGGGTGCGGCGGCGTGCCCCTGGCCTCACCCGGGCCGAGCACGTGCGGGCCGACCTGGTCGACCACGGGGAACGGGTCGACCAGGGGCAGTTCGGGCTGCGGGAAGGGGCGGCGGACCGGGAAGCCCTCGCCCTCGAAGGTGTGGAAGGGGCGGAACACCCGGGCGGTGGAGCGTACGGCGGTGGGGGTGTCCATGCCCCGAGCGAACGGCATGGCCCGGCGGAGCGTCGACGCGGTCCCGCTTGGTTGTCAGGTCGCCGACGGTATCCGGCCGGGCACCCGTTCGTTCAACGCCGGCGAGCCCGCGCCCGGCGCACCAGCACGCCGACGGCCGCGCCCGCGAGGGCGATCACGGCCACGCCCGCCGTGGTCCACCAGACGGCGCTGCTGCTGCCGGCCTTCTCGGCGTCGGCGGCGGACGCCGGCGGCGAGGCCGGAGCGGCGGCGGGCGGCGGGGACTGCGCGGGAGCCGCGACCGACGGCACGGCGGAGGGCGCCGCGGCCGAGGCGGACGGGTCCACCGGGACCGGAGCGGTCGGCGCCGCGGAGCCCGTGGGCGGGGCGGGGTCCACGACCGGTACGTCGACCTCGCGTTCGGCGTGTCCGAGCGAGGGGAACCCGACGTCGACGGTCACCTTCCAGGTCCCGGGCGGCAGGACCTCGGCCGTGCTCCAGCCGACGCCCTGGCCCCGCACGAGTCGCCAGGGCCCCTGCGTACGGGTTCCGTCCACGCTGGTCGCGTTGACGGTGGCGGCAACGTTCTCGTCGACGGCGTCCCCGTCGTTCTCCCAGGTGACCTCGGTGGTGACGTGCCCTTCCCGCTGGCCGGTGATCACGACCTTGAGGGTGTCACCGTGGGCGTGGGCCGGCGTCGGCACGGCGAGGCCCAGGGCGGGGGCGAGGAACAGGAGCAGGGCTCCGAGTCCGGTGCGGACCGGGAAAGCGTGTCGTGTGCGCATCGTTGTGGTGCTCCCTGGTGCGGTGGGATGCGAGCAGTCCCGCAGTCGCCGCGGTGCGGAGCGCGCGGCGCCGGCCGCGCCGTGGGGGCGCGCGGCCGGTGCGGTGGGGCGGTGAACGTGAGGGGCCGGCGGACGACCGCGTGGGGGGCGGCCGTCCGCCGGTGGTCGGCGGCTCGGGTCAGCCGGCCTTCTGGACCGTCCAGACCTGGTTCGCGCGGCCGTCCGCGCGCTGGAGGTCGAGCAGCCACTCGCCGTAGTACGGACGGTTCGACACGGTCAGGGCGTAACCGCCGCTCGGGTCCGTGATGGTCGTCGTACCGTTGCGGGAGCCCAGCTTCCACTGCTGCGTGGAGCCGTTGCCGCAGGGCTGCTGCGCGATCCACATGCCCTGGGCCGGGGCCCCGCCCGTCTGCAGGCACTTGCCGGAGACGGCGGACTTGATGCGGACCAGGCCGTTGCCCGCGTCCTCGAACGTCCACTGCTGGTGGGTGTAGCCGTTGGCCTGCGCCCCGACGAGGATCGTGCCGTCGGCGCTGCGGCCGCCCCACAGCTCGGCGGCCATGCCGGTGCTGCCGTTCTGGAGCGTGTAGCGGGTGTTGGGGGCGGTGTTGCCGCCACCGCCGCCCGTGGTGCGGAAGACGGTGGTCTTGCCCGCGCCGCTGTCACGGCCGGCGCTGTCGCGCACCGAGACGGCGACCTTGTACTCCGTACCGGCCTGGAGGTTGTAGATGCGCACGGACTGCGACTGGACCCACGTCAGGTGCTTGCCGTTCAGCAGGACCTGGTACCAGGCGGCGCCGTCCACCTTGGGCCAGCTGACGACGACCGAGGTCGACTGGATCTGGCCGGCCGTCACCGTCGGACCGCCGGTGGGCTTCTTCGTCGGCGTCGGGCTGGGCTTCTGCGTCGGCTGGGGGCTCGGGTTCGGGCCCGGGTCCGTGCCGTTGCCGCCCTTGGACTTCATCAGGAACTGGTTGTCCGCGATGTTCCAGTGGGTGGCCAGGTAGCTGCCCGGCTTGGGGCTGGTGTGGAAGTAGTCGTCGTGGTTGCAGTCGAGGATGTTCTCGGCCGCCTGGTTGGTGCAGACGTTGCGCATCTGCGGGTAGTACGGCGTGTCCGAGTAGCACATCACGTCCCACTCGTCCGTGCAGTGGGCGCCGCGGCTGGTGTTGGGGGCGCTGTTGTTCACCGCGCCGAGGTTGTGGCCCAGCTCGTGCGCCGCGGTGTGTCCGCCCCAGCAACCGGAGTCCGTACGGCCGTAAGAGGGGCCGAAGTTGCTCTGGTTGTTCTGGCCCGGGCGCTCGTCACCGGCGAAGGTGCCGATGCCGCAGTAGACCTGGCTGTCCGCGAAGATCATGTACTTGCGGTCGCGGCGGTCGAGGCCCTTGGACGCGAGCGCGTTGTTGGTGGAGTTGAAGTCGGCCATCGCGGAGGCCGACAGCTCGATGTTCAGCACCGTCGGAGTGCAGTCGGCTGCCGTCACGTAGCGGATGTGACGGACGCCGCCGGTCTCCTGGGCGCTGTTCGAGTAGATGAGGTCGGCGTCGGCCGCCCACTTGCGGAACGACGCGAAGTACTCCGAGTACCGGTCGCGGTCGGGGCCGTGGACGTAGACCACCTGGACGCGGTTGCCGCTGTTGCCGTCACCGTCGCACTGGACGGTCTGACCGGCGGGACCGGCGGCCGCGGTCTTGCCGCTGCCGCTGCCGGCCGTCGCGGCGGGGGCCGGCGCGTCCTTGGGGGCGTCCTTGGCGGCCTTGGCGTCGGCGGCGGGCGCGTCCTGAGGACGCCCGCTGCTCTCCTCGGCCGGGGTCTCCGGCTTGGCCGGATCGGAGGCCACGGCCTGCGACTTCACGGCCGGGGCGACGTCCTTCTTGATGTCGACGTCCTTGGGCGGGGCGTCCGGACCGTGGCTGCACAGCCCGGTCTCCGTGCGGTAGACGCCGACGCAGCGGTCGCCCTTCTGCGCGGCCTTGAGGCCGTCGTAGACCATGCCGCGGTCCGCGTCGTTGGCGGGCTGCTCCTTCAGGGGGTCCGGCTCCGCGTCACGGGCCGGTGCGGCGGCCGGCGTGAGCGTCTCCGCGGCCGCCTGCGCGGTCGTCTCGGCCTGGGCGTCGTCGCCGAGGCCGGAGTAGGCAATGCCCCCCGCGATCACCGCCGCCGAGGCCATGGCGGCGGTGACGAGTATCAAGCGGCGCGGTTTGCGCCGGTGTTCGGGCTTCCTTCGACGGTGACCCGTCATGCGCACCTCAAATCCTTGGTCGGAGGAGTGGGTGCGAGGGAGCCTGCCAGATGGGCGACGTGGAGAATTCGGACAAACGGGAATGGCGATCGAGATATCGGACTGTTACCTGATGATGAGATTTGATGAACAGTCAACTCGCTTGTTTTCGGCGGAAGTTACGCGCGTAGGACGGTAAAGGTCCAGTCCTTTCATGTAATCTCGTTATCAAATCGAGATAAGGCGATCCGGCTTGTTGACGATAATTCAGTCAGGTATTCATCAAATTACTACGGGCTGAACTCTCGTTGTCACGAGCTGTGAGGAATCCTCTGTTCCGCCCTAGGAACACACCCGTCAGGGTCACTACGACCCCGCAGAGTTGCTGCGCGGTGAGCCCTCGCCGGCCAGCGCGGTACCGAGCAGCACGCCCGTCACCGGGTTCAGGGGCCCTGTCAACCCCGCTGTCGCGGCCGGCAGGTGCCGCAGTCCCGCGAACCAGGCGGCGAAGGCCGGCGCCGTCGCAACGGCGATCACGTAGCCGAACCCGAGCAGGGCCGGACCGTCGACCGCGGGCGGCGCCCCCTGCGCCGCCGCGGCCATCACGGTCGCCGCTGCACTGGTCGGCAGGTGCCGGGCGGCGACGTGCACCAGGGCGAAGAAGCCGCCGGTGTTGAGGGCGCCCAGCAGCAGCGACGTCCACCACCAGGAGCCGCTCGGCAGCTTCCGGGTGGCGGCGAGGAGGAGCAGCCCTGCGGGCAGGGACCGCAGGGCCGCCCCGTACAGGGGGTGGTCGGCGGCGCCCGACGTGGACGTGTCGCCGCAGGGGGTGATCGGCCGGCTGCACCGCCTCGGTCTGCCCCTGACCGACCGGCTGGACCTGGTCTACCGCCGCTACGGGTTGTGCGAGGGCGAGTTCGACGTCCTGGCGGCGCTCCGGCGCGCGGGCGAGCCCTTCGAGCGGGCACCCGGTGAGCTGGCCGTGCACACCATGGTCACGACGGGCGCGATGACCAAGCGGATCGACCGGCTCGAACGGGACGGCCTGGTCGCCCGCCGCCGGACCGCGGCCGACGGCCGCGGCCGTGTGGTCGCGCTACCGGCCGACGGTGCGGCGCGCCGTCATCGGGCGCCGAGCTTCACCCATTTCCCGGTGCTCGGCACGCCCTTGCCGTCGAGCAGGAACAGCAGGTAGTAGCCGGGCGGGGCGTCGGCCGCGCTCGGTGGCGTCCGCAGACCGAGGGTGCCGCCGGTCCCTGCGGCGCGGCCGGCGACGGGGCGGGCCGTCACGGCGAGTTCGAGGTGCCGCTGACTGGTGTTCACCGCGTGCGTGACCGTGGTCGGCGCCAACAGCACCGCCCGGGTGACCGCGGCCGCGGTGGAGCTGGCCACCTCGAAGTCCTTCCCGTAGCCGAGCTCGCCCGCGGGCACCCGGTCGAGGGCGGGCCGGTTGCCGCCCTGGTGCAGGTACGGCGGCTCGTACAGCTCGATGCTGCCGTCCATCTCGTCGCCGATGTCCGGGTCGTTCGCGATCTGCTGGAGCTCGTCCCCGGTGACCAGCACCCGGCCGTCCGGCAGGACCAGGGCGTTGGAGTGGTAGCCGCGCGGCAGCCGCTGCGCCGGACCGAGCCGCCACCGGCCGTGCGCGTCGCGCAGCTCGATCCGCCGGTACTTGAGGTCGGCCTTAGGGTTGAACGGCCCGTGCCCGTAGTCCCGGGTGTCCAGGGATCCGTTGACCGTGAGCAGCGTGCCGTCCGGCAGGATCAGCGTGTCGTCCTGCGTGCGGCCGAAGGCCCGCGGCTCCTCGGTGGTCCACCGGCCGCCGGACAGCCGGTAGGTGTTCGGGTCACGCGGGTCCCCGCCGAGGACCAGGACCGAGTCGGGGCCGCGCAGCCCGGCGGGCAGCGGCACCGCCGAGCCGTAGCCGCGGAAGTCGGCCGGGCGCCGGGGCAGGTCGGACCGGGTCTCCTCGACCGGGTCGAACAGCCACTGCTGGTCGGCGTCCCGGCCCAGGCCGTAGACCATCCCGTCGCGCAGGGAGAACAGGTGCGGGTAGTCGTTGCGGAACGGCGCGTCCACCCGCAGCCGCTCCGACGCCAGCCCGACGGGGATGTCGTACGGGCGCCAGGGCACGGGATGCCGCAGTGCGGGGAACCGCTCCACCACCGGAGTCGGTGTGCCCGTACCCCGCTCGGACTGGCCGGACATGATGATCTGCCGGCCGTCCGCACCGGTCACCACCGACGGGTACCAGCGGCCGACGGACATGTCCTGGTTGCGGAACCAGGTCTCGGTCCACGGGTCGAACACGAACGACAGCCTGGCGCCGCTGCCGCCCTTGCCGCCGGTGTTGCCGCCGAACACCCCGACCATGCCGTTGGGCAGGTAGGCGTGCCCGGCGCAGAAGAACGGCGCCGGGCGCGGGGCGTTCAGGCCGTCGGGCATGAGGACCGTCGGCGGCTCCACCTTCCGGAACGCCCGGGCCCCGGTGCCGAGGGCGGGGTCCCACAGGAAGGCGCGGCCCGCGTTGGTCCGGCCGATGCGGTCGGTGGGGCCCGTCTCCTTGGTGGGGTTGACCTCCACCCGCTCGAAGGAGAACAGCAGCACCTTGCCGGTGGGCAGCAGGGCCGTGTGCACGCCGAAGTCGGGGGAGGGGAAGAACTCCGTGAACCGGCCGAACCGGGCCGCCGGCAGTGCGTCGTTGGTCCTGCGCTGCGAGAGGGTCAACGCCGCCAGCCCGGAGCTGCGCTTGGCCTGCGGGTAGTCCTCGGCGCCGGCCGTGGCGCGGCGCCGCTCGGCGTGGGCCCGGGCGTGCGCCTCGCCGAGGACGGCGGCCTCGCCGGGGTCCGGGACCGCCGGTACGGGGGCGGTCCGGATCCGTGCTCCGGACGAGGGCCGTGAGACGGGCGCTTGGGCGGCGGGCGTTTGGGTGGCCGCCGGGGTGAGTGAGGCTGCTGGGGTTGGGGCGGCTGTTGGGGCGAGTGAGGTCGCCGGGGTGACTGAGGCGAGCGCGGCCACGACCGTACCGGCGCAGAGGGCGGCCGACCGCCGTACGAACCCACACCGATCCGCCATGAGCTGCTCTCCTCCCACTCCCGAAAGCGCCCAGAATAGAAGAAAACGGTCATTTGTTGCGGTTCGGCTCCCCGTGCTGTGGGGGACGGTGTGCCGCGCAGGGCCGTTCAGCCGCCGGAAGCCGCTGATGAAACGTTTCTTCGGTGAATCGGGGAGTCCGAGAGGGTGAGCGCCCGTGCCCACTGGGATGGACGGTCGTCCGGCAGTGGTTATCCATGGCCACTGTGATCAAGCCACTTCGCACCGCACTGACCGTCGTCGCCGCGACCGGATGTCTGGTTGCCCTGTCGCCCGCGGCCGGCGCCGCCCCCGGCGCCGCCCCGGTGGCTCCTCCGGGCCAGGTGGGCGTCGACGTCGCCAGCGTCAACGGCTCGGGGTGCCGACCCGGCACCGCGAGCGTCGCCGTCGCCCCCGACAACTCGGCGTTCACCGTCACCTACAGCGACTACCTGGCCCAGGCCGGCGGCGGCAGCTCCGTCACCGCGGGCCGCAAGAACTGCCTCCTCTCCCTCGTCGTCAACGTCCCCCAGGGCTACACCTATGCGGTGGCGAAGGTCGACTACCGCGGCTTCGGCAGCCTCGCCGAGGGCGCGATCGGCACGCAGAAGGCCAGCTACTACTTCCAGGGCATGAGCCAGACCGCCTACCGGACCCACCAGTTCCACGGCACGCTCGAGGACAACTGGCAGGTGACCGACACCGCCAGCATCTCGGCCCTCGTCTTCGCCCCGTGCGGGGAGAAGCGCAACCTCAACATCAACACCGAGCTGCGCGCGGAGGTCGGCACCTCCGACACCAGCAAGGTCAGCTACATGACCGTCGACTCCACGGACGGCGGCATCGGCACCGTCTACCACTTCTCCTGGAAGGAGTGCCCGGCCCGCTGAGGCCGCTGAGCCCGCCGGACGGCCGTCCGGCCCGGTACGACCGCGAGCCGTGAGCGGCTCGTGGGCCACGCCCGGGGCCCCGCCCGGGCGTGACCCCGGCCGCTCACGGCTCCTGTACTGCCCGGGCCGCCGCCCGGTACCGGCCGGGCGTGGTCCCGAACTCCCTGCTGAACGCGTGCGAGAAGGCGTACGCGGTGCCGTACCCGACCCGGTGGGCGACGGCGGCGAGGGGGTCCGCGGTGTCGCGGAGCAGGGCGGCCGCGTACGTCAGCCGCCACCAGGCGAGGTAGGCCATCGGGGGCCGGCCCACCAGTGCCGTGAACCGGCGTGCCAGCGTGGCCCGGGACACCCCCGCGTGGGCGGCGAGGCGTTCACCCGTCCACGGCGCGGCCGGGTCCGCGTGCAGGGCGCGCAGGGCGGCGGCCGCGACGGGATCGCCGAGGGCGGCCGGCCAGGCTCCGCGGGGGCCTTCCGCCATCCACGCCCGGACCATGTACACGAGCAGCAGGTCGAGCAGGCTGGGCACCGCCATCGCCGAGCCCGGCCGCGCCCCGTCCAGCTCGCCGCCCAGCAGGTCGATGGCGGCCCGCAGTTCGGGAGCGCCGCCCACGCGGTTCGGGAGGTGGACCACCGCGGGAAGCTCCAGCATGAGCGGGTGCGCGCGGCTCCGGTCGAGCCGGTACTTGCCGCACAGCAACTCCACGACCGGCCCGCCGCCGACCTGATCCCACCCGCGGCCGTCCGGTCCGACGCCGCCGGTCCCGCCTCCGTCCGGTCCGTCGGCGGGGCCGTCCGTACCGCGCAGGCCGGCCGGGGGCACCAGCAGCGTCCCGGCCCACACCCCCTCCGGCTCCTGTTCGAACGGCACCGCCCGCGCCACCCTCTCGGCGTCGGCGGGGGAGTCGGCCATCACATGGCCCGTACCGTGCGGCAGCAGCACCGCGTCCCCCGCGGCCAGCGAGACGGGCGGACCCGCCTCGGGCAGCAGCCAGCAACCGCCCTCCAACACCACGTGGAAGCCCGCCCCGTCGTACGGGGCGAACCGCGTGCACCACCGCCCGCGCACCCGGACCCGTTGCGAGGAGGGCCGCCCGATCCGCACTGCCGAGATCGCATCGCTCACCACGTCCACCGCACAAGCGTACTGCCCGCCCTGTCCGCCGGCCGTTGGCCGCCTGCCGCACGTCTGAGACAACGGCGTATCCCTGCGCGCCGATCGCGCATTGAGCGGCTCAACTCCCCTTCCTACGGTGGACGCCATGAGCAACGACAGCAACACGCGGACCATCGTGCTGGGCGACGTCGAGATCATCCGGGTCGTGGAGTGGCAGGGCGCGTTCGCTCCCGCCCGCGAGCTCGTCCCGGACGCCGGACCGCAGGTGTGGAAGGAAGACGAGGCCTCCCTGGCACCGGACCACTGGGACCCCGACCGCGACCTCGCCGTCCTCGCCCTGCAGACCTGGGTGGTGCGCAGCGGCGGACGGACGGTCCTGGTCGACACGGGCGTGGGCAGCGGGCGCGAGCGGCCCGGCACCCCGCACTTCCACCACCGGCAGGCCGACCTCCTCGGCGACCTCGCCCGCGCCGGCGTCCGGCCCGAGGACGTCGACACCGTCGTCAACACCCACCTGCACGCCGACCACGTCGGCGGGAACACCGTCGACGCGGACGGCGAATGGGTCCCGGCCTTCCCCAACGCCCGCTACCTCGTCCCGGCCGCCGACGACCACCACTTCGGTCCCGGGAACGGGTACGGCCAGGGCCTCCGGGAGGACGAGCGGTTGATCCACGAGGACAGCATCGCCCCCGTCCACCGGGCCGGACAGGCCGTCCTGTGGGAGGGCGCCCACCGCATCGACGAGCACCTCACCCTGGAGGCCGCCCCCGGCCACACCCCCGGCTCGGCCGTGCTGCGCCTGGAATCCCGCGGCGAACGGGCCGTCTTCGTCGGCGACCTGCTCCACAGCCCGGTCCAGATCCTCCGGCCCGCGTGCAACAGCTGCTTCTGCATGGACCCGCGGGCTGCGGCCGCGACCCGCCGCCGCGTCCTCGAACGGGCCGCCGACCGCCGCGAGCTGCTGATCCCCGCGCACCTCGCCGGCCCGGGCGCGTTCGAAGTCCACCGCCGGGGCGCCGACTTCGCCTTCGGCCCGTGGGCCGACCGCCACACCCCGCGGGGGGACTGACGGCGCCGGCCCGCCGCGCCGATGCCGCACCCTGTGACCGGCCCCATCGTGCCTCGCCCCGCCCCCGCCCCCGCCCCCACCCCCTCACCCGGGCCCGCCACCACCTCCGCGGTCGCCGTCCCGCCCGACCTCCCCCGGGCGGGGGAAGGCGGCGGGGCCCGCGCGCAGGATCCGCAGGGCGAGTTGGACCTCCAGCGCGCCGGCCGGGGTGTTCCAGTCCTCGCCCAGGACCTGCCCGATGCGGTCCAGGCGTTGGACCACCGTGTTGACGTGCACGTGGAGGGCGTCCTTCGTGCGGGCCAGGCTGGCCCCCTCCGCGAAGTACGCCTCCAGGGTCCGGACCAGTTCCGTGCCGCGCCGCGCGTCGTACTCCAGCACCGGCCCGAGCACCCGGTCCACGTACGCGCCCACGTCCGCCCCACCGCCCAGCAGCACCCCGAGGAACCCGAGGTCCGGGAGGCCGGCGCCTTCCCCGGTGCGGCCCAGCGCGTGCATCGCCTCCAGGCAGCGCACCGCCTCCGCGTACGCACCCGGCAGCGCCTCCGGCCCGGCCGCCGGACCCGCTGCGCCGGCGGTGACCGGCGCACCCAGCGCCCGGCCGAGGTCGGCGGCCAGGGCACGGGCGAGGGCGCCCGGGCCGTCGGCCGGGGCGAGCAGGACGACCCGCCCCTGATGCGGGCCGGCCAGGCCGTCGCGGGCGCGGGCGTGCCGCCCCGCCTCGGCGGCCAGCCGGGAGCGCAGGGCGGCGTCGCAGTCGAGCACCACCAGGGCGTGCGGCCGGCCGAGGTCCACCCCGAGCCGGCGGGCCCGCAGGAGCCGGCTGCCGGAGTCGTGGACCCGCCCGGCCAGCGGCGCGGCGAGCAGATCCGCGAGCAGCTCACCGCGGACCCGGTCCTCCGCCTGGGCGACGGACCGGCGCAGCAGGAGCAGCAGGGCCGTCACCAGTCCGGCCCGCTCGAACAGCCGCCGCTCGCTGTCGCAGAGTCCGGGGCGCCCGCCGAGGGCCAGCCCGCCCAACAGCTCCGGCCCGGCCAGCACGGCGCACACCCACACCCCGCCGACCACGACGGCACGGCCGCCGGACCGGGACGCGGTCAGCGCCCCGGCCAGGTCGCCGTCCGGCAGGCCCACCGGCTCGGCGCCGACCCGCGCGAGCTCCGCCCCGTCGGCGTCGTACACCACCAGGCCGCCTCCGCCGAGCAGGGCGGCCACCTCCCGGGCGACGTCGCCGACCTCGCCGCCCCGCAGCACGAGCCGGGTCAGGCGGTCGTGGGTCTCGGCCGCACGCCGCATCTCCTCGCTCTGCGCCCGGGCCGTCCGGGTCGCGGCCTCCAGGTCGACGAGCGCGGCCCGGGTCTCCTCCAGCAGCCGGGCGCTGTCGATGGCGACGGCGGCGTGGTCGGCCAGTGAGGACAGCAACGCCACCGCGTCGGGGGCGAAGGCGCGCACCGCCCGGTCGGCCGCGTACAGCACGCCGATGACCCGGGTCCCGACCCGCAGCGGTACGCCGAGGATCCCGCGCAGCCCCTCCTCCTGCACCCCGTGGTCGATGGCGGGCGTGTGCCGGAACCGGTCGTCGGTCCGGTAGTCGGCGGAGGCGTACGGGCGGGCCGTCTGGGCGACCAGCCCGCCGAGGCCCTCGCCCATGCCGAGCCTCAGCTGCTGGAAGGCGGCGGACACCGAACCGTCGGTGACCCGCATGAACGTGTCCCCGGCGACCGGGTCGTTCAGGGTCAGGTACGCCACGTCCGTGCCGAGCAGCATGCGGGCCCGGTGGACGATGGCCCGCAGCACCGCGTCCGGGTCGCGCAGCGCGGCGAGGTCGCCGGCGGTGTCGAACAGAGCCGTCAGCTCCGCCTCGCGCCGCCGGCGCTGGTCGAGGGTGTGCCGGACTTCCAGCGCCACCTGCGTGGCCTCCGCCACCAGGGCCTGCTCGGCGGGGCCCGCCCCGGCCGCCCGGGCCCGCTCCGCGGGCCGGGTGAACCGCTCGACCGGGGCGCCCTCGTGGAGCAGGCCGAGCAGTTCCCGGAGGGCGGCCGCCGCCCCGCCGGGTGCGGTGCCGGGGTCCTTCGCGGAGGTCATGGCGGCATTCTCCCGTGCGGGTCCGGCCCGGCTCAGGCGGGGTCGGGTCCGGCCGCGGCCGCAGCCCCGTGCGGGGACGCGGCCGCGGACGCAGGGCCGGCGGCGGCGCCGCTCCCCGCGGCCAGGTCGCGGCCGCGGGTCTCCCGGGCGAGGGCGACGGTCAGGGTGGTCACCAGCGCGGCAGCGCACAGGTAGAGGGAGACGGGCACCGAGGAGCCGTGGTCCTTGAGGAGCTCCACGGCGATGATCGGAGCGAGCGCACCGGCGACGATCGAGGCGAGCTGGGAGCCCAGTGAGGCACCGGAGTAGCGGACCTCGGTGTCGAACATCTCGGAGATGAAGGCGGCCTGCGGCCCGTACATGGCCCCGTGCAGCAGCAGCCCGACGGTGACGGCCGCGGTGATGACGGCGAACGACCCCGAGTCGACGAGCACGAAGAACCCGAAGGCCCACAGGGCCATGCCGGCCGAGCCGATCAGGGTGACCGGTCGCCGGCCGATCCGGTCCGAGAGGGCGCCCCACGCCGGGATGGCGGCGAAGTGGACGGCCGAGCCGATCAGGACTGCGTTGAGGGCGGTGCTCTTGGGCAGGCCGAGGTGGGTGGTGACGTACACGAGGAGGAAGGAGGTGAGCACGTAGTAGGAGATGTTCTCGCCGAAGCGGGTGCCGATGGCGGTCAGCACCTGCCGCGGGCTGCGCCGCAGCACCTCCACCACCGGGGCCTTCTCCCGGGCCCCGCGGGCGGCTTCGGCCCGGGCCCGCGCCTGCGCGGCGAGGAAGACCGGGGACTCGGAGACGCTGAGCCGGATCCACAGGCCGACGATCACGAGGACACCGGACAGCAGGAAGGGGACGCGCCAGCCCCAGGCGAGGAACGCCGCGTCCGACTGCACGGCCGCCAGCACCGCGAGGACACCGGTGGCCAGCAGGTTCCCGCCCGGCGCACCCGCCTGGGGCCAGGAGGCCCAGAACCCGCGGTTCCGGTCCCCGCCGTGCTCGGACACGATCAGCACCGCGCCGCCCCACTCACCGCCCAGCGCGAAGCCCTGCACCAGGCGCAGCACGGTCAGCAGCACGGGGGCGGCCGCCCCGATGCTCGCGTACGTGGGCAGCAGCCCCATGGCGAACGTGGCCCCGCCCATCATGAGCAGACTGACGACCAGCAGGCGCTTGCGCCCCACCTTGTCGCCGAAGTGGCCGAAGACCACCCCGCCGAGCGGCCGGGCCACGAACCCGATCGCATAGGTGATGAACGCGATCAGCGTGCCGGTCAGAGGATCTGCGGCGGGGAAGAACAGTTTGTTGAACACCAGGGCGGCGGCGCTGCCGTAGAGAAAGAAGTCGTACCACTCGACGGTGGTGCCTATGAGGCTGGCGGCGACGATGCGCTTGATGCTGCCGGGCGCTGGGGACGGTGTGGCAGAGGCGGCCATGAGTACCACTTCCGGACGGGGCTGGGGACGTTTCCGTGTCGCCACACCATAGAAACGCCCAGGTCAGCCGCACATGTGGCCCGTCACCACACTTACCGCCCCAAACATGTGAACCTCACCCATGCCCCGCCGACCGGGCGCGCCGCACGAGCGGCCCCGGTCGGCTTTCGGCACCGCGCCGGCGGTGGTTCCGGCCCGGGTGGGTGGCCATGCGCAATACGGAATGCGAAGTTCTTGATTTTCCCGGCTGGTTACTTTTAGGCCGCACGGAACAGGCCAGAAGGCGTGGACCTGACAATCTAATTGTGTTTGTTCTGTGCTCCCTTGTGGCCGTGCGGTGAGCCCGGCAATATTTTTTCAGCTCGAAAGCAGTCCCGGATGCCGGTGTTTTCGGCATCCTGCGGACTGCGGTATTTCGTGCATCGCACATTCGGCTTTCCACCCCCAATTTCCGGGAGACACGCATGTCCGAATTCGACCTCCAGGACCTCGACCTGGACCTCGGTGACCTCACCGTCACCGCCATGCGCGACACCGCCGCGCTGCCCGAGGGCGGAGCGTCCTGGGGCTCCTGCTCCTGCCAGGCCTCGTCCTCCTGCAACAAGCCGACCCTGGACAGCGACATCTTCGTCGGCTGACGACCGGGCGCCCATGGGCCCATGGGCCCGCACACGTGCACACCGCACCGATTCCGACCAGCAGACCCTCAAGAAAAGGAAACAGCCATGACCGGTGAAAGCGGCGCCACGGCATTCGAGATCGAGGACCTCGACCTCGGCGACCTCACGGTGACCTCCATGCGGGACACCATCGCGCTGCCCGAGGGCGGTGCGTCCAACGGAGGCAGCTCCTGCTCCTGCGGCTCCTCGTCCTGCGCCCACCCGCAGTACCCGCAGCCGTTCTAACGGCACCACACCACCACAGCACCACCGCACGCGCACCCAGAGCCTCCCGCCGCACCCCGCGTGCGGCGGGAGGCCCGCGCACCACCACCGACAGGACGGGGAACCCCATGCCGCAGCCGTATTCCACGGCCGTCGCCGACCCGACCACCGGCGTCGGCGACCGCGTCGGTGCCGACGGCTACCGGGTCCGGTCGGCACCCTACGCGCTGGCCCGCGCCACCGTGCTCGCCCACCCGGCCGAGGATCCGGCCGCGACCGCGTTCCGCGCCCTGCTCGACCGCCTGCACCGGCTCGACGCACAGCTGCTCCACACAACCGGTCCGCTCTGCGACGACCTGCACGACAGCCGGGACGGCCACCCCGCCGACTTCCACCGCGACGTCGTCCTCCCCCTGCGCCGCGCACTGCACAACGGCCGCGAGCCCCGGCCGGCCCTGCTGGCCCGCCTCGGCGACCTGCCCGACCGGATGCCCCGGCTCGCCGCCTGGATCGACCTGCGCGAGAGCCGCCGCGCCCTCCTCGACGGGCTCGACGCCGCCGCCGAACGGGCCCTGGCCGCCGAACGCACCGCCCTCGCCGCCCTGTGCCGCGACCCCGCCCTGGCCCGGGCCGTCGCCCTCACCAGCGCCGACCTGCACCGGGCCGTGGCCCGCGCCGCCACCGGCGCGGCCGACCGCCGAGCCCGCAAGGAGGAGGCCAGCGTGCTGCGCTACGCCCTGCGGGCCAGCACCAAGACCAGCCCGCTGTCCTGGTTCACCGCCGTCGGCTGGGGTCCCCTGCGCCCGGACCCGGTCCCCGCCGCGCCCCCGACCGGTTCGGTGCGCTCCTGGGGCGCCGGGACCCGCTTCGACGGCCCCTTCCGTGCCCTGGTGCAACCCAACCGCACCCTGACGGCCGCCCTCACCCTCGCCCTCCTCGACTCCCCGCACCGCCGCGCCGGACTCCCGCACCGCACCACCAGTACCGCCCGCATCACCGACGGGCGGGCCACGTACTCCCGCGCGCGGTCCTCCTTCGCCGGCGGCCGCTACCTCGTCCCCGGCGAGGACGAGGCGGAACTGGCCTACGGCGGACCGCTGCGCCTGGTCACCGAGCACACCCAGGCCGCCGCCGTGCCCCTGGACGAGCTGACGCGGCTGCTGGCCGCAGCCCTCAACGGGGCCGGAGGCGAGGCCTCCGCCGCAGCCGGCGCCTTCCTCGACCGCCTCGGGCAGGCGGGCCTGCTGATACCTGACGACCCGGTCCCGCCGCAGGACGCCGAACCCCTCGACCGCCTCGCCGCATGGCTGCGCGAGACCGCCGCCGCGGCGCCCGGCGAAGCGGACCGCGCCGCCGACGCCGCCCGCGCCGACCGCCTCGCCGAACTCGCCCGGGACACCGCCGCGTTCGCCGACGCACCGGCAGCCCGGAGGCCCGCGCTCCTCGCCTCCCTGTCGGAGCGGTGGACGGCGGAACTGGCCGACGCCGGACGCCCCGTCCCGGCCGTCTCCGCGCCCCTGACCGTCCTGTCGGAGGACGTCGTCGCCCCGCACCCGCTCGAACTCGACGGCCTCCTCGGCGCCGCCGACCACGAGGCGCTCGGCGAGGTCACCGCCCTCGCCGAACTCTTCGACCTGGGCCACGTCGTACGCCGCGTCATCCGCGACCGCTTCGTCGAACGGTACGGGCCCGGCGGCCGCTGCGCCCACCCGTGGGAGTTCGGCGCCGACGTGGCCGAGGCCTGGGAGACCGCCGGCAGCCTCGCCCTCCTCGGCCCCGCCGGCCGTGACGCCCTGCCCACCGGTGTCGCCGAACTGGCCCGCCTGCGCGCCGAGGCGGCCGACCGGATCCGGGAAGCCGCGGCCGCAAGCGCGACCGCAGCAGAGGGCGGCGGTCAGGGCGGTGCCGCGGTGGCCGAGGAGGTCGTGCTGCCGCCGGACCTGCTCCGCGGACTCGGCGACCGGCTGCCCGGCTGGGCCGTCGAACGGCCGATCAGCTACTCCTACTTCCTCCAGCGGGACCCGGCCCGCGGCCTGCTGTGCGTCAACCACGTGTACGGCGGCTGGGGCCGCTTCACCAGCCGGTTCCTCGACGCGCTCGACCCGCGGGCCGCCGCCGAGGTGTCCGGGCAGATCCGGCGCGGTCTCGGGCCCGCCGCCCGCGCCGCGCAGATCCGGCCCGTCGGCGGGTTCAACGCCAACCTCCACCCGCTGCTCGTCCCCGACGAGATCGGGCCCGACCGCAGCCGGGCCTCCCTCGCCGAAGCCGACCTCGAACTCGTCCACGACACGGCCGCCGACCAGGTCCGCATCCGGCTCAAGAGCACCGGCGAACACCTGGACGTGCTCTACCTCGGCTTCCTCGCGCCCGTCCTGCTCCCGCGCCGCATCGGGGCCCACCTGTGCGACCAGCCCCACGGCGTCGTCGACCTCAGGGCGCTCGCCCCCCGGCACACCCTCACCGCGCCCGGCGGCCGCGTAGCCCTCACCCCCCGGCTGCGCCACCGCCACGTGGTGCTCGAACGCCGCCGCTGGCTGCTGCCGCCCGGTGTCGTCCGGGAACTCCGCGCCGACCTCGGCGCCGCCGGACCCGTCCCGGCGGAGGCCGTGGCCCGCTGGCGCGCCCTGCTGGACCTGCCCGGACAGCTCTTCCTGCACCCGGCCGCCACCGCACCCACCGGCCGTGCCGCCGAGGACTTCCTGGCCCGGCTCGACCGCCCGAAGCCCCAGTTCGTGGACCTCGGCAACGCCCTGCACCTGCGCTGCCTGCCCAAGTGGCTCTCCCGGTACGCCGACGGCGCCGTCCTCGAAGAGGCGCTGCCCGCCCCCGGCGGCCTCGACGTGCCCACCCGCGCGGTCGAGCTCGTCCTGGAGGTCTACCGGGCCGGACGGAGGCAGCGATGACCCGCCGACAGACGACAGAGGAACGGAGCGTGCCAGGCATGCAGCCCCAGGACGACGGCGCCCGCGATGTGGTCGCCTACTACCACCACCCCCTCAAGGCACCCCTGTTGAGGGAGGTGATGCTCCCCCTCGCCGAGGCCTGCACGGCGGACGGCCTGGCCGCCCACGTCGAACGGCACTGGCTGCACGGACCCCACCTGCGGCTGCGCCTCCAGGGGCCGGCCGCACAGGTGGACGCCGCCGCCGGGGCCGCTGCCGGCCGGATCCGCGACTGGCTCCGAGCGCACCCCTCGAAGGGCGACCTCACGGAGGCCGAGCTGCTGGAGCGGGCCGCCCAGGCCGGGCGCAGCGAGCTCGTCCCGCCGCCGTACGGGCCGATCGTCCCCGACAACACGGTCCGCATCCAGGCCGTCGACCGCACCCCCCTCATCGGGCTGCTGGGGGACGACGGTGCCGACCTGCGCG
Source organism: Streptomyces pallidus (ex Mingjun et al. 2026) (assembly GCF_051550185.1). Lineage (NCBI taxonomy): Bacteria > Bacillati > Actinomycetota > Actinomycetes > Kitasatosporales > Streptomycetaceae > Streptomyces > Streptomyces pallidus (ex Mingjun et al. 2026). The sequence continues at coordinate 897,335 of NZ_CP196181.1, read as the reverse complement.
ACGACCTGCTGCGGGCCGGGATCCGTCCGCTGACGGCCGGCGCCGGCTTTCTCGGTGAGCACGGCGACACCCCGCAGGCACGGCTCCGGCTCGCCGTCACCGCCCTCGCGGCGCACGCCTGCGCCCACCCCGACGGCCTGGCCGGAGGCCACTTCTCGTACGTCTCCCACCTGGAGGACTTCCTCGTCCACGACGACCCGGACGGCCGGATCCGCAGCAGCTTCCAGCGCCACGCGGAACGCGCGGGGGACTCCGTCACCGCGCTCGTCGGCCGGATCGCCGAGGGCGGTGCCCAGGGCTGGGAACGGGCCTGGGCGGACTTCTCGGTGGGGGCCTGGCAGCTGGCGCAGAGCCGCCACGACGCGGGCGCCGACCTCCACGGCGTCCCGCTGGAGTACCGGGCGCGGGCCGCCGCCACCGGGGACGAGGAGGTGCACGCCCGCTGGAACCAGGACCTCCGCACCCGCTACAGCGAGTTCCACCGCCTGCTGCGCCGCTCCGACCCGCACGGCGCGATGTGGAGCCGCCCCGACTACCTGGTGTACCGGGCCTGCACCAACGCCCTGTACCGGCTCTTCGCCATCTGTGACATCCGGCCGCTGGAACGCTACCTCGCGGCGTACCTGGTCATCGGCACGGTTCCCGGGCTGACCGGATGCGACTGGCGGGCGGAGATCGACGCGGTCATCGAGGCCGTGGAGGCACGGTCATGAACACCGCCACCGCCACCGCTCCCGCCGTGCCCGTACGTCGGCTGCGTCCCGACGTCGCGGTGACCGTGGTGCGGGACGGCCTGCACCTGCGCGGCCGGCGGGGGAGCGTCACCCTGGAGGGCAGCAAGGCGCTGCCCACCCTGTGGCGGCTGCTGGAGAAGCCGTTGCGGGACGGCCGGCTCGAAGACCTGCTGGACGGCATCGAGCCGGACTCCGCCCTGCGGACCGCGGTGGACACCCTCCTGGGCCGGCTGGACGAGTACGACCTGCTCGTCACCGTCCCCGCCACCAGCCCTGCCGGTCCTGCCGGCTCGGCCGGATCCGTCGGCGGGTCCGGCTCGGTCGCCCCGTGGCTCGAAGCCGCGGCCGAGGACCCCGCCGCCGCGGCCGCGGCGCTGGCCACGACGCGGGCGCAGGTGGTGGCCGCATCCCCCGACGGGCCGCTGGCCAGGGCCGCCGGACGGGCACTGGCCGCGGGCGGGCTGCCCGTCTCGTACGCCGCCGACCCGGCCCTGCCCGCGGGCCGCATCCTGCTGTACACCCGCGGGGCCGGCCCGGACCGGGGCGTCGCGGCCGGGCTGTGCGGCGGGGCCGGCTATGCCACGGCCCCCGGCAGCGCCGCCCAGATCCGTGCGGACGCGACCGCCCTGGAGACACGGCTCGCCCAGGCCGCGGCCGCCCCTGCCGGCCCCCCGCAGCTGCACGCCACCCTGATCGGCGGCGCCGCGGCACACCGGCTGCTCTGCGCCGCGGCCGGCCTGCCGGACCCCGCGGACGAGGGCGAGGACGGGCGCCTGCTCCCCGGTCTGCCCGCGGTGCTCCTCGCGGACGCCCGGCCCCTGCGGGCCGAGTACCGCAGCTGGCTGGGCCCGGAACGCATCGACGCCGACCGGCGCGACGACCTGGCACCCGCGGGCACCCTCGCCGAGGCGCTCCGCCGGGTGACGGCCCTCGGCGACCGGCGGTGCGGGCTGCTGCCCGAGCCCCTCCCGGGGAGCCTGCCGCAGCTTCCCGTGCCGCTCGCGGCCTGCACGCCCTCCGGGGCCCGGCCCGCGGACGGCCCTCCGGTCCTCGAAGGCCCGGTCGGTGGTGCGCCGCGGCTGGACCTGGCGCGCCTGGAGGTGTTCTGCCGGGCCGCCGAACTGCGGTTGGGTGGAACCGGCTACACCGTCGGCGCCGACCCGGGCCACGCCGCGGGGCGCGCCCTGCGCGCTGCGGCGGCCGACCGCCTCGGGCGCGCGACGGACCGTACGGCCGGGGACCCGGGGGAGTGGGTCGGCCATCCGCAGGCCCGGCACTGGTGGACCACGCTGACGGCCCGCCTCGGCGTGTCGGCGCGCCTGGAGGTGTTCCGGGCCGCCCCGGGCGCGGAGGTCCACCACGCCGTGGTCCGCGGCACGGGGCCGGCCGCCCGCCCGGTGCTCGGCGAAGCCGTCGAGGCGACCCCCGGGGACGCGGCCGCCTTCGCCGCGCTCGCCGCGGTGTCCGCGCTCTGCGCGCGCGACGCCGGACTTCCGGCCGGGAGCCCGCCGCCGTCCGGCGGCGCCGTCGCCCCGCTGGCCGCCGCCGGAGTGCGCACGGCCGCCTGGGAGGACCCCGGCTGGACCGGCGGCTGGCTGGTCGACCTGGCCGGCCGCGAAGCCGCCTTCCAGACCGCGCTGCGCCGCCTGACCGGAGCGGACCGCCCCGCCACCGCCGGCCGGCCGCAGCCTGCGCTCCCGGCGGGGGCCCGGGAACTCGCCGACCGGCTGAGGGCCTTCGGCTTCACCGTCCTGCACACCCCGGAGGAGGAACGATGACGAAGGCGGCGGCAGCCGTCCCGGGCGTGAACGTCCCCCGCGACGAATCCGGGCCGCTCGGCGGCACCCTGGCGCCACCCGTGCTCGACGCCGGAGCGGCACTCGCGCTGCCGTCCGGCCGGGCCGCGGTCCTGCTGCCCCGGTGGACCCCGCGCCTCGCCGAGGAGCTGAGCCGGCACGCGCTGGGCCACCCCGTGGCCCTGGTGCCCGTACGGCTCGACGGCGCCCTGGCGGTGGTCGGTCCCGTACTGCGGCCGGGCGCGGCGGCCTGCCTGAGCTGCGCCGAGTACCAGCGGCTGGCCACGGCGGGCGGCCGGGTGCCGTGGCGCAGCCCCGGGTTGGAGCTGGCCGGCGTACTGTCCCCGGCGCTCGCGGACTGCGTCGGCGTCCTCGCACAGGACCTGCTGGACGGCGCCGACGGCCACGGTGGCACGGGCGGCGCCGACGGCCGCGACGGCGACGGTGGTACGGGCGGCGCCGGCGCCGTCGAGACCGCCACCGTGTACGTCGTGCACCTCGGCCGCGGCACCTGGTCCACCCACCGCCTCCGGCCCGTCGGCGGCTGCCCGGTGTGCCGCCCCCTCCCCCTGGACACGGCCGCCGGCGCGGACCCGCTCCCCGCCGGGCCCCGACCGCTGCCCGATCCGTACGTGCTGCGCGCCCCCAACTCCCGCACCACCGCGCAGGGCCTGCGCGCCGCGCTGTACGACGAGCGGTTCGGCCCGGTGCGCCGGCTGATGCGCGCCGAGGACTCGGCCTTCTCCCTGACCACCGCCGTCGTCACCGACGGCCGGGACCTGGACGACGGCGGGTACGGCAGGGCCCGCGACTTCGCCGACAGCGAGCGCATCGCCCTGTTCGAAGCCGTCGAGCGGTACGCGGGCATGCGCCCCACCGGCCGCCGCACCGACCTGCGGGCCTCCTTCGCCGCCCTGGGGCCCGACCGGGCCCTCGACCCGGAGCGGCTCGGCCTGCCCGACCCCGCCCACCACGGGCATCCCGCCGCACCGACCGTCCCGTACACCCCGGAGCTGGAAATGGACTGGGTGCAGGGCTGGTCGCTCACCCGGCAGCGGGCCGTCGCCGTCCCCGAGCACGCCGCCTACTGGGACGTTCCGGGACCCGACCGGCCGCGCGTGGTGTACGAGTCCTCCAACGGCTGCGGACTCGGCAACAGCCCCGAAGAGGCAGCGCTCTACGGCCTGTTCGAGGTCGCCGAACGCGACGCCTTCCTCATGGCCTGGTACGCGGCCACCCCGCTGCGCCGCGTCCAGCCACCGCCCGAGGACACCGGCACGGCCATGCTCGCGGACCGGGCGGCCCTGGCCGGCTACCGGCTGTCGCTGCTCGACGCGACCAACGACTTCGGCATCCCGGCGGTCGTCGCCGTCTGCCGGTACGAGGGGAACCACCCGGACGCGCCGCGGATGTTCCTCGCTGCGGGCGCCCACCACGACCCGCGCGCCGCGATCAGGTCCGCGGTGGCCGAGGTCGTCACCAACGTGCTGGAATCCGCGCACCGTTCCCTCGCCGAGGGCGGGCCGCGCGACCCCGAGCGGCTCCGACCGATGCTGGACCGCCCGGAGCTGGTCGTGGGCCTCGACGACCACGTCGGGCTCAACACCCTGCCCGAGGCGGGCCCGCGCCTGGAGTTCCTCCACACCGACACGCCCTGCGTGCCGGTGGCCGAGGCCTGGCCGGGGGCTCCCGAACCGGTCGGCGACCTCACCGACCTGCTCGGGGCGACCGTGGAGCGGCTCTCCCGGGCCGGCCTGGAAGTGGTCACCGTCGACCAGACGGAACCGGGGCTGCGCGACCAGCTCGGCCTGCACTGCGTGAAGGTCATCGTCCCGGGCTCGCTGCCGATGACCTTCGGGCACGTCAACCGGCGGACCCGCGGGCTGACCCGGCTGCTGGAGGTCCCGTACCGGCTGGGCCGCACCGCCCGCCCGCTGCGCCACGAGGACCTGGCCCTGCACCCGCACCCGTTCCCCTGACCCCGCACCCGCACCCGCACCCGCGAACGAGGACCGCACGCGATGACCACCGACACCTGGCACAGCCTCCACCTCTTCCTGCACTCCAGCACCGAGGACACCGACCGTTTCCTCCTCCGCGAGGTGGCCCCGCTCCTCGACCGGCTCACCGCGTCCGGCGGGGACGCCACCCGCTGGTTCTTCATCCGGTACGGCGAGGACGGCCCCCATCTGCGGATCCGGGCGCGCGGGCTGAGCGCGCCGGCCGCCGCGGACCTGGCGCAGGAGCTGGCGCGGGCGGCGAAGGACGTGCCGGCGGTGCCGGGCCCGTGGCCCTCCCGGCACGGGGAGGTCCGCGAGGTCGCGTACGTCCCCGAGACCGACCGCTACGGCGGCCCGCGGGCCCTCCCGGTCGCCGAGGAGGTCTTCGCCGCGTCGACGCAGGTGGCCCTGGACGCGCTGCGGGACCTCCATGCGGTCGGCGGTGCCGGAGCGGGCGCGGCGCGGCGGCTGACGCTCGCCGCGGACCTGGCCCACGCCACCGGGTACGCCCTCGGCATGGACCGGCTGACCACGGCCCGCTGGCTGCGCGGCCATGCGGCGGGCTGGCGGTGGGTCACCGAGGTGCCGCTGCTACCGGGCGCCTCCGTGCACGCCCGCGTCAACTCCGTCTTCGCGGGGCAGCGCACGGGCCTGGCGCGGCGCGCGGCGGCCGTGCGCGAACGCCTGGAAACCGGCACCGCGGCCGGCTGGCTCGGCCGTTGGGCGGACCGCGTCCACGAGGCCGACGCACTGCTGCGCGCCGGCGGCACCGCGGACGAGGAGCGGGCCACCACCCGCGACGCGACGGCATGGATCTGGGCCTCGCAGCTCCACATGCTGTTCAACCGGCTCGGCGTCACCCCCGACGAGGAGCGGGCGGTGTGCCGGCTCGCCGCCCGGACCCTGCTGGAGACCGACGAGCCGCCCGGCTTCTTCCCGCAGGGGCACACCGCGGCCGACGTCCAGTACCTGGAGCGCAGCAAGTTCCAGATCGGCCGCGGCGAGGACTCCGCGCTGCACGACCTCCCCGCCCCGCGGCCCGTCCCGCCGGGTCCGGAGTTCGCACTGCCCGCCGACCCCCTGCCGGACGTGCCGCTGGGCACCGTGCTCGTCGACCGCGCCTCGCTGCGCGGCGCGCTCGCCGGACCGCTGGACGCGGGCACCCTGGGCGCGCTGCTGTGGAACTCCCTCTCCGCGAACAGCCGCTCGGAGCAGACCCTGGCCGACGGCACGACCCGCACGCTCGTCCACCGCGCCTACCCGAGCGCGGGCGCCCTGTACACGGCCCGGGTCCGGCTGCTGGTGCTCGACGTGGCCGGGGTGCCCGCGGGCACGTACGACTGCGTGCCGGAGCGGCGGACGCTCAGCCGTATCGGCCCGGTGCCCGAGCTGTCGCAGATCAAGCCCCTGTCGACGTACCTGTCCCGTCCGTCGACGGACCCGGACTGGATCGGCGTCGACGGGGCGCCGATCGTCCTCGGCGTGTACGCGGACCTCGGCCTGCTGCGCCGCCGCTACGGACTGCGCGCCCTGCGCCTGGCCCTGCTGGAGACGGGCCACCTGGCCCAGACCCTGCTCCTGACGGCATCGGCGCTCGGCCTGGGCGGCACCCCGCTCGGCGGCTTCCACGACGACCTGTCCCACGAACTCCTCGGCCTGGACGACCTGGAGCAGCCGCTGATGTACCTGCTGCCCGTGGGCCGCCGCCCCGCGGCGGGGGACCGGTAGGGCGCCGCCGCTACCGGCGGGCGGCGCGGCGCCTGGCGAGGAACACGCCGAGGACCATGCCGACGAGGAGGGTGACGGTGAGGACCACCCAGAGGGGGACGGCGACGGTGGGGACCCACAACCTGACGGTGACCCGCCCGGTGTTGACGGCGATGAACCAGATGGCGAGGGCGGCCAGGACGACGAAGCCGATGGTGCGCAGGCGCACGGCACGGCCCTTGACGGTCAGCGTCGACGGCTGATGACGCGTTGAGCCCTTCGGTGCCATATGCCTCATTATCGAGCGATTCATCGCGTCGGGCGACCGGGCGGCCGGCCCGGCCGCCCGCCCCCGAAATCGTTTGCCGGGACGGGGCGCGCCTCCCTAAGGTCGGGCGTACCGACGGCGTGTAGCTCAGTCAGCAGAGCACCGGACTTCCTATCCGGGGGGCGCAGGGGCAGAACCTGCCACGCCGGCTTATGGACGAGACCGCTGACCAGCAGCCCACCACGCCCCGTACGGCGCCGCCGGCGCAGACCGCCACGGCCTCCCCGGCCTATGCCGCGGCCCGGCTGGAGCAGGCGCTGCGCACCTCCGCGGCCCACCCCGACGCGGCCGCGCGGGAGCGCGCCGAGGGCCGCGTGCGGCAGTGGCGGGCCGTGCTGTCCGGCATGGCCGCCGGGCGGCTGACCGTCGGGTCCCGCACCCCCGTCGCCGGGCTGCCGGCCTGGGTGACGCCCGAGGTGGTGCGGGGCGGCTTCGCCACCGGCACGCCCGCGGCGAGCGGTCCGCTCACCCCGTACGAGGAGGAGGCCGCGCACCGCGCAGGCCTTCCCGCGACCCGCGCCGAGCTGTTCGCGCACGCCCTGACCGAGGAAGGCCTCACCGGCCTGTGGGAGCTCCTGGACAGCGGCCGCTACGAGGTGGTGCTGCCGGAGGAGTCCGCACTGCTGACCGTGGCCTGGCTGATCCGGGCCGGCGACATCGACGCGGCGGCCGCGCTCGTCGCCGAGCTCCGGCCGTTCGCGGACCGGCTGCGCTTCCTGCCGCGCCCGACGGACCGACCGGCCGCCGACGCGGCCGCCGTGCACCGCCGCAGCGTCGGCGAGGTGGCGGGGCAGCTCGCCGCCCGGCAGCCCAAGGCGGCGGTCGAGGCGCAGCGGGAGGCACTGACCGTCTGGCGGCCGTTCGAGGACGACATGCTCGCCCACTGGCTGCGGTACGGCACCGGCACCCCGGACGCGGCGGGGACGGCAGGTGACGCCTCGCGGGCCGAGGCCGGCGCGCTGCTGGAGCGCTACCGGGAGCTCGCCGCCGCCCACCCGCTGTGCGGCAAGCACCGCGACCCGAAGTCGAACGCCGGCATCCTGCGCCGGGCCCTGGAGGAGACCGCCGCCGGACGGCCCGTCCCCGCCCGACTTGCCGGGCTGCTGCAGCACGCCGTGACCTCCATGGTCGCCAAGCGCGGCCTGCCGGGATCCGCCGAGCACACGCAGCTGCGCCGGAGCCAGGAGCTGCAGGCGGCCCTGCCCGCGCACCACCGCATCGCCGCCCTCGTGGCGCAGCGGCTCGCCCCGCTGGACCAGCGCGACGGAACGCCCGACGTGGAATCGCCCGTCGCCCCCGTCACCGAGGCGGAGGCGGACGCCTCCGGCCTGCCGGCCGGCACCGCGGTTCCGGAGCGGCTGCGGCAGACGGTGCGCTCCGCGCTGAGCGCCCCGCTGGAGACCCTGGTCGAGCAGGGCGTCGTACCGTCCGCCGAGGTCCTGGCCGAGCTGGTGCCGCAACTGGTGGCCGCGGCGACCGCCCAGCGCTACGGTGACCCCGCGCTGCGCACCCTGGCGGCCGCGACGTACCGCGCGTTCCGCAACCGCCGTTCGCTGCTGCTGCTCGACCTCGCCCACCAGGTCCGGGTGGAGGAGCTGCCCTGGGTGCGGGCGCTCGCCGCCCACGGCACCGAGGCGGACGCCGCCGAGCGTGCCCGGGGCGCGGCCGGCGCCGCCCTGCGGCAGCTCGGCGAGCTGGCGGTCGGCGCGTTCCCGGGGACCCTGCTGCCCAACCCGCTGGTGCGCGAACTGTCCCAGCTCGCACGGCAGGCTGAGCTGGCGGAGGCGCCGTTCGTGGAGGAGCTGGCGGCCGACATCTTCATGGGCGCCTTCTCCCCGAAGTTCCTGACCGCCGCCCGGGTGGCCACCGACCTCCTGGACGGCACCCTGTACGCGCGCTACTACGGGATCGACGGTGCGGCGGTGCGGAGCATGGCGGTGGTCCAGGCCGCCGAGCGCCTCGCCCGGGACGCCGGGGCCCGTACGGCGGCGGGTCCGGCGACGGCGCCGGCCTTCGCCGGGATGTGCGCCGAGCGGGCCGATGCCGCCCGGGACCGCTCGGCGGGTTCCGGAGGCGGCGCTTCCAGGTCGTGGTCGCCCGCCGCGAACGGCACCGTCATCGAGCAGGCGCAGATCCTCACCACCCACAACCTCGCCGTCCTCGTCCGGCACGCCGGTATCGCCCCGGCGGCGGGCTGGGAGGCCCTGGCCCGGGCCTGCTTCACCACCGCCTGCCGGCTGGTCGCACGGGTGGAGGGGCACCCGCGCCCGCTGGCCACGGTGAAGGACGCGGCCTACGCCTGGCGGCAGATGCTGTTCCACCTGTCGCTGTGCACCCCCGACCGGCAGGCGGCCTTCGTGGAGTGGGCGGCAGCCGAAGCCGCCCGTCGGCCGTGGCACACGGCCGCCCGCCTCGGCCCGGCCTTGGCCGGGCTCCGGATGGTCGCCGCGGGCGGCGCGTTCGGAGCGGACGGGACCGCGCACGGCGGCCTGGCCCGCCGCTTCCTGGGCTGGAGCACCGACGGTCACTGGATGTGCCGCCGGACACCGCCCGGACCGGCCCACCCCTGACCGGCGGCCCGCAGCTCACCCCCGGCCGGCACCGGTCTGCCCGGCCCAGCGGCGCAGCGCGGCCGTGGCCCGGTCCGCATCGGCCGGGGGCAGGCCCTTGACGGAGACGTGGTGGCTGCCGTCGCCCACCTCGAACACGTACGAGTCGCGCGTGCCCCTGCCGAGCCGGAAGGGCTCCGCGACCGACACGTCGTTCTGGCCGTTGACGAACATCAGCGAGCGGCCGTCGGCCCGCACCCATCGGTCGATGTCGGCCATCGCTCCGCGCTGGAAGTGCAGGGGTATCTCCCGCGGCACGTAGGACCGGAGTTCCTGGAGCCCCGGGTGGCGCAGCAGCCCCTCCAGGTACGGGGCGGAGAACGTGGCGTACCCGAGCTGGGTGCCCAGCTGGTAGAAGTACGGGGTGTAGGGCTCCAGCGACTGGTCGGTGTACACGGGAAGCAGCGTCACCCCGGCCACCCACGCGTAGAGCGCGTCATCGGAGGCGTCGGCCCCGGGCACCGTGGCGCAGGCGTCCGCCGGCTGGTGCATCCAGAACATCATCGGCAGGCGCAGCACGGCGAGTTCGAACGCCCGGTCCGCACTGCCGACGGTCCGGAAGGTGGCCTTCTGCTCCTCCGCCCAGCGGCCGTACCGTTGCGTCATCGCCTCGCGGCGCATCAGGGCCTGCCGCTGGACCTCGATGAGGGCGGCCCGGCACTCGGGGGTGCCGACCCGGGCCAGGCCGGCGTCGTAGGCGCGGTCGTCCCGGTCGTCCGTGTTGTTGGGCGCCGAGTACGCGACCGTGCCGGCCACGTCGTCCGGGTAGAAGCGGCGGTGGTAGACGGCCGTCATCCCGCCCTTGCTGCCCCCGGTCGATATCCACGCCCCGCGGTACAGCTGCTTGAGCGCGGCGACCAGACGGTGGTGGTCGCTGGCCGCCTGCCAGATGGTGAGCGTGGACCAGTCCTGGTCCGCCGCCTTGGACGTCCCGAAGAACCGCTGCTCGGTGGTGATCTGATTGGCGTCCAGCAGCACCGTCGGCTCCGTGGGGCGCTGCGGCGTGGACCCCAGGTCGTAGCCGCTGCTGTACAGCACCATCGGGCGGTCGACCGACTTGTGTACCAGCGTCAGCCGCTGCTCGAAGGAACCCCGATCGGGGCGGTGGTGATCGATGGGCTGCCGGAAGGCGAGGTCGAGGACGGTCTGCCCGTCGGTACCGGGGCGTTCGCCGACGAGCCGCATGCCGGGAACCGCCGCGATCCGGGCGCGGATGTCGTCGTCCAGTGGGGCGGCCCCGGCCGGGGCCGCCAGTCCGGTGAGGGCCAGCACCGCCACCGCAGCCGCGGTGACCAGGCGTTTCATCGTGATCTTCATGTCTCCAGGAAACCCGCCCGGACAGCTGTCGCGGATCCCCCGTGCGAGGAAGCGGTCTCCCCCGTACGGGGGAGGACGGCCCCGGCAGGCAGGCGAGAAGGTGGCAACCGGACGGCGTGCCCACGCCGCCGCCCGCCCGTTCGGGCCGCCCGCCCGCCCGCCCGCCGGGGCACCGGGACCTCCCGACCCCCCTCAGCCGGTTCGCACCAGCAGCTCCCGGCCCAGCCGCCTCGCCGTCAGGTCCGGGAGCGGCGTGCCGTCGCACAGGAAGCCGGAGACGACACGACGCGGGGAGCGGGCGATGCGCTCCACGGCGGGTCGGGCCGCTGCCGGGAGCAGGCGCATCCCCACCAGGGCGCGCAGCGCACCCAGGTGCGGCTCGTGCAGGTCCCGGCCGCGGGCCCCGCATCCCCCGTGACGCGGGCCAGCGCCGTCGCCGTCGCCAGGTCACCGGCCCCGGCGCCGGCCCGCATGGCCGTGGCGGCCGTCGCCGAGTAGACCGACCCCTGGTGGCAGAGTGACGAGGACAGCTCCTGCACCGCCCGTCCCGTACCTGCGGGTCCGCCGAGCCGGCCGCCCGCAGCAGCTCCGGCCCGCCGTCCGTCGGCCCGTAGCCGTGTTCGAGCGCGGCCCAGAGTCGATGGCGTCGGTTCCGTCCAGCACCCTCGCGACCCCACGGCGCAGCGACCGCCCGCGGCCACGGCGGGTGCCATGGCCGCGGGCGGGCGCCGGGTCAGCGCCAGGACGGATGGCCCTCGGTCGCCGACGAGGTGGTGAGGGAGCGGGAGTCGGTGCCGTCCGCGCGGACCGCCCAGATCACCGGCTTCTCGTACGGCCCCCGTACGAAGGCGAGCCAGGTGCCGTCCGGGGACCAGGCCGGGTCCATCTCGTGGGCGTCGGTCGCCACCAGGGCCCGGTCACCGGTGCCGTCGGCGCCGACCACACGGATGTCGCCCTGGGTCCCCCGCCCGTACGTCCCCGCGGTGTACGCGAACGAGCGGCCGTCCGGCGACCACACCGGGTCGAGCGCCGGGTGCGGCAGCCGGGTCAGCTGCTCCGGGGCGGCTCCCGCGGCCTCGGCGTCCACCGCATGGATCTGCCAGTCGTCCTTGCCGGACTGCATGCAGAACGCGATCCGCTTGCCGTCCGGCGACCATGCGGGGTCCTCCACGTGGGCGGTGCCGGAGGTCACCTGACGGGCGGAGCCGTCAGCGACGTTCACGACGAACAGCTGCTGTACGCCCTTCTCGGCGCGCAGCACCGCGAGCCGGCTGCCGTCAGGCGACCAGGACACCCGGCCGCCGGCGATGGCCGTGATCCGCCGTGCGTGCGAGCCGTCGGCGTCGGCCGTCCAGACGGCCGAGCCCTGCGCGGTGACCTGCGTGTACGCGAACGACCGGCGGTCCGGGGACCACTGCGGGAGCATGGCGCAGGCGTCCCCGGCGGTCAGCCGTACGGGGGCTGCGGCCCCCGGGTCGCGGCGGGAGATCACCCCGTGGCAGTCCTGCGGCCAGCCCGCGGCGGTGTCCTGACGCACCAGCACCGGCGCGGTCGGGAACGCGGCCGGGCCGGCCGACGCGGACGGCGGGGCGGCGGAGGCCGTGGGGCCGCCGGACCCCGTCGAACCGTGCTCCTCCGCCGAACCGAGCCACGGGCGCCACACCAGGAGGCCCACCGCGGACAGCGCGAGCAGCACCGCCGCCGCACGCACGGCGGTGGTACGGCCGGGCCGCCGCTCGGCGGGCTCCCGGGGCACGGCGGCCTCCGCCGCCCCGGCCCCGCCGGCCCCGCCGGCAGAGCCGACTGCGCCGGCTCCCGCTCCGGTCTCGGTGACGGCCTGTGCATCCGCAGGCCGGTCGGGACCGGGCGCCCCTGCCACCGCGGGCGTCGGCAGCGACGTGCCCTCCGCCTCCGGTACGGCCGCCACCGCCACCGTCGCGGCGGCCACAACGCCCGGGTCCGCCAAGGGCGGAGCGCCCGAGTCCGCCACGGTGCCCGACCGGTCGGCAACCGTGCCCGGAGCCGGATCCTGAGCGGGTGTCGGGTCCTCGGCCCGCGTCGGATCCCGAACCGGTGTCGGTTCCGGGGCCGCCGCCTGCGCGGGGTCCTCGCCGCGCAGCAGGGCCATGGCCGCGTCCGGCAGCCAGCCCTCCGCGGGCCAGCGGACGGTCAGCCGGCGCAGGAAGTCCCCCGAGGTGGGCCGGCCCGCCGGGTCCTTGCGCAGGCAGTCGGCGACCAGCCCGCGCAGTTCCTCGGGGACCGCGCTCAGGTCCGGCTCCTCGTACACCACCTTGTAGTGCCGGGCCGTCGCCGGGCCGTCGCCGAACGGCGAACCGCCCGCGGCCTGCGTGAGGACGACGCCGAGGGCGAACATGTCCACCGCGGGCGTGATCGCACCACCGGTGAGCTGCTCCGGCGACAGGAACCCCGGGGTGCCCACCTGCATGCCGGTCTGCGTCAGCGCCGTACCGTCCAGCGCGCGGGCGATGCCGAAGTCGATGACGCGGGGGCCGTCCTCCGCGATGATGATGTTCGCCGGCTTGAAGTCGCGGTGGATCACCCCGGCCCGGTGGATCGCCTCCAGCGCCTCCGCGAGCCCCGCGGCCAGCACGGTGAGCGTGTCCACGGGCAGGGCCGTGACCCGCGCCAGCACCGTGGCCAGGGTCGGCCCGGGCACGAACGCGGTCACCAGCCAGGCGGGGTCGCCGTCGGGGTCGGCGTCCACGACCGGAGCGGTGTGGAAGCCGCCGACGCGCCGCGCCGCCGCCACCTCGTCGGCGAAGCGGCGCCGGAACCCCGGCTCGGTGCTCAGCTCGGGGCGTACGACCTTCACGGCGACGGCCCGCCCGGACGGGGAGCGGCCGAGGTAGACCACGCCCATGCCGCCCTGGCCGAGCCGGTGGGTCAGCTGGTAGCGGCCGTCGCCGACCGAGTCCGGATCGCCCGGTCCCAGCGGTTTCATGTGTGAGCACCCCCGTTCCGCACCGTGCGCGGGTGCTGCCCTTTCCCTACCGGTCGCGCCGCCCGGCAGTCAAGCCGGGCCGGGAGCCCCGACGACCTGCCCGCTTGCCCGTCGCCGCGCAGGGCCCGCGGCCCCGCGCGGCCCTGCGCGGCGCGCGCGTCAGCGCCGCCAGATCTGCTCGTACGCCTCCCGGTAGCCCTCGGGGTCCCAGGACGTTCCTCCCCTGCTGTTGTCGGCCGTGACCACGTGGACGGGGGCGACGTAACCGCTGGGCGGGCTTCCCGCGAAGGCGCGGTTGAACTCGTCGACGATCTGCCAGCCCTGCTGCGTGAGCGGCTCGGGCACGGTCGCGGCCTGGAACTGGCCGCCGTTGATGCGCTGGAACGCGGAGGGGTCGCCGTCGCCCGCGCCGATGTTGAACGGGGGCCCGTCGCCGGGCTTCCCGGCGGCGCGGAAGGCGGGCGCGGCGTCCGCGAAGTAGAGGTCGTTGATGGCGACGGAGTGGGTCCAGCCCCGCCCGAAGCGGGACAGCAGGGAGGAGACCTCCTGCGGGGTGCGCTGGCTGGCGTCCGGAATGGGGATGTTCTCGTACGTGAGGAGCTTCACCCCGGGGCAGCGGGCGAGCTGCCCCTTGATGAGCTGGGCCTTGAACCGCGCGAACGGGATCGAGTCGTCGGTGAAGACGACGACGCCGGCGCCGCCGTCGGACCGGGCGATCACCCAGTCGGCGCTGATCCTCGCGACGTCCTCCACCCGCGTGGTGACGTTGGTGAAGAGCTTGGGGCTAGCGCTGGGACCGGGTGAGCTCACCGCGTGCCAGCCGATCAGCGGGATGCCCGCCTCCTCGGCCCGCGCCACCTGCTGCGAGGTGAGACGGGGGTCGAAGCCGCCGATGACGATGCCCGACGGTTTGAGGGCGACGGCCTGGCTGAACGCGGCCTGGATGCCGGCCGGGGTGCCCTCGCCGTCGATGACCCGGACGTTCCAGCCGATGGCTGCCGCGGCCTCCTTGACCCCCTTCGCGACTCCGGCGACCCCCGGGTTGGTCATGGTCTGGGCGACGTAGACGAGGGTCTTGTCGGGGACGGCCGCGGGGCCGCTGCGCGGGCCGCGCCAGGCGGTGTCGGTGCGTTCGGCGGCCTGCACGGCGGCCCTGGCCTTCCGCAGGGCCTCCGGGCAGCCGTCGGCCGCGGGCGCGGTCGCCGTCGCGCGTCCGCTCGCGGTCGCGGTCGACGGGGCCGAGCCCCGCTCGCAGCCCACCAGCAGGCCCAGGGCCGCCGCCCCCAGGGCCACGGCCGCGACGGCGGTCTTCCGGTACGGGTACACGGTGCTCCTGTCACTGGGTGCGCCGCCCACCGGCCACCCGCTCCGGGCGGTCCGGCGCGGCCGTGGTGCGCAGCCTCCGGCGGGACGAGTAGCCGGCCAGGCCGACCGCGATGAGCAGGGTGGCGCCGTTGAACAGCGGTGTGGCCCAGAACTCGGCGCCGAGCTGGCGGATGCCGGCGAGGCCGACGGCGAGCAGCGAGACGGCCACGAGGGTGCCCACGGCGTTGGCGCGGCCCGGTTTGATGGTGGTGGAGCCGAGCAGTGCGCCCACGAAGGCGGGCAGCAGGTAGTCCAGGCCCACGCTCGGGTTGCCGATCTGCTGCTGCGCGGCGAGGAGCACCCCGGCGAAGCCGACGACCAGACCGGAGCAGGTGAAGGCCTGGACGCAGTACGCGCGCGTGGGGATGCCGAGCATCCCGGCGGCGCGCGGGTTGGACCCGATGACGTACAGGTACCGGCCGAACGGCAGCCGCTCCAGCAGCACCCAGAGGACGACGACGACGGCGAGGACGTAGAAGGCGGGAACGGGCAGGCCGAGGAACCGGGAGTCGTACAGGTCGGTGAAGCCGGGCGGAAGGCCGTCCGGGCCGGGCACGATCCGGCTGCCGTCGGTGAGCCAGCCGGTGACGGCGTACATGATGCTGCCGGTGCCGAGCGTGGCGATGAGCGAGTCGATCCGGGCGAACTCGACGACGACGCCGTTGACGGCGCCGACCAGGGCGCCGCCGAGGACGACGGTGAGGCAGGCGAGCGGCCAGGGCCAGCCGGAGTCGACGACCAGGTACATCACCAGGACGTGCGCCAGCCCCAGCCCGTAGCCGATGGACAGGTCGAACTTGCCGGTGGCGATGGGGACGGTCACGCCGAGCGCGAGGAGGGCGGGGATCGACTGGTTGGACAGGATCGCCGAGACGTTGTCCAGCGTCGGGAAGGTGTCCGGCAGGATGACGGAGAAGACGAGGAAGAGCAGGACGGTGAGGGTCAGCAGGCCGTAGGTCCCGATGAGGTGCCCGCGCAGGTGGCCCGGCAGGGAGCGGTGCGAGGACGGGAGGGTCACGGGGCCGTCGCGCTTCCGGTGATCGCGGGCATGGCCGAGGCGGTCCGGGTGAGCTCCCGGACGCAGAGGGCCTCCTCCCGCAGGTCGGCGGCCACCGCACCGCGTACGAACACCAGGGCGCGGTGGGCGAGGTCGGTGACCTCCTCGAAGTCGGAGGAGACGAGCAGGACCGCCAGTCCGTCGGCGAGCGCGTCGTCGATGAGGCCGTGGATCGCCGCCTTGGCACCGACGTCCACGCTCGCCGTCGGCTCCTCCAGGACCAGCAGCCGCAGGCGCCCCGTCAGCCACCGTCCGACGACCACCTTCTGCTGGTTGCCGCCGGACAGGGTCGCGATCACGGCCTCGCTGTCGCGGGGGTGCACCGCGAACCGGTCGATGAGGGCGGTGGTCTCGGCGCGCTCCCGGCGCGGCCGGATCCAGCGCCACGCGGGCACCCCTGCGGCCCGCGGGTTGGCGAGGAAGTTCTCCCGGACGGTCAGTTCCGCGGCGCAGCCCTCCTCCTGGCGGTTGCCGGCCACGAACCCGACACCGCTGCGCAGGGCCGCGGCGACCGAGCGGGGCCGGTACGGGCGGCCGTCGAGCAGTGCCCGCCCGCCGACGAGGGGCAGCACGCCGGCGAGAGCGCGGCCGAGGTGCAGGTGGCCGGCGCCGGTCAACCCCACCAGGGCGACGGTCTCGCCCGCGTGCAGGTCCAGGCTGACGGGCCCGGTGCGGTCGGTCGTCACTTCCACGAGGCTGAGGACGGGCCGCCGTGCTGCGGATCCGGCGGAAGACGGAGAGGGAGGAGCGGAAGGGGACGCGCCGGTCGTCGGCTGTCGCCGGGCCGGCTCGGCGCCCGTGATGTCCTGGACGAGGCGGGCGGGGTGGTACGGGGCGAGGGGCCCGTGGCTGACGAGGCGGCCGTCGCGCAACACGGCGAAGGCGTCCGCGACCTGGTACACCTCGTCGAGCCGGTGGCTGACGTAGAGGACGCCGTGCCCGCGGTCGCGCAGGGCGTGCAGGACGTCGAAGAGGCGGGTGGAGTCCGCGGCGGGGAGGGTGGCGGTCGGTTCGTCGAGGACGAAGAGCTCGGCCCGCTGCGCCAGGGCGCGGGCGATGGCGACCAGGGAGCGTTCGGCGGGGGCGAGGTCGGCGATCCGGGCGTCGGGGTGGAGGTGTCCGGCGACGGTCTCCAGTGCCTCGGCGCAGCGCTCCCGGGTCCGCCGCCAGGAGATCAGGCCCCGGCGGCGCGGGTAGCCGGTGCCGAGGGCGATGTTCTCGGCGACCGTCATCCATTCCACCAGGCCGAGCTCCTGGTGGATGAAGGACAGCCCCGCGGACGCGGCGTCGGAGCCGAGCGGGTGCCCGGCGACCGTCACCTCGCCCGCGTCGGCCCGGTGGACCCCGGCGAGCACTTTGATCAGCGTGGACTTGCCGGCGCCGTTGGGGCCGAGCAGGGCGAGGACGCTGCCGGCGCGGATGTCGAGGTCGACCCCGTCCAGTGCGACCGTGCCGCCGAACCGTTTGCGCAGACCGCGTATCCGGACGAGCGGCTCCGCGCCGGGGCGGTCCGGCGGGATCGTCGAGGGGGCGGAACTGTCGTGCACGGACGTCTCCGGGGCCGGCCTGAGGGGTCCTCACCTCGTCGGTGAGGGTTGTTGAGGATGTTAATCCGACGGGTGGGGCAATCGCGGGCAAATCAGTGCCTTTTGGGCTCCAATGGTCGAGTGGAGGACCGGCCCCGCGCACGGGACGCGGCAGCGGCGCGGTGCGGGGTCATGCCGCGTCCAGGGCGCACTCGGCCCAGATGACCTTGCCGCGTCCGGTGTAGCGGGTGCCCCAGGCCTGCGAGAGCTGGGCGACGAGGAACAGGCCGCGTCCGCCCTCGTCCGTGCTGGCGGCCCGGCGCAGGTGCGGGGCGGTGCTGCTGCCGTCGGCGACCTCGCAGATCAGGGCGCGGTCGCGGATCAGGCGCACCTGTATGGGCTCGCCCCCGTAGCGGACGGCGTTGGTGACCAGCTCGCTGAGCATCAGCTCGGCGGCGAACCCCAGCTCTTCCAGCCCCCATTCGGCCAGGGTGCGGGTGGCGGCGGCGCGGACCTCGCCGACGCGGGCCGGGTCGGCGGGCAGGTCCCAGGTGGCGATCCGGTCGGGGGGCATGGTGTGGGTGCGGGCGACGAGCAGGGCGATGTCGTCGGCGGGGTGCTCGGGGGCCACGGCGTCGATGACCGCCTGGCAGGTGGCCTCGGGCGTCCGGTCGGAGTGGGTCAGGGCGCCGCGGAGCTGGGCGAGGGCGTCGTCGATGTCGCGGTGGCGGTCGTCGACGAGGCCGTCGGTGTAGAGCACCAGCGTGGTGTCCTCGGGGAGGGTGATCTCGACGGTCTCGAAGGGCAGTCCGCCCAGGCCGAGCGGGGGGCCGGCGGGCAGATCGGGGAAGGCGACCGTGCCGTCGGGGTGGACCAGGGCCGGGGGGAGGTGGCCGGCGCGGGCCATGGTGCACTCGCGCGTCGTGGGGTCGTAGACGACGTAGAGGCAGGTGGCGCCGACGATGCCGGTGCTGTCCGGGTCGTCCCCGCCGCCCTCCTCCCGGTCCAGGCGCACGAGGAGGTTGTCGAGGTGCGTGAGGAGCTCGTCGGGGGCGAGTTCCAGCTCGGCGAAGTTGCGGGCGGCGGTGCGCAGCCGGCCCATCGTGGCGGCGGCGTGCAGGCCGTGGCCGACGACGTCGCCGACGAGCAGGGCGACGCGGGCGCCGGACAGGGGGATGACGTCGAACCAGTCGCCGCCCACCGCGGACTCGGCGGGCAGGTAGCGGTGGGCGACCTCGACGGCGCTCTGCTCGGGGAGGCCGCGCGGCAGCAGGCTCCGCTGGAGCGCCAGGGCCAGGTTGTGCTCGCGGGTGTAGCGGCGGGCGTTGTCCATGCACAGGGCGGCGCGGGCGGCGAGTTCCTGGGCGAGTCGGCTGTCGTCGTCGCCGAAGGGGGGCGAGCCCGCCGAACGGTAGAAGCTCGCGATGCCCAGCAGCAGGCCGCGCGCGAGCAGCGGGACGCAGACGAGGGAGTGCACCTCGTGGGCGAGAACCCGCCGGGCCTGCGCCGGGTTCTGGGTGATCCAGCCGACGGCGGAGGCGAGGTCGCGCTCCAGCACCGGCTGTCCGCTCCCCAGGCACCGCAGGTGGGGGGTGCCGGGGTGCAGGTCCAGCCGTTTGCCGACCGGGTCGAAGAGGGTGCCGTCGCCGACGCCGTGGACCACCAGGCGCTGCAGGTCGGCCGCGGGGTCAAGGGACTCGTCGCCGCGGAGCACGGCCTCGGGCACGTCGATGGTGACGTGGTCGGCCAGCCGCGGCACGGCCGTCTCGGCGAGCTCGCGGGCGGTGCGGGTCACGTCGAGCGTGGTGCCGATCCGGGTGCTGGCCTCGGCCAGCAGCTCCAGTCGGCGGCGTGCCGCGACCGCGTACTTCCCCACCTCCGGCTCGCCGACCAGCACCAGGCCCCGGACCGCGCCCCCGCGGCTGCCGGCACCGTCGGGACCGCCGTCGGCGGGGCGGTTGCCCGCGGTCGGTGCGAGGGGGCCGGGCGGCGGTCCGGCGCGGCGAGCGGCGGGGTGCGGCGGTGCGGCGGGGTGTGGCGGTGCCGGGTGCGGCGGGGCGGTGGCGAGGTGGTGCACGGGCGGGCCCTCCCCGGAGAGGACGGCCTCGACGACGACGCCCTCCACCCCGGAGCTGCTCGTGACCGGGTTGCTGAACAGGGTGACGCCCCGGCCGTGGGGGAGGGGCACCTGGACGGAGACCCGCTGGGCCGTGGAGATCAGCTCGGTGGCCCTCTCCTTGAGGATCAGCTGGTCGTGGGCGTCGAGCGCACCGTCGGGAAGTTCGTCCAGCCCGACGGGCCCCCCGTTCCCGACGGCCTCCGCTCCGGCGCGCCGGCGGGCTTCGAGGTACGTCCGCAGCAGCCCGCGCTCCCGCGCCGAACTCTGTTCCATCAGCCGCCGCTCGATCGTCTCCGCGGCCCGGCGCACCAGGACGGGCAGCGCCGGGTCCTCGTAGGAGTGCGGGTACCCGAAGCAGAGGACGCCCACGACGCAGCCGCTGAGCTGGTCGCGGATGGGGGTGGCGGAGCAGGCGTTCCGCTGGGAGCGTTCGGCGAAGTGCTCGGCGCCGTGGACCTGGACCAGCCGGCGCTCGGCGAGGGCGAGGCCGATGCCGTTCGTCCCCGCGACCCGCTCGGCGAAGACGAAGCCGGGCACGGTCTGGATGGGCGGCAGGCTCCGGGCCAGCGAGGGCTCCCCGAAGCGGCGCTGCAGGACCGTGCCGTTCCCGTCGGCGAGACAGACGTTCATCCGGCTGCCCGCGAACCGGGAGGCCAGCTGGTCCAGCACGGGCGCGGCCGCGCGCACGAGCCGGCTGTCCGGATCGAAGTCGTCCCGGAAGGGGAGCTCGGTCTGGTCGGGCGAGAGTCCCAGCAGCCGGCAGCGCTCCCACGAGCTCAGGATCGGGCTGCGCACCCCGCCCTCGACGGGTTCGCCCAGCAGGAACCGCTCACGGGAGCGTGCGGGGCCGATCTGCTCTCCCGTGACCCCCATGTGCATCACTTCCCTCAGCCGGGTCCCTACCCGTACCGGTGGTCGTATCACGCCAGTGCATTTGAGTATATTCCTGCGGATTTGCTCGTCATGGGGCTCGGGTGAGCAGCTCCGCGGGGGCATGACGCGCCGCCGCGGACACCCGTCACAGGATCGCCACCGGATCGACGGGCGACCCGGTCCCGCCGGGCACGTTCAGCGGCGCCACGACGACCATGAACTCGTGGCGCCCCGCCCCGGCGCAGGCGGCGGCGAGCGCCTCCAGCTCCAGGTTGTCCAGCAGGGGCACCCCCATGGCGGCGACGGCGAGGGCGTGGACGGGGGAGTGGACGCCCTCGACCGGCGACGGCCGCAGGTCGCTGTCCCCGTCGGAGCCCAGCAGGCTGACGCCCCGCTCGGCCAGCAGCGGCACGGCGTCCACGTGGAAACCCGCACTCGCGGCGCCGACGTCCCAGGGCCCGACCTCCCGGCGGCGCCGGAACCGGCCGGAGCGCAGCAGTACGGCACTGCCGTCGTCGATGCGCACGCCGAGGGCCGCCTCCGCGGCCAGCACGTCCCGCGCCCGGACCGCCCGCCCGGGCTCCAGCCACTGAACCCCGAGGACGGCGGGCAGGTCGAGGAGCACCCCCTTGGCGACCAGCGGGCCGAGGGCCGCCACCGAGCCGAAGCGGGCGCCCGCGGCGCCGACGGACTCGCCGGCCGGGCGGCCGCCGTAGAGGAGCCCCCGGTAGGCGACGTGCGACAGCGCGTCGAGGTGGGTCACGGCCTTGCCGTGGTAGTCGACGCCGAGGAAGTCCTTGTACGTCGCCGGCTCGGGCGGCTCCACATCGCCGAGATCGGTCATGTGGTGCAGCGCGGGCTTGTCGTCGTCGGGCTCCGCCCGGGTGTTCCAGGGGAGCCCCAGGCGCACCGTCGTGCCGGACCGGACCAGCCCGGCGGCCCGCCGTACGTGGTCGGGGGTGACCCGGTTCCAGGCGCCGCGGTCGGCCGGGTCCCAGTGGCCCCAGGCGCGTACGGCGGCGAACAGGGCGTCGAACTCCTCCCGGGAGACCGGGGGGCCACCCGACCCGGCGGCGGGATCCCGTCCGGAAGGCGCGGACGGCACAGGGTTCGGTGGTACGTCCGGGGGTCGGGGGTTCATCCCTACTGATCTCCACGGTTCGGCGGACACCGCCCCCGGGGAAGCGGGAGCCGGTACGGACGCCCCGACGCCCGTACCAGAGCCATGCCCTTCCACCGCGGTTCCTACGCCCCGACCCGCGAGGCCCGCGCCGACCCCGGGCGGCGACTGGCAGCGTTCCGCCCGGGCGAGGCAGGCTTGAGCCATGAGGGCGCTCCTCCTCCGCTTGCCCCTGGGACCGGGAGACGGCGGTCGACACCAGATGTTCTTCGTGCTCGCGCAGTGCGTGCCCTTCGTGCTCGCGCTCCTGGTGCTCGTCGTCGAACTCACCCCCCTCCACTTCATCTACACCGGCCCGATGCTGGTCGCGACACCGGCCCTGGCCGCGGTGACCATGGGCCCCGCGGGCACGCTCGCCGCGGTGCTGCTGGCCGTCGCGGTGAGCACCACCACCGCCACCCACAACCACGCCTGGGGCAGCCAGCAGGTCTACACCAACTTCCTGGCCCTGCTCCTCGTATCGGTCGCCGGCTTCATGACGAGTCGCGCCGCGCGCACGCGCCAGCAGAACGAGCTCAACCAGATCCGTCGGATCGCCTCCGCCGCGCAGGAGGTCCTGCTGCGGCCCGTACCGGACCGGCTGGGTCCCGTACGCGCGGCCAGCCTCTACCTGGCGGCCGAGAAGGGCGCGCAGATCGGCGGCGACCTGTACGACGCCGTCCAGACCCGGTACGGGGTCCGGATGATCGTGGGCGACGTCCGGGGCAAGGGGCTGCCCGCCGTACGGGCGGCGGCCGTCGTCCTCGGTGCGTTCCGCGAGGCCGCGCACTACGAGGAGGAACTCGTGGAGGTCATGAACCACTGCGGGGAGGCCCTGCGCCGCGACGCCGCCCTGGCGGACGCGTCCGGAGGGGACGGCGCCCTGGAGCGCTTCGTCACCGCGGTCGTCGCGCAGGTACGGGACGGACCCGCCGTCGAGGTCGTCAACCGCGGCCATCCGCCCCCGCTGCTGCTCAGCCACGGCAAGGTCCGCGCCCTGTCGCCCACCTCCCCCCTGCCACCGCTCGGCCTGGAGGAGTTCCTCACCGACCCGCCGGGCGAGGCGGACAGCTACCCGTTCGCCCCCGGCGACCGGCTGCTGCTGCACACCGACGGGGTCATCGAGGCCCGCGCTCCCGACAACGCCTTCTTCGCCCTGCCCGAGGCCATGGAGGAGATGCACGACCACACCGCCGAGGCGTTCCTGGAGGGGCTCCACCAGGGGCTGGTCCGGCACACCCAGGGCTGCCTGGCGGACGACGTCGCGGTCATCCTCGTCGACCGGCTCGACCGGCCCGGCGAGGAGACCGTCGAGGGCCCGGCCGTCGAGGTCGCCGCCGTGGAGGACGCGGGTGTGGCACGATTTTCCGGGTGACCGGAAAACCAGACCGTGTGACCAGCGCCTCCGACCCGGCCGTTTCGCAGTACCGGCGCGACCTCGCCCTGCTGCGCCGGGTCCGCGACCGGATCGACCGCGAGTACGCGCAGCCGCTGGACGTGGAGGCCCTCGCCCGCGGCGTGCACATGTCGGCCGGGCACCTCAGCCGCGCGTTCAAGCGCGCCTACGGCGAGTCGCCGTACGGCTACCTCATGACCCGCCGCATCGAGCGGGCCATGGCCCTGCTGCGCCGCGGCGACCTCAGCGTCACCGAGGTCTGCTTCGAGGTCGGCTGCGCGTCGCTGGGCACCTTCAGCACCCGCTTCACGGAGCTGGTCGGCATGCCGCCGAGCGCCTACCGGCGCGTGGCGGCGGGCGCCACGGAGGGCATCCCCTCGTGCGTCGCGAAGCAGGTAACCAGGCCGATCAGGAATCGAGAAGCGCAGGCACGGGGCCGCGGATAGCGTGACGGTCATGGACATCAGCATTCACGCGAGCTTCCTCCCGCACGACGACCCGGAGGCCTCCCTGGCCTTCTACCGCGACACCCTCGGCTTCGAGGTCCGCAAGGACGTCGGGTACGGCGGCATGCGCTGGATCACGGTCGGTCCCCCCGACCAGCCGGGTACCTCCATCGTCCTGCACCCGCCGGCCGCCGACCCCGGCGTCACCGACGACGAGCGCCGCACCATCTCCGAGATGATGGCCAAGGGCACCTACGCCGGGATCCTCCTGGCCACCGCCGACGTCGACGGCACCTTCGAGCGCGTCGCCGCCGACGGCGCCGAGGTCGTCCAGGAGCCCGCCGACCAGCCGTACGGCATCCGCGACTGCGCGTTCCGCGACCCCGCGGGCAACCTGATCCGCATCCAGGAACTGGCCTGACCGGCCCGACCGGCCCGACCGTCCGACCGGGCCCGCCGGCCGCACAGATGGAGAAGACCCAGAGCATGGCCACGAGCAGGAACCAGCAGTCGCCCGCACCGCACGCCGCAGACAGCCACGACCTGATCCGCGTGGTCGGCGCCCGCGAGAACAACCTCAAGGACGTCAGCATAGAGATCCCGAAGCGCCGGCTGACCGTGTTCACCGGAGTGTCCGGCTCCGGCAAGAGCTCGCTGGTCTTCGACACGATCGCCGCCGAGTCGCAGCGGCTGATCAACGAGACCTACAGCGCCTTCGTCCAGGGCTTCATGCCCACCCTGGCCCGACCCGAGGTCGACGTCCTCGACGGCCTGACCACCGCGATCACCGTCGACCAGCAGCGCATGGGCGGCGACCCCCGCTCCACGGTCGGTACCGCCACCGACGCCAACGCGATGCTGCGGATCCTCTTCAGCCGGCTCGCCCGTCCGCACATCGGCCCGCCCAGCGCGTACTCGTTCAACACCGCCTCGGTCCGGGCCAGCGGCGGGCTCACCGTCGACCGCGGCGCCGCCAGGACCAGGACCGTCAAGGCGACGTACGAGCGCACCGGCGGCATGTGCACGGGCTGCGAAGGACGCGGCACGGTCTCCGACATCGACCTCACCCAGCTCTACGACGACTCCAAGTCGATCGCCGAGGGCGCGTTCACCATCCCCGGCTGGAAGTCGGACAACGTGTGGACCGTCGGGATCTACGCCGAGTCGGGCTTCCTCGACCCGAACAAGCCGATCCGCAGGTTCACGAAGAAGGAGATGCAGGACTTCCTCTACCGCGAACCGACCAAGGTCAAGGTCAACGGCGTCAACCTCACCTACGAGGGGCTCATCCCCAAGATCCAGAAGTCGTTCCTGTCGAAGGACAAGGAAGCGATGCAGCCGCACATCCGGGCCTTCGTGGAACGGGCGGTCACCTTCACCACCTGCCCCGCATGCGACGGAACCCGGCTCAGCGAGGGCGCCCGCTCGTCGAGGATCGGCACGGTCAGCATCGCCGACGCCTGCGCGATGGAGATCCGTGACCTGGCCGAATGGGTCCGCGGCCTGACGGAGCCCTCGGTCGCCCCGCTGCTCACCGCGCTCCAGCACACCCTCGACTCGTTCACGGAGATCGGCCTGGGATACCTCTCCCTCAACCGGCCGTCCGGCACCCTCTCCGGTGGCGAGGCCCAACGCGTGAAGATGATCCGCCACCTCGGCTCCTCGCTCACCGACGTCACGTACGTCTTCGACGAGCCCACCGTCGGCCTGCACCCCCACGACATCCAGCGGATGAACGACCTGCTGCTGCGGCTGAGGGACAAGGGCAACACTGTGCTCGTCGTCGAGCACAAGCCGGAGACGATCGCGATCGCCGACCACGTCGTCGACCTCGGCCCAGGCGCCGGCACCGAAGGCGGCACCGTCTGCTTCGAGGGCACCGTCGCCGCACTGAAGAGCAGCGGCACCGTCACCGGCCGCCACCTCGACGACCGGGCCGCCGTGAAGGACACGGTCCGCGAGGCCACGGGCACGCTGGCGATCCGCGGCGCCACGGCGAACAACCTGCACGACGTCGACGTGGACATCCCGCTCGGGGTGCTCACCGTCATCACCGGCGTCGCCGGCTCCGGCAAGAGCTCCCTCGTCCACGGCTCGATCCCGGCCGACGAGGGCGTGGTGTCCGTCGACCAGAGCCCGATCCGCGGTTCGCGGCGCAGCAACCCGGCCACGTACACCGGGCTCCTTGACCCGGTCCGCAAGGCCTTCGCCAAGGCCAACGGGGTGAAGCCGGCGCTGTTCAGCGCCAACTCCGAGGGCGCCTGCCCCACCTGCAACGGCGCCGGAGTGATCTACACCGACCTGGCGATGATGGCCGGGGTCGCCACCACCTGCGAGGACTGCGACGGCAAGCGGTTCCAGCCGGCGGTGCTGGAGTACCGGCTCGGCGGCCGTGACATCAGCGAGGTGCTCGCGATGTCGGTGACCGATGCCGAGGAGTTCTTCGCCGCCGGCGAGGCGCACACCCCGGCCGCGCACCGGATCCTCCAGCGGCTCACCGACGTCGGGCTCGGCTACCTCACCATCGGCCAGCCGCTCACCACCCTGTCCGGCGGCGAGCGGCAGCGCCTCAAGCTGGCGACGCACATGGCGGACAAGGGCGGCGTCTACGTCCTCGACGAGCCGACCACCGGCCTCCACCTGGCCGACGTCGAGCAGCTCCTCGTCCTGCTCGACCGGCTGGTGGACTCCGGCAAGTCGGTCATCGTCATCGAGCACCACCAGGCGGTGATGGCCCACGCCGACTGGATCATCGACCTCGGCCCCGGCGCGGGCCACGACGGCGGCCGGATCGTCTTCGAGGGCACCCCCGCCGAACTGGTCGCCGCCCGCTCCACCCTGACGGGCGAACACCTCGCGGCGTACGTGGCTCCCTGACGGGTGCGGGAGCGGGACCTCGGTACGGGGCCCGGACATACCGCCCAGGCCCCGTACCGGGCACCGCTGAGGGCAGCGCCGCGCTGCCCTCAGCGGGGCGTTGCCCTCAGCGGTGCCCGGCGGGGCCTACCGCCGACAGGTGCGACACCGCGGCGCGGGCGAGGTGCTGCCAGGCACGCACGTTGCAGTCCGGCTTCCTGAGGACGGAGACCGCCTGGTCTCCGAGTCCGGGCACGGCCGACGTGTAGGAGGCGACGACGTACGCCGGGTCGGCCTCGTCCTTGAGCTCCTCCTTCGCCCACGCGGTGGCCGATCGCGTGCTGCCCGGCCGGTAGACGGTGGTCGACACCTTCACGCGCGACGTCTCCCCCAGGCACTGACCGGAGCCGTGGCCGTGTTCCCTGCGGTGCGAGCCGGGCAGGAACGGCGCCATGTCCTCCGAGGTGAGCCGTGGTAACCAAGGTGCAGCCCAGGACGGCGACGCACCCGGCGACGAAGGCAGCGGCGGTGCCCGAACCGGGAGGTGTCCCCCGGCTGGCGCAGCAGGCCGAGCCGGTGTGCCTGGTCCAGGTACGCGAAGAGCCGCCACGGCAGCAGCCCGCTGATCCACAGCCCGGTCCGGCCGACGGCGAACCCGCTCCACGTCCCGCTCGGGTGCGGCGGCCGGGGTCAGGTGTTCGTCGAGCAGAGCCGCAGTTCTGCGGCGAGCGTGGGATAGGCGGCCAGTAGGCGCTGGAGGCGCAGCCGCCAGGCCCCGCGCAGGGGCCTCCTCGGTGTCTTCGTCGGCCTCGGCCCGCGCGGCCCGTATCCGGGTGCGCAGGACGTCGAGTTCGGTGCCGATGGTCCGGGCCACGTCGCTCGCCGGTCGGGCCCGCCGCCGCCACAGGGCCACCGCCGCGTCCCTCGCGTGCTGTCAGGCGTCCGAGGCCATGGCGCCCACCAGCGCCGTACCTGCCGCCAGCACGATCGGATCCATGCCAACTCCCCCTCGCGGACAGCGAATGCCGTGCGGTGCGAAGTGGTGCGGTGTGGTGCGGTGCGGTGTCGTGCCTTGCGAAGCGGTGTGCCCCCTCGATGCAGATGCCGCGCGCCCGCGGCGCCCCCGGGTCGGCGGGCGCGGGTGGGGCGGATGTCGATGACGAAGACGATCGCGTCGTCTGGCCGACGGTGGCCGGGTCGACGGAGGAGTACGCGTGGTCGGCCGGGGGCGGGGTTCCGTCCGGTCGAGCCCTTCGGCGGGGGGCTAGACTTCTGGCGCAGTTCTGGGCACTGGGACGGAGCACGCTTCACAATGGGGTTGAGGCCCGTCGATCTGGCGCGGGAGCACGGTCTGTCCACGCAGGCGGTGCGCAATTACGAGGAGGCGGGCATCCTCCCGCCGGCCGAGCGCACGCCGAGCGGCTACCGCGTCTACGCCCCGCGCCATGCGGCCGCGTTGCGGGCCTTCCTGGCGCTGGCCCCCGCGCACGGCCACGCGACCGCGACGGCGATCATGCGGGCGGTGAACGGTGACGCGGTCGAGGAGGCGCTGCGGCTGATCGACGGGAGCCACGCCCAACTGGCCGGCGACAGGCGCACCCTCGAGGAGGTCGAGCGGGCACTGCACGACCTGGTGCCACCGAGCGGGCCCGAGCCGGGGACGACGTTCATCGGACCGCTCGCGCACCGGCTCGGTGTCCGGCCGGCGACCCTGCGCACGTGGGAGCGGGCGGGGCTGGTCGTGCCCGGGCGCGACCCGCTCACCGGCTACCGGGTCTACACCCCCGCGGACGTGCGCGACGCGCAGCTGGCGCACCAGCTGCGGCGGGGCGGGCACGGGTTGGAGCAGATCGCGCGGGTGCTGGAGCGGGTCCGGACGGCGGGCGGACCGGAGCCGCTCCGGGCGACGCTGCGGGAGTGGCGCGACCGGCTGACGGTGCGGGGCAGGGCCATGCTGGCGGGGGCGGCCGCCCTCGACGCCTACCTGGGGTGCCGCTGACCGTCCGGGCCGTCGGGGGATCAGGCGACCCGGCCGATCCGGCCGGTGCGATCGCCCCGGCCGGCGTGGCCGGCGGCGTCGGGCTGCGCGCCGTAGTGGGGCAGGTCCACGGTGCTGCTGACGCGCTCGCCCATCCTGAGCATCCGGTTCAGCAGCCAGGGGCGGGACAGCAGCGTGTTGCGCAGGCGTATGCCGGTCGCGGTGCCGGGGGCGAGGAACTTCCCGGTGCGGTCGCCGCCGGCCTGGCAGCCCTCGGCGTATGCGCGGAGCCGGTTCTCGTACCGGGTGAAGGCCGTCCGGTGGTCGTTGCGGGCCCGCGCGAGTTCGCCGGCCAGCACGTACGCGGCGACGACCGCGGTTCCCGTGCCCATGCCGCCGATGGTGGCCCCGCAGGCCGCGTCACCGATGAGGCACACGCGCCCCCTCGACCAGGCGGCGACGTCCGCCCGGCTGATCGAGTCGAAGTACAGGTCGGGGGCCCCGCGCAGCGAGTCCAGCAGGCGGGGCACCTCCCAGCCGAGGCCGGAGAACGCGTCGTGGAGCAGCCGCTTCTGCTGTTCCGGGTCGTGGCGGTCGTACGACAGCTCGGGCGCGGCGAACACGAAGAAGGCGCCCGCCCGGCTCGGGTCCCGGTGGTCGGCGCCCACGGAGGCGAGCCGCCCGGGCGCGTTGTGGCCGACGGAGCCCTTCTCCACGCCCAGGACGTTGGGCAGCTGCCAGGTGGCGGCGTAGTAGCCGAGGTGGCTGACGTGGTCCTCCTCCGGTCCGAAGGCGAGGCGGCGGACGGTGGAGTGGATCCCGTCCGCGCCGATGACCAGGTCGAACTCACGCGAGGTCCCGCTGCGGAAATCGACCTGCACGCCGGAGGGCGTCTCGGTGAGGCGGGTGATCGAGTCGCCGAAGACGTACTCGGTGCGGGGGAGGCCGTGCTCGTACAGCGCGCGGGCCAGGTCCCCGCGGGGCACCTCGATCTCGCCGCCGGCGAACTCGGCCGGCAGGTGCAGCAGGGTCCGGCCGCGCTCGTCGACGAAGCGCATCGGGCTGCCCCCGGTCCGGATGCGGCGCAGTTCGGGTAGCAGGCCCATCCGTTCGAGGACGGTCAGGTGGGCCGAGCCGCGGAAGTCGACGGCCTGCCCGCCCGGGCGCAGGGCCGGCGCCAGTTCGACGACGGTGGGTTCGAAGCCGTGGCGTCCGAGCCAGTAGGCCAGCGCGGGTCCGGCGATGCCCGCGCCGGAGATGAGGACGGTCCTGACGGCCGGGGACTTGTGCACGGTCACGGTCTGCTCCGCTCTAAAACTGTGTCCGACGGACACGATTAATTACTGTGTACCGTAGACGCAGTTGCTTGCGCAAGGACGAAACGGGAGAGGAGCGGCAGGCATGGGTGGTGAGCACGCCGAACTGGTGCGGCTGCTGTGGGGTCCGCCCCCGAAGCGCGGACGGGGCCCCAGGCCGACGCTCGATCCGGAGCGCATCGCACGGGCCGGCATCGACATCGCCGATGCCGAAGGCCTGGCCGACGTGTCCATGCAGCGCGTCGCCGCGCACCTGGGCGTGACCAAGATGGCGCTGTACCGGTACGTGCCGGGCAAGGCCGAGCTGGTCGCGCTGATGGTCGACGCCGCGATCGGCGACTGCCCCGCCGTGCAGGCGCGCTCCGGCGGCTGGCGCGGGCAGTTGGAGGAGTGGGCGCGCCGACTGGGCGAGGCCTTCGCCCGGCACCCCTGGATCCTGGAGGCCACCGTCGGGCCGCGCGTCATGGGGCCCGCGGAGCTGTCCTGGTTGGAGCGCGCCGTCGCCGCCCTGGACGGTACGGGGCTGACCGGCGCCGAACGGATGGACGCCGCCGCCCTGCTGGCCGGCCACCTGCGCTCCCTCGCCCAGCAGGCCCGGGCCGCGGGCCCCGGGGGCGACCTGGAGGCGCAACTGGGCGTCATCCTGGGCGATCTGATGCGGGAGCACGGCGAGCGCTTCCCCGCGCTCACCACGGCCCTGGAGTCAGCGGCCGCGTCCCACGGGCAGGACCAGGCCTGGGAGTTCGGCCTTCAGCGCATCCTGGACGGCCTGGCCGCCCTCATCGACCAGCGCGCACGCTGAGCGCTGCACCGCCCGCGGAGCACCCCCGCCGCCTACCCGGCCTCCGGACCCGCACCACCGGGGCGGGGGTCGGGGGCGACCCGTACGAAGGCGCGGTGCCCGGTGGTCGGGTCGAGGACGGCGACCTTCAGCGGCGTCCGCGCGGCGGCCCGGATCCGGGCCAGCCACACCTGGCCCGGGACCAGTACCGTCAGGTCGTGCGGCCACGCCCCGAGGGCCTCCGGGCGGGGACAGACGACCCCGGCCAGCCTACGGATCCCCTCCCGCCTCGACACCGTGTGGACCAGCAACCCGTCGCCGTGCGCGCGGCTCTGGTCACCGAAGAACACCCGCTTCCCCGAGGCGTCCCGCACCATCCCGGTGAAGGCGCCCCACTGCGCGGGGTCGATCCCGGAGTAGGCGAAGAAGCCGGCCAGCCGGGCCAGTTCCTCCTGCCGCTCCAGTTCCTCCGCCCGTTCCTGCTCCTCCCGCAGGGCCCTCGACTCGGCCCGCCGCCGCGCCCGTTCCTCGGCCTCCTGCCGGGCCTGCTCGGCCGCGGCGGCCCGCTCCTCCGCCTCCGCCTCGGCTTCCAGACGCGCCCGCGCCACGGCCAGGTCCAGGTACGCGGGAGCCGTCCACCACACCGAGCCGTCCCGCCCCGTGTGCGCCCGGACCCGGCCGTCGAGGATCCACGCGACCGCATCGCCGAGCGGGCGCCTGATGTGCTCCCACGTCGCGGGGGCCCGAAGCGTGCGCGGAGTCCAGACGTACCTGGCCATCCCGTGGTGCACCGTCCAGCTCTGCCCGCGCCCCGGCGGAGGGTACACCTGCAGCGACGGCACGACCCGCTGCCACGGGCGGTGGTGCAGCGCCACCCAGCACACCGCGACGCCGTCGCGCGCATAGCGGGCGGTGCGCGCCAGCCCGTCGTCCGCGGTCATGGGGGACAGCTGCGCCTCCAGGGCCATGAACGGCTCGCCCCGGTCGTCGTGGACGAGGACGTCCGCACGCCAGTCCCGGGTCGCGGAGCCGACCTCCAGCTCGGCGTGCCACCCCGCCGCCCGGGCCGCCATGGCCAGCTCCAGCTTCAGCAGGTGGTGTTCGGGGGACTCGTACGCCAGCGCGCAGTGGGGCGGCCGGACCTTGTGGTAGAAGTGCCGGGCCCGGTGCTGCGACACGCGGGCGAAGACCTGGCCGCGGCACTCCGGGCAGGTCAGCTCCATCCCCTTGGCGCGGTGGACGTCGGCCCAGGAACGGCCGCACCCGAGGTCGTCGAGCGTCGAGTCGAGTCGTCCCCAGTCCTGGTGTATGGCGGTGAACCCCACCGGCCCCCCTGGTCGTACGGCCTGCGGCGGCCCGCGTTCCCGATCAGGGCCGGCGCCCTCGCCGGCCCCGTTCCGGCAAGTCCAGATGATCTTCCTGTGCGGTCGGCGGCCCCGCAAGGGCGGGCGGACGCGAGGTCCGTCACCCGACCACCCGCCCCCGGCCTGATCCTCGGGCCGTGCCGGCCTCAGGCAGCCGGGGAGCGGCGCAGCAGGACGAATCCGTCGTCCTCGGCGACGGTGCGCCAGCCGGCGTCGCGGGCGTCCCGGAGCGCCCGGGCCTCGTCCTCGGCCGACAGGGGGAAGCCCATCGGGTCCTGGGCGTCGACCACGATCCATTCGGCGGTGAGCGGGATGCCGGGGAAGCCGAACAGGGTGACCGTGCAGCGGTCGGTGAGCTGGGGGACCAGCCGGTTGGACGCGGCGACGGTCGCGCCGTCGGGGATCCGGTCCATCAGGCGGTGGGCGGCGGCGGCGCGCGGCGGCGTCTGCCAGGTCGCCCGGTCGGCGAACCGGGCCAGCGGGAACTGCGGCAGTAGCAGGAGTGTCGTGGCGGCACTGAGGGTGAGGGCGACCCGCACGGTCCGGCGGTCCTGCGCCGAGTCGCCGGGCGCCCACAGCCCCAGGCAGTGGACGAACGCGCCGAAGACGATCGGCATCAGGACGGCGCTGTAGTGGTAGACGGTGCCCCAGTAGGCGGGGGTGTCGGAGAGGAAGCGCCAGGCCAGCGTGGGCACTGCCAGGGCGATCAGCGGAGAGCGCAGCGCCATGAACGCGACCGGGGCCAGCAGCAGGACCAGGGTGGTGGCCTTGGGTTGCGGTGTGATCAGGTCGAGGGGCAGGTGCAGGAGGCGGGCCAGGGCCCCGCCGCCCGCGCCGTCCCCGGTCAGGACGCCCGTGTAGGCATAGCGGTGCTCGGGGTTGAAGGCCGGGATGATCACCAGGACCTCCAGCAGGGTGCCCGCGATCCCGGCCGCGGCGGTGGCGAGCCCCAGCCGCCGGGGCCCCCGCCAGGCGATGTAGGCGCCGATCAGGGCGACCGTCGCCCCGAGGTCCTCCTTCACCAGCAGCAGGGGCAGGGCCCAGGCGGCCGCGGCGGGCCAACGCCCGTTGCCCAGGGCGGTGACCGAGAAGGCCAGCAGCGGGACGGCGAAGCAGATCTCGTGGAAGTCGAACTCGACGGCCGTGGCGATGCCCCAGGACGCCCCGTACCCGAGGCCGACCACGAGCCCGGCGGCCGTACCGTACGCCTGGTGAGCCCAGCGGCTCAGCGGCACCACGGACACGGCGAGCAGGGCGGCCTGCGCGACCAGCAGGGTCACGGGTGAGGGGACGAGCCGGTAGAACGGGGCGAGCGTGGCGAGCACCGGGGAGAAGTGGTCGCCCAGCAGCCTGAAACCGGGCCCCTTCAGGGCGGACACCGGGAGGTGGCCCCGCGCGTACGAGCGCACGGCCTGCTCGAAGATCCCGAGGTCGTAGCCGGAGGTCAGCATCCGCCGGTGCAGCCTCACCGACAGCGTGGCGTACACGAGGAAGAACCCCGCTGCCAGGCACCACGGCAGCGCCGGCCCCGGAGCGGCTCCCGGGGCTCGCTTCTGCTTGCGCAGCACAGGTGACGTCCTCAAGGTCGATCAACGGCCACAAAACCCCTGAGTCGGCATCAAACCACCCCGTTCCGCCTTTGGGTCGGACGGTACGGACCGGGACGCGTCGAGTCGGGGCCGAGCGGGGCGGGTCCCCCACGGGGGCGAGGGGGCGTCAGGTGCCGATGCGGGCGATGAGGATGGCGATGTCGTCGTCCGCCGAGGCGGGGACCAGGCCCGTGACCAGGGTGTCGCACAGCTGGTCCAGGGGGCGGTGGGGCTCGGTGAGCAGCCGGGTGAGCTCCCCGAGCCGCTCGTCGATGTCGGTGCCCCGGGCCTCGATGAGCCCGTCCGTGTACAGGACCAGCAGGGATCCCGGCGGCAGGGGCAGGCGGGTGGTGGTGAAGTCGATGCCGCCGACGCCCAGCGGGACCCCGGGCGGACTGCTGACCACCTGGGCGGTGCCGTCCGGTCGCACCGCCACCGGCGGGGGGTGCCCGGCGCGGGTGATCGTGCATTCGCCGGTCCGCGGGTCGCAGGTGACGTAGAGGAAGGTGGCGAGCATCGGCTCGGCGAGGTCGGCGAGGGCCGCCTCCAACTGGTGCAGCATGTCCGTCGGCGGCAGGTCCAGGCGCCCCAGCGCCCGTACGCTCGCGGACAGCCGGCCCATCACCGCGGCCGCGGCCATGCCGTGCCCCATGACGTCGCCGATCAGCAGCGCGGCCCTGCCGTCGGGAAGCTGGAGGACGTCGTACCAGTCGCCGCCCACCTCGTTGATGTCGCTGGCCGGCAGGTAGCGGTGGGCCACCTCGATGTCCGTCGGCGCGGTGATGTGCTGCGGGAGCATGCTGCGCTGGAGCAGCACCGCGGTCTCGTGCTCGTGCTGGTAGAGGCGGGCGTTGTCGATGCTGATGGCGGCGCGGGCGGCCAGCTCGCCGGCGAGGACGACGTCGTCGGACCCGAACGGTCCCACGGGCCGCATCCGGTAGAGCGTGGCCACCCCCAGGACCAGGTCGCGGGCGACCAGGGGGACCATCATGAACGAGTGCACGCCCGCCTTGAGCAGTTGCGCCGGCTTGTCGGTGCGGCGTGCGGCGAGGGCGACGGCCCGCTGGTCGAAGCGGGCGAGGACGTATGGCTGGCGGACGCTGAGGGCCTGCGTGTACGGGGCGCCGGCGGGGAAGACGAGGGTCCTCCCGATCGGGGCGAGGACGTCGCCGAGCGCCCGCCCGGTCAGCGGCGACTTGCCCAGGCGCCGCAGCTCCGCCCCCGAGGTCAGGCCCATGCCGGGCTCGCCGCCGCGGGCCAGGCTCTCCAGCACGTCGACGGTCACCACGTCGGCGAGGTGCGGCACGGCGAGGTCGGCCAGCTCCTGCGCGGTGCGCTCCAGCTCCAGGCTGGCCCCCATCCGTACGCTGGCCTCGCTGAGCAGGGCGAGCCGGCGCCGGCCCACCGCGGCGGCGGTGTGGTCGCGCTGCTGTTCGGTGACGTCCACCAGCGTGGCGATCACCCCGATCGGCCGGTCCGAGGGGTCCTCGACCCGGACGTAGGAGCACGACCACACCCGGTCGTGGTCCGGGTCGGCCGGCGTACGCCCCCGGCGCCGCCGGTCCAGCAGCGGCTCGCCGGTGTCCAGGACCTCCCGCATCGCCTCCTCCATCTCGGCGGCGTTCACCTGGGGCAGCACCTCGGCGAGCCGCCGCCCGATGTGGGAGGACTCCGGCAGGCCGTTCATCCGCTCCAGGGCCGGGTTGACCAGCAGGAAGCGCAGCTGGGTGTCGAGGATGCCGATCCCCACCGGGGAGCGTGCGAACAGCCCCTCCCACACCGCCGACGACCCGCGGACCCGGCGCGCGGCGTGCGCCTCGGCGGCGAACACCAGCACCGCCGACGCCGAGCCCTTCCGGTCGGGCACCGGGCAGGCCCAGATCTCCAGCTCCAGCGGATGCCCGTCGCGGTGCCAGGCGGTGACCGTGCCCATCACCCCGCGCCCGGTGGCGGCCGTCTCCCACAGGGCCCGTCCCAGGCTGCGGTCGGCGCCCGGGTGCAGCAGGTCGGCGATGTGCCGTCCCAGCACCTGCGGAGGCGGGTACCCCAGGAGTTCCTGGGCGGCATGGTTCCAGCGGACGATCCGGCCGTCGGAGCCCGTCGCCACCTGGGCCACCGGCAGCGCGCCCAGCCACCCGCCGGCGTCCTGCGCGGCGCCGCTGATCAGCTCCTCCATCGAGGTCTGCTCACGCATGGGCCACCCACCCGGATCGGACCCGGACGACGTCGATCGTCCACACCCCCCATGGTCCCCCCACCCGCTCCGCACGGCCCACCGGGCTCCCGACACGCACGGTGACCGGCCGGCCGCGGGCGGCCCCGCGGGCGGCCCCTTACGCGGCCGTCCCGCAGGCCGTCCCGCAGCCGACGGCGCCGTGCGCGGGGCCGGGGGCAGGTGCCCTACAGGCCCTTCCACGGCCCGAAGGCGTTGGTGACGCCGTCCAGGGCGGGGGCCAGTTCGGGGTGGTGCCGCAGCAGCACCGTGACCATGGTGTTGCGGTCGACCCACTCCAGGCCCTCGGCGGTGTACACCTCCGGCCGGTAGTCGGTGGTGAAGAAGCGGTCGCTCTTGAGCCGCCGGCTCGCCATCAGGATGAAGATCCGGAACAGGGAGTCGCTGAAGCCGAAGCCCTCGGGCCGCGGCTCCACCAGATTGCCGACGAGGGTGTCGACGCGGTCGAGCCGGCCCTCGTAGAGGTCCCTGATCAGCGGCGTGTCGTCCGGATGGCCGCCCGTCAGCTCCTCGAAGGAGGTGACGGGCCGCTTGCGCAGCATCTGCCGGTAGGCGTTGTAGCGGGGGATGCCGCGCTCCCGGTCGCGCAGGATGTCGACGGTCCCGAGGTCCATGCGCTCGCCGGACAGCCGGAGCAGGTTGCGCAGCGCGTCGGGGTGGTTGTGCAGGACCAGGGCGCCGGGGTGTGAGGTGCCGAAGGTGTACAGGAGGTCGCTCATCCCGAACTCGTCGATCGCGGTGCGGGTGGTGCGGCCCTGCATCTCGTCGAAGCCGATGGTGCGGCGCAGCCGGCCGCCGCGGTGGTCGTGCACGGCGAGCTCGTCGGGGATGAGGGGGTGCAGCCGGTACGCGGAGACGAACTCCTCCGTCATCGAGTAGGGGGCCGTGTGGTGGTCGGTGGGAGAGCCGAGGATGCCGCTGAGCATCTCGCCCGAGCCGATCCGGCCGAACCGCTTGCTCACCCAGCGGGGCAGCATCCCGTACCAGTTGGCGTTCATCGCGTAGTGCAGCGCCGGCGTGTCGAGGATGCCGGGCGTCCACTCCACGGTGTGGATCTTCGCGATCAGGGCGGTGTTGACCAGCCGCGCGGTGTGGAAGATCCGCTCGTCGTCCCAGGTGGGGTGGTGGGAGCGGACCATGTCGCAGATCGCGTTGTGCTCCTTGGTGAACAGGTGGTGCAGCAGCGACAGGCCCGCCCAGTAGTCGTGGTTCATCCCGGTCCAGTCCAGGCAGTCCCGGCCCGGGCGGGGGTCGGCGGGCAGCCGGCCGTCCGCGCCGAGGACCAGCTTGCCGTGCTCGCCGGTGCGCAGCGAGCGGCAGCGCTCCTCGTCGCTGCCGTACAGCTGGGAGCCGTCCCACCAGTGGGTGACCGTGTTCTCGTACGTGGGCGGGGCGTCGGGGGTGGTGTGGGCGACCCGGTCGGGCTGGGTGCGGTTGATCCGCATGGGGCAGGTGCCGCCCCGGGCCTCCCAGTCGTCGTCCGGGGCCAGGGGCACGGTGAACGGGTCCTCGGCGGTGTTGTCGCCGTGGTTGGCCCAGCCGTGCATCTGGAACTGGATCCAGGCCGCCGCGAGGAGGTTCAGCGTGGTGGCCGGCACGAAGGAGCGGCGGGCCAGCAGCTGCCGGCTGATCTCCCGGGGGCTCGGGTTCATCAGCTCCGCGTCCGGCTCCGGGTAGGAGAGGTCCAGGGGGGCGTTGCGGTCGAGCCGGGTGCCGACCCGGCCCATGTCCTCGTCGTACGGGTCGTAGCCGGAGCCGTCGTACGACCGGTAGGGCAGCAGGTGCGTGGTGGCCCGGCGGGGGCGTTCGCCGCCCGCGCCGAAGGTGTCGTACAGGTTCTTGCGGCGCAGGTCCTCGCGGAGGGTGCGCAGGTTCAGCAGGGCGAGCGGCAGGGGCAGTTCGTGCCATTCCCAGTGGGCGTTGATCCCGGCGAAGGCGGCCGAGCCGAGACGCTCCAGCAGTCCGGCCGGCCCGTAGGGCGCGGTCACCCAGCTGCCGGGCTGCTGCGGTGTCTCGGGTACGGGGGCGGCGGTGCGGGTGGTGGGGGCGGTGTCGGTCATCGGGGCCTCGTGGTCTCGGCCGGCCGGCGGTCTCCGGCTCGGCGGGCGAAGAGCGGGAAGGAACGGGCGGGCGGGGTGTCGGCGCAGGTCGGCGGTCAGCGGGGGACGAGGCCCAGCCGGATGCCGGAGGTGTCCACGAGCAGCGGCAGCGGGCCCGAGGACGGCAGCGCGGGCCGTGCCCCGGTCAGGCGGTCGGCGCGCAGGATTTCGGCGCACAGGGCGGTGGTCACCAGCAGCCCCAGGTTCTCCCCGGGGCAGCGGCCGCCGCCGTGGCTGAACGGCGCGAACTGCAGGATCCCGGTCGCGCCGGGAGCCAGCCAGCGGCCGGGTACGAACGCGTCGGGCGCCGACACCCGGTGCGGGTCCCTGTTGTGGAACAGGGCGGGCACCAGCACCGACGTGCCCGCCGGGTAGGGCACGCCGCGCCAGGTCGTGGAGGCCCGGGTGACGCGTACCAGGTCCGGCACCAGGGGGAACAGCCGCAGGGACTCCCGGACGCAGGCCTGCAGCCGGGGCAGGAGCGGGCCGCCGCCCGCGGACACCTCGCCGAAGACGGCCTCCTGCTCGGCCGGGTGGGTGGCGATGAGCAGCAGGGTGCGGGCGGCGACGGGGCCGAGCGCGTCGAGCGCGAGCAGCCAGTGGTGGGTCTGGCCGATCGGGTCGAGGGTGCCGTCCGGGTCCGGGTGGGCGAGGGCCCGGGCGGCCAGGGTGTGGGCGGGGGCCGCCGCGGCGTAGGCGGCGATCCGCGCGTTGGCCCGGGCGTACAGGCTCCGCGCCGCCTGGGTCTGCTTGCGGCGCTTGCCCATCCAGTTGCCCTCGTTGCGCAGGGTGAACAGCCACTCGGTGAGCTGCCGGTCGTCGGCTGCCGCATCGCCCAGGACGATCCGACGGGTCACCCGCTGCATCGCGCGTTCCAGCGACGGCGTGTCGAGGAGGCTGCGCGAGGTGAGCCGCCGGGACTCGTCCGCGACCACGGCGAGGTACTCCGAACCGCAGGGGTGCACGGCCTCGGCGGCGGCGACGACCTCGTCGTTGACCTGCCGCCGCTGTTCGCGGAGTTCGCCGTGCGAGCAGATGACCCCGGTGGGCTCCAGGACGGCCAGGCCGGCGGTCTTGTCGGGGGAGTCCATGGCCAGCGTACGGACGGGTTCGGCGTAGAACTGGCGGAGTTCGGGCTCGTCGAGGAGGACGAGCATGGGCCCGGACATGCCCTTGAGCAGCACGGGCGCACCGCCGTGGCGGGCCCGCAGGGCGCGCAGGGTGGCCGCCGACCAGGCGGGCTGGCCGACCGCGGCATAGGCCTTGACCACGATTGGACGGGCGTTGACGAACCCGCGGACGAAAGCCGGCAGGGTGTGGGTGGCGAGGAAGCGGAGGTTCTCGGCGACCCCGGCGACGGCCGGCGCGGCGGTGCCGGCGGCGTCGAGTCCGCGGCCGACTGCCCGGGTGGACTGGCTCATGCCTCGATCACCTTTCGGGGGTCCGGCGTGGGCCGGGGCGGCTGGAGCAACGCCGGTCACGGTAGGCGACGGGCACGGCCGGCTTCCCGAACGCCATGCAGTTAATCGATTCTGCATGCCCCACCCGAGCGAAAACCGGCCGCCGTCGGCCGCCGGTCGGGCCGGGTCTGCTTCAGGCCGCCCTGCGCGTCCACCGTTCGGCCGCGCTTGCCGCGGGCCCGGCCGGGGAAGGCGGAGGGGGGCGGTTCCGGACCCGGGGCGCCGAGGACGAGGAGCGCCCGGCACGGGGCCGCGCGGGGGACCGGCGGGCCGGGCCATGGGAGGTGTGGACGGTGCCGGACAGCGAGCGCCGGATCGTGGTGGTCCGCCATGCGAAGGCGGTGCCCCGAGAGGCCACGGACGTGGAGGACTTCGAGCGCGAGCTCGCCCACCGGGGGCGCTGCGACGCCCCGGAGGCGGGCCGCAGACTCGCCGCGTTCGGGTTCGCCGTCGACCTCGCGCTGTGCTCGCCGGCCCGGCGGACCCGGCAGACCTGGCAGCTCATGCTCCCCGCGCTCGCCGACCCCCCACCCACCGTCTTCGACGACCGGCTGTACCAGGCCGACGCGGAGGAGCTGCTCGGCGTGCTCGGGGAGCAGGCGGACGAGCTGACCGGTCTGCTGGTCGTCGGCCACAACCCGGCCGTGCACGAGCTCGCGGTGGGCCTGTGCGGCGACGGGCCGGAGCCGCTGGTCGCCCGCCTCGGGAAGTCCTTCCCCACCAGCGCCATCGCCGTGTTCGCCGTGAACGGCGGGTGGGGGAGCCTCGCGTGGAAGGCGGCCCGCCTGGTCGATCTCTGGACGCCCCGCGGCTGACGCGGAACGCACGTCGGGCCGCGCCCGGGAAGGGCGCGGCCCGAAGGGGAGGAACCGGTGGTCAGACCGCGGCGGGCGCCGGGGAGGCGGCCGGGGCCTCGGCGTTCTGCGGGATGCGGTGCAGGCCCTTGCGGTCGTAGAAGCGGGTGACGCCGAAGCCGAACACCACGGAGACGGCGAGCGCGATCCCCATGGCGGCCCAGGCCCGGGTGAGGCCGGCGTCGCCCTGCGCACCGTAGTACAGGATGGAGCGCAGGCCGCCGGTCAGCTGGCGGAGCGGCTCGAACTCGGCGAGCGTACGGAAGAACCCCGGCAGCGCCTCCAGCGGCACGGTCGCACCGGAGGACGGCACGGCCATCGCGATGAAGACGATGGTGGAGATCAGCATGCCGGGCGTGCCGAAGGCGGCCAGCAGGGCCAGACCGCTGATGCCGACGACCGCGATGGTCGCCACCGAGTACAGCCACAGCAGGCCCAGGTGGGAGGCGTCCATGTCGAGCAGGCCCACCGTCGTGGCCTCGACCAGGGAGCCCATCACGACCGACAGGCCCGCCATCATGAGGGCGCCGATGGCCAGGGTGCGCACACGGCTCGTGTGCCGGACCGGGGTGCGCCGGCGGATCGGGCCGTAGTCGGTGTGCAGGTAGCCGAGCGCGTTGTCGACCTGGGAGTTGATCACGTTGGCGCCGAGCATGCCGCACACCAGCAGGACCAGGGCGTAGTAGAACGCGCTCAGGCCCATCGCGCTGCGCGCGCCGACCGGGTGCCCGTCGGCGACCTCCACGGCGGCAGGGTCGGCCAGCATCAGCTTGGCGGCCGGGGGCATCTGGGCGGCGGCCGCACCCTGGGCGGACACCCGGGCGAGGAGCTCCTTGCCGAGCTGCGCGGAGGCGGCGTGGGCGGCCTGCTGGCTCGCCTGGGAGGCCATGGACGAGCCGAAGCTACCGGCCGACTGGTTGGTCAGCACCGTCAGCTTCGGGCGCACCGGCTGGGGCTGCGCCTGGCCCTGACCCTGCGGCTGGGCCTGGGGCTGCCCCTGTGCCTGCCCCTGGGGCCTGGTCTGGCCCTGCGCCGGGGCCGGCGGTGCCGCCAGGGCCGACACCGACGCGGTGAAGTCCTCCGGGACGACGAGGGCGCCGTAGAGCTTGCCCTGGCCGAGCCGCTCGTCGGCCTCCGTACGGCTGAGCACCTGCCAGGAGATGCTCTTGTTGGCCGACGCGGACTTCTGGATCCCGGTGACGACCTGCTCGCCGAAGTTGACGTGCTTGCCGCCCGAGTCGGCGCCCCGGTCGCTGTTGACCAGCGCGACGGGCAGGTCGCGCAGGTTCCCCTTCGGGTTGACGTTGCCGCCGACGTACAGCAGCGCGAACAGCGTCGAGACCACCGCGAGGATCGCACCCGTGCCGAGCCACAGCCGTGGGCTGCGCAGGACGGAGGAGGGATCCGAGGGTGCTGTGGGGGACGGGGCGGACGGCTGGGGCG
The DNA here is from genome assembly GCF_051550185.1 of Streptomyces pallidus (ex Mingjun et al. 2026). NCBI lineage: Bacteria > Bacillati > Actinomycetota > Actinomycetes > Kitasatosporales > Streptomycetaceae > Streptomyces > Streptomyces pallidus (ex Mingjun et al. 2026). The sequence continues at coordinate 855,968 of NZ_CP196181.1, read as the reverse complement.
AAGGCATGGCAGCTCCAGGGTGATTACATGGAGTAGTTAGATATTCAAGGTATCCAGAACTAGATAGTGGCAGTATCTTCTTAGGGTGTCCAATCGACGACGACGGCGGCGGTCCTGCCCGGCCGCACCACAGCGAGGTAGCCGATGAGGATCTCGGAGCTCAGCCGCAGCACAGGCGTGCCGGTCGCCAGCATCAAGTACTTCCGCCGCGAGGGTCTGCTGCCCGCCGGCCGCGCCACGGCCGCGACCCTCGCCGAGTACGGGGAGGAGCACGTCCACCGACTCCGGCTGATCAAGGCGCTCACCAGCCTGGGCGGGCTCTCCATCGCCGCCACCCGTGAGGTCCTCGCCGCGGTCGACCGCGCCGACACCACCGACGCCGCCCTCGGCGCGATCAGCTACGCCCTGCCCGTACCGGTGGCGGAGGCGCCCGCGGGGGACTCCGAGCAGGAGGCCGAGGCCGAGACGGCCGCCGAGGCGGACGTCGCCGCGCTGATCGCGGCCATGGACTGGCAGGTCCCCGACACCTCCCCGCACGTACGGGGGCTCACCACGGCGCTCAAGCAGCTCAGGCGGCTCGATGCCGCGTACCGGCCGGACGGCCTCCTCGCCTACGCCGAGCTGGCCGACTCCATCGCCCGCCTCGACCTGCGCCGCGCCGCCGCCTTCTGCGACTCGGCGGCGCTGGCGGAGCAGGCGGTCGTCGTGTTCGCCCTGTCCGCCCCCGTGCTCGAACTGCTGCGGCGCCTGGCCCAGGAGGACCAGGTCCGCCGCCGCACGCAGATCGAGGCCCCGGACGCCGGCTACTAGGAGTGCGGGTCGGTAACGAGCAAGCGGCTCCGCTCCCGTGACCGGCGGATCGGTCGCAGCTGGTGTTGGGGCATGTGCGGCTGGCGGGGGCCTGCCCGCCGGGTGTCCGGCGGGCGGGGCTCGTGACGTGGCGGGGGAGCCCGGCTGGGTCAGCTGGCCGAAGTCAGTAGCTGGTCGAGGAGGACCTCCGCGATCTGTTCGGCTGCCCACTGCGCGCGGCTCGGGGCGAGTCGGCCGTAGCCGATGACCAGGGCCGGCGGGTGGCGCCGGGTGGTGTATCCGGAGAGGGCGGCGGTGGCGATGCCGCGGTCTGCGAGGTGCTCGACGATCACGTGGTCGTGGAGTCCGGGGGGCAGGGGGACCAACAGGTGCAGGCCTGCGGCGATGCCGCGGACCGGGCCGCAGTCGCGGATGACGGCATGGCTGCCCAGCGCAGTCACGAGGGCGTCGCGGCGGGCCCTGTACGTCTTGCGCACGCGACGTAGGTGCTTGTCGTAGCCGCCGGTGCCGGCGAGCCTGGCGAAGGTGAGCTGGTCCAGGGTGCTGGGGCCGGCGGCCGCGGTGTCGAGGGCGTCGAGCAGCGGTTGGCGCAGCGCCGGCGGTGGGACCATCCAGCCCAGACGCAGTCCGGGATGCAGGGTCTTGCTGACCGAGCCCAGGTAGACCACGAGGTTACGGTCGAGGCCGGCCAGCGCGCCGACGGGTCTGCGGTCGTAGCGGAACTCGGCGTCGTAGTCGTCTTCGACGATGACGGAGGCGCGCTGCACGGCCCAGGCGAGCAAAGCCCTCCGGCGTGCGGGGGAAAGGGCCGCGCCTGTGGGGAACTGATGGGCCGGCGCGCACAGCACCGCCCGGGCATCTGTTCGAGTCAGCGCCTCGACGTCGAGGCCCTCGGCGTCCACGGCGACCGGCTCGGTGGGCAGGCCGGCGGCGGCCGCGACCTGGTGCAGACGGGGCCAGCCGGGATCCTCGACAGCCAGGTGCGGGACCCCGCGTGCGGCCAGGACCCGCGCGACGAGCGACACTCCGTGGGAGGTACCGCAGGTGATGAGTACCTCGTCAGCCTCGACTGTCAGTCCGCGTACCCGGCTCAGATGGGCGGCAACGACCTCCCGCAACCGCTGCGCCCCTGCTGCCTGCGGAAAGACCGATGGTTCCCAGTCGGCGGTGGCGAGGACGTGTTGCAGGGACCGGGTCCACCCGGGTGCAGGGAATGCGGCCACGTCCGGTGTGCCCGGCCGGAGGTCGGCCACCACAGGCAGTGCGGAAGGGGCCCGCCGGGTCGTTGGTGCCCGGTCCGGGTTGGGCCTGGTGGAATGGGCCGTGACGCGCGTGCCGGAGCCCTGCCGCGTCTGCAGTTGGCCCTCGGCGGCGAGCTGGGTGTACGCCTCGTTGACGACCCATCGGGAGCAGCCGAGTTCGGCAGCCAGCGCGCGGCTCGGGGGTAGCAGGTGGCCCGGTCCCAGGCGGCCCTCCACGATTGCGGTCCTGATCCCGCTCGTCAAGCGCTCGTACAGCGACCCACCGTCCTCGGACAGTTCGATGAGGAGGCCGGTGGCTCGATTGGTTCGGTCATTGTCCATGAAAGCGGACTGTATAGCCGGACTACTTGCCCCTAGCGTCGTCCTGTGCAGCTGGTGGCAACGGGTCACCGCGCCATGAACAGGAACACCCACCCTGATGACGAACATCGAATCTCACGCATTGACAGTCGTCGCTCAGTTGCGGGCCAAGCCCGGCAAGGAGCGGGCTCTGCACCAGGCACTCACAGCGCTCGTGGCGCCCACGTCGCGCGAGCCGGGCTGCGTCACCTACAAGCTGCACGTTGATGTGGACGACCCCGCCTCGTTCTGCTTCTACGAGATCTGGCGCAGCCGCGCCGAGCACGCCGCGAACCTCCAGACCGCCCACCTACAGGACTTCGCAGCCCGGCTGGACGACCTCCTCGACGGCGAGCTTCGCGTCAGTCTTCTACGCCACATCGCCTGAGTCCGCCCGTTCAACGGGCCCGATGTCACACACGGCCGTATCGACCCCCAGCAGTTCGTCGGAGAAGCTGCAGCGGCCGACAGGCGCCTGCCCGTGCTGGTGAAACCGGCGGACGCTACACGGCGCATCGAGCGGGTCCTCCCGGATCGAGGCCCGCTGCCCGCGTTCGGCACCCCGCGGACGCTGCGCAGGTGGCTCGCTGCCCCGCTCGTCACGCCCGACGGCTCCCTGGTGAAGCGGGAGATGGGGACGCCGCAGGGCGCCCCGGTGTCCCCCGTGCTGGCGAACCTGTTCCAGCACTACGCGTTCGACGCCTGCATGGCCCCAACGGACCAGCTGCGACCGATCCGCCGATCACGGGAGCGGAGCCGCTTGCTCGTTACCGACCCACACTCCTAGCCGGGCCGGAGCCGCAGCCGGGGCCGAGGGGTCGGGCCATGCCCCGCCCCTCGACCCGGCCGGGCCTAGCGGCGGCCGTCCACCACGGAGCGGAGCTTGCCGCTCGTGGGGCTGCGGTCCAGCGACGCGCCGTCGACCGCCTCGACCACCAGGTCCAGCAGCCGCTCCGACACCGCCGAGCGGAGGTCGGGGTAGCCGGCCAGGAACACCTCGCGCAGCCGCTCCGGGTCCGTCCCGGCGGAGCGCTCCACCCGCACCGTCAGCCGCTCGCGCGCCTCCCCGTTGCCGAGCAGGACCTGCAGCTCGCCGCGGTGGCCGCCCTGCTCCTCCGCCAGGGTCACGAAGCGGCGGTGGTTGAGGAAGTACGTCGCCACCCGCATCACGTCGCCGGTGCGGCCCTGCAGCTCGAAGCGCGGGGCGTGGCTGCCGCACGGGCAGCGGCCCGGCACGGCCCGCCCCAGGTCGCCGATGACGTACCGGCCCAGCTGCTGGCCGCGCCGCGCATGCGTGGTGAACACGAGCCGGCCCGTCGCGCCCGGCTCGACCGGCCGGTCCGCGTCGGGGTCGACGATCTCCATCGTGTGCAGGTCGGCGTGGAGGTGGTGGACCCCGCCCGTGCTTTCGGTGCACTGGTAGCCCAGCGGGCCGAGGTCGGTGCTGCCGTAGGTGATGGAGCGGACCACCTCGATGCCGAACTCGACCTCCAGCGTCCGCTGCTGCTCCGGCGTGAAGCGCTCGCCGCCGTAGAACACCTTGCGCAGGCCCCCGTAGGCGCGCAGCGCGTCCGCCTCCGCGTGCAGCAGCTGCCACAGATAGGAGGGCATGCCGAAGAGCGTGTTCGCCCCGTGGTCGATCAGGGCCCGCGCCGTCGCACGGTGGTCGGGCCCGGCGGCCAGCGGGAGCTGGACCCCGCCGAGCCGCTCCAGGATGGAGAAGAAGCTGATGAAGCTGCCGTACATGCCGCCGCAGTAGAAGAGGTTGGCGGTACGGTCCCCGACCGGGTCGTAGCCGGCGGCGAGCAGGCCGCGGGCCGCGGCGTGCATCTGCGCGTCGTAGTCGTCGTAGCTGAACAGCGACAGCGCCGGCTCGCCCGTGCTGCCGCCGCTGTGGAAGTACAACTCGGCGTCGGCGCGGTCCACCCGGCCGTTGCGCTCCTGCACCTCCTCCTTGCCGAGCAGCGGGCCGGCGGGGGCCGGCAGCACCACGGGCCCGGCCAGGTCGTCCAGGCAGGCGGTGGTGGCGAACAGGTCCGGATCGGCCTGGACCGCGACGCGGCGGCTGTAGCGCTGCAGCGCGTACACCCCGTCGTGCGGCTCGCCCGTGTAGCTGTCGAGCATGGCGCCCACGGGCGTGATCCGGGTGACGCCGGCCGCCAGGGCGGTACGCGACAGCTCGGCGACGTCCGTCCTGCTGCCGGCGATGCCCGCGGTCTGCAGGTAGCGGCGCATCGGCCGCAGGGTCGCGATCATCCGCTCGCGCGGCAGCGGCTTGACCCACACGCTGCGGTGCAGCGGGGACGCCGTCAACGGGGACCGGGTGTCGGCCATGACCCGCCACGAGCCGTCGTCCGCGGCGAACACCCGGGTCAGACCGAGGTGTTCCTCCAGTCGGGCCACCAGCTCCGTGGTGGTCAGCTCGGCCTCCTCGGCCGGGTCCCGGTCCCCGCCCGCGGCGCCGGCCGGCGGGCAGGCCGCGGACCGGGCCGCGAGGACGCCCGCGAACCGCTCCGCGAACGCGAAGACCTCGGCCTCGTCCCCGGTGTCCAGGTAGACCACCTGCGGGCTCGAACAGGCCTGCTGCTCGTGCCGGCACACGTCCCCGGCGAGGGCGTCCAGCGTGTCCCCGTCCGACCACGCGTCGCCGGTCAGGTACGCGAACGAGATCCGGTGCCCCCACTCCACCAGCCGGCAGCCCGCCGGCACGTGCGCGGCCACCCCCGCGACCGCGGCCTCGCCGCCCCAGACGGCGACGGCGTCCGCGGGCGCGCACATCAGGCGCAGCCACTCCTGCCGGGACGACCCGAAGCGCAGCACGACGATCCGCGCGGCCAGCGCCCCGCTGGGGTCCAGGGCGGCCAGCTCGGCCATCAGGGCCTGCGGGAAGAGTGAGTCGGCGCTGCTGGTCTTGAGGACGTTGACGTTCCCCGCGAGCAGGCCCTCCACGATGCTCAACGGGGCCACGGTGGCCGCGTTGCCCGGCGCGATGTGCGCGACCATGCCCACCGGCGCCCACGCCTCGTACACCGCCTCGCGCGGGTCGGGCCGGTTCAGCCGGCCGGGCGCGGAACCGCCCAGCTCGCGGCGCAGCTTGCGGGTCAGCTCCCGCCGGCCGAGGTGGTGTCCGAGCTCGGCCAGGAGCGCCGGGTCCTCGCCCTCGGGCAGGTGCGCCGCCAACCGGGCGTGCACCGGGTGCTCCGGATCGAGGAGGGCGCCGGCCAGGGCGTCGCAGGCGGCCAGGACGGTCTCGGTCTCCAGCGGGGTGCCCAGCGCGGCCTCGACCGCGGCCGGGAGTTCGGCGAGCCGACGCCCGGCCTCCTCGTCGCCCGTGAAGGCGCCCTGCCAGTAGTGCGGTGCGTCGGCGGTCGGCCCGCCGCCGTTCGCGTACGCGGCCACGGCCACGGTCTCCGCCAGGTCTCCGTCGACGGTCATGCTCACGGTCACGCCATTCCCTTCATCAGTTCCGCCGCGGCCACCGCGCAGCTCCGGTTGCGGCTCACCCCGGCCCGGCCGTGGACGGTGAACCAGGGGGTCCGCAGCCCGCAGCCGCAGGCCTCCCCGGGCCGGAGCGAGGCCAGGTCGCCCATGACCACGCTCTGCGCGGGCACGGACGTGATGTACGGGGACACCAGGTGCAGGTAGCCCCGCTCCCCGTACGGCAGCGGCTCCAGGGTGCGGGTGGAGCGGATCGTGACCCGAGACCAGACGGGCGCGTGCAGCCGGTGCCGCTCGCACTCGATGTACGGGATGCAGTGCTCGACCGAGCCGAAGGTGTCCCGGATCCGCTCGCCGGGGACTCCGAGCTGCTCGGTGACCCGCGCGTACAGCTCCTCCTTGCCGATCCGGCGGTCGGCGTGCCCCTTCCAGCCGCCGCCGAGGACGACGAGGGAGCCCTCGGGCAGGCGCAGCGGCGGCACGCCCATGGCCCGCATCCGTTCCAGGGTGAACCACAGGAAGGCGGGGAAGCCGAGGATGCGGACCGGCGCGTCGTCCCGCTCGAAGCGGCGCAGCGCGGCGATGCAGCCGAAGGGGTCGAACTCGTGGTCGCCGCCCGCGCCGCCGCCCGTGTTGCGCAGGGCGTACTCGACGCTGCGCGCCGGGGCGAAGTCGCAGAGGTAGTTGTCGGTGAAGGCGGTGCCGAGGTTCAGCGAAGGCGCCGGCTCGTAGCTGTAGAGCAGGTAGTTGACCTCCTGCTCGGGGGTGATCCAGCCGTTGCGCTCGAAGATCCGGGCGACCATGCGCTGGGCGGAGCGGATCGTCCAGTGGTCGAAGAACATCTGCGACTTCTGGCCGGTGGTGCCCGACGAGGTCAGGTGCAGCTCGACGTCCTCGCGGGGGATGGACAGCACCTCGTGCCGCTTGAAGAAGTTCGCGTGGACCAGCGGCGTCCGGTACGCCCCGTCCTCCGCCGCGGGCGTGGCCGCGTACAACGAGCGGAAGAACGGGGACCGTTCGGTGTGCCAGGCGTTGATCTCCGCCATGGCGGCGGCGAACAGCTCGTCCTCGGCGGGCCCGGAGGCGTACGGGTCGGTCAGGTCGCACAGTTGTTGCACGTGCGGCAGGAGGGCGGGGTCGGGCACGCCGACCGGGGCGAGATGGGGGTTCATCGGGCAACCTCGGGTGGTGTGGGCAGGTGCGTCGACGCCCAGGCCGACACGTAGCAGTCCAGATAGGGCTGGAGCGGCGGCTCGACGGCGACGCCGCGGAAGTCGATGCGCTCGGTGGAGCGGGACAGTACGACGTAGTCGTGGAATCCGTCGCCGTCCGCGCGCATCGCCGGGTACAGCGCACCGGCGACGAACCCCTGGGCCAGGAAGGCCGCCAGGGCCTCCTGGTGCGCGAGCGGCACCAGGGCCTCCACGTAGCCGGCGCCCGCGCGGGCCAGTGCCCGGGTGACGGGTTCGAGGTGGGCGGCCGCCGCGGCGGGGTCCGGGTGGGCGGTCAGCAGGGAGCAGTAGCCGCCGGCGCGGTTGAGGTAGGCGTACACCTCGAACCGGCCGTCCTCGGGGGTGAGCAGCACGTTCGGGGTGTGCAGCGGGTAGAACCAGCCCTCCGCGCCCGGGAAGTGGTCGCGGAACCGGCGGCGGACGAACGCGGGGGCCTCGATCACCTCCAGCCGCATGGCGGCCTCCGGCGCCGTCGGCGCGGTGACCGGCGGGGCGCCCGGGGTAGCGGGGGCGGAGGGGGCCGCGGCGGCCCGGACCCCCGGGTAGCGGATGCCGAGCGCGCCCTCGGCCGTCCGCAGCAACGGCAGCAGCGCGGCGGGTACTTCGGCGACGGGCATCCGGCGGTCGAGCACCCCAGCGGAGTGACGCGCGTAGAGGGCGAGGCTCTCGCGGCTGCTGAGATCCACCGCGTTGGGCAGGATGCCCAGCGGGCGGAAGCCGTTGCGGGCGACGACGCGCTGCGGGCCCGCGCTGACCGTCCGGACGGTGGCGTACACGGAGTCCAGCCGCCCGGAGTCCAGCATCCGGGTGCACAGTTCCTCGGTCAGGGCCGCGGCCAGGCCGCCCGAGCGGTGCTCGGGGTGCACGGCGATGCCCTCCAGGCGGCCGATGCGGCTGCCGGCCTCTCCGTGGATGGCGGCCGAGGCGGTCAGGGCGCCGGAGTCGGGGCAGCGGCCGACCAGCCACAGGGAGTGCGGGTCGGCGATGAGCCGCGCCATCTCGGCGGGGTCGGTGCCGAGGGCGACGGGGTAGTGGGGTCCGTAGACGGCGTAGTAGAGCTGGCGCAGTTCGGCGATGTCCGCGCGGGCGGCCGGGGTGATGACGGGGTTCACCGCGCGCCTCCCGCCGGCCGGGCGGCCGCGCCGCCGACGGCATCCGCCTCCGCCTCCGAGTGCGTTCCCGCTGCCGCCCTCGCTCCGGCCTCCGCCTCGGCGGGTTCCGGGTGGTGCCGGCCGAGCAGGGCCAGGGCGCAGGCGGCGGGCAGCAGCCCGATGCCCTGCACCAGGCACAGCGTCTGCGGTGAGAGGCGGTCGCCGGCCGAGCCGAAGACCAGCGAGGCCACCGGCAGGGAGGCGCCGAGCACGGCCTGCATCACGGCGAAGAAGCCGGGCTTGTCGGCGGCGGGCACCAGCCGCTGGAAGAGGGCGACGAAGCGGACGCTGACGGCCCCGGCGCACCAGCCGGCCACGACCAGGCAGCCCGCGAACACCGGGCGCAGCGGGGCCAGGCCGGGCAGGGCCAGGGCGACGGCCATCAGGCCCAGGCAGTACGCGCCGGCGACGGCGGGCCGGCCCGGGACCCGGGTGCCGGTGAAGGCGCCGATGAGCGCGCCGGTGCCGAGGGAGGCCTCCAGCAGTGCCACGGTGCCGCCGCCGCCCCGCAGGACGGACCGGGTGTAGAGGGGGATGACGACGAACACGGCGGCGGTGAAGAGGTTCGCCGCGGTGAAACAGACCAGGATCCTTCGTACGTAGGGCAGTTCGCCGAGGATCCCGCGCAGCGTACGGCGCTGCCCGGCCACCGCGGCCGGCCCGTCTGCGCCGGCGCCGGCGGCTGCCGCTGCGTGGGCCGCCGCGGCGGTGCGGAACCGCGCCGTCGCGACGAGGACGGCGGCGAGCAGGTAGGCGGCGGCACACCCGGCGGCGAGCCCGGCCACGCCGGCCCGGTCCACGGCCAGGGCGCCGAGCAGGGCCCCGCCCAGGCCGGCCAGGGACTGGGTGGACAGTTCGAAACCGGTGGCGGACTCGATGTCGGCGTCGTCGACGAGTTCGGGCACCGACGTGGTCAGGCACGGGTCGAAGAAGGCCTGGCAGGTGGCCAGGGCGAGGGCGGCGCCGTACACGGCGGCCACCGGCAGGCCGCTGCCCTGCGCCCACAGGGCGAGACCGGCCGCGGCGGCTCCGGCCGCGGCGGCCGCGGTCCGCAGCACCGAGCGGTGCGCGAACCGGCCGACGGTGCGGGCCACCAGGGGCGCCAGGGCCACGGCGGGCAGCGTGCAGACGGCCATGAACAGGCCGGAGGCGAGCCCGCCGGCGTCCTGCACGGCGTAGGCGACGAGCCACCAGGACACGCCGACCTGGAACATGCGCACGGCCCCCTGGGTCAGGACCTGGCCCAGCCAGACGGCCCCGAAGGCGCGGTTGCGCAGGACGAGCGGCAGCCGCCGGCCGCCCGTCCCGGGCCGGTCGGCGGCCCCGGCCGGGGCCTGGGGCTCGGTGAGCGCGGTCATGCGGTCGGCCTCTCGTCCAGGACGCGGACGAGCTTGCCCGAGCGCGGGTTGACGGCGAGGTCCCGGTGGCGGGCCCACTCCACGGACAGCGGGTGCACGAACCCGGCGCGCACACTGTCCGGGTACAGCGGCCGTACGGTCTCCAGCTCCGTGACGACGGCCCGGGCCAGCGCCTCCAGCCCGCCCGGCCGGCGGTCCGCGTCGGCGCCGTCACCGGCACCCCCGCCTGCCCCGGGCGCCGTCGCCAGCCGCAGCACGAGCCCGTCCCGGCCCTCCCACCGGCGTACGACGAGCTGCATGCCGACGACCCGCCCGGCGGTGTCCGCCGCGGCCACGGCCTGCTGGGCGTCCTGCGTGTAGAGGGAGACCGGACCGACCCGTACGCCCTCCTCGGCGCGCCCGAGGATCCGGAAGTGGCCCTCCCCGGTGCCCGTCCACTCGGCACGGTCGCCCGCCGGGTAGCGGATGACCGGCATCAGGCGCCGGAACAGGCTGGTGACCACGACCCGGCCGGGCCGCCCCGGCTCGGTGACGGGCTCACCGGTGGTGTCGTCGAGGATCTCGACGACCGAGTGCGGGGTGAAGGCCCGGTGCACCCGGGCGTCGGGGCCGGGCACCGGGCGGCCGAGCAGACCGGCGTCCACGCTCGCGTACCCGACGGAGCGGACCTCGGCGTGCGGGAACGCGGTGGCCAGCAGCCGCCGCTGGTCGGCGAAGAGGGCCTCGCCGCCGAAGAGCAGCAGCTCCACGGAGTCGAGCCGGACGCCGGCCGCGACGACGTGCTCGGCCAGCCGGCACAGCGTGGTCGGCGTGCCGGTCAGTACCTGGGCCGCGAGGTCGCGCAGCGTGGGGACCGTCGACTCCAGTGGGGCGGCGCCGCCGATGGGCAGGCGGACGTTGTCCACGGGTGCGTGGGCCAGGGAGTCCAGGAGGAACAGGAAGCTGGCGTACAGCTCACCGGCGTAGAAGAGGTCGGCGACGCGGTGTCCCGGGCGCAGGCCCGTGTCCACGAGCCCCTGGCCGAAGGCGCTGACGAAGGTGCGCCATTCGTCGCGGGTGTAGACGGAGAACTTGGGCGAGCCGGTGGTGCCGCCGGTCTTGTAGACGGTGGCCTCGCTGAGCGGGCCCGTCAGCACCTGGTTGTCGTGGAGGGTGTTGGCCGCCCAGAACTCCTGCTGGTCCACGACCGGAAGGTCGGCGAGGCGGTCGACGTCCGGCGGCAGGGACGCGTAGAGGTCCCGGTAGAAGGGCGAGTTGTGGCGGGCGAAACGTATGAGGTCCGAGAGCTGCTGGGCGGACATGGGCCTTTGCCTAGGTGAACGGGAACAGGGGCGGGAGACACCTCGGGGCGCGGCAAGGGCACGGGCCCGCCTGCGCATCGGCCGGTGGTGGTGGGTACGGGGGAACCCCCGCACCCCCGCCTCCTCGACGCACGCCGACAACTGACGTGCAGTCACGATGATGGAACATCATTCCGGTTACCGCCAAATTGGCCAAATATTTCCGGCCATGGCGACCTGAACCCGCGAGATTTACCGTGCGTCACCCGCCCACGATCTCGACGCCGGCCGCGAGCATCCGGGCGATGACCTGCTCGGCGAGCTCCTCGTGGCAGATCAGCAACTCCATCGGACGCTCGCCCTTCGTGACGATCGTGTAGCCGCTGCCCGCGACCTCCAGCTGCCAGGAGTCCCGCCCCGTGGTCCACATGTCGGCGTACGCGGCGAGGTCCGGCCCGGTGTCGGGGCGGCTCCCGGCCCGGAGGGTCACCGCGGGGAGACGTCCGTCCGGTCCGGCAGGTGGGAGCATGAGGCCGGGATACCGGTGCGGGTCCAGGGCCTCCCGCACCTCGTCGGCGGGATGGCCGAACAGGTCGATGCCGTCGAGCGCGACGGGAACCGCCGCAGGGCCGTGCCACGACGGCCGGAAGCAGCCCCGCCGCACGATGACCTCGGCCAACGGGAGCCCGTCGGGGGAACGGCTGTCCGAGGACGGGCCGTCCAGGGGCGGGGCCTGCAAAGGCGGGGCGTCAGAGGGCGGGGCGTCCGCGCGGGCCGTCACCACGAGGTCGCACCAGCGGACGGAGTACCCCCACCCGGTGCCCGGCTCCCGGTCCTCCTCGACCGGGCCCAGGCGGGCCAGCACCTCCCGGGCGGCGAGCCCGTCCGTACCGAAGCGGAGGATGCCGGCACCGTTCGGCAGGAACAGCCCGGTCTCGGGCAGCAGTTCGATCATCCGCAGATCGTCCCGCCCGCCGCAGCCGCTCGGCAACCGGGCGGGCCGGTGCGCGCTACGCGCCGCCGGGGCGTCCGTCCTGCCGGGCGGCGGCCGCCTGCGCGGCCTCCATCGCCGCGATGCGCCGTCTGACCACCACCGTGGCGGCGGCCGCGCTGATGGTGAACGCCGCCAGCAGGACCGCGGGCCGGTCCAGCCGGTGCCGGGTCAGGTGGTCGACCGAGAAGCATCCCGGCCCGGAGACACCGAGCGAGGCGGCGACGAAGCCGAGGAACGCCGGGTACTCGAAGCCGCCGCCCTGGGCGAAGAAGCCCGCCGGCGCGTGCACCGAAACGGCCCCGGCCATCGCGCCGGCCGCGGCGGCGCCCGCCGCCGGGGTCGCGAGCCCCAGGGCGAGGAGGGCGCCGCCGCCGGCCTCGCCGAGGCCGGCAGCCAGCGCGCTCGGGCGTCCGGGGGTGAAGCCCATCTGCTCCATGGCCCGGGCGGTGCCGTCGAGGCCGGCCCCGCCGAACCAGCCGAACAGCTTCTGTGTGCCGTGCGCGACCAGCACGCCGCCCGTTCCGAGGCGCAGGGCGAGCAGTCCGAGGTCCTTGCGTCGGGTCAGCGGCATGGGGGAGGCCTTTCGGACGAGGGGCACTCCCGGCAGGATCGGTCCGCTCCCCCCGGCGCCCGCGGCCCCACACCGTGCACCCGGCGGAGCCCCACCGAATGGCCGACGGGCCGGTCAGGCGCGCCCGCGGGCCAGGGCCTCCTCCCAGACCCTGCTGGGTCCGAAGTGGTTGTCGTACAGCTCCTGCACCTCGAGGATGCTCTCCGGGGGGACCTTGCCGAACCGTATGCGCTCCAGGTGCCGGAAGTACTCGAAGCGCTCGATGCCCGGAGTGATCACGACGAGCATGTCGGCCGTCTCCCCGGGGGCCGCCGCGAAGGCGTGCCGGGTGCCCGGCGGGACGACCACGAGGTCACCCTGCTCCGCCGTGACCACCTGGTCGCCGGAGAGCAGGAGGGCGGTGCCGTCCAGCACGTAGAACATCTCGGCGGAGCGGGTGTGGTGGTGCGGCCGGGCCCCGTTGGCCCCCTCGGCGAGGGTCACCCGCATGGTGGAGAGCGCGCCGCCGGTGGCGCTGCTGTCGGCGAGCAGACGGTTGGTCACGGACGTCCCGGCGCCGATGACTTCGGCGTCGGCGGCCCGGACGACGACCGTGTCGTCGAAGTCGGGAAGGAACAGCGACACGGATCCCCCTGTCGGTCGATCGTGCGGTGGACGGAACTACCCGGCTGTCCGCCGGTCCTCGGCGCGGTCCGCGGGGCCGTGGTCGGGCACCGGGTTGCGGGCCAGGTGGACCACGTCGGGCACCCCGCGGGCCACCTGGACCTCCTGCGTCCGCACGGAGTCGAACCCCGCTTCGCGCAGGGCCCGTTCGAAGGCGGGGGAGGGCTGCGCCGACCAGACGGCGAGGACCCCGCCCGGGTTGAGCCGGTCCCGGCAGGAGGCCAGTCCGGCGGGGGAGTACAGCCCCTGGTTCTCCTCGTCCACCGTCCAGTCCGGGCCGTTGTCGATGTCCAGACAGAGCGCGTCGTACCGGTCGGCGGAATCCGCCAGGTACGCCACCAGATCGGTGTGCAGGACCGTCGTGCGCGGGTCGGCGAGGGCTTCGGCGGACACCGCGCCGAGCGGGCCCGTCCGGTGCCATTCGATGATCGCGTCCTCCCGTTCCACGACGGCGATCCGGCCCCAGCCCTGCTGCGCGGCGGCGTGCGCGAGCGAGAAGCCGACGCCGAGCCCGCCGATCAGCACGGACGGCGCGGGCGCGCCGGACGGCGGGTCGAGGGCGAGGTACGCGGCGTCGACCAGCAGCCGCTCGGACCTGCCGTCGGAGGTGTCCATCAGGAAGCAGCCGTTCGCGATGATCTCGTACGTGGCGCCCCGGCGCCGCAGCACGACCTCGCCAAACGGCCCTTCCCGGCGGTCCAGCGTTTCCGGGACGTCAGGTGTCGCTAATGCCTTCATGCGAGATTCAACGAAGCCCGCGTGACGGGTGTTCCGGCCGGGTCACACGAACATGTCCCGCATGCATCCTCCCGCACCTCAGGCCCCCGGCCGCCCCGCTTCCCCGGCGCGCCCCGCGGGCGGCGGATCGCCCTGCACGCGGGCGTGCAGGTGCTCGTCGTGCCAGCCGTCCGCGTGCAGCAGGGCGCTGCGCAGGGTGCCCTCCAGGGCGAAGCCCGCACGGGTCGCCACCGCGCAGGAGGCCGTGTTCGCGACGGAGTGGGTGATGCGGAGCCGGTGCAGGCCCAGGTCCTCCAGCGCCCAGCGGCTGACGCGGGCGACGGCCTCGGCCATGGCCCCGCGGCCGCGGCCCGCGGGAAGCAGCCAGTACAGGAACTCCGCGCTGCCCCCGCGGAGATCGACGTCGGCCAGGCCGACGAGGCCGACGGGGCGGCCGCCGTGCGGCTCGGCGACGGCCCAGACGACCGACTTCTCGGCCTGGCGGCGGGCCTCCCACCGGGCGATCCGCTCGCGCGCCGCGTCCGGGGTCAGGTGTCCGGGCCGGTTCCAGTGCTGGATGTCGGGGTCGTGGCACGACTCCGCGAGGACCGGCGCGTCATCGGGCGCCCACGGGCGCAGTTCGAGGCCGCAGGGTAACCGGAAGACGGGATGTCCGGCTCCGGCCAGGCGGCCCGGGAGCACGACGTCGGGTATGGGAACGATCACTCCGGCATCATGCCAGAGCGCTGCGGTCCTCAGTCCGCCTCCGGGGCCGGGTGCAGGACGTCCACGCCCCGCTCCCGCAGGGCGTCGACCGCCGGGGAGTCGGCGGGGGCGTCGGTGACGACGAGGGTGACCTGCTCGATCGGGCAGATCCGGCCCAGCGCCGTACGGCCCAGCTTGTCGGCGGTGGCGACGAGCACCACCCGCTGCGCCGCGGCCACGGCGGCCCGCTTCACCTGGACGTCGTCGAGGTCGTAGGCGGTGGCGCCCTGCACCGGGTCCACCCCGCAGCAGCCCAGCACGAACGTGTCGAAGCACAGCTCACCGAGCGTCCGGACGGCGGTGTGGCCGTGGAAGGAGAGCTCCTCGGCGCGGACCTGACCCCCCGGCATCACCAGTCGGATGCCGGGTTGGTCGGACAGGGCGAACGCGGCGTGCAGCGAGAGCGGGGCGACGGTGAGCCGGCGGCCGGCCATGGCCCGGGCGACCGCGACGGCGGTGGTGCCGGTGTCCAGGGCCACGGTCTCGCCGTCCGCCAGCAGCCCGACCACGGTGCGGGCCAGCCGCTCCTTGGCCGGTGTCCCGGACAGGGCGCGGACCGCGTACGGCGGTTCGACGCCGCCGGTCCGGCTGCTCACGGCGCCGCCCCGCACCCGGCGGAGCGCCCCGCGGGACTCCAGGACCTCCAGGTCCCGTCGGACGGTCATCTCGGACGCACCGGTGGCCCGGGCCAGTTCGGCCACCGTCGCGCGGTTCTGCTGCACGAGCAGCTCCACGACGAACTTGTGCCTCTCCCTCACGTTCATGCGTCTGCTTTTAGCACAGCCGGGTCGGGAGGGCCCTCGGAGGGGCGTTCCGAACACTGACTCTGTTGAAACGAACATTCTTAATGTTTATTGTGTGCGCAAAACAGTGGAGTCGGCGTCAAACTGAACACTGCACGTGTTCGCAGCGCCATGGGCGAGGGGAGGGGCGATGTCCGCCACCAGTGAGGCCGACCGGCCGGAGGTCTCGGGGAGCCGCCTCCTCGGGCCGGTCGCGATCGCCGCCTCGTGCGCCGCGTTCGTCGTGATCGGCGCCCTCCAGGCGCTCTACGGCCCGGCGATCCCGGCACTGAGGGAGGAGTACGGCATCAGCCCCGCCGCGGCCGGGCTCGGCCTCAGCGGCCACTTCGCGGGCGCGCTCCTGGGCGTACTCGCCTACCACCTGCTGCGCCGGCGCCTGAACGACCGGGCGCTGCTCGGCGGTTCCTACGTGCTCATGGCCGCGGGCGCGGCGGGCTTCGCACTCGCGCCCGGCTGGGTCACGGCCCTGGCCGGGGCCTTCGTGACCGGACTGGGCTTCGGCGGCATCGACTACGGCCTCAACCACCTCTTCGCCGTCGGCTTCGGCCACCGCAGCACCGCCATGCTCAATCTGCTCAACGGGCACTTCGGCATCGGCGCCATCGCCGGCCCGGCCCTGATCGGCCGGCTCGGCGCGGACGCCTACCCCGGGATCTTCCTCGGCCTGGCCGCGGCCAGCCTGCTGATCCCGCTCACCCTGGGCGGCGTGGCCCTGCGGGAGCCCGAACCGGCCGAGGCGGAGGGGCGGTCCGCGGGGGGCGTCCGGGTGCTGCCGGTCATCGCCGGGTTCGTCGGCGTCTACGTGCTGCACGTCGCCGTCGAGACCGGCGTCGGCGGCTGGGAGCCCACCCACCTCGAAGCCGCCGGGTACGGGGCGGCCGCCGCGGCCACCGCCACCTCCGCCTACTGGGCCGCCATGACGGCGGGCCGGTTCCTCGTCGTACCGATCGGACTGCGCTGCTCCGCGCCGTCGATCCTGGCCGTCTGCTGTGCGGGCATGGCCGGCTTCCTCCTGCTGGCCACCGTCCCGGCGCTCGCCCCGTACGCGTACGTCGGCGTCGGCCTCGCGATCGCCCCGGTCTTCCCGACCTGCCTGCCCTGGCTGAACCGGGCCGTGCCCGGGGTGGCCGCGGCCGGGGCGTACGTGATCGCCGCCTCGATGGTCGGCGGCGTCGCCTTTCCGCCACTGCTCGGCGCGGTGATCGACACGCTGGGGGTGGACGCGGTACCCCTGGTGCTGTTCGGACTCGCCGTCGCCTGCGCCGCCCTGAGCCTGTTGCTGCGCAGGAACGCCCCCCTGCACGGATCCCGAGGAAAGTGAGGTGTCGCCGGAAGATGGGGAACCGAAAGGTGCAAGCCGTCCTCTTCGACATGTTCGGTGTGATCGCCCGCCTCCAGTCGCCCGGGTCCCGGGCCGTACTGGAGCGCACGGCCGGCGCCGACCCCGAGCGCTTCTGGGAGGCGTACTGGTCCCGGCGCCCGCCGTACGACCGGGGTGAGGTGGCCGGACCGGCCTACTGGGCGGACGTCTGCGCCCAGCTCGGCATCCCGCTCGACGACCGCCTGGTCGGGGAGCTGATCGCCGCAGACCTCGCCAGTTGGAGCGAGGTCGACCGACGCAGCGTGGACCTGCTGGGTGCGCTCGCCGACCGGGGGGTCGTCCTCGGGCTCCTCTCCAACATCCCCGAGGAGCTCGCTGCCCGGTACGAGGCCGCCCAGCCCTGGCTGGACCGGTTCACGGTCGTCGGGCTCTCCTGCCGGATCGGCAGTGCGAAGCCCGAACCGGACGCGTACACATGGTGCGTTCGGGCACTCGGGCTGGCGGCCGAGGAGATCCTGTTCGTCGACGACAACGTCGGGAACGTCCGGGCCGCGCGTGAACTCGGCCTGCGCGGCCATGTGTTCACGTCCCACGAGGCGCTTGCGGCCGAGCTGGAGGCCGCACTGGAGATCCGGCTGGGGTGACGGGGGCGGGCCGGGAGCCGGGTCCTCGCGTCGTGCGGGCGGCAACACGCTGCGGATTGCGCCGACTTCCGCAGCGCGGCGCGGGGCTCCGGCCGGGGGTGAGAGGCGGGCTTACGTCGTCCATCCGGCCGGAACCCGCTGATCCGTTACGTACGGCGACGGCCCGGCACACACGCTGTCGATCGTGATCCTTCGGTCGGGGTGGCCGAATATCGCCGTTGTGGTGGACATGCCTGCCATGATCGCTTCTCACGTTACTTGTCGGTAGCGTAACTTCCCCCCAACCAGAAGGTCTTACGTACGTGCGCATGCTCGCCAGACGCCTCCTGCTGCCCGGCATCACCACGCTGGCGCTCACCGTCACCGGCTGCTCCTCGGCCACGCACACCGGGGCCGCAGGCCCCGCCGACCCGGCCAACCCCACCCCCGTGGCCGACGGCACGCAGCAGCTCGAGGTCGCCGCGGCCCCGGAGGGCACGCCCGCACCGGCCGGGATCGCCCGCGTCGGGGCCGGCAAGGGCACCCCGGAGAAGGCCGCGCTGAAGGTCGCCTCCTTCGACCAGAAGACCGGCCGCGCCGTCATAGCCTCGGCCCCGCAGGGCCCCACCCCCTCGAAGAACCCGCCGAGCACCAAGGGGCCGCAGAACTCGCCCGGTTCGTCCGCCTCGCCGAGCCAGTCCCCGGCGGCCGACAAGCCCGTCGCCGTGGGCGACGTCATCGCCAGCGCCCCCGCCCCCGGCGCCCCCAACGGCCTCCTCGCGAAGGTCACCGAGGTCGTCGGCAAGACCGACCGCGGCACCGAGGTCAAGACGGCCCCCACCACGCTGGCCTCGGTCCTGAACGACGACAAGGCCGACGGCAAGGTCCCCGTCGACCCGTCCGCGGTCACGGTCGAGCCCCTGATGAAGGGCGTCACCTTCTCCTGGGCCAAGACCGGCGGCATGAAGTTCGGCCCCGAGGGCGCGAAGCTGCCCCTCGGCAACCTGCGGCTCGACGTGAACGCCCCGATCGAGACCGCCCCCGGCGCCCCCGTCTCGGCCGGCGCCTCGGTCGCCGGCTTCGTCCAGCTCGCCCCCACCGTGGAGTTCGCCTACGACGGCTCGGGCGGCACCGGTCCCCGCACGGCCTTCCTCGGCATGAGCGGTGACTGGTCCTCGCAGTGGAGCCTCAAGGGACACGCCGCCGCGAGCACCGGATCGCCCAAGCGGATCCCGTTCGCGAAGCTGCACACCGCCCCCGTCATCCAGGTGGGCCCCGTCCCCGTCGTCGTCAACCTCGACCTGACCTGCTACGTCCAGGTGGAGGCCGACGGCCGCGTCACCCTGGAGGTCAAGCAGGACGTCAAGGGCGACTTCCGCGTCGGCGGCAGCTACGCCACCGGCAAGGGCTGGACCCCGGTCAGCACCTCGGACGTCAAGAGCACCCCGGTGAAGGCCGAGGTCACCGCCTCCGGCAAGGTCAAGGGCGCCCTCGGCGCCGAGGCCTCCATCGGCCTGTACGGGGCCGTCGGAGTCTCCGCGGACTTCGCCCCGTACCTGCGCGGCGAGGCCGAGGCCAAGGCGTCCGCGTCGACCGACGGCAAGACCTCCGTCAGCGGTGCCTGGGCCCTCTACGGCGGCTTCGACCTCAGCGGCAACCTCCAGCTCCAGCTGTCCCTGTTCGGCACGCCGCTGTTCGAGCGCAAGATCCCCCTGGGATCACTCAACCGCGAATGGCCGCTGGTCTCGGGCCGCACCGCCGGCTGAACCGACCGACCCGACGGTCCCTGAGAGGGGCGGTACGGGCGGCGCACCCCGCGCCGCACGTACCGCCCCCTCGTTGTCGGTGGGGGCCGCTAAGGTCCCCTCCGTACCGCAACCCCGGGGGGTGACGCGCGGCACGCGGGGGCCGCCGCACCGTACTTCGGCCACACCACCGAAGGTGGCGGGACCACATGACCACCAGCACCACCCACACCAGCACCAGCGCCGCCAGCAGCACCACGACGGACCGGCCCGGCCGCGCGAGCGAGGCCGAACTGCCCCTCGCGCCCGGCGCCGTCCTCCCGAACGGCACCGGCGGCGCCGGACCCGAGGCCGTGTAGCTCACCGCCCGCGCCTACCGCCACCCCGGCCTGCCCGACGACCGGGTCGTGGTCCGCCTCTCCGCCGCCGAACCGGGCGCCGCCGAGGACCGCGCAGCCGGCTTCCTCGGCCTGCGGCCCGACGGCGAACCCGCCGTCGTCGGCCTCGGCCGCCGCCGGGAGCTCGGCTTCCCGCAATGGCTGCTGGTCCACCACCCGCAGGACGGGCACCACGCCCTGGCCCTCGTGCCCGAACTGGAGCGGATCGCCCGCCGGGCCGGGACCGCGCCCAAGGCGGCCCTGGCTGCCGGCCGCGAACTGGCCGAGCGTCTGGTCGGCTCCCTGCCGCACTTCCTGCCGGTCGTCTGCGAGGAGGCCGCCCGCGTCTTCCTCGCCGCCGGCAAGCCCGCGTTCGCGGCGCAGCTGCTCGCCCGCGCCCGCAAGAGCGAGACCAACCACGACCTCCCCGTCGACGAGGACCGCCCCGACGCCGTCCTCCTCGAATTCGCCCTGGCCGGCGCCCTCCCGGTACGGGCGCTCACCAGCCACGGCAAGGACCTGGAGACGCGCCTGCCCGCCCCGGAGGCGTACGCGCGCTTCCGCCGCCTGTGCATACGCCGCACCGCCGGCGGCATGACCCCCTCCGCCCAGGCCTCCGCCACCCTGCGCCGGCTCGCCCGCACGGCCGGCCTCGACCCGGCCACCGCCGAGCAGGAATACCCCGCCGAACTGCTGCCCCTGCCCGCCGTGCCCCGCGCGAACACCGCCTGGTGGAAGACCCACGGGACCGCGCTGATCGCCCTCGCCCGCCGGCAGCCCGCCGTCCGCGGCGCCCTGCTGTCCCTCGTACCCGCCTGCGACGAGGACGGGAACGGCGAACTGTCCGCCCTGTGGCTGGACATCCTGGAGGAGTCGGGCGCCACCGCCCCACTGGCCCGCGAGACGCCCGCCCCCGAGGAGCACTGCGCCGACGGCGCCGCCGGCTGGCTGGAACGCTTCCACGCCGCCCGCCACTGCGGCTGGGGCACCCGGCCCGCGCTCCCGCCCCTGCTCCGCCTCGTGGAGCGCTGCGCCGACCGGCTGCGCACCGAACTCGCCGCGCCGCACCGGGAAGGCGCCGCCCTGAAGATCAACAAGCCGGTCACCGCTCGCCACCCGTACCACAGCAGCGTCCTGCCCCTCGGCGGCGGAGCCTTCCTCGCCCCCGGCCGCGACTGCACGTCGAAGGCCGACGGCTACAGGTCGTCCTCGCCCGGGTACGGCTCCCGTGCCAGCGCCAGGTTCGCCCGGACCCCCACCTCCCGCCAGGCGTACCGCCGAGCGCAGATCGGCCATCTGGCGTGCCTCGGCGCGCAGGAACGCGGCCTCCAGCGACCAGCACACCTACCACCCGACGGGCCCGCGGGGGAGCGGATCCGGCCACGGCGGCCGTCAGCCGAGGCGGGTCGGGGAGGAGGCGGCCGGGGCGAGGAGGCGGGGGGCGCCCGAGCCGTCCGCCGGGACCGTCCACAGGTCCGAGGTGTCCGCAGCCCCGTCCGCGGGCAGCGCGTAGGCCACGGTGCGGTCGTCGAGCCAGAGGGCCTGGTCGTCCACGCTGTGCTTCTCCGCGAGCGGGTGCTCGCGCAGCGTCCGCAGGTCCATGACGTGCTCGCGCCACAGCTGCGCCCCGCCTTGCACCCGCTTCTTGTACGCGATCCGCGTCTCGTCGGGCGACAGCGACGGGCACTCGACGTTCTTGGCCAGGGCGGTGACGCTGCGCTGCCCGATCGAGCCCTTCACCAGGTACGTCTGGCCGGCCGTGCCGAGCGTGGCGTAGAAGGTGTCGTCGTCCTTGGCGAAGGTGACGCCCCAGAAGTTCACGTCCGCCGCGGTGTACGGCTTGCCGTCGACGACGACGGCGAACTTCTCCAGGTCTGCCTCCAGCGTTCCGCTGCGGGTGTCCGCGATCGCGGTACGGGTGGAGAAGAACGCCGACCCGTACGACTCCCCGGACACGAAGACGGTCCACGCGGCGAACCGACCGCTGGGGGAGACCCGGGCCCGGGAGGGGGTGCCCGCGAGGGGGAAGCTGCGCACCGGCCGCAGCTGCGCGTCGACGATGACCGCCCGGTTGTCCTGGGCGAGGGCGCCCGGCGCGGAGACCAGGCACACCCCGGTGCCGGCGGCGGCGTGGAACCGCTTGCAGTTCAGGCCCGAGGCGGTCCGCCCGCCCTCCGGCGCCCCGGCCGCGACCGAGACGACGGACCCGTGGTGCGGGCCCGGCGCCCCGTTGAGGAAGGCCAGGCCGTCCGGCCGGTCCAGGGTGACGCGGCCCTCGGCGACCGCGGGGTCGCCTTCCCGGGTCCGCTCGGTGCGGGCGGCGGCGCGCACCACCAGCACGGCGGCGAGCCCGCCGAGGAGCAGCACGGCCAGGACGAGTACGAGCAGGCGGCGGGAGCGCGTCATCGGGTTCCTCAGGAGCGTCGGGCCGGGGCGGGAACGCCGTCCGGGCCCGTCGGGCGGAGTACGAAGCCTGCGACGGCCGCGCAGCAGCACAGGCCGGCCGCGGCGGCGGCGAGCGCGTGGCCCGGGCCCCACAGCGTCCACGCGCCGCCGAGGGCGACCGAGCAGCCGAAGCGGGCCAGCGCCTGGCCGGTGCCGACGACGGCGAGCCCGGTGGCCCGCAGCCGGGCGGGCACGGCCGCGCCGACGGCGGCGGGCAGCACCCCGTCGGTGGCTGCGTAGAACATGCCGTGCAGCGCGAGGACCAGGAACGGCAGGGCCGGCCAGGCGGGCGCCCACAGCAGCAGCCCGTACCCGGCGAGCAGCAGGGCGTGCCCGGTCAGGAACACCGCGCGGCGCCCGATCCGGTCGGCGAGGACGCCGGCTGGCACGGCCAGCAGCAGGAACACCGCGGCGGTGCCCAGGGGGAGCAGCGGGAACCAGCGCTCGCCGATGCCGGTGCGGTCCTGGAGCAGCAGGTACAGGAAGGCGTCGCTGACGGTGGTCAGCCCCAGCAGGGCGGCGCAGGCCGCGAGGGCACGCAGCCGGGGGAGCCGCAGCAGGGCCACGGCCTCGCGCAGGCCGACCGCCGCCGGCTTCGCGGACCCGGTGCCCGACGTACCGGTGACGGCTGCGGCGCCGGACGTACCGGCGCCGCCGGGTCCGGGCGCGTTCCGTCCGAGGCCGGTCGGCGCGGCGCCGGACGGGACGAACAGCACCAGCACCACCACCCCGAGGGCGGCCACGCAGCCGCTGACCCCGAAGACGGCGTCGTACCCGTCGACCGCCGCGCCCAGGATGAGGAAGGCCGCGAGCGGGCCGAGCAGGGCCCCGGTGGTGTCCATGGCGCGGTGCACGCCGAAGGCCCGGCCCTGTGCCTCGGGCGGGGTGGACAGGGAGATCAGCGCGTCGCGCGGGGCGGTGCGCAGCCCCTTGCCGGTGCGTTCGAGTGCGAGGACCACACCCACCGGGCCGAGGGTGTGCGCGAGCAGCAGCAGCGGTTTGCACAGGGCGGACAGGCCGTAGCCGACGCCGGCGATCAGCTTGTGGTTGCGGACCCGGTCGGCGAGGTGGCCGCCCAACAACTGCACCAGTGCGCTGACCCCGTTGTACAGGCCGTCCAGCGCGCCGAAGCCGAGCGGGCTGAGGCCCAGTCCGGCGACCAGATAAAGCGGCAGGACCGCGCTGACCATCTCGGAGGAGACGTCGGTGATCAGGCTCACCGTGCCCAGCGCGAGCACGGCCGGGGCGACGGCCCGGGACCGGACGGTCCCGCCGCCCGGTGCGCCCTCGGTGCCGCCGGGCGCGGAGCGGTCCGCCAGGTACATGCGCTTGCAGCTCCCGATGCCGACGGTCCGGGCCGCGCGGACGCGACCGTGCGCGGCTCGTACGTTCGTCCGCGCGAGGGGAACCCTAGTGGGTGTACGGGCCAACCGGGCGGCCTACGAGGGGATTTCGGCCGCGATCCGCCCGACGGGGGTCAGCCCCGCCGGCTGCTCTCGTCGCGCAGCCAGGTGGAGAAGTCCCCGGTCCGGATGGCCTTGCGGGACCCCCGGTGGGCGGCGAGGGCCGCCACGACGAAGACCACGATGCCGGGGAGCAGCCCCGGTTGGGCCAGCAGCAGCGCCCGCAGGTCGCCACCCCCCGTGCGCGCGGACGGTGCCGGCGACCCCGCCCCCGTCCCCGACCGCGTCTGGAACCGTTCCAGTTCGGCGGACGAGGTCGACGCCCGTACCTTGCGCCGGATCAGGTCGGCCCAGGTGCGCGGCGGCCGCACGACCACCCGCACCTCCTCGACCACCCGGCGCTCCCCGGGCGCGAAGGCGAGCGAGGCGGCCAGGTCGTCGGCCATCAGCGGCGGCAGGGCGGCGAGCCGGGCGTGCCCCCGCTCCGACACGGCGATCACCCCGCGCCCGAACAGCCCCTCGCGGACGGCCGGAAGCCGCTGCCAGACCCGGTAGTACGCGCGGACCGGCCAGGCGCAGCCGGACAGCGGGACGTCCCGGCCGGGGGCCGCGGCCAGCAGCTCCGGACCGGCGGCGAAGGCCTCGGCCAGGGCCCGAACGCCGGCCGCGCCGAGGACGACGTCGGCGTCCACGTACAGCCGGGGGAAGCCCCGCGCGTGCGCGTCCCCGGCGCGAAGCGCCGCGTGCTTGGAGGGAGCCGGGATCTCCACCACCCGGACGCGGTCGCCGCGGGCGCCCGCCACCGCGGCGGTGTCGTCCGTACAGCCGTTGCACACCACGACGATGTCGGGCGCCGGACGACCCGGTTCCGGGCCCTCGGCCAGGAGCGCGTCGAGCAGGCGGCCGATGACCCGGCCCTCGTTGTGGGCCGGTATCACGATGCTGGTCACCCCGGCAGTATGCACGCGCCGAACCTCCGTTCCCGCTGTTTCCCCCAACTCGCCCCGGCCGTAGGGCTGGTGGTCTAGATTGAACGGAGCCGACCGGATTCGGCGTGCTTCGGCAGCGCTGACGTCCCGCCGGAGCAGGGCAGTTGGGGAAGAGGCGGGTGCGGCGGCCGGGGGGAAACTGGCTGCCCGCCCGTGGGCCGGAGCGGCGCGTGGGGTGCCGGGGCCGGCCGGGGGGCGGAAGTACGTGGAACACGTAGGGCATCGGTCGTGGGGGGCCATCACCGTTGGGCGGGTCATGCACGGGTCGCGCAGGCGCCCGGCCCGCCGCCGACGGCACCCCCTTCCTTCGCACGCGTCCCCGCCATGGGTTGTCGTCACGCCCGCGGGCGTGCGCGGAACGGAGAAGGGGAACACTGTGAAAGACACCGCGAAGGACGCGGGGCAGGACACCGCAGCAGCAGGCGGGGGGCTGAAGAAGCCGTTAGGTGTCGCCGTCGTCGGCGCGGGCTACTGGGGCCCCAACCTCGTCCGCAACTTCCAGGCCAGCCCCGAGTTCCGGCTCCGCTGGCTGTGCGACCTGGACGTCGACCGGGCCCGCCGGGTCCTCGGCGGGTACTCCACGGTCCAGGCCACCTCCGACCTCCGGGCGGTCCTCGCCGACCCGGCCGTCGAGGCGGTCGCCGTCGCGACCCCCGCCGGCACCCACCTCGACGTCGCCCTGGCCGCCCTGCGCGCCGGGAAGCACGTCCTCGTGGAGAAGCCCCTCGCCGCCACCTACGAGGACGGACTGCGACTGGTCACGGAGGCCGAGAAGCGCGGCCTCACCCTCATGTGCGACCACACCTACTGCTACACCCCGGCGGCGGTCCGCATCCGCGAGATGGTCCGCTCCGGCGAACTCGGCGAGATCCAGTTCTTCGACTCGGTCAGGATCAACCTGGGACTGGTCCAGAAGGACGTGGACGTCCTGTGGGACCTCGCCCCGCACGACCTCTCCGTCCTCGACTTCATCCTCCCCGACAAGGTCCGGCCCGTGGCCGTCGCCGCGCACGGCGCCGACCCGATCGGCGCCGGCCAGTCCTGCGTGTCCTACCTGACCCTCCAGCTCAACACCGGTGCCATAGCCCACGTCCACGTCAACTGGCTGTCCCCGGTGAAGGTCCGCACCACCATGGTCGGCGGCTCCAAGCGCACCCTGGTCTGGGACGACCTGAACCCCGCCCAGCGCATCGCCGTCTACGACCGCGGAGTGGAGCTGACCGCCCCGCAGGAGATCGGCGAGGCCCAGCGCCGCGACATGCTCGTCTCCTACCGCAGCGGCGACATGGTGGCGCCCGCGATCGGCGAGAAGGAGGCCCTGCGCAGCATGGTCGAGGAGTTCGCCGCCGCCGTCCGCACCGGCCGCCGGCCGCTCACCGACGGCTGGGCCGGCCTCCAGGTGCTCGACATCCTGGAGGCGGCCTCCCGGAGCCTGGAATTCCGCGGCGCGGTCGTCGGACTGCGCACCGGACGCTGACCGTCCGACCGCACCGTCACGCCACGGCCCGCCGCGACGCACACCGCGGCGGGCCCGGCACGCAGCAAGCACGACAGACCTCAGTGGGGGCAAGGCGTTGAGCAAGGTTCGAGACAAGAGGATCCTGGTCACCGGCGGAGCGGGCACCATCGGCTCGCACGTCGTCGACCTGCTGGTGGAGGGCGGGGCCCGCGAGGTCGTCGTCCTCGACAACTTCGTACGGGGCCGCCGGGCCAACCTGGCCCGCGCCCTGCAGAGCGGCGTGGTGGACGTCGTCGAGGGCGACATCCGCGACACGGCCGCCGTGCGCAAGGCGACCGAGGGCGCCGACCTGGTGTTCCACCTGGCCGCCATCCGCATCACCCAGTGCGCGGAGGAGCCGCGACTGGCCAACGAGGTGATGGTCGACGGCACGTTCAACGTGCTGGAGGCGGCGGTCGCCGCAGGAGCGGGCAAGGTGATCGCCTCCTCCTCGGCCTCGGTGTACGGGCTGGCCGAGTCCTTCCCCACCACCGAACGCCACCACCCGTACAACAACGACACCTTCTACGGGGCGGCCAAGGCCTTCAACGAGGGCATGCTGCGCAGCTTCCACGCCATGTACGGCCTGGACTACGTGGCCCTGCGGTACTTCAACGTGTACGGGCCCCGGATGGACATCCACGGCCTCTACACCGAGGTCCTGATCCGGTGGATGGAGCGGATCGCCGCCGGCGAACCCCCGCTGATCCTCGGCGACGGCACCCAGACCATGGACTTCGTCCACGTCCGGGACATCGCCCGGGCCAACCTGCTGGCCGCCGAATCGGACCTGACCGACGAGGTGTTCAACGTCGCGAGCGGCACCGAGACCAGCCTGCGCGAGCTGGCCCTCGGCCTGCTCCGGGCCATGGACGCCGAGGGACTGGAGCCCGAACACGGGCCCGCCCGCGCCGTCAACGGCGTCACCCGCCGGCTCGCCGACACCACGCGGGCCGTCGAACGCCTCGGCTTCACCCCCCGCATCGACCTGCCCGACGGCCTGCGGGACCTCGTCGACTGGTGGCGGGCCGAGCGCGCCGCCGACCCCGCCGCAGGCCAGGAGGCAGCCCGATGAGCGCCCCGGACGCCCCCGCCCGCATCCCCGTCATGATCCCCTGGCTCGGCGAGGAGGAGGCCCGCGCCGCCGCCGACGCGGTGCTCTCCGGCTGGGTCGCCCAGGGCCCCCGCGTCGCCGAGTTCGAGCGGGCCTTCGCCGAACGCGTCGGCGCCGAGCACGGCATCGCCGTCAGCTCGTGCACCACCGCCCTCCACCTGGCCCTGATCGCGCTCGACCTCGGCCCCGGCGACGAGGTCGTCGTCCCCTCCCTCTCCTTCATCGCCACCGCCAACGCCGTCCGCTACGTCGGAGCGCACCCTGTCTTCGCCGACGTCGACGAGGCCACCGGCAACCTCACCCCGGCCACCGTCGACGCCGTCCGCACCCCGCGGACCCGGGCCGTCCTCGCCGTCCACCAGGGCGGTGTCCCCGCCGACGTGCACGCCCTGCGCGCCGCCTGCGCCGACTGGGGCGTCGCCCTCCTGGAGGACGCCGCCTGCGGCATCGGTGCGACCGTCGGCGGCAAGCCCGTCGGCCACGGCGCCCTGATCGCCGCCTGGTCCTTCCACCCCCGCAAGGTGATCACCACCGGCGAGGGCGGCATGGTCACCACGGACGACGCCGCCTGGGCCGAGCGGCTGCGCCGGCTGCGCGAGCACGGCATGAACGTGTCCGCCGCGCAGCGGCACGCGAGCAGCAAACCGATCGCCGAGAGCTACCTGGAGGTCGGCTACAACTACCGGATGACCGACATCCAGGCCGCGGTCGGCCTGGTGCAACTGGGCAGGCTCGACGAGATCGTGGCCCGCCGGCGGGCCCTCGCCGCCCGGTACGCCGGCCTCCTCGACGGCATCCCGGGCCTGCACGCCGTCCGGGACCCCGAGTACGGCGAGGGCAACTTCCAGTCGTACTGGATCCAGCTCGGCGAGGACTTCCCGGTAGGCCGGGACCAACTGCTCGCCGTGCTCGCCGAGTCCGGGATCTCGGCACGCCGCGGGATCATGGCCGCGCACCTGGAGCCCGCGTACGCCGGACACGCCGCGGCGCCGCTGCCGGTCACCGAGCGGATCACCAGGGACTCGCTGATCCTGCCCCTGTTCCACACGATGACGCACGAGCAGCAGGACCGGGTCGTGGCCGTGCTGCGCGGGCAGGCCGGCGGATGACCGGGCCGGCCACCGAGGACCTGCTGATCGTCGGCGCGGGCGGCTTCGCCCGCGAGACCGCCCAGGCGGTACGGGAAGCGGCCGCCGCCGACGCGGCGCACGGCCGCGCCCCCCGCTGGCGGCTGGCCGGGCACCTGGACGACGACCCGGCCCTGCACGGGCGTGAGGTCGACGGCGTGCCCGTCCTGGGCGACTGCGACCTGGTGCACCGGTTGCCCGCCGCCACCCGGGTCGTGGTCTGCGTGGGCAGCCCGCACGACTACGGGGTGCGGGCCCGCCTGGTGCGCCGCCTCGACCTGCCCGAGGACCGCTACGCGACCGTGGTCCACCCCACGGCCGCCGTCTCGGCCTCCTCGGTGCTGGGCCCCGGCACGGTGCTGCTCGCGCACTGCGCGCTGACCGCCGCCGTACGCGTGGGCGCGCACGTGGCGGTCATGCCGCACGCGGTCCTCACCCACGACGACACGGTCGGGGACTTCGCCACGCTCGCCTCCGGGGTCCGCCTCGGCGGCGGCGTGTGGCTGGGCCGGGGGGCGTACGTCGGCGCGGGCGCCCTGGTCCGGGAGTACACCACGGTCGGCGCCTGGTCGCTGACCGGCATGGGGAGCACGGTCCTCGCCGACGTGCCGCCCGGCGAGGTCTGGGCCGGCAACCCGGCCCGCCGGCTGCGCGAGGCGGGGGCCCCGGCCCTCGACGAACTGCGGGCCGACGAGGCACGGGCCGACCGGGCGCGGGCCGACGGCAAGGAGACCGGCCACCGGCCGGGGACACGGATGGGGAGCACAGCCCGATGAACCAGATACCGCTCGTCGACCTCAAGGCCGCGCACGCCGAGATCGCGGACGAATTACGCGCCGGGTTCGACCGTGTGCTCGCCGACACCGCCTTCATCGGCGGTGAAGAGGTCCGTGCCTTCGAGCGCGAGTACGCCGACTTCGCCGGCGTCGCACACTGCGTCGGCGTCGCCAACGGCACGGACGCACTCGAACTCGCCCTGCGGGCCGTCGGCGTCGGCGTCGGGGACGAGGTGGTGCTGCCCGCCAACACCTTCATCGCCACCGCCGGCGCCGTGAACCGGATCGGCGCCCGCCCGGTCCTCGTGGACTGCGTCCCCGACACCCTGCTGATCGACCCGCAGGCCGCCCTCGACGCGGTCGGCCCGAGGACCCGCGCCGTGGTCCCCGTCCACCTCTACGGACAGTGCGCCCCGGCCGCGGAACTCGCCGCGCACCTGCCCGCGCAGGCCCGCATCGTCGAGGACGCCGCCCAGAGCCAGGGCGCCACCCGGGACGGCCGCCCGGCCGGCAGCGGAACGATCGCCGCGACCAGCTTCTACCCGGGCAAGAACCTCGGCGCGTACGGGGACGCCGGCGCGGTGGTCACCGACGACGAGGAGGCGGCCGGCCTGGTCCGGGCCCTGGCCAACCACGGCGGCACCGCCAAGTACCGTCACGACGTCGCCGGGTTCAACAGCCGCCTCGACGGCCTCCAGGCCGTGGTGCTGCGGGCCAAGCTGACCCGGCTCGCCGACGCGAACGCCGCCCGCCGCGCCGCCGCCGCCCGCTACGGCGAACTGCTCGGCGACCTGGCCGCCGCCGGCCGCGTGACCCTGCCCGCCACCGCGGAGGGCAACGTCCACGTCTGGCACCTGTACGTCGTCCGCATCAGCGGGGCCGACCGGGACGAGGTCGTCGGCAAGCTCAACGCCGAAGGCATCGGAGCCGGCGTGCACTACCCGGCCCCCGTCCACCTCACCCCGGCCTTCGCCCACCTCGGGCACGGCCGCGGGGACTTCCCGCACGCCGAGCAGGCCGCGGACCGGATGCTCTCGCTCCCGCTCTTCCCACAGATCACCGCCGCCCAACAGCAGCGGGTCGTGGAAGCGTTCACCGACGCCCTGCGCTGACGCAAAAGAGGAACAGATGACAAGACGACGGACAAGGCGGCTCCGGTACTGCCTCTTCACCGTGGTCGCAGCCCTGATGGTCACGGTACTGCCGCCGTCCGCGGTGGCGGGGGCGGCGGACCCCTGCGGTCCCACCACGAACGCCATCGTGTGCGAGAACTCCAAACCGGGCACACCGATGTCCGACTGGTTCTCGCCCAGCGCCTACGGCGACATCAAGGGCTTCAGCGCCCAGATGAGCGTCCAGGCCGGCGACACCGTGCAGTTCAAGGTCCAGTCGCCGACCCCGTACCGGGTCTCTGTCTACCGGCTGGGCCACTACGGGGGCAACGGCGCCCGCCTGATGTCCACCGCAGCACAGGCGGCCCAGACCCACCCGGCGAACTTCGCCGCGGGCGGGCAGCCGCAGAGCTGCACCACCAAGGCCTCCACCGGCCTCGTGGACTGCGGCAACTGGCCCACCACGGTCACGTGGACGGTGCCCGCCGACGCGGTCTCCGGCGTGTACATCGCCAACTTCGACCAGGCGGACGGCAACGGCGTCATGCCCTACCCGTTCGTCGTCCGCAACGACGCCAGCCACTCCGACATCGTCGTCCAGACCAGCGACCAGACCTGGCAGGCGTACAACAACTACGGCGGCCAGGACCTCTACGACGGCCACGGCCCCGCGCCCGACGGCCGGGCCTACGAGGTCAGCTACAACCGGCCCATGGACATCGGCGGGGAGAACGGGGTCTACGGATCCGAGTACCAGATGATCTCGTGGCTGGAGCGCAACGGCTACGACGTCAGCTACATGTCCGGCGTCGACATGTCCAAGCGCGGCGCGACCCTGCTCCGCAACCACAAGGTCTTCATGTCCTCCGGGCACGACGAGTACTGGACCCAGGACCAGTTCACCAATGCCCTGGGCGCCCGCAAGGCCGGCCAGCACCAGACGTACTTCAGCGGCAACGAGATCTTCTGGAAGACCCGGCTCGCGCCCAGCATCGACGGAACCAACACCGCCGACCGCACCCTGGTCTGCTACAAGGAGACCAAGCTCTCCTTCCCCCAGCCGAACGGCGTCCCCGACCCGAGCGGCATCTGGACCGGCACCTTCATGGACCCGGCCAGCGCCACCAACGGCCGGCCCTACCAGCCGCAGAACCAGCTCACCGGCACGCTGTTCAGCGTCAACGGCTACCGCAGCGACGCCCTCACCGTGCCCGGACGGTTCGCGAAGATGCGCCTGTGGCGCAACACCACCGTCGCGAACCTGACGCCCTCCCAGACGGCCACCTTCCCCACCGGAACCCTCGGCTACGAGTGGGACAGCGACGTGGAGGACGCGGCCCGCCCGCCGGGCCAGATCCAGATGTCCTCCACCACCGTCGACATCGAGGACGGCAAGCTCCGCCTGGACTACGGCAACACCTACGGCAACGGCACCGCCACCCACAGCCTCGTCGCCTTCCGCGACCCGACCTCCCGCGCGCTCGTGTTCGGCGCGGGCACCGTCCAGTGGTCCTGGGGCCTGACCAACATGCCGACGTCCGACCCGGCCGCCGTCGTGGTCACCGAGGACAAGCGGATGCAGCAGGCCACGGTGAACGTGTTCGCCGACATGGGCGTCCAGCCCAGGAGCCTCCAGTCCGACCTGGTCGCGACCACCGCCTCCGCAGACACCACCGGCCCGACCGTCACCGTGACCAGCCCCGCGGCGGGTGCCACCGTGCCAGCCCTGCGCCCGGTGACCGTCACCGGCACCGCCGCGGACAGCGGCGGAGTGGTGGCCCGCGTGGAGGTCTCCACCGACGGCGGCACCACCTGGAAGGCGACCACCGGCATCGGGACCTGGAGCTACACCTGGACCCCGACCGCTCCCGGCTCGGCGCAGGTCCAGGTGCGCGCGGTGGACGACAGCGTCAACACCGGTGCCACCACCACCGTCCCGCTCACCGTGGGGCCCCAGCAGTGCCCCTGCACCGTCTGGCCGGCCGCTGCCGTGCCCGGCACGGTCAACGCCGGGGACGGCAGCGCCGTCGAACTCGGCGTGAAGATCCGCTCCTCCGTGCCCGGCTCCATCACCGGCATCCGCTTCTACAAGTCCCCGGCCAACCTCGGCACCCACACCGGCAGCCTGTGGTCCGCCTCCGGGCAGCGCCTGGCCACCGGCACCTTCACCAACGAGACGGCCTCCGGCTGGCAGCAGCTCAACTTCGCCACCCCGGTGCCGATCAAGCCCAACACCACCTACGTCGCCTCCTACTTCGCCCCGAGGGGCGGGTACTCCTTCGACAACACCTTCGCGGCCGCCGAGGCCGGACTGGCCCCGCTGACCGCGCTGCGCAGCGGCACCGACGGCGGCAACGGCGTCTACC
Organism: Streptomyces pallidus (ex Mingjun et al. 2026); assembly: GCF_051550185.1. NCBI lineage: Bacteria > Bacillati > Actinomycetota > Actinomycetes > Kitasatosporales > Streptomycetaceae > Streptomyces > Streptomyces pallidus (ex Mingjun et al. 2026). The sequence continues at coordinate 823,689 of NZ_CP196181.1, read as the reverse complement.
GGTACAGCGCGACCGGCGGATTCCCGTCCACCGCCGCGAACGGCAGCAACTACTGGGTGGACGCGGTCCTGGACACCTCCACGGCCAGCACCACCCCGCCCTCGGTGACCACCACCTCCCCGCAGTCCGCGGCCACCGGCACGGCGATCACGGCCGGGGTCACGGCCACCTTCACCACCGCCGTGGACCCGGAGGGCCTGGAGTTCACCGTCAAGGACGCGGGCGGGGCGGCCGTGCCCGGCAGCAAGGTCTTCGGCGCCTCCAACAGCGTCACCTTCACCCCGGCCGGCGAACTCGCCCTCAACTCCACCTACACGGCCTCCGTGAAGGCGTCCGACCTGTGGGGCAACACCATGTCGGAACCGGTCACCTGGAACTTCACGACCAGCCCCAACCCACCCCAGGTCAACTGCCCCTGCACCCTGTGGAACAGCACCACCGCCCCGAGCACCGCCAACGTCGTCGACGACGCCAACTCCGTGGAACTGGGCACCCGGTTCCAGACCGCGGTGAACGGCTACGTCACCGGCATCACCTTCTACAAGGGCCCGAAGAACACCGGCACCCACACCGGCAGCCTGTGGTCCGCCTCCGGGCAGCTGCTCGCCACCGGCACCTTCGGCAGCGAGACCCTCTCCGGCTGGCAGCAGCTGAACCTCACCACCCCGGTGGCCGTCACGGCCGGCACCACGTACGTGGTCTCCTACCACGCACCGAACGGCAACTACTCGGTCGACGGCGGCTACTTCGCCGCCGCCCACCGCTCGTACCCGCTGGTCGCCCCGGCCGACGGCAGCGGCGGCGCCAACGGTCTCTACAAGTACGGCGCCTCCACCACCTTCCCGACCAACACCTTCGGATCGGTGAACTACTGGGTCGGCCCGGTCTTCACGACGACCCCGCCGCCCGCTGCGCAGGCCGGGCTCTCCTCGGAGGTGAGCAGCCAGTGAGCACGGTCAGCGTGGTGATCCCCTGCTACAACTACGGCCACTTCCTGGCCGACTGCGTCCGCAGCGTCCTGGACGAACAGCCGGGCGCCGACGTCCGCGTACTGATCATCGACGACGCCTCGCCCGACGGGTCCGGCGAGGTCGCGCGGGCCCTCGCGGCCGGCGACCCGCGGATCGAGGTCCGCGTGCACGAGCAGAACCGGGGCCACATCGCCACCTACAACGAGGGCCTGCTGGAGTGGGCCGACGGGGACTACGTCGCCCTGCTCTCGGCGGACGACCGGCTCGTCCCCGGCGCCCTCGTACGGGCGGCGGCCCTCCTCGACGCCCATCCCGAGGCCGGGTTCGCGTACGGGCGGCCGCTGCGCTTCCAGCACGGCGGCCCGCTCCCGCAGGCCCGGACCCGCAGCACCGGTTCGGTGGTCTACCCCGGCCAGTGGTGGCTGGAGCGGCGCTTCCGGGAGGGCACCGGGTGCATCACCTCTCCCGAGGTGGTCGTCCGCACCAGCCTCCAGCGCAAGGTCGGCGGCTACGACCCGAAGCTGCCGCACGCCGGCGACATCGAGATGTGGATGCGGCTCGCCGCGCACGCCGACGTGGGCTACGTCCGCGGCGCCGACCAGGCCTTCTACCGGGTCCACGGCAACAACATGTCCACCACCGACTTCGGCGGCCAGCTCGACGACCTCCGCCAGCGCCTCGTCGCCTTCGACTCGGTGCTCGACAAGTGCGGGGACCTGCTGCCCGACAAGGACCGGCTGTCCCGGCTGGCCCGGACCCGGCTCGCCCGGTACGCGCTGCGGCGCGCCTACCGGGCGTACGACCGGGGCCGGACCGGGGTGGTCCCGGTGGAGGACCTGGAGGCCTTCGCCGCCGAATGCCTGCCCCGGTACACGGCACTGCCCGAGTACCGGGCGCTGGTCCGGCGGCGCCGCATCGGGGCGCGGACCATGCCGTACCTCCAGCCGCTCGTGCTGTCCGCGGTCGCCGACCGGGGACGCGAGTGGCTGTGGTGGGAGTCCTGGAAGCGGCGAGGGATCTGATGGACCACCGGCACAACCCGTACGACCCGCAACACCTGCACCACCCGTACGACCGGGACCGCCGCCTCGCGCGGCGGTCCCGCCCGCCGTACCCCGAAGGTTCAGCCGGCCGCCACGGCCCCCGCCAGCCGCTCCCCGCCCGGGAGCCGGCCGCCGGACCCGGCTCCGGTGGGGGTCCCCGCACCGCTCCCGCCCGCGGTTGCGGCGTCGGCGCCCTCGCGCCGGCGCCGGTTCCGGCGCACCAGCAGCCGGTCGGTCCACAGGGCCGCCGACACCCCGGCGACCCCGGCCAGCGCCGCGATGCCGACCAGCGCCCGGCTCTTGGCGCCCTGCTGCGCTACCGCGGACGGCTGCACCAACTGGTCCACGCTCATCCGCGACGCGGCGGGGACGCCCTGCGCGTCCTGCAGCGCGGCCACGCGCCGCGCGTACGCCTCGATCACCGCGCGTACCGCGGCGTTCGCTGTCTCCGGGTCGGTGTGCTCGGCCTGCACCTGGAGCGAGGGGATCAGATAGCGCGGCGTGACGCTGGTGCCGCTGTTCCGCGGCAGCAGCCGGTAGTCGGCGGTCACCCCCTTCGCGCGCAGCTCGGCCCGGCCCTCGGGCGACTCCAACTGCTGCACCACGGCGTACGAGACGGCGGCCAGCGGCGGCTGCAGGTTGGCCAGCTGGTTCGGGTACCTCCCCGTGACCGGGGGTTTGAGCACGACGATCGCCGCACTCACATGGACCGGGGTGGGGCGGAGCACCTGAAGCGCTCCGGCCGCGGCGAGCACCGCCGCCACCACCAGGACGTACCAGCGCCGACGCAGCGCACGGACCAACTCACCAGGCGACACGGGGATTCCTTCCGTCCTGCACGATCCTCGCAGGACATCCCGCGGCCCGCCATCGAATCCGGCAGCTCGCGGGGGCGCGCGTGAGCATCCGCGACATGGCCGCCGTCCTGCGCCGCCGCTGGTACGTGATGGCCTCCCTGACCCTGCTCGGCCTCGTCGCCGGGCTGCACCTGTACCGCTCGGTGCCGGTGGAGTACCAGTCGGAGAGCTCGGTGGCCCTGCTGGACTCCACCGCGGTCGCCGAACTCGCCCCGACCTTCGGCAACCCCATCTCGAACGCCGGCGGTTCGCTGGTGGTCACCGCCGACGTACTGATCCGCACCCTGTCGGGTGCGGACGCCGCCCGCGCCCTCCACGGCCTGGGCGTCACCGACCCGTACGCGGTCGGCTTCGCCGCCAACACCTCCGGGCCGATGCTCACGCTGTCGGTCACCGGCACCGACCGGGCCAAGGTGCTCCAGGAGACCAACGTCCTGACCTCCTTCGCCGGGGAGCAGCTCAACGCCCTCCAGACGGCGGCCGGCGTCCAGCCCGCCTACTTCGTGCAGACCGCGCCCGTCGTACTGCCGCAGACCCCGGTGCCGCTGCTCAAGAGCCGCTACCAGCAGGTGCTCGGCGTGATGATCCTGGGCACCACCGCCGGGTTCACCCTGTCCTTCGTCACCGACGGCGTCCTCGCGGCCCGCCGCCGCAGGCGCGCAGCCGCCGAGGCGGCCCGGGAGGTAGCCGGGGAGACGGGCACCCCCGCTCCCCGGAGGTCCCGGCGGGCCGCGCTGCGCGTCGCCCGGGAGCGGCTCCACGAGCGTCGCCGCGGACGCAGCCTCGACGCCGCCGCCCTGCTCACCGGCTACCTGGCGCTGGCCCTGTTCATCCCGTCGAACCTGACGCTGCCCGGCCTCGGCGGGGTCGGCACCCCGGCCAACGCCTTCGCCCTGCTCTGCCTGCTCTGGTACCTGGCGACCTGGCTGACCGGCCGGATCCGGCCGGTCCCCGGGACCCGGCTGCCCCGGATCGTGATGCTCCTCCTCGCCCTCGCGGTGCTGGGCTCGTACCTCGCCAACGCGACCCGCGGCAGCTCGCACAAGGAGGTCCTCGGCGCCGACCGCGGCCTGATCGGGCTCCTGGTGTGGGTGTCCCTGGTCGTGCTGGTGACCGCCGGCATCCACGACCGACCCCGGCTGGACGTGCTGCTGCGCCGGATGGTCGTGATGGGGGCGGTGGTGGCCGCGATCGGTTTCTACGACTTCTTCACCGCGACGAACATCGCCGACAAGATCAGCATCCCGGGACTGCAGTCCAGCGTCCCGCAGATCGCCACCCTGGACCGCGGATCGTTCACCCGGCCCCGCTCCACCACCGCCCAGCCGCTGGAGTTCGGCGGGATGCTCGCCATCCTGCTGCCCTTCGCCGTCCAGCAGGCCTTCGACCCGGTCCGCCGGCACCTCGCCCGCTGGCGGCGCTGGGCGCCCGTGGTGCTGATGGGCGGCGCGCTACCGCTCACCGTGTCCCGGACCTCCATCATCGGGGCCCTGCTGGTGGTGCTGGTGATGGTGCCGCGCTGGAAGCCGGAGCGGAGGTGGGCGGCGATCGGCCTGCTGGGCGCGTCGGTGGCCGCCTTCAAGGTGATCATCCCCGGCCTGATCGGCACCATCACCGCCCTGTTCGCCTCGTTCCTCTCCAACGGCGACAGCAGCACCCAGGCACGCACCGTCAAGTACGGCGCGATCGTCCCCTACCTGGAACAACGCCCCCTGTTCGGCCGGGGCTTCGGCACGTTCACACCGAACCTGTACTTCTTCACCGACAACCAGTACATGCTCACCCTCGCGGAGATGGGCCTGGTCGGTGTCGCCGTCCTGCTGGTGCTGTTCTTCACCGGCATCCACCAGGGCGGAGCCATCCGCCGCCTGGCCCGCACCGAATCCGACCGGGAACTCGGGCAGGCGTTCTTCGCCTCGGCCGTGGTCTCCCTCGTCATCAGCGCCACCTTCGACAGCCTCAGCTTCCCGATGTTCGCCGGGATGTTCTTCCTGACGATCGCCGCCGGAGGCAGTTACCTCGGCTTCATCCGGCGCTCGGCGCCGAAGCCCCGAACCGCGGAGTCCCCATGTCCTCCCGTCCCCGCCACCCCGAGCCGGGTACCGGTCCCGTAGCCGTCCTCGTCGTCACCTGGAACAGCGCCCGGGTGCTGCCCGCCTTCCTCGCCTCCCTGCCCGAGGGCCTGGCCGGGCTCGACTGGCGCCTCGTCGTCGCCGACAACGACTCCGCCGACGGCACCGCGGACCTGGTCCGCTCCCTCGCCCCCGACGCCACGGTCGTGCAGACCGGCCGCAACGCCGGCTACGCGGCCGGGGTGAACGCCGCCCTCGCGGCCGCGGCCGGCTGGGAGGGCGGCTTCCGCGCCGCCCTCGTGTGCAATCCGGACGTCCGGATGCGGACCGGCTGCGCCGCCCGCCTCGTCGACGCCCTCGACACCCCGCTGTCCGGCGGCCGCCGGGTCGGGATCAGCGTCCCCCTGCTGTACGAGGAGGACGGCGCACTCCACCACTCGCTGCGCCGGGAGTCGCGGGTGACCCGCGCCCTGGGCGAGGCCGTGATCGGCAACCGCCGCGCCGGCCGGTTCCCGCTGCTCAGCGAACTGGTCACCGACCCGGAGGCCTACCGCGGGTCCACCGTCGCCGACTGGGCTACGGGGGCCCTGATGGCCCTGTCCCGTACCTGCCTGGACACCTGCGGGCCCTGGGACGAGTCGTTCTTCCTGTACTCCGAGGAGACCGAGTACTGCCTGCGGGCCCGCGACCGCGGCTTCGCCACCCGCCTGGAGCCCGCCGCCTCCGCCGTCCACCTCGGCGGTGACTCCCAGGTCTCGCCCCGGCTGTGGACGCTGCTGACCCTCAACCGGGTACGCCTCTACGGCCGCCGCCACGGCGCGGCCGCCACCGCCGCGTTCCGCGCGGCCGTCCTGCTGCGGGAGACCTCGCGGGCCGTCCTGGGCCGCCCCGCGAGCCTCGCCGCGGCCCGCGCCCTCGCCACCCCGTCGGCCCTGCGCGCCACCCCCGGGCCCTGACCCGGCAGGGTCACCCGGGGGGCGGCCGGCCGTTCCAGGCGGTGTAGAAGCTCCCCGGGTTGACCAGGTAGCGGACGGTCGGTCGGGGCAGGTGCCGGACCTCGTGGCGGCGCCCGTACCGGCGTACGAGCTCCCAGTCCTCCCGCGGCAGGACCTCCGGGGTGCGTCGCAGGCGGCTGAAGTGCAGCGACCGGGTGCGGCGGGCCACGAACGCGTTGGTGTCGAGGAAGGCCTCGCGGGCGGCCCGGCGCCGGTCGAAGGGCACCGACAGCACGTCCCGCTCCGAGCCGTCGGGGAGCACGCGGCGCAGGGCGGTGTACACGGCGTCCGGCCCGCCCGGCGGTTCCAGCACCGCCAGCGCCTGCTCCAGGTGGTCGGGCTCCCACAGGTTGTCGTCGTCCAGGAAGGCCACGTACCGCGAGCGGGTCAGCCGGATCCCCACGTTGCGGACGACCCCGGCCGTGCCGGTGTTGCGGACCAGGGACACCGCGAACAGACGTGGATCGGAGGGGAGTTCGGGCAGACCCGCCCCGTCGTCGACGACGATCACCACCTGGTCGTCCACCGTCTGCCCGAGGGCGGAGCGGACCGCGGCGCGCAGGGCCTCCGGACGCCGGTGAGTGGCGATCACGGTGGCGACCAGGGCGGTCGGGGGCCGGCCCAGCAGGGCGGCGAGCCGGCGGGTCTCGGCGTCCTCGAAGCGGCGCAGCCGCACCGCGGACGGGGCCAGTACGACCTTGTTCCTGGCCTCGAACAGCACCAGCCAGCCGAAGGCCCGCTTCAACAGTTCCCACGGGGCCCGGGCGATGCGCCGCATCTTGTCCTCTCGTCGTCAGGGCGAGGCCGGGGGCGGGACGGGCCTGCCGTCGGCCATGCGGTTGCCGCTCCACACGTTCCCGGCGCCGCCCGCGTTCCAGGCGGTGGCCGTGCCGTACGCCCCGGCCGTGGCGTGGTACTCGGTGGAGAACACGTTGTCGGTGACCTTGATGCCGGTGGCCCCAGGCCCGCCCCCGTAGAGGGAGTAGGCCCCGCCCGCCAGCCAGTTGCGTTCGACGACCACGGAGGAGACGACGCCGGTGTCGGCGAACAGCCCCACTGCGGCGGTGGCGCCCTGGTCCACCCGGACCGGGTTCAGCAGGGTGTTGTGGCGGACGGTGAGCCGGCCCTTGTTGCCGCCGCCGCTGATGACGGCGTCGGTGTGCTGCCACTCGCCGGTCTTGTTGCGGAAGGCGACGATGTCGTGCACGTAGTTGTCGTGCAGGTCGCCCTGGCCCATGGACAGGGCGTTGCCGAACACCGAGATGTCGCACCAGCCGACCTCGATCGAGCTGCCGCCCATGTTGGACACCGCGTAGTTGACGCCCCCGTTGTCGGGGCCCTTCCCCGGGATCGCGGTGATGGTGGTGTGGAGGACCTTCAGGCCGCTGAAGCCGGGGCGCAGGTTGATGCCCCACCAGTTGGTCGAGGTGATCCTGCTGTCGATGACGGTGACGTCGTTGGCGTAGACGTCCAGGGAGCCGCGGATGTCCCAGCCCTTGATGACCGTGCCGTCGGTCTTGACGGACATGTCGCCCGTGTCGTGCCGCTCCAGCCCGCCCCGCGGCCCGGTGGTGGACTCGTCGGGGAACCCGCACGCACCCGGGGACGGGCAGCCGGGCGACGGCGTGGGCGGGCCGCTGCTGCCGGGCGGGGGAGTGGCGGAGGGCGGGGCCGACGTGGAGCTCGCCGTCTCGCCGGTGCTCGGGTCCGGTGACGGCGCGGGCGTCGGCGGTGGACCGGTGCTGCCGGGCCCGGGGCAGTCGGGGGCGCCCTGCGGGCAGGGGGCGGCCGCGGGCTCGCCCCTCCCGGTCTGCTGCGCCTGGTAGAGGGTGATGACGGTGACGAGGACGAGCCCGGCCAGTAGCCAGGCGGCGAGGCGTTTGCGGTGGTGTGCCACGGTCGTCATCCCTTCGCGGCAGCGGTCGGTCCGGCGGGCGGTGCGCCGCGCAGGAAGCCCAGGCTGGGCAGTACGCACAGCGCGTAGCCCAGGGTGCCGGCCACGCCCGTCGCGAGGAGTGCCGGGACTCCGTCGCCGAGGAGCCGTTCCAGGCCCAGGACCACGGCCGCCATGACGGCGCCGCCGAGGAAGGGCCAGGCGCAGGCCCGCGCCACGCTGGCCAGCCGGATCCCGGCGCGGTGCAGGGTGACGAGGAAGACCGGCACGACGACGGCGCCGGCGACCAGGACGTGCCCCTGTGCGACGCCGACGATCCCGTCGGACCGGGCGCCGATCACCAGGGCGGGGAGCAGGACGACCAGCCAGAGGGCCTGCACCCCGATGAGGGAGCGGCGCCGGCCGACGGCGACCAGGCAGTCGTAGGCCAGTTCGCAGGCGATCCGGACCAGGCCCAGCGCCATCAGCCAGGGCAGGGCGGCGGCCGCGGGCAGCCACCGTTCGCCGTAGACGAGTTCGACGACGGGCGCGGCCAGCGCGGCGAGCAGCACGCACAGCGGGACGGTGCCGGTCATCACGACGCCCAGGGCGCGGCCGAACCCGCTCGCCAGCGCGCCCGGTGTGTCGGCCAGACGGGAGAACCCGGCGAAGGACACCCGGCGGGCCGCCTCGGAGATGATGCGTACCGGCCAGCCGGAGATGTTGAAGGCGAGGACGTAGAAGCCCAGGGCGAGTTGGTCCAGGGAGGAGCCGACGACCATGGTGTCGACGTTGACGACGCCGAGGGCGAGCATGCTGGCCCCCGCGAGCGGGAGGCCGAAGCCCAGCAGGGCCCGGGCCTGGGCGGCGTCCCAGCCGAACCGCAGGGTGCCGGGTGCGGCGAGGCAGCAGCCGAGGAGCGCGGCCGCGTTGCCGGCGACGGAGCCCCAGGCGAAGCTCATGGCCCCCCAGCCCTGGACGGCGAGCAGCAGGGTCACCGCGGTGCTGAGGACGAAGTTGACGGAGTCGACGGCCATCCGCCGGCCCTGCGCGAACTCGCGGGTGAGGAAGCCGGCCGGGACCTGCGACAGCCCGTCGAGGACCACGCACACGCACATCACCCGCAGCACCCCGGAGGCCTCGGGCGAGCCGAGCACCCGGGCCACCGCGGGGGCCGCCGCGAACAGGGCCGCATACAGCAGGCAGCTGGAGGCGGCGCTCAGGGTGAGGACGGTCGGGGCGAACCGGCGCGGGTCGCCCTCCCAGCGCACGATGGCCAGCGAGACCCCGAGCTCGTTCGCGGAGAGCAGCACCAGCAGGACCGTCTGGGCGATCCCGTAGACGCCCCAGGCCTCGGGGTCGAGGAAGTAGCGGGCGAGGACGATGCCGGTGGCGAAGTTCCCGAGCCGCATGACGACGGTGTTGACCAGGCTCCACCGGGCGGCGGAGCCCACCTTGCGGCCCAGCGGCGGTGCCTCGGGCTGTTGCGCGGCCTGCGTCCCGGCGGGTGTGCCGGTCGCGGGGCCGGTCACGTCGCCCCCGCACTGCTGGACACGGCTTCGGGGGCCCCGGCTCCGGCTCCGGTTCCGGTTCCGGCCTGGGCTCCGGTTCCGGCCTCGGCCTCGGGTGCGGCTGCCCGGCGCCGGCCCGGCCCGGCGGGCGTGCGGCGGCGGGCCTCCACGAAGAAGGTCGCCACCAGGCTGAGCACGAAGCCCAGCGCCCCCGCCATCACGAGGTACTGGAGCCGGGTCTTGGTCTGCGGCTCCGGCTTCTGCGGCGGGACGATCGTGGCCATGCGGATCATGGCTTCCGGGGTCACCTGCTGCTGGGCCTGGAACTCCTGGAGCCGCTTCTCCGCGTAGGCGGTCAGGAGCTGGTCCGACTCCAGGACCGCGGCCGGGTCGGTGCCGGAGACGATCAGCCACATGAACGGCCCCTGCGCGTTGTCGGCGATCTTCGCCTCGTACGTGCCGGTGAGCCCCTGTGCCTTGAGGTCGGCCCTGGAGTCGTCGGAGTTGAGGTTGCGGGCCAGGCCGTCGGCCATCCCGGTGAGCGAGGCCTGGGTGCTCAGGAAGGGGTTGCCGTCGAAGGCCACCGTGGCCTTCTTGGAGTTGAGCAGGGTCACCGTGCTCTGGGACCGGTATTCCACCGGGACCAGCAGGTAGACGCCCGTCGTGAGCGCGGCCGTGATCAGCAGTCCGGGCAGCAGGACGTACCAGCGCCTGCGCATGACCCGCCAGATCTCCGCGAGATCCATGGTCTTCCCCCTCGCGGCGGCGCCGTGTCGGACGCGCCGCCGCCCTGTCATTGCGATGTGTACGGTTCTTTGCTTCGTGGTGCGGTCGTACGTGGATCCGGCCCGGTGCTACGCCGCCCCGGACGCCCCGCCCGGGGCGAGGGCGGTGGGCCGCAGCCGCTCCCGCGCCGTCCCGCCCTCCAGCAGGACCCGGGCGATGCGCTCGCTGGCCCGCCCGTCCCACAGCGCGGGGCAGCGGGGCGCGGGCGGCTCGTCGAGGACCCGGTTCACGGTGGCCGTGATGCGGTCCGGGTCGGTGCCCGCGAGGACGTTGGTGCCCTCCTCGACGGTGACGGGACGCTCGGTGTTCTCCCGCAGGGTCACGCACGGCACGCCCAGGGCGGTGGTCTCCTCCTGGACGCCCCCGGAGTCGGTGAGCACCACCCGTGCCCCGTCCTGGAGCGCGATGAAGTCCAGGTATCCGGCGGCCGGGACCAGCCGGATACCGCCCGGGACACCGATCGCGGCCAGCCGCTGTGCCGCCCGCGGGTGCACGGGCAGCAGCAGCGGGCAGCGGCCGGCGATCTCGCCCAGCGCCTTGAGCAGGCCGCGCAGGGCGTCGGGGTCGTCCACGTTGGCCGGCCGGTGCAGGGTGACCAGGCCGTACCCGCCGCGGGTGAGCCCGTACCGGTCGAGGACGTCCGAGGCCCGGGCCCGTTCCAGGTTGGCGAGCAGGGTGTCGATCATGACGTTCCCGACGACGTGGATCTGGTCCTCGCGGTACCCCTCCGACCGCAGGTTCGCGGCCGCGTCGGGCGAGGGGGCCAGCAGGTGGTCGCTGACCCGGTCGGTGGCGACCCGGTTGACCTCCTCCGGCATGCTCCAGTCCCGGCTGCGCAGGCCCGCCTCGACATGGGCGAGCAGCGGGCCCGCCTTCGCCGTGACCAGGGCGCAGGCCAGGGTGGAGTTGATGTCGCCGACGACCACCACCGCGTCCGGGGCCAGCTCTTCGAGCAGCGGCTCGAAGGCCGCCATCACCCGGCCGGTCTGCTGGGCGTGGGTCCCGGACCCGGCGCCCAGGTACCGGTCGGGGGGCCGGATGCCGAGGTCGCGGAAGAAGACGTCGTTCATGGACGCGTCGTAGTGCTGGCCGGTGTGGACGAGGACCACCTCGGCGCCGTGGCGCTCCAGTGCGTCCATCACCGGTTTGATCTTCATGTAGTTGGGCCGTGCTCCGGCCACGCAGACGATCCTGTTCACCGCCATGGGGTCAGAGCACCTCCACCGCGGGCCCGGACAGCCGGTTGCGGCAGTCGAGCACGAAGGAGGCGTGCTCGGTGACCATCGCGTAGTCGAAGGAGTCGTGGTCGGTGAGCAGGACGACCACGTCGGCGGCGGCCAGCTCCCGGCGGGTCGGCTCCACCCGGACGAGCCGGGCGTCGACCTTGATGCTCTCCACCACGTGGGGGTCGGCCGCGCGGACCCTGGCCCCCATGTCGAGGAGCAGCTGGGAGATGCGCACGGCCGGCGATTCCCGGGCGTCGCCGGTGTTCTTCTTGTACGCGAGCCCCAGGAGCAGGATCCGGGAGCCGTTGACCGAGCGGCGCCGGGCGTTGAGGGCGTCCATGACGCGGCGCGTCACGTACTCGGGCATGTGGTTGTTGATGTCGTTGGCGAGTTCGACGAAGCGGAAGCTCTGGCCCAGCTCGCGCTGCACCCGCCAGGACAGGTACGACGGGTCGATGGGCAGGCAGTGGCCGCCGACCCCCGGGCCGGGCGTGAACTTCATGAAGCCGAACGGCTTGCTGGAGGCCGCCTCGATGGCCTGCCACACGTCGATGTCGAGGTGGCGGGCGAACATGGCGATCTCGTTGACGAGGGCGATGTTCACGTGCCGGAAGGTGTTCTCCAGCAGCTTCGCCAGCTCGGCCTCCTTGGGGGAGCGGACCGGCACCGTCTTGTCGACGAGGCCCCCGTAGAACTCCTCCACGGCCTTCAGCGAGGCGGCGTCCACGCCGGACACGACCTTGGGGGTCTGCTGGAAGCCCCAGACGGCGTTGCCCGGGTCGATGCGCTCCGGGCTGTAGCCGAGGTGGAAGTCGGCGCCGGCGGTGAGGCCCGAGCCGTTCTCCAGGATGGGTCCGAACAGTTCCTCGGTGGTGCCCGGGTAGGTGGTGGACTCCAGGACGACGGTGGCGCCGGGCCGCAGGAAGCGGGCCAGGGTGTGCGCCGACTCCTCGATGTAGCTGAGGTCGGGGGCGCCTTCGTGCAGCGGGGTCGGGACGGTGACGACGGCGACGTCGAAGCCGCCGCAGTCGCGTGCCAGGTCGCTGGGCCGGTACGTGCCCTTGGCCAGCGCCCGGTTGATCCGCTCGGAGGAGACGTCCTCCACGTAGGACTCACCGGCGGCGAGGCTCTTGACCCGCCGCGTGTCGACGTCGTACCCGATCACCTGGTGCCCGACCTCTGCGGCCCTGATGGCCAGCGGCAGGCCGACGTATCCCTGTCCCACGACGACTACGCGCATCAGTGACTCCTGTTCGCGGAACCGGCAGCAGACGGTGTGCGGCGGATGAGCTCCCGGGCCGTCATGGCCAGGAAGGCGGCGTTGGTGGTGAGGTAGCGCTTGCCCAGGCGCCGCGGCTCCTGGAGGGTGCGGTAGAACCATTCGAGCCCCATGCGCTGCCAGACCAGCGGGGCCCGCCTGGTGATGCCGGCCAGGATGTCGAAGGAGCCGCCGACGCCGTGCACCACGTGCGCGCCGGTGCGCTTGCCGTAGCCGGCGGTGAACATCTCCTTCTTGGGCGAGGTCATGCCGAGGAACAGCAGCCGGGCCCCGCTGTCGGCGACGGCGTCGGCGATGTCGGGCTGCTCGGAGTCGTCGAAGTAGCCGTTGCGGCTGCCGGCCACGCGCAGCCCGGGGAACCGCTCGGCGATCCGGTCGAGCATCATCCCCAGCACGTCCTGCCGGGCGCCGAGCAGGTAGACCGGGATGTCCGCGGCCTCGGCGGCGGCGAGCAGCCGCATGAACAGGTCGATGCCCGCGACCCGTTCGGGCAGCCGTACGCCGAGGATCCGGCCGGCCCACACCACCGCCTGCCCGTCGGCCAGGACGAGATCGCAGCCCGAGACGGCCGCGGCGAGGCGGGGGTCCCGCCGCATCGCGACCAGTTTGGCGGCGTTGACCATGCCGATCTCGATCTGCTCGCCGCGGCGTACCGCGTCGAGGCAGCGCTGGACGGTCTCGTCCATGCTCAGGGCGTCGAGCGTGACCCCGAAGAGGGACTGGCGTCGGTTCATCTCGGAACTCCCCCCAGCCAGGCGTGCAGCAGCCAGCCGAACTCGTACGGCCTGCACTCGCGGTCCACCGAGAGCGGCCGGAACAGCCGGTCGAGCGGAGCCAGCCGCGCCTGCGGGGCCAGCCGGGTGGTCAGCCCGCGGGCGGCCCGGACGGCCTTGGCGGGGTCGCCGCGGTAGACCTTGCGCCAGGTGACGCCGAACTCCTCACGGATCATCGGCTCGCGGGGTGTGCCGTCGGGCCCGCGGATCTCGGGTACGGCGGTCATCCAGCCGAGGCCGCGGCGGACGGCCGCGCCGAAGTCGGTGCCGCCGGCGTCCGCCAGGTCGAACAGGGCGGTCGGGGCCATGGCGTGCTGGTGCACGCTGTACACCGGGTAGCCCTCCACCATGCCGCCGGTGCGGGCGTCGTAGTGCCACCACCACTGGCCGCCGTCCCCCTGGAGGGTGCAGATCCGGGCGGCGCACATGTTGGCGGCCCGCAGGGCCTCCGGGTCCGGTCCGCTCGCGTGCAGCCGGGCCAGCGCCTGGATCGGGTAGGTCTGGTCGGCGAAGCACGCGACGTGCGAGCGGTAGCCGGGGACCAGTCCGGGGGCGGTGGCGTGAGGGAACAGCGGGCTGTCGGTCGTCGCCCTGGCCCCCAGCAGCCGGTCGCGGGCGGCCACCAGGCGGTCCTCCACGTCGACCGTCGGCCGGGCGGCGACGAGGGCTGAGAGCACCCAGGCCGCCTCCACGGTGTGCTGCGGCCGGTGGGGGTCGTCCAGGGCGGCGACCCGGGCGAGGGCGTCCCCCAGTTTGGGGTGGCCGGTCTCGGCGGCGGCCCAGGCCACGAGCGCCGCGTCGCCCAGGTTGTCGACCCCGGGCAGCCGCTCCACCAGCAGGTTCGTGAACGCGGCGGCGGTGTGCCCGCCGAACACGGCCTGCTGCCGGTCCTCGGGCAGGTACTGGGCGCCGAGGGCGGTGATGGCCGCGTAGCGGGTGCTGGTCCCGCGCCGCTCCACGCGGCGGGTTCCGTCGGGTGCGGCCGTTCCCACCCGTGTGAAGACGAAGGTCTCCGGGCCCGGCAGGTACATCTGCGGCAGGCCCGCCTCGGCGAGCGCGAGCAGGCGCTCGGCGAGCGCGTGCAGCGACGGGTCCTCCTGTGCCAGTGCTCCTAATCGTGCGGCGGTCACCGGGTCCCCACCCCGGCTTCCCGGGTGCCCCGCGCCCCTCGGCCGGGCCCCTGTTGCAGGGCCGGGCTGTACGGCTCCAACACACCTACCCCCTCTGAATAGCCGTTCCGGGGAGGGGAGCGCGCATGACGGCGCGCGCGCCGGCGGTGACGGTGTGATCGCCCCCGAGGCGCGGCCGTCCGGGGTCGCCCACTGGATCCCCCCAGCGATGCCCCGGACCGGAGCACGCGCGGACGGCAGCGCAGTACAGGCGCGCGAGCGCGCCTGCCGCCACCTCGTCCGCGATGCCCCCGTCGTGTACAACCCCCCACTGAACAAAGCCTGTTGCCTGCTCAGAACCCGTGTACAGGGACAAGGTATGCCCAAGGGTGTTCGTTGATTGCGGTTTTGAGGAAATGCCGGTGGCCCAAATTCCGACGGGACGTCAGCGGGCCGTTCCGGAACGGCGTCCCGCCCGGTGCACGGCCCCTGGCAGCGGAGCTCGCGGGCTCGCAGTCAGGCTCGGCGTCAGGCCCGTGTCGGGCTCGTGTCGGGCCCGGACCTCAGGCCTGCCCCGACCGGCCGTCCCGCTCGGTCAGCACCCCGTCCGCCTCCTCGTACAGGCCGCCGGTGCGCGGGCACTCCCACAGCCCGGGTTCGCCCTCGCGCGCCACCAGACGGACCCCGGCCCGCCCCACCCAGCCGATCCGGCGCGCCGGCACCCCGGCCACGAGTGCGAAGTCGGGGACGTCCCGGGACACCACCGCCCCGGCCGCGACCAGCGCCCACCGCCCGACGCGCACCCCGGCCACGCACACCGACCGGGCCCCCAGCGAGGCCCCCTCGGCCACGACCACCCCGGCGGCCTCCCAGTCGTCGCCGCGCTTGAGCTTGCCGTCCGGGTCGACGGCCCGCGGGTAGAAGTCGTTGGTGAGCACGACGGCCGGGCCGATGAACACCCCGTCGCCGAGTTCGGCGGGCTCGTACACGAGCGCGTGGTTCTGCAGCTTGACCCGGTCCCCGATCCGCACGCCGGGCCCCACGTACGCCCCGCGCCCCACGATGCAGTCGCGGCCGAGCCGGGCTCCCTCCCGTACCTGCGCCAGATCCCAGACGGTGGTCCCGTCCCCGAGTTCGGCCGTCGCGTCGACCTGGGAGGAGGGTTGAATTCGGACACTCACGGGGCGGTCCCCTTACGCTCGCGAGGGCATTCGGACGCGCGCCGCGACCGGCGCACGGAGGGAGCATATGCATCGCCGATCCGCCCCGCCCGGTACATCAACCGACTGTTCCCACAACTGACTTGCGCCTCCCCGTGCCCCGCCAGGGTCTCCGTACCCGGGCCCTGCGGCAGCTCGCGGACGAACGCGACCGGATCGCCCGCGAGCTCCACGACGCGGTGGCCCACCCCATGGCCGTGATCTCCGCACAGGCCGGGCCGGCCGGTCCACCGCCGCCCCGCCCGCGGAATCCGGCATCCGGTGACCGGAGGGCAAGCGGGTACGCTGCGCACCGACGGCGCCGGCAGCGGCCGGCGCAGGCAACGGCAGGCAGGGCCGGGGGGACCACATGGACGACCGCACGCAGCGCCACCGCTGGATCATCACCGCGGAGAAGCTCTCGGAGAACCACGCGGACAACGGCGGGCAGCTGGAGACCCTCAACGCGTTCGAAGGCACCCGGGAGGAAGCCGAACAGGCCCTGGAGCAGGCCGCACGCACCATGGTCGTGGGCACCTTCCTCCAGGAGCGCCGCCGGCTCGTCTACCGCCAGTCCGACGGCTCGTACCTGGTGCGCTGCACCGGCCGGATGGGCGGCCAGCACACCCGGGTGCTGCGTGCCGCACACCTCGTCTGGGACTCCGGCGCCGAGGACGCGGACTGACGGGCCGCCGACCGCGGCCCTGCGGGAACGGCGTAGCCGCACGGGAATTGCGTTGACGGGCGGGGCGGTGACGCGTTCGGATGGCCCGGTCCCCGCAACGCCCCACCACCGGAAAGGGACCCGTGCCCACCGCCAAGATGCACGCCGACGAGCCGGACACCGACGGCCCGCTCGTCCACCGCCTGATCGCCGCGCAGTTCCCGCAGTGGGCGGGCCTGCCCGTCGCACCGGTCGACCGGCACGGTACGACGCACGCCATGTACCGGCTCGGCGAGCGGATGGTCGTACGCCTGCCCCGCACCGCGGGCGCCGTCGACGACATCGAGCGGGAGTGCACCTGGCTGCCCCGGCTCGCCCCGTCGCTGCCGGTCCCCGTCCCGGTGCCGCTGGGCCGGGGCGTCCCCGGCGAGGGCTACCCCTTCCCGTGGGCCGTGTACAGCTGGCTCGACGGCGAGGTCCCCGCCGCCGGCCGTACCGCCGGACCCGGCCGGCTCGCCCGGGACCTGGGCGGCTTCGTCGCCGCGCTGCGCCTGATCGACACCGCGGGCGGGCCCGCCTCGTACCGCAGCGAAACCCTGGCCGCGCGGGACGCCGCCGTCCGCGACGCGATCGCGGGCCTGCGGACCCCTGCCGACGTCGACGCCGACCCCGCCGAGGTGACCGCCGCCTGGGAGGCAGCGCTGCGGGCGCCGCACTGGCCCCACCCGCCGGTCTGGATCCACGCGGACCTGCAACCGGGGAACCTGCTGCTGGCCGGGGACCGGCTCGGCGGCGTCATCGACTTCGGCTGTGCGGGCCTCGGCGACCCGGCCGTCGACCTGCTCCCGGCGTGGTACGTCCTCCCCGCCGGGGCCCGGGACGCCTTCCGGGCCGCCGCGGACGCCGACGACGCCGCCTGGGCCCGCGGCCGCGGCTGGGCCCTCTCGGTCGCCCTCCTCGAACTGGTCTACTACCGGGACACGAACCCCGTCATGACGGCCACCGCCCGCCACGTGGTCCGCGAGGTCCTCGCCGACCCCCGCCCGCCCCGGGCCCCCCGCCCCTGACGACCCCCGGGTCCGCTTGCGAGCCCGACGCGACACGGGTGAACGCGGCTACCCGGTTCTGTGGCCGGAAGGGCTCACCGCCTCGCGATGCTTTCCGGCCGCGGCACTAGCCCAGGCCGCCCGATGCCCGCAGGTTCTGGCCGGTGATCCAGCGACCGTCCGGGCCGACGAGGAACGCGATGACGTCGGCCACGTCGGACGGCTGCCCCAGCCGGCCGAGCGGGGTCATTCCGGCGACGGCCTCGAGTGCCTGGGGCGGGTTCGTCCCGCGCAGCAGCTCGGTGTCCGTCGCCCCGGGGGAGAGCGCGTTGACGGTGATGCCGCGCGGCCCGAGCTCACGGGCCGCCACGGCCGTCAACTGCTCGATGGCGCCCTTGCTGGCGGCGTACGGCCCGATGCCCGGGGCGGGCCGCACGGTGTTCAGGGAGGAGACGTTCACGATCCTGCCGCCGTCGCGCATCCGCCGGGCCGCGTACCGGGTGGTCAGGAAGACCGACCGGGCGTTGACCGCCATCACGCTGTCGAACACCGCCACGTCCGTCTCGGCCAGCGGGCTCGGCGTGAAGGCCAGGGCCGCGTTGTTCACCAGGATGTCCAGGCCGCCCAGGTGCGCCTCGGCGGCCTCCATCAACTGCTCCGGTCCGTCCGGCTCCGCCAGGTCCGCGCGCAGGGCCCGTACCCGGCCGCCGTCCGCCTCCACGGCCCGCACCACCTCGACGGCGGCGTCCTCGCGGGTGGCGTAGGTGAAGACCACGTGCGCCCCGTCGCGGCACAGGCGTTCGACGACGGCCCGGCCGATGCCCCGGGACCCGCCGGTGACGACTGCGTTCCTGCCCTTGAGCACGGCCCCCCCGAAGGTGCGGGTTGAAGATGCACCGGGAGCCTAGCGCCGTGGCCGGCCGCAGGTCACGCGCGGTAGACGCGCGCCAGGTGGGCGTCGAGCCGCGGCCGCCTCCGGCGCCGTGACCGAGGCGACGCGCGTGCCCAGGTACCCGTCCGGGCGTCCCAGCAGCGCCGCCGATCCGGCGGTCCCACCAGCTGCCCCCGCAGCGGCACGGCGGCCCCGAGGGCGGCGCGGACCAGGCCCATGCGGTCCCAGGCCCCCAGGGTCCGCGGCTGGATCCCGACCGCCTTGGCGTACGGCAGCCGCTGCGGCAGCCGGTCGACGATCCGGCAGTCCGCGCCCAGCCGGCGCAGCCCCGCGGCCGCGGTCAGGCCGACCGGCCCGGCGCCACGACCAGCACGTCCGTGTGGGTCACCGGTCTCTCCCGTCGCGGCCCCCGGGACTGCGTTGCCCCTCCTTGGTCGGCCCCCGCGCCCCGGTGGGCGACCGGAGGGCCGCCCGGACCACGGCCACGGGCGCCCCCACCGGCGGTGGCGGGGGCGCCCGTGGAGTCAGGCGTGCGTCGGGGGTCAGCTGCCGACGGCGGCGTTGCCGGAGAGGATCGGGATGTTGTCCAGGATGTGCGAGAGGGTCTCGTCGCCCTTGGCCTGGGTGGAGTTCTCGGCGCACTGCTGGTTCATCGGGTTGGACGCGACGTTGACGTCCTGGACGCCGACGTTGGCGAGTTCCCCGACCAGCGACTGGGTGTTCACCTTCACCGGCAGGGCGATGCACGGCTTGTTGGCGGAGCCCTGGATGAGGGAGGCCTGCGGGCTCATGGCACCCTCGGTCTTCTGGTTGCCGTAGATCTGGGCCGAGTCGTTGCCGTTGACGGTGTTGATGCCGTTGTCGTTGCCGATGGCCATGGCAGGGGAGGCCAGGGCGGCGCCGGCGCCGAGGATCGTAGCGGCGACGGCGACCGTGTTCGCGGCCTTCTTGAACATG
Source organism: Streptomyces pallidus (ex Mingjun et al. 2026) (assembly GCF_051550185.1). Lineage (NCBI taxonomy): Bacteria > Bacillati > Actinomycetota > Actinomycetes > Kitasatosporales > Streptomycetaceae > Streptomyces > Streptomyces pallidus (ex Mingjun et al. 2026). The sequence continues at coordinate 804,436 of NZ_CP196181.1, read as the reverse complement.
GTGTTCCCTGTTCGTCGTAGGGGGGAGGGTGTTGCTCGTACGTGGAGTGGAACAGCGGCAACGGCCAGAAGTTCCGCTCCACCACCCGCAGGAGTGATCCGCGGCGTGCACCGCACGGCCGCTGCGGCCCACCCGGCGACGGGGTGGCCCGGCTGCCGTCCCGGCGCCCGGCGCCCGGCGCCCGGCGCCCGGGGGAGGCCTAGCCGATCTCCACCACCTGCGCCCAGCCGGGCGGCGCGTCCGGCACGTAGTCCGGGTCGTCCTCGCTCCACGCGCCGGATCCGCGCGGGAACAGGCCCACCACCGTCCGGCACGGCGGCCGGCTGTCCGGCCAGGGAGTCTGCCCGTCCGTCAGGACCACCACCACGTCCGGCCGGGGCCGGCTCCCCAGCGCCCGGGCGAAGCCCGTCCGCAGGTCGGTGCCCCCGCCGCCCACGAGCGGGATCCCCTCGGCCCGGCACAGCGGGTGCGCGATCCGGGCGGCCGCATCGCAGGGCACGACGGTGACCAGGTCGCGGCGGCCGCCGACGGCGCGGGAGATCGCGGCGACCTCGAGCAACGCACTGCCCAGTTCGGCGTCGCTGACCGACCCGGAGGTGTCGATGACCACGCCGACCCGGGGCGGTCTGCGCCGCAGGCTCGGCAGGACGGCGCCGGGCAGGGCGGCCGAGCGGCGCGCCGGCCGGCCGTACGTGTAGTCGTCGCCCGCGCCGGCGGCGGAGGCCGCCGAACGGACCGCCGCGCCCAGCAACTCCCGCCACTGCTGCGGCGGGTGGAACGCCTCCTCCGCCCAGCGCCGCCATCCCTCCGGGGCGCTGCCGGGGCGGCCCTTGATGCCCTGGGCGACCCGGAAGCGCACCGCGTCCTGTTCGTGCCGGTCGAGGCCGTGCGCGCCGTCCGGGCCCAGGTCCCACTCCCGTTCCAGGCCGTCGGCGCCGCTGCCGCAGTCCAGCCAGGCCAGGTCCCGGGTCAGCCGCCCCAGCTGGAACCAGCGCAGGTAGTCCTCCATGAGGTGGCCGTCGTCCAGGCCGAGGAACTGCGGGTCCACGGCGCCCTCGGGCCGGGCCAGCCCGTCGCCGAACACGTCGTCGTTGATCTCGCAGTCCGCGGCGATGTTCATGCGCAGCCGTTCGCCCGGTCCGGTCAGCCCGCGCTCGCGGGCGACCCGGTCGCTGCGTCCGTGGTGGTCGCGCAGCAGGTGGGACACCTCGTGCACCCAGACGCCGGCCAGCTCCTCCACCGGCGTACGGTCCACGAACGCCGGCGAGACGTAGCACCGCCAGTGCCGGTCGACGGCCATCGTCGGCACCCGCCGGGAATCCACCGTGTGCAGGGCGAACAGGGCGGTCGCCAGGTAGGGCCGGGCCCGGGCGGCCTGCAGCCGGGCCGCGAACAGCTTGTCGCGGTCGAGTCCGCCGGGTGAGTCGCCCCCGCCCGGCGCACCCGGCGCACCCGGTGTACCGGGCGCATCCGGCGTATCCGGCGCACCTGGAGCCCCTCGTGTCACGGTCATCGGGCCGCCCCCGCTCCCGCGCCGGCGCCCGCGGCGACCCGGGCCGCCGCGCGCTCGGCCCGGCGGGACAGGGACACCGCCCCGGCGAGCCGCTCGATCTCCTCCGGGACGTCCCAGTCGGTGCGGCGCAGGGAGGCGAGGCCGGTCGCGGGGACGACGACCAGGTCCGGAGCCCCCGTCTCCATCGCCCGGACGAGCAGGGCCCAGGCCGCGTCCCAGCGGGCCTTCTCGGGGCGTTTGCGGACCGCTTCCACCACCCCGTCGAGCGCGGCCTGCCGCAGGTCCCCCCGGTCGGGCAGGACGGCCCCCGCCGGGTCGGCGAGCAGCGCCTCGGGGTCCGGGAGGTCCATCCGGTCCAGGACCGCCAGCAGCTCCAGCCCCGGGCCGTCCCCGACGGCGCCCCTGACGAGCAGGGAGAGCACCTCCCGGGAGGAGCCGGCCGCGGTCGCGAACGCGATCAGGTGCAGGCTCATATCCCAGCTGCGGGGCGACGGCCAGGCGCTGCCGCGGCGGGTCTCGTTGCCGGGCAGCCGGTGGACGAGCGCGGGGCGGGCGGCGAGGAGCCCGCACACGGCGCGCCGGGCGACGTCCACGGCGTCCGGCAGCTTCTGCGGGTCGAGCCGGGGCAGGGTGGCGCGGGGCCAGGTCCCGCCGAGGCCGCGTACGACGACGTCGTGGTCGTGGGCCCACTGGAGGTGCACGAACCGGTTGGCGAGCGGCGGGCTCAGCTCCCAGCCGTCGGCTGCCGAGGCCCGGGGGTTCGCGGCGGCCACGATGCGGACCCCGGCCGGCAGCCGGAGGGCGCCGACCCGCCGTTCGAGCACGAGGCGGAGCAGGGCGGCCTGGACGGCCGGGGGTGCGGTGGACAGCTCGTCCAGGAACAGCAGTCCCCGGCCGGCGCGGACGAGCCGGACCGCCCAGTCCGGCGGGGCCATGGGGACGCCGTCGCGGGCGGGGTCGTCGCCGATGACGGGCAGCCCGGAGAAGTCGGAGGGCTCGTGCACGCTGGCGATCACCGTGGTCAGCGGCAGGTCCAGGGACTCGGCGAGCTGGGTGAGGGCCGCGGTCTTGCCGATGCCGGGCTCACCCCACAGCAGGACCGGCAGGTCGGCGGCCACGGCCAGGGTGAGGGCTTCCAGTTGGGGGTCGGGTCGGGGCTCGGTGGTGGTGTCGCGCAGCAGGGCGAGCAGTTCGGCGGCGACGTCGAGCCGGGGGGTGCGGTCGGTGCCGGAGGGGGCTGCGGGCACGGCGGAGGAGGAGTGCGAGGTCATGTCGGGGTCACCTGTGGGTCGAGTACGCGTACGCGGGCGGGCCCGTCCGGGTACCGGAGGAGCGCAGCGGTACGGGAGGGTCGGGTCAGGAGGAGCGCAGAAGGAGCACGGGAGGAGTGCGGGACGAGTCGGGCTTCGGTCAGGAGAAGGAGGCGTGCCGGGAGCGGCTCCGGCCGCGGCTGCCGCTGCGGCTTCGGGGGCGCGCCGGGTGCGGACGCCCGGGTGAGGGTCCGACGAGGCCGGCCCGGAACAGCCCGTACGTGATGCGCTGCAGTGCGGCGGCTTCGAGGGCGTCGCGCAGCGGCCCGCTGCGCAGGACGGCGTCGGGGCCCAGCAGGGCTTCGACGACGGCGAGCGCGCCCGCGGTGTCGCCGTGGTCCAGGCGTTCGCGGACACCGGTGAGGCAGTCCGGGCGGCGGTGCGCCTCGTCGATGGCCTGGAGGCAGGGCAGCGGCGGACCGCCCAGCGCGACGAGCAGCTCCTCGCGCCGGATCTGGGCCGGGTCGTGGTCGAGCGGGGCCAGCACCCCGTCGACCAGGGCGATCCGGTGCCGGGCTCCGCGGCAGTCCACGAGGCGCGGCTGTTCTGGCCGGCCGTCCGCCGCCGGAGAGGGCCGGGCGGGCGGAGGCGCACCGTCCGGTACGAGCGCCGGGGCGACGAGCGGGTGCAGTCGTCCGGCGTCGATGGCCCCGGCGCGGAGCAGGTCCAGGTCGGGCAGCGTCCACGTCGCCGCGTCGGGCAGGACCGGCAGCGCGGGCGCTCCGCGCTCCGGCACCGCCGCGGACACGCGCAGCGCGGTCGGCCCGGGATCCGGATCCACGTCCAGGACCAGCCGTTTCCGACCCCCGAGCCGTACGGCGACGGCGCCGCCGGTCAGCCCTTCGGCGCGGAGCAGGATCCGGGCCTCGGCGCCCCACCGGTCGACGGCGCACCGCAGGTCCTCGGGCACGGTCCCCGGTGGGACGGGAGCCGCCGCCGCAGCGGCCGCGGATCCGGCGCCGGGCGGTGGCCGGTCGGCTCCGGAGCGGACCCGCAGCTCACCGGCGTGCTGCGCGTCCCACAGGTGCCGGTGCAGGTCGAGTCGGAACCGCCGGCTGGGCCGGGGATGCGGATGCCCGCCAGCGCCGGCTCCGGGCCCGAAGGCGGCTCCGGAGCCGTCCGCGTCCCACAGGGCGAGGCTGATCCGCTGTCCGGCGTCCGCCCAGGCGGGCGCGGTCCGCACCACGAGGTACACGGGCCGTTCGCCGGCCTGCCCGTCGACCGCGTACCGGGCCAGGGGCAGGGTCAGCCCCGGCCGCAGCAGCCCGTCGGGGGCGATCCGCGGCAGGTGCCAGCGCAGCAGGTCGGGGGCCAGGCGGCGCAGGTCGGCCCGGATCCGGGAGGCGAGCTCCCGCCCCCGGGCACGCGCCACGGCATGCAGCTGGAGATCGACGTCGACACCGGCGGCGGCGCAGGCCCCGGCCCAGTCCCCGGAAAGGCGGCGGGCGGTCGCGGTCTCGATCATGGAGGGCGGCACGGCGTACTCGCGCACGCGCAGCCAGAAGGAAGTACGGGAGTCCCCGTGCACGGTGTGGGTGGGCATCAGCACTCACCTTGCGTGGACGGGACCCCCGATCTGTCAACAGAGTGTGTGGTCATCGCGGTGAGCGTAACGGGCCCCGTTCCCACCCGCCAGGCAATTTCCCGGTCGCGTACGGAGGTTGCCCGCCCGACCGGCGGAGCCGGCCCCTCCCGACGGGCTAGGGTGGCCGCCATGTCCGCCCCTGAGCTGATCCGCATCGTCTCCCGCGACTCGCCCATGGCCCTCGCCCAGGTGGAGCGCGTCCGCCGGGAACTCGCCGTGCTCCACCCGCACACCGCCACCGAGGTCGTCGCCGTCAAGACGACCGGGGACAGGTGGATGGGGAGCCTCGCCGCCGTGGACGGCAAGGGCGCCTTCACGAAGGAGGTGGACGCCGCGCTGCTGGCCGGCGAAGCCGATCTCGCCGTCCACTGCGTGAAGGACGTCCCCGCGGACCGCCCCCTGCCCGCGGGTACCGCGTTCGCCGCGTTCCTGAAGCGCGACGACATCCGCGACGCGCTCGTGCATCCCGCCGGGCTCACCCTCGACGAACTGCCGGACGGCGCGCGCATCGGCACGTCCTCCGTCCGCCGCACCGCCCAACTCGCCGCGAGCCACCCGCACCTGACCTGCGTACCGATCCGCGGCAACGCCAACCGCCGGCTCGACAAGCTCGCGGCGGGCGAAGCCGACGCGCTCCTCCTCGCCGTCTCGGGACTGGAGCGGATCGGCCGCGCGGACGCGATCAGCGAGGTCCTGTCACCGCAGCGGATGTGCCCGCCGATCGGCGCCGGCATCCTCGCCCTGCAGTGCCGGGAGGACGACACCGCGCTCATCGAGGCGGTGAGCGGCCTCGGCGACCCGGCCACGCACCGCGAGGCCACGGCCGAGCGCATGCTGCTGCACGTGCTCCAGGGCCACTGCAACGCGCCGATCGCCGGATACGCGTCCACCGAGCGCGACGGCGAGCTCGCCCTGTACGCGACGGTGTTCACCCCGGACGGCAAGAGGGTCCTGCGGGCGCACGAATGGGCCGGACCGCTCGATCCGGCCACGCTCGGCACGTCCGTCGCAGTCGCACTGCTCCGCCAGGGCGCGCGCGAGCTGATCGACGGGATCCCCCACTGACGGTCGGGCTACGGTCAGCCGGTGATCCGGTTGAACACGGACCGGGTGGCGCCGAAGCCGCTCTCGTGCACCCAGACGTGGGTGCATCCGGGGCACTGCAGGTGCAGCAGGCTGCCGGTGTTCGTCAGCAGGTACCGCCAGTGCCGCGAGCACGTCCGCCGGGTCTCGCACGGCTCGCAGCCGCGGGCGTCGTCGCAGTTCGGGCAGGCCACCCAGGCCCGCCGGCCGGGGTCGGCCTGCGGGTCAAGCGGCAGCACTGCCGCCGCCTTCGCGTCGGGGGAGCACCCCGGCGGCGACGAGGTCCTCGTACACCCGCTGCTGCTCGGCGTCGAGGCCGGAGTACAGCAGGTCGTACGCCTCCTCCTCGCCGCGCATGACCTCGACGGGGTCCCAGTCGGGCCCGAGCGCGTCGAGGATCTGAGCGCGCCGCAGCATCTCGTGCGCGGCGAGGTCGATGTCGAAGCCGGTCGTCCCCGCGCCGTCAGGTATGTCGGCGGGGTCGTGGGGCAGGTCGTGGGGGGCCATACCTCAGGAACTTAGGTAAGCCTTCTTTCCCAGGTCAAGGGAGGGTGTGCGGATTCACAGCCCGCCCGCGGCCCGGTCGGCCGCGGCGAGCGCGGTGGTCAGCAGCGGCCCGGCGACGTGGAGCAGCCCCTGGGAGCCCGTAGGGACGACGGCCGGCGGGCCGACCGTCCGGACGCAGCCGTACCGGTCCGGCGGCCCGCTGGTCGCACGGCCCACAGGACCGGGTCAGCGGAGTCGTGGTGATCAGGGCCGTCGTCAGATCCCGGGGGCCATGTCGTACGTGATCCACGGCGTGCGGGTGGCCACCTGGTCGTACTTGCCGCGCGCCCGGTAGTTGTCGTCGGCGGTGATCCAGCGCACCACGCTCCAGCCGTGCTCGGCCGCGATCTCGCGCAGCCGGGCGAGCAGCAGGTCCGCTGCGCCCGAGCCGCGCCCGGCGGGGTCGACGAAGAGGTCGTCGAGGAAGCAGCCGACGGTGGCCGACAGGGGGCGGGCGAACGGGCGGTAGTGCGCGAGGCCGACGAGCCGGCCGCCGGCGTCCTCGGCGACGAGGGCCTGCACCTCGTGGCCGGGGTCGTTCAGCCACGACCACACCCGCCCGGCCATCTCCTCGGTCTGCTCGACGCGGTAGAAGTCGGCGTACCCGCGGTAGAGGGCGCGCCACTGCGCGAAGTCCTCCGCGCGGACCGCACGGACCTTGATTCCGGCCGACATGGCTTCACACTCCCGGTTCTCGACGGACGACGGACGCACCCGCCCGGGCCCGGTGCGGTGTCCCCGTCGGTGCCCCTGATGCCGGTGCCAGGAGACGATCATCGGGGAGGTGTCCGGCCCGGGGTGCAGCCGGGGTGTCGAAACGGGCTGCGGCGATGTGCCGCGCCGGACAATGCGCCGGAGCCGCTCACCGTGCTCGCCCGGGCCTCGGGCTCGTGGCCCGTGCCCGTGCCCGTGCCCGTGCCCTGGGCCCCGCGTCTCCGGTCCGCGGTGCGGCCGGGCCGGAACACGCCGGGGTCGGGGTTTCGCGATGGACAACATCCGCCGTGTCGGCGATGGTTGCGCGATGGAGCACAAGATCACAGTTGCCCCCGGGATCACCCTGTGGGCCGAGGAGTCCGGCGATCCCGCCGCCCCGCCCCTGCTGCTCGTCATGGGAGCGAACGCCTCCGGCCTGGCCTGGCCGGACTCCCTCGTGGCGGCCCTCGCCCGCCGCCACCGCGTCATCCGCTACGACCACCGGGACACCGGAGCCTCCACCTGGTGCTTCGACGAGCGCCCGTACCGGATCACCGACCTGGCCGACGACGCGATCGCCGTACTGGACGCCCTCGGCGTCGACGCCGCGCACGTGGTCGGCATGTCCATGGGCGGACTGCTCACCCAGCTGCTGCTGCTGGACCACCCGGACCGGATCCGCACCGCCACCTTCATCGGGACCATGCCCCTGGACGGCGGTCCCGCCGGGGGCGAGCCCGACCCCGAACTCGCGCCCCTGTGGAACACCATGGCGGACCCGCGCGACCGCGCGGCCGAGCTCGACTGGCGGGTGGAGCACTGGCGGGTCCTCAGCGGCGGGGAGATCCCCTTCGACCCCGAGGAGTTCCGCAGGTCGGAGGAGCGGATCATCGAGCACTCCGGGCGCCACGACTCACCGGTGGCCCATGCCCGGGCCGGTACGGAAGGCCTCGACCGGGCGTCGGAGCTCGCGGCCGTCACCGTGCCGTCCCTGGTGGTCGACGGGCCCCGCGACCCCGTTGCCGGGACCGCCCACGCGCGGCACCTGGCCGGCCTGCTCGGCCGCGCCCGCGTGGCCACCGTCCCCGGACTGGGCCACGCCCTGCCGGAGTCGGTGGTACCGCAGCTCGCCGGGCTGATCCTCGAACACACCAGCGGCCGGCAGGGCTGAGCCGGTCACCCGCACGGGCCACCGGTGGATCGACGCCGCCGCCCGGGTGCGGCCGGCCGCTCCGGCCGCTCCCCGCCGTGTCCTTCAGGGCCGGATCCCGTCGCAGGCGACCCACAGGTGGCGCGGCCCGCGCAGCACCGCGTTCTGCCGGTACGGCGGCGGGTCATCCAGCAGCCGCGGGTTCTCCAGCCGCCGGGCCAGCTCGCTCAGTGCCTTCTGCGCCTCCAGCCGGGCCAGCGGGGCGCCGAAACAGCTGTGGATGCCGCTGCCCAGCCCCAGGTGCTGGACGTCCCTGCGGTCCGGGTCGAAGCGGTCCGGGTCCTCGAACCGCTGGGGGTCCCGGTTGCCGGCGGCCAGCATCAGCCACACCGGTGACCCCTTGGGGATGGTCACCCCGCGCACCTCGATGTCGACGAGCGGGGTGCGCTGCGGCAGCATCTGCACCGGCGGCTCGAACCGCAGCAGCTCCTCCACCATCGGCACCGCCAGCCCGGGTGCGGCGCGCAGCCGCTGCAGCATGTCCGGATTGCGCAGCAGCGTCAGCATCCCGTTGGTGATCAGGTTGACGGTGGTCTCGTGGCCGGCGATCAGCAGCAGCGCGGCCGTGCTGAGCAGCTCCATGGTGGACATGGCGAGGTCGCCGTGGCCGGTGGCCAGCTCGGACAGCATGTCCTCCTGCGGGTGCTTGCGCCGCTCCTCGATCAGCCCGGCCAGGTACATGCCCAGTTCCATCCGGGCGTCGTGGACGACCTTCTCCCGTTCCTCCGCGTTCGCGTCCGGATCCGGGTCCAGGCTCGCCGCGAGGGTGTCGGCCCACACGTGGAACCGGGCCTCGTCCTCGCGCGGCACGCCGAGCAGCCGGCAGATCATGGTCACCGGGAAGGGATAGGAGAACTGTTCGACGATGTCGATGCGTTCGGTGCCCCCGCCGTTGCCGGAGGCCCCGTTCGCGATGTCGTCGATCAGCCCCTTGACGGTGGCCTCCAGGTCGCCGCGCATGTTCTCGATCCGGTGCGGCGCGTGCGGTGGTCCGAACGGCCGGTTGGTCAGCCGGCGCAGCCGGTCGTGCTCCGGCGGGTCCAGCTTCAGGAAGCTCGGCGGCAGGGCCCCGCCCTCGCCGGCCTCGTCCTCCTCGCCCAGCGGGTCCGCGCCGCCCGACGTCCGGTTGCGCGCGTCGGAGCTGAGCCGCGGGTCGTGCAGCAGGCCGCGGATCTCGTAGTACGTGCTGACGACGTACGGCCCCTCGCCGTCGTGGTAGACCGGCGTCTTGCGCAGCTCCTCGTACAGCGGGTACGGGTTGGGGCGGTTGGCGTAGTCCAGGATGTCGGTCAGGATGCCTTGTTTCATGACGGTTCCTCCGGAGGGCGCGCGGGTCGGTCAGTGCCCGGCGGGGGTGAACGTCATCCGCCGGTCGGCCGGCGAATACCCGCTGAGGGTCACGGTCGGTCCGTGCGTGGGAACCGACGGGTCGGGGAAGTCGGCGTCCATCGGCCGGCTCCCCTCGGAGCGCCGGTCCACGGTCGGGAACGGCGGCGGGAACGGCGCGGTCAGCTCGATCTGCTTCTCGTAGAACTCCAGCCAGCGCGCGTTGTCGAACGTGACCGCACCGATCACCCGGCCCTGGTACCCGTACACCCCGGCGAACCGGCGCTCGGCGCGCGAACCCTGCGTGATCATGATCTCGGTGCCCATGGACGGCACGCCGACGGACTTGATGTTCACGCCGAACTGCGAGGACCAGAACGCCGGGACCCAGATGTGCGGACGCCGGTCCGCGCTCTCGCTCATCATGTTGTGGGCCGCGACCTCCGCCTGGCAGACGGCGTTCCCCCAGTGCTCCAGCGACAGGAACTGGTAGCCGAACAGCGGGTGCGGGGACCGGGCGACGTCCCCGGCCACGTAGATGTCGTCGGTGACGATGCCCATGATGTCGAAGGCCCGACAGCCCGCGTCGCAGGCGATGCCGCGCGGACCCGCGCCCAGTCCGGAGCCCGTCAGCCACTCGGTGTTGCGCTGCGCGCCCAGGCAGACGACGACCACGTCGCACTCCACCGTGGCGCCGTCGGACAGGTGCGCGGCACGGACCCGACCGGTGGAGTCGCCCTCCAGTCCGGTCACCATCACCCCGGTGCGCAGGTCCACCCCGTGCTCCTGGTGCAGTTCCATGGCCACCTGGCCGATGACCCCGCCGAGCGCCCCCACCAGCGGGGCGGCAGCGCGTTCGGCCACGGTGACCGCGATCCCGCGCTCGCGGCAGGCCGAGGCGATCTCGGACCCGGTGAACCCGGCACCGATGACCAGGACCCGGCGCGGCTCGGCGTCGAACCGTCGGGCCAGCTCCGCCCCGTCGTCGCGGGTGCGCAGGACGAACACGCCGTCGAGTTCGGCCTCCGCCGGGTTCGGCCAGGGCCGCGCCCGCACTCCGGTGGCGATCACGAGCCGGTCGTACGGCACCTCGTCGCCGTCGGCCAGCTTGACCCGCTTCCCCGCCATGTCCAGCCCGCTGGCCGCCACACCGAGCCGCCACTCGGCGTCGATGGCCCGGCGGCGGGGGAGCGCGGTGCGCTCGGCGGTGGACTTGCCCAGGAGGACCTGTTTGGACAGCGGCGGGCGGTCGTACGGTTCGTACGGCTCGTCACCGACCATGGTGAGCGTGCCCTTGAAGCCCTTCTCGCGGAGGGTCTCGGCGGCCCGCAGGCCCGCCAGCGAAGCCCCGACGACGACGATCCGGCCGCTGTTCCTGAGCTGCTCCAGCGCCGATTCAGGCATCGGAGGCCTCCAGATCCTCGACGAGGATCGCCTGGACGGGGCAGGCCGCGGCGGCCTGGGCCACGCGCTCGCGCTGCGCGGCTTCCGCCTGCGGATCGTAGAGGAGTGCCTCGTCCCCGTGCATCGCGAAGACGTCGGGTGCCAGGAAGGCGCACTGCGCGTACCCCTGGCATCGGTTCAGGTCGACGACAAGCCTCAGCAAGGTGCGGTCCTTTCGGTGGTCCCCTCGGCTTCCCGGCCAGTGTGGGGGGCGCGGCCGGGAACGGCCCGTCAGGCGGAGCCGTTGGAGTGAGGTGCGCGCCGCGGCCTCCGCCGGGCGACGACCAGCACGTACAGGCTGATGACCAGGGCCCACACCGGGAACACCAGTTCCCACCAGGGCGCCGAGGCGCCCACCACCAGCAGGGCCAGCCCGACGAGGTACCCGAACGCGTTCAGCGGGCGCGGGAGGCCGCCGAGCCTGCGCCCGATCGCGGAGGTCGCGAAGACGAAGACGGCGGCCATCCGCATGGCGTAAGTGGTCAGCAGCGTGTACGCGAAGTGGCGGCCGAAGGACTCCGGCCGGCCCTCGGCGAGCACCGTGCCCGCCGCCGCGGTGGCGCCGAAGAGCGCGGCGACGAACACCAGCCCGCTGCCCAGGAACACGGTCGCGAGGAACCGGTCCTCGGCCTCCCCGGTGTGCGCCCGCAGCGCCCCCATGAACCACAGGAAGGCGATGCCGGCGAACGGGACCAGGTGGACCGCAGCGCTCAGCGCGCTCTGCTCGCCTTCGTCGAGGACGAGGTCCTCCCCGCCGCCCCCCGACGGCAGCGCCGTCCGGACGAGGACGATCGCCGCTCCCAGCATCACGGCGAAGGCCACCCCGGCGAACCCCGCCGCCCGCGGTGTGCTCAGACCGCTCTCCCGGGACGCACCCGGCGTGTGTTGTCTCATCCCCCCAGCAAGCCGCCCCCGCCACCGTGCTGCCAGTGGGACCGCCCGCCCGGGTGACGGAGGCCGCTGCGGCGGTCGGGCCGGGCGAAACCGCTGCGCGGCCCGCCGGCCCGTCGATACGATTTCGGCCACAGGGCGGCGATTCGGGGGCGGCATGGATGCCTTGTTACCCACTGACCCGGTGCGCGTGGGCCCGTACCGCGTGGTGGCCCGGCTCGGCAGCGGCGGAATGGGCCGGGTCTACCTGGCCCGGACCCCGGGCGGGCGCAGTGTGGCCGTCAAGGTCGTCCATCCGGAACTGGCCGGGGACCCGGAGTTCCGACGCCGCTTCGCCCGCGAGGTGGCCGCCGCCCGAGCAGTGGACGGCAGGTTCACCGCAGCCGTGCTGGACGCGGGGGTCGACGCCGAGACGCCCTGGCTGAGCACGGTGTTCGTCCCCGGCGTGTCACTCGCCGAAGCGGTGGCCGCGCACGGGCCGTTCCCCGAGGCCGCCGCCCTCGCGCTCGCGCACGGACTGGCCACGGCCCTGACCGCCGTCCACGCGGCCGGGCTCGTCCACCGCGACCTGAAGCCGTCCAACGTCCTGCTCGGCCCCGACGGCCCCCGCGTGATCGACTTCGGCATCTCGCGGGCCACCGAGGCCAGCGTCCTGACCCGGACCGGAACGGCCGTCGGCTCGCCGGGCTTCATGTCCCCGGAACAGGCGAGCGGCGCGCCGGTGGGGACGGCGTCCGACGTGTTCTCCTTCGGCGCGGTGCTCGCGTACGCCCTCACCGGCGCCAGCCCCTTCGGCACGGGCGCCACCCCGGCCCTGCTGTACCGGGTCGTGCACGCCGAGCCCGAACTGGCCGGCCTCGGCGCCGCACCGCTCGCCCTGATCCGGCGCTGCCTGGCCAAGGACCCGGCCGAGCGGCCCACGCCCGCGCGGATCCTGGCGGACCTGGCCGCGATCGCGCCGGCCGGCGCCCCCGAGGGTTCCGCATGGCTGCCCCCGGCGGTGGCGCACCGCCTCCTGGCCCAGGCATCGTCCGCCCTCGACGCGGACTCCGACCCCTGCCTGCCGACCGCCGCCCCGCCCACTGAATCCGCCTCGCTCCCGGCCCTGCCCCCGTCGCAGGCCCCGCCCCCGCCCCCGTCGCAGGCCCCGCCCCCGGACCCGTCGCCGGTCCGGCCCCCGGACCCGCGCGGGTACGTTCCGGCACCTGCTCCGCACGCCGCACCGCCCACGCCCGGCCCCTCGGCACCGACGCGCCGGGACGTCCCGCCCCCGGCCCCCGCGCCTGCGACCGCGCCGCCGGCGGACCGCGACACCGTCACCGTCGCCGCGACCCCACCGCCGCCCACCCCACCACGCCGACGCCGGAGGGGGCTGCTCCTCGCTTTCGTGGCCGCGGCGGTCGTGGCGGCCGTGCTCGGCGGCATCCTGATCCACGGGAACAGCGAGCCGTCCGACGGTTCGAGTCCGTCCTCGGCCTCTTCGTCCGCGGACTCTGCGGAGGAAGAGGACGACGGGACCGGCGACGACAGCGACCCCCTGGCCGACTGGACCGTCGACACCGAGGCGGACGTACACCTGCCCACCGGCTACGGCATCGACGCCACCACCCCCTCCGACGCGCGCGAAGGCGACTCGTACGACCTCAACCTGTCCACAGCGTGGGTCCTGTCCGCCGGCGAACTCCTGGTCCTCGACTCCTCCGACGGCCCCACGCCCGGGGACTGCCTGGACGAGGACCGGGACTCCGACTACGGCACGTCCGTCGAGAACGCCGACTGGGGCGAGGGCGACCTGATCTGCGTCCGCGTCGACAGTGACCAGCTCCTGGTCCTGAAGGTCGACGACATCCCGGACGGCCACACGTACGCCGAGGGCCACGCCGAGGTCTGGCAGCGCACCTGACCCGCAGGGGTCAGTAGACGAGCTTGTAGCTGACGTCGTGCGGGACCGGCTCGGGTGCGGCCTCGGGGTAGACCAGGCGCAACTTCGTGAAGCGGTGCGTGCCGGGCTGGTCGGCCCACGGCTGCGGGTGGCTCAGGGTCACCTGCACCGGATAGGAGCGGAAGCGGCCCGCCGCGCAGTACGGCCGGCAGTCGTTGACCATGTCGGTGCCGGTGGCCGTCGCGGTGTCCCGGCCCCAGGTGTGCCAACGCAGCGCCACGAGACGGTTGTTGCCGTCGCCGCAGGCCAGCAGGTACTCCTTCGGGCGCACCTGCGGCTCCTCGAAGCAGTCGACGACCACGACCGGCGCCTGCTCGGGAGCAGGGGCGGAGCCGGGGCCGGGGCCGGCGGCGTGCGCCGCCGGTACGGATGCGACGGCGAATGCGGTTGCCGCGCAGAGGAGTGCCGCGGTCCGAGCCCGGGCGGCGATCCTGCCGGTGCGTCGTCGGGTGCCCGCTGTGTCCACGAGACCCCTCCTTAGCCCTTGCGTCCCGCCGCGGCGACGGCTGTGCCGCGGCCACCGCCCAGCTTCCCCCATCGGAGCCCGGTCCGCACCCGCAGCCCGTCGCCGCGGGCCCTCGCCCGTCCCTTTTGAGGGGTTTACGGGGCCTCGAACCGTACTGATCCGGTCAAGCTGGATGGCCGTTCGATGAACCGCGAGCGGCCAGTAGCAGGTCAGGACCCCCAACTCGGCCCGTCCGGCCCTCGGTCACCGCGCGTCGACGGCCGGCTACGCACCGGTCGCACCCCGCGTGAGCTGCCCGAACGTCCGGTCGGTATCTGATATCCGAACGTGGTGTCCGTAAATCGGCCGTGCATATGCGCCCGACCTTCGGCTCCGGCAGACTCGGCCACGCCGAAACGCGATATCGCAAGAAAGTATCGCGCTCAACCTTTGAATCGAAAGTTGGTCCTGTCGTGCGTTACCGCTTCGCTGCCGTCTCCGCCGCCGCCCTCCTCTGCGTGGCGGGCGCCACGGGCCTGGCGGAGGCCAAGCCCGCAAGCCTGTACGCCCCGTCCGCCATGGTCTTCGCCGTCGCCAAGGGCGACGACGCCGCCACCGCCACGTTCCTGCGCGCCTCCACCCTCAGCTGCGCGCCGAGCGCCCAGGGCACGCACCCCGACCCCAAGGCGGCGTGCGCGGCCCTGAAGTCCACCGACGGCAACCTCGACCGCCTGCTGTCCACCCCGAACCCGGACCGCGCGTGTCCGATGCACTACGACCCCGTCACCGTGACCGTCGACGGCGTCTGGGAGGGCAGCCACGTCTCCTGGAAGCGCACCTTCTCCAACAGCTGCGCCATGAACGCCACCCTCAACGGCAGCCAGGTCTTCGTCTTCTGACCCGACCTCGCGGCCGGCCCGACCGCCACGGGCCGGACCGCCCGCCACCCGACCGCGCCTCAGCAGGCGCGCACCGGCTGGAGGTTGCGGACGAACCGTCCGGGTTGCCGTCCACCCAGCCGCCCCGCCGGCCCCCAGCGCCGCACCCGCCACCAGCGCGGACACCGCTGCCGCGTTCCTCCCCGTCCCGTACTCCTGCCCGCGCGCCGACACCGGACCGCGACACCCGCCTGTCCCGGCCGGAGCCACGGCTGCGGGTGGGCCCGGGACGCGCCCGGACCCACCCGCACGGAGTGCCGCCGCCGCACCGCGGAGGGGCGGCAGCGGCAGGGCGGCTCAGTAATAGTGTTTGCGGCCCCCCACAGCATGTCCGGCCGCGCCGAGCACCCACAGCACCACGCCAATCAGTACGAGGATCAGGCCGATCGTCCACAGGATCGATATCCCGAAGACGAAGCCGATGATCAGCAGAATCACTCCGAGCACAATCACGAGAACCTCCTCGCGGCCTGGGAACGGGACGCCCTGCGTCTACCACCGATCCGCCCGGGCATGCCTGCGCGGCGCGGAATATCCGGTTCCTGTCCCACTTGTCCGCGCACCGGAGATCTGTTCGGCCGGGGAAGGGACACGGGCCGTTCGGCGGGACACAATGGTGACGGCCGGGTCGGGGGAAGGCTGGGGAGGGCGCTGATGGGTCGGGCCGTGCGTTTCACGCTGCTTGCCGTGCTCGGGCTGCTGGTGGTGCTCGCACCGCTGTACGCCCCGTACTTCAGCACGATCATGGTGTGGGAGCTACGGAAGGCGTTCGCCTGGCTGGCGCCGGCCGTGGCGGCCGTCGCGGCGCTCGCGCTCCTGCCGTGGCTCGTCAGCCTCGTGCGGCGGGAGAACCGGGGCGTCCCGGCGGGCGAGGGGGTCAAGACCCTCGGGTGCCTGGGCGTCATCGCGGGACTGGCCCTCGGCGTGGTGTGGCTGGTCTACGGGTCCTACCTGCAGGACCGAGCCTACATGGCCGGCACCCAGATCGTGACCGAGGCGGTGCCCGACCTCGCGGCCAGGTCCCCGTACGTGGTCGGAAAGGCGCAGGCCGCCCCGCACCTGGGTGATGTCACCGGTGAGATAGCGGACATCACGTATCTGCCCGATGCGGACCGGTTCGCCACCCTGGTCGAGCGGCGCGGCTGGCTGACCGGATACGAGGTCGGCCTCGTCCAGGAGGTCCCGCTCGGCGGCGGTGGGCGCTCCCAGCAGCGCTGCACGTTCGACGTGGACGTGGCCGACGCCCGCATCGGCGGCTGGTTCGGCCACAACCTCGGCCGGAAGATATCCGCGCAGAAGCGGTGGGTGCGCTTCGAGGCCTCCGACGCCTACGTCACGTGCTCGGGGGACACCCCCCTCGTGGTCGTCCCCCTCAAACGGCAGACCGGTCTCCTGACGGTGACGGAACGTCCCGCCGGAGTCGCCCTCTACGACGGGCGGACCGGAAAGCTGACCCTCACCACCGACACGGCCGACGTCCCCGGCTCCTCCTACCCGAAGAGCCTCGCGGCCCGGCAGCGGGAATCCACCGCTGCCGTCGGCAGCTTCGCCGACTGGTGGTTCGAGCGCAGCGGCTGGGACGCCTCCGAGGACGGCGCCAACGAGGGCAACGAGTCGGAGTTCACCCTGCGCTACCGCGACGGGTCGGGGCGCAGCGCGTACGTCACCCCGCTCACCCCGCAGGGCGAGGCGAGCTCCGTCGTGGCCGTGTCGATGGTGCCGACCCGGCACCGGGGCGGCGGGCTCGCCCCGCTGACCGTCCACCGGCTCAACCCCACCTGGTCCTCGCCGAAATCGATCGTCGCCCTGGTCAAGGCCGAGTACCGGGACGTCTGCTGCTACAACGACGACCAGGTGTTCGAGGTCGTGCCCACGGGCGGCGCCACTTGGACCGCCACCATCGGCAGCGAACAGAACATCCGCTACCGGGTGGAGGGCAGGGGCCAGGTCGGCGGCCGCGAGGTGTCCTGCCTGAAGGCCGCCGACGGCTCGCTCATCCGGTGCGCGTACGCGGCCCCCGGCTCGCCGGAGGAGCAGGAGCTCACGCGCCGCGAGGACGCCAAACGGAAGCAACCCGAGTCGAACGCCCCACCGGACGTCGGTGACCTCAAGGGCTACACCCCCGAGCAACTGGCCGAACTCAACCGCCGTGTCAACGAGGAGGTCAACCGCCGTCTCAAGGGCGGCAGCCAGTAGGCACCAGTTGATGGCCGATGGCCGATGGCCGATGGTCGGCGGTCCGTGGTCGGCCGTCGGCCGTCAGCCGCCGTCCAGGACGTCGCGCAGGGCCCCGGCGAACGCCTCCGGGTCCCCCTGCTGCCCGTACTCCCCGCCGAGGAAGCCCCCGTGGTGGCTGGGGAACGGCGTCAGCCCGACGCCCAGCCCTTCGGCGACCCCCGCCGCGGCCCGCGCCGGGAACTGCCCTTCCGACTCCTTGCCCGCCGCGACGACGATCCGGGTGTCCGCAGCCCGCAGCGCCGCGAAGTCCGGCCGGTACGAGGTGCAGCCGCGCATGTTCTGCCCCAGCAGCGGATCCCCGCGCGAGCCGTCGTCCTCGGCCGGCAGCCCGAAGGCGGCCGGGTCCGGGGCGGGCTCGTCCCGCCAGTTCTCCTGGAAGGGGCCCGTCCGCATGGCCACCGCGAGGAACTTGGCCATCGCCGGCCCCATGCCTTCACGCAGGTAGGTCGTGTGGACGTCCTCGCACACCGCCAGCGCCGCCTCCCGGTCCGGCAGGACCTGCGCCGTCGGCGGCTCGTGAGCGACGAGGATCCGCACCAGCTCCGGGTGACGTGCGACCAGCGCCAGCCCGTTGACGGCGCCGCCGCTGCTGGCGAACACGTCCACCGGGCCGGCCCCGACGGCCTCGATCACCCGCCGCAGGTCCTCGGCGTGCTCCTCCGGCAGGGTCTCGGCCGCCCCGTCGGTGCGGGCGCTCCGGCCGACGCCCCGCGGGTCGTACGTGATCACGGTCCGGTCGGTGAAGTACGACGCCAGCGTGCCGAACCCGGCGGCGTCCATCGGCGAGCCGATGAGGAACAGGGCCGGCCGCCGACCGGTCGGTCCGGCTCCGCCGGCGTCCGCGCCGCGCACGTCGTACGCCACCGTCGCGCCCGTCGATTCCAGGGTGCGGGTCACGGTCTCGGTCATGGTGGGCTCCTCCAGGTGTGTGCTGTCGAGAAGACAGACCGGGCCGGCCACCGGAACTCATCGCTCTCCGGCACAGAATTCTTCCCGAGCGGGCAGAAGCCGGCGGATCCCCGCCGACGGGCCGGCGGATCGCGCTGACGCGCGGCCCGCCCCGGACGGTGCCAGGCTGGGAGAGGGCCCCCTCCAGCACTCCCGTCCCCTTGCGGAGAACAGCCATGACCCATCCAGGGAAGCGTGGCGCGGCGCCGTGCGGGCGCCGCCTGCTCCTGGCCGCCGCCGTCCTCACCGGGGGCGTCCTCCTGGCCGGAGCATCCCCGGTCGCCGCCGCAGAAGCCGCGGCCACAGCCGCCGTCCCGGCCGCCGGGGAGGATGCCGCCGGCCGGGCCCCGGCGCCCCCGTGCCCCGTCACCCAGCTC
Organism: Streptomyces pallidus (ex Mingjun et al. 2026); assembly: GCF_051550185.1. NCBI lineage: Bacteria > Bacillati > Actinomycetota > Actinomycetes > Kitasatosporales > Streptomycetaceae > Streptomyces > Streptomyces pallidus (ex Mingjun et al. 2026). Next base: position 785,948 of record NZ_CP196181.1, on the reverse strand, counting down.
GTCGCCGACAGCGCCGACCGCATGGGCCCGACGCAGGTGCGGATCACCGTGATCAACGAGGGCCCGAGGGCCTGCGTACTGCAGGGTCACCCCACCGTCGCCCTGGCCGGCCAGGGCTCGCCCAACAGGAACAAGCCCCTCGCCGTCCGCCGCCTGGGCGCCGCCCGGCCGGTGCTGCTGCCCGTCGGCGGCAGGGCCGAGACCCGCATCTCGTTCACCCCGGTCCTCGGCGAGGCCGGTGGGTACTGCGACTCCGGCGGCGAGCCGACCGTCGCGCCGTCGATGGTCGTGGGCGTCGCGGGCGGAGGGCTCCAGCTGGCACCGGCGGACGGCGGGGACTTCGCGCTGTGCGGCGCCGCCGTGAAGGCCACCGCCTTCCGGACCTCGTCCTGACCCGCCGACCGACCGACCGCCTGCCCGACCGCCCGCGCCCGCGGGCCTGCACGCGCTCCGGGTGACCCGCGTCTCACCTCGCCCCGCCCGCTTGTCTATGCAACGAGTTGCATAGCAGGATCGCAGTATGGCGCTCGACCACGCGATCCTCGTCTCCCTGCTGGAGAAGCCGGGCTCCGGCTATGAGCTGGCCCGCAGGTTCGACCGGTCCATCGGCTACTTCTGGACGGCCACCCACCAGCAGATCTACCGCGTCCTCAAGCGCATGGAAGCCGACGGCATGCTCGCCGTCCGCGAGGTCCCGCAGCAGGGCCGGCCGGACAAGAAGGAGTACTCCGTCGCCGGCCCCGGCCGGGCCGCGCTCGCCCGCTGGCTGCACGACCCGATCGAACCCGAGAGCCTGCGCCACGACCTGGCCGTGAAGATCCGCGGTGCGGCCTTCGACGACCCCGCCGCGCTGATCGCCGAGGTCGAACGGCACCGCAGGGCGCACGGCGACCGCCTCGCCCACTACCTCGCCGGCGAGGTCCGCGACTTCACCGGACCCGAGGCCCCCGCACCGCTCGACGCCGGCCAGGAACTCCAGCACGTCGTGCTCCGCGGCGGCATCGCCTACGAGCGGATGACCATCGCCTGGCTCGAGGACGTCCTCGCCACCCTGCACCGGCTCGGCGCGGTACCGCCGGCCGCGACGACCGACTGAACCGCACCACCTCCTCCCGCGCGCACCGCCCGGCTCCACCCCCCGACACCCGACCCCTCGGAAGGCGAACCTCCATGACCGATCCGCTGCTGTTCAACCCGCGCACCTACGACCCGGCGCACTTCGACCCCGAGACCCGCAGGCTGCTGCGCGCCACCGTCGACTGGTTCGAGGAGCGGGGCAAGCGCAAGCTGATCGAGGACTACCGCTCCCGGGCCTGGCTGGCCGACTTCCTCGCGTTCGCCGCCAAGGAGGGCCTGTTCGCCACCTTCCTCACCCCGGCCTCCGCCGCCCGGCAGGACGACCAGCGCTGGGACACCGCCCGGATCGCGGCCCTGAACGAGATATTCGGCTTCTACGGCCTCGACTACTGGTACGCCTGGCAGGTGACCATCCTCGGTCTCGGCCCGGTCTGGCAGAGCGGCAACGCCGCCGCGCGGGCCCGCGCCGCGGAACTCCTCGCCCAAGGCGAGGTGTTCGCCTTCGGCCTCTCCGAGAAGAGCCACGGCGCCGACATCTACTCCACCGACATGCTGCTGGAGCCGGACGGCAACGGCGGCTTCCGCGCCACCGGCTCCAAGTACTACATCGGCAACGGCAACGCCGCGGGCCTCGTCTCCGTCTTCGGCCGCCGCACCGACATGGAGGGCCCGGACGCGTACGTCTTCTTCGCGGCCGACAGCCGCCACCCGAACTACCACCTCGTGAAGAACGTCGTCGACTCCTCCAAGTACGTCAGCGAGTTCCGCCTGGAGGACTACCCCGTCGGCGCCGAGGACGTCCTCCACACCGGCCGCGCCGCCTTCGACGCCGCCCTCAACACCGTCAACGTCGGCAAGTTCAACCTGTGCACCGCCTCGATCGGCATCTGCGAGCACGCGATGTACGAGGCCGTCACCCACGCCCACAACCGCATCCTGTACGGGCGCCCCGTCACCGCCTTCCCGCACGTGCGCCGCGAGCTGGCCGACGCCTACGTACGCCTCGTCGGCATGAAGCTGTTCAGCGACCGCGCCGTCGACTACTTCCGCACCGCCGGTCCCGACGACCGCCGCTACCTCCTCTTCAACCCGATGACGAAGATGAAGGTGACCACGGAGGGCGAGAAGGTCATCGACCTGATGTGGGACGTCATCGCCGCCAAGGGCTTCGAGAAGGACAACTACTTCGCCCAGGCGGCCGTCGAGATCCGCGGCCTGCCCAAGCTGGAGGGCACGGTCCACGTCAACCTCGCGCTGATCCTCAAGTTCATGCGCAACCACCTGCTGGAGCCGGTCGAGTACCCGGCCGTCCCGACCCGCCTCGACGCGGCCGACGACGACTTCCTCTTCCGCCAGGGCCCGGCCCGGGGCCTCGGCTCCGTACGCTTCCACGACTGGCGGCCCGCCTTCGACGCGTACGCCGAGGTGCCCAATGTCGCCCGGTTCCGCGAGCAGGCCGACGCGCTGTGCGAGTTCGTCGCCACCACGGCCCCCGACGAGCAGCAGAGCCGCGACCTCGACTTCCTGCTCTCCGTCGGCCAGCTGTTCGCCCTGGTCGTGCACGGCCAGCTCATCCTGGAGCAGGCCCGCCTGACCGGTCTCGACCAGGACGTCCTCGACGAGCTGTTCTCCGTCCTCGTCCGGGACTTCTCCGGCCACGCCGTCGAGCTGTACGGCAAGGACTCCGCCACGGCGGATCAGCAGGCCTGGGCGCTGGGGGCGGTCCGCCGCCCCGTCGTCGACGAGGCGCGCGCGGCCCGTGTCTGGGCCCGCGTCGAGGCCCTGTCCGGGGCGTACGAGATGGCCCCGTAACCGGACGGGGAACGGGCGGCCTCCCCGCGCGACGCGGTGGAGGCCGCCCGGAACCGCCGCCGCGGCCCGGGCCGGGGAGACCGGCCGGAGGTTTCAGGCCGTCGTCTCCGTCAGACCAGCGTCTTCGTCAGTAGCTCCGCAGTCCTGACGATCAGGTCGTTGTCCCGCGGAGCGGTCGCCTCCGGCCTGGTGGTGAGGACGGCCAGCACCACCGGCGGCCGTCCCGGCGGCCAGGCGATGCCCACGTCGTTGTTGGTCCCGTACGAGCCGGCGCCCGTCTTGTCGCCGAGGGCCCACTCCCGGGGCACGCCCTTGCGCATGCGCTCGCTGCTCGTGGTGTTCGACAGCAGCCACCGGTTCAGCTGCTCGCGGTGCCGCGGGGACAGCGCGTTGCCGAGGGCGAGCCGGGTGTACGTCAGCCCGATCGCGCGGGGGCTGGTGGTGTCGGTCACCCGGTCGGGCTCGGCCGAGTTCAGCGCGGGCTCCCACCGGTCGAGCCGGGTGGTGCGGTCCCCGAGGGACCGGCAGAAGCGGGTGACCGCGGTGGGGCCGCCCAGCTCGCGGAGCAGGAGGTTCGCGGCGGCGTTGTCGCTCTGGGCGATGGCGGCGGAGCACAGCTCGGCCACGGTCAGGCCGTTCGCGATGTTCTCCTCGACCTGTGTGATGTCACCGCCGCCGGCGTCCGTGACGTCCTGCCGCGTGTAGTGGATGCGCTTGGCGAGGTGGCTGCCGTCGTGGTCGAGGTCCCGCAGGACGGCCGCCACGGCGACGGTCTTGAACACCGAGCACATGGGGAAGAGTTCGTCGGCGCGGTGGAGGACGGTACGGCCGGTGGCGGTGTCCCGTGCGTACACGCCCAGCCGTGCCCCGTGCGCGCGCTCCAGCGCGCGCAGCTGTGCCACGACGCCCCCTGCGTCGTACGACGAGGCGGCACGGGCGGTGCCCGCCGGCAGTGCCGCGGCCAGCGCCGCACCCGCCCCGGCGGTCAGCAGCGTGCGACGGGACGGTGTCGTTCCCGGTGTCTTCACGTCAGCCTCTCCTCTGTCTTGCTCGTGGTGGTCGGTCACGTGACAGGGAGGACGCCAAGCAAGATCATTTCGGTTCCCGGGGATCCGCGGCGGAGGACGTGCGCCGGCCGACCCGCGCGCCCCGGCCCCGCCCCCCCGCCGCGCGGCGAGCCGCCCTACGCCCGCCCCGGCCCGTACAGCAGGGCTTCCAGGCCGTGCGCGGCGGCCGCGCCGACGAAGTCCTGCCAGCCGATGGCGCCGTCGCCGTCGGAGTCGATCAGCTCGAAGGCGGCGGTCGCCTCCCGTCCGGACACGCCCTTGAGCTCCCGCCACATCGTGAAGTCGTGGAGGTCCATCAGTCCGTCGCCGTCCCGGTCGGCCACCGTGAACTGCGCGTGCAGGACCGCCATCACCTCCGGCGAGCCGGAGGGCGCGCCCGAGGCCGACTCCGAGGCGGGCAGGGAGGCGAACCACTCCCGGTACTCCTGCCGGTCGATCCTCCCGTCGTGATCGCGGTCGACCAGCTCGGCCTGCCGCTCCCACAGCGCCTGGTTCGCCTCGATCAGCGCGCGTCCCTTCGGTGCGCTGGGCCCCATCCCGTACGACTGCAGCAGCTGCTCGGCGCTGCCCCGGTAGTCCTCCGCGGTCAGCACCCCGTCGCCGTTCGTGTCCAACCGGTCGAAGATCTCGTCGGCCACCGCCGCCCTCTTGACGCTCATGCCGGGAGGGTAGGTCGGTCCGCCGCGCGAGCCCGTCGATTGACGCGCCCGGGGGCGTGTCCACAGGCCGGCGGGCACTGGCCGCACACCTGCGTGTCCGTCCGGACGGTCTGGCCTGGCCGACGCAGCCATCGGACGGGCCCACGGCGGCGCACTGGCAGGACTGGTCCACGGCCCTGGTCGAGGCCGGGCAGCGGCTCGGGTTCATCCGGACGGACGGGGACCGGTCCCTGCTGGCGACCGCCACGGCGGCGGTGGTGCGGGCCGCCGACGAATGGGCACTGGCCGGGCTGCGCGCGCAGCAGCCGCAGGCGCAACCGCAGGCGGCGGACGGTGAACGCGTACCGGACGGCGGCCGGGGGCGGCAGGGGGGACTGCCGGACGGCGGGCAGGCCTGAGAGCCTGCTGCGCGGCCGTCGACGACCGACACGAAGGACGGAAGGGGCCGCGTACGCACTGATCTGACGGTCGACCGGACGATACCTCCGACCTCCCCGGGGCCGGCCGGACGCCTCGGACGCTTCATGGGACCGGGCAAGTCCCGCTCCGAACCGGCCGTGGAGCTCACCGGCCGCGGGCGGGTGCGCGCTGCTGCTCGCGGCCGGGTGGTGGACGTCGGACGCCCACCGCGACTGGACCGGCCTCCGGTGGGCGGGGTGGTCCTGATCGGCCTCGACCTGTTCGGCGGCATCCTGACGCCGTCCTGCTGCTGTCGGGCGCCGCGGCCGTGGAGTCCGCTCCCGGCCACCTCGTGCTGGAGGCACCGCTGGAGCGGCGGCGCGACGGCCGAGACGAACCCGGGCGGGGCGGGGGGCGGTGGTGAGGCGGGGCCGGCCTCGGCCGTCCGGATCGCCCGCGAGCCGGCCACCGCGTGGATCTCGGGCGGTCCCGCCCGGGCGCGCGGGGCGTGGTGCGCAGCCGCCCCGCGGACGCACGCCACCGTCCCCGGAGCCCGCCGCCACCTGCTGGCCGACCCCGGCGGCCGCCCCGTCGCCGCCGTCCCCACCCCGCCCGCCGCCGTGCCGTCGAGCACCGGCGCCCTCGTCCCGCTCCACCAGGGTGCCGCCGGTTCGAACGGTTTCGGCCGATGAGCGGCAGCGGGGTCGGTTCGGGTGCGCCGGCCCGACCCGGCGGGCGTCAGTTGTTCGAGCCCACGGTGTTGTCGAATCCGGCGTTGAACACGTCGTCGCCGGCGATCTGGAGCCAGTCGCCGAAGACGAAGGTGTTCGAGGTCGGCTCCAGGACGGTCACGGTCACGTCGGCGCTCGCGGTGCCGGCGGCCCCGAAGACGATCGCGGCGGCGGCAACGGCGGTGAAGGCGGAACGAAGAGAACGCATGGGCCTACCTTTCTGCGGAATAGGACAGACCAGACCGTAGGGGCGTGGGTGGTCGCTGTCGCGGCGCCCGTCCGCGCGAGGACGAGTCCCATCCGAATGGCCGAGTCGCAACGCCTGCGTTCCGCACCGTCCGACGGGAGCGGCTACGGTGCCTTGATCCAATTCTCCCGCAAGCCGTCGGAGGCCCCACCGTGACCACGGACGACACGCAGCCCAGCCTGCACATCCTGCGCACCCTGCTCGCCGAGAGCCGACTCGGCGTCCTGGCCACCATCAAGTCCGACGGCCGCCCGCAGCTCTCCCCGGTCATGCCCCACTACGACCCGGAGACCAACACCCTCTACGTCTCGATGACCGAGGGGCGCGCCAAGACCGCGAACCTGCGCCGCGACCCGCGCGCCACCCTGGAGGTGACCAGCAGCGACGGCCGTTCCTGGGCCACAGCCGAGGGCGTTGCCACCCTCACCGGCCCGGGCACCGACCCCCACGGCCCGGAGGTCGAGGCGCTGGTGGCGTACTACCGCAGCGCCGCGGGCGAACACCCGGACTGGGAGGAGTACCGGTCCGTGATGGTGTCCGACCGCCGCGTCCTGATGACGATGACCGTCGACCACGTCTACGGCGCCGTGCTCGGCTGAGCCCCGAGCGCCGACCCGGTGTCCACTCACGCCACGAGCAGGCGAAGGCCCAGATCTGCCGCTTCGAGCTCGGCGGGCTCGCTGTTGCGCTCGGCCCACCGGCCGGAACGCAGGTCGTCACCGAGGTTCCGCACCGCCCGCTGCCCGGCCTCCGGCCCGACCCCGCAGGCCCTCCGCGGCGGCGGCCACGCACGGTGCCGAGCCGGTAGGCCGCTGCCCCCGCATGACCGCCGACGGCCCCACCGCGGTCCCGTCGCGACCAGCAGGTTCGTAGGAGCCGGTGCCGGCCCCGCCGCGGTCCGCGCCGACGGACGCACGAGCCCGATCCCGTCACAGTGGTGCAGCGTGCGGACGCTCACCCAGGCCAGCCCGGCCAGCCCGGCCACGCGTCCCACGGTCCAGTGACCCTCCACGGCACCGACCGTGGGCCAAGAGCCGCACGCACAGCCGGAGCAGAGGCCGCACCAGCGCGCCGCGTTTCCTGTCGGCAACGCTCTCGGGAGTGAATCCGGGACAGCCGGGCGGGTGACGGGTCCGCCCGACCCGCCCCACGGCCGCGGCGGTGCCGCTACAACGGCTTCCCGTGAAGCCGAGCCGCGCGCCCCGCGCCACCGCCCCCGTCAGCGTCGCCGCCCTGACCCTGGTCCTCGCGGTCTACCCGGCCCCGTCCGCGGCGGCCCGTACGGCGCCGGGGGCCGGGGCGGCCGCCGTTGCGGCAGCCGCCCCGGACCCCGTCGTCTTCGTACACGGCTGGAACAGCGACGGCTCGACCTGGGCCACCATGGCCGGCCGGTTCCGGACCGACGGCTGGCCCGCCGGCCGCCTGTTCCAGTGGAGCTATCCCACCGGCCAGTCGAACGCCACCACCGCGGCTGGGCTCGCCGCCGAGATCGACCGCGTGCTGGCGGCCACGGGAGCCGCCAAGGTCGACCTCGTCACCCACTCGATGGGATCCCTCTCCTCCCGCCACTACCTCAAGACCTTGGCCGGGGCCGCCAAGGTCGACGCCTGGGTCTCCCTCGCGGGTCCCAACCACGGCACGAACACGGCCTACCTGTGCGGCGGCGCGTCCTGCGCCGACATGCGGCCGCGATCCCCGTTCCTCACCGCCCTCAACACCGGCGACGAGACCCCCGGCGCCACCCGCTACGCCACGTGGAGGTCGCCGTGCGACCTCGTCGTCAGCCCCCAGAGCACGGTCGTCCTCACCGGGGCGGTGAACCACGTGACCCCGTGCCTGCAGCACACCGCGTTCCCGACCGACAAGGCCGTCTACGAGCAGGTCAGAGCCCACCTCGGCTGAACCGCCCGGCGGTCGCGTCGAGCAGCCGTCCGCCTTCAGGTCAGGAGCAGGACGAGACCGGCCAGCAGGGCGGCGCACGAGAGCGCGAGGACAAGGAACACGGTTCGCCTGCCGGCACCGCGCAGGCGCAGGGCGGGGGCCAGCGGGCCCACCGGGGCGGTCTTCTTCTTCACGGCGGTCTCCTTGACGGTTGCGATGGCGCCGGACGAGGTCGACGAGCTGCACGTCGGGGCTCAGGGGCGCCCCGCTGCCGCAGGGCCTCCCGCAGCCGCAGCAGTGCGCGGCTGCGGTCCCGGGACCGCAGCAGGACGAGTCCCGCCGCGGTGACGACGGCGGCACCGGCCAGGGCGGTGGTCAGTGCCGCGGCCGGGTCGGCGCGGGCCGCGGCCAGCGCCGTACCCGCCACCGCCGTCACCACGGCGACGGCGAGTGCGAGCCGGGCCGCCAGCACCCGGTCCCGCACGAACAGCGGCCGGCACCCGGTCAGCAAGCGCCCAGCCGGCGACACGTTCCCGAACCCTACGAAGATGGGGTCCGGGCCGACCCTCACCGCCGGGTGGTCGGCCGCCAACTGGGCGGCCGTCGACCAGTGGGTGGTGGCCGTCCTGCCGTCCAGCAGCCCGGTCGCCGCCAGCAGATGGGCGCCGACGCACACCGACGCCACCCGCCGGGCCGGTGGCGCGGCCGTATTGATCCAGGCCACCACTTCCGGGTCGATCCGGGCGACCGGCCCGTCGGGGTGGAGGCCGACATCGGGGAAGACCGCGATGACAACGCGGCGGGTCGTGGACGTGCCCCCATCGTCGCCGCCCGTCCCGCGCGGCTGCAATGACGGAGTTCCGTCGGACAGGCGGGTGGGGGCCCGCGCGGTGCGGGCTACCGGGGGCCGGCGATGCCCACGTGCAGGGCCAGCGTCATGAAGGCCGCGGTCAGGGCGGGGGCGCCGGCCTGCGCCAGGTAGTTGACGAAGCCGCCCATCAGCTGCTGGAGCCGTGAGGGAGACGGCTCCTCCCCGGCCGCCTCGCCGCGCAACGCGTCCAGCGCCCGCCGCGCGCCGGCCTCCTGGTCGGTCGACAGGTCCAGCCGCGAGATGACGCCCAGCATCAGTTCGACGAACGGCGCCACGGCCGCCGAACCGGCGTCCGCGGAGATGGTGGTGGAGGTCTGCGTGGCGTTGTCGCCGTTCAGGAACTGGCCGGTGGCGGTGCCGTGGATGGTGATGCCGCCGCGGCTCTGGTTCTCGGTCATCGGTTTCCCGTCCTCGTCATGGTCTCGCGTGCGGGCCGCGACCGTCGGCCGCGGTGTGGTGGGTGTCAGCGGTGCGTGGACGGGCCGAGGCACTCGATGCCTTCCGGACCGCCGAACGTGGAGCAGGGGACGCGCTGCAGGGCGGCCTCCTCCGGCTTCGGTAGGGCGGTCACACCGGGAGCGATGTGCACGCGGGGGAGTTGGGCGAAGGCGCCGGCGAGGGCGGCGGTCGAGCCGCCGTCGCTCAGGTCGGTGCTGGACAGGCCGATGTACCGGCCGGTGGTGAGGTTCAGCGTGCAGGTCTTCGTGCCGTTGGGGTACGGCTCCTGGCGGCCGGTGCTCTCGTCGAAGCCCCTGGCGTTCGGATCGGCAGCGCCCGGCGTGGTCGGCCCTTCGTCGCAGCCGAACCACTCGGGTTCCCCGTCGAACGGGCGGGAGAAGGCCCGGGCCGTGCCCGTGATCTTGGCGGTCAGGTTCGTCTTCGTGTTCAGCGGGACCACGAACGCACACTCGCGCTTGGGCGGTGCGGACGCTTTCAGGTCCAGCGGCGGCTGGACGCAGGGCCGCGTGCCCGGTGTGTCGGGGGTGACCGTGACCTCGAACTGCTCCGCCCCCAACTGGACGGCCACCAGAACGGTTCGCGGTGCGGTCGGGGGCCGCCCGGCGGTCCGCTGCACGCAGTCCCGTCGCGCGGCCTCGTCGTCGGGGCTGGTCGTCGTGGCGCACACGGTGCGCTCGCGGTCGGCCCGGACGGTGCAGGACGAGGAGGGCGAGTCCTCCTCGCACCCCCAGTAGACGAGGTTCACGCCGGGCGGGAGCGGTCCGGCGGGGATGACGCGTACGGGCCCGCGCTCGCCCCTGGCCACCTGCGAGACCTTGGTGCAGTCGGTCTTTCCGGTGCCGCTCGGGCAGGCGCTCTCCGCGGTACCGGGCATGTCCCTGACCTCGAAGAGGTTGGTCGCCACGTGGACGTGCAGGGGCACGGTGGGCGGAGTCTCTGCGGGGCCCGAGCCCTGGCCAAGGATGATCACACCGCCGAAGGAGGCCGCCGTGATCAGCGAGCCGCCGATGATCACCTTGGCGAACAGTGACAGGCCGCCCGGATCCACGGGCGGCGCGGGGAGTCCCGGATCGGGTGCGGGTGCCTGCGGGTCGGGCGGAGGGGGTGACGACGGGGCGCCGGCGTCCCCGGGGTGGGCGGAGCCGTGGTGCGGCGCGGGCTCGGATCCCGACGGGCCGGCGCCGGTGCCGTGCTCAGCGCCCCCGCCCGTGTCCGGGCTGGTGTCCGTACCGCTGCTGGTGTCCGTACCTGCGCCCGTGTCCGTGCCCCTGTCCGTGGCCGTGCCGGGGTCCGTGTCCGTGCCGGAACCGCTGCCGGGGGACGGGGCGGGGCCGGGTGCGATCTGCGCCTGCGCGCCTTCGGCGAGGGCGGCGCCGGCGGGGTCGCCGAGGGCGTGCCAGGCTGCCGCGGCCGCACCGAACGCGGCGGCCGCGGCGCCCCGCTTGCCGGTCAGCCACGAGCGCACACCGGACTCGTACGTGAAGTACGCGTGGGCCCGCTCGTCACCGGCCTGACGGGCCGAGGCCAGGCCGCGGCCGATGATCCGGTCCCACGCGCCCCAGCGCAGGGAGCACGCCGTGCCGGGGGCGGCGGCCCGGGTGAGGGCGACGCCCAGGTCCGGCCGGCCCGCCCGGCCGACGGTCTCTGCGAGCCCGGCGATCAGCAGACTGTGGTCCGCCAGGGCGGCGGGCGGGGTCCGCCGGTCCGCGGCCCATCCGGTGAGCCGGGTCGTCGCCTCCGCGACCTGCTGCGGGGTGAGCGCGAGGCCCTCCGGCAGTGGGCCGCCCGGATCGCCGGCCAGGCGGACGTGCGGACCGGTGCGGTTCAGCAGCCCCAGCCCGGTCAGCCGGTCGACGGCGTCCGCGACGGCGGTCGTGGTCGTGCCGGGCACCAGCAGCGCGAGGACGTCCACGGTGGCCTGCGCCCTCGGCGCCACCGCGAGGAACGCCAGGACGTGCCGGGACGCGCCGCCCAGCCGGGCCACGGCCCCGCGCAGCAGTTCCGGGACCTCGGCGGGCGCCGGCAGCACGGCCGCCCCGCCGGGCGTGCCGTCCCCGGCGGGGCGGGCCAGGGCCGCCGCCCTGATCAACGCGGCGGGATGCCCCTGGCTGGCCCGCCACAGCGCGGCGGCCGCCTCCGTCTCGGCCGGCAGCAGCGGACGTTCCAGCGTGCGGGCCAGCAACTGCTCGCCCGCCGACGGGGAAAGACCGGTGAGGGCGATGGCCTCGCCCTCGCCCCACAGCAGGCGCTCGCGCGAGGTGAACGCCACGGTGCCGGACGGCACCGCGTCCTGGAGCCGGGTCAGTTCCCGGGCCGGCACGTCGAGGTCGTCGATGACGACGCAGAGCCGGAGGTCGGCCAGCAGGCGGTGCAGCTCGCCCTCGCCCGGTCGGTAGCCCGGGGCGTCGTAGCAGGCCTCGAAGACGCTCTGGGCCAGGTCGTCGGCGTCCTTGCCGTACCCGTCGAGGAAGACCACGCCGTCGTGGTGGCCGACCTCGAACACCGCATGGCGGAGCAGGGTGCTCTTGCCGATGCCCTCCGGTCCGTGCACCCCGGCCGGCTCGTTGCCGGTGATGCTGCGCACCAGGGCCGCCAGCTCGGTGTCCCGGCCGAGGGGCGGGCGACCCGCACGGCGCGGCAGGCGCTCGATGCGTTCGCGGCGCACCGGTTTGGGCCGCCCGGGCGGCCCCACCACGGTCACCGTCGAATGCGTCGCGTTCACGACGACGCTCAGGACGTCGTTGTCGTCGCCGGTGACGAACTGCCCGACCGCGTCGCCGTGCACCGACAGGTTCCGGTCCCCCTCCGCCATCGCCTCTCCCACCCCTTGGCGTCGGAACGTCCCTGGCAGGATTCCGCAGCGATACGCCCCGCGATAGCGGAATGGCGCATTCCTTGTCCTTGTGGGGATGACGAATCGATTCTCCGCTCCCCGCGGGGACGCGGCCGCGCCGCCACGCGGCCGGGTCACCGCACGGCGGTTCAGTCGACGACCGCCATGGCCTCGATCTCGACCAGGTGCTCGGGTACGTCGAGGGCCGCGACACCCAGCAGCGTGGCGGGCGGGACCGGGGCGACCCCCAGCCTCGCGGCCGCCCGGCCGATGCCGTCCATGAGCCGCGGCATCTTGTCGGGCGTCCAGTCGACGACGTAGACGGTCAGTTTCGCCAGGTCGGCGAAGGAGGCCCCGGCCGCGGCCAGTGCGGTGCCGATGTTGAGGTAGCACTGCTCGACCTGGGCGGCGAGGTCGCCCGCGCCGACCGTGGTCCCGTCGGCGTCCCAGGCGACCTGCCCGGCGATGGAGACCAGTTTCGAGCCCGACGCGACGGACACCTGCCGGTAGGCGTCCACCTGCGGCAGTCCGCTGGGGTCGATCAAGGTGATGGCCATGCTGCGTCGCCTGCTTCCTCGTCGCGAGCGGGCGGCGTCCGGTTCCTGGGACATGGCCGCCCGTGCTCTCTTGTGGTTACTCGGAAACCGTAGGAGAGTGACCGTTGACGTGGAAGAACGCACTTTTCGGTAACTGAGGAACCTCATGGTGACCAAGCAGGTCGGCGGTAGCCCGGCCGACGATGCAGACCTCCTGCGCGCGGACTCACTGGGGCGGGAGGTCTTCTCGGACGTCGCCAACAAGTGGGCGCTCCTGATCATCGAATCCCTCGGCGGGCGCACACTGCGTTTCAGCGAGCTGCGCAACGAGGTCGACGGCATCAGCCACAAGATGCTCACGCAGAACCTCCGCACGCTGGAGCGCAACGGCCTGGTCGACCGCACCGTGTACCCCACGGTCCCGCCGCGGGTCGAATACACCCTCACCGAGGCCGGTACCGCCCTGCGCGACACCGTCGCCCGCCTGTGCGACTGGACCCACCGGTACATCGGCCACATCGAGGCCTCCCGCCGCCGCTTCGACGGCTGACGACCGCGCGGCGGCCCGGCCCCCGGAATCAGGCCTCCAGCCGGGCCCGTCGCCGCCCGGGGCCGCCGTCCGCGCCGCCGTCCGGGCGGGCGTCCAGACGCGTGAAGTACTCGGTGGCGATGATCCGTTCGCGGTCTTCCGCGGGGAGGCGGGAGAGGACGCCCGGCAGCGGGCGGGGGCGTTCCACTTCGCTCCGATGGGCCAGGATCGCGCTCCACTTCCGCTCCAGCCAGGGCCGTACGTCCACGGCAGCCGTCACGTGCTCCTCCGGCACCGAACGGACGGCCTTCCCCACCCGCGTGAGGAGCGGGCCCAGGTCCCCGACGCCGGAGTGCGGATGGGTGGCCAGGTAGAGGGCGCGCGGCTGCCACGGTGGGCCCGACTCCGGGGCGTGGTGTTCGAGCCCGGCGGCGTGCACGGCCAGCAGGGTCGTGCGGTGGGTGTGGACGTGGTCGGGGTGGCCGGTCAGCCCGCCGTACGCGTCGTGGGTGACGACGATGTCCGGCCGGAAGTCCCTGAGGTGCCCGACGAGCCGCCCCACGGCCTCGTCCAGCGGCACGTCGAGGAAGCGCGGCGCGCCCGGCGCCGACTCCGGGACGCGGGCGTCGGCGTACCCGAGCATCCGGGGCCGGCCCGCGCCGAGGATCCGTACCGCTTCGCCGAGTTCGGCGGCCCGGTGGCTGTCCGGCGCCCAGGTCGTGGTGAGCACCGAGGTCCGGGCCCCGGACGCGGCGTGCTGGGCGAGGACACCGCCGGCGACCAGGGACTCGTCGTCGGGGTGGGCGAACACCGCGAGGAGGCTGGGCAGGGGCGCGGGGGCTGCGCTCATGTCCCGCCCTCCCCGCGTCCGCCGCGCGCCGGCAGCCACCGGCACACGATCCGGCAGCGCGGTCTGTCCACGACGTGCCCGGCGGGCAGCCGGTCGTCCGGGGCGCCGGCCGGGTGCAGGCTCAGCGGCCGGACGTCACGGCCGGAGGCGTAGTGGTCGTCCCGGTCCCGTGCGGTCGAGCTGGACTTCATGCCGGTGCACCCCGTTCCGTGGTGGTCGTGTTCGTCCTCGTACGCCCTGCCCCGCGCGCGTCAGTCCGCCGCCGCGCCCCGCGGCGCGGCGCGCAGCCGCAGCAGGGTGCGCCGACCGCGTTCGACGACCTCCGGGTCGCCCTGCGCGGTGCCGTAGGCGATCCCGGAGACGGCGTCGAGCACGGCCTCGGCCGCGAGGTGCTCCTCCTCCGGCCCGGTCAGCGGGCGCCCGTACCCTTCCCGGAAGGCCTCGTGCAGGTCGGGCCGGTGGGCCCAGGCGTCCCAGAGGCGCACCCAGGCCCGGACGGCGGGCGCGTACGCGCTCCGCTCGAAGTCGATGACCGCGAGCGCGCCGTCCTCGGACCGCAGCAGGTTGCGCAGGTGCAGGTCCCCGTGCGTGGGCACCAGGCCGAGGGGCGCGAGGCCGGCGAGGCGCGCGGCGGCGGCCCGGACGAACGCGGCGTCGCCCGGGGCCAGGTGGGGCAGGGCCGCGTCGAGGTGGAGTTCCCACGTCCCCGCGGCGGGGGAGGGCCGTGCGGCGGGCGGGCGCGGGGGAGCGGCGGCGTGGAAGGCGGCCGTGAGCGCGCCGATCGCGCGGAGCAGACCGCGGTCCGGGCCGGGCGCACCGTGCAGGGGGCTGCCCGGAAAGGCCGTGACCACGATCGCCCGGAGGTCCTCGTCCGCGGCGACGAGCTGCGGCGCCCGGCCGCCGAGCGCGGGGACCCACTGCCGGTACGCGGTCACCTCCCGCTGGTGGGCGCGGGCCCCGGCGTGCCGCTTGAGGTACCAGGTGCCGCCGGCGGCGCCGGTCAGCCGCCACACGTCGCTGCCCTGCCGGGCCCAGGACGCGTCCTCGGCCGCTGCGACCCGCCCGACCCCGCGTTCCGCGAACGAGAGCAGCGCACGCGGGGGGCCGTCCACGGGCGACGGCCCGGGCAGGAGGCGGGTCCGGGCCCGCTGTCGCCCGTCCCCTTCCTGGTGGGGGACGGGGTCGCCGGGCTGCTGGAAGTGGACGGCCCCGGGATGCCCGGCGCGGTAGGCGTCCAGGCCGGCCCGGCAGTACGCCACCATCGGATCCGGCAGCGCGTCGAGCGGGTACCAGCCCATGGCGTCGCAGACGGCGGGCTCCCGGACCGCCGGCTCACCCGCGAAGCGCCGGACCTCGAAGAACAGGCCGATCCTGGCCCGGCCGTGGGGGCTGCGGTGGTGGACCGTGGTCGCCAGCGCCACGTCCGCGCGGTCGACGACGACTCCGGTCTCCTCCGCGGCCTCGCGGATCACGCCCTCCACCACGTCCTCGTGGGGTCCGTCCAGGTGTCCCGACGGCAGGTGCCACAGACCGGAGGCGTACACGGGTCCGGCACGCCGGGACAGCAGCACCTCCGGGCCCTTCCCGCCGTCGCGGCGCAGGATCAGATGGACGTCGACGGGCAGCGCGTACCGCTCGCGGCGGGGCGGCGGGTCCCCGGCGTACGGACCGTTCGGCAGACTCACCATGGCGCCTCAGCCCCACCCGAGTTCGCTGTACGAGCGTCCGGCCCGGATCCCCTCGACCGCGGTCCGGGCGTACGGGACCATCGGATCCGGGAGCGCGTCGACGGGCCACCAGCCCCAGGACACGCAGCGGTCCGGCTCGCGGACCTCGGGCTCGCCCCGCCAGCGGCGGGCGCGGAACACGAGCTGCATCCGCGGCTGCCCGCCCGGGTGGTCCACCACGTGCACGACATGGGCCAGTTCGACGTCCGCCGGGTCGATCACGAGCCCGGCCTCCTCCTCCGCCTCCCGGACCAGGCAGGCGACCGCGGACTCCTGCTCGCAGTGCCCGGCGAGGAAGTGGTGCGAGGCGCCCGCGTACGCGCTGTCGGGGTGCCGCAGCCCGAGGAGTACCGTGCTCCCGCGCTCCAGGTAGAGGTGCACCCCGACGATGTGCGGCCGCGCCCGCCTTCCGCTGCTGCCCGGTTCCGCCACCGCGACCGCGGCCGCGGCCGGCGGCCGTGGCCCGGCCGCCCGGTGAAGGTCGATGACCTGCTGCGCCCAGGGGCTCATGGTGAGGTACGGGATCCGGTCGGGGCCGAAGTGCCGGAACATGATCCCTTCGGTGAGGGGGAGTGCGTCGGCGTCGCCGTCCCACCGTCCGAGGAAGACCTGGATCGGGTTGCCGGCCCCGTGGGGGCCGCGGGCGTCGACCACGGCGAACGCCTCCAGCGGCAGCACGAGCCCGGTCTCCTCCAGCAGTTCGCGCTCCACCGCGTCCCGGCAGGTCTCGCCCGCCTCGCGACCGCCGCCCGGGAGGGACCAGGCGCCGGGGTCACAGATGTGCGGCTTGTTCGCGTCGCGCAGGTGCAGCAGGTACCGGCCGCGCGAGTCGACCAGCAGGGCGGCGGTTCCGCGCGGCTCGTCCGGGACAGCAGGGCGCATCGCTCGGGACTCCTTCCAACGGCACCGGCAGGCGACGGACATGCTGCCCACCCCACCCCGCCCCAAGCCCCGGAAGGCTTCGGACCTTTTCTACTTGCCGGATTGGAAAGTAGTTGTCATCCTGGCAATCGGAGCGATCAGGGAACGAGGGGGAGTCGTGCACAAGTTGACCGGGGCAGGGGCGAGGTTGGGGCAGGCCGCCGACATGGAGCGGGCGGCGCGGGCGCGGAGCGGCTGGTACGCCCGCTACCTGTGGGCGTTCGCCGCCGGGCAGTTGGTCCTGGTCCCGGTCGCCGTCCTGTGGCACGGCCCCGTTTCCGCCACGGTGTTCGGGCTGGCCAATGCGCTCCTCGTGACGGGACTGAGCGCGTATGCCGCCCGGCAGCGCGTGACGCCCCGCGGCTTCGGCGTCAAGCACGGGGTGATGGTCGGATCCTGGGCCGCCGTCTTCGCCCTGACGGTCACCCTCGGCAGCACGGTCTTCGCGGACAGTCCGGCCTTCGCGGCAGTGGCCGCGGCGGGGTGCGCGCTGCCGCTCGCGACGGGTGCCCGGCTCGAACAGCGGCGTTCGTCGTGACCGCGGCGGAGCCGCCGGCCGGACCGCGGGGCACCCATCCCCGGCATGCGCTCGCAGCCCTGCTCAACGCACCCGTGCGCCTGTCGGTCGTGGCCGCCCTGGTCCCGGTGGACAAGGCCGAGTTCGGCTTCGTGCGCGACTTGGTGGAGGTGAGCGACTCGGTCCTGTCCAAGCAGGTGTCGGCGCTGGAAGAGGTCGGCTGGGTGGCCGTCCAGAAGGGACGGGCCGGTCGGCGTCCGCGGACGTGGCTCTCCCTGACCGCCGAGGGACGAGCCGTCTACCAGCGGCACCTGGCGGCGCTGAGGGCCATCGCCGCCGGCGAGGGGTTCGGCGGGCACGGCAGCCCCGCGTGAGGCCGCCGCCGGCGGAGCGGAACGCGCGGGGCGTGGCGACCCGGCGTGGGTGCGGAGCCTTCGGGGGACCTGCCTACGGCTTCAGGAGGCCGAGCTGCTCGCAGGCGTTCCTGTAACGGTCGGTGCAGATCTCGGACACCGTGTACACGCCGTCGTCGATCACGGTGGACTTGACGTTGTCCCTGGTGAGCGCGACACCCGGGACGAGCACCGACGGCACGCCCTTGGTGGTGGGGCTGTCCACCTTCTGGTTGATGATCTCGTCGATCCGGTCGCCCTTGGCCAGGGCGACGGCCATCTCCGCGGCGGCCGCGGCCTCGGGGGCGTACCGCTTGTAGACGCTCATGTACTGGTCACCGGCGACGATCCGCTGCACACCGGCCAGCTCGGCGTCCTGGCCGGTGACGGGGGGCAGGTCGGCGAACCCGGCCGCCTTCAGGGCGGTGACGATGCCGCCCGCCATACCGTCGTTGGCGGAGTAGACACCGATGACCCGGCCCTTGCCGAGCGCCGTGAGGGCGGCGGCCATGTTCGCGTTGGCGTTCTCCGGCTTCCACTCGATGGTGTCGTACTCCTTGCCGATGGCCACCTTGCCGTCGAGGACGGAGTGCGCGCCGGACTTGAACTGCTTGGCGTTCGGGTCGGTGACCGAACCGTTCATCATCACGATCTGGCCGCTGCCCGCCCGGTCGCCCAGCGCCTCCAGCAGCGCCTTGGCCTGGATCCGGCCGACGTCCTCGTTGTCGAAGGAGGTGTAGGCGTTGATCGGTCCCTCGGCGAGACGGTCGTAGGCGACGACCGGAATGCCGGCGGCCCTGGCCTTCTTGACCGCGCCGGCGATGGCCTTGGAATCCACCGCGTCGATGATCAGGACGTTCACCTTATTGGTGATCATGGTGTCGACCTGGGAACTCTGGACGGCCGCGTCCTGCTTGGCATTGGCGTAGATCACCTGGCCCTTGCCCCGCGTGAACTTCGCGACCTCCTTCTCGATCAGGGGCTTGTCGAACTTCTCGTAACGCGCCGTCTGGTTCTCAGGCAGCAGCAGTCCGACCTTGATCGCGTCGCTCTTTTCCCCCGGTCTTGTGTCGCCGTCGTCCGAGCTTCCGCAAGCGGTGAGCGAGACGGCCATCGCGGACGTGGCGACGGCGACGACAGCACGGCCCAGATGCGTGTTCACGATGTAAACCTCCATGACAGGGCCGTGTCCTTGCGGCCGAGGTAGAGGCAGTCAACTGGGCGTTCAAGCCATCGTCAAGAAGCGAATTATTAACGAGATGGCAACGTTGCCATCGCCGTCGGACTCGTGCAATTCGGTCCGTTTCCCGCATTTCAGCGGCCCCGGTTTCGCGGGAGAACTTCAACTTGTGAATGACCGTTGGGGTCTTGTGGGCGGCGGTGCGGAAGATACCGACGAAACATCGGAAAACGGAACCGATCGGATCGAAGCGCGACACGGTGTGCGATCCGGGCGTTCGGGAAGACGGTGGCGCTACCCCGGGTAGGGGTCGTAGCAGTCCAGAGCCGGGTCGTAGAGGACGGCCCAGGTCTGGGGCCTGACGATGCCGTCCCTGGCGAGGCCGTGACAGCCCTGGATCCATTTGATCTTGGCGAGGGTGCGGCCGCCGAAGACGCCGTCCACGGCCAGCTTGGGGACACCGCCCCAGATGTTCGACAGGCACTGCGCCTGTTTCACACCCGCTCCCGTGCTGCCCTGCTGCAGGACGGGGCGGTAGGTGGCGGACGCGTACGGGCACCCTCCGGGCGTCGCACCCGACGGCGGCGTCGTGCCTCCCAGGGTCCCGACCGCGAGCGCGGCAACGCCGAGGACGGAGGCGATCCGGTGTTTCAAAGCGGCTCCTCTCGGTGGTCCCGGCGCCGAGCGGTCGGCCGCGTCGGGCGTAGTCCCATTGTTGGCCGCGGACGCTCGATCCGCAGCGGCACCTGCCGCGATGTGCGGAGATGCTCCGGATGGGCTACGATCGATCCTGAGCTCGCCGCCGCAAGAAACGGTGGTAGGACTGGCGTTGGTGGTCCAAGGAAAGGCACCCCACTTCCTGTGGGGGGATGCAGGTGCAAGGCCTGCCCAGCGCTCGATCAAGGCCCCGGCCTCCTCACGGAGACCGGGGCCTTCTGCTGTTCGCGGTGCGGCCGGGCCGTGCACCACGCCGCCGTGCGGGTCCACTCCGCCCGGCGGTGTGGCCCGAACGGCCCTGTCGGACACCTCGCCGACCGCACAAGGTGGTAGTCGGTGCACAACCGGACGGAACAACGGCTACGCCGGCCCACCCGCCACCTCTACCTCCCCTCAGCCTCCCCTCCATCGCCCCTCCTTGGCCACCGCCTCCGCCCCGCCACCGAAATGGAGTCGTGATGTCCGTCGACACGCAGCCGGAGCCCGCCGAGCTCACCGAGGAAGAGCTCACCGGGCTGAACGCCCACTGGCGCGCTGCGAACTACCTCGCCGTCGGCCAGATCTACCTCATGGCCAACCCCCTCCTGACCGAGCCGCTGCGCCCCGAGCACATCAAGCCGCGCCTCCTCGGCCACTGGGGCACCTCGCCCGGACTCAACCTGGTCCACACCCATCTCAACCGGGTCATCAAGGCCCGCGACCTGAACGCCCTGTGCGTGTGGGGTCCCGGCCACGGTGGTCCGGCCGTCCTGGCCAACTCCTGGCTGGAAGGCTCGTACACCGAGGTCTACCCGGACGTCAGCCGGGACGCGGCCGGCATGGCCCGCCTCTTCCGGCAGTTCTCCTTTCCCGGCGGTGTGCCCAGCCACGTCGCCCCGGAGACCCCGGGCTCCATCCACGAGGGCGGCGAGCTCGGCTACTCGCTCTCCCACGCGTACGGGGCCGCCCTCGACAACCCGGACCTGGTGGTCGCCTGCGTGATCGGCGACGGCGAGGCGGAGACCGGGCCCCTGGCCGCCGCCTGGCACTCCAACAAGTTCCTCGACCCCGTCCACGACGGCGCCGTCCTGCCGATCCTGCACCTCAACGGCTACAAGATCGCCAACCCGACGGTGCTGGCCCGCCTGCCCCGCGCCGAACTCGACGCCCTTCTGCACGGCTACGGCCACGACCCCATCCACGTGTCCGGCGACGACCCGGCCACGGTGCACCGCGCGATGGCGCGCGCCATGGACACGGCCCTCGACCGCATCGCCGCCGCGCAGGAGGCCGCCCGCAGCGGCGGCAGCACCGAACGGCCCCGCTGGCCCGTGATCGTGCTGCGCACCCCGAAGGGCTGGACCGGTCCCGCCGAGGTGGACGGCCTGCCCGTGGAGGGCACCTGGCGCGCCCACCAGGTCCCCCTGGCCGCCGTACGGGACAACCCGGAGCACCTGCGGCAGCTGGAGGAGTGGATGCGCTCCTACCGGCCCGAGGAACTGTTCGACGAGCAGGGCGCCCCGCGACCCCAGGTGCTGGCCGGGATCCCGCAGGGCGCGCGCCGGCTCGGCGCGACCCCGCACGCCAACGGCGGGGTCCTGCTGCGCGAGCTGCCCCTGCCCCCGCTGGAACGCCACGCGGTGGAGGTCGACAAGCCCGGCGCGACGCTGCACGAACCCACCCGCGTCCTCGGGGACATGCTCCAGGACGTCATGCGGGCCACCGCCGACCGGCGCGACTTCCGCCTCGTCGGCCCCGACGAGACCGCCTCCAACCGCCTCCAGGCCGTCTACGCGGCCAGCGGCAAGGCCTGGCAGGCCGAGATCCTCGACGCCGACGAGCACCTGGAGCGCCACGGCCGGGTGATGGAGATCCTCTCCGAGCACACCTGCCAGGGCTGGCTGGAGGGCTACCTCCTCACCGGCCGGCACGGACTCTTCTCCTGCTACGAGGCCTTCGTCCACATCGTCGACTCGATGGTCAACCAGCACGTCAAATGGCTGCGCACCACCCGCGGCCTGCACTGGCGCGCCCCGATCGCCTCGCTCAACTACCTGCTCACCTCACACGTGTGGCGGCAGGACCACAACGGCTTCTCCCACCAGGACCCCGGTTTCGTCGACCACGTCCTCAACAAGAGCCCCGAAGCGGTCCGCGTGTACCTGCCGCCGGACGCCAACACCCTGCTGGCCGTCGCCGACCACGTACTGCGCAGCCGCGGCTACGTCAACGTCGTCGTCGCGGGCAAACAGCCCTGCTTCGACTGGCTGTCCATGGACCAGGCGAAGCTCCACTGCGCGCGGGGCGCCGGCATCTGGGACTGGGCCGGCACCGAGGACGGCTCCCGCGAACCGGACGTGGTGCTCGCCTGCGCCGGCGACGTCCCGACCCAGGAGGTGATGGCCGCGGCCCAACTGCTGCGCAGGTACCTGCCGGACCTGGCCGTACGGGTGGTCAACGTCGTCGACATCGCCCGTCTCCTGCCGGCCGGGGACCACCCGCACGGCATGAGCGACGCGGAGTACGACGGACTGTTCACCACCGACCGCCCCGTCGTCTTCGCGTACCACGGCTACCCGTGGCTGGTCCACCGCCTGGCCTACCGGCGCACCGGGCACCACAACCTCCACGTTCGCGGCTACCGGGAGATCGGCACGACGACCACCCCGTTCGACATGGTGGTCCGCAACGACCTGGACCGGTACCGACTGGTGATGGACGTCATCGACCGGGTCCCCGGGCTCGCGGTGCGCGCCGCGGCCGTACGCCAGCGCATGGAGGAGGCCCGGCAGCGCCACCACACCTGGATCCGCGAGCACGGTACGGACCTCCCCGAGGTGGCCGACTGGTCCTGGAACGGCTGACGTCCGCAGCCGGTCCCGCGGACTCGGCGCGCTGCGGATCCGCGCCACCCTGCGGATCCGCAGCGCGCGGTCCGCCCGCCGCCCGCCCTAGGCGTCCCGCCTCGCGGGTCCGGTGGTGCGCCGTCGAATCGTTGACGCGTTTCCCTTTGAAAGTGCAACCATGCACCCCTGGAACACCTTTGATTGATATCGCCGAGGCCGAGGAGTAACCTCGATTCTGAGGCAGCCAGGTCGACTTCCGCCGGTTCTCCGGCAGCGGCCGGGCGCCACCACTTCCCGTGACCACGGCGGCGGGGGCGGATCTCCGGAGGCACGGGAGAGCACATTCCTCTTCTCCCTCGTCCAAGGAGCCCCCATGTCCGGGGAACTGCTCTACTACAGGAGCGGCGACGGCCTGATCGCAACCGGTCACATAGACGGCAACGGCCTCTTCTCGCACCTCGCGGACGGCCGGCTGAGCGACAGCTGGACCCGCATCGTGCCCGTCGGCCGAGAACTCCTCTTCTACCGGGACGACAACGGCGTCATCGCCACCGGCCGCCTCGGCCGGGACGGCATCTACACCAACCTCGCCGACGGCAAGCTCTCCGACGGCTGGGACCAGATCGTGCCCCTCGGTCGCGAGCTGCTCTTCTACCGCAACGACACCGGCACCATCGCCACCGGCCGTCTCGGCACGAACGGCACCTATGCCAACCTCGCGGACGGCACGCTCAGTACCGGTTGGACGCGGATCGTTCCTCTGGGGCGGGAGCTGCTGTTCTACCGGTCGGACACGGGCCGGATCGCCACCGGCCGCCTGGACACGAACGGCATCTACACCGATCTCGCGGACGGCACGCTCGGCACCGGTTGGACGCGGATCGTTCCTCTGGGGCGGGAGCTGCTGTTCTACCGGTCGGACACGGGCCGGATCGCCACCGGCCGCCTGGACACGAACGGCATCTACACCAACCTCGCGGACGGCACCCTCAGCCACAGCTGGACCCACATCAACGCCCTCGGCAGAGAACTCCAGTTCTACCGCGACAGCGACGGCCGCATCGCCACCGGGCGCCTCGCCACCAACGGGATCTACACCAACCTCGCCGACGGCACGCTCAGCCGCGGCTGGGACATGATCACCGGTGTCGTGTGACACACCCCGGCGCCCTCGAAACCGCCGACCGACCGGAACCTCGCACCGCAACCACTGAGGAGTGAACGGTCATGGCAGAGAACCCCGCCGAGACGTCCGTGGTGGGCGTCCCGACTTACTGCTCACAACCCCCGCGCACCGCACCCGTCCTGCCGCCCGGCGCGAGCCCCGACCGGGCGCGCGCCATACTCGTCGGCGGGGCGAAGTGGGTGAACGGCACCGTACTGCACTACTGCTTCCTGAACGAGCCCGGCGCCGCCCTGGACGCGACCCAGCTCGACGAGATCCGGCGCGCCTTCCAGGAGTGGAAGGACGTCGGCATCGGGCTGGAGTTCCGCGAGGTGACGCGGCTCTCCGAGGCCGAGGTCCGCATCAGCCTGCGCAGGGGCGACGGGTCCTGGTCCTACGTCGGCCGGGACGTCCTCGGCATCCCGCCGCCGCAGCCCACGATGAGGTTCGGCTGGAGCCTGACCGACACACCGCACGGGAAGGCGACCGCGCGGCACGAGATCGGACACACCCTCGGCTTCGCCCACGAACACCAGAACCCGTTCGCCGGCATCGAATGGGACGAGGAGAAGGTCTACCGCTCGCTCGGCGGACCCCCGAACAACTGGTCACGGGAGAAGACCTTCCACAACATCCTGCGCAAGCTGTCCACCAACGAGGTGGAAGGCTCGACGTGGGACCCGCTCTCCGTCATGGAGTACCCGTTCCCGGCCGGCCTGATCATCCGCCCGGAGCAGTACCGGACCGGCATCCCCGACCCGGTGAGGATCTCCGAGCAGGACAAGACGTACGTCCGCCGGTGGTACCCGGTCATCGACGCGAAGCCGCCCGAGCTGCATCCGCTGCAGTCGGTCGAACTGGGCCTCACGTCGGGGGAGCAGGCGGACTTCACGATCGAGCCCGCGGAGACGCGGACGTACGAGATGGGCACGTTCGGCAGCAGCGACTTCGTCATGGCCCTGTTCGAGGACATCGACGGCGAACTGCGTTACCACACCGGCACGGACGACAGCGGCACCAACGGCAACGGCCGCCTGAAGGCCAAGCTCTTCCAGGGGCGCCACTACGTGCTGCGCGCCCGGCTGTACTCCACCTGGGGCCCGGGCAAGGCCGCCCTCATGTGCTGGTGAAGGCGGACGACGCAGGGTGCGGGGAGTGGAGTTCCGCCTTCGGGCCCATCCGCGTGTGGGGCGACCGGAATTCCGGTCGCCCCACACGCGCGCGGTGCGCTGCCTTTTCGATGGCGGTGCGTCAGCGTGCCGCGCCGAAATCCTGCGTCCAGTAATGGTTCGGCCCCGCGTAGCCGATACCGATCTCCTTGAAGGAGCAATCGAGAATGTTCCGCTTGTGGCCCGGGCTGTTCATCCAGCCCTCCATGACCGCTGCGGGAGTGCTGTAGCCGTACGCGACGTTCTCGCCGTACGTGCTCCAGGTGTATCCGGCGCGGGTGATGCGCTGGCCCGGGTCGGAGCCGTCGGAGCCCGTGTGGGACATGTTCGCGTGCGCGGCCATGTCCTGGCTGTGGCTCTGGGCGGCCGCCGTCAGCTTCGCGTTGACGGTGAGCGCGGGGCAACCGACCACGGCACGCTCCTGGTTGACGAGCGCGAGGATCTCGCCCGCGACGCCGGAGGCGGTCGGGGTCGCGGCCGCCTTGGGCGTGCTCGGCGCCTGGACCTGTGGTTTCGTGGTGGTGACCGGCTTCCTCGTGGGCTGCTGCTGCTGCGTGCGGCGGGGCGCCTCGGCGACCGGCTCCGCGGGGGCTGCCGGGGTGCTCTCGGCCGTGGGGGCGCTGCTCTCGGCCGCCGGGGGGCTGCTCTGGGTCGGGAGCGTCACCGGCGCCTCGGAGGCCGGGGGGACGGGCGCGAAGGCGGGGGCGCCGTGCCAGGGGCGCATCTGGTGCCGGCCGGCTGCCTGCGTGGGGACGGAGTCCGGCCCGCCGAAGCAGGCCATGGCGGCCGTGGGTACGCCCACGATTCCGAGGGCCCCGACGGCGATCGCTATTTTCCTGTAGTGCTTTTTCTTCTTCCGGTGCTTCTGCATGCGTGACCTCATTCGGTGATCGCGAAGCTTCCGGCGCCCGAAACGCAAGCGCCGGAGGAGTCGCCATTCTTAAAAGCCCCGCAACGGCCTGGCAAGTTATGTCTACTAATACGCGGGGGGCATCGGTGGCGCGGCTTGAAACGAGACGCGGATCATGTATGGCCGCATTGCGGCATCTCCGGGAAGGGCCTGATGGCCGGCCAGAAGCTGGCGCGAGCAG
Organism: Streptomyces pallidus (ex Mingjun et al. 2026); assembly: GCF_051550185.1. Lineage (NCBI taxonomy): Bacteria > Bacillati > Actinomycetota > Actinomycetes > Kitasatosporales > Streptomycetaceae > Streptomyces > Streptomyces pallidus (ex Mingjun et al. 2026). Next base: position 760,293 of record NZ_CP196181.1, on the reverse strand, counting down.
GCAAAACGCAGCCCCGGGAGCGAGTGCCGCGGATTCCGTTTCCGCCGGAGTGGGGAATGTCGATTCCAAAACGGACAAATATTGAAATGTCGGCTGGCTGGCGCGGCTGTGACGATTCCGTTTTCGGCCGGCGAGTCGTGACGTATGTCACGGAATCCGATGCCGGTCGACCGCAACCTTCCGGCCGGGGTGTCGAACGGGCACCCGGGGGGCGGGGGCCGGACCCCGGTCGCGTCCCCCGCCTACATCCGCCGCGACGTGGAACCGCAGCTGCGCGAGGCCCTCCGCCGGGCCGGGTTCGTCCTGCTCGTGGGGGAGTCCGCAGCAGGCAAGTCCCGGCTGGCGCACGAGGCGGCCCGCTCGCTGTTCCCCCCGCACGCCTTCGTCCGCCCCCTCGGCCGGGCGGCGCTGCCGCTGGCGGTGCGGCCGGCCGCGCGCCGCCGGCGGTCCCTGCTGTGGCTGGACGACCTGGAGGACTTCCTCGGCGCCGGCGGCCCGACCACCGCCCTGCTGGCCGGGCTCTCCACCGCCCCGGCGGGCCGACGCGTGGTGCTGGCCACCCTGCGCACCGAGGCGTACCGGCGTTTCGACGCCCGCGAGGAGAGTCGGCTCACCGGCTCCGACCGGGACGCCTGGCGCACCCAGCGGGACGTACTGCGCAGGGCGGAGGTGGTACGGCTCGCCCGCCACTGGTCGCCGGAGGAACGCCGGCGGGCCGCGGACCACCGGCAGGACCCGCGGGTCAACGCGGCCTTACGGGCGGGGGAGCGCTTCGGGATGGCCGAAGTCCTCTCTGCCGGACCGCAGTTGCCGGCCGCCTGGCAGAACGCCTGGGCTCCCGGCGCCAATCCGCGCGGCGCGGCCGTGGTGGCCGCCGCGGTGGACTGCGGGCGGGCCGGGCTGCACCGCCCCGTCAGCCGGGAACGGCTGTGCGAGCTGCACGTGCCCTACCTGGCGGCGCGCGGCGGCGGCGACCTGCGACCGGAACCGTTCGCCGAGGCGATGGACCGGACCTGCGCAGCCGCGTACGCCACGAGCGGCCTGCTGGTCGGCGACTACTCCCAGGGGTACGCGGCCTTCGACTACCTGATCGACACGCCGGGCCTGGCCCCGGTGCCCGACCACCTGTGGCGCACCCTGGTCACCCGGGTCACGCCGGCCGAGGCGTACGACGTGGGGCTGCTGGCGCGCCAGGAGGGTCGGTCGCGCCGGGCCGCCGAGGCGCTGTCCCGCGCCCGGCGGGGCGGGGTGGCCGGCGCCGACTTCCTGTTCGCGATCACGGGCCCCGCCACCCCGGCACCCTGGCAGCCCGGGCCGGACGGACCGCAGAGGCCCTGGCCGCCTGGGAGTCGCTGGCGGCCGCCGCAGCCGGGTCATGGGCCCGGACCGCCCGCACACGGTCTACGCCCGGGTCGAACGGGCCCGTTCCCTGAACGCCGCGGGCCGGTCCGGCGAGGCTCGCGCCCTGCTGGTCCGGACCCTCCGTGAGGCCGAGCCCCTGCTGGAGGCCGACCACCGGAACCTCCGCCTCGCCCGCGACCTCCTGGCCACCCTCTCCACGGCCGGTCCGGGGCACGCGTAGCCGGTCGGCCGGGGCCGCGGCAGCGGTGCACGCGCGGCGCCCTCCCCGGCCGTGGCCGCGACCCGCAGGCGCCCCCGGACGTTAGCCCGTCGACACGGGAGGCGGGGCCCGCCCGAGGCATCCCCGCGCACAACCCTCCCGCACGCGATTCCTCGTACTCAAGGAGACGACAGGTGTTCCCCACAGCCGTACGCCGGTTCGGCCGCTCGGCCGCCGTCACCGCCGCCGGCGTCCTCGTCACGGGCCTCCTCGCCGCGGCACCCGCCGGGGCCGACGGCGCAGCACCCGCCCGGGCCGCCCTCGTACTGGACCGGGACTTCCCCGATCCGGACGTGGTCAAGGAGGGCCGTACGTACCACGCCTACGCCACCAACGGCGGGGCCGCCAACATCCAGCACGCCACGTCCACGGACCTGTTGCACTGGACGCCGGTCGACACCGACCCCCTGCCCCGCCCCGGGGACTGGGCGGAGCCCACGCGCTCGCTCGTGTGGGCGCCGGAGGTCTTCGCGAACGGCCGCGGCTTCACCATGCACTACACCGCCCGCGACCGGGCCAGCGGCAGGCAGTGCATCGGCGTCGCCCTCTCCCCCTCCCCGGACGGCCCGTTCCGGCCCGCCGGACCGGGACCGCTGGTCTGCCCGGCCGACCAGGGCGGCGCCATCGACGCCGCGAGCTTCACCGAGGGCGGCCGCCGCTACCTGCTGTGGAAGAACGACGGCAACTGCTGCGGCCTGCCCACCCGGATCCACCTGCAGCCCGTCTCCTGGGACGGCACCCGGACCACGGGCGATCCCGTCCCCCTGATCGGCCCGGACCTCCCGTGGGAGGGGCAGCTCGTAGAGGCCCCGACCCTGGTGCGGCGCGACGGCCGCTACGTGCTCCTCTACTCGGCCGACTCCTACGCCGACCACCGCTACAAGACGGGTTACGCGGTGGCCGACAGCCTGACCGGCCCCTACGTCAAGGCGCCGGAACCGCTCCTGTCCACCGACTCCCTCGGGGGTGCGGTCCGCGGTCCCGGAGGGCAGGACGTGGTGACCGGCCCCGACGGCACGGACCGGATCCTCTTCCACGGCTGGAGCCCCGACGGCTCCGATCGGCGCCTGCTGTACTCCGCCGGCCTCGACTTCACGGACGGTGTCCCCCGCGTCTGACCGGCGCCGCGGGCCCGGCCCCGTCAGCCCCACCTCTGCCGGTCGGAGCCGTCGCAGGGCACGGCCCGCAGCCCCTGCCCGCCGTCCTCCAGGCAGGTCCCGGAGCTCCGGCTCCTGATCTCGACCGAGGCGTCCGCCAAGGCCGTCACCGCCCACTGCTGGGAGACGGCCTTGCTGCAGGACGCACCGCGCAGCCCGGAGGCGCCCCCGTCCAGGCAGGCGCCCGTGGCGTGGTTGCGCAGTTCGCTGCCGCCGTCGGGATTCGCGCGGACCGTCCACCGCTGGTAGCTCAGCCCGTTGGGCTCGAAGGACCGGAGCCCCTTGTCGAGGCTGTGGTCCAGGCAGTTGCCCGTGACGCGGTTGACGAAGATGCGGCTGTGGTCGACCGGCGGCGCCCCCTGCGGCCCGGCCGCCGCCGGGTGCGCGGACTCCTGCGGAGCGCCTGCCCCGCGCGCGGGTTCCTGGCCCGACGGCCACAGGAGGAACGCCGCCAGCGCACCCCCGCACAGCAGCCCGGCGCACGTACCCCCCACGGCCCACGCCCAGCGGTGCTGCGCCCACTCACCGGCCGTACGCCGCCACCGGCGCCATCGGGAACCGGTCGCCGGGGCGGTGGGGGTCGGACCGCCCGCCGCCGGGGGCGGCTTCGGCTGGCACCGGTCCGCCGCCTCCCACAACGCCCGGTACTCCGCGGGATCGGCGCCCAGGGCCCGGCACAGGTCGCGGACGGTCGCCCACGGCGGGACCGTGCTGCCCCGCAGATAGCGGGAGAGCGACGAGTCGCTGATCAGCACCTCGGATTCCAGCGAACGCAGCGTCCGGCCGGACCGCCGCTGCAGAGCCCTCAGCGCGTTCCCCAACTGCTGCCCCGCACTGGGGTGCTGTCCGTCGAGGCCCGTCATCCCCGCCCCCTTCCGACGGCCGCGCGCCGTTGCCCCGGCAGGCCGCCCCGTGTCCCGGGATGGTCGTGTCCCAGCAGGTCAGCACCATAGGGATCCCGACATCGCCGAAGCAAACGGGACAGCGTTGCGACGGCCTTCCCGGCCCCCGCAGACTCCTTCTCGTCCGGCCCCGCAGCCGGTGCCGAGCGCCGCACCGCGGCCCGGTGCCCATGGCTGTCGGGTGTCCGTCACCGGCCCGTACGGGCCGGATCGCCGGCGGCCGCGCCCTGATCGCGCGGACCGTCGTACGTCCCTCCTCCTCCGTCCGCCGCCGGGTGCGCATGCGCGCAATCCAGCAACACCAGGCGCGCAAGCAGCACCAGTAACGCGAGCAACGCAGGAAACACAAGAAACGCGAGAAACAGGAGACTTCGTATGTCCAAGAAGACCACCCGCCGTTGGGTCAGCGCGACGTTGACGGCGATGCTGTGCGCCGGCTCCCTCGTGCTGATCGCGCCCTCCGCCCCCGCGGCCCCGGCGGCGGCCCCGGCGGCGGCAGCCCAGGCGGCCCGGGCAGCGCAGGCGGCTCCCCGGCTCACCCGTGCCGAGGTGCTGGCGCGGGCGAAGACCTGGCTGACCGCCGACAACGGCCGCCCCGTGCCCTACAGCCAGACCAAGCGGTGGAAGGACGGATACCGGCAGGACTGCTCCGGCTACGTGTCCATGGCCCTCGGGCTGCCGAAGCCCGGCCCCAACACCGTCTCCCTGAAGAACGACGGGTTCACGCGCCGGATCGCCATGAAGGACCTCGTCCCCGGCGACCTCGTCCTCAAGGCCGACAGCAAGAGCGCGGACCGGCGCCACGTCGTGATCTTCGACGGCTGGGCCGACAGCGCCCACACCGTCTACGCGTCCTACGAGCAGGCCGGCGGGGCCGGCACCCGCTGGAAGCGGCACTCCTACGGGGTGAACGGGCGCGACGGCTACCACGCCTACCGGCCCGTCAACGTCGTGGGCTGAGCCGCCCGTCCCTCGCGCGGGGCGGGTGCCCGCCGCCCGCCCCGCGGCACCCACACCCTCTCGCTCCACACCCGACCCACCCACCCCCTCACCGAGGAGAACCATGAACACCGCTACGACGAACGCGAAGAGGCTCCGGGCCGCCGCTGCCCTCGCGTGCGCGCTGCTCGCCGCCGGGCTGGCCACGACCACGTTCACGACGGAGGCCGGCGCGGCTCCCGCGGCCGGACCGGACAGCGTCCAGACCCTCCGCAACGACGCGACCTCCGCCTGCCTCGACGACAGCGAGCACGGCACCCGCACGTACACCTGCCTGGGCAACGACCACCAGAAGTGGAACGTCCACCAGTGGGCCGACGGCACCCGCGAACTGCGGAACACCAAGACCGGCAGGTGCCTGACCGACAGCCCGGCGGGCCGGGTCGCGCCGTACCCCTGCGACAAGGCCAAGGACCAGAGCTGGTTCGTCCACCGCTACCCGGACGGGGCGGTCGAGCTCAAGAACCAGCAGACCGGACTGTGCCTCGACGACAGCCCGGCCCACCACCTGCGCACCTTCCCGTGCGGAACCCACAGCCAGAAGAGCCCGTACCAGACCTGGCGCTGAGGTCCGGCGGCCGGCAGCACGGCGACGGCGCCCGCCCACGCGCGGTGGGCGGGCGCCGGTTCGGCACGCGGAAGGGTCAGCTCGGGGAGATCCTCCTGCGCCGGCGCTGCGCGTACACCGCCGCACCGCCGACCGCCGCCAGGGCGGCGGCCCCGGTGACGGCCACCGGCTGCCAGGACGCCCCGTCCGCCGGCCGCTCGGCAGCGGTTGCCGAGGTGGCCGCGGTGTTCGAGGTGCCGGCCGGCTGGTCCTGCGTCAGATCGGCGTAGCCGCCGGCCAGGCCCTTGCGGTCGTACTCGGATCCGGGCAGCTTGTCGCCGTACCGGGCGGACACCAGCTTCTGATAGGCGGCGAGGGTGAGGGAGCGCTTGCCGCCGAGACCGGTGTTCGCCTCGTCGTTGAGCGGCTCGACCATGCCGTCGGCGGTGAGCCGGTACCAGGCGTGGATCTGCGGTTCGGTGAAGACGCGGGCCTGCGGGGTGCCGCGTTCGGCGAGGCTGAGGTCCCTGTCCCCGTCCTGGATGCCGGCCAGCTGCCAGCCCTCGGCTCCGGGGTTCTGCGGGCTGCTGCCCGGAGCGGAAGGGCTTCCCTGGGGCGTGAGCAGGACGGAGGCGGGGCGGCCGTCGGAGGCGTTCACCCGTGAGGCCAGGTAGGACAGCCGCAGCGCGGTCTGCGGGCTGCCCTGGGCCTTGCCGGCGACGAACTCGGGGCTGATCTCGAACATCGGCACCGGGTCCTTGAGGTCGAACCGGGGCGGCGCGGCGGCGGCGGGCGCGTTGGCGGGGCCGCCCTGGCTGCCGCCGTCCGCGTTGGCGGGACCGCCGGCCTGCCGGGCCTGCACCAGGAAGCGGGAGACGGTGTCCCGGACCTGGTCGCTGCGGAGGGTCTGCTGCGCGGACGGGTAGCCGGCGATGCCGTCGCCGTCCGCCCCCTGTGCGGAAACGTTTCCGCACAAGGTGGCGGCGAGTGCGGTGGTGGCCAGGACGGCAGCCCGGACCGCCGTGCGCCGGATGCGCCGCATGGTCTGCATGGTGTGCATGGTCGGGTCCTCTCGTCAGCCCTGGATGCCGACCCGGGAGTGGGTCCACTGGAACGAGTTGTTGTTGACGTAGGTGGAGTAGTTCCACCAGGTGTACGTCTGGGTGGTCTGCCACGGGTCGCCGACCGCGATCATGTTGGTGGCGCTGTCGTAGCCGTAGATGACGTTCATGTGGCCGCCGCCGCTGCGCCATCCGAACCGGACGGCGAACGGCCGGCCAGCGGCTATCTCGCCCGCCGACTCGCTGAACGAGGCGTTGCGGTACAGGCTGCGGCCGCTGTTGCCGAGGCCGAGCTTGGCCAGGCCGTTGGCCATGTCCTCCAGCGTCGCCGGCTGGTTGTTGCAGTCCACCCACGTGCCCTGGGCGGCGAGTTGGCAGAACCGCTCCTGGGTGACGTTGCGGCCCCAGAACTTGGCGATGGTCACGCCCGAGGCGTCCCAGCACCACTGCGTCCTGACCTGCTTCTGCATGTCGATGTTCAGCGACTTCGCGGTCGCCGGGCCGGGGTTGGGCTTGGTCGGCTTCGGGTTCGGGGTCGAGCCGCAGACCGGCAGGCCGGTGGTGTTCTCGCGGATGAACGCGTCGGCGACGTAGTAGGAGCCGGTGGAGATCCACCGGTTGTTGTTCTCCACGGTGTCCCCGGTGGTGCGGCAGGCCATCTGGATTTGGTCGCCGACCTTCGAGGAGCCCTTGACCTGGGCCGAGAGGGACGGCTGCGCCCGGTGGTTGACCGTCCGGTAGTTGCCCTGCCCGCCGTAGACGGTGCCGCTGACCGTGCCGGCCTGCGCGAGGGCGCCGAAGCCGAACAGCAGGCCTCCGGAGAGCGCCGCGGTGACCGCGGCTATCAGCGCCTTCTTGCGGCGGGACATGCGACGTTTGTGCATCGTGCTCCTTGAACCGAGAGGGGGGTGCCCGCGGGACGGCCCTGGGGCCACCCGTCTGTGCAGGCCGCTGCGGCCGGCGCTGCACGGCTGTTGCGCCGTTATCCGGACGGGCTTCCGTGCCCGGGCATATCGGCGCTGCTTTCCTCGATTGGATGGGGTGCCGGGAATCCTGCCAGAGAGAAAGGGCGATTTGAACGAGGTTGCTCTACGCGCAAAGATGTCGCCGCTTCAACCAACGCGCGACGCGAAATGACGGACCGTCAACTTGCCTGTCATTGCGCTGACTTGAGCGTGCACGGCGTGCTGGTCCAGTCCATTCGATCGGGTCAGTCGCGCGCGGACTTTACGCGATCTTGACGGTGGGCGACCTCTTGTTGGATGGCCCGTCAAATAGCCGAATCGCCCAGCGTGCATGACGCGTGACTCTCCATGCATTTCCAGAAGCGAGGGCCGTCCGCTCTTTGTCGTCCGGCCGTCACGCGGCGCGGGCGGAGTGTGACCCGGCGTGCCCGGAGCGCTGCAGGGCGAGTGCGGGGATCAAGGGCGTCCTATCCGGACCTTAAGGGACGGATAACAGAGGGCCCGCGGCCCTTCTGCGGCCCGTTCGGGCCTCATATCGCCCTTAGGGTCACGGGTGTTGACCGAGGCACTTCCGATGCCGCCGCCATACCGGCGGATCGGCTTTACCAAGAGGTTTCTGATGTCCCGAAAGCGAATTGCCCTGGCCTGTGCGGCCGTGGTCGTCGGGGTCGGCTCCGTCGTCATCCCCGTGGCCGCCAATGCCGGAGAGGAGGACGGCCTCGCCGCCGCCTGCCGCGTCGCGGACCAGGCCACCGTGTGGTGGGCGTCCGGCGAGGTCTCCCTGACCAACAAGGGGGACCGGCCCGTACGGGACTGGACCGCCGAGTTCGACGTGTCGCAGGGGCAGGTCACCCTCGACAACCCCTGGGCGTACGAGCTCCGCCAGGACGGCAAGCACGTCACCGTGAAGCCGATCGCCGACCGCGCCGACCTGGCCGCCAAGGGCAACCGGGCCGTCAGGGTCGGGATCAACCCCGCCGGCAAGGCCATCCCCAAGATCACCGGATGCCGGGTGAGCAGCCCGTCGGGCGACGACGGCAACGGCACCGACACCGGAACGAACACCGCCGTCCCCGCCGACAGCGGCTCCTTCGTCAAGGACCACACCGCCGTCCACCTGATGTGGAAGCCGCCCGCCGGCGGAGCCGAGGTCGACCGCTACGAGGTCTTCCAGGACGGCAAGCAGGTCAAAACCGTCAAGGGCACGATGGCGGACGTCGAGAAGCTGGCCGCCGCCACCCGCTACACGTTCAAGGTCCGCGCCGTCCGCACCGACGGCCGCACCACCGGGTTCAGCAAGGACATCGTGCTCACCACGCACGCGGCGCCCGGCCAGGACAAGGCGAAGCCGGTCATCCCCGCGGAGCTGGAGGCCACGGCCTCGGGTCCGTACCAGGCCTCGCTGCGCTGGCACGCGGCGACCGACGACGTCGCCGTCACCGGCTACCGGATCTACCGCAACGGCACACGGGTCCAGGAGGCGGACGCCAAGGCCACCTCGGCCACGGTCTCCGGCCTCACCGCGAGCACCGCCTACCGGTTCAGGGTCACCGCCGTCGACGCCTCCGGCAAGGAGTCCGACCCGACCCGCGAGACGCAGGTGACGACGGCCGCGGCGCCCGACGGGAACGGCGGCACCGCCGCCCCCGGCGACTTCGCCGCCACCACCGCCACCAAGCAGGACGGCAACGTCACCCAGCACTACCTCAACCTCACGTGGTCCGTCCCGCAGGGCGTCGGCCAGATCACCACCTACCAGGTCTACCTGAACGGCAAGCCCGCCCAGACCTTCATGTGGGGCACCGGCGACCCGGTGCTGCCCGTGCCCAGCACGAAGGGCTCCCGCGAGGTGCTCGTCGGCGCCCACCCCGGCACGACGTACACCGTGAAGCTCCGGGCCCGGCTCGGCGACGGCAAGTGGGGGGCGTTCTCCCGAGAGCTGACCGTGAAGACCGGCGGCTGACCTCCCGGCGCCGCCCCCATCCACCGCGCACGCCCGACCCCATGACCAGGAGCGTCCCCTTCATGAGCACGACCCGCCCCACCCCCGGGCCCGTTCCCGCCGCCGCGCCGGCACCCGCCCCCACGCGGGCAGCGGCCCGCCGCACCGGCGCCCTGCGCCTCACCGCGCTCATCGCCCTTCCCCTCGCCGTGACCACCCTCGGCTCCGCGCCCGCCTCGGCCCACGGCTCCACCGCCGACCCGGTGAGCCGCAGCGTGGCCTGCACCAAGAACCCGAAGGCGAGCGAAGCCTGCCGGATGGCGCTCGCCCAGAGCCCCGGCATCCCGGGTGACTGGAAGTCGATCGTCCAGGGCCGGGCCATCGACCACAGCACCCCCACCTCCTCCCCGCAGCACCGCGCCCGCATCCCCGACGGCAAGCTGTGCAGCGCCGGCAACGCGCAGTTCTCCGGCCTGGACCTGGCGCGGGACGACTTCCCCTCCACGACCCTGCCCAGCGGCGCCGAGTACGACCTGCGCTACGACATCAGCGCGCTGCACAACCCGTACCGCATGGAGATGTACGTCACCAAGGACGGCTACGACCCGAAGAAGCCGCTGAAATGGTCGGACCTGGAGGACACCCCGTTCCTCAGCGCCGACAACACGGCCGCCACGGCGGCGCCCGCGGGCTTCCTCGGCGCCAAGGCGTTCACCTTCAAGGCGGTGCTCCCGGAGAAGAAGGGCAAGCACCTGATCTACACGGTCTGGCACGGACTGAAGCGGCCCGACGGCTCCTTCCAGAGCGAGGAGGCCTTCTACTCCTGCTCGGACGTCACCTTCAAGTAGGCGACGCCGGCAGGCCACCCCGAGCCCGGGCACCCCACCCCCTCACCCGGGCTCGGGGCACACGTCACCCGCCGCCCTCGGCGTACCAGCGCACGGCGCCGGTGCCGAGGGAGACCGCCGCCCGGGGCCGCATCGGCCCGTCGCCGCGGCGGGAGAGCAGCACGACCTCCTCCACCCGCGCCGCCGTGCTGCCCAGGCGGGCCGCGCACTCCGCGGCCAGGCGCCGCGGGTCGTGCGTACGGCCGAGCGAGAGATGGGGCGTGAAGCGGGGGAAGCGGTCGCGGCAGCGGGGGAACGGCTCGACCAGGTCCCGCTGGAGGGCGGTCCAGGGAGCCGTACCGGCGGCGGCAGGGTCGAGCCACACGGTCGCGTACCCGCGGTGGCGGAAGAACCGCACCCCGCCGAGGCGGATGTCGAACGGCTCCGACGCGGCGGCCGCGGCGGCCAGCAGGGGCGCGGCCGCCGGGAAGTCGGCCTCCGGGACGAACCCGAACACGAGGTTCACGTGCGGGGGCCACCGCCGGATCTGGGGGTCGTGCACGGCACGGATCTCCTGGACGGCCGGCCACAGCGCGTCCGGCGGAAGCCAGGCCACGGCGCTGCGGGGCGTGGGCGCGACGTCGAGGAAGCCCGGTACGCCGGCGCTCACACCGCCGCCCGCGTCCGCGCCCGGATCCCGTATCCGGCGGGAGGCGGCGCGGTAGCTGCGTTCACGCACCCACGCTAGACAGCCCGCCGGTTCGCCCCGTCTCCGGCTGCGGGACACGCCCGGTATTCACCCGCTCGGGGACCGGACGGACCGCGGGTGTGCGGCGGGCCTGCCGCACACCCCCGGCGGGGGGAGTCCGGACGGACGGGTCTCAGGGGCCGGCGTTCAGCTCCGTGACGATCGAGGCGGGTGTGTGGCCGCTGCTGTCCGAGAGCCTGTGGAAGTCGACGGACACGTAGTTCGGGGTGCGGCCCCCCGTCGCCTTCCGGCACTGCTCGGCGATGCGGTTGCGCAGCTTGCTGCCGTTGTCCAGGGCGGCGGTGAGGACGGTGGGCACGTTGCGGTGGTGGCTCATGGTGAACAGCCGTCGGAATCCCGGCTCCTGGCGGTCCAGGGGGAGGTCGGCCCAGCGGCTGACGCACGCGAGGTCGTTGCCCATGTCGCCGAGGCTCCAGTAGTTGCTGACCGTCCAGGACCTGTCGTACATGACGCCGAGGTGTTCGCGGTCGGACCGGTCGGAGAAGACCAGCAGCCGCTTGCCGGCCGTGACCAGGTCGGCGACCTTCGGCCAGCCCTGCTGGCGTACGTGCCAGTCGTCGGGCCGGAACAGCAGCTCGGGCAGGCCCCGTACCCGGCCGAGTGACTGCTGGAGCTGCTCGGGGCTGACGTAGTCCTCCAGGAAGACGGTCACGACCTCCTGGGGGTGGGCGGCGAGGAAGTCCACCACGGTCTGCATCGTGCCGTGGAAGGACTGGCGCGGCAGGGCGTACGTGGCCCCGGCGAAGGTCTTGCAGTCGCCGTGGCACAGGTACACGTCGGAGGGGTAGCAGTCGCTGCCGAAGCTGATGACGCACAGCCAGGTGCTGCGCTCGTACCAGTGGGTGTCCAGGCTGAGGCCGCGGACGCCGTTGTCGAGCTGGTGGCGCACGGACTCGGCCTGGTTGACCGAACTCCAGCGGGAGTCCTCGTAGTTGGTGAAGGCGTTGTGGGTGGTGAGGAAGGCGACCTCGTCGAGGCGGCGCCCGCCCCAGCGGGCGGCGGCGGCCTCGGCCGCGCGGGTGCCCGCGGGGCCGGTGGCGGGGGAGGTGGCGGTGGCGGGGGTTCGGGCGGGCGCCGGGGTCGGGGTGGCCGACGCGGTGGCGGCGGTCGCCGTGCCGAGGAGGGCCAGCAGGAGGAGGCACACCAGGGGATACCGGCCGCTTCTTCGCGACAGCAGCATGTTCATGCCAATCATGGGGCGGAGGGTAGCGCGCCGACCCGTGATCCGCGCCCCCGCGGACCCGACCGGCCGAAACCCGCCGCCCGCCGTGTCACGCAGCAGAACCGGGTGCGGAGGCTCGCCGTGTGCGGTCCCGCCCGGCGATGGCCGCAGCGACCTCTTGGATGGCGCCACGAAGAAGGTCGCCATAGGGATCCCGAGGAAGCTGTGGGACGTGCTCTTCGGCCGCGTTGATGTGCTCGGCGGCGGCTTCGAAGGAGCCGAGGCGGCGGTAGTCGTCGGCGAGGTTGAGGTGCAACGAGGGGTAGAAGCCGGCGATGTGGAGGCCGGCGTGGTGCTCCTGGACGCGCTGCTCGGTCACGGCGTCGGCGGCGTCCAGGGCCCGGACGTCCCAGGCCAGGGCCTGAGCGGGATCCTCGTAGAGATCTGCCAGGTGGTGAGCCAGGGAGCAGCGGTGCAGCGGATCGCCGGTGACGCCGATCGCGGACCACAGGCCCAGGAGTCTTCGACGCGCGCGAGGGAGGTCACCGGCTCGGCCTTCGGCGACGGCTCGGCCGATGGCTTCCATGGTCGGGTCGGGGCTGGCGGGTGCGGTCGTCACGGGGGTGTTCCTCGTCGTCTCGTTCAGGCGGGGTGGTCGGCCTTGACGGGCATGGCCAGGGTGGTGAGATCACCGCGGTCGGCGGAGCGGACCGTGACGGGCTGGTCGTGTCCCCTCAGATCGAGCATCACGTCGGGGCCGATCGCGGTGCTCACGGCGGGGTAGAACGTGGTCAGCTCGAACCGGATCCGCAGGGCCTGCCCCGTCGCGGTGGCCGAGAGCGGGATGCCGGGGTGTTCCTCGTCCGCTGACACGACGTTCACTCCGTGGTCGGCGACGTCCAACGCGATGCGCTCACCGGGATGTTCTTCCAGGGCCCTCAGAAGCAGATCCTTCGAGACCGCCACACGGGTGGTGACCTCGCCCAGTGACGCGAGCATCAGCCGGTAGTCGGGGAAATCCTCGGACAGCAACCGGCAATGCCGGTCCTCCCGGTCGGCCACGCGGAACCAGATCCCGTGCGGCACCGCTTCTACCCGAACCAACGGGCTGCGGCGGATCTCGGCGGCTGCCGTCCGCAGCTCGTCACCGTCGACCGTGCCGGCCCACGTCTGCGCCGGTGGTTCGGTCGGCACCAGGGTTCGGGTGGAGAGCCGGTAACGGTCGGTCGCGGTCAGGGTCACCGCCTCATGGCTCGCCTCGATGCGCAGGCCGGCGAGTACCGGCAGGCCGGGCTCGTGTGCGGTCGCGGTCAGGACCTGTTCGACCGCATCCGCCAGCACGGGACCCTTGAGCGCCGCAATCGGAAGACCTGGCACTGTGCCGAGGACGGACCTGATGACGGCAGCCTTCTGCTGTGCCGCCACCGCGTCGCCGACGACCCTCGCGACATGCTCGTCGAGCAGCCGGGATGCCGCGTCAGCCCCGGAACCCAGTACCGCCTCGACACCGGCGAGGGGCATGGCGATCTCGCGCAGCTGGCGCAGCACGGTCGCCCGAGCCACCTGGTCAGCGCCGTAGTAGCGGTAACCCGAGACCGGGTCGACCTCGGCAGGGGGCAGGAGTCCGGAGTCGGCGTAGAACCGCAACGCGCTGGAGGTCAGACCACTGCGCTGGGCGAAGGCCCCGATCGGCATCAGATCATCTTGTGGCACCGCGCCATCATCGGGCTTCAACCAACTCGAAGGTCAACACCGACGAGCCGCGTCCCCGACCTCACTGGGCAATGCACCTAGGGCAGCGGTTCGCCGCGGGCGGTGAGCCAGAGGGCGTACCACTCCTCGTGGTCCAGTTCCGGCAGCCGGTCGACCGCCTGGCGGCAGGCCCGGATCCGCGCCGGATCGGAGGTGCCGATCACCGGTGCGATCCGGGCCGGGTGCCGCTGGAGCCACCACAGCAGAACCGTCTCCGGGGTGACCTGTTTGCGTGCGGCCAGCGTGGCGAGCAGCTCCGAGGTCGCGTGCTCCTGCGGGGTCTGCGCCCGCCCGGTGAACCGGCCCTGCGCCAGTGCTCCCCAGGCCTGTAGCCGGATGCCGTGGTCGCGGCAGTGTTCGAGGGTGCCGAGGGGGAAGCCGTTGGCCGCCGCGGCGGGGGTGTTCAGCAGGACCCCGGCCTCGACCCAGTCGCGCCGGTGCAGGCTCATCTCCAGCTGGTTGACGACGAGCGGCAGGTCCAGCCGCGACTGGAGCGCCGCGATCTGCGCCGCCCCCATGTTGGAGACTCCGAACCGGCGCACCAGGCCCTGGGAGTGCAGCGAGGCCAGGGCCTCGGCGACCTCGTCCGGATCCGCGAGCGGGTCCGGACGGTGCAGCAGCAGGACGTCGATCACGTCGGTGCGGAGCCGGGTCAGGCTCTCCTCGACCCGGCGCAGCACCGTCTTGCCCCGCAGGTCGTAGATACCGGGCCGCTCGCCGTCCGCGAGCCGGATCCCGCACTTGGTCTGGATCGTGACCCGGGCGCGCAGCCCGGCGTCCCGGGCCAGTACTTCGCCGAAGACCGCCTCGGACTTGCCGTGGCGGTAGATGTCGGCGTGGTCGAAGGCGGTGATCCCGATCTCCAGGGCGGCATCGACCGCCGCCTCCGCGGCCGCGATCTCCGCGGTCCCGTACGACTCGGGCCCCCAGGTACCGCCCAGTCCCATGCACCCGTACACCGGCCGGCCCGCACTCGCGTTCGTGTTCCTCGTCACCCCCCGACCCTACGGCCTCCGGACGGGGCGTGGGGCGGGTCAGAAGGTGTAGCAGGACGGACGGGGAGCCGTGGGGGACGGGGCGTCGTTGTCGTTGCGGAGTTCGTAGAACTCGCGTTCCGGGGCGGCCCTGAAGGTGCGCAGGGCCTCCGGGGTGAACAGCAGGCAGAACGGCCTGGTGATCGGGGTGCGGCTACTGGCGCGGTCCAGGACGAGCGCGCCGTCGTACCGGCCCGCCCTCAGGGTCCAGTCGGAGCTGTCGAACAGGAGCGTCGGCTGTTGCGGCTTGTCCTGGGTGACCACCAGGGGGGAGGGGTCGGCGGTGCGGTCGTACTTCAGCCGGTTGGAGGCGAAATCGTAGTTCCACGCCCCGGATTCGTTCCAGCGGAACCGTGGCCGGCCGCCCTTGGGAGCCGCTGCCTTCAGCTGCAGCCGGACCGCGGTGATCACCTCGACGTCCTCCGCCCGGAACCGCGTGGTGATCGTGGGCTGCACGAACAGGTGCACCGTGTGCTGCGGCGCCCGGGGCTCGATCCGCACCAGGTGCGGCAGGGCCACGGACACCTTCGGTGCCTGCTGCAACTCGGCCAGATTGAACAGCGAGATCCCCAACGCCGCGAGGCCCGTCAGCGTCGCCGTCCACACCTGCGCCGCTTCCAGGCGCCCGCGCCCCGGCCCGTGGGCCGCCGGCTCGGCAGTGGTCGTCATGGGGCGAGTCTGCCGCCGCCCGTGCGGGCCGCGGCCGCGGCGCACCGGAGCCGGCGGTTCCCTTTCACCCGAACCCCGGCCGGTCCGCACACCTCACGCCGTCCGTCAAGCCACGACTTCCAGGGGCGTGACGGGGCGCGCGCCCCGGGGCGTACTGGAAGTACCCCTTCCGCCTCTCCCAGCAAAGGAGCACACCATGACCCACCGCTTTCGAACCAAGCGTCTCGTCCTGCTCGCCGCCTCGGCCACCATGGTCGCGGGAGGTGCGCTGGTGCCGACGACCGCATTCGCCGCCACCCCCGCGACGTCGCACACGGTCGCCCTGCCCGGCGACGACATCGGCGACGGCAACAAGTCCACGCTGCTGTTCCTCGGCGAGCCCGACCACGCCATCCGGATCGTTCCCTACAAGGACGCGCCGGGTAAGGGCGGGGCGGGCAAGAAGAGCGACGGGAAGTGGGGCAAGAAGCACCCGGGCAAGGGCGGCCCTTCCGAGGACACCGGTGTGAAGACCCCCAAGGGGACGGACTGGCAGTGCATCACCGCCCCCTGCGGTCCGCCCGACAGCGTCCACCCGGAGGTCCTGCACCATGACTTCGAGGGCACCGTCGTCCCCACCGGTACCTGAGGCCCCGCTGCGGCGCCGTTCCCCGTGAACGGCGCCGCAGTCGTACGGGGCCGCCCCGCCGCCTGCCGACCTGACTGATCGGCCCCCCGTTTGTGGGGCGGCGGCGGGGTTGCCTGCCAGCATGGCGATCATGACTGAGAGTGCATCTGTACAGCCGGTTCGCAGGATCTTCGACGGCCGGAACGATTCCGACAACCCGGTGCTGGTGCGCGAGGAGGGAGGGGCCCCGACCGGCGACGCGCTGGTCGACGGCACCTACGACACCCTCGGCGTGACCTGGGACTTCTTCCGCACGGTGTACGGGCGCAAGGCCATCGACGGCCGGGGCGGCCCGGTCGAGGCGGTGCTCCGCGGCGGGGAGCCGGGCGCCACCTGGCACGGCTCGCGCATCCTGCTCGGCGGCGGTGACGCCCCCGCGCCGCTGGACGCGGTCGCCGCGCAGTACATGATCGGCGTCATCCAGCACACGGCCGAGCTGGAGTCCTACGGTCAGCCCGGCGCGCTCGCCGTCTCGCTCGGGAACGTCTTCGGCCTCCTGGCCAAGCAGTACACCCTGAAGCAGGGCGTCGAGGAGTCGGACTGGCTGTTCGGGCAGGGCCTGCCCGCCTCCGGCGAGGCGGTCGGCTCCCTCGCGGACCCCGCGCGGTTCAAGCAGGTGGCCCACATGACGGAGTACGACGAGACCGTCGACGAGGACGGCGGTGTCCACGTCAATGCCGGCATCGCGAACCGTGCGTTCCACCTGGTCGCGACCGAGCTGGGCGGCAACGCCTGGGAGCGGGCCGGGCGCATCTGGTACAAGGGCCTGATGGGCTACGCCTCCCGCACCACGAACTTCTCCGCGTTCCGCTTCGCGACCCTCGGCGCCGCCCGTGAGCTGGACATGCCGGCGGACGTCGTGGCCCGGGCGTGGACCGAGGTCGGCGTGGACCGCTGACCGGTTCGCGCCTTCCACGGGCGCAGGGCCCCGACCGCCGGGTGTGGCGGTCGGGGCCCTTCCGGCACCGGCCGGCCGCGTGAGCCCGACGGGTCCGTCAGCCGACGGCCGCGTCAGCCCGACGGGTGCGTCAGCCCGACGTGCCCGCCGGCGCGGGGGCCGCGGGTGTCGTCCTGCGCAGCACGCCTATCTTGTCGATGCGGTGCTCGGGGTTGCCCTGCGCGTCGCTCCAGTAGTTGCCCGCGGCGTGGTCTTCCGGCGTGGCGCACGTCGAGATCGTGATCATGGCCTGGGTGGGTGCCTGCCCGGGAGCCCCGGGGACCGCCGCACGCTGCTCGGCCAGCGAGCGCTCCGACCGGAAGGACGTGGAGCGGGTCGCGACGATCTCGTACGTGTGGACGACGCCACCCGCGGTCACCAGGACCGTGTCGCCCTCCTTCACCGCCGCCAGCCCGTGCAGCGGCCCGCCGGCCGACATGCGGTGGGCCGTGACCAGGAAGTTCCCGACCCGGCCGGGGCCCACACCGCCCCGCTCCCCGTACGGGCTGGCCGCGTGGCCGCGGTCCTGGATTCGGGTCCCGGAGAGGTCGTCCGTCGTGCCCTCGTACGGCTCCACGCGCAGCCCGAAGACCCCGATCGACGGGATCGACAGCAGGGACGGCGCGGCCGGCTGCGACGCCGGGCCCGCCGCGCTCGTGGCCGTGGCGCTCGCCGCGGCCGCGGCTGCGGTCGTTCCGGCGGGGACCTTCGTGGCGGGGGCCGCGGCGCGCGCGGAGGCTTCGGGGGCGCAGGCCGCCAGCAGGACGGTTGCGGCGCCGGCCACGGCAGCGGGTACGGCCCGGGGGAGGGCGGGCAGGAAGGGCAGGGGCATGGGCGGGTGCGTTTCCTGTCGGTGGGCCGGGCCGTACGGCATGTGGGGGACCCGGTTCGCCGTGCCAGGGTGACACACGCGGCGCGCGGTCCAGAAGTGCTGCGGACTGCGACGCGTTCCCGCCGGCCCGGCTCAGAAGGCGTTGCGGCGGCGCAGCCGCAGCGGGCGGCCGTCCGGGTCCACGAGGAGGTGGTGCAGGGGAGTGGCCAGGGCCCGGGCCGTGGGAGCCAGCTCCGGCGGGCGGTAGCCGCGGAGCCGGCCGGGCGGGCGCGGTCCGCGGCAGCCGTCGGCGTACCAGGCGTCCAGGTCGGCCGCGGCCGAGGCGAAGGAGTGGAAGGCGGCGACCGGGTCGCACAGGGCGTCGTCGGCGGTGGGCGCCCCGCCGCCCGCGTCCGGCACCGTGTCGGGCACCGGATCGGGACCGATGTCGAGGTGCTCGCGGGACAGCTCCAGACGGAGCCGGCGGGCGAACCCGCGGGCGCCGTCGCCGAGGCCGCCCGGGTCGCCGGGCGGACGCGGGTCCTCGGTGGTGTCCAGGACGACGCAGCTGAGCTCCGAGTCGTGGGTCCACGAGCGGAGGTTGATGTTGTCGGAGCCGACCGACGCCCACACGTCGTCGATGACGCACACCTTGGCGTGCACGTAGACGGGAGTGCCGGCGTGGTTCTCCAGCCCGTAGACGGCGACCCGGGGGCCGCCCGCCCGGCGCAGCCGGTCCAGGGCGCTGACCCGCCCGATCAGGTTCATGGGAAGGGTCAGCCGGCCGTCCTGCTCGGGGAGCGAGGGGATGACCGCGATCAGCCGCAGGCCGGGGTTGACGCGCAGCGCGTGGGCGAAGCAGGCCACGACGCGCGGCGACCACAGGTACTGGTCCTCCAGGTAGATCAGGGAGCGGGCCCGGCGCAGGGCCTTGAGGTAGCCGCGGGCGATGCTGCGCTCGCCGTCGGGGGCGAAGGGGTAGCCGCGCAGCAGCCGGTTCGGGTAGGTGCGCAGCACCTGGACGGTGTGGGTGCCGCACGGCTCGGGGTCGGGGCCCTGCGGCGGCAGGGGGTCCGCGTCGGTGTCCTCGTGGTGCAGGAGCTCCCGCAGGCGGGTGACGGGGCTGCGCGAGAGCGGTGAGGGATCCTGCCAGCGCTCGCGGAAGACGGCCTCGATGTCGCCGACCACCGGCCCGCGCAGGGCGAGCTGCACGTCGTGCCAGGGCGGGTGCGGCCCGTACGCCCCGGCCATCGGCACGGCCTGGGGATCACCGAGGTGGCTGCGGTCGTCGTTGCGGTTGTGGCACAGGTCGATCCCGCCGACGTAGGCGATGTCGAGCCCGGGGCGGCCGGGGTGGCGCAGGACGACCATCTTCTGGTGGTGCGAGCCCCCGGGGCGCACCCGCATGTCGAGGAGGCACTCGCCGCCGGCCTCCTCGATCTCCGCGCCGAGGTGCAGGTTCTCCGTCTCGCTGAACTGCAGGCGGTCGAGGTGGGAGCGCCAGACCAGGCCCTTGACGACGACACCGCGCTCGGCGGCCCGGGCGAGGACGGCGCCGACCTCGGTGCCCCGCCGGTCGGCGCCCCCGTCCCGGCCGGGGTGGTGCCGGCCGAGGCGTTCGTCGGGGTCGCCGCGCCAGTCGGTGAACAGGAGCAGGTCGCCGGCCCGCTGGGCGTCGATCCGCTCCAGCAGCTCCGCGAAGTACGCGGCGCCGTGCACCACCGGCCGGACGTCGTTCCCGTCCGACCAGGCGGTGCCCCCGGGCCGGCGGCGGTCGAGGCGCGTCGCGGGGTTGCCGCGCTCGGGCGGGGTGAGCAGCCAGTCGGTCCGGTTCATGGCACGGGTCCTCCGTACCCCTTCTTACCCGCGCGGGGGCGTTCCCTCCCCCGGGCGGGGCGCCGGACACCCCCGGTGGCGGCACCGCCACGCGGAGTTCCCCGGGGGTGTCCGGCGCGGACGCCGTCAGGAGCGGTCGAAGCGGTCCAGCTCCATCACCTTGTGCCAGGCCGCGACGAAGTCGTCCACGAATTTCCGCCCGGCGTCGTCGCTCGCGTAGACCTCCGCGAGGGCGCGCAGCTCGGAGTTCGACCCGAACACGAGGTCGGCGCGGCTGCCGGTCCACTTGAGCGCGCCGGTGGCGGCGTCGCGGCCCTCGAAGGTGTGCGCGTCCTCGGAGGTCGCCTTCCACGTCGTGCCCAGGTCGAGCAGGTTGACGAAGAAGTCGTTGGTGAGGACTCCGGGCGTCGTCGTGAGGACGCCGACGGACGTCTGCTGGTGGTTCGCGCCCAGGACGCGCAGGCCGCCGACGAGGACGGTCAGCTCGGGAGCGCTCAGGGTCAGCAGGTTCGCCTTGTCGAGCAGCAGGTACTCGGCGGGCAGCCGGTTGCCCTTGCCGAGGTAGTTGCGGAACCCGTCCGCGGTCGGTTCGAGCGCGGCGAACGACTCGACGTCCGTCTGCTCCTGTGCGGCGTCCACACGGCCCGGCGTGAACGGGACCTCCACCTCGAAGCCCGCGGCCGCGGCCGCGGTCTCGACGCCCGCGTTGCCGGCGAGGACGATCAGGTCGGCGAGCGAGACCTGCTTGCCGTCGGTCCGGCCGCCGTTGAAGGCCTCCTGGATGCCGGTCAGGGTCCGCAGCACCGCTGCCAGCCGGTCCGGCTCGTTGACCTCCCACCCGCTCTGCGGCTGGAGCCGGATGCGGGCGCCGTTGACGCCGCCGCGCTTGTCGCTGCCGCGGAAGGACGACGCCGCCGCCCACGCGGTGGACACCAGCTCGGCGACGGAGAGGCCCGAGTCGAGGATCCGGGACTTGAGGTCCGCGACGTCCCCGGCGTCGACGAGCGCGTACGTCCGCCCCGGCAGCGGGTCCTGCCACAGCAGCGTCTCGGAGGGCACCTCGGGGCCGAGGTAGCGCACGACGGGGCCCATGTCGCGGTGGGTCAGCTTGAACCAGGCCCGGGCGAAGGCATCGGCGAACGCCGCGGGGTCCGCCAGGAAGCGCCGCGAGATCGACTCGTACACCGGGTCGAAGCGGAGCGAGAGGTCGGTCGTCAGCATCGTCGGCGCGTGGCTCTTCGACGCGTCGTGCGCGTCGGGGACGGTGCCGGCGCCGGCACCCTCCTTCGGCCGCCACTGCTGCGCGCCGGCGGGGCTTTCGAACAGCTCCCACTCGTAGCCGAAGAGGATCTCGAAGAAGCTGTTGTCCCAAGAGGTGGGGGTGTTGGTCCAGATGCCCTCGAGGCCGCTGGTGATGGTGTCGCCGCCCTTGCCGGTGCCGAAGGAGTTGCTCCAGCCGAGGCCCTGCTGCTCCAGCGGGGCGCCCTCGGGGTCGGCGCCGACGTGGTCCGCCGGGCCGGCGCCGTGGGTCTTGCCGAAGGTGTGGCCGCCGGCTATGAGGGCGACGGTCTCCTCGTCGTTCATCGCCATCCGGCGGAACGTCTCGCGGATGTCGCGGGCCGCGGCGATCGGGTCCGGGTTGCCGTTCGGGCCCTCCGGGTTGACGTAGATCAGGCCCATCTGGACCGCGCCGAGGGGGCTCTCCAGCTCCCGGTCGCCGGTGTAGCGCCGGTCGTCCAGCCAGGTGGTCTCGGGACCCCAGTACACGTCCTCGTCGGGCTCCCAGACATCCGCGCGGCCGCCGCCGAAGCCGAAGGTCTCGAAGCCCATCGTCTCCAGGGCGACGTTGCCGGCGAGGATCATCAGGTCCGCCCAGGACAGGCTCTGGCCGTACTTCTTCTTGACCGGCCACAGCAGGCGGCGGGCCTTGTCGAGGTTGGCGTTGTCCGGCCAGCTGTTCAGCGGGGCGAAGCGCTGCTGGCCGGCGCCCGCGCCGCCGCGGCCGTCGCTGATCCGGTACGTGCCCGCGCTGTGCCAGGCCATCCGGATGATGAACGGGCCGTAGTGGCCGAAGTCGGCCGGCCACCAGTCCTGCGAGGTCGTCAGCACCTCGGCGATGTCCCGCTTCACCGCCGGCAGGTCGAGCGTCTCGAACGCCGCGGCGTAGTCGAACCCCTCGCCGAGGGGGTTGGCCACGGCCGGGTTCTTGGCGAGGATCTTCAGGTTGAGCCGCTCCGGCCACCACTGGCGGTTTCCGCCGCCCTGAGTCGGGTGCGGGGCCCGCTCGTGTGCGACCGGGCAGCCTCCGGCGCCTTCAGTCTTCGCGTCCACGACGATTGCTTCATCGTTCTCAGGCATGGGAATCCTCGGAATCCTTCCGGACTGGGTGGACCACGGTGCTCGGGAACAAGGGGTGGAGCAGGGGGAGCGGGCGGGCTCCTTCACCGGGACCGGGTCTCGCCACCGTCACGCGCTCTCGCCGCCATCGTCCTGTCCCTTGGTTGTCGCCGGAACTGATCCTACGATGGACATAGTCCAAGTCAATGCGGCAACCAGATCTGTACGGATTCATTGGTCGAACGAGGCGCATTTTAGGCTGGTGGGGCATGAGCGACCTGGTGAAGCGGCTTCGCGGACGCGGCTGGCGGATGACGGCCCAGCGCCGGGTGGTCGCGGAGGTACTGGACGGCGAGCACGTCCACCTCACGGCGGACGAGGTGCTCCTACGGGCCACCGCCCGGCTGCCGGAGGTCTCCCGCGCGACCGTCTACAACACCCTCGGCGAGCTCGTCGCGCTCGGTGAGGTGGCCGAGGTGACGACGGACGGCCGCGCGAAACGCTACGACCCGAACGCGCGCCGGCCCCACCAGCACCTGGTGTGCTCCGGCTGCGGCGAGATCCGCGACGTCCACCCGGCCGGCGACCCGTTGGCCGACCTGCCCGACTCCGAACGGTTCGGCTTCACCGTCACGCGGGCCGACGTGGTCTACCGGGGCCTGTGCCCCGCCTGCGCCGGGGCCGCCGGGGCACCGTAGCGGCGCTCCGGCCCGCGCCACCCGCCCGGGGGGCGGGAACGCCGAAACCGCCGCGGAGCCGTGCTCCGCTCGGCAGGATGGGGGCATGGACCGTGGGGATGCAGGGCCGGACCGGCCGCGGCCGATGGTGGTGCGCGTACCGGTGGAGCCGGTGGAGGCCGCAGCGGAAGCCGATGCCGTCGACGCCGTGGCGCGTGCGGGCGACGTGGCCGTGCGCGGCCCGCTGTTCGGGGTGGCGGCACGGCGCCCGGGGGACGGGCCGCGGTGGCGGGTGGTGGTCGCCGTCGCGGCCGGCTGCCCGCAGCTGGCACGCGACAGCCTGAACTCGAAACTGTGGTTCCGCGCGAAGGACGAGGCGAAGGACCGGGCGGAGCGGCGCGACCTGCTGGCCGCGGTCGCCCGGCTGGAGACCGGGCGGGTCGACGAACTCGTCGCGGCCGGCGAGCGCTACCGCATCGTGCGCGCCGAGGAGTACGCGGGCGCCGGCCCGGGCGGCATCGAGGAACCGCGCCCCACCGACCCGGAGCCCCCGGTCCCGGACTGGGCGCGCAACGCCGCGGAGCCGAAGCTCGACGCGGACCTGGTCCTGGACCCGGACGCCCCGGTCACCCCGACCCAGGCCGTCGAGCAGCTGGCCCTGCGCGGCCTGCACTACGTCGGCGACCGGTTCCCCGCAGACGTGCGCGCCGACTCCCGGCAGGCGCTGGACACCCACCCGGACGTGCTGCTCCTGCCGCCCACGTTCACGGTCGTGGAGCAGTCGAGGGGCGGTTGGAAGCCGGTCAGCGGCCCGCACCCGACGGCGCACGCGGCCCGCAGGTCGCTGGAGTTCGGGCTGACCTGGGCGTGGCCGCGGATGCGCGGCCTCATCCCCGTGAGCACCGACACGCACACCGACGCCCGTACCCGGACGGCGGCCGCCGGCGGACGGGCGGACCGGCACGCCGCCGAGCTCGCGGCGTACGCCGAGGCCGCCGACCGGCTCCGGGCCGGCCGGGTGAACCGGCTGGAGTTCCGCGGCACCGTGTACCGGATCGCCCGCACCCGCCGTCTGCTGCGCTGGGGGCCCGACGGGCCCGAGGGCCCCCGCCCGACCGACCTCAACACCCAGGACCCGGCACGCATCCACCCCCCGCTCGACGAGGACGGCAACGTCCTGCCCGAGGACTGAGCCGGGGGTGTCCGCGGGGGAGTCCGCCGGGGCGCCCCCGGGGTGTCCGGGCCGGCCGGGGAGGGGCCGGCCGATCCGGACACCGGAACCCGGGGTCCCGTGGGCTCAGGCCAGGTCGAACCGGTCGAGGGTCATGACCTTGTCCCAGGCGGCGACGAAGTCGCGCACGAACTTCTCCTCCCCGTCCTGAGAGGCGTAGACCTCCGCGATGGCCCGCAGCTGGGAGTTGGCGCCGAAGACGAGGTCGACGGCGGTCGCCTTCCACTTGGCCCCGCCCGTGGCCCGGTCCCGGCCCTCGAACTCGTTCTCGACCGTGGCGGACGGCTTCCACTCCGTGCCCATGTCCAGCAGGTTGACGAAGAAGTCGGTCGTCAGCGTCCCCGGCCGGTCGGTGAACACGCCGTGCGGGGACTGCCCGACGTTGGCGTTCAGCGCCCGCATGCCGCCCACGAGCACGGTCATCTCGGGAGCGGTCAGCGTCAGCAGGTTGGCCCGGTCCAGCAGCAGGGTCTCCGGCGACAGCTTCTCGCCCGCCCGCACGTAGTTGCGGAACCCGTCCGCGGCCGGTTCCAGCACGGCGAACGAGTCGACGTCGGTCTGCTCCTGCGTGGCGTCCGTGCGCCCCGGGGCGAACGGGACCGTGATGTCGTGCCCGGCGTCCCGCGCCGCCCGCTCGACGGCCGCGCACCCGCCCAGCACGATCAGGTCGGCCATCGACACCCGCTTCCCGCCGGACTGCGCGGCGTCGAAGTCCCGCCGGATCCCGTCCAGGGTCTGGAGCACCGCGGCCACTTCGGGCGTCCTGTTGGGCTCCCAGTCCTTCTGCGGGGCGAGCCGGATGCGCGCCCCGTTCGCGCCGCCGCGCTTGTCGGTGCCGCGGAAGCTCGCCGCCGACGCCCAGGCGGCGGCCACCAGGTGCGACACCGGCAGCCCGGAGCCGAGGATGCTGTCCTTGAGGGCGGCGACGTCCTTGTCCGTGACCAGGTCGTGGTCGACCTCGGGGACGGGGTCCTGCCACAGCTGCGGCTCCGGGACCCACGGGCCGAGGTAGCGCGAGGCGGGCCCCATGTCGCGGTGCAGCAGCTTGTACCAGGCCTTGGCGAAGGCGGTCGCCAGCTCGTCCGGGTGCTCGTGGAAGCGCTCCGCGATCGGCCGGTACACCGGATCCACCTTCAGCGCGAGGTCCGTCGTCAGCATCATCGGCGCGTGCCGCTTCGCCGGGTCGTGCGCATCGGGCACGATGTCCTGCGCCTCGGGGTCCTTGGGCTTCCACTGGTGGGCGCCGGCGGGACTCTGGGTCAGCTCCCACTCGTACCGGAACAGGTTGTCCAGGTAGCCGTTGTCCCATCGGGTCGGCGCGGTGGTCCACGCGCCTTCCAGCCCGCTGGTGAGCGTGTCGGAGCCGCTACCGCTGCCGTACGTGTTCCGCCAGCCGAGGCCCTGCTGCTCCAGGGGGGCGGCCTCGGGCTCCGGGCCGATGTACTGGGAGTCGACCGCGCCGTGGCACTTGCCGAAGGTGTGGCCGCCGATGATGAGCGCCGCCGTCTCCTCGTCGTTCATCGCCATGCGCGCGAAGGTCTCGCGGACGTCCCGCGCGGCGGCCACCGGGTCCGGGTTGCCGTTGGGGCCCTCCGGGTTCACGTAGATCAGCCCCATCTGCACGGCGCCGAAAGGCCGGGCGAGCTCTCGGTCGCCGCTGTAGCGCTCGTCCCCGAGCCAGGTGTCCTCGGGCCCCCAGAAGACCTCGTCGGGCTCCCAGATGTCCTGCCTGCCGAATCCGAATCCGAAGGTCTCGAACCCCATGGACTCCAGTGCGCAGTTGCCGGCGAAGACCAGCAGGTCGGCCCAGGAGATCTTCCGCCCGTACTTCTGCTTGACCGGCCAGAGCAGGCGGCGCGCCTTGTCGAGGCTCGCGTTGTCCGGCCAGCTGTTGAGGGGGGCGAAGCGCTGGGCGCCGGAGCCGCCCCCGCCCCGACCGTCGGCGATGCGGTACGTGCCCGCGGCGTGCCAGCTCATCCGGATGAAGAGCGGCCCGTAGTGGCCGTAGTCCGCCGGCCACCAGTCCTGTGACGTGGTCATCACCTCGAAGACGTCCCGCTTCAGTGCGTCGACGTCGAGGGTCTTGAACTCCTCCGCGTAGTCGAAGTCCTCGCCCATGGGATCGGCGAGGGGCGAGTTCTGGTGCAGGACCTGGAGGTCCAGCTGGTTCGGCCACCAGTCCCGGTTGGTCTTGGGCCGGGTCGCCGTAGGGGTGGGGGAGGGGATCGCCGGGTTCTCACTCTCGCTGCCGGACACGTCCATCCTTCTTCCTGTTTGGATATTTTGTCCGTATGGTCGCGCACGGCGGACCGCGGAGCGGTGAGAACACGCCTGGAAGAATCCGCGTCAGGACACCTTGAGCGGGTGCCCGGGGGCGAGGGCGGCGGCGATGCGTTCGGCGATGGTCTGGGCCGAGTTGCCCTCGGGGCTCTCGGGACCCTGGGTCACGCTGACCGCGATGGACAGCTGCTGCGCCGGCAGGTAGGCCTGGACGGCCGCGTACCCGGAGAAGGACGGGTTCGTCGTGATCCAGCCGTTGACCACGATCACCCCGAAGCCGAAGTGCCGGGACGGCGTGTTGGTCAGGAGGCAGACGCTGGCCGGGCAGGAGGCCGTCGGATGCCCGAGGCCGACCGTGCCCGGGTTCAGCTGGGTCCGGAAGGACGTCCGGGACAGCAGCTCGCCGGTGCCGATGCCGCGGGCCGACCGTTCCAGATCGCAGACGTCCTGGACCAGGACCGCTCCCGGGGCCGTGGTCCAGGAGGGGTTCCAGAAGGTCGCCTCCTCGTAGCGGCCGCGCTCGGCGGTGAAGGCGTGCAGGACGGGCTCCGGGATCTGCGGCGTGAACCGGTTGGCGGTCTGGCCGAGCCCCAGCGGGCCGAAGACGCGTGCGGCGAGCAGCCGGTCCAGGCGCTGGCCGCTGATCTTCTCCAGCGCGGCCCCGAGGAGGACGAAGTTGGCGTGCGAGTAGTTCCAGTTGGTCCCCGGCTCGTACAGGAGCGGGGGAGTCGCTGCGATCTTGAGGACCTCCGCCGGGGTCCAGGCGCGGAACGGCGCCGCCTCGTACTCCGCGATGAACTTCGGGTTCGTCACGTAGTCGTGGAGGCCGGACGTGGAGCTGCCGAGCATCCTGAGGGTGATCTCCGAGCCGTGCGGTGCGTCCGGCACCCAGCGGGACACCGGGTCGTCGAGCGAGGCCCGGCCCTCCTCGACGAGCTGCAGCAGGACGGTCGCCATGTAGACGATGCCGACGGAGCCGGTGCGGAAGTGCATCGACGGATCGGCCGGAACGCCCGTCATCGACTCGCCGAGGGCCGAGGTGAGCACCTCCCGGCCGCGTGAGGTCACCTTAAGGACCACCGCGTTCAGCCCGAACTCCCGCTTGGCCCGCTCCGCGATGTCGAGGACCCGGCGGGCGTCGCCGTGGGCGGGGACGGGAGCGGGTGAAGCGACGCAGGCCCGCGCGGCGGTGTCGGCAGGAGCGGCGGAGGCCGCAGCGGGGGCGGCCGCAGCGGGGGCGGCCGAGGCCGCAGCGGCGCCGGACCCGGCCGGCAGGGCGGCGCCGATCAGGCAGGCCGCGCAGAGCGACACCACGGGCGTGCGCCTCATCCTGCCAGTGTGGGCGTGGCTGCCGCCCGGCGCACTTCTGCTCGGCGGAGGCGGTCGGGATCGGGGAACGGCGCGGGCCGGGAAGTGCCCGGCGGCGTCCTCGTACTCCACCGGGCGCCAGCCGGTGGCCTCCGGGGCGCCGCGGAGCCGGTGTTCCGCGAGGGGGTCCGGGGTGGTGACGCGGGCCCGTTCGCGAAGCGCGGCGCCCGGGTCCGGAAGGTGGTCGAGGAGGCCGGCCGAGAAGCTGCCGTGCACGGACCGACCGGACGTCGGGTGATCCCGTCCCGCTTCCGGTGATCCCCGGCTGACGGCCGCCGCCGGGCTAGGGGATCGCGCGGACGACCACCAGTGAGCCCTCGTACGTGCTCTGGACCCGCAGGTGTCCGTACGCCTCGTCCCAGGCACCCGGTCCCAGGTCACGGCGCAGGGCCGCCTCGAAGCGCGCCGACCCGGTCGTCGACGCGGTCCCAGGCCGGGCACGCCTGCCGGACCGCCGGGTCGAGGAGCAGTTCCGGACGGCCGTAGTACGCCTCGTTGAACGCCTCGGTGCAGTCCAGCGGGATGGGCGCCGTCCGCACCGTGCCCGTGCCCCCCAGTGCGTCGGCGAGGTCCCCGACGGTGGGGTGGCGGCGGGCCTCGGCGTCGAGGACCTCCGGCGCGTACCGGTTCAGCCGGAAGTCCCGGACCAGGGCGGGGTCGCAGGTGGGGATCACCACGGGCCCCCGCCCTCTCCGCCGCTCGCCCCGCCCGGCGGTTCCCGCCGCCGGAACCCTCGCGACCCATCCTGCATCTACGAAGTGAATTCGACAACAGCCTGGCATGTGCCTGGTCGAATAGCTGCTGAGCCTCGCATATGAGCTCATGCCGCAGGACGTGGCGCCACGGTGCGCCTGCACGTGGCCGAAACGCGTCGAACCCGTCGATCCTTCCCGCAGGTGCACTAAACTGGCGGGCTGTTTGGCGCTGTACCCGAGCAACCCGGGTGAAACCGGGATCTTCCGACAACCCGGCCGTGTCCGGGTGCGAGACGTGAGGGCCGATGGCAGCCACACCCGAACACGGTGAACTCACCCTGATCGACGACCGCACGACGGCCGAGGAGGACGGGCGCACGGAGTCCGGGAAGTCCGCCCGGTTCCGCGCCGGTCCCGCGGCCCCGCCCCGCACCCTCGTCGACGTCTTCGACGCCTCCGTGCGGGCGTACCCGGACGAGCTCGCCCTGGACGACGGCACCGCCCGGCTGACCTACCGGTCCCTGGCCGCCGAGGTCGAACGCCGCCGGCGCGCCCTCGCGGCCGCCGGGATCGGCCTGGGCGACCGGGTCGGCGTCCGCGTGCCGTCCGGCACCAACGAGCTGTACGCGTCGGTCCTCGCGGTGCTCGCCGCCGGCGCCGCTTACGTGCCGGTCGACGCCGAGGACCCCGACGAGCGCGCCGCGCTGGTCTTCGCCGAAGCCGGGGTGCGAGCCGTACTCGGAGCCGGGCAGCGCATCGAGGCGTTCGAGACCCCGGGAGCCGGGGGAGCCGCAGGGACCGGGGGAGCCGCGGAAGTCGTAGAGACCTCCGGTGCCGCGGAAGCGGCCGTGGCCGCCGGTCCGGCGCAGGACCGGGCGGCCCCCGCCGCGCGCCCCGGGCCGGAGCACGACGCGTGGATCATCTTCACCTCGGGCTCCACCGGCAAGCCCAAGGGCGTCGCCGTCACCCACCGCAGCGCCGCCGCCTTCGTGGACGCCGAAGCGGCGCTGTTCCTCACCGACGAGCCGATCGGGCCCGGCGACCGGGTCATGGCGGGCCTCTCCGTCGCCTTCGACGCCTCCTGCGAGGAGATGTGGCTGGCCTGGCGGCACGGCGCCTGCCTCGTGCCGGTACCCCGCTCCCGGGTGCGCAGCGGCGCCGACCTCGGCCCGTGGCTGGTGGAGCAGGAGATCACCGTCGTCTCCACCGTGCCCACCCTGGCCGGGCTCTGGGAGCCCGACACCCTCGACGAGGTCCGGCTGCTCGTCTTCGGCGGCGAGGCCTGCCCGCCCGAGCTGGGCCGGCGCCTGGTCACCGAGGGCCGCGAGGTCTGGAACACGTACGGTCCCACCGAGGCGACCGTCGTCGCCTGCGCCTCGCTCCTGACCGGCCGGGACCCGGTCCGGATCGGCCTGCCGTTGAACGGCTGGGAACTGGCCGTGGTCGACGGGTCCGGCGAACCGGTGCCGATGGGCGGCAGCGGCGAGCTCGTCATCGGCGGCGTGGGCCTGGCCCGCTACCTCGACCCGGACAAGGACCGGGAGAAGTACGCCCCGCTGGACGCCCTCGGCTGGCAGCGCGCCTACCGCAGCGGCGACCTCGTCCGCGCGGAACCGGACGGCCTGGTCTTCCTCGGCCGCGCCGACGACCAGGTCAAGCTCGGCGGCCGCCGCATCGAGCTGGGCGAGGTGGACGCCGCACTCCAGGCCCTGCCCGGAGTGAGCGCCGCGGCGGCCGCCGTCCGCACCGCGCGCGGCGGCGCCCAGCTGCTGGTCGGCTACCTCGTCCCCCAGGACGGCTGGGACCGGGCCGCGGCCCTCGAACGGCTGCGGGCCGCCCTGCCCGCGGCCCTCGTACCGCTGCTTGCGCCCGTCGACGCGCTGCCCACCCGCACATCCGGCAAGGTCGACCGGGACGCGCTGCCCTGGCCCCTACCCGACCAGGAGACCGCGACCGGCCCCGCCGCGCAGCTGCACGGCACCGAGGCCTGGCTCGCCGAACAGTGGCACGAGACCCTCGGCGTGCCCGTGACCGGCGCCGACGACGACTTCTTCGCGATCGGCGGGGGCAGCCTCGCCGCCGCCCGGCTCACCACCCGGCTGCGCAGCCGCTACCCGGGCGTGGCCGTCCTCGACATCTACCAGCAGCCCACCCTGCGCAAGCTCGCCCGCCGGCTGGAGAAGTCCGCCCAGGAGGACGCCGCGGCCCGGCCCGTCGCCCCCGTCCCCGCCCGCACGCAGCTGGCGCAGTGCCTGCTGCTGCTCCCGCTCGCCACCCTGGTCGGCCTGCGCTGGACCGTGGCCCTGCTGGCCCTGGGCAACGTCCTGCACCGGTTCGGGCCCTATCCGTGGGCGCCGACCGCCTCCTGGTGGCTGGTCGGCGCCGGTACGGCCCTGTTCTTCAGCCCCCCGGGCCGGCTCGCGATCGCCGCCGGCGGCGCCCGGCTGCTGCTGCACGGCGTCCAGCCCGGCCGCTACCCGCGCGGCGGGAGCGTGCACCTGAGACTGTGGACGGCCGAGCGGCTCGCCGAGTGCGCCGGCGCCACCGCGCTCACCGGGTCCTGGCTGGAGCGATACGCCCGGGCCCTCGGCGCCAAGGTCGGCCCCGACGTGGACCTGCACTCCCTGCCTCCGGTCACGGGCCTGCTCAAACTGGGCCGCGGCTGCGCCGTCGAGTCCGAGGTCGACCTCGCCGGGCACTGGCTGGACGGGGACCGACTGGTCGTCGGCCCGGTCAAGGTCGGTGCCGGGGCGGTCGTCGGCACCCGCAGCGTGCTCTTCCCCGGGGCTCGGGTCGGCAAGCGGGCCGAGGTGGCCCCCGGCTCCGCGGTGACCGGGCAGATCCCGACCGGCCAGCGATGGGCCGGGGCGCCCGCGGTCAAGGTCGGCCGCGCCAAGCACAACTGGCCCCGGGAGCGCCCGCCCCGGTCGGTCCACTGGCGCGCCATGTACGGGGTCACCGGCTTCGGGCTGACGTTCCTGCCGGTGGCCGCCGCCGTGCCGGCGCTGTTCGTGGCCGGCCGGTTCGTGCCCGCCGACGCCGGGCTCGCCCGGGCGCTGGGCGGAGCACTGCTCGCAGTGGTGCCGGGTGCTCTCGCGTACGGCTGCGCGTACGCCCTGCTGGTGCTGGTCTCCGTACGCGCGCTCAGCATCGGACTGCGCACCGGGAGCCATCCGACGCACAGCAGGGTCGCCTGGCAGGCCTGGACGGTCACCCAGCTGATGGACCTCTCCCGGGGCAGGCTCTTCCCGCTGTACGCCGGGCTGATCACCCCGGTGTGGCTGCGGCTCCTCGGCATGAAGGTCGGCCGGGGTGCGGAGGTGTCCACCGTGCTCGCCCTGCCGAGCCTCACCACCGTGGGCGACGGCGCGTTCCTCGCCGACGACACCCTGACCGCGCCCTGCGAGCTGGGCGGCGGCTGGGTGCGGATCGGCCACTCCGAGATCGGCCGCCGGGCCTTCCTCGGCAACTCGGGGATGACCGCCCCGGGTCGCGCCGTGCCGGACGACGGGCTGGTCGGCGTACTGTCCGCCACCCCCAAGAAGGCCAAGAAGGGCAGCTCGTACCTGGGCCTGCCGCCCGTGCGGCTGCCCCGGTCCGCGGCCGACGCCGACCTGAGCCGCACGTACGACCCGCCCGCGCGGCTGCTGTGGGCGCGCGGCGCGGTGGAGCTGTGCCGGCTCGTCCCGGTGTTCTGCTCGGCCGTGCTGGCCGTCCTGGCCGTGGCCGCCCTGAGCGCCGCGGCCGCGGCGGGCGGCCCCGGCCCCTGGGGCGCGGCGCTGCTCTCCGGGGTGGTCCTGCTCGCCGCGGGCACGGCCGCCTGCGCGGTCGCGGTGGCCGCGAAGTGGCTGCTGGTGGGCCGCCACCGGCCGGGGGAGCACCCGCTGTGGAGCGGCTTCGTGTGGCGGGGCGAGCTGGCGGACACGTTCGTCGAGGTCCTGGCCGTGCCGTGGCTGGCCGGATCGCTGTCCGGCACGCCGCTGCTGGTGCTGTGGCTGCGCGGCCTCGGGGCCCGCATCGGCCGGGGCGTGTGGTGCGAGAGCTACTGGCTGCCGGAGACGGACCTGGTCGTGCTCGGTGACGCCGTCAGCGTGAACCGCGGCTGCGTCCTGCAGACACACCTCTTCCACGACCGGATCCTGCGGACGGATACTGTGATCCTCCGCGAGGGCGCCACCCTGGGCCCGGGCGGAATCGTCCTGCCGGGGAGCACGCTGGGGGCGCGCAGCACTCTCGGCCCGGCCTCCCTCGTGATGGCCGGGGAGTCCGTCCCCGCCGACTCCCGCTGGCTGGGCAATCCGATCGAGGCGTGGCGGTCGTGACGGGCCGCCGCGGGCACCGGGCGGCAGGGAGCGGAAGCGTCAGTGAACGGCCAGCAGACAGCGGGATCCGACCCCTACTTCCCGGACAACGGTGATCCCCGTTACCGCGTGCACCGGTACGAACTCGCCGTGGAGTACCGTCCCGGCCCCAACCGGCTGACCGGCACAGCCCGGCTCAGCGCGATCGCCGGGCGGGCGCCGCTCCCCGAGTTCCACCTCAACCTGGCCGACTTCCGGCTCGGCCGGGTGCTCGTGGACGGCCGGGTCCCGCACTACAGCCACCGGGCCGGCAGGCTGCGGATCCGGCCGGCCAAGCCGCTGCACGCCGGGGCCGCGTTCACCGTGGAGGTCACCTGGTCGGGCAACCCCAAGCCGGTGCGCAGCCCCTGGGGCGGCCTCGGCTGGGAGGAGCTGACCGACGGGGCGCTGGTGGCCAGCCAGCCCGTCGGGGCGCCGTCCTGGTACCCGTGCAACGACCGGCCCGCCGACAAGGCCGCGTACCAGCTCTCGGTCAACACGCCGTCCGCGTACACGGTGGTGGCCGGCGGCCGGCTCCTCACCCGCACCACCCGGGCCAGCACGACCACCTGGGTGTACGAGCAGCCCGCGCCCACCTCCAGCTATCTGGTCGGGCTGGCCATCGGCACCTACCAGATGGTGCTGCTCGGCGACCCCGGCCTCGGCGGCGTCGCGCAGAGCGCGCACGTGCCGCCGCACCTGCTGCCGCGGTTCTCCCGGGACTTCGCCCGGCAGCCGGCCATGATGCGGCTGTTCGGGGACCTGTTCGGCCCCTACCCCTTCGGTGAGTACACGGTCGTCATCGCCGACGAGGAACTGGACGTCCCCGTGGAGGCCCAGGGCATGTCCCTGTTCGGCGCCAACCACGTGGACGGCGTGCGGGGTTGGGAGCGCCTCGTCGCCCACGAGCTCGCCCACCAGTGGTTCGGCAACAGCGTGACCATCGCCGACTGGCGGCACATCTGGCTGAACGAGGGCCTCGCGAAGTACGCCGAATGGCTCTGGTCCGAGCACTCCGGCGGCCGCACGGCCCACCAGCTGGCGGCCGCGGCGCACCGGCTGCTGGCCGCGCAGCCGCAGGACCTGCTGCTGGCCGACCCCGGCCGGAAACTGATGTTCGACGACCGGCTGTACCAGCGCGGGGGGCTCGCCGTCCACGCGGTCCGCTGCGCCCTGGGCGACGCGGCGTTCTTCCCCATGCTGCGCGACTGGGCGGCCGTGCACCGCCACGGGGTGGTCACCACCGCCGCGTTCACCGGCCACGTGGCGCGGCACGCGCCCCGCCCGGTGGACGGACTGCTCGCCGCCTGGCTGTTCGAGCCGGCGCTCCCGCCGTTCCCCGCGCCGCCGGAAACCGTGCCCCCGCGGAAGGGGGAGCGCTGATTCCAGCCGATGGCCGAATTTGTTCCGTGGGGCTCCGGGATTCCTTCATGGCCTGGGCAATCCGTGTGGAGAACGCGCTGTCCGGTCGGCAGGGAAGGGGGGATTTCGAGTCCTGGTAGGGGTCGGATCTAGGGGTACTCGAGGGATTGTTGCTCTGCTAGACATGAGATCAACGGAACGCGTGTGCGGAAGCAGGGGAACGCCGGATCTGAAGATCGATCCTGCGTGCTGCGTCCGGACCGGAAAACGGAGTTTTCATCCCCTTGATCGACATGCAGAATGCCGACGGCTGGATCCGCCGCTATCACGCCGCGGACGACAGTCCGATCCGATTGGTCTGCCTGCCGCACGCCGGCGGATCGGCCTCCTTCTACTTCCCCGTGTCCCAGGCCCTCTCCCCGGCGGTGGACGTCCTGTCCGTGCAGTACCCCGGACGCCAGGACCGCCGACACGAGCCCGGGTTCACCGACATCGGCGCCTACGCCGACGCCCTGACCAGCGCACTCCTGCCCTGGGTGGACAGGCCGCTCGCCCTGTTCGGCCACAGCATGGGCGCCGTCCTCGCCTTCGAGGTCACGCGCAGGCTGGAGCGCGACCACGGCATCGACCCGGTGCGCATCTTCGCCTCGGGGCGGCGTTCACCGTCGAGTTTCCGCCACGAAACCGTGCACCTGCGCGATGACGACGGCATCGTGGCCGAAATGCGGGAACTCAGCGGAACCGACGCCGCGATTCTCGGCAACGAGGAGATCCTCCGCATGGTGCTGCCCGCCATTCGGAGCGACTACACCGCCATCGAGAACTACCGCGCCGCCGCCGAGGACACGGTGAAGGCACCCGTCACCGTACTCACCGGCGAGTCCGACCCCCGGACCAGCAGTGAGGAAGCGGACGCCTGGGAAGGCCACACCCGCGGCGCGTTCGACATCCACCGTTTTCCCGGTGGCCACTTCTTCCTCGCCCAGCAACAGGCGCAGATCCTGAAGATCATTTCAGCGGAACTCGCGGCGGCCACCCGGAAGGGGTGAGCCGCGCTCCGGGCCGGGCCGCATGACCAACGGCCGGCCCGAAGGCGAACGGACGAGGCGGGTTCCACGGCCGGGCCGGACAGTCCTCCGCACCGGAGGACATCCGAGCCCCGACCTCACCCGCCCCGCCGGACCGGCGGGCCACGAGGAGGCGCGACGCAGTGCAGTGCAGGACAAGTTCACAGAACCCGGGGGAAAGGGACGCACAGGTGGCAAGGCTGGTCGAGCGCGAGAAGCAGTGGGACACGCTGACCGACCTGCTCGGCAGCGCGCGGCGGGGCCGCGGACGCGTCGCGGTGATCAGCGGGCCCACCGCCGCCGGGAAGACGGCCCTGCTGGAACACTTCACCGAACAGGCCATCGCCGAAGGGACGCTCGTCCTCGAAGCCGCCGGCTCCCGGCCGGAGCGTCACCTGCCCTTCGGCATCCTGCGCCGCATCCTCGACAGCGCCGCACCCCTGGATCCCGCCGTCCACGCCGAGGCCACCGCCCTGCTCGACGCGGTGGCCGCGCCCGCCGCCGGTGCATCCGCCGCCGACACCACCGGCGGCACCGAGGCCGGCATGCGGGTCCTGCCGCACGTGTGCGCCCTGCTCCTGCGGATCGCCCGGGACCGCACCCTCGTCATCGCCGTGGACGACGTCCACCACGGCGACGAACTCTCCCGCGCCTTCCTGCTCTGCCTGGCCCGCCGGGTCCGGCAGGCCGGCGTACTGATCGTCCTCACCGAGGCCGTGCGGCTGCTGCCCGCCCAGCTCGCGTTCCACGCCGAACTGCGGCGCCAGCCCAACTGCACCAGCGTCCGGCTGCCCCTGCTCACGGCGGACGGCACCGCCCGCATCCTCGCCGACCACTTCGCGACCGCCGCCGCCCAGCGGCTCTCCGCCGACTGCCAGGAGGCCACCGGCGGCAACCCGGTCCTGGTCAACGCCCTGCTGGAGGACGGCCTGGCCGCCCTCGGCGACAGCGAGCCCTTCCAGCCGCTCGCCCCCGCCGAGCACTTCGAACGCGCCCTACTGGACTGCCTCCACCGCGGCGACCCCGAGATCCCCGCCGTCGCCCGCGGTATCGCCGTCCTCGGCGACGCCCCCCCGCCCGCCCTGCTCAGCCGTATCACCGGCGTCCACATCAAGGCCGCCGAACTGGCCGTACAGGACCTGAACCGGTGCGGGATCCTCGGCGACGGCGCCTTCCGCACGCCCGCG
Source organism: Streptomyces pallidus (ex Mingjun et al. 2026) (assembly GCF_051550185.1). Classification (NCBI taxonomy): domain Bacteria; kingdom Bacillati; phylum Actinomycetota; class Actinomycetes; order Kitasatosporales; family Streptomycetaceae; genus Streptomyces; species Streptomyces pallidus (ex Mingjun et al. 2026). The sequence continues at coordinate 724,091 of NZ_CP196181.1, read as the reverse complement.
ACCCGCGCCGCCGTCCTGGCGGCCACCCAGCCCGGGGAGCTCGCCGCCCTCCACGGACGCGCCGCGCGCCTGCTGCACCAGGACGGCGCGCCCGCCCTCGACGTCGCCCGCCACCTCCTCGCCACCCGCAGACCGGCGGACGAGTGGGCCATCCCCGTCCTCCAGGAGGCCGCCGAGTACGCCCTCGTCGAGGACGACCCCCAACTGGCCCTGCGCTGCGGGGAACTCGCCGTCGACTCCTGCCCCGAGGGCCCCCGGCGCACCGCCCTGAAGTCCCGCCTGGTGAGCATCGTCTGGCGCAGCAGCCCGGTCGCCGCCGAAGGCCACCTGCGGCAGCTGTCCCGCGAGTTCTGCGCGGGCCGGCTCACCGACCGCGACCTCCTCCACGCCGTCAGCTGCCTGGCCTGGATGGGCGAGGCCCGCCAGGCGGGCGAGGAGGTGCGCCGCCTCCAGGCCGCCGCCGAGGAGGCCCGGGACGCCGGCCTGCCCTTCTCGTACGACCCCGACACGCTCGCCGCCGCCCAGAGCTGGCTCTCCGTGGTCAGCCCCCCGGTCCGGGAGGCGTTCCCCGGCGCCGGCCTGCCGGGCACCCACCGGCCCGGAGCGCCGCGCACCCCGGCCGGGACCGCGGCCGCCCGCACCCCCGCCCCGTACGACATGCCCGACGACGCCCACCTCCCGGCCGTCGAGGCCATGCGGACCGCCCTGCGCGGCGGGCAGGGCGAAGCGGCCGTCGCCGAGGCCACCCGGGTGCTCCAGCGCTACCACCTCAGCGACCGCACCCTCATCCCCCTCGTCCTCGCCGTGCTGGCCCTCGTCTACGCCGGCCGCCTCGACCTCGCACTCACCTGGACCGACCGGCTCCTCGGCGAGTGCTCCGCCCGCAACGCACCGACCTGGCAGGCAGCCCTCGGCGCGGTCCGTGCCGAGGCCGTCCTCAGGCAGGGCGACCTGTCGGGTGCGGCCGCCCAGGCCCGCCAGGCCATGTCGCTGATATCCGTGCAGTGCTGGGGCGTGGGCATCGCCCTGCCGCTCGCCGTCCTCATCGAGGCCGAGACCCAGATGGGCAACCTCGAAGAGGCCATGAACCTCCTCGAACAGCCCGTGCCCGAAACGATGCTGGAAACCCAGATCGGGCTGCACTACCTGCGCGCCCGGGGCCGCTGCCACCTCGCGACCGGCCGCTACCACGCCGCCCTGCGCGACTTCCTCACCTGCGGCGAGCTCATGCAGGGCTGGGGCATGGACGCCGTGGAACTCGTGCCGTGGCGGCTGGACGCCGCCGAGGCCTGGCTGGCCCTCGGCAACGTGCCGCGCGCCCGGGAGTACGTCGAGCAGCAGAAGCAGCGGGAGGCGGGCGCCGCCGGCAGCCGCACCCGCGGAGCCCTGCTGTTCGCCCTCGCCCGCACCAGCGGCGACCTCACGTACCGGCTGAAGCGCCTCACCGAGGCCGTGGAGACCCTGGAGCAGGGCGAGGACCGCATCCAGCTGGCCAGGGCACTGGGCGAGCTGGGCAGCGGCTACCGCGCGGCCGGGGACTTCAACCGGGCCCGGATGCTCGTCCGCAAGGCCTGGCACGTCGCGAAGTCCTGCGGGGCGCAGCCGCTGTGCCAGGAGTTCACGCCCGGCCAGGGCGACGGCGAACCCGTCACCGCGGGGCGGGAGGCCGCGGACCCGCCCCGGGAGGCCGAGGTGCTCTCCGAGGCGGAGGCCCGGGTGGCGCTCCTCGCGGCCCGCGGCCACACCAACCGGGAGATCGCCGGCAAGCTGTACGTCACCGTCTCCACGGTCGAGCAGCACCTGACCCGGATCTACCGGAAGTTGCAGGTCAAACGGCGGCGGGACCTGCCCGCCCGGCTGTGGGACCTCAGCCTGCCCGGCATCGCCTGAGCCGCGGCCGGACACCCCCACCGCCCCGGCCCGCGCCCCTGAGCACGACCCGCCCCCACCCGGACCTTGAGGGGCCGGTAGGGGATGCGGGCCGACACCGCCGGACCATACGGTCGGGGAGGACAGGCGCGCCCGTCGGGCGTCGAGGCCCCGCAGGTGTCCGAACACCCAGGCCCCGGAAAAGGGGGGCGAGGGAGCCGTTTGCACCGGGCCGCCGGGAAGCGCCGCGAAGACCGAGGAGCATCGCATGTGCGGCATCGCCGGCTGGATCGCCTACGAACGCGATCTGGCCCAGGAGACCACCACCCTGGACGACATGGTCCGGACGCTGACGGGACGGGGTCCCGACGCCGGAGGCAGCTGGATCGACGGCCCCGCCGCCCTCGGCCACCGCCGGCTCGCCATCATCGACCTGGAGGGCGGCGTCCAGCCGATGGAGGCCGCCACCCCCGACGGCCGCGTCGCGCTGACCTACAGCGGCGAGGTCTACAACTTCCGCGAGCTCCGCGAGGAACTGCGCGGCCGCGGCCACCGCTTCCGGACCTCCAGCGACACCGAGGTCGTCCTCCACGCCTACCTGGAGTGGGGCGAGGCGATGGCCTCCCGCCTCAACGGCATGTACGCCTTCGCCGTCTGGGACGGCCGCGCTCGGAAGCTGGTCATGGTCCGTGACCGGATGGGCGTCAAGCCGCTCTTCTACCACCGCACCGCCGACGGGGTGCTGTTCGCCTCCGAACCCAAGGCGATCTTCGCCAACCCGTTGGCCAAGCCCGTGGTCAGCGCCCGCGGCCTGCGCGAGTTCATCGCCTTCAACCGGCCGCCCGGCGAGACCATCTGGGACGACGTCGTCGAGGTGGTGCCCGGCACCGTCGTCACCGTCGACCGCGCCGGCATCCGCAGCCACACCTACTGGCGGCTGGAGAGCCGCGAGCACACCGACGACCTCGACACCACGGTCGAGCGGGTGCGGGAGCTCCTGGAGGACACCGTCGCCCGGCAGCTCGTCGCCGACGTGCCCACCTGCGTCCTGCTGTCCGGCGGCCTCGACTCCAGCGCCATCACCGGCCTGGCCGCCGCCCACCGGGCCACCGAGGGCCGGCCGCTGCACACCTTCGCCGTCGACTTCACCGGCGAGTCCACCCACTTCGTACCGACCGGCGTGCACGGCAGCCGCGACGCCGACTTCGCCTCCGCGATGGCCCGCCACGCCGGCTCCGAGCACACCGACATCGTGCTCGACCCGACCTCCCTCGCCGACCCCGACGTACGCCGCCAGGTCGTCATCGCCCGGGACAGCCCGGCCGGCCTCGGCGACATGGACGTCTCCCTCTACCTGCTCTTCCGGGCCATCCGCGAACGGTCCACCGTCGCCCTGTCCGGCGAGGCCGCCGACGAGGTCTTCGGCGGCTACGGATGGCTGCACAACCAGGCGGTCCAGGAGGGCGACACCTTCCCCTGGATCACCGCCGGCATGATCGGCGCCACCCCCAACACCCAGCCCGCCGAGATGTACAACCTCGACACGCTGATCGCCCTCAACCCGCTGGAGGCCCTCGCCGACCACTACGCGACGGCCGTCGCCGAGGTCGGCCGCGTGGACTCCGAGACCCCCCGCGAGCACCGCATGCGCGTGCTGTCGTACCTGCACCTCACCCGCTTCCTGCGGATGATGCTGGACCGCAAGGACCGCATGAGCATGGCCGTCGGCCTGGAGGTCCGCGTGCCGTTCTGCGACCACCGCCTCGTGGAGTACGTCTACAACACGCCGTGGTCGATGAAGACGTACGACGGCCGGGAGAAGAGCCTGCTGCGCGGCGCGACCAGGAGCCTGCTGCCGCAGTCCGTCATCGAACGGGTCAAGAGCCCCTACCCGGTCGTCCAGGACTGGCGCTACGCCGAGGCGCTCCAGCAGCACGCCAAGCAGCTCGTCGGTGAGGACGGCCCGGTCTTCCAGATCGTCAGCCGGGACTGGCTCGCCGAGTCCGTGAAGGCGGCCCCCGAGACCCTGAGCGGTGCCGCCCGCAACGGCCTCGAGCGGGCCCTGGACACCGCGATCTGGCTCGACGCCTACCGGCCCGAGATCCGCGTGTAGCGCCCGGGCCTGGCGCCCGGGCGGCCACGCGGCTCCGGACGACGGCGAGGGCCGGCGGGGAGAACCCCGCCGGCCCCTGCCGCATCAGCTCCGGCCCTGTACCGCTCAGCGGCGGGCCAGTTCCTCCAGCCGCGGTACCAGCGACGCCGGCGTCGGCATCGACTCGATCTCGGCCCGGACCTCCTGCGCCACCAGGGCCGTCTTCTCGTCCGTGATCAGCCGCGTGAGCAGCTCCGCGTCCAGGTCCTCCGCCGAACGGCTCAGGCCCAGGCCCCGGTCCTGCACGCACTGGGCGTTGATCCCGCGGTCCGCGCCGTCCGGCAGCACCAGCTGCGGCACGCCCGCGTTGAGCGCGGCCAGTGTCGTCCCGGCACCGCCGTGGTGAACGGCCGCATCGCAGTTCTCCAGCAGCTTCGCCAGCGGCACCCAGCCCACGACCCGCACGTTCTCGGGCAGTTCGCCGAGCTCGGCCGTCTCGACCTCGCCCAGCGCGAGTACGAACTCGGCGTCCACCTGCGGGGCGGCGGCCACGAGCCGCTGGACCGGGCCCAGACCGTTCACGTGGACCGTCGCCGTTCCCAGGGTGACACCGATCCGTGGTCGGCCCGACCGCTGTTCCAGTACCCAATCGGGCAGCACGGCACCGCTGTTGTACGGCACCGGCCGCATCACCCAGCCGTCGACCTCCGGCTCCACCATGCTCTGCGGAGCGATGTCGATCGTCGGTACGCGGTCCGGGACGCTCGCCACACCGTGCCGGGCCATCGTCTCCGACATCATCGCCACGGTCAGTTGGCGCAGCGGAGTCGCCCGTACACAACCGAAGTTGTGCTGGACCGCCGGGATGCCCAGACGCTCCGCAGCGATCAGGCCGGCCACGAAGATCTGCTCGTACACGATCAGGTCGGGGCGGAACGCGTCGGCGGTCTTCATGATGCCGTCGGCGAGGGCGTCGTTGAGCCGGGCGAACAGTCTCAGCCCGTCCGTCGGATCGATCTCGCCCGGCTGCCGAAGCCGTGCTATCAGCTCCCCGCACTCCGTCTGGAGGAACTCCTCCAGGTGGAAACCGGGGTAGACGTCGGCCACGTGCAGACCGGCGTTCGCCGCCTCCAGCGCGTCGCCCGAGCTGGCGACCAGGACGTCATGACCGGCCGAGCGCAGAGCCCAGGCCAGCGGAACCGTCGGGAACAGGTGCCCGACGGCCGGGTAAGTCACTAACAGAACACGCATGGGAAGGCTTCCTCTCAGGTGGTGTGGACAGAGCGAAGCCCGCTATCCCACCCGAGAACAGGATTCGGTAGAACACCGGGCCCCGGACCCTTGACAAGAACCTTCTGAATTCTTGCAATTGCCCTTACTGCGGGGGCATCATGAGTCAGTCTCGCCCTTAGAGTCAAGGTTTCTTGCCGCGGCCTTCACCTAGGGGCCCCTAGGGGGATTGTTAGGGGTTTCTGCCGCCTCTCTCCCGTGTCAGGGTCTCACCAGTATTGGAGTTCTCTGTACGGAGTGGTGGAGCGCGCGATGTCTAACGAGTCCCAGGATTTCGCACCCGAGATCGGCGGCTCCTCCGAAGCCGACGGAACTCCGCCCGAACCCCAGGGCCACCAGAGCGCCCAGGACGGAACCGGCAGCGGAGACAACCCGGCGGCGGCCCAGGCCCAGTGGCGCGAGCGCCTGGCCGGCCTGACCGAGGGCGAACAGCGCGCGGCCCTCCTGGACTGGGTGTCCTCCCTGGTCAAGGCCACCCTGCGGGACGCCGCCCCCACCGTCCTCGACGCCGACCGTTCGTTCCTCGACCTCGGCTTCGACTCGCTCGCCGCGGTCGACCTGCACGCCCGACTCGTCGCCGGAACCGGTCTGCGCCTCCCGGTCACCCTCGCCTTCGACCACCCCAGCCCCGCCCACCTCGCCGACCGCGTCCACGCCCTCCTCCTGGGCCGGACCGCCCCCGCCGAGGCGCCCGTCACCCGCGCCGTCAACAGCGACGAACCGATCGCCATCGTCGGAATCGGCTGCCGATTCCCCGGCGACGTGCATTCCCCCGAAGAACTCTGGCACCTCGTCGCCACCGGCACCGACGCCATTTCGGAATTCCCCACCGGGCGCGGCTGGAACCTCGACGCGCTGTACGACCCCGACCCCGACCGGGCCGGCACCACGTACACCCGCGAGGGCGGATTCCTCCACGACGCCGACCAATTCGACGCCGCATTCTTCGGGATCTCCCCGCGCGAGGCCCTCGCGATGGACCCGCAGCAGCGCATCCTGCTGGAAACCTCCTGGGAGGCGTTCGACCGCGCCGGCCTCGACCCCGCCGGACTCCGCGGCGGCCAGATCGGCGTGTTCGTGGGCGCCGAGACCCAGGAGTACGGCCCCCGCCTCGAGGACGCTGCCGACGGGTTCGAGGGCTACCTCGTCACCGGCAACGCCGCGAGCGTCGCCTCCGGCCGCATCGCCTACACCTTCGGCTTCGAAGGCCCCACCGTCACCGTCGACACGGCCTGCTCCTCCTCGCTCGCCGCCCTCCACCTCGCCGTCCAGGCCCTGCGCAACGGCGAATGCTCCCTGGCACTCGCCGGTGGCGCCGCCGTCATGGCGAGCCCCGGCTCGTTCCTCTCCTTCAGCCGCCAGCGCGGTCTCGCCGCCGACGGCCGCTGCAAGCCGTTCGCGGCCGCCGCCGACGGCACCGCGTGGGGCGAGGGCGCCGGCATGCTCCTCGTCGAGCGCCTCTCCGACGCCCGCGCCAACGGCCACCGCATCCTGGCCGTCGTCCGCGGCACCGCCATCAACCAGGACGGCGCCAGCAACGGCCTCACCGCCCCCAGCGGCCCCGCGCAGCAGCGCGTCATCCGCCAGGCCCTGGCCAACGCCGGCCTGTCGGCCGCCGACGTGGACGCCGTGGAGGCGCACGGCACCGGCACCCGGCTCGGTGACCCCATCGAGGCGCAGGCGCTGCTCGCCACCTACGGCCAGGACCGGCCCGGGGGCCAGCCGCTGTGGCTGGGCTCCCTGAAGTCCAACATCGGCCACACCCAGGCCGCCGCCGGTGTCGCCGGCGTCATCAAGATGGTCATGGCCATGCGGCACGGCGTCCTGCCGCAGACCCTCCACGTCGACGCGCCGACCCCGCACGTCGACTGGGAGGCCGGCGCCGTCTCCCTGCTCACCGAGGCCGTCGACTGGCCGGCGTCCGACGGCCCGCGCCGGGCGGGCGTCTCCTCCTTCGGCATGAGCGGCACCAACGCCCACGCCATCATCGAGGAGCCGCCGGCCGAGGACCGCGCCGAGGACGGGACCCCGGACCAGCCGACCGCGCAGGCCCCCGCCGGCGCACCGCTGCCCTGGACCCTGTCCGCGAAGACCCCCGAAGCCCTGCGCGCCACCGCCCGACGCCTCGCCGACTGGCTCGACGCCCGCCCGGACGCCACCGCGCACGACATCGGCCACTCCCTCGCCACCCGCAGCCGCTTCGACCACCGCGCCGTCGTCCTCGGCGACGACCGCACCGCCCTCCACCATGCCCTGCACGCCCTCGCCGACGGCACTGACACCCCCGCCGTCGTCCACGGTGCGCCCGCCGCAGGACGCACCGCCGTCCTGTTCACCGGCCAGGGCAGCCAGCGCCTGGCCATGGGCCGCGAACTGTACGAAACCCACCCGGTGTTCGCCGACGCCCTCGACGACGCCTGCTGGTACCTCGACGAGCAGCTCGAACACCCCCTCCTCGACGTCCTGTTCGCCGACGCGGACACCCCCGCGGCCGCCCTCCTGCACCAGACGGCCTACACCCAGCCCGCACTGTTCGCGGTCGAGGTGGCCCTGTACCGGCTCGTCGAGTCCTGGGGACTGCGGCCCGCCTCCGTCGCCGGCCACTCCGTGGGCGAGATCACCGCCGCCCACGTGGCGGGTGTCCTCTCCCTCGAGGACGCGTGCGCGCTCGTCGCCGCCCGCGGCCGCCTGATGCAGGCACTCCCCACCGGCGGCGCTATGATCGCCGTGCAGGCGTCGGAGGACGAGGTCCTCCCGCTGCTCACCGACGCCGACCGGGTGTCCATCGCCGCGGTCAACGGCCCGCAGTCGGTCGTCGTCGCCGGTGACGAGGACGCGGCCCTGGCGGTCGCCGCGCACTTCGAGGTGCAGGGCCGCAAGACCAAGCGGCTCACCGTCAGCCACGCGTTCCACTCGCCGCACATGGACGGCATGCTGGACGACTTCCGCCGCCTGGCCCAGGTCCTCACCTACCGCACCCCCACCCTCCCCGTCGTCTCCCTCCTCACCGGCACCGCCGCCACCGCCGCCGAGCTCGCCTCCCCCGAACACTGGGTGCGCCACGTCCGTGAGGGCGTCCGCTTCCTCGACGGCATCCGCACCCTCCACGCCCGCGGCGCCGACTCCTTCCTGGAACTCGGCCCCGACCCCGTCCTCACGGCCATGGCCCAGGACTGCCTCGCCGCCGACCACCAGGACACCTCCACCCCGCCCCCCGCCTTCGCCGCCGCCCTGCGCGCCGGCCGCCCCGAGACCGCCACCCTCCTCGACGCCGTCGCCCGCATGTTCGTCCGCGGCACGGACGTGGACTGGGCCGCCTGCTACGCCGGCACGGGCGCCGAGCGCGTGGAGCTGCCGACGTACGCCTTCCAGCGGCAGCGCTTCTGGATGGACGCGCGCACCCCGGCCTCCGCCGACCCGTCCACGGCCGCCGACCACCGGACCGACCCGGCCGACAGCGACTTCTGGGACGCGGTCGAGCACCAGGACGTGGCCGCCCTCGCCGCTGCCCTCGAACTCGACGCCGACGGCGAACAGCCGCTGAGCGAGGTCGTGCCCGCCCTGTCGGCGTGGCGCCGCCGCGTCCGGACGCAGTCCGAGGTGGACGGCTGGCGCTACCGGGCTTCGTGGAAGCCGCTGGCGGACGCCGCGGCCGGCGGTGCCCGACTGTCCGGCACGTGGCTCGTCGTGACCCCCGCCGAGGACGTGGACGATGCGGCCGTGGCGGGTGCGCTGGCCGGGCGTGGCGCCGAGGTGCGCCGGGTCGTGGTCGAGGCGGGCACGGACCGGGCCGCGCTGGCCGGGCTGCTGGCCGGCGCGGAGTCCGTGGCGGGTGTGGTGTCGCTGCTGGCGCTGGACGAGGCGGCCGGTGTGGTGGCGACGGCCGTGTTGGTGCAGGCGTTGGGTGATGCCGGGGTGGGTGCGCCGTTGTGGTGTCTGACCCGTGGTGCGGTGAGCGTGGGTCGCTCCGACCGGCTGGTGTCGGCCGTACAGGCACAGGTGTGGGGTCTGGGCCGGGTGGCCGCGCTGGAGCTGCCGGAGCGCTGGGGTGGTCTGGTCGACCTGCCCGAGGTCTCGGACGAGCGGGCCATGGCCCGCCTGGTGGGCGTACTGGGCGGCAGCACCGGCGAGGACCAGGTCGCCGTACGGTCCTCCGGTGTCTTCGGGCGCCGACTGGTCCGTGCCTCCGGCGGCCAGGCTGACCGGGCCTGGGCCCCGTCCGGGACGGTGCTCGTCACCGGTGGTACGGGCGCGCTCGGCCAGCGGGTGGCGCGCTGGCTGGCCGGTGCGGGTGCCGAGCGGCTGGTGCTGACCAGTCGCCGGGGCCCGGATGCTCCGGGCGCTGCCGAGCTGGCGGCGGAGCTCTCGGAACTCGGGGTGGAGGTGTCGGTGGTGGCGTGCGACGCCGCCGACCGGGATGCACTCCGTACGCTGCTGGCGGCCGAGGCCGAGACGCTGACGGCGGTGGTCCACACCGCCGGTGTGCTGGACGACGGTGTCCTGGACGCGCTGACGCCCGAGCGGTTCGAGAGCGTGCTGCGGGCGAAGGCGGCCTCCGCGCTGCACCTGCACGAGCTGACCGGCGAGCTCGGCATCGAGCTGTCCGCGTTCGTGCTGTTCTCCTCCATGAGCGGCACGATCGGTGCGGCCGGGCAGGGCAACTACGCGGCCGCCAACGCCTACCTGGACGCCCTCGCCGAGCAGCGTCGGGCCGCCGGCCTGGCCGCGACCTCGATCGCGTGGGGCCCGTGGGCCGAGGGCGGCATGGCCGCCGACGAGGCGATGGACGCCCGCATGCGCCGCGAAGGCGTGCCCCCCATGGCCCCCGACGCGGCCGTCGCGGCGCTGGCGCAGGCCGTCGGCGCCGGCGAGGACGCCCTGACCGTCGCGGACATCACCTGGGACCGTTACGCGTCCGTCGTGGCAGCCGTCCGCCCCAACCCGTCGGTCGCCGACTTCGTCACCCGCACGCCGGCGGGCGACGCCGCGGCCACCGGCCACGGCACCGTCGTGACGGGCGCCGACGTCGCCGGCGCCGCCTTCGCGAAGCTCGCCGGGCTGCCCCGGGCCGAGCAGGAGCGGGAGCTGCTCGGTCTCGTCCGTACGCACGTCGCCGCCGTCCTCGGGCACGACGGAGCCGACGCCGTCGGCGCGGAGCGCGCCTTCAAGGACCTCGGCTTCGACTCCCTGGCCGCCGTCGACCTGCGCAACCGACTCGGCGCGGCCACCGCGCTGAAGCTGCCCACCACCCTCGTCTACGACCACCCGACCTCGGCCGCCCTCGCCGAGTACCTGCGCGGGGAACTGGTCGGCAGCGAGCAGACCGCGGACACCACCCTGCCGGCCGCCGCCGTCGCCCCCGCCGACGAGGACCCGATCGCCATCGTCGCGATGAGCTGCCGCTTCCCCGGCGGCGTCCGGACCCCCGAGGACCTCTGGCGCCTGCTCGCGCAGGGCGCGGACGCGGTCGCCCCGTTCCCCGCCGACCGCGGCTGGGACCTTGACCGCCTCTACAGCCCCGACCCGGACCGGCCCGGAACCTCGTACGCCCGCGAGGGCGGCTTCCTCTACGACGCCGCCGACTTCGACGCCGACTTCTTCGGGATCTCGCCGCGCGAGGCCCTCGCCATGGACCCGCAGCAGCGCCTGCTGCTGGAGACCTCCTGGGAGGCCTTCGAGCGCGCCGGCATCGACCCGGCCGTGCTGAAGGGCAGCCGGGCCGGCGTGTTCGTCGGCACCAACGGCCAGGACTACCTCTCCCTGGTCGCCGGTGACGCCGACGGCCTGGAAGGCCACGTCGGCACGGGCAACGCGGCGAGCGTCGTCTCCGGCCGCCTCTCCTACGTGTTCGGCCTCGAAGGCCCCGCGATCACGGTCGACACGGCCTGCTCGTCGTCCCTGGTCGCCCTGCACCTGGCCGTCCAGGCGCTGCGCCAGGGCGAGTGCACCATGGCCCTCGCGGGCGGTGTCACCGTCATGTCCACCCCGGACGCGTTCGTCGACTTCAGCCGTCAGCGGGGGTTGGCGGAGGACGGTCGGATCAAGGCGTTCGCGGCTGCCGCGGACGGTACGGGCTGGGGCGAGGGTGTCGGCATGCTGCTCGTGGAGCGGCTGTCGGACGCCCGGCGCAACGGACACCCGGTGTTGGCGGTGGTGCGTGGTTCGGCGATCAACCAGGACGGTGCGAGCAACGGTCTGACGGCTCCGAACGGCCCGTCGCAGCAGCGGGTGATCCGTCAGGCGCTGGCGAGTGCCGGTCTGTCGGCGGCTGATGTGGATGCGGTGGAGGCGCACGGTACGGGTACCCGGCTGGGTGACCCGATCGAGGCGCAGGCGCTGCTGGCGACGTACGGGCAGGAGCGGGGCGAGGGCCGTCCGCTGCTGCTCGGTTCGGTGAAGTCGAACATCGGGCACACGCAGGCCGCGGCCGGTGTGGCCGGTGTCATCAAGATGGTCCTGGCCATGCAGCACGGGCTGCTGCCGCAGACCCTGCACGTGGACGCCCCGACCCCGCACGTGGACTGGTCGACCGGCGACGTCGAACTCCTCACCGAGTCCGTGGACTGGCCGCAGGGCGACCGTCCGCGCCGCGCCGGCATCTCCTCGTTCGGCCTGAGCGGCACCAACGCCCACACGATCATCGAGGAAGCCCCGGCCGAGCCCGGCGACGACACCGCGCCCGAGCCGCAGGCCGCCGACGCCGCGCCCCTCCTGCCGTTCGTCGTCACGGGCAAGAACGCGGCCGGACTGCGCGCCCAGGCGGAGCAGCTCGTGACGTGGCTGACGGAGAGCCTGCACGTCGCCACCGCCGACACCGCGTACTCCCTCACCGCCGGCCGCTCGGCGTTCGAGTCGCGTGCGGTCCTGCTCGCCGACCCCGCCAACCGTGACGCGGTCGTCGACGGCCTCCGGGGCCTCGCCGCCGGTGAGCCGCTGCCCGGCCTGGTGCAGGGCACCGTCTCGGAGGGCGGGCTCGCCTTCCTGTTCACCGGGCAGGGCAGCCAGCGCCTCGGCGCGGGCCGGGAACTGTACGACGCCTTCCCGGTGTTCGCGGACGCCCTGGACGAGGCCTGCGCGCGGTTCGACTCGCAGCTCGCACTCCCGCTGAAGGACGTGCTGTTCGGTTCCGATGCCGCCGTGCTGGACCGGACGGAGTACACGCAGCCGGCGCTGTTCGCGGTCGAGGTGGCGCTGTTCCGGCTCGTGGAGAGCTGGGGGGTGCGCCCTGACTTCCTCGCCGGTCACTCGATCGGTGAGATCGCGGCCGCGCACGTGGCGGGTGTCTTCTCGCTGGACGACGCGTGCACGCTGGTCGCGGCCCGTGGCCGGCTGATGCAGGCGCTCCCGGCCGGCGGGGTGATGATCGCGGTCCAGGCGTCGGAGGACGAGGTTCTCCCGCTGCTCACCGAGGGCGTGAGCATCGCTGCGGTCAACGGACCGCAGTCGGTCGTGGTCGCCGGTGACGAGGACGCGGCCGAAGCGATCGCCGAGCACTTCCGGGACCGGGACCGGAAGACCAAGCGACTGACGGTCAGTCACGCGTTCCACTCGCCGCACATGGACGGCATGCTGGACGACTTCCGTCAGGTGGTGTCGGGGCTGTCCTTCGCCGCCCCGCGGATCCCGGTCGTGTCCTGCCTGACCGGTGCACTCGTCTCCGACGAGATGGGGTCGGCGGACTTCTGGGTGCGGCACGTCCGCGAGGCGGTCCGCTTCCTCGACGGCGTCCGGGCCCTGGAAGCCGCCGGGGTCACCACGTTCGTCGAGCTCGGCCCGGACGGCGTACTGTCCGCCCTCGCCCAGGAGTGCCTCACGGGCACCGCCGACATCGCCTTCGCGCCCGTACTGCGTGCGGGCCGCCCCGAGGCCGAGACCGCCGTCACCGCTGTGGCCCGGGCGTTCGTGCGGGGCGTCGCGGTGGACTGGTCCGCCCTCTTCGCCGGCACGGGTGCCCGGCGGGTGGATCTGCCGACGTACGCCTTCCAGCGGCAGCGGTTCTGGCCGGAGAAGGCCCTGTCGGACGGCGGCACCGCCCCGGCCCTGGCCGCGGACGCGATCGACGTCCGGTTCTGGGACGCGGTGGAGCGCGGCGATCTGGCCGCCCTGCTGGCCGAGCTGGAGGTGGACGACGAGGCGAGCTTCAGCGAGTTCGTCCCCGCCCTCTCGGCCTGGCGCCGGCAGAACCAGGAGCAGGCGCAGGCCGACGGCTGGCGCTACCGGGTGCAGTGGAAGCCGCTGACGGCGCCCGCGTCGTCCGAGCTGCCGGGCGGCGCCTGGATCGCCGTCGTCCCTGCCGCCCACGCTGACGACGCCCTGGTCGACTCCGTGGCGGGTGCGCTGGCCGGGCGTGGCGCCGAGGTGCGCCGGGTCGTGGTCGAGGCGGGCACGGACCGGGCCGCGCTGGCCGGGCTGCTGTCCGGGGTCGAGTCCGTGGCGGGTGTGGTGTCGCTGCTGGCGCTGGACGAGGCCGCCGGTGTGGTGGCTACGGCCGTGCTGGTGCAGGCGTTGGGTGATGCCGGGCTGGGTGCGCCGGTGTGGTGCCTGACCCGTGGTGCGGTGAGCGTGGGTCGTTCGGACCGGCTGGTGTCGGCGGTTCAGGCCCAGGTGTGGGGTCTGGGCCGGGTGGCCGCGCTGGAGCTGCCGGAGCGTTGGGGTGGTCTGGTCGACCTGCCCGAGGTCTCGGACGAGCGGGCGATGGGCCGGCTGGTCGGCGTGCTCGCCGGCGCCGCGGCCGGTGAGGACCAGGTAGCGGTCCGGTCGTCCGGGGTCTTCGGACGCCGACTCGTACGGGCGGCCCGCAGCGCGGGCGCCGAGTCCTGGTCGCCATCCGGCACGGTGCTCGTGACCGGCGGAACCGGCGCCCTCGGCGGGCAGGTCGCCCGCTGGCTGGCCGGCGCGGGTGCGGAGCGCCTGGTGCTGACCAGCCGCCGGGGCGCCGACGCCCCGGGTGCGGACCAGCTGGCCGCCGAGCTGGCGGAGCTGGGGGCGGAGGTGTCGGTCGTGGCGTGCGACGCCGCCGACCGCGACGCCCTCCGTACGCTGCTGGCGGCCGAGGCCGACACGCTCACCGCGGTCGTCCACACCGCCGGTGTCCTCGACGACGGCATGATCGACGCCCTCACGCCCGAGCGCTTCCAGGGCGTCCTGCGGGCCAAGGCGACCTCCGCGCTCCACCTCCACGAACTCACCCTCGAACTCGGCATCGAGCTGACGGCGTTCGTGCTGTTCTCCTCCATGACCGGCACCGCCGGCACCGCCGGCCAGGCCAACTACGCCGCCGCCAACGCCTACCTGGACGCCCTGGCCGAGCAGCGCCGGGCCGCCGGCCTGGCCGCGACCTCGATCGCCTGGGGCCCGTGGGCCGAGGGCGGCATGGCCGCCGACCAGGCCCTCGAAGCGCGGATGCGCCGCGACGGCGTGCCCCCGCTGGCGGCGCAGCCCGCGATCCGCGCCCTCCGGCAGGCGGTCGGCACCGGCGACGCCGGTGATGCCGCCGTGATGGTGGCCGACATCGAATGGGACCGGTACCTCGCCGGCCACACCGCCGTACGCCGCACCGAACTGTTCAGCGAGCTCAGCGAGGTCCGCGCGACCCGTACGGCGACCGAAGCCGGCGCCGGCCGCCGGTCCGCCGGGCGGGCCGAGAGCCCGGCCACCCTCTCCGGGCGGCTCGCCGCGCTCGCACCCGCCGAGCAGGAGCGGGAGCTGCTCGACCTCGTCCGTACCCACGTCGCCGCCGTCCTCGGACACGGCACCACGGACGCGGTGGGCGCGGAGCGCGCCTTCAAGGAGCTCGGGTTCGACTCGCTGACGGCCGTCGAGCTCCGCAACCGGCTGAGCGCGGCCACCGAGCTGCGGCTGCCCGTCACCCTCATCTACGACTACCCGACCTCCGCCGCACTGGCCGACCACCTCCGCGAGGAGCTCGTCGGCAGCGTCCCCGTCGCCGGCGCCCTGCTGCCCGCGGCCGCGGCCGTCGACGGCGACCCGATCGCCATCGTCGCGATGAGCTGCCGCTTCCCCGGCGGCGTCCGCACCCCCGAGGACCTGTGGCAGCTGCTCACGGACGGCGCGGACGCGGTCGCCCCGTTCCCCGCCGACCGCGGCTGGGACCTCGACCGCCTCTACAGCCCCGACCCGGACCAGCCGGGAACCTCGTACGCCCGCGAAGGCGGCTTCGTCACCGCAGCGGCCGACTTCGACGCCGACTTCTTCGGGATCTCGCCGCGCGAGGCCCTCGCCATGGACCCGCAGCAGCGCCTGCTGCTGGAGACCTCCTGGGAGGCCTTCGAGCGCGCCGGCATCGACCCGACCAGCCTGCGCGGAAGCCGCGCCGGCGTGTTCGTCGGCACCAACGGCCAGGACTACCTCTCCCTCGTCACCCGCGAGCAGGACGGTCTGGAAGGCCACGTCGGCACGGGCAACGCCGGCAGCGTCATGTCCGGCCGCGTCTCCTACGTCTTCGGGCTGGAGGGCCCGGCGGTCACGGTCGACACGGCGTGCTCGTCGTCGCTCGTCGCCCTGCACTGGGCGATCCAGGCACTGCGCAACGACGAGTGCACCATGGCCCTCGCCGGTGGTGTCACCGTCATGTCGACGCCCGAGAACTTCGTCGACTTCAGCCGTCAGCGGGGGTTGGCGGAGGACGGTCGGATCAAGGCGTTCGCGGCTGCCGCGGACGGTACGGGCTGGGGCGAGGGCGTCGGCATGCTGCTCGTGGAGCGGCTGTCGGACGCCCGGCGCAACGGGCACCCGGTGCTGGCGGTGGTGCGTGGTTCGGCGATCAACCAGGACGGTGCGAGCAACGGTCTGACGGCTCCGAACGGTCCGTCGCAGCAGCGGGTGATCCGTCAGGCGCTGGCGAGTGCCGGTCTGTCGGCGGCTGATGTGGATGCGGTGGAGGCGCACGGTACGGGTACCCGGCTGGGTGACCCGATCGAGGCGCAGGCGCTGCTGGCGACGTACGGGCAGGAGCGGGGCGAGGGCCGTCCGCTGCTGCTGGGTTCGGTGAAGTCGAACATCGGTCACACGCAGGCCGCGGCCGGTGTGGCCGGTGTCATCAAGATGGTCCTGGCCATGCAGCACGGGCTGCTGCCGCAGACCCTGCACGTGGACGCCCCGACCCCGCACGTGGACTGGTCGACCGGCGACGTCGAACTCCTCACCGAGTCCGTGGACTGGCCGGAGACCGGCCGTCCGCGCCGCGCCGGCATCTCCTCCTTCGGCATCAGCGGCACCAACGCGCACACGATCATCGAGCAGGCGCCGGAAGCCGAGCCGGCGGTGGACGTCGACGCGCGCCCGGCCGACCGGCCTGCCGCCGCCCGCGTCCTCCCGTACCTCCTCTCCGCCAGGACCAAGGAAGCCCTCCGGGCGCAGGCGGCGGCGCTGGCCGCCCACCTCGACACCGCCGGCGACGCCGCCGCGGACGCGGCCGACGTGGCCCACTCCCTCGCCACGAGCCGCGCCCACCTCGACCACCGCGCCGCCACCGTCCTGACCAACGGCAACGACGAGGACCTCCAGGACGCACTGGCCCGGCTCGCCGCCGGTGAGTCCGCCCCCCGGACGGTCACGGGCCCGGCCGGTGACGGCCGTACCGCCTTCCTGTTCACCGGGCAGGGCAGCCAGCGCCTCGGCGCGGGCCGCGAGCTGTACGACACCTACCCGGCGTTCGCGGACGCGCTGGACGCGGTCTGCGCCCACCTGGACGCGCTGCTCGACAGGCCGCTGAAGGACGTGCTGTTCGGTTCCGATGCCGCCGTGCTGGACCGGACGGAGTACACGCAGCCGGCGCTGTTCGCGATCGAGGTGGCGCTGTTCCGGCTCGTGGAGAGCTGGGGGGTGCGCCCCGACTTCGTGTCAGGTCACTCGATCGGTGAGATCGCCGCCGCCCACGTCGCCGGGGTACTGTCCCTGGACGACGCGTGCACGCTGGTCGCGGCCCGTGGCCGGCTGATGCAGGCGCTCCCGGCGGGCGGCGTGATGATCGCCGTCCAGGCCTCGGAGGACGAGGTCCTGCCGGCGCTGGCCGACGCCGACGGGGTGTCCATCGCCGCGGTCAACGGCCCGCAGTCGGTCGTGGTCGCCGGTGACGAGGACGCGGCCGAAGCGATCGCCGAGCACTTCCGGGCCCAGGACCGGAAGACCAAGCGGCTGACGGTCAGTCACGCCTTCCACTCGCCGCACATGGACGGCATGCTGGACGACTTCCGTCAGGTGGTGTCGGGGCTGTCCTTCGCCGCCCCGCGGATCCCGGTCGTGTCCTGCCTGACCGGTGCACTCGTCTCCGACGAGATGGGGTCGGCGGACTTCTGGGTGCGGCACGTCCGCGAGGCGGTCCGCTTCCTCGACGGCGTCCGGGCCCTGGAAGCCGCCGGGGTCACCACGTTCGTCGAGCTCGGGCCGGACGGCGTGCTGTCCGCCCTCGCCCAGGAGTGCCTGACGGGCACCGCCGACATCGCCTTCGCGCCCGTACTGCGTGCGGGCCGCCCCGAGGCCGAGACCCTCGTCACCGCTCTCGCACAGGCCCACGTCCACGGCGTGGCCGTCGACTGGGAGGCGTTCTTCGCGGGCACGGGTGCCCGCCGGGTCGACCTGCCGACGTACGCGTTCCAGCGGCAGCGGTTCTGGCCGGGTGCGGCGGCGTTCGTCGCCGGGGACCCGGAGTCGATCGGTCTCGGGGATGCCGGGCACCCGCTGCTCGGTGCCGCGGTGGCTCTCGCCGACTCGGACGGTGTGCTGCTCGCCGGCCGGCTGTCGCTCGACACGCACCCCTGGCTCGTCGACCACACCATCCACGGTTCCGCCCTGCTGCCGGGCACGGCCTTCGTGGACCTCGCCGTGCGCGCCGGTGACCAGGTCGGCTGCGACGTGGTGGAGGAGTTGACGCTGGAGGCGCCGCTCGTCCTGCCCGAGCGCGGCGGCGTACAGCTCCAGCTCGTCGTCGAGGCGCCGGACGGCGCGGGCCGACGGCCTTTCGCGGTGTACTCGCGCCGCCAGGACGCGCTGGCCGAGGAGCCGTGGACCCGCCACGGGTCAGGTGCCCTCGCCGTCGGTGCCCGCCCCGGGTCCGAGCAGGAGTTCGGCGAGCTGGCCACCTGGCCGCCGGCCGACGCCGAGCCCGTCGACGTGCGCGGGCTCTACGCCGAACTGGCCCAGCAGGGCGTCTCCTACGGGCCGCTGTTCCAGGGCCTTAAGGCGGCCTGGCGCCGCGGCAACGAGCTGTTCACCGAAGTGGCGCTCCCGGAGGACGGCCGTCGTGACGCGGCCCGGTTCGGGCTCCACCCGGCCCTGCTCGACGCCGGCCTGCACGCCATCGGACACGGCGACCCCGCCGCACAGGCCGATGCAGGTGCCCTGCTCCCGTTCTTCTGGTCGGGTGTCTCGCTGTACGCGGTGGGCGCCTCCGCCCTCCGGATGCGCCTGACCCCGGTCACGGCCGACGAGCCGCACACGCTGGCCCTGCTGGTCGCCGACGAGACCGGACGCCCCGTGGCGGCCGTCGAGTCGCTGACGCTGCGCCCGGCCTCCGCCGCCCAGGTCCACGCGGCCGGCGGCAACCTGGAGTCGCTGTTCCGGGTGGAGTGGCTGCCCGTGTCCGCGGCCCCCACCACGGCCGCAGCCGGCGACCTCCGCTGGGCCGTACTGGGACGGGACGAGATCGGGCTGGGCGGGCCGGCGGGCTCGGGCGCCAGCGTCACCGAGTACGCCGACCTGACCGAGCTCGGTGTCGCGCTCGCCGCCGGCGAACCGGCTCCGGACGCGGTGTTCGTCCTCCCGGCGGCCATCGAGCGGCCCGAGGACCAGGGCATGGTCGGCCGCGTCCACGACGCGGTGAACCAGGCGCTGGCGACGGTGCAGGAGTGGCTGGCCGACGAGCGGTTCGCGGCCACGCCCCTGGTGTGGCTGACGTCGGGTGCGGTGGCCGTCGAGGCCGGCGCGGGGGTGCAGGACCTGGCGGGCAGTGCGGTGCGCGGCCTGCTGCGCTCCGCTCAGTCGGAGAACCCCGGCCAGCTCGTCATGATCGACCTGGACCCGGAGCAGGCGTCTCAGGCGTCGCTGGCGGCGGTTCCCGCTGCGCTGGCGTCCGGGGAGCCGGAGCTCGCCGTCCGCGGCGGTGTCGTCACCGCCCCGCGCCTGGTCCGCGTGCCGTCCTCGGACAGCGCCGCCGGGTCCTCGGCCGTGGTGCTGGGGGATGCGTCCGGGACCGTGCTGGTCACGGGTGCGACGGGTGGTCTGGGCCGGTTGTTCGCCCGGCACCTGGTGACGTCGTACGGGATGCAGCGGCTGCTGCTCACCAGCCGGCGCGGTACGGGCGCGGCTGGTGCCGTCGAGCTGGTCGCGGAGCTGGAGCAGTTGGGTGCGCACGTCGAGCTCGTCGCGTGTGACGTGTCGGACCGGGAGGCGCTGGCCGGGCTGCTGGCGTCCGTGCCGGCCGAGCACCCGTTGACCGCCGTGGTCCACACGGCGGGCGTGCTGGACGACGGCATCCTGGCGTCGCTGACCCCGGAGCGGGTGGCGACCGTGCTGCGTCCGAAGGTGGACGCCGCCTGGAACCTCCACGAGCTCACGCGGGACCTCGGCCTCTCCGCCTTCGTCCTCTTCTCCGGCGCGGCCGCCGCGTTCGGTGCGGGCGGTCAGGCGAACTACGCGGCGGCGAACGCGTTCCTGGAGGGCCTGGCCGAGCAGCGGCGTGCCGAAGGCCTGCCCGCGACCTCGCTCGCCTGGGGCCTGTGGGCCCCGCAGGCGGGCGTCGACGGGGGCATGGCGGGGCAGCTCGACGAGGTCGACCTGCGCCGTATCGCCCGGGACGGCGTGGCTGCTCTCGCCGCCGACGAGGGCCTGGCGCTCTTCGACACGGCGATGACGGTGGATGCGGCGGTGCTGCTGCCGATGCACCTCGACGTCGCCGTGCTGCGCGCCCAGGCCGCGGCCGCGGGCTCCACCCCGGCGCTGCTGCGGGCCCTCGTACGCGTCCCGGCGCGCCGGACCGTCGAACGGCGCAGCGGCGGCGGCGCGGATGCCGGTTCGCCGTTGGTCGCCCGCCTCACGGGTCTGCCGGTCGCCGAGCAGGAGGGGGTGCTGCTGGACCTGGTGTGCGGCCGGGTCGCGGCGGTGCTCGGTCACTCCGGTGCCGACGCCATCGACGCGGAGCGCGCCTTCCGGGACCTCGGCTTCGACTCCCTCACCGCGGTCGAACTGCGCAACGTCCTCAAGGCGGAGACGGGCCTGCGCCTGCCCCCGACCCTGATCTTCGACTACCCGACCCCGACCGCGCTGGCCCGGCACCTGCTGGCCGAGCTCGCGCTGAGCGCCGGTCTGCACGGCCGGGACGGCGCGCACGGGCAGCTGACGGCGCCCGTACGGCCGACCACCGCCCCCACCGACGACCCGATCGTGATCGTCGGCATGGGCTGCCGCTTCCCCGGCGGCATCCGGACCCCCGAGGACCTGTGGCAGCTCGTCGCCACCGGCGGCGACGGCATCACCCCCTTCCCGACCGACCGCGGCTGGAACGCGGAGGCCCTCTACCACCCGGACCCGGACCACGTGGGGACCTCCTACACCCGTGAGGGCGGATTCCTGCTCGACGCGGCCGAGTTCGACCCCGGCTTCTTCGGGATCTCCCCGCGCGAGGCCCTCGCCATGGACCCGCAGCAGCGCCTGCTGCTGGAGACCTCGTGGGAGGCGTTCGAGCGGGCCGGCATCGACCCGACGGCCGTGCGGGGCACGCGTACGGGCGTTTTCGCCGGCGTCATGTACCACGACTACGTGTCGGGCATCGGCATCGGCGACGGCGCAGGATCCGGTGAGGAACTGCCCGAGGGCGTCGAGGGCTACCTCGGCACCGGCAACGCGGGCAGCATCGCCTCCGGCCGGATCGCCTACACCTTCGGGCTGGAAGGCCCGGCGGTCACGGTCGACACGGCGTGCTCGTCGTCGCTCGTCGCGCTGCACTGGGCGATCCAGGCGCTGCGCAACGGCGAGTGCGACATGGCGCTCGCCGGCGGTGTCGCGATCATGGCGACCCCGGAGACCTTCATCGACTTCAGCCGTCAGCGCGGGCTCGCCGTGGACGGCCGCTGCAAGTCCTTCGCCGAGGGCGCGGACGGTACGGGGTGGGCCGAGGGCGCGGGCATGCTGCTCGTCGAGCGTCAGTCGGCCGCCGTGCGCAACGGCCACCCGATCCTCGCCGTGGTCCGTGGTTCCGCGATCAACCAGGACGGTGCGAGCAACGGTCTGACGGCTCCGAACGGTCCGTCGCAGCAGCGGGTGATCCGTGAGGCGCTGGCGACCGCGGGTCTGTCGACGGCCGATGTGGACGCGGTGGAGGCGCACGGCACGGGCACCCGTTTGGGTGACCCGATCGAGGCGCAGGCGCTGCTGGCCACCTACGGCCAGGACCGGCCGGAGGGCCGTCCGCTGCTGCTGGGTTCCATCAAGTCGAACATCGGTCACACGCAGGCCGCTGCCGGTGTCGCCGGCGTGATCAAGATGATCATGGCGATGCGGCACGGCGTCCTGCCGCAGACCCTGCACGTCGACGCGCCGTCGAGCCACATCGACTGGGAGGCGGGCGACGTCAGCCTCCTGACCGAGGCCCGGGACTGGCCGGAGACCGGCCGTCCGCGCCGGGCCGGCGTCTCGTCCTTCGGCATCAGCGGCACCAACGCGCACACGATCATCGAGCAGCCGCCGACCGCAGCACCGGTGGAGCTCCCCGCGACGGACACGGCGCTGCCGGTCCTCCCGTGGGTGCTCTCGGCGAAGGGCGACGAGGCCCTTCGTGCGCAGGCACGTCAGCTCCGGGACTTCGTGCTCTCCACTCCCGACGCGCTGCACCCGGTCGACGTCGCATGGTCGCTGACGGCGGGCCGCGCGCAGTTCGAGGACCGGGCCGCGGTCGTCGCCGCGGACCGTGAAGGCCTGCTGGCCGGCCTGGCGGCGCTGGTCGAGGGCGGCTCGGCGGCGGGGCTGGTCACCGGCTCGCCGGTGGGTGGGAAGGTCGCCTTCCTGTTCACCGGGCAGGGCAGTCAGCGCCTGGGCATGGGGCGTGAGCTGTACGACTTCTTCCCGGTGTTCGCGGATGCGCTCGACGCGGTGTGCGAGCGTCTCGATGCGCGGCTCGAACTGCCACTGAAGGACGTTCTGTTCGGGTCGGACAAGGAGCTCCTGGACCGGACGGAGTACACGCAGCCCGCGCTGTTCGCGGTCGAGGTGGCCCTGTTCCGCCTGGTGGAGAGCTGGGGGCTGCGGCCGGACTTCCTCGCCGGTCACTCGATCGGTGAGATCGCCGCCGCTCACGTGGCGGGTGTCTTCTCGCTGGACGACGCGTGCACGCTGGTCGCGGCCCGCGGCCGGCTGATGCAGGCGCTCCCGGCCGGCGGGGTGATGATCGCCGTCCAGGCGTCGGAGGACGAGGTCCTGCCGCTGCTGACGGATCGCGTGAGCATCGCTGCGGTCAACGGTCCGCTGTCGGTCGTGGTCGCGGGTGACGAGGACGCGGCCGTCGCGATCGCGGAGGCCTTCGAGGCGCAGGGCCGTAAGGCCAAGCGGCTGACGGTGAGCCACGCGTTCCACTCGCCGCACATGGACGGCATGCTGGACGACTTCCGCCAGGTGGTGGCGGGTCTTTCCTTCTCCGCCCCGCGGATCCCGGTCGTGTCGAACCTGACCGGTGCACTCGTCTCCGACGAGATGGGATCGGCGGAGTTCTGGGTGCGGCACGTCCGTGAGGCCGTCCGCTTCCTGGACGGCATGCGGGTCCTGGAGGGCGCGGGCGTCACGACGTACCTCGAACTCGGTCCGGGCGGTGTCCTCTCGGCCATGGGCCAGGAGTGCGTCACCGGCGAGGGCACCGCCTTCGTACCGGTGCTGCGCAACGGCCGCTCCGAGGCCGAGACGGCGGTCGCATCGCTGACTCAGGCCCATCTGCGTGGCCTGGACGTGAACTGGCAGGCGTTCTACGCCGGTTCCGGTGCCCGGCGGGTCGAGCTGCCGACGTACGCCTTCCAGCGGCAGCGCTACTGGCTGCAGCTGACGGGAGCTGCCCGCAACGGTGCCGGCCATGACGTCGACGCCCGCTTCTGGGACGCGGTCGAGCGCGAGGACCTGGAGTCGCTCGCCGGCACGCTGGACGTAAACGACGAGAGCGCCTGGGGCCTGGTGCTCCCGGCCTTGTCTGCCTGGCGCCGCGGCCTGCGGACGCAGTCCGAGGTGGACCGCCGGCGCTACCAGGTGTCGTGGAAGCCGCTGACGGACGTGGCCTCCGGCCATCGGCTGTCCGGGTCCTGGCTGGTCGTGACGCCTGCTGCCGCAGGCATGGACGACGCCGTGGTGGGCGCCCTCGCCGGGCGTGGTGCCGAGGTCCGGCAGGTCGTCGTCGAGGCCGGTGCGGACCGGGCCGCGCTGGCCGGGCTGCTGGCCGGGGTCGAGTCCGTGGCGGGTGTGGTGTCGCTGCTGGCGCTGGACGAGGCGGCCGGTGTGGTGGCGACGGCCGTGCTGGTGCAGGCGTTGGGTGATGCCGGGGTGGGTGCGCCGTTGTGGTGCCTGACCCGTGGTGCGGTGAGCGTGGGTCGTTCGGACCGGCTGGTGTCGGCGGTTCAGGCCCAGACGTGGGGTCTGGGCCGGGTCGCCGCGCTGGAGCTGCCGGAGCGTTGGGGTGGTCTGGTCGACCTGCCCGAGGTGTGGGACGAGCGGGCGATGGGCCGGCTGGTCGGCGTGCTCGCCGGCGGTGCGGCCGGTGAGGACCAGGTAGCGGTCCGGTCGTCCGGTGTCTTCGGGCGCCGCCTGGTCCGCGCTGCCGGTGGCAACACGGGCTCGTGGGAGCCGTCCGGGACGGTGCTCGTCACCGGTGGTACGGGCGCGCTCGGCCAGCGGGTGGCGCGCTGGCTGGCCGGTGCGGGTGCGGAGCGGCTGGTGCTGACCAGCCGCCGGGGCCCGGATGCTCCGGGCGCCGCCGAGCTGGCGGCCGAGCTCTCGGAACTCGGGGTGGAGGTGTCGGTGGTGGCGTGCGACGCCGCCGACCGGGATGCACTCCGTTCGCTGCTGGCGGCCGAGGCCGAGACGCTGACGGCGGTCGTCCACACCGCCGGTGTGCTGGACGACGGTGTCCTGGACGCGCTGACGCCCGAGCGGTTCGAGACCGTACTGCGGGCGAAGGTCGACTCGGCCCGCAACCTGCACGATCTGACCGTCGAGCTCGGCATCGAGCTCTCCGCCTTCGTGCTCTTCTCCTCGATGAGCGGCATGATCGGTGCACCGGGCCAGGCCAACTACGCCGCCGCCAACGCGCACCTGGACGCCCTCGCCGAGCAGCGGCGGGCCGCGGGCCTGGCCGCGACCTCCCTGGCGTGGGGTCCGTGGGCCGAGGGCGGCATGGCCGCCGACGAGGCGCTGGAAGCGCGCCTGCGGCGCGAGGGTCTTCCGCCGATGACGCCGGACACCGCGCTGGCGGTCCTCCAGCAGAGTGCCGCGGCATCGTCCGATGCGGCACTGCTGGTCGCCGACGTGGACTGGGAGCGCTTCGGTCCCGCGTTCACGGCCGTCCGCCCCAGCACCCTCCTCGGCGAGCTGACGGCCACGCCGGCCGCTGGACCTGCTGCCCGTGCCGAGGCCGGCACCGGTACCGGGGTCGAGCGGTTCGCCGGTCTCGGTGCTCCTGAGTTGGAGCGGGAGCTGCTCGGTCTGGTTCGGGCGCAGGTGGCCGCGGTGCTGGGCCATGACGGTTCGGAGGCGGTCGGTGCGGACCGTGCCTTCAAGGAGCTCGGGTTCGATTCGCTGACGGCGGTCGAGCTCCGCAACCGGCTCGGTGCGGCGACCGGTGTGACGCTGCCGGCGACGCTGATCTTCGACTACCCGTCCGCTTCCGCGCTGACGGCGTTCCTGCGGGACGAGCTGCTGGGCACGCGGGCGGAGATCGCCGGTCCGGTGGCGGTGGCCGTCGATGACGATCCGATCGCGATCGTCGCGATGAGCTGCCGCTTCCCGGGCGGCGTCCGGACCCCGGAGGACCTGTGGCAGTTGCTTGCCGCCGGTGGTGATGCCATCGGTGAGTTCCCGGCCGACCGGGGCTGGGACCTGGAGCGCCTGTACAGCCCGGACCCGGACCAGCAGGGCACGTTCTACGCCCGTGAGGGCGGCTTCGTCTACGACGTCGCGGACTTCGACGCCGACTTCTTCGGGATCTCCCCGCGCGAGGCCCTCGCCATGGACCCGCAGCAGCGTCTGCTGCTGGAGACCACGTGGGAGGCGTTCGAACGGGCCGGTATCGACCCGACCAGCGTCCGCGGCAGCCAGGCCGGCGTGTTCGTCGGCACCAACGGCCAGGACTACGACTCGTCCTTCCAGGTCATTCCGGACGGCATCGAGGGCTTCCTCGGCACCGGCAACGCGGCGAGCGTCGTCTCCGGCCGACTCTCGTACGCGTTCGGGCTGGAGGGTCCGGCCGTGACGGTCGACACCGCCTGCTCGGCCTCGCTGGTGGCGCTGCACTGGGCGATCCAGGCCCTGCGCAGCGGCGAGTGCTCGCTCGCCCTGGCCGGTGGTGTGACCGTGATGTCGTCGCCGGGTGCGTACATCGACTTCAGCCGCCAGCGCGGCCTCGCCGCCGACGGTCGTATCAAGGCCTTCGCCGCGAGCGCCGACGGCACCGGCTGGGGCGAGGGCGTGGGCATGCTGCTCGTCGAGCGGCTGTCCGACGCCCGGCGCAACGGTCACCCCGTGCTGGCGGTGATCCGCGGCTCGGCGATCAACCAGGACGGCGCCAGCAACGGCCTCACCGCCCCCAACGGCCCCTCCCAGCAGCGGGTCATCCGCGCCGCTCTCGCAAGCGCCGGCCTGTCGGCCACGGACGTCGACGCGGTCGAGGCACACGGCACGGGCACCCGCCTGGGCGACCCGATCGAGGCCCAGGCCCTGCTTGCAACCTATGGTCAGGCCCGCCCGGCCGACCAGCCGCTGCTGCTCGGTTCCATCAAGTCGAACATCGGGCACACGCAGGCCGCCGCCGGTGTGGCCGGCGTCATGAAGATGGTCCTGGCCATGCAGCACGGGGTGCTTCCGCAGACCCTGCACGTGGACGAGCCCACCCCGCACGTCGACTGGACCGCCGGCGACATCGAGCTGCTCACCGAGCAGCGGGCGTGGCCGGAGACCGGCCGCCCGCGCCGTGCCGGTATCTCCTCGTTCGGTTTCAGCGGCACCAACGCCCACACGATCATCGAGCAGGCTCCGGCAGCCGACGACGTCACGCCGACCGAGCTCCCGCAGCAGCGGCCCGGCGCCCTGCCGTGGGTGCTGTCCGCGAAGTCCGACACCGCCCTGCAAGCGCAGGCCGAGCAGCTGGCGGCGCGGATCGCCGCGGACGAGACGCTCGAACCCGCGGACGTGGCCTACTCCCTGGCCACCTCCCGGTCGGCACTCGACCGGCGTGCCGTCGTCGTCGCGGGGGAGCGGGACGCGTTCCTGGCCGCTCTCACCGCCGTCGCTGCCGGTGAGCAGACCGCTGGCGTGGTGCGGGGAACCGTGACCAGCGGCGGAGCCTCGGCCTTCCTCTTCACGGGCCAGGGCAGCCAGCGCCTCGGCATGGGGCGTGGGCTGTACGACGCCCAGCCGGCGTTCGCGGACGCGCTCGACGCGATCTGCGCCCGCATGGACGCACACCTGGAACTGCCCCTGAAGGACGTGCTGTTCGGGTCGGACGCGGGCCTGCTGGACCGGACGGAGTACACCCAGCCGGCGCTGTTCGCGGTCGAGGTGGCCCTGTTCCGGCTGGTCGAGTCCTGGGGTGTGAAGCCGGACTTCGTGGCCGGTCACTCCATCGGTGAGATCGCCGCCGCCCACGTCGCGGGGGTGTTCTCCCTGGACGACGCGTGCACGCTGGTCGCGGCCCGCGGCCGGCTGATGCAGGAACTGCCCGCCGGCGGGGTGATGATCGCGGTCCAGGCGTCGGAGGACGAGGTTCTCCCGCTGCTCACCGAGGGCGTGAGCATCGCTGCGGTCAACGGCCCGCTGTCGGTCGTGGTCGCCGGTGACGAGGACGCGGCCGAAGCGATCGCCGAGCACTTCCGGGACCGGGACCGGAAGACCAAGCGGCTGACGGTCAGTCACGCGTTCCACTCGCCGCACATGGACGGCATGCTGGACGACTTCCGTCAGGTGGTGGCGGGTCTTTCCTTCGCCGCCCCGCGGATCCCGGTCGTGTCCTGCCTGACCGGTGCACTCGTCTCCGACGAGATGGGGTCGGCCGACTTCTGGGTCCGGCACGTCCGCGAGGCCGTGCGGTTCCTGGACGGCGTCCGCGTCCTGGAAGCCGCCGGTGTGACGGCCTACATCGAGCTCGGCCCGGACGGGACCCTGTCCGCGCTGGCGCAGGGTTGCACGACCGGTGACACCGACGGCACGCTCTTCGTGCCCGCCCTCCGCAAGGACCGTGAAGAGAGCGAGACCCTTGTCACCGCTCTCGCGCAGTCCCACGTCCACGGTGTGGCCGTCGACTGGGAGGCGTTCTTCGCGGGCACGGGTGCCCGCCGGGTGGACCTGCCGACGTACGCGTTCCAGCGGCAGCGGTTCTGGCCGAGTGCGGCGGCGTTCGTCGCCGGGGACCCGGAGTCGATCGGTCTCGGGGATGCCGGGCACCCGCTGCTCGGTGCCGCGGTGGCTCTGGCCGACTCGGACGGTGTGCTGCTCGCCGGCCGGCTGTCGCTCGACACGCACCCCTGGCTGGTCGACCACACCATCCACGGTTCCGCCCTGCTGCCGGGCACGGCCTTCGTGGACCTCGCCGTGCGCGCCGGTGACCAGGTCGGCTGCGACGTGGTGGAGGAGTTGACGCTGGAGGCGCCGCTCGTCCTGCCCGAGCGCGGCGGCGTACAGCTCCAGCTCGTCGTCGAGGCGGCGGACGGCGCGGGCCGACGGCCTTTCGCGGTGTACTCGCGCCGCCAGGACGCGCTGGCCGAGGAGCCGTGGACCCGCCACGGGTCCGGTGCCCTCGCCGTCGGCGCGCGGCCCGGGTCCGAGCAGGAGTTCGGCGAGCTGGCCGCCTGGCCGCCTGCCGGCGCCCTGCCGGTCGACATCGACGGGCTGTACCAGGAGCTCGCCGGCGACGGCATGGCCTACGGGCCGCTGTTCCAGGGCCTGAAGGCGGCCTGGCGCCGAGGCAACGAGCTGTTCACCGAGGTCGTGCTCCCGGAGGACGGCCGCGGTGACGCGGCCCGGTTCGGACTGCACCCGGCCCTGCTCGATGCCGGCCTGCACGCCATCGGACACGGCGAGCACACGGACCAGGACGGTCCTGGCGCCATGCTGCCCTTCTCCTGGGCCGGCGTCTCCCTCTACGCGGTGGGCGCCTCCGCCCTCCGGATGCGCCTGACCCCGGCCTCGGCCGACGAGCCGCACACGCTGGCCCTGCTTGTCGCCGACGAGACCGGACGCCCCGTGGCGGCCGTCGAGTCGCTGATGCTCCGCCCGGCCTCCGCCGCCCAGGTCCAGGGGGCCGGTGCCGGCCACCTCGACTCGCTGTTCCGCGTGGAGTGGGCGACCTTGCCCGCCGCGGCCGCCCCGGCGGCCGCCGACCTCCGGTGGGCCGTGCTCGGCCGCGACGAGATCGGCCTGGCCGGTACGGGGGCCCAGGTCATCGAGTACGCCGACGCCGGTGCCCTCGGCTCGGCACTCGCCGCCGGCGAACCGGCTCCGGACGCGGTGTTCGTCCTCCCGGCGGCCATCGAGCGGCCCGAGGACCAGGGCATGGTCGGCCGCGTCCGCGACGCGGTGAACCAGGCGCTGGCGACGGTGCAGGAGTGGCTGGCCGACGAGCGGTTCGCGGCCACGCCCCTGGTGTGGCTGACGTCGGGTGCGGTGGCCGTCGAGGCCGGCGCGGGGGTGCAGGACCTGGCGGGCAGTGCGGTGCGCGGCCTGCTGCGCTCCGCTCAGTCGGAGAACCCCGGCCAGCTCGTCATGATCGACCTGGACCCGGAGCAGGCGTCTCAGGCGTCGCGGGCTGCCGCGGCGGTTCCCGCTGCGCTGGCGTCCGGGGAGCCGGAGCTCGCCGTCCGCGGCGGTGTCGTCACCGCCCCGCGCCTGGTCCGCGTGCCGTCCTCGGACAGCGCCGCCGGGTCCTCGGCCGTGGTGCTGGGGGATGCGTCCGGGACCGTGCTGGTCACGGGTGCGACGGGTGGTCTGGGCCGGTTGTTCGCCCGGCACCTGGTGACGGCGTACGGGGTGCAGCGGCTGCTGCTCACCAGTCGGCGCGGTACGGGCGCGGCTGGTGCCGTCGAGCTGGTCGCGGAGCTGGAGCAGTTGGGTGCGCACGTCGAGCTCGTCGCGTGTGACGTGTCGGACCGGGAGGCGCTGGCCGGGCTGCTGGCGTCCGTGCCGGCCGAGCACCCGTTGACCGCCGTGGTCCACACGGCGGGCGTCCTGGACGACGGCATCCTGGCGTCGCTGACCCCGGAGCGGGTGGCGACCGTGCTGCGTCCGAAGGTGGACGCCGCCTGGAACCTCCACGAACTGACCCGTGAGCTCGACCTGTCGGCGTTCGTCCTCTTCTCCGGAGCCGCCGCCACCTTCGGCGCCGCCGGTCAGGCGAACTACGCGGCGGCGAACGCGTTCCTGGAGGGCCTGGCCGAGCAGCGGCGTGCCGAAGGCCTGCCCGCGACCTCGCTCGCCTGGGGCCTGTGGGCCCCGCAGGCCGGCAACGCCGCCGACGGCGGCGGCATGGCGGGGCAGCTCGACGAGGTCGACCTGCGCCGTATCGCCCGGGACGGCGTGGCTGCTCTCGCCGCCGACGAGGGCCTGGCGCTCTTCGACACGGCGATGACGGTGGATGCGGCGGTGCTGCTGCCGATGCACCTCGACGTCGCCGTGCTGCGCGCCCAGGCCGCGGCCGCGGGCTCCACCCCGGCGCTGCTGCGGGCCCTCGTACGCGTCCCGGCGCGCCGGACCGTCGAACGGCGCAGCGGCGGCGGCGCGGATGCCGGTTCGCCGTTGGTCGCCCGCCTCACGGGTCTGCCGGTCGCCGAGCAGGAGGGGGTGCTGCTGGACCTGGTGTGCGGCCGGGTCGCGGCGGTGCTCGGTCACTCCGGTGCCGACGCCATCGACGCGGAGCGCGCCTTCCGGGACCTCGGCTTCGACTCCCTCACCGCGGTCGAACTGCGCAACGTCCTCAAGGCGGAGACGGGCCTGCGCCTGCCCCCGACCCTGATCTTCGACTACCCGACCCCGACCGCGCTGGCCCGGCACCTGCTGGCCGAGCTCGGAGTGGACGGGGGGTCCGGTGACCACGCGGGTACGGCGCCCGGTGCGCGGACGCCGGTGGCGACCGCCGCGGGCCTCGCCGACGACCCGATCGTGATCGTCGGCATGGGCTGCCGCTTCCCCGGCGGGGTCCGGACGCCCGAGGACCTGTGGCAGCTCGTCGTGACGGGCGGCGACGGCATCACCGCGTTCCCCGCAGACCGCGGCTGGGACGTGGAGGCCCTCTACCACCCGGATCCGGACCACGTGGGGACCTCCTACACCCGTGAGGGCGGATTCCTGCTGGACGCGGCCGAGTTCGACCCGGCGTTCTTCGGGATCTCCCCGCGCGAGGCCCTCGCGATGGACCCGCAGCAGCGCCTGCTGTTGGAGACCTCGTGGGAGGCGTTCGAGCGGGCCGGCATCGACCCGACGTCGATGCGCGGCAGCCGAACCGGCGTCTTCGCCGGCGTCATGTACCACGACTACGCGACCGGCTACGGAAACGGCGAGGAACTGCCCGAGGGCGTCGAGGGCTACCTCGGTACCGGCAACTCCGGCAGCATCGCCTCCGGCCGCGTCTCGTACGCCTTCGGGCTGGAGGGCCCGGCGGTCACGGTCGACACGGCGTGCTCGTCGTCGCTCGTCGCGCTGCACTGGGCGATCCAGGCGCTGCGCAACGGCGAGTGCGACATGGCCCTGGCGGGCGGTGTCGCGATCATGGCGACGCCCGAGACGTTCGTCGACTTCAGCCGTCAGCGCGGGCTCTCGGCCGACGGCCGCTGCAAGTCCTTCGCGGAGGCCGCGGACGGTACGGGGTGGGCCGAGGGCGCGGGCATGCTGCTCGTCGAGCGTCAGTCGGACGCCGTGCGCAACGGCCACCCGATCCTCGCCGTGGTCCGTGGTTCCGCGATCAACCAGGACGGTGCGAGCAACGGTCTGACGGCGCCGAACGGTCCGTCGCAGCAGCGGGTGATCCGTGAGGCGCTGGCGACCGCGGGTCTGTCGACGGCTGATGTGGACGCGGTGGAGGCGCACGGCACGGGCACCCGTTTGGGTGACCCGATCGAGGCGCAGGCGCTGCTGGCCACCTACGGCCAGGACCGGCCGGAGGGCCGTCCGCTGCTGCTGGGTTCCATCAAGTCGAACATCGGTCACACGCAGGCCGCTGCCGGTGTCGCCGGCGTGATCAAGATGATCATGGCGATGCGGCACGGCGTCCTGCCGCAGACCCTGCACGTCGACGCGCCGTCGAGCCACATCGACTGGGAGGCGGGCGACGTCAGCCTCCTGACCGAGGCCCGGGACTGGCCGGAGACCGGCCGTCCGCGCCGGGCCGGCGTCTCGTCCTTCGGCATCAGCGGCACCAACGCGCACACGATCATCGAGCAGCCGCCGGCCCTGGAAGCGGCGACGACGCCCGAGACCGACCAGGCGGCGCCCGTCGTCCCCTGGGTGCTCACGGGCAAGGGCGAGCATGCGCTGCGCGCGCAGGCCCGTCGCCTCCAGGACTTCGTCCTCTCCGCGCCGGACACCCGTCCCGTCGACATCGCCTGGTCGCTGGCGGCCGGCCGGGCCCGCTTCGAGGACCGGGCCGCGGTCGTGGCCGCGGACCGTGCGGGCCTGCTGGCCGGCCTGGCGGCGCTGGTCGAGGGCGGCTCGGCGGCGGGGCTGGTCACCGGCTCGCCGGTGGGTGGGAAGGTCGCCTTCCTGTTCACCGGGCAGGGCAGTCAGCGCCTGGGCATGGGGCGTGAGCTGTACGACTTCTTCCCGGTGTTCGCGGATGTGCTCGACGCGGTGTGCGAGCGTCTCGATGCGCTGCTCGAACTGCCACTGAAGAGCGTTCTGTTCGGGTCGGACAAGGAGCTCCTGGACCGGACGGAGTACACGCAGCCCGCGCTGTTCGCGGTCGAGGTGGCCCTGTTCCGCCTGGTGGAGAGCTGGGGGCTGCGGCCGGACTTCCTCGCCGGTCACTCGATCGGTGAGATCGCGGCCGCGCACGTGGCGGGTGTCTTCTCGCTGGACGACGCGTGCACGCTGGTCGCGGCCCGTGGCCGGCTGATGCAGGCGCTCCCGGCGGGCGGGGTGATGATCGCGGTCCAGGCGTCGGAGGACGAGGTCCTGCCGCTGCTGACGGATCGCGTGAGCATCGCTGCGGTCAACGGTCCGCTGTCGGTCGTGGTCGCCGGTGACGAGGACGCGGCCGTCGCGATCGCGGAGGCCTTCGAGGCGCAGGGCCGTAAGGCCAAGCGGCTGACGGTGAGCCACGCGTTCCACTCGCCGCACATGGACGGCATGCTGGACGACTTCCGCCAAGTGGTTGAGGGGCTGACGTTCGCCGCCCCCCGCATTCCGGTCGTGTCGAACCTGACCGGTGCCCTTGTCTCCGACGAGACGGGGTCGGTGGACTTCTGGGTGCGGCACGTCCGTGAGGCCGTCCGCTTCCTGGACGGCATGCGGGTCCTGGAGGGCGCGGGCGTCACGACGTACCTCGAACTCGGTCCGGGCGGTGTCCTCTCGGCCATGGGCCAGGAGTGCGTCACCGGCGAGGGCACCGCCTTCGTACCGGTGCTGCGCAACGGCCGTCCCGAGGCCGACACCGTCGTGGCCTCGCTGGCCCAGGTCCACGCGCGCGGCATCGAGGTGAACTGGACCTCCTTCTACGCAGGTTCGGGCGCCCGGCAGGTGGAGCTGCCCACCTACGCCTTCCAGCGGCAGCGTTACTGGCTGCCGATGGCGAGCGGCGGCACCCGGCCCGGCACCGCCGACGAGCTGGACTCCCAGTTCTGGGACGCCGTCGAGCGGGAGGACCTGCAGTCGCTCGCCGCCACCCTGGACATGGATGACGAGAACACCCGGAGCACGGTCCTGCCGGCGCTCCCGGCCCTGTCGGCCTGGCGCCGTGGTCTGCGGACCCGGTCCGAGGTGGACCGCTGGCGCTACCAGGTGTCGTGGAAGCCGCTGACCGACAGCACCTCCGGTGCTCGGCTGTCCGGTTCCTGGCTGGTCGTGGTTCCGGCGGATGGCGTGGACGACACCGCCGTGGTGGACGCCCTGGTCGGGCGTGGTGCTGAGGTCCGTGAGGTGGTCGTCGAGGCCGGTGCCGATCGTGGTGCCGTGGCCGGGCTGCTGGCCGGCGCGGAGTCCGTGGCGGGTGTGGTGTCGCTGCTGGCGCTGGACGAGGCCGCCGGGGTCGTTGCCACGGCCGTGTTGGTGCAGGCGTTGGGTGATGCCGGGGTGGGTGCGCCGGTGTGGTGCCTGACCCGTGGTGCGGTGAGCGTGGGTCGTTCGGACCGGCTGGTGTCGGCCGTACAGGCACAGGTGTGGGGTCTGGGCCGGGTGGCCGCGCTGGAGCTGCCGGAGCGCTGGGGTGGTCTGGTCGACCTGCCCGAGGTGTGGGACGAGCGGGCCATGGCCCGCCTGGTGGGCGTACTGGGCGGCAGCACCGGCGAGGACCAGGTCGCCGTCCGTTCTTCCGGTGTCTTCGGACGCCGTTTGGTTCGGGCGGCTCGTGCCGAGGGTTCTGCCTCCTGGGCCCCGTCCGGGACGGTGCTCGTCACCGGTGGTACGGGGGCCCTCGGTGGGCGTGTGGCGCGCTGGCTGGCCGGTGCGGGTGCGGAGCGGCTGGTGCTGACCAGCCGCCGGGGCCCGGATGCTCCGGGTGCCGCCGAGCTGGCGGCCGAGCTCTCGGAACTCGGGGTGGAGGTGTCGGTCGTGGCGTGCGACGCCGCCGACCGCGATGCACTCCGCAGCCTCTTGGCCGCCGAGGCCGAGACCCTGACCGCGGTGGTCCACACCGCCGGTGTGCTGGACGACGGTGTCCTGGACGCGCTGACGCCCGAGCGGTTCGAGACCGTACTGCGGGCGAAGGTCGACTCGGCCCGCAACCTGCACGATCTGACCGTCGAGCTCGGCATCGAGCTGTCCGCCTTCGTGCTCTTCTCCTCGATGAGCGGTATGACCGGCGCCGCCGGCCAGGCCAACTACGCCGCCGCCAACGCGCACCTGGACGCTCTCGCCGAGCAGCGGCGGGCCGCGGGCCTGGCCGCGACCTCCCTGGCGTGGGGTCCGTGGGCCGAGGGCGGCATGGCCGCCGACGAGGCGCTGGACGCACGGATGCGGCGCGAGGGTCTCCCGCCCATGGCGCCGGAGACGGCCATGGCCGTGCTGCGGCAGACCATCGCGTCGCCCGCCGATGCGGCACTGCTGGTCGCCGACGTGGACTGGGAGCGCTTCGGTCCCGCGTTCACCGTCGTCCGCCCCAGCGCCCTGTTCGCCGAACTGGTGGAGACCCGGCCCGCCGGGCCCGCCGGCCCCACCGAGGCCGTCGGCGGATCCCCGGTCGAGCGGTTCGCCGGTCTCGGTGCTGTCGAGTTGGAGCGGGAGCTGCTCGGTCTGGTTCGGGCGCAGGTGGCCGCGGTGCTGGGCCATGACGGTTCGGAGGCGGTCGGTGCGGATCGTGCCTTCAAGGAGCTCGGGTTCGATTCGCTGACGGCGGTCGAGCTGCGCAACCGGCTCGGTGCGGCGACCGGTGTGACGCTGCCGGCGACGCTGATCTTCGACTACCCGTCCGCTTCCGCGCTGACGGCGTTCCTGCGGGACGAGCTGCTGGGCACGCGGGCGGAGATCGCCGGTCCGGTGGCGGTGGCCGTCGATGACGATCCGATCGCGATCGTCGCGATGAGCTGCCGCTTCCCGGGCGGCGTCCGGACCCCGGAGGAGCTGTGGGAGTTGCTTGCCGCCGGTGGTGATGCCATCGGTGAGTTCCCGGCCGACCGTGGCTGGGACCTGGAGCGCCTGTACAGCCCGGACCCGGACCAGCAGGGCACGTTCTACGCCCGTGAGGGCGGCTTCGTCTACGACGTCGCGGACTTCGACGCCGACTTCTTCGGGATCTCCCCGCGTGAGGCCCTGGCCATGGACCCGCAGCAGCGGCTGCTGCTGGAGACCACGTGGGAGGCGTTCGAACGGGCCGGTATCGACCCGACCAGCGTCCGCGGCAGCCAGGCCGGCGTGTTCGTCGGCACCAACGGCCAGGACTACGGGACCATGCTCGACTCCGTCCCGGACGGCATCGAGGGCTTCCTCGGCACCGGCAACGCGGCGAGCGTCGTCTCCGGCCGCCTCTCCTACGCCTTCGGGCTGGAAGGCCCGGCCGTGACGGTCGACACCGCCTGCTCGGCCTCGCTGGTGGCGCTGCACTGGGCGATCCAGGCCCTGCGCAGCGGCGAGTGCTCGCTCGCCCTGGCCGGTGGTGTGACCGTGATGTCGTCGCCGGGTGCCTACATCGACTTCAGCCGCCAGCGCGGCCTGGCTGCCGACGGCCGTATCAAGGCCTTCGCCGCGAGCGCCGACGGCACCGGCTGGGGCGAGGGCGTGGGCATGCTGCTCGTCGAGCGGCTGTCCGACGCCCAGCGCAACGGCCACCCGGTCCTCGCGCTCGTCCGCGGCTCGGCGATCAACCAGGACGGAGCCAGCAACGGTCTCACCGCCCCCAACGGCCCCTCCCAGCAGCGGGTCATCCGCGCCGCCCTCGCGAACGCCGGGCTGTCGCCCGCCGAGGTCGACGCGGTCGAGGCGCACGGCACCGGCACGACGCTGGGCGACCCGATCGAGGCCCAGGCCCTGCTCGCAACGTACGGCCAGGCCCGCCCGGCCGACCAGCCGCTCCACCTCGGTTCGATCAAGTCGAACATCGGTCACACGCAGGCCGCCGCCGGTGTCGCCGGCGTCATGAAGATGGTCCTGGCCATGCAGCACGGGGTGCTTCCGCAGACCCTGCACGTGGACGAGCCCACCCCGCACGTCGACTGGACCGCCGGCGACATCGAGCTCCTCACCGAGCAGCGGGCGTGGCCGGAGACCGGCCGCCCGCGCCGGGCGGGTATCTCCTCGTTCGGTTTCAGCGGCACCAACGCCCACACGATCATCGAGCAGGCTCCGGCAGCCGAGGACGTCACGCCGGCCGAGCTCCCGCAGCAGCGGCCCGGCGCCCTGCCGTGGGTGCTGTCCGCGAAGTCCGACACCGCCCTGCAGGTGCAGGCCGAACGGCTGGCGGCGCGGATCGCCGCGGACGAGACGCTCGAACCCGCGGACGTGGCCTACTCCCTGGCCACCTCCCGGTCGGCACTCGAACACCGGGCCGTCGTGGTCGCAGAGGAGCGCGAGGAGTTCCTGTCCGCGCTCAAGGCCCTGGCGGCCGGTGAGCCGGCGGCCGGGCTCGTACGCGGACGGGTGTCCGCAGGCGCCTCGGCGTTCCTGTTCACCGGGCAGGGCAGCCAGCGCCTCGGCATGGGCCGCGAGCTGTACGACGCCCAGCCGGCGTTCGCGGACGCGCTCGACGCGATCTGCGCCCGCATGGACGCCCACCTGGAACTTCCCCTGAAGGACGTCCTCTTCGGTTCCGACGCCGCAGTGCTGGACCGGACGGAGTACACGCAACCCGCGCTGTTCGCGGTCGAGGTGGCCCTGTTCCGCCTCGTGGAGAGCTGGGGCCTGCGGCCGGACTTCCTCGCCGGTCACTCCATCGGTGAGATCGCCGCCGCCCACGTCGCCGGGGTCCTGTCCCTGGACGACGCGTGCACGCTGGTCGCGGCCCGTGGCCGGCTGATGCAGGCGCTGCCGGCCGGCGGGGTGATGATCGCGGTCCAGGCGTCGGAGGACGAGGTCCTGCCGCTCCTCACCGAGGGCGTGGGCGTCGCCGCGGTCAACGGACCGCAGTCGGTCGTCGTCGCCGGTGACGAGGACGCGGCCCTCGCGGTCGCCGCGCACTTCGAGGCGCAGGGCCGCAAGACCAAGCGGCTCACCGTCAGCCACGCCTTCCACTCGCCGCACATGGACGGCATGCTCGACGAGTTCCGCCAAGTGGTCGAGGGCCTGTCCCTCGCCGCCCCGCGGATCCCCGTCGTGTCGAACCTGACCGGCGCCCTCGTCACCGACGAGATGGCCTCGGCCGACTTCTGGGTCCGGCACGTCCGCGAGGCCGTCCGCTTCCTCGACGGCGTCCGCGCCCTCGAAGCCGCGGGCGTGACCACGTACGTCGAGCTCGGCCCGGACGGTACGCTGTCCGCGCTCGCCGAGGACTGCGTCACGGAGCAGGCCGTCTTCGTGCCCGTGCTCCGCAAGGGCCGCGACGAGACCGGGACCCTGGTCACCGCGCTCGCCCGGGCGCACGCACAGGGCGTGGCCGTCGACTGGTCGGCGCACTTCTCCGGCACCGGAGTCCGCCGCGTGGACCTGCCCACCTACGCCTTCCAGCGCAGGCGGTACTGGCTGGAGGAGGCCCCCCGCACCTCGGATGCGACGCCCGCGGCGGCGGACGGCGGCGCGGTGGACGCGGCCTTCTGGGAGGCCGTCGACAACGCCGACCTCACCGCCCTCGCCGCCACCCTCGACATCGACGCCGAGCAGCCGCTGAGCGCCCTGCTGCCCGCCCTGTCCGCCTGGCGGCGGCAGCGCACCGAGCGGTCGGTCGTCGACGGCTGGCGCTACGGGGTGACCTGGAAGCCGCTGGGCGACCCGGACGTGACCGCCCGACCCACCGGGACCTGGCTGCTCGTCACCGCCGCCGGCGGCGACGCCACGGCCGAGGCCGCAGCCGTGGACCCGTCGCGGATCGGGGACGCGCTGCGGGGCCGGGGCGTGGACGTACGGGAGGTCTCCCTCGACCTCGCCGTGACCGACCGGGCGATCGTCGCCGAACGGATCCGCACGGCGCTCGCCGGGAACCGGGCCGACGGCGTGCTGTCCCTGCTGGCCTCCGCCGAGGCACCGCACCCGGCGCACCCCGCGGCGCCCGCCGGCCTGCTGCTCACCGGGGCGCTGGTCCAGGCCCTCGGAGACGCCGGCGTCGACGCCCCCCTGTGGTGCGTCACCACCGGTGCCGTGGCGACCGGACCCGCCGACCGGGTCCGTAGCGCCGCACAGGCCGGACTGTGGGGCTTCGGCCGCGTGGTCGCCCTGGAGCACCCCGAGCGCTGGGGCGGCCTCGTGGACCTGCCCGGCCGGGTCGACGGACGCGCGCTCGACCGGCTGCTCGCCGTACTCGGCGGCACCGCCGGGAACGGGCAGGCGTACGGGCACGGCCACGAGGACCAGATCGCCGTACGCTCCGCCGGGCTCCTCGCCCGCCGCATCGGCCACGCCGCCGCCCCGGCCGCAGCAGACGGCGCGAACGGCGCGGTCCGTGCGCCCTGGCGGGCCCGCGGTACCGTCCTCATCACCGGCGGCACGGGCGCGCTCGGCGCGCACGTCGCCCGCTGGCTCGCCGCCCACGGCGCCGAGCACCTGGTGCTGGCCGGCCGGCGCGGACCGCAGACACCGGGTGCCGAGGCCCTGGTCGCGGAACTGGCGCAGCTCGGCGCCCGGGCCACGGCCGTCGCCTGCGACGTGACCGACCGGCAGGCCGTGAGCGACCTGCTCGCCGCCCTCCGCGACGACACGGGCACCCCCGCCCTCACCGCGGTCTTCCACACGGCGGGCGTCGGCCAGCTCGCCCCGCTCGCCGAGACCGGACCGGAGGAGACGGCCGCGGTCCTCGCCGCCAAGGTCGCCGGCGCAGAACTCCTCGACGAACTGCTCGGCGACACGGAGCTGGACGCCTTCGTCCTCTTCTCCTCCATCGCCGGCATCTGGGGCAGCGGCGGGCAGGCCGCCTACGCGGCGGCCAACGCCCACCTCGACGCCCTGGCTCAGCAGCGCCGCGACCGCGGGCTGGCGGCCACCGCCGTGGCCTGGGGGCCGTGGGGCGAGGGCGGTCTCGTCGGGGACGACGAGGCGGCCGAGCAGCTGCGCCGGCGCGGTCTGCCGGTGATGGCGCCCGAACGGGCCGTCGCCGCGCTCCGGCAGGCTCTGGACGCGGGCGACACGACCGTCACCGTCGCCGACGTCGACTGGGACCTGTTCGTCCCCGCGTTCACCGCGTCCCGGCCGCGCCCGCTGATCGCCGACCTCCCCGAGGTGCGCCGCGTCCTCGACGCGGAGCAGCAGGCCGTCACCTCCGGAGCCGGCGACGGCGCCGCGGGGGACGCGGACCGGCTGGCCGCCGAACTGCGCGGCGCGAGCGCCGACGAGGCCGAACGGATCCTGCTCGGCCTGGTCCGTACGCACGTCGCCGCGGTCCTCGGGCACGACGGGGCCGCCGCGGTCGAGGCGGGCCGTGCCTTCAAGGACCTCGGCTTCGACTCCCTCACCGCGGTCGAGCTGCGCACCCGCCTCGGCTCCGCCACCGGGCTGCGGCTGCCCGCCAGCCTCGTCTTCGACCACCCGACCCCCGCCGCCCTGGCGGCGCACATCCGCGCCGAACTCCTCGGCGAGGACACGGCGCCCGCACTGCCGGCGCTCGCGGAGATCGACAAGCTGGAGTTCGCGCTCGCTTCGGTCCCCGAGGACGACGCCGCCGAACGCGCCCGCGTCACGGCCCGGCTCGAAGCGCTCCTGGCCAACTGGAACAGGACCGAACGCGCCGCCCGGGCCGCCCTGGAGGACGAGGAGACAGCCATCGAATCGGCGTCCGCCGAGGACCTCTTCGACATCATCAACAACGAATTCGGAAAATCCTGACCTTTGATGCCCGATCCGATGCCCCACCCCGATCCCGCATGCATTCCGCATTTCTCCAGGAGGTGACGTTCCAGTGGCCGGCGTGAACGAAGAAAAGCTTCTCGAAAACCTGAAGTGGATGACCACGGAGCTCCGGCGGGCCCGCCGCCGCCTCCAGGAGGTCGAGCAGGACGCCCACGAGCCCATCGCCATCGTCGCGATGAGCTGCCGCTTCCCCGGTGGCGTACGGTCCCCCGAGGACCTGTGGCGGCTGGTGTCCGAGGGCGGTGACGCCATCACCGGATTCCCCGACGACCGCGGCTGGGACATCGCGTCCCTCGCCGACCCCGACCCCGACCGCAAGGGCACCTTCTACAACACCGGCGGCGGGTTCCTCGACGACGCCACCGTGTTCGACCCCGGATTCTTCGGCATATCGCCGCGCGAGGCCCTCGCCATGGACCCGCAGCAGCGCCAGATCCTCGAAACCTCCTGGGAGGTGTTCGAGCGCGCCGGAATCGACCCGGCGTCCGTGCGCGGCAGCCGCACCGGCGTCTACATCGGCGCGGGCGCCATGGGGTACGGCGCCGACCTCAGGGAGGTTCCGG
Source organism: Streptomyces pallidus (ex Mingjun et al. 2026) (assembly GCF_051550185.1). Lineage (NCBI taxonomy): Bacteria > Bacillati > Actinomycetota > Actinomycetes > Kitasatosporales > Streptomycetaceae > Streptomyces > Streptomyces pallidus (ex Mingjun et al. 2026). The sequence goes on along the minus strand of NZ_CP196181.1, from coordinate 683,456 downwards.
AGGGCCTCGAAGGGCTGCTCCTGACCGGTGGCGCCACCAGCGTGCTGTCCGGCAGGGTCAGCTACGCCCTCGGCCTGGAGGGCCCCGCCGCCACCATCGACACGGCCTGCTCCTCCTCCCTCGTCGCCCTGCACCTGGCCACCCAGGCCCTGCGCGGCCGCGACTGCTCGCTCGCCCTGGTCGGCGGCGTGTGCGTGATGCCCAGCCCCGACGTGTTCGTCGAGTTCAGCCGTCAACGCGGCCTCGCCGCCGACGGCCGCTGCAAGTCCTTCGCCGCGGCCGCCGACGGCACCGGCTGGTCCGAGGGCGTCGGCGTGCTCCTGGTGGAGCGGCTCTCGGACGCCCGCCGCAACGGGCATCCCGTGCTGGCCGTCGTCCGCGGCTCCGCCGTCAACCAGGACGGCGCCAGCAACGGCCTCACCGCCCCCAACGGCCCCTCCCAGCAGCGCGTCATCCGGCAGGCGCTGGAGAACGCCCGCCTCTCCGCCGCCGAGGTCGACGCGGTCGAGGCCCACGGCACCGGCACCCGGCTCGGCGACCCCATCGAGGCCCAGGCACTGCTGGCCACGTACGGCCAGGACCGGCCGGAGGGCCGGCCGCTGCGCCTCGGCTCCCTCAAGTCGAACCTCGGGCACACCCAGGCCGCCGCCGGTGTCGCCGGCATCATCAAGATGGTCATGGCCATGCGCCACGGAGTCCTCCCGCAGACCCTCCACGTCGACGAGCCCACCCCCGACGTCGACTGGTCGGCCGGCGACGTGTCGCTCCTCACCGAGCCCATGGCCTGGCCCGAGACCGGTGCCCCGCGCCGCGCGGCCGTCTCCGCGTTCGGCGTCAGCGGCACCAACGCGCACACCGTCATCGAACAGGCCCCCGAAGAGGAGCCGCCGGGCGGGGAGCAGCAGCCCGCCCCCGCCCCGGCCCGGCCCGCCGTGCTGCCCTGGACGCTGTCGGGCCGCAGCGCCGCCGCGCTGCGCGCCCAGGCCGCCCGGCTGATCGACGCCCGGACCAGGGACGCCGCCCACCCCTCGGCCCTCGACCTCGGGTACGCCCTCGCCACCACCCGTGGCGCCCTGGAACACCGGGCGGTCCTCCTCGGCCGCACGGACGGCGACCTCGACACCGCCCTCGCCGCCCTCGCCGCCGGCGAGGACGCCGCGGGACTGGTCACGGACACCGCCGTCGAGGGCAAGACCGCGTTCCTGTTCACCGGGCAGGGCAGCCAGCGCCTCGGCGCGGGCCGCGAACTGTACGACGCGCACCCGGAGTTCGCGGACGCCTTCGACGCGGTGTGCGGCCGTCTCGACCCGCTCCTCGAACTGCCGCTGAAGGCAGTCCTGTTCGGAACGGACGCGGACCTCCTCGACCGGACCGCGTACACCCAGCCGGCCCTGTTCGCCGTCGAGGTCGCACTGTTCCGCCTCATGGAGGGCCGGGGCCTGCGGCCGGACGCGGTCGCCGGGCACTCCATCGGCGAGATCGCCGCCGCCCACGTGGCCGGGGTCCTCTCGCTGGACGACGCGTGCACGCTGGTCGCGGCCCGCGGCCGGCTGATGCAGGAACTGCCCGCCGGCGGGGTGATGATCGCCGTCGAGGCCGCGGAGGACGAGGTCCTGCCGCTGCTCACCGACCGCGTCGGCATCGCCGCCGTCAACGGGCCGCGGGCCGTCGTGGTCGCCGGTGACGAGGACGCGGCCGCAGCCGTCGCCGCGCACTTCGAGGTGCAGGGCCGCAAGACCAAGCGGCTCACCGTCAGCCACGCCTTCCACTCGCCGCACATGGACGGCATGCTCGACGCCTTCCGCCGGGTGGCCGAGGGGCTCACGTACCACGCCCCGCAGATCCCGGTCGTGTCCTGCCTGACCGGCGCCCCCGTCACCGGCGAGATGGCGTCGGCCGACTTCTGGGTGCGGCACGTCCGCGAGGCGGTCCGCTTCCTCGACGCCGTCCGCGCCCTGGAGGCCGCCGGCGTCACCACGTACGTCGAACTCGGGCCCGACGGGGTGCTGTCCGCGCTCGCCCAGGAGTGCGTCACCAGCGAGGGCGCCGCCTTCGTCCCCGCGCTGCGCGCCGGCCGGCCCGAGCCCGAGACGGCCCTCGAAGCCCTCGCCCGCGCCCACGCCCACGGCGCCACCGTCGACTGGCAGGCGTTCTTCGCCGGCACCGGCGCCCGACACGCCGACCTGCCCACCTACGCCTTCCAGCACGAGCGCTACTGGCTGGAGCCCGGCGCCGGCACGGCCGGCGACGTGAGCGTGGCAGGCCTCGACCCCGCCGCCCACCCGCTGCTCGGCGCCGCCGTCACCCTCGCCGGCTCCGACAGCGTGCTCTGCACCGGCCGGCTGTCCCTGCGCACCCAGCCCTGGCTCGCCGACCACACCCTCGCCGGTGCGGCCGTGCTGCCCGCCGCCGCGTTCGTCGAACTCGCCGTCCGCGCCGGCGACCGGGCCGGCTGCGGCCACATCGCGGAGCTGCTGCTCGACGCCCCGCTCGCCCTGCCCGCCGACGGATCCGGCGTACGGGTCCAGGTGCTCGTCGAGGACGCCGACGCGCAGGGCCGCCGCGCCTTCACCGTCTCCGGCCGACCGGAGAACGGCGACGGCGACCTCGGCGAGGACGGCGGCTGGACCCGCCACGCCCGGGGCGTCCTCACCCCCGCCGCGCCGGAGGCGACGTCCCCCGCCCCGTCCGGTGCCGCCACGTGGCCGCCCGCGGGGGCCGAACCCCTCGACCTCGGCCCCCTGTACGGCGCCGACGCCGCGCACGACGCCGAGGACACGGACGCCGGTCCGCGGCGCGGCCCGCTGTTCCGGGCCGTGGAAGCGGCCTGGCACCTGGACGGCGCGTACTTCGCGCAGGTGCGCCTGCCCGAAGGCGGCCCGGAGGCCTCCGCGTTCGGCCTGCACCCGGTGCTGCTGGACGCCGCCGCGCACGCCGCGGCCGCCCTGGCAGCCGACGGCGCCGACACCGACGGCCGCGGCGCGGGCACCGGACCCGGCAGCGCCTGGTCCGACGTGACCCTGCACGCGGTCGGCGCCGGCGCCCTGCGCGTCCACATCCGACCGGTTGCCGACGGCTCCGCCGACCCGGCGTACGCCCTCGACCTCGCCGACGACCACGGCGACCCGGTGGCCACCATCGGCCGCCTGACCCCGCAGCCGTGCCCGGCCGCCGAAGCCGCCGGCACCGCGCGGCCCGTACCGGCCGTCGTGCGCGAGGCGCTGTTCCAGCTCGACTGGACGCCGCTGCCCCTGCCGACCGCCCCCCGCGCGGGGGACGGGCCGGCCGGCGGCTGGGCCGTCCTCGGCCCCGCCGGCTTCGGCCCGGCCACCCGCCACGCCGACCTGGCGGCGCTGGGCGCCGCCGTCGACGCCGGGGCTCCCGTACCGGCGTACGTCCTGGCCCCCTTCCCCCGGGAAGCCGCCGGGACCGGCCCCGACGCCCTGCGAGGGGCCACGCACCGGGCGCTCGCCCTGGTGCACGCCTGGCTCGCCGACGACCGGTTCGCGGCCTCCCGCCTGGTCGTGCTGACCAGCGGCACGGTCGCCGGCCCCGGCGCAGCCGTCGAGGACCTGCCGCACGCCGCCGTCCGCGGTCTGCTGCGCTCCGCGGAGACCGAGAACCCCGGCCGCTTCGTCCTCGCCGACGTACCCGAGCCCACCGACCCCGCCGACCCGGCGGCAGCGGCCGCCCTCGCCGCCGCCCTCGCCGCCGCCCTCGCCTCCGGCGAGCCGGAGCTGCTGCTCCGCGACGGAGCCGTCCACGTCCCCCGGCTGCGCCGCACCCGCCCGACCGGCCCGGCCGGCGGTCCCGCCGTCGACCCGGACGGCACCGCCCTGATCACCGGCGGCTCCGGCACCCTCGCCGGGATCGTCGCCCGTCACCTCGTCACCGCCCACGGCGTGCGCCGGCTCCTGCTGCTCAGCCGCCGCGGCGCCGACGCGCCCGGCGCCGCCGAACGCACCGCGGAACTCGCCGCGCTGGGGGCCGAGGTCACCTGGGCCGCCTGCGACGCCGCCGACCGCGACGCCCTGGCCGCCGTCCTGTCCGCGATCCCCGCCGAACAGCCCCTCACCACCGTGGTCCACACGGCGGGCGTCCTCGACGACGGCGTGATCGGCTCCCTCACCCGCGACCGCCTGGACACGGTGCTGCAGCCGAAGGCCGTCGCGGCCCTCCACCTGCACGAGCTGACCCGCGACCTGCCGGTCACCGCGTTCGTCCTCTACTCCGCCGTCGCCGGCACCCTCGGCAGCGCCGGCCAGGCCAACTACGCCTGCGCCAACGTCCTCCTGGACGCCCTCGCCGAGCACCGCCACCACCAGGGCCTGCCCGCCACCGCCCTGGCCTGGGGCCTGTGGGCCGACGCCAGCGGCATGACCGGCGGACTCGACGAGGCCCACCTGCGCCGCATGGAGCAGCAGGGTATGGGCGCCCTCACGGCCGCCGACGGCATGGCCCTGCTCGACGCCGCCCTGGCCTCCGGCCGGCCCGCCCTCGTCCCGGCCCGCCTCCACCCCGCGGCCCTCCGCGACGCCGCCGCGCCCGGCCCGGTCGCCCCCGTGTTCCGCGAGCTCCTCGGCCCGGCGGGACGCCGTACCGCGCGGACCCGCACCGACGGCGGCACCCCGCTCGCCGAACGGCTCGCCGGCCTCACCCGCCCCGAACAGGACCGCGTCCTGCTCGACCTCGTACGGTCCCAGGTGGCTTCCGTCCTCGGCCACTCCTCGGCCGAACAGATCGAGCCCGCCAAGGCGTTCAAGGACCTCGGCTTCGACTCGCTGACCGCCGTCGAGCTCCGCAACCGGCTCGGCGCGGCCACCGGCCTGCGCCTGGCCAGCACGCTCGTCTTCGACTACCCGACGCCCACGGCGCTCGCCCACCAGGTGCGCGCCGAACTCCTCGGCGGGGACGACGCGTCCGACCGGATCACGGCGCAGGGCACGGCCCCGGCGGCCGGCGCCGACGACCCCATCGCGATCGTCGCCATGAGCTGCCGCTACCCCGGAGGCGTCCGCACCCCCGAGGAGCTGTGGCGGCTCGTCGAGACCGGCGGCGACGCCATCGCCGGACTGCCCGGCAACCGCGGCTGGGACACCGCCGAACTGCACGCCGCCGAGGCCGGCCACGGCCGGGCCTTCCAGGGCGGATTCCTCTACGACGCCGACTCCTTCGACGCCGACTTCTTCGGGATCTCGCCGCGCGAGGCCCTCGCCATGGACCCGCAGCAGCGCCTGCTGCTGGAAGCCTCCTGGGAGACCGTCGAACGGGCGGGCATCGACCCGTCGTCGCTGCGCGGCAGCCGGGCCGGCGTGTTCGTCGGCGCCTCCTACACCGGCTACGACGCCCAACTGGAGCGGTCCGCCGACGTGGACGGCGTCCTCGGCCACGTGATGACCGGCAACGCGGGCAGCATCATGTCCGGCCGCGTCGCCTACGCGCTGGGCCTGGAGGGCCCGGCCGTCACCGTCGACACCGCCTGCTCCTCCTCCCTGGTCGCCCTGCACTGGGCCATCCAGGCGCTGCGGGCCGGCGAATGCAGCCTGGCGCTCGCCGGCGGTGTGACGGTCATGTCGACGCCCGGCACGTTCAGCGAGTTCAGCCACCAGGGCGGACTCGCCCCCGACGGCCGCTGCAAGGCCTTCGCGGCGGGCGCGGACGGTACGGGCTGGGGTGAGGGCGTCGGCATGCTGCTCGTGGAGCGGCTGTCGGACGCGCAGGCCAACGGGCATCCGGTGCTGGCGGTGGTGCGCGGTTCGGCCGTGAACCAGGACGGTGCGAGCAACGGTCTGACGGCTCCGAACGGCCCGTCGCAGCAGCGGGTGATCCGTCAGGCGCTGGCGAGTGCCGGCCTGTCGGCCGCCGAGGTCGACGCGGTCGAGGCGCACGGTACGGGTACCCGGCTGGGAGATCCGATCGAGGCGCAGGCGCTGCTGGCCACGTACGGGCAGGACCGTCCGGACGACCGGCCGCTGCTGCTCGGTTCGATCAAGTCGAACATCGGTCACACGCAGGCCGCGGCCGGTGTGGCGGGAGTGATCAAGATGGTCATGGCGATGCGCCACGGGGTGCTTCCGCAGACCCTGCACGTGGACGAGCCCACCCCGCACGTCGACTGGACCGCGGGCGACGTGACCCTGCTGACCGAGGCCACGGCCTGGCCCGAGAACGGCCGGCCGCGGCGCGCCGCGGTGTCCTCGTTCGGCATCAGCGGCACCAACGCCCACACCATCATCGAGCAGGCACCGGCACCGGCACCGGCCCTGGCCCCGGAGTCCGCGGACCGGTCCGCGCCGGCCCCGACGGCACCGTCCGCCGGACCGCTCCCGTACGTCCTGTCGGCCAGGAACCCGCAGGCGCTCCGCGCCCAGGCCGCCCGGCTGCTGCCCGCGGCCGAAGCCCTCACCGGGACCGGCGACGAGGACGGCTCCGGCCTCCTGGACCTGGCGTACTCCCTGGCCACCGGCCGGGCGGCCCTCGAACACCGGGCGGCGTTCACCGCCGCCGACCGCGCGGACCTGCTGGGCGCGCTCGCGGCCCTCGCGGCCGACGAGCAGACCCCGGGGCTGACCCGCGGGACGGTCTCCGGCGGCCGGCTGGCCTTCCTCTTCACCGGGCAGGGCAGCCAGCGCCTCGGCACGGGCCGCGAGCTGTACGACACCCACCCGGCGTTCGCGGACGCGCTCGACGCGGTGTGCGAACGGCTCGACGCCCACCTCGAACTGCCCCTGAAGGACGTCCTCTTCGGGTGCGACGCGGCCCTGCTGGACCGTACGGAGTACACCCAGCCCGCCCTGTTCGCCGTCGAGGTGGCGCTGTTCCGGCTCCTGGAGGGCCGGGGCCTGCGCCCCGACTACCTGTCCGGGCACTCGATCGGCGAGATCGCCGCCGCGCACGTCGCCGGGGTCCTGTCCCTGGACGACGCGTGCACTCTGGTCGCGGCCCGCGGCCGGTTGATGCAGGCCCTGCCCGCCGGCGGCGTGATGATCGCGGTCCAGGCCGCGGAGGACGAGGTCCTGCCGCTGCTCACCGAGGCCGACCGGGTGTCCATCGCCGCGGTCAACGGCCCGCAGTCGGTCGTGGTCGCGGGCGACGGGGACGCGGCGGCCGCCGTGGCGGCGCACTTCGAGGCGCAGGGCCGCAAGACCAAGCGGCTCACCGTCAGCCACGCCTTCCACTCGCCGCACATGGACGGCATGCTGGCCGACTTCCGGAAGGTCGCCGAGGGGCTGTCGTACGCCGTCCCGCGCATCCCGGTCGTGTCCAACCTGACGGGCGCCCTCGTCACCGACGAGATGGCATCCGCCGACTTCTGGGTCCGGCACGTCCGCGAGGCCGTCCGCTTCCTCGACGGCGTCCGCGCCCTGGAAGCCGCCGGCGTCACCACGTACCTCGAACTGGGCCCCGACGGGGTGCTGTCCGCCCTCGCCCAGGACTGCGTCACCGAGGACGCCGTGTTCGCACCCGTCCTGCGCGCGGGCCGCCCCGAGCCCGAGACCGTCGTCACCGCCCTCGGCACGGCCCACGCCTACGGCGCCGCCCTCGACTGGACGGCGTACTACGCCGGCACCGGCGCCCGCCGCGTCGACCTGCCCACCTACCCCTTCCAGACCCGGCGCCACTGGCCCGAGCCCGCCGCCGCGGCGGCCGCGGCCGGGGCGGCGCGGGGCGGCCCCGGCGTCAGCGAGGCCGACGCCCGGTTCTGGGACGTCGTGGAGCGGGCCGACCTGGCCGCACTCGCCGACGAGTTCGACGTCGACGGCGAACAGCCGCTCGGCACGGCCCTGCCCGCCCTGTCCGCCTGGCGGCGCGGGCGGCAGGCCCAGGCCCAGGCCGACTCCCTCCTCTACCGCGTCGCCTGGCAGCCGTGGACCGGCGGCGCCCCCGCCACCGCGACGGCAGGCCCCGCCGGCACCTGGCTGGTCGCCGTACCCGCCGCACAGGCCGACGACCCGTGGATCCGCGCCCTCACCGACCACCTGGCCGACGGCGGCGCCCGTATCCTGCCGCTCCCGCTCGACACCGCCGACGGCGACCCGGCCGTCCTGCGGGCCCGCCTGGACGAGCGGCTGCACGAGACGGCGGCCGGGGGACCGGTCACCGGCATCCTGTCGCTCCTCGCGCTCGACGAGCGGCCGCACCCCGAGCACCCCGCAGTGCCCGTCGGACTCGCCCTCTCCCACGCCCTCGTCTCCGCGCTCACGGAAGCCGGCGCGGAGCCCGTCCCCGGCGGCGCACCCCTGTGGTGCGTCACGCGCGACGCCGTCGCCGCCGCCCCCGGCGACACGCTCGGCGGCGCCGCCCAGTCCCAGGTCTGGGGCCTGGGCCGGGTCGTCGCCCTGGAGCACCCCGACCTCTGGGGCGGACTCGTCGACCTGCCCGAGGTGTGCGACGAGCGCGCCCTGTCCCGGCTGACCGACCTCCTCACCGGCGCGGGCGCCGGCGACGAGGACCAGCTCGCGGTCCGCGCCGCCGGCACCCTGGTACGCCGCCTCGTCCACGCCACCCCGGCCGACACCGCCCCCGCCGACCGGTGGACCCCGCGCGGCACCGTGCTCGTCACCGGCGGCACGGGCGCCCTCGGCCGCCACGTGGCCCGCCGCCTCGCCGAACGGGGCGCGCAGCGCCTCGTCCTCGTCAGCCGCAGCGGCGCCGACGCGCCCGGCGCCGCCGAGGTCCGTACGGAGCTCGAAGCGCTCGGCACGGCCGTGACCCTCGCGGCCTGCGACGTCACCGACCGGGACGCGCTCGCAGCGCTCGTCGCCGGCCTCGCCGCCGACGGCACCCCGGTCCGCGCCGTGGTGCACGCCGCTGGTGTCTCCCAGCCGCCCGGCACCGGCACCGACCTGCCCGGCTTCGCCCGGGTCGTCACCGCCAAGACCGCCGGCGCCGTCCACCTCGACGCCCTGTTCGACGCACCGGACTCCCTCGACGCGTTCGTCCTCTTCTCGTCCATCGCCGGCACCTGGGGCAGCGGCGGCCAGGGGGCGTACGCGGCCGCGAACACGTTCCTCGACGCGCTCGCCGAACGCCGCGCGGCCCGCGGGCTCGCCGCCACGGCGATCGCCTGGGGACCCTGGGCCGACGGCGGCATGGCCGCCGAGGGCGACGCGGAGGAGCAGCTCACCCGACGCGGACTGCCGCCCGTCCCCCCGGCGACGAACCTCCTCGCCCTGGAACGCGCCCTCGCGGGAGCGGACCCGGCGGTGACCGCCGCCGACGTCGACTGGGCGCGGTTCGCGCCCGTGTTCGCCGCGGCCCGGCCCCGCCCGCTCATCGCCGACCTGCCCGAGGTGCGCGCCGCCCTGCGCCAGGACCCGGCGCCCGGCGGCGAGACGGCGGCCGGCGACCCGTCCGCGGACCTGCTCCGCCGGCTCGCCGAACTCTCCGGCGAGGACCGGGACACGGCCCTCCTCGACCTCGTGCGCGAGCACGCGGCCGCGGCCCTCGGCCACCCGTCCGCGGACGCCGTCGCAGCCGACCGCGCCTTCAAGGACCTCGGCTTCGACTCCCTCACCGCCGTCGACCTGCGCAACCGCCTCGGCACCGCGTGCGGGCTGCGGCTCCCCTCCAGCCTCGTCTTCGACTACCCCAACCCGCAGGCCCTGACCCGCCACCTGCTGCGCACCCTCTTCGCCGGGGACACCGGCGCAACGGCGGCCGGCGCCGCCGGCGGCGCGGACCTGGACACCGACCCGCAGGACGCCGAGCTGCGCCGGACCCTGGCGACCATCCCGCTGGGCCGCATCCGCGCCGCAGGACTCCTCGACACCCTCCTGCAGCTCGCCGGACCCGACACCCCGGCCGCCGACGAGGGCGGCCCGGACACCGCCGACGCGGCCGCGTCCATCGACGAGATGGACCTCCAGGACCTCCTCGACCTCGCCCTCGACGGCGGCGGCGACCCCGGAGACGGCGACGTCCCCGGCAACTCCACCAGCAACAGCAACTTCTGACGTGCCCGAAGTGCGGAGCAAATGATGACCACCCCGAACGAAAAAGTCGTTGAAGCGCTGCGGGCCTCCCTCAAGGAAACCGAGCGGCTGCGCCGCCGGAACCAGGAGCTCACCGACGCCTCCCGCGAACCCGTCGCGATCGTCGGCATGAGCTGCCGCTTCCCCGGCGGAGTCGGCTCGCCCGAGGACCTGTGGAAGCTCGTCGAGAGCGGCGGCGACGCCATCTCGGGCTTCCCCACCGACCGCGGCTGGGACGTCGAGTCGCTGTACGACCCCGACCCCGACCACCCCGGCACCACCTACGCCCGCGACGGCGGATTCCTGTACGAGGCCCCCGAGTTCGACCCGGCCTTCTTCGGGATCTCCCCGCGCGAGGCACTCGCCATGGACCCGCAGCAGCGCCTGCTGCTGGAGACCACCTGGGAGGTCTTCGAACGGGCCGGCATCGACCCGGCGACCCTGCGCGGCAGCCGGGCCGGCGTCTTCGTCGGAGCGTCGGCCAACGCGTACGGCGCCGGCTCGGGCGACCTGCCCGACGGGGTGGAGGGCCACCTCCTCACCGGCACCGCCTCCAGCGTCGTCTCCGGACGCCTCGCCTACGTCTTCGGCCTGGAAGGCCCCGCCGCCACCGTCGACACGGCCTGCTCGTCCTCCTCCGTCGCCCTGCACATGGCCGTACAGGCCCTGCGCCAGGGCGAGTGCTCCCTGGCCGTCGCCGCCGGCGTCACCGTCCTCGCCGGCCCGGACGTCTTCGTCGAGTTCAGCCGCCAGCGCGGACTGTCGCCCGACGGCCGCTGCAAGTCCTTCGCCGAGGCCGCGGACGGCACCGGCTGGTCCGAGGGCGTCGGCGTCCTCCTCGTGGAACGCCTCTCCGACGCCCGCCGCAACGGGCACCGGATCCTGGCCCTCGTCCGCGGCTCCGCCGTCAACCAGGACGGCGCGAGCAACGGCCTGACCGCCCCCAACGGGCCCGCGCAGCAGCGCGTCATCCGCCAGGCCCTCGAAAGCGCCCGCCTCACCCCCGCCGACGTCGACGTCGTCGAGGCCCACGGCACCGGCACCACCCTGGGCGACCCCATCGAGGCGCAGGCCCTGCTCGCCACCTACGGCCAGGACCGCCCGGCGGACCGGCCGCTGTGGCTGGGCTCCCTCAAGTCCAACATCGGGCACACCCAGAACACCGCCGGCATCGCCGGCATCATCAAGATGGTCATGGCGATGCGGCACGGGATCCTGCCCAGGACCCTGCACGTCGACGCGCCGACCTCGCACGTCGACTGGGAGGCCGGCGCGGTCTCCCTGCTCACCGAGCAGCGGCCGTGGCCGCAGACGGGGCGCCCCTACCGGGCCGGCGTCTCCGCCTTCGGCGTGAGCGGCACCAACGTCCACACCATCATCGAGCAGGCACCGGAGGCGGACCGCGCCCCCGAGCAGCAGCCCGAGGACACCGCGCCGCAGGCACCGCCGACGTCGCAGGTCCTGCCGTGGCTGCTGTCGGCGAAGGGCCGGGACGCCCTGCGCGAGCAGGCGGCACGGCTCCTCGCGTACGCCCGGGAGCACGACGGGACCGCCCCGCTCGACATCGCGTGGTCGCTGGCCGCGGGCCGGGCCCAGTTCGAGGACCGGGCCGCGGTCGTCGCCGCCGACCGCGAGGGCCTGCTGGCCGGTCTCGCCGCGCTGGCGGAGGGCGGTACGGCGGCCGGCGTCGTCACGGGCGCGCCGGCCGGCGGGAAGGTCGCCTTCCTGTTCACCGGGCAGGGCAGCCAGCGGCTCGGCATGGGCCGGGAACTGTACGAGGCCTTCCCCGCGTTCGCCCAGGCCCTCGACGCCGTCTGCGAGAAGCTCGCACTCCCGTTGAAGGACGTGCTGTTCGGGTCGGACGCGGGGCTGCTGGACCGGACGGAGTACACGCAGCCGGCGCTGTTCGCGGTCGAGGTGGCCCTGTTCCGGCTGGTCGAGTCCTGGGGTGTGAAGCCGGACTTCGTGGCCGGTCACTCCATCGGTGAGATCGCCGCCGCCCACGTCGCGGGGGTGTTCTCCCTGGACGACGCGTGCACGCTGGTCGCGGCCCGCGGCCGGCTGATGCAGGCCCTGCCCGCCGGCGGGGTGATGATCGCGGTCCAGGCCGCGGAGGACGAGGTCCTGCCGCTGCTGACCGACGCCGACCGGGTGTCCGTCGCCGCGGTCAACGGACCGCAGTCGGTGGTCGTCGCCGGTGATGAGGACGCGGCCGTCGCGGTCGCCGCGCACTTCGAGGCGCAGGGCCGCAAGACCAAGCGGCTCATTGTCAGCCACGCCTTCCACTCGCCGCACATGGACGGCATGCTCGACGCCTTCCGACAGGTGGTGGCCGGGCTGACCTTCGAGGCCCCGCGCATCCCGGTCGTGTCGAACCTGACCGGCGCACTCGTCACCGACGAGATGGGGTCGGCGGAGTTCTGGGTGCGGCACGTCCGCGAGGCCGTGCGGTTCCTGGACGGCGTCCGCGCCCTCGAAGCCGCCGGTGTGAGGGCCTACGTGGAACTCGGCCCCGACGGGGTGCTGTCCGCCCTCGCCCAGGACTGCGTCACCGAGGACGCCGTCTTCGTGCCCGTCCTCCGCAAGGGCCGTGACGAGGCCGAGGCCCTCGTGACCGCCCTCGCCCGGGCCCACGCCCACGGCGTCCGCGTCGACTGGCAGGCCTTCTTCGCCGCCACCGCGACCGGCGCCTGCCCCGTCGACGACCTGCCCACCTACGCCTTCCAACGGCAGCGCTACTGGATCGAGCCCGGCAGCCGGATCGGTGACCTCACCGCGGCCGGACTGGCTGCGGCAGCACACCCGCTCCTCGGCGCCATGGTCGCCCTCGCCGACTCCGACGGCTTCGCCTTCACCAGCCTGCTGTCCGCCGCCACCCACCCCTGGCTGGCCGACCACCAGGTCATGGGCAGCATCCTGCTCCCCGGCACGGCCTTCGTCGAGCTGGCGGTGTGGGCCGGTGACCAGGTCGGCTGCGACACCCTTGAGGAGCTGACCCTCGAAGCGCCGTTCGTCCTGCCCGAACGCGGCGGCGTCCAGCTCCAGATCAACGTGAGCGCACCCGACGCCGACGGCTCCGGCCGGCGCTCCTTCAGCCTCTCCTCCCGCCCCTCGGACAGCGCCGCCGACGAGCCCTGGACCCGGCACGCCAGCGGTGTCCTCGCTCGCGCAGCCGTCCCGGCCCGATCGGTGTTCGCGGCCGGCCAGTGGCCCCCGGCCGACGCCGAACCCCTCCCCACGGACGGCCTCTACACCGACCTGGCCGAGGTCGGCATGGGCTACGGCCCGGCCTTCCGCGGCCTCACCGCCGCCTGGCGGCACGGCGACGGCGTCTACGCCGAGGTCGCCCTCCCCGAGGACACCGCGGCCGCGGCCCGGGACTTCGGCCTCCACCCGGCGCTGCTCGACGCGGCACTGCACACCCTCGGCCTCGGCGTGCTCGGCGGCACCGAGGGCGAGGGCCGGCTCCCGTTCGCCTGGAGCGGGGTGACCCTCCACGCGAGCGGCGCCGACGCCCTGCGCGTCCACCTCGCGCCGACCGGCGCGGGCGACGGCATACGCCTGGAGATCGCGGACGTCACGGGCGCACCCGTCGCGACCGTCGACTCGCTCGTCCTGCGCGCCGTGTCCGCCGAGCAGGTCCGGGCGGCCCGCACCGCCCACCACGAGGCGGTGTTCCGCACCGAGTGGACGGCCCTGCCCACCGCCACCACCACCGGCGCGGACGCCGACACGGGCGCGGACGGGGACGCGGACGCGGACCTGCGCGGTCGCTGGGCGGTCCTGGGGGCCGAGGTCCCCGCCGCCCTGCTCGGCACGGGCTCCGCCCCGGACGCCGCCGACATCGCCGTCTACGCGGACCCCGCCGATCTGGCCGCCGCCGTCGAAGCCGGAGCACCCGTCCCGCAGGCCCTGTTCGCCGCCTACGCCCCGGCCGACCCCTCCGCGCCGGAGCTGTCCGCCGAGGCCGTGCACCGGGCCGCGCACCACGCCCTCGCCCTCGCCCGGACCTGGCTGGGGGAGGAGCCGTTCACCGGCGACCGGTTCGCCGCCACCCGCCTCGTCGTCCTCACCTCGGGCGCGGTCGAGGCCGGCGACGGCACGACCGGCCCCGACACCCTCACCGACCCCGTCCACGCGGCCGTACGCGGCCTGCTGCGCTCCGCACAGGCCGAGAACCCCGACCGGCTGCTGCTGCTCGACACCGACGGCACCGCGGACTCCGTGCGCGCCCTGCCCGCCGCCCTCGCCGCAGCCCGGGCCGCCGGCGAGCCGGAACTCGCCCTGCGCGCCGGTACCGCCCTCGCGCCCCGCCTCGCCCGCGTGGCCCGGCACCCCGAGGAAGCGGAGCAGGAACACGAGCACGGGCAGGAGCAGGAGCGGGAGGCGCAGCAGGCCGCCCCCGGCATCCGGTACGCGCCGGAGTCGACCGTGCTGATCACCGGCGCCGGTGGTCTCCTCGGCGGGCTGATCGCCCACCGCCTCGTCGCCGAGCACGGCGTACGGCACCTGCTGCTCGTCGGCCGCCGCGGCGGCTCCACCCCGCAGGCGCAGCGCCTCGCCGACGAACTCACCGCCGCGGGTGCTTCGGTGACCTGGGCCGCCTGCGACGTCGCCGACCGCGACGCGTTGGCCGCCGTACTGGAGGCCGTCCCCGCCGAGCACCCGCTCGGTGCGGTCGTCCACACCGCCGGCGTCCTCGACGACGGCGTGATCACCTCCCTCACCCCCGAGCGCCTGTCGGCCGTCCTGCGACCCAAGGTCGACGCGGCCGTCCACCTGCACGAGCTGACCCGCGACCTCGACCTCTGCGCCTTCCTCCTCTTCTCCTCCATCGGCGGCGTCTTCGGCGGCGCCGGACAGGGCAACTACGCCGCCGCGAACGTCTTCCTCGACGCGCTCGCCCGGCACCGCCGCTCCCTCGGCCTGCCCGCCACCTCCCTGGCCTGGGCCCTGTGGGCCGACGGCTCGGGCATGGCCGGCAGCCTCACCGAAGCCGACGTCAGCCGCATGACCCGCGGCGGACTGCCCCCGCTGACCTCGGCCGAGGGCCTCGACCTGTTCGACCTCGCGCACCGCCTCGACGAGGCCGTCCCCGTCCTGATGCGCATCGACACCGCCGGGCTGCGCCCCCAGGCCCAGGCCGGCACCCTCTCCCCGCTGCTCCGCGGACTCGTCCGGGTCCCCGCCCGCCGGACCGCGGGCGCCGCGTCCGCCGCGACGGGTGCCTCCGGCCTGCGGCAGCGCCTGGCCGCCCTCCCGGCCGCCGAGCAGGAGCGCACGCTCCTCGACCTCGTCCGCAAGCAGGTCGCCACGGCCCTGGGCTACCCGAACGCCGCCGCCGTCGAACCGGGCCGCTCCTTCAAGGAACTGGGCTTCGACTCGCTGACCGCCGTCGAGCTGCGCAACCTGCTCGGCGAGGCAACCGGCCGCCGCCTGCCCGCCACCCTCGTCTTCGACTACCCGACGGCCACCGCCCTCGCCCAGTACCTCCTCGGGGAGCTCGTCGCCGACCTCGCCGACGCCGACGACGCCGCCACCGCGACCGGCACGACCGGCACGACCGGCGCCGGCCGCCTCCCCGCCCGCCGACGGGCCGCCTCCGCGGCCCGCGCCGCCCACGACGCCGACGACGCCGACGACGACCCGATCGCCATCGTCGCGATGAACTGCCGCTTCCCCGGCGGCATCACCTCCCCCGAGGACCTGTGGCGGATGCTCGCCGAGGGCCGCGACGGCATCACCGCCTTCCCCGCCGACCGCGGCTGGGACCTCGACACCCTCTACAGCGACGACCCCGACCGCGAAGGCACCAGCTACGTCCGCGAGGGCGGCTTCCTGCACGAGGCCGCCGACTTCGACTCCGCCTTCTTCGGGATCTCCCCGCGCGAGGCCCTCGCCATGGACCCGCAGCAGCGCCTGCTGCTGGAGACCACCTGGGAGACCTTCGAACGCGCCGGCATAGACCCGACCGCCCTGCGCGGCAGCCGCACCGGCGTGTTCGTCGGCTCCAACGCCCAGGACTACCTCCAGCTCTGGCTCGACGACGCGGGCGCCGCCGACCTCGAAGGCCACCTCGGCACCGGCAACGCGGCCAGCGTCGTCTCCGGCCGCATCTCCTACACCTTCGGCCTGGAGGGCCCGGCCGTCACCATCGACACGGCCTGCTCCTCGTCGCTCGTCACCCTGCACCTCGCCGCCCACGCCCTGCGACGCGGCGAATGCACGATGGCCCTGGCCGGCGCCGTCACCATCATGTCCACGCCCGGCGCGTTCACCGAGTTCAGCCGCCAGCGCGGCCTGGCCGGGGACGGCCGCATCAAGGCGTTCGCCGCGGCCGCCGACGGCACCATCTGGTCCGAAGGCGTCGGCCTGCTCCTCCTGGAGCGGCTCTCCGACGCCCGCCGCAACGGCCACCCGGTCCTCGCCGTGGTCCGCGGTACGGCCGTCAACCAGGACGGCGCGTCCAACGGGCTCACCGCCCCCAACGGCCCCTCCCAGCAGCGCGTCATCCGCGAGGCCCTCGCCGACGCCGGCCTCACCGCCGCCGAAGTCGACGCCGTCGAGGCCCACGGTACGGGCACCCGCCTCGGCGACCCGATCGAGGCGCAGGCCCTCCTCGCCACGTACGGGCAGGACCGCCCGGAGGACCGGCCGCTGTTCCTCGGCTCGGTGAAGTCCAACATCGGGCACACCCAGGCCGTCGCCGGCGCCGCCGGCGTCATCAAGATGGTCATGGCCATGCGGCACGGGCTGCTCCCGCAGACCCTCCACATCGACGAGCCGACCCCCTACGTGGACTGGTCCGCCGGCGACATCGAGCTGCTGACCGAGCAGCGGGCCTGGCCGGAGACCGGCCGCCCGCGCCGGGCCGGCATCTCCTCGTTCGGCTACAGCGGCACCAACGCCCACGCCGTCCTCGAACAGGCCCCGCAGGAGGACGAGGCGCCGACGGCCGCGAAGCCGACCACGCCGACCGGGGCCGGGTCGGTCCCGGCGGTCCTGCCGTGGACCGTCTCCGGCCGCACCGCGGCCGCCCTGCGCGCCCAGGCTGCCCGCCTGCGCCCGGCCGCGGCCGACGCACTCGCCGCGCCCGGCTCCCGGGGCGCCGTGGACCTCGGCCACTCCCTGGCCGTGTACCGGGCCGCCCTGGAGCACCGCGCGGTGGTGTTCGGCGAGCCGTCGGACGGCGACGCACTCCTGGCCCGCCTGGACGCCCTCGCGGCCGGCGAGCAGGCCCCGGGGCTGGTACAGGGCTCGGTGTCGGGCGGCGCCCTGGCCTTCCTGTTCACCGGGCAGGGCAGCCAGCGGCTCGGCATGGGCCGGGAGCTGTACGAGGCGTTCCCCGTGTTCGCCCAGGCCCTCGACGCCGTCTGCGAGAAGCTCGCACTCCCGTTGAAGGACGTGCTGTTCGGTTCCGATGCCGCCGTGCTGGACCGGACGGAGTACACGCAGCCGGCGCTGTTCGCGGTCGAGGTGGCGCTGTTCCGGCTCGTGGAGAGCTGGGGGGTGCGCCCTGACTTCCTCGCCGGTCACTCGATCGGTGAGATCGCGGCCGCGCACGTGGCGGGTGTCTTCTCGCTGGACGACGCGTGCACGCTGGTCGCGGCCCGTGGCCGGCTGATGCAGGCGCTCCCGGCGGGCGGGGTGATGATCGCGGTCCAGGCGTCGGAGGACGAGGTTCTCCCGCTGCTCACCGAGGGCGTGAGCATCGCTGCGGTCAACGGCCCGCTGTCGGTCGTGGTCGCCGGTGACGAGGACGCGGCCGTCGCGATCGCCGAGGTCTTCCGGGACCGGGACCGGAAGACCAAGCGGCTGACGGTCAGTCACGCGTTCCACTCGCCGCACATGGACGGCATGCTGGACGACTTCCGTCAGGTGGTGTCGGGGCTGTCCTTCGCCGCCCCGCGGATCCCGGTCGTGTCCTGCCTGACCGGTGCACTCGTCTCCGACGAGATGGGGTCGGCGGAGTTCTGGGTGCGGCACGTCCGCGAGGCGGTCCGCTTCCTGGACGGCGTCCGGGCCCTGGAAGCCGCCGGGGTCACCACGTTCGTCGAGCTCGGCCCGGACGGGGTGCTGTCCGCCCTCGCCCAGGAGTGCCTGACGGGCACCGCCGACGTCGCCTTCGCCACCGTACTGCGTGCGGGCCGCCCGGAGGCGGAGACGGCGGTGGCCGCCGTCGCCCGCGCCTACGTGCGGGGCGTGGAGGTGGACTGGTCCGCGTTCTTCGCCGGTACCGGCGCGGAGCGCGTCGAGCTGCCTACGTACGCCTTCCAGCGGCAGCGCTACTGGCCCGAGAAGTCCCTGTCGAGCGGCAGCACGGTGCCCGTCGCGGCACCGGGTGCGGTGGACGCCCGCTTCTGGGAGGCGGTGGAGCACGGGGACCTCGCCTCCCTGGCCGCCGAGCTGGAAGTGGACGCCGACGCGCCGTTCAGCGCGCTCGTTCCCGCCCTCTCCGCATGGCGGCGACAGGGCCAGGAGCAGTCCGAGGTGGACCGCTGGCGCTACCGGGTGTCGTGGAAGCCGCTGGCGGATGCCGGGGCCGCCGCGCGCCTGTCCGGGACCTGGCTGGTGGTGGCGCCTGCCGTCGGTGTCGACGGTGCCGCGGCCGTGGTGGACGCCCTGGTCGGGCGTGGTGCCGAGGTCCGGCGGGTCGTGGTCGAGGCTGGTGCCGATCGTGGTGCCGTGGCCGGGCTGCTGGCCGGCGCGGAGTCCGTGGCGGGTGTGGTGTCTCTGCTGGCGCTGGACGAGGCCGCCGGGGTCGTTGCCACGGCCGTGTTGGTGCAGGCGTTGGGTGATGCCGGGGTGGGTGCGCCGGTGTGGTGCCTGACCCGTGGTGCGGTGAGCGTGGGTCGCTCCGACCGGCTGGTGTCGGCCGTACAGGCACAGGTGTGGGGTCTGGGCCGGGTGGCCGCGCTGGAGCTGCCGGAGCGCTGGGGTGGTCTGGTCGACCTGCCCGAGGTGTGGGACGAGCGGGCCATGGCCCGCCTGGTGGGCGTACTGGGCGGCAGCACCGGCGAGGACCAGGTCGCCGTACGGTCCTCCGGTGTCTTCGGACGCCGTTTGGTTCGGGCGGCTCGTGCCGAGGGTTCTGCCTCCTGGGCCCCGTCCGGGACGGTGCTCGTCACCGGTGGTACGGGTGCCCTCGGCCAGCGGGTGGCGCGCTGGCTGGCCGGTGCGGGTGCGGAGCGGCTGGTGCTGACCAGCCGCCGGGGCCCGGATGCTCCGGGTGCCGCCGAGCTGGCGGCGGAGCTCTCGGAACTCGGGGTGGAGGTGTCGGTGGTGGCGTGCGACGCCGCCGACCGGGATGCACTCCGTACGCTGCTGGCGGCCGAGGCCGAGACGCTGACGGCGGTCGTCCACACCGCCGGCATCCTGGACGACGGTGTCCTGGACGCGCTGACGCCCGAGCGCTTCGAGACCGTACTGCGGGCGAAGGCGGCCTCCGCGCTGCACCTGCACGAGCTGACCGGCGAGCTCGGCATCGAGCTGTCCGCGTTCGTGCTGTTCTCCTCCATGAGCGGCACCATCGGTGCGGCCGGGCAGGGCAACTACGCGGCCGCCAACGCCTACCTGGACGCCCTCGCCGAGCAGCGGCGGGCCGCCGGCCTCGCCGCGACCTCCCTGGCGTGGGGCCCGTGGGCCGAGGGCGGCATGGCCGCCGACCAGGCCCTCGAAGCCCGCATGCGCCGGGGCGGCGTACCGCCCATGAACGCCGACCTCGCCCTCACCGCGCTCCGGCAGGCCGTCGGCTCCGACGACGCCGCCCTCACGATCGTCGACTTCGACTGGGCGACCTTCGCGCCGGGCTTCACGGCGGTACGCGCAGGCCGGCTGCTCGGCGACCTGCCCGAGGCCGAGGCCGCCACCGGCGGCGCCCGGGTCGCGGGCGACCGTACCGACCACCGGGGCGCCTCGCTCGCCGCGCACCTCGGGAGCCTGACCGAGAGCGACCGGGAGCCGTTCCTCCTCGACCTCGTCCGCAAGGAGGTCGCCGAGGTCCTCGGCCACTCCGGCGCCGAGGACGTCGAGGCCGGCCGGGCCTTCCGCGAGATCGGCTTCGACTCGCTGACCGCCGTCGAACTCCGCAACCGGCTCGGCGCGGCCACCGGACTCCGGCTCCCGGCCACGCTCGTCTACGACTACCCGACGCCGTCCGCGCTCGCCGCCCACCTGCTTTCCGAACTCCTCGGCACACAGGCCGAGGTGACCGGCCCGGTGGCCGCGGCCGCCGACGACGACCCGATCGCCATCGTCGCGATGAGCTGCCGCTTCCCCGGCGGCGTACGCACCCCCGAGGACCTCTGGCAGCTGCTGGCGTCCGGCACCGACGCGATCTCGGACCTCCCCCTGGACCGTGGTTGGGACCTCGACGCCCTGTACGACGCCGATCCGGGCGCCGAGGGCACCTCGTACACCCGGCAGGGCGGCTTCCTCTACGACGCCGCCGACTTCGACGCCGACTTCTTCGGGATCTCGCCGCGCGAGGCCCTCGCCATGGACCCGCAGCAGCGCCTGCTGCTGGAGACCTCCTGGGAGGCCTTCGAACGGGCCGGCATCGACCCCGAGACCCTGCGCGGCAGCCAGGCCGGCGTGTTCGTCGGCACCAACGGCCAGGACTACCTGTCCGTCCTCCTGGAGGACCCGTCCGGCCTCGAAGGCCACCTGGGCACCGGCAACGCCGCCAGCGTCGTCTCCGGCCGCCTCTCGTACGTGTTCGGCCTCGAAGGCCCGGCCGTGACCGTCGACACGGCCTGCTCCTCGTCGCTGGTCGCCCTGCACTGGGCGATCCAGGCGCTCCGCAACGGCGAATGCGACCTCGCCCTGGCCGGCGGCGTCACCGTGATGTCGACGCCCGGCACCTTCATCGAGTTCAGCCGGCAGCGCGGCCTGGCCGCCGACGGCCGGATCAAGGCCTTCGCGGCGGCCGCAGACGGCACCGGCTGGGGCGAGGGCGTCGGCATGCTGCTCGTCGAACGCCTGTCGGACGCGCAGCGCAAGGGCCACCCGGTGCTGGCGGTCGTCCGCGGCTCGGCCGTCAACCAGGACGGCGCGAGCAACGGCCTGACCGCACCCAACGGGCCCTCCCAGCAGCGCGTCATCCGCGCCGCCCTCGCGAGCGCCGGGCTGGCGGCCGCCGACGTGGACGCCGTCGAGGCCCACGGCACGGGTACGACCCTCGGCGACCCCATCGAGGCGCAGGCGCTGCTCGCCACGTACGGCCGGGACCGCACGGACGGCGAGCCGCTGTTCCTCGGCTCCGTCAAGTCGAACATCGGGCACACGCAGGCCGCGGCGGGCGTCGCGGGCGTCATCAAGATGGTGCTGGCCATGCAGCACGGCGTACTGCCCCAGAGCCTCCACATCGACGAGCCCTCGCCCCAGGTCGACTGGCAGGCCGGCGAGATCGAGCTGCTCACCGAGCGCCGGGAGTGGCCGGAGACCGGCCGCCCGCGCCGGGCCGGCATCTCCTCGTTCGGCTTCAGCGGCACCAACGCCCACACGATCATCGAGCAGGCCCCGCCGGCGCGGGCGACGGCCGAGGCGGAGGAGAACCGCCTGCCGCTGCCGCTGCTGGTCTCCGCTAGGAACGAGGCGGCACTCCGCGCCCAGGCAGAGGGCCTTCGGGCGCGGCTGCTCGCCGACCCCGCACTCCGCCCGACCGACGTCGGCGTGACCCTCGCGACCGGCCGCTCCTCGTTCGAAGAGCGCGCGGCCGTGGTCTCCGCCGACCGGGCGGGCCTGCTCGCAGGCCTCGCCGCGCTGGCGGCGGGCGACCCGGCGGCGGGTGTGGTGACCGGCTCGCCGGTGGGTGGGAAGGTCGCCTTCCTGTTCACCGGGCAGGGCAGCCAGCGCCTCGACATGGGCCGCGAACTGTACGACGCCTTCCCCGTGTTCGCGGACGCGCTGGACGAGGTGTGCGCCCGCTTCGACCTCGACGTGCCGCTGAAGGACGTCCTGTTCGGAACGGACGCCGGCCTGCTGGACCGGACGGAGTACACCCAGCCGGCGCTGTTCGCCGTCGAGGTGGCCCTGTTCCGGCTCGTGGCGAGCTGGGGCCTGGAGCCGGACCTCGTCTCCGGCCACTCCATCGGGGAGATCGCGGCGGCCCACGTTGCCGGGGTCCTCTCCGTGGACGACGCGTGCACGCTGGTCGCGGCCCGTGGCCGACTGATGCAGGCGCTCCCGGCGGGCGGCGTGATGATCGCCGTCCAGGCGTCGGAGGACGAGGTCCTGCCGCTGCTGGCCGACGCCGACGGGGTGTCCGTCGCCGCGGTCAACGGCCCGCTGTCGGTCGTGGTCGCCGGTGACGAGGACGCGGCCGAAGCGATCGCCGAGGCCTTCCGGGACCGGGACCGGAAGACCAAGCGGCTGACGGTCAGTCACGCGTTCCACTCGCCGCACATGGACGGCATGCTGGACGACTTCCGTCAGGTGGTGTCGGGGCTGTCCTTCGCCGCCCCGCGGATCCCGGTCGTGTCCTGCCTGACCGGTGCACCCGTCTCCGACGAGATGGGGTCGGCGGACTTCTGGGTGCGGCACGTCCGCGAGGCGGTCCGCTTCCTCGACGGCGTCCGGGCCCTGGAAGCCGCGGGCGTCACGACGTACGTCGAGCTCGGCCCGGACGGCGTACTGTCCGCCCTCGGCCAGGAGTGCGTCCGCGATACCGGAGCCGTGTTCGTGCCCGCCGTGCGCAGGGGCCGCCCGGAGGCCGAGACGGTCATGGCCGCCCTGGCTCGGAGCCACGTCCGCGGGATCTCCGTCGACTGGCAGGCCGTCTACGGGGCCGGTGCGGTACGGGTCGACCTGCCCACGTACGCCTTCCAGCGCCGCCGGTACTGGCCGGAAGCCTCATTGGTGCAGCGTCGCGTGGCCGCGGGCAGCGGATCGGGCGCGGCCGGCTGGCGCTACCGGGTGTCGTGGAAGCCGCTGGCGGATGCCGGGGCCGCCGCGCGCCTGTCCGGGACCTGGCTGGTGGTGGCGCCTGCCGTCGGTGTCGACGGTGCCGCGGCCGTGGTGGACGCCCTGGTCGGGCGTGGTGCCGAGGTCCGGCGGGTCGTGGTCGAGGCTGGTGCCGACCGTGGTGCCGTGGCCGGGCTGCTGGCCGGCGCGGAGTCCGTGGCGGGTGTGGTGTCGCTGCTGGCGCTGGACGAGGCCGCCGGGGTCGTTGCCACGGCCGTGTTGGTGCAGGCGTTGGGTGATGCCGGGGTGGGTGCGCCGGTGTGGTGCCTGACCCGTGGTGCGGTGAGCGTGGGTCGCTCCGACCGGCTGGTGTCGGCCGTACAGGCCCAGACGTGGGGTCTGGGCCGGGTGGCCGCGCTGGAGCTGCCGGAGCGCTGGGGTGGTCTGGTCGACCTGCCCGAGGTGTGGGACGAGCGGGCCATGGCCCGCCTGGTGGGCGTACTGGGCGGCAGCACCGGCGAGGACCAGGTCGCCGTACGGTCCTCCGGGGTCTTCGGGCGCCGACTGGTCCGTGCCTCCGGCGGCCAGGCCGACCGGGCCTGGGCCCCGTCCGGGACGGTGCTCGTCACCGGTGGTACGGGTGCCCTCGGCCAGCGGGTGGCGCGCTGGCTGGCCGGTGCGGGTGCCGAGCGGCTGGTGCTGACCAGCCGCCGGGGCCCGGATGCTCCGGGCGCCGCCGAGCTGGCGGCCGAGCTCTCGGAACTCGGGGTGGAGGTGTCGGTCGTGGCGTGCGACGCCGCCGACCGGGATGCACTCCGCACGCTGCTGGCGGCCGAGGCCGAGACGCTGACCGCGGTCGTCCACACCGCCGGTGTGCTCGACGACGGTGTCCTGGACGCCCTGACGCCCGAGCGGTTCGAGACCGTACTGCGGGCGAAGGTCGACTCGGCCCGCAACCTGCACGAGCTGACCGTCGAGCTCGGCATCGAGCTGTCCGCCTTCGTGCTGTTCTCATCCGTCACCGGGACCTGGGGAACCGCAGGCCAGGCCAACTACGCCGCCGCCAACGCCTACCTCGACGCGCTCGCCGAGCAGCGCCGGGCGGCCGGCCTGGCCGCGACCTCGATCGCCTGGGGCCCGTGGGCCGAGGGCG
This sequence comes from Streptomyces pallidus (ex Mingjun et al. 2026), assembly GCF_051550185.1. NCBI lineage: Bacteria > Bacillati > Actinomycetota > Actinomycetes > Kitasatosporales > Streptomycetaceae > Streptomyces > Streptomyces pallidus (ex Mingjun et al. 2026). The sequence continues at coordinate 659,426 of NZ_CP196181.1, read as the reverse complement.
GAATGGCCGCCGACCAGGCCCTCGAAGCCCGGATGCGCAAGGGCGGCGTGCCGCCCATGAACGCGGAAGCGGCCGTCGACGCCCTCCAGCGCGCCCTCGACGCGAACGACACCTTCGTCGCCGTCGCGGACGTCGACTGGGAGCGCTTCGCCCCCGGCTTCACCGCGGTCCGCGCCAGCCGCCTCCTCGCCGAACTGCCCGAAGCACACGGAGCCTTCGCCACCCCGATGACCGCCGGCGCAACCCCGGGCGACACGCCCGCGGGCGGCCGGGACTCCCTCGCGCAGCGGCTGGCGGGCCTCTCCGCCGCCGAACGCGACCGGCTGCTGCTCGACCTCGTCCGCAGGGAGGTCGCCGCCGTCCTCGGCCACGCCGGAGCGGAGAGCATCGCCGCGGGACGGGCGTTCAAGGAGCTCGGCTTCGACTCTCTGACCGCCGTCGAACTCCGCAACCGGCTCGGCGCGGCCACCGGGCTGCGCCTCCCCGCCACCCTGATCTACGACTACCCGACCTCCGCCGACCTTGCGGACCACCTGCACCGCGAACTCCTCGGCGCCGGGGCCGAACCGGCCGCTCCCGTCCTCACGGCCCGGGCCGCCGACGACGACCCGATCGCGATCGTCGCGATGAGCTGCCGCTTCCCCGGCGGCGTGCGCACCCCCGAGGAGCTCTGGCAGCTGCTGGCCGCCGGCGGCGACGCCATCGGCGAGTTCCCGGCCGACCGCGGCTGGGACGCCGAGGAACTGTTCGGGTCGCGGTTCGGGCAGGAAGCCTCGTACGCCCGCGAAGGCGGATTCCTGTACGACGTCGCGGAGTTCGATCCCGGCTTCTTCGGGATCTCCCCGCGCGAGGCCCTGGCCATGGACCCGCAGCAGCGGCTCCTGCTGGAGACCTCGTGGGAGGCGTTCGAGCGGGCCGGCGTCGACCCGTCGTCGGTGCGGGGCAGCCAGACCGGCGTGTTCGTCGGCACCAACGGACAGGACTACCTGTCGCTCGTGCTGAACTCCGCCGACGGCGGCGACGGCTTCATGAGCACCGGCAACTCCGCCAGTGTCGTCTCCGGCCGGCTCTCCTACGTGTTCGGGCTGGAAGGCCCGGCCGTGACCGTCGACACCGCCTGCTCGGCGTCCCTCGTGGCGCTGCACCTGGCGGTGCAGGCGCTGCGCAGCGGTGAGTGCTCGATGGCCCTGGCCGGCGGTGTCACCGTGATGTCGACGCCGGGCGCCTTCGTCGAGTTCAGCCGGCAGGGCGGGCTCGCCTCGGACGGCCGGATCAAGGCCTTCGCGGCCGGTGCGGACGGCACCGGCTGGGGTGAGGGCGTCGGCATGCTGCTCGTGGAGCGGCTGTCGGACGCGCAGGCCAACGGGCATCCGGTGCTGGCCGTGGTCCGTGGGTCGGCCGTCAACCAGGACGGTGCGAGCAACGGCCTGACGGCACCCAACGGGCCCTCGCAGCAGCGGGTGATCCGTCAGGCGCTCGCGAGCGCAGGCCTGGCCGCCGCCGACGTCGACGCCGTCGAGGCGCACGGCACCGGCACCAGGCTCGGCGACCCGATCGAGGCCCAGGCCCTGCTGGCGACCTACGGCCAGGACCGGCCCGCCGGGCAGCCGCTGCTGCTCGGTTCGATCAAGTCGAACATCGGGCACACGCAGGCGGCCGCCGGTGTCGCGGGCGTCATCAAGATGGTCATGGCCATGCGCCACGGCCTGCTGCCGCAGACCCTGCACGTCGACGAGCCCACCCCGCACGTCGACTGGACCGCGGGCGACGTCGAGCTCCTCACCGAGCGGCGGGCCTGGCCCGAGACCGGGCGTCCGCGCCGGGCCGGCGTGTCCTCGTTCGGCGTGAGCGGTACGAACGCGCACACCATCCTCGAACAGGCACCGACGGCAGAGGACCCCGAGCCGGCCGGACCCGAGAACCCAGGCCCGTGGCCGTGGATCCTCTCGGGCCGCACCGGGACGGCCCTGCGCGAGCAGGCCGCCCGGCTCCTCGCCCACCTCGACGCGCAGGACGGGCACGGCGCGCACGCCGGGCCGCGGCCGGTGGACGTCGGCCACTCGCTCGCGGCCGGCCGGGCGGTCCTCGACCACCGCGCCGTGATCGTCGCCGGAGCGGGGGAGGAGCGCCGCGAGGCGCTGGCCGCGCTGGCGGCGGGCGACTCCGCCGCCCCGCTCATCCAGGGCGTGGCCCGGGCGGAACGGCAGGTGGCCTTCCTGTTCACCGGCCAGGGCAGCCAGCGCCCCGGCATGGGCCGCGAACTGTACGACACCCACCCGGTGTTCGCGGACGCGCTCGACGCGATCTGCGCCCGCATGGACGCCCACCTCGAACTGCCGCTGAAGGAAGTGCTGTTCGGATCGGACCCGACCCTGCTCGACCGGACCGGGTTCACGCAGCCCGGGCTGTTCGCCCTCGAAGTGGCGCTGTACCGGCTGGTCGAGAGCCTGGGCCTGCGCCCGGACTTCCTGTCCGGCCACTCCATCGGCGAGATCGCCGCCGCACACGTGGCGGGCGTCCTGTCGCTGGACGACGCGTGCACGCTGGTCGCCGCCCGCGGCCGGCTGATGCAGGCCCTCCCGGCCGGCGGCGCCATGATCGCCGTCCAGGCCTCGGAGGACGAGGTCCTCCCGCTGCTCGTCGACACCGACCGGGTGGGCGTCGCTGCCGTCAACGGACCCCGGTCCGTGGTCATCGCCGGTGACGAGGACGCCGCTGCGGCGATCGCCGGGCGCTTCGAGGCGGACGGCCGGAAGACCAAGCGGCTCACCGTCAGCCACGCCTTCCACTCGCCCCACATGGACGGCATGCTGGCGGACTTCCGCAAGGTCGCGGAGCAGCTCACGTACGGGGCCCCGCGCATCCCCGTCGTGTCCAACCTGACCGGCGCCCTCGCCGGCGACGAGATGGCCACGGCCGACTTCTGGGTGCGGCACGTCCGGGAGGCCGTCCGCTTCCTCGACGGCATCCGCGCGCTGGAGGCCGCCGGCGTCACGGCGTACGTCGAGATCGGGCCCGACGGCGTGCTGTCCGCGCTCTCCCAGGACTGCCTGACCGGCGACGGCGACACCGCGGGCACCGTCGGTGCCGACGGCGCCGACCGTGCGGTCTTCGTGCCCGTGCTCCGCAAGGGCCGGCCCGAGGCAGGGACCCTCGCCGCCGCCCTCGGCCGGGCCCACGTCCACGGCGTCGGCGTCGACTGGCCGGCGTACTACTCCGGAGCCGGCGCCCGGCGCGTCGACCTGCCCACCTACGCCTTCCAGCGCGAGCGCTACTGGGTCGACTCCTTCGCCGCGGCCGAGGACGCCGCCTCGCTCGGCCTCGAAGCGGCCGGGCACCCGCTGCTCGGCGCCGCGGTCGAACTGCCCGGCACCGGCGGGTTCCTGTTCACCGGCCGGCTCTCCCGCCGCACGCACCCGTGGCTGGCCGACCACGTCGTCGCCGACTCCACGGTCGTGCCCGGCGCGGCCCTCGTCGAGCTCGCGCTGCGGGCCGGGGACGAGGTCGGCTGCGGCCACCTGGCGGAGCTGACCGCCGAGGAGCCGCTCGTCCTCCCGCAGGACGGGGCCGTACAGCTCCGGCTCACCGTGGGCGGAGCCGACGACACCGGCCGCCGCCAGGTCGGGATCCACAGCCGCACCGAGGCGGGCGACGGCGACGGGCCGTCCGGCGGGGCCTGGTCGCGGCACGCCACCGGGTTCCTCACCGCGGACGCGGCCGAGGACACCGGCGCGACCGCCGGCACCGGCGACGCCGCGTCCTGGCCGCCGGCCGGAGCCGACGAGGTCTCCGTCGACGCGGTCCGCGACCGGCTCGCCGCCGCGGGCCTCTACCACGGACCCGCCCTGCGGACCCTGACCCGGATCTGGGTACGGGGCGAGGAGGTCTTCGCGCAGGCCCGCCTCTCCGACGAACAGGGCTCCTCCGCGAACGGGTTCGTCCTGCACCCGGCCCTGCTCGACGCCGCGGTCCAGGCGCTCGCGGCGACCACCGCGGCCGGCGGTGGCACCGCCGCACGCGAGCCCCTCGCCTGGCGCGGGGTGACCCTGCACGCGGGCGGCGCGGGCGCGCTGCGCCTGCGGATCACCGCACCCGACGGCGCCGGCACGGTGTCCGTCGAACTGGCCGACGAACAGGGCGCACCCGTCGCCTCCGTCCGGGCGCTGGTGACCCGGGAGCTCGACGCCGAGCGGTTCGCGGCGGCCCCGGACGCGGCGTCGCAGGACGGGCTGTTCCGCCTCGACTGGGTGCGCACGGCGACGCCGGCCCGCCCGGCCGCCGCGACGTTCGCGGTCGTCGGCGATACCGCGGGCGACGCCGACGGAGCCCACGCCCGCCTGGCCGCCGTGCTGGGCCGGGCCGGCGTGCCCGCCGCCCGGTACGCCGACCCGGCAGCGCTGGACGAGGCCGTCGCGGCCGGCCGGCAGCCGATGCCCGACACCGTGGTCGTGCCGTTCATGACGTCCGCCACCGCCACCGGCACCACGGCCGTGGACGCCGACCGCCTCGCGCAGGACGTCCGGGAGACCACGCACCGCGTGCTCGCGACCGTGCAGGGCTGGCTGGACGGCGGCCGCTTCACCGGCACCCGCCTGGCCGTCGTCACCCGGGGCGCCGTGGCCGCCCACCAGGACACCGAGGCCGCCGACCTCGCCCACACCCCGGTGTGGGGCCTGCTGCGGGCCGCGCAGACCGAGCACCCGGACCGCTTCGTCCTCGTCGACCTCGACGACGCCGAAGCCTCCGGCCGGGCCCTGCCCGGTGCTCTCGCGTCCGACGAACCCGAACTGGCCGTACGCGGCGGTGCCCTGTACGCACCCCGCCTGGCCCGGGTGGACGCCCGGACGGCGCAGCCCGGCGAACCGGCCGGCCGCATCGACACCCGCGGCACGGTCCTCGTCACCGGGGCCGGCGGCGGACTCGCCGGCCTCCTCGCCCGCCACCTGGTCACCGAGCACGGCGTACGCCACCTGCTGCTCACCGGCCGCAGGGGCGCCGACACCGAGACCGCACCCCGACTGACCGCGCAGCTCACCGCCTTGGGCGCGGAGGTCACCTGGGCGGCCTGCGACGTCGCCGACCGTGACGCGCTGGCCGGGCTCCTGGAGTCCGTACCGGCCGGGCGTCCGCTGACGGCGGTCGTGCACACCGCGGCCGTGCTCGACGACGGCATCGTCGACCTGCTCACGCCCGAGCGCGTCGACCGGGTCCTGCGGCCCAAGGTGGAGGGAGCGCTGAACCTGCACGAGCTCACCCGCCACCTCGACCTGTCGGCGTTCGTCCTGTTCTCCGCGGCCGCCGGCACCCTCGGCTCCGCCGGCCAGGCCAACTACGCCGCGGCGAACGTGTTCCTCGACGCCCTCGCCCGGCACCGACGCGCCCACGGCCTGGCCGCCCTGTCCCTGGTGTGGGGCATGTGGGCCGAGGAACGCGGCATGGCCGGCCGGCTCACGGGGGCGGAGCGGGAGCGCGCCGCCCGCGGCGGCGTCGCCCCGCTGTCGGCGGCGGAGGGCCTCGCCCTCTTCGACGCCGCCCTCGCCGCGGACGACGAGCCGGTCCTGCTGCCGATCGGCCTCGACCTGCCCACCCTGCGGGCCCGGGCCGCGGACGGCGGACTCCTGCCCGTGTTCCGCGGTCTGGTCCGCACCCCGGTGCGGCAGCGGCGGGCGGCCACGCCGGCGTCCGGCGCGCACCGGACGCAGGACACGACTGCGGACGCGCACGCCGGCACCGGTGGCCGGACGCTCACCGAACGCCTCGCCGGGCTGCCGGCGGCCGAGCGGGAGCGGACCGTGGTGGACCTGGTGCGCGGCCAGGTGGCCGCCGTCCTCGGGTACAGGTCGGCGGAAGTCATCGGCGAGGAGCAGGCGTTCAAGGAGCTCGGCTTCGACTCGCTGACCGCCGTCGAACTCCGCAACCGGCTCGGTGCGGCCGCCGGCCTCCGGCTGCCCGCCACGATGGTCTACGACTACCCGACCCCGGCCGCCCTCGCCCGGCACCTGCTGGACGAGGTCGCCCCGGACGGCCCCGCGGAGCGCAAGCTCTCCGTGCTGGAGGAACTCGACCGTCTGGAGAGCACCTTCTCCTCCCTGGACCCGGCGGACCTGGCCGCGGCGGCCGGCGACGACGCGGCGCACGCACGCGTCGCCGTGCGCCTCCAGACGCTGCTGGCCCAGTGGAACGACGCCCGCCGGGTGGACGGTGCGGCGACCACCGCGGACGAGATCGAGGACGCGAGCGACGACGAGCTGTTCGCGCTCATCGACAAGAAGTTCGGCCAGGGCTGAACCCCACCCACCCCCAGGCCGTACCGCCGGAACCCCTGTTCCGGCGGTACGGCCCCCGTCTTCCCGAATTTCCTCAAATATCCTCGGGTCCCCCCCCGGTTCCCTGAACTCCCATGAATTCCCCTGAGTCCTTCCACGGTCTCGACCATGCGAATAGGTGAAGCGCCAGTGGCGAACGAAGCAAAGCTCCGCGAATACCTCAAGAAGGTCACAACGGATCTCGACGAGGCGTACGGTCGCCTGCGGGACATCGAAAGCCAGGCCCACGAGCCGATCGCCATCACGGCAATGGGCTGCCGCTTCCCCGGAGGGGTCCGGACCCCCGAAGCGCTGTGGGAACTCCTCGCCTCCGGCGGCGACGCCCTCACCGAATTCCCCACGGACCGCGGCTGGGACCTGGACCACCTGTTCTCCGACGACCCCGACGAGCAGGGCACCTCGACCACCCGCGAAGGCGGCTTCCTCGACGGCGCCCCCGCCTTCGACGCCGACTTCTTCGGGATCTCCCCGCGCGAGGCCATGGCCATGGACCCGCAGCAGCGGCTGCTGCTGGAGACCTCGTGGGAGGCGTTCGAGCGGGCCGGGATCGACCCGGGCGGCCTGCGTGGCAGCCAGTGCGGCGTGTTCGTCGGCATGAACGGCTCCGACTACCTGACCCCGCTGCTCGAGGCCCCCGAGGACTACGCGGGCCACCTCGGCACCGGCAACGCCTCCAGCGTCCTGTCCGGCCGGCTCTCCTACACCTTCGGCCTCGAAGGCCCCGCCGTCACCGTCGACACCGCCTGCTCCGCTTCGCTCGTCGCCCTGCACCTCGCCGCGCAGGCCCTGCGGGCGGGGGAGTGCAACCTCGCCCTCGCCGGCGGCGTCCACGTGATGTCCACCCCCGGCCTCTTCGTCGAGTTCAGCAAGCAGCGCGGACTGTCCGCGGACGGCCGCTGCAAGGCCTTCGCGGCCCGCGCCGACGGCTTCGGCCCCGCCGAGGGCGTGGGCGTACTGCTGCTGGAACGCCTCTCCGACGCACGCAGGAACGGCCGCCCGGTCCTGGCCCTGGTCCGAGGGTCGGCCGTCAACCAGGACGGCGCCTCCAACGGCCTGACCGCCCCCAACGGGCCCTCGCAGCAGCGCGTCATCCGCCAGGCCCTCGCCAACGCCCGGCTCTCCGCCGACCAGGTCGACGCGGTCGAGGCCCACGGCACGGGAACCTCGCTCGGCGACCCCATCGAGGCCCAGGCCCTGCTCGCCACGTACGGCCAGGACCGCCCGACCGACCTGCCGCTGCTGCTCGGGTCGGTCAAGTCCAACATCGGGCACACCCAGGCCGCCGCCGGTGTCGCCGGCGTGATGAAGATGGTCCTGGCCATGCAGCACGGCGTGCTGCCGCAGAGCCTCCACATCGACGAGCCGTCCCCGCACGTGGACTGGGAGTCCGGCGCCGTCGCCCTGCTCACGGAGCGGACGCCGTGGCCCGCGACGACGCACCCCCGGCGTGCGGGCGTGTCGTCGTTCGGGTTCAGCGGCACGAACGCGCACGTGATCGTCGAGCAGGCTCCCGAGGCTGAGGCCGGGGACGCGGCGCAGGCGCCCGAGGGGGAGCCCCGCTCGGTGATGCCGGTGGTGCCGTGGGTGCTGTCCGGCAAGAGCGCGGCGGCCCTGCGGGCGCAGGCGGAACGTCTGGCGGGCTGGCTCGCCGAGGCCGGGAACGTGGTCGACCCGGTGGACGTGGGTTGGTCGCTGGCGTCGACTCGGGCGGCATTGGAGCACCGGGCCGTGGTCCTGGCGGATCACACCGCGGGGGTCGGCGCGGTCGGGTCGGGTGTGATGGCCGCGGGTGTGGTGACCGGTTCCGTGGTTGGTGGGAAGACGGCGTTCGTGTTCCCGGGGCAGGGTTCGCAGTGGGTCGGGATGGCAGCGGAGCTGCTGGAGTCCTCGCCGGAGTTCGCGGCTCGGGTGGGGGAGTGTGCGAAGGCGCTGGAGCCGTTCACCGACTGGTCGTTGGTGGATGTGCTCCGGGGCGTCGAGGGCGCGCCGTCGTTCGATCGGGTGGACGTGGTGCAGCCGGCGTTGTTCGCGGTGATGGTGTCGCTGGCGGAGGTGTGGCGTGCGGCGGGTGTGCGGCCCGGCGCCGTGATCGGGCATTCGCAGGGTGAGATCGCGGCCGCGTGTGTGGCGGGGGTCCTGTCGCTGGAGGATGCGGCGCGGGTGGTGGCGCTGCGCAGCCAGGCCATCGGTCGGGTGCTGGCGGGGTTGGGTGGCATGGTGTCGGTGCCGCTGCCGGCGGGGGAGGTCCGGGAGCGGATCGCGCCGTGGGGTGAGGAGCGGATCTCGGTCGCCGCTGCCAACGGCCCGTCGTCCGTGGTGGTGTCGGGTGAGGCTCAGGCGCTGGACGAGTTCCTGGTCGCGTGCGAGGCCGATGGCGTGCGGGCCAAGCGGATCGCTGTGGACTACGCCTCCCACTCCGCGCAGGTCGACCTGCTGCGCGAGGAGCTGGCCGAACTGCTGGCGCCGATCACGCCCCGGACCGCCGAGCTGCCCTTCCTCTCCACCGTCACCGGCGCGTGGGTCGAGGGCCCGGAGCTCGACGCCGGCTACTGGTTCCGCAACCTGCGCCAGACCGTCGAGCTGGAGCAGGCCACCCGTTCGCTGCTGGAGCAGGGTTTCGGGGTGTTCGTCGAGTCCAGCCCGCATCCGGTGCTGACCGTCGGCATCCAGGAGACCATCGACGACGCGGGCCGCGAGGCGGCCGTCCTCGGCTCCCTGCGTCGGGGCGAAGGCGGTCCGGAGCGGTTCTGGCAGTCCCTGGCCGAGGCGTTCGTCCGTGGTGTGGCCGTGGACTGGGACGCCGTCTTCGCCGGCACCGGAGCCCGCCGCGTGGACCTGCCCACCTACGCCTTCCAGTCCCAGCGGTACTGGCCCGAGGCGGCCCCCGCCGAGCCGGAGGCCCTGCGGGCGGAGAGCGCCACCGACGCCCGGTTCTGGGACGCCGTCGAACGCGAGGACGTCACGGCCCTGGCCGAGGCCCTCGCCTTCGACACCCCCGACGTGGTCCGGTCGCTCGGCACGGTCCTGCCCGGCCTGTCCTCGTGGCGGCGCCAGAGCCGCGAGCAGTCCACGGTCGACGGCTGGCGCTACCGCGTCACGTGGAAGGCCCAGGCGGACGCCGCGGCGACGCCCCGCCTGGCGGGTGCCTGGCTGGTCGTGGTGCCCGAGGCTCCGGCCGGCCCCGCCGCCGACACGGCCGCCGCGGTCCTGCGCACGCTCGCCGACCGCGGCGCCGAGGTCCGTACCGTCACCGTGGCCCCGGACGCTGCCGACCGCGAAACCCTGACCACCGCCGTCAAGAGGGCCACCGACGCGGCGGCCACCGCCCCGGCCGGGGTCCTCTCCCTCCTCGCCCTCGGCGACGGCGACCACTTCGCCGCCGGGCTCGCACTGTCCCAGGCCCTCGGCGACGCCGACGTCGCCGCGCCCCTGTGGTGCCTCACCCGGGGCGCCGTCGCCGCCGGGCGGTCCGACCGGATCGAGGACCCGGCGCAGGCCCTCCTGTGGGGGCTCGGCCGCGTCGCCTCCATGGAGCAGGGCGGCCGCTGGGGCGGCCTCGTCGACCTGCCCCCGCAGGTCGACGACCGCGCCCTCGATCGGCTGGCCGCGGTCCTGGCCGGCGACGGCACCGAGGACCAGGTCGCCGTACGGCCCTCCGGGCTCCTCGTGCGCCGCCTCGTCCGCGCCCGCCTCGACGGCACGCCCGAGGTACGCGACTGGCGTCCGACCGGGACGACCCTGGTCACCGGCGGTACGGGCGCGCTCGGCGCGCACGTCGCCCGCTGGCTCGCCGAGAACGGCGCGGAGCACCTGGTCCTCGCCAGCCGCCGCGGGCCCGACGCGCCCGGCGCGGACGCCCTGCGCGAGGAACTCGCCGCGCTCGGCGCCGAGGTCACCCTGGCCGCCTGCGACGTGGCCGACCGCGACGCCCTCGCCGCGCTCCTCGCGGCCGTCCCCGCCGACCGGCCGCTGACCGCGGTGTTCCACGCCGCCGCGACCGTCGACGACGGGGTCATCGAAACACTCACCCCCGAGCAGGCGGCCGCCGTCCTGCGGGTCAAGGTCGACGCGACCCGGCACCTGCACGAGCTGACGAGGGACCTCGACCTGTCCGCGTTCGTCCTCTTCTCCTCCTTCGCCGCCACCTTCGGCGCCCCCGGCCAGGGCAACCAGGCTCCCGGCAACGCCTTCCTCGACGCCTTCGCCGAGTACCGGCGGGCCGCCGGCCTGCCCGCCACCTCCCTCGCCTGGGGCCCCTGGGACAGCGTGGACGGGGACGACAGCGCGGCGGGCGACCGCATGCGCCGCCACGGCATCCTCGCCATGCGGCCCGAGCGGACCCTGGCGGCGCTCCGGCACGCCCTGGACCGCGACGAGACCACCCTCACCGTGGTCGACATGGACTGGAAGCGGTTCACGCTCGCCTTCACCGCCGACAGGGCCCGGCCGCTGCTCCTCGAACTCCCCGAGGCCCGCAGGGTCATCGAGACCGCGGAGCGGGAGACCGCCGAGGACCTGACCGGGGGCGTGCCGCTCAGCCGGCAGCTCGCCGGGCTGCCCGAGGTCGAGCAGGAGCGCCTGCTGCTCGACCTGGTGCGCACGGCCGTCGCCGCCGTCCTCGGCCACGCCGACCTGACCGCCGTCGAGGCCGGCCGCGCCTTCAAGGAGCTCGGCTTCGACTCCCTCACCTCCGTCGAGCTGCGCAACCGTCTCGGCGCGGTCAGCGGCCTGAAACTGCCGGCCAGCCTGGTCTTCGACCACCCCACCCCGGCCGCCGTCGCCGCCTACCTGCGGGCCGGGATCGTGCCGGACGCGGTGGCCGGCGGGGCCCCGCTGCTGGAGGAGCTCGACCGGCTGGAGCAGGTCCTCGAACAGGGCACCGCCGACAACGTCGTACGGGCCCGGGTGACCATGCGCCTCCAGGCGCTGCTCGCCAAGTGGAACGACAGCGGGGACCCGGCCGGCGTCCAGGCCGGCCCGGCCTCCCCGGACGGCTCCGAGGCCGCTGCCGGGCCCGCGGGCGCGGCCGGCGACGCGGACGACGTCCTCGACGGCGTCGAGCACCTCCAGGACGCGACCGACGAAGAGCTCTTCGCCTTTATCAACAAGGGCCTCGGCCGTTATTGACGGCCTGCCGATTATTGGTGAAGATGGCCAACCCCCTGAGTAATCGGATCTCATCCGACCGGGGGTGACTGCCCCCTGCGCACCCCGCCTCCCAGGGGTGCGTAGGGGGCAGTTAGGGGTTGTCGGGGAGATTCAGCGGCAAATAGCCTGCCGCCGAGCAGTCGCTTCGCTCGATATGCGGAGCACGTGTCATCCGATGTCAATTCTCGGAACTGCTCCCAGTCCTTTCCGATGCCGTCTGCTGCAAATTGGGTGGTTGCGTTACATGGCGAACGAACAAACGCTGCGGGACTACCTGAAGCTGGTCACAGCGGATCTGCACCAGACGCGTCAACGGCTCCGCGACGTCGAGGCGAAGAACCAGGACCCCGTCGCCATCGTCGGCATGGGCTGCCGCTACCCCGGAGGCGCTGCCTCGCCCGAACAGCTGTGGCAGCTGGTCGTCGACGAGGTCGACGCCATCACCGGTTTCCCCGCCGAGCGCGGCTGGGACATGGACACCGTCTACCACCCGGACCCCGAGAACCCCGGCACCAGCTACGCCGACCAGGGCGGCTTCGTCCGGGACATCGCCCGCTTCGACCCGTCGCTCTTCGGGATCTCGCCGCGCGAGGCCCTCGCCATGGACCCGCAGCAGCGCCTCCTGCTGGAGACCTCCTGGGAGGCCTTCGAGCGCGCCGGCATCGACCCGACGTCGATGCGCGGCAAGCAGGTCGGCGTGTTCGTCGGCACCAGCAGCCACGACTACCTGACGGCGCTGCTGAGTTCCTCCGAGAACGTGGAGGGCTACCTCGGCACCGGCAACGCGGCGAGCGTCGCCTCGGGCCGCCTGTCGTACACCTTCGGCCTCGAAGGCCCGGCCGTCACCGTCGACACCGCCTGCTCCTCCTCGCTCGTCGCCCTGCACCTGGCCGTGCAGGCCCTGCGCAACGGCGAGTGCTCGCTCGCCCTCGCCGGCGGCGCCACCCTGATGGCGGCGCCCGGCACGTTCATCGACTACAGCAAGCAGCGCGGCCTCGCCGTCGACGGCCGCTGCAAGGCGTTCTCGCCGGACGCCGACGGCTTCAGCCTCGCCGAAGGCGTCGGCGTCCTCCTCGTCGAGCGGCTCTCCGACGCCCGCCGCAAGGGCCACCACGTCCTCGCCGTCATCCGAGGCACCGCCGTCAACCAGGACGGCGCCTCCAACGGCCTGACCGCCCCCAACGGGCCCTCCCAGCAGCGCGTCATCCTCCAGGCGCTGTCCAACGCCCGCCTCACCCCCGACCAGGTCGACGCCGTCGAGGCACACGGCACGGGAACCGGCCTCGGCGACCCCATCGAAGCCCAGGCGATCATCGCCACGTACGGCCAGGACCGGCCCCACGGCCGCCCGCTCTGGCTGGGCTCGCTCAAGACCAACATCGGCCACGCCCAGGCCGCCGCCGGCGTCGCCGGCGTCATCAAGAGCGTCATGGCCATGCGGCACGGGCTGCTCCCGCGCACGCTGCACGTGTCCGAGCCCACCCCGCACGTCGACTGGTCGGCGGGCGAGGTGTCCCTGCTCACCGAGGCGCGGGCCTGGCCGCGGCACGACGGGCCCCGCCGGATCGGCGTCTCGTCGTTCGGTATGAGCGGCACCAACGCCCACGTCATCCTGGAGAGCGGCGACGAGGCCGCCGCGGACCGGCAGGCGGAGGACCAGCCGGCCGGCGACGGCACGGCCGCCGCCGCGCCGTCGGTCGTGCCGGTCGTCCTGTCCGGCAAGACCGAGGCCGCGCTGCGCGCCCAGGCGGCCGCCCTCCACGCCCACCTCACCGACCGCCCCGGCCTCCGCCTCGACGACGTCGCCCACGCACAGGCACTCACCCGGGCCGCTCTCGACCGCCGCGCCGCGGTCGTCGCCGAGGACCGCGACGGACTGCTGGCCGGCCTCGCCGCACTCGCCGAGGGCCGCCCGTCGGCCGACGTCGTCGAAGGGGCCGCCACCGAGGGCAAGCTGGCGTTCCTGTTCACCGGCCAGGGCAGCCAGCGCCTCGGCATGGGCCGCGAACTGTACGACACCCAGCCGGTGTTCGCGGCCGCCCTGGACGCGGTCTGCGAGCGCATCGACCCGCTCCTCGAACTGCCCCTGAAGGACGTGCTGTTCGGGACCGACGCGGAACTGCTCGACCGCACCGGCCACACCCAGCCCGCGCTGTTCGCCGTCGAGGTCGCACTCTTCCGGCTGGTCGAGTCGTGGGGTCTGAAGCCGGACTTCCTGGCCGGCCACTCCATCGGCGAGATCGCCGCCGCCCACGTGGCCGGTGTGTTCTCCCTCGACGACGCGTGCACCCTGGTCGCCGCCCGCGGCCGGCTGATGCAGGCCCTCCCGGCCGGCGGCGTGATGATCGCCGTCGAGGCCGCGGAGGACGAGGTCCTGCCGCTGCTCACCGACCGCGTCGGCATCGCCGCCGTCAACGGCCCCCGGTCGGTGGTCGTCGCCGGCGACGAGGACGCGGCCGCGGCCGTCGCCGCGCACTTCGACGCGCAGGGCCGCAAGACCAAGCGGCTCACCGTCAGCCACGCCTTCCACTCGCCGCACATGGACGGCATGCTCGACGCCTTCCGGCAGGTGGCCGAGGGGATCGCGTACGACACCCCGCGCATCCCCGTCGTGTCCTGCCTGACCGGCGCCCTCGCCGGCGGCGACATGGCCACGGCCGACTTCTGGGTGCGGCACGTCCGCGAGGCGGTCCGCTTCCTCGACGCCGTCCGCTGGCTGGAGAGCCGCGGCGTCACCGCCTACGTCGAACTCGGCCCCGGCGGCGTCCTCTCCGCCCTCGGCCAGGACTGCCAGACCGCCACCGGCCCCCGCGCCGCCGCCTTCCTGCCCGCCCTGCGCGCCGACCGCTCCGAGGCCCGGTCGCTGACCGCCGCCGTGGCCGGCGCCCACGTCCGCGGGCTCTCCCCCGACTGGGCCGCCCGCTTCGCCGGCACCGGCACCCGCCGCGTCGAGCTGCCGACGTACGCCTTCCAGCGCGAGCCGTACTGGCCCCGGGACCCGTTCACGGACTTCACCGAGCCCGCCGACGGCCACGCACTCGGCGCCACCGACGCCCGGTTCTGGGAGGTCGTCGACAGCGAGGACCTGGCCGCGCTCGCCGACACCCTCGGCGTCGCCGGCGACGAGCCGCTCAGCAGCGTGCTGCCCGCGCTCTCCGCCTGGCACCGCCGCCACCGCGACCGCGACACCGTCGGCGGCTGGCGCTACCGGATCGCCTGGAAGCCGCTCACCGGCACCGAACCCGCCCCCCTGGCCGGCCACTGGCTCCTCGCCGTCCCCGCCGGCCACACCGACGCCCCCTGGGCCGTCGCCGCCGCCGAGGCCCTGACCGCCCGCGGCACCACCGTCAGCACCCTGACCGTCGACACGACGGCCGACGACCGGGCCGCCCTCGCCCACCGGATCGCCGAGACCCTCGCCGGGACGGACGCGCCCGCCGGAGTGCTCTCCCTGCTCGCCCTCGACGAGCAGCCGCACCCCGAGGACCCGGCCCTGACCGCCGGCCTCGCCGCCACCCTCGCCCTCGTCCAGGCCCTCGGCGACGCCGACGTGGACGCCCCGCTGTGGGCCGCCACCCAGGGGGCGGTGGCCACCGGCCGCTCCGACCGGCTCACCGGACCCGCGCAGGCCGCCGTCTGGGGTTTCGGCCGCACCGCCGCCCTCGAACTCCCCGCCCGCTGGGGCGGCCTCGTCGACCTGCCCCCGACCCCCGACGAGCGGTCCGCGGCCCGCCTCACCGACGTCCTGGCCGGCCTCGGCGGAGAGGACCACCTCGCCGTCCGCTCCACCGGCGTCTTCGTCCGCCGACTGGTCCGCGCCGGCCACGAGCAGACCCCCGCCGGCGAGTGGACCACCTCCGGCACCGCCCTGGTCACCGGCGGCACCGGCGCCCTCGGCGGGCACGTGGCCCGCTGGCTCGTCCGCAACGGCGCCGAGCACCTCCTGCTCGTCAGCCGGCGCGGCCCCGAGGCCGACGGCGCGGCCGCACTCGCCGCCGAACTGCGCGACCTGGGCGCCCGGGTCACCGTCGCGGCCTGCGACGTCGCCGACCGCGACGCCGTCGCCGAGCTGCTCGCCGGCATCCCGGCCGACCTGCCGCTCACCACCGTCGTCCACGCCGCCGGCGTCCTCGACGACGGCGTCCTCGACGCGCAGACCCCGCGCCGCCTGGCCGACGTCCTGCGCCCCAAGGCCCACGCCGCCGGCGTCCTGCACGAGCTGACCCGCGACCTGGACCTCTCCGCGTTCGTCCTCTTCTCCTCCGTCGCCGCCGCCTTCGGCGCCGCCGGACAGGCCAACTACGCCGCCGCCAACGCCCTGCTGGACGCCCTCGCCGAGCAGCGCCGCGCCGACGGCCTGCCCGCCACCGTGCTGTCCTGGGGTGCCTGGGCCGAGGGCGGCATGGCCACCGACGAGCTCGTCGCAGACCGACTGCGTGCCGCCGGACTCCCGGCGCTCGCCCCCGACCTCGCCCTGTCGGCCCTGCACACGGCCCTCACCCTCGACGAGACGGCCTCCGTCGTCGCCGACATCGACTGGGACCGGCTGGCGCCCGGCCTCACCGCCGTACGACCCTGCCCGCTGATCGCCGACCTCCCCGAGGCCGTCCGGGCGCTCGCCGCGGCCGACACCGCCGCCAGCGCCACCGCCGGCCAGGCCGCCGACTCCCTCGCCCGGCAGCTGGCCCAGGCCCCGGCCGGCGAACGCGACGCCCTCGCCCTGGAGTTCGTCCGCACCCAGATCGCCGCCGTCCTCGGCTACCCGGGCCCGGCCTCCGTCGACCCCGCCATCGCCTTCCGCGACCTCGGCTTCGACTCCCTCACCGCGGTCGAGATCCGCAACCTCCTCACCGCCCGCACCGGCCTGCGCCTGCCCGCCACCCTCATCTTCGACTACCCCAACTCCCTCGCCCTGGCCGCCTTCCTCCAGGGCGAACTCCTCGGCGACGCGCACCCCGCCGACGGCGCCACCGCCGCGGCCGCCGCCACGGGCACCGCCACCGACGACGACCCCATCGCCATCGTCGCCATGAGCTGCCGCTTCCCAGGCGGCGTGGACACCCCCGAGCAGCTGTGGGAGCTCCTCGTCAACGGTCGCGACGCGATCTCCGGCTTCCCCGCCGACCGCGGCTGGGACCTGGAGGGCCTGTACGACCCGGAGTCCCTGACCGAGAACACCACCTACGTCCGCGAGGGCGGCTTCCTCGCCGACGCCACCGAGTTCGACCCCGCGTTCTTCGGGATCTCCCCGCGCGAGGCACTCGCCATGGACCCGCAGCAGCGCCTGCTGCTGGAGACCTCGTGGGAGGTCCTCGAACGGGCCGGCATCGACCCCGCCGCCGTACGCGGCGAGCGGATCGGCGTGTTCACCGGCACCAACGGCCAGGACTACCTGGACGTCATCCTCGCCGCACCGGACGGCACCGAGGGGTTCCTCGGCACCGGCAACGCGGCGAGCGTCGTCTCCGGACGCGTCAGCTACGTCCTCGGCCTGGAGGGCCCGGCCGTCACCGTCGACACCGCCTGCTCCTCCTCCCTGGTCGCCCTGCACTGGGCGATCCAGGCCCTGCGGGCCGGCGAGTGCACCATGGCCCTGGCCGGCGGTGTGACCGTCATGTCCACGCCCGCCTCCTTCATCGACTTCAGCCGCCAGCGCGGCCTGGCCGCCGACGGCCGGATCAAGGCCTTCGCGGCCGCCGCCGACGGCACCGGCTGGGGCGAGGGCCTCGGCATCCTGCTCGTCGAGCGGCTGTCCGACGCCCGCCGCAACGGCCATCCGGTCCTCGCCCTGGTCCGCGGCTCGGCCGTCAACCAGGACGGCGCCAGCAACGGCCTGACCGCCCCCAACGGCCCCTCCCAGCAGCGCGTCATCCGGCAGGCCCTGGCCGGAGCCGGCCTGTCCGCCACCGAGGTGGACGCCGTCGAGGCCCACGGCACCGGCACGCGGCTCGGCGACCCCATCGAGGCCCAGGCACTGCTCGCAACCTACGGCCAGGAACGCCCCCAGGGACAGCCCCTCCTGCTCGGCTCCATCAAGTCGAACCTCGGCCACACCCAGGCCGCGGCGGGTGTCGCCGGCGTGATGAAGATGGTCCTCGCCATGCAGCACGGCGTCCTCCCGCCGACCCTGCACGTGGACGAGCCCACCCCGCACGTCGACTGGACCGCGGGCGACGTCGCCCTGCTGACCGAGGCCACCGCATGGCCCGAGACCGGACGCCCGCGCCGGGCCGGCATCTCCTCCTTCGGCATCAGCGGCACCAACGCCCACACCATCGTCGAGCAGGCCCCGGAAGCCGAGCCGGCGGGCGAGACCCCGGCCGAGCCCGCCGCCCGCCCGGACGCACCCCTGCCGTGGATCCTGTCGGCCCGGACCCGGGACGCCCTGCGCGACCAGGCCCGCGGCCTGCACGCCTACGCCCTCCGGCACCCCGAACTGCGCCCCGCCGACCTCGGCTTCTCCCTGGCCGCCGGCCGCTCCGCCTTCGAGCACCGGGCCGCCGCGGTGGCCGCCGACCGGGCCTCGCTGCTCGCCGCGCTCCAGACCCTGGCGGAGGGCGGCTCGGCCGCCGCCCTCGTCGAGGGCACGCCGACCGCCGGCAGGACCGCCTTCCTGTTCACCGGGCAGGGCAGCCAGCGCCCCGGCACGGGCCGCGAGCTGTACGAAGCCCACCCGGTGTTCGCGGACGCCCTCGACGCCATCTGCGCCCGCATGGACGCCCACCTCGAACTGCCTCTGAAGGACGTCCTGTTCGGGACGGACACCGCCCTGCTGGACCGGACGGACTACACCCAGCCGGCGCTCTTCGCCATCGAGGTGGCCCTGTTCCGGCTGGTCGAGTCCTGGGGTGTGAAGCCGGACTTCGTGGCCGGTCACTCCATCGGCGAGATCGCCGCCGCCCACGTCGCCGGGGTGTTCTCCCTCGACGACGCGTGCACGCTGGTCGCGGCCCGCGGCCGGCTGATGCAGGCCCTGCCCGCCGGCGGCGTGATGATCGCGGTCCAGGCGGCCGAGGACGAGGTCCTGCCGCTGCTGACCGACGCCGACCGGGTGTCCGTCGCCGCGGTCAACGGACCGCAGTCGGTGGTCGTCGCCGGTGACGAGGACGCGGCCCTCGCGGTCGCCGCGCACTTCGAGGCGCAGGGCCGCAAGACCAAGCGGCTCACCGTCAGCCACGCCTTCCACTCCCCGCACATGGACGGCATGCTCGACGCCTTCCGGCGCGTGGCCGAGGGGATCACGTACGAGACCCCCCGCATCCCGGTCGTGTCGAACCTGACCGGCGCACTCGTCACCGACGAGATGGGGTCGGCGGAGTTCTGGGTGCGGCACGTCCGCGAGGCCGTGCGGTTCCTGGACGGCGTCCGCGCCCTCGAAGCCGCCGGTGTGAGGGCCTACGTGGAACTCGGCCCCGACGGGGTGCTGTCCGCCCTCGCCCAGGACTGCGTCACCGAGGACGCCGTCTTCGTGCCCGTCCTCCGCAAGGGCCGCGACGAGGCCGAGGCCCTCGTGACCGCCCTCGCCCGGGCCCACGCCCACGGCGTCCGCGTCGACTGGCAGGCCTTCTTCGCCGCCACCGCCGCCGGCGCCCTGCGCGTCGACCTGCCCACCTACCCCTTCCAGCGGCAGCGCTACTGGCCCGCGATCTCCTCCGCCCTCCACCTCGGCGACGTCGAGGCGATGGGCCTGGACGGCACCGGCCACCCGCTGCTCACCGCCGGCGTCGCCCTGCCCGAGTCCGACGGCATGGTCTTCGCCGGGCGCCTCGCCCTCGCCACCCACCCCTGGCTGGCCGACCACGCCATCCTCGGCAGCGTCCTGCTGCCCGGCACCGCCTTCGTCGAGCTCGCCACCCGCGCAGGCGACCAGCTCGGCTGCGACCACCTCGAGGAACTCACCCTCGAAGCACCCCTGGTGCTGCCCGAGCGCGGCGGCGTCCAGCTGCGCGTCCGGGTGGGCGCCGCGGACGGCGCCGGCCGCCGGCCGTTCGCGCTGCACTCCCGGGCCGAAGGCCTCGCCGCGGAGGAGCCCTGGACGCGGCACGCCGCCGGTGTCCTCGCCGAGACCGCCCGCCCGGCCGCATCCTTCGACCTGACCTCCTGGCCCCCGGCCGGCGCCGCCGAGCTGCCGCTCGACGGCCGCTACGAGGCCCTCGACACCATCGGCTTCGCCTACGGCCCCGTCTTCCGCGGTCTGCGCACCGCCTGGCAGCTCGACGGCGCCGTGTACGCCGAGGTCCGCCTGCCCGAGGGCACCGAGGACCAGGCCGGCCGGTTCGGCCTGCACCCCGCGCTGCTCGACGCGGCCCTCCACGCGATCGGCCTCGACGGCATCGGCGCCGACGACGGCCAGGGCCGGCTGCCCTTCGCCTGGAGCGGGGTCTCGCTGTACGCGGGCGGGGCCGCCGCCCTGCGCGTCCGCCTCACCCCGGCCGGCGCCGAGGGCGTCCGCCTGGAGATCGCCGACGCAGCCGGCGCCCCGGTCGCGCTCGTCGAGTCGCTCGGCCTGCGTCCGGTCACCGCCGACCAGCTGCGCGCCGCCCGCGCCACGTACCACGACTCCGTGTTCCGCCAGCAGTGGACCGAACTCGCCGGCCCCGGCGCCCCGGAGCAGGCCGCCACGGCCCGGTACGCCGTCCTCGGGGACCCCCGGGCCGACGGACCGCGCCCCGCGGACGCCGAGCACCACGCCGACCTGGCGGCCCTGGCCGCCGCGGTCGACGCGGGAGCACCCGTACCCGACGAGGTCGTCCACGTCCTCGCGCCGACCCCGGCCCCCCTCACCGCCGGGGCCGTGCACGCGGCGGCCCACGACGCCCTGGCCCTCGCCCAGGCGTGGCTGGCCGACGAGCGGTTCGCCGCCGCCCGGCTGGTGTGCGTCACCCGTGGCGCGGTCGCCGCGGCACCCGGCGAGGACGTGACCGACCTCGCCGCCGCCACCGTCTGGGGCCTGCTGCGCTCGGCGCAGACCGAGAACCCGGGCCGTATCGCCCTCGTCGACATCGACGCCGATGCCGACACCGACGCCGAGAACGGGGGCGCGGACGCCCTGCGGGCCGCGCTCGGCTCCGACGAGGAGCGGTTCGCGCTGCGCTCCGGCACCGTCCTCGTCCCGCGCCTCGCCCGGGTCGAAACGGCGGACCAGGACGGCAGCGACACCGACCGCACCCCGGCCTTCGGCCCGGACGGCACGGTCCTGATCACCGGCGCCACCGGCGCCCTGGGCGGGATCATCGCCCGCCACCTGGCCACCACCCACGGGGTACGCCACCTGCTGCTCGCCGGCCGGCGGGGCGCCGACGCCCCCGGTGCGGCCGAACTCGTCGCCGAGCTCGCCGCCTCGGGCGCCACCGCCACCTGGGCGGCCTGCGACGCCGCCGACCGGGACGCCCTCGCCGCCCTCCTCGCCGGCATCCCGCCCGAGCACCCCCTCACCGGCGTCGTCCACACCGCCGGTGTCCTCGACGACGGCATCCTCTCCTCGCTGACCCCCGACCGGCTGTCGGCGGTGCTGCGCCCCAAGGTGGACGCGGCATGGAACCTGCACGAGCTGACCCGGGACCTCGACCTCTCCGCCTTCGTCCTGTTCTCCTCCACCTCCGGCCTGTTCGGCGGACCCGGCCAGGGCAACTACGCCGCGGCCAACTCCTTCCTCGACTCCCTCGCCCAGCACCGCCGGGCGAGGGGCCTTCCGGCCGCAGCGCTCGCCTGGGGCCTGTGGTCCGTCGCCGACGGCATGGCGGGCTCCCTGGACGCCGCCGACGTCAACCGGATGCGCCGGGCCGGACTGCCCCCGCTGACGGCCGCCGACGGCCTGGAGCTGTTCGACACCGCCGTCGGCCTCGACGACGCGGCCGTGGCCCTGATGCGCGTCGACACCGATGCCCTGCGCCCGCAGGCCGCCGCGGGCACCATCGCCCCGCTGCTGCGCGGCCTCGTCCGGGGTGTGGCGCGCCGTTCCGTGGACGCCGCGGCCGTCGCCGCCGGCGGCCAACCGGAGCTGCGGGCCCGGCTGGCCGCCATGACCGCCGCCGAACAGGACCGCGCTCTGCTGGACCTGGTGCGCACGCAGGTCGCCGCGGTCCTCGGACACGCCGGGCCGTCCGCCGTCGAGTCGGGGCGGGCGTTCAAGGAGCTGGGCTTCGACTCGCTCACCGCCGTGGAGCTCCGCAACCGGCTGAACGCGGCCACCGCCCTGCGCCTGCCCGCCACCCTCGTCTTCGACTACCCGGACCCGACCGTCCTGGCCCGCCACCTGCGTGCCGAGCTGATCGGCGACACGGACCCCGGCACGGGCCCGGGCACGGCCGCCGGGTCCGCGGCCCCGTCGGGCACGGTGGCCGCGGCCGACGACGAGCCCATCGCCATCGTCGCGATGAGCTGCCGCTACCCCGGTGACGTCCGCACCCCCGAAGACCTGTGGGCGCTGCTGGCCGCCGGCGAGGACGGCATCACCCGCCTCCCCGAGAACCGCGGCTGGGACACCGAGGCCCTCTACCACCCCGACCCCGAGCACCCGGGCACCTCGTACGCCCGGGAGGGCGGCTTCCTGCACGACGCCGCCGAGTTCGACGCCGCGTTCTTCGGGATCTCCCCGCGCGAGGCCCTCGCCATGGACCCGCAGCAGCGGCTGCTGCTGGAGACCACCTGGGAGGTCTTCGAACGGGCCGGCATCGCCCCGTCGTCGGTGCGCGGCACCCGTACGGGTGTCTTCGCCGGCGTCATGTACCACGACTACGGCGCCCGCCTGCACGCCGTGCCCGACGGCGTCGAGGGCTACCTCGGCACCGGCAGCTCCAGCAGCATCGTCTCCGGCCGCGTCGCGTACACCTTCGGCCTGGAGGGCCCGGCCGTCACCGTCGACACCGCCTGTTCCTCCTCGCTGGTGGCCCTGCACCTCGCCGCGCAGGCCCTGCGGGGCGGCGAGTGCTCGCTGGCCCTGGCCGGCGGCGTCACCGTGATGTTCACGCCGGGCACCTTCATCGAGTTCAGCCGCCAGCGCGGCCTCGCCGCCGACGGCCGCTGCAAGTCCTTCGCCGCGGCCGCCGACGGCACCGGCTGGGGCGAGGGCGCGGGCATGCTCCTGCTGGAGCGGCTCTCCGACGCCCGCCGCAACGGCCACCAGGTGCTGGCCGTGCTCCGCGGCTCCGCCGTCAACCAGGACGGCGCCTCCAACGGCCTCACCGCCCCCAACGGACCCTCCCAGCAGCGGGTCATCCGGCAGGCCCTCGCCAGTGCCCGGCTGTCGGCCGCCGAGGTCGACGTGGTCGAGGCCCACGGCACGGGCACCACCCTCGGCGACCCGATCGAGGCCCAGGCACTCCTGGCCACCTACGGCCGCGAGCACAGCGACGACCGGCCGCTGCTGCTCGGCTCGGTGAAGTCCAACCTGGGACACACCCAGGCCGCCGCCGGTGTCGCCGGCGTCATCAAGATGGTCATGGCGATGCGCCACGGCGTGGTCCCGAAGACCCTGCACGTGGACGAGCCGACCCCGCACGTCGACTGGTCGGCGGGCGCGGTGTCCCTGCTCACCGAGCAGGTGGCCTGGCCCGAGACGGGCCGTCCGCGCCGCGCGGGCGTCTCCTCCTTCGGCATCAGCGGCACCAACGCCCACGCCATCATCGAGGAGGCCCCGCAGCCGGCCGCCGAGCCGCAGCCGGCCGCGCCGGCCGACCGGGCGCCGTTCCTGCCCGTGGTCCTGTCCGCCCGCGGCGAGGACGCCCTGCGCGCCCAGGCCCGCCGCCTCCACACCAGCGTGCACGGCGACACGCGCCTGCGCACCGCCGACCTCGCCCTGTCCCTGGCCGCCGGCCGCTCCGCCCTGGAGCAGCGCGCCGCACTCGTCGCCACGGACCGCGCCGGGCTGCTCCGGGCCCTGGACGCACTGGCCCGCGGCGAGGACACCGCCGGACTGGTCCGGGGCACCGCCCGCGAGAACCAGGTGGCCTTCCTGTTCACCGGGCAGGGCAGCCAGCGCCTCGGCGCGGGGCGTGAGCTGTACGACGCCCACCCCGCCTTCGCCGACGCCCTGGACGAGGTGTGCGCCGAGCTCGACCGGCACCTCGAACTCCCGCTGAAGCAGGTGCTGTTCGGGACCGACGCCGCCTTGCTGGACCGGACCGAGTACACCCAGCCCGCCCTGTTCGCCGTCGAGGTGGCGCTGTTCCGGCTGCTGGACGGCTGGGGCGTGCGGCCCGACGTCCTCGCCGGCCACTCCATCGGCGAGCTCGCCGCCGCGCACGCCGCGGGGGTCCTCTCCCTCCAGGACGCCGCCGAACTGGTCTGCGCCCGCGGCCGGCTGATGCAGGCCCTCCCGGCCGACGGCGCGATGATCGCCGTCCAGGCGGCCGAGGACGAGGTCCTGCCGTTGCTGACCGACCCCGACCGGGTGAGCATCGCCGCGGTCAACGGCCCGCAGTCGGTCGTCGTCGCCGGCGACGAGGACGCGGCGGCCACCATCGCCGCGCACTTCGAGGCGCAGGGCCGCAAGACCAAGCGGCTCCCCGTCAGCCACGCCTTCCACTCGCCCCACATGGACGGCATGCTCGCCGACTTCCGCAAGGTCGCCGAGGGCCTGGCCTACGCGACCCCGCGCATCCCCGTCGTCTCCCTCCTCACCGGCGCCCTCGTCACCGACGAGATGGCCTCGGCCGACTTCTGGGTCCGGCACGTCCGCGAGGCCGTCCGCTTCCTCGACGGCATCCGAGCCCTGGACGCCGCGGGCGTGACCGCGTACGTCGAACTCGGCCCCGACGGCACGCTGTCCGCGCTCGCCCAGGACTGCCTGGCCGACACCGCCGAGCCCGCCCCCTGCGTACCCGTGCTGCGCAAGGACCGCCCCGAGTCCGAGGCCCTGGCCTCGGCCCTCGCCCGGGCCCACGTCCACGGCGTCGCCGTCGACTGGACGGCGTACTTCGCCGGCACCGGCGCCCGGCCCGTCGACCTGCCGACGTACCCCTTCCAGCGCAAGCGCTACTGGCTCGACGTGGGCGTGTCCGTCGAGGACGTGCTGGCCGCCGGCCTCGACACGCCCGACCACCCGCTGCTCGGCGCCACCGTCCCGCTGCCCGCCTCCGACGGCCTGGTCCTCACCGGACGCCTGGCCCTGACCACCCACCCGTGGCTGGCCGACCACACGGTCATGGACACCGTTGTGCTGCCCGGCACCGCCTTCGTCGAACTGGCCCTGCGTGCCGGTGCCGAGGTCGGCTGCGAGACCGTCGACGAGCTGGCCATCGAGGCCCCGCTCACCCTCGCCGACCAGGGCGCCGTCCAGCTCCAGCTGGCCGTCGACGCCGCCGACGACACGGGCCGCCGCACCCTGGCCCTGCACTCGCGGCCGGCCGACGCCCCGGCGGACGAGCCGTGGACCCGGCACGCCACCGGCGTGCTCGCCCCTGCGGGACCGCAGCGCACCGCCGACCTGGCCGCATGGCCGCCGGCCGGCGCCGAACCGGTCCCCACCGACGGCTTCTACCCGGCCGCGGCCGCCGCCGGCCTCGGCTACGGGCCCGTTTTCCAGGGCCTGCGCGCCGCCTGGCGGCGCGACGGCGAACTGTTCGCCGAGGTCGCGCTCGACGAGGCCTACGGGAGCGACGCCACCGGCTACGGCGTGCACCCGGCGCTCCTCGACGCCGCCCTCCAGGCCATCGGCTTGGGCGTCCCCGGCAGCACCGACGGCGAGACCGCCGACGGCGCCCGGCTGCCGTTCGCCTGGACCGGCGTACGGCTGTACGCGGCCGGCGCGGCCGGCCTGCGGGTCCGGATCACCGCCGGCGCGTCCGGCGGCCTGGCCCTGGACGTCGCCGACACCACCGGCGCCCCGGTGGCCTCGGTCGACTCGCTGATCCTGCGCCCCGTCTCCGCGGACGGCCTCGGCGCCGACCGGACCGCCCACCACGAGTCCCTGTTCGGCGTGGAATGGACCACGCTGCCGCTCACCGCCGGCCCGGTCCCGGCCGGCGAACGCTGGGCCGTCCTGGACGCGGACCGGGAGGACTTCCGCATCGGCGGTGAACCGCTCGACGTCCACCCGCACCTCTCCGCGCTGCGCGAGCAGCTCGCCGCCGGCGCCCCCGCACCGGACGTGGTGATCGTCCCGCTGTCCGGCACCACCACCGCCGACGGCCGGGCCACCGCCGCCCGGACCGCCGCGCACCACGCCCTCGCCCTCGTCCAGGAGTGGCTGGCCGAGGAGCGGCTCGACGCCTCCCGGCTGGTCCTGCTCACCCGCGGCACCGTGGCCGCCGTACCCGGCGACCACGTCACCGACCTGGCCCACGCCCCGGTGTGGGGGCTGGTGCGGTCGGCGCAGTCGGAGAACCCCGGCCGGTTCGTCCTCGCCGACACCGACGGGTCCGACGCCTCCCTCGGCGCCCTGCCCGCAGCCCTCGCCGGCGACGAACCGCAGTTCGCGCTGCGTGCGGGCGAGGCGTACGCCTTCCGCCTGCGCCGCACGGCCCGCACCGACGCCGGCCAGGAGCCGGCCCGCCCGGCCCTGCCCGAGCTCGACACCGCCGGCACGGTCCTCCTCACCGGCGCCACCGGCACCCTCGGCAGGCTCTTCGCCCGCCACCTCGCCGACTCCCACGGCGTACGGAACCTGCTGCTGCTCAGCCGCCGCGGAGACGCGGCACCCGGCGCGGCGGACCTGACACGCGAACTGGCCGGCCTGGGCGCCGAGGTCAC
Organism: Streptomyces pallidus (ex Mingjun et al. 2026); assembly: GCF_051550185.1. NCBI lineage: Bacteria > Bacillati > Actinomycetota > Actinomycetes > Kitasatosporales > Streptomycetaceae > Streptomyces > Streptomyces pallidus (ex Mingjun et al. 2026). The sequence goes on along the minus strand of NZ_CP196181.1, from coordinate 633,261 downwards.
CTGGGCCGCCTGCGACGCCGCCGACCGGGACGCCCTGGCGGCCGTCCTGGCCGCCGTACCGGCCGACCGGCCGCTGACCGCGGTCGTCCACACGGCCGGCGTCCTCGACGACGGCATCATCGACTCGCTCACCCCGCAACGCCTCGACACGGTCCTGCGGCCCAAGGTCGACGCGGCCTGGAACCTGCACGAGCTGACCGAAGGCCACCAGCTGTCCGCGTTCGTGCTGTTCTCCTCGGTCGCCGGCTCCTTCGGCGCCCCCGGCCAGGGCAACTACGCCGCCGCCAACGCCTTCCTGGACGCCCTCGCCCAGCACCGGGCCGCCCGCGGTCTGGCCGCGAGCTCCCTCGCCTGGGGCCTGTGGGCCACCGCGGACGGCATGGCCGGCGCCCTCGACGAGGCCGACCTGACGCGTATGGCGCGCGCCGGTGTCACCGGGCTCACCCCCGAGGAGGGCCTGGCCCTCTTCGACACCACCCGCACCCTGGACGACGCCGTCCTCGTCCCGATGCGCGTCGAACCGGCCGTCCTACGCGCCCAGGCCGCCGACGGCACCCTGCCGCCGCTGCTGCGCGGACTCGTCCGCACCCCGGCACGCCGGCCGGCCGCCCCCGCGACCCGGGCCGTCCCGCGGACCGCCGCCGAACCGGTGGACACCCTCACGGCGCGGCTGGCGGGCCTGCCGGCAGCAGAACGGCAGCAGGCGCTGGACGAGCTGGTCCGCGGCCAGGTCGCCGCGGTTCTCGGCCACGGCACGGCCGACGACGTCGACGCCGCCCGCGGCTTCCTCGACCTGGGCTTCGACTCGCTGACCGCGGTCGACCTCCGCAACCGGCTCACCGCCGCCTGCGGGCTGCGGCTGCCCGTCACGCTGATCTTCGACTACCCGTCACCGTCGGCGCTCGCCGCGTACATCGGGGAGCGGATCGGCCAGGACGGCCCCGGCCGCCCCTCCGTCCACACGGAACTCGACAAGCTCGAATCCCTCCTCTCGGCGGTCACCCCCGACGACGCCGAACGCGCGGGCATCACCGCCCGGCTGCGAGACCTCCTGGCGAAGTGGAATGACACGCACAGTGCACCGGACAGCGCCGCCGAAGAGCGGGACATCCAGGCCGCCACGGCCGACGAGCTCTTCGACCTCCTCGACGGCGAACTCGGCCTGTCCTGACCACCACCACCGGAACGGGACGGCGATGACCCGTCCGACGACCTTGACGACCCTGACCACTTCGAGCACGGGGATGGCGTAAGACATGGTGAACGAGGAGAAGTACCTCGATTACCTCAAGCGGGCAACGGCCGATCTCCGCGAGGCGCGCCGCAAGCTCCGCGAGGTGGAGGAGCGCGAGCAGGAACCGATCGCGATCGTGGCGATGAGCTGCCGCTACCCCGGGGGAGTCGACACCCCCGAGGCCCTGTGGGAGCTCGTGGCCCGTGGCGGGGACGCCGTCACCGCGTACCCCGCCGACCGCGGCTGGCCCGCCGAGGTCCTCTTCGACCCCGACCCGGACAGCGGCGTCGAGGCGTACGAGCAGGTCGGTGGCTTCCTGCACGAAGCCCACCACTTCGACCCCGGCTTCTTCGGGATCTCCCCGCGCGAGGCCCTGGCCATGGACCCGCAGCAGCGGCTCCTGCTGGAGACCTCCTGGGAGGCCTTCGAACGGGCCGGCATCGACCCCGCCTCGCTGCGCGGCAGCCGCACCGGCGTCTTCGCGGGCCTGATGTACCACGACTACGCCGCCCGCCTGTTCAGCGTCCCGGAGGAGATCGAGGGCTTCCTCGGCAACGGGAGCTCCGGCAGCATCGCCTCCGGCCGGATCGCCTACACCCTCGGCCTCGAAGGCCCCGCCGTCACCGTCGACACGGCGTGCTCGTCCTCCCTCGTCGCCGTCCACCTCGCCGCCCGGGCCCTGCGCAGCGGCGAGTGCACCCTCGCCCTGGCCGGCGGTGTCACCGTCATGTCGACGCCCGGCACCTTCACCGAGTTCAGCCGCCACCGCGGGCTGGCCGGCGACGGCCGCTGCAAGTCCTTCGCGGCCGCCGCCGACGGCACCGGCTGGGGCGAGGGCGCCGGCATGCTCGTCCTGGAACGCCTCTCCGCCGCCCGCGCGAACGGGCACCCCGTGCTCGCCGTCATCCGCGGCACCGCCGTCAACCAGGACGGCGCCAGCAGCGGCCTGACCGCCCCCAACGGCCCCTCCCAGCAGCGCGTCATCCGCGACGCGCTCGCCGGGGCCCGCCTCGCGCCCGCCCAGATCGACGCGGTCGAGGCCCACGGCACCGGCACGACGCTGGGCGACCCGATCGAAGCCCAGGCGCTGCTGGCCACCTACGGCCAGGACCGGCCCGAGGACCGGCCGCTGCTCCTCGGCTCGATCAAGTCCAACATCGGCCACACGCAGGCCGCCGCCGGTGTCGCGGGCATCATCAAGATGGTCATGGCGATGCGCCACGGCGTGCTGCCGCAGACCCTGCACGTCGACGAGCCCACCCCGAACGTGGACTGGACGGAGGGCGCCGTCCGGCTCCTCACCGAGTCCGTGCCGTGGCCCGAGACCGGCGCCCCGCGGCGCGCCGGCGTCTCCTCGTTCGGCATCAGCGGCACCAACGCCCACACCGTCATCGAGCAGGCCCCGGCCCCGGAGGCCGCGGAGCCGGCGGAGCCGTCGGCCGCCCCCGCGGTCCCGGCAGCCCCCGTACCGCCGCTGTGGAACCTCTCGGCCAAGTCACCGACCGCCCTGCGCGCCCAGGCCCAGAAGCTGCACGCGCACCTGACGGCCCACCCCGGGCTGCCCGCCGCCGACGTCGCCCACTCGCTCGTGAGCGGACGCACCGACTTCGAGCACCGGGCGGTCCTCACGGCCGCCGACGAGCCCGGACTCCTCCGCGCGCTGGAGTCCCTCGCCGGCCTCGCGCCGGAGGCGTCCGCCCCCGGCGTCACCCGCGGCCGCCCGGTCGCCGGGAAGCTGGCCTTCCTCTTCACCGGGCAGGGCAGCCAGCGCCCGGGCGCGGGCCGTGAACTGTACGCCGCCCATCCGGCGTTCGCCGTCGCGCTGGACGCGGTCTGCGAGAAGCTCGACCCGCTCCTGGAACGGCCGTTGAAGGACGTGCTGTTCGGGTCGGACGAGGAGCTGCTGGATCGGACGGAGTTCGCGCAGCCGGCGCTGTTCGCGGTCGAGGTGGCGCTGTTCCGGCTCCTCGAATCGTGGGGTGTGCGGCCGGACTTCCTGTCCGGTCACTCGATCGGTGAGATCGCTGCGGCGCATGTGGCGGGTGTCTTCTCGTTGGAGGACGCGTGCACGCTGGTCGCGGCCCGTGGCCGGTTGATGCAGGCGCTGCCGGCCGGCGGTGTGATGATCGCGGTCCAGGCGTCGGAGGACGAGGTCCTGCCCTTGCTGACGGATCGCGTGAGCCTCGCCGCGGTCAATGGTCCGCAGTCGGTGGTCATCGCCGGTGACGAGGACGCGGCGGTCGCCATCGCCGGGTCGTTCGCCGGCCGGAAGGCCAAGCGGCTCAGCGTGAGCCACGCGTTCCACTCGCCGCACATGGACGGCATGCTGGACGACTTCCGGCGCGTGGCCGAGGGGCTGGCGTTCTCCGCTCCGCGGATTCCGGTGGTGTCCAACCTGACGGGTGCCGTGGCGGGCGAGGAGATGGCCTCGGCCGACTTCTGGGTCCGGCACGTCCGCGAGGCGGTCCGCTTCCTCGACGGCATGCGCGCCCTCGCCGCCCGCAACACCGTCCACTTCGTGGAGATCGGCCCGGACGCCGTCCTCTCGGCCCTCGCCCAGGACTGCCTGCCCGACCACACCAACACGGCGGCCTTCGTCCCCGTCCTGCGCACCGGCCGGCCGGAGACCGAGACCCTGACCGGGGCCCTGGCGCGGCTGCACGTCCGCGGCACGGCCGTCGACTGGGCCGCGTACTACGCCGGCACCGGTGCCCGGCGCGTCGACCTCCCCACGTACGCCTTCCAGCGCGAGCCGTACTGGCTCGATGCCGGACGCCCGCCCGCCGACGTCTCCGCGGCCGGCCTGGGCACGGCCGGGCACCCGCTGCTCGGCGCCGCCGTCGCCCTCGCCGACCTCGACGGTTTCCTCTACACGGGCCGGCTCTCGCTCGACACCCACCCCTGGCTCGCGGACCACGCCGTCATGGGTTCGGCCGTGCTCCCCGGCAGCGCCTTCGTGGAGCTGGCGATCCGGGCCGGCGACCAGGTCGGCTGCGACCTCCTGGAGGAACTCACCCTCCACGCCCCGCTCGTCCTGCCCGCGCACGGCGGCGTCCAGGTACAGCTGTGGGTCGGCGCCCCCGACGCCACCGGCCGCCGCTCCCTCGGCGTCCACTCCCGCCCCGAACCCGCCGACGGCGCCGCAGCCGGACCGGACGCGGCCGAGCTGCCGTGGACCCGGCACGCCGACGGCGTCCTCGCGGCGGGCGCCCCGAAGCCCTCCTTCGCCCCCGCCGCCTGGCCGCCGGCCGACGCCACCCCCCTGCCCGTCGACGAGCTGTACGCCGGACTCGCCGCGGCCGGGCTGCACTACGGCCCGGCCTTCCAGGGCGTCCGCGCGGCCTGGACGAGCGGCGACGCGACCTACGTCGAGATCGAACCGGCCGAGGAACTGCAGCCCGAGACCGACCGGTTCGGCCTGCACCCTGCCCTGCTCGACGCCGCCCTGCACACCATCGGCCTCGCCGGACTGGTCGAGGACACCGGCAGCGGCCGGCTGCCGTTCTCCTGGACCGGTGTGTCCCTGCACGCCGTGGGCGCCTCCACCCTGCGCGTACGGCTCTCCCCGGCCGGACCGGACACGGTGTCGCTGGCCCTCGCCGACGGCGCCGGACAGCCCGTAGCCGACATCGCCGCACTGACCCTGCGTACCGTTTCGGCCGAGCAGTTGCACACCGGTACGGGCGGCCCCCAAGACCACCTGTTCCACGTGGAGTGGACGTCGCTCACCCTCCCCGGTGCGGCTGACGGCACCCCCGCTGCCGCCGAGGGGCCCGTTCTCGTCCTCGACGGGCGGGATACCGTCGAGGCGCTGGCAGGAGCCCTCGCCACCGCCACCGACACCGACGCCCCCGTTCCGGACACCGTCCTCGTACGCCTCGCCGCCGCCGCGGAGCTGACCCCCGGGGCCGTCCACTCGGCCCTGCACGACACGCTCCGGCTGCTGCACCACTGGCTCGCCGACGACCGGCTCGCCGACAGCCGCCTCGTCCTCGTCACGCACGGCGCGGTCCCCGTCCACGCCGGCGACGGCGCGGCCGACCCCGTGCACGCCGCCGTCCTGGGCCTGGTGCGCTCCGCGCAGGCCGAGCACCCGGGCCGCTTCGTCCTCGTCGACACCGACGCCCCGCAGGCCGAGCTGCCCCGGTCCGTCCTGGACGCCGTACTGGCCTCCCAGGAGCCGCAGCTCGCCCTGCGGGCGGGCACGGCCCACGCACCCCGCCTCGCCAGGACTCCCGTTGACACCGGAGCCGCAGCAGCGGCCGGGGCGCCCGTGTACGACGCCGAAGGCACCGTCCTGGTCACCGGCGCGGCCGGCACCCTCGGCCGGCTCGTCGCCCGGCACCTCGTGGCCGAGCGCGGCGTACGGCACCTGCTGCTGCTCAGCCGCCGCGGGGACAGCGCACCCGGGGCCGCCGACCTGACGCGCGAACTGGCCGAGCTGGGCGCCGAAGCCACCTGGGCGGCCTGCGACGCCGCCGACCGGGAGGCGCTCGCCGCCGCCCTGGCCGGGATCCCGGCGGAGCACCCGCTGACGGGCGTCGTCCACACGGCCGGCGTCCTCGACGACGGCGTCATCGACTCCCTCACCGCGGAACGCCTCGTCACCGTCCTGCGGCCCAAGGCCGACGCCGCCCTCCACCTGCACGAGCTGACCCGCGACGCCGACCTGTCGGCCTTCGTGCTGTTCTCCTCGGCCGCCGGTGTGTTCGGCGCCCCCGGCCAGGGCAACTACGCCGCCGCCAACTCCTTCCTGGACGCCCTCGCCCAGCTTCGCCGCGCCCACGGCCTCCCGGCCGTCTCCCTGGCCTGGGGACTGTGGGAGGACGCCGACGGCATGGCCGGCGCCCTGGACCGGGCCGATCTGGAACGGATGAGACGGGGCGGCGTGCAGGGGCTCACCGCCGCCGACGGCCTCGCCCTCCTCGACCTCGCCGACACCCTCGCCGCAGCCGGCTCCGACAGTGGCTCCGACGGCGCCGACGGCAGCGCCCGGCAGGACGCCGGGCGGGCCCTGCTCGTGCCGATGCGGCTGACCCCGCCCGCCGCCGGCTCGGGCGTGCCCCCGCTGCTGCGCGGCCTGGTACGCACCCCCGTACGCCGCACCGCGGCCGGGGCAGGTGCCCTCGGCCGCACCCGTACGGCGCCGTCCGCCCTGGAGGGGAGCCTCCGCGGCCTCGACGCCGCCGGGCGGGAGCGGCTGCTCCTCGACCTCGTCCGCGGCCACGTCGCCGACGTCCTCGGCCACGGCAGCCCGGACGCCGTCGAGCCCGAACAGGCCTTCAACGAACTGGGCTTCGACTCCCTCACCGCCGTCGAACTCCGCAACCGGCTCGGCTCGGCCGTCGGCCGCCGCCTGCCCGCCACGCTGATCTTCGACTACCCGACCTCGCTGGTCCTCGCCCGCCACCTGGCCGCCGAACTCGGCGCGGCCGACGACCGGGCGTCCCACGCACCGCACGCACCCGCCACCGGGCGGGGCGGCGCCGCCGGGGCCGACGACCCGATCGCGATCGTGGCCATGAGCTGCCGCTACCCCGGCGGCGTCACCACGCCCGAGGAACTGTGGCGGCTGCTGCAGAGCGGCGGCGACGCCATCACCGGCTTCCCGGCCGACCGCGGCTGGGACGTCGACGGGCTGTACCACCCCGACCCCGACCACCCCGGCACCTCGTACACCCGCCACGGCGGCTTCCTGCACGACGTCGCAGGGTTCGACCCTACATTCTTCGGGATCAGCCCCCGAGAAGCCGTCGGCACCGACCCCCAGCAGCGGCTCCTGCTGGAAACCACCTGGGAGGCGTTCGAGCGGGCCGGTATCGACCCGGCGACCGTGCGCGGCAGCCGCACCGGCGTCTTCGCCGGCGTCATGTACCACGACTACGCCACCCTCCTGGAACGCTCCACCGACGGCGCGGACGGCTCCCTGGGGTCCGGCAGCACCGGCAGCATCGCCTCCGGCCGCATCTCGTACACCTTCGGCCTCGAAGGCCCCGCGGTCACCATCGACACCGCCTGCTCGTCCTCGCTCGTCGCGCTCCACATGGCCGTCCAGGCCCTGCGCAGCGGTGAATGCGACCTGGCCCTCGCGGGCGGCGTCACCGTCATGGCCACCCCGGGCACCTTCGTCGGCTTCAGCCGGCAGCGCGGCCTCTCCGCCGACGGCCGCTGCCGCGCCTTCTCGGCCGACGCCGACGGCACCGGCTGGGGCGAGGGCGTCGGCATGCTGCTCGTCGAGCGACTGTCGGACGCCCGCCGCAACGGCCACCCCGTGCTCGCCGTGGTCCGCGGCTCCGCGATCAACCAGGACGGCGCGAGCAACGGCCTGACCGCGCCGAACGGCCCCTCGCAGCAGCGGGTCATCCGCGCCGCCCTGGCGAGCGCCGGCCTGACGGTCGCCGACGTGGACGCGGTCGAGGCGCACGGCACCGGCACGACGCTGGGCGACCCGATCGAAGCCCAGGCGCTGCTGGCCACCTACGGCCAGGACCGCCCGGCCGACCGGCCGCTGCTCCTCGGCTCCATCAAGTCGAACCTCGGCCACACCCAGGCCGCCGCCGGTGTCGCCGGCGTGATCAAGATGGTGCTGGCCATGCAGCACGGCCTGCTGCCGCAGACGCTCCACGCGGAGCAGCCATCGCTGCACGTCGACTGGTCGGAAGGCGCCGTCAGCCTGCTCACCGAGCCCGTGCCGTGGCCCGAGACGGGCCGGCCGCGGCGCGCCGGTGTCTCCTCGTTCGGCATCAGCGGCACCAACGCGCACACCATCATCGAACAGGCCCCGGACCCCGACGCCGCCCCGGACGCCGCCCCCGAGTCCGCGCCGGTGCCGGCCGTACTGCCCCTGCGGCTTTCCGGCCGCACGGCGGACGCCCTCGCCGCCCAGGCCGGAGCCCTGCGCGCCCATCTGGACGACCGGCCCGACCTCGCACTCGCGGACCTCGCCCACTCCCTGGCCACGACCCGCGCCGCCTTCGACCACCGCGCCGTGGTCGTGGCGACGGACCGCGGCTCGGCCGCCGCCGCCCTCGACGCGCTCGCCGCCGGACGGACCGCCCCCGGGCTGGTCCGGGGCACGGTCGCCAGGAGCGGCAGGACCGCCTTCCTGTTCACCGGGCAGGGCAGCCAGCGCCCGGGCGCGGGCCGTGAACTGTACGCCGCCCATCCGGCGTTCGCCGTCGCGCTGGACGCGGTCTGCGAGAAGCTCGACCCGCTCCTGGAACGGCCGTTGAAGGACGTGCTGTTCGGGTCGGACGAGGAGCTGCTGGATCGGACGGAGTTCGCGCAGCCGGCGCTGTTCGCGGTCGAGGTGGCGCTGTTCCGGCTCCTCGAATCGTGGGGTGTGCGGCCGGACTTCCTGTCCGGTCACTCGATCGGTGAGATCGCTGCGGCGCATGTGGCGGGTGTCTTCTCGTTGGAGGACGCGTGCACGCTGGTCGCGGCCCGTGGCCGGTTGATGCAGGCGCTGCCGGCCGGCGGTGTGATGATCGCGGTCCAGGCGTCGGAGGACGAGGTCCTGCCCTTGCTGACGGATCGCGTGAGCCTCGCCGCGGTCAATGGTCCGCAGTCGGTGGTCATCGCCGGTGACGAGGACGCGGCGGTCGCCATCGCCGGGTCGTTCGCCGGCCGGAAGGCCAAGCGGCTCAGCGTGAGCCACGCGTTCCACTCGCCGCACATGGACGGCATGCTGGACGACTTCCGGCGCGTGGCCGAGGGGCTGGCGTTCTCCGCTCCGCGGATTCCGGTGGTGTCCAACCTGACGGGTGCCGTGGCGGGCGAGGAGATGGCCTCGGCCGACTTCTGGGTCCGGCACGTCCGCGAGGCGGTCCGCTTCCTCGACGGCATGCGCGCCCTCGAAGAGGCGGGCGTGACCACGTACCTCGAACTCGGGCCCGACGGCGTCCTGTCCGCCCTCGCCCAGGACTGCCTCACCGACGGCAGCACCGCAGCCTTCACCCCGACGCTGCGCGCGGACCGCCCCGAGGCGGAGACGCTCACGACCGCGCTCGCCCAGGCCCACTGCCGGGGCGTCGAAGCCGACTGGACCGCCTACTTCACCGGGACGGGCGCGCAGCACGCCGACCTGCCCACGTACGCCTTCCAGCGGGAGCGCTACTGGCCGGAGACCGGCACCCCCCTGCCCGGCGACGCCACCGGGCTCGGCCTCGCGACCGCCGGACACCCGCTCCTGGGCGCGGCGGTGTCCCTCGCCGACGCCGACGGCTGCGTCCTCACCGGCCGGCTCTCGCTGCGCACCCACCCCTGGCTCGCGGACCACGCGGTCATGGGCTCCGTACTCGTCCCGGGCACGGCCTTCGTGGAGCTGGCGCTGCACGCCGGCGAACGCGTCGGCGCCCCGGCGCTGGACGAGCTGACCCTCCAGGCGCCGCTGGTCCTGTCAGAGGCGGGCGAAGCGGTACAGGTCCAGGTAACGGTCGGGGCCCCGGACGCCACCGGCGGCCGCCCGGTCGCCGTGTACTCCCGCCCGGCCTACGCCGAGGACGAGCCGTGGCTGCGGCACGCCGCCGGTCTGCTCACCGACGAGGTCCGCGCGCCCGGCGCCGACCTGGGCGCTTGGCCGCCGGCCGGTGCCACCCCCGTGCCGGTGGACGACGCGTACGAGCAGCTCCACGCCTCCGGGCTCCGCTACGGGCCCCTGTTCCAGGGGCTGCGGGCGGCCTGGCGCACCGGCGGCGCCCTGTTCGCCGAACTCGCCCTGGACGGCCGGGCGCAGACGGACGCGGACGCGTTCGGACTGCACCCGGCCCTGCTGGACTCCGCCCTGCACACCCTGGCACTGGACGGCGACATCCTGGCCTCTCCGGCCGAGGACACCGGCGCCGCTGCGGGCTCCGGTGCCGCGCGACTGCCGTTCGCCTGGAGCGGCGTACGGCTGCACGCCACCGGCGCTGCGGCGGCTCGCGTCCGCCTCGCTCCCGCCGGCCCCGGCGCCGTCTCCCTGGACCTGGCCGACCCGGCCGGTCAGCCCGTCGCGTCCGTGGACGCGCTGGCCCTGCGCGCGGTCTCCGCCGAGCAGATCGGCGCGGCGGCCCGCGACGGCCGCCCGGACTCCCTGTACCGGGTCGAGTGGACGCGGCTCCCCAGCGACCGCGCCGGCACCGCTCCGGCCGGCGAGTCCGGTGTCGTCGTCACCGACCTGCGTACGGACGGCCTGGCCGGGGTGCCCGAAGCGGTGCACGCGGCGACGGCCCGGGTGCTGGGTCTGCTGCAGGAGTGGCTGTCGGAGGACCGGTCCGAGGACGGGCGCCTGGTGTTCGTGACGCGGGGTGCGGTGGAAGCCGTGCCCGGCGAGGGCCTGCCGGATCCGGTGCACGCCGCGGTGTGGGGCCTGGTGCGTTCGGCGCAGTCCGAGGACCCGGGGCGCTTCGTCCTCGTCGACGTCGACGACACCGGTGACGTACAGGACGCCCCGGCGGTCGCCCTGGCCTCCGGCGAGTCCGAGGTGGCCGTGCGCGGAGGCGCGGTGCTCGTGCCGAGGCTGGCCCGCGCCACGGCGCCCACCGGGCGGGCCGCTGCTGCCGCCTGGGACGCCGAGGGCACGGTGCTGCTCACCGGTGCGAGCGGTTCGCTCGGCGCGCTGTTCGCCCGCCATCTCGTCACCGAGCACGGCGTACGGCACCTGCTGCTCGTCAGTCGTCGCGGCGCGGCGGCCGACGGCGCGGCCGACCTGACGGCCGAACTCGCCGCACTGGGCGCCGAGGCCACCTGGGCGGCCTGCGACGTGGCCGACCGGCAGGCACTGGCGTCCGTACTCGCCGGCGTCCCGGCCGAGCACCCGCTGACCGCGGTCGTGCACACCGCCGGTGTCCTGGACGACGGCGTGATCGGCTCCCTGACCGCCGAACGGGTCTCCGCGGTCCTGCGTCCGAAGGTGGACGCGGCGTGGAACCTGCACGAGCTGACCCGAGACCTGGACCTTTCCGCGTTCGTCCTGTTCTCCTCCGCCGCCGGCGTCTTCGGCAACGCCGGCCAGGCCAACTACGCCGCCGGCAACGCCTTCCTGGACGCCCTCGCCGCCCACCGCCGGGCCGCCGGCCTCGCCGGCACCTCGCTGGCCTGGGGCCTGTGGTCCGAAACCGGCGGCGGCATGGGCGCCACCCTGGACGCCGAAGACGTCTCGCGGCTGGGCCGCGGCGGGGCGGACGCCCTGTCCGCCGCCGAGGGCGCGGCCCTGTTCGACGCCGCGTCGGCCGCGGGACAGCCGCCGCTGCTGGTCCCGGTGAAGCTCGACCTCGCGGCGCTGCGCGCCCGGGCCGGCAACGGGACGCTCCCGCCGCTGCTGTCCGGCCTGGTGCGCATGCCCGTACGCCGGGCGGCCGTCGCCGGCGGCCCCGTCGGCGACGCGGGCGGACCCGCGGCCCGGCTCGCCGGGATGGCGGCCGCCGACCAGGAGGCGTTCGTCCTGGACCTGGTGCGCACCCAGGTCGCCTCCGTGCTCGGCTACGCCGGGCCGGACGCGGTCGAGGCCGACCGCTCCTTCCGCGAGCTCGGCTTCGACTCCCTCACCGCCGTCGAACTGCGCAACCTGATCGGCGCCGCGACCGGGCTGCGCCTGCCGGCCACCCTCGTGTTCGACTACCCGACCTCCACCGTCCTGGCCGGCCACCTGCGGTCCGAACTGCTCGGCGCAGCCCCCGCGGCACCGTCGGCGGCGGTCGCCGCCGCGGTCCGCGACGACGAGCCCATCGCCATCGTCGGCGTGGGCTGCCGCTACCCCGGCGACGTGCAGTCGCCCGAGGACCTGTGGCGGCTCGTCCTCGACGGCCGCGACGTCATCTGCGGGTTCCCCGAGGACCGCGGCTGGGACATCGACGGCCTGTTCGCCGACGACCCCGACCAGGAGGGCACCAGCTACGCCCGCGAGGGCGGCTTCCTCTCCGACGCGTCCGCCTTCGACCCGGCCTTCTTCGGGATCTCCCCCCGCGAGGCCGTCGCGATGGACCCGCAGCAGCGGCTCCTGCTGGAAACCTCCTGGGAGGCCTTCGAACGCGCCGGCATCGACCCGCGCGCCCTGCGCGGCACCCAGACCGGTGTCTTCGCCGGCGTCATGTACCACGACTACGCCACCCGGCTCGCCGTCCTCCCGGAGGGCGTGGGGGGCCTCCTCGCCACCGGTACCGCGGCCAGCGTCATCTCCGGCCGGCTGTCGTACACCTTCGGCCTGGAAGGCCCGGCGGTCACCGTCGACACCGCCTGCTCCTCCTCCCTGGTGGCCCTGCACCTGGCCGTGCAGGCGCTGCGCAACGGGGAGTGCTCGCTCGCCCTCGCAGGCGGCGTGACGGTCATGGCGTCCCCCGGGGCGTTCCTGGAGTTCAGCCGACAGCGGGGCCTCGCCGCCGACGGCCGCTGCAAGGCGTTCTCCGCCGACGCCGACGGCACGGGCTGGTCCGAAGGCGCCGGAGTGCTCCTCGTGGAGCGGCTCTCCGACGCCCGCCGCAACGGCCACCCGGTCCTCGCCGTGGTCCGTGGCACCGCCGTCAACCAGGACGGCGCCTCCAACGGGCTCACCGCCCCCAACGGCCCCTCCCAGCAGCGCGTCATCCGGCAGGCCCTCGCCAACGCCGGCCTCACCGCCGCCGACGTGGACGCGGTCGAGGCGCACGGCACCGGCACGACGCTGGGCGACCCGATCGAGGCCCAGGCGCTGCTGGCCACCTACGGGCAGGAGCGCCCCGCCGACCGGCCGCTGCTCCTCGGCTCCGTCAAGTCCAACATGGGGCACACCCAGGCCGCCGCCGGTGTGGCCGGCATCATCAAGATGGTCATGGCCATGCGCCACGGCACGCTGCCCAGGACCCTGCACGTCGACGAGCCCACCCCCCACGTCGACTGGTCGGGCGGAGCAATGACGCTCCTGGACACGGCCACGGCCTGGCCGGAGACGGGACGTCCGCGCCGCGCCGCGGTCTCCTCCTTCGGTTTCAGCGGCACCAACGCCCACGTCGTCATCGAGCAGGCCCCCGAGCCCGCCGACTCCGCCGAGTCCGCGACGCGGCAGCCCGAGCCCACGCGGCCGCCCGGCAACCTGCCGTGGCTGCTGTCGGCGAAGGACCCGCAGGCCCTGCGCGAGCAGGCCGCACGCCTGGCGGCGCACGCGGCCGACCACCCCGAACTGTCCCTCACCGACATCGGCTACTCCCTGGCCACGAGCCGGACCGCCCTCGACCGTCGGGCCGCTGTCGTCGCCGAGGACCGCGACGGTTTCCTGGCCGCCCTCGCCGCACTCGCCGAAGGCAGCCGGCCGGCCGGAGTGCTCGAAGGCGTACCCGTCGCCGGGAAGCTGGCCTTCCTGTTCACCGGGCAGGGCAGCCAGCGCCCGGGTGCGGGCCGTGAACTGTACGCCGCCCATCCGGCGTTCGCCGTCGCGCTGGACGCGGTCTGCGAGAAGCTCGACCCGCTCCTGGAACGGCCGTTGAAGGACGTGCTGTTCGGGTCGGACGAGGAGTTGCTGGATCGGACGGAGTTCGCGCAGCCGGCGCTGTTCGCGGTCGAGGTGGCGCTGTTCCGGCTCCTCGAATCGTGGGGTGTGCGCCCGGACTTCCTGTCCGGTCACTCGATCGGTGAGATCGCTGCGGCGCATGTGGCGGGTGTCTTCTCGTTGGAGGACGCGTGCACGCTGGTCGCGGCCCGTGGCCGGTTGATGCAGGCGCTGCCGGCCGGCGGTGTGATGATCGCGGTCCAGGCGTCGGAGGACGAGGTCCTGCCCTTGCTGACGGATCGCGTGAGCCTCGCCGCGGTCAATGGTCCGCAGTCGGTGGTCATCGCCGGTGACGAGGACGCGGCGGTCGCCATCGCCGGGTCGTTCGCCGGCCGGAAGGCCAAGCGGCTCAGCGTGAGCCACGCGTTCCACTCGCCGCACATGGACGGCATGCTGGACGACTTCCGGCGCGTGGCCGAGGGGCTGGCGTTCTCCGCTCCGCGGATTCCGGTGGTGTCCAACCTGACGGGTGCCGTGGCGGGCGAGGAGATGGCCTCGGCCGACTTCTGGGTCCGGCACGTCCGCGAGGCGGTCCGCTTCCTCGACGGCGTCCGCGCCCTCGAAGAGGCGGGCGTGACCACGTACCTCGAACTCGGGCCCGACGGCGTCCTGTCCGCCCTCGCCCAGGACTGCCTCGTCCGGGACGAGGCCGGCTTCGCCCCGGTGCTGCGCGCGGACCGGTCCGAGGACGCCACCCTCGCCTCCGCCCTCGCCCGGGCCCACCTGCGGGGGATCGCCGTCGACTGGGCGGCGTACTACGCGGGCACCGGCGCCCGCCGGGTCGACCTGCCCACGTACGCCTTCCAGCGGCAGCGGTACTGGCTGGAGGAACCCGCCCACGCCCACACCGGCGACGTCGCGTCCGCCGGGCTCGGCGCGACCGCGCACCCGCTCCTCGGGGCCGCGGTCGACCTGCCCGACTCGGACCGGCTCCTCTTCACCGGGCGGCTCTCGCTGCGCACCCAGCCCTGGCTGGCCGACCACCGCGTCACCGGAACCGTCCTGGTGCCGGGCGCCGCGCTGGTGGAACTGGCCGTCCGGGCCGGCGACCACGCGGGCTGCGGCCGCCTGGACGAGCTCACCCTCGAAGCACCGCTGGTGCTGCCCGAGACCGGCGGCCTCCAGCTGCGGCTGACCGTGGCCGACCCGGACGGGGACGGGCGCCGCGCCTTCCAGGTGTACTCGCGCTCCGAGCAGGCCGCGCCCGACGAGCCGTGGACGCGGCACGCCGACGGCGTCCTCGCGCCCGACGCCGCCCAACCCGAGGGCCGGGCCCTGGAGGAGTGGCCGCCGGCCGGAGCCGTCGAACTCCCCGTGGACGACCTGTACCCGGGCTTCGACGCCATCGGACTGGGCTACGGCCCTGCGTTCCGCAACCTGCGCCGCGCCCACCGGCTCGGGGACGAGGTGTTCGCCGAGGTCTCCCTCGACGAGGGCCGCCTCCCGGAAGCCGCCCCGTACGGGCTGCACCCGGCGCTCCTCGACGCCGCCCTGCACGCGGTCGGGCTCGGGGAGTTCTTCCCCGACGGCCCCGAGGGCGCGCGGCTGCCGTTCTCCTGGGACGGTGTCCGCCTGCACGCCGCAGGCGCCTCCACCCTGCGCGTACGGATGGCGCCGGCCGGCCGGGACGCGGTCGCGCTCACCCTGTGGGACGGCGAGGGCCGGCCGGTCCTCACCGTCGACTCGCTCGTCCTGCGCCCCTTCTCCTCCGACGGCATCGCAGCAGCCGCCGGCCTCGGCGACACCGGCACGGTCCGTGACGCGCTGTTCCAGGTCGACTGGACCGCGCTCGCGCTGCCCCAGGCCCGGCAGGAGACCGGCAGCCGCTGGGCGCTGCTCGGCGGCGACCCGCTCAAGGTGGGCGCGGGCCTGGAACGGACCGGCGTCCTCGACGCCGCCGCCGACCACACCCACCCCGACCTGGGCGCCCTCGCCGAGGCGTTCGACCTGGCCGAGGCCCTCGGCGAGCCGGCACCGGAGACGGTCCTCGTCTCCATGGCCCCCGACCTCGCCACGGCCGGCCGCGGTCCGGCGGTGCCCGCGGCCGCGCACGCCGCGTCCGGGCAGGCCCTGGAGCTGGTGCAGGGGTGGCTGGCGGACGAGCGGTTCGCCGCGTCCCGGCTCGCGGTCCTCACCCGCGGCGCCGTCGCCGCCGACCCCGACGAGGACGTGACGGACCCCGCGCACGCGGCGGTGTGGGGCCTGCTGCGTTCCGCGCAGGCCGAGCACCCGGACCGGTTCGTCCTGGTCGACCTCGACGGCGAGGACGCCTCGCACCGGGCCCTGCCCGCCGCCCTCGCCACCGACGAGACCCAGCTCGCCCTACGGGACGGAGCGGTACGGGCCCCCCGCCTGGCCCGCGCGGTCCTCGCCGCGCCCGCGACCGCCGCCGGCACCCCCGCCGGCCCGGCCCTCGACCCCGGGGGCACGGTCCTGATCACCGGCGCCACCGGCACCCTGGGCGGGCTGCTCGCACGGCACCTCGTGACCGAGCACGGCGTACGGCACCTGCTGCTCACCAGCCGCCGCGGCGCGGCCGCGGCCGGCGCCGGTGAACTCGCGGCCGGGTTGCGGGAGCTGGGCGCCCAGGTCACCTGGGCGGCCTGCGACGCGGCCGACCGGGACGCCCTGGCCGCGCTGCTGGCCGACGTACCGGCCGGGCAGCCGCTGACGGCCGTCGTGCACACCGCCGGCGTCCTCGACGACGGCACCGTCACCGCGCTCACCCCCGAGCGCATCGCGAAGGTGCTCCGGCCCAAGGCCGACGCGGCCTGGAACCTGCACGAGCTGACTCGCGGCCTCGACCTGTCGGCGTTCGTCCTGTTCTCCTCCGCGGCCGGCGTGTTCGGCAACGCCGGCCAGGCCAACTACGCGGCGGGCAACGCCTTCCTCGACGCGCTCGCCCAGCACCGCCGGGCCGAGGACCTGCCGGGCGTCTCCCTCGCCTGGGGCCTGTGGGACGACGAGGCCGGCATGGCCGCGACCCTCGACGAACAGGACCGGCAGCGCCTGAGCCGCGGCAGCATGGACGCCCTGTCCGAAGCGGACGGGCTGGCCCTGTTCGACGCGGCCCTGCGGGCCTCCACGGCCCGCAGGGACGACACCGGGCCCGCGGCAGGGCCGGCGACCGCGAGCCTGCTCGTGCCCGCCCGGCTCGACCTGGCCGCACTCCAGGCCCGGGCCGGCGACGGCGTGACACCCCTGCTGCGGGGCCTGCTCCGTACGCCCGTACGACGCCGGACGAGCGCGGGCGCGGCCGCGGACGCCCCGGGATCGCTCGCGGAGCGGCTGGCCCAACTGCCGCCCGCCGAACGGGACCGGGTGCTCCTCGACACCGTCTGCACCCACGTCGCCCAGGTACTGGGCCACAGCGGCGCCGCGGCCATCGAACCGGGCAGTGCGTTCAAGGAGCTCGGCTTCGACTCGCTGACGGCGGTCGAACTGCGCAACCGGCTCGGCGCGGCCACCGGCCTCCGCCTCCCGGCCACGCTCGTCTTCGACCACCCGACCCCCGAGCTGCTGACCCGCTACCTGCGCTCCGCCCTGCCGCTCGGCACCGACGGACCCACCGTCTTCGGCGAACTCGACCGGCTGGAAGCCGCGTTGGCGTCCACCGACGCCGCGGACGCGGACAGCGTCACCCGCTCGCGGATCACGATGCGCCTCCAGGCCCTCATGGCCAAATGGAGCGCCCGTCAGGAGCCCGGCCGGGCCACCGGCACCGACGAGGACACCGACGAGGACCTCGACTCGGTCACCGACGACGAACTGTTCGACCTGCTCGACGACGAACTCGGCGTCTGAGCGTCCCGAGACCGCCGGGCGGGGCCGCCCCCGCCCCGCCCGGCCCCCGACCACACCACCACCACCACGGTCAGAACGACCCGTACGACCGCCTCTCTGGCATGGAGCCCACGCACATGGTGAACGAGGACAAGCTTCGCGACTACCTCAAGCGGGCGACCGCCGATCTGCGCCAGGCCCGCAGGCGGTTGCGCGAGGTAGAGGAACAGAACCAGGAACCCATCGCGATCGTCGCGATGAGCTGCCGCTACCCGGGCGGCGTCCGCACCCCCGAGGACCTGTGGCGGCTCGTCGCCGACGGCACCGACGCGATCTCCGCGTTCCCCGTGGACCGTGGCTGGGACGTGGAGACGCTCTACGACGCCGACCCCGACAGCGCCGGCTCCAGCTACGTCAGCGAGGGCGGCTTCCTCTACGACGCCGCCCGCTTCGACCCCGCCCCCTTCGGGATCTCCCCGCGCGAGGCCCTCGCGATGGACCCGCAGCAGCGGCTCCTGCTGGAGTCCTCCTGGGAGGCGTTCGAGCGGGCCGGCATCGACCCGACATCCCTGCGCGGCAGCCGTACCGCCGTCTTCGCCGGCGTCATGTACCACGACTACACCGCCCGCCTGGACACCGTCCCCGAGGGCGTCGAGGGCTTCCTCGGCACCGGCAGCTCCGGCAGCATCGCCTCCGGCCGGGTGGCGTACACCTTCGGACTGGAGGGGCCGGCGGTCACCATCGACACCGCCTGCTCGTCCTCCCTGATCGCCCTCCACCTGGCCGTGCAGGCGCTGCGGGCGGGGGAGTGCTCCATGGCCCTCGCCGGCGGAGTCACCGTCATGGCGACCCCCGCCACCTTCACCGAGTTCAGCCGCCAGCGCGGGCTGGCCCCCGACGGACGCTGCAAGCCCTTCGCGGCCGCCGCCGACGGCACCGGCTGGGGCGAGGGCGTCGGCATGCTCCTCGTCGAGAAGCTGTCCGACGCCCAGCGCAACGGGCACCCGGTGCTCGCCGTGATCCGCGGCTCCGCCGTCAACCAGGACGGCGCCTCCAACGGTCTGACCGCCCCCAACGGGCCCTCGCAGCAGCGCGTCATCCACCAGGCGCTCACCAACGCCCGCCTGGCCGCAGCCGACGTGGACGTCGTCGAGGCCCACGGCACGGGAACGACGCTGGGCGACCCCATCGAGGCGCAGGCCCTGCTGGCCGCGTACGGGCAGGACCGCCCCGCCGACCGGCCGCTACTGCTCGGCTCCATCAAGTCCAACATCGGGCACACCCAGGCCGCCGCCGGCGTCGCGAGCGTCATCAAGATGGTCGAGGCGATGCGCCACGGCATCGTGCCCAAGACCCTCCACCTGGACGAGCCGTCCCCGCACGTGGACTGGGAGGCGGGCGCCGTCTCGCTGATCGGCGAGAGCGTCCCCTGGCCGCAGACGGGAGCCCCGCGGCGTGCGGGCGTGTCGTCGTTCGGGTTCAGCGGCACGAACGCGCACGTGATCGTCGAGCAGGCCCCCGAGGCCGAGGCCGGGGACGCGGCGCAGGCGCCCGAGGGGGAGCCCCGCTCGGTGATGCCGGTGGTGCCGTGGGTGCTGTCCGGCAAGAGTGCGGCGGCCCTGCGGGCGCAGGCGGAACGTCTGGCGGGCTGGCTCGCCGAGGCCGGGAACGTGGTCGACCCGGTGGACGTGGGTTGGTCGCTGGCCTCCACTCGGGCGGCATTGGAGCACCGGGCCGTGGTCCTGGCGGATCACACCGGGGGGGTCGGCGCGGTCGGGTCGGGTGTGATGGCCGCGGGTGTGGTGACCGGTTCCGTGGTCGGTGGGAAGACGGCGTTCGTGTTCCCGGGGCAGGGTTCGCAGTGGGTCGGGATGGCAGCGGAGCTGCTGGAGTCCTCGCCGGAGTTCGCGGCTCGGGTGGGGGAGTGTGCGAAGGCGCTGGAGCCGTTCACCGACTGGTCGTTGGTGGATGTGCTCCGGGGCGTCGAGGGCGCGCCGTCGTTCGATCGGGTGGACGTGGTGCAGCCGGCGTTGTTCGCGGTGATGGTGTCGCTGGCGGAGGTGTGGCGTGCGGCGGGTGTGCGGCCCGGCGCCGTGATCGGGCATTCGCAGGGTGAGATCGCGGCCGCGTGTGTGGCGGGGGTCCTGTCGCTGGAGGATGCGGCGCGGGTGGTGGCGCTGCGCAGCCAGGCCATCGGTCGGGTGCTGGCGGGGTTGGGTGGCATGGTGTCGGTGCCGCTGCCGGCGGGGGAGGTCCGGGAGCGGATCGCGCCGTGGGGTGAGGAGCGGATCTCGGTCGCCGCTGCCAACGGGCCGTCGTCCGTGGTGGTGTCGGGTGAGGCTCAGGCGCTGGACGAGTTCCTGGTCGCGTGCGAGGCCGAGGGTGTGCGAGCCAAGCGGATCGCCGTGGACTACGCCTCGCACTCCGCGCAGGTGGACCTGTTGCGCGAGGAGCTGGCCGAGCTGTTGGCGCCGATCGCGCCGCGGGAGGCCGAGGTGCCGTTCCTGTCCACGGTGACCGGCGCGTGGGTCAAGGGCCCGGAGCTCGACGCCGGCTACTGGTTCCGCAACCTGCGCCAGACCGTAGAGCTGGAGAACGCCACCCGCACCCTGCTGGACCAGGGCTTCGGGGTGTTCGTCGAGTCCAGCCCGCACCCGGTGCTGACCGTCGGCATCCAGGAGACCATCGACGACGCGGGCCGTGAGGCGGCCGTCCTCGGCTCCCTGCGTCGGGGCGAAGGCGGTCCGGAGCGGTTCTGGCAGTCCCTGGCCGAGGCGTTCGTCCGTGGTGTGGCCGTGGACTGGGACGCCGTCTTCGCCGGCACCGGAGCCCGTCGCGTGGACCTGCCCACCTACGCCTTCCAGCAGGAGCACTTCTGGCTGGAGAGCGGCACCGCCCAGGCCGCCGAGGCCGCCGCCGTGCACCCGGCCGACACCACCGACGCCCGTTTCTGGGAGGCCGTCGAGGCCAACGACGTGGCCGCTCTCACCGCCGAGCTGGACATCGACGGGGACGAGGCGCTGACGGCGCTGCTCCCCGCCCTGTCCTCCTGGCGCCGGCAGAACCAGGAGCGGTCCACCGTCGACGGCTGGCGCTACCGGATCACCTGGAAGCCCGCCCCCGAGCCGGCCGCCGGCCGCCTGTCCGGCACCTGGCTGGTCGCCGTCCCCGAGACCCCGACCGGGTCCGCCGACGACGTCGTCGCCGAGGCCGTCCTGCGCACCCTCGCCGAACACGGCGCCGACGTACGGCGCACGGCCGTCCCCGGCACCCCCGAGGCGCGGGCCGAGCTGGCCGGCCGGATCCGCGAGTCCCTCGCGGACGGCCCCGGCGTATCGGGCGTGCTCTCCCTGCTGACCTCCGCCGGGACCGACGCGGCCGCCGGTGTCATCGCCACGCTCACCCTCGTCCAGGCCCTGGGCGACAGCGACGTGACCGCCCCGCTGTGGTGCGTCACCCGCGGCGCCGTCGCCGCGGCCCGCTCCGAACAGCACCCCGACCCCGCGCAGGCGCCGATCTGGGGCCTGGGCCGGGTGGCCGCACTGGAGCACGGAGAGCGCTGGGGCGGTCTGATCGACCTGCCCGGCACGGACTCCGTCGACGAGCGGGCACTGGCCCGCCTGGCGGGCGTACTCGCCGGGGACGCCGCCGAGGACCAGGTCGCCGTCCGCCCCGCCGGGACCTTCGTACGGCGCCTCGTCCGCGCCCGCCTGGCAGACACGCCGCCGGTGCGCGCCTGGCGGCCGAGCGGCACGACCCTGGTCACCGGCGGTACGGGCGCGCTCGGCGCGCACGTCGCCCGCTGGCTCGCCGAGAACGGCGCCGAGCACCTGATCCTCACGAGCCGCCGCGGCCCCGAAGCCCCCGGCTCCGCCGCACTGCACGAGGAACTCACCGCTCTCGGCGCCGAGGTCACCCTGGCCGCCTGCGACGTGGCCGACCGCGACGCCCTCGCCGCGCTCCTCGCGGCCGTCCCCGCCGACCGGCCGCTCACCGCCGTCGTGCACACCGCGGCCGTCCTCGACGACGGGGTCATCGAAGCACTGACGCCCGCGCAGATCGAGCGGGTCCTGAAGGTCAAGGTCGACGCGACCCGGCACCTGCACGAGCTGACGAGGGACCTCGACCTGTCCGCGTTCGTCCTCTTCTCCTCCTTCGCCGCCACCTTCGGCGCCCCCGGCCAGGGCAACTACGCGCCGGGCAACGCCTTCCTCGACGCCTTCGCCGAGTACCGGCGGGCCGTCGGCCTGCCCGCCACCTCCCTCGCCTGGGGCCCGTGGGGCGACGGGGGCATGGCCGAAGGCGCCGTCGGCGACCGGATGCGCCGCCACGGCGTGATCGAGATGGCCCCCGGACGGGCCGTCACCGCCCTCCAGCACGCCCTGGACCGCGACGAGACCACCCTGACCGTCGCCGACATGGAGTGGAAGCGCTTCGTCCTCGCCTTCACCTCCGGCCGCGCCCGGCCGCTGCTGCACGACCTGCCCGAGGCGCGCCAGGTCATGGAGAGCGCCCGCACCGAGGCGGCCGAGGACGGCGGCAGCGCCGCCCTGCTCGTCCGGCAGCTCGCCGGGCAGCCGGAGGCCGAGCAGGAGCGGATGCTGCTCGACCTGGTCCGCACGGCCGTCGCCGGAGTCCTCGGCTACGCCGGACCCGACGCCGTCGAAGCCGGCCGGGCCTTCAAGGAGCTGGGCTTCGACTCGCTCACCTCCGTCGAGCTGCGCAACCGGCTGAACGCGGCCGCCGGTCTCAAGCTGCCGCCCACCCTGGTCTTCGACTACCCGACGCCCACCGTCCTCGCCCGGTACCTGCGCGCCGAACTCGCCGGCCGGAGCGCCGCGGCCGCCACCCCGGCACCGACGGCCGCCGGCGGCGGGGGCGACGCCGAACCGATCGCCGTCGTCGCGATGAGCTGCCGTTTCCCCGGCGGCGTCCGCAACCCCGAGGAGCTGTGGCAGCTGCTCGCCTCCGGCGGTGACGCCCTCTCCGGGTTCCCCGCCGACCGCGGCTGGGACGTCGAGGCGCTCTACAACCCCGACCCCGACGCCCAGGGCACCTCCTACACCCGCGAGGGCGGCTTCCTCACCGACGCGGCCGCCTTCGACCCGGCGTTCTTCGGGATCTCCCCGCGCGAGGCCCTGGCCATGGACCCGCAGCAGCGCCTCCTGCTGGAAACCTCCTGGGAGGCCTTCGAGCGGGCCGGCATCACCCCGGAGACCCTCCACGGCAGCCAGTCCGGCGTCTTCGTCGGCACCAACGGCTCCGACTACTCCCACCTCGTCCGCGGCGCCGCCGACGGCCTGGAAGGACACCTGGCCACCGGCAGCGCGGGCAGCGTCGTCTCCGGCCGCATCGCCTACACCTTCGGCCTCGAAGGTCCCGCCGTCACCGTCGACACCGCCTGCTCCGCCTCCCTGGTCGCCCTGCACCTCGCCGTGCAGGCGCTGCGGGCGGGGGAGTGCTCCATGGCCCTCGCCGGCGGTGTCACGGTCATGTCCACGCCCGGCACTTTCATCGAGTTCAGCCGCCAGCGCGGCCTGTCCACCGACGGCCGCTGCAAGGCGTTCTCCGCCGACGCCGACGGCTTCAGCCCGGCCGAGGGCGTCGGCATGCTCCTGGTGGAGCGGCTGTCGGACGCCCGGCGCAACGGGCACCCGGTGCTCGCCGTGATCCGCGGTACGGCCGTCAACCAGGACGGCGCCTCCAACGGCCTCACCGCCCCGAACGGTCCGTCCCAGCAGCGCGTCATCCGCCAGGCCCTCGCCAACGCCCGCCTGACGGCCGCCGACGTGGACGTCGTCGAGGCCCACGGCACGGGAACGACGCTGGGCGACCCCATCGAGGCGCAGGCACTGCTGGCCACGTACGGGCAGAACCGCCCCGCCGACCGGCCGCTGCTGCTCGGCTCCATCAAGTCGAACATCGGCCACGCGCAGGCCGCCGCCGGTGTCGCCGGCGTGATGAAGATGGTCCTGGCCATGCAGCACGGCGTGCTGCCGCAGAGCCTCCACATCACTGAGCCCACCCCGCACGTGGACTGGACCGCGGGCGAGGTGGCCCTGCTCACCGAGCAGCGGGCCTGGCCCGAAACGGGTGGCCGCCCCTGGCGCGCCGGCGTGTCCTCGTTCGGGTTCAGCGGCACCAACGCCCACGCCATCATCGAGCAGGCCCCCGCCGCGCAGGGGTCCGACGGCCAGGGGTCCGACGGGCAGGGGACCCCTGCACCCCTGCACGCCCACCCCCTACTGACCGCGACCACCCCCGACGGCACCGGCGCCGACCCGCGGATCCCGTTGCCCTGGCCGCTGACCGCCAAGACGGACAAGGCGCTGAACCGCCAGGCCGAGCGCCTGCTGAACCACCTCGCCACCCGACCTGACCTGCGGCGTAGCGATATCGGGCACTCCTTGGCCACCACTCGCACGGCACACGAGCGGCGTGCCGTCCTGATCGGCCGGGACCGTGAGGAACACCTCGCGGGCCTCGCCACCCTGGCCGCCGGAGGCACGGCACCCCTGCTCGTGCAGGGGTCGGTCATCGGGGGCAGGACCGCGTTCGTGTTCCCCGGACAGGGGTCGCAATGGGTGGGCATGGCCGAGGCGCTGTTGGACGCTTCACCTGTGTTTGCTGCCCGGGTGGATGAGTGTGCGAAGGCGCTGGAGCCCTTCACCGACTGGTCGTTGGTGGATGTGCTCCGGGGCGCCGACGGCGCGCCCTCGTTCGACCGGGTGGACGTGGTGCAGCCCGCGTTGTTCGCGGTGATGGTGTCGCTGGCGGAGGTCTGGCGTGCGGCGGGTGTGCGGCCCGGCGCCGTGATCGGCCATTCGCAGGGTGAGATCGCCGCCGCGTGCGTGGCGGGGATCCTGTCGCTGGACGACGCGGCCCGGGTGGTGGCGCTGCGCAGCCAGGCCATCGGTCGGGTGCTGGCGGGGCTGGGCGGCATGGTGTCCGTGCCACTGCCGGCCGCGGAGGTCCGGGAGCGGATCGCCGCCTGGGGTGAGGAGCGGATCTCGGTCGCCGCCGCCAACGGCCCGTCGTCCGTGGTGGTGTCGGGTGAGGCCCAGGCGCTGGACGAGTTCCTGACCGCGTGCGAGGCCGACGGCGTGCGGGCGAAGCGGATCGCCGTGGACTACGCCTCCCACTCCGCGCAGGTCGACCTGCTGCGCGAGGAGCTGGCCGAACTGCTGGCGCCGATCACGCCCCGGACCGCCGAGCTGCCCTTCCTCTCCACCGTCACCGGCGCCTGGGTCGAGGGCCCGGAGCTCGACGCCGGCTACTGGTTCCGCAACCTGCGCCAGACCGTCGAGCTGGAGAACGCCACCCGCACCCTGCTGGACCAAGGCTTCGGGGTCTTCATCGAGTCCAGCCCGCACCCGGTGCTCACCGTCGGCATCCAGGAGACGGTGGAGGACTGCGGCCGCGAGGCGGCCGTCCTCGGCTCCCTGCGCCGGGGCGAAGGCGGCCCGGAGCGGTTCTGGCTCTCGCTCGGCGAGGCCTGGGCCCACGGCGTCGGCGTGGACTGGGACGCGGTGTTCGCGGGCACTGGCGCCGAGCGCGCCGAGCTGCCGACCTACGCCTTCCAGTCCCAGCGGTACTGGCCCGAGGCGGCTCCCGCCGAGGCGCCGGCGCCGCAGGCCGAAAGCACCGTCGACGCCCGGTTCTGGGACGCCGTCGAACGCGAGGACCTCGCCGCCCTCACGGCCGAGCTCCACGTCGGCGGCGACCAGCCCCTGACCGCCCTGCTGCCCGCGCTGTCCTCCTGGCGGCGCCAGAGCCGCGAACAGGCCACGGTCGACGGCTGGCGCTACCGCGTCACCTGGAAGCCGCTCGCCGACCCCGCCACCACCCGGCTGTCGGGGACCTGGCTGGTCGTCGTGCCCGAGGCGCTCTCCGGCCCGGCCGGGGACACGGCCGCCGCCGTCCTGCGGGCGCTCGCCGACCGCGGCGCCGAGGTCCGTACCGTCACCGTCGGCCCGGACACGGCCGACCGGGACGCGCTCACCGCCACCCTCAGGGCCGCCACCGACGCGGCGGCCGCCCCGGCCGGCGTCCTCTCCCTCCTCGCCCTCCGCGAGGACACCGACGGCAGCGGCGACAGCGGCGCGCTGCGCGCCCACACCGGGCTGCTCACCACCGCCGCCCTCGTCCAGGCCCTCGGCGACGCCGACGTGTCCGCTCCGCTGTGGTGCGCCACCCGCGGCGCCGTCGCCGTGGCCCGCTCCGAGCGGATCCAGGACCCGACGCAGGCCCTCCTGTGGGGCTTCGGCCGGACCGTCGCCCTGGAACACCCCGACCGCTGGGGCGGTCTGCTCGACCTGCCCCCGCAGGCCGACGACCGGACCCTCGAACGGCTCGTCGGGGTCCTCGCCGGAGACGGCGCCGAGGACCAGGTCGCCGTACGCCCCTCCGGGCTCCACGGCCGGCGCCTGGCCCACGCCCCGCTCGCCGACGCCCCGACCGCTCCGGCCTGGAAGCCGAGCGGTACGGCCCTCGTGACCGGCGGTACGGGCGCGCTCGGCGCGCACGTCGCCCGCTGGCTCGCCGAGAACGGCGCGGAGCACCTGGTCCTCGCCAGCCGCCGCGGGCCCGACGCGCCCGGCGCGGACGCCCTGCGCGAGGAACTCGCCGCGCTCGGCGCCGAGGTCACCCTCGCCGCCTGCGACACGGCCGACCGCGACGCCCTCGCCGCGCTCCTCGCGGCCGTCCCCGCCGACCGGCCGCTGACCGCGGTGTTCCACACGGCCGGCGTCCTGGACGACGGGGTCATCGACGGGCTGACGCCCGAGCGGTTCGCGACCGTACTCGCCCCCAAGGCGGACGCGGCGCTCACCCTGCACGAGCTCACCCGCGACCTGGACCTGTCGGCGTTCGTCCTGTTCTCCGGTGTCGCCGGCACCCTCGGCGACGCCGGCCAGGCCAACTACGCCGCCGCCAACTCCTACCTCGACGCCCTCGCCGAGCAGCGGCACGCCGACGGCCTGCCCGCCACCTCCGTGGCCTGGGGCCGCTGGGGCGAGAGCGGACTGGCCGCGGGCGGCGCCATCGGCGAACGCCTCGACCGCGGCGGCGTCCCCGCCATGGCCCCCGGCGCGGCGATCCGCGCCCTCCAGCAGGCCCTCGACCACGCCGAGCCGGCCGTCGCCGTCGCCGACATCCGCTGGGAGCAGTTCACCCCCGGCTACACGGCCGTACGGCCCAGCCCGTTCCTCGGTGACCTGCCCGAGGTGCGGCGGCTCGCGCAGACCGCCCCCGCCGACGGTGCCGGGCACGGCGCCGGCGCGCAGGGCGCCGCGCCCGGCGAGGCACTGCGGCGGAGGCTGTCGGTGATGCCGCAGGCCGAACAGGCCCTGGCCGTCCTGGAGCTGGTCCGCTCGCACGCGGCGACCGCCCTCGGTCACCCCACCACCGACGAGGTGGGCGCGGGCCGCGCCTTCAAGGAGCTCGGCTTCGACTCCCTGATCGCGCTGGAACTGCGCAACCGCCTGAACGCCGCGACCGGGCTGAAGCTTCCGGCGACGCTGGTCTTCGACCACCCGACGCCGGCCGTCCTGGCCGAGTTCCTGCGCGCCGAGATCGTCCAGGACGGCAGCACCGCTGCCGCCCCGGGCATCGCGGAGCTGGAGAAGCTCGAATCCGCGCTGTCCGTCCTCGACCCCGACGACGGAACGCGCGCCGACATCGCCTCGCGCCTGCAGGCCCTCCTGGCGAAGTGGGGTGAACCGCAGGCCCATTCGAGCGACGGGGCCGTGGCCGAGAAGCTCCAGGAGGCCACGCCCGACGAGCTCTTCGACTTCATCGAGAACGAGCTCGGGATCTAGCACAGCGGACAGCAGGCAGTAGCAGCACAAGGGTTTGTGACGAACATGGGTGAGGTTCCAATGGCGGGTCAGGCGTCGGATCAGGACAAGATCCTCGGCTACTTGAAGCGGGTGACGGCCGATCTGCACCAGACGCGGCAGCGGCTGCGCGAGGTCGAGGCCCAGGAGCCCGAACCCATCGCGATCGTCGGTATGGCCTGCAGGTTCCCCGGCGGCATCGAGTCGCCGGAGGACCTGTGGGACCTGGTCGCGGGAGGCCGGGACGCCATCACCGACTTCCCCACCGACCGCGGCTGGGACCTGGAGTCCCTGTTCGACGCCGACCCCGAGCGGAGCGGCACGTCGTACACCCGCGAGGGCGGGTTCCTCGACCGGGTCGGCGAGTTCGACGCCGCCTTCTTCGGGATCAGCCCGCGCGAGACCCTCGGCATGGACCCGCAGCAGCGCCTGCTGCTGGAAACCTCCTGGGAGACCTTCGAGCGCGCCGGGATCGACCCGGCCACGCTGCGCGGCAGCAAGGCCGGCGTGTTCATCGGCACCAACGGCCAGGACTACCCCGACCTGCTGCGCGACGGGGTCCCCCAGGGGGTCGAGCAGTACCTCCTCACCGGCAACGCCGCGAGCGTCGTCTCCGGCCGCCTGTCCTACACCTTCGGGCTGGAGGGTCCGGCGGTCACCGTCGACACCGCCTGCTCCGCCTCGCTCGTCGCGCTGCACCTCGCGGTGCAGGCCCTGCGGGGCGGCGAGTGCTCCCTGGCCCTCGCCGGCGGCGTCACCGTCATGTCCAGCCCGCGCGCCTTCGTGCAGTTCAGCCGGCAGCGCGGCCTCGCCCCCGACGGCCGGTGCAAGCCGTTCGCCGACGGCGCCGACGGCACCGGCTGGGGCGAGGGCGTCGGCATGCTCCTCGTGGAGAAGCTGTCCGACGCCCGCCGCAACGGGCACCCCGTCCTGGCCGTGGTCCGCGGCAGCGCCATCAACCAGGACGGCGCCTCCAACGGCCTGACCGCCCCCAACGGGCCCTCCCAGCAGCGCGTCATCCGCCAGGCCCTCACCAACGCCGGTCTCACCCCGGCGCAGGTCGACGTGGTCGAGGCGCACGGCACGGGCACCACCCTCGGCGACCCCATCGAGGCGCAGGCCATCCTCGCCACCTACGGCCAGAACCGCGCCGACGGCCGGCCGCTGTGGCTCGGCTCCATCAAGTCCAACCTCGGGCACACCCAGGCCGCCGCCGGCGTCGCGGGCATCATCAAGATGGTCCTGGCGATGCAGCACGGCGTCCTGCCCGAGTCGCTCCACATCGACCAGCCGTCCACCGCCGTCGACTGGTCCACCGGCGACGTCGAACTCCTCACCCGTGCCGTGCCGTGGCCCGAGACCGGCCAGCCGCGCCGCGCCGGCATCTCCTCCTTCGGCGTCAGCGGCACCAACGCCCACACCGTCATCGAGCAGGCACCGCCCGCCGACACCCCGGCGGCGTCGGGGGAGGCCGGCACCGGCACCGCGGACTCCGCCACCACCACCGACGCCGCCGCGGCGGAGGGCGCCACCGGGCCGGTCCCGCTGCCGGTCTCCGGGCACGGCGACGAGGGCCTGCGCGCCCAGGCCGAGCGCCTCGCCGCCCACCTGCGCGCCCAGCCCGAACTGGCCGCGGACCCTGCCGGCCTGGCCGACCTCGGTTTCTCCCTCGCCACCAGCCGCGCCGCGCTGGACCGCCGCGCCGTCCTCTTCGCCGACGGCCGCGAGCAGCTCCTCGCCGACCTCGACGCGCTCGCCGCCGGCGAGCAGCCCGCCACCGCCGTCCTCGGCGCCGTCGGCGAGGGCAACACCGCCTTCCTCTTCACCGGCCAGGGCAGCCAGCGCCCCGGCATGGCCCGCGAGCTGTACGCCACCCACCCGGGGTTCGCCCGCGCCCTGGACGCCGTACGCGACGAACTCGACCGGCACCTCGAACGCCCTCTGTACGACGTCCTGTTCGCCGCCGAGGGCACCCCCGCGGCGGCGCTGCTCGACGAGACCGCCCACACCCAGGCCGCCCTGTTCGCCGTCGAGGTCGCCCTGTTCCGGCAGCTCGAACAGTGGGGGGTGACCGCCGACTTCCTCATCGGGCACTCCATCGGCGAACTCGCCGCCGCCCACGTCTCCGGCGTCCTCACCCTCCCCGACGCGGCGGCCCTGGTCGCCGCCCGCGGCCGGCTGATGCAGGCCCTGCCCTCCGGCGGCGCGATGATCGCCGTCGAGGCCACCGAGGACGAGGTCACCCCGCTCCTCACCGACCGGGTGTCCATCGCCGCCGTCAACGGCCCCCGCTCCGTCGTCGTCTCCGGCGACGAGGACGCCGCCACCGCGGTCGCCGAGGCCCTGCGCGCCCGCGGCCGCCGCACCAAGCGGCTCACCGTCAGCCACGCCTTCCACTCGCCGCTCATGGACGACATGCTCGGCGCGTTCCGCGAGGCCGCCGAAGCCGTCTCCTACGCGCCGCCGGTCATCCCGATCGTCTCCAACCTCACCGGTGCCTCCGTCACCGCCGAGGAGATCTGCACCGCCGACTACTGGGTGCGGCACGTCCGCGAGGCCGTCCGCTTCCTCGACGGCGTACGCGCCCTGGCCGCGCTCGGCGTCACCACCTTCATCGAGGTCGGCCCCGGGGGCGTCCTCACGGCCCTCGCCCAGGACTGCCTCGCCGCACCGGACGGCGAGGACGGCGAGACCGGCCGGGACAGCCTGCGGGACGCCGTGTTCGTACCCGCCCTGCGCGCCGACCGCCCCGAGCCGGCCGCGTTCGCCGCCGCCGTCGCCCGGGCCCACGCCCACGGCGTCGCCGTGGACTGGTCCGCCGTCTTCGCCGGCCGCGGCGCCACCCGCGTCGACCTGCCCACGTACGCCTTCCAGCGGCGCCTCTACTGGCCCGAGCAGCCCACCGCCTGGACCGGCGACGTGGCCGCCGCCGGCATCGGCTCCGCCGACCACCCGCTGCTCGGCGCCGCCATCGCCCTGGCCGACGGCGACGGCTACCTCTTCACCGGCCGCCTCTCCCTGGCCACCCACCCCTGGCTCGCCGACCACACGGTCATGGACACCGTGCTGCTGCCCGGCACCGCCTTCGTCGAACTCGCCCTCCGGGCCGGCGAGCACACCGGCTGCGAACTCCTCGACGAGCTCACCCTCCAGGCACCGCTGGTCCTGCCCCCGCACGGCGGCATCCAGATCCAGCTCGCCGTCGGCGCGCCCGACACCGACGGACGGCGCTCGCTGACCCTGCACTCCCGGCCCGAGGACGCCGCCGACGACACCTGGGGCGAAGGCGCCTGGACCCGGCACGCCACCGGCTTCCTCGCCCCCGCCGCCACCCGGGCCGACCGGGCGACCGGCACCGAGCTGGCCACCTGGCCGCCGCAGGACGCGACCGCCGTCCCCGTCGACGGCCTGTACGAGTACCTCACCGGCAACGGCTTCGCCTACGGGCCCGTCTTCCAGGGCCTGACCGGCGCCTGGCAGCGCGCCGACGAGGTCTTCGCCGAGGTCCGCCTGCCCGAGCAGGCCCACGCCGAGGCCGCCCTGTTCGGCCTGCACCCGGCCCTGCTCGACGCCGCCCTGCACGCCGTCGGCATGGGCTCCCTGCTGGAGGACACCGAGCACGGCCGGCTGCCGTTCTCCTGGAGCGGCGTCGCCCTGCACGCCGTCGGCGCCCGCGCCCTGCGCGTCCGCCTCGCCCCCGCCGGGCAGGACACCGTCCGCGTCGACCTCGCCGACGAGACCGGCGCGCCCGTCGCCTCCGTCGACGCCCTGCTGCTCCGCCCCGTCAGCCCCGACCAGGTCCGCGCCGCCCGCACCGCCTTCCACGACTCGCTGTTCCGCGTCGACTGGACCCCGCTGGCCCTCCCGGCCGCCACCACGGTCGCCCCCGGCCAGTGGGCCCTGCTCGGCGGGGCCGCCGCCGGTGCCCGCTTCACCACCGTCCTGCCCACGGCAGCCGCGTACACGGACCTCACCGCCCTCACCGCGGCCGTCGCGGCCGGCGGCCCGGTCCCCCAGGCCGTCGTCCTCCCCGTGTCCCTCCCCGCCGCCGAGGGCACCCCGGCGACCCCGGTCGACGCCGCGCTGCCCGCCGCCGTCGCCGACGCCCTGCACCACGCCCTGGAACTGGCCCAGGCCTGGCTGGCCGACGACCGCTTCGCCGGCTCCCGCCTGGTGTTCACCACCCACGGCGCCGTCGCCACCACCGCCGGCTCCGACGTGCCCGACCTGGCGCACGCCCCGCTGTGGGGCCTGCTGCGCGCCGCCCAGTCCGAGCACCCCGACCGGTTCGTCCTGCTCGACCTGGACGACCGCGAAGAGTCCCTGCGCGCCCTGCCCGCGGCGCTGGCCACCGGCGAGGCGCAGCTCGCGCTCCGCGAGGGCCGCGCCGTCGTGCCCCGGCTCGCCCGCGTCCCGGCCGTGCCGGCCGCCGAGGGCCGCGAGGCCCGCCCGCTCGACACCGACGGCACCGCCCTGGTCACCGGAGCCACCGGCACCCTCGGCGGGCTCGTCGCCCGCCACCTCGTCACCGCGCACGGCGTCCGCCGGCTGCTGCTGACCAGCCGCCGCGGCGAGGGCGCCGCCGGAGCCCCCGAACTCCTCGCGGAGCTGCGCGCGCTGGGCGCCGAGGTCACCCTCGCCGCCTGCGACGCCGCCGACCGCGACGCGCTCGCCGCGGTGCTGGCCGCCGTACCCGCCGAGCACCCGCTGACCGCCGTCGTGCACACCGCCGGCGTCCTCGACGACGGCATCCTCGAAGCGCTCACCCCCCAGCGGATCGACCACGTCCTGCCCGCCAAGGTCGACGCTGCCGTGAACCTGCACGAGCTGACCCGCGGCCTCGACCTCGCCGCGTTCGTGCTGTTCTCCGCCGCCGCCGGCACCCTCGGCGCGGCCGGCCAGGCCAACTACGCCGCCGCCAACACCTTCCTCGACGCGCTCGCCCAGCGCCGCCGCGCCGAGGGCCTGCCCGCCACCGCGCTCGCCTGGGGCCTGTGGGCCGAACGCAGCGGCATGACCGGTGACCTCGCCGACACCGACCTGGAGCGGATCTCCCGCGCCGGCGTCGCCGCCCTCTCCTCCGCCGAGGGCCTCGCCCTCATGGACACCGCCCGGGAGACCGGAGAGGCCACCGCCGTCCCCATGCACCTCGACCTGGCCGGGCTGCGCCAGGCCGACGCGAGCATGGTCCCGCCGCTGCTGCGCGGACTGGTGCGGCCCGCCGCGCGCCGCACCGCCGCCGCCCAGGGCGCCGCGCCCGCCGACGGCCTCACCGAGCGGCTGCTGCCGCTGACCGCCGTCGAACGCGATCGGCTGCTGCTGGCCACCGTCCGCGTCCAGGTCGCCGCCGTCCTCGGCTTCCCCGGCCCCGACGCCGTCGACCCCGGCCGCGCCTTCAAGGAACTCGGCTTCGACTCGCTCACCGCCGTCGAACTCCGCAACCGCCTCGGCTCCGCCACCGGCGTCCGGCTGCCCGCCACCCTCGTCTTCGACTACCCCACCCCGAACGCGCTCGCCGCCTTCCTGCGCACCGAACTCCTCGGCGACCAGGCCGCGCCCGCGTCCGCCGGCACCACCGGCACCACCGCCCACGGCCCGGCCGCCGCCGACGAGCCCATCGCCATCGTCGCCATGGCCTGCCGCTACCCCGGCGGGGTCACCACCCCCGAGGAACTGTGGCAGCTCGTCGCCGGCTCCGCCGACGCGATCTCCCCGTTCCCCACCGACCGCGGCTGGAACCTGGACGCGCTGTACGACTCCGACCCCGGCCGCGCCGGCACCTCGTACACCCGCGAGGGCGGCTTCCTCCACGACGCCGCCGACTTCGACCCCGACGTCTTCGGCATCAACCCGCGCGAGGCCCTCGCCATGGACCCGCACCAGCGGCTCCTGCTCGAAACCTCCTGGGAGGCGTTCGAACGCGCCGGCATCGCCCCCGCCGCCGTGCGCGGCAGCCGCACCGGCGTCTTCGCCGGCGTCATGTACCACGACTACCTGACCCGGCTCCCGGCCGTCCCCGAGGGCCTGGAGGGCTACCTCGGCACCGGCACCGCCGGCAGCGTCGCCTCCGGCCGCATCTCCTACACCTTCGGCCTCGAAGGCCCCGCCGTCACCATCGACACGGCCTGCTCCTCCTCCCTGGTCGCCCTGCACCTGGCCGCGCAGGCCCTGCGCAGCGGCGAGTGCGACATGGCGCTCGCCGGCGGTGTCACCGTCATGTCCACCCCGGACACCTTCATC
The DNA here is from genome assembly GCF_051550185.1 of Streptomyces pallidus (ex Mingjun et al. 2026). Lineage (NCBI taxonomy): Bacteria > Bacillati > Actinomycetota > Actinomycetes > Kitasatosporales > Streptomycetaceae > Streptomyces > Streptomyces pallidus (ex Mingjun et al. 2026). The sequence goes on along the minus strand of NZ_CP196181.1, from coordinate 599,669 downwards.
GACTTCAGCCGCCAACGCGGCCTGTCCACCGACGGCCGCTGCAAGTCCTTCTCCGCCGACGCCGACGGCACCGGCTGGGCCGAGGGCGCCGGCATGATCCTCGTCGAGCGGCTCTCCGACGCCCGCCGCAACGGCCACCCGGTCCTCGCCGTGGTCCGCGGCACCGCCGTCAACCAGGACGGCGCGTCCAACGGTCTCACCGCCCCCAACGGCCCCTCCCAGCAGCGCGTCATCCGCGAGGCCCTCGCCCACGCCGGCCTCACCGCCGCCGACGTCGACGCCGTCGAGGCCCACGGCACCGGCACGACCCTCGGCGACCCCATCGAGGCGCAGGCCCTGATCGCAACCTACGGTCAGGACCGGCCCGCGGACCAGCCCCTGCGGCTCGGCTCCATCAAGTCGAACATCGGCCACACCCAGGCCGCCGCCGGCGCCGCCGGCATCATCAAGATGGTCCTCGCGATGCGCCACGGCGTCCTGCCGGCCTCGCTGCACATCGGTGAGCCGTCCCCGCACATCGACTGGACCGCCGGCGCGGTCTCCCTCCTCACCGAGCAGACGCAGTGGCCCGAGACGGGCCGCCCGCGCCGCGCGGGCATCTCCTCCTTCGGCGTCAGCGGCACCAACGCGCACGTCATCATCGAGCAGCCGCCCGCGGACGAGGACACCGCCACCGGCACCGGTACGCCCGACGGCGCCTCCGCCGCCCTCCCGGCCGGCACCCCGCTGCCGTTCGTCCTCTCCGGCCGCACCCCCGACGCACTGCGCGCCCAGGCCGCCCGGCTCGCCGCCCACCTCACCGAACGGCCCGGCGCGGCACTCGCCGACGTGGCCTACTCCCTGGCCACCGGCCGCACCGCCCTGGACCGCCGGGCCGCCGTCGTCGCCGCCGACCACGAGGAACTGCTGACCGGGCTCGCCGCGCTCGCCGAGGGCCGCGACCACGCCCGGACCGTGCGGCTCGACGCCGGCGACGGCCGGCTCGCCGTCCTCTTCACCGGCCAGGGCAGCCAGCGCCCCGGCATGGGCCGCGAACTGTACGCCGCACACCCCGTGTTCGCCGCCGCCCTGGACGAGGCCTGCGCCGCCCTGGACCCGCACCTCGAACGGCCCCTCAAGGACGTGCTGTTCGCCGAGGACGGCGGGGACGGCGAGGGCGGTGCACTCCTCGACCGGACCGGCACCACCCAGCCCGCCCTGTTCGCGCTGGAGACCGCGCTCTACCGGCTCGTCGAATCCTGGGGCGTGCGTCCCGACTTCGTCGCCGGCCACTCCATCGGAGAGATCACCGCCGCGCACGTCGCCGGCGTCCTGACCCTGCCCGACGCGGCCGCCCTCGTCGCCGCCCGCGGCCGACTGATGGAGCAGCTGCCCGAGGGCGGCGCGATGATCGCGCTCGCCGCCACCGAGGACGAGGTCCGGCCGCTGCTGGCCGGCCGCGACGACCGGATCGGCCTCGCCGCCGTCAACTCCGTCTCCGCCGTGGTCGTCTCCGGCGACGAGGACCTCGCGCTGGAGATCGCCGCCGAGTTCGAGTCCCGCGGCCGCCGCACCAAGCGGCTCACCGTCAGCCACGCCTTCCACTCCCCGCTGATGGACGGCATGCTCGACGAGTTCCGCGAGGTCGCCGCCTCCCTCACGTACCACGCGCCCGTCATCCCCGTCGTCACGAACCTCACCGGCGAACTCGCCGGCGACGCGCTGCGCACCCCCGAGCACTGGGTCGCCCACGTCCGCGAGGCCGTCCGCTTCCTCGACGGCATCCGCACCCTGGACGCCGAGCGCGTCACCACCTACCTCGAACTCGGCCCGCAGGGCGTGCTGTCCGGCCTCGGCCGCGACTGCCTCACCGACACGGACAGCCGGACCGACGCCGTGTTCGTCCCCGCCCTGCGCCGCGACCGCGGCGAGGCCGAGGCGCTGGCCGCCGCGATCGCCGCCGTCCACGCCCGGACCGTCCCGGTCGACTGGACCGCGTACTTCGCCGCGACCGGTGCCCGCCGCACCGACCTGCCCACGTACGCCTTCCAGCGCCGCCGGTTCTGGCTGGAGGCCCCCGCCGGATTCATCGGGGACGTCGAGTCGGCCGGCCTGGGCGCCGCCCACCACCCGCTGCTCGGCGCCGCCGTGCCGCTCGCCGACGGCGAGGGCTTCCTGTTCACCGGCCGCCTCTCCCTCGACACCCACCCCTGGCTGGCCGACCACGCCGTCATGGGCACCGTCCTCCTCCCCGGCACCGCCTTCGTCGAGCTGGCCGTCCGGGCCGGCGACCAGGCCGGCTGCGACCTGCTGGAGGAGCTCACCCTCGAAGCCCCGCTGGTCCTGGCCCCGCACGCCGCGGTCCGCCTGCAGATCGTGGTCGGCGCCCCCGACCGCGACGGCCGCCGCACCCTGGACCTGTACTCCGGCGACCCGGACGCCGCCGACGACGAGCCGTGGACCCGCCACGCCACCGGCATCCTCGCCACCGGCGCCCCGCGACCCGCGTTCGACCTCACCGCCTGGCCGCCGGCCGGCGCCGAGGCCGTCACCGTCGACGGCCTGTACGAGCACCTCGGCCGGGGCGGCTTCGCCTACGGCCCGGTCTTCCAGGGCCTGCGGGCCGCCTGGACCCTCGGTGACGACGTCTACGCCGAGGTCGCCCTGCCCGAGGACCGGCAGGCCGACGCCGCCCGGTTCGGCCTGCACCCGGCCCTCCTCGACGCCGCCCTGCACGCCACCTTCGTCCAGCCGTCCCCCGAAGGGGACCGCCAGGCCGGGCTGCCGTTCTCCTGGCGCGGCGTGTCCCTGCACGCCGTCGGCGCGGCCGCGCTGCGCGTCCGCCTCACCACGGGCGGCGAGGACGCCCTCTCCCTCCAGGTCGCCGACACCGCCGGTGCGCCGGTCGCCGCCGTCGAGCGCCTGATGGTGCGGCCCGTCTCCGCCGACCGGCTGGCCGGCGCCGCCCGCACCGCGCACCACGAGTCGCTGTTCCGCGTGGACTGGGCCACCCTGCCGCTGCCGTCCGGCACCCCGGACGCGCAGCCCGCCGGCACCTGGGCCGTCCTCGGCGCCGGCACCGGCCTGCCCGGCCGCACCCACGCCGACCTGGCGGCCCTGGCCGCCGCCGTCGACGCGGGCGCCCCGGCCCCCAGGTACGTCCTGGCCCCCTGCCCGGCCGCCGAAGGTGAGGGTGTGCTCGGCCCGGACGCCGTCCGCGCCGCCACCCACCGGGCCCTCGCCCTCGTCCAGGGCTGGCTCGCCGACGACCGGTTCGCCGACTCCCGCCTGGTCTTCGTCACCCGCGGCGCCGTCGCCACCCCGGGCGACTGGGACCTCGCCGACCTCGTCCACGCCCCCGTCTGGGGCCTGGTCCGCACCGCACAGGCGGAGAACCCCGACCGGTTCGTCCTCGCCGACCTCGACACCCCCGGCAGCGACGAGACCCTGCCCGGCCTCCTCGACGCCGCCCTCGCCACCGGAGAGCCGCAGTTCGCGGTCCGCCGCGGCACCGTCCACGCCCCCCGCCTCGCCCGGGTCCCGGCGGCCACCCCGCTGACCCCGCCCGCCGACGGCTCGGCCTGGCGCATGGACATCGAGGACAAGGGCACCCTCGACCACCTCACCCTGCTCCCCAGCCCCGAGTCCGAGGCCCCCCTGGAGCCCGGCCAGGTCCGCGTCGCCGTCCGCGCCGCAGGCCTCAACTTCCGCGACGTCCTCAACGCCCTCGGCATGTACCCCGGCGACCCCGGCCTGATGGGCTCCGAAGGCGCCGGCACCGTCCTGGAGACCGGGCCGGGCGTCACCGACCTCGCCCCCGGCGACCGCGTCATGGGCATGCTGCCCGGCGCCTTCGGCCCGCTCGCCGTCGTCGACCGCCGCATGATCGCCCCGATGCCCGAGGGCTGGACCTACGCCGAGGCCGCGGCCGTACCGATCGTCTTCATGACGGCGTACTACGCCCTCCACGACCTCGCCGGCCTCCAGGGCGGCGAGACCCTCCTGGTGCACGCCGCCGCCGGCGGCGTCGGCATGGCCGCCGTCCAACTGGCCCGCCACTGGGGCGCCGAGGTCTACGCCACCGCCAGCCCCGCCAAGTGGGACACCCTGCGCGGACTCGGCCTGACCGACGACCGGATCGCCTCCTCCCGCACCCTCGACTTCGAGGACACCTTCCGCACCGCGACCGGCGGCGCGGGCGTCGACGTCGTCCTGGACTCCCTGGCCCGCGAGTTCGTCGACGCCTCGCTGCGGCTGCTGCCGCGCGGCGGACGCTTCGTCGAGATGGGCAAGACCGACGTCCGCGACCCGCAGGACGTCGCCGCCGCCCACCCCGGCGTCACGTACCAGGCCTTCGACCTCACCGAGGCCGGTCTCGACCGCATCCAGGAGATGCTCACCGCCCTCCTCGGCCTCTTCGAGTCCGGAGCCCTGCGCCCGATCCCGGTCTCGTCGTGGGACCTGCGCCAGGCCCCCGAGGCCTTCCGCTACCTCAGCCAGGCCCGCCACACCGGCAAGATCGTCCTCACCGTGCCCGCCGAGTGGAACCCCGAGGGCACCGTCCTCATCACCGGCGGCACCGGCACCCTGGGCGCCCTCGTCGCCCGGCACGCCGTCACCGTCCGCGGCGCCCGCCGCCTGATCCTGACCAGCCGCCGCGGCGAGGCCGCCGCCGGCGCCGCCGAACTCGCCGCGGAACTGCGCGCCCTGGGCGCCGAGGTCACCGTCGCCGCCTGCGACGCCGCCGACCGCGACGCCCTCGCCGACCTGCTGGCCGGCATCCCGGCCGCGCACCCGCTGACCGCCGTCGTCCACACCGCCGGCGTCCTCGACGACGGCATCACCACGGCCCTCACCCCCGAGCGGATCGACCGCGTCCTGCGCCCCAAGGCCGACGCCGCGCTCCACCTGCACGAGCTGACCCGCCGCCTCGACCTGGCCGACTTCGTCCTGTTCTCCTCCGCCGCCGGCACCTTCGGCGGCGCCGGCCAGGCCAACTACGCCGCCGCGAACGTCTTCCTCGACGCCCTCGCCCGCCACCGCCAGGCCCGCGGCCTGCCCGGCACCTCCCTCGGCTGGGGCCTGTGGGCCGAGGCCAGCGGCATGACCGGCGAGCTGGACACCGCCGACAAGGACCGCATGACCCGGTCCGGCGTCCTCGGCCTCTCCTCCGAGGAGGGCCTGGGCCTGCTCGACACCGCCCACCGCACCGGCGACGCCCACCTCGTCCCCATGCAGCTCGACCTCGTGCCGCTGCGCCAGGCCGACGCGAGCATGGTCCCCGCCCTGCTGCGCGGCCTCGTGCGCACCCCGGCCCGCAGGGCCGTCGAGGCCACCGCCGCCGGAGGCGGAACCCCGCTGGTGGAGCAGCTCGTCCGGCTCCCCGGGACCGAGCGCGACGCACTCCTCCTGGACCTGGTCCGCGACCAGGTGGCCGCCGTCCTCGGCCACGCCACCCCGGACGCCGTCGAACCCGGCCGCGCCTTCAAGGACCTCGGCTTCGACTCGCTGACCGCCGTCGAGTTCCGCAACCGGCTCGGCGCCGCCGCCGGCGTCCGCCTGCCCGCCACGCTCGTCTTCGACTACCCCACCCCCACCGCCCTCGCCGGCTTCCTCAAGGACGAGCTCCTCGGCTCCGAGGCCGCCGCCGCGGCCGCCGCCCTCCCGCGCCACCCGGCCGGCGCCGGCGCCGCCGAGACCGACGACCCCATCGCCATCGTCGCCATGAGCTGCCGCTTCCCCGGCGGCGTCCGCAGCCCCGAGGAGCTGTGGGAGCTGCTCGCCGAGGGCCGCGACGGCATCGCCCACCTCCCCGAGGACCGCGGCTGGGACACCGACGCGCTCTACGACCCCGACCCGGACAACCCCGGCACCTCGTACGCCCGGGAAGGCGGCTTCGTCTACGACGCCCACCACTTCGACCCCGCGTTCTTCGGGATCAACCCGCGCGAGGCCCTTGCCATGGACCCGCAGCAGCGACTGCTGCTGGAGACCTCGTGGGAGGCGTTCGAGCGGGCCGGGATCGACCCGACGGGCCTGCGCGGACAGCAGGTCGGCGTGTTCGTCGGCCAGATGCACAACGACTACGTGTCGCGCCTGAACACCGTCCCCGAGGGCGTCGAGGGCTACCTCGGCACCGGCGGCTCCAGCAGCATCGCCTCCGGCCGCGTCTCCTACACCTTCGGCTTCGAGGGCCCGGCCGTCACCGTCGACACCGCCTGCTCCTCGTCGCTCGTCGCCCTGCACCTCGCGGCGCAGGCCCTGCGCTCCGGCGAGTGCTCCCTCGCCCTCGCCGGCGGCGTCACCATCATCACCACCCCCGACGTCTTCACCGAGTTCAGCCGCCAGCGCGGCCTCGCCGCCGACGGCCGCTGCAAGCCGTTCGCGGCCGCCGCCGACGGCACGGCGTGGGGCGAGGGCGTCGGCATGCTCCTCGTGGAGAGGCTCTCCGACGCCCGCCGCCACGGCCACCAGGTCCTCGCCGTCGTCCGCGGTACGGCCGTCAACCAGGACGGCGCCTCCAACGGCCTCACCGCCCCCAACGGCCCCTCCCAGCAGCGCGTCATCCGCCAGGCCCTCGCCAACGCGGGGCTGACCGCCGCCGACGTCGACGCCGTCGAGGCGCACGGCACGGGCACCCGCCTCGGCGACCCGATCGAGGCGCAGGCCCTCCTCGCCACCTACGGCCAGGACCGGCCCGCGGACAGCCCGCTGTGGTTGGGCTCCATCAAGTCCAACTTCGGCCACACGCAGGCCGCCGCCGGCGTGGCCGGCATCATCAAGATGGTCCAGGCGATGCGCCACGGCGTGCTGCCGCAGACCCTGCACGTCGACGAGCCCTCCCCGCACGTCGACTGGTCCGCGGGCGCGGTCTGCCTGCTCACCGAGCAGCGCCCCTGGCCGGAGACCGGCCGCCCGCGCCGCGCCGGCGTCTCCTCCTTCGGCATGAGCGGTACGAACGCCCACGCCATCGTCGAGCTCCCGGCCACCGCGGAAGCAGCGGAGACGACCGACACCGCGAACGCCCCGGCCACCCCGGCCGCCGTCCCGGCCGCGCTTCCGTGGCACCTGACCGCCCGCACCTCCGAGGCCCTGCGCGGCCAGGCCGAGCGGCTCCTCGCCCACCTCGACGCGGACCCGGCGGCCGAGCCCGCCGACATCGGCCACACCCTGGCCACCGCCCGGGCCGTCTTCGAGCAGCGCGCGACCGTCGTCGCGGCGGACCGCGACGGTTTCCGCACCGGCCTGGCCGCCCTCATCGAGGGCCGCTCGGCGGCCGGACTGGTCCGGGGCACCCCCGCGACCGGCGGGAAGCTCGCCTTCCTGTTCACCGGCCAGGGCAGCCAGCGCCTCGGCGCGGGGCGTGAGCTGTACGACGCCCACCCGGTGTTCGCCGCCGCCCTCGACGCGGTGTGCGACCGCATGGACCTGGAACGGCCGCTGAAGGACGTGCTGTTCGGCTCGGACGCGGCGCTCCTGGACGAGACGGCGTACACCCAGCCCGCGCTGTTCGCGGTCGAGGTGGCCCTCTTCCGGCTGCTGGAGTCCTGGGGCGTGAAGCCGGACTTCCTGTCCGGCCACTCCATCGGCGAGATCGCCGCCGCCCACGTGGCCGGGGTCCTCTCGCTGGACGACGCGTGCACGCTGGTCGCGGCCCGCGGCCGGCTGATGCAGGCCCTGCCCGCCGGCGGCGTGATGATCGCCGTCGAGGCCGCGGAGGACGAGGTCCTGCCGCTGCTCACCGACGCCGACCGGGTGTCCGTCGCCGCCGTCAACGGGCCGCGGGCCGTCGTGGTCGCCGGTGACGAGGACGCGGCGGCCGCCGTCGCCGCGCACTTCGAGGCGCAGGGCCGCAAGACCAAGCGGCTCACCGTCAGCCACGCCTTCCACTCGCCGCACATGGACGGCATGCTCGACGCCTTCCGGCGCGTGGCCGAGGGACTGACGTACGCCGCCCCGCGCATCCCGGTCGTGTCCAACCTGACGGGTTCCGTGGCGGGCGAGGAGATGGCCTCGGCCGACTTCTGGGTGCGGCACGTCCGCGAGGCCGTCCGCTTCCTCGACGGCGTCCGCGCCCTGGAAGCCGCCGGCGTCACCACGTACGTCGAACTCGGCCCCGACGGCGTCCTGTCCGCGATGGCCCAGGACTGCCTGACCGACGACACCGGATCCGCCGCGTTCGCCGCCGCCCTGCGCACCGGACGCCCCGAGCCCGAGACCCTGCTCACCGCCCTGTCCACCGCGTACGTCCGCGGCACCTCCGTCGACTGGCGGGCCTTCTACGCCCCGCTCGGGGCCCGGCGCGCCGACCTGCCGACGTACGCCTTCCAGCGCACCCTCTACTGGCTCGACGCCGGTCGTACCGACGGCGACGTCACCGCCGCCGGTCTCGGCTCCGCCGACCACCCGCTGCTCGGCGCCGAGGTCCAGCTGCCCGACTCCGACGGCCACGTCTTCACCGGACGCCTGTCGCTGGCCGGCCACCCCTGGCTCGGCGACCACCGGGTCATGGGCTCCGTGCTGCTGCCGGGCACGGCCTTCGTCGAACTCGCGCTCCAGGCCGGCACGCACGTAGGCTGCGAGCTCGTCGAAGAGCTCACCCTGGAGGCGCCGCTCGTCCTGCCCGAGCAGGGCGGCGTCCAGCTGCGGCTCTCCCTCGGCGCAGCCGACCGCACGGGCGGCCGGCGCAGCCTGTCCCTGCACTCCCGCCCCGAGGGCGCCGACCCGGACACGCCGTGGACGCGGCACGCCGCCGGTGTGCTCGCGCCCGGCACCGGCCAGGCTCCGCAGACCCTCACCGAGTGGCCGCCGGCCGGGGCGGAGTCCCTCCCGGTGGACGGCCTGTACGAGGGCCTCGCGGACTCCGGCTTCGGCTACGGGCCGGTCTTCCGCGGGCTGCGCGCCGCCTGGCGCCACCGGGACGCGTACTACGCCGAGGTCGCCCTGCCCGAGGGCGCTGCCGGCGAGGCCGCCCGCTTCGGCCTGCACCCCGCCCTGCTCGACGCGGCCCTGCACGCGCTGGGACTGGGCGCCGCGGACGCCGGCACCGGCGAAGGCCGCCTGCCGTTCTCCTGGTCCGGCGTGTCCCTGCACGCGGTCGGGGCCGCGGAGCTCCGGGTGCGGCTGACCACGGCCCGGGGCGGCGAGGTGGCCCTGACGATCACCGACGCCACGGGCGCTCCCGTCGCCTCGGTGGCCGGACTGGCCCTGCGCGCGGTGAACCGCGACCAGCTGGCCACGGCACCGGACGCCACCCGCGACTCCCTGTTCCGGGTGGAGTGGACGGAGCTCGCCGCCGGCGGGTCCTTCGAGGACTGGCGGATGCTGGACGGGTCCGACGGGTCCGACGGGTCCGCGGCCGCGCTGGTCGTGCCCTGCACGACGCCGACCGGCACGGACCCGGTGGCCGCGGTGCACGCGGAGACCGCCCGGGTGCTCCGGCTGCTCCAGGACTGGTCGGCGGACGAGAGGTCCGCCGACGCCCGCCTGGTCTTCCTGACCCGCGGCGCGGTGGAGGCCGTACCCGGCGAGGGCGTGGCGGATCCGGCAGCCGCAGGCGTGCGGGGTCTGGTGCGTTCCGCGCAGTCCGAGAACCCGGGCCGCCTGGTGCTGGTGGACGTCGACGCCGACGCGACCGACGGCGACGTCGCCGAGGGGGTCTCGGCCGCGCTCGCCTCGGGCGAGTCCGAGGTGGCGGTGCGCGGGGGCGCGGTGCTGGTGCCGAGGCTGGCCCGCGCCACGGTCGCGGCTGTCGATGCGGCTGCCGGGTGGGACGTCGGGGGCACGGTGCTGGTGACGGGTGCGAGCGGTTCGCTGGGCGGGTTGTTCGCCCGGCACCTGGTGGTCGAGCGGGGTGTGCGGCGCCTGTTGCTGGTGTCCCGCCGTGGTGGGGCGGCCGAGGGTGCTGCGGAGTTGTCGGCGGAGCTGGCGGGTCTGGGTGCCGAGGTGGCCTGGGCGGCGTGTGACGTGGCCGACCGTGGCGCGTTGGCGGCCGTTCTGGCCGGCGTCCCGGCGGAGCACCCGCTGACGGCGGTCGTGCACACGGCCGGTGTGCTGGACGACGGCGTGGTCGGTTCGCTGACGGCCGAGCGGCTGTCGGCGGTGCTGCGTCCGAAGGTGGACGCGGCGTGGAACCTGCACGAGCTGACGCGCGGCCTGGACCTGTCGGCGTTCGTCCTGTTCTCCTCCGCCGCCGGTGTGTTCGGTGGTGCGGGCCAGGCCAACTACGCGGCGGCCAACACCTTCCTGGACGCCCTCGCCGCGCACCGCCGGGCCGCGGGCCTGGCGGGCACCTCGCTGGCCTGGGGCCTGTGGACCGGCGTCGGAGGCATGGGCGGCGAGCTCACCGACGGCGACCGCGAGCGCATCAACCGCGGCGGCATCGGCACCCTCACCCCCGAGACCGGCCTCGCCCTCTTCGACGCGGCCCGGCGCACCGCCGACCCGCTGCTCGTCCCGCTCCCGCTCGACCTGGTGGCCCTGCGCGCCCAGGCCCGCACCGGCATGGTCCCCGACCTGCTGCGCGGCCTGGTCCGCGTACCGGCCCGCCGGGCCGCCGCGGGACAAGGCACCACCGGTGACGGTTCCGCGTTCCGCACCCGGCTGGCCGGGCTGCCCGCCGAGGAGCGGGAGACCGCCCTGCTGGACATGGTCCGGGCCGAGGTGGCCGCCGTACTCGGCCACGCCTCCACCGACGAGGTGCCGGCCGACCGGGCGTTCAAGGAGCTCGGCTTCGACTCCCTGACCTCCGTCGAGCTGCGCAACCGGCTCGGTTCCGCCACAGGCGAGCGGCTCCCCGCCACGCTCGTCTTCGACTACCCGACCCCGAGCGCGCTCGCCGGTTACCTGATGGCCGAGGTCCTGGGCCTGGCCGCGGACGAGCACACGACCGCCGACCCGACGGCGCCGGCCGTCTCCCCGGGCGCCCCGCTGCACGAGGACCCGATCGCGATCGTCGGCATGGGCTGCCGCTACCCCGGCGGGGTCGAGACCCCCGAGGACCTGTGGCGCCTGGTGGCGGGCGGCATCGACGCCATCTCGGAGTTCCCGCAGGGCCGCGGCTGGGACCTGGAGTCGCTGTACGACCCGGACCCGGACGGCAGGGGCACCAGCTACACCCGCTCCGGCGGCTTCCTGCACGACGCGGGCCGCTTCGACCCGGCGTTCTTCGGGATCTCCCCGCGCGAGGCCGTGGCGATGGACCCGCAGCAGCGCCTGCTGCTGGAGACCTCCTGGGAGGCCTTCGAACGGGCCGGCATCGACCCCGCCACCGTGCGCGGCAGCCGGACCGGCGTCTTCGCGGGCATCATGTACCACGACTACGCCACCCGGATCACCTCCGTACCGGACGGCGTCGAGGGCTACCTCGGCACGGGCAACTCCGGCAGCATCGCCTCCGGCCGCGTCTCCTACGCCTTCGGGCTGGAGGGTCCGGCGGTCACCGTCGACACGGCCTGCTCCTCCTCCCTCGTCGCCCTGCACTGGGCGATCCAGGCCCTCCGCAACGGCGAGTGCACCATGGCGCTGGCCGGCGGTGTCACGGTCATGTCGACCCCGGGCACCTTCACCGAGTTCAGCCGTCAGCGCGGTCTGGCCGCCGACGGCCGCATCAAGTCCTTCGCGGCGGCCGCCGACGGCACCAGCTGGGCCGAGGGCGCGGGCATGCTGCTCGTCGAGCGGCTGTCGGACGCCCGCCGCAACGGCCACCCGGTGCTCGCCGTGGTCCGCGGGTCCGCGATCAACCAGGACGGGGCGAGCAACGGCCTCACCGCCCCCAACGGCCCGTCCCAGCAGCGCGTCATCCGGCAGGCCCTCGCCTCCGCCGGGCTGAGCAGCGACCGGATCGACGTGGTCGAGGCGCACGGTACGGGCACCACCCTCGGCGACCCGATCGAGGCGCAGGCCCTGCTCGCCACCTACGGCCGGGAGCGCGATGCCGACGAGCCGCTGTGGCTGGGCTCCATCAAGTCCAACATGGGCCACACGCAGGCCGCCGCCGGTGTCGCCGGCATCATCAAGATGATCATGGCGATGCGGCACGGGGTCCTGCCGAAGACCCTGCACGTGGACGAGCCGACCCCGCACGTGGACTGGGAGGACGGCGCCGTCTCGCTGCTGACCGAGTCCGTGCCGTGGCCCGAGACCGGCCGCCCGCGCCGCGCCGGTGTGTCGTCCTTCGGCATCAGCGGCACCAACGCCCACACGATCATCGAGCAGGCCCCGGAGGACCTCGTCCCGGCCGCGGCGGACGACCGTCCGGCGCCCGTGCTGCCGTACCTGCTGTCCGCGAAGTCGGCGGACGCGCTGCGCGGCCAGGCGGCCCGCCTCCGCGCCCACCTGGAGGGCACGCCCGAGACGGGAACCGTCGACACGGCCTACTCGCTGGCCACCCGCCGCGCCGCCTTCGACCACCGCGCGGTGGTCGTGGCCGCCGACCGGGCCGAGCTGCTGCGCGGCCTCGCCGCCCTCGCGGACGGCGACCCGGCCCCGGCCGGGGTCACGCGGGACACCGTGGGCGCCGCCGGCGCCGGGAGGCTCGCCTTCCTGTTCACCGGGCAGGGCAGCCAGCGCCTCGGCGCCGGCCGGGAGCTGTACGCCACCCACCCGGTGTTCGCTGCCGCCCTGGACGCGGTGTGCGCCGAGCTCGACCCGAGGATCGAACTCCCCCTGAAGGACGTGCTGTTCGGCGACGACGCGGCCCTCCTCGACCGTACGGAGTACACCCAGCCGGCGCTGTTCGCCGTCGAGGTGGCCCTCTTCCGGCTGCTGGAGTCCTGGGGTGTGAAGCCGGACTTCCTGTCCGGGCACTCCATCGGCGAGATCGCCGCCGCCCACGTGGCGGGCGTGTTCCCGCTGGCCGACGCCTGCGAACTGGTCGCCGCCCGCGGCCGGTTGATGCAGGCCCTCCCGGCCGGCGGTGCGATGGTCGCGGTCCAGGCCGCGGAGGACGAGGTCCTGCCGCTGCTCACCGAGGCCGACCGGGTGTCCATCGCCGCGGTCAACGGCCCGCAGTCGGTCGTGGTCGCGGGCGACGGGGACGCGGCGGCCGCCGTGGCCGCGCACTTCGAGGCGCAGGGCCGCAAGACCAAGCGGCTCACCGTCAGCCACGCCTTCCACTCGCCGCACATGGACGGCATGCTGGCCGACTTCCGGAAGGTCGCCGAGGGGCTGTCGTACGCCGCCCCGCGCATCCCGGTCGTGTCCAACCTGACGGGCGCCCTCGTCACCGACGAGATGGCATCCGCCGACTTCTGGGTCCGGCACGTCCGCGAGGCCGTCCGCTTCCTCGACGGCGTCCGCGCCCTGGAAGCCGCCGGCGTCACCACGTACCTCGAACTGGGCCCCGACGGGGTGCTCTCGGCGATGGCCCAGGACTGCCTCACCGAGGAGGGCACGGCCGGCTTCGCGCCCGCGCTCCGCGCCGGCCGCCCCGAGCCCGAGACCCTGGCCACCGCCCTCGCCCGGGCCCACGCCCGCGGCACCGCCGTGGACTGGGAGGCGTACTTCGCGCCGACCGGCGCCCGCCAGGCCGAACTGCCCACCTACGCCTTCCAGCGCGACTGGTACTGGCTCGACTCCGCCGTCGGCGCGCAGCACGCCCCGGGCGACGCCGCGGGCTTCGGCCTCGGCACCACCGACCACCCGCTGCTCGGCGCGGCCGTCGAACTGCCCGACTCCGACGGCCACCTCTTCACCGGCCGGCTGTCGACGGCCACCCAGCCCTGGCTCGCGGACCATGCCGTCCTCGGCTCGGTCCTCCTGCCCGGCACCGCCTTCGTGGAGCTCGCGGTCCGCGCCGGCGACCAGGTCGGCTGCGCGGTCCTGGAGGAGCTGACCCTGGAGGCCCCGCTGGTCCTGCCCGAGCGCGGCGGCGTCCAGCTGCGGCTCTCCGTCGCCGCGGCCGACGACTCCGGACGGCGCACCCTGTCCCTGCACTCCCGTGACGAGGACAGCGCCGCCGACCAGCCGTGGACGCGGCACGCCACCGGCGTCCTCGCCCCCGGCACCACCGACCCCGCGACCCCGGCGGCCGACCTCACGGCCTGGCCGCCGGCCGGAGCCGAAGCGGTGGACCTGGACGGCCTCTACGAGGGCCTCGCCGCCGCCGGCTTCGACTACGGCCCCGCCTTCCAGGGCCTGCGCTCCGCCTGGCTGCACGGCGACGCCGTGTACGCCGAGGTGGGCCTCGACGAGGAGACCGCCGGCACGGCCGACTGGTTCGGCCTCCACCCGGCCCTCCTCGACGCCACCCTCCACGCGGCCGGCCTCGGCTCCCTCGTCGAGAACACCGGCCAGGGGCGGCTGCCCTTCGCCTGGAGCGGAGTCCGGCTGCACGCCGCCGGCGCCTCCGCGGTACGGGTCCGGCTGGCCCCGGCCGGCCGCGACGCGGTCGCACTGGAGCTCGCCGACCCGACGGGCGCCCCCGTCGCCTCGGTCGCCTCGCTGGCGCTGCGCGCGGTCTCGCCCGAGCAGATCGGCGCGGCCCGCGGCGGCCGCCAGGAGTCGCTGTTCCACGTGGAGTGGACGACCGTACCGGTCACCCCGGTCTCCGCGGCCGAACAGCGCCCCTGGGCCCTGCTCGGGGACGGCCACCCGGGCCTGGACGCCGTCGGCGTCCGCTACGAGGCCCACGACTCCCTCGCCACCCCCGCGGACCCGGCCGTGGTGTGCGTCCCGATGACCCCGGCCACCGGCACGGAGGACGTCGCGGCTGCGGTGCACGCCGGGACCGGACGGGTGCTGGCACTGCTCCAGCAGTGGCTGTCCGACGAGCGGTTCGCCGACTCCCGCCTGCTGGTCCTGACGCAGGGCGCGGTGGCCGCCGTACCGGGCGAGGGCCCTGCGGACCTGGTGCACGCCGCGGCGTGGGGCCTGCTGCGGTCGGCGCAGTCCGAGAACCCGGGCCGGATCGTCCTGGCCGACACCGACGGCAGTGACGCGTCCCACCGCGCACTTCCCGCCGTACTGGCCTCGGGCGAGACCGAGGTGGCGGTGCGCGGGGGCGCGGTGCTGGTGCCGAGGCTGGCCCGCGCCACGGTCGCGGCTGTCGATGCGGCTGCCGGGTGGGACGTCGGGGGCACGGTGTTGGTGACGGGTGCGAGCGGTTCGCTGGGCGGGTTGTTCGCCCGGCACCTGGTGGTCGAGCGGGGTGTGCGGCGCCTGTTGCTGGTGTCCCGCCGTGGTGGGGCGGCCGAGGGTGCTGCGGAGTTGTCGGCGGAGCTGGCGGGTCTGGGTGCCGAGGTGGCCTGGGCGGCGTGTGACGTGGCCGACCGTGGCGCGTTGGCGGCCGTTCTGGCCGGTGTCCCGGCGGAGCACCCGCTGACGGCGGTCGTGCACACGGCCGGTGTGCTGGACGACGGCGTGGTCGGTTCGCTGACGGCCGAGCGGCTGTCGGCGGTGCTGCGTCCGAAGGTGGACGCGGCGTGGAACCTGCACGAGCTGACGCGCGGCCTGGACCTGTCGGCGTTCGTCCTGTTCTCCTCCGCCGCCGGTGTGTTCGGTGGTGCGGGCCAGGCCAACTACGCGGCGGCCAACACCTTCCTGGACGCCCTCGCCGCGCACCGCCGGGCCGCGGGCCTGGCGGGCACCTCGCTGGCCTGGGGCCTGTGGGCCGAGACCGGCGGCATGGGCGCAACCCTGGCCGCCGAGGACGTCTCGCGCCTGGGCCGCGGCGGTGTCGACGCCATCGGCGCGGCGGAGGGAGCGGCCCTGTTCGATGCCGCCTGCGCCGCCGGGCAGGCGCTGCTGGTCCCGGTGAAGCTGGACCTTGCGGCGCTGCGTGCCCAGGCCGGCAGCGGCATGCTCCCGCCGCTCCTCTCCGGCCTGGTCCGCACCCCCGTACGCCGGACCGCGGGCACCACCGCGGTCGGTGCGGACGGCGGAGCCGAGCTGCGCGAGCGCCTCACCGGGCTCTCGTCGGCAGCGCGGGACGAGGCCCTGCTGGAGCTGGTGTGCGGGTACGTCGCGGGGGTCCTCGGCTTCGCCGGCCCCGAAGCGGTCGACCCGGCGCGCTCGTTCAACGAGGTCGGCTTCGACTCGCTGACGGCGGTCGAACTCCGCAACCGGCTCGGCGCCGCCACCGGCGTCCGCCTGCCCGCCACCCTCGTCTTCGACTACCCGACCCCGACGGCGCTCGTCGCGTTCCTGCGGGACGAGCTCTGGCAGGACGGGGCCGCGGCGGTACCCCCGCTGCTCGCCGAACTGGACCGGCTGGAGAAGACGCTCGTCACCTCCACGCCCGACGACGCAGGCCGCGACCGCATCACCGAGCGGCTCCAGGCCCTGCTGGCGGCCTGGAGCGAGGCCGGGGCGCAGGCCGCCGGGGCCACCGCCGCCGACGGGCCCGATGTCGCCGGGGCTCTGGAGAGCGCGACCGACGACGACCTCTTCGACTTCATCGGCAAGGAGTTCGGCATCTCATGACGCACCCGCTCCGCCCCACCCCTCCCCACCACTCTGACTCTTCCGACTCTCTGGCTTCTGTACGAGGGATGCACGTATGAACGAGGAAAAGCTCCGGTACTTCCTGAAGCGGGTGACGGCCGATCTCCACGAGACGCGCCGCCGGCTCCAGGAAGTCGAGTCGGAGGGGCAGGAGCCGATCGCGATCATCGGGATGAGCTGCCGCTACCCGGGGGACGTCGAGTCCCCCGAGGACCTGTGGCGGCTCGTCGCGGGGGAGACCGACGCCATCTCACCCTTCCCCACCGACCGCGGCTGGGACACGGGAAGCCTGTTCGACGAGGACCCCGACGGGCGAGGCACCAGCTACGTGCAGGAAGGCGGCTTCCTGCACGAGGCCAACCGGTTCGATCCCGCGTTCTTCGGGATCTCGCCCCGCGAGGCCACGGCGATGGACCCGCAGCAGCGCCTGCTCCTGGAGATCTCCTGGGAGGCGTTCGAACGGGCCGGCATCGACCCGACCTCGGTCCGCGGCAGCCGCACCGGCGTGTTCACCGGCGTCATGTACCACGACTACGCCTCCCGGCTGCGGGCCGTGCCGCCGGAGGTCGAGGGCTACCTCGGCACCGGCGCCTCCAGCAGCATCGCCTCCGGCCGCGTCTCGTACACGTTCGGCCTGGAAGGGCCGGCGCTCACCGTCGACACGGCCTGCTCCTCCTCCCTCGTCACCCTGCACCTGGCGATGCAGGCACTCCGCAAGGGCGAGTGCTCGCTCGCCCTCGCGGGCGGCGTCACCGTCATGCCGACGCCGGGCACCTTCACCGAGTTCAGCAAGCAGCGCGGCCTGTCCTTCGACGGGCGCTGCAAGTCCTTCGCGGACGCCGCCGACGGCACCGGGTGGGGCGAGGGCGCGGGCATGGTGCTCGTGGAGCGGCTGTCCGACGCCCGCCGCAACGGCCACCGCGTGCTGGCGGTCGTCCGCGGCTCCGCCGTGAACCAGGACGGCGCCTCCAACGGCCTCACCGCCCCCAACGGCCCCTCCCAGCAGCGGGTCATCCGCCAGGCCCTGGCCGACGCCCGGCTCACCGCGGCCGACGTCGACGTCGTGGAGGCCCACGGCACCGGCACCACCCTCGGCGACCCCATCGAGGCGCAGGCCCTGCTCGCCACCTACGGCCGGGAGCACACCGACGAGCTCCCCCTGTGGCTGGGCTCCGTCAAGTCCAACATCGGCCACACCCAGGCCGCCGCCGGTGTCGCCGGCGTCATCAAGATGGTCATGGCGATCCGGCACGGCCGGATCCCGAAGACCCTCCACGTGGACGAGCCGTCGACCAAGGTCGACTGGTCCGCGGGCGCGGTGTCGCTGCTGCGCGAGACCGTGGACTGGCCGGACACCGGCCGCCCGCGCCGCGCCGCCGTGTCCTCGTTCGGCATCAGCGGCACCAACGCGCACACCATCATCGAGCAGGCGCCGCCCGCGGCGCCCGCCGCACCCGTCCCCGCCGACACCGACACCGACGGCGATGCGGGCGGCGACGTCGACGCCCCGGCTGCCGCCGCCGGCACCGAGCCCGCCGACACCACCGGGTCCGGCCCCGGGCCGCGTCCGGTCGTCGTGCCCCCGGTCCTGCCGTGGCCGGTCTCGGCCCGCACGGACGAGGCCCTGCGCGCCCAGGCCGAGCGCCTGCTCACCCACCTGCGCGCCCACCCCGAACAGACGCCGCAGGACATCAGCCTGACCCTGGCCACCGGGCGCGCCGCCCTCGAACACCGCGCCGTCATCGTGGCCGGCGACCGGGACGAGGCCCTCACCGACGTCGCCGCGCTCGCCTCGGGCGGCACCACCTCCTCCCGGGTCGTCCTGGGCGAGGCCGGAGCCCGCGGCAGGACCGCGTTCCTGTTCACCGGGCAGGGCAGCCAGCGCCTCGGCATGGGCCGCGAACTGTACGACGCCCATCCGGCGTTCGCCGACGCCCTCGACGAGGTCTGCGCCGCCCTGGATCCCCACCTCGGCAACCCGCTGAAGGACGTGGTCTTCGGTACGGACGCGGCCGTGCTGGACCGCACCGAGTACGCGCAGCCGGCGCTGTTCGCGGTGGAAGTGGCCCTGTTCCGGCTGCTGGAGTCCTGGGGTGTCAAGCCCGACTTCCTGTCCGGGCACTCCGTCGGCGAGATCACCGCCGCCCACGTGGCCGGCGTGCTCTCCCTGCCGGACGCGTGCACCCTGGTGGCCGCCCGCGGCCGGCTGATGCAGGCACTCCCGGCCGGCGGCGTGATGATCGCCGTGGAGGCCGCGGAGGACGAGGTCCTGCCGCTGCTCACCGACCGGGTGAGCATCGCCGCGGTCAACGGCCCCCGGTCCGTCGTGATCGCCGGCGACGAGGACGCGGCGGCCACGGTCGCCGACTCCTTCGACGGCCGGAAGACCAAGCGCCTGACGGTCAGCCACGCCTTCCACTCCCCGCACATGGACGGCATGCTCGACGACTTCCGCCGGGCCCTGGAGGGCATCGCCTTCGAGGCCCCCCGCATCCCCGTCGTCTCCAACCTCACCGGCGCCCTCGTCACCGACGAGATGGGCTCCGTCGAGTTCTGGGTCCGGCACGTCCGCGAGGCCGTCCGCTTCCTCGACGGCGTCCGCGCCCTGGAGGCCGCCGGCGTGACGACGTACGTCGAACTCGGCCCGGACGGCGTGCTGTCCGCCCTCGCCCAGGCCTGCCTGACCGGCGACGCCGACGCCGCCGTCTTCACCCCCACCCTCCGCAACGGGAACCCCGAAGCGCGGACGGTCACCACCGCCCTCGCCCGGCTCCACGTCCGCGGCACCACCGTCGACTGGCACGCGTTCCACTCCGCCACCGGGGCCGAGCACGTGGACCTGCCCACCTACGCCTTCCAGCGCGAGCACTACTGGCTCGACGCCGGCACCCTCGGCGGCGACGTCACCACCGCCGGCCTCCGCTCCGCCGACCACCCGCTGCTCGGCGCCTCCGTCACCCTGGCCGACGCCGACGGACTCCTCCTCACCGGCCGGCTGTCCCTCGCCACCCACCCCTGGCTCGCCGACCACCGCGTCGCCGGCGCCGCACTGCTGCCCGGCACGGCCTTCGTCGAGCTGGCGCTCCAGGCCGGCGAGAAGGCCGGCTGCGACCTGGTGGACGACCTCACCCTCGCCGCACCGCTCGTCCTGCCCGAGGAGGGCGGGGTCGAGCTGCAGATCACGGTCGCGGCCCCCGACGAGTCGGGCCGCCGGTCCGTCCTCTTCCACTCCCGCGACGGCTTCGCCGCCGACGACGAGCCGTGGGTGCGCAACGCCACCGCGGTGCTGGCAGCGGCAGCGGAGCAGGTTCCGGCGTACGACCTGACCGCCTGGCCGCCCGCCGGCGCCGAAACCGTCGACGTCGACGCGCTGTACGACGCACTCGCGGACTCCGGCTTCGGGTACGGGCCGGTGTTCCAGGGGCTGCGCGCCGCCTGGCGGCAGGGCGACGACGTGTACGCCGAGGTCGGCCTCGGCTCCGAAACCCAGCCCGGCGCCGAGCAGTTCACCATCCACCCGGCGCTCCTCGACTCCGTCCTGCACGCCATCAACCTGGGCTCGCTGGTCGAGGACACCGGCCGGGCACGGCTGCCGTTCTCCTGGTCCGGGGTCACGGTCCACTCCGCCGGGGCGGACGCCCTGCGCGTACGGCTCTCCCGGGCCGGCCGGGACGCGGTCCGGCTGGAGATCGCCGACGCGGCGGGCGCGCCCGTCGCAACCGTCGACAGCCTCGCGCTGCGCGCCTTCTCACCCGACCAGCTCGGAGACCGGGCGCACGGCCACCGCGACTCCCTGTTCCGCGTGGACTGGGTCGAGGCCGCCGCTGCCGCGGGCGGGTCCTGCGACGACTGGATGCTGCTCGGCGAGGGCACGCAGGCCTTCGCGGACCTCGCCGGGCTGGGCGTCGCGGTCGTCGAGGGCGGCCGGATCCCCGCGGCGCTGGTCGTGCCCTGCACCGAACCCGCCGGCGACGACGTCGCCGGTGCGGTGCACGCGGCGACGGGCCGGGTCCTGTCGCTGGTCAAGGAGTGGCTGGCCGACGGCCGGTTCGCGGACGGGCGCCTCGTCCTCCTGACGCGCGGTGCGATCGCCGCCGTACCGGGCGAGGGCCCGACGGACCTGGTGCACGCCCCGGTGTGGGGTCTGGTGCGGTCGGCCCGGTCGGAGAACCCGGGCCGGATCGTCCTGGTCGACCTCGACGCCGACGGCGACGTCGCCGAGGGGGTCTCGGCCGCGCTCGCCTCGGGCGAGTCCGAGGTGGCGGTGCGCGGGGGCGCGGTGCTGGTGCCGAGGCTGGCCCGCGCCACGGTCGCGGCCGCTGACGCGGCTGCCGGGTGGGACGTCGGGGGCACGGTGTTGGTGACGGGTGCGAGCGGTTCGCTGGGCGGGTTGTTCGCCCGGCACCTGGTGGTCGAGCGGGGTGTGCGGCGCCTGTTGCTGGTGTCCCGCCGTGGTGGGGCGGCCGAGGGTGCTGCGGAGTTGTCGGCGGAGCTGGCGGGTCTGGGTGCCGAGGTGGCCTGGGCGGCGTGTGACGTGGCCGACCGTGGCGCGTTGGCGGCCGTCCTGGCCGGCGTCCCGGCGGAGCACCCGCTGACGGCGGTCGTGCACACGGCCGGTGTGCTGGACGACGGCGTGGTCGGTTCGCTGACGGCCGAGCGGCTGTCGGCGGTGCTGCGTCCGAAGGTGGACGCGGCGTGGAACCTGCACGAGCTGACGCGCGGCCTGGACCTGTCGGCGTTCGTCCTGTTCTCCTCCGCCGCCGGTGTGTTCGGTGGTGCGGGCCAGGCCAACTACGCGGCGGCCAACACCTTCCTGGACGCCCTCGCCGCGCACCGCCGGGCCGCGGGCCAGGCGGCGACCTCGCTGGCCTGGGGCCTGTGGGCCGAGACCGGCGGCATGGGCGCAACCCTGGCCGCCGAGGACGTCTCGCGCCTGGGCCGCGGCGGTGTCGACGCCATCGGCGCGGCGGAGGGAGCGGCCCTGTTCGATGCCGCCTGCGCCGCCGGGCAGGCGCTGCTGGTCCCGGTGAAGCTGGACCTTGCGGCGCTGCGTGCCCAGGCCGGCAGCGGCATGCTCCCGCCGCTCCTCTCCGGTCTCGTGCGGATGCCCGTACGCCGTGCCGCCCGGGGTGCCGGGGGCGCGTTCGCCCGGCAGCTGGCCGCGCTCCCGCAGGACCAGCAGCAGGACGCCGTGGTCGAGCTGGTCCGCGGCCAGGTCGCCGCCGTCCTCGGTTTCGCCGGCCCCGAGGCGGTCGACCCCGCGCGTTCGTTCAACGAGGTCGGCTTCGACTCGCTGACGGCGGTCGAGCTGCGCAACCGCCTCGGTGCGGCCACGGGCGTCCGCCTGCCCGCCACCCTCGTCTTCGACTACCCGACCCCCGCCGCCCTGGCGGAGTACCTCTACGCCGAGCTGCTCGGCAGCCAGGAGGCGGCAGCGGCCGCAGCCCCTGCCGCCGTCACCGTCCACGACGACGAGCCGATCGCCATCGTGGCGATGTCCTGCCGGTTCCCCGGCGACGTGCGCTCGCCCGAGGACCTGTGGCAGCTCGTGCTGGACGGTCGCGACGCGATCTCGGACATGCCGGACGACCGGGGCTGGGACCTCGCCGGCCTGTTCAGCGCGGACCCAGACCAGGCCGGCACCAGCTACAGCACCGCCGGTGGCTTCCTCCACGACGCCCACCACTTCGACCCGGTGTTCTTCGGGATGTCGCCGCGCGAGGCGCTCGCCACCGACCCCCAGCAGCGCCTGCTGCTGGAGGCGTCGTGGGAGGCGTTCGAGCGGGCCGGTATCGACCCGGCGACCGTGCGCGGCAGCCGCACCGGCGTCTTCGCCGGCGTCATGTACAACGACTACGGCACGCTCCTGCACCGCGCCCCCGCCGGCCTGGAGGGCTACATGGGGACGTCCAGCTCCGGCAGCGTCGCCTCGGGCCGCGTCTCCTACACCTTCGGCCTCGAAGGCCCCGCGGTCACGGTCGACACCGCCTGCTCCTCCTCCCTCGTGACCCTGCACCTGGCCGCCCAGGCCCTGCGCAACGGGGAATGCGACCTGGCGCTGGCCGGCGGTGTGACCGTGATGGCCACCCCCGGTACGTTCATCGCGTTCAGTCGGCAGCGCGGCCTGGCCACGGACGGCCGCTGCAAGCCCTTCGCGGCCGCGGCCGACGGCACCGCGTGGGGCGAGGGCGTCGGCATGCTGCTGGTGGAGCGCCTCTCGGACGCCCGCCGCAACGGCCACCCCGTGCTGGCGGTGGTCCGCGGCTCGGCGATCAACCAGGACGGTGCGAGCAACGGCCTCACCGCCCCCAACGGCCCCTCCCAGCAGCGGGTCATCCGGCAGGCCCTCGCCAACGCCGGCCTGAGCGCCGCGGAGGTGGACGTCGTCGAGGCCCACGGCACCGGCACCACCCTCGGGGACCCCATCGAGGCACAGGCCCTGCTCGCCACCTACGGCCGCGAACGCGCAGCCGAGGCGCCCCTGTGGCTCGGGTCGATCAAGTCGAACATGGGCCACACGCAGGCCGCCGCCGGTGTCGCCGGCATCATCAAGATGGTCCAGGCGATGCGCCACGGCATCCTGCCGAAGACCCTGCACGTCGACGAGCCCACCCCGCACGTCGACTGGTCCGAAGGCGCCGTCTCGCTCCTCACGGACACCGTCGCCTGGCCGGAGACCGGCCGCCCGCGCCGCGCCGCCGTGTCCTCCTTCGGCATCAGCGGCACCAACGCCCACACCATCATCGAGCAGGCCCCGGACGAGACGGCCACCCCCGCCGCCTCCCCGGCGGCGGACGGCGCGGCACCGACCGCGCCCCCGCTCCCGCTCCCGTACCTGGTGTCCGCGAAGTCGGACGAGGCGCTGCGCGCCCAGGCGGCCCGCCTGCGAGCCCACCTGGAGGACGCGCCCGACGCGGCTGCGGTGGACGTCGCCTGGTCACTGGCCACCCGCCGGGCCGCCTTCGACCACCGTGCGGTGGTCGTCGCCGGCGACCGGGCCGAGCTGCTGCGCGGCCTGACCGCACTGGCGGACGGCGACCCCGCCGCCGCCCCCGGCGTCACGGTCGGCACCGTCGGCACCGCAGGGGCCGGGAAGCTGGCCTTCCTGTTCACCGGGCAGGGCAGTCAGCGCCCCGGGACGGGACGCGAACTGTACGCCGCCCAGCCGGTGTTCGCAGCCGCGTTGGACGCCGTCTGCGAGGAGCTGGACGCCCGCCTCGAACTGCCGCTGAAGGAGGTGCTGTTCGGGACCGACGCCGCCGTGCTGGACCGCACGGAGTACGCGCAGCCGGCGCTGTTCGCGGTCGAGGTGGCCCTCTTCCGGCTGCTGGAGTCGTGGGGCGTGAAGCCGGACTTCCTGTCCGGGCACTCCGTCGGCGAGATCGCCGCCGCCCACGTCGCCGGTGTCCTGTCCCTCCAGGACGCGTGCACGCTCGTGGCCGCCCGCGGCCGGCTGATGCAGGCCCTCCCGGCCGGCGGCGTGATGATCGCCGTCCAGGCCGCGGAGGACGAGGTCCTGCCCCTGCTCACCGACCGGGTGAGCATCGCCGCCGTCAACGGCCCGCGGGCCGTCGTGATCGCCGGCGACGAGGACGCGGCCGTCGCCGTCGCGGAGGCCCTCCCGGACCGCAAGAGCACCCGCCTCACGGTCAGCCACGCCTTCCACTCGCCCCACATGGACGGCATGCTGGACGACTTCCGGAAGGTCGCGGAGAGGCTGTCGTACGCCGCCCCGCGCATCCCGGTCGTCTCCAACCTGACCGGCGCCCCCGTCACCGACGAGATGGGCTCCGCAGAGTTCTGGGTCCGGCACGTCCGCGAGGCCGTCCGCTTCCTCGACGGCGTCCGCGCCCTGGAAGCCGCCGGCGTGACCACCTACCTCGAACTCGGGCCCGACGGCGTGCTGTCCGCCCTCGCCCAGGCCTGCCTGACCGACGGCGCCGCAACCGCGGCCTTCGCCCCGGCCCTGCGCAAGCGCCGGCCCGAGACCGACACCCTCACGGCCGCCGTCGCACGGGCCCACGCCCGGGGTGCCCGTGTCGACTGGGCGGCGTACTTCGCCGGCACCGGCGCCCGGGACACCGACCTGCCGACGTACGCCTTCCAGCGCGACCGCTACTGGATCGAGGTGCAGGACGGCGCGTACGGCGGCGACATGGCCTCCGCCGGCCTGGGCTCCGCCGCGCACCCGCTGCTCGGTGCGGCCGTCGAACTGCCCGACTCCGAAGGGTTCCTGTTCACCGGCCGCCTCTCGCTCCAGACGCACCCCTGGCTGGCCGACCACCGGGCCGCGGGCGCCGTCATGCTGCCCGGCACCGCCTTCGTCGAGCTCGCGCTGCACGCCGGCCGGCGCGCCGGCACCGCCGTCCTGGAGGAGCTGACCCTGGAGGCCCCGCTGGTGCTCCCCGAGCCCGGCGCCCTCCAGCTCCGGGTCTCGGTGGCCGCACCCGACGACACGGGCCGCCGCACCCTCCAGGTGCACTCGCGCACCGAGACCGCGGCCGACGAGAACGGTCCCGGCCAGGACGAGCCGTGGACGCGGCACGCCACCGGCGTGCTCGGCGCCACGGACACCCCGGCCGCCCTCCCGGCCGCCGGCCCGCAGGTCTGGCCTCCCGCCGGGGCCGAACAGCTCGACGTGGCCGACCTGTACGAGCTGTTCGCCGCCGCCGGCTACGCGTACGGCCCGGCCTTCCGCAACCTGCGGTCCGCGTGGCGGCACGGCGACGAACTGTTCGCCGAACTCGCGCTCGCCGACGGCCCGCGGGCCGACGCCGCGCACTTCGGCGTGCACCCGGCCCTGCTGGACGCCGGACTGCACGGCCTCGCCCTCGGCTCCTTCTTCGCCGCGGACGACGGGGCGCCGGACGCGGACGTCCGGATGCGGCTGCCCTTCTCCTTCACCGGTGTCGGCCTGCACGCCGTCGGCGCCGGAGCACTGCGGGTACGGCTCGCCCCGGCGGGGCCGGCCGCCGTGTCCCTCACGGCCTTCGACGAGCAGGGCGAACCGGTCGTGTCGGTCGAGTCGCTGCTGCTGCGGGAGCTCGACCCGACCCGCGTGCAGTCGGCCCGGCCCGTCTTCCACGAGTCGCTGTTCCGACTCGAATGGCCCGCCCTGCCGGCCGACTCCGCCGCCCCGGGCGGACGCTGGGCCGTGGTCGGCACCGACACCCTCGGTCTTGAGGCCGCGTTGCACGGGGCGGGCGTCACCGCCGACGTCTACGCCGACCTCGACGCCCTCGCGGGCGTGGTGGTCGCCGGCAAGCCGCTGCCCGGCACCGTGCTCGTCCCGTACGCGGCGCCGGCCGCGGAGACCGCCGGCGCCGGCGCCGGGGCCATCGCCGCGGACACCCGGCGGGCGGCCCACGAGGCCCTGGCGCTCGTCCAGGACTGGCTGGCCGAGGAGACCTTCGCCGACGCCCGCCTCGCCGTGGTCACCCGTGGCGCGGTCGAGGCGCTGCCGGGCGAGGGCGTCACCGACCTGGCGCGCGCCTCGGTGTGGGGTCTGCTGAGGTCCGTCCAGTCGGAGAACCCCGGCCGGTTCCAGATCCTCGACCTCGACGCGCACCACGGCGGCGACGGCACCGGCGGCGCTCCGGCGGCGGACCTCGGCGTGCTGGTCGCGGCCGCCGTGGCGAGCGGTGAACCGCAGCTGGCAGTCCGCGGCGGAGCCCTGCACGCCGCCCGACTGGCGAAGGTGCCCGCGGACCGCCCCGCACCGCAGACCCCGGAGGGGACCACGGGGCCCGACGGCGGGACGGCGGCGGGCCGGGCACCGGCCGGGGCCGCCCCGGACCCGGACGGCACCGTCCTGATCACCGGCGGCACCGGCGCGCTCGGCAGCCTGCTCGCCCGCCACCTGGTGACCGAGCACGGCGTCCGGCACCTGCTGCTGACCAGCCGGCGCGGCCCCGGCGCCGCCGGCGCCGCCGAACTCGTCGCCGAACTCGCCGGACTGGGCGCGGAGGCCGCCGTCGTCGCCTGCGACGCCTCCGACCGGGAGGCGCTCGCCGCACTGCTGGCCGGCATCCCGGCCGAGCGGCCGCTGACCGCCGTCGTCCACACCGCGGGCCACCTCGACGACGGGCTCGTACCGTCCCTGACCCCGGAGCGGATCGACGCGGTCCTGCGGCCCAAGGCCGATGCGGCCCTGCACCTGCACGAGCTGACCCGCGACCTGGACCTCGGCGCGTTCGTGCTGTTCTCCTCGGCGGGCGGCACGCTCGGCAACCCCGGCCAGGCCAACTACGCGGCGGCCAACGCCTTCCTCGACGCCCTCGCCCAGAGCCGGCGGGCGGACGGCCTGCCCGCCGTGTCGCTGGCCTGGGGACCGTGGGAGCAGCGCAGCGGGATGACCGGCGACCTCACGGACGCCGACGTCCAGCGGATGGCGCGGTCCGGACTGGCCCCGCTGTCGTCCGCGGAGGGCCTGGCCCTCTTCGACACGGCGTCCGCACTGACCGGGGGCAGCGTGTTCGTCGCCATGCACCTCGACACGGCGCCGCTGCGCGCGCAGGCGGAGTCCGGCGCCCTCCCGCCGCTCTTCCGCGCCATGGTGCGCGGCGGACTGCGCAAGGCCGCCTCCGGTCCCGCCGACGCGGCGGTGTCCGCCGCCGCGTGGCAGCTCCAGGGCCTGTCCGGGTTGCCGGAGGAGGAGCAGGAGCGGGTGCTGCTGGACCTCGTCCGGGCCCAGGTGGCCGCCGTGCTGGCCTACCCCTCGCCCGATGCGGTGGGGGAGTCCCAGGAGTTCCTGGAGCTCGGCCTGGACTCGCTGACCGCGGTCGAGCTGCGCAACCAGCTGAACGCCGTCACGGGCCTGCGCCTGCCCGCCACCCTGCTCTTCGACCAGCCGACCCCGCTGCTCGTCGCCCGGCGACTGCGCACCGAGCTCGCCGGATCCGGGGCCGCGGGCGGCCCCGCCGGTCCGGACGGCGCCGTGGAGCACGGCGGGGAGGAGACCTCCGGGGTCCTCGGGGCGATGCTCCGGGAGGCCGGGACGCAGGGCACCTCCGGCGAGTTCATGGATCTGCTCATGCAGGCGTCCCGCTTCCGGCCGTCGTTCGCGTCGCCCGCCGGGCTCCGCAAGGCGCCGAGCCTGGTACGGCTCTCCCGCGGCGCGACGGGTGCCGGCCTGATCTGCTTCTCCTCGATCCTGTCCATCTCCGGGCCGCACCAGTACTCCCGGTTCGCGTCCGCGTTCCGCGGCCGGCGCGACGTCCACGCGATGGCCGCACCCGGTTTCGTGCGCGGCGAGCAGCTGCCCTCGACCACCGAGGCGGTCGTCGAGGCGAAGGCCGAGGCCGTGCTGCGGCACGCGGACGGGGCGCCGTTCGTGCTCCTCGGACACTCCTCGGGCGGCATCTTCGCCCACGCGGTGGCCGGGAAGCTGGAAGAGGCAGGGGTCTTCCCGGAGGCCGTGGTCCTGATCGACATCTACTCGCACGACGACGACGCCATCCTCGGCATCCAGCCGGGGCTGTCGGCAGGGGTGGACGAGCGGCAGGACACCTACGTCCCGGTCGACGACAACCGGCTGCTGGCGATGGGCGCCTACTTCCGGCTGTTCGCCGGCTGGAAGCCGGAGGCGGTCAAGACGCCCACCCTGCTGGTCCGCGCCCAGGAGCAGTTCTTCGACTGGACCCGCGCCACGGACGGCGACTGGCGCTCGTACTGGGACCTGGAGCACACCGCCCTGGACGTGCCCGGCAACCACTTCACGATGATGGAGCAGCACGCCCGGACGACGGCGCTGGCCGTCGAGGAGTGGCTCGACGCCCGCCCCTGAGACGGGCGGTCGGACCGGTGAGGAAGGGGCCGGGCCCCACCCCCCAGGGGGTGGGGCCCGGCCCCTTTCCGTACGTCCTCCTCCGGCCTTCTCAGACCCCGGAGGAGGCGCGCCGGGCCCGCGCGGCCCGGGACCGCTCCAGGGCCTGCTTCCGCTCGCGCTCGCGGTCCCGCTTCCTGGGCAGGCCCACCGGGACGACCTCGAAGTTCTCCTTGGTGGTGTCCAGCCGGTGGAACAGGTTGTCGGGGCCGGTCACGTACAGCGTGCCGACACCGAGGCCCTTCAGCGACTCCACCATGCGCGGCCAGTGGATCGGCCGGTCGAAGGTGTCCAGCATCATCGTGCGGATGCCCGCGGCGTCCCGGACGACCGTGCCGTCGTGGTCGACGACCACGGGCAGGGACGGGTCGGCGAACTCGTACCCGGCGAAGACCTCCTCCTCCGCCTTGCGGCGCAGCGCGGAGAAGGCCGCCGCGTGCACCGGCGGCCGCATCGAGTACATGGAGTAGCCTCCGGCCGCGCTGATCCCGGCCGAGAGCGCGTCGAGGTCCCCCTCCCGCAGTGACAGCATGTGGAAGCCGGCGTCCAGCCGGCCGGACAGGTCGTACCAGGCGCCGCGGTCGTCGAACCCGGCGAGGATCTCGTCGAGGCGGTCCTGCGGGGTCCGGACGAAGCAGTGCGTGACCACGTCCTCGTACACGCCGGAGAAGTAGTCCTCCTCGCAGGCGGCCAGGTCCGCCGTCATCCGGACGACGTCCGCGAAGGACAGCGACCCGACGAACGCGGCGGTCGCCTTCTGGCCGAAGCTGGGACCCGCACAGACGGTGGGGGAGACGCCGAGGGTGTCGACGGCCCGGTCCGCCATCGCCATCGAGGCCACCAGGAAGACGAGCTGGGAATACACCGAATAGTCGTCCTCGGCGTCACGGAACCGGTCGAACACCGAATATCCGAGGGCCTCGTCCGCCTCCGCGAGGCGCACCCGTCCGTACGGGTCGAGCAGCAGGAAGCGGCCTATCTCGGCGAAGGAAGCGGGCCCCATGCCGGGAAATACGATCGCGGTTCCGGTCCGGGAGGCGGAAGGGCCGGCCGTGTTCTCGGCGGGAATCGCATCGGAAAGAGTCATGGTGCGTGAATACCTTTGCTTCCGGGATGGTGTGGCAGTGGACGGTTGTTTTCCGGTGCCGTCGACGAGAAAAGACCCCGTACCCGGGCGGCGCGGGCGCGCCGGTCCGGTTACGGGGCCGGGAGGTGGAGAGGGGAGGGGAAGGGCGGAGGGCGGGGTCAGTTCAGGGCCCCACCGGTCCGTCGACCGCGGTTGCGGGAGTCCTCGGATCGTTCGTGTTTCATTTGTTCCTGCGAATCGAGTGCGACACGGAAACGGGGGTCCTGCGCATCCGCGCGGATGACTGGGACGGGGCATGTCTAGCACGCGGAGCCCCGCATCGGTCCTGTTGCGACCCCTCCTAGGGGGGAAGCGGGAAGGGTTAGGGGGAAATAGGGGTGATCATCTATTGCGGTCCTGTCGAACAACCTCATAGCATCCCCGGGTGACCGTGTCGGATCGTCCCCGCTCGCTCACCAATTCCGCGAGGAGACCCCGTGAAAGAACTCGTCCGGTCCGGGGAATCCGGCACCCGACCGCGCCCCCTGCGCATCGTCGCCGAGCAGTCCCGCACGGTGGCCGACACCGCCGGCGGCCATGGCGCGGCCCGGACTTGTTTATGAAGGCCCTCCGCTGCGGAGGCGCCGGCCGCATGCCCGACGACGCGTCAGTGGGCACCATCCGAGGCGGAGTTCCAAGGGCATGACCCATGTGCACGAAAGGCCCGACGGCGGGGAGACCTCCCCCGACGAGGTCGGGCTGATCCAGATCCGGCAGCCGTGGCTCCCGAGCACCTACCGCATGATCTGCTTCCCGAGCTCACGGAACTCGGCGCTCTGCTACCTGGCCATGGCCGATCTGCTGCTGCCCACCGTGGAACTGCTCATCGTCCAGTACCCGTCGTCCACGCCCTTCGAGGACGACCCCGACCCGGCGGCGGGCAAGGAGCTCGCCGACAAGGTGTTCGAGTCGGTGCGGGGGTGGGCCGACCGCCCGTTCGCCCTCTTCGGACACCGCCTGGGCGCCCAACTGGCCTACGAGGTGGGCTGCCGTCTGGAGCGGGAGACCACCGGGGCCCCGCTGACCCTCTTCGTCTCCGGGCGGACGGCGCCCGGCCACCGCGGCAACCTCGGCCCGCCGACGCTCAACTGCCGGGTGGTCGCCCTGACGGCCCGCCACGACCCGCACGCCACGTTGGCCGGTGTCCGGGCGTGGCGGCGGTGCACCTCCGGCCGGTTCGACCTGGAGGTCTTCCCCGGGGCCAGCGGCTACCTGAAGTCCTCCCGCCGGGAAGTGGTCAACATCGTGCACGACCAGTTGATCTCGCTCGGCCAACCGGACCCCGACTGAGGGGTCCCCAGGGGGCGGCCAGGGGTACCCGTGCCCCGGTCCGCTGCCTAGCGTGCGGGAGTGGAGGACCGTGTCCACGACACGCCCGCCGCCCGCACGGACCCCGGGGACGGCAGCGGCCGCATCCCCCTTCACCGTGAAGCCCGCGAACCCCGCGATCCACCCCTGAACGGGCCCGACCCACCGCCGGCCCGGCGCACCCTACGCCGCCCGGCCGCATCACGGCCCAGAGGAAGGACTTAGTGCGACCGATGACCGCGAAGATATTTGCAGCCGACTCGGTACGGCCCGTCGAGGAATTCGAACAGGACGCGCTCCGGGTCGCCGAGGCGATCCGCGAACGCGGCGTCGGCCTCGGCGACCGGATCATGCTGAAGGCCGGCAACTCGGCGAGCTACGTGTGCGTGCTCTACGCACTCATGCACGTCGGTGCCTCGATCGTCCTCGTCGACCAGCAGGAGACCGCGGAGGAGACCCGCCGCATCGCCGTCCGCACCGGCGTCAAGGTCACCTTCGTCGACGACGACACGCCCGTCTACCCGGACGCCGACCCCGTCCACCTGTACGAACTCATGGTCGCCGTGGCCGACCACGAGCCCACCGCGGCAGCCCTGTCCTTCGAGGCCTGGGGCGAACTCCCCGACGGCCTCATCATGTGGACCTCCGGCTCCACGGGATCCCCCAAGGGCGTCGTCAAGAGCGGCCGTTCGTTCCTGCGGAACCTCCAGCGCAACGCCGACCAGGTCGGGCACCGTCCCGACGACGTCCTGCTGCCGCTGCTGCCCTTCGCGCACCAGTACGGCCTGTCGATGGTGCTCATCGCCTGGCTCACCCGCTGCTCCCTGGTGATCGCGCCCTACCGACGGCTCGACCGCGCCCTGCGCATGGCCCGCGACGCCGGGGCCACCGTCATCGACGCGACCCCGTCCAGCTACCGCAGCATCCTCAGCCTGGTCAACCGCAAGCCGGTGCTGCGCGACCACCTCGCCGACACCCGCATGTTCTGCGTCGGCGCGGCCCCGCTCGACGCCCCGCTCGTGGCGCAGTACGTGGAGGAGTTCGGGCTGCCGCTGCTGGACAGCTACGGCTCCACCGAGCTCGGCAACGTCTCCTTCGCCACCCTCGACAACCCGGTCGCCTGCGGCCGCGCCATGGAGGGGATCCGGCTGCGGATCGTCGGCGAGGACGGCAACGAACTCCCCGCGGGCGAGACGGGCGAGATCGAGGTCGACACCCCCGACGCCCTCGAAGGGCAGATCGCCGACGACGGCACCGTCGTCCCCGCCCACGCCACCAGCGGCTGGCAGGCCACGGGCGACCTCGGCCACCTCGACGCCGAGGGCAACCTCCACGTCCTGGGCCGCAAGTTCGCCGTGCACCGCATGGGCTACACCCTGTACCCCGAGCTCATCGAGCGGAAGGTCGCCGCGCAGGGCTGCCCCGTCCGGATCGTGCCGGTGCCCGACGAACTGCGCGGCTCGCAGCTGGTGTTCTTCGTCGAGGACGAGGAGCTGGGCGAGTCCGGCCAGTGGCGGGAGCGGCTGTGCGCCCTGCTGCCCACCTTCGAACAGCCCAACAGAGTCGTGGTGCTGGAGCGGTTCCCGCTCAACCGCAACGGCAAGCCCGACAAGAAGAAGCTGGCCGAGATGGCCGCCGACCTGGCATGACCGTCCGGTGACCAGGAGGCGCCCCCGCCGCTGCGGCGGGGGCGCCTGCGTCCGGGTGCCGCGGCCGCGTCAGCCGTCGTAGGGGAGTTCGACGGGGGCCAGCGCCTCGAAGAGGTCACCGGGACCCGGATTGTCCGGGTGGGTGGACCCGCCCAGGTGGTCCAGCACGCCCCACACCGCGTTCAGGGCGGTGGTCACGGCCCCCTCGGCGAACCCGGCCGTCCACGACACGTCGTCGCCGCACAGGAAGAAGCCGCGCCGGTCGGCGGGCAGCCCGCGCTGCACGAACTGCGTGAACAGCCGCC
Organism: Streptomyces pallidus (ex Mingjun et al. 2026); assembly: GCF_051550185.1. Taxonomy (NCBI): domain Bacteria; kingdom Bacillati; phylum Actinomycetota; class Actinomycetes; order Kitasatosporales; family Streptomycetaceae; genus Streptomyces; species Streptomyces pallidus (ex Mingjun et al. 2026). The sequence goes on along the minus strand of NZ_CP196181.1, from coordinate 567,035 downwards.
GCTGGTAGCGGTAGTGGCCCGGCAGGTTCGACTTGAACGCGCCCATGAAGTGCGGCTCGGTCTCCCACGTGACGGTCAGCGGCTCGCCGACCACGTGCGAGCGGATGTCCAGCCCCGGGTAGATCGCCGCGAGCTTGTCCAGCAGCACGTCCAGGCGCTCGGCCGCGCTCAGCGTCGCCATCTTCAGGGAGTCGTCGTTCCACGTGTACGACAGGCACATCACCCCGGGGCGTTCCGGGCCGTCGTCGAACAGGTAGACCCCGCGCGGCATCCGGTCGGTGAGGGTCATGCTCATGACCGGCATCCCGGTGTCCGGGTCCACGTCGTGCCAGAACGGCCGGTCGGTGAGGACGAACAGCTTGGACGCGCCCATGTAATGTGTCCGCTCCACCGCCGTCCACTCCGCTGCGCTCAGCAGCGCCGGATCGGCCTCCACGCGGTTGAGCAGCGTCCACAGGTGCGGGGTGTACACCACCGCGGCGAACCGGTCCCGGCGGCCCGCCGTGTCGGTGACGGTGAACGACTCGCCGTCGCGCGTGACGGCGCGCACCCCGGGCCGGGCGGCGCCGCCGTGCAGCGAGGCCAGCGACGTCCCGGCCGGCCAGTGAGCGCACTCGCGCGGCTGGTGCCCCCACAGGCCGCACGGCACCTGCTGGGAGCCGCCGGCGATGGCGACCTGGTCCTCGTCGGCCCCGGTGTAGACGACGCGCAGGATCTCCAGCAGCGAGTTGGGGAAGTCGGTGTCCCAGCCGCCGGTACCGAAGCCCACCTGCCCGAATATCTCCCGGTGGCGGAAGGAGCGGAAGGCCGCGCTGGTGGCGAGGAAGCCGTAGAAGGACTGGTCGTCGAACTCCCGCACCAGCCGGTCCCAGACGTGCTTGAGCGTTTCGACGTCGCGCCGCTGCACGGCGTCGCGCATCGTGGCCAGTTCGGCGCGCTCCTGGAGGGCCTTCTCCCAGGCGGCGGCCACCTCCTGGTAGACGTCGGGCAGTTCGTCGGCGTCCCGCACGGTGTGGCGCACCCCGCCCAGGTCGACGAGGGTGCTCGGGGTGTGCTCCGCGAGCGGGTTGGGGAAGGGGTGGGTCCGCAGCCCCAGCAGGTCGATGTAGTGGAAGAGGGCGCGGGCCGACTGCGGGAACCGCATGGCGCCCATCTCGGCCACGCAGCCGGAGTCCCCGGGGAAGGGCACCGAGCGCATCCGGCCGCCCAGTTGCCCGGCCTCGTAGACGACCGGGCGCAGGCCCAGCCGCATCAGCTCGTAGGCGGCGGTGAGCCCGGCCATCCCGCCGCCCACCACGGCCACGGGTGTCCCCGCGCGGCCCGGTGGCAGCGAGCCCAGGCCGGCCGGATGGCCGAGCCAGCCGTCGTAGGAGAACGGGAAGTCCGGCACGAGCATGGTGGTGGCCGGGCTTGCTGATGTCATCGCGAGTACCTCTCGGGCCGGTGCGGCAGCGCTACCAGGGAGAACCGGAGACGAGCCGGCCGCAGCCGGGAACGCGGCATCGGGAGCGGGCCCGGACGGCGGGGGATCCACGCGCCGTACGCCGTGCACAGTCGGTCCGGTCCTCGCACGCTACGCAGCGGCGCCGGAGCCGGACAACCCCTATCGACCCGGACCCGGGTCACCGACCCCTTCCGGCGCGGTGGCCGCGGCCGGCCGGCGCACGGGCACGGTGATCGCGGTGACGATCAGGCCGCGGTGCACGATCCAGCGGCCTGCGAGGGCCGTCAGCGGGTGCCCGTCCGGAGCGGTCCCCGGACGCAGCACACGGGCCCGGAACGAGCCGGTCCGCGCACCGCCGACCCGTCCGCCAGCCGGTCCGCCGCCCGGAGCGCCGTCGGGGCCGTCCTCGCGGAAGGCGACGACCGCGTCCTCGAAGTCCAGCTCGGTCCCCACCAGCGGGTACCAGGTCTTGTAGACGGCCTCCTTCGCGCTGAACAGCAACCGGTCCCGGTGCAGCGGCGCGGCCCCGGCCGGCGGGGTGCGCACCCAGGCCAGTTCCCGGGGGAGGGCCGTTGACTCCAACACCCCGCGGGGCAGCGGCCGGTGCAGCTCGGCGTCGATCCCGACCGCCATCAGATCGGTGTCCCGGGCGAGGACCGCGGCCCGGTAGCCGGCGCAGTGCGTCATGCTCCCCACCACCCCGGCCGGCCACCGCGGGGCGTTGCGCTTCCCGGGCAGGACGGGAGCCGGCGGCAGCCCGAGGGCCGCCAACGCCCGGCGCGCGCAGCCCCGTACGGTGGTGAACTCCTCGCGCCGCTCGTTCGGCGCGGCGGCGACCAGGGCCGCCTCCTCGGGGTACAGCACCGCGGCGCCGTCCGGGCCGAAGGCCTCGCCCGCGCGGGCCTGCGCGGGTATCAGCGTCTCGATCATCAACTCCGGACCTCCGGGGCGTACGGCAGGATCTGTCGCAGCAGGCCCTTCGGGTGGCCGCGCCGGCGCCACTCGCGGGGGTAGCCGATGGACACCTCTTCGAAGCGCACCCCGTCGTACCAGGTGGTGCGGGGGATGTGGAGGTGCCCGTAGACCACGGCGGCCGTACGGAACCTGCGGTGCCAGTCCGCGGTGAGCACGGTGCCGCACCACTGGGCGAACTCCGGGTGCCACAGCACGTCGGTGGGCTCGCGGACCAGCGGGTAGTGGTTGACGAGGACGAGCGGCACCGCCGGGTCGTGGGCCTCCAGCCGGCGCAGGGTCGGCTCGACCCGGGCCCGGCACCAGGCGTCCCGGCTCGGGTGCGGGTCGGGGTGCAGCAGGTACTCGTCCGTGCAGACGACACCGGCCTCGTGCGCCCGGGCCAGGGACTCCTCCTTGGTCGCGGTCCCCGCCACCCGGAAGGTGTAGTCGTACAGCAGGAACAGCGGGGCGACGGCGACCGGGCCGCCTGGCCCCCGCCAGACGGGCCAGGGGTCCTCGGGCGTGACCACGCCCAGGCTGCGGCACAGGTCGACCAGCCACCGGTAGCGTTCCTCGCCCCGGGACTGGACCGGGTCCTCGCGCGGGGTCCACAGCTCGTGGTTGCCAGGGGCCCACACCACCTTGGCGAAGCGTCCGGCGAGCAGGCGCAGCGCCCACTCGATGTCCTCGCTCAGCTCGCCGACGTCGCCGGCGACGATCAGCCAGTCGTCCGGGTGGGTGGGCCGCAGGGACTCGGTGATGGGCCGGTTGTCGGCCATCCCGACGTGCAGGTCGCTGACGGCGAGCAACCGGGGTCCGGCCCCCGGGCCGGCAGCGGGCCCGACGGCGGTGGCGGCCGGTGCGGCGGGGTCAGGCGGTGTGTGCGACATCGATGTCCCAACTGACCGGCAGGTCCTGCCGACGCGTGATGTTGATCTTCCGGTAGACCCGGGTCAGGTGCTGTTCCACGGTGCTCACCGTGATGAACAGCTTCGCGGAGATCTCCCGGTTGGTGTATCCGTGCGCGGCCAGCGCCGCCACCCGCCGCTCGGCGTCCGTCAGGCTCGACACCGCGGACGACCGCGGCCGCACGGGGCTCGGCGCCGTGCTCGGCTCGGGCTGCGGCGGCGGGCCCTGCGGGGCCGGGGCGGACTGGAGGCGGTGGGACAGGCCCCGGGCGCCGCAGCCCTCGGCGATCCGCCAGGCCCTACGGGTGCAGGTCTTGCCCTGGGTCGCGTCGCCGAGCCGCTCGTACGCCGCTCCGAGGTCGGTCAGGGCCCGGGCCAGCTCGTGCGAGTCGCCCTCGTCCTGGAGCAGGGCCACCGCCCTGTTCAGCAGCGCCGGCCGCTCGGGCAGCGGCCGCGCCCCCGCCAGGACCCGCAGGGCCATGCCGCGCCCCCGCGGCCCGGCGTGCTCGGCCAGCTGTTCCCGGGCGTAGCGCTCCGCCTGGTCACGGTTGCCGAGGGCCAGCGAGGCCTCGGCGACCCCGACCCGCCAGGGCGCCAGCCCCGGCCGGTCCAGGTCCCATTCGCCCATGAGCTTCCCGCAGAGCATGAAGTCGGTGAGCGCGGCGTGGTGCCGTCCGGTGGCGAGCTGGTGCCGTCCCCGCGCGTAGAGGTAGTGCAGGCCGTAGCGCGTCCTCAGCATCTGCTCCGGCACCGGGTGGTCCACCAGGGCGGCCGCCGCCTCGTGGTCGCCCATGGCGGTCCGCGCCTCGATGAGGGCGGACAGCGGCATGCCGATGCCCACGCCCCAACCGTGTGGCGGGAGTTGTTCGAGGGCCTGCTCGGCGAGGTGGCGGGCCCGGGCCAGTTCGCCGCGGCGCAGCGCCATGTGCGCGCGCATGGCCTGCATGACGGCCGTCCACCCGGGGGCGCTGCGCTCGGAGGCCTCCTCCAGCAGCCGGTCGGTCCACAGGGTCGCCGCGCCCAGCCGGTCCGCGTACAGCAGGGCCAGCAGGCAGGCCCGTACGGTGACGTGGCTCTCCTCGGTGAGGCGGGTGCCGGCCAGGATCCGCTCGGCGTGCTCGGTGTGCTCCTCGTCGTCACCGGAGCCCGCACGCAGCACCCCGTGCAGGACCCCCATGGCGGCGATGACGCCGTCCTCCGCGGCGGGTGCCGGGCGCTCCGCGTCGTCCCAGGCCGGGCCCAGCGCACCGTCCATCCGCTCCAGCAGGGTGGGGTACGTGGAGGCCAGCACGGCCCGTACGCCGCGCAGTTCGCCGGCGAGCGTCGGGTCGGGGGTGTCCTCCAGCCCCTCGACGGCGTGCTGTATCGCCGTCGCCGCGTCGTCGAACCAGCCGTTCCACAGCAGGTCGCCGACGAGCTGCAGGGATTCGCTGACCGGCAGCGTGCCCTTGTGCGAGGCGGCGTTCAGCGGGTGGAGCTCGTGCGACCAGGCGGACGGGTTCACCCGCCAGATGAACTTCGCGGTGCTGGCACGTAGTTGCAGGCGCTCGCGCTCGTCGCGGGAGCACTGCTCCGCGAGGCGCAGGCAGCGCACCGCGAACCCGACCTGCTGGGAGGCCAGGGCCGTGTGCGCGGCGTCGCTGAGCACCCCCGGCACCCACTCCTCGTCGGGAACGCCCGGTCCGTGGTCCAGCAGGTGCGTGGCGACGGCCACCGGCGCCGCCCCGGCCTCGTACAGCAGGCGCGCGGCGCGCCGACGCAGCCCTGCCACTTCGTCGTCGTCGAGGCCCTCCAGGACCGCCGCGCGCACCGCGTCGTGCCGGAACCGGGTGCCCTGGAGGATGCCCGCGTCGACGAGGGCGGTCACCAGCTGTTCCACGGCGCCCTCCCCGGCCCGTACCAGCCGGGCGAGCAGCGGGATGCGGCCGGCGTTGCCGAGCAGGGCGATGCCCTGTGCGACCCGCAGCCCGTCGGTGCCGGTGCGGTGCACGCAGATCAGCGCGTTCTGCAGGAACTGCTCGCCCGTGTGGAGGGGGCCGTCGGGCTCCTCGCCGGCCCGCAGCCGCGGGAGGTGGTCGTCGAGGATGCTGTGGACCAGCAGGGGGTTGCCGCCGGTAGCGGTGTGCAGGGAGGCGGCCAGCCGGGGGGAGCGCCACCGGGCTCCGGTGGCGGCGGACGCGGGTGCGGCGTCGGCGGCCCGGTGGGCCAACAGCGCCTCGACGCCGCGCGCGCTGAGCGGGCCGAGCCGGAGGCGGGGTCCTTCCGCCTGGCGGAGGAGTTCGTCCAGGACACGGGGCGGGGAGGTCCCCGCGTCGGGGCCGCGGGTGACCAGCAGGCCGAGGCCCGATCCCGAGGTGCGCGCCCGTTCCAGTGCGTACAGCAGGCAGTGCAGGGACTGCGGATCGGCGTACTGGACGTCGTCGACGGCGATCAGGACGGGCCCGCGGGCCGCGAGGCCGGCCAGTCGGGCGTGGAAGGACACGAGGGTTTCGGCGGGGATGAGGCCGTCGGTGCCGGGCCGCGACCCGTGGAGGGGGAGGGGGCCCGCACCGTCGCGCGTGTCGCGGAGCAGTTCCTCCACCACCCCGAAGGGGATGTCCTGTTCGGCGGCCGAGGTGACGGCGCTGAGGAGCCGGATGCCCGAGTCGGCCGTCCGCTCCAGCACGCGGTGGAGCAGGGCGGTCTTGCCGGAGGCGACCGGGCCGCTGATCACGGCGATCCCGCCGGGTCTGGAGGGGTCGTCGGAGACCGTGCCGTGCCCGGTTCCGCTCCTGTGTCCGTGGGTGCTGCCGGGGGGCCGGGCGGCGCCGGACACCCAGGAGGTCAGCTTGGCGATCTGTTCGTCCCGCTCCACCAACATGTCTGTGGAAGCCTCCCCGATGAGATGCAATATTTCGCATGCCGGTTCCATGGCGCGACATGGTTTTTCATGCGAGTTTCTGCGAGTGCAGGAAGGCGTGCCTGTGGAGCGCATGGAATTCAGCGCTCACCGCAGGTCAAACGGCGGCCCGGTTCTTCCCGTTCGCAGGTTCGATTGAACTGTACCAACTCTCGACCGGTCGACTAACTGAGCTCGTTTGGAATCACGCGTCTTCAACTCGCCGTCCGTTCAACCGAATCGGTCGGCGGGGCGGTACACGGGAAGCCTCAAGGGAGCCTCAAATGCGGGTGCATTGAGCTGTTTCCGTTCTAGGGGTGGCCGGGTCGAGATTAGGGGTCGAGATGGTGGAGGAGCCGTGTCGGCCACTCGTTTAATGGTCCGGTGCGGGCCTTTGGAGCCCGGCGGGAAGCGATGGGCCCGCCCGTGTCGCCGGGCGTGGCGGACGTCGAGAGGGCGGCACATGACGACGAACCTCACCGGGAAGGTGGCCGAGCTGCACTCCCTGCGCGAGCAGGCGCGGCGTGGACCCAGTGACCGGGCGACGGAAGCCCAGCACGCGAAGGGGAAGCTGACGGCGCGCGAGCGCATCGCGCTGCTCCTCGACGAGGGTTCCTTCAAGGAGGTCGAGCAGCTGCGCCGCCACCGGGCGACGGGCTTCGGCCTGGAGGGCAGGAAGCCCTACACGGACGGTGTCGTCACCGGCTGGGGCACGGTCGAGGGCCGGACGGTCTTCGTCTACGCGCACGACTTCCGGATCTTCGGCGGCGCGCTGGGCGAGGCCCACGCCGCGAAGATCCACAAGATCATGGACATGGCCATCGCGGCCGGTGCCCCGCTGGTCTCCCTGAACGACGGCGCCGGCGCCCGTATCCAGGAGGGCGTCTCCGCGCTCGCCGGCTACGGCGGCATCTTCCAGCGCAACACCAGGGCCTCGGGCGTGATCCCGCAGATCTCGGTGATGCTCGGCCCGTGCGCGGGCGGCGCGGCGTACTCGCCGGCGCTGACCGACTTCGTGTTCATGGTCCGTGACACCTCGCAGATGTTCATCACCGGCCCCGACGTCGTGCGCGCCGTCACCGGCGAGGAGATCAGCCAGAACGGGCTGGGCGGCGCGGACGTGCACGCCGAGACCTCCGGCGTGGCGCACTTCGCGTACGACGACGAGGAGACCTGCATCTCCGAGGTGCGCTACCTCATCTCGATGCTCCCCTCCAACAACCGCGAGAACCCGCCGCGGTGCGCCGCCGCCGACCCGGCGGACCGCCGTTCGGAGGCGCTGCTCACGCTCGTGCCGGTCGACGGCAACCGCCCGTACGACATGCTGAAGGTGATCGAGGAACTCGTCGACGACGGCGACGTCCTGGAGATCCACGAGCGCTGGGCCCGCAACATCATCTGCGCCCTGGCGCGCCTGGACGGCCAGGTCGTCGGCATCGTCGCCAACCAGCCGCAGACGCTGGCCGGCGTCCTCGACATCGAGGCCTCCGAGAAGGCCGCGCGCTTCGTCCAGATGTGCGACGCCTTCAACATCCCGATCATCACCCTGCTGGACGTGCCCGGCTTCCTCCCGGGCGTCGACCAGGAGCACGGCGGCATCATCCGCCACGGCGCCAAGCTGCTCTACGCGTACTGCAACGCCACCGTCCCGCGGATCTCGCTGATCCTGCGCAAGGCCTACGGCGGCGCGTACATCGTCATGGACTCCCAGTCCATCGGCGCCGACCTCACCTACGCCTGGCCGACCAACGAGATCGCGGTCATGGGCGCCGAGGGCGCCGCCAACGTCATCTTCCGCAAGCAGATCGCGGAGGCCGAGGACCCCGAGGCCATGCGGGCGCGCATGGTCAAGGAGTACAAGGCCGAGCTGATGCACCCGTACTACGCGGCCGAACGCGGCCTCGTCGACGACGTCATCGACCCCGCCGAGACCCGCGAGACGCTGATCAGCGCCCTCGCGATGCTCCGCAGCAAGCACGCCGACCTGCCGTCCCGCAAGCACGGCAACCCGCCGCAGTGACCCCTGGAAAGGCACAGATCGCACCATGACCGCCCAGCCCAACGGCGTGACCCCGCCGCTGCCGCCGACCGAGACCGACAGGACGCTGCACTTCGCCGGTCAGGCCACGTTCGGCCGGATCCCCCGCCTCGACCAGGTGGAGAAGGCGGACATCGCCGTGGTCGGCGTCCCCTTCGACGGCGGTGTCACCTACCGCCCCGGCGCCCGCTTCGGCGGCAACGCCATCCGCGAGGCGTCCCGCACCCTGCGCCCCTACAACCCGGCGCAGGACGTCTACCCCTTCCACTACAGCCAGGTCGCGGACGCCGGAGACATCAGCGCCAACCCGTTCAACGCGGCCGAGGCGGTGGAGACCATCGAGGCCGCCGCCGACGAGCTGCTCTCCGGCGGGGCCCGGCTGATGACCCTCGGCGGCGACCACACCATCGCCCTGCCGATGCTGCGCTCCGTGGCCAGGAAGCACGGGCCGGTCGCGGTCCTGCACTTCGACGCCCACCTGGACACCTGGGACGACTACTTCGGCCAGCAGTACACCCACGGGATGCCGTTCCGCCGGGCCGTGGAGGAGGGCGTCATCGACACCTCCGCCCTCTGCCACGTCGGAACCCGGGGCCCCATCTACGGCAAGAAGGACCTCGACGAGGACGCCAAGCTCGGCTTCGGCATCGTCACCTCGGCGGACGTGATGCGCCGCGGGGTGGACGAGATAGCCCAGCAGCTGCGCGAGCGCGTCGGCGACCGGCCCCTCTACGTCTCCATCGACATCGACGTCCTGGACCCGGCGCACGCCCCCGGCACCGGCACGCCCGAGGCGGGCGGCATGACCTCCCGCGAACTCCTGGAGATCCTGCGCGGGCTGGCCGACTGCCACCTCGTCTCCGCGGACATCGTGGAGGTCGCGCCCGCGTACGACCACGCGGGCATCACCTCGATCGCGGCCTCGCACGCCGCCTACGAGCTGATCACGATCATGTCGAAGCAGATCGCCCCGGTCCGCTGGGGGATGGGCGGATAAACGTCCTGGGAGGCGCGGCCGGCACCGGTGGTGCCGGCCGCGTCGGCGTTTCGTTAAATCGCCGTTTCGAAGCCGTCAAGGCGTCGTGAACCCGCGCCTTCCGGCCGTACTCTTCCATCGGTACGGACGATGCGCCTGGATAGCCGGCGCGTTGAGTGATTTTCCGTTCCCGGCGCTCCCGTTCGCCTTTCCTCCGCTGCACGCACTCTTCTCGTCGACGAAATGCCCATAAACGCGGCGGGGATTGTCGTGAACACGATAGGAATGGCCGTCGTGAAGGCACGCTGCAGCCGAATTCCGGCCTCGCGCCCGGCCCGGATCCGGGCACCGTGGGGGAGAGCCCGGACCACCCGACCGGGCGCGGCCGGATCTCCGCGCCGCGCGGCCTTCTGGTGGTGATGTCTCCCCAGACGATGCCCGGCGGGGGCGGCCCGGTCATCGTTTCGTTCATAGAGTTCACGGGCCGCTACGGACGGGGATAACGCTCGTGGCCCCAGGCGCAGTAGGCGTACTCGTCGGAGCTGCGGACGATGCCGCAGTGGCGCTCCGGGCAGTGGGCGACCACCGGGCCGGAGTAGGCCTCCCCGAAGTGCAGTCCGCCGTCCGACGGGTGGGGGTCGTACGGGTCCGGGTACGGGTCGTGCGCCTGGGTGCCCTCGGCGTACGCCTCGTGCGCGTACGGGTCGTGCACATACGCGTACGGGTCCCCGCCCGCGCCCCAGCCGGCGCCGGGTCCCGCGTCGGAGCCCCCGCAGTCGCCCCCCAGGGAACCGGTGGCCCCGCCGTACGCGCCGGACGGGTCCATCAGCGCCGCGCCCACGACCGCGCCCGCCAGGGCGCCCGCGACCCCGCCGCAGAGCCGCTGGGCGGCGGTCCGTCCCTCGTCGCTCATCTCGAAGACATCGGCGATCGCGTCGCCGACCGCCACCCCGACCTCGCCGAACATGCGTCCGGCCACCTGGGAAACGGGTGTGGCCCAGGGCATGCTCGCACCTCCTGCGTACACCGTGCTCCTTCGACGGCATGGTCGGGGAACCAGGTGCACGGGGCACGTTCCCCTCGGCTCGCATCCCGCCCCCGAGCCACTCCCGTGGCCCGAACCTGCCCCGAGGACGACCTTCCACCCGCACGTACCCGCACTGCGGCCGCCCCCAGGACCCTGCTCCCGCACGGGTTCTGTCCAAAGCCCACCCCCGCGCCCGCTTCAGGGCTACGCTGATTCCGATGGCCGGATCGCGTGGGGGCGCCCCGGCCGATCCGACATCGGGTGGGGCTTCGGATGACGGAACTCGACGCGCTCCTCCGCCGGATGCCGGCCGCGCGCGGCCGCGCCGACCGGGAGACACTGCAACAGCTCATGCGCCGCATCGCAGGCGCCGGGAGACAGAACCAGGCCACCGCGCGCCGCACCGGCTTCGCCCGGCTGGTCTCCGCCGCCCGCGGCCGCACCGCGCGCGAACAGGCCTTCGCCCAAGGGGATGTGCTGGCCGGTCAGGCCGGACTGGTCCGGCACCTCGAACGGTTGTCGGCGCACGCGGTCGGCGTCGACGCCGACGCCGCGCGGATCGCGGGCCACCTCCGCCGCACCGACACGATCCTCGGCGCAGTCGAGCGGCGCGGCATCGAGACCGCCCGGCTCACCGCCGACCTCGCCGAAGGCCTCGCCGGGCTCGCCGAGTTCGTCGCCTTCCTGGAGACCCGCGCCGAGAAGGAGTGGGGAGCCCTCCGCGGCGCGCCCGGCACCCTCGAACGCCGGGTGGGCGTCCTGGAGGCCGCCGACGCCGCCGACACCGGAGATCCCCGGCGCCGGTCTGCCACCCGGACTCGACGGGCCGCGCGGCCCCCTCACCGCCGCGCTCCGCGCCCGCCTCGCACCCGACGACCCCGCACCGCACGCGCCCCGGACCTGGCTCCCCGCCCGGCTCGACGGCCCCGCCTACCTCCGGCACGCCGTGGACGAACAGGCCGACCACGCACTGCGCGCCCGCCGGAACGCGCACCCGTTCCCCGGAGAGGGGTGAACCGGAATGGACCCGCTCGAAGTGGCCCGCCGGGCCCGGCGGACCGGAGCACGGGCCGCGGCCCTCGCCGCCGGCCCCGAGTGGACCCGCGGCGCCCCGCTGCCCGTCCCGCCGCCGCTGGGCCTGGCGGCCCCCGCCGACGTACGGCGCCGGGCCGGCGTCGGCGACCCGCCCCCCGCCCCCGGCACCGACCGCCCCGGCGACGGCGGCGACGAGGAGAAGCCCCGGTGAACAGCTCCACCCCGGCCCCCGGAACCACCCACCGGGCCGCCACCGCCCCCCGCCCCGCCGCCCACCCCGGATCCACTGCCGCAGCCGGCGCCGGCACTCCCGGCGCCCGCTTCACCGCCGTCCTCCACGAGGCCGCCCGCGCGATCGCCGGCCGGCCCGCCCTGGAACCCGTACGCCACGCGCTCGCCGCAGCCGAGGCCCGACTGGCCGCCCGGATGCGGCTCGCCGTCGTCGGCCGCGTCAGCCAGGGCAAGTCCACCCTCGTCAACGCCCTCATCGGCCGACGTCTCGCACCGACCGGCCGCCTCGAACTGTCCTACACCGTCAACCACATCCGCCACGGCACCCCGCCCTCCCTGACCCTGCACCGCCGCGACGGCACCAGCGTCCCCGCCGACCTCGCCGAACTGGAGCGGTACGCCGTCCGCGCCGCCGAACACCGCGAGTACCTCGCCGCCATCGACCACCTGGAAGTCGTCTGCGACAGCCCCCACCTCGCCGCCTTCGACCTCGTCGACACCGCCGGCCTCGGCTCCGTGTGGCACGAGGACTCCCAGCGCACCCTGGACTTCCTGCGCCGCAGCAAGGACAGCGTCGACGAGGAGACCGCCGCCGCCACCGCCCGCGCGGACGCCCTGATGGTCGTCATGAGCGGGCGCGGCATGGCCGGCGGCGACGCCGAGCTGCTCGCCCGCTTCCTCGGCCCCCACGCCGTCCTGCGCTCCCCGGTCACCGCCGTCGGCGTCCTCACCAAGGTCGAGACGCTGTGGCCGCACGCCCCCGACCCCATGGCCGCCGCCCGCGAACTCCTCGCCCGTACGACCGCGTTCGCCGCCAACCGCCGGCTCGTCTTCGACACGGCCCCGGTGTGCGGACTCCTCGCCGAGACCGCCGCCCTCCTCGACGGGGCCGACCTCGACGCCCTCACCGCCCTCGCCGCCGTCCCCGCCCCCCGGCTGGACCGCGCCCTGCGCAACGCCGTCGTCTTCGGCGGCACCGACGACGACCCCCTGCCCCTGACCGCCGCCGAGCGCCGGGCTCTGTACCGCCGCTTCAGCGGGTACGGACTCCACAGCGCCGTACGCCTCATCCGCGAGGGGGCCACGACCGCAGCCGAACTCCGCACCGCACTCTCCGCCCTCTCCGGCATCGAGGCCCTGCGCCGCACCGTCACCGGCCACTTCGGGCACCGCTCCGAAGCCGTCAAGATCCAGGGCGCCGTGGGAGCCGTCTGCGAAACCGCCCGGGGCCTGCGCCCCACCCTCGACGCCGAGGACCGGCACGCCGCCGACGCGGTGGACCGCCTCCTCACCGGATTCCTCGCCCGTGAACCGGCCCTGGGCGAACTGGACGTGCTGCACCGGCTCGCCACCGGCGCCCTCCGCCTCGGCCCCGAAGACCGCGAACAGGTCCTCGCCCTGGTCGGCGCCCGGGGCCGGGACGTCCACTCCCGCCTCGGCCTGCCGCCCGACACCCCCCTCGACACCGCCCGGCGCCGCGCCCTGGACCTGGCCGCGGCCTGGCTGCCCCGCACCGCCGCCGGCTTCCCCGGCGGGGACAGGGCCGCGGCCCGCCTCCTGCACGCCCGCTGCCAGAACCTCCTCGCCCGCATCGACGCCGCACGAAGCCACCTGGAGGACCCCCGGTGACCCAGCCGTACGAGCAGGACGGCGGCAGCCCCCGTACGCCCCCGCACGCCCCGGCCGAGCACATCCTCGTCGTCGACCTCGGCACCACCGTCACCACGGCCACCCTCCTCATGGGCCCCGAAGCGCAGCCCATCCCCGACCCGGTCGCGGGCGCCCGCTCCTGGCCGAGCCGTTCCCCCTCGGCGACGGCCTGGTGTGCGACCCGTCCGGGCGGTTCCTGACCGTGGGGATCGGCACCCGGACGGTGCTGGTGCTCCACCTGCCCGGCCTGGAACCGGCCGCTGTGACCGGGCTGCTCGCCGAGCCCTTCACGGAACGCACCCGCGGAGGAACTGCCCTCCTAGAAAGGCGCCCAGGGCGGCCAGGTGCCGGGCTCAGGGGCAGGGCCGGCCCGTGCGGGCGACGGCGGGCCGCTTCCGCCCCGCCGCATGCGGCCGCCCCGGGGCTCGTCGATCCGCGGGACCGCCGTCACACCGCGGGCGACGACTCCGCGATGCGGTAGCGCCGGTACGCGCTGGCGAGCGGGCGCCGGTGCCGGTCGGTGAACACCCCGTGGACCTCGTACGTGCCGGCGGCGGCGTGTCCGACGGGCAGACGCTCGGGCTGGAGGTGGATCTCATAGGGGCCGCCGGCCCTGAAGCCGCCGAGCTGGGTCTCCTGCGCCGCCTCGACGGTGCCGTCCCGGACCCGGGTCTCGGTGTAGGCGAGCCCGTCCACGTCGCGGCCCAGCCGGAAGACGAGGCACAGCGTGACCAGCGCCCCCTCGGGTAGTTCGACCGGGTCGGACCGCTCCGGGTGCGCGCTTCCCGGGCGGCCCGGGCAGCCCTCGTGCTCGGTCAGCAGGGCCATGTCCACGAGTTGGAAGTCGGTGTTCCGTGATGCGTCCATGCTGCGCCCCTGCCCCGGGGGACCGCCAGGAAACGAAGCACGGCGGCCGCGGGTGTCGGCCCCGCCGGGCCGGGGCAGGCGCGGCAGCGCGAAGGAGGTGCGGTCATGGCAGGCAGCATGCGGGACAAGCAGCAGCAGCCCGGAACGGGCCGCGAGGAGCAGATCCACGAGGTACCGGCGCCGGCGGACCCCGGGCCGGCCGACGAACCGCGGCGGAAGGACCGCCCGCGCGGCCACCGCCCGCCCCAGGACCGGCGGTGGAGCACCGCCCCCCGGGAGGACTGACACGGCCCCGGTCCCTGACCCGCCGAAGGAGGCGGTGTCGGCGGGCAACGCTCCCGGGCCGTGCCGGGCCGGGGCGTTGTGCGAAACGTGGTGCGAAACACTGCGGCCGGACCGCTTCCGGGACCAGGGAGCGGGCAGGCGGGTGCACCCGCCGGTGCCGCACCGGCGGGGCACCGACGCGAGCGGGGCGTACCCATGGACGGGCCCGGCAGTGCCAGGCCCCGGGACGGCTGCGCGCCCAGGCGGCGGGACTGCGTGACGGGGACGTCGACCGCGTGCGCGCGTCCTGGAGGAGACGGACGGGACGCGCATCGGGATCCGCGTTCCGGCCCCGGCCGCGGAGCAGTACCGGCTCTCCTGCGTCGACACGGCCGCGGTCGGTGCGGGCGAACTGGAACTCCCGGGCACGCTGCACTTCACCAGCGGTCCGCCGGAGCCCTGGGCCGTGGTGCGGGCCGCGGCCCGGCAGGTCGTACCCGACTCACGGCGGACCGTGCGGTTCACCGGGCCCGCCCCGGCCGACGAGGCCCGGGCCGCCCTGTGGCGGCGCACCGCCGAGTTCGTACGCCGCTCCCCGCTCGGCCGGGAGGCGCCCGTACCTCCGCTCGTCCTCGGGAGGGCGGACGGCTGCTGGCCGCGACCGCACTGGAGGTGTTCCCCCACGACGGCGTCGCGCACCCCCTCGACCCGCCGGAGGGCCGGACCGGGACATCGGCCTGGTGGACACCGCCGGGTCGGTGCCGGTGCCCCCAGGACCCTGCAGTACGCCTTCGCGCGGCACGCCGCGACCACGCCGCTCGCCTGCCTGCGCCGGGTGCGCCTCGCCCAGGTGCACGCCGAGTTGACGGCGGCCGCCCCGGCCGACGGCGGCGCCATGGTCACCGAGGTCGCCGCGCGCTGGGGGCATCAGCCACGCCGGCCGCTTCGCGGCGGCCTGCCGGAACGCGTACGGCGCCTCGCCCTCGCAGACCCTGCGGTCCCCCTCGACGGCTGACCCCGGCGGCCCGCGCATGCCCGGGCGGGTGACAACGGACGATACGTCCGTACACCCTCCGGCATCACCCCCGGTGAGGGTGGCCCGGAGCGGAGGCGGACCACAGCGGGGAGGTGGGGGGTGTGGTCGACGACGCACCGGTCGGTGACGGTCCGGCGCGCCGTTCCCTGAACGGGGTGTGGCTGGCGGTCGCGCGGGAGATCACGGCGGCGCTCGACGGCGTCCCCGCGGAACAGGCGCCCGAACGGTTGTGCGGCGACCCCACGGCCCTGCGCCTGGCGGAGATCCAGTTCCCCCTCGGGGAGGGCCCCGGCGTCAGCGCGGCGGAGGTCTTCGCCCCCGTCCTCGCGCCCGACCTGGCCACCGACGCCAGGCGGTGGCCGCTGTTCGTGCCGCAGGCCCTGCTCGGATGCCGAGCCGACGAGGCGCTCCCGTTGCGCGCCCGGGCCTTCCGCGAGGGACGGACGGCCGCCGAGGTCGCATGCCGTCATGCACCGCAGGATCCACTTCGACGAGAGTGACTAGTTCCAAGCCCGCAGGGACGGGAAGCAGGCGACCCGACATGACCGCGAACAGCAGCTGGCCAGGGCATTCGTCAGCCTGACGGACACGCTCGCGCCCGACTTCGACCACCTGGGCCTCTTCGACGGACTGATCGGCCACTGCGTGGACCTGCTCGACGCCGACGCGGGCGGTGTGATGATGGGCGACGCCCGCGGGGGACTGCGCATCATGGCAGCCTCGGGCGAGGAAGCGGTACTCCTCGAACTGCTCCAGCTGCGGACGGGCAGCGGGCCGTGCGTGGACTGCTACCACAGCGGTCAGCCGCTCCCGGTCCCCGACCTGGCGGCGGAGCGCCGGCGCTGGCCCGAGCTGTCCGCCGCCGCCCTGGAGGTCGGCTACCAGTCCTCCCAGACCGTCCCGCTCCGCCTCCACGACCACGTCATCGGCGCGCTGACGCTGTTCCGCCGCGCCACGGGCACGCTGCGGCCCGAGGAGATCGAACTCGCCCAGGCACTCGCTGACTCCGCCGCGCTGTCCCTGCCGCACTGGAGTGCCGACCCCGTCCCCGCGGCCGAGGTGCTCACGAAGACGCAGGCCGCGATCGCGTACAAGAACGCCCTCGATCGCCAAGGGCATGGTCGCCGAGCACGCCCGGGAGCCTGCAAGAGGCCTCGCAGTTGCTGCGCGACTACGCGGTGCGCCACCAGGTGTCCATCGCGGACACCGTGCACGGGCTCGTGGCGCGCACCCTCGACCTCGACCGGATCACCGCCCTACCGCAGCCGTGAACCCGCAGCCGTGAACCCGCAGCCGTGAACCCGCAGCCGTGAACCCGCGGCCGGGGGCCCTGCGCCCGTCTGCCGTCAGCCCTGCCCCCGCGGCCGGGCCCGCTGAGTCCCCGCGAGGGCACGGACGGCGACCTGCAGGTCGGCCACCAGGCCGCGGTACGCGGCGTCCCGGTCCGGCGCGCGGAGCACGGCGGACGGATGCACGGTGACCAGCACCTGGGCCTCGGGCAGACCCGGACGTCCGTCCCGCCCGTCGGCTCCCGGGAGTGACTCCAGCGTGCCCCGGTGGTCACCGAGCCGGAAGGGCCCGCCGAGGAGCGCCCGCCCGGCGGTCGCGCCCAGGGCCACCACCAGGCGTGGCCGGACCGAGGCCAGCTCCGCCACCAGCCACGGCCGGCAGGCGGTCATCTCCCGCAGGCTCGGGGCCTTGTGGATCCGTCGTTTCCCGCCCTCGGGAACGGTGAACTTGAAGTGCTTCACCGCGTTCGTGAAGTAGACCGAGGACTCGTCGAGGCCGACCTCGCCCAGGGCCCGGCGCAACAGGACGCCCGCCGGGCCGACGAACGGCTCGCCGGCCCTGTCCTCCCGGTCCCCGGGCTGCTCGCCCACCAGGACGACCGGGGCCCTGCGCGGGCCCGCCCCGAAGACCGTCTGCGTCGCGTCCTCGTGCAGGGGGCAGCCGCGGCAGGAGGACGCGGCCCTGCGCAGCTCGCCGAGGTCGCGCGTGTCCGGAACGAACGGTCCGGCGTCGTGGTCCGGCCCCCCTGCCGCGGCGGCACTCCGTCCGCCGCCTTCCGCGTGCTGAGCTCGCTGCCGCACGCCACTCACCTCCGTCGGGTCCACCGGAGGGCGCGCCCGGGCGGCACCGGGGGTGTCACCCGGCGTCGGTGCCCGGGAAGCCGGTGTCCTCGTCCTGTTCCTGCTCCTCCGCCTGCTCGGGCTCCTCGATCACGTGGACCGCGGCCTCCTCCGCTGCTGCGGCACCGCCGTCGATACCCACGTCGCTGGCCCTTACGGCCAGCTGCCGGCCCGCTTCGGGGTCGTACACGGCGGTCAGCCGGCCGGCCCGCACGCCACCGGCCTGAGGGTCGATCGGTTCGCCGTTGCCACCCGGCAGGTCGCCGATTCCGTTGTCCTCACCGGGCTGCGTCGGGTCGGGGTCGGGGACCTCCCGGGCCAGGCGCTCGTCCAGGCTCTCCCCGTCGTGCTGCTCGCGCAGGGTCGTGCCGTGGCCCGCGGCCGCGTACGGACGCTCGGGCGGGGACTCGCCGGTGTCGAGCCGTTCGTCGAGTCCGGGCTCGGCGAGGGTGTTCTCCAGGTCCGGCTGCGCCTCACCGGGCTGGTCCGGGTTCGGCAGCTGGTACACGTTGTCGCCGGTGGAATCGGTGTCGCTCATGGGTGTGCGCCTTTCACTGGGCGTCCGTGCGTGCTCCGTGCCCCGCCCTGCGGCTACTCGCGCTCCACGTCCCGTTTTACCACCGTTCCGGGATCCGGCCCTGGCGGGTCCGGCGACCCCGCATGCGCCGACCCCGCCCGGGCAGACGTCGAAGGCGACGGGGGCTGCGGGCGCGACGGGGCGGAACCGTGCGGTTCCGACCAGGAGGGAGCAGGACGATGAAGGTTGCCGACTACGTGTTGCAGCGACTGCGGGAGTGGGGGATCAGGTACGTCTTCGCCTACCCGGGCGACGGAATCAACGGTCTCCTCGCGGCCTGGGGACGGGCCGAGGACCGGCCGCGCTTCATCCAGGCGCGGCACGAGGAGATGTCTGCCTTCCAGGCCGTCGGCTACGCCAAGTTCTCCGGCCGGATCGGCGTCTGCGCCGCCACCTCCGGCCCCGGAGCGATCCACCTCCTGAACGGGCTGTACGACGCGAAGCTCGACCACGTGCCCGTCGTAGCCGTCGTCGGGCAGACCGACCGCAGCGCCATGGGCGGCTCCTACCAGCAGGAGGTCGACCTGCTGTCCCTCTACAAGGACGTCGCCTCCGACTACTGCGAGATGGTCACCGTCCCCGCACAACTGCCCAACGTCCTGGACCGGGCGTTGCGGATCGCTGCCGCCCGCCGGGCACCCACCGCCGTGATCCTCCCCGCCGACGTGCAGGAACTCGACTACGAGCCGCCCGCCCACGTCTTCAAGCAGGTCCCCTCCAGCCTGGGCGTCGGCCACTACGCCCCCGTGGCCGCCGCCGAGGACATCGCGCGGGCCGCGGACATCCTCAACGCGGGCGAGCGGCCGGCGATCCTCATCGGGCAGGGTGCCCGGCACGCCCGCGCCGAGGTCGAGCAGGTCGCCGACCTCCTCGGGGCCGGCGTCGCCAAGGCGCTGCTCGGCAAGGACGCGCTGCCCGACACCCTGCCGTACGTCACCGGGGCGATCGGGCTGCTCGGCACCAGGCCGTCGTACGAGATGATGCGGGACTGCGACACCCTGCTCGTGGTGGGATCCAGCTTCCCCTACACGCAGTTCCTGCCGGAGTTCGACCAGGCCCGTGCCGTCCAGATCGACATCGAACCGGCCATGGTCGGCCTGCGCTACCCGTTCGAGCTCAACCTCGTCGGT
The DNA here is from genome assembly GCF_051550185.1 of Streptomyces pallidus (ex Mingjun et al. 2026). Classification (NCBI taxonomy): domain Bacteria; kingdom Bacillati; phylum Actinomycetota; class Actinomycetes; order Kitasatosporales; family Streptomycetaceae; genus Streptomyces; species Streptomyces pallidus (ex Mingjun et al. 2026). The sequence goes on along the minus strand of NZ_CP196181.1, from coordinate 547,891 downwards.
GACGCCGCCGAGACGCTGCGGCGCCTCGTACCGCTGCTGGACCGCCGTACGGACGGCGCCTGGCGCGAGACGATCGAGAAGGGCACGGCGCGCTGGTGGGAGGTCATGGAACGGCGGGCCGGCGTACCGGGCGAACCGATCAACCCCGAGTACGTGGTGCACGCGCTGGACGGGCTGCTGCCGGACGGCGCGATCGTCACCGCGGACTCCGGGTCCGCCGCGAACTGGTACGCGCGGCACCTGCGGATGCGCGACGGCATGCGCGGCTCCCTCTCCGGCACCCTCGCCACGATGGGACCGGGTGTGCCGTACGCGATCGGCGCGAAGTTCGCCCACCCCGACCGTCCGGCGATCGCACTCGTCGGGGACGGCGCCATGCAGATGAACGGGCTGGCCGAACTCCTCACCGCGGCCAAGTACTTCCACGAATGGTCGGACCCCCGGCTGGTCGTCGCGGTGCTGAACAACCAGGACCTCAACCAGGTCACCTGGGAGATGCGCGCCCTGCAGGGCGCCCCGCAGTTCGAACCCTCGCAGAGCCTCCCCGACGCCCCCTACGCAGAGATCGCCGCACTGTTCGGCCTCGACGGCGAGCGGGTGGAGACGGCCGAGGCCGTCACGCCCGCCTGGCGGCGGGCGCTGGCGGCGGAGCGGCCGTACGTCATCGACTTCCGGACGGACCCCGCCGTACCGCCGATCCCGCCGCACGCCACCTGGGACCAGATCAAGTCCGCCGCCGCCTCGGTGCTGCGCGGGGACAGCGACCGCGCCGCCGTGGTCCGCCAGGGCGTGAGGGCGAAGCTCCAGGAGTTCATGCCCGGCGGCGGGGGGAGCTGACCGTGACCGGCCGGTGGAACGCCGGCACCGACCCCGGCCGGATCGACCTCGCCGGGCTGGAACCCGACGCACCGGACGCGCCGCACAGCAGACCACGGAGCCGCAGCGCCCGGGAGCCCCCGACAACCTCCACGCACCGGCCGACGGCGAACGGGAATTCGGGGCGCACGGCCGCTTCGACGCCCGCGCCCGCAGCCGCAGCACGCAGCAGTGCGCCGCCCGGTGCCTCGACGAGCTGGCCGGGCGGCTGAGCGGCGCGGTGCGGACGCCGGGGACACGCCGGTGACGGCCGACGCTACTGCGACGGGGAGCCGTCCGTTCCGCCGGGCATCGCGGGCCGTACGGGCCCGCGGGCGCTCATCGCCGTCACCCGGCACGCAGCCGGTCGGCCGCGCCACGGGTCAGGCTCACGCGGACCAGGCCGTCGGCCAGTCGGGCGAACTCGCGCCGCGGGACGAGCGCGGCGAGCTTCCCCGGCGTACGGGGCAGGCCGACGCCGGATGCCGCATCACGCACCCGTGCGTCGGCGAAGGGCCGCAGCTCCGGCCAGACGGCCTGCGCCTCGCGGCAGAAGACGTCGGCTCCCGCCGGGCCGATCCTCGGCACCTCCTGGAGGAGCTCCCGTACGCGCGCCGGGTCACCGCCGGCCTCGTCCCGCAGGGCCCGAAGATCGCCGTTCCAGCGGTCGAGCAGCAGCTGCGCTCCCTCGCCCAGGGCGGTGGCCGTGCTCTCGTCGTACCTGCGGTAGTGCGCCCGTCCGAGCGCGTCGACGCGGTCCTGCCACCGCGCGTCCGCCATCCGCCGCGGTGTGCGCAGCCCGGCGGCGAACAGCTCGCGGGCCGCCGCGACCGCCGTGTTCGCACGGATGGGCGCCGACAGCAGCACGCACAGCACGAGCAGCTGGTACAGGGGCGCCGGCGTGTCGCGGAGCCGGATGCCGGCTTCGTGGACGTACGTCTCGCCGAAGTCGCGCAGGATCCGGCGGGCCATCGCCTTCGAGGAGTCCATCGGGTGTCCTTGCCGAGCGGTTCCGCGGCGGGAGCCCCCGCCCCTTCCGGCCGGCACCTGCCCCCGTCCCCGCGGGGCACTCCCCGTCGGGGAGGAGGATAGCCCGGGACGTTCGCGGGCAGGAGCCAGGGTAGGTAGTCCGGGACACCGGACGCAGAGCTCCGGGAGGCACAGCCGTGAAGGGCAGCGAGGACAAGCGGCAGGACCTGCCGCAGGGCCGCGAGGAGCGGGCACAGAAGCATCCCGGACCGGATCCGGTCCACCCCGAGGCCAGCAAGCCGGTGGCCGGCAAGAGCCCCGAGGAGCTGCGGAGGCAGCAGGAGCGGAGGATCGCAGAGGAGCGCGCCGGCGACGCCCGGTGACCGCCCGCGGCGCCCGCCGGACGGTCGACGGCCCTACGGCCCGTCGTCGTACATCCCCGCCTCGACCTCCAGGGCGAGTTCCTGGAGGACCTCGATCGAGGAGACCTCCGTCCGCCCGTGGTCGTGTGCGATCGCCAGGCTGGTGAACGCCAGGCTGAAGCCGGAGACCATCGTGTGCAGGGCGGGGCCGAGGGCTCGGGAGACGTGTGCCGCCACCTGCTGCGCGGACGCGTCGGCCGGCACCCTGATCGACGGCAGCATCTCGTTCAGGAGCAGGGTGGCCACGCCGGGCCCCGCTCCCTGGGCGTCGACGTCCTCGCCCGCCTCGGCGGCCAGGCGGATGTCCTGCGCCTCGGTGAGGATGCCGATCACTCGCTTGAGTATCTCTGCACGTTCCATCTCGGGCAGCGTAGCTCCGCGCCCCGCGGACCGCCGCCGGAGGCCGCCGGGCGGCGGTCACCGAGGGTACCCGTGCGGACACGGGGGACACGGGGCGGGTACGGGTGGATGCTGGAGGAGGACCCGAAGCGTTCCGGCTGCAAGGGAGGAGTACGCCATGAGCAGTACGGAGGTGACCGTGGTGGTCAGCGACTGCGCCGAGGAGGACGCCCGCGCCGTCTTCGCGACGCTGGACGCGGCCTTCACGACGGAGAGGACGACCAGGCCGCGCTCGGGCACCGGGGCGACGGTCTGGACGTCCGCCTATGACGTGGCCACCCCCGGCGAACGGAGCCCTACTGAGCCCGCCGCCCCCCTCGCACACCAGGTCAGCGTCGAGGCCCAGGGCGGCTACCGGGCGGTGGACCAACTGGTGGCCGTACTGGACTCGGCGTACGTGATCGACACGGTGGGGACCGCCGCCGGCGACCAGGAGAAGGACATCCACCTGCGCCTCCACGGCCGCGCCATGGTGTGATGCGCCCGTTCCGGGGCAGGGGACACCATGCGAACGGCTTTCCCGAAGGGCCGCGCGGTGGGCACCCCCTCTCCTCGTGCCGCGCGGCCGACGGGCTGGAGGGCGTCCCTTCAGCCCGTCTCCCGTGCCCCGGCCGCCGGGGCCGCGACCGGGTCGTCATGCGGTGGTCTCAGGCCCAGGGGAGGGTGCGCCAGGGGCTGGCGGGGTCGGTGGTCAGGACCCGGTGGACGCGCAGCGCGGTCTCGTACGACTCCCCGAACTCCTCGCCGTCGAAGTGCAGACACCGGCCGAGCAGGTACGCCGCCGAGAAGCCCTCCCAGGAACGGTGGTGGGCGTGCGCGAGGCGACCGGCGCGGACGACCGCCGCCTCCGCCTCCTGCAGGGAGCACAGCCGGGCGGCCAGCCCCCAGCGGGCCATGCCGGAGGCCCGGCCGTGGTCCCACGCCTCGACGGCGCGCACGTACCCGCGTTCCGGGAGCAGCCCGTCGGCGCGGAACCGGGCCTCGTAGCGGGTGATCCGCCCGATCAGCCGCCGTACGCCGTCGACCTCGGACTCGACCTCGGCCGCGGTCGGCGCCTCGCCCCGGGTGACGCCGTCGGGAGTCAGCACCGGCTCGGCGGCCTCCTCGGCCCGGCGGCGGATGACCTGGACGGCGGCCGTGCGCCAGTGCCCGGCGTCCACGGGGCCGGCGAAGTCGAGTGCCATCCCGCGCCGCAGCTGGAGGACGAACCTCCAGGTGCTGCTGACCATGCGGGCGCTGAGCAGCGTCTCCTGCATGTCGAGCCAGTCCTGCCGGGTGGTGACGCCCCACCACTCGTCGAGGATCCTCCTCTCGGCGGTGTAGCCGTCGCCGTGGTAGGCCATCGCGTTCCAGAACCGGCCGTTGCGGACCGACAGGTGCGCGCCGACGGCCAGGCCGAACGCCACGTGGCCCTGCCGCGGGCCACCGACTTCGAGGGTGTGGACGGTGTCCCGGGCGAGGCCGGACTGCTCCACTCCGGCGTAGTGCCGCCGCCACAGCTCCCGGGCCTCGGGGCCGGCCGGAAGCACGCCCTCGCAGGGGCTGCCCGGGTTCACCACGAGGAACGGCGGGTCACCCGGCTCCCACACGCCGGCGAACCAGCCGAGGGAGTAGCCGTTGAAGACCGGGTCGGGCGCGGGCGGCGGCAGCATCCCGGCGGTGTAGACGGCCAGGCAGTAGGTGCCGGTCTGCGGGTTCCAGTACGGGTGGAAACGGCTGGTCCCGCGGTTCGCGTCGACCGCCGCCTTGGACTGCATCATGAACAGGTCGGCCCGGGCGACGAGATCGTAGTACGCGGGCCAGTCGCCCCGTACCTTCGCCTCGTACAGTCCGCGTTCCAGGACGCTGGGCGCCCGCCACGCCTGCGCTCCGGTCGGCGCTCCCCCTTCGTGACCCACTGTCAGACCCATGGCCGAACCCTACGCGGCCGGCGCCCCGATCCGGACTGCGCCGCCAGGGCTGCGGTGAGCCGCTGGAGCCAGTCCCGTGCGGAATCCAGGCCGGGGGCGCCGTCCGGTCCGACGGCGGCGGAAACGGCGGCGGAGCCACCGAGGACCTTCGCAGGAGCCGAGGTGCGGGGCGGGTACCCCGCGGGGCACCAGCGTCCACACCGGAGGGTGGGGAATCCCCTCGTCCAGGGCGAAGTCGAGCTGGACCTCGCCCCCGGGCGTCCCCTCGGCCCGCCACGGGATGAACGTGCGTGCTCCGGCCGTGTCGCCGCCGTAGGCGTACCCCAGGTGTGGTCCCGGCGGGCGCCGTCGGCATCGAGCACCACGCCCGGTGCCGCCTCCGGCCGTCGGCGCCGCGGGCGCCCCCGGGCCGCGCATTGGCACCCGGGGACGCCCGCCGGTAGGTTCGGGGCCCGGAACCCGAGGGGCCAAGGACGTTCGGATGCAGGGTGGCGGAGTGACGGAGACCGACCTGGCGCTGGGCGACGGCCGGACGCTCCACGTCTACGACACCGGAGCCCCCGCCCGTGCCCCGGGCGGTGAACGCCTCGCCGTCGTCTGGCACCACGGCACCCCGAACATCGGTGTGCCGCCCGTGCCCCTCTTCCCCGCCGCCGAACGGCTCGGCATCCGCTGGGTGTCGTACGACCGGCCCGGCTACGGCGGGTCCACCCCGCGTCCTGGCCGGGACGTCGCCTCGGCCGCGGCCGACGTGGCCGCCGTCACCGAGGCGCTCGGCATCGACCGCTTCGCGGTCATGGGCCATTCCGGAGGCGGCCCGCACGCCCTGGCCTGCGGGGCCCTGCTGGCCGACCGCGTCCTCGCGGTGGTCTGCGGCGCCGGACTGGCCCCGTTCGGCGCCGAGGGGCTCGACTGGTACGCGGGCATGACGGAGTCCGGCGCCGCGTCCCTGCGCGCGGCCGCCGCGGGCCGCGCGGCGAAGGAGCGCTACGAGGCGAACGCCGCCTACGACCCGGAGATGTTCACCCCCGAGGACCATGCCGCGCTCGTCGGCGACTGGTCGTGGTTCGGCGACGTCGTCGGCCCGGCCGTGGAGGCCGGTCCGGGCGGGCTGATCGACGACGACCTGGCCTTCGTAGCCCCCTGGGGAGCGGATCCGGCGCGGGTCCTCGCCCCGGTCCTCTTCCTCCACGGCGCCCGGGACCGGATCGTGCCCAGCTCGCACGGCCGGTGGCTGGCGGGCCGGTGCCCGTCCGCGGAGCTGCGGTTGAGCCCCGCCGACGGGCACATCTCCGTCCTCGGCGCCGGCCCGGCCGCCCTGGAATGGCTCGTGGACCGCTCCACCCGCCCCTGACTGACCGACCGGTGGTCTCGCAGGCCGCCGAGACGGCCCAGCGCTCCACTCGGCCGACCGCACGCCCTGGTCAGGAGCTGACCACAAGCGGTCTGTACCATTCCGCCGATCCGCACGGCACCATGTGCCTCGTACATGTGATGATCAGGGGGATTCTCCGTATGAGGAAGACAACTGCCACCGCCGCTGCCGCCCTCGCGCTCGCAGGGCTCGTCACGGCCGCCGGGCCGGCCGGCGCCGCGGGCTGCACACCGGAACTGCGGACCCTGGACGCCCTGTCCACCGCGGGGCCGACCCGCAGCGGGACCGTGCACGGTCTGGGGCGCGGCGACCTCGCGGTCGGCACGAGCAACGCCCTGCCGGTCTACTGGACGGGGACCACCGCGCACGCCGTGCCGCTGCCCGACGGCTGGACCGGGGGCACGGTCGGTTCCGTCAGCGACAACGGGATGATGGTCGGCACGCTGACCCGCGACGTCGACACCACGGCCGCGTTCAGCTACCGGCCGGGCGACGCCCAGGTCCGGCTGCTGACCGGCCCGACCCGTTCCGGCGCGACCGCGGCGATCAGTTCCACCGGGCGAGTGGTCACCAGCGAGAACGGCGTCGCGAAGGAGTGGGCGAACGGCTCGGTGGTCCGCGAACTCCCGGCGCCCGCCGACGCGTACCCGAACAGTCGGCTGTCCGTCAGCTCGGTCAACAAGCGCGGGGACGTCCTCGGCAACCTGTACAGCGAGTTCTGGAACCAGGAGACCGACGAGATCATCATGCGCTTCCACCCGGTGGTCTGGCCGGCGGGCGGGTACCCGGCGTACAGCCTCCGGGCGTGGAACCAGGAGGCGCAGATGCACTCCACGATCGGCAGCGCCATCGACAACCGGGGCCGGGTCGTCGGCCACGAGTGGACGGCCTGGCGCGAGCTCCAGCACCTCCGGCCGGCGACCTGGAAGCAGTCGTACGACGCGCTCCCCGCCGAGCCCGGACGGCTGGCCGGCGAGGAGGACCTGTCCCTGGACGCCACCAGCCCCACCAGCGGGGCGGTGGTCGGTGCCGCCGTCTCCTTCGAGGAGGGCTGGAGGAAGAGCTCGCAGCCCGCGTACTGGCCCGGGAAGGGCCCGGTACTGACCCTGCCCGGCGGCTCCGGACCGCGCCGCGGCAGCGCCCACGCGGTCACGGACGACGACCGGGTGGGCGGCAGCGTCCTCGACGAGAACGGGCTCGGCCGCGCCACGGTGTGGACCTGCGCGAGCAAGCAGGCGTTCCTGCCGGGGGCCTGACGGGCCACCGGCGGGGAGGACCGGGGCAGGGCAAACCCGACCCCCGAGTGTCCGTCTGGGTGGTCAGACCGGGCGGGGCGGCCGCGGCTCCAACGGGGGCCACGACCTCCTCCCGTACCCGTACCCGTACCCATGCTGCCTGTGCCCGCACCCGAACGCCCTGGTGGGCCCTCGGCCGGCTGTGCGCGGCCGCTTGGGCACTGTCCTTCCCGCTGGTGTCCGAGCTGGCCACGCACAGGCTGCGGGGGTGGTACGCGGGCGCCGGATACCTCGGCGCCCTGCCGGGCACGGCGCTGTTCGGGCCACCTCGGGCGGCGTCGGGGGAATCCGGGGGCTGCTGCGGCTGCTCGGGGACGCCAGGACCTGGAGCGCCGCCACCCTGCTAACTGGTCCGTCAGGTGTTCGCGATCCCGACCGGGTGCGCCGACGTGCCGCCCCCGGCGCGGAGCCCGCTGCCCGGCCGCCTGATCAGTGAACTCTGGCCGTGGGGCCGGTGGGTGGCGGTCGCCCTGCTGCTCCTCGGCGGCGCGGCGGTGGCCGCCTCGCTTCTCCTGCGTCCGCCGCGGACCGTGGTCGCCGCCGCCGACCGGCTCGCCGTCGGCCTGACGGCGGCGTTCCTACTGGCCCCGCCGACCGGTTCGGCTACCTGGCGCTACCCGTACTGCTGGCCCAGGGCATGCTCGATGCTGCCGAGGGCCGACTCGGGGCGCTGCGGTGCGGGATCATCAGCGCCCGCGCCCAGATCGAGATCAAGCGGATGACGCCGGTCTGGGTTCCCGGTCGGCCCCGCCGCAGGAAGGACGCCGAGGACATCAGCCGGCTCCGGTCGGCCCTGGGCCTGAAGGCCTGACAGCTGCTGGTCGAAGGCGTGCGCAGGCGCCCGGGGTGGTCGCCGACGGCGGGGACGCCGTCACCCGGACGGCGTCCCACCGGGGGCGCCGCACCGTGCGGCCGGTCACAGTGTGGGCGCGTCCTGTTTTTCAGTGGCCGCAGGGAGGAGCGCGTAGGACATCGCGGAGAGCGGCGCACCCCCGGCGAGCCCGGCACGGAGTGCCGCGAGGGTGGGGCCCGCGGGCGTCCGCCCGCCTCCGCTCCGATCCGAGTCGGATGAAAGGAACCCCTGATGCGGAACGACTTCGCAAGCACGGACCAGCCCGAAGAGGCGCGGCGTACCACTCCCCGTCCGGGGACGGCCGAGAGCGTCCGCCGAAGTGCCGGTGCCGAGGGCCGGCCGGACCCGACCGTCGAGGAGCACATCATCCTGGGCGAGGACTGACTCCAACGCCGGCCGTCGATGCGTTCGTTCGTTCGTCCGTCCGCCGGACGGCCGGGCAGTGATCCGGACGGCCGGCCCGGGCCGACGGGCTGGCGCTGCCGACCGAGGACCACCGGCTGGGCACCGAGGGCTACCCCGGCCAGTGCCCCATCGACCTGGCCGGCACCCGGATGCGGAGTTCAGCGTGCAGCTGCACGGACGCGGCGAGCCGTGGGCCGACGACGGCATCGAGGTCGGCCGCGGCGACCACGCGCTCAGCGTCGGGTTCCGGCAGCTCCGGGCCGGGATCGCGCGGAAGTACACCCTCGCCTGCGTACCGCTCGACCTCGGCGGCCGCCGCCACGACCACAGCCACGTCCACGTCATGCCGCACGTCACCCGGGAACGCATCGACGAACTCGTCGACGGCCTCTCCCGCCCCGGGCCCTTCGACCGCTCCGCCGAAGCGGGCGCCGAGCGGCCGCCGATCCCCGGGCGGCGCCGACCCGCTCCCGGCACCGGGGCCCGCCGGTGATCCGGCCCGGACCGGGGCGTGTCCCCGCCCGTCCTTGATCGTTTGACGGGTGTGGAGCGCAGCACTGCCCGGAGGCGGGCGACGGGTCGGACGGCGGCGGGGCTCGTGCTGGCCGCGCTGTGCGCCTCGGCCTGTACGGCACCGCCCCCGCCGGCCCCGCCCACCTCGGAGCAGGGCCGCAGCGATCTGATCAAAGCCGCCCAGCAGGTAGTCGTCGAACGCTGCCTGACCGCCCGCGGTGCGGCCGGACCGCCTCGCCGGGAGGACGTGCTGTTCGGTACCGAGCCCGCCGAGTTGTCGGTCACGCTCGCCACCGGCCACACCGTCCGTACGCACACCGACGGCTGTCTCGCCGAGGCACACCGCTTCCTCTACGGCGACCAGGCCCGCTGGTTCCGGGCCGAGGTCACCGTCAACAACCTGCGCCCCGAGGCCGAGGCCCGGCTCGGCGAGGACCCCGCGTACCGGGAGGCCCTCGCCCGCAGGGCGGCGTGCGGCGACCAGCAGGCCGACTGCATCCGCGCGAGCGGCCTGGAGGAGCTGCGGGGCAGGCTGGAGCCGGCGCGGCTGGCCGAGGTCCGCGCCGCGCACCGCGAAGAACTCACCACGTACGACCGGCTCCGTGACCGCGCGGTGCGCCGCGCGGCCGACGTGCTGGCCGAACCGTCCACCCCCCACCCGAAAGGCGACGTCCCCTGATGAACCTCACCACGCGGAGCAAGCTGCTCACCGCCGCCGCGGCGTTCCTCGTCCTCACCGGCGGCCTGGCGGCAGCCGGGCCGGCCGGGGCGGCGGACTGTCCGAGCGGCGAGTTCTGCGCCTGGGAGCACGCCGACTTCAAGGGCCAGCGCGCCAACTGGAGCGGTGACGACGGCTGGTGGGAGAGCTGGATCGCCGACGAGGACTCCTCCTGGGCCAACCACGGCATCTCCGGCCCCGGTGTCAAGGACCACGTGAAGGTGTACTCCGCGGCGCACCAGGGCGGGCACATGACCATCTGCCTCACCCCCGGCCAGGAGGTCAGCTTCAACAGCGCGGCCAACGACAGCGGCGACTCCCACACCTGGGCCATGAGCTGCTGAGGCGCTGACCTGCTGCTCGCCGTCGGTTCCCGGTCGGCCGGGTGTGGCAGGGTACGGCCATGAGCGAAGGAGCACGGGCGGGCCGGTGGCGGGTACGTCCCGGAGAAGGCGTACCGAGCCCGGCCCGACCGGCCCTACGAGCTCTTGCACGACCACGACCACGACCACGACCACGACCGAGACCCGACGGCGACCGCGATCCGCGCCCCGGACCGACGGGTCCCGGAACCGGCGTGAATCCTTTTGCGCGCGCCGTGCCTCTCATGGGCAGTGCGGACGACCCCGTCCGCCCCGCATCACACCGGGAGGACCCCATGACCACCGTCGTCATCGCCGTCGCAGCCGCCGCGCTGCTGCTGTGCGCGTGCACCGTCACGCTGCTGCGCCGCCGGGGGCGTCGGCGTGGCTGAGTACACCTGGCCCGGCGCGACCCTGGTCGCCGCGGCGCAACGCGGCGAGGTCGAGGCGCTCACCGCGCTGGTGTACGGCTCGTCCCCGCATGTGCACCGGTTCGCGCACACCCTGTGCGCCACGCCCCAGGACGCCGAGGACGCCGCCCAGGAAGCGCTGATCATCCTCTACCGCAAGATCGGCATGTTGCGTGCCTCCGGGGCTCTGGCGTCGTGGATGTTTCGGATCGTCCGCAACGAGTGCCTGCGCCGCGCCCGCAGCCTGCTGCACCGCGGGCCGGCCGACGAGCCCGACCGGATCGGCATCCCGGGCGGGGACGACGCGCTCGGGGGTGGCACCGCGCGGTCCGCCGAGGACGACGTCCTGATGCGCCTGGAGGCCGAGCGCGTCGCGGCCGCCGTCGCCGCGCTGCCCGACGACCAGCGACAGGTGCTCGTCATGCGGGACATCCAGGGCCTGCCCGGCCGCACCGTCGCCGACCGGCTCGGGCTGAGCACCGCAGCGATGAAGTCCCGCCTGCACCGCGCCCGTTCGGCGGTGCGCGAGGCACTGGGCGACGAAGCGGCCGGGACGAGCGGAGCCCGACGATGACTCCCGACCCGACCACGGTGACACGTCCCGCGACGCCCCTTGCCACGCCCGACGCCGCCGACGCTGCCACGCCCGACGCCGGCGCCGACGCTGTCGCACGTGGTGAGCCGACGCGCGGCCGCTTCGCCAGCGACACCGTTCCGCGCCATCTGGCCCGCGGGGCCGTCGGGTTCGGCGCGCTCGCCGGCGCGTTGGCGCTGCTGCCGCTCACCGGCCCGGCGAGCCTGCTGCTCGCCCCGGTCGGCCTGGTGGCACTGCGCGGGTGCCCGATGTGCTGGGCGATCGGCCTGGTGGAGACCGTCTCGGCCGGGCGGCTGCGCCGTTCCTGCACGGACGGGAGCTGCAAACTGACCAGCGCGGGGCGGCACTAGGTGTATTGCTCAGTGAGGTGGGGACGCGGCTGGCGGGTGGTTTGCCTGCGAGCGCGGTGTGTCCGCGGTGGTGGTTGTAGGAGTGCAGCCAGCCGGGGAAGGCGTCGCGTCGTTCCTGTTCTGAGCGGTAGGGGCGGGCGTAGGCCCACTCGTCCAGCAGGGTTCGGTTGAGGCGTTCGACCTTGCCGTTTGTCTGGGGTCGGTAGGGCCGGGTTCGCTTGTGGGTGATCCCGGCCGCTGCCAGGGCGTCGCGCCAGTCGCGGGATCGGTAGCAGGAGCCGTTGTCGGTCAGGACGCGTTCGACGGTGATGCCGACGCCGGTGAAGAACGCGTGGGCTCTGTCCCAGAAGCCGGTGGCGGTTTCCTTCTTCTCGTCGTCGAGGATCTCGCTGTAGGCGAGGCGGGAGTGGTCGTCGACGGCGGTGTGGATGTAGCTGTAGCCGGCGTTGGCACGGTTCTTTCGGCCGGCCTGGCGGCCGAGGGTCGTGTGGCCGCCGCCGTCGGGATGTTGCCGAGCTTCTCGATGTCGACGTGGACCAGCTCGCCGGGCTTGTCCCGTTCGGAGCGGCGTATGACGGCACCGGTGGCCCGGTCCAGGTGGGCCAGGCGGGCCGGGCCGAACCGGGTCGGGACCCGGTGCACGGTCGAGGGCGCCAGGTGCAGCAGGTGTGCGATGCGGGCCGGACCCGACCGGCGCGTGAGCCGGACCGTGACGATCCGGCGCTTGGTGCGGGTCGGGGTCCGGCGCGGGCTGTGGTGTGGTCGGCTGGAGCGGTCGGACATGCCGGCCGGGCCGGAGGCCCGGTAGCGGTCGGCCCACCGCTGGGCGGTCGTGGGGGCGACCTGGAAGCGTTCGGCGGCCCGCCGAAGCTGCCAGCCGTCCTCGACCACGCAGCGGGCCAGGCGGAGACGTCCGGTCTCGGTCAGGGGTGCATTACGGTGGGGCGCGGGGGCCTTTCTGGTCGCCGGTGCAGATGTCGCAATCCACACCAGGCCAGAAGGCCCTCACCCGTTTCAAGATCCCTCAACCGAGACCTGCATCACCCGTCCACAACCTCCCGGGACAGAACAACTAGCGCGGGACGACCCCGCCGCGCAGGGCCGACGGGCTCCTTGCCGAGGTCATGCCACTCGGCCCGTGCGGCGGGGGCGCGGGTGTGCGTGCAGGAGCGCCCACACGCGCCGGCCGTCCTCGCCGACGTCAGTGCCGCAGGTGTGCACGCTCGGCACGGCCGCCAGGTCGCCGAGCAGCTGCTGCTCGCCCCGACCCCCGTCGACCCGGTGGCTGAGCACGAGGACGAGGACGGACCGGTCCTGCTCCGCGAGGTGCACGCTGACCCGTTTCCCGCTGTCCGCGACGACCGTGCCGACGAGCAGCCGCACCACCTCGTCCAGGTCGGCCGCGTCCAACTCGCCGTACCCCCAGCCGCGGACGGTGGCCAGGGCTTCTCCGGCGGCCTTCTTCGCCGCCCACTCGTCCGACCGGTACACCAGCGCGGCCGTCTGCCGGTTCCGCACCGCCAGTCGGGGGCGCGGGTGTTCCGCCGGCTTCGTCTTCTGCGGCGGCGACTGCGAGGGGGACGGCGGCGGCGGTTTCGGGCTCCCGCCCTCCACGACATCGCTCATGCGGCCACGCTACGCCCCGGGCCGCGGGTGTCGAGGCAAAACCAGCGGATTGGACGCCTCCGGGCTATGTGCTGTGCCGGCGCTTGACGCGCATTCACCGCGGGCCCGGTTCGGCCGGTCGAACCTCGTGGCGTCGAGCTCGGTCCTGACCCGGGGTCAGTCACGTCGCTGCTGGAAGATGCGGTCCAGGTGGTGGTCCAGGACGGCGATCGCCGACTCGGGTGTGCGCTGGCCGACGATGATGCTCGTCCCCAGGGTGGCCGTCATGGCGAGCAGGCTGACCGCCTCCGTGCGGGCGTCGACGCCGGGGTCGGCCAGGCCGGCCTCCTGCGCCCGGCGGAGCAGGCCGGTCACGGCGTCCTCCGCGGCGTTGGGCTTGTCGATGAACGGTTGGGCGGCCAGCGCCTCGTCGGTCACGGACAGGATCGAGTACGAGGTGTACAGGAGGTGGAAGGTCCGGCCCTCCTCGTCGGTGGGGAGGGAAGCCAGCAGCAGGGCCTCGACGGTAGCGCGCGGGCTCGGATCGGGAACGGCGGCGAGGCGGGCCCCGACACGTGCGGTGAAGCGGTCGGTGAGGTGCTGCAGCCCGCGGAAGAGCAGGTTCTCCTTGGTCTGGAAGTAGTACTGCACGAGCCGCAGGGAGACTCCCGCCTCGGCGGCCACGTCGCGCATCCCGACGGCGTGCAGCCCGCGCCGGCCGGCCACGCGGACGAGCGCCTCGGCGATCTGTGTCCGGCGTTCGTCGTGGTCCACGCGTTTCGGCATGTGTCTCTCCGCCCGTCCTCGGTGCATCCCTCGCGGCCCGGCATCCCCGGACCCTTTCATGATACCGCCGTACCATCTTTGTGGTACGTTCGTATTACGAAGAACGGATCCCAGGAGGTACCCGTGCCCGAGAACGCGACGCCACCCCGCGCCCGCCGTGACGTCGGCCGCTACGTCAACGACACCTTGCGCGACCGCTACTTCGCCACCTGCGACGTCCTGCTCGCGATGGGCGCCCCCATCCGCTCCGAGACGGACGTCGAGACGAGCTTCGGTACCACGCACGTCTACCGGTACGGCCCGGCGGACCCCGCAGCCGAGTCCCGCACCCCCGTCGTCCTGATCCACGGCTCGGGCGGCTGCGCCGCGATGTGGTACCCCAACACCCGCGCCCTCAGCGCCGAGCGCCCCGTCTACGCCCTCGACACCCCCGGCGACCCCGGCCGCAGCATCCAGCGCGAGCCGATGTGGCAGCCCGAGCGCGCCGCCCAGTGGCTCGACGAGGCCCTCGAAGCACTCGGTCTCGACCGCGTCCACCTCGTCGGCTCCTCCTACGGGGGCTGGCTCGTCATCAACCAGGCCCACCTCGGGCCCGGACGACTGGCCTCCGTCACCGCACTCGACCCGGGCGGACTGGAGAAGGTCGGCCTGCGCTTCTTCGTCTGGATCTTCGCCAGCCTCTTCGCCACCTTCGCCCCGAAGGCGCTGCGGCCACGCCTGGCCAGGTGGCTCGAACAACCGGTCATCGTCGTCCCGGAGTTGCGTGCCTGGATCCACGCCGGAGTGAAGGCCTTCCGGATCCGCCGGCCGGCACCGCGCCCGCTGTCCGAGGACGCACTGCGCTCCATCCGGACGCCGTTCTACCTGATCATGGGCAAGCGCAGCCTCCTCCTGCGCCCGAAGCGGCAGTTGGAGCGCGTGCCGCGACTGGTCGCAGGCGCCCGCGCCGAGATCGTCGCCCAGACGGGCCACGGACCGCAGATCGACCACCCGGAGCTCGTCAACGCCAGGATGCTGACCTTCATGGAGGACGTCGACTCCCCGGACCCGGCCGCGGCGCGCGACCGCGCACGGGCATAGCGCCCCACGGGCAGGCCGGCGCCGACCCGCGCGGCCCCGGTCCGCCCGCCTAACGGTCGTACGGGTTGGCCCCCACGGGCACCTGCCCCGCACCGTTGCAGATCGGGCAGACCCGCCGGGTGGAGCACAGCGGGCACCGCCCCAGCCGGTCGGGGTCCCGCGGTATGGATCTGGATCCCCATCCGGGGTTGCCGCCGAGGACCCAGCCCTTCCCCTCGCAGACGGGGCACCACCCCAGGCCGTCGCACTCGTAGCAGAGCTCGTGCCCGGCCCACAGCGTCTCCGGCGTCGCCGACGGCCCGGGCCGCACGTGCGGAACGGGCTCGTACAGGGCGATGTCCGAGGTCCGCCCCTCGTACAGCACCGAGCTGCGGGAGGCCGGGACGGAGACGCGGACCCACGGCCCGCCCCGGAGGACGCCCTTCGCCTCCCGGTCCTCGGCCCCGGGCCGCCGTCCGCCGGTGTCCCAGCCGCCGGCGGACAGCAGGGCGGCCGCGCGAGCGGCGAGCCCGGGACCGTACGCCTCCTGCGGCGGCTGCGCCCCGTCGGCCTGTACCCGTTCGATGAACGCGTGGTGATAGGTGGCCGGCACCGTCCCGCCGTCCCGGAGCGGTTCGGGCGGGACGGCGAACTCGGGCACCTGCCCCGGCGTCAACTGCTCCGCCAGCGCCCGCAGACACCCCCGTACCGTCGCGACCTCCCGCTCGAACCTCTCCCGCGCGCCCGCGATCTCCTCCATGTCGTTCCTCCCCCGTACTCCTCTTCGTTCTGTGTTCGGAACGTCGCAACCCCGTCGTCGAGTTCCACCGTCCGGCAGGGGGCGGGCGGCCCCTGCAGTGCTTCGGCGGCCGCACTGTCCATGAACGTCTGCAACGGCGTTCGCGGCCCGCCGGACGTCCGCCCGCCGTGCCGGGCCCCGTCGCGGTGGGTGTCCTTGGCGTCGAAGTAGGCGGGCATGCTTCCCGGGCGACCGGCCAGGGCGGCCGATCAGGGTGCCCGCGGGCGCCACGGAGTACCGGTACCGCGACGGGAAGGTCCGGCGTTCAGGGTTCGATGAGGCCGACGCGGATGGCGTAGCGGGTCAGTTCCAGGCGGTCGTTCAAACCCAGCTTCTGGAGCATGTTGGCGCGGTGCCGTTCCACCGTCTTCGGGCTGATGACGAGGAGGTCGGCGATCTGCCGGGAGGTGTGGCCCTCGGCGACGAGCTTGAGGACCTCCTCCTCGCGGTCCGTGATCGGCCGGTCCGGCAGCGACGCCCCGGAGCGGGCCCGGTCGAGGTAGCTGCGGATCAGCGCCGACTCCGCGCCCGGATAGATGAACGGTTCGTCGCGCAGGGCGGCACGGCAGGCCTCCACCAGGTCACGGTCGGCGACGGACTTGGGCACGTACCCGTTGGCGCCGACGCGCAGCGCTTCGAAGAAGTACTGCTCGTTGTCGTACATGGTCAGCATCAGGATCCGCAGCCCGGGCCGGATGCGGGCGAGCTCACGGGCAGCCTGGAGGCCGGTCGCGCGGGGCATGGCGATGTCCAGGACGGCGAGGTCCAGGCCGGCGTCCGCGCGGGCGGCCGCGACGGCCTCCGCACCGTCACCGGCCTCGGCCACCACCTCCAGGTCGGGCTCGGCGTCCAGGATGAGCCGGACACCGCTGCGTACGAGCGCGTGGTCGTCGGCGAGGAGGATCCGGGCGGGCCGTCCGGCGGCGGGTGCGGTCATCGCTCGTCTCCTGGGGTGGCTGTGGTGGGCGTGGCGGCTGTGCCAGATGCGGTGGGTGTGGACGGGGCGATGTTCAGGCGGACGTCCGTGCCGCCCTGGGCACCCGACTCGATCACGAGCTCGGCCCCGATGAGCAGTGCGCGCTCCCGCATGCCGCTGATCCCGGCCCCTTCGGGCGCTCCTCCCCGCCCGCGGCCGTCGTCACGGACGAGCAGGCAGGTTCCGCCGCCCGGCAGCGGCCGCAGGTGCATCTCCACCCGGGACGCACCGGAGTGGCGGGCAGAGTTGGTCAGCGCCTCCTGCGCCACCCGGTAGAGGACGAGTTCCGTGGCCGGGTCGAGCCCCGGCAGGCCGGGCGCGACGTGCACGCCGACCGACAGGTTGCGGCCGGTGAACTCGGAGGCCAGCGAGCGCAGCGCGCTGTGCAGCCCGAGTTCCTCCAGGACGCCGGGCCGCAGGCGCCGCGCGATGCGGCGGATCTCCTCCAGGCTGGCCCGGGTGGTCTCCTGGGCCTGGTGCAGGTCCTCGCGCACCTGCGGTGGCGCGTGGTCGGCGGCGTGCTTGAGCTGGAGCAGCACGGCGGTGAGGGTCTGGCCGATCTCGTCGTGCAGCTCCTGGGCGATGCGCTGCCGTTCGGCTTCCAGGGCGGTCAGGACGCGTCCGCTGCTCGCGGCGCGTTCGGCCTCCAGCCGGTCCAGCATGGCGTTGAAGGTGCCGGTGAGACGGGCGATCTCGCCGTGCCCGCCGGCCCGGGGCCGTTCCCCGGGGTTGAGGAGGTCCGCCGTGGCCATGGCCCGGTCGAGCCGGCCCAGCGGCGCCAGGCCGACGCGGAGCAGCACCGCGTTCAGTACGAGCATCACGACCAGCCCGCAGACCAGGACGATCCCCTCGCCGAAGAGCACCGGGGTGGAGACGGTGACCGGGCCGAACAACAGGGCCACGCTGAGGACCAGAACGGCCGCGTTCAGCAGGAAGACCCGCCAGTACAGTGACACCGTCCGTCCCACGCCTTTCCCGGCCGCTCAGATCCCCTCCGATACCGCTGCGACCTGCGACGGAGCCTGCTTCCCCGCCCCATCCTCGGCCGGCCCGGACACCGCTGTCCATCCGTGACGGCACCCATATTCCCGCTGCTCACAAGATGGCACCATGTTCCCGCCGCGGCCGGGACCGCCCCGCCGGACATCCCGTCACACAGCGCCGCCGGCATCCTGCACGGAACGACACGAGGGGGATGGGCTGTGCCTGCTCCACGGATGAGCACCACGCCGCTGCCCGGCATCGGGGTCCAGTACGACCTCACCACCCGCGAACGCCGGCACCTGTCGGTGATCGCCCACCGCGACGGCACCCGCAGCGTGAACCTCTACCGCGCCGACGACCCCGACGACTGCCTCCAGTCGCTCCACCTCACCGCCGGGGAGAGCGCGGCCCTGGTAGACGCCCTGATGCCCGCCCACCACAGCCCGAACCTCCTCCACACGACCGAACTCGGCCTGGTCGCCGAGCGCATCGAACTGGCCGGACACTCGCACTGGAACGGCCGGGTGCTCGGCGAGACCCGGATGCGGACCGAGACCGGCGTATCAGTCGTCGCCGTACTGCGGCGGGCCGGGGCCCGGCCCTCCCCGGGGCCGGACTTCCGGCTGGCCGGCGGGGACACCCTGATCGTCATCGGCACCCGCGAGGGCGTCGACGCGGCCGCCGCGATACTCGGGCGGGAGTGAGGCGCCCGTGCACTCCGCCCTCTTCCTCATCGAGTTCGGTGCGATCCTCCTCGGCCTGGGCCTGCTCGGCCGGGTCGCGGGCAGGCTGAGGTTCTCACCGATACCCCTCTACCTCCTGGCCGGGCTCGCCTTCGGCACCGGCGGCATCCTCCCGCTGGGCGCGAGCGAGGAGTTCGTCGCCATCGGCGCCGAGATCGGCGTCATCCTCCTGCTGCTGATGCTCGGCCTGGAGTACACCGCCAACGACCTCGTCTCGAACCTGCGCACCCAGTACCCGGCCGGCCTCGTCGACTGCGCCCTGAACGCCCTGCCGGGCGCCGCCGCCGCGCTGCTCATGGGCTGGGGGCCCGTCGCGGCCGTGGTCCTGGCCGGCGTCACCTGGATCTCCTCCTCCGGTGTCATCGCCAAGGTCATGGGGGACCTGGGCCGGCTCGGCAACCGCGAGACCCCGGTCATCCTCAGCATCCTGGTCCTCGAGGACCTCGCCATGGCGGTCTACCTGCCGATCATCACCGCCCTCCTGGCAGGCGTCGGCCTCGCCGCGGGCAGCGTCACCCTCGCCATCGCGCTCGGAGTCGCCGGCGCTGTGCTGTTCGTCGCCGTGCGCTACGGGCGGATCATCTCCCGTTTCGTCTCCAGCGACGACCCCGAGAAGCTCCTGCTCGTCGTCCTCGGCCTGACCCTGCTGGTGGCGGGCATCGCCCAGCAGCTGCAGGTCTCCGCGGCCGTCGGCGCCTTCCTCGTCGGCATAGCCCTGTCCGGCGAGGTCGCCGAGGGCGCGCACGCCCTGCTCAGCCCGCTGCGGGACCTCTTCGCCGCCGTGTTCTTCGTCTTCTTCGGCCTGCACACCGACCCGGCCAGCATCCCGCCGGTGCTCCTGCCCGCGCTCGCGCTGGCCGTGGTCACCACCGGTACGAAGATCGCAACCGGCTACTGGGCCGCGAAGCGCGCCGGGATCGGGGTCAACGGCCGGTGGCGGGCGGGCGGCACGCTGGTGGCCCGAGGGGAGTTCTCCATCGTCATCGCCGGGCTGGCCGTCACCGCCGGCATCGAGCCGGCGCTCGGACCGCTGGCGACCGCGTACGTCCTGATCCTCGTCGTGCTCGGTCCGCTGACGGCCCGCTACACCCAGCCCCTGGCGGAACGGCTCGCCCCGCGTCGGGGCGGCACGTCACCGGTCCCCGCCGAACCTTCCGCCCCACGGCAGCACGAGCCCGTCGGCCAGGACGGCTGAAAGTCGGTCACGGTCCCCTCGACCGATCAACTTTCGATGACAAGGGCGTCATCCGTTCGGAGGACGGTCGCCATGTAACGGGCCGCTAACGTTGTGACCATGACAGACGACACGGCGGAGCCCGGCGACGGCTCCACACCCCTGAAGACGGCTGCCGGAGTCGCCGTCGGCATTCTCGTCGCCCTCTCGCTCCTCGCCCTGGTGTGGTGGTCCGGCTGGCACATCCCCTTCGTGCTCGGATGGCTGTCCGTCAAGGCCGGGGTGAAGATCGGTGCCCTCACCGTGGCCGGCCTCGTGGCCTTCGCCGCGTGGCGCAGCAAGCGGGGCGGCACGTCGTAACCCGCGGCTCGCCGCCGGGGTGTCGGGGCGGGTGCCCGGGCCGCCGTCCTCGCCCCGTCAGGCGCGGCGGCGGACCGGGTGCCCGGAGGGGGCACTGGTCAGCCAGGACCCGTCGCCGAGCGGCCGGACGTCGTACGAGTGCCGGGCGTGCGCGGTGAACTCCCCGGCCACCGTGCCCGCCCGTACGTCGACGAGGTAGCAGCGGTAGCTCTCCTCCGCCTCATCGCCCCCGTCGCCGTCGCCGTCCCGCTTCCCGCGCACGCCGTCGCCGACCAGGGTGACGACGGCGGTGTCCGGGGTCAGATAGCCGCCGCTCCACTCCGTCCAGACCGCGTCCGGATCGTGTCCGATCGCCTCGACGGAGAGGGCGAACAGCACCTCCCCGTCCGGATAGCGGTGGAACGCGACGTCCTCCTGCCCGTGGTCGACCGTCATGAACTGTTCCCCGCCGGGGGCCAGATCGATCAGGCAGCGGTCGGACCACGGGTAGGCGTCGAAGGCGGGCGCACCGTCGTCGCCGGGTGTCGCCCGGTAGATGACCGAACCGTCCTGGCCCTCGCCCACGTCCAGGAGCACGCTGCCGTCCCCCGGATGCAGGAACTGGCAGGCGCCGTGGCCGACCGTGTCGAGGTCCGTGCGGGCCACGACCGCACCGGTGCCGGCGTCGAGGGCGACCCACTGGTCCGGCCCACCCCGGCCCGCCATGGCGTCCGGCCGGTAGACTCACACCACCTGGCCGTCCCGGGACAGCACACAGCCGGGCCGGTGCCCGTGGGGCTCGTCCGTGTACGGGTCGAACGCCACCCGCCACAGCACGTCCCCCGCGTCCGACACGCACACCACCGCGTTCAGTGTCGCGTACACCGCTTGCTGCAGGTCGGCGGCGACGGCCGCTCCGACGGCCTCGTCACCGGCGACCGGTCGGAACACGGCAGCCGGTTCCAGAACACCCGAGGCGTCGGCGGTCAGGGCGTAGGAACGGATCCGTCCGTCGATGAGACGTGTGATGAGCTGCGGTGATCGGGGTTCGGCCATGGGGCGGGGCTACTGAACCCGACCGGGCCGTGCCCGCCCGGACCCCCGGGGCGGGGGCGAAGCCGGCCGGATTCGAACCGGCGTCCTCGCCGTTTTGGAGACCGCGCGCGACGACCTCTGCGCTACGGCTTCGCCCCGACCGGCATTGTAGGGGGTGGCACGGCGTCCAGCGGCTGCGTCAGGCCGACGGGCACGCCCCTCACGCCGGCCCCTGCGAGCCCGATTCCGGGACCACGGCCTGCGGGCCCTGCGGGTTCAGCCGCAACCAGGCCGACAGCGCGGCCTGGAGGTCCGCGACCTCCTGACGGGTGAGCGCCTCACCGGAGGGCCCCACGTGCAGGCGGACCCCGCCGGCGGTGACCCGCCATCCGACGCCGCGCCGCGGCGACGAGGTGAGGGCATTGCCATGGGCGAGGGCGCGCAGGGCCCGCTCGACGCGCGGTGGGAAGGGCCGCGCTGCCGCCGACCCCACCGGGACGGCGTTGCGGGGTCGGGAGGGGATGCCGACGGCGGTGTAGAAGGCACGGATCGCCTCGTCGAGCGGCATCGAGGAGGTGGGTGCCAGGCCGACGAACTCCTCGACCAGTTCGGGATGCGGAGGCGGCGCATTGCCCCCGTACGGCTTGGCGTGCAGCGGATGCTCGTCGGTCTCCAGCCGTACGCAGGCGGGCGGGACCAGTACCCGGCTGAACCCGGCACCGGTCAGCTCGGCGTGCAGCTTCCGCAGCTTGGCGGCCTGCCGGGGCACGGGGTGGGGGTCCACGGACGCGGGAGCGTCGGGCCGACCGGACTTCGGCGTCGACCCCAGGGGACCGTTGGAGCGGTGGAGGACACCGGACTCGGTCAGGACGATGGTCGCCTGCCGGCTCCGCGCATCGCAGCCGAGCCGGAACCCCACCACGGTCGTTGGCACTGGACCTCCACTGGGCGGTGACACGGCCACCGTAGCGGGACCTCCGACCGCCCCGACCCGGATTCCCCGTTTTTCACCCCCCGAAGCACCGGCCCGTACCGGACGCGTACGGTACGGCCATCACACCCGGAACTGACGACACCTCATACGCCGCTCCGCATACACGTGTTCAGTGCCAGGTACGGTTTCCGCATGGATGACAACGTGATATCGGGTGCCGTGGTCAAGGACGCCGCCCGTCGCCTCTTGCCGGAGCTGGGTGCCGCGGGGCTCTCCCCGGACGCCGTGGCCGGCGACGGCGGCTTCGCCCGTACCGCCGTGGAGGCCGTCTTCCCGCACCGGGACGACCTGTTGACCGCCCTGGTCATCGACGCCTACGACACCTCCGGTGCGGCGATGGAGCAGGCCGACCGGGCCGCAGCAGACGCCGGCGCGTCGGCGGGTGCCCGCCTCCTCGCGGTCACGCGTGCACTGCGGGCGTGGTCCTTCGCGCATCCGGGCGAGTTCACGCTGATCTACGGTTCGCCCGTGCCGGGCTACCACGCCCCGCCGGACACGGTCCTGCCCGCCTCCCGCACCCCCGCGGTGCTCGCCGGGATCGTCAGGGCCGCGCTGGAGGCGGGCGAGCTCACCCCGCCCCGGCGGGCGCTGCGCGGAACGCCGCTGCTCCTGCCGGCGGCGGTCGAGCTCTTCGGCGGTGTGCCCGAGGCCCCGTTCTCGGACGTCATCGAGCGGGGCATCGTCCTGTGGAGCAATCTGATCGGGCTCCTGGTGTTCCAGGTCTTCAGCCGCACCCACGACAGCGTGAAGGACGAGGCCGCGTTCTTCGACTACGCCGTCGCCGTGGCGGCCGAGAGCATCGGACTGGAGGTCCCCCTGGACGGCGACACCACCGACTGAGCCTTCCGGCCCGCGACAATTCGCATGCATTCCCACCGTTCCGACCGGCATCATCGCGGGATGATCGGCAATCGGATCACCCATCGCACGGCGGACGGCGTCCGCATACCCGGCACCTGGCGGCACGCCTTCATCTGCAACGGCGGCTCCTACTTCCTCACGGACCTGTTCATCTACGCGGACGGCCTCGTCGACTGCTGGGAGCTCGTCACCCTGGAGGAGTTCGAGGAGAAGCTCCGCACCGGGTGGGTGGCCACCAGCCTTCCCGAGGGCGGCCGCGCGTCCGCCCACCACCTGGCCGCGTGGAGGTTCGGCGAGCCGCAGACCTGGCTGACGCCCGAGCTGCTGCTCGCCGAGGTCCGCGACACGATCGACGAGCTGAACGGCCGCCCCGACTCGACCGGCCGCTGCCTCGCCGCCGTGGACGTCTTCCTCGCCGACCGGACGGAGGCGAACCGCGCCGCGGCCCGGGCCGCCTACCTGGCCGTACCCGAGACGGTGCGCCGCTACGCGCTCGGCGACATGGACCGCAAGGACCGCCCGCTCCGCGTCCTCGTGGCCGGTCCGGGCGGACGGATGCCGGGCGCGGCCGACGGGCGGGTGACGCAGGCGGAGTACGAGGACGCCCTCGCCTACTTCGAGGAGCGCGGCCGGTGGATCGCCGAAGCCCCGAAGCGGGTGCCTGCGGACGGCGCGGCGAAGCCGTTCGCTCCCGCGGTGAAGCTGTACCACTCGTACCCGCAGCGTGCGTTGGAGGAACCGGACAAGCGCGCCTTGCGCCACGACTACCCGGCCGCGGTCACCGTGGACGGCACCACCCACCCTTCGGCGGCGCACGCGTACTGGGCCCTGTCCGTCGCCGCGCCCGCGGACCGCGCCCGCGTCACGGCAGCGGAGTCGGGTGCCCAGGCCCGCACCCTCGCGGCCGGAGCGGCGCGCCGCGACGGCTGGGAGCAGGTCCGGACGGCGGTCATGGCCCGGCTGCTGCGCGCCAAGTACGAACAGCACCCCGACCTCGCCGCGGTCCTCCTCGCCACCGGCGACGCGACGGTGCTCTACGACGACGCGGACTCGGACTTCTGGGGGGACAACGGCGGCCGCGGCCGGAACTGGTCGGGCCGCCTGCTGGAGCTCGTCCGCTCCGAACTCCAGGCCCACCGGGCCGGTCCCTCAGGGGCCGACGAAGCCCGGGCGTAGCAGGCCGGGTCGGGCCGCGCCGGTTCGTGCCAGGGATTCGAGGCCGGGGTCGTCGGTCGCGCGGAACACGGCCGCCGCCGTGTTGAGGACGAAGACCGCCTGCTCGGAGCGGCCCGGACCGCGCAGTTCCCCGTCCCGGCCGGTGAAGCCGGGGCGGCCGCGGCTGCGCGTTCGGGAAGGCGCCGCCCGAGTAGCACCCGTCACCTGACGGACTGCCCCGTCGCCGATGGACCTGCGGGACCGGCCCGGGTTGTGATCGGCGTGCGCGCCCGGCCGCAACGAAGCGGCCGGGGGCCTCGTACTACCTTCGGAGGAGAACGTGCCGACGCACACCAACAGCCCTACGGTGACCGTCTGGTCCGACATCGGCTGCCCGTGGGCGAGCCTCGCCCTGCACACCCTGAACGACGCGGTCGACCGGCGGCAGCTGGACCTGCAGATAGACCACCGGGCCTTCCCGCTGGAGCTGTTCAACAGCGAGCCCACCCCGAAGTTCATCGTCGACCCGGAGATCGTGACCATCGCCGCGAACCGCCCCGAGCTGGGATGGCGGCTGTGGAGCGGCCGGCCCGAGACCTACCCCGTGACCACCCTGCCCGCCCTGGAGGCGGTGCAGGCCGCCAAGGACCCGGCGATCGGCGGGCTGCGCGGCAGCGACGAGCTGGACCGCGCGCTGCGCACGGCGTTCTACGTCGACAGCAAGTGCATCAGCCTCCACTCGGTGATCCTCGAACTCGCCGAGGGGTGCGAGCACGTGGACGCCGAGGCCCTGGCGGCCGCCCTGGCTCGCGGGAGCGGCCGTGCCGAGGTGTACGAGCAGTGGCGGATCGCCCAGGGCCCGGGCATCCAGGGCAGCCCGCACCTGTTCGCCGCGGACGGTTACGCCAGCCACAACCCCGGCGCCACCTTCACCTGGACCCGCTCCCCGTACGAGGGCGGCTTCCCGAGGCTGGACGCGTACAGCACCGACTGGGCCGACGAACTCCTCGACGCCCTGTACGCGGACGCGGACGTGAACGCGGACGCCACCGCAGCCGCCCGCTAGCTGTATTGCCCTGTGAGGTTGGGGACGCGGCTGGAGGGTGGCTTGCCTTCGAGTGCGGTGTGTCCGCGGTGGTGATTGTAGGAGTGCAGCCACTGCGGGAATGCCTCGCGCCGTTCGGTCTCTGACCGGTAAGGGCGGGCGTAGGCCCACTCGTCGAGGAGGGTGCGGTTGAAGCGTTCGACCTTGCCGTTGGTCTGGGGCCGGTAGGGCCGGGTTCGCTTGTGGGCGATCCCGGCCGCGGCCAGGGTGTCCCGCCAGGTGTGGGAGCGGTAGCAGGAGCCGTTGTCGGTCAGGACCCGTTCGACGGTGATCCCGGCGTCGGCGAAGAATGCCTGTGCGCGGGTCCAGAACGCGGTGGCGGTCTCCTTGGTCTCGTCGGCCAGGATCTCGCTGTAGGCCAGGCGGGAGTGGTCGTCGACGGCGGTGTGGAGGTAGCTGTAGCCGAGGTTGGGGCGGCCGTGGGCGGTGCGGGGCCGGGCGGGGTCCCGGTGTGCCGAGCTGTTGCGGCCGCCGCGGGCACGGCCGAGGGTTCTGTGTCCGCCGCCGTCGGGGATGTTGCCGAGCTTCTTGATGTCCACATGGACCAGTTCCCCGGGCCGCTCGCGTTCGTAGCGGCGTATGGGCCGGCCGGTGGCCCGGTCCAGGTGCGCCAGGCGGGCCAGGCCGAACCGGGCCAGGACCCGGTGGACGGTCGAGGGCACCAGCCCCAGCAGATACGCGATGCGGGCCGGGCCCCACCGGCGGGCGAGACGGACCTTGATGATCCGGCGCTCGGTGCGGGTCGGCGTGCGGCGAGGGCTGTGCAAGGGGCGGGAGGACCGGTCTGCCATGCCGGCCTCACCCAGGGCCCGGTAGCGGACCGCCCACCGCTGGGCCGTGGTCGGCGAGACCCTGAAACGCTCGGCTGCCCTCCGCAAGGGCCAGCCGTCCTCGACGACGCAGCGGGCCAGGCGCAGACGACCGGTCTCGGTCAGGGGTGCATTACGGTGGGGCATGAGGGCCTTCTGTCGTTCGGTGGAGATGTCGCAATCCACACCGAACCCGGAAGGCCCTCACCCGTTCAAGATGCTCCAACCGAGACCTGCATCACCTGTACACAACCTCCCCGGACAGAACAGCTAGCCGCGGCGGACCTTCGGCGCCCCCGTCTCCCTCCGGCGCGCGCAGCCCGGGGGATGGGGGGACGGCGTCGTCGTCGGGGCGGCGTAGCCGAGGAGGCCCTCCCTCGTGTACGGGCCCTCGCAACCCGGGTCGCGGGTCAGCAGCGAGTGCTCGGCCGCCGTGCACTCGTCGAGCCGGACCGTGCCGGGCGCGGGGTGGCGCAGCACCTTCCACACCGCCCGCAGTGGTGTGGCCGCGGCTGTGCTCCCAGGTCCGCAAGCAGCCCTCGGCACCCTGCATCAGTTCGTCCTCGCACGTCCTGACCGCCGGAGACCCGGGTGTCCTCGATCCAGCCGGCAGGAGCCCGTAGTGGGTGCCGCCGCGGTCCGTGCCGACTTCCCAGACCCCGGCTGCGGTGACCTGCCGGTCCAGGACCGATCCGCCGTCGGGGCTGCGGAACGGGTACCGCACGGGGTTCCCGGACGCGGCCCGGGGGCCGGGGAAGCCAGGCGAAGGCAGTCCCGGAGGGCGGCCGCTGACCCCGCCCCCGCGCGTCGTTCGCGGGGCCGATCAGCAGGGCCGCCAGCGCCAGCACCAGGCCCGCCAGGAGGTACCGGCTCCGCCTGGTCGCGGAAGCTCTGAAGTTGCTCAACCCGGGCTTGGGGGCGCCACCGCCCGGGGCATCGTGCCCCTACGACCGGAACGGAGAGAAACGGGGGTCGAGCGATGGAAGTCGTACTGACCATGGCAGTGGTCATCGTCGTGGTGGTCTTCCAGGTGCTGCGCGGGGGCGGGAGGTCGAAGCGGCGTAAGGGCCTGTGGGGTGGCGGCGACTCCTGCGGCGGCGGATCCTCCTGCGGTTCGTCCTGCGGCGGGGGCGGGGGAGGCGGCGGAGACTGACCTCCGCCCTCGCCCGCCGGCCGTTACTGCGATATCGTATTATCCGAAATCGTGAGTTCTGAATCGATGCCCGCCGAGCAGTCGGTGCTCCTGGCCCTGCAGCGCGCCACCCACGCCACGCTGCACCTGATCACCACCGAACTGGCCCACCTCGAACTGACCGCGGCCGAGATCAACGCCCTGGCCAACCTGGCCGACGGCCACGGTCGGACCGTCTCCCGGCTCGGGGCCGCCGTGGGCAGCCGGCCCACCACGCTCACCAGTGTGCTGGACCGGCTGGAGCGGCGCGGACACATCACCCGCGGCAAGCAGGCGGGGGACCGCCGCTCCGTACGCATCGAACTCACCGCGTCCGGGCGCGCGGCAGCCGCCGAGATCAGCCGAACCCTCGCCGATCTCGAAGGCCGCGCGCTGCACGGCCTGCCCGCCGGGGCCGTGGCCGGCTTCCACGCCGTGCTGGACGCGCTGATCGAGAAGGGACCGGGATCATGACCACCGAGACGCAGCAGGTGCACGAGGACCCGTCACCGTTCGCGGAACTCATGGCAGAGGTCATGGCCACCGCCGAACACTTCGGGCACCGCCAGCACGTCCAGCTGACCTGGCTGGCCGTCCGACGCCACGGAACCGGCGCAGCGGTGGACCTGGTCAGCGACGGTATCCGGCGCACCGCCCGTTACGCGGGCGCCCCGCAGAAGTACAACGCCACCGTCAGCCGCGCCTGGGTGGAGCTGGTGGGCCACCACGCAGACGGAACGGACACCGCCGACTTCGACGCGTTCGCCCACCGGCACCCGGCGCTGCTCGACAAGAAGCTGCTGACCCGCTACTACCACCCCGCCACCCTGGCCGGCACCCGGGCCAGGACCGGCTGGGTCGAACCCGACCGCAGCCCGTTCCCCTGGCAGCACGCCGGCGCCTGAGTCCCGGACCGGCCGGTCACCGCCCGAGGTCCCGGGGGGCCGCGGTGTCGGGGGTCCGCACGCGCAGCCGGCCGGCAGCGGCCCGTGCGTCCAGGCGCCGCTGCTCCGCCGAGGCCCAGGTCGCGACGCGCCGGGGGTCCAGCGGGGTGCCGTGGCCGACGTACAGCCGGGTCGGCTTGAGCGCGAGCATCTCGCGCAGGCTGGCGAGGTTCTGCTGCGGGTCGTCGTGGAAGGGCGGATTGGCGGGACGGCCGGGGATCAGACCCATGAAGGAGTTCGCGACGAGGTCGCCGGCGACCAGGTCTCCGTCGTCGGTGAGGACGGAGATCGAGCCGGCGGTGTGGCCGGGCGTGGGCATGATGCGGCCGTCGATCCCGAAGTCGTGCAGGCTCGTCTCCCCGCGGACCAGGACCTCGGGTTCGAAGGGTTCGGCGGTGGCGTGCAGCTTCGGGTTGCGGTCCATCAGTCGGCCCATCGGGCCGGTCGGCAGCAGGGGTTCGCGGGCGCGGCCACTGCGGAACGTCTGCACGTCGGCGGCGTGGCCGGCGACGGGCGCTCCGGTCAGGCGGGCCAGTTCGGCGGCGGAACCGAAGTGGTCGATGTGCCCGTGGGTGATCACGATCAGCGCGATGTCGGCGGGGTCGACGCCGTGGCGGGCCACGGCGTCGCGGATCAGGGCGCCGCTGCCCGGCGTGCCCGCGTCGACGATGACCGGCCGGCGGCCCAGCAGCAGGTAGGCGTTGACGGCGTGCTTGCCCAGGACGGGGATCGCGACGACCTTGGTGCGGGACATGGGGTTCTCCTCGGTGTGTGCGCGTGGTGGGACGGCAGCGCGGAGCGACCCACCGCCCGGCGAACCGTGGCGGTGCGGTGAGGACGCGCTGCGAAGGCTCAGAAGGCCCGGGCGGCGGGAGGCGCGCAGACGGCGGGCCCGGCAGGGGCCGCAGGCGTGTCGGGTGCGCCGGGGGTCTCGGTCGGCGCGTCGGGTGAGCGGAACCGGCGCCGGTATTCGGCCGGGGTGGTCCCCAGCCGCTTGCGGAAGACGCGGTGCAGGGTCTCCACCGAGCCCAGCCCGGTCCGGGCGGCGACCTCCGGCAGCCCGCGGTCGCTCTCCTCCAGCAGACGTCGCGCCGCCTCCAGCCGTACCGCCTCCAGGTACGCGGCCGGCGTCCGCCCCGTGCGGCGGCGGAACAGCCGCCCGAAGTGCCGCACGCTCAGGTGCAGCCGGTCGGCGAGCACCGGCACGGGAAGGTCCTCGGCCAGGTGCTCCTGGATCCAGGCGCGCAGCTCGTCGACGCGGTCGTCGTCGGCCGAAGCCTGCACGGACAGCGGAACGCTGAACTGACTCTGCCCGCCCGCCCGTTTGACGTACATCACCATGGCGCGGGCCACCTCCACGGCCAGTGCCTGACCGTGGTCCTCCGCGACCATGGCGAGCGCCAGGTCCAGCACGGCCGTGACCCCGGCACACGTCCACACCCGCCCCGCCCGTACGAAGATCGGGTCGGGGTCGACCGCGACCGCGGGATGCGCCGCGGCGAGCTGATCGGCCGTCAACCAGTGCGTGGTCGCGGGCAGGCCGTCCAGCATCCCCGTGGAGGCCAGCAGGTGCGCGCCGGCGCACATCCCGGCGACACGACGCGCCCCCGGAGCGGTGCGGGCGAGCCAGTCCGCCACGACCGGGTCCACCACCGCCGCGATCCGTCCCTCCGACTGCTCCATCGCACCCGCCACCAGCAGCGTGTCCACCCCGTCGCCGACGTCGTCCAACGCCACGTCGGCCACCAGGCGCACCCCGCCGGAGGTGCGCAGTTCCCCGGCGGCCGCGGCCGCGATCTCCACCCGGTACCCGGGCCCGGTGGGCGCCAGCAGGCGCGACGCGACGGAGAACACCTCGGCGGGCCCGGTCACGTCCAGCAACTCGACGCCCGGGAAAGCTGCGATGACGACTCTGCGCGTTTCGGCCATGCCACGATCCTCATCCCGGAGCAGGCCCGTCCGCAACGACCCGTTCCTGTCAGAAACGGCCATGCCCGGGCCGTGGCCGCGGGCGGGTGCGCGTCGACCACGACCCCCCGCAGCCGGGAGCATCGCGGCCGTCCCTGGACCGCACCGTGTACGTCGGACCCACGCGCTCCGGAAACGCTGATCCACGAGCTGGAAACCCGCCGCGACCGGGCACGCCTGGTCGCCTCCCCCTCGAACGGCGTCGTGCCGGCGCAGCCGCTGCCCGCACTCGATCCGGCGGCGACGGCCGGCCGGCACGCGGCGGCATCGCGGGTCGAGCGGCCGCCCTGGTGGGCTGGACCGAGGACCGCGCCGTCTCGTCCGAGTGGGGGGAGCGCCGCCGGGTCCGACCGCGCGCCCAGGACGTCAGTGGCCGGCGGCGGCTTTGACGAGCGCGACCGCGGTGCCGATCGCCGCGTCGATGCCCCCGGCCACCAGGGCGGCGAGGGTGCCGCTGCCCATCCGGACGCCGCCGTAGCAGCCCCAGGCGAAGAGGGTGCCCACGTTCACCGCTGCGGCCGTCGCCAGGGCGGTGTCCAGCGCCATCACCCCGAGCGCCGAGACGCCGATCAGGAGGAGCGGGCCCACCGCGGACAGCAGGAGCGGGCTGCTGACGAACAGCAGCGAGCGCAGCTCCCGTCCGGTGGCGAGGGTTCCGTGCACGACGCGGTGCGCCTGCTGGTCGGCGGTGAGGGCGGCGAGCCACAGGCCCACCGAGGCGGTGACGACGGTCAGTGCCGCGTCCGCCGCGTCCACGTGGCCGCCGGCGCCGAGGCCGATGACCACGGAGATCATCGTGATCGTCGCGTACAGCCGTTCTTTCAGCCGGGCCGCGGTCTCCTCGACGGTCATCTCCTCTTCGGTCACGTCCACACCGTAGGGCTTCGGCCCGCGCGGGCGCCGGAGCGAGGCCTGGTGGTGGCGACGCGCCGCCTCACGCGCCCTCGCGCTCTTCCTGCTCGCCGCCGGCGCGTCGACGGCGCAGACGGGACGTGAGGCGCCGGCTGCGCCGGGTACGGGTGTGGCGGTCGAGCTCTTCCAGCAGGCGCTCGGAGCGCTTGTCCACGCCCAACTCGTCGAGCACCCGGTCGATCTCGGCGAGCAGCGCCCCCTGGAGCTGCCACTGGGCCGGGTCCTCCCCGATCCGGGCCAGGAGGAGGCGGGCGAGCCGGTCCCGGCTCGCCCGGGCCACGTCGAGCTCCCCGGTCAGCCGGGCCTCGGCCTCCTCCGCGTTGGCGCTGACCTGGGCCGTGATGAGCTGGGCGAAGCTCTCCACCGCCGTGGCCGTGTGCCCGAGCACCTCCCGCAGTGCGCCCCGGACCTCGGCCGTGAACAGCGGGCTGTCGGGGCGGGCCTTGGCCAGGTCGGTCAGCGTACGGCAGGCCACGCGCAGGACGACCGCGCAGATCTCCAACGTGTCCAGGCCCGTGCGCAGCACCAGCCGGAAGAGCAGGCCCTCCTTGACCCGCGGGTTGAGCCGGAGGCTGTCCTCGGCCTGCCGGAGGGCGGCGTCCACCTGTGCGATGTCGTTGTCGAGCCGGCGCGCCTCGTGGAGGCGGGCCGCAGCCTGCTCCACCTTGGCCGGGCCGAGCGGTTCCTCGCCGATGTGGCCCAGCAGCCGGCTCATGCGCGCCGCGAGGTCGGTGATCGCTTCGCTGGCCGGGCCGACCCAGACCGGCGGGGCGACGAGCAGGTTGACCAGCATTCCGACGGCTGCTCCGATCAGCGTCTCCAGGACCCGGTCCCACGCGGTGTCCGCGACCTGGGTGACGCCGAGGACCAGCATGGCGCTGATCGCGACCTCGGGGACGAACTCGTCCACCCGGACCAGATGGCCCACGAGCAGCGACGCCAGGATGACCAGGCCCAGGCTCCACCAGGTGAGTCCGACCAGCGCGCTGAAGCCGATGGCGATCAGGACGCCGGCGACCACGGAGTTCACCCTCCGGATGCCGGTGGTCAGGGTGGAGTAGAGGGTGACCTGGACGACGAGCAGCGCGGTCAGCGGTGCGGTGAGCGGGGCCGGCTCGCTGCTCAGCCGTAGCGCGATCACGTAGCTGATGACGGCTGCCCCGGTGGAACGCAGGGCCTGGACGGCGACCGGCTCGCGACGGCGGTCGGCGATACGGGTGAGGGTGCTGATCATTTCCGGCATACCTGCGCGCATTCCCCCACGGGCGCCCGGTGACGCAGTCGCCGCCGTTTTCCCCTCCTCGGAGGGGGGTCAGGCCGTTCGGCTGCCCGGGACGGCGGTACGCAGGGCCGTGCCGCAGGCGTCCGGGTCCGCGGTCGCGCCGCCCGTCAGCAGCAGGATCGTGTCCACGAGCTCCTCGGCCGGCGAACCGGTGGCCAGCCGCCTCAGCTGCTGTCCGAAGACCAGCGCCACGACGGCACCGGCCAGGCGCTGCGGGTCCGGCAGGCCGAGCCGTTCCAGGACGCCGCAGGCGAGCCGGTCGTACGCGGCGAAGCACTCGGCCGCGGCGGCCCGGAGCCGTTCGTCGCGCCCCGCCTGGATGTACAGCTCGAACGGCGCGATGTGCCGGCTGTCGAAGGCGGTCCCTCCCGCGACCGTCGCCACCAGCTCGGCCGCGCCCTCGGCGTCGAGGCCGTCCGCGGTGGCGCAGTTCTCGGCCAGTTCGGTGAGGCGCCGGGTCTCCTGGGCCACGAAGTGCAGCAGGCTTTCGCGGAGCAGTTCGTGCTGGGTGGCGAAGTGGTAGGTGACGGAGCCCAGCGACACCTGTGCTTCCTTCGCGATTCGCCGGTTGCTCAGCGCGGCGATGCCCTCGTCGCCGATGATGCGAAGGACGGCATCGATGATGCCCTGGCGGGTGTCGGCTGCCTTCTCCATGCCCGCAATGGTCGCACCCGGGCGATCTCGCCCGACGGGCCGGGTGCCAACTCGGGAACGGCGCGCGGGTATCGGCCCGCCCATGGCATGGACACGTCGGATACCCCTCCTCTATGGTCCAGTTCGTTCGAACGAACAACGGAGAGGGTGGTACGGATGCGTGTCAACGGATCGACGGTTCTGCTGACCGGGGCCACCGGCGGACTCGGGACGGCACTCGCCGGAGCGCTGGCCGCGAAGGGCGCGAGCCTGGTCCTCACCGGGCGCAGGGAGGACGCCCTGAAGGCCGTCGCGGACCGGTTCGGCGCGCGCGCCGTCGTCGCGGACCTCGCCGACCCGTCCGACGTGGAGCGCCTCGCGCAGGAGTGCGCCGATGTCGACGTGCTCGTCGCGAACGCGGCGCTGCCGTCCAGCGGGGACGTGCTGGAGTACACCCCCGACCAGGTCGAACGGGCCCTCGCCGTCAACCTGCACGCACCGGTGCTGCTGGCGCGCCTGCTCGCCCCCCGCATGCTGAAGGCGGGCCGGGGCCACATCGCCTTCGTCGGATCCATCTCCGGCAAGGCGGCCAGCAAGTCCTCCTCGCTCTACAACGCGACGAAGTTCGGCCTGCGCGGCTTCGCCCTCGCCTTCCGCCAGGACCTGCGCGGCACGGGCGTGGGCGTGTCCCTCGTCCAGCCCGGGTTCGTGCGCGAGGCCGGCATGTTCGCCGCGACGGGCGCCAGGCCCCCGGCCGGCATGCGCACGGTCTCCCCGGCTCAGGTGTCCGCCGGCGTGATCCGCGCCGTGGAGCGGAACCTGTGCGAGCTGAACGTGGCGCCGGGGGAGTTGAAGCTGCTCAGTGCCATCGCCGGGCAGTTCCCCGGATTCGCCGAGAAGGTACAGGGCCGGATGGGTGTCGAGCGCACCATGGCGGTCATGGTCAGCGCCCAACGCGACACCCGCTGACGTACCCGCACCCACCCGCGCCCCCGCCCACCCCGCACGCCCCCCCCTTGCCCCGCAGCCCCGCCCCCCGACACCGGAAAAGGGAAAGGCGACCCGATGGACGACCTGGACGACCTGGACGGCTTGGTCCCGCGCCCCGTTGCACGCCACGACCACCGGTCCCGCGTCGGACGCCGGGACCTCCTGCGCCTCGGCACACTCCTCGCCGCCGGCGGCCTCGCCGCGACGGTTCCCGCTGACCTCGCACGGGCCGACATGGTCCCGCGGGGCAACCGCGGAGCGACCACCACCTACGACGGCCACTCCCCGTTCGGCTTCGACCAGTGGGCGTCCGTCGACTTCGAGGTCCCGGAGGGCGTCCGGCGCATCTCCGTCTCCGCGGCGTTCGACGCCGCGGACGGCGTCCTCGACCTCGGCATGTTCGGCCCGACCGGCTTCCGCGGCTGGTCGGGTGGGGCGCGCCGCGAGTTCACCCTCTCCGGCTCGGACGCCACCCCTGGCTACGTCCCCGGCCCCGTCCAGGCCGGCAGGTGGTCGGTCGCCCTCGGCCCGATCGTGAACACGCCCGGCGGCATGGACTGGCAGATCACCGTCACGCTGGAGTACGGCGAGCAGCTGCCGGAGCTCCCGTACGACGACCTGCCCGCGGCGGTGCCCGGGCGCGGCCGCGGCTGGTACCGCGGGGACCTCCACCTCCACACCGTCCACTCCGACGGCCGCCGCACGGTGGACCAGCTCGTCGACGCCGCCCGCGCCGCCCGGATGGACTTCATCGCCACATCGGACCACAACACCAGCTCCACCGGGGTCTCCTGGCGCGGGAACGTCCCCACGGACCTGCTCGTCCTCAACGCCGAGGAGGTCACCACCAGGCACGGCCACTGGCTGGCGGTCGGCCTGCCCCAGGGCGAGTGGGTGGACTGGCACTACGCGCCCGCCGACGGCGGGGTGCTCGACCGGCACGTCCGGCGCGTCCACGGCCTCGGCGGGTTGGCCGTCGCCGCCCACCCCATGACCCCGGGACCCGGCGCGCTCTGGGAGTTCGGGCTCGACCGCGTCGACGCGCTGGAGGTGTGGAACGGGCCGTGGACGCTGGACGACGCGGCCGACATCGCCGTCTGGCACACCATGCTCTGCCTGGGCAAGCGCATCGCGGGCCTCGGCAACAGCGACGCCCACAGTCCGAGCGACGTCGTCGGGCAGCCGCACAACGTCGTCAACGCCGCCAGCCTGTCCCGCGCCGACGTCCTGGACGCCCTGCGCAGGGGCAGGTCGTACGCCGCCGAACACGCCGGCGTGACCGTGGACTTCACCGCCCGGGCCCACGGCGCGACGGCCGGCCCGGGGGAGGAGCTGCCGCTGTCCCTGTTCGACGCCGTCGACGTCACGGTGGACGTGTCAGGAGCCCCGGACGCCGTCATCACGCTCCACACCGAGTGGGGCATCATGGCCGCGACCAGGACCGGCAGCGACGGAACGGGCCGGCTGCACTGGCGCGGCTGGGGCAAGGCCTCCCTCTTCGCCCGCGCCGAAGTCCGGCGCCTGGAACCCGCCTCGACGACCCTCGACCAGATGGTGGCGGTCACCAACCCCGTCTGGTTCCACACCGCGAGCCTGCCCCCGTACGCCGTCGAGCAGCGCACCCTCTGCGTGACGCAACAGGCGCCCGACGGCTCGTGGAGCAGCGTGCGGCCGCTGCCCGGTGCGCAGAACGCGCCGTCGTCCAACGGGGTCGGCACCGCCGTCGCCGGCCTGCCCGACGGCTCGCTCCCGACGCTGGGCCTCGGCACCGACAACAGCCTGTGGCTGACCACCCGCAAGAGGGCGAACGCGGTGAGCCCCTGGCAGCGGCTCACCGGGCCCGACGGCCAGAGCGGGTTCACCGTCCTCGACGCCGCGATAGCCGGGTTCCCGGACGGTACCGGCCAGATCGTGGCGGTCGGCACGGACGGCACGCTGTACCACCAGCGGTGCGGCCCCGGCGGCGCCCCGACCCGCTTCCGGGCCGTGCCCGGTGGCTCCCCGACCGGCCGCTGGGGCGCGACGAGGGCGGCGATCGCCGCCATGCCCGACGGGTCCGCGCAGCTCGTCGCCTACGGCACCGACGGAGCCATGCAGCACTGCATCCGGCGCGCCGACGGGACCTGGACGGGGTGGGGGCGTCTCGCCGGGGCCGGCGGAGCACCCACGTTCTCGGGTCAGGCCCTCGCGATCACCGGGCTGCCGGACGGGTCCGCCCAGGTGCTCGCCATCGGCCTCGACGGCACGGTCCACCACCAGGTGCGCCGCCCGGACGGCACGTGGACCGGCTTCCGGCCCCTGCGCGGAGTCACCACGCCCACCATGGGGGCCAGCGACGTCGACATCGCGGGCATGCCCGACGGCTCGGCCCGGGTCGTCGCGGTCGGCCGCGACGGCAACGTCTGGCACGACACCCGGAGGCCGGACGGCTCCTGGGCCGGCTTCGTGCAGGTCCCCGGCCCGAACGGCCGCGACGCGTTCCGGGCCGGGCAGGTCCGCATCACCGCCCTGCGCGACGGGACGGCCCACGTCGCGGCCATCAGCGCGGGCTGAGGGGCTCCCTCCCCCGACGCCGCGTCGGCCCCAGTGGGCGTCTTGCGCCGGTTCGTCGGCGTGTGCGGCACGGATGCGGGCCCCCGCAACCGTAGGTTTCGCTACCAGATTCTGTGGGTGGCTTCGGTTGCGGCAGGGAAGAGGTACTGGCGATGGACGGCAGGCGGATCATCACC
Organism: Streptomyces pallidus (ex Mingjun et al. 2026); assembly: GCF_051550185.1. NCBI lineage: Bacteria > Bacillati > Actinomycetota > Actinomycetes > Kitasatosporales > Streptomycetaceae > Streptomyces > Streptomyces pallidus (ex Mingjun et al. 2026). The sequence continues at coordinate 511,407 of NZ_CP196181.1, read as the reverse complement.
GTGTTCGGCGCGACGGGGCACCAGGGCGGAGCGCTGGCCCGGGCCGTCCTGGCGGACGAGGGCGGCGGTTTCGCGGTCAGGGCCGTGACCCGCAGTCCGGAATCGGACCGGGCCCGCGAGCTGGAGCGGCTCGGCGCGGAGGTCGTCCGCGCCGACCTCGACGACGAAGAGAGCCTCCGGCCGGCCCTGGACGGCGCCTACGGCGCCTTCCTGGTGACCAACTTCTGGGAGGACATGTCCGCGGCCCACGAGCAGGCGCAGGCGCAGGCCCTGGCCCGGGCGGCGGGACACGCCGGGGTGCAGCACGCGATCTGGTCCACCCTGGAGGACACCCGCGAGTGCATTCCGGTCGACGACGACCGCATGCCGACCCTGCAGGGCTCGTACAGCGTGCCGCACTTCGACGCCAAGGCGGAGGCCGACCACTACTTCACCGACGCCGGAGTCCCCACCACCTTCCTGCGGACCACGTTCTTCTGGGAGAACCTGCTGTCGGCCTTCGACTCGCACCAGGGTGAGGACGGCACGTACGCACTCACCTATCCCATGGGGGACCGCAGGCTCTCCGGCATCGCGGTGGACGACGTCGGCAAGACCGCCCTGGCCCTCTTCAAGGGCGGGACCGACTTCATCGCCGCCACGATCAGCATCGCCGGCGAGCACCTCACCCTCGCCGAGATGGCCGCGACCATGACCGAGGTGCTCGGCAGGCCGGTGCGCTACGAGCCCCTGACGCCGGACGCCTTCCGCGCGCTCGGATTCCCCGGCGCGGAGGAGTTCGGCAACATGTTCCAGTACTACGCCGACTGCGAGCACACCTTCACCGCGGCCCGCGACCTCGATGCCGTCCGCGCCCTCCACCCCGGCCTCCAGGACTTCCGGACGTGGCTGTCCGCGCACCGCGACGAGTTCCGGCTGGGCTGACCCTCGAAGTGAAACGGATAGGTCATCCGGATCTGTGCTACCGTCCTGCCCAACGCCAAACGGATGAAGTATCCGTATGTCTCTCGGGGAGGAACACATGAGGAAGACAGCGGTCGTCACGGCAGGAACCGCCGGCATCGGTTGGGAAACGGCGCTGGGGCTGGCCGCCGCCGGGCACTCGGTCACCGTGGTCGGACGCAACGCCGACCGCGGCGCCCGCGCCGTCGAGCGGATCAACGCCGCCCACCCGGACCACCCGGCCCGGTTCCTGCCCGCCGACCTCGCCTCGCTCGACGAGGTCCGCGCGCTCGCCGACCGGATAGCCTCCGACCACGCCGCCTCGGGCGACCCGCTCACGGTGCTGGTGAACAACGTGGGGGCGATGTTCCCCGACCGGCGCACCCTCGGCGGGGTCGAGGCGTCCTTCGTCGTCAACCACCTCTCGCCGTACCTGCTGACGGAACTGCTGCTGCCCACGCTGACCGCCGGTGCGCCCAGCAGGATCGTCAACGTGACCTCGGGCGCGGTCGGCCTCGCCAAGCGGGTGTTCGACGCCGTCGAACCGCCCGGCGGCTACTACGGCTTCCACTGGTACGGCCGCGCCAAGCTCGCCAACCTCGCCTACGCGCTCGACCTCGCCGCACGACTCGACGGAACCGGCGTATCGGTGTTCGCGGCCGACCCCGGGGGCGCCGCGACCGACATGACCGACGGCACCCTGACCGACCCGAAGATCGTCTCGCCCGCGCTCCGGCTGCTGTGGCCGCTGGTGCGCCGCAGGTTCGAACGCTCCACCTCGGGACCGGCGTCGGTGGCCGCCAGGCCCTCGATCGCCGCCGCCACCGACCGGGCGCTGACGGGCCGGACCGGCCTCCTCATCGGGGCCGGGGTCCGCCCGGAACCGCCGATCCGCACCGCGACCGACCCGCGCGTCGCCGATGCCGTGCGCCGACTCAGCGAACGGCACGCGCCGCTCGCCACCGCCTGGCCCGTCCGGCGCCGCCGGGCCGACACCGGCTGCGGAGGCCATCCGGATCGGCCATCCGGTTAACATGTCCGTCATGACCACGCCCCTGCGCAAGGACGCGGCCCGCAACTGGGACCGGATCGTCTCCGTAGCCCGCGCCCTGGTCGACCAGGGCGTGCCGCTGCAGCTCAACGACGTCGCCCGCCGCGCCGAACTGGGGGTCGGCACCGTCTACCGGCACTTCGCCACGCCCGAGGCCCTGCTGGAGACCGTCGCCGCGCCCTGCCTCGAAGGCCTGGCCGCCCACGGCGAGCAGGCACTGGCCGACTCCGACCCCTGGCGTGCGCTGGAGGGCTTCCTGTTCCGCACGGTCGAAGCGCAGGTCGGCGATGCGGCCCTGGCCCCCGTCGCCGCCGCGGCCACGGACGCCCTGCCGCGCACCACGGAACTCAAGGTCGTGCTCCGGTCGGTCGGCACCACCCTCGTCGACCGGGCGCGGGCCGCCGGCGCGGTCCGCCCCGACCTGGACCCCGCCGACCTCGTCCCGCTCATGTGCGGTATCGCCTATGCGGTCGACGTCCACGGCGGCGATCCCGCGGACCGCATCGACACCGCCCACCGCTACCTGGCCACGCTGCTCGGTGGCCTGCGGGCCGTACCCCGGCCCGTGTGACCGCCGCCCGGTGGCTGCCGTGTACACCGACGGGACGCGCCCGGGGCCGGCGGGGTGCTGTGGACCAGCACCGCCGCCGTCGCCGGGCCGCCGCTCTCGCGCGTGCTGCGGATGCACCGGGCCGTCGAACCGGCCCGCCGGGGCATGCCGTTCTCCGAGATCGCCTTCAGGCCGGGGTCCCCCGGGCAGGGTCACCAGTGTCCCACGGGCCCCACCACCGGACTGCCCCCGACGGCCCGCAGGGCCCGAAACCCCACCCCCCGAGTATGTGTGGTGCAGATCACAGCCGCCCGGTCGATGAGATCGCGCACCCGCCCGGGTCTACCCCTCGACAGCACGCGAGCGCCATGAAGCCCGTCTTCCGAGGGCGGCGCACGAGGAGGGAAAACCCATGGCCCAGACGCTCAACGCCCCGCCCGTCGGCCGCGCCGGAGCGCACCCTGCGCGGCTCGCTCCCCGGGCGACTCGACTCCTCCTGGCCGGCGGTCTGGCGGCGGGTCCGCTGTTCCTCGGCGCGGGCGTGGCGCAGGGGCTCGCGCGCGACGGCTTCGACTTCACCCGTCATGCGATCAGCCAACTCGCCCTCGGCGGCCCGGGCTGGATCCAGACGGCGAACTTCCTGATCACCGGAGCCCTCCTCGTCGCCGGCTCGATCGGGATGCGCCGCACGCTGCGCGGGGGAGGGGTCGGTCGGACGTGGGGCCCGGTCCTGATCGGCGTGTTCGGCACCTCGTTCCTGGCGGCCGCGGCCTTCCCGGCCGACGCCGGTGCCGGGTTCCCGGCCGGCGCCCCCGAGGCCGCAGTGCTGAGCGCGCACGGCGCCGTACACGTGGTCGGCGGCATGGTCGGCTATCTCGCGCTGTGCGCGGCCTTCCTCGTGCTGGCCCGCACGCTCGCCGCCCGGGGTCACCGCGGCTGGTCGGTGGCCTGCCGTCTCGTACCCTTCGGCGTCCTCGCCGGGTTCGCGGGCTCCTCCGCCACTGTGCTCGCCTTCACCGCCGGCGCGGGGCTCGGCCTCGTCTGGCTGGCCGCGGTGACGGCCCGTCTGCTCGCGGATGCGGCCGACCGCTAGCCGCGCACCGGCCCGTACCGCACCATGACGACCAACCAAGATCATCCAACGGACGAAAAGGAGCGCCTGATGGCCGACGCGGTGAAGGGTCCCGCCAGCTACTTCCCCTCGATCGAGAAGAAGTACGGCCGGCCGATCACGGAGTGGAAGGAGCTCATCCGTTCCTCGCTGCTGACCCGGCACATGGAGCTCGTCTCCTGGCTCAAGTCCGAGCACGGCCTGGGTCACGGCCATGCGAACGCCCTGGTCGCGCACACGCTCGCCGAGGGCGGCGGCAAGGAGGGGTAGGCCCGGCGCCTCGGAGCCCACCGGGGAATTGAACGCGTTCAGACCGAGTGGCAGTATGAGGGCGTGTGCGGCGCCCTGCGCACGGGCGGGGGGCGCGGCGCCCTTCGACGTGCCACAAGGGGGGAGAGGCCGTGGAGACGAAGCGGTCCTTCGGTCGGTTGCTCGCGGTCTCGGCCCTGGTACTGGTCCTGGAGGTGATGCTCGCGGCGGTGATCGGCGTGCTGTACGCCCTGACGCGGGAGCCCTACTTCAAGGGGCAGTACCTCCAGGCCGCCCAGGCGGTGCTGACCCTCACCTGCGTGGTCGCGGTCGTGGCGCTGCTGGTGTCGCTCACGGTCGTGCTGCCCGCCGTGGCGCTCGGCGACCTCCTCGGGCGTCTGCTGGGCGGCCGGAACCCGTGGGGTTGGGTGCCGGTGACGGTGGGCGCGCTGCTGGCGCCCCTCGCGGTCGCGGGACTGGCCGGGGGCATGGAGAGATCCACCATGGGGGTGACCTGGGCGGCGGCCACGGCCGTCCTGTCCGTGGCCGCCCTGCTCGGCCGCCCGCGGCGGGAGGGGCTGTTCGGCCTGGTGGCGGTGCGCGGTACGGCGGTCGTCGTGGGGACCGGCCTCCTCGGCGCCTTCGGGCTCTGGACGGACGTCCTGCCGAGGTACCGTCCCCCGTTGATCACCGCTGCGTCCGTGGTCGGAACGTGGCAGGACGAGACGAGCGGCAGCCTGACCTTCGAGGCGGACGGCCGGGTGACGGTCCACGGCATCAACCGGTTCCGGCCCGGCGACAGACACTTCGACCCGGTGCCGCGTTGCTCGGGGCAGGGCACGTGGACCTTCACGCCCGGGCGGCGCAACACCTGGGGCCAACGCGTCGACGTCGACGTCGCGGGCTGCCCGCTGCCCGAATGGAGGGTGGCCGGCAGGGCCGGGCAACTGGAGCTGTACCACTTCGTCGGCGATCCGGACGCCCGCAACCTGTACGAGCTGCGGAAGGTGAGGTAGCCGACGGCCCGGTCGGCGGCGCGGCGGTCCCCTACGGGGAGCGTCCCACCGCGCGGTTGAGCGGTCAGCGCCCCGGCGGGTGCGTGGCGAGCCAGTGGCGCGCGATCTGCTCGCGCGTGGCCACCCACGCCCCGCCTAGCTGCGCGACGTGCCTCAGGAATCCGTCGAGCGCGCGGATGCGGCCGGGCCGGCCGATGATCCGGCAGTGCATGCCGACGCTCATCATGCGGGGGCGGTCGGCGCCCTCGGCGTGGAGCGCGTCGAACGTGTCGACGAGGTAGGCGAGCAGGTCGTCGGCGGTGGTGAAGCCGTGGACGGTCAGGAACTTGAAGTCGTTCGCGTCCAGGGTGTACGGCACCACGAGGTGCGGGCGGCCAGCCGCCTCCACGTAGAACGGCAGGTCGTCCGAGTAGTCGTCGGAATCGTAGAGGAAGCCGCCCTCCTCGGCGACGAGGCGCCGCGTGTGGGGGCTGGTCCGGCCGGTGTACCAGCCGACGGGCCGCCGCCCGACCAGCTGCTCGATCGTCGCGACCGAGCGCGCGATGTCGGCGCGCTCCGCTTCCTCGGGCACGTGCCGGTAGTCGATCCAGCGCCAGCCGTGGCTCGCCACCTCCCAGCCGGCGGTGCCCATCGCCCACGCCACGTCCGGATTGCGGGAGAGCGCCTGCCCCACGGCGTAGACGGTCAGGGGGGCGCCGTGCGCCGTGAGCGTGCGGTGGACCCGCCAGAACCCGGCGCGCGAGCCGTAGGCGAACATCGACTCGGCGTTCAGGTCCCGCCCGCCCACCACGGGTGGCACGCCGACGAGTTCGTGGAGGAAGCCCTCCGACGCGGGGTCGCCTTCGAGGACGTTCTGCTCGCCGCCCTCCTCGTAGTTGAGGACGAGGCTGACGGCGACGCGGGCGCCGCCGGGCCAGGCGGCGTGCGGCGGCTCGGCACCGTAGCCGACGAGGTCGCGCTGATGCTCGGACACGGGCGGCACCCTACCGTCGATCGGGCCGCCGGCCACGGAGGTGTGCCACCCGTCTCTCTCGTGGCCGTTCCCGGGTCGCGCACGGCCGTCGCCCGCAGCGGGGCGGCGGCCCAACATCCTGTCGACTTCCGGACCGTCCCCGCCCGGGATTCGTCCGCTCCACCGCACCTCGAACACCTACACCCGTGCGGCTGGCCGCGGTGTCCGGGAATCCCACCGGAACGCCGCGCGCCCCCCGACGAGTTCGGAGGTCCCGTTGGCAGCGTCCCCGCGCGCCCGCGCACCCCGCCGGCTGGCGGCCCTGGCCCTCGGTACCGGCGTCCTGCTGGCCGCGCCCGTGGCCCCGGCGTCCTGCTGGCCGCGCCCGTGGCCCCGGCGGTCGCTGCCGCCGACGCGGCCGGCGCCGCGCGGCCCGTCGCCCCGGTGGCCCGCCGTCAACCTGCACGCGGGTACGTCGATCAACCCCACGACCGGTCTGATCTTCGGAGTGGTCCGCAGCACCGGCACCCGCCTCGTCTGACCGTCACAGGACAGCACCGGGCAGACGGGCACCCGCTCGTTCAACTGGCGGGACCGGGCGGTCGTCCGGCCCGGAGCCGCCGCCCGCGCTCCCGCTCCACGGTCGTAGAGTGGGGTTCAGCGCCGGAACGGGTGCCCGACCCGGACGAAGGGGTGTTCATGGCGAACCGTCGCGCCGTCGTGGTCGGCGCCGGAATCGGAGGTCTGACGGCCGCCCTCGCCCTGCACCGCAGCGGCTGGCACGTCACCGTCTGCGAACGAGCCCCCGCACCGCCCCTCACCGGCGCCGGCATCGGCCTCGCCCCCAATGCCCTGCGCGCACTGGACGCCATCGGCGTCGACGCCGCCCGCGCCGCCGGTAGCGCCGTACCCGAGACGATGGGGGTGCGCCGCTCCGACGGCCGGTGGCTCACCCGCGTCGCCACCGCGGACATGGCGGCCCGCTACGGCGTGGCCCCGATCGCCGTCCCACGACCGGCCTTCACCGCCGCCCTGGCAGCGGCCCTGCCTGCGGGTGCCGTCCGCTACGGCAGCGCCGTGACCGCCGTCCACGACCCCGAGGGCAGCCCGGTCGTCCGTACGGCGGCCGGCGAGGACCTCGCCGCCGATCTGGTCGTCGCCGCCGACGGCATCCGCAGCCCGCTGCGCCACGCGCACTTCCCCGCCCACCCCGGCCTGCACTACATCGGCGAGACCGCGTGGCGAACCCTCGTCGATGCGCCGGACCTGCCGATAGCGGCCATGAGCGAGACCTGGGGGCGGGGGCAGCGGTTCGGCGTGACCCCGATCTCCGACGGCCGCTTCTACCTCTACGCCACCGCGCTCGTCCCGCCCGGCACCCGGTCCGCCGACCCCCGAGCCGAACTCCGCGACCGCTTCGGCTCGTGGCACGACCCGATACCCGCCCTGCTGGACCGCATCGACCGCCTCGACCCCGCCGACGTCCTCCAGAACGACCTCTACGACCTGGCCGCCCCGCTCCCCGCCCTGCACCACGGCCGCGTCGCCTGGCTCGGCGACGCCGCCCACGCCATGGCGCCCAACCTCGGCCAGGGCGGGTGCCAGGCCATCGAGGACGCGGTGGTCCTGGCCGGCCTCCTCCCCCCGAACGGCGCCGACCCCGTCCTCGCCGCCCTCGCCGCGTACACCGCCGCCCGCCGCGACCGCACCGATGCCGTACGCGTCCGCGCCCGACGCGTCGGCCGCCTCGGCGCCCTCCGCAACCCCCTCGCGGTGGCCGCCCGCGACCTCGCGGTCCGCGCCACCCCCGACCGCCTGGCCCTGCGCGGCATGGACGACCTCTTCAACGGCTTCCGCCCCCCGCCGTGACGGCCGACGGCCCGGGCGGCCGAGCCGCCGGCGGACGGGCCCTGGCGGAAAGGCGCTGGCGGCAGCCGGCCGCTGCGGTGATCCTGCAGTCGTGATCGCACGGGACGAAGCGGTACGGATCGTCGAGGAAGAGCTGGCGCGCGAGCGCCGGGCGAGTGCTGCCCGGGCGTCGGGCAACCGCGGCGCACGGTCGTGGTGGACGTCCGAGAGCACGAACTCGCCTGGCTGGTCCTCGTCCAGTCCGAGGAGTACGCCCGCACCCGGGACCGGCACACGATGCTGGTCGGTCACGGCCCGTACCTGGTCGACCGGCTCGACGGCGGACTGCACTGCATCGGAGCGGTCTCCGCGGTCACCGGAGCGTGGGAGGACGACTACCGCAGCCGCATCCGCGGACTGCCCGTCCGCCGCACCGCAGTGGACGACCCGCACGACGAACTGCGCGCCGCCGCAGGGGCAGGGGGCGACCGCATGGCCGCCGCCCGGGTCCTGCGCTGGAAACTGCCCGCGCTGTCGCCCGCTGAGGCACGCGCCTACGTGACCGGGCTGCTGGCCGGCGAGGTACCTCCCCGCCTCCTCGCCGTGGCACGGGAGGAGTTCGTCAGGCCCCTCAGCCGTGTGCTCTCGGTGCGGACCCTCGTTCCGGGCACCGGGGTGACCGGAACAGGCAGTCATTCAACCGACCACCGTGCGCGGGTGGTTGGGGATGAGTACGGTGACAGCGTACGAGGACCGGACCGGGTGTGAGTACCCCCGTGCCGTGTGCTGACGCGTGTGCGAATCGGGCCGAGGGGGATGCCGCGTGATCGAGCTGTCGACCGTGATCAAGGAGCTGCGGGAAGAGCTGGAGCTGTCGATCGCCGAAGCGCAGGGGAAGAAGCTGCAGTTCGAGCTGGGGGCGATCGAGCTGGAGGTGTCGCTCGCGCTGGAGAAGAAGGCCGGCGGGCACGGCAAGGTCAAGTTCTGGGTCGTGGACCTCGGGGTCGACGGGTCCGTGCGCAGCGACGCGGTCCAGCGCGTGAAGCTGTCCCTGCAGCCGACCGTCGACGTGGCCGGCGTGCGGACCAGTGCCTTCGTGTCCGGCCGGGCGGGATCGATTGAGCAGTAGCCGCCCACTCGCCCCGTCGGCGGGGCTGGACGAGCGGCGGGCCGTGCAGATCGTTTCCATGTGCCAGGACGGCAGCGGCAAACGGGGCTCCGGCTACCAGGTCGGTCCCGGGCACGTGCTGACCGCAGCGCACGTCGTCGACGACGCCAGGGAGGTGTTGGTCCGTTTCGTCGACGGCCGGGGCGGGATCACGGACGTCGACGCCGAGACGGCCTTCCTGCACCGGCGGCTCGACATCGCGGTGCTCGCACTGCACCCCACCACGGACGCGGAAGGCGTGGCCCCGCGGGCGGTCGGCGCCGTCCCGTACGGGCGGCTGGGCCGCCGCTCGGCGCCGTGCGAGGCGGTGGGCTTCCCGCGCTTCAAGCTGCGGCACGAGGTGGGACCGGACGGCGCGGGGTTCGAGTACCGCGACACCCGGCACGCCCACGGCTGCGCGGTCGCCCTGTCGGGGCGGCGCGAGGGCACGCTGGAGCTGATCGTCGACCCGCCCGGGACCGACCCCGCTGCCGACCGGGGCGCCGGTCGTGCCACCGAGCGTGCGCCGTCGCCCTGGGAGGGCATGTCCGGGGCGGCGGTGTGGAGCGGCGGCTGCCTCATCGGCATCGTCAGCGAGCACCGGCCCACCGACGGTGCGGGAACCCTGACCGCCAGCCGGGTCGACCGCTGGTACGGGATCCTCACCGACGCCGAGCGCACCGCCCTGCACCGCCTGATCGGCCTCCCCGCCGGCCCGGCGGGGCTGGTGCCCGCCGACGCACACGCCCAACAGGTCCACGACTACCTGAGCGCGGCCCTGGCCTCGACCCGGGAACACCCCTACGTCGGCGGCACCAGCGGGCCCGGCGCGCCCCCGCTGGCCGACGTCTACCTCGCCCAGCGGGCCCGCGTACGCGCCCTCGGCAGCGGCGTCGGCACCACCGCCGTGGGCGCCGTGGGCCGGGTCACGCCGCAGGAGCTCTCCGCCGAGGAGGCCGTGCACCGGATCGCAGGCTCCGGCGGTCGGGCGGCGCGGGTGACCGTCCTGACCGCGGGACCGGGCGGCGGCAAGACGACCTTCCTGCGCATGACGCTCGCCACGGCAGCCGGCCGTCACCTGGCCGGAGGGGACGCCGGGGCGGGCAGGACCGCGGACGCGCACGCACGAACGGACGCGCACGCACGAACGGACGCGCACGCACGAACGGACGCGCACGCACGAACGGACGGGCACGCACGCGCGGATGCGCGCGCACTGCCGGTCCTGCTCCGGGCCACCGACCTGCTTCAGGAGGATCCGCTCCCGCAGGTGCTCGCCCGTGCGGTCACCCGCGACCTGAGCCGGTTCGGGCTGCTCGAAGGACCCGACCCCGAAGTGTTCCGTTCGGAGCCGGAACCGGGCGTGCCGTGGCTCGTGATGGTGGACGGGCTGGACGAGATCCTCCTCCCGGAGTCCAGGCGCAGGGTCTTGCAGACCCTGGCCGGCCACGCAGGTCGCAGGGGGACCACCGGCCCCACCAGCTCCACCGGGCCCGCGACCGCTGGCAGCCCGTTCCGCTTCGTGGTCGCCACGCGTCCGCTGCCCGAGGCAGAGCTCGGCGTCCTCGGCGAGGACACGCCGGTCCTCGAACTGCGCCCGTTCGACCCGTCGGAGTTCCGCTCCCTCGCCGTGAAGTGGTTCCGTGCCACGGGGCGGACCGCGCCCGAACGGGCGGCGGACCGGCTCGCGCACACCGCCACGGCCACCGCCGCCGCCTCGCCCGCGGCCGGCCTCGGTAGCGTCCCGCTGATGGCGGCCATCCTGTGCGCCCTCGGTCCCGCCGAGCAGGACCAGCCGCTGCCCGCGCACCGCGGCGACCTGTACCGGCGTTTCGTCGGGGCCCTCGCCGACCGGCACTACGCCGCCGGCCTGTCCGGGATCCGGGAGCAGACCCGCCAGGCCCTGGAACGCTACGGCACCAAGGTGCTCGACCGGGCACGGGAGACGGCCGAGGGATTCTTCCCGCTCGTCTCCCGCCTTGCCGCCCAGCACGTGGGCCGGCCCCGGAACCGCCCCGGGGAGGAACACGACGTCCTCGCCGCTCTCCTCGGCTTCCCGGAGGCCGCGCGACCCGACGCCGGACCCGATCCGGTACTGGAGGAGACGTGGCGCCGGTTCCTGGCGGACCTGCTGCGGCACAGCGGCCTGTTCACCCAGGACGACGAGTCCGGTTTCACGTTCCTCCACCAGACCCTCGCCGACTACCTCGCTGCGCAGGCCGTCGCCGCCGACCCCGGTCGGCTCCGGTCGGAGCTGCGGCGGTTCGTCGGCACCCGCCGCCCCGAACCGCCCGGCAGGCGGCGCGCCCGGCTGGAGCTGCGTACCGCCCAGATGTCGTACGCGGGCTTCCTGCTCGACGCGGCGGCCGACGACCCGGCGGGCGCCCGGGCCCTGCACCGGCTGGCCGCCGCGACCGACGCCGGCCTTCCCGACCTGCAGTTCATCGCCGCACAGGCCCGGCTGGGCACGCGGCTGCCGCCGGGGGTCGCCGAGCGGACGGCCTCGGCGCTCGTCTCGCTGGCCTCCCGGCCGAGCCGCCTGCGCGACGGCCTGAGCGCGGTCATGGCGCTGGCCGACCTCGACGACGAGCGGGCCCGGGAACTCCTCGTGCGGATCGCCGGGGACGAGGACGCCGGGGGCGTCGCGCCACTGGCCTTCACCCGCAGCACCCCGGTGGCGCCGCAGACGCTGCGCCTGTACAACGGGGTCGCCCGGGTGCAGGCCGCGCTCCGGCTCGGCGAGGGCGGCGACGAGCGCGGCACCAAGCTGCTGCTGGAACTGGCCCACGAGGACGCCGTGCACCCGCTGGCCCGCGCCCACGCGGCCGGCGCCCTCGCCCAGCTCGGGCATCCGGGCGCCGGCGAGCTGCTCCTCTCCCTCGCGAAGGACACCCGCTTCGACGGCTCCGGGCGCGCGCTCGCCGCCCGCCTGATGGGGGTACGGCTCGACGACCGGCGCGCGCTCCGGATCCTCGCGGACATGGCCCGCGACCGGTCCCTCGACCCCGTGTCCCGCGTCAACGCCGCCCATTCGCTCGCGCGGCTGGGGGACGCGCGGGCCAAACCCGTCCTGACGGAGCTCGTCCGACCGGTCAGGGGACCGGCCCCGACCGGGGTCGACCGGCTCGTGCGTTCCTTCGTACGCGTCAAGGCCGCCCGGCTCCTCGCCGAACTCGGCGACCCCCGCGCACCGCGCCTGCTCCTGGGCCTGGCCCACGACGAGCGCGTGGTGTCCTTCTACCGCCGCCGGGCCAAGGCCGTCCTGGTCATGGTCCACAGGGGGGTCATCCGGTCCGGGTACGCGAGCGGGGCCGAGGAGGACCTGCTCAGGCTGGACGCCGACATCCGGGAGATGACCTACAGCCGGTGCGCGCGCCTCGTGATGGCGTACGCGCGCGTGCGGCAGCGCCTCCTGCTGCCGTTCCTGCTGCGCAGACTGGACCGTACCGGCACCGCCGAGCTCGGGACCCGCGGCCACTGACGCCCGTGCCGACTTCGTGACGCGTTCGTGACGACCTCCGTCCGCGCCCTCAACTCGCCGCGGAGTCGGCCGGGTCGGGCGCGCGCCCGGGGCCGCCGGGGCCAGGGAACCGGGCAGTAGGATCATCCCGCAACACGACGCGAAGGGGTATCCAGTGGCGCGGGTTGCAGTGATCGGTGGGGGTATCAGCGGGTTGGGGACGGCCCTCGTGCTCGGTCGGCGGGGCCACACGGTCACGTTGTTCGAGCAGGACGCCCGGGAAGCCGGCGAGGACCCGCACCGGGACTTCTTCCACTGGGACAGGCCCCGGGTCCCGCACGCCGTCCAGCCCCATTCGCTCCTCGCACCCGTGCGCACCGTGCTCCGCACCGAGGCGCCCGACGTGTACGCGGACCTGCTGGCCCGCGGCGCCCGGGAACACCACGAGTTCGACTGGTTCGGCGAGCACCCGCCCTACCGGGCCGGCGACGAGGACCTGGTGACCCTGCGCACCCGCCGCATCGTCCTGGAGGCCGCCCTGACCGCCGCCGTGCGGCGGGAAAGCACCGTTGACGTGCGGCGGGGCTGCCGGGTGAGCGGCCTCGCCCTCCGGGAGGGCCGCCCGGCCCGCGTCACCGGCGTACGGGTGGGCGGGGACGTGTACCGGGCGGACCTCGTCGTCGACGCGGCCGGTCGCCGCTCGCCGGTTCCCGCCTGGCTGACCGCGGCCGGCTGCCGCCCGCCCGTCGTGGACAGCCACCGCACCCGGCTCGCCTACCTCTGCCGCTGGTACCGCCTGCGCAACGACGGCCCGCGCGACCCCGGGCGGGTGAAACCCGGCTCGGCCGCCCCCTTCGCGTTCGGCGGCGTCTTCCCCTCCGACAACGACACCTTCGCGGTGAACCTGGTCGTCACCACGGACGATCCGAGCCGCGGCGCGCTCACCGACCCCGCCGTGTTCGAGGCCGGCGCCCGTCTCTTCCCCGCCAGTGCCGCCTGGCTCGCCCTGGCCCCCGAACCCCTGTCGCCCGTCCTCGCGATGGCCGGCCTGGACAACCGCTGGACCGCCCTCGCCGACGACGAGGGCCCCGTCGTCACCGGCCTGGTCAACGCCGGGGACAGCCTGATCCACACCAACCCCACCTCGGGCCACGGCGCGTCCCTCGGCCTGCGCGCCGCCCAGCACCTCGCCACCCGTGTCGACGAGATCGCTGCGGACCCGACCGGCTACCACGCCTGGACGGTGCAGACCCTCCGCCCCTGGTTCGACGCGCAGGTGGCGGCCGACCGCGCCACCGGGCGGCGCCTCGCCGAGGGCGCGATCCCGTCGGATCGGCGGGCTGCCGCTCTGGCCGCCTGCGCCTTCGACGATCCCGTCGTCATGAGGGCCCGCGCCCAGGTACGGCATCTCGTACGACCGGCCGACGACGCCTACGGCACCGACGAGGTGGAGCGGCACGTCACCGCATGGCTGGCCGCCCGCCCGGACTTCTCGCCGGAGCCCGACGGCCCGACCCGGGACCAGTGGGACGCGCTCATACCGGGTTGAGCGCGGGGCGCCGGCCCAGGGGCGCGAGCGCCAGGAGCAGCAACAGCCCGCCGATCGGGAGGAGGTCCAGGCTGACCGTCGAGACGGCGATGCCCGCCACCACGACGAGCGGCCGCCAGGCCGGGATCCGCCGCAGGACCGCCAGTTGGGCCGTGAGCAGGACCAGGCCCACGTAGAAGAGCAGCGGGCCGACGGTGTAGACGGCGGGAGTCACCCCCGGGTAGCTCCTGACGCCCTCGAACATGGCGTTCATGGCCTCCCGGTCCGCGCAGAGGAACCCGACCACCAGGTCGACCACGGTCTGCGCCGCCGCTGCTGCCGCCCCGAGCAGACCCACGGTGACGGCGGCGCCGGCGAGCAGGCGCGCCGCCGGCCCGCGCCCGGTCTCCGCCCACCGCCGCAGGGTCCACATCACCGGTACGAAGGCCAGTACGGCCGTCAGCAGCGCGAGATGGCCGAGGCCCCAGGCGAGGCCGGGGCCGTGCGTGGGGTCGGTGAGGCGGATGGTTCCGTAGACCGTCATGCTGAGGGGACCCACGGTGAAACAGGTCAGGTGGCGCGTTGCGTTCGGCATGAAGTGATCATGACCGTGGGGTGTGCCCGGGGCCTCGGGGATGGCCCGGACGCTTCCCTGAGACGTATCCGAGCCGGGCTCAGTGTGCGTCGGCGGGGACGGGCGCGAGGCGGTAGGCGCCGTCGTGGGAGACGACGCGGCCCGCGGTCGGCGGCGCGAAGTGCGTTCCCAGGACGAGGGCGTCGGTGTCGGCGAGGGAGCCGAGCAGCGTGCGGCGCGAGGCCTCGGACTGCGACGGGTCGATGTCGACGCAGGCGCCGATGGCGGGGTGGGCGAGCTGGACGGGGTGGTGGATGCAGTCGCCCGTGATCAGAGCCGTCCGGCCGCGGTCCGTCAGCTCGACTGCGATGTGGCCGGGGGTGTGGCCGGGGGTGGGGAGCAGCCGTACGTTCGGGGCGATCCCCACACCCTCGGCGGGTACGTCGACGAGGTCGAGCAACCCCGCTTCCTCCACCGGTGTCACCGAGTCCAGGAACATCTGCCGCCGGGCCTCCTCCATGTCGTAGCCGGCCCAGAAGTCCCGCTCCGTACGGGAGGTGACGTACCGGGCGTTGGGGAAGGTCGGGACCCATGCGCCGTCCACCGCGCGGGTGTTCCAGCCGACGTGGTCGGCGTGCAGGTGGGTGAGGACCACCAGGTCGACCGACTCCGGGGGGAATCCGGCGGCGGTGAGGCGCTGGAGGTAGTCGGTGTCGAGGTGGTGCCAGGCGGGGTTGGCCCGCTCCTTGCCGTTGCCGATGCCGGTGTCCACGAGGACGCGCAGCCCGCCGACGGCGAAGGCGAAGCTGTGGCTGTGGAGGTGCAGGACGCCTTGGTCGTCGGCGAAGTGGGGGCGCAGCCAGTCCTGCCCGGCGACCACGGCGGGGGTGGCGTCCGGCAGCAGCCAGGGTCCGGTGGCGGGTGGCAGGAGGGTCTCGTCGATGCGGTGGACGGTGACGTCGCCCACGGTCCAGGTGGGGGTGGTGGCGGACGGGCGAGTGGCCGGCGAAGTGCTCATGACTGCTCGTTTCCTCGGTCTTGTCGAGCGGGCTACGGAAGATCGTTCGGTTTCCGGAGTTCGGAGTCGGGGCCTGGGGGTTGGGAGTTCGGGACGCTCACCGGCGGGCGTCGGGCGTGCGGCGGGCTTCCCGGCGCCGTGCCGCGGTGAGTGCTCCCAGAGCGGCGACGGCCGTCAGCCCGGCGGCGACGGCGTAGGACTGCGAGGCGGTGGCCAGTCCGTACCGCTGGGTGGCGGCGCCCGCGGCGATGGCGGGCAGGCTCATGGAGAGGTAGCTGAGGACGTAGTACGCGGCGACGGTGGCCGCCCGGTCGTCCTCGGGGAGCGCGGCGAGTGTCATGCGCAACGCCCCCTGGGAGACGGCGCCGAAGGCGATCCCGGCCAGGGCCGCTCCGCCGTAGACGGCGGGCAGGCCGGCGCCGTGCAGACCGCCCAGCGCCAGGGCGCCGGCGGGTACGACGGCCAGGCTCCCGCCGGTGACGGCGGCGTACGGGGCCGTACGCCGCAGCGCCCACACGGCCAGCGTGGCCGCGGTGGTGAGCGTGAAGAACACCATGCCGCCCACCGCCCGCGGGGCGGCCGGGGCCACGAGGTGCACCAGCGCCGGGCCGAGGGAGGAGTAGAAGCCGCCCAGCGCCCAGACGGCGACGACGGCGGCGCCGGCCACCAGGAGGGCGCGGCGGGCCGACTGCGGCACGGCGAGCCGCGGGCGCAGCGAGCGCAGGGCGCCGGCGTGCGGGCGGGCCGTCTCCGGGGTGAAGGCGACCGCGACGGCCTGCGCGGTGAGCAGGACCGCCGGCAGCAGGTACACGCTGACCGCGGGGGCGGGGCCGAAGTTGACGAGGAGGGAGGAGGCCAGGACGCCGGCGGCCATGCCCCCCACCGGGGCGATGCTGTTGGCCAGGGCGGTCCGTCCCGGACGCAGGGGGTCCGCCAGGTCGAGGAGGGCCGCTCCCGCGGCACTGGTGGCCGCGCCGGTGGCCGCTCCCTGCAGGACCCGGGCGCCGATCAGCGCACCGGCGCCGTCCGCCGTGGCCAGCAGCACCATGGAAACGGCGTCCAGGGCCAGGGCGGTGGCCAGGACGGGGCGCCGTCCCAGGTGGTCGGAGAGCGATCCGGTGGTGAGCAGGGCCAGCAGCAGCGTCAGGGAGTAGGCGCTGAAGACGACGGTGACGGTCAGCGCGGACAGCTGCCAGGCGTCCTGGTAGTGGGGGTAGAGAGGGGTCGGCGCGCTGGACGCCGCGAGGAGGGCGGCCAGGACCGAGGCGTTGAGGGCGAAGGAGGCCGTACGACGGCTCGGGATCGGGCGGGCGGCCCGGTGGGCGAGGGGCACGGGTGCTGGGGCTGCAACTGCGGTCACGGACAAGCTCCTTGACGCTAAACGCAATCGGTTTGCTTTTAGGTAGCCTAGATCCCTACAGTCGACTAACGCAAACCTTTAGCTTTAGTCCTTCTGGGGTGCTCCGCCGCTCCAGCCCGGAGAAGGGAAGTCCGTGTCCGCCCCTGACCTCACCCCGCCGGAAGCCGCCGCATGGGCGGCCCGCGCCGGCCTCCCGCTGCCCGCCGACCGGCACGCCGCGGTCGCCGCCGTCGCCCGTCACATCCACTCCGTCGTCGCGGTCCTGCGGGAGCTGGACTTCGAGGACACCCCGCCCGCCCCCGCCTACCGCGTGGCACGGGAGCAGCCCGATGCAGCCGTATGAACTGACCCTGGCCGCGGCCGCCGACGCGATCCGCACCCGGCGCCTGTCTCCCGTCGAGCTGGCGGATTCCGTCCTGGAGCGGATCGCGCAGGTCGACCCGCGCCTGCACGCGTACGTCACCGTCACCGCCGAGCAGGCCCGCACGGCCGCGCGCAGGGCCGAACGCGACATCGCGGCAGGCCGCTACCGCGGTCCGCTGCACGGTGTGCCGATGGGCCTGAAGGACCTGATCGACGTGGCCGGAACGGCGACGTCCGCCAGCTCCCGGGTCCGCACGGGCCACCGGGCACGGACCGACAGCGCGGTCGCCGCACGACTGAAGGCCGCCGGCGCGATCCTGCTCGGCAAGACGCACACCCACGAGTTCGCGTACGGCCTGACGACCCCGCAGACCCGCAACGCCTGGGACCCCGCCCGGATCGCCGGCGGGTCGAGCGGCGGATCCGCCGTCGCCGTGGCATCGGGCGCGGCGACCTTCGCCCTGGGCACCGACACCGGCGGATCGATCCGCGTTCCCGCCGCACTCAACGGCGTCGTCGGCCTCAAGCCGACCTACGGCCTCGTCTCCCGGCGCGGCGTCACGCCCCTGTCCTGGTCGCTGGACCACGTCGGCCCGATCACCCGCACCGTCCGGGACGCCGCCCTGGTCCTGCCCGCCCTGGCCGGACGCGACCCGCTCGATCCCGCCTCGCTCGCCGCGCCCGCCGTCGACCACCGGCGGCAGGCCGCGGGAACGAACCTCGCCGGCCTGCGGATCGGGGTACCGCGCACCTACTACTTCGACCACGTCCACCCCGAGGTCGAAGCCGCGGTCCGGGACGCCGTCGACCACCTCCAGGCCCTCGGCGCACACCTCGTCGACGTCGAGATCCCCATGACCCGCTACGTCCAGGCCACCCAGTGGGGCCTGATGGTGCCCGAGGCGACCGCGTACCACGAGCGCACCCTGCGCACGGTCCCCGAGCTCTACCGGGACGACGTCCGCGTCCTGCTGGAGGCCGGCGCACTGATGCCCGCCGGGGACCACCTGCGCGCCCAGCGCTCCCGCACGCTCATGCGGCAGGCATGGGCCCGTTTGTTCCAGGAGGTCGACGTGATCGCCGCACCCGCCGTCCCGGCGACCGCGGTGCGGGCCGGCCAGGAGGCGATCACCTGGTCCGACGGCACCGTCGAGGGCGTCTCCGACGCCTACGTACGCCTGTCGTCGCCCGCCAACATCACCGGCGTACCGGCCCTGTCCGTACCGGTCGGCCGCGACACGGCAGGCATGCCGATCGGCATGCAGCTCCTGGGGCGGCCCTTCGGCGAGGACGTGCTCTTCCGCGTCGGCCAGGCGTACGAGCGGACCGGTCCCGCCCGCGAACCCGCGGCGCACGCCGCGTGAGCGCGCGCTCGGGTCCGGGCAGGCCCGGCAGATCCGTCCGGCCGGGCCCGAGCCGCAGGTCGCACCCAGCGATCACCGCGCTAGAAGCAATGATTTTGCGTTAAGGTGGAGCGTGTGAGCAGGCAGATGGTACGCCCCGGTGGGCGCAGCGCCCGGGTCCAGGCGTCGGTGCACACCGCGGTACGCGAACTCACTGCGGAACTGGGCCGGGACGCCCTGACGGTACCGCTGATCGCCCAGCGCGCGGGCGTGACCCCGTCGACGATCTACCGCCGCTGGGGAGACCTCCAGGAACTGCTGTCGGACGTGGCGGTCGAGCGGCTGAGGCCCGACGCCGCGCCCACGGAGCACGGCACCCTCGCGGCCGACCTGACGGCATGGGCCGAGCAGTTCCTCGACGAGATGTCCTCACCGACCGGCCGCTCCTACATCCGCGACGCCCTGCTCGGCGACCCGGACGGCAGCAATGCCGGGCAGTGCTCCGCGTACGCCGCCGAGCACATCGGCGTCATCCTCTCCCGTGCGACCGAGCGCGGGGAGGAGGCGCCCGAGGTCGAGGCGGTCATCGACCACGTCGTCGCCCCACTGATGTACCGCATCCTCTTCCGCCCCGACGGCCTCGACACCGCGTACGCGCGTCGTCTCGTGACGGCGGTCCTCGGCGCGTCCGCCGGATGACCGGCGCGACCGCCTGACCCGTTCCCACCGGATGGCGGGGCGCCCACCTCGCCGCCCGCAGCCGCTCGCGGACCGGCACGCCCGGTGCGACGACCCATGACGAACCGTCATCAGTGAACCCGGAAGCCCCATTGCGGCTCCGTTCGCATCAACTCGCCCGCCGACAGCGACGTTTGACGTCCTGACCCTTGCCGAACCGGCCGGCTTCGCCAATGATGCTCCCGGCGCGCGCCCGGAGCCGCCCCACGGCGGGCGGCCCGTAGGTGCGCCGTCCCTCACCCCCCACGGCCGGGAGGCCAGCCTTGCGGACGAACCGTCACATCCGGAGATCACTCGTGGTCGTCGGCGCCGCCCTCACCCTGCTCGTCGGCGTCCCGCAGACGGCGTTCGCGGCGCCGCCCTCCGCACTGCCCGTCAACGCCGACCCCATGGAGCTGAACTTCCAGCCCGCCTACGACTACGACACCGACGGCTGCTACCCGACCCCAGCCATCGGCCCGAACGGCACCCTGAACGGCGGCCTCAAACCCACCGGAGCCCTCGACGGCAGCTGCCGGGACGCCTCCGACCTCGACAACACCAACGGGTACGCGCGGGCGACCTGCAACAACGGCTGGTGCGCCGTGATGTACGCGCTCTACTTCGAGAAGGACCAGGCCCTGCCCGGAGTCAGCCTCGGCGGCCACCGCCACGACTGGGAGCACGTGGTGGTCTGGATCCAGAACAACGAGGCGAAGTACGTCGCCACGTCCGCGCACGGCGACTTCGTGATCCACACCCGCGACCAGATCCGCTGGGATGGCACCCACCCCAAGATCGTCTATCACAAGGATGGCGTGAGCACGCACTGCTTCCGCGCCGCGAACAACAACGACGAACCGCCGGAGAACCACAAGCGGGCCTGGCAGTTCCCCGCACTCGTCGGCTGGTCGGGCTACCCCCCGACCCTGCGGGACAAGCTCAGCCAGGCCGACTTCGGCAGCGCGCACTTCGGCCTGAGGGACGACGCCTTCCCGTCGCACCTGGCCGAGGCCAAGCCGGCCGGCATCCCCTTCAACCCGTACCAGTAGCCGCGGGCCCGCCACGCCCGGGCGCCACCGCGACGTCCTCACGGGTGGTCACGTCGAGGGTCAGGCCTTCGGGTTGGAGGATGCTCCGCGTACCGAACACGGGCGGGCTGCCCGGGGCCCGGGTGAGGCGGTAGCGACTGGTCAGGGCAGCCGCGGTGACGATCACGGCGACGGTGGCGAAGCGCGCCCCGAGGCAGGTCCGGGGTCCGCCGCCGAAGGGCATGAAGGCGTACTTGGGCAGGGCGT
This sequence comes from Streptomyces pallidus (ex Mingjun et al. 2026), assembly GCF_051550185.1. Classification (NCBI taxonomy): domain Bacteria; kingdom Bacillati; phylum Actinomycetota; class Actinomycetes; order Kitasatosporales; family Streptomycetaceae; genus Streptomyces; species Streptomyces pallidus (ex Mingjun et al. 2026). The sequence continues at coordinate 490,880 of NZ_CP196181.1, read as the reverse complement.
GGTCGGCGGGACGGTCGATCCAGCGGTCGGGGCGGAACTCCGTCGGCCGGTCGTAGTGCCGCGGGTCCCGGTGGAGCACGAAGGGGCTGACGGCGACGCGCTGGCCGGGGCGCAGCGGGTAGCCGGCGAGCTCGGTGGGCTGGTCGACGGCCCGTTCCAGGAACCACAGCGGGGGATAGAGGCGGAGCGTCTCCTTCACGACGCCTTCGGTCACGGCCAGCCGGGGCAGGTCGGCCGCGGTCGGGAGGCGCGACCCGCCGTCGAGTTCCCGGCCGGCTTCGGCCAGGACCTGCCGCTGCACCTGCGGATGCTGGTCGAGGAGGAGGAAGAGCCAGGCCAGCGCGGCGGCGGTGGTCTCGTGTGCGGCGAACAGGTTGGCGACGACGATGCTGACCGCTCCCTCATGGGTGAGGGCGCCTTCGTCGCACGCGGTGACGAGGAGGTCCGCGATCACCGCGGGGGAGTCCTCCCCGCGCGTGCAGCCACGCCGGAGGATCAGGCGGGACACCTCCGCGGCCAGGTCGCGGCCGACGCGGTGGAGCCGCCGTCTGCGCGGCGACCAGCGCGCGGGGACGGGCAGCGCGCCGGGCAGCCGGGCGTCCTGGAGGCGGGCCACCAGGTCGGGGACCCGGCCGGTCTCCGGTCCCAGGCAGAATTCGGCGATCAGCTCGGCGCTGAGTTCCTCCAGCGCGGGGACCGCGTCGATCCTGCCGCGGGCGTTCCAGGCTTCGGCGTGCCGGACCGCCGTCGAGGCGAGGCGGTCACCGGCGGCGCGCAGACTGCTCCGGTTCAGTCCGCGGCCCGCCAGGCTGCGGGCGCGCATCCAGTGGGCCAGGTCCTCCGAGGCGCGGCCGCCGTCGGTCTCCTCGCCCAGCAGGTCACGGCTGATGGTGTAGGCGGTGTTGGTGTGCTTGAGGACGGTTTCCGCGAGGTGGGGCGAGTTGACGAGGTACAGGTCGTCGGCGAAGCGGACCAGGTCGCCGTACTGCCGCTGGTCGAGCAGGAAGCCGAGGGGATCACGCTCGTAGGCGAGCCGGTTGCCGTACCGCCCGGCCCCGGCGGGGCCGGGCGGTACGCGCAGCGGAGCCGTGGTCACCACGGCTACCGCCCCTGTACGTAGTAGTAGTAATACGCACTGAAACGGTCCTGGGCGCTCAGCGCGCTCCTGACCGCGCCGGTGCGCTGGACCTTGGCCCCGGAGGGGTCGTCGACCAGGGGCGCGGCGTTCGACGCGGCGAAGGCCGATCCGCCGCCGAGGAGGGCGGCGACGGCGGAAACCACTACGAGGAGCGTCTTGCGCAGGGGGATCAGGGCGGCCATGGCGGTGTTCCTTTCGGTGGGCCGGGCGGCTGGTCCGTCCGGTTCCTGACCACCATGGGGCCAGCCGCCCGGGCCGGGATCACGTCGCGCCTTCTCGTGACGTGTCAGCCGGCCCCGGGGGTGGCATACTCCCCGGCCCGTGTTCCGACGGGCCCGGAGCGTCACCCCGCACGTACCCAGGGTCAGCGGGGACAGTCCCAGCCCGTAGCCCGAGCCGCCGCCCGCATCGGCGGTGGTCCTCATCTCCGCGAGCTGCGCCGGCGGCAGCAGGCGGCCGCCCCGCAGCGCCCGGTAGAAGCGGCCCAGGTCGTCCGCTGAGGAGATGGGTCCCCGGCCGAGGTGAACAGCACGGGTTGAACTCGGTGACGCCGTAGGGCTCCGGGTTCGCCGCGCCAGCACCTTGCGGTAGCCGCGGCTGTGCGGGGACCTGCCCGCTTCCGGCCGGTCAGGCGCGGCAGCGCAGCAGTTCCAGCGGCGGATGCGCGCGGAGTTCCGCCCAGAAGTCCTCGCCGTACTCGCGGACACCGGCGTCGGACACCTGCAGCGGAACCCACTCCACCGCGACGAACCCGGCCGCCCGCAGGCACTGCTCGTAGACCTCGCGGCGCGGCGCCGTGGTCACGATGCTGATCGGCTCCGGCTCCAGGAGGGCCGTGACCCGCACCCGCGGACCCGTCTCGCTCTCCTCGCCGGTCGGCTCGCAGAGGACCCCGTACGCGTCCAGGGAGGCGCAGTCGAACCGGTAGTCGGGCTTCTGGGCGAGCACGAAGAACTCCCCGCCCGGCACCAGGCTCCGGTGGACGTTGCGGCACATCCGCTCCATCGCCGCGACGTCCTCGGCGTAGTTGAGGCACTGCACGCCCAGCGCGACGTCGAAGCGCCGGTCGAGCGGGGGGAGTTCGGCCACGTCCCCGACCTCGTAGCGCACGCCCAGCGGATCGCGCTGCTCGAACTCCCGGGCGGCGGCGATCATCTCGACGGAGATGTCGACGCCGAAGACGTCCGCGGCGCCGCGCCGCTTGAACTCCCTGCTGTGGAAACCGGTGCCGCACGCCAGGTCGAGGACCGACCTGCCGCGGACGTCCCCGACCATGCCCACGAAGCCGGGCACCTCCCCGTAACGCATCAAGGGCAGGGACTTGAACCCCTCGAAGGCCTCGCCGATCCCGTCGTACTGCTGCACGCTCACGTGCCGCCCCCTCCAACGCCTCGTCATGTCCGCGACCCGCGCCGGCCGCCCCCGTGAAAAGGGGCCGGCCGGGCGCGGGTCGCGGTCGTGGCAGGGAGTCTGCTGCGCGCGGCCCGGCCCGCCGTACTGGCAGATGCCACGAAGAACTCGGCGGGACGACCTCACACTCTCCTACGACCTCCCCCGGGTCGGTCGCGGGGCGCGGCTACTTGGGGGAGAGCCGGCAGGCGTGTGCCGCCGCCTTGTTGGAGACACCGGCCTCCTGGAGGCTGCTGACGCACGCGGTCTGGTCGCCGCCCTGGCCCACGTAACACGCCTGCACGATGTCGCTGTTGACCTTCACCTTCTGTTGCGCGACGTACTGCTCGCAGGCCTGCATGTCCGCGTGGGCGGCCGGGGCGGCCAGGGCGATGCCGGCGGCCGAAAGGACCAGGCCGGCGAGGATGCTCGGGATACGGGCCGACGGACGCATGCGGACGCACCTGCCTTCTCGGTCGGTCACGCGGTCCGCGGGTGCGCCGGACCGCGGGCGGGGGCGGGCGACACAGAGCAGGCACTCCGAGGGGCGACCGGCTCGTCGCTGCGGCCACCCTCGCCCTTCCGACGCTAGAGCACGGCACGGGCGTACGCACCCGTTGGGCCGGCCCGGCCCGCTCACCAGGGAATCCGCCGCCCCTCTGCCGTCAGCGTCAGCGTTGTGCAGCCGACCCGGTCACCGCTGTCCGGAGACGTCCAGCTCGCCGCGGCGTTCACGAGGGACCGGTTCAGGAGCCGCGGCGGGTGGAGAGGATCTCGCGTCCGCGCTCCTCGGTGATCAATCGAGCCAGGGCCGGGTGCGCCAGCAGGGACACGGGGGCTATGTGGTCCTCGTCGAGCGGGCGCCACAGCCGTAGCGCGGCCCGCAGCTCCGGCCACACGGAGTCCGGAAGACGGCCCTGGACCGGCTCCCCGGCCCCCTCGGGCTCCCCGGGGAGTGCGGTGTCCAGACGGGCGAGGACGCCGTGCACCGCCGCATCGAACTCCGGGTTGCCGTAGGTCAGCCCGTCCGGGTCGAACCCGTCGGGGTCGAAGTCGACGGCCAGCGCACGGGCCTCCTCCACACCGCAGTTCTTCAGCAGCCGCAGCGTGGTGCTTCCCCACAGCGGGGCCTGCCGCTCCTCGGCGTGGACCAGGGGGAGCAACTCCCGTGTGAAGAGGGGTGACGTGAGGAAGTCGGCGCGCTCCTCGTCGACCACGGCGACCCGGTCCAGGGGAACGGTGTGCGTGTCGCCGAGCATCGCCAGCATCTGGAAGCGCAGCAGCCGGGCCCGCCCGTTCCCGAACCGGGACGCCTCCTCCAGAACGCCCAGCGGCCCCTCCACCGCCCCGTCGAGCGCCGCGCGCCGGGCCCGCTCCACCTCCGCGTCCCAGTGGTCGCGCGTGGCGCCCGGCGGGCGGCGCAGGGCGTGGAAGGAGACGTACTGCTCGTCCATGAGGTCGCGGAAGGAGCGGAAGCGCTTCGGGCCGCTGCCCGACCACGAGGCCAACCAGTACGCGGCCCACTCGCCGTGCCCGTCGACGTCCTCGGGGTCGAGGAACACGACCGCGGCATCGGCGTCGAGGGACAGGCGCAGGGAGCGGGCGATGATCCGGCCCTCCGGCTCCTCGTCGTCCTCGTGGAACTCGGTGTCCCGGTACGCCTCGATCCAGCCGCGGCCCTCGTCGGAGTCGGCCAGCCAGGCGAGCTCGGCCGCGCCCGCGAGACGGTGGATGAAGACGCCGGCGTTCCGCCAGCCGTCGCTGGTCAGCAGGAACTCGCGCAGCGAGGGCGGCAGCGTGCGGCCCAGTCGGGCCTCGGCGGCCGCAACCGCCTCCGCGGTCGCCGGGGCGAAACCGAGCCAGCGCTCCCGCGCGACCCCGTCCGCCAGCGATAGGTCCTGCTCGGGGTCGTGCGCATCGACCCATTCCCCGCTCCAGCGTTCGAGGAACGGCTGCCACTGCTCGTGCTTCATGGGGTGTTCTGGCCCTCTCCGTGTCGGTGTCACCTGATCAAGGACAGGGCGGGGGCCGCGACGGTTCCCGACCGCGGAGCCCACCCACCCGCGTGCCCGCGTCGCATACGAGGCGATGCGCCCGGTCTACCGGCCGTCGGTCCAGGAGCCGGTCGACCTGTCGACCGCCGCCGCCACCGTCTTCGGCGCGGCCCGCGCCGGGCACGAACAGGCGGCGGTGCGCTCGGGCGGGGACGAGATCCAGATCTGGGACTTCAAGCAGGGCAAGGTCGTCGAGAGCTTCGCCGCCGAGACGGGCACGCCCCGGCCGATGGGCTTCGACCAGACGGGCCGGCTGCTGGCCGTGGTCACCACCGAGGGATCGTCAGGATCCGTGACCTGGAGGCGCACACCTGGCGGACCATCGCCTACCAGGGCGTCCAATGGCTCAACGGCTTCCCCAACCCGTCCCGGCTGAGCACCGCCGCCATGACCAACTCCTTCGTCTTCTGGGACGTGGAGCGGGGCACGGAGCTGTACCACTTCACCCCCGGCTACGGGGCGACGGGTGCCTGGTCGGCGGACGGCGGCCGGCTCGCCTGGGCTGAGGGCTCGGCCGTGGACGTGCTGCCGCTGGACCCGGAGGCGTGGCGCGGGCGCGCCGGCGACCTGGCCGCCCGGAACCTGTTCGGGGGCGAGCGCGAACTCCTTCCCCCGGGCTCCCGCTCCGACGCCTGCGCGGCCCTGGAGAAGTGAGGCGCGCCCGCGCGGTGGTCAGGCGGTCCGCGCCGCGAGCTCGGCGTTCGCACGTTCGGCGACGAGGGCGAGGACGCGACCGGCGGCGGCCAGGTCCTCGGTGGGTATCCCGCCCCAGATGCGGGCGGTCACGGGGGCGGTCTCGGCGCCGACGGCGGCGAGCAGCTCGCGCCCCGCGTCCGTGGGGAGAATCCGCCCGCCGTCCGCGACGAGCAGCAGCTCCTCGGCCAGCAACGCGTCGACAGTGGCGCGCACATCGGCCGGATCGGCCTTGAGGGACCCGTGCACCCGGTCGATGAGGTCCTCCACCGTCTGCGGGGCTTCGGCGGTGACGGCGGCGCGCAGGACGATCTGTTGCTGGAAGGTGATGCCGTGCCGGGCCAGGAGGTGTTCGAGGACGCCGCGGGCGGCGTAGTGGGCCAGGCCGAGGGCGCGGGCGTCGGCGAGGGGGGCGGCGGCGGAGACAGAGGTGGCGGTGCTGGTCATGGTGTTCTCCCCTGGGTGCTCTCGTTATTCGGAACGGATGGAGCGAGAGGTGCGTCGAGCAGGATCGCCAGTTCGTCGGTGAACGTGCGCGTGCGCGGTGCGTCCGGACCGCCGAGCGGCTCCAGCAGGTCCTGGAGGAGTTCCCGGACCACCCCGACGGCCTCCCGCGTGACGGCCTGGCCCCGCTCGGTGAGGGCCAGTTGCACGGCCCGCGGGTCGCGGGGGTCGCGGGCCCGCTCGACCAGGCCGGCCGACTCCAGGGCGCGCGCCAGCTTCGAGACGTACAGCGCCTCCAGGCCGGTGTGGTCGGCGAGCCGGCGCTGACTCGGCCGCTCACCGGCGCGCTGCATCCCGTAGAGCGACGCGACCAGCGAGTACTGCGCGTGGGTGAGGCCCAGTGGGCCCACCGCACGATCGACCGCGACGCGCCACTTGTTGGCGAGCCGCCACACCAGAAATCCGGGACCGGGACCCGGAGAACCCTTGCTCATGGCGAATAGAGTACATGGCTATTATGTCCATGGCTGCTATTTGGCGGGCTGCGGCGACGGTGATGGCAGGATGGGGCCATGGTGACGAATCGGCCGTGGACCGGGCTCCACGGTGACCTGTTGGAAGCGAAGGCGCTGGTGTACGACCCGAGCGGCTTCACGTGCTCCCCGCCCGTGCCGGAACCGGAGAGCGCCGAGTACGCGGCGTGCGCGTTCACGCTGGACGGCCGCTCGGTCCGGTTCCGCGCGGCCAGGACCACGCCGACGAAGGCGGGCCAGTTCGTCACCGTGTGGCAGCGGTCCGAGGAGGGGCCGATCCGGCCCTTCGACGCCGACGACGGGGTGGACCTCTTCGTCGTCAGCAGCCGCGACGACGACGGCTTCGGGCAGTTCGTCTTCCCGCGTGAGGTGCTGTGCGAGCGCGGCATCGTGTCCCGCAACGGTGCAGGCGGCAAGCGCGGGTTCCGCGTCTATCCGCCGTGGGTGACCACGACCAGCCGCCAGGCGGCCAGCACCCGGGCCTGGCAGGTGGACCACTTCTTCCACATCGGCGGGGGCGGACCCGCCGACCGGGAGCGCGTCCACGCCCTCTACCACCCGTAGGCGCCGCGTGCACGCCGGGTGGGCCGGGCGGAAGGCCCGGTCCGGCGGCGCCCCGGGGACAGCGCGGGCGGTCCGGCGTAGGCTCGTCGGCAGGGGCCTCGTCCCCCACGGCTCCGCCGCGAGCCGCATCCGGACGAGACGGCGGGACGGCGGGAGGATCCATGACCGCGCTCGGTGACCCGATCGAGATCGACGACCGGACCGTACTGGTCCTCGGGCAGGAACTGGACGTGGAGCACGGTCGGCCGGACGTCGGCAACGCCCTCGTACACCGCGTCGGCGACACCCTGGTGATGGTGGACACCGGCGTCACGGCGGCCTTCCGGACGGCACTGCGCGAGGCAGCCGACCGGGTCGGGCCGTGGGCCCGGGCCCTGGTGCTCACCACGCACGGCCATCTGGACCACGTCGGCAACAACGACCTGGCCGACGAACTGGGCGTGCCGGTCGAGCACTACGTCCCCGCCCCCGACCTCGACCAGATGCGGGACCCGATCGGGTACTGGGTGCGGTCCTTCGACCGCATCGCCGGGTGGGCGCCGCTGCCCGCACCGCCCGCGGCGACCGCCGACAAGGTGGTCTCGCTGTTCCAACCCCTGCGGCCCTTCGGCGCGACGACCCGGACGTACGAGGAGCGGCCGCTCGAACGGATCCGGATCGGCTCGCTTCGCTTCACCGGCTGGACCTTCGCCGACGGCGCCGTCCGCGTGCTCCGGAGCCAGGGCCACTGCGCCGGCCACGTGATCGTGTACCTGAGCGACTGCGGCGTCCTGCACCTGTCCGACGAGGGCAACGGAGCCTGCGGTGCCATGGTCGACGCCGACCAGCTGAAGATCCAGACCGTCCTCGGCTCCGTCGCCCACCTCTTCGAGGAGGGCGAGGCCGCCTTCCTCACCGACGGGCACACGTTCACCGTGCGCCGCGGGGCCGACGTGGTGTCCCACCTCGACGGGCTGGTGGACCAGGCCACGGCCCTGCAGGCGGCGGCACTCAGACTCACCGGGGAGAGCATCCGGGTCCGGCCGAGCCCCTTCACCACCCGCTACGCGGAAACCCTCGCCGACCTGCGGATCGGGGGCGCCAACCCGAACCCGCTCTTCACCGCCATGATGGCGGTCAACGAGCTCCGCGAACTCGGGCTGCGACCGGAGTCCGACGACGTCGACGCCCCCTGGTCCCGGCCCGCCCTGGACAACCCCGCACCGACCGGCACCGGGCCCGACACGGGTGACCGCACCTAGCCGTCGCCCCGCCGAGGCCGACACGAGGCGCTGCCCGACGGGCGCGCCCGGCCGGGCAGGGAGGCGGGGGTCTACAGTGCGGTCCGTGACTGATCAGGAAAGACGGTTTCTGGCCGCGGTCCGCGACGTGCTGAAGGAGGCCGGGTTCGCCGAGAGCGCGGAAGGCGCGGAAGGCGTCCACACGGTGCAGCACGCCCGCGGCGTGATGGTCGGTTGGATGCCCGAGGAGATCCGCAGCGTACGGGTCCGGCGGCGGGGCCCGCGCCGCAGCCGCACCGTCGGCCGCAAGGACCTGCCCGGCCTCCGCCAAGCCTTCGGCCTGGCCCTCGCCGCGGCGTTCCGCAACGCCGGCTTCGCCGTCGAGACCCGCGGCGACGAGTGGCTCCTCGTCCTCCAGCCCGAGCACCGACCCGAGCTGTAGGCGGTGGTGCGCCGCCCGCCCCGACCGGATCCCGTCAGATCAGGTCGGTCCGGTCGCGGGTCTCGTCGACCACGGGCAGGGCCGCCGAGACCCGGCGCCTGCGCAGGACGCTCGCGTACACGGCCAGACCCAGGACGCCCACGCCCATCATGAGCAACCCGACGACGTCGAGGTTGATGCCTTCCATCTCCCAGTCACTCGCGAAGGTGAGGATCGCTCCCACCAGGATCAGGGCGATGCAGCCGCCTATGCCGCGCATGCGTGTGCCTCCTCGTCCGGGATCCGGCGCAGGGCCGCGTCGGTGTGCTGAACGGCTTCCTGTCGACGCGTCTGCCCGCGAACGGCTCCGGCATGCGGGCGACTTGCCCGCCCTCAGCGCCGGACCCGGAGGCCGGGGCGGACAGCGCGGTCGCCCGGACGTTGCGCTCGACCTCCTCGCCGACCGCGTCGGACTGCTGCTGGGCGAGTTCGAAGGTGGCGCTGGGAAACGCCCCCGGGCGGCATGGGCCGGGTCGGAGTGTGGGTTGCGGTAGAGCTGCTCGGCCCGGTCGCGCAGTTCGAGCACGGTGGGGATGGCGAAGGCCATGTAGGTGATGACGGGGCGGAGGTTGCCCATGGCGTCGCGGTAGCGGGGGTCGACGGTGACCCGGTGGGCGGGGTTCGCCGACTGCGCGACGGCGAGCTGGAGTTGTAGCTGCCGGCCGATGGTGGACCCGAGCAGGGGGTGCAGCTCCGGCGCGAACACCCAGTCCGGGCGGACCTCGCCCGGCCCTCGACGTACGCCTCGGGGGCGACGACGAACTCCTCGTTGGCCATCTCGCGGCGCAGCTCCGCGTGCGTGGCCGGCGCCGGGCGCGGCCAGGCTCCGGTCAGTCACATGTGGACCAGCGCCCGCCACTTCGAGATGGGTGGGCGAGAGGTCCTGCGGACCGCCGCGCCCAGCGGCGGCTGCGGTCCCCGCTCCCCAGAACCCGGCGAACCGGTCCGGGCCGACCTGTTGGCGGCGGTTTCCAGGTAGCGCTCGGCCATGCCGGTGGCATACAGGTCGAACGAGGGGAACGCGGACGGCGGCGGAGGCCGCACCTCGCCAGTTCGCGGGCGAATCGTCGCCTCGCACCATGGCCCGGATCGCAGCCGCGTAGCCGGCCGCGGGGGAGAGGGGGTCGGGTTTGCCGGGCGGTGCCTGCGCCGGAGCATGCGCCCGCTGCGCTGCTGGCGTGCGCCGCTGCGGTGCGGGGATGAGGAGTCGTGGGCGCGCGGGCGGGCGTCAGACGGTCCCGGCCAGGGCTGCGTCGAGCCGCTCCAGTACGTGGGGCCAACCCCTGCCCATTCCCTCGTACGCCTGTCGGCCCATCGGTGTGCCGAGGTCGAAGCCGGCGTGGGTGAGGGTGAGCCGGGTGCCCGTGCCTTCGGGGTGCAGCGTCCACGTGACGGTGGTGTCGAGCGTGCCCTCGGCGAACCGGTAGGCCAGCTGCCGCTCGCCGTCCACCTCGGTCACCTCGCAGGACTGGTGGCCGAAGGCGCCCATGTCGAGGGTGAAACGGTGCCCGACGACGGGCTTGACGTCCCCGGCGGCCCACCAGCGCGCGTGCAGCTCGGGGTCGGTGAGGGCCCGCCACACCGCCGCCGGGGGGTGCGGGAGGAACTTCTCACAGGTGATCGTGTCGTTCTCGGTCATGTCTCGGCTTCCTCGTCCAGGAGATCGGACAGCGCGTCCAGGCGCTGCTTCCAGTAGTGCTCGAACGGGTGCAGCCACTCGCTCACCTCGACCAGCCGGGCAGGTCGAGGTGGTGGAAGCGGTGCCGGCCGCGCGGCTCCTCGCGCACCAGTCCGGCGGTGCGGAGCACGGCCAGGTGCTCGGAGACCGCGGGCCTCCCGAGCTCGAACAACCCGGCCAGCTCGCCCGTGGAGCGAGGGCCCTCGCGCAGGCTCTCGAGCAGTCTGCGACGCACCGGGTTGGCCAGTACGCCGAATACGTCGGTGGGCATGACGTCAGTATGCGTCGGGAGAATCCGACGCGTTGCCCGTGCACGTCGCGGCCGGACTCCCGGTGGACCCCGCGTCGCTGCTCCCGCGCGCCGAGGCGAGGAAGCTGGACCGGGGCGAGCAACTCGCCGTGCTGAGCGCACGCGAGGCATGGCGGGACGCCGGCGCCCCTCCGGTGGAGCCGGAACGCTTCGCCGTGGTCATCGGCACCGGAACCGGCGGCGTCCTCACCACGCTGGCGCAGGACGACATCCACGAGCGGGCGGGGGTGCGCCGGCTCTCCCCGTTCACGGCTCCGATGCTCAGGCCCAACGGCCCGGCCGCCTGGGTGAGCATGGACCTGGGTGCGCGGGGCGGCGCCCGGACGCCGGTCAGCGCCTGCGCTTCCGGGGCCGAAGCCCTCGCCCTCGGCCAGGACCTGATCCGCAGCGGACGTGTCGACGTGGTCGTCGCCGGAGGGGTGGAGGCATGCCTGCACCCCTTCACCCTCGCCGCCTTCGCCCAGATGAAGGCACACTCGCCACCGCGTCCGAGGACCCCGAGTCGGTGTCCCGTCCGTACGACCGCCGCAGGTCGGGCTTCGTCATGGGCGAAGGCGCCGGGATGACGGTCCTCGAACGCCCGGAGTTCGCCCGGGCCCGTGGCGCGCGCACGTACGGTGCGCTGGCGGGCAACGCCGCCAGCTCCCGCGCCCACCACGTCACCGCCTCCGACGCCGACGGCCACCAAGTCGATGACAGGCCACATGCTCGGTGCGTCCGGAGCCGTCGGCGCGCTGGCCGCGCTGCTCGCACTCAGGGACGGTGCCGTGCCGCCCACGCGAAACCTGGACGAACTCGATCCGCACGTCGAGCCGGACGTGGTGGCGGGGGAGGTGCGCACGGGCCGGTGGTCGGCGGCACCGGCCAACTCCTTCGGCCGCACGCCGCGAACGTGGCAGCGGCGGCGGTCCCCCGCGCGGCCGGCCGGCCGGCCGGCCGAGGCAGCCCGTACTTGAGGGTTCCGTCCCTCCCAGCCGCCGAAAGCGCAGAAAAGTTTCAACCGAGGCTTCAACGATACCGTTGAGGGCATGGCTACCGACATCAAGGACACGGCCCGTACCGCCGACGCTGCCGCCGTCATGGGGCTCCTCCCGACCCGGCCCCGCCTGCTCGCCCTGGGCGAGCCCACCCACGGCGAGGACGCCCTCCTGGACCTCCGCAACCAGCTCTTCCGACAGCTCGTCGAGCAGGAGGGCTACCGGACGATCGCCATCGAGAGCGACTGCATGGCGGCCCTGGCCGTGGACGACTACGTCACCACCGGCGCGGGCAACCTCGACGAGGTCGTGGAGCACGGAATCAGCCACGGCTGGGGCACCTCCGCGGCCAACCGCGAGCTCGTGCGCTGGATGCGCGCCCACAACGAAGGCAGGCCCGCGTCCGAACGGCTCCGCTTCGCCGGTTTCGACGGCCCGCTGGAGATCACCGCCGCCGCGAGCCCGCGCCAGGCCCTCACCGCACTCCACGGCTACCTCGCGCTCCACGTCGACGCGGAGCTGCTCCCCTGCACCGCGGAAGCACTCGACCTGCTGCTCGGCCCCGACGAACGGTGGACCGATCCCGCCGCGATGCGGGACCCCTCCCGGTCCGCGGGACGGTCCGACGAGGCCGGCCGGCTGCGCCTGCTCGCCGACGACCTGTCGTCCCTGCTCGACGAACACACGCCGCACCTGCTCGCCGCGACCTCCCGGGACGACTGGGACCGGGCGCGCCTCTACGCGCGCACCGCCACCGGCCTGCTGCGCTACCACTCCTGGATGGCCGACACCTCACCCGCCCGCATGACCCGGCTCGTCGGCGTCCGGGACCAGATGATGGCCCGAAACCTCCTCGCCCTCGCCGACCGCGGCCCCGCACTCGTCCACTCCCACAACGCCCACCTCCAGCGCGAGAGGAGCACGATGCGGATGGGCGGGAGACCGCTCCGGTGGTGGAGCGCCGGTGCGCTGGTGAGCGCCCGGCTCGGCACGCAGTACGCGTTCGTCGCCACGGTCCTCGGAACCCTCCGGCACCAGGGCGTGGACACGCCCCCGCCGGACACCCTCGAAGGCCTCCTGTACGCGCTCCCGGAGAGCCACCACGTCATCGACGCCCGGCGGCTCGCCACCGCCCTCGGCGATGCGCGCCCCGCGCCCCGCGTGTCCCCCTGGTTCGGCTACGCCCCCTTCGACCCGGCCCACCTGGCGGACGTCGACGGTCTCGTGTTCGTCAAGGACGTCGTCCGGAGCTGACGGCCCCGGCGCGGCGAGCGGGGCCGGGACAAGACGTACACGGCCTGACACCGCTGACCCGCGCATCCCGCAGGCCAGAACGTCCGATTATCGACGCTCCGGAGGGAACACAGCCTGCCTTCCTGCCAGTTCAACGAAGGGAACCGGGACGGGCCCGCACGGCCCGTCCCGGACCGGCAGTCCATTGGCAAGGAGACAACGTGCGCATACTCTTCACCGGACCGGCAGCGGCCGGCCACCTCTTCCCGATGATCCCCACCGCACAGGCGCTGCGCGCCGCCGGTCACGAGGTGCTGTTCGCGGGCTCGCAGCCGTTGGACCGGCTCCGCGAAGCCGGTTTCCCGATCGTCGAGATCGGCGACGGCCGTTCGATCCGGGAGGTGTTCGAGCAGTCCACCGGTGAGGAGGTGCGCTACGTCGCCCCCGACATGACCTCGGACCAGATCCTCGACCGGGCGGCCCACGGCTTCGCGCTCCTGTCCCGTTCCACCGTGGACGGCCTGCTGGCGGCCGCCGAGAACTGGGGCGCCGACCTGCTGGTCTACGACTCCTTCCAGGCCTCCGCCCCGCTGGTCGCGGCCAAGCTCAAGATCCCTTCGGTGGTCCAGAACTTCGGCGTCACCTCCGGCCTCGACATGGTCCGCCGGCTCGCCGCCAACTTCACCGAGGCGTACGAGACGTACGGGGTCGCCGGCCCCGCCACACCCACCGCGCTGGACATCGTCCCCGCCTCGCTCGGCGGGGACCCGGGCGGCCTGCGGATGCGCTACCTCCCTTACAACGGAGGCGGAACCGTCCCCGCCGAGCTGCTCCGTCGCGGCGACCGCCCGCGTGTCGCGATCACCCTGGGCACCGTGCTCACCGAGATGGACGGCGTCCGCGCCATCGTCCGCCTGACCGAGGCCGCGGCCTCGGTGGACGCCGAGTTCCTGCTGGCCGTGGGCGACGCCGACCTCGCCCCGCTCGGCACCCTCCCGGACAACGTCCGCCCGCTGCCCTGGGTTCCGCTCGCCGAGCTGCTGACCACCTCCGACGCGCTGATCCACCACGGCGGCTCCGGCACCCTGCTCACCGCCCTGCAGGCCGGCCTGCCCCAGCTCCTGCTGCCGCAGGGCGCCGACCACTTCACCAACGCCGACGCCCTCACCGCAACCGGCGCCGCCCTCCGCTCCGCCTCCGACGAGGTGGACGCCGCGCTCCTCACCCGCCTCATCACCGACCCGGCCCTGCGCGAGGCCGCCGGCCGCCTCCGGGCGGAGAACGACGCCCTGCCGAGCCCGGCCGAAACGGTCCCGGCCCTGGAGGCCCTGACCGTCGCCTGACGGCCGCCCGACACACGGCAGACGACCGACGGACGGTCCGCGGGAGCACACCCCGCGGGCCGACCGGCCCGCCGCCGGGGCGAAGGACGGGCCCGGGCCGTTGCCGCCGCCCCGTTCGCCGGGAGCGACGACCGTCCACGGGCGCACCAGGTTCCACCGGATACTCGGTACCGCTCTTCGGGATCGACGCGATCGTGTCCGTCGGCGGACTTGACGGTGTCCTTTGCCTCTCGTGGTCCGCCTGGTAGGCGGCCGCGCCGATCGACTACCCCTTCAGCACCTGGAAGTCGACGAGGTGGACGTGCACCGGGTGGGAAGGACGAATGATGACCGCCAGTGCGCGTACCGTCTGCGGGATGACCACGATGCCCATGGATACCTTGACGCGTGCCACCGCTACCCGGACCTGGCAGTGGACCGCGACGGCGTGCTCTTCGGTGCGGCGACGCATGACGTGGGCAAGACCCTGCACCCCGAGGAGCTCGCCGGGCCCGGCTCGGCACACGAGGAAGCCGGCCGTGACCTCCTTCTGCGCCGCGGCTTCCCGCCCGCCCTGGCCCGGTTCGCCGCCACCCACGCCTGCTGGGACGACCCCGCGGTGACGGTGGAGGACCTCCTGGTGAGCACGGCCGACAAGGTGTGGAAGGACAAACGCGTCCCGGAACTGGAGGACAGGCTCGTCAAGGCCCTGGCCGCGGCGACACGGCGGGAGCCCTGGGAGGAGTACCTCGCGCTCGACGACCTGCTCGCCCGGCTCGGGGCGGACGCCGGCCACCGCCTGGCCTTCCAGTCGGCGTTCCCGGTGCACCCCTGACCGGGCGCGTGTCCGCACGGCCGGCGGGCGGGGTCGGCCGCGGTCAGGTCAGCAAGCGCTCGATGGCCTCGCGGGCGCGGGCGTTCGAAGCCGCCTCCTCGGCCAGGGACCGGGCCAGGGCGTCGATCCACTCGTCCACGCCCACCGGGCGCCGGGACAGCACGATGCCCCGGACCTCGTGGCTGATCTCGCCGGTCACCCGCCCCCGGTCCACCCTCAGCGACAGCCGCTGCTCCCCGAGGACGACGTCCACCTCGGCGACCGCGCCCTCGCGCCCGGCGAGCCGGTCCGCCACGGAACGGCGGCGCGCGACCCGTACGGCGCCGGCCGGTAGCGAGTCCGCCAGGTTCGCCGACAGCACGCCGACGTACAGGTCCAGGTCCGCGCTGTCCCGACGCAACGCGGCGGCCAGCGACGCCACGTCCCGCTCAGGCATCGAGGCTCATCACCATCGTCGGCCGGTCGATGACGTGGTCG
Source organism: Streptomyces pallidus (ex Mingjun et al. 2026) (assembly GCF_051550185.1). NCBI lineage: Bacteria > Bacillati > Actinomycetota > Actinomycetes > Kitasatosporales > Streptomycetaceae > Streptomyces > Streptomyces pallidus (ex Mingjun et al. 2026). The sequence goes on along the minus strand of NZ_CP196181.1, from coordinate 475,532 downwards.
TCGCGCAGGGGGCGCACCGCCGTGCCGATGGCGAAGAACTCCGTGGTGTGCGACCCCCAGGAGTGCGAGTGCTGCCTCAGCTGGACCGCCACGATCCCCTCGGCCTCCAGGGCCTGCGCCTCCGCCTGCATGCGGCTCATCGCCAGCTCCCGCGCATCGTAGAGCGCCTGGGTGAACGGTTCGATCTCGACGTTGCGGCCGGCGTTGCTCAGCACCTGCGCGAAGCGCTGGTGCGCCACGTGGTAGACGCACGACCCCATCACCATGTCCAGCGGCGCGTATCCGGCCCGGACCAGGGTCCAGAAGTCCTGGCCGGACAGGTCCGAGGTGAACGGCTTCCCCTTGTTGTTGAGCCATGTCCCGCCCGGCCCCGGGTCCGCGCCGTCCGCCTTCACCGCCGTGCCGACGGCGATGAACTCGGCGATGTCCGAGCCGAACTCCTTGAACTCGATGTCCAGCCGCACCCCCACGACCCCGTCCGCCCCCAGGGCGCTCGCCTCCGCCTCCATCCGGCCCATCGCCAGCTCGCGCGCGTGGTACATGGCCTGCGACAGCTTGGTGAGCTCCTGGTTCTTCGACCACCGGCCGAGCTGGAAGCCCACGTGGTAGACCGAGGAACCGAGGACCAGGCCGAGCGGGCGGAAGCCGGCCTCGCGCACCAGCAGGAACTCGTTCACCGTCAGGTCGGACGTGAAGAGCGAGTGCTTCTCGCTCGGCCGAAGCTGCGCGAGTCGCCGCATCGCGTCCTCGGGCACGCCCTCCGCGGCCCGCACCTGTCCTGTTCGATCGCTCATGTCAGCGCTCGCGCTCCAGTCTCATGATGGTCAGTGGCCGGGGGCCGGCGGGTCGCTCGGAGCGACCGAACCGGGCGACGGCGGTGCCGGTGAAGGCTGCTTCGACCCTGAAGTCGCGCGCGTACCCGAAGTTGGGGCACTCGATCTCCCTCACCTGGAGCTCCGCCTCGCTCACCACCACCCCCTCGCCACCGTGCTTCGCCGCTTCGAGGGCCAGTTGCCGCCGGGCACTGTGGCGGACGTGGTCGAGCAGCCGGGTGTGGCCCTCGACCTCCTGGTTCTCGGCGGTCCAGGGCTTGCGGCGGTTGGTCCGCCAGTCGTCGTGCCGTGCTTCGACGGCGAGGCCGAAGGCGAGTCCCGTCGGAACCCATCCCGCGTGGAGGAGCTTGGCGAAGTCCAGGCCGCTCAGGTGTGACGTGAAGGGCGCGCGCGGCCGGATGCGGGAGCGGGCCCGGACCGCGGTGCCCAGCACGGTGAACTCGGTTCCACCCGAGGGGAACTCCTCGAACCGCAACCCCACCCCGACGATCCCGTCGCCGCCGAGCGCCCGGCACTCGGCCACCGCGCGGGAGACCGCCAGCCCGCGCGCCGCGTACACCGTCCTCACCAGCGTCGAGAAGGACGCGTCCCACGCCGAGGACGGCACCTTCCTGCCGTCCGCGACCGACCACGCGCCCGGGCAGCCCCAGAGGCCGCCGTACCCGCGGTCGAAGACGGCCGTGCCGAGCACCTGCCCGACCGGGTCGAAACCGGCGCCCGTGACCGCCGCGAACTCCTCGGCCGACAGCGTCGAGTCCCAGGCGCCCCCGGACCGGGGGGCTGCCGCCCCGCCGTCGGCGGCGGGCGCCGGACCGGCGTCCCATCGGAATGTCATAGGCCCCCCTGCCGTCGGTTCGCTCCCCGCAATCATACGGTGATCACCATCTCCAACGGAGCTGCTCAGCGGTCCCGTTGGGTGCGGGTCCCGACACCCGCCGAGTCGCGCCGGGTCGGTGTGCGGTCCACGCTCCACCGGCTCCCTCGGGGGTGGCGGAGGAAGCGCATCACTCGTGCGGTGGGCCCTGCGCGTAGCCCGTGCGGGGGATGCGTCGCCCCCTGTGCGCGTGACGGGTCGTGCGCCCCGGGCCGAGGCCGTACGCATAGGGGCGAACCAGTCGGCCCCCGCGGCGGCGCGCGGTCCGACCGCCGTCCCTCCGGGGCGCACACCCACGCCGTCGACCACGCGAGGAGTCGGATCATGACCGAAGCCGCACCCGTACCCGTCACGCCCGTCCTGGAAGCGGCCGCGGCCGCATTCGCCGGCGACTCCGCGAAGCCGCCGTTCCTGTTCGACATGCCGCCGTCCGAGGGCCGCAAAGCGGTCGACGAGGTCCAGTCCGGCGAGATCGCCAAGCCCGAGGTGGACGAGGAGTGGGTGACCGTGCCCGGCGGGCCCACCGGCTCGGTCCGCGCCCGGATCGTCCGCCCTGCCGGCACGGCGGGAGCGGAGCTTCCCGTGGTGATCTACATCCACGGTGCGGGCTGGGTGTTCGGCAACGCCCACACCCACGACCGGCTCGTACGCGAGCTCGCCGTGGGCTCCGGGGCGGCCGTCGTCTTCCCGGAGTACGGCCTCTCGCCCGAGCACCGCTACCCCGTGGCCATCGAGCAGAACTGGACGGTGGCCCGCTGGGTCGTCACCGACGGTGCCGCCCACCACCTGGACGCCGCCCGGATCGCCGTGGCCGGTGACTCCGTCGGCGGCAACATGAGCATCGCCCTGACCCTCATGGCCAAGGAACGCGGCGGCCTGCCGCTGGCCCACCAGGTCCTCTTCTACCCGGTCACCGACGCCTCCTTCGACACCGGCTCCTACCACCAGTTCGCCGAGGGCTACTTCCTGCGCCGCGACGGCATGCAGTGGTTCTGGGACCAGTACACGACCGACGCGGCCGAACGCGCCCTGATCACCGCGTCCCCGCTGCGCGCCACCACGGAGCAGCTCGCCGGGCTCCCGCCCGCGCTGGTCATCACAGCCGAGGCCGACGTCCTGCGCGACGAGGGCGAGGCGTACGCGAACAAGCTGCGCACCGCCGGCGTCCCCGTCGCCGCGGTCCGCTGCCAGGGCGTCATCCACGACTTCGTGATGCTCAACGCCCTGCGGGAGACGCGCGGCGCCCAGGCCGCGATCGACCTGGCCGTGTCCACGCTGCGTCGGGCCCTTTCGGGCAGCTGACGACCCGGGGGACGTCCTCGGCGTCGTCGACGGCGAACACGATGCGGCGGATGCCCAGCGTGTTCGCCGGCCGCGTTCCTCCGGCTCGACGCCGGTCGCCTTGGGCCCGTGCGGTCGACATTCCGGAACCGGCGGGGGACCATGGAGCGGTTACGGCCGTTGCGGCCGTTCAGCGCGAAGGCGGCATCAGGCAGTACGCGCCCGCCGGCGACTCCGGCGGTTGCGGACCCTGCCGGGCGCGCGACCGCGGTGGCGCACACGCCCGCGGTGTGACCGGGCCATCAGCCTCCGCTTCGACCAGGAGCCCTGACGAGGAGAAGTGCCATGCACCGACGTGCGCGCACCAGCGCGGCTGCCGCTCTGATCGCCCTGGGCGTCTCGGCGCCCGTTGCGGTGCCGACGGCAGCGGCGTCCGCCCAGTCCCGCGTCGCGCCTGCCGCCACCTGCACCGTGTCCGCCGCCGACTCGGCGGGGCGGGTGAGCATCTCGGGGGAGGGGTTCACGTCGGGACGGGCCCTGTTGTCCTCGCCGAGCGCAGCCACCACGTCCTTCGACGTTCCGACCGGCGGCGCCTTCCGGATCGGCAGCAAGCCGGACGACAGGTACGCGGTGACACAGGGCGGCCGCACCACGGCGTGCACCGGAGGACCGGCGCCCGCCGTCACACCCGGCACCTCGTACAAGGCCGGAGTCACCTCGGGCTGGGACGCGGTGAAGGCCGACTGCGGCGCCAAGCCCCCGGCATCGGCGAACGACGCGTTCTCCGAGGGCTGGAAGAAGGGCGCGGCCGCGGCCGAAGAGGTCTTCTGCAAGTGACCCCGTGGTCTGCGGTCCGCCGCGCCGGGTTGGTTAAGGGCAGATCAACGGGACCTTAAGGCTGTCTGCGGACTCGCTGCCCCCGGCGTGGTCCGAACCGCGGGTGTGAGCGCCGCGTGCACGGCGCCCCCTGACGGATCCGGGGCTGTGACCTGCCTTTTTGTGTGTCATCGAGAAGCCGGGGGCTGCGCGGTGTGCCCGCGGAGCGCCCAGAGGCTCCTCATGCCCGAACGCGTGGGGCGGCGACGGGGCCGAACCGGGCTGAACTCGCGAGCGGTGCCGGCCGTATCCAGGGCGTGGAGGTGGGAGGTCCATCGATCGAGGAGTGTCAGTGTCCAGGAAGCGGACGATGAGTCTGAAGAAGAAGCTCGTGCTCTCTGTGGTCGCGGGAACGATGGCGGTCGCAGGGGCCGTTGCCACGATGGCGACCGGCAACGCCGCCGTCGCCGAGGTCGTGTGCAAGGGGTCGACGGTGACGTTGTCGGGCGAGGCGGGTGCGCCGGCGGCGAGTAGTGGGACGTTCCCGGTGGGGACGAAGCTGAAGGTGACGAACCTCGACAACGGCAAGGCGACGACGGTGACGGTGAGCGGTCCGTCGGGTAGTTGTGCGCTGTTGAACGACGCGGCCTTCGAGCAGGTGCGGGAGCCGGGCAAGAACCTGATCCGGCGGGCGCGCATCGAGCGGGTGTCGGGTCCTGACGCGCCGGCTGGTGCGGCGGCCGGTGCTCCCGGTGCGGCGGGTGTGCAGGTGCCGCCGGCCAGCGGGGAGGTCGTGTGCAAGGGGTCGACGGTGACGTTGTCGGGCGAGGCGGGTGCGCCGGCGGCGAGTAGTGGGACGTTCCCGGTGGGGACGAAGCTGAAGGTGACGAACCTCGACAACGGCAAGGCGACGACGGTGACGGTGAGCGGTCCGTCGGGTAGTTGTGCGCTGTTGAACGACGCGGCCTTCGAGCAGGTGCGGGAGCCGGGCAAGAACCTGATCCGGCGGGCGCGCATCGAGCGCGTGGGCTGAGCGGGCGGGCTGACGCGAGGCCGCAGGTGCCACGGCGGGGCATGCCGTCCCCGCCGTGGCACCCGGCGTTTTCCCCTTGTGGTGCGCAGGGCAGCTCGGCCGGCTCGATCGCCTTCAGCCGCCCGTCGTCGAGCCCCGGGATCTCGATCACACGGTCAGCGCCGTGTCCGGATCTGCTTCCGGCGGCGCGGTCCAGGTGGGCGCGGACGTGGATCGGCCGGGGCCGCCCCCTCCGCCCGCGACGAGCGAGGCGGAGCGTCCGTATGTCCTCCAGGCGCCTGACGCCACGGTCGAATGGGCGAGCGCTCGGTGGCGGCCGTCTCAGCCGTGGGCGGGATGATGAGCGGCGTCGCCGCCGTGACTACTCGGCGTAGTGGGCCGCCGGCCCCGGTGGAGCAGGCCCCGCCCGTCGAGCCGCCGCCCCGGGCACCGCCGCCGACCTTCGCCCCGCAGGTGTCGTGCCGCCGCGAGCCGTCCCCGAGACCGCGTCCGCCCGGGCGGCGGGACCGGTCCTTCCGCCACCCCGGCCCCCGCCCTGAGCCCCTTCCCCTCGGCTCCGGCCGCCGCGCCGCGGTGTCCGGATCCGGGGCGTGGAGGTGACAGACAGCGGGCGACGGTGTGCTGCTGCCGGTCCGGGGTTGATAGGTCACTGTCCGAGGGCGTCGACCACGCGGTCGGTCCGCCTGTACGCCCACGGGCGGGAATACCTCGGGTGCACCCCCCGTTCCCGGGTATAGTTGAACCGTAAACCAGTTTGGGAAGGGGAGCCATGCAGTTCGGGATCTTCACCGTCGGTGACGTCACGGCTGATCCGACGACCGGACGCGTGCCCGGTGAGCACGAGCGGATCAAGGCGATGCTCGCCATCGCCCAGAAGGCCGAGGAGGTCGGCCTCGACGTCTTCGCCACCGGCGAGCACCACAACCCGCCGTTCGTCCCCTCCTCGCCGACGACCATGCTCGGCTACGTCGCCGCGCGCACCGAGAAGCTGATCCTGTCCACGTCCACGACGCTGATCACCACGAACGACCCGGTGAAGATCGCCGAGGACTTCGCGATGCTCCAGCACGTCGCGGACGGCCGCGTCGACCTGATGATGGGCCGCGGCAACACCGGCCCGGTCTACCCCTGGTTCGGCAAGGACATCCGCGACGGCATCGACCTCGCCATCGAGAACTACGCCCTGTTGCGCCGACTGTGGGACGAGGACGTCGTCACCTGGAAGGGCAAGTTCCGTACGTCTCTGCAGTCCTTCACCTCGACCCCGCGCCCGCTGGACGGCGTCGCGCCCTTCGTCTGGCACGGCTCCATCCGCTCGCCCGAGATCGCCGAGCAGGCCGCGTACTACGGCGACGGCTTCTTCCACAACAACATCTTCTGGCCGGCCTCCCACACCAAGCAGATGGTGAACCTCTACCGGCAGCGCTACGCCCACTACGGCCACGGCACCCCCGAACAGGCCATCGTTGGCCTCGGCGGCCAGGTGTTCATGCGCAAGAACTCGCAGGACGCGGTACGCGAGTTCCGCCCCTACTTCGACAACGCGCCGGTGTACGGCCACGGCCCGTCCCTGGAGGACTTCACCTCCCAGACGCCGTTGACCGTGGGCTCGCCGCAGCAGGTCATCGAGCGGACCCTGTCCTTCCGGGACTACGCCGGCGACTACCAGCGCCAGCTCTTCCTCATGGACCACGCGGGCCTGCCCCTGAAGACCGTCCTGGAGCAGCTCGACCTGCTCGGCGAGGAGGTCGTGCCGGTGCTGCGCAAGGAGTTCGCGAGCCTGCGCCCGGCCGGCGTGCCGGACGCACCGACGCACTCCGCTCGCGTGGCGGCGGCCCACGACACCCCGAAGGAGAAGACGCAGGCATGAAGCTCGTCATCGTATCGGCGGGACTGAGTTCGCCCTCCTCGACGCGGCTGCTCGCCGACCGGCTCACGGCCGCGACGCTGCAGCACGTGGACGCCGAGCCCGAGGTGATCGAACTGCGGGACCTGGCGACGGAGATCGCCCAGCACTTCGTCACCGGCTTCCCGTCCGCCCGCCTGGCCGCCGCGCTCGACGCGGTGGCGGCCGCGGACGGCCTGATCGCCGTGACCCCGGTGTTCGCGGCGTCGTACAGCGGCCTGTTCAAGTCCTTCTTCGACGTCATCGACAAGGACGCCCTCACCGGGAAGCCGGTGCTCCTCGGCGCGACCGGCGGCACGGCCCGGCACTCCCTGGTCACCGAGCACGCGCTGCGCCCGTTGTTCACCTACCTGCGCGCGCTCGTCCTGCCGACCGCCGTGTACGCGGCCTCGGAGGACTGGGGCGAGGAAGGGCTGGCCCAGCGCATCGCCCGTGCCGGCGCGGAGCTGGCGCGCTTCATGGCGCCCGCCGCGTGGGACGGCGCCCCGGACGTCGACACCGCCGCCGCGATCGCACCCCGTTCGCTGACGGGGGCGATCACGTCGGTGGACCCGGCGGACGGCTTCGAGGTGGTGCCGTTCGAGCAGCGGCTGGCCGCGCTCCGGGCCCCGTAGCCGCGCAGGGGCCCCGTAGCCGCAGCGGGGCCGGTTGCGACCGGGCCGGGACCCCGGCCCGCCCGACCGTCCCCGCCGCGCCGACCCCTCCGTGGGCCGCCCCGTCGGGGCGGGCGCCCGGGGCGAAAGCCGGTGGCGGCACCGGTCGGGCAACACGCAGAATTGGCCGGTGCAGTACCTCATCCTCGGCGTCACCGAAGCACGCGACGACACCGGCGCCCCCCGCGTCATCGGCGGCGCCCGCCTGCGCGCACTCCTCGCCGCACTCGCGCTGCGGGCCGGCGGGCCGGCCGCCGCCTCCGTCGCCGACCTCGTCGACGAGGTGTGGGACGACGACCCGCCCAGGGACGCCCCGGCCGCCCTCCAGGCGCTCGTCGCCCGGCTCCGCAGGGCCCTCGGCGGACGGGACACCGTGGTGGCCGATCCCGCCGGCGGCTACCGCCTCGCCGTCGCCAGCCAGGACGACGTCGACCTGCACCGTTTCACCCGGCTCGCCCGTGAAGGGCGCGTCCGGCTCACCCAGGCGCCCGCAGACCCCGCCCGCGCCGCAGAGATCCTCCGTTCGGCCCTCGCCCTGTGGCGCGGCCCGGCCCTCGCCGACCTCCCGGAACCCGTCCGCCGCGACCACGCCGCCGCCCCGGAGGCCTACCGCGCCGCCGCCCTGCGCGACCGGATCGAGGCCGACCTCCGCTCCGGCCACGCCGATCCGGCGGGGCTGCTGCCCGACATCGAGGCGCTGATCCAGGGGAGCCCGTACGACGAGACCCTGCGAGGCCAGCAGCTGCGCGCCCTGCGGGCAGCCGGCCGCACCGCCGACGCCCTCGCCGCGTACGAGCAAGCCCGCCGGACCCTCGCCGACGCCCTCGGCACCGACCCGGGCCCCGAACTCGCCGCCCTCCACGCCGAACTGCTGCGCCCGCCGGCCACGGTGCCTGCGGTCCCGGCTGCCGCGGTCCCGGCCGCAGGGCACCCCGCCCCCGCCGCCCCCGCGGGCGGGAACCTCCGGCCCCGGCTGAACTCCTTCGTCGGACGCGAGCCGGAACTCGCCGCCCTCCAGGCCGACCTGGCCCGCCTCCGCCTCATCACCCTCACCGGACCGGGCGGTTCCGGGAAGACCCGACTCGCCGAGCAGGCGGCCGCCGCCCACCCCGAGCCCGGCTGGCTGGTCGAACTCGCCCGCCTCGACCAGCCCGCCGCCGTCCCTGGCGCCGTCCTCAGCGCCCTCGGGCTGCGCGAGAACACCCTCGTGGCCCGCGAGAAGTCCGCCGCCGAGGACCCCGCCGCCCGGCTCGTCGAACTGTGTGCCGACCGCCGCCTGTTGATCGTCCTCGACAACTGCGAGCACGTCATCGGCGCGGCCGCCGAGCTCTCCGAGCTCCTCCTGACCCACTGCCCGGGGGTCCGGATCCTGGCCACCAGCCGCGAACCCCTCGGGGTGCCCGGCGAAACGCTCCGCCCCGTGGACCCCCTCCCGCCCGACCCCGCGCACCGCCTCTTCGCGGACCGGGCCGCCGCCGTCCGCCCGGGCTTCAGCCCCGACGAGGACCCGGCCGCCGTCGCCGAGATATGCGACCGCCTCGACGGGCTCCCGCTCGCCATCGAGTTGGCCGCGGCCCGGTTGCGGCTGCTGACCCCGCGCCAGATAGCCGACCGCCTCGACGACCGCTTCCGCCTCCTGACCAGCGGCGCCCGTACCGTCCTGCCGCGCCAGCAGACCCTGCGCGCCGTCGTCGACTGGTCCTGGGACCTGCTCGACGACGCGGAACGCACCGTCCTGCGCCGCCTCTCCGTCTTCGCCGGCGGCTGCGAACTCCCGGCCGCCGAGGCCGTCTGCAGCGACGGCTACGACGGCCCCGACGGTACGGGCGGCGCCCTGGACGTCGCCGACCTCCTCGGCTCCCTGGTCGACAAGTCCCTCGTCGTCGCCACCCCCGACCCCGACGGCCACGGCATGCGCTACCGCATGCTCGAAACGATCCACGAGTACGCCGCCGAACGCGCGGGCGCGCACGCCGCCGACCGCCACGCCGCCGCCGACCGCCACGCCGCGCACTTCCTGGCCCTCGCCGAGGAGACCGAGCCCCTCCTGCGCGGCGCCGCCCAGCTCCGCTGGATCCGGCGCACCGAGACCGAGCTCGACAACCTCCGCGCAGCCCTCCGGCACACCACCGGGACCGGCGCCACCGGGATCGGCGCCACCGGGAGCGGCGAGACCGGCCAGCGGTTCGCCCTCGCCCTCGGCTGGTTCTGGTGGCTGCGCAACTACCGCGCCGAGGGGGCGCAGTGGGCCGGCCGGGTCCTGGAGACCCTCTCCGCGGAGCCGCCCGAGGGCACTCCCGCGTACTGGCGCTTCATGCGCCTGCGCATGCTCCACGTCTTCCTGCTCGCCGAAGGCCAGGCCCCCGAAGACTTCCGCACCCCCGAGAACGTCGCCCTCGCCGCCCGCATCCGGGAGGTCTTCCGGGCCGAGGGCCCCGAGACCGCCCGCTTCCCCGGCATGCTGTGGCCGATGACCACCCTCCTCACCGGCAACGTGCTCGACATGCGCGAGGGGCTCGACGAGACGGTCGGCAACTGCCGCCGCCACGGCGACGACTGGGAACTGGCCGTCGCCCTCCTGCTCCGCACCCACCTGGCCATCGACCTCACCGGCGGCCTGTCCACCGTCGACGCCGACCTCGCCGAACTGCACGAGATCGCCCACCGGGTCGGCGACCGCTGGACCCGCGCCCAGGTGGCGAGCGCCGCCGGCGAGGTCGCGCTCTCCCGCGGCCGCTACGACCTGGCCCGAGCCGAGTACGAGGAGTGCCTGCGCCTCGCCCGCGAGGTCGGCGCCCATATGGAAGCGCCCTTCACGGTGGCGCGGATCGCCGAGACCGCCTTCTGCGCGGGGGACTTCGCCGGCGCCGAGCGGCTGCTGGCGGAGGCGGCCCGAGAAGTCGACCAGTACGGCGGGGTGTACGACGTCCGGGCCTACGCCGGCATGCTGTCGAGCCTGCTCGCCCTCGTCCGCGGGGACCTCGGGCGGGCCCGGGAGGCGTACGAGCTGGCCCGGGCCGCATCCGAACGGTTCTCGGCGCCCCCGCAGCTCACCGCCGGCCTCGACAACATCGACGCCGCGCTGATCAGCCGCGAAGCAGGCCCGGAGGCGGGCCTCGCCGCCATCGGCCCGGCCCTTGCCTCGGCCGTCGCCGCGCACTGCGCGGAGCGCATCCTCGCCTCGCTCGCGGACACCGCGGCCGTCATGCTGGCCCGGTCCGGCCGCGCCGCACCGGCCGTACGGGCCCTTGCGGCGGCCACCGCATGGCGTGCGGGCCACCCGCGTTCCGTCCCGGAGCAGGCCGCCGTCGGCGCGATCCCGGACGCCACCCGCGAAGTGCTGGGCCCCGGCCGCTACGAGGAGGAGGCTGCGGCGGGCGCCGCGCTCTCACCGGCCGAGGTCGTCGACCTCCTCACGGGCAGCTGGGCCGGCCCGCGCCGGCCCGCCGGCCCGCCGGCCCGGCGGGCCGGCGCGCAGCGGCAGGTGGTGGCGGGACCGCCTCAGGTGCTCGACGGGCGGGGGTCGGGGGAGGGCTCCGGCGCGGGCTCTGCCGAGGGCGCTGCGGAGGGCTCCGGCATGGGATCCGCCGCGGGCGCTGCCGAGGGCTCTGCGGAGTGCTCCGCGGAGTGCCCCGCTGAGGGCTCCCCGATGGCGGATTCGCCGTAGAGGGCCCGCACCCAGTTGTCGTGGTAGACGGTGTCCAGGTAGCGCTCGCCGAGGTCGGGGGCTATGGCGACCGACGTGACGGCGGGGCCGTCGTGGCGGGCGAGCCAGCTCGTGGCGCCGCTGACCACCGTTCCCGTCGAGCCTCCGAAGAGGAAGCCGTGGTGGGCGAGTTCCCGGCAGGTGCGGACGGTGTCGGCCTCCTCGACGTGGACGACCTCGTCCACGTAGGACGTGTCGAGCAGGGGCGGGCGGACGCCCATGCCCAGGCCGGGGATCATCCGGCGTCCCGGCGGGCCGCCGAACGACACCGAGCCGACGCTGTCCACGGCGACGACGCGCACCGGCCGGCGCCAGTGCCGGAACCAGCGGGCACAGCCCATCAGGGTGCCGGTGGTCCCGGCGCCGACGAACAGGACGTCCAGCTCGGGGAACTCGCGGGCGATCGCCGGCGCCGTGCTGCGGTAGTGCGCGTGCCAGTTGGCCGGATTGGTGTACTGGCTGAGCCACACCCAACGGCTGTCGGACGCGCACAGCGCCTCCACGTACGCGATGCGTGCCGCCAGGAAACTGTCGTAGGGCTTCGCGTTGTTGATGACGTGGACCTCGCTGCCCAGCGCCTCCATCATCAGCCTGGTCGCCAGGTTGCACCGGGAATCCGTCACGCACAGGAACCGGTAGCCCTTGCTCGCCGCGATCACGCTGAGGGCGACGCCCAGGTTTCCCGATGAGGATTCGACCAGTGCGGACCGCGAGTTCAGGACGCCTTTTCGCTCGGCGGACTCCACCATCGCGGCCGCGGCCTTCAGCTTGATCGACCCGGCGAAGTTGAACCCCTCGCACTTCAGGTACAGCGGGGAGTCGAGGACGGGTCGGAGGTCGACGTAGAGGTCGTCCTCGTTGAAGGCGTACGGAGATGAAATGACGGGCACGTGAGGTCTCCTCAGCCGTAGCGGGTGACTTCGTGGAAGAAGCCGTCGATGGTCTGCAGGTCTCCCGCGGCGGTGACCGTGTCGTAGACGTACTTGCCGACGGCCAGGTCCAGGATCCCGAGGCCGAAGGGCGAGAACACCACGGGGCGGTGCGCCGGTATGGAGACCCGGCCGGTGATGACGTCGTCCAGCGTTCCGTGCAGGAACCGGTGGTTGCCGGTGAGCTCCTCGGTCAGCTGCGCTGAGGTGCCGGCGCGCAGGCAGTGCTCGACGTCGTCGACGATGTTGGTCGAGGCGAGGAGGACCGCCGGGGCGAGGTCCCGCAGGGAGATGTGCAGCACGACGGGACGGTGGCCGAACCAGCTCGGGTCGGTGATGTGGGGCTCGGAGGCGACGGTGGCGAACACCACCAGGTCGCTGACGCGGATCAGCTCCTCGGGGTCGTCGTGCACCGCGATGAGGCTGGTGCTGCCCGACTGCTCCAGGTAGGTGCGGAAGGAGGCCGCGTTGCGCGTGTTGACGTCGTGTACGCCGATGGCCTCGAAGTTCCAGCCCGTGGCGGTCAGGAAGCCGTGGATGTAGCGGGCGATCAGGCCCGACCCGATGAAGCCGACGCGGGTCGGGCGGGGGCGGCCCCGGGTGAGCCGGTCCGCGGCCAGGACCGCCGAGGCGGCCGTCCTGGTGGCGCTGATGATGGAGCTTTCGAGGCAGGCGAACGGATAGCCGGTCACCGGATCGTTGAGGACCAGCACGGCGGACGCCCGGGGCAGCCCGAACTCGGTGTTCTCGGGGACGCTGGCGACCCATTTCAGCCCGTCCACGCGGTTCGCTCCGCCGAGGGAGGCGGGCAGCGCGATGATGCGCGAGGAGGGGCGGTCGGGGAAGCGGAGGAACAGCGAGGGCGGGTTGACGCTGCGGCCCGCTCCGTGCAGGTGGTACGTCTCCTCCACGAGCTCCACGATGTGCTTCTCGTTCCCCTCCAGCGCCCGTCGGACCTGCTCGCCCGGGATCACCGCGAAGGGCGGCACCAGTCGGTCGGTGGTCATGTCAGGGTCACCTCGATCGTCGGTTCGCAGTCGGCTGCGCGCCGGGGGTCGGCCAGACCGACCACCACCTGGCGGGCGCCCTCGAAGGCCTCTCTGGCGTGGGCGGTACGGAGGTTGTCGACGAGCAGCAGGTCACCGGCCTCCCACGGGCGGCGGACCGTGTGCGCCTCGTACACCTCGTTGATCACCCGGACGGTGTCCGCGTCGAGCGGGTCGCCGTTGCCGTAGTGGGTGTTGAAGGGCAGGCCTTCCGGCCCGTACTCGTCGACGAGGTACTCGCGGATCTCGGGGGCCAGTGTCCACTCGTTGAGGAACGCGATCTGGTTGAACCAGCAGCGGTGGCCGGTCTCCGGGTGCCGCAGCACGGCGCTGCGCCGCTGCCGGGTCCGCAGGGTGCCGTCCGGGAGCCATTCGAAGGCGATGGCGTGGGCCCGGCAGTGGCGCTCCACGGCGTCCCGGTCCTCGGATCCGAACGCGTCCGTCAGCGAGGCGCCGATGTCGTTGCCGTAGGTACGGGTGAGCAGCCAGCCCTCGCGCTGGAAGCGCTGGGTGATCTCGGCCGGGAGCGCGTCGAGCACCACGGAGGCGTCCGCCACGGTGGTGGCCCCGCCGGCGGCGGGCGCAGTGATGCAGCCGAAGAGCATCAGCGACGGGAACTCGGTGGTGTAGCTGAGCTCGTGGTGCATGCACATGGGCTGGTTCGGCGGCCAGGTCGACGAGGAGTAGACCCCTTCGGAATGGGTTTCGCGGGGGGCGAAGGCCTCCCTCTCGGTCAGCGGGACCGCGCCGAGCTGCCGCAGCGCGCGGTCGACGTCCGCCGGGTCCGCGATGCCGAGGCCGCGGACCAGGACGGCGCCGTGGTCGAGGAGGGCGCCGCGCAGCATGTCGCGCTGCTCGCCGATCCAGTTCGAGGTGTCCGCCGTGCCCGGGACGTGGAGCAGCGGCAGGCCGTCCGTCGGCCCCGTCCCCGGTCCCTGCCCCGGCCGCGGCTGCGCCGTGTCCTGTTGGCCCGTACCGGACATCGCGACGGAGGCTGCGGAGGCAGCGGAGGGTGCTGAGGTCATCGGGGGCTCCTGTCGGTTTCGTCGGCGGACGGGGTGGGGCTGGTGGTTCCGGTGCCGGGTGCGGGCCCGGACGGGGTGGGCGTGGAGGGGGTGGAGGTGGAGGTGGACGGGGTGGGCGCGGAGCGTTCCTCGACCAGCCGCGCGAGGTCGGCGAGGGCCGGGCAGTCCGCCAGGTCCCGGAGGGTGACCGCGCGGTCGAGGGCGACCGCGACCCTGAGGGCGGTCAGTGAGGTACCGCCCAGGTCGAAGAACCGGTCCTGCCGGTCGATCCGCCCCTCGGGGAGCCCCAGGGCCGCGGCCCAGGCCGCTGCGACCCGGCGTTCGGCAGGCGTCTCCGGGGGCTGCCGGCGGTCGGCGGCCGCGCCCTGCGGGCCGTCCGCGGCGGGCAGTGCGGTCAGGGCGGCCAGGGCCTTGGTGTCGGTCTTCCCGTTGGCGGTCAGGGGCAGGGCCGCGAGCCGGTGGAAGACGGACGGGACCATGTACGCGGGCAGCATGCCGCTGAGCGCGTCGCGCAGCAGGGGCGTCTCCAACGGCGCGGCCGCGGTGTAGAAGGCGGCGAGGTGGCGGCCGTCCCCGGGGGGACCGGCGGCGATCACCGCGGCCTCCCGGACGCCCGGCACGCGCAGCAGGGCGTTGTCGATCTCCTCGATCTCGATGCGGAAGCCGCGGATCTTGACCTGGGTGTCCCGTCGGCCGAGGTACTCGACGGTCCCGTCCGGCAGCCAGCGGCCGTAGTCGCCGCTGCGGTACAGGCGGCTGCCCCGGTGGTGCGGGTCCGGCCCGAAGGCGAGCCGGGTGCGTTCGGGGTCGTTGACGTACCCGCGGCCCACGCAGATCCCGGACAGCACGATCTCGCCGGGTGCGCCGAGCGGGACGGGGTTGAGGCGGCGGTCCACCACGTACAGGCGGACGTTGTTGACGGGGCGGCCGAGCGGGATGCGCGCGGCGTCGGGCACCCGGTCCATGACCTGGTGGTTGGTGTCGTCCGAGGTTTCGGTGAGGCCGTACGCGTTGACGAGCGTGATCCCCGGTTCGGCCGCGAACCAGCGCTCGACGAGCTGCTTCTTGACCGCCTCGCCCGTGACCGACACGCAGCGCAGGTCCGGGAGGGCGCGGGGGTGCCGTTCCAGGAGGGACAGCAGCGTTTCGAGGTACGAGGGCACCACCTGCAGGACGCTGACCCGGCCGTCGGAGACGGTGTCGAGGAAGCGCCCGGGATCGAGGATGTCCTGCTGGCCGACGATCAGGGTCCGGCCGCCGGTGAGCAGGCCGGACAGCAGCTGCCAGAGGGAGATGTCGAAGCACTGGGGTGCGGTCTGGGCGACGGTGTCCGCCTCGCCGATGCCGAGGTCGTCGATCTTGGCGTAGAGGTGGTTGAGCAGTCCGGCGTGTTCGCACATCGCGCCCTTGGGCTCTCCGGTGGAGCCGGACGTGAAGAAGATGTAGGCGAGGGACTGCGGCTGGACGCGCACGCCGGGGTCGTGTGGGGAGTAGGAGGCGTACGGGTCGTGCGGACCCTCCTGGGGCGCGGGGAGGGTGAAGACCCGCATCTCGGGCAGGGCGTCCAGGGCCCGGCTGAGGCCGGCGGCGCTGCCGTTCTCCGTGAGGGCGAAGCGGCATTCGGCGCGGGTGAGCATGGTGGCGATGCGGTCGGCCGGGAAGTGCGGTTCGACCGGCAGGTACGCACCGCCGGCCTTGAGGACGGCGAGGACGGCCGCGAGCCAGCCCAGGTTGCGTTCGGACACCACGGCGACGACGTCCTCGCGGCGCAGTCCGTGGGCCAGGAGGGCGTGGGCGAGCCGGTTGGCGCGGGCGTTGAGCTCGGCGTAGGTCCACTGCAGGTCGCCGTGGACGGCGGCGATCCGGTCGGGGTGGGCGGCCGCCTGCTGCTCGAACACCTCGTGGGCGCGGAGGTCCGGGAGCCTGCGGGCCGCTCCGCCGAGCTCTTCGAGCTGGTGGTGGAGTTCGGCGGGGCCGAGCAGGCTCTGGGGTCCGGGTGCGGCGTCGGGGTCGGCTGCGATGTGCCGTAGTGCGGTGAGGTGGTAGCCGGCGATCCTGGCGGCGCAGTCGGCGTCGATCAGGTCGGTGCGGTAGTGCAGCTCCAGCAGGTGCCGGCCGTCGTCGCCGCCGGTCAGGGCCACGTGGAGCGGGGTGCCGGGGTCGGGGCGGGCGCCGCCGTACGGGTCGAAGACGATCTCGGGCCGGGGCGCGGAGGCGGGCCCGGGCGGGGCCGCGGTGCCGGGGGCGGGGGCGGGGGTGCCGGGGGCAGGGGCGCCGGGGGCCGGGGGAGCGGCCGCGGCGTGCGTGTCCCGTACGAGCTCCCGCCACGAGCCGGGAGTGGGCGTTGCGGGGCGGCAGGGCCGCGCGGCGCCGTCGACGTCGGCGACGTGGCCGCCGGGGATCGCGTCCTCGCCGGAGAGGGCACCGAGGACCTTGAAGTGGGCGGCCAGGACCACCGTCGGGAGCGAGGTGCCGAGCTCGCCCGCGAGCCGGTCGAGTGCGGTGGCGAGCGCTGCGGGGATCGCGGTGCGGTACTGCGCCGTTCCGTTGACGGGCGTCCGGGTCCAGCGGGGCAGGACGGTACCCGCGGAGGGGGTGTCGGCGTGCGGTGCGGTGTGCGCTGTAGTGGTCATCACTTTCACCTCCGAGGGTCCGTGTCGGGCAGGTTCAGGTTCCGGGCCGGGTTTCCGCCCCAGACCTCCCCCTGGGGGACGCTCTCGCCCTTCATGAGGAAGGAGTCGGGCGCGAGCTCCACGCCGTCCGCGACGGTCACGCCGTAGTGCACGAGGGCGTTGGTCCCGACCGTGCAGCGGGCACCGATCACGCTCCGGTCCGATTTGAAGGCGCCGTCCTCCTGCGAGTGGCACTGGATGGCGCATGCAGCGTTCAGGGTGCACTCGTCGCCGATCGTGACCATGGGCCGTTCCGGCAGGAAGCACCCGTCGTCGAAGACCCGGCGGCCGATCCGGACCCCCAGCATCCGCCACAGCAGTGGCTTGAACGGGGTGCCGTTGAACAGGCGGACGTACGCCTCCGAAGGGACCTTCCAGTAGCGCTCCCGCTGCCAGAACCGCCGGTCGTAGATCGAGCAGAACAGCGGGCCGGGCCGGTTCAGGGCCGTGACCACGCGCTCGGTGAGGACGACGTAGGCGACGCTGAACAGGATGGCGGCGTAGTTGGCGAGGACGACCGCCGCGCCGCCGAGCTCGTCGTAGGCCTCGGCACCGACCGCGAAGATCAGTGAGACCGCGAAGAACTGGAACCAGCGAACGGCCAGGTATTGGCCCATCGTGGCCACGTTGTGCCGGTTCTTGGCGGGCAGGAGCCGGCGGGCGGTCTCGGGCCCGTCCGGCCCGGCGAGGTCGCCGTCCCTGCGGACCGACCGGGGGATCTCGAAGCTGGGCGAGCCCAGCAGCCCCACCCCTTCCCGGAGCTCGCCGTCGACCGGCACCATGACCTTGGTCGCGAGCAGGCAGTTGTCGCCGGTCCTGCCCCGGGAGGGGTAGGAGATCCGGTTGCCGAGGAAGTTGTGCGCGCCGATCGAGACCCGGGACACCCGGAAGGACGTGTTCGAGAAGTCGGCGTTGTTGATCGACAACCCGTCGGCGACCATGGTTCCGCGTCCCACGGTCGCCAGGTGCGGCGTCTCGTGCCGCACCTCCGTGCCGAAGTTCGAGCCGGTCTGCTCGAAGGGGGAGAGGTCGTAGCCGATGCGCCCCAGGTAGTGGACGATCGCCGAGCTGTCACCGAACAGCCGCGTCAGTGCGCGCCGGTTGCTCAGCAGCGTGATCGCCCGGTACACACCGTAGTGGATTCCGTACAGGGGGTAGACGCGGTCCGGGGTGAGCGCCCGGCCCAGCAGGCGCGGCACGGTGGCGACCATGAGGAGGGCGAGGGCCAGCCCGCCGAAGAACAGCAGCGCGGACGCCACCAGGGCCTCGACGTAGAACTGCCAGGTCGCCAGGGCCGTCGGGCCGGGCTGCAGGGCGGAGGCGAGCTGGGGGACGTTGTCCACGATGAGCCACGCGCCGCCGGCGATGGCCGGAAGGTAGACCAGCAGTGCGGTCAGGATCTGCAGGAGGCCGTGCAGGGCCCTTCGGAGCGTGCCGCACCGGGCCGGGGCCACCGCCCGGAAGTCGGTGTCCGTGGGAACGGCGGGCGATCCGTGCCAGCGCTCGTCCGACGGCACCGCCTGCCCGGCGTGGAGCGAGGACGCGTGACCGAGCTGGGCGCGGTCCCCGAGCGACGTCCCGATGTCGAGGACGGAGGCTTCACCGACCACCGCGTCCTTGCCCAGGGTGACCGGGCCGGTCTCGATCAGGCCGTCCCGGGCCCGGTAGCAGCTGAAGTGGACGTCCTTGCGGATCACGGATCCGTCGCCGATGGTGAGCAGGTCCGTACACACCGGCGCGATCCGGGAGAAGACGGTGACTCCACGCCCTATCCGCGCGCCGAGGGCCCTGAGGTAGAGGACGTACAGCGGCGAGCCGACGAAGAGCACCAGCGGGTTGGCCCGGACGAGTGTCCGCACGATCCAGAAGCGGAAGTAGGCGAGGCTCCAGACGCGGAGCCGGACGGGCTTCCACCTGCCGACGAGGGTCCACTTCACGAGGACCGGGAAGGTGCAGAGGAAGAGGAAGGCCACCCCGCCGGCCACGACCGCGCGTGTGTACTCGCTGACCACGCCGTCACCGGCGGCTATCCACACGTAGCCCCAGACCGCCGCGTAGGCCAGGAAGCCGGAGTAGGCGAGGAACACCATGAGCTGGAGTGCGCCGCAGAGGTGGAAGTGGGGTGTGCCGCGCACGGTCGGGGGAGGGGCCCCGATCGGGCCGATCGTGGCGGCGGGCGCGTCGCGTATGCCGACGGTGCCCGCCGCGTCGGCTATGCCGGCCGTGCCGGATGCGACCGGCAAGGCGTCGGAGGGGGTGGCTTCCGCCGGTGCGACTGCTGTCACCAGGCCGCTGATCGTGGGGTTCCGGTAGACGTCCTTCATGGAGACCGACGGCAGTTCGGGGTGCTTCCTCACCAGGGCGCAGAAGTGCGCCATGACCAGGGAATCGGCCCCCAGGTCGGCGAAGAAGTCTGCGTCCACGGACACGGGGTGCACGTGGGTGACGTCGGCGAGCAACCGGGCGAACGCCTCTTCGACGTTCGTGAAGGGACTGGTCGGCCCGCCCGCTTCGGCTGAGAGCGCCTCCGCCGGAGGGGGCACTTCGCTGACCTGCTTTCCCGTCATCTCTCGCTCCCTGAAGATCGTCTCACAACCCATGTTCGAAGCAAAACGGAAAAATAGCCACCTAAACCCAGCAAACAGAATTTTTCGTGTCAAGGCACATGCTTTGGACGCGATCCGTGGCCGTGTTCACACCATGCGAAGCCGTGACGGTGTTCGGCAACCGGTGGGCGGGCAGGGCCGCGGCCTCCTGCGGGTACCCGCTCACCTGGGCTTATGCCGTGCTGCGCCCCGGATTTGGCGGCGAAACGGTGGCGCGGTCGGGAGCCCTGCGTGGTGGCGCGGAACGCTCCGCGCACGGCTGCGGTTCCGGTCTCTCCGGGCGTTCAACCCGGCCGTTCCGCAGCCGAGTTCGTTGATCGCCGGGCCGAGGGCGGGGCGGGCGCGGTGATGGTGTCCGGCTGCCGGACGGGTCGGAGCGATCGGCCTGCGGCGATCGCCCATCCGAGTGAGCGAATCCCTATGCAGGGCACGCTCTCCGGCCTCGGGGGCGGCGCCCTTCCCGGTCGCTCACGGGCCCGTTGCCGCCCCGGCCGGACCGCGCGGCGGTGGTGCGGACCGGTTCCGCCGACCCGGGAACCGTCCCGCGATCCGGGGGGTCCGCCCCGGCGGATGCCCTTCTCGGTACGGACCCGCCCACGCTCCCTCGGGCGGACGTGCCCGTTCCGCCGGCGCAGGTACGTGCGAAGCGGCGGCCGCGGTGGCGTGGTGGTCGGCCGCGGGGCCGGGGGAGCCGGCCCCGTCCCGTACCCGGTATCCCGAACCACGGGGAACGGTGGGGGGTTGGGTCGACAAGCCGCCCACGTCATGGGCGGCGTGGGCAGCTCGACGGGCGGGTTCCCGCCGGGTTCAGAGCCCGGCGACCTTGGCGCTCGCCGACAGTTCGTAGACCAGGGTGACGGTGCGGCGGCCACCGGGCGGGAGGGCGATGTCCCAGCGGGCTATCCCTTCGGCGTCGACTGCTTCGGGCGCAGGGGAGCAGGACTCCTTGCGCACGCGCACCTCCACCGCCGAGACCTCGGAGACCGGGATCCGCTCCCGGAGGGCGACGGTCCGTTCGCCGTGTTCCCCGGGGGCGGAGAAACGGGACACGTGGAGCCGGACGGTGCGGGTGACGACCGTCCGCTGCGTGATGCCGACGGAATCGCGGGATTCCTCCGCACGCCGGACCACCCGGAGGTCGTCGCAGCTGCCGAAGGCGAGCTCGACGGTGGCGCCGGGTGTGGTGAAGTCCAGGCTGCCGCGGCCGCTGAACCCGCTGCCGCGCACCAGGTCCACGGGCCCGGCGAGCAGCGCGTGCCCGGACCGGTTGCCGAACCGCACCACTTGGGTGACCAGCGGGGACAACTCGG
The DNA here is from genome assembly GCF_051550185.1 of Streptomyces pallidus (ex Mingjun et al. 2026). Lineage (NCBI taxonomy): Bacteria > Bacillati > Actinomycetota > Actinomycetes > Kitasatosporales > Streptomycetaceae > Streptomyces > Streptomyces pallidus (ex Mingjun et al. 2026). Next base: position 454,842 of record NZ_CP196181.1, on the reverse strand, counting down.
GCGAGCAGGCGTACTCGCTGGTCGCGGCCGTGGTGAAGGAGGAGAGCGGGACCCGGTGGGCACGGCCGTCGGAAGGCACGGAGACCGGAGCGGGGGCGCTCAGCACGCGCGTCTCGCCGCCGTCGTCCACCCCCGGCAGGCCGAGCACGGGGGCCGGGCCGAGGTCCCCTGTCTCCTCCTCGCGCAGCTCGACGTCGACCGTGCGGCGCTCCGCGGCGGTGCGGTCCTTGAGCGTCAGCCGGTCCTCGACCAGTCGCGGGGGATCGGTGGCCAGCGCCGACCGTGCCGTCGACAACGTCAGGCGTACGTCCGTCCAGTCCTCGCCGGTGCGCTGCCAGACGACGGCGTCGCTCTCCAGCGTCAGCGAGTCGCCGTCGAGCACGGCCCGGTAGGCCGGCCGCCACAGCGCACACGCGGTGAGATGGCTCAGACGCAGCCCGGCCGGCCCGGCGACCGCGGACTCCACGGTCAGCTCGATGTGGCCGACCAGCTCGGCGGGTTCCTCCCCGGCGAGGGCCATGGCCCGCTCGACCTCGCCCAGTTCGGCGCCGAGGGCGGTGAGCCGGGCCTGCGCGGCGCGGAGTTGCTCGCCGTGCGCGTCGCGCTCGGCGTCCACCCGGTCCAGTTCGCGAGCCCAACGCGGCGCATCGGCCTCCCCGGAGCCGGCGCCCTCGCGGATCTCCCGCAGGAGGTCGGCGGCGAGGCGGCCGAGCAGGTCGAGGCGGGTGTGCAGGCGGTCGCGGTGCTGTTCCAGGGCGACCCGCTCCTCTTCGAGGGCGCGCACGCGTCGGCGCAGGGCGGAGTCCTCGTCGGCGGACGGCAGTGGCCCGCGCGGCGTCCAGGTGCGGACGATCCGGGCGTCGAGCACGGTCGTGGCGTGATCGGCGGTCAGTTCGGCATGAAGGGTGCGGTCGACGGCCAGTGCACTGACCGGGCCCAGACGCAGGCGCTGGACCCCGGCCGCCAGGTCGAGCGTCACGGCGCGCTCGACATGGGCGCGGTCCTCCAGGCAGGTGACGGCGGTGACGGGGAGGGCTATCGGCTTCGGTGCCGTGGACATGGCGTGTGTCAGCTCCTGCGGTTGCCGCCGACCAGGGCCTTGCCGGCCGGGATGCGGATCTCGTAGCCGCCGTCGAGGGCGGTCGTGCCGCCGGCGGGCAGGTCCACCCGCCAGACGCGGGTGCCCGGGGCATGCTGTTCGTGGCCGGTGCCGGTGTCGGCACCAGTGCCGTTTCCCAGGTCGGGCGCGGTCCAGTCCGCCCGCTCCTCGATCCGGACGTCGGGTTCGGTGGTGACCGGCACGCGCTCGCGGACCTCGACCGTGACGGGCTTCGCGAGCCGGTTGGCCAGCTCGACGTGGACGCGGTGGTCGAGGACGGTGATGTTGTTGCGCAGGCCCGCGGTGGACTCGTGCAGGTTCGTCCGCCGGACGACCCGCACGCCCTCGGCCGCCCCGAGCCCCACCCTGCACACCCCTCCGGGGGCGAGCGTGGGCAGTGCCGCGGTCAGCAGGTAGTCGTCGTCGACGGTGACCTCGACGGGGCCGGCCAGCAGCGCCTGGTCGGTGGCGTTCGAGAGCACCAGGGTCGCGTACACGGTCTGCTCCACGGACGGCACGCACAGGTACTCGGTGTGCAGCCCGACCGGGATCTCGGCGACGGTGACGGTGTGCCAGGTGCCGTCCGACGGAATGTCGGCGGGCGCTGCGGCGTCGTAGCGGTGGTCGAAGGAACCCGCCGACTCGCGGGGACGCACGGCGTGTCCGGGCAGCGGCAGCCCGGCCACCGTTTCGGCACGGCGGCGGTGCTCGCCCGCCGCCGGGTCCGCGGGAGCGCCCGGGAACAACCTGCCCCGGCGACCGCCGTGTTCGTCGGGGCCGCTCAGGACGAGGGCGGCGTAGTCGAGTTCGGTATCGCTCGGCTGCGGCGGACCGGCAGGCGCTGCCGGCGTCGGCGCAGCCCGTCCGGGAGCCGCGGGTGCCATGGGGCCACCGGGGGCCGCGGGTGCCGCGGGTGCCGGAACCATGCCGAACCCGCCTCCGCCCCGCGGCCGGCCGGACGGCTGCAACGCCCTGGGCAGGGCGAAGTCGGGCGTTTCCCCGTCGGGTCCCGCGAACCCGGCGGGCGGCGCGCCGTAGCCCCGCGGCGCCGGCGGAGGAGGCGGCGGAGGCGCGAGCGGCGGCGGAACGGGACCGGGCGCGGCGCCCGCGGCAGCCCGGGGCGCGGGGGCGGCCCCGCCGGTGACGGGTGCGGCGGCGGCCTGAGCCGGGCGGGGGCCCACGGCCTCGTACCCGGCGAACAGGTCGGCGAGCCCGGCCGGCGGCTCGCGCCAACCGGACGGCGCCGGGGCGGGCTGCCGGCGGCCGATCCGGATCGAGCGCAGCCTCGGCAGGTCGGTGCGGCGCCGCAGGTCGGCGGTGGCCAGGGCGATGCGTACGCCGTTCCAGTCCTCGCCGGTGCGCTGGGCGACGGAGGCGCGCAGCACCAGACGGCCGGTGCCGTCGCCCTGACGGTGGGTGAGACGGTACGCAGGCACCCACACGGCGCCCGGCACCCCGTACTCCAGCTCCAACCGCAGTTCCTGCCCGGCCTCCGCGCAGCCGTCGAGGCCCAGTACGGCGCAGACGGTGCTCTCCACGTGCGCCGACGGAACGTCCGTGGAGGCCCGGTCGAGCCGGTCCGCGGCGACGTCGAGCTCGTGCGCGACGCGGAGCAGGGCCTCCTCCAGCTCGACGAGACGGGTGTGCAGGGCCGTCAGCCGCTCGTCGACGAAGTCGGCGAGCTCCAGCCAGGCGTCGACCGGGGCAGTGCGGTGCGGGTCATCGCGCCTGCGGGCCGGCGGCACCGGATGCAGCCCCCTGACCTCCTCGATCAGGCCCAGCTGGCGGTCCCGGCGGCCCCGCGCGGCCGCGTACTCGTCACGCAGCCGCTCGACCTCGCGCCGCAACTCGTCGCGCGTGCCGGTGTCGAGGGGCTGGGCCTCGACCTCCACCCGGGCCTCCGTGACGCGCACACCGGAGGGGTGCAGGACACGGGCCCGCAGGGACCCCGGGTCGAGCGAGCGCGGCAGTCCCGTCACCCGCAGCCGGCCGTCCGGCGGCACGGGGCCCCGGGCCTGCCGACGGCAGAGGGCGCCCTGTGCGTACACCACGACGGAATCGAGGGTGGACCCCCACCTCTGCTCTGCCCCAGCCGTCATCTTCCTCGCCGCCCCCCACGTTCCGCTTCCGTGCTGACCGAAGCTTACGCCCGCGCGGGAAACCCCCTCGCGTCGCGGTCCGACCGCGCCCGCGCCCGCCCGGGACTCCGGGCGGGCGCGGTTGCGGTGGGTGGGTGCGGCGGTTCACCGGTGCCGCGGGTGTGACTGCCGGTGTGGCGGGCGGTGCGGCGGGCGGTGCGGATCAGCCGTGGCGCCGGCTACCGCGGTTGCCCCAGGACTCGGTGTCGACGACGTTGCCGCGGTTGTCGCGGAGGGTGACGGTGTCGCGCTCGTCCCAGACCTGGTGGCGGCGGTTCCAGTAGACGTCCTGGTGGGTGTCGCGGCCCTGGCCGGTGTGGACCTTGACGCTGGAGCGGCCGTCCAGGCGGAAGTCGCCGAAGCGGTAGCGGTTGCCGTCCCGGTCGGTGAGCGTGTAGCCGCGCAGGTCGAGGCTGTGGCGGCCGGTGTTCTTCAGCTCGACCCATTCCCGGTTCAGGGCACGGCCGGAGCGGTCGCTGACGCCGCGACCGCCGTGCTGGACACCGTCGATGACGACCGAGGACGGGGCGGCGCTGCGGTGACCGCGCCGGTGGTCGTCGGCGGCGGCCGGTACGGCCGCCGCGCCGATCAGGGTGCCGGCGGTCAGGAGCGCGGCGAGGGCACGGCGGGCGACGAGAGAAGCAGACATGAAGATGACTCCTCCAAGAGACGCTACGACCCGGCCTGGTGCGGCCGGGCAGCCTCCGAACGGTTCCCGGCGTCCTGCCGGGCAGGCACACTCTGACGCCCGAAGCCCCCCGAGTGCGGCTCATTCGGCCCGTGTTGCTCAATCCGGATATGTCCGTAACCCTCCCGTGTACCGGGCAAGGGTCAAGGCCGCGTTGACGCCCGGAGGGAGGCCGTCCGGCGCGCGCCCGTGGGAGGTCTGCGGACGGGGCGTCCCGGCGGCGCGAGTCCGAAGCCGGCCCCGCCCTTCGCCCTTGGGCCGAACGGGTTCAGCGTCGTGTAACAGCCCTCCCCGGTTCAGCCGCTGCGGCCGCGGGCCCCGGTGACGTACGCGACCAGGACTCCGGCCAAGGCCCCCCACACCAGCCCCTGGCCCGCGGCGTACCACCAGCCGAGGACGCAGGACACCAGGGCTACGGCCGCCCCGGCCACGAGCGCCTGCCGGTCCTTGAGGAACTCCCAGTCCGCCCTGCCCCGTCCGGGCTCCCGGAGTTCACCGACCGCGATGCGGACGACCAGGACCGCCAGGACGAAGACGGCGGTGAGCAGAGCCGGTTCCAGTTCCACGGTGCCTCCTCCGACGGGCTTCCAGCCGAACGATGACGGAAGCCTTACGGCCCGGTGCGGGTACGACCACCACCGCCGCCGACTCCGTAGCGTCTCCGACATGCGAGTACTCGTCACAGGAGGAGCCGGTTTCATCGGGGCGCACGCGGTGGCCGCGCTGGCGGCCGGTGGCCACGACCCGGTGGTGTTCGACGCGCTGCTGCCCGCCGCCCATCCCACCGCCCCGGACCTGCCGGAAGCCGAGTTCGTGCGGGGCGACGTCCGGGACGCGGACGCCGTGCGCGGCGTCCTGCGCGGCGTGGACGCCGTGTGCCACCAGGCGGCGATGGTGGGCCTGGGCAAGGACTTCGCGGACGCGCCCGCCTACGTGTCCTGCAACGACCTGGGCACGGCGGTGCTGCTGGCCGCCATGGCCGGAGCCGGCGTACGACTCCTGGTGCAGGCGGGGTCGATGACGGTGTACGGCGAGGGGCGGTACGAGTGCCCGGTCCACGGGCCGGTCCGGCCGGGCCCCCGGGCGGCCGCGGACCTGGAGGCGGGCCGGTTCGAACCGCGCTGCCCGCGGTGCGCGGCGGACCTCGTGCCCGGCCTGGTCGGCGAGGACGCCGCCACCGACCCGCGCAACGTCTACGCGGCGACCAAGCTGGCGCAGGAGCACCTGGCCACCGCGTGGGCACGGGCCACCGGCGGGCGGGCGGTGTCGCTGCGCTACCACAACGTGTACGGCCCCGGGATGCCGCGCGACACCCCGTACGCCGGGGTGGCGTCGTTCTTCCGGTCCGCGCTCGCCCGGGGCGAGGCACCGCGGGTGTTCGAGGACGGCGGCCAGCGCCGGGACTTCGTCCACGTGCGGGACGTGGCCGGGGCGAACGCCGCCGCCCTGGCCGCCCTGCCGGGGATGCTCGCGGGCAGCCACACCGCGTACAACGTGGGGAGCGGCGACCCGCACACCGTGGGCGAGATGGCGGCGGCCCTCGCGGCGGCCCACGGAGGCCCGGAGCCGGTGGTGACGGGCGAGTTCCGGCTCGGCGACGTACGGCACGTCACCGCCGACTCGTCCCGGCTGCGCCGCGAGCTGGGCTGGCGCCCGGAGGTCGGCTTCGCCGCGGGCATGGCCGAGTTCGCGCGGGCACCGCAGCGGGCTCCGGCGGCCCCGGCGTAGCGGGCGCCGAACGGGCGGCAGCGGGCGCGGCCCCATGGTCAGCCGCCCGCCCCGGCGAGCGGCAGGGTCACCTCGAAGCGGCAGCCGCCGGGCACGTTGCGGACCTCGGCGCGCCCCGCGTGGGCTTCGACGATGCCGCGGACGATCGCCAGCCCGAGCCCGGCACCGGCCGGGGGCGTCCGGGCCGGACTGCCGCGCCACCCGGTGTCGAAGACCCTCGGCAGGTCCTCCTCGGGGATGCCGCCGCAGCCGTCCGAGACGGACAGCACGACGCCCTCCTCGCGCCGGTCGACGCGCACGGCGACGGTGCCGTCGGCCGGGGTGTGCCGGATGGCGTTGACGAGGAGGTTGGCCAGGACCCTGGTCATCTCCTTGCCGTCCACCTCGACGGGCACGTGCGCGATGTCCTCGCCGAGCAGCCGTACGCCGCGTTCCCGGGCGAGCGGGTCGGCGCCCAGCAGGGCGTCGGCCGCCAGGTCCCGCAGGGAGACCCGGCTGCGGGCCAGCTCCAGGGCGCCGGCGTGGATGCGGGACAGCTCGAACAGGTCGCCGACCATGGCGTCGAGGCGTGCCACCTCCGTGCGGATCTGCCGGTGGTAGCGGGCGGGATCGGCGGCCACGCCGTCCTCCAGCGCCTCCGCCATGGCCCGCAGCCCGGCCAGCGGGGTCCGCAGGTCGTGGGAGATCCAGGCGACCAGCTCGCGCCGCGAGGTCTCCAGGGCGCGCTCGCGGTCCCGGGAGTCGGCGAGGCGGGCGCTGGTGGCGGCCAGCTCACGGCTGAGCTCGGCGAGTTCCGCCGTGGCCCTGGCCGCCGGGGCGGCGAACGTGCCGCCCTCGCCGAAGTCCCGGGCGGCCAGGGCGAGGTCCCGGCTGCGGGCGACGACCCAGCGGCCGAGCAGCAGTGCGGTGGCCAGCGAGACGACGGCTGCCATGGCCACGACGAGGGTGACGACGGTCAGGTCGTGCGGCGAAAGGAACATCGCCCACGCCACGGCGAGCGTGCCGGCGAGCATGGCCGTGACCGTGACCGCGGCGACCACGGCCAGCGACACGGCGACCGACCGGTGGCGGAGCAGCCGCAGCGCCAGTGCCCCGAGCGCGCCCGCCCCGGCCGCACCGCCGAAGGCGAACACGGCGATCAGCAGGACGTCGTTCACGGCGTCGTCTCCTCGCCCGGCGCGTCGAAGCGGTAGCCGACGCCCCAGACGGTCCGGATGAGCCGCGGCGCCGCCGGATCGTCCTCGATCTTGGCCCGCAGCCGGCGCACGTGGACGGTGACGGTGGACAGGTCCCCGAAGTCCCAGCCCCACACCTCCCGCATCAGCTCCTCCCGGCCGTGTGCCCTTCCCGGACGCGCGAGGAAGTGCGCGAGCAGGTCGAACTCCCGCAGGGTGAGCGCGAGCACCTCGCCGTTCCTGGAGGCCTGGCGGGTCTCCCGGTCCAACCGGATGCCGCCCCCGTACAGGACGGCCGGCCCCGGCTCCGCCGCCACCGCGGTGCGGCTGCGACGCAGTACGGACTCGACCCTCAGGACCAGCTCGCGGGGGCTGAACGGCTTGGTGACGTAGTCGTCCGCGCCCAGTTCCAAGCCGGTGATCCGGTCGTCCTCGTCCCCGCGGGCGGTCAGCATGATCACCGGCAGGGGGCCGTCGGCGCGCAGGCGGCGGCACACCTCCAGCCCGTCGATGCCCGGCAGCATCAGGTCCAGGACGACCAGGTCGGGCCGTTCCCGGGCGACGCGGGCCAGGGCGGCGGGGCCGTCGGCGGCGTGTTCGACGGCGTGGCCGGCCCGGTGCAGGTAGCCGGTGACGACCTCGGCGACGGTCGGATCGTCGTCGACGACGAGGATCCGGGCGGGGGGTGGGGGCGTACTCATGTCCCCAGCCTCGCACCAACCGCCTCCCGCCGCCGCGCCGAGGCCCCGCACCGGCTCCGACGTCCGCGTTTCGTAAGGGGTTGATGTCCGTTATATCCCCCGGGAGTTCCTACGGTGGCAGGCGTGACCGAACACACCGTGGACGTCGTCCTTCCCTGTCTGAACGAGGCCGAGGCCCTGCCCTGGGTCCTCGCCCGCATCCCCGCCGGGTGGCGGGCCCTGGTGGTGGACAACGGCTCCACCGACGGCTCCGCCGACCTCGCCCGCTCCCTCGGCGCCACCGTCGTGCCGGAGTCCCGGCGCGGCTTCGGCGCCGCCTGCCACGCCGGACTGCTCGCCTCCGACGCCGAGTTCGTCTGCTTCTGCGACTGCGACGCCTCCCTCGACCCCGGACTGCTCACCGGCTTCGTCGCGGCCGTCGCCGCGGGCCGGGCCGATCTCGTGCTCGGCCGGCGCCGGCCCCGCGGACCGGGCGCCTGGCCGCTGCACGCCCGCGCCGGGAACCTCGCCCTCGCGCACATGCTGCGCCGCCGCACCGGGCTGCGCCTGCACGACCTGGGCCCGCTGCGGGCCATGCGGCGCGAAGCCGTCCTCGCCCTCGCGCTCACCGACCGGCGCTCCGGATACCCGCTCCAGATGGTCGTCCGGGCCGCCGACGCCGGGTGGCGGGTCCGCGAGGAGGACGTCCCCTACCTGCCCCGAGCCGGCAGGTCCAAGGTCACCGGCACCTGGCGGGGCACCTGGCACGCCGTCCGCGACATGCGCGCGGTCCTCGCCGAACCCCCGCACACCGCCGCCCTCGGGGGGACGCGATGACCAGCCTCCTCGTGATCGCCAAGCAGCCCCTGCCCGGCCGGGTGAAGACCCGGCTCACCCCGCCGTTCACCCCCGGCGAGGCGGCGGCCCTGGCCGAGGCGGCCCTCGCCGACACCCTCGACGCCGTGGCCGCCACCCCGGCCGACCGGCATGTCCTGGTCCTCGACGGCTTTCCGGGCCCGTGGCTGCCCAGCGGCTTCGAGGTCCTGCCCCAGTGCGCCGGCGGCCTGGACGCCCGCCTCGCCGCGGCCTTCGCCCACTGCACCGGCCCCGCCCTGCTCATCGGCATGGACACCCCCCAGGTCACACCGGACATCCTCGCGCCCGCCCTCGCCTTCGACCGGTGCGACGCCTGGTTCGGGCCGGCCGCCGACGGCGGGTTCTGGGCCCTGGGCCTGGCCGTCCCCGACCCCGCCCTCCTGCTCGGCGTACCCATGTCCGTACCGGAGACCGGAGCCGTCCAGTACGAGCGGCTGCGCGCGGCCGGGCTCCGCACCGGCCTCCTGCCGTGCCTACGGGACGTGGACACGGCCGCGGACGCCGCCGAGGTCGCCGCCCGGGCCCCGGCCGGCCGCTTCGCCGCCCTCCACCACCGCCTGAACTCCGGCTCGCAGGACACCCTGTGACCGCCCCCGCCAACCCGCACGCCCCCGCCGACGGCCCGCACCCCCCCTCCGCCCCCGGCCCGGCATGGTGCGACGACCCCTACGACCGCGCCCTGCACGCCGGGCGGGGTCCCCTCTTCCTGCGCCGGACGGACGGCTGGCTGCTGCCGCTGGACGTCGAACGCTGGTGCACCGACGCCGACGCAGCCGACCGGAGCGTGCTCGCCCGCTGCCGCGGCACCGTCCTCGACATCGGCTGCGGCCCGGGCCGGCTCGTGGCCGCGCTGGCCGAACGAGGCCACCGGGCACTCGGCGTCGACGTGAGCCCCGCCGCCGTCCGCCGTACGGTGCGCCGGGGCGGCACCGCCCTGTGCCGGTCGGTGTTCGGACCCCTGCCCGGGGAAGGCCGCTGGACCACCGCCCTGCTCATCGACGGGAACATCGGCATCGGCGGCGACCCCGCGGCCCTGCTGCGCCGCACAGCCGCCCTCCTGGCCCCCGGCGGACGGCTGATCGCGGAGGCCGCTGCGGTCGAGGTGGACGAGCGCTGCGAGGTACGGCTCGACGACGGCCGCGGCGACCCCGGCCCCGCCTTCCCCTGGGCCCGGGTGGGCCCCGAGGCCCTGGCCCGCCACGCCACCGGCGCCGGCGCCGGCTGGCGGACCGGCCACACCTGGTCGGCCGTCGGCCGCCACTTCACCGAACTCATACACGGCCCGCACCCCGGCGAACCCGTACGCGCACCCGGACCTCCGTCCCCGGGCGGCGTCTGACGGCGGCCCCTGGGCGCTCTCACCCGCCGCCAGGACCGGGGCAGGACCACGACACCCGCGGCCACGGCCGGATCAGCGCCAGGTCGCGCGCGTCCGGCAGGGGGAGCGCCGACGGGTTCGGTGGCGCCCCCGGCCGCAGCAGCACCGGCAGCGCGACCAGCACCAACGCCCCGCAGGTGAACAGCGCACCGCGCACCACCGGCCGGGCCGGTCCGGCCGCCACCAGCAGTCCCCCGGCGAGCACCAGCGGTGCGAGGACCCCGTCGTGCAGCACGAGCGCGCCCGCCAGCCACACCTGCACCCCCTCCCGGTGGGGCTGCGCCGCGTGATGCCGCGCACCGATGCCGGCCAGCAGCAGACCGGGCCCGCCCAGGCCCCGGCGGACCGCGGACCCGGACCTCACAGGACCTCCGGCCGCGCGACCCACCTGGTCTCCAGCACGCCGGGCCGGTTCGGCGCGATGATCCGCGCCGGGTGGCCGTGGTCGGCCGACCGCACCTGCCCGTTCCGCCGCAGCGCGAGCAGGGTGAGCGGGCCCTGCGCGTACTCCCGTCCCGTCTCCATCACCCGGTGCGCGCCGCGCCCTTCCAGGGACACCGCCCGCAGGCCCGCACCATCAGGTCGCGGATCCGCACACCGCTCCACCCGGCCTCCGTGCTCCACCCTCCCACGCCCGCGATCGACAGCCGCGCCGCGGCCTGCGGCAGCGCCGTGAGCTCGGCGAGGGACGGCCGGTACGGCACCGGACCCAGCACTTCCAGGTGCCAGCCGCGGACCGCGGCAGCGGTCACCCCCGCCGCGGCGGCCGTCCGGTCGACCGGCAGGCCCTGGGGCCCGTACCCCGGGTGACGGGGCGCCAGCACGTCGAGCGGGGCCAGCGGGGTGAACGCCCGGCCGACCGTGGTCACGGTCACCGCTCCCACGGCCGCCCCCACCCCCGGCAGCAGCCCCCGCCGGTCCGGGCCGTCCCGTCCTTCGTCGGGCAGCGCGAGGGCACCCGCGGACCGGCGACTACGGTGCGCCCGGACGTCGGGGGCCTTGACCGCGAGGTGCAGCAGCACGGACCCGGCCCCGGCGGGTGCTGGAGGACGTGGCTGGTCGAGCCGGTCAGGACGCACACGGCGAGCGCCGCGCCCAGCCACCGTCCGACGGCGGTCGCCGTCCGCGCGTCGTGCAGCCGCCCCGAGGACCCGGGAGAGCGGAGCGCGGGCGGGCGCAGCGACGGCAGGCGGAGCGCGGGCGGGCGGAAGGCGGGCGGACGGATACGGGGCAGGCCCGGGCGCCGGCCGGATCGAGAGCGCGTGCACCCGTACAGCCGCGGCCACCGGCCGCGCAGGCCGTCCCGGCACCTTACGAATCGCGGACGCCGTGCCGTGCCCGGCTCCCCGACGCGCCTCCTGCTGCGAGGGTGACGGGGTGACCCATCCGCCCCTCACCGCACCCGCGTCCGCCCGGCGGGCGACGGCGGCCACCGCGGCACTGCTGGCCGTGCTGACCGCCGTGCTCGTCGTCACCGTCCGCAAGGACGGGTACTTCGCCGACCCGGCCGGCCTGTCCTGGTGGTACGCCGTCTGCTGGGCCCTGTTCGCGGCGGCCGCCCCGGCCCTGCGCCGGGTGCCCGCCCGGCACGCCGCCGCCCTCGTCCTCGCCGGGGGCGTCGCCGTGGCCGCCACCGGCCTGGTCGCCCCGCCCCGCACCAGCACCGACTCGTTCCGCTACGCCTGGGACGGCCGGGTGCAGGCCACCGGCACCTCCCCCTACGACCACGCCCCGGCCGATCCGGCGCTCGCCCCGCTCCGCGACGCCTGGCTCTTCCCCGGCGGGGCCGCCTGCGGAGGACCGGACCTCGTCCCCGTCTCCGGGGACGTCTGCACGCGCATCAACCGCCCCCGGGTCCACACCGTCTACCCGCCGGCCGGCGAGCTCTACTTCCTCCTCGTGCACACCGTCTCCCCGGACGGCGTCCGCCACAAGGCGCTCCAGGTCGGCGGCGCCGTCCTCGCGGTCGGGACCACCCTGGTGCTCCTGCGGATCCTGCGCCGCCGCGGCGACCCGCGCACCGCCGCCTACTGGGCCTGGTGCCCCGCCGTCCCCGTCGAAGCCGTCAACAACGCCCACGTCGACGCCCTCGCCGTCCTGCTGTCCGTCGCCGCCCTCGGGCTGACGGTCCGCCACCGGGCCGCCGGCGGAGCCCTCCTGGGCCTGGCGACCGCCGTCAAGCTCCTGCCCGCCGTCCTGCTGCCCGGCGCCCTGTCGGGCGTGCGCCGGGCGCGCGACGCCGCGGCCACCCTGCTGCCGGCCGCCGCGGTCCTCGCCGCGCTCTACCTCCCGTACGTCCTCCTCTCCCAGTCCTCCGTCCTCGGCTACCTCGGCGGGTACGCCGCGGAGGAGGGCTACCAGGACCCCTCGTCCCACGACCGCTACGCGCTCCTGCGCCTCGTCCTGCCCGACTCCTGGGCCGTCGCCGCGGTGGTCGCGGGCATGCTCGCCGTGAGCCTGTACGTGATCCGCCGGGGCGATCCGCAGCGCCCGTGGAGCGGAGCCCTCCTCGTCACCGGGACCGCCTTCCTCCTGATGACCCCCGGCTACTCCTGGTACGCCCTGCTCCTCGTCGCCCTGGTGGCCCTCGACGGCCGTTGGGAATGGCTCGGGGTCGCCGTCGCGGGCGCCGCCGCCTACATCACGGCCCGCACGGTCCCGGGCGCCGCAACGGCCGCCTACGCGGCCGCGGCCCTGGCCGTCGCCTGCGGCTGGGCGCTGCGCTCCGCACCGCTGCGGCGCGCGAACGCAGCCGCCCGCGCCCGCTGACGCCGGTACCGCCCGGGCCCGTGGCGAACCGCGCGCCACACGACGGGCTGAACCGGCGGGCGGCCCGACCACCGCCCGCGGGCACCCCGGCCACACTTCCCCCGGACGCGGCCGTGCGGGGCGCGTGCCGGCGGGCGCGGACGCGGGGGAGTCGGGCGAGGGAGGCGAGGGGACCTGTCACGGGGCACCGATCGGGCACGGCCGTCGTGGTCGGCGGAAGCTTCTACGAGGAGGTCGTGCTCGTCGAGCGGGGCCCCGTGGACGGGACACCGGGATGGAACTGCGCGGGACGGGAGCGCCGGTGTCCGACTACGGCGAGGGGATCGACTTCCTCCTGCCACCGGTACGGCACCGCGCAGCCGGACCGGGGGGTGATCCAGACCTTCACGCGCGACGAGCCGGAGCGCCGACTGCGGCGCAGGCTCCTCGCCCGCCCGCAGGGGCCGGAGCACGCAGGGTCTCGGCCGGGCCTGTCAGAAGCGGCTGGGACGCCTGCTGGTGGCGCTGTGGACCTGTCCACCAACTCGGACCTGATGGGGAGCCCCGGCGGGCAGCCGCGGGGGGCGCGGATCGCGCACGGGTACGACGCCCGGCTGTTCCGCGTGGCCGTGAAGGACGAAGGCCTGTGGGCGCGTTGTGGGCGCGTGGTGAACATGGCGGCGTCCCCGGCCCTCCTGTTCCATGCCGCGGTGGGCCTCAAGTTACACCCAGGCCTGACGGTGGGCCGTCGTCGGCGCCGCCGCAGCGACGCCGTCAACCCCGACGTTCGTCGGGGGTACGGGCCGCCGTTCGGCCGGGGCGCCCCCGGCCCGGCGTTCCTAACGTCGGGACCATGGAAACGATCAAGAAGTACGGGCGGCAGCCCCGACACCGCCTGCCCGCGGCGGGAGCGGCGATCGCAGCGGGCGCGGTCGCGGTGGCAGCACTGGCCCCCGGTGGAGAACCGGCCCCCGGCGGAGCAGAAGGCACCGGTGGGCCGGTCACCGTCACGGGAGGAACCTCCGCGGCGGTGTACCGGGCCCTCGCGGGGGCCGTCGCGGACGGGCCGGCCTGGATCCGGGCGGCGTTGGAGGCGGCGAGCGAGGGCACGCTGCTCCTCCTGGGCCTGCTGCTGGCACGGGCCGCGTGGCGAGTCCTGCGCGGCCGTGACGCACGGGGCCTGGCCGGGGTCGCGGTGGCTGCCGCGGGCACGGCCCTGGCCTACGGGTCCAGCGAAGCGCTGAAGGCCCTCGTCGACGAGGCCCGCCCCTGCCGCGCCGTGCCATGGGCGGCGCGGGCTGTCGCCGACTGCCCCGCACCGGGGGACTGGTCGTTCCCCAGCAACCACGCCACCCTGGCCGCCGCGCTGGCGGTCGGCGTGGCGGCGATACGGCCGCGCGTCGCGGCCGTTGCGCTGCCGGTGGCCGGAGCGGCCGCGCTGCTGAGGGTGCTGGTCGGCGTGCACTACCCGCACGACGTGCTCGCGGGAGCGGTGCTCGGGGCGACGCTCGCGGTGGCGGTACGGCTCCTCGCGATGCCCGCGGCCGTCCGTGCCGCGTCGGCGTTCCTCGTACGACCGCCGGGCCGCAGGCGCCGGCTACCCCGTGAGTCCCGTGTCTGCGTTGCGTCCCGGGACGATGCCGGCCTCGTGCGCGGTCACGGCCGCCGCGGCCCGGTTGTCGACGCCGAGCCGCGCGAGGATGGAGCTGACGTGCGCCTTCACCGTCCCCTCCGCGAGGCCCAGGCGGCGGGCGATCCGACCGTTGGACAGACCGCTGCCGAGGCAGCCGAGGACGTCCCGCTCGCGGGGGGTCAGCGCGTCCACCCGGGCGCGGGCGGCCGAGCGGCGGGAGGCCCGCGCACCCGCCCCCTCGGCGGCGAGGTGCGCGACGACGCGGGCGGCGACCTTCGGTGACAGGTAGGCGGCGCCGTCGGCCACGGCCCGGACACCTGCGATCAGTTCCTCCGGCTCACCCGATTTGATCAGGAAGCCCGCGGCGCCGTCGCTCAGGGAGCGCAGGATGTACTCGTCCTCGCCGAACGTCGTCAACATCACCACCCCCGTTTCGGGGACGGTCCGGCGGATCTCCGCGGCCGCCTCGATGCCGCCGGTTCCCGGCATCCGGATGTCGAGGACGGCCACGTCCGGCCGGTGGCGCCGGACGAGTTCCACCGCCTCCCGGCCGTCGGCGGCCCGGGCCACGACCGTCAGGCCCGGGTCCGCGGCGAGGACCGCGGCGATGCCCGCGCGGATCATGGGCTCGTCGTCGGCGATCAGGATCCGGATCATCGGACGTCCTTCCCCGTGTAGGTGTCGGCGGAGACCAGGTGCCCGCCGCGGAAGCAGAGCCGGTAGAGGTCGCCGGAGCGGTCGTCGAACGGGTCGGCGGTCTGCACGTAGAACTCGCAGGCCGCGTCCGGCGGCGCGGGCGCGGGTACTGCCGGGCGGTGCGTGGTCTGGCGTTCCGGAAGGTACGGGGCCACCTCCGCCCGGGGCTGCCCGGGGCGCAGGCGCCCGTAGTCCTGCGGATCGAGGACCGACTGCCGGGCCGTCGCGATGTCCCACGCCCGCACCGCGCTGACGAGGACCACCGCCGTGCCCAGCGGCACCAGGACGGCCGCGACGGCGGTACGGCCGAGCCGACGGCTCGCGGTCCGGTGCTCCGGAGGCAGCCCGGCCCCGGAACGGCCGTCCGGGTCGGGAGGCCCGTCGGGCGCGGTGAGGTGGACGCGGCCCACGCGGCCCTGCGCGGCGGCCGTCCGGGGGCCGTGGGGGAGGGCGGCCCGGACGGCGAAGCCCTTGCCCTCGGGCCCCGCGGCGAAGGTGCCGCCGGCCAGGCGTACGCGTTCGTGCAGGCCGATGAGCCCGAACCCGTGGCCCGCGCCGGAGGAGGGACGCCCGGGCCGGACCGCCTCCGCGGCGGACGGGGCGGGCGAGGACGGCACGGAGGGAGCGGAGGGCACGGGGCGGCCGGAGGCTGCGGAGGGGGCGGTGGGTGCCGGTTCGTTCGTCACGGCGAGGTCGATGCGCTCCTTGCCGTACCGCACGACGACGCTCGCCCGGTGGCCGGGCGCGTGCTTGGCCACGTTCGTCAGTGCCTCCTGCACGACGCGCCGGACGGCCCGGTCAGCGATTGACGCAGCGTCCCCGCCGTCCCCGTCCCCGCCCTGCACGCGCAGCCGGACGTCCAGCCCGGCCGCGGCCGCCCGGTCGACGAGACCGCGGAGTGCCGGCAGCCCCGCCCCCGTACCGCCACCCGGCTCCGGTTCCCGGTCAGACGGCCCGTGCAGGACACCGATCACCTCGCCGAGCCGCTCCACGGCCGCGCCCGCCCGGGCACGGATGTCCCCGGCGGCGGCCCGGCCGTCCTCGGACAGGCCGGGGGTCAACTTCAGCGCCCCCGCAGACAGGGCGATGAGACTGAGGTCGTGTCCCAGGAGGTCGTGCATGTCCTGCGCGATGCGGGTCCGCTCGCGCAGCCGGGCCTGTTCGGACACCAGGAGCTGCTCCCGTTCCAGCTGAGCGGCCCGTTCCCAGCCGGCCCGCACCAGTTCGCGGTACTGGCGCAGGAACCGGCCCGTGAACCACGGCAGCATCGCCGCCACCAGCAGCAGCCCCACGAACCTGCTCGCCAGGCCCAGCCACGCCGGCACCAGGAGGACGGCCACCACCGCGGCGCCGAGCACGGTGGTCAGGGCCAGCACCGTGCCCAGACTCCGGCCCGGCTGCCGGCCGGCGGCGAAGGCGCACAGCGCCGCGGGCACCGCCCACCACAGGACGGCGCCGCCCGCCCGCACCGCGCCCATCGCCCCGAGGAGGAGCGCCGCGGACAGCACGGGCGCCGTCGCCCGGTTCCTGATGATCACTGAAACCATGGACGAGACCCTACGAAACGCCCCCGGCCGCCGGGAACCGCACCTCACCCGGCCCGCGCCCGCCTTGGTTTACACCGCTCTGAGTGCGGTCAATACCAACCGGTACGTCCCTGTATCCGCCTGTTTGCCCGCTTCTCCGAAAGAAAGTGCCAGGATGTCCACTGCGCCCAGCTACCCCGCGCCCCGACCCCCGACCGGTACGACGACGACCCCGTACGACGTCGGCCTGCCGCTGCTCCGTCTCGTGCTCGGCCTGACCATGGCCGTCCACGGCGCCCAGAAGCTGTTCGGGTGGTTCGACGGGCCCGGGATCACGTCCACCGGCATGTTCTTCGAGAAGGCCGGCTATCCGGCGGGCACGGCCATGGCCGTGATCGCGGGACTCTCCGAGATGCTCGGCGGTCTGGGCGTGCTGTTCGGTCTGCTCACCCCGCTCGCCGCCGCAGCGATCGTCGGGGTCATGATCAACGCGATCGCGGTGAAATGGGCCGGCGACCTGATCGGCCAGCAGGGCATCGAGTACGAGGTCCTCCTCGTGGCGTCCGCGGCCACGCTCGCCATCACCGGCCCCGGCCGCTTCTCCGTGGACCACTTCATCCCGGTGCTCCGCGACCACCGCGTGATCTACGGGGTCGCGGCGTTGGGCCTCGGGGTCGTCCTGGCCTTCCTGCTCCTGCTGATCAAGGACTGACCGCCGGCGCCGACGCCCGGTCGAACCGCGGACGACCGGTCAGAGGGCGGTGCCCGTCTCCTCGGCCAGTGTCCGCAGGAGAAGGTCCTGGAACGCCTCGTCGTGAACGGCGCGGTGCGGCTCCAGCATCTGCCGGTGGTACCAGTACCCACCGGTGACGAGGGCCCCGGGGTCGTCCCCGGCGGCGAGCCACGCCTGGGTCCGGTGGCCGAGCACGAGGTCGTCCGGTGCGTCGGGGCCGCCCATCCTGGTCGGCACCCAGCCGGGGTCCACGGCGTTGCTCAGCACCCCGGGGCGCAGGCGGGCCACGGCGGCCGCGAGCGCGGTGACGAACAGTTTGCTGTCGGAGTACGAGCCGGCGCTCCCGCCCCGCCAGTCGACCCCGGCGAGCGAGGGGTGCCCGCCGAAGTGCGAGCCACTGCTCAGGTACACCAGCCGGCGCGGCGCGCGCAGCAGGGCCGTGAGCAGGTACGGTGCGACGATGTTGACCGGCATGACCGCCGGCCCGCTCCACACGCCCGCGTTGTGGATGACCGCGTCGAGCGGCCTCCCCGCGTCCAACTCGTCGGCGATGCGCACCACTGCGTCACGTTCGGTGAAGTCACCCACGACGATGTCCGCGCCGCGGGCCACCAGTCCGCTGAGGGCGGCGGCGCGGTCTTCGTTCCGGGCGTGCACCACGACCTCGTGCCCCGCGGAGAGCAACGCGTCCGCAGCAGCGCGTCCCAGGCCCTCCGCGGAACCGGTCACCAGGATTCGGCTCATGAGCGCACCCCGTCCTCTCGGCGGCCCCCGACGGTCCACCGCGAAAGCCCGCCCCCCGGACATCACCCTGGCCTCCGACCACCGTCTCCGCATCTCCGCCGCCCGGGCCGGGCCGCTCCGCCCGGTCCACCCCGGCACGCCGTCCCGCGCCGCCGACGCCGGCTCATCGACGCGGACCGCCGAGGCCGTCGGCGGCCTTCGGCTTCCCGCCCGGCCTCCTCGGCCCGGACCTGACGGCTTCGGCGGCCCTGCCGCGCGAGCAGTCGGGCTGGCGGCCGACCCGCCCCGGACCGCTCGACGACCTCGGCCAAGGCCACTGGCTCGTCAGCTGACGAACGGGCCGGACGGGTGGACGGGGCGGGGCAGGGGCCGAGCGCGTTGGCGGCCGCCGCTGAGGTGGACTCTCATGGACAGCGGACCGCCCCGCCGCAGCCCGGGCCGCGCCGAGAACACCACGGAGGGAGGGGCGCGGAAGCCGTGAACAGTGCCGCACGCATCGACGTCCACCAGCACGTGATCCCACCCGACCGCATCCGCGCCATCGCCGACCGCGCCACGGCCCTCGGCTGGCCGGCGCCCGCAGGGGACGAGACGAGCGCCGTCGCTGGACCGCCGCGCGATCGCCACCGGCGTCCTGTCGTACGCCGCCCCGCTCGCCGCCCCCGACGACCCCGAGGGCGCCCGCGCCACCGCCCGGGCGGTGAACGAGTTCACCGCCGAGCTGGTCGAGGACCGGCCGGACCGCTTCGGAAACTTCGCCGTCCTCCCCCTGCCGGACGTGGACGGGGCGCTCGCCGAAGCCGTCCACGCCCCGGACGAGTTGGGTGCCGACGGGGTGATGGTCCTGTCCAACGCCCACGGCCGCTACCTCGGCGACCCGGCGTTCGAGCCGCTCTGGGCCGAGCTGGGCGCGCGTGCGGCGGTGGTCCTCGTCCACCCCACGGCGCCACCCGGGGTGATGGTCCCCGGCCTGCCCAGCCCGCTGGTGGACTTCCCGTACGACACGGCCCGGACCGCGCTGCACCTCGCCGTCGCCGGTGACCCGGGCCGGTACCCCGGGCTGAAGGTGATCCTTCCCCATGCCGGGGGGCTTCCTGCCGTACGCCGCCCACCGCTTCGCGGCCGCCGCCCGGCTCCGTCCGGGCACCACGCCCGAGGGCCTCATGGCAGAGCTGCGGCGCTTCTACTTCGACACCGCGTTCTGCGCGGGCCCCGCCTCCCTGCCCTCGCTGCTGGCCTTCGCAGCACCCGGGCACGTCCTGTACGGCAGCGACTTCCCCATGATTCCCGAGGAGTGGTGCGACGCGTTCGACGACGGGCTGGACGGCTATCGGCGCTGGGAGGACGGGCAGCTCCACGCGGTCCACCGGGGCAACGCCGAGCTGCTCCTGCCCCGCCTCGCACGGCCGTGACGCCACCGCCGGCCGACGGGGGCGGCCACCGGTGGCTGCGCCGGTCCACCGCACCGCCCGGCTCCGCCGGGTTGCCCGGGCCGACCGGAGCCGCTGACCGTCATCGCAGCCAGGACATGACGGCCGCCATGGAGGACGGGCGCGTCCGAGCCCGGGGCCGAGGGCGCCGTTCGGATCAGGGCGGGCGGTCCTTTGCGGTGAACGCCGGACGGCCGGCGATCGTGGCTGCGGTCGTGCGGGTACGGCGTCCCCGCAACGAACGACCCGCACCCTTGAGGAGACCAGTCATGTACGCAGCAGTCCGACGGTACGAAGGGGTGACCGATGCCGTCGAGGCGGCACGCATCGTGCAGGACGGATTCGTGCCGCTCATGCGCCAGGTCACCGGCTTCGTGGCCTACTACTGGGTCGATGCCGGCAACGGAGTGATGGTGTCGACCAGCGTCTTCGAGGACCGGTCCGGTGCCGACGAGTCGATCGCGCGGGCGGCCGACTTCGTACGGGACCACCTCGCGTCACTGCTCCCCAACCCTCCCCAGGTCCTGGCCGGGGAGGTCGTGGCCGCCGCATAGCGCGGATCATTTGGCGCGGCCGTAGCGGGCGTTCCCGGTCCAGATCCTTTCCAGCCGTACACGGGTACCGGGCCGGGGCGCGTGCCAGATCTTGTCGTGACCGGCGTAAATACCCACGTGTGCAATGGTCGAGCCGGCGGGAAAGAAGACCAGGTCTCCCGCGGTGCGCTGCCGGCGTGAAATGTGGTGGGTGCTCCGGTATTGCTGATCCGCCGTACGGGGGAGTACCCGCCCGGCCTTTCGGAAGGCGTAGAGCGTGAGACCCGAACAGTCGAATTCCCGGGGACCCGTGGCGCCGTAGACATAGGGCGCGCCCTCTTTCGAGGCGGCGATGGCAACGGCTCTGACACCGTACGAGGTCGCCTCGGCGGGCGTGGCGGAGGCGGATACCGTGGTCAGACAGATTATGATGATAAAAGCGAGGGAGTGGGGAGCGTATCGGGCTCTGTACGGGTCGGGCATCGTGACGGGCTTGCGGTGGTGAGCTGTGGGGCAGGGCAATCGTGATCCCTTCCGCATTCAGATACGGGGAACGGCGGGGAAGGCCGCTCTTCGGTGATATGCGTACCGGCTCTCGACGACGGCCTATTGTTCTCAGTAAACGTGTACCGACGCTTTTCGGACACGCCGTGAAATATCTCGGTTGGGTAAAGGGGCTGCGTAAATTCAGATGATGTGCGCAGCGGATTCGGCCGTTCGGGTTCCCCTGCCGGTCGGGACTTCTCCGGCCGTGCCCGTCAGCGGCCGGGCGGATCCTCGTGTCCCTCCCGCTGCGGGGAGTGCTCGATGCGCTACGGGTGCGGGCGAGGAGTTCGCCGGGCTCGCCGTCGGGCACGTCCCTGCCGTCGCCGTCGACCGGGCGGATCCCGTCGTCGGGTGAGAGCGGGCGGCCCTGCGTGCCGAGGACGGTCCCGTCCGGATCGCCCGGCCGGGTGGCCGTGAGCAGCCCCTCGGGCAGATGGAGGACCTGCTGAAGGCGGCAGCCCAGTTCACGGCCGATCCGTTCGACGGTCGCCGGGTGTCGGGGCGCGCCGCCGATCCGCACGAGGCGCAGACTGCTCAGGTCGGCCCGGTTCGCGTTCAGTGCGTCGAGCCGGGGCCGGCGGCGGCGTCCGCTGCCGGGGACGTGAGGGTGACCCGCTCCTGTCCCACGGCCCGGGTCCTCCAGCAGGACGACGGTGCCGCCGACGGAGAGGGTGCCGACGATGCCGGGGCAGCCGAAGGCGAAGTCGGCCCCGGCGGGCAGCGGGAAGAACGCCACCCGGTCGGCGCCCTGCGCGAGCGTCGGCCGGGGCGGGGCGTCGACGGAACCCAGCGGGAAGTAGTGGCAGCCCGACGGGTCCGTCGAAACACCGCCGTACGAGGCCGAGGCCGGGGCTTCTGGCGCATCCAGGGTGAACACCCGTCGCAGGAAGTGCCATCGGGCCGCGATCTCCGCGGCCGTCGCCGTGTGGCCGAAGCCCCGGTACGTCGAGGGGACCGGCGTAGCCCACGGCCTGGCTGACCCGCGCGACGCGGGACACCGCTGGCGCGCGCTCCGTGACGGGGCAGAGGACGGGGACCGCGCCGACCCGCATCGGCGCGAACACGGTGATGACGAACTCGGGAACGTTCGGCAGCTGGACGACCAGGCCAGGGCGTGCAGCCGTCGAGCGCGGATGCCATGAGCTTCCCTCCGCGGGCGCCCCCGCCCCTCCTCCCCGGCCATACAACACGTGCTTTCCCCGCCAGGGACCTCGCATTACCCCGGCGGTCCAAGGGGCGACGCTGACCAGGGAGGACGGACCGGGGTCTCCTCAGGGGTGGCGGAGCGGAGCACGGTCGGTACGGCGGGGAGCCGTCCTGCGGCGGCGTACGGCCGTGGCGGCCGTGACGGCCAGCGCCGTGGAGAGGAGGACCGCGCCGCCCAGCCGCAGGAGCGCGTCGTATGCCTCCTCGGGTGGCCGCTGCGGGGTCGTCGCCGAAATGGCCGCAGCGGCGCCGGCCAGGGCGATCGCGCCCGACGTGACCAGGAACGTCAGCAGGACGCCCGCCGCCTCCCCGGCCCTGGCGGGCGCGACGACCTGCTGGGTGGCCACGCCGGCGAAGGTGTAGCCCAGCCCCAACCCGAGGCCGCACCAGGCGAACACCGGTACGTACAGCCACCAGGCCGTGACCTCGGTCAGCGCGTACATGCCCGTCCCCGCGACCGCACCCGCCAGTGCCATCACCGGCGTCGGCTCCAAGTGCCGGCCCAGTCGCGCCCCGAGCGGCCCGCTGACCGCCACCATGAGCGCCGGGGCCAGGAACACCGTGCCCGCCAGCAGCGGCGATAGCCCGCGCACGCCCTGGAGGGTGAGGGTGGCGAGGAGGACGGTCACGGCGTAGGCCATGTTGGAGAGCGAGCCCATCGCGGTGACCAGCACGTACGGCAGGTTCCGGAACAGCCGCAGGTCGATCAGCGGGTGCCGGGCCCGCCCCTCGCGGACCAGGAACAACCCGCCGCCCCCCGCCGCCACGGCGAGGCAGCCGAGGGTGCGTGCGCTGCCCCAGCCCCAGGCGTCGCCGCGTTCCACGGCCAGGGTGAGCGCGGCCAGTCCGCACACGGTCAACGCGCAGCCCGGCAGGTCGAGCCCCCGCGGCGCGGACGGGTCGCGCGAGTCGGGGACGTACAGCAGGGCGGTGACCAGGGAGAGCAGGCCCAGCGGCACCATCAGCCAGAAGATCCAGCGCCAGCCCGGTCCCTCGGTGAACCCGCCGCCGACGAACGGCCCCAGCGCGGTCCCGATGTTGGCGACGCCGAACACGGCGCCCAGGGCCCGGGCGCGGGTCTGCTCGGGAAAGGCGTTGGTGATCACGGATACGGACACGGGGAACACGAACGCCGCCCCCACCCCCTGCACGATCCGGGCCGCCACCAGCAGGCCGAGGCCGGGAGCCAGCGCACACCCCGCCGAACCGGCCGTGAACAGCGCGATCCCGACCAGCAGGGTGACGCGCCGCCCGCACACGTCACCGGTGCGGCCGCCGATGATGAAGAAGCAGCCGATGGCGAGCATGTACGCCGACAGGGTCCACTGCGCGGCCGAGACCGTGACGTCCAGCTCGGCGGCGATGCCGGGCAGGGCGAGGTTGAGGGCGAAGAAGTCCAGCTGGATGCAGAACAGGGCGACGGCGACCGCGACGAAGGCGCCTCTCCGGGTGGCCGCCGGGGACTCGGGCCATCGCATGCGTCCAGCCTCCCCCGCCGGCCACGGTCCCGCCACGCCGGCCGGGCCGCCGCCTCAGGGGAGCGGGTTGTGTCCGAGCGGGACCGCTTCCCCGGGAGCGACCGGTCCGGGCGGGGTCCCGTCGCCGAAGGGCCGGCCGCCGAGGACCGCGCGGTCGTGCGGCGCGAGCCAGTCCGCCGGGTCGGGGCCGGCCGGCACGATCCCCGTCGGGTTGATGTCGGTGTGGACCAGGTAGTAGTGCCGCTTGATGTGGTCGAAGTCGACGGTGTCGCCGAAGCCGGGGGTCTGGAACAGGTCCCGCGCGTACGCCCAGAGCACCGGCATCTCCGTCAGCTTCTGCCGGTTGCACTTGAAGTGGCCGTGGTAGACGTGGTCGAAACGGACGAGCGTGGTGAACAGCCGGACGTCCGCCTCGGTGAGCGTGTCGCCCACGAGGTAGCGGCGGCGCTCCAGCCGGGCGGAGAGCCGGTCGAGCCGGGCGAACAGCCGCCCGTACGCGTCGGCGTACGCCTCCTGCGTGCCGGCGAACCCGGCCTCGTAGACGGCGTTGTTGACGTCCCGGTAGACGACCTCGTTCAGGGCGTCGATCTGCGCCCGCAGCGCGCGCGGGTAGAGCGCGGGGGCCCCGGGGCGGTGGTACCGCGTCCATTCGAGCGACATGTCGAGGGTGATCTGCGGGACGTCGTTGGTCACCACCTTCCCGCTCGGGACGTCCACGACGGCCGGAACGGTGATGCCCCGTTCGTAGCCCGGGTCCCGCGCGCGGTAGGCCTCCTGGAGCCGCCGGATGCCGAGCACCGGGTCGCGTCCACCGGGATCGAGGTCGAAGTTCCAGCTGCGCTCGTCGTGCACGGGGGCGGCGACGGCCATCGGCAGGGCCTGCTCCAACCCGAGGAGCCGCCGCACGATCACGGCCCGGCTCGCCCAGGGACAGGCCCGCCCCACCACCAGCCGGTAGCGGCCGGGCTCCACGGCGTAGCCGTCGCGCCCGTCGGCCGTGACCCGGGTGGTGATGTACCGGGTGTCTCGGCCGTACTTGCTGCCACGGCTCACATAGCTCACGCCCGGCGCCTACCCGCACGGGGCGGGCGCGAACGCGGACCCCGGCAGCCGCAGCTCGGCGCCGGCGTGCCCGCGGTTGCGCGGTTTCGCGGGAGGCGGCTCCCGCGAAACCGCCTCGCTGATCCGGTCCACCCGATCACCCCGACGTACCAACGGCCGCGCCCCTCACAGCGCCCCTCGAAAGGCCCGTCCGGGCCGGTGCCGCCGGCTGATCGCCGAAGAGGGCGGCGTGCTCGGCCACCGCCCGATGGCGAATTCACCCCGATATGATGCGTTCTGTGATCAGGTCGAGACGGCTGGGGCGTCGGCGCCCTCCCTACGGCGGCCGGTGGGACGCTGCCCTGCTGTCACCGGTGATCGTGACCATCCTCATCACGGCCCTGGCCTTCTCCACGCCGAGGGAGATCGCCTTCAGCCGCCTCCTGCCCGCCGCACCGGCACTGGCCGCCGCGATGTGGCCCGTCCTCCCCACGATCCTGCTCGGGGCGTTCTGCCTGCTGATCATGATCGGCCTGAGCTTCGCCTACACGGACCTGGGGACGCCGTACACCGCGGCAGCGATCGTCGCGGTCACCCTGGCGGCCGCCTACGCGAGCCATGTCCGGATCCAGCGGGAGGAGACGCTGCTCCACGTCCGGCTCGTCGCCGACGCCGCCCAGAAGGTGCTGCTGCGGCCGCTGCCGCACCGCATCGAGGACGTCGAGATCGAGTCGCTGTACGTGGCGGCGCAGGAGCAGGCGCGGATCGGCGGTGACTTCTACGAGGCGGTCGACACGCCGTTCGGGGTCCGGCTGCTCATCGGCGACGTACGCGGGAAGGGTCTGGCCGCGGTGGGGGCGGCCTCGGCAGTGATCAGCAGCTTCCGGGAGGCCGTGCACGACCAGCCCGACCTGAGGGGTGTCGCCCACCGCCTGGAGATCGGCATCTCCCGCCACAGCGCCGCCTACCCCGCCCTGGACCTGCCGGAGCGCTTCGCGACCGCCCTGGTCGCCGAGATCCCGCACGGCGGCGGCCGCGTCAGGATCCTCAACTGCGGGCACCCCCCGCCCTTGCTCGTGCGCCGCGGGGAGATCCGCGTCATGGAGCCCACCTGCCCGTGCCCGCCCCTCAACCTCGCCTCGCTCGTCGGGGAGCACTACTGCGTCGACACCTTCGTCCTCGCCCCGGGCGACGAACTGCTGCTCTACACGGACGGGGTCACGGAGGCCAGGGGCCGCGACGGCGAGTTCTTCCCGCTGCCGGAGTGGATGCGCGAGCAGAGCCCGACGCCGCCCCGCGAGCTGCTCGACCGGCTCCACCGGGCCCTGCTCCACTACAGCGGCGGCAGGCTTGAGGACGACATCGCCGTCCTCGCCGTCCGGTGGCCGGACACCCGGTGACCCCGGTGACGGGCCTTCGGCGGCGCTGACGTCAGCCGGTCACGGGGAGCAGCAGCGCCACCACCGCGTACTCCCCACCGCGCACACCGCGGCGCACAGAGCGGCCGCGGCCGCCAGGGCCTTCACGTCCACCGGACGGCTGCGGGGATCCGTGCGCGCGGCGAGAGCCGGCAGGGCCGACGAGTGCACGCCAGGAACCGTGTGCGTTCCATTCCCTCGTCGGTCCCGCCCGGTCACCGCTCGCGGACCCGCCGGACCACCACCGCCACCCGTGCCACCGCGGCCGCGGTACCGGCGCCGACGGGCACGAGCGGCCAGAACACGGGACGGTGCCCGAAGGCCCCGCACACCAGGAGCACGAAGACGGCCGCCACTGCGACGAGAAACCCGAACGCCCAGGGCCCGGACCGGTCCTGCCGCTCCAGCCGTGCCCGGCCGCCACGGCGGGCGAGGTGGCCGGCGGCGGTCACGGCCAGGGCGATCAGATACCCCATGACCAGCGGGTACAGCCCGAACAGCACGAGGTCCCAGCCGCCGGGGTGCCAGCCGGGCCACACGTCCCGCCCGTCGATCTCCACGACCCGCCCGTGCCACAGGCCCGCCGTGACCGGCTGGCCCTCCCGAAGGCCGCGGACGGCCTCGTCCGGGACGCCGCCCACCGTCTTCCGCTCGTCCCCGACGCGCAGGTCGACCGTGTACTCGGTGTGGACGAACCAGGTGCCGCTGCCGCCGTCCTGGCCCCCGCCGTCCCTCCCTGACTCCGTGTGCGACGTCAGCTTCGTGACGGTGGCCCCCGCCTTGTGCAAAGACCCGTTCGACCGCGCGAGCGCGACGGCCGTCTCCTCGTACGTGCGCACGGCGAGCAGCACGATCAGGGCGGTCATCACGAGACGGAACAGCACCCGCACCACACGGGCTGCTCCCGCCCTCCCGGTCCGCCCCCTGACCGCTCCCGTCGGGGACGTCGCGTCCGCGCCCGGCTCCTGCATCAGGCCCCCCTCGCCTCCGGTGGGGACGGGCGTGAGCCGCCCCCACCGGATCACACGCCGGACGGACGGCCGCGGTTGCGGGTCGGGTCAGTGGCGCAGGCGCATGTTGAGCCGGGCGGCCTGGCGCGTCAGGTGGTCGTGCTCGGCGAGGCCGGGTGCCTTCCGGGCCGCCTCGGCGTACAGCCGGGCCGCCGTGGGGCGCCGCGACGGCGGCCCGGAACTCGCCCAGGCTGCCGTCGGGCGCGGTCCGGGTGGCGCGCCGGCCGTGGTGGAGCAGCATGAGGGCGAGCAGCCCCTGCACCTCGGGGTGGTCGACCCGGGCACCAGGTAGGCCCGGGCGATCTGCCGGGTCACCAGGCCACGGTGACCGGCCACCCCTTCGGGTCCCGCGGCAGGTCGGCGGGCCCTGCGCGGACGGCCTCGACCAGGGCTTCCTGCACGGCGTCCTCGGCCGCCGCGGAGTCGGCTCCGCGGCGGCCGAGGATCCCGAGCACGCTCGGCGTGAGGTTGCGGAGCAGCGCCTCGTCCATCAGGGCGGTCACTCGGTGATGGTGGGCGGCGCGGCCAGGAACGGGCGCACCTCCAGCCACTCGTGAGTCCTCCCTCGCGACGCCCGGGAAACGCAAGGAGCCGCGGGAGCCGGACGGCGGACCCCGGACGGGGGAGCGGGCCGGACGGCCGTACGGCGGTGGAACGGGGCGGTGTCCGTCGGCCGCGGAACGGGCCGGGGCAGGGGTGAGGGTGTGCGCCGATTGGTCGGGGATCGGCTTGCTGGCGTGTGGGCCCTGGTGAAGGATCAGGCTACGGGATGCGCCGCTTATGTTGCGTGATGTGACGTTTCGCGGTGTGTCGTCCTTCGTCTGCCCGACTTCATGAGGAGTGGCCATGGAAGACAGCCCGCTCACCCGGCGACGGCTGCTGTGGGGTGCCGGCGCGGCGGGTACGGCTCTGGCCGCTGCCGGGCTGTCGCAGCTGGCGGCGCCCGGGGAGAGGGTGAAGGCTGCGCGGCCGAAACCCGTGCCCAAGGCGCCCAGTCCCGCCGGGGCGTCCGTGGGCAGGCGGCGGGAACCCTCGGTGGACTACGCGCCCGCCGTCTGGGCCGACGCCTCCGAGTCCAACTACGCGCCCGCGAACCGTCCCGAGGACTATCCCATCGACTACGTCGTCATCCACCTGACGACGGACCACCTGCCGATCATGCTCGCCACGTTCCAGGACCCCAGGGAAAGGGTCTCCGCGCACTACGTGGTCAGCGCAGCCGGCACGCGGATCGTCCAGTGCGTGCGCGAGCGCGACGTCGCCTGGCACTCCGGGAACGTCTGGTTCAACCACCGCAGCATCGGCATCGAGCACGAGGGCTGGATCGACCAGCCCATGTACTCCGACAAGATGTACGAGGCGTCCGCCGTGCTCACGGCCACGATCTGCGCGAAGTACGACGTGCCGGTCGACCGGGACCACATCGTGGGCCACGTCGAGGTCCCGCTGGCCACGCACGAGGATCCCGGGCCCGTCTGGAACTGGGACAAGTACATGAAGCTCGTCGCGACCGCCCGCCGGCGCATCAAGACCTGACAGCGCGTCCACCCCCCTCACGCGGGCTTGCCGTCGCCGTAGAGCCACGAGTCCCAGATCGGGTCGAGGTCCCGACCGGTCGCGGCCTCCGCGTACGAGGTGAAGTCGGCCGTGGAGGCGTGGCGGTGGCGGTGGCGTTGCGTCCAGCCCCGCACCAGGCTGTGGAAGGCGTCGTCGCCGAGAGCCTGGCGGATCTTGTGGACCACCATCGCGCCGCGCACGTACACCGGTTGGCGGGAGATGTCCGAGGCGGTCGGCGGCTCGGCGGGCGGGAAGTCCCACTCGTCGTCGTCCGCCGCCTTGGCGTGGTTGCGGTCGAAGTGCTCCTGTGCGGTGGACCCGCCGTGGTCCTCGGTCCACAGCCACTCCGCATACGTCGCGAAGCCCTCGTTGAGCCACATGTCCCGCCAGCTGCGCGGGGTGACGGAGTTGCCGAACCACTGGTGGGCCAGCTCGTGCACCACGTTGGTGGTGTGGAAGATGTCGGCCGGAATGGTCGGCCTGGTCTGGGTCTCCAGGGCGTAGGGCACGTCCGCGGCCTGATCTACGATCACCCCGGCTGCGGAGAACGGGTAGGGGCCGAACCTCCGCTCCGCCCATTCCATGATCTCGGGGAACCGGCCGAGCACCGCTCCGTCCTCGTCCACGCCCGCGGTCGTGTCCACCGCCGACACGACCGGGACGCCCGACCGGGTGCGGGAGGTCTTGATGTCGTAGCTGCCGATGGCCACGGTCGCCACGTAGCTCGCCATGGGCTCGGCCTGGTGCCAGTGGAAGGATTCCCGGTCGCCGCTGGTGCGCCGGGCGCGCAGCTGCCCGTTGGAGATCGCCTGCACCCCTTTGGGGACCGTGACGGTGATGTCGTACGAGGCCTTGTCCGACGGGTGGTGGTTGCCCGGGAACCAGGACATCGAGCCCGTCGGCTCCCCGAACGCGACCGCTCCCTTGTCCGTCCTCAGCCAGCCTTCGCGCCACCCGTTGTCATGGGTGATCGACTCCGGCGTGCCGGCATAGCGCACGACGCTGCGGAAGGCGGTGCCCTTCTTGATGTGGTCGCGCGGCTGTACGGTCACCTCCTGCCCCTCGTGCCGGACCTGCGCCTTGTTGCCGTCGACGGTGGCGCTCAGCACCTTCAGGCCGAGGAGGTCGAGATCGAAGGCGCTGAGGTGCTCCGTGGCCTTGGCGGTGATCTCCGCAGTGCCGTCGAGGCGGCCGCTGTCGGGGTCGTAGGCCAGGTCCAGGGCGTAGTGGGTGACGTCGTAGCCGCCGTTGCCGAGCTGGGGGAAGTACGGGTCGCCGGCCCCCGCGGCGGCGGGGCGCCCGCCGCGGAACACCGCACCGGGGGCCCCCGTCCGCCCGGTGTCCGCCCCGGTGGGAGCCCCCGTCCGCGCCTGTGTGCCGGTGCGGGCACCCGCCTCACCGCCGCCACGGCCCGCGGACTCCGAGCACGCGGGCAGCGCGGCGAGCAGGCCCGCGACCGCGACCGCGGTCAGACGTCGGGAAGTCTTCACACGGCCGAGCATGCCCCAGCCCTCCGGCGCCCCGGGCCCGCCACGCCGTGGCGTGGCCCCTCCGGCGGGCACGGACCGGCCATCGGCCGTACCGTTCCGGGACCGGGAACCCAGGCGGGGCTCGTGCCGCTACCTGCCCTCCAGCGCCTCGACCAGGCGGGGCAGGCCGCCGTCGGCGACGAGGAGGGCGAGGTGGTCGTGGTAGTCCCGGCTGCTGACGATCAGCCCGTCGCGCACCCGCAGTACCTGGATGTTGGCGGCGTCGAAGGTTCGCCCGGTCGACCGGTGGTGCACGTGGTAGTCGAACTCGGCGACGACCACCTCGGCGTCGTCGGTCTCGCGGACCACCACGTTCGCCGGGGTCAGCTCCAGGGGCGAATGCGCGGAGACCAGCGCGAACCGCTCCGCCAGTGCGGCCCGGCCCTCGATCCGGCGCGGGCCGACCGGCTCGAAGACGGTCTCCACCACGGCGTCTTCGGCGTAGAGTCCGGCCAGTTCCGTGTACCGGCCCGCCCCGATGCCCTCGATCAGCTTCTGGAACACCTCGCGCGGTGACGGCGTTTCGGGCATGACGAACCTCCCGTGGGATAGCGGATAGAATCGGACCAGCGACTCCGTTTCGACGATACGGACTGGTGACTCCGGTTGTCCAGGGCGGGTTTCCGCCGTCGACGGCGAAGGGTGGGAGACGGATGGGTGGCGCTCAGGAACGCCCGCTGCGCGCGGACGCGGCCCGCAACCGGGCCAGGCTGCTGGACGCCGCCACGGAGGTGTTCACCACCCGCGGAGTCGGGGTGACGACCGAGGAGATCGCCCGGACCGCCGGGGTCGGGGTCGGCACCCTCTTCCGGCACTTCCCGACCAAGGAGGCCCTGCTGGAGGCGGTGATGGTGCGCAGGCTGGAGGAAATCGCAGCCCGGACCGCGCAGCTCGCCACCGAGACCGGACCTGCCGAGGCCCTCTTCGCCTGCTTCCGCCTGGTGGTGGAACAGTCCGCGGGCAAGGGCGAGTTCGCCACACAGCTGGCCGCGGCAGGAGTGGACGTACACGCCTCCCTGCACGGGCTGACCACGGAGATCCAGGCCCGGCTGGCCGAGCTGCTCGCCGCGGCGCAGGGGGCGGGGGCGGTCCGCCCGGAGCTGGGGATGCCGGAGCTCCTCGCCCTCCTGGCCGGCACCGGCGGCGCGATGGAACAGCTCGGACCTGATCCGGAACCCCGGGAGCGGATCTTCGAGGTCCTCTTCGACGGGCTGCGGCCGCGCTGACCGAAGGCGGCTCAGGCCGGTACCGCTGGGGCGAGGGTGAACAGGCGGGTCGATCCGGTGAGCTCCAGCATCCTGACCATCTGGTGACTGGGTGCCGCGAGTACGAGGTCGCGCCCCTCCTCCAGGGCCTCCTGCCTGGCGGTCAGCAGGGCGCTCAGCCCTGCGGAGTCGCAGAAGGACGAGTGCTGCAGGTCGACGACCACGTCCCAGCCCTCGGGGGCCACGGACAGGGCCGCTGTCAGGGAGGCCGCGAGCTGCTGCGCGTGGTCGTAGTCCATGTCGCCCCGCACGCGCACCACGAACCGGCCCGGGATCAGGCGCGTGGGCTCCGTCTGCTGCTTGCCCGTGGCCATGGCCCACCTCCTCGGTATGTCGGGCACCTGCCCTGCGCGCAGTCCCGCATGCACGGCTGCCGCGACGGCTCACCCGGGCGTATCGCCGGGCTTCGCGAGGGGCCTCGGGAGGCGGCCTCCGGAGCCCGGTCGCCGGACGGGGTCGTGCCGTCACCGGGGTGGACCGTGAAGCGCCGTCGGGGTCTCCACGTCGGTGCGGGCGGCGACCACGACGGTGATCGTCTTGCCGGAGGGCCCCGTCTCCACGGTCACGTGTTCGGCCAGCCGGTTCGCCATCAGCCAGCCGAAACAACCGGGGACGCCGGCCGCGGCGGGGCAGTGGACGGGGACTCCCTGGTCGGCGTCGGAGACCTCGACGGCTGCCCGGGGCGGCCGGCAGCGGATCCGGAAGGCGGTGACGCCGCCGGCGTGGCGCCGGGCGTTGGAGACCAGCTCGGTGACCACGAGGAGGGCGTCGTCGAGATCCGGACCGATGACGCCGTGTGCGGCCAGCACGCGGCGGGTGGTCTCTCGGGCCTCCTCTCCCGTCAGGCCGCCCGCTGGTCGATGTGCCATGGTCTTCCCTCCCTCGGCCCACCGGTGCCGGGCTGCTTCCTTGGGTCGCCTTGTACGCACACCCGTCCGCCGCGCGGCGCCCGGCCCCGGGTGGGCACCGCCTCACAGGCGCGTCTGTCCTGCGAGGGGGACCCGAAACCAACCGCGGCGGTTGTCTCGCCCGAGGGGCGAGCCACCAACAGCGGAGGTGTCCGCCCGGCGGATGGCGGGCGGGACGCGTCCGCTCTCCGGGATACGGTGCTCGTCCCCGAGCGCCGCGCCGAGACGGCCTTCCCTGCCAGTCGCAGGGCGTGCCCCTTGCGCCAAGTGGCCCTGCCGGCCGCGGTCTTGGGGTGGAGGGGGGCGCGGGTGCGGTCCTGTGTCGACCCCACGGCGTGCCCGTGTGGCCCGGTGTACCGTCCTCTCATCGCGCTCCGCCTGCGGGCCGCCCGGCGCTGCGCCCGGGCCTGCTCCCCCGCCTCGCGGCGCCGCCGGCGTCGCCCCGCCGCCTACCGCCCCGCCTCGGGGGCCGGTCGGGTGCGCACCGTCGCCCTGCGCCGCCCCCGACCACCGTCCGGTGGACGGCGATTCTGCAGCAGGTCGAGCATCTGTTCCATGACCTGGCCGAAGTCGTGCCACGGAGCCGCCGGCTGCTCGTCCGCCCGGCGAACGGTCGTGTCCTCGCGACCGGTTCCCGTCGACGTCATCGCGATCAACTCCTCCGATCGGGTCTCCCCGATCCCCTCGCCCTACACGCCCGGGGGCCGGTGCGCGGTGGCGCGGTTCCGGGACCTGTGGGAACTGCGGGCCCGTGCAGAGTGCTGGGGGTGCGTGTCGTCTTTCCTCTGTCGGCTGGTTCAAACCTGCATGGCCCGATCCTGCGCGGCTGACGCCCCGTCGGTCGAGGTGCGACGGGGCGTCAGCCCGACGACCTCATGAAGATCCGAGCCGCACGCGGCGCGACCTGTTGGTAAATAATTGCGGAATTACCGGACATACCAGTAAATTTCTTGCCGCGGCTTCGAGAAGTCACCGGCAGACGGGGCGAAGGATGAGCACGGACGACCACGTCGCGGTGACGACCGGGATCGCACGACTACACGCGTCGCCCGGCCTCGCCGGGCCCGGCCGGCTCGGGCTGGTCACCAACCACACCGGCGTCCTGCCCGACCTGCGCCCGGCCGCCCCCGCGCTGCTGGAAGCCGGCGCGCGACTGGTCGCCCTGTTCGGTCCCGAACACGGACTGCACGGGACCGGTCAAGCCGGCGAGAGCGAGGCAGCTCGGGCGGACCCCGCCACCGGCCTGCCGGTCCACGACACCTACCGGTGCAGCGGTGAGCTCCTCGACAAACTCCTGCTCGACAGCGGTGTCGACGCCCTGGTGTACGACCTGCAGGACATCGGGGCCAGGTTCTACACCTACGTGTGGACCATGTTCGACCTGATGGTCTCGGCGGCCCGTACGGGCGTACGGTTCGTGGTCGCCGACCGTCCCAACCCCCTCGGCGGGCTCGTCAGCGAGGGCCCCCTGCTCGACCCGGCCTGGGCCAGCTTCGTCGGGCGGGCCGCCGTACCCGTCCGGCACGGCCTCACCTGCGGCGAGCTCGCCCGGCACCTCAACGCCTCGGCCGTCCCCCACGCCGCGGGCGCCGCGGTCGACTTGACGGTGATCGAGGCCGTCGGCTGGCAGCGCGCCATGGACGCGGAGGCGGCCGCCCTGCCGTGGGTCGCACCCTCGCCGAACATCCCCACCCCCGCCACGGCCACCGTCTACCCCGGGACGTGCCTGTTCGAGGGCACGAACCTCTCGGAGGGCCGGGGCACCACGCAGCCCTTCGAGATCGTCGGCGCTCCGTACGTCGACGCGCGCCTCGCGCCCTCGCTCGCCGAGCTCGACCTGCCCGGCGTCCGCTTCCGCGACCTGAGGTTCGTGCCGACCTTCCACAAACACACCGGGCGGCTGCTGCGCGGAGTCCAGCTCCACGTCACCGACCGCGAGGCCTTCGCCCCCGTACGCACCGCCGTGGCGATGCTCGGCACGCTGCGGCGGCTGTACCCGCACCACTTCGCATGGCGGGCCGCCGACAGGGGTGCGGAAGGGGGCGACCGGCGTCCCTTCGTCGACCTGCTCTGGGGGTCCGACCGGTTGCGGCGTGCCGTCGACGCGGGCGACGACCCCTTGCCGCTGTGCGATCCGCCGGTGCCACCCGGCCGATGGGCCGGCGACGGCGTGCTGCTCTACCCCTGACCTGCGCATGGAAGGACGACCCCCGCCGATGACCGATCTGGTGACGACGGCCCCCGCCCACATCCGCGGCTTCCGCGCGGGCGACGGACCGCAGGTGGTGGAGGGGTGGCGGCGCAGTGCGCCGGCCGACCCCATCACCGCGGACCGCTTCCGCTCCCTGGTCCTGCTCGACACCAACTTCGATCCGGAGGGCCTCCGGGTCGCCGTCGCGGGCG
The DNA here is from genome assembly GCF_051550185.1 of Streptomyces pallidus (ex Mingjun et al. 2026). Taxonomy (NCBI): domain Bacteria; kingdom Bacillati; phylum Actinomycetota; class Actinomycetes; order Kitasatosporales; family Streptomycetaceae; genus Streptomyces; species Streptomyces pallidus (ex Mingjun et al. 2026). The sequence continues at coordinate 420,676 of NZ_CP196181.1, read as the reverse complement.
ACCGTGTCGTCGGTGCGGCGTACGCGGTGCGCCGTCTGACGCCGATGGCCGGCACCGACCTGGAGCCGGAGCAGGGCTGGATCCCGTTCTTCTTCGTCGACCCGGCCGCCCGCGGGCGCGGCCTCGGCCGCCGACTGCTGGCCGACGCCCTCGACTGGCTGCACGGCCACGGCCGTACCCGGGTCGACTTCTCCTCGTACACCCCGAACTACGTCCTCCCCGGCCTGGACGCCGAGGCGTACCCGGAAGCGGCCCGGCTCCTGGAGTCCCTCGGCTTCCACACCCTGTACGAGGCGGCGGCGATGGACCGCCGCCTGGTCGGCTACCGCTTCCCCGAGGACGTCGCGCACCGCATGGAGGAACTGACGGCCAAGGGCTACCGGTTCGCCACGCCGTCCGACGACGACGTGGTGGACCTCTTCGCACTCGCCGGCAGCCACTTCGGCCCGGACTGGGCCTGCACGATCCGGTCCTGTCTGGCCGCGGGCACACCGCTCGACCGGATCGTCGTCGTCAGGGACCCTGCGGACCGCATGGTCGGCTGGGCGATGCACGGCGCGTTCGACGCGGTGGACGAGCGGTTCGGTCCGATCGGGGTGCTGGAGGAGATGCGCGGCACCGGCCTCGGCGAGGTCCTCCTGCACCTGGTCCTGGAAAGGATGCGGGCGCGCCGCGCGCACTCCGCGTGGTTCCTGTGGACCGGCGCGCAGTCCCCGGCGGGCAGCATGTACCGCAAGACCGGCTTCACCACGACCCGGGTGTTCCGCGTGATGCGCCGTGAGGCCGCTCGGTGACGCCGTCCCGCGGCGGCGGTTCCGGTGGCGGCCCGAGCCGCCGTCACTTCGCGTTCGCCCTCCCGGCGGCGCTGCTCGCCTCCGGTTGCTCCGCACCGCACCGGGGCACCGGGCGGCCCGGTGACCCGATCGTCCTCACCCTGCTCTCCCACTACGCGAGCGGGGTGCTCAAGGACGCCCTGCAGGGCCCGGTCGACGAGTGGAACGCCACCCACGACCGGGTCAAGGTGCAGACCAAGGCCGTCGAGTTCACGGACCTGCTGACCACGTTCATGGTTCGGCAGGCCGCGGGCCAGGGCGCCGACATCCTCCACCCGTACTGCCTGTGGAACGGCCAGCTCGTCCGGGCCGGGGTCCTGCGCCCCGCCCCGTCCGAGCACGCGCAGGAGATCACGCGCGGTTACGGCCGGGCCGCTGTCGACGCCGCGTCGGTGGGCGGCCGGGTGTACGGCTACCCCACGGAGGTGCAGACGTACGCCCTCTACTACAACAAGCGGCTGCTGCGCGAAGCCGGTATCGACGGCCCGCCGCGCACCTGGCGGGAACTGGAGGAAACCGCCTACCGCACCGCCCGCCGCGACCGCTACGGCAACACCCTGGTCCAGGGCTTCGGACTGTCGACCGCAGACGACTCCACCACCGTCGGCCAGACCCTCGCCCTGCTCAACGCCGCCGGCGGAACGTTCGTCTCCCAGGACGGCAGGAGCACCGCCATCGACTCGCCGGCCGGCCGGGCCGTGTTCGACCTGGAGCACCGCCTCGTCACCGGGGGCGCGAGCGCTCCCGGTGTCAACGTCTACAAGGCGTTCCGCTCCGGGCAGGTGGCCATGGTGGTCAGCGCCGGCTGGTGGACCGGCAGCCTGAAGAGCCAGATGGGCGCGGACTACCGCGACGTCGGCGTCGCGCCGGTGCCCCTCCCCGAGGCGGACGGCGAGCGCGCCACGCTCTCCACCGGCTTCATGCTGGGGGTCAACGCCGCCAGCAAGCACCCGGGCGCCGCCTGGGAGTTCCTGCGCTGGCTCAACAGCGAGAAGGTGAACGTGAAGGGTGCCGGGACGGCCGGCAAAGCGACCCGGATGAGCGCCCTCCAGGTGTCGGTCGGCTCCCTGACCGGCCGCGCCGACGACATGCGCACGCTGCTCGGCTCACACGCAGATGCCAACCTGCGCCCCTTCCTGGACGCGCTGGCTTACTCGGTGCCCGAGCCGAACGTCCCCGGCGCACAACAGGCCAAGTCGCTGCTGCGCGCGAACATCGAGGCGCTGTGGACCGGTCAGCAGACGGTCGACCAGGCCCTGCGCACCACCCGCCGCCAGGTCGACCGAGAGGTGTCGCGCTCATGGTGAACACCCTGACGCCGGCGACGACCGAGCGGGCGGCGCCCGGCACGCCGCCCGCCGGGCCGGCCACCGACGGACGCGCCCGCACCCGGCGCCGCCAGGTCGTCGTCGCCTACCTCTTCCTGGCGCCGACGCTGCTGTTCTTCGCCGTCTTCCTGATCCTGCCGCTCGGCTTCGCGCTGCTGCTGTCGATGTCCCGCTGGGCCGGGTTCGACCTCGGCGAGATCCAACCCGTCGGCACGGACAACTTCACGAGCCTCTTCGCGGACGGATCGACGTTCCTGGCGCCCGTCCTCAGCAACACGCTGCTGTTCGCCCTCGGTACCGTCGTCCTCGCGCTCGCCGGGTCCGTGGTCGTCGCCACCTGCATCGACAACCTGCGGTTCCAGGGCCTGTGGCGCACCCTCTACTTCCTGCCGATCGTGACGACCGTCGTCGCCGTCGGCAACGTGTGGAAGTACATGTACGAGCCGGGCGGCCTCGTCAACGGCGTCCTCAACGCCCTCGGACTCGGCTCGGTGGCCTTCCTCCAGAACCCCGGCACCGCGCTTCCCTCGGTCGTGGTCGTCCAGGCATGGGCCTCGGTCGGCTCGGCGATCCTCGTCCTGACCGCCGGGCTGAAGTCCATTCCCGAGTCGTACTACGAGGCCGCCGAGCTCGACGGCGCGGGGCCGGCCACCGTCTTCTGGAGGATCACGCTGCCGCTGCTGCGGCCGTCCCTGCTGCTGGTGTGCATCACCCAGCTCATCGGCGGTCTGCAGTCGTTCGCGCTGATCGTCGTGATGACCAAGGGCGGACCGGGCGACGCAACCAACGTGGCGGCCCTGGAGATGTACCGGCAGGCCTTCTCGTACGGCCACTGGGGCCCGGCGAGCGCCGCCGCCTTCGTCCTGTTCGTCGTCGTCCTCGTCGTCACCCTCGTGCAGTTGTGGATCTTCCGGCGCAAGGGGGAGGAGGCATGATCCGCCGCCGTTTCCCGTGGTTCTCGTACGGGGTGGTCGTGACCGGCGCCGTGCTCACGGTGGTGCCGTTCCTCGACATGGTGATGACGTCGTTCAAGGGGGCCGGCGAGGCCGGGACGCTGCCGTACCGGTTCCTGCCCGAGGCGTTCGACGTGTCGAACTACCGGGCGGCGATCCACCAGCTCGACCTGCCGGTCCTCTTCCGCAACAGCGTCATCGCAACCGCAGTGATCACCGGGTCGGTGCTGCTCACCTCGTCACTCGCCGGGTACGCGCTCGCCAAACTCCGCTTCCCCGGCCGGGACCTGGTCTTCCGGCTCGTCCTGTCAACGATGATGTTCCCGCCGTTCCTCTTCTTCATCCCGCACTTCCTGATCCTGGTGCACTGGCCGCTGGCGGGCGGCAACGACCTGTTCGGGCGCGGGGGCGCGGGCCTGACCGTCAGCATCGCGGCGCTCGCGATGCCGTTCCTCGTCAACGGCTTCGGCATCTTCCTGATGCGCCAGTTCATGGTGTCGATCCCGGACGAGGTCCTGGAGGCCGCGCGCATCGACGGCGCCGGCGAGTTCGCCGTGTGGTGGCGGATCGTCGTGCCGCAGACCAGGCCGGTCGTGCTGACGCTCGGTCTGCTGACGTTCGTCCACGGGTGGAACGAGTACATCTGGGCGCTGCTCGTCACGACCGCCAACCCGGACGTGATGACGCTGCCCGTCGGCATCCAGCTCCTGCAGGACTACGTGGACCCGACCCGCACCATGCCGATCGTCATGGCCGGTCTCGTCCTGAGCACCCTGCCGGTCCTGATCCTCTTTCTGCTCCTGCAGAAGTACTACATCCGCGGGGTGATGCTCAGCGGCCTCAAGTGAGCGGGAGCCGTGCAGTCCTTTCGAACAGCGGTCGATCGGACAAGCGAAATCCGGTCGACGATAAGGCGGAAAATAGAACTAGTCATCACGGATGGGTGTGGAGTACGCCGTGCTTCCGCCATCGACCTCCGCGCACCCACAGGATCGGGCTTCCGGAACACCACCACGAGTTGACCGGTGCGTGGTCCGGAGGCAGATGGTGTCAAGGCAAGTGGAGACGGGTGCATGCTCAAAGCACGGCTCAAGAAGCTCTCGGTGGCCCTGTCGGTGCTCGGACTGGCCCTCAGTGGCGCGGCCGCAACCCAGGGAACCGCCCACGCGGCCAGTTACGGCTGGGTCTACATCTCCTTCCCGAAGTGGCTCGGGAACTGCCCGAACGCGACCGTCACGGGAATCCAGGCGTACACGGACTACTGGAACACCAACTGGGACTGGGGTGACGACCTGGTCTACGGCAAGGTCGCGCTCGGCCAGCGCAACACCGTCATCGGCAACCTCTACTGCAAGCGGCCGGGCGGCGGCTACTACCAGCCCGTGGCCCGCTACGACGTCGTTCCGACGCGCAACGGGCAGACCGTGTGGGTCGGCCCGGGAGGCTGGACGCGCAACTGACCAGCCGGCGGGACGACGGCTGACGGCCCGGGCCCCGGGACGCGCGCGCGTCCCGGGGCCCGACGCCGTGTGACGCCGTTCCCACGGGCTGCTGCTCCCGGCTGCCGCCGCCGGAGCGCCGCCGACGAACACGAACGGCCCCATGCCGACATCATCCCCGCCCCCGGGGCGCGACGCCTACGGAACGGGCGCCGGGAGCGGTGCGGGTTCGGCCGGTGACATGCTGTCCCGGGCCCCGCCGGGTAGTCTGGCGTCGAGCTCGACCGCCGACGGAACGGGCGGGACGGCACCACGCACTGCCGGCACCCCGCCCTCCGCCCACCAGGGCGGGGCGGCCGAGCAAGGGCCACGGCCGGGCGGCACAGAGCCTCGCCCGGCGCCCGCAACGTCCGCGGGGTCACAGCCGGACGGTCCGGCGCTCCGCCCCGAGCGGCGATCTCGCACATGCCCGCATCAAGGGCGGTGTGGCGGGCATGCGCCCAGTAAGTCGATCGCCTGTTCGGCCGGAGTCGTACGGCGCCGGCCCAGGGCACGGGAGTGAACGTCATGGTCGAGCTGGCTTGGGCTCCGGACGGACGGGCGCCGGCAGTGATGCGGCAGCCCCGAAGCACGAATGGATCGGGTGGTGCCGTATGTGTGGCCTGAGCGGGGAAGTCCGCTTCGACGGCCGCAGGCCGGACGTTGCCGCGGTCGAGCGCATGACGGACGAGATGGAGGACCGGGGTCCCGACGGCAGAGGCCTGTGGTCGCAGGGCGCCGTGGCCCTGGGCCACCGCCGCCTGCAGATCATCGACCTCACCGAGAGCGGTGCCCAGCCGATGACCGACCCGCAACTGGGCATCTCCGGCGTCTTCAACGGCTGCATCTACAACTACCGGGAACTGCGCGCCCGCCTCGAAGGGCTCGGACACCGCTTCTTCTCCGGGTCCGACACCGAGGTCCTCCTCAAGGCCTACGGCCAGTGGGGGCCGGGTTGCGTCGACCGCCTGGTCGGGATGTTCGCCTTCGCGCTGGTGGAGCACGACACCGGGCGCGTCGTACTGGGCCGTGACCGCCTGGGCATCAAGCCGCTGTACCTCAACCAGGACGGCGACCGCCTCCGGTTCGCCTCCTCCCTGCCGGCCCTGCTGGCGGGCGGCGGAGTCGACACCTCGCTGGACCCGGTGGCCCTCCACCAGTACCTGAGCTGGCACGGCACGGTTCCGGCGCCCCGGACGGTGCTGTCCGGCGTACGCAAGCTGCCGCAAGCCACCGTCCGGATCGTCGAACGGGACGGGACGCACCGCGACCACTGCTACTGGCAGCCGCCGTACTCCCGCCGCCCCGAGGAGGGCACCGACCCGGAGCACTGGCGCCAGGCCGTCCAAGAGGCCCTGCGCACGGCCGTACGGCGCCGCATGGTCGCGGACGTGCCGGTGGGCGTCCTGCTGTCCGGCGGACTGGACTCCAGCCTGATCGTGGCCCTGCTGGCGGAGGAGGGGGTCGGCGACCTGGCCACCTTCGCCATGGGCTTCGAGTCGGAGCGGGGCGAGGAGGGCGACGAGTTCCACTACTCCGACCTGGTCGCCCGCAGGTTCTCCACCGACCACCGCCAGTTCATGATCGCCTCCGACCGGCTCCCCACCGCGCTGCAGGCGGCGATCGGCGCGATGAGCGAGCCCATGGTCAGCCACGACGCCGTGGCGTTCCACATGCTGGCGGAGCAGGTCGCCAAGGACGTCAAGGTGGTGCTGTGCGGGCAGGGCGCGGACGAGGTGTTCGCCGGCTACCACTGGTACCCCGAGATCGCCGCGGCCGACCGCGCCGGCGCCGCCGACGCCTACGCGGACGTCTACTTCGACCGCACGCACACGGGCGTCGCCTCCCTGCTGCACCCCGACATGGTGGCCGAGCACGACGCCTCGCGGGACTTCGTCCGCGCCCACATGGCGGCCCCCGGCGCACAGACCGCCCTCGACGCGACCCTGCGCCTGGACGTCCAGACGCTGATGAGCGACGACCCGGTCAAGCGCGTCGACAACATGACGATGGCCTGGGGCCTGGAGGCGCGGGTGCCGTTCCTCGACCACGAGCTCGTCGAGCTGGCCGCGGCCTGCCCGCCGGAGCTGAAGCTTGCGCAGAACGGCAAGGGCGTGCTCAAGGACATCGGCCGCCGGATCCTCCCCGCCGAGGTCGTCGACCGGCCCAAGGGGTACTTCCCGGTTCCCGCGGTCCGGCACATGGCCGAACCGGTCCTCAGCCGGGTACGCGAGGCCCTGACCGCCCCGGAGGCACGCCGACGCGGCCTCTTCGACCAGCACCGCGTGGCCCGGATGCTCGCCGACCCCGCGCACCACCGCACGAAACGCGGAGCCAGCACCCTGTGGCAGGTGGCCTCGCTGGAGATCTGGTTGCAGACCCACGGCATCGACTGACACCGCCCGGTGGAAGTCCCCGGATCGCCCGGAAGCCCCCGCAGCCCTCGAAGAGGCCCGACATGTCCCTGGACCGCTCCGAACGGCACGACCCCGCCCGGACCGCCGACGCCGCGGCGCCGCCGGGCCGGGCGGCCCGGCCCGGCGGCGCGACCACCGCGCCCCCACCGCCCCACGTGGAACAACCGCCTTCCGGATACCCTCCGGGGCCGGGCCCGCAGGGCCCGGAAGGCGGTTCCGCGCCCGATCCGGCACGGGTGTCCGCACAGGCCCCGGCCGCGGCACCCGTCCCGCTCCGGCTGGCCGACACCGCAGCCGCCGTGGACCTGCCCCCGGTGCTCAAGGCCCACGGCTGCTGGTACCCCTCGGCCGACCCCACCGGCGACCACGTGGCGTACATCTGCGACCGGGCCGGCGTACCCCAGCTGTGGAGCGGCCCCGCCCACGGCGGCACGGCCCGCATCCTCGACGCGGACCCGGACCCCGTGACCGAGGTGTCCTGGTCGCCCGACGGCCGCTGGATCGCTTACACCTCGGCGCCGGGCGGCAGCGAACACACCCGGGTGCTGGTCGTCCGACCGGACGGCACCGGAAGGCAGGTGCTCGCGGGAGCCCAGCCGGGCGCCTCCGCCCACCTGGGCGCCTGGACCCGCGACGGGGCGCTGCTCGCCGTCACCATCGCCGAGCCGGGCGCCGCGGGCGCCCACAGCGGCGGCGGCCACATGCCGCAGGACGCCGGAGCGGGACCGGGGAGCAGCCCCCTGGCGACGGGGTGGGCGGAACGCGCCCCGCGCGACGGCCAGGCCACCTTCCTCGGCACGCCCGCCCCTCCCGCCGGCGGGGACGGCGCGTCGGCGGGGCCGGGGACCGGGCCCCCGCTGCTCACCCCCGTGCCGGGCCGTCCGGCCGCGACACCCGACGGCACGCCGGCAGCAGCCGTGGCCGGTGCCGGTGGACGACTGGCCGTCTACCTCGTCGACCCCGACGGTGTCCAGGCGCCCGCCCTGCTGTTCAGCGAGCCGGGTGCCGCGTCCCTGCGCGCGTGCGACATCGGCGCCGACAGCCGGTTCGTCCTGCTGCGCCGCGGCCCGCGCGGCCGCCGCGAGGCCCTCCTCCTGGACCGCGTCACGGGCCGCATCACCTTCCGGCTGGCGGTCGCCGACGGCGACCCGTGGATCGGCCGGCTCGCCCCCGACTCACGGACCCTGTGGCTGCGCAGCGACGCCGACCGCGAGTTCGCCGCGCTTCTCAGGGCCCGGCTGGACGAGAACGGGGCCATGGAGGCCCTCTCCGTGGCGGCGGAGCGCGAGGAGACCGCCCTCGACCTGCTGACCCTGCCCGACCACGGCCGCTGGGCGCTCCTGGCGTGGAACGTGCACGGCGCGAGCGAGCTGGAGAGCGTCGGCCTGCCGAGCTCCGACGGATTCGACCCCGTCGGACCCGGCCACCCCTCGCCGCTGCCCCACGAGGTGGTCACCCGCATGGCCCCCGTCGCGCGCGGCGGCCTGTTCGCCGCCCTGTCCGGGTCCCTGCGCCGGCCCGGCATCTGGGAGGTGACCGGCGACTACGACCCCGTACGCACCGCCTGGACGGCGACCGACGAGGACGCCGCCCCGCCCGGGCGGCCGCCCGTCCGCCCGGAGCCCCTGCGCAGCCACGCCCGCGACGGCCTGAAGCTCGGCGGCTGGTACTACCGGGCCCGCGAAGGGGCCCCGGGACGGCCGGCCCCCTGCGTCATCCACCTCCACGGCGGTCCGGAGGAGCAGGAACGACCGGTGTTCAGCCCCCTCTACCACGAGATCCTCGGCCGGGGCATCGACGTCTTCGCCCCCGACGTGCGCGGCTCGTCGGGCTGGGGCCGGTCCTTCGTGGACGCCGACCTCGGCCCCGGCCGTTTCGCAGCCATCGAGGACGTCGCCGACTGCGCCGCCCACCTCGTCGCCCGGGGATACGCCGATCCGCTGCGGCTCGCGGTGATGGGCCGTTCGTACGGCGGCTACCTCACCATGGCGTCTCTGGTCTGGCACCCCGAGCTCTTCCGCACCGGCGTCGCCGTCTGCGGCATGTCCGACTTCGCCACCTTCTTCGCCGGCACCGAGCCGTGGATCGCCCAGTCCGCGGCGGCCAAGTACGGCCACCCCGAGCACGACGCGGCCCTGCTGCACGCCCTGTCCCCGATGAGCCGCATCGACCGGCTGCGCGCACCCGTGCTGGCCGTCCACGGCGAGCACGACACCAACGTCCCGCCGACGGAGTCCGAGCAGTTCGTCCGCGCCGCACGCGACCGCGGGGTGCCGGCCGAGCTGCTCACCCTCCGCAACGAGGGCCACGACTTCCTCCGGGCGGACAACCGCCGCCTCTACCGGCGAGCCGCCGCGGACTGGCTGCAACAGCACCTCCTGCCCGACCGCACCGGTTGGTGATCTCACCGGGCTGGACGGTGAGGGTGCAGAGGCGCTGGGTGGCCCGGGTCAGGGCCACGTACTCGATGTCCAGTTCACGGTGCAGATGTTCGCCGCCGCCGGCGAACTCCAGCGCGACCGAGACCTCCGCCTCGGCGGGAGTCCACGGGCCCGGCGGGGCTTCCCGGCCTCGTCCGGCGCCCGCTCGGCGGATGAGGCGCGGTCGATACGGCCATTCCGCCGTGGCCGCCCGGCTCCGCCGATACGCTCGGGGCCGACGAACGGTGAGGACAACGCCGTTGGCGGGGCCGGGCTGTTCAGGACGGGGAGTTGCGATGGGATGGCTGAACCGTCGACGCGCGCAGGAGTCACCGGACGAGGCGGTCCGCAGCCTCGTGACACACCTCTCCTCCGGCAACCCCCTGGCACCCATGGCGCCGACGATGGTGACCCAGCCGGGGGAGACCCAGTACGCGGACATCGTGGTCGGCTGCCACGCCTTCTACGGGACGAACGTCGAGTACTCCTCCGGATACGCCGTCCAGGGCGGCCCCCTCTTCATGGCCTTCGGCGTCCTCACCGGCGAGTTGCACAACGCCCGGACGCGTCGGCAGGCACAACGCATGGCAGAGATCCAGTGGCGGTGGGAGGGCGAGATCAGGGTGGTGCTCACGGACCGCAGGCTCGTCGGATTCTTCGGTACCGGCGCCGAGGTGTACTGGCTGGAACACCTCCTCGCCCTCACCCCCGCCTCCGACGGCCGGGCGGTGAACCTCACCTTCAACGGGGGTGCGCCCCTGCTGTTCTCCGGGGCCTGGGCCCCGTGGCTGTGCGTCATCACGGCGGCGCTGGTCCACCGCAGCCCCTGGCCGCCCGGTCACCCCCTGCCGGACTTCGCCGCCCCGGCCCCGGCGCCCGCGCCCGCCCGGCTTCCGGCGGCACCGCCCGCCCGTGCAGCGCTGCCCTCGGCGCGCAGCGCGCCGACGGAGGTGCCGCTCGCCGAGCGGCTGGCCGAACAGGTCGACCCGCTCCCGCCGGACCGGGCGGCCGAGATCCTGTCCGGGCACCCGGCGACCACCGTGGAAAAGGTCCTCGACCTGCTCGGCACCCGCAAGGCCCGGGAGGTACGCGCGTCCCTGCAGAGCCGCCGCGAGGGCTGACCGGGAAGACCCGCTGGGGTGCGGCCCGCCCGGCCGCGTACGCTCGCCCGCATGCCCCGCTCTTCGAAGGCGGCCCGCCGACTCGTCGCCGACGGGCGCACCTACATCTGGACGATCCGCCACGGCCACTGCGTGCTGGACGACGGCGGCTGCCGCAAGATCCTCACCCTGCGCCGTCACCCGTCGGGCACCGGCGGCGTGCTGCGCTTCGTCTTCGACGAGGGCCCCGGCCGGTACGTCTCGGGTTTCACCGCGGGGTCGGGGGAGGTGGGTGCCGTCGGCATCGGCGCCCTGAACCTCCACGAACCCGGCACCGTACGGTTCTTGCTCGACACGGCCCTGGCCCGCGGGTGGGAACCGGGGGAGAGGCGGGAGACGAAGGTCGACGGCTGGACCTTCCTCAAGGCGACGGTCGCCGCACGCGGCTGAGCCCGGCCCGGCGAACCGGCCGGCGCCCCGCGTTCTCAGGACGGGCGAGCGGGGGGCGGGATGCGGGCCACGAGTTCTCGGGCGGCCCGGAGCAGCTGCGCGGTGATCTCCTCCGGGGGCCGCTGCCGCCCACCGCGTTCTCCCAGCGCCGTCACCGCTTCGATGAGCGGATCCAACTCCCTGCACCTCCCGTAGGCTTCGGCGACCTCGTGGAGGATGAGTGAAGCGCCCTCCGCGGGGTCGAGCCACCCGTCGACGATCTCGGAGGCCCACCAGCGGGCGAGCGCAAGCCGGCCCTCCCAGTAGCCCTCGGGCGGGTGGAACCCGAAACCGAGCTCGTCCATGACCCTGCCGAACAACTCCGGTGCCTCGTCGTGCTCGCAACGGCTCAGCGCGCCCAGGTGCCACAGCGACGGCGTGTCGACGCCGGCCATCACCGCGCGCTGGGCAGCTGCGATCAGGACCTCGGCGTCAGTGTGTCCGCCGTCGACCCACGCATGGGCCGTCTCCCGCAGTTCCCGCACCGCTCGGGCCACCGTCGCGGGGGCTTCGCTCGTCGACATGACGGCATGCTGCCACGCCCTGCCGCCGCCGGAAATCGGATATCGGCCCCAGCACGGGGTGCGCTTCGGCGGCGGCGACCCGACAAACCGACCGCCCGCCGTGCGCGACCTCCCCGCCCCGACCTGCGCCCGCACCACCTTCGGCTCCGGCCCCGGCCTTGCCCTCACCACACGGGGCCCGCAGTAGCGTCGACAGCACCTACGGCCCGATCCTCCAGGGCCCGGCCGCCCGCCACACGTGGTCGGGGTCGACTACTCCACCACCGCAGACCACCTCGTTCCCCGTGGCCATGGTCGAGCGTCCGCAGGTGTGGCCGGAGCTCATCAGCGACTTCCTCCCCGTGGTGGGCTTGCGGGACCGGGAGACAGAGGGCTTTTCACCTCCAGCAGCCTGAACGCCCTGCTCACCGCACGCCGTGCCGCGCACGACCGCGGCGAACCCCTGGTCCTCGTCGCCCCCAGCCGGGGCGTGCGGCACGTCCTGGAGATCACCGAACGCACCGGGTCTTCCGCACCGTCCCGAGCTTCGACGAGGCGGTACGACCCCACGGAGGTCCTCCACCGGACACGGTGTGAAGCGCGACCAGAGGGGCAGACGCTCCGGCGTGAACGCGCCTCCGGTCCGCACGGGAGCTGTCATGCGCCCACCGCACGTACCGCCCGCCACCTCGGCGTCCCACCACCGCTGCCTCGCCTTCCGGTCCGACGATCGCAGCGACGCCGTCCGCCCGGGTCTCACCTTCACCCGGCGTGCCCTGGCCGACTGGGCGCCCGACGCCGACACCACGGCCGTCGACGACGTCCTGCTGGTGGCGGCCGAACTGCTCGCCAACGCCGTCGACCACGCCGGCGGCCCCCTCGCCCTGTACCTGCGCCTGGAGCCGCGCTCCGCCCGGCTGCGGATCGAGGTCTCCGACCGGGTGTCCGCCGAACCGCGCGTCCGCCCCCTCCTGCTGGACGAGCCGCGCGGACGGGGCGTCCGCATCATCGACCGGATCGCCGCGGACTGGGGGAGCCGCCCGGAGGAGACCGGGAAGACCGTCTGGGCCGAACTCCACTTCCCCGCCCCGTGACCAAACGGCCGTCAGCCCGGTCACGAAGGGCAGCGGGCCGCCTCGGCGCGCCCGTGCGCAACAGGCAACGGGCTTGCATGCCCGGCCGGTTCGGGGGCACACGGCAGGGACAGCGGACGATCAACGAGGAGGGAACGGGGAACGATGACAGCCGACTCGTCACGCACCTCCGCGCCGACCATCACGGGCACCGTCACCACCGCCGTTCCTGCCCGCCTCGACCGCCTGCCATGGTCCCGATGGCACTGGATGATCGTGATCGGCCTCGGCACCGTCTGGATCCTCGACGGACTCGAGGTCACCGTCGTGGGCAACGTCGCCGGCCGCCTCGCCGAGGAGCGAAGCGGCCTCGACATCACCTCCGCCCAGGTCACCGGCGTCGCCGCCGCCCTCTACGTGGCGGGTGCCTGCTCCGGGGCCCTGTTCTTCGGCTGGCTGACGGACCGCTACGGCCGCAAGAAGCTGTTCATGGTGACCCTGGCCGTCTACCTGGGCGCGACCGCGATGACCGCGCTGTCGTTCGACTCCTGGTGGTTCTTCCTCTTCCGGTTCCTCACCGGCTTCGGCATCGGCGGCGAATACGCAGCCATCAACTCGGCGATCGACGAGCTGATCCCGGCGCTCTACCGGGGCCGGGTCGACCTGATCATCAACGGCAGCTACTGGCTGGGCGCGATCGGCGGAGCCCTGCTCTCCGTCGTCATGCTGGACACCGACCTCTTCCCGCAGAACCTCGGCTGGCGGCTCAGTTTCGCCCTCGGTGTCGTCCTCGGCCTGGTCATCCTGCTCGTCCGTCGGCACGTTCCCGAAAGCCCGCGCTGGCAGTTCATCCACGGCGAGGAGGAGCACGCCGAGGAACTGGTGGCGTCCGTGGAGCACCGGATCGAGCAGGAGAAGGGCGAAGCCCTGCCGCCGCCCGCAGGGGAGATCACCGTCCAGCAGCGCAAGAGCATCGGCTTCGGCCTGATCGCCAGGACGGTCTTCCGCCGCTACCCGCGCCGCGCCGTCCTCGGCCTGTCCCTCTTCATCGGCCAGGCGTTCCTCTACAACGCCGTCACCTTCGGCTTCGGTGCCGTCCTCAGCACGTTCTTCGACGTGCCGACGGGACACACCGGCTACTACTTCGCCGTCATCGCCGCGGGCAACCTCCTCGGACCGCTGCTGCTCGGCAAGCTGTTCGACACGCTCGGACGCCGCATCATGATCTCCTCCACGTACCTGCTCTCGGGCCTGCTCCTGCTCGGCACGGCATGGCTGTTCGAGCGGGGATCGCTCACGGCGACGACCGTGACGGCCTGCTGGTGCGGGGTGCTGTTCTTCGCGTCGGCGGGAGCCTCCAGCGCGTACCTGACCGTCTCCGAGGTCTTCCCCATGGAGACCCGCGCCATGGCCATCGCCTTCTTCTACGCCCTCGGGACCGCGGCCGGCGGAATCAGCGGCCCGCTGGTCTTCGCCGACCTCACGGAGTCGGGCGTCGCCGCCGACACGGCACTCGCGTTCAGGATCGGCGCCGCCCTGATGTGCGCCGCCGGGCTCGTGGCGGTGTTCCTCGCGGTGAAGGCGGAACGCCGCTCGCTGGAGGACGTCGCCGAGCCGCTGTCGGTGGCCGAGCCGACCCCGGCCGGGCCGTGACGTTCGCTGCGGCTCATTCCTCGCGTCGGCCGTCGCGTTGTGGTGTGCGCCGCCCTTCACGCCTGGAACTGCTTTTCGTGCCATCACCCCGGTGGGGAGTCTGCTCGGATTATTCGTCCGTCGTAGTCCGAGGGGTATGTTTCCTTTCGCAAGATCCCTCCGTGATCTCTTCATTGCACCGGAGGATGCACCTCCGGTGGTGACCTCTTCCTCCGGAGGAAAGATGAAGGGATCCCTGCGCACCCGTCTCGCGAGCGTCGCCGTCGGCGCCCTGGCCCTCGGTGGCATGTTCACCGTCACGGCCCCGGCCGCCCAGGCCGCGCCCAGCGACTGCACCACCTACCTGGCCGCCTTCGGCTTCTCCAGCACCGACATCAACCTCGCGTGCACGGTCGGCGGTTCCGGCCTGCCGGCGGACTCGGCCCTGTGCCGCCTGCTGCTGACGAGCGTCTCGGCGGTGCCTCCGGCACTGGCGCAGACGGCGTGCTCGCTCGCGAAGCTGTGACGCGCGACCGACCGACCGACTGACAATGGACGCCTGTTCGTCAGGCAGCCGCAACAGGCGCCCCGGGAAGACGCCCGAAACGTCTTCCCGGGGCGTCGTTCCATGCTGCCCACCGGACGGGCCGTCGCGCAACGGGCCCCCGCCGCGCCGGGCTTGGCCTGCGCGGGACGAATCGGCGATGTCGGCACCCGCGCCCCTCGCACGTCCGGTCGGCGCCCCGGGACCCGGAGCCGGTCAGGAGACGGAGACGGCGAGGGCGTCCAGGGATCCGGGGAGTGTCCGCCCGCCGTCGACGATCAGGGTCTGCCCGGTGATGAACGGAGCCTCGTCGGAAGCGAGGAAGAGCACCGCGTGGGCGATGTCCGCGGTCTCGCCGAGCCGTCCCAGCGGGATGGCCCGGCCATCCGGCGCAGGTACTCCGGGCCGAGGCCGACCAGGCCCTCGGTACGGACGTTGCCGGGCAGCACGGCGTTGACGGTCATCCCGCGCGGTGCCGACTCCAGCGCGGCCCCCCGCACGAACCCCAGCTGCCCCGCCTTGCCGGTCACCACCACGGACCGTCCCCGCCACTGCGTTCACGTCATTCCGCGTTCCGCCCTTTCCTCGTTCCGCCGCGGCCGGGAGCCCAGCCGGTGGCCGTGCCGTTGCCGCCTGCGGACGCCTGCCTGCCCGGCTCGGCGACCGACTGCACCGCCAGGGTGTCGTCGCGTGGCGGGCGCGCGCCGGATCAGGTCCAGTCCGTGGGACGACAGGCACCCGCACGGTGGCGGATCTTCTGTGTCCTACCCCCGTGAAAGCGCAGGTCACAGGCTTCGGCGTGCGTTGCGGCAGTGGCGCAATACTGTGGCAACACCATCCGCTGCGGGGCGTCGGTATGTTCCCTCGCATGCCAGTCGAACGCACCCGTGAGCACGCCGTACCCGTCGCCGCAGCGCCGGCGCAGGCTGCGCGCGGACCGGGCGCGGCAGCTCGCCGACCTGCTGCGCCACCAGATCCTGGCGGGTGGCTACCCCGGCGGTGTCCTCCCCCTGGAGGACGCCCTCGCCGCCGACTACGGCGCCGGCCGCAACACCGTCCGCCAGGCCCTCGACCTGCTGCGCGGGGAGCGGCTCGTCGAGCGCCGCCCGGGCGTCGGCACCGTCGTCGTCTGCGAGAAGTACCCGCACGCCCTCGACCGCCTCCAGGGTCTGGCCGAGACCCTGCACGAGCACGGACAGGTGTCCAACGAAGTCCGCGCCGTCGGCCCGGTGCCCGCCCCCGCGCCCGTCGCCGGCCGGCTGCGACTGCCCGGACACTGCGACGTGCTGTACATCGAGCGGCTGCGCCGCCTGGGAGGCCTGCCGCTCTCCCTCGACCTCACGTACGTCCCCATGGACGTCGGGGCCGGACTCCTCGGCTGCGACCTGGAGAACACCGACGTCTTCCGGCTGCTGGAGTCCCTCACGGGCCGCCCCCTCGGCCACGCGGAGATCACCCTGGAGGCCGTCAACGCCGCTGCTCGCGGCGACCGCCCCGCCCGCGGCGACCGTGCCGCCCGCGGCCGCAGGCCCGGAGGCGGCCGGGGCCGGGGGCACGGTGCAGGCCGGGGGGCCGGGCGTCGCCTCGGCGCGGCTGCTGGCGCTGCTCGCGCTCGCCGAGGAGGGGCCGTCCCTCGCGGTGCTGGAGCCGTACCTCGCCGACCCCGACCCGGCTGTACGGACCGCCGCGGTCGCCGTCCTCACCGATACCGCCCCGGCCGGGGCGGTCCGGTCCTCGCCGCCCGGCTGGCCGATCCGGTGTCCGCGGTACGGGCGGCGGCCGCGGCCTCGCTGCGGGAGCTGGTCGAGGTGCTGGAGCCCGCGCCGGAGCTGGGGGTCGCCCTGCGCGCGGTGCTCGGGGTGGCGGACCCGGTGGTGCGGGCCGCGGCCCTGGAAGCCCTGCGCGCCCTGCGGCTCGGGGAGACCGGGCTGTACGCGGGCCTGCTGGCCGACCCCGACCAGGACGTCCGTATCCACGCCGTGCGCGCCCTGGTCTCCGTGGACGCCGTCGCCGAACTGGCCCGGGCCGCGCAGGACGGGGCCCGCGAGGTCCGGGTGGCCGTGGCGAAGGGCCTGGCCGCCGTCCGCGCACCCGCCCGGAGACGCTGGGGCCGCTGCTGGCCGACCCGGACCCCACTGGTGCGGGGCGCGGCGCTGGCCGCACTGGCCACCACCGGCTGCCCGGCCCCGTACGCCGCCGCCGCGGTGGCCGCCCTGGCCGACCCGACCTGGCAGGTCCGGGCGGGCGCGGCTGCGGGCCTGCGCGCCGCCGACCCGGCGGTGGCCGTGCCAGCCCTGGCGGCGGCCCTCGGCGACCCCGACGTGGACGTCCGCAAGGCCGCCGTCCTGTCCCTGCTGCCCCACGGCGCCACGACCCCGGCGGCCCGGGAAGCACTGGCGACGGCCATCACCGACCCGGACGCCGATGTGCGCGCGTACGCCTCGCGCACGTGACCGCCGCCGTCGCCGGCTGCACCGACCGCGGTCAGGGCAAGGGGCGTTGTCGTCGGCCCGGCACCGCCACGGCCGAGCCCGGACGGCGGGTGGCGGCGCCACCGTGGGCCGGTTCGCCGACTCGTCGGCTGGTGCGCTAGGCCGTACGGTGGAAGGAGCAGGAGGCGCGTGCCTCCGCATCTCGTTGCGGCGGTGTCCGTCTCGCCACAGGCCGCGACCACACCCCTGCCACCACCCGCGGGTACCGCCGCGGGTCAGGGCGCCGTGGGCGGCCCTCACCCCTGGCGAAGGGGGAATTCTCCAATGCGTAGCAAGAACAAGCGGATCCGGCGCGTGTGCGCCGCCTGTGCCGCCCCGCTCCTCGTCCTCGGCGGCGCCGTCACCGCGAGTGCAGTCGTCCCGGGTACACCCGCCGTGGCGCCGGCATCCGCCGTGAGTACGGTGCAGCAGTCCTCGCCGGGCGAGATCCTTTCCCTGGTCAACGCCGAACGGGCCAAGGC
Organism: Streptomyces pallidus (ex Mingjun et al. 2026); assembly: GCF_051550185.1. NCBI lineage: Bacteria > Bacillati > Actinomycetota > Actinomycetes > Kitasatosporales > Streptomycetaceae > Streptomyces > Streptomyces pallidus (ex Mingjun et al. 2026). The sequence continues at coordinate 402,953 of NZ_CP196181.1, read as the reverse complement.
GGGTTGTGAGCCACTGACGGAGAACGCGAAGCTGATGCAGGCAGCCCAGGCCCACGCCGATGACATGGCCAAGAACAACCTCAGTGGCCACGACGGCTCGGACGGGTCCACCTACCTGGCGCGGATGGAAAAGGCCGGGTACTCGCCCAACGGTCCGTCCTCGGAGAACGTCTCCGGGCCCGGCTACGACTCCTCCAAGGCCCACGTGGACGGTTGGATGGCCAGCAACAAAGGCCACAGGGCCGCGATTTTGAACTGCCAGTACAAGGAGACCGGCATCGGTACGAGCGGTCAGTACGCCGTCCAGCTCTTCGCCGTTTCTTCCCGTTAGCCGCACGGCGACCATCGAAGGCTGGTGCAACCCATGCGCACGTCGACCCGTATCGCCGGTGTCCTCGCCGGCCTGACCCTGGCGCTGGGCGGTACGGCCGCCCTGGCCGCTCCCTCCGCCGTCGCGGACATCCCCGGCTGCATCAACCAGGTCGAGCGCGAGCTGCAGGGTGGTGAGGCCCCCGACTCCGTCCGGATGGCCTGCTATGTCGGTCTGACCGGTGACCACGAGCAGTGCGTGGCCGGTCTGACCCAGGCCGGTGTCCCCGGTGCGACCGCGGCGAGCGCCTGCCGCGCGGCGCCCCAGTAGGACCCGCTTCCCTGCGCGTTCCCTCCCGTTGCCGCGCGGCCCCGCACGGCCCGTCTCCTGAAAGCAGGTAGGTCCGATGCGCACGCCGACGCGTATCGCCGGTGCCCTGGCCGGCTTGACCCTGGCCCTGGGCGGCACGGCCGCCCTCGTGGCCCCGACCGCTCACGCGGACATCCCCGCTTGCACGCAGATGGCCGCGCAGGCGGGCGCTGAGATGACGGACGCCGTCACGGCGGCATGTACCCGAGGCGTGAGCGGGGACGTGCAGGGATGTGTCTCCGGGTTGACCCAGGCGGGCGTCCCCGGCGGCGCCGCGAACGGCGCCTGCCGGACGGCCGCCCACGAACCGCGATAGGCCGCTGCGGGGTCAGGAGCAGGAGTGCCCGTCGGGCGATCGGGCCTGCAACGGGATGACTTCTCCGCTCCCGTCACCCGGAATGGTCAGACATCCCCTTCCTTCCACGCGCGTAGGCCGGGACCTGTGGTTTCCTGAGCCGCCCCGCAAAGTAGCGGGGCAACCACGTGGAGTGAAGGGGATGCTGTCGTGAGCGTTCTGGACATCAAGTTGGACCGGTCGTTCGACGTCTTCGACTCGGACCGCGACGGGCGGCTCGACAAGGCGGACGTCATCGGACTCTCGGACAGGCTCGCCGAGTCGCTCGGTGTCACCCCCGAAGTCGTGGCCGGACTGCGGGACTCGCTGGCGGACCTCTGGGACACCGTCTTCCAGAAGATGGACAAGAACGCCGACGGCGGGGTCGACCGGCAGGAGTTCCGGGCCGCCTTCCGGGCGCGGATCGTCAGCGACCAGAACAGGATCTGGGAGCGGATCAGGAACATGAGCAACGCCTGGACGGCGCTCGGCGACCGCGACGGAGACGGCATGCTGAGCCGCGAGGAGTACACCTCGCTGCTCCACGGCATGTTCCGCCTGCCCCGCGAGACCTTCGACGAGGCGTTCCACCACCTGGACGTCGACGGTGACGGCCAGCTGAGCCGTGACGAGATCAGCTCCGCGATGAAGGAGTACTACACGAGCGAGCACCACGCGGCCCGCGGGAACCAGTTCTTCGGCCGTCTCTGACAGTCGTCCGACGGGGCCGAGGGGCGGAGAGGAGGAAAGTCCTCGTCATCCCCGGCCCCGCCGCCCGCACGGGCTCCTCCGGAGCCGATTCGTATGGCGTTCCCGCTCGTTGACCGGAGAGGAAGCCGATCACCCACCCCGTACCCACTGGAGGACCTCTTGATGGCCGATGCCGCACTGCCGGTGATTGTTCTCTCCGACTCCGACCCGCTCCGCCGGCACGAGACGGCCGAACTGGTGCAAGGCTGGTACCGGACCTCCTTCCGCGTCCTGCAGGTCGGAGGTCCGGCTGAGGTGGTCCGCGCGCTGCGCTCGCTGGCCGACCGGCAGGTCCCGGTGGCCGCCGTGCTCGCCGACGGAGCACCGGACCCCGGGGCCGCGCAGCACCCGGGCGTGCGCTGGCTCCCGCTCGCCGGGCACGGCGCCGCAGCCTCCGACGCCCCCGCCGGCGGGGCGGTCCGGAGCAGCGACGACCCGGCCGAGCGGCTTCGGGGCGCGCTCGACGACTCCCTGTGCCTGTGGAACGCCGACCGTCACGGCGATCTGCCGACCGCCGAGGTACGCGGCAGCCGCTTCTCACCCGCGGCCTACGCGGTGCGCGACTTCCTGGGCCGCAGCGGCGTGATCTTCCGCTGGCTGCCCGAGGAGGACGTACGCGACGCCCCCGTGACCGTCCGGCTCGGCGACGGCACTTCGATGGTGGATCCCTCGATCAGCGAGCTGGCCGAGCGGCTCGGTCTCATCCGGCCGGCCGAGCAGGACCACTACGACGTCGCGGTGATCGGCGGTGGTCCCGGAGGCCTGTCCGCGGCCGTGTACGCCGCCGCCGAGGGCATGAGCGTGGTCGTGATCGAGGACGACGCACCCGGCGGGCAGGCGGGGTCGACCTCACGGATCGAGAACTACCTCGGATTCCCCGTGGGCCTGACGGGTGGTGACCTCGCCCAGCGCGCCCTGCAGCAGGCCCGTCGGGCCCGCGTCGAGTGGCAGCCCACCCGGGTGGCCAGCCGGGTGACCCCCCTGGTCACGGGTGACCACGCCGTCGAGTTCGTCAAGGCCGGTACCGAGGAGACGGCCTCGGTGACGGCGGCCGCGGTCGTGGTCGCCACGGGCGTGGACTGGAACCGTCTGACGGCTCCCGGCGTCGACCGCCTGCTCAACTCCGGTGTCTACTACGGCGCTTGCCTGTCCGACGCCCCCTCGGCCGCCGGGGAGGACGTGTACATGGTGGGCGCGGGCAACTCCGCCGGGCAGGCCGCCCTGTACTTCGCGCGCTACGCCCGTACCGTGACCCTGCTCGTACGCGGCACCGACCTCGGCGCTTCCATGTCGAGCTACCTGGTGCAGCGCATCGAGCGGACCCCGGGCCTGCAGGTCCTGCTGGCGACCGAGGTGGTCGAATGTCTCGGCGGGACGAACCTCACCGGGCTCAGGCTGCGCCACCGCGACGGCAGTGAGCGAACGGTCTCCGCGCAGTGCCTGTACGCGCTGATCGGCGGCCACCCGTCCACCGACTGGCTCGGCGGCATGCTGAAGCTCGACGACCGCGGGTACGTCCTGACCGGAAGCGGCGGGGCCGGTCCGGACGCGCTGCCGATGGAGACCAGCGTGCCCGGTGTGTTCGCGGTGGGCGACGTGCGCTCCGGATCCGTCAAGCGGGTCGGCGCCGCCGTGGGCGAAGGAGCGGCCGTCGCCCAGTCCCTGGTCGAGTACCGGCGGCGGCATCCCGACCGCTTCCGGGATGCGCGAGCAGCCTGCGGCTTCTGACGGGCGGAGCCGCCGCCGGCGGGAGCGGATCGCCGAACGTGCCGATCCGCTCCCGCCCGCACGGGCCTTCGAGATCCCGGGGCGGTTCCGACCTGCGTCGCTCACCCCATCGAGAAGAGGAAACTGGCGGAGTCGTAGTAGTCGGGCAGGTGTACCAGGCGCGAGCCCGGGCGCGGGGGGTCGGTCTTCGGCCAGTTCTGCGGGCCCAGCAGGTGGTCCGGGTAGTCGCTGCGCGGGACCTGTGGCACGAACCAGATCCGGAACGTGCCGGGCCAGCCCTGCCGTTGGAACCTCCAGAGCTGGGCGTCGCGGCCCCTGTCGGACCGGCAGGGGCGCAGGGTGACGGCGACGTTGTTCCCGCCGGCGGTGGTGCCGTCGAGGCAGGTGCCCGTACCCGTGTGCCGGATCTGATAGGTGCCCTGGCCGGCGGGCAGGCGCTGCCAGCCCTGTGAGGCGTCCCCCGTGCACGGTTGGAGCTCCAGCGCTCCGCCGGAGCCGTCGGCCGGACCGACGCACAGCCCCGAGTTGACGTTGAGCAGCGGGAGCCCGGCGGGACCGGTCGTGGGTGAGGCGGATGCCGTGGGCGAGGCCGACGGGCCGGTGACGGGGAGGGGCGCGGTCGAGGCGCTCGGTGTGGCCGTGGTGGGGGCCTGGGCCTGGGCCTGCGCGGTGGCGGACAAGAGCTCCGGCTGCGCGGTCGTCGCAACCGCGTCCGGGTGCCCGCCGGACGGGCCGGGGCCCACGGCCATGAGCGCGGGCCCGGCCTGCCCCGACCTGTCGTCAGCCGGCAGCAGCACGAAGGCGGTCACCGTCGTCCCCGCGACGGCCACCACCGCCGCGGCCCATTTCGCCGTGCCGAACGGCGACGCCGTGAACTTGGCCCCGCCCAGCTTGCTCGCCGCCAACTGGATGCCGGGCCCGCCGGCGGACGACAGGAAGGAGCCCGGGTTCCACAGCAGGATCCCGCCCAGCAGCAGCGCGCCCATACGGCCGTTGACGTCCCGCAGGTCGCGCTCGGCCCGGGTGCAGTCGGCGCACCCCTGGAGGTGCCGCTTCAGATCCCGGGTGACGCGTTTGCCCGGTCTGCGGAGCGAGGCCGCGAGCTGACCCCCGTAGTGCTGGCACTCGTCGCTCGCGGCCTGGTCCAGGTGGGCGCGCAGGTACGCCTCGCGCAGACCTTCCCGGGCACGCGCGGCCAGTGATCCGACCCCTCCCGCCGATATCCCGAGGCGCCGGGCGGTGTCGGCCGCGGGCTCGTGCTCGACGACGGCGTGCCACAGCACGGCCTGCCAGCGCTCCGGCAGGGACCGGTACGCCCGCAACACCAGGGACCCCTCCTCCGCCGACACGACGGCGGCCTCGACGTCCTGCCCGTCGGCGAGGTCCTCGGCCCACTTCTCGAAGTCGTCCGACAACCGGGTCCGGGCGCCGCGCCGTACCCAGTCGGCCGCCACACGGCGCACACAGGTCAGCAGGTAGGGCCGCCAGGCGTACTCCGGCCCGGCACCCCAGGCCACGGCCCGGTACGTGCGGGCGAACGCCTCGGCGGCGAGATCGTGGGCGGTGGACTGGTCCCGGCAGCAGGTGCGGGCGTACGCGAGGACCGCGGAGTGGTGACGGGCGAACACCTCACCCATCACGTCACTCGTCTCGGGCCCCTTCGACGCCGAGGGGCGCTCGTTGCGCAGCAGTGCGCACAGCTCGGCATCGCTGAGGCTGCGGAGGTCCTGCTGACGGGCAGTTGCCGATGTGGTCAACGCTAGCTCCCATTGACTTGCTGGTGGCCGGCACGGCGAGTGCCGGGCTTGTCTGCAGCGGGGGGTGCGACGCTGCGCCCGGCCGGAATTCGCGCAAGTGTGCACGCTCACAGGGGTTATGAGCAAACGTCAGTGGCATGATCGGTATTCACTCCTGTTTGGCCAGGTAGACCGGCGAGATGGGCGAGCCGGGCAGGGCGGCCGGGAGGCCGCGCGGTGCCCGGTTCGGCCGCGCCGGGCCTGTGGTGTGGCCGAAACGGCACGGTGCGGGCGGCGGCATCGGTACCGGGCGCGACGGCCCCACGGTCGATCCGGGTAAAGGCCGGGCAAAGTCGCGGGATCGCCCAGCGGCTGCACGGTCTACCCCCGCAACCACGACAGAAGAGGAGTCGCAAGTGCCGCACGAGGGGATCCCGCCCATCGCCGTGATGCGCAACGACAGCGGCGGGGAGGGCGCCGGGCGGTGTCAGTCCGCGTTGCTAGGGTCGCCGCCATGGCCAACCGTTCATATCTCTACTCCGCCGATTCGATGCCGACCGAGGAGGCGAACCCCAAGACGATCAGGTGCATATCCGAGCACAGGTGGGGCATCCCGCTCGCCCACCAGCTCATGGCCGGGTGCGGGACGACGATCGTCCCTTCCATGATCTGGAGCCCGAGGATCGGCATCGCCGCGGACTACGCCGGTGGTGCTGCGCTGCTCGGCGACCTACTGCGCGTGGTGGGCCGGGGACTTGAGGACGACCCCGAGTTCGCCGAGTGCGTCGAGAGGACCACGGCCCACCTGGAGAAGCAGCGGGCCGCGTACTTCATCCTGGAGACCGGGGAGATGATCTCCGTGACGGACGAGGACCCGGTGGCGGGTGTCGAGCGGCTGGTCTCCAGCGGCATCCCCGCAGCCGTCGCGCAGGCCAGGGCGGCGATCGCCGGCGAAGACGACGAGTGGCTGGCCTCGGTCCGCGCCGACTGGCAGGAGCACTTCGCGTCCTTCTACAGCGACCACCTCTACTTCTCCTTCCCCGGTTAGACAGCCGAGCCGCCCGTGGGCGGCGGTGGCCGGCGCAGCCACTCCTCCTCGTCCGGTCGGCGGGATCGATCCGTCAGCGTGCCTCGCGCAGCTGTAGAACGTACGCCGCGGTGAGCGCGACGGCGCGGTCCCCGTCCTGTGCCAGGTCGGCGAGGACTCGTGAGGCCGCGCTGCCGGGGACGTCCGCGAGGGCCTGCGCCAGCCGCAGCCGGGAGGACGGTTCGACCGCGTTCGTGCCGAGGCGGTCGACCAGCCCGGCGACGATGTGGTCGGCGAGCGACAGGTCACTCGCCAGCGCCCCGAGCAGGTCGGCTGCTTCGACGTCGTTCGCCCCGTCGGCGATCATGTCGATGAGCGTCGGGACCGCGTCGGCCACCCCGTGTGCCCCGAGCGCCAGCGCCGCGGACCGGCGGACCCCGATGTCGGCGTCCGCGAGGGCGTCCCGCAGCAGCACGGTCGCCCCGGGGTCCGGGATCTCCGCGACGGCCCGCACGGCGCGTCTCCTCACCTCCGCCGTCGGCGACCGGAGGCCCTGCGCCAGCAGGGCCAGTGCCGCGTCGCCGGACCGGGCCAGCGCCCAGCGGAGCGCTCCCGCGACGCTCGGCTCCCTCTCGTTCAACGCGGCCTCGACCAGGGCCTCCACCGGCACCCCAGCGCCCCCTTCGGCCGCGGACAGGGCCGCGCGCTGCCGCTTCCCGGCGCTCTCCGACCCCAGGGCGTGCAGGAGCGCGACGCTGCGCAGCACGTCCTCCCAGGCGGTGGGCCCCGCGGCACCGATCCGCTGCAGCCGCGTCAGCAACTCCGTTTCGGCCGCGATGCGTTCCCGTGTCTCGCGGACCAGGGTCGCGATGAGATCGGAGGGGGCGAACCCGGGATCGTCCAGCGCCCGCGCGACGTCGCGCAGCGGCAGCCCCAGGGACCGCAGGCTCTCGATGTGGAAGATCCGCCGGACGTCCTCGTTCGAGTACTCCCGGTAGCCCGCCCCGGTGCGCTCCGCCGGCCGCAGCAGACCGAGCGACTCGTAGTGGCGGAGCATGCGGGCGCTGACCCCGGACCGCCGCGCCACATCACCGATCAACACGTCCTGTCACTCCTCCCGAGCGGTCGGGCCCAGCGCCACGATCCGCTTCGCCTCCTCGACGGCATAACCGAACCCCGTATCAGGGTCACGCACCAGCCGTTCCGTGGCGATGGCGTGCTCACGTACCCCGGGGGCCGGATCCGTCCCCGCGGCGCGCAGCACCGGCAGGACCTGGGCACCCAGCGTGACGAACGCCCGGCTCAGGCTCAACTGCGTCTCGCGCCCACCGCGTCCGAGCTGCGTCGCCAGCACCTCGGCCAAGTCGATCCTGCCGGCGTCGGGCACCAGGACGACCGCCGCCCGCCAGGCGCTGCGCGCCACCGCGTCGTCGGTGTCGGTCAGCAGCGCCCGCGTGATCGCCGGCCACGCCTGCCGGTCCCCGACCTTCGACAGCGTGTGCAGGGCCTGGCTACGTGCCTGCGGGCGTTCCGAGCCGAGCGCGTCGACCAGCTTCGGCACCGTCACCGAGGGCGAGTGGCGGGTCAGCGCCCACGTCAGCATGTCCCGCACGTGGAAGTCGGGCTCGACCGCACACCGCTCGATCAGCGCGTCGACGGAGCCGGGGTCCGCGGCCGTGCCGACTTCCAGGGCCGCCCGCAGCCGCACCGACGCACTCCCGCTCTCCAGCGCCTTGAGAGCGCGCACCGTGTTCGTTTCCTCTGCCCGAATGATCACCGGGACCACCTCCTGGGCAGCAGTGAAGACCTTGTCACGGTGTCAAGGTCAACCCGGAAGCCGCAGCGCCGCGTTACGGGCGACCGGGGGTACAGCCACACGGAATCATTCGAGGAGTTCTTAGCATCAAAGGGCAAGTATTCGCCCCTTCGCCGTACGGACGGCTACAAAGAAGTGGACCGAACCAGGCCCGGCGACACGGATGAGACGAGCTGTCGTCGATCGGGTCATGTCGTCGAAGGCGGTGGTTGTGTGGTGCGCCAGTCCAACTGGATCGAAACGGCTGCGGTGGAATCCCCTCCGGGGAGACGGATTCCCGAGCTCCCCCACCTGACGGATGCCCTCGTGCTGAAACCCGTGTCGTTTTCCCTGGAGGACGCCTCGGCGGGGGAGTACCGGCACCTCGTCGCTGCCATCCGGTCCGGGGCAGCGGGGACGCCGGGGTTCCCCAGGAAAGCGGGGAGCGGGGAGGGGAAGGTGCGCTACCTCCCCGTGAACATTCAGCTGAGGGGCCTGTCCATAGAGCTCTACTTCGAGCTCCTCGCGCAGAACTCTGGCATTCGTATCGTCGGATTCCGCAACACCTTCGAGAACGGGCAGGCGCCGCCGGAAGCACACTTCCGTCACGTGCGGGACTCGGTCGCGCCACCGGGAATCCTCCGGACGGAAGCCCTGCCGTTCGGTGGGGGGTGCTCGGCGCTCGAGGTGGCGGCCGGCGCCCGAAGGACGGCCCTTCCCCTCGGACGCCGCCCCATGATCAACGCGGTCGTCTGGTTGCACCGCAACAGCGATCCGAAGTGCACGGCACGCGCGATCCTCGTGCTGTCGGAAATGCTCTGTGCGGCTGCCCGGTTCCCCCTGCTGGCAGACGAGGTGTCACGCGTCTGGATGACCGGCGGACCGCTGTCGTCCATGACCCGGGCAGTCGCGTAACCGGCGGACGGCCCATTCCTCGTATCGGGTGGCGACGACCGGCCGAACGGGATCTTCCGTGACGTGCCCGGCCCCGAATCCGAAGCGTTTCCCCTTGCTCCGGGTGCAGGGCGCAGGCCATCCGGAAAACCGTGGAACACATATCAATCCCGGGGTCCGGCTGCCTCGGAGGAGCAGCCGGACCCTCCCGGGAGATCAATCCACCCCCTCGTGAGATCTGCGATTCCCTCCCAGGGAATCCATGGAACAGGAGTGCATGTGATAGTCAAGCGCGCTGGTCGCCGTCTCGTGGTGCTAGCCACCGTGCCCGCCGCCGCTTTCCTGGCGCTGGGAATTTCCGGTCCAGCTCTCGCCGACAGCGGGAAGGCGTACCAGATCGACCTGGCGCAGCTGAACAACTCCGGTTCCCGCGGAACTGTCATGCTCAACCTCAAGGGAAACCAGCTGACCGTGCGCATCGAGTCCGAGGGGATGGTGCCCGGACAGCCATCGGCGCAGCATCTGCACGGCTCGACCAAGGGCCACGACTTCCACTGCCCGGACGCCAGTGACGACACCGACCGCGACGGAGTCCTCAGCAACACCGAGGCCACCAAGGACTACGGCGACATCAACATCTCGCTCACCACCTCCGGGGACACCAAGGCGACCAGTGGCCTCGCCGTGGACCGCATGCCCGTCGCCGACAGGAAGGGCAAGGTCTCCTACCAGCGGACGATCACCGTCGGCCAGGACGTCGTCGACCACATCAAGGACCTGCACGTCGTCCAGCACGGCATCGACCGCAACAAGAACGACAAGTACGACTTCGAGGGCGCCGGCAAGAGCGAGCTCGACCCGAAGCTGCCCCAGGAGGCCACGGCGCCGACCAACTGCGGAGAGGTCAAGGGCGCTGCCGTCGGGTCCATTCCGGTCGGCGGCATCGAGACCGGCGGCGGCTCTTCGCAGAGCCAGGCGCTGCCGGTCGCCATCATGGCAGGGGCGGCGCTCGTCGTGTACGCGGCAACGGCGGGTGGGATCGCCGTCGCGCGCAAGCGGGTAGCCGAGGTCTCCGGCCGTTCGGAGACTCCGGGGGGTGCCGCGTGAGCACCCACGTCTCCGCACCTGCGGTGCCCGGCACAAGGATCCGCCGCCGGACCACGGGGCCCGTGGCCGCCGCTGCCGTGGCCGTGCTGCTCCTCGCGGGGTGCTCCGGCCAGGACGAGGGTGCGTATTCCACCCCGCAGGGGCAGGCCGCACCGAACGGAACACCGGCCGGCGGTGCCGCTGGAGGCGCTCCTAGCGGGAAGCCGTCCGGTGGCGGCCACGACGCGTCGTCGGGTGGTGGGGCGCACGGCGGTACGGGCCAGGCCGAGGCCGCCCTCGCCCGGTCGGAGCCCCAGAAGATCACGATTCCGTCCCTCAACGTTTCCAGTTCGCTGGAGACGCTGCGGCAGAACCAGGACGGAACCATGGAGACCCCGAAGGACCCCAATCTCGCGGGCTGGTACGAGCCGGGCCCGACCCCAGGATCGCAGGGGCCGGCGGTGATCGCGGGTCATGTCACGTGGAACGGCGCGGCGGCCGTGTTCGAGAAGCTGAAGACGATGAAGGCCGGTGACACCATCAAGGTCACCCGGAAGGACAACAAGACGGTCACGTTCACGGTGAGTCAGGTCGCCGAGTACCCGAAGGCCCAGTTCCCCACGCTGGAGGTCTACAAGAACGTCGATCACGCCGGCCTGCGCCTGGTCACCTGCGGCGGCGACTTCGACCCGAAGAAGCACTACTACGACAGCAACGTGGTCGTCTACGCCCGCATGACAGGCACCACGTAGCCGGGAAGGAGGACGACACGAGGGCCACCCGTCAGCCGCGGGACCACACTGCGGCTGACGGCCCCCTCGAACGACCGTGCCCGAGGCGGGCACGACCCCGGCCGTCCTGGCCCACCGCCGTTCTTCGCCGACCTGGTCGGCACCCCGCACCGCGTCGCCACCGCCCACCTCGTCGACGAGGCGGGCCACCCCACGGTCCGGGCCCGCGCCGAGATCCTCGGTTTCCTCACCGACCGCCTGCTCCCGGACGCGAACCGTCCGCTGCCCGCCACCTGACCGGCTTCGGCCGGCGGTGCCCGGGTGTCCGGCTCGCGCCGCAGCCGACGGCGCCCGCTCCCTGTGGCACGTACGCCACGCAGAGGCGGTGCGGGTCAGGCCAGATCCGGAAGAGGCGGCCCGGGATCCGCGGCCGGAGTCAGGGCGGCGGCGGACGCGAGGTGGTCGCGGAACCAGCGGTGCCCCGGGTCCGCCGAGTTGCGGGGGTGCCAGGCCATTCCGAGGTCCAGGGGTTCCAGGTCGAGGGGGACGGGGAACGTCCGCAGGCCCATGGCCGCGACGGTGTCGGGGAGCCAGCCGGCCAGGCTGAGCGCGACGAGGTCGGTGTCCCGGGCGAGCATCATCGCACTGGTGTGGCTGGGCACGACGACCGCGGTCCGGCGGCGCAGTCCGAGGTCCGCGAGGGCGCTGTCGATGGGCCCGAGGCGCTTGCCGAGACGGGAGATGCCGATGTGGTCGACCGCGGCGAAACGCTCGGCGTCGATCGGCCCGTCGAAGAGGGGATGACCGCTGCGGGCGATGCCGACCAGCGGCATCCGGGTGAGCTGCCGGGTCCGGATCTCGGGGTCCAGGTGTCCCAGGACGCCCAGTTCGACGTCGACCGAGCCCTGCCGCAGCCCGGGGCCGCCCTCCACCGCCTCCGGCAGGAAGACGACGTCCACCTGCGGGGCCTCCGCGTGGATCCGTTCGATCAGGGTCCCCGCCAATCCCACCAGGAGCAGCTCGGCGGCCTGCACCGTGAACGTGCGCTGGAGGTGCGCGGCGTCGAACCCGGCACCGGGCCGCAGCACGTTGTCGCAGCTGCGCAGCAACGCCCCCACCTCCCCGCGGAGTTCCACGGCGCGCGGGGTCGGGACCAGCCCCTGGCCGGCCCGGACCAGCAGCGGGTCGCCGACGGTGCGGCGGAGCCGGGCCAGGGTGCGGCTGACTGCCGCGGGCGAGGTGCCGAGGCGCTCCGCGGCGCGGGTGACGCTGTTCTCCTGGAGCAGGGCGTCCAGGACCCGCAGCAGGTTGAGATCCACTGATTCCCCCTCCTGAAGTGCACTTTTACGCTCCCGGCAATGATTGCATGCCGATCTTTGCATTGCTGTCGCATCCGTCGGCACCGGAGAGTGGGGACGCCCGCGATAACGCGTGGCCTTTCCACTTCGCCCCGTTCAAGGAGCCGCTGTGCAGCAGTCCCCCCGTACCGGTCGAGAAGGCGACGTACTCGCCGTCGTCAGTCAGAGCGGCCCGACGGTCTCGTTCTTCGACGCCGCCTCCGACCGGCACCTCGGCGACGTACAGGTCCCATCCGAGCCGCACGAGTTGTGCTACGACCCGACGCAGCGACTGCTGTGGTGCACGCTGACGTACCACTCGGGCTACTACCACGCGAACGCCGGCCGCCGAACCGAGCTGGCCGTCATCGACCCCGACAGCCGCCGCATCGTCGAGGTCGTCGACCTCGCCCCGGAACACGGGCCGCACGGGTTGGCGCTGGACCGGGAGCGCGGACGGCTGTACGTCAGCGTGGAAGCCGGGGAGGACCGGCCCGGCGGTGTCGTGGTGATCGACACGGGGACCCGCCGGCCCCTGGGCAGGATCGACACGGACGCGCCCGGCCCACACTGGTTCGCGATCGATCCGGCCGGGCGGACGGGCTACGCCACCAACAAGGAAGCACCGTTCGTGTCCGTCGTGGACCTCGAACGGGGCGTCCTCACAGCAAAGGTCGAGGTCCCGGGCAGCGAGGGGCTCGCCGTCTCCTCCGACGGCAGGTGCGCCTTCGTCGCCGCGCCGTACGGCGACTTCTCGGGCAGCGGCAAGGCGGGACCGGCCACCGGCATCCGCGTCATCGACGGCTCGACGGCGTCCGTCGTCGACACCCTCCCCACCGATGACGTCGTCCTGCCGGTGCACCTGACCTCGACGGGCAAGCTGCTCGCGGGCGAGTTGCGCATGACGGCGGAGCCGGGGGCGCAACTCGGACGCCACGCACCGGGCCGACTCACCGTGTTCAGCGCCGACACCCGCAAGAAGCTGGGCGAGGTCGAGGTCGGGCACTTCCCGCTGACCATCACCTCCTCCCCCGAGGGCCGACTCGCCTACGTGGCTTGCGTCCTCTCCTCCACGGTCGACATCGTCGACCTGGAAACCCTGGAACGCCTGGCCCGGCTGGACATCGCCAGACTCGGCGAAGCCGGCGCGCACGGCCTGGCGTACGTCCCGCGTCCCGCCTGACCGCCCAGGGCCTGCCGGCACGCGCGGTACTGCCCCGGCCCGCGCCGGGGCGGCCCCGGGCCGACGACCGGACGGGGCTCGACGGGGTCCCACCCGGGGCGCGGACGCGCTCACCCGGGTGGCCCGATTCGGGCCCGGTACGGGCCGGGTAGGGGACGCCCCGTCCGACTACCTCACCGTGGAGAGCCCCCGTGCCCGAGAAGAACGGCCGCTACAAGCCCGGCACCCCCTGCTGGATCGACTTGACGGTCCCCGACCAGCAGGCCGCGATCGACTTCTACTGCGGCCTGTTCGGCTGGCAGGGCGAGATCGGACCGGCGGAGACGGGCGGCTACTCCGTCTGCACCCTCAAGGGCAAGCCGGTCGCCGGGATCACGAAGGCGATGAACCCGGACGGGACGGTGCCGGACCCGCTGCCGCCGACCGTCTGGACCACGTACCTGTCCACGGACAGCATCGACTCCACCGTCAAGTCCGTCACGCACGCGCACGGCACGGTCACGATGGGCCCGACGGACGTCATGGAGCTCGGGCGGATGGCCGTGATCTCCGATCCGGGCGGCGCCGTCGTCGGCCTGTGGGAGCCCCGCACCTTCGACGGCGCGGGCATCGTCAACGAGCACGGCGCGCTCATCTGGAACGAGCTCACCACCGGCGACCTCGCCGCCGCCGCCGCGTTCTACTCCGCGATCCTGCCCGTCACCACGGCCCGGTCCGAGATGCCCGGCGCCGAGGAGTACATCGAGTTCAAGGTCGACGACCGCGCGGTGGCCGGGATGATGGACGTGAGGAACCTCCCGCCCGGCGTGCCGCCGCACTGGCAGCCGTACTTCCACGCCGACGACGTGGACGAGCTGCAGGCCGCCGCCGTCCGCGCCGGAGGCAGCGTCCTCGCCCCTGCCTTCGACATGGCGGCCGGGCGGATGGCCGTCCTCGCCGACCCCCAGGGCGGGGCCTTCTCCGTCATCACGGCGTCGATGCCGGACTCCTCGGGCTGAGGCCTCGCCGCCCGGGAACAGCGTTCACCCCTGTTCGAAGACCGCCCCGGAGTCCTCGCCGTGGGTCCACCACAGCCCGAGCCGCTGCCGGACCAGGAGCCAGCCCCGCTCGCGGTCCCGACGGAACTCCCAGTCGTAGGGGCCGCCCATGGAGTACGGGGAGGAAGCCCTCCCGGGCGCGGTGACGGCGACGAACCACATGTAACCGATGCCGGTCGCCCGATCGCCCGCCACGTCGAAGTGCAGGTTGAGGATGTGGTGCTGGATGCTCGGGAAGGCCGCCTCGGCCTCCTCGACCTTGGCGCGGATCGCGTCCCTTCCGTAGATCGTCCCCCAGGGGGCGAAGTCGAGTCTGGCGTCCTCGGTCCAGCAGGCGGACCAGGTCACCCAGTCCTTGCGGTCCAGGGCCCGCCAGCCGCGGATCACGAGGGCGCGCAGCGCTTCCTTGTCCTCCAGGGCCTGCAGCCTGCGGGCCAGGCCGTGGAGGCCGTACAGGCCGTCGTCGACGGCGCGGGGGCCGGGCGTCGGCGTTCCTTCCTTCACTGGTTGCTCGCGGCGGGACGGACCACGATCTCGTTGACGTCGACCTCCGGCGGCTGGGAGAGGGCGTAGGCGATGGCGTCCGCGACGGCGGAGGCGGGTATCGCGACCGCCCGGTAGGCCTTCATGGCGTTCCGCGCGGCCGGATCCGCAATGCCGTCGGCGAGTTCGGACTCGGTGACGCCCGGGGAGACGACCGTGACCCGGACGTCCCCGGCGGACTCCTGGCGCAGGCCCTCGGAGATCGCACGGACGGCGAACTTGGTGGCGCAGTAGACGGCGGCGGTGGGGACGACCTCGTAGGCTCCGACCGAGGCGACGTTGACGACGTGTCCGCCGCCCTGCGCGCGCATCACGGGCAGCGCGGCGGCGATCCCGTGCAGGACGCCCCGCACGTTCACGTCGATCATGCGGTCCCACTCCGCGGTCCTCAGCTCCGCCAGCGGCGAGAGCGGCATCACCCCGGCGTTGTTGACCACCGCGTCCACCCGCCCGTAGAGGTCGCGGGTGGCCGACACGAAGGCCCGGACGTCGGCGGCGTCGGTGACGTCCAGCCGCCGGGCCGCAGCCGTCCCGCCCGCCTCGGTGATCTCCCGGACGAGGACGTCCAGACGGTCCGTGCGGCGTGCCCCGAGGAACACGCGGTGGCCGTCGGCGGCGAGCCGGCGGGCGGTCGCCTCGCCGATCCCGCTGCTCGCCCCGGTGACGGCGACGACCCTGGCTGTACGGGTGCTCATACCCGACTCCTTCTCTCGGCAGGGCACCGAGTCTGGGCGGGACAGCGCCCGCCACCCAGGCCGCGGGCTGCCCGGGTGCCGCACACCCAGGCACGGCTCCGGATCCCGGACCTAGCCTGGGGACATGACCGACAACCATCTGGGGGACTACCTGCGCGCGCGCCGGGCGGCCGTACGGCCTGACGAGGTCGGCATGGTGAGCCACGGCCTGCGCCGAGTCGCCGGCCTGCGCCGCGAGGAGGTCGCCGTCCTGGCAGGGGTGAACGCCGACTACTACACGCGGCTGGAGCAGGGGCGCGAGCGGCACCCCTCGGCGCAGGTGGTCAACGCGCTCGGCCGCGCCCTGCTGTTGGACGCCGACGCCGTGGCCCATCTGCACCGGCTGGCCGGTACGGCGCGTTCCCGCCCCTTCGCCGCGGCCACGACGGACCGGGTGGGGTCCGCGCTGCGCGCGCTGATCGACGGCTACCCGGAGACCCCGGCGTTCGTCATCGACCCGACGCTCGACGTCCTGGCCGCCAACGCCCTCGCCGAGGCCCTGTACGCGCCCTTCGAACAGGTGGACAACCTGGCCAGGATGGTCTTCCTCGATCCGGTCGGCCGCCCGTTCCACACCCAGTGGCAGGAGACGGCCCGGGCCGTCGTCGGTCACCTGCGCGAGGCCGAGGGGATGGATCCGGGCAGTCCGCGGCTCCGGGACCTGGTCGGCGTACTCACGCAGCGGAGCGCGGACTTCGCCCGCTTGTGGAGCACCCACACCGTGCGCGGCAAGACCCGGGCGGCCAAACACCTCCTCCATCCGGACGTCGGCGTGCTGCACCTCACCTACCACGCCTTCGACGTGCGCGACGCCCCGGGCCAGCAGCTGATCGTCTACCACGCCGAACCGGGCAGCCCGAGCGCCGAGGCCCTGAGCCTGCTCGGCTCCGTGCACGCCACGTCGAGGGTGACCCGGGCGGCGGGTGGATCCCGGCCGTGACCGGCCGCCCGCTCACCTGAGGGTCGTGCTGCCGGCCGAACGCTCCTGGCGCCGCGCCTTCGGGACGGCCCGCCGTGCCTCTCCTCTGCTCCGTTCCGGGTCACGGCTCGCCCGTCCGGGCTGTCCGCCCGCCCGTACGGATCACGCCGGAAGGCCGACGGCGGGCGCGCGTGGTCGGCTGGGCTCGGCTGGTTGCGGTCCGTGACGGTCGGCCGTACGCCGTGGAAGAAGGAGTTCCTGATGTCTCGTCGGCATGTCCAGGCTGTTCTCGGTCTCGTCGCGGGTGTGCTCGCCGCGGTCCCCGTTCCGGCCGCTCACGCCGTCCCGGTGCAGCTGGACTGCTCGGTTCCGAGTCTTGTCGCGGCGATCAACGCGGCGAACAGTTCACCGGGACCCGACAGGATCCGGCTGGCGCGCAAATGCACGTACAAGCTGACGGCGCCGGACCCGGTGAACCCCGGGAACGGGCTGCCCGTGATCACGAGTGAGATCACCATCGACGGGCGGGGGGCCACGATCAGCCGCGACGAGCACGGGAGCAAGACGCCGAGGTTCCGGATCCTCTTCGTCGGTCGGACGGGCAACCTGACCCTCACCCGCACGACCATCAGCGGCGGCTTCGCCACGGACTGCCCTGCCTTTCCCGACCCCCCTGGCCTGGCCTGCGGCGGTGGCATCTCCAACGCCGGAACGATGAAGGTCAACCGCAGCAAGTTCGTCGGGAACACGGCCCGGTCCGACCTGTTCGCCCAGGGCGGCGCGATCGACAACCCCGGCACCGCAACCGTGACCGACACCGAGGTGACCGGGAACCACGTGATCTACAGCGGCGGCGGCGCCGGCGGCCTCGCCGCGGGCGGTGCCATCGCCAACGACGGCCCGCTCACGGTCACCGGCTCCCAACTGACCGGGAACACGGCCACGGTCACGGCCGACACCGAGAGCGTCGCCTTCGGGGCAGCCCTCATCAGCTTCGCCCGGACGACCGTCGAGAACACCGTCATCAGCAAGAACCGCTCCTACGCCCCGGGCGGAACCGCGCGTGCCGCCGTCTCCAACGGCATCCTGGAGCCCGACCGGCTGATCGTGACCGGCGGCGCCATCAGCGACAACACGTCGGACGCCCCGCACGGCCTCGCCCAGGGCGGCGGCATCGCGAACAACGCCCTGATGACGGTGGCCAAGGTGAAGATCAGCGGCAACCGGGCGGTCGCCGACCACGGCACGGCCCGCGGCGGTGGCATCCGCGTGGGCCCCTTCGGCACCCTCGACCTGACCGACAGCCACATCACCGGCAACGAGGCCAGCGCAGGCAGCGGCACGGCCGAGGGCGGCGGGATCGACAACCCCGAGGGCGGGACCCTGACCGCCAAGCGCAACGAGGTCCTCCGCAACACCGCCACCGCGACGGACCGCACCGCGCGCGGCGGCGGCCTCTACCACGCCGGGGGAACGACCGGACTGGGCACCACGACACTGGAGAAGAACACCGTCAAGGACAACCGGGCGGGCGACGGCGGCGGCATCTTCAAGGCGTCCGGCACCCTCACCCTGAACGGTGACGACGTCCGCGACAACCACCCGAACAACTGCAGCCCGGCCGGCGCGGTCCCGGGATGCACCGGCTGACGGGCCCTGTGGTCCCCCGGCTCCGCCCGTCAGGGCCGCAAGCCCGCCCGCCTGAGCGCGACCCCGGCCAGGTCGGTGATGGCCTGCCGGTCCCCGCGCCGCCAGGCGTCGGCGAGGCCGCCGGGCGGGGCCGGGACGGCGGCGAGATCGCCCACCGGCCCGTTGAGGGCCCTCAGGGCGAGCAGGTCGGAGCCGCCGGGGGCGTCGAGGAGACGCCGGGTGACGGCACTGCGCCGGATCCAGCGCAGGCGTGGGGGGAGCCACAGGGCCAGGACGACGGCCACCGAGGTGGTGGTCAGGGCGAACGTGGTCAGGGCGGCCACGCGGCCCACGAAGTCCGTCAGCGATTCCCCCGCGTCGGCGAGACCGGTGCCGGCGTCGGCAGCCGACTCCAGCGGCTTCTTCAGGAGGCCCCCGACGAGCGGCACCCTCGAAGCAGCCTCGCCGGCGTCGTCGAGCCCGGAGGAGAGGTCGTCGCCCGCCGACTGCACCTTCCGTCCCGGCTCGGCCAGCAGCATGATCGCGTCATGGACGGCCACGGCGGACCTGACCGAGACCGCGATGAGGACCAGGGCGACCACATCGGCGAGCACCTGCCGGACCCGACGTGCCGGAGTCTGGGCGTAGAGGCGCATGTGCGTGCTCCTGTTCTCGTGAGGGGCGCGAAGCACGCCGACTCCGGTCGGGCGGGACGGGGCCGGTCGCGGCAGCAGGGCCCGGCCGGTCGCCCGCCCGCCCGCGGTTCGACTCTGTCATTCGCCCGCCCGGGTACACGTTCTCGACGCGTCGCCCGGTCCGGGCACCACCTCGGTGGGTGCCGCGAGCGATTCGTCCGGTCAGCGGCTTTCGCCCCGTACGGGCCGGCTGCGATGGTAGTCCGGGTCCGGAGGGCAGCGGTGCCCTGACCGGACGGCGGCGCCGAGACCGATCTGACGTACCCTGCGCGCGGGAGGACGACGGATGCCCCTCAAGAACTACGGTGTGCTGGCCGCCCGAGCCGTCGACCGGCACCGTGAGGGAGGCGTCAACACGCCCCACTACGAGATCCACCTCCGCGACGACGCCGGAACCCACTACCGGGCCGCCGTCAACGTGCGGTCGAAGATCTCGCCGCACGAGCTGAGGTACGTGGTGGTGGACGACTTCCGCCATCCCCTCACACGGCTGCTCCCGGCCGCCGGCAGCGGATGGAGGGAGTTGCCCAGACAGGCGGGCGGCGCAGGTCTCGACTTCATCCGCGGCAACCTCTTCGATCCGGCCTCCATGCGGGTGCTTCCGCCGGACCTGCCCGGCATCGACAACGACCTGTCCGACGTGTTCGACCACTACGTCCAACGGGCCGTCGCGGACGGGGCGATCGCCCTCTACGTCTTCGGCGAGCGCTTCGGCCCCGAGCCCCACGAGCACGACGGCGCATTCGGGTTCCAGCCGTCGGACGGCGTCCACGAAGTCCACATGAACCAGGGCAACAGCAAGGACTTCCGCCCCCAGGACGGGGTCTGGCAGGACGGCGGCCTGCTCTTCCACCTGCCCGCCGAGGACCGGTGGGTCGCGGTGTTCCTCGCCTTCCAGTCCCAGAAGTGGCACACCGACCCCACCACCGGCCACACGATCCCCGCCGCACCGGGAAGGCCCGTCGACCACGAAGAGCCCCTGCGGATCATCGCCGCACTGGTCAATCCGATCGGACCGGCGCCGGAGGCCGAGAGCGTGACACTGCTCAACACATCCGCGGCCTGCGTCGACCTCACCGGCTGGCAACTGGTCGACCAGCAGATGCACCAACTGCCCCTGCCGCCCGTGCAACTACAGCCGGGCACCACGATCACCATCGCCGGCGGCAACGGCTTCCGGCTCGACAACCACGGCGGGACGATCACCCTCTGCGACCCGGCCGGGCTCAAGGTCCACGGCGTCGCGTACACCGCACACCAGGCCGCGCCCGAAGGCCGGACAGTCACCTTCTGACAGCGCCCACACCGAGTACCGCATCCGTTCGGGCCAACGTGAAGGGCACTTGGGGGAGCAGCCTCGGCCCGACCGGGGCCCGCGCCCTCCGGGACCCCGCACCACGGGCCCGCTGCAGGCGGCCACGCCGCGGACTCCGGTCGAGCGGGCGTGTCCGACGCACACGGTCGCCAGCGGAGACCGGCTGTCGCAACCCGCCCGGTACCCGGGCGGGGCGGACCGATGGCCCGAGATCTACGAGGCCAACCAGCCGGCCCTCGGGAGCGCTGCTCGTGAACACCCCGGCCCACCCGTGTCCGGGACGGACGACCACGACCATTGGATCTTCCCCGGGACAGCTGCGCATCCCCGGACCGTGCCCGGCACCGACCCGACCGGCAGGCTACGTGGCGGCGGCGTGCCCCGCGCCGGTTCTTCCCGGCGTACCCGCGCTGGGCCCGGAGTTCAGCTGCGGCTACCTGACGGTGCCGGAGAACCGCGCCGAACCCGACGGACGCACGATCAGGATCGCGGTGGCCCGGCTCAGGGCCGCCGCGGCGCAGCCCAGGCCGGACCCGGTGGTCTGGCCCACCGGCGGGCCCGGCGGATCGGGGCTGCTGGACGCCCTCACCGTGACCCGGCTCAAGCCGGCGATCGCTCCTGACGCCTGCCAGGTCCGCCAGCAGCCGACGGATCGCCGCCGTGTCGTCGTCGGCGTAGCCCGGCAGCCCGGCGAAGCCTACGAGGGCCGGGCCCGCTGGCCGCCGGGAGCGTAGCAGCCGCCGGGGATGGCGAGAGGCGGTCGCGCGCACACCCAACCCCCTTTGACTGCCATCCAGTTGACTGTCCGGCAGCTGCCTGTGCGGGCCAGTGCTGCGAACCCTTGCGGGGACGCGGAGAAGCCGGCTGGGTCCCCCTGTTACGGTGGCCCGATGGCATCGATCAGACAGTTCCAGGTCACCTTCGACTGCGCGGAACCCGAGCGCGTCGCCCGCTTCTGGTGCGAGGTGTTGGGGTACGTCGTACCGTCGCCCCCCGAGGGGTTCGACACCTGGGACGATTACAACCGATCACTTCCCCCCACTCAGCAGGGTGCGTGGTTCGTATGTCTCGATCCCTCGGGTGTGGGCCCGCGACTGTACTTCCAGCGCGTTCCCGAAGGGAAAGCCGTCAAGAACCGGGTGCACCTCGACGTGCGGGTCGGCACCGGACTCGTGGGCGAAGAGCGCGTGGCCGTCCTCGAGGCCGAATGCGCACGACTGGTCGCGCTCGGTGGGGTACGCGTGCGGCTCCTGGAGGCCGATGACGACAACGAGTCGTGCCTGCTGATGCAGGACGTCGAGGGCAACGAGTTCTGTCTCGACTGAGCAGTACCCGACCACCCGGCAAGCACCCTCGGCGCCGTCACGGCGTGGTGCTCCTCCTCGGAGCACCGGTCGTGACGGCCGCCGCCGCCGCGCCCCGTCCCGGGGCGCGGCGGCGGCGGCCGTCGGCGCATACCATGGTCGATGTCTGCGAGGGGAGCCGTCCATGACCACCGCGAAAGACCTGTTCATCATCGCGATGGACCCGAAACCGGAGCGACCCGTGGGACAGGGCGACCTGTCGCTCGCCCTCGCGGGAGCCGAGCTGATCGACCTGATCGGCGCGCGGGCCGTCACCCTGGACGGCGACCGCATCGTGCCGGGCGAGGCTCCGGCTCCTGACGACCGCCTCCTGTCCGAGGCGGAATCGGCCCTCACCCGTCAGACGCCGTACGAGCGGGTCGAGGACTGGTTGTGGCGGCGGGGCCGCGACCTCGCCGCCGCCTACCAGGCCTCCCTGGAGGAGGACGGGCTGCTCACGCCCACGCGCGGCGGCCGCTCGCCGTTCGGGGCCGACCGTCTGGAACCGGCCGACACGCCCGACCGCCGGCGCGCCGTCGACCGCCTGGAACGGAACGAGCCCGTCCTCGCCGTCCTCGCCTCGATCGTGGGCCTCGCCGACGGACCGTCCGGGGACGAGCCCGAGCCCGAGCCGGACTCCGGCGACGAGGCGGTGACGACCGTCCTGGCCGTCGTCCACGACGCGGTGATGGAACTGGAGGCCGTACGCCAGAGGCGGTCCATCGAGAACGCGGCCTTCGCCAACATCTGGCGCGCACCCTGACACGACCGTCGGCGGCTTGTCCGTGTGCCTGGTAGTGCTTGCTCAGGAGGTGGGGCATGCGCGTAGGGCTGCACGCGCTCGGCATCGGGGACGGCGCCCGTCCGGAGGTGATCCGCGCCGTGGCCACGGCCGCGGAGACGCACGGCTTCGCCAGACTGTGGTGTGGCGAGCACGTGGTGCTCGTGGACACGCCCGCCTCCCGCTACCCCTACTCCGCGGACGGCCGGATCGCCGTACCCGCCGACGCGGACTGGCTGGACCCGCTGCTCGCGCTGAGCTTCGCGGCCGCGGCCACGCGTCGGATCGAGCTCGCCACCGGCGTGCTCCTGCTGCCCGAACACAACCCCGTCGCGGTCGCCGAACAGGCCGCCACACTTGACGTGCTGTCCGCCGGGCGGTTCAGCCTCGGCGTGGGGACCGGCTGGTCGGCCGAGGAGTTCGCGGCACTCGGAGTCCCGTTCGCGGGGCGCGGTCGACGCACCGAGGAGTACCTCGCCGCGATGCGCACCCTCTGGACCGAGGACCCGGCCTCGTTCGCCGGCGAGTTCACCCGCTTCGACGCGATCCGTGTCAACCCCGAGCCGCTGCGCGGCGGCCGGCTCCCGGTCGTGGTCGGCGGCAACAGCGCGACCGCGCTGCGCCGGGCGGTCGCGCTCGCCGACGGCTGGTACGGCTTCAACGTGCCCGTGGCCGAGATCCCGGCACACATCGCCGTCCTCGCCGACGAGTGCGCCCGCCACGACCGCACCCTGGAAGAACTCACGATCGCCGTCGCACCGAGCGACGGCAGTCCGGACCACCTCCGCGAGTTCGCCACGGCAGGCGTCACCGAACTCGTCGTCGGCGCACCCCCGCCGACTCCCGACGGGGCGGCCACCTGGGTCGCGGAACTCGCCCGGACGTGGATTCGACCAGCCGAGTGACACACGGGCGGCCGGGGTGGTTCCGGACCGTTTCCCCCTCGGCCGGGAACCCTGCGTGTCATGATCGGTCCGGCTTTTCGCAGAGGATGAAGACCGACGGCTCCTGAAGCTGGGGGAAGGCATGGCTGAGCGTCAGAACGGCACTGTGAAGTGGTTCAACGATGAAAAGGGATACGGCTTCATCACGCCGGAATCCGGCCCCGACCTGTTCGTCCACTTCCGCGCGATCGAGGGGAACGGCTTCAAGTCCCTGAAGGAGGGCCAGAGGGTCTCCTTCGAGGCCGTCCAGGGGCAGAAGGGGCTCCAGGCGGACAAGGTCCACGTGGTGTCCTAGGAAGGTCCGCGCGCCGTCCGGCCCCGGGGCCGTCCGGCGGGGGTCCGTCGGGCCCGGGGACGGACGGCTTCCGGGGAGGTCAGGGCAGCCGACCGATCAAGGAGCGCGGCGCGGGCACGCTGGAGCCGGCCCCGGCCAGGCCCGCCAGCACGGCGCCCGCCACGGGCGAGCCCGCCCGCCAGGTCAGGGTGCCCGTCAGCAGCCCCCGGGACCGCCCGCCCGACGACACCGGTGACCAGCTCGTCATTCGGTGGCGGCCGAGGGCTCCGCGAGCGCCCGCGGCCGGGACCGGGAGATCGCCACGCCTGCCAGGCACAGCGCGCCGCCGCCCAGGGTGAGCGGCCCCGGCAACTCGCCGAGGAACGTCCACGCCATCAGTACCACGAGGGCCGGCACCGCGTACGTCGTCGCGCCCATCCGTCCCGCGGTCGTACGGGCCAGGGCGTAGGCCCAGGTGGTGAAGGCCAGCGCGGTCGGGAAGACGCCGAGGTACACCATGTTGAGGGTGGCCGACAGCGGGGCCCGGCCGACCTCCGCCACCAGCTGCCCGGCGAACGGCAGGCACGCCACCGTGCCCACCAGGCACCCGAAGGTCGTCACCTGGAGCGCGCTGCCGTGCGCGAGCGCCGGCTTCTGGGCGACGACACCGCCGGCGTACGCGATCGCCGCCAGAAGGCAGAGCGCCACGCCGAGGACGGAGGCGTGCCCCTCCCCGGACATGGACAGCCCCACGGCCACCGCCCCCGCGAAGGACACGCCCATGCCGGCGAGCAGTCGGGGCGGCAGGGCCTCGCCGAGCACCTTCGCCCCGAGCAGCGCGATCAGGATCGGACCGATGTTGACCACCATCGCGGCCGTGCCCGCGTCGACCTCCTGCTCGCCCCAGTTGAGCACCACCATGTACACGCCGAACCACAGCAGCCCGGACACGGCGATCCCCGGCCAGGCCGCGCGCGGAGGCATCCCCTCGCGCCTCACCAGGAGGACGGTTCCGAGAGCGAGGGAGCCGGCGAGGAGCCGCCCGAGGGCGAGGGCGCCGGGGGAGTAGGCGGCCCCCGCGCTGCGGATCGACACGAAGGCGGAAGCCCACAGGACGACGGTGACACCGGCCGCGGCGAGGGCGAGTCGAGAGGTTCGGTTCGGCATGGAGCGACCGTACGGCGCGGACCTTGCGGCCGTCACCGCAGCGTGGGGCGCCCTCACCGCAGGTCCGCCGCGTCGATGCCGAGGGCCGCTTCCAGCGCCCGCTCGCCGGCCGGAGTCACCTTCACCGCACGCTCGGACCCGATGCGTACGCACCAGCCGGTGTCCATCGCGTGCCGGCACAGTGCCGACCCTGCGAGGCCGGCGAGGTGCAGCCGCCGCTCGGTCCAGTCGAGGCAGCCGCGAGCGACGGGGCGGCGTCCCTTCGGTGCGAGGGAGAGGCCGAGCCCCTCGAACCAGGCCAGGCCCTGGTCGGTGAGCGCGAAACCGGTGTCCTGCCGCAGCAGACCGCGTCCGGTCATCGCCTCGGTGATCGTGATCCCGAGCCGCCCGGCGAAGTGGTCGTAGCAGGTCCGCCCGCGCGCCATCGCCTGGGCGGCGCTCGCGGCCCGAAGGTTGCGCGGCGCGTCGGGCCCGCCGGGCCCGACGCGGGCCGCCAGGTCCTCGACGAGCTGTGCTGTCCCGGCGTCGGCGAGCCGCACGTACCGGTGCCTGCCCTGCCGCTCCTCGGCGAGCACCCCGCCCGCGACGAGCTTCCCCAGGTGCTCGCTGGCGGTCGACGGCGCCACCCCCGCGTGGCGGGCCAGCTCCCCGGCGGTCCAGGCCCGCCCGTCGAGGAGGGCCAGGAGGAAGGCCGCGCGGGTCTCGTCGGCGAAGAGGGAAGCGAGTGAGGCGAGGTCCTTGGAGGTCATGGAGCCAGGATGGCGCACGCTCGGTTCGGCCCGGGCCGAACGGTCCCGCGATCGGCGACCGCCCCGATCGGCACGCCACCGGCGGCCGGCCGACCCCTTCCCCCGGACGGCCGGGGCCGGTGGCGGGGTCAGGCGGCCGGGAGCGTGCCCGCCCACACGGGGGGCGTGGGCTGCGCCCAGGGAGCGGCCCTCTCCAGCTGCCCGGCCAGGCGGCACAGGACGTCCTCGCGCCCCGTCGTGGAGGGGTTGCCGGACATCGCGCAGCGGGGCTGTCCCTTCGTAGACTCCATCGCCGGCCTGCCCGACCGGGGGCATCCGGCCCGCCGACTGGTCGAGGACCGCGAGGCCACCCAGCCGCACCGCCTCCGGGCATGTGCGGGCAGGCCGGTGTGGGGGCTCCCGACGAGGCCGCCGCAGAGAGCACCTTCCTCCTGGAAGGTGCTCAGGTCAGCGCCCAGAGCGGGAGCGTCGACCGCGTGGGGGCGCGGCTCCGCGCCGCGGTCGAGGCCGTCCTGGAAACCGAGGAGGTCCGGTCGGCGGACGCTGAGCCGTGGAGGGCGGGCCCGGCACGGCGGGCGGAGTGCGGGATTCAGCGGGCGGAGTGGAAGTGCGGCCGTCCGTCCGGGGCCGGCGCGGCCGGGTCGACGGTCATCGTGATGGCCGTCGCGGTCACCACGCTGACCAGGGCGAGGCCGGCAGCGAGCCGGCGTGGGCGCGAGGACTTCCGGTGCCGGGCGGCCGGACGGCCGCCCCGCGGGTGCGCCCCGGAGGACGCCGTCGCGGCGCGCTCGGCGACTGGCTCCCGAGGAGCGCGGTCCGCGGCCGTCGGCTGCCCCGTACAGAGGCCGACCGGCTGGTTCACTGGCTGGTTCATCGGGAGATCGGGGTCCTCAGTAGGTGAAGCACTCGGAGTGGATCCGCCCGGAGGGGACGCCGGCGCGGATCAGCGACGCGGTCGTGGCATCCGCCATTCCGGGCGGCCCGCACAGGTAGACGTCGTGGTCGGACAGGTCGGGCACGAGCGCGCGCAGGGCCTGGGGGGCGAGCGGGTCGTACGCCTCGTCGGAACGCCCCACCAGGTAGTGCAGACCGGCCCGGCGCTCCGCCGCGATGGCCTCCAGCTCGTCCCGCAGGACCAGCTGACCGGCGTCGCCCGCGCGGTAGAGCAGCGTGAGGTCGCCGGGCCCGGCGGGTAGCGCCTCGAAGAGGGCGCGCATCGGGGTGATCCCGATGCCGCCGGCGATCAGCAGGACCTTCGGGCGGGTGCGCCGGCGCCAGGTCAGCGCACCGAACGGGCCGGTCGCCAGGACCCGGGTGCCGGGGCGCAGCCCGCGGACCCGTCGGGAGTGCGCGCCGAGCGCCTTCACGGTGATGCGGAGGCGGTCGTCGCGCACGGGCGCGGAGAGCGAGAACGGAAGGGCGGTGTGCCACAGGCCGCCCCGCAGGAAGCGCCAGCGGAAGAACTGGCCCGACTCGGCCTGGAGCTCGCCGAGCCGACCGCCCTCGATGGTCACGGAGACCACGTCCGGGCCTTCGCGTTCGACGGCGGCGACGCGCAGCCCGTGCCGCATGGCCTGGCGGATCGGGACGAACCCCCGGTACCAGGCGAGCAGGACGCCGACGACGGTGTGCAGCAGCGCCCAGAACCAGGTGGTGCAGGACGTGACGCGGACGTCGGGGCCGGCCAGCTGGTGGACGAAGCCGAGGGCGGCGGCGAGGTAGGTGAGCAGGTGGATGGCGCGCCACGCCTCGTGCGGGACCCGGCGGCGTACGGCCCTGGCGGAGACCAGGCCCACACAGGCCAGCAGGGCGGCTCCGGCGTAGGCGGCGGCGACGGCCGGGTAGCGGAGCAGTTCCGCGTGGGCGCTGAACAGGTCGGTGCCGCTGCGCAGGGCGTACACGACCAGGGCGAAGAGCCCGTGGGCGGCGCACAGGACCAGCACCCACCGACCGCCGAAGGCGTGCCAGCGGGCGAGGCGGTCGGCGCCGACGCCGTGCTCGACCGCCGGGACGCGTGCCATCAGGAAGAGCATGACGAGGATGCCGTAGCCGGCGAGGAGGCCGGTCAGGTGTGCGGCAGCCCCGATGACGTCGTCGGGGCGGGCGGACGGCTGCACCTGGACGGCCCACAACAGGACGACGACGGCCGCTCCGGCGGCCAGACCAGCGCGCAGTCGCTGGGGCGCGGTCTTCATGGGCGCACGTCCCTTTCAGTCGGTGGTCGGCGTGCTCCCCGGCCGCGGCACCGGAGCAGCGCCCGACGACCGACAGGGAGACATAGCAGTGGCAACTATGTGCAAATCCGCTCGCGCCAGGCAATGACGATCTGTGCAGAATGACTTCTGCCACGCACCCGGATCCGGGTGATATGTCCAGTTGTGATGGCATATAAATGCTTGCCGGCGCCCCCCGTTCGTGCATGGCCTTCACGCATTCGACTTTGCATTCCTGCAGGGCAGGCGTGCGGAAGCCTGCCCTCTACCACACCGGGGAACCCGCTTGGAGAATTCTTTACGCTTCTGCCGCTCTCCTCGTCCGACGGTGCGGTCCGGGGCGGCGCAGGTCATGGCTGAGCCCCCTCACCGGCCGCCGGTCGGGAGGGGGCTCGGGGCTTGCCCGGTCAGCAGGACGCGGGCGGGATGCTCTGCTCGTACTGGAAGACGTTCTGCGGGTCGTACTCCGCCTTGATCTTGCGCAGCCGGTCGAAGTTGGATCCCCAGTAGGCGGTCTCCCAGTCCTGCATGCCGATGTTCGGCACGTTGACGTAGGCGCCGTCGACGTAGGGGCGCAGCGCCAGGCTGAACTCGGCGATCCAGGCCTGGGCCTGCGGGGTCAGGGGGTCGCAGACGCCCGGCTGGTCGGAGCGGGTGCCCCAGCCGGCGCCGGGCTCGGAGTAGAAGAGCGCGTCGCGGTGCGGGAACGCCGTACCGCCGCGGGGGCTCTTCCTGACGGCCCCGCCGAACGCCTGCACGAAGAAGTTGCTGTCGTCCGTGGGCGCGTCGCGGATGAACGAGGAGACCACCTCGATCGCCTTCTTCGGGAACGGCTTCCTGGTGAACTGCGAGTAGAACTTCCAGTTCGCCGGTTCCTCGGAGGTCGGGATCTGGAAGTCCGAGTACACCTGGCCCCAGTTCCCCACCTGCACCGTCACGGTGGGGCTGTCGATCGACAGGATCGGGGCCAGCAGCTTCTTCGCCTCCGCGGGCGTTCCTTCCGCGAGGACCGCGAACAGCAGGATCTGGTTCCGGTGGATTTCGAGCTGCGTGCCGAGGCGGTCGTCGGTGAACGGCGCGGTGCGCTGGTAGGCCTCGAAGATCCTGGACAGGTCACCGGTCCCGTCCCAGACGGCCTGTACGTACGTGACGCTCTTCAGCGGGGCCACCTTGTAGGTGAGTGAGGTGACGATCCCGAAGTTGCCGTTCCCCGCTCCGCGCAGCGCCCAGAGCAGGTCCGGGTTGTCGTGCAGATCGACCTTGACCACCTTGGCGCACTCGGCGCCTTCCGCGACGACGACCTCGGCGCCGATCAGGCTGTCGCAGGCCATGCCGAGCCAGCGGGTGAGGAAGCCGAAACCACCGCCGAGCGTCGCCCCGGACAGGCCCACGGAGCCTTCGGTTCCCGTCGTGACCGCGAAGTTCTGCTCCGAGAGCGTGGTCACCGCTTCCAACTGGTTGAGTCCGGCGCCGACGGTCGCGATGCGGGCACCGTTGTCGATGTGGACGGACTTCAGCTCGCTGATGTCGATCACGAGGCCGTTGTCGACGTTCGACCAGCCCTCAAGGCTGTGGCGGCCGCTGCGGACCCGCACCGCGACGTCGTGCTGCCGCGCCCACGTCAGGGCGTTGACCACGTCCTGGGTGTTCTGGGCGAAGACGATGACCAGCGGGTAGTGGGAGAAGAGCTGGTCCCAGCCGAGGCGGGCGTCCGTGTACCCGGGGTCCTCGGGGCGGACGATGCGGCCGGTCAGCTTCGCCGGCGGGCACTTTCCGTCCCCGGACGCCGCGTTCACGGCGGTCGCACCGAGGGTGTCGGTGGCTGCACCGTGGGCCTCGGCGGTGGTGACGCCCTGTGCGACCACCGCACCGGCACCGGCGACTGCCGTCGCCTTGAGCAGTTTACGGCGGGAAAAGTCGTTCATTGTCCGTTTCCTCTCGGCCACCAGCAGGCGCGAATCATTCACTTACAGGCGATTTGGGCGAAGTGGACAGTAACAAGGACGAATGCGGTGGATGGCGTCGACACACGCCCAACCACGGCCGAAGCGCCCAACTCCTCCCCGCGGCGGTGAACGCGATGTGCTCGGCTGGTGATACGACCAGGCCGACCCGGAACGGCGGCGTCGCCCAGCACCCCTGCTGTACGGCATCGCGGCGGGCCGTGAGGTGCCGTGCGACGAGCCGGACGATAGGATGAAAATGACATCAGGCCTCACGGAATGCGCCGGCAACCAGACGGAACGCGCGGGCCATGTGGGGCGACATGCGCACGGCGTAACGGTGTGAGACCTTCCCCCCTCGGAGTGCTGTGCGGCCACTGCCGCGGGTACCGGAGCCGTCACGCCCCACCGGCCGCACCGTCAGCGTCCAAGGCAGGTTGAACGATGAACCGGACACGTCGTCTTGCAGCACTCACGCTCCTGGTGGCCCCCGCGGTCGCGGTGGGCCCCGCGGTTGCCGCACACGCCTCGACCCCGGCCGCGCCCGCGGTGGCGACCGCCGCGACGTGCAAGGTCGAAGTGGACTCGGCCGGCAAGTACCACCTGTGGGGTGAGGGGTTCCCCGACGGAAAGGTGACCTACACCGGATCCGCGTCGGGCACCGTCCCCACCAAGGGGGGAAGGTTCGACGTCGGCGGTCTCAGCGGGAGCAAGTACGTCGTCAAGGCGGCCGACGGGACCACCGTCAACTGCACCGTGGTCCAGCACTGAGTCGTCCTGACGACCCGTGGCATGGCCCCGCCCCTCCGGAAGTCAGGGGTCCGGTGGGGCGGGGTCATGCCACGAGGGCAACGCCACGGGGGCAACGCCGTGGGCCGTTTCACAGGGGCAGCCTCAGGGCAGCGTCCAGATCTGCGTCGTGATGAGGTAGATGACGGCGGCCCAGCACACCATCGCCGCGGCGACCACCGCGAGGCCGATGCGGTTGTTCCGCGCCGGCGGCTCGTCCGGAGGCGGTCGCAGCCACCGCTTGAGCAGCGGGTTCACGTAGAAGGGCATCGTGAGGAAGGTCATCAGGAGGCTGGACAGCAGGTTCCCGACCAGCATTCCGAGCCAGAACGGCATGTGCAGCGGCGACAGGGCGAGCGTCAGGAAGACGACGGTCGGGTACAGGCCGACCCAGACGGCGATGGCGGTCCTCGTCTCGGACGGCGCCGGCGCTGCTTTGCCGTCCTCGTCGAAGGCGAACCAGCTGCCGAACGAGTTGTCGACCGTCGTCAGCTTGAAATCGTTGAACTCGTCTCCCTCGGCCAGGAGTTCCTGCCGCTTGGCCGAGGTCAGCCAGGTGTCGAGGTGCTGGGCGCTGTCGAAGCGGTACAGCGTGATCCATTCGTCCTGAAGACCGTCGATCGGCCGGAACATCTCCGTGCCGCGAAAGCCCTCGAACTTGCTCTCCTCCTCGCTCATGCGGCGTTGCCACGCGAGGAAGTCGTCCACGCGGTCCGGGTGGACACGGTGGGTGATCACCACGGTCACCAGCGGATCAGCGGCTTTGGCGTGACCGCTGAGGACCCGCTGCGTCCCCGGGCCGTCGAGATAGGTGTCGCCGACCTCCAGGAGCCGCTGCCTGGTGGCGCTGTTGATCCACGCCTGGAGGTGGGGGATCGAGTCGAAGCGGTAGATGACGACCCATTCGGGTTGCAGGGGTGTCGGCCGGGACACCTCGACGCCGAGGTACCCGGGGAAGCCGGCCGCGGCCGCGTTGACCTCGTCCTGCCACTTCTCGTACTCCTGCTCCCGGCCGGGCAGGACCTTCTGGCCGATGATGGCCGTCGCCGCGGCGTCTTCGTGCTTGTCGGTGTCCATGGCTCAGGCCTCGGGGACGGGCTGCTTCTCGCCCAGCCGGCTGTAGATCCGTTCGGGAGTCAGGGGCAGCGCACGGTAGCGGATGCCCGTGGCGTCCTGGAGCGCGTTGGCCAGCGCGGGAGCCACGGGGTTGATGCTGCACTCCGCCATCCCCTTCGACCGCAGGGGGCCTACGGAGTCCGCCGAGTCCACGAGGAGCACCTCGGTGCGCGGCACGTCGGCGTAGGTGGGGATGCGGTAGTTGCGGAAGTTCGGGTTGACCACGGCTCCGTCTGCGTCGAGGAGGAAGTTCTCGGTCAGGGCGAAGCCGATGCCCTGGGCGACGGCGCCCTCCACCTGTCCCCGGACCTGTTGGGGGTTGATGACCACGCCCGCGTCGGTCGCCTGGACGCTGTACAGGATGCGGATCTCTCCCGTCGTCCGGTGGACGGCGATCCGGAACCCCTGGGTATTGGAGGTGACGCTGCGGGGCGAACCGTAGGCCTTGCGGGCAGCGGTGAACCGGATGCCGCGGGCCCGGGCCAGTGCCACCAGCTCGGCCAGGGACACGCGCCGGTCGCCGCAGGTGACGCCGTCGTCGTCCATGGAACACATCACGACGTGGACGCCCGTGTGGGCGGCGGCGAACTCCAGGATGCGGTCGCGCACCGCGTTCGACGCCCGCAGCACCGCGTTGCCCGACACGAACAGACCCGCGCTCGCGAAGGCCCCGGTGTCGAATCCGGTGCGGTCGGTATCGGACTGCACCAGACGGATCCGGGACGGCGTGGTCCCCAGTTGGCCGGCCGCGATCTGGACGTGAGCGGTCGAGGTGCCTTCGCCGAACTCCGCAGTACCGACGGCCACTTCGTACACGAGGTCGTCGCCCAGCGTGACCCAGGCCTCGGAGATGTGCTCGGTCGGGGGCGCGGTCTCGTGCAGCGAGCTCGCGACGCCGGAGCCGATGAGCCACCCCGGGCCGAGGTCCGGCTCCTGCGCAGGCCGGGCCATGGCCCGGTCCACCAGGTCGATGCACTTCGCCAGTCCGTCCTCCGTGAACGTCACGTCGTCCGGGCCGTCGTGCAGGGCGACGAGCGGGTCACCCGGCCGTACGATGTTGCGGCGCCGGAGTTCGAGCGGGTCCATGTGCAGGGAGAGCGCGAGTTCGTGCATCGCGGACTCCATGGCGAACGCCGGCTGCGTCATCCCGTAACCGCGCAGCGCCCCGCTCGGCACGGTGTTGGTGTAGACCGAGTAGGCGTCGTACTTCTTGTTGGGGCAGCGGTAGAGCATGACGGCGGCGCCGCCCGCGTACAGCGTTTCGCCGCCGTGGTTGCCGTAGGCGCCGGTGTTCGACACGTTGCGGACCTGGACGGCCGTGAGCGTGCCGTCCGCCCTGGCACCCAGCTTGACCGTCAGCGTCATCGGGTGCCGTGGCGAGGCGGTGGTGAACTCCTCCTCGCGGGTGTACTCGAAGCAGGCGGGCCGCCCTGTGTCCAGCGTGGCGAGCGCCACCAGGTCCTCCGAGATCACTTCCTGTTTGCCGCCGAAGCCGCCGCCCACCCGCTTGCAGAACACCCGGAGCTGGTCGGGCCGCAGCGCGAACAGATGGCTCAACTTGACCTTGGCGATCGACGGCGACTGCGAACTGGTGCGGACGTTCAGCCGCCCGTTCTCCATCCAGGCGATCGAACCGTGCGTCTCCAGGTGCGCGTGCTGCACGCGCGGCGAGGAGTACGTGCCCTCGTGGATCACGTCGGCTTCGGCGAACCCCGCCTCCACGTCCCCGATGTGCGCATGGAGTTCGAGCAGGATGTTGCGGGCGGGATCACGGACGAACGGGTCGGGCGTGCGGTGTATCTGCGGAGCCCCCTCGGCCATGGCCTCCTCGGGGTCGAACACCGCCGGCAGGCGCTCGTACTCGACGCGCACCTTGCGGCAGCCTGCCTCGGCCGCGCCGGGTGTGTCGGCCAGCACCGCGGCGACGCGCTGGCCCACGAAGCGGACCGTGTCGTCGAGGATGAGGGTGTCGTCCGGATCGACCAGGTGGTCGGTGTGGATGGCCGTGGTGAAGCGCCTGCGGGGCACGTCCTCCCAGGTGTAGACGCGGTGCACACCGGGAACCGCGAGTGCCGCGGTCCTGTCGATCGAGACGATGCGGGCGTGCGCGTGGGGCGAGTGCAGCACCTTGAGGTGCAGCATCCCCTCCATTCCGGTGTCCATGGTGAACTCGGCCCGTCCGGTCACCACGTCGTCGGCCGCCGGTGCGCCCACACTCGTCCCGACGGCCTTTCCCGGCTCGGCCGTCTCCACGCCGACGACGCCGTTCACGGCGTCCTCGATGGCCCGGTAGCCGGTGCAGCGGCAGAGGTTGCCCTTCAGGGCCCGAGGCAGGTTCGCCTTCTGCGCCTCGGTGAACGCTGCCGACGTCATGATCATCCCTGCGGTGCAGAAGCCGCACTGGAATCCGGGCGCGTCGCGGAACCGACGCTGCATCGGATGCAGGTTGCCGGGCGAGCCGAGACCCTCGATGGTGGTCACCTCGTGGCCGTCCGCACGGAACGCCGGAGTGATGCAGCTGTGGACCGGGCTGCCGTCCAACCACACCGTGCAGGCACCGCAGTCGCCCGCGTCGCAGCCCTTCTTGACGCCGTAGTGGCCGAGCGAGCGGAGGAAGGTGCGCAGGCACTGGCCGGGCTCCGGCTCCTGCTCGAAGGCCTTGCCGTTGACGCGGTACGTCATGACGGGTCCCCGTCTGCGAGTTCGCGACGAATCTCCTCGGCGAAGTGCTTCGTCAGATGGCGGCGGTGGTCGGGGGTGCCGTTGGCGTCCGCGAACCAGACGTCGCCGGGGATGAGGTCGATGCCCTGCTGGAGGCCGCGGGCATCGGGCGCGGTGTCGAAGGTCATGCGCACCGGTCGTGTGGTGCCGGCCGTGACGGTGAGCAGCAGGTCGTTCGCGCCCGGCGTGCGCGTACCGACGATGAAGACGGTCGAACGGCCGAGGTGGGTGAGCGTGAAGCGGCGGTGGGCGGCGCGTTTCCTCAGGGCGCTCGCCGGGATGCGGACGCGCCGCAGGACCTCCCCGGGGGCGAGGACGTTCCGGTGGTCACCGGTCACGAAGTCGAGGGCGTCCACGGTGCGCCGGGAACCGTCCGGGGCCCAGAGTTCATAGGTGGCCTCCAGCGCCACCGTCAGCGTGATCATGGGGCCGGCCGGCAGGGACATGCAGATGTTCCCGCCGACGGTCGCCGCGTTCCAGACCTTGAACGAGGACAGGAAGGCCTCGCAGCTCGTGGCGAGCAGCGGGCCCGCGGTCCAGTCGTCCGGATGCGCGAAGGCGTACAGGTCGCGGACGGTGCACGTGGCACCGATCTCGAGGCCCTCGTCGCTCGGGACGAGCGGATCCCAACGCAGCGCCGTGAGATCGACCAGGCGGCGCAGATCGGGCTGCTCCGTGGAGAACAGCCAGGTGCCACCTGCCAGCCAGGCGTCGCCCTCGCGCCAGTCGGCGGCCGGCTGCTCGGAGGGCCGCCGGACGACTTCGGTGATGGTGTTGAGGTCCACGGGGACCGACCTCCCTCAAGACCGGCATCGTGCGACGGAGGGGCGGCCTGGCCATTCCGTTCCAGTCTAGGTAGCGGAGTCGGTCAGCGCAGGCGGGCCGTGGTGGACCACGTGTGCTTACGTTGTAAGCTTACGGCGTACGCAAACTGGTGTGCCCGTCATCCCGGAGGGGGAGTCCCACGCGTTCGCCGTTGCCATGCCGCTGGTCTGGTTGGTCTGGCTGGCCTTGACCGAGTGGGTGCCCGTGTTCCCGCTGAACGACCTGAGACCCGACAACCGCCGCGAACGCCTCGGCGATGTGGCTGTCAGCTACCCGATCCCGCTGCTCATCTCCGCCGGCATCGCCGCGGGCCACGGGGCCTCGCGGGTCGTGGCCCTCGTGCTGAGCCGGTTGGTCCTGGCGGGGCACGTGGCGAGCTGGTGGCTGCCGTACTACGGCGTCAGCACGCAGGCGCAGCGGGATTCCTACGCCCGCGACTACGCCCGCACGCTGAAGGTCCTGCCCACGCAGGGCCGCAGCGTCGTCCCGGACGTCCAGCACATGGTCGTCGGCCTCCTCACCCTGCTCATGACCGGGGCCACCCTGGCCGTCACCGTGCGTGGGTGAGTCTGCGACCCTGATGCCATGACTCAGGCACCACGACCCGGCCGGGGAGGCCGGCCCGCGCAGATCAGCGTGGACCGGATCACCGCAGCGGCCATCGACCTCCTCGACCGCGAAGGACCCGAAGCGCTGACCATGCGCCGCCTGGGCTCGCACCTCGGGGTGGCGGCGATGTCCCTCTACCGCCACGTCCCCGGCCGGGACGCCGTCATCTCGAAGGTCGTCAACCGCCTGTTCGCCACAGCCCTGACCGGCCTGGACGCCGGAGAGACCTGGACCCGGGCCCTGACCGACTTCGCCACCGCCTACCGGCGCATGCTCCTGGACCACCCCCACGCCGTACCTCTCCTCGCCACCCACCCCGTCGACCCGGACACCGCCCTGCCGCTCCTGGCCGCCCTCCTCGACCGCTTCACCACCGCCGGTATCGACACCGACGAAGCGCTGATCCGCATCCAGTCCGTCGGCGTCTACACCCTCGGCCACGCACTGGCCCAGGTCGGACGCCCGCCCGGCACCGAGGACGCCGACGCCGACGCCGCCCCGGCGGACGACCCTGCGGCCCTCGCCTACTACCAGCGGTGGTTCGACGCGGGCCTGCACGCCATGATCACCGGCTTCGACGGCGGACGGCCGCCCGGGTAGGTCCCCGTCCGGCGGTGACCGCACCCGGGCCTCGATGTGCTCGACCCGGCGTCGCGGTGCTCGGCGGCGGCCCAGCCGTGGCCGCGGTCGTCCCGTGCGGGGCGTGGAACCGCCCCGCACGGGACCCGCGAACGGTCACGCGCGCTGACGCTGCCTACCGCGTCACCGGTTACGCGGAACGACGGCGCCGGCCGACGGCGTACAGCGCACCGCCCAGTGTCACGGCCGCGGCGCCGAGCCCGCCCGCGGCCAGTGCGGTGGATCCGGTGTCGGCCAGCTTGCCGCCCGTACCGCCGTTCGGGCCCGGGGTGTTGCCGGTGCTCGGGGTGGTGCTCGCGGAGGCCGAGGCCGAGGCCGAGGGTGACGGCGTGGCGGAGGCGGACGTCGACGGGCCGGGCTGCGGATCGACGGCAGGCGTCACGGTGATGGTGAGCTTGGCCGCGTTGTTGCCGAGGTCCCGATCGATGTCGGCGATCGCGAGCTCACCGGGACGGCGGTCGCTCTTGTACCGGTACTCGCCCAGGTAAGTGCCGGGCCTGACCCACGGCTCGATCTTGAAGACGCCCTTCACCGAGCCGCCGGTCCCGCCGAACACCCGGCGCCCCTCGGGCCCCGGACGACCGCCGACGAAGCTGATGCCCGGCGGCAGCACGAACTCGGTCGCCACCACCTTGCCGTCGGCCGCGGTGGTGGCGACCGAACCGGTGCCCTTGATCTGCCAGCCCGGGTTGAGCAACACCTGGCCGCCGGCCGGGCCGCTGCCGGTGGACCCGTTCACGGTGAAGTCGGGCTTGTTCGCGGGGTTCTCGACCCACACCTCGCGGCCCCAGAAGCGCCACGCCTTGAACGGCTCGGACGGCACCACCTTGACGGCAGCGGCGGTTCCCTTGACCCCGCCCTGCTCCGGCTTGTAGATCGGCCTGCCGCCCGGCGTCCAGGTGACGTAGAACCGGTCCCGCCACAGCTCGGGGGCCGCGGTGACGTTCAGCCCCGGGTCGATCCGGTAGTACTTGCCCGGCTCGAAGGTCCCGGTGAAGCTGCAGAACAGCATTTCGTCGTCGTAGTCCCGTACCGGGTCGACTGTGAAGTGCTCACAGTTCGACGGCCGTTCCTGAGGACTCAGTTCCAGACCCGGCGGCAGGTGGATGCCCAGCTCCGCCCCCTGGACGGGCTTGTCGCCGGTCACCGTGAAGCCGAGGGGAAGGTTCTGCTTCTGACCGTTCTCGACCGTGGTGTCGAGGAGTTCCTCGGACGTGGCGAGGCCGCCGAACGGGTCCGGGGAGCCCTTCGGCCCGGTCTGGCTCTGCTGCTTTCCGACCGCAGCGTCCGGGACCGCCGGGCTCGGCGACGGCGCCGCCTGGGCAACGGCCTCGGCGCCGAGCACGAGCGCGCCGGCAGCCAGGGCCGCCCCGATCCGCTGCGCGACTGTGACGTGCGTGTGGTTCGACTTCAGCAACACGGTCCCCCTTGTGTCGTGTGGGTCGGGCGTTCGAGCACGCCCGACCACTGTTCGACCAACGTGGGGTGCGACCGGTTGCCCTGGAAAGATCAGAAATCAGCAGCGGGCGCCCGTAGCCCCAGCTCTGGCTCCGCGCGCCCAGCTCACCAGGAGCTGGCCGTTCTCGGGCGACCGCCACAGGATGTCCAAGCACCCCCGTTCAGACTGGACTTGAGCAGCGGCGCCGCGGCAAACGCGGCGTGCCCGGGAAGGCAGCTCCGGCCAGCAGTCCGGTGGCCGCCGCCAGCAGCATCAGTCGTCGCACCGACCTCATGGTGCTCCTTCGTCTCGGTCTTGCGCGGTTGCGCTGGCCCATGTCCAGACGCCGGCCGATGTCCGGCGCCGGAACGAGGGTTCCGGACATCAAGAGCTGGACAACCATCTCCGTCACGACTGCGGAAAGGCGCAGGAAGGAAGGCAACGCCACGCCGGAACGCCCGCTCGACCTGGACACCGGTCCGCTGACGCGGTGTGCGGCCG
This sequence comes from Streptomyces pallidus (ex Mingjun et al. 2026), assembly GCF_051550185.1. Classification (NCBI taxonomy): domain Bacteria; kingdom Bacillati; phylum Actinomycetota; class Actinomycetes; order Kitasatosporales; family Streptomycetaceae; genus Streptomyces; species Streptomyces pallidus (ex Mingjun et al. 2026). The sequence goes on along the minus strand of NZ_CP196181.1, from coordinate 364,749 downwards.
ACCTCCGGAAGCTGCGCGAGGCAGCGGGACGGCCGCCCTACCGGGCACTGGCCAAGAAGGCCCACTACTGGTCCACGACGCTGCCGGACGCCGCGGGCGGGCACAGGTTCCCCAGCCTCGGGTCACGCTCGCCTTCGTCGAGGCCTGCCAGGGCGACCGCTGTGCATAGGGGAGTCCCGATGGCATGCGGTCGCCGCCGAGACCGCCGCGAGCGCACAGGGCGACGAGCCGGGGAGTCCAGCCGGCACGGCACACCGTACGCGGGGCTGTCGGCGTTCCAACCGGAAGACGCCGACCGCTTCTTCGGGCGCGAGCGACTGACCGAAGAGGTGCTCGCGAAGGTGCGTGACCACCGGTTCCCGGCGGCTTTCGGGCCGTCCGGAGCAGGGAAGTCCTCGGTGCTGCGGGCCGGGCTCGTCGCCCGCGCGCGGGCATCCGGGGTGCCGGTCATGCTGTTCACGCCGGGCCCGCATCCCCGGCCCCCTGCTGGCGGCCGTGGTCGCGGACGCCGCCGGCCAGCCGGGTGCGCTGCCCCTGGTCTCGCACGCGATGGCCGAGGCCTGGCACCGCCGCAGCGGCAGCCGGCTGACCCTGGACGGCTATCCGGCTGCCGGCGGCACCCAGCACGCGCTGGCCCACACCGCCGCGGCCGCCACCAGGCACTGTCACCCGAACATGCCGCGGCGCTGGACCTGGTCGCAACTTGCCGGCGGTCGACTTCCAGCCGCCCTGCGCCGGCACGTGACATCCGTCTCGATCACCTCGCGGTGGGCCGGGTGGCGAGGCCGCCGGCGGGGGTTGCCGGGCAGAAGGTGTTCAGCGGAGGCACGAGCGGGTGGTGCAGCGTCTCCACCGGCCCGGCGGCGAGTGCGGGTTCGGCGCTCACCGCCTCGGCCCCCCCCGGCCGCGCCGGTGCCCCGGCCCGCAGACGCCTTCGAGACCGCCCGGCCCGTGACGAGGCTCCGGGTACGGCTGCTCACCAGGCCACGGTGGCGGCGACCGCGCCGTCGGCCGTGCTGAGCTGCACGGTGCCCCGGTCCCCGTACACCTGCCGGCGCCAGGCGGCGAACCCCTGAGCGAGGGCGCGGGCGTCTTCGCCCCGGCCCTTGCCGACGGAGTCGGTGGCGAAGACGACGAGGGCCTCGCCGGCGTCCTGCACCTTCCGGACGCGGACCTGCCTGATGACGACGGAAGGGTCGCCCGCGGTGGGGTGCCCGGCCTGGTAGGTCCTGAACTCGCGGGTCATGTCGTACCAGCCCGCGGCACCGCACGGGACCGCCGCTCCGGGCGTCGCGTCGCCGTCCGTGGGGGGTCCGGGAACCCCCGTCTCCTCGTCGGTGGGAGGCTGCGGGGGCCCGGTCTGCTCCTCGGTCGGAGGCTGCGGCGGGCCCGTTTCCTCCTCCGTCGGGGGCTGGGGCGAGCCGGATTCCTCGTCGGTGGGCGGGTGGACGGGGCCCTCCACGTCCGACGTGAGATCGAGCGGCTCGCACAACCCGGTGGCCAGTACGGCCGACGGCACGGCCGCTGCCGTACCGTTCGCCTGTCGCGTACCGCACCCCGTTGCCAGTACGGCGCACGCGCACAGCAGCGCCGTGACCGCCGCCGTACGCCGCCCCGCCCGCGAAACTTCTGTCAGGGTCACCAGAATCCCTCCTCGCCCAAGGAGAGGATCAGGCGCGGGCGGGGGTTCCCGAAACCCCGCTGGAATCCGCGCCGCAGCGAACCCCGTGTACCGAGCGGCAGAGCCCGTTCGTCCGTGGTCAGGCGTAACGGCAGACGGTGACGCCGGTTGCGGCGCCGCATCCCATCTTCGTGTAGTTCTCCTGGACCATGTTCCAGTAGTGGCCCCAGTTCCTGTAGCCGGGGTCGTTCGTGTCCCAGTTCGGGCCGGCGGCGTCGTAGGCGGCTTTCTCTGCGGCCCACTGCGACACGGCCTGGGACGGCCCGCCACCGGACATGTTCTCGGCGCCGTTGTTGAAGCTCATGTCGTGCTTGAGGGTCCCTCCGGCGAGGGAGCCGGGGTTGTCGGCCCATGACTGCGAGCCGGAGGCGAGGGCCGCGTCCCAGACAAGGGGCGACGCGCCTTCCTTCTGGCGTATCGCGTTGGTGTCCTTCAGCATGGCCGCCTGGTCTGCGGGGCTGACCTGTGCGGGAAGGCCGGCCGGGACGGCGGCGGAGGCCGCGGGGCCCGTTCCCGACACCAGTCCTGCGGCCATCAGCGCGGCCGCGAGGGCCATGGCCCGACGGTGTGCATGGGAAAGTCTTGTCATTGCGACTCCCTGGTCGCACGTCATCAGCGGAGAGTGCCGGCGCGGTGCACGACCGTCAACCGTCACGGGAGGGGGCAACACGGCCGGCAGGCGCGATGGTCGGTGAGCCATCGGCGACGCGGTGTTCTGGTGACGGCGGCCCGTGGCCGCCTCCCCTACGGCCAGCGTATGTCCGGGTGGCGGGGGCGGCGACCCGGGCAGCGGGACACGTGCGGCGCGAGACGACCGAGTGCACAAGTGCGGTGCAGGAAAGGTGAATCGGAGCTGTGCTGCGGATGTGGACGGGATGCCTTGCCGGGTCAGCCCGCCCCGATGCGGCGTCGACCTGATCCGGGCCCTGCGCGCCGGCGGTGCCACCGATGAAGCCGACCGCATGGATTCATCGCCCCGGCGGGGCTGGCCCAGCCTGGGCCGGCGTGGTGGGTCGTGCCCGGGGCCGGAGCCGGGGGCCGGGTCATGGGGGTGTCATGACCCCAGGCCCCGGGTGTTCTTGCGGATCGTGTCCTTGAACTCCGCGGTGGCCACGTTCTTCGCACCCGTGAGATCGGCGCCGGTCAGGTCCGCTCCGGTGAAGTCCGCGTCGCGGAGATCCGCCTGCCTCAGGTCCGCTCCGCGCAGGTCCGCGCCGGGCAGGCTGGCGCGGACGTGGCTGGCCCGCTGTAGCCGGGCGTCCTGCATTGCCGCGTCGTTGAGGTGGGTGTCCTCGAAGTGCGCCCCGACCGCCCGGATCCGGCTCAGGTCGGCCCGCACCAGGCGCGACCGGGCCAGATCGGCGCCGGTCAACACGGCGTCCGACAACTCGGCCCCGTTCAAGGCCGCTTCCCGTAGGTGCGTGCCCGCCCTGACCGCCCCGGGCAGACGGGCATGCTCCAGATCTGCGTCGCTCAGATCCGCGCCGCTGAAGTCGGCATCCGGGGCTGCCGTGGGCGCCTGGCGGTCCCCGGTGGCAGGGCTGCTCAGGCCGTCGTGCAGGGACCCGTGCGGACCGTCGAGGTCCGCATCGCCGAGGGCGCATCAACTCTTGTGCAGCAGCGTGGCCGAGCGTACTGAAGGGTCCCGGACCCCGGGCCGGACAGGAGCCGGGCTCACCCTCCTCGCTGCCGCTTGACCTCAACCGGACTCGAGGTCGGAGAGTGATCACGTGATCGGGGCCTGCCGACGGCCCTGCCGTAAGAGGAGTGGACGCCATGAAGGCTGTGCAGGTCGACGCGTACGGTGGTCCGGAGGTGCTGGTCCCGGTGGAACTGCCGGATCCGGTCCCCGCGGCGGGTGAGGTCGTGGTCCGTGCCGAGGCCGTCGACACGATCTTCGTGGAGACCCAGATCCGGGGTGGCTGGGGCGACCGGTTCGGCATCCGCCCGCCGTACGTGCCCGGGGGCGCGGCGGCGGGAACGGTGGTCGCGGTCGGCGAGGGCGTCGACCAGGACTGGCTGGGCCGCCGAGCCCTGGCAGCGGCGGGCACGCCCGGCACGTACGCGGAGCTCGTCCGCGTACCGCTGGAGCGGCTGGTCGCCGTCCCGGACGGGCTCGGAGCGGCGGAGGCGGCCGCGCTCGGGCACGACGGGGTGACGGGTGCGGGCATCGCCGCGGCGGCAGGGCTCACTGCCGGCACCCGCGTGCTGGTCCTGGGCGCGGCCGGCGGGATGGGGACGTTGCTGGTGCAGCTCGCGGTCGCGGCGGGGGCCGAGGTCGTCGGCGCGGCGCGGGGCGCGCAGAAGCTGGCGCTGGTGCGGAGGCTGGGTGCGCACCGGGTGGTGGACTACACGAAGGAGGGCTGGACCGGGCAGGTCGGCGGGCCGGTGGACCTGTTGCTGGACGGGGTCGGCGGCGAGCTGGGCCGGGCGGCGTTCGCCCTGGTCCGCCAGGGGGGCCGGGTCTCGGCGCACGGCGCACCCAGCGGCGGTTTCGCCGAGCCCGACGCGCTGGAGGCAGAGCGGCGCGGGATCACCGTCACCGGGATCCGGGAGGTGCAGTACGAGCCGGAGCAGGTGCGGCGGCTGGCCGCGTTCGCGCTGGGCGAGGCGGCGGCCGGGCGGCTGCGGCCGGTGATCGCCCGGACGTTCCCGCTCGCCCGGGCGGCCGACGCGCACCGGGCGATCGAGGCCCGCGAGATCCCGGGCAAGGCGCTGCTGATCCCGTGACGGGGTGCGGCACCGGGGCGGGCCGCGCCCCGGTACGCGTGCGGGTGCGGGGACGGCAGGGGGTCCACCGGATGCCGCCGGACGAAGTCCTCGCCGTCACCGGCCGGCCGGTGAGGAGGCCGATGGCGACGTCGACGGTGGTTACAGCTGGGGTGTCGTCGCCGGACCACTCACGAGATCGCGTACGGGATTTCGATCCGGTACCGCCGTGCTGGGCCGTGTTCGGTGTCCCTGATGCCTTCGAGGACACCGCCGCTGCGCTCGATCGTCTTCACCGAGGCCAGGTTGTCGACGGCGCAGACGAGCAGGACCCGCTCCATGCCGAGCGTCCGTGCCTCCTCGACCATCCGGCCCAGCGCCCAGGTGGCCAGCCCGCGCCGGCGTGACGACGGCCGGATGCCGTAACCGATGTGGCCGAACTGCCGCACGTGGTCGTCGAGCCCGTACCGCAGTGCGATGCCGCCGTGCACCCGGTCGCCCTCGACGATCCAGCGGTAGGTGCATCCCTGGCCGGCCTCGACCGATTCCGGGCCGCACTCGTCGGCCAGCCGTGTCACCCAGGCCGCGAACCCTTCGGGCGAGTCGACGTCGTCGGACGGACCCAGCCCGAATCCGTCCTCGTGCGGGCCGGTGCCCCACTCGCGGTGCGCCTCCAGCCAGGCGGAGTGCAAGTCGGGCGTGGGCGCAATCAGTTGGGGCATGGGGGCGACGATACCGGCCCCGGGAGAAGGGCCGTCACCGTGGTGGGTCCTCACGCCCGCGACGCGGCCCGGAGCGTGCGCGGGGCCGGGGCTTCGTGGCCGCTGCCGCTGCCGCTGCCGCTGCCGCTGCCGCTGCCGCCGGCTCGGCGCCGTGCGGTCCGCGGCTCCGGTCCGGCGGACGTCGTCCGCTCCGCAGCCGTCAGGAGCGCGACGAGGTCCAGGCGGGCGCGGGCCACGCGGGAGCGGACCGTACCGATGGGGCTTCCGACCGTGGCCGCCGCCTCGGCGTAGCCCAGGCCGAGCAACTGGGTCAGGACGAAGGCCTCCCGGCGCTCCGCCGGAATGAGCGCCATCAGTTCCGCCAGCGCGATGCCGTCCTCGAATCCGGGGACGCCGCACGGCTGGGCCTGTTCGGCGGCGGTCTGCCAATCCTGCTGGCCCGACAGACGGGGCCGGGCCGCGGCGTGGCGGATGCTGTCGATGACGGTGCGGCGGGCGATGGAGAGGAGCCAGGTGCGCGACGAGGAGCGGCCCTCGAAGCGGGGGAGAGCGGCCAGCGCGCGCAGGAAGACGTCCTGGGTGAGGTCGTCTGCGGCCTGGGCGTCGGCGCTGAGGTAGGCGACGTACCGCCACACGTCGCGGTGGAGCGCGCGGACGAAGCGGTCGGCCTTCGCCGGGTCGCCGTCACGGGCATCGAGGGCCAGCCGGGTCACCTCCGCGTCGGAGGCCGGGGTGTGCCGGGACGCGGCCCGTCCGGCGGGACGGAACGAGGTGGTCAGGGCAGGGGTCATCGCCACAGGTCCTTAGGGGCAAAGGGGTCGGCGCACGCGACGCACGCGGGGCCAGGGAGAAGTACGGCCTGCCGGAGGGCATGACCGATGCCCGAGGCGCGACGGCGCGGGGCCGCCCGGGTGCGCTCGGGGAGCCGGCTGTCAGGCGACAGCGGTTCCCCGCGGCGGACCCCGTGAGGTGATGGCGTGGACGAGGAGGAGCTCCCGCAGTGCTCCGCGGTACCGGGCCCGGCGTACGCGGGGGTGCGGGCGGTGCGGAACCGGTGCGAGCAGACCGAACAGCACGCGCAAGGGCGCCCGGAGCCAACCGGCGAGAGCACGCAGGCAGCGGAAGACCGACCGTTCCGCGCAGCCGAGCCACAGACCGCACAGGACGGCGGCGAGCAGGTGCGCGGCCAGCATGCCGCCGGGCGACATGCCGGCCATGTCGTGGCCGGTGGTGTGCGGGCCCGTGCCCGCTGCCGCGGCTGCCGCGGCTGCCATGGTGTCCACGGCGTGGTGGGCATGGGGGCCGGCCATGGTGGTGCCGGTGGGCGTGCGTTCGCCGCACAGCAGGTACGCGGCCCACTGCCGCGCGAAAGGGCTTCCGGGGGGCAGCGGGGGCCGCAGGAGCGACTGGGCCAGGGAGAACCCGGCGTGGAGCACGGCCTGGACGGCCACCGTCGTGATGGCGACGGCGAACTGGCCGCGCTCGCGGCCCGCCAGCGCCCAGGCGGCTCCCGACGTCCCGGCGAAGGCGGGAAGCAGCGCCCACCAGGGGACGGCCGTGTCCGACATGAGCACATGACCGGTGGCCGCGAGCAGCACGCAGACGGCTGCGAAGATCGCAGCCCGCGCGGCTCGGGAACAGTGGCCTGGCTTCATGGCGCGTTCATCCTCGCACCGGCTTTCCGGGCGGGCAGGGGAGCGCGCACTTCATGACAAGTCCTCGCCCCCGCCCCCGTGTTCGTCCGCTTCGTCGTTGTCGTCCTCGGCGCTACCGGCCTCAGTGCGTTGTGGCACACGGCACAGGAAAGGGCGGGAACCGGATGGCCGTGCCACCCGACTGCCTCACCGGTCGGTCGGCATGGGCACGATCCGGGGAACGGAGACTTCTGTGGTGGCAGCGCAAGGGACGTCGGTGCCGTCGGAGCGGTCGGTGCCGTCGGAGTCGGGCGGTTGGGCAGAGCGGCGCCTGACCGCGTTGCTCACGTGTGCCATGGCCTTCTCGATGCTGCAGCTGTTCCTGATGGGAGCTCTGGGACCGCGCCTCGTGGCGGACATGCGGATATCGCCCACCGTTCTCGGGCTGACGACGACGATCGGATTCGCAACGGCCGCCGTGCTGTCCCCGGCGGGCGGCCGGATCGTCGACCGGATCGGCCCGCGGCGCTCACTGGTTCTCCTCCTGCTGGTCTCGGCCGCCGCCCTGGCCTTGATCGGGGCCGCGCCGGGGGTCGCCGTACTGCTGGGCGCGGTCGCTCTGGGCGGAATACCGCAGGCGTTGGCCAACCCGGCCACCAACAAGGCCGTCCTGGCGGCCGTTCCCCCCGCCCGGCGGGGCGCCGTGACGGGCCTGAAGCAGTCGGGGGTGCAGCTGGGCGCTTTCGTGGCCGGTCTGCCCCTGGCGGCGCTCGCCGCAGGGCCGGGCTGGCGCGCCGCGGTCTGGACGGCCTCGGGCGCCGCGCTGCTGGCGGCCGCCTGGGCGGCGCGGTCGCTGCCGGCGGACGCCCCCCTGTCCGCGGCCCCGGCCCCGGCATCGTGGGTTCCGCGGGGGATGGTGGCCTGGCTGGCCGCGTTCTCGCTGTTCCTCGGTGCCGGAATCGCCTCCGTCAACACCTACTTGGCGCTCTACGGAGTGCAGCGGCTGGGGATGGACCCGACCGTGGCGGGCGCCCTGGTGGCGGTCCTCGGCGTGACGGGGATCGCCGGCCGGGTGGGATGGGCCAGGGCGGCCGTCCCGGGGCGGGCCGAACGGCTGCCGGGGTGGCTTGCGTGGGGAGCGCTGGGAGCGGCCCTGCTGCTGGCGGCAGCCCGGTCGGCGAGTCCGCTGGTGTGGCTCGGCGCCGTGGCGGTGGGCGTGTTCGCCGTCTCGGGCAACGCCGTGTCCATGGTGCTGGTCATGCAGCGCGCCCTGCCCGGGAGGGCCGGGCAGGACTCGGCGCTGGTCGCCGCCGGGTTCTTCGCCGGGTTCGCGGTCGGTCCGTCGCTCTTCGGCCTGTTCGCGGAGCGGGGCCGGTACGGGGCGGGCTGGCTCCTGGTCGCCGCGGAGTTCGCCGTGGCCGGGGCTGTCGCGTTCATCTGGGCACGTCGGGACCGCCGGGGCCGCCGCCAGGAGCATCAGGACCGCAAGGACCACCAGGAACGCCCGGACCCCCAGGGGAGCGGCGCGTGAGCTCCGCGGACTGGGCCGACCGGGCACTGGCTGCCGTGATGGCCCGGGTCACGGCGACCGAGGCGGAGGTGGGCACCCGCTTCCCGCTGTACGCCGACCCCCGGAACGGGTCGTGGACGACCACCGGGCGCGGTGCGTGGGCCGGCGGCTTCTGGGCCGGACTCCTGTGGCTGCGTGCGCGCTACACGGGCCGCGATGCCGACCGCCGGGCCGCCGCCGGGTGCACGGCCCGGCTGGAGGGGTGGACGGGCGCCGACACCGCCACCCGTGGCCTGATCTTCTGGTACGGGACCGCTCTCGCCGAAGGCGTCCCTGCGGCGACCGCCCTGCGGGACCGGGCGGCGCGGGCCTGTCTCGCGGACTTCGACCCGGAGCGGGGCATCGTTCCCTGGGGCGGCGCCTTCGGCGGCCCCCGCATGCTGGCGCGCGTGGACGGCGTACCCGGTACGGTGCCCCTCCTGGCCGGTGCGGGTCCGGCCGGGACGGCCGCTGCGGCCGCGCACTTGGACCGGCACCTCGGCCTCTGCCTCGGCGGCGCCGGGGAGCAGCGGCCACCTGCCTGGCGGCTCGACGACGAGGACGGCACGTGGAGTCCGTGCGCGGACCCGAGGACCGGATGGAGCCGGGGCCGGGCGTGGCTGCTCCTCGCCATCGCCGACGCCCTCCTCCGTCCGGACGTCGCCGCACACGGCCAGGTGTACCCCGCGGAGGCGGCCGAGCGGCTCCTGGCGCAGGACGACGTCCTGACCGGGCGGCTGATCCCGCCGGCCGAGGGCACCGACCCGGACGGGCCCTCGGACACCTCGGCCGCCGCGATCACCGCGGTCGCCCTGCTGAAGCTCGCCAGGGTGCCCGGGGCAGGCTGGACGGACGCGTGCGCCTACCGGGGCGTCGCGACCCTGAGCCGGCTCGCGCAGGCCCATCTCTCCCGCACGCAGGACGGGCTTCCGGCCGGGATGCTGCTCGACGGCTGCTACGACGCGGGCAAAGGCCTCGCCGTCCGCCACGAACTGGTCTGGGGCGACTTCTTCCTGGCCCTGGGGCTCGCTTCGCTGGACGGGCTCGTCGACATCACCCGGGTGTGACCTTCCCCGGACCGTGGTCGCGCAGGATCCGCCGGGCGACGGACGTGATGTGCAGCTCGTCCGGACCGTCGAGGATGCGGGCCGCGCGTCCGCCGCGGAACAGGGCGGGCAGCGGGGTGTCCGGGCCGAGCCCGGCGGCGCCGTGGACCTGGATGGCGGAGTCGGTGACCTGCTGGAGCATCCGGGCGGCGGCGACCTTGGCGAGCCCGACCTCGGTCCGGGCGTCCCGCCCGGCGGCGATGAGCGCCACCGCCTCGTGGACCAGGGGCCGGGTGGTGCGCAGGGCGAGCAGGGCGTCGAACACGTGCTGCTGCACGAGCTGGTGGTCGGCCAGCGGCCCACGGGAGCCGCTGCGCGTCGCCGCCCGCGCGCACATGAGGTCGAAGGCGCGCTGGGCCTGTCCCAGCCAGCGCAGGCAGCGCAGGGTGCGGCCGAGGGCGAGGCGCTCACCGGCGACGGCGAGCGCCTCGCCCTCGGCGCCGACCAGATGGTCGCCGGGCACGCCGACGCCGTCGAGTTCGATCTCGTACTGGCCGGTCGCCCCGAGGACGGGAAGCTCCCGGACGATCCGGAAGCCGGGGGAGTCGGTGGGGACGAGGAGCAGGGAGAGCCCTCCGCGGTCGCCCGGCGCACCGCTGGTACGGGCCAGCACCGTCACCAGGTCGGCGGTCGCGGCCGCGGAGGTGAACCACTTGCGGCCGGTGATCCGCCAGCCGCCGTCCGCCTCACGGTCGGCCCGGGTGCCGGTGAGGAAGGGATCCGTTCCGGGAGCGTCGGCTTCGGTCATCGCGTAGCAGGCACGGATCTCGCCGGCGACCAGGGGCTCCAGGTACTTCTCGCGGACCCGGCTCCCGGCGTGCCGGGCCAGCATGGTGACGTCGAGCAGCGGGGCGGAGCCCAGGGCGGCCGGGCCGTGGTCACTGGCACCCTCGACCTCCGCGAGCCGCCCGTACACGGAGAACGGCAGTCCGCCCCCGCCGAGTTCGGCGGGCAGGGGCAGCGCCCACAGCCCCTCCGCGCGGGCGAGGGCACGCAGTTCCCGCAGGGCCGATGCGGCGGCCGGCCCGCCGGCGTCGAGGACCGGCTCCCGCGGGATCACCCGGGTACGGACGAAGCACTCGATCCGCGCCGTCAACTCGGCCACCTCGTCTTCGGGTTGTGGAGATCCGCCGCTCGTCGTGAGTGAAACCGCCACCGTGTTCCTCCCGGTTCCCGGGAACTCACGGGAACGTCCGTCCGACTGTCTGTCCGTGGAACTGGTCGGGCGCGGACGCTCCCGAGTTCCCGCGTTCCGCGTTTTCCGTACGACCTTGGCGACGGCCACCGCCGCGCCGGGAGAGGAGAGGCATGGCGTCACCGGCAATCTCGCAGACGGTCCGGCCACTCGACACACTGCGCCTCGGCGTCTGGGGACCCCCGCAGATCACGAGCGTCGTCGCACAGCACCTGCGGCTGCTCGGCGCGCAGGACGCAGCCGCCGGGCAGCAGGACGCGCCCGGTGCCGTCACGCTCACCGGCGGCGGGTACGAGACCGCGCACGCGACCGTCACCTGGGGCGACCCCGACAGCGGCCTCGTCGACGAGGCCACGGTCCAGGCCGCCACCGGCGTCATGGCCGTCCACGGCCGCCGCGACGGCACCCCGCGGGGGCTGGCCGCCGACTACACGGCGACGGCCACCGGGGTCCTGGCGGTACAGGGACTGCTCGCCGGCCTGGTCGGCCAAGCCCGCGGCACGGCCGCGGCCCACGTCACCACCAGTGCGGACCGGGCCGGGCTGCTCGCCGTGTCCCAGTACCTGGCCGCCGCCGGGGCGGACGAGGGCGAAGCCGCGGAACTCGCGTCCGGCGGGCCGCCGTTCACCTCCGCCGAGGGGACACGGTTCGAGCTGGAGACCCTCGACCCGGGGGCCTGGGCCGCGTTCTGGCGGGCCCTGGACGCGCCGGCCGAAGCGATGCGGGCGGGCTGGCGGCCCTTCCAGTTCCGGTATGCCACCGCCTGCGCGCCGTTCCCGCAGGCCCTCCACACCGTCACCCGGGCGCACCCCCTGGCCCGGATCCGGCAGGCCGCAGCCCTCTCGGGGGCCGAGGTGTGCGTCCTGCGCACCCTCACCGAGCGGCTCACCGAAGCCGACGGCGCGCCACCGTGGTCCTTCCGGCCGTTCGGCCCGAGCGGCCCCGGGCCGAGCGGCCCCGTCCCGTCGTCCGGGGTCACCCCGAGCACCCCGGAACCCGCCAGCGCCGCGCGGCCGCTCGCCGGGTTGACGGTGCTGGAGGCGGGCCGCCGCATCCAGGCCCCGCTCGCCGCCCACCTGCTCGGTCTGCTGGGCGCCGAGGTCGTCAGGATCGAGCCGCCGGGCGGGGACCCGCTGCGCGGTATGCCCCCGGCCTGCTCCGGGATCTCGGCCCGCTGGCTCGCCCTCAACCGGGGCAAGAAGGCCGCGGAGATCGACATCAAGACGGAGAGCGACCGGCGGCGGCTGCTGGAGATGGCAGCCGAGGCGGACGTCTTCCTCCACAACTGGGCTCCGGGCAAGGCCGCGGAGCTCGGCCTGGACTCCGACGACCTGGCACGCGTCAATCCCGCGCTCGTGTACGCGTGCACCGGCGGCTGGGCGGACCGGCTCGACGACGCCCCCATGGGTACCGACTTCATGGTCCAGGCGCGTACGGGCGTCGGCGAGGCCGTACGCCCCGAGGACGAGCCCCCGGCGCCGTCCCTGATGACCCTGCTGGACGTGCTCGGCGGACTGCACGGCACCGAAGCCGTCCTGGCCGGCCTGCTGCTGCGCGAACGCACCGGGCAGGGCGTCCGCGTGGACTCCTCACTGCTCGGCGCGGCCGACACCCTCACCGCACCCGCGCTGGCGCGCGTGGCCCGCGGGGAGAACCCCCGCCGCCCCGCCGGCTTCCGCCACCCGCTGCCCACCGCGGACGGCTGGATCGCGCCCGCCGACGGCAGCGCCCCCGCCGCGGCCGCCCACGACCTGCGCGGGCTGGGCACGGCCGATGCCCTCGCCCGGCTGCGCTCGCACGGCCTGACCGCCACCGCGGTCACGACCGACCTGTCAGACCTGCACCACGACCCGCGCTTCGCCGGCTCGATCAGCCGTGACGCGCACGGTGCCCCCGCCGTCCCCGACCCCTGGAGCTTCGCATGACCGCCAACAGGCCCGTACTGCACGACCTGCTGCCCGCCGATCTCCGCCGCTCGTGGGTGGTCGACGGGACCTGCCCGGACCTCGACCTGTACAGCCTCTTCCGGGCCCGCCAGATCGCGGACCTGCACCGGACCGCCGTCCTCGACGCCAAGGGCAAGCTCTGTTACACCGCCCTGGACCGCAAGGTCCGATGTCTGGCGGTCGGCCTCAGAGAGCTCGGCATACGCCCGGGCGACGTCGTCGGCGTACAACTGCCCAACAACCGCAACGCCGTGATCGCCGACCTGGCCCTGGCCGCCCTCGGCGCCGTCGCGCTCCCCTTCCCCGTCGGCCGCGGCGTCCTGGAAGCGGAATGCCTGCTGCGCCGGGCGGAAGCCGTCGCCGTCATCGCCTCCGCCGAACACCGCGACTTCCACCACGCCGCCGACCTGCAGGCGCTCTCCCGCTCCCTGCCCGCCCTGCGCCACGTCGTCGCCGTGGGCCCCGGGACCGCACCGGAGGGAACCGTCGCCTGGTCCGAGCTCCTGCGCTCGGACCCGCGGGCGTTCGTGGCCGCCCGCCCCGACCCGGAGGGCGCGGCCCGCATCCTGGTCTCCTCCGGTTCCGAGGCCGAGCCGAAGATGATCGCGTACTCGCACAACGCGCTCGCGGGCGGGCGCGGCAACTTCCTCGCCTCCCTCATCCCGGACGGCACCCCGCCCCGCTGCCTGTTCCTGGTGCCGCTGGCCTCCGCCTTCGGCTCGAACGGCACCGCGGTCACCCTCGCCCGGCACGGCGGCACCCTCGTCCTGCTCGACCACTTCACCGCCGAAGCCGCCCTGGCGGCCGTACGCGAGCACGAACCCACCCACGTCCTGGGCGTGCCGACCATGATCCGGATGATGCTCGAACGCCTCGACGCGGCGGCCGAGCCGCTGCCCGCGCCCACCGCCCTCGTCCTCGGTGGCGCCCCCCTCGACGAGACCACGGCGGAGGCCGCGGCCAAGGCGTTCGGCTGCCCCGTCGTCAACCTCTACGGCTCCGCCGACGGCGTCAACTGCCACACCGGGCTCGCCCACACCGTCCCGCCCACGCACGGCGCGGGCGTCGTCGCCGGCCACCCCGACCCGCGCGTCGCCGAGATCCGCATCGCCGATCCCGAGACCCACGAGGCGCTGCCCGACGGGGCGGTGGGGGAGATCACCTCGCGCGGGCCCATGACCCCCCTGTGCTACGTCGCGGCCCCGGACCTGGACGCCCGCTACCGAACGCCCGACGGCTGGGTCCGCACCGGGGACCTCGGCTACCTGGACACCGGCGGCGTCCTGCACGTGGTCGGCCGGCTCAAGGACATCGTCATCCGCGGCGGCGCCAACATCAGCCCCGCCGAAGTCGAGCGCGAGCTCAGCTCCCAACCCGGGGTCTGCGACGTCGTCTGCGTCGGCGTGCCCGACCCGCTCATGGGCGAGCGCCTGGCGGCCTGCGTGGTCCCGCGCACCGGGCGGACCCCGACGCTCGAAGACCTCTGCGCCCACCTGACCGAGCGCGGCCTGGAGCGGCAGAAGCACCCCGAACGCCTCCTCGTCGTGGACGCCCTGCCCCTGACCCCGGCCGGGAAGCCCGACCGCGCCGCCCTCCGCGAACGGCTGACCGCCGGCCGGCCCTCCACCCCGGCAGCGGCAGCCGACCCCGGAGCCCCGCTCGCGCAGGCCGGCTGACCGGACACGCCCCGACAGTCCCCGGCGCGGGCACATCCGTACGCGCGCGCCCCGAAGACCGGCCCGACCCCGAGCAGGAGCACGTGATGAACCGACGGAACCTACTGCGCGCCTCGACCGCGATCGGCGCCACCGGCGCGGTCGCCGGCCTCGCCGGAGCCGGAGTCGGAGCCGGCGCCGGCGCCGGACCGGCCGCGGCGGCCACGGCCGAGACCGCGGCCGAGCGCCCCACCACCCGGGGCGGCGGCCCCCTGCGCGTGCACATCGCCATGTACGACGGGGTGGAGGAGCTCGACTTCGCCGCCCCGTACGAGGTGTTCTCCGCGGCCCGGTTCTTCACCGCCGTGCCGGTCGAAGTCCGCTACGTGACGACGTCCCGGCCCGGCTTCGTACGCGCCTCGTACGGGTCGCGGATCGACGTCGAGCACCCCTGGACGCCCGACGAGGCCGATGTGATCGTCGTACCGGGCGGCGGTTACGCGCGCCGCGAGGACCCGGGCGTATGGGCCGAGATCCGACGCGGCACCCTCCCGCGCGCACTGCGGGCCGCACCCCGCAAGGGGCTCACCCTCAGCGGCCTGTGCACGGGGGTCATGCTGCTGTCCGCTGCCGGACTGACCCGGGGGCGGCCGTGCACGACCCACCACAAAGCCCGGCCCGACCTCGAAGAGCAGGGCGGTGAGCTGAAGAACGCGCGGGTCGTGGACGACGGCGACCTCGTCACCGCCGGGGGCATCACGTCGGGCCTGGAGCTCGCTCTGTGGCTCGTCCGCCGCGAACTCGGGCCCGAGACCGCGACGAGCGTGGAGGCCATGCTCGAATACGAGGCCCGCGGCACGGTCTGGTCCCGGTAGCCACGCGGCCCGGTACGGGAGAACACGGGGGCGGGGCGGGAGGGCACGATCTTTCCTCCCGCCCCGCCTGCACGCGCCGTCCGGTCCCGGACCGGGACCGGGACCGGCGGGCGAAGATCAGGAGGCGCTCATCGCCTTCTTCAGTTCGGCCGCAGCGTTGCGGTAGACCGGCAACAGGTCGAGGTCCTCCCCCGGGTAGTTGACGATCTTGACCTGCTTGGCCCCCGAGTCGGGCAGCACCGTTCCGGTCGACATGTGGGCGTTGTCGAGGACCAGCGCCGGCTTCTTCGCGGAGAGCTCGGCGAGCTGCGCGGGGGTGACGGCCTCGGGCCCGTACGCGCCCACGGTGGTGGCACCGGCGAGCTTCGCCGACCAGGCGGTGAAGACCTGGGTGACCACGTTCGGGCTCTTGCCGCCGGGCCAGGCGGCCTGGAGGTCCTTGTTCAGCTTCCCGTACTCGGCGTCGAAGCCGGTCTTCCACGTCGTCGCGGCGTCGGCCGTGCCGAAGAGCCCGCCCAGCTTGTCGACCTCGGCCTTGACCTTGTCGGGGTCGTTGTCGAGGTTCACCTCGACCAGCTTCGCCTGGGAGCCGGCTGCTTCCTTGATCTTCGCGGCGTACGGCTCGAAGGGCGCGTACAGCACGAAGTCGGCCTTGGCCACGGCGGCGAGGTCCGAGGGCTTGGGGTCGTAGTCAGGGGCGTGGTGGACGGACTGGGGCACGATGACCTTGACGTCCTCGGCGCCCGCAGCCTTGGCGAAGGCGCCCTCCCAGGTGGTGGTGACGACCACCACCGGCTTCTTTCCGCCCTCGGGGGCGCCCGGCGCGGCGGTGGACGACGTGTCGTCGCTCCCGCCGCAGCCGGTGGCGAGGGCCAGCGTGACCGCGCTCAGTGCGAGGAGGGAAGGGATGCGGACGCGGGTGCGCGCCATGGGCTGGTTCTCCGTTCGGATATGAGATGGACGGCGAGGACGAGTGCTCCCGCCGTCAGGACGAGGACCGGGCCGGGCGGCCAGTCGAGCCACAGGGCCACGAGGAATCCCGTCAGGTTCACGGTCACGCCGATGCCGATCGCCCAGAAGGTGATCGACCTCAGCGAGCTGCCCAGCCGCCGGGCGGCGAGTGCGGGCAGCAGGGTCAGGGCGTCGACGAGCAGCGCCCCGGTCAGCTTGATGGCCCCGGCGACCGCGACCGCGACCAGCACCAGCAGCGCTGCGGTCAGGGCCCGTACGGCCACGCCGGAGCACTGGGCGAGTTCGCGGTCGTGCAGCAGGAGGCCGATGTCGCGCCGCTTCCACCAGAACAGGCCCGGTACGAGCACGGCGAGCACGCCCAGGACGACGAGGTCGGCGGTGCCGACGGACAGGATCGACCCCCACAGCAGGGCGAACGCCCCGGAGGCGTTGACACCGGACACGGCGAGCAGCAGCAGTGCCGCCGCGATGGCCAGGCTCATCAGGAGGCCCATCGCGCCGGACAGGCCGTCCGGTGTGCGGGCGAGGGGGGCCACGCCCGCACCGGCCAGGCCGCAGGCGACGAGCGCGCACAGCATCGGGTCGAGCCCGGTGAGCAGGCCGACGGCGATGCCCAGCAGGGCGACGTGCATCATCGCGAACCGCACCGGCATGATGTCGAGCCCCACGATGACGACCCCGACGACGGGCAGGCCGATCGCGGCGAGCAGCAGGGCCGCCCCGGCCCGCTGTACGGGTACCAGCTGGAGCAGCGCGCCGAGGTCGGCGGTGGCGAGGGTGGTCACCGGACCTCCCGCAGCCGGCCCGCGGCCATCTCCAGGACCCGGTCGCAGCGGTCGGCCAGGGCCCGGTCGTGGGTCACGACGACGAGCGTCACCGGCAGCGAGGTCAGGACGTCGGCGGCCTCCGCCTGCCCGTCGAAGTCGAGGGCGGCGGTCGGCTCGTCGGCCAGCAGCACCTCGGCCCCGGCGGCCACGCAGCCGATCGCCCGGGCCAGGTACATGCGCTGCAACTGGCCCCCGGACAGTGTGTCCAGCGGCCGCCCGGTCAGCCGGCCCACCCCGAGCCGGTCCGCCGCATCGGCGGCATCGGACGGCGCGGCGCTGCTGGCCAGCAGCTCCTCGCCGAGCAGCGGGAACCGGCCTGCGGCGGGCTTCTGGGGGATCCAGGTGCAGGCCCGGCGCCGCCACGCCCACTCCGCCGCGGAGCGGGTGTCCCGGCCGCCGACCAGGATCGACCCCGTGACCCGGCGGTGCAGGCCGAGGACGGCACGCAGCAGGGTGGTCTTGCCCGAGCCGTTGGTCCCGGTCAGTGCGACCTTCTCGCCCGCCGCGATCTCCAGATCCACGTCGGAGACGGCCTCCACCCGGCCGTGCCGGCAGGCGACACCCCGCATCCGCACGTCCAGCCCGCCCATCACACACCCTTCGGTCGTCCGCTGCTGTGTGGGGGCGGGCACGGCGGCCGTGCCCGCCCCCACACAGCAGTAGTCGGACGCCGCACGCGGCGAGTTCCCGAGCTCCGGAAATCTCTTCGTCGCGGGGGCGAGGCGCTCAGAACGGTCCCGTTCCCGGCCGCCCCGGGGACTACCTCCTGTGCCCGCGTGAGAGCCCGGCGGACGGCGCGACACCCTCGACCGGTAGCTCCATGCTGAGCCGGTAGCCGCCGTCGGCCGTCGGTCCCGAGGTGACGCTGCCGCCGAGGAGGGCGGCGCGCTGGCTCAGGCCGACCAGCCCGTAGTGGGCGCCGGGCAGCGGCAGCGCGGGCCGGCTGGGCGCGGTGTTGGTGACCGTCACGCGGATGCGGCCGCCCTCGTGGCGCAGGTCGACCTTCGCGGTGGCGCCGGGGGCGTGTTTGCGCGCGTTGGTCAGCGCTTCCTGGATGGTGCGGTACACGGCCCGCTGCACCGTCGGCGGGAGGCCCTCGGGGAGCTGCGAGCTCAGCTCCGTCTCGATGCCGCTGCTGTCGACCAGCTGCTCGATGTCGGCGAGCGAGGGCTGCGGGGTGACTTCCGTGGGCTGCCCCCCGGACGCCCGCAACACGCTGACCATGTGGCGCAGCTCGTCCAGCGTCTGGACGCTCAGCCGCCGGATCGTGGCCGCCGCTTCCTTGACCTCCGCGTCCCGCGTGCCGACCTGGAGCGCGCCGGCCCGTACCGCGATCAGGCCGACCTGGTGGGACACCACGTCGTGCATCTCACGCGCCAGCTGCGCACGCTCCTTGGCCAGGACGGCCTGGGCGGTCAGCGTCTGCTCGTGGTCGCGCGCCTCCGAGATCTCCGTCAGGCGTGCCGACAGGTCCCGCCGGGTCTGGACGAGCTGCCCCAGGAAGACCGGGGCGGCCGCCGTGGCCGCCGTGTAGCCGAGCGTGATCAGGGTCGCGGCCCTCGTCAGGTCGAGGGTCGGTGCGAGCAGCGACGGCGTCGAGGTCAGGTCACAGAACGTGAAGGCGAGGGCGCAGGCCGCCAGAAGGGCGCGGTGGCGGCTGAGAGAGGCGAGGGTGTACAGCGCGACCAGGCAGGCGAAGACGGCGTCCGAGAACAGGACGGCGGGCAGGGTGAGCAGGAAGGTCAGCAGGGGCAGGCGACGGCGCAGGAGCAGGACGAAGGCCGCGGCGAGGCTGCAGGTCATGCGCAGCGGCTCGTCACTGTCCCAGTGCACCCAGACGTCCAGCAGCGCGACCGCCACCACGGCGGCGTCCAGCAACGCGGGCGTACGGCGGCTGATCATGGCGTCTCCGTCCCCAGGAGGCCGGCCCGCTGGGCGAGCAGGGCCGCTTGGACACGGCCTCCCACCTCGAGCTTGGTGAGGATGGCGCTGACGTGGTCCTTCACCGTGCCGGTTCCGAGGTGCATCCGTTTGGCGATGTCGGCGTTGGACAGTCCCTCGCCGATCAGTACGAGCACAGCGCGTTCCCGGGTGGTCAGCCGTTCGAGGAGGCGCGTCTCGGGGGCCTGCGCCCCGGCGTTCAGGTAGCCGTCCACCACGGTCCGCGTGACCTTCGACGACAGCACGGTGCCGCCCTCGGCCAGGGAGCGCACCAGGAACGGAAGCTCCTCCGGGTCGGTGTCCTTGAGCAGGAAACCGGCTGCGCCGGAGCGCAGTGCCGTCTCCACGTACTCGTCCATGTCGAACGTCGTCAGCATGGCCACGACCGGCGGAGCGGTCAGCCGGCGCAACTCGGCGAGGACGGTGAGTCCGTCCACGTCCGGCATGCGGATGTCCAGGAGCACCAGATCGGGCGCCGTCTCGCGCACCGCCTGCACTGCCCGCCCGCCGGAGACGGCCCCCACCACCTCGATCCCGTCAGCGGCGTCGAGGATGTGCTGGAAGCCCGTGCGGATCAACGCTTCGTCGTCTACCACGAGAACCCGGATCACGCGTGCTCCATTCGACATCTGGACCACGGTCCGTTCGTACCACATCGAGGAGTCTTGCGCAGAGTGCCGGCGGCAGGACCAGGACCCACCGCTCAGCAGGCGCCCGCCAGCCGATCGGCGGGGGCATTCGGGACACACGGCGGATGGTTGCGGGCGGCAACGGTCACCGAACCTGAGTGTAGTGCGCGTATCCGGACGCTGGCGTTCCCCGGGACCGACACCGCACTTCGGTGGGCCCTGTCGAGGAGCGACGGCGTACGGCACGTACGCCGCGACCACTCCGCCACACCGGTCACCCGGCCGGTATCCGGTACGGGGGCCCGCTCCGGCACCGCGCCGGACGCAGAAGGAGGGCAGCCACATGACGGTCCGCCTGACACTCGTGTGTGCGGCCGTGGGGAGCACCGCCGGCATCTTCGGCGAACGGCCCCAAGGCTCGCGGGCGCCGTACCCGGCGACCATGGCCGGGGTGTCCCCGACACTCCACTCGTCCCCCTTCCGAGCTCCCTCGAGCCGCTGCGCGACCACCGCCGACGAGCTCGGACTGAAGGCCACACCCGAGCCGGCCCTGCGCGATTTCGACTACGGAGAGTGGGGCGGCTGCCGGATCGACGAGATCGCCGCCGCCAATCCCTACGGTTTCAGCGCATGGCTCACGGACCCCGACGCCACACCGCACGGAGGGGAATCCGTCCGGCAGCTGTGCCGCAGGACCGCCACATGGCTGGAAGACCTGCCGGAGGACGAAGAGGACGCCCTGGCCATCACCGAACCGGGCGTCATCCGTGCCACGATCCTGCACGTCCTGTCCGTTCCGGCCACGGCCTTCTGGCACCTCAAGGTGCCTCCCCTCTCCACCGTGACCGTCACGTCGTGCGCCGGCCGCTGGGACGCCGAATTCAACGGCATCTCGCTCTGAACCGTCGGCGGGGCACGGCCCAGCCCCGCCGGCTCGGGGGTCCGGTGGAGTGGCCCCGGCGGGCAGGTCGCGGCCCGTCGCCTTCGGCAACTTCGGCAACTTCGACACGCGCGGAATCGCGCGCCGATTTCTTAGCACCAGAGGCCAATTATTCACCCTGCCGCCAAGAGGGCGACTACAAAGGACCGGACCGGACCGATCCGAACCCTGTATGGGGATGATGTCGAAGGCGGTGGATGCAGTGCGCGAATTCAGCAGGATCGAACCGATCGCGGTCAGACCACTACAGGGAGGAACCATTCCCGGCGGCCTTCCCTGATGCGGGCCGCCGTGCTGGAACCCGTGTCGTTCTCCCCGGCGTACGCATCAGTGGACGAATACCAGCTCCTGACCTCGACCATTCGGTCGAGGGCGGAGGATGCGCAGGGATTCTTCGGCGGGGCCTCGCGACAACCGGAGGAAATGGCTTACCTGCCTGTGCGCATCCAGCTTCGAGGTTCGTCCGTCGAGCTCTACATCGAGCTGCGCCTACAGAACGCCCGCATGCGCATCGTCGGATTCCGCAACACCTTCGAGGACGGACAGGCCCCGCCGGAAGCGTGTGTCCGCCACGTGCGGGACTCCGACGTTCCGCCGGGGATCCGGCGAGCGGAAGTCCTGCCGTTCGCCGGAGGTCGCTCCGACCTGGAGACGGCCGCCGCCGTGCGGCGTCCGGGGATCATCCTGGGGCGGCAACCGCTGGGTAATGCGGTCGTCTCGCTGCACCGGAACTGCGATCCGAAATGGACCGCGCACGGCATGCTCGTTCTCTCGGAAATGATCTGCGAAGCCGCCCGATATCCAGCCCTGGCCGCTGTGATGTCACGGATCTGGACGTCCGGCGGAAGTCTTTCCGCCGCGGCATCCTGATCATGAGATCCGCCGTCGTCCTTCATCCTCACCTCGACGGGAGGCGCAGACAGCCCCGCAGCGGCCGGCCGGGCCACTGCGGGGCTGTCAGTTCACGCTCACTGCGCTCGCAGGAGGTCAGCCCTTGACGGTGGGCACGTTGGGTACGCAGAACAGGCCCTGCAGGTAGCGGAAGGCGATGTGCTGGCCGTCCGGGCACCAGCCCTGGTTCGGGTCCTTGTCGAACGGGATGCCGTCGTACACGCCGCGCGTGCAGAACGCCTTGGCGTCGCTGTTGTAGCCGCCGAAGAAGCCGCCGTTCTTGAAGCACTGGTCGGCGGTGACGGTGGTCGGGGTGGTGGCGGCCGAGGCGGTCGCCATGGGGGCGACGGCGAGGGCGGCCCCAAGGGCCAGAGTGGCCGAAATGCGGTGTCGCATAATCAACTCCATTATTCAGGGGGTAGGTTGGGCAAAAGCCGCCACTCATGTTTCCCGCTCGCCAACCCGCGGACCACAGGTTCCGACCCCTGTTCCGCCCCCTAGAACTCCGGCCCGAACGTGCGGCACCGCCGCAGGAGAGGGCAGCGGCGGGCGACCGCTCGGCATCGTCGACGCGCGACGCGCCCGCCGAGGGCGGAACGGGCTGCCCGAGGCGGAGGGGTCCGCCCCGTCACACGCCACCGGGGCCGGCCCTTTCCCTGCCGAAGGCTCCCCGCGCGCACAACCCGCGTGCCATCATGGCACGTTGTGGCTGAGGGGGAGGCTATGGCGAATACCGCAGTCCGCGTGCGCCTGACTCAGGGCGCGAGCGAGAGCGACATCGGGGCACTGAAGGCGTGGCTGGAGCGGGAGCACAAGCTCGAAGCACTGAGGGACGCCGGCTGCCTGGAGATCCGGGAACGGGCGGCAACGGTGGACGGCACCGCCAACCCGATGGGGGCCGGGCTGGAGATCGTGCTGGTGCTGGTCGGAGCAGCCGCGCCCAAGCTCTTCGACGAGGTCTACGAGCAGGCGAAGAGCGGGGTGCGTGCATGGCGGGAGAACCGCCGTGCCGTGGAACGCGGCGAACCCCCGGAGGTCGAGGTCGCGCCCGACGGCGACGGGAGATAGCCGGTGGCGCGCTTCGACCCCCGGGGGAAGGTGAACCGGGCGCTGATCGTCGGAGTATCCGAATACGCCTTCAAACAGCCCGAGCACTCCACCGGCGTGCCCGGCGACCTCAAGGCGGTGGAGCTCAACCTGGCCGGGTTGGAGACGTCGCTCCGCGAGGGCGGTGTGTTCGCCGAGGACGGGATCACCGTCGCCCGACCGCGCACCGTGGACGAGTTCGACCGCTGCCTGGGTGCCGCGGTCGACGCGGCCGAAGGGCTGCTCCTGCTCTACTTCTCCGGCCACGGAGCGGTGCCCAGCACGGGTGACGAGCTCTGGCTGCTGATGGGGCGGGCGACCATCGTCCCGGGCGCCGAGTCCGTGTTCCTCGGTGCGGTGCCCTGGAAGAGCGTCCTCACCGTGCTCTCCCGCACGCGGGCGGAGCAGGTGGTCGTCATCCTCGACTGCTGCTACGCGGGCAACGCCTCGTCGGCCTGGGACGCGCTCGACCCCGCGCAGCGTCACCGGACCTCCCTGCTGATGAGCGTGCAGGCCAACAACCGCATCGACGCCGGCGACGACGACACGCCCACTCCGTTCACCGGGCAGCTGGTCCGCGTCCTGCGCGACGGTCTGCACGGGCAGGGCGGCGAGGTCGGCTTCGACGAACTCGCCGACCGGCTCAGGGACCACATGTCCGCGCACCACAGCACGCTGCGCGAGCCCCCCGAGCCGTGGGAGCCGCAGAGCCGCTCGGCATCCGGCGGCGGCGTACTGCTCGCCGCCCCTTCCCCGCAGGTATCGCCCGTGCCTCCGCCGAGGCCCCTCGGCGGCCCGTACGGGGTCGGCGGCGGGGCCGCCTCCCCGCAGTCGGCAGCAGCCGCGGACGGCCCGCTGTCCGCGGGGACCCGCGCCCCCGGCCGCACGCCCGGCCGGCTCGGCGGGCTCCTCGAACGCCGGCTCGGCGGGCCGGGCAAACCCCGCCGGCTCGGGAGGCTCCGCCGACGCAACACGTGCATCGTGCCGAGCCGCCGCACGCTCGGGCCCCTCACCGGGCGGCGACTGGCAGCCGCCGTCGGCGTGCCCTCGGCCATCGCCGGCCTCGTCATCGGCGGCCTCGCCGTCCTCGACGGCGGGAACGGCGCCCCCTGCAAGCCTCCGCTCGAACTCCGGCTGCTCACCGACCCCGACCTCGAACCGACCGTCCGCAAGGCGGCGGAGGCGTACCTGACCTCGCAGGAGAACATGACGGACGGCGCGTGCAGGCGCAGCGGCATCACCGTCTACAGCGCCGGAGCCGCCGCGACCGTCGCCGCGTTCAGCCGCCAGTCCGACCCCTGGCAGCGGCCGGCGGGCGACGACAATCCGCAGCGGGACATCGGCCCCCAACCGGACATCTGGATCCCGGCGGTATCCGCGGACGTGGACCGGGCCCGCCCCGCCGCCACCGAGCGGACCTACGTCGAGCTGGGGCCCGACCCCGAGCCGTTCGCGTACTCGCCGCTCGTGCTCGCGGTTCCGCAGAACCTGGCCGCCGAGGCGGTCTCCGAGCGGGTGGGCAGCCTTGCGGCCCTGACCGCCGCGCTGAAGAACCGGGCCGACATACGGCGCACGGACCCGGAGTACACCGACGCCGGCCTGCTCGCGACCGTCGGCCTGTACGGCACGGGACGGCCGGACCCGGCCGCCGCCGAACGCAGCGTGGCCCAGACCGGACCTCCCTCCCGCACGGGTGCGGACCTGCTGTGCACCCTGCCCGACGACGACGCGGACGCGCGGACGGCCGCCCTGCTGCCGGAGTTCCTGCTCCACACCGGAACCGGCTGCGACAGCATGACCCGGGCGCGGCGGATGGCCGCGTACCCTGCCGACGTCCCGGGCATGAGCCCGACGTTCGTACGGGTGCGGTGGCGGGGTGCGGGTCGGGACGAGGAGGCGCGCAACGATGCCGCGGAGCGCTTCCACGACTGGCTGACAGGGAAGACGGCCGGGAACGGGGCCGCCGGTCAGAAGGCGGAACAGGGGCCGGGCGCCCGGGGCGGCCTCGCCGTATTCGGGAGGGACGGATTCCGGAGCCCGTCGGGCAGCCGCCGGCCCCTGGGCAGCGGCATCGTCTTCAGTGACTTCGGAGCACTGGAGAACCCGGGGCCGCTCACCGGAACCGTCCTCCCGTCCGCGATGACCAGGGCGCTGAAGGACTACCGGGAAGCGAACGGGCCCGGACGGGTCCTCTTCCTGCTGGATTCCTCCGGATCGATGGGAGCCCTGTGGGAGGGGCCCGGCGGGGCGCCCGGCATCCTCGGGCAGTCCCTCGCCGGGCTCGGAGAACGCGACGAGTACGGCGTCTGGGGCGTGGCGACCGAGCCGGGTGCCGGCCGGGCGTACAGCGAGGTGCTGTCGTTCGGGACGCACGAGCGCGAGCAGGCCCGGCGCACCGTCGACGCCACGGCCAAGATCAGGGACCGGGAGGCCGACCCGTACCAGGCGCTGGTCGCAGCCCTCGACGACATGGCGCGGCGCGGCACCGACGACCACCACCCGCAGCTGATCGTCTACATCACGGACGACGAGGACAACGACCGACTGACCGAGGGCGGCCGACTGGACGTCCTGCTCGCGTCCGTGCGGGAGAAGAAGATCCCGGTGGTCATGGCCTCGCTGGACAGCGGCGGCTGCGACAAGGGCAAACCGGACGCGGCCGTCTCGGAGGCGAGCGGCGGCCGCTGTCTGGACACCAGATCCGACCTCGGCGCCCGGCTGAGGGACGAGGTCGCCAGGACCGGAACGGGAGGCGAAGCATGAGGAACGGCCCACGGCGGGGCGTCGCCTCCACTGCGGTGCTCCTCGCCCTGCTGCTCACCGCCGGATGCGACGGCGGGGGCGACCGACCCGGCGGACCTGCCGGCGGGCAGGCCGGACCGGGGGGTGCGGCCGACGCTCCGGGCGAGATCGTGCTGGCCAGCGGCCGGGACGTGACCGGCAGGGGAGGCATCCGCCAGCAGCTGATCGAGGCGTGGAACGGAGAGCAGGAGCGCAAGGGCTCCGGCTACCGGGCCCGCCTCGTCGAGCTGCCCGGCTCGGCGGACCAGCAACGGAGCCAGCTGCTCGGGGCACTGCAGTCCGGCAGCGCCGAGTACGACGTGGTCAACCTCGACGTGACCTGGGTGCCGGAGTTCGCCGCCGCGGGTCTCGTCCAGCCGCTCCCCGACGCGCTGGTCGACGCCGACGTCGTCAAGTCCGTCGCCGCCACCGCCCGTTGGAAGGACGCGGTGTACGCCGTACCCTTCAACAGCGACGTCGGGCTGCTCTTCTACCGCCGCGACTATCTGAAGAGCGCGGGGATCACGGTCCCCGACCTCGGCAAGGACACCCGCTGGCCCGTGGTCCAGCAGCTGATCGGCGCCCTCGACGGCGCGGGAAGAAAGCTGCCCGACGCCTACCGGAAGGGCTGGACGGCGCAGCTCGACGCGTCCTACGAAGGCCTCACCGTCAACGGCGTCGAGGCCTTCGCCTCCGCCGTCGACGACTTCGCCCTCACCGACGGGGACGGCCGTTACGCCGGTTCCGTGGACGGCCTGAAGACGGGACTGGACGAGATGCGCAACAGGACCCAGGCCGCCTACACCCTGCCGGACGCCGTCCACTCCGACGAGGCGGACACCCTCACCGACTTCACGGCCGGCCACACCGCCTTCCTGCGCCACTGGCCGTACGCATACCGGACCCTCCACCAGTCCCTGTCCGAGGAGCAGCTCGGCGTGGCCCCGCTGCCCGGCAGAGCGGTGCTGGGCGGCCAGAACCTGGCCGTGGCCCGGGGGTCGCAGCGGAGCGCCGCGGCCCGGCAGCTCGTCGAGTTCCTCACCGGCAGGGAGAGCGAACGCTGCCTGCTCGACGCGGGTTTCGCGGCCACCCGGCTCTCCGCGTACGAGGACGACCAGCTGACCTGCAAGGCGGCGAAGCCGCCCGGCCAGGCCAGCGCCGCCCCGACGGGCGAGCGCACCGACCGGATGCCGAGGGACGCGCACGGCCGCCCCGGCTACGCGCGCGACACCCTGCTGCCCGCACTGGAGAACGCCGTCCAGCGGCCGCGGACCCCCCTCTACGGTGCCTTCACCCAGACCTTCGCGGCCGAACTGGCCCGCCTCCAGGGCGACGACCCGCCGTCCGATGCACAGCTCGCCAAGGAGCTCGACGCGAGGCTGCGCAAGGCGCTGCCACGAGGATGACCACCCGCTGCCGCGCCACCGGACCGCTCAGCTCGGGCCGGGTTCGAGCAGCTCGTCGATGTCGTGGCCCTGCTGACGACGATCGCTCACCTGAGCGCAAACGCCATCAGTACCGGATTCGCGATCACGTAGAAATCCCGCGCCGGGCTCACTTCTTGCAGGGGAACGTCACCTGCTCGCTGCGGACGCTCTTCTTCTGGTCCGGCAGGTGGAGCGTGACGTAGCCGGTCACCGCCTTGGCGTTCCTGGGCGCCGGCATGTCCACGACCTGGAGCACGACCTTGGTGGAGGTGCCCGCGCCGAAGGTGAAGGATCCCGGGGAGACCCGGGCGCGGCTGGCGTTCACGGTCCAGTGGTAGCGGACCGTGCCCGGCCCGGTCGCCGTGACCTTTCCGTCGAAGGCCATGGCCACGGGAGTGCCGTTGCACTCGACGGCCTCCCCCGACTTCAGCAAGGTGACCACTTCGACCTTGGTGACCTTCACCGCCTGCTTGACCCCACTCGCCCCGGCGGTTCCGGCCTGCACCGCGTGAGCGGGGGCGAGGGCCACCGAGGAGGCGAGGAGCGGGGCTGCGAGGAGCATGAGGTGCCGACGCCGCATCGTTGCCGCCTTCCGGATGAGGAAAGCCCCCGATCTCGGTCCCAGGATATCGGCGGCCCGTCCGGGAGGCTTGCCGGCGACCAGTCGTCCGCCGCGGCGCTTCGCCGTACGCCGCGGCGAGCGATCGTTCCTGCCGTCGCGGCCGGGTGGCGTCGTGGGCGGGACCGGGCGGGTGGGGGTGCAGTGTCGCGACGGGCTGCTCCCGTCCCGGCCAGGCCGGCGGCAGCCTCCAGCGAGGCTTGGCCGGCGGAAGGGGTGTCAAGGGGTGTAGTAGGGGTTGTGGTACGTCGCCCGGTCGCACGCGTCGGTGCCCCACCACCGGTGGTGGCACACCCACACGTCGATCGACCGGACGTAGGCCGCGGACACGCGGGTCGGGTCCGTCCAGGCCGTGGTCCTGCACTCGTCCGCGTAGCGCTTCCCGCCCGCGCCCTCGCTGCTCGTGCCCGGGTTCCACACGATCTGCCAGTACGAGCGGTGGCCGTCCCCACAGGTGTCGCCCAGCGACGACGCGGGGATCGTCAGGGAGCCGCGTGACTGCCAGTACGCCGTCGCGCTGAGCTGGCCGTAGGGGCTGGTGCGCGAGATGTCGGTGGCGACGGCCTGCTGTGCCGGGGCGGCCGGCGCGGCGGACAGGGCGAGTGAGGCGAGCGCGGCGCAGGCCACCGTGAGTTGGCGGAAGTACATGGGAACCCCCGATCGTCCTCGTGTCCGAACGGCGAGACCGGGAGGCCGGCCGGCGCCCCCGGACCCTCCTCCGCCTGGCGGTGCGGAGGCGGAAGCGGGTCTTGGAGGATGGCCAGGCCGCCATAAACGAGCCGTCTGGCGCCAGCCGTTCACGGTCAGCGGCCCCAGCGCAGTGCTGCCGTCTGCACCGGTGCGTCCCACAGCCGCAGCATGTCCTCGTCGGCCCGGCACAGCGTCACCGAGCACCCGGCCATGTCCAGCGAGGTGACGTAGTTGCCCACGAGGGTCCGGGCCACGGTGACGCTTCGAGCCGCCAGCACCCGCGCCACCTCCGCATGGAAGCCGTACAGCTCCAGGAGCGGCGTCGCGCCCATACCGTTCACCAGGGCCAGCACCGGCCCGTCTACCGGGGCCGCATTCGCCATGTCATCCAGCACGGCACCCACCGCGACTTCCGCGATCTCCCCTGCGGGCATCATCGGGTGCCGCTTGCGGCCCGGCTCGCCGTGGATCCCGATTCCCAGCTCGAGCTCGTCGTCCGGCAGGTCGAAGGTGGGACTGCCCTTGGCGGGGGTGGTGCAGGCCGTCAGCGCCACGCCGAAGCTGGCGCAGGCCTCGTTGACCCGCCGGGCGATCGCGGCGACCTGCTCGAGCGGCGCGCCCTCCTCCGCCGCCGCACCGGCGATCTTCTCGACGAAGAGCGTTCCCCCCGTGCCGCGACGCCCATCGGTGTAGAGGCTGTCGGTCACGGCGACGTCGTCGTTGACCAGCACCTGCTCGACCCGGATGCCGTCCTCCTCGACGAGCTCGGCCGCCATGTTGAAGTTCAGTACGTCCCCGGTGTAGTTCTTGACGACGAACAGGACTCCCCGGCCGGAGTCAACGGCCTTGGCCGCTCGCGCCATCTGGTCGGGCACGGGCGAGGTGAACACCTCACCGGGACAGGCGGCGGACAGCATTCCGGGTCCTACGAAGCCTGCGTGCAAGGGCTCGTGTCCGGAACCGCCACCGGAGACCAGACCGACCCGACCACCCTGCCGCGCGTCCCGGCGTACGACGATCCGGGCCTCGGTGTCCACGTCCAGTTCCGGGTGGGCCGCGGCCAGCCCGCGCAGGGCGTCGGCGACCACGGTCTGCGGAGTGTTGATCAGCATTTTCATCGTGTGCCTCCCGGTCGGAACCGGTGTGTGAGCAGCCCGGCCCCTTCACGGAGCGCGGAGCACGGAGCTCGAAGCAAGGAGCAGGGGCACCGAGCACCGAGCACCGAGCACTGAGCGCCGGGCAGGCCCGTCAGCGCGGGCGCGCCATACGAACAGTGTGCTGCCATGCCGTGGACATCGGCGAGCACTCGGGCGACGACCCGAGGAAGGACCGGGGTGCCGGAGCGGGCGGGCAGTGGCCCGCGCAGGACAGGACCGATCGGTTCGTGTTTCCGGCCCGGCCGACCCGCCTTACGCTGAAGCGGGGGCTCGGGGCAGTCGAATGCCGATCTTCGGGTCGGCGGGAAGCGGGAACCCCATGAGTGAGCGGCTCAAATCATCAGGGCTGGTCGGGGAACTCTCAGCCGAGTTCGCCGGCACCATGATCCTCATCTTGTTCGGCTGCGGTGTCGTGGCCCAGGTGGTGGCCGGCGGAGCCCTGACGGACCCCGCGGGCGGACTCGGAAACCACGACAGCATCGCCTGGGCCTGGGGCCTGGGCGTGACCCTGGGCGTCTATGCCGCGGCAAGGCTGAGCGGCGCCCACCTCAACCCTGCGGTGACCGTGGCCCTGGCCGCCTTCAAGGGCTTCCCGTGGAGCAGGGTGGCCCCCTACGCGCTGGCCCAGCTCGCCGGAGCCTTCGTCGCCGCCCTGATCGTCCGCTGGAACTACTCCGAGGCGTTGGCCAAGGCGGACCCCGGCCACACCATCAAGACGCAGGGCGTCTTCTCCACGCTCCCGGCCAACGGGAACCCGAACCTGCCGGTGACCGAGTGGGGCGCACTGCGCGACCAGATCATCGGCACCGCGCTCCTGCTCCTGCTGATCTTCGCGGTGACGGACCTGCTGGGCACGCCGCCCGGAGCCAACCTGGCACCGTTCATCGTCGGCCTGATCGTCGTCGCGATCGGCATGGCGTGGGGCACCAACGCCGGGTACGCGATCAACCCGGCCCGTGACCTCGGCCCCCGTCTGGCCAGCTTCATCACCGGCTACGGCACGGCATGGAGGGACCAGTACGGCAACTTCTACTTCTGGGTGCCGATCATCGGCCCGTTCGTCGGCGGTCTGCTGGGGGCGGCCATCTACAAGCTGCTCATCGGCAGGTTCCTGCCGACCGCCGAACCGGAGCCTCCCGGACGCGTACCGGCACCGGAAGAGAGCTGACCTGATCCGCGGCAACCGCGGCGCAGGGCACCACACCTCCCGTCCCGGACCGGACGACAGCCCCACACACGGCATCCCAAAGGAGGCGGCACCCCATGGCTGACTTCGTCGGCGCAGTGGACCAGGGGACCACGAGCACCCGTTTCATGATCTTCGACCACGACGGCAACGAGGTGGCGCGGCACCAGCTGGAGCACTCCCAGATCCTTCCGCGATCGGGGTGGGTCGAACACGACCCCGTGGAGATATGGGAACGCACCAACTCGGTGATCCAGAACGCGCTCCGGCACGGAAACCTCGACGCCTCCGACCTGGCGGCCGTCGGCATCACCAACCAGCGCGAGACGACCGTCGTCTGGGACCCCCGCACGGGACGCCCGTACTACAACGCCATCGTCTGGCAGGACACCCGTACCGACTCCATCGCCGCCGCCCTGGAGCGCGGTGGCCAGGGCGACGTCATCCGCCGCAAGGCGGGGCTTCCACCGGCCACGTACTTCTCGGGCGGCAAGATCCAGTGGATCCTCGAGAACGTCGACGGCGTGCGGGAGGCCGCCGAGCAGGGGCACGCCCTCTTCGGCAACACCGACTGCTGGGTGCTGTGGAACCTGACCGGTGGACCCGATGGCGGCGTCCACGCCACCGATGTCACCAACGCCAGCCGCACGATGCTCATGGATCTGGAGACCCTCGACTGGGACGACGAACTGCTCGGCTTCTTCGGCGTACCCCGGGCCATGCTGCCCACCATCAACCCGTCCTCCCACCCGGAGGCGTACGGGCGCACCCGCACCTCCCGCCCGCTGCGCGAAGCCATCCCGATCACCGGTGTCCTCGGCGACCAGCAGGCGGCGACCGTCGGCCAGGTCTGCTACGCCCCCGGCGAGGCGAAGAACACCTACGGAACCGGCAACTTCCTGGTGCTCAACACCGGGACGGAACTGGTCCGTTCGCAACACGGCCTGCTGACGACCGTGGCGTACCAGTTCGGCGACAGCCCGGCGGTCTACGCCCTCGAAGGATCCATCGCGGTGACGGGCTCTGCCGTGCAGTGGCTGCGCGACCAGCTGAAGATCATCGGAGATGCCGCCGAGAGCGAGCGCCTGGCGAGCACCGTCGAGGACAGCGGCGGCATCTACTTCGTCCCGGCCTTCTCCGGCCTGTTCGCCCCATACTGGCGTTCCGACGCCCGCGGCGCGATCGTCGGCCTGGCCCGCTACCACGACAACGGCCACCTGGCCCGGGCGACCCTGGAAGCCATCTGCTACCAGACCCGCGACGTGGTGGAAGCCATGGAACAGGACTCCGGCGTCCACCTCGACGTGCTCAAGGTGGACGGTGGTGTCACGGCCAACGACCTCTGCATGCAGACCCAGGCCGACGTCCTCGGCGTACCGGTCAGCCGTCCCGTCGTCGCCGAGACGACCGCGCTCGGCGCCGCCTACGCGGCCGGCCTCGCCACCGGCTTCTGGCGGGACACGGACGAACTGCGCACCCACTGGCAGGAGTCGAAGCGCTGGGCCCCCCAGTGGCCGGAGGAACGACGCAGGGAAGGGTACGAGGGCTGGAAGCGGGCGGTGGAGCGGACGCTCGACTGGGCCAAGGTCGAATAGCTGCAGCCGCCCCGCCCGCGGCACCGAGGAGGAGAGCGACCATGGTCGATCCGGTGGCCCTGTCACCCGGGGCCCGCACCCAGGCCCTCGCCGCCATGGGCAAGGGTGAACTCGACATCCTCGTCGTCGGAGGCGGCGTCGTCGGCAGCGGAACCGCCCTTGACGCCGCCACCCGGGGCCTGAGCGTCGGACTCGTCGAAGCCCGCGACTGGGCCTCGGGCACGTCCAGCCGCTCCAGCAAACTCATCCACGGCGGCCTGCGCTACCTGGAGATGCTCGACTTCCGACTCGTCGCCGAAGCCCTCAAGGAAAGGGGCCTTCTGCTCCGGTTCCTCGCCCCGCACCTGGTGCGCCCGGTTCCGTTCCTCTACCCGCTGCAACACCGCGCCACCGAGCGCTGGTACGTCGGCAGCGGTGTGCTGCTGTACGACGCGATGGCCCGGGCCTCCGGGACCTCCGGAGGCCTGCCCCGCCACCGCCACCTGAGCAGGCGCGCCGCCCTGCGCGAAGCGCCCGCCCTGCGGTCCGACGCCCTGGTGGGCGCCATCCAGTACTGGGACGCCCAGGTCGACGATGCCCGGCACACCCTGTTCCTCACCCGTACGGCCGCCTCGTACGGGGCACTGACCGCGAACCGCACCCGCGTCAGCCGCTTCCTGCGCCAGGGCGAGCGCGTGGTCGGCGCCGTCGTCACGGACCTGGAGAGCGGCGACGAGACGGAGGTCCGGGCCAAGCAGGTCATCAACGCGACCGGGGTGTGGACGGACGACACGCAGGCCATGGCCGGCACCCGCGGCCAGTTCCACGTCCGCGCCTCCAAGGGCGTCCACCTGCTCGTTCCCCGTGACCGCATCAACTCCCGCACCGGTCTGATCCTGCGCACCGAGAAGAGCGTGCTCTTCGTCATTCCCTGGGGCCGGCACTGGATCATCGGGACCACCGACACCGACTGGACGCTCGACAAGGCCCACCCCGCCCTCAGTTCCAAGGACGTCACCTACCTGCTGGAACACGTCAACAGCGTCCTGGCCACCCCCCTGGTCCCCGAGGACGTCGAGGGTGTCTACGCGGGCCTGCGCCCCCTGCTGTCCGGCGAGGCGGCGGAGACCAGCAAGCTGTCCCGGGAACACCTCGTCGCCCATCCGGTGCCCGGCCTCGTGGTGGTGGCGGGCGGCAAGTACACCACGTACCGGGTGATGGCCCAGCACGCGGTCGACGAGGCCGCCCGGGCGCTGGACGAGAAGGTCCCCGACTGCGTCACGCACCGCGTCCCGCTGCTGGGCGCCGACGGCTACCCGGCACTGTGGAACTCCCGGCACCGGCTCGCCGAGCGCTCCGGGCTCCATGTCGCCCGCATCGAACACCTCCTGAACCGCTACGGCTCCCTGGCGCCCGAACTGCTCGCCCTGGTGGCGGCCGACCCCTCGCTCGGCGAGGCACTGCCGAGCTCCGACGACTACCTGAGGGTCGAGGCCGTCTACGCGGTCACCCACGAGGCGGCCCGCCACCTGGAGGACGTGCTCGCCCGGCGCACCCGGATCTCCATCGAGTCCTGGGACCGCGGGGTGGACGCGGCGCCGACCGTGGCCCGGATGATGGCGCCCCACCTGGGATGGGACCGGGCGCACCAGGAGCGCGAGGTCGACCACTACCTGAAGCGTGTGGCCGCGGAACGCGAGGCCCAGCAACAACCGGACGACCGGACCGCCGACGCCGTCCGGCTCGGCGCCCCCGACATCATCCCGGTGAACTGACCGGGCTCCAGACCATCGGGTGCCGTGCTCGGCGGTGCGTCTGCGCAGTTCGAGGCCTCGGTGTTGCTCGCGGCCCGCCTGCCGTCGTCGGCGCATCCGCGGCTTAGGCGGCGCCCTTCTCGTCGTCGGTCCGGAAGGTGATGACGTCGACTTCGTCGGTTCCCGTCAGATCCGGGTAGTGGCCCTTGAGGGCTTCCCGGAGTTCGGCTGCGGTCGTCAGCCCCTCAGCTTGGGCGTCCCGGTCGGTGAGGTCACCGACCAGGCAGTGCCTGATGCCGGTCACCTCTGCCGGCAGGACGACTTCCGGGTCGCTCTCGAACACCAGCCGTGCCGGGCCAGGCTGTGCCGGGTCCCGGAAGCGGGTGGTCCTGGTCTTGGCGCCGGAGCGGACGACGTCGAGGTAGCGGGGGTTGAACCGGATGATCGGGGGACCGGTCGTCTCGGGGTCCTGGTAGAGCAATGGGTCGAGACCGTTCATGCCCGCCTCCGGGGTCCATCGCTGAGCCAGCGGCATCAGGTCGGCGGCGAGCACGGACCTGAGCCCCGCGGGGGTGGGCACGATGACGCGCATGGTGGGGTAGTAGTCCACGAAGACCTGCCGATCGCGCCCGCACGGGCCGATGACCCCGCGCCCGTGGTTTCCCACGGCGACGATGCAGCGCATCTGGCGGGCGCCCTGGGCCCGCGCAGCTCCCAGAGCCACGAGTTCGGCGCAGGGCCCGCCGGTGAAGTGGTAGAGGTTCACCCCGGCGAACATCCGGTAGTCGGCGGCCATGACCGCGGCGCCCACCGTGTGGATCCCGTCTTCGTCGGGCCCGGCGTCGGTATGCGCGTCTATGGTGCGGCGTGCCAGCTCCACGAGCTCACGCTCGTCATCATCGAGAGCTCGTACAGATGACGGGACGTACACCTTTTTGACCTTCCCTTCCTTCAGCACTCGCCCAAGATCATTCCACGCCGCGCAGGCGGGCTCCACAGGGTTTCGGCCTGCCTTCGCCGGACCCCTGGAAGAGAGCATCGTCAGGGGCCGTCCCCTGGAAGGCGAAGCGCTGTCGCAGGGGCTGGGCGGGATGTGGAGGGTGGCGGTGTCGTAGTCGCCGAAGCGCAGCTCGTCGTCTCTGCGGTGCGGGCTGGGCGCGGCGACGTCGTCGGGGCCCGGCTCCCCGCCCTGGGCGGCCATCTGGCGCAGTGCGTCGGTCATGTCGACGGTGGGGAGAAGTTGATGCTGTCGGCCGTCGCATCGCGACGGCCGGGGAGCTCCGCCGCGTCCGCCGGCAGACCCCGGCGGCCACGGCCGGATCGGGCGCGACCGGCAGGGCCGGGCTCGGACGGGAACCTCTCACCCGGTCCGCCCGTCATCTCCTGAGGACTGCCGCAGACTTGATGCCCCAGCAGCTCTTCACCACCGAGGTACGAGGAGATCCATGGTCGACACCGTCAACTCACTGGCCACCCGTTATCACGAAGTGCTGGTGGAGATCCTGACCAAGGGACCCGCCGTGGCGGGCACCAGGGGCGTCCACGACGTCGTCGCGCGTGCCACGGCGCTCGGTCCCGACGGTGCGTGGCTCGCCGCTGCGGGCCGTGCGAGCCTCGCCGGGCTGGCATGCGCTCAGGGGCAGGGGGACCTGGCCATCCTCCACCTCGAGGCCGCGGTGTCGGACGGCTTCAACGACTGCGTGGCGCTCCACCTCCCCCTCATACGCCCGCTGCACCAAGACCCCCGCTTCCAAGCCCTCTACCAGCGGATACGCATCACCCAGGCCGACCTCGACGAGTTCTACTGGATGCACCAGGAAATGCAGATCATGATGAGGGACGCGCAGCAGGCGAGTGTGGACAACATCGGCCGCCTCGACACCGGGGTGTCGCTGCTCCCGCAGGCCCCCATGCCGACCCGCGAACCGGACACCCTCGGCGTCCTGATCACCCGCATCGAACTGGCCGCGACCCAGAGCGCACTCCAACAGGCGGCCCTGCAGGCCGACTTCCAGCGCAGTGCCGGCAACACCAGCCTCAGCCTCATCGACGACTCGTGGGACTACGCCCGCGCCAGGCGTGATGCCTGGTACGCCGATGACCTGGACTCCCAGCGCCTGCGGGCCGCCGCGGGCCGGGTCTTCGTCGAACGCCCCGGCGCCGGCACCACGCTCATGCCCTGCCCGCCGCTGGGCTCGATCGCCTACCCGGGCTGAGCAGAGCCGCCGCGCCGGCTCGGCGGCCGGTTCACCACGCCCCCGCCGACCGCGGCGGCGTGGTGGCACAGACGCTCAGGCTCGGGTCAGCCCGTCTTCTCCGAGACCGTCGAGAACGAACCCGTTTTCGAAGCGCACCTTGTACCTCATCTGAGAGCCGACTCCGGCGTCGTACGACCCGTGCCCGACGACCTGCTGACGGAATTGCTCGACGAGGCTGGCCGCGAAGCCCGTGAGCTGGACCTGGCGGATCTGCTGATCGAACATCGCGACCTGCTCCTGCGCGAAGCTGCTGGCTGCCTGTCCCGCGCCCGTGACGATGCCCTCCAAGCCCTCGCCCAGGAACAGCGGACCTGGGAAGCCGATCCTGACCGGGGTGTCGTTCGCGGTGATCTGCACGTCCCGGGTCAGCCTCACCTTGGCGCCGATCTCGTACGGCATGGGTGTTCCCCCCTCGTTCGATCTTGGCCGTGACCCTGGCAAGCGTAGGGGAGATGCCACGGAAGGAAAGGGCGTCCGGCAAGATCACGAGCCGCGGGGGAGCCGTAGGCATACCGTAGGAACGGAGGGCGGAAGAACGAACAGACGCGCCCCGGAGGTAGGGCATGAGCGGAGGCGACGGCTTCACCTCGGACGTGGTGCTCCACGTCAACGGTGAGACGCACACCCTGCACGTGGACCACAGGGTGACGCTTCTCGACGCGCTCCGTGAGCACCTCGGGCTCACCGGGGCGAAGAAGGGCTGCGACCACGGGCAGTGCGGAGCGTGCACCGTCCTGCTGGACGGGAGGCGCGTGGACAGCTGCCTGGTGCTCGCCGCCGCCGTGGACGGGGCGCAGGTGACGACCGTCGAGGGACTGGCCACCGAGGGGCGGCTCCACCCCCTGCAGGAGGCTTTCCTGGCCCGGGACGCCTTCCAGTGCGGGTACTGCACACCGGGACAGCTGTGCTCGGCCGTAGGCATGCTCTCCGAAGGGGCCCGGGACGGCGGAGAAGCCCGGGAACCGTCGCGGTGGGACAGGGCCGAGATCGCGGAGCGCATGAGCGGCAACCTGTGCCGCTGCGGGGCCTACCCCCGGATCGTCGACGCCGTCCGGGACGTGATCGCATGAAGGCGTTCGCGTACGTCCGACCCGCCGACCTGGCCGGTGCGGTTGAGGCGCACGGCGGCCGGCCGGGCTCCGCCTACCTGGCCGGCGGCACCAACCTCGTGGACCTGATGAAGCTGGGCGTGGCCGAGCCGGACACCGTCGTGGACGTGAGCCGGCTCCTCGACAGCAGCGTGACGCGTACGTCCGACGGCGGGCTGCGGATCGGTGCCGGCGTCCGCAACGCCGACCTGGCCGCCCACCCGCTCGTCGGCGGGTGCCCCGTCGTGGCCCAGGCCCTGCTGTCCGGGGCCTCCGCCCAGATACGCAACATGGCGACCACGGGCGGCAACCTCCTCCAGCGCACACGCTGCCCCTACTTCCAGGACACCGCCAAACCCTGCAACAAACGCCGCCCCGGAAGCGGCTGCGGCGCCCTCGACGGCATCACCCGGGACCACGCCGTCCTCGGCCACTCCCCGTCCTGCGTCGCCACCCACCCCTCCGACCTCGCCGTGGCGCTGGCCGCCGTCGACGCCGAGGTGGAACTCCTCGGTCCCGCCGACGGGAGGCTCCGGACCGTTCCCGTCGGCGACTTCATCCGGCTGCCCGGCGACCGGCCGGAGCGGGACACCCTGCTGGAGCCGGGCGAGCTCCTGACCGCCGTCCTGCTCCCGGCCGGAGCCTTCGGCGTGCCGTCGCGGTACCGCAAGGTCCGCGACCGGGCCTCGTACGCCTTCGCCCTGGTCTCGGTCGCCGCGCTCCTGGAGCTGTCGGACGGCCGCGTGCGGCGCGTGGCGCTGGCCTTCGGCGGGCTCGCCCACCGCCCCTGGCGGGCCCGCACGGCCGAAGAGCTCCTGCTGGGCGAGGAACCCGCTGCGGGCGTCCTGCGCACCGCGGTGGAGGCCGAGCTGAGCAGAGCACGTCCACGGCCCGACAACGCGTTCAAGGTGGAGCTGGCGCGCAACCTGGCCTGTGAGGTGCTCGACGGCCTCGTCTCGGCCTGCGTCTCCACCGGGCCCACCTGATCGGTGGGCTGCGAGGCGCCACCGGGCGGACGAAGCAACGGGAGCGACGGCAGAGACGGGAGCGACGGGAGCGACGGGAGCGATCATGAAAGCGGAATTCCCCTCCACCGCGCAGGCCACCGCGCAGCCCACTGCGCAGGCCATTGTGCCGGGGAGGCGCGCCGTCCGGCGGGAGGGGCCCGAGAAGGTCACCGGCCGTGCCCGCTACGCCGCCGACCACACGCCGCCCGGCTGCCTCCACGCCTGTCCGGTCCCCGCCACCGTCGGCCCGGGCCGGGTGCTGACCGTCGACACCGCCGCAGCCCTCGCCGTGCCGGGCGCCGTCGCCGTCCTCACCCCCTTCGACGCGCCGCGGCTGGGAGCCGCCGACGACCCGACGCTGCTGGTGCTCCAAGGACCCCAGGTACCGCACCGCGGCTGGTACGTGGCCCTGGCCGTCGCCGAGGGGCCCGAGGCGGCCCAGGCATGCGCCGAAGCCGTCCGTATCGCGTACGAGACCACCGGTTTCGACGTCACGCTGCGCGAGGAGCACCCGGGTGCGTACACGCCCGACCAGGTCAACGGCGGTTATCCGGCCGTCCGGTCGAAGGGCGACGCCACCGCCGCCTTCCGCACGGCCCCCGTCCGCGTCGACTGCCGGTACACGGTTCCGCCGCTGCACAACCACCCCATGGAACCGCACGCCGCCACCGCCCACTGGGACCCGGCTGCGGAGCACCTGACCGTGTACGACTCCAGCCAGGGGTCGACGATGGTCCGCACCGTTCTGGCCTCCCTGTTCGACCTGCCCGAAGAGCGCATCACCGTCGACTCGGGTCACGTCGGGGGCGGCTTCGGCGCCAAGGGCACCCCGCGGCCGCACGTCGTGCTCGCCGTGATGGCCTCCCTGCGCACCGGGCGCCCCGTCAAACTCGCGCTCCCACGCCGTCACATGGCCGCGGTGGTCGGCCATCGGGCGGCCACGCTGCACCGGCTGCGGCTGGGGGCGCGCGAGGACGGCACCCTCACGGCAGTGGCCCACGAGGTGACCACCCACACCTCCCGGGTACGCGAGTTCGTCGAGCAGGCAGCCGTCCCCGCCCGCGTCATGTACGCCGCGCCGGCGCTCCTCACGGCGCACGAGGTCGTGCCACTGGACGTGCCCACCCCCTCCTGGATGCGGGCCCCCGGAGAGGCTCCGGGCATGTACGCCCTGGAGTCGGCCATGGACGAACTCGCGGACGCCCTGGGAATGGACCCCGTCGCCCTGCGCATCCGCAACGAACCGCAGGCCGAACCCGACAGCGGCCGCCCCTTCAGCAGCCGCGGACTCGTGGAGTGCCTCCGGGCGGGAGCCACCCGGTTCGCGTGGCCCGCGTGTCGGGCGCCCCGGCGGGAGGGCAGCCTGCTCATCGGAGCCGGCGTCGCCGCGTCGACGTATCCGGTGTGGGCGGCCGCGTCCTCGGCGAGGGCCCACGCCCGGGCCGACGGCACCTATCTGGTCGAGGTCAATGCCACGGACATCGGCACGGGCGCGCGGACCGTGCTCGGTGACATCGCCGCCGAGACCCTCGGCGTGGCGCCGGAACGGGTCGCCGTGGCGATCGGCAACACGGGACTGCCCGCCGCCTCGCTGGCCGGGGGCTCCTCGGGGACGGGGTCCTGGGGGTGGGCCGTGCACGACGCGTGCGTGGCCCTGGCCTCGTCGGTGGCACGGCACGGCGGTGCCGTCCCGGACGGCGGGCTGACGGTCTCCGCGGACACCACGGCGTCGGCGAAGCAGCGGTCACCCTACGCACGGCATGCCTTCGGGGCGCAGTTCGCCGAGGTCCGGGTGGACACGGTGACCGGCGAAGTACGCGTGGCCCGGATGCTCGGCGTGTTCGCCGCGGGGCGGATCCTCAACCCCGACACCGCGCGCTCGCAGCTCGTCGGGGGCATGGTGATGGGGCTGGGCATGGCCCTGACGGAGGGCAGTGCCCTCGACCCCGGGTTCGGGGACTTCACGGCCGTCGACCTGGCCTCGTACCACGTACCCGTGCACGCGGACGTACCGGATATCCAGGTGGCCTGGCTCGACGAACACGACAAGCACCTCAACCCCATGGGCAGCAAGGGCATCGGCGAGATCGGCATCGTGGGCACGGCCGCGGCGGTCGGCAATGCCGTGGCCCGGGCGACCGGACGCCGGATCCGGACCCTTCCCCTCACCCCGGACCGGGTGCTCACCGCCCTGTCCTCCGGGCCCTGAACCCGCCACGGTCTCCGGCGGTGCCGAGCACGGAGCACACCGGCACCGGGTGGAGCCGCGACGCCCTCGGACGCCGGTGACCGAGCACCTTCAGGGCGGCCCTGCCGGGCCGCCCCGGCGCTGCTGCCGCCCGTTGTTCAGCCGGTCGGGGGCTGCCAGGGCTGGAACCACGGGTCGGGCCACTGCTCGGCGGCGGCCAGCAGGGGGAACAGGGTGGCGCCGTCGATGGTTTCGCGGATGATGTCGGCGTGACCGCCGTGTCGGGAGGTCTCCTCGATGAGGTGCAGCAGCACCCAGCGAACGGACCAGTTCTTCACGTCGGCGGGGAACCACGGCAGTCCCTGGGGGACGGGCACGGCCTGGCCCAGATCGGCTGTTGCGGCGATCACCGCGTCCGTCTCCCGGGCGGCGGACTCGTACTGGTCCAGTACGTCCGCGAGCGTCTCCTCCCCGGTGAGCACGAATTCGGCGGAGTCGCTCTCGTCTGCCGTCCGCTGTGGGCCGCGCTCCCGCTGGAGGATCAGGTCGGTCCATCCGGCCTCGCACCGCGCGGCGTGCTTGATGAGACCGCCGATGCTCAGTTCGCTGGCGGTGGGCGTCATCCTCGCCTGATCGTCCGTCAGTCCGTGGGCGGTGGCGCGCAGAGCCTGGCGCTGGTGGGTGAGGTAGGCGAGAAGGCCTTCGCGCTCGTCGGCGATCGGCGGTACGTGTGCGGGCATGGGCTGACCCTCTCTCCCGGAGAAAGGGCTGGTCAACCCCTCGTGAAAAAACTTTCAGTTCCTTGCGCAAGATCGGGGCGTGCCGCTGAGGTATCAGGCGGAGAGGCGTCCCGCCCGTCGCCGAGGAGCGCACAGCGCTGACCACCTGCCTGGACCGCCGACAACGCGCGCTACGGGTCACGGCTTACGGTCTGCCGAAGAGCAGGCTCGCACGGCGGCCTCTGCGAGCCGGCTGAGCATCGGCGGTCTCATCGAGCACGCCGCACGGTGCGAGGCTTTCCGGACCGGCCTCGTCCTTGAGCGGCAGCCCACGTTCGCGTCCTGGCCGGCGGACGCGGAGCCGGCGCGCCATCGCCGTGGGGCTCCCCGAGGACGACGAGCCCTGCGGAGAGTCCCTCGCGGCGCGCGTGGAGCAAGGAGGATCGCCGCCGCACGGAGCGACCGCGGTCCGCTCGTCCCACTCGGATCGAATTCGTCCGCGTCACAGCTCCGCGCGGGGGCAAGCGCGTCCGTATGACATCGAATACGACCGCGGTGCTCGCCTGGGCCGCCGAATCCGGACCCGTGTGGCTGCACCTCCTGGTGGTGGCCTTCGCCCTCGTCGTGCTGGTGACCACCCTGGCAAAGCACAGGTAGCCCTCCCGTGTTGTTCCTGGCGCTGCTCGTCCCGCCCCTGCTGATGTGCGCGGCACTCGGGCTCGGCCGGTACGAGGAGCACGTACTGGGGCCCACGGGAGTGTCCGGAGTACCGAAACCGGCGGCGGCCCGGGGCAGACACCGGCGCCGCGCCCGCTCCGTGTTCACCGGCCGTACCGCGCGCACGTCGCGAGCGCGCCGTGCGCATGGGCCTTCCGACCTGCGCTGAGCCCGCGCAGCCCTTCCGGGCCGCGCCGCCGCGGTACAGCGGCGGGGTCGGGCCGATTCGGGCGGCTCTACCTTCTTGATCGGGTTGATCGAGCCATTCGTAGGGTCGGGTCGCCCAGGGGTGCTGGGTGTGGCTGTCAGGCGGCTGCCGTCTCGTGGCTTCCCTTGCTTCGCCGCCCGACGCCCCACGACGACTCGGCCGCCGATGAGGAAGTGCGAACACGTCGCTGAGTAGAGCAATGCCGGCGAGGTCGTCCGTGGCACGAAGAGTACGAACGAGTGCGTCAGGAGCGCGATGAGCCGGATGTGGGCGGGGATCGACAGCGGCAAGGGCCACCATCACGGCCTCGCCCTGGACGCGGACGGCATGACGCTGCTGTCGCGGCGGGTCGCCAACGACGAGCCCGAACTGCTGAAGCTGATCGGCGATGTCCTGGACCTGGCCGACGGCCGTGAGGTCACCTGGGCCATCGACATGACCGGCGGTGAGCCCGTGCTGCTGCTGGCCCTGCTGGTCAGCCACGACCAAGAGGTCCTCTACATGCCCGGCCGACTGGTCAACCGGGCGTCCGACGGCTACCGCGGCGAGGGCAAGACCGACGCCCGCGACGCCTACGTCATCGCCGACCAGGCCCGGATGCGCCGCGAGAAGACCATCGCCCAACTGGTCCACACCCTGGCCGAGGAGGTGATGGCCCTCAACGAGCAGATCCGAGAGATGGACAAGCTCATCGAGGGCAGGTTTCGCGAGCACGAACTCGCCGACGTCATCCTGAGCGTCCCTGGCATGCAACCCTCGGGGCCGAGTTCCTGGCCGCTGTCGGCGGCGACCTGGACGAGTTCGACTCGCCGGACGCCCTGGCGGCCTTCGCCGGCGTCGCCCCGGCACCACGCGACTCGGGCAAGGTCAGCGGCAACCTCCACCGGCCGGTCACCTACCACCGACGACTCCAGCGGGTCTTCTACACCTCCGCGCTCGTCAGCGTTCAGTTCGACCCGCACTCGCGGAAGTTCTATGACCGCAAACGCGCCGAGGGGAAGAAACACGTCCAGGCCGTGCTCGCCCTCGCCCGCCGACGCGTCAACGTCATCTGGGCCCTGATCCGTGACCGACGGTGCTACGAAGTGGCACCACCAGTGACTACAGCCGCTTGACAACAGCACTAGGAAGCGAGGGCGACAGCTTTGACATCACTCAGGCGCTGGGGCAACCGGGCACGTTCCCGCGTTGCTCTGTCCATCACCTCGGTCTGCCGCACCTCGTCCGTGCCTGCTGCGTGGAACTCCTTGCCGAGACCTGTGAACTCGTCGGCCAGCTCACTCAGTGCTGCACCCGCGGCGGCCACCTTCTCCAGTCGGCTCTCCCGGTCGTCTCCGTTCTCAATGAGGAGCTCCGCCTCGTAGGAGATACGGAACCGCATCTCGAAAATCAGCTTCAGCGCCTCGTCAACGACGTCGTCGATGGCAGCCAACTTCGACTCTCTTCCTCTGGGAACGGTCCTGCACCAGCTGTCCCGCCCGGCTCGCGGGCCCTGGGCCGACAGCCTCGGCGGCGGCGTGCCGAGCATTCTCCCAGGATGAGGCAGTCACCCGGATGTCGAACCGCGGCGTGCCGCGGCGAATCCTCCGCCCGAGGCGCGTCGGCCTCGTGACCGGGCGGGCCCGCCGGAAGAGGAATGGAGGGGGACGCCGGCGCGGAGCGGTGGACGTATGGGCCGGCCCCGTCGCGCCGCCGAGCTGGCGCAGGCCTCGACCGCGGTCGCGCCTGCTGCTTCGACCAGTGATCGCAGGAGGTCAGCGCAGGGCAGCCGCGCCCGCGTGGACGGCCCGGAGGGCGCGTTCGACAGTCTCCCGGCGTTCGCCGACCGGAGCCACGTAGCCGAGGACGTCACGCGCGGTGCCCTCTCCGAGCACGCGGGTGATGACCCAGGTGGCGAGGTACTGGGAGGCCAGGCAACCGCCCGCCGTGGCGATGTTCCCCTCGGCGTGGAAGGGCGCGTCCAGCACGGTGACGCCACTGGCTTCGACGAAGGGCCGGCTCTTGACGTCCGTGCATGCGGGCATGCCATCCAGCAGCCCGAGCCGGGCGAGCACCAGCGCGCCCGAGCACTGAGC
Organism: Streptomyces pallidus (ex Mingjun et al. 2026); assembly: GCF_051550185.1. Classification (NCBI taxonomy): domain Bacteria; kingdom Bacillati; phylum Actinomycetota; class Actinomycetes; order Kitasatosporales; family Streptomycetaceae; genus Streptomyces; species Streptomyces pallidus (ex Mingjun et al. 2026). The sequence goes on along the minus strand of NZ_CP196181.1, from coordinate 320,943 downwards.
GCCGATCAGCTGCCGCGAAGGGTCGAGCGGCAGCCTGGAGACCAGCCGGTCGTCAGCGACCACGTCTCGCGTCTTCACTCCGCTGCCGATCAGCACGACGTCGGCTTCGGTCACGAACTCCATCGGGCGCTGCCCCGTCACCTCGACGCCGTTCATCGACGTGACCACCGGCGTCGGCGTCGTGATGAAGGCCTCCAGGCCGTCCGTGCGGCACCGGTTGATCAACGCGGCCGCGATGAAGCTGTCCAGTTCGTTGAAACCGTCGAAGGTGACCACGGCTACCTGCATCACAACTCCTTCACGTTCAGGAAGTCCCCAGTCTCCCTGGCGCGACGTTCCGCGTCGAGAGCCGAGGGCGACAGGAGGCCGGGCAGGGTGTCAGACCCCATCCCGTGGAGTAGAGCGCGGTCAGGTCGACGTGGTGGTGGTCCACCAGCGTGCCCGGCAGGGCCAGCGGGAGTGTCTGGACATGCCCTTCATCCCGCGGCACGGCCCTGCACCTCTTCGATGACGCCGGCTCGCCGAGCGGTGAGGTCTACGCGCTGTACGGGGTGTCCCGCCACACCTACGGCGTCGCCGACGACGAGTCGGACCCGCAGAAGGCGAACTTCGGGTACCGGATCATCACGCGGTACTCCGTGGAAGGCGAGGTCCTGGTCAGCGCCGTGTTCCGCACCGGCGGCGCGAGACAGGGCGACTCGGCCGTGGCCGACGGAGGAGACATCGGCCTGTGCGTCCTGCCCGACGGGGTCCTGGCCATCACCGCGACACCGGGCAGGACCACCCTCGTCGCACCCGACCTGAGCCGGGTCCTGACCGTCTACGACTCCAAGGACGGGCGCCCCTACACGGAGTTCACGCCGGGTGAAGGCGACCCCTTCGCCGGTTCCCTCAGCGTGACCCCCTCGGGCCGGCTGCTGTGCACCGTCGCCGAGTACGGAGTGTGGAGGTACGGCAACGTCATCGGTCCACCGCATCTGACCACCCCTTCCGGCGAGGTGCACAACGCCCCAGCGACGCGGCCGGTCCACTTCGCCGGACTCGACGTACCTGCCGCCGGCGGCTCACTGGCTCCGGTCCTCGAACCGGTAGCCCGCTACCTGGCCGGCATCGATCCCCGAGCAGCGCGCTACGCGCGAACTGCCCTTGAGCTGTCGGAGCGCCTGGCAGAAGGCTCGGGCCCTACCGCGGCCAGGGCGCGCCTTGGTGTGGACGCTGCCGTCCAGGACCGTCGTGTCACGGCGATGCGCGAGACGTACATCGACGCCGGAGGGGCCGCCCTGTACGAGGACGTGGTCGAGGACGCCTGGGCGGCCTGGCGCACGGACCAGATGCAACGGGCGATGGCTGCGCTGTTCGACGGGAAGCCGGATACCGCCGACCTCTCCGCCCGCGACCGCTACCTCGCCGACAGCCTGGTCTCGTGGCAGGGCCCGGGCTCGGGGCCGGTGGCGCGGTCCGCGCGCGCGGGGAGAGCCTCCAGTGCGTACAGGTGCGCCTGTCCCCGGTGATCGCGCGCGAGCTCCTGGGCGCTTCCCCCGCCGACCTCGACGGCGCCGTCGTACCGCTGGGCGCCGTGTGGGGTGCGGAGGTGGCACGGATCCGCGAGCAACTCGCCGACGCACCGTCGTGGCAGGACCGCTTCGCGTTGGCGGACGCGCTGCTCGCCCGCCGGCAGGAGGCGGGGAGCCGGTGGATCCCGAGGTGGCCTGGGCCTGGCACCGGAGAGTCGTCAGCCGTGGCCGGATCCGGGTCGACGGACTGGCCACCGAGGTCGGACGGAGCCGCAAGCGCCTGTGGTCCCGGTTCCGGTCGCAGCTCGGCCTGCCGCCCAAGCGCGCCGTGAGGCTGGTCCGCTTCGACCATGCCGCCCACCGTCTGGTCGCGGGTGAAGGTGCGGCCCATGTCGGCCGACACCGGCTACACCGACCAGTCCCACCTGCATCGAGACGTCGTGGCGTTCACCGGGGCAACCCCCGCGACCGTGGCCGGCGAGCCGTTCCCCGTCGTTGACGACCTTGCATGGCCCGGCCGCGAATCCACCGTCCACACTCACACCGCAGGCCACCTCCGGCAAGGTCGCCGACCAGAACGCCGCGACGAGGGTGCCGCACCCGGCCCTAGCCCAGAACGGCGTTCTCGTTGTCCAGCAGGTCCAGCAGCAGTTCCCGGTGCAGGGCGGCGATCGGCTCGAGCAGGTCGGGGTGGCGCAGCAGGGGAGCGGCGTCGTGTTCGCGGTCGCCGGGGTCGGTGAGGCGGGTGACCTCGCCTGTCTGGCCGCGATCGACGAGGTGGTGGGCGTCGCCGGCGAGGGCGGGGGCGGCGAGGAGACAGGCGGCCCAGCTGACGACGGTCTCGTCGACCCAGGTTCGCCAGTCGGCGTCGGCGGCGTCCCCGTGGTCGGCGCCGGTCAGCCAGTCGAGCCGGGCGCTTCCGCCCGGGCCGAGGAGATGCAGGAGCTGTGCGTCCAGCGGGGTCGGGTAGCGCAGGGCGGCGGCGAGGGTGACGGCCTGCCGGGCTTGGGCCTCGGCAAGCGCGTGGCTGAACGCGCCCGGGGCGGGCGGGAAGGCGGTCAGCAGCCAGCGGGTGCCGGCGGCTATGACCGGTGCGAGTTCGGTGGACACGGCTGATTCCTCGGGGGGCGGGCTCGCCCTGGCCCGTGCCGGGTCCGCGAGCTGCGGTGCGAAGCTGCGCCGCTCCGCTCGTGGCCGACCAGCGTAGCCGCAAGCGGCGGGCCTGCGGCGTGACGCACGTCACCCTCCGTCCGGGGCGGCGGTCCCGGACGGGTACCTGCGGCCCGCCGCCCTGGACCGGGCCTCAGGACTTGCCGCGGCCGGTCACGAAGTCGCGGGTCCGGTCCACCAGGCCGGCGCCCGGTGCGAGGAGTTTGCTGGCCGCGGGGCTGCTCGGGGCGGCAGGGTGCGGGCGGGTGGGCGCCATCGCCTTGGCGCGGCGGATCTTGTCACCCAGATCGTCCAGTTGCTGAGGCGTACAGGCGCTCGCGGACCGCCGGGTAGAGGTACTGCTCCTCGGCGACCGAGTGCCGCACCAGCTCGATGGTGATCTCGCCGATGAGATCACGGAGCTCCTGCCCGGTGCCCGTCATGGCCTGGAGACGGCCGAACATCTCCTCCCCCTCCCGGTGGTCGGCCATCAGCTCGTCGATCACATTTCCGCCGTGTCCCATGTCGCCTCCACGTGTGCTCGGGGACGGGCCGCTCCGGCCCGATCCGATCGGTTCCCCGCCGGACCCGGAGGCGCCCGGCCGCACGGGCCGTCTCACCCGCTCGGGGGATGCAGTCCCCTCGCGCCGGCGGGGCCGGGCAGGACGGAGGGCGGGCGGTTAACATTCGGCTGTTTCTGCTGGCCAGCAGCCGCCCGAGCGGCCAGGTCGTGATCAGTCGATCCGCTCCCAGGCCGATCCGTGCCGCGCGGGCGTAGCCCGTGCTCTGCCAGTGCAGTTGTTCCGGGGCGTGGGCGTCGGTGTCGACGGCGAAGCGGCAGCCCGCGGCGGCGGCCCGGACCAGCAGGTCGTCCGGCGGGTCGCGCCGTTCGGGCCGGCAGTTGATCTCCACCGCAGTACCCGCCTGCGCGCACGCGGCGAAGACGGCACCGGCGTCGAAGCGGGACTGCGGGCGGCCCCGGCCGGTGATGATCCGTCCCGTGCAGTGCCCCAGGACGTCGACCCGCGGGTTGCGCACGGCGGTGACCAGGCGGGCGGTCATCGGTTCCGGTTCCGAGCGGAGCTTGGAGTGCACGGACGCCACGACGAGGTCGAGACGGCCGAGCAGGTCTTCGTCCTGGTCGAGCGAGCCGTCCTCCAGGATGTCGCACTCGGTGCCGGTCAGCAGACGAAAATCCGGGCCCGTCCTGGAGTTGACGGCCGCCACGGCCTCCAGCTGCCTTTCGAGGCGCTCGGGGCTCAGCCCGTGGGCGATCGTCAGCCGCGGTGAGTGATCGGTCAGGACGGCCCACCGGTGGCCCAGGGCGCGGGCCGCGTCGGCCATGTCCTCGAGCGGGCTACCGCCGTCCGACCAGTCGGAATGCAGATGGCAGTCCCCGGTGCTCGCCGCCGCGAGGGCCCAGCCGGCCCGGGCGGCCGGGTCGGCTTCGGCCTGCAGTCGGGCAAGGTAGCGCGGTACCGACCCGGTCGATGCCTGGGAGATCACTTCGGCGGTGACCGGGCCCACCCCGCGCAGCCGTCCGGCCTGCGCGGCGTCCACCGGGCCCGGTGGCAGGTCGCGGACGGCGTCGGCTGCCGTGTGGAAGGCGCGCACCCGGTACGGGGACGCCCCGCGCCATTCGAGGAGGAAGGCGATCCGACGCAGAGCTTCGTCCGGGGTCACGGCAGGGGGGTTCCGCCGGTCGCGTTGACGATCTCGCCGGTGATGTAGGAGGCCTGGTCGGAGGCGAGGAAGACGTACGCGGGTGCCATCTCCGCCGGTTGCGCGGGCCGGCCGAGCGGCGACTGCTCGCCGAACTTCGTCGGGTCGGGCATCGTCGCCGGGATCAGTGGGGTCCAGACGGGTCCGGGCGCCACCGCGTTGGCCCGGATACCCCGCTCGGCGAGCATCTGGGCCAGGCTGTGGGTGAAGGAGATGATCGCGGACTTGGTCATGGCGTAGTCCAGGAGGTGCGGGCTGGGCTGGTAGCCCTGCACCGAGGCGGTGTTGATCACCGAGGCGCCGCGCGGCATGTGGGCCAGCGCGGCCTTGGTGAGCCAGAACATCCCGTACAGGTTCGTCTTCATCACCCGGTCGAACTGCTCGGTGGTGATCGCCTCGATCCCGTCCGGCTGGGCCATCTGGTGGGCGGCGTTGTTGACGAGCAGGTCGATGCCGCCCAGTTCGCCCACCGTCCTGTCGATGAGACCGGTGCACTCGCTTTCGTGCCGGATGTCGCAGGGGACGGCCATCGCCGTGCGGCCGGCCTGCCGGATCAGGCGGGCGGTCTCTTCGGCATCGTCGGCTTCCTCGGGCAGGTGGGTGAAGGCGACGTCGGCTCCTTCCCGTGCGAAGGCCAGGCAGACGGCCCGACCGATCCCGGAGTCCCCACCGGTGACCAGCGCCCTGCGGCCGCGCAACAGGCCGTGGCCCTGGTAGGTGTCCTCGCCGTGGTCGGGGCGCGGATCCATCGCCTCCGTCGCGCCGGGATGGTCCTGCTCCTGCTCGGGGAACGGGGGGCGGGCGTGGCGTGCCACCGGATCGGTGAGGTGGGGCTGGTCATGGGAGGGCATCGCTGTCTCCTTCCGGCACGGTCGGTCGGGGGCGGGGGGTGTCAGGCCGCCCCGGCGGCGGCTACTGATCGGCGGATCCGGGCTCCGCCATCCGGCGGTGTCCTTCCGCTTTGAGGCCGTCGGGCAGGACCTTGTTGACCATGCCCTGCGCCCGGGTCTTCAGCGATCCGGCGACGACCTTGTCCTTGCCGGCGAAGAGAGCCTGGAGCCCCTGCTCGGCCACCTGGGCGGGATCGTCCTTCGCGCTCTGGCCGACCTGGGTGTCGCCCATGTCGGCGCGGCGGAAGAAGTCGGTTTCGGTGGGGCCGGGCATCAGGGCGGTCACGGTCAGGGGGGTGTCCTTCAGCTCGTTCTGCAGGGCTTGGGAGAAGGACTGCAGGAACGACTTCGAGGCGTTGTACACGGCCTGGAACGAGCCGGGCATGGTGGAGGCGATGGAGGAGGTGATCAGTAGCCGTCCCTCGCCCGCCGCGGCCATCGACCGCAGCAGCCGCTTGGCCAGGTGGACCGTGGAGCGTACGTTCAGGTCGATGATCTCGAACTCGTCCTCCAGATCCGTGTCGAGGAAGGCTCCGCCTTCGCCCACGCCGGCGTTCAGCACGGCCACGGCCACCGGGCCGGTGGCGGTCACCGCCTCGACGAAGCGCTCCGCCTCCGCGTAGCTGCGCAGGTCCGCCCGGACGGGCAGCACGCTCGCTCCGGTCCGCCGCCTGATCTCCTCCGCCGCGTGACGGAGTCGTTCCTCGTCGGCGGAGTTCACGATCAGGTCGAAACCCCGTTCGGCGAGCTGTCGGGCGAGCTCGAACCCGATGCCACCGGAGGCACCGGTGACCACGGCACGTTCTCGGCTCTCGTTCATGCTCGGCACCTACCCAGGACGGGCAGATCATTCCCGGCAGATCGTTCCAGAACGTGCGCGGTTGACCCCTGCCGGTGTGGGCAGGGGCCCGGCGTGGTCGAAGGCGGCGGTATGGGTTGCACGGCACTCATCGTGATCGACATGCTCAACACCTACGAGCATGAGGATGCCGAGGTGCTGGTGCGGTCCGTCCGGGCGACCCTTCCGGGCGTCGGGGCGCTGCTGCAGCGGGCGCGGGACGCCAACGCCCCGGTCGTCTACGTGAACGACAACTTCGGCCGCTGGCGCTCCCACCACGGCGAGATCCTCGAAGCAGCCCTGGGCGGCCGGTACTCCGATCTGGTGGAGCCGATCGCGCCGGACGAGGAGTCCCTGTTCGTCGTCAAGGCACGCCACTCGATCTTCTTCGAAACGCCGCTGGCCTACCTTCTGGGCCAGCTCGGTGTGCAGCGGGTGGTGCTGTGCGGGCAGGTGACCGAGCAGTGCGTCCTGTACTCGGCCCTGGACGCCCACATTCGGCACCTCGACGTCGTCGTCGCCCTCGACGCGGTCGCCCACATCGATGCGGGTCTCGCCGAGGCGGCCCTGTGCATGATGGAACGCAACATGTCGGCCGAGCTCCGCACGAGCGGCGATATCAGTTTCGAGGACGTTCCTTCCGGCTGACGGCGGCGCGGCCGGGATCTCAGGGGGCGTGGTACGGGTTGTGGTAGGTCACCCGGTCGCATTCGTCGAGGTGCCACCACCGGTACTGGCACACCCGTACGTCGATCGACCGGATGGAGGTGGCGGACACGTGGGTCGGGTCCGTCCAGGTGGTGGTGTCGCACTCGTCCGCGTAGCGTTTTCCGCTCCTGCCCTCGCTGCTGGTGCCGGGGTTCCACTCGATCTGCCAGTAGGAGCGGTTGCCGTCCCCGCAGGTGTCGCTCAGCGACGACGTGGGGATGGTCAGGGAGCCGCGTGACTGCCAGTACGCCGTCGCGCTGAGTCGGCCGTAGGGGCTGGTGCGGGAGATGTCGGTGGCGACGGCCGCGTGTGCCGGGGCGGCGGGCACCACGGACAGGGCGAGTGCGGTGAGCGTGGTGCAGGCCACGGTGAGTTGGCGGAAGTACATGGGGACCCCGATCGTCCTGGGGTGTCGGAGCCGGTACGCCAGGTCACTGTCCCCGGCCGCCCGGCTGGGAGGACAGGGGCCGGCGGGCGGGGCCGTCCCGGGCGGGCGGTGGTTTTCCACCGCTTCAAGACTGGCACCACTGCGCGCGCAGGACCAGGGTCCCCGTGACGGGCGGACCCGACGCCCACCCGGGAGGCGCAAGGCTTCTGCGAGCGTCCCAACCGGCGTGGCACCGATCAGAGCAGGACTTCCCGGTGTGCCGTCACGGTGCCGCCGACGTGGACGAGCGGACCGTCGGGCCCCTGCCGCGCCGTAGCGGTGACGGTGGAGGGCGAACCGAGGGAATCGCCCATGTCGACCGTGATGCCCGTGGATCCCTCGCGTGCGAGGTGGGCAGCGAGACAGGCCGTGCTGTTGGCGTTGGCGATGTCCTCCGGGACGCCGATCGACGGGGCGAACATACGGGCCGCCAGGTGCCCGTCGGAGCCCGGTGGGCCGTACGCGTAGCAGCCCAGCAGTCCGAGGCGGTCGCAGACGTCACGGAGTGCGTCGAGGTCCGGGGCCAGGGCGGCCACAGCGGCGCGCGTCGGGACGGGGACGAGCATCCGTGGCCGCCCGAGCGAGGCCACGCAGATGTCGCCCGTCGTCGTTCCGGGACCGGACCCCAGCGAGCGCAGGACCGAGTCGCGCTCTTCCGGCGATGGCCGGCGCAGGTCGATGGCCCCCGGCTCGAACAAGGCCTTGAGCTTCCCGTCCTCCCGTGCGACGTGGCCACGGAAGACGCGCCCCGGCGTCCTGACGGTGGCCCGGAGCTCCGCGTGCCCGCCCCGTGCCGCCAGGAAGGCCAGAGCAGCGACCGTGCCGTGCCCGCATGCGGGCAGTTCCCCCGCGGGGGTGAAGAAGCGCAACGACACGTCGGTACGGCCGGGCGCGCCGCCGTTCGTGGAGACGAAGACCGCGTGCGACGTCCCGGCGAGAACGGGCACCCGCCGTCGCTCGGCACCGCCCAGGGCGGTCTCTTCCACGACGGCGGTCGGGCTGCCACCGCGGCCGCCGCGCGAGCACGCGTGGAGGACCGTAACGGCCAGACCGCTCGCTCTCCTGGCGGTGGCGTCCGACATGGGAGCGAGCGTAGTGCAGGGGGATCCCTTCGCGGCTGCCCCGCCGCCCACCGGGCTCCGCTCGGCAAGGCCGCCCGCCAGAGGGCGGGGAGGAGCCGGACGGCTGCCGCCGGGAGTCCGCGGGCCCGGGGACGGCGGTCCGAGCGCCGTGGCCGGGGGCTTGCCGGGTTCTGGGAGCAGGGCCCGGATGACCCTGGTGCCGTGCGGGTCCCGTTCGGCAGTCCGGTGGTGCCGCCTGTGGCCCGGGCGGGAGCCGTACCCGTGGGCACGCCTCGCGTGGCCGAGCCCGGTGAAGTCCTGCAGGATTCGGCCGTAGGGCTCCGCCACCGCGTATGACCCACCTTCAGACACCCAAACGCGGTTCGTACGAACGTCCTGAGCCGGCATCAGGAGGATTGACTGCTCTCGCATTTGAGGGGCACCCCTCGATGCCGGCGCCGTCCTCCGTTCGGGACGGGGTGTTCGGCTTCGGCACCGCATGACCCGCCGGCCGGGCGTTCCGGACGACCCGCTGGCGGTCGGGGTGGCGTACGACGCGACGCCGCCGGCCGCGCGCCACGAGCGGCTCTGCGACTTCCGGGTCCTGCTCCGCGACGACCATCCGCTCGTCGCGACCGGGGTGCGCCGTGCGGGCGGGCGTGCACCGGGTGGCCGACGCGCCGGTCCCGCGGCGGCCGGTCGGCCGCCGGGGCCGGGAGTGGCGACGTCAGCCGCTCCCGTCTCGCCGGCGCCGCGGGCCGCACGGCCCGGCCCTGGCTGCTCGCCGGCACGGAAGCCGGGCGGGGGCCGGACAACGAGCCGCTCGTCCGGGATGTGCGACCACTGGGCTGGATCGATCCCACCGTCCTGGCGGAGGCAGAGACGGAGATCGAGCACCAGCCGGGCTGGTGGGGCCCCCTGGACCGGCTGTGAGCGCCGGGGCGTGGCACGGCGGCTCGTCCGTCGGGCGGCCGGGGTGCGTCTCGTTCGGGGGAATCTCCGTGGCGCTGCGGGGGCAGACGCGCCGAACGAGGGCATCGGTGTGGTGCCCTGCGCGTCACCGACCGGGCTGAGCGTGGCGCCGGTCATGACGCGCCCACGCCTTTCGACGAGGGAGACTCTCGTGTCGCACGTCAAGGAATCGATCGACGTCAACGTCCCCGTCCGCACCGCCTACGACCAGTGGACGCAGTTCGAGTCGTTCCCGGAGTTCATGTCCGGCGTCGAGCGGATCGAGCAGCGCACCGACACGCTCACGCACTGGGTGACGAAGGTCGCCGGTGTGGAGCGGGAGTTCGATGCCGAGATCACCGAACAGGTGCCCGACCGCAAGGTCGCCTGGGTGACCATCGGTGAGGGGGCCGAGCAGTCGGGCGTGGTGACCTTCGAGCCGATCGACCCCTCCCATACGCACGTCACGCTGATGATGGACTTCGACCCGGAGGGGATGGCGGAGAACCTCGGCGACAAGCTCGGCCTCGTCGACCGGCAGGTCAAGGGCGATCTGAAGCGGTTCAAGCACTTCATCGAAGAACGCGGTTCCGCCACCGGCGAATGGCGCGGCCAGGTCTGACCGCACGACCCGAGGGCCCGCTGGCAGCGCATGCGGCCGTGCCCGTCCGCCGGTCGGCCCGGGCGGCGGACGGGCACGGGTGCGCCGGGTCGCGTCCGGTGGGCCACGCTCCGGCCCGTGCGTGGCCCCGGCCCGGTAGAGCCCGGCTCAGGGGGTGCGGGTTCGGGCCGGACCAGGCGGTTGCCCGACCCGCCTGGCCGACATGACGGCGGACGGCCGGCGGCCGCTGCCGCGGGTTCTTGTGAGCAAGCCCACGGGAGCCGCATCGTGCCTGGTGGTGGCGCGGTTCAGCGGGCCCGGGCGGTGTCCTGCGGGCCGTGGTCCGCCCGTGGGGGGCGGTTCTTCTGCCACGATGTTGCGCCGGGACGCCCACCGCGCCGCGCACCGATCCGGTGCGCCCGACCGGCCGAAGCGGCCCGCCCCCACAGCCAACCGCCGCCTTCGCCGTGCGCTCGTCCGGGTACCTCACTGTGACTTCCTCCGCCTCGCCCTCCACCGCGCCCTCCACCGCCGATCGCTCTCCCTGGCGCTCCCTGCGCTACCGCAGCATGCGGTGGTGGTCGGTGGCCAACCTGGTGTCGAACATCGGCACCTGGATGCAGCTGACCGTCCAGAACCTGCTGGTGCTCCAGCTCACCGGGTCGGCCGCCGCGACCGGGCTGTCCATCTCCGTGCAGGCGGCGCCCGGCCTGCTCATGGGCCTGGCCGGCGGTGCCGCCGTGGACCGGTGGCCGCGGAAGCTGACCGCCGCGGTGAGCCAGGCGCTCCTGGGGGCGGTGGCCTTCACCATGGCCGTGCTCGTGGCCCTGGACCAGTTGAACCTCGGCGTGCTGTTGGGGCTGGCGGCCGTCACGGGCCTGATCGCCACCGTCGACGGTCCCGCGTGCGCGCTGCTCGGCAACGACCTGGTCCCACCGGAGGACGTTCCGTCGGCGATCGGCGTCGGCTCCCTGGTGCACAACGCGGGCCGTCTGGCGGGTGCGGCGCTCGGTGGGGTGACCGTCGGGTTCCTCGGCGCGGCGGCCGCCTACACCGCTAACGGGCTGTCGTTCCTGTTCGTCGCCGCCGTCATCCCGTTCCTGCGTCCGGCCGCGGCCGTACCGGCGCGTCCCGGGGCACCGACCGCACGGGACCCGGAGGAGGCCGTCGTCGGCCCTGTCGCGGCACCGGCGCAGCCGCAGGGCGTGCGACAGGGCCTGCTGTTCTTCCTGGGCCGCCGCCGGCTGGTGGCCCTGGCCGGGATCGGAGGCCTCAGCGCGCTGTTCGGCCGGAACTACGGGCTGACCCTCGTGGTGTTGGTGACCGGCCCGCTCGCGGGCGACGCCGCCGCCTTCGGCGTGGTGTCCACCGTGCTGGCGGCCGGCGGTATCGTCGGCGCCGTGCTCGGCGCCAGGCTGCGCCGGCCCACGGTCCGGCTGGTCGGGATGCTCGCGGCCGGCGGGGCACTGCTCCAGGTGCTGGCCGGGCTGTCGCCCTCCCTCGCGGTGCTGCTCGTACTCGTGCTGCCGATGGCGGTTGCGGAGTCGGTGTCGGAGACCGCCACCACCACCCTGGTGCAGACCGACCCGCCCGCCCCCATGCGGGGCCGAGTGCTCGGGATCTGGGGAACCGTGCGCACGGTGTGGGGTCTCGCGGCGCCGGCCACGCTGGGCCTGCTCATGGAGCTGGCCGGTGTCCGGGGCGCACTCGTCTTCGGCGGCCTCGTCGTCGCCGCCGTCCTCGGCTCCGGCTGCCTGCTGCGGGGCCGCCGCCGGGCGCCGGAACCGGTGGTCCTGCTGCCGCAGGACAGGGCTGCCGCCACGGTCCGGCCGGGACTGGGCACGGCCGCCTGACGAGCGGGCGGTTGTCCGCGCCCGCCCGGACAGCCGGTCCCCGTGCGGCGCCGGACGGTTCACGGCGGCGCATGCCGTGTCCGTGATCCACGGACCGCGGTCACTTCTGCGAGGGGCCCCGGTCCTTCCCGCACAGGGTGTCCACTGCGTCGAGGACCTCGGGCACGGTGATGCGCAGCAGCCGCGGGTCGGGGGCCGTGGCGTGGGCGTCCCCGGGGCGCAACGGGTCGTCGCCGGGGCCGCGGTGCCAGAGGGCGGTGTGCCGACCGCCGGGCGGTGGCCCCCACAACTGGGGGGCGACGGGGCCGAACAGGACGACGGACGGCGTGCCGAGGGCCGTGGCGAGATGGGCGAGGCCGGTGTCGCCCACGATCACGCAGCGGGCCGCCGCGACGGTCGCGCACAGCTGGGGGAACGGTACGTCATGCTCGCCGCCGAGCACCGATCCGGGCGGCAGGCCCGCCAGCCCGGCGACCCGCCGGGCCAGCCCGGCCTCGCCCGCGCCGTCCGTCACCACCACGGGGTGCCCGGCACGGTGGACCGCGCGGGCCACGGCGGCGAACCGGTCGGCCGGCCAGCGGCGGGCGCCCGCGTCGGCTCCCGGGTGGACCACGGTCGCGCCGGGTGTCGCAGACGGGCAGGGCGGTGCCGGGATGTGCACGTCGGCGGGGTGGGCGGGGATGCCGTACCAGCGGAGTCTGCACCACCGGTCCCGTTCGTGTTCCGCGGAGTGCCAGCGCGGGCCGGTGATCTCCGGGGTGCCGGGGTGCCGGGGTGGCGGAAGGCGTACAGGCGGCGGGGGCGGAGCCGCTGGAGCAGTAGGTGACTGGACGGGCCGCTGCCGTGGAGGTCGACGGCCAGGTCGGGCGGCGGGCCGCTCCAGGGCAGCCGCGTCGGCACGGCGCGCCCGGGGGCGGTGGTCGGCAGCAGCCGGTCGACCAGGCCGGTGGCGGCCGTCGCGTCGGCCAGCCGCTCCGGGGCGGCCAGCAGGAGCTCGTGGCCGGGCAGTGCCCGGCGGAGGGCGCGCAGCGCGGGCACGGCGGTCAGCAGGTCGCCCAGCCCGAGCGCGCGCAGCACCAGCGCGCGCGGCGGAGCGTGTTCCGAGGCCGGGCCGGCTGCCGCGTAGGCCGGGCCGGCTGCCGCGGCTGCGCCCGCTTCCTGGGCGGTGGCTCCGGGGGCGGCGGCCCCTGGGGTGGCGGTCACCGCGAGGCGGAGCGTGCCGCCCGGCGGGCCAGGCCGGTGGTGGAGCGTCCTTGGAGGTAGGGCAGCACGAGGGCCTGCCCGCCCCACCCGCGCAGGGTCTCGGCCTCGGGCAGGTCCTCGACGCAGTAGTCGCCGCCCTTGACCCAGATGTCCGGCCGCAGCTTTCCCAGCAGCGCCTCGGGGCTGTCCTCGTCGAAGGACACCACCGCGTCCACGCTGCCCAGCGCACTGAGCACCCGGATCCGGTCGGGGAGCGGGTTGAGCGGCCGCCCGGGGCCCTTGAGCCGGGCGAGGGAGGCGTCGGAGTTGACGCACACGATGAGGCAGTCACCGATCCGGCGGGCGCTCTCCAGCAGGCCGACGTGGCCGGCGTGCAGCAGGTCGAAGCACCCGCCGGTGGCGACGACCGTGCCGCCCCGGGCCCGTACGTCCCGGGCGAGGGCGTAGGCGTCGGACGGCGGGCGTGCAGCGGGCGCCGGTTCGCGGGCCGGGTCCCACAGCGCGGCGTTGCCGGCGCCGCCGGCGCTGACGAAGGCGGCCGCTTCGGCGACCGCGCGTTCCACCGCCTCCTCGGGCAGTGCCCCGTCCGCGAGGGCAGCGGCACAGACGGCGGCGAAGCAGTCGCCGGCCCCGCAGGGGTCGCCGTCGGCCTGGTAGGGGGCGGGAAGCAGCATGGGAAGGTCCGTGGCCGGTCGGGTCAGCAGAGCGCCCCGGGCGCCGAGGGTGACGGCGACGGCGGCGGCCCGCCAGCGCTCGGCCAGGGCGCGGCCGCGCCGGGCGTCGTCGGCGAGGGTTGTGCCGGAGCCGGGCAGCAGGGCGCGGGCCTCCGCCGCGTTCGGGGTCACCAGACGTGCGGCGGCGACCGGCGCGTCCCCTTTGGGGTGCGGGTCCCACACCACGGGGACGTGCCGGGCCGCCGCGGCGAGCTCCGCGCGTACGGCGCGGGCGGTGTGCCGGCCGTAGTCGGCGACGAGGACGGTGCCGGCGGCGGCCAGGACCTCGCGGACGGCGTCGTCGGCGGCGCCGGGACGGCCCCCGCCCCGGTCGATGCGCACGAGAGGACGGCGGCCGGCCAGGACCCGCGTCTTGACCGGGAGGGTGCCGTCGAGGGGGAGTTCCACCAGGGTGAGCCGACCGTGCAGGGCCCGGCGTACGGTGTCGGCGGCCGCGTCCCGGCCGAGCGCGGTGACCAGGACCACCTCGGCCCCGGCGGGCCCGGCGCGGGCGGCGAGTGCCGCGGCGAGGCCGGCTCCGCCGGGCCGGGAGCGGTCGCTGCACACGTCGATGACGGGGGCGGGCGCGTCGGGGGCGAGCCGGCCCGCCTCGCCTTCGATGTCCTGGTCGAGGAGGGTGTCCCCGACCACGACCAGGGGCCCGGCGGTGGTCATCGCGGCCTCCTGCGGGCCGCGGCGGCGGCCCGGGGACCGACGGGTCCGCGGGGGGCGCGCGCCGGCCGCGGGGCGGCGGCCGCGGGGGGCGGGGCGAGGGCCGCGTCGAAGCTCTCGCACAGCAGGTGCACGGCCACCAGGTGCGCTTCCTGGACGGTGGCTGTCCGCGGTGCGTCGATGCACAGGGCGTCGTGGCCGGCCTCGGCCAGCGGGTTCGGGCCGGGGCCGGTGAGGGCCCACACGCGCAGACCGGCCGCGCGGGCCGTGACGGCAGCCGAGATCAGGTTGGTGCTGCGGCCGGACGTGGAGAGCAGGACGAGGACGTCGCCGGGACGGCCGTGCGCGGAGACCTGGCGGGCGAAGACGTGGTCGAAGCCGTAGTCGTTGCCGATGGCGGTGACGCTGGAGCTTTCGGCGTGCAGGGCGATCGCCGAGTAGGCGGGCCGGTCCTGCTGGTAGCGGCCCACGAGTTCGGCCGTCAGGTGCTGGGCCTGGGCGGCGCTGCCGCCGTTGCCGGCGGCCAGCAGCCGGCCGCCGGCCGGGAGGAGCGCGGCGAGCTCGCGGCCCCACCGGGAGAGCCGGTCGAGTCCGGTGCGGCGGAACCCGTCGAGGGCGTCCTGCAGGGACTGGCAGTGCCGGTGTGCGTCTTCGAGTGTGCGGGGGTCGCTCATGGGCCGTGCGGGCGGCCGCCCCGGACGGGTGCGGTTGCGCCCGACCTGCTTCGGTGGTTCGGGGGCGGGGGCCGCGTCAGACCACCACGGCCGCGGCCGGCCGGGCGGCGAGCACCGAGCGGTAGACGGTCTCGGTGGCGGCGGCGACATGGGCCCAGCTGTAGTGGCCGAGGACCCGTTGACGTCCCGCCGCCCCGCAGGCCGCGCGCAGCGCCGGGTCGGCCAGCAGGGCGGCGACGGTGGTGGCGAGCGCACCCGGATCCCCGGGCGGCACCAGCCGACCGGTCAGCGGGTCCGACACCGTGTCCAACTGGCCGCCGACCGCGCTGGCGACGACGGCCCTGCCGCAGGCCATGGCCTCCAGCGGGACGATGCCGAACGGTTCGTAGTCCGCGGGGCACAGGACGACGTCGGCGCTGCGCAGCGCGGCCGCGACGTCGGGGCCGCACAGCCCGCCCGTGAAGCGGACCCGGTCGGCGACCCCGGCCTCCTCCGCGATGCGGCGCAGTCGGCGCACCTCCGGGTCGGAGCCGAGGCGGGCCAGGGGCGGGCCGCCGACCACCAGGAGTTCGGCGTCGGGCAGCAGGGGCAGCGCGCGGATGGAGACGGCGGCGCCCTTGCGCGGTACCAGGCGGCCCAGCTGGAGGAGCCGGTGGGGGAGGGCGCCGCGCGCGGCCACCGGTCCTTCCGGCGTGAACCGGTCGGGGTCGACCCCGCAGGGCACCACGTCCACGCGGTGCGCCGGAACGCCCATGCGGGCGAGTTCGGCGACCTCGTCGCGGCAGGTGGCCACGACCCGGTCGCAGTGCAGCCCGAGTTCGCGTTCGCAGCCGATCCGTGCGGGCGGGCTGGTGTCGGCACGGCCCTGGTGCCTGCGCTTGACGCTGCCCAGCGCGTGGTAGGTGTGCACCAGCGGCAGCCGCAGCTCACGGGCGGCCTGCAACGAAGCCAGGCCGGACATCCAGAAGTGGGAGTGGACCAGGTCCGGCGGCCGGTCCCGCCACAGGTGGGTCAGGTAGGCGCCGAACCGGGGCATGTGCGGCAGCAGTTCGTCCTTCGACAACTGGACCGGAGGGCCGGCGGGCACGTGGTGCACCTCGACGCCCGCCCGCAGCCGCTTGCGTTCGGGCAGGTCGAGGGCGTCCTTGCGGGTGTAGACGGTGACCCGGTGGCCGCGCTCGGCGAGCGCGCAGGCGAGGGCTGCGACATGGACGTTCTGCCCGCCGGCGTCGGCGCCTCCGAGGGGGGCCAGCGGGCTGGCGTGCTCGGAGACCAGGGCGACGGACAGCGCCTCGGCGGTCGCGCCGCGAAATCCCCCGGAACGCAGGGGACTCATGAGACCACCTCTTCCATGAGCTGCTGCCAGTCGGTCAGGAACCTTTTGAGGCCGTACCGTTCGAGGACCGCCTTACGGGCGCGGGCTCCGTCCTCAGCGGCGGCCTGCGGATCCGCCAGGTAGCGGCGGGCCGCCTCGGCGAGCACCTCGGGGCGGGTGGACAGCGTGCCGGTGCCGGGCGGGACGGCTTCGATCGATTCGGTGGTGGCGAGGACCACGACCGGCATGCCCAGGTGCATGGCCTCCAGCAGCGACAGGCCGAGCGAGGTCCAGCGCACGGGGTGCGGGTAGAAGCGGCGCCGTGCCATCTCCCGGTGGAGGAGGGCCTGCGGGAGGTCGGCCGTGCGGCAGCGGTCGGGCGGCAGGCCGAGATGGGCGGGGAGGCCCTCGGTGGCCATGCCGAAGACGTCCAGCGGGGCCGCCTCGGCCAGGGCGGGCAGCAGATCGCTGCGGTGTGGCGGCCGCGGCGCACCGGCTCGTTGACGACGACGGCGGCACGCGGCAGCCGGCCGGTGTAGAGGTGGCCGGGGTCGACGACGGCGTGCTCGATCACGGTGGTGCGGGTGGTGCCGTTGTCCCAGAACAGTCGGTTGAAGTGGGTGACGTGGACGAGGGTGACGTCGTCGCGGTCGGCGCAGGGGTGCCGGGTGCGCGGGACGTCGCCGGCCGGGGCGTTGTGTTCCAGGTACACGGCGGGGAGGTCCCGGCCGGGGCGGCGACCGCCGAGCCACCGTTCGGCGAGCTGCTGTTCGTGTGGCCGCTGGAGGACCACCAGGTCCACCGGGGCGTCGCGGAGCTCCTCCGGGGTGACCTCGCGGACCGATGCCGGCCAGTCGAAGGTGCGGGCCCGGCCGAGGCCGTCCGCATCGCGGCCCGGAGTGACGGGGACGAGGTAGGTGTGGGGCCCCTGGACGAAGGCCGTGGTCCACGAGCCGTGCACGTGCCAGAGCAGGATGTTCATACCGGAGCTCCTTGGTCCTTGGGGAGGGGGCCGTCCGGGAGGGACCGGACCGGCGGCGTGCCCTCAGGTCCCGGCCGGGCACCCTTGCGGCCGCCGAGCGCGCGGACCGCCGCCACGACCTGGTCGTCGCCGATCCCGTCCAGGCAGGGGTGGCCGGCGACCGGGCAGCGGCGGGCGCGGCTTCCGGCGCAGGGTGCGCCCCCGTCGCCGAGCAGGACGTGCGGGACGCCGTAGGGTCGCCAGCGTTCGGCGGACACCACGGGCGCGAACAGGGAGACGACCGGGGTGCCCACGGCCGCGGCGAGGTGCGCCGGCCCGGTGTTGCCGACCACCACGGCGTCCGCGCCGGCCAGGACGCCGGCCAGCTGGTGGAGGTCCTCGGTGGCGCCGCCCAGGTCGAGCCCGTGCCGGCCGGCTACCTCCGCGGTCAGGCTCCGCTCGGCCGGGCCCCCGGTCACCACCACACGGAAGCCGGCGGCGGCCAGCTCCGCGGCGGCCCGGGCGGCCCGCCGGGAGCTCCACGCCCGGGCGGGACCGCCGCCCCGGGATGCAGCACCACGTACGGGGCGGGGCCCGTGAGCCGGGTCGTGTCGGGGGGCGGACGGACGGCGAGCGTGCCGGGGTCACCGTCGGGGAGGGCGAACCCCGCGGAGAGGGCGAGGTCCAGGGCGGCCTGGGCCTCGTGGCGGCCGGGGCGCCGCCGGTGGCGCAGGTCGAGCAGGGAACCCGGGTAGTCCTCGCTGTCGGCCGCCGTCCAGCCGATCCCGGCCAGCTTGAGGAGCAACGCGACGGGCAGCGGGCTCTGGTGGTGGGAGACCAGGACCAGAGCGCGGTCGTAGCGGCCGCGGGCAATGGCGTCGACGAGGTCCAGGCAGTCCTCTCGCGACACCGGGGCCGGCTCCAGCCCGACCCAGGGCGCGTCGTACAGCAGGACGTCGTCCACCCCGGGCAGCAGCCCGGCCGCCGGAGCGCCCTGCGGGCCGCAGAGCAGGGTCGTGTGGGAGGACCCGGCCGCGACGGCTCGGACGGCGGGGCCGGCGAGCAGCACGTCGCCCGCGCTGTCGAGGCGGACGACCAGGGTCCGCGGGGCGTTCACCGGGCCGCCCCGGTCCGGCCCGCCCAGAGTGCCTGCCGTACGGCGGCCAGCAGGTCGGGGGCGGTCTCGCGGGCCTCGGCCGTCTCCTCGGGCCGGGTCTGCGCAGTGGGTACGAGGATGCCGCGGGCGCCGGCGGCACGGGCTGCTCCCAGGTCGGCGGCGATGTCACCGATGAGCACGGTGCGGTCGGGCCGTACGCCGAGCCGCCGGCAGGCGGCGTGCACCAGTCCGGGGGCGGGTTTGCGGCAGCCGCAGCCGTCGTCCGGGCCGTGCGGGCAGATCGCCCAGACGGCGAAGGGACCGAGCAGGTCCTCCACCCGGGCGCGGACCGCTTCGACGTGACGCCGGGTCAGCAGCCCGCGGGAGACACCGGACTGGTTGCTGAGGACGCCGACGGGGATGCCCAGGGCGCGTACGGTGGCGACGGCCTCGCGGGCCGTCGGCAGCGGCGCGACCAGGTCCGGGTCCCCGTTGTAGGGGACGTCGGCGATCAGGGTGCCGTCCCGGTCGAAGAACACGGCCTCGGGCGGGGCGCCGGGGCCGGCGCCGGACGGCCGGCGCCGGACGGCCGGCCCGTCGATGAGCCAGGGGTACGGCACCGAAGGTGCGCAGCCGCGGCCTCGGGCGGCGGGGCGGCCGGTCACGACGACACCGGTTCGCTGGTCCGGGCCCGCGCCGGATGTGCTTCGGGCGGCGGCCCGGCGGGCGGCTGCCGGGTCATCGGGCGGGCCCGGCGGTGCACCCACAGTCCGCGCAGCCAGTGCCAGCATGCTGCGGGCGGGATCAGGACGCTGGTGGCTGCCATGACGGCGACCTCGGCGCGGGTGCGGGGGCCCGGTGCGACCCGGGCCCAGGCGAACTCGGCGGTGCCGGCCAGCCAGGCCGACGCACAGACCGCGGCGGCCCGGGGCCGGCCGAGGGCGGTGCAGCAGGCGGCCGCGACGGCGGCACCGGTGACCACGAAGTGCCGGGGCAGGCGGCCCCGCGGCGCGGCGGCCCGCTGCCACCAGTCCCGGCCGTGCAACCGGGTCATGAGGACGTCGTCGGCGTTGCCGGCCTGGGTCCGCAGGGAGACCCAGCGGTCGGCCGGCCGTACCGGGTGGCTGGTGCGGCGGTCCCCGGCGGCGAGGTCCCAGCCCGCGTCCAGGAGGCGCAGCGCGAGGTCGGCGTCCTCCCGGAAGGCGCGGCGGAAGCGGTCGTCGAAGCCGCCGACCGATTCGAGGGCCTCCCGCCGGTAGGCCAGGTCCGCGGTGATCCAGCGGGCGGTGGCCAGGCCCGCGGTGTTGCGTTCCCAGTCGGTGGGCCGGCGGTCGGGCGGCAGCGGCACGCTGATCCGGGCGGTGACCCCGGCGGTGCGGGCACCGGCCCGGCCCAGATCGCGGGCCAGGTCTTCGCCCCAGGACGGCCCGGGGACCACGTCGTCGTCGAGGAAGACGATCCAGGGGACCGGCCCGGCGGCCCGCCAGCCGGCGTTGCGGGCCGCGGCGGGGCCGCGGCCCCGCCGCTGACGACGGTGGTGACCGGGCGCAGGAGGGCCGGCACGTCCAGGCCGCGGGCGCGGGGGTCCGCGTGCCCGGCCGTGTCGAGGGTGTTCCGGTCGTCGACCAGGACCAGCCGGGACGGCAGCGGCCCGGGCGTCCGGGCCAGCGCCTCCAGGCAGGCACGGAGGCTGGGGCGGCCGAGGGTGGGGATGACGACTGCGTAGTCGGGTACGGCGGGCTGCCGGTGCGCGTCGGAGGGAGGGGGGCCGGCGGGGCGGGTCATCGCAGCCACCTTTCGTCTGCCGGGCCGGAGGGATCTGCCGAACCCGACCGGAAGAGCGCTCCGCGGCGCACGGCGTACGGGCCGATGGCGAGCAGGTCCACGGGGGAGGAGCCGAAGCATTCCAGTGCCTCGCGCGGCTCGTCGACCATCGGCCGGCCGGCCGTGTTCAGACTGGTGTTGACGACCACGGGGAGGCCGGTGAGCCGCTCGAACTCGGTGAGCATGCGGGCGACCAGCGGTTCGGCGGCAGCGTCGACGGTCTGGATGCGTGCCGTGCCGTCGACGTGCACGACCGCGGGGATCCGGTCCCGCCAGGCTGGGTGGACGTCGTGGACGAAGAGCATGTGCGGGCTGGGTAGCGGTCCCTCGAAGATCGCGGCGGCGCGGTCGGCGAGCACCATGGGTGCGACGGGACGGAACTGCTCGCGCCCCTTGACGTCGTTGAGGCGTTCGAGGTTGCCGGCGTGCCCGGGGTGGGCCAGCAGGGACCGGTGCCCGAGGGCGCGCGGACCGTACTCCGAACGCCCTTGGAACCAGGCGACGACGGCGTTGTCGGCGAGGGCGCGGGCGACGGTCGCGGCGATGTCGGGGGGCCGGTCGAACGGGACGGCGGCGGTCTTGAGGATGCCTTCGAGTTCGGCGTCGGTCCAGTCGCGGCCCAGGTCGGCGCCGGGCATGGGCACGGGATCGTCCCCCCGGTCGGCGGCGAACAGCAGTGCTCCGCCGAGGGCGGTACCGGCGTCGCCCGCCGCGGGCTGCACCCACACCCGGGAGAACGGGCCTTCCCTGGCGATGCGGGAGTTGGCGACGCAGTTCAGGGCGACTCCGCCGGCGAGGGTGAGCACGCTGTCGCGGGTGCGGCCGTGCAACCAGCGCACCAGATCGAGGAGGGTCTCCTCCAGGACCGCCTGTGCGGAGGCAGCCACGTCCGCGTGGTCCTGGGTCCACGGCTCGTCCGGGCCTCGGGGACTGCACAGTTCGTGCCAGGGGACGCCGGTGGCGCGGAAGCCGCCGTCGCCGGTGGGGTGCACGTGCCGGCGGAGCTCGGACAGCATCCGGGGCCTGCCGTACGAGGCGAGGGCCATCACCTTGAACTCGTCGGAGGAGCGCAGGAAGCCCAGGTGGGCGGTGAGCTCCACGTAGACCAGGCCCAGGGAGTGCGGCAGCTCCTGTGCGTACAGGGGTTCCAGGCGGCTGCCGGTGCGACGGGCGGCGAGGTGGGAGGCCCGCTCCCCACGGCCGTCGAGGACGAGGACGCTGGAGCCGTCGGCATCGTCGGCGGCGAACGCCGCGGACGCGGCGTGCGCCATGTGGTGGGGCACGAAGCGGACGACGGCGGGGTCCAGTCCGGGCAGGGCGGTGCGCAGGAAGCCGGGTACCTCACGGGCATAGGTCAGTCGCAGGTGGTCCCACGGGTCGTCGAGGCCCATGTCGGCGGCCGGCCGGGCGAGGGACGGGTCGAAGGAGTAGGCCACCGCGTCGAGGTCCTGCGGGCGCAGGCCGGCCCGTTTGAGGCACCAGGCGGCCGCTTGTTCGGGTAGCTCCCAGGCGGAGAAGGGGACCGGCCGTTTGCCGTGCTTGCGTCGGGAGAACCGTTCCTCCTCGGCGGCCGCGACGGTGCGGCCGTCGACGAGGAGCGCCGCGGCGGGGTCGTGGAAGAATGCGTTGATTCCGAGGATGCGCATGGGCGGCGGCCCCTTCTGCCTGTTTGTCGGGGTCAGTTGCCGGCGCGGTCGCGGAACCAGGCGATGGTGCGCCGCAGTCCGTCCTCCGCCGTCACGCGCGGCTCCCACTGGAGCTTGTCCCGGGCGAGCGTGATGTCCGGGCAGCGGACGGCCGGGTCGTCGGTGGGCCGTTCGATGAAGCGGATCTCCGAGCGGGAGCCGGTGAGTTCGATGATCCGGCGGGCGAGTTCCAGCATGGTGATCTCGTCCGGGTTGCCGATGTTCACCGGGCCGCGCATGCCGTGGGCGGCCATCGCGAGGATGCCGCGGACGGTGTCCTCCACGTAGCACAGGGAGCGGGTCTGCAGGCCGTCACCGGTGACGGTGAGGGGTTCGCCGGCGAGCGCCTGGCGGACGAAGGTGGGGACGGCGCGGCCGTCGTAGCCGCGCATCCGCGGCCCGTAGGTGTTGAACAGGCGGACGATGGCGGTGTCGGTGCCGTGCAGGCCGGATTCGGCGGTGGTGAGGGCCTCGCCGAAGCGCTTGGCCTCGTCGTACACGCTGCGCGGGCCGACCGGGTTGACGTGGCCCCAGTACCGCTCGCTCTGCGGGTGTTCCCGGGGGTCGCCGTACACCTCGGAGGTGGAGGCGAGGAGGAAGCGGGCGCCCGCCCGGTGGGCCAGGGCGAGGGCGTTGCGGGTGCCGAGGCTGCCGGTCTCGAGGGTGTGCACGGGCAGCCGCAGGTAGTCGGCCGGCGAGGCGGGCGACGCGAGGTGCAGGACCAGTCGGGTGGGCGTGCGACGTCGAACGGCTCCACGACGCTGGCCTGTTGGAAGGTGAAGCCGGGGCGGTCGAGCAGGGCCGAGACGTTGTCGACCCGGCCGGTGCTGAGGTCGTCCACGCAGGTGACCGCCGTGCCGGCGTCCAGCAGGGCGGTGCACAGGTGCGAGCCGACGAAACCGGCTCCGCCGGTGATGACGGCGTGCTCCCAGAGGCGCGGGGCTGCGCTGTCCATGAGGTGTCTCCTCGGAACGGGGGGCGGGCCTGGGACGGCCAGCTCGGGAGCGGTCCGGCCGCGGGCGGCGGCATGAGAAGCGGGGGTGTGCCCGAACGAAGCGGAGGCCGGATCCGTTGGACGGCACCAGACTGCGGCAGCCCGCCGACACCAGCGCGGCACGCCGCGCGTTCCGGTGAATCACCCTGTGTGACGAAGGGCCCGCCGGGGCCGGGCACCGGCGCCGAACGGCGCCGGCCGGCCCCTACGGCGCGGCATGCGACCGGCCGGCCCCTGCACCGCGCGCGGCACCGGCGTGTGCGCCGCCCCGGGCAGCTGCCGGTCACGGCCGGCGCCAGCGGTCGTGGTCCAGGTGCGACCCGGCCATCGGTCCCATCAGCAGCATGCCGCCGTCGACCGGCCACGAGGCGCCCGTGACGTACGAGGCGTCGGGACCGGTCAGGAAGGCGACGACGGCGGCGACCTCCCGGGCGTCGCCGGGCCGGCCGGCGGGCACGCCCGGACGCGGCTCCGCCCGGACGTCCCGGTCTTCCTGGCCGGTCATCGGCGTGGCGATCTCGCCCGGCGCCACGCAGTTCACGGTGATGCCGTGTTCGGCGAGTTCGAGTGCCATCACCCGGGTCAGCAGGCCCAGCCCGCCCTTGGCGGCGCAGTACGGTGCCGCGCCCACGCGGGGCTGGTGCTCGTGGACCGAGGTCACGTTGACGATCCGGCCTCCACCACCCTGCCCGATCATGCGGCGGGCGGCCCGCTGGCCGCACAGGAGCGGGCCCACGAGGTCGACGTCGAGGACCTCCCGGACGGTGGCGAGGTCCAGTTCGAGGAAGGGCGTGGCGGTGCCGATGCCCGCGTTGTTGACGAGGACGTCGATGCGGCCGAGTTCGTCGGCGAGCCGGTCGACCACGTCGGCGGCGGTAGGGAGGTCCGCCAGGTCCAGCCGGGCGACGGCGGCTCGCCGGCCCCTGCTCCTGACCTCCTCGGCGGTGCGCTGGGCCCCCGCCTCGTCCAGGTGCCAGGTGATGCCGACGTCCATGCCGGCGGCGGCCAGCCGCACCGCGACGGCACGGCCGATCCCGGAGTCGGAGCCGGTGACCACCGCCGTGGTGGGGGAGAAATCGAGCGGACTGATCATGGTGGTCCCCCTCACGGCCAGGACGGCTCCCGACGCGGTACGACGACCAGCTCGCCCACCACGCTGCCCGGAGGCACGGAGAGCGCGTACAGCACGGTGTCGGCCACGATCTCCGGGCTCTGCAGCAGGCTGACGTCCGCGTCCGGGAACCGGTCCGTGATGAACGGGGTCTCCATGCCGCCCGCGATGACCCCGGTCACCCCGATGCCCGTGCAGTCGCGCTGGGCCTCCTTGAACAGGGTGTGGGTGAACGCGCGCAGCCCGGCCTTGCTCGCCGCGTACGGTCCGGCCTCCGTCCAGGTGCGGTTGGCCGCGGTGGAGAGGATGTTGACGATGTGACCGCCACCGGCGGTGACCATGCGGCGGTAGGTCTGCAGGCACAGGTACATCGGTCCGAGCAGGTTGGTGGTCACCACCCGGGTGACCTCGTCCGCCGTCAGGTGTTCGACCGATTTGGACACGTCGACGGCGGCGTTGTTGACCAGGATGTCGACCGACCGGCCGTCCTCCTCGATGTCCCGCAGGACGGCGGCGACGGCGTCCGCGTCGCAGACGTCCATCTCGACGAACCGGGCCCGGCCGCCGGCCACCACCACGTCGGCGCAGAGCTGCTGGGCGAGGTCCTTGCGTACGTCGGCCACGAGGACGTCGGCCCCGGCCGCGGCGAGCCGGCGCGCGATGGCCGCGCCCAGCCCCCGGGCACCGCCCGTCACGAGTGCCTGCCTGCCCGTCAGGTCCACCTGTACCGCGCTGCTCATGCTGTCCCCTTCGTCGGTCCGGCGGGGGGCGGCCTTCTGCCCGGGCGGGCGGCTGCCGTTGATCGCCGGTACCCCCCACTGTGGGCAGCCGGGCCGGGGCGGGCGCGCGGGGTTAGGCCGCTGGGCGGGGCGGAGCCAGCCCCTCGGGCGGGTTCTTCGCGGTCCTCCGGCGCAGCGGGCCCGGTCACGGGCAGCGACCCGGACGGCACCCCTGGCGGTGCCGCAGCCGTTTGGGTGAAAGCGGCCGCCGCCGCGGTTGCCCGGCCGGGTGCGGGGCAGGCGCCCGGCGACCGAACACCCCGAACCGGGAGGTGGCTGTAATGGCCACGAGTCCGAAGTCGCACGTCCCCCACGGTGAGGGACCCAGTCGGCACGAAGGCACCGAGCAGCACGGCTGGTCACCCGACGTCGACGCGACGCACACCCAGGAGAACCCCAGTGCCCGGCGCTCCTTCGACCCGCCGGAGAAGCACGGGGGCGGCTCCCGCAAGGCCCGCAAGAACCCGCAGACCGGCAAGGCCGACGAGGGCGTACCGGTGAAGGGCAGCACGCGCAGCGGCGAGGACCTGGCCGAGCCCGGCGGCCCGAAGGGTCACCACGACCTGGGGTCCCGTGGACGCTCCCAGCGCCCCAGCGGCGGCAAGGACGAGTCCGCCTTCACCGGCGTCGAGAAGAAGGACGGCCCCAAGCGGCTGCGCCCCGGCTGATCCCGGCTCCTCCACCGGCCGTGAAAGAGAGGGGACCGCCCCGACACGTGTTCGGTCGGGGCGGTCGCCGGCGTGCGGCCCGGCGGCCGAGCGGGTGACGGCCGCCGCTGCCGACGGCGTGTACGGAACCCGCGGCGGACGGCCGTGCGACGGTGCAGGGACCTCATTCCTGCCAGCCACCCTCGGGAGTCTTCCGGTGCTCGAACGCAAGCAGCTCAAGGGCCGTACCCAGGTCACCTTCGTCCTTCCCGAGGACAGCCCCGAAGGACCGGTGAGCGTGGTCGGGGACTTCAACCACTGGAATCCCTCCGCGCACCCCCTGCGTCCCCGCGGTGACGGTACCCGTGTCGCCACGGTCGCGCTGCCCGCCAACGGCAGCCACTCCTTCCGCTACCTCGCTGCCGGCGACTACTGGTTCGACGAGGACCAGGCCGACGGCCACGACGGTGCCAACAGCCGCCTCCACACCTGACGGGCTGCCGGCCATGGACGCCATCGTGTTGCTGCGCGATGACCACAAGACGGTCGAGAAGCTGTTCAAACAGTTCGAGAAGACCGGCGACGAGGACACCGCGGACCGCCGCGA
The DNA here is from genome assembly GCF_051550185.1 of Streptomyces pallidus (ex Mingjun et al. 2026). NCBI lineage: Bacteria > Bacillati > Actinomycetota > Actinomycetes > Kitasatosporales > Streptomycetaceae > Streptomyces > Streptomyces pallidus (ex Mingjun et al. 2026). The sequence goes on along the minus strand of NZ_CP196181.1, from coordinate 294,948 downwards.
GATCGCCGACAAGGTGATCGAGGAACTCACCGTCCACGCCTGGATCGAAGAGCAGTACTTCTACCCCGCCGCTCGCGAGGCCGCGCCCGACACCATCGATCACGTCCTGGAGAGCATCGAGGAGCACCACGCGGTGGTGTGGATGCTGTCGGAACTCAAGGACATGGACCCGGCGGACGAGCGGTTCAAGGCCAAGATGAGCGTGCTGATGGAACAGGTCCGCCACCACGTCGAGGAGGAGGAGCAGGACTGGTTCCCGGAGGTACGCAAGGCCATGGGCCGCAACCGGCTCGTCGAGCTCGGCGAACAGCTCCGGGCGGCGAAGGACGACGCACCGCGGGACCCGCTGGCCGTGCCCAGCGCCGACTCGAAGTGACGCGGCCGCCACCGTCCCGGTCCCCGCGCCGCAGGCGGGCGCTGCTCGTGTGGTGCGCCTCCGCCCTCGCGGCGTGCGCCTGCTCTGCGCCCCCATCACGGGAGGCAGCCGCCGGCCGGGCGGGTGTGGCCTTCGAACAGGCCGTGGCCGTCGGAGACCAGCTGCGCGCCTGCACCCTGCTCGCCCCGGCCACCCGCCGACAGCTGGAGCAGGACGCCCGGCAGAGCTGCCCGCAAGCGCTCAGCAGCGAGCAGCTGCCCCCTGCCGGCGGCCTTCGGGACGTCCGGGCGTACGGCAGACAGGCGATGGCGCGGATGTCGGGGGACACCCTGTTCCTGTCGCTGTTCCCCGACGGGTGGAAGGTGGTGGCCGCGGGGTGCACACCGCAGTCGGACCGTCCCTACCAGTGCCTGGTCAAGGGGGGCTGACATGCGCGGTCTGTTCATCACCACCCTCGTGGTGATCCTGGGCGGACTGGGCTACTTCATCACCATCGGGGTGCTGCAGCGATGACGGACGGCCGTGAACGACGGGGCGGCTTCTGGCGGGACAACAGCCTGACGCTGGCTTTCGGAGGCGCCTTCCTGCTGACGCTGGCCTGCCAGGCCGTCGTCGGCCATGCCGAGTTCAACGAGCAGCTCACCGTGGACGGCATGCAGCCGCTCGGCTTCGGCGACTACCTGACCTCCTCGGACTTCGCCGTGGACGTGACCGAGAACTGGCAGTCGGAGTTCCTGCAGTTCTTCCTCTACATCTTCGGCACCGTCTGGCTCGTGCAACGCGGCTCGCCGGAGTCGAAGGAGATCCACAAGGCTGGCCCGGAGAGCGACGAGGAACAGCGCATGGGCGACCACGCGCGGTCCGACTCCCCCCGGTGGGCGGGGACCGGGGACTGGCGGCAGGCCGTCTACTCCCGCTCGCTCGGGTTGGGGCGGCCTGTTCGTGCTGTCGTGGCTGGCGCAGTCCATCACCGGCACCGCCGCCTACAACGGCCAGCAGCTCCGCCAGCTCGAAGACCCCGTCACCTGGACCGGCTACCTCGCCACCCCGGACTTCTGGAACCGGACGCTGCAGAACTGGCAGTCCGAGCTCCTCGCGGTCGCGGCCATGGTCGTGCTGTCCATCTACCTCCGCCAGCGCGGCTCTCCGGAATCCAAACCCGTCGGCGCCCCCCACACCACCACCGGCATCGAGGGCTGACCGCCCGCCCCGGTGGCTCCGCCGGCCACCCCGGCGCCGTGCGCGGGCGTTCCGGCGGGGAGACGGGGTAGGCGTGCTGATCCGGACTTCGGAGTCGTGGCAGAGGAGGCGCGATGAAAGCCGTGACCTGGCAGGCCCGCCGCGACATACGGGTGGAGACCGTTCCGGATCCGCGGATCGTCGATCCCACCGATGCGGTGATCGAGGTGACGACCACCGGACTGTGCGGATCGGACCTGCACCTGTACGAGGTGCTGGGCCCCTTCCTCGACCCGGGGGACGTCCTCGGCCACGAACCGATGGGAGTGGTCGTCGAGGTCGGACCCGAGGTGAAGACGCTCGCGCCGGGCAACCGCGTCGTCGTCCAAGGTTCGTCTTCCTCTCGGACGTCCTGCCCACCGCGTGGCAGGCCGTCGCCTACGCCGACGTACCCCCCGGAGGCAACGTCGCCGTGCTCGGCCTGGGCCCCATCGGCGACATGTGCACCCGTATCGCCGCCCACCAGCGGGCCAGGGTCTTCGGCATCGACCTCGTCCCCACCCGTCTGGCGAGGGCGAAGCAACGCGGAGTGGAGGTCTACGACCTCGCCCAGCTCGGCGACGGCCTCGTCGACGCCGTACGCGACGCGACCGGCGGCCGCGGCCCGGACGCAGTGATCGACGCCGTCGGCATGGAGGCCCACGGCAGTGCACTGGCCAAGGCCGTCCAGACCGCGACGGGGTTCCTGCCCGACGCCCTGGCGGCCGTGCTCATGAAGAAGGCCGGCGTCGACCGGCTCGGGGCCCTGTACCTGGCCATCGACCTCGTCCGCCGCGGCGGCACCATTTCCCTGTCGGGCGTGTACGGGGGAACGGCTGACCCGCTGCCGCTGCTCACCATGTTCGACAAGCAGATCCAGCTGCGCATGGGACAGGCCAACGTCCGGCGCTGGGTCGACGACCTGATGCCGCTGCTGACCGACGGCGACCCGCTCGGCGTCGAAGGCTTCGCCACCCACCACCTCCCCCTGGACGAGGCGCCCGACGCCTACGCGGACTTCCAGAAGAAGCGGCAGAACACCGTGAAGGTCCTCTTCCGCCCCTGAACCCTGCCGGGACGCATCTGCCGCTCAGCGGCGGCTGCGGCTCCGGCGTAGCCGGGGCAGCGGCCGGTGGGCGGAGAGGACGGTCCGGGCTGCGTTGGCTCCGGGCGCCCCGTGGACTCCGCCTCCGGGGTGCGCCGTGGCGGAGGCGAGATAGAGCCCGGCGACGGGGGTGGAGGGCCGTCCGGTGCCCGGGAGCGGGCGGAAGACGAGCTGCTGGTGCAGGTTGGTGGTGCCCTGGTTGACGGCGCCGCCCACCAGGGCCGGGTTGAGGCGTTCGAGGTCGGGCGGGGCGAGGATCCGGCGGGCGCGGACCGAGGCGGTGAACCCCGGGGCGTAGCGTTCGATCTGCGCCTCGATCCTGGCGGCGATGGCTTCCTTCTCCCGCTCGTCCCAGCGGCCGGTGATGCCGTCCCCGCCCGCATCGCCCGCGATGTCCTGCGGGACGTGCGTGTACGCCCACGCGGACTCGGTGCCCGCGGGGGACCGGCTCGCATCCGCCGTCGTCATCTGCCCGAACACCGTGAACGGGGTGCTCGGCACCTGGCGCATGGCGATCTGCGCGGCCAGGAGGGTCAGCTCGTCGACGCTGTCGGCGAGGTGGACCGTTCCCGCCGTGCGCGGGCCCTCCACCGCCCAGGGGACCGGCCGGGCCAACGCCCAGTCGACCTTGACGGTGGAGAAGTCCCACTGGAACCGCCGCAGATCGCTCCTCAGGCGCTCGGGCAGCGCTTCCGGGGGGAGGAGCCGCTCGTAGAGCACCGGTGCCGGCAGGGCGGCGAGCACCGCTCTGCGCGCCCCGACCAGCGTGCCGTCGACCGTACGGACGGCAACGGCCCGCCCGCCCCGCACCAGTACCTCGGTCACCTCCTGACCGCACCGCAGCACACCTCCGTGCGCCGTGAAGCGGCTCACGAGGGCATCGGTCAGGGCCTGTGCGCCGCCGCGCGGCACCGGGAAGCCGTACTTCTGGCCGAGCATGCACATCATCCAGCCGAATCCGCCGCCGAGCGCCGACTCGGGCGCCAGGTCGGCGTGCAGGGCGTTGCCCGCGATCAGCAGGCGCCCGCCCGCGCCCGCGAACTCCTCCTCGCCGAGCCGCCGCGCCGGCAGGACCATGGTGCGCGCCACCCGCAGGCCTTCGGCGTAGCCGAGCCGGACCGCCAGCCTGCCGGCCGCGCGGGCCGGCGGGAACGGCGTGAAGAGGCAGTCCAGCAGATCGTCGCCGATCCGCTCCCACAGTCGGCACAGCCGCAACCACGCGGCCCCGTCACCTGGGGCGAACCGCTCCAGTGAGGCCGCCGTGGCCTCGGGGTCGGCGGCGAGGACGGCGCAGCGCCCGTCGGTCAGCGGGTGCGCGACGGTGACGGGCGCACGGCTCCAGCGCAGCCCGTGGTCCTCCAGGCGGAGCCGCCTGATCACCGGTGAGGCCGCCGCCAGCGGGTAGAAGGCGCTGAACACGTCATGGACGTACGCCGCGTCGACGCCGCGGTCGCTGCGCACCGCGCCACCCGGTACGGGCCGTGCCTCCAGCAGCACGACCTGCCAGCCGGCGTCGGCCAGGAGGTTGGCCGCGACCAGCCCGTTGGGGCCGGAGCCGATCACGACCGCGTCAGGGTCGGCCATGGCCGCCGTCCTCGCATTCGCGGGCCAGCCGCGCCAGCAGCAGGCGGTGCCGCAGCTGGGCGACGGCGTCGATGGCCGCGTGGTGGAAGGACCAGCCCCGGCCGCGCAGCGGATGCTCGTCCACGACCACCAGGGTCTCCCCTCCCCACGGCCGCACCTCGATGGCGATGCGCGCGCTCGCGTCTCCCGCGACGGCTTCCAGCTCCAGCCGGTCCGGTGCCTCGTTGACGCGCACGACGGTCTCGCCCTCGTACCGCAGCGGGCCGAGTTTGACCTGGTACTTCAGCACGGCCCCCTCCAGCGGCCACCTGTCGTCCGCCTCCCGGGCGCTGTGCGCGCCCACCACCCACTTCGCGTACCGGTTCCCGTCGGACAGGACCTGCCACACCCGTTCCGGCGGGCACGGCACAAGCCGGTGCTGCACTGCCATGATTGCCTCCCCGATCGGGGGCCGAGCCTGTAGGAGTCGGGCGTCTACCCGCCCGGCGGACACCTCACGCCCGCCGGTCTGCTGCTCCCCGGTCCCGGGTGTCGGCCGGCCGGCCGGGCGGCCGACGACTACCCGGCCGGGCGTACGGCGCGTACGGCGTGCAGCGCTCCCAGGGCGGCGGCGGCCGCGGCCGCCCCGCGGGCAGCCGTCCTCAGCCGGGCGTGGCGTCCGCCGTGCACGGCGGCGTCCGGCCCGCAGGGCACCTCCAGGATTCCGGAGGTGGCCTCCTGCGGTCCGCCGCCGAAGTAGGCGCGATCGGTACGCCACGCCACGGTCCGCCGCACCACCGCGGGGCACAGGGCCCGGGCGCCGACCAGCAGGCGGGCGTAGGGGCCGACCAGCACCCGGCTGCGGGGGCGGCGGGCGGTACCGGCGATCGCACGGGCGACGCGTTCGGGGGTGGCGACGGGCGGCAGGGAGCGCAGCACGCGCCCGGTGTGGTTCGCGGCATGGCGGAAGAACGGTGTGTCCACCCCCGCGGGCAACACCGTGCACAGCCGGATCCGCCGTTCCCCCATGAGGGCCAGCTCCCCGCGCACCACCTCGTCGAACGTGATGAGCGCCGCCTTGGACAGGGCGTAGCCGCCCACGTACGGTGCCGTGACGCGGCCGCCGAGCAGGGAGGCCACGTCGATCACGACTCCGTGGCCCTGCCGGCGCATGACGGTGACGGCGGCCCTGGCCCCGTGGACTGCACCGAGGACGTTCACTTCGATCAGTCGGCGCAGGTCCCGCGCCGGCACCTGGTCGAACCGTCCCAGGATGCCCACCCCCGCGGCATTGACCCATACGTCGATCCGGCCGAACCCGTCGACCGCGCGGCGTGCGAGAGCCTCCACGGCCGCCTCGTCCGTCACGTCCGTGGGCACGGCGAACGCCTCGCCGCCCCGACGCCGACACGCCTCGGTGACCTGTTCCAACTGGGCGGCGCTGCGGGCCGCCAGGACCACGCGGGCGCCGCGCCGTGCGCACTCCACGGCGGTGGCCCGTCCGATCCCGCTCGAAGCGCCGGTGATGACGACGACGGCACGGCGCATCCTCACGCCCTGCCTCCGACCCGCGAGCGCCGCCTTCATGCCGACCGGAACGAAAGACGTCACGGTCGGGGAGTGCGTGGTTCGGAGGCCTGAGCGGTGGCGCCGGCCACGAAGGTGTTGTGTGCTTCGACCGGGGACATGCCGTCGTTCTCGCGGGGGAGTCCGCTGCTCCCGTGCTGCTGACCGGCGGGTCCCTGCCCGATCTCGATCCTGCGGCGCCGCTGCCGTGCGGCCCGGGGCACCGTCACGGTCAGGACGCCGCTGTCGAGGGTGGCCCGGCAGCGCTCGGGGTCGGCCCCGGCGGGCAGGCCGGTGCGGAACACGAAACGGCCCTGCCGGCGGCTGAGCACCCTGGCGCGGTCTTCCTCCGGCAGGTCGCCGGTGACGGTCAGCCGGCCGTCCTCCACCTCGATGTCGATGCTGTCGGCGGGGTAGCCGGGGAGTTCGAGCTTGAGGACGAAGGAGCCGTCGCGCTCGTCCTCCTCGGACGCGGGGAGCCAGGTTCCGCCACCCGTTCCGGGTGGTGCGGCCCGTTCCAGGAACCGTCCCGTCTGTTCGCGCACCCTGTCGAGGTCGCCGAGCGGCGCCAGGGCTCGGAGCACTCTGCCAGGACTGCCTGCGCAGCGTCGGATGAGCCGTGCCATCCCCTTCACCTCCGTCCGGGTCCCGGGGCGGGAGCGCCTTCCGGTACAGGGCGACTAACCGCGCCACCAGCGGCCAAACCCGCCCGGCCCGGCCCGGCCCCGCGGCCCGGGCCGCAGCCGGCGGTGGCAGCGGCGGCGCAGCAGTCCGGAGCGGCCCCCGCCCCCACGGCCGCGGGCGCCTCACCGGCCGTACGCCGTGCGGGCCGCCCACCGCAGGACTGCGGTGCGGCCCCGGACCGGCACCGTCCACAACGGGTGACCGCGCAGACCCCAGCCGCCCAGCAGGGCGTTGGCCGCGAGGAAGCCGCTGGTGGCCGCCCGTTCCATCAACGCGACGGGCAGTCCGGTCCGCACGCCGTCGCCGGCCACGACCAGGCCCGGCGTGGGCGTGCGCACGGTGGGCCGGTCGCCGTACCCGCCGACCGGGAAGAGCGGGCAGTCGGCACGCCATTCGTGGCGGGCGTCCACCGTCCTGGCCACCTGCGTCTCCGGATAGATGCGGTGCAGTTGCGCCAGGAGTTCCTTCTGCCGCACCTGCCGGTCGGTGTCGCAGGGCAGCGCGTACGCGTGCAGCTCCAGCACCGACCCTCCCGTACGGGCGGCCCAGCGCGCGGCCTCGCCCTCCCACCGGTTCAGGACGCTGACGTTGTCCAGCGGTCCGTATCCGCTGGTGCCGAGGAAGCCGGGGCGGTCGGGGCGCACGGGCCGGTCCAGCCAGAGCCGGGAGACGAGGAACGGCGGCGCGCACCGCAGACGCGTCACCTGCCCGCGCCACCGCTCGTCGCCCAGGCTCGCGGAGTGGGCCGCCAAGGCCCGCAGGCCCCCCGGGTCCAGGGCGAGCACCACGGCGTCGCAGCCCTCCTCGAAGCCGCCGCCTGCCACGGTGAAGCCGCCGCCGGGCCGGGCCGTGACCGTCTCGACCGCGGCCGAGGTGCGCAGGTCCACCCCGAGACGGGTCAGGTGGCCGGCCAGCGGCTCCCACAGGGCCTGCGGGAACGGCTCGTCGGGCACGTCGAACAGCAGCCCTTCGGAAGACCCCAGGAAGTAGATGTGGAACATCAGCGCCATCTCCGCCGCGGACAGCAACCGGGGGTCGGCGAAGAAACTGCGGGAGAAGACCTCGAAGGCCAGGTGGCGGGCCGCCGCAGGGAAGCGGATCGCCTCCAGGAAGTCGTGGGCGCTCGTACGGTCGAGCCGGTCGTACACGCCGGGCACCCGCACGTCCAGCAGCGGCAGCGCGGCCCGGGCGTCCATCCGGGCCAGGTCGCGTGCCCGGAAGGAGCGGCTGAGCGCGGCGAAGCCGACCGCGCTCAGCGGCGGTGTGCGCGGCACGTGGCGGAAGCTGTCCCGGCCGCCGCCCGCATGGCGCAGGGGGTAGTCGGGCAGGCCGGTGAGCCGGGTCAGGGCCGGGTCGGTGCGGCGCAGCAGGGCGCGCAGGTTGTAGTACTGGCGGAAGAACGCGTGGAAGCCCCGGCTCATCGTCACCGTGCTCCCGTCGGCGAGCCGGGTGCGCCAGCCGGCCAGCCGTCCTCCGAGCACCTCTTCGCGTTCGTACAGGGTGACCCGCACCCCGCGTTCGGCCAGCGCCGTGGCCGCGGTCAGCCCGGCGATGCCGCCGCCGACGACCGCGGCGCGCGGTGCGGCGGCGGGATCGGCGCGGGCCGCTCCGGGCGGCGCGGGAACCAGCCGCGCCAGCCGGTCCCGGCCGGGGCGCCCGGAGGGCCGTGGCGTGCCGTGGGTCATCGCCTCGCCTCCTCGCCCGTCGTGACCGAGCCGTCGGACCGGGCGTCCCCGAGGGCGGGGTCGCCGGCCGGCCGGCGCGCCACCACGGTGTGGGTGATGCCGGTCTGCCAGCCGGGCAGCGGCAGGACGCGCACCCTCTCGAAGCCGGCCCGCGCCACCCGGCGGCCCAGGGCGCCGGCCGTGTCGAACGCGCGGACGCTGCGCCACAGGTGCCGGTAGAGGGGGCCGTCCCCGAGCAGTGAGGCGACCGGCAGCACGAGACCGCCGCACACCGCGTTCCACACCGCCCGGTGCGCGGCCCGCCCGCTCAGTGCGTACTCGTGCACCGCCAGGCGGCCGTGCGGCGCGAGCAGCCGGAGCGCGGTGGCGAGCACGGCGTCCGGATCGGCGGCGTTGCGCAGCAGGTAGGCGGCGAAGACCGCGTCGAAGGGGCCGCTCACCCCCGCCTCGTCCAGCCGCTCCACCGGCGTGTGCACGAACCGCACCGGCCGCGCCCAGGTCCTGTCGGCGGCGCGCCGGAGCATGCCCGCCGAGGCGTCGACGGCCGTGATGTCCGCGCCGGGCAGCACGGCGGCCAAGGCCGCCGTGGACGCCCCCGTGCCGCAGCCCAGGTCCAGCACCCGCAGCTGCCCGCCGTCCGGCGGGAGGCCGAGCCGCCGGGCCGAGCGGCGCAGGTGGGCGTGGTAGCCGGGGTTGGCGGCCACGAGCGTGTCGTAGCTGCGGGCCGCGTGGTCGAAGGCGTCGGCCAGGTGGGCGTCACGCAGAAGGGGCATGTGGCTCGGCTCCGGTGTCGGTCGGGCGGTGGGCGGGAAGGGCACGGCGCGGGACGAAGGGGAGGGTGACGGCGGAGGCGAGCATCGCTGCGACGGGTACGTGCGCGCCGATCCCGAGGTCCTCCGCCAGGTTGGTGCGGCCGTCCAGGAACCGCAGCAGCCGCGCCGCGGGCACGCGCGTGAAGAGACGGGTGAAGAAGGCGGGGCCGTCGATGCGGCCGCCCGCGAGCGCGTGCAGCAGCACCGCGTCCATGAGGCGGGCACGGGCGGAGTGCGCCCGCGGCGGCAGCGGGTGCCGTCCGCTGTGCAGGGCGGCGGCCACGGCGCGCGTCTGTCGCTGCACGCCGCTGAACGTGTACCCGGTCGACGGGCGGGTGGCCCCGGCGCACGCGCCGATCCGGAACACGCCGGGCGCGCTCTGCCGGGCGAACTCGGCGTCCGTCATCGGGATCACCCCTTGCTCGCGCCCGGTGACCTCGTAGCGGTCCAGGCCGAGCACCCGCTGCGCGTAGTGCCGCAGCGCACGGTCGTACGCGGCGCGGCCGAGCACCCGGCTGGAGAACTCCGTGTACTCGACGAGGGCCTCGCGCGGGCCGACGGGCAGCACGTAGCCGAAGGAGAGCCCGTGCGACGGCTGCGGCGTCCGGAAATCCATCAGTTCCACCACCCCGGGATCAAAAGCCGGCCGCTCCGTCCGGACGAACCAGCCGCGGAAGTGCTGGAGCAGCGTCGTGCGTGCGGGCGGGAGAAGGCCGAGCGGACGGGAGTCGAACACCCATCGGGCGTGGACGGTGACCCGGCCGCCACCGGCACGCCGGGCGTGCACCAGGGCGCCGTCCGGCGTCGGCGCGATCCGCTCGACGGCCGCCTCGACCCGCGACACCCGTCCGCTCGCCGCGATCTCACGCTCCGCCAGTCCTTCCAGGGCCTCGGAGCGCAGCATCTTGTAGTGGAGCGGGGCGATGGCCGCGGTCACCCCCGACCCGCCGGTGCCCCGCACGCGCAGCCGCTGCCAGGACGCGGCCAGCACCTCGTCGTACGGGCCGCCCCCCGCCTCCCAGAAGCACCAGGTCCGCGGGGCGGCGCGGGCCGGGCCCGCGGGGGCGGCGAGCAGCACCGTGTCCAGCGGTCCGGCGCCCGCGGGCGGCCGGGCCAGCCGCAGCGCCAGCGACAGCCCCGCCGCTCCGGCTCCCACCACGGCGACGTCGGCCGTCACATCCACCACCGCTGCTCCCTGCTCCGCGCGCCCGGGTCCCTGGCAGCCCGCGGAGGACCGCGCCCGCGCGCCTGCTGCCCAGTGTTCCGGCCGGGAGGGGCTGACGGATGCTGAGCAGGGCGTGTCGTCACCCCCCGGGGCCGCGTCCCCGACTTCTCAACCGATCGGCGCATCCGGTTCGGCGTCCCGCGCGGAATGTGTCTTGGCAAGGAACGGGACGTCGGCCGAGAGGAACCGCGATGAGCTCCACCCAGGCGACGCTCCGGTGCACGGCACCCCTTTCGGGAGCAGGGCGCACCCCCTCGGTCGCACCCGCTGCTGCCGCGGGGCCGCCGGGCGCCGGGGCTTGCCGGCCGCCGGGCGGTGCGACCACCGGCCACCACGCGGCGGCCGCCGACCGGACCGCCCGCGGCGGCGGGTCCCGCTCCGATGCGGCAGCGGTCGACCGCGACGTCGCTGCGGCGGTCCACACGGTCCTGGAGGGCCTCCTCGCCACCCGACTGGCGCACTGCGACCGGCTGGGCGCGCTCTTCACCCGGGACCTCGTACGCCGTATCACCGACCTCACCCTGCGGGCCGGGCACCGCACCCGCCCCCGGCTGCTGTGGTGGTCCCTGCGCGCCTGCGGTGGCGGCGACCGCGACCAGGTCCGGGCGGCGCTGCGGGCGGGCGCGGCACTGGAGCTCCTGCAGACCTGTGCGCTCGTCCACGACGACGTGATGGACGGCGCGCCGACCCGCCGGGGCCGCCCCGCACTGCACGCGGCCGTCGCCCGCCAGTACGCCGCGGGCACGCCCGGCGGGGCCCGGCGGCTGGGCGACGCGGCGGGCGTGCTCGCCGGCGACCTGGCCCTCGCGTGGGCGGACGACGCCGTGACGGACCTCCTGCTGGACGGCGGCGCGCTGCCGCCCGGGGCCGTGCACCGCGTCCGCGAGCTGTGGCGCACCACGCGGACCGAGATGGTCGCCGGGCAGTACCTCGACGTGCAGGGCCAGGCCACCGCGCACGTGACCGTCGCCCGGGCGCTCCACGCGGCCTGCTTCAAGAGCGCCCTGTACACCGTGGCACGTCCCCTGGAACTGGGGGCCGCCCTCGCCGGCGCCGAGCCGGCCGTCACACGGGCGCTCGGCCGCGCCGGGCGCTGCGCGGGGCTCGCCTTCCAGCTGCGCGACGACCTCGACGACCTCTTCGCCGACCCCCGCGCCACCGGCAAGCCGTCCGGCGGTGACGTCCGCGCCGGCAAGCCCACCTACCTCATGGCCGTCGCCCGCGCCCGCGCCGCGACCGCCGGGGACCCGGCCGCGCTCGGTGTCCTGGACGCGTCGCTGGGCCGCGCCGACCTCACCGAGGAGGACCTGGACCGGGTCCGCGACGTTCTGACCGCCGACGGCACCCGCGACCTGGTCCGCGAGAGGATCGAACGGTTGGACCGCCGGGCCCGCGGCCATCTCGTCGCGGCCGGCCTCGTGTCGGGCCCCGCCGCGGCGACGCTCCACGCCCTCCTCGCCGAAACAGCGGGCGTGCCGCCCGCCGCCGGGTGTCACCGGCCGCCCGACGGCCCGCCCGACGGAGCGGCGACCGCCGCCCCGGGTGCGGAGGAAGGCCGGTGACCGGCGCCCCGGAGGGGCCGACCGACCACGTGGTCGTCGTCGGCGCCGGCCTGGCCGGACTGTCCGCGGCCCTGCACCTGCTCGGCGCCGGGCGCCGGGTGACCGTCGTCGAACGGGACCCCGGCCCCGGCGGGCGCGCCGGCAGGCTGGTCCGCGGCGGCTACCACTTCGACACCGGCCCCACCGTCCTGACCATGCCGGAGATCGCCGACGAGGCGTTCGCCGCGGTCGGCTCCTCGCTGCGCGACCGCGTCGAGCTCGTCCCACTGCACCCCGCCTACCGGGCCGACTTCGCCGACGGCAGCACCCTCGACGTCCACACGGGCGCCGAGGCGATGGAGGCGGAGGTCGAACGCTTCGCCGGGCCGGCCGAGGCGGCAGGCTACCGCCGGCTGCGCCGCTGGCTCACCGACCTGTACCGCGCCGAACGGCACCGCTTCCTCGACGCCGACTTCGACTCGCCCTGGCAGTTGCTCGGCCCCGACCTCCTGCGGCTGGCCCTGCTGGGTGGCTTCGGCCGCTGGGAGACCGCGATCGCCCGCCACCTGCGCGACGAGCGCCTCCGCCGCGTCTTCACCTTCCAGGCCCTGTACGCCGGCCTGCCCCCTGCACGTGCGCTGGCCGCCTACGCGGTCATCGCCTACATGGACACGGTCGCCGGAGTCCACTTCCCGCGCGGCGGCATGCACGCCCTGCCGAAGGCCATGGCCGAGGCGGCCGAGGAGGCCGGCGCGGTCTTCCACTACGACAGCCCCGTCACCCGGCTCGAACGCAGCGGCGACCGGATCACCGCGGTCGTCACGGACGAGGAGCGCATCGCCTGCGACAGCGTCGTCCTCACCCCGGACCTGCCCGAGGCCTACCGCCTCCTCGGCCGCACACCGCGCCGCCCGGTGCGGCTGCGCCACGCCCCTTCGGCCGTGGTCCTGCACGCGGGCTGCGACCGCACCTGGCCGCAACTGGCCCACCACACGCTGTCCTTCGGCAGCGCCTGGCGGCGCACCTTCGACGAACTCACCCGCACCGGCGAGCTGATGAGCGACCCCTCCCTGCTGATCACCCGGCCCACCGCCACCGACCCCGCCCTCGCCCCGCCGGGCCGCCACCTCCACTACGTCCTCGCGCCCTGCCCCCACACGGGCATCGGGCCCGGCCCCGCCGACTGGAACTCCCTCGGGCCCCGCTACCGCGACGCGCTGCTGGACGTCCTGCAACGCCGCGGACTCGACGGCATCGCCCAGGCGATCGAGGAGGAATGCCTGGTGACCCCCGCCGACTGGACCGCACGGGGGCATGCGGCCGGCACGCCCTTCTCCGCCGCCCACACCTTCTCCCAGACCGGCCCGTTCCGGCCCCGCAACCTGGTCCGCGGAACGGTGAACGCCGTCCTCGCCGGCTGCGGCACCACCCCCGGAGTGGGAGTGCCGCCGGTCCTGCTGTCGGGAAGGCTGGCGGCCACCCGCATCACCGGAGCCGACCGCACCACCGCCTCCCGGCGCCCGAATCCCCGGCCCCGCACGGAAGGAGCCCGTCCATGACCGCCCGGGAACTGGACGCCGCGGGCATCACCGACCCGGCACTGCGCAGCGCCTACACCCGCTGCCGCGAGCTGAACGCCCGCCACGGCCGCACCTACTTCCTCGCCACCCGCCTGCTCACCCCCGGGCGGCGGCCCGCCGTCCACGCCCTCTACGGATTCGCCCGCTGGGCCGACGACATCGTCGACGGCCCGGGCGGCGACGCCGGGCCGGCCGCACGCGCCCTCGCCCTGGACCGGCTGGAGGACGACCTGGCCCGCGGCCTGGCCGGCGGCGCCGGAGCCGAGCCGGTGGTGCGGGCGCTCACCGACACCGTGCGCCGCCACGGCATCGCCCACCAGCTCCTCGCCGACTTCCTCACCTCCATGCGCAGCGACCTGACCGTCACCTCGTATCCCGACCACACGGCCCTGCGGAGCTACATGCACGGCTCCGCAGCGGTGATCGGACTGCAGATGCTGCCCGTGCTCGGCACCGTGACGCCCCATGAGGAGGCCGCACCCCACGCCGCCGAGCTCGGCGTCGCCTTCCAGATGACGAACTTCCTGCGCGACGTGGGAGAGGACCTCGACCGCGGCCGCGTCTACCTCCCGCAGGACCTCCTCGGCGCCCACGGCGTCCACCACGACCTGCTCCGCCACTGCCGGGACACCGGCCGCACCGACAGCCGGGTCACCGCCGCACTCAAGGCGTTCGAGAGCCTCACCCGCACCGCCTACCGGCGGGCCGCACCGGGCATCGGCATGCTCGACCCGGTCTCCCGGCCCTGCATCCGCACGGCTTTCACCCTCTACGGGGAGATCCTCGACGCCGTGGCCGCCACCGGGTACCGGGTACTCGACCGCCGCGCCGTGGTGCCCCGGCGACGACGCGCCCTCGTGGCCGCGAACGGCCTGCTGAGGGCGACCGCGGCCCGCGCCGCCGCCCGCCGGGGCCCGGGCGCACCACCTGGCCCCGCAGCGCCGGCGCCGACCGACCCGTCCGCCGCGCCGCACCCGGCACACCGGGAGGTGGCGTGAAGCCCGCCCGGCGCTTCCGGCCGCCGCTCCGCGTGCGCCGGAACCCGGTCGCCTGGGAGCTGCAGCGCCCGACGTGGCGCGAGGCACGGCCCGCCCTGATCGCCGACGCCCTCAAGCGGGCCCTGGCCCGGCCCTGCGGCAACTGGTACGTCGTCGGCGACTCGCGCGCCCTGCGACCCGACCGGCCCCTGGCCCGGACCGTCGCCGGCCGCGAGGTGGTGCTGTGGCGGGACGCCGGTGGACGCCTCGTGGCCGGTCCGGGCAGCTGCCCCCACCTGGGCGCGCCACTGGCCGACAGCCCGGTCCGCTGCGGGACCCTCGTGTGCCACTGGCACGGACTGGCCCTGACCGGACGGCCGTTCGCCGGCTGGCAGCCGTGGCCGGCCCACGACGACGGGGTACTGCTCTGGGTGCGGTTGGACGAGGGCGCGCAGAATCCCACCGACCGCCCGCCGGTGCCCGAGCGCCCGAGCCCGGCGGGGGCGCTCACCGCCGTGTACACCGCGGTGGGCGCCTGCGAGCCCGAGGACGTCCTGGCCAACCGCCTCGACCCCTGGCACGGCGCCTGGTTCCATCCGTACTCCTTCGTCGACCTCAGCGTCGTCCGCACCCCCGAGGCGGCCGCGGCGTCCGACGCCGCCGTCGAGGACGACGCCTTCGCGGTGGACGTGTCCTTCAAGGTCGCCGGGCGGCTGGTCGTCCCCGTCCGCGCCGTCTTCACGGCTCCCGGACCGCGTACGGTCGTCATGCGGATCACCCACGGCGAGGGACGGGGGTCCGTCGTGGAGACGCACGCCACCCCGCTCGGCCCGGACTCCCTCGGGCGGCCCCGCACCGCGGTGGTGGAAGCCGTCGTGGCCACGTCCGACCGGCCGGGCTTCGCGGCGGCACGCCGCGCCGCCCCGCTCCTGCGCCCGTTCGTGAGGGCCGCGGCGGGCCGGCTCTGGCGCGACGACCTCGCCTACGCCGAACGCCGCTGGACCCTGCGCTCCTCGGGCCGTTGGCCGGGCTGACCGGAGGCCGCTGCGGGACGCGGCGGGCCGTCAGGAACCCCGGTGCCAGCGGTTCTGCTCGCGGGTCCGCCGCTTGATCGCGTACAGGTCGAGGAGAGCCACCGCCGTCAGCGCGAAGCAGGCTGCGGCCAGCGAGGTGTAGACGCCGGGGGACGGCGCCGCATGCGCGGAGGCGTGGGAGCCCAGGAACAACAGCAGAGCTCCTGCGACCGCGAAGACGGGCGCGAAGACGAGCGACAGCACGCGCCGCAGGCGCAGGTCGCTGCGCGCCCAGCGGGCCTCCGAACCGTCGTGGCGCCACCGCGCGGCTGCGGCGCGCGCACGGCGGTCGGCCGCGCGCCCACTGGTGGGATGGAGATTCCTGCGGTCGGACGGCATGCCGATCACCTCCCGCGGCTTGGACGTGCGCGCAAGGGCGCCGTAGGGGCCCGTGCTCGGACGGGGCGTCTGTCCGGGCTCGGCGGTTTCATGCCAGGGACGGGGATCCGGTCCCGGCGTGAGCGGCGCGGTAGCGCCCAGGTGTCACCCTTTTGCTGACAATAAACATGTCGTCCATCCGGTGAACGACTTGCTTGTCATCGTTTCGATGACGTGTTACAACAGAGTCACCTGAAGCGCACTGGCATCCGCTGCAGACACATCAGGAGGTGTTTTCCATGCTGATGCGCACCGACCCCTTCCGTGAGATCGACCGTCTCACCCAGCAGCTGCTGGGCCCGGGCACCTGGTCGAAGCCGTCCGCGATGCCGATGGACGCGTACCGCGACGGCGACGCGTACGTGATCGCCTTCGACCTCCCGGGCGTCGCCAAGGACGCCATCGACATCGACGTCGAACGGAACATGCTGACCGTCAAGGCCGAACGCAGGCCCGCCCCGAGGTCGGACCAGGCCCAGATGGAGCTCTCCGAACGCCCGCTGGGCGTCTTCTCGCGGCAGGTCATGCTGGCCGACACCCTCGACACCGAGCACATCGACGCCGACTACGAGGCGGGCGTGCTGACCCTGCGCATCCCGATCGCCGAGCGCGCCAAGCCGCGGAAGGTCGCGATCGGCGACGGCAGCCGGAAGCAGCTCAGCAGCTGACCCCCCGGTCCAGGAAGGGGAGGGGCAACAAGCCCCTCCCCTTCCCCCGCCCAGCCCTTCGCCCCGCAGGGACCACCCGAGGGCCCGGCCGCGACGCGCGGGTCGTTTCGGCCGAAACCCCCGCCCGCCTGACCCGGGCTCCCGCCCGTGAGGGCCCCAAGCCGTCCTCCCTCTCGCAACGAAAGGCAAGACGACCCGTGTTCGACCAGCTCGCCACGCACCGGCCGGCCCCGGACATGACCTACGAGCAGATGCTGCACGCCGTGCAGTACGAAGGGGCCTACCCCGACGCCGGCCGTACGGCCGAAGCCGTCCACCGCGTACTCGCCGCCCTCGGCCGCCGGCTGACCGGCCAGGAGCGGGTGGACCTGGCCGGCCGCCTCCCCACCGAAGCCGCCCTGACCCTCACCGCCCAGGTCCCCGAGTTCGACCGGCTCACCGGTTGGGGCTTCGTCAAGGACATCGCCACCCGCGCCGGAGTCAGCCCCGCCACCGCCCGCTGGGACACCGGCGCCGTCCTCGCCGTCGTGGCCCGCCTCGCGGGACCCGACCTGCTGGCGCGCATCCTGCGCAGCCTGCCCGGCGGCTACGCCCTGCTCTTCGGACAGTTCGACCCCACCGCAAGCCGGTCTTCATGACCCCCCGGGGACCGCTACCGCGCCCCCGTCACGCCGCCCCGCGGGCAGCTCCGCGAGGAACGCGGCGATCACCTCGACACCGAGGCGCAGGGCGTCGAGCGAGGCCCGCTCGTCGGGACCGTGCCAGCGGTCCCCGGGCAGACCGGTTCCGAAGAACAGCACCGGCGCGTCGCACGCGCGCGCCAGCTGCGCCGCCGGGGCGGCGCCCCCGTTGCCGATCGTCAGGACGGGGGACCGGTAGGCGCGGCCGACGGAGCGGGCGAGGGCGGCCAACGCCGGGTCGTCGGGCGGTGTCTCGTACGGATCCGAGATGGTCGAGGACACCTCGAGCCGGTATGCGTACCCCTCGCGGCGGCGCCGTGCCAGCCACTCCCGCAGCTGTTCGGCCACCTGATCGGCCCGCTGCTCGGGGACCAGCCGCAGCAACAGGTCGGCGCTCGCCTCGGCGGGGATCACCCCGAGCGCCGGCACGTCGGTGCGGCCCGCGGTGACCCGGGCCACTTCGGCCGAGGGCCGGGCCCACAAGCGCTCGGGCACGCTGTATCCCGCTTCGCCGTCGGCCGTGAAGGTGCCGGTGTCCGCGAGCCACGTGCGGCTGTCGAAGGGCAGGGCGTCGAACGACGCGCGGCGCGCGGGGCGGACTTCGGCCACCGCGTCGTAGAACCCGGGCAGCGTCACCCTCCCGGCCCCGTCGTGCAGGCAGCCCAGCAGCCGGCAGAGCTCCGAGGCCGCGTTGGCGGCGGCGCCGGAGACGGCACCGCTGTGGACGCCCCGGCGGGCGCCGCACACCGTGAGCGTGGCGGTGACCGACCCGCGGACCGCCGTGCACACCGCCGCCCGGTCCAAGGACCACAGCATGGTGTCGGACACCATGACCACGTCGGCCGCGAGCTGCCCGGCATGCTCCGAAAGGAGGTCGGCCAGGTGCACGGAGCCGATCTCCTCCTCGCCCTCGATCAGGAACTTCACCGTCACGGCCGGGCCTGAGGGGCCGCACCGCGCCAGGTGCGCCCGCAGGCCCCACAGGTGGCACATGACCTGCCCCTTGGCGTCGGAGACGCCCCGGCCGTAGAGGAGGCCGTCCCGCAGCACGGGCACGAAGGGCGAGCCCAGCCGCCATTCGGTGGGGTCGGCGGCATGGACGTCGTGGTGGCTGTACACCAGCAGTACGGGCGCGGCCGGATCGGCGGCCGGCATGCAGCCGTAGACCGCCGGCAGGCCCTGGGTCTCCCACACCTCCGCCTGGGGGCACCCCAGCCCGCGCAGCGCGTCCACCAGCCACTGCGCCGAGCGGCGCACGTCCCGGACACGGGCCGGGTCGGACGACACGGACGCAACGGCCGCCCACTCGGCGAGGACCTCCGGCTCCGGCGCGTGGTCCCGCCCGGTGAAACCATCCCCGCTCATGGTCGGGCGCCTGCCCGGCCCCGGCCCCGTCAACCGCCCCGACCGCCCGCCGTACCGCGGCCCCGCCGGGGGAGTACCGGCCGGTCGCCGGGGTAGGAGGACGGCTGCCCCCGGACGAGGGAAGCAGCTCTTGATCCTCTACGCGAACCTGGTCTCCGACCTCGCCGTCGACCTCGCCCAACGTGACGTGCTGCGGGCCTGGGCAGAGCAAGCGCCGCGGGACGTGTGGCTGCTGCGCCCGGGCGACGTCCTGGTGAGTCCGGTACCGGTCGGAGAGGAGTTCCTGAGGTACGCCTGCGGCCTGATGCGGATCCGACCGGAGTCGGTGTCGGTGGTCGTCGTCGCACGGCCCTTCGAGGCGGTGAGCGGTCCTGGGCCGCCACCGGGGGTCGTACCGGCCGTCCTGAAGGCGGCACGGGGCCGACCGGGCGCGGTGCTCCCCACCGCCCTGGACTCGTCGGCGGTGGCGCTCGCGCACGCCCTCGGCGTGCCGGTGGCACCGTTCCCCTCCGCCGAGGCGGCCGAGGCCGCCCTGCGGATCACCGGGTCGCTCAACACCAAGGCCGCGTTCCGCAGCACGGCGCGAGAACTGGGCATGCAGCTTCCGGACGGCCGCGTCTGCGGCCGCGAAGAACTGCCGGACGCGGTGGAGGAGCTGCTGCGCGTCCACGGGCGCGTGGTGGTCAAACCGGACAGGTCCGCGGGTGGCCACGGCCTGCGCTTCCTCCCGGCGGCCACCGGAGCCGGCCCCCTGGACGACCTGCCCGCGGTGGGCGGCCGGGACGGGCTGTGGGTGGTCGAGGAGCGCATCGACACGGCACGTGCGGTGAGCATCCAGATGGAGACCGGACCCAGGGGGCCGCGGCCGGTGTTCAGCGGCGAGATGCGGACCGTCGAGGGCTCCTTCACGGGCTACCTGGCACCGCTGCCGGCCGCCTTGGAGGAGATCGGGCCGACGCTGGAGGAATGGGGTGCCGCCCTGGGCCGGCACCTGGCCGGGCACGGTTACGCCGGGCCGTTCGGCCTCGACGCGATGGTGTCCGCCGCAGGCGAACTCTTCGCCGGCGAGAGCAACGTCCGCCGCACGGCGACCACCACCCCGCACGCCCTGGTGCAACGCCTCGCGGCCTCCTCCGGGACGACCCCGACGGCCTGGGCGACCGGCACACGGCGCACGTCGCGCCCGTACCGGTTCGACGAGGCGGTACGCCTGCTGGGCGCCCAGCGGATCGCCTACGACCCGGCCCGCGGCGAAGGGGTGGTCCTCTACGCCGGTGCCCCCTCGGACGGTCGGACGTGGCGCTACGCGGTTCTCGCCGGCAGCCACGCCAGCGTTGCCCGGTACGAGGAACTGCTGGACTCCACATGGGCTTCGGCCCCCTGAGGCGGACCCGCCGTCTCCCGTACCGTCCGACCCGGGCCGGGGCCGGCGTCCCCGGCGCGTGCTGCTCAGGCCGGCGGCCGCCTCCCGCATACGCCGCCGTGGGGCGGGCAGGCGCCAACTGCTCACCACTACCGGGGAGACGTGCAATGACCACTGCCCGCGACATCATGACACCGGACGCCACCTGCATCGGCGCCAACGACACCATCATGGAGGCCGCGAAGAGAATGACCGACCTGGGCGTCGGCGCCCTGCCGATCTGCGGCACCGACCAGAAGCTGAAGGGCATGCTGACCGACCGCGACATCGTGGTGAAGGTCCTCGGCGCCGGCAAGGACCCTGCTACGTGCACCGCGGGGGAACTCGCCCAGGGCGAGGCCGTCACGATCGGGGCCGATGACGACGCATCGGAAATCCTCCGCACGATGACCGAGCACAAGGTGCGGCGTCTTCCCGTCATCGACGGCCACACCCTGGTCGGTATCGTCGCCCAGGCCGACGTGGCCCGTGCACTGCCGGACCCGCAAGTCGGCGATCTCCTGGAAGCCCTCTCGACCGGCTGAGCCCGGACGGCGTCCACCGCGGTCGCAGCCGGGCCACGGCCGGGCCGCCGGCTACATGGGATCCATGGTCGCGCTCTCCGGACCGTCCTCCCGCTCGATCCGACGCCGGATCCGGACGGCCTCCTCCGCCAGCCTGCGCCGCTCGGTGTCATCGGTGGCGCGCTGGGCCGCCTGCTCCAACTCCTCGGCCCTCGCACGCAACTGCCGGGCGGACTCGCCGGACTGGTCTCCCACGCTCATGGTCGGTCCCCAACGTTCTCTGGTGCGTCCTGGTACCGCCTACCCAAGCGGCAGCACCGCCCCGGCCAGGGGCGGCAGCGCCGGTACGACGGGGAATTCCCCCTCGAACGAGGGAACCGCCCTGGTACCAGGACCGCCTCCGTCCTCGCGCCGGGAAGCGCGGTAGCGCCCCGTTGAGGCTGGGTAGGCGGCGGTCATGAACGGGCAGGGACGGTACGGGCAGCCGGAGCCGGAGAAGCTGCTGCTGGCGGGTCTGAGCGTGGATACGAGCCGTCCGGAGCAGCCGGTCCTGCTGGACGGCTGCGGAAACCCGATCCGGACCTGGCGGGAGAACTACCCCTACGACCGCAAGATCCGCCGGGCCGAGTACGAGCGGGCCAAGCGGATCCTGCAGATCGAGCTGCTGAAGCTGCAGCGCTGGGTCAAGGACACCGGTGCACGGGTGGTGGTCATCTGGGAGGGCAGGGACGCGGCGGGCAAGGGCGGCACCATCCAGCGTTTCACCGAGCGCCTCAACCCGCGCGGCGCACGGATCGTGGCCCTGGACAAGCCGACTGAGCGGGAAGCAGGGCAGTGGTCATGGGCTTCTGCACCGACGAGCAGTACCACCGCTTCCTCCGCCAATGCCCGGCCTTCGAGGCCATGCTCGTCGAGGACGGCATCGTGCTCATCAAGTTCTGGTTCTCCGTCTCCCGCGCCGAGCAGCGCACCCGCTTCGCGATCCGACAGGTCGACCCCGTGCGCCAGTGGAAGCTCTCGCCGACCGATCTCGCCTCGCTGGACCGGTGGGACGCCTACACCAGCGCCAAGGTCGAGATGTTCCGCGCCACCGACACGGCCCACGCCCCGTGGACCGTCGTCAAGAGCAACGACAAGCGGCGCGCCCGGCTGGAGGCCATGCGCAGCCTGCTGTGGCAGATCGACTACACCAGCAAGGACGAAGCGGCGGTCGGCCGGCCGGACGCCTTGATCGTCGGCGCGGCGGACACCCTCCTCGAGGCGGGCGAGGATCCGGCAGCCCTGTCCCCGACCCCGCTGGGCGGGCCGCCCACGGGCCCCGGCCACCACCCCCCGGCCTCCGGCCCGGGACACGACGGCACTGCGACGTGAGGGACCTCCCTCCGGACGCGTCGAGGACGGGCTCCGGCGGGCCGCCGGTGTGCAGCTGGGCGGTGGCCACGATCTCGGCGAGGGCACGTACCGGACCGGAGGCGGTGCCAGCCGTCAGGGGAAGAAGCCCGATCGGCTGCACTTCCCGGCTACCGGCAGGAATGGACGCGCGAGTTGCGGTGATACGCACCGCACCGGCGGTCACGACGGACCGCCCTCCACCGGAAGGAGCCGCGGCCGTGGCTGACACCATCTCCCTGTACGTGGCCGGATCGTTCGACCAGCAGGGTGATCGGCCCCTCGACGGGCCGTGCCGAACGGCGGACGGCGGCGTCTTCGTCCGCGCCGCGCACGAGCACGCGGCGGCAGCCCGGGAGCGCGAGGAGGCCGCCAAGGCCGTGTGCGGCGGCTGCCCGGTCCGTATCCCGTGCCGCCGCCATGCCCTCGCCGCCCGCATCCCGCACGGCGTGCGGGGCGGCCTGACGGCGGACGAACGCCGCGCCCTGCTGGCAGACGCCTCCCACACGCTCGTCTGACCGTACGCCGCTCGACACCCGGTGACGGCGGGAGGCGTTTCCTCTGGTGCCGGGCGGCAAGACGCCTCTACAGCAGACCGACGCCGCCCCGGAAGGATGACCGATGGACCAGTCACGCGCTCCGATACTCGAGGCTTTGCAGGAGTTCCGCCGACGGAAGGACGTGGTGTACGGGCCGCCGGGGCACAAGCAGGGCCGGGGTGCGGACCCTCGGGTGGCGGACGTCGTCGGCATCGACGTGTTCCGCTCCGACGTGCTCCTTCTCAACGGGCTCGACGACCGCCGGCAGTCCCAGGGGTTGCTCGAACAGGCGCAGGAGCTGATGGCCGACGCCGTCGGCGCCGAGCACGCGTTCTTCTCCACGTGCGGCAGCTCCCTGTCCGTCAAGACGGCCATGCTGGCCGTGGCCGGGCCCGGCGAAAAACTCCTGGTGTCCCGCAACTCCCACAAGTCCGTGATCTCGGCGGTCGTCATCAACGGCGTCGAGCCGGTCTGGGTGCACCCGAAGTTCGACGCGCAGCGGCACCTCGCCCACCCGCCCGAACCGGAAGACGTGCGCCGCCGCTTCAAGGAGCACCCGGACGCCAAGGGCATGCTCCTCGTCACCCCCACGGACTGGGGAACCTGCGCGGACGTCCAAGGCGTCGCCAGGACCTGCCACGACTTCGACGTCCCGCTCATCGTCGACGAGGCGTGGGGCGCGCACCTCCCCTTCCACCCGGACCTGCCCCCGTGGGGCATGTGCCACGAGGCGGACCTCGTCGTCACGAGCGTCCACAAGATGGGGGGCGCGATCGAGCAGAGTTCGGTCTTCCACCTCCAGTACGACCGGGTCTCGCCCGAGGTGCTGAAGCAGCGGGAGGACCTGCTGGCCACGACCAGCGCCTCCACCCTCGTCTACGCCACCCTGGACGGCTGGCGCCGCCAGATGGCCGAGAACGGCCGCGAACTGCTGGACGCCGCGCTGCACCGCGCGCAGCGCATCCGCGCCGCGGCCCAGGACCTGCCCGGGCTGCAGGTGATGGACCGCGAGGTCGTGCGGTCCGGGCTGGCCGCCGACATCGACCCGCTGAAGATCGTGATCGACGTACGGGAGCTGGGCGTCAGCGGCATGCAGGCGGCCGAATGGCTCCGCACCCACCGGCACGTCGACGTCGGGGGCTCGGACACCTGCCGGATCAGTGCGTCGATCACCCACGCCGACGACGCCGAGACGGAGGAAACGCTGCTCGCGGCACTGCGCGCCCTCGTGGACGCAGCGGACGGCATGGAGGCCCGGCCGGCGGTGGACCTCCCCGACCCCTCGGCGCTGGAACTCGAACAGGCGATGCGGCCGCGGGACGCGTTCTTCGCCCCCGCGGAGCACGTGCCGGCGGAGCGGGCCGCAGGCCGGATCGCGGCGGAACTCGTCAGCCCCTACCCGCCGGGCGTCCCCGCGATCGCCCCCGGCGAGGTGATCACGAAGGAGGTGGTGGACTACCTGCGCAGCGGTGTCGAACACGGCGTGTTGATCCCCGACGCGGCCGACTCCTCCGTGCGCACCCTGCGCGTCGTCGCGCGGGGCGGTGCCGAGGCGTGATCCGACGACGGCCGCCCGGCCCGGGCGGAGCCAGGCTGCCGGCTCGGCGCGCGAAATACCCCGTTCTCGCGTAGTTTGTGCCCGGTAAGCGAGTCCTTCGAAAGGGAGACCTTCCATGGCTGAGAAGGCCAAGGGCAAGATGGAGCAGGCCAAGGGCAAGGCGAAGGAAACCGCCGGCAAGGTGACCGGCAACGAACGGATCGAGGCCGAAGGCAAGATGGACCAGGCGAAGGGCAAGGCGCGGGAGACCGCGGGCAAGGCCCAGGAGGCGGCGCGCGGAGTCACCGACTCGCTGCGTGACCGCGGCGAGAAGCGCTGATCCCGATTGCAGATCTCCGGCCCCCGGCGCGCACTGCGCCGGGGGCCGCTCCGTGAGGCGCCCGGCGCTACCGGAGGCGCGGGCCGCAGCGGCGTCGGAGCTCCTGCGAGCCGGCCGCCGCCCTCGTACGCTGGCGCCTGCTCCCAAGGGCGGGGTTGTCGGGTGCCCGTGCCTCCAGTCGAGGCCCCAGACCCGCCACGGCCCAAACGGCGGCCACGCTGGATGCCCCCGCCCCCGTAATTGATAGGGGTCATTCGCGGTGGCGGCGGTGGTCGTCGTCGTTCCACGCCCGCGTGTCGCGGGGCTCCACGTACGGCTCCTCGTGCTCGGGCAGCCCACCGGCGATGGCGCGCTGGCGGGTCATCTCCGCGTCGAACTCCAGGCCGAGAAGGATGGCCAGGTTGGTGATCCACAGCCACACCAGAAAGATGATCACGCCTGCCACGGTGCCGTACGTCTTGTTGTACGACCCGAAGTTCCCGACGTAGAACGCGAAGCCGGCCGAGGCGATCATCCAGATCAGCAGCGCCAGGAAGCTGCCCGGCGTGATCCACCTGAAGCCGCGGCCCTTGGCGTTCGGCGCGGCCCAGTACAGAAGTGCGATCATGATCGTGACGAGGAGCACGAGAACCGGCCACTTCGCGATCGACCACACCGTCATGGCGGTGCCTCCGATCCCGAGGGCCGCCCCCGCCTGCCTGGCCAGGCCGCCGGTGAACACGACGATCAGCGCGCTGGCGACGGCCAGTACCAGGAGCGCCACGGTCAGGGCCAGACGCAGCGGCAGGATCTTCCACACCGGACGTCCCTCGGGCACGTCGTACACGGCGTTCGATGCACGGATGAAGGCGGCGACGTATCCCGAGGCCGACCAGACGGCCACGAGCAGTCCGACCACGGCCAGTACGGATCCGACCCCGTTGCGGCCCTGCAACTGGTGTACCGCACCGCTGACCACGTCGCGGGCGGCCCCGGGGGCCAGCTTCTGGAGGCTGTCCAGCACCTGCCTGGTGGCGGACTCGCCCGCCACCCCCAGGAGGGACACCAGCACCAGAAGGGCAGGGAAGACGGCCAGTACCCCGAAGTACGTCAGGGCTGCGGCGCGATCTGCCAGTTCGTCGCCCTTGAACTCCTTCAGGGTGCCGCGCAGCACGGCCCTCCAGGATTTCTTGGGCATCTGCGAAAGTTCGTCCGGCGCCCGCTCCTCGACAAGCTTGCCGGGGCCGGGGCCGGGGCCGGGGCCGGGGCCGGGGCCGGGGCCGGGACCGGGACCTGGGCCGGGACCTGGGCCGGCGCTCGCCGGCTCGTTGTCATCACGATGCTCTGGCGTTGCTCTGGACCTCATGGTCGGCGCATGTCCATTCCAGGCCCACCCATGCATGGCGGACGCCGACGCCCCGTTCCTCGGCGAGCACGGCCGATGACGTCGTTCGACCGGGTCCCATCTCCCTCACCGGCGGCGCCCCAGCGCGGCACAGCAGGTGGATGCTGCGCCGGGACTTGTCAGTCGCCCGGGGCGGCGTCGGATCCGGGCCGCCACGGGCCGCGGCGTCAGGCCAGTACGAGGCAGGCGGCGGCCGGGACCTCCGTACGGCCGGCGTGGCGCAGTCGGCCGGTCAGCGGGTCGGCGTCGAACCAGGTGACGTCGCCCGACCACTCGTTGGAGACGTACAGGCGACCGCCGGAGGGGTCGACCACCAGATCCCGCGGCCAACTGCCCCCGCACCCCGTGGCCTCCGTGAGCCTCGGTCTCCCCGCTCCGTCCAGCAGCGACAAGGTGGCGATGAGGTTGGAGCCGCGCACCGCCACCCAGAGGAACCGCCCGTCACCGGAGACCGCCCCCACCGAGGGGTACTCGCGCTCGGCGGGGGCGGTCCGCGAGCACAACGGCACCTCGCCCACGGGCGTCAACAGCCCGGCAGCCGCATCCCACCGGCAGACGGTCAGCTGGGGCATCAGCTCGTGGACGACGTACGCGACAGGGCCGTGGGGGTGGAAGACGAGGTGGCGCGGTCCGCTCCCCGCCCGCAGGGCGGTTTCCGTGCGGACGTGCAGCGCTCCGGTTTCCGGGTCCAGCGAGCAGACGCGGACGGAGTCGGTGCCGAGATCGACGCTGAGCACCCAGCGCCCGGAGGGGTCGGGCAGCACCTGATGGGCGTGGGGACCTCGCTGCCGGTCTGTGTCGGGGCCGGAGCCCTGGTGGGAGAGGACGGAGGCCGGGTGGGCCAGGCTCCCGTCGGCCGCGAGGGGCAGGCTGCTGACGCTTCCGGAGGCGTAATGGGCGGTCAGGAGCCGGTTGCCGGACACGCTCAGATGGGTCGGACCCCGGCCGCCGACCGGGACGGGTCGGCCGAGCAGGGCAAGGCCGCTGGCCGTGGGCCGGTAGGCCACTGCAAGGCCGTCGTCGCAGTCGCTCACCGCATAGAGCACCTGGCCGTCATGGGCGAGCGCCAGGCAGGACGGGTTGTCGACGCTGTTGACGGCCGCGAGCGGGGTCAGTGTCCCGGTGGCCCGGTCCACGGCTGCGACCGTGATGCCGCGGCCGCCGCCCGCCGTGAAGGAACCGATGTAGGCGCGCAGTCCTGCTCCGCGGTCCGTGGTGCTCGCGCTGCCGTCCACCGGGCTCCCTTCCGCCGTCCCAGCACGTACGAACAGGAAGATAACAGCGCGATCCAGGCGGAACGCCCGGATGTGCGGTGCGTTCCGGGTGCGTCGAGGCGGGGCGGTCCGGATGGCCGAACCGCTGCGGAGGACCGGCGGCGGTCGAGGCGTGTCGTTGTAGGACGCCCTGCATACGGCGGGCATGTTCCCCAGGTAGTCGCTGACCTCGCGCACGGCTCGTGCCACGACCCTGCTGCGACGGGCGCGGGACGCCTTGGCCGTCTAACGGGCCGCGTTCAAACCCTCCGCCGAACTGGACCACCCGTACCTGACGGTGTCCGCCGATGTGGTCGTGGCCGAGGACGACGCCACGGCCCGCGAGCTGGCCGCCGGATACGCACCCTGGGTACGCAGCATCCGTACGTTGGCGGAGGAGTGGCGCCGCCGCTGACGTGCTCGGCCAGCTCGCGAGGGGCGCCGGCGCCCCCCGGCCGCGCGGCCCCGGCCGCCGGGGCCGCGCGACATCGACCGTGGTGTGAGGCACGGCAGGGGTGCCGCCGGGTCAAACGACCCGGAAGTTGCCCATCATCGCCATGTCCTCGTGCTCCAGGTTGTGGCAGTGCATCATGTACCTCCCCCGGTAGCCGTCGAACCGTGCCAGCACCTCGACGACCTCGTACGGCCGCACGTCGACCGTGTCCTTCCAGCCGCCGTCAGCGGCGAGCGGTGCGCCCGCACCCCGGCCCACCACGGCGAAATGCGCGAGGTGGACGTGTACGGGGTGGTGGAAGTCGCTGGAGAACCGCCACAGTTCCACCGTCCCGAGCGCCGGATCGGCGAGGTCGCCGCCGACGTCGAACGGTTTGCCGTTGATGGTCCACATCGCGCCGTCCCCACCCATGTCCTCCGTACGACGGAAGTCGAACACGCGCGTGCGCACGGCCTCGCTGCGCCGGGGCAGGTCCAGTTCCGCGAGCACGGGCCGCAGGACCGAGTCGTCACGGGCGGAACGGACGACGCGGAAGCGCATCACGTCCCGGGTGGCTTCCGTCTCGCCCAGCGTGTTGCGGACCGTGATCATTGTGCCGACCGGGTAGCGGCCGAAGTCGATGACCAGGTCGAAGCGTTCGGCCGGCGACATCGGCACCTCGCGGTGCGTACGGGGCCCCGCGAGCAGGCCGGCGTCGCTGCCGACCTGGGTGAACGGCGCGCTGCCGTCCGGAGGGGGCGGGTCGAGGCGCAGGCGGTAGCGGCGGGCGTTGGACGCGTTGAGGAAGCGGAAGCGGTAGCGGGCGGCCTCGACCTCCATCTCCGGCCAGGGCGCGCCGTTGACCAGGAGCACGTCGCCCAGCACACCTTCCATGTACGCGTCCGCCACCCCCGGGACTCCGGTGAGGCTGGCATCGAGTGCGGGGTAGCGGAACTGGCCCTCTGCGTCGAACGAGCGGTCGCAGAGCATCAGCGGCACGTCGCGGGGGCCGGCGGGAAGTCCTGATGCGTCGTCGGTGGCGTCGTCGACGAGGAAGAACCCGGCCAGACCCCGCCACACCTGCGGTCCGGTGAAGTCCATGCGGTGGTCGTGGTACCAGAGGGTGGCGGCCCGTTGCCGGTCGAGCGGGTAGGCGTAGTCCCGGGTCCGCTCGTGCAGCGTCCACGCCCCGGGCGGCACGTGCGACGCCATGGGCGTGGAGCCACCGCCGTGCCCACCCCCTGAGGCACCTCCGTGTGGGCCGCCCCGGTTGCCGTCGCCCGTCGGAGCGGGGGCGGCACCCGGCCGGAAGCCGCCCGCCGGTACGACGAGGTCCGTCGGGTAGCCGTCGGAATCCGGCGGCGTGACCCCGCCGTGCAGGTGCGTCGACGTCGGCACGGGAAGCTCGTTGGTCACCCGCACGGTTGCCGCGCGCCCCGAGCGAACGCGGAAGGTCGGCCCGGGAAACGTACCGTCGTACCCCCACACCGTCGTGCGTACGCCGGGGAGGATCTCGACTCCGGCCGAACGCTGGACCACCTCGTAGAGTTCGCTGCCGCCCGGTCCGCCCGCCGAGACGGGCCGCGCGGTGCGCGGGACGGGAAGCGGCACGGTGAAGCGACGTGGCAGTTTCGCCCCGCCGCTGCGCAGCAGCTCGCCACTGGTCTCGCGGGCGCAGCCGGTGACGAGGGGTGCGGTCAGTCCGGCGGTGGCGCCCGCGACGACTCCCAGGAAACGCCGGCGGGACAGCGTCGCTCGGGGCGTGGGCGCGCCCGTGCCGGTCATCGGGTGGCCTCCTCGGGCGCGGCCGGGACGAGGAGGGTGCGCGGGGAGTCGGTACTGGGAGCATCGTCGGTGAGGCGCCGGCGGTAGCCGAACGCCCAGACGAGGTGCCCCACGGAAATTCCCAGGAGACCGGTGCCGAGGGGTATGTGCCATGCCAGGTTCCGGCTGAACCCCACGCCGATCTGCATGCCGACCAGGGCGAGCAGCGCGACGGGGATCGAGACGCACCACAGCGGCCCGCGCCCGAACCACCACAGCGCCAGCGCGGCGGGCAGCGCCAGCATCGGCAGCAGGATCAGCGCGGTGCCCAGGGCACCGTGGACCTCCAGCAGGTTCACATCGCCGGTCACGAACTGTCCGGCAAGGGCCGCCTGGGCCAGAACGCCGGCGGTGAACAGCAGGGCCAGGACGCGTACGGCCACGAGGGGCCAGCGGCGGGGGCGCGTCCGTGCCCTTGCCCGGGCGATCGTGGTGGGCGGGCGCACGGGCGGCACGGCGTCGGCGGTTCCGGTGGGTAAGGAGTGTTGCTTCATGGCATTGCATCGTGGTCCCTGACACGGGTGGACCGCGTCCCCCTGGAGTGGCAATCTGTCAGGTCCGTCCCGGGGAGTAGGGTCTTACCCCCGTGGTAGGGGGCAGTTGCCCGCCGGGGGGACCAGCTGGGAGATCCGATCCGGGTCCCGCCCCGGGCTCCTGCGACGCTGCGGCCCACGCGAGGCCCCACAGGAGTCGGTGCAGGAGGTGGAACGAGTGGCTCACGGGATACGCCACTGCTGGGCCTTGTTCCCTGCTGTGCAGGGGACCACCGTCAGTTGTCTGCCGGCGCCGTTGTCGGTCAGGCAGCCCCCTTGGAAGGCGATGTCCTTGATGTAGTACGCGTCGTTCCCCGGGACCCGTTCCAGGTTCCACCATCCCCCTCCGCCCCCGTTGAGTTCGACGCGTACGGTGTCGCCGAACTGTGTCAGGGCCCGGGCGAGGTGGGGGCCGCTCGGGGAGCAGGTCCGGAAGGACTCGTAGTTGCTGCGCTCGTACACCCAGCCCAGGGCCGTGGTCCCGCCCATGACCACCTTGGTGCCGGCGCTGGTGCTGCTGGTTCCCAGGCCGACCGCGAGTCCGTCCCCGACGTTGGTGATGGCGCCCCAGACGCCTCCGCCGCACCCCGGCGCCGGAGCCGGAGCCGATCCGGATCCACCGCCCGCGCCTCCGGCCCCGCCGGGGCTGGAGCCCCTGGTCGGCTGCTGACCACCGCCGGCAGGGTTACCGCCCGGCCCGTTCTGGGACGGACCGCCCGGCTGCGCCCCGCCGTCGACGACACCGGTGCCGCCGACCCCGGCGCCGCCGTCACCGCCCCCCGGGGCGGACCCGCCCGCAGCGCCGCCCTGCGCCGCGGCGGCAGGATCCTGCCCGGGGACCGCCCCGGGCGCCGCGCCTTGCGGGGTCCCCGGGGACGCGGTGGCCCCAGGTCCCGGGCCCGCGGTGCCGGTAGCGGAAGGCACGGCCACCGAGCTGGACGGCTGCCTGCCGGCGGCGTCCCGCGGGTCGGCATCCCGGGCCCACGGAGCGAACTGGAAGACGGTGACGGCCACCGTGGCCGTCACCGTCACCGAGACGGCCACCGGTACGGCCACGCCCTCGGGCAGACCCAGCCGCCGCCACCACTTCTTCCCCCCGGCGCCACCCGCCCCGGGGATCCCACCTGGCCGGGCCCCGACCTGCCCCGCCGGTGCGTCGAGCTCATCGAGCGGCCGCCCGGCCGCCGCGCGGCGCGCCGCCGCCGCCATCACGGAAGCGTCGGCGTACCGCTCCTCGGGCTGTTTGCACAGCGCTCGGGCAACGAAGGCACGTACCGGCTCGGGCAGTGCATCCGGCAGGTCGGGCGCCGGCTCCCGGACGTGTTTGAGTGCGATCTCGACCACCGATGAGCCGGTGAACGGCGGCTCCCCGGTCAGCAGCTCGTAGACGACCACACCCAGGGAGTAGAGGTCGGAGGCCGCGACCGCACCGAGGCCCTCGGCCTGCTCCGGGGCCATGTAGAGGGCCGTGCCGAGCACGGCGTGGGAGTCGGTGATAGCGGTACTGGCCGCGCTGGAGCGGGCGATGCCGAAATCGGTGACGGTCACCCGGCCGTCGTTCCCCAGCATCAGGTTGGACGGCTTGATGTCGCGGTGCGTGACACCCTGTAGATGTGCCGCGTGCAGCGCGTCCAGAGCCTGCGCGGCGATGTCGAGCGCCTGCTCGGGGGGCAGGGGGCCGGACCGGGTGCGGACCTCGTTGAGGGGCCGCCCCTCGATCAGCTCCATCACGATGTAGGCGATCCGCTCACCCGAGTCGAGCGGGCTCTCCCCGTAGTCGTGCACGTTCACGATGCCGGGGTGGCTGAGCGAGGCCAGGACCGTGGCCTCCCGCCGGAACCGTGCCGCGAAGGCCGGATCGTCGAGCAGCGCCGGAAGCAGGACCTTGACGGCGACCTGGCGCCGCAGCACGGCGTCGTCGGCGCGCCACACCTCGCCCATCCCGCCGCCGCCGATCCGCTCGGTCAGCGTGTACCGGTCTCCCAGGACCGTGTGCCGTCCCCACATGCGTCTTCCCCCGCAACGCCAGCTGGGCAATGATGACAAGTGCGCTGGCGCACAGGGTACTTGCGGTCGTCGTCACCGACTGTCGTTTGGTGGTGCAGGTGGTGCAGGCGGGCGCGGATCGCTCCGGCGGCGCCGAAATCCGGTGCCGGATCCGACACCGTCCGGCATAGCCTCGGTACGTGCTCCAACTCGTCCTCGCCCTGGCGGTGTCCGTCGTGAGCGCCGCCGTCTACGGATCCATCGGCCTGCGGTGGCGGCGCCGCGCCCGGATCCGGCGCGAGATCCTGGGGCTCGTCGCCGACCTCCACCTGGAGCCCTACCATGCCGCCCTGCTCAGGAACGAGGCGACCGAGGCGGCAGCCGCCGAACTCGTCCTCGACGGGTTCCTCCGGATCGACGGGGAAGGAGTGGCGCGCCTGACGGAGGAGGGCCGCGACCCTGGTCGGACACCTTCCCACCCCGTGCCCGCCGCCCTGCTGGACGCCCTACGCCGGCACGATCCCGAACCCGTCTCGATCGGCTGGATCGACCGGCGCGACGAGCAGTACATGGTGCGGCGCAGCGCGTACGGGAGCGAACGGCAGGCCCTGCTGCCGGATCTCCCGCGGGTGCCGGACGGTGAGGGCAGCCGGTTGTCGGCGTGCTGCGGCTGCGTCGGCATCGTCCTGGTGATGTTCTTCTGGTGCCTGGCAGGCGTGCTGCTGCTGGCCGAGCGCCCGCACGGCGCACAGGAGTGGGCCTGCGCCGGGGTAGCCGCCCTCGGCCTGGTGGCGCTGGTGTTCGCGGAGAGGGCCGGCGGGGCGGTCCGGGCCCGGACGGAGTGCGGCGACCCGCTGGGGGACGCGATCCGCGCCGAGCGGCACCCGGCCTTCGCGGCACTGGACGAACAGCAACGGTGCCACGTGCTGCTGAGCATCGGCGACGACAGCAGGTGGCGCGGCGTCGACCTGGTCGTCGACGAGGACGACGAGTGGCTGGACGACAAGGTGTGGTGGGAGGACGCGTACGAGTACCGGGCCGCCGACGAGGACGGGTCCGGGGCCACCCCGCCAGGCAGCGGATGACGGCGAGCGGACGGATCTCCCCCCGTGTGGACGGCGATGCGGGAAGCGCGGCGTGGAGCAGCGCTCCGGCTGGACCTTCACGACCGTGCTGTACCCGGCCCGGGCCATGGGCCACGAGCCCGGGAAGGCCTGGCCACGTCGTCATCGTCCTGTGCCCCACCATCTTCCGCTCTGCCGGCCCTCCCGCCCCCTCGCCGGCCCTGCCGGCCCTGGGCCCGAGCCGGCGCATGACACGGCACCGCAGCGGGGCCGCTGCTGCGTCCGGCGGCCCGGCAGCCTCAGACCTCGGCGGCCAGCCGGAGCCACAGCTCGTCGTCGATGGTCTTCACCCCGCGCCCACCCGGGCCGGCCCTCGGAAGAAGTCGGCCAACCGGAGCCGTGCCCGAGGCCGAGCCGCCGCGCGGGGAACACCTCGTCGCGCCCGGCCCGAGGGTCCCATGGAAAGAGGAGGGCCGCCACCGCACGCTTGGTGCGATGGCGGCCCTGGCCGTATCCGGCCGCTGGCCCGCAGGCGGACCGGGCCCGCCCGCCTGTGCACCCCGGAGGCGTGAGGCTGTCCCACGACGGCCTCGGGCCGTCGGCGGTGAGCCGACGACCCTGGTCCCTTCCTCGTCAGTAACCGCTGCTGCCGTAGACGCGCTGGCCGTCGTACGAACCGCCCTTGCAGTACCAGTAGCCGCCGCTGTGCTTCACCGGGTAGCCGCCGCCGTATTTGCAGTCCGCCCAGGAGACCTGGGGCGCGGCCGCCTCCGCTGCGGCAGATGCAGTGACGCTCACTCCTGCGAGGGCCAGGGTGGCCATGGCCAGGCCGAGCAGTCGTCGAACGCGCATGGGTCGCTCCTCTCGGGGTTAGCCCGTTCGGGTCTTTCCAGGATGACCGCACGGCGGGTCCGTGAGCGCGCGCGACTACGCCGAACGAGTGACATCGGGGCATCTGCAGCATCGCTGCGGATATCCGCGAACAGTCCGACGAGCGCAGGTCCCCCAGGACCATCGCCACTGCCGGAGCAGGGTCTGCCGGGAGCCGGTGGTGCGGCGGGCGGGTGAACGGAATGCTTGTCGCCGGGGTGGTTCCTGTGCGACCGGTACGTGGGGCTGCGACGATCTGTCCGCGGGGAGGAGGCCGAAGACATGACGAGCGATGCCGCACACCGACCTGCCCCGGCGCCGGATGACCTGCGGGCGGCCGCCAAGGGCTGGCAGGGCATCCAACTGGCCGCCCTTGGTTTCATCGGCCTGTGCGGGGTGCTCAAGGGCAGCGGCCCGGCCGGGGTCCCGCGCGAGATCCAGGTGGTGGCCGGGGTGCTGGCGCTGAGTGCCCTGGCCCTCGCCTGCTGCGCCATTGTTCTCGTCGGCCTCGCTGCCTGGCCCCTGTACCGGGCCGCGGCCCGCCCGGCTGACCCGCGGCGGATCAGCCGGGCCCTGCGTACCGGGATTGCCCTCACCTTCACGGCCGTCGCGCTGCTCGCCCTGTCGGCGGCTGCTGCCTGGTGGCCTGTGAAAGCGGACAGTGCGGCACGCAGTCTCGTCCGCGTGAGCACCGAGGCGGAAACGGTGTGCGGGCCTCTGACCGACAGCGACTACGGGTTCGTGGCTCTCCGGGCGAAAGACCGCGATGTCACCGTGGCGCTCGGTGAGATCAGGGGCCTGCAGCCCGTAGCGTCCTGCGAGTGACGTCCTCGACGGAGCACGACGCGCGAACCCGACAGGTTGAACGTACAGGAGCGTGGCGCGATCACGGTCGCGTTCGCGCCGCCCGGCCGTCGAGCAGGGTCGGGACCGGATCGACCAGCCGGGGCGGCGCACGCCGGCGGACGCGCGGCTGGGGTGTCGTCAGTGGAGCGCGTACGGCTGCACCACGAAGGCCCCCGCGCTCTTCGCGGTGGCGTCGTCTCCGCCCCCGCAGCCGGCCTTGTTCAGGAACTCGAGCGTGGCGCGCCCGGCTGCGGCCGGGTCCGCCGGGCGGTCGTACGGGTTCTGGGAGAGAGCCACCTGGCGGGTGCCGTCGGCGTTGCCGATCAGCACGGTGGAGTATCCGGGGATCCCGCCGGTGTGGCCCCAGAAGTCACCGCAGGCGGACGACATCTGCATCAGACCCAGGCCGTACCGGGTGCCGTTCTCGGCCTCGACGGTCTGCTTCATCTCGCGCAGCTGGGCGGGCCCCAGCAGCCTGCCGCCGAGCAGCGCCGCGTTGAAGCGGGTGAGGTCGGCCGCGCTGGAAATGCCGGCACCGGCTGCTCCGGCCATGGACGGGTTGAGCTTGGTGATGTCCACCGGGCCGGACGACAGCTTGAAGTAGCCGTGTGCGTGCCGGCCGGGGACGGACCCCGCGGTGGTGGGCATCGAGGTGTCCCGCAGGCCGAGCGGACGGATGATCCGGCGCTCGACCTCCTCGTTCCACGTCCGGCCGGTGACCTTCTCGATCAGCATGCCGGCCACGATGTAGTTCGTGTTGGAGTATTTCCAGGCGGTGCCGGGCGGGAAGTAGGGATCGTGGCGGTTGGCGATGTCGACCAGCTACTGGGCGCTGTAAGTGGTCCAGCGGCCCTCGTCCAGCCAGCGCCGGATGCTCGCCTCGTCGTCCGGGTCGGCCAAGAAGCCCGGCTCGCTGGTGTAGTTGAAAAGGCCGCTGGTGTGGTTGAGCAGCTGGCGCACGGTGATCGCGTCACCGCTGCGGACGGCACCCGGCAGGTAGCGCCCGACGGGTGCGTCCAGTTCGACCCGGCCCTCGCCGACGAGCTGGAGCACGACGGTCGAGACGAAGGTCTTGGTCACGCTGCCGATCCGGAACCGGCCGTCGGCCCGGGCCGGCGTGCCACCGTCCAGATCACCGGTGCCGGCTGCCCCGCGCCACACCGCCCGGCCGTGGTCGCGCACCTCGGCCAGGCCGGCGGAGGAACCGCTGGCCTTGAGCAGGGCGTCCAGGGATTCCTGCAGACCTCGATCCGGCGCGGTGGAACTCTGCTCGACACCGGGCCGCACCGGCTCGGCGGCCATCGCGGTGGGGGCGAGAGCCACCACGGTGGCCCCCGCCAGGACAGCGCTGGCGATCCGCAGGCCGAGGCGACGACGCTCGGCCGGTAACTGCATCTCAGACATCATGGTCCTTTCTCCGCCGGTCCCGTCCGGCTGCAGTCAGCCTCACAGCGTGCCCCCGGCCGGTCATCGGCCTCGGGTGCCATTCGCCCCTCCCTCTCAGGAAGGACAGGACCCTTGGCCTCCCCGGTGATTGACCGGTTCCGGTTGTGGGCGACGCCGACGTGGCCACGGGGGTACGGGTTCGTCTACGGTCAGGGGGAGTCGACCAGCTCGACAGCCCGGGCCCGGAGCAGCTTCTTGTCCGGCTTGCCCGCGTCGGTCAGGGGCAGCGCGTCGACGAAGGCGATGCCCGCGGGCTCGTACATGGTGCCCTTCCTGTCCCGCACCATGGCGCGCAGCTCCTCCTCGTCGGGCGTCGCCGCCCGGTGTCCGGACGACGAACGCGTGGACCCGCTCCATGAGGTTGGCGTCGGGGACTCCGAGCACTGCGCTCTGCAGGACCTGCGGGTGGGAGTTCAGCAGGTCCTCCAGTTCCACCGTGTACACGTGGCCTCCCACCACCACGATCACGTCTTTCAGCCGGTCCACGATCGTGACGTAGCCGTCCGAGTCGACGAACCCGACGTCACCGGTGTGCAGCCAGCCGTCCCGCAGTACCTCTGCGGTCAGCTCGGGCTGCTTCCAGTAGCCCTTCATCACGCGCGCGGAGCGTACGCATATCTCGCCGTGCTCGCCGGCGGGAAGGTCCCGCCCGTCGGCGTCACGGACGCAGACCTCGACACCTTCCATGACCTTCCCGGCGGTTCGCAGCAGCTCCGGGCGTCGGGGATCGTGGTCCTGGGGGGAGAGCCAGCTGATGGCGCCCGCTTCGTTCTGGCCGTAGAACTGGTTCAGTACGGGGCCGAAGCGGCGGACCGCCGCCGCGAGGCGGGCCGGGGAGGAGGCGCAGCCCCCGTAGGTGAGCATGCGCAGGCTGGAGGTGTCGGTGCGGTCGACCTGGGGGTGGTCCATCAACTGGTAGAGGAGCGGCGGCAGCAGGAACATGTGGGAGATGCGCTCGCGCTCGATGGCGGCGAGCACGGCACCGGCTTCGAACTCGTCCAGCAGGACGACGGTGCCGCCGCAGTGCAGCGTGCTGTCCGCCATGTGGCCCGCCGCATGCGCGAGGGTGGTGCAGACCAAAGTCCTGACCTGCCCCTCCCCGGACCAGTCCGGTCCGGTCGACGCGCACTGCTCGAAGGTCGTGCAGATGGCCTTGGGATGACCGGTGGTCCCACCAGTGTGACGGATGGTGCAGATGTCCTGCGGATGCGCCGAGCCCGGTAACACCTCGGTGGACTCCTCTGCGGCGAGTTCCACCAGGTCCAGGCCCGCACCGCTCCCTCCGAGGACCAGCACCCGTTCCAGCGGCACCCGCCGCGCCAGGTCGGCTGCGCGCAAGTGGTAGGCGGGGTCGACTATCAGCGTCCGCGTCTCGACGTCGCGGAGGATGTCGGCGTGTACGTCGGCCGACAGGCCCGCGTACAGGTGGTTCACGGCGCAGCCGAGCAGCCCGGCGGCGTAGCGGGCCGCGATCGTCTCGGGAAGGTTGCGGGAGAGAAGGGTGACCGTCTGACCGCGCCCCACCCCCTGGGCCCGTAGCGCCCGGGCCATGCCGTAGACGAGGCCCCGCAGTTCAGCCGCGCTCACGCGCCGGCCCCGGTGCACCAGGGCCTCCTGGCCCGGTTGCGTTTCCAGGGCGTGGAGAATCCGCTCCACGTGGCTGCGGAAGTGTCCGGTGGTGTCGTCCATACCGATCCCTGTTGGTTGACTTGAGCAACTAGCGGGAGGTTAACGGTCGTGATCCACAACCCCAAGCCGGACGCCGAGATCCGGCCAACGGCCCCCCTCGTCCCACGTGGCACACCGACGGCCGTGCCCCGTGCGGTGATCTCCATGGCCGCGCTTCCCCCGAACGGGGGAGGCGGATCAGGCGCTGGTCTGATCCCTGCGCGCTGCGGATCCAGAACAGTGACCCCATGGAAATCACGACGCGGGCCCTTCCACCGCTTCCCGGTGGTGGACCGTGGTGCGGACGATGAGGGGCGATCTGTGGTGATGTGGCTCATGTCGTTCCCGGCATTCGCGTGTTTGCTGGTCTTGTTCGCCCTGGTGGAGAGCGTGTGGCGATGGTTCACGGGACTCGGCTTGATGCCGTGGCTACGCAGGCGTGCGGGGCGTTCGTTGTCGAACACGGTCTTCGACGAGTTCACGGCGGTCGTGCACGGAAACAAGGCGGTGGAACTGGAGCAGCGGCGGGTGGAACTGCTGCGGAGGGACGACGAGAGCGACGGTGCGCCGCCTCGCTCCACCGTCGACCTGGTCGGGGGCACCGCCATCATCGTGGTGCCACGGGCATCCGGCGGCCAGGGCGACGACGGGCGCGCGGCCAGTGGGGGAGGCCGGCGGTGAGGCGCGAACGGGAGGGAGCCGGTGTAGAACCGTCGACGTGGTGGGGGCGTGCTGCGTGCTCCTGGGCGGCCGCGTTCGCCGGGCTGCACTTCTACTGGGCCGTCGGCGGTGACGAGAGCGTGTCAGCCGGTCCGCTGGCCACCGAGCGCCCGCTGTGGTTCGTCGTAGCCGGTTTGTGGGGTGTGGGCGGGCTCTGTCTCCTCGGCGCCCTGCTGGCATGGCTGCATGCCCGGCCCGGGTTCCGGGGCGGTCCCGCTCTGCTGGCAAGGTGGCTGGGACGGGGTGTCGGTGCCCTCCTGCTGGCCCGCGGCATCGGTGTCGAGGTGCTGCTGCTGACCGACACGACGCCCCTGGACACCGCGGTGAGCGCGGGACAGCGGGCCTGGACGTTGGCCCTTTGGAACCCCTGGTTCATCGCCGGAGGGCTGGCCTTCGGCCTCGCCACCCGTCGGTCCCGCAGGCCCGCCGGTGCAGAACCGCCACTCGCGTCACGACGCTGACTGCTCGACCCCACTACGTCAACAGCGGCAGGCCCGTGCGCCGCCAGGTGAGCGGAGGAAGCGCAGCATCGTCACCGCCACGCTCGGACTCCTTTCCGCCGTGCTGGTCACTGCAGTCAGCGTGCTGGACACCCTCGCCGGACCCGGCTCCCGGACCGGGTCGCCGCACAACACCGGCATCCGCAGGGTTCGGGTAGCGGCGGTCGAGCCGCGGCCGTCCGGTCCCGGTCAGGGTGGGTGCGCCACGGTGCGGCGCGAGGGCCTTCCTGGCGCCGGTGCAGATGTCGCAACCCACACCAGGTCAGAAGGCCCTCGCACGTTTCAGGATCCTTGGCCGAGGCCTGCACCAACCATCTGCATCCTTCCTGCCCAGGGGGCTAGCGGACCTTGCTCCCGCTGCCATGGACGTGCACGACGGTCGGGCCGGCCGTTTCAGCTCCGCAGGATCATGTCGTCGTACGACTCCAGTTGCTTCCAGCGTTCCGCGGGCGCCCGGCTGACGGGCATGAGGTCCACGGCTGGGAGCGGGCCGAGGTTCAGGCCGGTGAGTTGGACGATGTCGCTGACCGGCACCTGGAAGGTGCGGAACGGGCCGAGCGGCGGCGGGTCGCCGGGTTTGGCGCCCGCCATCGCCCGCTCGAAGGCGCGCGTGAGGTCGGGGCTCTGGTCCAGGACGTACCCGGTGGAGGCGAGCTGTCCGCCTTGGATGAAGGCGGCGACCTTCCAGAAGCGCAGCGGCACCTGGATGCCCCGGTAGGGCGGGTCGGAGTCGTGGAGCACCGGGCCGGTCATGACGGTGAGCTTGCGGTCGAACTGGGCCGCGTGGTCGAGCAGATGGTTCTCGAGCCCCTGCCACAGCTGTTTGCCCTGGTTGAAGGTGTCCTGTTGCGGGGCCGCGTTGGTGAAGTGGAACGTGTCGGTGTTCGCGCGGTCGGCCTCGGCCGTGGAGCCCCAGACCGGGTCGAGCCGGCGGACCAGGTGACCGCGGTCCAGGGGGTTGTTGCGGTAGATGTCGTTGCCGGCCTGCTGGGACTCGGGCAACCGGGGGTCGAATTCCCAGGAGTCCTCGCGGGCCACGTCCAGCAGCTTCGCGCCGTCGATACAGACGGCGGTGGCGGCGGCCAGCCTGCGGTCGGGGCGGTGGACGACGGTGAAGTGCGTGTACGGCAGGACGACCGTCTCGACTCCGGGATCGGAGGGCATCGGCAGCGGTACCACCGGTCCGAGGAACGATTCCTCGTACCCGGCGCGGTCGGACAGGGAGCCGGCGCGCGCCGCCAGGTCCGGCGGCGTCTCAATTGCGTTCATGTGATGGAATTACCGCGCGGGGGAGATCCCTCACCGTGCGGTCCGCCGGGCCACCCGAACAGCGGCCACCCCCATGCGTATCGCGGCAGGCCCGATCAGGCGACGCCGCAACGGCCCGGCCCTGCAGGTAACCAACGCACTGCACCCCCGCCCCACACCCGCTCCTGCCCCTTCGCGGCCGCGGCTTCGTGGGCTCGGACACGGTTCCAGACGGGCGGAACGGCATCGACTCGGGGATGGGTGGTGCTCATGTCGGCCCGCTTGGCCGAGGAGCAGGTGGTTGGCGTCGCTTTCGACGGTGACGGGTCGTGCCGGCGGGGACCGCGGCGGCGGACGGGGCTGCTGTAGCTGCCATCAGAGGCGCATAAGGGAATGCACCAACTCCACGAGGGGCCAGGCGTTGTGCCGTTGCCATGTCATCCTCGTCCCCCTGGAGAGCTACCACGGATACCGCTCTCCAGCAGGATGCTGACCAGGGAGTTCCTCCGTAGCTTCGTTTCCTGACGAACACCTGGAGGGACCTCTCATGAGCGAACGGAAGCCGCGCTCCTCGGCTGTACCCGGGGCGTGCTGCGGGGCCGCGCCCGCCTGCTCCGGCCCGCTGACTGCCGCGGACGGCGGGCCCGGGCCCGCCGCGCTCACGGCGCCCGTGGTTCCGGTGCCTCACCGGAGTCTTCGCGATGCCCAATAATGATCACGTGTTCGAGACGACGACCGTAGCTCCGGCAGACCGCTCGCCGCTCAGCGGTACGACCCCCGTCGCCGACGGCCTGCGCATGGTGCGGGCGGACCTCGTCACGATCCGCGCGCGTCCCATGCCACCGATGGCCTGGCCCCGCTGGCTGCGTTGGTTGCCGCACGCTCTCGTGTGCCCGGCAGCCGCCTTGGCAGCCGCTGCGACGGACACGACCACCCCGC
Organism: Streptomyces pallidus (ex Mingjun et al. 2026); assembly: GCF_051550185.1. Classification (NCBI taxonomy): domain Bacteria; kingdom Bacillati; phylum Actinomycetota; class Actinomycetes; order Kitasatosporales; family Streptomycetaceae; genus Streptomyces; species Streptomyces pallidus (ex Mingjun et al. 2026). The sequence continues at coordinate 254,007 of NZ_CP196181.1, read as the reverse complement.
TCGTGGCCTGCGCGCACGCGGGAACGCTGGTGGTGGCACTGCGCTGGCCGACGCCCGCCTGGTGGCTGTCCATGGCAGGGCTCAGCACCATCACGCTCGGGTATCCGGCCGCCCCCAACAGTCAGTTGTACGTGTGGATGGTGCACGCCGGCGTCCTCTTCCTCCTCACACTGCGGGTGCGGTTGGTCTCCGCGATATCCGCGGCGCTGCTCAGCACCCTGCTGGCCGTGATCCTGAAACCGTCCGGCCGCGCCGTCGGCTCATGGAGCGTGATCGCCGGTGCTGCACTGCTGTTCGCGCTTGCCGTCCTCATCGGCGCCGTCATCCGCGGCCGTCGCGAGGACCAGGCCCGCCTCACCGATCAGATTGCCGCCACCGCCCAGGAGCGGGCGCTGCGCACGGTCCTCGAAGAGCGCACGCGGATCGCCCGCGAGCTGCACGACGTCGTCGCCCACCACATGTCGCTGATCTCCATCCAGGCCGACGCCGCGCCCTACCGGGTGCAGGACCCGCCACCGGAACTCGTCACCGAGCTGGCCTCGATCCGTGTCAACGCGCTGGACGGGCTGGCCGAACTGAGTCACCTGCTCGGCCTGCTGCGATCAGACGGCGACGACACCACGACCAGCACCAGTCCCCAACCCACCCTGGCGCAACTCGATGCTCTCCTCGCCAGCGTGCGCGCCGCCGGTCTGCACGCCACCGTCCGGGTCGCCGGCACCATCCGCCCGCTGTCCCCGGGTGTGGAGCTGTCCGCCTACCGCATCATTCAGGAAGCGCTCAGCAATGTTCTGCGCCATGCACCCGGAGCCGAGACGAGCATCCAACTCACCTATGCGCGAGACGCGCTGCACCTGCGGGCCCTCAACGGCCCTGCCACGCTCCCGGTGAGCCCCTCGCCTGGTTCCGGGCACGGCCTCACCGGTATGCGGGAGCGCGCCGCGATGCTCGGCGGCGACCTCGCTACCGGCCCCACCCCCGGCGGAGGCTACGAAGTCACGGCCACCCTGCCCGATCCCGCCGCCTCGCCCGCCACCGACAAGGAGCCCCACCAGTGACCATCCGCGTAGCCGTCGCCGACGACCAGGCCATGGTCCGGGAAGCCTTCACCATCCTCCTCGGAGCCCATCCCGACATCGAGGTCGTCGCCACCGCCGAGAACGGCACGCAAGCCGTGGCCCGGGCCCGGGAACTGACACCCGACGTGATCGTGATGGACATCAGGATGCCGGACATGGACGGCATCGAGGCCACACGCCGGATCACGTCCCTCCCCGGCACGCCCCCGAAGATCCTCATCCTGACCACCTTCAACCTCGACGAATACGTCTACGAGGCGCTGCGCGCAGGGGCTTCCGGGTTCCTCCTCAAGAACGCCTCCGGGGTCCAGCTCGCGGAAGCCGTCCGCGTGCTGGCCCGGGGCGAAGCCCTTCTGGCGCCGGAGATCACCAGACGGCTCATCGCCGAGTTCTCCCGTGTGAGCCCCTCTGCGAAGAGTCCGACCGGGGTGCGCATCGAAGCCCTCACCAACCGCGAGACCGAAGTCCTCGTACATGTGGCCCAGGGTTTGTCCAACGCCGAAATCGCCCGGACGCTGGTCGTCGCTGAGGAGACGGTCAAAACCCACTTCGGCCGCATCCTGCGCAAACTGCAACTCCGCGACCGCACCCAGGCAGCCATCTTCGCCTACGAGACCGGCCTGGTCACACCTGGTCGCGCCACCCCTGCACACGCCGCAGGCCCGTTCCATCTGACGTAGCACCAGAGAGCTACATGCCGTGTTGGCTCCTGCGGGGGACGCGGAGCACGGGCTCGGGAAGACACTCTCATGGTGTCCCGAACGGAGGCCTCGCCCGCCTCCCACATCCCGATCTCCGAGGAACACCGCCATGTTCACCAGCAGACGCCCGGCGACTGAACCAGCAGCCGGCCCTCCCGGCAAGCTCGGGAGGACCCTGCGCTTCGTGGTCGCTGTGCTCGCCTTCGCTGTAGCGTTCCTGACCGCCACGATCACGCTGGGGGCCCACGTTCCGGCAATCCCCAAAGCCGGTGTGATCGGTCCGGTTCTCGGTGGCCAGTATCCCTTCCACGTCGCCGCACTCGCTCTGGCCGGTGCGGTCTTGGGAGTCGTGGCCTGGCGCAGCGGGTTGGTGCGTGGCGGCCGTGCGCTCACCGCGGTCACCACGCTCTCCATGCTGGCCGCGCTGGCGATCGGCGGCATCCAGTTCAGCGCCGCGCAACAGGCGGGCACGAGGATCTCCGCCCATGAGGTCCTCAGCCAGATCGCCTATCCCGACGCCACCCCTGATACCACTCAGGTGTACGCCACCCGCGACGGCCAAGCACTCACAGCGGACCTGTACCTTCCCCAGCACAGGAACAGCAACGTGCCGGCCATCGTCCTCGCCCATGCCGGAGGCTTCCGCACCTTCGACAAGAGCGACCTGCGCGGTACCGGACGCTGGCTGGCCGACCACGGTGTGGCCGCCATCGCCGTCGACTACAGCCTGGCCGCCCCCGGTCGGCCCACCTGGAACACCGCCCCGCAGGACCTGCTGTCTGCCCTGCGCTGGGTGCAGGCCCACGCCGACGAGTACGGAATCGATACCTCCCGCATCTCCATGGGTGGCATGTCGGCTGGCGGCACCCTCGCCATGAACACCGCCTACCGTCTCCAGAACGGCACCATCCGCGCCGCCGAGGGCTCCACCCCCGCACCCCCGGCCTCGGTCGTCGGCTTCTATCCCGGCACGGATGTCAGTCAGATGTGGAAGGACGACGTTTCGGGCTCGCGCGAAGCAGCAGAACTCTTCACCGGCGGCACCCCCGCGCAATACCCCCAGCGCTACCGCGAGGTCTCCCCGACCACCGACATCCGAAAGGGACTGCAACGCACCCTGCTCGTCGTCGGCGACCGTGACCGCAGCGCCCGTCCCCACACCATCAAGAGCTTCGCTGCATCCCTGCGGGCCGACGGGGTAGACACCACGTTCAGGGAACTGCCCTTCGCCGAGCATGCCTTCGACGACGCTTACGGCAGCCTCACCTCCCAGACCAGCCGCCAGATCCTCCTCGACTTCCTCACCAAGGGCCCCCGACACCGGTAGCCGGCCGCAGCACACTCCGTCGAGGCCGTCCGCCGACGGATCATCGCGGACTGGCAGCGTTGTCGGTGTACCGCCACCGCCACGGGTGCCCGTGCCGGGACCGGGTCAGCTGTCGCACCGCACACGGTGCTGCGGCACGGATGGGGCCGGGTATGCATGAATGGGGCAGAATTGGACAGCTGCCACGGGTAGGACGTTTCCCGAAGCGAGGCTGTCGTCGTGGCGCACGCAACCAGATGGTGGCGGGGACGGTTTGCTCCGGCGGCCGCCTCCTTCCGGGCGCGCCTGCGGACCCCGCCCGAGGACCCCGACGGCACGTCCTTCGACGACCAGGCCCACTCGGACCCGCCGACCCGCCCGCCGCCCGTCGACGTCATCCCCTGGGGGCTGCGCGTGGCGGCCGAGGCGGGGTGGCGGCTCCTGGTCATCGCGGCGGGCCTGTGGGTGCTGTACCACGTGGTATCCGCGCTGCGGATAGTGGTCCTTGCCTTCGCCGTGGCGCTGCTGGTGACTGCGCTCCTGCAGCCCGCAGTGGTCTGGCTGCAGCGGCGCGGCGTCCCGCGCGGCCCGGCGACCGCACTGACCGCCCTGTGCGGGTTCGTGGTGCTGGGGCTGGCCGCCTGGTTCGTGGTTTGGCAGGTCATGGACAATGTGGACGTGCTCACCGCCCGGGTGAGCGAAGGCGTCCACGAGCTGAAGCAATGGCTGGTGCGCAGCCCGCTCCACGTCACCGAGAAGCAGATCAACTCCCTCGCCGACAAGCTGAGCGACGGCATAACCTCGGGAGGCGGCATCGCATCCCACGGGCTGCAAGGCGTCACCGTCCTCGTGGAACTGCTCACCGGGATCCTTCTGGTGATTTTCTGCACCCTGTTCATGCTGTACGACGGGGCGCGCATCTGGCGCTGGACCTTGAAGGCCGTGCCCGCCGCCGCCCGGCCCGCCGTGGCGGACTGCGGTCCTGCAGCCTGGCGGACGCTGACCGGCTACGTGCGCGGAACCGTCATCGTGGCGCTGGTGGACGCGGTGTTCATCGGGCTCGGCGTGTACTTCCTCGGCGTCCCCCTGGCCGTGCCCCTGGCCGTGTTCATCTTCCTCTTCTCGTTCATCCCCCTGGTCGGTGCCGTGGTCTCGGGCGCCCTCGCAGTGGTTGTCGCCCTCGTCACGCAGGGGCTCTTCGCCGCCGCGATGGTGGTCTTGGTGGTGCTGGTCGTCCAGCAGCTCGAGGGTCACGTCCTGCAGCCCTTCATCCTCGGCAGGGCCGTACGGGTGCATCCGCTCGGGGTGGTGCTCGCCGTCACGGCGGGCGGCACCCTGGCAGGGGTCGGCGGTGCGGTCGTGGCGGTCCCCCTCGTCGCCGTGCTCAAGACCGTGGTCAGCCGACTGCGCCGCACCGCGGTGTCCGCCTCGCCGTCCTCAGCGCTGCCTCCGGCATCGGAGCCCGGGCGGTCCGGGCCGTGAGGCCGAGCCGCCAGCCGTCGGCGGGCCCGTCAGGCCTCGGCTTGCAGCGGGACGTGTCCCACTGCTTTCTGCACCTCGGCCGCCAGCTCGTCGCGGTCCAAACCGAGCTCCTCCGCGTAGTGGGTGAGGAAGTCCTCCAGCGGTTCCCAGACCTCACGCCAGTCTTCCCACGCGTCCCGCCAGGCCACGCGCTGCTCGTCGGTCCACTTCTCAACGCTGTTGAGTTCCTCCTGAAGGCGCTTCACCACGGCATGCGCTGCGTCGTTCGCTTCCTGCAGCTCGATCAGTTCGTCCATGACGTCGGCCAGTTCGATTTCCATTCCCGCATGTTAAGTACCAGGACCGACAGTCGTTGAGCCGATGGCGCGAGGCGTTTCGGGTCCGCCGCAGCAACCATCGGAGCAGGTTCCTGGCGCGGAAGACCGCCGCGGCGCCGCACGGTCCCCGGCGCTCAGCAGGGACGTTCGTATTCGAGTTGGGCGAGCGGGTTGCCGTCGCCGAAGTCGAGGGCGCGTTCACGGCCCGATTCGAAGAACCCGCATTTGGTGTAGAAGCGGCGGGACCGGGGGGTGTCGCGGAGCGTCCAGAGGTGAACCCGGGGGAAGCCGGTGTCCCGCAGGTGGCGCAGTGTCTCGGCCATCAGGACGGCGGCCACGCCGCTGCCCCAGCCGTCGGGGTGGCCGTAGAAGCTGTGGATCTCCGCCAGGCCGGGACGGCTCGCGGACGGTAGGGCGTAGGACATGGCGAGGGGGCGACCGTCGAGGGCGGCGAGCGTGATTGTTTCCGGACCGTCCGTGATCCGTGCATGCCAGCGGCCGCGCCTGTCGCGGACGCCGTCGGCGGCGAACCCGGGTTCGAAGAAGGGGGCGTAGGCCGCTTCCCAGGCAGCGGCATGAATCTCACCGAGGGCGTCCCCGTCCCCCGGGACCGCGCGACGAACTTCGATCATCCGGTGAGCGTACCGGGCGGCGCCCCGAACCGTCCCGGGACCGGGCGGGCGGTCAACCCTCGCGGGGCGTGCGAGGTCGTGGTCCGTGGACGCGGCGCGCGAGCCGGGTCCCGCGGCCGCCAGGTGCCGGAGCCGACGACGACCACCACTGCTCGCAAGGAGAACAGTGCACGTCGTCGACGGGGACCGGGGCCGGCACGCACTGCAGCGCGCGTACAAGGCGACCTTCTGGTGGGGCGACGGGTTCTGATCCCGGGCAGGCTCCTGCCGGCCCCGCTCGGGCGGACGCGCGGCGTCCGGGTCTGGGGCGATGGCGGGGCAGGCGGGGCCGTGCCGCCGATGCGTGCCTGTCGGAACACGACCGACACCGTCGATGGCCGTCGAACCCCCTTGCGCTCGAGGGACAGCCGTTGGACACGCAGGGACAACCAGGAGTGTGCCAGCGGCCGTACGGTCGGGATGTGCCGGGCGCTGCGGGCCCGCGCGGCGGGCACGTGCCTGAGCATTCCGACATTTCCGCATCCATCGAAGGGGAGTCCCGTGTCCGACGTCGCCCAGGTGCAGGCCGCCCCGAGCACCCGCTGCGCCGGCCAGGGCGGGCGCCCGGACCCGCAGCACCTCCAACCCGCCGTCCGCCCCGACTGCCCCGGCGGCCGGGACCGTACCGAAGGAACAGCCATGCCCTACATCGACGTCGCCGAAGGCAACAGCGCCCCCGTCCGCCTGTACTACGAGGACCACGGCGCCGGCCGCCCCGTGGTGCTGATCCACGGCTGGCCCCTCGACGGAGCCTCCTGGGAGAAGCAGACGGCCGCGCTGCTCGCCGCCGGCAACCGCGTGATCACGTACGACCGCCGGGGCTTCGGCCGCTCCGACCAGCCGGCGGACGGCTACGACTACGACACCTTCGCCGCCGACCTGCACACCCTTCTGATCGCGCTCGACCTGCGCGACACCGTGCTCGTCGGTTTCTCCATGGGCAGCGGCGAGGTCACCCGCTACCTCGGCACCTACGGCTCCGAACGGATCGCGAAGGCTGTCGTGATCGGCGTCGTCCCGCCGTTCCTGCTCAAGACGGACGACAACCCGGGCGGTGTCGAGGGGAGCGTCTTCGAGGGGATCGAGGAGGCCGTCGCCGCCGACCGGTTCGCGTTCATGACCTCCTTCCTCGCGGACTTCTACAACACCGACGTACTGGGCGGCGAGCGCATCAACCAGGCTGCCGTCCAGGCCAGTTGGAACGTCGCCGCGGGTGCCTCCGCCAAGGGCACCCTCGACTGCGTCCAGGCCTGGCTGACCGACTTCCGCGCGGACCTCCCGCGCATAGACGTCCCCACCTTGATCATTCACGGCGACGCCGACCGCATCCTGCCCGTCGACGTCACCGCGGTCCCGCTCGCACAGCTCGTCGAGGGCGCCGCGTTGAGGATCGTGCCCGGCGGCCCGCACGGCCTGCTGTGGACGCACGCCGACGAGGTGAACGCCGCCCTGCTCGCCTTCCTGGACTGAACCGGCGCCGCCCCCGGGTACGCCGGAGGCCGGCCACACCTGGGGGCGGGCCTCCGGTCCCCGCGGCGGCGGCCCGCTCAGCCGGTGCCGGCCGGCCCCCGGGACGCCCTCTGCCACTCCCGAGGCGACATCCCGTACGCGGCGCGGAAGGCACGGCTGAAGTGGGAGGGGTTCACGAAGCCCCAGCTCTGCGCGACCGCCGACACCGTCGGCCCTGTCCCGGTGCCGCGCGACAGGTCGCGCCGGCACCGTTCCAGGCGTTCGCGGCGCGTCCACCGGCCCACCGACGTCCCGTCCGCCTGGAAGAGCCGGTGCAGGTAGCGCACCGAAATGTGGTGAGCGGCCGCGATCCGCTCCGGGGTCAGCCCGGGGTCCGCCAGGTGCCGTCGTACGTACTCCTTGACCCGGGCCAGCATGCCCCCGGCTGCCTCCGGCGCCCGTGGGTCCAGCCGGTCCTGCCGCTCGCGGACCAGCACCGCGAGCAGGTCCGCGGCGGTCAGGCCGAGCCGGTGGCCGGTGTCCGGGGCGAAGCCGGACGCCTGCTCCGCGAGCCGGGCGAGGTATCCGGCGAGCAGTCCGGCGGTTCCGGCCCGGCCGTCGAACACGGTTGCCGTCACGGCCCTGAGGTCGTCGTCCGAGACGCCGACGTCCTCCTTCGGCAGGCGGAACGCGGTGAACCGGAAGTCGTCCGGCTGCTCGCGGCGGTACGGCTGGCCGGCGTCGGAGCAGGTGAACGTCCCCGGGACGACCAGCGCCTGCCGCCCGTGCTGGGTGAGCCGTGCCGTGCCCCGGTGCTGGAGGGTGAGGGTCACGTACTGTCCGCCGCCCTGCGCGATGCGGCGCCGGCTGCGGGTGACGGCCTGCGGGCCGGCGTCGACCTCGGAGATCTGCACGGGGCCGACGTGCTGGCTGACGATCGTGCCGACCGCCGGCTCCCGTTCGTGGAGGGTGACGTCCAGCGGGACGAACGTGCCGGACACCAGGCTGTGCCAGTAGTCGGCGCGTTCGGTTGGTGACAGGGCTGAGGTGGTGCTGACCAGGGACAACGTGACTCCGGGAGGATGCGGGGTGGTTCCGCACCCACTCTCGGCTCACCGGTCGTCGGTGCCATCCGTCAAGTGACTTGCCTCGTGTACGTCACACTCTCGCCGACGGCACCGGCCGTTTCGGCACCGGTCTTCCGCTCAGTGGCCCGCCGCCGCATCCTGCTCGACCACGTCCCGCAGTTGGCTGCGCGAGGTCACGCCCAACGCCGGGAACGCCTGGTACAGGTGTGTGCCCACGGTGCGCGGGGACAGGAAGAGCCGCTCACCGATCTCACGGTTCGTCAGCCCCTGGGCAGCCAGTCGGACGATCCGCTGCCGCTGTGGCGTGAGGGACCGCAGGGCGCTGGGCCGTCCCGATTCGACGGTCACGCCGGCCGCCCGCAGTTCCGCCTCGGCCCGCCGGCTCCAGGGCACCGCACCGAGGCCGTCGAAGATCTCCCGGGCCTTGGTGAGCGCCTCGCGGGCGTCCGCTATCCGGCGCTGCCTGCGCAGCCACTCGCCGTACTCCAGCCAGACCTGGGCCCGCTCGAACGGCCACCGCTGGCCCACCGGGTCGGCCAGTGCGGTCAGGAACAGGGAGCCGGCCTCCGCGGGGTCGGCGAGCAGCGCGGCGGCCCGGTCCATGATCTGCCGCAGCCGGGCCGAGGCCCCGTCGCCGACCTCGGCGGTCACCCGCTCCAGCACCGTACGGGCCTCGTCGGCGTGGCCGGTCAGCACGGCGGCGGCCGCGTGGTCGGCGACCGCGTAGCAGGAGAGGTGGTGGTGCAGCGGGGCGCCCGTGGAGTCGTAGAGGCCGCGCAGGTGCCGGTGGGCGGCGGCGTGGTCGCCGAGGGCGGTGGCCGCCAGGCCGGCGGCGCGACGGGCGCGCACCACCGTCGCGAGTGCGCCGGCCGGCTCGGTCACGGCCAGCGCCGTCGCCGCGTGCCGGAGCGCCGGCTCGGGTTCGCCGGTGAGGGCGTGCAGCGTGGCCAGGACCGTCAGAGCCCGTACGGAGCCGAGGGTGTGCTCGCCCTCCAGGAACCGGGCGGCGAGCCGCTCGACGCCGAGCCGGGCGTCCGCCCACCGGCCGGCGTCCACGTTCGCCCAGGCCAGGTCGGCGGCGGTCATCCCGGCGTGGAAGGCGTCCGCGTCCTCCCACTGAGGGTTGACCAGTTCGCCGAGCAGGCTCACGGCCGTCTCGGTCTCGTCGAGCACCAGGCACAGCACGCCGAGGGTGTGCAGTTCGGTGGGGAGGCGGCCGGGGGCCGCCGCGACCGCGGGCAGCCGGCCGCGGATCGCGGCGCCGTGGGCGAACGGGTCCGTCACCCCGAGGTCCCAGAGGTGGAACGGGTGGGTGGCGATGTCGCGCGTGTCGCGCCGATCCAACAGGTCGCGCAGGCGAGCACGTTGCGCGGCGGAACCCGAGTGGTACGCGATACCGGTCGCGATCGTGGACACGCCGGCGCCGATCGCCGCCGGGTGCATCAGTCCGTCGGAGTCGACCAGGGCGAACGCCCTCTCCATCCGCATCGTCAGCATGGCGACGAGGCCGCTGAGGCCGCAGATCCACCCCGTGGTCACCGGGTCCTGGTTCGCTTCGAGGGCCCGCGAGGCGATCGCTTCCGCCTGCCCGAGGTCGCCGACCAGGACCGAGGCGTACGCCGCGGTGGCCAGCCGACGGGTCCGGTCGGCCGGGTCGGTGCCCAGCTGGGCCGCCCGCTCCAGTCCGGCGACCGCTTCCGCCATGGCGCCGCGGGCCACCGCCCGCATCGCGGTTTCCTCCAGTGCGCCGGCGACCGACGCGTCGGGTGCCACCGTCGCCGCCGACAGCTGCCAGGCCCGCCGATCGGGGTCGCCCTGGAGCGCCGCGGCCAGCGCCAGGTGGGCACGTCGGCGTTCGGCGAAGGGCGCGGCACCGTAGATGGCGGAGCGGACCAGGGGGTGGCGGAAGTCGATGCGGTCCGCGTGGAGGCGGATCAGACCCGCTTGTTCCGCCGGTTGCCAGACGTCCACGTCCGTGCCCGGCGGCAGCGCGCCCATGACGTCGCCGAGGGCGGCGCCCTCCGCCGCCGCGGCGAGCAGCAGCGCCTCCCGGGACGCCGCGGGCAGCTCGTCCACCTGGGCGGCGAAGGTCCGTTCCAGCAGGTCGGTCACGGGCACGTGCCCCGTCGCCGGCAGTCCGCCGTCGCGCGCCGCCTGTCGGGCGAGCTCCACCAGGGCGAGGGGGTTGCCGGCTGCCGTGTCGAGGAGTCGGCGGCGGGCAGGGCCGACCGGGGCGTCCGGCTGGGCGCTGAGGAGTTCCTCGGCTTCGGTCGGCGGGAGGGCCGGAACCACCAGCTCCGGGACGGACCGGTCCAGCCAGTCGGGGCGGTGTGTGCCGCGGGCGGCAACGAGCAGCCCGATGGGCTCGCCGGCGAGGCGGCGCGCGACGAAGCCCAGCACCTGGCAGCTGCCGCGGTCGAGCCACTGGACGTCGTCTGCTGCGAGCAACACGCGCCGTGCGGAGGCGAGTTGCGAGGCAAGGGTCAGCACCGCGAGGCTCATCATCATGAGGTCGGGCGGCGCCGGGTCGTCGCCCAGGCCGAAGGCGCTCAGCAGGGCGACGCGCTGCCGCACGGGCAGGTTCTCCGCGCGGTCGAGGACGGGGAGCAGCAGCTGGTGCAGGCCGGCGAAGGCGAGTTCGGTCTCGGCGGCGTTGCCTCGCACCCGGAGTACGGTGGCGCCGGCGGCCGAGGCCTCCTCGACCGCCGCGTCGAGGAGGGTGGTCTTGCCGACCCCGGGCTCCCCGAGCAGCAGCAGCGACGCGACGGGCGCGCTCGGCGCGAGCGCTTCGGCGATGACAGCCCGCTCGCTCTGACGACCGATCAACTCATGTCTCCTGAACTCGTCCCGTGTGATGCCGCGCGGCGTCCGGCGTTCACCACGCCGCGAAGTCGCAGGCCAGAGCATAGTTCAGCGTGAGTATGGGTGCCGGTGCGGAGCACCCGGGCGGCTCTCGTCGGGAGGGGGCGGACGGCCTCGGGCCCTGGCCGGCGGGGCCCCGAGCTGCCGGTCGAGGCAGGTCGTGCAGGGGAGGACGGGCGGGCCGGTCTTCTCGCCGGGCATCGAGCCGGCGAGCCCGGCGTATCGTGGGTGCACCGCGTAAACCGGATTGTGTGCGTGCGGGACGTGGGCTTGAGTGTGCCCGTGACTGCACTGAACGATCTTGTACGGCCGGACCGCTACCCGCGCTCGTCGCGCTACGACCCGGCGTGGCTCGTGGGCCTCGACATGGGGCCCAATCCGCTGTGGCTCCTCGAGGACCTGGCCCGGGACCTCGATCTGCGCCCCGGTATGAAGGTCCTGGACCTGGGCTCCGGCAAGGGCGCCACCTCGGTTTTCCTGGCCCGCGAGTACGGAGTCGAGGTAGTCGCCGCTGACTGGTGGATTGCGGCGGAGGAAGCGGCGGCGGTCTTCGCCGCCGCCGGGGTCGCCGACCGGGTGACGGCCGTACGCACGGAGGCGCACGTCCTGCCGTTCGAGCCGGAGAGCTTCGACGCCGTCGTGAGCATCGACGCCTTCGAGTACTTCGGCACCGCAGACGGCTACCTGCCCTACCTGGCGCGGTTCCTGCGCCCCGGCGGCCAACTGGGCGTGGCGACGCCCGGCATGACGAGGGAGGTGCGCGACATCGGGTTCGTACCCGCCCATGTCAAGCGGGTGGTCGGCTGGGAGGCCATCGCCTGGCACACGCCCGAGTGGTGGCGGTTCCAGTGGGAGATCACCGAACTGGTGGACGTCACGTCGGCGCGCCTGCAGGAGGACGCCTGGCGGGACTGGCTGCTGTGGGCACGGGTCTGCGCCGAGGTGCAGCCGGACGGCCTGAAGGCCAACCAGCCGGTGATCGACATGCTGACGGAGGACGGCGGGGAGTACCTCTCCTTCGCCCTGGTGACCGCCCGCAAGAAATGATCGGAGGGGTTTCCGCGGACGTCTGCTACCGTCGCAACGGCGCGGGAGTCGCGTGAACGAGGGCTCGGATCCGGGGGGTTGATGAATATGGCCGTCAGCGGCCTTCCCCAGCATGCCCTTTTCCGGACCGCGCGCTGACGCGATGCGGTCCGGGTCGTTCACCATGACCAGGAGACATCCGTGCATTCCGCCACGTCCGACCATCGCGGCGAGCTGACCACCGACCGGCTCGTGCTCCGTAGCTGGACCACGGCCGAGGCCACCGCCGTCCTCAGCGCCACCCGCCGGCCGGCCGACTGGGCCGAGGACTTCCCCGCCGAGGGGGACCGCGTCATCGCGGGCCTCTTCGCGGACAACCCGGCCTGGCTCGGCGCCTACGGTCACCGGTTGATCGTCGAACGGGACAGCGGACTCGTCGTCGGCTCGATCGGCCTGTTCTGGCCGCCGGCCGAAGGAGTCCTCGAACTCGGGTACGGCGTCGTCGCCTCCCGGCGCGGCTTGGGCTACGCCACCGAGGCCGCCAGGACCCTCACCGCGTACGCCCTGACCGCACCCGGGGTCCACACCGTGGTTGCCGGTGTGGAACTGTCCAACCCCGCCTCCGTACGCGTCCTGGAGAAGGCCGGATTCGAGCGGCACCACGCCGCCGCAGCCGCCGAGGGCGTGGTCCGCTTCAGGCTGACCACGTCGCCGGACCACATGGATCGGTGATCCCGAGGGCCGGCGGCGCGGCACCGCCGCCGGCCCTGTTCCAGCTGCCTGCCGCGGTCCTCGCCCGAACCCTCCGCATCGGCATCACCGTCGCCGTACATGGCAGCGGGCCGCAGCCGGCGACGGGGGCACCTACGCGGTCGGTGTCAGCCCCAGCGCCGCCTACCACCACTTCAGTTCGCGCGACGCCTTGGTGCACGCACTGTCCGACCGCATGCTGGCGCGGCTGGGAGAACACCTGGTCGTGGCGGTGCACGCCGCCTCGGCTCAGGGACCGGGGCGCCTGGCCGCCTACGGTCGCGGCTACATCGGCTGGGCGGTCGACGACCCGGCCGTCGCCCAGCTCGTCTTCCGCTGCGGTTCCACCGAGCATCGCCGCTCGGTGGCCCGTCCCCACCCGCACGACGTCCTCGCAGCAGAGCTCGACCGCCTCGCGGACGCGGGCCGCCTTCCGGCCTCGGCCCGCCCCGGAGCCGAATTCGCGGTCTGGTCCGCCATCCACGGTCTCACCGTCCTGCTCATCGACGGCCTGGTCCACGACAGCCGAGAAGACGTCGACCGCCAGGCCGAACGGCTGGTCCACGCCACCCTGGAAGGCCTGCGGATGGAGGCCGCCCCGCCCGGCCAATGGCCCGCGCCCCACACCACCCACACCCGGCAACGCCCCGGCTCATCGTCCTCTTGACGCTCTGGGCGTCCAGGAACACCGCGGACGGAGGTGCAGGGCGACCGCCGACGGGGAACGGCCGGTGGTGGGCGATGCCGTCCAGGTCACCGGGTCGGACCCGCCGCAAGCGGGCGCGGCGCGGCACTGCGTGGTCGAGGGGCCGGAGTCCCTCTGCTCAGGACGGGGAAGGCGGCCTTTCCCGCGGCAGGGGCTTCTGCAGCCGGGCCGCGAGTTCCACGGGCAGGGCGTCGCGGTTCGCCGGGGTCAGGTGGACGATCTCGATGTCGGCATGCCGTTTGAGGGCGTCGGTGAACGGGTCGCGGTGCGCGTGGACCGTGGCCACGACGTCGATGTCCGCGGAGAACAGGGTGATGACCGCGCTCCGGAACGCCTCGCACGCCAGTTCCATCCGACCCAGCTCGTCGAGGAGCACGAGTCGTCCTGACGCCTCGTTGCCCGCCGTCGGTCGGAGCGACGGCAGCGCCAGGCGTTCCATGACGCCCAGGTCGACGCCGTATTTCCCCACCCGCGGCGGACCGGGCAGGTCGACATGGGCGAGCACCCCGCGCCGGCCCGCCAGTGTCTCCAGGGCGAAGCCGACTCGGCGGCCGGACTGCCGGATCTCCTGCGTGGTGAAGCCGGTGGCCGTGCGGGCGGGCAGCAGCTCGGCCAGCCGGCGCAGAGCGGTTGTCTTGCCCGAGCCAGGGCGACCCTCAAGCAGGATCCTTGTCGGCACACTGCCATCCTCTCCCGGTTCCCCGCGCCGGGCCGCGTGAGCTCGGCCGTACGGGGCGCAGGAGCCGGCGCCTGGCACCGGCGCCTGTCGGTGTGCGGTCACCCGGTGCGGCGGGCGTCCAGCACCTCCAGGTAGTGCGGGTTGTACATCACGCCGAGGACGTTGCCGAACGGGTCCAGTACGGCTCCGGCCCGGAAGCCGCCGTAGTCGCGCAGTGGCTCGTGCTCCTTCGCGCCGAGCCCGAGCAGCCGGGCCATCTCCGCGTCGACATCGTCCACGTGCCAGTACGCGACCACGCCCGCCGGGGCGGAAGGGGTGCGGGAGACACCCAGTTCCTGGAGGTGGTCGCCGATCCGGAACTCGATGTAGTCGGGTCGCTCGAAGTACGGCTCGACGCCCAGGACTTCGGAGTACCAGGCGCGGGCGGCGGCCAGGTCGTCGGCGTGGTAGCGGATGGTGGCGAGGCCACGGAAGGTCGTCATGCGGGCAGTGTGGCAGTCATATAGGTCAGCTCCCGTCCTCCATCGGCAACTGACGCGTCCCGGGGCTGCCGTTCGGGCAGCAGGCCTCAGCCGTGGAACGCGCCCGACACCTCATAGACGATGCCGCTCGCGGTCGCGAAGTACATGCGCTTGCCGTCCGGGGCGAAGTCCAGCCCCGCCAGGGCCGTGCCGCCCTCGAGACGCAGGAACGGCGCGATGACGTTGCTGCTGGTGACGGCGCAGACTTCGGCGTTGCCGCCCGGGCCCTCGGTCACGAACAGCTCTTCTGCCGCCGACTTCCCGAGCGGGAAGGCCACCTCCCGCGGGCTGGTCAGCGGTCCACCACCGGTCTGGGCGGCGTCGTAGTGGACGCGGAGCAGCGGACCGAACGAGTCGACCCGGTAGATGCGGCTGTCGCCCTGGGTGGGGACGTAGTAGGACACGGAGTT
This sequence comes from Streptomyces pallidus (ex Mingjun et al. 2026), assembly GCF_051550185.1. NCBI lineage: Bacteria > Bacillati > Actinomycetota > Actinomycetes > Kitasatosporales > Streptomycetaceae > Streptomyces > Streptomyces pallidus (ex Mingjun et al. 2026). The sequence goes on along the minus strand of NZ_CP196181.1, from coordinate 238,960 downwards.
CTGGGCAGCCAGACCGCCGGGCCGGTCGAACCGGATCTGGTCGGGCAATTGGTGGCGCACGGGCGTGGTCGCGGCCGAGGGGTCCGGTACCGGCTTGTGCACGACCTGGCTGCTGCCGGGGGCCGCAGTCCATGCGTAGAGGGTGCCGTTGAACATGCGGTAGACGCCGCCGTCGGGTTCGTCCTCGGTCATGAAGAGGGCGCCGGCGCCGTCGTACGTCAGTCCGCCGCGCTTGAACCGCCCTTGTTCGGGGCGGCGTACGGCCGCTTTCACGCCGCGCGGGTCGGTCTCGTACGCGTAGCCGCCCGTGACGCGCTCACCGACGAGCCATCCGCCGGCCGGCATCGAGGTGCCGACGGTCGGGGCGGTGCTGCCGGTGTCCACGCGGTGGGCGCCGGTGATCGTGCCGTTGGAGGAGAAACGGATCGCGCTCGCGCCGCCGTTCTCGGAGTGCGATACGTAGATCCAGCCGGTGCCGTCGGGTACGACGCCGCCGGAGCCGGGAGCCGCGTGCCAGACGTACGCCGTGCCGGCGGCGGCCTGGCCCGAACGGGCGACGACCCTGCTGGTGAAACCGGCCGGCAGGCGCAGGCCGTTCGCGTCCGGGGCGAGGAGTTCGCCGTAGGGGCTCGGGCCGGGCTGTACGGCGGTCACGGCCCGGGCGGTCCGGCCGGGCAGCATCCTGCTGATGCCCGCGGCCGAGGCGGCTACTGCGGCGGCACGCAGGAGGACACGTCTTTTCATCACTGGAACCTCTACATCGCTTCGTCATGAGGCAGAAATGCATGCGACGCCCGGGCCTGGGTCCTGTCCGGCCATCCTCACGGTTCACGAGGACCGCCGGACAGGTCCCGGCAGTGCTTTGTCAGGTCAGGGCCACTGCATCGGAACCCGCCGTCTGGCGGTCCCGGCGATACCCCGTGACCTGCGGCGTCGAAGCACCGCCCCTTCTGAGGGTTCCCTTGGGGGTCGGACTGCTCGGAGGTTCTTTCCCGCGCCGGCGGCGCCCCGTAGTGCGCCGGCCAGGGGGGCCGACGCACTACGGGGGACTCAGTACGAGCAGCCGCTGGTGGGCAGGGTGCCCGGGGCCTGCGGGGCGAGGCCGTCGTAGAGGTCGAGGAGCATGGCCTGGGGACAGTGCTTCACGCCGCCGATCCGGATCTCGAAGTGCAGGTGCGGGCCCGTGGACTGTCCCGTGTTGCCCGACTTGCCCAGGTACTGGCCGGGGGTGACGGTGGTTCCGGCCGCCACGCCCCGGCTGTCGAGGTGACCGTAGATGTACGTGGCCCCGTCGTCGCCGTTGACCTGGATGCCGTTGCCGAAGCCGCCGTCGATGTAACTGACCGTTCCCCGGGTGACGGCGTAGACCGGCGTGCCGATCGGCACCTGTATGTCGATGGCCGCGTAGTCGTGGTGCGGGTCGTCGAGCTCGCTGCGCGGAACCGCGGTGTGCGGAAGGACGTAGGCGTAGTTCCCGCTCGCGCAGGTTGCTGTCTCCGGCTGCGCGGAGAGCAGCGTCTGGGTCCAGCCGGAGGCGTCGACGGGGTCGTCGTTGTGGTAGACGATGTCGCTACCGGACCGGTCGGTGGGGTTGAGGTCCTGGTACCAGTACATGCCGCCGGCCCCGGTGACTCCGTAGTAGAGGCCGCCGCCGGGGGAGACGAGCTGTTCGAACGCGGACCAGCCAGAGGCCACGAGTTCGGCTCCCGACCAGCCGCCACTACTGTCGATCTTGTATTCGAGGAGGCGGCCGTCGGCGGTGTTGGCGATCAGCCGGTCGTCGCCGGAGGAGGCCAGGGTTTTCAGGACGAAGCCGCCGCCGATCTCCACACGCTGGCCGATGTGTTGGGAGCCGGCGGGCTTGTCCTGGGAGACCAGGTACTGGAGGAGCGTGCCCCCGGCCGTGCCGTACAGGTGGCCGTGGCCGTCGTAGACGAGCTTGTCGTGGGTCCAGCCCGTACCGATCTGCACCGGGGGGCCGACCAGGGCCAGCGAGAGGTTGTTCGTCTGGATGTCGACGCGGTAGAGCGCGCCGTTGGTGTCCGTGACCAGGACGGTGTTGAAGTTCAGCGTGGCCATGGCCTTGGGTGCGAAGCCGAGGTTCGGCCCGATCAGCGTTTTGATCCGGTCGCCGTTCGACGGGTTGATCTGGGAGTACGTCAAGCGGCCGTCGGCGAGCGTGCCGTATACGGACACCGACCCGGAACAGCTCGCGGCGGCGGCCGCCTGGGCGGGTGTGGTGGTGACGGATCCCAGGCCGAGCGTCATGACGCCGGCGAGCAGGGCTCCGATCACAGGTCGAGACGTGCGGATCTTCACTCGTCATCCTCCAACAGGCGTGTGGTCCCGGTAGATGATCAGGATCCGAACCTACGCATGAGCCCTGGCGGGGCGATATGAATCTTCACGCCACATTGATCACGCCCCATGACCGCGCACTGGCCAGATCGCCCCGCACGCACCCGGTTCGAGGATCACTCCACGGCCGCCCGCCCGCTGTCTGCGACGGGGCCGAGAGTGGCGGGGCGGTTCCCGCAGGGCGTCGAAGACGACCCCGCAGGCTCCGGCCTCTCTCTGCGTCCGGCGCCCGAGGAGACACCCCGGCGCGCGCCCGGCCCGTGGTAGCCGACCCCACCGCACGCGGAACCCCGCAGAAAAGGCCGTGGCGTGCATGTGGACCGGCTCTGTGGGCGCCGCCTCCGCTGCGGCCCGCCCGGACGATCGGGCGGGTGGACCGTTGACCGTCAGGCTCTGGCTGCCGTCTCCCGGATCAGCGGTTCGAACTCCCGCCGCACGTAGGCGTCGCACGGTTCCGTCAGGGCGCCGTCGGTCACCCGCCGCACCTGACACGCGGTCGCGAACTGCTACAACGCTGTGCGGGAGTCCGGCTCCACACCACCGCCAACGATCAGAACGCCGAGTTCCCCGGTCTGCAGCAGCTTTCGCGTGTCCTCGCCCGTACTGACCCCCTCGGCGTCGAAACCGTCCGCGTGCAGGGTAGCCAGGACCTCCCTCACTCTGGCGCGCGTCTGCCCGACACCAGCGCACCCGACCCTAGAACCTCAGCTGCACTTGAGGTCAACCTGTGCTGACCACCCCTCAGGCTCCGACGACGCGGCGTGGTGGACGAGGAAGTCCTTCGGGGACACCTTTCTGAACGCCCCCTACGGCACCGAGGCGGCCCCGGATGTCCTGCGCGTCGTCGGGAACCATTTCGGCGGCAGACCGCAGCGGGCGGCGGGCAGCACGACGGCTTCGGGCAGCGTGGCCATTGCCGATGCGGCAGGGGCCCACGCCTGCTGGTGGTCCGAAGGCCGGGGTTCACTTCAGGTGACGGGTGAGGAACTGAGCCGCGGCGTCCCCAGCGAACTGCGGGACACCGGTGTGCCCGCCGAGATTGGCGTGCAAGGTCTTCTCCTCGGAACCGAAGGCGTCGAACAGGTCCAGGGCCGCCTGCCGGTCGTTCCCTTCGTCGTCCCACTGCAGCAGGACGTGCAGCGGGGTCGTGACCTTGCGGGCCTCCTCGAACATGGCACGGGGTACGAAACTCCCGGCGAACAGAACGGCGGCCGAGATGCGCGGCTCGACCACCGCCAGCCGGGTCCCGATGGAGATGATTCCCCCCGAGTACCCGACGGGGCCGCTGATCTCGGGAAGCGAAAGGAGGGCGTCGAGGGCGGCCTGCCATTCCGGGACCGCCTTTTCGACGAGCGGGAGAACGAGGGCGTCGATGATCTCGTCGCCGACCGGCTCGCCGGCCTCCAGCGCCCGGCGCAGGTCGGCGCGGGCCCGCTCGGCGGCGGCCCAACGGGGCCGTTCACCGCTCCCGGGGAGTTCGATGGTGGCCGCGGCGAAGCCCTCAGCCGCGGAGTGCCGGGCGCGCCCCGCCAGCCGGGGGTACATCCTGTCGAGTCCGCCGGGGTGCCCCAGCAGGATCAGCGGCGCCGACGCGGAGCGGGATGCGGATGCGGAGTCGGACGCGGGAGTCCACAGGATGCCGGGGACCTCGCCGAGAGTGAATTCGCGCTCGAGGACACCGTCGTCGAGACGCCGTTCGGAAGTGAAGTGCATGGTCGTGCCTTTCGGGAATGCGCGTGAACGGCGCTCCCGGACGACCTATCGCCCGACCGTGACCCCGGAGGGGAGCACCCATGTCGATACTGCGTTCACGGGTACCACCTCCTCGTTCTCTCGCACGGCCTCCGGAAACGTAGCAGGGGCGCAGTGGTCCGCCCAACGGTTTTCCCGCCGGAGGCCCTCCGCCCCGGCTGCCCTGCGGCCGCCGAGAGCTCCGCGTGTGGCCATCCGCTCGTCACGGCCTCCCGGTGGCCGATCCGTCACCCTCCCGGGTACTGCCGAAGCCGCGCACCGCGACGCGGGAGACGGCCACTGAACGATCACGCCGCTTCCCACGTGTACAGGTCGAACGGCATGAGCGGGGACAAGAGGAAGGACAGCGCCCGGATGAGTATCGACGCTGGGGTGTGGCTCGAGCAGGCGGCGTGCCGCAGTGCGGATGCGGACGACTTGTTCGTCGACGGGGCGGCTCAGCACATGGCCAAGGCCGTGTGCACCGACTGCCCGGTGAGACTCGAGTGCCTTGCACAAGCCCTGGACGATCGGATCGCTTACGGAGTCTGGGGCGGCATGACCGAGAGGGAGCGACGGGCGCTCCTGCGAAGTCGGCCCCTGGTGACGTCTTGGCGGCGTCTCTTCGAGAGGGCCCGCGCCAAGCAGGACCAGCAGACCAGGGCGTGCCTCGGTGGCACCGAGGGGTGATGCCGCCCGGCCGGCCCGCCGTGTAGGGCGCCGCGCGCCCGAGACGCCCACGCGATCCTTTTGCCGACGCCCCGGCGGGGCTGCGGTGCGTGGCCGAGAGCTCGTCGCCACCCTCCGGGCAGCCCGGTTGCCGGGCGGCTTCCGCGCCGGCCTGGGCGTCGGCCTGCGAGGCGAACGGCTCGTACGCCGGGGTTCCCGGCGCGAGCACGCCGCGCGGGAGCCGCTGCTCGAGGTCAGCGAGGAGTAAGGAGGCAGAACTCGTTGCCCTCCGGGTCGGTCAAAACCGTCCAGTGGATTGCGGACTGGTCGATACCGGGGTCGGTGGCGCCCAGGGCGCGCAGTCGGGCTTCTTCTGCTTCCAGGTCGTCACCGGGGTAGGGGCAGACGTCGAGGTGGACGCGGTTCCACACGCTCTTGGTGTCGGGGGTGCGAATGAATTCGAGGTAGGGGCCGACGCCTTTGGCGGAGCGCATGGTCGCGTGGTCGTCGGTGACCTCGTGCAGCGTCCAGTCCATCGCCTCTCCCCAGAACCGGGCCATCCCTCGTGGGTCGGTGCAGTCGACCACCACCGCGGCGATCGGACCGGTGTCCTGGTAGATCGGGCGGGGCTCCAGGACGCAGAACTCGTTGCCCTCCGGGTCGGCCATGACCGTCCAGGGGACGTCGCCCTGACCCACGTCGGCGAGCGTCGCTCCGAGGTCCTTCAGACGCTCGACCAACTCCGCCTGATGGGCGGACGAGGTGGTGGCCAGATCGAGGTGCACCCGGTTCTTCACCGTCTTGGGTTCCGGGCGGGCGATGAGGTCGATGCAGACGGCCGTGGGATCGGGGTAGGTGAAACCGACGGGTTCGAGGTTGGTCACGCCGGGTCCCTCGCTGTCGACACCCCACCCGAGTGCCTCCGCCCAGAACCGGCCGAGCGCGGAGTCGTCCCGGGCCTTCATGTTGATCTGCACGAGTCTTGTTGCCATGCCCAGATCCTAGAAGCTGCCGCAGCCCGGCCCGCCCCGAGACCACGACCACCGCATCCCGATCCGGGACGGCTGCTCCACCGGGAGGCTTCTGGAGCCACCGGACGGCGGGCGCAGGGCCGATTCAGCGGAGCTTGCCACCCGCTCGGCCACGCCTGTCCCGTCACGAAGACCCCCTGGGCTGAGGATGCTGGCGACGGCCGGCCGCCGGAGGCCGACCGGATCCGCCCCCGACAGCGTAGGAGAGACAATGCCCCCCCACCCCGAACGACCATGAGTACGCACCGCCCAGGCGTGCGGAAGGTAGACAGGCCCCGATGGCGCACGGCCGACGCGCCTGGCTGGCGGGGCTCTTGGCGGCGGCGTCCACCGCGCTGCTGCCAGGGGTCACCCCACTGGCGGCCGCAGCCCACGGCAAGCCTTCGACGGTCAGCCGTCTCTACGTGACCAACTTCGACGTCGACACGGTGACGGTGCTCAACGCCGCCACGAACGCGGTGGTCGCCACCGTCCCCGTCGGTGACACCCCGACAGACGCGGCGGTGGATGCGGGCCGTGCCCGCGCCTACGTGGTCAATCGCGAGGACGACACCGTCTCGGTGATCAACACCGACACCAACGCCGTCGTCACCACCGTTCCTGTGGGCGACGGCCCGTTCGACGTGGCGGTGGACTCGCCCCGCGCCCGCGCCTACGTGACCAACTCCGCCTCGGACACGGTGTCGGCGATCAACACCGCGACCGACGACGTCATCGACACCTTCCCGGCCGGTGACGGACCGGTCGGCGTCGCCGTCCTGAACACCGGCGGAAAGAAGCGACCGTGAACAGGCCGCGTCCTTAACCGCGAGCGGGCGTGAACGACCTGACGCAGCCGTCCCCGCCGGCGGCGGTGACGCCCGCTCGAACAGGCGCGAGGAGGACCACGGCCCGTCCCATCGGGCCTACCGCCGATGGCTGATGCGCTGTGCCAGTACGGCGCGGAGCGGGACCGGCTGCTGCGCATCGCAGCCGGTTGTGGTGGTACGGATGTCGACTTCACCCCCGCTCCGTCGCCGGAGCCGTCCGCCGTCGGACAGGCCGCCCGGGAGGGCCGGCTCCGTCCTTGCTGAGCACCTCACCCCTGCGAAGCCCGGGCGTCGAGGTAGGAGTGGTAGGCCCGTGCGAGGTTCTCCAGGTATTTGAGTGCCCCCGCCCGCTCGGTCTCGGTCAGGCCCTCCGAGGCATGGAAGAGCGTGCCCAGCAGCGGGGCGAGTTCGCCCATGACGTGGCGGAACCCCGTCTCGGTGACGTCGAGGACCTGGCGGCGGCCGTCGTGCGGGTGCGGTGACCGGCTCAGGTGCCCCTCCGTGACCAGCCGGTTGACCGACTGGGTGCCGGCGGCCGTGGTGATGCCGAGCCGCCGCGAGAGCTCGGCCGGGCCGATCGGTGCACCGGCATTCCTGGCCATGATCACGTGTTCCACGGCTTCCACCTGCGTCAACGGCATGTCCAGCCGCTCGGCGAGGGCGGCCCGCGCCAGCTGGGTCAAGGTCAGTACCTCACGCAGAGCCCTCGACAGCTCGTCCGATTCGGGCGCCCCACCCGAAGATCCGGACGGGGCCTCATGCGCCGGGACGCGTGCGTCGAAGGGGTCTGGTTGCGTCATGGCCCCAAGTCTGACACGGTAAAAGTCGCTAAGTGACTTAACTACCCAGTGAGGGTGCACTCCGTGTCCAGAACAATTCCGGGCCGTCTGCAGCCCGGTCCGGCCGATCTCTCCGGGACCGGCCCGCGCCGGCCCGAACGCCTGGCCTGGCTGGTTCTGCTGCTGACCCTGATCGGCCTGGCGGCCGCCTTCTCGTCGGGCCCCTCCGGCGCCGCCACCACCGACTCCGGGGACGGGGGTCCGCCGACCGCGTCGCAGTCCGCGCAGGTCGCCGACATCGTCAAGACCTTCCCCTCCGGATCCGTCGCACCGGCCGTCGTCGTCTACGACAACGCCGACGGCAGGCCCCTCACCGGTGCGCAGCTGGAACAGATCACCCGGCGCGCACAGCCGCTTGGCGCCCTCGGGCTCGCCCCTGAGGCGGCCCGGCCCGTGGTCCTGAAGGGCAAGGTGGCCACCGTTGCCGTCCTGCTGCCGGCCGACGCCGGTGGGGAGCGGAACACCGCTGCGATCGAGAAGATCCGGCAGACAGCGGCCGACGGCATCACCCAGCCGCTGCGGGCGCAAGTGACCGGCGGCCCGGCCTTCCGCGCCGACATCGCCGCAGTGTTCAAGGGCGCCGACACCACCCTGCTCATCGCCACCGCCTCCGTCGTCGGGCTGCTTCTGCTGGTCACCTACCGCAGCCCCGTGCTGTGGCTGGTGCCGCTGGCCGTCGTGGCCACGGGAGACCAGGTCGCAGCCGTCCTCGTGGGAGCCCTCGCTCCGCACGCCGGTATCGAGGTCAGCGCCTCGTCCGCCGGCATCCTCTCCGTTCTCGTCTTCGGTGCCGGCACCGACTACGCCTTGCTGCTGGTCTCCCGCTACCGCGACGAACTCCACCTGACCGAGGACCGGTTCACCGCCATGGCCCGCGCCTGGCGCGGCACCGCCCCCTCCGTCGTGGCCAGCGGCACCACCGTCGTACTGAGCCTGCTGACCCTCCTCGCCGCGGAACTGACCGGCAACCGGGGCCTTGGATTCGCCGGCGCCATCGGCATCCTCGTCGCCATGGGGTTCGCGCTGGTCGTCCTGCCCGCCGTCCTCGTCCTGCCGGGCCGATGGCTCTTCTGGCCCCTGATCCCCGAAGCCGGCCAGGCCCCCGCGGTGGACCGGCGCGGAGTGTGGGCACGCATCGGAACCGCCGTCGCCGGACGCCCCGCACGGGTCGCCCTCGCCGGCTCCGCCCTGCTCGTCCTCCTCTCTTGCGGGGCACTGGACCTGCACACCGGCCTCGCTCGGAGCGACTCCTTCCGCAAGACGCCGGAAGCCGTCCTCGGCCAGCGCACCCTGGCGACGGTCCAGCCCGCCGGCGCAGGCGAACCCCTCACCCTCATCTCCACCCCGGCCGCCGCGGACGAGGTCCTCGCCGCGGCCCGTCGAACCCCCGGCGTCGCATCGGTGACCGCAGGTGACCGCACGGCGGCCCATGCCCGTGCCACCGCCGTACTGGCCGCGGGACCCGGCACCGACGCCTCGGACGCGGCCATCACCCGCCTGCGCTCCGACCTCGCCCGGATTCCCGGGGCCAGGGCCCTGGTCGGCGGCACCACGGCGGAGAACTACGACGTCGAACGGGCCACCGAGCACGACACCCGCCTCGTGGTCCCTCTGGTCCTGGCCATCGTCTGCATGGTGCTCATCGCGCTGCTCCGCTCCCTGGTGGCTCCCGTGCTCCTGGTGGCGACCGTCATCGCCTCCTACTTCGCCGCCCTCGGAGCGAGCTGGATCATCTTCCGCACCGTCTACGACTTCCCGGCCCTCGACACCACCGTCCCGCTCCTGTCCTTCCTCTTCCTCGTCGCCCTGGGCGTGGACTACAACATCTTCCTCATCGCCCGGGCCCGCGAGGAGACCCTCGCCGGACACCGCACCCGCACCGCGATCCTGCGGTCCTTGTCGGTCACCGGCGGGGTGATCACCAGCGCCGGAATCCTGCTGGCCGCCGTCTTCGCGGTCCTCGGCGTCCTGCCCCTGATCACGCTGACCCAGATCGGCGTCATCGTGGGAATCGGAGTCCTCCTGGACACCCTGCTCGTACGCACGGTCCTCGTGCCGGCCCTCGTCCTCCTGACCGGCAAGCGGTTCTGGTGGCCGGGCCGGCCCGAGCAGGAAACCGCTCGACCCGGCCGGCTGCCCGGCTGACCGCGGGGAAGGCGTGGCGAACCCCCGGCGGGGCGGCCGAGGGCACCGGCTGCGTCCCTGCTGCGGTGTCAGGCCCCGGGGTCCGCCGGCCGCTGCTCGTGTGGCGCGTTGCCGGGCTGCCCCGTGCCGGTGCGGCGTTGTTGGCCGCTGGTGTGGCGGAGGCGATCGGTCTCGTGGAGGAGGGCGGCGATACGGTCCGCGAGGCTGGGGTCGTCGGGGCGTACGTGCGGTTCGGCGGCGGTCAGCGGATCCACCAGGTCGGCGGGGTCGCTGCCGGCGAGGGCGGCGTGGACCTGGCCCAGGTAGGCGCGTCCGGGGGCGTCGAGCGGGGTGAGCGCGCTGACCTGGCCGGCGAGTTGGCGCAGGTCGGCGGCGTGGTCACGGGCCCACGTGTCCACTGCGCGCTGGGCGGCGCGCCCGTCGCGGGTGGCCTGGACGCGCTGTTCGCCGGTGCTGCCTTCGGGGCCGGGGCGCAGCCGCAGGTAGCGACGTTCGGCCGCTTGGCGGCTGGCCACGCCGAGCGGAGCGGCGAGGTCGGCCCAGCTGGCGCCGGCTGCGCGGGCGGTCTCGATCAGCCCGCTCTCCCAGCCGGCGAGCTGCTCACGGACCTCGCGCAGGAGCAGCAGAGCGGCCAAGGCCTCCCGTGGATCGTTCGGCGCGTTGCCGGCCGGGCCGTGGGCGTCGCCGAGTTCCCGCTCGATGGCGCTCAGGGCGGCCGCGGCCGCCAGGAAGGACGCCGGCGACCCCGTCGGCCGGGGATCGGGCGAAGAAGCAGCGGGCACGGAGCCTCACCTCCACAGTGCTGTTGTCGGGACCGGCGCGCGGTCACCCTTGTCGGCAATGTCATCCGTTGGATGCCGGACACGATTGTCATCGTTTCGATGACATGCTACAACGGAGATACCTGAAGCGCACTGGCACCCCGTGCAGATACCTCAGGAGGTTCCCATGCTGATGCGCACCGACCCCTTCCGTGAGCTCGACCGCCTCACCCAGCAGCTGACGGGCCCGGGCACCTGGTCGAAGCCGTCCGTGATGCCGATGGACGCCTACCGCGACGGCGACGTCTATGTGATCGCCTTCGACGTCCCGGGCGTGGCCAAGGAGGCGATCGACATCGACGTCGAGCGGAACATGCTCACGGTCAAGGCCGAACGCCGGCCGGTCGCGAAGTCGGACCAGGTTCGGATGGAGCTCTCGGAGCGGCCACTGGGGGTGTTCTCCCGGCAGGTCGTGTTGGCCGACACCCTCGACACCGAGCACATCACGGCGGACTACGAAGCGGGCGTGCTGACCCTGCGGATCCCGATCGCCGAGCGTGCGAAGCCGCGCAAGGTCGCCATCGGTGAAGGCAGCACCAAGCAGCTGAGCAGCTGAACCTCCCGCCGCCGACCCGGCCGAAGAGTGCACGAGCCGTCCGGCGCCGTCCGTGCGTGACGGCCGTGCCGCCCTGCAGCTCACGGTCCGGACGGGGGGTTCCTCCCCTTCTCCCGTCCGAACCGGCGCCGTCACCGCGAACGCGCCATCTAGGAGCATTGGTCATGACCTTGCGCTGGGACGCCTTCATCGAGCACGTACAGGAGCGTGGCGAGTACGCCTCCCACGAGGAGGCCGACCGTGCCGCCCGCGTTGTCCTCGCCCTCCTCGGAGCCCACCTCGTCGGCGAGGACCGCGCCGAAGTGGCCGCCCGTCTCCCGGAAACGTACGCGCTGATCCTGCTCAACCCGCTCCAGGCACACGAACCGCTGGACGCGCAGCGCTTCGTCCGCGCGACCGCCGCCTGGATCGAGGGTGCGACCGAAGCCACTGCGGCCTGGGACGTCAGTGCTGTCCTGAGCGTCGTCGCCGACGCCCTCGACGACGACCTCCTCCGCCGGCTCCTCCTTCAACTCCCACCCGGCTACGACCTCCTCTTCGGCCGCCCCGGCCCCGACTGACCCATCGCCCGAACCCTCCCACCGACCAGGTCCCCCGCCCGGGCCGCTCCCCACCCCGGGGAGCGGCCCCCCGCCACGTCCTCGGCAACCGGCTCACCTCACCGCCTGCGGTTTCGTGAGGGACCTCGCCACCTGCGGCGGGCTATACGGTGCGGGTGACGCTCACGACGACCCTGATGGTGAGGGGCGGCACCGCGCCGGGTTGGGTCCGGCACGCGCCGACGGCCGCCCTGACGTCTGCGCGGACCCGGCGGGCGACGTCCACGACGCGGTGGTGTCCGTCAACGATGCAGCGCACCTCCAGGTGCCACTCACCGGTCGGGGCGAGTTCGCATCGGACCCCGGCGCCCTCGTGGGCCCCTCTGGTCGCTGGAGCTGCGGCTTCGTACACACGGGAGGCGGCCAGCGCCAGCCGTTCGGCAAGTGCCGGCTGGAGTGCGATCACACCGGGAACGCCGAGGGCGGCCCGGGCCGCGGTCCGGCGGATTGCCTCGCGGTCGGAGGCGCTCATCGTCCCCTCGGCTCGGACGGTCCGCCACTCGGCAGGGGGGACGGGTCCAGCACAGCGTTGATCTCCACGTCGACGGCCGTCACGGCGAGGCCGAGGGCGTGCTCGGCGATGTGGAGCACGGCCTCGCGTATCGCCTCGGCCCGTCCCCGAAGCGGCCGGTCGAGCGTCGCTGCCACCGTTATGGTGACGAGATGGACGGCGGGGCCGCCTCCCGAGGCGGCGATGCGGCAGCTGGCGGCGCGGACGCCGGGGACGGTGTCGGCGGCGCGGCGCAGCACTTTCGCAGCGGCGCTCTCCGCAATGCGCAGATCGTGGTCGGGATCGTCGAGCAGCAGCATCGAGCCCAGTCGTACCTCGGTCCGTACCGCGTTGATGACACGGGTGGCGAGGCTGTCACCATCGGGCTGCTCCTCGGCGCGCAGAGCCCGGGTCGCCCGGTCCAGGGCCGTCAGCCCTTCGACGGCCTCACGGCAGTGGGGGCAGCTGCTGCTGTGCGGATCGGAGGTGCCGCCCGCGGCGCGGGCCTCTTGCCAGGCACGGCCCAGGGGGTGCCCGCAGGGCAGGAGCTCCGCACCCGCCAGCAGCTCGGCTTCGGTGGACAGCGGTGTTCCGGCGCGCGCGGTAGACCCACCACCAGGCCTGTCGCCGTCCGAGGTCGGGTGTGGGTCGTCTAGCGCCATGGGCGCATCGCCTCCATCAGAGCGCGTCGGGCGCGAAAGAGCCTGCCGCGCACCGTTTGTTCACTGGTGCCCATCACATGGGCGATCTCTTCGTAGTGCAGGCCGTGCAGTTCCCGCAGCACCCAGCACGCCCGGAGTTCGGGGCTCAGCCTTTGCAAGGCTGCTCTCAGGGCGGCTGTCGCGGCGTCGATTTCGGCTGCGTGGGGCGGTGAGCCGTCCGAGTCCGCGGCGGCGGGTTCGGGGACGATGTCCAGGGGCACGGAGTGGGGCCGACGGCGCAAGGCGCTGAGGCAGCGGTTCGTCACGATGCGGTACATCCAGGTGCCGAACGAAGCGGTGTGCCGGAATTCCGGCAGGCGCCTCCACGCGCTGATGAAGGCGTCCTGGACCGCGTCCTCGGCATCCGTGCGGCTCCCGAGCAGATGCTGGGAGAGCGCGAGCAGGCGGCTGCTGTGCCGGCGGACCAGGACGGCGAAGGCGTCTTCGTCCCCCTCCGCGGCCCGTACCGCCAGCAGGCTGTCGTCGAGGGCACAGGCCTCGTCCAGATCCGTGCCCGCGTCGCCGACGCCGGGTTGCGGCGGGACCCCGTGCGGGGGCACGCCCACGGCGGGCCGGGGCGAGGGGCCGGTCTGGTTGCGCATCCGCCGCTCGCTTCCTGCCGAAGACGTTCTGGCGCCGCCTCCCTGCGTACTCCTCGATGGTAGGCCGTGCGGTGCGCCGTGTGAGGAATGCGCGTCCCGGGTGTCCAAACAGATGAGGGCGCCGCACCGGCGCCCGGACGGACGCCCCGGGAGGTCCTCATGTCGGACACCACCAGCCCCGCCTCGGGTGGGAGCGAGTCACGCCCAGTGGGCAAGACCCTCACGGGCCAGCCCGGCCCCGGGACGACGCCCGGCACGCGGGGCCGTACGACCATTGCCGACGGCGTGGTCGAGAAGATCGCTGGTATGGCCACCCGTGAGGTGCCGGGCATCCACAGCCTCGGCTCCGGCGTCGCCCGCACGCTCGGAGCGGTCACCGACAAGGTCTCCGGCGGCCGCCCCAGCGTGGCCCGCGGAGTCAAGGTCGAGGTGGGCGAACGCCAGGCCGCCATCGACCTGGACGTGGTCGTGGAGTACGGGCTTTCCATCGTGGACATCGCAGCCGACGTCCGCACCGGCGTCATCACGGCCGTGGAAGGCATGACCGGCCTCGAGGTCGTCGAAGTCAACATCGCCGTCGATGACGTCCACCTTCCCGACGAGGAGGACGACGACGAGGACGGCGAGGGACGCGTGCAATGACCCTCGAACACCCAACCGTGAATTCAGGTGAGTGAAATGAGCGCAGCAACCACGGGCCTGCTCGCCGGCATGGCCCTGGGCTTCGCCGCATTCTTCGGCGGCTTCTGGGCGTTCCTGCTCGTGGCGTTCCTGGGCCTGGTGGGCCTGATCATCGGCCGCGTGCTGCAGGGCGACCTGGAGCTGTCCGACTTCACGCGTTCCCGGAACCGGCAGTGACCTCGGGATCCGCAGCCGCCCCGCACCCGGCAGCGGCCAGCCCCACCCGGCCGGTCCTGCCCGCGGCCGAACGCGGGGCCACGATGATCCCGGAGAAGGTCATCGCCCGCATCGCGGTTCGTGCCGCACAGGAGGCACTGGGCGCACTCACCGACACCTCCACCTCCACGGCTCTGGCGGGGCTGGCTGCTCCGCGCGCTTCGGTCACCGTGGGCAGCGGCGCAGCGCGGCTGGCCCTGACGCTGGGCCTTCCGTACCCGGCGGACCTTGCCGGAGCCTCCCGCCACGTCCAGCACTACGTCAGCGAGCGGGTGTCCCGTCTGACCGGGATGCGCGTCACCGAAGTCACCCTTGCCATCGAGCAGCTGGCTCTCGCCGGTGGCTCGCAGCACCGGCGCGTGCAGTGAGCCGCGGCTTGCCGCCGGAGAAGGAGAGCAGGCATGGAACGCGACCACCGTTCCGCGGCCGAGAAGGACCAGCTCCCGGCAACGGATGAGGTCACCTCACGTACGGTGGGGCTGCTGACCGAACAGTCTTCGCCCGGCCCCCAGCGGGCCCCTCGGCGCCCGTGGTCCGATCGCCGGATACCCGCCGCGCTCACGGCCCTGGTCGTCGCGGCCGTGGCGGGCACCCTCCTCTTCGACGTCCTCAGGGTTCGAGCCGGCCGGCCCGCCGCCGCCTGGCGCAGGCACCTGGCCGACGAACTGGCCTCCCGTCCGCTGGAGGACACCCTGGTGCAGGCTGGTGGGGCCGTCATCGCCGCCCTGGGGCTCTGGCTGATCGTCCTGGCCCTGAGCCCGGGCCTGCGCAGCCGTCTGCCCGTCAGGACTCCTGCCGCGCAGATGCGCGCCGTCCTGGACCGCGAGGCCGCGGAACTGCGGATGCGTGACGCCGCTATGCGTGTCCCCGGAGTCAGTGCCATCAAGGTCCGCTTCTCCCGGAGGCGCGTCACCGCACGCGCGCAGGTGCGGTTCCGCCCTCCCGGGGACGTCAGGGCCGACCTCCGCAACTCACTGCGTGAGGAACTGGACCGGCTCGCCCTCGCCCGCCTTCCCTCACTCGAAGTCCGGGTACGCCCGCACCACCGATGACCACATGCGGGCTGGCGGGGCACGGGGGAGACCTGGGGAAAGGGGAGATGCGATGAAGAGGAAATCCGTCACCAACCGAGTCCTGCTGCTCCTGGCGGGCGTTGTCCTGCTCGGCACGGGTCTCCTGGTCCTGGCCGGCGGCGTCGACCTGTACCGGCGCTGGCCCCTGACTCCGCCCGACGGCTGGCCCCTCACCGCCCCCCAGGACGTGCTCCTCGACGACGCCGACCGCACGCGCTGGACGGACGAAGGCTGGTGGTGGCCCGCGGTCATCGCCGGACTGGCCGTTCTCACCCTGCTGGCTCTGTGGTGGCTTGTGGCGCAGTTCCGCCGCACGCACCCCGGCAACCTGTCGGTGGGAGTCCCGGAGCGGGACGGCGTGGAACTGCGCGAGGACGCCCTCAGCGACGCCATGACCGCCGACGCCGGGCAGCTGCGCGGTGTCCGGCGAGCTCGTGCGCGGATGGACGGCTCCTCCCACCGTCCTGAAGCGCACATCGAGGTCACCCTGAAGCCGGACGCCGAGCCCGGCTCCGTCCTGCAGGCGCTGTGCGACGGGCCGCTGAAACGTGCCCGCCAGTCGACGGGACGGCCGCTTCCCGCCCGGATACGGCTGCGGATGACCCCGCACAAACCCCACCGCGCCCAATAGCAGGTTCCGCGCGTAGAAGTGTGGCGACCGGGGTGCGGGGACGCCGACCGGCAGACGCCCCTGCACCCTCCTGATCGGACGGGTCAGCGGTCGCCCGGCATCATGCGGTGGTCCCGCGTACCGGCACCGCCGATGCGGCGGCCGTATCCGGCGCGGTCGCGGGCGCCGGAGGCGGCGGCCAGAGCGAGCAGGGTCGCGACGGCACCAGCGATGAGGTTGCTGGTGATGGAACGAGTGTGGGCGACATCGCCGGCCACCACCCAGGGAGCGACGCAGGTCCAGATACCAATGGCGGCAGCAGCCCAGGCCATGGAGTGGGTGCGCTCATAGGAATTCCCGAGTCCGCCCAGAAGGAGCATGTAGGCGACACCGGCGATCAGGTTGGTGACCGCGAGGGTGGTGAACCCGCTGAAGCCGACGATCCAGGGAGATGCTGCGAGATAGAGGCCCGTGATGAGGGCGCAAGCCTCGACCATCTGGGCCCCCGGGGTGGCCGCGGCACGGTCATGCCGGGCACGCAGCTCCAGCAGGTCCGGGTGCTCCTCGATGGGAGCGCGGTGCGTTGACGCCATGATGACCTCCACAAGAAGAAGTGGTCTATGGCGCCTGTACCCGCAAACCCGACATTAATCGGGAAACCGGGGTGTACGGCGGTGTCAGTTGCCGCGGTGTCAGCGCGCCCGCCGGGGGTCCGCAGGCTCCTGGCGGGCCTCAGTACGGTAGGCGGACGTCCGCCCAGACGGTCTTGCCCGGGCCGTGGGATTCGCTTCCCCACTGATGGGCGAGGACGTCGACGAGGAACACGCCGTGGCCGCCGGTGGCATCGGGCCGGTGTGCGCGGAGCCGGGGCGGGTCGGGGCTGGGGTCGGTGACGGCGATCCGCAGCAGGTGCCCGTGCCAGTCAAGGGCGAGGCTCAGGATGCCGCCACCGTGCTTGGCTGCGTTGGAGAGCAGTTCCGCGGCGATCAGCACGGCGTCCTGGCCCTGGCCGAGCAGGTCCCAGTCGGTGAGCGTCCGGCGTACCCAGGCGATGCCCGTGTTGCAGGTCTTCGTGTCGGCACAGTCGTTTTCGAAGGCGATTTCCCGGTGGCGTGTGGCAGACGGCGGAAGACCCATGGCCAGTCCCTGGCGGCCGAAGGAGTGTTGCCTGCCGCCTGCCCGCCGGTACCAGGGCCACACCGGCCACGGCCGGTGGATTACGGCTGGTGTCCGGCTACGGCTTCCGCGATGGTGGAGTGGATCGTGAAGAGTTCGGCAGCGCCTGTCATGTCCAGGATGCGGCGGACGGATCTGCTGGGGGAGACCAGGACCAGCGGCACACCGTAAGTGCCTGCGGCATCGCGCAGGGTGAGGAGTATGTTGAGGCCTTCTGCGGTGAACAGCTCCACCGCGTCGAGATCCACAGCGAGCAGGGCCGGACGGAGGGCGAGCGCCTCTCGCAGCGCCTCATCGCCGAGGGCCTTGGTGCCCGTGTGCACATCACCGGCCATGACGCACACGACGGCATCTCCGACACGCACGATGTCGGTCTTCAGCCCTGGTGCCGGCATCGGCAAGTCCGCCGGGTCCCTGTCCATGCCCGCCTCCTCCATGCCACCTTCCGCGACCCGCTGCGCGCACAGCGCCGTTGCGGGGGCAGTCGGCGTCCTGCCCGGCCCAGCCGCCGGGGGCGGTCTTCGACCGGGGGGTGTCTCCACCGTACGCCCGCCGAACGGGGCCCCGCCGCATCGGCGGCTCAGAGGCCGGCTGCGGCCTTCTCCCGCAGCGCCGCCCACGCCTGCGGGCCCACCTCAGGGCGCAGCAGCACGTCCGCCGCTGTGCAGGCGAGGGCTTCCGCCGCCGCGAGCAGGACGCGGCGACCGCGGGACGACGCCGCTGCGGCGGCGAAGCGAGGTGTGTGGTCGGAGCCGTCGGCCGCATCCATGATGGCGATGAACGGATGGATGGCCGGTACGCCCGTGCTCACGTTGCCCATGTCGGACGACCCCAGGTACACGCCGGGCTCCGGTTCGGTCAGCTGGATCCCGGCCCGCGCCAGGTGCCCTGCGAACCGGCCGGAGAGCACGGGGTTGTCGCGGAAGTGCTCGTAGCGCCCGCCCACCCGCTCCACGGTGACTTCGGTCCCCGTGGCTGCCGCCGTTCCTTCGGCGCACCGCCGCAGCTCGCCTTCGAGAGCTTCCAGCGCGGCCGTGGTCGCGCCGCGGATCCCGAACAGCCCCTCGGCGTACTCGGGCACGATGTTGGTGGCCCGCCCGCCGTCGGTGACGATGCCCTGGATGTGGGACCCGGGCGCAAGCCGGCGGTGCAGCACCCCCAGCATGTTGAACAGCTGGATCAGTGCGCCCAGTGCGTCGATGCCTTCGGTGGGGTTGCCCGTCGGGTGGGCGGCGCGCCCGTGGAACCCCACTCGCACCTGCGAACTGGCCGTAAGCGGCGCCCACGACCAGTTGTGGACGCCCGGATGCATCATCAAGGCGGCGTCCACGCCGTCGAACGCCCCGGCTTCCACCAGCGTCGCCTTGCCGCCGCCCCGCTCCTCTGCGGGCGTGCCGAGGGCCAGCAGGGAGCCCTCAGGGTCGCCGAGGGCGGCCCGCAGGGCGAGGGCGGCCCCCAGCCCGGCCGCGGCGATCAGGTTGTGCCCGCACGCGTGCCCGAGCCCGGGCAGCGCGTCGTACTCCATGAGCAGCGCCACCCTGGGCCCCCGGCCACTGCCGGCGGCCGCAGTGAAGGCGGTGGGCAGTCCGGCCGTCCCGCGGTCGACCCGGAAGCCCTCCCGCGTCAGCTCCGACGTGAGCAGCTCGGCCGCCCGGTGTTCCTCGTACGCCGACTCGGGGTCACGGTGCAGGGTCATGGCGGTGTCCCACAGGCGATTCGCGCGGGCCGCGACCTCGCGGCGGATCAGGTCGTACACCGCACCCGGACCGCCGTCCACGGGATGGGCGGCGGAGGACGCCGGGTCCGGGCGACCGGGGTGGCCGGGGACGGGACGGTCGAGGTGGTCGGGCACGGTGTGCCTCCCTATGGTGCGGGCGCTTCCTGTACGTGTTCCACGTCGGCGGCCCCTGATGCGCGGTCTCCTGGCGGAAGCCGAGGGCTTCCACTGGAGTGTCGTCGGCGCTCGCTCGGGTCGGGGCAGGGGGAGGACCGGTCCTCGACGCGCGGCTGCGGCCACATCACCCAGCGGTTGCCTCGTCGCCGAGTCAGGAAAAGACGCCGATCAGCAACTGCAGGCCAAACATGAACACCATGCAGAAGCCGAGGGCGGCAAGGAGCCATTGGGCCACGCCGCGCGGGGCGTCGAACTGGACGAAGTACCCGCCGATGCCTGCGATCCCCAGAAGGGCGCCACCCCAGAACAGGGAGCCCTCGTGCCACTTCGCCAGCACGGCTATGCCGGCCGCCAGCAGGCCCAGTGCCACCACTTGGCCCCGCGTGGCCACCCCGCGTGCTGCGTCCCCCGTATGCGTCATACAGGGGATCTTAACCGTCCCTGGGGAAGCCCCGGCGCCAGCGGGGAGAGGGCGGGAAGCGGCATCACAGCACACGGAAAGGGCCCCGTGCAGCAGCCGGCCGGTCATGAACGAGACCCCGTGGACCATCGAACGGTCTGCGAGGCCCTCGGCAGCCCTGACCCGGCCCAGCGATTCCTGTCCGAGATCGACAAGGCGCCGGCCCACGAACTCCTCACCGTGTTCGCGAAGTGGGAGCGGATCGCGGAGAGCACCCTCCTTCCCGTCGAGCGTGGCGAGCAGTTTCCCGGTGAGTGGGCCGACGCCACCCACCGGATCCTCGATCAGAGCGGATCCCGCACGAGGCGCCGCCTGAAGCTGAGACGGACCCGGCCGCCGAGGCCGGCCACGGCGCCCTTCCGCCGCACGCAAGCAGGAACCTCACGCGGTCCCTCGCCCCCTGCATGCGGACGGCCCCTCGACGCGACACACCCGTACGGCGCGTAGACGGGACACCTGTACGGTTCGGTCGGACCTGCGTCGGAGAAGAGTGCTCCGGGCCGAGTGCGTCCCTACTCGTGTGAGTGGGTGGTCTTGCCGTGGTGTTCGTAGAGGCGATCGGCGAGCAGGGCGTGGGCGAGGGTGCCGCCGGCGCGCACCGAGGCGGTGACGAAGGCGGTCTCGGCGAGTTCCTCGGCCGTGACGCCGTGCCGGCGGGCCGCGGCGGTGTGCACGTCGAGGCAGTACGAGCACTGCGTGACGAGGGCCACCGCCACCGAGATCAGTTCGCGGTAGCGGCGCGGCACCGCACCGTCCTCACGGTCGACCGCGTTCTGGAAGGTGAGCCAGGCGGCGAACTCGGGCGCGGCGGCGCCTCCGACGGATCGGGCACGGTGCAGGTCGTCGGGGTGCGCGTACATGGGGGCTCCAAATGCGGAAGGTGCGGAGAGGTACGGAAGTCGCGGGAGTTGCGGTCCCGGGAACGGATCCAGTTCACCGTGGACCCCCCTGCTGCGTCCAAGACCGCTTTCGCAGGGGCGGTGCGGTTCTCGGTATCGTGGCCGGTCATGGACTTGCGGACGTTGCGTTGTTTCGTCGCGGTGGCGGAGGAGGGCCACTTCGGCCGGGCGGCCGCTCGGCTCCACATCGCCCAGCCGCCCCTCAGCCGCAGGATCCGGGAACTGGAGACGGACCTCGGTTGCCGCCTGTTCGACCGGATTCCGACCGGGGCCCGCTTGACCCCGGCCGGGGAAGTCCTGCTCGCCGAGGCGCGCGACCTCCTGGAGCGGGCCGAACGGGCCCGGGAGCGGGTGCGCGCCGCGGAATCCGTGCGAGAGGTGGTGCTGGGCACGGTCGCCGGGGCGGGTCTGGACGCCGGCCACGCGGCACTGGCCGTACTGCGGACCACCCACCCCGCATTGCGGGTCCGGCTGCGGGAGGCGCCCGTCACCGACCCCACGGGCGGACTCCGTGAGCGGCAGGCCGACCTCGCACTGACCCGGCTCCCCTTCGACACCGCCGGACTGGCCACACGGCTGCTCGGAGTGGAGCCCGTGGTGGCGGTGCTGCGCGCGGACGATCCGTTGGCCGCCCGACCGCGGCTGCACGTCACGGAGCTCGCGGGACGCCCGCGTTTCCGCTTGCCGGCCGGGACGGACCCGCGCTGGCGTGCGTATTGGCTCGCGGCCGAGGAGGATGCCCCCGGCCCGGTGGTGACGTCTGCGGAGGAGTGCCTCCACGCGGTTCTCTGGGACGGGGCGGCAGGCCTGCTGCCAGCGGGGGCTGCGCGGCGGCACGTCCGCCCTGGCATCGCCTTCGTCCCGGTCGACGGCCACCCTCCGAGCCGTGTCGTGTTGGCCCGCCGCGCGGGTGCCGCCGATCCGCTCGCGGACGCGGTGGCGGACGCTCTGGCCGACGCCTACGCTGACGCGGCGGCCGCGCGGTCAGCCGTCGCCACGAGTGGCGACGCTGGGGCCGAGGCCTGAGTCGAAGCGCGGATCTCCGCTCGGCCGCGGCCCGGCGTAGTGGCTGGCGAGAGCCAGCCACTCACAAGCCGTCACCGGCGTTCCCTCGGCCGGTCCGGCGCCGTGCCGTACGACGCCACGGACCGCTGCGTCCGGGAGTAGCCGTTTCCTCTTGTCCCGGCGGCTGTAGTCGTTGACCAACGGCGTGGCCGGTCATCCCACGAGCCGCGGCAGCCCCATGCGCACCGGGCCCACCCCGGGGGAGGTGTGGATCAGTGGTTCGCTGCCCGGATCGGGAAGCCTCGCGCTGCGGGTGAGGGTCTGGTCCAGTTCCAGGACCGTACCCCGGTGCAGGGGCCACGGCTCGTGTTCCACCGGGGTGAGCCACAGGCGCCCGGCGCGACGGGAGAACGCGGCCCACCGGTGGGTGAGCCAGTCGTCGAGTGGGTCCGGTTCCGCCACCGGCGCGCCCCCGCGGACGCGCAGCCGGTAGGAGGCGTCGCCGTCTCGGCGCCGCCCGTAGTAGCCGACCTCCTGACCCCGGGACTCCACCGACAAGGCGGCCACGTGGTACGGGATGCCGATTGCGCGGGCCGCGAGCATCAGCGGGTTGGTGACGTCGAGCGAGAAGAACCACAGTCCGCGACGGCCGTCGGGCAGGCGGGCGTAGGTCCGCAGGTTCGTCTCCGTGAAGGCGGGGGGCGGCAGGGGCGCTCGCAGCGCTCTGACCGACCGCATGATGAAGGGGGTGAGGCTGACCCACGCGGCCTCGTCGAACAGGTCGACGAGCAGCCCCGGTGGCAGCAGGTCCTGGACGGCTTCGGGCGGATAGCGCCAGTGCACCAGCGTCTGCTGCCGCCAGTGCATGGTCAGCACGGCCCGGGTGACATGGGGAGCCTCGTACCGCGTTCTACGCATGGGCGCGGGGCGGGATCGGCGCCGTGATCGTCATGGGACAACGATGGGCCGGCGGTCCGGGCATCGACGCCCGCGACACACGGCCCCGGGCCCCCGTGACGAAGTCACCGCTGTCCGCCGTTCTCGACTGGCGGCGGCGCCCAAGGTGTGCTGCGTACGCTCTACGTCGCACGGCGCTCTATGCCGGATCTGCCGGGCCTTGGCGACCGCCCTCCGACGCTCCGGGTTTTCCGGTGCCCATGACTTCCCGCGCCGCTTCCTTCACCTTTTGTGCCGCCTCCTGGATCCGGCCCTTGCCGTCCTCCGGAGACGTGCCACGTTGTCGCTCCTCCTCGGGGGACACGTCCTTCTCGCCAGTCACCTGCTCCAAGGGTGACCGGTCGTCCTTCCTCTCCTGAGGCTCAGCCATGACAGGGCTCCCCTCTTTCGTGCTACGTGCCGGGACACGGCTTCTGTCCCTTCGACACCGCTTCAATCAACCTGGGGCAGCACCGGCCCGTCCCGATTCCGGTCGGCCAGCAGCAGGGGAGTGCGTACGTCATCGGGCCGGTCTGCCGGGAAGAGACGGCTGCGATGCCGGCCAGCCCATCGCGGCAGGACAGGCACGGCGCCCTGGCCGGGGAGCCTCCTTGCCGTCGCGGCGGCGCGAGGCGGTGTCCCGGACGCTTCAGCCGCGCCGTCTCGGCGGCCTTCCAGCAGTCCGAGGCTCCGGTCGAAGACGCTTCGCATCGCTCCAGGAGCCGCGTCCACCTCCCTCGTCGACCGCCTGGGCGCGACGCCGGAGGCTGTCTCGGTGTCCGCGAGTGAGGAGCGCGTCGCCGCCGGTGCCAGGTGTCGGACTGCCGGGACCGGGAATACGACCTTCGCAGCCCCGCCATGCGGGGCTGACCAGACCAGCGACGCACCCCGCCGCCCGCGGTTCCGCCAAAAGCAGACCCGGCCGTCCGCTGAACGAACGCCCCCTTCGCCCCGCGCCGCGAAACGTCGGCCAGCGGCGCGAGACCTGCGACGAGCGGGCCGACCGCCTCTGGCTGGAGATGGTGTACGAAGTCCGGGTGCTCCTGACCGCCGTGCAGTTGCTCTTCGCTTTCTTCCTCCCAGTGGCCTGCTGTGCGGGGCGGGTGCGATGGCGGCATTGACGGGCCCGGTCGCGCTCCGCCGGTGGTCTCCTGGTCGTGCTGCGGCAGATCACCGGCTCGACCACGGCCTTCCTGCTTGCTGCGCCGCCACGACCGCCTACGCGCCACCGAGCCAGGCACGCAGTGAGCTGACGCTTACGGACGGTGAGGTGATCGCCCGGCGCTCTCTTCATCCGAACGGCCGACCTGACACAGGATCGAGAACCACCGCCGATTTGCCGTCACAAAGGCGCCTACGCCCCGTCGGGCACGGGTAGCGTGCCGGTATGACGAGCGGCGGCATACCTGTGACGGTGGAACAGATCAATGCGGCCCTGGCCGCGTTGGGCGTACGCGAGGGCAACGAAACGCCGGTCGGTATTGCCGAGAGCATTGCTCTCGGCAATACCGACTTCCACCGGTTACGGCTGCTCAACACCCTGCTGGGCGTGGTGCAGGAACAGGCGAAGCTCGCCGACGAGGCCGAGGAGGATGGCGAGGACCTGTTCACCGCATGGTTCGAGCAGCTGAAAGCCGCCGACGCCTGGGACGACGCCGCGCGGCAGATGGCGTTCCTGGGCTGGCAGGTCCGACGGGCGGGCATCCCGCTCTACTTGCTCGCCAAGGATCCGGACGCCGGGGCGTTCGTGGTCGCGGCCGCGCACGCCGCCGAGGCGCTGCACGTCATGCTGGGAGTGATCGCCGTGACCGACAAGGCGAACGCGATCGGCGACGCCGCAACCGTCCTCGCCCAGATCGTGCCGATGAAGGCGGCCCGGGAACTACTGGTAGCCGCCCTCGACAACGCCGACATCATGCTGGACTCCATCACGTCGGCCGGCCAGTAGCTCCGCCGATCTCGCGTCACCGGAACCACCAGGGCGGCTCCCCGACAGGCCCGCGTTCAAGCCGATTGGCGGGCCGATCAGCGCAGGCCGGCGAAGAGGTCGTTCTCGGGTATGGCCGCGCCGGTGGCGTCCAGGACGCGTACGAAGGTCTCCATGCCCATCAACTCGCCGAACCTCTCCTTGCCCATCCTGAGGAAGAAGATGTTCTCGCCTTGACTGGCGTGCGCGGCCAACGCGTCGAACTTCTGACCGCTGAACGCGGTGGTGTCCACCCACGTGGTGATCTCGTGGTCGGGGAGGCCGATCTCGGCCATCGCGGCGGCCTCGGCAGGATCCGGCTCCGGCATGTCCTCGTGGAACTCGCGCATGACCTCGCCGAACCGCTGCATCGTCGAGCGGGGCACCGTGGTCCAGTACACCTTCGGTGCCAGCCCGGTCATCTCCAGCGCCGCCATCGTGATGCGGTGGGCCTGGATGTGGTCCGGGTGGCCGTAGAAGCCGTTCTCGTCGTAGGTGACGACCACATCAGGCCGGTAGTGCCGCATGAGTCCAGCGAGTCGGGCCGCACCTTCCTGCACCGGGGTCTGCCAGAAGGACCCGGGGGCGTCGTTGCTCGGCCACCCCATCATCCCGGAGTCGGCATAGTCCAGCATCTCCAGGTCACTGACCTTCAGGACGTCACAGCTCTTCTGCAGTTCCCGCCGCCGCATCAAGGCGACCGCCGCCGGGTCGTGCCCGGGATCGCCCGGCTTCACACCCCCCGGTCCGTCGCCGCAACGGCCGTCGGTACACGTCACGAGAACCGTGCGGATACCTTCCGCTGCGTACCGTGCGAGAACTCCTCCGGTTCCGGTGGCCTCGTCGTCGGGGTGGGCGTGTACTGCCATGAGCGTCAATGGCCGGTCGGTCATGAAACGGTCCTCCTGTAGGAATACGTGTGGGTCCGAGTGCGCCTCGGTCGATGCAACCTTGCCGGCCGGACCGCTTGTTCCCGGGGTGCCCGCTTGGTCTTCCAGGCGTCGGCGTTTCGACCTGATCGCCGTCCTCGGCTCCCCGTCCCTGGAGGCTTCGGCCGGGGCGCGCTGCGCGAGGAGGTCGTCCGCGCCGCCGCCCGGCACCGCTTTCCCGGCAGTCTGCATGTCCTGGCGACCCGGCTCCGGGTGGCCGGCCGCCGCCGGACGCCGAGGAGGTGCGGCGGTGCGATCCGGATCGCCGGGGCCGCCCTGGAGGTACTCGTCGACCCTGAGCCCGGTGGCGTGCCTCTGTTTCCTGCTGTCCTGTGCGGCTCGACGGCGCGCAGCTCGTGGTGTGGGTCACTTCGCCGTGGTCCCCGGTTGCCGTGAAGTCGGCTGGTGGAGCATCTGGCGGAGGATGCGGAGGCGGACGAGCTTGAGGGGGGAATCAACGAAGGAGAGTGACCTGAGTACCGCGGATGCGGTTCTAGGGTCGCTTGCGGCGGCGGCCATGAGACGACGAAAGGAGGAGCCGAGAAGCCGAGCGCTGACTCCATCCTGTACGAGGCTGTAGTCGCCGATCTTGGACAGCCACCAAGCCGGATAGGTCGCGTCGTGTGCGGACGAGAAGAAGCGACGAGCCAACGGGGGCCCGGCGCCTTCCTCGGCAAGGCATTCTTCGAGCAAGACGGCCTCGCGGACGGCCAGGGAGATCCCGGCCCCGTAAACGGGGTTGACCGAACAGAGAGCATCCCCCACGGCCAGCAACCCGTCAGGGAAGCGCTTCAACCGGTCGTAGCGGCGACGGACCCCACAGGGGAAGCGGTACACAGCGATCTGATCCAGCGGTTCGGCACGCCGTAGCTCGCTCATGACATCGGGAGGGGCGATCGTGGCGGCGAAAGCGAGGAATTCCTCGTCGTCCACAGGGGCCCGGTGGTGACCGTAACTGTGCAGGGAGACAACCCAACTGCCGTTCTCCTGCGCCGCGAAGACCATCCCGCGTGGCTGCGAAGACGTAGCGCCGATCATGACGGCCCGGTCGGCGCCGAGCGCATCGGGCGGGAGCGCGAAATGCCGACTGGCATAGGTGACGTTGATCCGGGTGCGTTCCTCCCGGGCCCTCGGATAGCCCATCTCCTCCAGCCAGGCTCCGCTTCGCCCACCGCGCCCCATTGCATCGACCACGAGGTCCGCCTCCAGGACCTCACCACCAGCTTCTCCACCGCGTGGATACAGGCGCACTCCCCGTACGGCCGCCTCTCCCCGGGTGCCCTCGGTGACCAACCCCGTGACCTCCACGCCGTCGCGAAGGGACAGGGACCTCAGCTGCAGAGTGCGCTCGCGGAGCCTGGCTTCCAGGAACGGCCGTGATGCCATGATCCCGTCAATTCCGGCGAACCGCTGGGGCAACCTGTGACCGTGGTAGGTGATGCGGCTCTGACTGCCGAGCTCGGCGCTCACGGCACCGCCGGCCAGACACTGGTCGATCAGGCCGGGAAACAGCTGTTCCATCTCCTGTGCCGCGCGTGTCAGGACGGTATGGATGTGGGGACTCTGCGGGACTCCCTTCCTGCCCCCGCCGTCTGCGGCCTTCCTCTTGAGATGGTCGCGTTCCACCAGCGTCACTCGGGCGAAGTGACGGGTGAGTACGGCGGCCGTGCACAGTCCCGCAATACCCGCGCCCAGTACGACGGCGTGGTCACGGACAGCAGGGACCTCGGCGCGACGCATCGAGACGACCTCCAACGGATCGACGGGAGGTTTGCGGCCGGACCGGTTCCGTGGCCTGCGGGCAGCAGCCGCCTCCGTGCCGGTCGGCTGTTCAGGGCAGGTACTCGGTGCGGTCGGGGTGAAGGACCACCGTGCCGGAGGTGAGGCCGTTCCAGGTGTGACCGACGCCGTTGTAGCGGCCGGCGAGGTAGACCGAGCGCAGGTAGCCGGAGCAGAACGTCTCCAGCCCCTCCAGGAAGGCGACGACCGCGGGTTCGGTGGCTGCGGGTGACGCCAGCGTGGCGGCACGGGCGTCGTACAGGTCGCGCTCGGCGTCCAGGATCAGTGAGCCCAGCCGGTCGACGGCTCCCTGGAGGTTCTCGCCCGGCTGCTGGAGGAAGATCGTGATCGGGTTGATCGACGCGTCGCCGTGGAAGTGTTCGCGGCGATAGGAGAACAGGTCGTTGACCAGGAGGACGTGGCGGATCGCGACGTCGACGGTGGCTTGGAGGGCGGGGCAGGTGGCCAGCGCACAGCTGACGTCGATGCCCAGCGCGTACTCGATCAGGACCATGACCAGGCCGCGGAAGCTGGTGCCCGCGTGCACCTGCTGGTAGGTGTCGAAGTCCGGCACGGTGCCCGCGGCGCGCAGGCCGTCCTCCTGCACGCACCCGTCGGCGTATTCGGACAGGGCATGCAGGAGCCGTTCGCCCTGGCGCGGGCTCAGGTGCTGGTGCAACCGGCCCATCAGGTCCAGCAGCTCCCGCAGGACGTCGGGGCCTGTGCGGGTGGCGTCGTCGGACGGGCCGGACTTCAGGGCATCGAGTACGGGTTCCAGGAGGGCCCGGGTGGCGGAGCCGGTGCGATCGGTGGCGCGGACGTCGTCCAGCACGTTGTCGACGGCTCCGAAGAACTGCATGAGGTCGGTGATCAGGCCGAGGCGTTCGAGCGGGGCGTCCGGGTAGCACCACAGCGCGAAGCACTCCGCGTGCTCGGCGATGAAGAGGTCCAGGGCGTCGTCGTCGGGCAGGATGCAGCGCAGGTGGGTCCGGCACCAGTCGGCGGTGCGCCGCGTCTCCTGCCTCGCGGCCGGGTGCAGGCGCGGTGCGGGCAGTTGCACGGTCAGGACCGGGAGGGTGAAGGCCAGTGGCCCGTCCGGGACTTCGCCTCGGGAGACGGCCGACGGGGAGAGAGACATCGTTCCTCCTGTCACATCCTGGGGTCAGGACGCGCTCTGGTTCTTGGACGGCCCTCGGCCTTGCGCTGCGGCCCGTCCTCGACCGCAGCCCCCTCCGCACCCGTGGTCGGGAAGGCGGCGGAGCCCGCCGTACGGTAGGCCACCGGTGTGTCCGGCGGGGTCAGTGGTCACGGCCGGTCACCAGATCTGCGAGGGCCCGTAGCTCGGCGGCCGCGGTCCGCTGCGGTCGCGCGGCCGCAAGTTCCTCCAGTGCCTGCCTCGTGTGCCGTTCTGCCGCGCGCACTGCCCAGCTGCGCCCGCCGGCCTCCTCGACCAGGCCCGCTGCCCGGGCCACTTCCGCCGTGCCCAGCGGCCCGCTCCCGGAGTACAGCCGGCCCAGCTCCCGCCCCGCCGCACAGCGGGAAGCGAGCGCCGCGGCGATCGGCAGGGACTTCTTGCGCGCCGCCAGGTCCGCCCCGGCCGGCTTGCCGGTCCGTACCGGATCACCCCAGATCCCCAGCACATCGTCGATCAGCTGGAACGCAGCCCCCACATGCACCCCGAACGCCCGCAGACACCCCACCCGCTGCTCGTCCGCGCCGCCGGCCACCGCCCCCAGCGCACACGAGGCGGCGATCAGCGCGCCGGTCTTGCCCTGCGCCATCGCCGTGACCTCCGCTACGGGCACCGACGCCACCTCGCGGTCCTCCAGCAGCGTGTCCACGTACTCGCCGTCGATCAGCTCCTGTACCGCGCGCGTCAGCATGCCCGGCCCCGCCGCGCCCAGCGGCCCGGGAGCCTCGGCGACCGTCTGGACGGCGAGGAGGAACAACGCGTCCCCGGCCAGGATCGCCGCCGGCACCCCCAACGCAGCCCACACAGCCGGCCGCCCCCTGCGCAACCGGTCGCCGTCGATGATGTCGTCATGCAGCAGGGAGGCGTTGTGCACCAGTTCCACCGCCACCGCCGCCGCGACTCCCGCCTCACGCACCCCGCCCACCGCCTCACACGCCGTGAGCACCAGCGCCGGGCGCACCGCCTTGCCCGCCCGCCCACCCTCCAGCGGAGTGCCCGCCTGGTCCCACCAGCCGAAATGCACCCCCACCGGATGCCGGATCCCCACCGGCAGCCCCTCCACCGCGGCCCGCAGCGCCGGGTGCGTCAACGCCTCCGCATCCCGGAGCACGTGATCCGCGTCCCGCGCCGTACCCGCCGAGGACACCACCGTCATTCCCGTCGCCTCCCACTGCCGGAAACCCGATGAGCCACACGTCGTCCCGGCTGTGTCCGCCTCATGAGGCGACCGGGAACACCGATCTGCGCTGTTCTGCCACTGACGCGTGGACACCCGCCCGCGGCAAGAGGGGCGTCTCAGCCAGCCCTCGAATAGCGAACCACCTGCAACCCACTTTGAGCGCGTAGGCGCACAACACGCTTCCCCCGCGTCACCCCGGCACCCCACGCCCGGCGGAGCCTCCCGTCCCGGCCGGCCCGCCCGCAGGTGATGACACGGGATCAGGACGTGGCTGCAACGGGGTCTCCTGTTGAGCCCTGGGACTGCCCACGGGCGAGAACGGTCCGTGAGTACGAGGGCGCCGAGTGGTGCGCCGGAGCACGTTGACGTCACGGCGGCTGGTGCGGCGGCTCGGGGAGTAGCCACGGACCGGCTCGCGGAGGATCCGGGGCTTCCGTCGCCGAGGAGCGGCCCGTTCCCGCTTCTCCACCCTGCTGCCCTGTGCAGGGCGGTCGGGGCTCGCCGAGCCGGCCGCCCCGCGTGGAAAGGGCAGGCCGGCCCTGGGTGGGACTGGCTTTCCCAGGGAACGGCAGGCTCTGGTTGGCGGTCCCGGCCGGGCGCAGAGTGGTCTGCATCCGCCCACTGCACCGGCCCACCGGGGCACCGGGCCGGTCCATCGGAACCGGCCCGCGCAGCAGAAGACCCAGGAGCACCTCATGAGCTACCCCGCCCTCGCCGCCCGTACCGCCGTCGTCACCGGAGCGGCCAGCGGCATAGGTGCAGCCACCGCCCGCCTGCTCGTCGCGGGCGGGGCGCGCGTCGCCCTGCTCGCCCGGCGCACCGACCGGCTGGACGCACTGAGCGCCGAACTCACCGCCGCCGGGGGCCAGGCACTCGCCGTCACGGCCGACGTCACCGACCAGGCCTCGGTCGACGCCGCCGCCAAGGCCGTCCACGATGCTTACGGGCAGGTGGATCTGGTGGTCAACAACGCCGGCGTGATGCTGCCCAACCCCCTCGCTGCGGGTCGGCTCGACGAGTGGACCCGCATGATCGACACCAACCTCACTGGCGCCCTGCGCGTCATCCGCGCGTTCACCCCCGACCTCATCGAGGCCGCCGCCGACGGTCGCACCGCGGACCTGGTCAACGTGTCCTCCATCGCCTCCCACCTCCTCTTCCCCGACTACGCGGTATACGGGGCCACCAAGGCCGCCCTCACCCAGCTGTCCGCCGCACTGCGCACCGAGCTGGGCCCGCGCGACGTCCGCGTCAGCACCATCGAGCCGGGCCTGACCGACACCGAACTCGGTGGGCACATCGACAACCGGGAACTGCGCGACCAGTTGGACGGAATGTTCAGCGTGATCCCGGCCCTCGCCGCCGAGGACATCGCCGACCTCATCGCGTACACCGTCAGCCGCCGCCAGCACGTCAACCTGCGCCAGTCGATCGTCCTGCCCACCCGCCAGGCCTGACATCCCTCCGGACCCCACCGGGGCCGCCTGTGGAGACGTGCTCATCGCGTGACCGAGCGGCAGGACAGCGGCCCCGACCAGCGGTGTGCTGCCTGGCACCAGCAGGGCCAGGCAGCACACCACGCCGATCAGCCACAATCGTCGTATGAGCACCACGATCAGCCTGAGCGACTTCCTCCGGACCCGCCGCGCCCGCCTGCGCCCGCAGGACGTAGCCCTACCGGACTTCGGCGGCACGCGCCGCGTCGCGGGCCTGCGCCGCGAGGAGATCGCCCAGCTCGCCGGGGTCAGCGTCGACTACTACACCCGGATGGAACAGGGCCGCGTGTCGAACCCCTCGGACACCGTGCTCGACGCCCTCGCCCGCGCACTGCGGCTGAACGACGACGAGGCCCGGCACCTGCACCACCTGGCCCGACCACAGCGCCCCGCCCGTACGGTGCGTGGACACCAGGTCCCCCAGCAGCGGGTGCGGCCCATGCTCCAGCGACTGCTGGACGAGCTGAAGGACGTGCCGGCCATGGTGATGGGCCGACGCATGGACATTCTGGCCTGGAACCCGGCAGCAAGCGCCCTCTTGGGCGACTACGCCGGCATGGAGCCGGCCGAGCGCAACATCGCCCGGATCACCTTCCTCGACCCGCGGTCCCGAGAGCTCTACGCAGACTGGCCCTCCTGTGCCCGCGAGAACGTGGCCTACCTCCACCTGGAGGCAGGACGGCGCCCCGACGACCCCCGATTGGCACACCTGATCGGGGAGCTGTCGATGAAGAGTGCGGACTTCCGCCGCTGGTGGGCTGAACACCCGGTCCAGGACAAGACTTCGGGCGTCAAGAAGTTCCACCACCCGTTGGTCGGCGACCTGGAACTGACCTACGAGACCCTGCGCGCTGCCGACGACCCCGACCAGGCACTGATCACGTATGGAGCCCAGAAGGACACCTCGTCCCACGACGCCCTCCACATGTTGCTCGCCTGGACCGCCTCCCCGACCCCAGCGCTCGTCGACCGACCGATCGGCGAACAGGACCGGTAGCCCGGGTTCGCGGTCGGCTGCGGCGCCGACGGGACCTGCCGGGCCTACCGGGCTGGCAGAACGAGGCCCACGTCGCCGAACTCGCGCGGGCCGCGGGGACCTTCCGGCCGGGTGTAGCAGCGGCTTCGAGGGCTGAACGGGTGGGAAAGGTGCGTACGGTCGGTGTGGATCGCACGTGGCGGCCCGCACAGCGGTTGTGATCGGTCCATGTCCGGGAACGGCGAGCCCGCCACCAGCCAGCCCACCCACGACACCCCGACGACCAGGGGGACGTCCGTCCAGAAAGGGGCGTCCGCCTACAAGGGGTCGTCGACGAAGGCCATCCTTCACCACTACGACTACCTGGGTGACTTCTACCGCCTCTTCCTGGGCGAGGACCTCGTCTACTCCCATGCCATGTGGCAGGCGGGCGACACCCTCGAAGCCGCCCAGCGGCGCAAGCTCGACCACCACATCGCAGCGGCTCGGGCCGACGGCGCCGAGCGGGTGCTGGACGTGGGCTGCGGCTATGGGAGCCTGCTGCACCGCATGGTCGAGTGCCACGGCGTCCAGCGCGCCGTCGGTCTGACCCTGAGTCCCGCCGAGGCGGCCCGGGTACGGGCACAGGGGTGGCCGAGATGCGAGGTGCGGGTGGAGAACTGGTTCGATCACCGTCCGGACGGACCCTACGACGCGGTCATCGTGATCGAGGCCGTGGAGCACTTCGCCGGGGGCACGCTGTGGCGGTCGCGTCGGGTCGCACGCTACCGGGAGTTCTTCCGGCGCTGCCACGACTGGCTGCGGCCGGCTGGACGGCTGTCTGTGCAGGCCAATGCCTGGAGCCGGTACGGCTGGCTCGCTTCCGTGCTGCTCAGCCCGGAGCGGCTGGCAGCCGACGGCGCACCGGGCCGGAGTCGCCCCACGGGCCGGGACGCCGCTGCCGCCGTACGCAACCTTCGGTCCGGGCTGCACGCCTCCCGGACCGTGTTCCCGGAATGCTTCGTCCCCACGCGGTCCGAGCTCGCCGACGCCTCGGCAGGCCTGTTCCGGATCGTTTCCGAACGCCGGGACCCGGAGGACGGCATTCGGACTCTCCGCGCGTGGATCGACCTGGCCGAGGAGAACCAGGAGGACGGCGCCCGGCTCATCGGCCGTCGAGCGGTGGACGACATCCAGCGCGAGCTGCGGACGTCCTTGCGCTTCCTCCAGGAAGGCCGCGCCACGACCCTCCGCCTGGTCTTCGAGAAGCTCTGAGGCGCACCGGGCCGCCTGCTCCGACTCCTCTGCACCGCCGCGACGACGGGGCACTTCACCCCCGAACGAGGGCATGCCGGGCCGGTAACGGGACACAAGAGGCGCGTGCTGAAGACATTCCTCCTGAGCCTGCTCGGTCTGGCCGCCGCCGCCTCGGTCGCCGGAGCCCTCGTCGTGCCCTGGTTCTGGGTCCTCGCCGCCCCCTTGCTCGTCGCCGCGCTGACGGCCGCCCACGACCTCGTCCAACGGCGGCACGCCATCCTGCGCAACTACCCCCTCCTGGGGCGGCTGCGCTTCGCGCTGGAGGCGGTGCGGCCGGAGATCCAGCAGTACTTCGTCGAGCGCAACTACGACGGCCGCCCCTTCGACCGCGACACCCGCAGCCTCGTCTACGAACGCGCCAAGGGAACGGACGCCGAAGAGGCTTTCGGCACCGAACGCGACCTGTACCGGCCCGGCAGCGAGTACTTCACGCCCTCCATGGCTCCGCTCCCCGTACCCCCCGATCCGCCCCGCGCCCGCATCGGGGGACCCGACTGCACCCGGCCGTACGACATGGCACTGCTCAACGTCTCCGCCATGAGCTTCGGATCGCTCTCGGCCCATGCCGTCCTCGCCCTCAACACCGGTGCGCGGCTGGGCGGCTTCGCCCACGACACCGGCGAGGGCGGGCTGTCCGAGTACCACCTGCGCCCCGGCGGGGACCTCGTCTGGGAAATCGGTACCGGATACTTCGGCTGCCGAACCGGCGACGGGGACTTCGACGAGCAGCAGTTTGCGGAGGAGGCGGCGTACCCGCAGGTCAAATGCGTTTCGCTGAAGATCAGCCAAGGCGCCAAACCAGGCATCGGCGGCGTCCTACCCGGCGCCAAGGTGAACGCGGAGATCGCGAAGGTGCGCGGCGTGCCGCAGGGCCGGACGGTCGTCTCCCCGCCCTTCCACCGCGTCTACTCCACCCCTCGCGAGCTGGTGCGCTTCCTGGCACGCATGCGCCTGCTCGCGGACGGCAAGCCCGTCGGGCTCAAGTTGTGCGTCGGCTCCCGCCGCCAGTTCCTGGCCCTGTGCAAAGCCATGATCGAAGAGGACGTGACACCCGACTTCGTCGTCGTCGACGGGGCGGAGGGCGGGACGGGCGCAGCGCCGCCGGAGTTCGCCGACATCGTCGGCCTCCCCCTGGACGAGGGACTGATGACCGTGCACAACGCGCTCGTGGGCGCCGGGCTGCGCGACCGGATCAGGATCGGAGCCAGCGGCAAGGTCGCGACCGGCAGCGACCTCGTCAAGCGGCTCCTCCAGGGAGCGGACTACACCAACGCCGCCCGCGCCATGATGCTCGCGATCGGATGCATCCAAGCCCAGCGCTGCCACACCAACACCTGCCCGGTCGGGGTCGCCACCCAGGACAGACGGCGCGCACGCGCGGTGCACGTCGGTGACAAGTCGCAGCGCGTACGGCGCTACCAGGAGGCGACGGTCAAGAGCGCACTGCAGATCATGGCCGCGATGGGGGTGGACGACCCCAGCGGGCTGCGCCCTCACATGCTGTTGCAGCGGGTGGACCCGCACACCCTCCGCACCTACGCCGAAATCCACGAATGGCTCGCTCCGGGAGAGCTGCTCGCGTCGCCGCCGCGTGGTTGGGCGGCGGACTGGAGGGCTGCTCACCCCGACCGCTTCTCCGCCTGAAGCCGTGCCCGGCCGCGCTCGCCTGGCCGGACCGGCGGGACGTCTACACCGGTGCGATGGTCGAGACGTTCCGGGCCACCGACACGGCCCGCGTCCCGTGGACCGTCGTCAAGAGCAACGACGAGCGGCGCATCGTGGACGGGGGAGACGGTCCGTGCGCCGACGCTCCTCCGCCGGTGTACGGTCCGCGGCAAGGCGCGCAGGTCACGGTGAGTGCTGGCGCAGTCAGTCCGAAGGTGCTCCCTGCGCCCGCCCGCGGACGGACACGCCGACGAGGCACGTGTCGTCGTCCGTGTCCGCCCGGCTGTCGCGCAGCAGGTGGTCCAGGTGCGCCTCCAGGTCGGACGGGTCGTCAGCGCCCGCCCTCTCCGTGAGGGAGATCAGGTTCGTCAGCGACGCCTGGAGGGACTGGTCGCGGCGTTCGATCAGCCCGTCGGTGTACAGGACCAGGAGGTCGTCCGGCTGCAGCTGGAGCTCGCTCTCCTCGTATTCGGCCTGGTCCAGAGCACCGAGGAGGATCCCCGCGAGTTGGGGCAGGGTCTCCGCGCGTCCGGCGCGCAGCAGCACGGGCGGCAGATGGCCGGCGCGGGCCCACCGCAGTCTGCGCGTCACCGGGTCGTACAGTCCGCATACGGCCGTGGCCGTGAGGTTCTCCGTCAACTGGTGGGTGATGCTGTTCAGCCAGGACAGGAGTTGTGCCGGGCCGGCGCCGGTGGCCGCGAGCCCGCGCAGGGCGTTGCGCAGGGCGACCATGCCGGTTGCGGCCTCGATGCCGTGTCCGGCGACGTCCCCGACGCACAGCAGGATCTCGCCGGACGGCAGGGTGAGGGTGTCGTACCAGTCGCCGCCGACGAGGTGGTCCTTCTCGGCCGGCCGGTAGCGGACCGCGACGTGCAGGTCGTCGAGGTGAAGCGGGCCGCGGACGGGCGGCATGATCGCGTGTTGCAGCTGGCGGGCGAGGCGGCTGCGCTCGGCCGCCTGCTGCTCGGTCTGGGCGAGCTGGTCGCGGGTGGCCGCGAGAGCGACCTCGGTCCAGTGCTGGGCCGAGATGTCCTGGTAGGCGCCGCGGACGAGGCTCAGCCGGCTGTCGGGGCCGTCGACGGGTTCCGCCACGACCCGGATGTGGCGGGCCACGCCGTCGGGGCGCTCCAGGCGGAACGCGGTGGAGGCGGGCCGCCGGTGGTGCAACAGGGTGCGCAGGAAACGGCCGATGGAGTGCCGGTCGTCCGGGTGGGCGTGATCGGCGAGCTGGTCGAGGGGGATCGGCGTAGCGCCGCGGGGCAGGCCGTGCAGCTCGTATACCGCTTCGTTCCAGACGATCTGTCGGGTCCGCAGGTTCTCCTCGAAGCCGCCGATGCGTCCGAGCCGCTGGGCGTGCTGGAGGAGCCGGGCGACCCGCGGCGTGCCGTCGTCCAGTCGCCAGACCACCACGAGGTGACTGCCGTGGCGGCTGATGCTCACCTTGGCCCGAGTGCTCAGCGGCACGCCGTCGACCATCGCCGAGAGCGTCATGCCGCCGGTGCGGAACGGCTCGCCGGTGACGAAGACGTGCTCGACCTTCTCCAGGAGCCCTCCGGCCTCTGCCGCCAGCGGGTACGCCTCCAGCAGCCGGGCGCCGACGATGGCGCTGGTGGGCCGGCCTGCGAAGTCGACGAAGACGGGGTTGGCGTGTCGGATGGTGAAGCGCAGCGGGCCTGCGTCGCCGTCGCACGACACCTGGAGGATGAGGCTGGGGTCCAGCAGGCCGTCGGTGAGCGCCCGCAGGCGCTCCAGTCGGTTGTCGCGCCCCTCGGGCTCGGCCGGTCCGCTGTCGGCCCAGGTTTCGAGGGTCGTCGCGCACAACTCGGCGAGCGCCTCGAACTGGCGTTGCAGCGGTTGGGACAGCTCGGGCAGCCGATCGTGCCAGCAGACTTCCAGGACGCCGATGAGTCGCCCCCCGATGCCCGCCGGGACCGCGAGGCGCCCGCCGCTGATCTCGTGCTGGCCGATCGAGGGGAGGGCGGCGTCCGCGAGCACCGGATAGGAGGCGGCAGCCCGCCGGTCGAGGGCGTGGCGGGCGGGCGTGGGCACTCCCGGAGGCACGTGTCGCCAGCGGTGCGCCTCCGCGGGACCGAAGCCGGCACTGCCCGCCAGGGACAGGGACTGGTCGGGGTGGGCGGCCCACACGGCGACGGCGACGGCGCCGAGGGGCCGCAGCGCGTGCTCCAGCATGGAGCGGGCCGCCGCTTCGGTGTCCTGCCCGGCGAGGGCGTGTGCTTCGGCGCTGCGCAGCCGGACGCCGACGGAGTCGGCGGCGGGGGCGGCGGCTGAGGAGGCGACGAAGTCGCGGGCGACCGCGGAGATGCGGTCCGCGGCAGCCTGGTTGACGAGGTCCGCGGCCAGGGCCAGGGGCGGGACGCCGGCCTTGTCCGCGAGGGCCGCCAGCTGCGTCGAGGCTTCGGTGGGCCCGCATTGCAGCCGCTCGACCAGGACGCCGATGGCCATCTCGACGAGTGCCCGCCCGGCGGCGTCGGCGTGCACCTGATCGAGCTCGCGCCGCAGGCGTTCGACGATGCCCGCGAGGCGGCCGACGGCGGCGCCGCCGGCCGTGTCGGCCGTGGTGCCGGCAGACCGGTCCGCGCCCGTCGTGTCGGGGGTGCTGCCGGCCCACCGGTCCGCGTCGGCCGTGCCGGCGGGGGCGGAGGGGGCGGCGGTGATGGCGTCGCGCTGCGGCCCGACCCGGACGGTACCCGGGCCGGACGGCATCCGGGGGCGGCCGATGCCGCCCGGCGGCTCGTGGGGGTGTTGCACGCTTGGGCTCCTCGCAGTCCTTCGGTAGCTGTGGACCGGTCCCGGCGTCAGGGGGCCAGCTGGCGCTTGACCCGGCCGATCAGCTCGTCCGCGTCGACGGGTTTGGTGATGTAGTCGCTGGCGCCGGAGGCCAGGCTCTTCTCCCGGTCGCCGATCATGGCCTTGGCGGTGACGGCGATGATGGGCAGCCCGCTGTGCTCGGGCATGGCCCGGATGGCGGCGGTGGCGGTGTAGCCGTCCATCTCCGGCATCATCACGTCCATCAGGATGACGTCAATGCCCGGGTGCAGGGCGAGGGCTTCCAGGGCGGCCCGGCCGTTCTCCGCCTGGAGCACCCGCATACCGTGCAGTTCGAGGATGCCGGTGATGGCGTACAGGTTGCGGTCGTCGTCGTCCACCACCAGAGCGGTGCGGCCGGCCAGGGAGCGGTCGAGGTCGGGGTCCCAGGGGGACCCGGTGTCCGGCCGGTGGACGAGCGGCAGCACGTCGCCCGGCCGGTCCGCCCCCATGTGCAGAACGATGCGCTCGCGCAGCTCGTCCAGGCCGGTGATGAGTTCCAGCAGACCGGAGCCGTTCCGCTCGCGCAGCGGCCGCGTGTCGGGCGCCGCGGTGCCGCGGCTGCTGTGGGCCAGCACCGGCACGCCCTGCAGGGACGGGTCCCGTTCCATCTCCTCCAGGAGGCTGGCGGCCGCGCCGTCGGGCAGGTCCAGATCGAGGATGACGCAGTGGCAGGGGTTCGTGGCCAGGGTGGCCGCCGCCTCCTGGGCGCCGACGGCAGTGATGATCTCCACGCCGTCCCCGGCCGCGGGGTCGCCGTAGCGGGGCAGGTCGCCGACGGCGTTCTCCGCCACCAGCGACAGCAGGCCGCCCGGCCGGGCTTCCACCACGAGCAGGCGGCGCCGCCGGAGCGGCCCCGGGAGCGCAGAGAGGGTGGTGGCGGCGGGCTCCGGTTCCCGGCCGGCCCCTCGAACGTCCGGGTCCGAGGCGCCTGCGTCCTGGAGTTCCCGCTGCGTCCTCGTCGTGACCGCATCGGCGGAGTCGGGGCGTGCGATGGGCAGGTAGAGGGTGAACGTGCTGCCCTTGCCCAGGGTGCTCTCGGCGGTGATGGCCCCGCCGAGCAGGTAGGCGATCTCCCGGCTGATGGACAGGCCGAGCCCCGTCCCGCCGTATTTGCGGCTGGTGGTGCCGTCTGCCTGCTGGAAGGCGCCGAAGACCGACTCCAGGTGCTGCGGCGCGATACCGATACCGGTGTCGGTCACGCGGAAGGCGAGCACGGGGCCGCCGCCCCGGCGGGCGAGCTCGGGAACCCGGTCCTCGTCAGCGGGTTCGATGCGCAGCTCGACGCCGCCCTGCTCGGTGAACTTGACCGCGTTCGACAGCAGGTTGCGCAGGACCTGGCGTAGCCGGTAGTCGTCCGTGACCAGCTCGGACGGGACCTCGGGGGAGGTGCGGACGACGAACGACAGGCTCTTCTGGCTCGTCAGGGGCCGGAAGGTGGCCTCGACGTAGTCGAGCAGCCTGGCCAGGGAAACGGTCTCGACGGTGAGGTCCATCTTCCCCGCCTCCACCTTGGACAGGTCGAGGATGTCGTTGATGAGCTGGAGCAGGTCCGAGCCGGCCGAGTGGATGATGCCGGCGTACTCCACCTGCTTCGCCGTCAGGTTCCGCGTCGGGTTCTGCGCGAGCAACTGGGCGAGGATCAAGAGGCTGTTGAGCGGGGTGCGCAGCTCATGGCTCATGTTGGCCAGGAACTCCGACTTGTAGGTGGAGGCCAGGGACAGCTGGTGCGCCCGCTCCTCCAGCTCCTGGCGGGCCTGCTCGATCTCCAGGTTCTTCGTCTCGATGTCGCGGTTCTGCGCCGCGAGCAGCTCGGCCTTGTCCTCCAGCTCGGCGTTGGACGCCTGGAGTTCCTCCTGCCGGGCCTGGAGCTCCTGCGAGCGGGCCCGCAGTTCGGCCGTGAGCCGCTGGGATCACCGAGGAGCTCGTCGGTACGGGCGTTCGCGATGATGGTGTTGACGTTCACCCCGATCGTCTCCATCAGCTGGTTCAGGAAGTCCTGGTGGACCTGGGCGAAGGGGCGCACGGAAGCCAGCTCGATCACGCCGAGGACCTGTCCCTCGACGACGATCGGCAGCACGATCAACGACAGCGCCTCGGTTTGACCGAGCCCGGAAGAGACAGCCAGGTAGCTCGCCGGGAGGGCGTCGACGGCGATGGAGCGCTTGCTGCGGGCGGCCTGGCCGACGAAGGACTCGCCGAGCCGGAACCGGTTCGGCCGCGAACCGGCGGGGAAGGCGTAGGAACTGACGAGCTGCAGGACGGTGCCCTCCTCGCTCTCCTCGGCGAGGTAGAAGGCGCCGCACTGGGCCGACACCAGCGGGGTCAGCTCGTCCATGATCGATTCGGCGACGAGGCCGAGGTCGCGCTGTCCCTGGAGCAGGCCGGAGATGCGGGCCAGGTTGGTCTTCAGCCAGTCCTGTTCTTCGTTGGCCCGGGTGGTCTCGCGCAGGGACTCCACCATGAAGTTGATGTTGTCCTTGAGGTCGGCGACCTCGCCCGAGGCATCGACCGTGATGGAGCGGGTGAGGTCGCCCGCCGCGACGGCGCTGGTGACCTCGGCGATGGCGCGCACCTGGCGGGTCAGGTTGCCGGCGAGCTCGTTGACGTTCTCGGTGAGCCGCTTCCAGGTGCCGGAGACGCCCTCGACCTCGGCCTGGCCGCCGAGCCGGCCCTCGCTGCCGACCTCGCGGGCCACCCGGGTCACCTCGGCGGCGAAGGAGCTCAGTTGGTCCACCATGGTGTTGATGGTGGTCTTGAGCTCCAGGATCTCGCCGCGGGCGTCCACGTCGATCTTGCGGGTGAGGTCGCCGTTGGCGACGGCCGTGGTGACCTGTGCGATGTTGCGCACCTGACTGGTCAGGTTGTGTGCCATGAAGTTGACGTTGTCCGTGAGGTCCTTCCACGTCCCCGCCACGTTCGGCACCCGGGCCTGGCCGCCGAGGATGCCCTCGGTGCCGACCTCGCGGGCCACGCGCGTCACCTCGTCCGCGAACGCCGACAGGGTGTCGACCATGGTGTTGATGACGCCCGCGAGAGCAGCCACCTCGCCCTTGGCCTCGACGGTGATCTTCTGCGAGAGGTCGCCCCTGGCGACCGCGGTGGCCACCTGCGCGATGGAGCGGACTTGGCCCGTCAGGTTGGAGGCCATCACGTTGACGTTGTCAGTGAGGTCCTTCCAGGTGCCCGAGACACCGCGGACGGTGGCCTGGCCGCCGAGGTTCCCGGCGGTCCCGACCTCGCGGGCGACGCGGGTGACCTCGTCCGCGAACGCGGAGAGCTGGTCCACCATGGTGTTGATGGTGTCCTTGAGCTCCAGGATCTCCCCGCGCGCGGTCACCGTGATCTTCTGTGACAGGTCGCCCTGGGCCACGGCGGTGGCCACGTGGGCGATCGCCCTGACCTGGCTGGTGAGGTTGCCGGCCATGAAGTTCACCGAATCGGTGAGGTCGCGCCAGGTCCCCGAGACGCCCTGAACGTCGGCCTGGCCCCCGAGGATGCCCTCCGTGCCGACCTCGCGGGCGACGCGGGTCACCTCGCCGGCGAACGAACTGAGCTGATCCACCATCGTGTTGACGGTGTCCTTCAGCTCCAGGAACTCACCGCGCGCATCGACGGTGATCTTCTGCGAGAGGTCGCCCGTCGCGACGGCCGTCGCGACCTGGGCGATGTCGCGGACCTGGGTGGTGAGGTTCCCGGCCATCGCGTTGACCGAGTCGGTGAGGTCCTCCCAGGTGCCCGACACCCCCGGCACCTGCGCCTGACCGCCCAGCCGGCCCTCGGTGCCGACCTCGCGGGCCACGCGGGTCACCTCCGAGGTGAAGCGGGAGAGCTGGTCCACCATGCCGTTGAAGACGGTGGAGATTTCGCCCAGCAGACCGTCCGCCTCACCGGGCAGCCTGATGCCGAAGTCGCCGTCGCGTACGGCCGTGAGCCCGGCCAGCAGCAGCCGCAGCTCCGGCTCGCCCACCTGGGCGGCCCCGGTACCGGTACCGGCACCGGCCGTGGCACCGGCCGCGGCCCTCTGGGGCACTTCCGCACTCTCGTCGGGCGGTGTCGCGCCAGCCATCGAACATCGCCTCCGTAGAACGCCGGGCCATTGGCCGGCTTCGATCCTGCCCGTCCCGAGCGGAGGC
Source organism: Streptomyces pallidus (ex Mingjun et al. 2026) (assembly GCF_051550185.1). Classification (NCBI taxonomy): domain Bacteria; kingdom Bacillati; phylum Actinomycetota; class Actinomycetes; order Kitasatosporales; family Streptomycetaceae; genus Streptomyces; species Streptomyces pallidus (ex Mingjun et al. 2026). Next base: position 197,218 of record NZ_CP196181.1, on the reverse strand, counting down.
GGCCCGGGAGCCGTCCCTCGCGGTCAGGACGTGGGCCTGTACCGATCCGGAGGCTACCCCACCGGTCAGGGGTGGGAACGAGCCCGGATCGAGCCGCACTTCCCGGGTACGGGCAGGCATGGATGTGCGAGTTCGGTGGATACGGCCCGCATTGGCGGTCCCGACGGAACGCTCTCCACCGGAAGGAGCCGCGGCCATGGCTGACATCATCTCCGTATTTGTGGCCGGATCGTTCGACCCCTGGGCGCCGACCGGCCACGGCCGGCCGGCGCCCCGCGGGTCAGGCGGCTCTACCTTCTTGATCGGGTTGATCGAGCCATTCGTAGGGTTGGGTCGCCCAGGGGTGCCGGGTGTGGCTATCAGGCGGCTGCCGTCTCGTGGTTTCCCTGGCTTCGCCGCCCGGCGCCCCACGACGACTCGGCCGCCGATTAGGAAGTGCGAACAAGTCGCTGTGTAGAGCAATGCCGGCGAGGTCGTCCGTGGTACGAACCGAACGAACACGTACGTCAGGAGCGCGATGAGCCGGATATGGGCGGGGATCGACAGCGGCAAGGGCCACCATCACGGCCTCGCCCTGGACGCGGACGGCAAGACGCTGCTGTCGCGGCGGGTGGCCAACGACGAACCTGAGCTGCTGAAACTGATCGGGGATGTCCTGGATCTGGCCGACGGCCGTGAGGTCACCTGGGCCATCGACATGACCGGCGGGGAGCCCGCGCTGCTGCTGGCCCTGCTCGTCGGCCACGGCCAGCAGGTCCTCTACATGCCGGGGCGGCTGGTGAACCGGGCTTCCGACGGCTACCGCGGTGAGGGAAAGACCGACGCCCGCGACGCCTACGTCATCGCGGACCAGGCCAGGATGCGCCGCGACCTGCGGCCCATCCGCCCCGCCGACGAGGCCGCCGTCGAGCTGAAGCTGCTGACCGGCCGCCGGGCCGACCTGGTCGAGGACCGCACCCGCTCGGTCAACCGGCTGCGTGGCACCCTACTGTCCATGTTCCCGGCCCTGGAGAGGGCCCTGGACGTGACGAACACCGGGCCGCTCAGGCTGCTGACGGGCTACCAGGCCCCGGCCGCGATCCGCCGTGCCGGGGCCACTCGGCTGACGACGTGGCTGGCCAACCGCAAGGTCCGCAATGCCAGAGCCCTGGCCGAGGCGGCCGTCGAGGCCGCCGCGCGACAGCACACCGCTGTCCCGGGGGAGAAGACCATCGCCAAGCTGGTCCACACCCTGGCCGAGGAGGTGATGACCCTCAACGAGCAGATCGCCGAGATGGACAAGCTCATCGAGGGCCGGTTTCGCGAGCACGAACTCGCCGACATCGTCCTGAGCGTTCCCGGCATAGGCGCGACACTAGGAGCCGAGTTCCTCGCCGCTGTCGGCGGCAGCCTTGACGAGTTCGATTCCCCGGACGCGCTGGCGGCCTTCGCCGGCGTCGCCCCGCGACCACATGATTCCGGCAAGGTCAGCGGCAACCTCCACCGCCCGCTCGTCTATCACCGCAGACTTCAGCGGGTCTTCTACACCTCCGCGCTGGTCAGCGTCCGGTACGACCCGAACTCGCGGAGGTTCTACGACCGCAAACGCGCCGAGGGCAAGAAGCACGTCCAGGCCGTTCTCGCCCTCGCCCGCCGACGCGTCAACGTCATCTGGGCCCTGATCCGTGACCGGCGGTGCTACGAAGTGTCACCGCCGGTCACGACGGCCGCTTGACAACACGATTAGGAAGCTGGGGCGGGGAAGCGGGCCCAGACGCGGTGGCTTCCCATCAGTTCGGAGAGCTGGCGCAGAGCGGCCGGTCCGTCGTTCGCGAGGACGACGCCGGCGTCACCGTTTCGGATGCCTGCTGCTTCGAAGAGCCGCTCCGCACCGTTCCAACCGCCGACGGCCTTGCCGTGCCGGTACGCCTCGGTGAGCAGTGCCAAGACGCGGGGGTCGCCGACGGCGGTCCTGGGGTCGGCGGCCTTCGCGTCGCGGGCGCCGTAGGCGTCCGCCCCCGCTGCGGGCACACCGGCGAACAGCAGCGCGTCGAACTCGACCGAGCGTGCGGCCGCGTAGGTGCGTTGCACGGTCACCGGCGCTCCGTCGCCGGCCAGGCGGCCGCCGACCGGAGCGATCACCAGGGGAACCATGCCCGCGTCGAGGACGGCCTGGCGGACCTCGGTCACGCCGGCCTGGTCACTGGCGGCGTCGGTGACGATGCCGATGATCCGCCCGTCCAGCGGCCAGGTCTGTCCGATCTGGGACAGGCGCGGGCTGGGGCTGGCGTCCGCGAGCGTCTCGGTGGCCGCCGGTGCGGACAGCCCCAGCCCGGCGGCGACCTCGGCGCACAGCTCACCGTCGATGTTGGCCAGCGTCTGCAGGACCCGTTCCTTGACGGCCTGTTCGTAGCACTTGGACAGCTCGAAGGTGTAGGCGGCGATGATGTGCTCGCGTTCCACGGCGCTCATGCTCAGCCAGAACAGCCGCGGCTGGGAGAAGTGGTCGTCGAAGGAGGCGGGAGCTTCGCGGACCTTGCGTGCGGCCGGGAGTTCCACGGGTACCTCGATGAAGGCACCGGTGTCGGCGCCGGCGAAGAAGGGGCAGCCCCCGTCGAGGCTGTTGGGGTGGTACGGCGCCACGCCGCGGTGCACGGCGGTCTGGTGCATGCCGTCACGAAGCATGTCGTTGACGGGCGCGTGGGTGCGGTTGATCGGAAGCTGCGGGAAGTTGGGCCCGCCGAGCCGGGTGATCTGGGTGTCGAGGTAGGAGAACATGCGCCCGGCAAGCAGCGGGTCGTCGGTCGGATCGATGCCGGGGACGAGGTGGCCGGTGTGGTAGGCGACCTGTTCGGTCTCGGCGAAGAAGTTCGACGGGTTGGCGTTCAGGGTCATCAGGCCGAGCGGTTTCACCGGCGCCAGTTCTTCGGGAACGATCTTCGTCGGGTCGAGGAGGTCGATGCCCTCGAACGTCTGCTCCGGGGTGTCGGGGAAGGTCTGGATCCCGAGCTCCCACTGCGGGAACGCGCCCGCCTCGATGGCGTCGGCCAGGTCACGTCGGTGGAAGTCGGGGTCGACACCGCCGAGGATCTGGGCCTCCTCCCAGACGAGGGAGTGCACGCCCAGCTTGGGCTTCCAGTGGAACTTCACCAGCGTCGTGACGCCTTGTGCGTTGACGAGGCGGAAGGTGTGGACGCCGAAGCCCTCCATCATCCGGTAGGAGCGCGGGATGCCCCGGTCGGACATGTTCCACAGGGTGTGGTGGGTGGCTTCGGTGTGCAGGGAGACGAAGTCCCAGAACGTGTCGTGGGCGCTCTGCGCCTGCGGGATCTCCCGGTCCGGATGCGGCTTGCCGGCGTGGATGATGTCGGGGAACTTGATCGCGTCTTGGATGAAGAAGACCGGGATGTTGTTCCCGACCAGGTCGAAGACGCCTTCCTCGGTGTAGAACTTCGTGGCGAAGCCACGGGTGTCGCGCACCGTGTCGGCGGAGCCGCGGGATCCGAGCACGGTGGAGAACCGTACGAACACGGGCGTCTCGGCGTCGTCGGCGAGGAACGCGGCCTTCGAGACGACTGCCCCGGTGCCGTAGGACTGGAAGACGCCGTGGGCGGCCGCACCGCGGGCGTGGACCACGCGCTCGGGGATCCGCTCGTGGTCGAAGTGCATCAGCTTCTCACGCAGGTGGTGGTCCTGCAGCAGCACCGGCCCGCGCGGACCGGCCTTGAGCGAGTGGTCCGTGTCGTACAGCCGCGTGCCCTGCGAGGTCGTGAGGTGCGCGCCGCTCTGGGCCATCCGAGCCTGCTCGTCGCCGGTGGGCTGCCCGGTCGGACTGACGGTCTCCGGTCCCCTCTGGTCCGCCTTCGGCGGCAGCGGCTCGACCGGCTGGACGGGTTCGGTCAGCTGGGGAGACGCGAAGGCGGGCTTGCCCGGAATCCCCTCCTCAGGGCCGCCACGCTCTGACCCTCCGCCCTGCATGGCGTCGGCGATCTTGTCGGTCACAGCCTTCAACGGGTTCTTCTCTGGCATCACATCTCCAGGTCGCGGGAACCGGGTGATACACGTGTGACCCCATCCAAAAATTCCCAAACAGTGCTATGTCCAGAAGGCGAGGCATTGCCGGTGCCCGGATCCTGCCGACCCGGCCGCTGTGTCGCCCCGCCTCCGGCCTTCCCGGTCTCATACCAGGTGGGGGCGGGTAGCGCTGGTCACGGGGGCAGCGCCGCCTGTCCGGGGCCGTTCGGCGGGACCGGGCGCTGCGACGGCTGATGCCGCCTCGTAGGCTTCGGGGCATGACCGAGATCAAGAGCCCGACGCCCCGCGACGCATTCGAGCTGCTCATGGCGGGCAACAAACGCTTCGTCTCCGGAGCCACCGAGCATCCGAACCAGGACGCCGCCCGCCGCACCGAGACCGCACCGTCTCAGCAGCCTTTCGCCGTGTTGTTCGGGTGCTCCGACTCCCGGCTCGCCGCCGAGATCATCTTCGACCGCGGCCTGGGCGATCTGTTCGTGGTGCGTACCGCCGGCCACGTCGCCGGCACGGAAGTGCTCGGCTCCATCGAGTTCGGCGTGAGCGTCCTCAACGCGCCGCTGGTCGTCGTCCTCGGCCACGACTCGTGCGGTGCCGTCGCCGCGGCCTGCTCCGCCTTGGAGAACGGGAACACGCCGGGCGGCTTCGTGCGTGACGTGGTCGAACGGGTGACCCCGAGCGTGCTGGCCGCCCGCGCCGCCGGACGCGAGACGGCCGAAGAGATCCTGGCCGAGCACATCGAGCACACCGTGGATCTGCTGCTGGAACGTTCCCGCATCCTGGCCGAGCGGGTGGCCGCCGGCCGCCTCGGCGTGGTGGGGCTGTCCTATCGGCTGGCCGACGGCAGCGCACAGTTCGTCGCCTCCCGCGGCTTCGACGCGGCGGCCGCCACCGCTTCCTGACCGCCCCGGCCATAGCCGTTCACACGGAGGGCCGGGGTCCCGCGGCCCGGCGGAGCCGGTTGGCGATCGCGAGCCCCAGCCCTTCCTCCACTGGCAGGGACGCGACGATGAGGTCGCAGCCCTGCTGGTCGAGCCCGCGCAGGAACCCGTACAACCCGCGCGCGTAGGCGCCCATCGAAGGGGGGAGCGCCACCACGGCATGCGCCTTGACCGGAGTGGTGGCGAGGGAGGGGGGAAGAAGGACCCCCACCTGGTGCCCCAGCTCCTGTGCGAGCTCGGCTTCGGCGACGACCCTCCCCGGGGCGGCGAGGACGACGCGCGCCCGCGGCGCGTAGTGCGATGGATGCTGGCCCGGCACCCGGACACCGCTCGTCGCCGAGACCGCGACCGGGCGCCCCAGTACCGTTTCCAGGTCCTCACGCGTCACTCCGCCGGGCCGAAGGACGGTCGGGGCCCCGCCCGTGACGTCGACGATGGTCGACTCGACGCCGACCGCGCAGCGCCCACCGTCCAAGACGAAGTCGACGGCGTCACCGAGCTCCGCTCGGACATGGTCCGCAGAGGTGGGGCTGACCGAACCGAAGCGATTGGCGGACGGCGCCGTGACACCACCGCCGAAGACCGACAGCAGCCTCAGGGCGACGGGGTGGTCGGGCACGCGCACGGCTACTGTCTCCAGCCCGCCGGTTGCTTCGAGGGGCACCCGGTGGCCGCGCCGCAGGACCAGCGTCATCGGCCCCGGCCAGAAGCGTTCCGCCAGTAGGCGCGCGTCCGCCGGCACTTCCTCGACCCAGTCGTCCAGATGCTTCGCACTGCCGATATGGACGATCAGTGGATGGGAGGGCGGGCGCCCCTTGACCTGGAAGATCCGTGCGATAGCCGTGGAGTCCTCGGCGTTGGCGCCCAGCCCGTACACGGTCTCGGTCGGGAGAGCCACCAACCCCCCGGCGCGCAGCACACCGACCGCCCTCTCGATGTCACCGGTCATTGCCGTCACCTGGTATTCCTCTCCGCTCCGACCTACCGGGCCGAACCTGCTGCGACCACGGTGCCGGGCAAGGCCCGCCGGCCGCTGACCTGCACAAGTTCGGGAAGGCCTCCTTCTGCCCGTGCACGCGTCGCCTGGCCAACGCCAACGGTGCCGGCGAGGACACGCCCGGCGTCAACACGCCGCCTCCGCCTGGCACGGCCCCTCACCCAGCCTCTGGCCAGGCGGTGGCCGTCGCCCCCGCGACGAGCCCGGTGCTGCGGAAACCGAGCGAGGGCCGCGAGGCCATGGGAGTGGCTCCATCCGACTTCCCGCCGCCAAGCCGTCCGGTCCCAGGGACCTCGTGTTGTGATGCGCGTGCCGCTGCCCGGCCGCATCGGCGGACCGACTGCCGCTCGGCCGGCTGCCGTACGACGAAGGAGGATTTGTGTCCCGTTCCCAGGTACGCCGCCGGACCCTGCGCATCGTGCGGTCTCTGTTGTGCGCATCCGCAGTCTGCCAGCTCATGGCACTGAGTACCTCCGGCGCTCATGCAGTCGAGCACCTGTCCAGACCGGTCGACTGGGATGCCATCGCCCGGTGTGAGTCCGGCGGCAACTGGCGTGCCAACACAGGCAACGGTCATTACGGCGGTCTGCAGTTCAGCCAGTCGAGTTGGCGGGCTGCAGGGGGCACCACCTACGCAGCTCGCGCCGACCTCGCCACCAAGGAAGAACAGATCGCCACCGCCCGGAAGCTGGCTGCGATGCAGGGCATGGGCGCTTGGACTTGCGCCCGTCGGTGATGGGCAGCGGCTGCAGGCGCGGTTGCGGACCTGACACTTCTGAACCCTGGCCTGGCGTCGGACCCGCCAGGTGACACCTCGGCCCCGGCCCTGTGAGGCACCGGGCACCCTCGTGAAGAGGTGGGGGTGGGGGTTCGCGGCCGGATCCCCAGCCCGCTTGGCGACAACTACGGGGCTGCGGCAGCGGCGATCGGCCGCGGGCGGGCCGGTTGCCGGTACCCACCGTTGTCCGCTATCCGGCAGGGGTGCCCCGGCACCGGGCCACGGGTGGCGGGTGGTGTGGTTGCCGGTGTGGGCGAGGGTGCTCCAGGCGTTTGACGGCCGGCAGCGTTTCCCGTTCGGCGGGCGGGCGGACGGCTTCTGCGAGGCCGGTCGCGGCCTCGTGGGCGAGTGCCGTGTCTCCGGGGGTCGGCTCCCACGGGCGGTGGGGGAGCTGGGTTTCGGCTTCCGTGACGGGCTCGGCGATCTGCTTCCCGCATGCCCTTTGCGGCCGGCTGCCGGTCTGAGGGCTGCGTGAGAGGTGCGGACCGCCACCGTTTCCCTGCTGAGCCCGGTCCCTCCGCCTGCGGAACGGACATGACGAATCCCTGCTCCTCATGTGTGCGCTTGGGTGCGCGTGCCGCCGGTGCGGCGCGTGGGGTGGGGGCGTATCAGGTGTGGAGGTGGCTGCTGGTGGCGTTGTGGCTGTCGGTGGTTTCGTCGTTGAACCAGTAGTCGCCGGCGGCGCGGTAGTGGAAGTGGCGGGTGGCGGGGGCGCGGAGGGCGACGGCGGCTGCACGGGTGCCGTCGCCGCGCGGCTGGAGGGGGTGGGCTGAGGGGCTGCCGTCCGGGATGTGCTCGGGCAGGACGGACGTGATCTCGGTGCGGCCCCTGAGCCGATTGCGTTCGAGCACCATGGAACTCCGGTCGTTGAAGGTGTGGTCGCTGGTGCATCGTCGGTCCTGTCGGCGGTGGGGTGCTCTCGTACGCGCCCGGTCGGCCCATACCGGTCACCCGCGCCGGTGGCCGCCGTGTCGGTCAGCGGTTGCCGCAGCGCGGCGCCGACGGCCGTCCCCTCGACGTCGTCAGGCCCTCGAACGTGACTGAAAAGGGCTGACGGATCAGCCGCGGCTGGCCGGACGCCGCGCGCCGCGCTGCGGCTTCCCACGCCACGGGGGCCGCGGACCCGAGAACGCCGCAGGGCATGCTCGGTCTACAGCCCGGTGTCCGGAATGCGTTGCTGCGGGCCGCCAGCCGCACGGCGACTTGCCTGGTCCGCGTCCGCGTCCGTGGCGCACCATGGCCTGGCTCGCTGGTTGCCACCACCCTCACCGCCGCTCCGGACGCAAGCCGACCACCTCCTCGCCGCCAACAGGACCGCCTGCACCCCCATCTGCTACCGAAGCCCGGCCACACGAGATGACTTCCAGGGAACTGCCCGGTCTTTCCTTCGGGCTTGCGTACGCCCTCTCCGAGGCAGGCGGACCGGTCTTGTCACCTTCTCCCGTCGGTACTCGTCATGAGGGCGACGACCGCATGCGAACGGTCGCACCCACGAGGGAGTCGAGAACACGATGCTGACCGACATCATGTACGTGACGGTCTACGTCACCGATCAGGACCGCGCGCTGAGGTTCCCAGGCGGATCGTCCTCTTTCGGGAAGAGGGAATCCGCCCCGGATATCTGCAACAGGCGTTGGAACTGGGGGGCCGGGTTCGCCAGGTGGATCTCGACGTTGGCCTTGGCTGCTTCCTGTCGTGCGGCGAGGAGTGCGTTGAGTCCCGACGAATCGCAGAAGGTGATCGCGCTGAAGTCGGTGACGATGCGGTCGGCTCGGGACGCGCGGACGAGGCCGAGTGCTTCGGCGAGGGCGCGTCTCAGGGAGGGTGCGGTGGCGATGTCGATCTCGCCGGTGGGCCGGACGGCAGCCACGCGGCCGATGATCTCGACGGCGGGCCGTGTGCCGTTGTCCTGGTCGCCTCGCTCGGTCACGGTTACCTCCTCGGTGTGCGGCTGTGCGGGGGTCGGTTCGTAGGCGCGGCTTAGGAGTTGCGCTGGTCGTTGCTGTCCTGGCGGAGCTGTTCGGTGTGGCGGGTCATGGCGTCGATGCGGTCCGTGAGGCCGGCGTCCTGAGGCCGCAAGTGGTCCCGGGTCGCGGTCAGGGGGCCTATCAGACGGGCGGCGTCGTTGTCGGCGAGAGCCAGGTTCAGCTCGCTGATCGCTCCTTCCGCGCTGGCGGGGAGGCCGGTGAGGGAGGTGACCTGGCCGGCGAGACGGCGCAGGTCGGCTGCGTTGTCGCGGGCCCAGGCGGTGACGGTGCGGTCGGCGGCGCGCGAGTCGCGGGTGGCCTGGACCCGCTGTTCGCCCGTGCTTCCCGCAGCGCCGGGGCGCAGTCGCAGGTAGCGGCGTTCGGCGGCCTGCCGGCTGGCGACCCCGAGCGGTCCGGCGAGGTCGGCCCAGCTGGCGCCCTGGTCCCGGGCCGCTTCGATCAGGACGCTCTCCCAGCCGGCGAGCTGCTCGCGGGCCTCGCGAAGCATCAGCAGCGCGGCCAGGGCCGGGTGCGGACCGCGGTCGCCTGCCGGCGGTGGTGAAGCCGTCGATGATCCCCGTGAGGACTGCTGCGCGTCCTTCACGGACCGGCTGATGGCCTCCAGCGCCGCCGCGGCTGCACGAAAGGACACGGGTGGCGTCGGCGAGACTGCTTCGGTCATGGCCCCCTCCGTGGTCGTCATCCTCCAGATGACGTCCTGCTTGTCATCGTTTCGATGACATGCTACAACAGGAGCACGTTGAGCGCATTGGCAGTTCCTGCCTGAACCAACCGGAGGTGTTTCGATGTTGATGCGCACCGACCCTTTCCGTGAGATCGACCGGATCGTCCAGCAGCTCTCGGGTACGTCCGGGACCTGGTCGAAGCCGTCGGTCATGCCGATGGACGCCTACCGCGAGGGCGATGTATATGTGATCGCCTTCGACCTGCCCGGTGTGAGCACTGAGGCGATCGACATCGACGTCGAGCGGAACATGCTGACCGTGAAGGCCGAACGGCGCCCGGCCGCCAAGGGCGACCAGGTGCAGATGGAGCTGTCCGAACGGCCCCTCGGTGTGTTCTCCCGGCAGATCGTGCTGGCCGACACCCTCGACACCGAGCGCATCGAGGCCGACTACGAGGCGGGCGTCCTGACCCTGCGGATCCCGATCGCCGAGCGCGCCAAGCCCCGCAAGATCAGCATCGGTACCGGCGCCGACCCCAAGCAGATCTCCGCCTGAGGCTCCCGGCGTCAGCTGGCTGCGGAGGGCGGGAGTACCCCCCTTCGGCACCCGCCCTCCGCCCTCTTGATCTTCTTCACCGCTTTTCCCCGGAGGTGATCGATGTCGCCGGGCAGGGAGTCGCTCCGGGGCCATGTCCGGGAGTACGGGGAGTGGCCCTGCTGGGCGCGCACCTGGTCGGCACGGGACGGGCCGAGCTGGCCGCCCGGCTCCCCGAGGCCTGACGCCCTGTCCTCTCGAACCCCCGCTACAGGCTGCGGAGCCGCTCTCCCCGGAGCGGTTCGTCCGCGCGACGGCGGCCCGGACCGAGGGCGCCGCCGAGGAGACGGCCCTGTGGGACACCGGGGCGGTCCTGCCCACCTCGGCCGCCGCCGCGGGAGACGCCTCACCCCCGAGATCCTGACCCGGCTCCTGCCCGGCTACGACATCCTCTCCGGACACCCCCGACCGCCCCACCCTCCCGGATCCTTCGCGCAGAAAGGCAATCGCAGCCGTGTACGACCAGCCTCGAGCGAACCCGTCCCGCACCCCCATGACGTTCGACCAGATGCTGGAAAACGTGCGCCACGAGGGCGCCTATCCCACCCGCGAACGCGCCGAGGCAGCCGTCCACCACGTCCTGGCCGCCCTCGGCCGCCGGCTCACCGGCGACGAGCGCGCCGACCTCGCCCGGTGCCTGCCCGTCGAAGCCGCCCTCACCCTGACCGCCCAGATCCCCGACTCCGAACCCCTCACCGGCTGGGGCTTCGTCAAGGACCTGGCCGCCCGCACCGGCGCCACCCCCGCCACCACCCGCTGGGACACCGGCGCCGTGCTCGCCGTTGTCACCCGCCTTGCAGGACCTGACCTCCTCGCCAGGATCCTGCGCCGGCTTCCCGACGGCTACGCCCTCCTCTTCGGCCAGGCAGAACTGCGTCGACCTCAGCCTGCCGCATGACCGGCGCACCGACACCGGGCCGAGACCGTACTGCGGCCCCGGCACCGCCGCGCCGCAAAGCGGCCCGGTAGGGACGGCGCGCGGCTCCCGCGCTGCAGCACTCCGACCAGATCAGACGGTGCAGTGTCGCCGTTGGTGCCGGCCCCGATTGCTGCTCTCCGCCGGCCTACGGCGTGTACGGCGCGACCACCCCGGCCGCCTGCCGGATCGTCATCCGTAAGAGCAGTCTTTGCATCACACGGCGCGTTGCTGCCGTATGGACAGGGTGAGCGGGCGTGTACCGTCTGGGTCAGCTGTCGTGGTTCGGACGCTCCCTCTGGCTACGCCGAGGCGGTGACGTTCTGCTGTGCCGTGCCGCAGGAACCAGGGCGATCACCTCAGCCTTCCGCACGGTGCGCGAAGGCTTTCCTCGGCTGGAGGGCATGGATATGGCTACGGGAACTGTGAAGTGGTTCAACGCGCAGAAGGGCTTCGGCTTCATCGCGCAGGACGGTGGCGGCCCGGACGTCTTTGCCCACTACTCGGCGATCAACTCCTCGGGTTTCCGAGAGCTCCAGGAGGGCCAAGCGGTGACGTTCGACGTCACCCAGGGCCACAAGGGCCCGCAAGCGGAGAACATCAACCCGGCCTGACCCCTTCCGCCACCGCCCGCCCCTTGCGGCCGCCCAGCTCGAAGCGGAAGGCGGCTCGCACAGAAGACGACACGCGGTCACCGGCAGGGAGAACGAGGTCGGGGCCGTGCAGCCTTGCGCCGCACGGCCCCGACCTGTGTCGGTGGTGACCGAAGGCGGAGTGGCGGCACACGAACTCCTTCTCCCATGGCGGGACCGCCCCCCGGAAGGCTCCGATCCTGAACGCCTTGACCGCTGAAGTACTGTCTCTCGTCCTGCTCCTCGTGGTCTTGGCCTGTGCGGTGATCAGGCCCTGGGGCTGGCCGGAGGCGGTCGTGGCCGTCCCCGCAGCCGGGGTGGTCGTCGCTGCCGGAGCGATCTCCCTCGGCGATGCGGCGGCCGAGGCCCTCCGACTGGCCCCGGTGATCGGCTTCCTCGCGGCTGTACTGGTCCTGGCCCAGCTGTGCGACGACGAGGGCTTGTTCCACGCCTGCGGTGCGTGGATGGCGCGCCGGGCAGCGGGCCGCCCCCGCCGCCTACTGCTCCTCGTCTTCGTGATGGCCTCCCTCATCACGGCGGTCCTCAGCCTCGACGCCACCGTGGTGCTGCTGACTCCGGTGGTCTTCGCCACCGCCGCCCGGCTGGGCGCCCGCGCCAAGCCACACGTCTATGCGTGCACCCACTTGTCGAACACCGCCTCGCTGCTGCTGCCGGTCTCCAACCTGACCAACCTGCTGGCTTTCGCCGCCAGCGGCCTGGCCTTCACCCGGTTCGCCACCCTGATGGCGCTGCCCTGGCTGGCCGCCATCGGAGCCGAGTACGTGGTGATCCGCCGCTTCTTCGCCACCGACCTGGATGCGGGCGCCGACGCCCCGCCCGCTGCCGACTCGCCAGAGCTGCCGCTGTTCGCCCTGCTCACGGTGGCAGGCACGCTCGCGGGATTCGTGCTCGCCTCGGCACTCGGCATCGATCCGGCCTGGGCGGCAGCCGCAGGCGCTGCCGTGCTGGCCACCCGCGCCCTGGCACAGCGGCGCACCACGCCGCTGGCGATCGCGCGGGCCGCGGCGATTCCGTTCTGCGTCTTCGTGCTGGCCCTGGGCATCGTCGTCCAGGCCGTGGTCGACAACGGCCTGGCGGACGTGCTGGGCCGCCTGATCCCGACCGGAACCGATCTGCCGGCCCTCCTGGCCATCGCGGGGCTGGCTGCCGTACTGGCGAACGTGATCAACAACCTCCCCGCCGTCCTGGTGCTGCTTCCGCTGACCGCACCCACCGGCGCGGGCGCCGTCCTGGCCGTGCTCCTCGGGGTGAACATCGGCCCCAACCTCACCTACGCCGGCTCCCTGGCCACGCTGCTGTGGCGGCGCATCGTGCGCGAACACGACACCGACGTGGAACTGGGCGAGTTCACCCGGCTCGGCCTGCTCGCCACGCCGGCCGCACTGCTGCTGTCGGTGCTGGCACTGTGGGTATCACTCCAAACGATCGGAGACGGAACACGGTGAGCGTCATCGTCTGGATCGTCGAAGGCACCTGGCCCGCCTGCATCGACGCCGCACGCACCCACACCCCCGAGGACACCGAACCGGTCCTGCTCCACGTCAGCGCTGCCCAGGCACCCGGCCTCGCGCACGGCGCCTACGCCGGGCTGCTGGGCCGGGCCCGTCCCGATCGCGACCCCGGCACTCGGGTGGAGGACCTGGCCCACGCGGCAGGCGAACAGCTCCTGGCCGCCGCGGCCGCCCGGCTGGGACGCCCGTGCATCCGGCAGGAACGCGCGGGCCGCGTCGAACGCGAAGTCGTGGCCGCGGCCGAAGGCGCCGACCTGCTCATCCTCGCCCGCGACGGCGACCGTACCCACCTGGGACCCCGCAGCCTCGGGCCCGCAAGCCGTTTCATCGTCGACCACGCCCCCTGTCCGGTCCTGCTCGTCTGGCCGGAGAGCGCACCACCCACCACCACCATCCCGCCACCGCCGCCCCACCCTCCGCACGACCGCTGACAGCGCCACAGAAAGGACGCGGACCAGCCCAAGGCCGTTGCCGTTGACTCGCTGTCCCACCTGGTGAGGGTGGGGCCGTGCATGGCTGCGACGGCCGGGCCGGCGTCGCGGTGTCGGCGGAAGTCGCGCAAGGCCGACCTGGCCGGTGGCTGCCAGCGGCAGGGTGCGCACCTGGATGCCGTACGGGCGCTGCGCAGGTGGCCGAGGACCGTCCCTGGCGCTCACGCGCCGGGGAACGGAACCACCCGTAGCTGCCTGACAGGTTCGGGCTCTGCTGCTGGGGGATGCGTCGCAGGGTGTGAAGGCACCTGTGTCGGATGGTGGCCCACACGGTCGGGCAGGTGCTGGATGAGGGTGCCGCCCGCATGCACGTTCATCAGCTGCATTCCCCGGCACACCCCGAGCACGGGTATGTCGCGGGCGAGGCCGACGGCCAGCACGGCCTGCTCCCACGCGTCACGCTCGCGCACCGGCGGCCCCGTACGCGGATGGGGCACCGCCCCGTACAGGGCGGCAGCGGCACCGCGCGCCCGCCCGCCGCATCGCGGGCAGCACTGCGGCGGGCAGGTCCCACTCGCCCCGCTGCGCGGTGGCGAGGTAGGCGGTGAGTCCGATGAGCGGTTGCTGGGGCATACCACTTCCTTTCGGGGCATGAGGGGTGCCCGTCTACGGGGCCGGATCCACGCCCGGCCGCCGGGCGGCCCCGGCCACGGCAGGCTGCAGCGCGGAACGGTGGCGGTACTCGTGGAGGGCGCTATGAGGGCGGGGGAGAGGCGTTCGTTCGGGCCCAGAAGCGCAGGCTTGCGTTTTTCCTGCCGCGAGCAAGAATCCTGCTGGCGTTCATCTCGAATCACAAGAAAACACATCTTCGCGACAGATAAGTGAGCCTTAACTCCGTGCACGGACTCGACCCCCGCCTGCTCGCCACCCTCGAAGCCGTCGTACGGCACGGCTCCTTCAGCGCCGCCGCACGGGAGCTCGGCTACAGCCCGCCCGCCGTCTCCCAGCAGATCGCCGAACTCGAACGCCGCGCGGGCCTGAGGGTGCTGGAGCGCCGCCCCGTGCGCGCCACACCGGCCGGGGAGGTCCTCCTCGGCGCCGAACAGGGCGTCCGCAGCGCCCTGGCGGCCGCCTCGGCCGAACTCGACGCCATGCGCGCCGGAACGGCCGGACGGATCCGCCTCGGAGCCTTCGCCTCCGCCGCCACCAGCATCGTTCCCCAGGCACTGGCGCGGCTTCACGCCGCCTACCCCGACGTCCAGGTCAGCCTCTGCCAACTCGAACCCGAAGCCGGCTACAGCCGGCTCAAGCGCGGCGACATGGACCTGGCCCTCAGCTACGACTACGACTTCATCCCCGTGTCCCCGCCCCGGATGCTGCGCCGGACCCTGGTCGCCCGGGACCCGGTGGTGGCCGTCGTCCCGGCGCACCACCCCCTGGCCGACAGGGAGGTCATCGACCTGGCCAGCCTCGCCTCCGAGACCTGGATCGCCGCCCCGGAGGCCGCACTGCGCCTGGAACTGCTCTCCCAGATGGCCAAGACGCCCGGCTTCCAGGCCCGCCTGCAGTACGAGGGAGACGACTTCAACACCGTGCTCGGCTTCGTGGCCGCAGGCCTGTGCGTGGCCCTCATGCCGCAACTCGCCCTACCCCGCACCAGACCCGAGATCGCGGCCCGCCCGTTGGCCAACCCGCAGCTGACACGCTTCATCTACGCCGTCCGCATCGACACCCGGCACGCCCCACGCGCCGTCCTGGACCTCGAGCAGATACTCACCGCCCAAGCGCTGGCCGCACTCTCCTGACGCGTACGGAGGCCGGCAGTCACGAGCGGCCGCCGTACGACCACGCGCCGCACCCGCAGCTCCGGCAGGCCGAAGACGGTGCTCGCTCCTGCGGGAGGGGGGCCGGGATGCTGCTCCCCGTCCCCTTCCCGCAGGTCGGCGGACCGCGCAGCCAGAGGCGAACAGACCGTGAAGGTCACATGAAAAACAGCCAACTTGCTGCCCCTTGCACGCGCGTAGACCCCGTCACGACGCCAGCGTTCTCGGGATGTCCGACTATCGGACACGGTGGCTGAAAATTAAACTATTGTGTGGCGAGCGGACTACCTTGGCCGCGGTTGACGTTCCAACGAGAGGAAACCCCTCATGACCGCAGCCGACAGCGCGCCGAGAACGGCCCGCGTCCTCACCGGCTACTGCCCCGAGGACGGCTTCCTGGCCGCAGAACTGGACCCGCCACCAGCCGAGTACGTATGGCACGACGAGCACGTCGAACAGCAGGATCAGCGCTACGGTCCGGGAACGGGATACCAGCAGTGGCTGGCAGTCGACGCGAACGACGGCGCGGTCTGGTTCGGCGACACCGACTGGCGGGACCCGCGCGGAAACTTCGCCGACCAGCTTCCCGGACTCCCCCGCAGGGCGCTCGGGGACGGGACCATTCCCGCCCCCGGAATCATGGTGCAACTCCTCGGCCACCTGACCCATGACCAACAGCACGGCTGCACCTGGCGCTTCTTCACCGCCGAAGAGCTCCACACCCTCGCGCAGCGCATACTCCCCGCCGTGCAGCGCCTCGTCGACTCGATCCACCGCATCGGACCGGACGGCGAGCTCGAATGGTCAGCCGAGGCCGCCACCGCCTGGGACGACATCGAACACACCACCACCCACACCCTCGACCCCTCCGGCGACCTCCACTGGCCCAGGCTGCGCACGACGCCGATTCCCGCCTGGCGCGTCGAGGTCGGCGCCTTCCTCGCCGCCAACCCCGAGCTCTGCGAACCTTCCTGGGGTGTGGCCACCGACGCCGAACTCGATGCCTACGCCGCCTACCAGCCCGACACCGGTTACGGGGGAGTGCCGGGCAGGGCCTGCCACACCGCCGGCAGGCAGATCGAGGACGGCTTCACCTTCTACGGCCACCGCGCCGCCCTGTACGCCTACCGTGCACAGGCGTGCGGCGACCGCACCCCGACAGACGCCCGCACCTGGCTGGAGACGACGGAGACCGGAAGAAGCACGTGGGAGGCGGCCAAACCCCCCGGAGCCACCCTTGCCGACGTCTCCGACTGCGTGCTGACGGCCCTGACCAAGAGGTTCCAGAACGCGGCGCGCGAACACGGGCTCGTCCTGACCGGACTCCACACCTACCTCCGCCACCTGCGCGACGAGGAACGCGCCGCCGTCGACCAGCAGCTCCTCTTCGAAGGCGAGGAAATCGAACGCCTCGAGAACATGCTCAAGGACTTCCGCGCCGGACGAAACCGCACCGTGACGCGGATCCTGGCCTGGTCCGACGGGCGCGGCGACGCCGAGATCGCCCGCCTGGCCTCCATGCCCGACGAATACGTCAGCGAGTGGCGAGCCCGCCTGAACGGCGACCAGACGACCGCCACACCCGGGCTGTGAACGCGTACGGTCAGAGCATCGACCGCCGACAGCGAAGTACCGTCCCATCCGCCCGCGTCAACTGGCCGGCAGGCCAGCAGGCGATCGTGCCGCCAGGCCCTCGAGTTCAGGCACGGGTCGGCCTCATCCGAGCCCCCTACGAGCGCCTCGACCACCTCCCCGAGGTTGCACCCCGGCCGGTCAGAGCCCTGGGCACCGCCGAGTCCAGGGCCCGACTTCCCGCAGGGCGCGGTGCGCGTCGACGCCGTGGCAGCGGCGGTGGTCGGCGCTGCGGCTTCGACTATCGCCGTCGCCTCATTCACTCTGCGGTTCCGGACCTGACGCGCCGGAGCTGACTGGGCGCGGTACGCCATGGAGCCTGGTGATCACCAGGAGGATTCGGCGACATGGGGCGCCGTACTACGCGGGTGGGGGCGAAGAGCGAGCCCGTCCCGAGCCGGGCGGACCGACCGCGGCTGACTGCCCACGGGGCAGCTGAAGCCGTGGGCGCCCCCAGCCCGCATACCCCTACCAGCACGCGCCAGCTGACGCTGCGGTCTGCAGCAAGCCGGATGTATTGCTCATCAGTCATGCAGTGCATCATTCCTGCCGAGTCCACGGGTTCTCGTGGTCGCCATCCCCGAACGGCTCCGGGCGCAGCACCTTGCCGCCCGGCTGCGGCGCGCGCGACAGGGCGCCGGCGTCGGTGTGGTCGCGGTGGAGGCGCGTAAACAGTCCGGCGAGTACGTGTTCCTGCGCGCGTGGCGGACGACGGCGGGCAGGGGTGCCGACGGAGAGGCGCCTTCGAGACGCCTTCGGCCGCCCGAGCAGGTCTGCTGTTGGCGGAGGCGGCTCGGACGGGTCGGGAGAGCCGGGCCGCGACAGGTAGGTGTTCCGCCCGCCGATGACAGCGGCACACCGGGCCCGGAGGTTTGCGATGCGGCCTGACGCGCGGGGCTCCCCAGCGGCCTCGGACCCGTCCACACCAGCGGCCATGCGCGGCGTACCAGAACGACGCCGGAGGGCAGAGCCGGTGCCGTTCCACCGGTCGAGAGGCCCAAATCGGCTGCCGATCCCGTCTTCCGGCTGCCGGACTTCCTTGAGCAAGACGGTCCCGAAGCGTTCCAGGCGGGCGGCGGGAGCCCGGCGCGTCGTATGGTGGGGCACGGGACTCGTGGAGCGATCATCAGCGATCGGAGGACCACCGTGCTGTCGGCGTGTGTGATCGCCGGATCCCTCGCTGAGGTAGTCCGTTATGGCATGAACGGCATCAGGCTGGTTTGGAGACGTCGACCGCTCCACGATCACCGGCGCGATCGGCGAAGCGCGGCCCTTGCCCGCAAGCCGCGGTTGCACCACCGCGCCCGGAATCCCCGGGACCTCCCCGGCATGAGAGCAGCCTGGTGGTATGCGCGCAAAATCCAGGGGAGCGGACGGCCGCGCGCTGCTACGGTCGGGCGCCATGAGCTGGCTTCCCGATGACTTCGACCACCCCGTCCTGGTACCGCTGCCGGGCGGTGGCCATCACCTGCGGCCGATCCGGGAGGCGGATACCCCACTCGACTATCCGGCTGTGATGGGTTCGCGCGAGCGGCTGTGGACCATCTACGGCCCGGCCTGGGGCTGGCCCGCGGCCACCATGACCTACGAGGCCGACCGGGCCGACCTGTTGCGGCACGAGAAGGAGATCGCCGCACACCAGTCCTTCAACTACGCACTGTTCGACGCGGCGGAGACAGCTCTGCTCGGCTGCGTCTACATCGACCCACCGGAGAGGGCCGGCGCGGACGGCGAGATCTCCTGGTGGGTGGTGGACGAGCTGGTGGGCAGCGAGGTCGAGCAGGCCCTCGACGCGCTGGTGCCGCAGTGGATCGACGCCGAGTGGCCGTTCGAGCAGCCGCGCTTCCTCGGCCGCGAGATCTCCTGGTCGGACTGGCTCGCCCTGCCGGAGCATCCGGACACGTAAGTGGTTGTTGCCCGTACCGATCTCGAAGGCTGCCGATCAAACGGGAGTCTTGATCGGGTGGCTAGGGCGGTCTCCGCGCGTGAAAGCAGGGCCTCCTGGTAGCTCGGGGGTGCGATCCCATTCCGAGTGGTTCCAGGAGGCCCTGTTGTCTTCGTTGAACGTGCTTGAGCATGTTGACTTCAACTCGCCCGCGGCGTCGCGTGGTTGCCTCGCGCACGTGTGCGGCAACGCGGCCGACCATCGGACCGGGGGCGCCGGTATCCGTCGGACACGACGGACGCGGAGTGGGCGACCTTCCGGCCGTTACTGACGGTGCCGGCCTGGTTCCAGGGGCGGGGTGGACGGCCCGAGGGATACTGCCACCGGCAGCTGACGGACCGCTACCTGGTCGCGGGCGGGAGCTCGGGGCGGGCGATGCCCGCGGACCTCCCCGCATGGGACCGGGTCCACGCCTTCTTCCGCCGCTGGCGCGAGCACCTCATGGAGCGGGAACAAGACGCCGGATGCCTCTCTCATTCCGAGCTACACCATTGCCTGACCAGCAGAAATCAACGGATCATGTTCGGTTGGGACACGGCTTCTTACCCACGCCCCAGAGTTGGGCCCGGCCTGCTCAAGCACCTGGCCAGCGGCCCGGCCGTGGAGCTCCTCGCCAATGCCGTCCACCACCGCAAGTGCAAGAAGAACTCGACGGACTGGTACGAGGAGGCTTCCGAACGCCAGCGCAAGGCCCACTCCACGCCGCATCCGCATCGAACACGGCATGGCACACCTCAAGGGCTGGCGAGCGCTCGCCAGCCACTGCCGTCGCGACCACATCAGCGACACCATCCAAGCCGTCGCCGACTTGCTCTCACACCAGCAGGCCACCACCCGCCGGCACAATCCGTCACAGTGACCACCACGCAGACCTAACCCTTCGACGCGCCACCGCCAACCGCACAGGAGCCTGGCAGGATCGGACCGTGGGAGGCTCTGGACCACCGACCAGGGCCACGATCACCGTCCGCGGTGGCGAACCTCTACATCCGCCACCCGGCACATCCTGCACTCACGAAGGGGCGCCCTTGCTGCCCGTGCGGCAGTGCTTGCCCTGGTTGAGCCCAATTCCGCTTGCCGCGCGCCACGGCACTACGCCGGGATCTTGGCAGGGGTCCCGGCGCCTCTCACGTACACGGCGGGCTTCATTTGTGGGGCGTGGCAGGTTGAGGCCTTCACAACCCGGAAATATTCTCATAAGCAAATATGTGTACTGGTTCGCGAAGGTCTGCGGTGCGTCAGATCCAGCCGTTGCGTGCCGCGTGGAGGGCCATCTGGAACCGTGTCACCGAGCCGGCGCGGGTGTTCATCGCCTCGATGTGTCGAGACAGCGTGCGGCGGCTGACGCCGAGGGGCTCGGCGATGGTCTCGTCCGTGATTCCGGTGGCCAGCAGCTGCAGGATGCGCCGGTGGATCGGTTGCAGTCCGCACGGGACGCGACCGGGACCGCCGCTCCACCGCCACTGCCGCTCGGGACCGGCCCGCTGCGGGCGCCGAGCCCTCCCCGACGGCCTGGTGTGATCGGTGCCTCGGTGGCGCTGGTCGGGTGTCAGCGGCGATCGGGTGGGTTGCGCTTGGTCTCGCCTTGGTGTGAATTGTGGTCTTGGCTGTCATGGGGTTGCCCATCCCCGTGTGCGGCTGGCCGGGGCCGTCTGGGCCGGTGGTGTGGCCGACGCCTACACCGCCCGTGGCTCCGTCGAGCAGGGACGTCAGCTGGAGGGCGCGGACCTCGGGGTCGGCCGCACCAGGCTTCTGCCGTCAACCATTCCCGTAACCATTCCCGCGGACCAAACCACGCCCTAGACTGCGACCGCTCCAGGACCTGGCGATCATCGGGAGGGCGTGCGGGATGAACCGAGTACTGATCAGCGCATTCGCGGCCGTGGCGTTAGTCGTGTCCGGGGGAAGCGTCGCCACCGCTTCCGACGGCGCCCCGCCGCGCACCACGCACGGCCCCTGCCAGTACGCACAGACCCCGGACGAGCCGCCGGCGCGCCCTGTTCCGCTGCCGCCCGACCCGCGGCGCACCCCCGGTCGCGGCACGGTTGACATCGCTGTTCCGACCAGCCAGGGCCCGCTCCCGCTGCGCCTGGACCGGGCCAAGGCGCCGTGCACGGTCCAGAGTTTCCTGCACCTGGCACGGCACGGGTTCTACGACCGTACGGTGTGCCACCGTCTGACGGCGTATCCGACGCTGAAGGTGCTGCAGTGCGGCGACCCGACCGGTACCGGTGAGGGCGGGCCCGGGTACAAGTACAAGGACGAGCTGCCGGTGGGCCTGCCGCCGGCACCGACCGATCCGACCGGCGCGCGCCGCCTCTACGGGCGCGGCCTACTGGCAATGGCCAACGCCGGCCCGAACACGAACGGTTCACAGTTCTTCGTCGTCTACGGCGACTCCGCGCTGCGACCGAACTACACGGTGTTCGGCACCGTCGGCGCCGACGGCCTGCCGACACTCGACAAGGTCGCCGCCGGAGGTGTCGAGCCGACCGCGGAGGAGCCGGCACCGGTCGACGGCACACCCGTGCTACGGACTGAGCTGCTCCGCGTCCGGCCGTCCTGCGAGGATTGACGCACCGCGGCGTGGGCCACGTCCTCGACCAGCGTGCCTGGCGCCTGTGGCCGCCCCCGGGCGGACTGCGCCGGCCGGGTGAAACGTCAGGGTACGGGAGCGGAGGGGTCCGCACGTTGTGCCGGGCCCCTGCGAGCCGACGTAGGCGTTGGTGGCATCGGTTCTGCGTATGCGGACCCCGGTCCTGGCGTCGACTCCCGGCATCGAGGTCAGGACCTTCCAAGAGGGTGGGCCTCCAGGAGTTCTTCGATCCGTCCGGCCAGCAGTTTGCGCTGGTCAAGGACGGCGTTCAGTGAGGCGGCCAGACTCGGGCGACCGCCTCGGTCCCCGGGGTCGTCACGGTCTGCTCCTCCAACGCGTCAAGCTCTGGGATGGGAGCATGGGGCGCGGCCGTCTCCGGGCCCGGCGCGTCCGCCGCACGTTCCGCCACGGGGTCGACTGTAGGCCGCAGTCGTGGCGGGCGCCCGCATGAACGCCTGCCACTTGGCCGTGCTGCTCGGCTCCCTCTGCCCTTTCCCGTTCCTTCTCTCCTGTTTCGTTCCGCCCCCGCCCCCGCCCGCCCCCGCAGCCCGGGGCGCCCCGCGTCTGCCTTCCCATGTGCCAAGGGGGTCAGGGTACGAGATACCAGCAGTACAGCCGCTGCCGAATACTCGCTGCCGTGTGAGCCAGGTCGGCGAGCTCCGTCAGCGTCTCGACCGCTGTTTCGACGGGAAGGTACTCGCCCCGGCCGGCCGCGAGCCCTGCCCATGCGGCAGCGACCTCGACGAGCCGGCGCCGGTTCGCCTGCGCCAGCGCCTCGCACAGCCCGTCGGGAACCTCGAACACAGTGGAACCGCTGTTCTTCGTCGGCCTGAGGGACCGCAGCTCCCCGGCCGTCTCTCCGGTGAGGAGAAACTCCCAGTCCCCCACCGCCTCGCCGGGATCAAAGCCGGTGCACTCCAGCGCGGGAAACTCCTCCCCTCGTGGTGGCCCCGTTTCTGCGACCCGGTCGTCCGGGGCCGCGAAGAACTCGACGGCCACGGGAACGTTCCGGCCGGCCCCGGTCACATGTCCGGCATCTGCCCCGTTTCCCCTTTTCGTGCGGTCCTCACCCGGCCGCTCACGGGCCAGCCTGCCGGCCCGTACCAGAGCGGCAACGGCACCCGGCGTGACGACGGCCGCGGTCTGGAGCATGTAGACCACCGCAGGCGAGGGCCCGTCGTGGCCGATCGGCACGGCGACCTGCGCGCCGTACGCCCCGGCCACCAGGACAAGGAAGACCGACGCGCCGAGGACCCCCGTGTTCCAGGCCCTACGCGCCGCCGTGTTGCGCGGCAGCGTCGCGATCGCCCACCAGGCCCAGCCGAACACCAGGATTCCCGCCAGCATGCGCCCACCCCCGGCATCTCCCTACCCGTTTTTCAGGGGCAGTCCCCCTCGGAACGTCCTCTGGCGTGCGATGGCCGGAACCCGCTGCCGCCCGCACGACGTCGCAGCCCCAGCCACCCGGTAGTTCGTCGCCGAAGCGCGTCAGCACACAGGAGCCGGGCGAGCGCTCCCGGCGATCTACGCGATCGGCGAGTACCGCGAACGCCGAGTGGGCCGCCGTGTTCCAGTTGCCGTGTATGCCCTTGACCTGAATCCGCCGGAGGGTATCTGGCTGCGGTCAGGCGCGACATCGGCAACCGTGCCGCAGCCGACCTCGCGGCCAGATGCCCCGAGCCGTGGAACGCCGGCTCAAGCGGATCCAGTACGGCCCGGAGTTCGTCGACGGCCGCCTCACCGGGACGGGGCTCACATTCGCTCGAACACCCGAGACGGCACCCGAGAGACTGCCTTCCCGTTTTCACGAGGAAGCGGCGGCCGCCGCTGGGCCGGGCGGGTAGAGCTCGAGCACGATGTCCAGTCGGGTCGCACCGACCTCGGCGAGCAGCTGAGCGGCCAGGACGCAGCTCCCTGACCGTTGTC
The DNA here is from genome assembly GCF_051550185.1 of Streptomyces pallidus (ex Mingjun et al. 2026). NCBI lineage: Bacteria > Bacillati > Actinomycetota > Actinomycetes > Kitasatosporales > Streptomycetaceae > Streptomyces > Streptomyces pallidus (ex Mingjun et al. 2026). The sequence continues at coordinate 173,811 of NZ_CP196181.1, read as the reverse complement.
TGGCTTTGTTCACGAGAACGGGCAGCAGTTGTTCACCACTTCGGGAGGCGGTGCGCGCGGTCGGGTTCGAACGCCGACGGCCTTCGCCGCGTGCATCCTCGGGGCTCCAGGGCTTGCAAGCGGGCCCTGCGCGGATGTCGCGGATCTGCCATCAGCTCTGTTTGCAATCAGCCACTCTCGACGAAAACTGGCCAATGCCGAGGCGGGCACTCAGTGGAGTTGATCAGTCACTTACGGTGGCTGCGTTGGGGTCGTGAGGCGGGTGCGCCGGAGGGATGTCGGCCATCTCGCGTTCGCGGTCCGTCGTATCGCTACTGCCGGGAAGGCATTACATGGCTGAGAAGAGGCTGAAGTCCTGGGGCAACAACCGGGCCGGGCAGCTCGGTGACGGGACCTGGACCGATTTCCGCACCACGGCCACGACGGTGCTCGGGCTCACCAGCGCCGAGGTCGTGAAGATCGTCGCAGGTGGAGCCGGCTCGGCGACCGGTCACGGCCTGGCCCTGCTGACCGACCGCACCGTCCAGTCCTGGGGCGCCAACGGCTCCGGGCAGCTCGGTGACGGCTCCGTGTTCAGCCACAACGCGCCGGGCCAGGTCGTCAACCTGTCCGATGCCACCGACATCGCCGCGGGCGGCACCCACAGCCTGGCGCTGCTCGCCGACCAGACCGTGGTGGCCTGGGGCCACAACAACTACGGTCAGCTCGGCAACGGCACCAACATGGACAGCAGCGTCCCGGTCCGGGTCGAGGGCCTCAACAAGGTGATCGCGATCGCCGGCGGCCTCAACCACAGCCTGGCGCTGCGCGAGGACGGCACCGTCTGGGCCTGGGGCTACAACATCAACGGCCAGCTCGGCGACGGCACCTCCGCCTCAAGAAACGTGCCCGCACAGGTGAACGGTCTGACCGGCGTCAGCCTGATCGCTGCCGGGGCCAACCACAACCTTGCCCTGGTAGGCCCGGTAGGCAGCGGCGGGGTGGTGATGGCCTGGGGCTACAACGCCACCGGCCAGCTGGGCGACAACAGCACCGTCAACCGCCTCACGCCGGTCAAGACCCAGGACCCGTGGAGCGGCGAGGTCAGCCGCATCGCCGCCGGCTGCAATCACAGCCTGGCCGTCACCGGCAGCACCAACAGCCTCCACGCGTGGGGCCAGAACACCTCGGGCCAGCTCGGCGACGGCACCACCGACTACCGGACGACCCCGGTCCCGGTGCCGGGGCTGACCGGAGTCCAGCTGATCGCTGCCGGCCGCGAGCACACCATCGCCCTCCTCGGCGACTACACGGTGCGCTCCTGGGGTGCCAACGGCTCCGGCCAGCTCGGCAACGGCACCACCACCGACAGCAGCACCCCGGTAACCACCCTCACCGCACTGACCGGCGTCGACAAGGTCGCCGCACCCATCGGCGGCGACTTCAGCCTGGCCAACTAACCCCGCCCCAGCCAGCGGGCAGTGCGGCAAGAGCACGCACCCACCCTGCCCACGAAGAACCTCCGAGGGCTCTGCCCATCACCCAGGGGAGAGCCCTCTGCCGCGCCCAGGTCACGCCACAACAGCACGGAACCACCACAGTCCACCCTCACGACGGCATTCGAACAGCGACCCCCCGACTGCCTCCCGAAGTGGCGAACAACTGCTGCCCGTTCTCGTGAACAAAGCCAGTTGTCGCTGCCGAAGCCGAGAAACAGCTTCAGGTCGCAGTCGACGGACAGGCTCGCCGGTTCCTCTCGCCTCCCGCCAACGAGCTCGACCAGCGCTCTCACATGGTCCGTGAGATCGCTGTCATCAGGGAGCCCGCTTCGCTTGATCCGAACGCTGGTCTCCCTTCGAGCACTGCTCGGGTTGCGGGGATCCATCAGGCCCTCCCGCTCGAACTGCTGGTCCGCCGTGATCCCCAGGCGGCCCGAGATCTCGCCGGCGCCGACCCTGCGGCTTGTGATCCGAATCGATCCGGCCGACCACTTCGTGCCCGCCGCCGCCGACCGTGCCATCAGGCCTTCTCGTACATCCTTACGATCGCAGGACGGTCTACGGGACACGAGGGCATTTCCTCGGGGGTGGAGGCCAGCGGGACCGACATCACCGGTTCGGGTCCAGTGGCTTCCTGAGGGCGCGCCGGCTCGACTCGGTGAACGGGGCCGTCCAGGACGGTTCGGACGCCGTGACCACTTCAGCCATCACGTAGTCGTTTCGCCCATGACCGGCAGCTGGGCGAGGGCCGTCAGCCGTCAACCAATCCCGGTGACCACCGAGGCCAGAGACAGGAGCAGAGCGCCCAGCGCCCCCGCAGAGCCGTAAAACCTCACCTCACGCCGGCCATCGTGTCGGCGGACGTAGTGCGTGGTGGCGGCGGCGAAGGCCAGGCCACCGGCGATGAACCACGGCCCCCACAGGTAGAGGTACCAGAGGGTCAACCCCACCAGATCGGGCGCCACAGCGCGCGCCCCGGCCTCGACCAGCACTCCGTGGACCACGAACAGTGATCCGTGCCAGACGAGCAGCACTGCCGCGCCCCCACCACAGAACACCATCATTCGACCGACCCAGTTGCCGCGCCGGCGCGTCAGGCCGATGCCGACCAGTGCTCCGAAGAGCTTCAGAAGACCGGTCACCCACAAGACGGCCAGGAACCACGTCACTCGGTCATGAGCGAGCTTCACCAGTGACGGAGCCACCGTCGCCTGCACACCGAGGGTGCCTCCCATCGCCCAGACGAAACTGGGTACCGCGAACAGTAACCCCCATGCCGCAACGGCGACCCCGGGCCACTTGCCTGGACGGTGGCGGGGCGTCCGGAACGGGACCGGCCGCACTGCATCGTCCGAAGAGTGCTTGATCGTCACAGCTCCACCGTGGCCCAACCTCGACGACAGGACGTCGTCCGCGCGAACGATCATGCTCCCCCGTGCGGGGGAGACACCTTTGATCGCGTCGGGCCTGACGGTCGGGAACGACTCGAAGTCCTTCGAACGGCGATTACGGGGCAGCCCTTGAGGCCGCGCCCCCGCCGCAACGGAGGCACTCATCAACGCGAACGGCATCTCCACGCGGCAGGACGCCGGATGGCCGTTCTGCTGCCCGCCGCACCAGGGGGGACGGTGTGGGCTGGGACATCCCGATCAGCCTGGGCCGTGCCTGGGACAGGCGACCGGACACGATGCCCCGCCGTGTGCGCGGCACCCGGGCGTGTCGGAGTAAGCGAGGGCGGTCAGTCGGCCGGGACATGACGACCGAGCAGCCGCAGGGCGCCGGTGAGCCCGACAGGATCGGTGCCTCCGCCGGGCAGCGGACCACGGCGGTTTCCGGGTGGAGTGGCTCCACCGGGTGCCTTCAACCGGCACCCGACCAGGCATAGCGAGTCCGTGCACCACGCGGACTCCTCGGGACGCCCACCGACGACCCGGCCCCGAACGCCGCCCGAAGCGATGGGCGGCCGGCGCCGCAGGACGGCCTCATCGAGCGGTTCGGAACCTCGGTGACCCCGTTCGGCTACACGGCTCGGTTCCTCACCCCTCAACCCAGCTGCTCGGCCAGCCCGACGATGATGCCCTCCGGGCCGCGGAGATAGCAGAGCAGATAGCTGTCCTCGAACCGGGCGATCTCGCCGACCAGCTCGGCGCCGTGAGGGCGCAGGCGGGCGACGGTGTCCTCGATGTCGTCGACGGCGAACATGACGCGGTGCGTGCCCAGAACGTTGTGCGGCCGGTTGCGCGGCCCGGCGCTGATCACCGCGGGGCTGCGGTACTTCGCCAGCTCGATCCGGCTGTGACCGTCCGGGGTCCGGACCATCGCGATCTCACAACGGACACCGTCGAGTCCGGTGCACCGGTCGGCGAAGAGGCCCTCGACCTCCGCCCTGCCCTCCAGCTCCATCCCGAGTTCCACGAAGAACGCGACGGCGGCATCCATGTCCTCGACGACGATGCCGACGTTGTCCATCCGCTGAATCGCCATGCTGGCTTCTCCTTCCTCCTCGTGGGGCGGGCCGGTGGCGGCCGCTGATGTCCCCGGGACGGAGCCGGCGGCACGTTCTCGACATCCGCAGACCGCCGAACTCCCGAAGTCTGGATCGCGCCCCGGCACCGCTACAGCCACGACGATCTTCGTGGACTTCCCCGACGCGCCCGCGAACGACTCCCCGGCCGCCCTGCGCGTCCTACGCCGGCGGCGGCAGCGGCCACCCTTGGGCAGGGGAGCAGGTGGCCCGGCCGGCCCGCGTCGGAACGCACGACGGTGGGCCGGGAGCACGCCCGTTCCACCGGATGGAGTCGCCGATCCACAGGTCGTCGTGCCGTGGGGTCGGTGCCCTCGGCCGAGAGATGACGATCCGGACGTCGATCCGGTTCATCGCCGACGGGGCCGCAGCCGGGACCTCGAGCCGTACCGGCAGAAGAAGGCGTAGATCCGCGAGGACAACGACATCCCGGCCGAGGGCGGCGTGATGTTCGCCGAGGTGACCGTCCCGGACGCGACCCGGGCAATGATCGACCGGACAGCGCTACGGGACGAGGACGACCTTGCCGAGGTTGCGACGCTGCTCGATGAGGGTGTGGGCTCGGGCGGCGTCGACGAGGGGGATCTCCTCGTGGACGGCGGTGCGCAAGATGCCCGTGTCGCGCATCTGCCAGAGCTCGCTCAGCCAGCGGTCGTAGAGTTCGGGCCTGCCGGCGGCGATGGCGCGCATCTGGAAGCCGATCATCGAGGCACCGCGGACCAGGAGTTCGTACGCCTCGACCGTGCCGCCGCCGGAGCTGAACGCCACCAGTCGGCCGCCCGTCCCCAGGGCTCGCACGGCGGGGCCGAGGAGGTCCCCGCCGACACCATCGAGAACCACGTCGTACGGGGCGCCCCAGTCGGCCTCCTCGTAGAGGACGACCTCGTCGGCACCCAGCCCTCGGACGAAGTCGGCCTTGTCGGCGCTGCTGACGGCGGCGACGACGCGTGCTGCCCCACCGGCCTTGGCGTACTGGAGGGCCAGCGTGCCCACGCCGCTGGCCGCCGCCGTGACCAGCACCGACTCCCCGGGCCCCGTGCGCGCGGCCTCGTAGGCACCGCGCGCCACCAGCCCGCTGCGGACCAGGGCGACCGCCTCCACGGCGGTCGCGCCGTGCGGGATCCGGGAAACCATGGCGGCGTTCAGGACCGCGAACTCGGCGTAGGCGTCGGCGAAGCACAACCCGGTGACGCGGTCTCCCACGCCGAAGGCGGTGACTCCCGCACCCACGGCGACGATCTCCCCGGCTGTCTCGCCTCCGAACGGGATCGGCTCGCTGCCCTCCCGCACTCTGCGCACCGTGGGGAGGGTCACCCCGACCGCCTCGACCCGGATCAGTACTTCCCCGGCGTCTGCCTCGGGTCGGTCGACCTCCTCGGCGAACAGTACTTCGGGCCCACCGTTGACTTCATGGCGAATGCGCAGCACAGGACCTCCCCGGTCCGAAATCGTTGGGAGTCCCAACGATAGTTCCACTGTCATGGGGAAGTCCAACGAATCTGGATAGGCTGGGCTCATGACCGCGGAACTCCAGCGCATCCAGTCCCTGCCCACGTGGCTCGTCGGCCGTGTTGCGGCCCGAGGCCGGGGCATGGTCGCCGACGCGATCGCTGCGGAGGGGTTGAAGCTCATGCACCACGCGGTACTGGCCGCCACGGCCGAGTACGGGCCCGTCACCCAGGCCGACCTGGGCCGTCGCCTGGCCGTAGACCCCAAGGACATGGTCGGCACCCTCAACCACCTCCAGAAGGAGGGCCTGCTCCTGCGCGCCCCCCACCCCTCCGACCGCCGCAAGAACGTCGTCACCGTCACCCCGGCGGGCACGGCCGTCCTCTCCCGCTGCGGAGCTCTGGCCGAGGCCGCCAATGCCGAACTGCTGGCACCCCTCACCCCGGACGAGCGGAAGCAGCTGATGACCCTGCTGACCAGGCTCCACGAGGCAGCGGAAAGTCCGGCCTGATCCCACATGACCGACCCGGACGGCTCCTGGGTGCCCCGGGTCCGGGGGGCCCAGGGGCCGCGGGCAACGCACGGCGAGGGCCGCCCGGTGGGGAACGCCGCCCTGCCCAGGGGTGCCTGCACAGGGGTGGCGGGGGAGGGGGCGCCCGAGGGCCGGAGCAGGCGGGAGCCTGGCGGTCTCGAGGACGTGGAGGTCGACGGGCTCCGGGCGCCGCCTTCGACCCCTCCGTCCCCGATCGCGACCGCGCCTCCCTTCCGGACCGGCCCCCGCAACCGTGAGGTGCCGGACGGGCGGTCAAGGGCCGATGGCGCGGGCCGCTCCCGCCAGGGCCGCCTCGGCTTCCTTCACGGTCGGACGTCGGATCTCGCCGGCTGGCAGGACGCAGGACCTCGTGAACGAGGGCGGTCGACCGGCCGGTGAAGGGAAGGTACTCGTCCCCGCCGCCGGCGCGGATCGCGGCCATCACGCGGGGCACGGTCTCAGCGGGATCCACCCGCTCGGGGTGATCACACAGCATGTCCACCAGGGGAGTGCGCAGACAGCGGGGGACCCCGGCACTGCCGGGGCGGTTGAACGGCGGCAGGATCCGCTCGCCGCCACGACCCCCACGGCGTCCGAGGCCGCGGACTCGACGACCCGGGTCTTCCACGCCTGCGACACCTGCATCTCGTCCGACGCGGGGAAGAGCGCCCCCCTCAGCACACCCTGCGCCCAGCGCCAGCGCCGCGGCCAGGCCGCGGCCGTCGGTGATCCCGCCTGCCGCGAGGACGGGTACCTCGCCCCGCCGTGTCGCCGACGTGGGGGACCAACACCATCGTGGCGGCATCCCGGCCGTGCCCGCCCGCTTCGCCGCCCTGGGCCACGATCACGTCGGCTCCGGCCCGGAGGTCACGGTAGCCGGGGGGTGAGCGGCGGGCTGCCGGGTATGCGCGCTCGGGGAGCACGATCCTGACGAGGCGAGCGGAGGAAGGTGACGCAGCAGATGAGCGCTGTTGGAAGTCGTGCCGGCCACGAAACCGACGAGCCGGTGGGGGTACTGGTCGCGCGGGCGTCGCAGCAGATCTCGGAACTGGTCCGGGAGGAGGTGCTGCTGGCCCGGGCGGAGATGACGCAGAAGGGCAAGCGCTACGGATTGGGCGGCGGCCTGTTCGGCGGCGCCGGCCTCGTCGGCATCCTGGCCGCCCAGGCCATGGTTGCGGCGTCCATCGCGGCCCTGGCGCTGGTGCTGCCGCTTTGGGCCGCGGCCCTGATCGTCGGGGCCGTGCTGGCGGTGGTGGCCACCGTGCTGGCCACGGCCGGGAAGAAGCAGGTCACCCAGGCCGGCAGTCCCTTGCCCGAGCAGACCATCGACCACGTCAAGGCCGACGTGGCCGAGATCAAGGAGAGGACACACCGATGAGCCATCAGTCCGAGGGCGACGATACGGCCCCCACCACCCACCAGCTCCGCGAGCAGGTCGAGCACACCCGTGACGAACTCGGCCAGACCGTCGAGGCGCTGGCAGCGAAGGCCGACCTGAAGGCACAGGCAAAGGACAAGGCGACGGAAATCAGGGAGCAGGCGGCTGGAGCGGCCGCCCTCGTGACCGACAGGCTTCGGGAGAAGGCGACGCAGACAGCCGAGCTGCTCAAGGACAAGGCTCCCGAGCCGGTCCTTGACACGGCAGCCCACGCCGCGGTCCAGGCCCGCGAGGGCGCACTCCACGCCCGGCGCCTGGCGGCCGCTGCTACCCCGGACGAGGTCCGTGAGATGGTGGCATCAGCCACGACCAGGGCGCGGGCCAACCGCGTCCCGCTCCTGGCTGCCGCCGCAGCGATCGGCCTCTTCCTGCTGCTGCGCCGCACCTGGAGGCGCAAGTGAAAGCATCCAAGATCACCTACAAGCCCCTCGGGATGGCGCTCGGTGCCGTCAGCGGCATGGCGGCTGGCGCGGCTTTCAAACAGGCATGGAAGATGATCGGCCACGAAGGCGATGCCCCGGACGCCACCGATGAGAACCGCACCTGGACGGAAGTCCTGGCCGCAGCAGCCCTGCAGGGCGCGATCTTCGCCGTGGTCAAGGCCGCTGTCGACCGCGGTGGGGCGGCAGCCACTCGCCGTCTGACCGGCACCTGGCCCGGCTGACCCCGGCGCATACGCCCGGCCTCCGGCTTCGGAGGCCAGCACGGCCCGGGACACGGCGGGGCCGCGCACCTTGGACCGCACACGATCACCACGGCCCGCTGTCCCCGCCTGCTCGTCCGGTGTGCTGCGTCGCGCGCCGCCCGCGACCGACACGGTGCCAGCTGTGCCGGAGCACGCTGGCGGTTCGATGTCCTGTTCCAGGGCCCCTCCTGGGACAGGACATCGACGCATGCCTCGAGCGGTGATGGATTGGTGGCCCCCCCGGGGCCGGGACGCGGCCGCCTGCCGCCGGCATTCTCGGGTTGGAGGCTGCGAAGGCCGATGTCCCTCACAGGTGGCCCATGGCGAATGCCGAGAGAAACCCGGCGACGGTGGTCAGGCCGGTCAGGAGGTGAACGCGGCTGCACGCCTCCGGGATCATCGTGTCGGCGACCATCGCAAGAATCGCCCCGCCCGCCACCGCAGTGATCACCGCCATCACCGATGAGGAGGCCCCGCCGAGCAGCGCGTAGCCGGCCAGCGCGGCCAGGCCGCTGATCACGGCGATGCCGCCCCAAAGGGTGAAGACGTACCGGCGGCTGCGCCCGGCCTCCTGCATCCCCGCGGCACTGGCCAGGCCCTCGGGGAGGTTGCTGATGAACACCGCTCCCACCGTGGCCGTTCCCAGATGCCCGCCCCCCAGGAGACTGGTGCCGATGACCACGGACTCCGGTACCCCGTCCAGCAGCGCCCCGAGCGCGATGGCATTGCCCGAACCCGGCTCCTGCGACTCGGAGGGCTGCCGCTGCCCGGAGCGCTTGCGGTGCTGGGCCCCGCGCCGCGCCAGCAGGGCGTTCGCCCCCGAGTACAGCGCGGCACCGCCGACCGCGCCGGCCACCACCGGCCCCATCCCGGAGCGCTCGTACGCCTCGGCAATCAGCTCGAACGACACCGCGGACAGCAGCACACCGCTGCCGAACGCCATCACCAGTGCGATCCACCGCGGCGGAACCCGCACAAACGAGCCGACAGCAGCGCCCACCAGCAACGCCGCCCCCGCGAACAGGCCCCACCCACCCGCAACCAGCGCACCCACCGCAAGCCCCTTCCACTCGCTGCCAACTGATGCACCGCACGTACCCGCCAAACCGCAGAACAACATGGTGAACGCGCCCGGTCCACGGACCCTTGCAGGCACGGGCATGTGTCGCAGGCCGAATCCGCACCTCGCCCAAGGCGGCCCCCGCCGCCTCGTCGCGTTCGACCGCGCGGCGGGCCGACACCTGGTGACTCCAGCCGTGCCCCCGCAGCATCTGCGAGATCCCCGACAGCGTCATGGGCTCCTGGAACCGCCGGCCGATCAGAGTTCTGATCCGGGCCAGCGTCCATGTCCGGTCCGGCCGGCCATGGGCGTCCGGGCCCTTGGCCAGTTCCTCCTCGAGCACGGCGAACAGGGGCTCGCTCAGCTTCGGCCGCGCCGCAAGGCCACGGGACCGTACCCCGTCCTGGCCGGCCGCCCGTCCGTGCTGGACATCGTCTGGCTCGGCGATTGGTCGTGGGGCGGGCTGCTGCCGTCGGGTCCGTTGCCCGGGGGCGGCGGTCCGAGCGCCGACGCCGGGGGTTCGCCGGAGGGCCCCGGGCCCGACCGGGGAGGAGGTCGGGTGCGGGGTGTCCGGGTGCCGTACGGATCCGGGCGGCAGCCCGTCGTGCGGGCGGGCCCGCCCCATGACGCCGGGGGGAAGGGGCGTCACGGGGGCGGGGCCCGCTCCGGAGGCCCACCCCCACGGCGAGGCCTCCGACACCAACGCGTCTGACCCGGCTCGTCCTCCCCAAACCCCCTTCTTTTCAGCAGTTCTGAGAGGACGTCACGTCCTGCCGCTCTCAGGGTCGCGTGTGGGGCCGCTTCATTGCTGGTCAGCGTGCGGAAGCGGGCTCCGCTCCAGATGCCGTCCCGCCCGGGACATCGCACGCTGGGATGTATGGCTGACCAGACGGAGATCGTGATCCATCCCGTGTCGCCGCGGGGCGGGCGCAAGGTCACCGTGCACGCCCTCGGCGTGGACACGGACCTCGGCAGGGCGTTCACGCCCGGGGACGTGTCGGAGTACCTGCGCCGGGCCGGCCTGGAGGACGTGGACCTGTCCGAGGAGGGGCCGATCCGGTGGGAAGGCGGCGGCCCCGAGGTGTGGTCCAGCGACATCTGACCAGCCGGGCACCGGGCACGTGGTGCTCCTGGGCGCGGCGGGCTTCCCTGCTGGCGGGTGCTGCCAGGCCGAGCCCCTTGGTGTCACCCGTGCAGGCGGCTGTTGGCGCCCTCCCCGTCCTGGGCGCTGTCGTCGTTGAACCAGTAGTCCCCGGCCGCCAGGTAGCGGGAGGAGCGGCTGTTCTCCGGGGGCGGCTCGGCGGTGACGGCCCGATTCCGGTCCTCGGCCGGGGCACCGGCAGGAAGGACGGTGGTGACCGCGGTGCGGTCCTTGCGCAGGGTGCGCTCCAGCATGTGAATCCTGCTCCTGACGCCGCGGGGACGGTGAATGCGCTCATCCTCGACACCCCGGCACCGCAACGCATCCGCACCAGCCACCGCTCACCCTTCCGCCACAACACGTAACCGAAATGATGCGGAATGTGACTCCTGGTGTCAGCGTGGCAGAGGAAGTACCACCCCACGCATCAAGGAGTCGCCATCATGGGCGGTATGCAGGACAAGCGCCAGGAACCGGGCAAGGGACGCGAGGAGCAGCAGCGCCCCCAGCGCCCGCAGCGGCCCGGTCCGGACCCGGTCCACCCCGACCCCGGCACCCCCTCCCGCGGCGGCCAGCGCCCCGAGGAGATGGGACGGCGCCGCAAGGAGGACCTGCGCCGCGACGAGCACGACCCGCGCGAGGACTTCTGACTTCAGGCGGTACCCCACGCACGCAGAGCCCGGCCAGGCGCCCGTAGTCACCCCGGCCGGGCTCTGTTCATCCCACCCGGCTCGCTGTCGTCACGCGCCAGCGGTCACAGGGTCGGAACCCGGGGAGTGCCGCGTCGTGTGCCGGCCGCGGCCCCGCCCGGCGGCCGGAGATGCCGTGACCGAGGGCCGGCGCCCGGGCGCGGACCGGATCGAGCGCGCGCCTGGAGGCGGGCTGTGATCCGGCATGGGCGCGGCGGGCGACGACGGTGCTGCGGTCCGCTCTCCGTCGGGTGTCCAAGCGCGCAGAGCTGCGTCGCTGTCGGAGCTCCGCGCCGCCTGGCAGGACTCGGCGGCCCGGGCGTACGAGCCGAGGTCGTCGCCCACCCGGCGGAGCGCGCCCGTGCCGCGGCCGGCAGCGATTTGAGCGCTGGTGCGCCCGGTCGTCGACATCGCCCTGACCGCGTCGAGACGATCGTCATGATGTACGTGATGCGCGGGCCGTTCCAGCACCAGCACCCTCACCTCCTCGCCGGGGCCCGCCGCCACCTCTCCTATGTCCAGCGTTGCCCCCACCCGCCGGGCCTGGACGAGCAGATCGTGCGGGGACCAGGCCGGGCTACGCCCCCTGACCCGCAACCCGTCCGCCGCCCAGCCGACCGCGACCCCGCGGGCATCGCGCACCGTGTGGATGTCCCGCGCACCCGCGGAGCGCTCGGCGAACCGCGTCGCGGGGATCTTCCAGGTCTGTGGGCGGTCATGCCATCGCCGACAGTCCTTTGACCAGCACAGAGAGGCCACCGGCCAGGGCCAAAGCGAAGACGAGTCGGCGTACTGCGCGTTCGCGGACTCTTGGGGCAAGGGCCCTGCCGCTGAGGGCGCCCACCACCATGGCGGCCGCCGTCACCGCCCGCACGGGGCCCCGAGGCGGGGTACGCCGTCGGCGGCCACGGAGAAGACGTTCACCGCGATGCCGTAGAACTGTGCGTTCGGCACGAATTCGTGGACCGACCATCCGCGCTGAAGGCGTACAGCGAGTACGGCGGCCCGCCGACGCCGGCGGGCAACGGGACCATGGCACCGATCCGCACGCGACGCCTACCCGCGGCGAGTCCGGCGAGGCTGATGACCCCGGCTGCGCAGTTGGCGAGGGCGAGCCCGATGGTTCCCTCTACGATCCCGGGGTCCGGGCCTCCATGGAGGCCTTCACCGGGGGCGACGCCACCTTGGCACTGGAAGCGGCCGCCGCCGTCCGCTCGGCCACGCAGGCCATCGACCGACTGCGTTCGCACGGCGCCGGCGGACGCGGCCTCAGAGCCGGGGCGCTCGACCTGCTCGCCCGCCTGCACGCGGCCTCCGAGGAAGGGCTCAGCATCGGGGAGTCGGCGCGTGCGGCCGGAGTCACGTCGCGCAACGTCACGGGGCTGGTTGACACGCTGGGGCGCGACGGCCTGGCACAGCGTGTCCAGAACCAGCGCGACCGCAGGTCGGTGGGGGTCCGGATCACCCCTGCCGGGCGGGAGTGGCTGGAGGCTTTCCGGCAACCGTCCCGGCGTGCCATGTCGGCGGTCTTCCGGGGCTTCAGCCGGGAGGAACTCGTCCAACTCAGGCACCTGTGCCTGCGCTTGGTGGCGAACGAGAACGCGATCGAGCGGTACCTGAACGACGTCCGGCCGGACGAACCGACTTCCTGAACCGACCCCTGGGGCACCGCATGACTACCAGCGCATCCGTCCGCGAGACCGTCAGGGCCTCCTCCGACGCGCGGTTCCGCGGCGACATGACCGCTGCCGCCGCTCTGACCGGTTGACGGCTTCGTCTTCCGCAGCCCCTTCATCACCTCCGACAGCCCGGCCGGCCACCTCGACGGCATCGAAGGGCTCCTGGGCATCGTCAGCGACGTGGAGCTGATCAGCGAGCTGTACGGCGAGAGCGAGGCCACCTTGGTCTACGACCTCCACACCGTCCCGGCCGTCGGCATCACCCAACGCACCGCCGAGCACTTCCGGCTCCGCGACGGCCGGATCACGGCGATCATGCTCATCTTCGACTCCGCCCCCGGGCAGGCCATCATGGCGGCCGCGGGCCCGACCGCCGACGCGTAACAGCCGGCCCCCCGGGATGGTGAGCCGGCTCGTGACCCGCAAGCATGCGCACGTCCTCCAGATGTCCGGATATGCGGCCTGCTCTACCTCGAGCCGCACGCCGCGGTGGAGCGCGCAAGCACCCCGAGCGGGTTTGTTGTCCGCCCCCTATGTGGTCGGCCCTGGATGGTGCGAGATGAGCGCGGTCGTCGACCAAGGCCTCGGCCAGAGCGTGGGTCAGAGGCGCGTACACGGGCTTCTAAGCGGGCTCCCAGCGGGTCACGGCAGCAGAGTCCGGCCATCCCACCACACACCCCTGGCATCACCCTCGGTCAGCCCTGTCGGCGGCCAGTTCCGATCCCCCGCTGGCGGCCGCTCAGCGGGGTGTGATCCGGTCGCGATCGTCGCAGTGGGTGATCAGCGTGGTGGGACCCGGACGGCAATACACGCCGAGCGCCGACGAGGTCGACTGGCCGCAGCGGGGGATGCAGATCCGGCGACGACCGAGCGCAAGGTGAGCCATCCGCAAGAGCAGTAACGGCGGGAGTGTTGAGCCTCCTTGCTATTCCTAGGGCCCCTAGGTTAAAACTAGGGACCCTAGGTCAACGAGGAGAGTGCATGGCGCGGGCAGGGCTGACGGCGCAGCGGGTGACGATCGCGGGTGCCGAGCTGGCGGACGAGGTCGGGCTCGACCAGGTGACCATGTCGCAGGTGGCGCGGCGACTGGGCGTGAGGGATGCGAGCCTCTACACCCATGTGCGCAGTCTGGAGGATCTGCGCGGACGGATCGCGCTGCTGGCGGCGGACGAGAAGACGATCCGCATCGCGGAGGCGACCTCCGGACGGGCGGGCAAGGACGCGCTGGTCGCGTTCGCCGACGCCTGGCGGGAGTACGCCCACGAGCACCCGGGCCGCTACGCGGCGACGCAGACCCGGGTCCGGATCGACCCCGATCTGGCGGCAAAGGCAGCCGGACCGCGGCGTGCGGTCGAACTGACCTACGGCATGCTGCGCGGCTACGGACTGACCGAGCCCGACCTGACCGACGCGGTCCGCTTGCTGCGCAGCACGTTCCACGGCTTCGTCGCCTTGGAGGCCGCGGGCGGGTTCGCGCACGAGCGTTCGCCGCAGCAGTCCTGGGTCCGCGCGCTCGACGCCCTCCACACCCTCCTGGAGCACTGGCCCCCGTCCCGAGAAGGAGACTTCGCATGACCGACCCGACCGTCGGCACCCTGCGCGTGAACGGCGCGACCCTGCATTACGAAGTGCGCGGCTGGGGCCCGCTCCTGCTGTTGATCCCCGGAGGGACGGGCGGAGCGGCCGCCTTCGACGGCATCGCCGACGACCTGGCCGCGGAGTACACCGTCGCGACCTACGACCCGCGCGGCATGTCAAGAAGCACGCTGGACGACCCCGAAGCAGAGCAGAGCGTGGCCGAACACGCCGACGACGCCTTGCGGATACTGGAACTGCTGTCGCCCGATGAGCCCGCCCGGGTGTTCGGGTCCAGCTCGGGCGCGATCGCCGCCCTGCACCTGCTCACCGCCCATCCCGAACGCATCGAACGCCTCGTGGCGCACGAGCCGCCGGTGGTGGAGGTCCTGCCCGACGCTCACGAACACCGCATGCTCATCGCACGCGTAAAGGCAACGTTCCAGGCAGAGGGGCTCATGTCGGCGATGGCCGTGTTCGCCGCGGGTCTGAGGAAGGACGGCGACACCTCCGAGCCGAAGGCGGAGATCAAGCTTCCGCCGCAGGCAGCGGCGAGGGTTGAGCGGACGATGACCAACCTGCCCTATTTCGTCGGGCGCATCGTGCCGAGCTTCATGGCCTACGCCCCGGACATCCACCGGCTGGAGGCACTGTCGGACCGGCTTGTGCTCGCCTGCGGCCAGGACTCACGCGGCGAGCTGCCCTACCGGCCGGCCGCTTTCCTGGCCGAGCATCTCAATACGGAACTCCTGCACTTCCCCGGCGGGCACACCGGCCTGACCACGCACCCCGCCGAGTTCGGCGAACTTCTCCGGAAGGCCTTCCGGGCCTGACTCCGAAGCTGAGCCGCCCGGGTTGGCGCCCACCGCAGATGGTCACTGAAGTCACATCCGAACTGGCCGGACGCGGGAGATGAAATTGCGGCCCGCGCCGCTGGTGACCAGGAGGTTGTCCGGGGAGAACGTCAGAACGCTGAGCGGTTGGCCGGTTACGGCAATGGCTGAGCCGGCCTTCTGGCCGGTTGCCGGGTCCCACAAGCAGACTCCGCCGGATCAGCTCGCGCCGCAGGTCCGCCGCGCTCAGCCCGCGGCAGCCGGTGAAGCGGACAAGGGCTTCGACGACCTCGTAGGGGCGTACGTCCACGGTGTCGGGGTGGGAGGTTTTGCCGTTGACGGTCCATAGCTGCCGGTCCTCGCCAGCGGCGGTGCGGCGGAAGTCGAGGGCGCGCACCGCAACGCCCACGGTGGACGCAGGCCCTGGTGGTGGGTTGAGAACCGATCCGGTACGGGTGGTGTCCTTGGGACGCGTACGACGTGGAAGTGCATGACGTCACGCATCCGGCCTCCGGCGGCGGTGTGCGCAGGGTGATGCGGCCGCCGACGGGGTGGACGGCGAAGTCGGCGACGACGTCGAAGCGCTCGCCGGGCGCGATGTCGAGAGTGTCGAGTCGCTCGGGTGCGGGCAGCAGCCGCCGTCGCTGCCGATCTACGAACCGCCCGTTCCCGCCGGCTTCGACGTCGAGCCGAAGCCGGTAGCGGCGGGCGTCGGAGCCGTTCAGCAGACGGAAGCGATAGCGGCAGCCCGAGACCTCCAGCTCGGGCCAGGGTGCGCCGTTGGCGAGCTGGACGTCGCGCTGGACACCGTGAGGACGTCGGCGTTGGCCGAGTGCCAGGCGAGCGGGTCCGGGTCACCGGTGGCGTAGAGACCGGCCAGCGGAGTCTGAGCGAGGGTGTCCAGGAGCACCAGTGTGGCGCCGGTCCGCATCAGCCGCACCGACCGACGCCCGCTGCGGACGTCGTGCCGGCTCACGCGTGAACTCCCGGGGCGAGGCGCTCGTACGTCTGGAAGCCGTCCCGGACGCCGAGGAGGACCTCTCCGAGGACGAGGTAGCCGTCGCTGATGAGCGGAGTGTCGCGCAGGGCCTCGATGAGGAAGTAGTACGCGCCCAGGTCCTCGGTCTCCAGCACGGCAAAGTCCGAGAAGCGGCCGCTGAACGCTTCGGCGTCGAAGAATCGGGCCGTGATCCGGTCCGCATGTCGGGCGAACACCGGCTCGATGTGCGCCTGGCGCATCCGGTTCCGCTCCTCGCGCGGCATTGCCAGCCAGCGCGGTGTGAGTGTGTAGGTCAGCACGATGCCGTACGTCATGAGCCCCCCAATGCCAATAGTTAACAGCGTTAACTCTTATGGAGAGCTAAAGTGATAGCTGTTAACTTTGTCAAGCGGAGGGCAGCCCACGGCCATGACGGACACCCAGGGAGCTGCCGGGGGCAGGCGTCGCCACCGCGTGCGGGAGGATGCCCTCGCCGACGCGATGCGCATCGCCCGGCGGCTGCTGATCGAAGAGGGCCCGGCCTCGGTGACCGTCCGGGCCGTCGCCCGGGAGATGGGACTGACCGCGCCGGGCCTGTACCGGTACTACGCCGGTCACCGGGAGCTGGTCCAGGCCCTGGTCTCGCACCTCTACGACGAGCTCGCCGCTGCCCTGACCGCGGCGCGTGACCTACGGCCTGTCGGCGAACCGGGTCAGCGGCTGCGGGAGGTGTGCCGTGAGCTGCGCCGGTGGGCGCTGGCCCACCCGCAGGAGTTCGCCCTGCTGTTCGCCAAACCGGTGGCGGACGCCGACACCGCGCCGGGGGCGGCCGCGCACGAGTCGAGCTGGCGTTTCGGGGGCGTCGTCCTGGAGCTGATGGTCGAGCTGTGGCGCCGCGGCGCCGTGCGCGCGCCAGCGGACCTGGACCCGGCCTGGGCGGCGCAGCTGGAGGAGGTGCGCGAGCACCTGGCGGGCGAGCCGGTGCCGCTGGAGGTGATCTACGTCTTCGTGGCCTGTTGGGCGCGGCTGTACGGGGCGGTCGCGGTGGAGGTGTTCGGACACCTCGACTTCGCCCTCACCGACCCGGGGCCGCTCTTCGAACACACCGTCGGCGAGGTCCTCACCCTGCTCGGTGGCCCGGCCGCCTGACCGGCGACCGGGCCCGGCGCGGTCTCAGCGGCGCCGCCGACCGGAGCGGGCCGCGGCCCGGCCGCCGCGTCGGCGCTGCGGCTGTCGGAGCGGGTGCGGAGGGCGGCGAGGTAGGCCATGGCCAGCAGCAGGGCGGTGGCGACGGTGGTGTGGCGGGAGGGGAGGGAGGTGCGGTGGATCCGACCGTTCCCGACCCAGCGCCGGACGTGCGAGAGCAGCGCCCACTGGTACGCGGACGTCATCGCCCGCGCGGCCTCAGCGCTCGACCGCGGCGGGGACATCGGAGCCGTCCCTCCTGCTTCCACCGGAACCGACTGGCGGCAGGAGAACGTCGCCGATACCAACGTGGTACGCCGGCGCCGTAGCCCTCGGGCCGCCGCCAAACCGAAACAGGTCTCATGTCCCCTTCCCTGGTCCTCTGGCTCTTCTCCTTGATCTTCACTGCGGCTGGTGCCGCCATCGGCACGGCGGGATACCGCGAGGTCCGGAAGAACGATCACCTGCTCCGCAAGGGCATGACAGCGCAGGGTGTGGTCACCCGCCTCGCGCCGATGCAGCTGGAGGGGCAGTCGGAGGCATCGCTCACGTTCGGGAGTACCGGGACCACGGTGTACCGACCGGTGATCGCCTGGACCACGGCAGACGACCGGTCCATGGAGACCACGTCGAACGTGGGCCGCCCCCGCGAAAAGACCCTTCGCGTCGGCTCCCGGGTCGAGGTCCGCTACGACCCGGCGGACCCCTCCCGCTGGACGCTCCCCGCCCAGGGCAGTGGCCTGTGGTGGGCCGGCGTCGCGACGGGTGCGCTTTTCGTGGTGCTGGGGCTGGGTTCCTGCGCAGGGGCCCTGTACGTGCAGGGGGTCTGAACCCCAGGGTCAGGCGTGCAGGGTCCCACCTCGCCTGGGCGGTAGCCGTTGCGGTGGTTGACGAGTTCGCCGCGGACTCGCCGCCGGGAGTCCTGCTCTGGCCGATGCGCCCCGAGCACCTCGTACGCGGACTTTCACCCAGGCTGTCCTGTTCCGTGGAGCCGAGGCCACCGAGAAGCAAGGTCAGTGAAGCGCGGAACAGCTCGAACGATGGGGTGTTGGCGCGTCAAGCGGGCCGCGGTATCCGGGGAGGTAGCGCTGGGCCGTGCCCGTCAGGGCTGCTCCCAGCGGATGCGGCGCAGCCCGAGGCCGTCCAGCAGGTACGTGGCGTCGTCCCGGTGGATCGCGTCAGTCGCAGCGATTGCCTCTAGTTCGCCCAGGAGGCGATCACGGTCACCTGCGGGCAGCTGCCTCAGCCAGTGCACGATGCGGGGGAAGTCCATGTCGAGGTTGGCGTAGTCGAGCGAGACCAGGATTTCGGCACGTGCGTTCTCGTAGGTCGCTGGCTTCGCGCTTTCCAGAGCTTCCGGTTCTCTCCATGTGCTGGACACGCGACGCACTATACGTCGCAGAGGGGGCAACCGCCGGGTGTCTCGGGTGTCGGACGTGGTGAAGCCGTGGACGGTGGTGGGGGGCAGAGCCTGCTTGAGCTCCCAGAGGGCCACTGCTGTCATGCCGCCTTCGGCATGGCCGAGGTGGACGTCTGCGGTGGTCTTGGAGAAGAGGTCGGGTCCGTCGGCGTTCACGGGGCCGCGGAACGCGGCGACGGCGCGGCCCGGGTGAGCCGCGGCGGTGTGCCTCGCGAGGAGGCCGCCGATGCAGTAGCCGGTCGCCGCGACGGCGCCGGCGCCGACTTCGGGCTGGGTGGTCGGGACGGACGCCGAAGCCGTCCGCCTCCATCAGTACCCCTGGGTGCTGCTCGCCGTGGTCGGGAACGGCGGTGAACGCGTCGGACTGACCGTCCGGGGCGGACCTCGCGTAGCAGCGCAGGATCCTCGATCGAGCAGCGGGCTCACATCGGCCCGCACGGCGCTTAGGGAACCACCGGGTCACCAAACCGTGTGCGGCGCAAAGCGCCCCGGCAGTCACCCCCCCCAACGTAAGCCACGGGAAAAGTCGTTGCCGGAACCATGAGCCCGGGGCACGTCCACCAGCGGGGACGGTTTCGTCAGACGGAGTGGGGATTGCCGTAGTAGGCGTTCGGGCCGTGCTTGCGGGTGAAGTGTCGGTCCAGGACGTGCTGCGGGGGTTCGACCGTGCCCAGGGCGATGGTGTGGAGGGCCATCTCGGCCACCGCCTCGCAGACGACGGCGTGCTCCAGGGAGGTGGTGGCGTCGGTGCCCCAGGTGAAGGGGCCGTGGTGGGCGACGAGGGCACCGGGGACTTCCTCGGCCCGGGTGTCGTCACCGCCCAGCAGGTCCACGATCACCTGGCCGGTGTTGTACTCGTAGTCCGTGGCGCACTGCTGGGGGGTGAGGGGCGCGGTGACGGGGACGGGGCCGTTGAAGGTGTCCGCGTGGGTGGTGCCGAGCACCGGTATCGGGCGCCGGGCCTGGGCGAAGGCGACGGCGTGGGTGGAGTGCGTGTGGGTCACGCCTCCGATGGAGGGGAAGGCGAGGTAGAGGCTGCGGTGCGTCTCGGTGTCGGTGGACGGGCGCAGACGGCCTTCGACGACGCTGCCGTCGGAGAGGGAGACGACGACCAGGTCCTCCTCGCTCAGTACGTCGTAGGCCACCCCCGAGGGCTTGATGACGAAGACACCGGCCTGTCGGTCCACACCGCTCACGTTGCCCCAGGTGAGGGTGGCCAGGCCGGCTCGGGGGATGCGGAGGTTGGCCTCCAGTACCTCTCGGCGCAGTTCACTGGAAACGGCGGTGCTCACGGTGGGCTCCGTCCTGGTGCGAGGGGAGGTGGTCACGGCGCCCTGCAGGGCGGGGGCGGCGGCGAAGGTGCTCACAGGCTCTGGGCCAGACGGTGGTACGCCTGGTTCCAGCGCAGCTCGCGCGTGAAGCGCCGGACGGTGGTGTCTTCGTCGATGACGGCGAGTTCGGTACGGAGCATCTCGGCGAGGTCTTCGAGCTCCTCGCCGCCGAGAGCGGTGGTCAGGACGGTGTGGTGCGGTGCTCCGGCCGTCAGCCAGGCTTCGGTGGACGTGCGCAGGTCGGGGCGGGGGTGCCAGACGGCTCGTGCGACGGGGAGCTGGGGCAGCGGCTCGGGCGGGGTGACGACGTCGACGTGGTTGGCGACGAGGCGGAACCTGTCGCCCATGTCCGCGAGACCGACGACGACGGCCGGACCGGGATCCGCGTCGAAGACGAGGCGGACCGGGTCTTCGCGCCCGCCGATGCCGAGCGGGTGGATCTCACAGGTGGGCGTGGCCGTCGTGAGGGAGGGGCAGACCTCCAGCATGTGGGCGCCGAGGACGAGCTCCTGGCCGGGCGTGAGGTCGTAGGTGTAGTCCTCCATGAACGAGGTGCCGCCGGGCAGGCCGTGGGACATCGTCTTCAGGGTGCGCAGCAGGGCGGCGGTCTTCCAGTCGCCCTCGCCGCCGAACCCGTAGCCGTCCGCCATCAGGCGCTGCACGGCGAGCCCCGGAAGCTGGCGCAGGCCGCCGAGATCTTGGAAGTTGGTGGTGAAGGCGCGGAACCCGCCCTCCGTGAGGAAGGTGCGCAGACCGGCTTCGATGCGTGCGGCGTAGCGCAGGGAGGCGTGGCGCTCGCCGCCCGGCCGCAGCTCGGGTGCGAGGGCGTAGAGGTCCTGGTACTCCTCGACGAGGGCGGCCACGGTGTCCTCGGGGGCGGCGTCGACCGCGGCGACGAGATCGTTGACGCCGTAGGTGTTGACCGAGACCCCGAACCGCAGTTGCGCCTCGACCTTGTCGCCTTCGGTGACGGCGACGTCGCGCATGTTGTCGCCGAAGCGGGCGAGTTTGAGAGTGGTCAGTTCGGAGCGGCCGCCGGCGGCGCGGGCCCATCCGGCGATGCGGTCGACGACGTCGGGGGTGGAGACGTGACCGGCCACGGTCTTGCGCGGTACACCGAGACGGGTCTGGACGAAGCCGAACTCGCGGTCGCCGTGCGCGGCCTGGTTCAGGTTCATGAAGTCCATGTCGATGGTGGACCAGGGCAGTTGGCGGTTGGCCTGGGTGTGCAGGTGCAGCAGGGGCTTGTTCAGGGCGTCGAGGCCGGCGATCCACATCTTGGCCGGGGAGAAGGTGTGCATCCAGGCGATCAGGCCGATGCAGCGGTCGTCGGCGTTGGCCTCCAGGCAGACCGCGCGGATGGCGGCAGCGTCGGTGAGGACGGGCTTCCACACGAGGCGGACGGTCATCTGGGGCCGGGAGGCGAGGACGTAAGCGATGGCGCGGGACTGGTCGGCGACCTGGGCGAGGGTGTCGTCGCCGTAGAGGGACTGGCTGCCGGTGAGGAACCAGATCTCGCGGTCGGGCCGGGCGGGCGTCATGTCGGGTGTGCTCCTCGGAGGTGCTCGGGCGGAGAGGCCGGGCCGATGGGGGCGGGTGGCGGGTGAGGCCCCGGTCAGCGGGCGGTGGCGCGGCGTGCGGTGTTGCGGATCCTGCGCAGGCGGTGCAGGAGGAGGTCCGCGCCGGTGCCGAAGTGGTCGTGCAGGGCGCGGTATTCGCTGAAGAGCGCGTCGTAGGCGTCCGCCCGTGCGGCGTCGGGGACGTAGGCGTGGCGCTGGACGCCTCCCATGGCGGAGGCGGCGGTGCGGACGTCGGCGTACGCGCCCGCGGCGACGGCGGCGTGAATGGCCGAGCCGAGCGCAGACCCCTGGTCGGAGGTGCCGAGGGAGACGGGGCGGCGGAGCACGTCGGCGTGGATCTGCATGAGCAGTGCGTTCTTCTTCAGGCCGCCGGTGACGATGAACTCCTCGACGGGGATCCCGGCGCCCTCGAAGTTCTCGACGATCATCCGGGTGCCGTAGGCGGTGGACTCGAGCAGGGCCCGGTAGACGTCCTCGGGCCGGGTGTCGAGGGTGAGGCCGGCGATGACTCCGGAGAGGTGGTGGTCGACCAGGGGGGAGCGGTTGCCGTTCATCCAGTCCAGGGCGACCAGACCGTGCGCGCCGACCGGGCAGGCCGCGGCCTTGCGGGTCAGGAGCTGGTGGAGGTCCTCGCCGGATGCCGCCGCCTCGGTGCGGTAGTGGTCCGGGACGCCCTGCCGGAGCCACCAGGCGAAGATGTCGCCGACCGCGCTCTGGCCGGCCTCGTAGCCGTAGGCACCCTGGACGATGCCGCCGTCGACGACCCCGCAGATGCCGGGGACCTCGGCGAGCGTGGCGGCGTTGAGGATGTGGCAGGTGGAGGTGCCCATGATGGCGAGCATCCGCCCGTTCTCGACGGCGCCGGCCGCGGGGGCGGCCACGTGGGCGTCGACGTTGCCCGCGGCGACGGCTATGCCCTCGGGGAGGCCGGTCCAGCGCGCGGCCCGCCCGCTCAGGGCGCCGACGCGGGAGCCCAGTGGTGCCAGCGGGTGCTCCAGGCGCGTGGCGGGGAAGTCGGCGAAGTCCGGGTGCAGCCGGGCCAGGAAGTCGGGCGAGGGGTAGGAGCCGTCCTGGTGGATGCCCTTGTAGCCGGCGGTACAGGTGTTGCGGGACTCGGTGCCGGTCAGCTGCCAGACGATCCAGTCGGCCGCCTCGATCCAGCGGGCGCAGGCGGCGTAGACGGCAGAGTCCTCCTCCAGGACCTGCAAGGCCTTTGCGTACTGCCATTCGGAGGAGATCCTGCCGCCGTACCGTGCGATCCACTTCTCGCCGCGGGCGCGGGCGCGGGCGAGGGCGTTGATGCGGTCGGCCTGCCCCTGTGCGGCGTGGTGCTTCCACAGTTTGGGCCAGGCGTGCGGGCGGTCGACCCACTGGGGGATCAGGGCGAGCGGGGTGCCGTCCTGGGTGGTCGGCAGGACCGTGCAGGCGGTGAAGTCGGTGGCGATGCCGATGACGCGGCCCGGGTCGACGCCTGCGTCGGCGACCGCTGCCGGAACGGCGGTACGCAGGACCTCGCGCCAGTCCTCCGGGTGCTGCAGGGCCCAGTCGGGGGGCAGGGGGACGCCGGTGGAGGGAAGGCGGTCCTCGATGACGGCGTGCCCGTACTCGTGGACCGACGAACCGAGTTCGGCGCCGTCCCGGACCCTGACCACGACGGCGCGCCCGGAGAGGGTGCCGAAGTCGACACCGACGGTGCAGGCCTCGGGATGGTGACGGGTTGCGGGGTCGGAAGGCGCGTGTGGGGTCACGATGCGGTCTCTCTCGTCATGAGCAGCGGTCGGAGAAGCCCTCTGATTGTTAACGCTCACAATTCTGTCGGACAAGAGCCTGGGACAGTTCTGTCGAGCATCGGGCCAGGAATGTGCCCTCTGATGTCTGCGCGCACTTACTGCCGTGGCCGGAGGGGCGTGCCGGCAGCCCGCGGCGTCCGGTGCGGCGCCGGCGCCGGCACCGACGTCGGCGGAACGGCGGTCGTGCGCCGTCGGACGCCGGACGCCGAACGGCCGGAAGGAGTCCCGCCACTGGCGGTCGGAAGGCGGTGGCGATTGCCGCCCGGTGCGTCAGTCCTCGCCTGAAGGGCGCGTGCTCGCGCGCATGATGAGCTGCGGTTCCACGAGGAGGTGCTCGGCCTTCCGGGCGCGCCCCTCGATGTGGTCGACGAGGAGTCCGATGCTCCGGCGCCCGATGGCCGCGAAGTCCTGGCGGACCGTGGTCAGGGGCGGAGGGAAGTACTCGGCTTCGGGGATGTCGTCGAAACCGGCCACGGCCACCTGTCCGGGAGTGCGGATCCCCGCCTCGCGCAGAGCCCGCAGGACACCGAGGGCCATCTGGTCGTTGGCGACGAAGACGGCGGTGACCGGTGTCGCGCCCCGACGGGCCAGGGCGAGCCCGGCGAGCTCCTGTCCCGCCCGGTATCCGGACAACGGGCTCCAGTCCCCCGTCAGTACGCGCGGAGGTCTGATGCCGCTCTCCTCCAGGACCGCGCGCCATCCGGCGGTGCGGGCCTCGCTCTCCAGCCAGTCGGCGGGACCCGCCACGTGCCAGACGGTGCCGTGCCCGGCGGCGAGGAGGTGCTCCGTGACCATGCGGGCCCCGAGCTCCTGGTCGAGGGAGACGCCGGGCAGGTCGAGCTGGTGACCGCCCTCCACGGTGACCACGGGGAAGGGTGCGTCCAGTTCGGCGAGCGCCTGTACGTGCGAGCGCTGCGGGGTGATGGCGACCACACCCTCCACGCCCCAGGACGCGAGGTGGTCGATGGCGCCCTTGAGGCCCTGCCCCTCGCCGGTGCGCAGACTGACGGTGGAGACGAGGTAGCCCTGCTCCCGGGCCGCCTCCTGCAGGCCGGTCAGGGTGCTTGCGGGTCCGTACAGGGCGGTGTTGACGGCGATGACGCCCAGCGTCCTCGTCCTGCGCGTCACCAGGGCGCGTGCGGCGGAGTTGCGGCGGTATCCCAGCCGCTCGATGGCCCGGGTGACCTGTTCGCGGGTGGCCGCGCGTACGTTGGGGTGGCCGCTCAGCACCCGGGAGACGGTCTGGTGGGAGACCCCCGCCTCGCGTGCGACGTCGGCCATCGTCGGCGGGCGGACGTCTTCCGCGGGATGCGCCACGTTCGCCTCCCTTCTCGCTGATCACGGCTGTACATCGATGCGAGAGAACCTTAGCGCCTTTCGCATCACGCCATTGTGAACGCTAACAATTCAGCTCGGCCAGGGCGTCGACGCCCTGGCCACCCCGCCGGAACGGTGCCGTCCCCAAGGGGCGAGGACACACTTCTGGGCGGGGTGAGCACCGTCCGGTACGGAAGCACGGGGGAGGAGGGGACTCGCTAAGGCGCCGGGCGGGATCCGCCGAAGAGCCGTTGGAGGAGGATGAAGACGAACAGCAGACCGCCGATGACGATGCGCGTCCACCACGAGCTGAGCGTGCCCTGGAAGCTGATGACGGTCTGGATCAGACCGAGGACCGTCACGCCCAGGGCGGTGCCGAGGACGAACCCGGACCCCCCGGTCAGCAGCGTCCCTCCGATGACCACGGCCGCGATGGCGTCGAGTTCCATGCCGACGGCGTGCAGGGCGTAGCCGGACAGCATGTAGAACGTCAGCAGCAGACCGCCGAGGGCGGAGCACAGGCCGCTCACGGCGTACACCGCGATCTTGGTGCGTCCCACGGGCAGGCCCATGAGACGGGCCGAGGACTCGTTGCCGCCGATGGCGTACACGGTGCGGCCGAAGCGGGTGTGGTGGAGGACGACGAAGGCGAGGGCCAGCACGACCAGGGCGATGACCACGGCGGGTGAGACGAACAGTCCCCCCGGCAGGAGCACCCGCGTCTGGGCGATCCGCGTGGCCGTCGGGTCGGTGAGGGAGATGGACTCGGTGCTGATCGTGTAGCAGAGGCCGCGGGCGAGGAACATGCCCGCGAGGGTGACGATGAAGGGCTGTATCTCGAAGGTGTGGATCACCCAGCCCATCAGCGCGCCGCCTCCTGCTCCCACCAGCAGGACCAGCGGCACCACCAGGGCGAGCGGCGCGCCGTTCTGTTCGACGAGCCAGGCCGTCAGCATGGTCGACAAGGCCACCATGGAGCCGACCGAGAGGTCGATTCCGCCGGTGAGGATGACGAACGTCGTGCCGGTCGCCACCACGAGCAGGAAGCCGTTGTCGATGAGGACGTTGAGCAGGACCTGCCCGGAGAAGAAGCCCTCGTAGTGCACGGAGCCGAGGGAGAACATGGCGATCAGCAGAGCGGCCGTGACCATGAGCGGCAGACGGGCGGCATGCCGCACCGGGAACCGCTGGAGCGGCCTGGTGAGGGAGCTGAGGGTGGTGCTCACGGGTGGACCTCCTGCTGGCGGACTCCTGCGTCGCCGACCGCGGGGGCCGAGGCGGCGGGGCGGTGACGGCGTGGGAGTCGCGCGCGGAACGCGGGCGACTGGACGAGACACACGACGATGACGACCAGGGCCTTGAAGACGAGGGTGGTCTCCGGCGGTACGCCGAGGGTGTAGATCGTGGTTGAGAGGGTCTGGATGATCAGCGCTCCCAGGACCGTCCCGCCGAGGGAGAAGCGGCCGCCGGTGAGGGCGGTGCCGCCGATGACCACGGCGAGGATCGCGTCCAGCTCGATCCACAGGCCGGCGTTGTTGCCGTCGGCGCTGGACACGTTGGAGCTGATCATCAGGCCGGCCACCGCGGCGCACACGGCGCTGGCGACGTAGACCGTGGCCAGAAGGCCGGCCGCCCTGACGCCCACGAGTCGGCTCGCGACCGGATTGCCGCCCACCGACTCGATGAGCATGCCGAGCGCGGTCCGCCGGACGACGAGGGAGGTGGCGGCGACGACGGCCGCGGCCAGCAGGACGGCGAAGGGGAGGGTGAGCCAGTAGCCGCCGCCGATCATCTTGTAGGTGCTGCTGGACACGCTGATGATCTGGCCGTCGGTGATCAGCTGGGCCACGCCGCGCCCGGCGACCATGAGCACGAGCGTGGCGACGATGGGCTGGACGCCGAGCCGGGCGACGAGGAAGCCGTTCAGCAGTCCGATGGCGGCGGCCACGCCGACTGCCACCGTGATCGCCGACATGACGGTGGACAAGCTGCCGGGGTTCTTCGCGTCGGCGATGTGCTCGCATGCGAGGGCGCCGGCGATGGCGACCGTGGAGCCGACCGAGAGGTCGATGCCCCGGGTGGCGATGACCAGCGTCATGCCGAGCGACACCAGGATCAGGGGGGCGCCGAACTGGAGGATGTCGATCAGGCTGCCGTACAGGTGTCCGTTCTGGACGCGGACGGCGAAGAAGTCATGGGTGAACGCGACGTTCCCGAGCAGCAGGGCGGCCAGGAAGGTGGCGGGCCAGAACAGGCGGTGCCCGGTGAGCTGCCGGGCGACGGGCGCCCGGCCCGGACGTCCCCCGGTGCTCGTGTCGTCGGATGCTGTCATGAGGTGGCTCCGGTGGCGATGGTGCCCAGGATCCGGTCGGGCGTCAGGGCCGGGTCGTTGAGGAGGGTGGCGACGAGTCGGTGGTCGCGCAGGACACCCACGCGGTGGCTCAGCCGCAGGACTTCCTCGATTTCGGTGGAGATGAAGACGACCGCAGTGCCTTCCGCGGCCAGGCGGGTGACCAGCTTCTGGATCTCCGCCTTGGCGCCGATGTCGATCCCCCGGGTGGGTTCGTCCAGGATCAGCAGCTCGGGGTCGGTGAGGAGCCACCGGGCGAGCAGGACCTTCTGCTGGTTGCCTCCGCTGAGATTGCGGACCTGGACCTCGGGGTCGGCCGGGCGGATGTCGAGAACCTCGGTCCACCGGGCGGCGATCTCGTCCTGTCGAGCCCGCGAGAGGGGCTTGGTCCAGCCGCGGGCGGCCTGAAGGGCGAGCACGATGTTCTCGCGGACCGTGAGCTCGGCGATCAGGCCCTCTTCCTTGCGGTTCTCCGAACAGAAGGCGATCCTGCGGGCGATCGCGGCCCGTGGAGACCGCAGGTGGGCGCGTTCGCCGTCGATCCGGAGCTCTCCTCCGTCGGCGTGGTCGGCTCCGAAGAGCAGCCTGGCTGCCTCGGTGCGTCCGGATCCGAGGAGTCCGGCCAGGCCGATGACCTCGCCGCGGTGGATGTCCAGGTCGTAGGGCTGGACGGCACCGGACCGGGCGAGCCCGCGGGCGCTGAGGAAGGGGGTTTCCGTAGGAACGGGGGCGGCGGTGCCGGTGCGTGAGGTCTCCGCGAGTGCGTCGAGGGTGCGGAGTTCGCCGCCCACCATGCGGTGAACGAGGGTCACGGGGGTCAGTTCGTCGATCCGGTACTCGCCTTCGAGGCGGCCGTTGCGCAGGACGGTCACCCGGTCGCACAGGTCGAAGACCTGGTCGAGGAAGTGGGTGACGAAGAGGATCGCGACGCCCCGGTCACGCAGCCGGCGCACCAGGGCGAACAGCTGGGCGACCTCGTCCCGGTCGAGGCTGGAGGTGGGCTCGTCGAGGACGAGGACCTTGGCCTTGATGTCCACGGCTCTTACGATCGCCACCAGTTGCCGGACGGCGAGGGACTGCGCGCTCAGCGGCAGGCGCACGTCGAGGTCGAGTTCCAGCTCGGTGACGAGTCGTGCCGCGCGTTCGTGGAGGGCCGTCCAGTGGATCAGGCCCAGGCGCCGGGGTTCACGGCCGATGAGGATGTTCTCGGCGACCGAGAGGTTGGGGCACAGGTTCACCTCCTGGTAGACCGTGCTGATTCCGGCGTGCTGTGCTTCCAGGGGTTCGGCGAACCACTGGAGGCTGCCGTCGACGGAGACGGTTCCCCCGTCGGGTGTGTGGACCCCGGTGAGTACTTTGATGAGGGTCGACTTGCCGGCGCCGTTCTCGCCCATCAGCGCGTGTACCTCGCCGGGGAAGAGGCGCAGGTCCACCCCGTCGAGGGCGAGGACGCCGGGGAAGGCCTTGCGGATGCCGTGGGCTTCCAGGACCGGTCGGCCGGTGCGGGTGGGCGTGCGGGGGGTGGGTGGGGCTGCCATCCGCCCTCCTCTCCTGAGGAAGGGGGCGGCGCGAGGGCCGCCCCCGGTCTGGTGCGGGCGGGGGAGGTCAGTACTGGCGTCCGGGCAGGGCCGCCGCGGCCTGGTCCTGGGTGAAGACGCCCTCCTTGACCTCGATCCGTCGCGGGACGCTCTCCCCCGCCGCCACCTTCCTGGCGAGCTCCATCAGCTGGTCGCCGAGGAGCGGGTTGCACTCGACCACCACGTTGATCTTCTTCTCCTGCATGGCGACGAAGGCGTCCTTGATGCCGTCGACGGAGATCACCTTGATGTCGGTGCCCGGCTTCTTGCCGGCCTCCTCGATGGCCTGGATGGCGCCCAGAGCCATGTCGTCGTTGTGGGCGTACAGGACGTCGATGTCCTTGTGGGACTTGAGGAAGGCCTGCATGACCTCCTTGCCCTTGGCACGTGTGAAGTCCCCGGTCTGGGAGTCGACGACCTTGAACTTGGGGTCGCCCTTGACGGCGTCGGCGAAGCCCGCCTTGCGGTCGTTGGCGGGGGCGGAGCCGGTAGTGCCCTGGAGCTCGACGACGTTGACCGGCTCGGAGGTTCCCTGGTACTCCTTCACCAGCCACTTGCCGGCCTCCTGGCCCTCCTTGACGAAGTCCGATCCGAGGAAGGTCCGGTAGAGGGAGGTGTCCTTCGAGTCGACGGCGCGGTCGGTGAGGATCACCGGGATGCCGGCGTTCTTCGCCTCCTTCAGGACGGTGTCCCAGCCGGACTCGACCACCGGCGAGAAGGCGATGACGTCCACTTTCTGCTGGATGAAGGTGCGGATCGCTTTGATCTGGTTCTCCTGCTTCTGCTGCGCGTCGGAGAACTTCAGGGTGACGCCGGCCTTCTCGGCCGCCTCGCGTACGGACTTGGTGTTGGCGGTGCGCCAGCCGCTCTCGGCTCCCACCTGGGCGAACCCGAGCACCAGCTTGCCGTCGGAGGAGCCTTTGCCGGCGCTGCTGGTGCCGCCGGTGGGTGCGGGCTCGGTGGTGCAGGCGGTCAGCACACTGCCGGCCAGGGCGGTGGCGGCGACGATGCGGAGGGCTCTGTGGGCCATGTCGTGGATCCTCTCGGGACGTGCGTCGTACCAGGCGGAGCCCCGTGGGGGCGATCGGTCCGGCGAAGGCAGCGGTGCGGAGCAGGTTGAGACGGGGCGGAGGCAGAGTGAAGCGTCGGCTCCGACGAGCGGTGGCCGACGAATGCGAGACATTGTGAGCGCTAACAGACTTGTAACTCAAGGGCTGTTGCGACCGTTACCCGTTCTTGATGAGCAGGGAGATCGGGGATGGGCGGTGTGGGAGCTCCTGAACCGGCAGGCACTGGAAGGTGGCGAAGGTTCCGGCTGCACAGGCGACTGGATCGGGGCTCCGGCCACGCGTGGTGCGGCGACCCGACGGAAGGAGGGGGTGTTGTGAGCGCTAACACCTAGGGGCCGTGCATGATCATCAATGGACGGGGTGGGAGCGGCCCATAGTATGCACCGAGAACTCTGTCCGGCTCGTCCCGCCCGTTTCTTCGGCGGCGGGGCCGCTGTAGCGGGTCCTCCCCACCGGCAGGGGCCCGGTCCTCGGCCTGAGGCGGGGGCTTTGGTCGCACACCTTTGCGGACGTTAGGGTCTGACGCCGTGATGAGGAGGGTGGGAATGGGGCTCATGGATGCGGACCACGCGGGGCTGGTCGTCGCGGCGCAGGCCGGGGATGACCGGGCGCGTGAAGAGCTGGTCGCCGCCTACCTGCCGTTGATCTACAACATCGTCCGACGAGCGCTGAGCGCACATGCCGACGTCGACGACGTCGTCCAGGAAACGCTGTTGCGTGTCGTGCGCGATCTGCCGGCCTTGCGCGCCCCCGACAGCTTCCGCTCCTGGCTGGTGTCGATCACGCTCCGCCAGATACACACCCATTGGAACCGGCAACGCGCCTTCGTCGACCGGACCGCGGTCATCGACGAGGCACTCCACATACCGGACGCCCGCCCCGAACCCGAGGACGCGACGATCCTGCGGCTGCACGTGTCGGACGAGCGCCGTCAGATCGCGGAAGCCGGCCGGTGGCTCGACCCGGACCACCGGGTGCTGCTGTCGCTGTGGTGGCAGGAGAGCGCCGGACTGCTGAGCCGTGAGGACATGGCCGCCGCGACGGGCCTCACGGTCGCCCACGTGGGAGTGCGCCTGCAACGCATGCGCGAGCAGTTGGACCTGAGCCGGACGATCGTCGCCGCGCTGGAGGCCCATCCGCGTTGCCCGCAGCTGGGCGAGACCGTCGCCGGCTGGGACGGTCTGCCTGCATCGGTGTGGCGGAAGCGGATCGCGCGGCACACCCGCGACTGCCCGGTCTGCACGGCGACGACGAGCCGGGTCCCTGCTGAGCTGTTGCTCCTCAGCCTCGCACCCCTGGCCGTCCCTGCCGGACTCATCGCCGCGCTGACCTCCAAGGGACTGCTTTCGGGTTCGGCGGCGAGCGCCGGCGGGGCCGCCATGGTCCCCGTCGCCGCCGGCATGGCGACGGGGGGAGGCAGTGTGCACGGCGCACTGACCGGCAAACTCCACGCCGTGACCGCTCATCCGCTGGCGAGCCTCGCCGCCGGCGCGGTGCTCATCACCGGGGGCGCCACCTACGCAGCCTGGCCGGAACCGGCGCCCCGGGCGCCCGGCGTCACCGCCGCTCCCGCGGTCGGCAGTCCCACGCCGATCACGTCGAGCACCCCCACGTCGGCCGGAACGCCGTCGGCGAGTCCGTCCGCCGTCGCAGGCACGGTCCCGCTGGGCGCACAATCACTGGAGTCCGTGGACGAACCCGCCCTGTACCTGACGTATGCGGGCGACTTCGCGACGCTGGGTCGGGTCTCCGCGTCCAGCAGCGCGCAGACGCGGCAGCGCGTCACGTTCACGGTGGTCCAAGGGCTGGCCGACACACGCTGCGTCACCTTCCGTGCGGCTGACGGCCGTTACCTGCGGCACCACTATCTGCGGCTGCGGCTGAGCACCGACGACGGCAGCGAACTGTTCCGGAAGGACGCCACCTTCTGTCCGCGCCCCGGGGCGGTCGCGGGGTCGGTGACCCTGCACTCCCACAACTACCCCGGAGCGGTCATCCGCCACCGCGACGGCGGCATCTGGCTCGATGGCTCCGACGGCACGCGGGCCTTCGCCGGCCAGGCCTCCTTCGTCGTCCGCAAGGCCTGGTCCTGAGAACCGTTCCTTGAGCATTCCGGTCCGGGCCGCGCAGGCACAGCCGGCGAGCCTGCACCCGGTTTCCAGCACTGCGCAGTGCACGACCCGGCAGTGAGCCGAGTGCCGCGCCGCATACGGCGTCAGCCCGCATGCATCGACGTGCGCCTCGTTGAACCGGCCTGAGAACCGAGCACGGCAACCGCCCACCCGTGCCGTCACAGACACCACTGCTGAGCAGGGCGGCCTCCCCTTTCACAGGGACGACCAGACCGCGTGGCGTGGCGTAACACTTTTTGCCTGCGAGATGCATCACGGGGCGATCGTCGGGGTGGCGCCACTTTTCTGTTACGCGGCGTCGGGTTCGGAAGCCTCCACTTCGTGGGGTGTTCTTCCCGCCGCTCACCATGCGTGCCGGCGTGGGAGGCCCCCGCTTCACCGTTGGCACATCCCCGAAGAAAGCGCCCCATGACGCGACATACCCGTGAACCCCGAGCGACCGGTACGCAGGACCGGCGCCACCTCCTGCACCGCACCCACCCCGCGGCGGACCAGGCCGTAACGGCCGATGCACGCACGATCACGGAACCCAAGGCGACCCGAGACCCCCGAGGAGCATCATGAAGGGCCTGCACCGGCGCGGTCGGCGTCGCCGGACACTGGCGATCGGACTGTCGGCCGCGGCGCTGGTGGCCGGCGTCATGACGCTCCTCCCCGGCTCTGCCGGAGCCGCAACACCCCTCGGCACGCAGGCGGCGCCCTCGGGCAGGTACTTCGGCACCGCCGTGGCCGCCGGCAGGCTCGGCGATGCGAGGTACACCGGCATCCTGGACCGGGAGTTCAACATGATCACCCCGGAGAACGAGATGAAGTGGGACGCCATCGAACCGTCCCGCGGCACCTTCACCTTCGGCCCGGCCGATCAGATCGTCGACCATGCCGCGGCACACGGCCAGCGCCTGCGCGGCCACACCGCGGTCTGGCACTCGCAGCTCCCCTCCTGGGTCAGCTCCATAGGCGACGCGAACACGCTGCGCGGCGTGATGAGCAACCACATCACCACCTTGATGACCCGCTACAAGGGCAGGATCCACTCCTGGGACGTGGTCAACGAGGCCTTCGCCGACGGCTCCACCCAGCACCGCAGCTCGGTGTTCCAGAACGTGCTGGGCAACGGCTTCATCGAGGAAGCGTTCCGCACCGCCCGGGCGGCCGACTCCTCCGCCAAGCTCTGCTACAACGATTACAACATCGAGAACTGGTCGGACGCCAAGACCCAGGGCGTCTACAGCATGGTCAGGGACTTCAAGTCACGTGGCGTGCCGATCGACTGCGTCGGCTTCCAGAGCCACTTCGGCACCGGCGGCCCCCCGTCCAGCTTCCAGACCACCTTGTCGAACTTCGCCGCCCTGGGTGTCGACGTCCAGATCACCGAGCTGGACATTGCCCAGGCCTCGCCCACCCACTACGGCAACACGGTCAAGGCCTGCCTGTCCGTGGCCCGGTGCACCGGCATCACGGTATGGGGCATCCGTGACAGCGACTCCTGGCGCAGAGGCGAAAACCCCCTGCTGTTCGACAACAACGGCAACCCCAAGGCCGCCTACACCGCCGTCGTGAACGCCCTCAAGACCGCCCCCGCCACCACCGGCGGGACCAGTACGGGGGCGATCAAGGGCGTCGCCTCCGGCCGCTGTATCGACATCGACAATTCCACCACCGTCAACGGCACCCAGGCGCAGCTGTGGGACTGCCACGGACGAGCCAACCAGCGCTGGACCCACACCTCCGGCAAGCAGCTGGTGATCTACGGCAACAAGTGCCTGGACGCCAGGGCCAAGGGCACAAGCAACGGCACCGCGGTGGTCATCGAGGACTGCAACGGCGGCGCCAGCCAGCAGTGGAACATCAACACCAACGGCACGATCGCCGGAGTCCAGTCCGGGCTGTGCCTCGACGCCGTCGGCGCCGCGACCGCCAACCGCACCAAGATCCAGCTGCACTCCTGCTGGTCCGGCGGCAACCAGAAGTGGACCGGCCTGTCCGGGACGTCGACCCCGACGACGCCCGCGCCGACGGGCGGCACGTGTGCTCTTCCGTCGACGTACCGGTGGACGTCGACGGGCGCGCTGGCGCAGCCGGCGAACGGGTGGGCCTCGCTGAAGGACTTCACCCACGTGACGTACAACGGCAAGCACCTGGTCTACGGGTCGAACTTCTCGGGATCCTCGTACGGCTCGATGATGTTCGGTCCCTTCACGAACTGGTCGGACATGGCGTCGGCCGGCCAGACCGGGATGGGCCAGGCCGCGGTGGCCCCCACGCTGTTCTACTTCGCGCCCAAGAAGATCTGGGTGCTGGCGTACCAGTGGGGTCCGTGGCCGTTCGTCTACCGCACGTCGAGCGACCCGACCAACCCCAACGGCTGGTCCGCACCGCAGCCGCTGTTCACCGGAAGCATCCCCCGCACCGATTCCCCGACCGGCCCGATCGACCAGACCCTGATCGCCGACGACCAGAACATGTACCTGTTCTTCGCCGGTGACAACGGCAAGATCTACCGGGCGAGCATGCCGATCGGAAACTTCCCGGGCAACTTCGGCTCCTCGTACACGACGGTCATGAGCGACACCCCCGAGAACCTGTTCGAGGCGCCGCAGGTCTACAAGGTTCAGGGCCAGAACCAGTACCTCATGATCGTCGAGGCGAGGGGCGCGAACCAGGCGCGCTACTTCCGCTCGTTCACGGCCTCCAGCCTGAGCGGTTCGTGGACCCCGCAGGCCGGCAACGAGAGCAACCCCTTCGCGGGCAAGGCGAACAGCGGTGCCACCTGGACCAACGACATCAGCCACGGTGACCTGGTCCGCGACAACCCCGATCAGACCATGACCATCGACCCCTGCAACCTGCGGTTCCTCTACCAGGGCAAGTCCCCGGCAGCGGGCGGCCCCTACGACCGACTGCCGTACCGGCCGGGCCTCCTCACCCTGCAGCGCTGACCTGCCCGATCCACAGTGATACGCAAGGAGAACAACTCCCCATGAACAACCCCACGAACGGCGGGCGCCGCGGGCGTCACCGCCGTCGCTGGACCGGGACCGGACTGCTGCTCGGTGCGCCCGCCGTCGTCGTGCCGTATCTCCTGTTCGTGCAGGACGACTCGCAGGCCGCGACGGTCGACGGCAACGCCTACTACCGGCTGGTCTCCGTACGCAGCGGCAAGGCGCTGGACGTCAACGCCTTCTCCACCGCCGACGGCACCCGCATCCAGCAGTGGACCGACCAGAACACCGCCAACCAGCAGTGGAAGCTGCGACCCACCGGGGACGGCTACTACGAGCTGGTGAACCGCAACAGCGGCAAAGTACTGGGCATGGCGGGCGATTCGACCGCCCAGGCGGCCGCCGCCGAGCAGCAGACCGACAGCTCCTCCACCTCCCAGGAATGGCGGATCGACGACGTGAGCGGTTCGGACGCCGTCGTCCTCACCTCCCGTAGAAGCGGCCAGGTCCTGGACGTCTCCGGAGGCTCCACGGCCGACGGCGCGGCGGTCATCCAGTACCGCGGCCATGGCGGAAGCAACCAGCAGTGGAAGCTGGTGAGGACGGCCGAGACCCAGGCGCCCGGATCCGGACCGTACACATGGCGGAACGCCCAGGTGGTGGGCGGCGGTTACGTCACCGGGCTGGTGTTCAACCCGCGGGAGAAGGGCCTGCTGTACGCGCGTACCGACATGGGCGGCGCCTACCGCTGGGACACCGGGGCCGAGCAGTGGATCCCGCTGACCGACTGGCTCGGCGAGAAGGACTGGAACCTGCTGGGCGTCGACGCGCTGGCCACCGACCCCGTCGACCCCGACCGGCTCTACCTCGCGACCGGTACCTACACCAACGAGTGGGCCGGCAACGGCGCGATCCTGCGCTCCAAGGACCGCGGCCGCACCTTCCAGCGCACCGACCTGCCCTTCAAGCTGGGCGGCAACGAGGACGGCCGCGGGGCGGGCGAACGGCTGGCGATCAACCCCGCGGACAACGGCACCCTCCTGCTGGGCACGCGCAAGAACGGCCTGTGGCGCAGCACCGACCACGGCGCGACATGGAGCCAGGTCTCCTCGTTCCCCGTCAAGGACGGTGCGAGCAGCGGTGGCGGCATCTCCTTCGTGACGTACGGCCCGGCAGGCAGCAACACGGTCTACGTCGGCGTCGCCGACAAGTCCACCTCCCTGTACCGCTCCACCGACGGCGGCAGCACCTGGCAGGCGGTCCCCGGGCAACCCACGGGCCAGTTCCCGCAGCACGGCGTGGTCTCCGGTGACGGCTCGCTGTACCTGACGTACACCAACGCCCTCGGCCCCAACGGCGTGACGGCGGGATCGGTCTGGAAGTACGCACCGGCCGGCGGAACGTGGAAGAACGTCTCCCCGTCCCAGGGCGGCTACGGGTTCTCCGGCCTGGCCGTCGACCCGCGCCAGCCGTCCACGGTGATGGTCACCACCCTCGACCGCTGGTGGCCCGAGGACGAGATCTACCGCACCACCGACGGCGGCACGACCTGGAAGGCACTGGCGGACAAGTCGGTGCGGAACGCCTCCGGCGCTCCCTACGTCGGCACCCACACCGGGCACTGGATGACCGCCCTGGCCATCGACCCCTTCGACTCCGGGCACGTGCTGTACGGCACCGGCAACGGCATCTGGCGCAGCAAGGACGCCAACGCCACCGACAGCGGCGGCACCAGCCACTGGACCGCCGGGGCGCGGGGCCTCGAGGAGACCGCACTGATGGACGCGATCGCCCCGCCCGGCGGTGCCGCTGTCGTCACCGCCATGGGCGACCAAGGCGGTTTCCGCCACGACGACCTGAACAAGGTCCCGGCCGGGCGGCTGAGCAATCCGGTGATGACCAACAGCACGGACATCGACTTCGCCCAGTCCGTGCCCTCGATGATGGTCCGCGTCGGCCGCGGCGGCGCGCAGGACGGCGCCTACTCCACCGACGGCGGCATCAGCTGGAACGGCTTCAAGGCCGAGCCGGTGGCCGGTGCCCAGGACGGCCGCGTCGCGCTCGCGGCCGACGGCTCGACCATCGTCTGGACCCAGGCCGGCCAGGCTCCGTACCGGTCGACCGACAAGGGAGCGAGCTGGTCGAAGGTCAGCGGCCTGGGCACCGACGCCGTCGTCGTCGCCGACCGCTCCTCGGCCGGCACCTTCTACTCCCTGTTCCGCGGCACGCTGTACGCCAGCACCGACGGTGGGGCGACCTTCACCGCCCGGGCGGCCGGCCTGCCCTCCGGCCGGCTCATGGCCGTCCCCGGTATCGCCGGAGACCTGTGGATCGCCGACGGCGGCCGGGGGCTGCTGCACTCCACCGACGGGGGCCGCACCTTCACCCCGCTCACCACGGTGAAGTCGGCCTCTGCCCTCGGCTTCGGCAAGGCCGCACCCGGTGCCTCCTACCAGGCCCTGTACCTGATCGGCACCGTCAAGGACGTCACCGGCGTCTTCCGCTCCACCGACAGGGGCGCCACCTGGGCCCGCGTCAACGACGACGCCCACCAGTGGGGCAGCATCGGCGGCGTCGGCGTCATCACCGGCGACCCCGACGTCTTCGGCCGCGTGTACGTCGGCACCAACGGCCGCGGCCTGCAGTACGGCGACCCGTCCTGACCCCGACCCTCGGGCGGGGCCGCAGGCACAACGGCCTGCGGCCCCGCCAGGCCGGGACCTGGCCGTCGCCCGTCACTGCCTCTGCGACAGTTTTCGGCGCTTCCGCGCAGAGACAAACGGGTACCGTGGCCGAGGCGCCCGTACGGCCGCAGCCGAGGTGCGACGAGACGAGGCTCTGGAGCTGTGGCGCGGCCGACCGCTGGGGGAGGTGGCCGACACCGAGTTCGCCCAGCCCCTGATCCGGCGGCTGACCGCGATGTACGAGTCCGCCTGTGCGGAGCTGGTACGGGCCCACACCGATGCGGACCGGCCCGAGCTGGCGCTTTCCGTTGCCGAACGGCTCGCCGCGTAGCGGCCGTACGACGACGCCGCGCTCGAACTGCTCCAGGGGCTGTGGTCACGGCTGCGGGAACGGCACGGCGCGGAGCTGCTGCGCCACGAGTTCCACTCGGCGCGCGCGACCCTGGTCGTCAAGCGCGGGGATCTGTTCTCCGAGAACGACGCCAGCCTCGTCGCCGGGTTCGGCGACACCTTCGACAC
This sequence comes from Streptomyces pallidus (ex Mingjun et al. 2026), assembly GCF_051550185.1. Taxonomy (NCBI): domain Bacteria; kingdom Bacillati; phylum Actinomycetota; class Actinomycetes; order Kitasatosporales; family Streptomycetaceae; genus Streptomyces; species Streptomyces pallidus (ex Mingjun et al. 2026). The sequence continues at coordinate 135,852 of NZ_CP196181.1, read as the reverse complement.
CGCGACCGAGAACGACCTGGTCATCAGTCGTGACAGTGTGCAGGGGCAGTTGCTGCACCGTGTCTTCGGCGGAGACCGGGCCCTGCTGGACCGGCAACTGAGGCGGGGTCTTCGGACGGTCGAACCCACCGGGCGGGAGAGCGTCCGCGACCAGCCCCGGGGCAAGCGGCTGCGCTACCTGGTCGGGACCGTGGTGCCGGTGTCGCTGGCGGAGCAGCCGGGGCGACGCGTCTTCGCGGTCGCCTACAGCAGGCAGGGCCTCGACCTGGTCGCCCGGTCCACCCCGGAGGAGCTGCGTTTCTCCCTCGGCCGGTTCTGGGAGTCGGTCGCCCGGCACGGACTGCTGAGACCCGTCGCGATACCGCTGGTGGGGGCCGGCCTGGCCCGGGTCACGGCGCTGGAGGGGCACGAGGTGATCGGCATGATCGCCGAGACCTTCCTGCACGCCTGCCGGGATCGGCCCGTCACCCCGGAGCTGCGCATCGTCGTCCGGCCGGAGGACCTGCGCAGGATCCAGCTGCCGGAGGTGGCCCGGTTGGTGGAGGGCCTGGACACCGGGGGGCGGGGACGGGGGCGGTGAGGCGGTGATACTCGATCAGCAGTTCGTCGCGCACCTGTATCCGCCGGCCGACGGACCGCACGCCGGGGCGGCCACCGGGCCGTCACGGAGGTCTGGCGTGGCTGCGCCTCCCTGCTCCGGCTCACCGAACCGGTGCCGGGGACCGGCTGGCTGCCGGTGCTGTCGAAGTCGCTGTCGGAGACGCGGCGCCTGGCCGAGCTGTTCCCCGGCGCCCTCCACACCAGCCTGAGTGAGGACACGGCGACGGGACCGCAGGTGCTGGCGGAGCTGAACCAGCACCCGTACGTGCATTTCACCTGCCACGGCCGGCAGGAACTCGACGACCCCGTGCAGGGCGGACTCGTCCTCCACGACGGGCTGCTGAGCGTGGCCCGGCTCATCGAGGGGGCCCGGCCCGGCCGGCTCGCCATGTTGGCGGCTTGCCAGACGGCCACCGGGGGACTGGTCAACGCGGACGAGGCGATCTCCCTGGCCTCCGCTCTGCGGTTCGGCGGCTGGCAGGACGTGGTCGGCTCCCTGTGGGCGGCCAGGGACGATGCCATAGCGCTGGTCTCTGAGGCCGTCTTCGAGGCGGTCGCCGCCCTCCCCGACGGGGACGGGCCCGCCGGGGACACGGTGGCGCGGGCCCTGCACGCAGCGGTCCGCCTACAGCGGGACCAGGCCGCGGGCGACCTGGCCTCGGCGTGGGCGCCCTTCGTGCACCTGGGCCGCTGACCAGCGCGTGGAGGCGGGGTTCAGCGCTGCGGGCAGGCGTTCACCGCCTTGACGCCGAGCACCCGGTCGAGCGGGATCCGTAGCTCCGCCGACCGGGTCCGCACCGTGAGGGCGCCGTCCCCGACCTGGCGGACGGTGCCGCAGGCCGTCAGGTCCGGGGTGAGGACCTCGACCTGCGGTGCGGCCCGCTCCGGCCCGTACCAGGTGACCCCGACGGCCGCGAGCAGCAGTGCGGCGTGCACCACCACCAGTGCGCTGCCCCGGCGCAGGTCCCGGGCGGCGGAGACGGCCAGCTGGTGCGCGTGCGCCAGCCGGTCGGGCAGCTGGGAGGCCGGCACCACCTGGGGCATGCCGTGCGCTGCGCGCAGCACCAGCCAGGCCGCGCCCGCCCCGGCGACGGCGGACAGCGCCAGCAGGACCCCCGCGGTCCAGCCGGCGGCGGGCGCCAACTGGGTCACGTCGGACCGCCCCTTGACCAGCCCGAAGCTGACCAGTCCGGCCATCAGCCCGGCGAGCCCGCCCCGCCAGGCCAGCGCGGCGGCGCGGATCCGCTCCAGCTCGGCGCCGCCCGGCAGCTCCTCCCTGTACTCGGCCCGATGCAGGTCGTGGGGGGTCGCGGGCGGCCCCGGCCGGAGCTCGGGGGCGTTCACGGCCGGTCCTGCGGGGGGAGGACCCGGAGGTTCCAGTACGCGCCGCAGCCGCGGCGGCCCTCAGGACGACCCGGGTGCGGGAGTCGGCAGTTGCAGCGCACCGTGTCGTACGGGCGGAGGGCGTCGCGGCCGGTGAGTCGGAGCCGGATCCGCCAGGTCCGGCGGCGCCGGGGCCCGGCCCGGCGCAGGACATCGCTGACGAGCGGGACGGAGAGCGCCGCCCGGCCGCGCGGGCAGGGCCCGTTGAGCAGGGTGAAGCCCTTGGAGGGGCGCTGCACGCTGAACGTCCGCGCCGCCGCGGCGGCGTGGACGTCGTCGGTCGTCTCCGCGTACGCCAGCGCGTCCAGGTGGTCCGTGTGGTCCGTGCCCATCGCAGCCTCCTCTTCGCCGGTGGTGCCGCCCGCCGCCGGTCGCCGGCGGACGCCGATCAGGAGACGCGGTGGGGTGCTGCCCGGGGAAGCCTGCGGCCGCTTCCAGGGTGCTTCCGGAATGCTTCCGGATCCGCCGGAGGTCAGTAGTCCCCCGTCTCGTCCGCCGGGAGGCGCCCCACTTCGGCCAGCCGGAACCCTGGGGCGACCCGGACTCGGTCACCGTCGCGAACACCGACCGCTACGGAACAGCGACGGCGCGGGGGTGGGACGCTGCACCGCGGCACTGCCTTGAGTCGGGTCTTGTCAACTTTATTGCGGCGCGCTATATAGGTGGTGTTGCCATGTGCATCTGTGACGAGAGCGAGAGGAGTGAAGGAAGATGCTCATGCGGACCGATCCTTTCCGTGAACTGGACCGGCTGACGCAGCAGGTTCTGGGAACCACGGCCCGGCCGGCGGCCATGCCCATGGATGCCTTCCGCGAGGGCGATGCCTTCATCGTCGAGCTGGACCTGCCCGGAGTCGCCCCCGAGTCCATCGACCTGGACGTCGAACAGGACGTCGTGAACGTCCGGGGGGAGCGGCGGACCACCGCCTCCGGGGACGACAGCGACGTGCTGATCGCGGAACGCCCCTCCGGCAGCTTCAGCCGCCAGCTGTTCCTCGGCGAGACGCTGGACACCGACCGGATCGAGGCCTCCTACGAGGCCAGTGTGCTGCGGCTGAGCATTCCGGTCGCAGAGCAGGCGAAGCCCCGGAAGATCGAGATCAGGGCCGCAGACGGCTCACGCAAGGAGATCAACGCCTGACGGACGCCCGGCAGGACCGGTGGGCGACCGGCCTTCCCCCGGCGCCCACCGTCCGCGGATCCGCAGCTGCCGGAGTCAGCCGGGACGAAAGCGAGGTTGCGGGCATGGCAGAAAGACCGCCTCTGACGGCCGCGATCCGACAGCGCGCCGACGGGCACCTCGAGGCCGCCGTCTCGGGAGAGATCGACATCGAGGCACCGCTCTGAGGTGAGCGTCACGTCACCCCTGGTGCGGCACCTCATGCGGCGGACCGGTACAGCGGCGGCCCTGCTCGGGCCGCCCCGCGAAGACAGCAGCCGAAAAGTTCATGGATCTGAGAGGAGCGGATGATGGCACGCGCAGTCGGGATCGACCTGGGCACGACCAACTCCGTCGTCGCAGTCCTGGAGGGCGGCGAGCCCACGGTCATCACCAACACCGAAGGAAACAGGACCACGCCTTCCGTGGTGGCCTTCGGCAAGGGCGGAGAGGTCCTGGTCGGAGAGATCGCCAAGCGGCAGGCGGTGACGAACGTGGACCGCACCGCGCGGTCCGTCAAGCGCCACATCGGCGAGGCGGACTGGCGTTTCCCGGATGCCGCCGACATCGACGGCAAGCGGTACACGGCGCAGGAGATCTCGGCACGCGTCCTGCAGAAGCTGAAGCGTGACGCGGAGGCGTATCTCGGTGAGGACGTCACGGACGCCGTGATCACCGTTCCGGCGTACTTCAACGACTCCCAGCGCACCGCGACGAAGGAAGCCGGCGAGATCGCGGGCCTGAACGTGTTGCGGATCATCAACGAGCCGACGTCTGCGGCGCTGGCGTACGGACTGGACAGGGAGAACGACCAGACGATCCTCGTCTTCGACCTCGGTGGCGGCACCTTCGACGTGTCGCTCCTGGAGATCGGCGAGGGGCTCGTGGAGGTCAAGTCCACCAACGGCGACACCCACCTGGGCGGCGACGACTGGGACCAGAAGATCGTCGACCACCTCGTGAAGCAGTTCCAGAACAACTACGGCGTCGACCTTTCCAGGGACAAGATGGCGCTCCAGCGTCTGCGCGAGGCCGCGGAGAAGGCGAAGATCGAGCTTTCCGCCGCTACCGAGACCAACATCAACCTGCCCTACATCTCCGCATCCGCAGAGGGCCCCCTGCACCTGGAGGAGAAGCTCACACGCTCGCAGTTCGAGCAGCTGACCGCCGACCTGCTGGAGCGCTGCAAGGCACCGTTCCACAACGCGGTGAAGGACGCGAAGATCAAGGTCTCGGACATCGATCACGTCATCCTGGTCGGCGGGTCCACCCGCATGCCGGCGGTGACGGAGCTGGTCAGGGAGCTGACCGGCAAGGATCCGCACAAGGGTGTCAACCCGGACGAGGTCGTCGCCGTCGGCGCCACCCTCCAGGCCGGTGTCCTCAAGGGTGAGGTCAAGGACGTCCTGCTCCTCGACGTGACCCCGCTGTCCCTCGGCATCGAGACCAAGGGCGGCATCATGACCAAGCTCATCGAGCGCAACACCACGATCCCGACCAAGCGCTCGGAGATCTTCACGACGGCCGAGGACAACCAGCCGTCCGTGCAGATCCAGGTCTACCAGGGCGAGCGCGAGATCGCGGCGTACAACAAGAAGCTCGGCATGTTCGAGCTGACGGGCCTGCCGCCGGCCCCGCGCGGCGTCCCGCAGATCGAGGTCTCCTTCGACATCGACGCCAACGGCATCATGCACGTGACCGCGAAGGACCTCGGCACGGGCAAGGAGCAGAAGATGGCCGTCACCGGCGGCTCGTCCCTGCCTCGCCAGGACATCGACCGCATGATCCGCGAGGCCGAGCAACATGCCGAGGAAGACCGCCGCCGCAAAGAGGAGGCCGAGACACGCAACAGCGCCGAACAGCTCGTCTACCAGACGGAGAAGCTGCTCCGCGACAACGAGGCCAAGATCCCGGCCGACCTCAAGAAGGAGACCGAATCCGCGCTCGCCGACCTCAAGGAGAAGCTCAAGGGCCAGGACACGGCAGCCATCCGCACGGCGACGGAGCGCGCCGGCAACATCGCGCAGAAGATCGGTACCGCCCTCTACGACACCCAGGGCGCCGCAGCAGGCTCTGGCGGATCGCCTTCCGGCGCGGGGGCGTCCGGCACGGATGAGGACGTCGTCGACGCGGAGATCGTCGACGACGAGAGCCCGAAGGGAGAGGCCCGATGAATCCACCGAAGTCTCCCAACGGACCGCGAAAGCAGCCGGCCCCCCTCGTGATCAGGGACAAACGACGCATCGACCCCGTCACCCTCGAACTCAGGGCGGGCGACCAGCCTCCTCAGCACACCGAGACCAGCGGCGGTGAGTTCGGAAGGCCCGGCGGCGCCCCTGCCGCCGGGGCCACCGCCGTGCACGACCGGCTCGCCGAACGGACCGCCGACCTGCAGCGCCTCAAAGCGGAGTACGACAACTACCGCAAGCGGGTGCAGCGTGACCGCCTCGCGATACGGGAAATCGCTGTCGCCAACGTCCTGGCAGGGCTGCTGCCCGTCCTGGACGCCATCGACCAGGCCCGCGAGCACAGCAACGTCGGCCCCGGCCTGCTGGCGGTCGCCGATGTACTGGAGACGCAGCTCGCGACGCTGGGCCTTCAGGAAGTCGGAAACCCGGGAGAACCCTTCGACCCCACACGCCACGAAGCGGTCTCCTACCAGCAGTCCGACAAGGTCGACCGGCCAACATGCACCACCGTGCACCGGCCCGGCTACACCGTCGGACACCATCTGCTGCGCCCGGCCCAGGTCACGGTGAGCGAACCGCCCGACCAGGAAGAAACCGGCTGAGCATGACACCCAGCGGCGGGGAGGATGGGCAATCCGACCCCTCCGGCACCCGCCCTACACCCCCCGCCGCCGACGGCTGCTGCGAGGGAACGCGAGGCCCGCTCACGGAGCTGGTCCGGGCTTCCGAGTTGCTCCGGCTGGCCAGAAAGGCGGCCAATCCGTCGGCGGCCGCACAACAGGCACGAGGCGCCGACAGGCGATGTACGGGGAAGGCATGCCGTCGCGGGGGAAGCACTCCCGGATACCGCCCTCATCATGACTGTACTGCTGGACGTATTAGTTGATACTCCAGTCCTGCCGTGCCCATCGGCCGTACGTGTAGTCCACTCGTCGGCCTCGATATACCCGCACCGGAGCCTTGACAATATCCCTTGGAGGTTCTGAGACGGTGGCAAAGACGGGGTCGCTTTCGGCTATTTCCGGAGGTGAGAGAAATGAGCGGTTCGCGGCCGTCGCGCGACCACTACACCGTCCTCGGACTCCGGGCCGAGGCGTCGCCGGAGCAGATCACCAGCGCCTACCGCGCGCTGATCCGCGCCCTGCACCCTGACGCCCGCCCAAGCGGGCCGCAGGCAGGCGCGGAACTCGCCGAAGTCATCGACGCCTACAAGACCCTGCACGATCCGCTGCTGCGGTCCGCCTACGACGCCCAACGCGACCAGAAGCGGCCCGTCGGCCACCCGGTACGGATACCCGTACGAGTGAGGTCCGCGGGAGGCCCCGCAGTACAACCGGTTCGACCACCCGCGGCGCATCCTCGTACGACCGCATACCAGGCCGCCTCACCGCCGTACGAAGACCCGTTCGACCGACTCATAGCCTGGATGCTTTACGGCATACAGTTCCCGCAATAACCGGTAACGCTTTGTGTGGTCGCTGCCGGAATTCAGGGGCGTCGACGCACTCCGCGCCGGCCTGAAGAAGCAACACAACGACCGTCCGGCAATCCCCAACACCAGACCCGTTCACCAACCGTGAATCCGCCGTCAACGCCGCCAACAGCTGACCCGCCCGTCAGTACGGCGGCTCCTTTCAGCGAGCAAAAAACGGTCGGCTCATTCGTCGTGTCCGTCACGGCAGCGTCCCGCGACGGTGCGACTCGCCACCCGGACCGGCGCATTGTGGTGGGGCAGCCCCATCAGTCCACCACCTGTGCCGGGGTCGCACGTGGCGGCCCAGGCCCGGCACGGGCTCCCGACCGGGTTTGCTCTCCGCCGCCGTGGCGTTCGAACCCGGACCCCGGCCGGGTGGCCCGGGTGCGCGGCGAGACCGACAACCAGCCAGGGCGGGGCGCGCCCCTGGGGGTGAAGGTCGCCGACGGTCTGTGGGCCAGGGGGCCACTGGGGCGACCACCCGGTCACCTGCGCTGCCGCCGGGGCAAGTCAGCTCCAGCAACGGCTGGCGGACCAGCGCCGAAACCGGGGCCGGCCGCCGGTCGCGCCCGCCCGGTGCTGGAGCGGCTGAAGCCCCTGGTCTCCTTACGGCTTGTGGCCGTTGCCGTGGCCGTCTGGATGCAGCACCACCTTCGTCCAGCCCTCGTCACGGGCGTCGAAGTGCTCGTAGGCGGTGGGGGCCTCGTCCAGGCTGAGCTCGTGGGAGACGATGAAGCTCGGCGTCGCCTTCTCGCCGGCGATCAGGTCCCGCAGCGCCCGGTTGTACCTCTTCACGGGCGCCTGGCCGGTCCCCATGTGCTGGCCCTTGAACCACATCATCCCGAAGTCGAGCGGCACCTTGCCCTGTGCCTCCAGCTCGCCCTGGGCCTCTTCGCCGCCGGGGTCCTGGGGCAGGAAGACGCCCACCACGCCGATGTCGCCCGTGAACCTGACCGAGTCGATCAGGCCGTTGAGCGTGAGGCTGGCGTCCTCCTGTCCCTCGTGGTCGTGCGCCTGGTAGCCGACGCACTCACACCCGTTGTCGGCGCCCAGACCGAGGGTGGCTTCCTTGACGACCTCCGCCGGGTCCTGCTCGGCGGTGTTGATCGGGATGGCCCCGATCTCCTCAGCCTTGAGCAGTCGGTCGGGCTGGTGGTCGGCCACCCAGATGCGGCCGGCGCCTTTGAGCACGGCGGAGTAGGCCGCCATCAGCCCGACGGGCCCGGCCCCGAAGATGATCGTCTGGTCGCCTGGCTTGACGTGGGCCATCTCGGTGGCGTGATAGCCGGTGGGGAAGATGTCGGCGAGCATCACGTAATCCGTTTGCCGCTCGGCGGCGTCCTCGCCCAGGCGCAGTGCGTTGAAGTCGCCGTAGGGCACGCGCAGCAGCTCTGCCTGGCCGCCCTGGTAGGGGCCCATGTCGGCGAAGCCGTAGGCAGCTCCGGCGAGGGCCGGTTCCGGCTGCATGGTCAGGCAGTAGTTGGTCAGACCCTGCTCGCACTGCTTGCAGAAGCCGCAGGCGATGTTGAAGGGCAGGACCACATAGTCGCCGACCTGGACCTTGCGGACGGCCGAGCCGACTTCCACGACCTGGCCCATGTTCTCGTGTCCCAGGGTGCGGCCGGACTCGAACGAGGTGCGGCCCTCGTACATGTGCAGGTCCGAACCGCAGATGTTGGTGGTGGTGATCTTGACGAGGATGTCACAGGGATGTTCGATCTTCGCGTCCGGTACGTTCTTCACCACGACCGTTCGCGGTCCTTCATATACGGCTGCTTTCATGATGCTTCCCTCGGTGCCGCGGCACGACCGCGGCGCGACGGTGGGAGAGGCGACACGCAGGGCCTCAACCCCGGAGTTTGCTGAGGACGGGGTCCGTGGCCCCGGCACGCCTCGCGGGCCGTTCACCCGAATCAGATGGACGGTGGAGCCGCCACCGGCCCGCCAGGCGCAGCTTCGGCGCTCCGGTGGCCTGCTGAGCGTGTCCCCGTCGTGTCCGGCACGAAACAGTCATCTGCCGAACGATCAGCGGATTCCCTGACCTGCATCAGCCGTCCACAACCTCCCTGGACAGAACAACTAGGTCTCCTCAAGGCGGGCGTTTGGTACCTCGTCGCAGCGCGGGAGGGCGCCGCCAGGACACACCGGGTCTCGTCGATCCTCCGCGCTCGCCCCGGAGGAGCTGCGCCATGCGGTGCCAGCGGCGGCCGCGGCCGTGCCCGGCCCGTACTGTGGGGCAGGCGCGTGCCACCGGCCTGAGGCCGGTGTCCTCAGCAGCAGTCCGGCGGATACGGTGGCCACCAGCGAAACGGCGGCGAGTACCGCGAAGCCGTAGCGGGTGCTGCTGTGGTCGGTGACCGTTGCCACCAGGAACATCGCCCCGATCGTGGCGGCCAGTCCGCCGCCGTTCGCGAGTCCGAAGACCCTGCCCACCGTGGCCTCGTCAGCCGAGGCCATCAACATGGTGCGGGAGGCGATCCTGGCCTGCCCGAACACGAAGGCCCCCAGCGGCACGCCGATGAGGTAGCCGGCGATCCCGAACTCGCTCTGCAGCACCAGGCCCACAGCACAGAGCAGGAACCCGGCGACGGCGATGCGAAGGTCCGGATGGCGCCTGGCCACGATCCGGTAGGCGCCTGTGGCGGCCAGGAAGCCGAGACACCCCAGGGCATCCACTATGCCGAACGTACCCGCCTCCAGGTGGAGTTCACCGATGACGGCGGTGGGCAGCAGCGCGTTGAACACCGTGATGACTACGCTGCCCTGCGCGTAGAGCAGGATGAGACGCCAGAACCCCAGCGGCCGCCCGGCAGCTGCCGCCGCCGGTGTCGGCAGCGCGGTGCCGGGGGCTGTCGCCGGCCGACCCGGGCCCTGCCCGGTTGCCACGACGCAGAGCGCCGACACGACGAAGGTCCCGGCGTTGAACACCAGCAGCGGAACGGCACCCAGCGACTGGACGCTCAGGCCGCCCACCGTCGCCGACAGCAGCATGCCCGCCTGCGTCCCCATCTCATGCCGGGCGTTGAACCGCCCCAGGCGATCGGCCGGGATCCGCTCCTTGATCAGCGCGGCGCTGACGGGGACGAACAGCGCACCGACGACGGCCAGCGCGAAATTGGCGGTGTAGATCCCCCACTGACACCATCTGTCAGTAGAGTTCGAGTGGCGCCCGACCAGGCGGTGGAGGGGCCGTCAGACGATCGGGATCGCCGCCGCGCCCTCGGTACCGGCGACCGATTGGCTGGCGGAACTCCCCACGACGGCTCTCGGAGCGATCCACATCCGCGTCCGTTCCGCCGTGCCTACGTCCCTTCCCGCCCCTGCTACCACGTGGATGGAAGAGGTGCCACCGATTGACGGAAGATCGACTTCCGCGTGTGGTTCTGCCAGGGCACCAGTGGGGGAGAGCCGGGTCACGCGACGGAAGGATGGTTTCCATGCCGGAGGCATCCGAGGACGTAGCCACCCGTGCCGCCGTGACAGACCGGTTGCGCAAGGTGCTCCCCGCTCTCGGGTCCGACGTCGTCCGGACCACGGTCGACGTCCCTTGTGGCGCGCTCCGGTACGCCCGGGTGCGCACCTGTCTGCCGATCCTGGTGGAACGCCGTGCGCACGCCTCCGTGCTGCGGGAGATGACGACCGGCGCAGCGGCCGCGACGGCGAGCCGGGCCATTGAGTACGGGGTTACGTGCCCCGCGTCCGGCCGGCTTGGATGCGGCGAACCCTCCTCAGGTGGGCCCGGCGGTGGCTGCGCGGTGTGCGGAACGGTAGCGGCCTGGGGAGATTCCGTATCTGGCGGTGAAGGCCTGCCGGAGCGTCTCGGCGGACCCGAAGCCGCACCGTGCGGCCACGCTGGACAGCGGGAGCGTCGTCGAGGTCAGCAGGTGGGCTGCGGCCTCGGTTCTGGCGCGTCGGACGTACCGGCCGGGGGGTAGCCCCAGGTGTTCAACGAACAGGCGGTTCAGGTGACGCGGGGCCACGCCAGCGAGCATGGACAGGGCCCCGGCCGACAAGTCGTGGTTCGGGTGCTCAGCGATGTGCTCCGCCAGTCGGCGGATGACGTCGTCGCGGGGCGGAGGGGCGGCGGTGAACAGGCTCACCTGCGCCTGGTTTCCCGGGCGTTGCAGATAGACGACCAGGTCGCGGGCAACTTGGCGAGCCAGTTCGCAACCGTGGTCCTCCTCGATGAGGGCAAGGGTCAAATCGATCGCGCTGGTGATTCCCGCCGCCGTGTAGATGTTCCCGTCCTTGATGTAGAGGGGGTCTGGATCCACGGTGACGGCGGGATGGCTCGCCGCGAGCCGGGCTGCGAACCGCCAGTGCGTGGTGGTGCGGCGACCGTCGAGGAGGCCCGCGGCGGCGAGGACGGCGGCCCCTGTGCACAGCGAGGCCACCCGGCGGCTCTCCCGTGCCAGCCGACGCACGTGTCCCACCAGCCGCACGTCCTGCGCGGCACGTTCGAAGCCGATGCCACCCGAGACGAAAAGAGTGTCCAGGGGCCCCGTCACCCGTTCCAGCGATTCCTGGCTGAGCAAGAGGATCCCGGAACCACAGTCGATCGGATCGCCGGCCGGTCCGACCAGCCGGACGTGGTACCGATGGGTCAGGTCCCCGATCCGGTTCGCCATCTGCAGCGCGGTCGTGACGCACGCGATATCCAGCAACTCAGCCGCTTCGTACCCGATCACCAGCATGAGCCGTTCCCCCATGAGGTCTGACCCTATGCCGGACGGACTTACATCCCAAGGTTCGTGACAGGAAGAGGGCGCGAGAGTCCACGACCGGACTGGCGGCCGCGACGGTTGGTGCATGACTCTTCCCCGCGGCTCCCGCGCAGGCAGCACGACCGACGTCCCGCACGACCGCAAGGCCAGTAGGGTTCGCGTTCTCCTGACCCGGTGTGCACGCCGCTGGCCCACCTGGCTCGCCGTGGCCCTCGTCGTCATCACCTTTGCCGACGGTACCGCGCCGTTCGAACTGCTCGCGGCCCTCCTCGTCGTCATGCCGCTGTGCTACCTGGCCTTCGGGGCCAGACGCCGGGAGCTCGGCACACAGCGCGCCCTGGCGGTCCAGCTGGCTGGCCTCGTGGTCTTCACGGCCGTGGGGCTCTTGGCGCTCGGGGTGGGCCCGCCGGGCGCTGGCTACGTCGTAGCGGTCGGGTGGTTCGCCCACGGCGTGTGGGACGTGGTGCACCACCGCACAGGCAAGGTCGTGCCGCGGGCCTGGTCGGAGTGGTGTGGTGTCGTGGACATCCTCGGGGCGGCGGCGATCGTGCTGCTGACCTAGACGAGCAAGTGTGAAGCCTTGGGCAGTGGTCGTATGCGATCAGTGATCGGGTGACGGGTGTTCGTTGGCGCGGTTCCTGCTGTCGACGCCCTGTCAGCCGCGCACCAGGGCCGATGGCGGCTTAGCGCACGATCTGACATGGATGTTCCAAGTGCCGCCAATTGCATCGGATGCGAACTGGCGACGGTATGTGCATCGCGGCCGGGTGACGTGGGGCTGATGCCGCTGATCAGCGGTATCAGGCGTCTGGGTGCCCAGTGACCGTAGCGGTTGGCGAGGGGTGGCGGCGAGCGACTGTCACCCGTTGGGATGGATGGCCTGCGGTTTCAGCTCCGACTCGCGCCCGATGCGGTTTTCTCGCATCAAATGCGAGTGACGGAGAGTGGTAGCCGGTGAGGTTCAATACGGCGCCGGGGGCGGCAAAGCTGCACCTGGCGGATGGGGTCGCCCTGCTGCGACCGGAAGAGCAGGTGTTCACCGCGATGTTGGGCGGCTTCGCCAACCAGCAGCTCGCGCGGAATCTGGCCCGGACGACGGTGGAGGGCCGGGAGAACACGGTCAAGGCGTTCGCCGCCTACGTGAACACTTACCCCTGGCAGTGGACGCCGGCGATGGTCGACGAGTGGCTCGGTGACCTGCGCTCACTGCGGGACCTGAAGCGCTCGACGATCCGCTCGTACTCCGAGGCGGTTCGAGCGTTCTGCCACTTCCTCACCGACCCGCTCTACGAGTGGACGGCGACCTGCGAAGAGCGGTTCGGCACCCATCCGGTGCAGGTAGTGCATGAGTGGAACACCGCGGTGCACGTCCAGGACAACGAGGCGGACGCCAAGAAGCGCGCCTTCACCAAGGCCGAGCTGCACGCGTTCTCCGCGCACTGCGACGATGAGGTCGCCCGCATCCGGGCCTTCGGCCGCAAGGGCTGGCTGCCCGCCTTCCGCGACGCGACCCTGTTCAAGACCGCCTACGCATACGGACTGCGGCGCAACGAGACGCGGATGCTCGACGCCGCCGACTTCGGCCGCAACCCGCACGGAGGCGAGTTCGGCGAGTATGGACGGTGCCAGGTCCGGTTCGGCAAGGCCAAGAAGGGCTCGCCGCCCAAACGCCGCGGGGTGCTGACCGTTTGGGACTGGGCCCCGGACGTCCTGGACGAGTGGTTCACCGAGGTCCGCCCGCTGTTCGGCACCGACAACAACCCGGCGGCCTGGCCCTCCGAACGCGGTATGCGGATCGGATGCCAGCGGCTCAACTCCCGCTTCATCGCCTACCGCAAGACCCTGGGCCTGAACGACGGACTCGACTTCCACTCCTTCCGCAGGTCCTACGTCACCCACCTGATCGAGGACGGCTGGGACCCGCGCTTCGTCCAGGAACAGGTCGGCCACGAGCACGCCAGCACCACCTCGCTCTACACCTGCGTGTCCTCGGACTTCCGCACCCGCACCCTGCGGCGGCATCTGGACTCCGCAATCGCCGCGGCCCTCCAGACCCAGACCGGGAGGCAAGCATGAAACGCAAGGTCGGCTACACCTGGCGGCTGCGCGAGGTCATGGCCCAGCACCAGATCTTCACAGCCACCGAACTGATCCCGCTGCTGCGCGAACGCGGCATCGACCTGTCCGCCTCCCAGGTCCACCGTCTGGTCTCCGGCACCCCCGAACGCCTGTCGTTGCAGGTCATGGCCGCGCTCTGCGACATCCTGTCCTGCACCCCGGCCGACCTGGTGGCCACCACCGCCGAGAACGCCGGTGTCCGCAAGACCGCCACCGGCGACCTGCCCGCACCGCCTGTCGACAACATCGCGAAGCTGCGGCCACGCCCGGCCCGTATCCTGCCCGACGCATGAGCCCCGCCTACAAGACACCCGAAGAGCGTGATCGCTGGCACAAACGGACCTGTGCCCGCTGCGAACGGCACGGCTGGTTCGCCGCCCGCTGGCCCGACGGTCACGTCTGCCGCACCTGCCACGACAAGGCCCTGCGCGTCCGTGGTCAGTGTCCAGCCTGCGGCGACGAGCGTGTCCTGCCCGGACTACGGCCCGACGACGGGGCTCTGATCTGCCCGGACTGCGCGGGCTTCATGATGTCCTACCGCTGCTCCCGTTGCGAGCGGGAGGGCAAGCTGCACGGCGGCCGGCTCTGCACCCGCTGCACCCTCACCGACAGACTTGGTGAACTCCTCGACGACGGCACCGGCCGCATCCGGCCCGCGCTCCTCCCACTCGCCGAGTCGCTCCTCAACGCAGACAACCCGGTATCCATCCTGAACGGGCTCCACATGCGCAAGGGCAAGATCAGCGCCCCTGACGACCTGCTGCGGCGTCTGGGCCGGGGCGAGATCGAGCTGACCCACGAGGCGTTTCACACTCTCCAGCCCTGGCGGGCCGCCGCCCACCTGCGCGAACTCCTCATGGCCTGCGGTGTCCTCCCCGCCGTCGACAAGCGGCTCTGCCTGTTCGAGAGCTGGCTGGTCGGCCACCTCGCCGTTACCACCGAGCCCGAACATGCCCAGATCATCCGCCGGTTCGCGACCTGGAACGTCCTGCCGAAACTCCGGACTGCCGCCGGCCGCAGACCTCTCATACCGGGCAGCCAGACATACGCCACGGGCCAGGTCAAACACGCGACAGCCTTCCTGAACTGGCTCAGAGCTCACGATCTGACCCTCACCACATGCCGTCGGGCCGACACCAGCTCAACAGCCTCGGCATTCCCACAACCGCCGCCCGGACCGCAGCGATCCGCCAGCAAGTCCTGGGGATGCCCGCCCCGGTCGTCGCGGACGCTCTCGGCTACCACAACAAGACCACCACTCGCCTGCTCAACGAGACCGGCGGAACGTGGAGCCGATACGCCGCTGGAGATCACACACGATCACCAGCAGGCTGGGCTCCACGGGGACCTGGCGACAGTTGAATGCGCGAGCACATCAGTAGATGGCCATGCTCTAGCGGAGGCGGGCGAGCAAGTGGGCGTCGAGGAATCCCCGCTCAGAGGCCGGGTCGTGGAGCAGCCGGGCGAACGGGACGAGCCCGGCCAGGGCCAGCAGCTCGGCGAACCGGTCCGCCGGCCAGCTATAGGCGGGCGTCACCTTGTGGTCGAAGCGGACCGGCTCGGGCCCGTCGGTCGCGAAGAACGAGGCCAGGAGCAGGCCCCCTGGTGCCAGGACACGTGCCTGCTCGGCGAGCAGCGCGGGTAGTTCCCCAGGAGGGGTGTGGATCATTGAGTAATGGGCCAGCACGCCCCCGAGCGCGCCGTCCTCGACTGGCAGGGCCTCCATCCGCGCCTCGTCGAACTGCAGCGCCGGATGGACCCGCCGGGCGTGGTCGACCATGGCTGGGGAGAGGTCAAGCCCGAAGGCGTCCAGGCCCAGGTCATGCAGCATTGCCGTCAGATGTCCGGGCCCGCAGCCGACATCGGCTGCCCGCAGGTTCCCCGTCCCCCGCACCAGCTCGGCAAAGATGCCGATCATGTTTCGCGAGAACGGCTGCGTCTCCAGCCGATCAGCGAACATCGACGCATACAGCTCGACGACCCCGTCGTAGGCCGCCCTGGTCTCGTCCTGGTGCTCCACGCGAAGGAAGTTAACACCCGTCGTCCGCAGCCGTCCTCCCGCCCCGTACCGAATCCCGCACCTTCGCGGCGGACGCTCTCGGCTACCACGACAAGACCACCACCCGGCTCCGCAACGAGGCCGGTGCGACCTGGAGCCGATACGCCACTGGCGACCACAATCGGTCACCAGATGGCTGGGTTCCTCGGGGAACCGGCGACAGTTGATTGCGAGAGCCCACCAGTATCAACCCTCGTGTTTCCCTTTGGTTCCGGAGAACCCGAGGGGCTCCGCGGGAACCCAAAGCCCATCGCTGGGATTCCCGGGACCGTGTCGGTGGGTTCGGGTGAACCGCCGCTACGCGTATCTGTTTCACCACCCCTACCGCAGTCCCGGGGCCACGGCCTCCACCTCCAGGCCTTCCGACATGGCTCACTTCCGGGGAACACCGGAACGGTCATGATCTAAGGATGGCAAAGCTCGGAGGCCGCAGGCGCCGGCATTGGCGGGTGTTGCTGGGGACGGTGGGCGTTCTAGCGGTGGCGGCAAGCGCGCTGATCGAGGGGCGGGAGGAGGGGGACCCGGTCCCAGTGCGCCTCTCGCCGGCCGAGTGGGACACCACCGTTCCCCTCCTGGAGTGGTTCGTCTCCCGCCTCATGGCTCCCCTACGACCACCCGGCCAAGATGGTCGAGGAACTCGCCCGCCAGCGCCTCGTGCTGCCGGTGCTGGACGGCTTGGACGAGATGGACCCCACCGCGCCCGGCGGAGCCCCCTCCCCCGACGCCCCGCGTGCCCGGGCGGCCTTGGAGGCGCTCAACACCTACCAGAACGGCCGCGCGGCCGGTCCGGTGATCTTGACCTGCCGCACCCGCCACTCCGAGGCGCTGGGCCGCCGGGTGCGGCTGCACGACGCCGCGCGTATCGACATTGACCCCGCCACCCCTCCTACCGCCCGCGCCTGCCTGCGGCAGCGCGCCCCCGACCCCGGGCGCTGGAGGCGCTGGAGGGTGACCCGACTGGCGCGCTGGCCACGACCTTGTCCACGCCGTGGCGGCTGTGCCTGGCCGCCACCGTCTACGCCCGCGACGGGGACCCCGCCGACCTGCCGTGCCACGCCACCCCAGCCGGCCTTGACGAATACCTGCTGGCCCGCTTCGTCTCCGCTGCCACCGCCCTCCACGCGCGCGCCGGCCTTATCCCGTGGGTGATGTCCGCCGCTGGCTGTCCTGCCTCGCGGCCCATCTGGACACCGCGTGTCATGTTCTGCCGCTGATCGTCATGGGCGTTGGGTTGGCCGTCATGGCTGGCTGCCATGCGGCACGGGCCCTGGCCACACGCCAACGCGGTTCAGCAGGTGCTCAGGAACTCGTGGGATGTCGCACATCCGCCAACGGCCCCTGCCTCACCGCACGGCATTCGACCCACCGAAACGGTATGAGCTGATAAGGATTCGTGCGCGGAGAACGATGTCCGTACTCTTGGCCGGAGCGGGGGTGCGCGCATTCCCGTAGGTTGCGGAGCCGTGGCAGAGCGGTCCAATGCGATCGCCGTGGGCGAGGTCCCGCCCACGGCGACTGACGGGGACGGGGCGGACCTGCCCCCAGCTGTCTCGCGGGTTCAAATCCCGTCGGCACTGCAGCCGAACACGAATGAAGTGGGGCGCGGACCGCTGTCCGCGCCCCACTTCCTCCGTCACGGCACCTTGGAGAGCGCCTTGCTCCGGTCGTGCTGGGGGCCGTGCAACTCCCGGCGGCACGGGAGCTCCGTCACATCCTCCCGCCCCGCAGGCCCCGGGCAGGGGCCACGCCCCTGCCCCGCTCCGCGAGGTGGCCATGGCCGCAGGCCGGCGAGGGCCTTCAACGTGATCAGCGACTCTACGGCCGCCAGGCCGTCGAGCCGGCGGACGAGTTCGGCGAGGAGCCCGGTGAGCTGCTCGGGAAGTTGGACGGCCGAGTCCGGGATCACCGACAGGTGCGCGTCGTAGTCCGCGATCGGCCCGACAGGTTCAGGCCGCCTCGTGGAGAGGCTCGTCGTGGGGAGGGCGGTTCGAGCATGCACTCGGCCACGCCCCGCCAGCCGCACGAGCAGCTGCCCCGCAGGACCGCCGATGCCGGCGCTGAACCGCTTCAGGGCCGAATTGAAGGTGCTCAGGTGCTGATCCTGAGTTCGGCACGGGCACGCGCAGGCGGGATGGATGGGCAGACCTAGACTGAGCTGCGGGAACACGGCGGGGGAGCGGAGTCATGGATTTGAGTGGGCGTGCGAGCGATTCGGCGGAACCTCCTCTGATCGCCGCGGTTCGTGCGGGGGACATGCTCCTGGTGAAGCGGCTTTTGGAAGAGGACGGGGACTACGACGAGCGGGCAACGGCGTTCGGTGTGGCTGTCCAGGCGTTCCACGGGGGCATCGCTGACCTGCTGCTCATGGGTGGGGCCGATGCCAGCCGGTGCGCGCCGGAGGAGCTGCTGTCCCTGCGCGAGGCAGTTGATTCGGGTTCGCCCGCGCTGGTCGGGGCCCTTCTGGATCACCGCATCCGGGACAGGTACCCGGCGTCCGAGCTGCTGGAGATGCGGGATCTCGCGCGAAGCTGGCACGAGGCGGGGACCGAAGCCGAACTGCGGCGCCGCGCCGGCTCCCAGGAGGAGCTTGTCCGTACCAGGGTCCAGGACGATGAGTACTACACAGTTGGCGAACTCACTATCGGCGCAATGACCGTGCGGGACGGGCACGGGGCGATCCTCACAGACCTGGAGGAATTGCTCGGTATCCGTGCCTCGTGCGAGGAGCTCATCGCACGCGCTCTGGACCGTGACCAGGACCACACGGTGTGGGGACGGGCCGCGATCGTGCTGGCTCACCGACGTGAGCGGGAGACCTGGGCGGCCGCCGAGACCTTGCGTGCTGATGCGGACCCGTCTCGCCGGTTGTTCGGTGCCGAGCTGATACGGCTGATCGAGCTCTTCGCTGACAGCCACGAGGAAGAGTTCTGCGTCCTCGCCGTGGACGCCCTCACCGACTGGTCGGCCGTGGAGACGGACACCGCTGTCCTCGCAACGGTGCTGTACGGACTTGATTCGTACGCCGGACCGCGTGCCGAAGCGGCCCTCCTGGCGCACGTCGGCCACCACGACGGTGGCGTCCGCCAGGCGGTGGCCGCCGGGCTCGGTACGCGCTTGGACTCCACCTACCTGTCCGGCGAGGCTCGTGAGGCACTCCTGACGCTGATGACCGACCCTGATACAGACGTACGGATCACGGCCTGCCGCAAAGCCGGCGAGGTCAGAAACGGTGATCCCGCGCTGACGGACGCCATGGCGGCCCTCCTTGACCACCCGGAGCGCCGGGTTCAGCTTGTGGCCGTGTACGGTCTCGCACTCCACGACGACGAGCGGTGCGTGGAAGGGGCAGACCGTCTGGGCCAACCGCGGCCCGGCTTCCGCGACGAGGAAATGGCCTGCCTCGACGTGGCGTGGCGGTATCGATGGCGCCGCGACGACAACTGACGTCAGCGTTGCGAGCCTGGGGGTCAATCCGTGATCAAGTGCACCTGGCTGGGTTCCATGGGCAGCTCGTACGCGGTGATGCAGTCGTTGATGAGTGTGCCCACGTGCGCCCCGCAGGCGCACTGGCGGTTCATGCCTGCCTGGCCGTGAAGACCGCAGCATCCGCTGCAGTGCCTGGGACAGTCAGTGTCTTCCCGAAGGCCGCGGGCGTCGTCGGGGGGCAGAACCACTGAGTTGCGAGTGCCAGCGGACACCAAGAACCCGTCGACATCGTCCGGGTCCCCGAGACAGGAGCCGCCGGTGAAGACCGGGCGGGGCTCGGCACTGGGCAGAAGCGGTGCACCCCACGGCTCGGGTTCCAGAGCGAGGAAGCCCAGTGGCATGGTCGCGGTGGCACGACGTGATCCGTCGGCTTGGAGGTAGCCCTGGTCCCCCCCCCCGTTATGTTTTTCGCGGTCCTGCAATGGGGCCGCTGGCCTCCGGGCCCGGTATGACTGTGTCCCCTCTGTCGAACGGATGACCTGGGGGGTGGTGTCGCCGGGCCCGGCAGGTGCCGTCGGAGACGCTGATGAGAGACCCGGCCACCGTCCGGTCCGGCGCAATGCCGGGCAGATACGTGGGCGGCAGGTCTGCATAACGTGGATGCGCGAGCACGGTGCCACCGCCGAGGCCGGCACGGTCAACACCTGCGGAAGGTTGCGATGTTAGACACCGAAGGCATAGGCGTCTTCCTCGGGATGGACGTCGGCAAGACCGCCCACCACGGCCACGGGCTCACCCCGGCCGGGAAGAAGGTCTTCGACAAGCCGATGCCCAACAGCGAACCGAAGCTGCGGGCCGTCTTCGACAAGCTCAAAGCCAAGTTCGGCAGCGTCCTGGTGATCGTGGACCAGCCCGCCTCGATCGGGGCTCTCCCGCTGACCGTCGCCCGCGACGCCGGCTGCGAGGTCGCCTATCTGCCCGGACTGGCGATGCGGCGGATCGCCGACCTGTATCCGGGGGAGGCGAAGACCGACGCGAAGGACGCGGCGGTGATCGCGGACGCGGCCCGCACCATGCCCCACACCCTGCGTTCACTGGAGCTGACCGACGAGATCACCGCCGAGCTGACCGTCCTGACCGGCTTCGACCAGGACCTCGCCGCCGAGGCCACCCGCACCAGCAACCGGATACGCGGCCTGCTCACCCAGTTCCACCCGTCGCTGGAGCGCGTGCTCGGACCGCGACTGGACCACCCCGCCGTCACCTGGCTCCTGGAGCGCTACGGATCCCCGGCCGCACTGCGCAAGGCCGGCCGCCGCAGACTCGTCGAGGTAATCCGGCCCAAGGCCCCGCGCATGGCCGACAGGCTGATCGACGACATCTTCAACGCCCTCGACGAACAGACCGTCGTCGTCCCCGGCACGGGCACCCTCGACGTGGTCATCCCCTCGCTGGCCCGCGCGCTCGCCGCGGTCCACGAACAGCGCCGAGCCCTGGAAACCCAGATCAACACCCTGCTGGAGGCCCACCCTCTTCACCCGGTCCTGACCTCGATGCCCGGAGTCGGAGTCAGGACCGCCGCCGTCCTGCTGGTCACCGTCGGCGACGGGACCGGCTTCCCCACCGCCAGCCACCTCGCCTCCTACGCCGGCCTCGCCCCCACCACCAGGTCGTCAGGGACCTCGATCCACGGCGAACACGCACCCAGAGGCGGAAACCGGCAGCTCAAACGCGCCATGTTCCTCTCCGCCTTCGCCTGCATGAACGCCGACCCCGCCTCACGCACCTACTACGACCGGCAACGAGCACGCGGCAAAACCCACACCCAAGCCCTCCTCCGACTCGCCCGCCAACGCATCAGCGTCCTCTTCGCCATGCTCCGCGACGGCACCTTCTACGAATCCCGACCCCCCACCGTCACCCTCGCCGCATAACCACCCCAAACAACCCAAACCCGGCACCGCACCCTTGACGAAGGACATAGAGACACCCCCCCCGGACGCGCGGGAACCTCGGGCAGCTCAGTCAGCGGTCCGGCCGCCTCGGGCCGTACGGGCGCTCCGTCACCGCTCCGGGCTGCGGCGCCTGAGCCTGCGTACCACCTCAGCCGAGGTCAGCCCCCGCAGGCGGTCCAGCTCTGTGCCGGCGGCCGTGAGGTCAGCGCGTGCGTCGGGCGACTCGGTCAGCTTGCCGAGCTCGCCGATCCGCCGGGTGGAAGGAGTCCTCGGGGGTGCCGACCCAGGGTCCCGTCTCGAGGGTGAAGCCGTAGGTCTTGTGCAGCGTCGGGGACGCGATGTGGCGGCTGTACGCGTAGTCGCTCTGCGTACCGGTGGTCCCGTACAACCCGAAACCGGTCTGCGGGGTGTAGACACGCCCGCGCACGGCCGTGATCGCGTCGACGACGCGCTGTGCGACCGTCTGGAAACGACGCAGGTCCCTCGGCGTCATGTACTCCTGGTAGTCCGGTACACCGATCGGCATGCAGGTGGCACTGGGCAGACCCGTGAACTGCTGCGTCGGGTCGACGGTCTGGGTGGGTGCGTGGCCCCATGGACGAGGCTCTCAAGGATGACCTTGACCTCTTCGGCCTTCCACGTACGGCCGCCGTACACCACGTCGCTGCCGTTCACGCGTGCCTCCGACGAGCTGGACGACGGCATCGAATCGCAGGGTGGTGCCAGGGTCGGCGTCCGGCGGCCGTGGCCGTGGTCGTTCATGCTGTGAGGATCGCTCGTTCATCGGCTGTCCTCCGCTGGAGTTTCCCCGAGCGACAGGACTCTCCTCCCAGCCTGAAGGCTCGTCCGGGCGCTTGGCAAACGCAGACCGGTCCGTGAGCAGGCCGCCGCCGGCGCCGCGCCGTGACGGCCGCCGGGGGCGCCCACGCCCCGTCCGCGCGCGACGGCATCAGCGCCCAGGAGCCCGCGGAAGACCTGCGCGAGCGTCACCACGAGGACCGCCGCCAGGACGGTGTTTTGAGATCCCTGGACCCGGACGGCGAGAGGGCGTGCTCGTCGTGCGAGGCCGCCGCAGTCGTCACCGAGGAAGCCGGTCCCCAGATCCACCTGGCGATGCGCGACCGAGGAAGAGACGGCGTGGGATCCGCCCGCCCCGCGGTCTGACGTTGCGTCTGAACTCAACGTCGGACTGCCCTCGACACACCCGCCCAGCAGCCAGCGCGAGGCGATGCCCGCCTTCTACGGCGCGGGCGTCGACCGGAGCGATGAGCAGCAAGTCGTAGGTGTGCTCGACGACTTCGAGGCTCTGCCCCGAGAGGAGGAGGTGGATGACGAGCGGCACCCCGCGGCTATGCGTGTGCCTCGTCGGGTTCTCCGCTGGGTTGCGCAGCGACAGCTTCCTGTCGAGCTCGGGTTCGTGTGCCCCAGCGTTCAACCGATGGGCCGGCGGCGCCCACAGCGGCGAAGAACACGCCGAGGAGCAGCCAGCCGGCCGTGCCCAGTCCGAGCACGGCGGTGGTGAGGACGGCGGGGGCGAGCGCCTGGCCTGCGCTGAAGCTGAGCCCGAGAAGTCCTTGGTACTGGCCTTGGGCATGGTCCGGTGCCAGGCCGAAACCAAGGGCGAAGCCGGCCGAGGACTCCCATATCTCCCCGAGGCTGTGGACGAAGATCGCTGCGACCACGAGGCCGGCGGCCGCCCACACGGGAGCGTGCGCACTCAGGGCCATCATCGGACAGCTGAGGAGGAAGAGCAGCCCTGCCGTGCGGAACCCTCTGCCGCCGTCGCGAGGGGTTTCGATGCGGGATCCGATTCTGGTCTGCAACAGGACGCAGACTCCGGAATTGATCGCGGATACCGCGGCCACGGTCCAACGCGGTGCGTCGGTGTGCTCCGAGATCCAGATCGGCAGGAGCAGGGACACCGTCGGGTATTGCAGCCCCATCGCACCGTAGAGCGCTGTGAAGGTCACGAACGGACGGTCGGTGACAGCGATCCAGCGGCGCTGCTGCGACGGTGACGCCACCGCCTTGTAGTTGGGGAGCAGGAACAGCAGGAGGGCACACAGTGCGAAGCTGGCCGCATTTCCGAGGACCAGAACGCCGTAGGCGGTACGAGTATTCGCTGCAACCGCACATCCGGCGCCCACGGTTCCCAGGACGACGCCCAAATTGACGTATGCACGGAGCTTCGCCCTGAACAGCGCTGGGCGGTCAGTACCGACCCGGACCACGAGGGCTCCCCAGGCTGCGCCACCAGCGGCTGCGGCTAGCTGGTCAACGGTGGCGATGACCGTGAGGGCAGCCCAGCTCTCGACGAACACGAGAGCGGACATCGCCCCTGCTTGAACGGTCAAGGCGAGAATCATGATCGTGCGCGGCCCACGTCGATCGGCCAGGTGGCCTCCTGGTATCCCCGCGAGCAGGCCGATCAGGCCGGCGACGGTGAGGGCGGCACCGACCTGCACCGCCGGTAGGTCCACGACCAACGTGAAGTAGAGCGCCGACACCGTGTTGAAGAGCCCGTTGCCGACTCGGTTCACGAAACTGGCCAGGATCAGTACACGCTCTGACCTGTGGTCCCCCGCTATGTGGGCCATTCGGCCGGGCGATGTTCCCTTGATCATGAGCGCAGGCTAACAGCGGTCGCACACACCGCCACTGGTGCGAAGTTCGGCCCGGACGTGGGGACCGGGAGGCGAGGTGACGAGCGGCAGCCCGCCAGCTAGAGCGGGCAAATCCCTGAGCGCGATGAGTACGAAAACCGACCGACCTGAGTACGGCCGCGCACGCGAACCGGATTCCGAGTTGCCTGGTCGTCCCCCTGCACGAGACCGCCCCTACCGTCGACGACTTCCCCTTTGGGCCGGTGACGTCGCCGGTGTCGGTATCGACCAACTCACTCGTTGTGTCGAACACGAACCGGAACGCGGTCGTCGGCTTCGCCGCGGCCCGCGCCACCCCGGTAGTGCTTCGTCGGGTTCTGCAGGGCATCGAGGACCTGGTAGACCGCCAAGCGGGAGGCGCAGCGCCCCGCGTGCCGGCGGTGCGGGCAGAAGTTCACCGACCGACGCTGGGAGGAGACCACCGCGCGCGGCGGCGCCTGGACGGCAGGGGACCTGACCGTGTGCCGCACCTGCCACGCCGACGACGTTGCCCGCGAGGAAGCCGCCCGCCTCCAGTCCGCCGTGCCGCCCCCGGAGGACGAACAGGGGCCGGGTAGCCCCGGCCTCGAGTGCGGCGCGCTGCTCCGGGTCGACGGGTACGTCATGAATTGCAAATATCTGCAATTGCATAGATGATGTAACCGTTGTGTCCACAGGTAGCCGCGGGCACAACGCCTGACGTTTCCTGGAGCAGAAGGGTGCGAAACGGTGGCGGTCCCCCTGTATCAGGCGAAGGCCGATTTCTTTCGCATGCTGGGGCATCCGGTGCGGATACGGGTGCTGGAGCTGCTCCAGAGCGGGCCGCTGCCGGTGCGTGGGCTGCTGGCGGCGATCGAGGTCGAGCCGTCGGCGTTGTCGCAGCAGCTGGCAGCTCTGCGCCGGTCCGGGATCGTCGTCTCGACCCGGGACGGCTCGACGGTCGTGTACGAGCTGGCCGGAAGGGAGGCGACGGCGCTGCTGCTCGCCGCGCGCAAGATCCTGACGGAGGTGCTGGCGGGGCGGACTGAGCTGCTGGCGGAGCTGCGCGAGTCGGGGGTCCAGGCCCCGTGAACCCGTTTCTGATCCAGGCGGCACGCCGGGTGCGGGCCTTGTTGCCTACCCGGACCGATTTCGCGGTGATGGGCCGTGCTCCGCGCCGTGACCTGCTGGCGGGGCTGACGGTCGCGATCGTCGCCCTGCCGCTGGCACTCGGCTTCGGTGTTTCTTCGGGGCTCGGTGCGCAGTCGGGTCTTGCCACCGCGGTCGCAGCAGGCGCTCTGGCGGCCCTGTTGGGCGGGTCCAATCTTCAGGTGTCGGGACCGACCGGGGCGATGACGGTGGTGCTGGTGCCGATCGTGGCGCAGTACGGGCCGGGCGGTGTGCTCACGGTCGGGTTGATGGCCGGTGTGCTGCTGGTCGGCTTGGCCCTGCTGCGGGCCGGCCGGTACATGAGCTATGTGCCGGTACCGGTGGTGGAGGGCTTCACCCTTGGTATCGCCTGCGTCATCGGCCTCCAGCAGATCCCGAGCGCGTTGGGAGTGGACAAGCCCGAGGGGGAGAACGTCCTGCTGGTCGCCTGGCGGGCTCTGACGGGGTTCGTGGCGTCCCCGAACTGGACCGCGGTCGGGCTTTCTGCCGGTGTGGCGGCGGTGATGCTGCTGGGTGCCCGCTGGCGGCCGACGGTTCCGTTCTCGATTGTCGCGGTGATCGCCGCTACCGTGCTGGTCCAGGTATTCGACCTGCCGGGTGCGGCGCCGATCGGTGACCTGCCGTCCGGTCTGCCCGCGCCGTCCCTGGCGTTCCTCGACGTCACGGCGGTCGGGTCGCTGCTGGCTCCGGCGGTGGCGGTCACGGCGCTGGCGGCGCTGGAGTCTTTGCTGTCGGCGACGGTCGCGGACGGGATGACGGTCGGGCAGAGGCATGATCCGGACAAGGAGCTGTTCGGGCAGGGCATCGCCAACCTGGCGGCCCCGCTGTTCGGCGGCGTCCCGGCGACCGCGGCGATAGCCCGGACGGCGGTCAATGTCCGCATGGGAGCGTCTTCGCGGCTGGCAGCGCTGACGCATGCCGCGGTGCTCGCGGTGATCGTGTTCGCCGCTGCCCCACTGGTTGCGAAGATCCCGCTCGCCGCGCTTGCCGGCGTGCTGCTGGCGACCGCCGTACGGATGGTCGAGGTCGGTTCCTTGCGGGCGGTGGCCAAGGCCACCCGTTCCGACGCGGTGGTGCTCGTCCTGACCGCCGTGGCCACGCTTGTGCTCGACCTCGTCTACGCGGTGATCATCGGCCTTGCCGTCGCGGGTGCGCTGGCCCTGCGGGCGGTGGCCGTCCAGGCCCGGATGGACCAGGTCGACTTCCGTCCCGATCTGCCCGGCGAGCACAGTGACGAGGAGCACGCCCTCCTGACCGAGCACATCGTCGCCTACCGCATCGACGGACCGGTCTTCTTCGCCGGCGCCCACCGCTTCCTGCTGGAGCTGTCCGAGGTCGCCGACGTGCGGGTGGTGATCCTGCGCATGTCGCGGGTCACCACGATGGACGCGACCGGCGCCCTGGTGCTGAAGGACGCGGTGCAGAAGCTCAATCGGCGCGGGATCGCGGTCATGGCCTCCGGCATCCGCACGGGACAGCGCCAGGCCCTGGAATCCGTTGGCGCGCTGGCCCTGCTCCAGAGCGAGGGCCGCGCGTACGCGACCACCCCCGAAGCGATCGCCGGGGCCCGCACGTACCTGGAACGGGCCGGGCTTCTGTCGCACCCGCACAGCCCGCACCACTTGCACCGGACCCGAAAGGCGCCGCGATGACCGTCCCCGCCGACCGCTCGATGTTCGAAGTCTCCGGCACCGAGGCCCTGTGGCTGCTGGAAGGCTCCGGCCAGGGCCGCTTGGTCTACACCCAGCGCGAGCAGGCCGTCGTACGCCCGGCCACACACGTGATGGAGTACGGCCGCCTGACGGTCCGGGCACCTGTCCAGGCTGCGGCGGTCACCGGCAGGCCGGTGCTGACCTACCACGTGGACGAGATCCACAGCGCGGCGCGTACCGGCTGGACAGTGACCGCCCACGGCCCGGCCGCCCTCATCACCGACCCTGACGAGGCGGCCCACTACCGGCGCACGTTGGCCGGCTGGGCCCTCGGGCCGCACGACACCGTGCTGCGCTTGCACCCGCAGTCCGTGTCCGGGTTTCGCCTGGCCCGCACCCCTGAGGGAGTGGGCCGGTGAGCGTCCAGACGGAGGCGCTGCCCTACCGGCACGTGCTGACGCTGCCTGCGGCCGGTGCGGCCGTGCGCCTGGCCCGGCAGACCACGGAAGACGTGCTGATCGACTGTGGCGTGGACCCTGGGCATCCGAGCGTCGGACCGGCGCTGCTGATCGTGGCGGAGCTGGTCACCAACGCCGTCCGCCATGCCGCGGACCACTCGCCGACGGTCACCGTCACCTACGCCCACGGCCGGGGCGCCTTCGCATTCGCAGTCCACGACCGTCACCCCTACCAGCCCGCCCTCTACGGATCGATTTCCGCAGCTCCCGGCGGCGGGCTGGCCACCGTGGTCGGGATGACTATGGAGCTGGGCGGCACTGCTGTCGTGCGCCCGGATGCGGACGGGTGCGGCAAGAGCATCTGGATCACCCTGCCCCTGTGAAAGCCGAGGAAGCGAGCATGACGATCGAGTGGCAGTACGCCGCCCACGAACACCTGGGGGTTCTGTCCCTGGCCGGATACCTGGGCGCGGAGTCGACCGGACGGTTCACCGGAGCCGTCGGCTGGGCCCTGGCCCGCGGCACCGGCCCGGTGGTCCTGGACCTGACCCGGCTGCTGGGCTGGTCGGCCGACGGCCAGTCGGCCGTCGCCCAGGCCGCCCGCCTGCTCGCCGAGCACGGCCGCAGCCTGGAACTCGCCGCGATTCCCGCCGACGGCTCCCTCGTCCCCGACGCGACCTGCCCCGACATCCCCGTCCACGCCGACCTGCCCGCGGCGCTGGCTGCCCACCGGCCGGTCGAGCGGGTCGGCAAGCACTGGCGCACCGGCAACTGGCCGACCGCCGCGGCCACCCTGCACTGACCCCGGCCCTCACAGCACTACCGGCACGGAGGACGGCACCGTGAGCGACATCATCGTCAAGGACTCCAACGGCACCCCGCTCGTGGACGGAGACTCGGGCACCCTGATCAAGGACCTCAAGGTCGAGGGCACCTCCGAGTCCCCCAAGCGCGGCACCCTGGTCAAGAAACATCCGCGTTACCTCCCGGCCCGGCGAGATCGAGTGCAACGCCAAGAAGGTCAGGGGACTCGTCCTCAAGACCCAGTTCCTCAGGAAGGCCTGACCGCCCGCCCGCACGCCGGCCGGATGCCGGACTGCCCGTAGCACTGGCCGATCGCCCCGATCGAGCCAGGCGGGTGTCCACCAGTTGCAGGAATCTGCAATTGTGGAGGTCACAGCATGTCGGCAGGGACCCCTATCCCGGGGCCCGCACGAGGAGTTTGGGTGGATGAGGTGCCACGCACACACAAGAGCACGGTCAAGGACGGCAGCGGGAATGCGCAGGTGAGCACCCCGCTCTACCAGCTCAAGGCCGAGTTCTTCAAAACGCTCGGCCACCCGGCCCGTATCCGCGTTCTGGAACTCCTCAGCGAGCGCGAGCACGCGGTGGCGGAACTGCTGCCCGAGGTCGGCATCGAGGCCGCCTCCCTGTCCCAGCAGCTCGCGGTGCTCCGCAAGGCCAACCTCGTCGCCACCCGCCGCGAAGGCTCCAACGTGTACTACCGGCTCACCAGCCCCGACGTCGCCGAGCTCCTCCGCGTGGCCCGCGGCATCCTCTCCGGTGTCCTTGAAGGCCAGGCCGAACTCCTGGCCGACCTGCGCGCCAGTCGGTCCCAGGAGCCGGCGCGCCCCTGAACGGCGGCCGTCTCCCGTGGCCCGGGTTCACCCGGCGCTTCTGACACCGGGTGACGGCCGCTTTCCCTGCTTCGCGGCGTCGGGCCGGACCCGGTCACGGCCCGTCGGCTGTCAGGCGGTGCCCTGAGACCACGGGGTGGCTCACGAGTGAGGCGACACCGGTGACCACCACGCTCCACCCGGCATGGGTGAGGGAACTGACCCTGTGCCGAGCTTGTTCCGTCGTGACGGACACCGTCGGTGTGGTGGTCGAGGCCTCACCGGGCCGGCCGGCCGGGCGGTGGGTGCGGCAGGCGGCTCGCAGGGCATCGGCAACCAGATCGGTTCGCAGATGTTCGGCGGTGGCCAGCCGGCGACACGGCGGGAGGCAATGTCGATGACGGTGGCCAGGTGGAGCCAGCCCTCGTCGGTGGCGATGTAGGTGATGTCATCGCACCAGGGGGTGTCGACCGGAGCCGGGTCAGGACGGAACTCGCGAAGCACCAGGTCGGGGCGGGTGGCCGCGTGCGGGTCGGGGATCGTGGTGCGGTGCCGGCGTCTGCGGTGCCGCACCGCCCCCGGCCGGTCGCATGAGCCGGGCCACTTCGCGACGACCGCATCCGGCGCCATCGCGGTGAGAAACGGCGTGAACGCGTGGGGCCCCGTACGTTCCGAGGGACTGCTCGTGCGCGGCGGCGGTCTTCTCCGTCAGCTCGGTCACCTGTGGGCGTGCTGGCCCAGGTAGAACAGCAGGTACACGAATCCGGCGAACACGTGCGTGCCGAAGATGTAGAAGAACGCACGTAGGGCGACCCCCTTCTCCTTCCACTGCTCCTGATCCGGCGCGGCGGCCTCCCTACGTCGGCTGTCCGTCACGATTCCTGTCCTTCGCTCGTCCCGGCCGCACTCTGCTGCTCGCCGCGGGGCGATGCGCAGGGCCGGATGAGGACCCGCGCGCCGTCGCGGCCGGCCTGCTCGATGACGCCCGCCACATCGCCGGCCGCCACCTGGCAGGTCACAGGGCCCCTTGACGCGCCCAGATAGGTGATTTCGTACACGGGGTCCTCCATCTCGTCGGATTCGGTCATGGGGTGCCGGTCGGCAGGATGAAGCGGACCACGACGCTCTTCCCGCGCCCGTTGGCGGCGGGCTCGACGCGGACGTCGCCGCCGTACTCACGCGCGAGGTCGGCCACCGTGTGCAGCCCCTGCCCGGAGGGGTGACCCGCCAGTGCCAAAGGTCGCGGATCCAGATCCCCCACACCGACCACGAGAAGGTGATCGTTCATGGCGAGGGTGATCTCGGCGTCCGGGGAGTTCCGGGCGTGCCGGACGGCGTTGGCGACCAGCTCGCTGACCACCAACAGCACGGCCCCGCCCAGCGACGAACCCGCCGTCACGCCGAGCAGCCCCAGCGACCGCTCAGCCCGCTCCCTGGCGGTGCGTACCGAGGCCGGCACCAGCGGAACGGTCCACACATGACGACGCGCCTGCGCCGCCTGCTGCCCGCCCGGATGGCGCCCCATCACCGGGTCGTCGGCTGAGAAGGCCGCATCGCCGCTGTCACCGTCCGTCCGCCTCGTCAGCCCTGACGCCGTGGTCGCGGGCCAGACGCAGCGCGTCCTCCAGCTCTTCGGAGGCCTGCGCCACCTCGAAGGCGTCATCGTCGGCCTGCGCAGCCGCCAGTCGAGCCCGCGCTACACGGACCCGATCCAGCACAGCTTTCTCGAACCCGGCCACACCGCGACCCCCGTCCATTCTTGCTAGAAGTAATAAATTGCATAACTCTGCAAGTCTAGCGTGGAAGGGGGCGTCGCGGCCCGCCCGGATCAAGTGGGGCAGCGGTCGCCGTGAGTCGGTTCGGATTCAGGCGGCCGAGTTGTTCGCGCATAGAGTCAAGCCGCGGGAGGTTGCTCAGCGGCTGAGGGTGAGCCGGAAGTCGGCGTATCGGTGGCGTCAGGTGTGGCGAAACGGCGGGTCTGCGGCTCTGGCCTCGGGGGACCGAGTGCATCGCGATGTCGGTTGTCGCCGTACTGCCTGGAGAAGCTGGCGGGGTTCTTGGAGGAGGGGCCGGCCGTGCGCACCTCGACTCCCTGTCCGACCTGGCGGCGGAGACGCCGATCCGCGCGCCGGGCCCCGCGATCCGGGGTGCGGACCACCGGCCCCGGGCCGATCATCAATCCGTGGCTTCTCCGCCACACAGGGAAAGCCTGCTGACCGGCACGCGGGCACAGTGGTCCCACGCGGGCGCGAGGCGTTGCCACCGTGGGGCGGATCGTCGAAGACCGAAGCGGGGATCAGTGAATGGGTTCAGCGGCACGGCGGTCATTGGGATCGGCAACGAATTCCGCCGGGACGACGGGGTCGGACGGGCTGTCGTCACATTGCTGAGGCAGCGGGCGGTGCAGCGGCCGCTGCCCCCCGGCACCGTGGTCGCGCACTGCGACGGGGATCCCGGGCGGTTGCTCGACCTCTGGGAGAAGGCGGGGCTCACGATCGTCGTCGATGCCTGCTTCCCTCCGTCGGCGCAGCCGGGGCGGACGCATCGGTGGGATGCCGCAGCGGGGGGAGCCCCGAGTCCGGCCGGCCCGGGGAGGCACAGTACGCACGGGCTGGGGCTGGCCGAGGCCCTGAAGCTCGGCGACGCTCTCGGCCGCGGTCCCGGCCGTCTGGTCGTGTACGCGGTCGAAGGTACGGACCGCTCGGTGGGCGTGGGCATCACCCCGGCGGTGGCGGCCGTGGTACCGCGTCTGGTCCGGCGGATCGAGGCGGACATCGCACGGCACGACGCGTCTTCGCGCCGAGCCCGCTCCAGGACGGAGCCGCCAGGTGTGACTCGCCGGACGGCGTTCGCGGCACGGAGGCCGCCCGCCTGACACCCTGTCCGTGAGCAGGTGCACCCCGGACGGCGTCGGCGCGGTGGATCGTGTCCGAAGTGCGCTTCCCCGGGGCCGTGGTGCGCGGAGGAGAGGGCAGAGGATGAGCGATCCCGAAGACACCGGACGGGCCTTCGGCGGCGGGATCGAGGCGGTACTCGACCGCAGCGGTTTGGATGCGCTCGTGCAGGCCCTGAAACGCCGCGGCCGTACGGTGATCGGCCCGATCGTGCGGGACGGAGCGATCGTCCTCGACGAGCTGGACTCCGCCGCCGAGTTGCCGTACGGGTGGGGGGTGGAGCTGGAGGCGGGGCGGTACCGGGTCCGCCGGCGCGACGACGGAGCCGCCTTCGCGCACAGTGCGGGGCCCCAGTCGTGGAAGTCGTTCCTGCACCCCGAGCGGGTTCGCCAGTGGTCCGCGGACCGCGGGCCCGGCGGCGAGCTGACCGTGCGCGAGGAGAGGCCTGAGCCCGTCTCGTACGCTTTCCTCGGCGTGCGGCCGTGCGATCTGCGCGCCATCCGGATCCTGGACCGGGTGATGTCCGGTGGCCGGTACCGGGATCCCGCCTACCTTTCCCGGCGTACGGGAGCCCTCCTGATCGCGGTCGAGTGCACCGAGCCGGGCGCCACCTGCTTCTGCGTCTCGATGGGCACCGGACCGGCCGTGGACGCCGGCTACGACCTCGCCCTCACCGAAGTGCTGGACGACGGCGGCCACCGCTTCCTGTGCCGGAGCGGGACCGGGGAAGGAGCTGCGATCCTCGCGGAAGTCCCCCGCCGCGTCGCCGACGACGCCACCCGAACCGCCGCGGCCCATGGCGTGCACGAGGCTGCCGAGCGCATGGGCAGGTCCATGCCTCCGGTGGACCTGCGCGCGCTGATGCGGGACACGCTGGAGGCGGACCGCTGGGACGACGTCACGGCTCGGTGTCTGAGCTGCGGCAACTGCACCATGGTCTGCCCGACCTGCTTCTGCACCACCACCGAGGACGTGACCGACCTGACCGGCGACCACGCCGAGCGGTGGCGCCGCTGGGACTCCTGCTACGACCTGGACTTCTCGCTGCTGCACGGCGGCCCGGTCCGGGCGACCCCCCGCAGCCGCTACCGCCAGTGGCTCACCCACAAGCTGGGCACCTGGCACGACCAGTTCGACAGCTCCGGCTGCGTCGGCTGCGGCCGCTGCATCGTCTGGTGCCCCACCGGCATCGACCTCACCGAGGAGGCCCACGCCCTGCACCAGGAGGCCGTGCAGAGGGAGAACACGCCATGACCCCGGCTCCGGACGGGCCCGGCGGCGAGGGACTGCTCGCCGGCCTGCCCGCGGAGGAGCGGGAGAGGCTGACGGCCCTGGCCCGCGAGGTCGTCCTGCCGGGCGCCACACGGGTGTTCGAGGAAGGCGGGGAGGCGGACCGCTTCTGGATCATCCGCTCGGGCACGGTCGCACTCGACGTCCAGGTGCCGGGCCGGGGCCGTGCGGTCGTCGAGACCATCGGTGCGGGCGGACTGCTCGGATGGTCGTGGCTGTGCCCACCACGCCAGTGGCATCTCGGTGCCGAGACCCGGGAATCCGTCCACGCCTGGGAGTTCGACGCCGCCGCGGTACGCGCACTGTGCACCGAACGGCCCGCGTTCGGTCTGGCACTCGTCACGCTGGTCGCCGCGACGATCGGGGAACGGCTCAGGGCCACACGCACCCGACTGCTCGACCTGTACGGACCGCAGGAGAGCGGGCCCACGCCATGGCCCTGACACCGCTTCCCTACCGTGTGGTGGACCGGCAGGAGGAGACACACGACACGGTCACGCTCGCGCTGGAGCCGGTCGGCGAGCACCTCCCCACCTTCGCGCCGGGCCGGTTCGCGATGCTGTACGCGTTCGGTGCGGGCGAGATCCCCGTCTCCGTGTCGCGACTCCTCGACGGGCGGGGACTGGCGCACACGGTCCGGGCCGTCGGTGCCGTCTCACGCGCGCTGTGTGAGCTGCGGCCCGGCTCACAGGTAGGGGTCCGGGGCCCGTTCGGCACCGGATGGGACACGGCCGCGGCGCGCGGCAGAGATGTCCTGGTCATCGCCGGCGGCATCGGCCTCGCCCCGCTGCGCCCCCTCATCCACGCCGTACTGGCCGAGCCGGACGCGTACGGGCGGCTCAACGTCCTCGTCGGCGCCAGGACCCCCCGTGATCTGCTGTACCCGGACGAGTTCCCCACGTGGCGCCGGCCGTTCGCGGTGGCCACCGTGGACCGGCCGTCCGGCGACTGGACCGGCAGGGTAGGAGTCGTCACCGCGCTGATCGGAGAGGCCTGGTTCACCCCGGCGGACACGACCGCCTTCGTCTGCGGCCCCGAGGTCATGATCCGCGCGGCCGCGCGGGCCCTGGCCCACCGGGGCGTGCACCCCGCCCGCATCCAGGTCTCCCTCGAACGCAACATGCGCTGCGCCACGGGGCACTGCGGTCACTGCCAGCTCGGCCCCCTGCTGCTCTGCCGCGACGGCCCGGTCGTCGGCTACGACCAGGCCGCATCCCTGCTCACCGTCCGGGAGCTGTGAGATGAACACCCCCGCCCCACCCCGGCAGTCCGCCCGTCCCCGACTGGGCGTCTTCAAGTTCGCCTCGTGCGACGGCTGCCAGCTCACGTTCCTCGACTGCGAGGACGAACTGCTCGGCATCGCCGCCGAACTGGAGATCGCCCATTTCGCAGAAGCGTCCAGTGACGCCGCGCCGGGCCCGTACGACCTCGCGCTCGTCGAAGGATCGGTCAGCACCCCCGAACACCTGGACCGCATCCGGCGCATCCGCGCCGACTCCCGCCACCTCGTCACCATCGGCGCCTGTGCCACCGCCGGAGGCGTCCAGGCACTGCGCAACTACGCCCGCGTCGATGAGTACCTGGCAACCGTCTACGCCCGCCCCGACTACATCGCGACGCTCGCCACCTCCACACCCATCTCCGCCCACGTCCCCGTCGACTTCGAGCTCCGAGGCTGCCCCATCGACCGCGGCCAGCTCCTGGAAGTCATCACCGCCTTCCTCTCGGGACGCAAACCAGGCATCCCGAACCACAGCGTCTGCTTCGCCTGCAAACGGCGCGGCAACGTCTGCGTCACCGTCGCCCACGGCACACCCTGCCTCGGCCCCGTCACCCACGCCGGCTGCGGGGCCCTGTGCCCGACATACGGACGCGGCTGCTACGGCTGCTTCGGTCCGGCCGCAACCACGAACCTGCCCGCGCTCGTCCCGCTGCTGCACCGCGACGGGATGAGCGAGGAGGACGTCGGCAGGTTCCTGCACACCTTCAACGTGACGGCGTTCGCCGCCGTGGAGGAGCAAGGGCCCGGCGTGACGGACGCGAAAGGAACCGGATGAACGAGCCCACGCCCCGCTCCCAGGTCCTGCGGATCCCCGCCCTGACCCGCGTCGAGGGCGAGACCGCGCTCCACCTGCGCATCCATGACGGCACCGTGACCGAGACGCGCCTGGCGATCTACGAGGCCCCGCGGTTCTTCGAGGCCTTCCTCCGCGGCAGAGCGCATACCGAGCCCCCCGATCTCACCTCACGCATCTGCGGGATCTGCCCCGTCGCCTACCAGATGAGCGCCTGCCGGGCGGTCGAGGACGCGTGCGGTGTCACCGTCGACGGACAACTGAACGCCCTGCGCCGCCTGCTGTACTGCGGTGAATGGATCGAGAGCCAGACCCTGCACATCCACCTGCTGCACGCACCCGACTTCCTCGGCCACGACGACGTGATCGGGCTGTCCCGCACGCACCGGGACCACGTCGAACGCGGACTGCGCCTGAAGCAGATCGGCAACGCGGTGGTCGAACTGCTCGGGGGCCGGGCGATCCACCCCGTCAACGTCCGCCTCGGCGGTTTCCACCGCACCCCGACCCGCAACGAACTCCGGCCCCTGGCGGAGCGCCTGCGCACGGCCCTGGACGACGCGTGGGACACGGTCCGCTGGGTGGCCGGATTCGACTTCCCCGACGCCGAGTGCGACGCCGACTTCTTCGCCCTCGCCGAAGCCGGCACCTACGCCATCGAGTCCGGCATCCCCGCCGTGCTCCCGTACGACGCGCCGCTCGCGCCGCTCTCCTTCCCCCTCCGGGACTTCTCCCGGCACATCACCGAGACGCAGGTGCCGTACTCCACGGCCCTGCACTCCCGGCTGGACGGCCGCAGGCATCTCACCGGCTCGCTCGCCCGCTGGGCCATCAGTGGCCACCTGCTCTCCGCCACAGCCCTGGAAGCGGCCCGGGAGGCCGGACTGGGCGAGCCACCAGGTCTCCCGCGCGCAACCGGCACCGGGAACGGCACCGTGTGCAGGAACCCCTACCGCAGCATCCTCGTACGGGCGGTGGAGGTCCTGTACGCCGTCGAGGAGGCACTGCGCATCATCGACGCGTACGAGCCGCCGCCCCGCCCGTACGTGGAGGTTCCGGCCCGGGTCGGAACCGGACACGGGGCCACGGAAGCACCACGGGGCCTGCTGTACCACCGCTACACGCTCGGCGACGGCGGTCGCATCACCGATGCCCGCATCGTGCCGCCGACCGCGCAGAACCAGGGCGCCATCGAGGAGGACCTGCGCCGGAACGTCCAGGCCGGACTCGACCGCGGAGAGGCGTCCGAGGCAGAGCTCACCCACCTGTGCGAGCGGGCCGTCCGCAACCACGACCCGTGCATCTCCTGCTCGGCCCACTTCCTGGAACTGGACATCGAGCACATCCGTGGCTCCGACCCGTCCCCCAGGAGGTGAGAATCGCCTGCCTGCCTGCCTGCTTGCCCGGCCAAGCCCCAGGCCCTGGTCCGCGGCGTACACCTCGGCGCCGGCCCAAGTGCGCCCCGGCCGCCCCAGCACCCGCCGCCGGTAAGCCCGGCCGGCCGTGGACTGCCTGTACGCGGCGACGGGCCACGCCGTAAAGGGCCTGGTGGGCCCTTTCGGGCCCGAGCGACCCATTGCCGGGATCCCAGCCGGCGATCCACAGTGGGCAGCAGCCACGGGATGACCTGAGGGCGCGAAAGGAAAACGCGGCGTACCCCATCATGCACACGGGTGCCATGGCGTGCGGGAGGACGAGACGGCCAAACGCAAGGACCCACACCGCATGAAGGCGGGGCGGCCGGCCCGGGGCAGGCCTGCCCCTCCCTGCGCTGACCTCGACCGCGCGCGGGTTCTGCGCACGATGGACCAGTACCGTGTCCGATGCGTGCCCGAGATCGCCGACCACCGTCTCATCGTTGGAGTGATCGGCGGGGCGGACCCGGCATGGAACCTGCCCGAGGAACGGGTCGGGCATTTCTTCGAGTCGGTTCACGCGGCCCTGCGAACCGTCTCGAACGGCCTGCGGCGTTGGCACGCCGGGTGTCCTGCGAACGGAGGTGGGGTCATGACGGACACGGGGTCTGAGAAGACCGCCGGGCGGCGGGCCGAGGACGTGCACCACTTCGAAGCCATCCACGTCGGAGGCGACGCTTACGCCGTCGATGTCCGCGGCCACCGATTCCTGGTCGACCAGCCCGTGGAAGCAGGTGGGACGGACCGCGCCCCGACGCCCACCGAGTTGTTCGCCGCGTCACTGGCCACGTGCGTGGCGTTCTACGCCGGACGCTATCTGCACCGCCACGACCTGCCGCGGAAGGGGCTGCGTGTGCGTACGGAGTTCACCATGGCTGCCGACCGACCAGCCCGTGTCGCCGTCGTGCGCCTCGTGATCGTGCCGCCGCCCGAACTGCCCGAGCAGCGCCGCAGCGGCCTTCTGGCCGTCGCCTCCCACTGCACCGTCCACAACACGCTGCACCAACCGCCGGAGATCCGTATCGAGCTGGCGACGGCGTCGACGCCTCGCGCCCCCCTGAAACGGGGAGGCCAAACCTGACCGCCGGATATTGCCGTGCGACTCGAACGGGAGTTCCATATCCTGCCCGGATGGTGGAGAACTCCACGAGGCTGATGCTGGTACGCGCGGGATTCGAGCGGGTCTATGTGGAGCACGACTGGTACGACGGCCCCAGGAAGGGGATTGCCGATGTCCAGGGGACACCGCACTACTTCAGGGCCGTCCATGACTACTGGCATCCCGACGATCCCCACGACGACGAGTACTTTGTGTGGCCCATTGATGAAGCGTCGCTTTCCCTGGAGCGTGAACTGTCGGCGGTAACTGCCGACTGGCATAGGCGCGTCGCCGAAAGCACCGGGACGACGGGCTTTCCTGGCGATGGTGGGGTCGACAGGCGCTACGAGGAGCTGCAGGCGCTTCTCGGGCCCCGGCGGAAGGCACCCGACGGCGCGCTGCGGGTGGTGGCCGAGTGGGAGGCCTACGCAGAAGACCGACACGAAGTGGAGGCGCCCGCTTACATGGTCAGATGGCGTCAGGACCGTTGAGACCGGTGGCCCTGGAGACACGACGTCGCCGCCGCGTTCCGCCGACTCGCTGCCCTGCCCTGCCCCGCCCGGCCGGCTGACCGGCGACCCCCGTCCCGACCGGGGCGGAGCTGTGGTGGATCATCCCGTGCGCAACGTGGCCGATGTGCGGGCCGAGTGGCGCCTTCCGGGCACGTCGGCCGACGACCAGCATTGCGGCGCCCTGAGCGGCCTCCACCAGCCGGGCCCCGGGGGAAGCGGTGACCACCTCATGGGTGACGCTGACCCCGCTGTAGGTCCCCTGCCAGGGACGCAGCAGGTCTTTCGGGGTTTCGGTGACGCGGCGGGCCAGATCGATGCCCACGACGACCTCACCTTCCGAGGTCTGCCCCGGGCCGTACGCGGGCGCTCGTACAAGGACGCCGGGTGCCGTGCCGACGACGGCCAGCGACACCGAGCCGACCAGGAACCCGCTGATGCCACCTGTCCCCGGGAGCCGAGCACCGTCAGCTCCGCCTCGTCCGCCGCCCGGCCCAGTCCCTCCGCGGCGCGGCCCCGGACACAGCGCGTGCTCACCTCCAGGGCGGGTTGGTCCCGGCGAGCCCGCTCGGCTGCGTCGCGGAGCAGTGCTTCGGATTGGTGGTTCGATGCCGCGGTGGTCCGGTGGTCCCGGGGGGATCCGTCCAGTGCTCCTCATGGAGAAGGAGCAGCGGCACATCACGGAGCACCGCTTCCCGTGCGGCCCGCGCCACCGCCGCGGGACTTTCGGGTGAGCTGTCCACGCCCACTGTCACCAAGGCCGTCATGACACGCCTCCTTGTGGTGCCTGCACGTGCGCAGGTGGTCTGTCCGTCCAGCTTGCTTGCGGCGCCCGCCCGACCGACAGGACCGACAGGGGTGGACCGGGACCCAGGGGCCCCATCCGTGACTGCAGCACAGCACCGGGGTGCGCCGGCGAACCGCGGAGCGGCGCAGCGCGCCGCCAGGCCGTTCGCTTGTGTGGGGGTGCACCACCCGGTCCGCGCGCGGTGATGTTCGGCCCATGTATACCGCTGTGGCGGTGGCGAACGCTCCGTTGTTCCGACCGGGGCTTCGGCACTTCGGGACCGCGCCGGTGGTCCAGCAGAGGCGGGGAGGTGGCGCCCGCCCGGGAGCCGCTGCGGTCCGCCCGGTCAGCCGGTATGGCGGGTGGGCCTGGAGGTTCATTCCGTGTTGGGTGCCTGGAGCCGACAGCGGACGTCGACGATGCCCTCGACGGAGTGGGTGAGGCGCTCTGCCAGGGGGATCAGGTCCCGGTCCTTCACCTGACCGGTCAGGGTGGCGATTCCTTGGGACACGGTGACCTTGACGGCTGCGTGGGAGAGCGGGAACAAGCGTGTGACGACGCTCTGGCGGATTTCGGCGGTCAGGTCCTCGTCGGTGCGGAGGAAGACCTTGAGGAGGTCGGCGCGGCTGACGATGCCCTTGAGCGTGCCGTCTGCGTCGACGACGGGCAGCCGCTTGACGTGCCGGTCGGCCATGAGCCGGGCGGCCTGGGGGAGGGTGGCGTCAGGGCGGATGGTGATCGCGGGGGTGGTCATGAGGTCCTCGGCGCGGGTGGAGCCGGCCTTGGCGGTGTCGCCGAGGCGGCGCATCTGCTCGATCAGGCCGGGGCGGTGCTCGTGGAACTCCTCCTTGGGCAGGAGGTCCGCTTCGGACACCACGCCGACGACGCGGCCTTCGCCTTCGATGACGGGGAGGGCGGTCACCTTCCACCGCTCGATCGCGGCGGCGATGTCCTTGAAACCGGTCGACGGGGTGACGGCGATGACCCTGGTGGTCATGACGTCGGCGACCGTGTACGGGGTGGAGGTCATGGCGGGGTCCTCAGCGTGCGTGGGCGAGTTGGGGTCTCGCGTGTTCCGGAGCCATCGCTTCCAGGACGGTGGGCGTGTTCCTCAAGGTCTGCCTCCAACCTTTCGCCCTTACTCTGAGCCGGCACCGGCCGGGTTGGGAGTGCCGCGCGGGGCACACCGCCGGACCGTCCGTCCCGTCTCAGCGGATGAGTACGGCTTCGCCGGACCGGGGTACGACGGCCGTCCAGCCGAGCTCGTCCTCGATACGGTCCCGGAGCGTCTCGGCGGCGGTCTCCTCGCCGTGGACGAGGTAGGTGGTGTGCGGTGCCGGCGCGGCGCGCAGCCAGTCGATGATCTGGCCGGCGTCGGCGTGCGCCGAGAAGTGCGGGACGTCGGCGACCTCGGCGCGTACGGGGACGTACTCGCCGAACATCTTCAGCGTGCGGGCCCCGTCCACCAGGTCCCGGGAGCGGGTCCCCTCGGCGGCGAAGCCGACGATGACGACGGCGTTGCGGGGGTCGGGCAGGACCCGGTGGAGGTGGTGCAGGACGCGGCCGCCGGTGGCCATTCCGGCGGAGGAGACGATCACCGCCGGGCCGGTGGTGTGGTTGATGTCGATCGACTCCTGGACGGTGCGGGCGGCGAGGAAGGGCTCCGGGCTGATCGCGGCCTCCCCCTGGGCGATGGTCTCGGGGCGTAGCTCGGGGGAGCGGGCCCGTACGGCGTCGCGGTAGACGTCGAGGGCGGCCAGGGCCATAGGGCTGTCGACGTAGACGGGCACGTGGCGGGGCAGGGTGCCGTCGCCGCGCAGGGCGGCGAGTTCGTGGAGGACGACCTCAGTGCGGTCGATCGCGAAGGCCGGGATGACCACGGTCCCGCCACGTGCGAGTGCGCGGGTGATCACGGCGGCGAACGCGCGTTGCGCGCTGTCGTGGTCGTGTCGGCGGTTGCCGTACGTGGACTCCACGAGCAGGACGTCCGTCCCGGAGAAGGGCTCGGGTGGCAGGAGCAGCGGGTGGCCGGGACGGCCGAGGTCGCCGCTGACGGCGAGGGTGTGGCCGTCCTCCAGGATCACGTGCGCCCAGGCGGAGCCGAGGATGTGGCCGCCGTGGTGCAGGGTCAGCCGGGTGCCGGCCATGATCTCGACCTCGCTGCCGACCGGGACCGGGTCGAAGAACTTCACCGTCCGGTCGACGTCGTCGTCGTCGTAGAGCGGCTTGGCCGGCCGGTGCTTGGACCAGCCGTGCCGGTTGGCGTGCTCGGCGGCCTCCATCTGCAGGCGGGCGCTGTCGCGGAGCACGATCTCGGCGAGGCGGGCGGTGGCGGCGCCGGCCAGGACGGGGCCGCGGAAGCCGTGCCGGACCAGGCGCGGCAGGTAGCCGCAGTGGTCGAGGTGGGCGTGGGTGAGGACGACGGCGTGGATGTCGGTGGCGTCGCAGGGCAGCTTGGCCCAGTTGCGGCGGCGCAGGTCCGCGACACCCTGGAAGAGCCCGCAGTCGAGGAGGATCCGGGCGTGGTCGCTCTCGACGAGGAACTTGCTGCCGGTGACCGTCCGCACACCGCCGAGGAAGGACAGCAGAGCCGGACGGGCGGAACCACGGGACGGCAACATGGCGGCAGCCCTCCTTTCGGAACGGATGCCGATCTCAACCATCGCATCCGACTCCGGCTGGGTGAGGGGCCCGACCGGCCCCTGATCGGTCCCGACCGGCCCAAGCGCGGCAGAGAGATGGAGGGACAGCCTGGCGTCGACGCTTTTGTAGAGCAGAGGGAAGGCCGCGCTATGAAGGGAGCGGTTCCTCTACGGGCCGGAACGGACCGGCTGGCAGCAGGTGCCGGAAGACCCCGTCAAAGGCGACGTGCCCGACTTCACCCCGGGCCGGAACCCTGGGCACGACGCGGTCCTGCTCGCGGGCGTCTTCTCGACCTCGCACGAGGTAGACGTCCTCGATGGCAGTACACCCCGGCGAGACGGTTCGCCGTGCCACCCCAGGAGCAGTGATCGCCATGACGAGCACCCCGCGAACCCCACATCGGCCGTCCGGCGGGACGGGCGGACGCACCGACCTCGGCCGCCGCCTGGCGGCCCGCCGCGAGGCCCTCGGCCTGAGCGGCGCGGAACTGGGCCGGCAGTGCGGAGCGGGCCGAGGTCTGCTGGGCACGCACGGCGTCGGTCGAATCGCCGTCTTCACTGCCGTGACCGCCCGAGCCGCGGGAACCGAGGCCGCCTTCGAGATCGACCAGACCGACGACGTGACCTCCGAAGGCCGGAGCGTCCTGGCCGTCGGCGCGCTCGTAGCCGTCACCGACGCCGCCGAACTCCGGCACCTGGGCGCCGCAGCCCGGTCCCAGCCGTGGGTCGGCGGCGAGCGCACCCACTGGATGAGGCTCACTCCCGTCCGGCTCACCGGCCGCCGTGTGGTGCACGGCTGATGGACGTCGTCCGCGCGGTCGTCTCCGACCCGGACGGGGTGCTCCTGGCCGCGGCGGCCCGCCACGCGGCCGCCTGGAAGGAGACCTTCGACGGGTGCCTCGCCGCATGGCAGCACCCGGACACAGATGAACCGCCGCGCGCGTTCGGCGCCGTCCGCGACTACCGGGAGCTGCTGGACGGCCGGTCCCGGCTCGACGGCGTACGGGCCTTCCTCGCGGCCCGCAGCATCGACCTCCCAGCCGGAGTCCCGGGGGACCCGCCGGGCTGCGGCACCGTGCACGCGGTCGCCGCCCGCAAGGAGCAGATCTTCTCCGCGATGGTGCCGACAGAAGGCGCGGAGGTGTTTGAAGACGTCCGGCCCGCGCTCCTGCGCCTCCGGGAGACGCCGATCGCCCGCGCGGCCGCCTCGGCCTCGCGGCCCGCCCGCGCCCTCCTCCCGTCCGCAGACCTCACCGGCTTCTTCACCGCCCTGGTCGACGGCGACGAGGCGGCCGCGCTGGCCCTCCCCGGCGAACCTGCCCCCGCCCCTTCCCAGGAGGCGACCGACCGGCTCGGTGCCGGTCCTGAGTACACCGCAGCGGGGGAGGACGCGCTCGTCGGCGTCGAGGCGGGCCGCCGGGGCGGCTTCCGCCTGGTCGTGGGGATCGGCTGCGACGGCGACCCGTCCACGGCGGACGCCCTGCGCGCGCACGGCGCCGGCCTCGTCCTCCCCGATCTGAGCGGGCTGCCGGCCCTCCTCGGGGACGGCCGGCCGTGAACACCTCCTGGCACTGGGAGTACCAGCGCTACGACCCCGGGACCGAGCGGTTGGTCGAATCCCTGTGCACCCTAGGCAACGGCCGCTTCGCCACCCGCGGATCGGCCCCCGAGAGCACCGCCGACGCCGTCCACTACCCGGCCACCTACCTGGCGGGCTGCTACGACCGCCTCACCTCCACCGTCGCCGGACGCACGGTCGCCAACGAGGACATGGTCCGGCTGCCGGACTGGACCGCCCTGCGCTACCGCTGCCTGCCCGACGGCGCACCGCCCGGCGACTGGCTCACCCCGGACCACCCGACCCTGCGCCACCACCGCGTCTCGCTGGACCTGCGCGCCGGAACGCTCACCCGCCACATGCTCTTCCACGACGCCGAAGGCCGCCGCCTCGGCGTCACCCACACCCGCCTCGTCCACATGGGCGACCCGCACCTGGCCGCGCAGCGCACCGTTCTCCGTGCATACGGCTGGAGCGGCCGGATCGAGGTGGCCGCCGTGCTCGACGGGAACGTCACCAACGCGGGTGTGGCACGCTACCGCGCCCTGGACGGACGGCACCTCGTCGAGCACCGGGCCGGCGTCGAGGCGGCCGGCACGGCCTGGCTGTCCTTCCGTACCTCTGCCTCCGACGTACGGATCGGGCTTGCCGTACGGACCTCCGTGCGGCCCCTGGCGGCCGTGGACGGGGCGTGCACGGCCACCGCCGCCACGCAGACGTCCGTCCTGCCGGTCAGGCGAGGGCGGCCGGCCGTGGTGGTGAAGACGGCCGCCCTGTTCACCTCGCTCGACCGTCCCCTCGCCGATCCCGTACGGCGCGGCATCGAGTACGCCGGGCACGCCCCGGACTTCCCGTCCCTGCTGGCGTCCCACCGGGCGGCCTGGCGACGGATCTGGGACGAAGGAGAGTTGAGAGTTGAGGGTGAGACCGGCGGGATCCTGCGCCTGCACGCCTTCCACGTGCTGCAGACCCTCTCCCCGCACACCGCCGAGCTCGACGCCGGCGTTCCCGCCCGGGGGCTGCACGGGGAGGCGTACCGCGGCCAC
This sequence comes from Streptomyces pallidus (ex Mingjun et al. 2026), assembly GCF_051550185.1. Taxonomy (NCBI): domain Bacteria; kingdom Bacillati; phylum Actinomycetota; class Actinomycetes; order Kitasatosporales; family Streptomycetaceae; genus Streptomyces; species Streptomyces pallidus (ex Mingjun et al. 2026). The sequence continues at coordinate 91,934 of NZ_CP196181.1, read as the reverse complement.
GTCTTCTGGGACGAGCTGTTCGTCCTGCCCCACCTCGCCCTGCACTTCCCCGAGACCGCACGCGCGCTGCTGATGTACCGGCACCGGCGGCTGCCCGCGGCCCGGGAAGCGGCCCGCCGGGCCGGCGCCCCGGGGGCGATGTTCCCCTGGCAGAGCGGCGGTTCCGGTGCCGAGGAGACACAACGGCTGCACCTCAACCCCCGCTCCGGCCGCTGGCTGCCCGACCACTCGCACCTCCAGCGCCACGTCGGTTCGGCCGTCGCCTGGAACGTGTGGCAGTACGGGCTCGCCACCGGCGACACCGGGTTCATGCACGGACCCGGCGCCGAACTCCTCCTGGACATCGCCCACTTCTGGGCCGGCGCCGCGACCTGGGACGCCGCCCTCGGCCGCTACCGCATCCGCGGGGTCGTCGGCCCGGACGAGTACCACGACGCCTACCCGGACGCCGCCGCCCCCGGCATCGACGACAACGCGTACACCAACGTCACCGCGGCCTGGGTGCTCGCCCGCGCCCTCGACCTGTACGCCGAACTCCCCGCCAGCCGACGCACAGAGCTCCTCGCCCGGCTCGGCCTTGCCGCGGAGGACCTCCGGGGCTGGGAGGAACTGTCGCACCGCGTGTACGTGCCCTTCCACCGCGATGTGATCAGCCAGTTCCAGGGCTACGGCGACCTCGCCGAGCTCGACTGGGCCGCGTACCGCGCCCGCTACCACGACATCCGGCGCCTGGACCGCATCCTGGAGGCCGAGGGCGACACCCCCAACCGCTACCAGGCCTCCAAACAGGCCGACACCCTCATGCTCGGCTACCTCTTCCGCCCCGCGGAGCTCGCCCGGCTGTTCAGTCGGCTCGGCTACGCCCTCGACGACGCGCTGTGGGCGCGGACGGTGGCGTACTACCTGCGGCGGACCTGCCACGGCTCGACCCTCAGCAGCCTCGTCCACGGCTGGGTCCTCGCCCGGCAGCAGGGCCCCGAAGCGTGGCGGTACTGCCGGGAAGCCCTGCTCGGCGACATCACCGACATCCAGGGCGGCACCACCGGCGAGGGCATCCACCTGGGCGCCATGGCCGGCACCCTCGACCTCGTCGAACGCGGCGTCACCGGGCTCGAACCCGGCACCGACGGCCTGCACATCGACCCCGTACCCCTCTCCGGGATCCCCGGCTCCGCCTTCTCCCTCGCGTACCTCGGGCACCGGGACATCCGCATCCGGTTCCGGCCGGGCAGGCTGGGCGTCCGCGTCCCGCCGTCGCTCCTCGGCCCCGTGCCCCTGGTCCTGCCCGGCGGGAGGCACGAGCAGGTCGCCGCGGGCCGGGAACGGTGGTTCCGCCTGCCCGGAGGCTGAGACGGCCGTGTACGACCCCTCGTATGGCGGCGCGTACGCGCCTCGTACACGCTGGAGGGAGGGGGCCGGAAGGGGTGAAGGGCATGGACACGCAGAACGGGACTCCACGGATCGTGGTGGGCCTCGACGGATCGCCCTCCTCCCAGGCCGCGCTGCGCTGGGCCGTGCGGTACGCCGGCCTCGTCGGCGGGAACGTCGTGGCGGTTACGGCGTGGGAGGTACCGGGCAGCGCGTCGTGGTCGGCTCCTGCGGTGGACGCCACGTTCGACGAGGAGGAGGCCGAGCGGCTCCTGGTCGAGGAGGTCCGCACCGTACTCGGCGAGGACGGCGCCTCCTTGGTCCACGAGCGCCTGGTGCACGGCCATCCGGCCGAGGTCCTGGTGGCCGAGGCCGAAGGGGCCGACGTGCTGGTCGTGGGCAGCCGTGGCCGCGGCGGCTTCCGCCGGGCCCTGCTCGGTTCGGTGAGCCAGCAGGCGGCACTCCACGCCCCGTGCCCGGTGACCATCGTCCGTCAGGACGTGCCCGTCGAGTAGACCTCCGCCGTGGGGCGCGGGCTCGATGCCCCGGCCTCCGTCGTGCACGGCTCCCGGGGATCGGCTTTGGACCCGCGCCTTCAACGTCCGGTGGCCGTGCCGGGCAGTGCGGCCACCTACCGTGAGCCGGTGCTTCCTCCTGCCTCGGACACGAGAGAGGACAGGCGCAGGACAGCCGTATGGGTCCACCGCCCGGTACCGTGCCGACGGGCCGACCGGCCCTGACCACGAGCGGACCACCCGGCCCTGGGTGCCTGGGCCCCTCGGCACTGTGGACCGGGCATCCGCGGCGTGATCCTGGAACCTGGACCCCGAACCGGCGTCGCTTCCCCAAGAGGATGGCCGCGATGCGGCGCACGCGGATCCGGTCCCGGCCGAAGCAGCCCCGCAGACCCGCACCGCTGGACCGGCGCACGCCGTCCGGCCGCACCCCGCCGTACTGAGCCCCCGCCGCGACGCAGCCACCGGAGGACGTCATGGAACACACGCGACGCGTCATACCGTTCACCCGGCTCGGCCTCGGCGACGTCGGCCGCGTCGGCGGGAAGAACGCCTCGCTGGGCGAGCTGACCGTCCGGCTCGCCTCTGCCGGCGTGGTCGTGCCGCCCGGCTTCGCCACGACCGCCGAGGCCTACGGCGAACTGCTCGACGGACACGAGCTGCGCACCCGCATCCGGCAGCAGCTCGACCGGTTCCACGACGGCGTGGCGCTCGAGGAGGTGGGAGCGGGCATCCGCTCGCTGGTCATGGCCGAGCCGCTGCCCGGGGCGCTGAGGGACGAGATCGCCGCCGCGTACGAGGATCTCGGGCGCGCGCTGGAAAGGCCGGACCCGGAGGTAGCCGTACGCAGTAGCGCCACCGCCGAGGACCTGCCGGAGGCCAGCTTCGCCGGCCAGCAGGAGACGTACCTGAACGTGCGCGGCGCCGAGGCTCTGCTTGCGGCCGTGCACCGCTGCTACGCCTCCCTCTACACCGACCGGGCCATCGACTACCGCGAGCGGATGGGCTTCGACCATCTGCGGGTCGCGCTGTCCGTCGGTGTCCAGGTGATGGTCCGCTCGGACCTCGCCGGCGCCGGGGTGATCTTCACCCTCGACCCGGAGACCGGATTCCCGGAGGTTGTGGTGGTCAGCGCGGCCTGGGGGCTCGGCGAGACCGTCGTCAGCGGGCAGACCGACCCGGACGAGTACACCGTCTTCAAGCCCGGTCTCAAGGACCCTGCCCTGAACCCCGTCATCGACGTGCGCGTCGGGGCCAAGCGTTGCAAGGCCGTCTACGCTGCACGCGGACTGACCGATACCGTCGACACCACCGACGAGGAGCAGGCCCGACGAGTCCTGACCGACGCCGAGGTGTGCCGGCTCGCCCAGTGGGCCGTTGCCGTCGAGGAGCACTACGGCTGCCCGATGGACCTTGAATGGGCCAAGGACGGGATCACCGGCGACCTGGCGGTCGTCCAGGCCCGCCCGGAGACCGTACAGTCCCGCCGACGTGCGACCACCCTGCGCCGCTGCCGCCTCACCGGCATGCCCGGCGAGGCCCTCACGGAAGGCATCGCGGTGGGCGAGGCCATCGGCGCCGGCCCCGTGCGCAGCCTTCGGACCCCCGTGGACCTGGACCGCTTCCCCGAGGGAGCTGTGCTCGTGACCCCGGTCACGGACCCCGACTGGGAACCGATCATGAAGCGGGCCGCGGCCATCGTCACCGACCACGGGGGTCGCACCTCGCACGCCGCGATCGTCAGCCGGGAACTCGGCGTTCCTGCCGTCGTCGGTACCGGGAACGCCACCGACGTCCTGGGCGAGGGTGCCCCCGTGACCGTCTCGTGCACGGAAGGCAGCCGCGGCAAGGTGTACGCGGGCCTGGTGCCGTACGAGGAGACCGAAACGGACCTCGCCGCGCTGCCCGCCACGCGGACCCGGGTCATGCTCAACCTCGCCGACCCGTCAGCGGCCTTCCGCTGGTGGCGGCTGCCCGCCGACGGGGTGGGCCTGGCCCGCCTGGAGTTCATCGTCGCCCACCAGGTCAAGGTCCACCCCATGGCCCTGCTGCACCCGGAGCGCCTGGACCCCGCCGAGCGCTGCGCCGTCGATCAGCTCACCCAGGGACACCTCGACCGCAGCCGCTATTTCACCGACCGCCTGGCGTACGGCATCGCCCGGATCGCGGCCTCCCGGTGGCCCGCACCGGTCATCGTCCGCACCAGCGACTTCAAGACCAACGAGTACGCCAAGCTGCTCGGCGGCCGGCCCTTCGAGCCGGTGGAGCCGAACCCGATGATCGGGTGGCGGGGCGCCAGCCGCTACTACAGCGACGGCTACCGCGAGGGCTTCGCCCTCGAATGCCGGGCCCTGCGTCGCGTCCGCGACGGGATGGGCCTGACCAACGTCATCGTCATGATCCCCTTCTGCCGCACCCTCGAAGAAGCCGACAAGGTCCTCGCCGTCATGGCCGAGGAGGGCCTGCGCCGCGGAGAGAACGGGCTCAAGGTCTACGTGATGGCCGAGATCCCCGCCAACATCGTTCTCGCGGAGGACTTCGCCGAGCGATTCGACGGCTTCTCGATCGGCAGTAACGACCTCACCCAGCTCACTCTCGGTGTCGACCGCGACTCCGAAGTCCTCGCCCACGTCTTCGACGAGAACGACCCGGCAGTCACCCGCCTCATCAGCACCCTCGTCCCGCGGGCCCAGGCCGCGGGTCGGCCTGTGGGCCTGTGCGGTCAGCGCCCCAGCGACGATCCTGCCTTCGCAGCGTTCCTCGTCCACGTCGGGATCGACTCCATATCCGTGGCCCCGGACAGCTTCGCTGCCGTCAAGCAGCACGTGGCGGCGGCCGAGGATCGCAGGTAGAGGGAGGGCCGAACGGCCCCCGCCGGGAACCGTCCGACCCAAGCGGAGTCGCCGCTCGCCGCGTGACAGTGGCAACAGGCCGCACGGTGGAGACAAGGAGGCCCGACATGACCACCAAGAGAGTCCTGGTCGCCTACGGGACCAAGCACGGCGCCACGGCCGGCATCGCGGAGCAGATCGGTAGCGCGCTTCGCGAGGACGGGCTGGAGGCCGTCGTACTGCCCGCGGACGGGATCCACGACGTCCGTGACTACGACGCCGTCGTCCTCGGCGGCTCCCTCTACGCAGGCCGTTGGAGCGGCAAGGCCAAGCGCTGCGCCGAACGCAATGCCGATTCCCTCCGGAAGCGCCCGGTGTGGCTGTTCAGCAGCGGCCCCCTCGACCGCTCGGCCGAGGAGCGCGAGATCCCCCCGACTCCCGCCGTCGCCCGGCAGATGCAACTCATCGGTGCACGGGAGCACAAGACCTTCGGTGGCAGTGTCACGGCCCGTACCCCCGGACTCCTCGTCCGCTCGATGCTCCACCAGGGCAAGGGCGGGGACTACCGCAACCCCGAACGTATCCAGACCTGGGCACACCACATCAGCGACGAGCTCAGCGCCGTCTGAACGGGGCGGCCCGGCTCGGTACGTGTGCAGCGCGGAGGCGTGCCATGGACGACCGGACGACGGGACCGGGGGCCAACCCGCTTCGACGCAAAGCCGACCGGGCCCGCACCGCTCTGCACGCCGCCTTCGCCGTGGCCTGCCTGATCGCCGTCGTGTGCGGTGCCGTCGTCGGGTGGGCTGCCTGGACTGACGGCAGACACACCGCCGAGACGGTCGCCCGCCACCGGCACGTCGTCATGGCCGTCACGGTCGGCGGGACCACCTACCGGGCCGGCGGCCGGCCGAGTGACAGAACCACCACCGTTGCCGCCGCCACCTGGCACTATCCCCCCGACCGCGCGCACAGGGAAACCGTCTCCGTCCCGCCGGGAACGCGGCAGGGGGACACCGTCCGTGTATGGGTCGACGACCGCGGCAACGCTGTCGCCGCGCCACCGGACACGGCCGAGCTCGCACTGGAGGCGTTCGTCTTCGGTACGGCAGCGTTCACGGGAACCCTGCTCGTGTCAGGTGTCCTCGCAGCCTTCGGGCTCCGGATCGTCGACGCTCGCTGCGCCCGGGCCTGGGAATCCGAGTGGAAGGACGTCGAACCCCTCTGGACAGGCCGTATGCGGCCCGATCAGGGAGCGGACGATGGCTGACGGTGCCGTGGGCCCGAGGCACGCGCCGGACATCGTGCCGGATCCGCTTGAGCCCCTTCCCTTGCTCCGCCGTGAGCTGCACACGGGCCCCCTGGGGCTGTCGAGCCGGGAGGCAGCGCGCCGACTGACGGTCTACGGGCCGAACGAGGTGCGCCGCTCAGCGCAGCCGAGCATCCTGCGAGAGCTCCTGCGGCAGCTGGTTCATCCCTTGGCCCTGCTGCTGTGGGCAGCGGCCGCCCTCGCCTTCTTCGCGGCCATTGACGTCCTGGGCTGGGCGATCGTCGCGGTCGTCCTCGTCAACGCCGGGTTTGCGCTCGTCCAGGAACGGCAGGCCGAGAAGGCCGTCGAGACCCTGGCCCGCTACCTTCCCACACGGGCCGAGGTGATCCGCGACGGGCAGCCACAGCACGTCCCCGCCCGTGATCTGGTCCCCGGTGACCTCATCGTCCTCGGGGAAGGCGACCGGATCCCCGCGGACGCCCGCCTCACCGGCGGAGGCATCGAAGCCGACCTGTCCATGCTGACCGGCGAGTCCACGCCGGTCGAGCGCCTACCCGGGCCCGGCCTGCAAGCACTCCCCGTGCTACAGGAGCCGAACCTCGTCTTCAGCGGCACCAGCGCCACGGAAGGGCAGGCGCAGGCGATCGTCTTCGCCACCGGAGACCACACCGAGCTCGGCCGGATCGCCGCCCTCAGCCAGCGCACCCGTCGCGAGCCGAGCCCGTTGGAGAGACAGGTCAAGAGGGTGGCCTGGCTCATCGCCGCGGTGGCCGTCGCCATGAGCGCCGTCTTCCTCGTGACCGGCGTGGCGGTTGGCCTCCCGGTGACCGACTCGCTGATGTTCGCGATCGGCCTGCTCGTCGCCAACGTGCCCGAGGGGCTGCTGCCCACCATCACCCTCGCCCTGGCCGTCGGCGTCCGGGTGCTGGCCCGGCAGGGCGCGGTGATCAAGCGGTTGAGCGCGGTGGAGACCCTGGGCTCCACGAACGTCATCTGCACGGACAAGACCGGGACCCTCACACAGAACGAGATGCGACTGCACGACTTCTGGACGCCTGGGCACCTCACGGAGTCCGGGCCCTGGAGCGCCGAGCTCATCCGTGCAGCGGCCCTGTGCACGACGGTCACGCGCGAGGCCGACGGCCGGCTGCACGGCGACCCGACCGAGACCGCACTGGTCGACGGAGCCGCACAGCAAGCAGTTCCGCTGGATCTGGCCGACCGGGACGCCCGCCGACGGGCCTGCTTCCGCTTCGACCCGCGCCTGCGCCGGATGTCGGTGGTCCATGCGCTGGAGGACGGCCGCCTCCGTGTCATCGCCAAGGGCGCCCCGGAAGCCGTCCTGTCACTGCTGGCCGGCGGGGAGCCGGCCCGGCAGGCACAGGACGCCGCCCAGGCCCTGGCCGCCGACGGCATGCGGGTACTCGCCGTCGCCGTGCGGGACCTGCCGGCCGGTGCCGACGGCCCGGCGCGGCGCCAGGAGGCCGAGCGGGACCTGCACCTGCTCGGGCTGGTCGGCCTCTACGATCCGCCGCGCCCGGAAGTCGCGGCCGCGGTCGGGCGGTGTCACGAGGCCGGCCTGACCGTGCACATCGTCACCGGCGACAGCGGCGCCACGGCCGCCGCGATCGCCCGCGCCGTCGGCATCGGCGTGCCGAAGCTGCATGTGATCGCCCAGTCCGAGACGGTCGACGACCACCGGCTCGACGATCTCCTCCGCGAGGGCGACACCGAGGTCGTCTTCGCGCGTTCCTCGCCCGAGACGAAGCTGAAGGTGGCCGACGCCCTGAGGAGCCACGGACAGATCGTCGCCATGACGGGCGACGGGGTGAACGACGCCCCGGCCCTGCACCGCGCCCACATCGGCGTCGCCATGGGGCGATCGGGCACGGACGTGGCCCGCGAGGCATCGACCATGGTCCTGACGGACGACAACTTCGCCACCATCGTCACGGCGATCGAATCCGGACGCCGGGTCTACGACAACGTCCGCAAGTTCATCGTCTACATCTTCGCCCACCTCACCCCCGAAGTCGTTCCCTTCCTCGTGTTCGCCCTCTCCGGCGGGGCCGTTCCACTGCCGCTGACCGTGCTCCAGATCCTCGCCATCGACCTCGGCACCGAGACGCTCCCCGCCCTCGCCCTCGGCCGCGAGCGCGCAGAACCGGGGATCATGAACCGGCCGCCGCGCCCCAGCACCCAAGGCGTGATCAACAAGGACATGCTGATCCGCAGCTGGGGCTGGCTCGGCACCGTCTCCGCAGCCCTCGTCATGACGGCCTTCTTCTACGTTCTCTGGCGCGCGGGATGGCACCCCGGCGACCCGGTCGACCCCGGCACCCCGCTCCACCACGCCTACCTCACCGCGACCACCGCCACCTTCGCCGGCATCGTCACCTGCCAGGTCGGGACAGCCTTCGCCGCCCGCACCGACCACGCGGCCCTGCACGACATCGGCCTCTTCACCAACCCCCTGCTGCTCGCCGGCATCGCCTTCGAACTCGCCTTCACCGCGGCGCTCGTCTACACGCCCCTGCTCCAGCACCTCTTCGGCACCGCGGCCCTCCCCCTGGACGTCGTCCTCCTCATCGCGGCGTTCCCGCCGCTGGTGTGGGGAACCGACGAACTCCGCCGCTGGGCACGCCGCCACCGCTCATGAACCCACAACGGAGGAACGCCATGTCGCACACCAGCGAGTGGAAGACACGCGTCTACCTGTTCGAAGAAGACCGCACGACCAAGGTCCGCGTCGAGCTGGACACCGGCACCACGAAGCTCACCGGCCACGGCACCGCGCACTGCAACCCCACGGACACGGACGTGCCCGAGATCGGTGACGAGCTCGCCGCAGCCCGAGCCATGGAAGACCTCGGCTCGCAGCTGAAGCGTCTCGCCTATGGTGACATGGAGGCCGCTGACACCCGTCCGTGAGTGGGTAGGCCCTCAGCCGCCGGGGCAGACTGGATGCCCGGTGATCGTGCGGCCGTGTTGCGGAGCCGGGAGTCACCGACCTCCAGGACCTCCGCCACCGGCCGGCGGGGCGTCGTGGGTCCCTCGGGACCGCAGCCGAGGCGGATCACGGTCCGGGTGTCCCCGGAGGCGCCGGGCAAGACCAGCTGCGGCCTTTTCTCGAACACGGCCCAGCCGCGGTCCGGCATGGGCCGGGAGCGGCCGAAGTCGCGTACGGGGAAGGTCTGCCGGAACTGCGCGGGCCGAAGGCCGTGGCGGCAATGCCGTCACTGGGCGGGGCGGTCGCGTCCTGCACCGGCGTGGTCCAGGCCGCGGTCTCCACCTGGGCCAGCGTATCGACGGCCTCCCGGTGTTCCGCATCCCGCACCCGGAACCGCCTGCTGGCAGCCCTCCAGGCGTGCCGCGGCCCGCAGACCGTCCAACAGCGCCTGCGGTACCGGCTCGTCGCTGAACGGATAGCGGCTGGTTGTGCGTGGACGGAGCGGTGACGGCGTCGCCGACGACGCGGACGTCGACATCGGACTCCAAGTGTGGTGCGTTCACGGGACTGCGTCTGCCTGTGCGTCCTCAGTCGTGGGCCACGATGGCTACCGGGGAGGTGGCGTGGTGCATGACCGCGTGGGTGAGGGGGCCGATGTGGGTGCCGAGTGCCGAGCGGCGGATGCGCCGGCCAACGACGACGAGCGCCGCACCGGACGCCGCTTCCAGGATCTGTACGGCGGGCTGCCCGATGACGGCGCGTGAGTCGATCACGAGTCGGGGATACTTCCGTTCCCAGGAACTCAGCAGTTCCCGGAGCGTGGCTTCCAGCCTGTCGGCGATCTCCTCCTCAATGCCGGGATCGAGAGTGGGAGCGTAGGCGAGCATGGGCGGCGGGGACCAGCCGTGGACGACGACGAGGGGGCAGGACCGCCGGTGGGCTTCCTCGCAGGCGAAGGCGAACAACCGGTCGCAATTGCTCCGGAGGTCCACTCCGACCACCACCGGCCCATCGCCGCCCGCCGGCCCTGGCGAGCCGTACGTGCTCTCGGCCGCCGGGCGTACGAGGACGACGGGCGTCTCGGTCCTGGGGATGGTGTCCGAGCCGGTGGAGCCGACGAAGAACCCTGCGATCGGGCCGAGCCGGCGTGAGCCGAGGACCAGGAGGTCCGCGTCCGCGGCGGCGGACGCGAGGCCGTCGGCCGTCGCGAGGCCGTCGATCCGGCGGGTGCTGATGGCCAGCGCGGGGTGCTCGCGCGCCAGTCGCTGTCGGGCGCGGGCCAGGAGGCCCTCGGTCCAACTCCGGCGGGATTCGGGCAGGGGTGCGGCGAAGGGCGCGTACAGCGGCCAGTCCTCGACGTGGACGAGGTCCACGTCGGCGCCGCGCAGTTCGGCTTCCTCGGCCGCCCAGTCGGCACAGGCGCGGTCCGCCTCCGATCCGTCCAGGCCTGCCGTGATTCGGTTCGCCATGATGGTCCTCCTCGGGTCGGATACCCGGCTGCTCTCAGGCTCTGCCGTGTGCGAATGCCCGGGTGGGCCCGGTCGGCCCGACCTGAGACTGTTCGCTCCTTTTCAGATACGGTCGGCGCCGGCGGCCGGGACACAGGTCAGCCGGTTGTCGACGTCCACGACTCCGTCGACGCTCTGGCAGAGCCGGACGACCACGGGCAGCACTTCGGGCCGGGGCACCGTGCCGCTGAGCGTCACCAGCCCGTCGTCCACGTCGACGGTGATCGAAGAAGGGGCGATGCGCAGGGTGCGGGCCAGGACGTCCTCCACGATTTCCTCCTGGATGGCGCGGTCGCGTCGGAGGAACAGCCGGATCAGGTCGCTACGGCTGAGCACCCCGATCACTCGACCGTCCGTGTCGACGACCGGCAGGCGTTTGACCCCGTGCCGCTGCATCACCCGGGCCGCGCGAACCACACTCCACTCGGGGCGGCCGGTCACGGCCGGGCTCGTCATGAGGTCCGCGGCGGTCGGGGTACTGCCGGCAGTGCGCCGACGGAGCAGGTCGGCTTCCGACACGACGCCTACCGGGCGCCCGGTCTCGTCCACGACGGGCACGGCGGTGATGTCGAACTCCCGCAGGAGCCGGGCGACCTCCTTGAACGCCGTGCCGGAGCGGACCGTGACGGCAGTGGGCGTCATCAGGTCTGCGACGCTGCGGTGCCTCATGGCGGTCTTCCCCTCAGGCTGCTGCCGGAACCGTGAAGTCGGCCTTGACGTCCACGACGCCCGGCACGGTGCCGGCGGCGCGGACCACGACGTCTTCGAGCGTGGGATCCGGCAGGGATCCGTACAGGTAGACGATGCCGCTGGAGACGTGCACGTGGACTTCGGCGGAGCCGTGCGGCATCAGTTGGTACATGATCAACTCGCGGATCTCGGTGCCGATGTCCGCGTCCGGACGCAGGTACACCTTCAACAGGTCGCCGCGGCTGACGACACCGACCAAGCGGCCGTCGCCGTCGACCACGGGCAGGCGCTTGAGGTGGCACCGCGCCATCAGGCGTGCCGCGGCACTGATGGTGGCGTCCTTCCTCACCGTCACGGCCGGGCGGGTCATCAGCTGCCCCGCGGTGGTCGCGCGGTCCGGGTCGGTGTCCTGTTCCCCGAGCAGCAGGTCGGCTTCGGAGACAACGCCGGCCACCTGTCCGTCCTCGGACAGGACGGGGAGGGCACTGACGTTCCACATCCGCATCGTCTCCACGATGTCCTTGAACGCGGTGCTGCGGTCGACGGAGATCGCGGCGTGTGTCATGACGTCATCGACCGTGCGCAGGTGTTTCATGGCCTTGCCTCCGTGAGGGAACTCCTGGTGTCCGGGGACTGTCGGGCCGGTCGGGTTCGGACGGCGCGGAACCGTACTGCGGGCCGATTCAGTCATGGGCGATGACGGCGACGGGTGCCGACGCGTGGTGCAGCACTGCGTGGGCCACTGGGCCCACGTGCGCGCCGAGAGGTGAGCGGCGCAGGCGGCGCCCCACCACGACCAGTCCCGCACCCTGGGAGGCAGAGACGATGCGCTCCGCCGCGGATCCCCTGAATACGCTCTGGGTGACGTCCACGCCCGGAAACTTGTGCCGCCAGGGCAGCAGCAAGTCGTCGACCATGTGCGAGACGCTCTGACCGATCTCCCGTTCGTTGTCCGGGTCGAAGAGGGGGACGTAGGAGTAGGCGGGGGGCATTTTCCAGCCGTGTACGGCCCGCAGCGGGCAGCCGCGCCGGGTCGCCTCCTCGAAGACGAAGGCGAGTACCCGGTCACAGGCCTCGTGGATGTCGACACCGACGACGATCTCGGTGCCGGAACCGGTGCCCGGTCCGTCCGGGTCGTCGGCCATGCGGACGAGGACGACCGGGGTGTCGGTGGCGACCACGGTGGACAGCGCCACCGAGCCGATGAGGAAACCGACCAGACCGCCCAGGCCGCGTGAGCCCAGGACCAGCAGCGCGGCGTCTGCGGCCTCGGCGGCGAGGGCAGCCGCCGGCCGTGCCGTCGGGCAGCGGGTCGTGATCTCCAGGCGCGGATGGCGCCGGTGCAGTTCCTGCGCCGTCTCGGTCAGGGCGTGGTCCGCCCACCGGTCCACATCCTGTTTGCCCAGGCCGGGAAGTACCGGGTCCAGGGGCCAGTCGACGGCGTGGACGAGCCGCAGCGGCACCTGCCGCAGGACGGCTTCCCGCGCGGCCCAGCGCGCCGCCGCCCGGCTCTCCGCGGAGCCGTCGACCCCGACTGTCACGTGGTTCTTCATACTGACGGGTTCCTCCAAGCGGGCGGTGGACCGGGCGTCACCACGGCATCGCGTGGCGGCTGTGCCCGGCATGCGTGCTCGCCGTGTCGTCGGAGCGGGCGGTGACACGCGAGGCGACGGCCACGACTCCGTCGAGCCGTTCGACGAGGCCGAGCAGTACGGGCAGCTGACTCTGGTGTCGCACCCTGCCGTCCAGGGTGACGATGCCGTCCACGACGTGCACCTCGACCTCGTCGGCCGATACACCCGCGACGTCTCTGAGGACGTCGTCGACGCGTCGGCGTATCTCGGCGTCCGGGCGCAGGAACAAGCGGAGCAGGTCCCGGCGGGTGACGATGCCGACGAGCCGGTCCTCCACGTCCACGACGGGCAGCCGTTCGATGCCGCGGCGGGTCATCAGCCTGGCGGCGTCAGCCGCTGTCTCTTCGGCACGGACGGTCACCGCAGGTGCGGACATGATGTCGCCGGCCGCCGGAGGCTTCACCGGAGCACCGCCGCCCAGCGGATCGGGACTGGGGAGCCGGGCCCCACCGGCCAGCAGGTCGGTCTGCGAGACGACACCCACGACGTGGTCCCCGTCGTTCAGGACGGGGACCCCGGAGATGTCGTACTGGGCGAGGAGCTTTGCGACGTCCTTGATCGCGGTGTCCGGGGCCACGGAGACGACCTCGTCGGTCATCAGGTCCGCCACCTTGATGTGCTTCATGAGGCCCTCCTGCTGTGCCGGGTCACGCGAGGCCGATGCCCTGTGTTGCTGTGCCACTCACCCTCCGCCTGAGCAGAGGGGGAATCGAGGGCCGAACGGTCCCGTCCGGGGACCGGAAGGACCCAGGCCCAGGGCGGCACGGGCGCCGAGCCGGACCGATGGGGACCTTTGGGCCCGGTGGCGGTCCCGTGCGGCCCTCTTCCCACGGCACCGCGGGTGTCAGCGTGGGTGGTGTCCCCATCGGCCTCTGGGTTGGGAGCAACCGTGGAAAGCACCATCCGCACCCCGGACACCAGCTCGGTCACCGTCGGCGTGGACGGCTCGGAGCCGGCTCGGCGCGCCGCCCTGTGGGCCGCCGCGGAGGCCGCACGCCGCAGCCGCCCCCTGCACATCGTCTACGGTGCCGACACCGACGGCAGGGCCCTGTACGCGTCGGCGGAGACCATCGAAAAGGTCCGTGCCGAGGGCCGGGAACTCCTGGACGACACAGCGGAGGCCGTGGCTGCCGAGTACCCCGGTCTGCTCGTGACGACCGAGTTCAGCCGCACGGACGCCGTCTCCACCCTGCACCGGGCCGGCGGACTGCACGGCACGATCGTCGTGGGCCACCGCGGCATGGGCGGCTTCAACTCGCTCATGCTCGGTTCCGTCGGTCTCAAAGCGGCCGCCGGCGCCAGGACCCCGGTCGTCGTGGTCCGCGGGATCGGCGAGACGGAGGAGCGGGGCGCCGTCCTCGCGGCCGTCCGCGACGCGGACGACCTCGTGTGCGCCCGGTACGCCGCTCAGGAGGCCGAGCTGCGCAAGGCGTCCCTGCGACTGCTGCACGTGTGGAACCTCTTCCAGTCCGTCGGCAATGGGGTGACCATGCTCGACGAGGCCGACGAGATCGCCGAGGCCCACGCCGCAGCCCTGGAAGCCGTCACGAACGCGATCCTCGACGAGTTCCCCGACCTGACCGTCGACAGCGACGCGCAGAAGAGCACCTCCGTGGCCGGAGTGCTCGTCGAGGCGTCCCGCCGTGCCGACCTGCTCGTCATGGGCGGCCGCAGGGCCCCCACCCTGCTCGGGCTCGGCCGAAACCTGGGCAGAGCCACGCACAGTGTGCTCCACCACGCAGACTGCCCCGTGCTCCTCATCCCCCGCGAGGGCACCGACTCCGGGAGCCGGGCATGACCGGCCACCGGGCAGATGCGCGTGACGTCCTCGTGGGCATCGACCCGGTCCGGGAGTGGCACCTTTCCCTGGCGTGGGCCGCCGACGAGGCGTACCGGCGCCGCCTCCCGTTGCGCTTGGTGCTCGCCGTGCCACCCTCGCAGGACATCCACCACGACGACGCCGCTGTAGGGCAGATCGCCTTGCGGCGAGCAGGGGCCGAAAGGCTGGGGCAGGCCCGTGACTGGGTTTACGAACGCCATCCCGAGCTGGCCGTAGCCGGCGACCTGCTCGGTGGCTTCCCCGCCCCCGTCATCACCGAGGCGGCCCGGCAGGCCCGCATGGCCGTGCTCGGTTCCCGGCACCTCGGCCGGGTCGCGGAGGTGTTTGGTGCCGGATCGCTCGTGGTACCGGTGACCGCACAGGCCCCCTGCCCGGTCGTCGTCGTGGGCGACGCCGAGCACACCACCCAGCAGCCGCCGTACATCGTCGCCGGCATCGACGGCAGTGCCGCCTCGGCCGCCGTGCTCGGGTTCGCCCTGGACGAGGCCGATCTGCGCGGCGCGGCCGTGCGGGCCGTCTCGGTGTGGCAGCCGCCGGTGTTCCTGCTGCACGACGAGGAAGTCGCCCTGCAGGCTCAGCGAGCCCTGCTGGCCGAGGCCACCGCCGGGCTCTCGGAGAGGTATCCGGACGTGCGTCTCACCCATGAGGTACTCGTCGGCCACCCGGTGGAGGAGCTGGCCCGGGCGGCCGAGCACGCTCTGGCCGTCGTCGTGGGTCGTCGCGGCCGAGGCGGCTACACCGGCATGCGACTCGGATCCGTCGTGCACGGTCTGCTGCACCGTGCGCACTGCCCGGTGATCACCATCCCGACGGAATGAGACCGACATGACCAGCCGCGTGACCGACATACCGGCCGCTCGCGCCCAGGACCGTCCGGGGCTGACGCAGGCCGAAGCCGAACACCGGCTGGTCCGCTACGGCCGGAACGAGGTGCCACCACCGCGGCCGACGCCCCTGTACCGCCGCGTGCTGGCACAGCTGCGCGACCCGCTGATCATGGTGCTGATCGGTGCCGCACTGCTGACCATCGCGATCGGGGACCACCCGGACGCCGTGGTCATCGGCCTGGTGATCGTCGTCAACACCACCGTGGGGGTCGCCCAGGAGGTCAGGGCGGACCGCGCCGTTGCCGCACTCTCCGCTCTCTCCGCCCCCCACGCCCGGGTGCTGCGCGACGGAGCCGCGCACGAGGTCGCCGCCGCACTCGTGGTGCCCGGGGACACCCTGCTGCTGGGTGAGGGCGACATCGTCGCCGCGGACGCCGACCTGAGCGAGGCATCCGCGCTCCTGATGGACGAATCGATGCTCACCGGTGAATCCGAGGCCGTCGACAAGGCTCCGGGCGGGACGGTGAGTGCCGGCACCGTCGTCGTCCGTGGTCGGGGCTCCGCCACCGCCACGGCCACCGGATCGGCGAGTGCCCTCGGCCGGATCGCCGCCCTGCTCGACGGAGGCCACGAGCCGACCCCGCTCCAGCGCCGGCTTGCCTCCCTCGGGCGCATCCTGGCTGCCGTCACCATCGCCCTGTGCGTGCTGTTCTTCGCTCTGGGCCTGCTGCGCGGTCTCGCGCCGAGCACGATGGCCGTCACCGCCATCAGCCTGGCCGTCGCCGCGGTGCCCGAGTCCCTGCCGGCCGTGGTCACCCTCGCTCTTGCCCTCGGGGCCCGCCGGATGGCGGCCCGGGGCGCGCTCGTCCGCCGCCTGCCCGCCGTCGAGACCCTGGGCTCGGTGAGCGTGCTGGCCACGGACAAAACCGGCACGCTCACCGAGGGCCGCATGGTCGTCCAGCACCTGTGGACGCCCTCCGGCGGCGCCGACGTCTCCGGCAGCGGCTACGAGCCGCAGGGGGAGCTCACTCGCGCAGGGCACTCCTTGACGCCCGAACAGCTCCGCCCGGTGCGGGAGCTGCTCACCACGGCGGCCCTGTGCAACGACGCGAGCCTCAAGCCTCCCGGGCCCGGCTCGCACAACTGGACGGCCGTGGGCGATCCCATGGAGGCAGCACTGCTGGCAGCCGCTGCCAAAGCCGGCTGCCCGGACCCGGCCGAGCTGCACCAGGCCTGCCCCCGGATCGCGGAAGCTCCCTTCGACAGCCTCCGCAAACGCATGACCACGCTGCACCACCTGCCCGACGGAAACGTGCTGGTCTGCCTCAAGGGAGCCCCCGAGGCCGTCCTCACCCCCCGGGTACTGGCCGAGCCGCCTGAACTGCTGGACCAGGCCCGCGAGCAGGCTGCCGCGCTGGCCGCCCACGGGTTCCGCGTCCTGGCCGTCGCAGGCATCGAGCGGCTCCAGTGGGACCTGCCGGCCGCCGAGGCCGAGCAGGGACTGCGCCTGCTCGGCCTGACAGCCGTCAGCGACCCGCCGAAAGCCGCTGCCGCCGCGACCCTGACGGCCTGCCGGGAAGCGGGCATCACCCCGGTCCTGATCACCGGCGACCACCCGGCCACAGCACGTGCCATCGCCGAACGCACCGGCCTCGTCCAGGACGGGGCGGGCGGCGAGGTCCTCACCGGACCCGAGCTGGCCGCCGCCCCGGACACCGACCTGACCGGCGTACGGGTCTTCGCCCGTACCGACCCGCAGCAGAAACTGGACATCGTCCACGCCTGGCGGGCCCGCGGCGCCGTCACCGCCATGACCGGCGACGGCGTCAACGACGGCCCCGCCCTCCGCCAGGCCGACATCGGCGTCGCCATGGGCGCCCGCGGTACCGAGGTGGCCCGACAGGCCGCCGACCTCGTCCTCACCGACGACCGGCTCGGCACCGTGGTCACGGCCGTCGAGGAAGGACGCCGGGTGTACGACAACATCCGTCGCTTCCTCGTCTACGCCATGGCCGGCGGAGCGGCCGAGATCCTGGTGATGCTGATCGGCCCGCTGCTCGGCCTGCCCCTGCCGCTCCGCGCGGGGCAGATCCTGTGGATCAACCTCCTCACCCATGGCCTGACGGGTGTGGCCATGGGCGCGGAGCCCGTCTCACCGGAGGCCATGCGCCGCCCGCCCCGGCCGCCCGGCCAGCACATCCTCGCCGCCGGAGTGTGGCAGCGCCTCCTCGTCCTGGCATCGGCCGTGACGGCGGTCAGCCTGGCCGCCGGCGTCGCCGCCCGTGCCATGTACCTGCCCTGGCAGAGCGTGCTCTTCCTGGCCCTGCTCGGCGCCCAGCTGGGTGTGGCCCTGGGCCTGCGGGCCCGCCTGCTGACCCGGGCGAACCTCTTCCTCCCGGCCTCCGTGGCCGGATCCGCCGTGCTGGCGATGGCCGCCCTGCACGTGCCAGTCCTGCAGTCGCTCCTGGAGACCGAGCCCGTCGGCTGGAGCGGTGTCTGGCTCGCTTCGGCCGCAGCCCTCGCAGCTTTCGTCGCCGCCCGGCTCCTACGGGGCGCATTCCGTAGAAAGGCTCGATCATGAACATGTACGCACCGGGACACGGACCCGGGATCCACGCCGAGGTGGGCGACCAGATCGTCGTGGGCGGCCCCACCGTCGGCAAGCCGGGCCGGGACGGGGAGGTCGTGGCCCTGCACCACCAGGACGGCACACCGCCGTACGACGTGCGCTGGTCCGACACCGGCCGTACCACCGTGTTCTTCCCGGGCCCCGACGCCCACGTCCGGCATCTGCACGAAGGGGCGGCACGCCGCGCCGCGAGCAGCCGATCGGATCAGTAGCTCCCGGCTGAACGGGAAGCCCCCTCCGGCCGGAGCTACGGTGGACACGTGGCCTCTCACCGTCGCTGTCGGCCGGAGGTGGGACATATGAGCGGTCGGCCTACCGGGAGCGGCGTGCCACGGCTGCGGCTGGACGAGCTGCTCGACGAGCTCCAGGTACGCATCGACGAGATCAGGGGGACCCGGGACCGGCTGGACGGCCTCCTCGAATCCGTCATGTCGATCGGCCGGGAACTGGATCTGCCCCAGGTCCTGCGCAGGATCGTCGAGGCCGCAGTGGTCCTCGTGGACGCCGAGTACGGCGCGCTCGGTGTGATCGGCGACGACGAAACACTCGCCGAGTTCCTGCCCGTCGGCATCAGCGACGGACTCCGCGCGCAGATCGGCGACCTGCCCTCCGGCCACGGCATCCTCGGCGAGCTGATCCGCCACCCGGAGCCCCTGCGGCTGTCCGAGATCTCGGAGCACCCCGCCTCCTACGGCTTCCCCGCCCACCACCCGGCGATGCACTCCTTCCTCGGCGTCCCCGTCCGGGTCCGTGACGCCGTCTTCGGCAACCTCTACCTGACCGGGAAGCGAGGCGGCGCAGACTTCGACGAGGAGGACGAGGCGCTCCTGTCCACCCTCGCCATCGCCGCCGGCATCGCCATCGAGAACGCTCGTCTCTTCGAGGAGGTGCGCCTGCGGGAGCGCTGGATGGAGGCCAACTCCGAGCTCACCAGCGCCCTGCTGTCCGGAGTCCCCGAGGACGAGGTCCTCGAAGGCATGCTGGACCGGGCCAAGGACATGACCAGTGCCGACACGGGCGTGCTCTACCTCCTCGGACCCGCCGGCGAGCTGCGCGGCTCCCTCGCGTTGGGAGAGGGAGCGGAAGCGCACCGCGGGATCGTCCTGCCCAGTACCCAGGGCACCCTGGCCGAAGCCGCCCTCGCCGAAGACGGTCTGATCACGGTCAAGGACATGGAGGCCGAAGGCCACATCACCGTGCAGCCGGAACGCTGGAAGGGTTTCGGCCCGGCCGTGGCCGTCACCGTCGGCACGAAGGAGAAGCTCAGCGGCGTCCTGATCCTGGCCAGGCGCCGAGGCCGCGCGGTGTTCGCCACGGCGGAGGTCGCCGCCCTCCCCGGGTTCGCCGGTCAGGCGGCCCTGGCCCTGGAACTGGCCGACCGCCGCCGCGACGCCGAACAGGTGAGCATGCTGGAGGACCACGAGCGCATCGCCCGCGACCTCCACGACCTCGCCATCCAGCGCCTGTTCGCCACCGGCATGACCCTCCAGAGCGCCCAGCGGTTCGTGGAACACCCGGAGGCGTCCGAACGGCTCACCCGGGCGGTCGACGACCTCGACGCCACCATCAAGATCATCCGCTCGACCATCTTCGGGCTGCGCGAGCACGCGGCCCCCGCCACAGGCTCGAAGCTGCGCGCCCGCGCCATCCGGACCCTGGACGAGGCCTCCGCCGCACTCGGCTTCGCCCCCGCGCTGCGGATGGAAGGGCTGATCGACACCGACGTACCGCCGGCCGTGGCCGACGAGGTCCTCGCCGTACTGGGCGAGGCCCTCACCAATGTCGCCCGGCATGCCGAAGCCACCCGCGTGGAGGCCGCCATCGTCGCGGCGGACGGCCTACTGACCGTCACGGTCACGGACGACGGCATCGGCATGGCCGAAAGCGGCCGGCGCAGCGGCCTGCGCAACCTCACCGAGCGCGCCGTGAAACTCGGAGGCCGGATGGAGGTCGCTGCACGGGGCGAGGGGACGCGCGGCACCCGTTTGGAGTGGGAGGTGCCCCTCACCCCATCGGGCCTGTGACCGACCGGCACCGCTCCCCGCGAGGCCGGGTACCGGTCACGCCGGCCTCACACAGAGCTGCCGCTGCCGTAGGGGGCGTACAGATCGAGCAGGCGGATCCGGGTGGCTTGCAGGCGGTGGGCGAGCACCTGTCCGACCCAGTGGCCGACGGCTGAGCCGAAGACGGGATCGGCGTCCATCAGCGTCCGGACGCGTGCCGCGTCGAATTCGTAGGCGCGCACGGGGGTCATCGCCTCGGCGCCCAGACGCCAGGTGTTCGGCTTGAACAGCCAGGAACACCCGACCAGCTCGCCGGCGCCGAGGCTCTCGATGACCGCGGCGCGCCGACCGGGCACGTGGACGTTGAGGGTCACGGTGCCGGACCGGACGATCCAGAACCGGTCGGCGCGGCCACCTTCGCGGAAGAGACGGGTCCCCTCGGCGAAGTTCACCTCTCGGGCCATCTCCATCAAGCGCGTGCGGCAGTCGGCGGGCAGTGCCGTGGCGAATCGGATGGGTGACGTGGTGCTCATGAACGGCCTCCTGGTTCGAGTCCGTCTCCAGTGTTCGCGCGCGGACACGTTCCCGGCTTGGGCCCTGTGGCCCCCATCCCGGTCCCGAACGGCCTATGCCCGGATCCGTGCGGAGCGAGACGCTGGGAGGCAGACGGCCCGTCCACGGCCGCCGACCCCGTCGACCCGGCAGGTGCGAGATGTACTGGAACGGCCATGGCACGGGTGCCTGGGGATGGTTCACGATGTCACTCACCACGCTGATCGTTTGGGCTCTCATCGTCGCGGTGGCAGTGCTTCTGGTCCGCGCCTTCAAGCGCGACGGCGCGGACGGACGGGCAGCCACCCAAGATTCCGGACGTGGCAAGGGGGCCGAGGGCCTGCTTGCCGAGCGGTTCGCCCGAGGCGAGATCGACGACGAGGAGTACGAGCGACGGCTCGCGGTGCTGCGCAGCCATGCCTCCGGCCCCACGTTCCCGAGAGATTGAAATGCCCACCCGCGGGCCGAGTCCAGACGGCTCGCCTGCCGACCGGAGGGGCGACGATGACGGACAGCCAACCGTTCGGCACGACCCACGCGCCGTCCAGGTCCTCGGCCGAAGTGCCGGGGCGACGGGTGGAAGAGCTGGCCGCCGAGGAAGCGCTGGAGCTGCTCGGCAGCGTAGGACTGGGGCGCATCGTCTTCACCCGGCACGCGCTGCCCGCCGTACGCCCGGTCAATCACCTTCTCGACGCCGGAGACATCATCATCCGCCCCCACGACGGATCGACGCTCGCAGCTCTGGTGGAAGCACAGGAAGGGACAGGCGTGGTCGTCGCGTACGAGGCCGACACCATCGATCCCGAAACCCGTGTCGGCTGGGGCGTGGTGGCCACCGGCTACGCCACGGCCGTCACCGACCCGATCGAGCTGGAGCGCTACGCGCACCTCCTCCTGCCCTGGGTCGAAGGCGCGTTCTCCGGTCCCATCCGGATCACGCCCGGCCTGGTCACCGGCTTCCGACTGTATTGAGGCGGCCCGTGGGAAGCGGCCCGGCGGTACCGGAGACAGGGGAACGGAGCGTGTCCTCGCCCGAGCGAAGCACGATGCGGCGGCCGAGCCGCTGAAGGAGCGACGAAACGTCATGATCACCATCAGTGGACCCGGGCACCCTCCACCCCGCGAGCCCGATGGCCGGACCACGGCAGGTCGGACCGACCTGGGGCGTCGGCTTGCCGCCCGTCGAACCGCGGCCGGCATGAGCCGTGAGGAGCTGGGAGAGCACTGCGGTGTCGACGCGCACTACATCGCCTGCCTGGAGGACCACGTCGCCCTCCCGGCGATCGGGACGCTCGTACGTCTCGCCGATGCGCTCGGTACCACCGTCGACGCCCTGGTCGGCGCGGGCTCCGGTCGCGGTCCTTGGCCGCCCCCCAAGGCTCCGGACGTTCAGCCGGTCACCCTGGACGAGGAGGAGTGCCGACGGCTGCTCGGGGTTCGGGGCATCGGTCGGGTGGCCGTCTTCACCCCCGAGGGTCCCGCCATCCACCCCGTGAACTACCTGGTCGCTGCCGGAGACGTCACCTTCCGTACCGCAGCCGACACCGTGCTGGCACGGGCCGCGGGCAGGGAGGCCGCCTTCGAGGTGGAGCGGATCGACGAGGTGGCGGCCAGGGCGTGGAGCGTGCTCGCCGTGGGGGTGCTCGAGGAAGCGACCGACCCGGCCCGGCTGGAGCGCCTGGCCGACGCGGCCCACTCCACGCCCTGGGCGGGCGGTAGCCGTACCCACTGGATGAAACTGACCCCGGTCCGCCTCACGGGCCGCCGGGTGGCGTGCCGCTGACCTCCCGGACCGGCACGTGCCGGCCTCGGTCAGTGATGCTGTCGGAACGTGGGGCCCCGTAATCCGCGAGCAGATCTCTACGCACCTTACCCGTGAGCCGGGACAGCGGCTTCGAGGTCGTCGTAGCCGGGGGCCGGGGGGGGTGTCTCTATGTCCTTCGCCAAGGGTGCGGTGCCGGGTTTGGGTTGTTTGGGGTGGTTATGCGGCGAGGGTGACGGTGGGGGGTCGGGATTCGTAGAAGGTGCCGTCGCGGAGCATGGCGAAGAGGACGCTGATGCGTTGGCGGGCGAGTCGGAGGAGGGCTTGGGTGTGGGTTTTGCCGCGTGCTCGATGCCGGTCGTAGTAGGTGCGTGAGGCGGGGTCGGCGTTCATGCAGGCGAAGGCGGAGAGGAACATGGCGCGTTTGAGCTGCCGGTTTCCGCCTCTGGGTGCGTGTTCGCCGTGGATCGAGGTCCCTGACGACCTGGTGGTGGGGGCGAGGCCGGCGTAGGAGGCGAGGTGGCTGGCGGTGGGGAAGCCGGTCCCGTCGCCGACGGTGACCAGCAGGACGGCGGCGGTCCTGACTCCGACTCCGGGCATCGAGGTCAGGACCGGGTGAAGAGGGTGGGCCTCCAGCAGGGTGTTGATCTGGGTTTCCAGGGCTCGGCGCTGTTCGTGGACCGCGGCGAGCGCGCGGGCCAGCGAGGGGATGACCACGTCGAGGGTGCCCGTGCCGGGGACGACGACGGTCTGTTCGTCGAGGGCGTTGAAGATGTCGTCGATCAGCCTGTCGGCCATGCGCGGGGCCTTGGGCCGGATTACCTCGACGAGTCTGCGGCGGCCGGCCTTGCGCAGTGCGGCCGGGGATCCGTAGCGCTCCAGGAGCCAGGTGACGGCGGGGTGGTCCAGTCGCGGTCCGAGCACGCGCTCCAGCGACGGGTGGAACTGGGTGAGCAGGCCGCGTATCCGGTTGCTGGTGCGGGTGGCCTCGGCGGCGAGGTCCTGGTCGAAGCCGGTCAGGACGGTCAGCTCGGCGGTGATCTCGTCGGTCAGCTCCAGTGAACGCAGGGTGTGGGGCATGGTGCGGGCCGCGTCCGCGATCACCGCCGCGTCCTTCGCGTCGGTCTTCGCCTCCCCCGGATACAGGTCGGCGATCCGCCGCATCGCCAGTCCGGGCAGATAGGCGACCTCGCAGCCGGCGTCGCGGGCGACGGTCAGCGGGAGAGCCCCGATCGAGGCGGGCTGGTCCACGATCACCAGGACGCTGCCGAACTTGGCTTTGAGCTTGTCGAAGACGGCCCGCAGCTTCGGTTCGCTGTTGGGCATCGGCTTGTCGAAGACCTTCTTCCCGGCCGGGGTGAGCCCGTGGCCGTGGTGGGCGGTCTTGCCGACGTCCATCCCGAGGAAGACGCCTATGCCTTCGGTGTCTAACATCGCAACCTTCCGCAGGTGTTGACCGTGCCGGCCTCGGCGGTGGCACCGTGCTCGCGCATCCACGTTATGCAGACCTGCCGCCCACGTATCTGCCCGGCATTGCGCCGGACCGGACGGTGGCCGGGTCTCTCATCAGCGTCTCCGACGGCACCTGCCGGGCCCGGCGACACCACCCCCCAGGTCATCCGTTCGACAGAGGGGACACAGTCATACCGGGCCCGGAGGCCAGCGGCCCCATTGCAGGACCGCGAAAAACATAACGGGGGGGCTCGGATGCGCATGGCCTCCTGCGGTAGGGCGTCGAGGTCGGCCTCGAAGCGGAGCGTGCGGCGGGCGCGCCTCGTCCTGGAGGGCGATCACGTCTGCCCGCCCGGGCCACCGGTACACCTGCTTGGGCGCCGGGGCGGCGGCCTTCGCCGAGGACAGCTTCATCACAGGCCGCCCGTCGTAGGCGACCAGCTTGTACGCAGCGTCCAGGTACGGTGCGTCCGCGGCGACACCCACGCGGGTGCCCGCCGCGAAGACATCGATGGGAGCCCCGGAGCGGATGAGGTCGTCGATCGCGTACTCGTCCAGACCGCCGCTGGCGATGATCCTCACGTCCGGCAGGCCTGCGGCGTCCAGCCGGGCACGGGAGCGGCGCGCCAGCTCTCCGAGGTCACCGCTGTCGAGGCGGATCGCGCAGCCCGGACCACGCCGTTGCCCGGCCAGGACCCGGGCAGAGGTCGTCACGCCCCGGTCGGTGTCGTAGGTGTCGACGAGCAGGGTGATCGGGCCGGGATGTGGGCGCGAAGGCCCGGAACGCCTTCTCCTCGGAGGGGAAGGATTCGATGTACGAGTGCGCCATGGTGCCGGAGGCGGGCAGGCCCAGCCTGACTTGCGGCGTCGACGGTGCTGGTTCCGGCGAACCCGACGGGCCCCGCGAGCCGGGCGGCCTGGAAACCGGTCTGCGGCCCGTGGCTGCGACGCAACGAGAAGTCGACCACCGGCCGCCCGCGGGCGGCCAGGACACAGCGTGCCGCCTTGGAGGCGACGGCCGTCTGGTGGCAGAGCCGGCTGAGCAGGTACGTCTCGACGGGCTGGGCCTGGGGGAGGGGCGCTGTCACCTCCCAGGTACGCCATCCGCCATCGTGACCTCGTACAGGTCTGTTGCGGTCGCATCCGACATGCCTCCAGCGTGCCCCGCGCAGGCGGAGAACGCGCTGGGCAACCCGGGGGACGGGGTGGGGGCCGGGCGACTCCTGCCCCCGTCGGCGTGGCACGCCCATGGCCGATGCTCGTACACCGCCTGAGCCGGGGCCGAACGGCCCCTGTCGCTGCCCCGACAGGCCCAAGCGGGCCCGGTGGCGGCGGAACGACAGTGGAAACGGAAGCCCTTACGAAGGTGCCGATCGCACGGCGCCGGAAATCCAGGAGCACCCCATGTCAGGCACGCAGATGGAGCGGAGGCGCAGCCTCTTCCCCGACCTCACGGACTGGTTCGGAGCCGACTTCCCGCGCTTCCCGATGTGGCGGCCGGCCCTCAACGCCCACCCGATCCCGATCGAGGTGACCAGCGACGAAGGCACGTACACGCTCCGCGCCGAACTGCCGGGGATGGACCCCGAGAAGGACATCGAGATCACGGTCGACGCGGACACCCTCACCGTGAGCGCCGAGCACACCGAGAGCGCGGAGGAGAAGGACCACTCCGAGTTCCGCTACGGATTCTTCCGCCGCAGCGTCCGCCTGCCCGGCCGGATCCCCACCGAGGGAGTCGAAGCAGCGTACGAGGACGGCATCCTCACGGTCCGCGTACCGATGGAACCCGAACCCCCTGCAGGCCGCCGCAGCATCCCCGTCAAGCGCCCCCAGGACACGGAGACGGGGGAGACGTCATGACGGCCAAGAGGGTCTTGGTCGCCTACGGGAGCAAGCACGGCGCAACCGCCGGGATCGCGGCGGAAATCGGCAGGACCCTCCGTGAGGACGGCTTGGACGCCGTGGTGCTCCCGGCGGACGACGTGGACGACGTCCGCGGCTTCGACGCCGTCGTCCTCGGCGGATCCCTGTACGCCGGCCACTGGAGCGGCAAGGCCCTGCACTGCGCGGAACGCAACGAGCACTACCTCAAGCACCGCCCGGTCTGGCTGTTCAGCAGCGGCCCGATCGACAGCTCCGCGGAGCAGCACGAGATCCCGCCGGTGCCGGCCGTGGCCCGGCAGATGGAACGACTCGGCGCACGCGAACACGTCACCTTCGGGGGCAGCATCACCGCGAGCACACCGGGGCTCATCGCCAAGGCGATGAGCCGGCACGGCAAGGGCGGCGACTTCCGCAACCCGGAGCGGATCCAGACCTGGGCCCACCACATCAGCAGCGAACTCGCCGCTGCCGCCTGAACGGCCGACCCAGTGGCCGAGCCGAGCCGAGCCGACGGAAGGCGGCTCGGTCGCATGGCGACGTCTGCTTCTCCAGCGGTCCATGTATGTGCCGCCGGGCCGCGGTCCGCGTATGTGCCGCCGGGCCGCGGTCCGCGAACTCGCGAACTCAGGATCCGCGAGAAGCAGGCGGGCTCGATCCGTCCACTCGTGCGTGCGGGCCGATTTCGTCCTGCGGGCCCGGAGGCTCTTCGAGGACGCTCCAGGCGACCGGGCCGAGCAGATCCGCCACTCTCCGGAAGACGTCCATCAGCAGGTCGTCCACCGTGAGCATGCCCACGACACGCTGTCCGTCCATCACGGGCAGACGCCGGACGCCGCTGTTGCGGAAGGTGCGGTACGCGGCGTGGATGTCGTCGGCCAGGTCGACGGTCACGGCCGGGGTGGTCATGACCTCCCCGATCGGAGCGCCGCGGTCGAGCCCTACGGCCACTGCGCGCACCGTGATGTCACGGTCGGTGACGATGCCGCGCAAAGCCTCTCCCTCCGTCACGACCAGGCAGCCGACGCCGTGCACGTCCATGTGGCGGGCGGCCTCACCGATGGTCATCGTGGTGGTGACGGACACGGCGGGTGCAGACATGGATGCGGATAGGTTCATCGTCCAGCTCCTTCCCAGTAGCCCGGCGCATTTGGTGGCGGCCGTCGTTCGTGACCTGACCGGTTCAGCGGCCCGTGCCGGTGTCGTCCGCTTCCCACGCGAGGTGCTCCGTGACCCGGACGACGCCGTCGACGGTTCGGCAGAGCCGCTCGATCACGGGTACGAGGCTCTTGAAACGCACCGCGCCGTGCAGGGTGACCTGTCCGTCCACCACCTCGACGGACACTGCGGCGGGGTCGAGGTGCAGGGTGCGGTCGAGGACCTCCCCGGTGATCTCGCGGCGGATGGCCTCGTCGTCGCGCAGGAAGATCCGCAGCAGGTCACCACGGGTGACGATGCCCACGAGGACGTCGGCGTCGTCGACGACCAGCAGCCGCTTGACCTGCTGGCTCTCCATCAGCCGAGCCGCCTCTGCCACGGTCCAGTCCGGCCGTGCGCAGACGGCCGGGGCCGACATGAGCTCCTCCGCGGTCGTGCTGTCGGCCTTGTCGCGCTCCCACGGTCCGGGGTGCGGCAGTGAGCGGAACCAGTCCCCTTGGTCGGCGGACTTCGGCAGCAGATCGCCCTCGGAGACCACGCCGAGCGGGTGGCCGCCGGTGTCGGTGACCGCCACCGCGGACACCTTGTGCTCGCCGAGCGTGCGCACGATGTCCTTGAACGTGGCGTGCCGGGGGACCGTGACGACCTCGCAGGTCATCAGTTCGCCCACCTCTCTGTGCCTCACGGTGTGCTCCTTCCCGTTGCTGTGGCAGGGCGTCGTGGTGAGACCGGCCGTTGCGCGCGGAGCCGGGCGTCCCTGGGCTCGGTCACCGGCGGAACGGCCATCAGCTGCCCTGCGGTCACGGCGTGCGACTCGTCGTTCACGGTGCGCAGGTGCTTCATGGTTCCTCCTGCCGCTGGGTACCGTGCTCTCCCAGCCTGGCTGCACTCGTCCAGGCGGAGTAGGGCCGACCGGGACCCGAGTGGGCGCTGACCGGCCCGGCCCGCGCCGTCTACGACGGGTCTCATGGTGTGCCCCCGGTGTGCGCGGCGACGTAGCCCGCGCATCCGTCAAGGGTGGTGAGAGAGGGGTAGTCCCGTTCCGGCAGGGTGAGCCCCGTCCGTCCGCTGAGCACCTCGACGAAGGTGAGGAAGTCCAGGGAGTCCATGTCCAGGCGCTCCCGAAACTTTTCGTCGGGTGAAACGGCGGAGAGGTCGGCGCCGGGGACGACCTCCTCGATCACGGCTTTGATCGTTTCGAGGGCTTCGTCGCGGGTCACAGATCCTCCGGATGCTGGAGCAGGCGGTCGAGCGCGGTGAGGAAGCGGGCGCCGGTGGCGCCGTCGCTGGCCCGGTGGTCGGCGGACAGTGTCGCGGTGACGGTCGGGTGGACGGCGAGCATGCCGTCGACCGCGACGGGTCGGTCGGTGATCCGGCCGAGGCCGACCATCGCCACCTGGGGCGGATAGATCACGCCGAAGACCGACTCGACTCCCTGATCGCCGAGATTGGTCACGGTGAGCGTCGGGTCCGCCGTCTCCGAGGCCCGCAGCCTGCCGTGCCTGGCCCGGGAGACGAGGTCCTTCAAGCTGGCCATCAACTCCGGTAGGGGCATGCGGTCGGCATCGGCCAGGGCCGGGGCCACCAGTCCGCCTCCGCGCAGCGATACGGCCGTACCGAGGCGGACACCGGTCGCGGGCACGAAGCGGCCGTCCGCCCAGTGACCGTTCAGTTCAGGTACCTCACACGCGGCCAGTGCCACTGCCTTCAGCATCAACGCGATCGGGACGAAACGTTCCGGGACCGGTCGTGTGCTGTTCTGCTGCCGCATCCAGCCGAGGGCCTCGGCGAGGTCGATGGTCGTGGACAGGTAGTAGTGCGGGATCTCCCGCTTGGCGCGGGACATCAGCCGGGCGATGGCCGTGCGATCGTCGGGAGACGGCGTCGCCCGGGTGGCGCGCGCGGCGGGTGGGGGAGGCGGCCCGATTGCAGCAGCCTGTTCGGCCAAGACGGTGGAACCGGTTGCGCTGCTTCTGGTTCCGGCCGCGGCACGGACGTCGTCGGCCTTGACCGCGCCCCGGCTGCCGGTGCCCTTCACGGTCGTGAGGTCGACGCCCAGTGACTCGGCGAGGCGTCGCGCGAGCGGTGACGCCGCGATCCGTCCCGTCGCCGGACGCGCTGCCCGGGACACGTCCGCCCGGGTGATCCGGCCGCCCCTGCCGGTGCCGTGCACGCCTTGGAGGTTCACTCCTTCGTCGGCTGCCTGGTGCCGGACGAGGGGGGTGGCCAGTGCGGCCTCGGCGGGAACAGGTCCGGGCGTGACGGGAGGCGGTCCCGGCGCGGCGGGGGTGATGACGGCCAGGGGCGTTCCGACGGGGACCGTCGTGCCCGGTTCGACCAGCAACTCGGTGACCGTTCCCGACGCGAAGCACTCCACCTCGATCGTCGACTTGGCGGTCTCCACGACGGCGACGACGTCGCCCCGTGCGACCTCGGCCCCCTCCGCGACCAGCCACTCGACGAGGGTGCCCTCGTCCATGTCGGCTCCGAGGGACGGCATGGTGAACTCGCCCACGTCAGGCCACCGCCTGCTGGACCGCTGCCACGATGGAAGCGGGCTGGGGCAGAGCGGCCTCCTCCAGCTGCCGTGCGTAGGGGATCGGCACCTCCTGGCTGCACAGGCGCTGGACCGGGGCGTCGAGTTCGTAGAAGGACCGCTCCATGATGCGGGCGGCGATCTCCGCGGAGAGACTCCCGCTGCGCCACCCCTCGTCCACGATCACGACCCGGTGGGTGCGGGCGACGGACTCCAGCACCGTCGCGTCGTCCAGGGGCCGCAGGGACCGCAGGTCCACCACCTCCGCGCTGATGCCGTCCCCCGCCAGGGCTTCGGCGGCGGCCATGGCCTTGGGCAGTGACCCGCCGTACGTGACCACGGAGACATCCGTGCCCGGACGGCGTACCGCCGCGGAGTCCAGGCCGACGGAATCGATCGTGGCGTCCAGATCCCCCTCCTCGTTGTAGAGGCTCCCGTGCTCGAAGAGCACGACGGGGTCGGGGTCGTCGAGGGCCGCGGCCAGCATGTGACGGGCGTCGTCCAGGGTCGCGGGGGCGAGCACCCGGATGCCCGGGATGTGGGCGTACCAGCCCTCCAGGCTGTGGGAGTGCTGGGCGGCGAGCTGGCGCCCGGCCCCGGTGGTCATCCGGATCACGACGGGCACGTTAAGCTGCCCGCCGGACATGTGCAGCAGGGTGGCCGCGTTGTTCATGATCTGGTCGAGGGCCAGCAGGCTGAAGTTGACGGTCATGATCTCGACGACCGGCCGCAGGCCGCCCAGCGCGGCACCGATGCCGGCCCCGACGAATGCGGATTCCGACAGGGGGGTGTCGCGGATCCGGTCGGGTCCGAACTCCTCCAGCAGACCGAGGCTCACACCGAAGCAGCCGCCGTACCGGCCCACGTCCTCACCCATGAGGAAGACCCGGGGATCCCGGCGCAGGGCCTCGCGCAACCCTTCCCGCAGGGCCTCCCGATACGTCGTACGGGCGGTCGCCGCGCTCCCGGCGGACTGACGCGCGTTCATCTCGTGCTCCCGGTCGTGCTCGTCACGAACCGCAGCAGGTCCGCGACCGGTTCGTACGGGGCGGCTTCGGCGGAGCGCACGGACGCGTCGATCTCGGCTGTCACGTCCTCCTCCAGCCGCTTCCTCGCCGGGTCGTCCAAGGCGCCCTCGGCACGCATCCGCTCCTCCAAGCCGGCCAAGGGGTCACGTGTCTTCCACTGCGCTATCTCCTCCTTGCTCCGGTAGCGGTCCGGGTCGTACATCGAGTGCGCCCGGAAGCGGTACGTCCGTGCTTCGAGGAAGTGCGGGCCGCCACCCGCCCGGACGGAGTCGGCCGCCCGCCGCGCAGCCGCCTCGACGGCCAGCACGTCCATGCCGTCGACCGTCCAGGCGGGCATACCGTACGACGCGGCGCGCATCGCGAGGTTCGTTTGCGCGTGTTCCCGCGCCAGACTGGTCCCCATGGCGTACAGGTTGTTCTCGCAGACCAGCAGCAGGGGCAGCTGCCACAGCGCGGCGAGGTTGGCCGTCTCGTGGAACTCGCCCTCAGCGTAGGCGCCGTCGCCGAAGAAACAGCACGTCACCCGTTCGGCGCCGCGCATCCGGTCGGCGAGTGCCAGGCCGGCGGCCAGCGGCAGTCCCCCGGCCACGATGGCGTTGCCGCCGTAGAACCGCCGTCCCGCGTCGAACAGGTGCATGGACCCGCCGCGCCCGCGGCTGCACCCGGTGGCCCTGCCGAACATCTCGGCCATCACGGCCTCGGCCGGCACGCCCCGGGCCAAGGCGTGGCCGTGCTCGCGGTACGTGGACACCACGGCGTCCTCCTCGCGCAGAGCCTGCCCGACGCCCACGGCGACCGCCTCCTCGCCGATGTACAGGTGGACGAAGCCGCGGATCTTCGCCGCGCTGTACAGCTCGACGCAGCGCTCCTCGAACCGCCGGATCAGCAGCATCTGCCGCAGCACCTCCAGCTCGTGGTCACGGCTGCCGGGACGCGGCTCGCCCACCTGCTGCTCCGGCGGCCGGCGCCGACCTCCCGCACCCTTCGGGCCGGGGGCTCGCTTGGTGGTCGTGCTCATGGTCGTGCCTTCCTCACACGCTGCTCAGACGGGACCCTCCAGGGTCGACAGGTCACCCTCGGGCAGTCCGAGTTCACGGGCCCGCAGCAGGCGGCGCATCACCTTGCCGCTGCGGGTTCTCGGGAGGTTCTGGTCGAACTCGATCTCCCGCGGGGCCACCGCGGGCCCGAGCCGCTTCCGGGCGAAGGCCAGCAGTTCGCGCTTCAGCCCGGCTTCCGGTTCGTACCCGGGGCGCAGCGAGACGAACGCCTTGACCACGGCTCCAACGACCGGCTCCGGGCGTCCGATCACGCCCGCCTCCGCCACGGCCGGATGCTCCATCAGAGCGCTCTCCACCTCGAAGGGCCCGATGAGGTGCCCGGCGGATTTGATCACGTCGTCCGCCCGCCCGACGAACCAGAACCATCCGTCCTCGTCCCGTTTCGCCAGATCGCCGGTGAGGTACCAGCCGTCGGCGAAGCAGGCGTCGTAGCGCGCCCGTTCGTTCAGATAGCCGCGGAACATCGACGGCCACCCCGGCCGGAGCGCCAGCTCACCCTCCACACCCGGCTGGGTGACCGGCCGTACGTGCCCGTCGGTGACCGCCGCACGTCCGTCGTGACCGCGTTCGAGGACCGCCGCGTCCACGCCGGGCAGCGGACGCCCCATGGATCCGGGACGGATGTCGCTGGACGCGTAGTTGGCGATCATGATGGCGCCCGTCTCCGTCTGCCACCAGTTGTCGTGCACCGGCAGGCCCAGGACCTCCTGCCCCCACACCACGGCCTCCGGGTTGAGCGGCTCGCCGACGCTGGCGATGAAACGGAGAGCAGACAGGTCGTACGGTCCGGGAAGCCCGCTGCCGCTGCCCCGCGGAGTGGCGCGCATGAGCATGCGGATCGCCGTGGGCGCCGTGTACCAGACCGCGACTCGCTGGGTGTCGAGGATCCGGTACCAGCGGTGCACATCGAACTCGCCCTCGTCCACCACCAGCGTGGCCCCGTGCGCGAGAGGGGCGATGATCCCGTAGGAGGTGCCCGTCACCCAGCCGGGGTCGGCCGTGCACCAGTACACGTCCCGAGGGCCGAGGTCCAGGGCGAAGGCAGCCGTGGCGTGGTGCGCCACGACCGCTTCGTGCACGTGCACCGCGCCCTTCGGCGTGCCGGTCGTCCCACTGGTGAAGTGGAGCAGGGCCATGTCCTCCGCGTCGGTCGGCGGCACCTCGAACACCGGCGGGGCCTCAGCCATGAGGTGGTCGAGTACGAGCGTGCGCGGAGGCGGGTCGGTGACGGGGCCGACGAGCAGCACGTGGGCCAAGCCGGGCAGCAGGTGCCGGATCTCCTCGACCTTGCGCCGGTACAGGGCCTCGGTCGTGACCAGGACCCGGGCGTCGCCCAGGGCCAGCCGCTGGCGCACCGGCTCCGGGCCGAACGCCGAGAACAACGGGCACAGCACCCGTCGGGCACGGAGGGTGCCCAGCACCGCGGCGTACAGCTCCCGGCGCCGGCCCAGCAGGGTGAAGACCCGCTCCTGCGGGCCTGCTCCCAAGCCGTCGAGGACGTTCGCGAACCGTGAGGCGTCGGCGGCGAGCTCTGCGTAGCTGACGTGTGTCACGGAGTCGTCGGCGGCCACGCACCGCAGGGCCTCCCAGTCCCCGTGACCGGCTTCGATGTGCCGGTCGACGGCTTCGAAGCCCATGTTCAGGCCGCCGCCCGGCAGGCCGCTCAGCCACGACCGGGCCTCGTCCCAGGTGAACGTCGCACAGGTGTGCTCGTAGTCCGGGAGCCTCCATGCCTCATCAGGGCGGCGCTGTTTCGTGATGATCGAGTAGGTCATGACGGGCTCCTCGTCCATCACGGGGCATTCCCGGATGGTGGTCCAGAACCACCATCCGTCGGACCCGGTACGTCGGGGGAGGGCCGAACGGTCCTGGGCGGGGACCGCTCGGTCCACCCGCGCGCCGGCCTGAGCCGGGCAGTTCCTTGCAGACTGCCGTCGATGGCTTCGGCGCCACCGTGTGATCCGGGCCCACCTCGCGGGCACGGGCTGAGAAGGGCGTCAGCATTCCGGACATCGAGCAGGAGCTGGCCGACGTGCAGCGCGAGCACCGGCAGCAGACCTGCGGCGAGCATCCCGGAATGTACGTCGAGGAGCCGTCAGCCGCGTCCGTCCACGCCGCTGTGGTGTTCCAGGCGGCCGCGCCCGTGAGTTCCTGGAGCTGGGCGCCGGGCACGGCCGTGACGCTCTGTACTTCACCCGCGAGGGCTTCTCCGTGCTGGCCACCGACTTCAGTCCGGTGGGGCTGGAGCAGCGGCCTACCGCGCAGGCTGTGGCGCAGCGCCCAGACCGTGCCGCAGCAGTGAGCACCGGCCAAGCGTCACTCACCGTGACTGAGTGTTCCGGCTCGGGGTCTCGCGCCCGTCTCCCTGCTCGTGGACCTGCGCGGCGATGACCGCTGCCTGGACCCGGCGTTCGACGCCCAGTTTGCCCAGCAGCCGGGAGATGTGGTTCTTGACCGTCTTCTCCGAAAGATAGAGCTGCTTGGCGATCTGGCGGTTGGTGAGGCCGTCGCCGATCAGTTCCAGTACCGCCCGCTCCCGCTCGGACAGGGCGGCCAGCCGGGTGTCCGCGGGCTCCTTGGCGACTTCCGGGTCGCGCAGGGAGTGCATGAGACGGGCGGTCGTGGCCGGGTCGAGCATGGACTGGCCGGTGGCGACCATCCGTACGGCGGAGACGAGGTCGGACCCGTTGATCTGTTTGAGGACGTATCCGGCGGCCCCTGCCATGATGGCGTCCAGTAGGGCGTCCTCGTCGTCGAACGACGTCAGCATCAGGCAGGCCAGCCCCGGCAACCGCGAGCGCAGGTCCCGGCAGACGGTGATGCCGTCGCCGTCCGGCAGCCGTACGTCGAGCACGGCGACATCCGGGCGCAGCGCCGGCCCGCGCGCCAGCGCCTGCTCCGCGGTGCCCGCCTCGCCCACGACGGTGATGTCCGCCTCGGCATCAAGGAGGTCACGCAGTCCCCGCCGGACCACCTCGTGGTCGTCGAGAAGGAACACCTTGATCGGCACCTCGGCGGAGGGGCCTGGTACATCGGACATTTCGCCGCCTGATCCGGACCACACTAGGGATGCTTCCACCCGAATTGTCCCAAGTTGCGGCCGATGCGCATCCGCGGACAGGAAGACCTGTCCGCGGATGCGCATCGGCCGTCACGATCGGGCAGAGCCCGCGTCGGCCTATGTAGTGGTCGAGACCGCCCCGTCGAGATCCATCCGGACGTCGACAACCCCCTCGACGGCGCGGATGGCGCGAGCCAGGAGGGGGACCAGCGCCCGGTCACGCAGCGGCCCCTGCACGGTGACGACACCCTCCACTACGGAGAAGTCCAGGGCTACACCTGGTGCGAGTTCTGTCAGCACGGCCTGGCGGATCTCCTCCTCCAGTTCCTCATCCGGGCGCAGGAAGACTTTCAGCAGGTCGCTGCGGCTGACGACGCCCTCCAGTATGCCGACCCCGTTGACCACCGGCAGGCGCTTGACGTGCTTGCGGGCCATGATGCGGGCCGCCTCGGCAAGAGTGGCGTCCGCGTGGACGGTGACCGCCGGGCTCGACATCAGGTCCTCGGCGAGCACGCCACCGGCCTTGGAGGCTTCCTCCAACTGGTCCGGCAGGAGGGGCTCCTCGCGGCGGAACTCCTCCTTGTGCAGCAGGTCGGCCTCGGAGACGACCCCGACCACGCGCCCCTCACCCTCCAGCACGGGGACCGCACTCACCTTCCATTCCTGCATCAGCTCGACGATCTGCTTGTACGACGCCTCGCGGCCTATGGCGATGGCGGTGTGTGTCATCACGTCACTGACGGTGTAGCGAGATGCGGGCATGACCGGCTCCTTCGCCGTGTCCGGGCACAGATCCTGCCGCCGCCCTGGAGAGCGCGCAGGTCGGGTCGAACCCTCCTTCCATCTGAGCACTCGGGCATGTGCCTGCGCAGGGCCCTGTGGGTCCAACGCGGAGGTACGACTGGCCCCGTGCCGGACCGCTACCACCCAGGCCCAGCCCCACCCCTCAGATCCCTGGTGTGTGGCTGCGGTGGGCCGTCGACGGCGTGAGGGAGGCTGGGTGGCGAGCTGAAGGAAGGGAGCGGTATGGACTGGCCGGTCGGTCTCCTGGGTGTGGTCCTGGTGCTGTTGGTCCTGCGCGACGTGTTCCACACCTTGTGGCACCCCACCCGCCACGGCGGCCTGAGCCGATTGGTGATGATGGGCCTGTGGCGGCTGTCCGCAAGGCTCCCCGGCAGCCGCCGCGCTTCGGGGTTGACCGGCCCCTTGGCGATGGTGGCGGTGGTCGCCGTATGGACGCTGACCGTGGTGGTGGGCTGGGCCCTGGTCTACTCACGGCACATGCCGGACGG
Source organism: Streptomyces pallidus (ex Mingjun et al. 2026) (assembly GCF_051550185.1). Lineage (NCBI taxonomy): Bacteria > Bacillati > Actinomycetota > Actinomycetes > Kitasatosporales > Streptomycetaceae > Streptomyces > Streptomyces pallidus (ex Mingjun et al. 2026). The sequence continues at coordinate 56,086 of NZ_CP196181.1, read as the reverse complement.
GTTCACGTACACCGCCGGACTCGAGCCCGCCGAGCACGCACGGTTCATCGACGCACTGTACGTGTCCCTGGTCACCGTCTCGACCCTCGGCCTCGGAGACATCGCACCCGGCGAAGGGTGGTTGCGTGTTCTCGCTCCCCTGGAAGGACTCGTGGGCTTCGTCCTCCTCAGCGCGACGGTTTCCTGGACCCTCGGCATCTATCCGGCCCTGGCCCGCCGCAGGGCCTTGGCACTGCGCCTGTCACACCTGGCGCGCACCCACCCCACCACGGAGCAGATCGACGCGGACGCGGGAGCGGCGATCCTCGACAGCCTGGCCGCCGGCATCTCCGTCATCTCGGTCGACTTCATGCAGTACGCCGAGTCCTACTACTTCCATGACGGCGACGACCGTACCTCCCTGGCCCGCCACATCGCGTACGCGGAGAACCTGGCGGACCGGGCAGCGACGGCTCGCCATCCGGACGTCCGGCTTTCGGCGGCGGTGCTGCGCGCGGCGCTCGAAGACCTTGCTCTCATTCTCGACCAGCGCTTCCTGCACACCCGGGGAACCGTGCGACAGACCTTCGAGGCGTTCGCGCGCGACCACGGAAACTGAGGGGTGTGTTGCTTCCCCGATGACCGCGTGCTCTCGGTCCCATCATGCCGCGCACGCCTGTGACAGGCACTGAGGCGAACAGCCCCCGATGGGGCCCATTCGGCCCTGCCTGCCCACGGCCCGCCGCTCCACGGTGAAGACACAGGGATCCGGCGTTCGGGAGTCCGCTGCGGGAGCCTGTTCCCTCAGTGCGGCACCACTGCCGGGGCCGTGAACGCCCGCTCCTGATGCTGATGCCCGCGCGACGGGCGGCAACGCCCCAGAGGAGGCACCGATGGATCCGGTGACCGCAATCAAGAACGACGACCTTGGCGCTGCGCTGCACCGCCGCGGCTGACGCCCCGCACGGTCAAGCCGAGCCCCAGTCCGATCTGAGAAGCCAGGAGTACGCGATGCATGAACGAGAGAACTTCTCCGCCGCCGCCGAGGCCGGCCGGTCCGTGGCGGGGGGCGCTCGGCGGGCCGATGAGCCGCAGCGGCAGGACGCCCTGCTGCGCTACCTGGGTGTCGTGACTGACATCGCTTCCCGAAGGCGGTCGGCACCTCCGGTAAAGGCTGGTTCTTCTGCCACCGCCACCCAGCGCGGGACGGCCGGGGCGACCTCGGCGCCCCGGCCCGAGGCGGTGGTCGGCATGTTGCTGGTACGCGAGGTCATGGACACGCCCGCCCCGTCGGTGCGCGGCGACGCGCCCTTTGCCGAGGTGGCCCGGGAGCTGTCTCGCGAAAGGGTCGGGTCGCTGCCCGTGCTGGACGCCGAAGGCCAGGTCATGGGGGTGATCTCAGAAGCCGACCTCCTGGCCAGGGCGGCTGTGGAAGGCACCGGCCACAGGCCCGGGGCCCTGGCACGGGCCCGTGAACGCGAGCTGAGCGACGCAGCACGCAAAGAGACCGCGGAAGGACTCATGACCGCTCCGGCCATAACCGTCCACCCCGAGGCGACGGTGGCCGAAGCAGCCTGGCTGGCCTCCCTGTCCCGGCTCAAGCGACTCCCGGTCGTCGACCACGAGGGGCAACTGGTGGGGACGGTCCATCGCCGCACCCTGCTTGAGGCCCTGGTCGGGGACGACGGGCTGCGCAGCGAGATCGAGGCTGTACTGCGCGCCAATGCGCCGGAAGCCGCGGACACCGTCCGCGTGTCGGTGCGCACGGGGCACGTCACGCTGACGGGTTCAGCAAGCGGCGCCGACGTGGCAAGAGTGCTCACGGACATCCGCAAGATAGACGGGGTGAAGGAGCTGACCGACCGGTTGATCGCCATGTGACGACGCTGTTGCGTGCGAGACAGCTCCCGCAGGCCTGCTGTATCTCGTTCGCGATCTCCCTGCCGACAGAGCCAATCCGCGGCACTCCCGCCGCGGTCGGCACATATCCGCGCCGCCGACGGGGCACAGTCCCTGCGTCCAGGGGCTCAGTCCGGCTCCATGTAGGGGCGGCGGAAGACCGGAGCCTGGCTGGTCCCCCATGGGTGTACGGCCGCCAGTGCCTGGACGACCGCGGACTCGAGAGAACCGCTGGTGTCGATCGTGACGGCCTCGGCCCACGGGGCTTCTTTGGCCGCGATGGCCCTGGCGATGGCGCGGTCGGCATCGGACGCGCCCGGGGCGCGGGTATCGATCCGGGCCTGCGACAGGTCGTCGGGAACCTGGCAGTGGAGTGCCACGAGGTCGGCGTCCGCGCGTTCGGCCATGCGGAGGGCGGCTTCGCGTTGTCCCGCATCGGACCAGGTGGCGTCCAGCACGACGGACTCGCCGGAGGACAGCAGGGTCGACGCCCGGTCGAGGAGGGCGGTGTACGTCTCGGCCGTCCACTCGGGTGTGTACAGGCCCTCGCCGTAGTCGGCCGCCGCCGACTGTTCTGCAGGGATGCCCGCGAGTTCCTTGCGGATGCGGTCGCTGCTGAGCAGCGTCACGCCGAGGCGGTCGGCGAGTGCCCCGGAGAGGGTGGACTTCCCGCTGCCCGGGAGCCCGCCGACGAGTGTCAGGCAGACGGCGGAGGTACGCAGGTGGCGCACTGCGATCGAGACCAGCCGCCGCGCCGCCGATTCCGCGCCCGGGGCCCCCTGGCGTGCCTGGATCAGGGAGACCTTGACACGCACGAACGCGCGGTAGGCGACGTAGTGGTGCCACAGGGAAGGGGGTGCCGGGTCGCCGGAGTATTCGCTGTACCGGGCGAGGAAGTAGGACGCGGCCTCGGGATCTCCGAGGCGTTCCAGGTCCATGGCGAGGAACGCGGCGTCGTCGAGGCCGTCGACGAAGCGGAGGTGGTCGTCGAATTCGAGGCAGTCGAGGATGCGGGGGCCGTCGTCGAGGCAGAAGATGTCGTCGCCGAGCAGATCGCCGTGGCCGTCGACGATCCGCCCCTGTTCGATGCGGGCGTCGAACAGCTGCTTGCGGCCGACGAGGTAGCGGCGCACCAACCGCTCGATCTCGGACAGACCCTCGGGTAGGTGTTCGGCGTCAGTCAGGTCACGGACCTGCGCGAAGCTGGCTTCCCAGCGCGACGACAGCGCGTCCCTGGTGCCTTGTTCGTCCACTTCCGGGCCGCGGACCGCTCTTGCGTGGTGTGCGGCGAGGCGGCGGGCGACGTCCTGCAGGACGCCGTCGACCGCAACGCCTTCGCGTACCAGTGTGGAAAGGCGGCGGTCGGCCGGCATCCGGCGCATGACGACGAGCGGTTCGGGCACCTCGGCGTCGGGGCCGCGGATCTCTCCCACCCCCAGGTAGACATCCGGTGCGAACTGCCGGTTGAGAGCGACTTCCTGTTCGCAGGCGGTTCGGCGAGCCGCCACGGTCGTGTAGTCCAGGAACCCCAGGTCGACCGGCTTCTTGAGCTTGTAGGCGCGGTCGCCCACGAAGAACACGACCGCGGTGTGGGTCTCGCACACCTCCGCCCGCTGCGGCGGGGCGGAGCCGTGGCCGGTGCCGTGCCGGAGCGCCGACGCGCCGGAGCGATACGCGGGCCCGCGCGGCTCCATGGGGAGGTTGCCGTCCGGCTCAGTCATGGGGGACGACGGCGACGGGGCAGCGCGCGTGATGGATGGCGGCCTGGGCGACGGAGCCCAGGCGTGGTGCCAGGGGTGGACGGTGTTTGCGCCGGCCGACGACCAGCAGGCCGGCTCCCTCGGCAGCCTGAACAAGGGCCCTGGCCGGGCTTTTGAGGGCGATGCCGTCGGCAACGTCGAGATGCGGGAACTTCTCGCGCCACGGATGGAGGGCGAGGTTCAACCGCTTCTGGGCTTCCTGCTTGATCTCTTCGGTGACTTCGTGGTCCACACCCCACGGCGTGTAGGCGTGGACAGGCAGGCTCTCGCCGTGGACGGCCCGCAGGGGTACGCCGCGCGCCGCTGCGGTTTCGAAGGCGAACGCGAGCAGGTCATCGCACGGGCCCCGCAGTTTCAACGCCACCACCACGCCGCCCGGCGGCCCCGGTGCGGGCGCCGGCCCGTCCCTTCGTGCCTCGGCACGGACCAGCACCACCGGCCGCTCGGCCCGGGCCACGACGGGCGTGCTGATGTCACCCAGGAAATAGCTCTCCACGAGCTCCAGCCCCCGCGAACCGAGCACCGTCATCTCGGACTCGGATGCCGCGCGCAGGAGAGCGTCCTCGGCGTCGTCGGCAACCAGCTCGCCAACGATCGTCAATCCTGGATGAGTTGCCTGGAGCTCTGCCCGCGCCTTGTGCACGAGCTTCTTCGCCCAGTAGTTCTGGTCGATCTCCGAGGGAACGCGCGTCGGCTCAGGGGCAAGCATGGGCCAGGCATGGAGCAGACGCAGCGTGAGCCGCCGCCGGTCGGCCTCGTCGGCGGCCCAGCGGGCAGCGGCCAGGCTCTCCGGTGAGCCGTCGAGGCCCACGGTCACGACCGGGTCCATGGCGTCAGCCTCCTCTCACGAGTACTCCGGAATCACAGTGCACGAGTCGCCCCTCCATGCGGAGCAGGCGCACCGAAGAGGCCTTCCTCGGGGCCACCGGCCGGGTGAGCGTCACCGCCTGCCGGGCGTGTAACCAGCAGAGCCGTGCCAGCAGGGCCGAGAATGCAGCAGCCACAACAACTCTCCCAGTTGGAGTACCTGGTGCTCGAACGCAAGCAGCTCAAAGGCCGTACCCAGATCACCTTCGTCCTCCCCGAGGACAGCCCGGCCGGGCCCGTCAGCGTCGTCGGGGACTTCAACCACTGGAACCCCGCCGCCCACCCCCTCACCGCCCGCGGCGACGGCACGCGCGCCGCCACCGTCACCCTCCCCGCCTGTACCACCCATTCCTTCCGCTACCTCGCCGCAGGCGACTACTGGTTCGACGACGAGCAGGCCGATCACCACGACGGCATCAACAGCCGCCTCCGCACCTGACCTGTCACCCCGGTTCGGGGTGACAGGGAACGGGTGGGGTGTCGTGCCGCTGACGTGGCGCGCCTCCTCGCGGGAGACCCGGTCCGGGTAGCCCCGTCCGGCTGTCACGCGACTGCTTCCGCCCCGGGCCGAGAGCAAGGCGCCGGGGGTTCTGCTGAGGCGCTGCCGCGCTCGGCCAATGACGGATCCCCATACTGGGAGAGCCCCCTGTTACCGGGGAGGTGACCCGCGTGATCCCGATGGTTCTGGGCGTCTGCCGCGTGGCCACCCCTGGCGACCGTCGGGTGGCCCTCGTACCCGGGGCCGTGCACAATGTCCACGCCCTGGGCTTGGGCGTACTGGTGGAATCCGGCGCCGGTGCGGGCCTCCGCGTACCCGACGATGGGCTGGGCCGGGTCCTCGTGGCGCTGGTCGATCCGCTGAGCATTCCGTTCCAGGTTCGGTGGTGGGCCGACGAGGAGCTCACCCGCCGAGTCGAGGACCGCGCGGGAGAGATCAATCAGGCCAGCGTCGTCGAGCTGGTGCAGGATCTTCTCGTGCAGCCGGCCCCAGACCCCGGCCCTCGACCAGATCAGGAACCCGGCGATGGGTCGTCGATTTCGAGAACTCGAAGCAGGGCGGCAGGGCCCGCCAGGCACATCCGTACACCAGCACGTAGACGATCGCGGCGAACAGCGTCTCGTCAGGGGTGTCCTGCGTCCCGCCGCCCTGGCCGCACCCTCGACGTGGGGATCAACGGCTCCGCGATCTCCCACAACCCGTCCGGAACAATCCAACTCCATGTACCCCGCCCCATGACGACCTTAACAAGCGCCTCACCACATAGGACACGGTCTAAGGACCGTAGCCATGTGAGTCGGCGACCACCCGTCCAGGTCACCCGCCACCTTCCACGGAGACAGCACCCCCTTCGCCGAGTTCCGAACCCCTGCCGGGGCCGGCGGCCAGCCCGGGTGACTTCCTCCTCGCCCGCGTGGAACCTGCCGAACATGATCCCGACAGGGCCGTAGAGGTCGTGGCAAAGCTCGTGAAGAAGCACCACCGGTTTTTCAAGCGGCAGATCAAGCCACGGACGGCAAGGACAAGCCTGTGATGCACCACAGGTAGCTGACGGGAAGCGAGGCGACTGCCCGAGGGGCGGCCGACGGGCGCACGCCAGCTCGTACCGCATCTGCCTGGCCGTGCAGGATCTGGACCGCACCCTGGTCGGCCCTGGCCGGCCTGGGACCTCGTCGCCGCGTGCGCAGCCCGGCGCCGGTACCGTGCGGTTTCCCCGCATGTCACGACCAGAACAGGCACGGGTCGCTCTGATCGAGGACCCGGCGACGCAGCGGCCTGGCCCCGGTGGCCCGGGCCGGCCCTCACGAGTCCCGGTTTGGAATCCGTACTCCCGGCTATACGAGCGGTCAACAGGCTTCGGCGCCCGCTGCGGCCCCGTTCCGGCCGGGGGACGGGGACTGCGGCGCTGCCGGGGGAGAGGGGGACCCGTATGACCGCACCCGAGGAGAACGGGGCCGTGTCCGTACGGGGCGCCGGACCCGCGCGGCGCCCCGGTCCGGGACGGGACGCGGTGCTCGCACTCGGACTGTTCGGCACCGCCGTCGCGGGCGTGGCCGCCTTCGTGAAGGCCGTGTCGGCGGACGGCATCGGGCTCCCACTGGCCCCGATCGCCGCCTTGGCCCTCCTGCTGCTCGGCGTGCTCGTGGCGAAGTGGAGCCTTGCACCGGTTCGGCGCCGGCGCCGCAGGCGCACCCTGCCGGCCGACGGGAGCGCGCAGGCACCCGCGGACCTCCCCGACATCGGGGGCGAGGCCCTCGACCACGCGGGGGCCGACGCCGAGGGGTTCGAGCACGCCGTGGCGGCGCTGTGCGCCCGGGACGGTTGCACCTCGGTGGAGGTGGTGGGCGGCGCGGGCGATCTGGGCGCCGACGTCGTCGCGACGGCGGCGGACGGTCGGCGCGTGGTGATCCAGTGCAAGCACTACGCACAGGGCCACCGGGTCGGCTCACAGGACCTCCAGCGCTTCGGCGGGACCTGCTACGCGGTCCACGAGGCGGACGTCGCCGTGATCGTGACGACCAGCTCCTTCACTGCACCCGCCGTCGAGTACGCCGACACGTGCGGGATCGTCTGTGTCGACGGCGAGGCGCTGGTCGCCTGGACGGAACAGCAAACCCCTCCACCTTGGGCGTCTGGCGCGGGCGCCCCGCCTCCCCCGGCCGGCCCCGTTCCCCCGACAGGTGCGGCATGACGGTCTGCGAGCGGGTCAACGGTAGGGGGCCTGGCGAGGGAAGCGGGGTGCGAAGGTGACCTGGGTGACGCCCCCTTGAGTGACGTGCACAGAACCGGGTGCAGGCACAGTGGGACGCCGTCGAACCGACAAGGTCCAACAGAGACGGCTGTGGTCGCGCCGGTCCGGGAGAGCGTGCGGTGAGGCCGTCACGCGGGCTCCGTCCCGAGGACAGGGAGGGTGTGTCGCGTTCCCTCCGGAAGTCGCTGGTTTTCGGGATTTGGTCCGACCGGTGGGAAGGGCGCGATCGTGCGGGGCGCTGCTTGTTCGGGGCGATCCATGTGAGCCGGCGGTAGTCGCGGCGCCGGGTGGCGAGCCACCGGTCGGCCTCCTCCCCATGCCGGGTCACCCCGGCACACCGGCCGCGAGGTGGGCGGCTGGTGCGGGAGCCGGGTGAGGAAGGCGTAGTGGCGTTGCCGGTACGGCCGGCTCCTCTGCCGAGTCCGCGAGCCGCCTGGTCGGCGGGTGCCTCGGGTGTGGATGCGGCTGGGGGTGCCGTCGTGGCGGTCGGCCGTTTCGTCGTTGAACCAGTAGCCGCCGGCGGCGGGGGAGCGAAAGGTGCGGGTGCTGCCTGCGGGGAGAGCGACGGTCATGGGCCGGGTGCCGTCACCTCGGGCGGCCAGCGGGTGGTCGTGGGGGTGGTGGTGGGGGTGGTGGGTGTACTGGTTGAAGTCGCTGCCACGCTGACCGGCCCGTCGGATGGCTGGCAGGGGGGAAGATGACGTGTGTGCGGCACGTGGGCGTCTTGCGTTCGAGCACAGCCGAACTCCAGACGGTGGGAGGGCCGGATGCACGACTCGACGGTGAACCACGCGGCGAGAGGAAGCAGCGTCTGCAGGACCCCGTAGACGGCCACTGCCGAAGCGAACCCATCGAGGTGGAGGACCGTGACGGCACCACCGTCGTACGCCCATTCGGAGAGATGGACATCGACCGGGCCAAGAACCTGCGCGGGGCCCTGCTGGGCGCCCCGGCCAACCAAACCCGACCCCAGAAGGTGGTGGTCGACCTCCACCACCTGTCCTTCTGCGACTCCTCGGGCCTCAACGCCCTCCTGGACGCCCGCAACCTCGCCATCGAACACCATCAAGACCTCACTCTCGCCGCGTCCGGGAGGCAGGTCCTGCGCCTGCTGGAACTGACCGCAACCTCGGCCTGTTCAGCATCGAGCCAACGGCGCCGTCCTGAACCGGGCGGGCACCGGGGCCCGATGAGGCAGCCCCTGGTGCGCACGGTGCCTGGTATCCGGACAGGGGACCGGGCGGTAACCCGGAGGGGGCGTGGGTGGGAGGTCCCTTGCCCGCCGCATTGCCACGTGGTTGCGGCGGCAGGCCGCGGTCGTGAACTGACACGCATGAGCGGCCCGCGGCACGGTTACACGCCGTCAATGAGATCTGAACACAGCGGTCCCGCGGGACCGGGCCGCCTCTCCGCACTGTGGCTGCTGCCCCTGCAGACCCTCCTCATGGTCGGCGTGGGGCTGATGGTCACCGGTCCGCTGGCGGACCAGTGGCCCGTGTCGGCGGAAGACGCCATCAACCGCGCCCTGGCCGCGCGCCGCGGCGGACCCGCCACGCCCTTCTCGGACTGGCTGTCCCTGCTGGCCGGCACCCAGAGCATCATCGCCCTCACCGTCCTCGCCGTGGCCGCGATGCTGGCGTTTTCGCTGGGGCGGCGGCTGCGGGAGGCGGTGTTCCTGGCCGGGGCGGTCGCCGCCCAGTCCGCGGTCTTCCTGCTGGTCACCATGGTGGTGGAACGGTCGCGTCCGCACGTGCCCCAACTGGACGCCGCCCCACCGACCTCCAGCTTCCCCTCCGGGCACGTCGGCGCGTCGGTGGCCCTGTTCGGCGGCCTCGCCGTCCTCGCCGCGCTCCGTACGCGCGGCGAACGACGATGGCTGCGGCATACCCTGGTCACCGCCCTGGTTCTGGTTCCGTTGCTCGTGGCGTTCTCCCGGGTCTACCGGGGGATGCACCACCCCTCCGACGTGGTGGGCGGCCTGCTCAACGGCGCCTGCATCCTGCTGGTCATGACGCACGCGCTGCTGCTGCCCGCCCGACCACGCCCGCCGGCCCGTGCCGTCTTCGGCGCTGTCCCGGCGGGCTGCCTCCCCACGCAGAGCCTCCCGGCCGCCCGCCCCGCCTCCCACGACGGGGCGGCCCGCCGGGCCGTGGTGGTCCGCCACCCGCACGGCTGCGGAGCGGAACTGGCCGAGCAAGTACGGGACATCCTGCGCCACCACGGCTACGCCGACCAGACGTGGACGGCGACGTCCGCCGAACACGCCGCCGGCGGCCTCGGCGAGCGGATCGCCGAAGAGGACCCCGCCCTCGTCGTGGTCTGCGGCGGGGACGGCACCGTACGCGCCTGCGCCGACCTGCTGGCCGACACGGGGATCCCGCTCGCAGTGGTGCCCTGTGGCACCGGCAACCTGCTGGCGCGCAACCTGCGGCTCCCCGCCGATCCGGCCGCCGCACTGGAGGCGGCCCTGTCCGGGCAGACCGGACGGATCGACGTGGGACGGGTCCGGGCCGACGGGTTCGGGTCGGGCCGCTTCACCGTCATGGCGGGAGCCGGTTTCGACGCCGCCATGGTCGGCGACGCCTCCGAACGGGTGAAGCAGCGCCTCGGCTGGGCCGCGTACGTCCTGTCCGCCGCCCGTCACCTCGGCGATCCCCGGATGCGCCTGTCGATCCGCCTGGACGGCGGCCCCGTACGGGAGCGCCGCGCCCGCATGGTCGTCATCGGCAACGTCGGCAGTCTGCAGGGCGGGCTGCCCCTGCTGCCCGACGCCCGGCCCGACAGCGGCCGGCTGGACGTGGTGCTGCTCGACCCCGGCGGGGTCCGTGGCTGGCTCGCGGCGGCGAAGCACCTCGGGGCGCGCATGCTGCCGGGCCGGGCGGAGCCCGGGCCCGGTGGCACGTACGGCACCGTGGCGGGCGGCGCGTTGGAGTACTTCAGCGCCGTACGCATCGACATCCGCTTCGCCCGGCCCCAGCCGCGCGAGCTCGACGGCGACGTCATCGGCGCCGGCACCCGGCTCAACGCGGAGGTGGAACCGGGCGCGCTGCGCATCTGGCTCCCGCCGCGCACGCCGTCCACACCGGGGGAGCAGGGTCATTCGGCCGTGGCCCGGGGCACCGCCGGGGACGCTGGTTGCTCCGAGCCGGCCCCGCACGCCCTCGGCTGCTGAGCCGGGTCAGGGAGCAACGACTTCGACAGGGGGTGACGAGCATGGGAACCGCGACACGGGTACCGCAACGCCAGGACGTGGCGGCGGCGCCGGCCGAGCCGGAGGTGGAGGGCGAGGAACTGTCCGCCGAGGAAGCCGTGGCCGCGCTGCGGCGCCACGGCGGTTGGGGCCTCGTACGGAACTCCTTCATCCGATTCCGGTACGCCGACGGCTTCAGCCACGCCAGAGCGCTGGCCCTGCAGACCGTGCTGTCCATCGTCCCGTTGGCCATCGCGGTCATCGGACTGTCCGACACGCTGCACACCGAGGCCATCGGGCGGATAGCGGAGCTGACGATACGACGGCTGGCGAGCGGGCCGAGCCAGGAAGTGGTGGACGACGCCCTGGAGCAGAGCCGGCACCAGCCCGGGGACGGAAGCCAAGCCGCCCTCTGGCTCGGTCTGTTGTTCTCGATCGTGAACGTCACCACCGCGCTGTGCCAGGTGGAACGGGGTGCGAACCGCATCTACGGAACGGAACGCGACCGGCCGTTCCTGCACAAGTACACCCGAGGGCTGGTCATGTCCCTGCTCGCCGGCCTGCCGCTCGGGCTCAGCTTCACCGTCACCGTCCTCGGAACTCACCTCAGCCGCGCCGTGGCCGACGTGTACCACCTCGGCCCGGGCACCCTCCACGCCTGGGACCTGCTGCGCTGGCCCGTGGGCATCCTGCTGGCCGTCCTCGCCACCAGCGCCATCTTCCGCCTCTCACCCCGCCGCACCCAGCCCGGCTACACGTGGCTGGCCTTCGGCGCGACGGTGTACCTGGTGCTGTGGCTGCTGGCGACGTGGGGGCTGAGCCTGTACGTCGGTGCCGACGGCTCGTTCGCCACGGTGTACGGGCCCCTCAGCGCCTTCGTCTCCCTGCTGCTGTGGTCCTACCTGACCTCCATGGCACTGTTCCTGGGGCTGGCCTTCGCAGCGCAGCTGGAGGCCGTACGGGCCGGGGTGACCGAACCGGTCACGGAGGACCCCGGCGTCTGAACGCGCGACGTGCCCGGACACGCCCGGCACGGCAGCCCCTGGCGCGCGGCGGAGAACACCTGAAAGGAAGCACCACGACCATGGCACGCACGGCACGGCCCTCCACCCCGAGGCGCCTGCTCGCCCGACTCGCCTCCATCCGCTCGGGACCCGACACCCGGTTCGGCGCACGGCTGCTGACGACGGTGACCGCGACCACCCTCGTATCCGTGCCCTTCGCGCTCGCCGTGGTGCTGGTCGAGTCCCAGTGGGCGCCGCTGAGCCGACTGGACCACGGGGCGGCCGAGCGGCTGCACACAGCCGCGCTGGAGCATCCCGGGTGGGTGCGGGTGCTCGACTTCCTGACCCACGTGGTGTGGGATCCGGTGACGATGCGGCTGCTCGTGGCGGTGCTGGTGGTGTGGCTCCTCGTGCGCGGCGCCGTACGGCTGGCCCTGTGGGCGGCCGTCACCGCGGCGGCCGGCGGCCTGCTCGGCCTGCTGGTGAAGAACGTGATCGCACGGGCCCGGCCGCACCTGCCCGACCCCGTCTCCCACGCGCCCGGGTTCTCCTTCCCCTCCGGACACGCCATGACGGCCACCACCTCCTGCGCGGTGCTGCTGCTGGCACTGCTGCCGCTGGTGCCCCGCCGCTGGCGTCCGCTGCCGTGGGCGCTCGCGGCGGTCTCGGTGGCGGGTGTCGGCTACACCCGCGTCGCGCTCGGTGTGCACTGGGTGAGCGACGTGGTGGGGGGCTGGCTGCTCGGGCTGGCCGTGGTGACGGCGACGACGCTGGCCTTCGAAGCCTGGCGAGCGGACGTCGGACGGCTCCGCACCACGCCCGCGCAGGGCCTGGAGCCGGAGATCCGCTCCGCACACCCCGAGCCGCCGCTGGGTCCCCCGGAGCGCCCCTGACCCCCCGTCGGCGTCTCATCCCGGCGCCGGCAGAGTCGCGGCAGGATGAGAGAGGAGATTCTCCGACGGACTCCCGCGTATCGCGCACACGCTCCAAGTCGGCGAAGGCGCCATACCCGGCACAGCGCAGTCGTTCGATGGGGGCCGAGCAGTCTGGAGAACAACGGCTACCGCTGCCTGCCGTTCACCCGGGCCCGGACCGGCGGGGCAACCTTGCTGCAGTCCCGCCGAGGCAAGCTGCTCCCGCGCGCCATCACCGACCTGGACACCGCCGCGCACCGTGGTCACCGCGGCGGGACGGCAGCATGGAGCTGATCGTGCATGTGCGACCCCGCGCTGGTGGTCGGCGACGGCGCGACGGGCCTGGGGAAGGCGCTCGCCGAGGTCTTCCCGGCTGCCGGCACCGAAGGTGCTGGGTTCCCAGGGCCCGGAACGTCAGCAACGCCCTGCCGAAGTCCGCGCAGCCCGGGCGACGGAGGCCTGCAGGAGTTCTACAGCGCGGAGGACCGCGGCCAGGCCGAGAAGGCGATCGGGACGACCGCGGCGCCGGCAGCCCGGCAGCGGCGCTCGCGAGGGGTGTTCGGGCTCGTCCGGACCGCCCCGCCCGATGGCGCGCGATCACCGGCACCCACCTCGTCCCGCTGGTCCGCGCCGGGACCGCTTCGAACGCGGTCAGCTCGTCGAACGCCCCCGAAAAACCTCGCAGCATAAACCTGCTCGGCTGACACACTGGAGCCGATGCGCAGAACCGCACAGAACACCCAGACGCCCATGCTGAACCCACTCGACGCTCCAGAGGCAGTGTCAGCCGCAGCCGAACTGCTCGAGGAGCTGCTCGACGACTGTGACCATGTGGCGTCCATCGACCTCTTCGATGTAGTTCCGGTGGCTGGGATGACACCCGGTCATGAATGGATGAAGGGTCTCGCTCAAGCCGTGTACGACGCGGGGCCCACTGGATACCAGGTAGCAACGTCGGTCGACCCGTTCGAGTCACCACAGGCCTGGCGGGACGTTCTGCGCCGAGAGGTGACCGACGGGTTCATGCAGCCCGCCAACAGGTGGCCAGACGCCAACCTGCGCGCGCCCGTCGACATCCGGCAGGCAGGCGAACTCGCTGATGGCATCGCCGACCTCATCGAAGCACATCTGGGGCCTGTCCGAAGCTCCGGCGACGTCGACGGCCCGTGCACGGGCATGGGTATGGGCTGCATATGGTCGCGCAACCTGCTGTTGGTAACCGGCGACTGGGCCACCATCCTCCATCTCGGGATTGATGACTGACCGAACACGTCCCCGTCGACTGCGGCCGCAGCCTCAGCGGCTCTCATCGTCCACGACGTTTGGCAATGACTCCACCGCCGCGCCTGCCCTGTCGCAGGCCTGGTCCTCGACGGCGAGCTCCTCGTCTGACACGTCTGGCCCGAAGACCGCCGGACCTTTGCCGAACTCCAGACCCATGCAGCCGCCACCAGCCCCTGCGACCGTCCGACTCGCGACTGCTCTCCCTGCCCACTTCATCGCGCGCGGCATCCTCCAGAAGGACGACCGGGAACTGCTCGCCGAACCGGACCAGCGGCGCCGCACCGCCCCGTACTTGGGCACCCGGAACTGGATGACGGCCGGGCGATCGAGGGGTTCAAGGGCGCTCCGGACTTGGTGACCTCGGCCTGTACGGCATCACCCGGCTCGGATCCTCGCCTTCGGCCGGTATCGCTTGGGCGGCGACGGCTCGGCGATGGCTCGGCGGTGATCCGGGACCGCCTCGCCGGCACCTACGGCCTGCTGCAGAAACAGCCGCACTGAGTACCACGCGCCGCCTACGCCACAGCCGCCCGCCACGCCCTTCGAACCACCTTCGATCTACCCGCCCCTGCTGCGCCGTATCCGAGTAACCGTTGGCCCAGGCCCACCGTCGGTGGGGTCCAGTCGCGCTGGGCGCGGGCTCGGCGCCGGGCACCGGACAGCAAGGCGTCGTGTGCGCCGGCGGGCACGGCGGGATGGAGAGGACGCGGTGAGCCTTCCGCAGGGCGGGTCGGAGTGACGGGTGGGCCGCATCAGTCCGGGCAGGTGTCGCTAGGGTCGACGGCCCGATTCACACGGTGGCCGATGGCGCGCAGGGTCCGCTGCTGGGCCTGGGTGAGCGGGTCGAAGACGAGGCGGCGGACCTCCTCGACGTCAGGACCGCCAGCTCGCTCATCCGCATGGTGCGCTCGGCGGCCTCGGACAGGGTGGCTGACCTGGTACTCGAAGTGGCTGATCTGGGCGTCATGCTGCAACTGGGCATCCAGCGCGTACGACAGGTTGATCACCATGGCGGTCAGGGAGAGCCAGGTCTGCCTCTCCTGCCCGCCGCCTCCTCCTGCGAAGCGCCCCGGTTCGCCCTTGCCGGCGCCCTGATCCCGGCTGCTGACGTCGCCGGCGACACCTGGGACTACAGCCTCGACGCCGACACCCTCCACCTGTCCCTCGCCGACACCATGGGCCGCGACGTCAGCGCCCCCTCGGCTCACCCCGACGACACCCCGACCGCAATCTCAGCAGCCGGGCCCGGTTACGGAGGTTGCCATGAGCGCCGTGGTGGTCGGCAAAGGCGATGTCCACGGGATCGGTCCGCGCCCAGATCGGGTGGCAGGGAGCCGACGCGCAAAGATCCCGGCTGGGCGGGCAGCCGTGCTGGCCGCACTCGGGGCTATCTGACGAAACGGCGCGGCTCCTTCGGGAGTCGCGCCCTTCACGTGTGTCCCGGTCACACCGCCAATCCGACGGTGGAACTGCCCGTGGGGCTCGGCACGTAGGGCTTGGGGTTCTGCTTCTGCGCGCACAGCTCGGGAGAGTCGATTGCGAGGCACGGAATCTTTCCCTGCGGAACCTTGGCGGTGCCGTCGCCCTTCGGCAGCGGCTTGCCGTCGACGCACAGCCCCGGGGCCCGCGTCGGGCTGTTGCAGTAATCCTCCGAAACCCCACCGTCGGAGTCCGTCGGCTCGGAAGAATCCTTGCCCTCGCCGCCCTCGTCGGCGGGGTTCTCATGGGTGCCATCCCGGTCGTTGTCCTCGCCCGAGCGGTCCTTGTGGCCGTGGCTGCCCCGGTCGGCCGGGAGGGTGACCGTATGCGGCGTCGCCGGGGCGGCGAGCGCGCCAGTGGGCAGCAGTACGCCTCCTGCCGCCAGCGTGGTCGAGGCGGTGAGCAGCGCGAGACGCAGGGTGCGGGAGATGCGAGGCATGGGAGTCCTTCCAAGCGAGGGAGTGGGAGGTGAGTCACCGGTTGTGCGTGTGCCCATGCCTCCAGTAGACCTAGGCGGCCGAATCGTGTCATGAGGCGGAATTTCGTGACTTGACAGATTCTGGATTGCCGCCCAGCCAGGAGGAACCGCCCCGTCAGCGCTGCTCCGCGGCCCCGCCAGGGTCGCTGCGGTGGCTGTCGGCCAGGGCGGTGATTCCTGCGGCTGCGGCGGCGGCGAGGTCGGCGACCATCGCGTCGTCGACGGGCAGGTTGAGGATGTACAGGGCGGACGCCAGGGAGCCGAGTAGCAGCAGGTGGGCCATGGCGGGGTCGACGGTCCCGGCCAGCTCGCCGCGAGCCACTGCCTGTTCGATGATCTCGGCGAAGGCGGCCTGTTCGGTGGCCAGGAAGGTGTCCCGGAACCGGGTGTCCAGTTCAGGGTTGATGGCGAGTTCGCTGATCAGGGCTGGTGCCAGCTGTCGGGCCGCCGGGGCGGCCATGCGGACGTGAAACGTGCGGACCAGCGCCAGCAGGTCGCCGTGCAAGGAGCCGGTGCCGGTCGGCGGCGGCATCTGCTGCTCGTGCATGGTGGCGACGAACGCCATCTCGGCCTTGGAGGCGTAACGGCGGTAGATCGCTGCTTTGCCCACCCCGGCGCGCGTCGCGACCTGGTCGACGGTCAGGGCCGGGTAACCGACTTCGTCGATCAGCTCCCGTGTGGTCTGCAGGATTTTGTGATCCACACGACTGTCTCGGGGGCGTCCCCCCCGTTGCCTTCGCACTGTCATGCCTGCATTATACGGAACGAGAGTATCGAAACAGTAGTACCGTAATTGTGGTTGCAGGGGTCCCTGCCCCAGCTACGCAGGGACTCGACGAAGTCGCACCGCGCGGCTCCGCGACAAGAACGGAGACATCAGATGATCAAGTGGGCTGGCTGGATCATTACGTTATGCGGCACCGCACACACGCTCGGTGCCCTGACGGTGGAGAAAGCCTCGCGCCACGCCGGGACGTGGTTCAGCGGCGGACTGTGGGGCGAGGACCTTGCCGACATGAGCCCGGCGGGCAGCGCGCTCTGGCTGAGCCTGGACAGCTTCGGCATACCGCTCATCCTGGTCGGCCTGACGGTGTTGTGGCTGGACCGCCGAGGCATCACCCCACCGGCATTCATCGCCTGGACGCTGGGGGGCTGGACCGTTATCGACGCCGTGGTCCTCCCGTTCACGCCCTGGCCGCTCTTCCTGCTCGCGTGTGCCCTGCTGCTGATCGGAACACGCCGCGACACATCGGCGGCATACTCGTCCACCAGCCGGTCGTAGATCCGCTGCATTGCATGCCGCTGCTCGCGCGGCGCGGTCGGGTGCGCTGTGAGGGTGCCGTCGGTCACCGGCCTGTAGGGTTCGGCTGCGTCTCCCGCGGCCCCCTCTTCTTCTGCGCTCCGGTAATACCGAGATCAGGGCCTCTCGTAGCCACTACGGATCGCCGCGTGTAGATCCGACCCTGGACCTCGGCAGCACCCGGGCCCCGTCGTGCAGAGCACGACCATGGTCCCGAAGCAAGCTCCGAGGCGTTCTCGAAACTCAGTGACATCACTCTCCCGTGGAACCGTGCGTTCCCGCCGCTGTGCAGCAGACGTACCTGGAACTCGCCAACAAGACCATGCGGTGGCGGATCGGTTGTGCGGCCTTCCCGCACCGGCGGCAAGGGATGAGTGAGCCGGTGCCGTTCATGCGGCGGGCTGAGCTGTGGCTGCTTCCACTCCCGTCGCCGGATGGCCGCTCCCCCGTGGGAGGGAGCCGGTTCGTGCCCGCGGTTGATGCCTGCCGGCCGCCGGGCCTGCGATCTTTGAGACACCGAGGTCCGGAGTCGCCACGTGACCTGAGGGGCATTGATGACCAGCGTCGACGAGGCGCGGCGCAGCGGTTGGCGTGGCGCGCGGGGCGGGCCGCTCACCCGCCCGTGGACGCCGGGGTGCCCGATCCCGGCCACCGTGCCCCCGTCATGCTCGGTGCCACCACCCTCACTGTCCTGTGGACGGCCCTCGCCGTTCGGATGTGCGAGCCCAGGACGCCCCAGGTCTCCCTGTTAGGCCCTGCCTGGGCCATGCATGACCACCTTCACCAGGCCGGTGGACCCTCCGGCCGCACTCCTACTGAACCTTCGGGGGAAAGGCACACAGCATGGGCTTATCGAAGCCGATACACGGCGCGACACCACAGACGGTGCGGCTGACGGAACTCTTGCGGCACGCGCGCGTGGGCCCCGACGGCGCGCAGGCGGCGGCATGCCGCATCAAACGGTGGCTGGCCCGGACGCTCGGGGGCACCACCGAGGTCCTCCGCCCGGGAAGGGCGCACCACCGGGTGGAGGCGGCGGCCGTAGCCCGGGGCGAACTGGGCTCCGCCGTCGTCTCCGAAGCGGGGAGCCACACCCGGATGGTCCCCTTGGGCGGCGAGCCACCGTTCCACGTCCTCGTCGTCACCCGCGAGCGCCCCTTCGACGGGGACAGCGCAGCCTTGACCGGCTTTGCAGCCATCGTCCTCGGACTGCTGTTGCGGGTGGCGGAAGCCGAGACCGACCGCCGGGAACGGGAGGCGAGCCTGCTCCATCTGCGTCTCGCCGTTCTGCAATTGCTGATGGCCGGGGACGTCCCCCTGGCGCGGCGGACGGCGGCCGGGATGAAACCGGGCCTGCTGGACGCGGACTGGGCCTGGTTGTCCCTGCTGGAGATGCCGGTGGAGGAACGTGCCCAGGTGGCGCGGGACTGCGAGAAACTGACCGCCGGCCGGGCCCTGGTCGTCCCCTGTCCGGTCTACGACAACCATGTGATCACCGTGGTACCCGTCGCCGACACTCGAGCCGCCGACGCCATCGGGCGCGCCCTGTCCGACTACGTCGCACGCCGTCCGCGAGTGGTTCAGGGACGCAGCGGCCTGCACCCGCTGGAACATGTCAGTGCAGCCTACGAGGACGTGTACCGCAGTCTGGTGGCGGCTCGGTACATGCCCGGTTGCCGTGCCCGGTATCCGGATCGTATGGATCCGGTGGATCTGCTGCCCAGTGCCGAGGCGGCCCGCTGGGCATCGGACCTGCTCCGGCCGTTGGACGCGCTACCGGCTCGGACCAGGGGCCAGTTGCTGTCGACGGTGTCGCTGGCGCTGAGGTTCACCGCCGTGCGGAAAGCGAAGATCATGGGAGTCAGCCGCAACACCGTACGGTCGCGGATGGTACGGGCGGGCGAACTGCTGGGCGTGGACCTCGACGACGTGCGAGCACGGACCGCTCTCCACCTGGCTCTGCAACTGCGGGACCGGCCCACCGTACCGGGCCGCCACGACCCAGGCCTGCCCGCCCTGATCGGCACTGACGCCGGCCGGGCATGGGCCCGGAACGTGCTGGCTCCGCTTGACACCGACACCCGCAACCTGCAGCGCACGCTGGGGGCCTGGATCCTGGCCGACTGCTCGGTCGGGGTGACGGCACAACGGCTGGGTCTGCATCCCCAGACGGTTCGCGAGCACCTGCGCAGCGCGGAGGCACTGCTGGCGCGGGAGCTGACAGCCGGTGGGGTGGACGTGTACGAGCTCACGCTGGCCTTCCTCGCGCTCTACGGCACGCAGCGCCCCTTCGTCGAACGGGCGTCTTCGGCGGTGTGCTCGACCATGCAGCCGTGACCGTCACCTGCCGGGCAAACGTGCACAGATGACATACCGACCGGCAGGTACCCGCTCGTAGCTTTGAGCACGTCGGGACCGGACGGATCCGGCCCGTCGAGTGGAGGAACGGACATGAAGAAGAACCGGTTTGCCCGCCTCGGCCTCATGGCCACGACCATGGCCGCCGTGGTCGTCGGAATCGTTGCCTCACCCGCCAGCGCGGCGAGCGCAACCTGCGAGAGCTGGGGCGGAACGGTGTGCACCAGTGGATCCATCCCCGCCAATGACAAGCACGAGGTCTGCTTCGGCGGCACCCACAAGGCCCTCTCGTACTGGGGCCGCGCCGAGCTCTGGGACGCCGACACCGGCGAGAGGGTCGGTACCATCGCCACCAACCCCTACCGCTACCAGCAGACCTGTGTGGGCGGCCTGGACGGGCAGCACTACTACGAGCGCGGCACTGGCGGCGACTTCAAGGGCGACGTCTGGAACGACTGACCCCGCACCACACGAGGGCCCGTACCGGAGGAAGTACCCCCGGTACGGGCCCTCGTGGTGGTGCGGGTCAGGTTGAGACCTGGCCGAAGCGCCCACTGGCCTCTCGGGCCCGACGGTTTCCCTGTGCTGACGCCCCGTGCCCGAGGCGGACGCTCGCCGAGCAGGTCCGTGCTGACACGCCGACGCGGACGGTGCGCCTTTGAGGGCTGATGGGGGTTGCCGGCCTCCGTCATGAAGCATCCTCCTTGGGCCGTCCTGAGCATGCTTATGCGCGGATGTCACCGAAGCGGGCACAGCTGCTTCCATGCTGTCGCCAGTGCAGCCCCTCCTAGGTAATACGCAGATCTGACGCTGTATGGCGAGGTCCGGGTGGTCGTGTACGGGCGCTTTGCCGAGGTCACCTGGGAGAGGCGCTCTCGGCTGGGCCTGAGGTGACTTCTCGCGTATTTTCCGGCAGGGTGCGACTTGCTACGGAGCCCAGTGGATGCCGAGTTCCCGTAGTGCGGCGTGCTGTTCGGGGGTGAGTTTGTCGCGTCGGCTCTTGGTGTTGGAGACCCATACCCCAGCTTCACGACGACCGGCTCTGCCTCACCCTCGACCGCGATCTCCTCTCCGTGGGCCCAGGGGACGGGCCGGTGGGTGCCTTCTCGCTCTACCCACTGGGTGAGGGCTGCCAGGCCGCGTTGGAAACGCCTGCTGTGCCTTGCTCGGCCCCCTTCGTCCCACGACTGGCTGCGGGGGCGGGAGAGGGTGCTTGGTCGGGCTGTACGCCGACCGTGGTCAGGCGGTCCTGCTGTTCGGGCAGCAGTGGGGCCCAGGTGGTCGGCTGTTTCTGTTGCTGGAGCCATGTGCCGGTGTCGTCGCCGTCCATGAGCACGCCGGGGGCGATGTCGGGCAGGGCGCCGTCGGCGTCGACCAGGTCCGCCAGGACGCGGTCGTGCCGCTGCCAGTCCAGTGGTTACGGGCAGTCCCAGTCCTCGTCGATCGCGGTCAGCTGCGCCGCGTGCTCCGCCGCCGGTCCAAGTCCTTGCCTAGGCCGTTTTTCGCGCCCATGCGTCGGAGGTTGGCCATGTACTGCCCGCCCGGCGCCATCTCGTCGTCCTCGCCCCACATGGCGTCCTGGCGGGGCGCGAGGTGTCCGGTGGCCCGCCGGTAGGACCGGAGCACGGCGAATGGCCTCCCACGCCTCCTCGCCGGGCTCCCACACCATCCCGGCCTCTGGCGCGTCCAGGAGGACCTTGCGCCGGTCCTCGAGCTCCCCGGCGCGCAGGGTCCGCCACCGGATCAGGGCCTGGTAGCCCTCGATCGTGGCAGGGGCCCGCGGGCTGGAGAAGTGCAGCAGTGCCGACTCCGCGGCGGCGTCGGCGCCGTCCTCCTGGTCCTCGCCGTCACCCTTGCCGCCGGTCCCGACGATCCGTCCCTCCTCATCGCGCCGGACGTGCAGCCGGCGCTTCCCGCTCGTGAGGGCGCGGGAAGGCGAGCTGCTCGACCAGGCGCTCATCATGAGAACGCAGGCCCTGGAGGACAGCTACAAGAGGGTGGAGCTCGCGGAGGCGACCGTCTCCTTGGGATCCTCACGGGCTCCAGGAACACCGGCACGATGATCCTGGCGACCTTGGCGGAGCCGCCAGGGTCGAGGCGGAGCGCGCGGCCGATGCTCTGGACGATCTCGACCTGGGAGCCGCGGGTGTCCGCGAAGCAGAGCGCCTCCACTCGCGCTCGCCGGTGATGTCGACGCCTTCGCCGAGGACGCGTACGGACGCGAGGAAGGCCCGGTGTGCGCGCCGGTTGTTCGCGTCGATGCCATTGGCGAACTGCCGCAGGACTTCGCGTCGGTCGGTGACGAGGTGGTCGCCGCACAGCCAGGCCGACCAGACCGCTTCGGCGGTACGTGGCGGCCGGCCTCCAGCTCGTAGAACTCGGCCTCGATGGACGACTTCGGGAGCTTCTCGGCGGCCGCGAGATCGGTGTCGGATGCGTCGGCGGCGTACAGCTCCGCCGCCGTCTCTGGCAGCTTCTCCCCGAACGCGACCGCCTCCTCCACCTCTTGGTGGAACGTCATCACTGTAGGCAGGTTGTACGCCGCGGCGTGTTCCGGGAGCGCGGCCTGCGGCAGCGCCAGAAGCTGGCCCCGCTGCGCCTCCTGGGACTCCTCGAGGACGGGGGAGGACGGACCCGAGGCGCTGGTCCTCGGGGACGAACCTCGTCCGTCAGGAGAGCCACCAGCGTTGGGACTCGCCCCCCGTGCAGGTCGTGAGGTGGACGAGGCCGTTCTCCATTCGTGCGAGGCAGGTGTGCGTGACGGCGTTGATGATTCGTCGGGGGTTGGATTCGTCGATCATCCACGTGGCCGCCTGGTCCGTTGCCAGACATGGCTTCATAACCGACTGGCCGTTTCGCGCGGTCAGACACAGCCCGCTGCCCTGGTTCCGTAGCGCGGTGTATTCCAGATCGTCGTCCCAGTACCACTTCTCGTAATTCGAGGTGTTGCACTGGAACACGTGGATGCCGTAGTCCGCCTGGTAGGCCAGGCACGCCTCGGGACCCGCATAGTTGGCGAACCTGGTTCTCAGAGCCTCGGCACTCGCGGGCGGGCTTGCGAAACAGACTGCCAGACCTGCGACTGCGGCTACGGCCGCCCACCGTTTCCCTCGCATTTTCACCCCTCGCGCGCCTGTGACTGCGTGACGTGACCCGGCGAGCGCGATACTACCCAGAACCGAGCCCGCCGGAACCTCGTTGCCGGCTCGCGGTCTGTGACCCGGCAGGCCGCCATTTGGGCACCGCCCAAACCTCGCCGACGCCGCCACCCCCGACAGCTCGACGAGCTGCGCCGTACCCGCACCGTACGGGGCCGCCGCCTGCGCGAGGAGGCCAAGAAGGCAGCTGCTACTTCCCGACACATCTCATAGCTGGGTGAGTAGCCCTTGGGCTACCTCTCGGCTACCGCTGCCTCGGGTTCGTCCTTAAAGTCCCCGGCTCCGGAAGGGGCTCTGAGGCCCGGGGGCTCCAGCTCGCTCCGGCCGCCTGCGCCGTCACCAGGCTGACCGCCGAGCAGCTGCCCCCTGCCCGGGACTGTCAATCGGTCGGGTCTGTTCCGTAGTCGGTGGTGACGGTGAGTGCTCGCCTGTGATCATCGAGCGTGCATGATGCGAACACGCTTGTGGGAACGGTGTTTTCGGGGTTGTCGGAGCTGGTCATCGAGGATGTGGCGGACGGTGGCGAGATCGTCCGGGTTTCGGCTCGGACCCGGGAGGTGCCCGTTCCCTGTCCGGTGTGCGGGGTGGCGACGGGGAGGGTCCACGGATATCACGGCCGGACGGTGCGGGATGTGCCGGTCGACAGCCGGCAGGTCGTGGTCCGGGTGAGGATATGACGGCTGGTCTGTCCGGTCCTGGGCTGCAGGCGGCAGACCTTCCGAGAGCAGGTCCCCGGGCTCCTGGAACGCCATCAGCGCCGCACCACACGTCTGACCAGCCAGCTCTCCGGACTGGTCAAGGAGTTAGGGGGCGGGCCTCTGCCCGACTCTCCCGATCGCTGGCCGTGCCCATGGCATACGCCTCCGCCCTTCGGCTGCTGCGGCGGGTGCCTGTGCCGCAGATCCCGCGGGTGATCGGGGTCGACGACTTCGCCCTGCGGCGCCGGCACACTTACGCCACGATCATCATCAACGCCGAGACCGGCCAGCGGATCGAGGTGCTGCCCGGCCGAGAGGCCGCCACGCTGAAAGCCTGGCTGCGCGGGCATCCGGGCATCGAGGCCGCGCGCCGGGACGGATCGGCCACCTACGCCGAGGCGATTCGCCGAGCCCTCCCCGACGCAGTCCAGATCAGCGACTGCTGGCACCTGTGGCGCAACCTCGCCGAGGCCGTCCGCAAAGAAGTCGCCGCCCACAGCACCTGCTGGGCGAACGCCGGCCCGCCCCCGGACGAGGGGAGACAGGCCGCCACCACCCGCGAGCGCTGGCAGCAGGTCCACGCCCTGCGCGAGCGCGGAGTCGGCCTGCTGGAGTGCGCACGGCGCCTGAACCTGGCTCTCAACACTGTCAAGCGCTACGACCGTGTCGCCGAGCCCGAGCGCCTCATCCGCGCCCCAAGTACCGGCCCACCCTGGTGGATCCCTACCGCGATCACCTGCGCCGACGCCGACTGGAGAACCCGGTCGTCCTCGTCACCCACCTGCTCCAGGAGATCAGGGAACTGGGCTATACCGGCAGCTCGAACCTGCTGGTCCGCTACATCAACCAGGGCCGCGTCGAGGCCGACCGGCCCGCACTCTCGCCCCGGCGCCTGGCCCGCTACCTCCTCACCCGCCCCGACCGCCTCAAGAACCATCAGCGGGAACGTATCGAGGCCGCCCGCACCGCCTGCCACGAGATGACCGCTCTGGCCGACCTCATCCACCGCTTCGCCTCGCTTCTGGATCCCGCCTACGGCAATGCCGCCCTGCTGAGCACCTGGATCACCTCGGCCCATGCCGAGGACCTGCCCCACCTGCATGCCTTCACCCGAGGCCTTGAGGGGGGACCGCGCCGCAGTCGGCGCCGCCCTCACCCTGCCGCACCACAACGGCGGCACCGAAGGCGTCAACAACAAGACCAAGCTGATCAAGCGCAGAACAGAAGTGAACGATTTACAGTCCGGGCCTGCGAGTCGGTGACGCCGAGCCCGGTACGTGTTCGGCAGTGGACCGCTTCACGTCGAACACGGAGGTGTACGGGACACTGGTCAGCACGCATCGTGATCACAGTGAGTGACGGGCGTTTGCGGGGAATGGGCGATTCGCTGGCCTCGCACCTTCGTGGAGCGGCCTGTCGAACAGGTGGTCAGCCAAGCAGGAAATGCCTCTGGCCAGCGAGAATGAGGGCCGAAATCCTGTTCCCGCTCCGGTCCATAGGTGTCGGAGCCTGTACAGCAGTGGTTCTCGTGTCTGCCGCGGCAGGCGCGGTTGCGCCCTTCGCGGCCTTGCCGCGCGGCCACGCCCCCCCCCGGTTCCTTCCCCATCGGCAGGAGCCGGCCGCACTGCTGCACCGCGGCGCTTGAGGTACACCGCCGAACAGCGTGGGCGGAACCGGGTCTGTACGCCCCGGTTCCGCAGGCGGGCTCGAGAGTTCTGGGCGCTCTCGGCCGGCTCAGCCGGGAGTGACGGTGTAGGTGAACGACTGCGATGAGTCGCTGCCGCCCGCGCTGGTGACGGTGACGGTGACCGTGCCGGTGCCGCCCGGGGAGTAGGCGACGATGGTGGTGTCGTCGATGATGTTGTAGGCGGTCGAGTCGGGGCCGTACGAGATGTCCACGACGTCGCTGAGGTTGGTGCCGGTGATGGTGGAGGCCGTGCCGCCGTAGTCCGGTCCGGCGGTGGGGTCCATGCTGGTCACCGTCGGAGCGGCCACGTAGGTGAACGTGAGCCCGTTGGTGGTGCCGCCCTTGGTCGTGACGCTGACCGGGACGGTCTGGGGGGTGAGCACGGCCGGCACTTGGACGTCCAGCGTGGTGTCGTTGACCACGGTGGGAACGGCCGTGTTGGAGCCGAAGGACATCGATGTGGCGGTCTGCAGGCTCGAACCCGTGAGGGTGACCGGGATACCGCCGAGCGGTCCCACGGTCTCGCTCAGGCTCGATTTGGTCGGGGGCGTGATGTAGTAGTACCAGACCGGCAGTGTCGTTCCGCCGGGCGTGGTGACGGTGACCTGGACCGCGGCGTTGTTCGAGGGTGCCACAGCGGTGATCTGGGTGGCGCTGTCGACGGTGAAGGTGGCCGACTTGGTGCCGAACTTCACGCTGGTGGCGCCCGTGAAGCCAGTCCCGGTGATGACCACCTGGTTACCACCCGAGGTGGGTCCCTGGTTCGGGTTCAGAGTGACCATGGGGCTTCTCCTTCGCGCTGGTGTCTGCTTTCCCGGGAAGGCGGCCCTGCGTGCGGAGGATGAATGGCCTGTGATGCCGGCGCCATTTCGGCGCGGTTGGGTCCTCGCGCAGGTCGACCTTCGTATAAAAACTGAAGCAGGCATTCCGCGGAGGGAATAGGGTGCATATGATGCAGTGAGTGGTGAATATTACAAGATGAATTTACTTCCCGCTGGCTAAATGTGCGCCCGAGTGCCCCGGTTGACCACTTACGCAGGGTCGCATCGGATGGGACGATTCGGGGAACGCGCGGAATCGACTCCTGAAAGTCACGGGCGCCAGGTTATGGGACTGCAGGGCTGAAGTCCTCAACTCGCTCTGGAACTCGTCGGATTCGGGAGTCCGGTCGAGAGGAGTCGGCAATGCCAGTCGGTCAAGTCCCGCCAGAGGACGAGAAGTCCGGGAGTTTCCCGCCGCTCGCCCTGCCCCTGGTGGCCGACGCCGGCACGATCCCGGTGGGACCGGCGCCCCACTCCGCCGCCATGCGGCCTGACGGGTTGCGCGCCTATGTGACCAACTCCGGCAGCAACACGCTGAGTGTGATCGACACCGCCGCGGACGTCGTCGCCACCACGATCGCTGTGGGGGCCGGCCCGTGGGCCGCAGCGGTCACCCCCGACGGCCGGTACCTCTACGTGACCATGCCCGGCTCGGGGACCGTCGCCGTCGTCAGCACGGCCACCGACACCCTTGTCACCACCATCAGCGGCCTCAACGCCCCGCGCGGGCTGGCCGTCACCCCCGACGGGACCCACCTCTACGTGGCCAACTCCGGCGCCAACACCGTGAGCGTCATCGGCACGGCCACCAACACCGTCACCGGCACCATCCCCGTGGGAAACGGCCCCCAGGCCGTCACCGTCCGCCCCGACGGGCTGCGGGCCTACGTCAGCAACTCCACCGGCGCCACCGTGAGCGTGATCAACACGCTGAGCAACACCGTCGTGACCACTCTGGCCGGCTTCAACGCCCCCCTGGGCATCGCCGCCACACCCGACGGGACCCGCGTGTACGTGGCGAACTCCGGTGCCCGCACGGTGAGCGTCATCAGCACGGCCACCCACACCGTCACCGACACCATCACCGTCGCGAGCAACCCCTCCTACCTGACCGCCTCCCCGGACGGAACGCTCCTCTACGCGTCCATGACCGGAGCGGGCTCGCTGACGGTGATCAACCCCAGCAGCAACAGCATCAGCGAAACAATCCCCGGATTCGCCGACCCCCACCAGGTCGCAACCACACCGGACAGCGGATACCTGTACGTCGCCGAACACGGCGACAACACCGTCAGTGTCCTGCGAAGGCCGGCGGCCATCTCCCCCAACACCGGCCCCCGAGGCGGCGGAACGACTGTCACCATCAAAGGCCGCGGCTTCCTCGGGACCACCGCCGTCCACTTCGGGACCCGGCCGGCCAAGGACTTCACCGTGGTCAGCGACACCACCCTGACCGTCACCGCGCCTTCCGGCATCCGATCAGCCGTACCCGTCACCGTGACCGCCAGCGGCGGAACAGCGATCGTCGGCCACTACTACTACCGCCGGCTCCCCGTCGTGAACCAGATCTCGGCCACCTCCGGCTCGATGAACGGCGGAAACACCATCACCCTCACCGGACAACGGTTCGTCGGGGTCAAGACCGTACGGTTCGGCACCGTCGAGGCACCCGCCACCGTCCTGTCGGACACCCGGCTCACCGTGACCGTCCCACCGTCGGCCCTCGCCCGCACCGTCCCCGTCTACATGATCAGCAAGGGAGGCGTCTCCAACAGCCTCTCCTACACCTACATCGGCAGCCCCACCATCACCAGCATCAGCCCCACCTCCGGGCCGCGCACCGGAAGCCGCGTCGTGAACCTCAACGGCACCTTCCTGGCCAAGGTCACCGGCGTCACCTTCGGCGGCGTCCCGGCTCTCTCGTTCAAGGTCATGTCCGACATCAAGGTCCAGACGGTCACACCGCCGACGTCCACCCCCGGCCCCGTGGCCGTGGTCGCGACGACCTCCACCGGAGCCACGGTCACGTCCCCCACCCCGTACACCTACACCTGACTGCGGTAGCACCGCAGGGCGGCCGCAGACGGGTGCGGAGGCCGTCGTCCATGTCCGGCATGGCGGCCGTGCACCGGTTCACGAGGGAACCCGGTTCGGCCACCAGCTTGATTCCAGCGCGGCCCGGGCCCTGCGTAGCCCAGTCGGCACCGGGCTTGCCAGCCCCCTGTGGGAGCGAGACAGATGCCGGGCAGGCCTGAGCGGCTGGGCAAGCCTTACTGGGCGTTTCATCTTTGATTTGTGGGTCAGGTTCCACGCCAGATCGGCGTGTGTCTGCCGCCTACGCCGCGGTCCACGCGAATGGCCTCCCTCATGGACATCAGGTGGGGCCACAGTTCCTTCAGCTGGCGCCTGGCCAGCTCGATAGTGTCGTCTGCTGGGGAACGCCGCCATCGATACGACGCAGCAACCCGTAGAGAAGGCTGATCTTGTCGTTCACGATGCGGGCCTCGGCGAGGACAGCATCCGAGACCAGCATCTGCGCCTCGTCGTATTGCCCCCCGATGAGCGTTCACCGCCGTGGCTGCTCTCTCGCGGATCTCGTCCGTCAAGGTGCCGGCCGCCAGGGCTTGGACATAGTCAGCCAGCGCGTAACGGCAACTGCGCGCTCCGCCGTTGACACCGATGTAGCAGTTGCGAAGGTTGTCATGATGCTGACGCACGCCTTCCCAGCGCAACGTCTGACGGGCGGCGCGTTGGGCCAGGTATCCCGATGCCACGGTCTCGCCGAGACCTGCGATACCGACAACCAGAGTGGCCACCGCTGCATCCTGGTGGCGATGGACAAGCCCAGGAGCGGGCTGGCCTGGCTGGAGATACGCCGTGGCCAGCCGGGGAATGCCTCACAGCTGCTGCGTCGGCTCGGCCTCGGCGAGACCCCACTGACCCACGATGCCTTCCACGAGCTCCAGCTCTGGCGGGCTGCCGCTCACCTGGAAGAACTCCTGATGACGTGCGGAGTCCTTCCTGCGGCCGACAAGTACCTCTGTTCCTTCCAGCGCTGACTTCCCGGGCATCTGGCCGGCATCGCCGACCCCGAGCACGCCAAGATGATCAAGCTCTACGCGACCTGGCGCGTTCTCCCCCGGCTGCGGGCCCGCGCTGAGCGGAGCCACATCACACCGAGCATCCACCGGTTCGCCGCCGAGCAGATCAAGTACGCGACCACCTTCCTGCACTGGCTCGGCAAGCGGAACACCAACCTCGCGTCCAGCGGACAGCTCGACATCGACGCGTGGTGGGCCGAGAACACCGAACACGGCCGCACCTGCTTGCGAGCCTTCCACGACTGGGCCATGCAGACCGCCGCTGTCCAGGCTTCCTCTCCATTCCGGCCATGAAGGTCTCCAGGCGGGCCGCAATGAGCGACGACGAGCGCCTCAACGCCCTCGGCCGACTGCTGACCGACACGGAGACACCGATGAGGCTCCGACTCGCCGGAGTCATCGTGCTCCTCTACGCGCAGCCCGTGAGCCGCATCGTCCGACTCACCCTCGACGGCGTCATCCGCGACGGCGACACCGCGCTGCTACGGCTCGGGAAGTCACCCTCACCGATCCCCGAGCCGGTCGCCGCCCTGCTGCTGGAACACATCGCACACCGCGACAACATGAACACCGCCACCAACCCCGCGTCCCGATGCTCTTCCCCGGCCGCAGGGCCGGCCAGCCGTTCCGCCCCGGTCACTTGTCCGCTCTGCTGAACGAGATCGGGGTTCCGGCCGCAGCTGCCCGCGGCGCCGCCATCCGTCAGCAGCTCCTCGACATGCCCGCCCCCGTGGTCGCGGAAGCGCTCGGCTACCACCACAAGACCACCACCCGGCTCCACAACGAGACTGGCGGCACATGGAGCCGATACGCCCCAGGAGATCACGGAAGGTCACCAGCAGGCTGGACTCCTCGGGGACCTGGCGACAGTTGATTACGCGAGTCCACCAGTACCGAGGCCGAGGTCCTCGACGGCGACACCGTGCTGGACGACCTGGCCCCCCCAGGCCGAAGGCGACTCCGAGGACCTGGTGGCGCAGTTGCTCGCGCAGGCGCGGAACGGCACCGGTAGAGGAAGCCCAGCAAGATCAATCTCACCGGGATTTCCTGTACCTCAACTACTCACACCCGGACCCCTTGTCCACCTCTGCCACCGCCCGACCACCGCCGTGTTCCTCCTTGACCACGTCCGCTACCGGCACGGTCAGACAGCGGACAAAGGGGGGCCATGCACGCTGCTCCTTCGCCTCGACCGCCCCGGCCGGGGCAGCGAAGGAGACCAGACGAAGACGAGCACTCACCCGGGGGCCGGGTAGCGGCACTGCACGGGCCGGTCATACCGGAAGGCTTGCCCGAGGTGGGCAAGCCCAAGGGGACTCCCTGGGTGCCCCCTTCGAAGGCCCCTTGGAGACCCCCTTTGGTGCCCGGCACCCGAGGTTGGGGGAAAACCCCTTGTCAGGGCCGGAATCAGCGCGAAAACTGCGTCGTCACACCCCTCTTCTCTACTCCTGATGTCAGTAGTGGAGGAGATCATCGGGTTCCGCGGGGCCCGGACGCCGACGCAGACCAGGCGCGGCTGGCGCCCAGCCGGTGACCGGTCGCGAGCAACGAACGAGGGGCAGGGCTGATGGCGGGGCAGCGGAAGACAAACCCGGCAGGGTCGACCAACAGTTTCCGCGGCGACGTGCTGCGCGTGCTCGGAGTGCTGAAGGTCGCCACAGCCGATCAGATCCAGCGGATCGGCGCTCCGCACCTGACCTTCTGGCACGCCGACAAGCCGACCCTGTCGGCGTACACGTGAATGTGGCTCTGGCAAGATTTTCGTAGCCGAAGATCATCTCGGTGACACGGTCGAGCGGTGGGCGTAGCGGCGGCGGAGGTGGGCGATCAGGACGACGCGGTGGCGGAGGAGTGGGACGCCGGCGCGGCCGGCCATCAGTCGTTTCTGCAGCTTGACGTCTGTGGTCCGGCCTTCGTTGACACCTGAGTTGTATGGGGTGGTGATTCCCTGAGCGACGGCATGTCGGTCCTCGTGAAGGGCTCCGGCGAGGCCGACGAGCGGGGCCAGACCGCTGTTCGTGAGGTCGTTCAGCCAGCCCGGAAGGAAGAATTGTCAAGACTTGTGGATGCGGAGTGGTTGGCTGCTGGCAGGCATAGGGGCTTGAGTCTCCAGTAGGGGGAGACGCAAAGGTGGGGGCATGGACGGCGACACGCTCTACTCGATCGGCGAGCTCGCTCGGCGGACCGGTCTCACGGTCAAGACCATTCGGTTCTACTCCGATCGCGGAATCGTGGCGCCGACGGACCGCAGCCCGGCCGGCTACCGCCTCTACAACATCGACGCCGTCGCACGCCTGGAGCTCGTGCGGACCCTGCGCGAGCTGGGACTGGACCTTCCCACGATCCGCAAGGTCGTGGACCGCGAGCTCTCGCTTCCCGAGGTCGCCGCGGCGCACGCCGAAGCACTGGCAGTGCAGATCCGCGTCCTGCGTTTGCGGCGCGTGGTGCTGACGGCGGTGGCCGAGCGCGGGTCCACACCTGAGGAGACGGAACTCATGCACCGGTTGGCCCAGCTCTCCGAGGACGAACGCCGACGTCTGATCGGCGATTTCCTCGACGTCGTTTTCGGCGGTCTTGACGCCGCCCCCGCATTCGTGGGGGTCATGCGCTCGATGACCGCCGAGTTGCCCGACAACCCGGAGGCGGAGCAGGTCCAGGCATGGGTGGAGTTGGCCGAAATGTCCCTGGACCCGGATTTCCGCACCGTCGTGCGGCGGATGGCCGAGGACCAGGCAGCCGAGCAGGCCCGAAGCGACACGATGGGCCCGCGCCGCGACATCGCCGCAGTCGTCCGTGACCAGGCCGGCCCGGCCCTGACCGCCGGCATCGACCCGGCCTCGCCCCAGGCCGATCCGATCGTCGCGGCGTTCACGGCGCACTACGCGCACCTCCTCGGCCGCCCCGACGACGTCGAGCTTCGCCGCCGGCTGGCGACTCGGCTGGAGAGCGTGAACGACCCCCGCAGGGAGCGATACCTCCAGTTGCTCGCAGTGGTCAACGGCTGGCCGGCCCCGGAGAGTCTGGCGCCGGTGTTCGACTGGTCCGTCCAGGCTCTGCGCGTCCGGACACAGCAATGACGGGGTGGTCGCAAGGCGGCATAGGCCGGACGCGGCTGGCGTCGGGTGAAAACGCCGCCGCATATGATCGGTTGGTGAATGCCCCCGTCGTACTTCAGGTGGCCGCGACGCCGGCCTCTCCCGCTCTCGTTCTTCGCCCCTGGCGCATGGAGGACGTTCCCGCATTGGTCGAGGTGAGCCGGGATCCCGCAATGCGCCAGTGGGCGAGCTCTGTCGTGGACAACGATGCTGACGGGGCACGGTGGGTGCAGGCCCAGCAGCGGGGCTGGGCAGCGGGGGGCCGGTTCGGCTTCGCCGTCCTTGAGGCACAACCCGGTTCAGTTCGCGCACAGTTGGTGGGCAACGTGGTACTCAAGGAAGTCATCTCCGGCAAACCGGCGGCCGAGGTGGGCTACTGGACCGCGGCGCACGCTCGAGGGCGGGGAGTGGCCCCCCACGCTCTGGAAGCACTCACCAGCTGGGCCTTCGACACCTTCGAAGCCGACGGGCTGGAGCGTCTCGAACTCCTGCGCCAGGTGGACAACCTGGCATCGTGCCGGGTTGCGCAGAAGAGCCGGTACGACTTCGACAGCATCCTGCCCGCGGCGCCGCCCTCCTTCCCCCGCGATGGCCACCTGCACATACGGCGCACGAGTGCCTGAGATCCTCCCTGCTTCTGCGGATCGGCTGAGGCTGCTCACGCCGCGAGGGTCCCGGGGCGTTCGACGAGTTGCGCGTTCGAAGCGGGCCTCGGCACGGACCAGAGCGACGAGGTGTGGTGCGTTCACAGCCCGCCAGCGGGCCTGGGCGGACAGACCAGCTTGAAGACCATGGCCAGCCCGGCGGCCCGGCTGCCGGCACCCTTGGTCACCTTGGTCCGCAGCCGCACGGTGGCGAAGGTCGACTCGATGGGATTCGTGGTCCGCAGATGGACCCAGTGCTCGGCGGGGAAGTCGAAGAACGCCAGCAGCTCGTCCTCGTCGTCCGTGATCTTCTTGACCGCCTTGGGGTATTTCGCGTTGTACTGACGGGTGAACGCGGCGACGGCTTTGCGGGCCTGGTCCTTGGCCTCGGCGTTGTAGATGTCCTGGATCGCGCGCTTGGCCGCGGGCTGGGCCGACTTCGGCAGGGAATCGAGAACATTTGCGGTTTTGTGAACCCAGCATCTTTGCTCGCGGGTGTCGGGGAACACCTCGGCCAGGGTCTTCCAGAAGCCGAGCGCGCCGTCCCCGACGGCCAGCACCGGGGCGCGCATGCCCCGGCGGGCACAGTCGCGTAGCAGGCCCGCCCACGCCTCCGTCGACTCGCGATATCCGTCGGCCAGCGCGATCAGCTCCTTGGTGCCATCCGCCCGCACGCCCGTCACCACCAGCACGGCGGCCTTGGCCTCCTCCAGGCGTATGCGCAGGTGAATGCCGTCGGCCCACACGTACACGTAGTCCATGGCCGACAGATCGCGGTCCATGAAGGCGGCGTGGTCGGCCTGCCACTGGGCAGTCAGCCGCGTGACCGTGGCCGGCGAAAGCCCGGCCGAACTACCGAGGAACTGCTCCAGCGCAGGCACGAAGTCCCCAGACGACAACCCGTGCAGGTAGAGCAGTGGCAGCACCTCGCTGATCTTCGGGGACTTCCGGGCCCAAGGCGGCAGGATCGCCGAGGAGAACCGCCTACGTGGCGCGGGTCGTCCGCAGCCTCTGCGTTCGCCGGCCCATCTCGCCATGCCGGCCAACCGAGCCGGAAATCGCCTTGCCCACGGACAAGCCCCGGCGAAAACTGGCGGATCTGAACGGAACTCCGTTGGGGCGAGGGAGGAGGAACCGTGAGTGAGGTACCGCACGACCGCCGCCACACACGGCGCAGGCCGGCAGGACTGCAGCCCGACCCGGCCCACCGGCACAGCCGCCGCCGCATCATCACGCGAAACGTCACCGACCCTCCCAGACCGCGCCATCCATCTGACGACGTTCCGAACATGGCCGGTCTCCCGCACCAGGCGGATAGCCGCGCATCGGGTGGCGAGGCCGACCGGAAGCCCGGAGTCGACGAAGCCCCAGTCGAGGAAGGCCGATGAAGCCCCGATTACCACACAAGATCGCAAACATCGCCCTGGCCGCCATCTCGGTGGCAGCGCTCTCCCTGACCACCGTCCCGGCCACTGCCGCCACGCCCACCGCAACGAGCGACGCAGCCTCCGCAGCGATCCCCATATCCCCTGCCGAGGTACGCAACTACACCTGGTTCAACCAGAAGACCGACCGCGACCCGCACGCGGGAGTCGCCGAGCACGTGCGCCGGCTCATCGACGCGGCATCGCCCGGGGCAACGCTCTCCCTCACCATCTACTACTTCGACAGGCCGGAGATCGTCACCGCCCTCCGCGGTGCGGCGGCACGGGGAGTCCGCGTCCGCGTCGTCGTCGACGGCAACATGGTCCACCCCGGGAACACCTACTACGCGGCCCTCAAAGCGATCCCGTCCGCCACGATCGTGGAATGCGATCCGCGGCGCTCAGGCGGAAAGCCGGTCCGCGGCTGCATGAGCAACCGCATCGGCGACAAACCGCTCGCCGAGCGACCGGTCATGCACAACAAGTTCATGACCATCTCCCGCGTCCAACTGAAGGGAGGAGACACCGCGCGGAACGTGCTCTACGTCTCCTCGGCGAACCTCGACCACTACAAGGCCTACGAGAGCGCCCTCACCATCAGCCATGCGGGCCTGTACCAGGACTACCTCACGTACTTCAACGACCTCATGCGCCACGGCAGGGACCAAACGGTCGACAACGACTACGGGAGGACCTTCAGCGCGGGCGCACACCGCGTCTACACGTTCCCCCGCCAGGAAGACGGAGACCGGACGCCGACGAGTGCAAGCGACGATCCCGTCGTCGACATCCTGCGACGCGTCACCTGCGCCTCCTCCGGGCCGAAAACGCGCATCGACCTGGCGAACTTCAGGATCTCGAGGTCGGCCGTGGTGAAAGAACTGATCGAGACCGCACGCACCCGGGGATGCGAGGTCAGGGTCGTCACCGGTGACAGCTCCATGCCGGGGGTGCCGATCCTGGACAAGTTCATCAACGTCCGCCTCTGCGACCACTCACAACCCGGCCAGATCCCCGTGCACGAGAAGTTCTTCATCGTGCGTCAGGGAGCCCAGACCACCCTGTACGTGGGAAGCCAGAACCTCACATACCGAGGACTGCGACAGAACGACGAGGCCATTCTTGCGCTGCGAAACCACCCGGTGACCGCGGCGTACCAAAAGCGGTTCGAGTACCTCCACAACGAATGCCCCCAGGTGGAGCCCGGGCCGGGCGCAGCGCCCACCCCGAACCCCGACGGCGAAGAATAGAACCACCGCCCTCGCCGCACGACGCCGGGCAGGGCGGACGGACCGCCCTGCCCGAGCCCGGGCTCCCGCCGGTCTGTCGCCGGCACGCGCCTCGCCTGCGGTCCTCGGCGGCGCGAAACGAGCCATCCTCTCTGTGGAACCTAGTGCCTTCGGCCCGTGGCGGAGGCGAAACCAGCCAGGTGTGGCGGTTGCCCCACCAGCACCAGCCGACCTTCGGGGCGTTGCGCCGCTCCCTGCCGTCCCGCCCGGTCCCGTTGTGATCCAGATCGCCGAGGTACGGGCGTCCAGGGCACCGTTCGCCTTGCGCAGCCGGGGGCCGATGGTCATGAAGCAGCGGTTGCGCTCCAGGATCGCCGGGTGCTGGAGCACCCAGTGGATGCCCTCGGTGAGCAGCAGTGGGGTGCGGTCCTGCTCGGCGAGGGCCGGGAGCGCCTCCTCCGGGCTCCAGTTGGCCATGTGGTCGCCCCGATCGATGCCGGTGACGAGGTAGAGAGGGGCGTCGGGCAACTCCACGGTGTAGGGGCCGAAGCTGTCGACGGCGGGCATGTCGGTGACGACGAAGCCGGGCTTGCCGTCGTGCCGGAGCAGCGGTGCGAGGGCGGAGGCAGGGGCGCGGTCCGGGTGGACGGCGAGCAGGGCGTCGCTGTCCCGCGGCCGGCGTCCGCGGCGAAGGCGCGCAGCTCGTCGGCGGGTATCCCCGCGAGCTCGGGCACCCCGAGCCCGATCAGGCGTTCTGCCAGGGAGGCGAGCTCGAGGGGAGAGAGGTCACGGTGGGCGGCGCCGCGACAGACGAAGCACCCTCGCGGACTTCAAGGAGCCCCCGCACGAGGCAGGCAGTGCGGGCAGCCCACGGGGTCCCTTGCTCGCTGTGATCGGCACCTATCAGATTGTCAGTGCCGCGCCCTACCGTGAAAGCAGGGATCGCCAGCAGGGGAGGGGCATGCCGTGGCCAACATCGTCTGGCACACCAAGCTCAAGATGCTGCTTGACCTCAAGCAGGAAAACCTTGGGCAGGACACGATCGATGACCTGTGGGGCCATCTCTACAGGACGGACCGGATCCTGGCCCAACGCAACGTCCCTGTCTCCGAGCGGGAGCTGCAGTGCGGGGGCATCTGCAGGGAAGCTGGCGTAGTCGCCTGGATGTACCTGCGGCAGCAGGCCAACGGCCGCCGCGAAGCCGTTCATGAGCGTAAGGAAGACGAGGAGCGCCACAAGGCGCCGATGAGCGACGAGCACAAGGCTTTATCAGGAACGGATCCTGCGCGCGGCTGCGGAGGGCGGCTTCCATGGCGACTGCGAGGTGCGCACACCAGTCGGTCGCAGCTGGATCCAGACCGACACCCTGATCGAAGGCGAAGGCGAAGGCGGAAGGCGCATCGGCTGGGAAGTCCAGCTGTCCTCGGCCGGCGTCGACGGCCCTGGCAGTGTGAAGGCCCGGGCGACGAAGGCAGCGAAGCAGGGCATCACCCCGGCCTGGCCCACCGACCGCGAGGACTACGGGCGGCGTAGCGATACGCAGTGGACCAGGAGCAACAACCTGCCCGCACATGTCATCGCGAAGATCGGCGACCTCCGTGTGATCTCCGGCTACCGCGCCTTGGACTTCTGGCTCTGCGACCTGCGCGCCGTCTACCCGTGTCCGGACGGGGTTCGCAGGTGCGGCAAGCCACACGTCACGCCCATGCCGCGAGACGTGCTGTTCGACGATCTCGTGCGCCAGACGGCGGCCGGAACGATCGTGCCGGTCGAGTACCGCAGGGGCACCAGGATCGACAAGTTCTGGGTGACAGACGCGGACCGCGACCGCCTTGCCGAACTTCAGGAGGGCATCCTCCCGCTGCCTCCGGCCCGGGCAGACGCCACCGCCCCGAAGTCGAGCCCGAACCGGCCCACGTGCCGTCCCCCAGCAACCCTGGCTGATCCTGTCCCGGTCGAGGGGCCTGTAGCGACTGCGCCGATCCCGCAGCAGCGGGCTTTCGCACAGGCACCCCCTCCTGCGAAGCCCTTCGCGCAAGAGACGCAGCAGCTCAACCACACCGCGGTGGCAGTTGTGCCCTCGGTGTCGCCAGCCCCTGCCGAAGCCGGCATCGGGGAGCCGGAGCCCGAAAAGGTGACAGCCCAGAGCGTCGGCCTCCCTCCCGAAATCGAACAGGTTTACGATCGCGGCAGGACCACGACCGTATTCCCCGAGGACCTCCTCCAGCTCCAGGAACGCCTCCACCGCGCCCACGCCGAGCACCGCGCCTACCTGGCAGGGCTGCCCTGGAGCGTGGAACCCATGGCCGGCTGGACGCGGGGCGAGCGCTACTCCCATCGCGGTGACGTACCCGACAGCCCTGGCTGGAGCGACGAGCAGAAGCAGAGGGTCGACGAGATGCGGGCAGAGATCCTGGAACTGTCGATCGCCGTTGTGGACCACCCGCACTGGGCGACCGTTCCCCGTGAGGAAGTAGTGGCCGCCCGCATGCAGCTGAAGAGGCACGCCGCCCCATCAGACGACGCGGGAGCAGAGGCGGCGTAGCGCCGCTACTCCTTCCCAACGCACGCTGGGCAGAGAGTACGTACCGGACAACGCGCCGTCCCCGATTGAGCAGATGGACCCGACCGGACACGGCCTGAGTGCGGCCCCGAGCGTCGCCCGCGAGTCTGGAGCCATGGCCGAGTCCAGAGTGACCATCCATCCTCCCGACGACCAGGGACGCCGCCTGGTGACCTACCGGTGCGAGGAGCTCGGCCGTGCGACCAGCGAGCGGGACGTCCGGGAGTTCCTCTACCGGGCAGGCATGGCCGACGCCGAGGACGTCGACCTGACCGACGAGGCCCTCTTCGACTGGCAGGGCACCGGACCTGAGTCCTGGGCCTGAGCCGTGAAGGCCCTGTGGAACGGCGCGATCTCGTGCGGGCTGGTCAGTTCTCTGAACTACTGAGCCACGATCACCGTGCCCGACGGCACCGTCGAGGGGCGCTGGGGGCCACTGCTGGGAGTGCCGCTACGCCCCGATACTCTCCTCGGATGAGCGGCACCGCGAAGATCGTGGACATCCCTGAGTACGTGGACTTCGAGCTGGTCGCGGGTGAGCAACTCGCCCGCGAACCGGCATTTTGGCTTGCCCACCTGCTGGTGACGATGGGGGACCCCTCGGCCGATGCCGAAGAGTACGGTGTCGCGTCGTCGGCGTACGAGGTAATGCTGGATCGCCTCAGCGATGCCGAGCAGCCGTGGCCGGTGGTCCGCGTGCCTTTTGGCGGTGGACACACAGCCTTCGCCGTGTACGCCAACTTCGAGGACGAGAACACCGTCGAGTTCGCCGTACGCCACCCCTCATGGGATCGCCTCGGACATCTGGGGCAGTGCGGCCCTGAGTCGGCCGGCCCCGGACTGTCCTGGGCAGAGCTGACCGCCATCGCCGCGAGCGTGCCGGAGAGCACGTCGAACACCGGTGGCCTCGTCGATCAGGCACAGCGCCTGCTCCTCATGCTGCCCATGCTCGGAGACCCAGCCACACCGGAAGAGGCATGGGCTGTCGTGGCTCGGGCCCTCTCCCGCTGCGGAATACCAGAAGACGTGGCCCCCCGGTTCGCGCGGGAACTGCTCGGGACAGATACGGACGACCGGCGTGTGGAACCATTCTGGACGGTTGCCGTGGACAATCCGGTGCCCGTCTGCTTGTGACCTTGGTTGGACGTAGTCGCGAGCGCTCAATGTCGTTAGAGGACCCAGTACGAGAGTCGGCACTCTGTCCCGTTGCCTGGTCACCCTCGCCGTTCCGGTCTGGGTGTCGGCAGCCCCAACAGGACCGGCCCGCCGGATGTTGCTGAGTCGATCTGCCCGATCTTGGATTCGGCCCCGGCAAGACTTACGCGGAGCCCCTCAATCTCACCGAGCCACCCCTCCTGCTCGGCCTCGGCGATCCGGTCCAGCAGGTTGTCGCGGATCTCCACCAGCCGGCCGCGCTGGGCCGGATCCGGCCGTAGGAGGGAGCAGCGGACGCAGGCGTGTTCGTGGATGCAGGCGGTGCCGTAGGCGCGGGCGCAGGTGCCGACGGAGAGTTTGCGGCGTTCGAAGTGGCCGAGGAAGTCCTCCCACTCGGCGTCGGTGGGGGTGCGGTACTCCTGGGCAGGGCGCAGGGTACGGCGTCGGGTGATGAAGGCGCGGTGGGCTTCGATGGTCTCGGTGGGGTAGACGGCGTTGTAGCCCATGGTGGTGTTGATGTTGGCGTGGCCGGCGATGACCTGGGCGAGGTGGGGTGGCAGGCCGGTGCGGATGGCGTCGGTGATGAACATCCGGCGGAAGTCTTGCGGGGTGAAGACCAATGGGCGGCCGATGGAGTCGGTCAGCCGCATGAAGGCGACGGTCTCCTTGAGGATCTCCCGGATGGTCTGGGAGTGGATCACGGAGGGTTCTCCGCCGCGGTTGTACTGGAAGAGCAGGGGTGCGGGCGGGTCCCACTGGCGCTCTTCGCTGTCGTATCGAGTGACGAGGGGGATGAGGCCGGTCTTGGGGTCGCGGGCGCGGCGGATGATCGTGGCCAGGACGTCCGCGAGCCCGGGGCTCACCAGCAGGACCCGCTCGGCGTCGTTCTTGGAGGGGGCGATCTGCAGGAGGGGGACGATCTCGCCGGTGGTGGGCAGCCGGTACTGGATCATCGCGTGGTGGGTGGTCTCCAGCATCTCCTCGACGCGGGCGCCGGTGTGGCGCAGGAACTCGACCGTCGCCCAGGCCCAGAACGCCCGGTGCTCAGCGCGGTCGAGGTGCACGAGGCGGCCTTCCTCGTCGCGGGCAGCGGCGCCGGCTGGGTTCGCGCCCCGGATGTAGAGGGCGCCGTCGAGGGTGAAGCGGGCTCCGGGCGGGGTGGCGCGGGCGATCTCCAGCTGGGCCGCGCGCAGCCGGTGGTGGTCGGCAGCAGCCCGGGCGAAGGCCTCCAGAACCGGTAGGCGTTCGCGGGTGCGCTGGTCCATGCGGGCCTTGGTCCGGGTGACGCGCTTGCTGTTGGCGGTCTCGGCGACCTTGATCGGGCAGGGCGCCACCCACGGCCCCCAGCGTGTGGGTTCCTCGGTCGCCCAGCGGGCGATGTCCAGGTAGAAGGCGCGGACGTAGATGAAGACCATCGTGCGGTCGGCGCGTTCCACGACGGTCTCCTCGATGGAGCCGTCCGGGCGACGGCGTCGTTGGACGCGGGTGCGCAGGCGTTCCTTCCAGGCGGTGACGGCCTCGGCCGGCAGGCGGAGGGTGTCGATGCCGGGGTGGTGGCGTTCGATGTCGGACCAGAAGTTCCTGGTCAGGTGCCGGGCGAGGTTGTCGAGGGTGGAGTAGTCCAGGCGGGGACGGCGTTCTTCGAGGTAGTCGATCAGCAGGGTCCTGATCCCCGGGGAGGCGACGGGGTGGCGGTCGACGAGCTGGGTGCAGGTGAGCTGGCCGGTGACCTGCTCCAGGAACCGCAACGTGGTCGGGGCGTCGGCTGGCAGGTGTCCCAGCTCGCGCAGCCACGCGTAGTAGAGGGTGCCGCCGCTGCCCACGCCGTGAGTGCTCGCGCGGAGGCCGGCGTCGTATTCGAGCGCGTCGCCGACGGTGATGTCCGCCAGCCCGCCGCCCTTGGCCAGCATGATCCGGGTGAGCGCGCGGCGGGCCCGGCCCCCGCCCGGTGACGCCCACCGTTCGTCGCCGACCACCTCCCTCAGACGGGCGAAGCCCTCGGGGTCGCGGCACTCCTCGACCACGGTGCGCACGTGGGGGCTGTTGAGTTCCATCTGCCACGGCAGCGCTGGCCGGATCACGTCGGCGGCGGCCAGCATCAGCAGGCCAGCCTGGATGTTGGTCCCACGCACTGCGGCGGCGTCCACCCACGCCTCTGCCTCCCGCCGCCAGAGCTTCGGGCATCCGGCGGCCGGCGACGCCTCCCACCGCTCCTGCCAGCTCGCTCCCTCGAAGCCCGACAGCCAGGCCAACAGCGCGCGGGCCCCTGACCGCCGGTGCCACCGGGTGTGTGCCGTCTCCGCCCGGAAGGGAGGGCGCTCCAGCGCGGCGAGCACCTCGTCGGCCGGCGCATCCGTCATCGGCCACCGGTGCCCAGCCACCCGGGCCGGGAACCGGGACCGGGCCTGCTCCAGCAGCCCTCCGGACGCCCGTGGCGCCGGGGGCAGCTCGGACGGGCCCGTGGCAGCGGCCCCGGTGGTGTCGCGAACCCTCGCCCTCACCTGTTCCTCCCGAACAACTCCTCCAGCGAGTCCGGCCGGTAGCCGACCGCCGGGACCGCCACCACCTGGGCCTCACAGCTGGCCCGCTCGTGGTGGGCCCGCACGGCGTCGATGATCTCCTCCCGGCCTGCGGGCAGATAGATCTGGGTGGTGCTCAGGTGTGCGTGCCCCAAGACCCACTGCACGTCCGTCAGCGCCAGCTTCGGATCCCGCGCCATCCGGTATGCCGCCGTCCTGCGCAGGTCGTGCAACGCCCAGTTCGCCCCCAGCAACCGGTTGGCCCTCCCGAACATCGCCCGGGCAGCGTGGTAGGTCAGCGGGCGAAACGGCGGGCGCAGCGTCCACCACAGCCACCGCCCCGGCCCCCGCGGCACCCCCGCCCGCCACGCCTCCTCCTGATACAGGCGCAACCACACGAACGCGTCCGCCGCCGACGGCACCTGCTGATACGCCCGCGTCCCCTTCCGCACCACCCCCAGCAACTGCTCGCCCGGCAACGCATCCCGCTGCCGGCACGTCAGCAACTCCTCCGCTCGTACCCCGTTGGATACCCAGAACGCCAACAGCGCCCGGTCCCGGTGGTGACGCAGCGACGCGACCAACTCGTCGAATCGCGCGTCCGGGATCCGGCCGGGGACCCTCACCGGCACCGACGGCCGATACCGACCACCAGGCGCGGACCGGACCGGCCTGCCAGCACTCGCGGGCAGCCGACGACGCTCCCGGCGGGTAGGGAACGGGTTGATGATCGGACCGGTACCCGCTTCCAGGTGGAAGTCGTAGAACGACCGCAACACGGTCTCGCAGTGCGCCCGCGTCGTCGCCGCGAACATCGGCCCCGGCCCCGCCCGCCCCGTCACGGTGTTCGGCACCCCAGCCGATGAACCGACTCCGGCCCGCGCCGTGGCGCCGGCCGCCCGGCCGCGCCAGTGCGGCCTCACAGGCTTCGGCGCGATGGCCATCCAGCGGGCGAAGTCCCGCGCCTCCAGCCGGGTGGCCCGATGCCACTCCACCCCGACGGCATGCAGGAATCGCCACCACCGCAGCAGGTCCATCCCGTACGAGCGGATCGTCGACGGCGGTCGCGAACAAGCCTGCAACTCGGCGAAGAACGCGGAGACCGGCTCCACCACCACCCCACTAGCGTCCAGCAGCACGTAGGGCTGGGCCGGATTCGCCGCCTCCACCAAGGCGCCGGTCTGGGGTAGTACGAAGCTGATCAGATCCCGAGAGGGATCACCCGTCTCAAGCATGACCGAAAGCTAGCAGAAACCGCATTTGACCTGCGATTATTCGGAATCTAGTTCAGTCAACACCACCGTCCCGGTGGCCGTCGTGCCGGCGACCGAGCGCCACGCCGTGCACTTCCGGCAGATCCATCAGCACGAGGGCGGGCTCATCGGCCGCGTCCGCAACCTCAAGGTCTGCGAGCTCGACGGCGAGCCCGTCGGCCTCGACGAGATCGGCCGCGGCTACGAGACCTCCACCGGCACGATCCCCGTCAGCGACGCCGAACTCGACGCCCTTCCCCTGCCCACCGCCAAGGCGATCGAGATCGTCAGCTTCGTCCCCGCGGCCTCCATCAACCCGCCGCCTTCGGGGCCGGCGCCTCCTACCTGGCAGCCCCGGACCCCATCGCGGCACGGCCGTACATCCTCCTGCGCGAGGCCCTCAGCCGCACCCGCCGCGTCGCGGTCGCCAAATTCGCCTTCCACCAGCGCGAACGCCTCGGCCTGCTGCGTGTTGTCGGCGACGTCCTGGTCCTCCACGGCCTCCGCTGGCCGGATGAGATCCGCGAGGCCGACGTTCCCGCCCCCGTTGTGGACGTCACCGAGGACGAGGTCCAGGCCGCCGTCGCCCTCGCCGACGTGATGACCACCGACACCCTCGAAGGCATCCGCGACAACTACCGCGACGCCGTGGAGGAACTCCTCGAGGCCAAGGCCCACGGGGAGCGCACCCAGCCCCCCGAGGCACCCGCCCCGATGATCGACCTCATGGCCGCCCTGGAGGCATCCGTGCAGAAGGCGCGGGAAGCCCGCGGTGAGACCGAGGCCACCGTCCACGAGCTCCCTGCCAAGAAGAAGACCGCGAGGAAGGCTGCCAAGAAGACCACCAGGCCGGCCGAGGGCCGCACACCGCGCCGCCGCGCTTGATCGAGTGGCCCGGCCAAAGCGGAGTAGGCGACCAGCGACCACCCCTAGAATCGAACATGTGAACGAAAATCTTGCGGGGTAGATCGCCCGACACCGGGCGGTCGTCGGCTGGCTGGAGTGGCAGCTCGGCCAAGCCCGCGAGGCCCTGGCTCGCCTGGAACAGCAGGAGGCCGCCGTCACGGGCCGCAGGCCGGAGCCACGGGTGCCAGATTGGAAGCTCGAAGTGCACCGCACCGGCTACGGTCCCCGCCCCTTCCGGGTCCACGCTGGCCACTGCCTCGACGGTCACGGCAAGGAGATCACCCGGCACGAGGCCCTTCGTCTCCTGGCCGACGGCATCGAGGCGTGTCCCTTCTGTGGGCCAGACCGTGATCTGAGGTTGATCCCTGGGAGTGGACACCGGGTTTCATGCGATGAGTGACAGCGTACGTGTCGTGATCAGTTGTTGTTCGAACTCTGCTGGTGTGAGGTAGCCGAGGGCGGAGTGGCGGCGGCGCCGGTTGTAGTAGGAAAGCCAGCGGAACAGCTCGAGCCGGGTCTGTGTCTGTGAAGTCCAGCGGCGTCGTGGAGCAACTCGCGCTTGAGGCCCTGGAAGAACGACTCGGCGAGGGCGTTGTCGTAGATCGAGCCGATCCGGCCCATGCTGCGGCGGATGCCGTGCCGGCGGCAGACGTCGACGAAGGCGGCCGCGCTGTACTGGGCGCCCCTGTCGGTGTGGAACACGACGCCGTGGACCCGGCCGCCGCGGGCGGCCACGGCCATCTCGATCGCATCGGTGACCAGCGAGGTGCGCATGCGGTCCGCGATCGACCAGCCCACTACCTTCCTCGAGCAGATGTCGATCACCGTCGCGAGGTAGAGCCAGGTCGGGCCGACGGCTATGTAAGTGATGTCGCCGCACCATCTGGTGTTGAGCGTGTCCGCGGTGAAGTCATGCATCACC
The DNA here is from genome assembly GCF_051550185.1 of Streptomyces pallidus (ex Mingjun et al. 2026). Lineage (NCBI taxonomy): Bacteria > Bacillati > Actinomycetota > Actinomycetes > Kitasatosporales > Streptomycetaceae > Streptomyces > Streptomyces pallidus (ex Mingjun et al. 2026). Next base: position 11,649 of record NZ_CP196181.1, on the reverse strand, counting down.
AGGTCCGGCGCAGGCGGTGTGGTCCTGTCCGCGATCGTCGTCCGCTTCTTCTTCCGCAGGTGCCGGCCGACGATGTGGTTGACGCGCATCAGCCGGGTCACGCGCTTGCGGTTGATCCTCCGCCCCCGCGTACGCAGCTCTGCGTGGATGCGCGGGGCACCGTAGACGCCATGGTGCTCGAGGTGGATGGCGCGGATTTCACTCACGGTCCGCTTCTCCTCGGCCTGGCGTTCGGCGCGGGCCGGCTCGGTGGCCAGGTGCCGGTAGTAGCCGGCGCGGGATGCCCCGAGCACGCGGCAGATCCGCTTGACGCCGAAGTCGGCACGGTTCTCGGAGATGAAGGCCCAGCGGCGGGGGCTCACTTCACCTCCCGGGCGAAATAGGCGGCTGCCCGGCGCAGGATCTCGCGCTCCAGCTGCCACTCCTGCTCGGCCTTGAGCAGCCTGGCGTTCTCAGCCCGCAGCCGGGCCAGCTCTTCCACCGTACTCACGCTGCCGCCGTGATCATCGGACGTGGCCTGGGCCTCGTCCTTGCGGACCCACGTCCGCAGCGACTCCGCGGTGATACCGAGATCCGCGGCCACCTGCGCGTACGTCCGCTTCCCGGCCGCGGCGCGGAAGAGCGCGACAGCGTCCTTCCTGAACTCCTCCGGATACGGAGACTTGCGTCCCACCTGGACATCCCTCCCTGGACCATCAAGATCCATTGTCAGGGTGTCCACTCCAAAGGATCAGCCTCAGGATGAAGGTGTCTTCCACCGTACTCACGCTGCCGCCGTGATCATCGGACGTGGCCTGGGCCTCGTCCTTGCGGACCCACGTCCGCAGCGACTCCGCGGTGATACCGAGATCCGCGGCCACCTGCGCGTACGTCCGCTTCCCGGCCGCGGCGCGGAAGAGCGCGACAGCGTCCTTCCTGAACTCCTCCGGATACGGAGACTTGCGTCCCACCTGGACATCCCTCCCTGGACCATCAAGATCCATTGTCAGGGTGTCCACTCCAAAGGATCAGCCTCAGGATGAAGGTGTCCCCACGGGGTGTCCGCCGATGCATCTGCGGAGTGGCCGGTCGGGGGGCGTCTGCCGTATGGCCGGTCTGCCCGTTGGGTGCTGGGTAGCCGAACCGCTCAGGTGACGCAGGCTGCGAGTTCGGCGACGGAGAGGCAGGCGGGGTTCTCGTCGCCTGCGGGTTCCGCGTCGACGGTGCGGAAGACGTCCGGCGGGACGGTGAAGATGGCGACCTGGTGGCGCGGCATGACCACTCGGCCCACTTCTCGCTGCAGCGTCGCGACCACGCCGCTCTCCGAGTAGAGGCCGATCGGGACGCGTGCGCCGGCGGGGTATCCGTAGACCGCGATCCGGTGGTTGCGCTCCCAGCCCTCCATCGTCGCCGCTCCCCGGGGCACGCTCAGCGGCACCTCGCTCTCTGCACGGACGGCTCCTGAGCGCGCCGCCACGGTGAACCCTCGTGACCGGGCGATGTCCGTCAGCGCTGGCTCTGACGGGAGGAACTGCCACGAACCGCTCTCGAGTAGACCGCCGCCGACGTCCTCGACCTCCATCGGACGGCCGTTGAACAGGTCGTCCATCGCCGGCAGCGTGTCGCTCAGCTCGGCCACAGGCTTCACGGCCGTGGTGTAGGTACGCCCTCCGGCCTTCACCGTGACGGTGATCGGGCCGGACGGAAAGCCTTGAAGGCACAGCAGTGACACCTCGCCCAGGCCTGCCGCCACCGCGCCACTCGCTCCCCTCGCGTCCTTGACCGAGGTCACCCAGACCCGGCGGCGGGCTTCCGGATCGGCCTGTTCGAGCCGGTCCAGGTCGGCCCGGCAGCTGACCGCGGCGGTGCCTTCCGCGCCCGGGGTGGCCTCGGCGGGAGGCGGGATTGCCTCGTCAGGAGGGGGGGTTTCCTCGTTTTCCTCGCCGGGAGGGGTGGCGGCGAAGCCGATATCGAACTGCTGGGCCAGCAGGATGTCCCGGGCGCTCGGGCTGGGGGTCGCCGACCGCGTGGTAGCCCGGCCGGCGGGGGCTGCCGGTGTGTCGCGGAGCATCGCGCAGCTGGTACAGAGGAGCAGGCTAAGCGCCCAAAGCATGGGCCTCTGCCACCGGCTCTGGCGTTGTGTGACCACTCGTCACCTCTCCTTGTTCGTGTCATCGGCCGGTTCCGCACCGCTCCTCGGCGCGCTGCAGCTCTGTGGCGAAAACCTGTTCGTACCGATGGACGAGCGCGCTGTCCGCCCTGCCCGCGCGGACCGCCGCGGCCAGCTGGGTCAGGGCGTCCTGCTGCGCCGTATGCCCGGTCGCGAGGTCGCAGCGCTCGAGGCTCCAGGAGGCCAGCAGGCCGTGCCAGACAGCACGTTGGACCGGCTCCTGGCCGTGTGCGATGGCGTCCCGGATGCGGTCGACGGCTGCTGCCAGGTCGCCCCGGCCGGCCGCGTTGACGGCGGCGATGGATTCCGCGAAGGCACGCAGGTCCGCGGAGCCGGTAAGGTCCGGGGCAGCGCGGACGGTCGCCACGGCGCGCTCCACCGTACCGTCGTCCTTCACCAGGCGGGCCGTGATACGGCACTGCTCGACCTGGGCGAGGTTCACGGTGGCCTTAATCCGTCCGAGTTCGGTGATGCCCGGGTCCGCTGCGAGGACGTGCAGGGCCTTGGAGACCTGGGCGAGGTCGGTGGCGCGCACGGTGCCAGGCTTGCAGCTGTGCGCGGGCCCGATGGCCCGTCGGTAGGTATTGACCTGCAGGCTGAGGGCGGCGCGTCGGCCGGCCGGCGGGTCCCCGCCGATGGCGAGGTAGTCGCCGCGGGCCGCCGCCAGCAGCTTCTCGCGGCCGGGGCCGCTCTCACCGGAGGCCTGGTCCTCGAGCGCATGGCCGCGGAAGAGCCGGACCAGATCGGGCGGCACGAAGCCGCCGACGCCGTCCCTCCGCTCCGCGTCGAGAAGGCCGGCGAGGATCCGGCCGGCCTCCGCGGGGCTGCCGTTGCGCCAGGTGTCCAGCGCGTCGACGAACTGCGCGAGGGCACCGATCCGGCGGGTCAGTTCCCCGGTCAGCTGGGCGCGGGCACGGGCCGACTCCCAGCCGCGGGCGACGAGGACCGGCGGGCCGAGGAACCATCCGGTGAGCTCGGGCGCATCGGGGATCTGGTCGGCTCGGACGTAGACGGCTGGCCTAAGCGTGGTCTGGCCCGCCTGATCCTCGCTGACGAGGCCGCCCACGACGACCTCGGCATTGGTCTCGTCGGCGAACCTGGCGGTCTTCCGCTCCAGCGCGCCGCGGCGGGTGTCGGCGAGCTGGGCGAGGGGCAGCGACGCCTCGCCGGCGTAGCTGCGGACATCGGTCGCGGTCGGGACGCGCCCCATCATGTCATGGGCAAAGGTCGCGGCCACGTCGTCCAGGACCTTCTCGTCCTGCCGCCCGTCCTCAGCCGCGAAGCCGACCACGGCCACGTCGCGAGCGCCGCTCATCCGGGTAAGTGGGGGCGGCGGGGGACGGAAGGCCAAGAGCACCGCGACGCTGCCGAGGAAGAGCACCGTGGCGGCTGACCACACCAGAATCCGGGCCCGGCGTGGGTGCTGCCCGAACCGTTCCCCCACCACGGCGCGCACCGCCAGCACATACCCGGCCAGCGCGGCGAGCACGGCCAGGACGAGCGGCACGGGTGACAGGGCGGAGCCGAGCTTCTCCACGACGAGCAGCGCACACGGCACGCAGGCCGCGAACAAGCCGAGCAGGGACCACAGCCAGAGGGAGGCCCGATGGCCGTTGTCCGGGACGTGATCGGGCGCACTGCCCGGGGAGTGGTCCACACGTCCTCACCAGGTCCGCTGTTGGCGCAGGCCCGCGCCAACCAGCACGGTAGAGGGCGCCGCGCCGCGCGGACGGTCGACGCCGCCCTGGGCGCCGGGATCGCGCGCCGAATTCCCCGGATCAGAGGCAGGTGGACCCGCCTGCCGACGGCCTGCCGGGCTGGGTGCGACTACCGTGCGCACCCGCACCCGGCAGCACCGCTACACCGTTCCCCGCGCTCAACTGGTCAAGCACGCCACTCACTGGCCGACTAACTGATCGTTTCAGAATGAGGTTCGGAGGCGGCGGAGGCACCCACCGACATGGGTTCCGGCCGGTCCGCCGCACCTCCTGCGCCCGCTCTGGGGCGCTGCAGGCGCCTCACACCCACGCATGGGCCCCACCAAGTGGTGGGGCCCATGAATCGAGGAAGGTGCAGTTAACACGCCAGCCAACATGCCGCTACGGGGTCGGAGGGAACCCGCTTTCTCTCCGGTTGGATCGGGTGTGGCGTCACGTGGGGTGAGGCGGGCTCGTCGAGCCCTGGGACTCGTTCCCGGAGGGTGTGGCTGTGCGGCGGGTTGTTGCACGACTCGATGCAGGAGTTGCCGATGTGGGTGTGTACCTGGTGCTGCCGTCCGGAGTGCCGCCGCCTGATCTACGCCGGATGCGCACCCACCACTTGCAAGGGCTGGAGACGGGGTTCGCCCGCCGGCTTGGGGCAGGCTTCAGCGGGCGTTCTCCCCAGCAGCGCCCCGTCAGAGCAGGGAGCGCCGCCGCGCGCAGATCATTTTCGGTGTTCATGGCCGGACCCGTCTGACAACTCACGCCGCCCGCAGGCATGGGGCTCCCTATCCTGGATGGGGGATCGCCAATCGGCACGGGTGGCACACCACGGCCGGGCGCGGAGCCGCTTCACGGTAGGACGCGCTCTGGCTTGCACCGGTGGGCCACTGGGAGGCTTGGGCTGCCGCGGAACGGGGCAAGCCCAGCCGCCTGAAGTGGACTCGGGGGAGTCGTGGAACAGTTGACGCCGGAAGACCCTGCCTCGATCGGCCCGTATCGCCTGTCGGCGCGGCTCGGTGAGGGAGGGATGGGGCAGGTCTTCCTCGGTGTGTCCCGTAGCGGCCGCCGACTTGCGGTGAAGGTGATACGTCCTCATATCGCCGCCGATCCCGGTTTTCGGGAGCGATTCCGACGCGAGGTTGCCGCGGCGCGGAGCGTGGGCGGATTCTGGACCGCGCCGATCGTGGACGCCGACCCGGACGGCGCGATGCCGTGGGTCGCCAGCGACTACATCGAGGCACCCGACCTGGGGTCGCTCGTGCACGACCGGGGGCCGCTGGGTGCGCGGGAGTTACGGTCATTGGCCGCCGGTCTCGCGGAGGCCCTGGAGGTCATCCACCGGACCGGACTCGTCCACCGGGACCTGAAGCCGTCGAACATCCTGATCACGGGGAACGGCCCCAAGGTCATCGATTTCGGCATCTCGAAGGCGGCGGAGGGCGCCACGACCCTCACCGAGACGGGCCTGGTGGTCGGCACGCCCGGGTTCATGAGCCCCGAACAGGCATCCGGCGGACGGGTCGGGCCGTCGAGCGATATCTTCTCGCTGGGTACGGTGCTGGCGTTTGCTGCGACCGGCGAGGGACCTTTCGGCGAGGGCAGCGTGCCCGCGTTGCTGTACCGGGTGGTGCACGACGAGGCTCGTCTCGACGGGGTTCCAGAGGAGCTGCGGAGTGTGGTGGCTGTGTGCCTGGAGAAGGCGCCGGAGCGGCGGCCGTCTGCGTCACAGGTCCTGGACCTACTGAGCGGGGACGGTGCGGGAGAAGCGGCGACCCGGCCGGCCCCGGGCCCGCATGCCCTACCTCAGACCGCGCCGGTGACGGAGGCGGACGCACCGCAGCAGAACGAGCCTCCCTCCGGTGTCCCCGATCCCGATGCGGTCGAAGTACGCGCTGGCCTGCAGCAAGGGCACACCAAGGCGGCGGCTGCCGTGGGGTGGGGGTGCATCGGCTCCCCGGTGTATCTCGTGGGGGCTTTTGTCGTGCAGGACTGGGCCGGCTGGGACGGCTTCCTGGTGTGTCTTGCGATCGGGGCGGTCATCGTCACCGCGTGCCACCAGGTTCTGAAGAGGCAGCCGCCGCTGCACCTCACCGCAGCCGGCCCGGAGCATCCGTGGACCGGGGTGAAGTTCTCCTCGGCGTGGGGGAGCCGCGAAGTCCTCGACGCGGTCCTTGTTCGGCCCGACCTCGTTGCGGAGATCAGTGCCGACGTCGCGATCGACCGTGGGGGCGTGTACCGGCACCCGCTGCGGTACGTGCGCCTGCGCTTGGACGCGAGTGTTGAGGACGTGCCTCGGTTCGGTGGAGGCACGGCCGCAGCGGCACGCTGAGCGGGGGACTGCCCCCCGGAAAATCCATGGGCCTTGACCCGTCTCGTATCTCTAGGCTCACTCTGTGCGGGCGGCGCCCTGGTGCGCCCGCGGATCCGATGTGGGAGGGCCTGCTGTGATGCCGACTGGGTGGACCTGACCGCTGTAGGCCCACTGTCCCCTGCTTCATTCGGTGCGCCCTGTTCCTCAGTTCAGCCCCGATTGTCAGACCCTGCCCGTAGCGTTGTGGGCCCTACTCGTGGCGGCTGCGGGGAGCACTGATGGACGACGACCTTCAGACCGACAGCGACGAAGACCTCTTCCGTAACCCTGTCTACTACGAACCGGCTGGCCGCAACCTCGACCTGGACCGCTCCGACCTCGGTGTCCCGCAAGGCCAAGACCTCCTGAACGTGCTCCTGCGCATGCGAGGACGTGTCCCCGTCGAGAAGCGCGGGCTCATCTGCCCCGACTGCCGGGACCTCCGGGGCCGGCGCGTCCCCATGTACATCGTCCAGCGTGACGGCGTATGGCTTGCCTCCCACTACCGGAAGCCCGGGGAGAAGCCGATCAGCCACGAGTCCGACGAGCACCTGGCTCGCAAGGAACGCATTGCGAAAGACTCTGAGGATCATGGCTTCCACGCCGACATCGAGTCGCAGGCCGCAGACGGGCAGGCGCGCCTCGATGTACGCATCAACGGCGCAAACGGCATCATCCTGGGCTACGAGCCTCAGCTGAGCCCCCAGACGGCCCGCAAAATGCGTACACGGGAGGGGTTCCGGCGCCGCGGCGGCATCCAGTCGGTCTGGGACTTCGCCGACCCCGACCACGAAGGGATCGGCACCGTCCCATACGTCCGCACGCCCAACCTGCCTGCCTCCGTCATCCGCGTGCAGAAGAACCCCATTGCGGTCGTGGACGGCAATTTCGTCCTGGAGGAGGGCCAGTGCAGCCCAAGCGGCGCGCTCACGCGGTGCCCGGAGAAGCCCTACGATCCGGAGAATCCCACCGACACCGGGTACTGCGGGGGCTGGCACCGCGTCCTTGTGCCCGCCCATCAGTCGAGCACCTTCACAGGGGAAGGCGGCCTGACCCTCACCCGGTTCATCGTGGAAGCTGCGGCCGGTGAGCGGATCCCGTTCCAGCGGGACGGCCACCACGGTTGGCTCCCGGCACAGCAGTGGCAGCAGTACCTCGAGGCGAACGGTCCCGCCCTGGACGACAAGGAGCGCCAGCCATCTGTACGACAGGGGGACCGGCGCGACAGGTGCACTGAGGACCGTCCGGCTTCGGAGGTACGGGCTGAACCGAAGCAAAGACGTGGCAGCCGCGCGATCGTCCTTGAGTCCCGCCCCCAGAAAACCGGGCCCGCCAGGGTTCCGGTTGACGCGTCGAGTCAAGTGATCCCGCTCTGCCGGTTCGGCTGCGGTCAGCCCGCAAGCCTTCCAGGGCCCGAAGGGCTGCCCGAGCACTTCTCGTGCCGCAGGAAGCATGAGGCGTGATGTATCACCACCGCTTTGCTGTCCCCCGTCGAACTGGTCGCAGGCAGTGCGGCGCGTACGTTCGGTGCAGTCCCGTGGCGACCAGATGCGCACCAGCGCATCATGGTCGTCGAGGGCACGGGCCGGCACGCTGGCTGGATCGCCCTGGAGTCCGGCATGGCCGCCGGCGCCCACGCACTTCCGCGACCGGCGCCGCCAGCGGCGACGGGGTCGGGGGCAGGCCCTGGCGGGTTCCTGATGGGAGTTAGCGACGCTGCTTCGCCTTGTCTTTGGCGAAGGTCTCGAGCCCGCTGCGAGGATGCATGTAGACGTAGCGGTCGGCTGCTCGGATCTGTACGGCATTGAGCTCGTCGACTGCGGCCCTGGAGATGGCGGCCGTCAAGTTCTTCGGTCCGAGGGCCAGCAGGTGCCTTGGACCGATGGGCAGGACGACGGTGTGGGCATCGCCGAAGGCCATGTTGATGGGGAAGGGCCTGGTGTCCGTGCGCATGGTCACGGCCGGAGTGTCCCCGATCAGGAACTGCCCGCTCTCCGGAGTCAGCACTTCCAGATGCCATTTGGCCGCCGCCATGTCGCGGACTTTGTTGAACATGTCCTCGATGCTGGTGCGGAACAGCTGGCCGTTCCCGAAACTCTGGGTGACCTCGGATTGCGCGATGAGGCGCTCTGCAAAGGAGCCGAGGGAGCCGGGACCGGGCAGATGGAGCCCGGTCTGGCGCAGTGCCTCACGGCGTAGGGGCTCCGGAAAGCGCTGGATGAGTTCGCCGCGGACCTTGCTGCTCACCGTCTTGAACGCGGTGGTGTGCACGCTTCGGTAGCGATGTGACCGTACGTAGTGGAGCACGACCAGGTTGCGCAGCACTTCGACGTGGTGGGGGTGGGCGAACGGACTGCCGGCCTTCACAGCGGTGAGTGCGGGCGGTACATGCGTCTCTACCGAATTCCACAGGTCCTCTGCAGTCGCGGAGTCGAATGCCACGAAGTCTTTGGCCGCGCCACATGCCCGGGGCCCTTTGAGCTTCTGCCGCCGCTCCGGGTTCTGCACGTCGAACGGTAGAAGCTGTCGGCCGCCCCGGCCAGGCATCGTGAACTCCCGGAGAAGCACCTGGGAGACGAGGTGCTGCGTGGATATGTGTGCCGCGTTCACCCACCAGATTCTGCCAAGGTCCCGGTGTCCAGGGCCAAGGCTTTGACCCAGAACGCGTCGAGCTGGTCTTGGGTGAGTGAGGCGCGAGTGCCGCGCAGCCGCGTGCCGGTCGCGGCTGTTGTCCGTTCGGTGGCGGGCCGTTCCGAAAAATCTTGGGCACCGATGGCTCGCCTGCGTGTACGAAGGACCCGTACAGGCAGGCAGGAAAGGGGCGCCAGTGGGTAAGGCATCGTCGGCGAAGCGCGCGGCCAAGGCCGGGGGCACCCGGGATCACACAGTGCCCCAGATGTACCTGAGGCATTTCGCCCGGCACACGGCACGCCGCAAGTACGAATTGATGGTGCGACGGCTCGGCAAGATCAACGAGCCGTTTCCCGTGACGCCTACCGGTATTGTGAGTTGGGGGTGTGGTGGCGGGGTTTGGGCGTCATCGCTGCGTGATGGGTTTCTGGCCTGGTACAGCACGGTTCCTGGGTCTGTGATGGCTGTCATGGGTTGACCAGGGGGCTGCCATTGGCCGATAGCACGTGGATGGTGTGGCTGTCACAGGGTTGAAAGTTCCTGTGTTCGGGGTGGCTTGCTTGGGCTGTGCTGGTGGGTATGGCTGCTCGGTCGGGTCGCGGTGTACGTGGTGAGGCAGGGGCTTCGGTTGCGGGGTCTGGTGCGGGTCGGGGTGTGGTGGTTCGGCGTCTGCTCGCGGTGGAGGAGTCGGGGGTTGTATCGCGGCTGCATGTGAAGGTCGCGGCGGAGCTTGCCGGGGTGTCGGAGCGGACGGTGTGGCGTTGGCTCGCTGAGGGGCGGGCGGGGCGGATGGAGGCGAGGCCGCGCGGGGACGGGTTCGCGTTGAGTGATGCGTTGTGGGCGGTCCTCGCGGAAGAGGGCGGTAACGTCTCCGGCTTGCATCGGCGGATAGAGCGGGCACACGCCGATGGTGGGCTGGAGGAGTGGGGTGTCGGGCGCGTCCCGTCTCTCTCGACGCTCCAGCGCGTGGTGCTCCGTGATCTGCGGGCGGGGCGGGTGCTGGAGGTGGCGAGGCCTTCCCGGAACCGGGTCGAGGCCAGCCGGTATGAGCGGGTTCTGGCCGACCTGAAGCTGCAGCGGGCGGGTGAGGGTCTGCCGGTGGTGGACGCGGTTTCGGAAGTCCCAGCTGTTGCCGAGCCGGACGAGGGGAAGACCGGTCCGTCGCGGGGTGGGGTGCGGCTGTTTGTGCCGGGTGCCCGGGTGGTGTCGACGGCCGGCGTTGCTGCTGTGGTGGAAGCCGCGGGGCACACCGTGGCCGCGCGGGGAATTGGGTGTGTGTTCGGGGAGCCGGGGGTGGGGAAGACGGTGGCCGTGCAGCAGTCGCTGCATCTGCTGCCTGATCGGGTGCCTGTATGGCGGGCGGTGGTCGGCGTGAAGCCGGGCCTGCCGCAGATGCGCGCTTCGCTGCTGGACGCGCTCGGGCTGGCGGCGGGTTCTCTCTCGCACCGGGCGCAGTCGGCGGACCGCGCCCTCGGAGAGGCGCTGCGCAGGCCTGGGGTGCTGTTCCTCGATGACGTACAGCGCCTGTCCCCGCCGCTGCTGGACTACCTGCGTCTGCTGTGGGACGAGCCGGGTACGGCTGCCGCGCTGCTGTTGTGTGGGGCGGGTGCGGAGCGGGTGATCGCGCGGGCGCCTGCGTTGCGGTCGCGGGTGCTGACCTGGCACCAGGTTCCCGGCCTGGACCAGGAGCGGCTCGCAGAGACGCTGGCGATGTTCCATGACGTGTGGGAGGGCGTCGAGCCGGCGGACGTGGGATGGGCGGATGCGACGGTTGCGCGGGGCAATTTCCGTACCTGGGCGAAGATCACCTCCCATGTCTACGCCCTGTCCAAGCGAGGCAGGGACGTACGCGTGGACCGTGTGTTGATCGAGCAGGCCTGCGCCCGGCTTGGCCCCTACCCGTAACGGCCGACGGCACAGGATCGAAAAGGGAGACCAACAGCGGGCGGCAGGGAGCGGTTCCATGATCAGTTCATCCGAGGCGGGAGCGTCGGCACCGCTGGACGTGCCAGAGCCGGTGCCTGAGCTCCAGGGTCCGGCGCTCGCCGCGTTGCGCGGTGCTGTGGTTCAGCGGCTGCTGCGGCTGCGGGCCCAGAGGCGGCTTTCACGGGGGCACGTGCGCCTTGCGGGGGAGTGTCTGGGGGTGTCGGAGCGGACGGTGTGGCGGTGGCTCGCGCAGGCTGACGCCGAGCCCCGTATGGCGGCCCGTCCGGGGGCGAGAACGGTGGACCGGTTCGAGGTGACGTCGCAGGTGCGGGTGCTCCTGGCGTACTGGCGGGGCAACGCCTCGGCGGTACACCGGCAGCTGGTGGTCCGCGCCCGTGCCGCAGCCGGTGATCTGGTCACCGCGGTGCCAGGCGGGGCGCCGATGGAGGCGGTTCCCTTGCTCGATCCGGTGCCGTCGTTGTCGACGTTCCTGCGCGCGGTGCGCCGTGACCTGACCGCGGGCGAACGCGCGGGCCTGGCCCGGGGTCCGGAGGCGGCCCGGGCTCACGATGTGTTCGGGCGCAGGCCGAGGCTGTGGCGGAACCACACCTGGGAGTCCGACCACGTCCAGGCGCCGCTTGTGGTCGACGCGGACGGGGAGCTGGTGCGCCCGTGGGTGACGTGGTTCATCGATGTCGCGACGAAGGCCATCACGGGCACCGCAGTCACCCCCGGCCATCCCTCAAGGGCCTCGATCCTGGCGGCTCTGCGCGCCGCCGTGCTGCGCACCGGCCCGTACGGGCCAGCGGGCGGCATACCCGAGCACGTACGCGTCGACCGCGGCCGGGACTTCCTGTCGAAGACCGTCCTGGGCGCCTTCACCGACCTGG